>CAVWBS010000003.1:0-1768364 GCA_963753325.1 uncultured delta proteobacterium | reverse complement strand
CTCCCAGAGCCTGTTGATAGCCAACCGATTGCGACTCCAAAGCCACCCCAAGGCTCCACCAAAGCGCCTACCTCGCACCCCGCAGGCTGCATGTCGCGTTGCTACGGCGAGCGCACCCGGTAGAAGCGCTGGGAGTCATTCGTCGCCTGGGGATCGGTGAACTGGAACTGGCCGGGCGATACTTCCGCGACGGCGCCGAGGTCGAGTCCACTGGAGAACGGCTGGGTTACGTTGGTCGTGGCAAAGGCGGTGAAGCTGAGGCCGGGCACGTTGGTGAAGGCGAATTGGAAAGCGCCGTCTGGCAGCACGGCTGCGTTCGTCAGGACGATGGGCGGCACGGGCACGGTGAAGGCATAGACCCGGCTGTCATTGGCGAGGTAGATGCGGCCGCGGGCGGCGATGCCGGTATTGAACCGCCGCGTGCCAGCCATCAACTCGTTGGCGCCGCCGCCGGAAAACACGGGCGCGCCGGTATCGCCGTTGAACCCGTGCAGCCGCTGGTCGCCCTCGGAGCCGATGCCCCAGACGATGACGTTGTTGGTGCCGTCGGTGGAGGTCACAAAGGGCGAGCCGCGGCCACTCTGGGAGACCGTCCAGGCGCTGGTGATGGTCGGCGGGCTGGCGGGGCCGATGCGGAACGCGGAGAGGTCGGTGGTGTTGCCGCAAAAGACCACGTAGGTGCCTTGCGCGGTCCGATAGGTGCCAGCAGCCTGGATGATGGCGCTCGCCGAGACTTGTGCCTGCGCGACGGGCGCACTGACGCCGCCGAGATTGGCGCGGTCGAGCAGGTAGGCATTGCCATCCTTGCCGAGCGAGACGACGAGCTGCGAGGGCGTGGCGCCGGGCACATCCACAATCAGCGCGCCGGAACCGCCCAGATCGGTGTCGTGGCTGTCGAGCGCCACCCAATTGGTCGGCGCCCAGTAGTCGTTGGTCAGCCCGCTGAAGACGGGGCCGGGCTGAAAGCGGATGATCGACTTCACCGCCGCTCCATACGCTCGCCCCGAAGGTGTTGCCGGTGGCGATGAACGGGTTGACGCCGTCGCTGGCGACGCCGCCGGCGGCCCAGGAACCGCCGCCGCGAGCCGCAGTGGCCCACGCCGTCACGTTGGCGGGATTATTCAGCGGCACGCCGACCAGCCAGCCGTGATAAATTGCCGCAATCGCCGGCAGTGGCCGCCGTAGGGCACATACACGATGCCGCCCAGCACCGCCAGCGCGCCCCGCTCATTCTGACATCCGAGGTGAAGACGGTGCTCCCGTAAGCTGGCGGTGGCATTGACGTCCACCGGCCAGCCGCTGTTGGTCGTGCCGGTGTCCACGTTCAACGAGTAGATGAGGTGCTGCTTGGTGGCGCCGTTGTCGGGCGTCGTCATCGCATCGAACAACAGCGCGCGCGAGGGCAAATCCACGACCGGCGTGCCGGTGATGCCGAGCGGGTCGATGTTGCCGCACGGGAGGCTGGACAGCGGCACCGGCTGGCCCGACGTTCCGCTGCCAGATGACGCTGCCGTCCGCCGCGTCGAGCGCATAGACGTTATTGGACTCGGTCACAGCGATGATCATCGCCTTGCCGCCCGGGCCGCCCTCGATGTAGAGCGGCTGGGCATAGACGTTGCCGCTGATGCGGCCATTGAAGGTCAGGTCGCGCTTCAGGCCGGCAGCGGCGGCGGGCGTGAAGGCTGGATCGACATAAAGGCCGTCGCGTGGAGTCGTGATTGTGGTGGCGGGGGACGTTGACGGCAGCGTTCGCCGAGTAGGCTACGCTCAGCGCCGCCATAGTGCTTGAGGCAGCGCCTGACGAGTCTCCGTTGCAATGAATCGCCTCATACACCCGTAACTTCGCCGCACTGGCTCGGCATTCAACCTCATTGAGGCACAGAATTCTTCCGCCTTGCCAACGGGAATCGCGTCTCTCCAATGTTGCGCCATGCAGTCATACGAAGTCCTGCGCGAAGTATTCCAGACGTGCAGTCCCAAGCAGGTCGCGGCCGAGCTGGGGCTTTCGCTCTCCATGATTTACAAGTGGGCCGAGCCGGGGACACCCCCGCCGGCAGCGGCAGCACCAACCCGCTGGACCGCATTGACGCGCTGCTGCGCTGCACCAACGACCCTCGCCTGGTCCAATGGATTTGCCAGCGCGCCGGCGGGTTCTTCATCCGCAATCCCAAGACCACCAACCCGCACCCGTCCTACCTCATCCCCGCCACCAATGAGATCGTGCAGGAGTTTGCCGACCTGCTGGCAGTGGTGGCGGCCGCGGCGGCCGACAACCAGATCACGCAAAAGGAATCCCAGCAAATCCGCGCGCGCTGGGAAGAGCTGAAGTCGGTAACCGAAACCTTCGTCGCCTGCTGCGAGGAAGGGAACTTCCGCGCCGCTGAAAGAGAAGCAGCTCGGAGGCGCGCAGTCGAGCGGCGGCAGGGGCGGTTTGGCACGGCTGGAGGAGGACGGGTCGCCGACGAGCGGGGTTGTGCGCCCGGCTCCGGCGTCGCTGCTGCTGTTGGTCTTCATCTGCCGGCGCGGGCGCGGTTCGCGAGCGGCGGAGGTCATCGAGGCAGACGTTTGCGTTTACGGCGGGACGGCGGGCGGGGTTGCGGCGGCGGTGCAGGCCGCGCGGATGGGCAAGACGGTCGTCCTCGTCGAGCCCGGCAATCACCTGGGCGGGTTGACCTCCGGCGGGCTCGGCGCCACGGACATCGGCAACAAGGCGGCCATCGGCGGCATCGCGCGCGAGTTCTACCAGCGCATCGCGCTGCATTACGCGGACAGCAATGCCGTGGAGGTTCGAAACGCGCGAAGACTATTTCGCCCATCGCGCCGGGCGCACGACGCTGAGCGAAGTGAGCGCGCCCGAACCGCCACGATGTGGACCTTCGAGCCGCACGTGGCCGAGGATATCTTTTCCAGATGGTCAACGAAGCAAGGTGGGCGTCTATTTCCAGCAGCGCCTGGCTTCCGTGAAGAAGGAAGGCGCCCGCATCACCGAGATCACCATGGAGAACGGCAAGGTCTATCGGGCAAGATGTTCATCGACGCCACCTACGAAGGCGACCTGATGGCCAAGGCCGGCGTCTGCTACACGGTCGGCCGCGAGGCGAACGCCAAGTACGGCGAGACGCTCAACGGCGTCCGGGCCGAGAACGCCGAAGCACCAGTTCACGGTTCCGGTCGATCCCTACGTGAAGCCCGGCGACCCGGCGAGCGGCCTGCTGCCGTTCATCCAGACCGGCGACGGCGGCAAGCCCGGCGAGGGCGACCGCCGCGTGCAGGCCTACAACTTCCGGCTGTGCTTCACGCAACGACCCGGCCAACCGGCTGCCGCACCCGAAGCCGGCCGAAGTACGACCCGGCGCAGTACGAACTGCTGGCCCGCTACTTCGAAGCGCTCGTGGCCGCCGGCAACAAGCCTCAGCTGAAGGCTTCTGGAACCCGATCTGGATGCCCAATCGGCAAGACCGACATCAACAACAACGGCGGCTTCTCCACCGACTTCATCGGCGCGAACTACGACTATCCCGACGCGCGACTACGCCACCCGCGCGAAGATCTGGCAGGCGCACGTGGACTACACCCGCGGCTTTGTGTACTTCCTGGCCAACCAGCCCGCGCGTGCCCGAGAACATGCGCGCCGAGATGCAGACGTGGGGGCCGGCGCAAGGACGAGTTCATCGACACCGGCAACTGGCCGCATCAGCTCTACGTGCGCGAGGCCCGCCGGATGGTCTCCGACTACGTCATGACCGAGCACAACTGCCGCGGGCAGGAGAAGGCCGAGGACCCCGTCGGGCTGGCCGCCTACACCATGGACTCGCACAACTGCCAGCGCATCGTCAAGGACGGCCACGCGCGAGAACGAAGGCGACGTGCAGGTCGGCGGCTTCCCGCCCTACCCGATCGCCTATCGCTCGATCGTGCCCAAGGCCGGCGAGTGCGACAACCTGCTCGTGCCGGTCTGCCTGTCGGCCTCGCACATCGCCTACGGCTCGATTCGCATGGAGCCGGTGTTCATGATCCTGGGCCAATCCGCGGCCACCGCGGCGGCGCTGGCCATCGATGGGCATTCTTCTGTGCAGAAGCTCCCTTACGACACGCTGCGAGCGCGGCTGCTGGCGGACAAACAAGTCCTGGCGTGGGCGCCTGCGCAGGCAACGAAGGCCGCCAAAGCCAAGCAAGTGAAGCGTTGAGCCGTTTTGCAGCAGCTCACTCCTTCACGATTAACCGGTAACCGACACCGGGCTCGGTTATGAGCAGTTCGGGCTGAGCCGGATTGGCTTCCAGCTTCTCACGCAGGTGCGCCAGGTAAACCCGCAGGTAATGAGTTTGCTCGACGCAGTTGGGCCCCCAGACCTCGCGGAGGATATGCCGATGCGTAAGCACCTTGCCAGCGTGCTGCACGAAGAGGCGCAAGCAGGGAATACTCCGTCGCGGTCAGCTTTACCTCCTCGCCTTTCCGCCTCACCGTTTCGAGCCGCAAGATCCACTTCCACCTGGCCGGAACGGAACACCGCAGCTTCGGGCGAGGGTGCCGCATGCCGTTGAGCGACCCGCAGCCGCGCCAGCAATTCGCCGGTGCTGAAGGGCTTGGTCACATAGTCATCCGCCCCATTGTCGAGCGCGGCAATCTTGTCCTCTTCGCGGTCGCGCACGGAAAGCACGACCACCGGCACGCGGCTCCACTCGCGCAAGCGCTTGAGTACCGCGACACCTTCCATATCCGGCAGGCCAAGGTCGAGGATCACCACGTCCGGCGGCCGTTGTGCGGCTTCGGCAATCCCCTCCTTGCCGGTCGCGGCTTCCGAAACGCGGTAGCCGTTGGCCTCCAGGCATACGCGCAGCAGACGGCGGATCTGGCGTTCGTCGTCGATCACCAGAGCGAGGGGCTTTGAGGAAGCTGGCATGGGAGTCAGGAGAAGAGATTGAAGAAATCCGAAGGCCGAAGGCCGAAGGCCGAAAGAAGGCCGAAATCCGAAACCCGAATGCATGGGGCTCCGCTCACTCGTGCGGGCATCACTACATCAAATGCTCCCGTGGACCACTCGAAGCTCACACACCTCGTGTGCTACGGATCGCTCGTTGCCCATTCGGCCTTCGGGCTTCGGCCTTCTTTCGGCCTTCGGACTTCGGCCTTCGGATTTCGCCGCGTAATCCTGGAACTCATGATCAATCTCCCTCCATTCCGATCCTTCACGCTCCCGCCTCCGCCGCAACCGGCGGCGCTTTGGCGAGGGGCAGGCTCATCGTGAAGACGGCGCCGCCGGATGGGCGATTCTCCGCTCTGACCTGGCCGCCCTGCGCTTCCACGAGGCCTTTGACGATTGCCAGGCCCAGTCCGGTGCCGCCCGCGGGGGCGGCGGGGGCGCGGTAGAACTTATCGAAGATCAGGGGCAGTGCCTCCGGCGGAAGGCCCGGGCCGTGATCGGCGACCGTCAACGACAGCGCGTCAGCTTCGACCGCGGCGTTGACCTGGATGGCAGTGCCGGGCGGCGTGTGGACAGCCGCATTGAGCAAGAGATTGGCCAGGGCTTGCTGCATGAGCACGAAATCCATGCGCACCAGCGGCAGCCCCGGCGGCTACGCCGACGGTCACCTGGTGGTCGCTGAGTTCCTTCTCCAACTCGCTTGACCGTGACCTGGACCAGGTCCGCCACATCGCACCAGTCCAGGTTCGCCTTCACGTGACCGGATTCCAGCCGCGTCATGCTGAGCAGGTTGCCCACCAGCCGGTTCAACCGCCGGGCCGCCTCTTGAATCTCGCTGAGCATCGTGCGCTCGAAGTCTTCGGCTGCGGCGCGCCGGGCATCGCCCAGGCTGCTGGCGGCGCTGGTAATCGCCGCGATGGGCGTGCGGATCTCGTGCGAGATCGAGTTCAGCAAGGTCTTGCTCAGGCGCTCGGATTCGGCGACCAGCTTGGCCTGCTGCTCGGCATCGCGCAGGCGCTGGCGGTCGAGCACGAGCGCGATCTGGTGGACGAACGCGTCGAGCAGGTCGCGCTGCTCGGTGGCGAGCGGGGCGGCGTCGCGGAAGCGCAAGCTCAGCACCCCCACGGCGCGATCGCCGCCAGGAGCGGCATCCATCAATCGATGCCCGGTCTCGCCAGTCGGAGGCGTCGGCGGGATGGTGTACGCGCGGAGTTTCTCGATGAGCTCGGCCGTGACGCCGCACCGTATCGCGGCATCTATGCCTGCCTTGAGCACGAGCTCAGACCCGTTGCGCGACTCCCTGACGAGCAGGGTGGAGTGCAGCCGAAGAGCACGCCGCTCGGCGTCATCAGCTCCGGGCTGACCACGCCCACGAGCTTCGCCAGCGTGGTGAAGCTGGGGATGTGCCAGCCGGCTCGAATCTGTCGAGCATCTCATCGGCCTGCGCCGCCGTCATGTCCTTTGCGAACCGCATCAGCCGTACGCGTAGTGCGGCCTGTGCCTCGGTCTCGTCGGTCTTCTCCATCATCGCCTCCTTATTCGGTTTGGGTTGGACGTCCACGGTCAGCACGCGAGCGCGACGGACTGTGCCACACCGGCGGTACTCCACACGGTATCGGTTGCCACGTGCGCATTGTCGCCGAGATGTAGACCAGCACGATGGAGCAGCCGGGCTGCGACGTTCAGGTCTCTGCGGTGAGCGGCGGCTCCATCCGTGCCGCGTTGGATCGCGACGGCCGCCGTGCTCTCGACGCCGCGACGCCAACAGCGGCGCCCGATTCGGACGGCGAGGCCGGCACGTTCAAGAGCATGCAGGTGATCGCGGATGGTGCGATCGCTGACGCCGAGAGTCGTCGCGAGCTGCCGGACCGAAACCGCGTTGTTCCCGAGGTGTCCGTACAAGCGCCGTTTCGAGAGACCGAGTCCGGATCGCCGCCGGTGCGACCACACGAATGCGTCGTCTGCATTGCACGCGAGGTCAGGGGTTTGCGCGTCGATTCGGCGGTCACGTTCCCCATTCTCTTCTCCCCTTCGGGGAGAAGGGGAGAGCGTAAGAGAGTGGGGAAAGTGACCGCCGATTCAGCGTCCCCCTCGGGGCTGTCGACTATGGTCCATGCACTTGCGCGACGTCCGCATCCGGCAGCATCGCGCCGCAGCAGGCCACGGAAGATGAGCCGCCGGTGTGACGTCGTTACGGTGCGATCAGCACACGGGATGGTCTCCGCGATCGTGCGTCGGTCAAGCGTGTAGGTGAGGCGTCCGACACGGGCGGCAGTCGCGAGATGCACGCTGTAGACGGCGAAGTCGGTTGCACCTGCCTTCCCTTTCCACGTGACGTCGGCCCGTCGGTGGAGGCGGTCGACGGCCTGGCGAACAGCGTGCACGTCGGCCGAGTCGGGATCGGCAGTAGGAGGATGGAGATGTGCCCATCGACGAGCCTTCTCGTATGCGGAGCGTACGTAGCGCTGAGCGTCCCGCGGACTGCGAGCGGCCATCTCCTGCACCTTCGCGCCGCCGCGGTTCACCGGGTTCATCAAGTCGGTGAAAATCTCGTCGAACGACCACCCGTGGTCGACCGCGCTGAGCACCAGGCCCATGACTAGTCGAGACCGATCGCCGCCGTATCCTTTACTCGCCATCCCGAAGAAGCCTTTGCATCGTGGGCGAGAGTGCCCGTCGGCGGCGGGGTATGGTCGCCAGCGCCGCCAGCGCCGTGGACCACCCGGCGGGTCGTATTGGGAACGAGAAGCCAGCAAGACGGTGAGGCAGCGAGGGGGGTCGAATCGTCCGTCGGATGTCGAGTCCGAGGGCCTTGGCCTTCAGGGTGAAGGCGCTATGGACGGTGTCGTCGACGATCCGGCAGAAGAGATGGAAGCGGCCACCTCGAGGCCCGCTGGTGACCAGTACGGGTCTGAGCTGCTTGGCGGTCATCGCCGCGAATAACTCGAGCGTCGCCTGCTCGGACCCTTCGGCGTCTGCATCCGCGGCGAACACGGCGGGATGCACGTGGACGAAATACGGACGCCCGGTCGCGATGGCGTCTCGGATCGAGATCACCGGCCGGTGCCTGCGTTGGCGCCGCCGGCGACGTACAGCATGGCGAGACTATCGGCCGCGACTACCTGAGCGAACGCGAGCCGCCATCGCTGGAGTTGGGGTGCCCGCGGCCTCGCCGCTGCCGTACCGCCCAGCAGCACGACGCGCCCGTTGGTGCCGCTCTTCCGTTCTGCCCGCATCCCCGCCCCCTCCGCGCCCGTGCGCTATCAGGTCGCGCGCTGCCCTTGGTCCCGAGCTGCGGCGCGTGCTGCCAGCCAGGGGTTCATGTCGCAACGCCGGGTTGCTCTCGCAGCGCCGCCTGCTTCTCTTTACGTCTCTCGGCGCCGACGCGGCCCATTTCACTGAAACCGAGCGGTGTCGATCGGAGCCGCGGCTTGTCGGCTCTCGAGGTAAGCAGCGAGGTCATCCGCGAACCACCCGACCGCGTGATCGCTGATGCGAACCCGAGGTGGAATCTTGCCACTCGCCTCGAGCCGATAGAGCGACATTCGCGAGAGGCCGAGTGCGGCCGCGGCGTCCGCGGGACGCAGTACGCGCCGAATCTTTTCGAGCGCGCGGCGTTCGTGTCGGTTGCCCGGCTTATCGTCGGTGGCGGGATGCGACAGCGTGACGCGATGTGTGACCACGCGTCGGGACTTAAATCATGCGCTCGCCCCTCTGGAGGGGACATATAAGGTAACGGGGGGACACGTAAGGTAACGGAGTGTGCTAGTCGGCGGGCTGACCCGGCGGCGTGGCGATCAACTGAAGGGCACGATCATAGTCAGCCCGTACGGCGCGACGTTCGCGTGAGTTCTTGTAGTTGTCGCCAGTCCAGTCGTCGTCGTAGAGCATCGCGAACGTCTCCTCCTCGGTGTGAGGAGGCAGTGCTGCTCCCTGCCCATGTCGAAGCAGGTAGACGGCCAGCTCCGTTGCGTAGTGGTCTAGTCGGCGGCGATCGGGGCGCTTGAGGAATTTGCGCACGTCGGCTTGCACCTTTTGCAGCTCCAACCGGACGCGTGCGCGCGCAGCCACCCTGGTCGGCGGCAGTTTGGCGAACCATCGGTGCCGCCGATCGCCGACTGGGACGAGCGCCATGCGCGTCGCGTCGAGCGTGAACGCGCCAGCGCCCCAGGCGACGGACACCCACGCCTTCCCAGCATGTGCCGATGCGCTGGCGAGAAAGCGCTCGACTGCGGCTGGCGCGAGCCGGCACCCCCGTTGACTCGTGTCGCCCGACTGGCGAACGGTCCAGAGAATCGGCGTCTCCGGGATCGACGTCTCCGCATCCTCGGACGCGAAAAAACTCGCCATGATCCATGCGTCACGGTCACCGGGGCCAAACTCGGCCCTATCCACAATCGGGACCTCATGTCCGCCTACATGCGCCCAGACGCGCCACCAGCATGCGGCGCCCATGTGCTGACGCTCCTCCGCCTGCCCGCGGGGCGCACGGGCGTGCCGCACACGAGGACACATGACCAGCAGCGCGAGCCCAAGGAGCTTCATCAAGACGAGGTCCCGCGACTGCGCCGCCAGATCGAGCGCGAGCCCGCCACTCCGCTGGCAGTGCTCGCAGTGCCCAATGCGTATTGCTGCGTCGAGGAAGCCGAGCAACGGCCCAGGGAAGCGCGGAGCACCGCCTAGCCAATCCAGCACCGCCAGTTCGGCAGCGAGTGCATCTACGCTCGGACGGGGATCATGGGCGATCACGAGGCGCGCCGTCGCCGGGTTCGCGGCTCGGCGGCGAGCGCTGCGACGCGCGCCGCCCAGGTCTCGAGCGCGGCGCGCTTCTCGGCCAGCCACGAATGCCGCACGTACGTTTCGGTGACGTCCGACTCGGCATGACCCAACACGCGTCTGATGATCTCCTTCGACGTACCGCCCTTCGCCATTTCCGTCGCTGCCGTCCGTCGTAGATCGTGCAGGCGCCAGCCGGACGCGGACACCTTCGCGGCCTCGGCCGTCTGGTCTTTCAGTTTTCCGAAGCCGGATATCGGCCGCGCGCGACGCGTCGAAAAGACATACTCGCAACCGGCTTGTCGCGGGACGGAGCGGAGAAGCGCGACCACGGCGGGCGCGATTGGCACCTCGTGCGCGTGTCCACCCTTGGCGCGAGGAATCGTCCAGAGCGCTCCGTCGAGGTCGACGTCGGCCCAGCGCATCTTCGCCACTTCACCGCGGCGCTGCGCGGTCAGCAACAGCACGCGACCGTACACGCCGAAGATGTCGCCGCGCGCGACCCAGGCGGTCCACAGGGCGCGCACTTCGCTTTCGGACAGGACACGTTCGCGCTTCCGCTTCTTCTCGGAACCGCCTGGTTTCTCGAGGCCAACGCATGGCGAGCCTGGCGCCAATTCCTGATTGACGGCCCAGGA
Organism: uncultured delta proteobacterium; assembly: GCA_963753325.1. Classification (GTDB taxonomy): domain Bacteria; phylum Desulfobacterota; class Binatia; order UTPRO1; family UTPRO1; genus DP-19. Next base: position 1,758,028 of record CAVWBS010000003.1, on the reverse strand, counting down.
GTACAACCGGCCGATGACCGCGAGCGTCCGATTGGCCTGCACCGGCGCGCCGCGCTCCGCGATCGCCTGCACGAGCTCGATGACATCGCGCCGCGTGATGCTCGCGATCGGCCGCGGTCCCCATGCCGGCACGAGCTCCCGGTTGACGACGCGGGTGCGTTCGCGTGCCCAGCCGGGACCGGCGCGACGATCACCCGCGATGAACGCCGCCGCGACTGCGGCGAAGGTCTCCGGCTGCGGCTCCGCCTCGCGCCGTTTCCGTTCGTCCGCTGGGTTCTTCCCTTCCGCGATGAGGAGCAACGCCGAGCGCGCCAGGTCGCGCGCGTCCGCGAGGCTGATCTCGGGATAGGAGCCGATCGTGTAGCGCAGCAGGCGCCCGCGGAGACGCGTCAGCAGCACCCACGATTTACGCCCGTGCGCGGAGACCCGCAGGCCGAAGCCGCGGAGGAGCGCATCCCAGTGCTCGACCTGTCCCGTGCGCGGCGGCCGGATGCGTCGCACGAGAACGTCAGTGAGCGTCGCCGCCGCCATGATCCGTCCCTCCTCACCATGCCGCCCCTGGAAGCGTTGTCGCCGAGTCAGCGGGTCTCAGGTAACTGGGAGGTAACAGACTCGGTGCGTATCAGTGTGACGGCGTGTGACGGATTGTGCCGTAAGCTGCCGAGAAGTCAAGCGGTTTGCGATACACGGCGCGACGGTGCGTGACACGCAGAACCGCTAAAACCCTGACTGAAAATCTGCGTGTCGGCAGTTCAATTCTGCCCCTGCCCACTTCTCCTGCTGAGCAGTTCCACGCACTTACAGTCCGCTCCTCTACCGACTGAGCGCCGCTTCGGGCTCAGATTCGGACAGTTTGTCCGAATCTGGTGGCGAAAGTACTTCAACGGTCCGTAACTTCGAGGCCTTTGCCAAGTAGGCGCCCACCGTTTGCAGTCCCGCAGCAAGGTCAGCCGCGCTGACGATGTCGTAGCGATCGAACACGTTGCGAGTCTTGTGGCCGGTGACGCCCATCGCGACCCGCTCCGGGACTCCGCTTCGGATGAGGTTTCGGACGGCGCTCCGGCGAAGGTCGTGCACGAGCAGGCCCTCCTGACCTGCCGCCTTCGTCGCCGCGGACCAGGTCTTGCGAAATAGGCCGATCGCCGCGCCATGGCGATGGAAGATCGACGGACAGTCAAGGCGCCGCTTCTGTCGCGCTTCCATGAGAATGTCCGCGACCGCACCCGTAACGGGCAATGTGCGAGCGCTTCCGTTCTTGGTCGTAGCGGCGCGGATCCGTAGCACTGTTCCGTCTACGTCACGCCATTCGAGCCGACGCGATTCGCCGACTCGCATGCCGGTCACATAGAGGAACCGGACGAACAGACGGAGTCCATCGTCTGGTAGATGGAGCGCCAGCGCACCGAAATCGGCAGGGGTCAAAAAGCCGTCACGCGGTGCCCGCTCATCAAGGTGTGGCACCTCAAGCGGTGTCGCCGCCAGCTTGTGACGGATCGCCAAGCGAATCGCCCTCCGCAAAGATGCCATCCGCCGGTTAATCGTAGCGGCGGAGACACCTCCTTCGCGCAGCCAATCTCGACCCTGGGCATCGAGCAGTGGAAAGTCCAGCTTCGCCACCTCAAGATCGCCCATGGCGGCTTCCCAGGTAGCGACGTGGCCTTTCAACGCCCGAAGGCTTCGGCATTCTCGGCGCTCGTAGTCTCCGACCAACAACGCGAGCGCTTCACGTACCGTCAGCTTGCGAGCATCTTTCGAGAGCAGGATCCCGGACTCTTGTTCGCCGAGACGCTTGCGCATGAGATCGAGGGCAACCCCGTACGCCTTCGAGTTGCTGCTCTCACGTTGTTCAACGCCTTCCTGACAGCACGAGATCCACCATGTCTTTCCGCGTCGGTAAATTCGACCCCTGCCGTATGATCGCTTCTTCCGTTTTTTCACCATCAGCGTGAATCCTCCTTTCCCTGCTCGACGAAGATCCGCAGCAACACCGCGACGGGCGGCGGGACTGCGACCGCATCCGCTTCCCATCGGTAGATCGTATTCACTGACACGCCCATCCGTTCCGCGAGCTTCGCCTGAGAGAGCGCGAGGCGCCTATTGCTCGCGCTTGGAGGGCCGCCGCCCGCGTCACGAAGTCCACGAGCGCCTCGGGCGCGAGCGCGTCCACGACCTCGACGGGCGGTAGCGCCGCGACTGAATCGGACGATTCGTTGCGCACGCGCGGCACGCTCACGACGCCATCTCCTCGGCCGGGATCTGCAACAGCGTGCAGGCCGCGACCCCGATGTCGGCGAGGGTCGTCTGATCGTCACGGGTCACGCCATAAAGGTCTCTGCTCCAGAATGGTGACGCCTTCGCTCGCGTGACAACGCCATTGGCTTCCGACCTCCGTGAGTCACCTGCACCCCTGACGTTTTCCCACCGGCGCGACGCTCGAACGCAGCTCGTCGTCAGGTCGGCGAAAAGCGCGCGCGATCAACCCAGGCGACGAATTGATCCGTTGACGTGCGCCGCTCGCTCGATGCTCGGGCGGGCGGTGTCCACTCATTCTCGTGCATCGCGATCGGCGAGTCCGCGAGCGTCGCAATGTCATCTCGCGATGCTGATGCACGTCGAGGGCTGCGCGCAGGCCCCACGTCACCGTGACCACGATGCCCGCGCGGGCCGCCCGCACACCTGCTCGTCCGGGCGCGTAAGCGCCGATGCAGCGGCGCGGCTCCATCCGGTAGCTCGGTTAGGATGCGGCGCGCCGCGTCACGCTGATCCGTTCGGCGGATGATGGGGACGGCCGCCCTGTGGCGTCGCACATCGAGCCGGGACTCCCCTGCGAGGACAGCCCTCCTCGTCGCAGAACTGACGAAAATGGGACCACTCCCTTCGCACTCCTGCGATCGCAGCCGTCCCGCGGGCATGGGCGCTCTGCGGGGTGCTCGCGGTCTCGATCTTGCTGCGGATCGGCCTATGAGCGTCCAGCTCGCGGCCACCTGCACGACATTTTCCCCGCTCATCCTGGTCGATGACGACGAGGCCTTCCGCCTCGCGTTCGCTGCCCTGCTGCTCGACGACGGCCACGCGGTGCGCCCGTTCGAGTTGCCGGCGATGCTCCCGCCGTTCGACGTGTTGCCGAACGGCTCCTTGCTCGTCACCGACTTCGAGATGCCAGGGCAGAACGGCCTGCAACTCGCCGATGCGTCCTGCCACGCACATCCGAGCAGCGCCGCCCTCCTGATCAGCGGGTACTCCGCTACCTCGCTCGCTGCGGCGCTTGCGGTCCGTCCCTGGCTGCGGCTCGCCGCGAAGGCAATGCCATACGATCCGCTGCACGCTGTGCTCCACGAGCATGCCGCCGCGTGGCACGGGCGGGCGTGACTTCGTGAACCGTGTGTCCTCAGCGGGAGGAAGGGCGTGCGGAAGATCAGGAAGGCGGCTTGGTGTGAGGAACGTGGAGTCGCTGCTGCCGGAGGCGGTCCGGTTGCGCGACCTGTTGTTGACCACACCTTTGCGAGGCAAGCCACGGTCCGACCTGGACGAAGGGCTCGTCCGATTGTGGAAGCAGGAACTCATTCTGCTGCTGGCAACCGCTGACCGCATGGGAACCGAGCTGACGGAAGATACGCCACAGCACGAAGTATGCGCGGCTTGTATGCTCGGCATGGTGAAGCCGGATCTGCGCTGCTTCGGTGCCGCCATCGACGCCGTCCTCATGGTGCGCAAGGACGGAACGATCGCGCCCTCCGCGCGGACGAAGGCTCGACTGCGGGACGAGGCCGAGAGAGTGTTGTGCAAGCTGGAGTTCATCGTGACGGTGGCCGGCGTAGGCTGAGAAGCGCCGCGCCCTCCAGATCAAGTGATGTCGGCCTTCGCGAATCGCGGATCTCTCGTCCGGGCGCTTGAACCCCGGCGCCGCAGCGCGGCTGCGTCTGTTAGGCACGTATCCTGCGCCCCCAAAGCTGCGCGACCCACGGGCCCACCGTTTCGCCGCGGAACGCCCAAATGCGTCGGTAGCGCGGCAGGTTAGTCCCGCCGCAACGACAGCGATCCGGGCCTCCCGTTATTATGCCAGGAGGACGCCGACATGACCCAGAAGCGACGCAGTCGTGACCGATCGGGTCGAGGGCTACGGGAGCCCCTCGTGACCGACGCCACTCGCCAGGACGTTCTGGCGCTGATCGAGCGGTTCAACGTCCCGATGGAACGCGGCGCCGTTGCCGGCTGGCACGCCTTCGCCCGCGCACTCGCGTACGAGGCACGTCGCCACCGGCTCTCGCTGCCGTTCTGGCTTGCTCGCTTCGCCGGCTACCCCGAGCCGCCGGTGCCGCTCCGGGTGCTTCCCGGCGGCGCGGCAGGGAGCGAGGACCGCACGACGCACGTGCGTCGGTCCCGCTTCGAGGACCGGCCGGCAGACCCGTGGTTGCACCTCGTGCAGGACAGGCGGTCGCGATGACCCGTCCCCGCGGTCTGTCATCACCATGCAGCGCGTTTCGGGGGTGACGGCCGGGGTGCCGGGCTGTGGTTGGTCGGGGAGGTCGTAGCGCTCGCAGGTCTTAGCGCCCTCTCGGCCGAGCGCCTTCCCTCGCCTCAACTTCTCCCCGGGAGAGGACGGGCAGAAGGCTCCGGACCTCCCGTCGACGGACCTTGAGGGCGACCGCTTCGCAGGTGCCGTCCGGTCGTTGCCGGACGGTAACGCCGGCGCTACCGCTCGATGCAATCACCGACGTACCGTCACTCGACGGTCCCGCCTCGGGAGACGGTGCGGGGATCGCCATGGTGATGCCGAATCCGCCGTAGCACGAGGGGAGCGGCACCACGTCGCCCTCGTGCACGGGCAGTGTGATGGCATCGGGCGGCGGCTGTCCGTTGTGCCACGCGGACGGTTCGCTGATCGTGAGGAGGAACTCCGAATCGGTCAGCGCCGCGAGGCTGTCGGGCATCTGCGTTGGCATCGGTGGTGAACGATCTGCCTCGTCGGGGCACTCGCCGGTTGGTCCGCGTCCGCGCACCCCACCGATGCTGCCGTCTGTCCCCGCATCGCGGACCTCGACGATCTCAGTCCCGCAGGGAAGGCTCATGGGGTCGATCCTGGAGAGGTTGGTGGGCGTCCGGGACGCCGGCGAGCGTTGGGCATTCGACGCACCCCGGAATCGAGGACGCACCATCAGCACCTCGACCTCGCAGGTGGCGTCGGGCAGCCGCCGCTTGAGGAAGCGCACGACCGTCCTCCTCGGCTGGGCCCTGTGGTCCTGCGGGGGAGAGAGCGCGGTGCCGATGGCCCCGTCGCAGGTCGGCACGTGATGCACCTCTCCCTCATGTGCAGGGAACGTGGCGGCGGGGGGAGCGAACACCGGCGGTGCCCCGGCGTTCCAGATCGGCTCGCCGCCGCCGAGCGTGAGCAAGACCTCGGGTTCGGCCAGTACCGCGCTCGGGACGAGCAGCAGCACCAGGACCACGAGAACGGAGGCTTGCACGGCACGTCCTCCTACCGGGAGCGTGCGCTCGGGTTGGACAGCGAGTCAAGACGCGGGTCGGGCACGCGGGGCGACGCGATGTGCCAGGTGGGCTTCGAGCCGGGGGCCGTCCCGGCGCTCGCGAGCAACGGCGTGACGTACGAACCCGTCACCCGCCTGGACGGTCAGGAAGAGCCCTCAAGTTCCGCCATCCGCATCGCTGCTCGGGCCGCGCAGGCGCGATGATGGTCGCGGCCGGTCGTCCCGTATCGACATCATCGGCGCCGAGCACCTGGCAACGTTCGGTCCCCCAACGCCACCAGAGCGCGGCCGTCCAGGCGCAGAGAGCGGCGTCGAGCAGATCCTCGCGATGCTTGTACGCGCGATCGGGCAGCGGGGAAGGCTCATCGAGTAGTCGCGCGGTCTCGGGATGCGAGCGAAGGTCGAGGGGCGGATCGCTGGCAGCGAGGCGCGCGATACGCTGGATCAGCTCATTGCAGGCGGCAGCACGGAAGCGACGGAAGTCGTGGGCCGCCATCTTCTTGGGGGGCCGCTTGTACCGCGGCCGCTCGATGTCGTAGCCGAGTTCGTGCGTGCCGACGATCGTCGTGTACGGGTAGCACTCGGAAACGACGCGCCCTCGGACAGGTGGTCCGTCGAGCCCGTCCGCGTAGCACCAGCCGCGGACCTCTAGCGCTCGCAGGAGCGCGACACCCGCGAGTCGCGGGTTCCCCAGGTTTGTGGAATTGGCGGACACCTTCCAGCGTCCATAGCGCTGGCCGACTTGCTTCTCGCACAGGCGCTGCCCGCGTGGATTGCTGACGAGGAGTGGTGCGTCGATGAACACGAGGGTGTCGTCGCGCGCGTAATGCGCGATCCAGTCGACCGTCTCCCCGATGCCCACCGTCCACCCCGCGTCCTCGACCGTGCCCGTCGCGTCGAGCGCGACGACGCCACTCTCGTTCCCCGCGCGCTCTGTCGGCGAGCAGCCCCACGCAAGATCGACGCCGATGAAGTTCACCGCCTCGACCTCGGAGTCGGATCCGCTCCAGCAGATCGCCTCACAAGCGGATTCACTAGCACGGAAGGGCGCGTCGCCGACTGAGCAGCAGCACCAACGTTTCACCACCCCGCGCGGCGGCAGAGCCGGCGGCGACCTCCCTACCCAACGCTTTCCACCAACGGAGGAACCAATGACGACGAATCAGCGCGCCGGCTCATCCGGCGTCCGCGTCGTGTTGTACGTGCGTGTCTCGACGCTCGATCAAGACCCCGCATCACAGCTCCACGATCTCCGGCGTTACGCCGAGCATCGCGGCTGGACCATCGCCGACGAGTTCATCGACCACGGCATCAGTGGGACGAAGGATAGCCGGCCGGCGCTCAATCGCTTGATGGCCGCCGCCCGTCAGCGCCGGCTCGATGTCGTGCTCGTCTGGCGGTTCGACCGCTTCGCGCGCTCGACCAGTCACCTGATCCGCGCGCTCGACGAGTTCCGCAGCCTCGGTGTCGCGTTCTGCTCGTTCTCGGAGGCCCTCGATACCTCGACGCCGACCGGCAAGGTCATGTTCACGGTGATCGCCGCCATGGCCGAGTTCGAGCGCGCCTTGATCCAGGAGCGGGTGCGGGCGGGTCTCCGGCGGGCGCGCGCGGCCGGTGTGCAGCTCGGACGGCCTCGGGTCGGCACCGATCTCGCAAAGGCGGAGCGGCTGCTCCAGAGCGGGCTCTCGCTGCGGGGCGCGGCGAAGCAGCTCGGCCTCTCGGATCGGACGTTGCGTCGGCGCCTGGCGATCACCTCGGCGAACGTCCCGGCGCCAGCTCCGGCCTGAGCGATCCGAGGTGGTGCGGCAGATAGAAGTGGTTCTGCCGCAGGCCGACGAGTCATGTAGGTACGCGATTCCATACGCCTCAAGAAGCGCGGGGGCGTGGAGGTTTCTGCCGCGGTGTCCGCGCTCCCCGTGGGAGACGAGGACGTCGCATATTGCCGCCGAGGAGGCCGCGGCGCGTCGTTCGCACCTCGCTCGCCGTCGGTGTCCCCTCGGTGCGCAGGATCGCGCGTCGCAGAGGCTCCGGCGCGATACCGATCGCCTCACAGACGTTGACGAACGAGCCGGGCCAGAGGCGATCGTCGGAGCGGAACCACCGTTCGGTCTCTTCCAGGAGTGACCGTTCCTCTCGCAGCGCGCTGGCGACCAGTTTGCGGAAGCAGACGATCGCGTCGGTGAGCAACGCCAGCATGAGCCGGCGTTCAGGCTCCGCGAGCGCAGTTCCACGGGGAGCGCCGTGGTCGTGAGCACGTGCGCTCGACCGCAAATCCTTCTTTGTTGTGGCGACGTCCCAATCCACGGGCATTCCCACCTTCGTCGGCCGAAGCTACCGAGCCGGCGAGCGCCCCGAGAGAACTCGTCCCGGGAACGCCACCGAGGCGCCCGTGCTGTCGACGGAGGTTGGGTACGGCGTTGGGGCGAGAGCGCGTGACCACATGCCATCTCTACGACTGGCCGGTCGTGGTGGATGATCCTTCGCCTCGGGATCGAGCTACAGGGCCGTGGCGCGACGCCTGGGCGTCTCGGAGGGCGCCGTGCGGCGCGCGGCGAGGGAGAACCCGGCGCTCATGCGGTCGCGCGCCGGTAGTGCCTCAGTGTGATTCCACGTGACTGCGGATCAGTGTGGAAGCGCTCGCCCTGGTCGTGGCATGCTCCCGCCCATGGCCGTCGCACGCGAGCCGGGCCGCAGGCCAAAGGCTGCTTCGTGACCGCAGCCGTGGCGCGTATCGTGCCGTTCGTCTGCCACGAGAACGGCTGTCGCTTCGCCTCGACCGCCGGCGGGCTCTGTTCGCGATGCCACCGGACGTTCTGCCACAAACACTTACACCGTCGGTTCGTGTGGAAGCGTCTTCGACGGGCGCACGAGGGCCTCTGCGATCACTGCCGGCACCAGCCGCCGCCGGAATCAACCTGAGACACTGCCCGCGCGCCCTGGCGACCAGTACGGAGCCGCAGGGTGCGTATCAGACGTCCGTGCAGGCGACCCGGTAAGTCCCCGAGATGCCGGCTGCCGATTCGACTCCCGCGTGCGCGTATCAGACGAAGGATTTCGACCAGAGTCGGCACGCAGGCCCGCTGCTTCAGTCCGAGCGAGGCGAATGTGGAACCTCTCGAGCTGCACCTGGCCGTTGGCACGTCAATCGTGCGATCGTCACGCAACCTGCACATCCACCGGCAGCGGTGGCGCGTCAATCTCGTCCGATGCGACCTGATAGACCGCGACCGGCTGCTGGAATCCTTTCACGGTGATCTCGCCGATCGGTCGGCAGGGGATCTCGTCATGCACCAGGGACCACGTCGAGTGGCTGATCAGGATCCCGTCCGGGGGGCAATGCGTTTGCAGGCGGGCGGCGAGGTTCACCTGACGCCCGATCGCGGTGTAGTCGAGCCGATGACTCGAGCCGAAATTGCCGATGCTGGCCTGGCCGGTGTTGACGCCGATCCGGATGGACAGCGGATGCGGAAAGCCGTCTCGCTGCCACTTCGCTCGTAGCCGCGTCATTCGCGCCTGCATCGTGACCGCCATTCGCACGGCACGGATGGCATGATCCCGATCGTTGGTGGCGACCGGCGCGCCGAAGAAGACCATGATCGCATCGCCGACGAACCTGTCGATCGTCGCTGCGCATGTCCCTCCGGTGTGCCCATGGAGGAATTGTACCCGGCACGCCACCGGGGATTAGCCGCACGACTACGCGCGTCGAACTACGTTCCGTCGCAGCGACGGCCTCAGGGCGCGGCGCTTCCCCATGATCAACACGATGGATCCGGCGAGCGGCGCCATCCAATTTGTCCTGGACGAGAGTTCCGACCACGACATCGGCGGCCCTGGTCCTAGTGGTCGGCTTCCGCTACGTGCGTCAGTCGCGGACGGATTGATAGTTTGTTATTCGTCCGTCGCCCTTCCGCTCAAGGCGAAAGAGAGGAGACTCCATCATGCGCAACACGCGTCTCGGTTTCGCCATCGTCCTTGCGACGCTGGCGCTGGCCCTGCCGGCGCTCGCCGGGCCCTCGAACACGCCCCTGCCCCTGCTCCGTGGCAGAAAAGGGGCGAAACACGTCTTCACGGTGCCGGGGGTCCTGCACACGGGCAGCCTCGATACGATCTTCACATGCCTCGTCCTCGACAAGAAAGGAGCGGACTGGGGAGTGGAGATTTTCGATGGCAGCGGCACCCTGGAGAACGATGTCGGTGCCGCCAACAACGGCACCGGGGGCCTCGGCGACGGAGAGGCGAACAGCGTCAGCACCGGCAGCCTCGCCTCGATCGATCCCGGGGACGTCATCACCGGGTTGGGAAACAGCACCCAGGCAAGGTCTGCTCGCATCGTGGCCACGTCCACGAAGCTCAGCTGCTCGGCGACGGTGCTCGACCCCAGTGGCAACCCGCCCACGGTTGCCTACCAGTTGCCGGTCATCAGGAAGACGAATCAGAAGGGTGACTGACGCCGCCGCGACGATGATTCAAGTCCCTCGCGGAGCCCTGAGTCCCGAGGCGGTGCGCGGGATGATCGAGGAGTTCGTCACGCGCGCTGGCACGGACCACGGCGCGCGCGAGAGGTCGATCGCGGAAAAGATCGCCGATCTCCAGCGGCAGCTCGAGTGCGGCGAAGCGGTGATCGTGTTCGACACTGCGACCGCGACGATCAACATCGTCACCGCCTCGCGAACTCTCGTTGGAGATCAACCTCCGGGGTGAATGCCTTCGTTTGGGGGACCTGCTGATCAATCACGGGCGCGAACCCGCGCGCGAGGGCAGGCGCCCATACGAGCACGACGGGTTCGGGTCCGGGCGCGACCCGCAACCGATGTCCACCCGCCGCGAGAAAGCGTGGTCCGGTGTATCGGCGCCCGTCGAGCCATGCGACGACAGGCCGCCCGCCGGAGACGATCGCATACGGCGCGGGAATGCGAACGTCGAATCGGGCCGTCTGGCGCCGCGGAGAGCCGCGCGCGAGCAGCTGGCCCGCGACGCGCAACCGTCCGACCGAGATGTAGTTCGCGAGCAGGAACTTGCGCGCACGGTCCGGGAAGCGCACGTCGTCGGGCACCGCGACGCAGGTGTCATGGGCGATCAACTGCTCGGGGATCGTATCCGCGATCGAGCCATTCTGTATGCGTTCGAGGGTCACGATCTCGAGCACGTAGTAGAAGGGCCGATCGCGGAACACCGTCTCGCCCTTGAGGTCCATGATCGTGTCGGATGCGCGAGTGAGACGCAGGACATCGGCGAGCATCGCGGGATCGACGCGCGTGCGAAACGCCCACGGCGGCTCGATCAGCAGGAGCACCACGATCTGCACGAGCACGATCGCTCCACCGACGACGGGCGTCGCTGACGCGAATCTCGCCAGCCGTCGCCAGCGGCGCTCGATCCCGCCCAGCACCGCGAACCCGGCTGCCGTGGCAACGATCGCGGCAAGCGGCGTCCATGGCTCGACATCCTGGCGGGTGGCGATCGGCCAGAGCCCCTCCAGCAGGAGGATGTACGCGCCCGCCGTGAGGACGAACACCCGGCGTCGCACCGCGAGGCCTGGGTTCGTGGTCGAGCGCTCGGCCCACGTTCCTGCCCACCACCATACGGGAATGCCGGCGACGAAGCCGAGCGCGCGGAATCGCGGCGGCGGTCGCAACGACACGCCGCCGAGCACGTTGTGAAGGATCGTCGCGTCGAGCATCGCGCGCAACGCTCCGCATCGTGCGAAGAACAGCATCACGAGCGCGGGCACCATGACGAACCCGAGGCAGGCACTCAGGCCGAGGGTGCGCACTCGGGCGAGACGCCAGCGCCGTCCCGTCAGCAGGACCACCGCGATCGCAGAAGCGAGCGCAAGCACAAACAGCACCGTCTTCAGCGAGGTGCATGCCGTTGCGCCGAGCAACAACCCGAACACGCACGCACGGCGACGGGTCAGCGTCCCGCTGAGCAACACCAACAGGCTCAGCAGCCACATCGTGGTCCAGAGCGCGTCGGCGCGGAACTCCACTTGCGTCAGGAAGAAGTTCGGCACCAAGGCGGCGAATGCCGACGCCCACGCCCCGACGGCGCGGCCGAAGGTCGCTCGGCCGAGCGCGTAGGTGCTCCACAGGGTCGCTGCGGACAACGGCAGCATCGCCACACGCATCGCGAACAGAATCTCGGGACGCTCGCCGACGGCCGCGGCAACGGGAGCGAACAGCATATGGAAGAGCGGCGCGTGGTTGTCGAAAACGTCGCGGTACTGAACCAGGCCGCGCACCCAGGCCCAGACGACGTGCAGGTGCTGCGGTTCGTCGGTGTCGAACCGAAACCCCCGCATGTAGACGACCCGCAGCGCGACAATCACGCCCCAGCTGGCCACGAGTGTCGCGCTCGCGGCGCGCGGCAGCATACCCGAGCGCCCCACGGTCTCCGGCGGCGAGAAGCCTCGGCTGGTCACTCGGCGAAGACGCTGCCGAGAATCGCCGTTCGGGCATGGGACCTTCGGGGCGGCGGCTCCACAGGAAGGCGCGATGCGAGACGTTCGGGTGTGCCGATGGTCATCGGGGCTGCACTCGCTCGTGTGACGAGCAAGAACCCTGCCTCGCGCGGGACCGGTGAGCGACTTCGCGGGAGAGATCGACGCGTTCCCACGAACAACCGCGTCGGTTGCCGGTTCGCCACGAGAATTGACCCCCCGTGCAAAAGCATGCGCGAATCGTGCGCGGAACGTCGGATTGGTGCCCGCGCTCACCGCGTTTCGGGGGATCGGGATGTGGTACGCGCGGTGCATCTTGGTTGCGTCGCAAACCCGAAAGGACAGCTATGCACCCGTCGGTGATCGCACGAGGTCTTGTCGCCCGTCTCGGCGTGCGGTCGCGAACGGCCGGCTCTCAATCCCTGCGGGCAGCTCGATCGCAGCAACCGCGCGAACAGCATCGTAGATCTAGGCGTGAGACGAGCATTTCATGAACCTCGAGCGCGTCGGATGCGGTGAGTGTTGGTGCGCGCGGCTGGTCGAGGAAAACTACATGTGGGGTTGCCGTGTGGACATGATGCTGCCGCCGTCCGTGCCGTGGTTGGATTCGGGCGCGCCGCGAGGATAGGGTGTTTCCGCTCGCCGGAGTCGATACCATCCGGACGGCACCAGCCAAGGCCCGCGTTTCTGGCGTTCGCCTGTTCCGGGCGGCGGTCTCCTCCTATGTTGTCCTCGTCTGCGCGCTCACCTGCGTGGCGACGACGCAGGCCATGCCCCTTCAACTCCGTCTCCGCGGCGGAAAGATCGGTGCGCATCGGGGCGGTTATTTTAGTCTCTCCCAGGGCACGATCCGGGACTTTGCCGGCTCGCTCGAAAGCGGCGCTGACATCCTCGAAATCGATCTGCGCTCGACGAGCGATGGAGGCGTCGTCGTCTATCACAGCGACACCCTGAGCAAGCACGCCCTTTGCCTCGGACTCATTCGGGACAGGACGTTCGACGATGTTACGCACTGTCTCCTGCTTCCGACCGGCGCTCGCATCGAGAGTTTCGAGGACGTTCTGCGCTGGGCCCATGGGAAGAACGTCATCCTCAACGCTGAGTTCAAGGATGACGCGGTCATTGAGCCCGCGCTCAAGCTCGTCGAGCAGTACGACGAGTGGGATCGGATCTATTTCCAGGCCAACGCCCACTACGATCGCTACGCAGTCGCACGCCAGCGATCAGCGCGCGCTGACATTCTGGTCAATGCGGGCGACATGGACACCCTGCGTTGGGCGGCGGCGCTCGACGATCGCCATCTCATCATCGGCTTGCGAGAGCCCGTGCAGACACCGGAGGCCGTCGCACTCGTCCACCGATACGGCAAGCTGGCCTCGGCGAACTCGTGGCGCCCCTCGCAGTACGAGGAGCTCTTCACCGCGGGATGTGATCGACTCTTCGCGATGGGTGTCGATATCGTCATCACCAACAACATACGAAGCTGCATCGCGCAGCGTGCGACGAGGTGGACGATGAACCACGACGCGCGAGCCCGCGCTTCCGCGGAGTAGAGCCGGACCGCGAGGACCGGTCGCATTTCTCTGCATCGTTCAGGGACTTCGCTGGCTAAAGTTCCGCTCGATAAGGGTCGAAGGTGCAGGGATCCCAAGGAGGTCCGAGTGAGCACTCCCGTGTCTTCGGTCGGCACCGCACAGGTTCACCAGCGGCACACCTCGCCATCTGTTCGAACGGCCAGCGAAAATGCGACGCAAGAAGCGCTAGAGACGCCGGCTGTCACTCGGCAGGAAGCGCTCAAAGGCGACCGTGTTGCGCAGCGCAAATTGGCGAGGCAGCAGGCCGCACAAGCGGCAACCAAGGGCGATCTCAGCAATTCGACCCTCAACGCAGAGGCGAGTGAGCAGGCGTCGAAGGAAGCGCCCACCCCGCGGTTGATACACGTCATCGCATAGGGGCGAGCGCTGACTCAGCCCCGTACGCCCTGAAGATCACGCGCGTGCAGCGCGGTCGATCAGCGGTGAACAAGTCGCCGCACCGAGCCGCGCGCATACGCCCTTTCCCAGGCCCCGTTCGCTGCGGTGGCGAGCGTGACGCAGCCAGAGGGCCCGTGGGACGGCAACCGCGGGAGGCGGGACACACGCTCGAGGTGCGCGATCACGAACCACCGCGCACGCGACGATCTCGAGTGATCCTGCTAGGGTGCCGACGGCGCGTGATCGGTGCCGCTCACGATGCGTCACCGAGTTGTCACCGACATCGCTGAACCTGATGCGCCCTAATAGCGGCGCGCCGTTTTCCCGTCAGGAAGGTCCAGAAAGTCCGCGACCCTACCTGAGTTCCTTGTTCGTGATGATCTCTTTCGAGAGGCCGTGCATGATCACGTACGGCTGCATCAGGGGATTGATGAACCGGAACCTGTACCGCCGGGGAGATCTCATTCGCTGAAGAACCGGTCCGCGCTTCTTGTCGCAGAAATCGTTCAGGCGCTGAGAGAATGCTGACCGTTGTGGATCGCTTCGTAGTGGAGTTTGCGGCCGGCCGCTGTGCGCAGGAACCGAACCGGACTCGCGCGCTCTTCCATCTCGATGGGAGCGCCTATCCCCGCTACTTGTGACCGCGCCCCATTCCCTCCTTGACTTTTTCGGCTGATTCTTGCGCGGCGCTCTCGTGTGCCCGTGACAGCACTTTGCCGGTGCCGGCGTCGACGATCACTTCGGTGATGTCGTGTGCTCCCGGTACACGGAGATCGAAGGAGTACACGACGCATCCCCCTTCCGCCTCCAGCTCGCCTTCGACCACGTCGGGGCGAGCGGATTCCGCGAAGCCCGCCAACGCCGTTGTCTGCGCCGCTCCCTTCGACACTTTCGCCATTCCCTCGAGGCTATGTTTCGCCGTGCCTGTGGGGGCGTGGATGCTGCAGTGCATGGCCGTTGCGGCGCGAGCGGAGCGCGGAGCCATGGCGCAGCATGCGATGCAGATCAGAACTGCCAGCGACCGTCTCATGGATAATTCTCCCGAACCGATGCTGCCGCCGGTCCTCGGCGGTAGTCAACGGTAGCGGGGCGCGGTGGTCGCATTCGGGCACGCTCGGTCACGCGGACCACTCGAAGGTCCGAGAGGGGTGGCTTCTCTACGCGCAGAGATTCGTCGAGGTATCGGCGCGGGTGCGCGCCCGATTCGTGCCGGTTCTCGAAACAGCCCCGGAAAGCGCAAAAGCGTCGCTGCCGGCAAGTTCCATCCGACAGGCATGGGATGTACACGCTTGGGAGTGCTTAGATGGCGCCGACGTGGGCTCTCGCCGGAACGACCCATGACCAATACTGCCGCAGAGAGCCGTAGCAAGGTTCCCGAAGTCACGTTGATCTTCTGGATCATCAAAGTCGCGGCCACCACGCTTGGGGAGACCGGTGGAGACGCCCTCTCCATGTCGATGAACCTGGGCTATCTCGTTGCCACGGCGATCTTCGCGACAATTTTTGTCGCCGCCGTCATCGCGCAGATGTCCGCGCAGCGCTTTCACCCGGCGCTGTACTGGCTGACGATCATTGCAACGACGACGGTAGGCACGACGTTAGCGGATTTTGCTGACCGTTCCTTGGGTATCGGCTATGCCGGCGGTACGTCGCTTCTGTTCACACTTCTCGTGGGGTCACTGGTCCTGTGGCATCGTACCCTCGGATCTGTTTCCGTTAATACCGTCAGTTCCTCAAAGGCCGAGATGTTCTACTGGGTGACGATCATGTTCTCCCAGACCCTCGGCACCGCCCTCGGCGATTGGACCGCCGATACCGCCGGCCTTGGGTACGTTGGAGGCGCGGTCGTGTTCGGTACTCTGCTGGCACTCGCGGCTGCGGCCTACTACTGGACCAGGATGTCTCGCACGGTCTTGTTCTGGACGGCATTCATTCTCACCCGACCGCTTGGCGCGGTGGTCGGCGATTTCCTCGACAAGCCCCATAGTGCCGGCGGGTTGGCTCTCAGCCGGTACTTGGCATCGGCAGCGCTCTTGGGGTTCATCATGGTCTGCCTAGTCGTCTTCCAACATCGAGCCGCAACACAGAGCCATTGAATCGGTGCGACCCGCGCTGTCCTTCCGCCGCCGTCAACTTCGTCAGCGACTCGGAGAGCCGCCCGAATGTTCAAGACGACTAGCGGTGCTCTCTTGATCTCTGACCGCGACGGGACTTGAGGTCGTCGCAGCCCGACTCCGGCCGGGAAGCGCCGGCTCTCGACCATGGGCGGCTGATACCCAGGGCGTACATCTACGCGCGTAGCACTCCGATCTTACGCCGCCGTCGTGCGCTCCTGTAGAAACGCGCATGACAACAATGGGTCGCACGAGCCCAACGCCGGTGCCGTACCACCCGGTTCCCTGCCCTTACTGTGCGACGGAGTTCGATCTGTTCGCCGCGTCGTGGTGCGAACACTGGGAGATCCAAGCCTCGAAGATCTGCCCTCACTGCACACGGTGCCTCTGCGCGCATCCGGCCTACGGCGAGCCTCACTTCTGGAAGGACGCACCCGTTGGATTTCAGAAGGAAGGGTTTCGCCGTCTCTTTCTCTTTTATCTGTAACATACGACGCGGAGAGGTCCGCCTCACAGCTCACCGACCGCGTGCGGCGCCATGGTGATCGACGCGTCCGGTAGCAAGGGAAGTACGGCTGGGACGGGCGATTTCCTTGAGCCATCCGACCCCGACGGGACCTTTCGCGGCCGTCTCGGCGACTTGCTCAGCAACGTGTTGCGCCGAAATAGCCCGGCACCACGAGCACGACTCACTTTCGAGCAGAGCGGGGCGTGTTCCAGGAGCCGGACTCGAATGCGCGCGGGCGAGATGTCCAAGATCTCGGAGACATTCAGGAACGAAAATGGCCACTGTCGGTCGTTCGACGCGATCCAGCGATGCGCTGCACGGTAGCGTCGCCCCGATTGAGATCCTTCGGTGGCACCCCAAAACTTGCGAAGGTCCTCGATCGCTCGCGCGAGAACTGCCATCGCGAGCCGTATCTCACCGGGCGATTCAGTCGTTCCGGTCCAAATGTCGCTGAATTGCTCGGGGCGAATGGTGCCAGGCACCTCGAGCATCGTGACACCAACCGACGTTCGCGTGGTCGTCATTTTTAGCGAGCCAGTCGATGCCGCTGCCGGTCGCCGCCAGGCATTCTTCCTGGCTCGCGGCCATGGCACGGAGAAGGCGGCACCGCCCCGGTTGCCTAGTTGCTGTACGCGACCGCGACCCTGACCGGCTTGGTTTCAGGACGCTTTCCGACCGTGACGTCGAGTACGCCGTCCTTGTAGGCGGCCTGGATCGTCTCGTGACCGACATCCCCCGGAAGCCTGAAAGCCCTATGGATGCGTCCATGGTGACGTTCGGCGCGGTGCACGTGCGCGTCCTTGGCCCATGCCGGCTCGCTCCGCTCAGCATCGATCACCAGCGTCTCATCCTCCACCTTCACTTCGAGGGAGTCACTCTTTACGCCCGGCAGCTCGACGCTGAAGCGATAGGCGTCGCGATCTTCGACGACATCGACGAGCGGCGCACCCCGCTCGAATTCGCTCGCCTGGCCACTGAAGACGCCGTTCATTCTGTCCAAGAGGACGTCATTCGCAACGCTATTATAGAGAAACAGGTCCATTTGATTCACGTTTCTGCTCGTCAAAGGGCACGAGCGGTTAGACTACTGACATTACAATAAGCATGAATTGCGCAGCCGCAAGGCGCTTCACCCGCACAGAGAGGAGCGGGGATGCACTTGTGCGAGGAGCGCTCGCTACCGACGCAACGCAAGAACGGCCCGTGCAAGCGGGTGGGCTCGTGACCGCGCACAAGGGCAACCCGAGCCTGCGAGCTGGAAACGGACGAATTCAGTCGAACGACGTCGAATCCCAAGAGAGCCGCGACCTACACGCCCGCTCGGCAGCCAGCACGATGTTCGTCGTCGCCGTCGCTCTGTCGAAGACGATCACCGCCTCGCCACGTAGAAGCTGCTGCTGGCGGCCTAGGTAGCGCTCGGCTCATCGTTGACGATAGCATGGCGAACGGCCGCTCTTCATCGCGGTGAGCGGACACAGCTGCCATGAACATCACCACAGAGCTTCTGCAGGTCGTGGAGGAGGCGCATTCGCTGTCGCGCATTCTCGACGCGGCCGCCCGCGTGATCGCCGAGCGAATGCACGTCGATGGCTGCTCGGTGTTCCTTCGCAACGAGCGTGCAGATGTCGTCCGGGGCGTTGCGTACGGCTTCAGCCCGCCCGAGATGAGTCAAGCCGCAGAAGCCGAAGCGGAGCGCATCGCCGCTCGGGTTGCCGCGGAGAGACACGTCGCGACCGTTCGCGGCGAGACCACGTCGCTCCTCGCATCCCCCATGCTCCTGCGCGGCAGCCTGGTGGGAGTGCTCGTGCTACAGCGCGTCGGGAGTGTCGAGTTTTCGCCTGCTGACGTCGGTACGCTCGCGACGATATGTGCGCAGCTCGTTGGGATCGTCGAGAACGCGCGCATCATCGACGCGCTCGATCGGGGCGAACGCCCTGCGCCCCGCGCACCCCCACCACTGGCGGCCGAGCCGGAGGACGGAGAGCGGATACTTCATGGGGTCGGCGCGTCGCCGGGAATCGCGATCGGGGCCGCCGTGTTTCGCGGTACCCACCGACTCGATCTCTCGGCGCAGCGGTTGCTCGTGGGAGAACCCGCCGCCGAGCGTGCGCGCGTGCGAACCGCGATCGGGAAGGCGCACAATGACCTTCTGCGAATTCAGATCGCGGCGGCGCGTGAGATCGATGAGGAGCATGCCCTCATCTTCGCCTCGCATCTGCTGCTGCTCAACGATCCAATGCTCCTGGAGCGCATCGATGAGGAGATCGCTCGCGGGGCGAGCGCCCCTGTGGCGATCGATGCCGCGCTCGAGGCGTTCGCGGAGCGCCTACGTCTCATCGCGGACACGTACATGCAGGAGAAGATCGACGACATCGACGATCTGCGCAGCCGACTGCTCGATCACGTCCTGGAGAGCGACAGCCGTGCGCGCTTCGGGGCGCGCATCGTCCTGACGTGCCGCATCCTCCCATCGTTGGTAATCGAACTGAAGACCGAAGGGGCGCAGGCGTTGGTGAGCGAGATCGGCGGGGCGACCTCGCACGGCGTCCTCCTGGCGCGGGCGATGGGTATCCCGGTGGTCACGGGGATCGCGGACACAGTCACCGCGGTACGGCCGGACGACCGGTTGATCGTCGACGGCACGACCGGCGTGGTCGTCGTGCGTCCGAGCGACGAGACGATGGCGCGCTACGCGGAAGAGCGCCGACGCGCCGAGCGCGCCCGAACCGAGTACGCGAAGTTTCGCGACGTGCTCGCCCGCACCGCCGACGGTGTGCGTGTGAAGTTGTACGCGAACGTCGGGGTCGCCTCGGACCTCACCGTGGCCCGTGAGAACGGCGCCGAGGGGGTTGGCCTCTACCGCACCGAGTTTCCCTTCGTCGTACGCGACGCGTTCCCGACGTTGGGGGAACAGGTGCGCATCTACAGCAAGGCGTACGAGTTGTTCCCGGGCGGCCCCATTCACTTCCGCATTCTCGATCTGGGGGGCGACAAGTTCGTCGCAGGAAGCTCGATCGCTGTCGCACGAAGCGCCTTCCACGGGTATCGCGCGATTCGCGTCCTCCTGGACCACCCCGACGTGCTACGCGATCAAGCGCAGGCGCTCGCTCTCGCGGCCGCGGACCGTCCGCTTCGGATTCTGATTCCGATGGTGACGTCCCTCGAGGAGCTCCGCCGCGTGAAAGGGATCATCTCCGAGGCGCTCGCTGCCATCGACGGTCCGCGTGCTCAAAGAGCGCCCGAGATCGGGGCGATGATCGAGGTACCGGCCGCGGTCGAGCTCGCAGCCGACATCGCGAAGGAAGCCGATTTCTTGTCCATCGGCACCAACGACCTGATGCAGTACACGCTGGTCGTCGATCGCGAAGACTCGCGGATGGCTGTGATGAGCGATCCGTACCACCCGGCGATTCTGCGCATGATCGCCCGCGTCGCCGCCGCCGCGCGGGATGCGGGAAAGGCGGTGGGCGTCTGTGGCGAGATCGCGGTTCGTCCCGATGTGGCGCTGGCGCTGATCGCGCTCGGCGTCGACTCGCTCAGCGTCGTGCCTACCGCGATTCCCGAGTTGAAGCAGGCGCTCGCCGGCGCGCGCCTCGAGCCGATGCGACGCGCCATGCCGGGAGTCCTGGCGCTGTCCGACGCCGGGTCGGTGACGGCGGCGATCCGGGAGGCCTATTCGGCGTAGGCGTTTACGAGATCAAGACGCCGTGTCTGTCGCGAAGGTGCCCCATGATCGCGACATTTCAATCGTCCGGTCGCTGCCGCTTGACGTGGATTCACGCGATGCCGCGGAACTGCCCGAGCCGGTTCCGGCCGTCGGGCCGATGGGCAGCACTACGGAGAATGTCGACCCGCGTCCGTCGCCCTCGCTTGCCGCCTCGACCGTTCCGCCGTGCAACTCGACCAGATGACGGACGATGGCGAGCCCAAGGCCGAGCCCACCCAGACGTGGCGATGTTCCATTGGCTTGGCGGAAGCGCTCGAAGACGTGGGGTAGAAAGTCGGACTGGATGCCTCGCCCGGTATCGCGGACGCGGATCGTGGCATGCCGCACGTCATAGACGACCTTGATGGCAACTCGCCCACCCCTCGGCGTGAACTTGATCGCGTTCGACAAGAGATTCGCCATGACCTGATGCAGACGACCGGGATCGCCCGTGACGATGCCGGCGGGCGGCGAAAACCCGACTTCGACGTGAATGTCCCGTGCGTCCGCTGCCGGCCGCACGGACTCCGCGGCCTCCGCGATGAGCGTTGCCAACTCGATTGCCTGCACGTCCAAGTGGACCTTGCCTCCTTTGATGCGGGAGAGTTCGAGCATGTCCGTGATCAGACGTGCCTCGGACTTCGCGTTCCGCTCGATCGTTTCGAGCGCATGGACCGCGGCTGTTTCGTTGAGCTTCCCGGAACGGAGAAGGTACACCCAACTGAGGATGGCATCGAGCGGGTTGCGAAGCTCGTGCGAGATCGTCTGGAAAAGGTCGTCCTTGGAGTCGTTCGCCGCCTTCACCTCGGCACGGGCCGCGCCTTCGCGGCCGAGCAGCGCCGCCCGCTCGATCTCGTCCTTGCGCCGGGCCATCTCGATCACCATGACCAGGAGCGTCACCATGAGGAGCCCAACGAGCCGGATGACGATTGCGATCGGGCTAGTGCCGATGAGAGTCGCTATCGCCGACGTCAGCAGCACCACCAGCCATGCGCAAGAGCGAATGTGACGACGTGATACGCCGAGGACAGCGGTGATCACCGGCACGACTGCCGGTGTGGCGGTATCACTCGCCGCTTGCGGCGCACTGAGCAACGACTGGGGCGTGGCCATCGGCCTCTCGTGCTGCGACAACCAGTTGGGGCGCAGCGACCAGCCCCAGGTGCCGGCGTACGGCGTCCGCGTCGAGATCCAGGACATCACAGATGCATGCGAACGCATACGGCCAATGCGTCTCTTCACTGAAAAGCCATTGTTGCTCCTCGTCGAAGAGCCGTCGCCCTCTCGTATCGGTGGCCGAGCGATACTTCGTGACGCAAGTGATGGCGTCCTCGAGCACCGCGATCATGAGCCGATATTCCGGCGCGACCTTCTTCGAAGCGCCGAAGTGCTGCGACGGCAGAAGCACATCGACATGCTTCATCGGATACGCGTTCAGGGTTCTGAGCACCACGCGCTTGTACCGGACGCAACGCTGAATTGTTACCTCGAACTTGTACGCACGTATTCCTACGCGCGTAGGCATACCTGCTCAGGCGCTGCGTCCGGCGAGCCGTGCGTAGCGCGGCCGGTCGCCGACGTGGTCGATGGAGGGGCGACCTGCGCCACCAGTCCCATGGCATCTTGACCGCAGATGCGGTCGGCACGTAAGTCTGGCCAGTCATCGGCGGTCCCTCCGAATGAAGCGCGGCAAGGCCCGGTCTGCGAGACCGACGGAACGGAAGGCATCCTCCCGCGCGAACCGTCGAGAGGCGACGGGGGCGGCGATGTTCCCGATCGTCGGCGTCGGTGCCTCGGCGGGCGGTCTCGACGCCTTCAAGAAGCTGTTCAGCACGATGCCCGCCGATAGCGGGGTCGCCTTCGTCCTGATCCAGCACCTCGACCCGACGCACGAGAGTCACATCGCCGAGTTGGTGGGCGCGTACACGCCGATGCCCGTGGCGCAGGTACGGGACGGAATGCGTGTGGAGGTAAACCGCGTCTACGTCATCCCGCCGAACAAGGATCTGAGCCTCCACGACGGCAGGTTGCGGCTCAGCGCCCCGGCCGCGCCGCGCAGCTTGCGGATGGCGGTCGACCATTTTCTGCGCTCGCTTGCCGAGGACCGACATGAAAAGGCCATCGGCGTCGTTCTCTCCGGTACCGGCACGGACGGCACCCTCGGACTGAAGGAAATCAAGACGGCCGGAGGCATGACCATGGTGCAGGACCCGCAGACGGTCCAGCACGACGGGATGCCGCTCAGCGCGATCGCCAGCGGGAGCGCCGACTACGTGTTGCCGGCCGAGCAGATGGCGGCAGCCCTGCTCACGTACGTGCAGCATGATGCCGCGATCGCGACCAGCACAACCGCAGTGCCGCGGAGAGCGCATGACCCTCTGACGAGCGTGGTCGGATTGTTGCGGGCGCAGACCAGATTGGACTTCGGCTGCTACAAGAAGGCCACCTTGGAGCGGCGGATCCGACGCCGCATGAGCCTGAGGCACCTCGTCGAGATCGCGACGTACGTCGAGCTGCTGCGCAGCGATCCCGCGGAGCTGACCGCGCTCTCCAAGGACCTGCTGATCAAGGTCACGACGTTTTTCCGCGAGCCCGCGGCGTGGAAGATTCTACAGGAGCAGGTGATTCGGCGATTGGTCATCGTAAAGGGACCGGACGTTCCGCTGCGCGTCTGGGTACCGGCCTGCGCCACCGGAGAGGAAGCCTATTCCGTCGCGATGGTATTGATCGAGGAGATCCAAGCATCCGAGAAGAGCTGTCATCTGCAGGTGTTCGCCTCGGACGTCGATGCCGAGGCATTGGAGGCGGCGCGGAACGGTGTCTACCCGGAGGGTATCGCCGCCCACGTCTCAGCAGACCGGCTGTCCCGATTCTTCGTCAAGGGAGAGCATAGCTATCGGGTGAACAAGGAGCTGCGTGACACGGTCGTGTTTGCGCAGCAGAGTCTGGTGAGCGACCCGCCGTTCTCCCGGCTCGACATGATCAGCTGTCGCAATCTCTTCATCTATCTCGAGCCGACGACCCAGGAGCGACTCATCTCGTTGCTGCACTTCGCGTTGGTCGACGGTGGCTATCTGTTTCTGGGGAGCGCCGAGAGCATCAGCCCGCAGGATGAGCTGTTCGAAGTGGTTTCCAAGAAATGGCGCATCTACCGTCGCGTCGGGCCGACGCGCCACGACAGGCTCCAATTCCCGGTCGTCGCTGCACCCGCCTCGCATCTCGTGCGTGTACGGCCGGCGAATCAGATGAATCTGGGTCGCCTGGCAACCGTGGCGCAGCATCTCCTCCTCGCCCGCTACGCCCCCGCGTGCGTGATCATCAACCGCAGGGGAGAGATCCTCTACTTCCACGGGCGGACCGACGACTATCTTCAGCGGCCGAGCGGCCCGCCGACGCAGGACCTCATCGCCCAGGCCCGCAACGGGCTGCGAAGCGGGCTGCGCGGCGCCCTTCAGGAGGCCGTCCGCGGAGAGCAGCCGGTCGTTCTTGCGGGCATCCAAATGCGGCGGGGCAGCACGCTCTGCCGCGTGCGGATCACGCTCGAGCCGCTCACTGCCAGCAGCATCGAAGTCGAGGATTCGTGGTTGGTTTCCTTCGAAGACGAACCCGAGACGACGGCCTCTGCACCGATCGCCGCCGGGGCCGTTGCCGAATCGAGTGGTGCTGACGCGGCCGTCGTGCAGCAGCTCGAGTACGAGCTGAAGACGACCAAGGATGACCTGCAGCAGACGGTCGAGGATCTCAGGGCGGCGAATGAAGAGTTGATGTCGGTCAACGAGGAGATCCAGTCCAGCAACGAGGAGCTGGAGACGTCGAAGGAAGAGCTGCAATCGCTCAACGAGGAGCTCACCACCGCCAACTCGGCCCTCGAGGGCAAGATCGCGGAGCTGGAAGCGACCAACAACGATCTGGACAACCTTTTGATCAGCGCCAACATTGCAACGCTCTTTCTGGACACGCGGCTTTGCATCCGGCGCTTCACGCCCGCGGCGACCAAGCTCTTCAGCCTCATCCCGTCGGATCTCGGTCGGCCCATGGGCGACATCGCGCAGAAGTTCACTGATCCCGGTCTCCTGTCCGACGTGGCGGCGGTCCTCCGGAGCCCGGTGACGCCGAAGATGGAGGTCCAAGCCCAAGACGGTCGCTGGTACGTTCGGCAGGTGCTCCCCTACCGGACGCGCGACGATCGGACCGAAGGAGTGGTGATCACGTTTTCCGACGTAGCGGCGGAGGCGCTCCAGGAAGCGCGACTCTACGCCGAGTCCATCGTGGACACGGTG
Source organism: uncultured delta proteobacterium (assembly GCA_963753325.1). Taxonomy (GTDB): domain Bacteria; phylum Desulfobacterota; class Binatia; order UTPRO1; family UTPRO1; genus DP-19. Next base: position 1,733,519 of record CAVWBS010000003.1, on the reverse strand, counting down.
CGCGAGCCGCTGCTGGTGCTCGACGGCGACTTGCGCGTACGCTCGGCCAATCAGTCCTTCTACACGACGTTCGAGGTTTCGCAGGAACAGACCGTCGGACGCTTGCTGTCCGAGCTGGCTGGTCGCCGCTGGGACATCCCGAAGTTGCGGCGCCGGCTGGAGGAGGTTCTGTCCCGTGGACACGTGCTGAACGACTTCGAGGTGGTGCATGAGGGTGGGTCCATCGGGCCGCGGGTCATGGTGCTCAACGCCCGGGCGCTCCGGCGCGTGGGCGATCAGCGCGGATTGATCCTCGTCGCCATCGAGGACGTCACCGAGCGCAGGCGGGTCGAAAAGGCGCTCCGAGAGAACGAGGCACGCAAGCAGGGCGAAGAACAGGTGCGGGAACGTCGCGCTGAACTGGCGCATGTGCTGCGCGTCACAACCGCGGGCGAGCTCGCCAGCGGCCTGGCCCATGAGCTCAATCAACCCCTGTCGGCGATCGCAAATGGAGTGGAGGCCTGTGCGCGGTTTCTCCGCTCGGGTAAGTCGGACCCGAAAAAGCTGCTGACACTGCTGAACGCTGCGTCGACCGAGGCGCTCCGGGCGGGCGACATCGTGGAGCATCTGCGGGGCTTCATTCAGAAGGGAACACCGCAATTCGAGCGGACGGATCTGCGCGAGATCGCTGGCAGCGTTCCACATTTGTTGGGGCGCGAGCTGGAGCGTGAACGGATCACGCTCCGACTCGACCTGGGGCCGCGGCCGCTTCCGATCCACGCCGACCGCATTCAGATCGAACAGGTCCTCGTGAATCTGGTACAGAACGCCATCGACGCCATTCGCGAAGTAGGCGATCACGGCGGCGGGAGATCCAGTTGAGTACGCGGGCGGTGAATGATGGAATGGCCGAAGCGGCAGTCCGCGACGCCGGCACCGGGGTCTCCGCCGCGGCGGCAGAGCGGCTGTTCGACCCCTTCTTCACCACCAAGTCGCATGGTTTAGGAATGGGCCTGGCGATCAGCCGTTCCATCCTCGAGGCTCATGGAGGTCGGATCTGGCGGAAGCGACCGGCCAGCGGTGAGCGCGGGACCACGCTGTGCTTCGCGCTGCCGTTGCGGGCGCCGGAGCGCGTGCGGAAGAAGCGCGCCACGCCGAAGAGGCGATCGACATGACGACCGAAGCGACCGTCTTTCTGGTGGACGACAACGCCGCCGTGCGCAAGTCCGTACGGGCGCTGATGGAGTCGGCGGACATCGCGGTCAAGACGTACGCCTCGGCCGAGGAGTTCCTCGCCGCCTACGATCCGGAGCGTCCGGGTTGCCTGCTGCTCGACGTCCGCTTGCGGCAGTCGAGCGGCCTGGATCTGCAAGACGAGCTTCGCCGCCGCAAAGCGCTGCTGCCCATCATCGTCCTGACGGGTCACGGAAATGTGCCGACTTCCGTGCGCGCCCTGAAGGCGGGAGCGATCGACTTCCTGCAAAAACCGGTGCCGCCCAACGTGTTGCTGGAGCGCGTCCGCGCGGCCATCGAGGCCGATCGACAGGCACGGGAGGCAGCGACGGACCAGAGCGCCATGATCGAGCGGCTTGCGCATCTCACGCCGCGCGAACGCGAGGTCATGGAGCTGCTGATCGCGGGCAAGACGTCCAAGGAGATCGCGGCAGCCTTGAAGGTCAGCGTTCGCACGGTGGAAGGCCACCGCCGAATTGTGCTCTCGAAGACACAGACCTCCTCGGCGGCCCAGCTCGTCCGCGCCGTATTGAGTGCACGGGCAGCATCCCGGCACGCATAGAACTCGCCTCCGCGCACGTGCGTGACGGGGCGGCCGCGCGAGGACGTAGAACTACCCGCGTAGTTGTTCGATCTTACGGTGCGCGCCGCGTGGCGGTACCTTTCTCTTGTCGGTAACCGACAGGAAGGTCGCCCAAATGAAATCAACGAGCGGAAAGCGATTTCTCACCTCTCGAGTTGTCCCGATCATGACGATCGCGGTCGTGGTCTGCGGGATGGGATGCTCGGCCCACAAGCCCACCGTCGTGCGCGACGACGTCTCGATCACCAACGACGTGCGGGCGCGACTTGCCGCGGACGCGCAGGCGAGCTCATTGGGGGTCACCGTCGATACGAACGCAGGCGTCGTTCGGCTGACGGGTTCCGTACCCACGGACAGCGACCGCAACTCGGTCGAGCGTATCGCGCGCGATGCCCCGGGCGTTCTCGCTGTCGACAACAGCGTGAGATTCGGGGGTTTGTCGATGCTCGGCGGGCCGGCGGCGAACTAGGCGGACGCACGTCGAGGGTATGACGGCACGCTCCTCGAGCGTGAGGCGCTCCGGCGAAGCCTCGCCCGCGCTTCGAACGCCGCGCGCGCGGTCACCCGAGGGCGGTCCACGGGTCGGGACGTGGGGCGAGAAGCTCAAGGCGCGCCAGAGTTTCGCGTCCATCGACCATGGCTTCGCGTCCATAGATGGAATGCGTTTGCATTGGGCCGAGCTGGGCGAGGGGACGGACACAGTGCCCGTGGTGCTGTTGCACGGAATCCTCGACGCGTATCTCACGTGGCGGACGGTCGCCGGCGCGCTTGCGAGCGATCGTCGCGTTCTCATGCCCGACTTGCTGGGGTGCGGGTGGTCGGACCGCCCCGACGCGAGCTATGAGCTTGGCTGGCACGCGCGGATGATCGCTCGCTGGCTGGACACCCTCGGCCTCGAGCGCGTCGATGTCGTGGGCCACTCGTTCGGAGGCGGCGTTGCGCAGATGCTGCTGCTCGAATGCCCGACGCGCATCCGGCGAATGGTTCTGGTCGCCTCAGGAGGCCTGGGCCGCAGCGTCGGGTTCTGGTTGCGCCTGGCCACTCTTCCGCGAGTGGTTGAACTCTTCGGTCAGCCGTTCATGGCATTCGGAACGCGACGCGCCCTCGCTGGCACGAGCGCGATGGCGCGGGAACATATCGCGGAGCTCAGCGCTTTGAATTCAGAGCGAGGCTCGGCGCGCGCATTCGCCCGAACGGTCGCCGATGTAGTCGATTGGCGCGGCCAACGTCGCAGCTTTGTTCAACGCGCGCACGAGATCACCGAGTTTCCGCCGGTCGCAGTGTTTTGGGGAGATCGCGATCCGATCATTCCCATCGCTCATGCCGAGGCGTTCGAAGCTTCGGTGCAGGGCGCGGTTTTCAAGCGCTTCGCCGGCTGCGGGCACTATCTGCATCACGAGCAACCCGAAGCATTCGTCACCGCACTACGCACGTTCCTCGATGATACTTCCGCGATACCGGTGCGGTTGAAGCTGGCAGGTTCGCAGTCAGGATGGTCGTGATCGTTCCGTGGCGAACGGCAGGACAAGGCCGAACGTCCGAGAACGGGACCATGCCAACGGCCCGTGCGAAACGCCCGCTACTGCTCTCCAGGCTTCACCTGGCGCAACACGACTCTTGCCCAAATCTCCGCCGTACCACGCACGTGGTTCTACGCGCGCAGTACCCCGACCTTACGGTGGTGCACGCACCCCCTGTACAATCCGGTGGAGATCAGGAAACCACGCAATGGCTCAGACACAGGCCGCACTCCTTGCACTACTCCTTACGTCGGCTGTCCTATCTCCCCCTCAGGTCGCGCAAACGATCGTCATCAACGACCTGACCGTTCGAGAAGACTCGGTCTCGGGTGTCGTGGTCAACACGTCGTCTGCCAGGATTCGTGGGGTGCAGTTGCTGCTCCGGCAAGCGTGGCTGTGGAATGACGAGCGGCACCCGGGGACCGATAGCCCGGGGAGGACGCTGCCGGTCACCTTGCATACCGATGTGGACCCGAACGGCAGTGCGCCGTTTACCTTCCAGACCCCTCCTTTGCCTCGGCGTTTCGACGGTCGGTTCGTCACGACGATGGATATCCTCAGCTTCACGGAAGAGGAACCGTAGGGGCACGGCTGTTGCCTATGTCCCGGGCACTGCGACAACCAACGCGTCGAAGAAAGAGACGAGACAAATGAAATCGGTCTGGATTTACGGGCTAACGAGTGTCGCGATGATGTCCCTGTGTGCGCTGGCTCAGCCAGCGTGGGGCAGTCCGACGAAGTGCAAGATGAGGTACTCTCTCGCAGGGTGGTCCGCGGGTTACTCGACGGCGAGCGGCGGCGGCACCATCACCTGCGACAATGGTCAGTCAATTCGCGTATCTCTCCGGGCGAAGGGCGGCGGCCTGACGGCCGGGAAGTCGAAGACCATCAACGGCAGCGGCACGTTTTCGGAGGTCGGCAACGTCAGCGAGCTCTTCGGCAGCTATGCTTCTGCCGACGTCCATGCCGGGGTGGTCGATTCGTCGGCTGCGCAGGTGGTGACCAAGGGCACCGTGTCTCTGGCGTTCTCGGGTACCGGCAAGGGGATCGACCTCGGTGTGACGTTCGGCGAGTTTGTGATCGAAAAGCGGAGCGCCACGAAGAAGCGGAGCTAGGCCAGCCGGGCAGAAGGTCGCGAGACTCTGAACCTCGGGCACAAAGGAGAACCCCAATGTCACTACTGCTTCTGCTTGTTTTGTTGCTCATCGTCTTCGGTGGTTTGCCCAATTGGGGCTACCACAACTACGGGTATGGGCCTTCCGGAATTGGCGGCATCCTCCTGGTCATCGTGATCATCATGTTTCTGACCGGGCGGCTGAACCTCTGAGGCTCCGTCACGACGAACCGGCGTAGAACGCGCGCTACCGATGCGGTGGAAGGAATCGAAGAATGGGTTTGAGACGACGGTCTATCGTGGCGGCGATGATGCTCGCCCTTGGATGTGGTGGCGGCGGAGGTGGACACGCCGGGCCACCGCAGGCAGCAACCCCGGAGTTCCGCGCGATCGCCGGCATCTCCATGGGTGCGTACGGGGCGATGAACGTCGGCACGAAACACCCGGAGCTTTTCGGCACGATCGCGTCGCTCGGGGGTCCGGTGGACATGACGCAGCTCTTGCGCGACACGGCCGCTGGCCTGAAGGTCGCGCCGCAGACGACGATTCCAAAGACGATCGGCGATCCCACGACGTTCGATCATCAGCTCCCCTACCCGGGACGTGACCTGGTCCTTTCCGAGCTCAAGGATCTGATGCTGGCGTTCGGAAATCCCTTCCTGCACCATGCCGATCCCGCGCATCAGTACCTCGCCAGCGATTCGGAGCCGGCGCGCATCCTCCAGGACGACGTGTTCGGTCCGTTCACCATCCCCGGCGATGTGCGCGGATTTCTCGATGGCGGCGATAGCAACAGGAACGGTGTCCGCGAGACGTCCGAAGCGCCGACCGTCTCGACCGACGTCCTCTTGGCTGCACGCGGCTCGCTTCCCGCGATCGGCGGAGTCGCCGGGACGGTGCTCGGCGAGCGCGCGCTCGCCGACCTCGACGGCGACGGTGTGTTTGACGTCGGCGACGGCATCGTCACGAACGCGTCCGAGCCGTTCACGGATGCGAATGATGACGGCGTCTTCGAGCCCGAGCTCGGGGAGACCTTCTCCGACGTCGGGCTCGACGGCGTGGGTGGAACGGGTGACTTCGGCGAGGGCAACGGCGTCTTCGACTACGATCCGGACCGCGCACACTGGCTCGCCGAGGATCCGTTGTCACGGCTCGCGGGAGAATCTGCGGCAGAAATATCCGCGCAGCGGATCTACATGGACGTCGGGACCAAGGACGAGTTCGGCTTCGCCCGGCACTACGCCAATCTCGTCGCCGCCCTTCAAGCCAAGGGCCTCACCGTCAAGATCGACGACGGCTTCCCGGGCAACTGCACCGACCTGCCGAAGCTCAACGCGCCCTTGGAATTGGTTCGTTACGACGGAGGGCACGTCGGCTTTCAGTCCGTCGATCCCGGGGATCTCCTGAACGGCGATCCGTGCGGCGACGCGACAGTGTGGCAGCGTGTCGTCAACCTGATCGCGTTCCTCAACGAGAGCTTCGCCGATGGTGTCTTTGGTCTCGGCGGCAAGATTCTCGACTTTCCGCCCCCGGATCCGACCGGCGACGTCGTGCGCGGGGAGCTGCCGTCCCCGGCGCTCGCGACGAACGGCGGCGCGGCACCGATGCGGCCCATCCTGGTCTATCGTCCGCCGGCGTTCTTCAACGGCGACGGACATTTCCCGATCGCGTACTTCCTCGGCGGGTACGGTCAGGAGCCCGACGACTTCAAACAAATCCAGATCTTGCTCGATGCGCTGATTCTCAACGGGCAGCTGCAGAACATGTTCCTGGCGTTCCTTCCCGGCGACGGCGGATATCAAGGGTCATTCTACGTGAACCACGTCGTCTCCGAGGCGCAGGCACCGGGCGTGCCCGAGGTAACATCGGGCCGCTACGAGGACTCGATCCTCCAGGATCTCATCCCCGTCATCGAGCGCGACGTGTGCAAGGGGCGCGTGCGCTGACAAGGGCATCGATCTCCGGCCGCGTTGCTCGTGATCCTCCTGCGGTGCGCGAATCTCCTCGATCACCCACCGCGTACCATGGCGACGGAATGACGCCCTGCGTTCTGTAGATATTCCTGCACGAACGCGATGGCCATGCTGCCCTCCCCGACCGCGGATGCGACGCGTTTGACGGAGCTCAGCCGCACGTCGCCGCACGCGAATATCCCGGGGACGCTCGATTCGAGGAGGTACGGGTCGCGGTCATGCGACCAGCGCCCGGCCTTCACGACGTCGTCACCGGTGCGGATGAACCCGCGGGCGTCACGCGCAATCTCGCTCGGCAGCCACGCGGTCTCGGCGTCGGCACCGATGAAGACGAACAGTCCACCGCAGTCGTATCGGCGAACCTGCTGACTTGCGAGATCAACGACGTCGAGCGCGGTCAGATGCGTGTCGCCATGGACCGACTTCACCTCCGCTCGCAGGCGCACGTCGATGTTGGATTTCGCGCGCAGCTGTTCGGTCAGGTAGTGGGACATGCTCTTCCCCAGCGAATCGCCGCGGACGAGAAGGGTGACCGTGCGGGCATGGTTCGCAAAGTACAGCGCCGCCTGACCGGCGGAATTTCCGGCGCCGATGAGGTGAACGTCGAGCCCTTGCGCCACACCCGCCTCGCTGCGCGCCGCACCGTAGTAATCCCCTTGCCGATGAGCCGGTCGAAGCCTTCGATCCCGAGCCGGCGCCAGGTGACGCCGCTGGCGATGATGACCGTCCGCGCGCGAACGACCTCGTCGCCGTCGAGGACGATTTCCCTGGTGATCGGATCGACACGGCACACGGAGCGCGTCACGAGAATCTCCGCTCCGAGTCGCCGCGCCTGCTGCAGGGCACGGCTCGCGAGCTCATCGCCGGATACGCCGCCCGGGAACCCGAGATAGTTCTCGATCCGTGACGAGGTCCCGGCCTGGCCTCCGGGCGCCTCACGCTCGATGACCAGCGTCCGCAGCCCTTCCGATGCGCCGTACACGGCGGCCGCGAGCCCAGCCGGACCGCCGCCGATGACCACGGTGTCGTATTCGGGAAGGTTGGGATGGGTCTGCAGCCCGAGGTGCTTGGCAAGCTCGCGCGGGTTCGGCCGGCTGATTCGCGTGCCGTCGGCGAGCAGCAGCACCGGGCAATCGCCATCGGACGGGCGGTCTCCAGACCACTGCTCCGCAAGATCGGGGGAATCCGGGGTCACCCATTCGAACGTGACCTGATTGCGTGCCAGGAACCGCCGCAAGTCACTGCAGTCGGTGTCCCAGCGGTGCCCGAGGATCGTGACGCGCGGCTTCGGCCGCTCGGCGGCAATGCTCTGCAGTCCGCCGATGCGCTCGCGCGCCAGCGCGCTGACCTTCAATGATATCTCCGGCGCCGCGGCGGCGATCGAGTAGTACTGCTGGGCGTCCAGGCGCAAGACGCGCGAGGGCTCCGCGGCGCGATAGCCGCCTGGAAACGGTGTGCCGAGCGCCATCGGTACTTCGCCGAAGATGGTGCCGGGGATACGCCAGCCCAGTGTGCGCTCGACCCCATCGACGTGCTTGACGACCTCGATCTTGCCCGCGAGGACCGCGAAGAGCGCGCGCTCTCCGCCCTCGGGCACGGCGAATTCTCCCGCACTGAGGTGGATGTCGGCGGACATTCGCGCCACGCGCTCGAGCTCGGTTTCGGCAAGGCTCGCAAACAGCGGAATCGCCCGCACTTCCTCGGTCGTCACCATCGGCCGAACGCGCTCCTCGTCCGTCGACTGTCACACACCCGGAAACCGGTAGAACGATTCTCCGGCTGTATCCAGCGACTGTCGCCCTGCCCGATCGGCTTCACGCCGAGCCCGTGACCAGGAATTGCGGCAGGACCAGCAGGAAGGTTTCTTCCTTCAGTGCGCGCTTCAGGTCCGCGACGATCGCGTCGAGCTTCGCACCGGGCATGCGTCCCGATTCGCGCGCGTAGCCGATCAGGTTGAACACGATCGCTGCCATGCGCCCCTTCGTATCGGCGCCCGTCGAGGATCTTCACCTCCACGTTCGCGAAGCCGGCCGCGCGCAGCGCGCCCCAGAGCTTGCGGCCGATGTGCGGTGTCCTGTACGCCGGCTTCGCGGCCTCGAAGAGCTCCGCCATGCGTTCGGCACCGAGCGGCTCGACCGCGAACAGCCCCCAGTCGCTGTCGATCACGTGCGCGAGCCCACCCGGGCGGAGGACGCGGCGGAACTCCGTGAGCGTCGCGGCGACGTCCGGCACGTACTCCATCACGTTCTTGCAGACCACGCGGTCGGCGCATTGCGCCTCGAGCGGGATGCACTCGTCGACGGAGTGGTGCCAGGAGATGCGTGCTTCCACGCCGTCGCGCTTCGCGCGCGCGGCCGCGCGCTCCAGGAATGCCCGGTTGAGATCGACGCCGTGCACGCGCCCCTTCGGCGCGACGCGGCGCGCGAGCTCGACCGCGAGCCCGCCCGGCCCGCAGCCGTAGTCGACGACGACCTGCCCCGGCTCGAGCTGCGCCGGCTCGAGCAGCGGCGCATTCTGCGGGCGCCACTCGAACATCTGCTCGTACGCCTCGAGCCGCTCGGGCTCGATCTCGACCCAGTGATCCCGGTAGTACGTGTCACTTCCTGTACCCATGGACGCAGTCTACCTCGCGCGTCGTCCTTCTCTACTCCCTCCCCACTGGCATCGACGCTCCCGATCGTCCGCACTTATCGTCGTCCAAGTGACCGCTGCGCTGGGGTATGATCTCCACACGACACGTGCCTGGACTCAGCCTCGATCCGACCGCGATGGCGCTCGGCTTCCTCTTCGGAGGAATCGGCTTCGTCGCGTTCCGCTACGGGCGGAAGATGCAGCGGGTTCCGCCCGTCGTGCTCGGCATGGCGCTCATGACCTACCCGCTGCTCGTCAGCAACGTGGCGTGGCTCACCGTGATCGGGGTGGGCCTCACGGCCGGGCTGTGGCTCTGGCGCGATTGAGCGGGCGACGTTGCGCGCGCCGCCCGGATAGACTCCGCCGATCCTACACGGTACATCGACGGAACACGCGAGATCGCCCCGCTCACGAGTCCGTGCTCGTGCGATCGATGCCGTGTCGACCGGTGGTGCCACGGTCGTCGGCCGAGTACACTGGAGTACCATTTGTCGACCCAAGGGCGATCCGACAAACGGGACGGTCGTCGTCGACCACGTTCGGGGGGAGCGCCGAGGTGACTGCACCGGGACGGAGCCAACCGATCACCGACACGCCGCTTTGGTACAAGGACGCGATCATCTACGAGCTGCACGTCCGCGCGTTCTGTGACAGTGACGGCGACGGCATCGGCGACTTCCGCGGCCTCACCCAGAAACTCGACTACCTGCAGGATCTCGGGATCACCGCGATCTGGCTCCTGCCCTTCTATCCGTCGCCGCTACGCGACGACGGATACGACATCGCCGACTACACCAACGTCCATCCGTCCTACGGCACGCTGCACGACGTCGAGGTCTTCCTGCGCGAGGCCCACGCCCGCGGCCTGCGTGTCATCATCGAGCTGGTCGTCAACCACACCTCCGACCAGCACCCGTGGTTCCAGCGCGCTCGCCGCGCCGCGCCCGGCAGCCGAACGCGCGACTTCTACGTCTGGAGCGACACGCCGGAGCGCTACCCCGAAGCTCGCATCATCTTCAAGGATTTCGAGGTTTCCAACTGGACCTGGGACTCGGTCGCACAGGCGCACTACTGGCACCGTTTCTACTCGCACCAGCCCGATCTCAACTTCGACAACCCGGCGGTGCGTAAAGCGCTCCTCCAGCGCGTCGACTTCTGGCTCAAGATGGGCGTCGACGGTCTCCGACTCGATGCCGTCCCCTATCTGTACGAGCGCGAGGGCACGAACTGCGAGAACCTGCCCGAGACCCACGCCTTCCTGAAGACCCTCCGCAGGCACGTCGACGCCAACTATGCCGACCGCATGCTCCTCGCCGAGGCCAACCAGTGGCCCGAGGACGCCGCGGCCTATTTCGGTGACGGCGACGAGTGCCACATGGCCTTCCACTTCCCGCTGATGCCGCGCCTCTTCATGGCGACGCACATGGAAGACCGCTTTCCCGATCATCGAGATCCTGGAGCAGACACCGGCCATTCCCGAGACCTGCCAGTGGGCGATCTTCCTCCGCAACCACGACGAGCTCACGCTCGAGATGGTGACCGACGAGGAGCGCGACTACATGTACCGCGTCTACGCCCACGATCCGCAGGCCCGCATCAACCTCGGCATTCGCCGCCGGCTGGCGCCGCTCTTCGGCAACAATCGCCGCAAGATCGAGTTGATGTACGGCCTCCTCATGTCGCTGCCCGGCACGCCAGTGCTCTACTACGGCGACGAGATCGGCATGGGCGACAACTTCTATCTCGGCGACCGCAACGGCGTCCGCACCCCGATGCAGTGGAGCGCCGATCGCAACGCCGGCTTCTCCGGAGCCAACCCGCAGCGGCTCTACTTGCCGGTGGTGATGGACTCGGAGTACCGCCCCGAGGCGCTGAACGTAGAGCAGCAACAGGGCAACCCCCACTCCCTGCTGTGGTGGGTGAAGCGCCTGATCGCGCTACGCAAGCGCCACCACGCCTTCGGCTCCGGCTCGCTCCAGTTCCTCTACCCCGAGAATCCGAAGGTGCTGACGTTCATCCGGACGGTGGGCGAGGAGCGCCTGCTGATGGTCGCCAACCTGTCGCGCTTCGTTCAGTACGTGGAGCTCGACCTCGCCGCGTACCAGGGCATGGTGCCCGTCGAGCTCTTCGGTAGCACCGACTTCCCCCCCATCGGCACGCTACCCTATCTGCTCACGCTCGGCCCGCACGCGTTCTACTGGTTCACGTTGAAACGCCCGGAGCACACCGCCGTCGAGATCCCGGACGGGCCGCCGGTCCTCGCCGTCGCCCGCGAGTGGCGCGACGTGCTCGGCGAACGCCGGCGCGGCACCCTTGAAGGCGTGCTCACCAGCTACCTCGCGCGGCAGCGCTGGTTCAGCGGCAAGGCGCGGCGCCTGAAGTCGGTGTCCGTCGTCGAGACGGTACAGATGGAAAGCAAGGACGGTGACTACGCGATGCTGTCGGTCCGCGTCGACTATCGCGACGGCGAGGCCGAGACCTACATGGTGCCGGTCGCGTACGCGGCCGGCACCGAGCCGGCCGGGCTGCCGCCGTCCGCGGTGATCGCGCGGCTGGAAGGCGCCGGCAGAGACGCCGGCGGGCGTGCTCTACGACGCGCTTCTCGATCCCGGCTTCGGCCGCGTGCTGCTCGACGCCGTGACCCGCCGGCGGCGCTTCCGCGGCGAGCACGGCGAGATCCGCGGTATACCGAGCCGCGCGCTGCGGACCGTGCTCGGCCCGAGTCCCGCGGGCCTCGAGCCGACACCGCTGCGGGAAGAGCAGAGCAACACCTCGCTCGTGTTCGGCGAGCGGGCGATCCTCAAGGTGTTCCGACGCACCGCGGCGGGCGTCAACCCCGATCTCGAGATCGGGCGCTTCCTCACCGAGCGCACCGGCTTCAGGGCCCTGCCGGCCGTGGCCGGCGCCCTCACCTACGAGCAGCCGCGCGGCGAGGAGACCACGCTCGGCATTCTCCAGGCCTTCGTCCCGAATCAGGGTGATGCGTGGCGCTACACCACGCACGAGCTCACGATGTATTGCGATCGTGTCCTCGCCCATCGACCCCATCTCGACGGCGTCCCGGCGGCAGCCGGCCTCTTCGCGCTCCTCGACACGCCCCTGCCGGCGATCGCGCACGAGACGCTCGGCACCTATCTGCCGGCCGTGCAGCTCCTCGGACAGCGCACGGCCGAGCTGCACCTCGCCCTCGCCTCACGTCACGACGATCCCGCCTTCGCCCCCGAACCGTTCACGACCCTCTACCAGCGCTCGGTCTACCAATCGATGCGCGCCCTCGCCCGCCAGGTCCTCGATCTCGTGCGGGCGCAGCGCGCGCGGCTGCCTGAGGCGGCGCGCGCCGACGCGGACCGGGTGCTGGAGAGCGAGCGCGCCATCGACCGCCACCTCCGCGCCCTCCTCGAGCACAAGATCGGCGCGATGCGGATCCGCTGCCACGGCGACTACCACCTCGGCCAGGTGCTCTACACGGGCAAGGACTTCGTCATCATCGACTTCGAGGGCGAGCCCGCCCGCTCGCTGAGCGAGCGGCGCATCAAGCGCTCGCCGCTGCGCGACGTGGCGGGCATGCTGCGCTCGTTCCACTACGTCGCGCAGGCGAGCCTGCTCGACTCTTCGGTCGGTCCGGTGGTCCGCACCGAGGACCAGGCCCTGCTCGAGCCGTGGATTCGCAACTGGTTCACCTGGGTGAGCGCCACCTTCCTCGGCGCGTATCTCGAGTCGGCGCGGGGCGCCGCCTTCCTGCCGGACGGGCGTGACGAGTCGCGCTTCATGCTGCAGGCATACGCGATAGAAAAGGCGCTCTACGAGGTCCGCTACGAGCTGAACAATAGACCGACGTGGGTGCGGATCCCGCTGCAGGGGCTCCTGCAACTCATCGAGGAGGTGGAGACGTGAATCCGGCGGGCGTCCGGATCGGTAGCCGCGAAGGCCCGCCGTGAGGATGCGCCCGGGCGCCGGCGGCACGCGCTCCAGACCCGCTCGGTCGCGGTACGGTACCTGGTGGTGAGCGAGGCCCGATGACCACGACTCCCACCCGACCGAGTCCCGCCTGGAACGATCGGCCGCCGCGCGTGGTGATCGACCGCGTCCGTCCCCAGATCGACGACGGACGCTTCGCCGTCAAGCGCACGATCGGCGAGGCCCTCGCGGTCGAGGCCGACGTCTTCACCGACGGCCACGACACCATCGCGGTCGTGCTGCGCTTTCGGTCGCCCGGCGCCACCGAGTGGCAGGAAACGGCAATGGCGCCGCACGGCAACGACCTGTGGCGTGCCGACGTCCCGCTCACCCGCCTCGGCCCCTACGAGTACCGGGTCTCGGCCTGGATCGATCCCTTCGCGACCTGGCGCGCCGACCTCGGCAAGCGCGTCGAGGCCGGCCAGGCGCTCGCGGGCGAGCTGCTCGAAGGCGCGGGATTGATCGAGCGCGCGTCCCTGCGGGCGCGTGGCCACGATCGCTCCTGGCTCGCCGAACGTGCCGCCGCGCTCGCCATCGACGGCCCGGAGGTCGATCGCGTCTGGCTGGCGGTCGATCCCGCCCTCGCCGACCTGATGGCGCGTCACGCCGATCGCAGCGGGGGGGCTACCTCGACCCCGCTCGTGGTGCGCGCCGAGCGGGTACGGGCGCGGCTCGGCGCCTGGTACGAGATGTTTCCGCGCTCGGCCGGCCCCGACCCGACGCGAAGCGCGACCTTCCGTGAGGCCGAGGTCCGGCTCGCGCCAATCGCCGCGCTCGGGTTCGACGTCGTCTACCTGCCGCCCATCCATCCCATCGGCACCGTCCATCGAAAGGGACCCGACAACGCCCTGACCGCCGGCCCAGGCGACCCGGGCAGTCCATGGGCCATCGGCAACGCGACCGGGGGCCACACCGCCGTCGACCCCGGGCTCGGCACGCTCGAGGACTTCCGCCACTTCGTCGCCACGGCTCGCCGCCACACGCTCGAGGTCGCGCTCGATATCGCGTTCCAGTGCGCGCCCGACCATCCCTTCGTCCGCGAGCATCCCGACTGGTTTCGCCATCGCCCCGACGGCAGCATCAAGTACGCGGAGAATCCCCCCAAGAAGTACCAGGATATCTTCCCGTTCGACTTCGAATGCGCCGACTGGCGCGCGCTGTGGACGGAGCTGAAGCGCGTGGTGCTGTTCTGGGTCGAGCAGGGCGTGACGATCTTCCGCGTCGACAACCCCCACACCAAGCCGTTCGCCTTCTGGGACTGGTTGATCGCGGAGGTGCAGGCGGACCACCCGGATGTGATCTTCCTCGCCGAGGCCTTCACGCGCCCGAAGATCATGAGGCGGCTCGCCAAGGGCGGCTTCACCCAATCGTACAGCTACTTCACCTGGCGCAACGAGAAGGCCGAGCTGATCGAGTATTTTACCGAGCTCACGCAGACCGGGGTCCGCGAGTACATGCGGCCGAACCTCTTCGCCAACACCCCCGACATCCTCCATGCCTATCTGCAGACCGGTGGGCCCGCCGCCTTTCAGGTGCGCTTCATATTGGCCGCCACCCTGGGGGCGAGCTACGGCATCTACGGTCCACCCTTCGAGCTCTGCGAGACCGCCGCGGTCCCGGGCACCGAAGAGTACCTGCATTCCGAGAAGTACCAGATGCGGGCCTGGGATCACGACCGGCCCGGCCACATCCGCGCGCTGATCACGCGCGTCAACCAGGCCCGGCGCGTGCATCCGGCGCTGCAGTACGATCACGGACTGCGCTTCCATCCCGTCGACGATGCCCACCTCCTCTTCTACTCGAAGAGCGCGCCGGATCGCGCGAGCATCGTGCTGGTGGTCGTCAATCTCGATCCCTTCCAGCCTCACCACGGCTGGGTGGACGTGCCGCTCGAGGAGCTCGGCCTACCGACCGACCGCCCGTACGAGGTCGCCGATGTCCTGACGGACGCGCGCTACCAGTGGGGCGCGCACAACTGGGTCCGGCTCGATCCCGCCGTCTGCCCGGCCCATCTGCTGGTCGTCCAACGGCCCGAACCGGAGGGACCATGAGCACGGGGTGGCTGAGCGATTTCGATCTGCACCTCTTCGGTGAGGGACGCCACTACCGCCTCTATGACAAGCTCGGCGCGCATCCGATGGTCGAGAACGACGTCGCGGGGACGATGTTCGCGGTCTGGGCACCGAACGCCGGCAAAGTCTCCGTGGTCGGCGACTTCAACGGCTGGGCGCGCACCGCGAACCCGATGGCCGCCTGCGGCAGCTCGGGGCTGTGGGCGGGCTTCGTCCCCGGGATCGGGCCGGGTCGTCTCTACAAGTACTTCATCGAGCGCCGCGACGGCGGGTACCAGGTCGAGAAGGCCGACCCGGTCGGATTCGCCGCCGAGATCCGCCCTCAGACCGCCTCGAAGATCTGGGACCTCACCTACGGCTGGCACGACGCCGCCTGGATGCGCGAGCGCGGCCGGCGGCAGGGGCTCGATGCGCCGATCGCCGTTTACGAGGTCCATCTCGGATCGTGGATGCGCGCTGCCGACGGGAGCTGGCTCGGCTACCGCGACCTCGCGCCCCGCCTCGCGGCCTACGTGCGCGAAACCGGCTTCACCCACGTCGAGCTGCTACCGATCACCGAGCATCCCTTCGACGGCTCATGGGGCTACCAGACCGTCGGGTACTTCGCGCCCACCAGCCGTTTCGGCACGCCGCAGGACTTCATGTTCCTGATCGACACGCTCCACCAGGCCGGGATCGGCGTGCTGGTCGACTGGGTGCCGGCGCACTTTCCCCGCGACGAGCACGGGCTCGGCTACTTCGACGGCACCCATCTCTACGAGCACGCCGATCCGCGCCAGGGCCAGCATCCCGACTGGGGCACGCTCATCTTCAACTACGGGCGCAACGAGGTGGTGAGCTTCCTCCTCAGCAACGCCCTCTTCTGGCTCGAGCGCTACCACGTCGACGGCCTGCGCATCGATGCCGTCGCCTCGATGCTCTACCTGGACTACTCCCGGAAGGAGGGGGAATGGATCCCGAACCGGTTCGGCGGCCGGGAGAACCTCGAGGCCATCGCCTTTCTGCGCCGCCTGAACGAGGAGATCTACGGGACCTTCCCCGACGTCGTCACGATCGCCGAGGAGTCGACCGCGTGGCCCATGGTCGCCCGCCCGACCTATGTCGGCGGACTCGGCTTCGGGCTCAAGTGGGACATGGGGTGGATGCACGACACCCTCGCCTACATGGCGCTCGACCCGGTGCATCGCCGCCATCACCACGACAAGCTCACGTTCCGGATGGTCTACGCCTTCCATGAGAGCTTCATGCTGCCGCTCTCCCATGACGAGGTCGTGCACGGCAAAGGGTCGCTCCTCGGCAAGATGCCCGGCGACGAGTGGCAGCGCTTCGCAAATCTCCGGCTGCTGCTCGCGGCGATGTGGGCCCAGCCCGGCAAGAAGCTCCTCTTCATGGGTGGCGAGCTGGCGCAGTGGCGGGAGTGGAGCCACGACCGCGCCCTCGACTGGGAGCTGCTGGCGCACGCCGCCCACCGCGGCGTGCAACGCCTGGTCGGCGACCTGAACCGGCTCTACTGTCTGGAGGCCGCCTGGCACACGCGCGATTGCGAGGCCGCCGGCTTCGAGTGGATCGACTGCAACGACTCGCAGCAGAGCGTGCTGACGTTTCTGCGCCGGGGCCGCGACCCCGATGAGGCCCTGCTCTTCGCCCTCAACTTCACCCCCGTGCCGCGCTTCGGCTACCGCGTCGGCGTGCCGTGGCCGGGAGCATGGGACGAGATCCTGAACAGCGACGCCGAGATCTATGGCGGCAGCGGACTCGGCAACCTCGGCGGCGTCCGGACCGAGCCGGTCGCCTGGCACGGCCATGCCCAGTCGGCCCTGATCCTGCTGCCGCCCCTCGCCGCCATCGTCCTGCGCGGCCGGCGAGGCGCGACGAGCCCGGCGTCATGAGCGAGCCGGCGGTCTTCGGCTGGTCCGACATCGACCGGCCGGGACGCGATCGCAAGACGCTGCCTCTCTACGATTCGTCTTCGCCCGCGGCGAGCACGCGTTCGATCCGCCGGTCCGGGATCAATCACATCAGCGCGACGAACACGTAGAGGCCGCAGGCGATCCCCACGCTCACGAACTCGAGCGGGATCGCCACGAAATAGAGCAGCGGAGAGATGACGCGCCCTTTGACGTCGCATCCGATCGCTCGCGCGAGCATCGATTCCTTGCCGTGTCGGTGGACGATGGCCCGCTGGAGCAGCAAGTAGGCCAGGGCGGCCATCAACAGCACCACGCCATAGAGCGCCGTCGGCACCGTGGCAAAATCGTTCTCGCCCATCCAGCCCGTGGCGAACGGGAAGAGGGACAACCAGAAAAGCAGGTACAGGTTGGCCCACATCATGCCGGGGCTCACGTACTGCGCCGCGTGGAGGAGATGGTGATGATGATGGCCAGCACGCCGTCGCTGAACGCCTCCAGCCGCCCCTTGCTCATGGTCGGCCGGTCCATCGCACGGCAAGGGCCCCGTCTTCAATCTCGCCGCGAGGCGGCGCGGCCTCGCAATCGTCGACGGCGCGGTGCCGGACTCGCCGCTCGGCTGACGGACGGGAATGTGCCGGGACGATGATCTTGTGCTAACCGTCCCGGCAATCGACGACCAAGGGGGTTCCGATGACGGAGAAACCGACCACCGACGTGTTCGAGATCATGCACACCTGCCGGGCGATGCGGCGCTTGAAGCCGGATCCCGTGCCCGAGGACCTGCTGGTGACGCTCGTGGACGCGGCCATCCACGCCCCGAGCAGCAGCAACGCGCAGAACTGGCGCTTCCTGATCGTGCGCGACCGCGAGCAGAAGCGGCGCATCGCGGAGCTGTGGCGGAACGGCGCCGCCTGGTATCGGGAGACGATCGGCGCCGCCCCACCGCGTGACGGCGAGGATTCCGCGCAGCGCGTCCGCTCGCAGCAGGCCCTCCAGTACATGCTCGATCACATCGAGGATCTGCCGGCGATGGTCTTCGTCGGCGTCAAGAAGGACGAGGCGGTCGCGAAGGCCCTCGCCTCCCCGAAGACGATCACGGCCGCGCTTCGGCACCTCGGCATCGGCGGCACCGCACGCCTGCTGACCGGCGCCGGCAACGCCACCGCGACGGGCATCCACGCCACGGCCTATCCGGCGGCGCAGAATCTGCTCCTCGCCGCGCGCGCGCTCGGCCTCGGCGCGGTGCTGACGACCCCGCATCTCTTCCATCCCGGCCGGTACGAGAGGCTGCTCGGGTTGCCGTCGGACGTGACGCTCACCTGCTGCATCCCCGTCGGCTATCCCCTGGGGCGGTTCGGGCCGGTCCGGCGCCCGGACCCCCGGTCGATGATCCATTGGGACCACTATTCGGCGTCATGATGCCGAGGAGGGAGCCATGCCCGTGAACGACACCTACGCGACCGCCACCGCCGGCAGCCTCGCGCGCGCCCTCGCCGCGCGCGAGTTGAGCGCCCTGGAGCTCTGCGACCTCGCCATCGCGCGGATCGAGGCCGAGGACGCCATGGTCAACGCCGTCGTCGTCCGCGATTTCGACCGCGCACGCGAGGCCGCCAGGGCCGCCGACGCGGCGCGCGCGCGCGGCGAGGCGCGGCCGCTCCTCGGCATCCCGATGACGGTGAAGGAGTCGCACCACGTGGCCGGCCTGCCCACCACCTGGGGCATCGAGGCCTTCGCGCGCTGGGCGCCGAAACGGGATGCGACCGGCATCGCGCGGCTCAAGGCGGCAGGCGCGGTGATCCTCGGCAAGACCAATGTTCCGCCCGGACTCGGCGACTGGCAGAGCAACAACCCGATCTACGGCCGGACGAACAACCCGCGCGACCTGACGCGCAGCCCCGGCGGCTCGTCGGGGGGCTCCGCGGCGGCCGTCGCCGCGGGCATGGTGCCGCTCGAGTTCGGCTCCGACATCGGCGGCTCGATCCGCGTGCCGGCGCATTTCTGCGGCGTCTTCGGCCACAAGCCGACCTACGACCTCGTCCCGCTGACGGGGCACACGCCGCCACCCATCGACGACGGGGCGGGCGTCGAGTTCGCGGTCGTCGGGCCGTACGCGCGGACGGCCGCGGATCTCGACCTCCTCCTGCACGTCCTCGCCGGTCCCGACGGCGATGCGGCCGTCGGCTACCATGTCGCCCTGCCGCCGCCGCGCGCCGAACGGCTCTCGAGCTTCCGCATCCTGGTGCTCGACGCGCACCCGAGCTGCGCCACCGACGCCGAGGTCCGGGGGGCGATCCAGCGTGTCGCGGAGTCGGCGCGCACCGCCGGCGCGACGGTCGCGCACGCGAGCCCGCTCGTCCCCGACCTTGCCGCCGCGCATGCCACCTACATCCGCATGCTCATGACGATCATCAGCCGTGGCCAACCCGACCCGGATCCGCCGATCGACGCGCACGCCTGGTTCGAGGGCCTGGACATGATCGCCGCCCATCGCCGGCAGTGGTCGGCGCTCTTCAAGGAGTTCGACGTGGTGCTCGCCCCGCCCTTCGGCACCGTCGCCTTCCCCCACATCGAGGAGCCCGACTGGGGCAAGCGTACGCTCACCATCAACGGGAGGCCGACCCCCTACGGCGACCAGCTGGCGTGGCCGGGCACGGCGACGTTTCCAGGCCTGCCGTCGACCTGCGCCCCGATCGCCAGGACCGCCACCGGGCTGCCGATCGGCATGCAGATCGTCGGCCCCTGGCTCGGAGACCGGACGACCATCGCCTTCGCCCAGGCGATCGAGCGGAGCCTCCGCTAGCCCTACCGCGCGATCGCGACGGCGTGATACCCCGCCACCACCTGGTCGCGGGGCATGGACGTCTCGAAGGTCGCGCGACCGCCGAAGGGCTCGATGGTTTCCGACAGCGGCGGCGTGGTGACGGTTCGCACCACGTGGCCCGTGCCGTCGAGCGCCTCGACGCGGATCGCGATCCGGCTGACGGGGCGATCACCGTCGTTGACGATCGTCCCCACCACCTTCTCTCCGGACGGATCGGCGGACGGCTCGTCATGCAGATTGACGATCGAGATGTCGATCATTTTGGGAGGCGGTAGCGGATGCTCGCGGATCGTGGTGACGGTCTCCGTCGACGCGACCGTCTGCCGTTTCGACGCGCACGAGGATGCGAGCGGAATCGCCAGGACGCACGCGACCAGGAGCACGATGGGCGGCACAGGGTACCGCACGATTGGTATCCACTTCCGAAAAGTGACCATAGTCGCTCCCGTCGCAACGACCATGCCAGCCCGAGGCTGCCGTCCTTCCTCGCCCATGGCGGTGCAAGGAAGAATCGCCCTGGACGTTTCTTCAAAACACCCGACCGATTGCCGCGCCGCGAGGTGCGCAGTATTGCAAACCTGGAGGATACCATGAGGACGGACGTTGCAGTGATCACCGGGGCATCGAGCGGGCTCGGCGCGGAGTTCGCGCGGCAGCTCGGGCGGCAGGGAAAGGAACTCGTGCTGGTCGCGCGCCGGGCGGACCGTCTCGAGGCGCTCAGCGCCGAGGTCGGGCGCGCCGGCGGCGCGCGCTGTCACGTGATCGCAAAGGACCTGTCGCGCCTCGAGGCGCCGGCGGAGCTCTTCGCGGAGACGACGCGACTCGGTCTCGAGGTCGACTGGCTGGTGAACAACGCCGGCTTCGGCACCGCGGGTCGTTTCGTCGAGCTGCCGCTCGCGAAGGAGCGCGAGGAGATCCTCCTCAACGTCCATTGCCTCGTCGCACTGTCGCATCTCTACGCGCCGGCCATGGTCGCGCGACGGCGCGGCACGATCGTGAACGTCGGGTCGATCGGCTCGTTCGTGCCGACGCCCTACATGGCGACCTACGCGGCGACGAAGGCGTTCGTGCTGTCGTTCTCGGAGGCGCTGGCGACGGAGCTGGCGGCGACGGGCGTCGGCGTCCTCGCGCTCTGTCCGGGTGCCACGAAGACGGAGTTCCAGGACGTCGCCGGCGTCACGGAGGCGGTGCCCGAGTTCACGTACATGAGCGCCGAAGCGGTCGTCACGCAGGCGATCGACGCCGCGAAGGCGGGCCGGCGCACGCTGATCCCGGGCTGGATGAACAAGACGCTCGCCGTGACGACGCGGATGACGCCGCGCAGCGTGCTCGCCCGGATCGCCGGCTCGATGTTCGCGCCGAAGGCGGCCTGACGCGGCACGCTCACCCGTCCCCGCTGCCCGGCGTTCATCGAAGCGTCATCCCGTGGTGACGCCGGCGTGACGTGCATCCGCCACCCTGTGGCCCGCGAGATGACGGCCATGTCGATGGATGACGACCGCGACGCCTCCGCGGCGGAGCTGCGAGCGTTTCGCGATCGGCTGCGCGCCGCCCTCGCGGCCCCGCCGCACGCGCGGGCCGACGCCCGTCGGACGCCGCTCCCCCGGGGACGTCAGCCGGCCGTGTCCGACCTCACTCGCCGCGTGCGGTCCGCGGGAAGCGCGCGAAGTCGGTGACGCCGAGCAGCGCGAGGCGATACTCGATCGCGGTGCGCAGGCAGCCGAAGCCGTATCGGACGCTGCGGCGGAAGTCGATGCTCGAGGCTTCGGCGAAATACTTCGTCGGGCAGGACACCTCGGCGATCACGTAGCCGAACCACAGCACCTGCGCGAGCATCTGGTTGTCGAACACGAAGTCGTCCGAGTTCTCGGCGATCGGCAAGCGGGTCAAGAGCTCCCGCGAGAACGCGCGGTAGCCGGTGTGGTACTCGGAAAGCTTCGCCTCGAGGAGCAGGTTCTCCACGAACGTGAGCCCGCGGTTCGCGAAGTACTTCCAGACCGGCATCCCTCCCTGGCGTGCGCGCCCGCCGAGGATGCGCGAGCCGAGCACGCAGTGGTAGAGGCCGTTGCCGATCATCGAGGTCATGGCGGGGATCAGCATCGGCGTGTACTGGTAGTCGGGGTGCACCATGATGACCACGTCGGCGCCGTGCTCGAGCGCGAGGCGATAGCAGGTCTTCTGATTGGCGCCGTAGCCGCGGTTCTCCGGGTGCGTGTAGACGGTGGTCTGCGGCAGCGCGCGGGCGATGGCGGACGTCTCGTCGGAGCTGGCGTCGTCGACGACGACGACGTGATCGACGACCCCCTGCTCGAGCACCTCGCGGTGCGTCGTCTCCAAGGTCCGCGCGGCGTTGTACGCCGGCATCACCACCACTACGCGCTTGTCGCGAAACATTCCGTGTGTCCGTGCCGTCCGCCGCCGGTCGTCGCGCAGGTCCGGGAGGCGGACACGCGGGGAGCACGGCAGTGGCGATCTAGCGCCGACGGCGCGACGTCGTCAATCCGAGGGCAACCACCCGCGGAGCCGCCCGCTTGAGCCGATCCGCTCATCCGCTTATGACCAGGAGTCCGGAGAGAGGAGTCCTCGTGCGACGTGAACGATCCACCCACCGCGCTGTGCGGACGCTGTCGGTCGTTGCCCTGCTGCTCGCGCTCGCGCCGAGCGGTTGCTGGCGCGGCTCGCCGCCGGGCGGCGACAGCCAGGCGCCGGGCAACCCCGCCGACGCGCACGTGACGGACATCACCCTCGGGCGCGCGCTCGCGGCCGACGGCACCATCGGTGAGGACTCGCGTACCAACTCCTACTGGACGACCGATCCGTTCTACGTCGCGGTGACGACCGACGGCTCGGTCGCCAATGCGACGGTGAAGGCGCGCTGGAAGTTCTCGGACGGGTCGGTCGTCGGCGAGGACTCGCAGGCGGCCCAGTCGGCGGACAAGCCCGTGCTGCTCCAGGCCAAGCCCCCCGACGGCCGCTGGAAGGCCGGCGACTACACGGTCGAGATCTTCGTCAACGACGTCTCGGCCGGGACCAAGGACCTGGTGACCCGGTAAGCGGGTCCGCGTCCCGACGGCACGATTGGCTGCCACCGGCATACTTTCCCTCGATACGTTGTATCGGCGCGTCCCGGCGCTCGACTCGCTCCGCTCCTATGGCGTCGAGCAGGCGCGCGCCGATCTCGTGGCCGGGCTGTCGGTCGCCGCCGTCGCGGTGCCGCAGGCGATGGCCTACGCGCTGATCGCCGGCCTCCCCGTCGAATACGGCCTCTACACCGCCATCATCATGACCGCGGTCGGCGCGCTCCTCGACTCGTCGCGCCAGCTCATCAACGGCCCGACGAACGCCATCTCGATCGCACTGCTGAGCGCCGTCGGCGCGATCGCCGCCCCCGACGAGCGCGTGCAGGCCGCGGTGCTGATCGCGCTGCTCGCCGGCACGATCCAGCTCGCGATCAGTCTCCTGCGGCTCGGCGACCTGACGCGCTACATCTCGCACTCGGTCATCGTCGGCTTCACGGCGGGCGCGAGCGTGCTCCTCGTGCTCGACCAGATGAAGAACCTGCTCGGGCTGCAGGCGGTGGGCGGCGCCCACGACCACTTCCTGGTGCGCTTCTGGCTCACGATGACGAAGGGTGGCGCGGTCCACGCCCTGACCTTCGAGCTCGGCCTGGCCTCGATCGCGCTCGTGCTCGCGCTGCGGCTCGTGAAGCGCCTGCTCCGGCTGGCCGCTCCTCCCCGAGTTCCTGATCGTCGTCGTCGTGATGGCCGCCGTGACGGCCCGGTTCGACCTCGCGCAGCAGGGCGTGAAGGTCGTCGGCGACATCCCCGCCAGCCTGCCGTCGCTCGCGCCTGCCGCACTTCGATGCCGCGTCCATCCACGACCTCGCCGAGCAGCGCTCTTGCGATCGCGCTCCTCGGCCTTCTCGAGGCGATCTCGATGGCGAAGGCGATCG
The DNA here is from genome assembly GCA_963753325.1 of uncultured delta proteobacterium. Classification (GTDB taxonomy): domain Bacteria; phylum Desulfobacterota; class Binatia; order UTPRO1; family UTPRO1; genus DP-19. Next base: position 1,709,774 of record CAVWBS010000003.1, on the reverse strand, counting down.
CCGCGGTCACCGGGCAGAAGCTCGACATGAACCAGCAATGCCTGAGCGAGGGGCTCGCCAACTTCACCGGCAGCTTCTTCCAGTGCATGCCCGGCTCGGGATCGCTCACGCGCTCCGCGATCAACCAGCAGGCCGGCGCACACACGCAATGGTCGGGCGTCGTGTCGGCGGCCGCGGTCGCGCTGATCATGATGGTCTTCGCCCCGTACGCGCGCTTCATCCCGCGCTCGGCGCTCGCCGGCATCCTGATGCTGACCGCGGCGCCGCATGGTGAACCTCCAGGACCTGCGCTACCACGTGCGGACGTCGCGCTTCGACGCGCTGATCGTCGCGCGCGACCGCGATTCGCCGCCTTCGCGATCTCGATCGAGTTCTGCGTCCTGATCGGCGTCTTCATGTCGTTCATGCTGGCCGTCCCGCGTACCGGGAAGATGCTGCTCACCGAGTTCGTCGTGACGGAGGACCGCAGCGTCCGCGAGCGCCAGCGCGGGGATCGAGGTCTGCGGCCGCATGCTGATCTTCGGCCTCGAAGGCGAGATGTACTTCGGCTCCGGCGTCAGCCTGGAGCAGCACCTCGACTACATCGAGGGGCGCATCGCTGCCGGAGACGCAGGTCGTCGTGCTGCGCCTGAAGCGGGCGCGCAATCCCGACGCCGTCGGCATGTCGCTGCTCGAGAGACACATCGATCGCCTGCGGGCGCGCGGCGTGCACGTCATCCTGTGCGGGCTGCGCGAGGGCATGTTCGCCTGCATGCAGAAGAGCGGCCTCGCCGCCAAGCTCGGCGACGACCAGGTCTTCCTCGAGCAGCCCGTGCGGCTCAGACCAGCACCGTGCTGGCGATCCGGCACGGCTACGAGCTCGTGACCGATCTGTGCCCGACCTGTCCGCGCCGGCAGGGAGCGCCGCAGCGCGCGCCCCTGCACTTCGAGATTCTGATCGCACGCCGCGTTGGCGCAGCGCCGGACCGTGGCGTAGGCTGCGTAGGACTGGAGACGCGAAAGCATATGACGAATATCAAGACGACGGCGCTGCTCGGCCTCGCGATCGCCGCCGCGCTCGCCTGTGCGGGGCCGGCGCGCGCGGACACGAAGTGCACCCTCGACTTCCATCTCGAGGGATGGTCGGCGTTCTACAAGACGGCGCACGGCGGCGGAGAGGTCACCTGCGACAACGGCCAGACGGCGCGCATCGCCATCCGCACCAAGGGCGGCGGCGTGACCTTCGGGGCGGAGAAGATCGTGAACGGCTACGGCGAATTCTCGCCGGTGTCCGACATCGGCGAGCTGTACGGCGACTACGCCAACGCCGAGGCGCATGCCGGCATGGGCGAGTCGTCCGACGCGCAAGTCGTGACCAAGGGCACGGTGTCGCTTGCCTTCTCCGGCAAGGGCCACGGCGTGAACCTCGGCTTCGCCTTCGGCAAATTCACCATCTCGCACGCGCCGACGCGCCGACACGTCGAGCATCGGGTCGAGGAGCGGCGCGTGGAGCCGCCGCCGGTCGAGCAGCGACCGCTCGAGGAGGATCTCGACGAGCACGAGCCGGCACCCGCGCCCGCGCACGAAGGCTACTAGGGAATCTCGTCGCGATCGCCCGCCGGTACAGACCGGATCCTCTGAGCGTCACGCGGCGTGCGCCTGGTGCCAGTCGAGGGCGTCCTCGAGCCGATCGTTCCCCCAGAAGAGCTCGTCGCCGCTGACGAAGCTCGGTGCGCCGAAGATGCCGATCAGCTTCGCCGCCTCGGTGCTCTCGCGCAGGCGCTCCTTCACGGCGGGCTCCTGGGCGCGCGCCAGCCACGCGGCGGCATCGGCACCGATCCGAGTCAGCAGCTCGCCGACGACGGCCGGCTCCGAGATCTCGCGGTCCTCCGCGAAGTTCGCCCGGTACACGGCGCGCACGAACCGGGGCATCCACGGCTCGTCGGCGGCGGCGCAGGCGACGCGCGCCGGCACGAGACCGTTGCGCGGGAATCGGCTCGGTTGACGGAGCGGCAGCGCTTCCTTCTCACAGACGCGCGCCAGGTCGCGCCACATGTAGCGCCCCTTGACCGGGTAGATGTTGAACGGCGAGTCGCGCCATCCCTGCGCGCCGAAGATCGGCCCGAGCAGGAAGGGCCGCCAGGCGATCGCGATGCCACGTGCCGCGGCGACGCGCTCCACGCGCATCGCCGCGGGATAGGAATACGTGCTGGCGAACTCGAACCAGAACTGGAGCGGCTGTCCGGTCATCGTACCCTCCGGATGCCACCTAGCCGGGCCGCGCGGCCGATGGAACCCTCGATTCGTATGCGATGTGCTTCTCCATTCGCGGAGCGCGCGCGAAAACCCGCTTGTGCGTCGAACGGCGCGCCGCGTACGCTGCTCCTGGAGGGTCGGCAGATGAAACGTCTTCTCATGGTAGCCGGCGGGGTCCTGCTGTTGGTGCTGTCGACGCCCGCGCGCGGCGAGCAGCAATGGCAGTGCGGCGACGGCGTGACCGTTCCCGTGAGCGGCACGCGCGCCGAGCGCGAGGCGGCGTGTCGCGACGCCAAGGAGCGCCGCGACAATCCGCCCGACGCGGCGATCAGCCAGGAACAGGCCGATCGGCTGCGGCAGCGCATCGATCAGATCGAGAAGGAGCAGGGCGTCGAGATCTCGGTCGACAAGCTCGACCAGAAGTCTCCCCCGCGCGGACGCGATCAGCAGCACACCACGCCGTAGTCCACCGCCCCGGGGTTCCGAGCGTCACCTCGCCGTCCGACTTGCCTATCCGGGGTCGGGACGGAGACTGGAGAAGTGAGACGAGCCGCCCGGCTCGTCGAGGAGGTGACATGGCGAGATACGGGAACAAGGCCAAGAAGAAGGTCGCCAAGGCGATGCACGAACGCAAGCACGGGACGTTGCGCTCGGGCTCGGGCAAGAAGGTCGCGAGCCGCAAGCAAGCCATCGCCATCGGCCTCTCGGAGGCGCGCCGTGCGGGCGGCAAGGTGCCGAAGAGGTCCCGCAAGCGACGCTGAGGCATGGGACCCGCGCTGCTGCTCCTCTTCACGGCACATCCCTGAGAAAGGTCTCGACGGCGGCGTTGAAGGCCGCCGGCTGAACGACGTTCACCAGGTGGCCGGCATCGGGGATGACGGCCATCTGGGCGTGGGGCAACCCGTCGGCCAGCGCCAGACTCGCAGCGAGCGCCGGACGGTCGCGCTCGCCGACCAGCAGCAAGACCGGTTGGCCGATCGTCGGCAGCGCCGCGGAGAGCTCGGCCGCCGACGGCTGCACCGCGATCAGCGCGCGCAGGGTCGAGGCCAGCGCGCGCGGATCGTGCTCGAGGAATCCTTGCCGGACGAGGGCCGCGGCCGCCGGCCCGAGCCCCGCCTCCGGCCCCCAGACGAAGCGCGCGCCCGCGGCCTCGAGGCCGTCGCGCTCGATCGCATCGGCGAACGCCTCCGCGACGGCTCCGAGCGACCCGACGGTGCCGCGGCTGGCCGGAAACGACGCCAGCACCAGGGCACGCGTGCGTCGCGGATGCGCAAGCGCGAACCGCAGGGCGATCCCGGCGCCCATCGACAACCCGCCGACCACCGCGGTCGGCGCGCCGACCTGATCGAGCACACGCGCGACGTCGGCGACGAAGGCATCTGGACGATAGGCCGCGGGATCGTCGGGCGCCTCGCTGCGCGCATGTCCGCGCGCGTCGAAGCGCACGACACGGAGATGGGCCGCGAGCCCGCGCGCCTGGGCGCGGAAGTTCCGGGCGCTGCCGCCGAACCCGTGCCCGAGGACGATCGTCGGCCCGGCACCGTCGACCTCGACGTGCAGGCGGGGCGCGCGCGCCGTCATGCGCCGATCCTCGCGGGCGCGGCGGGTGGGCGCAAGTCGCACGGCGATCCCCGGGGCCGCATCGAAGCGCGCCGAAATGACACGAGAAATCGAGGGCCTCCCGGCAAGAATCCACGACCGTCAGGTATGCACCGGATGCCGCGGCCTCGCCCATCGGCCGCGTCCGAACGTATCGTCGGACCATGGCGGCCATACGATCTCGCCAATCATTCGACCCGTCCGACGCGACAGTGATCGTCGCTGTCGCATGCATCGTCGCTGCGGGGCTGCTCTACAGCGTCTATCTGGTGCTCTTCGCCGGCGCCCCGTGACACCTCGCATGGCGTGCGCCGCCGCGCGTTTGTCGTCGGATCGGCGCCGTACACTCCTGACGAGGCGTCACAAAAATGAACGCCCTCACGCGGGCCGCCTTCGGAAGAACGCGGCCTTGCCATCGCCGGAGAGAGGCACGGTTTCTGCTCCCCTGGGAGGACGCGTCGCAACAGTCGAGCGCGAGGGAGCACGTGATGATCGAATTTGCCGTTGGAATCATGGTGGGTGGATCGATCGGGGCCGTCATCATGGGCGCCCTGCTCGCGCAGACACGTACGACCATCGGCCGACACGAAGGAGCCGCGCTGCAAGCCCGTGCACCCATGCAAGCGCCGCAGCATTTCGCACCTCGCGCGCCGCGTCGCGATTCGGCGTCGCGTCCGATGCGCCTTCGTCCGCGTCCGACGCTCGTGGCGGCATCCGCCCTGCTGCACTGATCGACTTCGCCCACCGACACCGCGCTGCCCGCCCTACCCGCGCGTCCGCAGCGCCTCCAGCGACTCGAAGATCCTGACCACGAGGGCCGTCCATCCGGTCTGGTGGCTCGCGCCGAGACCGCGCCCGGTCTCGGGATGGAAGTACTCGTAGAAGAGCACGAGGTCGCGCCACGCCGGGTCCTCGGCATAGCGCCGCTCGTCGCCGTGGCACGGACGGCGGCCGTCCGCGTCGGGGAGGAAGAGCCGCGTGAGCCGCGCGCCGATCTGGCGCGCCACCTCGTCGAGCGTGCACATCGTCCCGGAGCCGACGGGGCACTCGACCCGCAACCCGTCGCCGTAGAAGTGATGGTAGCGCTCGAGCGCCTCGAGGAGGAGGTAGTTCAGGGGGAACCACACGGGGCCGCGCCAGTTGGAGTTGCCGCCGAACATGCCGGTCGTCGACTCCGCGGGCTGATAGGCGACGTCGTACGTCTGCCCGCCCGCATCCCGGAACACGTAGGGCGTGGCCTCGTATACACGCGACATCGAGCGGACGCCGAACGGCGCCAGGAACTCGCGCTCGTCGAGCACGTAGCGCAGGACGCGCACCAGCCGCTCGCGCGACGGCACCGCGAGCAGGCGCCGTCCCTGCGCGTCGCCCGCGGGCTCCGCGTAGGCGATGTAGCGCGCCAGATCGCCGCGGTTCTGCAGGAACCAGTCGAGACGCTTCCGGAAGCCCGGCAGCGCGGCGATCGTCGCGTCGTCCAGCACCTCGCACGCGAAGAGCGGCACCAGGCCCGCGATCGAGCGCAGGCGCAAGGGCTCCGGTCGGCCGTCGACGCGCAGCTGGTCGTAGTAGAAGCCGTCCTGCTCGTCCCACAGGCCCGAGCCTCCGAGGCTGTTCATGGCGTCGACGATGGCGACGAAGTGCTCGAAGAACTTCGACGCCAGATCCTCGTAGGACGGATCGTAGCGGGCGAGCTCGAGCGCCATGGAGAGCATCGTCGCGCTGTAGAAGGCCATCCACGCGGTGCCGTCGGCCTGCTCCAGCGTCCCGCCGGTCGGCAGCGGCCGTGAGCGGTCGAACACCCCGACGTTGTCGAGCCCGAGGAAGCCGCCGGCGAAGAGGTTGTTGCCCTCGGCGTCCTTGCGATTCACCCACCAGGTGAAGTTGAGCAGCAGCTTCTGGAACACGCGCGCCAGGAAGAGGCGATCACGCTGGCCGCGCGGCGCCGTCATCTTGTAGACACGCCACGCGGCCCAGGCGTGGACCGGCGGATTCACGTCCGAGAGCGCCCACTCGTACGCCGGGATCTGCCCGTTTGCGTGCATGTACCACTCGCGCAGGAACAGCACGAGCTGCTCCTTGGCAAAGCTCGCGTCGAGGTGCGCAAAGGGCACCATGTGGAACGCGAGATCCCACGCCGCATACCAGGGGTACTCCCACGTGTCGGGCATCGAGACGACGTCGCGGTTGTAGAGCTGCGGCCAGCCGGCGTTGCGGCCGCTGCGGCGCACCGCCGGCGGCGGCGGTTGCGCCGGATCGCCGTCGAGCCAGTCGCGGACGATGTAGTGATAGAACTGCTTCGACCAGAGCAGCCCCGCGTATGCCTGGCGCATCACGCGGGCCGCCTCCGCGTCGATGCCGGCCGGGAGACGACGGGCGTAGAAGGCATCGGCCTCGGCGCGCCGCGCCGCCACGATCTCGTCGAACGGCGCGCCGAAGGCGGGCCCGGCCGTCGCCTGCACATCGTCGGCGTGAAGCCGCAGTCGCAGGCACACCTGCTCGCCGGCGCCGAGCGTCCATTGCACATGCACGGCCGTCTTCGTACCGGCGCCATCCGGGGCAACGGCGTCGGAGCGGCCACGAACCACGTACTCGTGGAACGCGTCCTTCACGTAGCGGCTTCGGCCCGGCGCCGCGAAGATCCGCCGCATGTCGGTCTCGTTGTCGGTGAAGAGCCAGGACGGCGCCGGCGCCGCCGGATCGATCGTCAAGCGGAAACGGCCGAGCGAGGCGTGCTCGGCGACGACGCCGTGCGGACCGTCCGCCGCGATCCGCGGCTTCGGCCAGTAGCCCTCGCCGCGGCGCCCCCACGACCAGGTGTTGCGGAACCAGAGCGTCGGCAGCAGGTGGATCGGTGCGGCGACCGCGGCGCGATTGATGAGCGTGATCGCGATCAGGATGTCGTCCGGACCGGCCTTCGCGTACTCGGCGACGACGTCGACGTAGCGGCCGTCGTCGAGGACCCCCGTGTCGGTGAGCTCCAGCTCCGGGTCGGCACGACTCCGCCCGGCGTTCTCGTTCACCAGGCGGAGATAGGGGAACTCGGCGAGCGGGTAGCGGTAGAGCGCCTTCAGGTACGAATGCGTCGGCGTCGCGTCGAGGTAGAAGTACACCTCCTTCACGTCCTCGCCGTGGTTGCCCTCGGGGCCAGCGAGCCCGAAGAGGCGCTCCTTCAGTATGGGGTCGTGCCCGTTCCAGAGCGCCAGCGCAAAGGCCAGCCGGCACTCGCGATCGCAGATCCCGAGCAGGCCGTCCTCGCCCCAGCGGTAGGCGCGGCTACGGGCGTGGTCGTGCGGGAAATACTCCCAGGCGGTGCCCGACGCGGAGTAGTCCTCACGCACCGTTCCCCATTGCCGCTCGGCCAGGTACGGACCCCAGCGCTTCCAGTTGCGGAGGCGCCGCGCGTCGTCCGCCAGCCGCTGATCCTCCGCGGTCTCTCCACCCGTCATCCGAAGCCCCCTCCGCCCCGGATGCATAGCGTCGTCTCGACGGCGCGAAAAGAGGCGCTATGGGGTCGCGGAGATCTCGATCGGGTCGCGCAGCTGGATGTCGCCGGCGATGAACGCGCCGCGGAGCTGCACGGACCGGATGCCGGCGAGCACCTGGCCGTCGTTGAGCGCGGCGGTATCGGCGGCGAGATCGAGGCGCACGTCGGCATACGGCCCGCCCGCACGCGGCGTCGTCACCAGCGGCTGATCGGCGCGCCGCAGCCGCAGCACGGACTCGATGGCGCCGAGCGAGTACGTCAGGTCGACGGTGTCGCCGGCGGTGGTGAGCCCCTTCACCTCGACCGCGAACGGTGCCGCATCGCGGATGGCGAGGACCAGGGTGCCGAAGGGCATCGTCTTCGGCGCCTCCGCCGGCGGATACGCGAGCTGGATGACCGAGACCGGCTTGTCGCTCGGATCGACCTGTACCGTGAGCCCGGGCAGATCGGGATCGTACGCGTTCTCGAGCACGCCGCCGTTGCCGCGGCGATCCCACCCATCGAGCGGCAGCACCAGGCGGGCCGGAGTGTCCTCGTCGCGGGCGCGGTCGCTCGCGAGCGCGACGCGGAACAGCTCCAGGGTTCCACGTACCCGCACCTGGGCGACGCTGGCGAACGACAGACCGAACGCGGCGTTGAGATCACGGGCGAGGTCCCGATAGGTCGTGCCCACCTCGCCGCCGGCCATGGCCGCGCCGACGTCGAACGTCGCCTCCGTGCCGTCCGCCGAGAAGCGCGGCGCATCCTGGTCCGGCGCCCGCCCGGCGGTACGGTAGGCGAGCGTCCGCACGCTGCCGTCACCCGCCCGGACCTCCACCTCGACGTCGAACGCCGCACGTGCCCGCGCCGTGACCGCGAGCTGCGGCAGGGCGAGGGCCAGATTCTCGCTGGCGCCGAAGGTCGCCCCGCCGACAGCCGCAGCATCGCCGCCCCCGTCCGTGGGCAGCGGCATCGCGGCCGTGACGGCGAGCACCGGCTCGCCGGTCACGGCATCCTGCAGCATCACCGCCGTCGCGTCGCCGTCCTCCCACCAGCCGACGAGTGGCAGCTCGACCACGGCGCCGCACGTGCAATCGCTCCGGCAGCGCCCCGCGCACTGCGCGTCGTCGGTGCCGTCGCACTGCTCGCCGTCGTCGCGCCGTCCATCGCCGCAGCGCGCGGCGCCCGCGGCCGGCCCGGCGCTCGGCGCCGCCGGGACGCCGCCGCCGCCGGCCGTGCCACCGCTCGTCTTGTCCCCGGTGTCGCCGGCGGTCGCAGCGTCGATCGGCGCGGGCGGGGCGGCGCCGCCCGTGGCGGCGGCCGTGGGTGTTGCGGCATCGGCCGCCGCGTCCGCGACGGGAGCCACCACGCCGGTCGGAGACGCCGGCTCGTCGGTGTAGACACGCAGCTCGCCGACGGAGATGAAATCGGCCGAGCCGCCGGGACGGCCGTAGAGACGGATCGCGTCCCCGCTGGTTGGCGCAAAGGTCAACATGAACCGCTCGTACGTCGTGCCGTTGGCACCCGCATAGACGGGCGCGCTGCTCAGGTCGGTGACGTCGATCCACGCCCCGTCCTGGCGCACCTGCACCGTCAACGTCTCGAACCAGCCGCCGTCCCAGAACTGCCGCCCCTCCTGGAAGAGCACCCGACAGAAGTGTTGCGGGGTGTCGAACGCGTAGCCGATCCAGTCCTCGCTGGCGACGTTCGCGCCGTCGAACGTGTCGTATTGCCGCGCTGATTGCGCGTTCCCGACCGGTGGCAGATCCCCGTCGCGGATGATCTCGATGTTGTGGTTGCCGCCGCCGGTCGGCGCCGTCGTCCGCGCGATGATCGCGCCACGGGTGGTCACGTCGGTGAACGAGCCGGACGGCACGACGGTACTGTTGTCGCCCATGACGCGCAGCTCGCCGACCGAGATGAACGCGGCGCTGCCGCCCGGCCGCCCGTCGATGCGGATGGCGTCACCGACCGTCGGCGTGAACGTGAGCGCGAAGGTCTCGTAGCTGAGGGCGTTCACGCCGGGGTAGGGAGGCGTCACGGTGAGGCCGTCGACGTCGCTCCAGACACCGTTTCGCCGGACCTGCGCGCCGAGCGTCTCGAACCAGCCGCCGTCCCAGAAGTGCCGCCCCTCCTGGAAGATCACCGAACGGAAGCGCTGCGGCGTCGCGAACGCGTAGCCGATCCAATCCTCGCTCGCGCTGTTCGCGCCGTCGTAGGTGTCGTACTGCCGGCTCGACTGGGTGTTCCCCGGCGGCGGTCGATCGCCGTCGCGAATGACCTCGAGGTCGTGGTTGCCGCCGCCGGTAGGCGCCGTCACCCGCGCCATGAGCGTTCCGATCGCGCTGAGATCGGCGATCACGCCGGTCGAGGCGCTCGGCGTGTCGGTCGGTGCCGGGGTGGCCGTGGCGGCCGGCGTCAGCGGCGGCGCGCTGGGCGTCGGATCGACCGGGCGGGCCGTGGGCGTCGTCGTCTGCGGCAGCGCCGTCCTCGTCGCCACGGCGGTCGCCGTGCGTACCGGGGTCGTGGTCGGGAGACTCGTCGTCGTGGGTCGGGTCGTCACGCTCGGCAGGGGCGTCGCGGACCCCTGCGGCGTCGTGGACGGCTGCGGCGTCACGGACGGCTGCGGCGTTGCCGTCGGCCGTGGCGTGATCGTGGGCAGCGCCGTCACCGTGGGCAGCACGGTCATCGTCGGCCGGGCGGTCGTCGTGACGACCGGGGTCGCGGTTCTCGTCGCCGTCTGCGTCGGCGTCGCAACGCGCGGCGCGGCGGTCGGCGTCTCGAGGATCGCCGGCACGAGCAGCGGCACCTCGTTCGAGTGCGCGCTCTCGACGCCGGCGCCATCGTAGCTCGACACCGAGAACACGTCGCCGATCACCGCGTTGCCGACGAGGACGCGCACCATGCCGTCGCTCGCGGCGCTCTGCATCCCGACGTCGAGCCCGTCACCGTAGGTTCCGAGCAACGGCCGCATGTAGACCTTGTAGCCCGCGGATCCGGTCGTCGCCGACCACGTGAGACGCGCCTGTAGCGCCGATGCGGACGCCGGGGTCAGCAGCGCGCAACATATTGCGATCGATGCGATCGCGATCGGAGATAGCGAGGTACGCCGGTTCATTGCGGAGATAACCAGGTGACGTCGGCGCACTCCCGGGACGCCGGACGATCCTCCGCGTTGCACATCACGTGCCTGAGCAGAAACGTTGGGATTATCTGTGATCGGGGCCATGCAGTTCTGCATGCTCGGCGTCTCGTGCGCGGCGACGCATGATCGCTGCCCGAAGGGACTACACGCGGACTAGGTGCGACGTGCGAGTGTGCAACGCGGCGCCGCGCGCGCCGCGACATGAAAGGTCAAGGGGTTGAGCGCGATCGAGAACGACGCCGCCGCGACGATCAGTTGATGCGCCTCGGTCGAGAGCAACTCGGGACACACGCCGAGCGCGGCGAGGATGAAAAAAAACTCGCCGATCTGCGAGAGCGCGGCGGCGACGGTGAGCGCGCTGCGCAACGGGCGGCGAAGCGCGAGCACGATGCCGAGCGCCAGGGCGTGAAGAGCTCGCGCGAGCCCGTACGCCCACCCGACCTTGCATCCCGCGGCCCGGCCCGCGATACCAAGGGCCATGAGTGCCGTGACCGACGACGTGCTCCTCGCCAACGACTCGTTCTACCAGGCGTTCGCCGGACGCGACGTCGATCGGATGGAAGAGGTCTGGGCCCGGCGTGCACCGGTGGCCTGCGTGCACCCCGGCTGGCAGCCGCTGATGGGGCGTGACGCGGTCATGGCGAGCTGGCGTGGCATCCTGCGCGGTCCCGGCGCTCCCGACATCACGTGCACCGAGGCGATCTGCCACGTCGTCGGCGACGGCGCGTTCGTCGTCTGCATCGAGCGTCTCGACGGCGGTACGCTCGTCGCGACCAACGTATTCATCCGCGAGGATGGCGCATGGCGCATCATCCATCACCAGGCCGGCGCGATTGCCGACGACCTGGACGAGCAGCGTCCGGACCCTGAACGGCTGCACTAGCCGCGCCGGGGCCGTTGCGCCTTCCCCGGAGCGGAACGCCGCGTACAAAGCCACCCAAGGGATTCGAACCCTCGACCTGCCGATTACGAATCGGCTGCTCTACCATCTGAGCTAGGGTGGCGCGGGGGAATGGACGCGAGGAGCGGCGCCGACCATAGAAGCTCGGACCCGAGCGCGCAAGTGGCCAGCCGATCGCGATCGGAGCGAGCCCCGTGGAGCTCCGAGTCCCCATGGCGCGCTGGTGCGGACATGGGCGCTCTCCTATAGAATTCGGGCATGCGTGCCGTCGTGTTGAAGGAGCCGGGGTGTCTGCGCGTCGAGTCGGTCGCGGATCCGACGCCCGAGGCGGACGAGATCCTGCTGCGCGTGCGGAACTGCGGTATCTGCGGCTCGGATCTGCACGCGGCGAAGTACGGCCTGCAGATGCCGCAGGACGCGATCCTCGGGCACGAATTCGCGGGCGAGATCGCGGCGCTCGGATCGCGGGTGGACGGCTGGGCGCTCGGCGACCGCGTGGTCTCGTTGCCGTACATGTCCTGCGGCGACTGCGCAGCCTGTCGACGGGGCGACGGCATCCTCTGCCCGGCGCTCCGCGGGATCGGCCTCGGCCAGCTGCCGGGGGCGTTCGCCGAGTACGTGCGGGTCCATCCGGGCAGCCTGTTGCGGATTCCGCCGGAGGTCGACTTCCGCACGGCGGCGCTCGTCGAGCCGCTGGCCGTCGGCCTGCACGGTCTCCGGCAAAGCGGCCTCACCGCCGGGAGCAGCTGCCTGATCCTCGGCGGGGGACCGATCGGCCTCGTCACCCTGCTCTGGGCACGCGATGCGGGCGTTCCACACGTGGTCGTCTCGGAGCTCTCCGCCGGCCGCCGCGAGCTCGCCGAACGCCTCGGAGCCACGGCCGTCGATCCCACCGCGAGCGATCCGGCGGCCGTCGTCCGCGAGCGCTCGGGTCGCGAGCCGGACGTGATCTTCGAGTGCGTCGGCGCGCGCGGCGTGCTGAACGTCGCGATGATGCTGGCCGCCGTCCGTGGACGGATCACCGTGCTCGGCGTCTGCGTCGAGCCCGATGAGATCCTGCCGCTCACCGGCATCCTCAAGGAGCTCACGCTCACCTTCGCGCTCGGCTACAACAAGCAAGAGTTCGCCGACGCGCTCGAGGCGCTGCGCTCCGGGCGTCTGGACGTGACGCCCCTGGTCACCGACGTGATCGACGTCGATCGCGTCCCGGAGACGTTTCACGCACTGGCCACACCGACGACCCAGTGCAAGGTGCTGCTCGAGTTTCCCTGAGGGCGGCGTCCGCCGATCGGACGCCCGCCGGGCGCGCTACGCCTTGGTGACGTTCGCCGCCTGGAGTCCCTTCGGACCCTGCGCGATCTCGAACTCGACGCTCTCCCCTTCTTGCAGCGAGCGGAATCCCTCGCCGCTGATGGCGGAGTAGTGGACGAACACGTCCTGCCCGTCATCGGCGGTGATGAAGCCATAACCCTTCTGCGCGTTGAACCACTTCACTTTACCACGAGCCACGCTGCTCCCTCCTGGTTGGCGACGCATGCGCGAAGACCTCGCGCGGGACAAACGCGGTCGCGATTAACACAGAACGGCGTCGGGCGGCAAGAAATCCTGTACCAAAAGGGCGCAGCCCGCCCGCGTCCGTGGGCGACGCCCGATCCCGGGACGGTCGAATGGCGTTCGGGAGTCCCTCTTTATATATAGGGGACCGTTGCGCGCTTCCCTCCCGAACGGGGTGGTCATGGCAGCAGTCGATCCGAATCTGCTCACGCTGTTCAGCTACTATCGTGACGCCGAGCTCCGCGGCGCGACGTTGCTGCTGAAGCTCCTGCAGCGGATCGACGACCCCGACGCGCAGGTGAAGCTCTCCAAGCACCTCGAGGACGAGACCCGCCACGCCTGGCTGTGGACGAAGCGCATCACCGATCTCGGCGGCGTCCCGATGAGGTCGACGACGGCTACCAGCGTCGGATCGGCCTCGAGGTCGGCATCCCGAAGACCTCGAGCAGCTCTTTGCGCTGACCATCGTGGTCGAGGAGCGGGCGCACCGGCGATATCTCGCCCACGCCGCCTCGCCGACGGTCGATGACGAGACCCTCGCCGTCCTGCACGAGGTGACCAAGGACGAGAAGTGGCACCTCGTCGTGGATCGAGAACAAACTGCGCGAGATGGCCGGACCCGACGGCCGCGCGCGCGTCGACGCGCTGCTCGCGCGCTACCGTGAGGTCGACGCCGCGTCTTCGCGCGAGCTCGAGGCGAAGGAGCGCGAGGCGTTCGGCTTCTCGCTCTCGGAGGCCGCCGCATCGTAGCGTCGGCCGCGACCGGGGCGAGCGAGGCCGCACCCGAGGCGGCCGCGGAACACGCGCCCAGCTCCACCACTGGCTCGAGTACGGGGCGTTCCGCCTCGTCTACGGGCATGCTCGGGTCGCTGCCGCTCGTCGTGGCGATGCGGCTCGCGGCCGGCGTCGCCGCGCTGGCGATCCGCCTCGATCGGCGCCATCGGCGGATCGGGCTCACCAATCTCGCCATCGCCTTCCCCGAGAAGACCGCGCGCGAGCGTCTCGCGCATCCTGCTCGCGAGCTATCGCAACCTCGGGCGCATGATCGCGGAGTGCGCCCAGCTCGGCCGCGCTCACGCGGAGAACGTACGGGAGCGCATCGGCATCGCCGACGAGCGCCTATGGCGTGAGGAGCTTCCGGCCACCCTGCAGCAGAGAGGGGTGCTCGTGCTCACCGGCCATTTCGGCAACTGGGAGCTGTTCGCGTACGCCCACGGTCTCCTCGGCCATCCGGTCCACCTGGTGCATCAGACGATCAAGAACCCGCTCGTCGACCGCTACGTCGAGCGCCTGCGCGACGCGCCGGCACGCGACACCCTTCGCAAGCACGCCGCCGCGCGCGCGGTCCTGCGCGCGCTCGCCGATCGCGAGCTGATGGTGCTGCCGCTCGACCAGAACGCATCGCGTCGTACCGGCGTGTTCGTCGACTTCTTCGGCCGGCGGCCAGCACCAACGCCGGTTTCGCGCGCATCGTCGCTGCGCACCCACGCGATCGTCCATCCCGCGTTTCTCGTTCGCGACGGCGACAGCGCGCGGCATCGCATCGTCATCTTGCCTCGCGTACCGTTTGCGAGTATGGCGGACCGCGATCAGCCGCTCGCGAGTTCACGCAGCGCTGCACGGCCATACTCGAGACCATGATCCGCCAGCATCCGGATCACTGGCTGTGGACGCACAAGCGTTGGCGGACTCGGCCGGTCGGAGAGCCGGACGTGTACGAGCGCTGAGGAGGGAACGATGCCGAGCAAGAAGCCACGAAAGAACGCGCGTCCGGCAAAGAGGCGGAAACCCGCGAAGGGCCGCGCGACTGCGCGCGCCACGGCATCGCGCAAGAAGACCGCGCCGCGTCGCGCCGCCAAGAAGCCGGCGGCGGCTGCCGGCGCCACGCAGCGCCCGGCGCCGGCTGGCGCGGCGGCGAGCCGCGAGGTCGCGGCGCTCAAGGCCCGCCTCGAGCGTGAAAAGACGAACTTCGAGAGGCGGCTGACAGACACCGTGCGCGAGATTGCGCAGCTCCGCCATCACGAAGCACGGGCGACGCAGCTCGAGCGCCAGCTGAAGGAGCGTGACGACCTGATCGCCCAGCTCCGCACCCAGCTCAACGATCTGCGCAACCGCGAGATCGTCACGCCCGACGACGAGGAGATTCAACCTTCGCTGGCGCTCGGGTCGCGCGGCCACGACTTCGACGAGTTCGACGAGGACGTGGCGCCGGAGGAAGATGACGAGATAATCTGATTTCGCCCTCGCGCCGCTTCGCGGCGCGGGCGCCCCCGCCGGTGACAGCGTCACCGCCGCTCCTCCGCCTCCTCGCCGCGGAGCGGATCGGCGCCTTCAGGCCCCTGAGGAGGTGCGCGTAGATCCCGCCCTATAGGGGGGCGCAGCCGCATGTGGACGCGGCGTCGCATTTCCTTGACATGCATATTGCATGGCCTTTAGCCTGGACATTCACGTACGTACGGGAGCACAGTTGACCCATAGATGGGGACCAATGCTGCCCTCACCCACCTCAGGTCCCCTCCGCCGCCGGAGCGGGAGGACCGCGAAGACCATGATCGGCCTGCAGCCGAGAATACCGGTCGGTCGAGGATCATGGCATCCGTCGGTGAAGCGCTCGACGTGCTTCGCGTGCTGGAGTTCGCCGTCGATCAAACCGACGACGCGGAACTGGGCGCGCTCGTCAGCGGGATGCCGCGAGGGCGAGCGCGCCTTCGAGGAATGGGCGCGCCAGGTCGAGAGCTTTCGCGCCAGCAAGCAGCTCTTCGAGGCGGGCATCCTGCCCGCTACCGCGGCCCGCCCGCGCGGGATACCCGACGAGCTCGTTCTCGGGCGCCTCGGGCGGGCGCTCGATGCTTCTCCACCCGCGCGATTCTTCTGGGAGCCTTGGCGTTCATGGTCGGGTTCGCGCTCTCGTTGCTCTTGACATGAAAGGACAGGCGCCGCATGAGCAAGATTCGCGTGCTGCTCGCGGAAGACCACACGGTCGTCCGGCAGGGGCTGCGGAAGATTCTCGAGTCCGATCCCGAGATCGAGATCGCGGGTGAGGTCGGCGATGGGCGCGGCGCCGTCGAGGCCGCCAAGCGGCTGCGCCCGACCGTCGTCGTGATCGACATCGGCCTCCCCGGCCTGAACGGCATCGAGGCGACCAACCAGATCATGAAGGGCAGCGACGGCGTGAGCGTGCTCATCCTGTCGATGCACTCCGACGACGTCTACGTCCGCCAGGCGCTGAAGGCGGGCGCGAAGGGCTATCTGCTCAAGGACTCCGAGGACCTCGATCTCATCAAGGCGGTCAAGTCGCTCGCGCGCGGCGGCTCGTACTTCAGCCCCTCGGTGTCGAAGGTCCTGCTCGCCGGCTACCTGAACGAGTCCGGCACCGGCGCCGGCGAGGACGCGCTCTCACGCCTCACCGGGCGCGAGCGCGAGGTGCTGCAGCTCATCTCCGAAGGCAAGACCAACAAGGAGATCGCGCGCATCCTGTCGCTCAGCATCAACACGGTCGAGAGCCACCGCAAGCACGTGATGGAAAAGCTCGACCTCCACAACACGGCCGAGATCGTCCGCTTCGCCGTACGCAAAGGCATCGTACAGTAACGGTCGCGTCTCGTCGGCGCGGCGGGCGGGAATCACCCCGCCCGCTCGCCGCTCCGGCCGCAGCTCTCGCCGCGTCCTGCTCCCCGCTCCACCCCACCACTCGATCGTGCGCCGTTCCCGCCGGCGCGGCGCGCCCGGTACGGTGCGAGCGCGACGTGCTTCCCGCGCCGCTCGACGCAGGGACATGTTCAGCCGCTCAGCGTGCGCGCGGCGGCGTCTGCCAGAACGGCTCGCGCGGCTCGTTGGCGGCGCGGAGAAACGTCTTCACCTGCCAGGTACCGTTGATCTTCCGTCCAGCGGCGACCATGCGCTTCGGCGGCTTGCGCGCATCCTCTTTCGTCGATCGCACCATCATCGCTTCCTCCCCATCCAGCCGAGATGCTGTGCGAAGGAGCATGAAGTGTTCCGCTCGCGGAGAGTGAGGAAGAACAAGGGCTTGGCGTCGAACCGATGATCTCGACGGTACAGTCATGTGCGGCCGCCGCCGAATTTTGTACGCCCGGTGCGGGGCCGTGGTTGGGCGGCCGCCGGATTTCCGGCCTGGTGCTTCGAGGACTCCACCCGCTCCGCTCGATTCGCTCGTGAGGAGATCGCGTCACAAGGTTCCGCTCGGGAGGACTCTGCGTTCGTCCTGCCGGTCGGCGCCGCCGAATGGGACGCGCGCTCGTAGACGCCGCGCGCGCGCGCGAACTGATCGCGACGGCCACGCGGCCATGTGGACGGCATCCGCTTCATGGGATAGGCACCGGGTCGAGTATGAGTAGCGACGGCCAACGTCGTCATCAGCACTAGCCCGCCGGCCACCTCGATCTCGCGCCGGCTCGGGCGGCAGGAGGTCCCTGGGTGGCACACTTCGCAAACATTCCTCACGTGCGTCCCGGACGGAGGCGCGCGCAATGAGCGCCCTGCGCGACGACGCGCGCGAGAAGAACGTCGCCGCCACCGAGCTGCAGGACGCCTGGGCGGTGCTCTCGCCGGAAGAGCGGCTCGAGGGGCTGCACCTCTTTCCGCCCGCCGAGGCGGAGGACTTCCTGCTGTCGCTGCCGGCGCGCGATCAGGCGGAGCTGATCCTGCGGACGACGATGCCCGAGCGTCGCTTCTGGATGCGCCTGCTCCCCCTCGACGACGCCGCCGACGTGATCCAGGAGGCGCCCGAGGAGGATCGCCAGGGGCTCCTCTCGCTGCTCGACGACAGCGCCCACCGGGAGGTCTCGGCGCTGCTCGCCTACGCCGAGGACGAGGCCGGCGGGCTGATGAATCCCGAGTACGCGCGCCTGCGCCCCGAGATGAGCGTCGACGAGGCGATCACCTATCTCCGCCGGCAGGCGCGCGAACGTCTGGAGACGATCTACTACGTGTACGTGCTCGATCCGGAGCAGCGCCTGCTCGGCGTGGTGACGTTCCGCGAGCTCTTCTCGGCGCCACCGACGAAGACGGTCCGCGACATCATGCACACCGACGTCGTCACCGCGCACGAGGAGATGGATCAGGAGGCGCTGAGCCGTCTCTTCCAGGAGCACGACTTCCTGGCCATCCCCGTGCTGGACGACGAGCGTCGGGTGAAGGGCATCGTCACCGTGGACGACATCGTCGACGTCGTCCAGGAGGAGGCGACCGAGGACATCCAGAAGATCGGCGGCATGGAGGCGCTCGAGGAGCCCTACCTCGACATCCGCTTCAGCCGGATGCTGCGCAAGCGCGCCGGCTGGCTGTCGGCGCTCTTCATCGGCGAGATGCTGACGGCGACCGCGATGGGCCGGTACCAAGGCGAGATCGCGCGCGCGGTCGTCCTCGCGCTCTTCGTGCCGCTCATCATCTCGAGCGGCGGCAACTCCGGCTCGCAGGCGTCGACGCTGGTCGTGCGCGCCCTCGCGCTCGGCGAGGTCCGCCTGCGCGACTGGTGGCGGGTGGTACGGCGCGAGCTGGCGGCCGGCCTGGCCCTCGGCTCGATCCTCGCCGCGATCGGTTTCGTGCGCATCCTCCTCTGGCAGGAGCTCTTCCACACCTACGGCGTGCACTACATGCTGGTCGCCCTCACGGTGGCCTTCAGCCTGATCGGCGTCGTCACCTGGGGAACGCTCGCCGGCTCGATGCTGCCGCTCTTCCTGAGAAAGCTCGGGTTCGATCCCGCCAGCGCGTCGGCCCCGTTCGTCGCCACGCTCGTCGACGTGAGCGGGATCATGATCTACTTCACGATGGCGAGCCTGATCCTCGGCGGCACGCTGCTCTGAGCGACCTGCGCTCCGATTGGATTTGACTAAGACGCCGCGGCGACTCTAAGTGTCCGCCGTACCCGTTCCCGTCGTCCCACGCCTACCGTCACCTGTCCGGACAGTCCGGTTCGGCGGTAGCAACCGGTCGGAGCTCTCCATGCGTCGACGTCCGGTGCCCTCCGTTCGCCGCCTGCTCCCGTCGAGCTCGATCCTCATCCTCCTCACGGCCGGCGCGTGCCCCGCGTCGGCGCAGAGCACGGCCGCCGTGATCATCGCCGGCCTCTCCCCGGACGCGGTCGGGCACTTCGACGCCGACCAGTGCCGCGGCTGCTCGCCGGAGCGCGACCAGACGGGGCTCTGCAACAACAGCTGCGTCAGCGGCTGCCGGGACGCCGCGCGCACCACCTTCACCGGCGACGGAACGACGGGAAGCTGCGCGCAGTTCGACGGCGACGCGACCGGATGCGCGGGCGCGTGGCAGCTCGCCAACGGCGTTCCCACCTCGTGCTTCCTCAGCGGCGCCTCCTGCGTCGGCTGCGGCTCCTTCGACCAGGAGAACAACCTCTGCGTCAACAGCTGCTACCCGTGCGCGGACGCCAACCGGACGACGTTCGCCGGCGGCTCGTTCCTGCCCGACGCCTGCCGTGACTTCGACAACGACCAGGCTGCATGCGCAGCCGCCTGGGTGCTGAACGGGTTCAGCAACGTCCCGCTCGCGTGCTTCTTCGACGGCAGCTCCAACGAGTGTCACGCGTGCGAGGTCGGCGAGCGGCTTGCGGGGCTGTGCACGAACACGTGCGCCGTGTGCGAGGATCCGACGTTCACGTCATTCGCGAGCGAGGCGAACGGCAGCGGCAGCGGGTGCGCGACGCTCGCCGGCGACGAGGCGGCCTGCACGACCTCCTGGCAATACGAGACCGGCCATGTTCCGACGGCGTGCTTCTTCACCCCCGGCAGCGAGCTGAACCAGGGGGGCTTCCTCTTCATCCAGGACGGGTTCGACCGCCTCGGCCCGCTCGTCACGAACGGCAAGACGCTCGCGGTGTGTCTCGGCTGCAACGGGACGACCGCGTCGGAGGGGTTCGACAAGGGATTCGACGAGTCGACGCTGCCGGCCCTCGGCTGGACGCGCACCAGCCTCACCGACCCGACGGAGATCGGGCAGTTCTTCACCGGCGGCGGTCCGACCGCAATCGCGGATGCCGGGCTCGTCTACCTGCCGAGCCAGGAGGACGACACCCCGCACCAGGGGATCTCCGCCGAACAGGTCGCCGTGATCGACGCCAACAAGGCCGCGCTCGGCGCCTTCGTCTCGAGCGGCGGCGGCCTCTTCGCGCTCAACGAGTCGCAGCTCGAGGGCGGCTTCGACTGGCTCGATGCCATCGTGCCCGGCGCGCAGGCGCGTACGGGATTCACCTGCCTCCAGGATCTCGCGCTCACGCCTCCCGGCGTGCCGACGTTCCCGCACGTCGACGCGCCGCTCCTGCAGACGTTCGACGACCACACCTCCGGCTACTTCCTCGGGACATTCGGCGACCTCGCGGTTCTCACCGAGGATCACTGCCGCGACGTGACGTGCAAGGACGCGGCGAAGACGAACCTGCTGGGAAGGACGCAGCAGTTCTTCAACGACCTCTGTCAGCTCGAGCCGGACGAGACCACGTGCGACGAGTCCTGGCAGCTCAGCGGACCCGCGGTCTCGTGCGCGTTCGAGAACGGCGGGTGCCGCCGCTGTGGGGAGGCCTTCGAAGGCAATCCGTTGTGCCCGAACACCTGCCTCGCCTGCGACGACCCGACGCACACGACCTTCGCCGGCGAGCAGAATACGCCCAACTGCGAGGGCATCAGCGATCCCGCCGCGTGCGCGACCGCCTGGGCCGTCGGCCGTGAGGGCCTGGACGTGAGCTGCTTCTTCGACGTGCTCGCGAACTTCTGCCGTGCCTGTGAGACGGAGGACGAGATCAACGGCGACTGCACCAATACCTGCGAGCCGCCTCCCGGGGTGCGCGCGGCGGTCCTCGGTCCTGCGCTCGCCGGATCGCCGACGCCGGTCGGCACGACGATCGAGACACCCACCGCGACGGCAACGCCCACGGCGAGCGCGAGCGACACGGCGACGCCCAGCGCGCTCGCGACGCCGGCGGCCACGGCAACGGCGGGCCCGGTCGGTACGCTCCCGTCCTTCCAGTGCTACGCGATCAAGCGCGAGCCCGTCGCGCCGATCCGGGACGTGCAGATCGCCGACGTATTCGGCAGCGGCGCGAGCGCGCTCCGCCGGCCGAAGCGCCTGTGCGCCCCGGCGGACGTGAACGGTACCGCCCCGACGGCGCCCGCCGACGAGCGGCACCTTCTTGGCTACGAGCTCCAGGACCGCGCGCCGCGCTTCCTGAAGCAGAAGCACGTCGGCGTCGCCGACCAGTTCGGCGCGCTCGACGTCGACCTCGTGCGCCCGGTGCTCCTGATGACACCGACGCGGAAGAGCCTGCAGGGCGATCCGGGCGCGCCGGATGGCATCGGCCTCGATCCCTTCGCGTGCTACCACGTGGTCGGCGCGAAGCGCCGTGAGGCGGGCCTGACGGTGACGGACCAATTCGGCGCGCTCGCGCTCGACATCAAGCGCCCGTTCCGGATCTGCGTCGCCGCGTCGAAGAACGGCGAGCCGGTGGGCGCGCCAGACGCGGCGCTCGTGTGCTATCGCGTGCGCCCGGAGCGAGCACCGCGTTTCCCGGGCGCCGACCCCGTGTTCGTGCACGACCAGTTCGGCCCGCGCGAGATCACGGTGAAGCGCCCGACCGAACTCTGCGTGCCGGCGACCGTCGGCGTGAGGCCGGAGGACTGAGGGATCGCTACGGGTGCGCCGCGAGGAACGTCTCGAGCTCGCGGTTGAAGGCGTCGTTGTTCTCGATCGAGGGCGAGTGGCCGACGAGCGGCAACATGACGAGCCGCGCCCCGGGAATCCTCCGCGCCAGCATCTCGTGGTGCTCGCGGAAGAAGATCGTGTCCTCCTCGCCGCCCACGACGAGCGTCGGGCACGCGATCTGGCCGAGGCGGTCCGCGGTGTCGTGCGCGAGGTCGGCGTCGACCTGACGGAGATACCCGGCGGGGTCCTGTGGGTGCGGCACCGAGAGGAACATGCTCACCAGCATCTCGAGGCCGACGGTGTTGAGGAACGTGTGCCCGACGCCGAAGAGGAGGACGCCCTCGAGAAAGGAGCGGTCGTCGCCGGCGCGGAGGCGCTTCCAGGTGTGGAACAGCGCCCGCGTGTACTCGTCGTTGCGGGCCCACGTGCCGACGAGGGTGAGCGTCCGGACTCGTCCGGGCGCTTCCAGGGCCAGCTCCTGCGCCACCGCACCCCCGAGCGAGTGGCCGACGACGTCGGCGCGCTCGAGCGCGAGCGCATCCATGAGCGCCAACGTGTCCGCGGCCATGTCGCGTGGGGTGTACGCGCGCGCGGCGAGCGTGCTCTCGCCGACGTCGCGGTTGTCGAAGGTGATGCAGCGGCGCCCCGCCATGAAGTGCGCCACCTGTCCGCCCCAGATGGTGCGGTCGACGCTGGTGCCGCTGATGAAGAGGAGCGGCGCGCCCTCGCCCGTCACCTCGTAGACGAGCTCGCCGGCCGCGGTAGCAACGCGCGGCACGGCTACGGCGCCTGCGCGTCTTCGACCGGCGCCACCGGCAGCGGGCGCGCACGCAGACGCCCCGCAACCGGCGCCACGGCCTTCAGCAGCATGTCGAGGCGGGCGGCCTGCGGCCCCAGCACGCCGGCGACGATGACCTCGTACTCGCCGAGCGCGGCGTCGAGCTCCGCCTCGCGCCCGTCGCGGATGCCGCGCTCGTCCTCCGTGAGGGTGGCATTGATGCGATCGGCGATCTCGCCGAGCTTCTTCTCGTTCTCCTCGCCCACGGCGTTCGTGAAGGTCTCCGACCACACGGTGTGGAACGCGAGCGTCGCGGGCACCTGCCGGCGCAGGCCGCCGCTCAGGCTGTAGACGCGATCGGCGAGCACGTCGGGCGACGGCGGCTTCCGCCGTGACACGAACGCGTTCAGGCGCACCAACCGATCGTGGAGCTTACCGTAGCCGAGGCGCTCGGCGAGAAGACCGATCGCGTCGCGCAACTCTTGGGCGGTGGGAGCGGCCATCGGGAATGCGAGGGCTTGTGTCTCCCGTTTGCCCGGCGCAGTCAAGGGAGTGAGGAGAGTTCGCATGAGCGATGCCGAGCACGCCCCGATCTTCCGGCGCCTGCATGCGCCGGGCGCCTTCCTGATCCTCGCCAACGCCTGGGACGCGGGGAGCGCGCGCGTCATCGAGGACTGCGGCGCCTCCGCGCTGGCGACGAGCAGCGCGGGCCTCGCCTGGGCGCACGGCTATGCCGACGGCCACGCGCTCCCGCCGCGCCTGTTGGCGCCGGCCGTCGCCGAGATCACGCGCGCCGTTCGCGTGCCGCTCACCGTCGACCTCGAGGGCGGCTACTCGGACGAGCCCGCCGGGGTCGCCGAGCTCGTGGCGGCGGTCGTCGACGCAGGCGCCGTCGGCGTCAATCTCGAGGATGGCGGGAAGGCGCCCGCCCTGCTCGCCGCCAAGATCGGCGCCGCCAAGCGCGCGGCGGCGCGCGCCGGCGTCGATCTCTTCGTCAACGCCCGCACCGACGTTTTCCTGCGTCGTCTCGCGCCCGCGGAGCGCGCGGTCGCCGCCACCCTGGAGCGCGCCATCCGCTACCGTGAGGCGGGCGCCGACGGCCTCTTCGTACCCTACCTGATCGCCGCCGACGACCTGCGCGCCGTCGCCACGGCGATCGCCCCGCTGCCGCTGAACGCCATGGCGACCGCCAAGCTGCCCGCCGCCGCGGAGCTGCGCGCCCTCGGGGTGCGCCGCCTGAGCGCGGGCGCGGCGATCGCGTCGCGCGCGCTGGCGCGGGCGCGCGCGCTCGCGGCGGCATTTCACCGCGACGGCCGGTCGGATGCGCTGCTCGAGGAGCCGGTCGATCATCAGGCGCTGAACGGGCTCTTCAATCGCACCTGAGCCGCAGGTAGAAGCAGCGCGAGGAGGAGCATCGATGACCGTTCTGCGCACGCCCGAGGAGCGCTTCGCCAACCTGCCCGACTACCCGTTCGCGCCGCACTACGTCGATCTCGCCGGCGCGATCGGCCGCAGCGGCGAGGCCCGTATGCACTATGTCGACGAGGGCCGCGGCGAGGTCGTCCTGTGCTTGCACGGCGAGCCGAGCTGGTCGTTCCTCTATCGGCGCATGATCCCGATCCTGGCGCGACGCGCGCGGGTGATCGCGCCGGATCTCTTCGGGTTCGGGAAATCGGACAAGTTCACCGAGCCCGACGACTACTCCTACCGCATGCACCGCGACGCCGTGCTCGGGCTCATGGACGCCCTGCGGCTCGAGGACATCACGCTCGTCTGCCAGGACTGGGGCGGCCTCCTCGGCCTGCAACTCGCCGGACAGCTCCCGGAGCGCTTCGCGCGCCTGGTGATCATGAACACGGCGCTGCCGACGGGCGAGGAGGAGGTCGGTCCCGGCTTTCTCGCCTGGCGCCAGTACGTGGCCTCCGTCCCCGATCTCCCCGTCGGCGCCCTCTTCGGCCGCTCGATCGTCGACGAGAGCCGCCGCACCCCGGAGATCCTCGCGGCCTACGAGGCGCCCTATCCCGACCGTCGCTACAAGGAAGGCGCGCACCGCTTCCCGGCGCTCGTCCCGATCGAGCCCGACGCGCCCGGCGCGGCCGACAACCGCGAAGCGTGGAAGACGCTGTCCCGCTGGTCGAAGCCGTGCCTGCTGCTGTTCGGCGACAAGGATCCCGTGCTCGGGCTCGCCGCCGGACGGGTATTCGAGCGCAAGATGCCGAACGCCGGTCCGATGGTCGTCATCAACGACGCCGGCCATTTCCTGCAGGAGGACAAGGGCGAGGAGATCGCGGAACGCATCGTCGCGTTCCTCGGCGCCCGTCCGCGCTGACCGACGCGGCGCCTACTCGCGCGCGAACTTCGGGTAGCGGCGCCGACCGGTGACGGGATCGCGCGACGCGTGCGCCCGCGCCGCGAACGAGTCCCACGGCGAGCGCTTGAGCGGCGGAAAGAGCGGCGGATGGTCCTGTTGGCGATAGCTGTGCGCGTAGCCGGCGCCCCATTCGCTGTCCTGCAGCGTCGCGACCCCCGGTCCGGTCGAGCGCCATACGACGGCGGCGATCGCCGCGATCATGGTGAGCCCGAGAAGCACCGCAACGCCGCTCCGTACCCGTCGCCGCGCCCTCGTGCGAACGCGACGCATGCGCCGTGCCTCGAAGCGCATCGGATCGAGACTGCGCAATCCCCCCTCAACCTCCCACCGCGTCAACATGTCACGATCGATAGCATCAACGCGGACAGGTTTCCACGCAAAAATGCGCAGCGCGGACGATATGCTGCAGCAAAGTGGACAGGCCCCCGGGCACGGGCTAAACGAGCCCGATGCCACGACCGATCGTACTGATCGTCCGCGACGGGTGGGGAATCGGCCGCGACTACCCGGGGAACGCGGTCGCCCTCGCCCATCCTCCCGTCCTCGGGCGGCTCCTCGCCACCTATCCGAATACCGTCCTCGGCGCCGCGGGCCGCGACGTCGGCCTGCGCCCCGGCTATCAGGGGTCGTCGGAGGTCGGTCATCTCAACATGGGCGCGGGGCGCATCGTCGAGCAGGAGATCGTCCGCGTCGACAAGCTCATCGCCAGCGGCGAGCTGTTCCGGCATCCGCGCCTGCTGGACGCGACGCGCCAGTGCGCCGAGCGCGGCACCGCCCTGCATCTGATGGGGCTCGTGCAGGACCAGGGGGTGCACGCGACCGAGGAGCACCTCTACGCGCTCGTCGAGCTGGCGAAGCGCGAGAGCCTCACGCGCGTGTTCGTCCACGTCTTCTCCGACGGCCGAGACACGCCGCCGCGCAGCGCGCTCGTCTACCTCGAGCGGCTCGAGCGCAAGCTCGCGGAGGTGGGCGTCGGTCGGATCGCCTCGGTGATGGGGCGCTACTACGCGATGGATCGCGCCCTCAACTGGGACCGTATCCAGCGCGCCTACGACGCCCTCGTCCACGGCAAGGGCCTGCTCGCGCCGAGCGCGCGCGCCGCGATCGAGCAGGCGTACGCGCGCGCCGATCGCACGCTCGCCGCGCGCGCCGCGGGTACGGCCGGCGAGGACGTGCTCGTCGAGACGGACGAGTTCATCCAGCCGACGCTGATCGCCGGCGACGACGGCCGCCCCCGCGCCACCATCCGCTCCGGCGACGCGGTCGTCCACTTCAACTTCCGCCAGGACCGGGCCATCCAGCTCACGCGCGCCTTCGTCGACGAGCCCTTCACCGCCTTCGATCGCGGGCCTCGTCTCGACATCTGCTACCGCGGCCTGACCCGCTACTACGACGAGTTCCCGTACGCCGTCCTGCCACCCATGAACATGGACGCGCTGCTCGGCGAGGTGGTGAGCGCCGCCGGCCTCTGGCAACTGCGCATCGCCGAGTACCAGAAGTATCGCCACGTGACGAGCTTCTTCAACGGCAAGCGCATCCAGCCGTACGCGGGCGAGGACCGCATCCTGGTGCCGAGCGTCACGGTCACCGAGGATCGCTGTCCCGAGATGAAGGCCTACCCGGTCACCGACCTCGTCGTCACGGCGATCCGCGACGGCATCGCGGCGGCGCGCCGCGCGGCGAGCACGGGCGAGGGCGTGCAGCTCGAGATCGAGCCGAGCCGAGCCCTGCCCGAGGAGCGCGGCCGGGACACCTACGATCTCATCGTGCTCAACTACGCCAACTGCGACATGGTCGGCCACACGGGCGTCCTGCCCGCGTCGGTGCGTGCGGTGCAGGTCACGGACGAGTGCATCGGGCGGGTCGTCGAGGCGGCGCGCGAGCGCGGCGGCGCTGTGGTGGTCACATCGGACCACGGCAACGTCGAGCAGATGATCGACCCCGAGACCGGCGGCGTCCAGACCGCGCACACCACCAACGATGTCGAGTGCATCTACGTGCGCGACGACGATCGGCAACGCGTGCTGCGTCCGCGCGGCGTGCTCGCCGACGTCGGCCCGACGATCCTCCAGTGTCTCGGCCTGCGCGTCCCGCCGGAGATGACGGCCGCGACGCTGTTCGCCGACCCGCGGTAGCGCATGGCCGACCCGGCGCCGCCGCTCGCGGGCCCGCTGCCGGATCGGCTCGCCGACGAGATCGCGCTGCTCCTCCAGTCCGAGGGCATCGCGGCGGCGCGCATCGACTCGACGGCGGGCGTGTTCGTCGTCGTCGCCGCGGGCGAGCGCGAGCGCGCCGCGCGCATCCTCGCCGAGGAGTATCCGCAGGGCATCGACGTCAGCGCCCATACGCGGGCGGCGCGTGCCCGGCCGGCCGGGGCGCCCGCCGCCGCCGACGCCCTGCAGGAGGGATGGTTCGGCCGCGGCTCGTGGGTGGTCGTGCTGCTCGCCGTCGCCTGCCTGGCGATATTCGTCGCCGAGGAGCGGGCCGGTGGATCGGAGCGGCGCGACGTCCTGCTGCGTTTCGGCGCGTCGCGGCCGGCGCACGTGCGCGCCGGCGAATGGTGGCGTCTCGTGACGGCGCTCTTCGTCCACATCGGACCACGCCACGTGCTCGCGAACGTCGCCACGCTGCTCGTGCTCGGCCCGGCGCTCGCCGCCGCGCTCGGCGCGGGACGGTTCGCGCTCGTCTACGTCCTCGCAGGCGCCGCCGGCAACCTGTTGAGCTACCGCTACATGCCGCCCGACGTGGTGAGCGCCGGCGCCTCCGGCGCCATCCTCGGCGTGCTCGGGGCGCTCGGCGGCCAGCGCCTGCGCTTCGCGGCGAGCGCCCGCTACCGGGGCTGGCAGGTGCTCGCCGCCGTGCTCGCGTACCTCGCGATCGCGGTCGGCGCGGGACCGGAGGTCGACGCGTTCGCGCACATGGGCGGCCTCCTCGCCGGCCTCGCGCTCGGCCTCGTCATCCCCCCGCCGCCGCGCATCCCGACGCCGGCCGACCGGCGCCTGTCACGCGCCTGCGGCGCCCTTGCGGCGGCGGTGGTCGCGTGGGCGGTCGTCGCATGGCTGGCCGCGGTCCGGACGCCGTGGTAACCGCGTGCAGTTGCCCCTCGTTCGCCCCATCGTCCCGGCCGCCGCGCGCACGGCCCGCGTGCGGCTGCTCGCGCTGCTGTCCCTCGCCGTGGTCGCCGGCCGGCCGACCCCGGCGCGCGCCGACCCGCCCATCGGCGAGCTGCTGCACCTGGTACCGTCGGCACCGGGGACGCCGGCCCCCACCTATACGCTCGCCGACGAGACGCGCCCGCGCTTCGCCGGCCCCGTCGAGGCATCACTGCGGCTCACCGTGCCGCGGGACGCCGGTGAGACGCTCGCGTTCGACGTGCCGGCGGGCGTCGCGCTCGGCGATGCGGTCGTGAGCGGTCTCTACGACCGCGGCGAGCGCGCGTTCCCGCTCCCGCCGCAGCGCGTGCGCGTCGCCGAGACGGGCGGCGTGCGGCGCGCGACGCTGGCGGTTCCCGGTCTGGCGCGCGGCGCCGGGCCCACGGCGTACCTCACGCTCACGCTCAGCACCCCGCCGGCGCAGCCGGTCCTCGAGAGCGAGGCCGCCGTCCCGCGCGTCCCGCCGCACGCGGCGTTGCAGCTCGCCTACGGCCTGAGCGACGCGAGCCGCCTCCCGGGCGCGGGGCCGGTGACGTTCGAGGTCGCGAGCCGCGACGCCCCGGACAAGGCGCTCTGGTCGGCGACGCTCGACCCGGGGAAGCCCCACGCGCGCGGCTGGCACGAGGCGAGCATCGCGCTCGACGGGTTCGCCGGCCGCGCCGCGCGTCTCGTCTTCCGCGCGCGCGCCGCCGACGCGACGGCGCTCTTTCCGGTCTGGGGCGACCCGACGATCGTCGGGCCGGCGGCGCGGCCCGCGGCGCGGCGGAACGTCATCCTGATCTCGATCGACACGCTGCGGGCGGATCGTCTCGGCGTCTACGGATCGTATCGGCCGACCACCCCCGCCATCGACGCGTTCGCGGGCGAATCGGCGCTCTTCGCCGAGGCCTGGTCCGTCTGGCCGGAGACGAGCGGCTCGCACATGTCCCTCTTCACGTCGCGCTATCCGAGCGAGCACGGCGTGACGAGCTTCATCGCGACGCCGCCGGCGTCCATCACGCTCCTGGCGGAGCACCTCCGCGACGCCGGCTACCTGACCCGCGCCTTCACCGAGGACGGCGGCGTCTGGGCCAACGCCGGCTTTGCGCGCGGCTTCAGCGCCTATGGCGAGCGGCGCAGCACGACCGGGGTCTACGCCGGCGAGGCCGCGGCGACGTTCGGCGACGCGACCCGCTGGGTCGAGGCGCATCGCGATCGGACCTTCTTCCTCTTCGTGCACACCTACCAGGTCCACGCACCCTACACGCCGCCCCGAAGCCACAAGCTCCTGTTCCTCGACATTCCGGGGCGCGAGGGCGTCGGATTCGCCACCAACGCGCTCCTCTACGACCAGGAGACCCGCTTCACCGACGACCAGGTGGGCCCCTTCCTCGCAGCCGTCGAACGCCTCGGGCTCGGTGACCGCACGATCATCGTGCTGCTCGCCGACCACGGTGAGGAGTTCGGCGAGCATGGCGGCATGGGGCACGGCCGGACGCTGTACCGCGAGGTGCTGCAGGTGCCGCTGCTGGTCTGGGCGCCGGGGCTCGTCGCCGCCGGACGCATCGCGACGCCCGTGAGCCTGCTCGACGTGGCGCCGACGCTGCTCGACCTGCTCGGCCTGCCCCCCGACAAGTCGTACGATGGCGCGAGCCTTGCCGCCGCCCTGCGCGGGGGGACGCCGGCTTCCCAGCCCCCGCGGCGTCCGATCTTCGGCGAGATCGATCGCGACGACCTGATCAAGCACGATCACGTGCGCGCCGTCTCGGTGCGGCTCGGCGGTCGCACGGCGATCGCCAACCTGGTCGACGGTACGACGCGCTGTTATGCGGCGGACGATCCGCATGAGCAGCATCCGCGCGAGGACTGCGGCGCGCTCGCGGCGCTGCTCGCGCCGCGCCGGGAGGCGTTGATGCGCCGGCACCCGGGCGCCGTGGCAACGCCGGGCGCCGTCGATCCACGCACCATCGAGAAGATGCGCGCCCTCGGCTACGTCGAGTAGCGTCGCTCAGCGACGGCGCGGCACGAGGCGACGGGCGAGCGGCTTCCGCGCCAGCGCCTTCGCCCCGTTCGTCCGCTCGAGCGGCCGGATGACCTTCACGGGCGTCGTGCGCGCGACCGACAGGCTCGGTCCGGCGAGGACGTCGCGACACACCTTCACGAGGTCGGCCGGATCGAGCGGCGCCGGACGCAGCAGCCGCTGAATCACGCATGGCAGGACGTTGCCCTCGGGGTCTCCATGCACCAGCACGACGAGTACGCGACCACTCTCGGGCGCCAGCGCGGCCAGGAACTCCGCCGCCGCCGTCGGCGCCGTGCGGAGATCGATGAAGACCGCGTCCGGCGTGAACATCGCCAGGAGATCGAGCGCCTGCTTCGCGTCGCATGCCATCGAGACCGAGTGTCCCGCCTTGCTGAGCCCCGCCTTGGCCTCGAGGAACGCCTCCACGTCCTCCGAGAGGGTGAGCACGCGGCGCGGCCCCTTCGGCATGCTGTCGAAGACCGCCGCCGCCTCGCCGGCGCTCGGCGGATCGGCGAAGCAGCGCACCGCCCCGAGGATACGGCTCCGGCCGTGCGCGTCCGCGGCGTAGCCGACGAGCGTCGCGCCCGCCTTCGCCGCCGCGGTGAGATCGTAGAGGCCGGCCGGGAACGCCGCCAGCAGGTTCGCCACCATGAGGGTGCGCCCCGGGACCGGCGGCAACGCCTCGCTCAGTGCGGCGTGGATCTGATCCCAACGGACCGCGTCCGACTCCAGGATGTGGTGGCCGCTCCGCTGCACGACCTCGATGGCCGGCGCCGACCCGCCCGCCGCGCCGTCTTCGCCCCCGGCGGAGGCGTCGCCGCTTCCGCGGCCCGCGTCGTCGTCGCCCGCGCCCCGGGGGTCATCGGAGGGAAGGGACTCGTCGAGCGTGTCCGCGCTCAGCCGGTCGCGCATCTCGGCGCGCCCGCGCTGCGCCTCGAAGACGCGCTGCGCCGAGGTCTCCGTCAGCGCCGCTTCGAGCCGCGCGACCTCCGCGACCCGTGCCTCGATCTCGGCACGATGCGCCAGCGCCGCCTGTTCCATCTCCCGGCGATGCGCTGCGACCGTATGGTCGAGGGTATTGGTGTGCAGCGTCTGCATCGTTTCCAGCTCGCGCCGGTGCTCGGCCGCGGCCGCCTCACGCTCGGCACGTGCCATCGCCAGCCGCTCGTCCATCGCGCGCGCCTCGGCGGCTGCTTGCCGGCCGAGGTCGCTCCGCTCCGCGGCGTACGCGTCGAGCTGGCCCTCGAGCGCGACGACCTGCTCGCGCAGCGCGCGGATCACCGCCACCGGCTCCGCGCCGTCGTCATCGACCGCCGCCAGGATGCGCGCGCGATCCTCGCGCAGGCGAAGCGCCTCCGCCTGCACGACCGCGAGCTCGGTCGCGAGCGCCTCGGCGCGCCGCTCCGCTTCGCGCCGCGCCGCGTCCGCGCGCTCGCGCTCGCCGCCGAGCGCCGCGAGCCGCGCCCCGCGCTCCGTCTCGGCGACGGACAATCCCGCGATCCGCTGTCGCAGCGCTTCGCCGTCCTGCTCGGCGGCGGCGAGGGCCGCCTGCACGCGCGCCAGCTCCTCGGCCGCGGCCGCCGCGCGCTCGGTGGCGCCCGTCCGCTCGCCGTCGAGCTCGGTCCACGCCCGTTCGATCTCTTCAAGGCGCGCCTCGCGCGCCGCCAGCGTGCCGCGCAGCTCGCGTCCGCCCGCCAGGGCCGCGTCGCGATCGTGCTCGAGCTGGCTCAGCATGACGCGGCGCTCGCCGTCGATGCGGTCGGCGGTGGCACGCAGGGCGGCGATCTCGTCGCGATGGGCGAGCGCGTCGGCCTCGCGCTCGGCGCGATGCGCCGCCAGGGCCTCGTCGATTTCGCGCCGCGACGCCGCTTGCGCCTCCTCGAGCGTGGCGCGCTGCGCCGCCCGCGTCTCCGCCAGCTCGCGTCGTTGCACGGCGAGGCGGTGTTCCGCGTGCTCGACCTCCGCCGCGGCCCGCTGCATCGCCTGTCGCTTCTCCTCCTCCAGCGCCTGCGCCAGGGCCTCCGTCGAGGCGACGCGCTCGCGCAACGCCTGGATCACCGCCTCGGGCTCGGCGCCCGGATCGTCGACGACGGCGAGGACGCGTGCCCGATCCTCGCGCAGCCGCGCCACCTCGGCGCGAACCTCGGCGAGCTGCGCCTCGCGCTCCTCGATCTCGCGTGCCGCGGCGGCGAGACGCTCGTCGCGGGCGATGATCTCGTTCTCGAGGCTGGCGAGCCGCTCCATCTCGTGGGCGTGGCCGAGCTCCGTCTCGGCGCGCTGCAGATCGAAGGCGGCGCGCGCGGCGTCGGCCTCACGGCGCTCGCTCTCGAGCGCTGCCACCGCCGCCCGCTCGCGTACGCTGGCCGCCACGGCGGCCTCCTCGCGCTCGGCGAGCGCCCAGCTCAAGCGTCCCTCGAGATCGTCGCGCTCGATGGCGAGACGCTCCGCCTCGTCGCGCCGCGCGTCGAGCTCCGCCGTCGCACGCAGAACGGTCGCGGCCTGCTCGGCGCGCAGCGCCGCGAGCGACGCCTCGTGACGCGCCTCCGCCTCGGCACGGCCCCGCTCGTACGCGGCGGTCGCCTCGGCGAGCGTGCGCGCCTGCCGCGCGCGCTCGTCCTCGAGCGCACGCTCGTGCGTCGCGCGCAGTTCCTCGAGACCGCGCTCGTGCGTCGCGCGCAGCCCCTCCAGCTCGTGTCGCTGCACCGCGAGCTGCTGCGCCACCTGCTCCGCCTGCAGCGCGCTCCGGCGCGCCAGCTCGGCGCGATCGCTCGCATGGGCACCGATCTCGCCCTCGAGGGCGGCGATCTTCTCCCGCAGCGCGCGGATGACGGTCGCCGGCTCGGCGCCCGGCTCGTCGACGGCGGCGAGCACGCGGGCCCGTTCGTCCCGCAGGCGCGCCTCCTCGGCGCGCAGCGCCTCGAACGAGGCCTCGAGGCGGGCGACGTCCTCCGCGGCCTTGCGGCCACGCGCCGTCAGCTCGGCGTGGTCGGCACGCAATGCCTCGCGCTCGCTCTCGAGCGTCGCGATCGTCCCGCGCAGCCGGCGGACGGCCTCGCCGGCGTCGGCGGCCGCGTTGCGCGCATGGTCGCGCTCCTCGGTGACGAGGGCGAGCGCACGGTCGCGGTCGCTCGCGAGCTGGGCGCGGGCGTCGTCGGTTTGATCGAGCGCATCCGACGTGGCGGCGAGGCGCGCCTCGGCGTCGGCCAGGCGGTCGGCGAGCGCCTGGCGCGCCTGCTCGGTCTCGCGCAGCTGCTGCTCGAGGCGCCCCGCGAGCTCCCGCGGCTCGACCCATGGCTCGCAGACGAGGGGCTCGTCGCTCGCGTCCGCGTCGACCTCGCGGGCGGCGCCCGGAATGCGGGAGCGGGCGCGGATGTAGCCGTCGAGCGCGAGCGCCAGCGTGTCGAACGCCAGGACCTGCGTCAGGATCTCGCTCTCCATGAGCGGGCGGCGATCGGCGATCACCAGGAGCACGCCGACGGGCAGTTGTCCCCGATAGAGCGGGATCGAGGCGAGATTGGCCGTCCGCGGTACCAGCTCGCGCTCCACCAGCTCGGGGACGAACGGATGCTCGTCCGGACGCTCGATGACGTACGCCTTGCGATTCAGCAGGCCGTGCAGCGGGATCTCCCACGAGTCCGCCGCGCCGCGACGCAACGCCTGCAGGCGCTCGCGACCCGACGCCGAGAGGGCGCGCGACTCGACGAGCGCGAGCGTCTCCGACTCGCAGCCGTAGAGGAGCAACGCTCCCGCGGGTGCGTCGAAGGCGTCG
Organism: uncultured delta proteobacterium; assembly: GCA_963753325.1. Lineage (GTDB taxonomy): Bacteria > Desulfobacterota > Binatia > UTPRO1 > UTPRO1 > DP-19. The sequence continues at coordinate 1,676,141 of CAVWBS010000003.1, read as the reverse complement.
AGCAGCATCGGCACCATCTCGGCCGCGAAGGTCTCGAGCGGCACCTGCCGCATCTGCAGCTCGATGATGCGCTCGACCACCCGTAGCGTCGTCGGCCGCGGGCCGAGCTTCCGCGTCGTGGGCGCCGCCGGCCCGGGCGCCTTCGACGGGCGTCCTGGCCGTGAGTGACGTTTGGGCGTGCCTTGCATACGTACCTCGACGGTCACCGCTCAGGTGATCGCGACGCGCTTCCAATTTTCGAGATCAACACCAATCAGCAACGCGTGTGCCATCGGCTCTTCGTCGCGGACGTCGTATCGCCGCGGTTCCTCGGCGCGGCGTGCCGCTCGCCGCTGCGCTTGCCATGGCTTGTGGATGGCGAATTCGCGGCGGTCGCTACAGGCGGTCGCCGCGAGCCGCGCAGCCTGGCGCACGCGAAACGTCGTAGCGTTCACGCACCCGCGGCGGTGCGCCGGGGGGCCGCGTCGGCGCGCTCCGCCTGGCGCAGCGGGCTCACGCCGCTCTGTCGGGCCGCCGCGGCCGCGTTGGCGGCAACGCCGCGACAGACACGCGTCAGATCCTCCGGGTTGAGCGCTCCCGGCCGCAGCAGGCGCTCCAGCGCGCGGCGCAGCGCGCCGCGGGCCGGATCGCCGTGGACCAGCATCGTGAGGATGCGACCGCTCTCCGGCGCCAGCGCGTCGACGAACGACGCCGCCGCCTCGGGCGTGGTACGCAGGTCGACCAGCACCGCATCGGGGTTCAGCAGCGCGAGCAGGTCGATCGCCTGCTTGTCGTCGCAGGCCATCGAGGTCGAGTAACCCAGCTTCGAGAGCTCGGCCTTCGCCGGGATGAAGGCGTCGATGTCGTCGGAGAGCGTGATCATGCGCTTGCCGCGCGGCTGCGCCTCGAGCGCGGCCGTGATCTCGCCCGAGGCGGGCGGCTCGGTGAAGCAGCGGACGCCGCCGAGGATCCGGCTGCGGGTCGCGTCGGCGACGTAGCCGACCACGCTGGCGCCCTGCGCTGCGGCGGTCGTGAGCTCGGCCAGGGTCTTCGTGTCGGCGTCGAAGAGGTTCGCCACCAGCAGCCCGCGCGGCGGCGGGATCGGCAACGCGCGCGCCAGTGCGGCCGCGATCGCCGCGCCGCGCCCCGCGTCGGGGTCGAGCACCCGTGGCGGCGGCGGGGGCGCGGGCGCCTCGGACGGAGCGGCCGGTGCCTGCGCCGGCGGCGTGGAGGTGCGCGCATCGGCCGGCGCCTCCGGCTTGCCGACCGCAGGCCGCACCGCCTTCTGCGACGCCGGCACCGCGGCGGCGACGGTCTCGGTCGTCGCGGCCGCGCTCGGTGCCATCGCGACGGTCGTAACGGATGCGGCCCGCGCCAGCTCCGCCCGCGCTTCGGCGAGCAGCGCCTCGTGGCGCCCGAGCTCGCGCTCGAGCGAGGCGGTCCGCGCCGCGTGCTCCGCGCGATCGCGCTCGGCGGTCGCGAGACGCTCGGCGAGCGCGGTCCGCTCCGCCTCTTCGTGACGCCGCTCCGCCCGCAGCGCATCGACCGCCCCGCGGAGGTCCTGCAGCATGGCATCGATCACGGCGCGGTCGGCGACGCGTCCGTCGGTCACCGCGGCGCCGTCCGCCCCGAGGATGCGCCCGCGCAGCTCCGCCCACGCCTCGCAGACGAGCGTGGGAGGCGGCGGCGCAGCGACGTCGATGGACGCGGCCCGCGGTCCGCCCCAGAGTGCCGAGGCGAGCGCCAGCGCGAGCACGTCGTACGCGAGCGCGTGCTCCAGCACGCGCGCGGGCTCCGTCGGGTGATCCGCGAGCGCCAACACGATGCCGACCGGCTGCTGCCAGCGATGCAGCGGAATGCCGATGACGCTCGCCGCCGTGGCGGCCTCCTCCCCGCCGACCAGCTCCGCCGCGAATTCTCGCAGATCGGTGGACTCGACGAGATACGCTTTGCGCTCCGCGAGCGCGCGCAGCGGCATCTCCCAGGCCCCCGTGCCCCCCCAACGCAGGCTGCCGAGGCGCTCTGCGCCCTCGGCCGAGAGCCCACGGCCCGCAGCGAGCGAGAGCGCACCTTCGTCGCGCCGATAGCACAACAACGCGCCGGCACGCGCGTCGACCGCCTCGAAGAGGGGGCCGAGAATCTGCGTCGCCAGCACCTCGACCGGCGCCTGCTGCAGCTCCAGGCGCACGATGCGCTCGATCAGCTCGAGCGTGGTGACCGCCGTCGTCATGCGAGCGTCCCCGGGACCGGCTGCGCGCGCGGACGCGCGCCGCGGGTGATCGAGTGGGGACGCGCGAGCAGCGGCGCTGCGGACGGCTCAGGCATGTATGGGAACTCGGATCTTCGAATCAGCAACGGATGTGCCAGTGCGGTCCGAACGGCGGCCTCCCGATCGCCCTACCCGGAGCGTCGCCGCAGGACACGACGGAGCGAACGCCTGGACAGATGGCCGTCGGAAACACGCCGACCGCCATCCGGCCGCTGCGCAAGTGGTATCGGGTCGCGGTCGGTTGCAATGCGAAATGGCATCCGGCATGAAGGCGCAGAGGCTCATCGGTTGCCCACAATCCGTCGCGCTTCCGTCCTGCTCGCCGCCGTTCTCTTCGTCCCGGTTTCGCTCGCCAGCGCCCAGGTGAATCCCTACCGCGTGCAGCAGCGATACAAGGAAGCGCAGAAGGGCAAGAGCATCAGCGAGTGGACGAAGAAACTGAACGATCCCGACCCCACGGAGCGGCTGGAGGCCGTCAAGTCGCTCGGCGAGTCCGGACAGCCCGAGGCCATCGAGTACCTCATCCAGGCCACGGGCGACCCCGACGACGGGGTGAAGATCAAGGCGCTCGACTATCTCGGCAAGCTGCGCGCCACCGACGCGACGCAGGTGCTGGTGCAGAAGCTCTTCCTGCGCGACACACCAGCGCCGATGAAGCAGCGCATCCTCGTGACGCTCGGGCGCATGGGCGACGCCAAGGCGGCGCCCGCGATCAGCGAGTTCCTGAACCGCGACGACGATCCCGCCATGCTCGGCACCGCCGTCTTCGCGCTCGGCGAGATCGGCGACGCCGCGACGGTGCCGAAGCTCGAGGATCTGCGCGCCCGCACCACCGATCCGCACCTCGAGCAGCTGGCCGGCGAGGCCGTGCAGAAGATCCAGCTGCGGCTCGCCCCGTCGTCGGTCGCGGTGACGGTGCCGGCGCTGGTCGATGAAGACCATCCGGCCAAGGCGCAGGCGCGCCCCTGAGCGCCGCCGCGGCGGTGACACCGCGCCGCGGGACCGGCATCGAACGTTGAAGATGCCCCGCCGTGTCGGACTGCACGTTGCGGTCGTGGTGGCGCTCCTGCTTGCGGCGGACGCGCGCACGGGCACGACGGGAGAGGACGCCATGAAGTCCGAGCCGAAGCCAGGCGCGGAGACGACGAAGACCGGGCCGCCGAGCGAGGAGGTCGCGACGCTGGCCGGCGGATGCTTCTGGGGCATGGAGGAGATCCTCCGGCAGATCCCCGGGGTCATCCGGACGCGCGTCGGCTACACGGGCGGGACGACCAGCCGCCCCGCGTATCCCGCGGTGCACTCCGGCAGCACCGGCCATGCCGAGGCGGTCGAGGTGGTGTTCGATCCGAGTCGGCTCAGCTACGAGGCGCTGCTCGGCTACTTCTTCCGCATGCACGACCCGACGACGTTGAATCGTCAGGGCAACGACGTGGGCACCTCGTATCGCTCCGCCATCTTCTACCACGATGCCGAGCAGCGCCGGACCGCGGAGCGCGTGAAGGCGGCGGTCGACAAGTCGGGCAAATGGCCGCGGCCCGTCGTCACCGAGATCGTGCCCGCGACGGACTTCTGGCCGGCCGAGGAAGAGCACCAGAAGTACCTCGTCAAGCATCCGGGCGGCTATACCTGTCACTACCTGCGCGACTGACGAGCGTCATGCCGAAGGCGGCCGGCACGCTTGTGCGTCCCTCCGGCAGCAGGTAACTACCGAGCGTCTCTCCGCCGCCGGAGTGGCGAAATGGCAGACGCGCGGGACTCAAAATCCCGTGGGGGCAACCTCGTGTCGGTTCAAGTCCGACCTCCGGCATCCGAGTCAGCGACTTACACTCCCATCGTTCTTGCCGATCGGCACCACGCTTGTGCCACTGTGGCGGTTCTGTGGTGATTCGCCGTGACCAAGATAGGCGGACGCGCGCGCTGTCGCTTCCCGCAAGTCGCGTGGGTCGCGGTGTGTGGAGGTGCTGGTGCGTGCCGTCGAGCGGGCGCTGGGACGTGACCAGGGGGCTCCTGACAGGGCTCCTGCGCGCGTGATTTCTATCCGAACATGCTGCTGCTGCCCGACACGTAGGGGTACTTCTCGCGCACTTCAGCCGTAAGCTGCACTCCAAGTCCGGGAGCAGTGGGCGGGTACACGAAGCCGTCTTCGATCACGAACGGTTTCACCAGCAGCTCGGTCTCCAACGGGTTCGCCATGAAGGGTCGCTCCAACAAAAAGCAGTTCGGCACCGTGAAACCGAGCTGGTAGTTGGCAGACAATGCGGGCGCACCGCCCCACACGTGCAGTGCGACCTTCACCCCGAGAACGTTCGCCGCCTCACACGCGCGGCGCGCCTCGCCGATACCGCCGATGATGGTGGCATCGGGTTGGGCGATGTCGAAGGCGCCAGCGCGCAGCCATTGCTCGAACTGCACCGCCGTGGTGATCCCTTCGCCCCCCGAGATCGGGGTTCGTGTCAGTTGCCGAAGCTCCGCATAGGGAAGGGGGTCAAACGGAGGCAGGATCTCTTCGACCCATGCCAGATCGGACGGCGCCATGATGTCGAGCATACGCAGCGCCTGCTTCACCGACCACGGCCGCAGGTTGAAGCTTTGCACCGCATCGAGCGCGAGAAGCACTTCGGGACCGACGGCCTCGCGCACGGCGGCCAAACGCCGGGCCTCGATCTCGGGTTGGTATTCGAAAAAGTTCGCGCGCATTTTGAAGCCGCGGAATCCTTGCGCCTTGGCCGCCACCGCCTGCGCGACAAGCTCCTCGACACTGAGCGTCGGTGTCCCGCCGCTGGCGTACAACGGCAGCCGATCGTGTATCGCGCCGCCAAGCAACGCATGCACCGGCACCCCGCGTGCTTTGCCCGCAATGTCCCACAGCGCATTTTCGATTCCGCTGAGCACCATCACCGTGAGACCTGTGCGACCGAAGTAACTGCTGGCGCGGTAGGCGATGCGGTAGATGAGATTGGGATTGTCAGCGTCGAGGCCAAGGAGATACGGCTTGAAGAAATCGACGATCGCCGCCGCGAGTTCAGGAACGTATACACCGGCATAGGTCTCGCCGAGACCCGTCAGTCCCTCATCGGTGCGCACCTCCACGAGGCAGCTGCTGCGTTGGCCAATATGCGCACCTGGAACACCGTACGGGGCGGTGAGCAGAACAGGTTGGATATCCGCGATTCTCACGGCGATCTCCCTTGTTACGTTTCCGCCTACGCACCAGTTCGCGACGCTGCACTGTACACCGCACAGCCAGTGCGGTCAGCATCGTGATCGCGGTCGTGGGCGCCGTCGGCATTGTCGTGCCCGCGTCGCTCCTGGCCATCGCCGGGCTCTTCGTCACGTCCTTGCGTCTCTACGCCGTCGTTGCCCTTCGCGTCGCCCTGGGAACGGCGGTCGTTGTAGCCGCACCCGCGTCTCGGGTTCCCCAGGCCCTCCGCATCCTCGGCGTCGTCATCATCATCGGATCATCAGGCCCCCCCTGGCCAGAGCGGACCTCCTGGCATCGGAGTGGTCGTCAAGGATGCCGCTGGAACTATCATCGGTGCTGCCGCTGACTGGCACAGTGCCCCCTACAACGGATCGTGCGCGTGCAACCAGTTCTCGGTCTTGGTTCTCCGATCGAGTCCCGGAGGGAATACCGGCTTTCTCTTGCTCCAATCGTCCGGCTTGTTTCTTCAGGGTCAGAGCGTCTACTTCGCCAGCAACGACTGCACTGGAACACCCGTCGGTGTCGAGTCGTTTCCCGATCCTTCCGGCATAGTTTCACCGCTCGCGTACGTCGGAGGTGAGCTGTACTACACGTCGAGCGAACCGGAATCTCAGCAGATCGGCTCGTTCCTTGTTGACGATCCCGGCTGCGGCGCAAATCAGAGTGGGACGCCGAAACCTGGAGGATCGTGCTGCCTGGTCTCGAACTCGACGCCGTCCAATTCCGCTCCGATTCTGGAGGTCGAAGACATGGGGCCGCTCACACCCCCTTTTCGCGTGACCGTCGAGGGGTTGCGGTAATAGCGCGACACAGAACGCTGCATGCGTGCGAAGCGGCATCGTGATCGCGATCGTGGGCGCTGTCGGCATCGTCGCGCCCGTGTCGCTCCTCACTGTCGCCGGGTTCTCCGGAACGCCCGCGGATCTCTACGCCGCCGCCGCCCTTTGCGTCGGTCGCGTCGTCCTGGGGACGGCGGTCGTCGTAGCCGCGCCCACATCTCGGGCTCCCGCGACGCTCCGTGTCCTCGGCATCGTCATCACCGTCGGCGGCCTCGTCACGCCGCTCCTCGGGGTCGAGCGCGCTCGCATATCGTGGCGTGGTGGGCACTTCAGTAGTCCCCGCAATCAGACGCCACCCATGCGAACGGCCAGGCACGCAAGGTCGCAACGGCGTTGTGATTGGGTGCACCGAGTAGCGTCTATTCCGCTGGCAGCCGGCCCTCAAAATCCCGTTGGGGCAACCTCGTATCGGTTCAAGTCCGACCTCCGGCATCCTGACCTCGAGCATGACCACTGCGTGAACGGCACCCCTTACGGTGCGGCGCTATAAATCGACCGATTAATGCGCACTTACTCCATGCGCCCCGTCCGGCTTTACGCAGCCTACCCTTCACGCCACGAGGCCGTGCGTGAGGCGCAGCGTGCCCGACAAGGACACACCTCGATCGGCGGCTGAGCCGGGTACGCTGCGACGTCCAGTTTGGGAAGTCTTCTCGGCCCTTGCGGCGCAAGGGTTTTCGGCGCGCCAGTAGCAGAAACGGGATAACGCAATACGGCATCCGGAATCCGCGGTTGCCTCCGCGTCACCGGCTGACCTACAAGCGCCGCATCCGCCCCCGCGTGGGTCCGGCTGCCATGCATGACACCCTGCCGCCGCTCCACGGTCTCGACGAGAGCGCCGCGCTGCGCTCGATCGTCGAGGGCACTGCCACCCACACTGGCGATCGCTTCTTTCAGGCGCTGGTCGAGAGCCTCGCCCGCGCCCTCGGGACGCAGGGCGCGGCTTCAGACGAGAGGGCGGGCCCGTCGCAGAACCCACGGACGGACGCGCCCTATGCCGCGCAGGTTGACCGGCCGCAGGTGGCGCAGCTCGAACCGTGGATCGTCGCCGAGCCGCTCGCCGAGCTCGTCGGAGATCAACACCGCGTTCGGCCGCGCGAGGTTCACGAGGCGGCTCGCCAGATTGACCGTCGGCCCGTAGAGGTCACCCTCCCACGAGAGCGTCGGTCCGCTCGCGAGGCCAACGCGGACCTCCGGCACGTCGGCGTCGCGTGCGTAGGCCTCGACGAGGGCGACCGCGACGTCGGCCGCACGACCGACGTCCTCGCTCGCGAACATGACCTCGTCGCCGATCATCTTCACGATGCGCCCGCCGCGTTCGGGAATGTGCTCGTAGGCGAGCGCCTCGAAGCGGTCCACCATCTTCGCGAGCTCAGGCGGAGCGAGCGCGAGGCTCAGGGTCGTGAAACCCACCAGGTCGGCGAACCCGACCGTCAGCGTCCTATCCGCGGCGGAGGGTTTCGCCGACCAGCGTCGCAGCGCGGCCAGCAGGTGCCGTCGCCAGACGTAGCCGAGGAACTGCTCGAGGTTCGGTGCAAGCGTCTCGAGCCGGTGGACCGTAGCGGCGACGGCCGCATCGTCCGAGCTCCCCTCGTCGCGGACTTCTTTCAGGCGCCCGGCAGCCGCCGTCACCTGGGCGTCGGCGACGCGGGCGAGCGACTGCCCGACGACCCGGGTGAGCTGCAGGAGGTCATCGGGGTGTACGCTCTGCCGCTCGACGAGCGCGTGCACCGCGCGCATGACCTCGACGTCCGCATGGGTAAGGATACGATCGTCGTCCAAGACCGGCGGAAAGCCGAGAGCGAGCCACAGGCGCCGTGCCTCGGCGAGATCGACGCCGGCTTGCCGGGCGACCTCGACCGGGGTGAACGAGGGCGTGCCGAGCAAGTCCTCGGCAAGACGGCCCCACGGGGCGGACGCTTCCATGTGCGTGCACTCCATAGCCCGCTCGGCACGGGTGTACCATCGAGCGCGGTTCCGATCGGCATGGACGCGCCCCTTGCCCGTCTTCGTCTGATCGTTCTCGGGACGCGTCCGCCCCTCTACGCCAGCTCTCCGGGTACGCAGCAGTCGGGCGCGGTGACGGTCGTGCCGGCCGGTTGCTGCTCTTGGGCGAGGAACGCACGAAGCTGCGGGTCAGCGGCCGTCTCGGCGTCCGCGTCCGCGAGGAGCGTGTACATCTCCCACGGGATACCGTCCGCGTCGCGCACCCAAAACTTGTCGGCCTTCGCGTAGCAACAGATGGTACCCTCTTGGCGGAACGGCGCCAGCTCGTTGTTCTTCGCACGCACCATCTCCGACGCCACGTTGCCGCTGTCGGGGTAGCGCAGGCCGAGATGACTGAGCGTGCCCGGCTTGCCCCCGACGTTCAGTGAAAAGATGACAGGCGGGTCGGCCAGCTCGAACTTCGCGTAGTCCGCGCGGACCTTGGCGGGCTCGATGCCGAGAATCTTCCGGTACTGATCGACGGCTTCGGGAATGCTGCGAACGTAGACGGCGATGTGGAACGTGTTGGACATGGGCGGCCTCCTCGATCTATCGACGTTGGTCGATATTGCATCGTCCATCGAAGCATGTCAATATGGCTCCCATGCGATCCACGACGGTATCGCCCTGTTGCCCGCCCGTCCTGCAAGCACGGCTCACCAAGGGCGGCGCTGACGATCTCGCGGGGACCTTCCGCGCGCTCGCCGACTCGACGCGGTTGCGCTTGTTGAGTTTCCTTGCCGCCCAACCCGGCGGCGAGGCGTGCGTGTGCCACCTGATCGAGCCCACGGGACTCTCGCAACCCACCGTCAGTCATCATCTCAAGGTGCTGCACGACGCGGGGTTGCTCGCCCGCGAGAAGCGGGGAACGTGGGTGTTCTATCGTCTCGTGCCCGAGCGGATGCGGGCCCTCAGGGATGCGCTCGCAGTGCCCGCGACCATCCGCGCCCGCAAGAGCGCGTAGCAACCGTGCCGACACGCGGGACGCGGGTCGCTGCCGAAGACGCCGGGACGGCGCCGCTCTTCGCCGCAGCCATGGCTCGGGAATCATGGACGAACGACTGGCATCCACGTGCAGCACCGCCGCGTACGGGTTCCTCCGCTTCGTCCCGCCGTGTGCCTTCGGGCGGCGCCGGCTAGGGGCGCAGTCGTGAATCGCGTGATCTTCGCGTGTGTCCACAACGCCGGGCGCTCGCAGATGGCGGCGGCGTTCTTCAACGCGCTGGCCGATCCACGGCGCGTGCGGGCCGTGTCGGCGGGCACGGACCCCGCGACGCGGGTGCATCCCGAAGTCGTGGACGTGATGCGTGAGATCGGCATCGACCTGTCACACGCGACACCACAGCGCCTGACGGATGAGCTGGCGCGCGATGCCACGTTGCTCGTGACCATGGGGTGCGGCGAGGCATGCCCGTTCGTGCCCGAATTGCGCCGTGAGGATTGGTTGCTCGCCGATCCCAAGGATCGGCCCGTCGCGGAGGTGCGCGCCATCCGCGACGACATCCGCGAGCGTGCGCGACAGCTCGTCACTCGACACGGGTGGCAACGAGGTGCGCCATGAAGGACAAGCCCCTTGTGCTCTTTGTCTGCACGCACAACGCAGCCCGCAGCCAAATCGCAGAATCACTCCTGCGCAAGTGCGCCGGAGACCGTTTCGAGGTCGCCAGCGCGGGGTTTCACCCGACAGACGTCCACCCGCTCACGCGCCAGGTGCTGGCGGAGGTGGGTATCGACGGGAGCGATCTTCGCGCGAAAGGAACGCGCGAGTTCCTCGGAAAGGTCGCCGTGCGCTCCGCTATCATCGTGTGTGCGCGTGCAGAGGCGGAATGTCCCCGCATCTACCCGTTTGCGATGGAGACGCTCCACTGGGTGTTTGACGATCCCGCCCGATTCGAAGGCTCACCGGAGCTGCAACTCGCGAAATTTCGACACGTGCGGGACGAAATAGACTCGCGCATCCAAGCGTGGCTTCGCACGCCCGAGAGCACCGGAAGGACTCCGTTGCGATGACGGACACGCCCCGCCTGGACGCGCGCGCTCCCGTTACGCGCCGGCTCTCCTTCCTGGACCGCTACCTGACGCTCTGGATCTTCGCCGCGATGGGCGTCGGGATAGCGCTCGGCTACCTCGCGCCGCCCCTCACCGCAGCGCTCGACGCGATGAGCGTCGGCACAACGTCGATTCCGATCGCCGTCGGCCTCATCCTGATGATGTACCCACCACTCGCGAAGGTCCGCTACGAGGAGCTGGGGGAGGTGTTCCGCAACACGCGCATACTCGTCCTGTCGCTCGTGCAGAACTGGCTCATCGGTCCGGTCCTGATGTTTGCGCTCGCGGTCATCTTCCTTCGGGACAAGCCCGAGTACATGCTCGGCCTCATCCTCATCGGTCTCGCGCGGTGCATTGCCATGGTCATCGTATGGAATGACCTCGCGAAGGGGGACACGGAATACTGCGCCGGCCTCGTCGCCTTCAACTCGATCTTCCAGGTGCTCTTCTTCCCCGTCTACGCCTACTTCTTCGCAACCGTCCTGCCCTCGTGGCTCGGGCTCCACGGGGCCGTGGTGCAGCTCACCATCGGTGAGGTGGCGAAGAGCGTCGCGATCTATCTCGGCGTGCCCTTCGCAGCCGGCTTCCTCACGAGACGCATGCTCGTCAACGCGAAGGGTCACGACTGGTACGAGACCCGTTTCGTCCCGCGGATCAGCCCCATCACGCTCGTCGCGCTCCTGTTCACCATCGTCGTCATGTTCTCGCTCAAGGGTGAGACGATCGTGCAACTCCCGCTCGATGTGCTGCGGATCGCCGTGCCGCTGGTGATCTACTTCGTGGTGATGTTCCTCGGGTCGTTCTTCCTGAGCCGCCGCGTCGGGGCCACCTACGAACAATCCGCAACGCTGTCCTTCACGGCGGCCTCGAACAATTTCGAGCTCGCCATTGCCGTGGCGGTGGCGACCTTTGGCATCCACAGCGGTGTGGCATTCACGGCGGTCATCGGGCCGCTCGTCGAAGTCCCCGTCCTCATCGGTCTCGTCAATGTCGCCCTCTGGCTGCGGCCGCGCTACTTCCCCGGCGCGGTGCTCCCGGTCTTCGCCGCACGTGGGCGCGTGAGCGATCCATGACGTCTCCCGTCGGCGCCGCTCCCGTCCACCCGATCCACACGGATGCGCAGCGCCGGCACCTCGCCGTGCGTGACGCGCCGTAGCGCAGCTCCTCGAGATACGGGCGCGCGCCGGTCCGGTCGGCTCTGGTGGTCGGCTCTGTCCGAAGCACTGAAGGAAGTCCGGGTCATAAGCACTGAAAGATGTCCGGTCGTCAGGCTGCCCGCTCCCCGGCAGCGGCAGGGGTCAGACGCTCCCCGCCGCGGGAGTAGGCGGCGAGCAGCTGACCTTGGAAACTGATTCCGAGTGTCGCATCGGGAAATTCGTGGACGAGCACGCGGCAGCGGACGAAATGCGGGCGCACCGGGCTGCGCGGGAGCTGGAGGAGGCGGCCGGCGAAGTGCACCGTGTGGTCGTTCTGCACTTGGCGTGGGTGGTGGCTCGAGAGGACGAGCCGCAGGTTGAGGCCGCGCAGCGGGACGAAAGCCGACTCGCGCTGCGCGGGCTTGACCGTGAAGCGCCGGTTGAAGTCGGGGACGAAGGTGTCCCGCAGGTAGGTGTTCGCCGCCGCGTACGTGCGGATCTTGGCGACGCGCAACTCCTGGGGGAGGCGGCCCTGGATGGTGCCGAAGGCGCGCTCACTGCGGCCGCGGGCTTCGGGCGAGCGCGCAAAGATTCTGGCGGATCCCGAGCGTCGCGAGCGCGCGGCTCACCTGCCCCTGTTGGTCGGCGTCCGGCGGGGCGCCGGCCGTACTCGTGCGGCCAAAGTGACTGCCGCGATCGGTGTAGAGCTCCGCGAACCGTCCCGCCTGCGTCAGCACGGCGTGGAGACTCGCAAAGGTGGACGCGGTGCCCTCTTGCGGGACGAAGCGCGCATCGAGGATGCGGCCGTCGGCGTCATCGAGCGCCACCACGAGATCCTGCATCGGCACCTGCGGCAGCCACCGATGCGTGGACGCATCGAGGTGGACGAGCATGCCCACCAAGGGACGCCGCTCGCGCTTGCGCCGGTACTGGCCGCGCGCCGGCGCCTTCTCGGCGAGGCCCGCGGCCTGCAACACGAGCCGCGTCCACGTGTACGACAGCGTGAAGCCGTGCTGCTCGGTCGCGCGCTCCCAGAAATGGCGGATGGAGAAATCCGGGTACTGCCGGCGCTTGAGGGCACACAACCGCGCGATCGTCGCGAGCGGGATGCGCCGCCGCCGCGGCGTGCAACCTCGCTGATCCCGAATCCCGTCGTAGCCTTGCGCGAGCCACCGCGTCTTCACCCGCAACATGTGGCGCGGCGTGTAGCCCAAGATATCCGCCGCCTGCACCCAGCTCAGCTTCCCTTCGATCGCTTTCACGATCACGTCCTTCGTCGTCATCGCCTTGGCCTCCCGGGCCACCGCCGCGTCGATTCGCATCGCCACGACGTACCCTGCCAGGCGGACATTCTTGAGTGCTTATGCCCCGGACATCTCCAGTGTCCTCTACACTCTGGTGGTCGGCTCTTGACCAGAGCCGGGTCGTGGCGCTAGGAGGCGAGTGCCTGGGCGCCGTTCGCGGTCGACCTCCGTCACGTGCGGCGCGACGGATGTGCCGGGTGGCGTCTGGGGCATGCAGCACGGTTGAGGGTTGGGAGTCGCACCTGCTCGCCTGTGGTCGGGTGCCCTCGAAAAGCGGGGTGACGAATGCGCAGACCGGGAGGGGCAAGGCGCCCGTCGGGTTCGCTTCTCTGGTTGCTCGTCGCGGCGATGGCGGCGAGTGTCGCCGGATGCGGCGGTGGCGGAGGTGGCGGCGGCCGTCACGAGGCTCGTCCGGCGATGCCGGGCCCGAGCGTGAACGAGCTCAACGTCACGATTACCGACGCCGCCGTCGACGTCGACGACCGGCCGACGGTACGCTTCTTCATCACCGACAGGAACGGTGATCCGCTCCCCGCCACGGGCGTGCGCCTGCGGTTCGTGATCGCCGTGCTGCAGCCCGACGGCACCGAGTACCGGAACTACATCACGACCGTCCAGACCAGCCCCACCACCAAGGTATCGGCGACGCAGGCGAGCTCTGAGGACTCCTCGCAGGGCACGCTCGAGGACCTCGGCGGGGGGCTCTTCCGCTACCACTTCAAGATCACCTTGCCCGCCGGCTTCGACACCGAGGCCTCGCACCGGATCGCCATCTTCGCGGACACGACCATCCTCGGCGTGTCGTACGTGTCGAACGCCATCTTCGATTTCGTGCCCTCCGGCGGGCCCGTGAAGGTCGTCCACGACGTCGTGCGCACCGAGAACTGCAACAACTGCCACGATCCGCTGGAGGCGCACGGCGGCTTCCGACGGGACGTGCGGCTGTGCGTGACATGCCACACGTCCGAGATCACGGATTTCTCCACCGGAGAGACCACACCCCAGATCGATCCGGATACCGGGAACAACATCGGCTTCCGCGAGCTCATCCACAAGATCCATCGCGGCGCGAGCCTCCCCAGCGTCGAGGCCGGCACGCCGTATCGGATCATCGGCTTCAACCAGAGCGTCACCGACTTCTCCGACGTCGTGTTCCCGCAGGACATCCGCAACTGCGAGAAGTGCCACGGCGGCGCGACGAACGGCGACCGGTTCAAGACGCGGCCCTCGCGACAGGCCTGCGGCTCGTGCCACGACGACGTCAACTTCGCGAGCGGCGAGAACCACGGCGGCGGTCCGCAGGCGGACGACAACAGCTGCTCGTCATGCCATCTGCCGGAGACCGGGCACGAGTTCGACATCTCGGTCGTCGGCACGCACGTGATCCCGGCGCACTCCCAGCAGGCGCTCTCGCTGCAGGCCCAGATCCTGAGCGTCACCAGCCTCGAGACCGGGTCGCCGACGGTCGCGCCCGGTGAGCATCCCGTGGTCACGTTCCGCGTCACGACGGCGGCGGGCGACGCGCTCGCGCCCGCGAGCCTGAACTCGCTCAGTTTCACGCTCTCGGGGTCGACGGCGGATTTCTTCATCCAGGACTACAACAACGACGGGGTCCTCACGCCAGGCGATCCGACGAGCCCGTGGACGCCCGGGGCCGAAGCCTACAAGTCGGAGGCGGCGATCGCGGGCGCCCAGGATGCCGGCGGCGGCGCGTTCACGTACACGTTCAAGGCCGGAATTCCGCTGAACGGCACGGGCACGTACGCGATCGGCATCGAGGGCTACAAGTGCACGACGATCGACGGCGCCAATCAGGCGAAGGGCGGCAGCAACTGCTCGGGCGGCCTCGACCCGAACCGCAACGGCAAGGAAGACCCCGGTGAGGTCTTCAACGAGATCCGCGACGCCATTCCGAACCAGGTTTTCTACTTCGCCGTGACCGACCCCGCGCCGGTGCCGCGCCGGATGCCGGTTGCCACCGACAACTGCATGAGCTGCCACGGCGTCTTCTCGAAAGACTTCAACGTCCATGGCGGCTTGCGGAACAACACGCAGTACTGCCCGCTCTGCCACAACCCGTCCTACGACAGCCTGAGCCGGCAGCTCCCGCCGGTCGGCGAGACGGGGATCACGACCCCGGTCGACTTCAAGATCATGATCCACAAGATCCATCGCGGCGAGAATCTCACGATGCCGTACATCCTCTACGGCTTCCTCTCGCCCGCGACGTTCCCGAACCAGACCGACAGCCCGATGGACGTTCGCGACATCGTCTTCCCCGGCGACCTGCGCGACTGCGAGGCGTGCCATCGTCCGGCCACCTACGTGCTCGACCCCGGCAAGGGCGTGCTCGGGCCGGCGGTGCACCCGCCGACGACGCGCGAGTTCCGGCGGAACGAGAGCAGCAAGACGGTGCTCGCCGAGTTCACCACGCCGACGGTGATCGCGGTCTGCACATCCTGCCACGACGACGTCGACTTCACGACCGGGGCGAACCATCCCGCCGGTCCGGCGGCTCCGGACAGCTGCGTCAACTGCCACGCGGTCGGGAGTCCGCTCAGCGCGGAGCGCGTGCATTTCCCGCCGCTGCCGCCTGACGAGCGGATCACGCGGCCGAACAGCTGAGCGCCGACGGGACGCGCGGTGAGACGGCGGTGAGACGCTGGTACCTGGGGGTGGCGGTGCTCACGCTCTGCGGGCTGATCGGCTGCGGAGGCGGCAACGACCACGGCGAGAACCTCGGCAACCTGCTCGACACGGCGCAGGGAACCCATCTCACCGCCGACGAGCATCCGGATGGTTTCGGACGGAGCGACTGCTTTCTCTGTCACCCCGCCGAGGACATCCATCTGGTGGATCGCACCGGCCTCGGCGTGTTGCCGCTCGCGGACATCCGCGCGCTCGTCGATCGCGAGGGCCTGCGGAGCTGCGTGCTCTGCCACGGCGACAACGGCGTGAGCAGGTGATGCGCCGAGCGCGGGTCCTCGCACCGCTCGTGGCCGGGTTGGCGCTATTGCTGTCCGCGCCGCCGGCCCGGTGCCAGGGTGTCCCGCTGACGCCGCTCTCCCCCGGGGCCGGGGCCTACGGCAACGTCTACACCGCCTTCCAGGCGAACACGCCGCTCAAGCGGCCCGGCAACGACACCGACCACGTCGTGCCCTTCTACCAGTACCTCGACCTCAGCGCGGCCGACCCGAAGCACAATCTCTCGCTGAACACCTTCCTGCGCGCGCACGAGGTCGCCTACGGCGACTCGGCGACCTTCGACGTCTACAACGCCTCCGTCGACTACCAGGCCCTCGGGCGGCGGCTCGAGGTGCGCGCCGGCCGCCAGATCCTCACCGAGGGCGAGAACTTCACGCTCCTCGATGGCGCCGTCGTAAAGGGGCGGCCGCTCGACGGCGTCGAGCTGATCGGCTACGGCGGCTACCAGCACGCCGACCTGCAGCCCCATCCCGAGCAGCCCGACCACAGCTTCGGGGTCATCGGCGCCAAGCTACGCACCAGCCGGCTCCTCGGCTCGCTCGTCTCGATCGGCTACCAGGCGACCGCCCCGAACGACACCGCGCCGCGACACCTGCTCGACGTCTCGTTCAACCGGGTCGTGCCGTACACCGATTTCGCCGATTTCTATAGCCGCCTCGAGCTCGACATCGCGCAGGCCAACCCGGCGTTCTTCAACGCCGGGTTCGGCCTCAGCGTGGCGCGGCCGCTCTACATCAACATCGAGTACGACACCTACAAGCCCGACAAGACCCGCGACGCGTTCCTGCAGGACCGGATCTTCGACGTCTTCTCGGTGAGCCGCCTCCAGGAGGCGCGCCTCGGGCTCACGTACCACGTCACGACCTACCTCGACGCCGCGACGAGCTACTCGTTCGCGACCTACGACAAGCTCGACGGCCACTCCTCGAACGGCAATATCTGGAAGACCGGGCTCACCTGGAACCTCTGGCAGCGGCTCGGCCTCAAGGCGTTCAACGGCCTCTATCTGATCGAGGGGCAGGGCAGGGATCGGGCGATCGGTGTCAACTGCGGCGTCTCCGAGGAGGTCCTGCGTGGCCTCGAGCTGCACGCGATATTCGCCTTCGCCAACTTCGACAGCCTCACCCGGCAGAGCGGCAACGCCTACTCCTACATCGTCGGCACGCAGTACCTGGTGGCGCGGAGCGTCTCGCTCCTCGCCGAGGTCGAGTTCAACACCAACCCCGACTTCGAGCACGACGTGCGCGGCAACTTCGGGATCAGCTACTACTTCAGCAGGGGCTAGCGTCGTGACCGTGGTGCGCATCCTCCTCCTGTGCCTCATCGTTCTCCTGCAGCAGGGGTGCAGGAATCGGGAGCTCAACGCCGGATGGGGCTGGAACGCCGAGCGGCCCGCGACCCCCATGCGCACGTTCTCCCATGAGGTGCACAAGGACGTCTTCGCACGCGAGCAGTTCCAGTGCATCGCCTGCCACAAGGCCGCCGTGGGGATCGAGAACGCCAAGGACGCGGCGGAAGCGATCAAGGCCTCGAGCGTCGCCTTCCTTCCCGGCAAGGAGGCGTGCCACGTCTGCCACTACAATCCGCAGGCGGGCAACACCGCGCCCGACCGCTGCAGCCTTTGCCACGTCGACGTCGGCGCCATCGAGCCGGCCAATCACAACTTCGACTGGCTGAAGCGCCACTCGGTGTACGCCAAGGCCGACAGCGGGAGCTGCGAGAGCTGCCATCGGCCGACGTACTGCCAGGACTGCCACAAGCGGCGCGACGAGACGGTGCGGACCTACCATGACCGGAACTTCCGGTTCGTGCACGGCATCGAGGCGCGGGCGAATCCGATGGCGTGCGGGCAATGCCATGCGCCGAGCTTCTGCGAGGGATGCCATGCGAAGGGCGGCTATGAGCACTAGGGCGCTGGTCGCGGTCGTGCTCGCGTTCGCGTGGGCGCTCGCCCCCGGCGCCGCGTTCGCCGAGGGCGAGGACGTGGACGTCAGTCCGCACGCGCGCATGGTCGACGACCAGTCGGTCTGCGTGGAGTGCCACACGCGTGTGCCGCCGGCCGGCGAGCACGCCCGCGACTATCTGCTCGACGCCGCGCCGTCGGCGGTCTGCGTCACGTGCCACAGCGAGTTCGAGCATGCCGGCACCAAGCAGCACCTGGGGAAGGACGCGGGCGGGCACCTCGGCGACGAGAACGGGAAGATCGCGTGCTTCACGTGCCACGATCCCCACCCCCAGGGCGTCATCGCGGGGAGAACGGTCTACAAGGCGGACGTCACGGCGAGGACGCAGGCGCTCGTCGGGGCGCAAGAGCTGCCGAAAGGCACAGAGCTCCGCGCACCGAGCGCACGCCTCGGCGCGCTGCTCCGCTATCCGACGCGCGACGACGAGGTCTGCCGCACCTGCCACGCGGCGCCCGACACGGGCGGCTGGCGGACACGGGCAACGACCGACAAGTTCGTCCCCGCGCTGGCGCACTAGCGTCTGCGGCCGACCGCGATCCCCTCGGCGCCGGGGCCGTCAGCCCCGCCCCGGCTCGGGCGGCTCGCGTTGCTCGTCCGCATCCCGCCGCTCGAGCTGCCGGAGCTTGGCGTAGAGCAGCAGCATCAGGAGGGCGATCAGGCCGACCGGGACCAGGAGATTCCGCCGGCGCGCCCACGCCTCGGCGAGCGTGGCGCGCGCCGCGGCCTCGCTGGCGGTGGCGGCCGCGATCGCCTCGTCGACCTGCGCCGAGACGCGCCCGGGGTCGGCGAGGTGGGTCTCGGTGCGGACCTTGATCAGCTGCGGCTCGACGTCCTGGCGGAAGGTGTACTGCGCGTCGCTCACCTCCATGCCCATCGCGCTCGCCTTCGTCAGCATCGCCCTCGTTTCGGCGATGACCGTCTTCAAGCGGATGGTCGCGTCATGCATCTGCGCGGCAGCGCGCGAACCGGGGCTGCCGGGCTCGTGGCAGCGCGCGCAGACGGCACCGTCCTGAGCGCCGAGCATGTCGTCACTGGCGTGCTGGATCTCGTGATTGCCGTGGCAGGTCACGCATTCCGGAAGCCCGAGCCGGTCGAACGCCGGGCGATGCGGGCTCTTGGTGAAGAGCGCGGCATTGTTCGCGTGGCATTGGCCACACACCGCCGCGATCGACGTCGCACCCGGGGGAAACGCGCCGTGGTTGCCGTGGCAATCGTTGCACGCCGGCGCGGAGGAGTCCCGCTTCACCAGCAGCATCTCGCCGTGGACGCTGCGCTTGAACTTCTCCTCCTGGTCGGTCGGGATCTTGTACTCGGCCATGTACTGGGGGTTGCTGTGGCAGTGCCCGCAGGTTTCGGGCACGTTGGCGGGAAAGACCGGCGACTGCGAGTGGTCGGGGGGCAGCACGCCGTGGGCGTGGTGGCAGCTCACGCAGGTGGCCACCTTCTGGTCGCCCTGCTTCAGCCGCTGGCCGTGCACGCTCGTCCAGTACTGCGGCAGTTGATCGGTCGGGAGGCGCGGGTCGAAGCGGCGCATGTAGGCCGCGTCGGCGTGACAGCGTCCGCAGAACGCCGGAATCTCCTCGTGCGTCGGCTTGCCGTGGAATCCGGTTTCCGGGGCCATCGCGCTCATGTCCATCCGGGTCGGATCGCCGCCGTGGCAGTCGGCGCACGAGATGCCCTTGTCGGCGTGGATGTCGTGCCGCATGTCCGCGACCGGCGCGCCGAGGCTGTCCGGTAGCGTGCCGTGACAGGCGACGCACGACTCCTCCGCGGCGGCGGGAGATGCCTCGGCGGCGGCGGGCGCCGCTGGGAGGGACGCCGCCCTGGACGGCCGCGCGCCGGCGAGGGCCAGCGCGCAGCACGCGAGCAGCAGCGCGCGCCGCGCGATCGGGCGCTCGCTAGTACGGTTTGACATACGCCAGGGTGACCATCGTCAGCATGAAGACGACGATCACGACGCCGATCAGCGTGAAGAGCGGGCTGCGCTCGCCGCGCGCGGCGCGGCGGTCGAGGAAGGGCACGAAGAACAGGAACGCCGCGCCCGCCATGACGATACAGATCCCCACGACGTCGCCGTCGATACCGAGAATCTTGGCGGGCACGTACTTCAGGCTCTGCGAGAGGAAGGTGAAATACCACTCGGGCCGGATGAACGCGGGCGCCGAGGCGAACGGATCCGCCTTCTCGCCGAGCTCCCAGGGCGCGAAGGTGCAGAGCGCGAGCAGCACCGCGAGAACGCCGAGCCACAGGATCGCGTCGCGAAGGACGAATCCGGGGAAGAACGGCATCCCCCGGCGGCGCCGCTCGGCGCGGGGTGCGATCGACTCGCTCATGCCCTGCCGCTGGATCAGCAGCACGTGGATCAGCAGCACGGCGCTGAACGCCGCCGGCAGCATGGCGACATGGAAGCCGAAGAAGCGCGTCAGCGTGGCGCCGCTCACCTGGTCGCCCCCGCGGAGCAGGCGCGCCATCGGAGGACCGATCACCGGCACGAGGCCGGCGATGTCGGTGCCCACCTTGGTGGCGAAGAACGCCAGCCGGTTCCATGGCAGGAGGTAGCCGGAGAACCCGAAGGTCATCGTCAGCCCGAGCAGCACCATGCCCGTCATCCAGGTCAGCTCGCGCGGCGGCCGATACGCCTTGAGGAAGTAGACGCTGAACATGTGCACGAAGACGGCGAACACCATCAGGTTCGCCGACCACGAATGCAGCGAGCGGATCAGCCACCCGAACGGCACCTCGGTGACGATGAACTGGACGCTCTCGTAGGCGTTGTCGGTCGTCGGCTTGTAGTAGAAGAGCAGGAGGAGGCCGGTCGCGACCTGTACGCCGAAGAGGAAGAGCGATACGCCCCCGAAGTAGTACCAGATGGTGTGCCCCTCGAGCGGGACCGTCTTGTGACGCAGGAACTCGACGAGGGCGCTGATCCCGAGGCGTTCGTCGAGCCAGCCGGCGAGACCGGACCGCACCCGGCCCGGCGGCGCGAGATCCGGGCTAGCCGCGCCGCGAGACGACAACGTCATCTCCCTTGACCGCGACGTCGTAGGCCTCGAGCGGCGCCGGCGGCGGGCCGGCGACGTTCTTTCCGGCCAGGTCGAACTGGCCGTTGTGACACGGGCACCAGAGGCGTTCGAGGTCGGGGCGAAACTGGACGGTGCAGCCGAGGTGCGTGCACACCGCCGAGAACGCGCGCCACTCCCCCGAGGGCAGCCGGACGACGATGCCGGGAGTGGAGCCGAAGCGAAACACCTTGCCCGCGTTCGGCGCCACCTCGGAGACCGTGGCCGCGACGACGTTGTTCGCCAATACCTCCCGTGTCTTCGGCGGCACGAGGTAGCGCGTCACCGGGTAGACGATCGCGCCGAGGAAGGCGAGCACGCTGCCCGAGAGGAGCGCGTCGAGCACGCGGCGCCGGCTGATGTCCGCCTTCGCGTCGGTCTCCACCCGCCGCTCCGACCCGCTCACCCAGGACCCGACCGGCGGGCGACGATCCCCTTCATGATCTCGTTCGAGCCGGCGTAGATCGACTGCACCGTCGACAAGAAATCGATAGGAACCTGTAGCTGCGTAGTGGACGCCGCCGCCATCGTCGCCCCCCCTGCTCGCCGCCATGGGCCTTGGACACCGGCACCGCCGGCCGTGACACGTCGACCATCGCGATGCCCGCTATTTCTTCGCGGCCGGCTCCTTCAGGGTCATGAGGAACGCGACGACGTCGCTGAGCTGCTCCTCCGAGAGCTTGAGCTTCGGCATCTTCGAAGCCGGGACCTTCGACTTCGGATCGGCGATGTAGGCCTTGAGCCACGCCTCGTCGTGCGTCGCCGCGATGCCGTCGAGCGGCCCGCCCATGCTCGCCATCTTGCCGCCCTCGCCCGCGACGCTGTGGCATGTCTTGCAATGCGTCTCATACACGCCCTTGCCCTCGGCAGCGCCCGCCCACGCGGTCGTCGCGCCCGCGACGACCGCGATCGCCGCGACCGCCAGCAGCCTCCCGTATTTTTCGAGGACCGTCGATCTCATAGCACCTCCTCTGCCAGTCGACCCGACCCGAGCCGTAGCACGACCACTCCACCCAATGCGAGCCCAGGCCCCGCGCTCCGTGCCCATCGCAAGCGGCCGCGGCAGAACCGCGCTTCGTCGTTGTGTTCCGGAACCACGATCGAGTAAGCTCCGAACTCCAGCCCGTTCAATCAGTTGCGCAGTGGAGGACCCGATCGTGCCGCACGCCCCGTTGCCTTCAATGGAAGAGAAGATTGCGCGTTGTCGCCTCATCTTCTCCGCCGCGGTCGCGCTCGCCGTACTGCTCGATCCGCTGCAGCCGGAGATGAACCCGTGGCTCACGATCATGGGCAGCCCCTATCCGCTGGACCCGGACTTCCTGCACACCATCCTCCTGCACTTGCTCTACAGCGCGGCGGCATACCTGGTGTTCCGCTACCGGATCATCTCGCCGGCGCGCTTCACGTGGATCACCACCTCGACGGACGTCTGTTTCGCTGCCGCCGTCGCGTTCGTGACCGAGGGGCGGAGCAGCCTCTTCACGCCGTTCTTCACGTTCGCGATCGTCGAGAGCGGCGTCCGGTGGGGGCTGCGGCGCACGTTGCTCGTCACCGGCGCCAGCCTCGGCCTCTGGTTCGCCATGATCCTCGCATGGACGCCCGGCGGCGGGCTCTTCTACGTCATGCGGCCGGTGTATCTGATGATCGTCGGCTATCTCGTCGGCTACCTCGGCGAAGAGCGCCAACGCCTCGAGTCCGAGGTGCGCGCGCTGGCGGCCAGCGAAGACAGGCTGCGGATCGCGCGCGATCTCCACGACGGGTGCGCGCAGGTGCTTTCGGCGGTGAATCTTCAGCTCGAGAGCTGCCGGAATCTCGCGCGCAGCGGTCGGACCGACGAGCTGATGAGCGATCTGCGCGAGCTCCAGGACAGCGTCAACAGCGAGCACGACGAGCTGCGGGCGTACCTGCGCTCGCTCGCCGGGCTGAGCGCTCCCGGCGACGCGACCGACGCGACCGATCCGCGCATTCGGGTGCACGTCGATCTCGACGCGTCCGGGGCGCTCGTCGACCAGGTGCTGCGGATCGTGCGCGAGGGCGTCACCAACGTCCGGCGTCACGCGGACGCGCACGCGGCGGTCATCCACGCCGGCTGCGACGGCGGCCGCGTCGCGATCTCGATCGACGACGACGGGCGCGGCTTCGCCGACGAGGCGCAGCGGCCCTGGTCGATCCTGTCCCGCGTGACCGAGCTCGGCGGGTCCCTCGTGCTGGGGGAGCGGGAGAAGGCGGGAGCGCACATCACGATCTCCCTGCCGGCGGCATGAGCCCATGGGCGCACCGATCCGGATCGCGATCGCGGACGACCACGCGCTGTTTCGCCAGGGCCTGAAAGCGCTGCTCAAGGGCCGCGACGATGTCGTCGTCGTCGGGGAGACGGATCGGGTCGACGGCATCGCCGACCTGCTCGCCCGCGCGCCCAGCGACGTCCTGCTCCTCGACCTCCAGATGGAACGGGCGGCCATCCACGATCTGCCCACGCTCGTGGCGCGCCTCCCGGTCATCGTCGTCACCGCGAACGAGTACTCGGACGAGCCGATGATCGCCATGCGCGCGGGCGCGCGCGGCGTCGTGTTCAAGCGCTTCGCGATCGAGACGTTGCTCGACGCGGTGCGCGCGGTCATGGCGGGCGACGTCTGGATGCCGCCGGCGCTGCAAGCGCGGTTCACCGGCGCGGCCCATGCGGCCCACGGCCAACGCCTGACGCCGCGCGAGCTCGAGGTGGTGCGCTTCGTCGCGACCGGCCTGAAGAACGCCGACATCGCCCGACGTCTCTTCATCAGCGAGGAGACCGTCAAAGCGCACCTGAGCAACGTGTTCGGCAAGCTCGGGGTCCGCGATCGGGTGGAGCTCGCGCTGCACGCGCTACGCGCCGGGCTCGTCGCGCTGCACCCCGCATCCGGGGAGCAGCACCCCGGCACACCCCCCCGAAAGTCGTAGGCGATTTCCCCCTCGCGCTGGATGCGCGCGGGCCTACCCTCCTCTATACGCCTCGCTGGCGCCGCCACAGTCCGTGCGCGGCACAAGCGTTTCCACGGTAGCGAGGAGGATTTATGCGAAAGCTCGGGATGTCCGGCGCCCTATCGGGCGTCGTGGTAGCAGTGACCGTACTACTTGCCGGTGGCGCGGGTGCGACGACGATCGCCCAGAACTCCTCGTGGACCGTGACCCGCCCGGGCGCGACGCAGACGCTGCGCATCGTCGCCTACGGCGACTCGATCTTCGCCGGCTACACCGGCGCCACGACCGTCGCCCGGCGCGCCGCGCCGTACGTGGCCGGTGAGTACTGCGCGGCCCTGCTCGGGCAGAACGTGCAGGTCCATCGCCGCTGCCAATCGGGTGGAGTGGCGTCCGACATCTACAACCGCATCAACTCGTCGACCGATCGCGCGTTCATGCAGGACGCCAGCACCCGGATCGTGACCTTCGAGATGTGCGGCAACGACTACCTGCAGGCGCGCTCCAGCTTCAAGAGCGCGAGCGGCACGTGCAACTACACCGGCCTCAACACCGCGTTCAACAACTGCAAGAACTTCACGCAGCTCGCGATGCAGAACATCAACACCTTCGCCAACGCGAACACGAGACTGAAGATCGTCTCCAACCTCTACTATCCAGGCTTCAACGCCGACAACAGCTTCAGCACGTGCACCGACCCGGTGAACGGCGATCCGGCGAACGGCAATCGCGTCAACATGCAGACGCTCTTCTTGCCGCGGCTCGCGGAGAGCAACTGGTGGACGTGCAAGCTCGCCGCCGACAACGGCTTCCAGTGCGCGGACTCGTTCGCCACCTACATGGCGCGCGACTACGACTCGGACGGCGACGGGCTGAACGACTCCGACGCCATCCGCTACATACCGGGAGAGTCGCTGGACGACTACAAGGCCCGGATCGTCTCTCTGCGTGCGACCCTGCGTGATGCCAACTTCAAGCTCGTCAACACGACGACGA
Source organism: uncultured delta proteobacterium (assembly GCA_963753325.1). Taxonomy (GTDB): domain Bacteria; phylum Desulfobacterota; class Binatia; order UTPRO1; family UTPRO1; genus DP-19. The sequence goes on along the minus strand of CAVWBS010000003.1, from coordinate 1,651,418 downwards.
GCTTCGACTACATCCAGTCGGACGACACGCATCCGACGTTCGAGGGCGCGACGGCGTCGACGTTCCTCACGACGCCCGGGGGCAACAACGCGGTCCTGTTCCCCACTGCCGGGCCCTATCCGGACGGGATGAACCCGCACTGGAACCAGAACGGGCACGACCGGATGGGCTGGATGCTCGACCCCACCTGCACCTTCACCCCGGTCACCTGCGGCAACGGTGCGGTCGAGACCGCCTGGTTGCCGTCGGGCACGGCGGCCCCCGAGGCGTGCGACGACGGCAACACCGTCGCCGGCGATGGCTGCTCCGCCGCGTGCGCGGTGGAGCCTGGCTATGCGTGCAGCGGCTCGCCGTCGATGTGCGCGCCGGTCTGCGGCGACAACCTGGTCACCGGCCCGGAGCAGTGCGACGACGGCAACGTCACCGCCGGTGACGGCTGCTCGGCGACGTGCACGGTCGAGCCCGGATTCAGCTGCATGGGCCACCCGTCGACGTGCGAGACCATCTGTGGTGACGGCCTCATCGTCAGCGGCGAGGGCTGCGACGACGGCAACCTGGACGCCGATGACGGATGCTCGTCGGCGTGCACCGTGGAGGAGGGCTGGAGCTGCTCGGGCGAGCCGTCGATGTGCGCGCCGATCTGCGGCGACAGCGAGATCCACGGCACGGAGGCATGCGACGAAGGCGACGACAACGGTACGTTCCCGAGCTGCTGCTCGACCACCTGCAACCCCGAGCCGGCCGGGACCTCCTGTGACGACGGCAATGCCTGCACCGTCGACGACGTCTGCGATGGCGCCAACACGTGCGGCGGGTCGCCGGCCAACTGCGACGACGGCAATCCCTGCACCGACGATTCGTGCGATCCGTCGACCGGCTGCACGCACACCAACAACACGGCATCGTGCGACGACGGCAACGCCTGCACGACGAACGACACCTGCGCCGCGGGGACGTGCGTCGGCGGCGCGCCGCTCAACTGCAACGACGGCAACGGGTGCACCGACGACAGTTGCAACCCGGAAAGCGGGTGCGTGAACACGAACAACACGGCCCCCTGCAACGACGGCAACGCCTGCACGACGAACGACACCTGCGCCGCGGGGACGTGCGTCGGCGGCGCGCCGCTCGACTGCAACGACGGCAACGTCTGCACCGACGACACCTGCAATCCGGCAAGCGGCTGCGTGAACGCCAACAACACCGCGCCCTGCAGCGACGGCAACTCGTGCACGGCGCCCGACGTGTGCGGCGGCGGCACCTGCCACGGCGGGCCGCCCGTCTACGGCTTCAGCGGCTTCCTTTCCCCGGTCGACAACCTCCCCACGGTGAACGTCGGCAACTCGGGCCGCACCTACCCGATCAAGTGGAAGTTGCCGCTCTGCTCGGGGGGATTCGTCAGCCGGCTGTCCGCCGTGCTGTACAACCCGCTGCGGATTCGCCAGATCAACTGCACCAGCAACGCGCCGGAAGATCCGATGGGGAGCGACACCCCGGGGGCGTCGGGCCTCACCTACGACACGGGCAGCAACGAGTACCACTACAACTGGAAGACGGACAAGACGTTCGCGAACAAGTGCTACGAGCTGCTGCTCGAGCTCGACAACGGCACGACCCAGATCGCGCGCTTCAGGTTCGACAAGTAGCGATCGGGTAACCCGACGAAGCCGACGGCGGCGGGGACGAACGTCCCCGCCGCCGTTTCTTCCCCCCACCCTGACTCCGGCCCATGGCCGCTCCCGCGATTGGCCTCGCCCCCGAGCCCGCGCGCCCGGTCGCGCCGGCCTGGATCATCGGCCGCACGAGCGATCTCACCTGCCTGATCGGCGGCGCGCTCGTCGCCTATGGCCTCCTCGCCGCGCACCTCTTCCTGGGCGTCGCCGCGGTCACGATCTACGCCGCCTGGGTCCTCGCGATCGACGGCCCGCACGTGTTCGCGACGCTGTCCCGCACCTATTTCGACCACGACGAACGCGCCGCGCGCTCGCGACTCCTGCGCGGCAGCCTCGCCTTCTTCGCGCTCGGGCCCGCGACCGTAGGGTTGTCGGTCGTCGCGGGCCGCCGCCTCCCCTACGACGTCTTCCTCGCGTTCTGCACGGCGTGGGCCTACTGGCACGTGGTGCGCCAACACTACGGCGTGATGGTGCTCTACAAGAAGAAGGCGGGCGACACCGACCGCACCGACGACCGTTTCGACGGGATCGTCCTCTACGTGGGCCTGCTCGCGCCCCTCGTCAGCTTCCTGGTCGTCAATCCCCGGGCGCTCGCGATGATCGGCGTCGACGCGCCGCCGGAGTGGGCGCAATCGGCGTCGGTCGCGGCCTGGACCCTCGTCCTGGCCGCGGTCCTGGCGCTTGCCGGGCGGCAGATCGTTCGCATGTCCAGCGGGCGTCCGCTCAACGGCACCAAGCTGCTCTTCCTGTCGGCCGCCATCTCGGTCTCGGCCGTGCTCTTCTCACCCGCCGTGGCGACGCGCATCGAGTACGAGGCCGTCTTCCCGATCGTCACCTCGTTCCACAACGTCCAGTACCTCGCGCTCGTGTGGTTCTTCCAGCGGAACCGGCTCGACGACGCGAATCGCCGGCGGCGTGCCGCCCCGCTCTTCGCGCGCAGCTTGTGGCTCTTTCTCGGTGCCGGGCTGCTCTTCACCATCGCCTACCGCGTGCTCCTCGGCTGCGCGTTCAGCGCGTGGCCTGGCTGCGACATGGGCGCGCAGGAGATCGCGCTCCCGGCAGGCCTCACGGGGAGCGACCTGGGCGTAGCGTTCCTGTGGGGGTTCGCGCTCCACCACTACTATCTGGATCAGAACATCTGGCACGTGCGCCGCGATGCGTCCCTGAGCCGCGATCTGCGCCTGGGCGGACCGGCGTAGGCTTCATCCGGATCCCGACAGGAGATAGCGGAGCAGGACCACGGGAACGGCACCGTAGTAGAAGAGCCGGTACGCGCTCTCGGCGGCCCGCCGGACGGCCTCCACTCGCACGGGGACGAGCCATGCCGTCGCGAAGACCAGCGTCTCGGCGACCGCACGGAGGACGGCAGCGTAGAGTATGAGGTAGATGGTGAACGTGCCCCAATAGAGGGCGAATGCGAGCAGGTACGCCTGCCATCCATAGTCGTAGTACTCGCCGAAGGTGCCGCCGTAGGCGATCCACTGGTGCAGCCGGAAGAGCGGCAGCGTCGGCACGAGCGCGAACACCGGGAACTTGAGGACCGGATGATACCAGCGTCGGGACGGGCCGGACGTGGATCGCGCGTAGAGCGTCGCCGGATGCCCGGACGCGGCCCGCAGATGCTCCGGGGCACCGGCATCCGCGAGCGCGTCGATCAGCGCGACCGGATCCGGCACTTGCAATCCGTAGGGGAACCGCCGGCCCGACTTCAGGCGAAGCCACAGCCCGCACGCAGGCAATGGGATCCCCCACGGGACGACGCGGTCGATCGCGTCACAGGGTATCTCGACGCGCTGACCGCGGCGCTGCAGCACGAGCGTCGCCCCCTCGACCAGAACGACCGCCGCGAAGGCCCGTTCCAACAGCCACGCCGCGAGTCCTGGGCCGAGACAGACGCCGGCGAAGGTGCGCATCAATCTGAGCTGATTGCCGAGTCGGGTATCGAAGAAGAGGAGGAGCGCCAACAACACCAACGGACTTCCCCGGCTGATCGCAACGAGGACGGCCGCGGCGAGCCGCGAGGACCGGGAGTGCGCGATGGCCGGCGTCTTCATCGATCGGTGGACGATGTACGTCGCAACGTCGTCTCCCGCAACACCCGCGGACGCACGGCCCGCGCCACGCGATCATGCGCTCGTCCGTCGTTTCATCTTTACCGAAAGAGGGATCTCCGATAGCCTCCAGATTCTCGATGAACAGCGACTCCCGCAAGCCTCCCGTCGACGCCGACGGTGTTCGCGTATTCGAGAACCATGACGGACGCCGAATGGCTCCGGCGCGGCTCGTCGGCGTGATCCTCGTGACCGCCGCCGTGCTCGTCGTCGGGTTCAGTGCGGCCGCCGTCCTCCTGCTGCGGCGCGAGCCCGCAACGCCGGCTTCCCAACCGGCCGCGCTCGCTGCCGCCGAACCGCCCCGCGTGGCACCCCACCCCGTCATACCCGTCCGCGCCCTCCCGCCGGTGCCCGCCGGTCACGTCGAGCACGCCGCGAAACCTCCGCGTCGGACGTCGACCGGGGGCGCCGCGACGACGAATCAGCCGCCGGCGATGCCCGCGGCCGATCACCCACAGGATCGAGCACTGGAGTCGGCGGCGGCCGAACGAGAGCAACGGCGCGTGGAGAGCATGGCGCAGGACGTGATCGAAGGGTTGAGGGCGAGCGGCGAGACGCGGGGCCTCGCCGCCTTTCCGCCGAAGGGCACGGACCCCATCAAGACCGGACTCGTCGTTCCCGACGATTTCCAGCTCCCCGAGGGCTACGTGCGCCACTACCAGACGACCGACGACGGGCAGCGGCTCGAGGCGATCTTGATGTTCTCGCCCGACTACAAGTTCGTCGATGCCGACGGGCGACCGGTGGCGCTGCCGGACGACGGCATCGTTCCACCCGACATGGCGCCTCCCGGGCTGCCGCTCCGTACGCTCGAGATCCCCGCACCACCGCGCACCGCGGCTGGCGCTCGCGCGAACGGCCGCTGAAGCCATTCGTCCGCACGCCACAGATGCCGTAGCGCTGCCAAGGGGCGCCGTCACGTGTCCCGGCTAGCGACGACGACGCGGCTCGCGGCGCTCTTCGGTCTCTCGCTAGCGGCCGGAGTATCCGCGTACCTGTGGATCGCGCGGTCGCCCCGCCCGCGGTCGGAGAGCCTCCCGCGGGCGGCGCCACCGCCCGCGGCGTGGACGCCGGCACTGGCAGTCGGACGACCACTGTCCGGCGTGGGCGCCGCGGACATCCGGCCGCACTCCACGGCCACGGTCCCGGATGCGGCGGCGGCGAACGTCGGGCCGGCCGAGCATGACGCGCTGTCACGCAGGGCGACGCGGCAGCTCCTGGAACGCGCGCTCGAAGGTAAACCCATGGGTCGCGAGCTGCTGCCCCGCGACTACGACCAGCTGACCGATACCGTGCTGCGGCTACGGTCCGCGCTCCGCGCCATCCGCCATGGCAGCGACGCGGCGGCCGATCCCGCGGCGCTCGACGAGCAGCGCCACGTCGTGGTCTCCGCCCTCGACGAGATCGCGCGCATCACGGGTGTCCCGCCCTCGGACCTGGGAGAGGTGTTGGCGTCCGACGCGGATGCAACCTCCCAGCCAGATACCCGCTAGACGAGAGGTAGGCGCGCCGCTATGGACGCGCCTGCTCCGGGCGCGGCACGAAGCCGGAAGGAACCGCCGAGCAGCTCGACGCGTTCACGCATGCTGAGGAGGCCCATGCCGCGAGGCTGGCCGTCGGACGTTGTGCGCGCGTCGGGATTGAACCCGCAGCCGTCGTCGCTGATGTCGAGGGAGAGCCACTGACGATCGGCCGCGAGCTCGACCCGGATATGCGCGCCACCCCCACCGTGCCGGATCGCGTTGTTGACCGCCTCCTGGACGATGCGGAACGCAGCCGTCTCGATCGGATCCGGCAGCCGTTGCTCGACCTCTGCCCGTACCATGATCTGGAGACCCGAGCGTTTCTCCTGTTGCCGGGCGTACCAGCGCACTGCGGACGATAGTCCGAGGTCGTCCAAGATCGCGGGCCGCAGATCGAGCGCCGTGTCGCCGATCTGGCTCATGACCTCGTCCGTGATCGCCACGGAGTCGGCCAATCGCCGCTCCTCGGCGAGCTCGGGGTGAGAGCGGCGCAGCATCTCTAGATTCAGCTTGAGCGCGGCGAGTTGCTGTCCGACGTGATCGTGAAGCTCACGCGCCAAAGCCCGGCGCTCTTCTTCCTGGACGGACAGTAGTCGGTGCGAAAGGTGCGCCAGTCGCTCCGAGTATTCGACCAGCATTCGGGCCGCGTGTCTCCGGTCGCTGATGTCCTGCACGACGGAGACGAAATTCGTCGGGCGTCCATCGCGGTCGCGGACCAACCCGACGGACAGCGTCACCCACACGATCTCTCCAGCCGGACGCACGTAACGCTTCTCGATCACGTACGAGGTGATCTCGCCGGCGAGAAGCCGATTCACGTTGGCAAGGTCATCCACGAGATCGTCGGGATGCGTAATCCGTTGGAAGTCGGCATGCAGGAGTCGCTCGCGGTCATATCCGGTGATCTCGCAGAAGCGGTCGTTCACCTCGATGAAGCGCCCATCCGGCGCCACCCGGGCTATGCCGACCGCGGCCTGCTCGAAGACGGCTCGGTAGCATCCCTCGATATCACTGCCAGACAATCTCGGAATTCCCCCGTTCGGCCATTATCGCATTCGACGGCAGCGACCACTACGTCTGTTGCGACGGGGGGCGCGCATCGGCCGTCTCCTCCCGCAGTCTACCGCACGGCGTCGCCGAACGCTTCGTCCGCCACGTCCGCGTCCGCGTCCGCCTTGGTCGCATGCACACGCCCTTCCAGGTGGTTCGGTGGCGCGTAGACCGTGTAGATCTCCAGCGGCTCACTGCCGGTATTCACCACGTTGTGCGCCGCGCCCGGGGTGACGACGAGGGCGTCGCCGGCCGCAATCGGCTGCTCCCTGCCATCGAGCGTGGCGATGCCGCGGCCGCTCAGAAAGAACAGCGTCTGCTCGACGTACGGATGCGTCTCCAGCCCGACCTCGCCGCCGGGCGGAATACGCATGACGACCAATTGGCTCCGCCCTCCCGTGAACAGGACGGTTCGGAAGTTCCGGTTCTCCCTCGTCCTCTGAACGATGTTGACATGAAACGACATCGCGCTCTCTCCTCTGGCGACGCTGACCCGCGCCACCTGACCTCTCGTTCAAGAGGAAACATAGGCCTTTCCAGACCATCCCGCCACAGACACGGACCGATGCCGCGCCCCGACCGCCGGCACCTTTTCCTTTTCCACCGACTGCGCGACACTTCGCCGAATGCTGCCCCGGAACATTCATCGCGGTCCGAAGCCCAGCGCCCGCTCGATCGAGGTGTCGCCGCTGCTCGCGGAGATCGCGGTCGCCGAGCCGGCGGCCGCGCTCACGCGGCTCGGAACCTCGACCCAGGGGTTGGCGGAAGACGAGGTCGAGCGGCGACTCGGGCGGTACGGCGCGAACGTCGTGGCGAGCGATCAACGCCACACGCGCCTGCGCCTCTTCGTACACGCCTGCCTGAATCCTCTCGTCCTTCTCCTGGCGGTGCTGGCGACCGTGTCCCTCCTGACCGGCGACGCCCGTGCCGCCGTCGTCATGACGGTGATGATCGCGCTCGGCGTCGGCCTGCGCTTCTTCCAGGAAGCCCGCGCGAACGACGCCGCGGCACGACTGCGGGCCATGATCCGCGTGACGGCGACGGTCCTGCGAAGCGGCGCGGCCGTCGAGGAGTCGCTGGCGCGACTCGTTCCCGGCGATGTCGTCAACCTGTGCGCGGGCGACATGATTCCGGCCGACGTCCGCATCCTCGCGTGTCGAGATCTCTTCATCACGCAGGCGAGCCTGACCGGCGAGTCCCTGCCGGTGGAGAAGTTCGAGACCGCCGGCGAGGTGCGCGACGAGACGGCGCTCGAGTTCCGCAACCTCTGCTTCCTCGGCACGTCGGTCGAGAGCGGGACGGCGACCGCCGTCGTCGTCGAGACCGGCCAACGCACGTACCTCGGCACCATCGCCAGCACGCTCACCGGCGCGCCGGTGGAGACGAGCTTCGATCGCGGCGTGACCCGCTTCACGTGGCTGATGATCGGCTTCATCGCGGTGATGGTCCCGCTGGTCTTCGTCATCAACGGCCTGACGAAGCACGACTGGCAGGAGGCCTTCTTCTTCGCCGTCGCCGTGGCCGTCGGCCTGACGCCCGAGATGCTGCCGATGATCGTCACGCGTCTGCCTGTCGCGGGGCGCGCTGTCGATGTGCGGCAAGAAGGTCATCGTGAAGCGCCTGAACGCCATCCAGAATCTCGGCGCGATGGATGTCCTGTGCACCGACAAGACCGGCACGTTGACGCAGGACCACGTGATCCTGGAGCGCTATTGCGACGTCGGTGGGAAGACGACGACGGGGTCCTGGTCCTGGCCTATCTGAACAGCCATTTTCAGACCGGCCTGAAGAACGTGCTCGACCGCGCCGTGCTCGAGCACCAGCATGTGCACGCCGAGGCAGGGATCCCCGTCTGGCGGAAGATCGACGAAATCCCGTTCGACTTCACGAGACGACTGATGTCCGTGGTCGTCGAGACGCCGGAGGGCACGCACCGGCTCATCTGCAAGGGCGCCCCCGAAGCGATCTTCTCGCGCTGCACGCAGTTCGAGCTCGACGGCGACGTCAATCCGATGGAGGCGATCCTGCGCGAGGATCTAAGCGAAGCGTACGACGCCCTCGCCCGCCAGGGCTTCCGCGTGCTGGCGCTCGCGTACCGGGATTTCGAGGCGCGGCCCGCGTATTCCAAGGAGGACGAGTGCGACCTGACGCTCGAGGGGTACGTCGCCTTCCTCGATCCGCCGAAGGAGACCGCGCGGGCCGCGGTGAAGGCGCTGAGTGGGCTCGGGGTCGCGGTGAAGGTCCTCACGGGCGACAACGACCTCGTGAGCCGGAAGATCTGCCAGGACGTGGGCATCCCCACCGAGCACGTGCTGCTCGGGAGCCATGTCGAGAAGATGACCGACGCGGACTTGGGGGCGGCGGCCGAACGGGCCACGCTGTTCGCCCGGATGTCGCCCGGGCACAAGCAACGGGTCATCCGGGCCCTGCAGGCCCGCGGTCACGTCGTCGGGTTCCTGGGCGACGGCATCAACGATTCGCCGGCGCTGCGCGTCGCCGACGTCGGGATCTCGGTCGACACCGCGGTCGACATCGCCAAGGAGTCCGCCGACATGATCCTGCTGGAGAAGAGCCTCCTGGTCCTCCAGGACGGCGTGGTCGAGGGCCGCAAGGTGTTCTGCCAACATCCTCAAGTACGTGCGGATGGGCGCGAGCTCCAACTTCGGGAACATGTTCAGCGTGCTCGGCGCGAGCGCCTTCCTGCCCTTCGTGCCGATGGCGCCGATCCAGATTCTCACCAACAATCTGCTCTACGACTTCTCGCAGGTTCCGATTCCCACCGACGACGTGGACCCCGAGCAGATCGCCGCGCCCCGCCCGTGGTCCATGCACGAGCTCACCCGGTTCATCCTGTTCATCGGCCCCTGCAGCTCGATCTTCGACTACACGACCTTCTTCATGATGCTCTACGTATTTCACTGCTGGGACCCGAGCCGCGCGTCGCTCTTCCAGACCGGCTGGTTCGTGGAGTCGCTGCTGACGCAGACCCTCATCATCCACGTCATCCGCACGAACCACATCCCCTTCCTCCAGAGTCGCGCGAGCGCGCCGCTCATGGCCACGACGGTCGGCATCATGCTGCTCGGGCTGTGGCTCCCGTCCTCGCCGCTCGGCCCCGCCCTCGGCTTGCAGCACCTGCCGCACCTCTACTGGCCCCTGCTGGCGCTCACGCTCTTCGCCTACGTGGTCCTCACGCAGATCGTGAAGACCTGGCTGCATCGTCGACGGTGGATTTGAGACAGGCCGGTCGCCGTCAGCCGGCTACCGGCATCGCGGTGCCCGGCTCGGTCCAGGCGGAGACGCGTAGCTTCCGGAAGATGCTCCGCTTCTTGTAGTGGTGACGCTCCATCCGGCGCAGGATGTCGACGAGCGCCCGCACCGCGTCCTCCACGTGCGGTCCCTTGTTCAGCATCACGCATTCGGCGGCAACGCTCGCCGCGGCGTCCGTCACCTCGGCACGCGACGGCACGCCGGTGCGAGCAAGCCCGTCGAGCACCTGTGTCGCCCAGATGGCGGGGACGTGCGAAGCCTCGCAGAGCCAGAGGATCTCCTCCTGCACCTCGGCGAGCCGCTCGAAGCCGAGCTCGACCGCCAGATCGCCGCGCGCGATCATCACCGCCACGGGGGGGCGCCGCATCGCCTCGAGGAGGATGCGCGGCAGATTCTCGAAGCCGGCACGCGTCTCGATCTTGAGGACGATGCCGATCGCCCGTTGCCCGAGCGCCGCGTGCAGCGCCGCCACGTCCACCGAACTGCGGACGAACGAGAGGCCGACGAGATCGGCATGTTCGGCGACGAAGGCGAGATTGGCGCGATCCTCGTCGGTGAGTGCGCCGATCGGCAGCGGGCTGTCCGGCAGGTTGATGCCCTTCTCCGCCCGCAGCTTCACGAGCGGCCGCGACGTCCGGAGCACCCGCAGGTACAGGTCGGGACCGTCGACCCGCTCGACGACGGTCTCGATCTTGCCGTCGTCGAAGAGCACGCGGTGGCCCGCCTGCACGCCCTTCAGTGCCGCCGGCGCGGTGCACGCGATGCTGGCGGCCTTGTGGCGGCGTGCCGGGCGTCCCTCGAGGTCGCGACCCGAGAGCACGAGCGCGTCTCCCGGCCGCGAGCTCGATCGCGTTTCCCGGGACGCCGGCCATAGCGGCGGGTCCACGCCAGAGCACGCGCGTGCCACGCCGGTGCGTATAGCGTGTGTGCTCGGTGACGTACGCGCGGCGGCGGATCTCGGCCACCGCCTCGTCGCGCCCGACCTGGCAGAAGGTGAGCCGCCGCGTGCCGGCCGCGCGCGTCGCGCAAGTGCAGCGCATCGCCCTTGCGGATCGTCGCGAACCGTTTGTCGCCGAGCAGCAGGATCGGGCTCTCCGACCGGCTCGGCGGCGCGCCTGGCGGGCCGCACGACGACGCGCGCCGGCGCAACGACCTTGCCGAGCGCGTCGTGCTCGACCTTCCAGGTCGCGACGCGCACGCCGTCCGCGATCGGACCGGTCCGGATCTTGGGACCGGCGAGATCCATCAACACCCGGCACTCGAGGTCGGTGTCGCGACGCGCCGCCTCGAGCGCGTCCAGGATGCGACTCCACTCCGGCGGTCCTTCGTGCGCGCAGTTGATGCGCAGGACGTTCATCCCGGCGCGCATCAGGCGGCCGAGCCACGCGCGGTCCGCCTCGGCGGCGCTCGGCGCCGTCACCATCACGGCAACGTGGCGGCCGCCGGGTTTCGGCCCGAACGCGGCGCGGGTATGGGCGTGGAGGAGGAACTCGGCCATCTGCCACGAGAGCGCGCCGGCGCGACGTTCGCCGAGGTCGGCCAGATCTCCTCGAGCCCCCTTCGCGGCGTCCACGCACGCTCTCGGCGATGCGCATGCGCACCTCGAGCAGCGAGGCCATGACGAAGCTCTCCGAGCGGCCGAGCGACGAGAGCCCGTGCTGCTGCAGGAGGAGCTGCAGCGCGCGCAGGTCGAGCTGGCGGAGCGCGGTGTAGTGGACCAGATTACGCGCGCTCTCGGTCCAATCCGGGTCGACCAACGCCAGCGGGCGCCCGAGCCGCGCCTCGACGCGCCGCAGATGACGCTCGATGCCGGCGAGCTCGGCGTCGAGCGCATGCATCGCGACCCTGTCCTCGGATGGACGTGGCGTCACTGCAGCGAGCTGCGTCCGATGAACGCGTGCGGTCACATCGCCGAACAGTCCAATTTCCGTGCCCATCGGGAACCCGCCCGGCGACCGCCTCCTGACGGAGACCTGCGCCGTACCGCCTCGCAGGGTTGCGAAAATTGCATCGCCGGCGCTTCGCAAGTCTAGGGTTACAGATGTGTTACATGATGCGCGGCGCGCCCTTGCGCGTGCCCGGCGACGGCAGGCTTCTTGCGACGGCTGGCCGGCATGAGCGACGACATCCGAAAGCTGCAGAACGAGATGGTGGCGATGATGAAACGGGTGGGACCAAGGACGCGCTACCGGTTGCTCGAGATCCACGAGCGCCTGGGCGACCTCGCGGAGCGTCCGACTGCGCCCTCCGCTGGCGGAGGGCGGTCGCGCTCCGGGGCTCGTGCGCGCGCCGCGGCTTGAGCGTCGACGCGCGCGCGCCCGCATCCTTCAACCCGGCGCCGCGTCTCTGGACGCTCCTCGCCCCGACGGCGATCGCGCCGGCGCCGGTTCCCCTTGTACCGCCGGCCGTTCGGTGTACTGTGGAGTGGAACCCGTTGTAGCCCTACAGCGCGACTTCCGGGAGCGACCAGCTCTCTCTCACGTGTGCTCGGCGCGGATTCTGATCAGGGATTCCGTGACCGACGGAGCCTCCGGCCTCCATACCGTTGCCGCGGCAGGGAATCCCCGAGAAGACCACTGTTCTCGGCAGAAGGGCGGTAGCTCCATGAAACCGGCAAGGCAAACACGGCACGGACTCTCGCGCGTCGCGATCCTCGCGGTCGCGACCCCGATCGGCACCGTGGGATGCTCGGCCCGACAACCGGCCGTGCGGCGCAACGACGTCGCGATCACCAATGACGTCGAGGCGCGACTGGCTTCGGATACGGAGTCGAGTCGATCGGCGATCGCGGTCGATACCAAGGCCGGGGTCGTGCACCTGACGGGGATGGTCGCCACCGATGGCGCACGCAACTCGATCGAGCAGATCGCGCGCGACACCCCGGGCGTCCGCTCCGTCGACAACGACGTCAGATTCGGCGCGCCCGCGCCGACCACGCGATAGACAGCGCTCGCAGCACGCCGCTGGAAAGCAGGAGGAGCGATCATGCGGATCGTCTCGGGGAATTGAACATGAGCGATCTGCGCGAGGCGCTCGCGCGCCGCTGGGGATGGGTGCGCCGAGGAGAGCCGCGTCCGGACAAGCCCGATCGGACGGACGATCGCCGGCGCTTCTGGTCCGACTACCGTGAGGGGCAGCGGCAAGCCGAAGAAAGCTCATCGGGGAAGGCGCCGCGCAAGACATAGGGTAGCCCTTCGCCGCCCGAAGTGGACTGTCGGCGGACTTGTCGCTGTGAAGTGGACTGTCGGCGGACTCGTCGCTCTAATGTCGAGGGTGACCCGGCGGGCGCAGCGGGGGGTGCGGCGGCGGGCGGCGATTGCCCTGCTCGGCATCCCCGCCCTCGGCGCGCTGCCCGGGGCCGCCATGCCCCAGGCGACCCCGGCCACGGCGCCGCCGTCCTGCACGGCTACCCTGACGCCGCCGCCGACGGCCACGCCGTCGGCGACCCCGACGCCGATCGATCCCGTCACGGTCAACGACCCGGACGTGCGCGACATCGTCCGCCCACGCGCGTCGCGGGCCGCGATCCTGCGCGCGCAGATCCTGCTCGACCGGGCGCACTTCTCGCCCGGCGAGATCGACGGCGCGTACGGCCAGACGACGCGGCGCGCCGCGGCGGCATTCCAGCGCGCCCACCACCTGCAGGACAGCGGAGAGATCGACGACGCCACCTGGACGGCGTTGGACGCCGACACGGCGCCGGCGCTGGTCTCCTACGTGCTGACGCCGCAGGACGTGGCCGGACCCTTCGCGCCCGTCCCGGCGCGCATGATGGACAAGGCGAAGCTCGCCGCGCTCCCGTACGCGTCCCTCCTCGAGGCCCTCGGGGAGAAGTTCCACGCGAGGCCGGCGCTGCTCACCGAGCTCAATCCGGGGAAGCGCATCGCCGATGCGGGCGACGCGATCACCGTTCCGAACGTCGCCGGCCGTCCGTCGTGCACGGTGGGCGAGGTCGTGGTGAGCGCGTCGGATCGCTCCCTTGCGGTGATCGATGCCGACGGCGCGGTATGCGCCCGCTATCCGGCGACGACCGGCAGCCGCCACGATCCGCTTCCCCTCGGGTCCTGGGAGGTCAAAGGCATCGGCCACAATCCGACGTTCCACTACAACCCCTACCTCTTCTGGGATGCGCCCCGCGGCGACCGCGGCGCGGCGATCGCGCCCGGGCCGAACAACCCCGTCGGCGTCGTGTGGATCGATCTCTCGAAGGAGCACTACGGGATCCACGGCACGCCCGAGCCCTCGCTGATCGGGCGCACGCAGTCCCACGGCTGCATCCGCCTCACCAACTGGAGCGCCGAGGAGCTGTCGCGGATGGTGAGGTACGGCACGCCGGTGATCCTCGAGCCATGAGCGGGCGTCGTCGCGTGGGGGTCGCCGTCGTGGTGACCATGGCGGCGCTCACGGGGGGCGGCGCCGGCGCCGCAGCGCGGCAGCCGACGCCGCGTCCGACGCCGATCCCTCGCGCCGCGGATTCTCGAGGACCTCGGCCGTCGGCTCCGGACACCGATCGCGGGACTCACGCTTCCCGCCATCCACGACACGTTTGCCGAGACGCGCGGCGGTCACCGTCACGAGGCGACCGACATCGGCGCGCCGCGCGGCACGCCGGTGCTCGCCGTGGACGACGGCACGATCGCCCGGCTCTTCGCCAGCGTGCCCGGGGGCCTCACGGTCTATCAGCGCAGCGGCGACGGCGCCTGGACCTACTACTACGCGCATCTCGACGGCTACGCCCAGGACCTGCGGGAGGGCGCCGCCGTCCGTGCCGGCGACGTCCTCGGCTACGTCGGAACCAGCGGCGACGCCGGCACCACCCCGCACCTCCACTTCGCCATCTTCAAGCGCGACCGGGAGAGCGGGTGGTGGGAAGGGACCGCGGTCGACCCGTTCCCGCTACTCCGCGCGGCGATCCGACGCTAGGGAATCTCTGCGCAAGAGGGTCCCCCAGGGCCCCGCCGCATCCGTCAGGGCGCGTCGGTCTCAGCGGCGCTCTCGGCGAGCGCCTCGGCGGCGCGGGGATCCATCCGCAGCACGACGTTCGCGATCGCCACCAGGACGACGGCGCCACCGAAGACCTGCAGTGCCGTCACGCGCTCGCCGAGCACCACCGCGGCGCCGCTCGCGGCGACGATCGGGACGCCGAGGAGCAGCATCGAGATCGCGAACGCCGAGACGTGGGCGTGCGCCCAGTTCATCAGGACGTGGCCGAGCGTTCCGGGGAAGACGGCGATCGCGAGCAGGATCGCCCAGTCGGCGCCGCGCGGGGATCCGAGCTTCTGCCCGGTCGCGAGGCAGACCGCGAGCATCACGATCCCGGCGACGGTGGTCATTCCCAGGACGTAGGTCCATGCATCGGTCCGCTCGCGGATGCGCTTCGAGGCGAGGAAGTAGGCCGTGAACGCGAACAGGTTGAGGAGGGCGAGCGCGTCGCCCGCGGCGCTCCAGGCCGGCGCCGATACCGCGCCGGCGACGACGAACGCGGCGCCGACGAGCGCGGCGAGAGACCACGCCGCGGCGGTCGCCGTCGCGCGCTCCCCGAACATCGACCGGGCGACCCACAGCACGAGGATCGGTTGCAACGCGCCGATGACGTTCATGTCGGCGACGGTGGTGAGCTTGAGCCCGTTGAAGTAGAGGATTCTGGTGTCCGGCGAAGAGCGTCCCGCCGAGGATCGAGCCACGGAGCCAGTCCCGGTCGAGCCGCGCACGCACCGCCGGCACGAGCGCCGTCGTCCACAGCAGCGGAATCGCGAACCAGAGGCGATAGAGGGCGGTCACCAAGCCGCTCGTCCTCGCCACCTTGATCGCGACGCCGCTCGAGCCCCACATCAGGACGGTCACGAAGATGGCGGCGAGTGCGCGCGTGCGGCGCTCGAGCGGGCGAGGCCCGGCCCGCAGACGGGGCGCCTGCTCGCTCATGCTGCGAATGGCCGGAGACGAGGCGGCTCGATCGTGCACGCCTAGGGCATTCGCGGCGCCTCGTCAAAGCCGGGCGCCGGCTGGCGGCCGGCACGGGCGCCGATCCGACGTAGGAGGCGCGACGGGACGGTGATGGCCGGCGCCGCGCACGACGTGCCCGTGCTCTGCATCCCCGTGGGCTTGCGATCAGCCGGTCGTCGCCGGACGCCGTGGTCGGCTCGCCGCGCCGGCTTGCCGCGACGCGGCGGCGCTCGCTACACTTCACGATCGGCGCGGCGTATTTGGAAGCGAGACGAGCACCGCTTTTGTTCTGCGCCTACGGGCCGGAGACACCGCTCGACTGCGAGGTCTGAGCACGTTGCCGTTCGGACGCGGAAGCGGAGTCGGGTCCGTCGGGTGCGCGAGCGCGGCGTCATCGATCGGAACGGCGCTTCACACGCCTGCGAATCGCCGCCGCGGTTTCGCAAGCCCGGGAACGACGCCTGCGGAAACACCTCGCTTTTCACGGAACCGTCGGCCTGGTGACTGGTCCGCCACTTGCTCCGGGAGCATCGTCATGGGCGAGCCCACGACGGACGAGGCCCGCGAGCTGATGCGGCAGTTCGCCGCGCGGACCGCCATCGATTCGGATGGCGGCGGGCGGCGCTATCTCTGGACCGACGCGTTCGCCGTCTGCAACTTCCTCGGCCTCGCGCGAACGTCCGTGGATGGCCACGAACGGGATCTCGCCCTGCGACTCGTCGATCGTGTCCACCACGCGCTCGGACGCCATCGCCGCGACGACCCCCGCACGGGCTGGATCAGCGGCGCGAGCGAGGCCGACGGCGAGGCGCATCCGACGCGCGGCGGCCTGCGGATCGGCAAGCCGCACCCGGAGCGCGGGCCGACCGAGCCGTACGACGAGCTGCGCGAATGGGAGCGCGACGGACAGTACTTCCACTACCTCACGAAGTGGATGCACGCGCTCGACCAGGTCGCCCGCCACACCGGCGAGGCCGTGTTCAACCGCTGGGCGCGCGAGCTGGCGGCGGCCGCGTACGCGGCGTTCACCCATCGCGACCCGGCGAGCGGGCGCCGGCGCATGTACTGGAAGGTCAGCATCGACGGCACGCGCGTGCTCGTCGGCACCATGGGGCACCACGATCCGCTGGACGGCTTCATCACGTGCGCGCACCTCCGGACGACGGCGTCGCGGCTATCGCGGCACGCCGAGCCGCCGGACCTCGTGGAGGCCATGCGCGGGTTCGGGAGCATGGTCGACGACATCGAGCTCGCGACCGACGACCCGCTCGGCATCGGCGGCCTCCTGTGCGACGCCTTCCGTGTCGAGCAGCTGACGCGGCAAGGGGCGCCGCTCCCCGGCGACCTGCTCGAACGCCTGCTCGCGGCGGCGCACCGCGGCCTCGAGTACTGGGCGCGTCGCGGCGAGCTCGAAGCGCCCGCCGTCCGTCGCCTCGCCTTTCGCGAGCTCGGCCTCGCGATCGGCCTCGCCGGTGTGGAGTCGATGGTAGGGCCGCGCGTCGGCGCACCGCCGCGTCGCCCTGGCTGCGACACCCTCCTCGCAGCGCTGACCCCCTTCCTGCCGCTGCGCCATGCGCTCGTCGCCTTCTGGCGCGCCTCCATGACGCAGGACACAAGCACCTGGGGTGAGCATCGCGACATCAACGAGGTGATGCTCGCCACGGCGCTCGCACCGGAAGGGTTTCTCATCCTCCCGACCGACGACGAGCGCGCGCCGGCGGACCGATCATGATCGACCAGGCTGCCACCGTCACCGCGCTCAGCGACCCCGCCTTCTACCGCGAGCGTCCGCGGGCGGTGGAGCGCGTGCAGACGCACATCTCGCACGTCTTCCTCGCCGGGCCGTTCGTCTACAAGCTGAAGAAGAGCGTGCGCCTGCCGTTCCTGGACTTCAGCACGCTCGCGGCGCGGCGCGTCTTCTGCGACGAGGAGGTGCGTTTGAACCGCCGCCTCTCGCCGGAGGTGTACCTCGGCGTGCGCCGCGTCACGCGCGAGGCGGATGGCACGCTGGCGCTCGACGGCACGGGGGAGACGGTCGACTACGTCGTGTGGATGCGCCGGCTCCCCGCGGAGCGGACGCTGGCGGCGTTGCTCGAGGGCGGCGGCGTACGGCCGCAGATGCTCGACGCGCTGGCGAAGCTCCTCGCGCGCTTCCACGCGGCCGCGCCGCACGGCGCCGCGATCGCCGCGCAGGCGACGAGCGCCGCGCTCGAGGCCACGTGGCGGCAGACGCTCGACCTCGCCGCGCCGCTCGTCGGCGACGCCCTCGCGGCGCCGGCGCACGCGCTGCTCATCCAGCTCGGTCCCCGCTTCCTGCGCCGTCACGGCGCCGTGCTCGACGCGCGCGGCCGCGCGGGCCGGGTCCGCGAGGGCCACGGCGACCTGCACGCGGAGCACGTCTACTTCCTCGACACGGCGCTCCCGGCGCCGCCGCTCGACCCGCTTCCCGCCGGCATCTACGTCGTCGACTGCGTCGAGTTCTCGCAGCCGCTCCGCTGCAACGACGTCGCCTCCGAGATCGCGTTCACGACGATGGACCTCAGGCGTCACGGGCGCGACGATCTCGCCCGCGCCTTCGTGGCGCGCTACGTCGCCGAAACGGGCGATGCCGGCATCGAGCGCTGGCTCCCCTTCTACGAGTGCTATCGGGCGTGCGTGCGCGGCGCCGTGGAGGGGATGAAGAGCGCCGAGACGGAGGTGCCGGAGCCCGAACGCACGGCGGCGCGAGCGCGCAGCGCGGCGTATTTCGCCGTCGCGCTCCGTTGCGCGTGGCGCAGCGCGGGCCCGGCACTGATCGCCTGCGCCGGGCTGAGCGGCACCGGCAAGAGCACCGTCGCGACCGCCGTCGCGGCGGCCACCGGCTACACCCTGCTCAGCTCCGACGTGCTGCGCAAGAGCGACGGCCGGGCCGGGCCGGCGCCGCAGGGAGACGGGCTGTACACGGCCGATGCCCGCGCCGCGGTGTATCGGCGCCTCAGCGACGAAGCCGCGCGGCTCCTGCGCGACGGCCGTGGCGTCGTCGTCGATGCGACCTTCATCCGCGCCGCCGATCGCGCCCGCCTCGCCGGGGCCGCGACCGCCGCCGGCGGGCGCCACCTGTTTCTCGAGTGCCGCGCGCCCGAGGACGTGGTACGCGCGCGCCTCCTGGCTCGTCGCGACTCGATCTCGGACGCCCGCTGGGAGACCTACCTGCAGCAACGGAGCGCGCGTGACCCGTTCGGCGCCGACGAGGCCCACCTGGTGGTCGACACCAGCCGCGAGCTCGGGGGGACGCCGTGGGCGATCCTCGCACCGCTCTGGACCTGGTATCAGGCGCCTCTCACGTCACCGTGAACGGCCCCGTCGCGAAGGGTGCCCACCGGCGCGGTCGACCGGCGGAGGCAACTGCGATACAGGGCACTGACGATGCACGCCCACTTCAGCGCCATCTGGGAGGCGATCGCGGACGCGACGCCGGACGCCCCCGCCGTGGTCCAGGGGGAGCGCCGCATCTCCTGGCAGGAGTACGAGACGCGCGCCGGCCGCGTGGCGCGCGCGCTCCTCGACGCGGGGCTCGCGCCGCACGCCAAGGTCGGAATGTATCTCTACAACTCGCCGGAGTACTGCGAGACCAACTTCGCGGCGATGAAGATCCGCGGCATTCCGATCAACGTCAACTACCGCTACCTCGACGACGAGCTCGCCTACCTGCTCGACAACGCCGACGTCGAAGCGCTCGTCTTCCATTCCTCGCTCGGCGACCGCGTGGCGCGTGTCCGTGGGCGTCTGCCGAAGCTCCGCCTGCTGGTCGAGGTGGACGACGGGCCCGCCGGTGACGGCTCCCGCCACGTGCAGGGCGCCCTGCCCTACGCGGAGCTGCAGGGCGTGTTGACGCCGGCCGCGCGCATCACCCCGCACGGCGACGAGATCTACATGTTCTACACCGGCGGCACGACCGGGATGCCGAAGGGCGTGATGTACGGCATGGCCGACTTCACGACGTTCTTCCTCCGCACCTACCCCGCCATGATCGGACAGGGCCGGATCGCCGATCCGGCGGCCCTGCCGGCGATGGCGCGCGAGTTGCGCGCGCGCGACGCGGCGACCGTCAGCATGTCGGGGCCGCCGCTCATGCACGGCACCGGCTGCTGGCTCGGCATGATGGTGCCGCAGCTGCTGGGCGGCACCGCCGTGCTGCTCGAGCAGCGCTCGCTCGATCCGGTCGACTTGTGGACGACGGTCGCGCGCGAGCGCGTGAGCCTGGTCGTGGTGGTCGGCGATCCCTTCGCCCGGCCCCTGCTGCGCGTGCTCGACGAGCGTCCGGGCCGTTGGGACGTCTCGTGCCTGCGTTTGATGGTCTCGTCGGGGGCGATGTTCTCGCTCGAAGTGAAACAGGGCCTCCTGCGGCACATCCCCGATCTCGTCATCGCCGACGTCCTCGGCTCGACCGAGGGCGGCATGGGGCAGTCGATGGTGCGGGCGGGCGCCGACGCCGAGACGGCGCGATTCAAGCTCAACCCGGCGACGAAGGTCTTCACCGAGGACGGCCGCGAGGTGCGACCGGGCTCCGGCGAGATCGGCCTCGTCGCCAACGGCGGCATGGTGCCGCTCGGCTACTACAAGGACCCGGAGAAGTCGGCGCGCACCTTTCGCGAGGTGGGCGGCGTGCGCTACTCGTTCCCCGGCGACATGGCGACCGTCGAGGCGGACGGCTCGATCACGCTCCTCGGCCGTGGCTCCAACTGCATCAACAGCGGCGGCGAGAAGATCTTCCCCGAGGAGGTCGAGGAGGCGCTGAAGGCGCATCCGGCGGTCGAGGATGCGCTCGTGTTCGGCGTCCCCGACGAGCGCTTCGGGCAGCGGGTGGTCGGCGTCGCGTCCGCCGCGCCGGGCACGACCCCGGCACCCGATGCGATCGTCGCCGACGCCCGGCGGCGGCTCGCGAGCTACAAGCTCCCGAAGCAGCTGCTCATCGTCGAGCGGGTGCCACGCGCCCCGAACGGCAAGCCCGACTACGCGGCGGCGAAGCGCCTGTTCGAGACCGGCGGCTGACGCGCACCTGCGTCGCGCGCGGCGCGCGGCTCGTCAAGTTCCCGAGAATTCCGGGCGGCGCTTCTCCACGAACGCCCGGGCGGCCTCCTTGTGGTCGTTGGTGGTCCCCGAGAGCCGCATGTTGAGCGCCTCCTGGTCGAGGAGGGTCAGCAGGTCGCATGAGAGCGCGCGGTTCAGGTTCTCCTTCATGCGCGCGTAGGCCAGGGCCGGGCCGCTCGCGAGATGCGCGGCGAGCGCCAGGGTCTCCTCCGCCAGCCTCTCGTGCGGGACGACGCGCGTCACCATGCCGATGCGCTGCGCCTCGGCCGCGTCGAGGATGGCGCCGGTGAAATAGAGCTCGCGTGCCTTCTCAAGACCGACCAGGCGCGGCAGGAACCACGAGCCGCCGAAGTCGCCGCTGAAGCCGACGTTGCGGAAGACGGTGCCGAACCGCGCCTGCTCCGAGGCGATGCGCAGATCACAAGCGAGGGCGAGGCTCAGCCCGGCTCCCACGGCGGCACCGTTCACCATCGCGAGGGCCGGCTTCGCCATCGCGTGCAGCGCGTAGCTCGTGCCGCGCTGCGCCGCGCGCAACGCCTCGACGCCATGCGCGAACGCCGCCGCCGGCGAGGCGGCGGGCGGGCCGCTCGCGCCGACGACGTCACGCGCCGCGGCCATGTCCTTGACGTCGCCGCCGGCGCAGAAGGCCCGGCCGGCCCCGGTCAGCACGACGCAGCGCACGGCGGCGTCATGGGCACATTCCGCGAGGTGCGCGGCGAGCAGCGGCAGCAGCTGGCCGCCCATGGCGTTCAGGCTCTCGGGACGGTTGAGCGTGATCACGGCCACGCCGTCGGATCGTTTCTCGAGCAACACGTCGGTCATCGGGTCCTCCGGTCTCACTCGCGGGCGCCAGCCAGCTTCTTCACGAAGACCGCGGCGGACTCGAGATCGAGGCCACGCAGCTCGACGACGCCGGCGTGCTTGGGGTCGCTCCTGATCAGCTGTGCAATCTGCGCCGGCGTCATGCGGGCGAGCCGCGCGTCGTGGACGAGCGGCGCCACCTTCAACGTCCGGGACATCGGCATGTCGGCCTTGCCGGTCTCGCCGTGACAGCGCGCGCAGCTCTCCAGGAACACGTCGGCCGGAGACTCGGCGCGCGCCGGCGCCGGGCCGCCGGCCAGCATGAGGACGAGCCCCGCCAGGACCGCGACCGCCCGCCATGGGGTGCGCGTGGCCATCGCCAGGGCGGCGCGCGGCGACGAGCCGTGGGACCAATGGGCGTGCTGGGTCATCATGACGAGCTCCTGCTCCCCGGGTCCGCCGCCAAGGGGTTGCCATACCCGGACGGCGGACACCAGGGCCGGCATTCCGGCGGATCGTGCTACAGGGATCGGATGTCGCGGACCGATGCCACCCTGCAGTTTCTCGGCGCCGCCGGAACGGTGACCGGATCGAAGCACCTGGTCCGGGCCGCCGGCCATCAGGTCCTGCTCGACTGCGGCCTCTTCCAGGGCCTGAAGGAGCTCCGGCTGCGCAACTGGCGGCTCGACTTCGAGCCGGCCACCATCGACGCCGTCGTCCTGAGCCATGCGCACATCGACCACTCCGGCGCCCTGCCCATTCTGGTCCGGGGGGGATTCCGCGGTCCGATCTACTGCACCGCCGGCACCGCCGATCTGCTCGAGGTGATGCTCCGCGACGCCGCCAAGCTGCAAGAGGAGGAGGCGCACGCCGCGAATCGCTACGGCTACAGCAAGCACACGCCGGCGCTGCCCCTCTTCACCACGCGCGACGCCGAGGCCGCGCTGACCCGCGTGGTGACGCGGCCCTACGGCCAGGTGTTCGGGGTCGTCGGTGGCATCGACGCCGTGCTCCGCCGCGCGGGCCACATCCTCGGCGCGGCGACGGTCGAGCTGCAGCTGAGCGAGGGCCGGCCTGCCCATGCGCCGCTGACGCTCGTCTTTTCGGGCGATCTCGGTCGGCGCGATCGTCCGATCCTGCGCGACCCGGAGCCGGTCGAGGGCGCGGACGTCCTGCTCATCGAGTCGACGTACGGGGATCGTGTGCACCCGAAGGACTCCGAGGCGCAGCTCGAGCGCATCGTCCGCGAGGCGGCCGCACGCGGCGGGGCGCTGCTCATCCCGGCGTTCGCGGTCGGCCGCACCCAGGACCTCATCTGGCTGCTGCGAGAGCTCGAGGACGCCGGCCGCATCCCGTCCCTGCCCGTCTTCCTCGACAGCCCGATGGCGATAGACGTCACCGACATCTACGGGCGGCACCCCGAGGACGTCGACGACGATGTTCGGCAGCTGCTGCCGCAACGCCTGCGCTGCCGCGACTACACGCTCGTCCGTGACGCGACCGCCTCGAAGGCGTTGAACACCAGGCCCGGCCCGATGATCATCATCGCCGGGAGCGGCATGGCGACCGGCGGACGCATCCTGCACCACCTGAAGATGCGGCTCCCCGACCCGCAGACGACCGTGATGTTCGCCGGCTTCCAGGCCGAGGGGACGCGTGGACGGAAGCTCCTCCAGGGGTCGGAATCCGTGCGTATCCATGGACAAGCGGTGCCGGTCCGCGCCCGCATCGAGTCCATCGACGGCCTCTCCGCGCATGCCGACCGCGACGAGCTTCTCGACTGGCTCGGCGGCTTCGCCCGGCCGCCGCGCCGCACCTACGCCGTCCACGGCGAGCCCCACGCCGCGGAGAGCCTCGCAGCGGCCATCCGCGCGCGGCTCGGCTGGACGTGCGAGGTGGCCGTCGCGGATGCCGTGGTCCCGCTCGCACACGTCGTAGGGCCGCGCCGGTGAGGCACGCGCGGCCCCGCGCCGGCGCGAGCCCTCAGGCCGTCGCGCCCGGCCGGATCGCGACCTTGAGCACACCGTCCTGCCGCTCGCCGAACAACCGGTAGGCGTCCGCGATCCGCTCCAGCGGGAACGTGTGGGTCAGGAGCGGCGTGAAGTCGACGCGTCTCGCGCGGACGATCTCCATCAGACGCCGCATGCGCTCCTTTCCACCCGGGCAGAGCGTGGTGACGATCCGATGGTCGCCGATGCCGGCGGCGAACGCGTCGTACGGCACCTGCAGCTTGCCCGAGTAGACGCCGAGGCTCGACAGCGTGCCGCCCGGCCGCAGCGAGCGGAGGGCGTGCTCGAAGGTCTCCTGCGTGCCGAGCGCCTCGATCGCGACGTCCGCACCGCCGCCGGTCAGACGCGACACCTCCGCCGGCACGTCGACGGCGCGGTAGTCGAGGGCCACGTCTGCGCCCATGCGCCGGGCCATGGCGAGGCGGGCGGCGTCGCCGTCGACGCCGATCACGAGCGCGGCGCCCATCAGCTTCGCCCCCGCCGTCGCACAGAGACCGATCGGCCCCTGCGCGAAGACGACGACGGCGTCGCCGATGCGCACGCCGCCCGACTCGGCGCCGCCGAAGCCCGTCGAGGCGATGTCCGCCAGCAGCACGACCTCCTCGTCGCCGAGCTCGTCGGGGATGCTGGCCAGATTCGCCTGCGCGTACGGCACGCGCAGGTACTCGGCCTGGGCGCCGTCGATGGTGTTGCCGAACCGCCACCCGCCGATCGCCTCGTAGCCGGCGCCGTGTCCGCACTGCGAGGCCTGGCCGGAGAGACAGGCGCGACACTGGCCGCACGGCGTGATCGCGCCGACGAGGACGCGGTCGCCGACCGCGTAGCCCTCCACCCCCGCGCCGAGCTCGACCACGACGCCCACCGGCTCGTGGCCGATCACCAGGCCGTGGCGCACCGGGTACTCGCCGCGCAGGATGTGCAGGTCGGTCCCGCAGATCGTCGTGAGCGTGACGCGGATGACGGCCTCGCCGACGCCGGCGCGCGGACGCTCGACGTCGTCGACGCGCAGGTCGTTCACTCCGTGGAAGACGGCGGCACGCATCGGGCGAATCCTCCCGGTCACGCCGGGCGGGACTCCTCGTAACGCGCGGGTACCGGCAACCGCACCGTCGCACGTGAGCCGTCTGGCGTCGCCTCGATGACGACCGTGCCGGCGAGCTCCGACGCGATCGCGTGCCGGCACGGCGCCAGCGCCGCGTCGAGCGCGTCGCGGCCCGTCCGTTCGACGACGACGACATTCTCCCCCGCGCGCGCCGTGGACACCACCCGCACGCAATCGGCGTCCGGCCGCGCCGTCTCGTAGGCGTGCATCATGAGGTGCAGGAGGACGTGCAGCAGCGCACCCCGGCCCCCGGCGAGCGGCAGGACGTGGGGACTGGGCTCGAAGACGACCGTCAACGGCACGTTCTCGTGCGCGTAGCGCGCGAGCGTCAGGGCCGCCCGCACCACCTCGTTCACGTCCACCGCTGTCACGGGACCATCGAGCCGCGTGAAGTCGGCGAGCTCGCGGATGATGCGCGCGACCCGCGTCAGTTCGTCGTGGGCGTTGGCGAGGCGCTCCCGGGTCTCGGGTTCCCGCGTGCGGCGCGAAGCGAGCTGCACCAGCGCCAGCGCCCCGGCGACCGGGTTGCCGATCTCGTGCGCGAAGCCGCTGCCGATCGCGCGCAGCGCCGCCATGCTCTCCAAGGGACACCTCTGGGAGATCATGTTCATTGGCGCGCGGCCTGGATGTAGTCCTCGAGCATGTCGGTCGTGCTGACGATGCCGATCAGGCGCTCGCCGTCGACGACCGGCAGCGCCCGCACGCCGGCCTCGAGCATCCGTCGCGCCGCCGTGGCGATGGAGACGTCGCGCGTCACGGTCGTCGGGTTCGGCGTCATGACCGCGTTCGTGCGCGTGTGCGCCAGGTGACCGACGAACGGCTGGATGTCGCGGTCGGTCACGATCCCCACCACCCGTCCATCTTCGACCACGGGCATGTGTCGCACGTCCGCATCGACCATGCGCTTGCTCACCACGTCGAGCGTATCGGTGGGTCGGACCACGATCGGCTCGCGGTGCATGACCGTGCCGACGTCGGCCTCGGACGGCAGCCGCATCGTGCGCTTCATACCGAGGATGCGCGCCAACGCAGCCCCGTCGTGCACCGTCAGCACCGGACACGGCGCGAGCCGCACGGTCTTCTCGGCGACGCTGCCGAGGAGCGCGTGGCGCAGGCCCGTCCGTCCGTGCGTCCCGAGCACGATCAGATCGGCGTGGCGCTCGATCGCGTAGTCGACGATCTGCAGGAACGGCGAGCCCCAGCTCACGATCGTGTCGAAGCTCGAATCGGCGGCGCCGAGCGTGGCACGGACGTGCGCGTCGAGCCGCGCGCGCTCCTCCTCCAGGCGGGCCCCGTCGGGCGTCACGATCGGGTAGTCGCCGACCGCGTACACCTCGATCGGCAGGAGGTGGAGGACCGTCAGGTGCGCGTGCAGCGCCTCCGCGACCTCCCCGGCGAGACGCAGGGCCGCGGTCGCGGGCGGCGAATAGTCGACGGGAACGAGGATCTCATTGATGCCGCTCATGGCTGCTCTCCCTTGAGCAGAGCCCAGAGCGCTTTCCGTGCCACCCCGAAAACGCTGCCAGGTCGTGGACCTGAGACGTCCGCGCTCCCACTCTTGGGATGGATCGGCCGGAGGGCGTTTGCGCCGTTGCGAATCAGCCGGTGGACCGCAGCCGGCGCGCGTTTGCGACCACGGCCAGGCTGCTCGCGAGCATGGCGACCGACGCGACCAGGGGCGTCAGCGCGCCCGCGGCGGCGAGCGCTACCGCAACCGCGTTGTAGCCGAACGCCCAGGCCAGATTCTGGCGGACGACCGCCCGCACCCGGCGCGCATGGGCGAGCAGCCATGGCACGCGGCACAGGTCGTCCGCGAGCACCGCGACATCGGCGTGGATGCGCGCCAGGTCGGCGGCGCCGGCGACCGCGATCCCCAGGCCCGCCGCCGCGAGGGCGGGGGCATCGTTCACGCCGTCGCCCACCATCGCGACCTGACCTCCGAGCGCGCGCACGTGGCGGAGCTTCTCCTGCGGGCTCACCCCGAGGACCGCGTCCTCGGCCGCGACGATCTCGGGAACCACGGCCACCGCCGCCCGGTCTCCCGAGACGAGCCCGACCCGCACGCCGAGACGTCGCAGCGCCGAGACGGCATCCGCCGCATCGGGGCGCAGCGTCTCCACGACGTAGAGCCGGCCGAGCAGCACGCCCTCGCGCGCCACGTAGAGCACGGTGCCGACGTGGGCGTCGTCGAGCCGCGCCGAGACGCCCGCGTCGGCGACGGCCCGCGCGTCGCCGACCGTGACCGTGCGCCCGTCGACGACGCCGCGGACGCCGTGGCCGGGAAGGGTGCGGACGTCGCGGGCGGGCGGCAGCGCCGGCGTGCCGGCATCGTGCCAGGCCTCGACAATGGCACGCGCGAAGGGGTGGCGCAGGCCGATCTCCAGCGCCGTCGCCGTGCGCAGCAGCTCGCCGTCGTCGGCGCGGTCGGGGTCCGCGGTGCGCAGCGCGACGACCCGCGGCGTGCGCAAGGTGAGGGTCCCCGTCTTGTCGAGGAGCACATGGTCGATGGAGGCCGCACGCTCGAGCGCCGCGCGCGCTGCGCACGACGACGCCGCGGCGCGCGGCCGTTGCAAGCCCGGTCCAGACGGCCACCGGCGTCGCGAGCCCGAGGGCGCACGGGCACGCGACCACCAGCACCGCGAGCGCGCTCAGGACCCCCGCATCGATGCTCGTGTGCCACGTCCAGAAGACCGCGCTCCCGAGCGCGGTCGCCACCACGATCGGCACGAGCGCCCGCGTCACCCGGTCGGCGAGCCGCTCCGCCGGGGCGCGCTCCGCGCGCGCGCGCGCCATGAGCTCGGCGATGCGCGCCGCCGCGCTCGCCGCGAGGGGCGTCGTGACGCGCATCTCGAAGAGGCCGTCGATGCTGCAGGTCCCACCCGCGATCGGGCTGCCGCGCGTCTTCAGAACGGGCCGGCTCTCGCCCGTCAGCGTCGCCTCGTCCACCCCCCCCGTGCC
The DNA here is from genome assembly GCA_963753325.1 of uncultured delta proteobacterium. Classification (GTDB taxonomy): domain Bacteria; phylum Desulfobacterota; class Binatia; order UTPRO1; family UTPRO1; genus DP-19. The sequence goes on along the minus strand of CAVWBS010000003.1, from coordinate 1,623,908 downwards.
GGCGACGACGCGACCGTCGGTGGGAAACGCCTCGCCCGGCCCGACGCGCACGACGTCCCCGACCGCGAGCGCCTCCGGGGCGACCGCGACGCCATCCCCCGCCGCGCCGACCCACGTCACCCAGGGCGGCGTCGGCGCGAGGCGGGCCCGCACCGCCGCGCCCGCCTCGGCCTTGGCGCTCGCCTCCAGATAGCGGCCGAGCGTCACCAGGACGAGCAGCATCGTCGCGGTGTCGAAGTAGACGGCCGAGCGATGGCTCGCGATGTTGGCGATGGAGAGCACGTACGCCGCCACCGTCCCCGTGACGATCAAGCCGTCGGCGCTGAGCTGACCCGCACGGAGACTCGTCCAGGCGCTCACGACGATGGGGCCGCCGAGGAGGATCAGGACCGGCGCGGCGAGCGCCGCGGCGAGCACGCGCAGCACCTGGAAGAGCGGTCCATCGGTCTGCGCCGATGCGCCGTACACGTAGGGCACGTATGCCGGCATGCTCACCATCATGACGTTCATGGCGAAGAAGACCGCCAGGCCGAGGCGGACGAGGATGGTGGCGGCGGCACCCGCATCTCCACGCGCGCGTGTCACCTGCTGCGCGAGGACGCAGCCGTAGCAGCAGAAGCGCTGGCGGTCGCCGCCGACGGTGGCGACGACCGGTCGGACGCCGAGCGGCAACGCGCAGTGCGCGCACTCGTCGTCGGCGCCCACGTCAATGCATCAGGTTCAAAATCAGATAGGAGACCGCGAAGACGAAGAAGCCGACCCAGATCGCGGCGATCCACCAGGGCGCCGGATGCGCCTCGTACATGTGGTACCGCGCTCCGTCGAGCTGCTGATCCGGATGCGACGCCAGCGCCGCGCTGCCGCCGCCCGGCGCGAGGATCGGGCCGATCACGCTCGACTGAGGCTCCGGGCTCGTCGGCGTGCTCATGCGTGCCTCCCGAGCGAGGGCGGGTCGACGACGAACCGGTTGCCGCCGCCGCGCTCGATCGCGTCGTTCAGCTCGAACAGGCGGTGCTTCGGCCGCTCGATGTCGCGGAAGCGGCCGGTGACCACCGCCCACAAGGTCACGAACAGGATCGGCACCATGCCGATGAGGTAGATCGAGACGGCGATGGCTCCGAACCCCTCGCCGTCACCGTTGGCGATCGTCATGGCGAAGGTCGCCATGCGATAGGTGAAGCCGAAGCCGGCGACGACGAACACGACGATCGCGGCGCCGAAGACGATCAGGCCGCGTCTGGTCAGTCCCTGTCTCGACATCAGGAGCCTCCTCGCATCGCATCGACGTTGTAGATGGTGGCCGGGACCTGCACGTTCCAGCTCCCGAGCCATTGCAGGTACGCAACCAGCGCCAGGGCACGCGCCGTCGGTCGGCGCTCGGCGTCGAAGAACCACGGATACGACGGCATGACCGAGTACGGCGCGACGCTGCGCGGGTCGTAGAGATGCGCCATGTGCCAATCGTTGGAGTGCTTGCCGGACTCGCGGATGAGATCGGGGCCGACGCGCCGCGTGCCGAACAGATGCGGCAGGTTCATCATGTTCTGGTACTCCTCGGCCGTGGAAACCGGCCCGAAGCGCAGGTCCTCGTTCGAGACCGGGCGCACGAACTGCGAGTGGCAGTGCCAGCACGCCTCGGCGATGTAATTCGCCTTCCCGAGCTCGAGCGCATGCGCGAAGCTCGCCGGCGACACCTCGCCAAAGTCGCGATGGAACTCGGCCGGGTAGTCCTCCGCGAGCTGCGGGAACTCCGGCGGGATGGTCTGCGCGATCTCCGCCACCGACGCGACCGGCTGCTTGCGCAGGGTGAGCACCGGCATCAATCCCTGCAGGAAGAAGCCGAGCAGGAAGGTGATGATCCCGGCGATGAGGAAGCTGGCGCCGAATCGTTCCACGCGTGCTCCTCTCAGGCCTGCGCCGCCGCGGCGAGCGCGACGTCCGCCGCGGTACGCGGTTGACGGGCCGTCGACCAGAGCGCGTACAGGAAGAACCCCTGGCCGGCGACGATCAGCAGCCCCGCGATCGTCCGCGTCCACCAGAACGGCATGGACGCCACCACCGAGTTGCCCCAGTGACTGAGCCCCGCCCAGCTGTAGCCCTGCACCACGCCCGCCGCGGTGAGGTCGATGACCATCACCACCAGGCCGATGAACGTGCACCAGTAGTGGATCGTCAAGAGCCGCGGGTTGGCCCAGGGCCGGCCCACCGCCCGCGGCCACAGCTCGACGAAGAGGCCCATGATCCAGAAGCCGAAGACGCCGAACATCACCATGTGGGCATGCGCGACGACCCAGTCCGTGAAGTGGATGATCTTCTGGAACGTCAGCGTCACCTGGAACGCGCACTGGAAGCAGGTGACGGCGTAGAGCACGAGGCCGGTGAAGAACCAGCGGACGGCGAGGTTACCGCGGATCGCGTCCGAGCGCCCGTGCAGCGTGCCGAAGAAGTTCGCGATGACGGTGATGACCACGATCTCGACCGCGATCGTCGCGACCACGGCGCCGTACTGCGCGTACATCGGGATCGGGCTGAACAGGAAATGGTGCACGCCCTGCATGGGGTAGAAGAAGGCGAGGCCCCAGAAGCCGATCAGCGACAGTGCGTGGCTCCAGACGGGCTTCCGCAGCAGCAGCGGGATGAAGAAGTACATGAGGCCGATGCCGATCGGCGTGACGAAGAGGCCGACCAGGTCGTGGATGTAGAGCCCGGTGATCGCGGCGCCCGCCGTCCCTGGCACCCAGAACTGCGGCAGATAGTTGCCCATGAAATACACGAGGCCCGTCCAGGCGAAGGCCGCCAGGAAATACCACAGGCTCACGTAGAGCCCCTGCTCGCCGCTGCGGAAGATCGGCACCGAGAGATTGATGACGAGCAGCACCAGACCGACCACCACGAGCGGGTCGACGAAGATCGGCGTCTCGCCCCACTCGATCGCCTGGCCGTAGCCCGCGAGCTGCCCGGCGACCGTGAGCACGAGGATGAGCTGCCAGGTGCCGAAGATCAGCCACCCGAGCCTATCCGAGAGGATGGGGCGGAGGGTGAGCCGCGGGATCGCGAACAGCATGCCGGCGATGAAGGCGTTGGCGATGAAGCCGTACGCCGCCATGTTCGTGTGCACCATGCGCACCCGCCCCGGCGACAGCCATTCGATCCCCGGGAACGGATACAGATTGTCGAACTGGAACGCGTAGGCGAGGCCGCCGAGCAGGCTCACGGTGAACCAGAGCGCGCTGGCGGCCAGATGCCAGCGCATCAGGTCGATGTTGACGAGCGGGCGGCGGGCGACGGTTGCGATCACGGTCGATCATCCTTGGCGGCGAGGCCGCCGGTCGGGGCGTCGGCGGCCGACGCGGTAGCGGACGCCGGCGTCGCGGTCGCACGAAGCGAGACGATGTAGGAGACGAGGTTCCAGGCGTCGCCCTCACGGATGTTGTCGCCGTCGGGCTCGGCGAAGATGTCGCCATACGACGGCATCGCGGTCCCGCCGACGCCGGTCATGAACGTGCGGTAGACGTCCTGCACGTTCGGTCCGCTCTTCAGGCGCCCCTTGGTGAAGTCGAAGGGGTGCTGCGGATTGCCCCACACGTCGGGCGGGAGCTGCTTCGCCGATGGACCGTCGCCGCGCCCGCCGTCGCCGTGACAGGTCGAGCACTCGAGCATCTGGTAGAGCTCGCGGCCGCGGCGGACCGCCTCGGGCGTGCCGAGGGTCGCCGGCGGCTGCGGGATGTAGATCGGCGTGCCGGCGCCGCGCTTGTCCCAATCGGGATAGAAGCCCTTCACGTACTCCAGGACGGCGAGCCGCTCGCGCTCGGTGAGGAGCGCCCAATCGGGCATCGAGGTTCGGTACACGCCGCGGCTGATGATCTTGTAGAGGTCCTCGTCGGTCGGCAGCGTGCCGCTCGGCGTCGAGCGGAACTTGAAGACCCCGCTCGTGAAATCCCGCGGCTTGGTGATGAGCATCGCCGCGGCGACGCCCTTGCCGTCGCCGTGCTCGCCGTGACAGCCGATGCAGTACCGGGCGTAGATCGCCGCGCCCTCCTGGCGCAGGACCTGCGCCTGGGTGTCGGCGGCACGGGCGGGTGTGGCCACGATCAGGAGCGCCGCGAAGCCGAGCGCCAGTGCCGGGACCCGCATCACGCCGCCGCCGAGGACACGACCGCCGGCCGGTAGGGCACGAAGCGCCCGAGAGGTTGCAGGGCCCCGAGCGTCACGCCGTAGATCACGTGCGTCAGGGCGGCGATCCAGACCGGCATGAGCTCGAGCACGTACGCCTCTCCGACCAGACGCGGCTGCAGCCAGGCGATGACGACGTAGAAGTTCACCAGCCACAAGCCGATGCCGTAGAGGGCCCCAAGCCCGATCTGCACCGCCGTGCGGCCGGGGACGAGATAGTTGACCAGGACGTGGAACACGGCGCCGGCGATCGCGCCGACGGAGAAGTGCACGACCGCGACCAGCATGAAGAAGTTCAGGTCGTCGGTCGTGAGCGCGCGCGCGCCGAGGAAGACCGTCCCGTACACGCGCAGCAAGCGCAGCGGATCCTGACTGATGAGGACCGATCCGACGACGTGGAACGCGAAGCTCACCAGGCTGCCGAGGATGCCGATCATCGTGCCCGCCACGACGTAGAACGTCAGGTAGAAGCCGGTCGGTGGCCAGGGGGCCGTGGGTGCATCGTCGAGGCGAGACTCGAGCGCGAGGATCGCCGCCCGGTGTCGCTCGATCTCGCCGAGGATGTCGTCGCTCGTCATGGCCGAGGCAGCATCGAGCAAGTGCCTTGCCAGAGCGGAGGGTTTCCGCCGGACGCGCAACGACGCGTCATCGGGGCAGGAGTGCGGGTCCGGCGTTCCCATATCCCGGAACGGAGCGCGCCAATCTCCCGGAAATGGGAAGCAACCGGCGCGCGCGGCCCGACGTCCGCAGCAGAGGACGCTTGGCGTCGCGCAAGCGCTGGCCGCGTTCGTGCATGGCTCCGTACGCGATGGCCGAGCACAACGGCACCTTCATCGGCGGCTTCCCGGAGCGCGGCATCTGGACGCCGCTCGATCTCGGACGCGGGCAGTTCTTCGCGATCCTCGGACTCTCGCTGCTCGTGTTCGTCGTGGCGGGCGGCCCGGTCTGGCGGCACGTGACCGATCCCCACACGGTTCGCATCGCGACCAGCTACGGCATCATTCCACCCGCGGTGTGGGCGGCGCGACGGCGGAACGGCGCGTCCGGCGCGCTCGGCATCGTCGTCGCCTCGGCGGTGCTCGCCGCGATCAAGCTCGTCCTGACGGCGGGCCTGCTGGTCGTCCTCGCGTTGGCGCGCGGTTGATCCGCCTCCGGCGCCGCGGCGATCAGCCGGGAGCGTGGCCGGCATCGAGCGACAGCGCGTGCACGTGGTGCGCATGCGGCAGCAGGTCGAGTCCGCGCGCGAGCGTCACCAGGCCGAACGCCAGCACGAGCACGGCCGACGCGTGGGTCAGCCGCAGGCGGACCGCGGGCCGCGCCAGCACGCGGGCGAGGCCCAGCATGAGCATCGCGGGGATCGTCCCGAGTCCGAACGCGAGCATCGTGAGCATGCCTTGCAGCACCGAGGCCGTGGCCGCGGCGTGCGCGGCGAACGCGTAGATGAGCTGGCACGGCAGGAACGCGTTGAACACCCCGAGCGCGAGCGGGGCCGCGAGCGAGCGCGAGCGCATCACTCCCCCCAACAGGCGGCCGACGGTCGCGCCCGCGAGCGCCGTCCCCACCCGTCCGAGACGGGTGGTCAGTCCGAGCATCTCGAGGGCGACGACGATCATCACCGCGCCGGCCGCCAGGGCGAGCGCACGCTCGACGGCGCGGACGGGCGCCAGCGCGACGAGCGCCGCGCCGGCAGCGCCCGAGAGTGCGCCGATGAAGACCAGCGCCTGCAGCCGACCGAGGTTGTAGAGCACCTGCCGCAACACCGGACGGCGCCGCGCGCCGCCGGCGAGCGCCAGCGGGAAGGCGCCGCACATTCCCACGCAGTGGAGCGACCCGGCGATCCCGCCGAGGAAGATCGCGACGTAGACGAGCATCCCGGTGCCCGTTGCGCGAAGCGTGCCAAGGCGCGACGCCGGCGAGCGGGCCGCGGCGGCGCTTCCCTACCTCTTCCCGCTGCGCAGATAGGCGAGGATGGCGCCGAGCTGCTCCTCGTCGACGGTATCGCGGAAGTGCGGCATCAGGCCCTGCTCCCGGCGGAGCATGTGCAGGATCCGCGCGTGGTAGGCCGTCGGCCCGAGTCGCTGCGGCGTCTGCGCGCCCAGCACGGGCGCCGCGATCGCCGGCGACAGGCGATCCTCGGCCGCGACGCCGCGCCCGTCGTCGCCGTGACACGACGCGCAGTAGGTATCGTACAGCCGATACCCCTTCGAGAGGTGTCGCACGTACGCGACCAGCGCACGCATCTGGCCCGGATCGAGCCGATCCGCCGCCGGGGGCATGTTGCGGACGCCCTTGACGGCCACCTGGGCGAGCGCCGCGTCGGTATAGCGCTCGCGCGCGAGGACGAGATCGGCCGGGGGCGGGCTGTCCTGCGCGCCGAGCACGCCCTCGCCGTTGCCATAGGCGCCGTGGCAGGGAGCACAGGCGCTCTCGAAGGTGAAGCGGCCGACCCGCAGCATCGCCCAGTTCGTGCTGGAGAGGGTGGGAATGTACGCGGCGAGCGCATCGGTCTGGAGCTCGTCGGCGATCGGGCTGTGCGGACGGGAGGTGCGCAGGGCCGTGCCGTGGAGCAATCGCTCGACCAGCTCGCGATCGCTGACCCGATCGAGGAGCCCGGGCGCGCGGAGGTCCGTGGGGGTGACGTTGATCATGCGGGCGACCGGGCCGTGGCCGCGGCCGTCCGGACCATGACATCCGGCGCAGTAGGCCGCGTAGAGCACCGCGCCCCGCGCGACGCGGTCGGGCCCCGAGGGGGAGGAGGCGGTGCGACCATGGTCGTGGTCGCGGCGGGTCGCCGGCGGACGGCATGCGGCCGCGAGGAGCAGCCCCGCGCAGGCGACCAGCGCCACGGCGCGCGCGATCGTCGTTCTCAAGGCTCGCCCTCGATCGGCAGCGTGACCGTGAAGGTCGCGCCCGCCCCCGGTGCACTGTCGACGACGATCGTCCCGCCCATCTGCTCGACGGCCATCTTGCAGAAGACCAGTCCGAGGCCGGTGTCGTCGCGGTGTGCGCCGTGCACGCGCCCCGGCTTGGCGAACAGCCGCGCCTGGGCCTCGGGCGCGATGCCGCGTCCGCTGTCGCGAACCCGCAGTTGGACACCGTCGCGATCGAGACGCGCCTCGAGATCGATCCGGCCCGCCGCGCTGTGCCGTATGGCGTTCACGACGAGATTGTTGAGGACGCGGCGCAACAGCCAGCGATCGGTCACGAGGATCGGCATCCGGTCGGTCTCGACGACGATCGTCTGACCCGCCATCTCCGCCGCCGCGTGGTACTCCGCGCAGCACTCCGCCAGCAGCGCCGCCACGTCCACCGGCTCGAGCCGCAGCTCGAGCCGCCCTTCGCGCATCTGATCGATCTCGAGCAGGTTCTCGATCATGCGCATGAGGTCGCGGGCGCTGCGCTGGATCTGCTCGAAGTGACGGGTGCTCGGGTTGTGCTCGTCGCGACGACGGAGCGCCAGCTGCGCAACCGCGATGATGCCGCCGAGCGGCCCCTTCAGATCGTGGACGATCATGCCCGTCAGATCGGCCTTGGTCTGCTCCATCTGCGCCTTCTCGCCGAGCGCCCGCTCCGCCACCTCTGCCATGCGGCGGTACTCTTGCGCCAGCACGCGGTCGACGTACCCGCTCATGATGTAGGCGTCGATGGCGAGGCCCATGTCGAGGAAGACGACCTTCGAGAACGACTCGAGCAGCGCGAGCAGGTGCGCCGGGTCGTCGGCGTATCGTGCACGCAGCCGCTCGGCGAGCAGCCGGACGTAGAGACGGTAGGTTCCGAGGTACCACTCCGGGTGCAGGTCTATCCGTGCGTGCGCCGCGCCGACCCGCAGGCGGCTCTCGAAATACGCGGGATCGAAGTTGCCTTCGAGCATACGGAGGAAGTAGGCGCGCTGCAGCGCCTTCAGCCGGACGATCTGCTCCGCGCCGCCGAGCACGCGCCGTGTCTCCTCGAACGCCATGAGGTGGCGGTAGAAGTCGGCGACGATCTCGTCGACGTGCTCCTGCGCAAACTGCCGCAGCTCCGCCAGGCGGGCGTCGTCCTCCGGGCCAAAGCCGAGGAATGCGAGGCGGCGCGCGCGGCTGGCCTCGTCGAGGCCGGCCTGCGCCAGCAGATCCCCTGACGCCATGGAGCCCCACTTGTAGCACCACGGACGCGGAACCACCACGCCGGCTCCGTGCGCGACGACGGGCACCGGCTCGGCGGCGAGCACGTCGGCGTCCGACGCGGCGAGCGCCTCGTACTGCAGGATGCCGAGCTCGGCGAAGCGGCCACGCAACCCGCCGTCCAGGAGCCCGAGCTTCCTCACGTTGGACACGACGGTGGGAGGGGAACGCGGCGCGGCTTCCGACGCGTGACAAGCCGTCACGTCGGCGCGGCGGTGCCGCCGCCGCCGATGCCGAGCTCGTCGATCTTCCGGTACAGCGACGAGAGCGACACGCCGAGCATCTCGGCCGCGCGCTTCTTGTCGTGGTCGACCTTGCCCAGCACGGCCTGGATGTGCGCCTTCTCGTAGGCCCGCAACGCCTCGCGCAGGTCGTCGCTCGCCGGCATCGCCATCACCCCGTCCGTCTTGAGGGCGCGCGGGAGATCGGCGGGGCTGATCCAATCGCCCTCGCCGAGGATCATGGCGTGCTCGATCACGTTGTCGAGCTCGCGCACGTTGCCCTTCCAGGATAGCGACATGAGGATCTTCATCGTCGCGCTGTCGACGCCCTTGAATGACCGCTTCAGCTCGCGATTGTGCATGCCGACGAAGTGCTCGATCAGCGGCGGGATGTCCTCGCGACGCTCGCGCAGCGGCGGGATGTCGATGCCGACGACGTTCAGGCGATAGAAGAGGTCCTCGCGGAACTCCCCTGTCTCGACGGCCTTGCCGAGATCGCGGTTCGTGGCCGCGATCACCCGCACGTCGACCTTGAGCGGCGTGGTGGCGCCCACCGGCAGGATCTCCTTCTGCTCGATCGCCCGCAGCAGCTTCACCTGCAAGCCGAGCGGCAGGTCGCCGATCTCGTCGAGGAAGATCGTCCCGCCGCGCGCCCGCTGGAAGAGGCCCTCCTGGTTGCTCACCGCCCCGGTGAACGCGCCGCGCAGGTGACCGAACAGCTGGCTCTCGAGCAGGTGCTCGGGGATCGCGCCGCAGTTGACGGGCAGGAAGATGCGATCGGCGACCTCGCTGAAATGATGGATGGCGCGCGCCACCACCTCCTTGCCGGCCCCGCTCTCGCCGGTGATCAGCACCGTGCTGTTCGTCGGCGCCACCCGCTGCACGAGTCTCATGACCTCGCGCATGGCCGCCGACCGACCGATCAGGTTGTCGAAGTCCCATTGCCGCGCGACCTGACTGCGCAGCAGCTGGTTCTCCCAGGCGACCTGACGATGGCGCAGGAGATGGCTGATCTTGTGGAGGACGTCCTCGAAGATGAGCGGCTTCAGCAGATAGTCCTGCGCGCCACGCTGCAGCGCCTCGACCGCCGTCTCGACGGTCGCATGGGCGGTCATCAGGAGCACCAGCGTCTGCGGCGCCACCTCCCGGGCGTGGCTGAGCACGGTCAAGCCGTCCGCCCCGGGCATGCGGAGATCGGAGATCGCGACGTCGAACTCCTGCGTGTCGAGCGCCTTGATCGCCGCCGCGCCGTCCGGAACGGCGGTGACCTCGTAGCCTTCGTCCCGCAGCACCTCCGCCAGACTCTCCCGTACGGCGCTTTCGTCCTCGGCGATCAGCACGGCGCCGTTGGGGACATGGGAAGGTGTCGTCATCCGTGAGGGCCCCGTGGAAGACGCAGGATTCACTCGTGCACCCGCCGTCGCCATCGCGGTCGCCGCATCAGGTCCCCGGCGCCAGCTCGGGGAGCTGCGCCCTCTGGTCGCCGATCTCGAGCAAGCGCCCCATGAAGCGGAGGCAATCGCTCTCGCTGACGAGCCCGACCAGCTTGCCGCCGTCGAGGACCGGCACACAGCCGATGCGCTTGTCGACCATCAGCGCGACCACGGTCCGGATGGAGTCGTGGGGCGCAACGCTGAACACGGGCGTCGTCATGACCTGCTCGATGGGGATCTTCTCGAGCCACTCGCGCTCCGTCTCGCGTCGCACCCGCAGCACCGAGGAGAGCCCGGCGCGGAAGAGGTCGCGCTGCGAAAGGATGCCGACGAGACTGCCGTCGCGGAGGACCGGCATGTGGCGGATGCGCCCGAGTCGCATCAGGTCGTCGGCAAGGTCGAGCGTGTCGATCGCGTCGAGCGTCAGCACGTCGGGTTCCATGATGTCGCGGACTTCCATATCTCGTTCGGTAGTCCAATTTGCGTGCCGGCAGAATTTTGACGACAATCCGTACCGCACATCTCACCCATGAGAAACGGGATGCCCTCTGGCGATATCACGTTCCCAATTTCAGGAAAGGTGCGCCCCGGACTCCGATCGATGCTGGCCGCCGGCGTCGCGATCGCGCTGCTCACGGCGGGCCCGCCCGCCGCTCGCGCCGACGGCAAGCAGCTCTATCGGCGCCATTGCGCCGCCTGCCACGGCCCGGATGGTCGCGGCGACGGTCCGGACGCCGGCCTCTTCGCCACCCGGCCGCGCGATCTGCGCGAGGGCGTCCTGGCCAAGTACTCCGTGGACGAGCTCGTCCGGCGCGTGCGGAACGGCGAGCCGCTGCAGCTCGCGCTCGATGCGCCGGCGCTCCGCGCCCGCGCGACCGAGGTCGAGGCGCTCGCCGCGCACCTGGAGCGCCTGCCGCGCATCGACTGGCGTGTCGCCGAGCGCGGCGAGGAGCTGTTCGTCGACCGCTGCGAAATCTGCCACGGTCGCGACGGCCAACCCGGCGGGACGCTCCCCCCGGGCGTGCAGGCGCCGCGCGATCTGACCGATCCCACCTTCCAGAAGGGCATTCGCGACGACCAGCTCGCGGCCGCGGTGCGTCACGGCCGGCGCGGCATGCCGGCGCTCACGCCGCGCATTGCGGAGGAGGACATTCCGGCGCTCGTCGCCTTCGTCCGGCTGCTCTCGCCCGGCTTCGCGCTCTACGACCGCTACTGCACCGCCTGCCACGGCGACGACGGTCGTGGAACCGGCACGTTCGCCGAGGCGACAGCGCGCCCGAGCGTCGTGTTCGATCGCGCCTACTTCCGGCATCACGATCCCGAGCACATACGCGCGAGCGTCTGGCACATGCTCGACGCGCAGCGCCCCGCCATGCCGCACCTGCGCTCGACCCTCAGCGAGGCCCAGGCGCGCGCCATCGTCACCTACCTCAAGCAGACCGACTGAGGGCGACGCGAGATGCGCATCCTCGTGCTCAACGGCGGCACCGGCACGGTGAAGGTCGCGCTCGCGACCGCGCAGGACGGGCGCACGACGATCGAACGGCGCGAGACGATGGACACCTCCGCCGAGCGGCCGGTCGAAGACACGTTCCACGCCGCATTGCAGCGTCTCGGGACCGCGCTCGACGGCGTCGAGGCGGTCGGTCATCGGGTCGTGCACGGCGGCACGTCGCTCACGGCGCCGGTCGTCGTCGACGCGGCGGTCGAGGCCGCGATCACGCGGCTCGTCCCGCTGGCGCCGCTGCACAATCCGGTCGCGCTCGCCGGGTTCGCGGCGGCCCGCGCCAGATTTCCCGGCGTCCCGATGGTCGCGGTCTTCGATACCGCCTTCCACGCCGGCCGGCCGGCCGTGTCGCGCCACTACGCCTTGCCGGCGGACCTGACGATACGACGCGAGCTGTACCGCTTCGGATTCCATGGCATCGCCCACGCCTCGCTGGTCGCCGGCGTCGCCGCCGCGCAGGGATGCGCGCCCGATGCCGTCACCGCGGTGACCCTGCAGCTCGGTCACGGTTGCTCGGCGTGCGCCGTGCGCGACGGGCGCTCGCTCGAGACCTCGATGGGGTTCACCCCGCTGGAGGGCCTGGTGATGACGACGCGCGCCGGCGACGTGGACGCGGGGCTCGTCCTGCACCTGTTGCGCGACGGCATGGCCATCGACGAGGTCGAGACGATGCTCACCCGCCGCGCCGGGCTCCTCGGCGTCGGCGGCGCCGACGACGTCCGCGTGCTGCTGCAGCGCGAGGCCGCGGGCGACGAGCGCGCCGCCCTGGCGCTCGCGCTGTTCGTGCACCGTATCGCCGCCACCGTCGGCGCCTACTTCACCCTGCTCGCCGGCGAGGGAGCGCTCGTCTTCGGCGGCGGCATCGGCGAGCACGCGGGCGAGATCCGCCGCCGCGTCGCGACCGGCCTCGCGGTCTGGGGGATCGCCCTCGACCCGGCACGCAACGCCGCGAGCGTCCCCGGCCCGATCGCCGCTCCGTCGTCCCGCCCCGTCTACGTCATCACGACGGACGAGGAATCCCTGATCGCGGCGGAGGTGGCGCGGCTCCTCGGCGTATCCGCGGGTCCGGCGCCGACGTGAGCGACCCGCCGCGGATGCCGGGCCCGCATTGAACGGATCGACGCGGGAGGCTATCTCCCGCACGGAGGAGGGTTGGCCACATGGCGAAGCTGTTCCGCAAGATCCTGGTGCCGCATGATTTCTCCGCGCCCGCGACGCGCGCCTTGCAGGTCGCCGCCGAGCTCGCCGCGGAGCACGGCGGGCGGATCGAGGTGCTGCACGTGCTACCGCCCTTCTATTCCGGGATCGGCTTTCCGACGCAGGCCGAGATCGCGTGGACGCCGCCTCCGGAGATGGTACGCGACCTGAGCGCCCGTCTCGAGCAGCTCGTCGCCCGCACCCTCGGACGCCGCAAGGGCATCGCGACCTGCCGTGCGGTCCTGGGTGATCCGGTGCAGAGCATCCTCGCCGCCGCACGGCGTGCCGATACGATCGTCATGGCGACGCTCGGCCGCAGCGGGCTCGCGCACCTCGTCATGGGCAGCATCGCCGAACGCATCGTGCGCCACTCGCCGGTCCCGGTGCTCACCATCCGACCGGGGGCCGCACGCCGCCGCGCGGCCTCGCCGCGGTCGCGCCGGCGTTGAGCCGCGCGCTCGGGCGCGCTCGCGTCATCGCGCCGCAAGCGCGGGAACCGGTATTTCCTCGCCGGTCGGTCTCGTGTAGGGAGGGGCGATGAGACTGCTGCTCGCCCTCCTCGTGCTGCTCACCGGAGCCGCCGCCGCGCACAGCGCGGACACCGGGCCGGTCGCGGTGCCGCCCCCCGTGACGGGCGCGCCGGCGGCCGCCAAGGTGACCCCCGAGATGCGCTACAACGAAGGCGAGGCGTTCGCGGGCCAACAGCAGTGGGCGTTCGCGGAATCGGCGTATGGCGAGGCGACGAAGCTCAAGCCCGATTTTGCCGAGGCCTGGAACGGCCTCGGTCACGCCCGCAAGATGCAACGCAAATTCCCCGGGGCGTTGACCGCCTATCAGGAGGCGCTTCGCCTCCGGCCGGCCTTCCCGCAGGCGCTCGAGTACCTCGGGGAGACGTACGTCGAGATGGGCAGGATGGACGACGCGCGCGCCACGCTCGCCAAGCTGCAGCCGCTCGACGCCGGGCTCGCCGACAAGCTCTCGCAGGCGATCGACGGAAAGAAGTCCGCCGGCACCTGGTAGGGGCTGCGGGAGCGCCGCTGCCTGGCGGGGCCGGTGATGCGCATCGTGGGCGTGACCGTGCTCGTGCTCCTCCGCCTCGTCGACGTGCCGATGCGCGTGTGAGATTGTCGTCGAGCGCCCAGCAGCCGCACGCGGCGGCGATCGCTGCCGCGCCCTCGGCGTCGGCCCCGTTCAGTTCGCCGCAACTTCCTGCTAGCGTTGCGTCATGCCCACGCGATCGTGCAGCGCCAGGCTGCTCGCAACCCCCGCTCTCCTGATCATCGTCCTCGCCGCCCGCGCGCATGCCGGCGCGCCGAGCTGTGCCGCCGCGCCGCTCAGCGGCTGCCGCGGCTCGCAGGTGCCGGCGCAGATGCGTCTGTGGCTCAACAACCGCTCCGTGAACCTACGCGACACGATCGTGTGGAAACTGCGTCGGGGGGCGGCCAACGCCACCGCCGACTTCGGCGACCCCGTGCATGGGCACGGGTATGCGCTGTGCCTCTACGGCGCAGGCGGCCCGCTGCTGTTCCACGCGACGGTGCCCTCGGGCGGCACCTGCGGCGCGCGCCCGTGCTGGCGCACGGCGGGGTCGGGCTTCCACTATCGGAACGGCGGCGCCGCACCGGACGGTCTCACGAAGATGCTCCTCCGCGCCGGTGAGGCCGGTCATGCCAGCGTCGTCGTGAAGGGACGCGGCGTCCGTCTCGCGCTCCCGTCGATGCCCCTCACCCTGCCGGTCACGATCCAGTTGCAGGAGGAGGGCGGCCCGTGCTGGGCCTCGACGTTCGAGTCCGCCCGTCGGAACGACAGCTCGCGTTTCCGGGCGGCCGCCGCTCACTGAGCCGTCAGGACGTCGACGGTTCCTGCCGCGGACGGAAGTGTCGCCGCACGTCGGCCTCGCGATCGAACAGCGGAAGCGCCGGGGCGACCGCACGGAGCGCCGACGGGCATCCGATCAGATGATCACGGAGTCGCTGCAGCCCGGGCTGGCCGCCGTCCCGCACGTCGCCGGCGATCACCTCGTTGCAGTGGACACAGGCGACCTCAGCCATTCGCCCCTCATGTTGGCAACCGTGGACCGAAGGGGGAAGGACCTCGGGCCTATCTTGATTGAGACTGCGCCAAAATGAGACGACGTCGCGCCGAAGGGGGATTAGTCGATGCAGTACCGCGCCACGACCTCGAGCAGGCGCTCGACATCGACCGGCTTCTCCAGAAAACAATCGACCTCCAGTTGCGGCATGTACCGTTCGAGCTGACCCGCGCCCGACAGTACCACGACCGGGAACGCCGCCAGCTGCGGATCGGCGATCTGCTCCTCGCGGAATTGCCATCCGTCCTTTCGCGGCATCATCAGGTCGAGCAGGATCAATCGCGGCTTGAGGCCGCTGCGCAGTACCTCGAGAGCCTCCTCGCCGTCACCGGCGGTGACCACGCCGAAGCCCTTCTGCTGCAGTAGCGCCTCGAACGCCGCGCGTGCGTCAGGATTGTCCTCGACCACGAGTACGCACGGCGGCGTAAGGGCCTCCATGCCCGCTACCCTAGCGAACGGCCCCCCGTAGGCAAACGGCGATTCCTACTCGCGTAGTGCAAGAATTACAGGGGCGACGCGTGTAACCTCTACGTTCCGCGGAGCGCGCGGACGCACGCATCCGCCCGAATCCCCAGCGCGTGCGGCAATGGCATGCAACCTGCGGAGGTCGTCCAGCATGTCGAGGACGTCGAAAGGAGGCACCATGCACACGACGTTGAAGATCGCCGCGGCCGTGGCCCTGGCGACAGCGGCCATCGCAGGATGCGGACACAGCGAGAGGACGACGATTCGTCGAGAGACCGTGACCACGACGCCGCCGCCGGCGGTCGTGGAGCGTCGGACCACCGTCGAGACGGCGCCACCGGTGGTCGAGCAGCACACGACGACCGTGCGGCAGCGGTCCTATTCCACCGATGACTGACGAGGCGGAACGAAGGGAGGCTGCCATATGACGAGATCCACACGATCGATGACGCCGCTCGTGGTGTGGATCGGCGCCGGGATGTTTGCGTTGGCCGGAGCCGTAGCCGTCCACGCGGACGAGACCGTCGTCGAGAAGCAGACCGAGGAGTCGCACTCGTACAAGGTCGAGGAGAGCGTCCCGGCGCACGTCGTCACCGAGCGCACCGTGACGACGACGGAGCGGGTCCCGCCCCCGGCCGTGGTCGAGAAGCACACCACGGTCGAGACGATACCCGCCCCACCCGTCGTACAGCGTCGCACCACCGAGACGGTCCACACCGAAGAGTAGATCCCGCGCAGCAGCACGTTCCACGAACGTCGGACGTCAGGCGGCGCGTGTGTTTGACGCGGCACGCGCCGCCTGGTTGATCTCCCCGCGGTGCGATCGGTGCGGTCACCCCGGGGAACGGAGTCGCGCTCGCCCGCCGATGCCTGTCCGCATTTCCCCGATTGCCCCGGGTGCCCCTGGGTCGGCCGCCCGTACACGCGTCAACTCGCGGACAAACGCGCCCGCGTCAGCGCCGCTCTCGCCGAGACGTTGTCCGACGCGGTCGAGGTCGACGCCATCGCCCCCGCACCGCGCCGGATTGGCTATCGCGTACAGGTGAAGCACGTGGTCGCCCGCGCGCGGGGCGGAATCACGATCGGCCTCTACCGGCCGGGGACGCATCAGGTGGCCGACGCGACGGGCTGCCCGTTGCACGATCCGCTGCTGGCGCGCGCGCTTCCGTTGCTCCGCGATCTCGTGACGCGCATGCGCGTTCCGGTGCACGGGCCGACCACGTCCGGGTTGCGCTATGTGCTCCTGCGCGCCAGCGTCCACGAGCGCCGCCTGCTCGTGACGCTGATCAGCTCGCGCCGCACCCTGGGGGAGGCGGCGACGATCGCCTCGGCGTTGCGGAGCCGGGTGCCGCTGGCGGGCCTGCTGCTGAACGTCAACCCTACCGCAGGCAACGTGATCGTGGGGGCGCAGACGCGCCGGATCTGGGGTGCATCCGAGCTCCGCGATCGCTACGGCGACGTCGAGCTCGCCGCGTCGCCGATCGCGTTCGTGCAAGCCAACACGCGCGCGGCGGCGCGCGTCTATGCGGCCATCGCGGACGCCGCCGACCTGCGCGGCGCCGAGCGCGTCGCCGACCTCTACTGCGGGGTCGGCGGTATCGCGCTCACCCTCGCCCCCCGGGCGCGCGAGGTTCTCGCGATCGAGACGGAGCCGGCAGCAATCCAGGGCGCGCGGCTGAACGCGAGACGCAATCGGCGTCGCAACGTCCGGTTCGAGGTCGGGCGCGTGGAGGAGCGCGCCGACCTGCTCCCGGCGTTTCGCCCCGACGTGGTCACCCTCAACCCCCCACGCAAGGGCTGCGGGGCCGCGGTTGCGCGGGCGCTCGTCGACGCGGGCGCTCCGCGCATCCTGTACCTCTCCTGCGACCCGTCGTCCTTTGCGCGTGATGCGGCGACCCTGGTCCACGGCGGCTACCGGCTCGAGCGCGTACGCCCGTTCGACCTGATGCCGCACACGGAGCACGTGGAGCTGCTCGGGGAGTTCCGTCGCTCCTGATCGATATAGCCGCGATATAGTTGGGGGATGGTGATGGCAACGCACTCGCGGACCATGCTTGCATCAGGGCTATAACGTCGCTATAGACATCACCGTGGCGGTGCGAGCGCTTGCGAGGCGGGGCCGCGACGCCGAGTCGGAGGCCACGCGCCGGAGCATCCTCGAGGCGGCGGCGCACCTGCTGGCGAACGGCGGCGCGGAGCGGCTCTCGATCCGCGAGCTCTGTGCCCGCGCCCGGGTCACGGCACCGACCGTCTACCATCACTTCGGCGACAAGGCGGCGCTCGTCGACCGCGTCGTCGACGATTGCTTCGCCGAGTTCGATCGCGCGTTCGCGCGCCGCGCCGTCCCCACCGACCCGATCGAGGCCCTGCGCTGGTCCTTCGACCGGTACGTCGAGTTCGGGCTCCGCTATCCGGAGCACTACCGCCTGATGTTCGAGGGCGCGTCCATCCGGCCGACGGCCGGCGCGCGTGCCTCCTACGATGCCCTGCGCCGCCGGATCTCGGCGATCGCCGCCGCCGGCCGGCTCCGGGTCCCGATCCCGGAGGAGCGACCGCGGCGTCGTGGGCGGCGGTGCACGGCGTCACGTCGCTCGCCATCCGTGGAGCCCTGCAGCCGCAAGCCTCGGCCATCGCGCTCATGCGCGAGGCTCTCATCGCACACATCACGTACCCGGTCGGGCGCCGCGGATCGCGCAGCGCCACGTTACGAGAGGAAAGGAGTCGCCAATGAGTGAGCGTGAGTCCGACGTCAATCCGTTTCTGCAAGGAAACTTTGCGCCGTGGCGCATGGAGGGCACCGCCGACGACCTCGAGGTGATCGGCGAGATCCCGCGCGACCTGAACGGCACGTTCTATCGCAACGGCCCGAACCCGGCCTACGAGCCCGCGGGCCGCTACCACTGGTTCGACGGCGACGGCATGATCCACGCGATCACGCTCGGGACGGCCGCGCCTCGTATCGCAACCGCTGGGTGAAGAACGACGGGCTGAAGGAGGAACGCGCCGCCGGCAAGGCGCATCTATCCCGGCCTCCTCGGCATGACAGCCGAGCGAGATGCCGGCGTTCAAGACGACCGTCGAACACCAACATCGTCTACCACGCCGGCAAGCTGCTCGCGCTGGTCGAGTCGTCGCTGCCGACCGCAGCATGCAGCCGTGCACGCTCGAGACCGTCGGCCTGTACGACTTCGGCGGCAAGCTCATGGGCGCGATGACGGCGCATCCGAAGCTCGATCCCGAGACCGGCGAGATGCTCTTCTTCGGCTACGCGCCCTTCCCGCCCTATCTGCAGTACCACGTCGCCGACCGCGGCGGCGCGCTCACCCGCAGCGAGGTGATCGACGTCGAGTGGCCGTCGATGATCCACGACTTCGCGATCACCAAGGACTACGTCGTCTTCCTGCTCTGTCCCGATCGTCTTCAGCTTCGAGGAGCGCGGCGCGCGGCGGCAGCATCTTCGCCGTGGAAGCCCGAGCGCGGCACGCGCATCGGCGTCATGCCGCGGAGCGGCGGCAACGCCGACGTGCGCTGGTTCGACGACCGACTCCTGCTACGTCTTCCACCCGATGAACGCCTACGCGGACGGCGACGAGCTCGTCCTCGACGTCGCCCGCTACGAGCAGCTCCTGTTCATGAACCCGCAGGCGGCGCGCGATCCCGGCTGGCGCGACAAGAACGTCGCGCGGCTGCATCGCTGGCGGATCGACCTGCGACGGCGGCGGCGTCACGTCCGAGCCCCTCGACGATCGCGATGGCGAGTTCCCGCGCGTCGACGAGCGCCGGGTCGGCCGCAAGCATCGCTTCGGCTACATGGCGGCGCACCGGGCCCGACGGGAACACCGACCGCGCTGCCCGTCTGGACCGCGGTCCACAAGTACGATCTCGAGCGCGGCACCATCGGAGACGCGGCAGTTCGGCCGGGGCAACGGCGTCGGCGAGCCGCTCTTCGTGCCGCGCCGTGCCGACGCGGCGGAAGACGACGGCTACGTGCTCGTCCTGCACTACGACCAGGACCGCGAACGCCAGCGAGTTCTACGTCCTCGACGCGCGCAACATCGGCGGCGAGCCGATCGCGCGCGATCCGTATCCCGCACCGCGTGCCCTATGGGTTCCACGGCAACTGGGTGGAGGCAACCGCGTGAATGCAGTACGCACGCGCGAGGAGGAGCCTGCATGCGTCTCGGACTGAACGTCGGGTACTCGGGCGCGCGGATCGGCATCGACATCGACCTCGTCAAGGAGGCCGATCGGCTCGGCTTCCACTCGGTCTGGTCGGCGGAGGCGTACGGCTCGGATGCGGTGACGCCGCTTGCCTGGATTGCCGGCCAGACCGAGCGCATCCACGTGGCGAGCGGCATCATGCAGATGCCGGCGCGCACGCCGGCGATGACCGCGATGACCGCCTCGACGCTCGACCAGCTCTCGAGCGGGCGCTTCCTCCTCGGCCTCGGCGTCTCGGGACCGCAAGTCGTCGAGGGCTGGCACGGCGTGCCGTACGGCAAGCCCCTCGTCCGCACGCGCGAGTACGTCTCGATCCTCCGTCAGATCTGGGCACGCGAGCGGCCGCTCGAGCACCAGGGCGAGCACTACCAGATTCCCTACCGCGGGCCCGGCGCGACCGGGCTCGGCAAGCCGCTGAAGAGCATCCTGCACGGCCGGCAGATTCCGATCTACATCGCGGCGATCGGCCCGAAGAGCGTCGAGCAGACCGCCGAGATCGCCGACGGATGGCTGCCGATCTTCTACAGCCCGTATCGCCACATCTACACGCCGGCCCTCGAGGCCGGCTTCGCGCGCGCGGGCGGCGGCAAGTCGCTGGCGACGTTCGACGTGGCGCCGTCGGTGACGGTCATCGTCGGCGACGACGTCGCGGCGTGCCTCGAGTTCATCAAGCCGTTCCTCGCGCTGTACATCGGCGGCATGGGCGCGCGCGGCAAGAACTTCTACAACGAGCTGGCATGCCGCTACGGCTTCGAGGAAGCCGCACGCACGATCCAGGACCTCTATCTCTCGGGCAAGAAGGCCGAGGCGGCCGCCGCCGTGCCGACCGAGCTGGCAGACGAGATCTCGCTGGTCGGCCCGCCGGCACGGATCCGCGACCGGCTGGCGGCCTGGCGCGAGTCTGGCATCACGACGATGATCTGCAGCCTCCGGCAGCCGGAAGCGCTGCGCATCCTCGCCGAGGCCGCCTGACCTCCGACGATGGGAGGGTCGCGCCGCCGGGTGCCGTCCTCATCGGGACAGCACCCGCTGCGGCGCCTTGACTAGCGCGGCGGCGGCACATAGCCGGGGTGCCGGACCGCACGTCCGAGGAGGTACCCGCATGGCGAAGATTACGACCCGCTCCGCGGCGCTCGTGGCCGTGATGGCGTTGGCGACTACCGCGGGCTGCGCCGCACGCGCGGACCGCGGTCCGTTCAACTGCAGCCGGCGCTGGGGCGCCGGCACCGTCGGCGGCGCGCTCGCTGGCGCCGCCATCGGCGGCGGGCTCGGCGGCGGCATCGTGGCGACCTCGGGCGAGACCGAGCGCCAGGCGAAGGATTACGCGCTCGGCATCGGCATCGGTACCGTCACGGGGATGATGGTCGGCGCCCTCTTTGGCCACTGTGCGTTCGACGAGCACTGGGCGGAGGAGGCGCCGCCGCCTCCACCGCCGCCCCCTGCGCCCCGGCCCACCCCGACACCGCAGCGGAAGATCATCCTGCGCGGCGTCAACTTCGACTTCGACAAGGCCTCGATCCGTCGCGACGCGGCCGATACCCTCGACGAGGCGGCCAACATCCTGCGCGGCGAGCCGGACGTCGAGGTCTCGGTCGACGGCCATACGGACGACGTCGGCACCGACGCCTACAACCAGGGGCTCTCCGAGCGGCGAGCCAAGTCCGTCGTCGTGTACCTCGCGCAGCACGGCGTCAGCGCGAGCCGGCTCCATCCGCAGGGGTTCGGGGAGTCGCGCCCCATCGCCTCCAACGCCACCGACGACGGGCGCGCGCAGAACCGCCGCGTCGAGCTCAACATCATCGGCGGCGCGATGCACCGGCCGTCGGGGCCGGAAACCTACAAGGAGAAGCGGCAGCGGTTGCGCCAGCAGCAAGAGGACGAAGACTCGGAGCAGTAGTCGCCCGGCGGTCCGTGTGTCGGCGCGGCGGCGCTCGCATTGCATGCGCCGCGAGCGTGGTTATACTCACGCGGACGACGCACAGGGAGGCGTACCGCATGTCAGACGTACAGAGCATCAGCGACGACACGTTCCAGCGCGAGGTGT
Organism: uncultured delta proteobacterium; assembly: GCA_963753325.1. GTDB lineage: Bacteria > Desulfobacterota > Binatia > UTPRO1 > UTPRO1 > DP-19. Next base: position 1,602,392 of record CAVWBS010000003.1, on the reverse strand, counting down.
TGCAGGCGAGCACCCCGGTGCTGATCGACTTCTGGGCGCCCTGGTGTGGCCCATGCCGGACGATCGGCCCCGTCGTCGAGGAGCTCGCGGGCGAGTACAGCGGCCGGCTCAAGGTCGTCAAGATGAACGTCGACGACAATCCGAAGACGCCGGCGCAATTCGGCGTCCGCGGCATCCCGAACCTCATCATCTTCAAGGGCGGCGAGGTGAAGGAACAGATCGTCGGCGCCGTGCCGAAGGGCCATCTGGTGAAGGCGATCGACAAGGTCGTCTAGTCCCCGCCGGATCGTTCCGACGGCGCCCGGCGGCACGTTGAACGCCGCCGCGTTCTCGCGTAGCACGGCCGGCGGAGGCGTATGGTGAAGGTCGAAACGATCGGCTACGAGGCGTCCGGCCTCGCCTGCAGCGGACGGCTGGTCCACGACGCAACCGGCGGTGCACGCCGGCCGCTCCTCCTGATCGCGCCCAACTGGCGCGGCGTCACCGCCGACGCCGTCGAGCGCGCCAGGGAGCTCGCCGCCGACCGCTACGTCGCGTTCGTCGCCGACATGTTCGGCGACGGCAAGGCGCCGAAGGGAACCGAGAATCCTCTCGAGTTCCTGGCGCCCCTGATGAACGATCCGGCCGAGACACGCCGCCGCATCGTCGCGGCATTCGACACGATGTCGCGCGAGGCCGATCGGCGCGGCATCGGCGATCTCGAGCGGCGCGCCGCCATCGGCTACTGCTTCGGCGGCAACAACGCGCTCGATCTCGCGCGCGCCGGCGCCGACGTGCGGGCGGTGGTCTCGGTCCACGGGATCCTGGCGACGTCGATGCCGGCCGCGCCGGGTGCGGTCAAAGCCGCCGTCCTCGTGCTGCACGGCGCCGACGATCCCATCTCACCCAAAGCGCACCGGGACGCCTTCGAGAGCGAAATGAACGCCGCGGGCGCCCGCTGGTACGCGCTGACGTTCGGCCGGGTGGTCCACTCGTACACCGACGTGGGCGCCCACAACCCGCCGATCTCCCTGTACGACGAGCCCGCAACGCGCCACGGCTACACGCTGGCCCATGCGTTCATCGCGGACGCGTTCGCCCGGCGCCTGTAGCCGCCGCGGCGGGCGCCGGCCGCAAGCCTACGACTCGACGATCAGCCGGAAGCCGCGTTTGCCGAGCCGGGTGCGGGAGCGAGACGCGAGCAGCCGCTCGAGGCCCGTGCCGGCGAGGGCGCGATCGACCGCGCCGCGGGCGTTCGGGGACAGCGCGCCGTAGGCGTCTTGCGGACGCTGCACCATCCACAGGGTGTAGGGACTCGTGAAGCGCTGGAAGCGCGCCCCGCGCAGCGTCGTCTCGTGCGACCCGACGCCGCGCGGCGGCTCCTGCAGCTCCGGCGGTTTCGTGGCCGCCCACGCCTCCACGGCTCGCAGGTTGTCGAGGAGCAGCGGCACGGCGTCGCGACCGACGAGCTCGAGGAGCGGGCGAAGCGTCGGCGGCAACGCGTCGGCGGCGGCGAACGCTCCGCCCTTCGGCGGCGGATGGCTCATCCGCTCGATCCACGCGCACACCTGCGGCGCGGTCGCCCGCAGGAGGCGGCCGGGCACGGCGTCGAGGTAGAGATGCGCGTAGAGCGGGCCGAAGAGCGCCAGGTCGGCGAGCGACATGCGGCTGCCGAGCAGGTACTCGTGCGATGCGAAGTGCCGCGACAGCACGTCGAGCAGCTGCTGCACGTGCGCCTCGATGGCGGGCGCGCTCTGCGGGCACACGCCGAGGAACGGGAGCACGCCCTTCATGCGATCGGCGAACCGCCCTGCCGCCGCCGGATCGCCGTTGGCGGCCGCGAAATCGGCGCGCGCCTTCGCCTCGCTCTCCGCAAAGCTCCAGCGATAGTGCATCGCCGGCAGCAGGCAGAATTCGTCCGCGTAGACCTCGAGGAGATACGCGACGACACGCTGCACCGGCGTCGGCGGGTAGACCGGCGGATCGGGGAAGCGGCGCTCGAGCTCGTCGAGGATCTCGCTCGTGTCCTGCAGGGTGCGATCGTCGGGCGTCACGACCACGGGGATGAACGCGAGGCCCGTCCGGGGGAGAATGACCTCGCGATAGACCTGCGGCGTCGGCAGGATCTCCTCGTACGGAATCTCCTTGTACCGGAGCATCGGCCGCACCTTGGCCGAGAAGTACGAGATCTCGGCCGCATAGAACCGGTAGGGAGCGGCGGTGCCGGGCGAGCCCACGGGCGTCAGAAGCTGAAACGGCGCATGTTGACGTTGATGACCAGCCCGAGCGCCACCATCATCGACGTCAGCGAGGAGCCGCCGTAGCTGACGAACGGCAGGGGGATGCCGACCACGGGCAGGATGCCGGAGGTCATCCCGACGTTGATCAAGGCCTGCCAGAACACGATGGCGACGATGCCGAAGGCGAGGATCGACCCGAAGCGATCCTTGGCGCGGTAGGAGACCTGGAAGCCGCGCAGCACGAGCGCCGTGTAGAGCGCGATCAGCACGAGGGCGCCGATGTAGCCCCATTCCTCGGCGAAGACCGAGAAGATGAAGTCGGTGTGCTGCTCGGGGAGGAAATTGAGCTTGTTCTGCGTCCCGTGCAGGTAGCCCTTGCCCCAGAACATCCCGGACCCGATCGCGATCTTCGACTGGATGACGTGGTAGCCGGCGCCGAGCGGGTCCATCTCGGGCGAAAGGAACGTCATCACCCGCTGCTGTTGATAGGGCTTGAGATGATGCCACAGCAACGGCACCGCTGCCCCGCCGATCAGCGCCAGCAGCATGAAGGACCGCACGCGCAGCCCGGCGAAGAAGAGGATGCTGAAGAAGACGATCGTCACCACCCCGACGGTCCCGAGGTCGGGCTGGGCGAGGATCAGCGAGGCGGGGATGGCGAGCAGGAGGAACGCGGGGATGACGTCGCGCAGGCGGAGGTCCCCGGTCGCCCGCGCACGGTGGAAGTAGCGCGCCAGCGCGATCACCAGTCCGACCTTGATGAGCTCCGAGGGCTGCACCGATACGACGCCGAGATTGATCCAGCGCCGCGCACCGCCACCGACACTGCCCATGACCGGCACCATGACCAGCAGGACGAGCGCCAACGCATAGATCACGTAGGCGTAGCGTTCGAGCCGCCGATAGTCGAAGAAGACGGCACCAACCATGCCGACGAGCCCGACGGCGGCGTACGCCGCCTGGCGGATCACGAGCGGATTCGTCGTGAACCCGGTGTGCTGGGTCGCGACCGTCGCGCTGTAGATCGTGACCAGCCCGACGCTCGCGACCGCGAGCGTGAGCAGCACGAGCAGCCAGTCAAAATGATAGGCGAGCCGTCTGTCGAATTGTCGCATCGTCGTCGTCCGCGACGCCGAAGTAGTGGGCGATCACCTGCTGCGCGATCGGCGCCGCCGCCGTCCCTCCGTGCTCGCCGGCGTGCTCCGCCAGGACGGCGACCGCGATCTGCGGGTCCGAGACCGGCGCGAACGCGATGAACCACGCATGGTCCTTGCGCTCGCGCGCCAGGTGCCCCTGTTTGGTTCGCTCGGCCCCGAGCTTGCCGACCTGCGAGGTCCCGGTCTTGCCGCCGACCTCGATCCCGCGCACCCGCGCCTTCGAGCCCGTGCCGCGGCTGGAGTTCACGACGTCGGAGAGCGCCTGGCGGATCTGCAGCAGCGTGGTCTTCTTGAAGCCGAGCGTGTTGTTCACGACCGGCTTCTCCTCGAGCACGCTCTGCCCGTCGGTCGTCTCGACGCGCTTCACGAACTGCGGCCGATACACGGTCCCGTTGTTGGCGATGGCGGCCATGACGTTCGCCATCTGCAACGGCGTCGTAGTGACGTAGCCCTGCCCGATCGCGACCGACAGGGTCTCGCCGGCATACCACGGCTCGCCGAAGCGCTGCCGCTTCCAAGCGGTGCTCGGAATGATGCCGCTGCTCTCGTGCTCGAGCGTGATCCCCGTCGGCGCACCCAACCCGAAGCGGTGGGCGTAGTCGGCGATCGTGTCGATGCCGAGGCGCTGCCCCACCTGATAGAAGAAGACGTCGCACGAGCGTACCAGCGCCTCGTGAATGTTCAAGTTGCCGTGGCCGCTCGGCCGCCAACAGCGGAACGTACGGTTCCCGAAGAAGATGCCGCCGCCGCAGAAGATCTGCGTGAAAGGATTGACGACGCCCTCCTCGAGCGCCGCCGCCGCCATCACCACCTTGAAGGTCGAGCCTGGGGGGTACGTGCCCTGGACGGCCTTGCTGTTGAGCGGATGCTTCCGGTCCGTGAGCAGCGCGCGCCACTCCGCCCTGCGGATGCCGCGGGCGAAGACGTTCGGATCGAACGCCGGGCGGCTGACCATCGCGAGCACGTCGCCGGTGCGCGGATCGAGCGCGACGATCGCGCCCTCCTGCTCGCCCATGGCCTTCTCGGCCGCCATCTGCAGGTCGCGGTCGATCGTCATCACCAGCGTGTGTCCCGGAACCTCCTCCACCTCCGACAGCACGCGCAGCTTGCGGCCCACCGCATCGACCTCGACCTGCTGGCCGCCGTCGACGCCGCGCAGGTAGTTCTCCCAGTAGCGCTCGGCGCCGGCTTTGCCGATCAGGTCGCCCATGCGGTAGCCCTGCCGGTCGGCGATCTCCTGCTGACTCACCTCCCCGACGTAGCCGAGGAGGTGCGCGGCCATGTCGTTGAACGGATAGGTCCGCCGCGGCCCGACCTGGACGGACACGCCGGGAAGGTCCAGCTGGTGGGTCTCGAGCGCGACGATGTTGTCCCATTGGATGTCGCGCTTGAGGATCACGTCCTCGAAGGGGGGCCGGTGCGCCGCCGCCTGGAGCACGCCCGTGAACTCGTGCGGATCGGTGCCGAGCAGGCTGCTGAGCTTCACGATGGTGCGCGGCACGTCGTGCGCGTCCTCGGGCACGAGCGCGATGTCGAACGACGGCCGGTTGTCGACGAGGATCTGCCCCTTGCGGTCAAGGATCGTCCCGCGCGTGGCGTGGACCCGCTTCAGCCGGATGCGATTGTTCTCGGAGAGCGAGCGGTACTGCTCGCCCTCGGTCACCTCGAGATGCCACAGGCGGAGGAGCGCCAGCCCGAAGAGGACGAGCACCGCGACGACCGAGAGGACGAGCCGCCGGCGCAACGTCGCCGGGACCTCGCGCCGGCTGGCCAGGATCGAGGTCATCTCATTCGGCCGCGCCGAAGATGCGCTGCTCCCAGCGGATGAAGCCGAAGACGAGCGGCGTGAGCGCTGCGGCGAGCAGCGCCTCCGCGAGCAGCACCTGCACGGCCGCGAGCGAGATGCGCTCGATCGACAGATAGGCGGCGAGGGCGCTGAGGATCGCCATGCCCTTCACCAGCGTGCCGAGGAAGACCATGGCGATGCTCGACACCGCGTTGTCCATCCATAGCCGGCGGGAGATCAGGTAGACGAGCGTGTAGACCGTCGTCATGGCGAAAGCGTTCAACCCCACCAGGCTACCCGAGAAGCTGTCGAGGAGGTAGCCGAGAAGAAAGGCGCCCGTCGCGCCGGCGACGCTGTGCTCGTAGAGGCCGAGGAACACGCAGAGGATCAATGCCAGATCGGGAATGATCCGATCGCCCGTGAGCGCGTGCAGCACGGTCGTCTGCAGCAGGAGGGCGAGGCTCCCGGTGAGGGCGTAGATCGCGGCGCCACGGACCTCGGCCCCGAGGGTCGGGGCGGCGGGAGCGTGCGTCGCTTGCGACAGGCTCACCTGGCCCCCTCCCGCGGCGCCGCCTTCGATGGATGACCCGGTGCGAGCGGCTCCGGTGGACCGAGGATACCGAGCAGCGCGGGATCGGGCGGCCCGACGAGATCGGTCAGCTGGCTCTGGCGGGTGTCGAGCAGCTCCGCGCCGTTCGCCGCCGTGACGAGCACCTCCTCGAGACGGCTCGCGTCCGCCGTCGGCGTCACCTCGGCGTAGAGGAAGAGACCGCGATCCTTGCGCGAGACGCGCGTCACCCGACCGACCGATACGCCCTTCGGGAAGATGCCGTCGAGCCCGGAGGTCACGACACGGTCGCCGGTCTGCACGTCGTCGGCGCGCTTCACGTATTTCAGGATGGCGCCCTTGTCGAGCAACCCGCTCACGATGCCGCGGACGCGCGTCCGTTGCACCAGCACGTCGACGCCGCTGTTCGGATCGGTGAGCACGAGGACGCGCGAGGCGTGCGGGCTCGTCTTCGAGATCACGCCGACGACGCCCTCGGGGGCCAGCACCGGCATGCCCGACTGGATGCCCTCGCGTTCACCCTTGTTGAGGGTGAGGCTCTCGAACCACGCGGTCGCATCGCGGCCGGTGATCTCGGCGCTGACCGCCGTCGCCGGCAAGCGGCGCTGCAGGGCCAGCAGCCGCTTCAGACGGCGGTTCATCAACTCGAGCTCGCTTTGCTCGGTCGCATGGCGTTCGAGATCGTGCAGCCGCCTCCGGAGCCGGCCATTTTCGCGCGCGACGCCGACCAGGCCGACGTAGGCGTGCCACAGATCGGCCGAGCGGCCGACGACGCTGGAGGTGACGCGCTGGAACGGGGCCATCACCTCGAGAAAGGCCCGCCCCAGGGGGTCGATGCGACCCGGATGGCGCGCGTTCACCGAGAGCAGGGCGAGGGAACAGAGAAGAAAGAAGCTGGAGCTGAGGAGAACCCGATTTCGCCGGATGAACTCGAGCATGCGAGCTGCGAGGCGGGACGAGGCGCTACTGGATGGAGATGTTCTTCAGCAGACTGATCTCGTCCAGCGCCCGCCCGGCCCCCATGACCACCGCCGTCAAAGGATCGTCTGCCAACATAATGGGGAGGCCGGTCTCCTCCCGCAAGAGCACATCGAGGTTGCGCAGGAGCGCCCCGCCGCCCGCCAGCACGATGCCCTTGTCCACGATGTCGGAGGCCAGCTCCGGCGGCGTACGCTCGAGAGCGATCCGCACGGCCTCGACGATCTGGTTGATGGGCTCGAGCAGCGAGTCGCGGATCTCCTCGTCGGAGATCTCGACCGTCTTCGGCACGCCCGCGACGAGGTCGCGGCCTTTGATCTCCATCGTCTGGATTTCCGGCGCGGGATACGCGGAGCCGATGGTGATCTTGATCAGCTCCGCGGTACGCTCGCCGACCAGGAGATTGTACTTGCGCTTGATGTACTGGATGATCGCCTCGTCCATCTTGTCGCCGCCGACCCGCACCGACTTGGAGAAGACGACCCCGGCGAGCGAGATGACGGCCACCTCGGTGGTCCCGCCGCCGATGTCGACGATCATGTTGCCGGTCGGCTCGGTGATCGGCAGACCGGCCCCGATCGCCGCCGCCATCGGCTCCTCGATCAGGTAGACCTCACGCGCACCGGCCGACTCGGCGGACTCCTTCACGGCGCGCTTCTCGACCTCGGTGACGCCGAACGGCACGCAGATGATGATGCGCGGCCGGACGAGCGTCTTCCGGTTGTGGATCTTCTGGATGAAGTAGCGGAGCATCGCCTCGTTGATCTCGAAGTCGGCGATGACGCCGTCCTTCAGCGGCCGGATGGCGACGATGTTGCCCGGCGTCCGGCCGAGCATCTTCTTCGCCTCGGCGCCGACCGCGAGCACCTTGCGCCCGCCCTTCGATTCCTTCTGGACCGCGACCACCGAGGGCTCGTTGCAGACGATGCCCTGCCCCTTCACGTAGATCAGGGTGTTCGCCGTCCCGAGGTCGATGGCGAGGTCGTTGGAGAACATGCCCCAAAGAGAGTTCAGGACCATACGACCGCCTTTGTTGTCGAAAGTGGGACGCGCAGAATTTCGCGATGGAAGAGAACGCCCCCGCCCCTCCGCGTTTCGTTGTGGTCACGTAGCATGAACCGCGCCTCGCGAGCAACATCCATGCGACATCCATGCGACGTTTCCGACGCGATTTGGCGATTCCACGAAAACGTTCTACAGCCGATGCGGAAGGAGGCGCCATCCGTGATTCGACTCTACGACTACCTGCCGTCGGGAAACGGCTACAAGCTCCGGCTCCTGCTCTGCCAGCTCGGGATCCCCTTCGAGCTCGTCGAGATGGACATCACGAAGGGCGAGACGCGCACGCCGGAATTCCTGCGCAAGAACCCGAACGGCCGCATCCCCCTCATCGAGCTCGAGAACGGCGAGTTCCTGGCCGAGTCGGGCGCCGGCCTCTTCTACTTCGCGGAGGGCAGCCGCTTCCTTCCCGACGACCGCTGGCGGCGCGCGCAGGTCCTGCAGTGGATGTTCTTCGAGCAGTACAGCCACGAGCCCTACATCGCCGTCGCCCGCGCCTGGCTCCACCTCTTCGGCCTCGACGACGAGCGCCGGCGCCAGCTCCCCCAGAAGCAGAAGCTCGGCGACGACGCCCTCGCCGTCATGGAGTCCCACCTCGCCGGCCACACCTTCTTCGTCGCCGAGCGCTACACGATCGCCGACATCGCCCTCTACGCCTACACCCACGTCGCGGACCAGGGCGGCTTCGACCTCACCCGGTTCCCCGCGGTCCAGACCTGGCTGCAGCGCGTCCGCGAGCAACCCGAGCACGTCACCATCGACCAGCGCGACTTCCCGCGGCCCACGCCCAAGCCGCGCATCGGTTTCTAGTCGCTCGGTCGACGATAGGCGTCGCCGACGATAGGCGTTGGGGGGCGGGTTGGCTCCGCGCGAGGATCGCTCGCGGGACGACGCCTCGTGGGGATTCTTCCGGACGTCGAATCGCCCTCGACAAACATACCGCTCGCTCTTCATGCGCGCTCCGCCAACCCGCCCCCCAACGCCCCTCGACCGTCCCAGCACCACGGCGGCCGAGACGGGACGCCCGGGTCGACGGCGGACGGCTCCCCGACTCGACCGAGATGCAGATGACGCGGCGGCCGGGAGGCGGGAGGCGTGCGGGCGGCCGTTTGAGGCGGGCGATCGGCCGATCCAGCCCCGCGGTACGGAAGAATCCCCGCGGGCCACTTGACCCGCTAGCCTCCCGCGCCGCCCGCACGCCTCCCGCCTCCCGGCCGCCGCCTCCTTTTGCTCTTCGGGTCGCGTTGAAATCGACGTCCGGCTTGGGTAGCGTGGCGGAATGCTCGGCTTCATACGCAAACACGCCAACTCCAGGCCCGTCAAGGCCTTGTACTGGCTCCTCGCCTTCGTCTTCGTCTCCTGGGGCGCCAGCATCATGGTGGGCGGCGGCTCCAAGGTGAACGTCGCCGCCGTGGTGAACGGCGAGCCCATCAGCGCCCAGGACTATGCCCGCGCGTTCGAGAACATGCAGCGGGTGTACCAGCAGGTCTACCGCGACAATTTCACGCCGCAGGTCGCGGCGCAGCTGAACCTCCACCAGCGCGCGCTCGACGACCTCGTCAACGACGTGCTCTTGCGGCGGGAGGCTCGGCGGCTCGGACTGCAGGTGACCGACGACGAGGTGCGGGACGCGATCCTCAACGTCCCGAACTTCCGTACCGGCGACCGCTTCGACCGGCCACGCTACCTGGCCGCCTTGCGCGCCAGCCGCACCACGCCCGCCGAGTTCGAGGAGTCGCAGCGCCAGAGTCTGCTCATCACCAAGCTCGAGAGCCTCGTCACCGACGGCATCACGGTGAGCGATCGCGAGATCCACGATCTCTATGCGCTCGATCACGAGCAGATCGACGTCGCGTTCGTGAAGGTGCCCTACGACAAGTACAAGGCGGGCGCCACGGTGACCGACGCCGAGGTGAACGAGTTCTACGAGAAGAACCTGGAGCTCTTCCGCCAGCCCGAGATGGTCGGCCTGACCTATGTCGCATACGCGCCGAAGGACCTCGAGGCATCGATGCCGGTGAGCGACGACAGCATCAAGGCATACTACGACGCCCATCAGAGCGACTTCGCGACGCCGGAGAAGGCCCACCTGCGCGAGATCCTGTTCGTCGTGCCGGGCGACGCCGACGATGCGGCACGCGCGGCGATCCGCAAGACCGCGGACGACGTGCTGGCGCAGGCGAAGACCGGTGACTTCGCCGCCCTGGCGCGCGAGCATTCCGGGGATCCGCTGACGAAGGATGCCGGCGGCGATCTCGGCTTCGTCGACCAGGGCACGCTCGACGCAACGCTCGACGACGCCGCCTTCGCGCTGGCACCCGGTCAGGTGAGCGACGTCATCGAGACGTCGCGCGGCTTCGCGATCGTCAAGCTCGAGGAGAAGCAGCCCGCCGGAACACAGCCGCTCGCCGACGTGCGCGAGCAGATCACGACCGCGCTGCGTGAGGCCGGCAGCGACCAGGCGGCCCGCGACGCGGTCGATGCGGACCTGCAGGCAGCGCGCGACGGGGCGAGCCTCGCCGATCTCGCCGCCAAGCGTGGCCTCAAGTCGACGACGGTCCCGCCGGTACCGCGCGGCAAGCCCCTGCCGGGAGTCACCGGCTCCGGGTTGCTGAACGCCGCGTTCGGCCTCGAGAGCGGCGCCGTGGACGAGATCGTCGGCACCGAGCCGCCCTACTACCTCGTCAAGGTCGAGCAGAAGGTCGAGAGCACGATTCCGCCGCTCGAGGAGGCGCGCGCGCGCATCGTCGAGACGTTGAAGGAGAACAAGGCGCAGGTCGCCGCGCGCGCCGACGCCGAGGCGATCCTCGCCGCCGCGAAGGCCGGCACCGGGGGGGCCGCGGCGCTGGCGGAGGCGGCCAAGGCGAAGGGGCTGGCGGTCGATGAGACCGGCGCCTTCACGCGTTCGCAACCGATCCCGAAGCTCGGCGGCGCGCCGATCAAGGACGAGCTCTTCGCGCTCAGCCCGGCCGCGCCGTTCGCGAGCGTACACGAGCTCGCCGACGGCGCCGTGGTGCTCGCATTGAAGGACCGTGTGCCGGCGGACGAGGGGGCGCTCGCGGAGGCGAGCGCCACCTTGCGCGACGGAGCGGTCTCGCGGAAGCGGAACGCGGCGCTCGAGGCCTATCGCGACTTGCTGCGACAGCGCGCCGACATCAGCGTCAATCCCGACATCGTGAGCGGCGCGCGCACCTGAGCGACCGCTCCCCGAACGTCGACCGGCTGATCCCGGGCGTCGGCGATGTCGGCTGCCTCCTCGTGCACGGCCTCACGGGGACGCCGGCCGAGATGGCCCCGCTCCGCGACGCCCTCGCGGGACGCCACCCGCTCTGGGTGGTGCGCGTCGCCGGCCATGACACGGACGTCGCGGAGCTCGCCGAGACGTCGTGGCTCGACTGGTACGCCTCGGCCGAGACCGGCCTGCGGGCGCTCCACGCGGCCGCGCCCCGCCTCGTCGTCGTGGGGCTGTCGATGGGCGCGCTCCTCGCGGTGCGGCTCGCCGTCGAGCACCGCGATCTGGTCGCCGGGATCGGATTGCTCTCTCCCGCGGTCGCCCTGCAACGCGGGCTGGTGCGGCGGTCGTCACGGCTGCTGCACGCGCTGGCCGCGCTCGACGCCCGCTCCGGCGCGCTGCGTACCCGCCTCGCGCGCGTGCGCTTCGCGAAGCACGGCAGCGACATCGCCGATCCGACGGTCCGCGCCACGCATCCGGGATACCGTCAGGTGCCACTCCGTGCCCTGCTGAACCTGCTGCTGCTCCAGCGCCTCGTGCTGCGCGACGCGCCGCGGGTCACGCAACCCGCCCTGGTCGTCCACGCGAGGCACGATCACACCTGCCCCATCGCCGCGGCGCGGGCGCTGTACGCGCGACTCGGCTCGCGCGACAAGCGCCTCGTGGTGCTGGAGCAGAGCTTCCACGTCGTCACGGTCGACCGCGAGGGCGCGCGCGTCGCCGCCGAGGTCGTGCGGCTGGTCGACGCGGTCGCCGCTCGTCAACCTGTCGCGCGCTAGCGCGTTGACAAAGGCGGGGGCCTTGCCTACAGCCGGGGAACGATGGGCCCCGCCTCCGCCGAGCAGATCGTCCGCTGGGACCACGCCCACCTGTGGCACCCGTTCACGCAGATGCAGGACTGGCTCGGCGCCGAGCCCCTCGTCATCGGCGAGGGCGATGGGAACTATCTCATCGACCTGGCGGGGCGGCGCTACCTGGATGGGGTGTCGTCGCTGTGGTGCAACGTCCACGGCCACCGCCGCGCCGAGATCGACGTCGCCATCCGGGCCCAGCTCGACCGCATCGCACACACGACGTTGCTCGGCCTGGCCAGCCCGCCGAGCGCGGAGCTCGCCGCGCGGCTGATCCAGGTCGCGCCGCCGGGACTGGCGCGCGTCTTCTACTCCGACGCCGGCGCCACGGCGGTCGAGATCGCGCTCAAGCTGGCCCTGCAATACTGGCGCCTGCGCGGCGAGGACCGGCCGCGCTTCATCGCGCTGACGGACGGCTACCACGGCGACACGCTCGGCGCGATGAGCGTCGGCTTCTCGGAGCCGTTCCACCGTTTCTACTCGCCGCTCCTGCCGGTGACGCGGGTCCCGGCTCCCTATCTGTTGCAACGCACCCGTGGTCTTGCGGCGTCGACCGCGCTCGCCGACGCGCTCGCGATGCTCGAGGCCGCGCTGGCGCGCGCGCGCGGCACCGTCGCCGCCGTCGTGCTCGAGCCGGTGATGCAAGGCGCGGCCGGCATGTGGCCGCAACCGCTCGAGTACCTGCCGGCGGTGCGAGGGCTCACCCGTCGCTACGAGACCCTGCTCGTCTGCGACGAGGTCGCGACCGGCTTCGGCCGCACCGGGCGCCTCTTCGCGTGCGACCACACCGCCACGACGCCGGACCTCCTGACCGTCGGCAAGGGGCTCTCGGGCGGCTATCTGCCGCTCGCCGCCACCCTCGCCACGGAGGAGATCTTCGCGCGGTTCCTCGGCCCGTACGAGGGCTACACCGCGTTCTTCCACGGCCATACCTTCACCGGCAACGCGCTCGCCTGCGCCGCGGCGCTCGCGAGTCTGGCACTGTTCACGCCCGCGATGCTCGCGAGCTTGCCCCGCAAGGCGGAGGTGCTCGGGCGCGCGCTCGACGAGCGGGTGCGGCCGCTGCCGCAGGTCGCCGAGATCCGGCAACGCGGCCTCATGATCGGCATCGAGCTCATGCGCGCCCCGGCGCGCCAAGAGGGCTATGCCCCGGCAGAGCGCATCGGTCACCGGGTGGTGCTCGCCGCGCGCCGCCGCGGCGTCGTGATCCGCCCCCTCGGCGACGTCATCGTCCTGATGCCGCCGCTCAGCATCACCGACGCGGAGAGCGAGACGCTCGTCGCAGTCACCGCCGAGGCGATCGCCGAGGCGACCGGCGCGTGAGCGTCCTGCTGGTCACCGGCACCGACACGGGTGCCGGGAAGACGCTGGTGAGCGCCGCGATCGTCGCCGCGCTCGCGCGCCGCGGCGCGCGCGTTGGCGTCGCCAAGCCGTGCGAGACCGGGTGCGCGCGGGTCGATGGCCGCCTCTATCCGGAGGACGCGGCGACGCTGGTCGCCGCCTGCGGCACCGCGGACGACCTCGACCTGGTGTGCCCGTACCGGTTCCCGGATCCGCTCGCCCCGGCGCTCGCGGCGGAGCGCGCCGGCGCCGCGATCGACGTCGCCGCGCTGGTCCGTATGCTCACCGCGCGCGCGCGGGACCTCGATCTCCTGCTCGTCGAGGGTGCCGGCGGGCTGCTCGTGCCGTTGACCCGCGACGCTTCGTTCGCCGATCTCGCCGACGCGCTCGGGGCCGCGGTGCTGCTCGTCGTCGGCTCGCGCCTCGGCGCGATCAACCACGCGCTGCTGTCGCTGGCGGTCCTGACCGAGCGCCGTCTCCCCACGGTCGGCTACGTCGTCGACCGCCTCGCGCCCGATCGCGACCTCGCCGTCGAGACCAACACGAGCCTGCTGCGCTCGCTGACCGACGCGCGCTTCCTCGGCGAGGTCCCCTACCTCGCCGACGGCTCGACATTGCTCGCGGCGCTGCGCGCGGGCGGACCCGAGGCGGTGCGTGCGCGGACGCGTCTCGCCGAGCACGCGGACGCCCATCTCGCGCTCGCGGCGTTGACGTCGAATGAAGCGAGGGTGACGACGTCCGGCTGACCTTCGAGCGTCGGATACGGTGACGCTCAGTGCAGCTGGATCGTCACCTGGGTACCGATCGCCAACGGTTTCCGGTCGAAGTCCTTCCGTTTGAGCGAAACCAGTACGCCGGCGGGAAACTCCGTCAGCCCGGCGGCGCGCATGGCGGCCACGAACTTCTTGCCCTTGCCGCTCAACTTCGCCGTGGTGCTCGTCGTCGAGCCGAGTGGCACGCGCGTCCGGAAGCCCCCGAGCACTATTCCCTTCTGGAGACTCCTCAGGAAGGACCCGACCTCGAGGACGTTCGCGAGCTCCGGATCGTCCCCCAGGCTACGCCACGAAGCGGATTTGACATCGGCATCACCGGTGGTGAGCTTCGGGTGGCTCGGGGCGCTCGCGGCTTCCTGGACGAACGATGCCGACCGGGCCACGGTCGAGCCGGCGGGCGCGGCCGAGTTCGGTGCGACGCTCGTGTCGTAGTAGCTCGTCGTGGTGTACCCGAAGCTGCCGCCGTCGATGATCGGAGTGAGCCCGAGAACGTCGAGACCGTTGCAGGCCGCGCGAACGTCGGAGAAACAGACCAGCGGCACGAGCGGGAGGCCGAGGATCTCGTTCTGTTGCGACTTCTTGCCCAGCTCGAATTCGAGCCCCTCCCCCACGTGCGCATAGGTCGCATCTCCCTCGTATCCGACGTCCGTGGGATTCGGACCGCGGTTGCACAGCGTGTACAGCCCGGTCTTGCGCTTGATCGGCTGCCCGTCGCCTTCACGGATGGTGTTGGGACCGCCGACGCGCTTGCCGTGGAATGCCTCGCCATGGCGCCCGAGACTGTCGCTCCAGGTGCCGTCGACCACGAGATCGCCGCTGCCGGGATCGAACGTCACGGTCCCAGTCGAAGCCGCCGTGTAGCCGCTTCCGTCGTCCAGGGCGAGCCGGGTTGTGAGCTGGTCGTCCACGAGCTGCCCGCGCCGAAGATCCATCGCGTACTACCGCTGAAAGCCGACCCGGACGCGGCACACGCGAAATTGTCGCCTCCCCCGACGGTCATGCTGTTCAGATTCCAGGTCTGGGTATTGTTGAGCACACCGCCGAGCAGAACGTCGACTTCCCAGACGCCGCTGATCTGGATCATGCAGGGGTGGTACACGAGGGCGCGCGTGTCGCCTGGAAACGCCACGCCTACGCAGAGGAGGGCCGCGGTGGCGAGGCGGCGGACACGCGACCGCCGCACGCGTCGCCAGCATGGCTGCCGCAGCAAGGAGTCGGCGGGTCGATTACCGGACGCTGCCGGCCTCATGGCTGACGCGCCTACCATGAGCGGGGGCGCGTCAACAAGTCGCGCGAAGCGACGGTGACGTTCGTGCCGGGAACGAGGAAACGGGACAGCACGCGGGCGCACGGTCCAGCGGACATGCTGATCCCGGAACAGGGCCCCTAATCCGCCGCCCGCCGGGCGGCCTCGTAGACGACGCGCAGCGGGACGCCGTGGCGCTCGGCGGCGCTGCGGCAGCTCTCGTACTCGGGGGCGGCGATCCGGCCCGCGGGACCGGCGGCGATCTTCACGGTGATGGCGCCATACGGGGTCTCGACGGTGCGCGTCTCGCGCGGCAGCGTGAGCCGCGTGACGCCGTAGAAACGGAGACCGAGCGTCGTCGTTTCGCGGAACAGCACGGCGGCGATCTCGTCGCGGCGTTCCGGCGGTGCGAGGACCTGGAGGAGCACCCCCGGCCGGCCCTTCTTCATGTGCACCGGCACCAGCACCACGTCGACGGCGCCGGACGCGAACAGCTGCGCGCTGGCGTGGCCGTACAGCTCGGGGTTCATGTCGTCGATGTTGGTCTCGATGACGAGCATGTCGTCGGTGCGCGCGTGCGCCGGTTCTCCCAGGAGGACGCGCAGGACGTTCGGCCGGTCGGCGAGGCGGCGGGTGCCGGAGCCGTAACCGACCCGCGACACGACGAGCGAGGACGGCGATCCGGACGTCGCGCCGAAGCCGCGCAGGATGGCGGCGCCCGTCGGCGTCACCATCTCGCCCTCGCCGTCGCCCGGACGGACCGCGAAGCCGCGCAGCAGTTCGACCGTCGCCGGCGCGGGGAGCGGAATGCGTCCGTGCCGCGTGTCGACCAGGCCGGAGCCGAGCGGCAGCGGCGAGACGAACATCTCGGTGATGTCGAGTGCGTCGACGCCGAGCGCCGCGCCGAGGATGTCCACGATGGCGTCGACGCCGCCGACCTCGTGGAAGTGCACGTGCTCGGGGGCGACGCCGTGGATGCGTCCCTCCGCCTCGGCCAGCGCATGGAATGCGGCGAGCGCCAGGGCGCGTGCGCGGGGCGGCAGCGGCGCGGCCTCGAGGATGGCGCGGATCGTCGGCAGGGTGCGCTCGGGCTGCGGCGCGGCAACGCACACCTCGAACTTGGCGGCGTCGATCGGGCCATGGGCGCGCCGCTCGAGCGCGAGCGTGCAGCTCCCGATCGGCAGCGCCGCGACGTGGCGCTCGAGGTCGGCGAAGGGGAAGCCGAGATCGAGCAGCGCGCCGACGGTCATGTCGCCGCTGATGCCGGAGAAGGCGTCGAGATAGGCCTGCATGGCGCGGCTGTACCGCGGCCCCGCGGAAGCCGCAAGCATTCTTCCTTGCAGGGATTTCTTCTTGTGATAGGGTTCCCTACCCGCGCAGGCGGTCGCATGAACCAACGCGATCTCAAGCTCTTCCGCACGCTCCTCGACGAGAAGATGGCCGAGCTCCTCGCCGAGGCCGACCGGACGGTCGATGTCATGAACGAGAAGGAAAACTTCCCCGATCCCACGGATCGCGCCTCGCTCGAGTCCAATCGCAACTTCACCCTCCGCATCCGCGATCGCGAGCGCAAGCTGATCGGCAAGATCAAGGAAGCGATCGACCGGATCGACGACGGCACCTACGGCAAATGCGAGGAGTGCGGGGAGAACATCGGCCTCGAGCGCCTGAAGGCACGGCCGGTGACGACGCTCTGCATCGACTGCAAGTCCCTGCAGGAAGCCGAGGAGCGCAAGCTCCGCGGCGTCCATTGATCGCGCGCGTGGGCGTTCGCAAGGCGGTCATCCCGGCGGCGGGGCTCGGCACGCGCTTCCTGCCCGCCACGAAGGCGGTGCCGAAGGAGATGCTGCCGATCGTCGACATCCCGACGATCCAGTACGTGGTCGACGAGGCGATCGCCTCCGGGATCGAGCACGTGATCCTCGTCACGGGTCGGGGCAAGGACTCGATCGTCGATCACTTCGATCGCTCCCCGGAGCTCGAGCAGTTCCTCGCCGCCAAGGGCAAGGACGACCTGCTCACGATGGTCCGCGACATCGCCGAGAAGGTCGAGGTCATCGCCATCCGACAGAAGGAGCCCCGCGGCCTGGGCCACGCGGTGCTCGCGGCCCGCCCGGCCGTCGGCAACGAGCCGTTCGCCGTGTTGCTCGGCGACGACATCTTCGACGCGGTGCCGCCCTGCACACGGCAGCTCGTCGACGTGTTCGAGGCACGCGCCCAGGCGGTGATCGCGCTGCTCGAGGTCTCGGAGGAGCAGACCGCCGCCTACGGCGTCATCAAGGGCACGCCGCTCGCGCCCGGCCTGCACCAGGTGCAGGGCATGGTGGAGAAGCCGGCACCCGGCACGGCGCCCTCGCGTCTCGCCATCATGGGCCGCTACGTGCTACCGCCCGACATCTTCCCGCTCATCGAGCAGACGCCGCCCGGCAAGGGTGGCGAGATCCAGCTCACCGACGCGCTCGACCGCCTGCGCGCGGCCCACGGCGTGATCGGCTGCGCATTCCAGGGCACCCGCTACGACGCCGGCGACAAGCTCGGCTATCTCCAGGCCAATCTCGAGTACGCGCTGAAGCGCCCCGATCTCGCCGCCAGGTTGCGACCGTACCTGCGGCAGCTCGCCGACCGCAACCCGTAGTCGCCCCCGGCCGCGTGTCGTTCCGACCCGGGCGGGTCGAAACGACATCCCTCCGTCCCGAGGCGGCACGACCGTGTCGTGGCCGCGCCCCGGCACGTCGCATGCACTCCCGTCCTGCACGCGGCGCCCGGGAATGTCGACGCTCGGATCGCTCAGTGTCCGGACGTCGACGACTCTCCACGTCCCCACGACCCCGGGCGCCGCGTGTGCCGACCCCCGAGGCCAATGCCCGATGATATTGATCGAGATCGCCGCCGTTGCCGCGCTCGCCCCGTTGCTCGTGGTGCTCTGTGAGTGCTGGGACCGGCGCGCGGGCGCGCGGCGCGACGCCGTCATCGCGCGTCTGTCGGGCGAGCACGCGCCGCCGACGGAGCGCCCAGGGGAGTGGCCGCCCGGGGGACCGGAGTCATGACCCCCCTCGAGGAGCGCGCGCTCGCCGAGCTGCACGCGCCGGTCGGCCGCTGTGGTCGCGTCGGCTGCTGCCGTCGCTGCTGGAGCCTCTGGCTGCGCGTGCGCCTGCTCGAGCACCTGCGTGGCGACGCGTACTGGCGCGAGCTCGACCGCGGCGACTTCGCGGTACTGCGCGGCGACGTCCATCCCAATCGCAGCCTGCTCGACGAGATCGCCCGTCACGTCGAGATCGGACGCGAGAACATCGAGATCATCGGCTGGGCGCTCGAGAGCGGCCGCGGTCTCGACGACGTCCTCGCCATCCTCACCCTGCTCGACGTGAACGCGCGGCGCGTACCGCCGTTCACATCGCTCGGCCGGGCGGCGCCGCGCTGCCGCCTTGAAGCCCCGGAACGTCGCTGCTAAGTTTCGCCCCTACCACCGATCTGGGGCAGTAGCTCAGTTGGGAGAGCACCACGTTCGCAACGTGGGGGTCGAGGGTTCGAATCCCTTCTGCTCCATTTCCATCCGTCCCACGCTGACGCGTCGTCGATCCTCCGTCGCCGGCGCCGCCACGAATCCGCACGGCGCTTTTGCTTTTCGGCGTCGGGTGCGGCAGTGAGCCCGCCGTGAGTGGCCGGCGACATGGGGCCAGGTCCTTCCTGTGCGCCGCCACGTTCGTGGTCGGCCTGGCGTTGTGCGCCGGTCCCGCGGTTCGCGCGCAGGACGAGGACATCGACGCCTCCAGTCGCGCCGGTCTCGCGCGCCAGTTCACTGATCCGCTCACGACCCTGCCGCAGATCTTCCTTCAAGACGCCTACACCCCGGAGAGCTACGGGACCAAGGCGCGCACCAATCGCGTGGTGGCACGCGTGATCGTGCCGCGCGTTCCACGCTTCACCCTGCTGCCGGTCGTCCAGCTGGTGCGCCCGAGCTTCTTCCTGGTGACCGTCCCGACCGGGAGGGGGAGCGAGACCAGGACGGAGTTCGGCGACATGCAGCTCTTCGATCTCGCCGTTCTCCCGTGGCCCGATCGTGACACCGGGCTGTACATGGGCATCGGCCCGGCGTTCATCTTCCCGACGGCAACCGATCGTGCGGCGGGCCAGGGAGCCTGGCAGGCCGGTCCGGCATTCGCGGCGGTCTACAAGGGCATGCCGCGGCTCCTCGTCGGCTTCCTGCTCCAGAATCCCATCTCGTTCGCGTACACGTCTCCCGACCGTCTGCCGCAGAACACGCTGGTCTTCCAGCCGGCCGTGCTTGTGCAGGTGTACCGGGGCTTGTACGTCAAGTCGGCCGACTCCTCGTGGACGTTCGGCTGGCGACATGGCTCGCCGAAGACGATTCCACTCAGCCTGGGCGTCGGGACCGTGATCCTGTGCGAGGGGTTGCCGCCGATCAACGTCTTCGTGAGCGGTGAGTGGATGGCCTATCGGGAGTCGGCGCCCGTGGCACCGAAGACCACGGTACGCCTCGGCGTGACGATCGCCTTTCCCGGATTCCGCGTCTGGTGAGCGCTCGCCGCGCGCGTCCGCGCGTGTCTCAGGCGAGCGGATCGATGCGCAGCCTGTTGTCGATGGCGCGGATGCCCTGCCCGTGTGCGACGGCGCGGAGGATCGCCTGCTGCTCGATGCACGAGTGGACGTTGCCCACGAGCGACACGACGCCGTCGCGGATGCTCACGTCGATGCCGCTCGCCTCGCGATGCGCGCGCCGCGCGAGCACCCGCTCGATCGTCCGGGAGACCTCCTCGGCCGTCACGCTCGGAGCCGAGACGGCGATCCGGTTCAACACGCCTTGCACACCGGTCAGTCGCCGCACGGTCGCTTCCGCGTCCTCGCGTTCGCGCAGCCGGTCGACGTTTCCGCTCAAGGTCACCCACCCGTTCACGACGGTCGATTCGATGCGCCGATCGGGTACCGTCACGTCCCACTCGAGGGCGTGGCGGACGGCGCGGGCGATCGCGGTGTCCGTGCGGGCGTGCCGCTCCGGCAGCTTCACCGCGAGGTCGTTCGCGACGCCGGTCACGCCGAGGATGCGATGCGCCGCCTCCTGCGCGGCGTGCTTCTTCGCGTAGGAGTCGACCGTGCCGCTGAGCGTGACGGCACCGTGCTCGGCGCCGACGTCGATGCGGCTGCCGTGCAGACGCGAATCCCATTCCATCTCGCCCAGCACCTCGTGCCGGATGCGCTCGTCGCTCTTCCTGCTCATCGCCGTCCATGCCTCCACGGCTGCGCGGTGGGCGCACCGGCGCGCCGGCGCCGCACGCGTTGCGCCACGGGAACGCGCACCGGCTTGAATGCGCCGGCCAGGTCGAGGAGCAGCAGCATGCCCATCATCACCGAGACAGCTCCCGGCAGCTCACCGGCGCGAAGGAGCCCGACCCCGAGAACGACCATCATGGTCGCCACGATCTGTGCGCAGGGACGCATCGTGGACCTCCTCATGCAACCCGACGGACCGCACGGGCATCGCGCGCATTCGTCCGCGCATGCCGGCCGTCACGGCGGAGCAGCGGACCGCGGGTCGCAACCGGCCGTGACGCGAGCCACTGACGCAGCCCGTCGCGCACGCAATCGGGGGAGAGTCCGAGATAGGCGCATGTGTCGACGAAGGAGAACGCCATACCGATCTGCGGCGGACCGAAGATCCAGGCCATGGCTTCCTCGAAGAGCGCCCGGCGGGCGGCGTTACGCGCGTCATGATGCTTCAGCACGCACTCGACCGCGTCCATGAGTATGCGCGACACCAACACGCGCTCGGGCGCGATCGCATGCGGTGAAGGGACCTGTGACGAAAGCAGGGCGTCGGGGATCGCCGCGTCTTCGTCCTCGGTGATCGCGAGACAGGCCGTCGGCTCGGGCATCGCCTGGGTCCTCCTGCCCGCGGGAACAGCAAGTCGCGGACCACGCCCGTGGACGCCGAATCGCTGCGTCCGGGCGGGGGTGGCTCCCCCCACTTTCCCATGCGTGCGACGCCCCGGACGGGGTTTCCCGCTTCTGCGACTCGCGGGGATCGCGCCGGCGACGGCTCGCGCGTCTCAGCCGACGCGCATGCGGCCGTCGACGACCACCGCGCCCTGTCCCGGAGCCAGCACCTTGATGGGATTCAGGTCGAGCTCGCCGAGCTCCGGCACCACCTCGACCAGCGCCGACACCCGCAGGATGACGTCGACCAGCGCCTGCCGGTCGGCCGCGGGGCTGCCACGATAGCCGTCGAGCAACCGGCTCCCGCGCAAGGAGGCGAGCATCTCCGCGGCCTGGTGCTCGTGGACGGGCGTGAGCCGGAAGCGCACGTCGCGCAGCAGCTCGACGAGGATACCGCCGAGCCCGCACACGAGCACCGGGCCGAACGTCGGATCGGTGGTCACGCCCACGAGCGCCTCGATGCCGCCCGCGACCTCCCGTTGGAGGAGGATGCCCTCGAGCGGCGCGGCGATCGCGCGCATGGCTGCGGCGATCTCGCCGACGGCAGCAGCGACGTCCGCGGCCGACCGGAGGCCGAGACGGACACCGCCGACGTCGCTCTTGTGGAGGACGCCGGGCGCGATCGCCTTCGCCACCAGTGGAAAGCCAAGGCGCTCCGCCGCCGCGACGGCGTCGGCGGGCGCGACACGCTCGGCCGCCGCGACCGCGATCCCGGCCGCGCGCAGCACCGTGGTGAGGTCGTCGGGGGAGAGCCAGTGCGGGCCCGCGGCGCTCGCCACGACGCGGTCGATGACGGCGCGGATCGCCTGGCGCGCGAATTCGTCGAGGACGAGCGCGTCGCCGGTCGGACGCTCGCGCCATCGGCCGTAGCGCTCCGCCGCCGCGAGCGCGAGGGCGGCGTTCTCGGGGAAGCGATAGACCGGCAGCGCGCCCCGCGCCCCGCCAGCCAGCGCGGCGGGCGCCGCCTCCGACGACATGAAGACCGTGAGCACCGGCTTCGTCGACGGCACCGTCGCCGCGCCGCGCGCGATGCCGGCGGCGATCTCCGCGACGCTCCCCAGGACCGGGATGTAGATGACGACGACCGCGTCGACGTTGGGGTCGGCCCCGACGACCTCGATCGTCCGTGCGTAGTGCTCGGCGGGGGCGGGCGCCGTCATGTCGATCGGGTTCGCCAGGCCCGCCGCCGCCGGCAGGAACTCGCGCAGGCGCTCGCGCGTCGTCGACGCGATCTCGGGGAGGGTGAGCCCCTGCCCTTCGCAGCTGTCGGCGAACAGGATTCCCGGGCCCCCGGCATTGGTCACCACGGCGACCCGCCCGCCGGCGGGTACCGGCTGCATCGACAGCAACGCCGCGACGTCGAAGAGCTCCTCGAGCGTACGCGCGCGGATGATGCCGGTCTGCTCGAACAAGGCGTCGACGCCGACGTCGAGGCTCGCGAGCGCGGCCGAGTGGCTGCGAGCGGCGCGCGCACCGGCCTCCGAGCGCCCCGACTTGATGGCGACGATGGGCTTGTGGCGCGCCACGGCCGGCGCGATGCGCGCGAACTTCCGCGGGTTCCCGAAGCTCTCGAGGTAGAGGAGGATCACCGAGGTGCGGGGATCCTCGCTGCAGTAGGCGAGCAGGTCGTTGCTCGAGACGTCGGCCTTGTTGCCGACCGACACGAAGTTCGAGATGCCGAGATCGCGCGTGCGCACGTAGTCGAGGATCGCGAGCCCGAGGGCGCCGCTCTGCGACAGCATCGCGAGCCGCCCCGGGGTGGGTGGACGGGGGCGAACGTCGCGTTCACGCCGCGCTCGGGATCGGTGTTGATCACGCCCATGCAGTTCGGCCCGACGAGCCGCATGCCGCACGCCCGCACCTGCTCCCGCAGCCGGGTCTCGACCGTGCGACTCTCGCCCGCCACCTCTCCGAAACCCGAAGAGATGATGACGAGGCCGCGCACGCCGGCATGCGCGCACTCGGCGACCACCGCCTCGACGGCGGCCGCCGGGACGGCGATCACCGCCAGATCGACGGGCGCGCCGATCGCGCCCACCCGCGGGTAGGCACGGACGCCTTGCAGCTCGGCGGCGGTCGGATGGACCGGGTAGACGGGACCGTGGAACGACGCGCGGATGTTGCGCAGCAGCACGCCGCCGATCGCGTCCGGATCGCGCGACGCGCCGACCAGCGCGATCGCGCGGGGCTCGAGCAGGGGGTGTACGCTCTCGGCGGTGGCATGCTGCTCGCGCGCCAGGCTGGCCTCGATGAACTCGGGCGTCGCCGCGGTGGGAAACGTCAGCGTGAACACACCGCCGTCGAGCGAGCGGTGCACGACGAACCCGCTGCGCGTGAACACGTCGAGCATCCGGTTGTTCTCGCCGAGCACGTCGGCGCGGAACTCGGTGACGCCGAGCGCGCGCGCGATCGGCACCAGGTGCTCGAGCAGCAACGTGCCGATGCCGCGGCCCTGGTGCTCGTCCGCGACCGCGAACGCCACGTCCGCCCGCCACGGCTTCCCGGCGTCGTCGAGGGTGTGGAACCGGCCGACGCCGATGATGCGCTCCGTCCCGTCCTCGACGAGCGTGGCGACGAGCGCCACGTGATGGGTGAAGTCCAGGTCGGTGAAGCGCGTCAGCTCCTCGTCCGTGAGGCGCTTCTTCACGCCGAAGAACCGGAAGTACACGGAGCGCGCGCTGAGGCGAGCGAAATGCTCGAGCAACCGCGCCTTGTCGTCGGGGCGCATCGCCCGGACGACGACGGAGCCGCCGTCGCGCAGGATCGCCTCGGTTCGGTACTCGCTGGCCTTCTGGGTCACCCGGGAGACGACTAGTGGGAAGCTCCCTCGATGTCCAGTCGGTACCGGGCGATTCTCCGATCCGGGAAATCGCGACGCGGCCGTTGTCAGACGCAACAACCATGGCGCCGGAATGCGAGCGAATTCTCGCGAAATTCTCGCCGCTCGGGTCACCCGATGGGCTGGCATGCGATCTGCTGATCGTGGCAGGAGGCGCGACGGATGAACGACAGGACGCTCGAAGAGCTGCGACGGGATCTGTATCGGCAACGGCGGGCGACGTTCCAGGCCGTCGCCGGCGCCGAGGCGGATCTGGAGGCGATTGCCGACGAGCAGGAGGCGGAGATCGAAGAGCGCGCCCAGGAGGAGCGCGACGCGCAGGTCTATGCGGCCCTCGACGATCGCGGCAAGCGGACGATCGACGCCATCGACGCGGCCTTGCGCCGCATCTCGGAGCAGCGCTACGGGGAATGCGCCTCGTGCGGAGGGCGGATCACCGTCGCCCGGCTGCGCGCCTTCCCCGCGGCGCTCGACTGCATCCATTGCGCGCGGCGCGTCGCCGGGGAGGCGAACGGAGACGAGGCATGAACGCGGCGCGCGACTCGGCCGGCGACGCCGCGCTCGCGCCGCCGCCCTCGAACGCCGACGTCGCGGCGGTCCTCGACGAGGTGGGTACCCTCGTCGCGGCGCGGGAGGCGAGCCCCTTCCGCGCGCAGGCGTATCGCCGCGCCGCGGCTCGGGTACGGCTGCTGCCGTCCCCGCTCGCGGCGCTGTTCCGCGCGGGTGGCGTCGAGGCGCTCGCCGAGCTGCACGCGGTCGGCCCGCGCCTCGCGCACCTCGTCGCGGAGCTCCTGGCGACCGGGCACGCGGCGCTGCTCGACGCGCTGCGCGCGGACGTCGATCCGGAGGCCGTGCTCCGTACCGTCCCGGGCATCGGGCCCGAGCTGGCCCGCCGTCTCCACGAGAAGCTCGGGGTCGACACCCTGGAAGCGCTCGAGCTCGCGGCCCACGACGGCCGCCTCGCGCGTCTCGACGGCTTCGGGCCACGACGCCTGCGCGGCGTGATCGACATGCTCGCCGGTCGCCTCGGACAGGGAGGGTGGTGGGCGACGATGCCGCCCGTTGCCACCGCGGGGGAGATCCCGGTCGCCGAGCTGCTCGACGTCGACCGCGAGTACCGCGCCAAGGCGGAAGCCCGGCGGCTGCACCGGATCGCACCGCGGCGTTTCAACCCCACGCGGCGTGCCTGGCTGCCCGTGCTGCATACGCAGCGGGGCGATCGTCGCTATACCGCCCTCTTCTCGAATACCGCGCGCGCCCATCAGCTCCACAAGACCGATGACTGGGTCGTCGTCTTCGTCGACGACCGGGAGACGCATCGCCAGGCGACGATCGTCACCGAGTCGCACGGCCCGCTCCTCGACCGGCGGGTGGTGCGCGGACGCGAGCGTGAGTGCGCGCGGCACTACACGGCGCGCAACGGCGCGTCGCTGCGACGCGCGTCCTAGCCGGCGACGGCCGCCGCGCATCTGTGCAGGTCGGCGTGCAGGAGGTCGTAGTCGACCGGCTTCCGCCACAGGCACCCATACGGACGCGTCGCGAACGCGCTCTCGAGCTCGGCCGTCCAGTACGCGGTGACGAGGACGATCGCCATCCGGGGCTGCGCCGTATGGACGAGGTCGGCGTAGGCGATGCCGTTCATGCTGCCCATCTCGAAGTCCGTGATCAGGACGTCGACATCGTCGAGCGGGCCGGTCTCGAGCGGATCCGCGTACTCGCGTACGACGTGGCCGTCGTCGCGGAGGTTCTCGACGAGCCCACGGCGGAACGCGTCCGCGTCGTCGACCACCACGATGCGAAGGTCGCTACACGTGCGCGGCGCGCGTAGGGAGGTCGACATAGAAGGCCGCGCCACGCGGCGTCACGGACTCGAATCCGATCTGCCCGCCGTGCGCGGTGACGATCTGCTTGGCGATCGACAGCCCGAGACCCGAGCCGTCGCGCTTGGTCGTCTCGAACATGCGGAACATCTGCAGCGAGGCCGGCACACCCGGACCGTTGTCCCTGACGACGATCCGCACCCGATCGCTCGTCGGCCTGGCCACCAGGAGATCCACCCGCCCCGGTCCGCGGTCGATCGCCTCCACGGCGTTCTTCACCAGATTGTCGAGGACCCGGCGCAGCTTGTCCTCGTCGGCCTCGATCGCGGGCTGCTCGGGCGCGACGTCGAGGTCGACGACGATGTTCCGCTCCGCCGCCACCGGCCGCCACAGCTCGACGAGACCGCGCAGGAACGGCGGCAGCACGATCGTGCGCAGATCGAGACGCTGCTGGCGTGCGAAATCGAGGAAATCCTTGATCAGATGGTCGAGCCGCCCGACCTCCTCGACGATGCGCGACGCGGAGTCGCGGAGCGCGGACGCGGGCGTCGAGGGATCACGCGACGCGCGCCGGAGGAGGAGGTTCGCCTGCATGGAGACGCCGGCCAGGGGATTGCCGAGATCGTGCACGATCCGCGCGGTGATCGCGCCGATGTCGGCCAGCCGCTCCCGCTGCTGGGCGAGCTGGCGCGCCGCGGTGAGCTCCGCCTGGATGGCCTGGCGCTCGCTCATGTCGCGGATGATGGCCGAGTAGATCACCTCGTCGCCGATGCGCGCCTCGGACACGGAGAGCTCGATCGGGAAGACCTCGCCGGTCTTGCGCCGGGCATGCACCTCGCGGATGCGGCCGATCGCCTGCGCGGCTCCCGTCGCGCGATAGCGGCCGATGTAATCGTCGTGCTCGGCCGAATACGGCGGCGGCATGAGCATCTTGACGTTCTGCCCGAGGACCTCGGCAGCCTCGTAGCCGAAGATCGCCTCGGCGGCGCGGTTGAAGAGCGTCACGACGCCGTGCTCGTCGATGCAGATCACGGCGTCGCGCGCGGTGTCGAGGATCGCCTGCCAGCGCGCCTCGCTGAGCTGCAACGTCCGCAGCGCCTGTATGGCCCTGTCGGTCATGAAGGGATTCTGGGCCGTTGTCTCCCTCTCTCGGGTGCGAAGTCAACTCCTCCGAAGACCTGGCGCTGACCGCGGATCTCCTGAAATCGCAATGAGTCACGGATTTGCTTTCCCAACGGTGACAATACGCGCCCCGGGGCACATCGCAGTCTTCGGATTCCTCGCACTCGGTCGGTCCGGCCGGTATGGCGCTTCCGATCGGCACGTGCGTTGCTGTACCCGATTGTATGGGAAAGAGCCTGATCCGGAGTGGAAATCGGCGCGGGGTACGCAGCGACAAGACCCCGCCGGTGGCGCGCCGGAACGGAAGCCCGGCGGAGCCGGCGGCCTGCGAGCGCTGCGGGGCAACCTATATACATCGTGCCTGGCGCGGTGGTCGGCGTCCCACGCAAGCGCTGCTCGCCCGCGTGACCTGGACCGTGTGTCCGGCGTGCGCGCAGACGGCCGGCGGCGAGTTCTTCGGACGCGTCCTCATTGGCGGCGCCTACGCCGGCGCGCACGAGGACGCGATCCGCGCGCGCATCGCGAACGTCGATGCGCGCGCCCGCTTCACGCAGCCGGAACGGCGCGTGGTCGCACGCACGCGCACCGGCAACGTCCTGGAGGTGCTCACGACGTCGCAGAAGCTGGCGCACCGGATCGTGCACGAGCTGAAGAAGGCGTTTCGCGGCCGGGCAACGTACCGCTGGTCCGATACCGATGGAAGCCTGTATGCTACCTGGCAGCGCGACTGACCGGGGCCCGTCGTGAGCGACCCGACCGCACGCGCGGACGATCGCGAGCACATGGTGCAGCGCCATCTCGTGGCGCGCGGGATCCGCGACGCCGCCGTCCTCGCGGCGATGCGTGCGGTGCCGCGGGAGGCCTTCATTACCGGCGAGCTGGCCGAGTTCGCATACGAGGACGCGCCCCTGCCGATCGAGGTGGGGCAGACCATCTCGCAGCCGTACATCGTCGCGGAGATGATCGTCGCGCTCGGTCTCCAGCCGGGCTCTCGCGTGCTCGAGGTGGGAACCGGGTCGGGCTATGCCGCGGCGGTCCTGAGCCGGATCGCGGCCGAGGTGTACACGGTCGAACGGCATGCCGAGCTCGCCGAGGCGGCCGCGCGCCGGCTGCACGCGCTCGGCTATGCCAACGTCCACGTCCTCCACGGCGACGGGACGCTCGGTTGGGCGGCGCACGCACCCTACGACGGCATCGTCGTCGCGGCCGGCGGGCCCGAGGTGCCGGAGGCGCTGCGCGAGCAGCTGAAGGTCGGGGGTCGGCTCGTCATCCCGATCGGGCCGACGCCGCGCGAGCAGACGCTCGTGCGCATCACGCGCAGCGATCCCACGAGCTACGCGCGGGAGGATCTCGGGGCCGTCCGCTTCGTGCCGCTCATCGGTGCCGAGGGCTGGGCCGACGGGCAGTCGGCCGTGCGGGCTCCGCCCGTCGCGCGCGGACCCGCCGTGTCCATGCTCGTACGCGAGTCGGCCGAGCCCATCGGCGACATCGACGGCGACCGGATCGACGCGCTCCTCGACCGCATCGGGGACGCGCGCGTCGTCCTCCTCGGCGAGGCGACCCACGGGACGTCGGAGTTCTACCGCCTGCGGGCACGCATCACGCGTGAGCTGATCGCGCGGCGCGGCTTCACGATCGTGGCGATCGAAGGCGACTGGCCGGACGCGGCGCGCGTCGATCACTGGGTTCGCCACCTCACGACGCCGCTCACGCCCTGGCAGGCGTTCACCCGCTTCCCGACGTGGATGTGGCGCAACCGGGAGGTCGACGGCTTCGTCCGCTGGCTGCGGGAATACAACGCCGTGGTCGAGGCTCCGGAGCGACGCGTCGCCTTCCACGGCCTTGACCTCTACAGCCTCTACACGTCGGTGGCGGCGGTGCTGCGGTACCTCGACGACGTCGATCCCGAGGCGGCGCGCGTGGCCCGACTGCGCTACGGCTCGCTGACCCCGTGGCAAGGCGATCCTGCCGCGTACGGGCGCGCCGTGCTCACGCAGGGCTACCGCTCGTGCGAGCGCGAGGTGATCGCGATGCTGCGCGATCTTCTCGAGCGCCGGCTCGACTACATGCGTCGCGACGGCGATCGCTTTCTCGACGCCCTGCAGAACGCGCGGGTCGTCGCCAACGCCGAGCAGTACTATCGCGTCATGTACTACGGCGCCGCCGAATCGTGGAACCTGCGGGACCAGCACATGTTCGAGACGCTGCGCGTCCTGCTCGCGTTCCGTGGCGCGGACACGAAGGCGGTGGTGTGGGAGCACAACTCCCACGTCGGCAACGCGGCCGCCACCGAGATGCACGCGCGCGGCGAGCTCAACGTGGGGCAGCTCGCCCGCACCGAGTTCGGCGACGCCGTGTTCAGCGTCGGCTTCGGCACCGACCACGGAACGGTCGCCGCCGCGAGCGACTGGGACGGTCCGATGGAGGTGAAGCACGTACGCCCGGCCCACGCCGACAGCTACGAGCGCCTCTGTCACGATGCCGGCGTCGCGGCGTTCTTCCTGGCGCTCCGCACCCCGCGGCGCGTCGCGCTGCGCGAGGAGTTGCTGGCACCGCGGCTCGAACGCGCCATCGGCGTGATCTACCGTCCGGAGAGCGAGCTGGCGAGCCACTACTTCCAGGCGGTGCTGCCGCAGCAATTCGACGAGTACGTCTGGTTCGACGCGACGACCGCCGTCACGCCGCTCGCCGCCCTGCCGCCCGACGCGGCCTAGGCGTGGCGATCGACCAGCAACGGCGGCGGTGGCGCCGCGTTCGGGAGCGAGCCGGCCGGGCGATCGAGCGCGATGGTGCGGAGCGTCGCCTTGGTCGCCGCGTCCACGACGTCGATCTGGACCGCACCCGAGCGGACGTCGACGCGGAACGAAAGGACCGTCTGGCGAAACGGCTGTGGGGAAGCGGTGGACGGGCCGGTGTCCGGCGACCGCGTCCGGGCCGCGGCGGACGGGTCCGCACGCTGCACGGCAGCCGCATGGGGCGCTTGGGACCGCGTCGGAACCGCTGGACGCGTGGAGCCGGCGTGGTCACCTGCGCCGATGGGATTGATCATCGTCGCAACTCCTCTAGGCCTTGCGTTTCAAGCATATGCGCGGCCAAGCTGGCTACCCTGCGGGGCCGGTGACTCGTGCGGATACGCTCGCGCACGACAGTGCTCGCCTGGATTCGAGACGTTGCACGGCCTGCGAGAGACTGAGCGATGTCGCATACCCGAAGGTATTTCGGCGACCGCTCACTTTTTGTTCCTCACGTCCCCCTAAAGCGGGATATGCCGTTCCGCACCGAAGAGCTCGTCGGCTCTCGTATCCTCGTTCGCGGCCGGTCGCGAGCGCCACGATCGTGACGATCGGCAGCGCCGTGACGGTCGCGGCGCCTCTCGCGCCGGCGCGCCGCGAGCCTCACGCGAAAAGCCCACGCTCGGCGTCGAGCCGCCTGATCGCTTGACCGACGATCCCTCCCCGATCGGGATCGTCCGTGCGGCACTCCAGTGCCGCACGCTCACGGCGAATCGTCCGCCAGGCGCTCGGCGAGCCGGTCTCCGCGCCTCGTCGACCGGCCGTCGGGGCCTGAGGACCGCCCTCTTCCCTCAGCACGTCGGACGCCATAGGCACCCGGGGGCGAGACGACCCGATCCATCACGCGAAAGGAGCCCGCATGTCGAAGAAGGTGTGCATCGTCGCCGGTGTCGGCCCAGGCACGGGCGCCGCGCTCAGTCGGCGCTTCGCCGCCGGCGGCTACCGTGTGGCGATGCTGGCACGCGATGGCGAGCGGCTCGCGGCGCTCGAGCGCGAGATCGACGGCAGCCGCGGGTACGCGGTCGACGTGACCGACGCGCCGCGGGTGCACGACGTCGTGACCCGCATCCAGGGCGATCTGGGACCACCCGCCGTGCTCGTCCACAACGCCGTCGCCGGCCATTTCGGCGAGTTCCTCGACGTCCAGGCGGCGACGCTCGAGGACACCTTCCGCACCAACGTCCTCTCGCTGCTGCACCTCGGCCAGGCCGTCGCACCCCCGATGCTCGCGGCCGGCGGCGGTGCGATCGTCGTCACCGGCAATACCTCGGCCTGGCGCGGCTCGGCGAACTTCGCCGCCTTCGCGCCGTCGAAGGCGGCGCAGCGCATCCTCGCGCAGTCGATGGCGCGCAGCCTCGGGCCGCGCGGCATCCACGTCGCCTACGTCGTGATCGACGCGGTGATCGACGTCCCATGGACGCGCCAGGCGTTCGCCGGAAAGCCGGACGAGTTCTTCGCGCGGCCGGCCGCCATCGCGGAGACGGTCTACCAGCTCACCCAGCAGGATCGCTCGGCGTGGACCTTCGAGACCGATCTGCGGCCGTTCGGCGAGAAGTGGTGATCTCGCGACGCCGACCTCGCGTTCCCATCGGCTGCTGCGCAACGGCGATCCCGTCCCGTCGCGTCGCCGTGACTGCGCCGCGCGGCTGTGGCGGCGTGCCGCGGTGCGCGAGTGGGATGGGCAACGGCGGATTCCGCTCGTGCCGTAACGACGGCTAGCCGACGCGTGAGGCGCCGGCGAACCGTCAGCCCCCGATCGCCGACTTGATCTGCTTGAGGATCTCCAGGTTCTTCTGCAGCCCGTTCACCTGCTCCTGCATGTCGCTGATCGAGGTGCCGAGCTTCGCCGCCGTGCCGAGGGCGCCGCCCGAGTCACCAGCCTGCTTCATCACGGCGCCACCGACCGCCCCACCGACGTCGCTCATGTCGGCGTTCGCCTGCCGCTGCGAGACCGAGCCGCACACGTAGCCGGCACCGAAGACCGCGAGCACTGCGCCGATCGTGACGGCGTTGTTGATCCGACGGGTCATGACGAGGCTCCTTTCGTTGAGGTGAGCGACGAGCCGCTCACTGACGTCGCCTTAGCGGGCGGTGGGATGCGAGGCAAATCGGCGCACGTGCGACTCACTCCCGCGTCGCGGCCGGCGCGGCCGATGTTCTCCGTGTCTTCAGCAGGCTGCGGCGCGCGGTACTGCGCGTCCGCTGCGGCGCCCGCGCCCGCCATCGGGAGACGAGCGCCCGGCGCAGCGCCGCGGGTTCGATGTCGAGCGCCTCGCAGACGTTCACGAAGGAGCACGGCCAGCGCCGATCGCTCGACAGGATCCAGCGCTCGGCCTCCGCGAGCTCGCGGCGGCGCATTCCCTCGGGAACGGTCGCGAGCGCCTGATAGCGGATGATCGCATCCGTCAGGACCGCGAGCAGCAGGTGGCGCTCGGGCTCGACCGCCGCCCGCGCCCGCATGAGCCCGACGTCGGCGACCAGCCCGAAGTCGCTCGGATCGACACCCTCGTACCCATCGCCCTGAACTTCCCGCAGCTCTGCCTGCATCGTCGCTCCTTTTCTGCGAGCGTCCGCCGCCCGCCTCGAGGCTCGAGGCATGTGCAGGCTGCGTGCCTCGGTCGTGGGGTGCCGGCGGTGGGCATCCGGCGGCGGGTCGGTGCGTCGTTCCGACACGCCGGGCCGAAACGACACGCCCGGCGCACCGGAACGGGTGACCGGTTGACCGCGTCCCCGCGCATGACCTAGGCGTTGGGGCACGAGATCGGAGAACCGCCGTGAGGCTCGCACGCAAATTCACCCTCGCGATCGCCCTCGCCATCCTCGGCGTGATGGCGGTGTATGACTACACGTTGATCCACCAGGAGGTCATGCTCTTCGACGCCGACCTCGAGCGCACCGAGCACCTGAAGCGGCTGCTGCGCGCGAGCATCGAGTCCGTGTGGCGCGCGCACGGTGACGACGCGGTGGTGCAGTTGGTCGACGAGGCCGCGAGCTCGCTCGCGGACGTCAGCCTGCGCTGGTTCTGGCTCGACGCGCCGCCGGGCCATCCCCGCCATCTCGAGCTGCCGGCGGACCAGCGCGCGCTGCTCGAGCGTGGGGAGCGCGTCCGCTTCGTCCGCGACGCGCCGGACGGCGAGGCGTGGCGCCATACGTATGTGCCGTTGTCGATCGAGGGCTCGCGCCGCGGCGTCCTCGAGGCCGCCGAGTCCCTCGGGCAACAGCACGCCTTCATCCGCACGACGCAGTTGGAGATCGTCGCGACGGCGGCGCTCGTCCTGCTGCTCTGCGTCGCCGCCGTCTACGCCGTCGGCCTGCGATTCGTCGGCCGCCCGGTGCAGCGCCTGCGCGACAAGGCCCGGGCCATCGGCGCCGGCGAGTTCGGCGCGCCCCTCACGCTCGACCAGAACGACGAACTCGGCGAGCTGGCGCGCGAGCTGAACGGCATGTGCGATCGCCTCGCCGACGCGCAGCGGCGCCTCACGGTCGAGACCGAGGCGCGCATCGCGGCGCTCGAGCAGATGCGCCACACCGATCGTCTGACGACCATGGGCCAGCTCGCCTCCGGCGTCGCGCACGAGCTCGGCACGCCCCTCAGCGTGATCATCGGCCGCGCCGAGATGCTCGCCGCCGGCGAGGCGCAGGGCGCCGACCGCGTCGCCGAGTGCGCGCGCGTCGTGCTCGACCAGGCCCACCGCATGGCCGGCCTCATCCGCCAGCTGCTCGACTTCTCGCGCCGCCAGGGGCCGCGCTTCGGCCTGGCGAGCCTGCGCAGCATCGCCGCGCGGACCGTCGACATACTCGGCGCGTTCGCACGCAAGCGCGGGGTCACGCTCGAGCTGCGCGCACCGGAGACGCCGCTCCTGATTCCCGTCGACGAGCATCAGATCCAGCAGGCGTTGACCAATCTGGTCATGAACGCGGTGCAGGCGACACCGAGCGGGGAGCGCGTCACCGTGAGCCTCACGACCGCCACCGACGAGGCGGCGCCGGGCAGCACCTGGGTGCGCGTCGAGGTCGAGGACCACGGCGCCGGCATCCCCGCGGAGAGCCTGCCGCGCATCTTCGAGCCGTTCTTCACCACCAAGCGCGTCGGCGAGGGGACGGGCCTCGGACTCTCCGTCGCCTACGGTATCGTCCACGAGCACGGGGGACGCCTCGAGGTCAGCAGCGATCCCGGCCGCGGCAGCCGCTTCTCGATCGTGCTGCCGATGGCGGCGACGTCGCAAGGCACGCAGGCCGTCTCGTGAGCAAGCGCGTCCTGGTCGTCGATGACGTGCAGGAGATGTGCGAGATGCTGGCGGAGCGCCTCACCCCGCTCGGCTTCGAGGTGCGGTGGCGGACCGCGCCCGGCGAGGCGCTCGACGTGCTCGCCGCGACCGAGGTCGACGTCGTCGTCACCGATCTCAACATGAGCGGCATGAGCGGACTCGAGCTGTGCGAGCGCGTCGTCGCCGCGCATCCCGACGTGCCGGTGGTCGTGATCACGGCGTTCGGCAGCCTCGACGCCGCGATCGGCGCGATCCGTGCCGGCGCCTACGACTTCCTCACCAAGCCGTTCGAGATCTCGCTCATGGCGGTCGTGCTGGAGCGCGCCATCCAGCACCGGCAGCTGCGCGCCGAGGTGAAGCGGCTGCGCGCCACGGTCGCGGAGAGTCGCCGCTTCGGCGCGCTGCTCGGCGACAGCACCGCCATGCAGCGTGTCTATGCCCTGCTCGATCGCATCGCCGACTCCGACGCCTCGGTGCTCGTCACCGGGGAGAGCGGCACCGGCAAGGAGCTCGTGGCCCGCGCCCTGCACGACCGCAGCCGGCGGGCGCGCGGGCCGTTCGTCGCGATCAACTGCGCCGCCATGCCCGAGGGCCTGCTCGAGAGCGAGCTCTTCGGCCACGCACGCGGAGCCTTCACGGACGCGCACGCGGCGCGCGCCGGCCTCCTCGTGCAGGCGGGCGGCGGCACGCTCTTCCTCGACGAGATCGGCGATCTGCCGCTCGGCCTGCAGCCGAAGCTGCTGCGCGCGCTGCAGGAGCGCAAGGTGCGCCCGGTCGGTGGCGACGCGGAGGTGCCGTTCGATGCGCATATCGTCTGCGCGACCAACCGCGACCTCGAGACGGCGGTCGAGGAGAAGCGCTTCCGCGAGGACCTCTACTTCCGCGTCAACGTCATCGCCGTGCCCATGCCGCCGCTGCGATCGCGCGGCGGCGACGTGCTCATGCTCGCCCAGCACTTCATCGAGGTGCACGCGGCAAAGGCGGGCAAGGAGGTCGGCACGCTCTCCCCGGCCGCCGCCGAGCGCCTGCTCGCGTACCCATGGCCGGGAAACGTGCGCGAGCTGCAGAACTGCATGGAGCGCGCCGTGGCGCTCACCATCTACACCCAGATCACGGTCGACGACCTCCCCGAGAAGGTGCGGGAGTACCGGCGCTCGCACGTCGTGGTCGCGGGCGACGATCCGTCGGAGCTGGCGTCGCTGGAGGAGATGGAGCGCCGCTACATCCTGCGTGTGCTGGAGGCGGCCGGCGGCAACAAGACGCTTGCCGCCGACATCCTCGGCGTCGGCCGGAAGACCCTCTATCGCAAGCTCGAGCGCTGGCAATCCGGCGATGGGAACGCCGGGTAGCAACGCGTGGAACCCGGATGACGCGCCGACGCGCCGGGCGTACGGCCACGCGCTGGCTGGTCCGTGGCCTGCTGGGACTGGTCGTTCTCTGCCTGCTCGGCTGGGGCGCGCTCGCCCTCCTCTACGCCGGCCGGCCGCCCGGGCTCGCCAAGGTCCTTGCCGGCGCGTGGCTCGTCGGCGGCCTCGGCGCCTTGATCTTCGTCCGCCCGCCGCGCCGCGGCCTGCTGGCGTTCGCGACGTTGGTGATGCTGCTCTTCGCGTGGTGGTCGAGCCTGCGGGCGCGGAACGACCGCGCGTGGCTGCCGGACGTCGATCGGGTGGCGACCGCGGAGATCCACGGGGACACGCTGACGGTGCACAACGTGCGCGACTTCGACTACCGCTCCGAGACCGACTACACGCCACGTTGGGAGACGCGCACGTACGATCTCGCGCGCCTGAGCGGCCTCGACCTGTTCATGTCGTACTGGAGCTCGCCGTCGATCGCCCACACCATCATGAGCTGGGATTTCGATGACGGACAGCACCTCGCGATCTCGATCGAGACGCGCAAGGAGGTGGGCGAGGAGTACGACCCCATCGCCGGCTTCTTCCGCCAGTACGAGCTGTACTACGTCGTCGCGGACGAGCGCGACGTCATCCGGCTACGCACCAACTACCGCCACGAGCATGTGCACCTCTACCAGCTGCGGGCGCCGGTCGCGCGCGCGCGGAAGCTCCTGCTCGACTACGTCGCCGCGATCAACCGCCTCGCGGCGAGGCCGGAGTGGTACAACGCCGGCACGACGAACTGCACCACGACCATCCGCACCCACGTGATCGACATCGGCGTCGCGGCGCCGTGGGACTGGCGCCTGCTGGCGAACGGCCACCTCGACGAGCTGCTCTACGAGCGCGGCAGCATCGACACCAGCCGGCCGCTGGCGGAGGTGCGGGAGGCGAGCATCGTCGATCGGCGGGCGCAGCGCGCCGATCGGGATCCGGAGTTCTCCGCCCGCATCCGCGACGGCCTCGTCAGGCCGCCGTTCCTCGCGCCCTGAGGCGCGCGGAGGCGGAAGGCGAACGCCGACCAGCGCCCGCCGCCCGATTGCCTCGGATTTCGTCGTGTGTCATGAGGCCCTCGACCGGGAGGGCGCGACGATGACGCTCGGCAATCGGCTCGCGGCTGAAGCGGTTGGGACGTTCTGGCTCGTACTCGGCGGCTGCGGGAGCGCCGTCCTCGCGGCGACCGTTCCTCAGGTCGGCATCGGCCTGCTCGGCGTCGCGCTCGCGTTCGGGCTCACGCTGCTCACGATGGCGTTCGCGATCGGACACGTCTCCGGGTGCCACCTGAACCCCGCCGTGTCCGTGGGGCTCGCCGCGGGGGGCCGCTTCCCGGCCGGCGAGGTCGTTCCCTACGCCATCGCCCAGGTGGTGGGCGCCGTCGTCGCCGCCTTCGTGCTCTCGGTGATCGCCTCCGGCAAGCCGGGCTTCGATCTGGTCGGGTCGGGTTTTGCCGCGAACGGCTACGGCGCGCATTCCCCCGGCGGATATTCGTTCACCGCCGCCCTCGTGTGCGAGGTGGTGATGACGGCGATGTTCCTGGTGATCATCCTCGGCGCGACGGACCGGCGCGCGCCGGCCGGTTTCGCCCCGATCGCCATCGGCTTCGGCCTCACCCTCATCCACCTGATCAGCATCCCGGTGACCAACACCTCCGTGA
Source organism: uncultured delta proteobacterium (assembly GCA_963753325.1). Taxonomy (GTDB): domain Bacteria; phylum Desulfobacterota; class Binatia; order UTPRO1; family UTPRO1; genus DP-19. The sequence continues at coordinate 1,565,338 of CAVWBS010000003.1, read as the reverse complement.
ACCCGGCGCGGAGCACGAGCCAGGCCCTGTTCGTCGGCGGCTGGGCGCTGCAGCAGCTGTGGCTGTTCTGGGTGGCGCCCATCGTCGGCGCGGTCGTGGGCGCGCTCGTCTACCGCGGCTGCGCCGCGGAGCCCTAGGCTCAGAGCCCGACGCGGGCGAGATCGACGATCGTGCAGACCGGCGACGAGTGGGCCACCCACAGGTAGCGGCCGTCGCCGCTCACCGCCAGGGCGCGCGGGCGCTCCCCCACCGCGATGGTGCCGATCACCGCGCGGCTGCGCGCGTCCAGCACCGTGACGACCGACGTCGCGAAGCTCGCCACGTACACCCGACGCCCATGCGGATCGAGCGCGATGCCGATCGGCTGCGGGTCGACCGCGGTGGTGGTGACGTGTCCACCCGCCAGATCGATCACGCTCACGCTCGCGTCGCGCCCGTTCGCGACCCACAGCGCGCCGCCGTCGGACGCGAGCGCGAGAATCCGAGGGCGTCGTCTTGAGCGCGTAGCGCGGACCGAGCTGACCGCTCGCCGCGTCGATCGTCAGCACCTGCCCGTCGGTACAGAAGGCGGTGCAGCCGGCGACGTAGACCGAGCGGCCGTCGGCAGCGACCGCCAGCGGCCCGGGATGGATGGGCAGGAACTGGCGGCGGATCTCGGCGTGCGTCACCGTGTCGAGCACCAGCAGCTTCTGGTTCGCCGCGTCGCTCACGTAGAGACGGGCGCCGTCGCGGCTCACGGCGGCACGCGGGGGCAACACCGGACGGGCGCCAATGCCGATGGGAATCCGCTGCGCGACGCTCGCCGCGCGCAGGTCGAGCGCCCAGATGTACCGCGAGGCCAGATCCACGACGAACGCACCCGCGCCGTCCGGCGTGAGCGCGAGCGCGTAGGGATCATCGTTCGTCCGGATCTCGGCGACGACGCGCGCGCTCGCGCGGTCGATCACCGCGACGCGGTCGCGCACCGGAACGTAGCCGCGCGCTCCGTCGGCGGCGACCGCCACGTCGGTGCCGTAGCCGTCGAGCCGCACCGTCTCGATCGCGACCGCACGCGCCGGCGCGCCGGCCACCGTGTCGGCACCGCCCGGCCGAACCGCGGACCCGGCGTGGCATGCGGCGCTCGTCACGGCGAGCGCCGCAAGGACGACCCAGCGGCCGAGGAAACCGTCACCCACCATGCCCGCCATAGCGGGCGCATATCGGCGACGCAACCGCTATCGTATCGGCGAGCATTTCCGCTATAAGACAGCCGCACGGAGACGTATCGTCACCGAACACTGGAACACACAGGAGGGGGCATGAAGTTCATGAAGGGATTGGCCATGGCCGGAGCCGCCGGCTGCGTGGCGCTGCTCACAATGGGGTGTGCCGCGCACAAGGAGCCGAAGGTGGTCGCGGCGCCCGCCGCCGCGCCGCTGCCGAGCGGGGTCATCGACGAGATGACGGCGACCGAGACCGCGACCGTCAAGGCGATCAATCACAAGACGCGCGTGGTGACGTTGACGCACTCCGACGGCTCGGAGGTGACTCTCACCGTCGGCAAGGAGGTGCGCAACCTGCCGCAGGTGAAGGTCGGCGACATCGTGACCGCGACCTATCACGAGTCGATGGCCTTCGCGGTGAAGAAGCCCGAGGCCGGCGCACCCGGTACGACGGTCGTCCAGGGCGCGACCCGTGCCGAGCCGGGCGCGAAGCCGGGCGCGGCGGCGGCGCAGATCACGACCGTGACGGTCACGATCGTCGGGATCGACAAGACCGCAGGCACGGTGACGATCAAGGGCCCGAAGGGCAACGTCGTCACCGTGAAGGCGCGCGATCCGAAGAACCTCGAGCGCGTCTCGGTCGGTGATCTGGTCGACGTCAGCTACACGGAAGCCGTCGAGATCGCGGTCAAGACGCCCGCCAAGGGGCACAAGACGCACGCGGGCCACAAGGCCAAGAAGCAGTGACCCGCGGCGCGCGGAGCGATGCCTGACATCGCTCCGCGCGCCGCGCCGGCACGCGCCGTGACGCGCGACGAGGCGCATCCCGCGGGGAGCAGCGGTCGACTCCTCGCAGCTGCCACGTGGCTTCCGCGCTACCGCCGCGAGTGGCTCGTCGCCGACCTGCTGGCCGGCACGACGCTCGCCGCGTTCGTCGTTCCCGAGTCCCTGGCGTACGCGGCGCTCGCCGGCCTGCCCGCGGCGAGCGGCTTGTACTGCTATCTGCTGGGCGGCATCGCGTACGCCCTGGTCGGCACCTCGCGCAAGCTGGCGATCGGTCCGACGTCGGCGCTGTCGCTCGCGGTCGCGGCGACGCTCGGCATCCTTGCGCCCGCCGATCCCGCCCGCCATGCGAGCCTCGCCGCAGCGACCGCGCTGCTCGTCGGCGGCATTGCGCTCGCCGCCTGGGCCCTGCGCCTCGGCAGCGTGATGTACTTCATCTCCGACACGATCCTGGGCGGGTTCCAGGTCGGCGCGGGGATCGTCATCGCCGCGACGCAGCTGCCGAAGCTGCTCGGCATCCCGGGCGCGCCGCACGGGTTCGTTCCCGCGCTCGCCGACCTCGCACGGCACGTCGGGAGCGTGCATGCGCCGTCCGCCGCGATCGGCGGCGTCGCCCTCCTGCTCCTCCTCGCCGGGGAGGCGTTGCTGCCCCGTCGGCCTGTGGCCCTCCTGGTGGTGGCCGGCGCGCTCCTCCTCGCGTCCGTCGGGGATCCGAGTGAGCACGGCGTGCGACTCGTGGGCGCGATCCCGAGCGGGCTTCCGCGGCTCGGGATACCCGATGTCCGACCCGTGGATTTGCCCGACCTCCTGCCGCTCGCGTTCGCATGCTTCGTCCTCGGCTGTGTCGAGGGCACGTCGGTGGCACGCGCCTTCGCGGATCGCGACGGCGACCGGATCGACACCAACCAGGAGCTGCTGGCGCTGGGTCTCGCCAACGTGCTGATCGGCTGCGGCAGGGGCTATCCGGTGTCGGGCGGCGCGTCGCAGTCCGCGGTGAACGACACGGCCGGTGCCGAGACGCCGATGTCGCTGGTCGTGGCGTCGATCTGGATGGCGATGATCCTGCTCGTCGCGACCGGCTTCTTCCGTGGGCTGCCGCAGCCCGTCCTGGCGGCGCTGGTGATCGCCGCGGTGGCGCGCCTGGTGCGGCTCGAGCAGCTGCGCGCGCTCTGGGCGACGAGCGGCACGGAGTTCGCCGTTGCGGTGCTCACGGTGCTCGGCGTGCTCGGGCTGGGCATCCTGCAGGGCATTCTCGTGGCGACGGTCTTCTCGCTGGCGCTCCTGATCCGCGCCATCGCGAGTCCGCGCGTGGCCATCCTCGGGCGGCTCCCCGGGACGGGCCTCTTCCGCGAGATCGCGCGCCACGCCGACGGCGAGCGCGTCCCGGGCGTCGTCGTGCTCCGCCCGCAGGCCGAGCTCGTCTACTTCAACGTCGCCTCGATCACCGAGCAGGTGCTCGCGCTGGCGACGAGCACGCCCGAGCCCGTCCACACGGTCGTGCTGGATTCTGGCGTTGAGCCCGACGATCGACCCGTCGACGGCGCGCGCGCTCGGCGCGCTGCACGATCGACTCGCCGCCGCCGGTCTGCGTCTGCGGCTCGCCGAGGCCTATCCCGCCGTGCGCGAGGAGCTGCGTCCATTCGCGCGCGCCCGGCAGTTCGGCCCGCTCCAATCCCGCCTGACCGTGGCGGAGGCGGTCGCGCACGCGGCGAGCGCCGACGCGGGGTAGTCGCGCTCAGGGACCGAGCGTCCGCGCCGGCGGCCCCTCGGGGGGCTGCGGCTGGACGCGCAGACCGGAGAGGCAGCTCGGAGGCGCGGCGCTGCCCTCGAACGCCCGCTGGCAATCGGCGATCGACTTCTGCGCATCGCCGAGGAGGACGTCGTAATCGCCGATCTCCACCTGTACCGCGCCGTGGCCCTGCTGCCAGCTGTACGAGAAGCTGCTCGGCGACCGGCTCGGCAGCCGTCCGGCGACGCCGGCGTGTAACGCCACGCCGCGCCGGCAGGCGGCCGCCTTGGCCTCGTCGGCGGCGCGTGTGCAGCCGGCCATCGCCTCCGCGCCGTCGACCGGCGCGCGCGCCGCCATGTCGACGCCGCGCTCACACGCGGCGTCCAGGTCCGTCGCCGAGCCGTACTGCTCCTTGCAGCGCACCTTGGCGTCGATGCGCTGATCCGCCAGTGCGGATGTCGCCGTCATCAGGCACGCGACCAGAACGGCCGCCTGCCACGGCCGTGCGATCGCCGTTGCACGTGCTCGCGCCACGTCTCCAGGGTACCCGCTTCCGCGGCGGCCACACAACCGTGGCGGGCGACGGGCGCACGGATCGCTTGACCGGGACGAACGCCTTCTGATCCATAGACAGCGGCGAGAGGAGCCGCGATGCGATTCGGCGTGTTCTACGAGCTGCAGATCCCGAAGCCCTGGGACGACCGGTCGGAGCACCGCGTCGTCCACGAGGCCCTCGAGCAGGTGGAGCTCGCCGACCGTCTCGGCTTCGACTATGCGTGGTGCGTCGAACACCACTTCCTGGAGGAATACTCGCACTGCGCCGCGCCCGAGGTCTTCCTGGCCGCCGCGGCGGCGCGCACGCGGCGCATCCGGCTCGGCCACGGCATCCGCCAGGTGATCCCGAACTACAACCACCCGGCCCGGACGGCCGAGGGGCTCGGCATGCTCGATCTGGTCTCCGACGGCCGGCTCGAGTTCGGCATCGGCGAGGGGGCGACGCGCCTCGAGCTCGGCGGCTTCAAGATTCCCGCCAAGGAGAAGCGCGCGATGGCGCTGGAGGCCGCCGAGCAGATCGCCAACATGATGGTGCTCGCCCCCTACCCCGGCTACGACGGCCGCAGCTTCTCGATGCCGGCACGGAACGTCCTGCCGAAACCGCTGCAGAAGCCGCACCCGCCGATGTGGATGGCATGCACCAACCGCGACACCATCAGGGTGGCGGCCCGCAACGGGCTCGGCGCGCTCGCGTTCGCCTTCGTCGATCCCGACGAGGCGTGCTCCTGGAGCGGCATCTACTACGACATCATCAAGAGCGACGAGTGCGTCCCGCTCGGGCACAGCGTGAACGCGAACCTCGCGATGGTCTCCGCGTTCTCCATCCACGAGGACCGCGCCGAGGCGATCCGTCGCGGCCAGGAGGGCTTCGAGTTCTTCTTCTTCGCGGTGAACGCGCTCGTGGCGCAGGATGCGCGACCGGGCCGGTCGCAGCTGTGGGACTCGTTTCAACGGGCGCGCGGCGACCGCACGGCGCGGCTCATCGCCAGCGCCGCCGACCCCGGGTACCGCGGCAGCGGCATCGGGACGCCGGACGACATGCGCGCGCACCTGCGCGACTTCCAGGCGGCGGGCATCGACCAGGTGATCTTTCTGCAGCAGGCGGGCCACAACCGTCACCAAGACATCCTCGCCGCGCTCGAGCTCTTCGCGCGCGACGTCGCGCCCGAATTCGGCGGCGAGGCGGCCGCGCGCGAGGCCCGCAAGCGGGAGGAGCTGGCCCCCTACGTCGCGCGCGCGCTCGCCCGGAAGCGCTGGATGGCGCCGCTCGCCGACGATGCGATTCCCATCGTGCCCGCGTCACGCGCGAAGGCGGAGCTGAACCAGACGCAAGGCCGCTGACCGGGGCGGCGGGCCTGCCGCGCCCAGGCGGGCGGCGGGCCTACGCCGCCGCGGGCGGTGCGGCGGCCCTCGCGGGCGCGGCCGACGCGGCGGCGGCCCGTGTCTCGTACAGGGCGGGATCGAAGCGCCGCGTACGCCACCAGTAGCGGATGGTCGTCCCCGACCAGTTGTTGGTGATCACCCCCTGCTCGTTCACGTACCAGCTCTTCGCGATCCGCGCCCAGACGCTGCCCGCGAGCTCGGCACGGAGGTCGGCGTTGTAGGCCTCCATGACCTCCTTGCGGAGATCGACCCAGGCGAGATCGCGCTCGCACAGCCAGCGGATGCCCTGGAGGATGTAGTCGGTCTGGCATTCGATCATGAAGATGATCGAGTTGTGCCCGAGATTGGTGTTCGGGCCGTACATCATGAAGAAGTTCGGGAACCCGGCCACCGTGAGGCCGAGATAGGCGTGCGCGCCGCCCGCCCACTCCGTCTCGAGGGTCCGGCCTCCCCGACCCTCGACGCGCATGGGCGCGAGGAACGCCGTCGACTGGAAGCCGGTCGCGAGGATGACCGTGTCGACCGGGTGCGCCACGCCGTCGCGGCCCACGACCGCGTCGGCCGTCACGTGGTCGATGCCGCTCGTCACCACGTGCACATTCGGCCGGCCGAGCGCCTGGTAGTAGTCGTCGGAGATCAGCACGCGCTTGGCGCCGATCGGGTAGTCGGGCACGAGGGCCGCCCGGAGCGCGGGATCGGCGACGTGCTCCTCGATGTTCTTCAGCGCCGCCTTCCGCATCAGGGCCTGCAGGAAGCGGTTGCCGCGAAAGGCCGGGAACTGCGACTCGTACGAGAGCCAGAGCAGCCAACGGTAGAGCCGCGCCAGCAGCGGGAAGCGAGTGAAGATACGCTTCTCGCGCTCGCTGTAAGCGCGATCGCGCCGCGGCAGCATCCAGTTGGCGCTGCGCTGGAAGATCGTGAGGTCGCGGACACGCGGGGCGATCTGCGGGATGAACTGGATCGCGCTCGCCGCGTTGCCGACGACCGCGACCCGCTTGTCGGTGAGATCGCACGCGTGGTTCCAGCGCGCCGAGTGGAACCGCTCGCCGCGGAAGCCGTCGAGGCCGGGAATCGGCGGGATCGACGGACGGTTCAGCTGGCCGACGGCGCTCACGAGGATGTCGGCGACGATCTCCTCGCCGCTCGTCGTGCGCAGGTGCCACCGGCCCGCCTGCTCGTCGAAGCGGGCGCTCGCGATCTCGGTGCCGAACCGGATGTGTCGCAGCACGTCGTGGGTGCGCGCGCAGCCCTCCATGTAGATTCGGATCTCGGCTTGCGGCGACCACTTGCGCGTCCAGTCCGTCTTCTGCGCGAAGGAGAAGCAGTACGAGAAGGACGGCACGTCGCACGCGGCGCCCGGATAGGTGTTGTCACGCCAGGTGCCGCCGAGCCGCGACGCCTTCTCGAAGATGGTGAAGGAGTCGATCCCGGCCCGCTTCAGCTGAATCCCGAGACAAAGCCCGGAGAATCCGGAGCCGATGATCGCGATCTGACGCTCCCGGAATGCGGTATCGGTCACGTGTGGGCCTCCGTCGATGGTGTCTCTTAGCACACCGACGCGCGCCGCGACGAGCGTCACCCCTCGCGCAGCGCGTCGATCGCCGAGAGATCGCCCTGCGCCGAGTCCTCCGCGACCTTGTCGAGGAAGCGATGGAACTCGTCGGCGCCGGCGCGATCGGCCTCGGCGCGCGGGATCGCCGGCAGCGAGTAGTCCGGGGTCGGCAGCGGCGGGTGATCGTCCGCCGGCTTCCGGGCCATCACGGTCTCGACAACCGGGGCGAGCCGGCTCGCCTTGTCGCGCGCCGCGCGTGCGTCGCGCTCCTGGAACTCGGGGAGCACCTCGCGCCCGAAGAGCTCGAGGCTCTCCATGATGTGCTCGTGGCGGTTCTTCCCCGCCTGGCTCACGAAGATCAGCTGGTCGACACCGGCCTCCTCGTAGCGCCGCAGGTAGTCGCGGATCTGCGCCGGTGTCCCGACGGCGCCGCGCAGGCCGCCGAGCCCGGCCTCGACCACCTTGGCGCCGAGGCGGTCGCGGTTGGCCGCCGCGGCGCGCACCACCTCGGGGTCGAACCCCTGCTCGCCGCGCCGCCGCTGGTACTCGGCCCAGACGTCGGTGACGCCGGGGCGATGTCGCCCGAAGACGTAGTAGTGCGCCAGCGAGTAGCCGAAGAAGTTGGCGCCCTCGAGGCCGCGCCGCAGGGCCTCGCGCTCGTCGCGATGGCACAGGAAGGTCGCGACGCAGGCGACGTTGGCGTTCACCGCATCGCCGATCGGCACGCCCTTCTCGGCGAGCGTCGTGTAGTAGTCGCCGACCCAGTGGCGCGCGTCCTCGGGATCGATGAAGGCGAACGTGAGGGCGCCGATCGCCTTCTCCGCCGCGAGCAGCATGGTGTCGCGCCGGCTGCAGGCGACCCACACCGGGGGGTGCGGCCGCTGTCGCGGCTTCGGCACGACGTTGCGCGGCGGCATCGTGACGTACCGGCCGTGATGGCCGGTGAACGGCGTCTCGGTGAGGCAGCGCAGCGCGACGCGCAGCCCCTCCTCCCACATCGGGCGCTTCTGCGCCGGGTCGATCAGGAAGCCGCCCAGCTCCGCCTCGGACGACGACTCGCCGGTGCCGAACTCGACGCGGCCGCCGGACACCAGATCGAGCGTCGCGATGCGTTCGGCGACGCGCGCCGGATGGTTGAAGGGCGGCGGCGTCTGCACGATGCCGTGGCCGAGCCGCATCCGGGTCGTCCGCTGCGAGACGGCGGCGAGGAAGATCTCGGGCGCACTCGAATGGCTGTACTCCTCGAGGAAGTGATGCTCGACCTCCCAGACGTACTCGATGCCGAGCGCGTCGGCGAGCTCGCACTGCTCGAGGGCTTGCTGCAGCAACGTGTACTCCGCGTCCTCGCTCCACGGCCGCGGCAGCTGATGCTCGTAGAAGAGACCGAACTTCATGAGGGGGTTCCTCCTCCGGCGTTGCGCCCGGCGACGCGCGGATCAGCGGCGCCGCCGCGGCGCCGTGCCTTCAGCGGCCGCGCCCTGCGGGCGCGGTGGCGATGGAGATCTTCTCCGCACCCGCGCCCTTGGCGATCGTCATGATCTGCACCGCCTGCTCGAGCACGAGGGCGCGATCGCCGCGCAGGATCACGTTCTTCGAGGTGCTGCGCTGTAGCGACGCGCCGAGCGCGGCCGGGAGCTGGTCCATCCCGAGCGCGTGGCCGTCGAGCTCGAGCGTACCGTCGGCGGTCGCGGTGACGATCACGCCGGCCGTCTCGCCCGCGCCCGCATCGGCGCGCGGCAGATCCACCTTGCTCCCCTGATTGGTGAGCGCCGTGCTGGTGACCATGAAGATGATCAGCAGCACGAGGAAGATGTCGGTGAGCGGGGTGACGTTGATCTCGGCGACGATCGCGCCGTCGTCGCCCTCGACGTCAGTGCGACCGAGCGACACGGATGGGCTCCTGGCCGGGAGCGTCGCCCAGCGCGATCAACAGCTCGTCGGTCCACTCGCGCCACATGGCCGCCAGGGTGCCGATGCGCACCATGAACGCGTTGTAGGCGAAGATCGACAGCACGCCGACGACGAGACCACCGGCAGTGGCGATCAGCGCCTCGGAGATGCCCGCCGCCACCACCGCGAAGCCGCCCGAGCCGGTGGCCGCCATGCTGTCGAAGGCGCGGATGATGCCCACCACCGTGCCGAAGAGACCGATGAACGGCGCCAGGCTGCCGATCGTGCCGAGCAGCCAGACGTGACGTCGGAGGTCACGTGCGCTCTCGGCATCGCGGCGCTGCGCGACACGGGCCCGCGTCTCGGCGTCGCGCGGCGCGAGCACGCTCTCGTAGACCGTGGTGAAGCGCGAGCCGCTCATGCGGCTGATCGCCAGCGCCTCGCCGAGATTGCCCTGCGTCGCGGCGCTCACCACGAGGTCGTGCACCTTGGCCCGCGCGCGCGCGGCGCGGGCGATCGTCCAAGCGCGCTCGATGATCACCGCCACGCTCACCGTCGAGCACAGCAGGAGCGGATAGAGCGTCACCCCGCCGTTCTCGATGAGCCGTGCGAGCGCTGAGCCGTTCATCCCCGTCGCCTCCTCGCCGCGGGCCTTGCGCTCGCGGCAGCCCGGATCCATAGCAGGCTCGCGACGTCGCGCAATGGCGGTCGGTCGCCCGCCGGCTCGACGCTGCGGTCACGACGGCGACGGCGCAGGGCAAGGCGTTCCTCTACCCGCAGGAAGGTCAGAGCAAGCGCAAGACGAGCGCGAGTACCGAACGTGGGCGCAACAGAACAGCGGCATCGATCCCGAGGCGCCACCCCCCGCCGAGCGGACCGGGCACGCATGCTCACGGGACGACGCGCGGCACGGCGGGGGGCGGCGGCGGACACGCCGTCGCGTCATTCGACTTGACGGCGGGCGGTCATGGGACGTATCCGAGTCCTGAATGGCCATTCAGGCAACCAGACGTCTCGCTAAGGGGTGGCCGGCACCGACTCCGCCGGCCGCGGGCGCGCGCCCGCGCATCCTCGCAGCCGCCCTGCGACAGTTTGCGGAGCACGGCTATGAGGGGACCCGCACCGCGGAGATCGCGCGCCGCGCCGGCGTCACTCCCCCGCTGGTCCACTACCATTTCCGCACCAAAGAACAGCTCTGGCGGACGGTCGTGGAGGAGATGCTGCGTCCGCTGCGCGCCGCCTTCGAGGGCGTCGCGACCGAGCTGCGCGACGTTGGCTCGCGCGAGCGGCTCAAGATCCTGCTGCGGCGCTTCGCACGCTTCTCGGCGGAACATCCCGACGTGACCCGTTTGATGATCCGCGAGGGCTCGCACGACGGGCCGCGACTGCGGTGGCTCATCCGCAATCACGTCCGGTTCCTCGCCCGGCCCTTCGAGGACGTCCTCGAGGCGGCGCTGCTCGAGGGCTGGGCGAAGCCGCTCCCGCGCGAGCACGTGCTTTTCCTCTGCGTCGGCGCGGCGTCCTACTTCTTCAGCGCGACGGCGATGCTGCGCCAGCTCTACGACGTCGATGCGCAGGCGCCCGCCGTGATCGAGCGTCATGCCGATACGCTCATCGAGATCGTCTTCCACGGCCTGGAGCGCGGCGCGTGACGAGAGCCCTCGCCTGCTTCACGTTCGACAACATGGGCGAGGCCGCCGATGTCGGCGCCGGGCTGTGCGACGGGCCACGCCCGCCGGGCACCGACCCGTCACTGGCCGAGGGCTATCCACGCCTGTATGCGCTCCTCGCCGCGGCCGGCGTCCGCGCCACCTTCTTCGTCGAAGGGTGGAACGGCGAGCACCACCCGGACGCCGTGGCGGAGATCGTCCGTCGCGGCCATGAGCTCGGCATGCACGGCTGGACGCACGAGCCCTGGGCGCGGCTCCGTCCCGACGAGGAGACGGCGCGTGCGATCCGCGCCACCGAGGCCTTGACGCGCGCCGCCGGCACGCGGCCGCTCGGCTTCCGCGCGCCGGGCGGCGCGCGCTCGGCCCATACCGAGGACGTGCTGTGCCGGCTCGGCTACCGCTACGACGCGAGCCTCGGGGACGGCATGCGACCGCGGGTCCTGCCGTCGGGGCTGGCGCAGATCCCGTTCGTGTGGAGTGGCGTCGACGGATTCCACTATCTGCGGCCGGAGCCGGCCGACCCGGTGGCCGTCCGCGCGCAGTGGCTGCAGGCGCTGGAGCGCGTCGCCGACCACGGAGGCCTGTTCCTCCTCATCTGCCATGCCTTCGTGAGCGGCGTCGACGACGCGCGGCTGCGCGCCCTCGGCGACGTCCTGGGTGCCGCCGCCACCGACCCACGCATCGACGTTCGTACCGCGGGCGAGATCGCCGACGGACTCGTCGGCGCCGCGCCCGCTCCACCATCATGATGCCCTGCCGGCTGCCCCCGGCGGGGGACAAGGAGGACCCCGTGAGCACGCCAACGCACCTGCCGAAGATCGCCGCCGGTCTGAACCACGTCGCCTATCCGACGACGAACACGGCCGAGACCGTCCGCTTCTACACCGAGGTGATGGGCTTCCGCCTCGCGCACGCCGTGCGCAGCGACCACGACCCCGAGAGCGACACGCCGCGCCCCTTCCTGCACACGTTCTTCGAGATGGGGAACGGCGAGGTGATCGCCTTCTTCGACATCGCCGGCCTCGAGCCCAAGCCACAGGACGACCTGCCGCGCTGGGTGCGCCACCTCGCGCTCGGCGTCGACTCGCGCGACGCGATCGCCGAGTGGAAGAGCCATCTCGAGAGCAAGGGCCTGCGCGTCTCGGGGCCGATCGATCACGACGGCGTCTGGCTGTCGATCTACTTCAGCGACCCGAACGGCGTGACGCTCGAGCTGACGCACCAGGCGCGCGCGCTCGGCGCCCATGACGCCGCGGAGGCAGCGGCGATGGTCGCGACGTGGAACGCCGAGCGCTCGCGCGTGGCGTAGCGGCGCTCCGTGGGACGGCTGCGCGGTGCTCGACGGCCGCTCAGCCGCCCGCCAGGCGCAGGCGGTTGGCGATGTTGTTGCGCTGCATGTTCGACGAGCCGCCGACGATCGGCATGCAGACGATGTCGCGCACGTAGCGCTCCATGTCGTAGCCCTCGGCGCAGCCGTACGCCCCCATCACGCGCTGGCACGCGAGGACCACCTCGACCGCCGTCTCCGCCACGAAGAGCTTCGCCATCGAGGTCTCGACGCTGCAGGGCCGATCGTGCTGCGCCAGCCAGGCGGCGTGGTAGAGCATGTGCCGGCACGCCTGCACCCTGGTCCGGGCGTCGACGAGCGCATGGCGCACCGCTTGATGCCCCGAGATCGGCTTGCCGAACTGTTGCCGCTCCTGCGCGTACGCCCAGGCGTCGTCGACGGCGGCGGTCGCGATCCCGAGCGTCACCGCGGTGATCTCGAGCTTCTCGACGTCCAGCGCCGGGCCGGCCAGCATCCGCCATCCCTGATTCCAGCCGCCGTCGCCGCCCACGATCTGCGCCGCCGGCACGACCACGTCCTCGAAGACCACGTCGGTCGTCTCCGCGTAGCGGATGCCGAGATGATCGATCGTGTGGATGGTGATGCCGGGCAGGCGCGCCGGCACCAGCACGAACGCGAGGTTGTGGTATCGGGCCGCCTCTCCGCCGGAGCGGACGAGCGTGTAGATGTAGTCCGCCACGCGCGCCGCCGTGCACCAGCGCTTGGTGCCATTCAGGACGACGCTGTCACCGTCGCGCCGCGCCGTGGTCGTCACGCTCGCGAGGTCGCCGCCGACGTCGGGCTCGCTCAGCCCGTAGGCGAAGAGGATCTCGCCACGCGCCAGTTGCGGCAGCAGCTCCCGCTTCTGCGCCTCCGATCCGTTGGCGGAGATGTTGAGGCCGCCGTAGAACGCGCAATGGATGTACGGGCCGGCGATCGCCGCGCCGGCACGCGCGAGCTCGTCGATGACCGCGATGGCGGCGACGAGATCGCGCCCCGCCCCGCCGTACTCCTCGTCGATCGTCAGCCCGCAGACCCCGAGCGCCGCGAGCCTGGCGAACACGGCGGGGTCGAAGGTGTTCGCCTTGTCCCACGCCCGGACCTTCTCGCGCGGCATCTCGGCCGCGGCGAACCGGCGCAGGGTGTCGCGCAGCTGCGTGATGTGCTCGGGCTCGTCGGCGAAGTACATGCGCGGCTCGTCCCGCGTATCGCACAATCGCCACGCGCGATCCACCGCGGCCGTCGCGCGCGTTGCACTTCGCATCGCGCCGGATTGCGAAATGCACGTCGCGCACGCGAGCCGTCGCCCCGGCGCCGCGGATTCCCTCGATTCCGCACCCGGTCGCCGTGGCACGGCCCGTGCTTCTTCCCGGAGGCATCATGGTCGATCTCGTCCTGATTCTCGTCGTCGTCGTCTTCTTCGCGCTCGGCATCGCCTACGTCACGGCGTGCGAGAGGCTCTGACCATGGGCGGCGAATATCTGATCGGAGGCGTCATCACGCTCGGGCTGCTCGGCTACCTGGTGTACGCGCTGCTCCATCCCGACCGGTTCTGACGCGCACCATGACGCTCAACGGCTGCGTTCAGATTCTGCTCTACTGCGGCGCCGTCATCGCGCTGACGAAACCGCTCGGGATCTACATGGCCCGCGTGTTCGAGCGTGAACCGACGCCGCTCGATCCGCTGCTCGGTCCGGTGGAGCGGGCGATCTACCGGGTCTCCGGCGTCCGCGACGACGAGGAGCAGCACTGGACGACGTACACGGTCGCGATGCTGCTCTTCAACGCCGCCGGGCTTCTGCTGCTGTACGCGTTGCAGCGGCTGCAGCAGCTGCTACCGCTCAACCCCCGGGGCCTCGCCGCGGTCGGCCCGGAGTCCGCCTTCAACACGGCGGTGAGCTTCGCCAGCAACACCAACTGGCAGTCGTACGTCCCCGAGACGACCGTGAGCTACCTGGTGCAGATGGTCGGTCTGACGATGCACAACTTCGTCTCCGCCGCGACCGGCATCGCGCTCGCGATCGCGCTCGTCCGCGGCTTCGCGCGCGCCGAGGGTGCCACCATCGGCAACTTCTGGGTCGACCTCGTCCGCACGACGCTGTGGATCCTCCTGCCGATCTCGCTGCTCTTCGCCCTCGTGCTGGTGTGGCAGGGCGTGCCGCAGAATCTCGACGCGTACACGGTGGCGACCACCCTGCAGGGCGGAACGCAGACCATCGCGCAGGGACCGGTCGCCTCACAGGAAGCGATCAAGATGTTCGGTACGAACGGCGGCGGGTTCTTCAACGCCAACTCGACGCATCCGTTCGAGAACCCGACGCCGCTCGCCAACTTCCTCGCCATGGTGGCGATCTTCGCGATCGGCGCCGGCCTCACCTATACGCTCGGACGCCTGGTCCGTGACCAGCGGCAGGGCTGGGCGATCTTCGCCGCCATGGGCGTTTTGTTCCTCGCGGGCGTCGCCGCGGTGTACGTGGCGGAGTCCGCGGGCAACCCGGCCCTCGCGCGCCTCGACGTCGACGCGGCCGCCGGACCGGCACAGGCCGGCGGCAACATGGAGGGCAAGGAGGTGCGCTTCGGCATCGTCGACACGGCGATCTTCGCCACCGCCACGACGGACGCGTCCTGCGGCGCCGTGAACGGCATGCACGACAGCTTCACGCCGCTCGGCGGCATGATCCCACTCGTCAACATCCAGCTCGGCGAGGTGATCATCGGCGGCGTCGGCGCCGGCCTCTACGGGATCCTGCTCTTCGTGGTGCTCGCCGTCTTCATCGCCGGTCTGATGGTGGGCAGGACGCCGGAGTACCTGGGCAAGAAGATCGAGGCGAAGGAGGTCACGCTCGCCGTCCTCGCGATCCTCGTCCTGGTCGCCAGCATCCTCGGCTTCACGGCGCTCGCGAGCGTCCTTCCCGCGGGCCTGGCGGGGCCGCTCAACAAGGGTCCGCACGGCTTCAGCGAGCTGCTCTACGCGTACTCGTCGGGCACCGGCAACAACGGCAGCGCCTTCGCGGGCATCAGCGCCAACACGCCATTCTTCAACGTCACGATCGGTCTCGCGATGCTGATCGGTCGCTTCCTCATGATCGTGCCGACGATCGCCATCGCCGGCACGCTGGTCGGGAAGAAGATCGTGCCGCCCTCGAGCGGCACGTTCCCGACCACCGGCCCGCTCTTCGTGAGCCTGCTGGTGGGCACGATCCTGATCGTCGGCGGCCTCACGTTCTTTCCGGCGCTGGCCCTCGGCCCGATCGTCGACCATCTCTACATGGTCGCCGGCAAGGTTCTCTAGGAGTCGGCATGTCGAAGAGCGCAAGCGTATCGCGGTCGCTGCTGGACCCGGCGCTCGTCCGCCCGGCCGCACGCGACGCGTTCCGCAAGCTGCATCCGCGCGTGCTCGTGCGCAACCCGGTGATGTTCGTCGTCGAGGTGGTTGCCGCGGTGACGACCGCGATCTTCGCGCGCGACCTCGCCTCGCGCGGCGACCACGTCGCCTTCGTGGGACAGATCGCCGCGTGGCTGTGGTTCACCGTGCTGTTCGCCAACTTCGCCGAGGCGCTCGCCGAGGGACGGGGCAAGGCGCAGGCCGACACCCTGCGCAAGACGCGCACCCAGACGCGCGCCAAACGGCTCGTCGCGCAGGACGACAACAACTTCCAGGTGGCGCTGGCGACGGATCTACGACGCGGCGATCTCGTGCTGTGCGAGGCGGGCGACGTCATCCCGGGCGACGGCGACGTCGTCGAGGGCATCGCGTCGGTGGACGAGTCGGCGATCACCGGCGAATCGGCCCCGGTGATCCGGGAGAGCGGCGGCGATCGCTCGGCCGTGACCGGCGGGACGCGCGTTCTCTCCGACTGGATCAAGATCCGGATCGTCTCCAATCCGGGCGAGACCTTCCTCGATCGCATGATCTCCCTCGTCGAGGGCGCCGCGCGCCAGAAGACGCCGAACGAGATCGCGCTCAGCATCCTCCTCGTCGGCCTCACGATCATCTTCCTGCTCGTGACGGCGTCGATCGAGTTCTTCGCCGCATATGCCGGAACGCCGATCCCGGTCGTCGTGCTGATCGCGCTCCTCGTGACCCTCATTCCCACCACGATCGGCGGGTTGCTGTCCGCCATCGGCATCGCCGGCATGGACCGGCTCGTCGCGTACAACGTCCTCGCCATGTCCGGGCGGGCGGTCGAGGCGGCGGGCGACGTCGACACGCTGCTCCTCGACAAGACCGGCACGATCACGCTCGGCAACCGCATGGCGAGCGAGTTCGTGCCGCTGCCCGGCTTCGCCGAGCGCGAGCTCGCCGACGCGGCACAGCTCGCCTCGCTCAGCGACGAGACGCCGGAGGGTCGCTCCATCGTCGTGCTGGCCAAGGATCTCTTCGACCTGCGCGAGCGCGACGTCGCGCGACTCGAAGGACACTTCGTACCCTTCAGCGCGCAGACGCGGATGAGCGGCGTCGATCTGAACGGCACGCAGATCCGCAAGGGCGCCGTCGACGCAATCGTCGAGTTCGCGGCGTCGCGCGGCGGCAGCGCCTTTCGTACGCCCGTCGAGCTGCGGCCCATCGTCGAGCGCGTCGCGCGCTCCGGCGGGACGCCGCTCGCCGTCGCCAAGAACGACCGCGTGCTCGGCGTCATCCATCTGAAGGACGTCGTGAAGGGCGGCATCCGCGAGCGCTTCGCGGAGCTGCGCGCGATGGGCATCCGCACCGTCATGATCACGGGCGACAATCCGCTCACCGCGGCCGCCATCGCCGCCGAGGCCGGGGTCGACGACTTCCTCGCGCAGGCGACGCCGGAGAACAAGCTGGCCCTGATCCGCGGCGAGCAGGCACAGGGAAAGCTCGTGGCGATGTGCGGCGACGGCACGAACGATGCGCCGGCGCTTGCCCAGGCCGACGTCGGCGTCGCCATGAACACCGGCACGTCCGCCGCGAAGGAGGCCGGCAACATGGTCGACCTCGACTCGAACCCGACGAAGCTGCTGGAGATCGTCGAGATCGGCAAGCAGCTCCTCATCACCCGCGGCTCGCTCACGACCTTCAGCATCGCCAACGACGTCGCCAAGTACTTCGCGATCATCCCGGCGATGTTCCTCGCCACGTATCCGGAGCTGAACGCGCTCAACGTCATGCGGCTCACGACGCCGCAGAGCGCCATCCTCTCCGCCATCATCTTCAACGCCCTGATCATCATTGCCCTCATCCCGCTGGCGCTGCGCGGCGTCGCGTATCGTCCGCTCGGCGCGGCCGCGATCCTCCGTCGCAACCTCCTGGTGTACGGCATCGGGGGCCTGATCGTTCCGTTCATCGGCATCAAGGCGATCGACGTCCTCGTCACCCTGCTCGGGTGGGCGTGACCGACCATGCGCACCGAGCTTCGACCCGCAATCGTGATGACGATGCTGCTCACGCTGCTCACCGGCGTCGCCTACCCCCTCGCGGTGACCGCGCTGGCGCAGGCGCTGTTTCCCTGGCAGGCGCACGGCAGCCTCGTCGTCCGGCGCGGGGTGACCATCGGCTCGGCCCTGCTCGCCCAACGGTTCACGGACGCGGCCTACTTCCACCCGCGCCCGTCCGCGGCGGGCGACGACGGCTACGACGCCGCGGGGTCGGGCGGCTCCAACCTCGGCCCGATCGACCACCGCCTGCTCGAGCGGGTCTCCGCGACCGTCGAGGAGCTGCGCGGGGCGGGCGCGCGGGGGCCGGTCCCCGTCGATCTGGTCACGACCTCGGGGAGCGGCCTCGACCCGCACGTCACGCCGGCCGGCGCCGAGTTCCAGGTGGAGCGGGTCGCCACCGCGCGCGGGGCGCCCGTCGGCTCGATACGGGCCCTCGTCGCCGCGCGCACGGAAGGCCGACAGCTCGGGGTGCTCGGGGAGCCGCGGGTGAACGTGTTGCTGCTGAATATCGACCTCGACGAGAAGTATCCGCGGTAACGGGGTCTTGCTAGGCTTGCGACGGTCGCATCGTGGTGACGCACCGCCCGCACGAGCCGCAGCGCCCCTCGCCGGATGCGCTCCTCCGCGCGGTGACGCGCGCCGACCGCAGCCGCCTGAAGATCTTCATGGGCGCGGCGCCGGGCGTCGGCAAGACGTTCGCGATGCTGCAGGCGGCAGGGGAGCGCAAGCGCGACGGCGTCGACGTCGTGGTCGGCGTCGTCGAGACCCACGGTCGTGCCGAGACCCAGAGCCTGCTCGAGGGGCTCGAGGTCGTTCCCCGCCGGCACCTCGAGTACCGCGGCACGACGCTCGCGGAGATGGACCTCGACGCCATCCTCGCCCGCCGCCCGCAGCTGGTCCTGGTGGACGAGCTCGCGCACACCAACGCGCCCGGCAGCCGGCACCCGAAGCGCTATTCCGACGTCGAGGAGCTGCTCGACGCCGGCATCGAGGTCTACACGACGGTCAACATCCAGCATCTCGAGAGCCTGAACGACGTCGTGGCGCAGATCACGGGCGTGCGCGTGCGCGAGACCGTGCCCGACGGGATCTTCGAGCGCGCCGACGAGGTCAGGCTCATCGACCTGCCCCCGGAGGAGCTGCGCCAGCGGCTGCGGGAGGGCAAGGTGTACGTGCCGCCGCAAGCGGCACGCGCAATCGAGAACTTCTTCAGTCCGGGCAACCTGGCGGCCTTGCGCGAGCTGGCGCTGCGCCACACCGCCGAGCGGGTGGACGACGATGTGCGCGCCTACATGCAGGAGCATGCCGTCCCCGGCATCTGGGCGGTGCGCGAGCGTCTCATGGTGTGCATCCACGAGGGTCCGCTCGGGGAGCGCCTCGTGCGCGCGGCGCGGCGGGCGGCGGCACGCCGCCGCTCCGAATGGCTGGCCGTCTTCGTCGAGACCCCGGGCTTCGCCCGGCGTCTGGAAAGCGAGCGCGCCGGCGTGGCCGCGACCCTGCGGCTCGCCGAGCAGCTCGGCGGGGAGAGCGTGAGCATCCCCGGCCCCGACGTCGCGACCGAGATCGTGCGCTACGCGCGGCAGCGCAACGTCACCGAGATCGTGCTCGGCAAGTCGCTGCGCCCGTGGTGGCGAGAGCTGATGCGCCCGTCGCCGATCGCCCGGGTCATCCGCCACAGCGGCGACATCGCCGTCCATGTTCTCACGGGAGCCAACGAGCGCGCGAAAGGCGGCGCACGCACCGTGCACGCCGCGCCGCCGCCCGGGGGACGCATCATCCGCTATGGGGTCGCGCTCGCGCTGGTCGCCACCGCGGGTTTCGTGGCCGCGGCGCTGCAGCAGCTGGTCGCGCTCAACGATCCGGCCATGGTCTTCCTCACGGCGGTGTTGTTCACCGCGGTCCAGGGCGGTCTCGGACCGTCGATCGTCGCCGCCATCGCCAGCCTGCTGGTCTACGACTTCTTCTTCGTCGATCCGCTCCTCACCTTGACGGTCACCAAGCCGCAGGACCTCTTCTCGCTGATCGTGTTCCTGATCGTCGCGGGGCTCACGAGCCAACTGACCGCCCGCGCCCGTGACCAAGCCGAGGCCGCCCGCCAACGCGAGACGCGGACCTCGGCGCTCTACGCCTTCAGCCGCGCCATCGCCGGCGCCGTCGGCGCCGACGACCTGCTTCCGGTCGTCGCCGCGCACGTCGGCGAGCTCTTCCAGACCGAGACGGTCGTCCTCGTACCGGAAGGGGGCCGACTCGTCGCGCGCGGACGCCGGCCGATGGCGGCCGCCCTCACCGATCCCGAGCTTGCCGCGGCCACCTGGGTGTGGCGGCACGACGAGGCCGCGGGACCCGGCACGGATACGCTGCCGGGAGGCGACTGGCTGCACGTGCCGCTGCAGACCGCGCGCGGGGTCGTCGGCGTGCTCTCCGTCCGGCTGGCGACCGGCCGCGGCGCCCTGCCGCTCGAGCAGCGGCAGCTGATCGAGGCCCTCGCCCGCCAGGCTGCCATCGCCATCGAGCGTGCCAGGATCGACGTGGTGCTCGAGCAGAAAGCGAAGACCGAAGCGGTGATCGAGGCCATCGAGGACGGCATCATCGTGCTCGATCCCGACGGCGTCGTCGCCGACGTGAACGAGGTCGCCTGCGCCATCCTCGAGCTCGCGCGCGAGCAGATGCTCGGCATGCGCTTCCAGGATCTCGCGACGATGCACCCCCACTACCTGCGAGTGCGCGAGGCGGTTCGCGAGCTGCTCGCCCACCCCGACCAGGAGCGCGACCGGGTCGAGGTGACGCTCTTCCTCCGTGGACGCGACCACCACTACGTGCTGCGTCCGACGCCGTTCCGCGCGCCCGATGCCTCGCCGGCCGGCATGATCCTCACCCTCCAGGACGTGACCTACCTGCGCGACCAGGCGGCGCAGCGCGAGAACCTGCTCGCCACCCTGTCGCACGAGCTGCGGACGCCGCTCACCTCCCTGCGCATGGCGCTCGAGCTGCTCCGCAAGCGGCTGGCCGAGCTCGACGACGAGCAGCGCGCGCTGCTCGAGGCCGCGCACGAGGATACACTGCGGCTGCAGCACGTGGCGCAACAGTTCCTCGATCTGGCCCGTACGCGCGCCATGGCGATCGCCTTCGAGCGCCAGCCGATCGACATCGAGACCGTCGTGGCGGGAGTCGGCAAGTTGTTCGCCGTCCAGGCGCGCGAGCAGCGCGTCCACCTGGAGGTCGCCAGCGGCCCCGCCGGCACGATTCTGGGCGACGAAACGAAGCTCACCTGGGCGCTCTCCAACCTCGTCGCCAACGCCCTGCGCTACACGCCCAGCGGCGGCAGCATCCGGTTGGCGACCGAAGCGACCAACGGGACAGTCCTGGTGTCCGTGAGCGACACGGGTCCCGGCATCCCACCCGAGCGCCAGGCGCGCATCTTCGAGCGCTTCGTGCAGCAGCCCGAGGGCGGACCCGCGGGCGCCGCGGGACTCGGCCTCGCCATCGTCCGGGATTTCGTTCAGGCGCACGGTGGGCGTATCCTGCTCGACAGCGCCATCGGGCGCGGAACGCGCTTCACGCTCGAGCTGCCCCGGAGCTAGATGGCCTCGATCCTGATCGTCGACGACGAACCGCACATCCGGACGCACCTGGCGCGTCACGTGCGTAGCCTCGGACATGACGTGGCGGAGGCGACCAGTGCCGCGACCGCGCTGGTGGTGCTGGCGGAGAAGCCGGTCGACGTCGTCCTCTCCGACGTCCGCATGGCGGACATGGACGGTCTGGCCCTGCTACGCGAGGTGAAGCGACGCGGTCCAGAGACCATCGTCGTGCTCATGACCGCGTACGCGACCGTGCCGCAGGCCGTCGAGGCGATGCGCGCCGGCGCCTACGACTACCTCGTGAAGCCGTTCGGCCTCGAAGAGGTCGACCTGCGACTCGCGCGCGTACTCGAGATGCAGAGCTTGCGCCGCGACAACCGCCGGCTGCGCGACGCGGTCGACGAGCCGATGCTGCTCGAGTCGAAGAGCCCGCCGATGCGCCGGGCGCTCGCGACCGCGGAGCGTGCCGCGTCCTCCGACGTGACGGTGCTGCTGATGGGCGAGAGCGGCACCGGCAAGACCGTTCTCGGGCGGCAGATCCACCTGTGGAGCCCACGGCAGCGCGGCCCGTTCGTGACGATCTCGTGTACGACGCTGGCCGAGCATCTGCTCGAGAGCGAGCTCTTCGGCCACGTGCGCGGCGCTTTCACCGGCGCCTTGAAGGACAAGGCCGGGCGCGTCGAGGCCGCGGCGGGCGGGACGTTGTTCCTCGACGAGGTCGGGGAGCTGCCGTCCGATCTCCAAGCGAAGCTCCTGCGCTTCCTTGAGGACCATCGCTTCGAGCGGGTCGGCGGCACCACCACGCTGGCCGTCGACGCCCGCATCGTCGCCGCCACCAATCGCGACCTGGAGGCCGAGGTCGCCGCCGGTCGGTTCCGCGCCGACCTCTACTTCCGCCTGAACGTCGTCGGCATCCGTCTCCCGGCGTTGCGCGAGCGCCACGACGACCTCGGGACACTCATCGATCACGTGCTCGCCGGCATGGCCGCACGTCACGATCGCCCGGCCATCCAGCTGACCGCGGCGGCGCGCAGCCTCCTCGAAGCGTACCCGTGGCCCGGCAACGTACGCGAGCTGGTGAACGCTCTCGAGCGCGCCACGGTGCTGAGCGGCGCCGACACGATCGACGTCGAGGATCTGCCCGATCGCCTGCTTGCCCCCGCGGCCGCCGCGGTGGAGACCGCGAGCGACGCCGCATCCCTCGAGGAGATGGAACGGCGCCACATCGTGCGGACCCTGGCCGAATCGTCGACCCTCGAGGAGGCGGCGGCGCGCCTCGGCATCAACGTCACCACCCTCTGGCGCAAGCGCCGGCGCTACGGCATCGAGTAGCCGATCCGGCCGTCATCGCTGGAACAGTCCGCGCACGGGAACGCGGGCGTCGTCGGCCCCCGCACCCGACGGGCGCAAACGGAGCCATGCGCCCCACGGGTGCGGGGGCCGACGACGCCCGCGTTCCCCCGGTGCGGCATGCCGACCGGCAAATGGCCGCAGCCGCGGTCATGACCGCGCGCGCCGTGCACGGTCCGCCTAAGTGGTGCCGCCGCGCGCGAACGCGCAGCGCAGGCGCCGATGGCGGTGGAGGAACACCTGGTGGAAGACCGCCCGGTAGAGAGGGCCGAGCCACGGGAGGCGCGGCATGAAGGCGACGCGGTCGGTGACGCGACACGCGCCGTCGGCGTCCTCGAGGACGCGCTCGTGGTTCCAGCGACGCTGGCTCAGCATCGACGACGATTCCGAGAAGCCGACGCCGGGGATGAGCTGCAGAAGGGTGAGATCGTCGTAGTCGATCGGCAGCACGCCGAAGAGGAGTATCCAGCTGCGGAACAGGCGGCGGCCGGGGACCACCGCCGCGGGATCGAGGCGCGAGAGCCCGCGGGGATGGGTCATCCGCGCGATCGGCATCAGTTCCGCGTTCACGCCTTCCATGGTGGTGATGCGCGCCCAGACACGTGCGGGAGGCGCCGGCACGATCGAGCTCACGGCGAAACGATAGAGGTCGCCCTCCCCGGCGGTGCTCACGGGTGGAGCCCCGCCTCGTCGCACGCCTCCGTCTCCACCTGGATCGTCACGTGGTCGATGCGAAAACGCGTCCGCAACATCGCACGGATGTCGGCGAGAAGGACGCGTGGCGAGCGATCATCGCACAGCAGCACGTGCGCGGAGATGGCCTCGAGGCCGCTCGTGATCGTCCAGACGTGGAGATCGTCGACGGCGCCGACACCGGGAGTCGCCAGCAGCGCCACCCGCACCTCGTCGACGTCGATGTGGCCGGGGGCGCTCTCCATCAGGACGGCGGTGGAGGCACGGAGCAGCTTCCACGCGGAGAACACGATGAGGAGCGCGATCAGCACGGAGGCGAGCGGATCGACCCAGCGCCAGCCGAATCGCCACAGCAGAGCGCCGGCGATGATCGCCTGCACGCTGCCGAGCGTATCCGTGACGACGTGCACCCAGGCGCCGTGGACGTTCAGACTTCGCTCGTCGTGGCCGTGCAGCATCCACAATCCCGCCACGTTGACGAGCAGTCCGCCGCTCGCGACGAGCAACATCAGGCCGGCCCGCACGTCCGGTGGCGCACGGAAGCGGCCGTACGCCTCGACGATGATCGAGATCGCGATGCCGACCAGGGTGGCGCCGTTGACGAGTGCGGCCAGGATCTCGGTGCGGTAGAACCCGTACGTATGCTTCGCCGTCGCGGGACGGCGCGCGAACCACAAGGCGAAGAGCGCGAGCCCGAGCGCGGCGGCGTCGCCGAGCATGTGCCCCGCGTCGGCGAGGAGCGCGAGCGAGTTCGCCAGCAGGCCGCCGACGACCTCGGCGACCATGTAGCCGGTCACGAGGACGAGGGTCGTCGTGAGCGCGCTCGTGTGACGCGCGCCGGCCGCGGATGCGCGCGCGCTCACGGCGGCGTACGGTCGGGCGTGGGCCATCGCTCCCTCAGTATCATGCAGGTCACCGCTCGGCACGGCGGCCGCTGCCGGCTCAGCGTGCCGAGGCGACGCCGGGCGCGGGACGCCGGTGGTGATCCTCGTCCACCGGATCGAGCGGCAACGCGATCGTGAAGCGCGCGCCACAACCGGGGCCGGCGCTTTCCGCCCCGATGGTGCCGCCGTGGCGCTCGATCAGATGACGGGCGATCGCCAACCCGAGGCCGATGCCGTCCTGCCGTGCCGACGTCTCGTCCGCCTGCTCGAACGGCTCGAAGATCCGCCGCAGTTGCTCGGGGGCGATGCCAATACCGGAATCCTGCAGCACGACCAGCGCCGTCTGCCCGTCGCGTCGCAGCTCGACCCGGATGTTGCCCTCCGCGGGCGTGAACTTGACGGCATTGCCGAGCAGGTTGCCGAAGACCTGTTGCAGACGCGTGGCATCACCCTGCAGCGCGCACTCGTCGACGTCGGTCTCGAACGTGAGGCGGATGCGCTTGGCGTCGGCGGCCGCGCGCGCGACGTCGATCGAGGCTTCGAGGACGGTCCGCACGTCGACCGGCGCACGCTCGATGTGGAGTTTGCCCGAGGACACGCGCGAGATGTCGAGCAGATCCTCGATCAGCCGCACCTGTAAGCGGGCGCTGCTCTCGATCGTCGTGAGCGCGCGGTGGGTCTTCGCCTCGTCGAGCCGCCCCGAGCGCAGGAGATGCGCCCAGGTGACGACGGCGTTCAGCGGCGAGCGCAGCTCATGCGAGACCGTGGCCAGGAAGTGGTCTTTGGTGCGATTCGCGTCCTGCGCCTCGCGGTACAGACGGGCGTTGTCGACCGCGAGGGCACAGCGCCGCCCGAGGTCCTCGGCGAGGCTGAGATCGCCCGCGTCGTAGCGGCGCACCGAGCCGATGGTCGCGAACGTCATCACACCGATCGTCTCCCCGCGCGCCACCAGCGGCACGACCATCGCCGAGCGGTACGCGAAGCGGCGCAGGATCTCGAGCTGATCGTCGGTCGCGGCGGTCGCCCGCAGCCACTCGTCGGTCACGTCGGGCACGAGCTGCGAACGGCCGGTGCGCAGCGCCACCGTGCGCGGATGCCTCCCATACGGATCCGGGGGTAGCTCGCCGCGACGGCGGCGAGGTCGGCCTTCGTCGGATCCGCGTGCGAGACCGCGACGCGCCGGATGCTGCCGTCGCGCTCACGGACGTCCAGCGAGCACCAATCCGCGAGGAACGGCACGGCCAGACCCACCACGGTCGTCAACGTCTCGTCGTAGTCCAGAGACCCGCCGAGCACGTCGCTCGCCTCCGCCAGGAACGTCATGCGCCGGCGGGCGACGTCGGTCTCCGCACGGGCGCGTCGCATCATCTCGATCGCCTGCGTGCGTGCCGTCGCCATCGCGACGATGAACAGGGCCGCGACCGAGAACGTCCCCGTGCGGTAGAGCAACAGGCGCGACAGCCCTTGCTCGTCCCATACCGAGGCGTAGAGGGGCATCAAGAAGAGCCAGTAGCTGGCGGCGAGCGAAAGCGCCGTCGTGAGCAGCCCTGGCCCGACGCCGCCGTACAGCGCGCTGACGGTCACGGCGACGAGGAACGGCGGAAAGATCCCGGGCTCGAGGACGTCGCGCAGGAAATACGCGACGACCAAGGCGGTGCCGGCCGCCGCGAGCGCGACGATGTACCTCGTCGATGCGGACAGCGAGCGTTGCACGATCGGGCGGCTCCGGCGCGAACGCTAGCAACGCGCCCCGCGTGTGTCGAGGCGCCTAGCGGGCAGCGATCGCTCGCGCCCCCCGCCGGCGAACCGAGACGCGAAGCGACCTTCCCTGGGAGCGCCGCAGGATGCGTGCGCTTCCCCGAGGGCTTTCGCGCCGCGCCCACGCGTAGACGCCGCGGGTCAGGTACGCCGGATCGATCCCGAGCCCTTCGCACAGGGCACGATAGGAGAACGGCTCGTCGGGACCGCTCTCGCCGGCGATCCACGCCGCGGCCTCGGCGGCGCCGGTCGAGCCCGGCCGGCGGAGCTGGATGATCGCATCGAGCAGGACGGCCAGCATGAGGCGTTTCTCGGGCATGTCGGCAAGCCGGGACATGTGCTCGAGCGGCAGATCGTCGAGCGCGCCACCGGCACCCCAACGGAGAACGGCGAGGCTGTACATGCACGAAGTGATGCCGCGACCCGGGCCGCGCGACCATCCCGCGTAGTCGGCATTTTCTGCGGCGTTTTGGGTGAGGTCGAGCGATGAGACGGGGGTCACCGGACCGAGAGGGGCTTCATGTCCTCGCGCCAGTGCCATCCCTCGATCCGCAGGCCCTCCGCGGGGTAGCCGGTCTGATAGTGGCGGATGACGCCGCCCTGATCGACGAGGACGAAGGTCGGGGTGCCGCTCACGCCGTACGCCTGGAAGGTACGCCGATGCGTGTCCATCGCGACGCCCACCGGGAACTCGGCATGCATGTCGCGGAAGAAGGGCCGCAGCGTATCGGCGTCCTCGTCCGTGATCGCGATCACCTCGACGTCGTGGGTGCGCTCGAATGCGAGCACCTCGGGTACGGCCTGCTTGCAGATGCTGCACCATGTCGCCCAGAAGAACAGCAACCGGGAGCGGCGCGGGGCGGGATCGAGGCCGCCGCGGAACATCTCCACCTCCAGCGCGGGGGCCGCGCTGCCGACCTTCGGCGGCCCCGGCAGCTTCGGCAGCTCGAGCGGGAACGGCCCCGGACGGATCGTGATGGTGCGCAGCTCGGTGTCGCGCCAGACGTCGAGGGGCGCCGGGACGCCGACCTGGCGCCGCATCGTCCATTCCCGGACCTGGTTCGGCTCCTCGAAGGGCGCGCCCGGCGGGCCGACGATCACGTCGCCGATCTCGAGGCCGGCGCGCGCGGCGGCCGAGTCGGGATAGACGCGCATCACCGTGACCGCTCCCTTGCGCAGGCCGCGGCGGACGCGCTTCGCCTCGTCGAGCGGATGGAACTCGATCCCCATGAACGCCGGCGACAGCTCGGCGAGGAGCTGCTGCTCGTCGGCGAGCGGCGGAAAGGCGGGCGCGGTCGATGCCATGACGGCGCCGGCCGCGGCTCGCGGGCGCAACGTGAAGTCCTCGCAACGCGCGAGGGCGTCCGTTCGGCGCCGGGCCTCCTCCGCGCCGCTACCGTCGCGCGCCTCGCGCGCCAGCTGGGCGCGGGCCGCGACCCGCAGCAACACGCTGCGCAGCCGTCGGACCACGGCCTCGCGCACCTGCGCGCGGTAGCGGGCGGCCGCGGCCGCCGCCGCCTTGCGCTTCAGGGTGATCAGGCGCTCGTGCCGCACCGGATCGTGGCTGGTGAAAGGCACCAGCTGCGCGAGCACCAAGCGCATGAGGACGCCCCGCGCGCGCGCGTCGAGCTCGCGCGTCCGCTCGGGAGCAAGCCGCACCTTCCAACGCGGATAGGCGTCGAGGAAGCGCGCGAAGTTCTCCGCGAGCAGCGCGTCCAGCGCCTGCTGCCATCGCTCCGCATAGGTCGCGAGCCGCGAGCTCAACTCGGGGAGGGCGCGCGTCTGCTCGTCGAGCTCGGCGACGCTGCGCGGGCTGAACGTCCCGTACGCGTGTCCGATCTGGTCGAGGAGCCGAATCTCCGGCTCGTACGCGCCGCGATCGCGCCACGCCTCGGCGATCAGCCCATCGACGTAATCGCGCGGTGCCTGGTCGGCCGCCTCGGCCGCCGCGCGGAGCCGGCGCTCGAACCACACGTCGCTCGTCGCGTGGGGGATGTCGGGCGTGTCGTCGGTGACGAGCACGCGACGCTCGGCGTCGGCAAACCGCCCGAGCTCGCCGACGGCCTCGAGAAACCGGTGCGAATGTCCGACGCCCTCCTTGCCGCGGTTCTCCGGGTAGCAGCCGTACGCGGGTCGGTCCGGCGGGGCCGAGAAGAACCCGCACACGTCGCCGGACGGCAGGGGGTCGTCGTCGTGCGCGTACATGAGTCGCGCGAAGGAGCCCGAGAAGCACTGCGACATCAGCATCACGACGCGGACGCCGGGTGCCAGACCCGCCAGCAGACCGCGCAGGTCGGTGACCGAGAGCTTCTCGCCCCAGAGCGTGATGGTGTTGTTGCGCGGATCGGCGTCGTTCTTGTCGCCGTGGTCGGTCACGTAGAAGAGCAGCGTGTCGCCGGCGACGAGCCCACGGCCGGGTCCGTCGAACCACGTCCGCAGCTCCTCGAGACGCGCCGGCCGGAGCACATAGCCCTCGACCGTCGAGCTCACGTACTCGATCTGCGGTCCCACGGCCCCCGCGACGCCGGCCGGCAGCAGCCACGATCCGCGCTCCACTGCCCCGTCCTTGATCGCCACGTCCGCAGCCTCGTTCTCGCCGTCGGCGCTGAAGATCGCGACGTGCTCCGCCGGCACCCCGGCCGCGGTGAGGAGCGCCGCGAGCGCCCGCACGTGCTGCAGATGCGACCGATAGTTGATCTCGCGCCGGCCTCCGCCGTTCACGGCCACGACGTAGAGCCGGCGTCCGACCGCGTCGTCGACGGCCGCCGGCGCAGCCGCGCGACCGGGCGCGATATCGGCGGAGCGGGTCGAGAGCCCGGTGGGACCGGGCGCGACCGCGGTGGGGGCAATGTCACCGGGAAACGTCGCGGCCGTCGTCCACAGCAGCAGAAGAGCAGCGCCCAGGCGGCGCGCGCGTGAGCTCGTCACCCGTCGCACCGTAGCAAACGAGCGGCGGGGCGAGAATCCATGCGCGTTCGCATGGCACGTCCGGCGCCGCCGGCGACGCGACCCGCTTGCGCGCGGCACCCCGCTTGCTCCGAGTGCGGCGTCGTCGCCTCGCCATTTCCGTTTTTCCCGCGCGGCGGCGGCGATGAACGCGAAGAAGATGGCATCTCCGTCACCACAATGACGCTACGTCCGCCGCATGACCCATCGATCCGTCCGACGACGACGGCCGAGGCGACGCGGTCGCTCACGATCCGGCTGCGGCGCGGATTCCTCGCCGGCGCCTCGGTGATCGTCGCCTTCAGTCTCGGCGGCCTGCGCTCCCACGCGCAGCTCCTCGCGCCGCTCGCGGCGGTGGCGCTCGCGCAGCTCGCGATCGCGATCGTAGGGTTCGTCGTGCTCCACCGCGACACGAAGCGCCGGCGCGCCCGGACGGTCGGCGCCGGCGTCGCCATCACCCTCTACGCCACCGTCGCCCTCGCCGCCGTGCTCCGGCACGACGGAACGTCGGCCATCATGCTACTGGTCGCGAGCGTGCTCGCGTCGGCCATGCTGCTGCCGTGGGGCGCCATGACGCAGCTCGCCACCGTGCTCGGCGCCGCTGCAGCGTCGCTGGCGGTGCTGGCGTGGACACCCGACGCCGCCGCGGCATTCGCCGGCCATCGCGCCTTCGCCCTGGCACTGGCGTTCGCCGCCTCGGTCGGTGTCGCCCTCGAGCATGCCCGCCAGCGCCGTGCCCGCGACCACGTGGCCGCCACGCTCGCGGGTCACACCGAGATTCTCGAGCGCATCATGGCCGGGGCGCCGCTCGACGCCGTCCTCACGGCCCTGGTCGAGATGGTCGAGCGTCATGCGGACGGGATGCGGTGCTCGGTATTGCTGCGCGAGGGCGATTGCCTGCGTCTCGGCGCCGCGCCGAGCCTGCCGAAGGCGTACCGTGACGCGACCGACGGGGTCCCGATCGGGCCCGACGTGGGCTCGTGCGGTACGGCGGCGTATCACTGCGAGCTGGTCGTCGTCGTCGACATCGCGAGCGATCCGCGCTGGGCGGCGTATCGCGACGTCGCGCTGGCGCACGGCCTGCGCGCCTGCTGGTCGGCCCCCGTCCTGGCGCGCGACCGGACCTGCCTCGGAACGCTCGCGATGTACTACGCCGAGCCGCGGCC
Source organism: uncultured delta proteobacterium (assembly GCA_963753325.1). Taxonomy (GTDB): domain Bacteria; phylum Desulfobacterota; class Binatia; order UTPRO1; family UTPRO1; genus DP-19. The sequence goes on along the minus strand of CAVWBS010000003.1, from coordinate 1,535,466 downwards.
GCCCGATGGGAACGACCTCGCCCTGATCGAGACGGCGGCGCATCTCGCGGGCGTCGCCATCGAGCGACACCGCAGCGAGGAGGCCCTCGCGGTGTCGCGACGGCAGCGTGAGGACGAGGCCCACGTCTCACGCGCCCTCGTGCAGGCCGGCCACGAGATGCTGATGTCGCTGACCACGCCCGTGGTCCTCGATCGCCTGGCCCGGCTCGGGGCCGACCTGCTGGGCTGCGACTGCGCCGACACGGTCGTGCGCCTTCCGGACGAGGATGCCTACGTGACCGGCTCGGCCCACGGGTACGCCGCGGCGCAGGTGGACGCGCTGCAACGCGTGCACCTGCCACGCGCCTGCCTCGCGCCGCTGCTGGGCATGCTGGCCGAGCGCGCCGTGACGCAGGTGCGGACGGCGTCCGTGACCGACCCCGAGGCGGCGCGACTGCTGCGCGCGTTCGGCATCACGATGAGCATGTACGTCGCGCTCCGGCGCGGCCGCGAGGTCATCGGCTTTCTCTCCGCCGCCTATACCGGGCGAGAGGAGCCCTTCAGCGAGCGCCAGCAGCGTATCGCGGTGGGGATCGCGCAACTCGCATCCATGGCGCTCGAGAATGCCCGGCTCGTCGAGGAGACGAAACGCACCAGCCAGCTCAAGACCGAGTTCGTCTCGACGATGTCGCACGAGCTGCGGACGCCGCTCAGCGTCATCATGGGCTACACCGACATGCTCGCGGACGACGTGCCGCCGTCGCAGCGCACCGCCATCCTCGCGAAGATCCGGGGATCGAGCCTCGAGCTCCTCGACATGATCGAGGCGACGCTCAACGTCAATCGCCTCGACACCGGCAAGGACCAGCCCGTCTTCGAGCGCCTGTCGGTGCCGGCGCTCCTCGACGACCTGGCCAGCGATTTCGCCGCCCTCCCGCGTCCGCCGGAGATCGTCCTGCGCTGGGAGACCGCGCCTCCGGTCACGATCTGCAGCGACCGACGCAAGCTGCGCATGGTGCTGAAGAACCTGATCGGCAACGCCTTGAAGTTCACGCCCCAAGGGGAGGTCGCGGTCGGCTGCGTCCAGGTCGGGGAGGCCTGCGCCTTCACGGTCCGCGACACCGGGGTCGGCATCGCGCCGGCGCAATTGCCGGTGATCTTCGACATGTTCCGCCAGGCGGACAGCTCCGATACCCGCTCCTACGGGGGCGTCGGCCTCGGCCTGTACATCGTGCGCCGGCTGCTCACGCAGCTCGGCGGGGACGTGACCGTCACGAGCGAGGTCGGAGGTGGGAGCACGTTCACCGTCATGGTGCCGCTCGCGGCCGAGGCGCTGCGCGCGTCCGCATAGGGGGCGGCGCGGCCGCCCGATTCCGGCGACCCCTGTCTTTCCGCTTGACGGCGTAGCGCCCGGCGTCTAGGACTACGCCCCGCACACTGGTGCGAACCGGCGAATCCTCGCCACAACCTGGAGACCGGTGATGACCCCCCAGCCTCAATCCGCCGCGCCCTGCGTGGGCGTCGCGCTGTTGATCGACGAGACGCCGACGGCATCGATCCTCGCCGCCTCCCATGCGCTCGCCTCCCTCGCCGAGACGCGCATGATGACCGCCACCGAGCCCCACGACGTCCGGCCCGATTGGGAGCCGGGCGTCGTGATCGCGGACGCGGATGCCCACGGCGCCGAGCTGCTCGCGGCCACGGCCGCCAGCCACCCGCGGGCGGTCCGTCTGCTCCTCGCCGGCTCGCTGAACGGCGACGAGCTGGACGTCGACGGCGTGACGGTCCTGCCGCGCGGCCTCGACGGCGCGATCCTGCGCGCGATCTGCGCCGTCGCCCTCCGCTGCGCCAACGCCGAGCGTTCGGCCACGGTGCACGCGGCGCGGGCGATCGCGCTGCCGCCCGAGGGCGCCACCTTGGAGCAGCTCGAGCGCGAGATCTTCCTGAAGACGCTGGCGCTCACCGGCGGGAATCAACGACGCGCCGCGCATCTGCTGGGCCTGCGCGAGAGTACCTTCCGCTTTCGTCTCCGCAAGCTCGCCATTCCTCCGCGGCGCGAGCGGGCGGCGGCCGCCTCCCCGCTGAGCTGACGGCCGCGCTGCGGCGAGCGCGATTGGCGTCCGCCGTGTCCGCCCGCTAGCTGGTGGGGCATGGACGATCTGCGGAGCATCAATCCGGCGAACGGCGCGTTGATCGCCACCTACCGGCCGCACTCGCCGGCGCAGGTCGACGAGCGCATCGGCCGCGCCGCGGACGCGTTCCTGCGCTGGCGCGCCGTGCCGCTCGAGGAGCGGACGGCACTGCTGCGCCGCGTCGCCGAGCTGCTCGACCAGCGGCGCGAGGTCCATGCGCGGCTCCTCACCGACGAGATGGGAAAGCTGCTGGCCGACGCACGGGCCGAGGTGGCGAAGTGCGCGACCGCCTGCCGCTACTATGCGGCGCACGCGCCCGCGATGCTGGCGCCCGAGATCGTGCGGACCGAGGCGGCGCGGAGCTACGTCGTGTTCGATCCGCTCGGGCCGATCCTCGCCGTCATGCCGTGGAACTTTCCCTTCTGGCAGCTCTTCCGATTCGCCGCGCCCGCGATCGTCGCCGGCAACGTCGCACTCCTCAAGCACGCCTCGAACGTGAGCGGCGCCGCCTGTGCGCTCGAGAACCTCTGGCGCGATGCCGGCGCCCCGCCGGGGGTGTTCCAGACGCTGCTCGTCCCCGCGGCCGCCGTCGAGCGTGTCGTCGCCGACGAGCGCGTCCGCGCCGTCACCCTGACGGGCAGCGAGCGCGCCGGCATGAGCGTCGCCGCCGCGGCGGGACGGGCCTGCAAGAAGTGCGTGCTCGAGCTCGGTGGCAGTGATCCCTTCATCGTTCTCGCCGACGCCGACCCCGACCTGGTGGCGCGCGCCGCGGCATCCGCGCGCGTCGTGAACGGCGGGCAGAGCTGCATTGCCGCCAAACGATTCATCGTCGCCGCGGCGATCGCGGAGCCGTTCACCCGCGCGCTCGCCGCCGCCATGGGCGCGCTGCGCGTCGGCGACCCCGTGCGACCGGAGACGCAGGTGGGTCCCCTGGCGCGCGCCGACCTCCGCGACGAGGTCGCGCGACAGGTCGAGCGGTCGATCGCAGCGGGGGCGCGACGACTGCTCGGGGGCACCGTCCTGCCCGGCCCCGGATGGTTCTACGCGCCGACGGTCCTCGTCGACGTCCGTCCCGGCATGGCCGCGTTCGACGAGGAGGTGTTCGGTCCCGTCGCCGCCGTGACCCTGGCCACCGACGCGGACGAGGCGATCGCGCTCGCGAACCGCACGCGCTACGGCCTCGGCGCCAGCGTGTGGACACGCGACCCGGCTCTCGCCGAGTCGCTGGCGCGCCGCCTCGACGCGGGCATGGTCTTCATCAACGAGGCGGTGGCATCCGATCCGCGCCTGCCGTTCGGGGGCGTCAAACGATCGGGGTACGGCCGCGAACTGTCACATTACGGTATTCGCGAGTTCGTAAATGTGCGTACGATCGTGGTCGGGCCCCGTTCGGGCGCCCCCACCGACGTATCCGTGGAATAATCGCATCATATCCGAGGTTGCCTCTCGCAAGAGGCGTCTGATAGAGGCTCCCCAAATCGATGTCATTTTGAAGCATCATACCGGTAGGGGGACCGAATATGCCAAAAGGCAAGCGAGCGACGAGATCGGCCGGCGGGTTGGCCCAACTGCGCAAACAGGCCCAGTCGATGATGAAACGCCTGCAACGCGCGGGTCAACGCCAGCTCATCGTGATCGAGCGACAGATCGGCAAGCTGAACAAGCAACGGCAGACGTTGCTCGACGAGATCAGCGGTGCGGTGGGAGAGGCCGCGGGACGCGGCCGCGGAGGTCGCCGCGTCGGCCGTCGCGGGCGCCGGGCGCGCGTCGATTGGGGCGGAGTGTTCGCCCGTCTCCCGAAGGGCTCCTTCAAGGCGAACGACGTGCGCAAGCTGGTTCCGGGCGTCGCGGCGGGCACGCTGTCGCAACGCCTGACCGGATGGGTGAAGGAAAAAAAGCTGAAGCGCACGGGATCGCGCCGCGGCACGCGCTACACCAAGGCCTGACCGCTCTTCGCGACCGCGCCGGCGCGCGCCGGCGCGGTCGCCGAGGGCGACGCATCCGCTCCCCGACGGCGTCCGACCCCGTGGCCGTGCGACCGCTCGGCTCCTGTCTATAGACAACGTGCTATAAAATCAGGGGTGAGTTGACAGTTCGACGCGCCCGCGTTTAAGGTTCTCGTGTAGCTGAGCGCTTTTCCCTCAGAGGACCGATCATGCGGATGATGTTCCCCACCGTGCGCGAGCGCCTCACAGTCGACCGTCTGTTGCGCCGTTTCTTCGCCACGTATCGCGAAACGGATTTCCGTCGCGCAATCACGTTGATTTGCGAGTTTTATAATCTCAAGCGTCCATCGGTGGAGTGGTTCGAATACCTCGATTGGGGCAAGGGCGCTGGACGGACGTACGAGGACGGCCGCATCCATCTCGTGCATCCCGAGAACTGGAAGCGTGGACGGAAGTACAACACCATGAAGCAGTGGGTGCATACCGTTCACCACGAGGTCGCCCACTATCTGTTCTGGACCGATGCGGAACGGAAGGCCGACCTCTTTGCCGCGGGAATGATGCACGGCCTGGGACACACCGCCGCGGCCCGCACGATGGCGCCGCGGCCACCGGCGCGCGTGCAGCTGCGCGGAACGCGCCGCAGCGTCGGCCGCCGTCGCAACGCGTCCTAGGAACCTCGCGCCCGCCGGGCGCACGGTCACGATACCAGGTTCTCGCCACCGTCGACGCCGATCACCGTGCCGGTGATCCACTGCGACTCCGCGCCGGCCAGCAGCGCGATCACCCGCGCGATGTCCTCGGTGGCCGTGAGGCGACCACTCGGGTTGCGGGCGGCCGCCTGCTCGGCCATCCATTGTCCGCCCGGGATCTTGCGCAGCGCCGGCGTATCGGTGACGCCGGCGCGGATCGCGTTCACGGTGATGCCCGTGGTCGCCAGCTCGACCGCGAGCTGGCGTACGTAGGCTTCGAGCGCCGCCTTCGCCGCCGAAACCGCCCCGTACCCTGGCCAGACGCGTGACGAGCCGGCGCTCGTCATCGCCAGGACGCGGCTGCCGCGCGTCAGCATGCCGCGCGCGACGGCATCCTGCGCCCAGTAGACGAGGCTGTGCGCCATCACGTCGAGCGTCATCGTCAGCTGCGCCGCCGTCGCGACGCGCGTCCCGTCGCCGATGAGCGGGCTCAGGCTGCCGAACGCGAGGGAATGCATCAGCACGCCGACCGTGCCGCCCCCTTCCTCCTCGATGCGGGCGGCGAGCGCGTCCAGGACCTGCCGGCGTTTCTCCTGATCGGCGGCGTTCACGTTGAAGAAGAGCGCCACACGGCCCTCGGCGCGGATCGCCGCGGTGATCTCGTCGACGTGTGCCATTCCGGCGCGCCGGTCGAGGTGGACGCCGCAGATGTCGAAGCCGCGCCGTGCCATCTCGCGTCCGGTCGCCTCGCCGAATCCGCTCGACGCGCCCAGGATGAGCGCCCAGCGGCGCTCGTTGCCCTCCGCCATCGACCGGAATCCATATGCAAACCCACGCGATGCAGCAACCGTCCCACGACGTCGCACGCCGGCGTTTTGTTGCGTTCCACAAGGCCTCGCGGTAACGTCTGCGCGCATGACCCAAGCCCCGCGCGGCGACGGGCCAGCCGTCGAAAACCGCTGGTGGGTCGATACCGGAAAAACCCCCGAGCGCGCGCGTCTCCCCCCAGAGCGCCCGCCCTGCGGGAGCCGATTCTTCGATATCGGGTACGAGTTCGATCAGGACCGCGCCCGCACCCGTTTGACCGACATCAACCTCAGATTCCTCGAGGAAGCGCATCCCTCGCTCGGGCGCTGGACCACCCTCTACATGGTTCCGGGCGAGCGCATGCCGGCGGCCGAGATCGATCGCGCCGTGCACCGGCTCGCGCTTCCCCCCAACGCGCACGGTGTGATAGTGGACTCCGGCCGTTCGGCGCGCTTCATCATCACCGGCGAGCCGATCGGCGAGCGCATTCTGGAATTCACGCTCGGGGAGGCCTCCTCGTTCGATTGCTGGATCCGGGGCGACTGGGTGCACGAAGATCTCTTCCCGAGCAAGGACGACGCGCTGCGGAAGGCCGGCCCCTACGTGAAGCGTTATCTCGCATCGCACGTCGACCAATGGTAGGCGTACGCCCCTCAGTACATCGGTCATCGGATTAGGAGGGCATATGGTGGAGCACGGTGCAGGACACGAGGCGGAAGAAGTCAAAGAGGTCGTCTGGACGTACACCGGATGGGCGGTCATCCTGCTCGTCTGCATCGGCGCTGGCGTGTTCATCGGTTACGAGATGTGGGGCCAAGCCACGAGCCTGCAGCAGCAGCTCACCGAGCAAATCGAGACGGTGAACCGCCTCAAGAACGAGCGCGAGACCATCAAGAGCCAGCTGGCGCTCACCACCCGCGACAAGGAAGCCTGCCAACGCGCCCTCGCTGGCGGCGACGGCGCTGCCGCGGGCGCCGGTGGGGGTGCTGCTCCGGCCGAGGCTCCCGCCGGAGCTCCCTGAGCCTCTCCCCGCCCGCGCCGAAGCGACGACGCGGTCCCGTGCGCACGTGGAGCGAGCGAAACGGAGGCGCGCGGCCTTGCCGCGCGCCGACGCCCGTTGCATCACGCACCGCGCCGCAGCGCGGGGGCGACGACCATCACCGCAGCTAGAGGTAGCTGATGAAGGTCTTCATCGCCGACAGCAGCGCCTCGATGTCGGCATAGGGAGCCAGATCGTCGTAGAGCAGCGCGTAGTGCGCGCGCGCCTGCGGCCGATCGTGCTCGTCCTCCGGCCCGGCCACCTCCGCCTGGAACATCTTCAAGACCCCCTGCGTCTGCAGCTTCGTCTCGACGGGGATCTCATCGGAGATCGCGATCAGGAGCCGTACCCGCTCGATCATGCGGCCGACGATGTAGGCGTCGCTGTGCTCCGGCATCGCGCGGTCGCGGAGGCGCGGCTCAGGAACCGCCACGCTCCTTCTGCTCGGCGAGCTGGCGCTTCCAGTCGAGCATCCGGGCCTTGGCCCCTTCCGCCTCCGCCTCCGGGATCATGCCTTTGCGCTGGTAGAACATCGAGAGACTGGTGTGTGCCAGCGTCTCGTCGGGCGTGAGCTCCACCAGCCGCTTGCCCCACGTGATCGCGTCGTCGAAGAGCCCCTTGTCGGCGTACGCCATGGCCAGGCCCTGCACGGCGTCGGCGAACGTCGGATCGAGGGCGATGGCTTCCTGGTAGCCGCGAATCGCACCGTCGAGGTCGCCGTCCGCAACGCAGTCGACGGCATGGTCGAACAGCTCCTCTTTGGTCGGCATCGTGAGGAGCCTAATGCATCGGCCGGGGTGCGACAACCGCCGCGTTCACGCCACGTTGACAGTCCAGGAGCGCCTCCCTATGGTCACGTGTGCACCCGCGCCCGTCAGAGGAGCCCCACGAGCAGGCGGGGACGTCCGCCGACCTGACCGCGCGCATCCTCCGCTTCATCGCGGCGCCGTCGGCCGCGGCCTTCGACGCCCTCGCGCTCGCGTCCCATCGCCACCAATACGAGGCCAATCCGCCGTACCGGCGTTTCGTCGACCGTCGCGGGATCACGCCGACGCATTGGACGGAGATTCCGGCGGTGCCTGCGGGCGCCTTTCGCGACAGCGTCCTCGCCTGCGGCCCCGCGGCACGAATCTACGAGAGCAGCGGCACATCCGAGGGGACGGAGCGCCGCGCGCGCCATCATCTGGTCGACGTCGCCGTGTACCGGGCCGCCGCGCTCGCCGGCTTCGCGCGTGCCGTATTGCCCGTCGGAGTCCGCCGACCGTTCGTCGCCGCGGCTCCCGAGCACGGCACCCACCCGTCGTCCTCGTTGGGGGAGATGGTCTCCTGGCTGCGCGCCACCTACGCTTCGGAGGGACCGCCCTCGTTCCTCGCACCCGACGGCGTCGACGTCCAGGGCCTGGCGTGGGCGCTCGACCGTCTCGACGGTCGTCCCATCCTGCTCGTCGCCGTCACCGCGGCGCTGCTTCGCCTCCTCGACCACGCGCGCCACGCCGGTCGTCGCTGGGCGCTCCCCGCCGGTAGCCTCGTCGTCGATACCGGCGGGTGCAAAGGGTACCACGAGGACGCGCCGCGCGCCGCAGTGCTGGCGCGCTACGCGGACGGGCTCGGCGTCGAACCGACCAGCGTCGTCAACGAGTACGGTATGACCGAGCTCTGCTCTCAGCTCTATGCGCACGGTAGCGGCCCGCACCGGGCACCTCCATGGCTGCGCACCGTCGTCTGCGATCCGGCGACGGAGCGGGAGCAGCCGCTCGGTGAACCGGGCCTGCTACGTCACGTCGATCTCGCCAATGTGCACTCCGTCGTGGCCATCCAGACCGAGGATGTCGGCCGCGCGGTGGACGGCGGCATCGAGCTGCTCGGACGCGCGACCGACGCGGCAGCCCGCGGGTGCTCGCTGCTGGTGCGCGCGTGAGGCCGCCGGCCGTCACGCCGCGGACGCTCGCGGCACGCATGGACGCAGTCGAGGCGGCCGGCGAAGGTTTGCGGGCGATGGGCCTCGAGGCCCGCATCGCGGCGATCGGACGGCTCGCGGCACGCTGGTTGCTGCCCGAATTTGCGCCGCGGCGGCACGCGCTCGCGAGACTGCCCGCCGCCACCGGGTATGCCCCGGACGCCATCCGCCACACGATCGATCACCTCTGGGCGGCGCTGTCGGCGCCCGAGCTCGCGCGCGTCGCGGCGAGCGAGCTCGGCGGTGGCGAGCCCGAACGTCTCGCCCTGCACTCGCTCGCCGGCAACGTCCCGGGCGTGGGCATCTTCGGCATCGTCGCCGCGCTCGTCGCGGGAGTGCCGAGCGTGGTCAAGACGGCCGAGCGGGAGCCACTCCTGCCACTCCTGCTCGCGCAGACCCTCGCCGCCATCGAGCCGACCCTCGCCGCCGCGCTCGCGGTGGCGCACTGGCCGGGTGGAAGCGAAGCGCACCAACGGCTCGCCGTCGGGCGCGCAGGCGTCGTGCTCGCCTACGGGCGCAGCGAGAGTGTCGAGAGCCTCGCCGGGCACGCGCCGCGGCGGCTGCTGCGCTTCGGTCCGCGTCTCAGCGTCGCGGTGATCTGCCACGAGGCCGCGAACGCCGAGGTTGCGGCCGAGGCCGCGCGCCAGGTGGCGCTGTTCGACCAGCAGGGCTGCCTGTCGCCGCAATACCTGCTGCTCGAGGAGCAGGATCGGCAGGCGACCGACGACTTCGTGGCGGCGATGGCGGCGTCGCTGCGACGTCTCGCGATCGAGCTGCCGCGCGCGCCGCTCTCACTCGACGAGGCCACGCTGGCGTGGCACTACCTGGAACGGCAGCGGTGGCGCGAGCAGGAGGGTGGCGCCGTGCGGGTGCTCGCCGACAGCAATGCACGCTTCAGCGTCGTCTGCGACCGCACCGACGCTCCGCCGTCGAGCCCGCTGAATCGCCACGTCGTCGTGCTGCCCGTCGACGACCTCGCGCGGGCGTCCCGTCATCTCGCGCACGTCGCCGGCGCGGTCGAGGCAGTGGGCGTCGCCGGACCGGGCACCCGGCTGGCGGACGTCGCTGCCGTTGCGGCCGCCTGCGGCGCGCCCCGGTTGTGTCCGCTGGAGCGCATGCAGGCGCCGCCCTTCTCCTGGCGCCAGAGCGGACACACGCGCATGGCCAGTCTGCTGGCGCCGGGATCGCGCCCAGCCGTGACCCTCCGACGCGACGTCACCCCGCCCGCGCACGAGCCGCGCCGCTGCGAGCCGGCGCGGCCGAGTGCCGCCGTCGTCGCACACGTGACGCCGCGCCCGTGACCCGTCGCACACCGCTCGCCGCGGCGTTCCGGCGCCACGTCGCGCAGACCTCGTCCGCGCCGCTCGGCCTCGAGATCGCCGCCGCGCGCGGCAGCTGGCTCGTCGACGCGCCGTGGCCGGCGCTACCTCGACCTGCTCGCGGGCATGGGCGTGGCATCGATCGGCCACGGGCATCCCGCCGTCCGTCGTGCCTGCGCCGACCAGCTGCGGCGCTACCTGCACGTCATGGTCTACGGCGAGTTCGTGCTCGAGCCCCAGGTCCGGCTCGCGACGCGCCTCGCGGAGCTCGCCGGATCGCCGTTCGAGAGCGCCTACTTCACCAGCAGCGGCGCCGAGGCGATCGAAGGCGCCCTGAAGACGGCCCGCAAGCACACGCGGCCGTCCGCGGCCTCGTCGGCGTTCGATCTCGGCTTCCACGGCGACACGCTCGGGGCGCTCTCGATCGGCGGCAACCCCGTCTATCGCGGGCCGTTCCAGCCGCTGCTCGCCGACGTCGACATCCTGCCGTGGAACGACCCGCGAGCGTTGCGGCGGATCGACCGCCGCGTCGCGGCGGTCGTCATCGAGCCGATCCAGGCAGAGGGCGGCGTGCGCGTCCCTGATCCCGCATTCGTGCGGGCGCTGCGCGCGCGCTGCTCCGAGGTCGGCGCGCTGCTGATCTTCGACGAGGTCGTGACCGGCCTCGGACGTACGGGCGCGCTCTTCGCGTTCCAGGCCATGCGGCGTCCGCCCCGACCTGCTCGTGCTCGCGAAGGCGCTCGGCGGCGGCCTACCGCTCGGCGCCTTTCTCGGCTCGCGTCACGTGCTCGGCACCCTCGCCCACCGCCCGCCGCTGGCGCACGTGACGACCTTCGGCGGGCATCCGCTCTCCTGCGCCGCCGCGTTGGCGGCGCTCGAGGTCACGGTCACCCGCGACCTGCCCGCCCGTGCCGCACGCATGGGCGTGCGCCTCCGCCGCGGCCTCGAGGACCTCGCCGCCCGCCATCGAGTAGTACGCGACGTGCGCGGCGTCGGGCTGCTACTCGCGATCGAGCTCGCGACGCCCGCTGCAACCCGCCGGTTTGCGGCCGCCTGCCTCGACCGCGGCCTGATTCTCAACTGGACCCTGCACCGCGACACCGTGATCCGCCTCGCGCCACCCCTGACGATAGCGGCCGGCGAGATCGCCCAGGCGCTCGCGACGATGGACGCCGCGCTCCGTCGGATCACGAGGACGCGCGGGTGAGCTCACCCGCGTCGCGTGTGCCGTCAGACGGTCACTGCGTCTCGACGCCCCGCCGTCAGTGGATCTTCTGCAGAAGATACGCCTCGATGAACTTGTCGAGGTCGCCGTCGAGCACGGCGTCGGTGTTGCCGCTCTCGCAGTCCGTGCGGTGGTCCTTCACCATTCGATACGGATGGAGCACGTAGGAGCGGATCTGGCTTCCGAACCCGATCTCCTTCTTGGTTTTGGTGAAGACCTCCATCTTCTCCTTCTGCTTCTCCGTCTCGAGCTCGTAGAGCTTGGCGCGAAGGATCTTCATGGCCATGGAGCGGTTCTTGTGCTGCGAGCGCTCGTTCTGGCAGGCGACGACGATCCCGCTGGGGATGTGGGTGAGACGGACTGCCGAGTCGGTCTTGTTGACGTGCTGCCCGCCCGCGCCGCTCGAGCGGTACGTGTCGACGCGCAGATCGGCCTCGTTCACCTCGATCTCGATGTCGTCCTCGATGTCCGGGTAGACGAACACGGACGCGAACGACGTATGCCGGCGCGCGTTGGCGTCGAACGGCGAGATGCGGACGAGGCGGTGGATGCCGGCCTCGGCATGCAGATAGCCGTAGGCGAAGGATCCCTCCACGGTGAACGTGACGCTCTTGATGCCCGCGCCCTCGCCCTCGAGCCGATCGACGAGCTGGACCTTGTAGCCCTTGCGCTCACACCAGCGCAGGTACATGCGCATGAGCATCTCGGCCCAATCCTGGGCCTCGGTGCCGCCGGCGCCGGGGTGGATGGAGACGATCGCGTTGCCGGCGTCGTGCTCGCCGCCGAGCATCTGCTGCATCTCGAGCGCCGTGACGCCCTGCTCGCCGAGGTCGAGCTTGGCACGCGTCTCGGCGAGCGCATCGGCATCACCCTCGAGCGCGAGCTCGAGGAAGACCCCGGCGTCGTCCAGCTCGGTGCGCTGACGCCTCCAGCCCTCGAGGGTCCCGCGCAGCTTGGCACGCTCGCGCTGCACCTTCTGCGCGCGCGCGTGGTCGTTCCAGAAGTCGGCCTGCTGAACCTGCTCGTCGAGCGCCGCTAGGCGGGTCTCGGTACCAGGAACGTCAAAGATGCCCCCGAAGCGTCTCCAGACGGCGCTCGAGCGCGGTGAGCCGCTCTTTGAGCTCGTTCGTGGTCGCGGCGGTCTCGGCCGAGATCATACGGGTTGCCTCCCATCCATCGATACGTCTCGCGGGCGTCCCATCCCGAGCAGCGTCACCAGGACGAGGAGCAGCATGCAGGCGTAGACGAACACGTCACCGGCGCGCGTGTAGAACGTCGTGACACCGGGCCAGCGCACGGTGTCGACGCGCCACGCGGTCTCGAAGAGGTTCGTGCGCCAGCGGATCCGCCCATCGGCATCCACCATAGCAGAAAATCCCGTGTTCGCCACGCGCACGATCGGCACACGGTTCTCGATCGCGCGGACCGTCACCATCGCGAGGTGCTGGTACGGCGCCGAGGTGCGCCCGAACCAGGCGTCGTTGGTGATGTTCACGAGGAAGTCGGCGCCTCCGTCGACGAAGCGGCGCGTGAGGCCGGGAAAGATTCCCTCGTAGCAGATCAACGTGCCGAAATGGGCGTGCGCCGCGGCGAACACCACGGGCTCGGTGCCGGCACGCAGGTCGCCGACGCCCTCGACGACCTTGTGCACGAAGAAGAACAGGTGCGCGAACGGCACGTACTCGCCGAACGGCACCAGCACCATCTTGTCGTAGTAGGGGCCGGCTTCGCCGTCGGGCGACACGAGGTAGGCGCGATTGTGCAGTACCAGCTCCGTCCCCTCGCGACCGTAGGCGGGACTGCCGAGCAGGAGCCAGATGTGCTCGCGCGCCGCCGTGGCGAGGACGCGCTCGCGCAGCGCCCCGTCACTCTGGAAGAAGAACGGCGCCGCGGTCTCCGGCCACACCACCAGCTCGGCCCCCGCCGCGACGGCGGCGCGTGTGAGCTGCTCGTAGCGGTCGAGGGTGGCATCCTGGTAGGCGGGGTCCCACTTCTGGTCCTGCGCGATGTTCCCCTGGATGAACCCGACCTGCAGCGAGCCCGCCGGCTCCGCGGCCTCGAGCGCGTGCACCCGCCAGAAGCCCCAGTCGACCAGCACGATGAGGACGGCGGCCAGCGCGAGCATGCCGCCGGTGCGCGGCGGCTGGCCGTCGCGCCAGCGGCGAAACGCCCCGTAGACGACGACGTTGACCAGCACGACGAGCGCCGAGATGCCGTAGACGCCGGTGAACTCGGCGAACTGGATGAGGTAGGTCGTCCGGTACTGCGAGTAGCCGAGGGCCACCCAGGGAAATCCCCCGAGAACGTAGGTCCGTACCCACTCCAGCACCACCCAGAGCGGCGGCGCGACCAGCGCCAGCTCGATGCTGGACGCGCGTGCCCGCTCGCAGCCCACCAGGAACAGCCCGAAGAAGAGGCCGAGGAAGCCGCACAGCAGAAGCACCGGCCCGACGCTCACCAGCGGCGACAAATTCGTATACGTCCCGATCGTGAACACCAACCAGTAGAGCGTCGCGACGAAGAACGTCGTCCCCGCGATCCAGCCGGTACGGAGCGCGATCCTGCTCCCGTGCCCGAGGCCGACCCAGAGCAGCGGCACCAGCGCGATCCAGGCCAGCGGATTCCAGTCGACGGCGGGAAACGCGAGGGCCAGGACGACGCCGCTCAGCCCCGCCACCAGCCGCCGTCGGCCGGGCGCGGGGGCGGACGGCACCGCCGCCGACGCGCCGTTCCAGGCCGGTGGTATCGTCGGCGCAGGCTGGCCGTTCATCGTCGTCGCGACCGGACGGAGGGCGCGGCGCCGCGTCCGAGACCGGCTCGGACGGCGCGCTCCTTCGCCCGCATCCGGCGCTCCTCCGCCGGCGAGCGCTCGTGGTCGTAGCCAACCAGGTGCAGGATGCCGTGGATCAGCAGGGCGTCGAGGCGTACGTCGAGCGAGCGGCGGCTGGCCCGGGCCTGCGCCGCGGCCGTGTCCATCGAGATCACGACGTCGCCGAGGACGATCGGGCGTCCGGACGGACCGTTCACCGCCGGGAGATCGGGCGTCGTCTCCTCGGTGAGGGCGAACGCCAGCACGTCGGTGGCGCGATCGCGGCCGCGATACGCGGCGTTGAGCGTCCGGATCTCGGCGTCGTCGACGAGCGAGACGCTGAGCTCGTGGCGCCGCAGGCCGAGGATGCGCAGCACCGCTCCACCGCGGCGCTGCATGTAGGCCCGCCATGCTCGCGCCGCGTCCGTGCGGCACGAGACCGTCACCGCCACGCGCGCGTCAGGACCGGCTCCGGTCGTCGGCGCTCTCGTTCTCGGCGCGCTCGTACGCGGCGATGATGTCCTGCACGAGCCGATGGCGGACGACGTCGCGCTCGCTGAAGCGCACGAACTCGATCCCGGGGATGTCGCGCAGGACGTGCTGTGCGTCCTTCAGCCCGGACTGCTTGCCGGCGGGCAGGTCGATCTGCGTGATGTCGCCCGTGATCACCGCCTTCGAGCCGTAGCCGAGGCGGGTGACGAACATCTTCATCTGCTCCGGCGTCGTGTTCTGCGCCTCGTCGAGGATGACGAACGAGTCGTTCAGCGTGCGTCCCCGCATGAACGCGAGCGGCGCGACCTCGATCGTCCCGCGCTCCAGCATCTTCCGCGCCCGGTCGAAGTCTACCATGTCGTGCAGCGCGTCGTAGAGCGGTCGCAGGTAGGGGTTCACCTTCTCCGCGAGATCGCCCGGCAGGAACCCGAGCTTCTCGCCCGCCTCGACCGCCGGCCGCGTGAGGATGATCCGGGTGAAGCCCTGCTTCATGATCTCGGCGATGCCCATCGCCATCGCCAGGTAGGTCTTGCCGGTGCCGGCGGGGCCGATCGCGAACACGATGTCGTGGTTGCGGATCGCGTCGATGTAGGCCTTCTGCGCGACGCTCTTTGGCGTGATGACCCGGCGATGCGCGGCGATGTAGATGGTGTCGAGGAAGATGTCCTTGACGTTGGCGTTGTGGTCGCTCGAGACGATGCGCACGGCGTAGTCGACGTCGCTCGCGTAGACCGGGAAGGCCACGCTCGAGCACGGCATAGAGCTGGCGCAGCACGCTCGCCGCGAGGTCGCGCGCATGCTCCGCGCCGGCGATCGAGACGGTCTTGCCGACGACGCCGATGCGCACGCCGAGCGCGCGCTCGATCGTCTTCAGATGCTCGTCGTGGTGGCCGAGCAGCTCGTGGAAGAGCTTGTGATCCTGGAACTCGAGTTGGATGCCTTCGCCGGCGGGCGCGGAACCAGGCACACGGGCCGGGTCGGCGCCCGGCGCGCCGGCCGGGTCGGTCTCGTTGCCGGCGACGTGCGGATCCACGGACGCCTTCGGGTTGGGCCGCGTGGTCATCCGATGATCTCGTAGACCTCGGCCAGGGCATGGTCGAGGCGTGCCGGCTCCCTGCCGCCGGCCTGGGCGAAATCGGGGCGGCCGCCGCCGCCGCCGCCGACGAGCGGCGCGATCTGCTTCAAGAGGTTGCCGGCGTGATAGCGCTTCACCGAGATCCTTGCTGACGGCAGCGACCAGCGTGACCTTCGTGCCGTCCGTCGTCCCGAGCGCGATCACGCTGGGTGCGAGCTTCTCCTTCAGGCGGTCGGCGAGCTCGCGCAGAGCCTTGTCGTCGAGGTCGTCGACTCGCGTCGCCAGCACGCTGATGCCGTCCACGGTGCGCGCCTGCGAGGCGAGATCCCCGCTCTGGGCGCCGGCGAGACCGCGCTGCAGCTTCTCGAGCTTGCGCTCGAGCTCGCGCTGCTGTGCGAGCAGGCGCTCGAGCCGCTCGACCGTCTCCTCGTCGGAGGCGTGCAGGGTCTCTCCGATCTGCCGCAGGCGTTGCTCGCGCTCCTGCACCGAGATCGACGGCGCCGCCGCCGGTGACCGCGTCGATACGGCGGACGCCCGCCGCGACCCCGCTCTCGGCGCGCAGCTTGAAGAGCCCGATGTCGCCGGTCCGCTGCACGTGCGTCCCGCCGCACAGCTCGATCGAGAACTCGCCCATCTGCAGCACGCGCACGCGGTCGCCGTACTTGTCGCCGAAGAACGCCAGCGCGCCGAGCGTCATCGCCTCGTCGTAGGAGAGCTCGCTGGTGATGCACTCGACGTTGGCGCGGATGCGCGCGTTGACCTCGTCCTCCATCGCATCGAGCTCGCCTGCCGGGATGGCGGCGATGTGGTTGAAGTCGAAGCGCAGGCGATCCGGTGCGACGAGCGAGCCGGCCTGGCGGACGTGCGAGCCGAGCCGCTCGCGCAGCACGCCATGCAGCAGATGGGTGGCGGAATGGTTGAGGCGCACCGCCTCCCGCCGCGCGCTCGTCGACCTGCAGCCGGACACGGTCGCCGGGCGCGAGCGCGCCACGGACCACCCGTGCGCGATGGACGATGAGCTCGGGCCCCGGACGGAAGGTGTCGAGCACCTCGAGCCGATCGCCGCGCTCCGTCTCGATCGTGCCGATGTCGCCGACCTGGCCGCCGGACTCGCCGTAGAACGGCGTCTCCTCGGTGACGATGCTCGGCGATCTCGCCCTCGCGGGCGCCCGCCGGCCGCGGTCGACTCCGTCGGTCGTCACGGCGGTGACGACCGACTCCCAGCGCGTATACCCGGTCGCCGACGAAACGCGAGCGGCGCTCGTCGGTTGCCGCGCTCTGTGCCGACGAAACTTCTTGGCTTCGCGACCGCGCGCGCGCTGCTCCTCCATCATCGCGGTGAAGCCCTCGTGATCGACGGTGAGATCGCGGCCGCGCACGATGTCCTGCGTCAGATCGAGGGGGAACCCGAAGGTGTCGTAGAGCGCGAAACGCCACCTCGCCCGGCAGCACGCCGCCGCGCCGGCGAGCTTCGCGATCTCGTCCTCGAGCAGCGCGAGCCCCTTGTCGAGCGTCTCGGCGAAGCGGCTCTCCTCGCCCGCGCACCACCTCGGCGACGAAGGCCTGCCGCGCGCGCAGCTCGGGATAGGCGCCGCCGAGGATGCTCGCCCACGGGCGTGACCAGCGTCGGTGAGGAAGGGACCGTTCGAGGCCGAGCATCTTGCCGTGGCGCGCGGCGCGCCGGAGGATGCGGCGGAGCACGTAGCCGCGGCCCTCGTTCGAGGGCAGCACGTCGTCGGCGATCATCACCGCGACCGCGCGCGCGTGGTCGGCGATGACGCGGAAGGAGACGTCCGCGTGCCGGATCGGCGCCGTAGCGGCGCTGCGCCAGGCTCTCCGTCGCGGCGATGATGCCGCGGAAGAGGTCGGTGTCGTAGTTGCTGAGGACGTCCTGCAGGACGGCGGTGATGCGCTCGAGGCCCATGCCGGTATCGACGTGCTTCGACGGGAGATCGCGCGAGCGACCCGTCGGGCTCGCGGTTGTACTGGATGAAGACGAGGTTCCAGAGCTCGATGTAGCGCGCGCAGCCGCCGTTCACCGCTGCAGTCGTGCGCCGGCGACGTTGCGCATGTCGCAGGCCGCGGGGCCGCGATCGAGATGGATCTCCGAGCACGGCCCGCACGGCCCGGTCTCCCCCATCTCCCAGAAGTTCTCGGCTCGAAACGCAGCACGCGTGCCGCGGGGAGATCGGTGACGCGTGCCCACAGCGCCGCGGCCTCGTCGTCGGTCGTGTAGACGGTGGCCCAGAGCTTGTCCTTCGGAAGGCCCCAGACCTCGCGTCAGCAGCTCCCACGCCCAGCGCGATCGCCTCGGTCTTGTAGTAGTCGCCGAACGACCAGTTGCCGAGCATCTCGAAGAGCGTGTGGTGGTAGGTGTCGCGGCCGACCTGCTCGAGATCGTTGTGCTTGCCGGAGAGGCGCAGGCACTTCTGCGAGTCGGCGATGCGCCGATGCGACGGCTCCGTCGCGCCGAGGAAGATCGGCTTGAACTGCACCATGCCGGCGTTGGTGAAGAGCAGCGAAGGATCGCTCTCCGGCACGATCGAGGCGCTCGGCACGACGCGGTGGTCGCGGGCCGCGAAGAAGTCCAGGAAACCCTGCCGAATGTCGTTACCGCGAATCGTCGTCTCCGATCACGTCGTCCACGACCTCCGCCGGGTGGCCGCGTCCGATCAGGAATCGAAACGCCCGCGCCCGCGCGGACGGATCCGCCAGTGAAGCCTCGCCAAATTTTCGGTGCAACGCCCGGCGGGCCAGCTCGGCATCGCGCCGGCCGTCGTGCCACCGCCGCGATCGCCGCCTCGACGACGCTATCGGCGACCCCTCTACGAGTCAATTCGTGCGCCACACGCAGCCGTCCATAGCCGCGGCGCAGCAGCAGCTCCTCGGCGCGGCGCCGCGCCAATGCTTCGTCGTCTATATATCGGAGATCGCGGAGGCGGAGAAGGGTCGCGGCCACGAGCAGGGGCTCGAATCCACGATGTGCGAGACGGGTCTGCACCTCCGCCGCCGTCCGTGGGGCGCGCGCCAGCAGCGCCACGGCCATCGCGTGCGGCACGCTCGGGCGCGCCGAGCGACATGAGGTCGCGTTCGGGGCACCGGCGCCGCGCGCCGGGCCCGGGCTCAGAACCGGTCGATCTTGAACCCCGCCGCTTGCCCATTCTCGGCAGCTGGGCGGTCTTGTCGAACGTCTCCCATCGCGCATCGCTGGTGGAGTCGATGCCGCGCACCTTGAGCGCGAAGTCGTCCGGGTTGGTCGCTTGCGCGATCGCCTCCTCGTACGTGATCAGCCCCTCGCGGAAGAGCGCCATCAGCGACTGATCGAACGTCTGCATGCCGTACGTCGCATGGCCGCGCGCGATCGCGTCGTGGAGCTCGTGCGTACGGTCCTTGAGCGCGATGCATTCGCGCATGAGCGCGGTCGAGAGCAGGACCTCGACCGCCGGCACCATGCCCTTGCCGTCCGCGCGCTTCACGAGCCGTTGGCTGATGATGCCGCGCATGACCGACGCGAGGATGAGGCGGATCTGATCGCGTTGATGCTCGGGAAAGGCGGAGATGGCGCGGGTGATGGTCTCGCGGGCATCGAGGGTGTGCAGCGTGCTCATGACCAGATGGCCGGTCTCGGCGGCGAGGATCGCCGTCTCGATGGTCTCGAGGTCGCGCATTTCGCCGACCAGGATGATGTCCGGGTCCTGGCGCAACGCGCCGCGCAGGGCCTCGGCGAAGCTGCGGGCGTCGTAGCCGATCTCGCGCTGATTGATGATGCACTTGTCGTCGTTGTGGGTGTACTCGATCGGGTCCTCGATCGTGATGATGTGCCGATCGCGTTGCTGGTTGATGTGGTGGATCATCGCGGCGAGCGTGGTGCTCTTGCCGCTGCCGGTCGTGCCCGGTGACGAGGACGAGGCCGCGGTGCTCGAGCGCGATGCGCTCGACCACCGGCGGCAGATTCAGGTCGCGAATGGTGCGCACCTGCGGCGGGATGACGCGCAGCGCGATGCTGATGCTCGCCGCGCTGGCGGAAGATGTTGACGCGGAAGCGCCCGAGGCTCGGCGCGGCAGTAGGCGAGATCCGCCTGCAGGCGCTCGCGGAGCTGCGCCGAGGTGCAGATCGTCGAGCAGCCCGGCCGCGAAGCCCTCCATGTGCCGCGCGTCGAGGACCGGCGCCTCGTCCATGGGGACGAGCGATCCGTGGATGCGATACATCGGCGGACGTCCGACCTTGAGGTGGACGTCGGATGCCCGTCGACTCCAGACTCCTGCGCGAGAATCGTGTCGAGTTCCATGCGACCCGTCGTGGGCCCGACGGAGGCGGCGACAGCTTTCATGTGCTGCGACGGCAACTTACGTTGCCGTCACCGGCGCCGCGGCAATCAGGCCACACTTCTCCCGGATCCGCTGCTCGATGGCATCGGCGGTTTCGCGGTTGTCCTTGAGGAACTCCTTCGTGTTCTCCCGACCCTGACCGATGCGCTCGCCAGCGAAAGAGTACCAGGCACCGCTCTTCTCGACGATGCCGAGATTCGACTGCCGATGTCGACGAGCTCGCCCTCCTTGGAGATGCCGGTGCCGTAGAGGATGTCGAACTCGGCCTCCCTGAACGGCGGCGCCACCTTGTTCTTCACGACCTTGACCTTGGTTCGGCTGCCGACGATCTGATCGGCCAGCTTGATGGCGCCGATGCGGCGGATGTCGAGCCGGATCGAGGAGTAGAATTTGAGGGCGTTGCCGCCGGTGGTGGTCTCGGGGTTGCCGAACATCACGCCGATCTTCATGCGGATCTGGTTGATGAAGATGACGATGGTGTTCGACTTGGCGATCGTGCCGGTGAGCTTGCGGAGCGCCTGCGACATCAGGCGGGCCTGGAGACCCATCTGGGGATCGCCCATGTCGCCCTCGATCTCGGCGCGCGGCACCAGCGCGGCGACGGAGTCGACGACCAGGACGTCGATCGCCCCGCTGCGGACGAGCGTCTCGGCGATCTCCAGTGCCTGCTCGCCGTGGTCGGGCTGGGAGATCAGGAGATCCTCGGTGCGGACGCCGAGCTTGCGGCCGTAGGTGACGTCGAGCGCGTGCTCGGCATCGATGAACGCGCAGACGCCCCCGTGACGCTGTGCCTGGGCGATGACCTGCAGGGCGAGCGTGGTCTTGCCCGACGACTCCGGGCCGTAGATCTCGACTACGCGGCCGCGCGGGAGCCCGCCGACCCCGAGGGCGAGATCGAGCCCGAGCGACCCGGTCGAGATGGTCTCGACGTCGCGCAGGAGCGCGTCGGCGCCGAGCTTCATGATGGCGCCCTTGCCGAACTGCTTCTCGATTTGGCTCACCGCGAGATCGATCGCGCGATCGCGATTGCTGACATCCGATGCCATTGTCTCCCCCTCCCTTTTTCCGACTGCCCGACGGCCGTCCATGCCGGCGAAGATAAGACGAAACGGCGGTCGAGGTCAATGGGTGGCGGCCCGCGATCGCTATTCGCAGCCGTCAGGCGCCGAACGCGAACCGCGCAAGCGGCGTGTAGCGCGCGCCGGCGGCGTCGGTATCGCTGCGAAAGAGCACGAGCGCGCGCGCCGGTCCGACGCCGAATGCGCGCGCGCCGTCCCTCGCCAACGTGGCGTGCAACGCGCCGGCCCGATCGGGCGCTCGTCCGCCTCTCGAGCGCCGGCCGCCCTGACGGCCGAGGGTGACGTGCGGATGGAATGCCCGGCTTTCACGCGCCACGCCGATCGCCGCGCCCTCGCCGTCGATGGCATCCGCCAGGATCTCGAGCTGGCGGCGCCTCCGCCCCGACCCAGACGATCCGGGGATGGGCGACACTCGGGGAAGGCGCCGACGCCCCGGAAATCGACGGGAAAGCCCGCGTGGCGCGCGGCGAGCGCCGCGAGCGACGTCCCGAGCTGCTCGAGGTGCGCCGGCGCAACGCCGCCCAGGAACTTCAGGGTCACGTGGAGGTTCTCCGGCCGCGCCCACACGACGCCGTCGACCGTCCGTCGGAGATCGGTCAGGTAGGCGACGAGCGCCGCCCGTGCGGGCTCCTCCACCTCGATCGCGACAAAGCTCCGGATCGGGCGTGCACTCCGATCGACCGGGCTCTTCATGGACGCTGCCGGGACCCCGTCGGCCGACGGCTCGAGCTCAGCCGGGCGCGACGCTCTCGCGTCCCGGCACGGTCGGCGCGGCACCGCGCCGACCGATCTCGAGGAGCGGGAGGCCGAGCAGGTGCCGCCGCACCCAATCGAGCGCGATCTGCGAGGCGAGGAGCTTCACCCACTCGCGATTGCCCCAGAGCTGGTACCGGCGCGCGGCGGCGGCGGAGGCCGCCGCGAGGGCGAAGCAGACGGTGCCGACCGGCTTCTCGTCGGTGCCCCCGTCCGGACCCGCGATCCGGAGATCGCGACCGCCATGTCGACTCCGAGTCGTACGGCGCGCGCCCTCGGCCATCGCCGCCACGACCTCCTCGCTGACGGCGCCGTGGCGGGCGAGCAGCGCCGCGGGCACGTCGAGCGTCGATCCTTCACGTCGTTGGCGTAGGCGCCGATGCTGCCCCGGAAGTACGCCGAGCTGCCCGGGACGTTGGTCACCCGGTGGGCCACGAGACCCCCCGTGCACGACTCGGCGAAGCCCACCGTCATGCCGCGCGCCCGGAGCAGCTCGCCCGACCTCGATCTCCATGCTGGTGTCGCCCTCGCCGTAGATGAACGCGCCGAGCCTCTCGTGCACCGCGCGCGCGAAAGCGTCGAGCCGCGCCTCGACGTCGCGTCCGCGCACGGTCACCCGCACCGAAACCTCGGGAAAGTTGGCGCGGAACGACCAGCGGCCGTCGCCCGGGATCGTCGCGATCACCTCGTCGAGACCGGACTCGCTGATGCCGAAGGTCTGGAACGTGCGGTGCCCGATCGGCTCGGCGCCGCCGAGCGTCGCCGACCCACGGGAGGACGGTCTCGACGAGCATCGGTTTCATCTCGCGCGGCACGCCGGGCAGGACGACGAGATGGCGCGGGTCCTTCGCGGTCCCGACCTCGAGCCGGTAGCCCGGGGCGGTGCCGAGCCCGTTCGGCACGATCACGGCCCCCGCGGGAAACATCGCCTGCTTCAGGTTGTTCTCCGGCATCACGCGATTGAAGAGCTCGAAGAGCTGACGGATGCGCCCGGCGACCTCCTCGTCCAGCCGCAGCGGACGATCGAACAGCGCCGCGACCGTCTCGGTGGTCAGATCGTCGGCCGTCGGGCCGAGCCCGCCCGTCGCGATCACCAGATGCCGGCCATGCGCAGCGCCTCGGTCCACACCCAGCGGAGCCGCTCGGGACGGTCACCGACGGCGAGGATCCCGACGACGTCGACGCCGAGGCCGGAGCAGCTTGTCGGCGATGAAGCCGGCATTGGTATCGGTCGTGCGGCCGGTGGTGAGCTCGTCTCCGGTGCTGATGATGACGGCGTCGATCACGTGAGCACCCGCGCCACCAGGTTGGCATAGATCCCGGCGACGAGATCGTCACCGACCACGCCGATGCCGTTGCGCATCCGTCGGTCGACGTACCCCGCCGGAAACGGCTTCCACACGTCGAAGAGGCGGAACAGCGCGAACACGACCAGCAGGGAGGTGGCGCTGGGCACGATCCACGCGCCGGCCACGAGCATGCCGCAAATCTCGTCGAGGACGATCTTGCCGCTGTCCGACTCGGCGAACGCGATTCCCGCGCGGTGGCAGACGACCATCGCCGACGCGGAGACGGCGACGAGCACGGCGACGAGGGCCGCGGGCGTCAGGCGCGCACGCGCGAGCACGCACAGCAGCGGCAGGGCGACGATCGAGCCGAAGGTGCCCGGAGCGACGGGCAGGTAGCCCACATAGGCGCCGGTCGCGAGGAATGTGATGGCGTGTCGCACCGCGGAAGGGCTCGCTCGGCGGCGAATCTTAGTGAAGCCCCGGCGGCAAGACAAATCAGCGCACGTGCGAGGACCCGACCGTCCGGCGCGCGCGAAGCGTCACGGAGCCGGACAGAACGGGCTCCGCAGCGTCGCCGGCGGCGAGATCATCCCCAGCAGCTCCTCGACGCGCGGCACCTCGAACCGCGTCAGCTCCTCACCGCCGCAGGCATGCTGGCGCGCCAGACACGTCTCGTAGTCGGCCATGGAGCCGATCGCCGGGATGCCGAAGGCGGCGCACTCGGCCGTCAAGGCGTCGAGGTTCGCTCCGGTGGCCGCCCGGAGGGCGTCGAAATTGATGGCCGCCGCGCCACAGCGCTTGTCGATCGCGGGCGCGAGCTTGTCCCCCTCGGCGCCGATCTTCGCCAGACCCTTCGTACACGCGTTGCCCGCCTTGGCGAGGCATCCGTCGTCGCCCGGCTTGGTGAGATCGCAGGTGAGCACGCCGGTCGCGCACGCCGTGAGGCCGCGCAGCGTCGCCAGCGCGAACTTGGTGCCGGAGGACTTCAGCTGCGCCTCGCACTTGTCGACGGCCTTGCCGAGCGTCCTGGGATCGCTGGTTGCGCCGCCCGCGCCGTGATCGGTCAGGCAGGGCAGCGCGTCGAACGTGGCGCCCCCGGCGCGCACGAGATCGAGCAGCTCGCCGGCACGCGGCTCCTGCAGCTCGAACAACCGTTCCGCCTCGCACTCGTGCTGCGCCAGCACGCAGTCGCCGACGGCGCCGATGTCGTTCAGCGGACTCCCGAGCGCGGCGCATTCCGCCTGCACGTCCTGGAAGCCGAGCGTATCGAGATCGAGGAGATCGGCGATGGTGAGAGCGCCCCCCTCGCACTTCTTCGCGACCGCGGCGGCGAAGTTCGTTCGCAACGCGGCGAACGTCCCGATCATCTCGTCGCTGCACGCGATCGTGGCCTTCGGCAGGCAGGTCGGGTCGGTCGCCTTCTCCTGCACGCAGCGCAGGACGCCGTTTGCACACTTGTCGAGGCTCTTCAGCCGCTTCCCGATGAAGATCGCGCCCGCGCGCGTGATCGCGCGCTGACACTTGTCGGCCGCCTTGGCGGTGAGCGAATTCGCCTGCGGTGTCGGCGTCGAGGTGGGCGGGCCGCTCGGCGTCGTCGTGACGCTCGCCGACGGGGTGAGCGAGCGCGTGGCGGACGGCGTCGCGGTGCGCGTGACCGTCACCGTCGGCGTCGCGCTCGGCGTGCCCGTCGCGGTCGCCGTGAGCGTCGGCGTCGCCACTCCCGTGAGCGTTGGCGTCGCGCTCGGCGTCGGCGTCGGCGTGCCCGTCGCCGTCAGCGTCGGCGAGACCGTCGTCGTGGCCGTGCTGGTCGGCGACGCGGTCGCGGTCGGGGTGGCGGTGCTCGTCGACGTCGGCGTGGCGGTGGCCGTCGCGGTGCCCGTGGCCGTCGCGGTCGCGGTCGGCGTCGCGGTCAGGGTGGCGGTTGCGCCGGGCAGCGGCGTGGCCGTCACGGTGACGGTCGGGGTGGCGCTGACGGTCGCCGTCGGCGTGAGCGTGGCGGTGGGCGTGGCCGACGCGGTACGCGTGGACGTGACGGTAGCGGTGGCGCCCGACGTGGGCGTCGCCGTCGCCGTGCTCCCCGGTGTCGGAGTGGCGGTCCGCGTCGCGGTAGCGGTGGCCGCCGCCAGGGTCACGGTCGCGGTGGGCGTCGCGACGACGGGGGTCGCGGTGCGCGTCGCCGTCGCGGCGACCGTGGCCGTCGGACTCGGCGTGACCGTCCGCGTCGCGGTCGCAACCCCCGGGGTGGTCGTCGGCGTCGCCGTGCGCGTGGCCGTGGCCGTCGCGGTCGGCGTCGGCGTCACGCAGACGAACGCGGTGCACGTGCTGTTGCAGCACGCGCCGTCGGCGGCGGCGCCCTTGTCGCAGACCTCGCCCACCTGGCGGATGCCGTCGCCGCACACCGGGCAGTTGGGATAGACGGGGCTGCCGAGCGCCCGGACGTTGTCGACGGGCGGCGCCGGGTTGAAGATCGCGCCCGTCTTCTGCGGCACGACGCTGGACGGGTGCGTGAGCGTGATCAGCCCCGCCGGCGGCGCCAGGTATTGCGACCCCGAGGCGAACAGCATCGCGCCGACGCTGACGAACTCGATGTCGGCACCGCCGCTGATGTTCTGGGTGTTCGTGCCGCCCGTGCCGTCGACCTTGACCGTGCCGGCCACCGACATGGTACAGCCGGCGAACGACACGCTCTCGCTGCCGCCGTTCTGCGCGCCGGCGGTTGCGACGACGTTCTTCTGCAGGCTGAACGCGCCGGCGCTCCCGCCCGCCCCGAGACCCGAGACGAAGTCGACGGAGCCGGCCTCGCCGGTCGGCCCGCTGGCGTGCACGTCGATCACGCCGTTCAGGGTGGTCGTGCCACCCGAGTCACCGGAAAGGTCGCCGCCGGAGTCCTCGCCCGTCATGGTGATGGGCGCGTTGATGGTGAGGTTCCTCCCGGCGCTCAGGTCGACCTCGCCGCCGTCGCCGCTCTCGCCGCCTCCGCTCGCGCTGATGCCGGCCCCGAGGACGATGTCACCGTCGAGGGCACCGATGGCGTTCGGATTGGCATCGCCGGAATCGATGAAGATCGTTCCGCCCGAGCCGTCGAACATGGAACCGCCGTTCGCCTGGATGTTGACGGTGTTCTTGACGGTCACCGTGATGGCGCCCGCGGCGCTGAGCTCGATGTCGCCGCCGTCGCCGCCGCTGGTCTCGAGATCGCTGCCGTTCGCCTTCAGCTGCGCGTTGCCGGCGGCGTCGAGCGTGAGCGCCCCGCCGGCGACACCACCGGGGACGCCGATCGTGTCCTCGCCCGCGGCGAGCGAGAGATCGCCGCCGAAGCCGCCGCCGAGGTTCGAGCTCACGTCGATGTTCTTCAGCACCTGGATGTCGTCGCCCGCCGTGATGTCGATCGTGCCGCCGTCGCCGCCGCCGCCGTGCGCGTCGATCGCCTGCGCGATCGTGATGCCGAGGGCGGCCAGCATGTCGACCTCACCGCCCTGGCCTTGATTGGCGCCCGGCAGGTTCATCGCGGCGCTGTCGAAGATGCCTCCCGCCGTGGTTGTCAGCGAGATGGTGCCGCCGTCGGTGAAGCGATCTCCCGCATCGACGAAGCTGCTCTGGCCGACGCCGCGGAGCTCGGTGCCGTTGGCGAGATTGATCCCGGCGAGGCCGAAATTGGCGACCGACTGGGCGCCGGCGGCGGTGAACGTGATCGTGCCGGCGGGATCGCCCGAGACGTCGATCAGCGCCCCGTTCTGCAGCGTGATCACCCCGGAGCTCGTGAAGGTGATCATCCCGCCCTGGATGATGATGCCGTTCGGCTCGACGAAGTCGCCGCGCGCCTTCAGCTTGGCATTGCCCGTGACCGTGATGTTCCCCGCGTTCACGACCTGGATGTAGCCCGCGCCGGTCATCTGGAACGTCTTCTGGAACGTCAACGTCCGTCCCCCGAGATCGAAGTCGCACCCCCCGCTGGTGACGTCGATGTTCTCGTTGACGGTGACCGCGGTGGCGGTGCACGTGCTGGTCGCGGCGCAGAGGACCGTCGTCACGTTGCCCGTGGGATTGGCTGGATTGCAGGTCGCCGTGAACGCGGACGCGCGTGGCCCGTGGCCGAGCGTCAGCGCGGCGAGCGCCAACGCGCCGACGACGCCCGGGCGGCGGAGTCGCCGCGACGACGAGGGGATCACAGCGGGCACGCGGTGGCCGGAGGGTCGCGCTTGATCATTGGGCGGTCTCACAGGGGGACTTGATGGAACGCCGGGTCGGGCCCGCACCGTTGCACTCGGTTTTCCGACCCAACCCCACCGCCATCGACATCCGAGGAGAAACCGCAAACGGACAGGCGAGAGTCCAAGAGACGCCGGAACTCCTGATCGCGTTCGCGGACGATACCCGAGCGGCGCGATTTATGTCAACTTGAATGACCGCGGCACACGAGGCAGCAGATGACTTGGTCACAACTTCGCAAAAGTGCTAACAAGCCGGCGGTCGTCGAGGCGGCAGGTGCACGGGACAACTCCATGGCGAACCGCAGCCGATGCGGGACCCGCCAATGCCTGCACGAGGCGTTGCTCTTCCGCACCTCCCGGCTTAGAGGTGATCGCGGCAGTCTGAGCACGGATCGATCGAGATCATGGACGAGCTGAAGATCGCAACCGAGGCGGCGCGGGAGGCGGGCCAAGTCCTGCTCCGCCACTACGGCGGCCAGTACGAGGTCGCCGAGAAGAGCGCCGACAACCCGGTCACCGCCGCCGACCTCGAGGCCAACGAAGCGCTGAAGACGAAGATCCTCGGCGCGTTTCCCGACGACGGCTGGCTCTCGGAGGAGACCGCCGACTCCGACGAGCGTCTCAAGCAGAAACGCGTGTGGATCGTCGACCCGCTCGACGGCACCAAGGAGTTCATCGGCGCGATCCCCGAATTCGTGGTTTGCGTCGCCCTGGTGGAAGACGGGACACCACGCGTCGCCGTCGAGTACAATCCGGTGCGCGACGAGCTCTTCACCGCCGCCAAGGGCCACGGCGCGTTCCTGAACGGCGCGGCGATCCGCGTCAGCAAGCAGGTCGACCTCCGGCACGCGCACGTTCTCGCCAGCCGTACCGAGGAGGCGCGGGGCGAGTGGGATCCCTACCAGTAGAAGATGCACGTCGAGCTGACGGGCAGCGTCGCCTACAAATTCGCGCTCGTCGCCGCCGGTCGATTCGACGCGACGTTCACGCTGACGCCCAAGAACGAATGGGACGTCTGTGCCGGCTCGCTGCTCGTCGCCGAGGCCGGCGGCATGGTGACCGACCCGGACGGTCGGGCCATCCGCTTCAACAATCCCACGACGTTGCTCCCGGGCCTGGTCGCATCGAACCAGCTCCTCCACCGCGCGATCCTGAACACGGTGCGGGCGACGCGCGCGGCAATGGAGTGACCGTCAGGGACTGACGGTCGGCGGGACCAGGAAGGCCCGCAGCGCGGCCTTCACCACGGTGGCCTCGGCGCCCGTGAGCAGCGCGGTGCCATGCGCCGACCCCGGCACGACCTCGATCGTCTTCGGATCGTGGGTCTTCGCCGCCAGCTCCCGGACGGCGGCGGCGGCCGGCCGATCGTCGGCGGCCGCGATGAAGAGCTTCGGCCCGGTCAGCACGGGGAGCGCCGCCGCGGCGTCGAGGCCCTGGAAAGCGACCGGCGCGGAAAGGGTGGCGACGCCGGCGACCGGCACGCGGGCGGCAACGATCAGCGCCGCGGTGCCGCCCATGCTGGCGCCGACCAGATAGATGGGGCGGATCTTGCGGCCGATCATGTAGCGGTACGCCCCTTCCATGTCGCGGTCGATCGCGGCGACGTCCTTGGTGCCACCCGACTCCCCGTAGCCGCGGAAATCGAAGGTGAGCGTGCGGAACCCGGCCGCGGCCATCTCGGTCGCGAACGCCGTCCAGCTGGTCTGGTCGGCGGGATACATGTGGCCGAAGACGATCCCGGGACCGGCGCTGCCCGCGAGATGTCCGATCAGCTGCACGCCATCCGTCGCGGTGATGTCGACCCGTTCGTCGGCGATCGCACCGCGCGTGAGCCCGAGGACGAGCGCGACCGCGAGCGCGCCCAGCAGGAGCCGCCGGTCGGCGCGCCGGCCGGATGCGCGCTCACGCACGGCGGTGCTCGCCGACGACCCGGCGCGCCAGCGCGGGGAGATCGCTCATGATGCCGTCGCAGCCGAGCGCGAGCAGGCGGCGCATCTCGTCGCTGTCGTTGATCGTCCAGACGTGGACCTCGGCGCCGCACGCATGGGCGGCGGCGACCGTCGCGCCGGTCACCAGCTCGACGTCGCCGAAGCGCGGCGGGATCTGCAACGCTACCGCGCCCGCGGGGACGACGGGCGCCTCGCCGGCGGTCAGCGTCCCGATGAAGCTCGCGACCTCGCCGGCGGCGAGGCTCGTCGGGATGTCGGGCGCGGACACGCGAATCGCCTGCATGATGACGTCATGCTCGGCCGCGAGCACCACCGGCACCCGCGCCGCGCGAAGAAGCCGCACCACCTCGGCGACGATCGCCGGCGTCTCCTGCTTGATCTCGATGTTGAGCGGCACGCCCGGCAACTCGCGCAGCAGTTCGGCCAGGCGCGGTACGCGCACGCCCGCGCCGCGGAACGGAAACGTGCGGCCGCCGTCCGGGGTGAAGCGATGGCCGGCGTCGAGGCGCTCGATCTCGGCGAAGCGCAGCGCCGCGACCGGACCGGTACCGTCGGTCGTGCGCTCGAGCGTCGGGTCGTGCAGGACGACGATCTCGCCGTCGGCCGTCGCATGGACGTCGAGCTCGAGGACGTCCGCGCCGTCGGCGCACGCGCGGCGGAACGAGACGATCGTGTTCTCCGGCGCGACACCCGCGGCGCCCCGATGCCCGAAAGCACGCGGGATGGCTCCGGGGAAGGCGGGCATCAACGTTGCGCGCCGCCGCGCACCGGCTCAGTTGAGGGACGAGCGAAGCGCCGACCTCACGACGTCGAGCGGTGAGAGCGGCCCGAGGGAGAGCGACGTCAGATCGATCGAGCGGGTGAGGCCGGCGAGGCGGTCGAGCAGCTGCTGGCGCAGCGCCGCGAACTGCGCGCGGCGGGCGCCCGTCAGCTCCTCGTCCGTCGGCAGCACGACCGTCAGCGGATTCACGTAGGCCCCGTCGCGGAACATCATGAAGTGCAGGTGCGGGCCCGTCGCCATGCCGCTGCGCCCGACGAATCCGATGACCTGCCCCTTCTCCACCTTGGTGCCGACGCGGATGCCGCGCGCGATGCGCCGCAGGTGGGAGTAGGAGCTGGCGTACGGCGCCATGTGCTCGATCCCGACCTGGTTGCCGTATGCCGCTGGCGCGGCCCGCGAACGTCACGACGCCGCTGGCGACGGCACGCACCGGCGTACCGATCGGCGCGGCGAAATCGACGCCGAGGTGCGGCAGGCGGCGCTTCAGGACCGGATGCATGCGCGAGTCGCTGAACTGGGACGTGATCGCGACGAAGTCCAGCGGGTACTTGAGGAACGGTCGCCCGAGCGCATGGCCCTCGGGATCGTAGTACTCGCCTTCTCCGCGCTCGTTCTCGAAGCGGATGGCGGTGAGGGTGCGGGCGCCGCTCGTGATCTCGGCGGCGAGGATGTCGCCCGGCCGCGGCGAGCCGTCCTCGTCGCGCAGCTCGGCATACAGCAGTCGGAACTGTCGCCAGGTCGGACGTCGTTGGCGAGGTCGACCTGCCAGCCGAAGAGGTCCGCGAGCTCCGATACCATGCGCGCCGGGACCCCGGCGGCGCCGGCCGACGTGGCGAGGCTCGCCTCGACCCGGCCGGAGACGCCGCGCACCGCCGTGAGTTGCGGCATCGCCTTCAGGCGCGCCTGGATCTGCCCGTGCGCGAGCCGCATGCTGAGGAGCGCGTAGCGATCGATCTCGTAGTCGCAGGCCCGCAGGTGGCCCTGATCACGCGTGAACGTGAGCAGCACCGGGTGGCGAGGCTCGAGCGTGCCGACGTCGAAGACGGCTGAGGCCGCCTGCTCCCACGCTTGCGCCTCCACGTCGGAGAGGCCTTGACCGCGGAGGATGGCGCCGAACGACTCGCCGGGCGCGACCAGATGGCGGATCTGCACGCCCTCGTCGTCGGCCGGGGGCAGCAGCGTTGCCGGAACGGCGTCTCTGGAAGCGGAACGCGAAACCTTGAGATTGGCCCGGGCCGACGCTCGCGCTTGATGTGGCCGCCCCGATGCCATCGTGTCGCCGACGGGACCGCCCGCGACGAACAGCGCCGCGCACGACACGACGGAACAGAGGATCAGGGAGCGGACAGCGCCGTTCTTCCCAGGCACACGCTGCACTCGATACGTTCCTCCCGGATTCGAGAGTCCGGGAGACCCTGCCAACCGCCATGTTGGTTGTCAAGCGATAGCCGTTGACGAATGCGGTACGTTGCGGGGGGTCCACCCCGCTGTTAAGCACCTCCGATGCGCATCGGCGGACTCGATGTCGGCGACCGGCGCATCGGCGTCGCCGTTTCCGACGAGCAAGGATGGACGGCGCAAGGGATCGACGTTGTGCAACGGACGAAGCTCGACGCCGATCTGGACGCGCTCCGCGCCGTGCTTGCGCCGTTCGCGCCGACGACGATCGTCGTCGGTCTGCCGAAGAACATGAACGGGACGCTCGGCCCGCAAGCGGAAAAAACGCTGGCCTTCGCGCGCGAGGTGGAAGCGGCGCTCGCGACCCCGGTCGTGATGTGGGACGAGCGCCTCTCGACCGTCGGCGCCGAGCGCGTGCTCCTCGAGGCCGACCTGAGCCGCGCCAAGCGCCGCAAGGTCATCGACAAGATGGCGGCCGTCTTCATTTTGCAGGGCTACCTCGACAGCCTGCGCTTCGCGCGAGAGCAGTGACGCCGTGGTCGCGGCGGCGCCTCCCCGACTAGGCCGCGTATGCGACGCGCGCTCGTCCTCGCGCTCCTGGCGCTGATCGTCGCGGCGGCCGCGACGGCCCGCGTCCTCACGCACGCCGCCCTGCCCCGCCGCCGGGCGCGCTGCTCGTGGTGCGGTGACGGCGACGCCGCTCGGCGACGGTCGCGACGCGGCTCGCGCGCATCGGCGTCATTCGCAGCGCCCTCGTCTTCCGCGTCCGGGCGCGCGCCGGCGGGACGCGATCGCACCATGCAGCCGGGCGAGTACCGGTTCACCGCCCGCTCACGACGACCGAGCATCCTCGATCTCCTGGCGAGCGGCGGTCCGCATGCGGAGCTGACGATTCCCGAAGGGCTCACCGTGCGCGAGGTCGCGGCGCTCCTCGCACGGCGCGGCTACGGCGATGCGCAGCGGTTCCTCTGCCTGGCCGACGACGCGAGTTCCTCCTGGCGGCCGGGGTCCCCGGCCCGCAGCTCGAGGGCTACCTGTTTCCCGACACCTACCGCTTCACCACCGTGATGAGCCCGAGCGAGATCCTGGCGATCATGGTGCGCCGTTTCCACGAACGGTTCGACGCCGAGCGCTACCGGCGGGCGGCGCGCGCGGCCTGACCGTCAACGAGATCGTCACCCTCGCCTCGATCGTCGAGAAGGAGATCGGCGCTCGCGAGCGAGCGCCCGCTGGTCGCCGCCGTCTTCTACAACCGGCTCCGGCTCGGGATGCCGCTGCAGAGCGACCCGACGGTCATCTACGGCATCCCGGACTTCAGCCGGCCGTCTGACCCGCACCGACCTCGCGCGGCCGAGCGCCTACAACACCTACGTCACCACCGGCCTGCCGCCCGGACCCGATCGCCAATCCCGGCCTCGCCGCGATCGACGCCGCGCTCGGCCCGAGCGAGACGCCGTACCTCTACTTCGTCTCCCGGAACGACGGCACGCACGTCTTCGCGACGACGCTCGCCGACCACAATCGCGACGTCGCTCGCTACCAGAAGGCCGGCCGCGCGGGCTCGTGAGGTGGCCCGGCCGCGTCCCGGCCGGCACCGTCGTGAGGCGCGCTTGACATTCGCCTTCTCTTCGCTTATATTGCCCGTATGCGCACCCGCGAAATCGCAACGGCCGGCGCCATGCTCACCAAGCGGCAGAAGGAGCTCGTCGACTATCTCGACGGCTACATCGCCAGGCAGGGCTATGCGCCGACGCTCGAGGAGATCGGCGGCCACTTCGGCCTGAGCTCGCTCGCCACCATCCACAAGCATCTCACCAACCTCGAGAAGAAGGGCCTCATCCGCCGCAAATGGAACCGCAGTCGCGCCCTCGAGGTCGTGAAGCAGCAGCGGCGCGCGGCGGCGGTCGAGCTTCCGCTCGCTCGGACGCGTGGCCGCCGGCGCACCCGATCGAGGCGCTGGAGGAGCCCGATACGATCGCCGTCCCCGAAGAGCTGGTCGGCCGCGGCGAGACCTTCGTGCTGCGCGTGCAAGCGGCGCGTCGATGGTGAAGGAAGGCATCCTCGACGGCGACTACATCGTCGTCCAGTCGCGCGCGCAGGCGGAGAACGGCGATACGGTCGTGGCGCTCGTACGCGGCGACGCCACCGTCAAGCGCTTCTATCGCGAGAAGGCCGGCATGGTGCGGCTGCAGCCGGCCAACGACAACATGGCGCCGATCATCGCCCGCGCCGCAGACGTCGAGATCCGCGGCATCGTGGTCGCCGTGATGCGAAAGTACCTCCCGGGCCGCAAGCGCCCCACCTGATTCCCCCACCTCCACCCCACACGGGCGCGTCACAGAAGCGTGGCGGAGCGTGTCGGCACCCCTTCCGACTCGCTCCGCCCGCGGCGGCAACCTGTCTCGTCGCAGGTCCGCTGGCGGCTTTGACGGGCCGGAGAGCCGCCGATACGCTGCCGGCGTGCGCATCTCGCATCTCATCTTCGACCTCGACGACACGTTGTATCCCCCGGCGGCCGGCCTGGTCGGACGGGTCCACACCCTGATCTCGGAGTTCATGATCGAGCGTCTCGGCATGGCCGCCGACGAGGCGGACGCGCTGCGCGCCCGCTACCGCGAGGAGCTCGGCACGACCCTGAACGGCCTGATGCGCTACCACGCGGTGGCCCCCGACGACTTCCTGGCACACGTCCATGCGATCGACATCGACGCCCTGCTCGCGCCCGACGCCGATCTGCTCGCCATGCTGCGCGCGTTGCCGCACGAGAAGATCGTGTTCACCAACGGCTCCGGCCCCCACGCCGAGCGCGTGCTGGCGCGGCTCGGCGTCCGCCACTGCTTCGCCGACGTGTTCAGCCTCGAGCGCGTACGCTATGTGCCGAAGCCGCAACGCGCGGCGTTCGAGCACGTGCTCGCGGCGCTCGGCGTGCCGCCACGGCGCTGTCTCGCCATCGACGATCGTCTCGACAATCTGCGCACCGCCGCCGCACTCGGGATGCGGACCGTCTGGGTCACCGGCGCCGACGCCGCATCGGCCGCGAGCGCGGGCGTCGACGCGGTCGTCGGATCGGTGCTCGAGCTTCCGGATGCGCTGCACGCTCTCCCGCCGTCCGTGTCCGCATGACCGACGTCCGCCGCCCGGCATCGCTCTACGTGCACATCCCGTACTGCCAGGCGAAGTGTCCGTATTGCGACTTCAATTCCTACGCTGCCGCGACGTGGCCGGAGGACGCCTACGCCGACGCCCTGCTCGCCGAGCTCGGCGCGTACGCGGGCGGGCCGCCCTGGAGCGACGTCACGCTCGACACGATCTTCTTCGGCGGCGGCACCCCGTCGCTCTTCGCGCCGTCGACGATCGGACGCCTCCTCGAGGGCATCGCGGCGCGCGGCCGGCTCGCGTCCGACGTCGGAGATCACGCTCGAGGCCAACCCGGGAAGCGTCGAGCGCGGTCGCCTCGCGGGTTTTCGCGCCGCCGGGGTGAATCGTGTCTCGTTCGGCATGCAGTCCTTCCGGCCGCCGCTCCTGCGGACGCTCGGCCGCGTGCATTCCGCCGACGACGCGCGCGCCGCCTTCACCGCCGCCCGGGCCGCGGGGTTCGACAACGTCAATCTCGATCTCATCTTCGCGGTGCCCGGCGAGTCGCGCGACGACTGGGCCGCCGACGTGGCCGAGATCCTGGCCTTCGCCCCCGAGCACGTGTCCGCGTACAACCTGACGTACGAGTCCGGCACGCCGTTCCACACCCTGCGGGCGCGCGGCGCGCTCGCCCCGCTCGGCGAGGACGACGAGCTGTGGATGTATCAGCACGCACGCGAGGCGTTCGCGGCGGCGGGCTACGAGCAGTACGAGATCTCCAACTTCGCGCGCCCGGGCCGCGCGGCGCGCCACAATCGGCTACTGGCGCGGCACCGACTACCTCGGCCTCGGCGCCGGCGCGCACTCCTACGCGCGCACGCCGGCGTTCGGAGCCCGCTGGTCGAACGAGCGTCTGCCCGACCGCTACGTCGCCGCCGTGCGCCGCGGAGACGCGGTGGCGAGCCGGGAGACGCTGTCGTTCGAGACGGCCGCGAGCGAGTTCATGTTTCTCGGCCTGCGCGAGCTGCGCGGCGTCGATCCCGCGGCGTTCGCCGCCCGCTTCGGCGCGCCGATCGAGGACGTGCATCCGGAGGTCGTGGACCTCCGCCGCGACGACATCCTCGTCGAACGCCGCGGCCGCCTGGCGCTGAGCGAGCGCGGCCTGCTCGTCGCCGACGCGGTATTCGCCGCGTTCATCTGAGCCACCCGACCGGGTTCGCGGCGCCGCTCAGCGTGCGCGGAACAGGGTGACGGCGAACCCGGCGGCGGCGTCGATCCACTGCCCGGCGGCGTCGAAGCCGGCGCGCTCCGCCTGCGCCCGGATTCCGGCCGGCGTGTACTTGTACGAGCTCTCCGTCCAGATGCTCTCGCCCGCGGCGAGCTCGACGGTCACGTCGGCGGCGACGATCGGCACGCGCACCGCGCGCCGGCAGACGAGATGCATCTCCACTCGCGACGCGACCGCGTCCCATCGTACCTGGTGCGCGAAGTCCGTCAGCTCGAACGCGCCACCGAGCTCGCGATTGATGCGCACCAGGACGTTCTTGTTGAAGGCGGCGGTCACCCCGAGCGGATCGTCGTAGGCGAGCTGCAGCTCGGGCTCCGGCTTGACGAGGTCGACGCCGAGCAGCAGACCGTCGCCCGGCCGCAGCATGCGCCGGACGCCTCCCAGGAACCCGTCGGCCTCGACGGGATCGAAGTTGCCGATGTTCGAGCCGAGAAAGAGCGCGAGCGTCGTGCCGTGACGCAACCGCGAGGCTGCCGCCTGGCGCATCCCCACCTCGTACGGAACACGGTGGGTGACGACGCTCACCTGCGGCAACGCGCCGACGGTGCGCGCCGAGAGCTGGAGGGCCGTCCCCGAGATGTCGATCAGGTGCACCCGCACCGGCCACGGACGACGCGGCACCCCGCCGAGGAGGAGCGCCATCTTCTCGCCGCTGCCGCAGCCGAGCTCGATGACCGTCGTGAGATCGGGCAGCGCGGCGGTCATCGCGGTGGCGTGGCGCGCCAGCAGCTCACGCTCGGCGCGCGTGATGCGGTACCACGGCAGCGCGCAGATGGCCTCGAACAGCTGCGACCCGAGCGCGTCGTAGAAGTAGCGCGGCTGCAGGCGCTTCGGCCGCAGCGACAAGCCGTACGCCACGTCGGCGGCGAAGGCGCTCGGGGACCCGCCGGCGGCAGCGGCGGCGTCGCTGGCGAGACGATCGTGCCCCATGTCCGCGCGCTGCCCGCGCGCCACGGCGTCTGCCAGCGGATGGCGGAGCGCGTTGCTCATGCGGCGAGCCGGAAGCCCACGTAGGGATACGGGTAGTGGGGCTGGAACCAGTTGCGCCAGCTGCGGCGCAGGAAGGGCGTCGCGGTCGCGGGAGAGGCGCCCTTCATCACGTAGTGCTGCCCGTCGAAGAAGTCGGCGGAGTACCCCGGGTATGCCGGCGACGGCCTGAACCCCGCGAAGCCCGCGAACACCGACGCCGTCCATTCCCAGCCGTTGCCGACGAGGTCGTGGATGCCCCATGCGCTCGCCCCCGCGGGAAAGGTGCCGACGGGCGCCGGCTCGAACGACGGCAGCAGGACGGCGCCCGCCCGGTCGAGCGCGTCGGCGTCGCTCCAGAAGCGCGCGCGCGTCGGATCGGGAGGCGTGTCGCCCCAGGGCGACCGCCGCTCGTCGCCCTCGGGCGTGCCGAACGCGGCGCGATGGAACTCCGCCTCGGTGGGCAGCCGCCGTCCCTTCCAACGCGCATACGCGGAGGCCTCGGCGTGGCTGACGTACACCGGCGTCGCCGAGGGCAACGGCACTTCGGCGAACAGGCCGCGCCAGTACCACCGCCCGCCACGGCGCGCCCAGAACGCCGGATGCTGGATGCCGTGGCGTGCCCGCCACGTCCATCCCGCGGCGTCCCAGTACTCGGGCAGCGCATAGCCGCCCGCGTCGACGAACTCGCGATAGTCCTCGTTCGTCACGTTGCGGACGTCGATCGCGAACGCCGGGACGTCGACCCGGTGCGCGGGGAGCTCGTTGTCCCACGCGAACGTCCCGCTCGCCGGGTCGGCGCCGAGGCTCGCGGTGCCGGCGGGGATGCGCACCACCTGCCGCGCGGGCGGCGCGCCGGTGGAGGCGGGGGACGAGGGCTCCCGGCTCGCGGGCGGACGTTTGTGCGCGTAGGGAAGCTGGTGCAGCATGTACAAAAGGGTCTCGTGATGCATGGCCTCGTGCTCGAGGATCGAGTACAGCGCGAGCCCGCCGCGCAGGACGGGGTCGTCGTCGCGATCGACGTCGGCGTGACGGATCGCATCGGCAACGGCCTCGTCGGCCGCCGCGGCGTACGCCTGCACGCGGGTGCGCCCCGGCCACGCGACACGGCCCGAACCCGCGGCCGCGAGCTCATCGAGAGGATCGATGCCGCGCTCGAACAGCACCTCGAGCTCGGCGTCGAGGGAGGGACGCTTGAGACCGCGACGCAGCAAGGTGTTGTAGTTGAACGCCGGAAGATGCCCTTCGTAGAACGCGATCGGGTGCCGCAGCGCGATCGGCCGCTCGAGGAAGGCCTCGGGCTCGACCGCAGCGAACAGCGCGCGCGAGCGCGCCCGGTTCCGCCGGAACCACTCGAGTGCGGCGTAGCGATCGCGGTCGGTCATCGACACCGCAGCGCCCCTCCCTGGACTGTCTGTCAGGTCTTCGCCGACGGTTTCAGGCCATCCCGAGCTTGGCGCGACCCTCCGGCGAGATCATGTTGGGATTCCATGGTGGATCCCAGACGACCCGCACGTGCGCCTCGCCGACCCCGGGCAGGGACTCGATCCGCCGCTGTGCGTCCATCGCGATCGACGGACCCATGCCGCAGCCCTGGGCGGTGAGCGTCATCGCCACCTGCACGTTGCTGCCGCCCTCGGCCAACGGCTCGATCGCCAGGTCGTAGACCAGGCCGAGATCGACGATGTTCACCGGGATCTCGGGATCGTAGACGTTGCGCAGCTCCCCCCACACGGCATCCTGGGTGACCTCGCCCGCCGCCGCGGGCGTCGTCCCGGCCGGCGTCGTCGGCCGCTCCCTGCCGATCGCGTCCGCGTCCTTGTCCGACACGCGAAACAGCCCGCCCATGCTCGGGATCTGCAACGTGTACGTGCCGCCGAGCGACTGCGTGACGATCGCGAGGGTGTCCTTCGGGATCGTCACGACGTTGCCGTGCGGGATCTGGATGGCCTCGCAATCGCGGGCGACGACGACGTTCTCGTAGCTCATGCGGTGGAGCTCCTTTCGACGATCGCGCGCGCCGGTCCGGCGCCCGAGCACCCAATCTAGCCTCGGCACCGACCGAGAACAACGCCGCCCGCCGGCCCCGAAACGGAGGTGTCCCGTACGGACGTACGCCGAGCGGGCGCGCGCGGATCGGAAACCCGCGCCGGCGCTGGTGCTACGCGGCGGAGGGGGCGGCGCTACGCGGCGAAGGGGCGGCGGTCAAGCCGGCCGTATCGGCCACGGGGAGGTCCACGAGGAACGTCGCGCCGCCACCCGGCGTGCTCTCGGCCCGGATCGAGCCGCCGCACGTACGCACGATCTGCTGCGTGATCGCCAGGCCGAGCCCGGTGCCGTCCTCCCGCGTGGTGAAGAACGGCTCGAAGATGTGGGGCAGATCGGCCGGCGCGATGCCGCGTCCGGAGTCGCGCACGCAGAGGGTCGCCCGGCTGGTGGTGCCCCGCCGTCCTTCACCGCAGATCACCGCGACGGACCCGCCCTCGGGGGTGGCGTCGATCGCGTTCAGGACGAGGTTCATGGCGACCTGCCGCAGCCGCAACGGCTCCGCGACGACCTGCACCGGATCGCCGGCCTCGAAAACGAGCTCGACGCCCTTGCGCAGGGCCTGGAGGCGCAGCAGCGGCAACAGCGACTCGACGGTCGCCGCGAAGCTGGTGGCCGGCGCCACCGGGCGCGTCTCATGGCGCGGCAACGGCGCCGTGGCCTCGCCGTCGCGCGCCGACTCGTGCATCACGTGCAGCAGCTCGCGCACCAGCGTCTCGATGCGATCGACCTCGGCCACGGCGACGTGTGCGAACTCCCGGCGGAACTCCTCGTCCTGCCAACGATCGGGAAGAAGCTGCGCGAAGGTGCGCATGGCGACGAGCGGATTGCGGATCTCGTGCGCCAGGCCGGCGCTCAGGACGCCGAGCGAGGCGAGACGGTTCGCCCGCTGCATGAGCGCCGCCGAACGGGCGAGCGCATCGCGCAGCTGGACGTTCTCCTCCGTCAGGCGCGCAATCTGCGCCGTCGGCCCCTCCGCGTTCGACTCCACGGGAACGGGAGCGCAGCAAGCGGCGCGCCAGCATCCGCTAGGGAGAGCGGCAGGCGCGCCGGACTGGCTCCCGGCGTGGATCCCTGGCGCCCGCGGCATCCGCGGCTGCGCGCGGCGCGGGCGCCGGCGGCACAGTCGACGGGGCCGGTGTGTCAGCAGCGCCCGTCGAGCGGGCGGATCCGTCTCCGCACCTGACGTGCGACCACGCAGCGCAGGGCGGGGAACCCGGCCCGGCTCAGCGCGCTGCGGCGGATCGCGCCGCAGGCTGCAGGCCGACGGCGCGCCGCAGCTCGTCGGCGCGATCGGTCCGCTCCCACGGGAAGAGGCCGTTCCGCGGGTGGCGCCCGAAGTGCCCGTAGGCGGCGGTCGGGCGATAGATCGGCCGCTTCAGATCGAGCGTCTTGATCAACGACGCGGGACGGAAATCGAAGGCTTCGCGCAGCAGCGCCGCGATCTTGCCCTCGTCCATCACCCCCGTGCCGAACGTATCGACGAGCACCGACAGCGGCTCGGCGAGACCGATCGCATAGGCGAGCTGCACCTCGCAGCGCGACGCGAGTCCGGCCGCCACCACGTTCTTGGCGACGTAGCGCGCCATGTAGGCGGCGCTGCGATCGACCTTCGACGGATCCTTGCCCGAGAACGCCCCGCCCCCGTGACGCCCGTAGCCGCCGTAGGAGTCGACGATGATCTTGCGGCCCGTCAGGCCGCAGTCGCCCATCGGCCCGCCGACGACGAAGCGACCGGTCGGATTGACGTGGTAGCGCGTCTTGGCGTCGAGGTACTCGGCGGGGATCGTCTTCTTGATCAGCTCCTCGGTGATCGCCTCGCTGAGCGTCGCGTGCGACACGTCGGGCGAGTGCTGCGTCGAGACCACGACCGAATCGATACGCACCGGTCGACCATCACGATACTCCACCGTCACCTGCGACTTCGCATCGGGACGGAGGAACGACATCGTGTTCGACTTGCGGATCTCGGCGAGCCGCTCGACGAGATGATGCGCCATGTGGATCGGGAACGGCATGAGCTCGTCGGTCTCGTCGCAGGCGTAGCCGAACATCAATCCCTGGTCGCCGGCGCCCTGCTCCTTGTGCAGGCCCTCGCCCTCGGTCACGCCCTGCGAGATGTCCGGCGACTGCCGGTCGACGGCGATCAGCACCGCGCACGTGTCGGCGTCGAAGCCCATGTCGGACGAGGTGTAGCCGATCTCCCGCACCGTCTGGCGCACGATGTCCGCGTACGGCACCACCGCGTGCGAGGTGATCTCCCCCGCCACGACGGCCATGCCCGTCTTCACCAGGCTCTCGCAGGCCACCCGGCAGTTCGGATCGTCGGTGATCAGCGCGTCGAGGATGGCGTCCGAGATCTGGTCGCACATCTTGTCCGGATGACCTTCGGACACGGACTCGGACGTGAACAGGAAATCTTTCAACGGCATGAGCTTCCTCCGGGGCGAGACACGGCCAAGGGATTTCGAACTTGAACTTATATCGACACCTCTCGCGAGGGGTCAAGGCGGGATCGGTTGCCGCGCCGGCACCACGCAGCGGCCGTAGCGGCCCCGATGGGGAACGTGGCCGCGTGCACCGCCGCAGACGGCCTGCCGGCTCACCGGCCGCCGCCGCGCTCACTGCCCCTCGTGGAACTTGTGCGCGATCAGATCGGCGATGGCGTCGACGGCCTGCTCGGCGTCCGCGCCCCTCGCCGCGAGCGTGAGCGTGGTGCCCTCGGCGGCCGCGAGCATCATGAGGCCGAGGATGCTCTTCCCCGAGACGGACTCGTCGCCGTTGGCCACCGTCACCTCGGCGGCGAACCGGGCCGCCGTCTCGACGAAGCGCGCCGCCGCGCGCGCGTGCAGGCCGAGGCGATTCACGATGTCGACCTGCGCGCGGATCGTGCCGTCGGCGAGACGCTCCTTCTGCATCACCGCTCCCGCGTGCCGCCGCGGCCGGGCACGATCGGCGCCCCCGCCCCGACGCGGAGGATGTGGTCGCGCCCGTAGTCGACGACGAACTCGGCGAGATCCTCGAGCGTCATCGAGTGCCGCGCCGAGATCGCCTTCAACAGGATCGGCAGGTTCACCCCCGTCACGATCTGCAGGTTCGCGTGGCGCGCCAGCGCGACGCTGACGTTGGTCGCGGAGTCGCCGAACATGTCGGTGAGGACGATGGCGCCCTGCCCGTCGTCCACCGACGCCGCCGCCGCGCCGATCCGTTCCTTCAGGCTTTCGAGCGTATCGTCCGCGGCGGCGCCGACGGCCACCATGCCGGGCACGGAATGGCCGAGCACGCTCTCGACGCTGCGCAGGATCGCGGGCGCGAGCGCGCCGTGCCCGACGAGGACGATGCCGATCACGCGTCCCTCATGGACGCGCGCTATCGCGGTGCCGGACCGTCACCGGATACCCCTGACCGGCAAGCCGCCGCTCGAGCTCGGCCGACGATCGCCACCGACCGGTGCCGCCCGCCCGTACACCCGATGCCGATCGTGAGATAGCGCTTGCCCTCGCGCTCGTAGAGCGGCAGCGTGAAGTCGAGCAGCGCCATCGTACGCTCGAGGAAACATTGGGTCTCGCCGCGCTCGAGAACGTAGCGCGCAACCGCCGGACTGGTGCCGTCGAGCGTGCGCAGCTCGTCGATGAAGAACGGATTCGGCAGGAAGCGCACGTCGAGGATCATATCGGTATCGGTCGGCAAGCCATACTTGTAACCGAACGACACCAGGAACACCCGCATCGCCTCCTCGCCGCCGCTCACGACCCCGAGGAGCCCGCGCAGCTCGTCGCGCAGCTGGTGCACGGTGTAGGCGGAGGTGTCGATGATGCGGTCGGCCATCTCCTTCAACCCGGCGAGCTTCTCGCGCTCGCGCCGGATACCGGCCGCGACGTTGGTCCCCTCGGCCAGCGGATGTGGCCGGCGCGTTTCGCTGAAGCGGCGGACCAGGACGTCGTCGGCGGCGTCGAGATAGAGGATATCGACCTTGTGGCCGGCGCGCCGGATGTCGTCGAGAGCACGGCCGGATAGTCGCCGAGGAAGGCGCGCTCGCGCAGATCGATGCCGAGCGCCACGCGGCTGATCTGCTCGTCGGAGTTCTGGCAGAGCTCGATGAACTTCGGCGTCAGTACCACCGGCAGATTGTCGATGCAGTAGAAGCCGAGGTCCTCGAGCACGCGGATCGCGGTGCTCTTCCCCGAGCCGGACAGGCCGGTCACGATGACGACCTGCAGCGCCATGTCCCTCACGCACCACCGCCGCGCTCACGCCCCCGTGCCGTCACGCGTGATGCGCCCGCACCGGCCGTGCGCTCCCCGACCAGGGCGATGCCGCGCCGACGGGCGATCTCGTCGTCGAGACGCGCCGCGAACTCGCGCGCGGTGTGGCGGCCGAGGCCCTTCAAGACGTGGTTGCGCGCCGCAACCTCGATGATCGTCGCGATGCTGCGCCCCGGCCGGATCGGGATGCGGACCATGGGCAGCGTGACGTCGAGGATCGCGTGCGTCCCGTCCTCCAGCCCGAGCCGGTCGGTGCTGTCCTCCGCCGCCCACTCGATCATCTCCGCCACGAGCTGCACCTCCTTCTCGCGGAGCGTGGCGAGGATGCCGAAGAGGTCCTGCACGTTGATGATGCCGAGGCCGCGGATCTCCATGTGGTGGCGGATGAGCTCCGCGCCGCGGCCGACGATCCGGTCGACCGCGGTGCGCCGCACGTCGACGACGTCGTCCGCGACCAGGCGATGCCCGCGCGAGACGAGATCGAGCGCCGCCTCGCTCTTGCCGATGCCGCTCTTGCCGAAGAGCAGCACGCCGAGCCCGTGCACCTCGACCAGCGTGCCGTGCAGCAGCACGTGCGGCGCCAGGCGCTCCTCGAGCC
This sequence comes from uncultured delta proteobacterium, assembly GCA_963753325.1. GTDB lineage: Bacteria > Desulfobacterota > Binatia > UTPRO1 > UTPRO1 > DP-19. The sequence goes on along the minus strand of CAVWBS010000003.1, from coordinate 1,491,967 downwards.
ATGTCGTCAGCTTGCGGATCAGCTCGGAGCTCTTGAGCGAGGTGGTGAGCAGCGGCACCTCGTACAGCGCGGCGACCTCGACGAAGTAGTCCGGGGGCACTGCCCCGTTGGTGACGACGAAACACGCGATGCGCTGCGAGCACACCCGCTCGACCGCCTGCCTGGCTTCCGCCCGCGCCAGGGTGCGGAGATACCCGAGCTCGGTGTTGCCGACGACCTGGACCCGCTCGGGATGGATCTGCGGCAGGTACCCCGCCAGCGCGAGCCCGGGCTTCTGGATGCGCGGCACGCTGATCGTGTTGGCGAGCGCAGCTCTCCCCGCCAGCACGCTCAGGTTCCAGGCCTCGCCCCGCGCCTCGATCAGCTCGCCGACCGTGACCACGACGTCAGTCTAGCATGCGAGGGCCGGCCGCGCTTGCGTCGACGACGCGCCGTCGTCAGTACTTGGCGTCCTCTTCGCGGATCGCGGCGTAGAGCGCGTCCGGGTCCTGGCTCTCGAACAGACGCGCGCGGAAGTCGCGGTCCTTCAGCAGCCGCGAGATGCGCGCCAGGGCCTTCAGATGCACCCCCGCCGAGTCGTCCGGGGCGACCAGCAGGAAGAAGAGCCGCGTCGGCCCGCCGTCGAGCGAGTCGAACTCGACGCCCTTCATGCTGCGGCCGAACACCGCGACGACGTCGCCGATCCCGTGGAGCTTGCCGTGCGGGATGGCGATGCCCTCGCCGATGGCGGTCGAGCCGAGCTCCTCCCGCTCGTGCAGCACCTCGACGAGCCGCTCGCGATCGATCCCGGGATGGCGCTTCGCGACGACGCCCGCAAGCTCCTCGAGCGCCTCCGCCTTCGACGTGGCCCGCATGTCGGGGAGGATGGCCTCGGGAGCGAGGATTTCGGTGATCTTCATCGTCGGTTGCGTTCGCGTATACCCGAGGCGCCCCCGTGGGGCAAAAGTCAGGACGGCTCGGGCGCGATCAGGCCGTAGTTGCCGTCCTTGCGCCGGTACACGACGCGAGAGCGTGTCGGTGTCGGCGTTGCGGAACACGAAGAACTCGTTGCTCATCAGGTCCATCTGCATGACCGCCTCCTCGACCGACATGGGCTTCACCGGCAGCCGTGTCGTCTTGATGACGTCGGGCCCCTTGCGGCGCCGGAAGGTCTCGGCGCGGATGACGTCCATCCGCAGCCCGCGCGCCGCTCGGCTCCGGCGGCGGCACGGGCAGCTCGGCCGCCCGGCGCCGCGATACCGGCGCCGGCACCTTGTGGCTCTTCATCTTGCTCGTGTGCTTGCGCGCCCGCTGCTCGAGCTTGTCGGCGGCGAGGTCGATCGCCGAGTACAGATCGGTCGTCTCCTCCTTGCAGTTGAAGGTCGTCCGATCGGCGTTCAGGATGATCTCCGCGGCGTGCCGACGCTTCGTCGACCGAGAGCACCACGTGGGCATCGATCGGACGGTGCAGATACTTGGCGAGGCGCTCCACGCGCCGCTCCGCGTGTTGCCGCAGCGCCTCCGTCGCCTCGATGTGCCGAAACGTCACACTCACTTCCATGCACCCACCTCCATCATCGGCGCCAACGCGCATCGACGAGTATAGCCAGTCAGCCCGCCGGATTCACACCCGCCAGGCAGACCCTCGGAATCTCGACATTCATCAACAAGGGGGTCGGGGGCCGGAGCTGCCGTGCTCACTCCCGGTGGGGACGCCCACGCGCGCGCTCGTCGACGGTCGTCGCGCGGCGTAGCCGCGCGGGGCTAGGTGCCAAAGAACTGCTTGCGCTTCGACGACGGCAGGATGCCCATCAGCTCGCGGTACTTGGCGACCGTCCGCCGCGCGATGTCGATGTTGTCCTTGGCGAGGCGCTCCGCGATGCACTGGTCGCTGAAGGGCCGTTTGGGATCCTCGCTGGTGATCATCTCGCGGATCTTCTTGCGCACGCTCTCCGCCGAGACGTCCTCGCCGTCGGAGCTCCGCAGGCTCGAGGTGAAGAAATACTTGAGCTCGAAGATGCCCTGCGGCGTGTGGGCGTACTTGTTGGCGGTCGCACGGCTGACGGTCGACTCGTGCATGCCGATGTCGTTGGCCACGTCCTTCAACACCAGCGGCCGGAGGTGCGAGACGCCGTGCTCGAGGAACTCGCGCTGGAACTTGATGATCGACTGCGTGACCATGTAGAGCGTGCGCTGCCGCTGGTGGATGCTCTTGATGAGCCAGGCCGCCGCCCGCATCTTGTCCTGGATGTACCCCTTGGCCTCGGACGTCTCCGACCTGGCCGAGCACCCGCCGATAGAACTGGCTCACGCGCAGCCGCGGCAGCCCCTCGTCGTTCAGGGTGACGACGAACTCGTCGGCGACCTTCTGGATGTAGACGTCGGGCGTGATGTAGCGGATGTCGCCGTCGCCGTAGTCGCGGCCGGGTTTCGGCTCGAGCGTCGCGATCTCCTTCGCCGCGTCGGCGATGTCGGTCATGCCGACCTTGAGCTCGCGCGCCAGCTTGTCGAACCGGCGTCCCTCCAGCGCGGAGATGTGGTCGCGCACCAGGATCGTCGCGAGCGAGTCGCCGAGGCCCTTCTGTTGCAGCTGGATCAGCAGGCATTCGGAGAGCGAGCGGGCCGCCACGCCCGGCGGGTCGAAGCATTGCAGACGGCGCAGGACGCGCTCGGTCTCGTCGAGCTGCGCTCCCGCCATGAAGGCGATCTCCTCGAGCGCGCAGCGCAGGTAGCCGTCGGCGTCGAGGTTGGCGATGATGATGCCGCCGATCGCCTGCTCGGCCTCGGTGAGATCCGACAGCCGCAGCTGCCAGGTGAGATGATCGACCAGCGAGTTGGTGCGCACGAGCGTGTTCTCGAGCGCCGGACGCTTGTCGTCGTCCTGCTCGCCGCCGCTACCGGCCGGCGCGCCGTGGAAGTCGTTGCCGTAGTTCTCGACGTAGTCCTTCCAGTCGATCTCGCCGAGCGCGTTCGCCGCCGTCATCTCCGGGGCGGGCTCCGTCTCCGGCTGCCACTCGTCGCTGGTCGCGGGCGTCGCGCCGTCGACCGTCGGCACCTCGCTCTCGAGCTTCGGCTCCTCGACCGACTCGGCCACCTCCTCGAGGACGGGGTTCTGCGCCATCTCGTCGACGATCATCGCCTCCAGCTCCATGCGGCCGACCTGGAGGATCTTGATGGCCATGCGCAACTGGGGCGTCATCACCAGCTGCTGGGTCAACTTCTGATAGAGCTTGGTCTCGAGCGCCATGGTTCAGAGCCGGAATTGCTCGCCGAGGTAGAGTCTCGCGCGCCTGACGGCTCTCCGCGATGTGCGCCGGCACACCTTCCTCGAGGATCGCGCCCTCGTTCAGGATGTAGGCGCGGTCGCAGATGCCGAGCGTCTCGCGGACGTTGTGATCGGTGATCAGCACGCCGATGCCGCGCTCCTTGAGCTGCTGCACGATGTTCTGGATGTCCAGCACGGCGATCGGGTCGATGCCCGCGAAGGGCTCATCGAGCAGCATGAACGCCGGCGAGATGACCAGGGCCCGCGTGATCTCCAGACGGCGCCGCTCGCCGCCGGAGAGGGAGAACGCCTTGTTCTTGGCCAGATGTGCGATGCTCAGCTCCTCCAACAGCTCGCTCAAACGTACCTGACGCTCTTCGGCAGAAATCGGCAGAGTCTCAAGGATGGCGAGAATGTTCTCCTCGACCGTGAGCTTGCGAAAAACCGACGGCTCCTGGGGAAGATAGCTGATTCCCGCCCGCGCCCGCTGGTACATCGGGAGCTCGGTGACGTCGGCCCCGTCCAGGGTGACGCGTCCCGCGTCCGGCCGCAACAGCCCGACGATGATGTAGAAGCTCGTGGTCTTGCCGGCGCCGTTCGGCCCGAGGAGGCCGACGATCTCGCCGGCCTTGATCGACACGGAGACGTCCCGCAGGACGCGGCGGCCGGCGAACGATTTGTCGAGCCGCTCCGCCATGAGGACGCTCTCGCCCATGCTCAGCGTCCCTCCTGGCCGAGCTGCACGGCCGCCGAGGCGCCGGCGCGCGGCGACGCGTCCGCGCGCGGCGTGGGCGCGGCTCCCGGCGAGCTCGAGACGCTGGTCTTCGGGTAGAAGACGGCGCTCACCCGCGTGTTGGATCCGCTTTCGACGACGCTCCGTTGGTCCTGCAGATAGACGACGATGCGGTCGCCCGCGACCTGGTTCTGGCCCTCGTGCAGCACGGCGTTCTCACTCAGGACGATGGTCTGCTTCGCCTGGTCGAACACCGCGCGCCGCCCTTCCGCGATGCGATCGCCCTGCTGCATCCGCACGTGCCCTTCGGCGACGACCTGCTTGATCTTGTCGGTGGCGCTCGCGCCCGCCCTCGCGGCGGCCGCCGCCGCGGCGGAAGGGGCGCCGCCCGGCGACGCTCCGGGTGCCGGCGACGCGGCCGGCTGCACCGCCTGGGGATCGTAGGTGATCTCCAGACGATCGCTCGTGAGCGTCGCGTCGCCCTGGACCACTTTCACGTTGCCGGAATAGGTCAGCACGCTGGCCTTGTAGTCGAGCTCCATCCCGTCGGCCGTGATGTTGATCGGCTCCTTGTTCGAGCCGAGGGACAGATTCTGGAAGAAGTCCATCTGGTTCGGCGGCCCGGCTGCAGATCCGGGCGCGACAGGCACGGGGCCGTGCTGCTTCTTCGCCGCCACGATCGCCGGCCATCCGACGAGCACGAGCGCGACCGCGAGGAGCAGCGTGCGCTCACAGGGCCCCCGCACCGGCCGCCTCCCCCCGCTTCAGCACCGTCTGGACGTTGCCCTCGAGATGGAACCGTTGCGCCTCCATCTCGACCGTCATGTGTGCCCCGTTGATCGAGAGGCCGTTGCCGGTGATCGTGACGGCCGACGGCGAGACCACCGTGTCCGCGGCCCGCTCGTAGACGGCACGATCGGTCTTCACGACGTAGTCCTTGAAGTGCACCTCGATGCCGCCCTGGAGCTCGGCGCGGTCCATGTCGCGTCCGGACAGGTAGAGCTTGCCCTGATCACCGCGCACGGACACCACGCCCTGATCACCTTTGAGGTAGAAGCTCATCTCCGGGGCCTGGACGGCGACCTGTTGCTCGTCCTCGAAATACTGCGCCTCCCGGGCGGCGACCTCCCACGCCTTGCGGTCGCCCTCCATCTTCACCCGGCGGAAGTTCTCGATGCGCTGCGCCGCCGCGGGAAGGAAGTCGAGCTGCGCGCTGCGCAGCCCGCGGAGGTGCTGTTGCCACTGGCTGCGGGCGAGCTGGACGCCGAGCCCCCCGAGGAGCACGAGCAGCGCGAGTCCGAGTCCCCAGCGCGCTCGCTGGCGGCCGGACAGACCCCGTGGATCGAGTGGCATGCAAAAGCAATACCATCGACCTCTCTAGTAGTAAATCCGTGAAATCGGACGGATTGGGATGGAGGGCGGCGCAGTGCGGGGCAGCGCTCAACGCATGCTGTCCCCGACGACGCTCGCCCACTTTCCCTGGGCGCGCAGCACCAGCTCGGCAACTTCCCGGACCGCCCCCGCCCCCCCGCCGGCCGCGGTGACCAGATGGGTGTGCCGGGCGAGGCCACGCGCACCGTCGGCGACGGTCACGGCCAGGCCGGCCAGCGCCAGCAACGGCTGGTCGAGGAGGTCGGCGCCGACGAACGCGAGCTCGGCCTGGTCGATGCCCCAGCGGCGGCAGAGCCGGCGACCGGCCGAGGCCGCCGTGGCGCCGCGCTCGACCACGGTGCGCACGCCCAGCCGCCGCGCCAGCGCCGCGACCGCGGCGCGCCGCTCCGCCAGGAACGCGACGCGCAGGCCGGCCCGCGCGAGCAGCATGAGCGCCGTCGCATCGCGCAGGGAGAGCCCGCGCAGGAGGCGTCCGCGCGGGTCGACGAGGACCCGGTCGGCGGTGACGACCCCGTCCACGCCGAACACGACCGCCCGCACGCGCCGCGCCCGCGCCCTGACCTCTGCCGCGGCCGTCGACCGACCCGCCGGCACGGCTCTGCGTGAACCCGCGGCCACGGCCCGCGATCAGACCACGCCCGCGCGCAGCAGATCGTGGAGGTGGACGACGCCAGTCGGCCGGCCGGTCGCGTCGACGACGAAGAGCGAGGTGATCGCGTGCTGCTCCATGACGGCGACCGCGCGCGCCGCGAGCGCGTCGGCGTCGATCGTCTTCGGCGGTCCCGTCATGGTCTCGCGCCGCGCCTGCGTCATGAGCCCGCGCGCCGTCGCGCGCTGGACGTCTGGCAGGCGCTCGAACGCGCGGCGCATGTTCGCCGTCGGTGATGATGCCGACGAGCACGCCCGCCCGGTCGACCACGCCGGTGAGACCGAGCCGCTTCGAGGTCATCTCGACGATCGTATCCTTGAAGGGCGTGTCCTCCTGCACGAGCGGCAGCTCGGCGCCGCGGTGCATGAGCGTCGCCGACCCGCATCAGCTTGCGGCCGAGCGCGCCCGCGGGGTGCAAGGCCGCGAAGTCCTCGGCACGGAAGCCGCGATGCTCCAGCAGTGCGACAGCGAGCGCGTCGCCCGAGCGCCAGGGTCGCGGTGGTGCTGGCGGTCGGCGCGAGGCCGAGCGGGACACGCCTCCTCCGCGACGCTCACGTCGAGCACCACGTCGGCCGCGCGAGCGAGCGTCGAGTCCGGCCGCCCGGTCATCGCGATGACGGGCATGCCGAGCCGCTTCACGATCGGGATCAGCTCGAGGATCTCGCCCGTCTCGCCGCTGTTCGAGACCGCGAGCAGGAGGTCGCTGCCGCTCGACCATGCCGAGGTCGCCGTGCAGCGCTTCGCCGGCGTGCAGGAAGAACGCCGGCGTGCCGGTGCGAGGCGAGCGTCGCGGCGATCTTGCGGCAGACGTGCCCGGACTTGCCCATGCCGGTGACGACGACCTTGCCGCGGCAGGCGGCGATGCATCTCGACCGCCCGCGCGAAGCGCGTCGTCCAGGCGCGCGGCGAGCGCCGCGGATCGCCGCCGCCTCGATCGCGAGCACGCGGCGCGCGTGCTCGAGGCTCGCCGCGCGCCCCGCGCCGGCAGGACGCGGCGCGGCCGGGTCACGCGCTCACGCCGGCCTTCACGATCCGGCTCGACGGCGCGATCGAGCGCCGCGAGGCAGCCGCGGCAGATCCGCGAGGCGGAGCGAGTTCGGCCCGTCGCTGCGCGGCGCGGTCGGGATCCTCGTGCACCTCCATGAAGACGCCGTCGACGCCGGCCGCGACCGCGGCGCGCGCCAGCGCCGGCACGAACTCGCGCTGGCCGCCCGACGCGCCCCCGGCGCCGCCCGGAAGCTGCACGCTGTGCGTCGCGTCGAAGATCACCGGGTAGCCGAAGCGCGCCATGATCGCCAGCGCGCGCATGTCGGCGACGAGATTGTGGTAGCCGAAGCTGGCGCCGCGCTCGGTGACCAGGACGCGATGGTTGCCGGTGGCGCGTCGCCTTCGCGACCACGTGCTCCATCTCCCAGGGCGACGAGGAACTGCCCCTTCTTGATGTTCACCGGCTTGCCGGCTGCGCGCGACGGCGGCGATGAAGTCGGTCTGACGGCAGAGGAAGGCCGGCGTCTGCAGGACGTCGACGACCGCCGCCACCGCGGCGACCTGCGTCGCGCTCGTGCACGTCGGTCAGGACCGGCACGCCGACCTCGCGTCGCACCTCGGCGAGGATCGCGAGGCCCTCCGTCCATGCCCGGTCCGCGAAACGCTGCGCGCGAGGTGCGGTTCGCCTTGTCGAACGACGCCTTGAAGACGTAGGGCATGCCGTGGCGCGGCGCGCGATGTCGCGCAGGCGCTCGGCGTGGCGCAGCGCCGAGTCGCGGCTCTCGATCACGCACGGCCCCGCGATCAGCGCGAGCGGTCGCGCCGCCGCCGAACGTCACCGACCGACGGCGACCGTCCGCGCCATTCCCGGCTCGTCGCCGCCCGGCGGCGCCACCGTCATCGCCGCGCGGCGCGCACGCCGCCGAGCGGCAGCGTCTCGTGCTCACGCGTCTTGTGCTGCAGCGCCGCGCGGATGAAGCCGCGGAACAGCGGATGGCACTCCAGCGGCCGCGACTTGAACTCGGGGTGGAACTGGCAGCCCGACGAACCACGGGTGGTCGGCGATCTCGACGATCTCGACCAGCGTGCCGTCGGGCGAGAGCCCCGAGAGCCGCATCCCGTGCGCCTCGAGCTGCTCGCGGTAGGCTGTTGTTGAACTCGTAGCGATGGCGGTGGCGCTCGGAGATCTTGCTTCTTGCCGTAGATCTTGGCGCGCGAGCGAGCCCTCGCCGAGCACGCACGGGTAGGCGCCGAGGCGCATCGTGCCGCCCTTCTGGGTGAGCCCCTTCTGCGTGGTCATCAGGTCGATCACCGGATGCGGCGTGTCGGCGTCGACCTCGCTCGAGTTGGCGCCCTTCGAGGCCGCAGACGTGGCGCGCGAACTCGATCACCGCCATCTGCATGCCGAAGCAGATGCCGAAGAACGGCACCCGCTCCTCGCGCGCGTAGCGCACCGCCGCGATCTTGCCCTCGGTGCCGCGCGGCCCGAAGCCCATCGGCACGAGGATGCCGTCGGCGTCGCGGACGCGTCGACGAGCCCTTCCTTCTCGATGCGCCTCCGAGTCGACGTACTGCGAGCTCGACCGCGCACTCGTTGGCGATGCCGCCGTGCGCGAGCGCCTCGTTCAGGCTCTTGTAGGAGTCGACGAGGTCGACGTACTTGCCGACGACCGCGATCCGCACGCGCTCCTTCGGGCTCTTCGCGACCGCGACGACCTTCTTCCAGCGTCCGAGGTTCGGCGAGCCGGTCCAGATGTTGAGGCGCTCGACGATGCGCTCGTCGAGGCCTTCCTCGTGGAAGACGAGCGGCAGCTCGTAGATGCAGCTCGACGTCCTGCGCGGTGATCGACCGCGTTCTCCTCGACGTTGCAGAAGAGCGCGATCTTCGCCTTCAGCTTCTTGTCGAGCATGCGGTCGGTGCGGCAGAGCAGGATGTCGGGCTGGATGCCGAGGCCGGTGAGCTCCTTCACGCTGTGCTGCGTCGGCTTGGTCTTCAGCTCGCGCGCGGTCGAGATGTACGGCACCAGGGTCAGGTGCACGTAGAGCGACGTTCTCGCGGCCGCGGTCGGCGCGGAACTGGCGCACCGCCTCGAGGAACGGCAGGCTCTCGATGTCGCCGACGGTGCCGCCGACCTCGCCGATCGAGCACGTCGAAGCCTTCGGCGGCCGCGAGCGATGCGCGTCTTGATCTCGTCGGTGATGTGCGGGATCACCTGCACCGTGCCGCCGAGGTAGTCGCCGCGGCGCTCCTTCTCGATGACCGTCTGGTAGACCCGGCCGGTGGTGATGTTGTTCTTGCTGCGCCATCCGCGTCGAGACGAAGCGCTCGTAGTGGCCGAGATCGAGGTCGGTCTCCGCGCCGTCGTCGGTGACGAACACCTCGCCGTGCTGGAACGGGTTCATCGTGCCCGGGATCGACGTTGATGTACGGGTCCATCTTGACCAGCGTCACCTTGAGGCCGCGGCTCTCGAGGAGCGCGCCGAGCGACGCCGACGCGAGCCCCTTGCCGAGCGAGGAGACGACGCCGCCGGTCACGAAGATGAACTTGGTCTTGGCGCTCTTTCGCGCTCATCCCTCCGCCCTCCACCAAGTGCCGGACGCGCTCGAGATCGTCGCGGTGTATCCACTTCCGGGCCGGCACTGTCAACGGAAACCATCTTGATCCGCACTGCCGCGCTCCAGCGCGCGCAGCTGCTCGAGCTCCTCGGCGCATTCGAGCGCCGCGCGCGGCGCCGCCGCGAGCGCGAGCAGCGCCGCGCGGCGCTACGCGTAGAGACCGATGTGACGCGCGCCGAGCGGCCGATCCCGGCGTGCGGCGTCGCGCCAGAACGGCAGCGGGCTGCGCGAGAAGTAGAGCGCGAAGCCGGCGGCGTCGGTCACCACCTTGACGACGTGCGGGCTCCGCCATTCACGCTCGTCGCGCAGCGGCGTCATCATGCTCGCCATGGCGACGCTCGCGTCGGCGAACGGCGCGATGCAGGCCGCCAGCGCCTGCGGCTCGAGCAGCGGCAGGTCGCCCTGGACGTTGACGATGACGTCGGCGTCGAGCGCGGCCGCGACCTCGGCCACGCGATCGGTCCCCGTGGCATGGGCGCCGGTCATCACGACCTCGCCGCCGAAGCGGCGCACGGCGTCGGCGATGCGGTCGTCGTCGGTCGCCACCAGCGTGCGATCGACGCCGCGCGCCCGGCGCGCGCGCGCATAGACGTGCTCGATCATCGGCCTCCCACCGATCGAAGCGAGGGCCTTGCCCGGCAGCCGCGTCGAGTCGTAGCGCGCCGGGATGACGGCGACGGTGCGTAGGCGATCGGTGGACACAACGGCGCGCTCTCCCAAAACGAAAAACCGTGGCCACCGACCGGCGGAGCCGATCTGCGACCACGGGGTTTCGTTATAGGGCCGCGTCCATCGAGCGTCAAAGCGACGCCCGCGACACGCGCTCCTCCCGGCCTCGGAGCGGCGGCCTATGTCCGTGATCCTGCACGTGGACTCGCCGTTTCACGGCGTGCGGGCCGGGACTCGGCGACGCGTACGCGCACCCCCGCCGCACAGGCTCCGCCGCGCCGGCCTTCCGGGCGGAGCGCTCGCGGCGTACGTCGCGGCCTTCGTGTGGCTGTGGCGGCAGCGGCGCGGGCGGCGTGCAATCTCCACGCCCGTTGGTTACACCGGGCATGATCCTGGGAGGAGCGACATGCCCGACGATACGGTGCGCATCGAGCGCGACTCGATGGGAGAGATGCGCGTCCCGAAGGACGCGCTGTATGGCGCGTCGACGCAACGCGCGGTCGAGAACTTTCCGATCAGCGGCTACCGCCTTCCGCGGCGCTTCATCCATGCGCTCGGCCGGATCAAAAGCGCGGCGGCGCGCGTCAACCGCGAGCTCGGGCTGCTCGCGCCGGAGGTGGGCGCCGCCATCGAGGCCGCCGCCGACGAGGTCGCGAGCGGCGCCCACGATGCGCAATTCGTCGTCGACGTCTTCCAGACCGGCTCCGGCACCTCGACGAACATGAACGCCAACGAGGTCATCGCCGCGCTCGCATCGGCGCGCCTCCGCACGAAGGTGCACCCGAACGACCACGTCAACATGGGACAGTCGTCGAACGACGTGATCCCGACGGCGATGCACGTGGCCGCGCGCGCCGCCGTCGAGGAGGATCTCCTGCCCGCGCTCGGCGCGCTGCACGCGGCGCTCACCCGCAAGGCGGTCGAGTTCGACCGCGTCGTGAAGATCGGCCGCACCCATCTGCAGGACGCGACGCCGGTCAGGCTTGGCCAGGAGTTCGGCGGCTATGCGCGTCAGGTGGAGCAGGCGCTCGAGCGCCTGCGCACCGCCGCGCACGGCCTCGAGGAGTTGGCGCTCGGCGGCACCGCGGTCGGGACCGGCATCAACACCCACCCGTCGTTCGCGGCGCGGGTCGCGGCCATCCTCGCCGAGCAGGCCGCGCTGCCCTTCCGCGAGGCGACCGACCACTTCGAGGCGCAGGGAGCGAAGGACGCGGTGGTCCATCTCTCCGGCACGCTGAAGAGCGCCGCGGTCGGGCTCGCCAGGATCGCCAACGACGTCCGCTGGCTCGGCTCGGGTCCGCGCTGCGGCTTCGGCGAGATCAACCTCCCGGCGACGCAGCCCGGTTCCTCCATCATGCCGGGCAAGGTGAACCCCGTGATGTCCGAGGCGGTCATGCAGATGGCGGCGTTCGTCATCGGCGCCGACGCGACCGTGACGATCTGCGGCCAGGGGGGGAACTTCGAGCTGAACGTGATGATGCCGGTGATGGCGCTGCAGCTGCTCGAGAGCATCCGCATCATGGCCAACGCGGTACGCGCGTTCACCGACCGCTGCGTCGTCGGCATCACCGCCAATGCGGAGCGCTGCGCCTCGCAGATCGAGCAGAGTCTCGCGCTCTGCACGGCGCTCGCCCCGGTGATCGGCTACGATGCGGCGGCAGCGATCGCCAAGGAATCGTTCGCGACCGGCAGGACCGTCCGGGAGATCGCGCGCGCGCGCAACGTGCTGCCGGAGGAGACCCTCGCGCGCATCCTCGATCCGCTCCGCATGACGGAGCCGGGCATCCCGGAATAGGCGAGCGCCACCGCGCGAGGCCCCGGCGCTAGGCTCCGGCCTCGGGACCCGGCGCCGCGGCATTGCGGCGGCGACCGCCGCGACGCCGGCCACCGCGCCGGCGCGGGCGTCGCTTCGCGCCGCCCGTACCCTCGGCGGCGCCGTCGGCCGCCTCCTGCGCCGGCTCGCCGCCGTTCGCGACGACCGGAGCGGCTCCTCCGACGTCGTCGAACGCCGCGGCGGCCGTCTCCGCGGCCTCGCCGGTGAGACGCACCCGGCCGTTCGGCAGCAGCTCGACGTCCTTGATCCGCCGCAGGCGCGTGACGAGCCGCGGCGAGCCCGGCGGCCGCTGGAAGCCTTCGGCCTTGAGCGAGACCGTGAGGGCGTCGAGGCTCACGCCGCGCGCCGGATCGGCCGCCGTGAGGCGCGAGATGGTGCCGCGAATCTGATCGAGCGAGGCGGAGTGCCGCTCCTCCTCGGCGCTGCTCGGGGCCGCGACGTGCGCCGCCGGCGCGTGGGCGACCGCGTGCGCCGGCGGGTGATGCGAACGGGCATGGCCGGTGCTCGCTCCGGCTCCGGTACCCTCGCCACGCCGGCGGCGGCGCCGCCGCCGGCTACCGGTGTGGTCGTCCTCGGCGGCACGCTCGGTCGCGCGCTCGGCCGCGGCGCCCGAAGAGCGATACGTGATGCGGCGGAAGCTGACGCCGAGGCGCGACGCGGCGTCGCCGACCGCGTCGAACGCGCGGTCGTCCGAGAGGATGCAGATCGAGTCGCCGGGGGCCGCGCGCCCGAGCCACATGCCCGCCGTCACCGCGATCCAGAGATCGCTCCAGTCGGGCACGCGCGGCGCGGGCGCGCTGTGCAGCAGATGCGCGCCGCGCTGGGCCAGCATCCGCCCGAGGTGCTGGCCGACCACGCGCCAGTTGCCGACGGCGGTGACGTCGGTGGTCGTGCGATCGATCCGGAGATCCTCGAGCACGCGCCCGAGATCGGCCTCGCTGCTCGTGTTCTCCACGTCGATGAACACCGCGTGCCGCGGGCCGCTGCGCGCCATGGCGGCGGGGCGCTGCGGCAGGAACTCGAGGAAATCGGGCGCCGCCGCCGCGTCCAACCCCGGCTCGGCCGCGCTCGCGGCGGGCCCCGCCTTCGCGGATCGACTCTTGCCGGCGGACTTGCCGGTCCGTGCGGCCGCCGGCTTGGCTGCCGCGGTGCGCGGCCGGCGCGCGGTGGTCGACGTCCTCTTGATACGTGACGGAGGCAAGGTGTTCCGCTTATGCCCGGGTTCGCGCCGATAGTCGAGCACGGCGCCGCATGGCGTGGACCCGTCGCCTCAGTAGCGATTCTTCCAGAAGACGTCGATCCCACTGTCGCCGAGCGTGTCGGCGGACGTCTCGACGCTCCAGTGCGGCGTGATCCTGTACTCGACGCGAAGCTCCTGCGCGCCTTGCTTCGCGAAGCGGTGCGCCAGGCTCACGAACACGTCCGGGGCGACGTACTTGCCGAGCGTCAAGGAGCTGCTCTGCACGCCAGAGCTTCCGGACTCGAACTGCAGCGTGTCGAGTCCGAGCGTCTCCGCGACGGATTCGCGCAGCCCCGACGCGACGTAGCTTCCCGCGACGCCGATGGCCTGCTCGCGCAGGCCCGCCGACTCGCCGCTGCTCAGCTGGCTCGCGGGCTTGCCGAAGAGCAGCACGGAGAGGATGTCGGCCTGGTCGAGCGACGGCTCGCTCTCCAGGGCGAGCGTCGGCTTCGACAGCACGCCGCCGAGCTTCACCCGGACCGTGTAGTCGCCGGCGGTGTGCACGGCGGTGAGATCGAGGAGGGGATCGAAGTCCTGTCCGGTGAACGTCACCCGTCCGCTCTCCACGGTGAACGTCCGCCCCTGGAAGGTATACCAGCCGCGCACCGTGTCGATCTCCCCCGCGAGCGCCAGCGGCTGCATCGGCTTCTTCCACGCGGTCATCCAGCCGCGCAGCTCGATCTCCGCATCCGAACGCCGGATCCAGGCATTGTTCGGCACGTCCACCTGCACCGTGATCGCGGCGCGCTCGTAGATGCCGATGCGCGGCGCGGCGGCGCCCGGCGCTTCCGCGACCGTCCCGGACGGCGCCGCCGCCGGCGGCGCCCCGGGTCCGACGACGGTGATCGTCGGATCCGGGGGGCGGACGGATCCGGGGAGGGTCTCCGGAACGCGCAGCACGAAGCGATCGGTGGTGAGCGCGCCCTCGACGATCGGCGCGGCGCTCGTCCCCGTGACGGTGATGGTGCCGCTGGTGGCGCCCTCGCCGAACTGATTGGCGAAGAGCGGGAAGCGCTCGAGCTGGACGTGAACGTCGAGGGTCGACCCCGTACCCGCGACGCGCGCCGAGCCGCGGGCCGTGAGCACGCCCCGCCCGCTCGCGATCCGCAACGTCTCGATCGTCGCCGCCGCGCCGTCGAGGGCCATGCGAACCTCGATCGGATCATAGGTGAGCCCGAGCGGGATCACGTGCGCCCGGCCGCCGGCGAGGGTGAGCGGGCCGTGGACGTCGGGCGCGGTGAGCGTTCCGCCGAGGGTCAGGTCGGCGTCGAGCCGGCCGCGGACGTCGCTCACCTGCGGCACCAGGGGCCCCAGCAACGCCAGGTCGACGTCGCGCGCCCGCAGCGAGCCGCTCAGCGTCCCGGCGCTCGCGTACGCGAACGGTGCCAGCGTCACGCGCAGGGGCGACGTGGCGTCGAGCGTCAGCTCGCGCGCGGCCGACTGCACCACCCGGGCCGTGACCTGCGCCCGGCCGCCGCCGATGCGCGCGTCGAGGGCCGCGCGCTCGTAGCGCACCCGCGCGATCGTCGGATCGGCGATCGCCGCATGGACCTCGACCGTCGGGGCCTGCGCCGTGCCGCCGAGGTGCGCCGTCCCCGCGAGGCGGCCGCTCATGGCATTCCTCGCAGGCGGCGCGAGCGCGGCGACGTCGAGACCGCCGACCTCGACCGTCAGATCCTGGCCGCCGATCGTTCCGACCTGCCCCTCGGCCCGCATGACGCCGGCGCGCGAACGCAGCGCCAGTCCGCGCACGACGAGTGTCTGGCCGCGCTGCACGAGGACGGGCGTCCCTTCCGCGCGCCAGGTCTCGTCGCCGAGATCGAGCCGCATGGCGCCGATCGTGAGGCGCCGCTCGCCCGGCGTCAGGATGGCGTCGGCGACCACCTCGTGGCGGTGCCGCTCGTCCTCCTGCGCGCGCACCTCGACGTGCGCCGCCGCGCTCGCGTCGCCGGAGGCCCGCCAGCTCCCCCGGACGTCGACCGCGGCGAAGCGGCGCCCGGCGGCGTGGATGGCGTCGCCGTGCGCCTCGAGCGTGGCACGCCCGCGCGGGCTGCCGAGATCGTCCGCCGTCACCGCGCCCGCGAGGCGGCCGACCTCGACGCCGCCGCGCGCCAGGTGCTGCGCGGTGATGGTGGCGCGCAGCGCGAGCGCGTCGAGGCTGCCGCCGGCCGTGCCCTCGACCCCGACGCTGCCCGTGAGCGGACCCAGGCGGGCGAGGCGCGCGAGCGGGGCGACATCGGTCGCGCGCAGCGCGTAGCGCAACGACCCGCTCGACGGCAGCGCGTCCGCCTGGCGGCCGAGCGTGCCCGAGGCGTCGAGCGTCGCGGTGCGCGCGTCGAGGCGCAGGCGGTCGACCGTCAGCAGGCCGGCGGTCGCACGCACGTCGGCCTGCCCGCTCGCCACGTCGAGCCCCGCGATCATGCTCGGCGCCAGCGCCAGATGCAGCTCGCCCTCGGTGGTTCCCGGATCGAATCCCCTGCCGGCCGCCGACGCCGTGCCGGTGAGCCGCGTGTGCGCCTCCGGGCGGCCGAGCAACGTCGCCACGTCGAGCCGTGTCGCGCTGCCGCGCAGCTCGTAGCGCTCGTCCGTCAGCCCGACGCTTCCGTTGGCGTCGAGGGTGCCGGCGTCGAGCGCGACCGTGGCGGCGAACGTCAGCCGTTGCGCCGCGAGCTCGCCGTGCGCGCTCAGCCGGCTGAGCGCGCGGTCCACGAGGGTCGAGTCGCGCAGCTCCACGCTCGCGCTGGCCGCGCCGTCGGCCAGCGTGAGCCCCCTCCCCTTCAGCTCGGCCGTTCCGGTGAGGGCGGTGGTCGGCCGGGACGGCCCGAGGAGCGCCGCGAGATCCACCGCCTCGAGCCGCGCGCGCAGCGCGTAGCTGGGGGGCTCGCCCTGCCCGACGTTGCCGTCGAGCGCGATCGATCCGGCGGCGCTCTTCACGACGGCGTCGAGCGCCGCCCATCGCGCCGGTCCACGGAGATGCGCCGTCAGGGCGAGGTCGGCCGCGGGCGCCGCGCTGCGCGCCAGGCGGCGCACCTCCCCCGCCGCGAGGCGCGCGTCGACGGTCACGTCGTACGCCCCGTCCGCTCCCCGTGGAACGCGCGCGTCGACCCGCAGCTCCGAGTCGTCGGTGCGGAGGTGCAGGCCGCCGACGCGCGCCGCGTCGTCGTCCAGCGCCACGGTGCCGCTCAGCTCGGCGATCCGCACCTGACGGCCGGGCAGATCGCCGGAGAGCGTCGCGACCGTGATCGACTGGCCACGCGGCCCGAACCGTGCCGAGCCGGCGAGCCGCGCGTCGCGCAGGCGCCAGACGTCGGCCGGACGGACGACCTTGACCGACGCGTCGGCGACGCGGGCATCGGCGAGCACGACCGCGAGCGTCCCGGACCGGCCCGGCTCGCCCTGGGTGCGCATCAGACGGGCGACGTTCCAGCCGTGCGCGTCCTCGACCAGCGTCAGCGCGAGGCCGTCGATCTCGACGTCGCGCAGCACGAGCCCGCGGCCGACGAGCAGGCGCAGCAGATCGTAGCGGACGGAGAGGCGACGCACCGCCAGGACCCGTCGTCCGTCCGCGACCAGGCGGACGTCCCGCAGGACCAGGTGGTCGAGCAGGTTGCCGTCGAGCGCGCCGATCGCGGCGGCGGCGGTGAGCGAGGCGTTCAGCTCGGCGACGACGCGACGCCGCAGCCACTCGTGGAACGCGGGAGCGCGTGCCAGCAGCACGACCGTCGCCGCCGACACCACGACCAGCGCCGCCACGACCAGCAGCGCGCGACGAACGAGGCGTCCGGCGCGCATCAGAACGCCTGTCCGATGCTGAAGTGCACCTGCCAGGGCTGCTCGCCATGCGGCTCGAGCGGAATGCCGAAATCGAGGCGCAGCGGACCGATCGGCGTCCGGTACCGCACCCCGATCCCGACACCGAACTGGAGGTCGGCGAGATTGTAGCTGAAGGGCGACTCGCGCACCTCGCCGACGTCCACGAAGGCGACCCCGCCGATGTTGCCGTGGATCGGGGTGCGGAGCTCGAGATTGCCTTCCAGCAGACTGCGGCCCCCGATCGGATCGCCGCCGTCGGTGAGCGGTCCGACCTTGTAGCGCCCGTAGCCACGCGTGCTGTTGATCCCGCCGGCGAAGAAGCGGCGGAAGATCGGCAGATCATGCGTGCGCCCGAAGCCGTCGCCGCCCCCGACGCGCACGCGCCCCGCGAGCACGCGGGTTCCGAACACCGGCACGTATCTCTTCGCCTCGAAGACCAGCCGATAGAAGGAGAAGTCACCGCCCCACGGTCCGCCGGCCTGCTCGCCGCTCAGCGTGACCACGCTCCCTCCGTGGGGATCGAGGAGATCGTTCGCGGTGTTGCGCTCGAGGAGCGCGGTGACGCTCGAGACGATCCCGCGCGCCTCGTAGCCGTCGATGCGCGCCTTCGTCTCGTCGGGGACGTTGCTCGTGTCGTCGTACTCGATGTTGTAGCCGAGGGCGCCGCGGACGTCGGGCAGCAGCCGGCGCTCGATGCGGGGCGCGAAACGGACGCGCGCGACCGTGAAGCCCGGCTCCTCCTCGCGCTCCTGCGTGAGCGGAGCGACGAACGTCTGCTGCGGCGCGAGGAAGTACGGTTGGCGGAACTCCCCCGCGACCTCCTGCTTGATCGACGACGCCTTGACGTTGAAGCCGAGCTGCCGGCCGCCGCCGAGGAAGTCGTAGTGCTGCCAGCGGATTCTGTCCCCGCACCTCGTCCTCGAGGCCGTAGCCGACGCCGATCTTCACCTCGCGCGGCGGGCCCTCGGCGACCGTGATCGCCATGTCGACCACGCCGGTCCGCGCCTCGGGGTCGGCGGGCTTCACCGCCACGGAGCGGAAGAGGTGCAGGCCGAAGACGTTGGCCTGGGTCTTCTCGACCTTGCGCGGATCCCAGGGATCCCCGGCGCGCCACTGCACCTCGCGGGTGACGAGACGCTCCGCGACGGCGACGGTGCCGCGCACGACGGTCGAGCCGAACACGGCCGGAATGCCGCGCGTGATCGTATACGCGACGTCGGCGCGCGCGCTCGCGGTGTCCACCGTCGCCGCCTTCTCGACGCGCACGTAGGCGTATCCGGCCTGCTGGAAGTACCGCTCGAGCGCGGCGCGACTCGCGTCGTAGGCGGCCTGGGTGAGGACGTCGTCGGCGTGCAGCCGCAGCGTGTCCCTCAATGCGCGCCGCTCGGCGTCCGTCGGGGTGAAGTCGCTGGTCACGACGTCGACGGCCCGCACGCGCGTCGCCGGCCCCTCGGCGACCGTGATCACGATCGTGACCCGGTCGTCGTCGACCTCGAGGTCGTAGTCGACCGTGGCGGTGAAGTACCCGGCCTCGCGCAAGACCGTCCGTAGCCGCTCGAGATCGGTCAGGAAGACCTCGGGATTGAAGGGCACCCGCGTCCGCCAGCGCTTCCACGGCTGGTACCAGGGCGGCACCTTCGTGAGCATCGCATCCCGTAGCGTTCCGGCTGAGAGATCACCCGCGCCCTCGATGCGGATCGCCTGCACCCGATAGCTGCCTCCGGGCGGGAGATCGTCGACGGTGACGGCGCGCGCGCCCGGACACGACGCGACGAGCGCGGCCAGCGCCGCCGCGACGATCCCCCGCGTCCGCATCGGCGTCGATTATCGCGCGCGGACGCGACGCGGGCAAAATTGCGGCTCCGGCGACGACGAGGTCCACGTCCGCCGGGCAGCGAGGAGGCGCGCGTCAGTCGGCGGCGGCGAGCGTCGGAGGCGCGCCGGCGGCGCGATCGGCGGCGAGCGCGTGGTACGTCGCCAGGACGCGCTCGGCGTAGGCACGGGGCACGTGCGTCCCGCGCTCCAGATGGTGGCGGACGCGCGTCGGGCCGATGTTGTAGGCCGCGAGCGCCATGGTCTCGTCGTCGAACTGGCGCTCGAGCTGGCGCAGATAGCGCAGCCCGACGGCGACGTTCGTGCGCGGGTCGCCGAGGCGGACCGCACGCGCCGCGGCGAGGCTGCGCGCCGCCAGCGGCCGCACCTGCAGGAGTCCCATCGCCCCCCGGGCGGAGACGGCGTCGGCGCGAAACCCGCTCTCGATCTTGATCAGGGCGAGGGCGTAGAGCGGATCGATGCGCAGGGCCTGGCTCTCGCTGTGGACGATCTGCGCCAGCTCGGCCGCCGCGATCCGTCCGGTGCCTTCGGCCTCGATCAGGTGCAGCAGCGGCAGGATCTCCTCCGGGACGAACCGGACCCGCTCGCCCGAACGTGTGTTGGGCGGGAGCGCCGCGTCGACGTTGGCAACTCTTGCGGTCAGCTCCGCCACCAGGACGACGGCGATCACGGTGCTGACGAGACCCCGGAGGATACGCCTCATCGCGTCAAGTTATATACGGGGGTCCCCGCGAGGGCGAGCCGGATCGCAACCCGCGGCGCAAAGATGGCGCTGAGTGACAGATCCGGAAGACGTTCCACGTCATGTCCCATAGTCAAGTCCGTGAAATATCGAGAGAAGATCCTCGACCTTCCCGGGCACGTGGCTTGCTCGATCCTCGTCTGCGAAGTCACGATTTGCGGCGCTGGACGGTGGCGGAAGAGACGCCGTGGACGCCGGCGAGGAGGTCGGGTCCCTGGGCCGAGGCATCGAGGTTGGCGGGTCGGGGTGGTTTCGGGTGTCGCGCGGCTGTCAGACGCGCGTTCTCGACGTCCATGCGAATTCGCTAGAGAGTGGCACGAGTGCATGATATGCCAGCTTTTCCGCAAGGTTGTGGCGAAACTTTCTCCTTGACAAGGCAGACGCGAGGCTCTTATAGTCGCTCAACATTCAGGATCAGTCGTCCAGAGGTGCCGTACCAAAGTAGTTCGCATCGTGTCTTTTCGGGTGAATCTCTCCCGTCTGTGCGTGGTGGATCCACGCGTGTCCCAGCGGCGGAGTGAGCCTGAGCGGTGCGGTTCCGAGAGCTGAGAGCTGAGCGCTGAACGAAAAGCCGATGATGATCACACGTACGAAACTCCGGTGTGTCGTGGACCTCACCTTCGTGCGCGTCGATCGCCATCACCAACCACCCCTACGAAGGAGGGTACCCATGAAGAAGCATTTGCTAGGCGGGCTAGCCGCTGTTCTGGTCGTCGGCATTTCGGCCAGCGTGGCGATGGCCCAGTGTGCTTTCGAGCACCCGAAGAAGGCCGGCAAGTTCCAGTCGAACTTCGTCCAGGCATTCGTGTCGTGCGGCAACGCGGGCGGCAATTCGCCCAACGCGACGACGGAAGGCGGCGTCCCGACGTGCAAGCCGCCGGAGACCTACAGCGAACAGGCCGGCAACACCGCGACCGGCTGGCAGTGGGACGAATTGAAGGGCCAGGGCCAGGTGCAGTTCAAGGCCAAGAAGGTCGCCAAGGACCCCGCCATCACTCCGGCCAACTCGACCGATCTCGACGTCAAGGTCAAGCTGAAGGGCGTGGTTGACGCCGTCGGTCCGGCGAACGGCACGGGCGCGCTCGCGACCTCTGCGCGCGCGACCTTCAACGATCGGGTGGGCGGCGACATGACCGTCACCGACTTCCCGGCGAACTTCCCGCTGACCGTTGCGGACGGCAAGGCCAATCTGAAGACGTCGGCCGACGCCCTGCTGAACGGCATCACCCAGCCGGGTCTGCCCGACTGCACGAGCATCGAGACGGTGTCGATCACCATCACGGACATCAACGGCGACACGTTCGCGAACACCGGAACATTCATGAAGCAGTAGGTTCCCGACGAGGTGAGAAGGTTGCCTTCTCACTGAGTTTCGACGAGGCCATCCGTCCAGTCCACGACGGATGGCCTCCTCATTTTGGGGAGGGGAAATGGGGCTGCGAATCCTGCTGGTGGTAGCGATCGGTGCCGCCATGGCGGCGTGTCAACGCAGCGAGTCCCCACCCGCCTCCGTTCCGACCCCTCACGCCACCGTCCTTCCCTCCCCGCGCGCCGCGGAACCCACGTCGACCACCGCCGTCGCGCCCTCGCCGGCGCCCTCCGCGGACGCCGAAGACGACGACGACGAAGACGACATCGACAAGCCCTGGGGCACGGAGTTCGAGATCGACGCCGACGCCGACCGCTATTTCAGCTATGCGCCGGTGACGATCATGTTCGGCGCCAGGCCGCTGAACGGAACGCCGCCCTTCACGTACGCCTGGGACATGGGCGACGGGTCACCGCCGCTGACCGGCAAGGTCGTCGCGCATACCTACGACAAGCCCGGCACGTACAGGCCCTACGTCGTCGGCAAGGACGGGAAGGGCGAGACCTATCGCGTGTCGTTCCTCGTGGTGATCGTCAGCCGCGAGGACTACGTCGCGCGCAAGGGGATCGATCCGGCGACGCTGCCGGTGCAGTCGCCGATACCGACGACGACGCCCGGACCCGGCTAGGCACCTAGGACGCGTCGACCTCGCAGAGCCGCAGCGGCACGAGCCGCGTCACCTTGCGCGCCGGCGGGGTATCCGCCGGCGCGTCGGGAACGATGATCGTGAGGTCGGGATCCGGCTCGAGAGGCCGCAACGCGACGTCCCCCGTCCGGCGCGGCGCCTCGTGCCCGTTCCCGATCCACATCACGGGACGGCCGCTCCCGAGCAGCCCGTGCATCACGTCCTGCCAGCGTTGTCCGCCCCCGCGCAGCATGAGGGTCTCGCGCCCGGCGACGAGCCAGAGCGGGACCTGGAGCTGGAGATCGGCGAGGGTGCTGTCGATGGCGACCAGGGCGTCCGGCGGGATGCGCGCCGCGAGCGATTCGACGGCGGCGAGGTTGCCCTCGTAGTAGGGCTTACCGCGGACATCGAGGACCGCTCGGCACTCGAGCCCGACGACGAGACCGGTCAGTGCCATGGCGACGAGCCGCGCCGACCGTCGCGGCCGCTCCGCGGTCCAGGCGAGCGCCGCGCCCGCCGCGACCGCGACGCCGGGGATGACGAGCGGCAGGAAGCGGCGGATCGCCCATGGTTGATACGGCGCGACGCGCGGGTTCAGCACGAAGACGAGGGTCGCGATGGCCCATGCCCACCCCGCGACGTGCACGCCGAAGCCACCGCGACGCCACACGAGCGGGGCGCCGACCACGGCGAGGCCGAGCAGCGGCCACGAGCAGTACGCCGCCAGCCACGAGAGGTCACGCCACGGCAGCACGCTGAGCGCCACCCGGACGTAGACGGCGACCGCCGCCGCCAGCGCGAGCGGGGCGGCGACCCGCAGCATGCCGCGCGCCGCCCCGGTGTCCGCCCGGCGGCCGCGCCACGCGCCGACCAGCAGGAGGAGGACGACGATCGCGGCCGCGGCGGCGGCCGCGACACGCAGCGTGCCGAGCATGCCCGACCGGGTCGCGCGCAGATAGGCGACGCCATACTGCAGCGCCAGATCGTTCCGCAGATACGCGAGATGGTGGCTGGGAGAGCCTTCGCCGTTCAGCAGCGCGATGACCCCGACGAGCCCGAAGCCGGCAAGCAGGGGGGCCATCCCGACCGGCCGCCGCTGCCATGCCCACGCGAGGGCACCGGCCGCGGCGAGAAAGAGGAACGTCTCCGTGCGTGCCAGGCCCGCCAGTCCGAGGACGACGCCCGCCAGAACGATGAGACGCCGGTCACCGGCGGCGCCGGCGCGGCGCAGCAGCGTGAACCCCGCCCAGAGCGCGGCGAGGGCCAGCGGCTCGGGCATCGGGAATTTCGCGAACCACCACACGGCGAAGTTTGCGACCAGCACGGCCCCGGTCGCCAGCGCCGCGGCGAGCCCCAGCGTCTCGCCGGCGAAGAGCACGACGGCCCATACGCCGAGGGCCGTGGAAAGCGGAGCGACGAGCCCGGCGGCGCCGGCGCCACCTCCGAGCGCCAGCACGCCCGTCCAGACGGGCAGCAGGGGAAAGAACGCCGGCGTGGCGCGCGCCGCCTCGAGGGTCGTCATGAGGAGGCCGCCCGGGAGGCGCACGAACGGACCGGCGTTCAGCCATCCGAGGCTGGTGAAGAGCACGGTCGCCGCATCGTGCGGCACGAGCGGCACCACGGTGTCGGGAACCGAGACGCTGCCGGTGCGGGCCAGGTGGATGCCGGCGCTCACGTACATGGTGGAGTCGGCGGCGGCGATGGTGGTGTCGTAGGGTGGAAGGGTCCAGGCAAGCACGACCAGCGCCGCGACCACCGCCACGACGGCGCAACCGCGGGGCGCAGCCGGCCCGGATGCGCCCGCGAGCGACGCGCGCTGCCGCGCCACTGCTCCGGCCAGCGTCACGGCACCGAGGATCGCGATCAGGGCGGGGAGACCGAACCAGCCGACCCGTGCCAGCCCGAGCCCGACGATCGAGGTCAGCGCCAGACCAGCCCAGATGCGCGTGAAGCGGTCCGCGCGTATGCCCGCGAGGCGCAGAACGGCCCAGCCGGGCGGCGCGACGAGGAGCCAGGACAGCGCCACCGCGGCGAGCGCGGCGCGCAGGCTCAAGGCGACGGCGCGGGCGCGCCCGACGGCACCGGACCGGGCGAGCGCCTGGCGCGCTCGGCGCGCTCCCTGAGCGCCTTCAAGGTCTCGTCCTGGAAGATCTTGCCCGCCGCCCCCATGCCGTCGGCGAGCGGCCGGTTCGCGTTCTTCGGATCGGCGAAGTACTCGTTCATCAGCTTCCGCCAGCGCTCGTAGTCCGGTCGCGCGTATACCGGCACCCAGGCGCGCACGTCGTGCCGTTTCGCCAGGGCGACCGCGTCGAGGTAGCCGACGACGTAGCCGAGCTGGAAGTTGTCGCCGAAGCCGCGCCACGCGTCGAGCATGGCGTATCCCCAGACCAGCCCGCTCGCGAGCACGAAACCCATTCCTGCCGCGACGGCGGCGACGACGATCGTATGCCGCGGCGATCGACCGCTGGCGGTCCGTGGGCCCATGGCTGACGCATACTGAGCCCCTCCGGGTCGGTCAATCCAGGCGGGCCGCGCCGGAGCGGGCGAGCATGCGACGCGCGAGCGCCCAATCATCGCCCGCGACGGCGCCGAGGAGGACGCTCGCCGCGACGAACAGCAGGGTGCCGATGGCCGCGACGACGAGGGGCGGGCCCGGACACCACGTTCCCGCGACCGCCAGCCCGAGCGCGAGCAGCGCCGGCCGCAGCAACGGCCGCACGCACGCCACGATCTCGCCCCGCGTCACCGGCGCCGCCGCCAGCATCACCTGTGACAGCACGTTCGCCGCGAGCGAAACGCCGGCGGCGCCGACGAAGCCGAACACGGGGACGATCGCGACGGAGAGCCCGACCGTCAGGATCGAGGTCAGGACATTCACCGCCAGCAGGAGACGCTCGAGACCGCGCGCGATGAGCAGGTTGGTGAAGACCGAGCCGGTGGCGGAGAGGAGCGCCAGCCAGATCGAGATGCGGAGCGCCGGCGTCGCCGGCACGTACGCCGCCCCGAAGAGCGCCCGGACCAGCACCGGTGCCGCCAGGGAGACCGCCACGATGACCGTCAGCGCCAGGACGCCGAGCCAACGCACCACGCGCACGCTGAGCTCGCGCTGCGCCGCGCGCGCGCCGACGTCATACGCGGACAGGACCGGGAGGAGCACCAGCATGAGCGACTCCGGGAGCAGCGCGAACGCCTCCGCGAGACGCGAGCCCGCCGCGAGGTAGCCGCTCTCCACCGCACCCGTGAAGCGCAGCACGACGAGCTGCCCCACGCGCAGGGTGATCGTCAGCAGGATGCCGTTCAGTGCCAGCGCCCATCCCGAGCGCGCGAGCGCGGCCGCGACGGGGCGCCGCCAGCGCGGCCGGATGGACGTGCGCCGTCGCGCCAGCGCGAGCGCCGCCACCGACGCCGCCAGTTGCCCGAGCGTCCACGCGGCGACGGCGCCCGACAGCCCGACCCGCAGCGCACGCGCCGCCGCGAGCGCGACGGCGAACGTCGCGACGTTGGCGAGCGCGACGATGCACAGCCGCTCGAGCCGGTGCTCGGCACGGAAGACGGCGCGCAGTCCGAGGGCGCTTCCGGCGACGATCCCCGCGCCGGCGAGCACGACGGGCGCGTCACCGACACCGGGCAGCAGGCGCGGACCGGCCGCGACGAGCAGCCCCGCACCGAGCGTCGTGCACCCGAGACGGAGCGCCAGAGCGCCGTCGATCAGCTGCGCGCGCTCGCCCTCGGGTCGTTGCGACAGCAGCCGCACCAGCACCGGCTCCTGTCCGAGCTCGGCGCCGAGCTGCACGAACGCGAGCAGCGCCATGAGCGCGGCGTAGCGTCCGAAGTCCTCCGTCCCGAGGGTGCGCGCGATGAGGAGCAGGAGCACCATCGCGCCGCCCTTTTCGAGCGCGGTCGCCAGCAAGGCGAAGCCCGTCGCCCGCGCGGTCCGACGCACGTCGAGGGGCGCCGTCACTGCTTGATGGCGAGGACGCCGAGCCGGGCGTTCATCCCGATCGCCGCGCCGGCGGCGAGGAGGATCTCGAGCGGGACGCGCAGCGGCAGGGCGAGGCGATAGCGGCCGAGATACACCTTTCCCTGGCGGAGCGAATGGATGCGGAAGCCCGCCGCCTCGATGGCGCGCGGGAGGGTCTTGGGCGTGAAGTAGTGCAGGTGCGGCGCCACGTAGAGGCGCAGGAGCAGCCTGTCCGCGGCCGGCCCCCCCGCGCGCGCGTAGGCGTCGACCACGGCGGTCAGGAGCGAGCGCTGGTTCGGCACCGCGACGTAGAGCGCTCCGCCCGGGCGCAGGAGCGCGTGGGCGCGGCGCAGGGTCGCCAGCGGGTCGATGACGTGCTCGAGCACGTCGAGCATGGTCACCGCGTCGAAGCGGCGGCCGTCGAGCGCATGCTCCTCGAAGGGTCCGACCGCGATGCGCACCCCGAACTCGCGCTGCGCCTTCTCCGCGGTGAGGGGGCAGATGTCGATGCCGCTCGGATCCCAGCCGCGCTCGCGCGCGAGGTGCATGAACACGCCCGTCCCGGCGCCGACGTCGAGGAGCGCCCCCGGCCCGCCGAGCACGGTCTCCAGCTCGCCGAGGTGGGCGCGCATGCCGCGGATGACGGGATCCTCGACGTAGTCGCGATGGCAGTTCTTGAAGAAGTCGCGCACCTCCGGATACGCCGTCTCGTCCGTGTAGCCGAGGGTCTCGATCGCGACCTTCTCCTGCAGCGTCGGGAAGGGATCGGCGCGGATCAGGTCGCACTGGGCGCAACGCAGCACGCGGCGCCAGTGCATGTCGTGCATCAGGCGGTACTGCGTCGCGCCGCACAGCGCGCAAGGATGGCTGGACAGCATCGGGTGGGGTTGGCCATTGTCGCCGAAAGGTCGGCTGATGGAAAGCGCCGCGCGGGGTGCGGTATACGCCGAGCGTGGCGGCCCTCGAGGATGCGGAGACGCCGGTGGTCGCGGGGCCGGCCTCCAAGACGTCCGGCGCGGGCCCCGCGCTGCTCGCGACCGTGCTCGCCGCCGCGGGCGTGGCGCTGCTCATCGGCCCGCGCGGCGATTTCCCTTTGAGCGACGATTGGTCGTACGCGTTCGCGGCCCGCAGTCTCTGCGAGACCGGGGTGCTCCGCATGCTCCCCTGGACCGGCGCCAGCCTCGTCCTGCAAGCCGGGTACGGGGCCGCGCTCTGTCGTCTGTTCGGCTTCTCGTTCACGGTGTTGCGCGTCTCGACGGTGCTGCTCGCGACGAGCGGCGCGGGAGCGTTCGTGCTGCTGCTGCGGACGCTCGGGCTGCGCGGCGGGGCGCTCCTGCTCGGCACCCTGCTCTTCGCGCTGAATCCGCTCTTCGTGAACCTCGCGTTCACGTTCATGACCGACGTGCCGTTCGTCGTCGCGGCCGTCTGGGCCGGATACGCCTACGCGCGCGGCCTCGAGGAGCGCTCGTACGGACGCGTGTTCGTCGGCTCGCTCGCGGCGAGCGCCGCATTCCTGATCCGCCAGCACGGCATCGTCGTCGCCGCCGCCGCCGCGGCGACCGCCGTGCTGGCGCGCGACCGGCCGGTCGCCCAACGCCTGCGGCTCGCCGCGACGGCGCTCGTGGTCCCGGTCGCCGTATTCGTCGCCTTCCACGTCTGGCTGTTCGCCGTCCACGGCGCGCCCTCGGGATACACCAACAAGCTGAGCGAGGCGCACCGGCTCACGGCGGCGGGAGTCCTGAACTGCGCCTTTCGCGGGCTCGAGTATCTCGGCCTGTTCGTCGCACCGCTGGCGATCGCCGTACCGTTACGCGCCCGGCGGGGCGCGTTCCTGGCCGCGAGCACGCTGCTCGCCGCCCTCGCCGGCGCGCTCTACCTGCGCGAGGGCACGCTCATGTTCTCGCTCACCAACGTGCTCTACGATCTCGGCGTCGGCCCGCTGACGTTGCGTGACACGCTGTTCCTCGGCGACCCGCCACCGGTCCACGTCGGCCGTTGGCTGCAGGGCCCGCTGACGCTCACCGCGGTCATCGCGGCCGGTGCGATGGCCGCAACCTGGATCGCCTGCCTGCGCCGACCACGCTCACCGGCACACGCGTTCACGGCCCTGGCGGCGCTTTTCCTCTTCGCGTCGTCGCTGCTGCACACGCGCTACTACTTCGACCGCTACCTGCTCGCCGTCGTCCCGTTCCTCGTCGCGACGCTCGCGGCGTCGGCGCGGCTGCGGCGTCTGCCGCCGGCGCTCGCACTCGCGCTGCTGCTCGGTTGGTACGCCGTCGCGGGGACGCACGACTACCTGGCGTGGAACCGCGCGCGCTGGGACGCGCTCGACCGGCTCACCATCACCGGCACGCCGGCGGCGGCCATCGACGGCGGCATGGAGTTCAACGCCTGGCGGCTGGCGCCGACGTTGAACCGCTGGCCCTCCGACGCGGACGTGCGCCCCGGCCAGGCCGACACGCGCCACAGCTGGTGGTGGGTGGTCGACGATCGCTACGTGATCGCCTTCCGCCGCCTGCGCGGCTACCGCCTCCGGGAGGAGCTCCCGTTCGATCGCTGGCTCGTCCCCGCCCACGACCGTCTCGTCCTGCTCGAGCGCGAGCGCTGACGACCGCTGCCGCGTGCGCTACGCCACGCGGCAGAACGCGACCAGATCGAGCGCGTCGGGACGCGACTCCTCGACCACGGTGAAGTCGTCCGGCGTGATGCGCGCCGCCTCCCGCACCGTGCTCACGACGCGACGGCGGACGACGGCGGAGAGCTGCGCGAACGCGAAGTACACCAGGCGCTGCGGAAGCACGTGGCGCAGGCCGAGCGGGTCGAGACGGAGGAGGCGCCGTACCTGACGGCCGCGCTCGGCGTCGAACGCCCGCACGCGCTCGTTGCCGAGCATGCTGCAGATCCGGACCTCGGCAAAGAGCGGCGCCAGCAGCGCGCGCAGCTCGTCCGCCGTGTACTCGCGCAGGTGCGCGGGGTTCTCCGACACGCTGGTCAGACGATTCGGCGTCGTCAGCATGAGCTCCCCGCCCGGCGCAAGCACGCCGCGCACGGCGTCGAGGAAGCGCGCCGGGTCGGGCAGATGCTCGATCACCTGGAAATTCGTGACGAGATCGAAGCGCCGATCGAGCCGCGCCAGATCGTGGACGTCGAGCTGACGGAACTCGAGCCGCTCGGCGTCGTAGGCGGCGCGCGCCGTCGCGATCGGCTCAGGGGCGTAGTCGATCCCGAGGACCGAGCGGGCGCGCTCGGCCAGCAGGACGGTGCCGAAGCCCTCGCCGCACCCGGCGTCGAGCACGTCGCGAGCGGCCACGAGGGTGCGCGCGTGGAGGTACGCCGCGAGATGACGGGCCTCGTCGTAGACGAACTCCGCGCCCCGTCCGGGACGCTCGGCGCTGAGCTTGCGCGGTCCGTGCGCGAATTGCGCGCTCACGACGCGGCCGTCCCGGCCGGCGCCGCCGCGCCCGCGGCCATGCGCACGATCATCTGCTCCACCTGATCGGTGACGGTGTCCCAGCGGAACCGGGCCGACCACGCGAGGCCGCCGGCGCGCAGGCGACGCCACGTCGCGTCGTCGGAGAGCACGCGGATGACGGCGGCGGCGGTCGCGTCGACGTCGGCGAAGGGCACCAGGAGACCGCTGCGCTCGTGCAGCACCGCATCGCGCAGGCCGGGAACGTCGCTCGCGACGACCGGTGTGCCGCAGGCGTTCGCCTCGAGGACGGTGAGGCCCCACCCCTCCTTCTCGGACAGGTTCACGAAGACACGGGCGCTACGATACAGTGCCACCTTCTCGTCCTCCTCCACGAAGCCGCGGAACTCGACCGCGCCCTCGAGGCCGAGCGCGTGCACGCGCGCGTGCAGCTCCGGCACGGCGTCGCCCCGTCCCACCACCACGAGGCGTGCGTCCGGGACCACGGCTCGGATGCGCGGCAGCGCGTCGACGAGGACGTCGATCCGCTTGTAGCGCTCCGTCCGGCCGAGCGAGAGGATCATCGGACCGGGCTCCGAGCCGTCGGGATGGTAGCGCCGCGCGTCGAGGCCGTTGGTGATGACGGCGATCCTCGACGCCGCGACGCCGCGCACGATCAGATCGTCGCGCGTGCTGGGCGAGACGGCGATCATCGGCACGCCGCGGTACACGCGCGGGATTCCGAGCTCGGAGAGGTACGTCACGGCCGCGATCGGGGCGCCCACCTGACGGAACGCCGTCGTGCCGAAGAGGTGGTGCACCACGGCGAGGACCGGGAACCGCGAGTACAGCGGCCCGTAGAAGGGGAGCTTGCAGAGATTCTCGACCAGGATCGCCGGTGCGCGCGTCGCGCGCGCGAGCCGGCGATAGAGCATGGGGCCACGGAGATAGAAGCTGTAGCGGTCGCCGATCCGGTGGATCGCGATGCCGCGGTCGGTGCCGCGCGCTGCCGCGCCCGGATACCCGGCGCAGATCAACGTGACCGGATAGCCGCGTTCCGCGAGCCGACCGAAGATCTCGAACAGGTGGACCTCGGCGCCACCGGCGCGCGGGTTGTCGAGGTCGCGCTCGTTGAGCACGAAGAGCGCGGGACGTACGGCGGCGCTCACAGACGGCCGCGCAGCGCCTGCAGCCGGAGCCACCACACGATCCACAGGGCCTCGATGCTGATCCGTTTCGACATCTTCGAGTCGCCGACCGTACGATCCATGAAGATGATCGGCACCTCGCGGATGCGCATGCCCTTCCGCCACAGACGGTAGGTCATCTCGATCTGGAAGGCGTAGCCGTTGGAGCGCACCGAGGACAGATCGACCGCCTGCAGGGCCGCGCGGCGCCAGCACTTGAACCCGCCGGTCGTGTCCCGTACCGGGAGGTTCGTGATCGCGCGGATGTAGGCGTTCCCGAAATAGCTGAGCAGCAGGCGCTCGATCGGCCAGTTCACCACCGTGATGCCGTTCAGGTAGCGCGAGCCGAGGACGACGTCGGCGTCGGCGGCGTACCCGAAGAACTCGGGCAGGGCGGCCGGCGGGTGCGAGAAGTCCGCGTCCATCTGCACGACGAGCTCCGCGCCCATGTCGAGGGCCTGCTGGAAGCCGGCCTTGTACGCGGGGCCGATGCCCTCGCGGCGGGCGCGGTGCAGGAGGTGGATGCGCGCCATCTGCCGCTGCATCCCCTCGACGACCCCGCTCGTACCGTCGGGCGAGTCGTCGTCGACCACCAGCACGTCGATCTCGGGATCCTGCGCCAGCACCTGCGGCACGATGCGCGCGATGTTGTCACGCTCGTTGAACGTGGGGATGACGACGACCTTGCGTGCCATGGCTCAACGCAACCCGAGCGCTTCGTACGGCGGCTCGCGATCGCGCAGGCCGTCGAGCCAGCCGCGCACCTTGAGCACGACCCCGCCGGCCTCGCCGCTCAGCAGGCGACGCAGGAAGACGAACGGGAGCGTCACGAGGATGCTGGCCCACAGCTTCAGGTGCTGCGCCGGGCGGGCATGCTTGCGCGCGAACAGCACGGTGCTGCGGGCGCTCAGGTACTTTCGCGGGCTGGTGTACGCGGGACCGCCGAGCGTCCGGTTGCCGCGGTGGCGCACGACCGAGCGCGGCGCGAACAGGATCCGCCAGCCCTTCTCGCGCGCGCTGGTGCACCAGTCGACGTCCTCGTGGTACGCGAAGAAACGCTCGTCGAAGAGGCCGACGTCCCGCAGGGCCGCGCAGGAGAGCAGCAGCGCGCAGCCGGGTACCCACTCGACCTCGCGCACGCGATCGTACTGGCCATGGTCGCGCTCCCCCCAGCCCGCGAGGCTGATCAGGCTCTGGCGGTAGGTGACGGCGCCGTACGTCATCCACAGCCGCTGCGGATCATCGAAGGCCACGACCTTCGCCCCGACGGCGGCCACCCGCTCGCCCGTCGCCAGGTCGAGCGCGGGCTGCAGCCAGCCGGGCGCGACCGCCGTGTCGTTGTTCAGCACGTAGGCGAACCGATAGCCGTGCTCGAGGGCATAGCGCAGCCCGACGTTGTTGCCGCCCGCGTAGCCGAGATTGGTGGGAAGCTCGACGCAGCGTACGCTCGGGTACGCCTCACGCACGACGGGCGCGACCGAGCGTCGCGAGCCGTTGTCGATCACGAGCACGTCGAACGCGGGCGGCGCGGCGACCAGCAGACTGTCGAGGCACGCCCGCGTGTCGTCGGCGCCGTTCCAATCGAGAACGATGACGAGGACCTCGGAAGGGGTCGCGAGATTCGCCATGCACGGCCATGACTTCACCGGAGCCGCTGGGAGATTGCAAGGGCAAATCTCAGGGCGAACAGAATGCGTATTGACGCAGGGCCGGCCGCCATGGAGAGCTGCCTATGGCCCATGGCATCGTGGCACGCGCGGGCCCGGCGGCACGGCGCGCCGCTCGCGTTGACGGCTCGAGGGCTCCCGGCATAGGACATCGCGGCGAGTGGACCAGGAATTCTATCGCGAGTACGCGGAGATCGAGGACACCCACTGGTGGTTCCGCGGCCGCCGCGCGATCTTCGATCGGGTGCTGCGGTCGTTCGAGCATCGCAGGGGCTTGCGCATTCTCGACATCGGATTCGGAACCGGCGCGATGCTGACGTTCCTCGCCCGCTACGGGGACGTGATCGGTATGGACATGTCCGTCGACGCGATCCGCTTCGCGCGCACGCGCTGCGACCGGCCGATGCTGCTCGGGGACATCACCGCGGTGCCGTTGCGCCCGGGGTCGGTCGATCTGGTCACGGCGTTCGACATCGTCGAGCACGTGGACGACGACGTCGCCGCGTTGGCGGAGCTGGCCCGTGTGTGCACGCCGGGGGGGCATACGCTCCTCACCGTGCCGGCATTCCAGTTCCTCTGGGGCAACCAGGACGTCGTGAGCCACCACAAGCGGCGCTACACGCTGTCGCAGCTCCGCGCCAGGGTCGAGGCGGCAGGATTTCGCGTCGTGACGCTCAGCTACTTCAACGCGCTGCTGTTCCCGATCGTCGCAGCGGTACGCGTGGGGCGGCGATTGCGCGGCGGTGCGCCCGCCGTCGTGAAGTCCGACTTCACCATGACGAAGCCGGGACTCGTGAACGACGCGTTGACCCGGTTGTTCGCCGCCGAGCGTGCCGTGATCTCGCGGGTCCGCCTGCCGGTGGGCGTCTCGCTCCTCTGCCTGGCCGAGCGGCTGGCCTGACCCGTCGAGCGCGCCGGTTCCCATGCCCCCCGAGCTCTCCGTCGTCGTCCCGATCTACAACGAGGCGGAGGTCCTGCCCGAGCTGCTGCCCCGCCTCAAAGCCGCGGTGACGAGCTGCGCCCCGGACCACGAGATCGTCTACGTCGACGATGGCTCCCAGGACGAATCGCCGACGATCCTGCTGGCGGCGGCGACGCAGGACCCGCGGCTGCGCGTGCTGCGCTTCAGCCGCAACTTCGGCCACCAGGCAGCCGTCACGGCGGGCATCGAGCACGCGCGCGGCGCCGCCATCGTCGTCATCGATGCCGATCTGCAGGATCCCCCCGAGGTGATCCCGGATCTCGTGGCGCAATGGCGCGCGGGCTACGAGGTCGTCTCGGCCGTGCGCGCCGTGCGCGAGGGCGAGAGCGCGCTTCGCCTCTTCCTGATCCGCCTCTTCTACCGCGTGCTGCAGCGCATCTCCTCCATCGACCTGACTCCCGACGTCGGCGATTTCCGCCTGATCGACCGGCGGGTGGCGGATGCGCTGAACCGTCTGCCGGAGCGCAATCGCTACGTGCGCGGCCTGATCCGCTGGCTCGGCTTCCGCCACTGCGAGGTTGCCTACCGTCGCGTCGGGCGCTTCGCGGGTCGGACGAAGTATCCCTATACCAAGCTGCTCCGACTCGCGCTCGACGGCATCACCTCGTTCTCGACGCTGCCGCTGAAGCTCGTCGCATACGTCGGCGTCCTGGTCTCGGCGCTCAGCCTGTTCCTCGTCCTGTACGCGCTGTTCGGCCGTTTCGTCGAGGGCCGGACGCCGGAAGGCTGGACGTCGGTGTTCGTGTCGCTGGCGTTCTTCTCGGGGGTGCAGCTCATCGCAACGGGCGTGCTCGGCATGTATCTCAGCCGCATCTTCGAGGAGGTGAAGGGACGGCCCGTCTACGTCATCGCGTCCGATACCTCGTCACCGCCGGCGCCACCCTCCGGCTCCTAGCGCTCCCCCTCCGTAATGTCGGGCTGCCCCGCATGCGCCGGGTACGACGTCGACCCGCTCCATGCGGCGATCGCCTGGACGCCGTATCGCGTCGTGCGCTGCCGTCAATGCGGTCTCGCGCGGACCGATCCCCAGGCCGACCCCGTCGCACTGCTCGTGGCGTATCAGGCCCGGAGCGTCCCGCGGCATCGACTGGCCACGCTGAGCGCGCGCGCCCGCGCGCGCTTCGCGGCAGCGTTCGCGGCGCGGGCGATGCGCGGCCTCGGCGGCGCGGACGGGCGCGTTCTCGACGTCGGCTGCGGCGACGGCGCGGTGCTCGCCGCGCTCGCCGCGCGCGGCCTCGTCGCCGTCGGCACCGAGCTGCCGGGTCGCGGCTTCCCGGCGCCGCCGGGAGTCGCGCTCGCCCACACGGACGACATCGCGGATCTTCGCCTGCCGGAGGCGTCGTGCCGCCTCGTCATCCTGCGTCACGCGCTGGAGCACCTGCGCGACCCGTCGGCCACGTTGCGCGAGGCGCGGCGTATCCTCGGCCCCGCGGGCCGCCTGATCGTGGCGGTGCCGAACCTGGCCAGCTGGCAGGCGCGATGCGCCGGCGCGGCGTGGGTGCATCTCGACGTGCCCCGGCATCTCTTCCATTTCACCCCCGCGACCCTGCTGCCGCTCATCCGCGCGGCCGGATTCACGATCGAGCGCACGGCGCAACTGTCGCTCGAGCACGGCCCCTACGGTTGGCTTCGCGCCGTGTTCGACGAGCCGACGCCGCGGCGGCCCTGGGCGCTCGCCGCGGCGACCGCGGCGCTGCCGCTCTGCATCCTGCTCTCCCTCGCCGAGGCGCTGGCGGGACGCGGCGCGGTCATCGAGGTGTGGGCGCGCCCGGCGGTTGCGGCGAGGCGATCCGGCTCAGCGAACGTACCCTAGCGCGCGCAGCTTCTGCGCCGTCGCCGGGTCGAGCGCCTGCGGCGGCCGCAGCGGAGGCGCGCCGGCCGGCAGCGCGCGCGCCGCGTACGCCCGCAGCGCGGCGATCTCGGCACCGAACTGTCCCGCGTGGTCGGCCGCGAGCGAGCGCTGTTCCCCACGATCGGTGCCGAGGTCGTAGATCTCGAGTTGCCCCGGCTGTGCGGGGGCGCGTCCCGGAGGCGTCCAGATCAGCTTGTGGTCGCCCTTGCGCAGCGCGTAGCTCGGCGGCGACCACGTCGGGTCGAGCGTGTGGTCCGGCAGCAGGCGCGTCGCGCCCCAGGCCTCGGCGAAGAGGTCGCGCCGGGCGAGCATCCAGCGGAGCACGTCCCCGCGCGCGCGGTCGGCGTCGAAGAGCGATGCCAGCGAGCGTCCGTCGGGCAGGAACATCGGCGGCAGCCCGAGGATCTGCGCGACGGTCGGGAGCACGTCGATCAGGCCGACCTGCTCGGACACGCGCAGGCGCGCCGGGACGACGCCGGGCGCCCGCATCAGGAGCGGCACCAGCAGCGTCTCGTCGTACAGATGCGAGCCGTGATCGAGGGCCCCGTGCTCGCCGAACTCCTCGCCGTGGTCCGACGTGACGACCAGCAGCGTGTCGTCCGCCAGCCCGAGTGCCTCGACGCCGCGCCACAGCTCGCGCAGCTGATCGTCGGTGTAGCGTATCTCCTCCTCGTAGCGATCGACGTCGCGATCCTCGCCGAACAGCCCCTGGTAGGCGGCGGGCGGCGTGTACGGAGCGTGGACCTGGTAGGTATGGACGAAGAGGAACCAACGCTGGGCGCGGTGGGCGCCGAGCCACGCGAGCGCCGCGTGGAAGGTCGACTCGACGTGTCCGACCGTCGATCCGACGTCGGCGCGCTTGTTCTCGAGATAGCGATCGAAGCCGCGCTCGAAACCGAGCGCCGCCTGGAGCAGGCCGTCCTCGGTGACGGCCCCGGTCGCGTAGCCGTGGGCGCGGAAGATCTCGGCCATCATCGGGTAACGGAAGAGGTTGCTCGGGGTGCGCAGGTCGGTCACGCCGTGGTCGCGCGGATAGAGTCCGGTGAAGAGCGACATGTGCGACACGGGCGTGATCGTCGATTGCGCGACCACGTGCTCGAACAGCGCGCCCTCACGCGCCAGCGTGTCGAAGAAGGGGCTGGTCGGCCGCGCGCATCCGTAGGCGCTGACGCTGCGCGCCCGCAGCGTATCGATCGACACGAGCAGCAGGTTGTGCGGCCCGGCGCGCGCGGTGCGTCCCGGCACGATCACGACCGGATCGCCCCAGACGGGCACGGTCGGCGCGCCGGTCCCGCTCTCCGCCGCGATGCGCGTTTCGAGGGTCAGTGTGATCGACGAACCGGCATAGCGCGACAGGTCGAGGGTCGTGTCGAACCAGCGCCGATGCGCCGGCTCGAGCGCGGGATCCAGCCGCGTCGAGAAGAGCGGCGCCGGCTCACCCTCGACGCCGACCGCGAAGTCGACCGCCGGCGCGCCCTGCTGCCATCCCGGGCTCTCGACGCCGTAGGAGAACGCGAGCCGCGCGTGCGGCGCCACGTGGTCGAGGGCGAACCGCCGCCGCTCCGTCCCCTGCCCGGGCACCGGTCGCACCTGCACCCACACGTCGACCGGGGTCCCCCGCAACACCGGCGCCGTCGGCACGTCGAGACGCAGCCGCGACGACGGCGGACCGCCGGCGCAGGTGCCAACCACCCAGCGCGTGTCGCGCGCCGTCGCCCCTTGCGAGGCGACCTGCACGAGGAGACGATCGCAGCGCGGCAGTCGCGGCGGCAGCGCGACGTCGAGCTGGAAGCGCTCGGCATCGGGCATGGCGAAGCGTGGATAGCGTGCCACCAGGACCTGCGCCGGCCTGGCGAACGTGTAACGCGCGTCGTCGTCGATGACGGCGCGCGCGGGTCCGCGGAACGCGCGCGCGACCGGAGCCCGCGCCGGCGCGGGCTCCGTGCTCGCCGCGGCCGGCGCGGAGTCGGCGTCCACGAGGTGCCACGCGATCTCCTCCGGAGGCGGCGTCGCACACCCGCAGCCGAGCGAGAGCGCAATGACGACGCACCAGAGCAGGCAGCGCCCGGGGGCGGCGCTCCGTCGCACGGGAGGCGTGCGGCCGACGTTCATGGTATCAAGAATCCGCAATATCGCTTTACACTTGGACCATGCGCCGATAGCCTTGTCGACGCCCGCCGCTGCCTATGGGAGTCGATTCCGATCGCCAGTCCACCGCACCCGGTGACACGACGCTCATGCCCTACTGGGACCGGGTCGCGTCCCGCTACGCCGCGACCGATCCCCTGGCGGCGGTCTGCTATCCGGCCGCGCCGCCGTGGTTCAACCGCTTCTACGCGCATTTCCAGCTGCGGGCGGTCGCCCGTATGCTCGGTGATCTCCCGCTGCGGGGCGCGCCCGCCCTCGACGTCGGCTGCGGCAGCGGCCGCTGGAGCCGCTGGCTCGCCGAGCGTGGCGCGGAGCCGATCGGCATCGATCCGACCGCGGCCATGCTGGAGACGGCGCGCCGCCTGTCTCCCGGGGTCACCTTCCACCGCATGTCGGCGACCACGATCGACCTTCCCGACGCGGCCTTCGATCTCGTCATGGCCGTCACCGTCATCCAGCACCTGCGCCCCGTCGAGCAGGAGCGCGCGGCGGCGGCGATGAGCCGCGTGCTGCGCGCCGGCGGCCATCTCTTCGTGTTCGATCTGATCGACCAGCGCGACCCGGGGCGCGTGGTGTTCCCGCGTCGGCCCGAGGAATGGATCGATCTCTACCGGCGCCAGGGACTGACGCTCGTCCGCTGGGAAGGCCAGGAGTTCGTGCCGCTGATGCGCGCGCTCACGGCCCTCCTGCCGTCACAGACGGGGAAGGCGGCGGAGAGCGACGTCACGGCGCCCTCGATGCTGGAGCGGATCGGCGCCCGGCGCGCGGCGTTCGCGTCGCTCTGGCCGGTGATCCAGATGTCGTATCCGCTCGAGTCGCTCTGCGAGCGGTGGTTGCCGGCGGCGCGCGCCCGTCACGGCTGCTTCCTCTTCCGCAAGACGGATGACGCGGTCCCGTCGCCGCGGGCCTGACGCCGCGTCCCCGCCCGCGGGGACCGCGTGGCATCGGCTCGTCGCCCTGCTCCCCCTGCTCTTCGGCGTCTGGTACTTCGTCGCCCTCGCGCCGTACGGGCTGCACGTCGGCGAGGACGGCGACATCCTGTACGAGGCCTTCGCCGCGTACCGCGGGCAGCTGCCGTACATCGACTTCTCGACGGGCTACACGCCGGCCTACTTCTTCTGGCACGCGGCGCTCTTCCATCTCTTCGGCGTCAACGTGGTGGTGCTGCGGATCGCGGCGGCGGTCGCCAACGGCCTGACGCTGTGGTTCCTCTATCTGCTCGCCGCCCGCGTCGTGCGGCCCGGCCTCGCGCTCTTCCCGCCGCTCATCTTCGCGGCGAGCCTGCCGATCTACCCGGGCGAGTTCTGCTCGTTCAACGTCGCCTATCCCGCCTGGTACAACATCACCTTCTGGCTCGGGAGCATGCTCGCGATCGCGGCGTACACCCGCAACGAGCGTCCTGGACCGGCGCTGGTGGCGGGCGTCCTCGCCGGCCTGAGCTTCGCCTTCAAGCCGAACATCGGCTTGTTCAATCTCGCGGCGCTCAGCGTGTTCCTGCTGTGGTGGCACGCGCCGGCGCGGGCGGCGTCGCGATTCGAGCGCGGGGCGTGGTGGCTGGTCGCCGCGGCGACCCTCGCCGGGGTGCTCGCGATCTTCGGGGTCGACGTGCTGTCGCGGAGGTTCGCGCTCTTCCCGCTGCCGTTCCTCGCCGCCGCCGCCGTCGTCCTGACGGCGGCGCGACGTCGCGCCGGACGACCGGGCTTCGTGCGCGGCGCGCTGGCGTTGTTCGTGGGCGTTGCGGTGCCGAACGTGCCCTGGATCATCTACTTCCTCGGCCGTCTCGGCGTGCGCGGCTTCCTGCACGACGTCCTGCTGATCGGCTCCACGTATGAGCCCTTCTTCTTCATCGGCTACCGGCCCCTCTTCACACATTGGGACCTCGGGCTGCTGATCGCCGTGGCCCTCCTGTACACGGTCCCGTTCGCCATGCGCAGAGGGCGGTTGCCGCTGTGGACGCCCTTCGCCGCCGGCGCGCTCGTGAGCGCCGCCGGGGTGGGCTACGTCCTCCTCCTTGCACCGATGCGCGACGGCTTCCACACGGCGCTCGTCACGCGCTACCAGGACCTGGCCTTCTTTCTCGTCCCGCTCGTCCTCTGGATCGGGATCTCGTATCTCGCCGTGACCGTCGGCACCTCGCCCGGAAGCCGGTCTGATCGTACGGCGATGATCGTGCTGTTCGCGGTGTGCGCCCCGGCACTCGCGCTCGGCATGCACCCGCGGTCGGACTTCATGCACCTGCTCATCTCCGTGCCCGCGGCCCTCCTCGTCGCGGTGGTGCTCGCGGACGAGCTGCTGCGCCACTGGCACGCCGTCCTGCACGAGCGGCGGTCCTGGCGCTGGGCGGTGTCGCTCGCGCTCGGCGTACCCGTCCTGCTTCTCCTCACCGATCTGCTCGCGCCCGGCGTCATCATCGCGGCGCGCCTCTCACGCTACTACGCCGGGCTCGACCCGCAGGCCTGGGCACGCCTCGACCTCCCACGCGCAACGCTGCTCCGCGAGCCGGGGAACGACCGCGAGTTCGACATCCTGCACACCATGGCGGGCTACATCGAAGCGCACACCCAGCCCCGCGACTACGTCTTCCCGTTTCCCAACCTCAGCCTCCTCTGCTTCCTCGCCGGCCGGCTGAATCCGACGCTCAAAGGCTATTTCATCGCCGGATATCCCGACCACTACACGGAGGCCGCGGCGGTGACGGCCATGCGCGCCCGCCTCCCGACGATGGTCGTGAGCCTCGCCGAGCACCAGATCTTCGTCGTCACGGCGCCCGCGTACTACTTCCTCATCCGCGAGTTCGTGCAGCAGCGATTCGAGCCGACGGTACGGATCGGACCGTACGTCGCGATGATGCGGCGTCCCGGACCGGAGGGCGGCGGCGACGCATCGCAGCCCGTGCCCCGCCTCGCGGTCGATGAGGCCGATCGCTCCTGGGAGGGGCTGGACGACCCCGATCCCGCGATTCAGCGTCAGACCGCGCGCCGCATCGAGAAGATGCGCGATGCGGACGGCGCCGTCGCCCTCGCGCGGCGGGCGGTCCCCCACACCGCGAACCGCATCCTGTTCCTCCGCATCGCCTCGCAGTTCGCGGACGAGCGTGCGGTCCCCTCGTTCATGCAGATCGCGACCCACGACTTCTCCTCGGAAGCGGGCCAGCTCGCCACCCTGGCGCTCTACTATACCGCCGAGAAGTCGCTGAACGAGCACTTCTGGCTGGCGTCGCAGGCGCAGAGCCAGCGCCTGAAGGACCTTCGCGCCGAGCTCGACGTCGAGCGGTTCCGTGCCTGGCTCCACAATCGCCGGATCGACGGACGGCTGCGCTACGTCGCGGCGTGGGCCGCCGGCGTCCTGCGCGACGACGGGGCGGTTCCAGATCTGGTGAAGGCGCTCGACAGTGACGATCGGTCGCTCGCGATGATGGCGAGCTTCAGTCTCGTCGCGCTCGGGAAGACCGAGGCAGCGGCCGACGCGATCGTCGCGGCGCTCGACGTCGACGAGACCTATGCCCCGAGCATCCTTCTCGACCTCTACCATCGCGACCCGGCGACCGCGCGCACCGCGATCCGCGCCGGGCTCGAGACCGGCAGCGTCACGGCTCGCGCCTCGCTCAGCTGGGTGGTCGCGGCGACCGGCGATCGGACGCTCACCGACGCGATCGCCGATCTGCGCGACGACAGCAACGAGCAGGTGCGCGAGGCCGCCGCGTGGAGCGTCGCCTGGCTGAACGCTCCGGCGATACCGCCGCTCTCCACCGCTCCCCGACCGGCGGCCGCGCACGACCGCGCCGTGACCTCGGCGGCCGCGCCATGAGACGCCCGTCGATCGCCACGGCGCTCGCCGCGCTGGTCGTCCTCCTCGTGCTGTTCCCCGCGCTACAGGCCGGACGCCACCCCGTGCGCCCGAACATCGTGCTCATCACCATCGACACGCTACGGCCGGACCACCTCTCCTGCTACGGCTATCGCGCGATCGCGACGCCGGCGATCGATCGTCTCGCCGGCGAGGGCGTGCTCTTCGAGCACGCCTATTCCGACGTCACCTGGACGACGCCTTCCATGGCCTCGGTCATGACGGGTCTGTACGCACCGCATCACGGCCTGCGCAGCAGCTACGAGCGGCTGTCACCGGAGATGAAGACGGCCGCAGAGTACCTGCGCGGCCAGGGATTCGAGACCGCGGCCATCGTCGGATCCTTTCCCCTGGACGCGATCTTCGGGCTGAACCAGGGATTCGCCACCTACGACGATCGCTTCACCACGCCCCTGATGTTCGACCCCGCCCATCCGGCGCCGCCCGGCAGCGTCATCGAGCACGTCCCGAGCCGCTTCAGCAGCGACCGCGACGCGATGGGCGCGTTCATCATCCGGAAGGTGGCCCACGACGCCTACCGCCCCGACGACCAGGTGACGGACGCTGCGATGCGCTGGCTGGCGGACCACCGCCACGAGCCGTTCTTCCTGTGGGTGCACTACTTCGGTCCGCACGAGAAGCCGCAGGGAGGCGACGATCTCTTCGAGGAGCGCCGGCGCCAGCTCGCGGCCTACGATCCCGACATCGTGACGGCGGACCGCGAAGTGGGGCGGCTGCTCGCGGCACTCGACGCGGGCGGGCGGTCGCAACATACCGCCGTCATCCTCCATGCCGACCACGGCCAGAGCCTGTTGGAGCACAACTACTTCGGGCACGGCCGATTCGTCTTCGACACCACGCAGCACGTGCCGCTCATCCTGCGGCCGCCGCAGGCCCTGCCACGGCCGGTGCGCATCGAGCGCATGGTGCGCAATCTCGACATCATGCCGACGGTGCTGGCGCTGGCGCACCTCGGCCCCGACCAGCCGCTCGACGGCTCGAGCCTGCTCCCGGCGGCGCGCGGCCGGTCCCTCCAGGGCCCACAGGAAACCTACGTCGAAACCTATCTGTCCTCCAACCGGCTCTTTGCGGACATCATCGACCCTGCCAACGACACCCGCCTCGGCTTCCGCCGCCTCGGCTTCCGGACGCCGCGCTGGAAGTTCGTGATCGACGATCCCGTGCCGCTCGGCGACGTCCAGAACCCGCCGCCCGTTCCCGAGGAGCTGCATCGACAGTACTACTCCGAAGAGCTCTACGATCTCCAAGCGGATCCCGGCGAGACGCGCGACGTCGCGGCCGAGCACCCCGATGTCGCCGCCGATCTGCGAAAACGCATCTGGCGGATGCAGCCGCGTACCAAGGACACGAGCAGAGCAGTCCCGATCGAGCCCTCGACACGTGAACGTCTGAAGAGCCTCGGCTACGTCGACTGAGCGTTCAACGGGCCGGTGACGGGCTCTGGGCGGAGCGCACGGCGGAAGGCGGCGCCGGGATCCACCGCCCCAGCACGCCCGTCGCGGCGGCGAACAGGATCACGGCGACGCCGATCCCGACGGCGTAGCTGACGCGGTCGCGGATGGCGAACAC
Source organism: uncultured delta proteobacterium (assembly GCA_963753325.1). Taxonomy (GTDB): domain Bacteria; phylum Desulfobacterota; class Binatia; order UTPRO1; family UTPRO1; genus DP-19. The sequence goes on along the minus strand of CAVWBS010000003.1, from coordinate 1,449,578 downwards.
GACGGGATCCTCGTGCATCTCGCCGCGATGCGCGAGGAGCCACACGCGGCTGATCCAGTACAGCAGGAGCGGCGAGATCAGCCACAACACGAGCGGCTGCCGGTAGAGCACGACGACGGCGTCGCTGTTGATGTAGAGCGCGAGCACGAGGACGGCGATGTAGCCGCTCGCCGAGCCGAGGCTCGCGATCTCCGCTCGATCGCTCGCGTAGTAGCCGCGCGCGCCCTTCGCCGCGTCGCCCGACTGCCCGAGCGCGTCCAGCTCGGAGTAGCGCTTCACCATCGCCAGGCTGAAGAAGAAGAACAGCGAGAACGCGAGGAGCCAGGGCGACGGCGGGACGCCCGTCGCGGCCGATCCGGCGATCACGCGGATGGTGTACAGGCCCGCGAGCACGACGACGTCGAGGATGGCGATCGCCTTCAGGCGCCACGAATACGAGAGCGTCAACAGGACGTACATGAGCAGCGTGACCATGAACGCGGGGCTCATGAACGACGCGATGGCGATGCTGGCCAGGAGGAGCACCGGCGCGAGCGCCATGCCCTGCTGCAGGCTGAGCGCCCCCGACGCGAGCGGTCGATGACGCTTGGTGGGATGCCGGCGATCGGCGTCGAGATCGAACAGGTCGTTGACGAGGTAGATCGCCGAGGCGCACATGCCGAACGACAGGAAGGCGAGGACCGAGGCCAGCACGAGCGGCGGGTTCTGCAGCTGATGCGCCATGACGATGGGCACGAAGATGAGGAGGTTCTTCACCCAGTGCTGCAGGCGGAGCGCCTTCCGCAGCACGCGCGGGCTGACGCGCTCGCGCGCGAACACGCGCGCCATCGGCGCCTTCGCGCGTCGCACCACGTGCGCGGGCGGCGTTCACGGCGATGGCCTGGTGCGCGTCCTTCCACACGGGGAGGTCGGCGACGCCGTTGCCCGCGTAGTCGTAGCCGCCCGCCCCGAAGCGGTCGCGCAACGCGGCGCGCTTGCCTTCGCCTTTCAGGTTGGTCGTACCGTCGCTCGCGATCACGTCGTCGAAGAGGCCGAGATGGTCGGCAACGTCGCGCACGACCGCGGCGTCCGCCGCCGACACCAGCACCAGGATGCGCCCCGCCGCGCGCTCGGCGCGGAGGAATTCGAGGAAGGGTCCGTGATACGGCAGCGTCGTCACGTCGAGCGCGACGCGCGCCGCGACCTCGCGCTTCAGATGGGCACGCCCGCGCAGCAGCCATGCGGGGATGCGCAGCGCCTCACGCGGCCGCGCTTTCACGAGCCGCAGGAGGCCCTCGATGAGGGTGTCGCTGCGGATCAACGTGCCGTCGAGATCGACGCAGAGGGGACGCACCGGGCGAGGCTCCGCAGGGTCGTTCTCGAGGACGTCGCGCTGTCGGATGCTCTCCATCGAGGCTCACCGCGCGGCGGCATGCTCCGCGTACGCAGCGACGGAGCATAGCAGAGCGTCCCTGGGCCGAGAATCCGCGATTTGCGCGGTTGCCGCGGGCACGCGCCGTCAGCGACCGGCCGCCGCCTCGGCGTCCGCGGCGAGCGCCTCCTCGGGAACGCTCGTCTCGGTGACGCTCCAGGCTGTCGCCGTCGCGGCGGCCTCGCGCCGCTTGCGCGCGACCGCGATCAACGCCATCCCGCGGCGCAGGTTCATGCGCTGCTCGAGGGCCAGCCACGGCAACGTGAGCCCGACGAAACGCGACTGCACGCCGGGGACGGCGCGCCGCCGCAACACGACCCCGTTCACCCACCAGGCGAGCAGGCCGGGCAGGTTGAAGTAGCGCATGACCTCGACGTCGAAGCCGGCCGCGTCGAGCTTCGCGGACAGCTCCTCGGCCCCGTAGCGTCGCCAATGCCCGAGCCCGCGGTCGATCTCGCCGTAGAGGCTCGGCATCGCCGGCACCTGCAGCACCAGTCGACCGCCGAGCGGCAACAGGCCGTTGAAGCTCGCCAGCGCGGCGGCGTCACGCTCGATGTGCTCGAGCACGTTCAGGCAGAGGATGGTGTCGAAATGGCGCGCGCGCAGGTCGGCGAGGTCGGTCGCGTTCCAGTCGATGTGGCGCACCTCGACCTGATCGTGATCGGCGAATTGCCGCCGCAGCATGTCCAGGTAGAGCGGGTTGCTGTCGGTGGCGAGCACGTAGGCCCGCCCACGCAGGTAGCGCGTGTAGTTGCCGACGCCGGCGCCCACCTCCAGCACGCGGTCGCCGACGTGGGACGCCAGCAGGCTCCACACCCACTCGTTGTAGCGGCGCGCGCGCTGCATGCGCCGCAAGGTCTTGTAGCCCTCGGCGTCGTCGACCACCCCCGTCGTCACCGCGCAGCGCACGATCGTCCATACGGCCGCCAGCCCGTCGCGCCAGCCGATCTTCTTGCCTTCCCAGTACTCGCGGCCGTGATAGCTGATCGGCACCTCGTACACGCGGCATCCCAGCTCGGCGATGCGCGCGGTGATCTCCGGCTCGATGCCGAACCGGTTGCTGGTGAGCCGGATGCGGCGGAGCACGTCGGCGCGAAAGACCTTGTAGCAGGTCTCCATGTCGGTGAGGTTCAGGTCGGTGAAGAGGTTGGAGATGAAGGTCAGGAGCTTGTTGCCCATCGCGTGGCGGAACAGCAGCACGCGGTGCGTCCCGCCGAGGAAGCGGGAGCCGTAGACGACGTCGGCGTGACCGGCGCGGATCGGCGCGATGAGCGCCGGATACTCCTCCGGGTTGTACTCGAGGTCGGCATCCTGGACGAGGACGATGTCGCCGGTGATGGCGGCGATGCCGGCGCGCACGGCGGCGCCCTTCCCGGCGTTCGCCGGCTGGAACACGGCCGAGACCTTGTTGTCGGCGTCCGCGGCGTAGCGCGCGACGATCTCCCGGATCACGTCCGCGCTGCCGTCGGTCGAGCCGTCGTCGACGATCACGACCTCCTTGCGGATCGCGACGGCGCAGACCCGGTCGATCAGGCGCCCCACCGTCAACCGCTCGTTGTAGACGGGCACGATGACCGACAGCAGCGGCGACGACATGGCGCCGAGCGACGAGGGCATGGGGCGGGATTGTAGCGGTTCCCCCGCAGCGCGGGAACGCCTTCTCGGCCCCGCCGCACGTCGCAAATTCCCCTCGTCCGCCGTCATGCTATCCTCGACCCATGGCAAGGCCGAGATCTCCGGACGCCGATCCCGCGGACACCAGAGGCTGGATCGAGTCGTTCGACGCCGTCATCCGCGACGAGCGGGCCGGAGCGCGCGCGCTTCGCTGCTGGCGCGCCTGATCGAGTACGGCATGCGCGCCGGCGTCATCGCGCCCTTCACCGCAAACACGCCGTACGTGAACACGATCCCGGTCGAGGAGCAGCCGCTCTATCCGGGCGACCGCGAGATCGAGCGTCGCATCAAGAACCTGATCCGCTGGAACGCGGCGGCGATGGTCGTGCAGGCCAACGCGCACTCGGGCGGCATCGGCGGCCACATCTCGACCTACGCCTCGCTCGCGACCCTGCTCGAGGTCGGCTTCCACCACTTCTTCCGGGCCCACACGCGCGAGGCGGCGGGCGACTTCGTCTACTTCCAGGGACACGCCTCGCCCGGGCGTCTACGCGCGCGCGTTCCTCGAGGGCCGGCTCTCGGCCGGCCAGCTCGCGCAACTTCCGGCGCGAGCTCGCGCCGGGCGGCGGGCCTCGCGCTCCTATCCGCACCCCTGGCTGATGCCGGAGTTCTGGGAATTGCCGACGGTGTCGATGGGGCTGTCGGCGATCTCGCTCGATCTACCAGGCGCGCTTCACCCGCTACCTGCAGGCGCGCGGCCTCGCCGACACCTCGCACGACGCCGCGTCTGGGCGTTCCTCGGCGACGGCGAGATGGACGAGCCCGAGAGCATGGGCGCGATCACCCTCGCCGCGCGCGAGCGCCTCGACAACCTCATCTGGGTCGTCAACTGCAACCTGCAGCGCCTCGACGGCCCGGTGCGCGGCAACGGCAAGATCATCCAGGAGCTCGAGGCGGCGTTCCGCGGCGCCGGCTGGAACGTCATCAAGGTGATCTGGGGCGACGACTGGGACCCGCTGCTGGCGCGCGACGACGACGGCCTGCTCGTCGCGCCGCATGGGCGAGGTGGTCGACGGCGAGTACCAGAAGTACACGGTCGAGTCCGGCGACTACATCCGCCAGCACTTCTTCGGCACCGATCCGCGAGCTGCTCGCGCTGGTCGAGGACCTGACCGACGCCAAGCTGCGGACGCCTGCGGCGCGGCGGCCACGATCCCGAGAAGGTCTACGCCGCCTACAAGGCCGCCGTCGAGCACCGCGGCGCGCCGACCGTGATGCTCGCCAAGACCATCAAGGGCTACGGGCTCGGCGCCGCCGCCGAGGGCCGCAACATCTCGCACCAGGCGAAGAAGCTCGACGAGAAGGAGCTGCGCGACTTCCGCGATCGCCTCGGCATCCCGATCGCCGACGCCGACGCTGCGACGATGTCCCGTTCTACCGGCCGCCGGACGACAGCGACGAGATCGCAGTACCTGCGCGAGCGGCGCGCCGCCCTCGGCGGCCCGGTCCCGCGACGGGTCGATCCGCTCGCAGCCGCTCGCGGCGCTGCCGCCCGCAGCTCTTCGCCGAGTTCCGCGACGGCGACCGAGCGCGAGGTCGCGACGACGCAGGTCTTCGTCAGCATGCTGCGCCACCTGATGAGCGACGAGACCGATCGGCCGCCTGGTCGTGCCGATCGTCCCCGACGAGGCGCGCACCTTCGGCATGGACTCGCTCTTCCGCAAGTTCGGCATCTACTCGCAGCAGGGCCAGCGCTACGAGCCGGTCGACTCCGACATCGTCGCCTACTACCGCGAGGCCGAGGACGGGCAGCTGCTCGAGGAGGGCATCACCGAGGCCGGCGCGCATGGCGTCGTTCACCGCCGCCGGCACCGCCTACGCGGCCCACGGCGTGAACACCATCCCGTTCTTCCTCTTCTACTCGATGTTCGGCTTCCAGCGGATCGGCGATCTGATCTGGCAGCACGCCGACGCGCGCGGCAAGGGCTTCCTGGTCGGCGCCACCGCCGGACGCACGACGCTCGCCGGGCGAGGGCCTGCAGCACCAGGACGGCCACAGCCACGTCCTCGCGAGCGCGGTGCCGACGCTGCGCGCCTACGATCCGGCCTACGCCTACGAGATCGCGGTGATCGTCGAGGACGGCATCCGCCGCATGTACGTCGAGCGCGAGAACGGCTTCTACTACCTGACGGTGATGAACGAGGCGTACGCGCAGCCGCCGATGCCCGAGGGCGTCGAGGAGGGCATCCTGCGCGGGCTCTACAAGGTGCGGCCGGCGCCCGATCCGGCGGCTCGGCCCGCGCCTCCACCTCTTCGGCAGCGGCGCGATCCTGCGCGAGGCGCTGCGCGGCGCAGGAGCTGCTCGCCGCGCGCGGCGTCGCCGCCGACGTCTGGAGCGTCACCAGCTACACCGAGCTGCGCCGCGAGGCGCTCGCCGTCGAGCGCTGGAACATGCTGCATCCCGGCGAGCCGCCGAGCGCGTCCTACCTGACGCGCGGTGCTCGCCGCCGAGCCGTGGCCGATCGTCGCCGCGACCGACTACATGAAGATCGTCGCCGGACCAGATCGCGCCCTTCGTGCCGGCCGGCCTGCACGCCCTCGGCACCGACGGCTTCGGCCGCAGCGAGACGCGCGAGGCGCTGCGCCGCTTCTTCGAGGTCGACGCGGAGTCGATCTGCGTCGCCGCCCTTTCGCTCGCTCGCCGCGCGTCGAGAGATCGTGGCCGCGCGTGTCGCCGACGCCATGCGCGAGCTCGGCATCGACGCGGCCAAGCCTGACCCCACGCGCGCGTGAGTCCGCCGCACGCTGCGCATCAGCGACACGAACGGCTCGACACCATGAGGCACCCAGCGCGCGCCGGCTTGGGTTTCATGCCGCACTCATGCATGAAGGGCGGATGAACAGGGCGATGACGCCGGATACGTCTCTCGGGGGGGTGGTGGTGATCCCTGCTCTCAACGAGGAGACGCGCATCGCCCATGTTGTCGACGGAGTGCGCGCGTGTGCTCCTGAGCTCGCCGTACTCGTGATCGACGACGGATCGCGCGACGCCACCGCGGCAATCGCACGCGACCGTGGCGCACATGTTCTCTCCCATCCGTTCAATCTCGGCTACGGAGCGGCGCTCCAAACCGGCTACAAGGAAGCCGCCCAAGCCGGATATCGCTATCTGGTGCAGATGGATGCCGATGGGCAGCACGATCCGGCCGACGTCGAGCGGCTCCTCGAGCCGTTGCGCGCCGATGTCGCCGACGTGGTGATCGGGTCGCGCTTCGCCGAGGCGCGGGGCTATCAGATGGGGGCCACCCGCACCGCCGGCCGCGCCTTCTTTCAGCGTCTTCTGCGCGCGTGCGGGGGGCCACACGTGAGCGATCCGACCTCCGGCTTCCAGGCCCTCGCACGTGCCGCCTTCACGTTCTGCTGCGAGGATTTCTATCCTTCCGATTTTCCCGACGTCGATGTCCTGCTGCTGCTTCATCGCCGCGGCTTTCGCATCGCCGAGATTCCCGTCACGATGGCGCCGAGCCCCCGGATCGCGCGTCGATGCACACCGGGCTGCGCACCATCTATTATCCGTACAAGATGCTGCTCTCGACGTTGCGGAGCGCGCTCGTGCCGCGCGAGGCGCGATGAAGCGGACGTCGCTCGTGGTCACCGGCGCCACGGGCTTCATCGGCTCGCGCCTGGTGGCAACGGCGCTCGCAGACGGAGTAGACGTTCGCACGTTTTCACGGTCGCTCGACGGTATCCCCGCGGGTGTCCCGGCCGCGCATCGCTTCGTCGGCCGCATCCCCGGCGACCTCCCCGCGGGATTGCTGGACGGCGTGGACGCCGTGGTCCACTGTGCCGCGTGGGTCACCGGAGCGATCGAGGACGCGGAGACCGTCAACGTCCGAGGCACCATGGATCTCGCGACCGCGGCGGCCCGGGCAGGTGTGCGCGCGTTCATCTTCATCTCGACCCAATCGGCACGAACGGGAGCGAGATCCGCGTACGGTCGCTCGAAGCATGACGCGGAGCGCGCGCTGGCATCGGGATTCAGCGCGTCGGCCATGGACGTCGTCATCCTGCGGCTCGGTCTCGTGACCGGCCGCGGAACGCGCGGCGTGTACCGCCGGCTTGCGAGCCTCGCGCGGCGCGCGCGGCTCATCCCGATCGTCGGGGCGGACGCCGTCGTTCAACCGATCCACGTCGATGATCTCTGTCCGGCCCTGCTGCGATGCGCACGCCGATCCCGTGAGCTGCGCGGCCGAGTGCTGCATCTCGGGTGGCAGCACACGCTCTCCCTCGGGCAATTCGTGGAGGCGTTGTCACGAGCACACAGCGGGCGGAGGAAGCCGATCGTCCGGATACCGATCGGCCTGGCAACCTTCCTGGTGCGTTGCGCCGAACAGCTCGGCCTGCGACTGCCGGTCACCTCCGAGAATCTGCAAGGCGTATCGGCCGTCGCGCCCATGGACACGCGCGCCGACATGGCACGCCTCGGCGTACCGGAGCGGACCCTCGAGGACCTGCTGCGGGACGACCTCGCGATCGACAGCGCAACGGCGCTCGAGGTCGAGCGCCTCGGACGGTACCTGGTCGGTCGCGCGCCGGACACTCCGCTCGTCGCACGCTATGCGGAGGCCGTCGCGACGCTCGGCATCGAGATCGCGGCCGACGAGCGACGCACCTGGCAGCTCGTCCGGCGTCGCCCGCGCCTCATCCGTCTCGTCGACGCGGGACTCGCGCTCGCAAAGCCGAGTGGCAGCATCCGGCACCGCCTGCACATCCTGCTCGCGATCCTAGAGGCCTCGCCCGATCATTGCGACGCGTTCTTGCCGCGCGCGTTCGGCCCGGGAGACTGGCTGGCCATGGCCGCATTCGCGCTGCGCGCCGGCGCCGCCGCTCCCGCGGGTCTCGTCCTGGTCCGCCTGCTGGGTGTGAAATCGACCTGATGGCGGACGTGCTCGTCGTGGGATCCGGTCCATCGGGCGTGCACGCGGCCCGTACCCTCGTTGAGCGAGGGGCCAGGGTCACGATGCTCGACGTGGGGATCAGCGACACGCGATATGCGGGCCGCGTACCTGCCGGGGACTTCACGACGCTCCGCCGCGAGGACACCGAGCAGCATCGCTACTTCCTCGGAGAGGCGTTCGAAGGCGTCCCCTGGGGCGCCGTACGTCCCGGCGCGCAGCTCACCCCGCCTCGCCAGTACCTCGTCCGCGACGTCGAGCGATGGACCCCGCTCGTCTCCGAGAGCTTCACACCGCTCGAGAGCCTTGCCCGCGGCGGGCTCGGGGGGGCCTGGGGCCTCGGCTGCTTCGTATTCTCCGATGCCGAGCTGGCTCGGGTCGGGCTGGAGGCGTCCACGATGGAACCGGCATACGAGGTCGTCGCACGCCGAATCGGCATCGCAGCCTCAGCCGACGACGGATCACCGTATACGACCGGGCGATTGACGGCCCTCCAGCCACCGCTTCGCGTGGACGCCGTCGGCCGGCATCTCCTCGCTACCTACGGTCGCCGCCGTCGGACGCTCCGGGCGCGGGGGTTCGCCCTCGGTCAACCACCCCTCTCGCTCCTCACCCAGGATTTCGGACGACGGCGGGCGACGACCTACGAGGACATGGATTTCTATGCCGATCGGGGCCACTCCGCCTATCGCCCCTCGGTCACGGTGGACGAGCTGCTGCAGGCGTCGGGCTTCGAGTACCGTCCCGGGCGTCTCGCACTTCGATTCGACCGGCGCGGCGAGAACGTGGAGGTGACGTGCATCCGCACCGATACCGGCAATCGCGAGACCGCCTCCGCGCGCCGTCTCGTCCTGGCGGCCGGCGTACTGGGAACCGCACGTATCGTGCTCCGCTCGCTCGGGCCCGAACGACGCCTCCCGGTGCTCTGCAACCACTTCTGCTATATGCCGTGTGTCATCCCGCGCCTCGCGGGAAAACCGGTCGAGCGACGCAAGTCGAGCATGGCGCAGCTCGTGCTCTTCCACGACCCCGACGGTACCCACGCCGACGTCGCGATGGCCTCACTCTACGCGTATCGCTCGCTGATGCTGTTCCGGATCGTGAAGGACGCTCCGCTCAACTTCTCCGACGGCCGCCGGCTGATGCAATGCCTCCAGTCGGGCCTGGTGATCGCCGGGCTCCACCATCCTGACGCGCCGAACGGCACCAACTACGTGGAGCTCACGGCGGATCCGCAACGTCCGACCGGCGACGCCCTGCGCGGGCACTACGAGCTCGCAGAGGCGGACAAGGAGATGACACGGCAACGGGAACGCGCATACGTCGCCGCCCTCCGCACCCTCGGTTGCTTCGCGATCCGACGCATCTATCCTGGCTTCGGTTCCAGCGCGCACCTCGGCGGCACGCTGCCCTTCAGCATCGATCCCCGCCCCTTCACGCTCGCCCCCGACGGGCGATTGCACGGCACCGTCAATGTCTACGTCGCCGACGGCTCCGGATTTCGCTATCTGCCGGCGAAAGGCGTCACGCTCACGCTCATGGCCAACGCCCACCGCGTCGCGGAAGGGATGGACGGCGTGTGAAGACCGCACGGCGCCATCCCGCAGCGGTCGTCGATCGGCGCGCCGACGTCTGGCGGTGGCACGCCCTCGCCGCCGTGCTCTTCCTCGTGGGCGCACTCTGGTCGGTGCGGGTCGTCCTTCCCGCTCCTGCGAGCACGTTCCCCTCCCCTCGCAATCCACCGCGGGGCTGGCAGCCGATCATCCAGAGCGACCAGAAGCTCTCTGCCGCCAACATCACGTGGAATGCCCATCGATTTCTGACCGGGCCGTGGAAGCTCTACGACTCCGGGCAGTGCTATCCGGCCGCGGATGCCGCGACACTCGGTCCGCATCAGCTAGGCGAGGGGCTTCTCGGCACCCTGCCCTACGCGCTCACGGGCGATCCGGTGCTCACCTACAACACGGTCGTCGTGCTCACCCTCTGGCTTCCGGCTCTCGCCATGTACGCGCTCGTGTTCTCGTTCACCCAAAGCGCGTCGGCGGCGTTCGTCGCGGGGCTCGTCTTCGCCTTCCACCCGCAGCGCATCAACGACCTCATGCACCCGGACGTGCACGGAAACCAGTGGACGCCCCTGGCGCTGCTGTTCGCGCATCGTACGCTCGCCGGAGGCCGGTGGCGCGATGCCGCCGGACTCACGCTCTTTCTCACTCTGCAGCTGCTGGGCAGCATGTACCAGCTTCTCGCGCTCGCGGTCCTCGGCGGCACGTACGGTGCGTTCCTCGCCGTGCGGAGCGCTCGCCGCATCCCGCTCTGGGCGCCGAAGATCGCCGTGGTCCTCTTCACCACGGCGCTGGTGGCGTGGTTGGTCCTCGGACCCTACCTCCATACGCGGGCGGTCTGGGGGGTGGTTGCCGGGCGGCCGAGCCTGCTCTTCAGCCTCGCGGATTTCACGCTGGGCCATCGCGCATACCCCGGCTCGATTCCACTCGCGCTCATGGTCGTCGGTCTCGTCGATCGCTGCCGTGGTGCGCGGGCGCGTGCGGGACACGATCCGCGCCTGCCGTTTCTCCTCGCCGGCCTGCTCGTCGTGTGGGCATCGGTCTGGAGCGTTCCGATTCCGGGTCTCGCGGTAGGGATCCCCTCGCTGTTCACGCTGGCGTCGCGCATCCTGCCAGGCCTGGACGCGGTCCGCGCCGGGGCGACGATCGGCTTCGGCGCCGTGCTCGCGGGCGCGCTGCTCGCCGGCTACGGCGTCCTTGCTCTGGTCGATCGCCGTTCGGCCGGCGTACGCGCGGCGGTTACGATCGCCATCACGATCGCGGTGCTCATCGAGGTCTTCCACCCTGCGGTCGCTACCTTCACGTTCGGATCCTCGGTCGCGATGAGGCCCTACCTCGTCCGTCCGCCGGCGGTGTTGCTCGACCTCTACGCGAAAACCGCTCACGAGGCCGTTCTCGACGTGCCGTACAGCTTCAGTATTGGTCGATTCTTTGAGATGGTGGACGGAGTGTTCCTGAGCGCCTTTCACCTGCATCCGGTCGGCGCGTGCTACAATTCATTCAAGCTCCCGCTGCACGACGACATCCAGCACATGACCGAGCGGCTCACGACCGACGCTCGTGCGGTCGAAGAACTCCACGCCTTGGGGTTCGGCACGCTCGTGGTGAACGAGCTGCACGCTCGCGGCAAAGACCAGTTCTTCAAGATCGGGGCGATGTCCGCTAGCCTCACGCCGATCGGACGCGCCGCGGCGCACTCCGCCTATCGACTCGACGGCGGCGGCCCCCTGGTGACCGGCTTGGCGGCGCTGGCGGTGGGCGACGCTCCCGGCAAAGCGTTCGTCGCGTCTCCGCCCGAGGCGTGGCTGAGGTTCACCTTCCGGAACGGATCCGCGGCGACCTACCGCCACCCCGACCCGATCGAGCCGGCGCGCGTCCGGATACGGTGGCGCATGCTGGGAGCCCGCGTCCGGGAGGACGAGACGATGGTCCTCTTGCCGCTCGCGCTCGCCGCCGAAGACGAGGTGTCGCGCCTCGTCAAGGTACCCGTCCCCGGGACCGCAGGTGAATATGACGTGACGCTCGCCGCCGTCGAGGAGCCCGATCTGATCCTCGCGCGCGACGAGGTTCACGTGACGACCACCACGGCGGCTCCATCCCCCGAACCCCACCACGACGCCACGTCACAGGACATGCGCGCGGGGACGGAGCCCCCACCATGAGAAGGGTCACGCGACCCGCAGATGCTCTTGCAGCCGACTGCATCCGGCCAGAGGAGGTATGATGACGTCGACGCTCGACATCGAGACCCTTCGACGCCTGCTCAACGAGCAACCCGAAGCGATCAACACCCGCATCGTCGCCTTGATCGTGAGCACGCTGTTCCTTCTCGCGGTGCTCAACCTCGTGCGCCGGGGGCGATTGCGGGAGGAATACACCCCGATCTGGACGGTAGTCGCCCTCGGTATCATGGTCCTGTCCGTCTGGTCGTCCGGCTTGCGGGTGATCACACGCACGATAGGCGCCTGGGCCCCGAGTTCGACGCTGTTCTTCTTCGGGGAGCTCTTCCTGCTCGTCCTCTGCCTGAACTATGCCGTTCGTCTTTCGAGCTTGACCGTGCACGTCAAGCTCCTGGCGCAAGAAATCACGCTGCTTCGCGCCGAGATCGAGAGCCACTACGAGCGCCGCAAGTGAGCTCGTCGCATACGGGACCCGCCACCTGCCCGCTGTGTACCGCCGATGCGATCGTACGGCACTGCAGCGTGACGCACTTCGACGTGTACCGCTGCGGCACCTGCACGCTGCGCTTCCGTCACCCGTTGCCCGACGCCGCCGAGCTGCGCGCGATGTACGAGGACGCGCGCTATCACGAGAGCGTGTATTTCGAGAACGCGCGCGCCGGCTATCGGGAGGCCTCGCCGGAGATCCGCATCTATCGCCGCGCCCTCGACGACCTCGCGGCGCTCGCGCCGCCCGGGCGCCTGCTCGACGTCGGCTGCGCGACCGGCGTCTTCCTCGATCTGGCGCGCGCCGCCGGCTGGCGCGTCGCCGGCGTCGAGCTGTCGGAGCGGCACGCCGCGTACGCGCGCGGCACGTTCGGGCTGGAGGTATGGCAGGGCGACTTCCTCGACGCGCCGTATCCGCCCGCTTCCTTCGACGCGATCACGATGTGGGATTTCCTCGAGCACGTGCTCGATCCCCGGGCGGTGTTGCGCCGTGCGCGCGCGCTCCTCAAGCCGGGTGGCCTCTTGCTGGTCTTCACCATCGACACGGCGAGCCTGTTCAACCGGCTCGGCGATCTGCTCCAGCGCCTGAGCGGCGGCGGCGCCACGCGCGTCCTGGAGCTCCTCTACGACGCGCGTCACAACTACTACTTCACGAGAGAGGCGCTGCGGCGCCTCCTCGAGGGCAGCGGCTTCCGTCCGGAGCGCTGGCGCTCGGACCGCGCCTATCTGGGTCGGTGGCTGGCGGAGCCGGCGCCCTGGTACCTGATCCTCGGCGGCTATGCGGTCGATCTCGCCTCGCTGCCGCTTCACCTGCCGTACCGTCGCACCGCCATCGCACGTGTAACCGATCAATAACGCTCATATGATGTCGTCGTTCCAGAGGGGCGTAGGTCTAACGCGGTGCGTCTGATATAGCTCGCCGCATGAGCAAAGTTACACAGGTCGGTGGGATGGGGGCGCGGTGGCCGAGGGGTTCCGACATGTGGGACACCCTCGGTTGGCTCCTGATGCGACGCCTGGTGGAGGCGGTCCGCTACCAGCCGCGCCACGTCGAGTTGCTGCTGGCATGCGGGGCGAGCCAGCCCGGCGTCCCCTCGCCGGTCGTATCCTGGGTGGCGGCGGCGCGCGAACGACCCTCCGTCTTACGCCTCACCGGGGCGCCCCATGCCCTGGTGCGCGCGCTCTCCGCCCAGGCGCTGCGCTGGTTCGGACCGACGGCCTCGGCCGTCGTCCGCTGGACGTCCGGCGCCACGGCCGCGGCCGCCGATCGCTACGGCGCAGCGCTGGTCGAGCGCCCGCTGCGAGCGCGCGTCCATCCCGGCCTCCTCGTGCCGCACCCGCATGCGATCGCCGTCGTGGCGCTCGACATGCGCGGCTTCTCGCGTCTCACGCGCGCGCTCGACGACACCCAGCACGTCACCGAATTGATCGGCGAGTACCTCACCCTCATGACGGCATGCATCGAGCGGCATCGCGGCGTCGTCTTCCAGTACACCGGCGACGGCCTGCTGGCGCTCTTCCTGCCCGAGATCAGCGCCGTCGAGCCGGCGGCGATGCTCGATCGCCTCGTGCACGACCTCGCGCGCGAGCTGCACGACACGTTCACCGCGGCGCACGCGCGCTGGCGCGTCGAGTGGGAGCGTCTCGGCAAGCAGGCGACCCCGATCGGTCTCGGCGTCGGCATCAGCTTCGGTCGCGCGACGATCGGCTTCCTCGGGCCTGCGGGGAAGAAGCAGTTCGGCGTCATCGGCGAGCCGGTGAACCTCGCCGCCTACCTCTGCTCCGAGGCGGCGGCCGGAACCGTACTGATCGACCTCGAGTCGTTCGGCCGCGCCGGCGGCACGGCGGGGAGCGGGACGGTCATGAAGCTGCGCTCGAAGAAGCGGCATCAGCGCATCGAGGCGCTGCGCATCCGCTACGCGGATCCGTTCCGCCGCCGCTCGCTGCTGCCCGCCACGCTCTCGCGGTAGACCGCCTCGGTCGCGGCGGCCGTGCGCTCCCAGGAGAAGGTGGCCGCGCGCGCCAGTCCGCGCGACCGGAGCTCCGCGGCGTATCCGCGGTCGCCGACGACGCGGCCGATCGCGGCCGCCAGGGCTTGCTCGTCCGGCGCGTCGAGGAGGAGGGCCGCGTCGCCGACGACCTCGGGAACCGCGCTCCGCCGCAGCGCGATCACGGGGCACCCGCACGCCATCGCCTCGAGCAGCGTCAGGCCGAATCCCTCGTACAGGGACGGGCTGACGAGCACGCTCGCAGCGCCGTAGAAGATCGGCAGCTCGGCCGAGGCGAGCGGGCCGATCACGCGCACGCGCTCGGTCGGGAGCGCCGGCCGGTAGCCCGGGCGGATGCGCCCGGCGAGCGCCAGGACGGCGCCGGGGAGCGCCGCCCGCACGAACGCGGCGGCCAGGAGCTCGACGTTCTTCCTCGGCTGCAGGGTGCCGAGGTACGCGACGATCGGCCCGTCGCCGAGCCGATGGCGCGCGCGAAACGCGGCGAGCGGCCGTGGATCGGTCGGCGGCTGGAGACGCGCGCTGACGCCGTTCAAGATCGGCCGCACCTTGTCGCGGCAGGCGGGGAACTCCCGGCGCAGGTCGTCGGCGGCGTGCGCCGAGACCGTGATCACGGCACGCGCCGCGCGCACGGCCCATGGCACGTGACTCCGCAGGTGCCAACGCTGCAGCGCGGCGAAGCTGTCCGGATGACGGTACACGGCCAGGTCGTGCACCGTCACGACGGCGGGACAGCCGAGGCGAAACGGCAGCGTGTTCTTCGTACCGTGGTAGAGGTCCGCGCGCACGCGTCGCAGCGCCGCCGGAATCGCCACGTGGTCCCACCACACCTGCGCGTACGCGGTCGGCAAGGGCACCGCGATGGTCTCGACGCCGTCGTCGCGGAACGCCTCCGGCCCGTCGGTCAGCACCACGTACTCGAGGCCGGGGCTGCGCCGTTGCGCAAGCGCGCGCACGAGCTCGCGCGCGTAGGTCGCGGGGCCTCCCAACGTGCGGACGACGGCGCCGATCGCGACGCGCACGTCAGGCGACGACCGCCGGCGGAACGAGGGCGGGGGGCGGCGGTCCGCCGGACGCACGCCACGCGTCGCGCACCCCGCGCGCCATCGCGCCGATCACGGCACCCCCGTCCGGTCGTACGGCATAGCCCGCGGCGCTGGCGACGAGCAGCGCCAGGTAGGCCGGCAGGAACGCCGCCCAGTCGAGGGGCGTGCCGTGCCGGCGCAGCAGCAACGGCAGGTTGCGCGCCTTCAGATACGCGGCGAGCGGCGTGAATCCCCCTTTGAAGCCGCGGAAGCCGCGATGGCGAACGCGAGCGGCCGGCACGACGACGATGGCGAAGCCGGCGGCGCGCGCCCGCAGCCAGTAGTCGACCTCCTCGTAGTAGGCGAAGAACGGCTCGGCCAGGCCGCCGACGCGGGTGAAGCACGCGCGCGTCACGAGGAACGCGACGCCGAGCACGCCGCTCACGCGGTAGGGCGTCGTCGCGGCGCGGCGGACGCGCAGCCAGGTGCGGGGCAGACAGAGCAACGGCAGGCTGACGCGCTCGCCGCGCGAGATTTCGCGTCCGCTCGCCGCGTCCAGCACGCACGGTGCCACCACCCCTGCCGCCGGGTCGACGGCCGCGCCGGCGACGAGCAGATCGAGGACATCGGGGGCGACCTCGGCATCGTCGTTCAACACCAGCACCGCCGCGCATCCGGCGGTGAAGGCGGCAGCGAGCCCGGCGTTCACCGCCGCGGCGAAGCCGCGGTTCTCGGGCAACTCGATCAGCGCGGGGGGCGCCTCCGCCGCGCTCGTCCCCGCGTCGAGCGCCGCGCGCAGCCCCGCGCGCCGGGGGGCCGGCGAGCCGTTGTCGACCACGAACACGCGACGACGCGGATAGCGGAGCCGTCCGAGCGACGCGAGGCACGGTGCCGCGTCGGGGGAGCGGCTCCAGGTCGGCACGACGATGCCGACCAGCGGGGGTGCCGCCGCGTCGGCGCTCCCGCGCACCGTCATGCGCCGCTCGAGGCGCTCGACCCGAGGCCGAGCGCGCGACGGCGCTGCACGCTGCTGCGCGGCGGCACGAAGCGACCGGCGAGCTCGGGAAAGGCGGCGGTCAACACCTGACGCAGACGCGCGCCCTGGGCGGGATAGTCGAGCTCGTCCGCCAGCAGCCGCGCGGCGGCGGCGCCGAGCGCGTGCCGTCGCCCCGGATCGTCGCGCAGACCGCGCAGCGCGATCGCGAGCGCTCCCGGGTCGCCGCGCGGCACGGTGAGCAGATGGGTCCCCGGCGTGAAGACCTCGCGGATCGCCGGCGTCTCGCCGGTCACGATCGCGCGTCCGGCGGCCGCCGCCTGATAGACCTTGGTCGGAATGACCATGCGCGCCTTGCGGGTGGTGCCGAAGATGCCGAGCGCGACGTCGCTCTCGCGCAGGCGTTCCGGCAGCCCCTCATACGGCACCCAATCCTCGAAACGCACGTGCGAGCAGCGCCGCGACTCGGCGAGCTCCGTCGCCGCCGCACGCTCCGGGCCCGTGCCGATCATGGTGAACTCGACGCCGGCGTCGGGGCCGAGGAGCGCCGCCGCCTCGACGATCGTCGCCACCCCGTGCAGCGGCACGTATTGCCCGTAGAACAGCACGCGCAGCGGTTCCCCGGGACCGTGCGGCGGCTGCGGCCCGGGCGTGAAGATGGGCTCCGCGCCGATGTAGAGCGTCGCCGTGCGGCAGCGCTTGTCGAGCCGCTCGGCGACGTACTCCCGGTGCGCCTCGGTGTCGAGCAGGACGAGGTCTGCCGCCCGCAACGTGCGACGATCGAGCCGGGTCGCGAGGCGCGCCTTCAACCCGCCGCGGCGGTACACGCTGCGATCGTCGACGAGCGTCTCGGTGAGGGTGACGAGGGGCGCGAACACCAACCGCGCGCGCCGTCCCGCCAGGCGGCGGGCGAGCAGCACGTCGAGCTGGCCGTTGAAGCCGGTGACGACGAGCTCCGGCCGGGGGATGTGCCGCCACCGTCGCGCCAGCCGCGCCGCGGCGACGAGATACGCGGCGCCGAGGCGCGTGAGACTGCGCCCCCCGAAGAAGGACGCCATCTTGTCGCGCGTCCGCTCCCACAGCGGCTCGTGGCAGATGCTGAGCTCACAGCCCGCCGCGGTGAGGCCGTGCACGAGAAGACGGTTCGCCGGATGCGTCGACGTGTAGGTGCCGAACAGGCACGCGCGGATCATCGCGGCAGGCCGTCGGCCCGCCGCCGCGGGGACGCGGCCGCGCGCTCCTCCTCGCGACGGGCGGGACGCTCGCCTCCCGTGCCACGCAGATCGAGCTCGAGGCGTCGCACGCGCAACAGCACGTCCTCGGAGAGCTGGCGGTTGCGGCCGATCAGGTCCGCGAGCATGCCGATCAGCATGGTGAGGAAGCCGATGATCAGGAGGGCCGCGGCCAGGATCAGCGACTGCACGTGACCGGCCCCGCCGGCCGTCAGGTAGTACGCCAGGAACCGCAGCCCGATGAGGCCCGCCACCGCGATGAGGCTGCCGCCGAGGAGGCTGAACACCTTGAACGGCTCGTAGAGGGCGTAGATGCGAACCAGCGTGCTCACCGAGCGGCGGATGTAATGCGAGGGCCCCGAGAAGAGACGCGACGGTCGAACCGTCGCGCTCGCCCGCACCGGAACGTGGGTCACGGCGAGCTGCTTCTTGCCGGCCTGGATGATGGTCTCGAGGGTATAGGTGAAGTCGGAGAGGACGTTGATCTTCAAGGCCGCCGTGCGGCTGAAGGCGCGGAAGCCGCTCGTCGCGTCGGGCACGAGCGTTCCGGACAGCTGGCGCACGACCCAGCTGCCGGCGCGCTGCAGCAGCCGCTTCGGCAGGCTGAAGTGGGTGAGGCTCCCCGGCTCGCGGTCGCCGATGACGATGTCGGCATCGCCGCGCAGGATGGGCGCGATCAGCGCCGGGATGTCGGCCGCCGAGTACTGGTTGTCGGCGTCGGTATTGACGATGACGTCGGCGCCGAGCTGCAGCGCACGCTCGAGCCCGGCGGCGAAGGCGCGCGCCAGCCCTTGATGGTTGGGAAAGCGTATCACCTCGGTGACGCCGGCCCGCGTCGCGACGTGCGCCGTCGCGTCGCGGCTGCCGTCGTCGACCACGATCACGGCGATCTCGTCGATACCCGGGAGTGATTCCGGCAGCGCGGCGAGCGTCTCCGGGAGGGTCTCCTCCTCGTCGAGACATGGGATCTGGATGACGAGCTTCACCCTGTCTGGAAGCGTGTCACAGCCCCACACGGCAAGTCAAAGCACTATTTTTGCAAGTATTTTTGCGGATGTCAGAGGCGTTCGTCACCGTCCGCGGCGGCCCGCCAGAGCGCCAGCAGGGCCGGCGCCACCGTCAGATCGGCCAGCACGAAGGACGCCCCGGCCGAGAGCAGATCGGCGGCGGAGCCCTCGCCGCCGATGACGCCGACCGCCAGCATGCCGGCGGCGAGCGCCGCGCGCACGTCGTTCGTGCTGTCGCCGATGCCGAGCGCGCCCGCGGCGGCGCAACCGAGCACGCGCAGCGCCTCGCGGTGCATATCGGGCTCCGGCTTGAGCGGGCGGATGGGATCACGACCGACGATCGTCGTGAACTGCGCGACGACACCGAGCCGCGTCAGGGTGGCGCGGATGGCGCTTTCGGCGTTGGCGCTCACGATCGCGAGAGCGAGGCCCTCGCGCCGCGCCTCGTCGATCAGCGCGGCCGCTCCGGGCAGGAGGCTCGCCCGCGACGCCCCCGCCAGCTCCACCTGCTCGAGCAGCCGTGACGCCTCGACCCGCAGCGCGTGCGCGCGCGGCTGGTCGTGCAGCCGCATCACCTCGCGATCGAGAGCGGCGATGATCGGCAGCGTGCGGCGCTCGCGCAGCACCCGCGACGTGTCGACGCCCACGCCCTCGTACAACGCGACGAGCTCGTCGCGCGCACGCTGCCAGTCGACGCCGCGTCCGAAGTCCGTGAGCGTATGGTCGAAGTCGAGGATCAGCGCGCCGAGCACGCGCGGCGGCGGCAATCTCACGTGCCGCGTTCCCGGCCGAGCGTGAGCAGCAGGTCCTGATGCAGCTCGAACCAGACCTGATGCAACGAATCGACGCGCGGGCTGGCGGCGTAGCGCGGATCGCCGGCGCCCCAGGCGCGGAGAGCGACGCGTAGCCGGCGCGCATACGCCGCATAGCGCGGCACCAGGGCCGCGAGCCGCTCGGCCACGCCGATCGCTTCGGCGCCGGCCGCACGCAGCGCCACGCCGTCCACGGCACGTCCCGCCTCGCCGGGCGCGAGCTGCCACGCGGTGATCGCCGTCTTCACGACCGCGTCGACCGTCAGGAAGCGATCGTAGCCGCTCGCGAGGGCGGCAGCGTCGCGCGGCTCGCGTGCGAGGAGAGCGAGGAGCTCGGCCTGGCCGGTGGCGGTGAGCACGACCGCCTCCTCGGCACGCGGCGTACCGGCTACCGGCTGCAGGAGCCCGGCGGCACGCGCGGCCGCCAGCGCCGCCCGGGTCTCGTCCGCCGTCGTCCCGGCCGCCGTCGCGACGGCGTCGCACGTCGCCCGTCCCTTGATCCGTAGCGCCATCAGGATGGCAAGCGCGCGCCCGCCGATCTCGTCCCCGCCCGCCGCCGTCGCGACCCTGCCGGCGCGCTCGCGTGCGGAGGTCACTCGGGTTTGCTGTAGACGCGGATCGCGACGATCTCCCTGCACTCGTCGCACGGCACGTCCTTGATGACCGGAAACGAGACGTAGCTCTTGCGGATGACGCTCATCACGCGGTCGATCGTTCGCTGGCAGCATGGTTTCGTCGCCTGCGGCTCCGGCATGGCGCCTTTCTTTCCGCAATCTCCGCCGACCTGTCAAACCGTGGCGGCGCGCGACGGCTCAGCGCTTGTCCACCTTCGTCGCGCCCGAGCGCTCCCGCATGACGTCCGCGGTACGCTCCATCTCGCCCGACTCGCCACGTACGAGCGCCGCGCCGAAGCGCTCGACGACGGCACGCATCAACGGGCCCTCCTGCGCGTCGACGGCGGACACGAGCCCCGCCAGCTCCTCCATGGCGCGCCGGATCGCCGCCGCGGCGCCGGGCGGGTCGGCGTCGGCACGCAGCGTGACGGCGCGCCGCAGGTGCGCGCGTACCGCGCCGAGTCGCTCCGCCGCCCGCGGGCCGAGCACGATCGCGAGCTCGTCGAGCCGCGTCAGCAACGCGTCGAGAGCGGGGGGCGACTCGAACTCGTGGGCCATATCGGGATAGCGTGGGGCACCAACGCCGCGAGGAGGACGCGATGCCCTTTTTCGTCATGATAGGCCATGACGCCCCGGAGTCCAAAGCCAAACGTCCGCTGCATCGTCCGGCGCACCTCGCGCACCTCGAGCCGCTCGCCGCGGCGGGCCGCGTGCCGTTGGCGGGGCCGTTCACCGACGGCAGCGGCAGCCTCATCGTCCTCGAGGCCGAGTCGCTCGAGGCGGCGTGGGCGATCGTCGCGCGCGACCCCTACGTCGTGCACGGCGTCTTCAATCGCGTCGACGTGCGGCCGTTCCTGCAGGTCTTTCCCCGCGCCTGAGCGCCGGCCGCGGCGTGCTATTGGTTCGGCGGCCGCGGAATCGGCGAGTCGCTCGACGGCAGGGTCGGGTTGATGAGCGAGCCCTTCGGCTGGCGTACGCCGGGGCTCGGCGTCTCTTCGACCTCGCCCGCGAGACACGACTGGACGTCGGGCGTGGTGATGCCGAGCTGCCGCGCGATGTCGGAGGCACGGGTCCCCTCCGCGCTCAACGCCTTCACGCGCGCACAATCGAGGGCCATCGCCGCCGGTACGTGCGCGAGCAACAGAACCGTAACCGCCACCGCCATCACGATCCGCATGGAGCCTCCTCTCGAACGCGATCATAGCCGGCCGACATGCGCGGCGAAACGTCTCATGCTACCGAAGGTGCGGCCGGCTGTGGTAGAAGCAGTCACGTGACGCATCCTCCGGAGGTGTACGCGCGCCGACGCCGCGACGTCATGCAGCGCATGGAGGGCGGCGTGGCGATCTTTCGCTCGCCGCCGGTCGCCATCCGCTCGCACGACGTCGAGTATCCGTTCCGCCAGGACAACGACCTGCTGTATCTGACCGGCTTCCCGGAGCCGGAGACGACCTGCATCCTCGCGCCCGGCAGCGAGCACCCGTACACCCTGTTCGTCCGCCCGCGGGACAAGGCCAAGGAGATCTGGACGGGGGTGCGGGCCGGCATCGAGGGCGCCCGCAGCCTCTACGGCGCCGACGCCGCGTATCCCAGTGACGAGCTCGACGGCCGGTTGCCGAAGCTGGTGGAGACGGCCGCCGCGCTCTACTACGCGCCGGGCCGCGATCGGCGCTTCAACTCCCGCATCTTCGAGCTCTTCGGCTGGGCCCGCGACAACCACGCGCGCAGCGGCGCCGGCCCGCGCGGCCTGCTCGATCCGGGGACGATCGTCCACGAGATGCGGCTGCGCAAGTCGCCCGAGGAGATCGCGGCCCTCGAGCGTGCGATCGCCATCGCCGCCGACGCGCATCAGCGGGCGATGCGCGACACGCGTCCCGGCGCGTTCGAGTACGAGATCGAGGCGCTGCTCGACTACACGTTCCGCCGGAGCGGCGCGAGCGGCCCCGCCTACCCCTCCATCGTCGCCTCGGGAGCCAATGCGACGATCCTCCACTACGTCGAGAACACGCGGGCGATGCAGGACGGCGAGTTGCTGCTGATCGACGCCGGCGCCGAGTGGGGCGGTTACTGCGCGGACGTCACCCGCACCTTCCCCGTGGGCGCGCGCTTCTCGGCGCCGCAGCGGGCGCTCTACGAGCTCGTGCTCGCGGCGCAGGAGGCCGCCACCGCCGCCGTGCGTCCGGGCGCCCGCTTCGAGGAGCCGCACCAGCGCGCCGTCGACGTGCTGGTGGACGGCCTCCGCGAGCTCGGCCTGCTGCGCGGCTCGCACGACGAGATGATCGAGAGCGGCGCGTACCGGCAGTTCTACATGCATCGCACCAGCCACTGGCTCGGGATGGACGTGCACGACGTGGGCGTCTATCGCGACGCCGACGGGCCCCGTCCGCTCGACCCGGGAATGGTCCTGACGATCGAGCCCGGCTGCTACGTCGCGGCCGATTGCGCAGCGGTCGCCCCGGAGTGGCGGGGCATCGGCATCCGCATCGAGGACGACGTGCTGGTCACGGCCGAGGGTCATCGCGTGCTGTCCGCCGCGGTGCCGAAGACCGTCGCCGACCTCGAGGCGCTGCGCGCCGACGCGCGCTAGGGACCTCCGTCCCGACCGCGGCTCGGAATGCGGGGGCAACCCATTCCGCCAGGAGCCGGACCCCCCAACCGACGCCACCGCGCGGCGTGCACGGCAGGTCGCGGTCGGTGAACGCGACCCCGGCGATGTCGAGATGGGCCCAGGGACGGCCGACGACGAACTCGCGCAGCACGAGCCCGGCGTGGATGGAGCCGCCATGCCCGTCGGCCGCGACGTTGCGCAGATCCGCGACCGTGCTCGTCAGGTCGGCACGGTAGGCCTCGACGAGGGGCAGCTCCCAGATGCGCTCGCCGCTGCGCTCGGCGGCGGCGCGCAGCTCCCGGACGAGCTCCGGATCGTTGCCCATGACTCCGGCGACGCGCGTGCCGAGCGCCGTGCGGATCGCGCCCGTCAACGTCGCGATGTCGACGATCGCGTCGGGCTCGTCCCGCGCCGCGATCGCGAGCGCGTCGGCCAGCAGGAGCCGCCCCTCGGCGTCGGTATTGAGCACCTCGATCGTCTTGCCGGCAGCGGTGCGCACGACGTCACCCGGCTTGATGGCCCGCCCGCTCGGCATGTTCTCGGCGGCCGGGACGTAGGCCCGCACCTCGACGTCGGGACGGAGCGCGGCGATCGCCAGCATCGCCCCGACCACGGCGGCGGCGCCGGCCATGTCGCGCTTCATGTGCTCCATGCCGTCGGCGGTCTTGAGCGATAGCCCGCCGCTGTCGAACGTGACCCCCTTGCCGACGAGCGCGAGCCGCCGGCGCGCCCGGCCCGCGGGACGGTACGTGAGGCGGATGAACCGCGGCTCCTCGACGCTGCCGCGCGCGACGCCGAGGAGCGCGCCCATCTCGAGCTTCGCGATCGCCGCCGGCCCGTCGATCGTCACGCCGAGATTCGCGGCCTTCGCGACGCGCCGGACGTCGTCGGCGAACGCCGCCGGCGTCAGCACCGACGCCGGGGTGTTGATCCAGGTGCGCGCGACGTTGGTGGCGCGGCCGAGCGCGATGCCGCGGCGGAGGGCGTCGCGCAGCGGACGGGGGGGCGCCGCGACGCCGGCGAGCACCAGCCGGCGCAGCCGGACGCGATCGCGGTCGATGCGGTAGGTGGTGAACGCGTAGCTCGCCAGGGTCGCCGCCTCGCCGAGGAGGCCGACGGTCTCCGCCGTCAAGGATGCCGGACGCGCCGGGCCGAAGACCGCCGTGCGGGCGCCGAGCTCGCGGGCACGCGCGACGACCTGATCGGCGGCGCGCCGCCAGCCATCGCGCGACGGCGTGGCGGCGGCGCCGAGTCCGATCAGCACGAGCGTCGACGCCGAGCGCGACCGACGCCTCCCGTCCCCGGACGCGAGCGGACCGACGACGAGCGCGCTGCCCTCGCCGGCACGGAAGCGCCGACGCGTCAGCTCGTCGTCGAGCCGCCGGCCGCTCAACGTCGCGAGCCGGCGTCGTACGGTCCGCACGCGTAGATCGTCGGCGGTCAGCGCCAGGGCCACGACCTCGGCGGCGATTGCCTCCGGCAGCGCGGCGTCCAGTCGGATCGTCAGCATCACGGGGTTCCTCCGGGCGTCGCGCCGGCGGCGCCGATGGCGTGCGCCTTCAGATAGGTGAGGACGAGATAGCGCTCCTGATCCGTCAGGGGATTCACCCCGCGGCGCAGCATCTCCTCCTGCATCCGCGCCACCTGGATCTCCCACATCGGCCCGGTCATCGAGCCCGGCGCGTACAGCTGGTGACAGGCGGAGCACCGCACCTGGTAGATCTGCGCGCCGGCGGACTGCGGATCGGGAAGGGGCGGGGAGCACGCGCCGAGCGCAGCCAGCAGCAAGAGCCCCACGAGCGCGCGACGCATGAGCAGCCACGGCTAGCGTGAAGCCACGACCATGACAAGGCGAGCGCGGCGGGCGAGTCTCAGTCCGCCGGGATGCGGGCCAGCGCCACCACCGCGACCACGTACAGACAGAGCGCAGTCGTCATGATCGCGTTGAAGCCGATCACCATCGCGAGGATGGTGCTCAGCACCGAGCTGATCACGGAGAAGAAGCCGTTCACCGCCCACGCCCATGCCACGTATTCGCGCGTCGATGCGCCGAGCCCCGCGATGCGCGTCAACCCGAGCGGCATGAAGGCGCCGAGCGCGAATCCGAGCGGCGCGATCACGACCACGGCCGCGAGGACGCGCCAGGGAAGCGCCAGACCGACCAGATGCCCGACGATCCCCGGCCACACCAGGCGATACACCGCCACGCAGCCCGCGAGCGTGAGCAGCATCGCAACCAGCACCGCGAGACGTCGCGGGTAACGCGCGCTCACCACGCTGCCGAGCCCGGTCGAGAGCAGCAGCGCGCACAATGTGACCGAGAGCGAATAGCTCGGATAGCCGAGGAAGAGCGTCAGCATCTGGATGAGCGGCACCTCGAAGAACATGAAGCCGACGCCGAGCGCGGCGAAATACAGCGCCGCCCAGCCCTTGTACGGCACCCGCCGCCAGGACGCGCCGAGGACCGCGAATGGAAGGAGGAGCATCGTCGCCGCGAACACCACCACGAACGCGAGGAGGACCAGCAGGACGCGCTCGCCGGTCGAGTCCTCGGGGTCGAGCACGACGCCCCGGCTCTTCGCGCTGCGCAGGGCGTCGCGGAAGCGCGCGAAGTGCCAGAAGAACGGCGAGTCGTCGGTGACCGGATCGACGAGATACGGCCGGCGGCGATACCAGTCCGCGAGCGCGCCCCGCGGCGCGGTGATCGCGCTCGAGACCGGCCCCTCCTCCGGCTGGAGCCCCGGGACGTAGCGCGGCTCGGTCCCCGGCACGCGCGCAAAGCTCTGCGACAGGCGAGCGATCTCGGCGTCGGTGAACGGCGTCCGCTTCACCAGGATGGTCGAGAGCATCAAGACGTCGGGCGAGGTCAGGACGACGACGTGGCGCGAGAACTCGCCGACGCCGAGGCGGCGCAGGGCCTCGCGCGCGGTCGAGACGTAGCGCGTGGTGCGGTTCGGCTTCTGCGCGTAGGCGGTCTCGCCGAACTGCGCGCACAGCACCCCGTCGTCCGCGAGGTGCGTCAGCACCTCGTCGATCATCTCGACCGTGTAGAGGTACCCCTCGGAGAGCACGTATGCGGCCGAGCTGGCCGCGTTCATCGCCGCGTAGGTGTCCGGCGCGACGAGCCAGATGAGATCATAGGTGCCGCCCGCGCGCTTCAGGTACGAGCGGCCCTCGGCGTTGACCAGGGTGACGCGCGGGTTCTCGGGCAGGTGCCCGGTGAAGTCCGCGAAGCGGTCGGTCAGCAGCGACACCGTCGCCGGGTTGAGCTCGACGCCGGTCACATGCGCCGCCCCGAAGTACAGCGACGCCAGTAGCTCGTGGCCACCCGCGGCGCCGATCACGAGCACGCGCGCGTCGCGACCCACCACCGCGAACGGGAACGCGCGCGGGTCCGCGTCGAACGCGGAGAGATGCGAGAGATCGCCGTCGAAGCGGTGCAGGCCGGAGCCGAGCTGACCGTCGTGGATGACCAGCTTCACGTCGGGTCGCCACGGCGTCTCCATGACGTCGATGCGGAAGACCGGGCTCCACTGCGTGAACACGACCGGATCGACCTTCGGGTCGTAGTGGCCGAGCGTCTTCTGCGGCTCGGGAACGGGATCGGGGAGCATACCCGGAGCGAGCGCGGCGGCGATTCCGAGGACGCCCACCAGCGCGATCCACGGCACGGCGCCGCGTGCCGCGCGCACCGCGCGGCGCAGGCCCGCGAGCGCGAAGAGGGCCGCGCTCGTCATCACGCAGCCGGGCGGCGTGACCGTCCAGATGAGCGGAATGATCACGGCGCAGCCGAGGCCGGCGCCCGCGAGATCGGCGAAGTACAGCCGCGCGATCCGCTCCGGCCGCGCCGCGAACATTCGCGTGATCATCACCCCGGTGAGGAGGAACGGCAGGAACACGACGGTCGACAGCAACGCCAGCTTGGCGAGCTCGACGAGGCGCTTGTCGAGGAGCGTCGGATCGAGCGGCACCCACGCGACGACGAAATATCCCGCGATTGCGCTCGTCCCGGCGAGCGCGCAGCCGTGGGCGAGGATCCGCGTCAGCGACGCCTCGCGCAGCCGTGCCGCCAGCGTCACGAACACGCCGCCCGCGCCGAGGCCGAGCAGCGCCAGGCCGATGATCAGATAGGTGAAGTAGTAGTACAGCTTGAACGAGAAGATGCGCGTATAGCCGATCTCGAGGACGATCGACGCGAGCGAGATGGCGAAGATCTCGAGATAGCAGCCGTCGGCCTCGTCCGCCCCGGGGACGCCCGCGACGCCCGTCATCCGCCTCGACGGCGCGACCGGCACACGACGACAGCACGCATCAGAGACTACGAGGTAGCGTGAACCTGGCCGCCTGACAAGGGGCGCCACCGACGGATGCCGAGCGCACGGCGTCCGCCCAAATTTGACTCGCGCGCTCGTCCTCTCCTATAGCGGCGGGCAGCCGCTGCGGTCGCGCCAGACCGCATCCCCGCCGGAGGAGCCCCCATGCAGATCGGAGCCGCCGCCAACGCCCGCAGCTTCCCCGACCGCACCGCCGTCGTCAGCGGACGGGTGCGCTACACCTGGTCGACGTGGAATGCCCGCATCAACCAGCTCGCGCAGGCCATGCGTGGTCTCGGCGTCGGCACGGGCGACAAGGTCGCCGTCCTGCTGCAGAACCGCCACGAATTCCTGGAGATCGCCCAGGCGGCGGCCAAGATCGGCGCGGTCGTCGTGCCGCTCAACTACCGTCTGCGCGGCCGCGAGATCGAGTACATCCTCGACAACTCGGACGCGCGTGCGCTCTTCTGCGGCGAGGAGTTCGTCGGCGAGATCACCCCGCTGATGGACGTGCTTCCGCGCATCGCGCGCGGCGCCTACGTCGTCGTCGGCGATGCGCACGATCCCGGGTTCAGCCGCTACGAGCACCTCCTCGAAGGGCAGCCGACGGACGAGCCCGCCGACCAGGCGCCGCCCGGCATGAACGCCATGATCTACACCTCGGGGACGACCGGCCGACCGAAGGGCGTCTTTCGCGAGGGCGGGATCGACCCGCAGCTTCTCCTGGGCATCGTACAGGGCTTCGGGCTGCAGTACGGCTCCGAGGTCCACATCGTGCCGGCGCCGCTCTACCACAGCGCGCCCTCGCTCGGCTCCACCTTGACGATCGCGCTCGGCGGCACGGTCGTCATCATGGAGAAGTTCGATCCCGAGCAGTTCCTCGCGCTGATCGAGCGCGAGAAGGTGACGTCGTGCCTGGTGGTGCCGACGATCGTGAAGCGCGTGCTCGCGCTTCCCGACGACGTGAAGCGCCGCTACGACGTGTCGTCGCTGCGCTCGCTGATCGTCGGCGCCGCGCCCTTCCCGCTCGAGACGAAGCTCGCCGCGATCGACCTCTTCGGCGACTGCGTCTACGAGTACTACGGCTCGACGGACGCCGGCCTGAACACGATCCTCCCCCCGTCGGAGCAACGCGCCCGCCCCTCGAGCTGCGGCAAGATCGTCGCCGGCACCGACATCCGGATCCTCGACGACGAGGGGCGGGAGCTCCCGCCGGGCGAGGTCGGCAACATCTACGTCACGAACGCCCTGGTGAAGACGATGCAGTACTACAAGGACCCGGAGAAGACGCGCGCGGCGTTTCGCGACGACTACATGACGGTCGGCGACATGGGCTATCTCGACGCGGAGCGCTACCTCTACATCGTCGACCGCAAGACCGACATGGTCATCTCCGGCGGCGTCAACATCTACCCGGCCGAGATCGAGGAGGTGATCTACGAGCACGCCGCCGTGCTCGACGTCGCCGTCATCGGCGTGCCGAACGACGAATGGGGCGAGGAGCTGAAGGCGGTCGTGCAGCTGAAGCCCGGCGCCGCGGCCACCGCCGATGACATCATCGACTTCTGCCGCGAGCGCCTCGCCGACTACAAGCGCCCGCGCAGCATCGACTTCGTCGCCGAGGTGCCGCGCAACCCGTCGGGCAAGCTGCTGAAGCGCGAGATCCGCGCGCCCTACTGGGAAGGCCGCGAGCGGCGGGTGTAGCGGGACTCAGAATGCGGCGCGGCAGAAGGCCGCTTGCCCCGGCGCCTCGCTGATCCCGACCTCGATGTGCGTGAGGCCGCGCACCGCATGCGCGGCGAGCCCGTCGCGCATGCGGCCGAGCACGTAGGTGGCCAGCTCCTCGGCGGAGGCGTGGACGATCGGCAGCAGCACCGTGTCGGCGGCGGGAAAGACGAAGCGCGTGCCGTCCTCGTAGGTGAGCGTGACGCTCACGCCCTCGCGCGCGATGGTGAGGCAGTCGCTCTCGGCGGGCACGAGCACCCGCTCGTCGAGCTCGTGGCAGACGTCGCGCGCCAGCTCCTTCACCACGCCGAAGTCGAGCACGTAGCCGTCCGCGCCGACGACCCCGCTGATGGCGACGGAGACCTGATAGTTGTGGCCGTGCAGCGGCTCGCGGAACCCCTTGTAGGCGATGAAATGCGCCGCCGAGAACTTGAGGTTCTCCTTCTGCACGACGACGCGGTACTCCGCGCCGGGGACGAGCGGCCGATCGGCGGGCATCGGCGCTACAGGCGCGCCAGCGCGCCGTGGATGGCGTCGGCGTCGCTCCAATCGCCGAACGCCGCCGCCGGCCGCAGGGCGAGCAGGTCCTCGAGCGGGATCCGCCCGCTGGCGACGAGCACGCTGTCCATGCCGTTCCGCGCCGCCGCGGCGTGATCGAGCGGCGTGTCGCCGATGATGACGCAGTCGCCGAGCGCCACGTCGACGCCGCTGCGCGCGCAGTGCCTGACCCGCGCGATCTCCGGTAATACCGCCCGCTCGGCGTGATCGCTGCCGAAGGCGCCGACCGGAAAGAACGCCTCGAGGCCCGCCGCGCGCAGCTTCAGCTCGGCCGCCGCCGCGAAATTGCCGGTGAGCACCGCGAGCGCGAAGCGCTCGTCGCGCGCCACCCGCTCGAGCAGCCGGCGGACGCCCGGCACCGGCTCGACCCTGGTGGTGCCCGCGGCGATGGCCGCGGCCAGGCGCGTGCCGAGCCGCTCGTGGAAGCGCTCCAGGGCGCCGGCGTCGGGCGCGACGTCGCTGCCCGCGAGCGCGAGCAACTCGCGCACGATGAGGGGATCGGTCTTGCCGTCGGGCCGTATCCGCCGGATCGACACCTCGACGTCGAAGACGTCGCACATCGCCTGTTCGAAGGGCACGTGGCCGGCGCCGTGCGTCGCGTGCAGGATCGTCCCGTCGAGATCGAAGAGGAGGAGCTTCACCGGGGCGCCTTGCGGTGCGGCATGCGGAGAAGGTAGCAGAGGAGGCCGCCACCGCCAACGCGCATTGGAGGACCCGTGAACCTCACGCACACGCTGTACGAGCCGGCTGGATCCGGACCGCATCCGACGCTCGTCGCGCTGCACGGCTATGGCGCCAACGCGAACGACCTCATCGCGCTCGCGCCGTACCTCGGCGGCGGCACGCTGCAGATGATCTGCCCGCAGGCGCCCCTCGCGATTCCCATCGGCGGCGGCATGAGCGGCTTCGGCTGGTTCCCGCTCACCGGCAACGGGCAGCTCTTCGACGCCGCGGCGATCACGCGCGCCGCCGATCAGGTCCGCGAGTTCCTCGCGAGCGCGATCAGCCGCTATCCGGTCGACCCGCGCAAGCTCGTGCTGGCGGGCTTCAGCCAGGGAGGGGTGCTCGCGTATCTCATCGCGCTCGAGGACCCGACCCGCTTCGCCGGCCTCGTCGCCTTGAGCTCGTGGCTGCCCCCGCCGCTCGTCGGCATGCTGGGCGCCAATGACGCCCGCCGCCGGCTCCCCACCCTGGTGCAGCACGGCGCCGCGGACGAGGTCATCAACGTCGCACGCGCGCGGCAGTCCGTCGAGAGCCTGCGCGAGCTCGGCGTGCCCCTCAGCTACCGCGAGCACGACATGGGGCACGAGATCAGCGCCGCGAGCCTCGCGGCGCTGGCCGAGTGGTTGGACGAGAAGGTCCTGTCGCCCGTGATCACGCTGTAGGGCGTGCGGCGCCCCGCGTCGGTGCGCCGGGCTCAGGCGAGCGCGTACAGTGGATACGGACCGGCCGAGCGTACCGTGACGGGACGACCGGGATGGCGGAGGATCACGCGCGCCTCCTCGACCGTGATGGCGCGCCCGAACAAGCAGTAGCGCCGCCGGCCCTCACGCTGATTGTTCGCCCACTCCGCGAGCTCGGAGGGCGACGGGCGATGGCCGAGTACGACGGCGCAGCGGCGCACGACGAAACCGAGCATCATCTTGGCTTGCGGGGTCGTCTCGGGTGTCATGGAACCGCGCGAGCGCTCAACCTACGGAAGCCCGTGCGCACTGTCAACGTGGAACCGTCACCAGCGCGAGGTTCGGACCGCGACGAGTCGACTCCGTGACGACACGCAGGCCGGCTTCGCGCGCGCGATCGGCCGGAGCGCGGACGATGTAGCAGCTCGCCGCCGGCGCGTCCTCGGCCGGAACGATCGGCACGCGCGCGATCGAGCGGTGCAGCCGATACGCGAGCACCTGGACGTCGCTGCCATCGACGTCGCCCTGGGCGTAGAGCGCCGCGCCCGGGGGTACCGCATCCGCCACGCCGCGCGTGAACGGCAGCAGCGAGCGCTTGCCGACCTGATGGACGCGCTGGACCTCGCTCACCGTCGACACGGTCGCGTCGAAGCACACGATCAGCACGATCAGCAGCGTGCGCGCCGGCAGGCCGCCCGGTCGACGCCGGAAGCGGGCGGCGATCGGGACCAGGCCGAACAGGTGGGTCGCGTCGACCGTCGCCGTCGCCGCCGCGAGCATCCGACCCGCGAGAACCGCAATGGCCGGATACGCCGGCAGCAGGTAGACGTCGCGTTTGCCGTACGCCAGGGAGAAGACGACGACGACCACGATCCACCACGCGTGCAGAAAGCGCTCGCCGACATCCGCCCGCGCGCCCCGCAACCACGCGATCGCGGCCCAGACGAGGGCCAGATTCCACGGCACCAGATCCGTGGCGAGGTGCCTCACGATCTTCAGACGCGAGCGACCGCCGTGGAGCCCGAACACGCCACGCCCGACGATCCGGTCGACGTTCTCGTGCAGCAGCTGCAGGGTGAGGAACTCGCGGCCGCCCTGACGAAACGCCAACCCGTACCAGCCGACGTCGATCGCCAGGACGAGCGCGACGAGCGGCCACGACCAGAGGCGGCCGAGGGTTCCGAGCGCGTGGGCGAGCGCGCCGCTCGGTCCGGACGGCGGCGCCGCGGCACGCGACGCGCGCCACGACTCGCGCGCGATGAAGACGACGATCACGAGGCCCGGGAGCGCGGCTCCCGCGGGCCCCTTGGCGAGGACGGCGCACGCGGCCGCGAGATAGCAGCCCGCGCGCGCCGCGCGCCCGCCGCCGCGATACCAGCGAAAGAACGCGACCAGGGTCAGGGTGATCGCCGCGGCGAACACCATGTCGACCCGTGCCTCCCACGCCGACTCCCAGAAGCCGGCGACGCCGAGGAGCGCGCCGGCAGCGAGCCAGCCCGTCGCGCGACCGCCGATCCCCGTGCCGAGGGCGGCGGTCGCCAGCAGCACCACGCCCGCCGCGATCGCCGAGGGCGATCGTACGACGGCGTCCGAGAGGCCGAAGGCGCGCGCCGCCCCGGCCGCAATCCAGTGGAAGAGCGGCGGTTTCGAGGGCAGCTCGCCGTTCCGGCGCGGCAGCACCCAGTGGCCGTTGTCGACGATGTCCTGCACGACGAGGCCTTCGCGCGACTCCCCGTGCGCCGCGATCGGCGGCAGGTGCAGCGGCAGCGCCAGCGCCACCGCCAGCACGAGCAAGAGCAGCAGCGCGTCGAGCGTCCGCAAGGCGCGGAGCTTAAGATCGGCCGTGGGCGCGGTCAAACGGCGTCGACCCGCATGCGGCCTCGAAGCGGACGCCTTGATTCGCCCGGCCCTTTCCTGCACGGTGCGGGCGATGCGCCGGATCGGCGACTGGATGGCGACGCTGCTGTTCCTGCCGGTATTCGGCCTC
This sequence comes from uncultured delta proteobacterium, assembly GCA_963753325.1. Taxonomy (GTDB): domain Bacteria; phylum Desulfobacterota; class Binatia; order UTPRO1; family UTPRO1; genus DP-19. The sequence continues at coordinate 1,417,085 of CAVWBS010000003.1, read as the reverse complement.
ACCCTCGTCGTCTTCGACGCCCTGCAACGCCTGGCCAAGGCGTGCGGCAAGCGGCCGCACGACTACGCCGTCGCCTGCATGTGCTCGTCGCTCGTCATGGCGTTCCGCGTCACGGGGCTGCGGCTGCGCGTCGAACGCCACCCCGCGCTGCGCGCCCACCACCCCTACGTGGTCATCTCCAACCATCAGAGCATGTTCGACATCGCACTCCTGGGACACGTGCTCTTCAGCAACTTTCCGAAATACGTCTCCAAGCGCGAGCTGGCCCGCTGGATTCCGAGCGTCTCCTACAATCTGCGCCGCGGCGGCAACGCGTTGATCAACCGCGACGACCCGACACAGGCCCTGGCCGCCATCCGCGCGCTCGGCGAGCGGGTCGAGCGGAACGGCGTCTCGGCCGTGATCTTCCCGGAAGGCACGCGGGCGCGTCACGGGGAGCTCGGAGCGTTCAAGCCGCGCGGCTCGGTCGCGCTCCTCGAGTCCACCCCGACGACCGACGTCGTCCCGGTGACGATCGACAACTCGTGGCGCCTGATGCGCGCCAACTTCTTCCCCGTGCCGTTCGGCACGCGGGTCCGCATCCGCGTCGGCGGCCCGATCCCCCGTCGTCCCGGCGAGGATCCACTGGCTCTCCTCGAGCGCGTCCGCACCGAGATCGCCGCCACCCTCGCCGAGTTCCGCGGCGAGCGCGCGGTGGCACCCAAGCGCGCCGCGGCCCGCTAGCTACCCCCTACAGACTGCTCCCGCACCACTTGCAGCGGCGCGCGTCGATCGCGACCGTCTCCTTGCATTCGCCGCAGGTCTTCGTCGGCGGCGGGGCGGCGGCGGGCTCCCTGCCCATGAGGGCCTTGGTCAGCAGGAACACCACGAACGCGATGATCACGAAATCGACGACGTTGCCGAGCACGTCGCCGTACTTGATCGCGTTCAGCACCGGCTTCCCGTCGGCACCCGTCGTCTGCGTCAGGACGAGCTGGGCCTCGCGCCAGCTGCCGCTCGGAATCAACAGGCTGATCACCGGCATGAGCAGATCGGCCACGATCGCGCTCACGACCTTGCCGGTGGCGGCGCCGATGATCACGCCGATCGCCAGCGCGAAGGCATTGGTCTTGAGCAGGAATGATTTGAAGTCGTGCCACATCGCGCACCTCCTCGATGGGGGCAGGTTGCCCGCTCCTGCGCCGGATCATAGGCACAATTCGGTCGAACGCCAGCGCCCGCCCGGCCGTGTCACGCGCTGAAGAGCCAGCCCGCGGCAAACGTCGCGGCCGCGGCGAGCGCGCCGATGATCGTCGCCTCGAGACCGGACCGCCACCACGAACGGCCGGTCACGACCGTCTTCGCCGCACCCACGAAGAAGAGCGTGGCGAGGGTGAGGACGGCCGAGAGGCGAAAGGCGGCGACCGGTCCGAGCGCGGCGTAGGGCCCCACGGGCATCGCGGCGCCGAACGCGTACGCCAGACCCGTCGCCACACCCGACCCGAGCGACGAGCGATGGGCGTCGAGCGAGAGCCCGAGCTCGTCGCGCATCATGGTGTCGATCCAGCGCTCCCGCTCACCGGTGACCTGCGCGACGATCGCTTCGAGTACGTCGCCCTCGAACCCCTTGGCGCGGAAGATCTCGCGGACCTCGCGGCGTTCGGTCTCGGGATAGAGATCGATCTCGCGCTCCTCACGACGCCGCTCCGCGAGATAGAACTCGCGCTCGCTCTTGACGGCGAGATAGCCGCCGAGCCCCATCGCCATCGTGCCGCCGATCAGCTCCGCGAGTCCCGCGAGGAACACGACGTGCGCCGGCGCGGCCGCGGCGTAGACTCCCGACACCACCGCGAACGCCGCGACGAGCCCGTCGTTGGCGCCGAACACGAGCTCGCGCACGATGCCGCCGCCGGGAATGTGGGGCGCCTCCGAGTGTCCGGGACGTCGCAGGCGGCGCGCGCGATCGAGAAGGTAGCCGAGCACGCGCCTACCCTAGAAACGGCGGTGAATATTCGCAATCCGAACTCGACGATCACGGGCCGTTCAGGCATAGTCGAGTTGCAGATGGGTGGTCGGAGACGGAGAGGCCGAGGCGGCTCCTGGGTTCCCCCGCGCGACGGGTCCGGTCCGTCCGACCAGCGCGGCTACGGCGGCGAGGCGCATCCACGAGGCGCGGCGCCGCGCGCCCACACCGACCGCCCGACGCACGCCGCGGCGGGATCGCAGGGCGGTCCGGGGCCGCGACGGTCCGACGGCGGATACGCGGGCCGCGGCCGCTTCGCCGGCAGCACGCCGGGCACGCCGCCCGGTCCGCGACGCTGGCCGCCGGGCGGACCGCCGCGCGGGTACGACGGCGGCGCCGGAGCGCAAGCGCGCTGGGGACGCGGCGGCCGTCCCCAGCGGCCGCAACGTCCGGGCCCGCTCGTGGAGTCACGGCGGCCCGAGGCGCCGCCCAGCGCGCCGGGCGGCAGTGCGATCGACCCCTTCGAGCTCTTCTGCGCCTACCACCTCGGCATCACCGCCTCCGGCGGCTACCACATCCAGAACATCCACGAGGTCGCGCGCCGCTTCGGCACCAACGCCGCGGCCTTGCGCCAGACGCTCTCCGCCTACGGCATGGATGCGGAGGATTCTGGTGCATGGGGGCTTCGACCTCGCGAGCGCGCAGATCGACATCATGGTGGCCCCGGAGGGCATCAGCCGGCGCGAGCTCGCGCGGCCGCTCTACGAGGAGTTCAAGCACGCACCCCGCAAGGCGCGCAACTGGGCCAAGGAAATGGAAGACGCCGACCGCGAGATCGAGCGCACCATCGGCTCGGAAGGTCGCTGGTCGCCCACTCCCCGCCGCCCCTGAGGCGGCAAGGCGCCCCGCCGAGACAGGGGCCCTGCACCGGCGCGCGGCGCTCAGCGCGTCAGCCCGGAAGCACGTGCGTCGCGAGCACGTCGACCGCGCGACGGAACGCGTCGGCGTCCTCGTAGCGTGCCGCGTGTACGAGTCGCGTCGCGCCGACGTCGGCATAGGCCCGGACTCGCGCGACGGCGGCCGCCGGATCGCCGAGCGGCAGGCCGGTCAGGACGACGACCTCGGGCGACGGATTGCCGGCGGCCGCCATCAGCTCGCGCAGCCGGGCGACGTCCGCTCGGAGCGCGTCGGGCTCGCTGCCGATCGGCATCCAGCCGTCGCCGAAGCGCGCCGCGCGCCGCAGCGCGTGCGGCGCGGCGCCGCCGACGATGATGGGCGGCCGCGCCGGCCGCGGCCGGAAGAGGAAGGGCTGGCCGTTCGCCTCGACCTCGTCGCTCGCGAAACAGCGCCGCAGGAACGCGAGCGTGGTGTCGCTGATCGCGGCGCGGTCGCGCCGCGCCAGGCCGAGCGCGCGGAACTCGGCCGCCATCCAGCCGATGCCGACGCCGAGCAGCAGGCGGCCGGCCGACAGCTCCTGGATCGTCGCCACCCACTTGGCCGTCGCGAGCGGGGGCCGATACGGCAGCACGAGCACGCCCGTGCCGAGCCCGATGCGCGTGGTGGCGCCCGCCAGGAAGGCCAGGGTCGCGAGCGGATCCAGATAGCGCCCGCCGGAGCCCTCGGCATCGTCCGGCGGGATGGCGATGTGATCCGCCACCCAGAGGTCGTCGAGACCGGACGTCTCGGCCGCCCGCGCGCACGCCAGGAGGACGGCGCGCGTCGATTGCGGGCCCATGTTGCGGAGGTAGGCGCCGATCTTCACGGGCGGCTCCGGCGGCTCGACACGGACGGCAGGAGGCGCGACGGACGCCGCGTCAGCGGCCGATCTCGGTCCAGCCGACGACGTCGACGCTGGTCTCGAATCGGCCGTCGTCGCGATCCGGCAGCGGCGGCTCGGGCCGGTACTTGAAGTCGACCTCGCCGTTCGGCGGCAGCTGGCTGCGGACGGTGTAGTAGTCGACCCGCCCGGGGCTGTCGTCGCCGGGCTTCATCTCGTTCCGCCAGAGCCAGGTATGGTGGATCAGCAGGCGGACGTCGCGCAGCTCCTTGTGCGAGCTGTTCACCAGGACGCCCGACACGACGCCCTGCGGCGTCGCCGTGACGTCGTGCACCACCACGATCCGATCGGGCCCGTCGTCGGCGATGAGCTTGTCGAGGCCCCACGCGGCGCTCGCGGCGAGCATCAGGGCGACGGCTCCGACGGCGACGAGTGATCGACTCACGATGGCCCTCCTTTCTGCGCGAGGACGGGTCCGGGATCGAGATCCTTCCACGTGCAGTAGCGGCGCAGGCCGTCCTCGCCGAGACGGCAGGCAAGCGTCATGACCAGCGCGTCGTCCAGCATCCCGACCTTGGGAATGAAGTCCGGAATGATGTCGAACTCGTCGATGAGATATGCGAGCCCGGCGGCGAGCAGGCTGATGGTGAAGAACGGGATCTGCGGGCATTCGTCGTTCGCGTGGTCCCGCAGCATGGTGAGCGCGAGCTCGACCTGCGCGCGCAGCAACCGCCCCGGGTCACCCTCCAGCAGCGTCGCGCGCGTCCGCACCGCCGCCTCCTCCGCGAGCAGGTCGTCGATGTCCGCGGGCGCGATCTTGTTGGCGAGCTCGAGGACGGTGCGGCGGATCTCGTCGGCCGTGACGAGTGGCGGGGGCGTGCGCCGGGCGCGCGCCGACGAAGTGCGCGTGCGGCGAGCCGTCGTGGACCGGTCGGACTTCATGACCCGTTCCTTCAATAGGTCACCGCCGCCACGGAGGCAACGGCGGTCGCGGGGCGCGCGCGTGCCGGCGCCCCGCGACGTCGTGATTGCGCGCTCAGCCCTGGGCGCGCTGGAACGCGGGTCGTTCCGACAGCCGCTTCACGTATGCCTGCAAGACCGGCTGATCGGACAGCAGGCCCATGAATCCCGCCCACGCGAGGGTGCTTCCGATCATGACGTCGGCAGCGGAGAACTGATCGCCGAGCATGAACGTCCGTCCGGTGAGGGCGTTCGACAGCACGCGCGCGACGTCGGCGAACGTGGCGCGCGCCTTCTCCACCACCGCCGGCGAGCGCTCCGCCTCGGGCAGCATCACGGTGTTGAGGAAGACGGCGAGCACCGGAGGCTCGAGCGTGGCCATCGAGTAGAGCATCCACTGGTAGTAGAGTCCCCGGGCGGGTGTGCCGATCGCCGGCGCGAGCCTCTTGTCGGGGAACTTGTCGGCCAGGTACATGCAGATCGCCGCCGACTCGAAGAGCGCGAGGTCGCCGTCGACGAGCGCCGGCACGGCGCCGTGGGGGTGGATCTTCATGTGCTCGGGCTTCTTGTGCTCGCCCTTCTGCATGTCGAGCGTGACCATCTCGTAAGGCGCACCGATCTCCTCGAGCAACCAGCGCGGGCGCCCGGCGCGTGTCTGCGGAGCGTAGTAGAGCTTCATCTGACCTCCTCGTGTTGTGGGTGACGGCGGCGACGATCCTGGCGGCGCCGCCGGGCTGAGTCCAACGCTATGCGGGGCGCTCGCCGACGGCCGGTTGCTGCTGCGTCGCGCAGTGGAAGGCACCGAGGCCCCAGACCAGCGCCGTCGCGTCGATACCGGCGATGCGGCGGCCCGGAAAGCAGCGGCGGAGGATCGCCAGCGCCGCCGGGTCGCTTGCACGCCCGAAGGTCGGCACGAGGACCACGGCGTTGCCGACGTAGAAGTTCGCGTAGCTCGCCGGCAAGCGCTGCCCCTCCCACGCGACGACGCCGGGCATGGGCAGCTCGACGATCTCGAGCGCGCGCCCGTCCTGGTCGCGCGCGGCCCGCAGTCGCCGCACGTTGTCCGCGAGCAGGCGGTGATTCTCGTCCGCCGGGTCGGGCTCGACGACGGTCACGACGGTGCGCGGGCCGACGAAGCGCGTGAGATCGTCGACGTGACCGTCGGTATCGTCGCCGACGATGCCCTCGCCGAGCCAGACGACCGTGACGACGCCCAGGTAGTCGCGGAGGTAGCGCTCGATGGCGGCGCGGTCGAGCCCGGGATTGCGGTTGGGATTGAGGAGGCACGATTCGGTCGTCAGCACGGTGCCGCGGCCGTTCACGTCGATCGCACCGCCTTCCATCACGATCCCCGGCTCGAAGCGGCGCACGCCGAGGAGGGTGGCGACCTGCTCGGGGACGCGGTCGTCGCGATCCCACGGCGGATACTTGCCGCCCCACGCGTTGTAGCGCCAGTCGACGACCGCGAGCTCGCCGTCACGCACCACGAACGTCGGCCCGTGGTCACGACACCAGGGCTCGTCCGTGGGGATCCGGTGCAGGCGGACGTTCCCGGCGACGACCTCCGGAGCCGCCGCGAGCGCGCTCCGCACCGCCGCCTCCTGCGCCGCGTCGCCGACGTTCACGTGCACCCGCTCGCCGTGACTGAGCGCGGCGGCCATCGCCGTCCAGAGCGGCGGCACCGCGTCGTAGCGCTCGGGGAAGCTGATGCCGTCGGGCCGGGGCCAGGACAGCCAGGTCGCCTCGTGCGGCTCCCATTCCGCCGGCATGCGAAAGCCGAGCGCGCGCGGCGTCGTGTGCTCCGGCGTCATCGCGGCATCCGCGTGGCGGTGCGTGGCATGCGTCAGTCGATCAGCCGGCGCGTCAAATCCCCGTATGCGTCGACGCGACGGTCGCGGAGGAACGGCCAGTGCGTACGCGCCGTCTCGACCGCCCCGAGGTCACAGGCGACGACCAGCACCTCCTCGCGGTCGGCGCTGGCACGGGCGAGGACCCGCCCCGACGGATCGACCACGAAGCTCTGGCCCCAGAACTCGATGCCCGGGCCGCCGACCGGACGTTCGTGTCCGACCCGGTTCGGCACGGCGACGAATACGCCGTTCGCGATCGCGTGCGCGCGCTGCACCGTTTCCCAGGCCGTGTGCTGGTCGGCGCCGTACTGCGCCTTCTCGGCGGGATGCCAGCCGATCGCGGTTGGATAGAAGATGATCTCGGCGCCCTGCAGCGCCGTGAGACGCGCCGCCTCCGGATACCACTGGTCCCAGCAGACGAGCGTGCCGATGCAGGTCCCGGCGGCCGGCCAGGCGCGGAAGCCGAGGTCGCCCGGCGTGAAGTAGAACTTCTCGTAGTAGAGCGGATCGTCGGGGATGTGCATCTTGCGATAGGTCCCGACGATCGCGCCGTCGTCGCCGAGGACGACCGCGGTGTTGTGGTACAGGCCGGGCGCCCGGCGCTCGAACACCGACGCGACGATGGTGAGCCCGAGCCGCCGCGCCAGCGCGCCGAGCGTCGCGGTGGTCGGCCCCGGGATCGACTCCGCCAGCGCGAAATTGTCGTGGTCCTCCGACTGGCAGAAGTAGCGCGAGCGGAAGAGCTCCGGCAGGCAGACGACGGCGGCGCCGCGGCGCGCCGCCGTCTGTATCTGGCGCGCCGCGTGGGCGAGATTCGCAGCGGGATCGGCGCCGCAGCGCATCTGCACGAGACCGACATGGATGACGCGCGAGCCGCCGCCCGCGGACGTCCCGCGGCTGTTGCGCGTGCGCCGCGCGCCCGCGGTCGCGCGGCGCGGCGCCGCGATCGCGCGCCGGTCGCGCGCATCGGACCGCCGGCGCCCGTCGGCAGCGCGCGCCATTCGCGTCACTCGCTCGCGGGCTTGGCCGTCGCCGTCCGGCCGCGCCCGCCGCGGCGCCGTCGCCGACGGCGCGGGGCCGCGCCGTCCGCCGGCGGAGCTGCGCCGTCGCCCACGGGGGTCGCGTCGATCGAAGGAGCCGGCGCCTCGCTCGCGCGCGGGGCGCTGGTGCGACCCCCGCCGCCCCGCGGCCGCCCGCCGCGCCGGCCGCCGCGGCTCGACCCGCGCGCCTCGAGGGGCCGCGGCACGTGCTCGTGCGTGCCGTGATCGAAGCTCGGCAGGATCACCCGCGGCAACGTGACGCCGATCGTGCGCTCGATCGCGCAGAGATCGTCTTCCTCTTCCGGGGCGACGAACGTCATCACCTCGCCGACGGCGCCGGCGCGCGCCGTCCGCCCGCCGCGATGGATGTAATCGTCGGCGGAGAACGGCACGTCGAAGTTGACCACGTGCGAGATCTCGGCAACGTCGATCCCCCGCGCGGCGACGTCGGTCGCGATCAGCACCGGGAAGCGGCCGGCGCGGAACGACTCGAGCGCCGCGATGCGGTCTTCCTGCCGCCGATCGGAATGGATGCTCGTGGCGGCGACGCCGCTGCGGCTCACGAGGCGCGCGAGACGGTCGGCGTCCGCCTTGCGTTTGACGAACACCAGTACGGACTTCATCGCCTCGCGCTTCAGCAGCGTCGTCAGCAGGGGCGCCTTGCGCGACTGCGCGACCGGATACACGCTCTGCACGATGCCGCTCGCCGGCTTCTGCGCGCCCACCATGATCGTGACCGGATCGCGCAGGATGTCGTTCGCGAGCTGGCGAATCTCCGGCGCCATCGTCGCCGAGAACATCAGCGTCTGTCGCTCGATCGGGAGCGCGCGCAAAATGCGGCGGAGATCGGGCAGGAATCCCATGTCGAGCATGCGGTCGGCCTCGTCGAGCACGAGGATGGCCAGGCCGGTCAGGTCGACGTAGTCGAATCGCATGTGGTCGAGCAGTCGCCCGGGCGTGGCGACGACGATCTCCGCTCCGGCCCGCAGCGCCCGCTCCTGCGGCCGCATGTCCACGCCGCCCACGACCGACACCGCGGTGAGGCCGATATGGTAGCCGATCGCGAGCGCCTGCTCGTCGATCTGCATCGCCAGCTCGCGCGTCGGCGAGAGGATGAGCGCGCGGCAGCGGCCGCGCTCGCCGGCGTGGAGGTGCTGCAGGATCGGCAGGAGGAACGCCGCCGTCTTGCCCGTGCCCGTCGAGGCGCAGCCGATGAGGTCGCGGCCGGCGAGCGCCACCGGAATGGCCTCCGCCTGGATCGGGGTCGGGCGCGTGTAGCCCATGTCGGCGACGGCCTCCGTGAGCGCAGGGATCAGCCCGAAATCGTGGAACGCATCCATGGTTGTCCCGTCATATGTGCTGAAACCGACACGGCCCGCAAACGCCGGGCGACTCGACTTGACCGGCCGCGACGCGCATGTACACAACCGTCGGCGCATGCACGTGCTCTTCGCGAGCGGCATCGACGGATTCTGCCACCGCTACGCCACGTTGCACTGGGCGGAACAGCTCGCGACCCAAGGCATCGGCAGCACGGTCCGTGCGCACACCGATCCGCGCCTGGCGGCCGATCTCGACGCGCACGACGTCCTGGTGCTCTTCCGCGTACCCGACGGCGCCTTCGTCCGTCATCTCCTCGCGGGCGCCCGCGCGCGCGGCTGCGCCACGGTGTTCGCGGTCGACGACCTGATCATCGATCCCACGCTGCCGCCGCCGGCACCCGTGCGCGCGGCCGCCGCGGACGAGCAGCGGCTGTGGTCGGACGGGGTCGCGCGCTATCGTCGCACGCTGCGGCAGTGCGACGCCTTCGTGGCCACCACAGCGCCGCTCGCCGCCGTCGGCACGGCGCTCGACAAGCCGACGTACGTCCATCGCTGCGGCCTCGCGGCGCGCGAGCTTCGCGTCGGCGCGGCGGCGCGCGCCCGCGCCGCGGCGCGCCGCGGCGTGCGCCTCGGCTACTTCAGCGGCACGGCGACCCACGACGACGATCTGCGCAGCATCGCCCCGCTTCTGCGCCGTCTGCTCGAGCGCGAGCGGGCACTCGGGCTCACCGTCGTCGGCCCGGTCACGCTCGACCCCGTGCTGGAACCGTGCGCGTCCCGCATCGAGCGCCTGCCGATCGTCCCTTGGCCCGAGCTGGTGGAGCGGATGGCCGGCGTCGACGTCAATCTCGCCCCGCTCGTGTGGCGCGACCGGTTCGTCGCCGCCAAGGGCGCGGTGAAATATCTCGAGGCCGCGGCCGTCGGTGTACCGACCGTGGCGAGCCCGACCGACGCCTTTCGCGACGCAATCGGCGACGACGCGAGGGGCATACTGGCGGCCGACGACCGCGGGTGGGAGACGGCGCTGTCGAGCGTGATCGCCGATCCGACGCGACGCGCCCGTCTCGGCGGAGCCGCGCGTGCCGACGTCGAGACCCGCTTCGCCCCGACCACGCAGGGGGCGCGACTGGGCGCCTTCGTCACCGACGTGCTCGCGCCCTTCCGCGCCGCGCGCCGCGCCGCGGCCGCGCCCTCGCCGCCCACGCTCGACGAGATCGCCCTGGCCCGCCGCTTCCCCGGAGAGGTCGCACGGGCCGCGCGTGAGCCCGCCGGCCTGCCCGATCTGCGGCGCGACGCCCTGGGCACAACGCCGCCGCTCGCCGACGACGTCGTCCTCGCACAGCGCTTCCACGTCGCCCGGCCGGGGCTGTCGCGCGTCGACGTCCACACCATCACGTACGGGCTGCCGCTCGATCATCTGCTGGAGCTGCGTCTGCGGCGCGACGACGGCTCGCTCGTCGGCAGCACGACGCTCCCGGCCGCGCTCGCGCCCGATCGGGACTGGGTGGCGCTCGACGTGGCGCCGGAGGCGTCGTCCGAGGGACGCGCCTACGTGCTCGAGCTGCGCGCACGCGGCACCGGCGCGCGGAACGCACTCGCGTTCGGTGTCGCGCCGCTCCGAGAGGGCGACGTCTACCGTCTCGGCGACGCGACCGGGCGGGGCGCGCTGGCGATGCGCACCTTCGCGGCGGACCCGGCCGCCGAGGACGCGGCCGCGCGCCACGCATGACACGCCTCCTCATCATCGTTCCCGACCAGACCGGACCGAGCATGGCGGGCACCGCCATCCGCTCGGTCGAGATGGCGCGCGCCCTGGCCGGCGACGTGGAGGTCACCCTCGCGGTGCCCGACGGCAGCACCAGGATCGCCGGCGACTTCACCCAGGTGCGGGTCCCGTCCGAATCCTCGCTGCCGCCCCTGATCGCCGTCGCCGACGTGGTGCTGGTCGCGGGCCGCGCCGAGCTCATGACCGCGGTGCGCAAGCCGCTGATCGTCGACCTCTATGATCCGTTCATCCTCTCGGATCTCGAGTTCTACGGGGACCGGTTCGCGCGCGCCGGCGGACGACCCCTGCTCGCGCTGCGGTGGCTGCAGCACCACCTCGCCAACGGCGACCTGTTCCTGTGCGCCAGCCCGACCCAGCGCAGCTTCTGGCTCGGCATGCTCGCCGCCGCCGGTCGTGTGAACCGAGCGAACTACGCCCACGACCACGGCTTCGACGAGCTCCTGGCCGTGGCGCCGTTCGGCATCAGCGAGGCTCCGCCGGTCCACACCCGCGCCGCGGTGAAGGGCGTCCTCCCCGGGATCGTGCCGGACGACAAGGTCGTCCTCTGGGCCGGCGGTTTGTGGAACTGGTTCGATCCGCTCGTATTGCTGCGCGCCCTGCACTCGCTGCGCGACCGGCGCCCGGACGTGAAGGCGTTGTTTCTCGGGTTGCGCCACCCGAACCCGGCGATCGGCGCGATGGAGATGGCGGAGCGCGCCCGCGACCTGGCCGCCGAGCTCGGGCTCGACGGGCGAAGCGCGTTCTTCGTCGACTGGGTACCGTACGACGACCGGCAGAACTATCTACTGGAGAGCGACGTCGGGGTGAGCCTGCACCAGCCGGGGGTCGAGGCACAATTCGCCTTTCGCACCCGCGTGCTCGACTACCTCTGGGCGGGTCTGCCGATGCTGCTGAGCCGCGGCGACGACCTGGCCGCCCTGGTCGAGCGCCATCGGCTCGGCCTCTTGGTCCCGGAGGGTGACACCGACGCCGTGGCCACGGCGCTGCTCGCCCTTCTCGACGCGCCAGCCGATGCGGAGCGCACGGCGCGCTTCGCCGCCGTGCGCGGCGAGCTCGCCTGGAAGCGCGTGGTCGAGCCGGTGCGTCGCTTCTGCGCCGCCCCGCGCATCGCCCGCGACAAGCGTGACGGCGCGTGGTTCGTGCCCGACGCCACGAACCGCGAGATCCTCCGCAAGGAGGACGCGCTCGTCGCGGAGGAGACCTTGAGCCGGGAGCGCGAGCTGTCCGCCCCGCTCGGCGGCGAGCACGTCGTGTCGCACGAGTTCGTCGCCGCCTACGACGATCTCTGTCGCATCGACGTGCTGACGTGGCTGCGCGGCGCGCCACCGCCGGCGGATTCTCGTGTTCACGCTCTACGCCGGCGAGCCGGCCGGCAGGCGGCTGGCGCGCGTGCACGTGCCGCTCGCCCAGGTCGCGCACAACGATTGGCAACGTTTCGACTTCCGCCCGGTCGGGAATTCGCGCGGGCGGCGCTATCGCTGGACGCTGGAGGCGACGGCGCCGGATGCGCGGGTAGCGCTCTGGATGTGCACGAGCCCCGATCGACCGCCCGTGCCCGCCTCGATCGCCCACTATCTCGTGCCGGGAGTGGTCGATGCGCTGCCGGTCGACGACGAGGCCTTCCTCTTCCTGCACAATGCGACGCTCACCGAGACGCTGGTGCCGGGGCTCGGCGCCTGGCTCGCCGAGACGCCGTCCGGCGGCGCCGAGGCGGACGCCGCGCGCAGCGCGATGAACGTCGCTCGCCTGGGCGCCGAGCTCGCCGTCATGCGCGGCGAGCTCGGTCGCGCCCGGGCGGAGTTCAGCGAGCTCACGGAGCGGCATGAGCGCGCCCTGGCCGCGCCGCTGGTGCCGCGCCTCGGGCGGGAGCTCATCGCGGCCGTCAGGCGCGGAGTGGCCACGACGCGCCGCCTCGCCACCCTCACCTTCGTTGCGGCGCTGACGATCACGATGGTGCCGTTCGTCGCCGTCCTCGCGGCCGGGCTCGCGCTCACCGACGCGTGGGTGGCGGTGCGGCGGCGCGCCACGGCGGCCGCGTCCGGCGGCGAGGCGCCTCCCGCGCCCGGTCGCGCGCCGGAGCGGCGTCTCGGGGAGCCGGTGTCGGTCGTGATCCCGACGTGGAACGGCCGCCCGCTGCTCGACATGAGCCTGCCCCCGCTTCGCGCCGCGCTCGCCGCCTACCCGGCCGGCGGCGAGATCATCGTCGTGGACAACGGCAGCGAAGACGATACCTGCGCGCACCTCGCCGCGCAGTTCCCCGAGGTGCGCGTGATCCCCCTGCCGCGCAACGAGGGGTTCGCCGGCGCGACCAACCGCGGCGTCGGCGCGGCACGCCACGCGACGGTGATCCTGCTCAACAACGACATGGTCGTCGAGCCCGACTTCGTGGCGCCCCTGCTCGAGGCACTCGACGACCAGCCCGACGCCTTCGGCGTCTCCTGCCAGATCGACTTCATCGACAAATCGAAGCCGCGCTGGGAGACCGGCAAGGTCCACGCCCGCTGGAGCGGCGGCGCGATCCGTCTCTTCCACCTCGATCGCTACGAGCAGCACCTCCGCTATCCCGTGTTCTTCGCCGGCGGCGGCGCGTCGGCCTACGACCGCGCCAAGTTCCTCGCGCTCGGCGGCTTCGACGAGGCCGTGTTTTCGCCCGTCTACATCGAGGACGTCGACCTCGGGTACCGGGCGTGGAAGCGCGGCTGGCCGTCGATCTTCGAGCCGCGCAGCGTGGTGCACCACAAGCATCGCGGCACCACGCGGCGTCTGTGGAGCGAGGCCACCATCCGCAGCTTCTTCGACAAGAACCTCGCGGCGCTGGTGTGGAAGAACGTCGGCGACTGGCGCCTCCTCGGGCGCCATCTCGCCGGCGTGGTCCTGCTGCCCGGGCGCGCCTTTCTCGAGATGGGGGGGACGGCCGCGCTGGCGACGTGGCGCGGACTCGTCCGCCAGGCGCCGACCGTGCTTCGCGCGCGCGCCCGCGAGGGCCGCACGCCGCGCGCCCTCGACGACGCCACCATCTTCCTCGTCTCGCGCTACCGCTACGCCTTCCGCGGCCACTTCGGCCTGCGGCCGCCGCGCGCCGCCGGGGCGCGTCCGCGCCTCCTCGTCGTCAGCCCGTACAGCCCCTATCCGGCGGTGCACGGCGGCGCGGTGCGCATCCTGGCACTGCTCCGCCGCCTGCGGGCGCACGCCGACGTCACCCTGCTCGCCTACGGCGACACCGCCGCCGAGCTCGATCCCGCCAGCGCCGCCGCGCTGCGCCAGGTGTGCCCGGAGGTGGTGATCCTGGAGCGCCCCGGACACACGTTCGGCGGGCCGCTCCAGCCGCACAAGACGCGCGGCTTCTGGTCCGACTCGATGCGGCAGAGGCTCGAGTACATCCTCGACCGCGAGGACTACGACCTCGTGCAGATCGAGTACACGCACATGGCGCACTTCCTGCCGCCGCCCGCGCCCGGACTCGTGCGGACGCTGGTGGAGCACGACGTGAGCTTCGTCTCGATCGCGCGCAGCCGCGACGCGACCTCGCGACCGCTCGCCAAGCTGGGGCTCTGGCTCGAATGGATGCGCATGCTGCGCTACGAGATCGCCGCCGTCGAGCGCGCCGACCTCGTGTTCACCATGAGCGACGACGACCGCGCCGTGCTCGGGCGCTACGTCGACGCGGCGCACGTGGTCACCATCCCGAACGGCGTCGATTGCGAGCGCTTCGCGTTCGCGGCCGACGGCCGGGAGCCCGGATCGATCCTGTTCGTCGGCTTCTTCCGTCACGAGCCGAACGTCGAGGCGGTGCGCTACTTCTGCCGGGAGGTGCTCCCCCTCGTGCACGGGCGCCGCCCGGTACGCTTCCGCATCGTCGGCGCCTACCCGCCGGAGGTGGTACGACGCCTCGCGGACCTCCCCGGCGTCGAGGTGACCGGCCAGGTCGACGAGATCGCTCCCTGCTACCGCAGCGCCGCGGTGTTCGTCGCACCGGTGCTGCAGGGCTCCGGGACCCGACTCAAGATCCTCGAGGCGATGGCGAGCGGCTGCCCGGTCGTGTCCACCACCGTCGGCGCGGAGGGGCTCGGCGCCGTGCACGGGCGTGAGCTGCTGCTGGCCGACGCGCCGCAGGAGATGGCGGCGGCGATCGACACGCTGCTCGACGACCCCGCGCTGGCGGAGCGCCTGGCGCAGGCCGCGCGCGCCTTCGTCGTCGCCCGCTACGATTGGGACGGCATCGCCACCCGGCTGCTCGGCGTGTACGAGCGGGCGCTGCGCTAGCTACGCGGCGGCCTCGTCGCGCGCGCCTGCGTGCGCCAGAGGCAACGTCATCTCGCACCAGAACGTGCTGCCGCGTCCCACCTCGCTCTCGACGGCGAGCCGGCCGCCCATCAGTTCGGCGAGCTGCCGGCAGATCGTCAGCCCGAGCCCGGTGCCGCCATACGTCCGGGTGGTGCTGTCGTCCGCCTGCGTGAAGCTCTCGAAGATCGCCGCCTGCCGGTCGGCGGGGATGCCGATGCCGCTGTCCCTCACCGTAAGCCGCAGGCGCACGGCGTCCGGGTGGCGGGCGAGGACCGTCACCGCGACCGACACCCCGCCCTCCTCGGTGAACTTGATCGCGTTGTCGAGCAGATTGGTCAGCAGCTGGCGGAGGCGCACCGGGTCGGCGCGCACCGGCTCGACCAGCGCGCCGTCCACCGACGACTCGAGGCGGATCCCCTTCTCCCGCGCCCCCTGGGCGCGGATCGTGACGACGTCGTCGACGAGCTCGCGCAGATCGACGTCGACCAGCTCCAGGGTGAGCCTTCCCGCCTCGATCTTGGAGCAGTCGAGGATGTTGTTCACGATCCCGAGGAGGCTGAGCGTGGCGCGGCGGATCGTCCGCAGATGGTCGCGTGGGCCCGACGCCAGTTCGCCGTCGAGCGCCATGTCGGTCATGCCGATGATCACGTTCATCGGCGTGCGGATCTCGTGGCTGATGTTCGCCAGGAACGCCGACTTCGCGCGCGTCGCCGATTCCGCGGCGTCGCGTGCGTGCGCCATCTCCGCGAAGTGGCGGCGACGCTCGCGGTCGGTCCGCGCCGCCTCGCGCATCATCTTGCGCCCGTACACGACCGCTCCGCCGATCATCAAGACGACGGCGAACGCGATGCCCGCGTCGACCCGCGACACCGCGGACGCGAGCTCGTGCTGGCGCGCGAACAGGGCCGCGTGGCTCTCGCTCGCCGCCCGCTCCAACGCCGCGAACGCGGCGTGGACGTTCGCCATCGCGCGGTCCGTGCCGACCATGTGCTCGCCGGCTTCGCTCGTATCGTCGATGCCGAAGTAGGTCAGCGTCATGTTCGCCTCGGCCATGACGGTGGTCATGGCCTCGGTCACCGCGCGCAGCGGCGCGTCGAGCGGCTCACGCTCCGCCGGGTCGGGTGACGCCGCGATCTCGTCTCGCGCCGCCGCGATCTCCGCGTCGAAAGCGCGCCGCGCGCCACGCAACTTCACGGTCTCGAGGCGGGCGTCACGCGTGTCGAAGACCTCCTTCGGGGGCTGGGCGACCCCTTCCGCGAGTCGCTCGAGCTCGACGTAGCGGTCGAAGCGGGCCATCCACCGCTGGCTGGCGCTCAGCGAATCGGCGTGCATGCGCACGAGCGAGTGGTTCAGATAGACGCTGCCGAGGATCGCGCAGACGTCGAACGCCGCCAGGAGGAAGTAGACGAGGGGCCACCGCTGCCGACGGTGGGCCGCCGTCACGAGCGAGGAGTCCGGGAGCGGTGCGGTTCCGTCTGTCAAAATATTGGCGCCCGCCTTCGATCGCGCTGCCCGACGGAGCAGCAATGCGCATGCCGCCCCCAGTGGAGAGCGCCCAGAGACGAAGCCGGGAGAGGCGGACCTTGGCGCGGGAGCGCTCGCATGGCCACCGGCAACCGTTCGAACGCTGCCGCGTGCCCGGCGGGAGCGGCACGCGAATGACGCTGCGGCCGACGACGTCACGGGGTCCACGCGACACGTCTCGGCCCCCTATGGTAAGGAGCGTGCCGCGGGTGGCAAATCTCCTGACATTCGTCCGTCCCTTTCGGCCGGACCGGATCGGTTCCATCCTGCTGGTGCAGTCCGGACCGGTCGATCTGGCGCTGCGGGTCGGAGAACGCCTTCAGGCGATGCTCCCGAACGGCGAGATCACGGTCGTGGTGCGGGAGGACCATCGCGACGCCGTCGCCGGGCGCGGCTTCGGCGAGGTGATCGTGGTCCGCTGGGAGGACCGTCTCGACGTCATCCGGACTCTCCGGCGCCGCCGCTTCGATACCGTCGCCGTGCTGATGAGCCACGGCGGAAGCGACTACCTTCGGCTCCTCCCCTATCTGCTCCGGACGCGTTCGGTCCTCGCGTTCAACGACAACCTCGACTTCTTCCCGGTGCATGTGACGCGGGTCGCAACCCTCGCCTTGCACGTGAGCGGTCGGCACACCCTCGGCGGCCTGCTGCGGTGGGCGGCCGGACGCGGCACCCTTGCCTGCGGCGCGCTCGTCGTGCTCGTCGCCTCGACGCTGCGCCTCCAGATCCGTGCGCGCTGGCGACGCGGCCGAACGCTCTCGCCTAGCGGCGCCTGAGCCCGCCCGGCCGTTTCGTCAGGGCACCGAAGCCGCGGGGTCATTGGATGTAGCCGAGCTCGCGGAGTCTCGCTTCCCGCTCGGGATCGATGATCGGCGCCGTCGCCCGATTCACCGGGCGCTCGGCCTCTTCGAACGCGGCAAGCGCCGCGCGCAGGCGCGGCGCTCCCGTGCCGTCACGGACCGATCGCGCCTCCGTCGGGTCGCTCGCGAGATCGTACAGCTCGGTCTTCCTGGCGGCGGCCGAGGTGAAGGCGACGAGCTTCGACGACCCGTCATATCCCACCCGCACCCTCCGACCGAGCGCGTCGACGTCCTCGGCCCACACCGGATGCTCCTCGTCGAGCGGCCGCGAGTCGGTCGCCGGAGGAAGTGGCGCGCCGACGGTCGCGAGGATCGTGGTGAATATGCCGAGCGTCGAAACCCGGCGCGCGACACGCTCGCCGCCCCGCGCGCTTCCGGGATACTTCACCAGCAACGGCACGTGCAGCAGCTCCTCGTAGGGCGCCAGTCCGTGGCCCGCAAGGCCGTGCTCGCCGAGCAGCTCGCCGTGGTCGGAGGTGACGATCACCAGCGACGCGTCGTAGCGGCCGGCGCGCTTGAGGTCGTCGAAGATCGCGCCGAGGACATGATCGGTGTACGCCACCTCACCGTCGTACTGCGACACGAAGTGCGCCTGCATCTCGGGAGTGATCGGCGTGCCGGCATTCACCAAGTTCGTGAAGACCGCGCCCCACCGCGGGTCGCGTCCCGGAAACAATGCCTTGTACGGCGACGGGGGATCGTACGGCTCATGCGGGTCGAGGATGTTCATGAAGACGAACACGCGATCGCGACGGTCCTTGAGCCACTCGACGAAGACCGTCCGCACGTGATCGGCGCCGCCGAGCTTGTGGTCGAAGAAGTCGGTGAACCCGCGCGCGAATCCGAGGACGCGCGCCACGTAGGTCGAGTTGGCGACGAACGCCGCGGTGTGGAATCCGCGGTTGCCGAGGATGCCCGCCAGGGTCGGCAGGTCGGGATTGATCGGCATGGCGAGATTCCGATCGCCGGGCACGCGCTCGGCGCCGCTGGACGACGGCCATCGGCCGGTGAACAGGGCGGCGTGGGCGGGAACCGTCCACGTCCCCGGGGAGGTGGCGTGCTCGTACACGACGGCGTCGTGGGCGAACGCTTCCAGTGCCGGCGAGGTCGGGCGCGCGTAGCCGTACAAGGACAGATGATCGGCGCGCAGCGTGTCGATCACGATCAAGACGACGTCGCCGTCGGCCGTTCGACGGCCGCCTCCGAGACATGATGCGAGCCCGAGCAGCAGCGCACACGCGACCAGGAGTGGCCGTCGCCATCCGGCCGGCGGCGGCATGCTCACGACGGTTTCCCCACCCGCCTGGACACTATGCGCTTCCCGGGGCTATGTCGTCGCCCATGCGCGCGCTGCGACCGCTGTTCCGCCGGTTCGCGAGGCGGGCGCCACGAGTCGCGATGGCCGTGCGGGCGGCCGTGCAGCCCGCGCCGAACCAGGACTTCGCGAACCGGGTGTGGAACGAGCGCTACAGCAAGACCGACGCCGACGGTCGCCTCGAGCACGCCGATTGCGATCCGCTGGACTACACCCGCCATCCGTTCATCTACGGTCATGCGATCTCCGAGCCGCTCACGGGAAGTGTCGATCGATTCTGGCTCGACGCGATCTGCACCCAGTACCTCACCCCGCGCGCGGGACTCGTGCTGTCGCTCGGATGCGGGACCGCAACCCACGAGGAGCACCTGCTCAGCCGCGGCTTCGCCGAGCGCGTGATCGCCTACGACATGTCGTCGGAGGCGATCGCGGCGGCACGGCGCAGGCTCGACGCGACCCGGTGGGGCGGGGCCATCGAGCTGCGGTGCGGTGACCCCCTGGCGGACGGGCTGCCGACCGCCGGCGTCGACGTCGTGCTGGTGGAAGCCGCGATCCATCATTTCATCGAGATCGACCGCATGTTCGAGCTCATGCATCGCGTGCTCAAGCCGACGGGACTGCTCGTCTACGACGAGTACGTGGGACCCGACCACCATCAGCACCCGCCCGAGCTGATCGCGCTGCTCGATCGTCTGAACGCATGTCTTGCCGAGTCCTACCGCCGTGACTTCGAGAGCGGCGCGCCACGCGCGCACGTCGAAGCGACGCCGCTCGACTGGATGCTCACCTACGATCCCACGGAGGGCGTGCATGCGTCTCGCATACTCCCCCTCACCCATCAATACTTCGAGGTCGTGGACCGGCGGGACTATGGTGGCGCCATCCTGCGTCCGTTCTTCAGTCGCATCCTCCGCAACTGGGACTTCGCCGACGCCAAGGACCAGACGGTGGCGCGGCTGATCATCCTCTTCGAGCAAGAGCTGACCCGCCACGGCATCATCCCGTCGCACCAGACGCTCGTCGTCGCGCGCCCGCGTGCGCGCCCGCTGCCCCCGCTCCCGGCTCACGCGACCGAGCGAATCGGGTACGCCGGTTGGGAGATGCCGTCCTGAGCGACGGCGTACCCCCGTTTCGGCTCACGGGATACGCCGGGCATCGATCATGACGACGCCAGCGGGCTCGAGGTCGAGCGTGAGCGTATCGGCGACGGTCATCTCGACCCGATCCGCCGTCGCGGTGCCCCCGGCCGTGACGACCGTGACGGCTTCGCGCTCGCCCGGCCCGGGCTCCGGGAGCGAGGCGCCGCGTGGACCGAGCAGCGTCACCTGCCAGCCGTGCGGGGCGCGTGGGAATCGTACCGTGACCGGGCGCGGCGGCGTACGGGCGAGCCGGGCATCGGTCTCCGGGAAGCGCGGAAACTGCCAGAGCGCGACCCGCAGAGTCTCCCCGGATCCTTCCACGGACCGCAACATCCCGATGCGCTCGGCGCTGTCCGATGCCAGTTCCACCACGACGCGTCCTTGGGGCGGTCGATCGGACTCGCGCAGCGCCAACCCGTGGTCGCCCGATCGCACGAGGTCGAGCGCGCCGACGACGTGCGTTGCCGCCAGGTACGCGAAATACGTCGGCGAGTCGGTCACGACGTACCAGGGCCCCGCCTGGGCGATGCCCTGATCGATCAGCAGGGCGAGCATCTCGGCCTGCCATGCCGCCGCCCAACGTGTGGAGGTCAGGGCCACCGAGGTGTCGTGGGCGAACTCCATGTCGAGCAGCGGATGGATGCCGATCTCATCCAGCCGGACCGGCAGATCGCGGTCGGGAAACGCGCGCGCCAGCAGCTGCCGCACGTACGCGATCTTGTATTCGGCGAAGTTGTCGAGCGCGAGCTGCGGCGTCTCGTAGAGATTGAACGAAAACGCCGACCAGGGCGGCAGGGGCTCGCGCGCGCCCGCGAATGCCGCCCGCAGCGCATCGAGGAATCGTGGAAGGTTGTCGACGACCGGATCGTCGTGGTCCGGCTCGACGACCCAAGGTCCGAGGTGCAGCTGCCCCGGACGCACGTGGGGTCGCATCGCCTGCCACGTCCAGAGATATTGTCGCGCGTACTGCCCGGCGTCGCCCTGATATCCGAAGTGCCGCGATGACCCGTCGTACTCCACCCACATGCAGTTCGGCTCGCTGAAGAAGGAGAAGTGCGCGTCCGCGAACCACGGCCGGGTGGCGAGATGCGCGAACACCGCGTCGACGTAGGTCTTCCATCCCTGCTCGTCCACGATCGGCAGCTCGTTGTAGTGATAGCTGGGATACCAGCCGCGACCGCCGGTGAAGAGCTCCGGCGCGCCGGCCATATGGACGTGGAGCGCGAGACCGGTGGCCGCCGCACGGTCGAGCAACCGATCGAACGCCGTCCAGTCGAACCGGTCGTCCACGGGAGTTCCCGTCCAGTCCGGCCCGTCGTGGAAGAACTCGTACGTCTCCGCCCATGCTCGCTCCCGCGGGGAGTCGGCGCTCGGGTTCTTGCCCATCTGCGCCGCGTAGTCGCGCGCGAGCGTCGGACCAAAGTTCCCGCCGAGCGTGGAGAACAGCCGCAACGACCGCACCCAGGGCCGGCCAGCCGGGATCGAGGCCGGGAACGTACTGGCGGCATCCTCGTCCTTGAAGAGGTAGTACGCCTTGAAGACGTTCATCTCCGACCACGGCAGCGCCGCCGGGCGGACGGCGGCGGTGTCCGTCCGGCCCAGGTCGACGACGAACGCGACGTGCGGATCGGCCTTCAGGCGGATGCGCGGGTCGCCCCAGATCAGGCGGTCGCCGCGACGGTTCCCGCCGTCGCGGGTTGCGAGGGTGATCCAGACGACCCGCCCGCGATACGGTGCGAGGTCGACGCGCACCTCGTGCCAGGCCGCGCTCTTCCCCGCCGGAAGACGCTCGAACCGGATGCGTTCCGGACGCGGCTCCGCCTCGCCGACGTCGACGCCGAAGTCGACCCCGTCCGTCGGGTCCTGCGCCGTCGGGTCGATCGCCGCCCAGGTGACGAGCTCGCAGTCGGCGCCCGTTGGAATGTGCACGCGAAAGCTGGCGACGCTCGCCGCACCATGGAGCGAGGGAAGCAGCAACAGGCCCCGGTGGGCCTCGCCCTCGAAGGTGACGAGCTCGGGCTGCTGGCGATACGCCGAAGGCCGATCGAGCGGCGGCAGGACCTGGCGAACCGCCGCGGCGCGCCAGTGCAGCTGCAGGTCCAGGTCGTGGGCATGCCCGGCGGACGGCGCCTCGAGCACCGGCGGCGGATCCCGGGTCGGGAGCACAGGCCCGGATGATGGAGGCCGCCCCGAGTCGCACGCCGCCAGCGCCAGCGCCGACCAGAGGAGCGTCCCCACGCCACACGACCAACGGCGGCGTCGGTTCGTCACCGTCCTTCCGTGACGTGGACGATGCCGTCGAGCGGCACGTCACGGCGCTCGCTGACGGCGCCGGAGGGCCATTGGACGCGGAACGAAACGGGCCCGGCACAGTGACCCAGGCCGAGCTGCGGGCGAACCATCGACTGCGAGAAATAGTCCGCCCCGCCGTTCTGGAACCGCATCTGACGCGCCCCGCAGGCTTCGACGTCAATGCGCGCGCCGAGGCCGAGGCGATTCGATCGCGTCCCCTCCAGATCGAACGCCATCCAGTGCGTCGCGGGTGCGACGTTCCGCAACAGATAGTACGGGCCGCGGTCGAACGGCGGCGCACCCCAGCCGTTGGTGAGGAAGAGATCGAGCCGCCCGTCGCCATCGAAATCGAAGAAGTGCGCTCCCGATGGACGGCCACCGCCGCTCGGAGGGCCGAGCGCCGGGTCGCGGCGACAGGGCAGGAAGCCCCCTCGCCCGTCACCCAGGCACACGAGGTTGCGACCGCCCGCGCCGTCGACGCCGCTGTCCACCACGTACAAATCGAGCCAGCCGTCGCCGTCGATGTCGGCCCATTGCGCGGCCTGCCCGTTGGCATCCTGATGCTCGGGCCCCCGCAGGCGCTCGAAGCGACCACCGGGCAGGCCGTGGAAGAGCTCGCCGCCGCGATGCGGCTCCCCCTGGAAACCGATCGGCAGCGCGTGACGTGCGTCGCGGAGGATGCCCGTCAGATGGTGATCGCCACTGCCGATCCACCGCAGGTGCCACACATCGGCGGGTGGGCAGTCGGCGCAGTGACGGACGGCGTCGACGTCGCGCCAGAGCGCGAAGCCGAGCGGGTTCGCCGGCATGGCGGCGGCCCCCGCCTCGGCGGCATGGCAGGTGAAGCGGCTTGCCGTCGGGCGCAGGCTCGTGCCACACAGCACCCGGCCAGGCACGACCGGCGCGCCGTTCTCGTAGAGCTCGGCATCGACGTCGGCACCCGCACCGCCCGCGGTCTCGAAATCGATCCCGGTCGGCACGTCGCGCGCGAAGAACGCGAATGTCACGCGGCCGTCCGGCTCGTCGTGGACGACGTCGCTGAACTCCGTGCCGATCGTGACGTACACGTCCAGAATGCCGTCGTTGTCGTAGTCGCCGATCGTCATGCCGGCGAGCCAACCGGAGCGCGAGCCGAATCCGCTCGTCTCGGTCACATCCACGAATCGTCGTCCATCCTCGTTGTGCAGCAGGCGGATGCCTTTCGGCGTACCGCTGAGAAGGAGATCGGGACGCCCGTCGCCGTCGAAATCGGCCCACGCGACACGCGTCGCGGGCAGGGCCGCGAGACCCACGCGCTCCGAGACGTCCTCGAACGTCCCGTCGTGGCGATTCAGAAAGAGTCGACTCGGCGATCCCATGTTCGCGTTGACGATGTCGAGCCATCCATCCCCGTCGAAGTCGAACGACGCGACGGATCGCGATCGTCCGTGCGGATCGCCCGTTCCCGCCGCGGCCCCGACGTCCGCGAAGTGGCCGCCGCCGAGATTGTGGTAGAGGTGGTTCTGCTTGGTCCCGAGGCCGCGTCCGGCGCCGAGCGCAACCACGAGATCGAGCCGCCCGTCGTTGTCGATGTCGGTCCACGCGCTGCCGTGCTGATCGCCCCCGGGCTCGATCCCCGAGCCGGGCAGCACGTCGGCGAATCGTCCGCCGCCGAGATTGCGCAGCAAGACGGCGCCCGCGCCGTGATTGCCGACGTAGAGATCGGGGCGCCCGTCGCCGTCGAAATCGCCGACGGCGGCGTCATAGGTCGGTGAGGCGCGCGTGATGCCGGCCCGCGCGGTGACGTCGACGAACGCCGGCGGGGGCGGGTGTGGACGGCGACACGCCGAACTGCCGCCGATCGCGATCAGCGCCGCACAGAGCCCCACGAGAGACGCCGCGCTGGCCGCACGATCGGCGACCGACCCACCTCCGAGTCTCAGCATCGAGTGCCGCCGCGCATCCGGGAACCTTGCACATGGCATCGCCGATGCGCGAGATCAAGCAACCCGCGCGCGGCGACGCTCGCGTCGGACCGGCACGAAAGGCGGCGCCTGCGGCGTCAGTCGCTGCGTGCCTTCAGCTGCTCCGCGGAGTCGGTGAGCGGCGTCGAGAAGCGGGCGTCCCAGCACTGCCCGAGCGCGTCGATGCGCTTCAACTGCACGGTGACGGGCAGCGTCTCCGGCAGCGGCGGCGGCCCGAGCAGTTCGCCCTTGCCCTTGACGATGACCTTCGCCTTGCCGCTCGCCCCCGGCAGCAGCACGATACCGAGGATGCCATCCGGTGTGAGGGCCTTGTTCTTGTACTTGAAGCCCTTCTTGGTCTGCGCCCAGCACGGCTTCCCGCCGCACAGGCCGCCCGCCGGGATCTGCGCCAGCAAACGCGGTTGGGGGGCGCCGCTCTGGTCGTACAGGCAGAGCGCGTAGCCCGAGGCGTTGATCGGGTCGCCGAAGTCGGACAGCAGGGTCGCGGCGCCCTTGGTCCACTTCCAGACGAGCGCGTCCTTCTTGTCGGGCGTCTTGTTCTTGACGACCACGAGGCTCTTTGTCGCGGCCGGCGCGAGGCATCCGGGCTGCGGCGTCGGGCCGCAGATGAACTGGCACTGCGCCGTACAGTTGGCGCCCGGCGTCGGGTCGTCGCACTGCTCGCCGCAGGACGCCTGCACGACCCCGTCGCCGCAGGTCATCGGATTGCCGGTACAGGCGCCGGCGACGCATTGATCGGCGAGCGTGCAGCCGTTGCCGTCGTCGCACGGCGTACCGCTCGGCTTGACCGGATTGGCGCAGACGCCGGTGCCCGGATCGCACGTCCCGGGCGTGTGGCACTGGTCGGGGGGGGCGCAAACGACCGGATCCGAGCCGACGCAGGTACCGCCGCTGCAGCGATCGAGGTGCGTGCACAGATCGCCGTCGTCGCACGGGTCGCTGTTGGCGACCCCGCAGACGCCGGCACCGTCGCAGACGTCGTCGGTGCAGGGGTTGCCGTCCGCGGTGCAGGAGGTGCCGGACGTCTTGGGGGGATTCGAGCAGACGCCGGTCCCGGGATCGCACGTGCCGACGTCGTAGCACTCGCCGAGCGCCGTACAGAGGACGTCGTTGCTGCCGACGCAGACTCCGCCGGCGCATCGATCGGTCTGCGTACACAGGTTGCCGTCGTTGCACGGTACGCTGTTGGCGACGCCGCAGAGCCCGGCGCCGTCACAGACGTCGTCCGTGCAGGGGTTGCCGTCGGCGCCGCAGGGCGTACCGGAGGCGCGGGCCGGGTGCGTGCAGGTGCCGGCGGCGCAGGTGTCGTCGGTGCACTCGTGCCCGTCGCTGGCGCACGTCGTACCGTCGGGCTGCACCAGGGTCGTGACGCAGCCGCTCACGGGATCGACGCTCGG
The DNA here is from genome assembly GCA_963753325.1 of uncultured delta proteobacterium. GTDB lineage: Bacteria > Desulfobacterota > Binatia > UTPRO1 > UTPRO1 > DP-19. The sequence goes on along the minus strand of CAVWBS010000003.1, from coordinate 1,391,633 downwards.
GTTGTCGGGGTCGGCGACACACGTGCTCACCCGGCATCCGCCCATGGTACACGCGGCGTCGACGGGCGTGTTGCTGCAGCCGCCGAGCGGGTCGCAGCTGTCCACGGTGCAATCGAAGCCGTCATTGCACTCGCCGATCGGGTGCAGGCAGCCCTGCATCGGGTCGCAGATGTCGTCGGTGCACGCGTTGCCGTCGTCACAGTCGACGGCGTCGACGGCGCAGTGGCCGGCGACGCAGCGTTCGTTGATCGTGCAGAGGCTCTCGTCGGCGCAGTCGGCGTTGGTGGCACAGGGCGGCGCGATGAACTCGACCGTCAGCATGGGCCGGTTGGGAAGATCGGGAATGTGATCTTCCTCCTTCGAGATGTCGGCGATCTCGTCGTTGCCGGTGGTCTCAGCCGTATCCTTCACCATCCAGCCGTGATTGCTCGGCGGAACGTTCACCCATCCCTGAACGTCGGCGGTGACCTCGAAGCTGCGAAATCCCTTGCTCGTGCCGACCGACGCCAGCGCGCTCGCCACCGCCTGGATCGACGGTTGCGTGCTCCATTTCGCGGTGCTCTGCAGCCACGGATCGTCGACGCGATAGACGCCGTGCGTGCGCCCCGTGCCGATGTTGTTGGCCTCGTAGAGCCCGAGCGTCGCCGCGCTGACCGACGAGAACCGCGGGATGGCCGAGAGATCGAATTGCACCAGGCCGCGCCGGATGCGCGGGCTCGGCGTCGAGGACATCACGCGGATGCGCGTGTTGGTGACCCCGCTGCCCGCCGTGCGATTCGGCTTGTCCTGCTGGATGTAGGCGTCCTGGCTGGACGGTTGGATGCTGATCGTCGTCGCCACCGCGGGAGTGACGGCGAAGGCGACGACGAGCAGGCCTACGAGGGTCCCGATTCCGTGAGGTCGCATCGCGCTCCGTCGGCTCAGTCGGCCTTCGCCTTGAACTGCTCGCTCAGGTTCTTCGTGGGGGTGCTGTAGGTCGCCTGCCAGCACGTCGCCGGCGTATCGGTGCGCTTGAGCTGCACCGTCACCGGGGTGGTGAGCGGCAGCGTCGTCATGCCGAGGCTCGCGCCCTTGCCCTTCACGATCAGCTTCGCGGCCGTCGCCACGCCCGCCTTCTCGAGGATGAACTGCAGGCCGTCGGGCGTGAGCTCCTTGTCCTTGTACCGGTAGCCGTTCTTCACCGTCTTCCAGCACGGCTTCCCGGCGCAGGTGCCGCCCGGGGGCGCCATCGCCAGGATGAGCGGCTGGGGATTGGCCGACGCGTCGTACACGCAGAGCGTGTAGCCCGTGGTGTTCAGCGGATCGCCGAAATCGCCGAGCGCGGTCGCGGCACCCTTGACGTACTTCCACAGCAGGGCATCCCTCTTGTCCGGGGACTTGTCCTTGAGCACGAGGAGCGCCTTCTTGGCAACCGCCGGCACGCGACACGCGGGGTCGGGGGTCGGCGCGCAGATGAAGCGACACTGCGCCGTGCAGTTGGCGCCGGGGGTCGAGTCGTCGCACTCCTCGTTGCACGACGGCTGTACGATCCCGTCGCCGCAGGTCATCGGGTCGCCGATGCAGCTGCCGCCGCTGCAGGTGTCCCCGAGCGTGCAGGCGTTGCCGTCGTCGCAGGTCGTGCCGTCGCCCGCGGCCGGACTCGAGCACTGCCCCGTCTGCGGATCGCACGTGCCGGCCACGTGGCAGTCGTCGGCGGGTGCACAGACGACCGGGTTGCCACCGACGCAGCTGCCGGCGCCGTCACACTGGTCGGTCTGCGTGCACGCATTGCCGTCGTTGCACGGGGTGACGCCCGACGAGGGCGGATTCGAGCACTGCCCCGTCTGCGGATCGCACGTGCCCGCGTCGTGGCACTGGTCGAGCGGCGTGCAGACGACGCTGCTGCCGCCGACGCAGGTTCCGGCGCCGTCGCAGGCGTCGGCCTGCGTGCAGGCGTTGCCGTCGTTGCAGCCGGCGCCGCTCGCCTTCGGTGGATTCGAGCAGCCGCCGCTCATCGGATCGCACGTGCCCGCGGCGTGACACTGATCGAGCGGCGTGCAGACGACGGAGGTGCCGCCGCAGGTGCCGCCGCTGCAATGGTCGTTCGACGTGCAGACGTTGCTGTCGTCGCAGGGCGCGCTGTTCGCGAGCCCGCAGACGCCATGGCCGTCGCAGACGTCGTCGGTGCACGGGTTGCCGTCCGCCGAGCAGGCGGTGCCGGACGGCTTCGGCGTCGGCAAGCAGCCGGTCACCGGGTCGAGGTTGGTGGCGTCCTGATCGGCGACGCAGGTCCCGGTGCTGCACTCCTGGTCGCAGACCGCGTTGTTCGGCGTGAACGTGCAAGCGAGCGTATTCGGATCGCACGTGTCGGTGGTGCAGGAGAAGCCGTCGTTGCAGATCGGCGGGTTGAGACAGCCCTGCAGGCAGTCGCAGATGTCGTCGGTGCAGGGATCACCGTCGTCGCAGTTCACCGGATCGACGACGCACGCGCCGGCCACGCACCGCTCGTTGGTGCTGCACGGGTTCGTGTCGGCGCAGTCCGCGTTGGTCGTGCACGGCGGCGCATTGAACGTGACGGTGAGGCGCGGACGGTTCGGGACGTCCGGGATGTGGTCCTCCTCGCGCGTGATGTAGTTCACCTCGATGTTGCCGCTCGTCTCGGCCTGGTCCCTGACCATCCAGCCGTGGTCGGCGGTGCAGACGTTCACCGCCTGCTGCACGTCGGTGGTGACGTCGAAACTCTTGAACCCGCGCACGGTCCCCACCGCCGCCGTGTCGGTCGGGCTCGCGGCCGCCGCCGGCTGGTTGTTCCACTTGACGGCGCTCTGCAGCCAGGGGGCGAGGATGCGATGCAGGCCGTCCGTGCGGCTCGCGCCGGGGTTGTTCGCCTCGTAGAGCTCGACGATCGCCGAGCTGATCGTCGCCGAGGCGGGGATCGCCGACAGATCGAACTGCACGAGCCCGCGCCGGATGCGCGGGCTCGGCGTCGACGACATGACGCGGATGCGGGTGTTGTTCACGCCGGAGCCGGCGATGCGGTTCGGCTTGTCCTGCTGGACGAACGCGTCCTGACTCGAGGGCTGGAGCGTGACGACGGTCGCGCGAGCGGGCGTCGCGAGGGCGGCGGTGATCAGCGCCGCGGCGAGGGCGAAACGGGTGGTGGGCTGCATGAGGATCTCCTTTGACGCGTCTGCACTGAGGGACGTCCCCGCGCGCCTCTGGCGCGCGGGGACGTTGCGGCTTCGCAGCTTGGCCGTCTCAGTCGGCTTTCGCCTTGAACTGCTCGGGGAGGTTCTTGATCGGCGTGCTGTAGATTGCCTGCCAGCACGTCGCCGGGGCGTCGGTGCGCTTGAACTGTACCGTCACCGGGGTGGTGAGCGGCAAGGTGGTCATACCGAGATTGGCGCCTTTGCCCTTGACGATGACCTTGCTCTTGGTCGCGATCCCGGACTTCTCGAGGATGAACTGCACGCCGTCGGGCGTGAGCTCCTTGTCCTTGTACCGGTAGCCGTTCTTGACGGTCTTCCAGCACGGCTTGCCGAGACACGTCCCGCCGGCCGGCGCCATCGCGAGGATGAGCGGCTGCGCGTGCACCGAGCTGTCGTACACGCAGAGCGTGTAGCCCGTCGTGTTCAGCGGATCGCCGAAGTCGGGCAGCGCCGTCGCTGCCCCCTTCACGTACTTGAACAGCATCGAGTCCCGCTTGTCGGGCGACTTGTCCTTCAGCACCACCACCGCCTTCTTCGGCGCCGCCGGCTGGAGGCAGCCCGGATCGGGCGTCGGACCGCAGATGAAACGGCACTGCGGCGTGCAGTTCGCGCCCGGTGTCGGATCGTCGCATTCCTCGTTGCAGGCCGGCTCGACCGTGCCGTTGCCGCACGTCGTCGGCATGCCGGTGCAGGCGCCGCCGGTGCAGGTGTCGCCCAGCGTGCAGGCGTTGCCGTCGCTGCACGTCGTGCCGTCGCCGGCCGTCGGGTTGGAGCACGTGCCGGTCTGCGGATCGCAGGTGCCGGCGAGATGACAATCGTCCTGTGGCGTGCACACGACGGCGTTGCCGCCGACGCACGCTCCGCCACCATCGCACTGATCGGTCTGGGTGCACGCGCTGCCGTCGTCGCATCCCGTGCCGCTCGTCTTCGGCGGGTTGGAGCAGACGCCCGTACCGGTGTCGCAGGTGCCGACGTCGTGGCACTGATCGAGGGCGCTGCAGACCACGGGGTTGCTGCCGCCGCAGCTGCCGCCCGTGCACCTGTCGGTCTGGGTGCAGGAGTTGCCGTCGTTGCAGGCCGCGCCGTCGGCCTTGGCGGGATTCGAGCACAGGCCGGTGCCGGTGTCGCAGGTGCCGACGTCGTGACATTGATCGAGCGGCGTGCAGACGACGGCGGTGCCGCCGCTGCAGCTCCCGCCCGTACACGTATCGCCCTGCGTGCAGGCATTGCCGTCGTTGCAGGTCGTGCCATCGACCTTGTTCGGGTTCGAGCACACGCCCGTCCCGGGACTGCAGGTGCCGACGTCGTGGCACTGGTCGAGTGCCGTACACACGACGGGATTGCCGCCGGCGCACGTGCCGCCGCTGCACTGGTCGGTCTGCGTGCAGGCGTTGCCGTCGCTGCACGTCGAGCCGTCCGGCTTCGTCGGGTTCGAGCACGTGCCGCTGCCGGGATTGCACGTTCCGGCCAGATGACACTGGTCGAGCGGCGTGCACACCACCGGGTTGCCGCCGTTGCAGACGCCGCCCGTGCAGGTGTCCGTCTGCGTGCAGCCGTTGCCGTCGCTGCAGCCCGAGCCGTCGGCCTTCGCCGGATTGGAGCACACGCCCGAGCCGGTGTTGCAGGTGCCCGGATCGTGGCACTGATCGAGGGCGGTGCAGACCACCGGATTGCCGCCGACACAGCTCCCGGCGCTGCACTGGTCGGTCTGCGTGCAGGCATTGCCGTCGTTGCAAACCGAGCCGTTGGTCTTGTTGGGATTCGAGCACACACCCGTCCCGGGGTTGCACGTGCCGACGTCGTGGCACTGGTCGAGCGCCGTGCACACGACGGGGTTGCTGCCGACGCAGGTGCCGTTGCCGTCGCACTGATCGGTCTGGGTACAGGCGCTGCCGTCGCTGCAACTCGTCCCGGCACCGGCTGGCGGATTCGAGCACAGCCCGGTGCCGGGGCTGCACGTGCCCGCGACGTGGCAGGCGTCGAGCGCGCTGCAGGTGACCGGCGACGATCCGACGCACTCGCCGGCCGAGCAGGTGTCGCTCTGCGTGCAACCGTTCTGGTCATTGCAGCCGGTCCCGTTGGGGGCGACGCTGGTCACGTGGCAGCCGGTCACCGGATCGAGCGTGTCGTCGTCCTGGTCCGCGACGCACGTGCCCGTCTGACAGCCGTTGTGGAGGCAGACCGCGTCGACCGGCGTGTGGGTGCAGCCCCCCTGTGGCGTGCAGGCGTCGATCGTGCAGCTGAAGCCGTCGTTGCAGATGCCGATCGGGTGCATACAGCCCTGCTGCGGATCACAGATGTCGTCGGTGCAGAGGTTGCCGTCGTCGCAATTCAGCGACTCGACGACGCACACGCCGCCCGCGCAGTGCTCGTTGATCGTGCAGGCGTTCGCGTCCGCGCACTGCGCGTCCGTCGTGCAGCTCGGCGCGGTGTACGTGATCGTGAGCTTCGGCCGGTGGACCTGCTCCGGGATGGCGGCGTCGTCACGCGAGGTATAGGCGATGGTGTCGTTGCCGGTCGTCTCCGCCTGGTCCTTGACCAGCCACCCGTGGTTCGAGTTCGGGTCGTTCACCCACGCCTGCACGTCGCCGCCCACGACGAAGCTGTAGAAGACGTTGCGGACCGGGCCGACGCTCTGCGTCGCCGTGGGGGCCGCGACCGCGCTCGGCGTCGTGTTCCATTTGACACCGCTCTGCAACCACGATTCCAGCACCTTGTAGACGCCGTGCGTGCGCGCCGGAGAAACCGGACTCGATGCCTGGTAGAGATCGAGGGTGGCCGACGTGACGGTCGAGAACTGCGGAATCATCGAGAGGTCGAACTGCACCAACCCCCGCTCGATACGCGGACTGGGCGTCGAGGACTGGATTTCGATGCGATCCACGGTCGAGTTGCCGAACACGTGGTTCGGCTTGTCCTGTCGCAGGTACGCGTCCTGGTTCGAGGGCTGAACCACGGTCGTCGTGGCGTTCGCCACGCTGCTCGCCAGCACGAGCGTTACCGCCGCGCCTAGCACGCGGCTCCATCCGATGGGGGTCATGGGTGCTCCTTCCTGGAAGCGACTCGCGCCGAGTCGGTGCTGAATGTGTCGTCGACTCTGAGGACCGAACCCGACTCCGCGGGTGCGACGAACCCGGGCGACGGCTCGCGCCCGCGTTCGCGCAAGCGGCATAGCACGCGCCGATATGCCTGCGGTAATGAAATCTCACCGAGCGCGAGAAAATGTTCGGTATGTTCGCGACGACATGGATGAAGTGACCCAGATTGGCGCAGTCGGTCCGCGCATCGCGACGACGATCGGCCGGCGACGACGCCTTGTTGGTGCGGGGCGGGCTTTGCTATGCTCCGAATTGGCGCACCGCCGCCGGCGTGCCCCCCGGAAGCCACGACCCCTTCGAAATCGCCCATGTCCGAGCGCGCCTCTCCGACGAACGGGAACACTCCCGTGAACGCCTTCTCGGTGGACGTCGAGGACTGGTACCAGGTCGCGGACTTCGACGCCGTCATCCCCTTCGCCGACTGGGACCGCTACGAATCCCGGATCGCGCGCAATACCGACGTCGTTCTCCGACTGCTCGACGAGGGCGGCTGCCGCGGTACGTTCTTCGTGCTGACGTGGAACGCCGAGCGCCACCCGGAGATCGTTCGGCGGATCGCCGCGGCGGGGCATGAGGTCGCCACGCACGGCTATGCCCATCGGATCGTCTACGAGCAGACACCGGAGGAGTTCCGCTCCGACGTCGAACGCGCCAAGAAGACGCTGGAGGACATCACGGGCGAGGGGATCCTCGGATACCGGGCGCCGTCGTTCTCGTTCACCAAGCGCTCGCTGTGGGCGCCCGACGTGCTCCTCGACCTCGGGTTCCGCTACGACTCGAGCGTGTTCCCGGTGCGCGACTCGCTCTACGGCATGCCCGACGCGGAGCGCTTTCCGTACGTCATTCGCGAGCGCGAGGGACGGCGCCTGGTCGAGTTCCCGATCACCACGACGGAGCTCCTGGGCCGCAATCTCCCCCTCGGCGGCGGCGGCTATCTACGCGTGTTCCCCTATCGATACATGCGCTGGGGCATGCGGCGGGTGAATCGCCGGGAGGGGCGCTCCGCCGTGGTCTACATCCACCCGTGGGAGATCGATCCCGAGCAGCCGCGCGTGAAGACCGCCGGCAAGCGCGGCTTCAGCAGCCACTACGTGAACCTCGGACGCACCGAGGCGAAGCTGCGCCGTCTTCTGCGCGATTTCCGTTTCGCGCCGATGCGTGATCTCCTCGCCCTGGCATGAGCCTCGCGGCGGCTCGACATCGCTGAGATGGCGGCGATCGTCCTCTGGTCGGCCCTCGGGGTCGTGGCCTATGTGTACGTCGGGTATCCGCTCGTGCTGTTCCTCCTCGCGCGGGTCGCGTCGAAGCCCGTGACGAAGGCGCCGATCACCCCCTCCGTGAGCCTCATCATCGCGGCCTACAACGAGCAGGATGCGATCGCCGCGAAGCTCGACAACACGTTGGCGCTCGACTATCCGCCCGGCCTGCTCGAGATCCTGGTCGCGTCGGACGGCTCGACGGACCGCACGAACGCGATCGTCGAGCACGACTACGCGGGACGGGCGACGCTGCTGGCGCTGCCGCGCGGCGGCAAGACGGCGGGCCAGAACCACGCCGCGAGCGTCGCGCGCGGCGAGATCCTCGTCTTCTCCGACGCCACCACGATGTACGATCGCTCCGCGCTGCGCGCGCTGGTCGCCAACTTCGCGGATCCGAGCGTCGGCAGCGTCGGCGGCGACGTGCGCTACACCACCGAGGGCGCCGCCGTGGCGGGGCGCGGGCGGCAGCTCTACTGGAGCTACGAGGCCGCGATCCGGCGCTGGGAGAGCCGCCTGCACACGGTGATCGGCGCGACGGGCTGCATCTACTCGCTGCGCCGGGCACTCTACGTGCCGCTCGATCCGGCGGCGATCAGCGATTTCGTCCAACCCGCCAAGGCGTTGCTGCGCGGCTATCGATCGGTCGTCGAGGATGACGCGGGGGCGTACGAGGTCGCGGAGTCGAAGGCCATGGGCGACGAGCTGCAGCGCCGCGCCCGGGTGGTGCTGCGCGGCCTGCGCGGCATCGGCTACATGCCCGACATCCTGAACCCGATCCGCCATCCGTGGCTGTTCGCCCAGATCCTGTCGCACCGGCTGCTCCGCTGGGCCGTGCCGCTCTTCCTGCTCACGGCGCTGGTGGCGAACGCGTTCCTCCTCCGTGCGCCGGGGTACGCGCTCCTCTTCGCACTCCAGGTGGCCTTCTACCTCGCCGCCGTGGTGGCCCTGCTGCTCGACCGGGTGAAGATCCGGCTGCCTGGACTCTTCGTGCCGCTCTACTTCTGCTTGATCAACGTCGCCCCCCTCGTGGCGTTCTGGTTGCTGCTCAAGGGCGAGAAGAAGGTCTTCTGGGACACCGGCGCGCAGCCGGCGAAGTAGCCGTCAGGCGACCGCGCGCGACACCAGCGGGCAGCTGAGGCGCACGACCGTCCCCTCGCCGGGCGCCGTGACGACCTCGAACACGCCGCCGAGCGCGAGCGCGCGCTCGCGCATGCTGACGAGGCCGAGCGCGGCCGTGCGCGTGCCCGGCTCCGCGTCGAAGCCGCAGCCGTCGTCCTGGACCTCCAGCAGCAAGCGCCCGGCGTGCACCGTGAGCCTCACGACGATCTCGCGCGCGTCGGCATGGCGCGCAGCGTTCGCCAGCGCCTCCTGGGCGATGCGGTAGACCGCGAGCTCGATCTCCTCGTCGAGACGCGGCACGGCACCCGGAAACTCCGCGCTGACGCGCGTGATCGGCGAGGCCATGCCCTCCGCGAGGGAGCGGAGCGACCCCTCGAGCCCGAGGTCGCGCAACAGCAGCGGCCGCATGTCGCGCGCCAGCAGGCGGAGATGCTCGACGAGCTCGTTCAGGTAGCGGACGACGCGTGTGAACTCCGCGCCGACGGCCGGCGGCACGGGCGCCATCCGGCGTGAAAGCGTCTCGATCAAGATGGCGATGCCGATCAGCTCCTGGCAGACGTTGTCGTGCAGATCGAAACCGAGGCGCTTGCGCTCCTCCTCGCGGATCTGCGCCTGGCGTTGCGCCAGCATGCGGAGTCGCTCCTCGCTGCGCCGCAGATCGGCGAGCGCGTCGCGCAGCGCCTCCTCGGCGGCGCGGCGCTCGGTGACGTCGCGGCCGATGCCGCGCATCTCGATCACCCTGCCGTGCTCGTCACGAATGGCGCGCCCCTGCCAGGCGAACCAGCGCCAGCCGTCGATCGTGCGCTGGCGGTTCTCGACGATGATGCGGTGCGGGGCCACCGCTCCCGCTTCGGCGATCTCGGCGATCGTGAACCCGAGGTCGTCCGGATGCACGAAATCGGAGTAGTGGCGGCCGAGCAGCGCCTCGCGGGGCAGGCCGAACAAGCGGCAGTAGGCGTCGTTGACGAAGACGTACCGACCCTCGGCGTCGCAACGCGAGATGAGGTCGTACTGCGACTCGACGAGCTCGCGGTAACGCTCCTCGCTGAGCCGCAGCGCCTCCTCGGCGTGTCTGCGCTCGGTGATGTCCTGGATCTGCGAGATGAAATAGAGCGGCTCACCGTTCGCGTCGCGCACCAGGGCGACGCTCAGCAGACCCCAGACCGTGTGGCCGCGTGCGTGCCGGTAGCGCTTCTCGATGTGGTACGTCTGCGGACCGCCGTGCAGCGCCCGGCTGACGTGCTCCACCGTCGCGTTGATGTCGTCGGGATGCGTGACGTGCTCGAAGCCCGCGCCCAGCAGGTCCGCCTCCGCATAGCCGAGCATCTCGCACAGGGTGCGGTTCACCTCGGTCGCCCGGCCATCGGTCCCCACGACCACCATGCCGATCGAGGCCGAGTCGAAGGCGCGCCGGAAGCGCTCCTCGCTCCGGCGCAGCGTCTCCGCGGCCTCGCGGCGCTCGGTGACGTCGCGGCCGATGCCGCGGAATCCGACGACGCGTCCCGTGCCGTCCTCGACCAGCGACGGCTGCACCTCGACCCAGCGCAGTCCCGAGGCGGTGCGCAGCACGAAGGTCATCCGCGGCTGCGGCTCGCCCGCGGCGATCGACGCGAGCACGGTCGGCACGTCGGCGCTGTCCGCGTGCGGCACCGTGAACTCGTGGAAGTAGCGGCCGACGAGGGCCGAGACCGGCGCGCCGATGAGCGCGGCCAGCGCCTCGTTCACGTAGGTGATCCGGTTGCTGAGATCGCCGGCATAGATGAAGTCGCGCTGCTTCTCCGCCAGATCCCGGTAGGCGTCGCGCGACGCCTCGAGCTCGCGGGCGTGCAGCGCCGCGCGCTGGCGATGCGCGAACGCGGTGGCGAACGCGCGCCTCGAGCCTTCCGCGATCGCGAGCGAGATGGCGGCGCCCATGCCCACCGCGGTGATGAATGCCGCCTCCGGCACCGCCGTGCCGAGGACGCGCATCAGCGGCGCCGCCGCGATCAGGGTGAGCCCCAGCACCGTCAGCTCCGCCTGCCATCCCCAGGCGAAGAGGAGCGCGGCAGCGAGGAACAACGTCAACAACGCGAAGGCGAGCACGTCCAGCGGCTGGTGCGCGAAGCGGAAGGCCCAGGTTGCCGACCATCCGAGGACGACGGTCGTCGCGACGACGATCGGGCGCACCCGCGCGCTCGTCGGATCGCGTCGGCAGGCCCGGAGGGCGAGGGCGAGCAGCGCCATTTGCAGCACCAGCGTCGGCATGGACGCCGGCAGCGCGGCGGGGCGCGCCCAGGTCAACATGACCGCCCAGGTGAGCGACGTGGTCAGCCATGCGGCCGCGAAGAGCGGCAGCCGGCGCACCAGGAGCCGGCGGCGGGCGCGCTCGAGTGGCCACGCCGCGTCGGACCGGACGGCAGCGTCCGATGCCTCTGATGGCGACGTGTGCTGGTGGGATGCGCGCATGCGGCTCGGGCGAACCCCCGAGCGCGAAAGCTAGCCGAGTGGTGCGCCATGTCAACGGCCGATTGCGTCGGGGCGGACGGCGACGTTATGACGGCGCCGAGCGAGGTCGCCGATGCCCTACGAGCAGATCGCCTATGAGGTACGCGACGCGGTCGCGACGATCACCCTCAACCGCCCGTCACGGCTGAACGCCTGGACGCCGCACATGGGACGCGAGCTGTACCACGCGTTCCAGACGGCCGGCGCCGACGACGCGGTACGGGTGGTGATCGTGACCGGGGCGGGGCGCGGCTTCTGCGCCGGGGCCGACATGCACAACCTGCGCGAGATCCAGAGCGGCACGGTCTCCGAGGCCTCCGCCGCGGAGGCATTGCCCCCCGGCGGCGCCCCGATCGTCCCGTCGCATCCCGCGCTCTCGACCGCCTACGCCTATCCCCTCGGCATCCCGAAGCCGGTCATCGGCGCGATCAACGGCCCCGTCGCCGGTCTCGGTTTCACCTACATGCTGTACTACGACATGCGCATCGCCTCGGAGCGTGCGCGGTTCGGCACCGCCTTCGCCCGCCGCGGGTTGATCGCCGAGCACGGCAGCTCGTGGATGCTGCCGCGTCTCGTGGGGATGGCGAATGCGTGCGATCTGCTCTTCTCCGGCCGCATGATCGACGCCGCCGAGGCGCTCGCCATGGGGTTGGTGAACCGCGTCGTCCCACACGACGCCCTGCTGCCGACGGTACGCGACGTCGCGCTCGAGCTCGCCACCCGGAGCTCGCCGCGCTCGATCGCCGTCATGAAGCGGCTGCTGTACGGCCACCAGTTCACCGACCTCGCCACGGCGACGGCCGAGGCGGATGCGGAGATGGTCGCGAGCTTCCCGACCGAGGACTTCCGCGAGGGCGTGGCGTCCTTCCTCGAGAAGCGGCCGCCGCGCTTTACCGGCCGCTGATGCCGGCGCCCGCGCGCCGCCGCCTCGGGGCGACGCGGCAATGGCGGGGCGCTACGCCACGTGACGATCGGAGCGCTGCGCTTTCCCGCACAGCGCGACGCATCATTCGTGAAAACAGTGGCTTAGCGGCTCACTCTGGGGCCGACGGCGAGGGTGCGCTGGCGTTGAGATTGCATGGCAATCGAGCATGCATTTCGGCGCCGTCGTCCGTGACGTCCTGAGCACCAGCTGCGGCGCCGACCTGCGCGACGCGAGCGCGCGGACCGAGCTGCCGGGCCTGCGGTCCCGCCGGACGCAGCGCCTGCTCGCCGCCAACCTCGCGAGCGCATTCGGCGTCACGATCCCCGACCAGGACCTCGACCGGCTCGTCACCGTGCGGGACGTCCTGCAATGCGTCCGGTTGCACCGCTGGGTGTCCCGGGTGGAGCGCGCCCGGGACGGCGCGCCCGCGACCGCCGCGGTCGCCACGACGCCGCCGAGCGACGCGCCGCCGGCATCCGGCGCGCTGCGCATCCGCCGTCGTCCGAGCAGTCCTCCCCTGCCGTCCCCCGCGGATCAGCCGATCCCGGGCCGGCGCGAAGAGCGCCGCTGAGCGCCTCCGGGGCCATGTCGCGCCGCGAGCTGTCGGATCGGCCGGAACTCGCGTCGCGCTGGGTGGAGGAGTCGCGTGCGCTCGTCGCCGCTCGGCTGCGGGTGTGCTGCTGGCTCGGGATCACGCTCGTGCCGCTCTTCCTCGCGCTCGACGCCGTCCTCCATCCGGAGCTCGTGGGCGTCTTCGCCGTCATCCGCATCGCCATGTTGCTCATCAACGCCTGGACGCTCCTGGCGTTGCGCACACGCATGGGACAGCGCCTCGTCGTTCCGCTCAGCCTGCTCTCGTTCCTCGGGACCGGGGCGGGCATCATCGTCATGTGCGGGCTGAACGGCGGCGGCTCGAGTCCGTACTACGCGGGCCTGAATCTCGTGATGCTCGCGGCCGCCGTGATCATGCCGTGGGAGCCGGCGCCCTCGACCCTGTGTTGCGCCCTCCTCGTCGCCGGTTACGTGCTCGTCTGCGCGGCGTGGGGCGGCATCCCCGACGTGCGCGTGTTCACCGGCAACCTGTTCTTCCTCTGCTCGACGGCGACCATCACGGTCGTCAGCCACGTCGTCGGCAGTGAGCTGCGCGGACGCGAGCTCCTGCAGCGCATGGCGCTGGAGGAAGCCGGACGGCACCGCGAGCAGTTCCTCGCCAACGTCGGGCACGAGCTGCGCACGCCGCTCACCGCGATCTTCGGGTTCTCCGAGATGCTCACCGACTACATGACGGACGCGAGCCCCGACGTCCAAGGCTGGCTCGGCCGCATCCACGAGAACGCGGTGGCGCTCTACCGTCTCGTCTGCCAACTGCTCGACTTCTCGAATCTCGAGAGCGGCGAGCTGCAGGTGACGCGCGAGCCCGTACGACTCGACGCCATCGCCGACAAGGTCGCCATTCAGGTGCGCGCCGCGCTGGCCGCCGCGGCGGTGGAGGTGGCCTGCGGCGTCGCCGAGCCGACGGCCGTCGGCGACTCGGCGCGCGTCGAGGAGATCGTGGCCCACCTCGCGTCCAACGCGCTCAAGTTCTCGGGCGGCCAGCTCGTGCGCTTGCGCGTCGGCACCGCCGCGCTCTACGGCGAGCCGGCGTGGGACCGGGTCGTGCCCGAGCCGGGTCCGGACGCCAAGGGGCGCACCTTCCTGGAGGTCGCCGTCGAGGATCAGGGAGGCGGCATCCGACGCGAAGAGCTGCGCCGGCTCTTCGTCGCCTTCCAGCAGCTCGACGGCTCGTCGTCCCGGCGGCACGAGGGGACGGGTATCGGTCTCGCGCTCAGCGCGCGGCTGGCGGCCGCGATGCGCGGCCACATCGCCGTACGCAGCACGCCCGGCGTCGGTTCGACGTTCGCGCTCCTGCTACCGGCCGCGTGACGACGGCATTCCCGCCGGCACCGCGGCCGCGCCGCCACGGCTGACGATCTCAGCCTGCTTTGGCGGTGCTGGTCGGCGGCCGCACGGGGATCATGCGCAGCTCCCGGCCGCCGTAGCCGAGCGTGCCTTCGAAGGCGAAGAACTCCGGGGGATCCTCGCGCGTGAACCAGAAGTAGTGCGTCGGAATCATGCTGGCGAAGACCACGTTCTGCACCGACCCGAGGTCGGCCTTCAGTCGGACCTTGGTCGTCGGCTCGCTGGCATTGCCGACCTTGAAGTTCTCTTCCTGCATGACGTCGGCGCGCAGCGTGTAGATCTCCGGCGCGGGGCGAAAGACTATCGCCTGGATCGAGGCGGCGCGGCTGGCCGAGTCGGGGACCTCCGCGAGCACGACCCCGAGCATCGGCCCGATGTACGTATCGGGGGTGAAGGTGAACGTCCGCTCGCCGCGCGCCCCGTCACGGAGCCAGGAGACCCGCCCGCTGGCGAAATCCACCTGCTCCTCGGCCACGATCTGTCCGCCGACGCGCTCGACCTTGTGGAAGTCCTTCGCGTGATAGCCGTTCCGGACGTCGAGCTCGGCATGCTCGTCCCACTGCTCGCCGCTGGTGAAGTGCGTCACGACCGTGAGCACGAGGGCGCCATTCTCGACGACGGCATGGAAGCGCTGCTCGCCGATCGCGGTGCCGTCCGCGAGCGTCCGCAGCACGTGCACCTCATCGTGGGGGGCGCGCATGTCCCGGATCATCTGGGGACAGGGCATGACGTCCGCATGCGCGGCGCCGATGCCGACCAGTGTCGCCAGCGCCGCCACCACGACGGACCAGCGCCGGCTCTTGAGCCCATTCCTACCGTGCATGCAGATCACCCCCCAGCGCGTCCACCGGCGTGGCGCGTGGAAACCGCACTATACACTGGCCGGCCGCGCGGCGCCACCGCGGCTGCTGCGCGCGCAGGCGGCCGCCGCCCCATCTCGCACGCATGCGCGATCGCGAAAAGGCACGGTGAATCGCGGGCTCAGACGTCGTCGACCAGCGCCACGGGCTCGAGCACGTCCTCCGCGATGTCCTCGAGGAAGCGCGACGTCTTCGCCAGCACCAGACCGAGCCCACGATCGTACGCCTCGATCGGGTACGTCAGGTAGAGGAGGTCCTTGGCGCGGGTCGCCGCGACGTACATCAGCCGGCGCTCCTCTTCGATGTCGTCGTCATCCCTCGCGCCGTAGGTCGACGGAAAACGGCCGTCGGCCACCCACAGCACGAACACGGTGTGCCACTCGAGGCCCTTGGCCGAGTGCACCGTCGAGAGGGTGACCACCCCTTCGTCGTCGCCGTCCGCGGCGAGCACCCCCGCCACGCTGTCGGTCGGCGGCTCCAGCGCCATGTCGGCAAGCAGCGCCGTGGTGCTGCGATAGCGCTGCGCGATGCTCGCGAATTGCTCGAGATCGCGCTCGCGCTTCGGGTAGTCCTCGGGATGCACGCGCCGCAGCACCGGCCCGTAGTACGTGAGGATGCGATCGATCCGCTCGCCTGGCCGCGGCGCAGCCGCCATCTCCGCCAGGAGCCGCGCCAGGCGCTGGACCTCGGCCGCGCTCTTGCCCCGGCCGGGAGAGACCGCCAGTACGTCCCAGGGAGCGGCGTGGCCACGGATGCGCGCCAGCATCTCCTGGCTGCTCTTCGGACCCACGCCCTCGAGCAGGAGCAGGATGCGGTGCCAGGACACGGTGTCCTCGGGATTGGCGACGACGCGCAGGTACGCCAGCACGTCCTTCACGTGCGCCGCCTCGACGAAGCGGAAGCCACCGCGCTTCACGAACGGGATGTCGCGCTGGCTGAGCACGATCTCGAGATCGAACGAATGGAAGCTCGAGCGGAAGAGCACGGCGATCTCGGAGAGCGGGATACCCTCCTCCCGCAGCTCGAGGATGCGCTGCGCGACGAAGTGCGACTGCTCCGGCTCGTCGCGCGCCTGGATCAACGCCGGCCGCTCGCCGGGGCCGCGGGTGGTGAAGAGATTCTTCGTGTACTGCTGCGGCGCCCGATTGATGACCGTGTTCGCGAGGTCGAGGATGGGCTGGGTCGAGCGGTAGTTCTGGTCGAGCGTGATGATCCGCGTGCCCGGGAAGAGCTGCGGAAACTCCAGGATGTTGCGGATGTCGGCGCCGCGGAACGCATAGATGGACTGCGCGTCGTCGCCGACCACCATGACGTTGTCGTGCGCGCGCGCCAGGCGACGCACGATCTCCGCCTGCAGGCGATTGGTGTCCTGGTACTCGTCCACCATGACGTAGCGGTAGCGCTGGCCGAGACGCTCGGCGAGGGCCTCGTCGGCGAGCGCCGCATGCAGCTTCACGAGGAGATCGTCGTAGTCGACGAGCTGCCGGCTTCCCTTGAACTCGACGTAGCGCCCCTGCAGCGCGAGGAGCGCATCGAGGTGCTCCTCGAGATGCGGATAGGCGTCGGCGACGAGCGCGGCGAGGGTCGCCTGGCAGTTGATCGCCATGCTGAAGAGCGACGCGACCGCCTGCTTGCGCGGGAAGCGCCGCTCCTTGCGGTCGAGGCCGAGCTCGCCGCGCAGGAGATTGATGACGTCCTCGCTGTCGCCGCGGTCGAGAATGGTGAAGTCGCGCGACAGGCCGACGGACCGTCCATGGCGCCGCAGGGTGAGGTGCGCGAAGGAGTGGAACGTGCCGCCCGCCACCTGCGCGCACTCGCCACCGACCAGCGCGGTGGCGCGCCGCAGCATCTCCTGCGCCGCCTTGCGCGTGAACGTGAGCAGCAGGATCGCGCCCGCCGGCACCCCCGATTCGACGAGACGTGCCACCCGGTACACCAGCGTCCGCGTCTTGCCGCTGCCGGCCCCGGCGATGACCAGAACCGGTCCGTCGAGCGTCGTCGCCGCGGCGAGCTGGTGCGGGTTGAGCTCGTCGGCGTAGGCGATGCGGAACTGTGTCGGCGTGCGCCGCGGGTCGGCGCGCAGGGTGTAGCGCTTCACGGAGAGGTCACGGTAGGGGCTCGCCGGTGCCTTTGCAACGCGACGACGGCACGGCTTGCCGAGCGCTCAGCCGCCGTCGATAATAGTTGCGCGTGGCGGAACGTTCGTGACGCGACTACGAGCCAATAACCATGACGCACTACTGGATCGGCACCTCGGGCTACAACTATCAGGAGTGGAAGGGATCCTTCTATCCCGAGGACATCAACGACAAGCGCATGCTGCCGTTCTACGCGGAACGCTTCACCAGCGTCGAGATCAACTACACCTTCTACCGCATGCCGACGGTGCGCATCCTCGCCAACTGGGCGCGCGAGACGCCTGACGGCTTCCGCTTCTCCCTGAAGGCCCCGCGTCGGATCACCCACGACCAGCGCCTGCGGAGCATCGAAGACACGCTGGCGTCGTTCTGCGAGGTCGCCGAGACGCTCGGCCCGAAGCTCGGCCCGCTGCTGTTCCAGCTCCCCCCCTTCCTCAAGAAGGACGTCGAGCTGCTCGAGGTGTTCCTCCACGACCTACCGACGGGGCTCATGCCGACGATGGAGTTCCGCCACGCGTCGTGGCATTCGGACGACACCTACGAGGTCCTGCGGCGATTCGGGGTCGCGCTGTGCATCGCCGACAGCGACGAGCGCACGACGCCGTTCGAGTCGACCGCGCCGTTCGGCTACTTCCGTCTGCGACGCGCCACCTATGATGAGGACACGCTGCGCGGGTGGGCGACGCGCATCGCCGCCGCCGGCTGGCAGAACGCCTTCGTCTACTTCAAGCACGAGGAGCGCGGCACCGGCCCGCGCTTCGCGGACCAGTTCCGGACGATGGTCGCCGACGAGGGAGCCTCCACATGAGCGACGAGCAACGCGACCGCCCGCAGGGCACGCCCCACACACATCAGCACCACGTGCAGGTGCAATCCGACGCGCAGACGAGTCTCGGCGTCTACGCCAATCTGATGATGGTGAGCCACCGCAAGGAGGAGTTCATCCTCGATTTCCTCTTCGCGCAGCCGCAGCAGACGGCCTCGGGCGAGACCGTCGCCACCCTGCGCTCGCGCATCGTCACCACGCCGGAGCACGCCAAGCGCATCGTGCGCGCGCTGCAGGAGAACATCCAGCGTTACGAGGCCGCTTTCGGGGTGACCGCCGAGGCGACCGACCTGCCGCGGAACGTCCACTGAGGGCGGCGCCCGGACGGTCCGCCGGTGCGTAGCAGCGTCTGGCAGCTTGCCGCCGCGGCCGTCCTCGGCGGCGTCATCGCCTACGGCGGCACGCGGCTGCTCGAGGCGCCGCCACGCCTCGCCGAGGACCAGGGGCCCGCGCCGGCGAGCGCCTACGACGCTCCGACGGCGCCGGCGGGCGCCGGCCAGGACGCGTCCGCCGACGATCGCGCACCGGCCATGTCCGTGCCACCGGAGGCCGCCGATCCTGCGCCGCCGGAGACGCTGTCCGAGGGGGAGCGCAAGAACCGCGACGCGTTCGAGCTCGCGGCGAAGGGAGAGTGGTCCGCGGCGATCGCGCTCCTGCGCGACGCGCGCGCGCTCGAGCCGGACAACGATCTCTACGCTCGCAACCTGCAGGCGGCGCTGATCAACGCCGGCTTCGCCGCCATCGCCACCGAGCACTTCGACCAGGCGATCACGTACTTCGTGGACGCGCGGCGGCTCGGCGATCGCCCGGAGATCGGGCGCGGCCTCGGCTACGCCTACTACCGGCTCGGCAACGTCGATCTGGCGCGCGTCACGCTCGAGCAAGCGCTGGCGGCGGGCGGCGAGGACGTGGAGACGCTGCTCACGCTCGGCCGCATCTACCTCGAACGTCACGATCAGGACCACGCGCTCGCGATGCTGGACCGCGCGCGCGCCGCGGGCGCCGACCGGCCCGGCCTCGCTGCGACGGTCGAGCGACTGCGCCGCGACGCCGACGCCGAGCGCGACATGCAGTCGCTCGCGAGCTCGCACTTCGTCCTCAAGTTCGAGGGCCCCGAGAACGTCAGCGCCGGGCGGATCGTCCTGAATGCCCTGGAGGACGCGTATCGCCGGGTCGGCGCGCGCTTCGCCTACTATCCGCTCGAGCGGCTCGAGGTGATCCTCTACACCGACCAGCAGTTCCGCGAGATCACCAACTCGCCGCACTGGAGCGGCGCCGTGTACGACGGCCGCATCAAGCTGCCGGTCGGCGGCGTGGCCCGGGGCAGCGAGAGCGTCGCGCGCACCTTGCGCCACGAGTACGCGCACGCCGCGATCGGCACGCTGAGCCGCGGCAAGGCTCCGGTATGGCTGAACGAGGGTCTGGCGCAGGTCGCCGAGGAGGTCGACGAGGGGGGACGCGCCGGCCGGCTGCGGATGGCGCTGGCCGCCGACGGGCTCGTGCCGCTGTCGGCGCTCGAGGCGGGCTTCACCCGGCTCGGCCGCGCCGACGCGAGCCTCGCCTACGCGGAGGCCTACTTCGCCGCCGACTACCTGCTGCGGAAGAAGGGCGCGTACAACGTGCGGCGGCTGCTCGAGGCGATGGCGACGGCGGCGACGGTCGACGACGCGTTCCGCCAGACGCTGTCGTTGCCCTACGAGCAGTTCCAACGCGAGTTCATGCGCGACGTCGCGCAGCGTCTCGGCTAGACGCCCGTCGATGACGGGACGAGGGAGCCGCAACGCGTCCGTCGCCGCCGCCGGGGCCTTCGTGGTCGCGGTCGCGCCCACGCTCGCCCGGCACCACATCGCGCCGCTCTTCCTCGACTTCGGGTCGACGATCTTCTACCCCGCACGCGCCTTCCTCGACGGCGCCAGCCCGTACGACGTCGGCCCCTATCTCGCGCGCTACCCGGCCGACGCGCCGTTCGCATATCCGCCGGCCGTGCTGCTCCTCGGGCTGCCGTTCGCATCGCTCGGCCTGCGCACGGCCGAGACCCTCTACCTGGCGCTCAGCCTCTGCCTGCTACCGGTGCTCGCGTATCTCGCCGCCGCCGCCCAGGACAACGAGCCGTCCGCCAGCATCTACCGCATCGACGCCATCGCGCTCGGAAGCCGTCTCGCGGGGCGCAACCTCCCGGCCGCCGCGACCCTCGGCCTGACGCTCGCCATCCTCGCGCTCGGCTGCTGGTCCGCCCGCCGATTCGACCGATCGCCGGGCGGTGGCGCGAGCGCGGACGCCGTCACCTGTCTCGCCGTAGCGATCTGCGGCTACCACCAGACCTACGACGTGCTCCTCGTCACGGCGGCGCTGGCGGCCCTGGCGCTCGCCCGACACGCCGCCGAGCGGCCGCTGCTGCCGGTCGCGACGCTCGTGCTGCTGGCGCTCCCGTTCGCCAACCATGCCGCGACCTACGCGTTCGTCGATCGACTCGCTCCCGGTGGAGGTCCGTGGTTGCTCGTCACCTGCGTCAACGGAGCGGCGCTGCTGCTGGCGTTCCTCTGCTACGTCGGGCGCGCCACCGCCTCATGAGCGGTCGGGCGCCGCCGCCTCGTCGTCCACCGTCGACGCCGTGCGCTCGAGCGTACGGCCGGGGGCCTCGCGACCCGTGATCCACGCCGTGTCCATCGGGTAGACGAGCGGATCGAAGATCACGAAGTAGAAGTGCCAGACGAGGATCGCCAGGGTGGCCAGCAGGGCCTCGTAGAAGTGGACGACCGTGGCGACGTCGAGCACCCACTTCGGGAGGTGGGCGAGCGACCAGCTCTCGAACCACAGGACGAAGCCGCTGAGCGCCATGATCCCGGTGCCCCAGACGACGGCGAGGTACTCGAGCTTCTCGACGTATCCGACCGCGGGTGAGCGCGGCAGATCGACGCGCCTGCCGCTGAGCCATTGCACGTGCTCGCGCAGCTCGTGCAGGTCGCGGCGGCGCGGCATCATGGCGCGGATGCAGGCTCGAGCCCGGCGGTCGAGCGCGAGGTGGACGGCATGGAGCGCGAAGGCGCCGAGCAGCACCACGGCCGCCAGCCGGTGCAGGCCGCCGCGCAGCTGCCAGTGACCTTCCCAGGCGACGAGCGGCCGGGCCCACCATGCATCCGAATACGTGAGCGCGAAGCCCGACCACACGAGCACGAAGAAGCTCGCGAGCAGGACCGCGTGCGCGACGCGGAACCACAGTCCCATCCGCATGCGGCGCGCCTCGACGGGAACGACCGGACGCACCAGGGCCGCGCCGGCCTTGCGGCGCAGGTCGAGCAGGTTGTGCGCCGTCATCGCGCCGATCACGAGCACGATGAGCCACAGATAGACGATGCGGACCCAATAGACGGCGGGGTGCGTCCCGGCCCGGTCCTCGGGCAGCACGTGCACGGCCCCGATGGCGAACGTCGTCCCGGCGCCCGGATGACAGACGCCGCACGTCGCCGGCAGGTTCGCCGGATACACGTGCGACCGTGGATCGGTCGACGGCAGGATGTCGTGGACGCCGTGGCACGAGGCACAGTTGGCGACGCTCGCGTTCCCGGCCCGACCGGCGAGGCCATGGAAGCTGCTCTCGAACGAGGCGACGGCGGTGCTCTTCAATCCGAACTTCTCGGTGAGGCGCACGTCGCCGTGACACCGTCCGCACGCCATCTTCGGCACGTTGGAGACGAAGACCGGCGAGCCCTTGTCGCCCGGGCCGAGGATGCGGTGCTCGCCGTGGCAGTCGGTGCAGACGGGGGCCTCGCGGATGCCGCGGGACGCGGCCTTGCCGTGCACGCTCGACGCATACGTGCGGGCGACGACGGCGTGGCACTGGCCGCAGGTCTGCGGAACGTTCTTGCGGTTGACGCGGGAGCGCGGATCGTCGGCCGCGAGGATGTCGTGGCTGCCGTGGCAGGAGCTGCACGTCGCCGCGTGCCCGCCTGCCTCGACGCTGCGCGCGTGGACGCTGGCCGCGTACGCCGCGAGCGGTTGCACGCGCTTCACACCGGTGTCGGCCATGGAGGCGGGGTCGGCATGGCACCGGCCGCAGGTCGCGGCGAGACGCTTCGGGTGGATCGGGGACGCTTCGTCGTCGGCCGGCCGAAGCGCGTGCATCGGCCCATGGCATGCGACGCAATCCGGTCGCTCGGCGCCGCTCCTCACCGCGTTGCCATGGGCGCTCCGGGCCAGCTCGTCCATCTCACTCGCGTGGCAGCCGCCGCACGTCTGCAGCGGATCGCTCTTCTCGTGCGGGAACGCGTCGTGACCCTCGTGACACGCGGCGCAGTCCACGTCGGCCGCGCCGTGGACGGTGCGCTTCCAGGCGTCCACCGCGACGACCAGCTTCGGGTCGTGGGTGTCCTTCACGCTCCCGTGACACGCGAGACAGTCGTCCGCACCGCGCACGGGCGCCGGCGCGGCGAGCAACAGGGCGGCGAGCCCGATCAGCAGCGCGGTTCGCACCGCGGCAGCCGCATGCTACTTGGCGCCCCGGCGCGCCATGACCTCGGCCTCGTTGGTGATGCTATCCGTCAGCTTGAGCAAGTCACGCGTCTCCTGAATCACTGCAGCCGTATCGAACGTATGCCACTTCAATTGGATGTCGTGGTAGTCGCGCTCGAGGCCGTGGAAGCGCCGGATCGCGTCGTCGTACCAGGCGGGATTCGCGCGCTGCGCCTGGTCCATCGCGCGCCGCGCGCGATAGAGCTTGGTCTTGGTCATGGCGACCATTGCCAGCGCGTTCTGCGCGTGTACGGGTCTGTCGTGACAGACGGCGCATCGCTCGCTCAGCTCCCGGCTGGTGGGGAGGCCGGTGGCCATCGCGCCGTGGCAGGTGAAGCACGTCGCCCCCTTCCCGTGCGCCGCGAGCTCGCGCGCATGGACGGTGCCCTTGAACGCGTCCAGCTCCTGGCGGTGACACGTGCCACAGGTATCGGGTAGGCGCGTCGGGTTGACGAGACTCTCGGGCTCGGTCGCGGCGCGGACGCCACGGTGCGCGGCATCCGCGTCCCGGGCACTGGGATCGCCGCCGTGACACTTCTCGCAGCCGACTCCGCCGCGCGCGTGCACCGACGTCTGCCAGTCCGCGAACGTGTGACCGAGCGTGATCGGCAGGACCTCGCGTTTGTGGCACTACACGCACTCGTTCCGTTCCCATTCGGCACGCGCCGTCGCGGCCACGACCAACACGAGCGCGACCTGCAGCAGGAGACTTCGCATGGGCACCGAAGATCCTCCCCTCCGGCCGTCGTAACGGCGCAAACAGTCTGTCCGAGACCTTCGGGTCCCGTCAACCCTGCGCCAGACCGGTTACTCCTTCGATCCCTTGGGGCGCAATCCCTTCTGGAGCATCTTCTTCCGCATGCGCACGTTCTCGGGGGTCACCTCGACGAGCTCGTCCTCCGCGATCCACTCGAGAGCGGCATCGAGGCCCACCTCGCGCGGCGGCGTGAGGATCGTCGCCTCGTCGTGGCCGGTGGCGCGCATGTTGCTGAGCTTCTTTTCCTTGGTCAGATTGACGTCGAGATCGTTGTCGCGCGAGTACTCGCCGACGATCATGCCCTCGTAGACCGGCGTCCCGGCCTTGACGAAGATCGTGCCCCGTTCCTGCAGGTGGAAGATGGCGTAGGGCGTCGCGATCCCCTCGCGATCGGCGACCATCGCGCCGTTCGTGCGTCCGCGGATGGGCCCGAGCCAGGGGGCGTAGCCGTTGAACAGCATGTTCATGATGCCGGTGCCGCGCGTCGACGTGAGGAAGTGCGAGCGGAAGCCGATGAGGCCACGCGACGGCACCGTGAACTCGAGCCGCACGCGGCCGGAATCGGAATGCTCCATGCCCGTCATGATGCCCTTCCGGACGGCGAGGAGCTGCGAGATCACGCCGATGAAGTCCTCCGGCACGTCGATGTAGACGAGCTCCATGGGCTCGAGCATCTGCCCGTGCTCCTCGCGCGTGATGATGGTCGGCTTCGAGACCTGCAGCTCGTATCCCTCGCGGCGCATCGTCTCGATCAGCACCGCGAGCTGCAGCTCGCCGCGGCCGGCGACGCGCAGCGAGTCGGGCTGACCGGTCTCCTCGATCCGCAGGCTGACGTTCTTGCGCGACTCCGCGAAGAGGCGCTCGCGGATCTTGCGCGAGGTGACGTACTGCCCCTCGCGACCGCCCCAGGGACTCGTGTTGACGCCGAAGATCATCGCGATCGTCGGCTCCTCCACGTTGATGGGCGGCAGGGGGACCGGCTGCTCGCGATCGGCGATGGTGTCCCCGATCGCCAGATCCTCGATTCCCCCGATCGCGATGACGTCGCCGGCACGCGCGCTCGGTACCTCGCGCCGCTCGAGGCCGTGCCAGATGTAGAGCAGCGTCAGCTTGACCGGCGTCTGCGAGCCGTCGCCGCGACAGAGCGTGTACTGCCCGCCGGCCGCGATCTCGCCGGCGACGACCCGGCCGATGGCCAGCCGGCCGATGTAGTCGTTGTAGTCGAGATTGTTCACCTGGAACTGCGTCGTCGCGGTCGGGTCGTACGCCGGGCCGGGGAGGCGCTGGATGATGGTATCGAACAGGACCTTGAGCGTGGTCCCGCTGTCCTCCGGCGACCGCAGCGCGATGCCGGCCCGGGCGTTCGTGTAGACGACGGGGAAATCGAGCTGCGCATCGTCGGCGCCGAGGTCGATGAAGAGCGCGTACACCTCGTCGAGCACCTCGGCGATGCGGGCGTCGCTGCGGTCGATCTTGTTGATGCAGAGCACCGCCGGCAGCCCGCGCTCGAGGGCCTTCTTCAGCACGAATCGCGTCTGCGGCAACGGGCCCTCGGACGCATCGACCACGAGCAGGATGCCGTCGACCATGGCCAGCGTCCGCTCCACCTCGCCGCCGAAATCGGCGTGGCCGGGCGTATCGACGATGTTGATCGTGACGCCCTCGTAGGTGACGGCGGTGTTCTTGGCGAGGATCGTGATGCCGCGCTCGCGCTCGAGGTCGTTCGAGTCCATGACCCGTTCGGCCACGATCTCGTTCGCCCGGAAGATGCCGCTCTGGTGCAGCATCGCGTCGACCAGCGTGGTCTTGCCGTGGTCGACGTGCGCCACGATCGCGATGTTGCGGATGTCCTCCCGCACGCCGCGCGGCGTGGGCGTGTCCGTGCGGGGCGCGCTGCTCTGCGTCATCGCAAGACTATTTCGGTGACCGGGGTGCCTGTCAAGCGAACGCGGCCCGGTGCCGCCATCATCCGGGCGCGTTCGCCGCTGGCCCTCCGCTCTGCTACTGCGGAGGGCATGCCCGTCCGGCAACGGCTCGATCTGCGCGGGGTCGCGTGTCCCCTCAGCTGGGCGAAGGCGAAGGTCGCGCTGGCGGCGCTGGCGCCGCGTGACCTCCTCGAGATCGCGCTCGACGACGCCCGCGGGGCGCGGGACCTCCCGCGCGCGGCGGAGGCGGAGGGCCACCAGGTCGTCACGACCCGGGTCGAGGCCGCGGGCTGGGTCATCGTCATCGAGAACTGAGCGCCGGAGCGGCACGGCACGCGCGAACTGCCGGCCGTCGTCCGGCATGGGCACGACGGCCGCCCGCGCCGCGGCCGCACGCCCTTGACCGTGACGCCGGCGCGGCAGTACCGTCGGCCCGTGGCGACCCCCCGCCGCCTTGCCCGAGCCGCCCGGCTGCCGGCGCCCCTCGACCTCACCGTGTTCCGCCAGATGGCCGAGATGTCGAACGACGCCTTCTACCTGTGCGACGCGCACGGACGTTTCCTCTACGTCAACGAGCGCGCGCTGAAGACCACCGGCTACACCAAGGCGGAGATGCTGCAGATGACGGTGTCCGACCTCAATCCGGAATATCCCGCCGAGCGTTTCCGCGAGTTCGTCGACGCGATGGCGGACGGCACCGCGATCACGCAGTTCGAAACGATCAATCGACGCAAGGACGGCACGATCTACCCGATCGAGCTGAGCGTCGCGCGCGTCGACGTCGGCGCACACACGTATCTCTTCGGCGTCGTCCGCGACATCAGCGAACGCCGGCAGATGGAGGCCGAGCAACGCACCCTCACGCAGCGCATCCTGCACACGCTCGAGGCCGAGCGGCAGCGGGTCGCGCGTGAGCTCCACGACGACGTCGGGCAGGCGATCGCCACCGTCGGCGTCCTGCTGCACACGCTGGAGAGCACCCCCGACGCGGTGCCGCCCGACGCCCGCCCCGCCCTCACCAGCACCCGTGCGACGATCCGCCAGATCACCGAGTCCGTCGCCCGTCTCGTGCGTGACTATCATCCCGCGGAGCTGCTCGGCCTCGGGCTCGAGGACACGGTGCGGACGCACGCGCGCGAGTTCGCCCGCCGTCATGCGTTGGGCCTGCGCCTCTCGACGGGCAACGTTGCCGGGCTGCTGTCGGCGGAGCACGAGCTGCATCTCTATCGCGTCGTGCAGGAAGCGCTCGCGAACATCGCGCGCCATGCGCGGGCCCGCAACGTCAGCGTGCGCCTGGAGCGTGAGGGCGGGAGCGTCCTCGCGAGCGTCGCGGACGACGGCGTCGGCTTCGCACCGGACGGCGCCCGCGGGATCGGCCTCGGACTCGTCACCATGCGCGAGCGGGCCGAGCTGATGGGCGCCACGCTGGCGATCCGTGGGCGACGCGGCGGCGGCACCGAGGTCCGCATCGCGGTGCCCGCCGATGGCGCGGCGTTCGTGGCGCCCGCCCTCGCCAGGGACGGCCGCGCATGAGGTCGGCCCCGGAGCCCCTCGACGAGCAGATCTTCCGCCACATGGCGGACATGTCGAGCGAGGCGTTCTATGTGACCGATTTCCAGGGACGCTTCCGCTACGTCAACCAACGCGCGCTCGACCTCACGGGCTACACGTGGAAGGAGCTGCGGCAGATGACGACGGCGGAGATCGACCCCGATTATCCGCTCGAGCTCTACCAGCAGGCGGTGACGGCGCTCGATGGTCCGATGCCGCTCATCGAGACGCGCTCGCGCCGCAAGGACGGCAGCTTCTTTCCCGTCGAGGTGAGCGCGGCGCTGCTCGAGGTGGACGGCGAGAAGTACGTCTTCGGGGTGGTGCGCGACATCAGCGCGCGCAAGCAGAGCGAGCTCGCCCAGAAGACGTTCGCGCAGCGGCTGCTGCAGACGCTCGAGGCCGAGCGGCAACGCGTGGCGCGCGAGCTGCACGACGACGTCGGCCGCGCGCTCGCGAGCGTCGGGGGGCTGCTGCGCTCGTTCGAGCGGGTGTCGGCCGCCATTCCCAACGCGACCCGGCCCGCGCTCGACGCGACGCTCACGACGATCCGGAACATCACGGCGTCCGTGGCGCGCATCGTCCGCGACTACCATCCGGCCGATCTGTCGGAGGCGGGGGTGGTGGACACGGTGCGCCAGCACGCGCAGCAGTTCGCCGAGTGCCACGGCCTCCGTCTCGACGTCGTGACCGACGCCGTCGGCGGCCTCCTCGAGCGCTCGTACGAGCTGCACGTCTATCGCATCGCACAGGAGGCCCTCGCCAACGTCGCGCGCCACGCGCGTGCGTCCCGCGTCCGCGTCCGGCTCCTGCGCCGCCGCGGCCACGTCGTGCTCGAGGTGCGCGACGACGGCGTCGGCATCACCCCGACGCGTGCCTCGAACGGTCTCGGCCTCGTCACGATGCGTGAGCGCGCGGCGCTCATGCACGGGCGGTTCACGATCCGCGCTCTACCGCGCGGCGGCACGGAGGTACGCGTCGCCGTTCCCTGCCGGGCCGCCCGGACGACGCCGCCCGGGCGGCATGCGGCGGCCCGGCGGCCGCAGCGACGGGCATCGGTCCGCAGCCACCCCGCGCGGACACGCGGCGTACGTGGCAGCGTCCCGCGCAGGAGGCCGTGATGGGCCCGTCGATCGACGACAACCTCGAGCTGGTCGTGCGGCAGGACGATCCGCGCGCGGCGCGCATGGTCGCCACGCCGGCCGCAGACGTCGCCGCGCTCGACGACGGCGACGTGCTGCTGCGGATCGAGAAGTTCGGGCTCTCCGCGAACAACGTCACCTACGCCGTCCTCGGCAAGAGCCCCATCATCAACTACTTCGACTTCTTTCCCGGCGCCGAACCGGGCTGGGGCAAGGTGCCGGTCTGGGGAATCGGCGTGACCGTCGCCTCGCGCCGTGCCGACCTGCCGGCCGGCGAGCGCCTGTTCGGATACTTCCCGCTGGCGCGCTACGCCCGCCTGCGCCCGGCGCGGGTCTCGGCCCTCGGCTTCGACGTCGATCGCGGCGCGCTTCCCGCCGCCTACAATTCGTATGCCGCCAATCGCCGCAACGCGTTCTACGTCGAGGGGCACGAGGACGCGATGATCGTGTTCCGCCCGCTCGTGTTGACGTCCATCCTGCTCGACGACTTCCTCGCCGAGGGCCACGACTTCTTCGGCGCGCGCGCGGTCGCGATCGCGTCGGCGTCGAGCAAGACCTCCTTCGGATTGGCGTTCATGCTGGCGCGACGGCACACGGACCGCGCCGTCGTCGGCCTCACGTCATCGCGCCACGCGGCGTTCGTGCGCGGCCTCGACCTGTACACGCGGGTGACGACGTACGACGAGATCGCCACGCTGCCGGACGTGCCGACCGTCGTCGTGGACGTGGCCGGCGACGCGCGCGTGCGCGCCGCGCTGCGCGCACGGCTCGGGCGCCATCTCACGACCACGATCACCGTCGGTCTGTCGCACTGGCAGGCCGCCGCGGCGCTGGCACCGGACGCGGAAGGCGACCCGACGCTCTTCTTCTTCGCTCCGGCGTGGTTGGAGCAGCGCCGGACCGACCTCGGGGCCGACGCGCTCAACCGCACGCTCGTGGGGGCCTGGCGGGAGTTCATGGGTCGCGCCGAGACGTGGGTGCACATCGTGCGGCAGGACGGACCAGACGCCGTGCAGGCGGTGTACGCGAGCATGGCGGAGGGCCGCGCCGCGCCGGACGAGGCACACGTCCTGTCCCTGTAGCCGACCCGGCATCTCGCACCCCTTCCCTCGGCACGCGCACATCCGCCGCGGATTCTCCTCGTTCGACGCGTCTGCTATGGCGTCATCCAGCCATGCCGCTGACGCCTCGCCCCGCGCCGCGCCTCGCGTCGATCCTGGCGCTGTGCGCCGCCCTGCTCGGCCAGAGCGCCTGCTTCGCGCCCGTCCGCGTCACCCGCGTCGACGCGAGCCGTGTCCATCGCGCCCTCACCGGGAACGAGCTCACGCAGGGTGAGGTCAGCCGCGAGACGCGGAACCTCCTCTACAACTACGATCTCGTCGAGCGGTACGAGAAGGATCCCGCGGGCGCGCTGCGCGCGCTGCAGGCGGCGTACCTGGCGGACAGGATCCTGCCCGAGGAGCGGGCGGCGCTCGCCGAGCTCGCCTTCCACCACGCGGAGCACGGTGGCGGCCGCTCGTACTTCCTGCTGAGCGCGGTATACGCGTGGGCCTACCTGTTCCCCGACGACGCCAAGGAGGCCCCCAGCCGCTTCAGTCCGCGCGTGCGGCTGGCGTGCGACCTCTACAACCGCGGCCTGACCGAGACCTTGAAGGACGGCAAGAACGTCGAGCCGCGCGCCGGTACGTTCGCGACCCCGTTCGGGCCGGTCGAGGTACAGTTCGATCCGGCCGCCTTGCGCTGGGGCGAGCACCAGCTCGTCAGGCTCGTGCCGGTCGCCGAGCTGCAGGTGGAAGGGCTTCCCACCTACTACCGCTGGACCGGCATCGGCGCGCCGCTCGCCGCCGGCGTGCAGCCGCTGGAGGGCTCGAAAGACGTCGACCTGCTGGCGCGCCGCGTGCGCGTCCCCGTGACGCTGCTCCTGCGCATGCGCGACCTCCCGGCGCAACTGCGCGCGGGGCGGGTGCAGGCCACGCTGGAGGTATATCCCGGCTACGGTGAACGTACCGTCTCGATCGCGGGGCGGGACGTGCCGCTCGAGGCGGAGCCGACGGCCGCGCTGGCGCTCACGCTGGCCGAGGTGTCGATCTGGAATACCGAGATCACCGGCTTCCTCCGCAGCGGACTCCTCGACAAGCGGACACGGCTCGTCTCGCTGCGGCCGTACGAGCCGGGGCTGATTCCGGTCGTCTTCGTCCACGGCACGGCCTCGAGCGCCGCGCGCTGGGCGGAGATGGTCAACGAGCTCGACAACGATCCGCGCATCCACGCGCGCTACCAGTTCTGGTTCTTCTCGTACGAGACCGGCAACCCGATCGCGTACTCCGCGATGCTCCTGCGCGAGGCGCTCGCCGGCGCCGTCGCGCAGCTCGACCCCGCGGGCCGCGATCCCGCGCTCCGCCAGATGGTGGTGATCGGGCACAGCCAGGGCGGCCTGCTCACGAAGGCGATCGTCGTCGAGTCGGGCAGCCGCTTCTGGGACAACATCAGCCACACGCCGCTCGACGAGTTCCACATGTCGGACGACACGCGCGATCTCCTGCGCCGCGCGCTCTTCTTCCATCCCCTGCCCACCGTCCGCCGCGTCGTCTTCATCGCGACGCCGCACCACGGCAGCTACGTCGCGGGCAGCTGGGTGGCGCACCAGCTGGCGCGCCTGGTCAAGGCCCCGTTCGACCTCACGAAGGGGGTCAGCGACGC
This sequence comes from uncultured delta proteobacterium, assembly GCA_963753325.1. GTDB lineage: Bacteria > Desulfobacterota > Binatia > UTPRO1 > UTPRO1 > DP-19. The sequence goes on along the minus strand of CAVWBS010000003.1, from coordinate 1,361,196 downwards.
GCTCGCGGGCAACCGCGACGTGCTGATCCTCAAGGGCACGCAGGCGATCATCCCGACCAGCGTCGACAACATGACGCCCGGCAACCGCTTCGTCCGCACGCTCGCCACCCTCCCGATCGCGCCGGGCGTCGTCGCCCACTCGATCATCGCGGTGAAGGACGGCAAACCATCGGACACGGCCGACGACGGCGTCGTCAAGTACACGAGCGCGCACATCGACGGGGTCGAATCGGAGCTGGTGGTGCGGTCGTCGCACTCCTGCCAGTCGAACCCGCATACCGTCGGCGAGGTGCGCCGCATTCTGCTCGAGCATCTCGAGAGCGAGGCCGCCGGCGCCATGCGTCCCACCATTTCCGCCCCCGCGGTCGAGCCGAAACCGCATTCCGGACGCGCACGCTCCACCCGCCGCCGACGACTGGCGCCGGTCGGCATCCCGCGGTGACCGCCCTCAGGGCGCGACGCCGTCCAGCACCGCGTCGAGCGTCCTCGCGACCTCGGGGCTGGCGAGGATGCTCATGTGCGTCTCGTCGAACCCGTAGATGCGGGCCGCGGCGGCCTGCGCGGCCGGAGCAAGCTCGCTCGAGAGCTCCACGACGCCGTCGTTGGCGCGGCCTTCCACGAGCGAGCGCCCGCGGTAGCTGAAGAGCAGATCGTAGGGGCACCCCTTCGGGAGCGGCGTCGCGAAGAGCCGGCGCAGGAAGTCGCTGCCGGGTGCCATGTCGGTCCACATCGGCATCACGACCGGCGCGTCCAGGCCGTAGGCTGCACCGGAGTGCCCGTTCCACGGCGTCGACAGGCTGACGAAGAGCGCCACCAGGCCGCCGTCACCGTTCGTGACCATGTCGTTGATCATGGCACGCGCCACCAGGCCGCCCATGCTGTGGGCAACGACGACGAGCCGCGTGAAGTGATTGCGTCCCGCGAGCACGCCCATCCAGCGCGCCGCGCCGCGCGCGGTCGCGTCCAGGTCGAGCCCGGACGGGTAGTAGAGCAGCCACGGCTGGAAGCGCCGGTGGTCGAGGTGCGCCACCAGATCGCGGAAGTAGCCGGGCTCGCCGCCCGCTCCGTGCACGAACAGCACCGGGATCTTGTGCTCGTCGAACGGCTCCAGAAAGTAGTATCCGCCCCCGACCTTGAAGAGGAACTCGACCGGCTGCCACAGGCCGAGCTTGCCGTTCGCCGCCGAGAAACGTGGGTCGTCGAGCGACACGACCTCGCCCAGGCTGATGGCGGGAAGGTCCTTGCTGGCGCGCTTCCCCAAGTCGGGCACGGAGATCGGAAAATCCAGCCGGACGTGCGACACGCCGCCGACGCGCAGGTCGAGATCGGCGAGGCGTTGTCCCGGCGCGGCGACGACGTCGCTCGGGGCGCCGTAGTACGCCGCCGCCTCCGTCTCCGGCTGGTACGTCGCGTCGCCGTTCGCGTCGACGAACGCCGCGATGCGATAGCGGCCGGCCGGCACCTGGAAGAAGTACGGCCCCGGGCGCGCCAGCAGATAGGTGTCGACGAGCGTGCCCGGCGAGCCGGCGGCCGTGAGGACGACGATGATCGGCGCATCGCCGGGCCCGCCGGAGACGTGCCCGCCGAGCAGCGCCATGCCCTCGAGCCGCGTCACGTCGCGGTGGAGACGCACCATCGCGCAGCCACTCGCGGTGACGAACGCCGCGACGAGCAGCGCCGACACGACGGGCCGCAGGGCCGTCACGGCGTCCGCCGCGAGCGCTCCATGACGCCGCGCGCCCGTCCCTGATGATAGGCGTTGGCCTCGGCGGGATAGACGTGGGCCCGGCCGTAGACGCACGCCACGCGCGCGTGACAGGCCGCGTCGCAGTTGCCGGGCTGCGCGAGACGGTGCGTCACGCAACCCTCGATGCTCCATCCCTCGCTCGAGACCGCGCCGCCGGGGCACGCCGCGATGCAGGGCCGCTCGGCGCAGGTATCGCACGGCGCGAAGCCGGCGGCGGGCCGCGCCCCCCGCAGTGGCGCGTCGAGCAGGAACGCGGCCCGCAGCGCCATCCACGGGCCGAACTCCGGATGGAGCAGGATGCCGAGCAGACCGCGGCGCCCGAGACCGGCCGCCTCGGCGAGGTGCACGAAGGACAGCGCAGGCGCCGCATCGTCGAACGGGAAACGCGGCGCGCCGCGCACACCGGCGTCGGCAAGCGCCGTCGTCGCGTGCGTCGCGATCACGTCGCGCGTGAACTCGTCGAGGGGGTGCGTCCGCTCCGCGAATCCCGGGCAGCGTCCGGCATGGGCGCGGAACGCGCGCCAGAAGGCCCCGCCCCCGTTGCCGATGACCAGGACCGCGCGTGCCGCTCCGCGCAGACGGTAGCCCTCGGGAACGAGCGCGTCGTAGGTTTCGGCGAGGGCGACCCCGACGAGATTCAAGCCGAAGGGCGCCGTGGCGTCACCGATCGTCCGGACGAGCGGATCGGCGGCGAGTTGCATCTCAGCGCGCCGGATCGATCTCGAACCGCACGACCCGATCGAGGATGAGCGCGAGGGCGAAGAGGATCGCCCCGCCGACGACGCCGGCCACGCCGCAGACGACCGCGGCGGTGAGGATGGCGGCGTGGCGCGCCAGCGCCGCCTGGTACTCCGCCTGGAAGAGGATGTGGTCGGCATGGCGCTCGAGCGCCTCGAGGGCACGGTAGTAGGCCTCGTCGCTCCAGGCGGCATGCGTCGCGAGCGCGCATCCGACGAGCCCGGCGACGAGCACGACGAGCGCGAGCACACGCAGGATCCGCGTCATCGGCGCTCCCTGGACGGGCGAAGGCTCATGGACGAAGCATACGCCGCCATCCCAGGGCGCGGCAATGGAGGCGGGGCTAGTAGTCGAAGCGAAACACGCCCACCGCCGTCATGCGCACGGGGTCGTAGCATGCCCACTTTGTCGCCGGCACCGCGCTCGACGGAATTCGGCGAAAGCCCTGCCGCTCGAAGAACTGCCCGACGCGTTCCTGCGTCGTGCAGGCGAAGAGGTACGCGAGGCCGAGACGAGTGCCTTCCTGCTTCATGCATTCGACCAGCCTTGCGCCGACCCCTTCACCCTTGAAGCGCGTGATCGTGTAGAGCCCGACGATCTCGCCGGCGCGCTCGCCCGTATAGGCTTCGGTCTCGAGCGCACAGACCCCGGCCAGATGATGCTCCCCGATCGTCGCTCCGTATCCGGAGAGGAGGATGCGGCCGATCTCCTCGCGGCTGCGCGTTTTGAGGTAGCCCTCGCGCTGGCCGCGCTCCAGCAGCCGCTCCACCTCGTGGAAGTCGTCGAGCGCGAGCGGCGCCACCCGGCAGTAGTCCTCGCGGGTGAAGAGCGTGCCCGATCCCTCGTAGGTGAACAGCTCGCGCGCGACGCCGTCGAGCGGGCAGAGGTTGACGGATCCGATGCCGGCGAGGAGCGCGCGGTGGATCGCCTCGAGCAGGGCGCGGCGCGCGCCGAGGCCGGCCGACTCCGCCTCCCCGCGGCACAGCAGCGCCTCGAGCATCGTCTCGTCCATGAACGAAAGGACGGGCGCCGTCGCCGGCGGCTGAACCCCGCCGCCGTCGTCGACGACGATCAGCTTGTGCACCCGCAGGCGCGCACCGAGGGTCTGCGCGAACTCCGTCAGGCTCTCCGGCGTCGAGCCCTCCACCGTCACGACCAGCAACGGGCTCGAGCGCAGCACGTCCCAGACCGCGAGCAGCAGGCGCGCATCGATGCGCGGCGCCGGTCCCGCGCCGCCGAGCGCGAGCACCGGCGGCTCCGCCGCGGGCGCCGGCTCCGGCACCTGCCGCAGCAGCGCGCGCAACCCGGCCCTGCCGCGCGCTGCCGCGCCGCCGAGGATCACGATGACGCGGGTATCGCTCGCGAGCAGGTCGCGCGCTGCCTCGCCGATCACCCGCAGCCGCTCGGGCGCGCCCTCGTGATGCAGGGCGAAGACGAGCGTGCGGCCGCGGAACTCGTCGAGATAGAATTCCTTCTCGTCGAAGACGACTGCCGCGGGCCGCGCCATGGCGGCGGACTAGCACGAAGGTCGACCGCATGCACTCGGCGGCGCGACCACGACGGCGCGTCGGTCGCGCATGGTGACGCCTCGGCGGCGGACGACGGAACGGCCGTTGCTTTTGCTCCGTGGCGCCCGTACGAAGGCCGCGTGCTGCGAACCGGCCGAACGTTTCCGCCAGGCGCGCATCCTTTCGCTGCCGTCGTCCTCGCCGTGCAGCTGGTCCTGGCCATGCCGGCCGGCGCGGGAGAGGCGGCGGCGCCGGCGCGGGCGGCGCTCGGCGGACGGCACGGCGCCATCGCGGCAGAGCATCCCCGCGCCGCTGCGATCGGGGCCGAGATGCTGGCGCGCGGCGGCAACGCTGTCGATGCGGCGATCGCGACCGTGTACGCCGTCTGCATCCTGAACGCGTCCTCCTGCGGCGTCGGCGGCGGCGGCTTCATGCTGATCCAGGAGGCGAACGGGACCGTCCACGCGCTCGACTACCGCGAGACGGCGCCGGCGCTGGCGCACCGCAACCTCTTCCGCAACGGCGCCGCCGTGCTCTCGAACCTGTCCCGCCGCGGCGGCCTCGCCATCGCCGTGCCGAGCGAGGTCGCCGGGCTCGAGACGGCGCGGGCGCGCTTCGCGCGCCTCCCGCGCGCGGTCCTGATGGCGCCCGCCATCGCGCTCGCGCGCGACGGCTTCCCCATCGGCGACCATCTCGCCGCGGAGATCGCCGGCAACGCCTCGGGCATCGCGGCGACCCCCGCCCTGGCGCGCCTGCTGCTGCACGAGGACGGCTCCCCCAAGACCGCGGGCGAGACCCTGCGCATGCCCGACCTCGCCGCCACGCTCGAGCGCGTCGCGCGCCTCGGCGTCGACGGCTTCTACCGTGGCCCTGTGGCGGCGGCGATCGTGCGCGGCACGAGCGCCGCCGGCGGCCTGCTGACCGCGCGCGACCTCGCCACGTATCGCCCGCGCTGGCGCACGCCCCTGCGCGACCGCTACCGCGATCTCGACGTGTTCGCCATGCCGCCGCCGAGCTCGGGCGGCGTGGTCCTCGAGACGCTGAACGTCCTCGCCGGCGACGACCTGGCCGCCCTCGGGGCGCGCTCGCCCGCCTATCTGCACCTCCTCGCCGAGGCGATGAAGCAGGGCTTCGCCGATCGTGCCCGCTGGTACGGCGATCCCGCGTTCACCAAGGTACCGGTCGAGCGCCTCACGTCACCGGCCTACGGGCGCGAGCTCCGCGCCCGCATCGCCGCCGATCACGTGCTGCCCGCCTCGCGCTACGGCAGCGAGCCGGACCACGGCACGACGCACCTCTCGGTCGCCGACGGCGACGGCATGGCCGTCGCCTGTACCACCACCATCAACACCGCCTTCGGCGCGATGGTCGTCGGCGGCGACAGCGGCGTCATCCTCAACAACGAGATGGACGACTTCGCGATCGCGCCGGGTGTGCCGAACACCTTCGGCCTGATCGGCGGCGACGCCAACGCCGTCGCGGCGGGCAAGCGCCCGCTCAGCAGCATGACGCCCCTCATCGCGCGCAGCGCCGCCGGCGATCCGCACGACCGCCGCCTGCTCGTCGTCGGCGCGTCGGGCGGGCCGCTCATCATCAGCGGCACCATCCAGGTGCTCCTCGACATGGCCGACTTCGGGCTCGACGCCGCCGCCGCGGTGGCCGCGCCGCGCATCCACGACCAGTGGACGCCGCCGGTGCTCGCCCTCGAGGGCGCGTTCGGCGACGACGTCCGCGCCGCCCTCGAGCGGCTCGGCCACGAGGTGCGTCCCCTGCCGTTCGCCGGCGCCGTGCAGGCGGTGCGCTACCGCGACGGACGCTTCGACGCCGGCGCCGACCCGCGCAAGGGCGGCGGCGTCGTGATCCGTTGAGGCTCCGGCCGCAGCCGTTCGCGGCCTCCATCGCCACCGCGTATAGCGTAACGCGCATGCCCCCCGTGCTGCTCATCGACTACTCGAGCCTGCTCTACCGTGCCTTCCACTCGTTGCCGGACTCGCTGGCGATGCGGGGCGTCTACGGCTTCCTGAACATGCTGGGGCGCCTGCTCACCGACCAGCGGCCGAGCGGTCTCGCGATCGCGGTCGACGACGACTGGCGTCCGGCGTTCAGGGTCGAAGCGCTGCCATCGTACAAGACCCATCGCGTGGCGACGGAGGACGACGACGTGGATCCGATCGCGCCGCAGGAGGCGGTCGGTCGCGAGGTGTTGCGCGCGCTCGGCTTCAGCGTCGTGGGCGCCGAGGGCTTCGAAGCCGAGGACGTCATTGCGACACTCGCGGCCCGCACATCCGGCCCGATCGCCATCGTCTCCGGCGACCGCGACCTTTTCGCCCTGGTGCGCGATCCCGACGTCCACGTCCTCTATCCGCAAACCGGCGTGTCGAAGCTCGTGGTCGTCGACGAGGCAGAGATCACGCGGCGCTACGGCATTCCCGGACGCGCCTACGGCGACTTCGCGCTCCTGCGCGGCGATCCCTCGGATGGCCTGCCGGGAGTGAAGGGCATCGGCGAGAAGACGGCGACCAGCCTGGTCGCGACCCACGGATCCCTCGACGCGATCCTCGCCGCCCGCGACCTCCCGCCGGCCGTCGCACGCCGCCTCGACGCCGGTCGCGAATATCTCGCCGCCGCCCGGCGTGTGGTGCTGCCGGTCGGCACGATAGCCCTGCCCGAGATTCCGCTCACGTTGCCGCTGGCACCAGCGGACCCGACCGGGCTCGAGCGGCTCGCGCGCACCCACGGCCTCGAGACGCCCGTCGCCCGCGTGCGGCAGGCCGTCGCCTCCTGCGGGTGAGGGAGCCCGTTGCGCGTCCGACATGCGACGCCGGTTCCGTCTTGTCGCTCAGACGGGCTCGGGCATGCATCGGATCGTGCACGGCGTCTCGCTCACGTCGATCCCGTGCCTGCGTCGACGCTGAACCATTTGCGACGCCTCGCGCGGCGGTAGACTCATGCCGGGGCCACGGACGGCGGCCGAGATTGCACGCGCCGTCGCCGACGGGCTCGAGCGGAACGGGTTGCCAGACGCCATTGGCGGCGGAGCAGGGAACGGCGCTCGATCGGACCCACATCCACGCTCACGGAGCTGGTCGGCGCCGGGAACGAGCGCCTCGCGCGCCCTCCTCGCTCCGCTCCTGGGGACCTCGACCGTCCGCCAACGTCGCGAGACGCAGCAACAGGCCGGCCGTGAACCAGAGATAGATCACCACCTCGGCGTCGCCGAAGTTGTACTGCGTGAGGCCGCCGACGAGGAAGCCCACGACGGCGAGCGCCATGGCCAGGGTGAGCGTGCGCGCGGGCTCGTCGCCGGCGCCGAAGGCACGGTAGCCGCGCCAGCCCCGCCGCAGCAGCGCAACGAACAGCGCCACGAACGCGATGAGTGACACGAGGCCGCCGTCCACCTGCGTCTGCAGGAAGTCGTTGTGCGCGTGCGCCGTCGTGTCGGCCTCGGGATAGCGGTCGTAGAACGGCTGACGGACGGTCTTGTAGTTGCCGTACCCCCAGCCGAGGAGCGGGCGCGCGCGCGCCATGTCGAGATTGGCGCGCCAGATCTGCGTGCGTCCGACGTTCGCCGGCAGGTCGAACGCGGAGCGGGCGCGCGCGCGCACCCCGCTGTCGACGCCGCCCAGCAGGAGGAGGAGCACGGCGAGGCTCAGGCCCGACGCCAGCGCCGCGTATCCGCCGCGCACCGTGCCGAGCAGCAGCAGCACGACGGCGAAGGCCAGCCACACGCCCCGCGTCAGGGAGAAGACCAGCGCGAGCAGCATGAGGCCCGCGGCGAGCAGCAGCATGCCGCGACGGCGCGGCGGCAGCCCCGGCGCCAGCGCGTAGGCGGTCGCGAACGTCAGCGGGAAGAGGACGTTGTGCGCGTAGGTGATGCCCGACGGGTGCAGGCCCTTCGTGCGGTAGCCGTGGCCGCCGAGCCACGACGGATCGACGTCGGGCGCCTTGCCGAGCAGCGTGCGGCCGAGATCGATGCCGGTGAAGTGCTGCACGACGCCGTACGCCGCGACCACGGCGGCGACCGCGATCGTGATCGTCACCAGGCGCTCGACCTCGCGCCGCGTGCGGACGAGGTGATAGACGGCGAAGAACGCGCCGACCACCCACAGCCGATCGTACGACCGCAGCGAGCGCAGCGGGTAGGGGCAGAACGCCGTCGACAGCAGCAGCGCCGCGGCGAGCACCGTGAGCGGCCGATCGAGCGGCGAGCGCGGCGTGCGGCCCGTCTCCCACGCGGCCAGTGCGAACACCGCGAGCAGCAGCGCGAGCGCGCCCTGCTGCACGGCGACGCCGAGCGGCAACGCGGCCGCGAAGACCGCGAGACTGCCGGATCGCCGTCGCTCAGCCGAGAAGAATGGTCTGCTCACGCTCCGCGCCGACGGACACCATCGTGATCGGGGTCGCGGTGAGCTCTTCGAGGCGCGCGACGTAGCGGCGCGCGTTGAGCGGCAGGTCGGCCAGCGCGCGCGCGCCGGCGAGCGGCTCCGTCCATCCCGGCATGTCCTCGTACTCGGGGACGACCTCCTCGAGCAGACGGACGCTGGCGGGCACGCAGGTCAGGCGCTCGCTGCCCGCGCGGTACGCGGTGCAGACACGGAGCGTGCCCATGCCGGTCAGGACGTCGAGCTTGGTGATCGCCACGCCCGTCAGGCCGTTCAGCCGCGCCGCCTGGCGCGCCAGGACGGCGTCGAACCAACCGCAGCGCCGCGGCCGCCCCGTCGTGGCGCCGAACTCGTCGCCGACCTCGCGCAGGCGCTCGCCGATCGCGCCGCGCTCCTCGGTCGGGAACGGTCCGTTGCCGACGCGCGTCGTGTACGCCTTGCAGATGCCGACGACCGTCTGCAGCGTGCCGGGCCCGACGCCGGCGCCGGCGCACACCGCGCCCGAGACGGTGTTGGACGAGGTGACGTACGGATAGGTGCCGTGGTCGACGTCGAGCATGGTGCCCTGCGCCCCCTCGAACAGGATGCGCCGGCCGGCGTCGATCTCCCGGTGCAGGTACAGCGCGGTGTCGGTGACGTAGCCCCGCAGGCGGTCGGCGTAGCGACGATAGGCGTCGTAGATCGTCGCGAACTCCATGCCGGGCTCGCGCAGGATGGAGCGCAGATAGATGTTCTTCTCCTCGAGGTTGCGCTCGAGCTTCTCGCGGAACGTCCGCTCGTCGAGCAGGTCGACGAAGCGGATGCCCGTGCGCGCCATCTTGTCCTCGTACGTCGGTCCGATGCCGCGGCCCGTGGTGCCGATCTCGCCCTTGCCGCGCAGCCGCTCGCGCGCGAGGTCGATCGCCTTGTGGTACGGCATGATCAGGTGCGCCTCGTCGCTGATCTTGAGGCACGCGTCGTCGGTGAGATACCCGCGCGCGCGCAGCGCGGTCAGCTCCGACACCAGCACCTCGGGATCGACGACGACGCCGTTGGCGATGACGCAGATCTTGCCCTGGTGCAGCACGCCCGAAGGGATCAGGTGCAGCACGGTGCGCTGGTCGCCGACGAGCAGCGTGTGGCCCGCATTGTTGCCGCCGCCGAAGCGCACGATGATGTCGGCGTCGCGGGCGAGAATGTCGACGATCTTCCCCTTGCCTTCGTCGCCCCACTGGACGCCGACGACGATCACGGTGCTCATCGCGTCCTCAGAGCCGCAGGAGCTGGGCCGAGAGGATGTCGGGAGCATGGCGCAGCTCCTCGAGCACCGTCTCGGGCACGGGATGGTCGACGTGGAACAGCGAGATGGCGCGCCCCCCGGCTCCTTCGCGCCCGAGCTCCAGACCGGCGATGTTGATGCCGCGCGCGCCGAGCAGCGTGCCGACGCGGCCGACGACGCCCGGGACGTCGCGATTGTTGAGCATGAGGATGTACCCCTCCGGAACCGCCTCCAGGTAGAAGCGGTCGATCCGCACCAGACGCAGGATGTCGTTGCCGAAGATCGCGCCCTCGACCACCTGACGCTGGTCGCCGTGTGTCACCGTCACCTTGGTCGAGTTGACGAACGCGCTGGAGTGACTGGCACGCGCCTCGAGCACCTTGATGCCGCGCTCGCGCGCGATGGCCGGCGCGTTGACGTAGTTCACGGCGACGTCGAGGAACGGGCTGAGAAGGCCGCGCAGGATGGCGTTGGTCACCGGGCGCCAGTCGAGCTCGGCGACCTGCCCCGAGTACTCGACCGCGAGCTCGGCCACCGGTCCCGGCGAGAGCTGCCCGAGGAGGCTGCCGAGCTTCTCGCCGAGCTGGAGATGCGGGCGGAGGAGCGCCAGCATCTCGCGGCTGACCGACGGCATGTTGACCGCCGACTCGACCTCGCCGCGCAACAGGAACTTCGTCACCTGCTCGGCGATGCCGACCGCGACGTTCACCTGCGCCTCGCTGGTGGAGGCGCCGAGGTGCGGCGTGGCGATGACCTGCGGCAGCCGCAGCAGCGGATGGTCGGCCGGCGGGGGCTCCTCGACGAAGACGTCGAGCGCGGCGCCGGCGACGTGGCCGCTCGTGATCGCCTCCGCCAGCGCCTGCTCGTCGACGATGCCGCCGCGGGCGCAGTTCACGATGCGCACGCCCTTCTTCATCTTGGCGATGGCGGCACGGTTGACGAGTCCCTTGGTTTCCGGCGTCAGCGGCGTGTGCACCGTGAGGAAGTCGGCGCGCGCATAGAGCTCGTCGAGCGTGACGACCTCGACCTGCATACGGGCCGCCGCCTCGGCGGTGATGAAGGGATCGAAGGCGATGACCTTCATGCGCAGGCCCTGCGCCCGCTCGGCGACGATCGCGCCGATGTTGCCGAGCCCGATCACCCCGAGCGTCTTGTTGCAGACCTCGGTGCCCTCGAACTTGGTGCGCTCCCACTTGCCGGCGTGCAGGGAGGCATCGGCCTGCGGGATCCAGCGCGCCAGCGACAGCATCAACGTGATGGTGTGCTCGGCGGTGGTCACGTTGTTGCCGCCGGGCGTGTTCATGACGACGATCCCCTTCTTGGTGGCCGTCGGCACGTCGACGTTGTCGACGCCGATGCCGGCACGCCCGATCACGCGCAGCCGGCCCGGCTCGGCGAGGATGTCGGCGGTGACCCGCGTGCCGCTGCGGACGACCAGCGCATCGTAGGTGCCGATCACGGCGGCGAGCTCCGCCGGCGCCATGCCCGGCTTCGAGTCGAACTCGATCTCCGGCGCCGCGGCCTTGAAGATCTCGACGCCCTCGGGCGCGAGCTTGTCGGTGGCGAGTACGCGATAGGTCATGAGGGTCGCCTCGCTCAGGCCGCCGCGATGGGCGGCATGCCTTCCATGAGCACCGCCTGCGCCGCGCCCACGCCCGTGCCGAAGGCGACGCGATGGCCGAAGGCCGCGAACGCCATCTCGAGCGACGCGATGGCGGTCACGACGTCGAAGCTGCCGATGTAGCCGAGGTGCGCGACGCGGACGATCTTCCCCTTCAGTTGATCCTGGCCGCCGGCGAACGTGACCCCGACCCGGTCGCGCAGGTAGCCGACGACCTTCCCGGGCACGCCGTCCGGAAGGTGGATGCCCGTGGTCGCGGGGCTGGGGCAGCGCGGGGCGACGAGGCGGAGCCCCAGCGCCTGCGCGGCGGCGCGGGTGGCGCGCGCCAGACGGTCGTGGCGCGCGTACACGTTGGCGAGCTCCTCGTCGAACATGAGCTTCAGCGCCACGTGCAGGCCGCTCACGAGGGAGATGGCGGGCGTCCATGCCGTCGTATGCTGCTGCTGGTTGTCGCGCTCGCGCTTCAGGTCGAAGTAGAACCGCGGCGTCCTGGCGGCCGTCACCGCGCTCCAGGCGCGCTCGGAGAGCGCGAGGAAGGCCAGTCCGGGCGGCAGCATGAGCGCCTTCTGCGATCCGGTGAGCAGGATGTCGATGCCGAGCGAATCCATCGGCAGATCGAGCACCCCGACGGCGGTGATGCCGTCGACCACCAGCAACGCGTCGCTCGCGGCGGTCACGCGCGCGACCGCCGGGACCGGATGCAGCGCCGTCGTCGACGTCTCGCTCGCCTGCATCAGCACGAGACGCGTCTCCGGATGCTCCCGCAACGCGCGCGCGACCGCCTCGGCCTCGACCGCCTGGCCCCACTCGACCTTGAGCTCCGTGACCTGCAAGCCGTAGGACGCGGCGATCTTCCCCCAGCGCTCGCCGAACTTGCCGCCGTTCACGACGAGCACGCGGTCGCCGGGGGAGGTGGTGTTCGTCACCGCCGCCTCCATGGCGCCGGTCCCCGAGGACGCGAGGATCAGGACGTCCTGTTGCGTCCGGAAGAGACGGCGCAGGCCCGCCTGCACCTCGGCGAAGAGCGCCTCGAACTGCGGCGTGCGGTGATGGATGATCGGCTGCGCCATCGCGAGGAGCACCTCGGGCGGCACGGGGGTCGGACCGGGGGCGAGCAGATACTTCTTGATCATGGGGCCTCTCTATCGGGACTGGCGGGACTGGGCAAAAAAAAGCCTGGACCTCTTCTGCTCAGAGGCCCAGGCGTTCGGCTCCTGAAGGTTCGCACTCCCTCGTGGTGCTCCACGCAGAAACGCCAGTCGTGCGTACCAACGATCGTCTTCGAATCGAGAGCGAGGACGGTAACGAAGCGCCGGGGGAGTGTCAAGGTGACACCGGCGCCGCGGCCGGGACGATGCGGCGGGGCGACCCATGCTGGATCATGCGGCGTTCACGTCGTAAGTACGACGGAGCGATGGGCCGCGCGTGACGCCGTAGCCCGCGACCTTCAGGAGGAGCACGCACCATGAGACGCGCACCGACGATCGCCCTCGGACTGGCGCTGGTTCTGAGCCTGCCGGCGCCATCCCGGGCCGAGGAGCCCGGCGTGGCGCCGGAGGCGCCCTCGCCGGCCGCGGCCGCCGCCGAGGCCAGCATCGCCGCCCCGGGCACCGCCGGACGCGAGATCGTCGACCATGGCGGCTCGGCGAAACGCAGCGCCGATCTCGAGCATACGCCGCCCTTGCCCCAGATCTTCATCCACCAGTGGCACTACCGCGAGCCGGCGAGCCAGCTTCCCAGCGGCTCGGCGGGGCAGGAGGTGGCGAAGCTCACCCTGGCCGAGGCGGTACAGACGGCGCTCCAACACAACCCCGGCATCGCGGCACAGCGGCTGACGCCGATCCGCGCCGTCGAGGACGTCCGCATCGCGGAGTCGGCCTTCGATCCCGACTTCCTCGCCGACGCCAACAAGGACTACACGGTCGCCCCGAACTCCTCGGCCCTCTCCGGCGTGCTGCACAACGTCAGCACGAACGTGAACTGGGACGTGAGCTTGAAGAAGCTGCTGCGCACGGGCGCCAACTTCCAGATCGACTTCACCAACAACCGGCTGGTCTCCAACGCCAAGTTCCAGGGACTGGTGCCGCAGTACAAGCCGGAGCTGCTGTTCTCCCTGAACCAGCCGCTGCTGCGGAACTTCGGCTCCAACTTCGCGTACCTGCTCGTCGACATCACCAACATCACGTCGCAGGAGGCGCAGTACAACTACCGGGCGCAGCTCGCCAACTTCGTGAAGGCCGTCGTCGTGGCCTACTGGAACGTGGTGAACGCGCGCGAGACGCTCGCCGTACGGCAGCAGTCGCTGGCGCTGGCGACGCAGACGCTGAAGGAGAACAACGAGCGCGTGCGCGTCGGCCTGCTCGCGCCCGTGGCGGTCACCGAGGCGCGCAGCCAGGAGGCGGCGCGCGAGGCCGATGTCATCGTCGCGGAGAACGCGGTCGAGGTCGCGGAGCAGACGCTGCGCCAGACGGTCTACCTGCACAGCGACGCCAACGAGCTCGTGCCCCGCCGCATCGATCCGATCGAGTCGCTGCGCACCGAGCCGGTCGACATCGACGCCGAGCGCGCCCTCGCGGTCGCGCTCGACCGGCGCCCCGAGGTCATCGCGCAGAACCTCGACGTCCACGCCCGCAACCTCACGGTGCGGGTGCGCGAGAACGCCGTGCTGCCCAAGCTCGACGCCGTGGCGAGCTTCGGCCTGAACGGCCTCTCCGGCGACCCGGTCACCGTCACCGTCGACGGCCAGCCGGTGCAGACGCCGTTCACCGGATCGTACGGCAAGTCCCTCGACCGCCTCACCTCGACCGACTTCTACTCCTACAACGCCGGCGTCGTGCTCGAGATTCCGCTCGCCAACGCCAATGCCAAGGCGCAGTACGCCCAGGCGAAGATCGACGCCGCCTCCTCCGAGCTGAGCCGCCGCCAGCTGCTCTCGGACGTCACGCTCGAGGTGCAGCGCGCGGTGAGCGACGTCGTGACCAACGTGAAGCGCCTGCGTGCCACCCACCTCGCGACCGAGCTCGCCCGCGAGAACCTGCGGGATCAGCAGCGGCGGCTCGAGGTCGGCATGGCGACCACGAAGGACATCCTGGATTTCCAGGATCAGCTCACCACGGCGCGCGGCAACGAGGTGCAGGCACAGACCGACTACAACGTCTCGCTCGCCGAGCTGGCGCGGTCGCAGGGCACCCTGCTCGATCAGTACTCCGTGGTCGTCGAGGTGCCGGGCAAGCACTTCGTCCCCTGGTGGGCGAGGTTCTGAGACCCGGCGCGGCGCGCCCATACGACCTGCACGCGCTCGCCGGCGGCGAGCCGCAGGCGCTCGACGACGAAGCCGGCGGCGCGCAGCTCGCGCGCCGTCGGGTACGCGAGCCGCCGCCAGCGGGCGGCGGGCGTGGCGCCCGCCGGGCGCGGCGCGGCGGTGACGGCGAGCAGCGCCGCCAGCCGACGGCGCGGACGGTTGTGATCGATGACGACCACGACGGCGCCGGGGGCGCAGATGCGCGCCACCTCGGCGAGCAGCGCCGCCCGCATCGCGGCCGCACCGCGCTCGCCGAGGAAGGAGAGCGTCAGCGCCGCGATCGCGCGGTCGGGGAGCGGCAGCGCCGCCGGCGCGGCGTGGACGACGGAGACACCCGCCGCAAAGCCGGCTCGCGGTCCCAGGCGGCGGAACGCCACGCGGCCGCGCTCGAGCGCGAGCGCCAGGGCCGGCGCACCCGCCGGCGCCCCGACCAGCGCGTCGAGGTCGCGTCGCCAGGCCCGCATCGGCCGAGACGTCGGCCGGTCAGCGGCCGTTGCGGCTGCGGATGAGCGTCATGAACTCCTCGCGGGTCTCCTGCCGATTGCGGAAGGAGCCGAGCATGCAGCTCGTCACGACGACGGAGTTCTGCTTCTCGACCCCGCGCATCCGCATGCAAAGGTGCTCCGCTTCGACCACGACGCCGACGCCCATGGGATCGATCGCGTCCATGATGCTCGTCGCCACCTGCGTCGTGAGGCGCTCCTGCACCTGCAGCCGGCGAGCGAAGACCTCGAACAGCCGCGCCATCTTGCTCAGGCCGAGGATGCGGTGGTTCGGGATGTAGGCGACGTGCGCCTTGCCGAAGAACGGCAGCAGATGGTGCTCGCAGAGCGAGAAGAAGTCGAGATCCTTCAGCACGATCATCTCGGAGTACTCTTCGGTGAAGAGCGCCGAGTTCAGGATCGCCGTCGGATTCTCGTCGTACCCCTTCGCCAGGAAGGCGAGTGCCCGGGCGACGCGCGCCGGGGTCTTCTGGAGGCCTTCCCGCTCGGGGTCCTCACCAATCGCCCGCAGGATCTCGCGGACGTGGTCCTCCAAGCTCAAGACTTGCCTTTCTTCTCGATCGCGCGGACTTTCTGGTACTTCCGGTAGTCGTAGCCCGTCGCCATGGCCATCAGCAGGCCTTCCATGCCGCCTTCGGCTTCGCGGCGGAGGATGCGCAGGCGCTCGTAGAACTCCCGGAAATCCTTGTTCACGCGCTGTGCCTCGTCCATCGGGCGCAGGAAGAAGTCGTTCAGGCGGGTGACGGTGAAGCGCAGGGCAGAGAAGCGCAGCTCGTTCGGGAAGGCATCCCACTCGGCGAGCGAAAGCGTGCGTAGCGACTCGTAACCGCCGATCAGGGCCTCGAAACGCTTCAGGTCGTAGCGTTCACCGTCGAAGCAGAGCGAGTTCACTGCGGTGGCAAGGTCGAAGATGTACTTGCCGCGCGACGCGGCCTCGAAATCGAGCACGCCGACGACCTTCTCGCCGCGGAACATGATGTTGTCGAGGAAGAGATCCCCGTGGATGATGCCCTTCGGCAGCTTCCACTCGAGGTAGTGCTCGAGATAGGCGACCTCTTCGTCGAGCGTGCGCGTGATGCGCTTGAAATAGCTTGGAAGGCGATCCCGGACCTCGGCGTAGACGTCGGCGACGCGCTCGAAGCTGAAGCGGTTGTCGATGCCCTTCTTGTACCCCTTGCCGATGACGTGGAGATCGGCCAGCACGCGGCCGGCGTTCTCGATCTGCGCCAGCGAGAGATCCGCGGCCTCGCGCGCGTGTCCGTCGATGAACTTGTAGAGCGACAGGCACTTGCCGCCCAGCTCGCGATACTGGCGGCCCTTGCGATCGACGATCAGCTGCGGGCAGGGAAAGCCGTGCTTGCGCAGGAAGAGCAGGAGGTCGATCTCGCGCTTGACCTCGATCTCGCTCTTCACCTCGTCGATCTTCAGGAAGTAGCGGCCCTTGGCGGTATCGAGGCGGTAGTGGGTATTGACCGAGCCGGCCGGAACGCCGTTCGAGGTCTGGAGCTTGCCGAGACCGTAGTCTTCCGCCAGCGCCGCGAGATGCCGCTTATCTAGCAATGTGTATACTGCCATCGTCGGAACCGTCAGTCCGGGGGGAACGTCGGGTGATCGCGTACTTATACTTCTAACTCCGCGATTGTCAATCAAAATTTCAGGAATATCCGTCCGATGACTCGACGGGACCGCTGACATGCGAGATGTCCGGTGCCGCGCCACCGGGCGGCTGCGCCCCGTTTGCCGTCGCTTTGCGGCAGAGTAGTCGAAATCGCTGGCTTTTCTATTTGGAAACGCGCGCCGCAGCAGCGTTCCTGAAGCGCACCGGGACGTCGATCTGCGGACACCAGGCGAGGAGCGGGCAGTCCGGACAGCGTGGGGCGCGCGCCAGACAGATCCGCCGGCCATGGTGGATCAGGCGGTGCGAGAAATCGGTCCATTCGCGCGGCGGCAGGAGGGCCCGCAGGTCCATCTCGATCTTGACCGGGTCGTCCTCGCGTGTGAGCCCGAGCCGATTGGACAGCCGGCGGACATGCGTGTCCACCATGATCGATGGGATCCCGTATGCCGTACCGAGGACGACGTTTGCGGTCTTGCGGCCGACGCCGCCGAGGGCGACCAGCCCATCCATGTCGCGCGGCACCTCGCCGCCGCCTGCCGCGATGGCCGTGGCCACCGTCTTCAGCGCTTTGGCCTTCTGGCGGAAGAAGCCGGTCGAGCGGACCAGATCCTCGAGCTCGGGTGTCGCGGCAGCGGCGAGCGCCGCGGGCGTCGGATAGCGGGCGAACAGACCGGGCGTGACCATGTTGACGCGCTCGTCGGTGCATTGCGCCGAGAGGATCGTCGCGACCAGGAGCTGCCACGCGTCGTCGTGGCGCAGGGCGCAGCGTGCGTCGGGATAGGCGTCGGCCAGGGCGCGCGCGATCCGCCGGGCCCGCGCCTTCAGCTGCGCCGTGATCTCACGCGCGGAGGCGCGTGGCATCGTTCTCTTCGTCCCGCCGGCGCTGCGCTCGCTCCTCCTCGACGCCGGCACGATAGCGGGCACACGCCTCCGCCGCCTCCACGGGCGACCAGCCGAGCGCCGCCGCCATCATGGCGGCGACGTCCTCGCTCACGTCGAGCGCGCCGTCCGGGGTGCGAAACGCGATCGGCACGCGACGGCGGAGCACGTCGTCGATCGTCGACGCCATCTCGTCGGCGGCGGCGCGGGTCACCTCGCCGCGGCGATAGGGCAGCGTCGCGACGAGCCGCCGCATCGTGTCGGGATGTGCCGCGGCGCGCGCCAGCAGCTCCGGCGCCGCGACGCCGTAGCGATGGAGGAAATGCCGGGCCAGGACGTCGTCGATACCGGCGGGCAGGCTGCCGCGGACGCGTTTCGCAAAGGCGCGGAAGCCGCCGCCGTCCGCCGGCTTCACGTTCGCGCCGGGAAGCGGCAGCGAGCCGGTCCGACACGCCTCGAACCGGCGACCCGGATCGACGGCGCGGATCCGCTCGACGACGCGATCGACCACGCGCTCCGAGACCCGGCGATAGGTGGTGAGCTTGCCACCGCCCAGCGAAAGGAGACCGGAGCCGCTCTCGAAGATCGCCTCCTCACGCGACGTGTCCGACGGGCTCGCACCGTCGGCCGGCCTCACGAGGGGGCGGAGGCCGGCATAGGCGCCGACGACGTCGTCCTCGCCCAGCACCGCCTCCGGAAAATAGTGGTTCACCGCCTCGAGCAGGTAGCGCACGTCGTCGGCATCGGCGGCGACCGCGGCGGGGTCGCCCTCGTAGTCGGTGTCGGTGGTGCCGACCAGCACCTGATCCTCCCATGGAATGGCGAACATCACCCGCCCGTCGCGCGGCGCGCGCAGCACGATCGCGTGCGCGTTGCCGACGCGCGAGCGCGGGACGACGATGTGCACGCCCTTCGTGAGCCGCAGCATCGGCGGGGCCTCGGGCTCGTCGAGCTGCCGCAGCCGATCGAGCCAAGGGCCGGTCGCGTTGACGATCTGCCGCGCCCGGATCGCGAGCGTGCCGCCGTGCAGCCGGTCTTCCACGCGCGCGCCGCTGAGACGATCGCCATCGCGCAGCAGATCGACGACACCGAGATAGTTGCAGACGACCGCGCCCGCGGCGACGGCGGCGAGCATCGTCTCGAGGGTCAACCGGGCGTCGTCGGTCCAGCAATCGTAGTAGTGCAGCGCGCCGTACAGCCCCTCGGCGCGCAGCCGTGGCTCGCGTCGCAACGTCGCGCGGCGTCCCCACGAGCGGTGCCGCGCGATGTTGCGGAACGCCGAGAGCCCATCGTACACCCAGAGACCCGCCGTGAGCCGCACACGGCCGACCGGATCGCCGCGGAACACCGGAAAGACGAACGGCATCGGCCGCACCAGGTGCGGCGCGAGATGACGGCGGAGTCGATCGCGCTCGCGGCTGGCCTCGAGCACCAGTGCGAACTCGTAGTTCTCGAGATAGCGCAGGCCGCCGTGGATCAGCTTCGACGACTTGCTGCTCGTGCCGCTCGCGAAGTCGCCCTGCTCCACGACCGCCACGGTCAGGCCGCGCATCGCCGCGTCACGGGCAATGCCCGCTCCGTTGATGCCGCCGCCGATGACGAGGAGATCGTAGGTGGGAGTCGCCAGCGCTTGCGCGATCGACGCGCGGCGCGCTCGCAGGGCGCCCTCACTCATAGGAAGCGCGATGCTAGCACACGCCGCCGGCACGCCGCCACCGCCGATCGCGGGCTCCCCGCGTGACGCAGGCGCTCATCAGGCGCCGACGAGCGCCAGCGCGAGGTCGGCGACGTTCGTTCCCGTCGGTCCGGGGCGATGCAGCGCGCCGACGGCGGCGAGGAGCGGGTACACGTCGTGGCAGGCGAGTGCCGCATCGATCGACCAGCCGGCGCGCGCGGCGCGCGCCGCGGTGCCGCCGTCCACGAAGGCGCCCGCGGCGTCCGTCGGACCGTCGATGCCGTCGGTCCCCGCACAGAGCAGCGCCCACCCCGGTTCGCCGGCAAGCAGGCGCGCCGCCTCGAGCGCGACCTCCTGGTTACGGCCGCCCCGGCCGTAGCGGCCGCCCGGCGCGAGGCGCGGCGTCGTCTCGCCCCCGGCGACGAGCAGCGCGCGGCCGCCGCTCCGCGTCCGCCGGCGCAACGCGCGCACCTGCGCGGCGAGCCGCCGCGCGGCGCGGGGCGGATCGCCGACGAGCGGCCGTTGCAGCCGCGTGATGAGCCGACATCCGCCGGCGCGCGCCGCCCGCATCGCCGCGACGCATGCCGTCCCGTTTCCGCCGAGGAGCACCGTCGGCATGCCCGCCCGTGCCGACGGCTTCGGTGTCTCCGCGACGCGACCCGCGAGACCGCGCGCCAGATGCCGGCGGACGCGCGGCGGCAGGTGCGAGGTGATGCCGTAGGCGTCCGCGACGCGGACGGCGTCGGCGAACGTGCTGCGATCGGGGAGCGTGGGACCGGAGCCGATGACGGCGAGGTCGCCGCCCGGGACGTCGGAGAGCACCAGCGCGGCGGCCGGACGGCGGGCGAGGCGGGTGGCGAGGCGACCGCCGCTGATCGCCGAGAGATGGGTGCGGACGACGTTGATCTCGGCGATGCGCGCGCCGCTCGCCAGGAGGAGCGCGCTCGTACGCCGCAGGTCGTCCAGGGTGAGACCCGCCGCCGGGAGGACGAGCAGGCTCGACGCCCCGCCCGTGAGGACGACCCACACGGGAGCGCGCGGATGCCGCCGCAGCAGATCGAGGAGCGCCCGGGTCGCGGCAACCCCGCGCTGATCCGGCACGGGATGGCGCGCGACGCGAACGTCCACCCGCCGGAGCGCGCACCCGTAGCCGGGCGGCACGATCACGAGGCCGCGCACGATCGCGGTTTCGCCCTCGAGCGCCGCGGCGATGCCCGCGGCGCCCTTCCCGGCACCGACGACGAGCGCCTGCCCGCCCCGGCTGGCCGCGATCACCGGCGCCAGCGCCGTATGGCGGCGGGCGAGCGCGGCGCGCAGCAGACGCCGCGGCTCGAGCGCCGCGATCGCCGCGTCGAACAGCGCCGCGAGCGTGCGCTGAGCCGTCGCCGGCGTCGCCGCGTGTATGGTGCCGCGGCGGCGCGCCGCGCTCATCTTGCCTGCCCGGCGCACATTTTGTACAGAATCCCGACGTTGCCGCACGGGTCGCAGAGGACCGTATGCACGACGAGCTGCAGATCAACAACCTCCCCGAGAGCTTCCCCGGCGTGTGGCGCCGGGTGATGAGCGAGCCACGCCGGTTCTTCGAGGACATGCCCTTGACCGGCGGCCTGCAGAGCCCGCTCATCTTCCTGCTGATCTCGCTCGCGATCAGCGCCGTCGGCTTCCTCCTGATCGGTCCACGCGCGCTCGTCTTGTGGGTACCGCTGGTCGGCATCGTGCGCGCGTTCGTCGGCGCCCTCGTCCTGATGGTCGTGGCGCAGCAGGCCTTTCACGGCGGCGGCGACTACGAAGGGACGTTCCGCGCGGTTGCGTACGGCAGCGCCCCGGTGGCGTTGATCTGGCTGCCGATCATCCGGCCGCTCGTCGTCCTGTACGCGCTCTTCCTGATCGTGATCGGCCTGGAGCGGGCGCACGCGTTCGACGCGACGAAGGCGGTGCTGACGGTGCTCCTCGGCGCGATCGTCCTGATCGCCGTCATGTGGACGCTCGGCTGGGGCCATTGGGGCCACACGTGCCTGCGCCCGATCATGCGCCACGCGGCCTGAGCGTCCGTCGGCCGCGGGCCGCCGCGGATCAGTGCGTGTCTTCGTCGAGGTCGGTCGCGCCGAGGCGGCGATAGGCACGGTCGTCGTCGCCGCGCCGGTTCTGCTTGGCTTCGACCTCGCGATCCGCCTGGCACTGCACGCAGAGGCGCGTGAACGGCATGGCCTGGAGACGCCCCTCGGCGATCTCGGCCTCGCAGCTCTCGCAGATGCCGTACGAGCCTTCCTCGATGCGCTCCAGCGCGTCCTCGATCGCCTGCAGCTTGCCGCGATCGCGATCCGTGAGGATGAAGTTGATTTCGCGGTCGCGCGCCTCGCTGGCGAGATCGTAGGTGTCCATGCCCTCGTCCTTGGACGCCTCGCGCCCCTGCTTGAGATCCTGCTGGATCTCGGCCAGCAGCTGCTTCTTCATCTCCAGCAGCGTTTCACGCGCGCTCTTCAGGAAAGTCTTCCGCATCCGGTTCCTCGGGGGAGCTGATCCTAAGGACTGGGGTTCGGTGTGTCAATCCGACTATCCGCAGAATCGCGACGGCGCCTCCCGACCGGCAGAGCGTCGCGCCGGGCCGCGACTGAGACAGTCTATGTCATGAGTTGGTCATGAGTTGGCCATGACCTGGATGAACGTCGCGCTGCCGGCCGTGATCGTCGCGGCGGCCGCGACGGCGCGGTGGAGGGCGAGCAGCGTCGGCACGAGCGCCGGAGCGCCCGGTCCGAGGAGCACGGCGGCGGCGTGAAGGCGGCCGAGCTGACGACGGAACTGGAGACACACCAGCGGTGTCGCCTCGCCGGCGAGGTCGCTGCGGGGATCGCGCGGCGAGAGCAGGACGCTGTTGCTCCGCTCGCGACCGTCCCGACCGACCTCGGCACGCAGACGCGCGATCGCGGTCGCCACCTGATCGAGCCCGCCACGGTAGCGGAGCAGGCGGTCGCCGAGCACCGGCGCGGCGGCGAGCACCTCGGCGGGCGCGGGGACGGAACGCTCGTCGAGCTCTGCCAGGATGACCGCGCGGATCGGACCGGCCCCCTCCTGCGCGGCGAGCGCGCCCGGGGCCGCCTCCTCGCGGACGGTGAGGACGCGCGGGGGCGGCAGGGTAGCCGCGAGCGGCGCGGCGTGCACGCCGCCCTGGATGACCCGGCGCACGTTCTCGGCGTCGTCGCCGACGCGGAAGTTGTTCGAGATCGAGCAGAACCAGAGGTCGCCGAGCGGCACGTCGGTGGCGCGCGCGAGCGCCGCGCCCCAGCCGCGCGCGACGCCGAGGGCGTTCTGCGGCAGCCCGCCGTAGACGTCGTGGCTGCGCGCGATCTGCAGCGTATGCAGCCGGCCGGCGTGGCGGAACCACAGGTCGAAGACCAGGCACGGCCGGTGGTGCGCCGCGGCCGGCAGGTCGACCTCCGGGACCCAGCGCTGGTTGACGCAGACCCGCGTCGGATCGTCCACCAGGGCCCGCCCCGTCGCGGCGATCTGATCGTGGAAGAAATGGCAGGTGCGATCGCCATAGGTGTAGTCTCCGCGCGCGCGCACGTCGGGCGCCGCGGCGAGCAGCGCCTCGGCGTAGTTGGCGATGTGCTCGTCGGTCGCGGGATAGGCCTCGGGAATGGCGATCTCGGCCATGGCGGGGATGCCGAAGAGCGTGCACCACCCCTCCGCCACCCGGCCCTTCTGCGTCGTCGTGAGAAGCCCTTCGTCGCGCAGGTTCGCGAGGCCGCAGACCCAGGTCTCCTCGAGCGACGCGCCGGCGATCACGCGTGCCGGCCATGAGATGATGGTCGACGTTCTTGCGCGCCTCCGGCGCCAGCGCCTGGCCCTCCTCGAAGCGCAGCCCGGTGCGCAGCGCGAAGTCGGCGCGGCCGATCTGGACGGCGAGATAGGTGAGATGCTGGGCGCGCTCCTCGTCGTCGCCGCCGACGTGGCCGGCGACGGCGATCAGCGCCAGCAGATCCTCGGCCCGGCGCGCGACCAGCGTCTCGACGTGCCGCCCGCCCGCCTCGTGGTAGTCGGCGGCGAGCGTCCCCTGCTCGTAGACGACGCGGATCTTGAAGAAGCCGGTCGGATCGAGACGCAACGGTGAAGGACGAGCCGGGCGCGCGCCGCGCGCCGCGCCGGCGGCGGCAACCGGCACCTCCCAGCCCAGGCGGCGCGCATCGTCGGGGAACTCGCTCGCGAGCACCGTTCGCTCCGCCGCCAGCACGAGCGACGCGAGGCGCGCCGCGGCACCGGGGTCGGCGGCCGACACCAGCCCCTGACGCAGGACGTCGTGGATCAGCCGCTGCGCCCGGCCGTCGGCCTTCCCGCTCGACACGACGGCACCGAACGCCCCCGGCGGCTCGCTCTCGAGGAGCACGACCGCCGGCCGCTGCGACAGCCGGTACCCGGACGTCGCGGGCAGGTCGCCCGCGGGGACCTGGATGGTCCGCGGCCGCCAGCGATAGGGATCGATCTCCTGCAGCACCGCCCATGACGGCTCCGCGACCGGACGGACGAGGGCCGGAAGCTCCCGCGCCACGTCGGCGAAGAAGACGGCGGGATCGAGCGGGCCGCGCAGATCGACGATCCGCAGCTCGCGGCGGCGGAAGCAGGCGATCTCCTCGTGCGACAGGGTCGCCAACGCGTCGCGCGCGAACACCCTGGCCGCCCGACCGCCGGCGTCCTCCGCCAGCACGTGCCGATCCTCGTCGACGCCGCGGCCGTGGAGACAGCGAATGCCCTCGAGCGGGAAGAAGACCGGCGAGTCGTCGCCGCACAGCACCAGGACCGTGATGTACGGGTTCGTGAGCAGGTTCTGCACCACCCGCTCCACCCCATCGCGCAGCGTCGCGATGGTGCCGATCGCGGCGACGTCACCGGCGCGCAGCGCCGGCGGCAGGCGCTCGAGGAGCGCGGCGAGCGGCGGATCGACCTTGGCGGCGCCGCCGACCTCCATGGCGCTGTGGCCGATGAGGATCGCGACGTTGGCGCGCGGCGCGAGGATACGGAGCTTCTCGTCGTCCGGGAAGAACGGCCACTCGCGGCTGAAATCGAAGGGCACGCCCCCTCCCCGCCGTCAGGCCTCCACGACGCGCGGCCGGAAGCCCGTGGCGCTGCGAAAGGCGGTATTGAAGTCGCGGTAGAGCGCGCGGTGCGGCTCCGACCGGTAGTGCTTCTTCTCGTAGCGCTCCGAGATCTCGTCGATCTCCTCGACCCCGCTCCAGCCCGCCGGATTCGGAAAGGCGTAGTATGGCGTGTCGTCGGGCACCCCGGCCACGTACACCACCGTGATCGGCCGGCCGGCCGCGCGCGCGGAGTACACCCGATGCATGCCGTCGTTGATGAGCTTCACGCACGGGCCGGCGGGCTCGCGCGAGCACTCGACCACCGGCGGCAGGATGTCCATGCCGTCGGGCGGACCCTCCGGGCTCCAGAAGCGCACGAAGCCGCGCAGCGCGAAGATGTCGACGTCGTGCTCGCGCAGCGCGGCGGCGAGGCGGGCGATCTTCGCGAGCTCGGAGCGCTTCACGTAGCGTTGCGCCGGCACGAGCTCGTCGGGCGGGAAGCCCTGCAGCAGGGTGAGGTCGGCGCGCGCGTACGGCAGGCTGAAGGGACGGTCGTGCAGCGTGACGCGACGGAGCGCCGCGAAGAGATCCGTCGACTCCGAACGATTCGACGCGGGTGATGTGCATGTCCGAGCCTCTACACCGGCGCGCCGAGAAGTTCGAGCAGCCGGTCGCGGGCGGCGGCGAGGTCGTGGGCGACGAGCGCGCCCGCCGGAGCAGCGGCCCGGTGGCGGTCGGGGACGGCCCCCGGCGCATCGCCCGGTGGACGCGTCTCGTCGGCCGGCGCGGGGATCCAGATGGCGCGCATGCCGAGCGCGAGCGCGGGCAGGATGTCCTTGTCGAGGCTGTCGCCGACCATGATCGGTACCCGCGGCCGGGACGTCGAGCGCGCGCAGCGCCGCGTGGAAGAGCGCCGCGTCGGGCTTGGCGACCCCGGCGCGGTAGCTCAGGTGCCAGCTCTCGATCAGGGCGGACGATGCGAGAACACGCGCGGCGGAACCCCGCCTCGTACGGCGCCCAGATGTTGGAGACGACGCCGACGCGCGCGCCCGTGCTCGCGTACCGCGGCGACGCACGCGGTGGCCCGCCGGCAGCTCGACGGGCTCCGCCTCCTGCGCCTCGCCAGATGGCGGCGAGCGTCGCGTCGACGTCGATCGGCGAGCGTGCGCCGCCGACATCGAGGCGCTCGCGGATGCGCGCCGCCAGCGCGCGCGGCGACGCAAAGGGTTCCCGGAAGATCCACGCGCCGATCGTCCGCCCCTGCTCGCGGCTCAGGCCGAGCGCCTCCGCGATGCGCCGGCCGGGACCGACGGCGGGACGCTGACCAGCGTGTCGCCGATGTCGAACAGCACGGCACGGCGGCGCGGACATCGGCCGTACGCGCGACGATCGCCGGCCTCGTGCCACCAGATCACCTCCTTGCCGGCGCGTCGCAGCACCTCGACGCCCATGGCGTCGCCGCGGACGTTCGGCTGGCGGCAGTAGACCTTGGCGACGCCGCTGTTGATGGCGCGCTTGGCGCACATCACGCACGGCGTGTGCGTGATGAACATGATCTTGTCCTTCTCGATCGCGCCCGCCTTGAGGAGCGCGTTCTCCTCGGCGTGGACGTAGCCGCTGCGATCGGAGGGGATGAAGTCGCGATCGCTGATCGCCCGCGGCGCCGCCGTTGTAGCCGACGCCGAGCACGCGCTCGAGGTCGGCGAGACGACGACGCAGCCGACCTTCTGCGAGCCGTCGGTCGAGCGCAGCGCCAGCGCCTCGGCGAAGCGCTGGTACGCATCCGGCAGCGTGAGGCGCGACGGCAGCCGCGGCGGCATGCGTCGGCGTACCGACGCGCGGCCGCCAGGAGGGATACTGCAGCGACCGTCTTGCCGGCGCGCCGCAGCAGCTCGACGCCCTCGGCCGGGTGCGGACCGCGATGGCGGTAGTAGACGTGGCTCACGCCGCTGTTGATCGCGCGCACCGCGCACAGATAGCAAGGCGCCTCGCGTCACGAACATCAGCTTGTCCTTCTCGACGGCGCCGGCGATGAGGAGCGCGTGCTCCTCCGCATGCAGGTGGCTGCCGCCGCGCGGCCGCGCCCCGCGCCCGTCCGAGCGCCGTCGCCGCGCCGCCGGAGAACCCGGCGCCGAGGACGCGCTCGAGGTTGAAGCTGACCAGGACGCAGCCCGCGCGCGCGGTCGCGCTCCGGCGAGCAGCGGGCCAGCGCCTCCGCGAAGCGCAGATACGACTCGAAGAGCGGGATGCGATCCTGCCGCGGCCCGCGGTTCAGCGGGTGCGTGTTCTCGGGGCGGCCGTCCTTGACACGGGCGCGGCGGGCGCGCGCCGCGGGAGCGCCGCGCGTCACTCGCGGAAGTTCACGAACTGCAGCGCGATCCCGTAATCGGCGGCGCGCAGCGCCTGGATCATCGCCTGCAGGTCGTCCCGCTTCTTGCCGTTCACCCGCACCTGGTCCTCGAGGATCTGCGCCTGCACCTTGACACCCGAGGCCTTCACCATCTTCGTGATCTCGCGCGCCTTGTCCGAGTCGATGCCCTGAAGCACGGTGATCGTCTGCCGCGCGCGGCCGCCGGCCGCCGGCTCGACCTTGCCGTACTCGAGGTTCTTGATCGGGACATTGCGGCGCACCAGTTTCGACTGCAGGATGTCCACGACCGCCTTCACCTTGAAGTCGTCCGCGGAGGTGATGACGAGCTCCTTCTGGTCCCAGCCGATCTCGGTCTTCGCGTCCTTCAGGTCGTAGCGCTGCGCCACCTCCTTGCGCGTCTGGTTGAGCGCGTTGTCGACCTCCTGGAGATCGACCTTGGAGACGACGTCGAACGAAGGCATGTGCCGTACCTAGCAGGCCCGGGCGGCGGCGGCCACCGGCTCAGGGCGCCGCCCCGCCGCTCGGCGCGGCCACCACGTCGGTGCCCTCGGGCAGGACGAAGCGGAACTCGTCATCGCCGAGCGCGACGTTGCGCGTCACGTTGGAGAAGCTGAGCGTCGTGAGGTTGCCGACCGGATCCGTGATCGCCGCCTCCACGATGTCGTACGTCGCGTCGGGCCACCGCCAGGGTCAAGGCGCCCATCGACTGGTCGCCCTTCGGCACCAGCTTCACGTACAGCCGTTGCGCATTGCAGCCGCGTGGATCGGGCTCGACGGTGAAGTCGTCCTTGATCCGCCCGACGCCGGTCAGGAAGGAGACCGGGGTGCTCGATGCAAAGGCGGCGGTGAAGGGCGCCTTCAGCACCTGCCGGTCGGCGGGCTGGTAGATCCAGAGCGTCGTCCCGTCGGCGATGATCGATTGCCGCTGCGGCGTCTGGAACTCCCAGTGCATGCGCCCGGGCTTCATGAAGACGACGGTGCCGAACGCCTCCTCGCCCTGCCCGACCGAGACGATCGTCGTCTCCTGACGGAAGTCGGCGCGGAAGTTCTTGGTCGAGTCGTAACGCGCCTGCAGCCGCTGCGCGATCTGCGCCGCGGGTGGACACGCCTCCGAGGCGTCGGCCGGCGGCGCGGCCGCCGATGACGACGCGGCATGCGCACCCTGCGCCGCCCCGGGAGCCGCGTGATCCTGATGCGCCAGGGCCCGGACGGGAGCGAGACAGAGGGCGCCGAGCGCCAGCGCGCCCACGAGCGTTGCCGCCCGCGCCGACCGTCTCCCGATGCGACCGCTCGTCATGCGCGCGATTGTAGCGCGACGGCGGGCGCCGCTGAAGCCCGGGGGTCAGTCGTCGTCGATGCGGCGCGCGAGCACCTCACGCGGGCGCGCGCCCTCGGCCGATGAGACGACGCCCTCGCGCTCCATGCGCTCGATCATGCGCGCCGCGCGGTTGTAGCCGACGCGTAGACGGCGCTGCAGCCACGAGATCGACGCCTGCCGGCTCTCGGTGACCACGCGCACCGCCTGGTCGTACATCTCGTCGTGCAGATCGTCCTCCGCGTCGCCTTCCCCCGCCTCGTCGTCGTGGCCCTCGAGCAGCTCCATGCTGGTACTGCGGTCCGCCCTGCTTCTTCCAGAACTCGACGACCTTGCTGGATCTCCTCCTCGGAGACGTAGGCGCCGTGGATGCGCGTCAGGCGCGCCGTGCCGGGCGGCAGGAAGAGGCAATCGCCCTCGCCGAGCAGGCGCTCGCTGCCGATCGCGTCGAGGATGGTGCGCGAGTCGATGCGCGACGTCACCTGGAACGAGATGCGCGCCGGGAAAGTTCGCCTTGATGAGGCCGGTGATGACGTCGACCGACGGCCGCTGCGTGGCGAGAATCAGATGGATGCCGGCGGCGCGCGCCTTCTGGGCGAGGCGCGTGATCGACTCCTCGACGTCGCGGCCGACCGTCATCATGAGGTCCGCGAGCTCGTCGACGATGATCACGATGCGCGGCAGGTGCTCGTGGACGATCGTGCTCGCCCGATCGGCGGCGCCTCGATGGGCGCGCGTCCACTCCTCGTCCTCCGGATTCTCCGGCGTCGTCAGCTCGATCACGCCGGCGCGCTTCTCCGCCGCCTCGGCGCGCGAGCATGCGGTTGTAGCTGTCGATGTTCCGCACGCCCTTGTCGCGCAGCATGCGGTAGCGCGCGTCCATCTGCTGCATCACGTTGGCGAGCGCGTACGCCGCCTTCTTCGGATCGGTGACGACCGGGACGAGCAGGTGCGGGATGTTGTCGTAGATCGACAGCTCGAGCATCTTCGGATCGATCATGATGAAGCGCACGTCGGCGGGGCTCGCCTTGTAGAGCACGCTCATGATGATGGCGTTCAGCGACACCGACTTGCCGGTGCCGGTCGCGCCGGCCATGAGGAGATGCGGCATCTTCGCGAGGTCGGCGACGTGGGTGTTGCCCGTCGTGTCCTTGCCGAGCGCGAGCGTGAGCTTCGACTCCGAGCGCTGGTACTGCTCGCTCTGCGATGATCTCGCGCAGATAGACCTTCTCGCGCCGCGGGTTCGACACCTCGATGCCGACGACCGGCTTGCCCGGGATCGGCGCGAGGATGCGGACGCTGTGCGCGCGCAGCGCCATCGAGAGGTCGTCGGCGAGCGTCACGATGCGGTTCACCTTGACGCCCGGCGCGGGCTCGAACTCGAAGGTGGTGATCACCGGACCGGGGCGGACGGCGACGACCTTTCCCTCGACGCCGAAGTCGGCGAGCTTCGATTGCAGGATACGCGAGCTCGCGATCAGCGCGTCCTCGTCGATGCGCACGCCCGTGTCGACGGGCGCGTCGAGGAAGCTGAGCGGCGGCAGCTCGTAGTGCGCGCCGGGCGCGAACTGGAACTCCTCCTGCTTGAGCGCCTTGGACTCCTTCTTGGCGCCCTTGTCCGGTTTCGGCTCGGGCTCGTTCACCAGGATGGGCGGCGGCGCCGGCACCCGGCTCTTCCGCAGCTCGCGCTCACGGGCGTTCGCCTCGCGCTCGCGCGGCTCGCCCTCGCGCGGCTCGCGCCCGCGGGCGTCGCGCTCGCGAGCGCGGACCGGCGCGATCGGCGGGACCTCGGAGGCGTCCTCCGACCGACGCGGCCACAGCCGCCGCGCACTCGCGCCGAGCGCCTGCCCCGCGCCGGCCGCGCGTCGCGCCATGCTCCGCACACCGCCCACCAGGGAGCCGCCGGTGACGATCATCGCGCTCAGCAGGAGCCCCGTCAGCACGATCATGACGGCGCCCGCGGTGCTGAAGAGGCGGCGCAGCTCGAAGGCGAGCAGACCGCCGATCCATCCGCCCGCCGCCGCCTCGTGCCCCGGACCGCGCGCGACCGCCAGCGCCGTCGCCACGAGCAGGAGCTGCGCCGTCAACGCGCCCCCACGCGTCAACGACAGGGCGATGGGCACGCCGCGCAACACGAGCGTCGCGACCAACGCGATCGATGCCGGCACGAGGAAGGCGGCGACCCCGAACGCCGCGACGAAGAGGTCGGCCAGGAGATACCCGACGGGCCCTCCGGCATTCGATCCGGAATGCGACGGCGAATAGGTGAGGAAGCTGATCGCCAGGTAGCATGCCCCGGCAATCGCGAAGACGGCCTCGACCTCGTGCCACAAGGTCGACGCGCCGCGACGCTTCTCCTCCGCCTGCCGTGCTACTCGTGCACCCCGCCCCACGGACGCCTCCCAACCCAGCGAGCAGCATTGTCACGATCGGCGCGGAAAGCGCAAGTGCCGCGCCAGCGGCCGCCGGCGGCTCGGGCTCACGAGGCGAGCGGTGACACGCGGGACGCGTACGATGGGCTCGCGTACGGCTCGGCCGCCGTGGCGGCGTCCCACGCGCGGACGCGGCTCGCGGCGTAGAGCGCGTATCCGACGTCGACGGCGAGACACCCGGTCGCGTACCAGTCGGGCATGAAGGGCGTGCGGCCGTGGTGCCAGAGGTCCCACAGGAGCCCGTGCGCCGCCAGGCCGGCGACGAGCACCCAGCTCCGACGGAGCCCGGCGAGCGCGATCACCGCGAAGGCCGCCTGCCCCGCCAGCTCGACCCCGAGCCAGCCGCGACCGCCACCGTGGAGCGCCAGCGAGCCCAGGTAGACCGCCGGCATCGCGACCAGGAAGAGCGCCAGCAGACGGCGTTCCCAGATCGGCGGCGCCGCGGCGATCCGCATCGCGACGAGGGCCGTCAGCACGAACGGTGTCGCGAGGGCGGCTTGTACCGTCGGCTCGACGAGGTCGTGCAGCTGCAAATCCGGCACCGTCAGCATGGAGAGGGCGGTCGAGAGCACCAGCGCGGCAAGGGCGAGCGTGTCCATGGCCGCAGCATGGACGAGCCGCGGGACGGAGGCGCCCCGCACGGGCGGACGATTGCCGAGACGAAACCGCCGGCGTCGGGTCCGCGCCCTCAGGCCAGCCCGGCCTTGCGCACCGGATCCTCGAACTCCGTGAGCTCGTCCCAGTGGTCGCGGATCAGCGACCGCATGCGGCGGTGCGCCACGATCTCGAGCCGGATGCCGTCGGGATCGGCGAAGAACGTCGCGTAGTAGTCGGCGGCGTATTCCGGGTAGAGCGCGGGCTCGCTGGCCGCGATGCCGAGGGTGCGGAGCGCGGTCGTCGCAGCGTCGACGTCGGCGCGCGTCGCGACACGGAAGCAGAGGTGGTGCAGCCCCGGGCGATACGGGTCGTGCGCGCCGCCGCGCGCCGGCCGGATGCTGTACTGCGTGACGCGGTTGAAGTAGTGCGCGTGCGGCTCGCCGGCGATCGCCCCCGTTCCCTTCTTGAAGCCGAGGAGGCGCATCACCGGATCGTAGAACGCGACGGAGCGCGGCAGGTCCCGCACCGCCAGGTAGATGTGGTCGACCGCGACGACCTCGAGCGATGGAGGGCCCGCCGGCGTGGCCGTCATAGCTCCATCACGAACGGCAGCACGACCGGGCGTCGCTCGAGCGTCTTCTTGAAGTACCGGCGGAGCGCCTTGCGCATCTCCTCCTTCACCTCGGCGGGCACGGTGCGCGATTCGGGCGCGAGCGCCGCCAGCGCCTCCAGCACGACCTCCTTCGCGCGCTCGAGATAGGCCTGGCTCTCGTCCTCGATGGCGAAGCCGCGCGAGATCAGGTCGGGACCGGAGATGATGGTGCCGGTCTGCTGGTTGACGGCGAGGATGGCGAGGACCATCCCGCCGTCGGAGAGATGCCGGCGGTCGCGCAGGACGACGTCGCCGACGTCGCCCACGCCCTTGCCGTCGACGAACACCCGTCCGGCCGCGATCGGCTCGCTGCGACGCGCGCCGGCGCCGTCGATCTCCAGGACGTCGCCGTCCTCCAGGATGAAGCAGTCCTCGGCGGCGAGGCCGACCTGGACGGCGAGCGCCGCGTGGCGCGCGAGGTGCCGATACTCCCCGTGGATGGGGACGAAGTAGCGCGGCCGGGTCAAGTTGAGCATGAGCGCCAGCTCCGCCTGGCTGGCGTGCCCGGAGACGTGCAGATCGGCGGTGGTCTCGTAGAGCACTTCGGCGCCGCGGCGATGCAGGTGATTGATGACGTCGAAGATCGGCTTCTCGTTGCCGGGGATCATCTTCGACGAGAAGATGACGGTGTCTCCCGGGCCGATCTGCACCTGCTTGTGGTCGTTCATGGCGATGCGCGTGAGCGCGGAGAGCGGCTCGGCCTGGCTGCCGGTCGAGAGCAGGGTGACGCGCTCGGGCGGCAGCTTCTGCGCCTCCGCGAGATCGACGAGCAGGCCGGGTGGCACGCGCAGATAGCCGAGGCGCTCGCCGGTCGCGACGTTCTGCACCATGCCGCGTCCCACGATGGCGACGCGCCGCTCCGCCCGCGCCGAAAGATCGAGCACCTGCTGGATACGGTGCAGGTGCGAGGCGAACGTCGACACCAGCACGCGCCCGCGGGCGCGACGGAACGCCGCCTCGAGCTTCGGAGCGAGACTGCGCTCCGACG
Source organism: uncultured delta proteobacterium (assembly GCA_963753325.1). Taxonomy (GTDB): domain Bacteria; phylum Desulfobacterota; class Binatia; order UTPRO1; family UTPRO1; genus DP-19. The sequence continues at coordinate 1,328,539 of CAVWBS010000003.1, read as the reverse complement.
GGGTTACGCCGGGCCGCTCGACGTTCGTCGAGTCGGAGAGCAGCGCCAGGATGCCGCCGTCGCCGAGGGCCGCGAAGCGCGCCAGATCGCTCGGCCGGCCGTCGAGCGGCGTCTGGTCGAACTTGAAGTCCCCGGTGTGCACGATGGTGCCGAGCGGGGTGCGGATCGCGAGCCCGACGGCGTCGACGATGCTGTGCGTGATGTGGACCGCCTCGATCTCGAACGGCCCGACGCGCCACGAGTCGCCGGCCTTGAATCGCTCGAGCGGCAAGGCGATCCGGTGCTCCTGCACCTTCTGCTCGATCAGCGCGTGCGCGAAGGGCGTGGCGTACGTCGGCACCGCCAGATCGCGCGCGACGAACGGGAGCGCGCCGATGTGGTCCTCGTGGCCGTGCGTCAGGACGATGCCCTGCAGCCGCTCCGGCCGGTCGCGCAGGTACGAGACATCGGGGATCACGAGGTCGACCCCCATCATCGAGGCCTCGGGGAACATCACCCCACAGTCGATCGCGACGGCGCGGTCGCCGTACTCGACCAGGAGCATGTTGAGGCCGATCTCACCGAGGCCCCCGAGGGGCACGATGCGCAAGGCGTCGGTCATCGTCCGGCACAGCCGCGGGCGTATGGTCAGCCGCGGGCGTATGGTCAGGGTGTCGCGGGAGAGCGCACGCCGGCCGTCGGCACCGAGCCCGGCGCCGCCGCATGGACGGCGCGGCCGTCCAACCGTTCGACGCAGCTCGCGATCACCGCCCGCACCTCGGCAAGCAGCGCGTCGCGATCGTCGCGCGACAGGCCGGTGGTCGGGATCGGGGGACTGATCGCGACGCGCACGTCGCCGCCGTGCTGTACCGTCCACGCCGCCCGTGGCAGCAGGCGCTCCGTGCCGCTGATGCCGATCGGCACGATCGGGGCGGCCGTCTCGAGCGCGAAGACGAATCCGCCCTTCTTGAACGGCAGCATCGTCCCCCCGTCGCGCGTGCCCTCCGGGAAGAACACGACCGAGATGCCGTCGTGCATGCGCTGCTTGGCCGCGGCGAGACTCGCGAGCGCCTGCGCGTGGTCGGCGCGGTTCACCAGGACCTGTTTCAGCGCCCGCAGCGCCCAACCGAAGAGGGGGATACGGAACAGCTCCTCCTTCGCCACCCATCGCAGCTGAAAATCCCACAACGCGACCAGCAGCGCCAGCACGTCGAGGTTGCTGCGGTGGTTGGAGACGAAGACGTAGGAGGTGCGCGGGTCGAGGTGCTCGAGCCCTTCGACCGTGACCCGCGCGCCGACCAGCCTCAGGTTCGTCCAGGCCCACCACCGGGAGATGCGGAAGGCGAGGCATGCGTCGCGGTCGTAGAGCGAGGCGAGCAGGACCACCGGAATCCAGAGCACGGTGTCGACGGCGAAGATGATCAACCTGACGGCCCCGAGGATCACCATGACCTCCCCAGCCAACGCTTTTCGACGCGCCTGAAAAATCGTACCGAGCCGGCCGGGGCGTTGTCAAAGGTGCGTATTCGGCGTCGTTGACGGGTCGGACCCTGGCTGTTAATCGTCGCGGAGGTCGCCGCAGGAGGGTCGCATGTCCGTCAACAAGGTCATTCTGGTCGGGAATCTCGGGAAGGATCCGGAGGTGCGCTTCACCGGCAGCGGCAAGGCGGTCTGCAAGTTCCCGCTCGCCACCAGCGAGGTCTGGAACGACGCCGAGGGCCACAAGCAGGAACGCACCGAGTGGCACAACATCGTGGTGTGGGGAAAGCAGGGCGAGAACTGCGGGCAGTACCTCGCCAAGGGTCGCCAGGTATACGTGGAAGGCGCCATCCGCTCCCACAGCTACGACGACAAGGACGGCAACAAGCGCTACATGACCGAGATCATCGCGCAGCAGGTGCGCTTCCTCGGCGGCGGTGCGGGCCAGGGACGCGGGAGCGGCGCGGGGGCACCCCCACCGCTGCCGGACGAGATGCCGGGCGGCGCCAGCAGCACCGACGACGACATCCCGTTCTGATTCCGCCGCCCGCCGCGCGGCGTCCCCCGTTTAGAGCCCCTCGTCGGCGAAGCTGACGTAGCGGCCGTCGCCGATCACCACGTGGTCGAGCACGGCGACGCCCATCAGCTCGCCCACCTGGCGCAGGCGCTGCGTGATGGCGACGTCCTCGGCGCTCGGCGTCGGGTCACCGCTCGGGTGGTTGTGCACCAGGATGATCGCGGCCGCCGACTCCTCGATCACGGGCACGAAGACCTCGCGCGGGTGCACCAGCGAGGCGGTGAGCGAGCCTTCCGAGATGCGCACGTCCTTCAGCAGGCGATTCTTGCCGTCGAGGAGGAGCACGTGGAACTGCTCCTTGCGGAGCGCGGCGAGGCGCGCACCGCAGTGGCGGTACACCTCGGCGCTGGTGCGGAGCGGCGCGTGCGGCGCCACGCGCTGCTCCGCGGCGCGGCGCGCCAGCTCGCCGACGGCGCGCAGCAGCGCCACCCGCGCCGGGCCGAGCCCGGGCACCTCGGCGAGCGCCCGCGACGTGGCGCCGAGCACGCGGCGGAGCGAGCCGAAGCGCGCGAGCAGGGCGCGCCCGCGCTCGACCGGGCCGCCGGCGCCCGCGCCCGTCGGCAGCACGACCGCGAGCAGCTCCGCATCGCTCAGCTGCTCCGGCCCGCGCATGAGGAGCTTCTCGCGCGGCCGCTCGTCGACCGGCCACGATTTGATCGGCGCCGACGACGACACGCGACGTCGATCCTGGCAGGCGCCGCGGCGTCCGGCATGGCTACGCGCAGCCGGTCGCGGCGCGATCGAGGACCCGATGCAGCGTACGGTGGAAGTGCGCGACCGCGGGCTCGTTGCGGCCGAGGATCAGGAACGGGATCGCGCCGGCGCGCAGGTTGGACTGGATCGTCGCGCACGCCGCGAAGTCCTGGGTGGTCGTGACGTGATCGATCATGTCGAGGTTCTTCCGCCAGTAGGCCCGCTCGTCGTCCGTTCCGGGCGCCCGCGGCGCGTAGAGAGTGACGCGCACGTCGCACGCGTGCGGATCGCCCGGGTCGGCAAACGCCTGGTAGAGCTCGACGTGATCCTGCTGGTGGATGAGGACGGCGTTCGGGAACATCTGGTAGAGCAAGGTGACGTGCGGGAGCAGGCTCTCGCCCTCTCGCCAGTCGTCGAACGAGCGGCGGACGCCCACGATGCGGCTGTTGCGACCGAAGGCGTCGAACGCCGAGAGGTTGCCGTGGAAGATCGGCCGCAACGTGTCCGCGTGCAGCGCGTGCAGATGGTACGCCTCCATGAACGAGTCGATCGTGAGCTTCCAGTTGGTCGCGAAGCGGTGCTCACGGCGCTCGACCGGACGATAGGACGCGAGAGCGAAGCCCGCGAGCTCGCGTTCGGCGCCGCCGAGCGGCGCCGCGACGTCCGTACCCGGCGTGAAGCCGACGTACACGAGGCCCGCCTCCTCGTGCACCGGGAGGACCGCGAGGCGCAGCTCGTCGTGGGCGACGTCGGCGAACCCGGCCTTGCCCGGCATCGCGGCGAGACGTCCCTCGCCGTCGTAGCTCCACGAGTGGTACGGGCAGACGAGCGCGCGCTCGGCACGGCCGCGGCCGCTGGCGATCCGCATGCCGCGATGTCGGCACGCGTTGACGAACGCGCGGAGCCGCCCGTCCGCCCCCCGCCACACCACGGCGGAGCGGCCGCAACCCTCGAAGCTGAACCAGTCGCCCGGCGCCGCGGCGTCGCCGCTCAGTCCCGCCAACAGCGGGCCCCCGACGAGGGGGCCCGACACCTCCGCCGCGAGGATCGCGTCGCTGGTGTAGTCGCTCGCCGGCACCCGGTAGCTCCGATCCGCGAGATCCGTCGTCCGCGCCTGCCGCAGCGCCCGGAGGCGCGCCGCGAGTCGTTCCTGCGTCGGCCGGTCCATCCGAAGGGTCCCCGACGTCACCAGGTCTCGGGCTCGAACATGGCGTCCTGGCGCACCCAGCGGCGCTTCAGGATCTCGCGCTGCTCGGGATGCGTCAGCACGTACAGATCCTTGCGCTCGATCGCCCGCACCACCCGTCGCGCGACCTCGTCGGCCTTGATGGTGCTGCCGAGCATCGCGGCGGCCGGCGGGATCACGGGCTCGCCGGCGTTGCGCAACTCCGCGGGCCGGCGGGTGACGGAGTTCTCGTTGATGCCCGTCTCGACGATCATCGGGCAGAGGACGCTGACGCCGACGCCGCGCGGCTTCAGCTCGCGGTGCAGCGCCTCGCTGAGACCGACGACGGCGAACTTCGACGCGCAGTAGACCCCGAGCCATTGCATGCCGACGAGCCCCGCCATCGACGCGGTGTTCACGATGTGTCCCCCCTGGCCGTGGGCGAGCAGCCGCGGCACGAACGCCTCGACGCCGTAGACCACGCCCCAGAAGTTCACCCGCATCGTGAATTCCCAGTCCGCCGGGGTGGCGGTGACGATCTCGCCGAAGGTGGCCACCCCGGCGTTGTTGCAGAGGATGTGCACCGCACCGAAGCGCGCGATCGTCTCCGTCGCCAGCGCCTCGACGGCGTCACGACTCGTGACGTCGGTCCGCACCGCGATCGCCTCCGCGCCCCGTGCGCGCAGCCGCGCCGCGACCGCCTCGGCGGCGTCGAGCTGCAGGTCCGCGAGCACGACGCGCGCGCCGCGCGCGCCGAACGCTTCCGCCAACGCGGCACCGATGCCGCCGCCCCCGCCGGTCACGACGGCGACCCGCCCCTCGAACTGGTCCATGCGGGCACGCTACGCGAAGACGAGCGCGCCTGACAACCGGGACGAGCCGCGGCCCGCCTGGCTCCTAGCGCCGCAAGCCGGCGAGCAGCAGATCGAGGCCGCGCCGGAACTCGGTCTCGGGGTCGCTGGCGCGCGCGGCGCCCGCGACGTCGATCAGATGCCGAAAGGCGTCGGCCGGGAGCGCCCGCACGCGTCCGATCGCCGCGCGGGACGACTCACCGGCCTGGACCGCGAGCGGGCCGGCCAGCTCCACCTGCGCGAACCCCATCACCAGGGCGGACACGGCACGGAACGCGACGAGCAGGCGCGGCCCCGACCGGCCGCTGCGCGCCAGGGCCGCGAGCAGCGCCTCGGCGGCGGCCAGCGCCGCCGCCGAGCGCGTCCGGCGGGTGAGGATCAGGGGAATCGCGCGCGGGTGCGCGCGCACGGCCCGCCACATCGCCGTCGCGATCGCGCGGGTGTCCGCGCGCCAGTCGCGACGGCGCGCCGACGGCCACGCCGCCCCGCCGACGATGGCGTCGACGACGAGCACCTCGAGGTCGGCGCGGCTCCGCACGTGGCCGTAGATCGTCATCGCGCCGGTCCCGAGCCGGGCCGCGAGCGCCCGCATCGTGAGGCCGTCGATCCCCTGCGCGTCGACGAGCGCCAGCGCCGCCGCCTGCAGCTGCTCGCGCGAGAATTTCCGCGGCCGTCCCATGACCTCCTTGACCCGGCTCTGGAGCGCTGGTTTACGTACACTGTACGTAATTGGAGGGCAACATGGGGTCGACGATGCTCGGCATCTCCGCGGCCGCGCTGGTGATCGGCGCCGGCGTGCGCTGGCTGCACCTGGCGAGGCGCGTTCGCCTGCCGCGCGACGCGACGCCCTACGTCGTGGCGAACGGCCTCGGGGTCGCGGGCGGCGTGGTAGCCCTCGCCGCGGGCGCGGGGATCGCCGGCGCCGTCGCGGGCGCGCTCGCGGCACTCGGAGGCGCGGCGTTCCTCGCGCTCTTCGCGGCGAGCGGCCAGCGCGCCGCGCCCCCCGCCGTGTCGGTCGGCGGACGGATCATCGACGTCGTCGCTCCCGCCGACGACGGACGGGTGTTCGACCTCGCGAGCCTCCGCGGCCACGCCTTCCTGCTCAAGTTCTTCCGCGGCCACTGGTGTCCCTACTGCGTTGCCGAGCTGCGGCGCTGGGAGGATCTCCGCCCCGAGCTCGACGCCCTCGGCGTGCGCATCGTCACCGTCTGCGCCGACACCGCCGCGCAGATCCGCGCCGGCCGCGCGAAACACGGCCTGCATGCCGTGATGCTGCCCGATCCGGCGCTCGCGATCGTCGATCGGTACGGTCTCCGCAACCCGCGGAACTTCGCGCCGAAGCCGGGGCTGATCATCCCGCTGCCCATTCCCACCACCATCCTCGTCGATGCGGACGGCATCGTGCGGTGGATCGATCAGGCGGCAGACTACATGCGGCGCTCGGACCCGGCGCGCGTCCTCGCCGCGGTGCATGGCCTGCTCCCGGCGGCCGGGTCGCCGGGCGAGGCGGCGGGCATGGCCGTGCGCGCGGGTGGCGCCCATGCGGGCGCCTCGGGGCGCTAGCTCGCGCGCTGCGCCAGGCGCTGGTGCGGCTCGCCGCACCGTCCGGCGCGGATGCGCGCCAGCTCGCTCACCATCACGTCGCGTACGTGCTCGCGCAGCGCATCGGCGCTGGCGAACCCGGCGGAGTCGATCGGCGGCAGCACCTCGATGACGATGTCCGCGCGCTCGCGCAGGGTGAGGCCATGCTTCGGCAGCGCGTCGAGCGTGCCGTCGACGATGATCGGCAGGACCGGCACCCGATGATTGAAGGCCAGCGTGAAGGCGCCGTGACGAAAGTCGCGGATGGCGCCGGTCGGCGAGCGCGTGCCCTCGGGGAAGATCATGATCGAGCTGCCGCCGTCCAGCGTGTCGCCGCAGGCCTTCATCATGCGGCTGGCATCCGCCCGGTCGCCCCGCCGGATGGCGATGTAGCGGTTCAGCGTCATGTTCCAGCCGACGAACGGGACGCGGAAGATCTCGATCTTCGAGACCCACTTGTAGTGCGTGTAGAGCCGGAAGAGCACGAGGATGTCGAGCAGCGATTGATGGTTGGCGACCAGCACGTACCTCGCGCCGTCCCGGATCCGCTCACGATGGCGGACCAGCACCGTCCAGTAGGGGAACACGTACGTGTACAAGGACGCCCAGGCGCACGTGTAGAGGTGCAGCGCGCGCAGACGCCGGTCGAACGGCAGGGTCACCGCCCAGAGGACGAGGGCCCCGACGAACAAGAGCGGACAGGTGAGCACGATCACCAGCCAGAGGCCGAGCGACGCGAGCAGCTTCATGATGTCACCCGCAGGAGGAGTCCCTTGAGGTAGCGTCCTTCGGGATGCGCCAGACCTTGCGGATGGTCAAGACCCGGGCCGAGACGCGCAAGGATCTGACAGCCGCGTTCCGCGTCGGCCGCGGCCGCCGCGACCGCCTGCTGGAACGCGTCGGCCTCGACGTGCTGCGAGCAGCTGAACGTCATCACCAGCGCCTCGGGCGCCGCGTGGCGCAGCACGCCGAGATTGACGTCCTTGTAGCCGGCGAGGGCGCGCTCGCGATCGGCGCGACGGCGCGCGAAGGGCGGCGGGTCGACGATCGCCAGATCGACCGGCCCGACCTCGCCGCGCAGGTAGGCCGGCACCTCGGCGCGCACGAAGGTGGCCCGCCCCGCCTCGCAGCCGTTCAACGCGAGGCCGCGCTCGGCCTCGGCCAGCGCCGCCGCGGAGCTCTCGACCGTGACCACGTGCGCCGCCCCGCCCTGCAGCGCCGCGATCGTGAAGGCGCCCGTGTAGGCGAACAGGTTCAGCGTCCGGCGGCCGGCCGCGAGCGACGCCGTGAGATCGCGGTTCGGGCGCTGGTCGAGGAAGAAGCCCGTCTTCTGCCCGCCGCGCACGTCGACGTGATGGCGGCGGCCGCTCTCGCTGATGAGGATGGCGGGCGGCGGCGCCTCGCCCGCGAGCACGCCGACGGCCGCCCCGAGGCCTTCGGCGCGCCGCACGTTGCCGTCGCTGCGCTCGAAGATGCCGCGCGGCCGGCACAGGGTCGCGAGCGAGGCGACCACCCAGGGCTTCAGGCGCTCCGCCCCCGCGGTGAGGAACTGCGCCACCAGGAAGTCGGCGTAGCGATCGACCACGACGCCGGGCAGGCCGTCGCCCTCGCCGTTCACGAGCCGCCAGGCATCGGTGCCGCGCAGCAGCTCCCGCAGCCGGTGGGCCGTCGCGAGGCGGCGCCGCACGAACTCGGCGTCGACCGGCGTCTCGCCGCGGCTCAGCATGCGCACGGCGATGCTGGTGTGCGGATTCCAGGTGCCGCGGCCGAGCAGGCGGCCGTCGGCGCTCAGCACCTCGGCCACCGTCCCGGGCGTCTCGGGATCGACGACGCGCTCGATCGCGCCGGAGAAGACCCACGGGTGGCCGGCGCGCACCGCCCGGTCGCGCTTCGTCTTGAGGAGGACGCGCATGGCCGGGCGCTCACGTCGCTCCGTGCCGCACGTACGCGCCGCTCTTGCCGCCGCGCTTGCGCAGCAGGCGGACGTCGGTGATCTCCATGTCGCGATCGACGGCCTTGCACATGTCGTAGACGGTGAGCGCCGCCACGCAGGCGGCGGTGAGCGCCTCCATCTCGGCTCCCGTGCGGCCCTCGAGACGAACGGCCGTCTCGATCGCCAGCACGCCGGCCGCGACGTCGGGCGTGAAGTCGACGGCGACGTGCGTCAGCAGCAGGGGATGGCAGAGCGGGACGAGACGCGACGTTTCCTTGGCGCCGGCGATGCCCGCCACCCGCGCCACCGTGAGCACGTCGCCCTTCGGCACGCGCCCGGCGACGATCAGCGCGAGCGTCGCGGGGCGCATGACGATGCGCGCGGCCGCGATCGCCTCCCGCCGCGTTGCGGCCTTGCCGCCGACGTCGACCATGCGGGCGCGACCTTGCGCGTCCACGTGGGAGAGCCGTGTGCGTCGCGCGGCCATGCGGGCCGGCACTGTAGTGGCGCCGGGGCGCGATGACAACACGCGCCGTCGCGCGGTTGCATTGTCGCCATCTCGATGATTACGGTTCCGGGATGGCCGAGCGCACCCACTTCAAGGTCGTCATCCTGGGGTCCGGTCCCGCGGGGCTCACCGCCGCGCTCTACGCCGCGCGCGCCAACCTCGAGCCGCTGGTGGTCGAAGGGACGCAGCCCGGCGGCCAGCTCACCATCACGACCGAGGTCGAGAACTACCCCGGATTCCCGAAGGGGATCCTCGGGCCGGAGCTCATGGAGCTGTTCAAGGCGCAAGCCGAGCGCTTCGGGACGCAGTACATCTTCGGCGACGTCAGCGCCGTCGAGCTCGGCAGGCGCCCGTTCGCGCTCCGCTTCGCCGACGATCGGACGATCACGGGCGACACCCTGATCATCGCGACCGGCGCCGCGGCCAAGCTGCTCGGACTCGAGTCCGAGAGCCGGCTGATGGGCTACGGCGTCTCCGCCTGCGCCACCTGTGACGGCTTCTTCTTCAAGGAGAAGGACGTCCTGGTCGTCGGCGGCGGCGACACCGCGATGGAGGAGGCCAACTTCCTCGCCAAGTTCGCGCGCAAGATCACCGTCGTCCACCGGCGGCACGAGCTCAGGGCGTCGAAGATCATGCAGCAGCGGGCGATGGACAACCCGAAGATCGATTTCATCTGGAACACGACCATCGCGGAGATCCACGGCGATCCCCAGGCCGGCGGCGTGACCGGCGGCCACCTTGCGCGACGTCAATACCGGCGCGGAGCGCCGCGTCGCGACCGACGGCGTCTTCATGGCCATCGGCCACGTGCCGAACGCCAAGATCTTCGAGGGACAGCTCGAGCAGGACGCGTACGGCTACCTGGTGACGAAGAAGAGCTCGACCGAGACCAACGTCCCCGGCGTGTTCGCGTGCGGCGACGTGCAGGACCGGACGTATCGCCAGGCGATCACCGCCGCCGGCACCGGCTGCATGGCGGCGATCGACGCCGAGCGCTTCCTCGAGGCCGAGCACCACGATACCCCCGTGCGGGCGAGCAAGTAGGGCCGCCCCGGCGGCTCGCACACCGCACCGGACCAGATGCGCGGGCCGCGCCGTCGGGGGCGTCCACCGGGGTCCGCTGGGAGCAGGGCGTCGTGCAGCACTGCGAGCTATTCCGCACGTGCCCGACGACCGTCCCCGCAACCCGTACATAATTCGACGAACGACCGGTATACGACTTGCTGAGGCGCCTTTGCGGTGCGTCCCTCCGGCTATAGCCGTTGCGCCGGCGCCTCCTGTCCGCCGCCGCCGGCGCTCCTCGTCGCCGCCCTCCTCTTCGCGGCGGCACGTCCCGCGGGCGCGGTGGTCCGCACCTGCGACCCGAACCCGCTGGCGAGTACGGCGGACGTCCTCTGCGCTCCGCCGAGCGGGCCGTGCACCGACACGCTGGTCGTCGTGGCAGCCAACCTCACCATGCGCGAGGGCGGATGCGAGTTCGATCTCGGCGGGCGCGCCCTGCGGATCGAGCGGACGGTTCGCATCCCCGGCTACGAGTTCGGGGGAACGCTCGATGGCCGTCTCGCCTTCCGCAACGCCGGCGACGTCACCATCAGCCGACGCGGCAAGCTGAAGGCGCGAGGCGACTTCATCCGACCCGCCGGGGACATCGTCGGCGGCGGCGTCATCGTGGTCGAGAGCACGGGGACGATCGACGACAGCGGCCTCCTCGACGTGACCGGCGATGGCGGCGGCCTCATCGCACTCAGCGCGACCGGCGACATCCGGCTCGGCCCGCGCTCGCGGACGCGCGGCCACGGGATCAGCAGCTTTCGTGACGCGGGCGCGCGCTTCGCGGACGGCGGTGAGGTCGACCTGCGGTCGCTCGCCGGCAGCATTCGCCTCCAGGGTCAGATCGCCCTGCCCGGCGCGAACCAGGCGGAAGGCGGCCAGATGGACCTGGACGCGGGGCGCGACATCGTACTCGAGCGTGCCGTGGATCTCAGCGGTGGCGGGGGCGGCGGCGGCGAGCTCGACGCGATCGCGGGCGACGACGTCCGCATCCTCGCCTCGATCGACGCCAGCAGCCGCAGCGGCGGTGAGATGGGAGGCGACATCTTCATCCTCGCCGGCGTGGATTCCGACGCGACGTCCGAGTTCGTGGACGCGAAGCCGGCCGGCGAGCTCGAGATCCGCGGCGCGACGCTCGACGTGCGCGGCAGCGCGAACGCCAACAACTCGGTCGGCGATGGGGGGAGTGTCGACGTCTCGGCCTCGGGTGCGGTGCACGTGGCCCCAGACGTACGCATCCGCGCCGATTCCGCGCCAAACCTCCCCGACGGAGGGGGTGGCTACGTCGCGGTCGCCTCCGGCGAGGGCGTGGGCGGCGCGGTCGCGTCCGATGCCGACCTCGAGCTCGGCGCGCTCGTCTCCGCGCGCGGCACCGAGATAGGCGGGGCGCTCGCCCTGTATGCGGGCCGCGATCTCGTCGTGTCGGGTCCCGTGGACCTGAGCGGCGGCTATGCCGGCGAGCTCATCGTGCGTGCGGCCCGGAACGCGACGATCGCCGCGCCGATCCGCGTCGCCGCGACGCGGCCCGAGGGATTCGGTGGCCACGTCGACCTCATCGCCGGGCAGGTCGAGCTCGGCACGCTGGCGATCGTCGATGACATCATCGCCCCGGCCGGCGCCGACGGCGAGTGCATCGGCATCCGCGCGGCGGCGTGCGCCCTGAGCGTCGATCCCCTCGTTACGCTCGACGCGTCGTGCGCCAGCGTCGACGGCGAAACGCCGGACGGCGACATCATCCGCCTCCTCGCACGCGACGCCATCGCCCTCGGCGCCGGCGCGCGCTTCTTCGCGGCGCCGCGCGGCGTCGTCGTGACGGTCCACCCACCCGGCGTCCTCCCGAGCATCGGGACCGGCGCCGTCTTCACCCCGGGCTACGGCGATCGCGAGGACGCGAACGCACCCTACCCCGCCTGCGGCGGCTGACCCGCCCTAACGCGCTCGATCCCGTCGGGCGCACACGTCGATCGCACGGAGCGCCTGGTCGCTCACAGGCGCACCGGGACACCGCGGGCCATCAGGTATTCCTTGCACGCGCGGACGGTGTACGTCCCGTAGTGGAAGATCGACGCCGCCAGCACGGCGCTGGCGCCGCCCTCGGCAAGGCCCTCGTAGAGGTGTGCCAGCGTCCCGACGCCGCCCGAGGCGATCACGGGGACCTGCACGCGACGGCTGACGGCACGCGTCAGCTCGAGATCGTAGCCCGCCTGCGTGCCGTCGCGATCCATGCTGGTGAGCAGGATCTCGCCGGCGCCCATCTGCTCCATCCGCGCCGCCCACTCGACCGCGTCGAGCCCGGTCGCCGTCCGCCCCCCGTGCGTGAACACCTCGAGGCGTCCGTTCACCCGCTTCGCATCCACCGCCACGACGATGCACTGGCTGCCGAAGCGGATCGCCGCCTCCTCGACCAGCGCCGGGCGGTCGACGGCGGCGGTGTTGATCGACACCTTGTCCGCCCCGGCGTTCAGGAGGGCGCGGATGTCGTCCAGCGTGCGCACGCCGCCGCCGACGGTGAGCGGCATGAACACGCGCTCCGCGGTGCGCGCCACCACGTCGAGGATGATCGGCCGCTTCTCGTGCGACGCGGTGATATCGAGGAAGGTCAGCTCGTCGGCCTGCTCGCGGTCGTAGCGGGCCGCGATCTCGACCGGATCGCCGGCGTCGCGCAGGCCGACGAAGTTGACGCCCTTCACCACGCGGCCGTCCTTGACGTCGAGACACGGGATGATGCGCTTCGCCAGCACGTCGCTACCCGCCGTCCGCCGCGCGCCCGAGGCGCAGCGCCGCCCCCAGATCGACGGCGCCGGTATAGAGCGCGCGTCCGACGATGACCCCGACCAGGTTCGGGCGCGCGAGCGCGACCAGCGCGCGGACGTCGTCCAGCGTGGCGACGCCGCCCGACGCGATCACCGGCAGCGTCACGCGCGCGGCGAGCGCGTCGACGGCCGCGGCGTTCACGCCGTCCCCGGTACCGTCGCGCGCGATGTCGGTGAACACGATCCCCGCCGCGCCCGCGTCGGCGACGCGCGCCGCGAGCGTCGCGACGTCGGTGTCGCTGTCGCGCACCCATCCCGCCACCGCCACGCGGCCACGGCGCGCGTCGATGCCCGCCAGAATCGCGCCCGGATGACGGCGACAGGCGGCCTGGAAGAACCCGGGGTCCTCGAGCGCGGCGGTGCCGAGCACCACGCGGCCGGCGCCGGCGGCGAAGACCCGCTCCAAGGTGGCCAGGTCGCGCACGCCGCCCCCCACCTCGACGCGCGCGCCGACCGCGCGGCATACCGCGGCGATGGCATCGGCGTTCACGGGCGCGCCGCGGATCGCGCCGTCGAGGTCGACGACGTGGATCCACTCCGCACCCGCCGCCGCGAAGCCGCGCGCGACGGCAGCCGGGTCGTCGGCGTAGACCGTCGCCTGCGCCATGTCGCCGCGGACGAGGCGCACGCAGCGACCGTCTTTCAGATCGATCGCCGGAATCACCAGCACGCGCGAACCGTGCGGACTCAGCCGGCCGCGCCGAGGCGCGTCTCGACCTCGCCGGTCAGGGCGGCGAAGTTGGCGAGGATGCGCAGACCCGCGGCCTGGCTCTTCTCCGGATGGAACTGGCACGCGAACACGTTCGCCAGCCACACCGACGAGACGAACTCGCCGCCGTAGTTGGTCGTGGTGGCGACGACGCGCGGATCGTCCGGCACCGGGTAGTACGAGTGCACGAAATAGACCTGCGTGCCGTCCTCGAGACCGTCGAGATGCGGTGCGCGACGCCGGATGGTGAGGGCATTCCAGCCCATGTGCGGCACCTTGCGCAGGCCGCTCGGGTCGGGCGCGAAACGCACCACCCGGCCCGGCAGGACACCGAGCCCGCGCACCGGACCGAACTCCTCGCTCTCGTCGAAGAGGAGCTGCATGCCGAGACAGATTCCGAGGAACGGGCGCCCGGAGGCGATGAAGTCCTTGACCGGGGCGATCAGGTCGTGGCGGCGCAGATTGTCCATGCAGACGCCGAAGGCGCCGACTCCCGGAAGCACGGCGGCCGCCGACTGCGCGATGACCCGCGGATCGCGCGTCACGACCGCCGAGGCGCCGACCGACTCGAGCGCCTTCTGCACGCTGCGCAGGTTGCCCATCTCGTAGTCGATGACCGCGATGCCGGGCATGGCTAGAGCGTCCCTTTGGTCGACAGCACCCCGACGACGCGCGGATCGCGCTGCGTCGCGAGATCCATCGCGCGCGCAAACCCCTTGAAGGTCGCCTCGATGATGTGGTGCGGATTGCGGCCGGCGAGCATGCGGACGTGGAGATTGGCCCCGAGCTGGTTCACCAACGCCAGCAGGAAGTCGTGCACCAGCTCGATGTCGAAGTTGCCGACGCGCGTCTGGCGCGTCTTCAGATCGTACGCGAGGAACGGCCGGCCGCTGAGATCGACGACGACCTGGGTCAGCGCCTCGTCGAGCGGCACCGTGGCCTCGCCGAAACGGCGGATGCCCTCCTTCGCGCCGAGCGCCTCGCGAAACGCCTGGCCGAGCGTCAGACCGACGTCCTCGACCGTGTGATGGTCGTCGACCTCGACGTCGCCGGTCGCCCGGACGGTGAGATCGAAGAACCCGTGGCGCGTGAACAGCTCCAGCATGTGGTTGAGGAAGGGCACCCCGGTCTGCACGTCGTACCGTCCGCTGCCGTCGATCGAAAGCGTCAGCTCGACATTGGTCTCCTTGGTGCCACGGACGACCGTCGCCGTCCGTCCGCGACCCGCGGGCTGCCTCCGGCGGGCGCTCGCGACCGCCCGCGGGAGGGCGCGGGAGGCCCCTCGTCCGATCTTCGCCATGGAGCATTCCTACCATTCGCGGGCGCCAAGCAGAAGCGGCGTCCGCGCGTGTGGTCAGCCGGTCAGGGCGCGGCTTGCCGGGTGCCCTCACCCCGGGAGACGCTCGAACGTCGGGAGGCCCTCCGGCACGTGGTGGAACGTCTGCTTGTCGATGGTGAAGATCACCATCTGGGGACCGCCGAACACCCTCGGCTCGTCGAACGTCCCCACCTTCAGCAGCACCACCCCGGGCAGATTCGGCGTGCGCGTGAGCAGGTGCGTGCCGCAGTCGCCGCAGAACTCGCGCATGACCGGGTTCGGGAGATCCGTCCGCTGGTACTGCTTCGGCGCCCCCTTGGTGTAGGCGAACCCGGACTCCGACATGCCCATCACGACGTTCGGGTGCCCGCCCGAGATGTACTGGCACTCGCGACAGTGGCACTGCCCCTTGAACATCGCGTCGCCCGTCGCCTTGTAGCGCACCTTGCCGCAATAACATCCGCCGGCGAGATCCATCGAGAGACTCCTTTCGTTCGTGGCGCGCTCATCGACCCGCCGACTGCAGCGCGGCCAGTCGATCGAGCGACCAGACATAGCGCCGGGTCTCCACGGCGCCGCCGTCGGGCGCCGCCCACACGTCGCCTTCCTCGTCCGTCGCGCCGAGACGCTCGTAGAATCGCCGCGCGGGGTGGTTCTGCTCGAGCACCCAGAGGTAGAGACCGGCCTCCGGGTATGCCGTCCGGCACCATGCCACGGTGGCGGCGACGAGACGCGTCCCCGTACCCCGGCCGTGGGCGTCGCGCCGCACGTGGAGGTTGTCGAGCTGCGTTCCCCAGCGTGGGTCGTCGCGTCCGTACGCGCAGGCGAAGCCGACGATCGCCGCGCCGTCCTCCGCCACCACGACGTGTTGATTCACGGCGGGATGATCGAGGCGCACCGTCCACGTTCCGAGGCGCTCCTCCAGAATCGCGCCGTCCAGGTAGTCGTCACGCAACGCTCCACGATAGGTCGCCCGCCAGCTCTCCGCGTGCAGCGCGGCGATCGCCCGCGCGTCATCGGCGGTGGCATCGCGATAGCGCATCCGGGTCGTCTACCTCGTGGCTCGTGCAGGACGGAAGATCATCCGCGAGCGGAGCCCAGTCAATGCCGGGGCTCACGCCTCGTAGTAGCGGATCTCGATGAGGTGCTTGCTCGGATCGTTCAGGTAGACGGCCTTGCCGGGGCCGCGCGAGCCGGCCTCGTCGCCGGGGCCGCGCATGTTGCCTACGGCATGGAAGGAGTCGCCGTAGGCCAGCCCGGCGTCGCGCACGCGCGCGAAGACGGCGTCGAACTCGGCGCGGCCCATGGCGAACGCCAGGTGCTCGCCGCCCTCGGTGCCCCACGGCGCGAGCTGCAACGTCAGGTGCGGCGTGACGCGGATGACCGAGAACGGCTCGCGCTCGCCCTCGTACGTGAACCCCATGATGCGGGTGTAGAACTCGATGGCCGTCGCACGATCGTTGACCCGCAGGATTACATGGTCGAGTTGCACCGGCATTGGCGTCGGCCCTTTCGATCGACGGCGAACCCGGGGCCGAGCGCCACGAGGATCGAGCCCCTCGCGCGACGCGCAAGGAGTCCGCGCCGCGGCCTCCAGCGCCGCCAGGACCTCGCGCAGGAGCGCGGCGAGAGCAGGGTCGGCGGCGATCTGTGCCCCGTCGAGACGACGGCCGTCGAGCGGAACCGTGCGCGAGGCCTCGCCGACCCAGGCGGTCGACATCGTGCGCAGCGTCTCTGCCAGGGCCGCGTTGGCCGTCGTCGAGCGCGCGGAGGCGTTCAGCAGGGCGATCGGCTTGTCCGACATGGGCGCAAAGCTCACCAGCCAGTCGAGCGCGTTCTTGAGCGCCCCCGCAACGCCGTGCGCGTACTCGGGGCTGCAGATCACGACGCCGTCGGCCGCGGCGAGGAGCGTGCGCAGCCTCTGCACCGGGGGCGGGGGCGCCGCGCCCTCTTCGTCGAGATCCGGATTGAAGGGCGGAACGTCCCCCAGTCCCTCGTACAGCGTCACGCGCAGCGTCGGCGGGGCGAGCAGCGCGAGCGCACGCAGGAGCTCCGTATTGGTGGAGCGCGCACGCAGGCTGCCGGAGAGGGCGAGAATGTGGAGCGGCGTCGATCGACGGGCGTCGTCGGCCCGATCAGCGCTCACGGCAATGCCCGCCCTGCGGCGCCTCGTCGAGACGCATCCAGACGGATCGCGACCGCGCGAGCATGGGCGTCGAGGCCTTCGAGCCGCGCGAGGCGCACCACGGCCGGACCGAGGCGGTGCGAGCGTCGCGCGGGCCGGCGGCGATGACGCTCGAGCGTTTGATGAAATCGTACACCCCGAGCGGCGACGAGAAGCGTGCGCTGCCGCCGGTCGGCAGCACGTGGTTCGGTCCGGCGAGATAGTCGCCGAAGGGCTCGGGTGCATCCTCGCCGAGGAAGATCGCGCCGGCGTGCCGCACCCGGGGCAACCACCGCTCCGGTCGCGCGACCGCGAGCTCGAGGTGCTCGGGCGCGATCCGGTTGGCGACGTCGACCGCCTCGGCCACGCTCGCGGTGACGATCGCGGTGCCGTGGCGGCGCAGCGCGCTGCCGCGCGACGGCCCGGCGCGGCAACGCGGCGAGCTGCGTCGCGAGCTCGGCCTGCGACCGCGGCGACGAGCGCGGCCGACGGCGTGACGAGGATCGCGGCCGCGAGCGGATCGTGCTCCGCCTGCGAGAGCAGGTCCGCGGCGACGTACGCCGCCCGGGCGCGCCCGTCGGCGACGATCAGCACCTCGCTCGGGCCGGCGATCATGTCGATGTCCACGACGCCGAAGACGAGCCGCTTGGCGGTCGCGACCCATGATGTTGCCGGGACCGCAGATCTTGTCGACGCGCGGGATCGAGCGCGTGCCGTACGCGAGCGCGGCGATCGCCTGCGCCCCGCCGACGCGGAAGAGCCGATCGACGCCGGCGATGATACGCCGCGGCGAGGACGGGCATGCCCGCATGCCCCGGCGGCGTCACGCCGACGACCTCGCCCACGCCCGCGACCTTGGCCGGGATGACGTTCATCAACACCGACGACGGGTAGGCCGCGGTGCCTCCCGGGATGTACACGCCGACCCGATCGAGCGCCCGGATCTGCTGTCCGAGCCTCGCGCCGGTCGCATCGCGATGGCTCCACGAGCCCTGGCGCTGGCGCCGGTGGAAGTCGCGGATACGGCCGGCGGCGAGCCGGAGATCGCGGCGCACCACGGGGGGCAGCTCGTCGAACGCGCGACGCATCGACGCGCGCGGCACCTCGATCGTCCGCGCGCTGAGGGCGACGCCGTCGAAACGGCGCGTGTAGGCGAACAGCGCCGCATCCCCGCGTCGACGCACCCCGGCCACGATGGCGCGCACGGCACGCTCGACGGCGCCGCTGACCGTCTCGCCGCGCGCCTCGAGCATCGCGAGCCGGCGGGCGAACACGGCGCCGCGCGCGCGCACGACCGTGAGCAGCGGCGGCGTCGCGCTACGGCGTGCGCCGCGGCGGTCGCGAGTCACGCCCGCACCCGCGCGACGTCCGCGCCGAGCGCCGAGAGCTTCTCCTCCAGGCGCTCGTAGCCGCGGTCGAGGTGGTAGACGCGCGACACCTCGCGTGCTGTTCTGCGCCGCCAGGCCGGCGAGCACCAGACAGACGCTGGCGCGCAGGTCGGTCGCCATCACCGGCGCGCCCGAAAGCGCCGGCACGCCGCGCACCGCCGCCGTCTTGCCGTCGACGCGGATGTCGGCGCCCATGCGGACGAGCTCCTGCACGTGCATGAAGCGGTTCTCGAAGATCGTCTCGGTGATCACGCTGCTGCCCGGCGCCGAACGCCATCAGCGCCATGAACTGCGCCTGGAGATCGGTCGGGAAGCCCGGATACGGCGACGTGCGGATGTCGGCGCTCCGCAGCGCCGCGTCGCCCACGGACGGCGACGCCGTCGCGGCGCGCCTCGACGCCGACGCCCGCCTCGTCGAGCTTCGCGAGCAAGCGCGTCGAGGTGCTCGGCGCGCGCGCCGCGCCACGTGCACCTCGCCGCCCGTGATCGCGCCCGCGATCAGCAGCGTGCCGGCCTCGATGCGGTCGGCAGATCGACGGTGTGGTCGAAGCCGCCGAGCTCGCGCACGCCCTCGATGGTGATCGACCGACGTCCCGGCCCCGCTCGATCCGGGCGCCCATCGCGGTGAGCGCCGCGGCGAGGTCCTCGATCTCGGGCTCGCGCGCGGCGTTCTCGATCACGGTCGTGCCGTCGGCCAGCGTGGCGGCCATCATGCAGGTTCTCGGTGGCACCGACGGACGGGAAGTCGAGCGTGATGCGTCGCGCCGCGCAGACGCGCAGCCTCGGCCTCGACGTAGCCGTGGCGACTGCCGGATGCGCGGCGCCGAGGCGCTCGAGACCGGCGAGGTGGATGTCGACCGGGCGGCTGCCGATGGCGCAGCCGCCCGGGCGTCGAGACGCGCGCCCGGCCGGTGCGCGCGACGAGCGGGCCGAGCGCGAGGAACGACGCCCGCATCGTCTGCACCAGGTCGTACGGCGCCTCGCTCGAGGTGAGCATCGCGCGCCTGGACGACGATGGTCGCGAACTCGCCGTCGCCGACGATCGCGCCCAGCCCCTCGAGCAGCCGGAGCGTCGTCGTGATGTCGACGACGCGTGGCAGGCCGCGGATGGTGCAGCGCTCGCGCGTCAGCAGCGAGGCGAAGAGGAGCGGCAGACCGGCGTTCTTCGAGCCGCTCGCCGTGACGCGAGCCGCGCAGACGCCGGCCGCCGTGGATCACGATCTTCTGCATGATCCCCGCCTCATATCGCCACCTCCGCGATCACCGGCGCCGTCGCGTTCGCCGTCACCACCCGGGCGACCCCCGCGAGATCGGCGTGCCACGCGACCTCTTCCAGTCCGGCCGCGACGAAGATCGCCGCGACCGCCTCCGCCTGCCCGGCGCCCACCTCGACGAGCAGGCGTCCCGCCGGCGCCAGCCGCGTCGCCGCCTGCGGCACGAGCGCGCGGTACGCGGCGAGACCATCCTCGCCGCCGTCGAGCGCCGATGCCGGCTCGGCGCGAACCTCGGGCGCGAGCGCGGCGAGCGTCGCCGGTCGGCACGTACGGCGGATTGCTCACGATGACGTCGAAGCGCGCCGCCGCGTCGAGCGACGACGCCCAGGATCCGACGACGACGCTCACACGCTCGCCCACGCCGCGCCCGCACGACGTTGGCCGCGGCCACCGCCGCCGCCGCCGCGCGACACGTCGACCGCGACCACGCGCGCAGCGGGCAGCTCGCGCGCGAGCGCGATCGCGAGCGCCCCGCTTCCGGTGCCGAGGTCGAGGATGCGGAGCGCTCGCGCCAACCGGCCACCGCGAGCGACGCGCTCGACCAGAACTCGGTCTCCGGACGCGGAATCAGCACGTCGGGCGTGACCGTGAGCGGTAGCGACCAGAACTCGCGCGTGCCCGTGAGGTACGCAACCGGCGTCGCCCGTCGCCCGACGGCGGACGAGGGCGCGATAGGCGTCGACCTCGCGCGCCGCGAGCGGCTGATCGAAGCGCAGATAGACGCCGACCCGATCGAGCCCGAGCACGAACGCGAGCAGCATCTCGGCGTCGAGGCGCGGCGCTCGCCACCGTGCGCGCCGCCAGGAACTCGTGCGCGCGCGTCAGGAACTCGAGCACCGTGCGCGGCTCGCTGCGTCGCGCGTCGCGCATGTCAGTGCGCCGCCTTCAGCGCTTCGGCCTGATGGTGCGTGACGAGCGCATCGATCACCGGATCGAGCTCGCCTTCGATGACCCGGTCGAGCGAGTGCAGGGTCAGGTTGATGCGATGATCGGTGACGCGGCTCTGCGGGAAGTTGTAGGTCCGGATGCGCTCCGAGCGGTCGCCGGTGCCCGACCATGCTCTTGCGGTTGGCGGCGATCTCGGAGCTGCTGCGCCTCCTGCGGCGCGCTCGAGGAGCCGCGCGCGCAGGATCTTCAGCGCCTTCGCCTTGTTCTTGTGCTGCGACTTCTCGTCCTGGCAGGTGACCACGAGATTCGTCGGCAGGTGCGTGATCCGCACGGCGGAGTCGGTGGTGTTGACGCTCTGGCCGCCGGGGCCGGAGGAGCGGAAGACGTCGATGCGCAGATCCTTCTCCTCGATCGCGACGTCGACCTCGTCGGCCTCCGGCAGGACGGCGACGGTGACGGCCGAGGTGTGGATGCGGCCGGAGCCCTCGGTCTCCGGGACGCGCTGCACGCGATGCACGCCGCCCTCGAACTTGAGCCGGCTGTAGGCGCCCTGCCCCTCGATCGACGCGATGACCTCCTTGAAGCCGCCGAGGCCGGTCCCGCTGGAGCTCAGGATGTCGACGCGCCAGCGACGCGTCTCGGCGTAGCGGCTGTACATGCGAAAGAGCTCGGCCGCGAAGAGGCTCGCCTCCTCGCCGCCGGTGCCGGCGCGGATCTCGAGGAGGACGTTGCGATCGTCGTTCGGGTCGCGCGGCAGGAGCAGCTGCTTCAGGCGCTCCTCGAGCTCGTCGTTGCGCGTACGCAGGCCGGGGAGCTCCTCCTGCGCCAGCGCGCGCATCGCCTCGTCGGCGTCCTGCAGCAGCGACTTGCTGCCCTCGATCTGGCCCTGCACGTCCTTCCACTCGCGGAAGGCGCGGACGATCTCCTCGAGGTCGGAGCGCTCCTTGGCGAGCTTCGCGAACTCCTTGCGGTTCGCGATCACCTCGGGCGAGACGAGCAGGCCCTCCAGCTCACCGTACCGCCGCTCCACCGCTGCCAGCTTGTCGTACATTACGCCCCCGTGCGGGGCGCGCTGCGCACCGCCGGGGTGCTACTGCTGCGGGGGCGCGCCGGGCTTGCCGTACTTGCGCCGGAAACGCTCGACCCGTCCGGCGGTGTCCACGAGCTTCTGCTTCCCGGTGTAGAACGGATGGCAGGCCGAGCAGATCTCGACGTGGATGCTGGGGACCGTCGAGCGGGTTTCGATGACGCTGCCGCACGCACAGATGATCTTCGCCGGCGCATAGGCCGGATGGATGCCTTCCTTCATGATTCCCGCTCCTCGCTGGTGGAAGGGAGAAAATATAGCAACGGCGCCCCGCCGCTTCAACCGACCGCGGCCGGCCGCGGCGGGCGGCCATTGGCGTCCGAAAACGGCGAGCGGTAGGACCACGGAGGTGGGATGATCCGCCCCATGACACTCGATCGCCACGTCTGCTACCGCGCGATCCGTACGCGCGACGCCCGCTTCGACGGCAAGCTCTTCACCGCCGTCGTCACGACCGGCGTCTACTGCCGGCCGATCTGCCCGGCGCGGACGCCCAAGCTCGAGAATGTCGTCTTCTATGCGACCGCGGCCGCGGCCCAGGAAGCCGGCTTCCGACCGTGCCTGCGCTGCCGGCCCGAGTGCTCACCCGAGCTCGCCGCCTGGCGCGGCACCTCCAACACCGTCTCGCGCGCGCTGGCGTTGATCGCCGACGGCGCCCTCGACGGCGGTGAGCGCGACGTCGCCGGACTGGCAGCGCGACTCGGGATCGGCGAGCGGCAGTTGCGCCGGCTCTTCCAGCGGCACCTCGGCGCCTCGCCGATCGCGGTGGCGCAGACGCGACGGCTGCTCTTCGCCAAGCAGCTCATCCACGAGACCCGCATGCGCATGGTCGACGTCGCCCTCGCGGCGGGCTTCGGCAGCCTGCGGCGCTTCAACGATACCTTCCATCGGCTGTATGGCCGGCCGCCGTCCTCGCTGCGGCGGCAGCCGGCGGCCCTGCGGCCCGCCGAGGGAGCCGCGATCACGGTCCGGTTGAGCTATGCGCCGCCCTACGATTGGCCGGCGATGATCGCCTTCCTCGCAGCCCGCGCCATCCCCGGCGTCGAGGTGGTCGAGCGCGAGCGCTACCGGCGGACCATCGAGATCGACGGCCAGCACGGCACGATCGACGTCGCGCCGGTCGCGGGACGCCACACGCTCGCGGCGACCATCCGTTTTCCGAGCGTCCGGGCGCTGCCCTCCATCATCGCCCGCGTCCGGCGCCTCTTCGATCTCGGCGCCGACATCCGCACGATCGCGGCGCACCTCTGCGAGGATCCGCGTCTGGCGCCGCTCGTGCGGGCGCGGCCGGGATTGCGCGTGCCCGGAGCATGGGACGGCTTCGAGCTCGCCGTGCGTGCCATCCTCGGCCAACAGATCACGGTGACGGCGGCGCGACGGCTCGCGACCAGGCTCGTCGCCGCCCATGGCGAGCCCCTCGCGCCGGCGATCGGCGACGCCGGCGGTCTGCACAGCGTCTTTCCGCGGCCCGAGCGGCTGGCCGGGGTCGATCTCGCAGCGCTCGGCATGCCGCGCGCGCGCGCGAACGCGCTCTCGACGCTCGCCGCGGCCGCCGCCGCGGATCCCCGGCTCTTCTCCGCCGACCAGGAGCTCGACCACGCGATCGCGCGTCTGCGCGCCCTTCCCGGCATCGGGGAGTGGACCGCGCAGTACGTCGCGCTCCGCGCACTGCACGAGCCGGACGCCTTTCCCGCAGATGACATCGGCTTGCTGCGCGCCCTCGCGGGGGCCGACGCGCGGCCGGCCGCTGCGGCCGTGCTGAGCCGCGCCGAGCGTTGGCGACCATGGCGCGCCTACGCGGCGCAGCATCTCTGGACCGCGGACGCCGTCCAGATGGTGCCCTCCGTGCGCCCGCGCCGGAAGGCAGTGGCATGACCCAGGACACCCGCACGTTCCTGCGCGACCGACTCGCATCGCCGCTCGGAGAGATCCTCCTCGTGTGCGACGAGGCGGGCCGTCCCGTCGCGCTCGACTTCCACGACCACGAGGCCCGCATGCGGCGGCTCCTGCGGCGTCACGCCGGCGGGCGGCCGGTCCGGTTGCGCGCGGCGCGCGCGCCGCGCGCGGTCCGCGCGGCGCTCGAGGCGTTCTTCGCGGGCGACGTCGACGCGATCGCCGGCGTCGCCGTGCACGCCGCCGGAACCGAGTTCCAGCAGCGCGTCTGGACGGCGCTGCGGCGGATCGCGGCCGGCACGACGACCACCTATGGCCAGCTCGCGGCGTCGATCGGACGGCCCGGCGCGAGCCGCGCCGTCGGCCTCGCCAATGGCGCGAACCCGATCGCGATCATCGTCCCCTGCCATCGCGTGATCGGCGCCGACGGGACGCTCATCGGCTACGGCGGCGGCCTCGACCGCAAGCGCTGGCTGCTGGCGCACGAGCGTGCGTGCATCCGCGAGCGGAGGGCGTCGGCATGAGCCCGTCTTCCGCCTCCGCAAGGCGGTTCCGGGAGCTGCACGCGCCCGGCGAGCTTCTCCTGCTGCCGAACTGCTGGGACGCCGCCAGCGCCCGCGTCATCGAGGCGTGCGGCGCGGCGGCGCTGGCCACGACCAGCGCCGGCGTCGCGTGGGCCCATGGCTACCCGGACGGTGACCGCCTCCCCACCCGCCTCCTCGCGCAGGCGGTCGCGACGATGGCGCGCGTCGTCTCGCTGCCGCTCTCGGTGGACGTCGAAGGCGGCTACTCGACGGACGCCGGCGCCGTCGCGGAGACGATCGCCGCGGTGATCGATGCCGGCGCCGTCGGCATCAACATCGAGGACGGCAGCGCTCCGCCCGACCTGCTGTGCGCCAAGATCGAGGCGGCGAAGCGCGTCGCCGCGCGGGCCGGCGTCGACCTGTTCGTGAACGCGCGGACGGACGTCTTCCGCGGCCTCGTTCCGCCGCAGCAGATGGTGGGCGTGACGATCGAGCGCGCGCGCCGCTACCGCGATGCGGGCTGCGACGGCGTGTTCGTCCCTGGGGCGGCGGACCCGGCCGCGCTGCGTGCGCTGGTCGATGCGATCGCGCTGCCCCTGAACGTCATGGTCATGGCGACCGTGCCGCCGCCGGCGCAGCTGCGCGAGCTCGGCGTCCGACGCGTGAGCGCGGGCTCGGCCATCGCCCAGGCCGCATACGGTCTCACCCGCCGCGCCACGACGGCCTTCCTCGACGACGGCAGCTACGATGCGATGCTCGACGGCGCCTTCACCTATCGCGAGCTGAACGCGCTGCTGCCGACTCCGGCGTGACGCGCGGCCGCGTTCACGCGCTGCGCACGCGCGCCACGGCGGCCTTCCATCCGTCGTAGAGCGCGGCGCGCTCCGCCGCGGCCATCTTCGGCTTGAAGACGCGATCGACGGCGCGTACGCGGGTCAGCTCCGCCTGTGACCAGACGCCGGCGCCGAGGCCGGCGAGCATCGCCGCGCCGAGCGCGGTCGTCTCCACGACCTTCGGGCGGTCGACGATCGTGCCGAGGATGTCGGCCTGGAACTGCATCAGGAAGTCGTTGGCGGCGGCACCGCCATCGACGCGCATGAGGTTGATCGGGCGGCCCGCGTCGGCCGCCATGGTTTCGACGACGTCGCGGCTCTGGTACGCCAACGACTCGAGCGCGGCGCGCACGACGTGGGCGCGGCTCACCCCGCGCGTCAGGCCGAGCAGCGCGCCACGCGCGTCGGGATCCCAGTAGGGGGCGCCGAGCCCCACGAACGCCGGGACGAGATACACGCCGAGTGTCGAGGGGACGCGGCGCGCCAGCTTCTCGCTCTCGGCCGCGTTGCGCAGGATCTGCAGCCCGTCGCGCAGCCACTGGATGGCCGCGCCGGCGATGAAGACCGCGCCCTCGAGCGCATAGGTCGGCGCGCCGCCCGCGCCCACGGCCACCGTCGTGAGCAGCCCCCCGGCGCTCTGGACGGCGTGATCGCCCGTCTGCATGAGCGCGAAGCAGCCGGTGCCGTACGTGTTCTTCACCATGCCGGGCTCGAAGCAGGCCTGGCCGAAGAGGGCAGCCTGCTGGTCGCCGGCGATGCCCGCGATGGGCACGGCGCCGCCGAAGAGCGCCGGCTCGGTGTCGGCGATCACGCCGCTCGACGGGCGCACCGCTGGCAGCATGTCGGCGGGGATGTCGAGCAGCCGGAGCAGCTCCGCATCCCAAGCGCGCGCGTGGATGTCGTAGAGCAGCGTGCGCGACGCGTTCGTCGGATCCGTCGCGTGCACCCGTCCGGCGGTGAGCTTCCAGATCAGCCAGGAGTCGATCGTTCCGAAGACGAGGTCGCCGTGGGTGGCACGCGCGCGTGCATTCCGCACGTTGTCGAGGATCCATGCGACCTTGGTGCCGGAGAAGTACGGGTCGAGCACGAGGCCGGTCTTCGTCCGTACGACCGCCTCGTACCCGGCCGCCTTCAGGTCGGCGCAGCGGTCGGCGGTGCGACGGTCCTGCCAGACGATCGCGCGCCCGACGGGCGCGCCGGTGCGCCGGTCCCACACGACCGTCGTCTCGCGCTGGTTGGTGATCCCGAGCGCGGCGAGCGCCTTGCCGTCGACGCCGGCGCGACGGAGCGCCTGTCGCGCCACCCGCAAGGTCACGCGCCAGATCTCCTCGGGATCGTGCTCCACCCATCCCGGCTTCGGGTAGTGCTGGGCGAACTCCGAGTAGGCGCGGCCGACGATGCGGCCGCGCCGGTCGAACACAAGCACGGTCGAGCCCGTCGTGCCCTGATCGATCGCCATCACGTGTGAGCGTTTGGTCGCCATCGTGCTCTCCTCAGCGCGCGCCGAGCGTGAAGGTCGCCAGCACGAGCGTCTCGTTGATCTCGACGATCGCCCCGAGGAGGTCGCCGCCGACGCCTCCCAGACGCGCGTGGACGAAAATCCGGCAGGCGATGGTCGCGAGCGCGAGGGCCAGGATCGCCACCAGGCCGCGCGCGGCCGTGTTGGCGAGCACGAGCCAGAGCGCCCCGACCGTGGCGACGCCGAACTCGCGGAACCTCACGTCCTGCACCAGGGCGCGGCCCGCGCCCTCCGGGCCCGCCGGATGGGAGCCGAACGCCAGGACCACCATCGACCAGCGCGCCAGCATCGGCGCGTACAGCAGCGCCGCCGCGCGCGTCGCGCCGCGCAGCGCACCGAGGCTCGCGACCTTGGCCGCGAGCACGGCGAGGACGGCGACGGTGCCGGCGGCCCCGAGGGCGCGTCCGCCGTCGCGGCCCGCCACCGCCGAGACACCGGCGGCCAGGCCGCGCAGGTGGCGGCCGCGGCTCAACACGGCGAGCGCGGCGACGAGAAGGCCGTCGCGAACGGCGAGCGTGGCAACGGGTGCCGTCAGGCGATCCAACAATACCAGCACGCCGCCGAGCGCCAGGCCGACCAGCGGGAAGAAGAGCGCGCTCTCGCCGATCGGCGCCCTCCCCGAACGCAGCGGGACGACGGTGAGGAACCGCAGCGCGGTGGCGAGCTGGGCCAGCAGCGCTGCCGGCGTGTTCGCGGCGCGGCGTTGATCGAGCGCGGCCCGAGTGGCGTCGTCCATGGCGGGGTCCATCGGCGTGCGGCGCGATGCTTTAGCAGCTCCGGCAGCGACCGGCCATGACCCGTCGTTGCGCAGCCGGAAGCGCGTCCCTATCATCCGGCGACGATGCCGTGGACGAGGGACCCGCGCCCCTTGATCGCCGACGCCGGGGCCGAGCTCGCCGCTACGTGCGGCGAGGCCCTGCGCTCCCTCGTGCTCTACGGCAGCGCCGCCGGGGCCGAGTTCGACCCGGCGCGCTCCGACGTCAATCTGGCCGCGGTGCTCGAGCCCTGCGACGCGCGCCATCTCGGCCGCATCGCGCAGTGGTGGGCGCGCTGGCGCGGCATGCGTCTCGCGGCACCACTCGTGCTGTCCGTCGTCGAGCTCGAGCGCTCGCGTGACGTCTTTCCGCTCGAGCTTCTCGACCTGCGCGCCCGCCACCGCACGCTGGCCGGCGTCGAGCTGTTCGACGATCTCGTCGTCGCGCCCGAGGCCGTGCGCGCCGAGTGCGAGCGCGAGGCCAGAGGCAAGCTGCTCCGCCTCCGCGGTCTGTACGTCGAGCTTTCGGGCGACGCCGAGGAGCTGCACGAGCTGATGCTGGACTCGCGCAAGACGTTCCTCCATGTGGTGCGCGGCCTGCTCTATTTGCGCGGCGAGGCGTGGACGACCGGAGGCGCGGCCGCCGTGCGCGCGTTCGAGCGCCGCTTCGATTGCGCGTTGCCGGTGCTGGCCGGCCTCGCCGGCGCGGCGCGCGGCGGCCCGATCGACGACCGCTTCGCCGCCTATCTGGCCGAGATCGCCGCCCTCGCCGAGATCGCCGACCGCGAGGCGCCCGGACGCCCGGCGTGAGCCCCCGTCCCCGGCCGGCGCACGCGGCGCTGGTGGTCACCGCGGTCCTCGCCGCGATGATGGTCACGACCGTCGACGTGGGCGCGCGGCCGACACCCCTCCCGACGCCGCTCGGCTTCGTCTCCGACTTCGCGCACGTCATCGATCCGGCGACCGCCGCCGCGCTGGAGGGGCGCATCGACGAACTGCGGCGGAAGACCGGGTCCGAGATCGCCGTGGTGACGGTCCCGAGCGTCAAGCCCGAGACCACGTTCGACTATGCGATGCATCTCGCGGAGGCGTGGAAGCCCGGCGCCGCCGGCAAGGACAATGGGGTCCTCTTCCTGATCGCGGTCGCCGACCGGGACATGTTCATCGTCACCGGCTACGGCATCGGTGGGGCGCTGCCCGACGGCCTGGTCGGCGAGATCCGCGACCGCGAGATCGTGCCGCGCTTCCGCGCCGGCGACATGGCCGGTGGCATCCGTGCCGGCGTCGAGCGCATGGCGGCGATCATCGCGCGGGAGTACGGGGTGACGCTCTCCGGCGCGCCGCCCCCGCCCGCGCGGCGCGCGCCCGCCGCCGGCCTGCCGATCAGCCCGCTCTTGCTCCTCGTGCTGCTTGTGCTCTTCTTCATCGTGTTGCCGATGCTCACCTCGGCAATCAACGGCGGGCGCCGGCGTGGCGGCTCCATGGGCCCCACCATGTGGGGCGGCGGCTTCGGCGGCGGCGGGTTCGGTGGCTCGGGCGGCGGCTTCGGCGGGTTCGGCGGCGGCAGCTTCGGCGGCGGCGGCGCCGGCGGCAAATGGTAGCGGCACTCACAGAGGAGGCGACGATGCGAACTTCGCGCTGGTTGACGATCGGCCTGGTGCTCCTGTCGTGGACGTTCACCGGCTGCGGCTACAACCGTCTCGTGTCGTTGCGCGAGGCGATCGACGGCGCGTGGGCGCAGGTCGCGGTGCAGCTCCAGCGGCGGAACGACCTGGTCCCGAACCTGGTGGAGGTGACCAAGGGCTACGCCGCGCACGAGCGCGAGATCTTCGAGGCCGTCGCCAACGCGCGCGCCAAGATGCTGGCTGCCGGCAACTCCCGCGACGCCGAGATCGACGCGTCGCGCGACATGTCGTCGGCGCTCTCCCGGCTGCTGGCGCTCTCCGAGCGCTATCCCGACCTGAAGGCGGACGCCCAGTTCGCCCGCCTGTCGGACGAGCTCGCCGGCACCGAGAATCGCATCGCCACGGAGCGCGGCCGCTACAACAGCGCCGTGCGCGAGTACAACACGCTCACCCGCAGCTTCCCGACGAACATGGTCGCGAAGCTGACCGGCTTCACGACCCAGAAGTACTTCGAGGCGCCGGAGGGCGCGCAGCAGGTCCCGTCGGTCAAGTTTTGATGCGCGTCCTGATCGTCGGGACGGGGGGTGTCGGGGGATACTTCGGTGGGCGGCTGGCGCAGGCGGGAGTCGACGTGGTGTTCCTCGCGCGGGGCGCGAACCTCGATGCCCTTCGACGCGACGGGCTGACGATCGAGAGCGTCGACGGCGACGTGCGATTGCCGCGCGTGACGGCGACGGACGCGCTCGCCGGCGTGGCGCCGGTCGACGTCGCGATCGTCACCGTGAAATCCTACGACACCGCCGCCGCGGCGGCCACGATCGCGCCCGTCGTGACGCGGCAAACGATCGTCCTCTCCCTGCAGAACGGCATCGAGAACGAGGCGCTGCTCGCCTCGGCCCTCGGCCTGCCGCCGCTGCTCGGCGCCATGACACAGATCGGCGCCGAGCTCGTTGCTCCGGGCGTCGTGCGCCACGTCGCGCAGGGCACGATCTACTTCGGCGAGATGGGCGGCCATGGGAGCGCGCGCACCCGGACGCTCGTCGGGCTCTTCACCTCCGGATCGGTCCGCCACCGCCTGTCGTCCCGCATCCTGCTCATGCTCTGGGACAAGCTGTCGTGGAACGCGTCCTTCAACGCGATCACCGCGCTCACCCGCCGCACCTCCGGCGCGGCGGCGCGGCACCCCGAGACGGCGCGGCTGCTGCGCGAGGCCATGCTCGAGGTCATCGCCGTGGCGCACGCGCAGGGCATCATGCTCGACCCCGGTCGCGTCGACGGCGTCCTCGCGCACGCGGCGGAGCACCTCGGGACCCTGCGCACGTCGATGCTGCAGGACGTCGAGCGCGGTCGTCGCCTCGAGTACGACGCGATCAACGGCGCCGTCGTGCGGGTAGGCGCCGCGGTCGGCGTCGCGACGCCGCTCAACCGCACGCTGGTCGGCTTGCTCGCGGGCCTGGACGAGCGCGGCGTCTAGCCGCCGTCGTCGCGGAAGCGCACACCACTCGACAGCGCCAGGAACAGGCCGGCGGCGGTGATCACCGTGCCGATCGTGATCGCCTGGACGTAGATCGTCTCGAAGGTGACGGCGCGCTTCGGATCGGCGGGATCCGCGGTGACGAGCGCGATCGGCATGGGGCCCCATCCGGTGCCGCTCGGGAGGGCGGGGAGATGCGGCAGCGGCACCGTCTGCGGCAGCGTGCTGTAGGGCCGGCAGAGGACCGCGTAGGCGTGGAGCTGCCACGCCGTCACGCACAGGAGCACGACGGCCGTGGCGGCGAGCGTTCGCCGGAGCGGCGGGGCGGCGCGCTCCAGCACGCGCTGCAGCGCCCAACACGCCTGCACGACCAGCACGACGATCGGCACGATGATCATGCGCGTCGGGAGGCGCTCGCCGCCGATGAACGGGACGAGGAGGTACGGACGGAAGCGCGCCAGGGAATCGCCGCACATCGCGAACGCGAAGAACGCGAGCGCCGCGAGCAGACGGAGGTGTCGCCCCCGGGCGGGAAGGAAGAACGGCGCGACGAGCCCGAAAACGACCAGGAACACCACTGCCGGCGCACCGAGATAGGCGTCGAGCTCCCACGGGAAGTGGCTGTAGGGCGCGAGCGCCGGCTGGCCGCCGAGCAGCGCCGCGCCGAGGCTCGCCCAATCGTACCCGCCCATCCAGGCGAAGTGCGTCACCACGCCGAGCGGGAACACCGTGAGCGTCGGCACGAGACGGATGGCCGTGAAGAGCAGGAACCAGCAGGCGGCGCGCGCGACGACGACCGCCGCCGTCGACGGCCGCGCCAGCGCGACCACGCCGAGGAAGAGCCAGCACCACAGGGCGAAATGCGTTCCGCCGTCGAGCAGGACGATCGCGAGCACGCCCGCGATCTTGAGGCTGCTGCCCGGGATCGGCTCCCCGTCGGCGAGCGCCCACGTGTACAGGCACCACCAGGGGAGCAGGAAATACGCGAGCCACGCGAGGTGCCCGACGCGCAGGTGCCCGAGGACGTAGCCGTTGCCGAGCAGGAGCAGCAGCATGAGCAGGGTCGGCAGGAGCGACAGCCGCTGCCGGCGCGCCAGCGCCAGCACGCCGAGAAACCCGACCGTGTAGAAGGCCAGCGCGCTGATCGCCACGAACGTCGTGGGACGGAGGAACCGCAGCAGGAGCAGGTGGGGCAGCAACGGCGTGTCCGGGTGCGCCCAGTAGAAGTTCACCCATTCCCCGTCGATTCCCGCGGCGTAGTAGAGCGGCAGCACGTGGGCGCGGATCGCGTCCTGGACGGCCGCGAAGTAGAAGCCGACGCGAATCCAATCGTGCGCCAGCATGAACGTGTCGCGGCCCCAGCTGAAGAACGCCGCCCACTGCCACGCACCGAGGAGGTAGGCGAGCAGCAACGCAGCGCGGGCCTGCGGGTCGAGCCGGTCGGCGGGGTCGCGCATGCGCAGGACGCTCGCCGGCATGTGGCACGACCGGGATACCAGGCGCAAGGTCCGCCCCTAGGGAATGCCGGGTTCCCCCGGTTCCCCGCCGGCGGGCCGCGGACCGCCGATCAGACGGGGGGCTGGCGCTCGTCTTGCGCCAGCTCGAAGCGCTCGAGCCAGCGCACGTAATCGTCCGGCAGGCCGCGCTGCCGCGCCCCCTCGACCAGGAGGCGCAGGTACCGGGCGGAGGGCTTGCGGTCCGCCCGCGTCAGGGACGACGCGTAGGTGAATGCCGCGCACCGTCCGCCGTCTTCCTCGCACACCTGGACGTCGAGGCGACGATAGGCGCCCATGTGGACACCCTCGGTCCGATCGAGGCGGGCGCAGTCGGCGGCGGTCAGGAGATAGAGCGCGCCCCAGACGCGTTCTCCCGGCGACGGCTCGACGTTGGCGACGCCGCGCTCGCCGGGGCCGATCGGCAGATTGAAGCGCAACGTGAAGCCCTCGAGCCAGCCGCGACGGATCGCCTGCGCCGCCATCGCGCGCCGCTCGCGGAAGATCGCGTCGTGGAGGTTGCTGCCGTAGGCGAAGTACCAGAATCCCGGCGGCGGGAATGACCGGGCCGTCGCCGTCCGCCGCCGTCATGCAGCCTCCTTTCCGCCGCCGCGGCGCTGAGTCAACGCCGCCGCCGGCGTCAGAACTGCGACAGGAAGGCGAGACGCGCCAGCTCGAGCCAGAGCGCCGGGAAGACGCCGACCAGCACGGTGACCACCGCCGAGAACACGATCGACGTGTAGAGGTACGGGCGGCGCGCCGCGCGCGTCACCTCGAGCGTCCCCGGCGTCATGAACATCACGACCAGCACCCGGATGTAGTACCCGGCGGAGACCACGCTGTTGAGCACGCCGATCACCGCGAGCGCGACGTAGCCCTCGCGTACCGCGGCGTTGAAGACGTAGAACTTGCCGGCGAAGCCGGCGAGCGGCGGGATGCCGGTCAGCGACAGCATGAAGATCGCCATGGCCGCGCCGAGGAGCGGGCGAGCGGAAGCCGAGGCCCGCGTAGTCGTCGATCTCCTCGTGCGGCTCGCCGCGGCGGCCGAGCGCGAGCACGACCCCGAAGGCGCCGAGGTTCATGAACGGCGTAGTCGAGGAGGTAGAAGAGCGCCGCCGCGCCGCCGACCGGCCCGCCCGCCGTGAGCGCGACCAGGATGTAGCCGGCATGGGCGATGCTCGAGTACGCCAGCATGCGCTTGATGTTGCGCTGCACCAGCGCCAGCACGTTGCCGACGGTCATCGTCGCGACGGCGAGCAGCCACATCAGCATCGACAGTCCGCGTGCAGCGCCGCGAAGGTGTGCAGGAAGACGCGCGCGAAGGCCGCGAAGCCGGCGCTCTTCACCGCGACGGCCATGAGCGCGGTGACCGACGTGGGCGCGCCCTCGTAGACGTCGGGCGTCCACATGTGGAACGGCACGGCCGCCACCTTGAAGCCGAAGGCCGACGAGCAGCATCGCCACGCCCGCCAGCAGGAGCCGTCGGTCGAGCGGGTTCGCCAGCTTGTCGGCGACGATCGTCGAGCCGGGTCGAGCCGGTGGCGCCGTAGATGAGCGCGATGCCGTACAGCAGGAACCCGGTCGCGAACGCGCCCAGGAGGAAGTACTTCATCGCCGCCTCGTTCGAGCGCAGCTGCGTGCGCCAGGCGCCGGCCAGGACGTAGACGCTGATCGACATCACCTCGAGGCCGAGGAAGATGACGATGAGATCGACCGCCGAGGCCATGACCATCATGCCGGCGAGGGCGAAGCAGACGAGCGCGTAGTACTCGCCGTCCGGATGCCGGTCTCCTCGACGTAGCTCATCGACATCAGGACGACCGAGCCCGGCGACCGCGAGCAGCAGGAGATCGAAGAAGAGCGCGTAGCCGTCGAGCGCGAGGGTGCCGTTGAAGGCGCTGGCGTGCGTGCCCGATCGAGCAGCGTCGTCGTGACGAACGTCACGCCGAGACCGACGAGCGCGCCCCAGCCGAGCACCTCGTCGTCCTCGACGAAGAGTCCGGCGACCGAGCAGCAGCAGGCCGAGGACCGGTCGTCAGGAGGAGCGGCAGGAGCGGCGGCCAGGCGATGGCCGGCGTCGTCATCGCGCGCCGTCCGTCGGCGACGGCGACGCGAGCCGTACGCGCGCTCGCCACCGGCGCCGCGACGGGCGCCGATCGTGGCGCCGGTCGGCGGCGCTGCGGCTCGAGACGCGGCGACGCAGCGCCTTCACCGACGGCTCCATCGCCGCAGGAACGGCCGCGGGTAGACGCCCATCACGACGATCATCGCCACCACCGGCGCGAGCACGGCGATCTCGCGCGGCGTGAGATCCTGCGAGCGCGGCGTTCTCCGCGTGGCGTCACCGGCCCGAAGACGACGCGCTGGTACATCCAGAGCATGTAGACGGCGCCGAGCACGAGGCCGGCGCTGGCGAACGACGCCGCGAGCCGGTTCGCGCCGAAGGCGCCGAGCAGGATCAGGAACTCGCCGACGAAGCCGTTCAGCCCGGGCAGGCCGACCGACGAGAACATCACCACCAGGAACACGCGGCGAAGAGCGGCAGCGGCTTCCAGAGGCCGCCGAACTCGGCGATCGCACGCGTGTGGCGGCGCTCGTAGATCATGCCGACCAGCAGGAACAGCGCGCCGGTCGAGAGGCCGTGGTTCAGCATCTGGTAGATCGCGCCCTCGATGCCGATCGTGTTCGACGGCGAAGAGGCCGAGCATGACGAAGCCGAGGTGGGTCACCGACGAGTAGGCGACCAGCTTCTTCAGGTCGGGCTGCACCATCGCGACCAGCGGCGCCGTAGATGATGCCGACGACGGCGAGCGCCAGGATGAGCGGCGTCGCCGCGACCATGGCGCCGGGAAAGAGCGGCATCGCGAAGCGCAGGAAGCCGTACGTGCCCATCTTCAGCAGCACGCCGGCGAGGATCACCGAGCCGCCGGTCGGCGCCTCGACGTGCGCGTCGGGCAGCCAGGTGTGCAGCGGGAACATCGGCACCTTGATCGCGAAGGCGAGCGCGAACGCCGCGAACAGCCAGAGCTGCTCGCGTCGCGCTCGAGCGTCGTGCCGTAGAGCGGCGGAGGTCGAAGGTGATCGGCGCCGTGCGCGCAGTGGACCGCGACCAGGTAGAGGATCGCGACCAGCATCAGCAGGCTCGCCGTCAGCGTGTAGATGAGGAACTTGAACGAGGCGTAGATCCGGCGCGCGCCGCCCCAGATGCCGATGATGAAGTACATCGGGATCAGCATCAGCTCCCAGAACACGTAGAAGAGGAACAGGTCGAGCGCGACGAACGCGCCGAGCATCGCCGTCTCGAGCAGCAGCAGGAAGAAGAAGTACTCCTTCACGCGCTGTCGTGCACGTCGCCCGAAGGAGAAGAGGATCACGACCGGCGTGAGGAAGGTCGTGAGCAGCACGAGGAAGAGGCTGATGCCGTCGACGCCGAGCAGGTACTAGATGCCGAAGCTCGGCACCCAGGGCATCTGCTCGACGAACTGGAAGTCGCGCGGCCTCGGCGACGGAAGCCGGCCCACAGCGCGAGCGACAGCAGCGAAGGTGACCAGCGAGAAGGCGAGCGCCGCCCGCCGCGCGCCGTCCGGCTGATCGCGCGGCACCAGCAGCACCAGCAGCGCGCCGATCAGCGGCGTCCAGATGATCAGGCTGAGGAGGACGGTTGCCGGTCTGCATCGCGCTACCGCACCAGGTAGTACGAGAGGCAGCACGATCGCGCCGCCGAGGAAGACGAGCGCGTAGTGCTGCACGTTGCCGGTCCTGGCGCGGCGCCAGAGCTGCCCGTTCGCGACGACGGCCGCCGCGACGCCGTTCACGACGCCGTCGATCAGTTCTGGTCGACGACCGCCAGAGCAGGTTCGAGAGCCGAACGTACGGCCGCACGATGACGCGCGTCGTAGAGCTCGTCGACCCAGTACTTGCCGCGCAGCAGGTCGTAGAGCCGGCGTCAGCCGCCAGCGCGAGCGACCGCCGGAAGCCCGGGCAGCCGCACGTAGAAGACGTACGCGAAGCGCGGCGCCGGCGGTCGGCGAGCGCCGTCGCCATCGAGCATCAGCGGCCAGCTCGACGCCGCGGGCGCCCTCGGCGACGTGCGGGTGGCCGGTGACGGGCGCGAGGAAGCGGCCGAACGCCGTTGCCCCAGAGCCACCCGCTCGGGCAGCCCGACCCAGCCGCCGACGAGCGACAGCACCGCCAGGACGACGAGCGGGATCGTCATCGTCGGCGGCGACTCGTGGACGTGGTGCGCGACCTCTCCGATCGGCGCGCAGCTCGCCGGTGAAGGTCAGGAAGAGCAGCCGGAACATGTAGAACGCGGTGAGCGCCGCCGTCAGCGCCGCGATCAGCCACAGCACGTGGTGGCCGCGTGCCCCAGGTGTGCGCGAGGATCTCGTCCTTGCTGAAGAAGCCGGCGAATCCCGGCGCGCCGGCGATCGCGAGCGTCGCCGATCAGGAACGTCCACGCACGTGATCGGCATCTTCGTCCGCAGGCCGCCCATCTGCCGCACGTCCTGCTCGCCGCCCATGCCGTGGATCACGCTGCCGGCGCCGAGGAAGAGCAGCGCCTTGAAGAACGCGTGCGTCATCAGGTGGAAGATCGCCGTCGCGAACGCGCCGACGCCGAGCGCCAGGACCATGAAGCCGAGCTGGCTCACGGTCGAGTAGGCGAGCACCTTCTTGATGTCGGTCTGCACGAGGGCGATCGTCGCCGCGAAGAGCGCGGTCGCGCGCGCCGAGGATCGCCACCACCTCGAGCGCCGTCGGGACTCGGCGCGAAGACGACGTGCAGGCGCGCGATCATGTAGATGCCGGCGGTCACCATCGTCGCGGCGTGGATCAGCGCCGAGACCGGCGTCGGACCGGCCATGGCGTCCGGCAGCCAGACGTAGAGCGGGAGCTGCGCCGACTTGCCGGCGGCGCCGATCAGCAGCAGCAGCGCGATGCGCGGTCGCCGTGCCGCCGGCGAGATCGTGCGCGTGCGCCTCGATGTGGGCGAAGTCGAGGCTCAGCGCGCCGTGCGCGCCGCGCCGTGCTCCACGCGAGCAGCAGCAGGCCGAGCACGAAGCCCCGTCGCCGACCCGGTTGACGATGAACGCCTTCTTGCCGGCGGCGGCGTTCTCGTCCTTCTCGTACCAGAAGCCGATCAGCAGGTAGGAGCAGAGCCCGACGCCCTCCCAGCCGACGAACAGCACCAGCAGATTGTCGGCGAGCACGAGCAGCGAGCATCGAGAACATGAAGAGGTTCAGGTAGGCGAAGAAGCGCGGCAGGTCTCGTCGTGCTCCATGTAGCCGACGGAGTAGACGTGGATGAGGAAGCCGACGCCGGTCACGATCAGCACCATCACCGCCGAGAGCGCGTCGATGCGGAACGCGAGGTCGGCGTGGAACGGCCCGGCGACGATCCAGGGGTACACGTCGATCGACGAGGCGCGCGCCCGCCGGCGCGTACGTCAGGCTGCACGACCGCGGAGAGCGCCACGCGCGAACGCGACGGCGACGGCGAGCGGCGCCGCGACGATCGCGAGGCGGCGCGCGCGGGCGCCCGTCAGCCACCGCGAGCAGGAAGCCGAGCGAGCGGCAGTAGCGGGATCAGCCAGCAGGATCGCGGCGTCATGGATCACGCTCGGTCGTCGGTGCATCGGGTCGCTCACCAGCGCAGCACGGCGAGCTCGTCGGCGTTGACCGTCGGCCGGTTGCGGAAGGCGGCGATGATGATGGCGAGACCGACCGCGGCCTCCGCCGCGGCGACGGTCATCACGAAGAACACGATCACCTGCCCGTCGATCGACCCGAGCTGGCGCGCCAGCGCGACGAACGTCAGGTTCACCGCGTTCAGCATGAGCTCGATCGCCATGAAGATGACGATGACGTTGCGCCGCACCAGGACGCCGACGGCGCCGATCGCGAACAGCACCGCCGCGAGCGCGAGGTACCAGCCCGTCGGAACCATCACGCCGTGCCCGCCGCTGCGCCGAGCACCACGCGCCGCCCACGACGGCGACCAGGAGAAGGATCGAGGTCAGCTCGAACGGCAGGAGGTAGTCGATGAACAGCGTCTTCGCCACGACCTCGGCGCTGCCGTAGTCCGGCGGCGACCGCCGCGGGAGCGCCGAACGGCACGCGCAGGAAGAGCGGCCGAGAGCTCGCCCGCGAGGATCACCGCCGCCGATCCACGCGACGAGGCGCACGAGCGGGCGCGCCTGCCCGCGAGCCTCGATCGCCGTCGTCGGAGAGTTGAGCAGCATGATCACGAAGAGGAACAGCACCATGATCGCGCCCGCGTAGACGATCACCTGCAGGGCGGCCATCATGTGGGCCCCGAGGAAGACGAACACGACCGCAAGGAGGAACAGCGTCACGACCAGCGCCAGCGCGCACTTCACCGGATTCGGATGCAGCGACCACCGTGACGCGCGGACGCGATCAGCGCGATCGCGAGGACGGCGAACGTGAGGGGCCCCATCGTTCTAGCCGGCGAGCACGATGACGCACGGCGGTGACCACGACGTTCGCGAGGGCGAGCGGCAGCAGCTGCTTCCAGCCGAGGTCCATCAGCTGATCGTAGCGGTAGCGCGGCAGGGTCCAGCGCACGAGGATCTGCAGCCAGCAGAGCAGGAAGACCTTGATGCAGGAAGCTCACGATCTGCAGCGCCACCACGACGACCTGGGGCAGCGCCAGGGCGAGGCCGCCCGGAAGTGGAAGCCGTCGCGCGCCAGGTACGGCACCTGCCAGGCGCCGAAGAAGAGCGTCGTCGCCAGCGCCGAGACGACGACGATCTCGGCGAAGTCGCTCATCATGAACGTCGCCTGCTTGCTGCCCGAGTACTCGGTGAAGTAGCCGCTGGTGAGCTCCGACTCGCCTTCGGGAAGATCGAACGGCACGCGCTTCGACTCGGCGATGCCGGCGATCGAGGAAGATCAGGAAGCCGATCGGCTGGTAGAGGATGCCCCACGCCGGGATGACGCCCCAGATGATCGCGCCCTGCGCGCGCGCGATCGCCTGCAGGTCGAGCGTCCCGAACGTCATGACGACGCTGATCAGGGCGAGGCCCATGGCGATCTCGTAGGAGATCATCTGCGCCGAGCCGCGGATGGCGCCGAGGAGCGCCCAGCGGCTGTTCGACGCCCACCCGCCGAGCACGACGCCGTAGACGGCGAGTGCCGACATGGCGAGGACGTAGAGCATGCCGACGTTCGAGATCGGCCACCTGCAGATTGATCGTGCGACCGCCGATCACCAGCACGTCGCCGAACGGCACCGCCGCGAACGTGACGAGCACGGGAAAGACCGCCAGGAAGGGGCCGAGCAAGTGCAGGAGCTTGTCGGCGCCCGCCGGGATGACGTCCTCCTTGGTGAACATCTTGATCGGGTCGGCGATCAGCGTGTTGACGATGCCGAGGTTGAACGGCAGGAGGCCACCGAAGATGTTGGCGCGGTTGGCGCCGATGCGGTCCTGGATGAGCGCGCTGCCCTTGCGCTCGACCCAGAGCAGCACGACGCTCAGGTTGAGCACCATCAGCAGCATCGACGAGCGACTTCGCGGCCGCTATCCCGGCGTCAGCCCACACCCGTCACTTGCCCCCGTATTCCGATCGCGATAGGGCGCGCCGCTCAGGCCCAGGCGAGGGCGCCCTTCTTCCACACGTACGCGAGCCCGCAGCCGAGCACGCCGAGGAACACCAGCATCTCGACGAGACCGGGCACCCCGAGCTGCGCGGAACACGATCGCCCACGGATACATGAAGACCACCTCGACGTCGAAGACGATGAAGAGGATGGCGACGAGGTAGAAGTGCACCGCGAAGCGGCCGCGCGCCGGCCCGGTCGGCGGATTGCCGCACTCGAAGACCTGCGTCCTTCACCCGACTCGGGCGATGCGTTCCCAGCAGGCGGCTGATCACCATGCTCGCGCCGCACATGATGCCGACGACCACGGCGGCGAGTACGAACGTGATGACGACGCCGATGTATTGGTCTAGCATTGCGGAGAAACGCGACGGCTACCGCTGCGAGAACGCGTGTCGATTATGCCAGCACGTGGAGCAAGTCAAGGTGAACGCCGTCTCCGCGCGCGATCCTCTCGCTGTTTTGACAAGCATTTGCACGCTCTGCTAGCGCACGCGTCGGGACGTGCGAGAGGGGCGCGATGGATGACGTGGTGAGCGATGCCGTCGCCGGATTGGTCGCCCGACGATGGCCGGGCGCGAGCGTCGTCGCCCTCGCGCACGCTCGCCGGCGACTTCTCGGCCCGGCGCTACCTGCGGGCGCGCCTGCACGGGCCGGAAAGCCGGGAGATCCCGGTGACGGCGATGGTGATGGTCCTCGCGGGGAGCGGTCTGCCGCTCAGCTCGGAGGAGCTCTGCGATCTTTCGCGAGCCGCCCGAGCGAGCTGCCGTTCCTCGACGTGCATCGTCTGCTCACGGCCATCGGCGCCGCCGTGCCGGCGATCTACGCGCACGACGTCGCGGCCGGCGTGCTGCTCCTCGAGGACGGCGGCGACGTCATGCTCTGGGATCGCATCAGCGCGCGATCCCGCGGCGGCCGAGACGCACTACCGTCGCGCGCTCGACGCCCTCCTCGTGCTGCACACGCGGGGCACGGCGAGCACCGACCGTAGGAGCATCGCCTTCGCGCAGCGGTTCGATGCGACGCTCTATCGCTGGGAGCTCGAGCACTTCCTCGAGTGGGGCGTCGAGCGGCGTCTCGACCGCACCCTCGCGCCCGCGATGCGGACGCGGTTCCGGACCGGCTTCGATCGCCTGGTCGACGAGCTGGCCGACGCCGATCTGGTCCTCAGCCATCGCGACTTCCACAGCTGGAACATCCTCATGCCGAACGACGCGCCCCTCATCATCGACTTCCAGGACGCGCTTGCTCGCACCGCCCGAGTACGACCTGGCCTCGCTCTTCACCGACCGCATCACGCCCCGGGTCGTGACGCCGGCGATGGACGCGCGGCTGCGGGCGTACTACTGGCGACAGCGCGGCCGCGACGAGGACGCGCGCGCGCAGCGGCGCTATACCCTGCTCGCGTTGCAGCGCGCGCTCAAAGTCATGGGTCGTATCCACTACGTCGCGCTCGCCAAGGGGAAGCCCGCTCCGCTCGCGTTCCTTCCCGACGTCCTCGCAACGACGCGGCACTTTCTCGCGGAAGCGGCGCTGCCCGGCCTGGCGGAGGCGTTCGAGGCGCTGCCCTGGCCGTCGGACGACGCGGCACGCCCGTGAAGGCGATGGTCCTCGCGGCGGGGCTCGGGACGCGCCTCCGTCCGCTGACGCTCGATCGGCCGAAGGCGTTGGTCGACGTCGCCGGGCGCCCGGTGATCGCCTACGACCTGCTGTTGCTGCGGCGGTACGGCATCGACGAGGTCATCATCAACCTCCACCATCACGGCGACGCCCTGCGCGCGGCGCTCGGGGACGGCTCCGCCTACGGCCTGCGCATCGAGTACTCACCCGAGGATCCGCTGCTCGACACCGGCGGCGCCATCAAGAACGTCGAGGCGTTCCTCGGGACCGAGGACTTCCTCGTCCTGAACGGCGACACGATCATCGATCTGCCGCTCGACGCGCTGCTGGCGGCGCACCGTACGAGCGGCGCCGCAGCGACGCTCGTCCTGCGCCATGACCCGGAGCAAGCGCGCTACGGCCTGGTCGAGATCGACGCCGGTCATCGCATCCGTCGCTTCCTCGGACGACCGGCGGCGGTCGCCGACGCGCTCGAGCCCTACATGTTCGCCGGCGTCCACGTCATCACGCCCCGCGTCTTCCGCTACATGCCCGCGGTGCGCGCGTTCAGCATCACGCGCCATACCTACCCCGCGATGCTCGCGGCCGGCGAGGCGCTGTACGGTCTGCCGTTCGCGGGATTCTGGCGCGTCATCGATACCGTGGCGGATCGCGATCGCGCCGAGACCGCGTTCGGTGCGGGCGCGACGTTGCACTACCTTTGATGGTCGCGTCGCGCAGCGGCGCAGTGAACGACCCGATTCGGGCGACGTTGCCCCTGGCCCCTCGAGGCGCGCCGGGCGCTCGTCGGCAGCCCGTCCCTCCGCATCGCCGCTCTTGACGGCTTCATGAATGGTAGGTTACGGGTCTGCCGCCGGCATTGGCTGGAAGCGGAATCGCGCCGGCTGGACGTGACCGAACCAGGGTGGGGGGCGGCTGCAATGGCACGACGCTTGCTGCCGCAGAGCGGCGTGAGGAATGGGTCGCGAAGCCGGACTGGACGAGCGGGAGCGCGCGCGTCAAGCTCGAGGAGCATGTGGATGGCAACCATCGGCGGAGACGCCCGATGTGGGGCACCTCCTACGGCTCACCGACCGCTACCCGGATCTCGCGTCCGACATCCAACGATCGATACGACTTGCAGGAACCGAGCGGCAGCTCCGCTCCCGACAGCTGGCGGACGTGCGGTTGACGTCGCAGCCGCGACCGATCGCATGGAAGGCTGACATGGGAATCACGATCGTCCAGAAGAGCGATCTGACCGTGCGGAAGCGCAATCCGCGCACCGCCCTCGTCCTCGCCGGCGGCGCCATCAGCGGTGGAGGCTTCAAGCTCGGCGGGCTCAAGGCCTTCGACGATTTTCTCGTCAATAGGAAAACTACCGACTTTGACATGTACGTGGGGCTGTCTGCGGGTGCGTTTCTCGCCGCGCCCCTCGCGAGCGGCGTCACGCCCCCCGAGATGATGCGCAGCCTCGAGGGCAGCTCCGAGGAGTTCACCCAGTTC
Organism: uncultured delta proteobacterium; assembly: GCA_963753325.1. Classification (GTDB taxonomy): domain Bacteria; phylum Desulfobacterota; class Binatia; order UTPRO1; family UTPRO1; genus DP-19. Next base: position 1,286,238 of record CAVWBS010000003.1, on the reverse strand, counting down.
GGCCTCCTCGACTTCTATCAGCCCAACTATCGCGAGTTCGCCGAGAAGCCCCTCAACTACCTGCTCGACCTGGCGTCGTTCCTTCCGGGCTCGCTGATCGACCTGGTGGCGCAGAGCCCGACGCTCGCGGAGCGCATCAAGGAGCCGCTGCGCGTCTTCCTGCGCCGGCGGACGTACGCGAATCTGCGCGAGATCCTGGCGCCGCTCGGCGAGGCGCTACTCAGCACGCGGCCGTTTCCGTTTCCCCTCGACTACGTGCCCTCCGGCGTCTTCGACAACTCGTCGATCGAGCGCTACCTGCGGCACAACCTCGAGCGCCGGCACATGCCGAACAGTTTCAAGGCACTCTACCAGGCCCGCAAGCGCGAGCTCTACATCGTCGCCATGAACCTCGACTCCGCTGAGCGCGTCGTCTTCGGTCATGACGAGGACAGCTCGCTCACGATCTCCGAGTCGGTGCAGGCCTCCACGGCGCTGCCCGGGTTCTACTGTCCCGCGCGCATCCGCGGTGTCGACTACGTCGACGGCGGCGTGCGGCGCACGGCCAACATCGACGTCGCGATCGAGCACGGCGCCGACCTGATCATCTGCTACAACCCCTTCCGACCCTTCTCCAACAGGGTCGTGCGCAAGTACGATCCGCAGAAGGACGAGTACGTCGCCGACAGCATGCAGCTGGCCGACCGCGGCATGCTCATGATCCTCAATCAGGTGCTGCGGACGCTCCTGCATTCGCGGCTGCAGCTCGGCCTGCGGCAGTATCAGGACGACCCGAACTTCAAGGGCGACATCATCCTCATCGAGCCGACCGAGAACGACATCGACTTCTTCCAGATGACCCCGCTCGCCTTCTGGGAGCGTCGCCGCGCGGCGCAGCACGGCTACATGTCGGTCACGCAGTCGATCGACACCCACTACGACATGGTGCGCCGCATCCTCGAGAGCTACGGGGTCCTGATGACGAGGAAGACCGTGAGCGAGGGTATGCAGCGGATGCAGGGCTCCGGGACCCCGGAGGAGACGTCGGACTTCCTCATGCGCGAAGTGCCGAAGCGTGATCTGTCGGTGGCGAAGGCCTAGCGCCGGCGCTCCCATCACGGAAGGACGCCCGCCGGCGCGAGCGCGGCCGGTTGCGAGATGACTGCGGTGGCGGTACATAGGACGGCTCAACGCTCGTCCCTACCCCGGAGATCATCATGGCGCTCGATTCCAAGACCATCCCGGCGCTCGCCGCCCAATACGCGGGTCGTGACCCACGAGACATCCTCGAGGTCGCCATCCGTGAATACGCGCCCAACCTGGCCATCTCGTTCAGCGGCGCCGAGGACGTCGTGCTCGTCGACATCGCGTCGAAGATCGGCGGGAAGTTCCAGGTATTCTCGCTCGATACCGGGCGACTGCACCCCGAGACCTACCAGTTCCTCGAGCGCGTCCGGGCCCACTACGGCATCGAGATCGAAACCTTCTTCCCGCAACCCGAGGCGGTGCAGAAGCTGGTGCGGACCAAGGGCCTCTTCTCCTTCTACCAGGACGGCCACAAGGAATGCTGCGGCGTCCGCAAGGTCGAACCGCTCGTCCGCGCCCTGAAACCCCTCGCCGCATGGGTCACGGGGCAGCGCCGCGACCAGAGCCCGGGGACCCGCGCCGAGGTGCCCGTCATCCAGCTCGATCCGACGTTCGGCGCGCCCGAGCGGCCGCTCGTCAAGTTCAACCCGATCGCCAACTGGACCTCGACGCAGGTCTGGGCATACATCCGCGAGCACAACGTCCCCTACAACGCCCTCCACGATCGTGGATTCATCTCGATCGGCTGTGAGCCCTGCACCCGTCCGGTCAATCCCGGTCAGCACGAGCGCGAGGGCCGGTGGTGGTGGGAGGAGGAGACGATGAAGGAGTGCGGCCTGCACGCGGGAAACGTGCAGAAGTAAGCCGCGGCGGGCGAATTCGCCCTCAGATTCCCCCGACGTCGTCGGGATCGACCGTCCCCGCGTCGTCGGGAGTGACGGGCTCTCCGAGACGCTGCACCAGCTGGAGGACGCTCGGGTAGACGGTTTCCCGGTCCCCGTCCCGGACCACGAAAAACGGCGCGCGCTCGACGCCGAGCCGTGCACCGAGGACCATGCCGGGGCTCGTCGGGTCCCCCTCCTGCGCCCAGACGATCTCGTCGATCCGCCCCCAGAGCCCGCGGCTCTGCAGGTGCGCCGTCGCCTCGGCGCACTTACGACAGTCACCGCCGTCGGCGAGGCGCTTCTTCACCATGATGACGTGCATGGGTCGTCTTAACCATGCCCCGCCTTGTCGCGGCAACTCGGGCTCCGGACACGAAAAAGGGGAGCCCGTTCGACGAACGTGGCTCCCCCGAGATGGATCGGTGAGTGCGATCAGCTCATCGGAAAGAGCTGGGCCATCTTCATCGCCAGCCCCATGTCGCCCGCGATCTTGAGCTTGCCGCTCATGAACGCCATCTGCGGGTTCAGCTTGCCATTGACCATGTCGAGATAGTCGCTGGCAGCCATCGTGATGGTGATGTTCGGCGACGCGTGCGCGCCTTCGCCGACGGCGAGCTTGCCATCGTCGATCGCGAGATTGTACTTGCCGCCGCCGTCACCGGTGAGGTCGAACTGATACACGGCCTTCATGCCCTTCGCCGCGTTGGCATTGAAGCGGTTGGGCATCTCTTTGAACACATCTGGAACGTTGGTCGCTTGCGGACGGTCTGCCATGGGACTTCCTCCTTCGAGAGCGGGGTGGATTTCCTTCGCAGCGCATATCCAACCCGTTACATAGAGTCAAAGGGGGCCGCCCTCGAAGGCGTCATCGAGAAACAGCAGCAGCTCCGCGCCGAGGGTGCGCACGATCCAGCGGTGCACCTCGTCGACGACGGCCTCCCATTGCGGCTCGAGCAGCGCGAAATGTCCGCCTCCGGGAAGCGCGCAGTGGTCCCATCCGAGGCGCGCGGCAACGGCACGCGTGGCGCGCTCCGACACGACGGCGTCCGTTCCGCCGGCAACGACCAGACCCGGAACCTCGCTCTGGGCCGGCAGGTCGAGGCGGCCCGAGGCGATTGCCCGGAAGAGCGATCCGGAATCCGCGCGTAGCCGGTCGCGCGCGGCGGTCGCCCGTCCAAGGAAGGCGCGGGCCCCGGTGCCGCGCGGGGGCGCGACCGCGGCGCCGACGAGCCGCGCCCCCCAGAACTGTGGCCAGGCGAACAGGCCGCGCGCGCCGCCGGCGCGCGGCGGGACGAGTGGAGCGACGGCGACCATGGCCGGTGTTGCAGCACTTTTCGCGAGCGGCAGCGCTGCCAGCAGCCCGGCGTCGTGGGTGATGACGACCGGGGGCGCCGGCAGCGCCAGGATCACCCGCTCGAGCGCCCGCGTCCGGCCGGACGCGTCGGCGAGGTCGGGAAACGACGGCGCCCACGATTCCCAGCCGCGGTGGGCGAGATAGGTCGCGAGCGGCTCCCAGATCCAGGTTCCCGTCCACAGGCCGTGGACGAGCAGCAACGGATGGCGGAACCTGGCCGACTCGGGCCGTGTGAGCTCGACCGTGATGCCGCCGACATCGGTACGCATGGGACGCCTGCATGAAAAAAGCCCTTCAACGTTGTCGTCAAAGGGCCTTTTTCGTTAGAGCCCGGGGGCTCTAATCTCGCCTGAGTATCGGAAGCTTCTAGAAACTCTTGCGATGAATCCGATCGGGTGAGACTACTTCTTCTTCTTGGCGCCGCCCTTCTTGGCCGGAGCCTTCTTCTTCGCCTTGCTCTTGGTTGCTTTCTTCTTGGCTGCCATCAGGCACCTCCCTCTCAAAGTACTGTTCGCTGCGTTTCGAGTTTTGGTTTCGCTCAGGCGAGCGCTCCCCCAACCCACTCAACCCCACCACCACACCAACGCCGCGCATCATAGGGAAAGGCCGTGAGAGCTGTCAAGAGAAAAATCACATTTTGCTTCCGTTTTCGTAAGAAGAATCAGGATGATGCCGACCGCTGAACACCACGGTAAAATGCTGTTCATCGCTTGCCTGAGCGAAGAGTAGCAGGGCGTTCTAAACCGCGACCAGCGCGGTTTTGCGTGCTCTTCGCCATCGTCCTGGCGGCACGAACGCGCCCCCCCGGGAACACGGCGGCGCCGAGAAAGCGCGCCCGCCGTCCCAGGCTCTCCTCGATCCGCAGGAGCTGGTTGTACTTGGCGGTGCGCTCGCCCCGGCATGGGCTGCCGGTCTTGATCTGGCCGGCGTTCACCGCCACGGCGAGGTCGGCGATCGTGGCGTCCTCGGTCTCGCCGGAGCGATGCGAGATCACGGTGGTGTACCCCGCGGCGCGAGCGGTCGCGATCGTCTCCAGGGTCTCGGTGAGCGTGCCGATCTGGTTGACCTTGATGAGGATCGAGTTGGCGGCGCCGAGCTCGATCCCGTGCCGCAGGCGTTCGGGGTTGGTGACGAAGACGTCGTCGCCGACGAGCTGGACGCGCCGACCGAGCCGCCGGGTCAGGCCCGCCCAGCCCTGCCAATCGTTCTCCGCCATGCCGTCCTCGATCGACGCGATCGGATAGCGCTCGAGCCAGTCCGCGTAGAGATCGACCATCTCGGCGCTGTTCCGCGACGCTGCGCCGGACTTGCGGAAGACGTAGCGCCCGTCCTCCCACAGCTCGCTCGCGGCGGCGTCGATGGCGATCCGCACCTGGCTGCCCGGCCGATACCCTGCCGTCGTGATCGCCTCCATGATCGCCTGCAGGGCCTCCTCGTCCGAGGCGAGATTGGGCGCGAACCCGCCCTCGTCGCCGACGCCGGTCGAGAGCCCGCCGGCCGCGCAGCACACCGCGCAACGCGTGGAAGATCTCGGCACCCATGCGGAGCGCGTCGGCGAAGGAGCGCGCGCCGACCGGCATGACCATGAACTCCTGCAGATCGACCGTGTTGTCGGCATGCGCGCCGCCGTTCAGGATGTTGAACATCGGCACCGGCAGGACGTGCGCGTCCTTCCCACCGAGGTACGCGTAGAGCGGCAGCTTGAGCGCGGCGGCCGCCGCATGGGCCACCGCCAGCGAGACGCCGAGGATCGCGTTCGCACCGAGGCGGCCCTTGTTCGGTGTGCCGTCGAGCTCGAGCATCAGGCGATCGTTCTCCTTCTGGCGGCGCGGATCGCGCCCGACGAGCCGGCGGGCGAGGACGCGATTCACGTTCGCGACCGCCTGCTGGACGCCCTTCCCCTGATAGCGCTTCGCCTTCACGTCACGCAGCTCGATCGCCTCGTACTCTCCCGTCGACGCCCCCGACGGCACGGCCGCGCGCCCGCGGACGCCGTTCTCGAGAACGACGTCCACCTCCACGGTCGGATTGCCGCGGGAATCGAGGATCTCCCGTGCGTGCACCTTCTGCGATCTTCATGGAACTCCTCGTCGTGTGTCGTACTTGTGTTGTGGGCGCCGCCTCGTGTAGCGTTCGCGGCCGTGCGTCAGCCGCCAGTGCGCCGCCGGATGCTGCGGCAACGCTTCGCGATCGTCGCGGCTGCGGGCGTCTCGCTCGCGCTCGTCGTCGCGATCCTCTTCGGCAGCCGTGGCGCGCTGCATCTACGCGCGTTGATCTCGGAGGAGACGGCGATCAAGCAGCGGATCGCCGGCCTGCTGGCGGAGAACCAGCGTCTGCGGACACAGGTGCGGCAGCTACGAGACGACGATCGCTATCTCGAGCGCCTGGCGCGCGAGCAGCTCGGCTTCGTCCGCCCCGGGGAGGTCGTCTATCGCTTCGCGGCCCCGGCGCATCCCGCTCCGGAAGATCCTCCTCGTTGAGATCGGGAGCGCGCGGCTCCGGCGCCAGCTCGTCCTCGTCCATGCGCCGTGGCGGCGCTTCGTTCGTGCGCTGCGGCGCTCGCGACAGCGGCTCTGCGGGACGACCCGGAGCGACGCGCGCCGGCTCGGCCGGCCGCGCGGGCACGCCGCGGCCGAGGTCGAGCATCGGCACCTGCTTCATCTCGGCGACCTCTCGACCGCGGAGCTTGCCGCCGCTCTTCACCCCGCGCAGCAACACCTGCCTGCCGGCGCGATCGCCGACCGGCATCACGAGCACGCCGCCGTCCTCCAATTGATCGACCAACGCGGACGGCACGGCCGGGGCGGCGCCCATGACGACGATCGCGTCGTATGGGCCGTACTCACGCCACCCGAGCGCCCCGTCGCCCGCCCTCACGTGCACGTTCAGGTAGCCCTCGCGCGCCAGCCGCGAGGCGCGCGGCGGCCGCGAGATCGGGGACGATCTCGACCGAGAACACCTCGCGCGCGAGCGCGGCGATGACGGCGGCGTCGTATCCCGAGCCGGTGCCGATCTCGAGCACCCGTTCCTTGCCGGTGAGGCCGAGCTGCTCGGCCATCAGCGCGAGCAGGAACGGTCGGATCATGATCTGGCCACGACCGACGTCGAGCGCGGCATCATCGTAGGCGTGGTCGCGGAGCCCCGCGGGGACGAAGGCCTCGCGACGCACGTGACGGAAGGCATCGAGCACGCGGGGGTCGCGGATGCCGTGGGCCTGCAGGCGCTCGGCGAGCTGTGTGGAGGTGGCGGCGCGGGAGGCGAGCGGAAGTGCGATCAGCAGCGTGAGGGTGGCAAGGAACGCGGGACCGCGCCCGCCGTTCACGCCTCTTCCTCGCCCGAGATCAACGCGTCGTACTCGTCGGCGTCGAGCAGGCCATCGAGCTCGGCATTGGTCGTTGAGCTCGACCTCGATCAGCCAGCCTTCGTGATACGGATCTTCGTTGACGATGTTGGGATGGTCGTCGAGCTCGGTGTTGATCGCGACGATCTGTCCGGTGATCGGCGCGATCAGCTCGTTGACGGTCTTCACCGACTCGAGCTCGCCGAACGACTGCCCCTTCTCGACCTCGTCGCCGACGTCGGGAAGCTCGACGGCGATGATCTCGCCGAGCTCGTCCTGCGCGTGCTCGGAGATGCCGAGATGCGCGCGCGATGCCGTCGACACGCAGCCAGAGATGATCGTTCGTGAACTTCAACGTGTCGGCCATGTACGGAACCTCATCTACCACCGCTCGCGGCGATCGCAGTTCCTTATAGGGCCGCTCTTTTCGCTGTCAAGCGAGAGTGGACGCGCGGAAAAGCGAGAAGAGCCGGCTCACGCGTCCGCGAGCCGGCTCTTCTCTCCCCCGCCCCCACAACCACCGCCAAGACGGCGGAACCCTACGACCTCGTCCTCACGTCCCCGTGCCCCGCTCGTCTCTCCGCGCGGCTGCCGTGATCACGGCAGCGCACGCCGGACCCTGGCGCGGCGGAGCGGCTGTGCCCTCAGGAGCACCCGCTGGTCGCACCGCAGTTCAGACACTTGTAGCAGCTGCCGTTGCGGATCATGATCGAGCCGCAGTCCGAGCAGCTCGGCGCATCGGCCTGCGGGCTGAAGCTGATCACCGTCGAGCGCACCGCCGTCCGTCGTCGAGGTCGATCGCGCTTCGCCGGCCGTGCCCGCGCTCTCGGCGGGCACGCTGCGTCGGCGCACCAACCCGACCTCGCGCCGCTGATCGGCCGAGAGGAAGCGCGCGCCGAGGAAGCGGAAGATGTAGTCGGTCAGCGACTTCGCCATCGGGATCTCGGGATTCTTGGTGAAGCCCGACGGCTCGAAGCGCACGTGCGCGAACTTGTTGACCAGCACCTCGAGCGGCACGCCGTACTGCAGCGCCATCGACGTCAGCGTGGCGATCGTGTCCATCAGGCCGGAGATCGTGCTGCCCTCCTTCGCCATCTTGATGAAGATCTCGCCCGGCGTGCCGTCCTCGTAGAAGCCGACGTGGATGTAGCCCTCGTGGCCGGCGATCTCGAACTTGTGGCGGATCGACTCGCAATCGTTCGGCGAGCCGGCGGCGGATCGGCCGGCCCTCCGGCGCCGGCGTCGCAGCGGGCGACGGTCGCCTCGGCCTTGCCGCGTGTTGAGCGGCTGCGTCTGCTTGCACCCGTCGCGATAGATCGCGACCGCCTTCACGCCCTGGCGCCATGCCTCGACGTAGGCCTCGACGATGTCGCCCGACGGTCGCCTCGGCCGGCATGTTGATGGTCTTCGAGATGGCGCCCGAGATGAACGGCTGCACCGCGCCCATCATGCGGATGTGGCCGAGGTAGTGGATCGTGCGCGCGCCGTGCGCCGGCTTGAAGGCGCAGTCGAAGACGGCGATGTCCTCGTCGCGGAGGTGCGGCGCGCCCTCGATCGTCTCCTGCTCGTCGATGTACTCGACGATCTCCTGGATTTCGCCGGCTCTCGTAGCCGAGGCGCCTCAGCGCCCGCGGCACCGTGTTGTTGACGATCTTCAGCATGCCGCCGCCGACGAGCTTCTTGTACTTGACGAGCGCGATGTCGGGCTCGATGCCGGTCGTGTCGCAGTCCATCATGAAGGCGATGGTGCCGGTCGGCGCGAGGACGGTCGCCTGCGAGTTGCGGAAGCCCGACGCGCTCGCCGATCGCCAGCGCCTCGTCCCACACCCTGCGCGCCTCGCTGAGCAGCTCGAGCGGCACGAGCGCCGGGTCGATCTTGTGCGCCGCGGCGCGGTGCTTGCCGATGACGCGCAGCATCGGCTCGCGGTTCGGCGCGTAGCCCGCGAACGGCCCCATCGCGCCGGCGATGCGCGCCGATTGGAGATAGGCCTCGCCGCACATCAGCGCCGTCACGGCGCCGGCATACTGGCGGCCGGCACTCGGAGTCGTAGGGAAGCCCGAGCGACATCAGGAGCGCGCCGAGGTTGGCGTAGCCGAGCCCGAGCTCGCGGAAGGCGTGCGCGTTGCTCTCGATCTGCGGCGTCGGGTAGCTCGACTTGTCGACGATGATGTCCTGCGCCGTGATCAGCACGTCGACCGCGTGCCGGAAGGCCTCGACGTCGAAGTCGCCCTGCCGGCGTCACGAACTTCATCAGGTTGAGGGAGGCGAGATTGCAGGCGGAGTCGTCGAGGTGCATGTACTCGCTGCACGGATTCGACGCGTTGATGCGGCCGCTGGCCGGGCAGGTGTGCCAGTCGTTGATCGTGGTGTCGAACTGCATGCCCGGATCGCCGCATGGCGTGCGCCGCCTCGGCGATCGCTTGCATCAGATCCGCGCGCTCGGTAGGTCTCCGCGACCTCGCCGGTGGTGACGAAGCGGGTCCGCCAGTCGGCCGTCGGCGAGGACCGCCCGCATGAAATCGTCGGTGACGCGCACGGAGTTGTTGGCGTTCTGGAAGAACACCGAGCCGTACGCCGCGCCGTCGAGCGAGCTGTCGTAGCCGGCGGCGATCAGCGCCCGTGCCTTGCGCTCCTCCTCCGACTTGCAGTTGATGAACTCGAGGACGTCGGGATGGTCGACGTTCAGCACGACCATCTTCGCCGCGCGGCGCGTCTTGCCGCCCGACTTGATGACGCCGGCCGAGGCATCGGCCGCCTTCATGAACGACACCGGCCCCGAGGCGGTGCCGCCGCCGCCGAGCCGCTCGCGCGACGAGCGGATGCGCGACAGGTTCACGCCCGAGCCGGAGCCGCCCTTGAAGATGACGCCCTCGCGCCGGTACCAGTCGAGGATCGAGTCCATGGTGTCGTGGACCGAGAGGATGAAGCAGGCGCTGCACTGCGGCTTTGGCTCGACGCCGACGTTGAACCACACGGGGCTGTTGAACGCGGCCTTCTGATGGAGCAGCAGGTGCGTGAGCTCGTCGGCGAACGCCGCCGCATCGGCCGGCGTCGGCGAAGTACCCTTGCGCGACGCCCCACGAGCGGATCGTGCTCGACGACGCGGCCGACCAGCTGCCGGACGCTGCGCTCGCGCTGCGGCGTGCCGAGCGGACCGCGGAAGTATTTCGAGACCACGACGTTGGTCGCGAGCTGCGTCCACGCCTTCGGGATCTCGACGTCGTGCTGCTCGAACACGACCTCGCCCTTCTCGCCGGAGATCACGGCGCTGCGGCGTTCCCACTCGACGGTCGTGTACGGATCGACGCCCGCCTCGGTGAAGTAGCGGCGCATCGTGAGGCCGCGCCCCGCCACCGTGGTCCCGGGCGTTGTCGAGGGTCCCGCCGGGGAAACTGCCGACGTCAACGTCATGGGCGCCTGCCCCGCCTCGCCTCTCCGCTCGCCCGCCGCCACTCCGTTCTCCATCCCCGCCTCCTCCACGCCGCGGTCCGGCCGTGTTCGTGCACCGCTCGTCGGTCTCTTACGCTTGTGCGTACTCACACAAGATGTTGTAGTGGACCGGGGTGGAGTACACAACTCGTTGGAGTCTTGTCAAGAAAAAAATGACGGGACCATGACCGCCGCGTAACGGCGCCGTAAGTCGCCGTCTGTGCTAGAGAGCGGACGATGAGGGCACCCGAGGCACCGCCGGGCGTTCGCGCCCTGCTGGAGCGCTGTCTGGATCGGGTCGCCGGCGAGCCCGGGGCGGCGGCGATCTGGCGCGTCTGGGACGACGCGGTCGGGCCGCAGATCGCGCGCCGCGCGCAGCCGGTCCGGTTGCGGGGCCGCACCTTGATGGTCGCCGTGTCGAGCGCGCCGTGGATGCAGGAGCTGCAGTTGCTCAAACGGACCGTGCTGTCCGAGCTGAACGCGCACCTGGGCACGCCGCTCGTCGCCGACCTGTTCTTCGTGCTGACCTCGCTGGCGGACGAGCCGCGTCCGGTCGCGGCCCCGCCGGCATCGCCGCGCGCGTGTCCTCCCCCGCCACGCGCACACGATCTCACGACGCTTCCGGAGCCGCTGCGCGCGTGCTTCGACGACATCGCCCGCGCCTGGCGGCGGCGGGCCGATCGATGACCGCGCCGCGCGACGCCAGCGCGATCGTCGCCGGCCTGCGCCTGCACTACCTCGACTGGGGGACGGCCGGTCTTCCGCCGCTCGTGTGTCTGCACGGCATCACGCAGACCGCGCACAGCTGGGACGAGGTCGCACCGGCGCTGGCCCGCCGCCAGCACGTCTTCTGCCTCGATCAGCGCGGGCACGGCGAGTCGAGCTGGGCGCCCGACGGCGACTACCGGGTCGAGACGCAGAGCCGGGACGTCGAGGAGTTCCTGCGGACGCGGGTCGGCGGGCCCGCGATCCTCGTGGCCCTGTCGATGGGCGGCCTGAACGCCATGACCCTGGCGACGCGCGTCCCCGGGCTCGTCCGCGCCCTCGTCGTCGTCGACATCGCGCCCGAGGTCGAGCGCAAGGGCGTCGAGCACATCCGCCAATTCGTCACCACCAACGACGAGCTCGACTCGTTCGAGGAGTTCGTCTCGCGGGCGCACGCCTTCAATCCGCGCCGCTCGCTCGAGAACATCCGGGAGCGCCTGCGCCACAATCTTCGCCGCCTCGAGAGCGGCCGCTGGACCTGGAAGTACGACCCGGCGCTGCGCGACCCGGGCCGTGCGACGGGCGAGATCGGCACGCTGTGGGATCGGCTGGCGACGATCCGCTGTCCCGTGCTCGTGGTGCGCGGCGGCGAGAGCGACATCCTCGCCCCGGAGACCGCGGCTCGGCTGGCGACCCTCGTCCACGCCGAGATTCGCACCGTTGCGGGCGCCGGCCACTCGGTCATGGGCGACAACCCGAGCGGCTTCCTCGCCGCGATCGAACCGTTCCTGGCCTCCCTCCAGACGATCTGACACGCGCCGCGCGTGATCGACCTCCGCCAGCTGACGAAGCGCTACGGCGATCGGGTCGCCGTCGACGGCGTGTCCCTGACCGTCGCGCGCGGCGAGCTGCTGGTGCTCCTCGGCGGGTCCGGCAGCGGCAAGACCACGACGCTGAAGATGATCAACCGCCTGATCGAGCCGAGCGGCGGCCAGGTGTTGATCGACGGGAGCGACGTGGCGACCCTGCCGCCGCACGAGCTGCGGCGGCACGTCGGCTACGCGTTCCAGCAGGTGGGGCTCTTCCCGCACCTGACGATCGCGCAGAACGTCGGCATCACGCTGCGGCTGCTCGGCTGGAACCCGGAGCGCATCCGCCGTCGCGTCGACGAGCTCCTCGCGCTGGTCGAGCTCGAGTCCGCGATCTTCCGCGACCGCTACCCGGCGCAGCTCTCGGGCGGTCAGCAGCAGCGGGTCGGTGTCGCGCGGGCGCTCGCCGGGGAGCCGGCGGTGCTGCTGCTCGACGAGCCCTTCGGCGCGCTCGATCCGCTGACCCGCGATCGCCTGCAGCAGTCGCTCCGCGCCATCCGTGCCCGGCTCGCCGTGACGATCGTGTTCGTCACGCACGACATGGTGGAGGCGCTGCTGCTCGGGGACCGCATCGCGGTGCTGCGCGACGGCCGGCTGCTGCAGCTCGGCACGCCGGCGGAGCTGCTGCGCGCCCCCGCCGACGACTACGTCGCCCAGCTCATGGATACGCCGCTGCGCCACGGGCGCGCCGTCGAGGCGTTGGCGCGCGGCATGGGGCGATGAGCGACGCGCTCCGCGCCCAGCTGGCGCTCCTGCCCGCGTATCTCACGGGGCATTTGCAGCTCACGTTGACGGCGCTCCTCCTGGGGACCGCGGTCAGCGTACCGCTCGGCCTGTGGGTCACCCGCCGGCCGCTCGCCGAGCGCCTGGTGCTGGGCGTCGCGAGCCTGCTGCAGACGATTCCGAGCCTGGCGCTGCTCGCGATCATGGTGCCGGCGCTCGCCGCGCTCGGCCGCGCCACCGCAGCGAGCCTCGGCTTCGGCCTTCCGAGCATCGGGTTCCTGCCCGCGCTCATCGGCCTGACCCTGTACAGCGTCCTGCCGATCCTGCGGAACACGGTGGCGGGCATCGCCGGCGTCGATCCGGCGGTCGTCGAGGCCGCGCGCGCCGTCGGCATGACCGATCGTCAGCGGTTGCGGTTGGTCGAGCTTCCGCTCGCGCTGCCGGTCATCGTCGCCGGCATCCGTACGTCGACGGTCTGGGTGGTCGGGCTCGCCACGCTCTCGACGCCGGTCGGAGCGCCGAGCCTCGGGAACTACATCTTCAGCGGCCTGCAGACGCGCAACCTCGCCGCGGTGCTGGTCGGATGCGCTGCCGCGGCGGCGCTGGCGCTGGTGCTCGACGGGCTCGTGCACACGCTCGAGCTCGGCGTCCGGACCCGCCGCCGCGCGCTCGTCGGCGCCGCATCCCTGGCGCTCGCCGCGCTCACGCTCTACTCGACGGCAACCCTCGCGGCGAGCGCCTTCGGCCGCCACGATCGTCGGATCACGATCGGCTCGAAGACGTTCACCGAGCAGTACATCGTGAGCGCCATCCTCGCGGGCCGTCTCGCCGCGGCGACCGGCGCCGCCCCCCGCATCGTCCCCTCGCTCGGCTCCACGGTCGCGTTCGACGCCCTTCGGAACGGCACGATCGACTGCTACGTCGACTACTCTGGCACCATCTGGGCGACGATCATGCACCGCACCGACGTCCCGGCGGATCGCGCGGCGGTGCTCGCCGAGGTCACACGCTACCTGCGCGAGCACGACGGGATCACGGTGGCGGGCGCGCTCGGCTTCGAGAACGCCTACGCGCTGGTGATGCGCGACGATCGCGCGGACGGCATCCGCCGCATCAGCGACCTCACGGCGCGCGCGCCGTCGCTCACGATCGCCGGCGACTACGAGTTCTTCAGCCGGCCGGAGTGGACCGCCCTGAGCAGCGCGTACGGGCTGCGCTTCGCATCGCTGCGCAGCATGGATCCATCGCTCATGTACGAGGCGGTGGCGGCCGGCGACGTCGACGTCGCGAGCGCCTTCTCGACCGACGGCCGCATCCTGGCGCTCGGGTTGCGCGTCCTCGAGGACGACCGCGGCGCCATCCCGCCGTACGACGCCATCATCCTCGCCGGGGCGCGCCTCGCGCGCGAGGCGCCGGGCGCCCTCGCCGCCCTCGCGACGCTCAGCGGCACCATCGACGCCGACACGATGCGCCGGATGAACGCCGCGGTGGACCGTGAGGGGCGCACCCCGGATGCGGTGGCGGGCGACTTCCTCGCGCAGCTAGCCGGAGCGCGCTGACACCGCCGCGGCCGACGTCGATCGCAACGGCGGATCGCTGAACAGCTCCCGTTCGGCCGCGTCGACGCCGCGCGCAACCAGCTGGCCGACGTCGAGCTGTCCCTCGGCCGCCGCGACCTCCGCTTCCGTCGCGCCCGTCGTCGGGTGGCGCGGGACGAACAGCGTGCAGCAGTCCTGATCGGGCAGCACCGACGTCTCGAAGGTGCCAATCCGCTCCGCCTGCGCCACGATCTCCGCCTTGTCCATGCCCACGAGCGGCCGCAGGATCAGCATCGGCGTCGCGGCGCCGATGACGGTCATGTTCGCGAGCGTCTGCGATGCCACCTGCCCGAGGCTCTCGCCGGTCACGAGCGCCGCGGCGTTGCCGCGGCCGGCCAGCGCCGCCGCGATGCGCAGCATCATGCGCCGGTACAGCACCACGCGGTGCGAGCGCGGGACGCGCGCGACGATCTCCGCCTGGATGTCGCCGAACGGCACCACCCAGAGCTCGGACTGGAGCTGCCAGCGCGTCAGCTGCGCGACCAGCTCGCGCGCCTTGTCGCGGCTCGCGCGGTCGGTGTACGGGCCGCCGTGGAAGTGGACGAAGCCGACGCGGCATCCGCGCTGCATCATCCGGTGCGCCGCGACGGGTGAATCGATGCCGCCGGAGAGCAGGCACATGACCTTGCCGCTGATCCCGCTCGGCAGGCCGCCGGGGCCGCCCCGCTTCCGTCCCGACACCAGCGCCGAGCCGGGCAGGATCTCGACCGCGATTGCGAGATCCGGGTGGTCGAGATCGACGCGCATCGCGGTCGCGCGGCCCACGGCCTCCCCGACCCGCGCGTTGATCTCGGGTGACGTGAGTGGAAACGCCTTGTGCGCGCGGCGGGTGACGATCGCGAACGACGCGGCGTCGCTCGCCGAGGCCGCGGCGACGGCCGCGGCGCAGATGGCGTCGAGGTCGAGCGCGGTCGACACGCCGCACGAGAAGTTGGCGACGCCGAAGGTCGTCGCCGTGCGCGCGCAGATCGCCTCGACGTCGGCGTCGCGCGCGAGCCACAGCACGATACGCCCGGGCAGGCTCTGTGCCCGCGACACCCCGAGGCCCGCCGTCGCGGCGCGCAGGTTCGAGACCAGACGCGAGACGAAGCGCGGACGGTTGCCCCCCTTGAGCGCGATCTCATGGTAGCGCACGACGAGACACGCCATCGGCGGACGATAGCACCGCGCTTCCGACGGCGCGAACCGCCTGCTAGACCGCAAGGGTGGACTGGCGCCGCCTGAACGCGACGCGGCCGTCGCCGGCGATCATGCATGCCGAGCTGCGGCCGAGCATTCGCGACTTCACGCAGCATCTCGGCGTCGGTCGGCACGCCCTCGCCGTCGTTCCCCTCCTCCTGCGCCGCGACCCCGAGGGCGGCGTGACCCTGGCCGTCGACGATCTCGCCGCCGTCGCCCGCGCGCTCGACGAGCTCGACGTGCCGGCGCTCGCGGTCGCGACCGAGGCCACGATGCTCGCTGGGCGTCTCGACGACGTGACCACCGTCGCCGCCGCCGCGGCCGCGCCCCTCCTGCGCTACGACTGCGTCGCCGACGAAGAACGCCTCTACGAGTCGCGGCTGGCCGGCGCCGACGCCGTGCTCGTGCCCGTCGCGGTCGCGGGGGACGCGCTGCCGCGTCTCACGGCGCTGGCGCGCGCGATCCACGTCGCCGTCGTCGCCGAGGTCGCGAGCGCATCCGAGTGCGAGCGGGCGCTCGCCGCCGGGGCGCAGGTGATCGCGTTGGCGCCCGGCGCGCTCGGCCTCGGAGCGACCATCCCCGCGCGCTGGCCCGTGATCGCGCAGGAGGTCGTCACCACGCCGGACGACCTCGGGCGCCTGCACGGTCATGCCGATGCCGTCCTCGTCGGCGCCGCGCTCTTCGTCGGCGGCGACCCGGAGGCGCGCGCGCGCGCGTTCGTCGACGCGGCGGCCGCGCTGCCGGCATGAGCACGGCGCGTCATCCGGACGTCGGCCCCGCGCTGCTGCCGCGGCTGCGGGCGGCGCTCGACGCCGCCCCGACGCCGCCGACCTCGTCGTCGGGCATCGCCGCGGCCGTGCTCGTGCCCATCTTCGCGCAGGGCGGCGCGCTCCATCTCCTCTACACCAAGCGCAGCGAGACGTTGCCCCACCACCGCGGCCAGGTGTCGTTTCCCGGCGGGCGGCACGTCGCCGACGCCGACCCGACCATGCTCGCCACGGCGCTCCGCGAGACCGAGGAGGAGATCGGCGTCGCGACGACGCACGTCGAGGTGCTGGGAGCGCTTCCGCCCATCCACACGCTCGGCTCGAACTTCCTGATCAGTCCGTTCGTCGGGGTGCTTCCCCACCCGTACGCGTTCCGCGCGAATCCATGCGAGGTGAGCGAGATCTTCTCCGTACCCCTTGGCGCGCTGCTGGAGCCCACCGCGTCGACGCAGGAGGACTGGACCGCCGACGACGGCCGCGTGTTGCGGGTCGCCGCCTACCGGCACGGCGCACACATGATCTGGGGAGCGACGTACGCCATCACGACGACGCTGCTCGAGCTCGTGCAGGCGGTGCACGCCGGCGCGTGACCTCGCGGCGTCCCGATTCGAATTGACAGTGCCGAAGGCCGCTCGTAAGGTGCGCTCGGGGAGATGCGGACGCGGTCGGCGCGATATCGTGAGCAGCGTGACGGGATTCTGGCGTCGCCGGTTCGCGCTAGTCGCGACGCTGCTCCTCACCGGCGGCACGGGGGTGCTGCTGGTGACCAAGCTCGAGTGGCACCGGCCCACGGCCGAGCTGCTGCATCCGTTGGACGTGCTGGGACGCACGAGCACGATCGACGTGCGCCTTGCCGATCCGCAGACGGGACTGAGCCGCAGCCGTGTCGAGATCGAGAGCGGCGGGAACCGCACGGTGCTCGCGAGCGAGGAGTATCCCGCCGCGTCCTGGCGCAAGAGCACCGTTCCCGAGACGACGCTGTCGATTCCCCTGCAGGCGATCGAGCGCAAGATCCCCGAGGGCCCGTTGACGATCCGCGTGTACGCCGACGACTACTCCTGGCTGCGCTGGTTCCGCCGCGAGCGCCCGGCGCTCGAGGTACAGACGACGGTCGACGTCACGCCGCCGACGCTCGAGGTCCTCTCGACCGAACACAACGTGAAGGTCGGCGGGGTGGAGTTCCTCGTGTACAAGGTCTCCGCCGACACCGTGCAGAGCGGCGTCCAGGTCGACAAGTACTTCTTCCCGGGCACGCCCGCGATGTTCGACGATCCGGGAATCGTCGGCGCATTCTTCGCGGTGCCGCAGGATCTCGACACCCACGTGATCCCGAAGGCGGTTGCCGTCGACGCGGCCGGCAACCGCCGCGAGGTCAACTTCCACGCGAACGTGAAGCCGCGCAAGTTCGCCGACAAGACGCTGACGCTCGACGACGCGTTCCTCGAGCGCAAGGTGCCGGAGCTCCTCGCCGCCAACGGCGCGCCGGCGCAGGCCGATCTCGTCCAAGGCTACCTCTTCATCAATCGCACGCTGCGCAAGCAGAGCGAGGAGCGCATCAAGGAGGCGACGCGGACGTCGGCCAGGACGCCGCTCTGGGACGGCGCCTTCATGCGCCAGCCGAACAGCTCGCCGCTCTCCGGCTTCGCCGATCGCCGCTCCTACGTCTACAAGGGCGCGACGATCGACACCCAGACGCACCTCGGCTTCGATCTCGCCTCGCTGCGACAGAGTCCGGTGACGGCGGCGAACAACGGCGCCGTCGTATTCGCGGGGCCGCTCGGCATCTACGGCGATGCCATCATCATCGATCACGGCCTCGGGATCTTCTCGCTCTACGGTCACCTGAGCGCGATCACCACGCAGGTCGGCGCGTCGGTGCAGCGCGGCGACGTCATCGGACGCACCGGCGAGACCGGACTCGCGGGCGGCGACCACCTGCACTTCAGCGTCATGCTCTGGGGCACGCACATCGACCCCGTCGAGTGGTGGGACGGGAAGTGGATCCACGACCACGTGACCGCCAAGCTCGACGCGTATCCGCGAACGACTGCCACCGCGCGTCGGGACGGCTGAGTGGCGTCGAAGGACGCCTCCCCCGCCGCGGATCACGAGGCGCTCCGCGCCGCCGGCGTGCCGGACGACGCGACCGGCCCGGCGGAGCTGCTGCCGCTCGCGGGTCGCACGCCCGGGATCGACCTCGCCGTCGTCGAACACCTTGCCCGGACGCCCGACGCCGAGCACGCCGTCGCGCTTCGCACGCTGGAGTCCGGGGCGGAGCGTCGCGGGTGGAAACCGGTGGTGAAGGAGGCCCGTCGTGTCCTCTACCGCTTCGCACAGCGCGGTGTCGCCGTACCGGCCCCGACCCCGGCCGACGACGCCCCGCGCCCACGCCCCACTTCGACGATCGAGGGCTACGTCTCGCCGATCGACGGACACGGGGATCGCCTGCTGTGGATCGTCCGGCCACGTCGCGAGGGTGGGCTCGCCGTGCTCACCGCGGTCCTCAACGAGCCCGGCGGCCTGCGCGACGTCGCCCTCGCGGACATGCCGCGGAAGGCGCTGCGCCGCATGGAGCGCGACCTCCAGGCCCGGCATCGCCTCCACATGGTCGCCGCCGATGCGCTCTACTGCGACGCGCTGCTCGACGAGGGCTTCGCCCGTGCGCGCGCCGCGGGCACCACCGGCGTCGGTGAATATCCGACGTATCGTGCCCGCCTCTTCGCCGCCGAGCCGGCGCCGCGCGACCCACCGCTCGCCGCGCGCATCATCGGCGACGACCTCGCGGGCGCGGTCACGGACGGCGCCGCTCTTCTCGCGCAACCCGAGTTCGTCACCTGGCTCCTCGAACGCCCGACCCTGGAGCCCTACGTCGCGGAGATGAACGCCGTTCGCGACAGCCCGCTCGTCCTGAGCCGTCCGCAGCAGGAGGAGCGCGGCCGGGCGATCGTCGTCCGCGCCCTGCACGAGCTCTTCGGCCCCGAGACCGGGCGGCCGTACCGGCGCCGCCTGGAGGAGATGGCCTATTTCCTCCATGCGACGGGGCGCGCGGGCCTCGCGCGCACCGCGCTCGCCTCCGCCAACGCGCTGGCCACGAGTCGGACCGGCGGTGAGGGCATTCCCTTCGTCGAGGAGCTCACCCGGCGCAGCTTCGCGTTGCTTCTCCAGGAGGACGCCGCGCGTGCCCGCGCCGACGCCGAAACGTCAGTCCTCGTCCGACCCGGCAGCCCGGGCGCCGCGCCGCGCCCGAAGCTGCGGTAGGACGGCGCTCAGATCCGGATCACCAGGCCCTCGGTCGCGCACTCGACGCCGAGGGACGCCGCGTGGTCACGCATCTCCCGGCCGAGGTGCATGAGCACCAGGCGTTTCGCCGTGATCCGCGGCAGCAGCGTGCGCAGGTGCTCGAACTCGATATGCCGACCCATCGACCGCGCGTAGGCCGTGCACTCGCAGAGAAAGAGGTCGGCATCGTGCGCCAGCCCGAGAAACCGATCGATCCACGGTGTGTCCCCGCTGTAGAGCACGCGTTTTGCGCCGACGCCGATCTGGAGCGCAAGCGCCGTCTCCTCGAGCTGGTGCGGCACGCGCACCGGCAGGATCGTGACGTCCGCGACGACAGTCGGTTGCTCCGGGATCAACTCCTCGAAACGCAGGGGGAATGGCAAGGCCTTGGAGTGCACGTCGCTGTAGAGGGTGCGGAACAGCGTCCAGACCCGCTCCTCGATCCCGACCGGGCCGACGATCACGAACGGACGCTCCCGTGGGTTCTCGTACATGTACTCGAGCAGGAGGAAGGGAAGCCCGGCGAAATGGTCGCCGTGCATATGACTGACGATCACGAAATCGAGACACCCGGTATCGATCGCCCGCTGCTTCATGCCGAGCAGCGTCGTCGGGCCACAATCGACGAGGAACGTCGAGCGGCGCGTTCGGAAGAGGTAGGCGGCGTTGAGGTGCGCCCCGCTGCAGAACGCGTCCGAGGAGCCGAGAACCGTGATCTCCAGCGTTGCCCCGCGGTCGGTGGCGGCGGAGGAGGACATGTAGAGGTCTTTAGCCTCAGTGGCACCGGCGTGGCAATGAACAGAAAATCGCCCGGCGGGACGCATGCAAGGTCGCATGTCGACCTGTCAGGCGACTGCCGGGGCCTGTCATGCCGATGACGAACGGTGCGCAATTCGCCCCCATGGGCCGCGCCCGGTCTCCCCGCATCGCGGATTTCCCGCGCCCGCCCCTGGCACCCGCCTTGCTCGAATGGTGTGCCCAACGCGCGCGTATCGACCGACGTGATGGCGTCGCTGCGCATCGTCGCCGCGCTCCTCGCCCTCCTTGCCCTGCTCTCCACGCCCGCCTTCGCCACCACGATCGTGATGATGAGCGACGAGGATTCTCGCGCTTACCTCCGACGCGATCGTCGCCGGCACCGTGACGCAGGTACGCGTCGCGCCCGCGGACGACGGGGGTGTCTTCACCTACGTGTCGCTCCGTCCCGACGAGGTCCTGAAAGGCTATCTGCCGCTCGCCGAGGTGACGATCCGCGAGCGCGGCGGCCGAGTCGGTGATCGCGAGCAATGGCTGTTCGGGACCCCGCGCTACGCGGTTGGCGAGTCGGTCATCGTATTCCTGACGCAGGACGGCGACGGCTACCTGCGCACGACGCAGATGGCGCTCGGCAAGTTCGGCGTTGCACCGGACCCCGTGACGCAGGAGGACACGGCCACGCGGCCGCTCGACGAGGACGTGATCGTGCTCGGGCGCGCCGCGCAGAGCCGGCCCGCCGACGACCTCAGACCCGCGAAGGCGTTTCGCCGCCGCTTGCGCGATATCGTCCGCAGCCAGCCGGTGCGGTCGATGCACCACGTCCTCGCCAGCGCGCCCGCGCAGCTCACGCCCGAGACCGCAGGTTTCAAGCTCTTCAACGACGTCCGCTGGTTCGAGCCGGACGACGGCCTGCCGGTGCTCTACAAGGTCGACACCGCCGGCGATCCGAAGATCGGTGCGAGCGCGTCGCGCAATGCCGTGCTCGCCGCCCTCGCCGCCTGGACCAACGTCGCCACGGCGGCGATCGTGCTGCAGGACGGCGGCGGCATCAGCGGCGCGCCGAGCGGCGGCTGCGACGGCAGGAACACGATCGTATTCAACGATCCGTCGGGGACGGTCGGTGATCCGTCCGGCTGCTCCGGCGTGCTCGCGGTCGGCGGCTACTGCGCGAGCGGCGCGTCGAAGACGGTGAACGGGGTCGACTTCCACCAGATCGTCGAGGGCGACATCACCGTCAACAACGGCTGGAGCGCGTGTACGTTCTGGAACGCCACGAATCTCGCCGAGGTCCTGACGCACGAGCTCGGCCATACGATCGGCCTCGCGCATTCCACCGACCCGACGGCGACGATGTACGCTTTTGCGCACTTCGACGGCCGCGGCGCCTCGCTCACGGCGGACGACATCGCGGGCGTCACCTTCATCTATCCCGAGACCGGCGTGGTCTTCGCCACGCCGACGGCCACGCCGACGCCGCTGCCGACACCGATCGGCCCCGACGCCGACGCGGACGGCGTCGGCGACGCGATCGACAACTGCCCGACGGTGGCCAATGCCGACCAGTCGGATCTCGACGGTGACGGCATCGGGGATGCCTGCGACAACTGCGTCGCGATCGCCAACCCGGCGCAGGAGCCGGGGACCGCCTGCGGCGCGTTTTCCGTCGGCCACCTGAGCGTCGCATTCGGACGCGATCCGCTCGCCGACGACGACCGTCTGACCCTGCGCGGACGATTCACGGTGACGAGCGCCCGCGCGATGAGCGACATCGCGGGGCAGCCGGTCACGCTCACCCTCGGCGGTATTGGGGCCGGCGCGCTGCTCCAGGTCACGGTACCCTCGGGGAGCTGGATCCCGAGCCGGAGCGGCAAGTCGCTCGTGTTCCGCGATCTCGACGGCGCCCTGGCGGGCGGCCTCACGCACGCCGTGCTGCGCTCGCGTGACGGCGTGCGCTACGATCTGACGCTCACGGCGAAGGGGCTCGATCTGAGCGGCAGTGATCTGCCCATGCTGCGCATCGGCCTGACGCTCGACGTCGGCGACGTCGTCGGCCTCGGACGCTGTACGACCAATCGTCACCGCACCCGCGTGAGCTGCCGCCCGCCACGCTAGCTAGCGGCCGCGAGTGCGTGCTGGCCCGCGCCGTCGGCACTTGCTAAACACGCGCGATGGACGTCCGTGTGCGAACGCGGCGAGCGCGCCGTGACGACCTCGACCGCGTGCGCTCGCTGCTCGGCGACGCCACACCGCCGTCGCTGGCCGACCGCAAGCAGTGGCGCCGTCTGGTCTCCACCCTGCGCGAGGATCTCTACCTCGCCGAGCGCCAGGACGACGCCGCGCTCGTCGGGCTCGTGGTGATCGTCTACGCCCGCGGTCTCGGCGGCCCCGTCGCAATCGTGCGCCGGCTCCACGGCGCTTCCGACAGCGTCGCGCACGCGCTGCTCGAGTGTGCCCGCCGGCGCGCGCTCGGCCATGGCTGCACCCGGCTCGAGGTGCAGCTCCCGCAGGACGGGCCGTTCGAGACGGCTCTCGCTGCCGCCCTGCTCGGCACCGGCTGGCAACAGGGACCGCGGACGCTCGTCCGCGCGCTGTCCGCCTGAAGGAGAATGGCATGATCCTGAAGATTCTGTTCGCGTTCCTGCTCGGCTTCATCGTGGGCGCGGTCGGGGCCGGATTCCTCGTGACGTCGCCGGCCGGCAACTATCTGATCGCGCCGGTGATCGCCGCCAACCCGCGTGTCCAGGAGCTGGAGACCAAGGTGCGCGAGGCGGAGGAGCAACGGTCCACCGTCAGCCGCCAGCTGGAGCGTGTAACCGACCGGATGGAGCAGATGGCGCAGCGGTTCGAGGACCTGCAGCGGCGCTTCGAAGCCATGCAACGACCGGCGACCGGGAAGCCGGCGGACGGCGCATCGGCCGGGCAGGCGGGCGGCGCTCAGCCTCCGAACACCCCCTGAGCTCTACTAACCTTCGCGCAGGCACGTGCTATAGTGCACGGCGCTCTATCCGATACGAAAGGGGGTGAGGACAGATGAAGAGGGTCATGACAACGGCAATCGCAGCGATCGCGCTGCTCGCAGTGGCTGGTGCGCCGGCATTCGCCACCACGGCGAAGCACACCAAGCATCGCGTCACCTGCAAGCAGATCAAGGACGCGCTCGATGGCGGCAAGTCGTCCGAGGACGTGCAGAAGGACATGCACGTCTCGGAGGCACGCGTGAAGGCGTGCACGACATCGACGGCGAAGAAGACGAAGGCGCCGGCAGAGAAGAAGTCCTGATCGGTCGAGCGCCCCGAGCCCACACGCTCGGGGCGCTGGCTTCCACGGCAGTGCAGCAGAGTCCTCCCACCTGCCGGCCCGAAACGGGCACGGTCTGCCTCGACGTCACCGCCCTCAGTCACGGGCCGGACGGCGTTGCGCGCCATCAGGGCGGTGTCGTCTTCGTTCCCGGCGTCGCACCCGGCGACCACGTGCACGGACGCCTGATCGCGCCGCGCCGCAACTTCGCGCGCGCGCAGGTGGTCAGCAACGTGCCGGGCGCGGCACATCGCACGCCCCCTTGCCCGTGGATCGAGGCATGCGGCGGCTGCCCGTGGCAGCAGGTCGCGTATCCGGCGCAGCTCGCGGCCAAGGCGGCCAACGTGCGTGAGACGCTGGCGCGCCTCGGCGGCGTCACCGCGGCGCGCGAGCTTCCCATCCGTGCGGCGCCGGACGAATGGCGCTACCGCCGGCGGATTCGCCTGCACGTCGGTCACGGCGGCGCGCTCGGCTTCCGCCAGGCGCGCTCGCATCGTCTGGTCGAGATCGGCGACTGCGTGATCGCCGACCCGGCGCTCACCGCCGTCCTGCCGCTGGTGCGGGCGGCGGTGTCGCGTCTGCGGACCCGCCTCCGGAGCCTCGAGCTCCTGATGAACGGACACGGCGCGGTCGTAGCGCGGGGCGTTGCCGACGGCGCGTTCGCC
Source organism: uncultured delta proteobacterium (assembly GCA_963753325.1). GTDB lineage: Bacteria > Desulfobacterota > Binatia > UTPRO1 > UTPRO1 > DP-19. The sequence continues at coordinate 1,262,327 of CAVWBS010000003.1, read as the reverse complement.
GCCGCGGACGAACCCCTGCTCGCCGAGCTCGTGGCGGGGTCGCCCACGCTGGTCGGTGTCGAGATCACCGGACGGGCGTGGCGACGCGTCGTCGGGGACGTGCGCATCCTCGTGCGACCCGACGACCGGGGGACCACGATCGTGCAGCGACCCGGCGCGTTCAGCCAGGTGAATGCCGACGCCAACCGCACGCTCGTCGGGATCGTCCGCGCGCTGGCGCGACCGGCGAGCCGGGTGCTCGACCTCTTCTGCGGCACCGGCAACCTGAGCCTGCCCCTGGCCCGCGACGGCGCACAGGTGCTGGGCGTCGATGCCGACGCCGGCGCGATCGAGGATGCTCGCGCCAGCGCCACGGCGGCGAACGTCGTCTGCCGGTTCGAGGCGACTCCCGCGCTACAATTTCTCCGCCAGCAGGGGCTCGCCGAGGCCGGCCTGGTGGTCCTCGATCCCCCGCGGACCGGCGCGATCGAGGAAATCCGCCAGCTCGCACGCCTGCGGGCGCCGCGGCTGCTGTACGTCTCGTGCGACGCCGCAACGCTCGCGCGCGACGCCAAAACGCTCGTCGCGGCCGGCTATACGGTCGATCGTGTGCAACCGCTCGATCTCTTTCCGCAGACACCGCACGTCGAGATCGTCCTGGAAGCGCTTGTTGCTATTGACTGACCGGTGGAGCCCCGTATAGCTTCGACTTCGCTCGTTTTTTTTCCACGGGCTTGACCGGAGGGTGACGCCGATGCCCAAAGAGGAAAAATCCGCCAAGGCCAAAGTCACCATCATCTCCGGCAAGGGGGTCTCGCAGACCATCAACTATCTGCTCGAGGACCGGGATGAGCTCGAGTGGTTGGTGGCCGTCGGTCGCAACAAGAACGGTGAGATCTTCTTCTACGATACGGGCGGAGATATCGTAGAGGATCTCGGAACCCTCGAGTACCTGAAGCAGCGGATCATCCGCGCCCACTTCGGCGACGAGCCCGAGTGATGCACGAGGTCGCCGGCTCTCCCTAGCTCAGGGAACGCACCCGGGATCACCCTCGGGCAGCGGGCTGCACGAGTCGGCTCCGAGGCACGGTACCTTGAAGCCCGGCCGCGGGGTGCCGACGATGCGGAGCGTCCAGGGATTGCGGTTTCCCGGGCGGCCGAGGCATTCGCCAAGCAAGCCGCAGGTGGACTTGCCGTCCGTCACCTCGAGGTCGAACGTGCCCGTCTTCCAGTGATAGAAGCCCGGCGGTGAGGCCTTGCCCTTCTTGCCGCGCGAGTAGCCGAAGAGCGTCGCGCCCCACTCGCTCGTGCAGGTGTCACCGTTGGGGGCGTCGTCACTGGTGTCGTTCGGATCGTTGATCTCGCAGCCGTTGGTCGAGCACAGTCCGCCGACCCACAGCCGGAAGCGCTCCTGGCCGCCGCCGCGCGTCGAGCGGCACGTCGTCTCGTCGATCGGGGGACAGATGAACCGGTCGGCGGCGCCCGCGGTGCTGATCGCGATCTGCCCGGTACGCACGGCGGCGCACGCGCCGGGACAGTTCAGCGGATCGTCCTTGATGCGCAGACACATGTAGCCGTTGTTCGGCGTGTGGATCTCACGGCATCCCGCACCGTCCGGTGGACCCCAGCACGCCACCATGTAGCCGTCGACGGCCTCTTGCTGCTCGAAGCCCGCGCCGCACGGCGAGTGCGCCGAGGCGCGGATCGTCACGCTGCTCATCGACGTGCCGTCGAAGCCGAAGGGCTTGTCGAGGTCGTAGATCACGAGCTCTTCGCCCGGACCGCAGGGATTCGGCAGCGTCGTCGGGTCGGGGCACTCGCCACAGTGCGGGCCGCCGGAGATCAACCCGGTGCTGCACCGTCCCGCGTGCGAGTCGGCGGCGAACACGAGCACGAGCGCGACGGCACAGACGCCGATCGTACAGCGCAGCGCGAACCGAGCATCCATTCTCGGAACCTCCTCGAACGAGAGCAGCGAAGTCGGAATGGAGCGGACACTACGACGGGCCGCGTCGAGGCGTCAAGAAGATTTGCGTCGATGAAGCGGCCTTCGCCGTCCTTCCGGGCGCGCGCATCGGCGACCGCCGGCGCCGGTGCTCGCCGCGAGGTTTAAAAAATTGCAACGCCTAAAGCATTTCGACGCGGCGCTCACGCCTCGTCCGGTACCGTGGCGATCACGCGATCGCCTTCGATCCGCAGCGGCACCCGGATGAGGCGCCGTCCGAGCGGCGGCCCCAGCACGCATTCGCCGGTGTCGCAGCGGTAGCGCGCCCCGTGCGTCGCGCACACGATGAACCCGTCGTCATCGAGGAACCGATTGTCGACCCAGTCCATCGTGAGCGGCACGTGGCGGCAGCGATTCACCCACGCGTGCAGCGCGCCACCGGCATTCACGACGAACGCGTCGATCGGCTCGCCGTCGCCGGGAAGGAGGAACTTGCGCGTCTCCCCGGGCGCCAGGTCGCCGACGGTGCCGATCACGACCTCGCGCACGGATTGCTCCACGACCACGTTCTGCCTACCATGCGCCGGTCGCCCCGGCCACATGGACGTCCCACGCCCGCAGCTCCGTCCCGTCGAGGCCTTCCCAGTCGACGTGGACGGCCAGCAGGTGATCTGCCTGCACGATCCCCTGCAGTACGCGACCGAGTCGCTGCTGCTCGGCGCACCCGCGTTCTTCGTCCTCACCCTGCTCGACGGCGCGCACTCACTGGTCGACGTGCAGGCGGCATGGGCGGAGCGCTTCGGCACGATGCTCGATGCCGCCGAGCTGCGCGAGTTCCTCGCCGTGCTCGACCGCCAGCACTATCTGCAGTCCGACGCGTTTGCCGCCCATCAGCGTGAGGTCGTCGTCAGCTTTCACACGGCCGCCGTGCGCCCGCCGCTGCACGCCGGCCGCAGCTATCCGGCGGAGCCGGCGGCGCTGCGCGGCCACCTCGATGCCTTCTTCGCCGACGTCCCTGCCCGCCCGCTGCCCGGCGGCCTGCGTGGCCTGGTCGCGCCGCACATCGATCTCCGCGTCGGCGGCGCCGCGTACGGCCATGCCTACGGAACGCTCGCGAGCGCGCCGCAGGCGGAGCGCTTCGTCATCCTCGGCACCGCCCATCAGAGCGGCCGCACGCGCCTCGCCGGGACGCGCAAGGACTTCGCGACGCCGCTCGGCACCGTCACGACCGACGGGGCCTTCCTCGATCGCCTGGCGCCCCGGGTACCGGAGGATCTCTACGCCGACGAGCTCCTGCATCGCGTCGAGCACGCGGTCGAGTTCCAGGCGGTGCTGCTGCAGCACCTGCTGGGCGCGCGCCGTCCGTTCAGCATCGTCCCGCTGCTCGTCGGCTCCTTCCACGATCTCGTTCTCGCGCAACGCTCGCCCCGCTCCGACGCGCGGGTGGTTGAGGCGCTGGGAGCATTGCGTGCCACACTCGTCGAGGACGGGACGCCGACGGTCGTGATCGCCGCCGTGGACCTGGCGCACGTCGGCGTCAAGTTCGGCGATCGCGAGGGGCTGACGCCGGAGCTCGTCGCGCGCACCGAGGCGAAGGATCGCCGTCTGATCGCCGCCCTCGAGCGCGCCGACCCCGAGGGGTTCTTCGAGGAGATCGCCGTGGACCGGGACGGCACGCGCGTCTGCGGCCTCGCGCCGTTGTACGCGTTCCTGACGCTGATGGACGGCGCGCGTGGATGCCTCCTGCACTACGACCGCAGCCGCGACGACGCGAGCGGGTCCACGGTCTCCTACGCCAGCCTGGCGTTCACCGGCGCATGAACGGTGCGCTCACGCACGACGCGCCACCTCGATGACCGCGGCCGCCAGCTCGGTCAGCGACCCGCACGGCACGACCACGTCGACGCAGCGGGCATAGGCGTCGATCACGCTGTCGCCGGTGTTCCAGCGCGCCGCTGGCTCCGGATTCAGCCAGACGACGCGGCGGACGCGCGCCCGCGCCAGGCGCAGGAGGTCGGCGCGCGGTGGGCGACGGTTGTTGCGCGCGTCGCCCAGAATGAGCAGGACCGTGTCGGCCGTGAGATCGCGCGCGTCTCCTCCCATGAGGTCGCGCAGGACCCGCCCGAAGTCGGAGCGTGCCATGAGATCGATCGGACCCGCGGGACGCACCCTGCCGTCGACGAACTCGATCTCGACCAATCGATCGACGAACCCGAAGAGACGGACGCGCGCGAAGTGCGCACGCGCGGGAACGAGCAGCCCGAGAAAGAACTCCGTCGCCGACGCGGTCGAGACCGACAGGTCGCAGAGGGCGACGAGCGCGGGACGACGCGGCCGCCGTCCGCGGAAGTAGCGCTCGAGCGCAACGCCGCCGCGCGAGGTCGCCGCGCGCAGCGTCCGCCGGAAGTCGAGGCGGCCGGCGCGACGCGGCTGCAACCGCCGGCGGAGGCGGGTCGTCGCCTGGCGCGCCAGCACGCGGGCCAGCGCCGCCGCCTCCTCGACGTCGCCCGGGGCCATCGACGCGAAGGGCATCGTCCGCAGGGCGCGCCGGCGCGCAGCGGCGCGACGGTGCGCGCTCGCGGCGCCCTCGCTCCCGCTGTGGTCATCGCGCGGGTCCCTCTCGGTGGACGAAACGCCTGCGTCGCGGCGCGTCGCCGGCCGGCCGGTCGACTCGCGCTCGTCTCCGTCGTCCGTACGATCGCCGCGGCCGGGCGACGCGTCGGTCGCGACGGACCCGGCCCCTGACGGTCCGCTCGCCGCGGCACGGGGCGGTCCGCCGCCGGTCGATGCCGCTTCGCCGCCACTCGACTCCGAGCCACCCTCGCCGCCGACGGGCGCAGGTCGGCGGCCGCGGGCGCGGCGGGCCGCAGCACGGGTCGGCGCCGGGAACGTCTGCGCGAAACACTCGTCGAAGAGCGCCCGGTCACCCTCGTCCTTCACCAGCGCCGCCGCCAGGGCCTCGGCGAGCGGGCCACGGTCGACGCCGACCACGGCGGCCGCAGCGGCGGCGTCTATGGCCTCCGCGACACTCACCGGAAGGCCGCGCACCCGCAGCGCACCGATCAGCATGGCGAGCCGCCCTCTCATTCCGCGCGCGAGCGCAAGCGCCCGCCCCCGACCGTGCAGGATTGCCGCATCGGCATCGCGAGATCGTACCGTATTTTCCATGCGATCGCTGGCACCACCGTTGCTGATCGACCCTTGCCGTGCGGCACTCGGCCTCCCTCGCCTTCCTCATCGGCTCCAATCTGGCGCTCCAGGTTTTCGATGGAGTGGCCACCTACGTCGGCTGGAACCGCTTCGGCGAGGCGAATCCGCTGTTGCACACCGCGTTCGCAACGTGGGGAGCGGGACCGAGCCTCATCGTGGCGAAGCTCACGGCGATCGCGCTGATCCTCGGGCTCGCGCGCGCGGGCCGGCCCGCGCTGGTCGGGGCCGGCCTCTCGTTCACCATGGCCGCGTACGTCTCGCTCTCGCTCATCCCCTGGAGCATGCGGCTCTGGCCCTGACGGGCGCCGGCGCGCTCAGCGACGCAGCGCGGTGATCCGCGGCTCCGCCCTCCGCAGGTCCTCCTCGTGCTTCAGGAGGACGGCGAGCGTGCGGCGCACCGCATCGGCATCGAGCTCGCGGATGCCGAGCGCGACGAGGGCGCGCGCCCAGTCCAACGTCTCCGCGATGCTCGGCGCCTTGCGGAGATCGAGCCGCCGCAGCCCGGCGACGAACTCCGCGACCTTCACGCGCAGGCGCTCGTCGAGCTCCGGAACCTTGAGGGCGATGATCTCGCGCTCCTTCTCGACCCCGGGGAACTCCAGGGACAGGTGCAGGCAGCGGCGCTTCAGGGCCTCGGAGATCTCACGGCGCTGATTCGAGGTGAGCACGACGACGGGCCGCTCGACGGCGCGGATCGTCCCGAGCTCGGGAACGCTGACCTGATAGTCGGAGAGCACCTCCAGGAGGAACGCCTCGAACTCCTCGTCCGCCTTGTCGACCTCGTCGATGAGCAGCACCACGCGGCGGGTCGCGACGATCGCCCGCAGCAACGGCCGCTCGAGCAGGTAGTCGCGCGAGAAGATGTGGCCGGCGACCTCCTCCCAGGGCGTGGCCCGCTCGCGATCCACCTGCAGGCGGAGCAGCTGCTTCTGGTAGTTCCACTCGTAGAGGGCGTGCGCCTCGTCGAGGCCCTCGTAGCATTGCAGGCGGATGAGCTCGGTGCCGAGCATCGACGCGACGACCTTCGCGAGCTCGGTCTTTCCCGCCCCCGCCGGGCCTTCGACCAGCAGCGGCTTCTCCAGCACCAGCGCGAGGTACACCACGGTCTCGACGCGTGCCGTCGTGATGTAGCGGGCACGCGTCAGCCCCTCACGCACCGCCTCGGGGGTGATCTCCACGGTCAGGGTGTCGCGGCGACCGCTCCGACCTCGAGGTCGAGCGGATAGATCACCAGCCCGGTCAGCAGCTTCGGGTGGAAGTACGTCGATTTCTCCGGCATCGTGAGTCCGGCGCCGGCGACCGCGCGCAGCGCATCGACCCCGGTCGGCGGCAGGAAGAACGCGGCGCCGGCACCGCCCCCATCCACGGCCGCCAGTGCGGCATTGGCGTCCTGCGTGTAGGTGAGTCCCGGCGTGCCGCCGCGCTCGCCGATCGGCAGCCCGAGCGCGCCGGCGAGGACGATCTGATGCAACGCCGTCACGTCGAGGGCGCGCAGCACGGGCGGCGTCGAGGAGGGGAACGGCAGGGCGTCGACCGCGGCGGAGAGCAGCCAGAAGGTGTCGGTGCCGCGCGGCGCGACGCCGATCCGCACCGTGGTGGCCGTGGCCGGGCCGGCCCTGCGCGCCGGTGAGGGGGCGTCGGCACCGAGGTGCCCGAGCAAGGCCGTCAGGCCTTGCGGCGTGCGCGGCAGATGATCGAGGCGGAAGCGGGCGGCGAGCACGCGCTCCAGCTCGGCCGTCGCGAGCGGCACGGTCGCCAGCACCCGGTGGGTCGGAAGGATGAGCAGTCCCGGATCCTCCATGCGCGTCAGGTACGCCAGCACGTAGTCGTAGGGCGCGGCGCCGGCCGGCGGCGCCGCCGTCCCGAGCTCGGCGCGGCGCTCGTCGCGATAGCGCAGCGCCGTCTCGTAGCGATGATGACCGTCGGCGATGAACACCTCGGCGTCGGTCAGGTGCTCTCCCACGGCGGCGATCGTCGCGGTGTCGTCGAGCCGCCAGAGGCGATGTCGCTGCTTCTCGAGGTCGCGCACCTCGAGGTCGGGAGGGCGTGCCGGGGTGAGGCCTTCGAGCGACCATGACGGCGCCGACACGAGCCCGAAGATCGGCGACAGCGACGCGCGGCACGCCCGCAGAAGCGCGAAGCGATCGTTCTTGGCGCGCTCCAGCGTGCGCTCGTGCGGCCGTACGCGTCCCGACTCGAAGCGCTCGAGCCGGAGCGCGCCGATCACGCCGACCCGCTCGCGCACCACGCCGTCGGGACCGCGAAAGCGCTGTGCGTAGAGCGACAGCGTGGGCTTGTCGTCGAGGCGCAGGGCGTTCGAGCGGCGCCACCCATCGAGCGTGGCCGCCGCCGCGGCATAGGCGTCGGCCTCGCGATTCAGGATCAGCCGCACCACGTTGTGCGGGCTGCGCCCGTACAGCGCGGCCTGATGCGCCGGATCGATGACGTCGTACGGCGGCGCCACCACCCGCGCGACGTCGCCGACCGTGTGCGGATCAAAGCGCAGTCCGCGAAATGGATTGAGCGTCGCCACGGCCTCTTCCTCAGGATGCAGTCTCGAGCCGCAGGTCGCCGAGCACGCGACGCAGCGCCGCCACCGACACGGCTCCCGCACGCACGACGCGCCCCGCGTCGTCGTCGACGAGTAGCACGGTCGAGCCCGCCCCGCCAGCAACGGTGCCGCCGTCGACGTACACCGCGATGTCGTCGCCGAGGGTGGCGCGGGCCGTCGCGACGTCGCAGGCCGGCGGCGCACCGGCGCGGTTGGCGCTGGTCGCCGTGATCGGCTCGCCGAGCGCCGCGGCCAGCGCGCGCGCCATCGGATGGGACGAGACGCGCACGCCGATCCATCCGCTTCCGGCGCATAGCTCCGGCGGCAGGTCGTCACGCGCGGGCAGCACCAACGTCAGCGGCCCGGGCCAGAAGCGGTCCATCAACGCCTGGGCCGGCCGCGGGACACGCGTCACGACGCGCATGACCATGGCGCGGTCGGCGACGATGACCGCGATCGGCTTGCCGCCCTCGCCGGTGCGTGCCTTGAGGCGCGCCAGCGCCGTCACGCCGCCGGGGGCGAGCGCGCGGGCACCGATGCCGTAGAACGTCTCCGTCGGGTAGACGACGAGCCGTCCGGCCGCGAGCGCCGCGGTCGCGTCGCCGAGCGCGTCGACGCCGTCGCTCACCGGACCTTCGTCGCCGCGGCCGCGCTCACCGCGCCCGCGTCGCCGCGCGCGCCGCTTGCAGCTTGCGGTTCTTCTCCTCGACCGCACTGGTCATGGCGCGCTTCAGGTCGACGAGGCGTGTCGCCAGATCGCCATCGTCGAGCGCCAGGATCTGCGCCGCGAGAAGCGCGGCATTGTCCGCCCCCGCCTTGCCGATCGCGAGCGTGCCGACCGGGACGCCGGCCGGCATCTGCACCGTCGCCAGGAGGGCGTCCAGCCCGCCGAGCCCGCCGGCATCGAGCGGCACACCCAGCACCGGCAGCGTCGTCTGCGCCGCGACGGCCCCCGCCAGATGCGCGGCCGCGCCGGCGGCGCAGATGATCACCCGGTAGCCGGCGGCGCGCGCCGTGCGCGCGAAGCGCGCCGTCTCGTCCGGGGAGCGATGCGCCGACAGCACCCGCACCTCGCAGACGACGCCGAGCGCCGCGAGGCGATCGGCCGCCGTGGCCATCACCGGCCAGTCGCTGTCGCTCCCCATCAGGATGGCGACCCGCGCCGCCGCCGTCTTCTCGCCCTTCTGTTTCGCCGCCATCTCACCTCCCCGTCGCGTCGGGGCGCGCGCCGGCGCGGACCCCGATGTCGTGTCGATACTGCATGCCTGCGAAGCGCACGCGCGCGACGCCGGCGTACGCCCGCGACACCGCCTCGGGCACGTCGCGTCCGAGCGCCGTCACCGTGAGGACGCGGCCGCCGCTCGTCACCGTCCCGGCGTCGCTGCGCGCGGTGCCGGAATGGAAGACCAATGCGTCGCTCCATTCTCCCGCCTCGTCCGGCAGGCCGCGGATCGGTGTCCCCTTCGTCGGCTCTCCCGGATAGCCCGCAGCGGCGAGCACGATCCCGGCGCTCGCGCGCGCGTCCCACTGCGGCACCACGCCGCCGAGCGTACCGTCGATCACGGCCACGATCAGCTCGAGCAGGTCGGATCGCAGGCGCGGCATCAGCACCTGGCACTCCGGGTCGCCGAAGCGGACGTTGAACTCGAGCACCTTGGCGCGGCCGCCGGTCACCATGAGGCCCGCGTACAGCACGCCGCGGTAGCGGATGCCGTCGGCCGCGAGCGTCGCGATGACCGGGCGCATCACCTCGGTCATGACGGCCCGCTCGAGCGCGGCGTCGATCAGGGGCGACGGCGAGTAGGCGCCCATGCCGCCCGTGTTGGGGCCGGTGTCGCCGTCGCCGAGCCGCTTGTGATCCTGCGACGACGCGAGCGGCACGACCGCGTCGCCGTCCGTCAGCGCCATGAACGAGACCTCCTCGCCCTCGAGGAACTCCTCGATCACGACCCGACCGCCGGCGGCGCCGAACACGCGGCGCCGCATGCTGGCGTCGATCGCCTCGTGCGCCTCGGCGCGCGTGGCGCAGACGGTCACGCCCTTCCCGGCCGCGAGACCGTCGGCCTTGACGACGAGCGGCGCCCCGACGTCGTCGACGTACCGCCGCGCCGCGGTGGCGTCGTCGAAGGTGCCGTGCGCCGCCGTGGGCACCCCGGCGCGCCGCATGACGTCCTTCGCGTACGCCTTGCTGCCCTCGAGGGCCGCCGCGCGGCGATCCGGGCCGAAGCAGCGCAGCCCGGCCGCCTCGAACGCGTCGACGATCCCGTGCACGAGCGGCAGCTCGGGGCCGACGACGGTGCAGTCGATGCGCTCGCGCAACGCGAAGTCGCACAGCCGCTCGACGTCGTCGGCGGGAAGCGCGACGTTGCCGGCAAGTGCCGCCGTCCCGGCGTTTCCCGGCGCGCAGTAGAGCGCGTCGACGCGCCCGCTCTGCCGCAGCTTCCAGAGGAGGGCGTGCTCCCGGCCCCCGCCACCGACCACGAGGATCCGCATCAGTGCCGGAAGTGCCGCTGACCGGTGAGGATCATCGCGATGCCGTGCTCCTCGGCGGCGGCGGTGACCTCGGCGTCGCGGATGCTGCCACCCGGCTGGACGACGGCGCGCACACCCGCCGCGGCAACGACGTCGAGGCCGTCGCGAAACGGAAAAAACGCGTCCGAGGCCGCCACCGTCCCCGCGGTCGGGAGGCCGGCGCCGCCGGCACGCATCACCGCGAGGCGCGCCGAGTCGACGCGGCTCATCTGGCCGGCGCCGACGCCCACCACCTGATCGGCGCGCGCGAGCACGATCGCGTTCGACTTCACGTGCTTGCAGACGCGCCACGCAAACTCGAGGGCGACGAGCTCGTCGGCGCTCGGCGCGCGCGACGTCGCCACGGTGCACTTTGCGACGTCCATCTCGGCGAGATCGCGGTCCTGCACGAGGAAGCCGCCGACCACGCGCTTCAGATCGCGACTCCGCCCCGGCGCGCCCGCCCACGCGCGGCGGCTGGCGGTGAAGAGGTCGTCGTCCTCGGCGAGATCGAGGGTGAGCAACCGCACCTGCTGCAGGCGCTTCGACCCGCCGAAGAGCGCGAGCGCGTCGGCCGCGACGCGCGGCGCGATCACCACCTCGAGGAAGAGGTCCTGCATGGCCTCCGCCGTCGCGCGATCGAGCGGGCGGTTGAAGGCGACGATGCCGCCGAAGATCGACACCGGATCGCACGCCCGCGCCTTCGTGAAGGCCGCGGTCAGCGTCGTGGCGGTCGCGACGCCGCACGGGTTGGTGTGCTTGATCGCGACCGCGGTCGGTGCGCGGAACTCCTTCACCAGCTCGAGCGCGGCATTGGCGTCGACGATGTTGTTGAAGGAGAGCGCCTTCCCCTGGAGCTGGCGCGCGCCTGCGACGCACGGCTCGTCGACTCCCGGGAGCTCGCGGTAGAAGGCGGCGCGCTGATGGGGGTTCTCGCCGTAGCGCAGATCCTGGATCTTGGCGCCGCCCAGGCGGGCGGTCGGCGCGAACGGCGCATCGTCACGCCTGCGGGCGAGGTAGTCCGTGATGGCCGCGTCGTAGCGCGCGGTGAGCGCGAACGCCTTCTCCGCGAGCCGGCGATTGGTCGCCGCCGACACCGCGCCGCCTGCCTCGAGCTCGGCGATCACCCCTGCATAGTCGTCGGGGTCGGTGACGACCGTCACGTCGGCGTGATTCTTGGCCGCCGAGCGCACCATCGAAGGGCCGCCGATGTCGATGTTCTCGATCGCTTCCTCGAAGGTCGTCTCCGGCCGCGCGGTCACGGACTCGAACGGGTAGAGGTTCACCACCACCATGTCGATCGGGCCGATCGCGTGGGCGCGCATCTCCGCCTGATGCCGCGGATCGTCGCGCCGACCGAGGATGCCGCCGTGGATTTTCGGGTGCAGCGTCTTCACCCGGCCGTCGAGGATCTCGGGCGAGCCGGTATGATCGCCGACCGTGACCACCGGGATGCTCCAGTCCGCGAGCGCCCGCGCCGTCCCGCCGGTCGAGAGGATCTCGACGCCGCGCGCCGCCAGTGCCCGCGCGAGCGGCTCGAGCCCGCGCTTGTCGCTGACGCTTACGAGCGCTCGCGTGATCCGTGCCATGGGTCCTCCTCGCTCGCCGCAAGCGTCCGCGGCACGCGTGCGCCGACGCGCGTGAGCAGCTCATAGGGAATGGTCTCGGCCTGGGCGGCCACCTCCTCGACCGGCAGCGCTCCGCCCCAGAGGACGACCTCGTCGCCCACCCCGACTCCCGGCACGTCGGTCACGTCGATCATCGTCTGATCCATGCAGACGCGGCCGGCGACGGGCGCGCGAACGCCGCGGATCGCGACCGTGCCGCGGTTCGACAACGCGCGCGGATAGCCGTCGGCGTAGCCGACGGGCAAGGTCGCGATCACGCTCGGACGGCCGGCCACGAATGCTCCGCCGTACCCGACGGCCACGCCGGCCGCGATGGTCCGGGTGGCGACGACGCGGGTGATGAAGCGCATCACCGGACGCAGGCGCGCCGCCCGCGCGGCGCCCACCGACGGCGCGATCCCGTAGAGCGCGAGGCCGGGACGAACGGCGTCGAAACGCGCGCGCGGCAACGTCAGCGTGGCCGCGCTGTTGGCCGCGTGCACGAGCGGCGGGCGCAAGCGGGCCTCGCTGAGCGCCGCCACGAGGCGCTCGAACTCGGCGAGCTGCCGCTGCGTGGCATCGCCCTGCACCGACTCGGCATCGGCGAAATGCGTCAGCAGACCCTCGACCATCAGGCCGTCGAGCTCACCCAGCGCCCGCAGCAAGGCCGGCGCATCGGCCGGCGCGACGCCGAGCCGGCGCATGCCGGTGTCGACCTTGACGTGGAGCGGGACGACACGGCCGGCCGCACGTGCCTGCGCGGCGAGCATACGCGGCGTCTCCAGGTCCCAGACGACCGGCGTGAGGCGCGCCGCGACCACGCGCTCGTGCTCCGCCGGGTACACGCCGCCGAGGACGATCAGGCTGTCGGCGACCCGCCCGGCGCGCAGGGCCTCGCCCTCGGCGACGGTCGCGACCGCGAGACGCTCGGCGCCGGCATCGTGCAGCACGTGCCCGACGAGGGCGAGCCCGTGGCCGTAGGCGTCGGCCTTGACGACGGGAATCACGGCCGAGCGACCCCCCGCGACGCGCGCCAGCTCGACGAAGTTGTCGGACAGGGCGCGTCCGTCGATCTCGGCGACGGTCGGCCTCGCCTGACGCTGATGCTCCATCGAACGGACCCGGGGGAAAGAGCCGCACGCTTACCGTACGCAGTTCAGGTTGTAAAGGCGAAGTGAAGCGGGTAGCGTTTTTCGGTGCGCGTCATCGTGAACGGCGAATCGCGCGAGCTCGACACCACCTGCAGCGTCGCGCAGCTCCTCGCGCAGCTCCGCCTGGCCACCGGGCGGGTCGCCGTCGAGATCAACGAAGAGGTCGTGCCGCGTGACAGCTACCCCGCGCGGCGGCTCGCGAGCGGCGATCGGGTCGAGATCGTCCACTTCGTCGGCGGGGGATGCGCGTGACGACCGGGGACGCGAGCGCATCCCTCGACCGCGCCGGCGAGGCCGCGGCCGACGACCCGTTCGAGCTCGCCGGACGCCGCTATCGCTCGCGGCTCATCGTCGGCACCGGCAAATACCGCGATTTCCGCCTCACCAGGGAGGCCGTCGAGCGCTCCGGCGCCGAGATCGTGACCGTGGCGGTGCGGCGCGTGAACATCACCGATCCGGGCGCCGAGAACCTGCTCGACTACCTCGATCCTCGCCGCTACACGATCCTGCCGAACACCGCCGGCTGCTACACCGCCGAGGATGCCGTGCGCACGTGCCGCCTCGCCCGTGACGCGGGCGTCGGCTCGCTCGTGAAGCTCGAGGTGATCGGCGACGAGCGCACGCTCTTTCCCGACGTCCCGGCGACGATCGCCGCGGCACGCACGCTGGTCGCCGAGGGCTTCCAGGTGCTGCCCTACGTCACCGACGACCCGGTGGCCTGCAAGCGTCTCGAGGAGCTCGGCTGCGCGGCGGTGATGCCGCTCGCGGCGCCGATCGGCTCGGGACTCGGCATCCGCAACCCGTTCAACATCCGCATCATCCTCGAGCAGAGCGCGATTCCCGTCATCGTCGACGCCGGCGTCGGGACCGCGTCCGACGCGGCGGCCGCGCTCGAGCTCGGGTGCGACGCCGTCCTGATGAACAGCGCGATCGCGGGCGCGCAGGATCCCCTGCTGATGGCCGAGGCCATGCGGCTCGGCGTCGAGGCCGGGCGGAAGGCGTTTCGTGCGGGCCGCATCGCGCGCAAGCTGTACGCCACGGCGTCGAGCCCGCTGGGCGGCCTGATCGAATAGCCGCCGTGGCGGCGCCGCACTGCATGCTGGTCGTGAGCGTCGCCGACACGACGGCGCGCGCGGCCGCGATCGCCGCTGCGCTCGCCGCCGGCGTCGATGCGGTGCAGCTGCGCGACCGTCACGCTCCCGGGGGCGCGCTTCTCGCGGCGGCGATCGCGCTGCGGACGCTGACCCGTCGCCACGGCGCGCGCCTGCTCGTGAACGACCGCCTCGACGTGGCGCGCGCGGCGGCCGCCGACGGCGCCCATCTCCCGGCGGCATCGTTCACGCTCGACGACGCGCGCCGGCTCCTCCCGCCCGGGTCGCTGCTCGGCCGCTCGACGCACGCGCCGGCCGAGGCGATCGCCGCCGCGCGTGGCGGCGCCGACTACGTCGTCCTCGGACCGATCTTCGCGACGCCGTCGAAGGCCGCCTACGGCGAGCCGCTCGGCGTAGCGGCGTTGGCGGCGGCGGCGGACGCCCCGGCCCCGCTCCTGGCGATCGGCGGCATGACGCCCGATCGCGCCCGCGCGGCTCGCCTCGCCGGCGCCCATGGGGTCGCGGTGGTGCGCGCCGTTCTCGATGCCGAGGACCCCGGCGTGACTGCTGCGGCGCTGGTCGCCGCCGTGCGCAGCGCGTCGTAGCGACGCCGCCGCGCTCGGTCGGCGAGCAGCCGCTCAGTGGGGAATCGTCGCGTCCACCAGCGTGGAGCCGAGCGTCGCGGCCGTCGTGCCGAGACACGCCGGATCCGCTCCGACCTCGAAGAGGCAGCCGTCGAGGCCGGCGGTATCGGCGCAGCGCGCCGGCTGCGCGTCGACGCGGGACTGCAGGGCGCTCACCTTGCTCGCCATCGTCGCGGCGCAGAGCACCGGGGTCGCCGCGGTGATGTTCCCGAGCTCGCAGCGACCGAGCACCTTCTGGACGCCGTTCACGGCCCGCGCCAGCGCGTCGATGAGACGTCGGCTGCACGCCGCAGCCGCGCTGCCGGCGGACGCCGGCAGGTCCGGCGGGCTCGTCCCGGTGCTGGCCGTGAGGGCCGCGCGCATGGCCTCGTCCTGACGGCAGACCAGGCAATCGTCGAGCGCCGCCATGCTCGACAGTGCGATGCTGCCGCAGGAGCCGCCGCACGTCGCCGGATAGCCGAGGAGGTAGGGCGTCATGCCGGCGCCGACGCAGCGACGATCGGCGGTGCCGCCGACCTTGGCACGCAGCCGGGCCTCCGCCTTGGAGATCTTGAGATCCCGTGCGCCGGCGTCGCACCCGAGTCCCGCGACCTCGCTCGCGTAGCAGCGCCCCCACTGCGACAGATGCGTCTTGCCGTAGCGCCGGAACGCGCTCTCGACGGTGCGCAGGCAGGCGGCCCGCTGCTCCGCCGGCGCGAGCACGCGGTTCACGCCGATCGCGCTGAGCGGCACGTCGAGCGTGCCCTCGTCCGGATCGTCGGAGAGGATGCGCAGCGTGCCGCCCGCGATCACCGCCGACGTCGGGGAGAAGCTGACCTCGATCTGCACGCTGCCGGACACCGGGATCTGGAACGGTGCGCTCGGACCGGTGATGCCGAACGCCGCGTTCGTGCCGGGCTCGAGATCGTACGCGCTGACGTTCAGCGGGAACGTGCTGCCGTTGTTGTAGACCGTGAGCGGAATCATGGCGGTATCGCCCGCGTTCACGATCGTCGAGATCGACGAGGGCGAGACCCGGATGTCGAGCGGCTCCAGGCAGGACGCCACCATGGGCGTGATGTACGTATCGTAGCCGGCGGGCGCGCCGATGGCGTCGAAGAAGTTGCTGCAGGAGTAACCGGGAAGGGTCTGGAAGTTGCTGATCTCGTCCACGTTGGTGAAGCCGTCGCCGTCCGCGTCGCCGCTCTCGACGTCCTGGAGGGCCTGCGTGATCGACTTGCCGACGTAGAGCTGCTGCTCGACCGCCGACCCGAACGGGTTGCGGGCGCCCGTCCCCGTCCATTTGTAGTGGCACACGCCGCACGCATAGAGGTTGTCGCCGGACGTGATGCCGTAGCGCGAGGTGAAGACATCGAAGTACGTCGGCCGTGCCGCCGCGGGCCGGCTCCAGGCGACGATCAGGAGCGCGGCGGCGCACGCGATGCGCATCCGTTGGGTCATGGGTAGGCGACTCCGTTGAACGCCGACGACAGCGGGCCGACCGTCGATTGGATGCAGGCGGTCGTCCCAGCGGCGGTGCCGGCGACGGCGCAGCCCGGCAGGCCGCTGAAGGAGGTGCATTTCGCGACCGTCGAGCCGGCCTTCTGCACGGCACGCGCGATCGCGCCGGACGGGTCGGTGGAGCAATCCTGCGGCGGCTGGCCGCTGTGGTTCGCGTCCTCGCACTTGGCGAGCGCGGCGCTCCAGCGTTGCGCGAGCTTGCTGCTGGCGCTCGCCAGGGAGCGTTGGCACGCGGCCGGGGCGCCGGCGGGCGCGGTCGCGGGGAGCGCCGGGGGCTCGACGCCATACGCGGACTGCAACACCCCGCCGGTCAGCGCGCCGCCGATGCACACGGCGCAGGAGGCGAGGTCGTTCATGTCGAAGAGGACCTGCGTGGCGCACGGCACCGGGCAGACCGAGCCGTGACCGAGCGTGATCGGGGTGAGGTTGATCGCGGCGCAGCGCCGGTCCTTCACGCCGCCGATCTTCGCGCGCAGCTTGCCTTCCGCGGCGGCGATGCGCGCGTCACGGATCGAGGTATCACAGGTGAGACCCGCCGCCTCGCGCTGGTAGCATTTTCCCCACTCCTTCTGATGGCGCTTCCAGAAGGTCGCCTCGGTCTTGGCGACCTCCTTCTGGCAGCGCGCCACGGGAGCCGTGTCGCGCTGCGCCCAGCCGTGGGCCAGGGCCACCGGCTCCGCGCGATCGTGCTGATCCCAGAGATCGAAGAGGATCGGGCCGGCCGCGTTGGTGGTGTTCTCGTCACGCAGGAACTCGACGTACTCGCGCGACGCCGTCTGATAGTAGAGCGTCGCCTCCGCCTGCACGGCGTCCATGCCGACCGGGTAGGCGACGTCGTCCCAGTACTGCCCGTCGACGTAGGTCGCACCGACGGGCGCGCCGTCGAACGCGTCGTACGCCGCGTTCGTGAACCCGCGCGGCGGGATGCGGTTGTCCTTCTCGCGCACGTTGCCGAGGATGAGGTGCTGCGACGGCCCGGCGCTCGTCCCGACCTCGGCCGCCAGCGCCGGGCTGGTGCCATGGATCGCCTCCCAGACGTGGAGATTGGGATCGTAGTCCGGATCGATCGGCGCCGCGCCGTAGCCGACGAGGTCGGCGGTGGCGAAGACGTAGCGACCCGACTCGAAGACGACGGCGCGGTTCGCGTCGTAGGCGCGGACGTAGAGCCACATGCGCCGGCCGTCGGGATAGCCCGTCGGCAGCTTGTGGCCGCTCTCGTTGGTGACCCGGACCGTGAGGGTCGGGCCGGCCAGCGTCATCGACACCGTCGCCGCCCGGCGCAGCATGTTGGTCGCCTTGTCGACGGTCGACGCGAGGATGGTGGCATCGACCTCGGCGCCGAAGGCCGGATGGAAGGGCAGCACGTGCGGGATGAAGGTGTTCCCGCCCACCATCTCGTGCAGCGGCAGGTCGTCGCGCACCACGCCGAGGTTGGCATCCCGGCCGGTGACGTCCGGGAGGTGGCAATTCTGACAGCTCGAGACGACGCTCGCATTGCGGCCGAACTGCGGAGCGAACACGCCGGCCGTGGCGTAATCGCTGGCCGCCCACTCGTCGTAGGTCGATTGTTCGGGGAATCCATCTCCCGGTGTCGCCGGCGTGTCCAGGGCGTTCAGGACGTACTCACCCGAGCCGTTCTTGGTGAAGAGGGGGTTCTCGACGTTGTGGCACGTGCCGCAGAGCGCCGAATCGCCGTGGAACGGCGAGACGATCGTGCTGCGCGTGGGCGCGTGCGGCTCGAAGCCGAGATCGGCAACGACGTCGAACGGACCGCGCAGGCGGTCCATGGGGTCCATCACGAACATCGCGGAGCCGAGACGCGGCACCGGCGCCGTGAGCGCCGCGAGGATCGGCGCATCCTCCGGCGGGCTTCCGGGCGATCCGAACGGATCGACCATGCGATGACAGACGGTGCACTGGACGCCCTGGCGATCGTCGGCCGTCATCGCCGAGCCGTCCTCCGGCACCGATCGTCCCTCCAGCCAGCCTTTCGGTAGATGGCAACGGAGGCAGGTCTCGCCGGCGTGCGGGGCGTCCTGGTTGGCGATCGCCAGTGCCGCGAGCATCAGTGGATCGCGGCCGGAGTTCGCCATCATCGAGCCGCGCCAGTTGCGGTACGGCTCGACCGTGGGTGACCCGTAGTTGGAGTGGCAGGGGGTGCATGCCGACGGCACCGCGAAGGGATCGGTGACGGTCAGCGGCTGGGTGCCGGGAAGCTCGAAGTCGTGGCGTGTGGTCGCGAGCGGCACCGCGAGCGCCGGCGCGGCGGCGAGCCCCAGCGCCGAGAGCGCAAGGATCACTCGCCGCGCCGCACGCACGCGTCGTCCACGAGTACCCACGAACGGTCCCGCCTCGATTCGACTACGGGCAGTCGTTCGCGCCGCTGACGAAGCCGGGCGCAACCGAGTTGCCGGTGATGCAGTTGCCGTGCGGCAGAGAGTCGTCGAAGATCGCCATCAGGAGGTCGCCGCCCACGGGCGAGTCCGGATTGCTGCCGTTGCCGGAGATCAGGTTGTCGTGGATCTTGTTGCGCTCCGCCTTCTGCTCCGGGCTCGTCGGGTCGAACGGCGGCGGCGTGCCGCCGACGAGCGCGTTGACCGCCTCCTGATCGACCAGTGCGATTCCGAGCGAGTCGTTGTCCTGGGCGATGTTGTGATGGAACTGGCCGTCGTCGTTGGAGATGATCAGCAGTCCCGTGCCGGTCGGCACGAGCGAGACGGTGGACCCCGGGATGCCGAAGTTCGGCGTGTTGTTGTGCAGCGTCACGTTGTCGAAGACCTCGTGGTTGGTCGAGACCTGGATGGGCAGGTTCGGAAGCTTGAAGACGAGGAGGCCGCCCGAGTTGTCCGCGCAGTAGTTGTTGTGCACGGTGGCGCTGTCGGAGTTCTCGATCTCCATGCCGGCGACGTTGCCCTCGGCGCGGTTGTACCGAGAGACGATGTTGGTCGATTGCCCGATGTAGATGCCGGCGTCCCGCACCCGCACCGAGCTCGAATCCTCGACGACGACGTTGTTGCTGGTGACCGGAAAGATACCGTACGTCGAGTTGAGATTGCCGTCGGCGTGGACGTCGCGGAAGGTGACGCCGTCGGCGTTCGCCACGAAGATGCCGTTGTCGTCCCAGTTGAACACGTCGAGGCTCTGGAAGACGAGCCCGTCGACGCCGCCGGCGGAGATGCCGTTGCCGTAGGGACCACCACCAACCGGTCGCTCGACGAGCGGACGGTTGCCCGTTCCCCCGCCGCAGCCGACCAGCTGCAGACCGGCGGTGCTGATCGTGACCTGCTCGGGGTAGGAGCCGGAGCCGATCAGCAGCTTGGCGCCGGGCGCCGCCGCATCGACCGCGGTCTGCAGAGCTCCGGCGGGGCCGTTGGCGACGTAGGTGCCGGTCTCGGAGTTCTCCTGCTGCACGAAGTCGAGCACGCCGTCCCACGAGTCGCAGACGATGCACGCCTGGAGATCGGCGACGCTCGCCGCGCCCGGGCAGGCGAAGATCGACTGGATCAGCACGGGATTGATGGTGCAGTCCTTGGCGACCTTGTCCTCGGTCTTGGTCTGGAGCTTGCTCAGTGCGTCCGCGGCCTTGGCGTCGGTCGGGGCCACGAAGGTGCCGCCCGCCCAATGCCCGACGCAGGTATCGGTGAGGTTGCCGCCTGCACCCTCCTTCTCCTGCTTCGCGAGGCACTTGTTGATGATCTTGTGCGCGCCGGTCGCCTGCTTGATGCCGACCTTGTTGAGCGTCTTGACGCATTTGGCGCGGTCGTTGCTAAGCCGGACGACGCCGGGGGTGCCGTTGATCTCGCCCAGCAGGATGTCCGCCGTCACGTTGTGCTGCGAGAATATGCAGCTTCCGATGACCGCGTCGTCGGTGAGCGCGGCGTAGGAGTTGGTCAGGCCCGCCTGGACGGTGTCGCTGGCGCAGTCCTTCGCGATCTTCTCGCCCCCCTTCATCGCGGCCTTGTTGATCTTGTCCGTCGTCTTGGTATCCGGACACATGCCGGGGATCTGCGCCGCCATGCACTTGCCCTGCGCCTTGAGCTTCGCCTTCGCGAATCCGAGCGCCGCCTTGGCGATCGTCGCCTGGCACTTCACGGAGTCGGCAGCAGGCGTCGTGATGGCGGGAATGGTCCGATCCGGGCACATCACGGCTGTCCATCCGGCGTGAGGGGCGAGCAGCGTGATACCGAGGGCGAGAGCGGCGAGAGATCTCATGGGGGCCTCCTGCGAGCTGGAATGATGAGAAGGCCAAGAATTCACGCGCCCTCTCTCTGTTGTCAAGGAAAATCTCGTCGCGCACGGCTCACGACGATGATCCGGCACCTCCATATGCTGGACGCCCGAGCCGACGTCAATCTCCGGCCGATGCAGCGTGTCAGAGCGTCCTGCATTGGAAACCCCGCAGAGTCCCGGTACACTTTTTTCTTCGGTCTCACCGCGGAGGTCGCATGACGATTCGTCGCTCGCTCGTTCTCGCCGCACTCGCCGTTCTCACGGGCGGTCGCGCACACGCGACCGATACCAACGGCCTGCGGCTGCTGATGCTGTCCGCCCAGGACATGAACACGCCGCAGACCCTGCTGCGCGCCGACCTCACGATCGAGGTCGAGGATGCGCACGGCAAGAGGACGACCGACGCGATCGCGCTCTTCGAGCCGGGTAAGGAGGCGCGCTGGTACCTGCAGCTACGCGCGCCGGCGCTGCGCGCCCTCGTCCTCGGCGCCGAGCGCAGGGTGATGCAGAAGACCGGCACCACCACCGAGACCGTGCCGATCGGTGCCGCGATCGACGACCTCGGCATCGCGTACGAGGATCTGAGCCGCTTCATCGTCGACGACTTCAAGACCTGGCAGATCACCGACGAGGCCGCCGACCACGTGCTGGTCGGCATGTATCCGATCGTCGAATCGGCGTACGTCTACCGCGTCTACTCCTTCGACAAGGAGAAGACCGTGCCCACCAAAACGCAATTCTACGCCAAGGCGCTGAACAACCTGGTGAAGCTCCGCCTCGACTCCGGGCACATCCTCATCGGCAAGAAGTGGGTGCCGACCGAGATCCAGATCCAGAACTACCCCGACGGCGTCACCACGACGCTGCACGTCCACTGGACGCCGAACGCCACGGCACCCCCCGAGCTCTTCGCCGCGTCGAGCTTCCCCGCGACCTCGCCGCTCCCCGCAACGAGCGCCGTCGTGCCCGCACCCACGCCGGCCGCTCCCAAGGACTAGCGAGGGCCGCTCACACCGCGGCCGCGTACGGCGGCGCGGGATCGTACTCGATGTAGCGCTGCACGTTGCGCGCGAACTCCTCGCCGTGCAGCTGGCCGACGAGCCAGAGCGCCATGTCGATGCCGGCCGACACGCCGGCCGAGGTGACGACGTTGCCGTCGCGCACGTAGCGGACGCGGTCGAGCACGGTGATGTCGCCGCGGGCGCGCAGCGTCTCGACGAACGCCCAGTGCGTCGTGACGCGCCGGCCGCGCGCAAACCCCGCTCCGTGCAGCACGAGCGCGCCCGTGCAGACGCTCGTCACCCACGTGCAGCGCTCGCCGGCGCTCCGCAGCCATTCGATGAGCACGGGATTGTCGACCTCGCGGCGCGTCCCCTGGCCGCCCGGGACGAGGACGACGTCGAGCGGCGGCGCGTCGGCGAAGGTGCAGTCGGGGAGGACGCGCATGCCCTTGTTGCAGCGCACCGGCTCGGCGCGCTCCGCGATCGTCACGACCACATCGCCTTCACTGCGCATCTTGGCGGCGGCGGTGAACACCTCCCAGGGGCCGACGAAATCGAGCTCCTCGGCGTCATTGAAGATCAAGAGACCCGTGGTGATTCCCATTGCGTCCTCCTTCTTCCTGTGCCGTGACGAGCGGCACGGTGCGAAACCGGCTGCGGTACGCGCTCGGCGTCACCCGCACGATCCGGAGAAATGCCCGGCGCATCGATTCCGCCGAGCCGAAACCGCAGTCGTCGGCGACCCGGTCGACGCCATGCGGCGACTCCTCGAGGCGGCGGCGCGCCGCCTCGACGCGGATACGCTCGACGAAGCGCGCCGGCGTACAGCCGACCTCGCGCGCGAACACGCGCGCGAAGTTCCGGGGGCTCATCGCCGCGCGTCCGGCGAGCGCCTCGACCGAGAGATCGCTCGCGAGATGATCCGCCATCCACGCCTGCAGCTCGCGGATGGGCTGCCGGTCGGCCGATTGCGTCGCCAGCTGCGCGCTGAACTGCGATTGCCCGCCCGGACGCCGCAGGAACATCACCAGCTCGCGGGCGACCGCGAAGGCGACGTCGCGGCCCTCGTCCTCCTCGACCAGGGCGAGCGCGAGGTCCATTCCGGCGGTGACGCCGGCGGAGGTGTAGACGTTGCCGTCGCGGACGAAGATCGGGTCGGGATCGACGGAGAGCGACGGAAACGCGCGCGCCAGATCGTCGCAGGCGCGCCAGTGGGTCGTGACGCGGCGGCCGGCGAGGAGCCCGGCGGCCGCGAGGATGAACGTGCCGCTGCACACCGAGCCGAGCCGCCGCACCCGCGGCGCGAGGCGGCGGACCGCGGCGAGCAGCGCCGCGTCCTGCACGGCGGCCGCGGTGCCGGCGCCGCCCGCCACGAGCAGGGTGTCGATCCCGCCGCGCACCGCCGTGAGCCGCCGGTCGGCGACGAGACGGAGCCCCGCGGAGGTGGTGAGCGGGCCGGCCTTGGTGGCCAGCAGCTCGACGCGGTAGGCGTCCGGTACCCGTCGCCCGTCGTCACGCAGGAGTCGCGTGGTGCGCGCGAACACCTCGAGCGGCCCGGTGACGTCGAGGATCTGGACGCCGGGGAATGCGACCATCGCGACGCGCCGGGTCCGTTGCATGGTCGTAGCATCGTCCGTCCGCGACTTGGCCGCAAGGACGTTCTCCCCACAGTTTCTGCCATCCGGGACGCCGGCGTCATGCTCCCGGAAGCCGGCGGAACGGGGGTTGTCAGCGCGCGCGCGGAGCGCGCTCGACGCAGTCGCGAAACAGCCGGTGCCAGTTGGTGACGGTGCCGAACTGCTGCACGTAGGACTCGAGACCGATCAGGGCGCGCACCAGGAAGACGCGATGGCCCGGGGTCTTGAAGATGCGGTGCTCGAAGCCGATCGACGCGGCCTCCATGGCACGGTCCATCGAGCGATACTCGCGCGGATCGAACGTCTCGTCGTGCAGCACGGGCTCGAAGACGAGGCGCATGATGCGGGTCAGGGGCGCCGGATCGTCGCCGCGGTCGAGGAAGCCGAGGCGGAGGAAGGCGTCGCCCATCGCGACGTCGTCGTCATCGAGGATCGCGCGCGCCAGATCGACGTAGGCGACGCGAATGGGCTCGGGAAAGACGCGCACGCTGCCGAGATCGAGCATGCAGAGCCGCGGATGGTGGGTGACGAGGTAGTTGCCCGGATGCGGATCGGTGTGGAGGATGCCGAACTCGAAGACCTGCCGCCACAGCACCCGGAAGTACTTGACGGCGACCCAGTCCTTCACTTCCTGATCGACGCCGGGCGCGAGGATGTCCTGCAGCGGGTACCCCTCGAGCGCGCTCATCGTCAGCACCCGCCGCGACGAGAACGCGGGGAACGGCTCGGGGATCATCACCTCGGGATCGTCGGCGAAGATGCCGCGGAACGTCCGGAGGTTCGCCGCCTCCTTCACGTAGTCCAGCTCCTCGCGCAACCGCTCCTCGAGCTCGGCGTACAGCTCGGAGGCATCGATCTTCTGCCGCATGACGTCGCGGCCGATGCGCGAGAGCGTCTGCAGGAGCGCCCGCACGTTCTTCAGATCCTGCACGACGGTGTCCTCGACCCCGGGGTACTGGATCTTCACGACCACGTCATCGCCGCCGGGCAGCACGGCACGATGCACCTGGCCGAGCGACGCCGCGGCGAATGCATCCGGCTCGAAGCGCTCGAAGAGCTGCTCCGGCGGCGCGCCGAGCTCCCGGGTGACCTGGGCGCGGATCACGTCGTAGGACATCGGCGGCACCGACGACTGCACCGTGGACAGCACCTCGAGCGCCTCGGGCGGCAGCAGGTCGCTGCGCATGCTGAGCATCTGCGTCAGCTTCATGAATGCGCCCTTGAGCTCCGTCGAGCGCTCGACGACGCGCATCGCGTTGCGCACGTGCGCGTCGAGCAGGTCGCGATCGGTGCGCTCCTGGGATTGGAACGGCCGCTTCAACGCCTGCCAGATGTAGCTGCCGCCGAGCGACGTCGTGAGGGTGCCGACCTTGAGCACGCGGCGGGCGCGGCCCGTCGTGAGCGTGCTCTCCGTCGTCGGCCGCGCCCGGCTTCGAACCGTCCGCCCGTGCGCCGCGCGCGGCGGCGAGGCATCCTTCGCGGGGACGCTCGCGCGCGGCGGCAGCTTCGCGCGTCCGGGCGCGTCGGCGAGCCGCTCGCGCGCCGCGGCTCCGGCGCGCCCCCGCGCCGGTCCTCCATGCCGCTCGGGCGGCGGACGCTTCCCGGTTGTGCTCATCGTGCGGACCCTCCGCCGTGTCGCCACGGCGGAGGGCGTACGCTAGCGCGCCCGTCGGGCGCGTACAATGACGGCGGCGCTCAGGAGTCGGACGCGATCCGCATAC
Source organism: uncultured delta proteobacterium (assembly GCA_963753325.1). Lineage (GTDB taxonomy): Bacteria > Desulfobacterota > Binatia > UTPRO1 > UTPRO1 > DP-19. The sequence goes on along the minus strand of CAVWBS010000003.1, from coordinate 1,237,549 downwards.
CGTAGAACGAGCGGTACACGAACACGGTGGAGATGAGGAAGAACACGGCCGCAAGCCCGATGCGCAGCTCGGGCGGGAGCTTGATCGCGAGCTCGACCGCCAGCAGGCCGAACAGCGTCGTGAACTTGATGACGGGATTCATCGCCACCGACGACGTGTCCTTGAATGGATCGCCGACGGTATCACCCACCACCGACGCGGCGTGCAGCGGCGTGCCCTTCTCCTTCAACTCGACCTCGACGACCTTCTTGGCGTTGTCCCAGGCGCCGCCCGCGTTGGCCATGAAGATCGCCTGGTAGAGACCGAAGATCGCGATCGAGATCAGGTAGCCGATGAAGAAGAACGGCTCGATGCAGGCGAACGCCAGCGTGGTGAAGAAGATGGTGAGGAACAGGTTGAACATGCCCTTCTGGGCATACTGCGTGCAGATCGCGACGACCTTCTTGCTGTCCTCGACCGAGGCCTTTTCCACCCCTTCCAGCTTGATGTTCGCCTTGATGAACTCCACGGCGCGGTAGGCGCCGGTGGACACCGCCTGCATCGACGCGCCGGTGAACCAATAGATCACGCTGCCGCCGCTGATCAGGCCGAGCAGGAACGGCGCGTGCATGAGCGAGAGGTTGCCCATGTTCTTCGTCAGCCCGTCGGTGAGGAGCATGATGATCGCGAAGATCATCGTCGTCGCGCCGACCACCGCGGTGCCGATCAGCACGGGCTTGGCGGTCGCCTTGAAGGTGTTGCCGGCGCCGTCGTTCTCCTCCAGGAAGTGCTTCGCCTTCTCGAAGTTCAGGTCGAAGCCGAAGTCGCGCTTGATCTCCTCCCTCACGTTCGGAACGTTCTCGATGAGGGACAGCTCGTAGACCGACTGCGCGTTGTCGGTCACCGGGCCGTAGGAGTCGACGGCGATCGTCACCGGGCCCATGCCGAGGAAGCCGAACGCCACGAGGCCGAAGGCGAAGACGGGCGCCGGCGTGACGCCGTTCACGACGATGAAGAGCTGCTCCAGGCCGGTCGTGCTGACGCCGAAGGCGATCGCCATGAGCGAGACGATCACGACGCCCATCCAATAGGCGCTGAAGTTGCCGGCGATGAGGCCGGCGAGCACGTTGAGCGAGGCCCCGCCCTCGCGCGAGGCGGTGACGACCTCGCGCACGTGACGCGACTCCGTGGAGGTGAAGACCTTCACCACCTCGGGGATGATGGCGCCCGCGAGCGTGCCGCAGGTGATGACTGTCGAGAGCTTCCACCACAGCGTGCCGTCCCCGAGGTGCGGGATGAGCAGGTACGACACCACGTACGTGAGCACGACCGAGACGATCGAGGTGAGCCACACGAGGAACGTGAGCGGCGCCTCGAAGTTCATCTTGTCGGCGTCGGCGTAGCGGCCGCGCGCGACGACGTCGTTGATCAGGTACGAGCCCGCGCTGGCCACCACCATCATGAGGCGCATCACGAAGATCCAGACCAGCAGCTTGACCTTCACGTCGTCCATGCCGTGCGGCACCGCGAGCAGGATGAACGAGATCAGCGCGACGCCGGTGACGCCGTAGGTCTCGAAGCCGTCGGCGCTCGGGCCGACGGAGTCGCCGGCATTGTCGCCGGTGCAATCGGCCACGACCCCCGGGTTGCGCGCATCGTCTTCCTTGATGTTGAAGACGATCTTCATCAGATCCGAGCCGATGTCGGCGATCTTGGTGAAGATACCGCCGGCGATGCGCAGCGCCGAGGCACCGAGCGACTCCCCGATCGCGAAGCCGATGAAGCACGGGCCGGCATAGTCCAGCGGCACGAGGAGAAGGATGACGAGCATCATCATCAGCTCGACGGACACGAGAAGCATGCCGATGCTCATGCCCGCCTTGAGCGGGATCTCGTAGGTCGGGAACGGCTTGCCGCGCAGGCTCGCGAATGCCGAGCGCGAGTTCGCGAAGGTGTTCACGCGGATGCCGAACCAGGCGACGCCGTAGCTGCCGGCGATCCCGACGAGGCTGAAGAGCATGATCACCAGGACCTTGATCCAGCTGAAATGATGTCCCTCGGCATCGACGATCAGGAACTTGAAGTAGACGATCATGATCGCGCCGATGAACCCCTCGAGGATCAGGATGAAGCGACCCTGCGTCTCGAGGTACGTGCGGCAGGTCGCGTAGATCAGCTCCGAGAATCTCGCGCATGGCGCGATGCACGGGCAGGTTCTTCAGCTGCTGGTACTGCACCAGGCCGAACCCCAGACCGAGCCCGCAGATGACGACGCCGAGGCCGAAGAGGAGCGTCCAGCCGTCGACGCCGAGGAAGCGCTCGGAGGCGAGGTCGGGGAGAACCAGCTCCGCCTCGCTCGCGTGCGCGAACGAGGCAATGAAGACCATCGCGGCGGCGATCACCGCGGTCAGGCAGTTGCGGACAGATGTCATCTGTGCACCCTCTCCAAACGCGAGGCCCACTCCCCCCGCCACGGCGGGAACGGCGACGGCCTCATGATTTTCGAGTGGTTGGCCGCCCGACGGAAGGAGGCGGGACGGGCCGTCCCGCGTCGTCGAACGCTTCAGCGCACTCCGCTCCGTGAATGCCCTAACGGGCCCAGCGGGCCCCTGTAAAACCGCGGTTGTGTACCACGTGGGTCCAGGGCTGTCGAGGTTCCGGCACGTGCCTCGACGCGGCGACGATCTCCGCCATGATGCGGACCGATCTCGACGACCAGAACGGCAACATCGACCGTGCGTGCCGAGCGTCTGACGGTCGGCACGAGTCGTCAAACGTGATTGATGCGACTCGCGGCGACGCCGGCGCCGAAGCCGTTGTCGATGTTCACGACCGTGACGCCTGCGGCGCAGGAGTTCAGCATCGCCAACAACGCCGCGAGGCCGCCTATGCTGGCACCGTAGCCGACGCTCGTCGGCACCGCGATGATGGGCTTGCCGACGAGGCCGCCGACGACGCTCGGAAGCGCGCCCTCCATGCCGGCGACGACGATCAGCACGTGCGCGGCCGCGAGGCGGTCGCGGGCGTCGAGGAGGCGATGGATGCCGGCCACGCCCACGTCGTACAGACGGTCGACGGCGTTGCCGGAGAGCTCGGCCGTCCAGGCCGCCTCCTCCGCCACGGCCCGATCCGCGGTGCCGGCGGTGACGACGAGGATGGTGCCGCGGCCGCTGCGCGGCACCGCGGCGACGCGCCACACGGCGATCCGCGCCTCGGGATGATAGCTGAAGGCGGGGGCGAGACGCCGTAGCTCGTCGGCCGGGGCGGCGCCGAGGCGGGTGACCAGCACGTTCTGGCCGTGGGCCGCGAGCCGCTCACCGATCGCCGCGATCTCCACCGGCGTCTTGCCCTCGCCGAAGATCACCTCGGCCTGGCCGGTACGCAGCGCGCGATGCGTGTCCGGCTTGGCGAACACCAGCTCGGCGAAGGGGAAATCGCGCAGCGTGTCCAGCGCGGCCTCGATCGCGATCTCGCCCGATCGGACCTTGTCGAGGAGCTGTGCGAGTGCGGCACGGTCCACGAGATAGTGGCTACCCCGCGCCGTGGGGACGCACAACGACCTCGCGCACCGCACGGGCGTCGGCGCGCGTCACCTCGATCACGGCGCCCGGCAGCCGCACGCGCTCACCAGCGCGCGCGATCCGCCCGAGATGCGTGATGACGAGCCCGGCGATGGTCTCGTACTCGCCTTCCGGGAGATGCCACGGGAACAGCCCGTTCAGATGGTCGATCTGCATGCCGCCCTGGACGCGCACGCTACCGTCGGGGAGGATCTCGTGCAGCACCTCGCGTTGATCGTACTCGTCCTCGATCTCGCCGACGATCTCCTCCAGCAGGTCCTCGACCGTCGCGATCCCGACCGAGCCGCCGTGCTCGTCGACGACGACCGCCATGTTCTGGCCGCGGCGCTGCATGAGACGGAGCTGGCGGTGCGCCAGCCGGTTCTCCGGGACGTAGAGCGGCGTCCGCATGATGGTCGCGACGGCCGCGCGCGGATCGATGTCGCCGAGCAGATCGAAGGCGTGGACGATGCCGACGATGTTGTACATGCGCACGTGGAACACCGGGACGCGCGAGATCTTCTCCTGGCGGACGAGCGCGATCACCTCCTCGATCGGGGCATCGTCGCGCACGCCGTAGATGTGGATCAGGGGCACCATCACCTCGTGCATGCGGGTGTCGCGGAACTCGACGATGCGGCGGACGACCTGGCTCGAGGAGAGTCGGGCGTCGTCGCCGGCGTCGTCGCAGCGGAGCAGATCCGAGAGCACCTGGCCGATCGCGGGCACCTGATGCCCGCGTGCGGCGCCGCCGAGCCGCGCCGCCGCCGACTCGATCAGGGCGAGCGGCGCGGCGATGTCGGCGAGGAGGCGGTGCGCCACCGCGCGCACGCGCACGGGAAGGATGTGTCGGCGCGCCTGCGCCAGCGAGCGCGGCAGCAGGTCGCCGAGGAGCGCCGACACCGGCGCGAGTCCGAGCACCGGCACGGCGACGACGCTCCAGCCGCCGGTCGACTCGAGCAGCGCGAGACCCGTCGCGCCGGCGGCGAGCGTGCCGAACGCCGCCGCGGCCGCCTCGAGGCTCGCCGCGGTCCGCGATGCCAGCGGAGCGTAGAGCGTGGCAGATCCCGCCGCGGCGACGGCCCGCAGGGCGAGCGCCAGCGCCGCTAGGGAGAGGAGGACGAGGGCCATAGCTCCACCCGCAAGCGTTGGATCGCCGTGCCGTCGAGCGCCTCGACGGTGAGCTTGCAGCCGTCCATCGTGATGCTCTCCCCGCGCGCCGGCACGTGGCCCAGCCGGTCGATGACGATGCCGGCGATGGTCGCCTCGGCCCCGGACTCGGGCAGCTGCAGGTGCAGACGCGCGTTGAAGTCGTGGACGGCGACACGGCCGCTCACGACGAACGTGTTCGGGCCGCGGCGCTCGAACGGCGGCGCCTCGTCGTCGTCGAACTCGTCGCGGATCTCGCCGACGAGCTCCTCCAGCAGATCCTCCATCGTGACCAGGCCGACGAGGCTGGCATAGTCGTCGACGACGAGCGCGAAATGGACCTTGCGCACGCGGAAGTCCCGGAACAGGTCGACGATCGGCTTCTCGGCGGAGACGAGGTAGGGCTGGCGGAGCAACGCCTCGATGCCGCCCTTCCCGATCGGCCTGCCGATGAGATTCCTTCACGTAGAGGATGCCGACGATGTCGTCACGCTCGCCCCGGTACACCGGAATCCGCGAGCACCCCGACTCGTGGATGACGTGCAGGAGATCGTCGGGCGCGATGTCGAGCGGCACGGCGACCATGTCGCGACGCGGCGTCAACACGTGGCGCACGGTGCGCTCGTCGATGCGGACCGCCTTGGCCACGAGGGCCCGCTCCGAGTCGCCGAGATCCTCGTGCCCCTCCTCGAGCACCGCGAGATCCTCCGGCGCGAAGACGTTGTCGCCGGCCGGCGCCTCGCCGAGGAGCGCATGCGCCAGGCGGCGTCCGACGCCCTTCTCCAGCGCCGCCAGGCTGGCGAGCGGCCGGAGCAGCCAGCCGGCCATCGAGCCGAGCGTCCCATTTCCGCTCGCCACCCGACGCGACGCGCGCCCGGCCGCGATCCCGCGAAGCGCGATCAGCACCGCGACCAGGACGAAGAGCGCCGCGCCGCCGCCGCCGAGGCCGTAGCGGCGATAGCCGAGACCGGCAGCGAGCGCCGCCGCCGCGGCGAGCGCCAGCTCACGGCCGACGATCAACGAGATCAGGAGGCGGCGCGGATGGCGGTGCAGCTCGTAGAAGAGCCGTCCGAGACGGCGCGGTCCCTCGGGCTCGCGCGCGATGACGCGCGCCTCCGCGAGCGTCGCCTCGGCGCTCGCGAGGCCGGTCCACAACGCGAGCGCGACGGCCAGCATGCCGAGCAGGACGAGGTCGATCGCCTCGATCGTCATGCCGGCGCTCCACGGTGGGCGCGGAAGTGGTCGTGGCCGCGGCCCGCGCCCGCCATCCCGTCGGCGCCGATCACCGCAACGCCCCGGCCGGGGCGCAGCTCGCCGATGTGCGTGACCGGGCATCCGAGCGCGCCGCGTGCGGCGCGGAGCGCCGCGACGCGCGACGGCCGCACGGCGAACAGCAGCTCGTAGTCCTCGCCGCCGCCGAGCGCGAGGGCACGCGCGTGTCCGCGCGGCGCCGCCCGCAAGGCGGCGGGCAGTGGCAGACGATCGGCGTCGATCACCGCCCCGACGCCACTCGCCGCGCAGAGCCGCTCGGCGTCGATCAAGAGGCCGTCGCTCAGGTCGATCATCGCGCTCGCGAGACGCCGGCGCGCCAGCACCGCTCCCGGGCGCAGGCGCGCACGCGGTCGGCGCCACAACGACTCCGCGGCCGTGGCCGACCGGCTCGTCGACCGCCGCAGCAGCGAGCGCACGCCGAGCGCCGCCCCGCCGAGGCTGCCGGTCACGAAGAGCTGATCGCCGGCCCGGCCGCCGGCGCGCGTGAGCGGCCGTGTCGGCCCCGCACCGACGACGGTGACGGTGAGCGACAGCGCGTCCGCGGCGGCGAGGTTGCCGCCGACGAGCGCGCCGCCCGCCGCGCGCGCACCGTCACGCGCGCCCGCGACGAGTGCGCGCAGCGTCCGCACCGGCAGGCGCGACGGCGCGGCGACGGCCAGCAGCGCGGCGACGACGCGCCCACCCATGGCCGCGATGTCGCTGGCGCTCACCTCGAACGCGCGCCGGCCGAGCGCGTGCGGCGACAACCAACGCTGGCGGAAGTGCACGCCCTCGATCATGGCGTCCGTGGTGAGGAGGAGCGGCCCGTCCGGTGGCGTCAGCACCGCGGCGTCGTCGCCGGGCCCGATGCGGACACCGGCCGTCTTCGGAATGAGGTGGCGAATCGCATCGAGCAGCGCCTGCTCGCCGCGATCACGCAAGCGATCGGTCATGACGGAGCGGCGAGCGCCGCCTCAGCCGAACATCTCCTTGACCTTCTCGAGGAAGCCCTTGCTCATGGGATGCACCTCCTCCCCGGACATGCGTGCGAACTCCTCGAGCAGCTCGCGCTGGCGCGCGGTGAGCTTGCGCGGTGTCTCGATCACGACGCGCACCAGGTGATCGCCGCGGCCGTATCCGTGGAGATCCGCGATCCCCCTCCCCTTCAGCTTGAACACCGCCCCGGACTGCGTGCCGGGAGGAATGCGCATGCGCGTCTTCCCCTCGAGCGTCGGCACCTCGATGTCGGTGCCGAGCGCGGCATGCGGGAAGCTGATCGGCATGTCGCAGATGACGTCGTTCTCCTCGCGCCGGAAGAGCGGATGCTCCTGCACGCGGATGACGACGTAGAGGTCGCCCGACGGCCCGCCGCCCCCGCCGGCCTGACCCTCGCCGCGCAGCTTGAGACGGGAGCCCGTATCGACGCCGGCCGGGATCTTGACGCTCAAGCTCTGCGTCTTGCGCACTGCGCCGTGTCCGCCGCAGGTGGCACAGGGATCGGTGACGGTGCTGCCGCGCCCGTTGCATTGCGAGCACACCTTGGCGATCGAGAAGAAGCCCTGCTGGAACCGGACCTGCCCCGAGCCCCGGCAGGTCGCGCACTGCTTCGGCGCGCTCCCGGGCTTGGCGCCCTTGCCGTGGCAGGTCTCGCACGTCGACATGCGCGGCAGCGTGATCGCCTTCTCGACGCCGAACGCCGCCTCCTCGAAGGAGAGGTCGAGGTTGTAGCGCAGGTCCTCGCCGCGATGCGCCCGGCTCTGGCTGCGGCCGCTGCGCGGCTGCCCGAAGAAATCGCTGAAGATGCCGCTGAAGATGTCCTCGAAGCCGGCGCTGAAGTCGAAGCCGCCGGGACCGCCGTTGTTGAATGCGGCCGGACCGAAGCGGTCGTATTGCTGGCGTCGCTCGGCGTCCGAGAGCACCTGGTAGGCCGCCGACGCCTCCTTGAAGCGCTCCTCCGCCTCCTTGTCCCCCGGATTGCGATCGGGGTGGAACTTGAGCGCCATCTTGCGGTACGCGCGCTTCAGCTCGTCATCGCTGACGTCCCGCTCGACCCCGAGGACCTCGTAGAAATCACGCGTGAACGATCCCATACGCATAGTGCTTATACCGAAGTCGTGACGGCCGTTCCATGGAGGACCGCCCGCGTCCCCGACGCAAACGTGCCGCACCCGCCATGCGGCGAGCGCGGCACGTCGTCGTCAGGGCGACGACTGGTCGTCGCGGGTCACTCCTTGACCTCTTCGAAGTCCGCGTCGACGGCGTCGTCGCGTCGCGGACCCTCGCTCGCGCCGCCGCCCTGCGCCCCGTCGCCGCTGCCCGCGTCCTGCGCCGCTCCCTTGGACGCGGCCGCCTGCGAGTACATGGCCTCGGCGAACTTGTGGGCCGCCTGCTCGAGCGCCGGCCGGGCGCTGCGCATCGTCTCCACGTTTCCACCCTCGATCGCCTTCTTCGCCTCGTCGATCGCCGCCTGGAGCTGCGCCTTGGTCGCCGCGTCGGTCTCCGCCGGCGCATCGGCGATCGACTTCTCGGCCCGATAGACGAGCTGATCGAGCTGGATGCGGACCTCCACCTCTTCGCGCTTCTGCTTGTCCTCGGCCGCGTGCGACTCGGCCTCCTGCACCATGCGCTTGATCTCCGCCTCGGACAGACCGCTCGAGGCCGTGATCTGGATCGACTGCTCCTTGCCCGTGCCGAGATCCTTGGCGCTGACGTGGACGATGCCGTTGGCGTCGATGTCGAACGTGACCTCGATCTGCGGCATGCCGCGCGGTGCCGACGGAATGCCGACCAGGTCGAACTGCGCCAGCAGCTTGTTGTTGGCGGCCATCTCCCGCTCGCCCTGGAAGACACGAATGGTGACCGCGCTCTGGTTGTCCTGCGCGGTGGAGAACACCTGGCTCTTGCGCGTCGGGATCGTCGTGTTCTTCTCGATCAGCTTGGTGAAGACACCCCCCAGCGTTTCGATGCCGAGGGACAGCGGCGTCACGTCGAGGAGCAGGACGTCCTTCACCTCGCCCTTCAGCACGGCGCCCTGGATCGCCGCGCCGATCGCGACGACCTCGTCGGGGTTCACGCCCTTGTGCGGCTCCTTGCCGAAGAGCTTCTTCACCCGCTCCTGCACCGCCGGCATGCGCGTCATGCCGCCGACGAGGATGACCTCGTCGATGTCCTTGGCCGCCAGGGCGGCGTCCTTCAGCGCGGTGAGGCACGGATCGTCGAGTCGATCGAGGAGCTCGGCCACCAGCATCTCGAGCTTGGCGCGGCTGAGCTTGATGTTGAGGTGCTTCGGTCCGCTCTGGTCGGCGGTGATGAACGGCAGGTTGATGTCCGTCTCCATCGCCGTCGAGAGCTCCATCTTGGCCTTCTCCGCGGCCTCCTTCAGACGCTGCAGGGCCATCCGGTCGTTGCGCAGATCGATGCCCTGGTCCTTGCGGAACTCGTCCGCGAGGTAGTCGATGACGCGCTGATCGAAATCCTCGCCGCCGAGGAAGGTGTCGCCGTGGGTGGCCTTCACCTCGAATACGCCGTCCCCGATCTCGAGGATCGAGACGTCGAAGGTGCCGCCGCCGAGGTCGAAGACCGCGATCTTCTCGTCCTTCTTCTTGTCGAGCCCGTAGGCGAGCGAGGCCGCCGTCGGCTCGTTGATGATGCGCAGCACGTTCAGCCCGGCAATGCGTCCGGCGTCCTTGGTCGCCTGGCGCTGGCTGTCGTTGAAGTAGGCGGGGACCGTGATGACGGCCTCCGTCACCTTCTCGCCGAGATGATCCTCGGCCGTCTGCTTCATCTTCTGGAGGATGAACGCCGAGACCTCCGCCGGGCTGTACTTCTTGCCGCGGATCTCGACCCAGGCGTCCACCCCGTTCTCGCCCTTCACGATCTTGTAGGGCGAGATCTTGATCGCCTTCTGCACCTCGGGATCGTCGAAGCGCCGGCCGATCAGGCGCTTCACCGCGAAGATGGTGTTCTCCGGGTTGGTGATCGCCTGGCGGCGGGCGATCTGCCCGACCAGACGCTCCCCGCCCTCGGTCACCGCCACGACCGACGGCGTGATGCGGCTGCCCTCGGCGTTGGTGATGACCACCGGATCACCACCCTCCATGATGGCGACGCACGAGTTGGTCGTCCCCAGATCTATCCCAATGACTTTAGCCATGGTTCCCTCCGTCAATTGTTCTCGTCACCTTGGCGCGGCTTGCCGACCGTCACCAGCGCCGGCCGCAGGAGCCGGTCGTGCAGCAGGTAGCCGCGCTGATGCTCACCGACCACCGTGTTCGGCGGATGCTCGCTCTCGACGTGTCCGATGGCCTCGTGATGCGATGGGTCGAACGGGTGCCCGAGCGCCTCGACGATCTTCACCCCATGCCGCTCGAGAGCCTCGGTCAGTCCACGCAACGTCATCTCGACGCCGTCGGCGATCGCGGCGGTCTCGTGCGAGACGCGCGCGTGCTCCACGGCGCGATGCAGGTTGTCGATGAGGGGCAGCAGGTCGCGCAGCAGGCCCTCATTGGCGAAACGCAGCGCGTCGGCCTTGTCCCGGGCCTGGCGGCGCTTGAAATTCTCCAGCTCGGCACGGTCGCGCAGGATGCGGTCCTTCAGCTCCGCGACCTCCACCTTCAGCCGCTCGACCTCCGACGGACCGGAGGCCGCCTGCGGCGCCGACGCGTGCCCCTCGCGGTCGCTCGCCGCGCCGCCATCGTCGGGGTCGGGCGCACCGGTATCGCCTGGTTTCGGGCGGGCGAAATCGTCCTGCATCATGCGGTGTGCGACCTTTCGTGTGTCCGGGATGACTAAAGTGCTCGGAATTCTGGAACTTACGGAACCCGGGAGCCTGACAGAAGCTAAGAACGGCCTCCCCGGGTGTCAAGGTGAGGCATCGCAATCCCGCGCCGGCGGCCGGTGGTGGAACCGGAAGGGATCCAATAGGTAGGGAACCTTCCGTGCCGTCCGCCCTGCCGCCCAACGAGACGACCACCCCCGGCATCGTGGTGCGGGCCCGCGTCTTCGGGGAGTCCGACAAGATCGTGACCTTCCTGACGCGCGACCTGGGCAAGCTCGCCGGCATCGCCAAAGGGGCCAAGCACTCCAAGCGCCGGTTCGTGAACGTGCTCGAACCGTTCACCCACGTGCGCGTCCGTCTCCGCCAGCGGCCGACGAGCGATCTCGCGTTCATCGACGCCTGCGAGCTGCTCGACGCGCCGCGGACGTTCACCCGCGATCTCACCAAGTTCGCCTCCGCGAGCTACGTGCTCGAGCTGACCGACCTGATGGTCCGCGGGCGCGAATCCGGTCCGGAAACGTACGAGCTGGTGCGGGACGCGCTGGCGCTCCTCGATCGTTCGCAGTCGGAGGTCGGCGTGCTGCGCGGCTTCGAGCTGCACCTCCTGCGGCTGACCGGATACGAGCCGGCACTCGACCGCTGCCGGCGCTGCGGCACGGTGTTCTCGGGTGAGGCGCGCATCTACGCGCAGCCCGCGCACGGCGGCCTGCTGTGCGCCAACTGCCGCGGCGACGGCCGCAGCTACGTCATCTCGCCCGCGACCCTGGCGCGTCTCTCGGCGCTGCAGCAGGCATCGTTCGCCGGCGGCGACGCGGAGGCATTCGCGCTTTCACCGGCCGTCGCCGCCGAGGCGCGCGCGCTGCTGCGCAGCCACCTCGCCGCGACGATCTCGTTCCCGCTCGCCTCGGAGCGCTTGCTCGACGAGCTGTGAGCGGGGCGTCGGACGGATCGGGGGGCTCAATGACCGAGGTGCTCCCCCTTGGAAGGCCGTTTCTTCTTGGCGGGAACGACGAGCGCCTCCTCGCTGTAGGCGAAGTTCCGTGCGCCGAGGTCGCTGACGAAGGTGATCCCGTGCGCATAGTTGAAGCTGCAGTCGGCAAACGCGTAGCCGTTGAATTGCGGTGCCACCGTCGACGCGAGGGTGACGAACATGGCACCAGCAGCGATGGTGCCCGTCGAGAAGGGCTGCGGAGCGTTGGCGCCGAAGAAGCTGATCGTGCAGGCGCCGCTCTCCGGCTCGGTCCCGAGCGGGTCCGCCGACGTATTCGCGATCGCGATCCCCGTGTCGAGTCCGCTCGCGTTGGTCACGTGGGTGAAGAGGAGATGGGTAGCGGGAATCCTTTTGGCGCTCGCAGATCCCGTAAGCGCGACGATGAAGAGCAACGCGAGGAATTTCGTCATGGCTCGTCCTTCCGGAACGGGGTCAGCTATCCAGCCGCTCGTCGGCTTTGACGCGCTTTGCCGGCAAGACGAGCGCGGGGTAGGGCGCCGCGAGATTTCGAGTCCCCAGATCCGAGAGGCGGGAGATGCCGTGCGCGAACGCGAATTCGCAATGCGCGATCGCGTACCCCTGGAACCCGGGCTTGATGACCGAAAGGAGGAAGGTCCCGGTCTGCCCGGGGAGCAGCGACCCGGGAATGACGACCGGCGTCCCGACGCCGTTTGCGTAGAACGTGATGACGCAGGATCCGCCGGACGAAACGGTTCCGAATGGATCCGCCCCGGTGTTCGAGATCGTGAAGAGCGTGTCGAATCCGGCTTGGTTGCTCATGAACGGAAACAGCAGATTGGTCGTGGGAGGTTTGCCGGCGCTCGCCGGTCGCGGCGCTCCGATGACGGCGAGAAGCGCCGCGGCGATCACAACGGATCTTCTGAAGTTCATCGTCGTCTCCTCCCGGCGAGTGCGTAGCACCATGGACGTCGGAAGAGAAAGGCGCGCTGCGCCATGCCCTGCGGGAACCGCGTCTTCGTTTCGTCGTTTTGGTTGCCGAATCCAGAGACAACGCCGATCGCATGGCATCTATCGCCATGACACGGGCGGTGTACGATGGACCGTGCGAGCGATGCATCGGATGCACGACTCCAGCGAATCGGAATTGCTCGCGGGTCGAGACGCGAAGCGCATCGCGCGATTCGCCCTGGTCTTCGGTCCGTTCGCGCGCGTTTGGTTTCGCTATCGAATGCGCGGACTCGAGAAGCTACCACCAGCCCCGTGCCTGATCGTCGCCAACCACAGCGCGATGGGGATCTGCGAAGTGCTTTGCATGCTCGCCGCGTGGCATGCCCACTTCGGTGACGCGCGTCCGATACACGGGTTGGCGCACGACCTCGGCGTGCGCGTTCCCGTTTTGGGTTCGTGGCTCCGTGCCGCGGGCGGCGTGCGTGCGTCGCGAGCGAACGCCATGGCCGTCTTGGGCGCGGGTCGGGACGTGCTCGTATTTCCCGGCGGTGACCTCGATGGCTGCCGGCCGTTCTACCAGCCGCGGCGCGTTCACTTCGGCGGGCGCCGGGGGTACCTGCACATCGCTCGGGCAGCCGCCGTCCCGATCGTGCCCCTCGCCACGATCGGGAGCCACTACACGATGCTCATGGCGCCGGGCGGCGCGATCGTCGCGCGCACACTACGGCTGCAACGTCTTCTGCGTATCGAGCGAGTGCCGCTTCCGGTCGGGCTCATGACGTCGCTGGTCGCGTCGGCCCTCACGTTCGCGCGGGTCGCACCGCTCGGCGCCGGCGTGGCGCTGGCCATCGCGGGCCTCACGGTGCCGCCGGCGCGGATCACGAGCGAATTCTTGCCGCCGATCGATGCTTCCGACGACAACACCGAGCGAGCACACGCGCGCGTACATGGAACGCTCGCCCGCACCGTGGCGCAGATGGCCCACTGAATCGCGTCGACGAGGGGTGACCCCTCACAAGCCGCCGCGCACCGCGCTCGCGACGAAGGTCGCATTCCCGGCGTCGAAGTAGACGATCCCGTTGTTGAAGTTCACGAACCACACGAACGGAAGCCCGCCCAGAGTCGTGGCCGACCAATAGATGGCGGCGGTCGAGCCGAAGACGGCCTGGTCGAAGCATGGGCTCGTCGTGCACGGATAGGGCTGCAGCAGGATCGTCTGCAGCTCGTAGATCGTCGGCAGCCGCCAGTCGCACTGCCCGGCAAAGCACTCGCCGTTCAGCTCGGCCAGGAAGCTCGTGAACGCGGACCCGTCCGACCTCGACAAGGGTAACGTATCGGCCCACGTGTAGGCGTTGTCCCGGTCATGGACGGTCGCGTCGTCGGTCTTCTTCTCCCACTGGAGCCCTGTCAGCCGGTCGATCACCGTCCCGGCGCTCGTGGTATCGTACCGGCTGTTGTCGCACGTGACCCCCGTGCCACTCGCCTTGGCCTGCAGCTTCGGCCACGTCTGCGCGTACTTGACGCGGCACTTCGAGAGCGCCGCCTGGACCGTGTCGTCGAGGGAGGCGCCTCCGAAATACTTCGCCAGTGCCTTCTGCTGGCAGGCGGAGTACTTCGCCGCCGCCGTGTAACGCCCCTTCCGGCACGTCTGTTCCGCGTCGGCCGCGTGGACGATCGCAGGAACGAGCAGCGTGCCGGCCGCCAGCGCGGCCAGGACGAGGTGGGGGAGAGAGCCGGCGGCGCGAATCGGGAGCTTCCGGACCAGGCGGAGCATGGGAGATCCTCCTTCAGGTTGGCGCCCGCAGCACGGAGTCGGTGGGCGGCGGCGAATGTGACCCGGCCGACGTGCGATCGTCAAGCCAAATCGCACCGCCGTACGGAACGCGCTCGACGCTCTGCGCCGCTGCCCGCCTTCGCGTTCTACGTCTTGGTGCTATCGCGTCGATGCCGCGGCGCGGCGGATGGCACGCGTTGGCGGTCTCCGGAGCGCCCCACGCGCGTTGGCGCGGGGGCTCCGGATGCACGCCCGTCAGTTCATGACAGCGGTGCCGGGGATGGTGAGCCGGCCGAGCCCGGGGAAGCCGTAGGCCGTATTGACCGCGCTCGCCTGCGTCGGTGGGGCGCAGAACAGCGCGCCAAACGTCGGCGCGGTCGGGCTTGCAACGCCCGCCACCGACGCCGTACCGCTGATGGTGCCGTTGTCGGTGAAGCATTCGCGGTTCTTCGGCGGACCGCAGGAATCGCCTGACGCGGGGCAGTCGGAGGCCCCGAGGCATCCGCGGAATGACTCGATCACGCAGTACTTCTCCATCGGTCCGGCGGCGCACGTACCCTCGTTCGAGGAGTCGTTGTCGGGCGGCGTATTCGGGGTGCAGACACCGTCGTCGCATTGGTTCGGTTGTGTGAACGCGCCGCGCTGACTGCAGACGCCGCCGGGGCACTCGCTATTGGCTGCGCAGGCGGCACCCGCGTTCGATCCCCCGAGACACCGCTTACCGCCGCAGACCACCCCGCCCGGACAGTCGGCGTTCGACCGGCACGGCTCGGCCGCGAGGTCTCCGCAGGTGTCGCAGAGACATCGGAATCCTGCCCAGCCGATTCCGGTGCACGCCGGGCTCGCGGCGCTCACGGTCACGGTCTGCGTGGACGTCGTCATCGTCGTGCCCGAGGTCGTGTCGCCGAGGAACAATCCGTTCGACGGCGGGCAGTCGAGGCTGACAGCGTCGGCGAAGAGACTGCTCGTTCCTTGAATCGTGCAGGACATGCCGGAACGCGCGCCGCCGCTGCACACGCCGGCGATGCACCGGGGACACGGGTCCGCCACCGTGGGGCCGCCGTACAGCGCCGACCGGAGGGCCGCGGCGAAGGTGGCCGCGCCGGTCGTCGGATCGAGGGTGCCCGAGACGCCGCTAATCGAGCTCACCTGACAGAACGAGACGCCACCGGCACCGAACGGCTGCGGGGGGCCGAGGAAGAAGAGACAGGCGTTGCCCGTCCCGGAGCAATCCGCATCGCTGGTGCATGCGATCCAGCTGCCGTTGGCGCCGCCGTTGTCGCCGCGGCAGCGGTGATTGGCGAAGGTCGCGCCGCCGCCGTTCGCAACCGGTCCCGAGAGCGTGCAGGTGCCGCACGGCGGCGAGGGGTTGGCGCAGTCGCTCACGCCGAGCGTGAAGCGGACGTTGCTCGTCAGCGTCTGGTCGTGGGCGAGGCCGGTCCAACCGAGGTCCTGATCGGTGCCGCTCGCCGCGTCGGTGAATTCATACGTCGTCGGGCACGCGCCGCCCCCCTGGTCCTCGCAGTAGACGAGGTTGTTCAAGCTATCGATGAGGGCGTCGACGTTGAACGCGTGCCCGGCCGTATTTTCGCATCCGGCACACCCGCCTTTGGCGGTGACCTTCCCAGTGCAGGCATTGAAGCGTTCGACGGCGGCCTTGCCGGGCTTGCCGGGGATCGGACCCTCTTCGCACGCCTCTTCGTCGAAGGCCGTGCCCTTCACCGCCGCCTTCGCCGCCGAGGCGTGGCACTTGGTGTAGTCCTTCACCAGCTTGGCGACGCACTTGTTGAGGCCGTCCTCGCACTTGAGGGCATCCTTGGTTGTCGGGACGTTGCCGCTGTTGTCGCCGCCGAACGGCGCGCCGGCGTCGCAATAGAGCGTACCGTTGAGGGCGTCGAGGCTCGTTTCCCAATCGCTGGCCAGGGTGGGCTTGTCGACGCACGAGCAGTCGGTGACGTCGGTCTTGTCGAAGAACTTCTGGATCGCCGTCGCCTCGCAGGTCTCCTCGTCGAAGGCGACCGCCTTGAACGCGGCGTCCGCCATCTTCTGATGGCACTTGAGAACGCCCTGGGCCATCTTGGCGGCGTTCTTGCCGGCCTTCTGCTCGCACTTGGAGTGCGTGCCGTCGGTGGTGAAGCAGCCGGTGTCGTCGACTGCCGGGACGCAGGAGGCGGCGTGCGCGCTCGCGGCGGCGAGCGAGATCAGGAACAGCGCGATGGCGGCTCTCGGCATGGCGGGTCTCCTTGTCGACGATTGGTCGAATGCGGGGTACCCCAGTTCGCTGATGGTCGGGCACCCGACCGGGACGTGCCACGCCTTTATACTCCGCGTCAAGCTGATTATTATGCACGCCGATGATTCTTCACCGTGTTACGCTTCGCATATGTTTCAATATAGCGCAGGAACATGCGGGCGTCGCGAGATGTGATCCATTTCGACGCGGACCGTGCCTGCTCTCGGTCCTGATCGGGCGCGCGCTACCGTCGCGGACGTGAAGAGCGCGCGACGCGCCGTCAGGCGTGCGACGCGGTCAGGCGCTCGACGAACTGCTTCGCCTGCCGGAGATCCATCGCGTAGCGCGTGCGGAGGATCTTGATCGCGGCGCGCTCGTCGTTGCCCGCGCAGAGCGCGCGCACGCGTTCCCGGAGCTCGTCGTCCGACAACGTGCGCGAGTCTTGCCACTGGACGCGGACGTCGGATGCGCGCGCGATCGTCGGCGGCAGGGCGTCGAGGCAGGCGGCGAGCGCCGGCGTGAGACGCGTGGCGCGGTCGCGCCAGCCGATCTTCAGCGTGCGCGGGCTCTCGAGCACGATCGGCGGCGGAAAGCCGGCGAGCGGCGCGGTGTCGACGTCGGCCAGCCCGAGCTCCAGGTAGACGTGCTTCTCGTGCACGTCCTCGACGGCGTCGTCGCCGAGGGCGAGGCGCTTCTCGACGAGGCGCCGCGCCGAGACGATCTCGGCGAACGGCAGCTCGACGGGTTCGGCGTGGATGCGACCGACCGCGTCCACCGGGTTCAGCACGAGCGCGTCGTCGGTGACCATGAGGAGCCAGTTCGCGTCGTCGAGCAGCCGGAGCGTCCGGCGGACGACGAACACGACGAGCGCGAGCATCCCCGCCGCGAGAAGGACGAACACGCTCCGCACCATCGGCAGCTCCGCCGTCTCCCACGCGAGGCCGCCCCAGAATGCCGCGCCTATCGCGAGCACGAGGACGAGCGGCAGGTAGGCCCACCACGCCCGGCGGACGACGAGCCGCACGCGCAGGGCGCGACGCTCGGCGATGCCCACGGTCCGCATGATGACCAGTATCCGCGCCGCCGTCGCGGTGCCTAGATCCGAACGCGCCTCATCGGTCGCCGGCGCAGCGCAAGCCCGTGTGCATCGCCGTCGTGTCGCGCGTCAGGCCGATCCGCGCCGCGGGCCGGTAGCGGGCGCAGTACTCGGCGGCACAGAGGAACGAGCCCCCTTTCAGCACGAACCGCTCGGCGGGGTCCGTGGCGCTCGCGCTCGGCGGCGCGCACGAGCACGTATGCGGGGGCCTCCACGGCGAGGCGGTCCATTCCCAGACGTTGCCGATCATGTCGGACAGCCCGTGCCCATTGGGCGGGAAGGACGCGACCGGCGTCGTGCCCGGTCTGCCGGCGCGCGCAAAGTACCATGGAAAAGCTCCGCTCCAGATGTTGGCCATGAGCGCGCCGGCCGGCGCGAGCTCGTCACCCCAGGCGTACTCCGCCCCCGCGAGGCCGCCACGTGCCGCCACCTCCCACTCGACCTCGCTCGGGAGGCGCTTGCCGCACCAGCGCGCGAACGCCGCCGCGTCATGCCAGCCGACGTGCACGACCGGATGACGGTCGCGTCCCTCGATGCTCGATCCGGGTCCCGCGGGCGCCCGCCAGCTCGCCCCCGGTACGAAACGCCACCAGTGCGACGGATCGCGCAGATCGACCGGGCCGGCCGTCATCGTGAACACCGCCGATCCGGCCGGATCGACGCGCTCGGGCACGGTCACGTGCCCCGTCTCGTCGACGAAGCGCGCGAAGTCCGCGTTCGTCACCGGCGTCCGGTCGATGCGGAACGCGGCGATCTCGACCACCCGCGCCGGCCGCTCCTCCGGATAGTGCGCGTCCGACCCGATCCGGTACCGACCGGCGGGGATCGCGACCATCGATTCGGACGCCGGGGTCACACCCGGATGCCGATCGCGTCGACGAAGCGCATCTGCTCGAGGAGCGAGAACGGCGTCGTGTCGATGTCGATCGTGACGCGGAGGATGCGTCCCTGGAACGGGTGCGGCGCACGATACAGCGTGGACACGCGGTTGCCGAGGTCCGCCCCGAGCGAAAAGCCGTCGTACGAGGTCGAGACCAGCGTGCGCGTGAATGTGTGCTCCGCGACCTTCCGGTCGTTGACGAACAGCGCGCCCCTGCCGTCGAACGGCCGCGACGTCATCGTCTGGACGTAGCGCACCGTGACCGCCCCGTCGGGAAGCGGCACGTCGGCCTCGAGCCGCTCGTTCCAGGGGAGCAGGCTCTGCTCGTACACCAGGCGGCCGCCGGTGATGTGGAGCACGTACCCGGCAGGCTGCGACCCGCACGCGACGATGACCCCATCGCCGCGTCCGGGCGGGCGCACGAGCTCGGCGCTGATCTCGTGACTCAGGCCACCGACCGTCGGCGCGACATGCGCCGACAGCCGCTCCAGCGGTGGACGGAACTCCCACTTCGGCCGCAGCCCGCGCCGGAGCCGATCCTGCGACATCTTGATGATGAGGTTGCGATCGTCGAGCGGAAACACGCCGTATCTCTCGGCTGCGGCGTCCCACTTGGCCGCCAGCTCCTCGACCTTCTCGGGATGGGCCGCGGCCAGGTCGTGGAGCTCGTTGGGATCGGTCGCGAGGTCGTACAGCTCC
The DNA here is from genome assembly GCA_963753325.1 of uncultured delta proteobacterium. Lineage (GTDB taxonomy): Bacteria > Desulfobacterota > Binatia > UTPRO1 > UTPRO1 > DP-19. Next base: position 1,218,251 of record CAVWBS010000003.1, on the reverse strand, counting down.
CACACGTCGCGCGCGAACGGCGCGCCCCGCTCGTGGCGGGTGACGAGGCGCCAGTTGCCGTCGAGATAGCCCCGCTGACCGCCGAGCTCGAAATACTGCTCGGTGCGCGTCGGCGCGTCGGCGCTGCCGAAGGTCGCGGCGACGCTGGCGCCTTCGAGCGGCTTGAGCTTGCGCCCGCGGTAGATCTCCGGACGCGCGATCCCGACCGCCTCGAGGATGGTGGGATACAGGTCGATCACGTGCACGAACCGAGGGCGGCTCTCCCCACGCGCGCGGATCCGCTCCGGCCACGCCACGATCAGGGGATCGGCGACGCCGCCGAGGTGCGTGTACTGCTTGTACATGCGGAACGGCGTGTTCGACGCGCAGGTCCAGCCGATCGGATAGTGCGGAAAGGTCGGATCCTCGCCCATGACGTCGTAGAGCTTCGCCGCCTCCTCGACCGGGACCGGTCTGCCGAAGGCGGCCGCAAACACGTTGGGCGTCCCCGTCGGGGTGCCCTCGGCGGAGCCGCCGTTGTCGGAGAAGACGATGACCAGCGTATTCTCGCGCGCACCGATCTCGTCCAGCGACGCGAGGAAACGCCCGATCTGGGCGTCGAGGCTGGTGATCGCCCCCGCGTACACCTCCATGTAGCGCGCGTACACGCGTCGCTGCAGCGCGCTCAGCGTGTCCCACGGGTCGGCGCCCGGCGAGAGCGGCGGCAGCTGTGTCGTCGCGGGCACCACGCCCGACGCGCGCTGTCGCTCGAGCCGCGCGCCCCGCACCACGTCCCAGCCGGCGTCGTACGCGCCCTTGTAGGCATCGCGATCCTGCGCCCTGCACTGCAGCGGCGAGTGCGCCGTCGGATACGCGATCTGGAGATAGAAGGGCTTGTCGGGTGCGAGCACCTTCTGGGTACGCACGTAGGCGATGGCACGATCGGTCAGGTCTTCGGTGACGTAGTAGTCGTCCCGCTGCGGCGGCTCGACCGGGGCGACGCCGTCGATGAGCTCGGCCGGGCGGAAATAGTCGGTGGAGTGACCCTGGAACCAGTACGCCCGCTCGAAGCCCCGGTGCGTCGGCCAGTTGTGATAGGGGCCGTTCGCGCCGTTGGAGGCGGCGAGGTTCACATGCCACTTGCCGACGTGCATCGTCGCCCATCCCGCGTCGCGTAGCACTTCGGCCAGCGTCGCCGCCTCGAGCGTCATGTCGCCCCGATACCCGGGGTAGCCGGAATCCAGATCGGCGAGCCATCCCATGCCGGCGGAGTGGTGGTTCAAGCCGGTCATCAGCGCGGCGCGCGTCGGCGAGCACATCGCGCAGGTGCGGAAGTTCGTATAGCGCAGACCGCCCGCGGCGAGGGCGTCCAGGTGGGGCGTGCGGATCTCGCTGCCGTACACCCCGAGATCGGCAAAGCCGACGTCGTCGAGGACGATCACGACGACGTTCGGCGACCCGGGCCTGGCGCTCACCTCGCCGACGTACGCCGGCCGCGAGTCGGTGAACGATTCGGCGATCTCCGCCGGCCGCCCGGCCTCCACCGCTTCGGGCGTGCGCAGCTTGCGCATCTTCTCGCGTACCGATACCAGGCCGGCGGCGCCGAGGGCGGTGAGCGCGGCCCCCGACGTCGCCCCGAGCAGGAAGGCCCGCCGCGACGGACCGGTCGTACGCGGATGCTCCTCGTCACTCATCGCACGGCCCTCCCCGGCGTTGCGGCCCGCCCCTCACGCCATCGGCCCCTGGTACACCTCGATGAAGCGCAACATCAGCTCCTGCGGCATCGCCAGGTTGGCGTCCCGGTCGGTGCGCAGGCAGACGACGGTCGGCTTCGTCGACGCCCCGGCGCGCTGCAGCGCCGGCCCGACGTCCGCCGGATGCTCCGCGTACACGCCATCGCAGCCGAGACCTTCCGCGACGCGATCCCAGCGTACGGCGCCCTGCTCGGTCCCGAAGGTGCGGCCGTACAGCATGCGCTCGTTCGGCTCCTCCATCGTCCACGAGCCCTCGGCGAAGACGATCGTCGTGATCTTCACGCCCTCGCGCGCCGCCGACTGCATCTCCATGAAGTTGAAGCCGGCGGCGCCGTCGCCGGTCACGCACACGACGTCGCGCTCCGGGGCGCCGAGCTTGGCGCCGATCGCGGACGGGATACCGGTGCCGAGCATGCCGAGCTCGAGGATGCTGTGGTACGAGCGGGGACGCGTCGGCGGCAGGCACAAGTTCGCCCACAGCGACGTGTTGCCGCCGTCGGCCACGTAGACGGCCTCCCTGCCGAACGCCTCGCCAACGGCTTGCATGGCGTGGGCCGGGTGGATGCCCGCGCCGCTCCAGGCCGCGATCGGCGCCATCTGCGCGTCCCACCAGGCCCCCGCCGCGCGCCGGTACCGCGCCAGATCGTCGCCGTCCCGGGCGGGCGCGGCTCGCGTCCGCAGCACCCGTACCAGCCCCTCGAGCGTGTCCTTGACGTCGGCGACGATCCCGAGCGCCAGCGGCCGCGTGACGCCGATGTCGCGGGGGTCGATGTCGATCTGGATGAGGTGCTGCCGCGCCGGATCGCCCCAGTACTTGTCATAGGGGATGTCGAGGTTGCCGAGCCGCGATCCCGCGACCAGGATGACGTCGGCCTCCTGCTTCACCGCGTCGCCGCCGCGCCCGAAGCCGAAGACGTAGTTGGCGTGGTCGAGCGGAACCGACGAGCGGCCCGCCATGGTCGCGATCACGGGGCAGCGCAGCAAGGCGACGAGCTCCAGGAGCGCCGCGTTGGCGTTCCCGCGATCGACGCCGGAGCCGGAGACGACGAGCGGCCGGCGGGCGTTGGCGAGCAGGTCGGCCGCCCGCTGGAGCTGGGCGTCCGAGGCCTGCGGCCAGGGCGCACGGTAGGCCGCCGGCGGCAGGATCGGCGCGCGCCCCTCCTCGCCCGTGTCGTACAGCACCGGCGCCGGCAGCTCGATGTGGACGGGGCCGGGCCGGCCGCTCCACATCTCGCGGAAGGCCAGGCGTACGACCTCGGGAATACGCTCCCACGACAAGATGGGTCCGCCCCATTTGACGGCCGGCTTGAAGACGTCGAGCTGATCCTGCCCCTGAAAGGTGGACGGGGGCGACGGATACACGATGCCGAGGCGATGTTGCGAGGTGATCGCCAGCACCGGCACCCCCTCGTGACGCGCCGTGATCACGCCCGGGAGCAGATTGGCGGCGCCCGGCCCGGGATTGCCGAGGACCGCCGCCACCTGGCCCGTCGTCTTGTACAGGCCCTCCGCCATGTGCACGCCCGCCGCCTCGTGGCGGACGGGGACCAGGCGGATGCCGTGCGCCGCAAGCTGCGCCAGCAGCGGATCGATCTCGGGACACGGCAGTCCGAATACGAACCGCACGCCCTCGTTGGCGAGGCATCGCGCGAGAACCTCGCCGCCGGTGATGCTGCTCATGGTGTCCTCCCGTCAGTGGACGCGCATCACGACCGTCCCGATTGCGCGTCGTGGATGCTCGCACGGACAGGGAGGTTTCTTGCCCCAGCTCGTGCAGCTTTCCAAGACCGGAAGCGCGAAAGTGTTCGGATGGGCGGTAGCGATTGGCATTTCGTTGCCGGGTGCGCTGCGCTAGGACCGCCGTCGTGAAGCCGGCGCTCCAAGATGCCGATCCGCGGCGCGCAGGGAATGCCATCGAGCTCAAGCTCCGCGAGGTGGGGCAGCTCTTCAACTCGCTCGATCCGTCTCCCTTCAAGGAGAAGGACCTCGACCAGGACGCCGAGGAATTCATCGTCGAGTGGGCGCGTGAGCTGCGGCCCCCCAAGGACGCCGCCTTCCGACTGATCGTCCACTTGGAGAAGCCGCTCCCAGCCGGACAGACGCCAGCCGTCGTGCAGGAGGCCATTCGTCACTACTTCGCCTACCGCGCCTCGATCAACCGACTCGCCCTGCGGCAGCTGCTCCACCAGGGGCGGACCAGCCTGGTGATCGGCGTGAGCTTCCTGAGCGCCTGCCTGCTAACTCGGCGAGCTCATCGCGCGCCACGCCCCCCCGGATGCGTTTCGGAGCATCGTCCGCGAGGGCCTCACGATCGGCGGGTGGGTGGCGATGTGGCGGCCGATGCAGATCTATCTCTACGACTGGTGGCCTCTCCGACGGCGGGGGGCTTTGCTCCGCAGGCTCAGTCACATGCACGTCGACGTGCGGACACCGTCGCCATGAGCGCAGCTCGCGCTGGACGCGCCCCGGCCGGGATGCAGCGAGGGATCACGGTGCTATGGGGATGTAGCGACAGGAGGACGACATGATGCAAAAGATCGCAGACCTGCCCGACCATGTCATCGCGATCGCCGCACACGGGCAGGTGACCGGCGACGACTACGAGCGGGTGCTCATCCCGGCGGTCGAGACGGCGCTCGAGAAACACAAGACGATCCGCTTCTTGTATCACCTCGGCGCGGACTTCACGGGCTTCACGGCGGCGGCACTCTGGGACGATGCGAAGGTCGGCATCCGTCATCTGACCGCCTTCGAGAAGGTCGCGGTCGTCACCGACATCGGGTGGATCGGGGAAGCCGTAAAGGTGTTTGGCCTCCTGATCCCCTGCCCCACCAAGGTATTCCGCAACGACGAGCTCCCGGAAGCGAGGGCGTGGATCGTGGCCTCGACGTGACGCCCCGCCTCAGCCCGCAGGCGCGCGGCCATCTCCCCGAGGGTCCTGTACCATCGGCTATCGACCGACCAGCGATTCGAAACCGGAAATGACGTCGAACAACTCCTCGTCGATGTTACGCTGACGCAACCGATGGAATCTTCCGTTGAGGTCCTCCAGCAATTCGTCGATGTTCTTGTCTGCGCGCCGCATCGCCGCCAGGCGGCTCGCGTTCTCGCTCGCAAGCGATTCGGCGCATGCCCGGAAGAGCGCGACGAACAAATACTCGCGAATCAGCGTTCCCACCGTCGCGGTGCCGCCTCCCATGACCTCGGGTAGCCTGGGGGTTGGCCAGGCGAGGTCCGCCAACCCACGGTGCCAGTGTTCATCCAGCGGTAGCAGTCGCTGGCTGACCGGCGCATAGGCGGCCCCGGACGCGTGGCGGTTGTAGAAGAGATGGAGCTCGCCGACTTCCTCCTGCCTGTGACGCGTCTCGCTCGCCACGAGGATCTGCCCGACGAGCGGAGTGATGGACTTGACGGAATTCGGGACGGAGAAGAGCCCGATCGGCGGCAGGCCGGCATCCGCAAGGGGCGCACGAAGACGCTCACCGACGGCCCAGACGCGGGGCTTGCCGGGGATGGCCGAGAGTGCCTTGATCGCATAGTCCGCGATCACGTCGTTGAACTGCCCCACCAGACCCTGATCGGAGCCGAACACGACCGCCCCGATCGCGCCCGTGTGGGGTCGTCCTCCGCGCTCCACCACCGGGACAACCGGCCGACTTTCCCGAAAGCAAGCGCCCAATCCCAGTTCCACGGTTCGATAGTAGTCCGCCAACGCGCGGACGGACGTCTCATATTGTCCGATGCTCGACGCCGCCAGGGCTTTCATCGTGCGGACGACGGATTGAAGGTCTTCAGCGTTTTTGATGTTTCGGCGGAGGCTCTCGCTCGTATCGCTCATGGCGTCTTCTCGAGGCTCGACTCCGGCTCGGGCCCGGCTTTCCGTCCCGATTCGAAGCCTGAGAGTGCCGTGCGGGCGGTTTCGATGATCACTCGACGATCTTCGTCACTCAATTGCGCGGCGGTTTCGAATCGCGCGCACACCCCTGCCGGGAGACTCGCCGCTGCCGCCTGCACGGCCCGCTCGGCGTCCGCCATCCGTTCGATCGGCACCGAATCGAAAAGCCCCGTCGTGAGCGCCAGCAGAATGGCAATTTGTGCGGGCACCGAGACGGGGGCGCTTTCCGATTGCTTGAGGCAAGCCCGGATTCGCCGTCCGTGCTCGACGATTTTATGCGTTCCTTCGTCCAGTCGCGCGCCGAATCGAGCAAACGCCTCGAGCTCCTCGAACTGCGAATAGGCGAGCTTGAGATCCCCCGCCACCAGGCGATATGCCGCTCGTTGCGCCTTGCCGCCGACCCGCGACACGGATTTGCCGACATCGACCGCGGGCAGTATGCCCAATTCGAACAGCGACGGGGAGATGTAGATCTGCCCGTCGGTGATGGAGATCAGGTTCGTCGGAATGTAGGCGGAAATATTCTGCGCTTCGGTCTCGATGATGGGCAGGGCGGTGAGCGAACCACCCCCGCGTTCCGGGCGCAGGTGCGTGGCCCGCTCGAGCAGGCGCGAATGGATGTAGAAGATGTCGCCCGGGAAGGCTTCGCGGCCGGGAGGCCGGCGGAGCAGCAGGGACAGCTCGCGATACGCGCGAGCGTGTTGCGTCAGGTCGTCGTACACGATCAACACGTCGCGACCCGTCTCCATGAAGTGCTCTGCGATGCTGGTCGCGGCGTACGGAGCGATATACGCGAGTCCCGGCGGGTCGTTGCCCTCGGTGACGACCACGACCGCGTGCTCCATCGCGCCATTCTCCCGCAAGGTCGCCACCGCCTTCGCCACGGCGGATGTGCGCTGGCCGATCGCGCAATAGACGCACACGACGTTCTGGCCACGCTGATTGAGGATGGTGTCGATCGCAATGGCGGTCTTCCCCGTCTGCCGGTCACCCAGGATCAACTCGCGCTGGCCTCGCCCGATGGGGATGAGCGCATCGACGACCTTGAGACCGGTCTGCAGGGGCACCGTGACGGGCGCACGGTCCATGATGGGCGGGGCGGGGCGTTCGATGGGAAGGCGCCGGCTCACCACCACCGGTCCGCCGCCGTCGAGCGGCTGGCCGAGCGGGTCGACGACGCGCCCCAGCAACGCGTCGCCCACGCCGACGTCCATGACCCGGCCCGTGCGCTCGACTTCATCGCCCGCGTGCAGATGCCAGTATTCACCGAGAAGCACGACGCCGATCTCGTCCTCGTCCACATTGAATGCGATGCCGAACACACCGCCCGGAAACATCACCAACTCGTCGACACCTATCCCGGGGAGACCGGACACCTTCGCGATCCCGGTCGACACCATCGCGAGCGTGCCTACCTCACGTGGAAGGAGTTGCGGCGCAACGCCATCGCGCATTCGGTCCACGCCCGTGAACACTCGGTCCAGGACGTTCCGCAAGCTGTCGGGCTCGTCGTTCATTCGTCTTTCGAGACGTGCATCGGCTCGCTCTCGGTCTGTCGGTCCAGAAGCTCACCGGTCCATTTCTCCAGCGATGTCAGGTAATCCGCTATGCTCCAGGCCACCTTCTGCCCATTCGCCGTGAGCTCGATCCCGCTGATCAGGTTCGGCACCGTCTCGAAACGCATCGGGATCTCGGCCACGAACGTCTCGTTGAGCGCGCTCTGTATCGCCGCGCGTTGGTCCGCGGACAGGTCGAATGCGCTGCGCACGAGCACGGGAGCATGCGCCCCCCTGAGCGCCTCGGCGAGCCGTGCTTTCGGTTCGCCGCTCATCTCTCGCAAGCGGTGCGTGAACGCCTCTCGCAGGCGTTCTTCGAGACTCGCCGTGGCCAGATCCATCAGCACCTTTCGCGCTATGGCGAACACCTCCTGTTGGGTCCGGCGACCAATGGCCTGATTGAGATTGCGGGCGTCGCTTCTCAGGACTTCGAGTCGCTTGGCGCTCAAGGTATCCGCCGCCTGGCGCGCTTCGGCGAGGAGCCGCCGACGCTCGGTTGCGGCCTCGTCCGTCGCTCGACTGAGGAGCGCGGTGCGCTGCCGGTTGAACTCCTCGTTCTTGCGCTGGAACTCTTCGCGTTCCTTCTGCGCTTCGGCCTTCTTCGCCGAAGCGTCCGCGAGCTCCGCAGCGATCCGTTTCTCCCGTGCGTCGATGGCGCGGAGGATCGGCTTGTAGAGAACGCGTTTCATCAACCATACCAAGATGAGGAAGTTGAGTGCCTGCGCACCCACAGTGAACCAATCGATCAGCACGGATTACTTTCCCGCGGCCTGCGTGATCACGTAATTCCAGAATGGGTTGGCGAATATGAGAATCATGGACACGACAAAGCAATAAATTGCCGTGGACTCGATCATCGCCAGACCGACAAACAAAGTCCGGGTGATGGTAGCGGAGGCATCGGGCTGCTGCGCCAGCGAGCTCATTGCCGTCGCAACGGCCCTCCCTTCCGCCAACGCAGGCCCCATGGTGCCGAACCCCGTCGTAATGCCGGCGATGACAATCGATGCCACCGCGATGATCGTCAAGCTATCCATGGCATAGTCCTCTTCTCGGTGTCATTCATGCTTTCGGTTGCGTCGCTTCAGTGTCGGGTACCCGCTTGCGAACCCGCGTCGCTGCCGCGATGTACACCGCCGCCAATATACTGAAGATATAGGCCTGCACCATACCGGTCAGTAGGCCGAGCACCGTCATGACGACCGGGAAGATGAACGGCGTGATGGTCAGCAGAATCCCGATGATCATAACCCCGCTCATCATGTTGCCGAACAGGCGGACGGCCAACGCCAGCGTACGCGACAGCTCACTGATGACGTTGAATGGCAGCATGATGACCGTCGGCTCCGCGTAGGACTCGAGATAGCCGGCCACCCCCTGGTCCTCGATGCCGAATAGCGGCACCGCCACGAACACGCAGAGCGCGAGCGCCGCGGTGGTCGAGAGTGAGCTGGTCGGCGGCTCGTAGCCGGGAATTATGGTGCCGAGACTGGCGGTAGCGACGAAGAGGAAGAGCGTGCCCAGGAAGCCGAGATACTTCCTCGGGTGGCGGAGGCCGACGTCTTCGATTTGCTTCTCGATCGCGGTGACGACGATTTCCAGAAGGTTCTGCCAACGGGAACGTTGCAGATCCGTGCTGAGCCTGCGCGTGACGAGTCGCGAGCCCAAGACCAGGACGAGCATCAGCCCCCACGTGAACACGATGGTGGCATTGAGTTTGAGGGATCCGTGTTGCCAGAAGATCCTCTCGTCGGGACTAAGGCGCATGGCTGCCTTCCAGGGTCCGGCCGGGATGGCTGTCTCCCGATAGCCGCCCCAGGCGAACGACGGCCGAGCGTGCCATGACGAATCCGAGGAGACACAGCAGCCATCGCTCCCAGTGATGGTCGGAGACGAAGTAGAATCCGGCCAGGGCAACGCTCGTCCGGAGCAATAGGCTCCCCGAGAACCAAACTGCGGGCTGTGCGGAGGACACGCCCTTGCGAACCGTCCACCAGAGGCCGCCGAAGAACATTGCACCGAGCCCGGCCCCCGCCGCCCATGTCATCGCCAGTCTCAGCGGTTCATTCATCGTCGTCCTCTTGTTCATCGCGAATGGCCCGTCCCTCGTTGGCCACCCAATGCCACGCGTTCACACAGCCGATCGCGAGACCGGCAACCAACAGGGCCAGCGTCCAGGGGTGTTTCCCCGGATGGTGCTTGTCCAGCCAGAGACCGAGCGCCGCCCCGAGTAGCGTAGGGATCGTCACCGACCAGCCGATCAGCCCCATCATCCCCAGGCCGAACCAGACCCCGCGCGCGGCGTTGCGCCGCGCCTTGAGCTTGCGCGCCGCCTTGGCCCCGACCTGCCCGGAGAAGGTCGACGCGCCTGTCGACGGCTTTTCCGCCGGCGCGTCATTCATGTTGAAACATCGCGAAACGCCGAAGGAAGCCCGTCTCCAATTTCGCCATTACCGAGCGCACGCTTCGTTCGTGCTCGTCGAGGGTCCGGAATTCCCGCTCGACCGAATCCCGCAGTCGGCCGAGATCGGTCCCGCCGAGCGCCCGGCGCACGGACACGATCACGTTCGGGCCGGTCTTGATCAGCACCCCTTCATCCACCGCCACGTAGGCCTCGCCCCCAACTTCGGTCTCGTAGATCAGAATTCCCGTCGTGAGGGCCGCCACGCAATCGAGCCGGTGCGGCAAGAGCCCGAACGAGCCCTCGCGCGCCTCGGCGACGATGCGCGACACGCCGGTCCTGTCCGCGAAGACCTCGAAGGGCAGGAGAATCTGCAGATTCATGAGGGTCGGCGACATGTGGACCTGCTCTCAGGGATCGGCCGCGACCGTTGCGTGCGGCTCCGGCGGCGCCCCCAGTGGACCGGCTCTCCCCCCCATCTTCGCTTCGTCGATGTTTCCGATCATGTACAACGCGCCTTCCGGGTAGTCCTTGAACTCGTCGCGCAGGATTCGCTCGCAACCGTTCAGCGCGTCCTCGAGGGCGACGAGCTTTCCCGTGAGGCCGGTGAATTGACCAGTCGCGAAGAACGGCTGGGTGAGGAAGCGCTCGAGCCGGCGGGCGCGCGCGACCACCTTGCGATCCTCCGGCGACAGCTGCTCCAGGCCGAGCATGGCAATGATGTCCTTGAGTTCTGCGTACTGCGCGAGCGTCCGCCGGATTTCCTGGGCCAGGCCGTAGTGTCGTTCGCCGACGATGCCCGGCGTCGCCATCTTGGAGCTGGATTGCAGCGGGTCGATGGCCGGATAGAGGCCTTCGCTCGCCCGCTTGCGTGAGAGCACGATGGAGGCGGACAGATGCGAGAACGTATGGACGGCGGCTGGATCAGTGAAATCGTCAGCGGGCACATACACGGCCTGGATCGAGGTGATGGCCCCGGAATCGGTGTTGGCGATGCGTTCCTCCAACCCCGCCAGCTCTGTGCCCATCGTAGGCTGGTAGCCCAGGCGCGAAGGCATCTGGCCCATCAAGCCGGACACCTCCATGCCAGCCTGGATGAAGCGAAAGATGTTGTCGATGAGCAGCAGGACATCGCGATGCTCGTCGTCTCGGAAATACTCGGCCATCGTCAGCGCGGCATGCCCCACCCGGAACCGGCTTCCCGGCGGCTCGTTCATCTGGCCGAACACCATCACCATATTCGGCAACACGCCGGCGGCCTTCATGTCACGGTAGAGCTCATCACCTTCGCGGCAACGCTCGCCGATGCCGCAAAAGATGCTCACACCCTCGTGATGCCCGATCATGTTGTGGATCATTTCGGTGAGCAAAACCGTCTTACCCACGCCCGCCCCGCCGAACAGTCCCGCCTTGCCGCCGCGCTCCAGCGGCACGAGCACATCGATGATCTTGATGCCCGTCTCGAAGACCTCGGCCTTCGTGGACCGTCGCGCAAGCGACGGGGGAGCGCGATGCACGGAACGCCACTGGACATCGAGCAACGGCCCCTCGCGATCGATGACGTTGCCGAACACGTCGAACATCCGCGAGAGAATCCCCTTCCCGACCGGCGCCTCGAGCGGCCCGCCCGTGTCCTCCACCTCCATCCCGCGAGCGAGGCCTTGCGTCGGAGTCAACGCGATCCCGCGCACGTGACGCGCATCACGCTGTGCCAGTACCTCGATGACGATTTGCCTCTCGTCTCCAGCCCGCAACACCGAGTAGATCGAGGGCAGATGCTCGTCGAATCGAACGTCGACGACGCTCCCGCGCACCGAGACGACCGCGCCGAGATTCACCGCACGGCCCTTGGTGTTCATGGCTGCTCGTGGATCACCGGTCTGATCACGCGGGCGCAGTGTAGATCGTCCGGGACCGTCGTGTCGAAGGGGGGATGCCGGATCCCTGCCGACGTGACCTGCCCGGGGCGTTGACTCTCACTCCCGTCCCGAGTGACACGGTGGTCAACGTGACAGGGTTCGTCGGGGCTTTCGCCTACACGCCCCGCGACGGAAGGAATCCCCCGTGCCGATGACTCGACGCTCCGCCGTCTTCGACCGTCGATTCGTGCGTCATCTGTGGCAGCTGACGCGCATCTACTGGCGCACGCCGGATGCCAAGAGCGGCGCAGCGCTTCTTGCACTCTGCGTCGCGGGCGAGCTCGGCACCGTGTATGGCAGCGTCCGGCTCGCGATCGCGCAGCGCGGCGTGTTCGACGCGGTCCAGAACATGCAGGCGCCCGCGTTCCTCGCCGCAATCGAGGTATTCCTGGCCATCGCGCTGCTGGTCGTGCTGGTCTCCACGTATCGCATCTACGTCCGCAACATCCTTCTGATCCGCTGGCGGGAGCAGCTCACCGACTACTTTCTTCGTCAGTGGATCGGGCCGCACGCCTATGCGCACCGCGAGCTGTTCCGCAAGGAAACGGACAACCCCGATCAGCGCGTCGCGCAGGACGTGCAGACCTATGTCGCGAGCGCCCTCGGGCTCTCGCTGTCGCTTCTCTCCGCGGTCGCGACGCTGATCTCGTTCGCCGGAATTCTGTGGACGCTTTCCGGGAAATGGCCCCTACGGATCGGACAGAGCGAGCTCCGGATTCCCGGCCTCATGATGTGGGTGGCCATCCTGTACGCGCTGCTCGCCACGTGGCTGACTCATCGTATCGGGCGACCGCTCGCGTCGATCAACTTCGATCGTCTGCGTTTCGAGGCCGATTTCCGCTACGGTCTGGTGCGCTTCCGCGACCACGTCGAGGCCGTGGAATTGGCTCGCGGCGCGGACGTCGAGCGCCAGGGCGCGCGGCGCCGTTTCAAGAACATCGTGCACAACTGGTGGCAGCTCATCGTCACGCAGCGGAACGTCACCCTGGTCACGTCGGGCATCGGAGAGGCAAACGGCATCGTTCCGTTGCTCGTCGCCGCGCCGGCCTTCTTCGCGGGACACATGACGCTGGGCAGCGTGACCGAAACCGGCATCGCGTACAGGCAGGTCTCGGGTGCGCTCTCCTGGTTCGTCGATGCCTACCAGGAGATTGCGCTGTGGCGCGCCAGCATCGAGCGCCTCGCGACCCTCTGTGAGTCGCTCGATGCCGCTCGCGTCGCAATGACCCGCGACGCCGGGATCCTCGTCCGGTCGGACCGCGCTCCCGAGCTGCGCCTCATCCATTTGGACCTCGCGCAACCCGACGGGCAGGTGCTGGCGACGGATCTGAACGGTGCCGTCGAGCCGGGCGAACGCGTGGTCCTGCTCGGACCGCCCGGGCGCTTCACGAGCGTCTTGTTCAGCGCGATCGCCGGCATCTGGCCGTTCGGCAAGGGGCAGATCGATCTGCCCGCGCGGACGCAGCCGTTGTTTCTCGCCCACGAGCCATACCTCCCGATCGGGACGCTACGCGACGCGGTCTCGTACCCCTCACCCGCCGGAAGCTTCTCCGACGACCGGATCGTCGACGCCCTCCGCCTGTTCGACCTCGGACGCCTCGCCGGTCGACTCGACGAGAGCGAGCCGTGGGACGAGGTTCTCTCGGGTGACGAACAGCAAGGACTCACCTTCGCGCGCGCGATCCTGCACGAGCCCGATTGGCTCATCATGGATGACGCCACGGGCCAGCTCGACAGCGCGACGGAGAAGTCGGTGTACGAGACCCTGGCGCGCCGGTTGCCTCACACCACCGTGCTCTCGATGACCAATCGGCGTGGCCTCGAGCGGTATCACCAGCGGACGTGGAAACTGACGCCGGGAGCCAACGCCGCCGCGGCGCAGTCGGTGTGAGCGGCCGTCCGTCGTGGTCGTGACCGCACGCCGGCGCGGCGCAGCCGGGTCACGGGCACGCGATCGGAGGCGTGCACTGCTGCGGCGCGATGTTGTCGTGCGCCTCGTTGCCGCCGCCGTCGATCGCCCCGAACGGCGTCCGGATCCCGCTGAGCACGTTTGCCACTGCGAGATTCTTGGCGAGCGTGCTCGCGGCCGCGTCGACGTTCAGCCCGGAGCCGCCGTTGCCGGGCGCAGTGTTCCGCGTGATCGACGTCGCCTGCACGGCGACGTCGACGAACACCCCGTCGCTCACGTTGCCGACCAGCATGTTCTTGTTGATCGTCGTCCGGTCGGGCGTGCTCATCAGCGCGACGCCGTGGCCGCCATTCGCGCCCGCGACGTTGCCCTCGAGAATCATGCCGACCGGGTTCGTCGCCACGACGATGCCGTCCATGCGGTTACCGACGATCACGGTCTTCTTCACCGCGGACGGGACGCTCACGCCGAACCCGTCGGTGATCTGCACGCCATCACCGCCGTTTCCCGCGACGATGCTCTTCTGAAGCCGACCGTCGCCGTCGGGACCGAGCCGCACGCCGGCGCCGCCGTTCGTCGCCGCGACGACGTTCGTCAGCAGGGTGCCGCGGCCGCGCGAACCGAAGCCTTCGAGCACGTTCCCGACGAAAAGACTGTCCGTCACCTTTACCGCAACCGCGGGCCCGGGCACCTCGAAGCCGCGCTCGCCGTTGCGCACGAAGCTGCTCTTGCTGACGGCGACGTGCCCACCCGCGTAGGTGGCGCCCAGACCGGTATTCTCGCGCATCTCGACGTTCACGAGCTTCAGGTTGTCGCCGCTGCCACCGCCGACGCCGACCTGAAACCGCTGCACGACGCCGTTCGCCACCGTGATCCCGCCGTGATCCTGGACGGCGATGCCGATCGTGTTCTGGCTGGCGCCGCCGTCCAGCCGATGACCGTTCAGGTTGATCGCCACCCCGTCGGCGTCGACGAACATGCCCGTCGTGCCGTTGCACGACAGGTCGTCGCCGAGGGTGATCGAGGTCGTGACGTGCATGCCGCACGTCGGCGTCACGGGTCCGGGCTTCGGCGTGAATGCCGGCGGGCACGCGATGGCGCTCGAGCACGGGAGCACCGCCTGCCCGTTCGCGCGCGCCCGGTTACCGCCGCCGTCGAGGGCGCCCGCGGGCGCATCGATCGCGGCATCGTAGTTGGCGTTCACGACGTTCTTCGCCAACGTAGCCGTCGAGTTGGCGGTCGAGATCCCATCATGCGCGTTGCCAACGACTGTATTGCCCTTGACGACCGTGTCGTCAGACGTCGCATCGATCGTGACGCCATCGTCGGCGTTGCCGATGATCCGGTTCGCGGAGACCACGGTCCGATCGGAGTCGGAGGTCACGTGCACGCCGCTCGCACCGTTCCCCGTGATCAGATTGCCGGCGACCGTCACCGTCACGCGGTGTTGCGCGTCGAAGTCACCGTTCAGCAGCACGCCATCCGTTCCATTGCCGGCGATCGTGCACTTCATGACGCTGATCTTGCCGGGCGGAGCCGTGAACTCGTCGTGGACGAAGACGCCGGCCAGTCCGTTGCGCGCGAAGAGGCTCGACCGCACGCTGATCTTGCCGCCGCTGCCGGTCAGCCTGAGACCATGGTCGCCGTTCCCGACGGAAACGACGTTCTTGAGTGTTGCCACGTTGGAGTGGATCTCCATCGCGCTTCCCGTGTTGGCGACGAACGCGGTCGAGGTGATCTTCAGCGTTTGCGAGTCGTGCACGAGGCCGATGCCGTTCTCCAGGACCGAGCATCTATCGACGATGAGCGTCGAGGTACCCGGCGCGATGCCGTAGACGACGTTGCCGCGAAGGGTGACGTCGGAGAGCTTCACCACCAGCGACGGCGCCGACTGCGTTCCGACCCCGATCGAAAACCCGCGAACGGTGCCGTTCCGAATCGTCACGTGCGGCGCCCCGCTGACGTCGATCCCGACGTCGCCGGCGTCGCCGTCGCCGCTCAACGTGAAGCCACCGAGATCGATCGTGAGGCCGTCCCCGACGATGATCAGGCCGTCACCGGTACAGGTCTGATCGGCACCGAGCGTCGTGCTTTCGGTGACCGTCTGGCCGCAGAGCTCGTTGGCGCCCGCTGCGATCGGCGGGTCCGTCACGGCGGCGAGCAGCACGCATGCTCCGACGATGCCGCGTACACGATTGACTCTCGCGTGGGCTCGTGTGGCGTGGATCATAGAGCAGCGACGGAGGAATGGCCTGGGACGTTTCGGGGTCATGGCCGACATCGACGATCCGTTCGGTCGACGGAAAACGCCGAGGCGGGGACGCTCTCATGGCCGCGGCGGCGTCGTCAAGGCGCACGGCGACGACGGCGGCCCTAGCGTCCCAAAATCAGGACACTACCCGGCCCGACCCATCGGGGGTCGCCATGAGACGATTCAGGCGGAGACGTCAGGGCACAATTGACCTAACCGGGCGTTAGGACCCGCTGCTCTCAATCACGGATCAGCGCGCCCCGCTTCAGCCACGGGGTTGCGCGGCCGGATTGCCGTGGGCTAGCGTTCGGTCCCCTCAAGCTCGACGCGAGCACGTATGCGCGTCATTCAGGAGAACGAGCTGAATGGTGCCGTCGCATGCCCTTCGGAGCTGGACCCCCGATTGGGTGACCTTTGGCAGCCTCGCAACCGTCGCGCTCGTGTTCTTCCTCAAGGTCGGCGCGCTCCCTGACTATCGTGCGGGCGGCGAAGCCCCAACCGCGTCTGCCGCGGGGGCGCCGGCGACGAGCCTGCACGTCCAGGACTTCGCGTACATCCTGAACTACGCCCGCTTCGCGGTCGGGGCGCGGGGTGCGTCCCCCTACTCGATCGAGTCGCATCGCCGCTTCATGCGCGCATGGCTCGGGCCGACGGTCGGCTCGGCGCTTTGCTTCGCCTACAGCCCGACGGCCGTTCTGGTGCTGGCGCCATTCTTTCCTCTGCCGACGGCCGTGGCATGGCTCGTGTGGAACGTCGTCGGTGCATGGCTCTGCGCGTGGGGCGTGCGACGGCTTGCGGAGTCCGACGCCGCCCTGCTCGCCGTGAGCCGATTCATCCCCATCAGCGTCAACACGTTCTACTGCCTCGCCCTCGGACAAACGGCATTGGTCACCACCGGCGTGCTCATCGGCATGGCGTATTTCGCGAAGCGGTCCACGGCCAGGCCCGCCGACGCCTGGGCGGCCGCGGCCTGCCTGGTGATCCTGACCATGAAGCCGCCGCTCGCCCTCGTCGGCGGGATTGCACTCCTGGCCGCCGGCTACCGGCGGCCGCTCATGGCGGCGCTCGCCGCGTCACTCGTCATCCTCGGCGGTGCGGTGAGCTGGTGGAGCACGTCGCTGGTCGGTGACTACCTGCGACTGGTCGGCAGCTACAACCAAGTGGATGCGGATCCGATCGTGCGGGCCGGCTACGTGCCCGAGCTCATGAGCAACCTACGCAATGTGCTCGTCGCGAGCGGGCGCTTCGACGATTCGCAGGCATCCACGATCTCCGCCCTGCTCTTCGTCATGGCGCTGGCGGCCCCTCTACTCGTTGCGGCGCTCCGTCGTCGGGCGATGTCGCTGGACGACGCCCTCCTGTGGGCGGTCCTGAGCTACGTCCTGTTGTCGCCGCACTTGTCGCCGACCGAGGATCTGATCCTGCTCATCCCCATGGTGTCGATCTGGAGGGCGTCGGCCGGCGCGCGCGCGCTTCGCGTGGCGTGCGTCGGACTCTGCCTGGGGCCGCAATTCGCGGGCGGAGCGATGGCCGTCGTCACCGGGGCGAGTACGACGTCACACGCAACGACCGCGCTGACTCTCACCGCGTTCGTCGCCAAGGTCGCGCTGGCAGGACTCGCGGCCGGGGTCTTGCTTCAGCGAGACCGCGCGGGCGCGACGCCGGCTCTGCGGCGTTGAAGGTTGCCCCGGCGCCGACGGGGCGAGACGTCGCGACGACTCGACGTCGTCCGCGCCGTTGACGATCTCGGGCGCGCGGGCGTATGCGTCGGAGCGCAGACGAGAGGAGGCTCCCATGCGGCGGCTCGAAGCGGTTGCGATCGCAGCGCTGCTCGTCCTCGGTTCGGGCGTCGCGCGGGCCCAGTTGCCCGGGCAAGCGGTCCTCGTCGGCGTCTATACCGACGTGCCATCGCCGATCGGCCTGGCGTACGACTCGACGAACGACCTGATCTGGTACACGACGCAGGCCGACTGCTTCGTTCACTCGCTCGTGCCGTTCAAGGACTTCACCCCCGTCCAACGCGCATCGTTCGCGCCCACGTCGAACGGCGTCCCCGAGGTGTCGGCCGGCCTGGCGCAGAACAGCGCCTTCGTCACCGATCCGGTGGCGGCCGGCGGCGCGTGCGCGTCGAACCAGGGGCTCGCGTACGACGAGTCGATCAAGCAGCTCGCGCACCGGACGAGCCAATCCTCCGTCCTGCAGTCGTTCGATCCGATCACGGCTGCGAACCTGAACCCGAACTACCGGCCCGGAAGCGACCCGATCGGCAACCCGGTCGACGGCCTCGACGTCGACGGGGCCGACATCTGGCTCTCCTACGACGTCGCCGACACCTACGAGAACGGCGTCCTCTTCTCGGATAGGACGAACACGGCGCACACGACGTTGCCGTACTGGTCGGGCACCGGCGGTCCGGTAGCGCAGGGCTGGTCGGGCGTCGAGCGCGTGTGCGACAGCCTCTACGCCGTCGCCGTCCAGGGACCCGACTCGACGACGTCGCGCACGATCGTCCGCTTCGACGCCTACAACGGCGCGCTGATCGGCTTCGATCCCGACGGTTTCGGCGTCGGCCAGCATCTCGAGGATCTCGCGTACGACGGCCAGTATTTCTACGTCGCGGACGTGTTCGGCGACGCGAACGGCAGCGGCGTGCAGGGCGACGTCTACGTGTTCGAGGTGAGCGGCGGGCTCAAGGACGACGGCTGCGCCGACGATCACCTGAAGTGCTACAAAGTCAAGGATCCCCTCCAGCTGTCGGGCATCGTCGATCTCGACTCACCGCAGTTCGGTCTGGAGCCGCATTGCAAGATCTCGAAGCCGAAGCTCTTCTGCGTGCCGGTAAAGAAGACGGTCATCTCGGCGAAGGACCAGAACGGACCGATATCGCTCCTGCCGATCGGCGATCGCACCCCGCTGACGAACGCCGATCGAATCTGCTACGCGATCAAGTGTCCGGTGACGCACCTCCCGGTCACGCCCGTCGGCGACCAATTCGGTACGCGCACGGTCGGCAAATTCACGGCCAAGCTGCTGTGCGCTCCGGCGCGGAAGATGTGCCGGTTCACCGGAATCCACATGTGCGGGGGCGGATGCCCGGATCCGGCGGACCAGTGCATCGTCGCCCCCGACGACAGCGCGTGCATCTGCGTGCCGCGGCCCACGCCCACGCCCGCCCCGACGGCAACGCCGAGCCCAGAAGCGACCACGACGCCGACCCCGGTCGCGACGCCGTGCCCCCTGCAGTGCATCGCAGGCCCGAACAACGGGCTGCTCTGCCACACCCCGTCGGATTGTCCCGGCGGTGCGTGCGCGGTACCGACTTGCTGCTGCGCCCTGACGGGCTTCCCGCCGTGCGCCGTCACCGCGGACTGCCAGCCGGGCGACGTCTGCGGTTGCCCATGATGATCGGTCGATGACGGCAGGGGGAGCCGCTGCCGCCTCGAGGAGGCCCCGCTGGACGCCCGCGGGCGTGCGTGTCCTATAGGACCCTCCACGTGCCGCCAGTGCCGCGGTGCGGCTGAGCAGGGGGATCACGGAGGCTGCCCGACCCGAGCCGAGAATCGGGCCGAGCCGGGCTGGTCTCGTAGGTCCCCTATCCGCTATAAGCGACCTTCGACCGTCCGGCGTGCCGCGGACGACGCAGTCAGAGATGCACTCCCCTTCTCCTCGCTCCTCGTCGCAGTCTCGCCCTTGGATGCGTTGGCCCACACGCCGCACGTTCGAGAGGCGGCGGGGCGACGTGGAGGCCTTCGAACAGGCCTGATCCGATGAAGATGCGAACGATGCTCGGACGACACGCCTTCGCGACCGTGCCGTCGCGCCGGATGGCGGTCGGGACCGCGCTCGGGTTGCTGTGCCTCGTCGCCTCGAGCGGCGCGCATCCAGCGTGGGCCGATCCCCCCACCTCTCCGCCGGAGGTGCTGACCGGCGACCGGCTGTCGGTGGAGACCCGCTTCTCCCAGTACTTCTACGCGCATTCAGGCGGGCAGGTGAACGTGCCGCTCGTCGTCGGAGATCCGGTGGTCGATACCATCGAAACCCCCCAGGGCCCGGTGCCGGGACCCTTCGCCGGACAGTCGATGAACTGCCGCTCGTGTCATTTGATCGACGAGGCGGTGGACGCCGCCGGACAGCGCACCTACGCTGACTTCGCCCGGCACTCTCCGATCCCCGCGCGCGAAGACGGTGCCACGACGACGACGCGCAACTCGCCGCCGCTGGTGAACGCGCTCATACCCCGACCGCGCCGCGTGGGCTTCTTCCTCCACTTCGACGGGGAGTTCACGACTCCCGAGGCGCTCGTCAAGGCAACGCTCACCGGCCGCAACTTCGGCTGGCTGCCCGACGAACGGGCGACGGCCGTCGCCCACATCGCGAACGTCATCCGCAACGACGACGGTTCGGCCGAGACCGCGGACAGCTTCGGGAACATCGCCTATCGCGACCTGCTGAGCGGCGCGGGGGTGATCTTGCCGGCGGATCTGCCCCTTCCGAGCGCCTTCCAGATCGACGTCATGCAGGCGTCCGACGAGGAGGTGCTCGACGCGGTCGCGCGGCTCGTGAGCGAGTACATGCGCTCGCTCGTCTTCGCACAGGACGCCGACGGGAACTACACCGGTTCGGCGTACGATCTCTTCCTCGCGAAGAACGGTTTGCCACGACGGCCGAGACCCGCCCAGTCGGCATTGCACTACAATCGCCGTCTGCGCCGGCTACTCAAACGCCTGACCAACCCGGTCTTCGTTACCGAGGCGGATGGCACACTCAGGCTCCACAACCATCCGTTCCAATTCGGCCCGGACGAGCTGGCCGGCCTGCGCATCTTTCTCACCGAATCGCGACACCGCGCATCCGCCAAGCAGCTACAAGAGGGCGGGGTCGGCAACTGCGTCGCCTGCCACCCCGCACCCGACTTCACCGACTTCTCCTTTCACAACACGGGCGCGAGCCAGGAGGAGTACGATTCGGTGCACGGACAGGGAGCCTTCGCCGCCCTCAGCGTTCCGGCGCTTCAGGCCCGGAACGCCGACCCCGATCGGTTCCTCCCGCCGAGCGCGGCGTACCCGCACGCGCAATCGCCCTTCCGCGCCGTGGCGTCCTCCACAGCGCCCGGCTTCACCGATCTCGGCCTGTGGAACATCTACCAGAACCCCGCCTTTCCCGACCCCGATCAGCAGCAAGCACTCGAGCGCATGATATGCCGGTCATTGAAGTCGTGCGGCGGACGGCAGCCCGACCGGTTGCTCGACGCGGCGCTGGGACTCTTCAAGACGCCTGGCCTGCGCGACCTCGGTCATTCCGACCCGTACCTGCACACGGGGCGCATGGAAAGCCTGGAAGACGTCATCACCTTCTACCGCAACGCCTCGACTGCCGAGCGCGCGGGCCTGTTGCGCAATGGCGCGCACGAGTTCAGCGGCATCGCGCTCGGGCAGAACGACGTCGCGCCGCTCGCCGCGTTCCTCAGAGCTCTCGACGAAGACTACCGTTGACGGGGAAATAGGCCCGGCGGGCTCCAGAGGACGAGGAGAATTCCGTTCGGAAATCGATTGCGTTCGTTACAGGAGTTGGGCTACTCATCATCAGCTCAGTCGTGTCCGTGCCGCCCCAATCGGGCCACAAAAGGAGTCCCTAGATGTCCCGCATGCCCCGCCCATCACTCGCAGTGCTTGCCGTTCTCCTGCTGCTCCCGCTGACGACCCATGCCGCTGAGCAGGCCGTGCTCGGTTCCAAGCTCACCGTGAAGAACCCGAGCACGCCCGAAAAGCGAAAGATCACCTTCCTGGCGAAGGAGAAGCTGAGCGACAACACGGTCGTGGGCGACGCCGTCACGAACGGCGCGACGCTCACGATCCGGCTGACCGGCGGCGCGCTCGACGGCGAGACGTTCACCCTTCCTGCCGGGACGGGCCTCAACGGGAAGCCATTCTGGTCCGGCGATCCGGTGAAGGGTTTCAAGTACAAGGACAAGAAGGGCGAGAACGGACCCGTGAGCTCGGCGTCGATGAGCCTCAAGAAGGGGACGTTCAAGATCAAGGCGACGATCAGCGGGAAGATCGGCACGATCAACACCGTACCGCCGAACCCCGGCGCGGACGGCTGCGTGACGCTGACGGTCAACGGCGGCGATGCCTACAGCATCAACTACGCGACCGGCGCCGTGAAGAACGACGGCACGAAGACCTTGAAGATCTCGAAGCCGACGGAAGAGGGCACGTGCATCCGCGCCAATCCGAACGACCTGCCGCTCGATCACATCGTGGTCCTGATGCAGGAGAACCGGTCGGCCGACGACTATCTCGCGCAGCTCAGTGTGCAGGGCCAGCCCGACTACGAGGCCGAGCCGACGACCGGCAACCCCGACCCGACGAACCCCCTCAATCCGCCGATCGTGCCGTTCCACAAGACGACCTACTGCGAGGTTCTCGACCTCGATCACAGCTGGAAGGGCACGCACAACGAAGTGGACAACGGCTTGATGGATGGGTTCACGACAGCGAATGCCAACGCCGCGTTCGACCCCACGGGGAGCCGCGCGATGGGGTACTACGACGAGACGGACTTCCCGTTCTACTTCGGGATGTACAACGCGTTCGCGATCGGCGATCGCTACTTTTCCTCGGTGCAGACGCAGACGTACCCCAACCGGCTCTATCTGCTGGCCGGAACGTCCTTCGGCTTCATCCGCAACGACGCGGGCCTCTTGACGCAACGCTCGGTCTTCAACCTGCTCGACCAGGCCGGCATCACCTGGCGGATCTACACGTCGGTAAGTACCGGGGTGTCCTACGGGAGCCTCCTCTTCAAGTACGTGGCGGACCGCGCCGCCGTGCGCGTGTTCCCCATGTCGCAATACTACGCCGACCTCGCGGCCGGCGTCCTGCCGAACGTGGCGTTCGTCGATCCCAGCGGCGCCGGAGGCCCCAAGATCGAGAACGACGAGCATCCACCCGCGAACGTGCAGGTCGGCCAGAAGTTCTCCGCCGACGTCATCAATGGTCTGATGGCGGCGACCTCGGTGTGGCCGTCGTCGGCGCTGTTCTTCACCTACGACGAGCACGGCGGCTATTACGACCACGTTCCGCCGCCAGCGGCGCCGGTTCCCGACGGCATCCTGCCGAGGTACACCGTCGGTGATCCGCACGCGTTGTTCGACCATTACGGCGTTCGCGTCCCTGTCGCCGTGATCTCCCCGTACTCGAAGCCGCACTTCGTATCGCACGTGGTTCACGACCACACGTCGATCCTGAGGTTCATCGAGACTCGCTTTGCGTTGCCGTCCCTGACGAACCGCGACGCGGCTGCCGATCCGATGCTCGAGTTCTTCGATTTCAACACGGCGACCTTCGCGACGCCGCCGAGCCTGCCGGCAGCGGTGATCGACCAGACACAGCTGGACGCCTGCCCCGGCTGACCGAAGACATGTCGAGCTGAACGTTGCGCGGGATCGTTCCCAACGACCCGCGCAACGTTTCAGCCGTCGCTTGACCACCGACGAGTGGGCCGGCGCCGCGGAATCGTCGATCGAGCACGAACTCGCCCTGCCGGAGGCGCCGCCGCTGCTCGCGTTCGTCGGCAACCGCTCGAGCGGCGGCGTAAATTGACCCCCTCGTACCGGGGTGATACGCGGTTCGTTCTTTGGGTCTGCCCCTATGAACGCCGTCGCACGTCCTGTCACGATGGAAAAGATCACCAACCTCTGCAAGCGGCGGGGGTTCGTGTTCCAGTCGAGCGAGATCTACGGCGGCCTGGCGAGTTGCTGGGACTACGGTCCGCTCGGGATCGAGCTGAAGCGCAACATCACGGAAGCGTGGTGGCGCGACAACATCGTCGCGCGCGAGGACATGGTCGGTCTCGACAGCGCCATCCTCATGCATCCGAAGGTGTGGGAGGCCTCCGGACACATCGAGGGGTTCACCGACCCCCTGGTCGACTGCAAGAGCTGCAAGCAGCGCTTCCGCGCCGATCAGCTTTCCGGTCCGCGCTGCCCCGAGTGCGGCGGCGAGCTCACCGAGGCGCGTCAGTTCAATCTCATGTTCCGCACCTTCATGGGTCCGGTCGAGGACACGGCCAGCACCGTGTATCTCCGGCCCGAGACGGCGCAGGGCATCTTCGTCAACTTCCAGAACGTGCTGAACTCCGCGCGCATGAAGATCCCGTTCGGCATCGGCCAGATCGGCAAGTCGTTCCGGAACGAGATCACGCCCGGCAACTTCCTCTTCCGCACGCGCGAGTTCGAGCAGATGGAGATGGAGTTCTTCGTCAAGCCCGGCGAGGACGCGAAGTGGCACGAGTACTGGAAGCAGGAGCGCTTCGCCTGGTACCAGCGCTACGGCATCCGTCCCGAGCGCCTGCGGCTGCGCGAGCACGGCTCCGACGAGCTGGCGCACTACGCCAAGGGCTGCGCCGACGTCGAGTACGAGTTCCCGTTCGGCTGGTCGGAGCTCGAGGGCATCGCCAACCGCGGCGACTTCGATCTGCGCCGCCACTCGGAGACGAGCGGCAAGGACCTCTCCTATTTCGACGAGGAGGCGCGCGAGCGCTATCTGCCGTACGTCATCGAGCCCTCGGCCGGCGTCGGCCGGCCGCTCCTCGCCTTCCTCGTCGACGCCTACGACGAGGACGTCGCCGAGGGCGAGGAGCGCATCGTGCTGCGGCTCGATCCTCGCCTCGCTCCGATCAAGGCCGCGGTCTTCCCGCTCCTGCGGAAGGCCGGGCAACCGGAGAAGGCCCAGGCGATCCGCGATCTGCTGAAACAGCACGTCGCGGTGACCTATGATCAGGCGGGGTCGATCGGGCGGCGGTACCGACGTCAGGACGAGGTCGGGACGCCGTTCGGCATCACGGTCGATCATCAAACGATGCAGGACGACACCGTGACCGTGCGCGATCGCGACACGATGACGCAGGTACGGATGCCGGTCGATCGCCTGATCGACGAGATACGCGCGCGGCTGGGGCCGCCGGAAGCGTCGCGGCCCACCCTGGCCGCGGGAGGAGCCTGAGATGGCGGTGGTGCGGAAGAAGAAGGGGCGCGCGACGCGGGCCGTGAAGGCGTCGACCAGCAAGCCGGGACGTGCGCGCGCCGCCAAGGCGCGCGGCAAGGGCACGCAGGCGAAGGGTGCGGCGCGCGGCACGAAACGCGCGAGCGGCGGGCGCGCTCCGCGTTACGTCTACTTCTTCGGCGGCGGCGCCGCCGACGGCCGCGCCGACATGAAGAACACCCTCGGCGGCAAGGGCGCGAACCTCGCCGAGATGGCGGGGCTCGGGCTGCCCGTGCCGCCGGGGTTCACGATCTCCACCGATGTCTGCGCCTACTACTACGCCCACGACCGCCAGTACCCGAAGACGCTGCGCGACGGCGTGGCGAAGCACCTCGCGAAGATCGAGGCCGCGGTGGGCCGCCGCTTCGGCGACCGCACCAATCCCCTGCTCGTCTCCGTCCGCTCCGGCGCGCGTGCGTCGATGCCGGGCATGATGGACACCGTGCTCAACCTCGGACTCAACCCGGAGACGGCGCAGGGCCTCATCGACGCGTCGCAGAATCCACGCTTCGCCTACGACTCGTACCGCCGCTTCATCCAGATGTACGGCGACGTCGTGCTCGGGCTGAAGCCCGAGGGCAACGAGCACGACCCCTTCGAGATCCTGCTCGAGGCGAAGAAGCGCGCGCGCGGCGTCGAGAACGACACCGATCTCACCGCCGAGGACCTGCGCGCGCTGACGCACGAGTTCAAGGCATTGATCCGGGAGCGCGTCGGCGTCGACTTCCCCGACGACCCGCACGAGCAGCTCTGGGGCGCGATCGGCGCGGTGTTCGGCTCCTGGAACAACGCCCGGGCGATCACCTACCGCAAGATGTACGCCATCCCCGACGACTGGGGCACGGCGGTCAACGTGCAGGCGATGGTCTTCGGCAACCTCGGCGACGACTGCGCCACCGGCGTCGCGTTCACCCGCGATCCCGCGACCGGCGCGCGCGTGTTCTACGGCGACTTCCTGCGAAACGCCCAGGGCGAGGACGTGGTCGCCGGCATCCGCACGCCGCAGCAGCTCACCAAGTGGGCGTCGGTCGAGTGGGCGACGGCGCAAGGCATCGCGGAGAGCGAGCGCGCGGCGCGCTATCCGTCGCTCGAGGAGTCGATGCCGCAGTGCTTCGCGCAGCTCGAGCGCACCGCGCAGCGTCTCGAGCGGCACTATCGCGACATGCAGGATCTCGAGTTCACGATCGAGCGCGGCCGCCTGTGGATGCTGCAGACGCGCAATGGCAAGCGCACCGCGGCCGCCGCGGTGAAGATCGCCGTCGACATGGTGACCGAGCGCATGATCGATCGCGACACGGCGCTCCTGCGCGTCGATCCGGGCTCGGTCGAGCAGCTGCTCCATCCCGGTCTCGATCCGGACGCGCCGAAGGAGCGCATCGCCCGCGGCGTGCCGGCCTCGCCCGGCGCCGCCGCCGGCGAGGCGGTGTTCAGCGCCGACGAGGCGGCCGAGGCGGCCGCGGCCGGTCGCACCGTGATCCTGGTCCGCGTCGAGACGTCGCCGGAGGACATCCACGGCATGCAGGTCGCCGAGGGCATCCTCACCGCCCGCGGCGGCCAGGCATCGCACGCGGCGGTCGTCGCGCGCGGCATGGGCAAGTGCTGCATCGCGGGCGCGAGCGAGATCGACATCCGCTACGACGCCGGCCGGTTCACCGCCGGGGGGCACACGGTAAAGCGCGGCGACTGGATCACGCTCGACGGCTCGACCGGCGAGGTGTTCCTCGGGCGCGTACCCATGGTCGCCTCGCGCGGGCAGAGCAACGAGTTCCGCACCCTCATGGGCTGGGCCGACCGGGCCCGCCGCCTCAAGGTCCGCTGCAATGCCGACACCCCGCACGACGCCGAGGTGGCGCGCGGCTTCGGCGCCGAGGGCATCGGTCTCTGCCGCACCGAGCACATGTTCTTCGACCCCGAGCGCATCGGCGCCGTCCGCGAGATGATCCTCGCCCGCGACACGGCCGGACGCGAGCGCGCCCTGGCGAAGATCCTGCCGATGCAGCGCGGCGACTTCCTCGGCATCTTCCGCGCCATGGACGGTCTGCCGGTGAACATCCGTCTGCTCGATCCGCCGCTGCACGAGTTCCTGCCGCACGGCGACGAAGAGATCGCCGAGCTGGCGGCGACGATCGGCGTCGCGCCCGCCGAGCTTGCCGCGCGCCGCGACGCGCTGCACGAGATCAACCCCATGCTCGGCATGCGCGGCTGCCGCCTCGGCATCGTCTACCCCGAGATCTACCTGATGCAGGTGCGCGCCATCATGGAGGCCGCGTGCGAGGTCGTACGCGAGCGCGTCAAGGTGATCCCGGAGATCATGATCCCGCTCGTCGCCCACGTGCGCGAGCTCGAGATCCTACGGGCGCAGGCCGACGAGCTCTGTCGCGAGATCCTCGCGCACGCGGGCGTGAAGGTCCCCTACACGATCGGCACCATGATCGAGGTGCCGCGGGCGGCGCTCACGGCCGACGAGATCGCCGGCTTCGCCGACTTCTTCTCCTTCGGCACCAACGACCTCACCCAGATGGGCATGGGACTGTCGCGCGACGACGCGGCGATGTTCCTGCCGCAGTACGTCGATCGGGGGATCTTTCCCGCCGATCCGTTCGCGACGCTGGACCGGAGCGGGATCGGTGAGCTCATCCGCATCGCCGTGCAGAAGGGGCGGCGCGCCCGCCCCGGTCTGAAGATCGGCATCTGCGGCGAGCACGGCGGCGATCCGGACTCGGTCGCGTTCTGCCACCAGGTCGGCCTCGACTACGTGTCGTGCTCGCCCTATCGCGTCCCGATCGCCCGTCTGGCCGCCGCGCGGGCGGCGCTCGCCCGCTAGCCGCGCCGGCCGTGCGCGGGTCGCACCGCCGTCCGCTCGCCGTGCACCGGCCGCCCATCGGCGGCGCGAGCAAGATCTATGCGATCATCGGCGACCCGGTGGCGCACAGCCTGTCGCCGTCGATGCAGAACGCCGCGTTCGCGGCGTGCGGCATCGACGCGGTCTACGTGCCGCTGCACGTGCGGGCCGACGCCCTCGCCGCCGCCGTCGAAGGATTCCGCGCCTTCGGCCTCGCCGGCTGGAACGTCACGGTGCCGCACAAGGAGGCGATGGCGGCGCTCGTCGACGAGCTGCGCCCGCGGGCGCGAGCGAGCGGCGCGGTCAACACCGTGGTGCGGACGGCGCGCGGCCTCGCCGGCGACAACACCGACGGTGCCGGCTTCGTCGCGGCGCTGCGCGAGGCCGGACGGTCGCCGCGCGCAGAGGTGCTGCTGATCGGCGCCGGCGGATCGGCGCGGGGCATCGCGCACGCGCTCCTCTCGAGCGGCTGTCGTCGCCTCGTCGTCGCCAACCGCACGGCGGCGCGCGCCGCCGCGCTCGCCGCCGCGCTCGACGACCGGCGCGTCGCGCCGGCCGGCCTCGACGTGCTCACGTCGCGCGCCGAGCTGCGACGGTTCGGGATCATCGTGAACGCCACCGCCGCGACGCTCGGCGCCGCGGCCCTCCCGTCCCTGCCGTTCGCCGCGACCAGGGCCGACGCTCTCTGCTGCGACCTGATGTACGGCAAGCCCTCGGGGTTCCTGCGTCGCGCCGCGCGAGCGCGGCGCCCGACCATGGACGGGCTGCCGATGCTTCTGCACCAGGGTGCCCTGGCGTTCACCATCTGGACGGGCCGGCGGGCGCCGCTCGCCGCCATGCGCCGCGCGCTGTCGCGCGCCTGAGCGCGCACCGTTCCGGGCCCGCCTTTCCCCCACCGGCTCACGAAACGCGGCGAAACGGCCGATAGCCCGCGGGCGACACCGCGGCACCGGGCGACGGCTTCGTGCCGCTGCGTCGATATTTTTACGCGTAGGCAGTGACTTAGAACCTCCGTACGATGACGTGCAGGGGATCCTGCCGTGTCCGGCGTCGCTGACGGGGCAAGCGGCCGCGACCGCGGTGGCGGACAGGTCTGAGAGAGCGCCATGTCACGACTCGGAGAGCTTCTCGTTCGCCGCGGGCAGATCGACCAATCCGCCCTGAGCAAGGCGGTCGACGAGCAACGCGCCCACGGCGGCGCCCTGGCGAGCCATCTGGTGAAGCTCGGCTTCATCAACGAGGACGCGCTGCTCTCGTACCTGCAGAAGGAATACCGCCTCCCCGTCGTCGATCCGTCCAATCTCGACATCCCGCCCGAGGTGCTGGCGCTGGTGCCGCCGGCGATGGTCCACAAGCACCACCTGATCCCCGTCAACCTCGTGCGCTCGACGCTCACGCTCGCCATGGCCGACCCGTCGAACATCGTCGCCATCAACGAGGTCAAGTTCCTCACCGGCTACGACGTGAAGATCGCCGTCGGCGGCGCGACCGCCGTACAGCGCGCCATCGAGCGCTACTACGAGACCAACGTCAACTACGACCAGATGCTCAACGAGCTGGGCGGCGAGGACGTCCAGCTCGTGCAGGGCGAGGAGGACGTCAACCTCCAGGATCTCGAGCGGGCCACCGAGGAGGCGCCGGTCGTCCGCCTGGTGAACGCGTTGCTCACGGACGCCATCGCCAAGCGGGCCAGCGACGTGCACGTCGAGCCGTACGAGAAGCTCCTCCGCATCCGCTTCCGCATCGACGGCGTGCTGTACGAGGTCATGCAGCCGCCGGTGAAGCTCAAGAACGCGCTCACCTCGCGCATCAAGGTGATGGCGTCGCTCGACATCGCCGAGCGGCGCATGCCGCAGGACGGGCGCATCAAGCTGAAGCTCGGCAACAACCGCGAGATGGACTTCCGCGTCTCGGTGCTGCCGACGATCTTCGGCGAGAAGGTCGTGCTCCGCCTGCTCGACAAGTCGAACCTGCAGCTCGACATGACGAAGCTCGGCTTCGACGAGCGCGCGCTGAAGGACTTCAAGGAGGCGATCTACAAGCCGTTCGGCATGGTGCTCGTCACCGGCCCCACCGGCAGCGGCAAGACCACCACGCTCTACTCGGCGCTCGCGGAGCTCAACAAGGTCTCCACCAACATCTCCACCGCCGAGGACCCGGTCGAGTTCAATCTCGTCGGCATCAACCAGGTCCACATGCACGAGGAGATCGGCCTCACCTTCGCCGCGGCGCTGCGCGCATTCCTGCGGCAGGATCCCGACATCATCATGGTCGGCGAGATCCGCGACTTCGAGACCGCCGAGATCGGCGTCAAGGCCGCGCTCACCGGCCATCTCGTGCTCTCCACGCTGCACACCAACGACGCGCCGTCCACGATCAACCGCCTGCTGAACATGGGCGTCGAGCCGTTCCTCGTGGCGTCGTCGATCAACCTGATCATGGCACAGCGCCTGGTGCGTGTGATCTGCCCGCAGTGCAAGGAGCCGGCGCCCGTCTCCGCCGAGGCGTTGATCGACATCGGCATGTCGGAGGAGATCGCCACCTCGGCGACGTGCTTCCACGGCGCCGGCTGCCCGGCGTGCGGCGGCACCGGCTACAAGGGCCGCATCGCGCTCTACGAGGTCATGCCAATGACCGAGCCGATCCGCGAGGCCGTGCTCGCGGGCGCATCCACCTCCGACGTCAAGCGCGCCGCGATCGAGAGCGGCACCAGCACGCTGCGCATGAGCGGCATCGCGAAGATCGCCGAGGGCCTCACCACCGTCGAGGAGGTCATGCGCATCACCATGCCCGACTGACGGCAGCGGCAAATCCGTGACGGCGCGCGGGCGATTGACGGCCGGCTCCGCGATCGGCCCGCTCCCACGCGCGGCCCGCCGTGGCATGTGGCTTGCTCTCTGCCGGTGAGGGCGCTCGGAGGGACACGTGCTAGCTAACATACAAGATTTCTTGCAACTCATGCTGGAGGGCGGCGCCTCCGACCTGCACATCACGCAGGAGAGTCCGCCGCTCATCCGCGTCCACGGCGAGCTGAAACCGCTCTCCTATCCGCCGCTCACGGCAAACGACACGCGGACGCTCTGCTACAGCCTCCTCACCGAGGCGCAGAAGAAGAAGTTCGAGGAGGAGAGCGAGCTCGACTTCTCGTTCGCCGCCAAGGGCGTGTCCCGCTTCCGCGGCAACTTGTTCCTGCAGAAAGGCGCGGTCGGCGGCGCGTTCCGCGCCATTCCGTTCGAGATCCCGGCGCTCGAGAAGCTCGGCCTTCCGGCCGTCGTGATGGACATCGCGCAGCTGCCACGCGGCCTCGTGCTCGTCACGGGCCCGACGGGTAGCGGCAAGTCGACCACCCTCGCCGCGATCATCAACCGCATCAACGAGCGGCGCCCCGAGCACATCATCACCATCGAGGACCCGATCGAGTTCGTGCATTCCCACAAGCGTGCGCTCGTCAATCAGCGCGAGGTGTACGCGGACACGCACGGCTTCGCACCGGCGTTGAAGCACATACTTCGCCAGGACCCCGACATCTGCCTCGTCGGCGAAATGCGCGACCTCGAGACCATCGAGGCGGCCCTGGTGGTCGCCGAGACCGGCCACCTCGTGTTCTCCACCCTGCACACCAACTCCGCGGTACAGACCATCAACCGCGTCATCGACGTGTTTCCGCCGCACCAGCAGGAGCAGGTGCGCGCACAGCTCTCGCTGGTGCTGCAGGGCGTGATCTCGCAGCAGCTCCTGCCGCGTGCCGACGGCCGCGGCCGCTGTCTCGCCGCCGAGATCATGATCCCGAACGCCGCCATCCGGAACCTGATCCGCGAGGCGAAGGTGCACCAGCTCTACTCGCAGATGCAGGTCGGGCAGCAGAAGTGGGGCATGCAGACGATGAGCCAGTCGCTGCTCGATCTGTTCCAGCGACGCTTGGTCACCTCCGACGAAGCGCTCGGGCACGCCACCGAGCCGGAGGAGCTGAAGATCATGCTCGGGCAGGCGCAGACGTCGTTGACGACGGCGCGCGCGGCCGCCCACCGCTAGCGCGACGGAGGAGCAAGGTATGTCGGTCTACCAGTGGGTTGGAGTCTCGCCGCGCGGCGAGACCATGCGTGGCGAGATGGAGGCCTCGACGCGGCAGGCGGTGATCACCCGCTTGCGCGCGCAGCGGATTCAACCCGTCCCCGAGAAGATTCGCGAGAAGGGCCGCGGCCTCAACCTGGAGATCAAGCTGCCGTCGTTCGGCAGCCCGGTCAATCAGCGCGACATCGTCATCTTCACCCGGCAGTTCGCGACCATGATCGACGCCGGCCTCCCGCTGGTGCAATGCCTCGAGATCCTCTCCGCGCAGAGCGACAACAAGACGTTCGCGAAGGCGATCCGCGACGTCAAGGAGCAGGTCGAGGCCGGCGCGACGTTCGCGGCCTCGCTGAAGCGCCATCCGAAGATCTTCTCCGACCTCTACTGCAACATGGTCGCGGCCGGCGAGGTCGGCGGCATCCTCGACACGATCCTCACCCGCCTCGCCTCGTACATGGAGAAGATCGTCAAGCTGAAGAGCAAGATCAAGGGCGCGATGATCTACCCGGCGTGCATCATCGGCGCCGCCGTGCTCGTGACCGGCATCCTGCTCGTCTATGTCATCCCGGTCTTCGCGGAGCTCTTCCACAGCTTCGGGCAGGCGCTGCCGGCGCCGACGCAGTTCGTGATCAACCTCTCGAACGTCACGATCCACTACTTCTGGTTCATCATCGTGCTGGTCATCGGCGCGGCCGGGAGCGTCGTCGTCACGTATCGCACCGAGCGCGGCCACTACCTCATCGACAAGCTCATGCTGCGCCTCCCGGTATTCGGCGACATCATCCGCAAGACGGCGATCGCGCGCTTCACGCGTACGCTCGGCACCCTCGTCTCCTCGGGCGTCCCGATCCTCGACGCGCTCACGATCACGGGCCGTACGGCCGGCAACAAGATCATCGAGGAGGCGATCTTCGCGACGCGCTCCAGCATCAGCGAGGGCAAGACGATCGCCGAGCCGCTGATCGCGAGCAAGGCCTTCCCGCCGATGGTGTGCCAGATGATCGCGGTCGGTGAGACGACCGGCTCGCTCGACGCCATGCTGCAGAAGATCGCGGACTTCTACGAGGACGAGGTCGACAACGCGGTCGCAAACCTGACCTCGCTGATGGAGCCGATGGTCATCCTCTTCCTCGGCGGCGTGATCGGCGGCCTCGTGGTCTCCATGTACCTGCCGATCTTCAAGCTCGGCTCGGTCCTCGGCTAGCCATGACGGCGGCGGTCCGGGGCGCGGGCCTGCGCGACCGGCTCGGCTGGTTCCTGCTCGTCCGCCTGCTGCTGGTCTCGGCGTTCCTCTGCGGCGCCGTGCTGCTGTATTCCCGCCCGCGCGGCGACACGGGGCCCGACCTCCGGCTCGGCCTGATCGCCCTCGGCTACGGCATCACCGGCATCTCGGGACTGCTGCTGCCGAAGGTGCGGCGCATCTTCCTCTACGCGGCGGCGCAGATCATCGTCGATCTCGGACTCGTCAGCTTGATGATCATCCTCACCGGCGCGCTCGAGAGCCCGTTGCCCGTGCTCTACAACCTCGTCATCCTCAACGCGGCGCTGCTGCGGCTGGGGCGCGGCATCACGATCACGGCGGCGGCCGCGGCGCTCTGCTACGTCGCGGTGATCGCGATCGTGCGGGCCCTCGTGCCGGAGGCCGCCGATCCGATGCGGCATCTCCTGACGCACGCCACCAACGTGGCGTCCTTCTTCGCCATCGCCAGCCTCGCGCGCTACCTCACCACCCAGCTCGCGGCCGCGGAGCGGCTGCTCGAGCAGAAGCAGCAGGAGCTGGGACGCATCGAGGGGCTGCAGCGCCAGGTCGCGAACACCGTGGACCACGGCCTGATCGTCACGGACGAGGTCGGACGGATCGCATCCCTGAACCCGAGCGCGGCCGAGATCCTCGCGCTCGACGGCACCGCCGCCGTCGGCGTCGCGCTCGAGGCCCTGCTGCCCGGGGCGTCCGCGTCGACCGCCGACGGCGCGCCGACGGAGGTCGACCTGGGCGACGGCGACGCGCGCCGGGTGCTGCGCATCAAGGCGGCCCCGGTCACGGACACGTACCAATGCCCGGTGGCGCGGGTGTACGTCGTGCAGGACGTCACCACCGTACGCGAGATGGAGTGCCGCCTGCGCGAGCAGGAGCAGCTCGAGGCGTACGCGAGCAGCGTCCAGCCGCTCGGCGACGGCAAGATCACGTCCTTCGAGGGGCTCGTCGGCGAGAGCGAGGCCATGCGGAGGATGTTCGCCCTGATCGAGAAGACGGCGCCGACCGACTCGACCATCCTCATCACCGGCGAGAGCGGGACGGGCAAGGAGCTGGTCGCGCGTGCCGTCCACAGCCGCAGCCCGCGCACGAAGCGCGAGTTCGTCGCCGTCAACTGCGGCGCCATTCCCGAGACCTTGATCGAGAGCGAGCTGTTCGGTCACGTCCGCGGCGCCTTCACCGGCGCCATCAGCGACCGGCCGGGCCTCTTCCGTCAGGCGAACGGCGGCACCATCTTCCTCGACGAGATCGGTGAGCTGCCCCCGGCCATGCAGGTTCGGCTGCTGCGGGTGCTGCAGGATCTGCAGATCGTACCCGTCGGGGGCAGCGCCGCCATCGCCGTGGACGTGCGCGTCGTCGCCGCGACCAATCGCGACCTCGAGCGCCTCGTCGCCGCCGGCAAGTTCCGCGAGGACCTCTACTATCGATTGAACGTGATCCGCGTCGAGACGCCGGCGCTGCGGGCGCGCCCCGAGGACATCCCGATCCTGCTGATGCACCTCCTGCAGACGTGCTCCACGCGTCACGGCAAGGCGGTTGCCAAGGTCTCCCCGCGCACCATGCGCATCCTCGCGACGTATGCCTATCCCGGCAACGTCCGCGAGCTCGAGAACATCGTCGACCACGCGGTCACGCTCTGCGAGGGCGACCTCCTCACCGAGCAGGACCTCCCCGCCTACCTCACCACCCGCGCGGAGCCGGCGGAGAAGGCGGCGCCGAGCGCCGAACCCGCCACGACCCCGCTGTTCGTCGAGGGTCGCAATCTCGACGATCAGCTCGCGCTCTACGAGAAGGACATGCTGCTCGCCGCGCTCGACCGCGCCGGCGGCGTCCGCAAGCGGGCGGCCGAGCTCCTCGGCATCAAGTACCGGTCGCTGCGCCATCGGCTCTCGAAGTACGGCCTCGCGCCGGGCGACGACGACGAGCTCGAGAACGGACACGGCCTCCGCCTGTGACGCATTTGTAGCGCGCGGAATTTGTCACTGCGACGCTCGCCCGTCCGTCCGTAGCGCGCGCGCGATGACCAGGGACATGCGAGATCACGCCGTGCCCCGCTCATCGGGCGCTCCCCCGGTCACGACGCGCGCGCGAAAAGCTTGACGAAAGCCGTCAGGGACCGCAACGTCGCGATTCGTCGAGCCATCGTGGCACCCCCCTTGCTCCCTCGCTCCTCCAACATTCGCGGACGTCAGCCGCGACCCCATCCCGAGAGGAGACAGTCATGACAGGCTCCACCAAGCAGTCCGGCTTCACCCTGATCGAACTTCTGGTCGTCGTCGCGATCATCGGCATCCTGGCCGCGATCGCCATCCCGCAGTTCGCGGCCTACCGCGCGAAGGGCTTCGATGCGCGCTCGGCCAGCGACTGCCGCAACGCCGCGACCGCCGAAGAGGCGTACTTCGTCGGCAACGCCGCCTACAGCTCCAACACCAGCGACCTCACGGGCGTGAACGGCTTCGTGCAGTCCGCCGACGTCTCGGTCACCCTGGCGGCGGCCGCCGGTCCGCCGGCCTCGTTCACCGTCACCTGCAGCAGCACCAAGGGCACCGCGGGCTACCAGTGCCAGTGGTCCAGCGCCCCCGGCGCCGGCCAGCCCAACATGGTCTGCGGATAAGCCTCACCGCACCTCGCATGCGCACGCGGGCGGAGGCTTCGGCCTCCGCCCGCGTCGCATTTGGTACGCCTCGCGCCTCACCGCGCACGCGACGCGGCGCCAGGCGCCTTGCGAATCCCCGGCGCACCCGCCGGACCGGACGGTCACGACGCGGAACTCCGACGCGATTGTGACGGGCAGAAAATGTCACTTCCCGTCATGGCGGCGATGCTCCGTGGGCAGCGATCCTGGCGCCTGCTGCGACATTGCATGCGACCTCCCCTCCCACGCGAAGAGTTCCTCCCCGCCCCCCGACGAGGCCACCGCCGAAAACCCTTGGGGAAGCTGCTGCTGCCCCGCTGGCGGCCTCTTCCGACGATGCCCGTGCGGGCCGTGGCACCGCCCTTGCTGCTCCAGGTGCTCAAACACTTCGACTCGCGACGCCGCTCTCGGCGCCCGAGATCACAGGAGGCGTCCCATGAGAGGCAGCAGCAGGCAGTCCGGCTTCACCCTGATCGAACTTCTGGTCGTCGTCGCGATCATCGGCATCCTGGCCGCGATCGCCATCCCGCAGTTCGCGGCCTACCGCGCGAAGGGCTTCGATGCGCGCTCGGCCAGCGACTGCCGCAACGCCGCGACCGCCGAAGAGGCGTACTTCGTCGGCAACGCCGCCTACAGCTCCAACACCAGCGACCTCACGGGCGTGAACGGCTTCGTGCAGTCCGCCGACGTCTCGGTCACCCTGGCGGCGGCCGCCGGTCCGCCGGCCTCGTTCACCGTCACCTGCAGCAGCACCAAGGGCACCGCGGGCTACCAGTGCCAGTGGTCCAGCGCCCCCGGCGCCGGCCAGCCCAACATGGTCTGCGGATAAGCCTCACCGCACCTCGCATGCGCACGCGGGCGGAGGCTTCCGGCCTCCGCCCGCGTCGCATTTTCCCGCCCTCGTAGGAGGCAGACGTGCGGCCGGCGCAACGATCGCTGCTCCATCTGCTCTGGATCGCGACGGCGGTGCGTGTCCTCGCTCCCTCGACGGCCGATCCCGACCTCTGGGGTCACCTCGTCTTCGGCAACGTCCTCCTCGGCGGCGTCCTGCCCGCGACGAACGCGTTCAGCTACACCGCCGGCGCCCACCCCTGGGTCAATCACGAGCTGCTCGCCGAGATCACGATGGCGCTCGTCTATCGCGCCGGCGGGAGCCTCGGGCTGATCGCGCTGAAGGCCGGGCTCGGCCTCGCGACGATCGCCATCGTGCATCGTACCGCGGCGCGGCGGAGCCGCGTCGGATGGGCGGCCGCGGTCGCGACGGCGCTCGCCGCGGTGACGATGCTGAACGGCCTCATGATCCGGCCGCAGCTCTTCACCATGCTGCTGCTCGCGCTGTCGCTCCATCTCCTGGCGCGTGCGCGCTATCGCGCCGCCGGCGCCGCGTGGCTCCTGCCGGTGGTGAACGTGCTCTGGATCAACGTCCACGGTGGCGTCCTCGCCGGCGCCGGCCTCGCGACGATCGGGCTCACCGCCGGCGTCGTCGCCTCGCGACGCGCTCCGCGGGCGCCGCTCGCCCTGCGCACCGTCCTGCTCGTGGCGCTCCTCGGGGCGGCGATGCTCGTGAATCCGTACGGGTCGCGCTTGCCCCTCTTCCTCACGACGGAGGTGACCCCGCGCGTCCCGATCACGGAATGGGCGCGCGTGCCGCTCGGCGACTGGTCGTTCCCGCTGTTCAAGCTCGAGCTCGTGACGCTCGTGCCGTGGCTCCTCTGGACACGGCGGACGCGCCTGCCGGAGACGCTGGTCGTGCTGGCGACGGCGGCCGTCGCCCTGCTCCATCAACGGCACATTCCGCTCTTCGCGATCGCGGCCGCGCCGCTCGTGGCGACGATGCTGGCGGACATGGCACGCCGTCTCCGCGGCCGCGGCGACCTGCGGCGCGTCCGACGGCTGGCGGCCGTCGGGCTCGCGGCCGTGGCGGTCGTGCAGGTGGCGCTCGCCTCGACGAGCGTGCTGCTGAGCGGCGCGCGCATCGACGTCGATCCAGCCCGCTATCCCGTGCAGGCGTTGCGCTTCCTCGCGCAGAACCACCTCGGCGGCCGCGTCGCCCTGCCCTTCGACTGGGGCGAGGTCGGGCTCTGGTCGTTGCCCACCGGTAGCACGGTTGCGATCGACGGGCGGTTCACGACCGCCTATCCGCAGGAGGTCCTCGAGGAGGCGTGGCGCTTCATGGAGGGGGGCCCGCGCTGGGACGATCTCCTGACCCACCATCCGACGGACGTCGTCGTGAGCGCGCGCCAGCAGCCGCCGTCGTGGCTGCTGCTGCGGAACGACGACTGGGAGTACGTCTACTCCGATCCGGTCGCGGTGGTGTTCGTGCGCCGCGGCTCCGCGGCGGCGGCGACGCTGGAGCGCCTGCGCGCCGGCGACATGCACGTCGATCAATCGCCGCTCGCCCGCGACTTCCCGGCGCTCACGCGCAGCGCCGATCCCCACCTACCGCACGCCCGCGCCTCTTCTGCTACAGTGTCGAGCGCATGGACGGACTCGTGATCGCCGCGGTGTTCGCGTTCGGCGCGATCGTCGGCAGCTTCCTGAACGTCTGCATCGTACGCCTGCCCGAGGAGCGGTCGATCGTCCGCCCGCCGTCGCACTGTCCCGGCTGCCGCCGTGACATCGCCTGGTACGACAACGTTCCGGTGCTGAGCTACGTCCTGCTGCGCGGTCGTTGCCGCAACTGCGGGACCCGCATCTCCCCGGTCTATCCGGTCGTCGAGCTCGTCACCGGCGGGCTCGCGGTCGCGCTCTGGATGCGTCTCGGTCCGACGCTCGCCTTCGCCGGGTACTTCGCGTTCGCCGCCGCGCTGGTGACGATCACCTTCATCGATCTCGACCACCGCATCATCCCCGACGTCATCAGCCTGCCCGGCATCGCCGTCGGGCTGCTGGTGTCACTGGTCTCGCCGCTCGTGACGCCCCTCGACGCCGTGCTCGGCGCGCTCGCGGGCGGCGGTATCCTGCTGGCAGTCGCCTTCGGCTATCAGGCGATTCGCGGCCAGGAGGGCATGGGCGGCGGCGACATCAAGCTCCTGGCGATGATCGGCGCGTTCCTCGGCTGGCGGAGCGTGCTCGTCACGCTGATGGTCGCCTCGCTCATCGGCTCGCTGATCGGGGTCGGCATCATGGTCTATCAGCGCGCCGACACGAAGCTCGCGATCCCGTTCGGCCCGTTCCTCGCCGGCGGCGCCCTCGTGTCGCTCTTCTTCGGCGACCGCATCCTCGCGTTCTACTTCGGCGCCTGACGCGGCGTCGCGTCGGAATCCGAGGTCGAGCATGACGCGCGTGAACGCGGCGCCGCCGTTGGCGGTCCGCCCGAGGTAGCGATAGACGGGCCGATCGGGGTAGGCGCGGGCCAGCGCCGCATCCGCGGCACCGAGCTCGCGCGCCCACACGACGTCGCCGTCGAGCGTCGGCGCGTCGAGGTACACGTACGGGGCGAAGGGAACCGTGCCTTCCCGGTCGCGGCGGATCTCGTCGGCGCAGGCGCCGTCGAGCCGGCCGTCGCTCGGCAGGCGCAGCATCGGATCGGCGGTGATGCCGGGGACCGTCCGCCCGGGGTCCGCGGTCGCGAGCGCGGCGTCGAGGCGGGCGCGTAGCGCGTCCGGGCTCGCGCCGGACGTCTCGGCGGCGCGCAGCAGCGCGTCGAGCGCGCAGGCGTCGAACGCGTCGTAGTAGCGGGTCGAGTCGCGCATCGGGATCCCCGCCGCCCAGAGGCGCACGATGAGGCGCGTCCCGAAGCCGTCGGGGACGAGCACGACGGCGTGGTGCACATCCGCGCGGCGCGCGTCGTCGTCCGGATGCAACGCGGTTGCGCCCCCGGCAGTGCGGAACGACGCCAGCCGTCGCGGCGCCAGCGTCACGGCGGCGAGCAGGGCGGTCGTCGCCAGCACCACCAGGATCAGGTCGCCGACGGCGAGGCCGCGCCAGCCGAGCGGGCGGCGGACGTCGGCGAGGCGCACGAGGGCCGCCGCGAGAAGGACGAGCACCGCCGGGACGGCGGAGAAGAGGAGGCGCGGCCCGAACAGGACGTCGCGATGGAAGTAGAAGAAGAGCGAGGTCACGACACCGAGCAGATACGCCGCCGTCACGCGCAGCGACGGGTCGAGGCGACGGCGCATCCACAGGCCCGCGGCGATCAGGCCCGTCACCGGCAGCGGCCAATCGAGCAGATGGACGTTCAGCTGGAACGCGTCGACGGCCGTGTTGCCGATCGCGCGGATCACGGTCAGCCGCTCGCCCCACGGCGTACGGTCGAAGCCGATCAGGCTCCCCCAGACGGCGGTATAGGTGAAGCGCAGCGCGTGGCCGGTCGTGACGGCGTTGTAGACGAGCGTCGGCAGGAGGGTGATCGTGCCCGCGACCGCCGCGCCGAGCGCCACGCGCGCCGCGGCCGCGCCGCGGCCGCGGCCCATGGCGCCGATGCGGACCAGCAAGCCCGCGCCGACGACCCCCGCCAGCACCAGCGCGTCGAGCGGGCGTAGGCCGAACGCCAGACCCGTCGCGCCGCCGGCGATCGCGCCGGCGGCGAGCGGCGAGAGGGTCGCCTCCGCCGCCGCCCACAGCCCGAACGCGACGCAGAGCGCCGCCGGCAGGTGATTCATGGCGCTGCCGTCCATCGCGACCACGAAGGGCGAGAGAAGCGGCAAGAACGCCGCCAGCCGCGCCACGCGCTCGTCGCCCGTCGGCCGCGCGAGCACGTAGAGCGCGGCGGGCAACGCCGCCGCGAGCAGCGGGGTCACGAGCCACATGGCGTGGGCCGCGAGGCCGAGCGCCAACAGGAGCGAGTGCACCGGTGGATACTGCGAGAACCACCCGCGCTCGCCGATCGGGGTGAAGAGCGTCGCAAAGTGCGCCGCCGAGCGCGGCGCGGGCGCGACGACGCGGCCCGCCAGGAAGACGCGCGCCTGGAAGGCCTGCACCCAGGCGTCGATGAGCGGCGGCGTGCGATCGAAGAGCAGCCACGACGCCGCCGCCGCCTCGGCCGCGGCCATCATCCCCACGACGAGGAGGAAGCGGCGTGGCGAGCCGGCCGACGCGCGACCGAGGAGCGCCCGCGACGCCGCCGCCGCTGCGCCACCGGACAGCAGCAAAAGCAGCGCCGAGGCGAGCAGCGCGATGACGAGCGTCCACCACCAGAGGGCGAGCGGCGCGCGGTAGGACGCGAGCGGCGCAACGCCGGTCCAGGCGCCGAGGGGCAACACCGAGGCCACCGCCCACAGGACGACCGCAGCGAGTACGAGCCGGTCGAAGACGCTACGCATACGAGTAGCGCTGCGCGGCGTCCGCCGGCGCGCTATCCGGATGCGCGATGGGCACCCGCGCCGTCCGAGGCCTGCCGCGTGGACGAGCGGCGTTCTCGCTGCTCGAGCTCCTCGTCACCCTCACCCTCACCTCCGTCGTACTCGCGGCCGCAGCCCTGATCTGGCCGCGCGTCGATGCTGCCCTCCAGCTCGATGCCGGGCTACATCAAATCGCCGCCGATCTCCATGCGGCGCAGACGCTCGCGATCGCGTCGGCGGCGCGGGTGCGCATCGTGTTTCCCGTCGGCGGCGACACCTATCGCCGCGAGCGGATGGACGACGGCGGCACGTACCGCCTCGATCAGAGCCGCCGCCTGCCGCAGGGCATCCAGATCGTCGACGCGAACTCGGGCGGCGATCTCGTCTTCAGCGCGCGCGGCCAAGGCGAGAACGGCACCGTGGTGCTCGGGGATCACCGCGGCGTGCACCGCGCGCTGCGCCTGAACCAGCGTGGTCGCATCACCATCCTGTCCGAGGGCTCATGACGGCGCGCCCGGCACGCATTGCGCCATGCCCGCGGGCGATGGCCACCGCTTCGCGCGGGTCGACGCTCGTCGAGGCGCTCGTCGCCCTCGTCCTGGTGGCGTTCGCCGCCGCCACCGTCGCTGCCGCGGCGCAGGCCGGCCTGCGCGCCGCGCGCGGCGCCGCCGTGCTCGAGGCGCTCACGGCGGCCGCCGCCGCGGATCTCGCGCGCGCGCAGGCACGCGGCGCGCTCCCCGGCCTCGAGGACGTGGTCGGCGCCGATCCCACGCTCGGCGCCGGTGTCGAGCATCGGATGGCGGTCACCCGCGGCGACGGCATCGCCGTCCTCGAGGCGCAGGTCGTCGTCCCCGGCTCGCCGCCGTTCATGCTCGCCACCCGGATGTGCGTGCCGGAATGACCGGTCCTGGTCGTGCGCGCGGCGTCACGCTGATCGAGCTGCTGCTCGCGACGGCGCTCGCCGCGCTGGCCGCCGCCGGGTTCGCCGCGGTGTTCGCCGCGACGCGCGGCGCCCGCCACCAGGCGGCCGACGGCGCGGAGGCGGTCGCATCGGTCGCCGCGGCGCTCGATCAGGTCGTCCGCGACGTGCGTCTCGCCGGCTACGATCCACGCGCACGCGGCATCGGCGGCATCGCGACCGCCACCGCCACCAGCCTGGTGCTCTGCGCCGATCTCGACGGCGACGGGGTGATCGACACCGCCTCCGAGGAGCAGATCGGCTATCGCGTGAGCGGCGACACGCTGCAGCGCACGGTCGGTCAGCAGACGCTGCCGATGCTGGACGAGCTCGCGCCGGGCGGGCTCCAGCTCCAGTACCGTGACGCGCAGGATCTCGCCGTCGACCCGGCGGCGCCGGGCGCGCTTCCGGCGATCCGCACGGTGCTGGTCGATCTGAGCGTCCGGGCGACGCCGCTGCACGTGGCCGTGCGCATGCGCGGCGGCGCGCGCCTGTTGAACCGCTGACGTGAGGTGCCGGCGACCAGCCGCGCGGCGGGTGCAGGGCGCCGCGCTCGTCACGGCGATCCTCGCCATGGCGCTCGCCGGCGCCGTGGCGGCGCTGCTCGCGGAGCTCGGGCGC
Source organism: uncultured delta proteobacterium (assembly GCA_963753325.1). Taxonomy (GTDB): domain Bacteria; phylum Desulfobacterota; class Binatia; order UTPRO1; family UTPRO1; genus DP-19. The sequence goes on along the minus strand of CAVWBS010000003.1, from coordinate 1,175,882 downwards.
ACCGCGTTGATCCGCGCGCGCGTCGACCGGGACGGCGCGCGTGCGTGGTTCCTCGCCGAGGCGGGTCTCGCCGACACCGTCGCCGCCCTGCCCCCCGGCACGAGCTTCAGCGACGCCCTCGCGCACGCGGCGTCCGCCGGCACGCCGCCGCCCGGCACCTACCGAGCGGCGCTGCGCGACGACGCCGACGATGACCCCGACGATCCCACGGTGGACGTGAACGCGACGATCATCGCCGACGTCACCGCCGCCGGTCCGCCGCCGGTGCGCCGCCGTCTCGAAGCCGTCATCGGCCGCGAATCCGTGCCGTTCCTCCCCGGCGCCGCAACCCTCGCCGGCGGTGTCAGCAATCTGACAGGCGGTTTTCGTCTAGACGGTCACGACGGGTCGGTGGACACTGCGTGTACCATGGTGGGTCGCTTCTCCCCCCGCGCGGGCGTCGCGCTGCCGCCGGCGGCGGCACCGCCGGCGCTCGGCGATCCCGCACAGATCGACGGTGCCGGTGGAGCGCCGAGCATCGTCCGGCGCGCCGCTCCGGATCTGACCGCGCTCCGGACCGTCGCATCGGCGGTGCATGTGCCGCCGTCGCCGGTCCCGTCCGTTCTCGGGACCACGGACGCGCCGCAGCTCACCATCCTCGACGGCGACGCCGAGGTCGACGGCGCCAGCAGCGGCGCCGGAGCCCTGTTCGCCACGGGCCATCTGCGGATCACCGGTCGTCTCGATTTCAGCGGCGTGGTCGCCGCGGCCGGCGGGGTCGAGGTCACCGCGAGTGGTGAGCTGCGCGTCTGCGGCGCGCTCTGGGCCGCCGGTGAGCCGGCGCTCGACGTCCGCGGCAGCGGCGCCGTCCACGCCAGCGGCGACGGGATCGCCTTGGCCGCGCGGGTGGCGCCGCTTCCGGCGCGCGCCCGGGTGCTCGCGGTGCGCGAGCTCTTCTAGGCAAGACACGAGGAGGTCCCGATGAGCGAACGCATTCTGGTGGTCGACGACAACGAGGACGTCGCCCAGATCACCGCGAGCTTTCTCACGGCGAAGGGTTACATCGTCGAGACCGCGCACGACGGGCGCCGCGCGCTCGAGCTGATCGCGGCGGCACCGCCGGATTGCGTGCTCCTCGACATCATGATGCCGGAGATGAGCGGCATCGAGGTGCTGAACCAGTTGAAGGGCAGCGCCGCGACGGCCGACATCCCGGTCATCCTCATCACCGCCAAGAGCCGGGACGCGGACGTGCTGACCGGCTACAAGGAAGGCGCCGACTACTACATCACCAAGCCGTTCTCGTCGCAGCAGCTGATCTACGGCGTCCGTCTCGTCCTCGGCGAGCGCCCCGCCTCGACGCAGGACGCGGGCTCGCAGCCACCGCGCAGCTGAGCCCTCCTCCGCGGCTCGAGCAGCCGGAGACGCCGACGACGCCTGGACCGCTCCGCCATCGCCCGGTAGAGTCGCGGCTTTCGCGGAGGCTCCGTCCTGGCGAATCCATCGACGACTACCGGCACGTTCATCACCGTCGAGGGTGTCGACGGCGCGGGCAAGAGCACGCAGATCGGCCTGCTCGCCCGGCACCTGCGCGCGCGCGGCCGTGGGGTCGTCACGACGCGCGAGCCCGGCGCGACGCCGCTCGGACGCGAAATCCGCCGCCTGCTCCTCGAGTCGGACATGGTGCTCGAGCCGTCGACCGAGCTCCTGCTCTTCCTCGCCGATCGCGTCGAGCACGTCCGGCGCGTCATCCAGCCGGCGCTCGCGAGCGGCGCCATCGTGCTCTGCGACCGGTTCTCGGACTCGACCGTGGCGTACCAGGGATACGGCCGCAACGGCGACGTCGCGCGCGTGCGCCGCTGGGATGCGGAGAGTCGCGACGGTCTTGCCGCCGATCTCACCCTGCTCCTCGACTGTCCGATCGTGGTCGCGAGCGCACGCCTGCACGCCGCCGCCGACCGCTACCACGCGCTCGACGCCGCGTTCCACGAGCGCGTGCGCGCCGGGTTCCTCGCGCTCGCGGAGGCCGAGCCGCAGCGCGTGCGGCGTATCGACGCCACCGCCGACATCGCCCACGTGCGCGACGAGATCGCCGCGATCGTCGACCCCTGGCTCACCGAGCGACGCGCATGACGGCCGCTCGGACCCCCCCCGAGCGGCCCAAGGCGACTCCCCGACCGCGACGGCCGCCCGCGGCGCCGGCACGCGTGCGCCGCCTCGCGGAGATCCGCGGTCAGGCGCGGGCGATCTCCTTTCTCCGTCGCGGATGGGAGAGCGGGCGATTGGCCCACGCGCTGCTGTTCGCCGGGCCCGCCGGCATCGGCAAGCTCGCGACGGCCCGCGCCCTCGCGCTCGGGCTGCACTGCGAGGTCCAGCCGTTCGAGGCGTGCGGCGCGTGCGACGCCTGCCGCACGATCGCCGCCGGCACCCATCCCGACGTGCACGTCATTCTCGGACCGAGCGAGGAGCGGCGCGACATCTCGATCGACCAGGTGCGCGAGCTGCAGCGCGAGCTCGGCTTCCGCTCGATGAGCACGCATCCGAAGATCGGGATCGTGAACGATGCCGAGCGTCTCACCCTGCAGGCGCAGAACGCGCTGCTGAAGACCCTCGAGGAGCCGGGCGGCCACACCGTCCTGATCCTGGTCGCGGTGAACGCCGAGGCGCTCACGCCGACGATCCTCTCGCGTTGCCAGCGGATCACCTTCGCGCCCCTGCCCATGGGCGACATCGTCGCGATCCTCGAGGCCCACGGCCACGCCTCGGCGGAGGCCCTCGCACTCGCGGCATTCGCCGAGGGCAGCGCCGGCCAGGCGCTGGCGCTCGACCGGCAGTTCTTCGCCGAGCGGCGCCCCGAGATCCTGGCGCGCCTGGTGGCAGCCCGCCGCGGCGGCTTCAAGGCGATCGCGGACCTGGCGCAGAATCTCGCGAGCGAGCACAAGGACCTGGCGCCGGTGCTGAGCGTCATCATGTCCTGGTACCGCGACGTCCTGCGCCGCGGCCTGCTCGGCGGCGACACCGAGCTGCACAACGCCGATCTGGCGGCGCAGATGCCGGCGCTCGCGCCGGCGGCGACGCTTCGCAATCTCGAGATCACGTATGGTACGATGACGGCGTTGCGTCAGAACGCCAATCGCAACCTGACCCTGATCCGTATGCTGCTCGAGCTCACCGCCTGAAGACGATGGAACCGACCGGCGAACGCACTCCCGGGCCGACCGCCCCTCCCCTGACGATGGTGGACGTCACGTTCCGGACGGCCGGCAAGGCGTTCGAGTTCGATGCCGGCGGCCTGCTGCTCACCCGTGGAGATCTCGTCGTCGTCGAGAACGAGCGCGGGGCCGCGCTCGGCACCGTCGCGCGTGCGCCGCAACCGTCCGCGGCTACGCCCGGCGACCGCCGGCCGCCGAAGGTGCTGCGCAAGGCCGACGCCCGCGATCTCGCCCGCCTCGAGGTCAATCTGCAGCGCGAGCAGGACGCCCGGCGCATGTGCCTCGTGCGCATCCGCGAGCGCCAGATCCCGATGAAGCTCGTACAGGTCGAGTACCTGTTCGACGCCAGCAAGGCGATCTTCTACTTCTCCGCCGAGGGGCGTGTGGATTTCCGCGAGCTGGTCCGCGACCTGGCGCAGGCGCTGCACACCCGCATCGAGATGAAGCAGATCGGCGCCCGCGACGAGACCAAGCTCGTCGGCGGCATCGGCCCGTGCGGGCGGGAGCTCTGCTGCTCCACGTGGCTGCGCGAGTTCCAGGCGGTGTCCGTCAAGATGGCGAAGGAGCAGGGGCTGTCGCTCAATCCCTCGAAGCTCTCGGGCATGTGCGGGCGGCTGAAGTGCTGCCTGCGGTACGAGTACGACACCTATCTCGAGCTGCGCCGCGCCCTGCCCCGGGTGGGCGCGGCCGTCACCTCCGTGAAGGGCGACGGCGAGGTCGTGCGACAGAACGTCCTGCGCCAGACGGCCGTCGTGCGACGCGCCGACGATGGCGTCGAGGTGGAGGTCACGCTCGAGGACCTCGTCGAGAAGCGTGCCGAGTAGCGACGCGTCCTCCGCGCCGGGGCCCGACGGCACGGCGCCGTCGTCCCGCAGCCGCGTGTACATCACGACGCCGCTCTACTACGTGAACGCCGAGCCGCACCTCGGCTCCGCCTACACGATCCTCATCTGCGACACGATGGCGCGCTTCTACCGCCAGCGCGGCGTCGAGACGTACTTCCTCACCGGCACCGACGAGCACGGCGACAAGATCGCGCAGGCGGCGGAGGCCGCGGGCGAGGAGCCGAAGGCATACGCCGACCGCATCAGCGGCGCGTTCCGGCGGACGTGGGAGGCGTGCGGCCTCGCCTACGATCGCTTCATCCGCACGACCGACCCCGACCACGTACGCACCGTCCGCGGGATCCTGCAGCAGGTGTACGACAGCGGCGACATCTATTTCAGCAAATACGGCGGCCTGTACTGCACCGGCTGCGAACGCTTCTATACGGAGAAGGAGCTGGTCGACGGGCGCTGCCCCGATCACCGCACGACGCCGGAGTGGATCGAGGAGGAGAACTACTTCTTCCGCATGGGGAAGTACCAGGAGCGTCTGCTCGCGGCGCTGCACGAGCGGCCGGGAATGGTGCGGCCGGAGCGCTATCGCAACGAGGTGCTGGCGATGCTGCGCGAGCCGCTCGAGGACCTCTGCATCTCGCGCCCGAAGGCGCGCCTCACATGGGGCATCGAGCTGCCGTTCGACGATCGCTTCGTCACCTATGTCTGGTTCGACGCGCTCATCAACTACGTGACGGCGGTGCGGGAGCTCGGTGACGAACGTTTCAAGGCGCTCTGGCCCGTCGCCAACCACTTCATCGCCAAGGACATCCTGAAGCCGCACGCGGTCTACTGGCCCACCATGCTGATGGCGGCGGGGTTGCCGTTGTACGAGCACCTGAACGTCCACGGCTACTGGACCGTCGACGGCGACAAGATGTCGAAGAGCCTCGGCAACGTCGTCCGCCCGCTCGAGATGAAGGAGCGCTACGGCATGGATGCGTTCCGCTACGTGCTGCTGCGCGAGAGCGTGTTCGGCCTCGATGCCGACTTCCGCGAGGACGGGCTCGTCACCCGCATCAACGCCGACCTCGCGAACAACCTCGGCAACCTGGTGAGCCGCACCCTGTCGATGCAGCAGCGCTACTTCCAGGGCGTGGTGCAGCCGCGCAGCGCGCCGCGGCCGGAGGACGAGGGGCTCCGGGCGGCGTTCGCGGCGGCGGCGGTCGAGGTCGAGGCGCAGGTCGGCGACCTCATGCTCGCGCGCGCGCTCGAGGCGATCTGGCGCGCCGCCGATCACGCCAACAAGTACATCGTCGAGACCGCGCCGTTCACGCTCGCGAAGGACCCGGCAGAGCGCCCGCGCGTCGGCACGATCCTGCACAACCTGCTCGAGGCATTGCGCGTCACGGCGCAGCTCGCGGCCCCCTTCCTGCCGGAGACCGCCGAGCGCATGCGCGGCCTGCTCGCTTTGCCCGCCGACGCGCTGTCGCTGCCCGGCGTCGCGTGGGGCGCGGCGTTCCCGCCCGGCCACGTGGTGCAGCCGCCCGTCGTGCTGTTCCCGCGCATCGACGTCGCCGACACGTGATGGCCAAGGACACGGTCGCGGCGCGGCCGCGTCCCGCGGATCTGCGCCCGCCCGACACGATCGTCCCGCTGATCGACTCGCACTGCCATCTCGACCAGACGGCGTTCGACGACGACCGGGACGCCGTGATCGCGCGCGCGCGCGCCGCCGGCGTCCAGCGCCTGATCACGATCGGCGCCGGCGGGCCACTGGCGAGCAATCGGGCCGCGGTGGCGATCGCCGAGACCGATCGCGACATCTTCGCCGCCGTCGCCGTGCATCCCCACGATGCCAGCGAGATCGTCGACGACACGTACGTCACGCTGCGCGAGCTGTGGGGCCATCCGAAGGTGGTCGCGGTCGGCGAGACCGGGCTCGACTACTACTATGAGCATTCGACGCCCGAGACGCAGCGCACGCACCTCCGCCGCTTCGTCCGCGAGGCGGGCCGCGCCGGCCTGCCGCTCGTGATCCACTGCCGCGACGCCTATCCGGATCTGCTGACCATCCTGCGCGAAGAGGATGCCGCCGCGGTCGGCGGCGTCATCCATTGCTTCAGCGGCACGGCCGCGGAGGCGGAGGCGTGCCTCGCCCTCGGCTTCACGCTCTCGTTCTCCGGCATCGTCACGTTCAAGACCGCCGGCGCCCTGCGCGCCGTGGCGCGGACCGTGCCGCTCGACCGCCTGCTGATCGAGACCGACGCCCCGTTCCTCGCGCCGATCCCTCATCGCGGCAAGCGCAACGAGCCGGCGCTCGTCCGTCACGTCGCCGACGAGATCGCGCGCGCCTGCGGCCGGCCGCTCGTCGAGATCGCGGCGCGCACCAGCGCCAATGCCGCGCGCGTGTTCCGGCTTCCGGCCGTCTGACCGGCCGGTCGTTTCGTTGCGTCACCCCCGCGCGCGACCTATGGTGCGCGCCATGAGCCAGCACCCGCCGGCCTCGCGCCATCTGCCGCTGCGCGAGTGCCTTCCGGACGTGTGGCTCGCGGCCAGCGCCAACGCCATGTCGATTCCGATGGGGCTGAGCATCACGTTCAGTCGCAATATGGTCGCGGTGCGCGCCGCCGACGGCTGGGTCCTGCTGAACCCCGTACGGTTGAGCGAGGCGGCGGAGGCCGAGCTGCTGGCGAAGGCGCCGTTCAAGCATGCCGTGCGGCTCGGCACGTACCACGGCCGCGACGACGGCTACTACGTCGACAAGTTCGGCGTCGAGTTCTGGGGCGTGCCCGGCGGGCAGACGTACCCCGAGCCGCGATTCAGCCGGAGCGTCAGCGAGGACGGCCCCTTCCCGATCCCCGGTGCTCGCGTCGTGATCTTCAAGAACGCAACGCAAGCCGAGTGCGCCGTCCATCTGCCGCAGCACCGCTTGCTGGTGACCTGCGACAGCGTGCAGCACTACGACCGCGATCCGCTGCTCTCGCTGCTCGGGAAGCTCGTCATGTACCCGATGGGGTTCTTCACGCCGTGCGTGATCGGGCCGATCTGGCTGAAGGCGGTCACGCCGCCGGGCGGCAGCGTGCGTCCCGATTTCGAGCGCATCCTCGCGCTCGACTTCGACAACCTGATCTCCGCCCACGGCACGCCGAAGCTCGGCGGCGCCAGGGAAGCGCTCGCACGGAACGTCGAGCGGCTGCCTCGATAGCGGGGCCGGGGTCGAGCGAATATTCGGCAGTTCACCGCATGACGAGGCGAGGCATGCATGTGACGGGAAGCTGTCTGTGCGGCGCCGTCCGCTACGTGCTCACGTAGGGGACGACTTCCAAGCCGGGCTGACCTCGCGTCCGGAAGCCCGATTGCGTCACGAGCCCGTCACCCGGGACCCCCGGCGCCCGGACCAGCGCAGCAGCGGCCGCTCGATCAAGGCCCAGCACCCGACACCGACCGCGACGACCGCGACCAGGACGACCGTCTTCTGTCCGTCGAGGCCGATCCGGCCGGCGAGGTCACGCCGGTATGCCCAGCCGTTGATCTCCCAGATCAGGTAGAAATGACTGAGGTAGATGGAATAGGACGCGTCGCCGATCAGCATCAGCGGACGCGGATAGCGGCGCGGGCCGCCGAGGTCGTAGGCCGCGCCCACGACGATCAGCAGGAGGTAGGGCACGGCGAAGTTCCGGATGTTGTGGTGCTGGTCGAGCGCCGACTGCACCGAGTCGAAGACGCCGACCGCCATGCACAGCACCGCCGCCGCGGCGAGCCACCAGCCCGACACCCGCGGCTGCACGCGGCGGATGAACAGCGCACCGGCGCTGCCGAGGAAGAACTCGAGCATCGACGTCGAGAGCCACGTCGGGTAGCTCGCCATGTGCGTCCAGCCGTACCACTGCGCGACGATCATCCCGCACCAGGCGAGCGCCGCCAGGACGAACGGGATCCAGCCGACGACGAAGAGCAGGCCGAAGAACACGTAGAGCGCCAGCTCGAAGGGCAGCGTTCCCGACGGCGGGATCTGCCACGGGCCATTGCCGACCAGCAGGATTCCGCGCACGACGGCGTCGTGGCCGAGCGCCCCGTCGTTCACCCCGTGGTGGGTGAGGAGATACGCCATGGTGAGGGCGAGGATCGCCCAGTAGGTGGGATAGATGCGCGTGAAGCGCGACCAGAAGAACCGGCCGAGCCGCCGGATGTCGCCGGCGTACGCGCCATACCCCCACACCATGACGAACCCGCTCAAGGTGAAGAAGAAGTCGACGCCGCTGTGGCCGAAGCGGAAGAGCCCTGCCGGCGTGCCCGGGGGAAGTCCCGGCGTCCAGTCCGGCAATTGCAGATAGGCGCGTCCGCCACCCCACCACGTCAGGTGGTAGAGGACGACGAGCAGCGCAGCGATGCCGCGATAGACTTGCAGGACGTCGAGCTGGCGGGGCAGACGCCGCGCGGCCGGTGCGGTCACTCGCCCGCACTTACACCGCGGGGGAGGCCGCCTTCAACGTTCGCGCGGGCACGTTCACGCGTCCTCGTCGTCCTCGGGATCGTCGCCGCCATCGCGGTATGCGTTCCGCTGCGCCGTCGCGAGCGCCCACGTGACCGCGATCACCATGAACGCCAACGTCGCCTGCAAGGTGAGGAAGGACGCGATCTTGAGATAGGCAAACGCCGGCGCGACGAAGCGGACGAGCCATCCGGCGGCCTCGTCGCCCACGGCGCTCGCGAACGACAGGCAGACGATCCACGCCTTCGTCCGTGTGGTGATGGGCACGAACAGCAGCAGATGCGTCATCGTGAGCACCAGGATGCCCATCGCGAAGAGGTGGAAGTGCGCGATCTCGAGCATGCCTTGATAGCTGCGCGGTTGGAGGAATCGCTCCTCGTCGCCGCGGTAATACGCCACCACCGACTGCGGGGTGAGACCCATCTTCGCGAAGTAGAGCAACCCGTTCGTCGTCCAGAAGAGCGCGACGTAGATGAGGAACCACGCGAGGACGAGCTTCAGCAGGCGATTGTCACGCCAATCCGGCGTCACCGTGAACCGCATGCGGCCTCCGTGCACGGTTTCGCCAGCACCCCTGCGTCGCGCAGCACGCCGTAGAGGGCGAGCGCCCGGCGGACGCCGGCGGTCATCGCGGTCGCGGTCAACGTGGCCCCCGTGATGCCCTGGATGCCTGCGCCGAGCTTCAGGTCGTCGTCCAGCCTGCGGCCCTCGAACTGCTTCGCCCAGCGCTCGGTCGGCGCGTACTCGGGCGGCTCGTAGAACGCCAGGACTTCGGCGCGCCGCACCTCGCCCGCCGGAGAGAGCACGACCATCACCGCCTCGGGAAGCGTGCGGACGTCGTGGGTGTCGATCACCGCGTAGCCGAGCAGCTCCGTGCCGCGCCAGCCCGTGTAGACGGTCCAGAGGGACGACTCGACCGGCGCGTGCGCGCGCTTCTCGATCTCCTGTTTCTGCGCGTCGGTGAGGATGACGGCCTTGTCGTCCACGCGATCGGCACCGGGAAACGCGAGCGCCAGCGCCTCGTCCTTGGCATGGAAGACGACGGCGGGCGCGGGCGCCGGCGTCAGGACCGCGAGCGCGATGAAACACAGCCAGCGGAGCATCAGAAGATGAAGCCGGCTCCGAGGTCGAACTCGTCCGGAATCGGCGCCTTCGAGCCCGCGTCGAAGTCGCGGTACTCCATCTTCAAGACGACCTGGGGATGCGGCTTGTACGACGCGCCGAAACTGTAGAGCTGGACGTTCTGACCGGGGACGCGGGCGAAGCCCTTCGGGATGCCGTCCTGCGTGTCGTAGATCTCGTAGCGGAAGAACGGCTCGAACGACTGATCGCTGTCGGGGAAGATCCATGGCAGGACGTTGTACGCGACTTCGGCGTAGTAGCCGAACGAGTGCTCGGCGATCGTCTCGCCCAGATCGCGGCTCACGGTGGCGGCGTCGCTGACGTTGTCGAACGCGCCGAGGGTACGGAAGTGGACGCCGCGGTAGTTCAACTGGGCGTGCGCCTCCCAGATGAGCGTGAACACGTCGGGTTTCTCGCCGTCGAACGTCTGGTTCTGACCCGAGTCGCCGGCCCAGAAGGACGCCCCGATCACGGCGCCCGGGAACGGCGCGTAGTCGAGGCGCACGGTGCCCGAGAAATCGTCGGCGAACGCGTTCTTCCCCTTCTGCCGCGCCTCACCGAGCCCGTCCGGGGCGAAGCCCTTGGCATTCAGCGACGTCAGCAGGTACGCGCGATAGTCGAGCCCGGGCGCGAGCGTCCCGAAGAAGCCGAAGCCGCCCTCCGCCCAGGTGCTGGGAATGATCTTCTCGCGCTCCACCTCGGGCCGGAAGACCCCGTAGTAGAAAGGCGGCTCGTGCATCTCGTTGAGGAAGCCCATCGGCACGAGCAACAGGCCCACGCGGACGTTCAGGGGCTTCCACAGGAAGAAGTCGAGATTGGCGAATTCGACCGACACCGAGCCGTCATCGGAGCTCGGCGTGTCCTCGGTCGTCGCGTGCTCGAACTCGATCTCCGAGTTGAGCAGGATGCGGTCGGTGAACTTGTAGCCGGTGTAGAGCACGAAGCGCTCGAGGTCGAAGCGGTCCTTCGCGCCATGCTGATCGTTCACCAGGTTCTCGTAGGTGAACTCGCCGTAGCCGCCGATCGAGAGACCGCGCTCGGCCTGGTAGATCTTCGAGGCCGCCGGTCCGAAGCCGTAGGCGCTCTTCAGCGCCTTGCCCTCGGGCAGCACGATCTTGCTCTTCAGGCCTTCGACCTCGTGCGCGAGCACATCGATCTTGCGGTCCTGCTCGGCGGCGGCCGCCGCCGGGGCCGCAGTCGCCGCGGCCGGCGGCGCCGCCTCCTTCGTGGCCGTCGACGGCCCGGCCTTGGGCGTGGTGCCGCGCTCCTTCTCCAGCGCACGGAGCTCGGCGCGCAACTGGTCCATCTGCTGCTGCATCTGCTCGAGTTGCCGCTCGTACGCGCGGATGCGTGGATCGGCCTCGGCGTGCGCCGGCACGGGCCCTGCGGGCGTGAGCAGCGCGGCGGCGAGCAGCAGGAGGGGTAGGCGCGGCAGGCCGGTCATCGAGCGTCTCCTTCATCCGTGGCGGATGTCGGCGCGGCGCCGCCGCTCGGCATCCAGCCGAGCGGCGGACGTCCCGCGAAGCTGATGCGTCGGGCGGTCTCACCCGGACGGCGCTCCGCGAAGAGCGCGCCCGCGCCGCGCTCGCGCGCCAGCAACGCGGCGCCGTGCTCGCGGCCCAGGACGACCAGCGCCGTCGACAGCGCATCCGCGGCGGTCGCGTCGGGTGACCATACGGTGACCGCGACGTCGCGCGTGACCGGTCGTCCGGTGCGTGGGTCGTACAGGTGGCTCCGCGCGCGCCACCCCTCGCGCGCGAAATCGCGTTCGTAGTTGCCGGACGTCGAGAGGCTCGCATCCGCCCCCACCACGAGCACGCCGAGCGGCCGGTCGGGAGCGTCGGGATCGCGAACGGCCGCGCGCCAGACGCCCTGCGGCCCGGCGCCGACGAATGCGAGATCTCCACCGAGATCGAGCCGCGCCCGATCGACGCCGCGGGTCGCCAGCGCCGCGCGGGCGCGGTCGAGCGCGCATCCCTTGGCGATGCCGCCGAGATCGAGGCCCATGCCGGGCCGCGCGAAGCCGACGGTGCGTGCGGCCGCGTCGAGACGGAGCCCCTCGATGCCGACGGCGGTGCGGCTGCCCGCGCCGAGATACCCCAGCTCGGGATACGCGCCCCACAGCCGGAGCAGCGGCAGCACGGTGACGTCGAAGGCGCCGTCGCTCTCGATGCCGAGCTCCCGGGCGCGCACGAGCAGCGCGAAGAGCGGCGCGTCGACGGGCTCGGGGTGGTCCGCGGCGCGGGCGTTCACCCGCACCAGCTCGCTGTCCTCGCGATAGAGGCTCATGGTCGCGTCGACCTCGCGCAGAGCGGCAAACGCGGCCTCGAACGTGCGAGCAGTCGCGAGCCGCGGCGGCAGGGCGACGCGGGCCACCGTGCCCATGACCAGCTCGGCGCGCTCGATCGTCGGCGGCTCGGACGCGCCCGGCGGAGGCCCGGCCGCACCGCCCGCTCGCGCCGCGCCGAGCGCAACCGCCGCCCAGGCCGTGATCGCTGCGGCGCGACGCAAGCGCACGGGCGCCCACCGCGCGAACCAATTGAGAATGATTTTCATTTTCGTTGGAGACTTCTAGTGGACCGCCGCGCGGGCTGTCAAGCGCCGACGCCGCGTTGACTCGCCCCCCGCCCTCTGGGATAGCCGCCGCATGCCCGCTCCCCCGTTCGCGCGCGTCGACCACCTGGTCATCGCCGTGCGCGATCTGGCGGCCGCGGAGCGCGACTACCGCGTCCTCCTCGGCCGCGATCCCTCGACGCGCGGCGCGCACGCGACGCTCGGCACGCGCAACGTCGTCTTCGCGCTCGCCAACTGCTACCTCGAGCTCCTCGCGCTCGACGGCACGCCGCCGGAGTCTCCGCCGGCGGCCGCCCTGACGGCGTTCCTGGAGCGCAGGCCCGAGGGGCTGCTCGCGCTGGCGCTCGGCAGCGACGATCTCGGGGAGACGGCACGCGCCCTGCGCGCCGCCGCGCTGCCGGTCGGGGAGCCCACCCGGGTCACCACGACGGCGCCCGACGGCGGCGCACGCACCGCCCGCCTCCTACCCATCGCGCGCGAGCACACGCGCGGGGTGAACGTCTTTGCGGTCCATCACGAAGACGGGACCATCCCTCCGGCGCCCTGGCGCGGCGATCCGGCGGCCGCGGTCGCCGCCGTGGATCACCTCGTGCTGTTCAGCGACGATCTCGTCGCCGCGCTCCGCCTCTGGCGCGACGCGTTCGCGCTTCCCGAACGCTGGCGACGCGAGTTCCCCGAGCGCGGCACCGTCAACGTCGGCCTTCGTCTCGGCGGCGTCACGCTGGAGCTGGTGGCACCGCTCGCCGGCGGCGCCGGCGAGCGCGGCGAGCGGCCGTGGGGAATCGCCTATACGGTCGGCGACTGCGACGCCGCGGTGGCGCGCGTCAGGGCCGGAGGTCTCCCGGCGAGCGATCCGCGTCCCGGGCTCGCTCCGGCGACGCGGGTCGCGACCGTGAAGTGGCCGGACCGCCTGCCGACCCTGCTGATCCAGCACACCCGCTGACGCCGGCGAGCGTCTCCTAGCTGCGGAACACGTGCGGCTCGCCGCGCGGCGGCCGTCGTGACCGGCGCCCGAGGCGGCAGTCACCGCAGATGCCGTACAGCTCCATCTTGTGGCCGCTGATCACGAAATCGAGCGTCCGTGCCACCCGTTCCTGCAGCTCCTCGATCTCGGCGTTCGAGAACTCGACGATGCGCCCGCACCGCTCGCAAATCAGATGATCGTGGTGCTGCTCCTCGGCGACGTTCTCGAACCGGGCCTCGCCGTCGTGGAAATGGCGTTCCGCCGCGAGATTGCACTCCCGCAGGAGCCGGACGGTGCGATAGACGGTGGCGTAGCCGACCCGCGGATTGACCTTGCGGACGTCGCGGTACAGCTCCTCGACGCTGATGTGACGATTGCTCGCGAAGAAGACGCGCGCGATGTCGTCACGCTGCGAGGTGGACTTGAGGTTGCGCTCCTTGAGGGCGTTCTTGAACGCCGCGAACCGATCACCCTGGACGCGGTGGCTGACGGTCATCCCGGGCGGGACTCGGCGCCCGCCGCCGAGCGGGGAGCGAGACGCATCCGCAACGCCGGCGAGAGGAACACCCGTTCGAGATCCTGCGTCGCGAGCACGGCGCAGAGCGCGTCGATCCGCTCCTCCCCACTGGCGCGGCGATCGAGGAGGATGACGCGCGTGCTGCCGACCCGGCAGACGCCGCTGCGCGGCCGGTATCCGACCTCGCGCAGCAACTCCTCCTCTCGCACCTCGAAGCCGAGCGCCTGTGCCACGCTCTTCAGCTCCTGTAGGGTCGCCTCGAGGGCGGCATTCAGCTTGGTCTGCTTCATTGGCTTCGCGTGGACTGCCTGGAATTACAATGATAAATCAGCCGGAGCGGCCATGATCAAGAGCATCCTCGTCGCCCTCGACGGCTCGGAGCACTCGCACACGGCGTCGCAGTACGCGCTGTGGCTGGCCGAGCGGCTGCAGGCCACGGTCACGGGCCTGCACGTCATCGACGTGGTGTCGATCGAGGGATCGGGCTCGTTCCTGCACGACATCTCCGGCTCGATGGGCTTCGAGCCCTACCTCGATTTCTCCTCGAAGATGCGCGAGGCGCTGCACGAACGCGGCCGCACGCTGCTCGACGGCTTCCTCGAGGAATGTCAGGCGCGCGGGCTGCGCGGAGATTCGCAGCTCCTCACCGGCATCGTCGCCAACGAGATTCTGCGAGCAGGCGCGGATGGCCGACATCGTCATCGTCGGGCATCGCGGACTGAACGAGCGCTTCTCGACCGGGCTGCTCGGCGGCACCACGGAGAGCGTGGCCCGCAAGTGCCCGAAGCCGGTCCTCGTCTGCCCGGTGCAGTTCCGGCCGATCACGCGCCCCTTGCTGGCGTACGATGGCAGCCAGCGTGCGGCGGCGGCGATGCGCGAGGCCGCCGAGCTCGCCGTGGCACTCGCGTTGCCGCTCGGCGTGCTGCACGTCGGCAAGGACGACGGCGCTGCCCAGAAGGTGCTGGAAGAGGCGCGACGCTATCTCGGCGCGTACTCCATCGCCTGCGAGTTCCTCGTGCGCAGCGGCTACGCCAACGAGACGATCCTCGACGTGATGGGCGAGCAGGCGTTCGACCTGCTCTTCATCGGCGCCTATGGGCACAGCCGCATCATCGAGATGGTGCTCGGCAGCACCACCGAGTACGTGCTGCGGAACTCCCCCTCCCCGCTCTTCCTCTGCCGCTAGGCAGTCGGCCCCGAGCCGATCTCCTGGCGCCGCAGGCGGGCGAGCCGCTCCTCGAGCTTCTTGATCGAGCGCTCGATCCGGCGCACCTCGTTCTGGAACGCCGGATGACCGGTGATGCGGCCGACGGAGGATTCGATGCTGCGGGTCAGCGACTCGAGGCGCCGCTGCGGCGCCGTCAGCAGATCGTCGAAGAAGCCCTTGCCGGCGGGCTCGACGGAGTTGACGGCGTGCGCCACGTGCTCGCCGCTGTTGGCGTGCTCCGCCGGCGCCCGGCCGCCCACCAGCTCCTGCATCCGACGCTGCGCCGCCTCGCCCATCGAGCCGATCGCCTCGATGCCCTTGTCGACGCGCGACCGCACCTGCGCCAGGGTCTCCTCGCCGCCCTTGATGAGGTCGCGCAGGAGGCCGAGCGACAGCAGGCTCGCGTGGCGCTTCTCCTCCTCGAGGATGATCTGCGCGAAGGTGATCGCGGTGAGGTCGTCGCCGCTCTCGTTGTCGATCACCTTGACGTCGCTGCCGCCCCGGACCAAGCGCGCGATCTCCTCGAGCGTGATGTACCGGCTCTCGAGCGTGTCGTAGAGCTTGCGGTTCCCGTAGCGCTTGATCAGACGAACGGCGTTAGGCTGGCTCACGGTCGGGCCTCCTCAATCGGCCGAGACGCGGAGGAGAACCGTCCGCGATCGCGGGCCATCGAATTCACAGAAGTAGATCGCCTGCCACGTCCCCAGCACGAGCTTGCCGTTCTCGACGAAGACACTCTCCGACGGGCCGAGCAGCGAGGAGAGGATGTGAGCGGCGGCATTGCCTTCGGCATGGAGGTATTCGTCATGGAGCGGGACGGTCTTCAGCAGCTCGTTCAGCATGTCCTTGCGGACGTTCGGATCGGTGTTCTCGTTGATCGTGATCGCGGCGGTCGTGTGCGGCACGTAGAGATGGCAGATACCGCGGCTGACGCCCGTCTCCTTCACCATGCGACGAACCCCTGCGGTGACATCGATCATCTCCATCTGCGACCCGGTTTCGAGCTTGAGGGTGTGCACACGTCCGACCGCTCGCGTACCACACGGCGCACCGCGTGATCAAGCGACGATCGGCCCTCCGAAATCCGGCTAAATGGCCGTCGCGCAAAAGAATCTCGGGTGGCGGAAGGCCGCGGAGCCGATTGTGGCCCGGAGGGCCTCTGCTAGACTACCTGCACCATGATGAAACAGCTCGTGGCGGCCGTGCAGATGCGCACGGGCCCGGACGTCGCCGCGAATCTCGCCCGCGCGCGCACCCTCACGACCGAGGCGGCACGGCGGGGCGCCGCCCTGGTCGTCCTCCCCGAGGTGTTCGCGTGGCGCGGCCTGCGCGCCGACGAGACGGCCTCGGTCACACCCATCCCGGGGCCGGTGAGCGATCTCCTCTGCGCCCTCGCCGCCGAGCTGAAGATCGTCCTCGTCGCGGGCTCGTTTCTCGAGCAGGCCGCGGACGCGGCGAAGAGCTACAACACCTCGTTGCTGATCCTGCCCGACGGGTCGATCGCGGCCCGCTACCGCAAGATCCATCTCTTCGACGTCGATCTGCCGGGCGAGGTGAGCGTGCGCGAGTCGGACACCCGGGCGCACGGACACGAGGTCGTGACGGCGGCGACACCGCTCGGCCAGATCGGCCTCAGCATCTGCTATGATCTGCGCTTCCCCGAGCTGTACCGGCGGCTGACGGCGGCGGGCGCGTCCATCCTGACGGTGCCCTCGGCGTTCACCTTCTACACCGGCGCGGCGCACTGGGAGCCGCTGCTGCGCGCGCGCGCCATCGAAAATCAGGCCTATGTGATCGCACCGAACCAGGCGGGGAAGAGCCCGTACGGCTTCCCGGACTACGGCAACTCGATGATCGTCGATCCCTGGGGCGTCATCGTCGCGCGCGCGGGGGACGGTGAGCAGGTCATCGTCGCCGAGCTCGACCCCGAGCGCGTCGCCCGCGTCCGGCGCGAGATGCCGTGCCAGCTGCACGCGACGCTCGCCCGATGAGCGGTCGCGGCCATCGGCCCGCCGCCCGATCGAGCGGGCCGCGCAGGGCGGCGCCCGGCGTCACCGCGCTGCCGGATCCGCACACGGGAACGGCGAGCCGCTTCCCGCTCGTGAGCTGCGACGAGGCGCTCGCGACCTTGCGCCGCTTCCGTCCGGTCGCCACGGAGCTCGTCCCCGTCGAGGATCTCGCCGGACGCGTCCTGGCACGCGCGGCTCGCGCCGCGCTCGACGTTCCCCATTTCGCCCGTGCCTACATGGATGGATATGCGGTCCGGTCCGCCGACACGGCGGGCGCGAGCGACTCCGCGCCCGCCGCGCTGCGCGTCGCGGGGGCGATCGAGATGGGCGCGCCCGCCCCGGGCCCGCTGCGGCGCGGCCAGGCCATGCGCATCCCGACGGGCGGCATGATCCCTGCGGGCGCCGACGCGGTCGTGATGGTCGAGCACACGAGCGAGGCCGGCGGCACCGTCCACATCACGCGCGCCGCGGCGCCCGGTCAGCACGTCATGCGGCGCGGCGAGGACATGCGCCGCGGCGCCGTGCTCTTCCCGGCCGGCCACCGCTGTCGCGCCCACGACGTCGGGGCGCTCACCGGCATCGGCGTGAGCCGGGCGCTCGTCCATCGCCGGCCGCGGGTGGCCGTCATCGCGACCGGCAGCGAGATCGTCCCGCCCGACGTGACCCCCGGGCCGGGACAGGTGCGGAGCATCAACCAGTACTCGCTGCGCGCCATGATCGCCGCCGAGGGCGGCGAGGCGATCGACTGCGGCGTCATCCCCGACCGGCAGGCGACCATCGCGCGGGTCTTCCGGACGGCGCTGCGCCGGGCCGATCTCGTGCTCTTCTCCGGCGGCAGCTCCGTCGGCACCAAGGACCTCACGCCCGCGGTCATCATCAGCGCGCCGGGCGCACACCTCCTCGTCCACGGCGTCCGCATCAAGCCGGGGAAGCCGACGGTGATCGCGCGCGTCGGCACGACGCCCGTGCTCGGCCTGCCGGGGCACCCGGTATCGGCGCTCGTCGTCTTCGAGATCTTCGGCGCGCCGCTGCTTCGCCGTCTCGGGGGCGAGCCGCTGGCGGCCGCCTTCACTGCGCGCGTACGGCTGCCGGCGCGGCTCGCGACCGGCGTCACGTCGATTGCCGGCCGCGACGATTTCGTGCGCGTGCGTCTCGTGCTCGAGGATGGCGTCTGGAGCGCGTACCCCGCGTCGGGCGGCTCGGCCGAGATCACGAGCCTCGTGCATGCCGACGGGATGGTACGCGTCGACGCGGCGACCGTCTCGCTCCCGGCCGGCTCGCCCGTGATCGTGCAGCGCTTTCTCTGAGCGCGCGCCGCGCGACCGTTGGTCAGATGCGCCCCGTCAGCAAGAGGATCAACAGGATCAGTACGAGGATGCCGCCGACTCCGTATCCGTAATACATGCGCTGCCCTCCTGCCGAGGAGCGGAGCAAGCGACATGCCGCCGGTGGCGCGCGCATTTTCCCCGCGCCGACCGAGTCTCCACCGCACGACGCAGGGCGCCGTCGTCCGGAACGGCGTGCCCGACGCGTGAAAACCTTGCACGCACTCGCCGGCACCATCCCCGACCCGCCGTCGAGCACGGTCGCACGCTTCGACGGATTGGCACCGTCCGGTTAGGACCAATTGGCTCGTTGCATACCGATTGGTCAGGTCCTAGGCTCGCGCCGTGCTCGAGCTCGCGTTCACCCCGGACCGCCGCGAGGGACGGCCATTGTACCGGCAGCTCGGCGCGTATCTGCGCGACCTGATCGACGCCGATCGGCTTCCCGCCGGCGGCAAGCTGCCGGCGACGCGCGAGCTGGCCGCCGCGCTCCGTCTCAGCCGGACGACCGTCAGCCTCGCCTACGACGACCTCGTCGCGGCGGGCCTCCTGGTCGCGCACGTCGGCCAGGGCACGTTCGTGGCCGCACGCCCGCCCCGCTCGACGAGCAGCCGGGCACCGCTCGCGGCCGACGAGAGCCGCGGCTTCGTCTGGTCGGGGCTGCTCGCGGCCCGTGCCCGCGCGCTCGGCGTGCCGTCGGGCCTCCGATCCCCGGCCCCGAAGCCGCCGCGCTTCGATTTCCGCGGTGGGCAGGTGGATGTCGAGAGCCTGCCGACGAACGACCTCAAACGGGCGTTCGCCGACGCCATCGGGTCGCGCCTGCCCGCGCTCGCGGCCGAACGGGATCCGCGCGGCCTGCCGTCGCTCCGCCATGCGGTCGCGCGCTACCTCGTCGCGCGCGGCATCGCCTGCGAGCCGCGCGAGGTCCTGATCGTGAACGGCGGACAGCACGCGATCGATCTCGTGGCGCGCGTCCTCCTCGACCCCGGCGACACGGTCGTGATGGAGCAGCCCGGATACTTCGGCGCCGCCATGGCCTTCGCCGCGGCGCAGGCCCATCTCATCGGCGTGCGCGTCGACCGCGAGGGGTTGCGCGTCGACGACCTCGCCCGCATCCTGCGTGCGCGGCGCGCCAAGCTCGTCTACACGACCCCCGCGGCGCA
Source organism: uncultured delta proteobacterium (assembly GCA_963753325.1). Taxonomy (GTDB): domain Bacteria; phylum Desulfobacterota; class Binatia; order UTPRO1; family UTPRO1; genus DP-19. The sequence goes on along the minus strand of CAVWBS010000003.1, from coordinate 1,156,497 downwards.
GAGCCCCACCGGCGCCGTCCTGAGCGACGAGCGCCGGCGCGCGCTCCTCGCGCTCGCCGACGAGGTCCAGGTGCCGATCTTCGAGGACGACTACGACAGCGAGCTGCGCTACGAGGGCGTGCCGATCGCCGCGCTGAAGACGCTCGACCGCGCCGGACAGGTGATCTACGCGGGCACCTTCTCGAAGGTGCTCTTCCCCTCACTGCGGGTGGGCTACGTGGTCGCGGCGGCGCCGCTCCTCGAGAAGATGGTGCTGGCGCGCTGGAACGGCGACGTCGGGACCAATGCCATCGTGCAGGCGGCGCTCGCGACGCTCCTCGAGCACGGCGGCCTGGAGCGTCACCTGCGAGGGGTGCGCAAGGTATACGCGGCGCGCCTCGCCGCCATGCTCGCCGCGCTCGAGGAGCACATGCCGGAGGGCGTCGCGTGGACGCGCCCGCGCGGCGGGCACGGGATCTGGATCACGCTGCCGCCGGAGGTCGACGCGGACGCGCTCGCGCTCGCCGCCGTGGAGGCGTCGATGGCGATCGTGCGCGGCGACGCCTTCTACGTCGACGGGCGCGGCGGCGACTGCCTGCACCTGTCCTTTGCACCGCTCACGCCCGCAACGATCCGCGAGGGCATCGCGCTGCTCGCGCAGCTCGTCCGCGCGCACACTGCGCGCCGAAGGAGGTCGGCACGATGACGACGTCGATGAACGCGGAACGGCGTGGCCACGCCGATCCCGTGCGCAGGGAGACCGTCCCGAGTCGCCTGGACGCCCTCGGCTGGGTGCTCGTCGTGCTCGGCGTCGGCAACCTCGCCAACGCCCTGTGGATGCTTGCCAGTCCGGGCGGCTGGTTCGCCGGCCTGCCGGCCGCGGTGCCCGACTTCGGACCCCTGAACGAGCACTTCGTCCGCGACATCGGCTCGGCCTTCCTCACGCAGGGGGCGGCGCTGGTGTGGGCCGCCTTCGTCCCGCGCTGGCGGGTGCCGCTGCTGGCGCCGGTGGCGCTCTTCTTCGGGCTGCACGCGCTCGCCCACGTCTTCGACACGACGCGGGGCCTCGTCGGCTCCGAGCACTGGGCGATCGACCTGCCGGCGGTGTACCTCCCGGCGCTGGTGATGGCGGCGCTGCTGTGGATCGTCGCGCGGCAGCGCCGCCAACCGTCGTAACCGAAAGGAGACGCAGCCATGCGCATCGAGCCCATCGAACGTCCGCGACAGCTGATCGCCCGGATCGCCTACTGGATCACGAAGCGCCGTCTCGGCAAGGTGATGACCCCGATGAAGGTCGTGTATGCGCGGGTCCCCGCGCTCTTCCGGCTGGCGTATGCCGAGGTGAACATCGTCGAGAAGAAGCTCACCGTCGATTCCACCATCAGCATCCTGGTGCGCACCTGGGCGGCCATGATCAACGACTGCACCTTCTGCGTCGATATCGCCAAGGCGGTCGCGGTGCAGCGACGCCTCGGCATGGAGAAGCTCACCGCGCTGCCGCAGTACCGGACGAGCCCCCTCTTCTCGGCGCGCGAGCGTGCGGCGCTCGCCTACGCCGAGGAGGCGACGCGCCACAAGCAGGTCGGCGACGAGACGTTCACCGAGCTGCGGCGGCACTTCAACGAAACCGAGATCGTCGAGATCACGTGGCTGAACGCGCTCGAGAACTACTACAACCTGATCAATCTGCCCCTCGGAATCGAGTCCGACGGTCTCTGTGCGATCGCCGAGCGTCGCGTCGCGGCGTGACGCGGGCGGACGATCAACCCTCGTACGCCGCGGCCACCGCCTCCGCCACGGCGAGACCGTCGAGCGCCGCGCTGACGATGCCGCCGGCATAGCCGGCGCCCTCCCCGCACGGGTAGAGGCCGGGCAACGACGGGCTCGCCAGCGTGCGCGGGTCGCGGAGGATGCGCACGGGACTCGAGGACCGTGTCTCGACGCCGACGACGATCGCGTCGCCGGTGTCGTAGCCGCGTATGACGCGTGCGAACCGGCGCAGCGCGTCGCGGAGACGCGTCGCCACGAACGGCGGCAAGTCGAGGTCGAGGCGTGCCGCGCGCACGCCCGGACGATACGAGCAGCGCGGCAGATCGCGGCTGCCGCGTCCGGCGACGAAATCGACCAGCCGCTGCGCCGGCGCGACCTGGCCACCGCCGCCGGCGCGATCGGCGTCCCGCTCGAGCGCGGCCTGCAGCGCGAGGCCGCCACGCGCGCCCGGGTAGCCGAGCGCCTCGACGTCGGCCGGCTCGAGCGCCACGACGATGCCGCTGTTGGCGAACGGCGAGTCGCGGCGCGCGAGCGACATGCCGTTCACCACGATCGACCCGGGCTCGGTCGCGGCGGGCACGATCCAGCCGCCGGGACACATGCAGAACGAGAAGACCCCGCGCTGCTCGATGGTGGCGGCCAGCCGGTATGCGGCCGGGGGCAGCGGAAAGCGCTCGGCGTCGCGACCGTACTGCGCGCGGTCGATCAGGGATTGAGGATGCTCGACCCGGACCCCGACCGCGAACGGCTTCGCGGCGAGCGGCGCTCCGGCCGCGGCCACGAGCCCCTGGACGTCACGCGCGCTGTGGCCGGTGGCGAGCACGACCGCCGCGGCGGCGATCGTCTCGCCTCCGGCGAGCCGCACGCCGGCGAGGCGACCGGGCTCGCACAGCAGCTCCGTCACCCGCGCGGCGAAGCGGGTCTCGACTCCCGCGCCGGCGAGCGTCTCGCGCAGTGCCGTCACCACCCGCGGCAGGCGATTCGAGCCGACGTGCGGGCGCGCGTCGATCAGCACGTCCGGCGGGGCGCCGTGCGCCACGAGCTGCTCCAGCACCCAGTCGACGGGGCCGCGTTTGTGCGTGCGGGTGTAGAGCTTGCCGTCGCTGTAGGTCCCGGCGCCGCCCTCGCCGAAGCAGTAGTTCGAGTCGGGATCCACCAGGCCCCGCTTGGTGAGCGCCGCGAGATCCCGCCGCCGCGCCTGGACGGGCTTGCCCCGCTCCAGGATCACCGCCGGAACGCCGCGCTCGGCGAGACGCAGCGCTGCGAAGATGCCCCCCGGACCGTCGCCGACGACGACCACCGGCCGTCCCGCCCGCGCCGCCTGGAAGCGCGGCCGCCGTGGCAGCTCCGCCGGCGGGACGGCCTCGTCGCGCAGGTAGAGGCGAAACGCGAGCCGCAGCCGCACGCCGCGACGCGCGTCGAGGGCGCGCCGCCGCAGCCGCAGCTCGGCGACGTCGCCGACGGAGACGGACGCCGCGCGCGCCGCCGCCGCGCGCAACGCCTCCGGATCGGCCGCGACGTCGGGCCGGACGCTCAGCTCGACGTCACGCGGCACCCGACCGCCCGCGGCCGCTCGGCGTCGCGCTCGCGAAGCCGCGCTCCATCTCGGCGACGATCGCGCGGGCGGCCTCGGCCGGGCTCTTCGCGTCGCGGATGGGCTTGCCGACCACGAGGTAGTCGGCCCCCGCCGCAATCGCCGCCTCCGGCGTCATGACCCGCTTCTGATCGTCCCATCCGACGCGTGCCTGGCGTACGCCCGGAGTGACGATCGTGAATGCGCGGCCGCAGGCCTTGCGGATCGTGGCGATCTCCTGCGGCGACGCGACGACGCCGTCCATGCCGCTCTCCTTCGACAGCCGCGCCAGCCGTGTCACCTGACTCTCCACGCCGGCCATCACGCCGACCTGCTTCGAGATCCTCGCGCGTCAGGCTCGTCAGCACCGTCACGGCGAGGATCTTCGGCCGCCGGAGCGCGTCGCGGCGGCACGCGCGACCGACCTCGCGGACGGTCGTACGCATCATCTCGCCGCTGCCGGAGGCGTGGAGGTCGAACATCTTGACGCCGAGCCGCGCCGCCTCCACGCCCGCCTTCGCGACGGTGCGCGGGATGTCGTGGAACTTGAGGTCGAGGAAGACCTCCCCGCCGCGCTCCTTGATCCGGCGCACGATCGGCGGGCCGGCGTGGAGAAAGAGCTGCTTCCCGACCTTGAACATCCCCACCTCGGGCAACAGGACATCGAGCAACGCGCTGGCCTCGCCCATCGAGTCGACGTCGAGGGCGAAGATCAGGCGTCGCTTCGCCTCCGCGGCGCGGCCCGCGCCGAAGCGCCAGTGCATGATCCGTCGCCTCAGCCCTGCGTGCCGCCGAGGGCGGCGGCAACGAGCGCGGCGACGTGGTCGGCCGCCCGGTCGAGCGGCACCTCGGCGGCTGCCGACTCGGTGCGACCCTTCACCTCGACGGCGCCGCGCTCGAGCGCCCGCGGCCCGATGGTGACGCGCAGCGGATAGCCGATCAGATCGGCGTCCTTGAATTTGACGCCCGGCCGCTCCTCGCGATCGTCGAGCAGGACCTCGATGCCGCGCTCCTCGAGCTCGTCGTGCAGGCGCTCGGCCGCCGTCCGCAGGCGCTCGTCCTGCCAGTTGACCGGCACGACGGCGACGTGGAACGGGGCGAGCGGCATCGGCCAGATGATGCCGGCATCGTCGTGGTTCTGCTCGATCGCCGCGGCGATCGTCCGCGTCACGCCGATGCCGTAGCAGCCCATCTCGAGGACACGTTCGGCGCCGGCGGCGTCGAGCACCGTCGCCTTCATCGCCACGCTGTACTTCGTCCCGAGGTAGAACACCTGTCCCACCTCGATTCCGCGCTGCAGCACGAGCCGGCCGTCGCACCGCGGGCAGCGATCCTGATCGGCCGCCACGCGCAGATCGGCGAGGGCGACGTCGGCGAGAGTCGCGCGCCGCAATCGACGCCGATCAGGTGCTGATCGGCCTCGTTCGCGCCCGCGACGCCGCCGGCGACGGCGGCGAGCGCCGCGATCGCCGATCCGCCGCAGCGCACCGGGTAGCCCGAGCGGTCCCGCGAAGCCGAGCGGCGCGCCGGTGACACGCGCGACCACGTCCTCTGTGGCGAGCGCGACGGTTTGCGCGCCGAGCGCGTCCTTCAGCTTCGCCTCCGAGAGCGTATGGTCGCCGCGCACCATCGCCAGGACCGGCGCGCCGCCGTCGACGACGTAGACGAGGCTCTTCACGAAGCGCGCCGGCGGCACGTCCAAGAACGCGCTCACCTCCTCGACGGTGCGCTGGCCCGGCGTCGCGACCTTCTGCGCCGGCGTGCCTCCGGCGCCCGCCGCCCGCAACCACGCCGCCCTCGTCACCGATCGCGGCCTTCTCGATGTTCGCGGCGTACTCGCAGCGGTCGCAGCTCACGATCGCGTCCTCGCCGGAGTCGGCCAGCACCTGGAACTCGTGCGAGCGGCTGCCGCCGATCGCGCCGGTGTCCGCCTCGACCGGACGGAAGCGCAGCCCGCAGCGCTCGAAGATGCGGCGGTACGCCGCGTACATCACCTCGTACTCGCGGTCGCAGTCGGCGCGGTCGAGGTGGAAGGAGTAGCCGTCCTTCATGATGAACTCGCGGCCGCGCATCAGGCCGAAACGCGGCCGGACCTCGTCACGGAACTTCACCTGGATCTGGTAGAGGTTGAGCGGCAGGTCGCGATACGAGCGAACGTCGCGCCGCACCAGGTCCGTCACCACCTCCTCGTGCGTCGGCCCGAAGCAGAAATCGCGGTCGTTGCGATCCTTGAAGCGCAGCAGCTCCTTGCCGTAGCGCTCCCAGCGTCCGCTCTCCTGCCACAGCTCCGCCGGGCACACGGCCGGCATGAGGATCTCCTGCGCCCCGGCGCGCTGCATCTCCTCGCGCAGGATGCGCTCGACCTTGCGCAGCACGCGCACGCCGAGCGGCAGGAAATCGTAGATGCCGCGGGCCACCTGGCGGATCATGCCGGCGCGCAGCAGGAGCTTGTGACTCACCACCTCGGCCTCGGCGGGGACCTCGCGGAGCGTCGGGATCAACAGTCGGGTGTGGCGCATGAAGGAGTCCGTTATAGCGTGCGCGGCGGCGATTGCCATTGCCGGCACCGCGGCGCCGGCTATAATCGCGTGCCGCTGGGCGCCGCTCGCGCCCGCACCGCTCCTCCGATGGACTTCGGCTTCACTACAGAGCAGGAGATGCTGCGCGACGCGGCGCGGAAGTTCCTCGCCAGCGAGTGCCCGCCCGCCGTCGCGCGCGCCGCGATGAGCACGGAGGACGCGCACGATCCCGCCCGCTGGCGCGCCCTCGCCGAGCTCGGCTGGCTCGGCATCCTGGTGCCGGCGGAGCTCGGCGGCCAGGGCGGCGCCTTCCTCGACATGGCCGTCGTGCTCGAGGAGAGCGGAAAGACGCTCCTGCCCGGTCCCTTCTTCGCGAGCGCGCTGCTCGGCACGCTCGCGATCCGCGACGCGGGGTCGCCGGCGCAGCGCGCGCGACTGCTGCCGGCGCTCGCGAGCGGCGCGCGCATCGCGACCGTCGCTCTCCCCCCGGCGGGCGAGGAGCCTGCGGTGACGCTCACCACCGACGGCCGCGCGAGCGGCGAGGCACGGTTCGTCATGGATGCGGCGCCCGCCGACGTGCTCGTGCTGGCCGTCCGCGATGGCGGGGGCGCTCCCGGCCTCGCGCTGGTGGAGCGCCACGCCGGCGGCGTCGAGGTGACGCCGCTCCACAGCGTCGACATGACGCGCCGGCTCTGTCGCGTCGCGCTGCGCCGCGCCCCGGGCGAGCGCCTCGAGCGGGCCGACCCGGCCGCGACGATGCGCCGCCTCGCCGAGCACGCCTGCGCGGGTCTGGCGCTCGAGCTCGTCGGCAGCGGACAGCGCGCGCTCGAGATGGCGGTCGCGTACGCCGGGGAGCGGATGCAGTTCGGCCGGCCGATCGGCAGCTTCCAGGCGATCAAGCACAAGTGCGTCGACATGATGGTGCGGGTCGAGACGGCGCGCGCGCTCGCATACTACGCGGCATGGGCGGTGAGCGACGACGCGCCGGACGCCGCTCGCGCCGCCGCCATGGCCAAGGCCTACGCCGGCGAGATGGCGAGGACGGTCACCAGCGAGGCGATCCAGGTACACGGCGGCATCGGCTTCACGTGGGAGCACGACCTGCACCTCTACTATCGCCGTGCCCTCGCGGCCGACGCGGCGTTCGGCGCCGCGCCAGCGCACCGGGAGACGATCGTCGCGCCCCTCGTGCGCTGACGTGCGCGCGCTGGTCGTGCACGGCGGCGCAGGGACGGTGCCCGCGGCGGACCAGGCGCCGCGCCAGGCCTGCCACGAGGCGCTCGAGCTCGGCTGGGCGATCCTGGCGGGCGGCGGCAGCGCCCTCGATGCGGTGACCCGCGCCGTCCGCCACATGGAGGACGCCCCCAGTCTGAATGCCGGGCGCGGCGCCTGCCTGACCGAGGACGGAGTGGTCGAGCTCGACGCCGCGGTGATGGACGGCCAGCGGCGCCGCGCCGGGGCGGTCGCGCTGGTGCGCCGCCTGGCGCACCCGGTCCTGGCGGCGCGCGCCGTCATGGAGGACGGCCGGCACGTCCTCATGGCGGGCGCGGCCGCGGAGGCGTTCGCACACTCGCGCGGGCTGCCGCTCGTCGAGCCGGCGTCGCTCGTCACGGCGGAGCGCCGGGCGTCGTGGCAGCGCGCCCGCGCCGGCAGCCACGGACCCGCACCAAGCGATCCGCAGGGCGACGACGGCACGGCCGGCACGGTCGGGGCCGTCGCGCTCGACACCGGCGGCCATCTGGCGGCCGCCACCTCGACCGGCGGGGTCGCGGGCAAGCGCGCGGGGCGTATCGGCGACTCGCCCCTCATCGGCGCCGGCACGCTCGCCGACGACCGCGCCGGCGCCGTCTCCGCGACGGGCGACGGCGAGGCCATCATCCGCGCCACGGTCGCGAGCACGGTGATGGCGCGGCTGCACGCGGGCGTCGCGCCCGAGCGCGCGGCCGCCGACGCGATGCGCGAGTTGACGCTCGTCGGCGGAGCGGGCGGCGTCATCGTGGTCGATCGCTTCGGCAGGCTCGCCGCCGTCCACAGCGCGCCGCACATGACCTGGGCGGGCCGATCCGCCCAGGTTCCCTAGGCCGATCCGGCAGACGCCGTGACGATCGGCAGGTCCGGGCGGCTGCCCCACTCGCCCCACGAGCCGAGATAGCTCCGCACGCGCGGATAGCCGGCCACCGTGAGGGCGATGTAGCTCTGCGCCGCCCGGTAGCCGCCCTGGCAGTAGGTGATCACCTCGCGCTCCGGAGTGACGCCCGCCTGGGCATACATGGCGCGCAGCTCACCGGCCGGACGATAGCGCCCGTCGGGGGCGAGATTCCGCGTCCACTCGAGATGCACGGACCCGGGAATGGCACCGCCCCGCGCCGCGCGTACGAGCTCGCCCGTGTGCTCGGCCCGCGAACGCGTGTCGACGATCGTGACGTCGTCACGGCCGAGCGCCGCGAGGACGTCGTCGACGGTGGCGAGCCGTTCGGGATGGCGCTCCACCACGAACGTCGCCGGCCGCGGCTCCTCGGCCTCGCGCATCAGCGATCCGGCCTCGGCGCGCCAGCGCCGGACGCCGCCGTCCAGCATGGCCGCGGCGGGATGGCCGAGGAGCTGGAGCAGCCAGACGATGCGCGCCGCGCGCATGCCGGAGTCCTCCTCGTAGACGACGACCGCGCCGCTCGCGCGTGACGCCGCGGAGCTCGAAGAGGTGCGCCACCATCCACTCGTAGGCCGCGAGCGGCGCCGGGCGCGTGTCGATCAGGCTCATCCCGAACACGTCGAGGTGCACCGCGCCCGGAAGGTGCCCCGCGGCGAACGCCGACGCCGGACGCGCGTCGATCACCAGCGTTTCGTGCCGGCGGATGCCGTCCGTCAGCTCGGCGACGTCGATCAGCGGGCCCGGCACCGCCGGTCAGCTGTGGGCGAAGTTCTCGAGGGTCTTCGCGCGCGACGGGTTGCGGAGCTTGCGCAGCGCCTTGGCCTCGATCTGCCGGATGCGCTCGCGCGTGACCTGGAACCGCTGCCCGACCTCCTCGAGGGTGTAGTCGGACTTCTCGCCGATGCCGAAGCGCAGGCGCAGGATCTGCTCCTCGCGCGGCGTGAGCGTCGCGAGCACCTTGCGCGTCTGCTCCTCGAGCGAGAGCGCCATGGCGGCGTCGGCCGGCGAGATGCTCTGGCGATCCTCGACGAAGTCGCCGAGCGAGCTCTCCTCGTCGTCGCCGATCGGCGTCTCGAGCGAGACCGGCTCCTTCACGATCTTGAGCACCTTGCGGATCTTGTCCGGCGGCATCTCCATCTGCGCCGCGATCTCCTCGGGCGAGGGCTCGCGGCCGAGCTGCTGCACGAGGTAGCGCGAGGTGCGGAGCACCTTGTTGATGGTCTCGATCATGTGCACCGGGATGCGGATGGTGCGCGCCTGGTCGGCGATCGCGCGCGACGACCGACTGGCGGATCCACCAGGTGGCGTAGGTCGAGAACTTGTAGCCGCGCTGGTACTCGAACTTCTCGACCGCGCGCATCAGGCCGATGTTGCCCTCCTGGATCAGGTCGAGGAAGCCGAGGCCGCGGTTGGTGTAGCGCTTGGCGATCGAGACCACGAGGCGGAGGTTCGCCTCGATGAGCTGGCGCTTGCCCTCCTGCGCCTTGTACTCGCCGCGGCGGATCGCGCGACAGCGACTCGCGCAGCTCGCCGCTCGGTCATGCTGCGTCTCGCGCTCGACCTGCTTGATGCGCTTCGCGCGCCTCTTTGATGTCGTCGACGATCTGCGCGACCTGCTCGGCGCTCGCTTGAGCGTGGCCGCGACCGCGCTCGGCGTCGCGTCCTTCTCGACCGCGCATCACGCGCTCGCCGAGCTGCACGAGCTCCTTGGCGTCGCGCTTGGTGCTCGGGCTCGTAGCGCTGCGCACGATCGCGTGCTGCGCGTCGAGGATGCGCGATCGCCTCCTTCAGCTTGTCGACGATGACGTTGATCTGCCGCGCGCCGAGCGGGCACCTCGGCGAGGACGGCATGGATGCGCCGGCTTGATCGCCTCCGACCCGCTGCTCGACCTTCTTGAGGTTCTTCGCCGAGATCCGCTTCTTGCCGGACTTGAGCTCGGCGAGCTTCTCGCGCTCGTTCACCAGGCGACGCAGCCGGGAGACGTGCTTGAGGAACGCGGTGACGCGCGCGTCCTCGCGCTCGCGGCGCGCCCTCGGCGTTGGCGGGCTCTTCTTCCTCGTCGCCGAAGAGGTGGCGGCCGTCGATCTCGCCGTCGCGCAGCCGGTCGGCGAGATTCAGGACGTACTGCAACGCGAGCGGCAGCGAGAAGACGGCCTTCCGGACCTCGAGCTCGCCGGCCTCGATGCTCTTGGCGATGACGACCTCGTCCTCGCGCGAGAGCAGGGCGACGCCGCCCATCTCCTGCAGGTACATCCGGACCGGATCCGAGGAGTCGCGGAGCAGGGAGCGATCTTCCTGCTCCTCCTTCTCCTCTTTGTCCTCGGCGACGTCCGGAACCCACTCCTCGTCCTTCTCGTCCTCCGCCTCGGCGTTGAAGGGGCTCTCCTCCGACATCTCGACGGCGATCTCCGCTTCGCCGTCGCCGAGCATGGAGATCACGCTGTTGATCTCCTCGACCGACGTGGGATCGGGGCCGAACGACTCGCCTTCACCGGCGGGCACGTACTTGCGCTCACGCCCGAGCTCGACCACGCGGTGGACTTTGCTGGAGGAATTCGAGGCGTTCTTCTCTTTGGCGCTTTTCGACGCTGTCTTCATCCGATCATCGACGCGATCATCCCCAAGGGGGGCCTCGCGGCTGGAGGGCGTCTGCCGACGCATCCCGTCGTCGTCAGTGGAGGGAGACGATCTGGCGACTGAACGAGGACGGCAGACACGGTTCAAACCGTAGCGTAGCGGCCAAAGAGGGGAAAGTCAATGAGTCTATTGAAGATTTTCGATGGTCTTGCGGCGGGGCGCCGGTGCCGCCTCCGGGCGCCCGTCGAACGTGCGCATCGCTACAGCCGACGTCAACCCCGGGTTGGCACCTTTTTCCGGGATTCATGATCGCAAGCGCTCCCTGACGGGCGCCATGGACGACCCGAGGAGATCGGCCACGGCGTCGATGCTCGGGGCCTCGAGCGCCACCTTCAGCGCGTCGTACACGGTGAAGTTCAGCAGCCGCAGGACCGGGCGGCCGCCGAAGAAGTCGATGATGTTGACGCAGCCGAAGTCCTGATCGACGTTGGCGAGACCCGGACCCTGCGATCCAAGTAGCCGCCCGATCACCGCATTGTTCACGCCGCCGTGCGCGACCACGGCGACGCGGCGCCAGTCGTCCCGGCGGCCGAGATCCTCGATGAGCGGCCAGACCCGCTCGCGGACCTGCCGGTACGTTTCCCCCCCGAGGAAGGGCGTATCCCAGGTCGTTTCGGGCCCGGCAAAGAAGCCGCGAATGCGGGCGAGGATCGCGTCGAAGTCGTCGCCGCCGATCGCGCCGGGCTCGATCTCACGCAAGGCGTCGACCGTGACGATCGGCGCCTGCACGTGGCGAGCGATCGTCTCCGCGGTCGCCTGCGCCCGCCCGAGAGGACTCGCGTAGATGGTCTCCAGCGGCACCCCCGCGAGCAGGCCGCCCAGGGCCTCGATCTGGCGGAAGCCTTCCACGGTCAGATGGTGCTCCCCGCCGTAGAGCGTCTCGCCGTGGCGGATCAGATAGAGGCGGCGACAGCGGGAAACGGGCGTCACCGCTCGTACATATGGGATCGACGCCTTGAGCGGCAAATGCCGGTCGCTAATGTGGCGGCAGAGGTCCCCGTGCTCCCACTCCCGTCCCTGGCGTTCGTCGGCGGCACCGGCAAGCTCGGTCGGGGCCTCGGGTCGCGGCTCGCCGCCGCCGGGCATCGGGTCGTCGTGGGCTCGCGGACGCCGGAGCGGGCGATGGAGGCGGCGGCGAACGTGCGCCAACGGCTGACGGCGGCGGGCCACGACGGCCGCGTGGACGTCGAGGGCTGCGACAACGCCACCGCTGTCAGGCAGGCGGACATGGTGTTCCTCACGCTGCCCTTCGACACGCTCGAGTCGTTCCTCGTCGGTCGGGAGTCGTCCCTCGCCGGCAAGGTCGTGGTCGACGTGGTGAACCCGCTCCTCTTCGCGGACGGCCGGTTCACGCTCGCGCGCGTTCTGGATGGCGCCGTCGGTCCGTGGGTGCAGCGGCTGGCACCCGAGGCGCGCGTCGTGTCGGCCTTCAAGAACGCGGCGGCCGCCCACCTGCTCCGCCTCGCCCGGCCGGCGGCCGGGGACATCCTCGTCGCGAGCGACGATGCCGAGGCGAGCGCCGCCGTCCAGTCGCTGGTGCGAGCCATTCCGAAACTCCGTGCCGTCGACGCCGGGCCACTCGCCGGCAGCGCCTTCCTCGAGTCCCTGACCGCCCTCGAGCTGACTCTGAACCGCCGGTATCGGACCCGCACCTCGATCCGCATCCTCGGCCTCGAATCCGACGAACCCCTTCCCACACCAGGCCCTTGCCTGGAGGCGAAGAAATAGCGAATATGGCTCGGTGAACGACCAGGCTCGGCCCGGCCGCGGCACCCAGCTCAACCCGCCGAACCGCTACGAGCGGTTGCACGTCGAGATCGATCCCGAAGACGTCTCAATCCCGCAGGACGAAGGTCCGCCCGCGGAGCGCACGCTCTACTACCGCGACACCAGCCGCAGCGTCCTGGCCGAGAACGACAGCCCCGACATCGGCTTTCGATTCAGCCTCAACCCCTATCGCGGCTGCGAGCACGGATGCGTCTACTGCTACGCGCGGCCCTCGCACGAATACCTCGGCTTCAGCGCCGGGCTGGATTTCGAGCGTCGCATCATGGTGAAGGAGACCGCGCCGACGCTCCTGCGGGCAGCACTACGCGCGCCGCGCTGGCAGCCGCAGGTGGTCGCGCTCTCGGGCAACACCGACTGCTACCAGCCCGTCGAGCGGCGCCTGAAGCTCACCCGGCGCTGTCTCGAGGTGTTCGCCGAATTCCGCAATCCGGTCGGCGTGATCACGAAGTCGGCGCTGGTCGCACGCGATGCCGACGTGCTCGGCGAGCTGGCGCGTCACGGCGCGGCGCGCGTGATGGCCTCGGTCACGACGCTCGATCCCGACCTCGCACGGCGCATGGAGCCGCGTGCCGCGCAGCCGGAGCGGCGTCTCGAGGCCATCGCCGCGCTCACGCGGGCCGGCGTTCCGGTCGGCGTGATGATCGGCCCGGTGATTCCTGGTCTGAACGACACGGAGATCCCGCGTATCCTCGCGGCCGCCGCCGCGGCGGGCGCCGACTGCGCCTCATGGGTCCTCCTGCGCCTGCCGAAGCCTCTGGACGTGCTGTTCGAGCGCTGGCTCGCCGAGCACGTTCCCGAGCGGCGCGAGCGCGTGCTGCATCGCATCCGGGAGACCCGCTCCGGCCGCATCAGCGACTCGCGCTTCGGTCACCGCGGTCGCGGCGAAGGCGAGTACGCGCGACAGATCGCGGCCCTGTTCCACGCCGCCGCCAGGAAGTACGGGATCGATCGGCCCGTGCCGGCCCTCAGCGCGGCCGCGTTCCGCCGTCCGCCCGCCGCGGGCGATCAGCTCCCGCTCCTCGGCTGACGCTCGTCAATACGCGGGACGCCGGCTACAGTCCGCGCGATGGACCCGGCCGCGCGCGTACGGCGCTACGACTGGGCCCGGCTACGCCAGTCGCTGGACGTCGTCGGGTGGGCCCGCCTCCCCGCGCTGCTGACGACGAGCGACTGCGCCGCGCTGCGCGCCCTGTACCTCCGAGCGGAGCTGTTCCGGTCGACCGTCGACATGGCCCGGCACGACTTCGGCCGCGGGGAATATCGCTACTTCGCCGCGCCGCTCCCGCCGCTCATCGGGCGGCTGCGTGCGGCGCTGTACGAGCCGCTCGCGGTGACGGCGCGCGAATGGGCGTCGCGCCTACGGCGCGATCCCGCGGCGTTTCCGCGCGGCCTCGCCGGGTTCCTCCGGCGGTGCCACGCGGCCGGGCAGCGTCGCCCGACGCCGCTGCTCCTGCGCTACGGCGCGGGAGACTGGAACGCGCTGCATCAGGACCTCTACGGCGCCGTGGCCTTCCCGCTGCAGGTGTTGATCGTCCTCTCCGCGCGCGACGTCGACTACGAGGGGGGCGAGGTCCTGCTGGTCGAGCAGCGGCCGCGCGCGCAGTCGCGGGCCACGGCGTTCAGCCTGGCGCGCGGCGAGGGCTTGATATTCACCAATCGCGAGCGCCCGGTCCGGGGAACTCGCGGCGACTATCGAGTCGCGATGCGCCACGGGGTGAGTGTGCTGACACGCGGCGAGCGCCTGACGCTCGGGATCATCTTCCACGACGCCCGGTAGGGCGCGACGCGCCTTCGTGGCGGCCTCGTCCCTCCGCGTCACCACTGTTCGTAGCGGATCGAGCGCCGCTCATAGCCGGCCGCGCGTAGCGCCTCGCGAAGGCGTCGCACGAGGTCGCCGACGGCGCAGATCCAGAAGTGTCGCGTGCGATCGTCATCGGCGCGGACGTAGCGATCGAGGACCACCTGCTCGAGCTTCGGGTTCTCGCCTGCCCGCGCGTCCGCACCGGCAAGGACGGGCTCCCACGATACGCGAGGATGCGTCCTCGTCAGCTCGGCGAGCTCGCGACGGAAGAGGAGCGCCGACTCGGTCGGCGCGCCCTGCAGCACCTGGATCGGATGGTCGCCGACTCGCGAGGCCATCCGCCGCACGATCGCGCGGATCGGGGCGATCGCGGTTCCGTCCGCGACGAGCACGCTCTGAGCCGCGGGCGGCGCGTCGACCATGAACGTCCCGAACGGCCCCTTGAAGCCCACCGCCGCGCCCGGGGCGAGTCCGAAGAGATATGTCGAGCCGACCCCCTCCGGCACGTGATCGACACAGATCTCGAGCAGATCGGCCTCGGGATCGGAGGCGAGGGAATAGGGCCGCACGAGCGGCGGGTCGTCCCCGACCGGCAGGGCGAGCGAGATGAATTGCCCGGCGTGGAACGGCATGCGGCGCCCCGCGGCGATACGGAGAAAAAGCGAGCGCGTCGACGGGGTCCACTCCTGGATCCGCTCGAGCGCGGCGTCGTATCGCTCCGCCGGCATGGCCGCCTCAGCTGTTGATGTTGAACCTGGGGATCACGATCGTGACGTCCCCTTTCACCACCGCCTGGCAGCCGAGCCTGGAGTGCATCGTGAGACCGGGGGCGGTATCGAGCTTGTCCATCTCGTTGTCGCGCATCTCGGAAAGGTTCTCCTCGCCCTCCTTCACGATGACGTGACAGGTCGTGCAGGCGCACTTGCCGCCGCAGGCGTGCTCGAGGTGGACCTTGTGGCCGAGCAGCACGTCGAGGACCGACCCCGGCTCGCCGTCGTGGCTGAACGGTGCGTCGGACTCGGAGAACTCGATGGTCTGATCGGGATGCTCGCCGGACTCGTGGACGATGCGGATCGTGGGCATGCAGGCTCGTGATCCGTCTATCATCCGCGCCCGCCGAGGGCGAATCGCGGCCGCCGGGGAGGCGGTCCGTGCGAGCTATGGCGCGACCGCGGCGCGTCCCTTGCGGGCCGAGGCCTCGATGTACTTGCGGCTGACCGGCGACAGATCACGCGAGCCGACCCGCGTCTCGATCAGCGCGAACGTCTTCCCGCGCTCCGCGTCGGCGAGCGCGTCGCGGAACTCCCCGACGGTCTCGGCGACGTACCCGGCACCGCCCCACGCCCGCGCCAGGTCCGCGTACGGCCAGTTGGGGATGGCGAGCAGATCCTCGCGCTCCGCGATCGGGCGGAAGATCCCCCAGCCGCCGTTGTTCATGAGGATGACGATCGGGCGCAGACCATAGCGCGGCGCCTGCGCCAGCTCGGGTCCCGTCATCTGGAACGCGCCGTCGCCGCAGAGGACGATCGGCCGCTGCCCGGTGCCGATCTCGGCGCCGAGCGCCCCGGGAACGCCGAAGCCCATCGAGGCGTAGTAGCCCTGCGCGAGATAGCCGCCGCCGCGCCCGACCCGTACGTCCAGTCCGGCGAAGAGCATGTCGCCCGACTCCGCGATCACGGAGAACCCGCGTTTGCCGGCGAGGAAGCGGTTCAGCTCGCGCAGCATGTCGGCGACCGTCACCGAGCGACGCGACGAGCTCGTGGCGCCGCGGAGATTGTCGGCGTAGACGATCCGCTCGTGGTGGCGGCGCAGGCGCTCCCGCCGCAGCGCACGCACGAAATCGCGGATGCCGACGTCGGTATAGGTGTGGAAGCTCGCGTTGACGCGGTTGCCGACCGCCCAGATCGAGCGCTCGCGCATGATCTGCGGCGGCCGGCTGCCGAGGTTCATGTCGGTCAGCAGGGTGCCGAGATTGACGACCAGATCGGCGGCGTCGATGCGCTTGCGGATCGGCGGCGGGCTGATCGGGCCGATGTGGACGCCCATGTACTGCGGGTGGTCCATCGGGAACGCGCCCTTGCCGAGCACGGTCGTCATGCAGGGCGCGCCCATCTGCTCCACCAGCTGTCACGACGTCGCGGCTGAGCTTGTAGCGGAAGGTCTCGATGCCGACGATCACCGCGGGCTTGCGCGCGGCGTTGAAACGGGTCGCGGTCTCGCGCGCGGCCTCGGCCGTCTTGCGCTCGTCGGAACGGGCGAACTCGAGCGTGCCGTCCCAGGCGCGGATCGACTCCGGCACCTCGATCGTCGCGCTCGACCATGTCGCGATGGATCTCGAGGTAGCCGGGGCGCTGCTCGCGCCAGATCGCGCGCACGCACCGTGATCGACGCTCTCGGCGGCCGTTCGCGGATCGTCGAGAACGCGGGCGGCGCAGGTGAGCTCGTCGTAGATGCGGAACTGCGACTCGATCTCCTTCGCCTGATGGTGGATCAGCTGCCCGAGCTTGCGCTCCTCCTCGCCCGGGCCGCCGCTCACCACCAGGATCGGCACGCGCTCGGAGAACGATCCGGCGACGGGATTCACCATGTTGTGCCCGCCGGCGCCGTAGGTGACGCAGACGACGCCGATCCGTCCCGTCGCGCGCGCGTAGCCGTCGGCGGCGAAGCCGACGCCGGGCTCGTGCGACAGCGTCACGATCTCGCAGGCCGCGCGGCCGGCCGAACTTGAAGAACAGGTTGAGAACGAGATCGCCGGGGATGCCGAAGAGATGGGTGACGCCGATCTTCTGCAGGTAGGCGACGAGGAAATCGCCGAGGCGCATGCGCGCCCGCATCACGCGAAGAACTCCTCGACGTTCACCCGAGGTCACCTCGACGGCGACGACCTCGCTGTTGCGGTAGACGCTGCAATGCGCGACCCGCTCCCCGGCGACGATGCGCTCCACAGCCGCTCGTAGATCTCGCGCCGTGCTCGATACCTCGACGTCGTCGATCGCGAGGATCACGTCCCCCTGCGTGAGGCCCGCCTGCTCCGCCGGCGCCGCCCGGCAGCAATCCGGCGATGACGACGTGGCTCCGCAGCGTGTAGCAGTAGAGCCCGAGCCACGCGCGTGACGGCCGGCTCGGCCGCCGGCCGAACCGCAGCAGCTCGTCGCGATGGTCGCGATAGTGCTCGATCGGGATCGCGAGCGAGAAGCGGCCGATCTCGTTCAGATTGAGCGAGACGATCCCGACGAGCCGCCCGGCGGTGTCGAGCAGCGGCCCGCCGCCGAGTCCGGGATTCATCGCCGTCGTGTAGATGCGCGCGGTCGAGCGTGTACTCCCAGTTGGCATCGAACGGCGTCGAGCGCGGTGACGGCGCCGGAGCTCGGCGCGTCGACCGGCGTCGCCGACGCTCGCCAGGATGAACACCTCGTCACCGACGGCGACCTCCGGCTCGCTCCGCACCGGCATCGCCGGCAGGCCGTCGGCGGCGATCCTTGCACGAGCGCGATGCCGGACGCGAAGTCCTGCGCGATCACCTCGCCGACCAGCTCACGGCCGTCGACCAGCGTGACGCCGCGCCGTCGGCGCGCCGAGCACGATGTAGTTCACGGTGACGATCACGCCACTCGGGTCGACGAGGCTGCCGGTCCCGGCGCGCTCGGTGCCGAGCACGGCGGCCGACGGGTGGGTATCGGGAACCTCGACGCGGAGATGGACCGTCGCGGGCAGCGTCTCCTCGAGAAGCCGGACCGAGGCGTTCATGACGACCAGGCAGAGGCGCGCTTGCGAAGGTACGGCACGCTCTCTATGAGGAACACTCCCATGCAGACCCGCGAGCTGCCACTCTCACCTCGCGCCGTGGGCGCTCTTTCGCGTCCTCGCGCGGAAGGAGCGGCCGTTCTTCATCGACGCCGGGCGTCCGTGGGGCGACGAATGGATGTCCTCTATGGGATTCCGCCCGCGGATGCAATTCCGTGTGCGTGCCGGAGACCTCCACGGACCCGGTACGCTCGGCGCACTCGATGCCGCGTGCGGTGCGCTCGCGCCCGGCGCGGCGACCCACGAACGTCCGCTCGCGTTCGCGGGCGGCATCGTCCTCGCGCTCGCCTACGAGGCGAAGAACGAGATCGAGCGTCTGCCGCAGACGCAGCGCGAGGAGCCGACGGCGGGCCGTCTCGACGCCGCGGTCTACGATGCGGTCGTCGCCTATGATCATCGCCGTCGCCGCTGGATGGTGGCGAGCTGGCACCTCGATGATCGGTCGCTGCGGGCGTACGCCGAGGAGGTGATCGACGCCGCCGCCCTCGCCGACGAGGCGGACGCGCAAGGCGAGGCCGCGCGCGCCGCCGCCGGACCGCCGTCGGCGGGTGCCGCGACGGGCGACGTCCTGGCCGCGAACCTCGACCGCGAGGAGTACGTCGGCGCGCGGTCGAGCGCATCCGCGTCGTACATCGCCGCCGGCGACGTGTATCAGGTGAACCTGGCCATGCGCTTCGAGACGCGGCTCGCCGGCACGGCCGCTCGCCGCGTACGGGCGCCTCCGCGGCGGCGCAGCCGGTGCCGTTCGGCGCCTACCTCGACCTCGGCGACGACGCAGGTGCTCTCGAACTCGCCGGAGCTCTTCCTGCGCCGGCGCGGGGAGCGCGTGACGACCTGCCCCGATCAAGGGCACGCGCCCGCGCGGCCGGGACGCGCGGCGAGGACGCGGCGCTCGCCGCCGAGCTGCGCGACGATCCCAAGGAGCGCGCCGAGCACGTCATGATCGTCGACCTCGAGCGCAACGATCTCGGCCGCGTCTGCCGCACCGGCAGCGTCGCCGTCGAGCGCGCTTCGCGGAGCGTCGCGAGTTTCAGCACCGTGCACCACCTGGTCTCGACGGTCGCGGCACGCTCGCCGCCGACGTCGCGCATGCGGCGATCTGCTGCGCGCGACCTTTCCCGGCGGCTCGATCACCGGCGCACCGAAGATCCGCGCGATGGAGATCATCGACGAGATCGAGCGCGGGCCGCGCGGCTTCTACACCGGCGCGCTCGGCTGGATCGACGCGAGCGGCGACTGCGACCTGAACGTCGCCATCCGCACCGCGGTCGCGCGCGACGGCACGGCTCGACTACCACGCCGGCGGCGGCATCGTCGCCGACTCGGACCCGGCGCGCGAGTACGACGAGTGCCTGCCTGAAGGCGCAGGCGCTGCTTCGCGGCCTCGCGCGTCGATCGGCGATGTCGCGCCGCGACGAGCCGCGCCGGCCAGCGGCGCGACGGTGCGCGCACGTCGCCGGTCGCGCCGTGAGCCGGCGCGGCCGCGATCGCCCGCGGTCGCAGCGTCGTGCTCCTGAACGACCGGCTCGTCCGCGCGCCGACGGCGCGGATCTCCGCGCTCGATCGCGGCTTTCTCTACGGCGACGGCCTCTTCGAGACGGTCCGCACCTATCGCGGCCGGCCGTTCGGCTCTGGCGCAGCATCTGGCGCGTCTCGCCGCTCGGCCGCGCGTCTTCGCATTCCGTTCGAGGCGCGACGCCGCGTACTGGCGGCCGCGCATCGCGGCGGCTGCTGCGCGCCAACGGCCTGCTCGACGACCGACGCGGCCGTTCGCCTGACGGTCTCGCGCGGCGCGGGCGCCGCTCGGCATCGTGCCCGCGCGCGGGCTGCGGCCGACGACGTTGCTGATCGCGACGCCGCTCGACGCGCGCGCTCGCGCGGCGCAGCGGGAACGCGGCGTCGCGATCTGCTTCTTCCCGTTCCGGCTGGTCACGGCGACGCTGCCGAGCCACAAGACCCTGCACTACCTTCCCGCGGTGCTCGGCAAGATGATCGCGCGCGCGGCGCGGCGCCTGGGAAGCGATCTATCTCGGCGCCGACGACACCGTGCTCGAGGGCACGACCAGCAACGTCTTCATCGTCCGCGCGCGGCGCGCTCGTGACGCCGCCGCTGCACGGCATCCTCCCCGGCGTCACGCGGCGACGTGCTCGCGACGATCGCGCGGCGCGGCGCGCATGCCGCTCGCGAGGCGGCGATCACGCGCGACGAGTCGCTCGCCGCCGACGAGGTCTTCCTCACCGCGTCGACGATCGAGGTCCTGCCGGTCGTGCGCGTCGCGCGACGCCGCATCGGCAACGGCGCGCCGGGCCCGACGACGCGGCGCTTGCAACGCGCCTACACGCGGCTGCGTGCGTGCGACGCCTGCGTCAGAGCAGGAGATAGGGCGCGACCATCATCCCGAGGGTCACGACGACGGTCATCGCGGCGAAACTGGCGCGCCCGACGCTCTCCGCGGCGGCCTGTACCTTGCCCCAGAACGTGGTCGGCGGCGGCTTCTCGACGTCCCCGTTGGCGTCGAAATCGTCGTCGATGCGGGCGTAGGGATCGCGCGCGTCGTCCTTCTGGGACACCCCCTCGTCTTTCGGGGGCGCGTCGTGGCGGGCGCGGTTCCCGTCCTGCGCGGGTCCGGTCGGTGGATCGTCCTTGAGGAGGGCGTCGGGCTTGTCGGGCTGCCGCGCGCTGGTGCGCCAGCTCCTTCCGCCACGCGGCCTCGTCCTGGTCCATGTCGCCGGAGACCAGCGTCGTCGGGTCATCCTCGTCGAAGAAAGCGATCCTGATGCGGCTTGCGCGTTGGCGCGCCGCACCCGCCGATCACACCGGCGATGACGATGGCCGCGAGCACGACCCCGATCGCGCTCGCGCCGCGATGTGGTTTCCTCACCCGCCCGCAGCTATAGTCCGATCCTTCCGTGCGCACAATCCGTGCGCTTCCTGGAGGACGCATGCACGTCTACGTCGAGGACGTCGCGAGCCACGCGGGCAGCGACGTGACGTTGCGGGGCTGGCTGTACAACCGACGCTCGAGCGGCAAGCTCCACTTCCTGCTCCTGCGCGACGGCACGGGGACGATCCAGTGCGTCGTGTTCGTGAAGGACGTCGCCGCGGAGCTGTTCGAGCGCGCCGGTCGGCTCACACAGGAGTCGGCCGTCGAGGTGACCGGCACCGTGCGCGCCGACGCCCGCTCGCCGCTCGGCTATGAGCTCGCGGTGCGTGACCTGACGCTGCTCGCCGAGGCCGTCGACTATCCGATCACGCCGAAGGAGCACGGACCCGCGTTCCTCCTCGACCACCGCCATCTCTGGCTGCGCTCGGCGCGCCAGCACGCCATCATGCGGGTGCGCGCCGGCGTCGTGCGCGCCTGCCGCGAATACTTCGACCGCCGCGGCTTCACGCTCCTCGACGCGCCGATCTTCACCCCCGCCGCCTGCGAGGGAACCACCACGCTCTTCGCGGTCGACTACTTCGGCGCGCCGGCCTACCTGACGCAGAGCGGCCAGCTCTACATGGAGGCCGGCGCGATGGCGTTCGGCAAGGTCTACTGCTTCGGCCCGACGTTCCGCGCCGAGAAGTCGAAGACGCGGCGCCACCTGACCGAGTTCTGGATGATCGAGCCCGAGGTTGCCTTCGCCGACCTCGACGACGACATGGCGCTCGCCGAGGACTTTCTGGTCGAGGTCGTGGGCCGGGTCGTCGAGGAGCGGAAGAGCGAGCTCGTGGCGCTCGAGCGCGACCTCGTCCCGCTCGAGCGCGTCCAGAAGCCGTTTCCACGCCTGCGCTACGAGGAGGCCCTCGCGATCCTCACGGGCGAAGGCAAGCCGATGACCTTCGGCGACGACTTCGGCGGCGACGAGGAGACCGTGCTCTCGCAACGCTTCGATCGTCCCGTGATGGTCCACCGCTACCCGGCCGCGAGCAAGGCCTTCTACATGAAGCCCGACCCCACCGATCCCCGGCTCGCGCTCTGCGTCGACGTCCTCGCGCCGGAGGGCTACGGCGAGATCATCGGCGGCGGTCAGCGCGAGGACGATCTCGCCGCGCTCGAGGCGCGCATCGACGCGCATCGATCTCCCGCGCGAGGCGTTCGCCTGGTACCTGGATCTCCGGCGCTACGGCGGCGTCCCGCACGCCGGGTTCGGCATGGGCATCGAGCGCATGGTCGCGTGGCTCTGCGGGCTGCACCACGTACGCGAGACGATCCCGTTCCCGCGCATGCTCGAGCGCCTGACGCCGTAGGCTCGGCGCGAGGCAACGGTCCGGCGCGATGGAGGGCGCGCCGGACCGTCGATTGGTCAGCGAGCCGCGAGAATCTGCAGGACGAGCTGACGCGTGCGCGGACCGTCCAGCTCGGCCATGAGGATGCGCTGCCACTGCCCCATGACGAGATCGCCGTCGGCGACCTGCAGGGTGGCGCTGCTGCCGAGCACGATGGCACGCAGGTGCGCGTCGGCGTTCTGCCGGTCGCAATCCGAGTAGCGGGGATCGTTGTGCTTCCATTCCTCGCCGCGCGGCGCGAGCCGCTCGAGGAGCTGCTCGATGTCGTCGAGCAGCGCCGTCTGCGGCTCGTTCACGAAGATGGCGGTCGTCGTGTGCATCGAGCTCAACGTGACGAGCCCCGCATCGACGCCGGCGCCGCGCACCACATCCTGCACCAACGCCGTGAGGTCGCGGATCTCGACCCGCTTCGTCGTCTCGATGTCCATGCGGTGAACGAGGACGCCGGAGCGCTCTCCCCGCGCGCCGTTCGTCTTCCCGTTGCCGTGCCACCGTACCGCCGTCTCTTGCGTCTCTGTGCTCATGTGCCCCCCTTCAGAAGTTCGTTGCCACCGGAGTGGTCCCCTCAACTTGCCGCCCGTGCCTCCTCACGCCGCTCCGATGGCGACGCGATGCGAACTGCGAGCTCCGCCGCGAGATGCCCGCTCGCGACGGCGCTTTCGATCGTGGCGGGTAGACCCGTTGCGGTCCAGTCGCCCGCCAGAAGGAAATTGCGGAACGGTGTCGTGGCCGCGGGGCGGAGCTGCTCCGCCTCGAGCGTCGGCGACATCGTCGCGAATTTCTCCTTGACCACCTGCGTGTGCCGCACCGTGGCCGCGGCCGCTCCCGGATGAGGCGGCGCGCGTCCGCGAGCGTCTCCGCGACGATCCGATCGGCGTCGAGGTCGACCATCTCCCGCGCTCCCGAGATCACGAACGTGAGATAGCTGCCTCCGCGCGGGTCGCGCCCGCTGATCCTGTCACGATTGAAGCACCAGTGCGTCCGCGTGCCGACGAACCCGACGAAGTCGTCGTCGAGGAGCGGCCGATCGAACCACACGTGGACCGAGACGATCGGCGAGCTGGCGAGACGCTCGATCGCGCCGAGGGCCGGAACGTCGCGCCGCACGGCGAGCGGCAACAGCGGAAAGAGCGCCTGCGGCGGCACCGCGCTGACGTAGGCCAGCGCCGTCAGCCGCCGACCGTCACGCAGCTCGAGGTGCGACACCTCGTCGCCGCGCACGCCGATGCCGACCACCTGCGCCTTGGTCTCGACGCGTCCGCCCCGCGCCTCGATGAAGCGCCGCGCGTCGTCGGTGTAGAGCTCCGAGAGCCCGACCCGCGAGAGCACGAAACGGGCATCGTCCCTGGTGGAAAAAAACGCCCGGACCATGACCTCGGCCAGGAGGTCGGCGGAGGCGAGGGCCGGCGTCTCGTTGAGCGTCGCGATCGCCACCGGATGCCAGAAGGCGCGTCGGGTGGTCTCGGGCTGTCCGAGCAGATCGAGCGCGTCGTCGACGGTGAGGCGCGCGAGCCGCGGATCGTGCCGCCGCTTCATGGCCAGCAGGCGCAACCCGCCGATCAGGACGCGGACCCGGTCGGCGAGACCGAGCAGCCGGTAGCCGAGGACGCCCGCCGCCATGTGCAGCGGACTCGGCAGCCGCGGGCACGCGATCACGCCGCGGCCGCGTTCCGGATCGAGCATGGCCACGCGCAGACCCGGCTGGATCGCGAGCTTCTCGGTCGCACCGATGCGATCGAGGAAGCGGAAGAGGTGATGGTAGCAGCCCAGCATCGCGTGTTGGCCGTTGTCGATGACCTCGCCGGTGGTCGCGTCGGTGTAGGAGTAGGCGCGCCCGCCGAGCACCGGCCGGCGCTCGAGGATGGTGACGCTCACGCCGTCGTTGGCGAGCGCGACGCCGGCCGCGAGACCGGCGAAGCCGCCCCCGATCACGATCGCGTCGCTCAACGGACGCTCCGGCTGCGCAGCCAGGCCGCCAGCACGCACAATGCCTTCTCGTGCACCGGTACGCCGATGCGCGGTCCGAACACCGCGTCGGGATCGGCGGCGATGCGCGCCAGCACTCGCTGGTAGACCAGCCGCATGCCTTCCGCGGCGACGAGCGCACGTCGGTCGCGCGCCGCGATGCTGGCACGCGCCGTCCGGTAGTAGTCGCGCGCCCGTTCGACCTCGAAGGCGATCAGCGCGCGCAGCGCGTCGTTGCGCGCATGCGTGTACAGCTCGCGCTCGCCATAGCCGAACCGTCGCAGGTCCTCGCGCGGCAGATAGATGCGGCCGCGCTCGGCGTCCTCGGCCAGGTCGCGCAGGATGTTGGTGAGCTGGAGCGCGATGCCGAGCGCCTGCGCGTACACCCGGCTGCGCAGGTCGCGGCATCCGAAGATCGGCAGCGCCGCGAGGCCGACCGCGGCCGCCACGTGGTAGCAATAGCCGCGCAGCTCGTCGAAGGTCTCGTAGGCGCACGGCGCGAGGTCCATCTCCACGCCGGTGAGGATCTCGGCGAGATGCTCGGTCGGAATCGCGAACCGCCGCACGGCGTCCGCGAGCGCGACGGCGACGGGATGGATCGGCACGCCGTCGCGCAAGCGCCCCAGCTCCGCCCGCCAGTCGGCGAGCGCCGCCGCCGGATCGGCGCTCTCGTCCGCCGCGTCGTCGACCATGCGGCAATAGGCGTACAGGGCCGCGAGCGCGCCGCGCCGCTCCGCCGGCAGGAGCCGGAACGCGACCGTGAAGCTGCTCGAGCTGGCGCGCGCGATGCGCTCGCACTCGGCGTACGCGGCGGCGAGCGGACCGCCCGCGGCGGTTCCGCCAGGCTCGCCCGGGGGCGATGCGTGGTGCGGCCCCGCCCGCAGGACGGGCGCGTGACGGTTCGCCGCGCTCGACAGCAGGCTCGCGGTGCCCGTCACCGATCGACTCCGACGAGCGTCCGCGCCACCAGCGCGATCTTCGCCCAGCGCGACAACGTCGGGCGCGCGGTGAACACGTCGTATCCGACCGCGGCGAGGCGCTCGAGGATCGCGAGTCCCCCACCGGCGAAGAGCCGCACCTCACGCCCCTCGCGGCCCGCGAGCATGTCCGCCAGCGCGAGCCCGCGTTCGAACAGCCCGCGCGTGCGCGCGCACTGGAACTCCATCAGCGCACGGAACGCGGGAGTGATCGCGCGCCGGGCGAGGTCGTCCGCGCCGTATCCGAAGCGCGCCATGTCCTCACGCGGCAGGTAGACGCGCCCTTTGCCGAGATCGACGGCGAGATCCTGCCAGAAGTTGGTCAGCTGGAGCGCCGTGCAGATGTCGTCGGCGCGCGCCTGCCGCTCCGCGTCGCCGTGCCCGAAGAGATGCAGCACCAGGTGCCCGACGGGGTTGGCGGAGTGGTGCGCAGTAGAACGTGAGATCGTCGAACGTCGCGAAGCCGGCGAACCGCACGTCCATCGCGGAACGCGGCCAGCAGGTCGCGGAAGGGCTCGACCGGGATGCCGAACGTCGCGCACCGTCTCCGCGAGCGCGACGAAGATCGGGTGCGCGCGGCTGCCCGGCGTAGCAGGCGTCGAGCTCCCGCTCCCAGGCGTCGAGCGCGGCGAGCGCGCGGCCGGATCCGGCTCCTCGTCGGCGAGATCGTCGGCGGTGCGGGCGAACGCGTAGATGGCGGCGATGTGTCGTCGCAGCGGTCGCGGCAACAAGCGCGAGCCGAGCGTGAAGTTCTCGTAGTGCGCGCGGGCGATGCGCTCGCACTCGCGAAACGCGTCGTCGAGCGAGCGCGGCTCGGGAGCGGGTGTCGTCGCCGCCACCGCGGGCGCCGCCGTCGTGAGGGCGCTCATCGGCACCGGCGAGCTCCGTGCGCGTGCGCGCTCAGGGCGCCACCGCCGCTTTCTTCGGGGGAGGCGAGCGGCACGACGCGGATCCGCCGTCGGCTCCGCGGCGCAGGCCTCGCGCGCGCTCGCGCGCCCAGCGGTCGGCCGCGAGCAAGGTCGTCGAGATCGGCGGCCGCCGCCGGCGCGTGCGCGTCCATGACCGCCTCCACCAGCGCCGGGATGTCGCGGTAGCCGAGATCCTCGGCGAGGAAGCGCTCGACGGCGACCTCGTTCGCGGCGTTCAGGACCGCCGGCATGGTGCCGCCGGCGCGGAGCGCGCGATACGCGAGCGCCGAGACAGGGGAACTGCCCGAGATCGGGTGCGACGAACGTGAGCGTCGCCCGCCGTCGGCAGATCGAGCCGGCGGAGATGCGTCGAGCGGCAGACGCTCCGGATACGCGAGCGCATAGGCGATCGGGATCGTCATGTCGGGCACGGCCATCTGCGACAGCACCGAGCCGTCGATGTACTCGACCATCGAATGGATGATGCTCTGCGGATGGATGACGACGTCGATCCGCTCGGCGTCGACGTCGAAGAGCCAGTGCGCCTCGATGACCTCGAGCCCCTTGTTCATCAGCGTCGCGGAGTCGATGGTGATCTTCGGCCCCATCTTCCATGTCGGATGCTTGAGGGCGTCGGCGCGCGTCACGTGGTCGAGCTCGGCGCCGCGTGTGCCGCAGGAACGGGCCACCCGACGCGGTCAGGATGATGCGGCGCACCTCGGCGCGGTCGTGACCGTGAAGCGCCTGGAAGATCGCGTTGTGCTCGCTGTCGACGGGCAGCAGACGCGACGCCGCGCTCGCGCGCCGCGCGCGTCACGAGCGCGCCCGGCGACGACCAGCACCTCCTTGTTGGCGAGCGCGACGTCCTTGCCGGCCTCGATCGCGGCCAGCGTCGGCACCGAGCCCGAGCGCGCCGACGAGCGCGGACAGCGACGATGTCGGCAGCCGGCTGCGTCGCGACCGCGAGCGGCCCGGCCGCGCCGGTGACGATCGATCCCGCGATAGCCCGGCACGCGCGCCCGCAGCTCGGCGATGCAGGCCTCGTCGGCGACGGAGACGAGCTCGGGGTCGTGACGGCGCACCTGCTCGGCGAGCAGCTCGATGTTGCGACCCGCGGCGAGCGCGACGGCGCGGAAGCGCTCCGGAAAGCGCTCGACGAGCGCCAGCGTCGACACGCCGACCGATCCGGTCGACCCGAGAAGGGCGATCGAGCGGCGGCGCGCCTGCGGCGCGTCACGCGCGTCACGGCGGCCTCGGCGCTCGGCTCGACCGACGTCGCCGCCTCGGCGCGCGTCGCGGAACGATCCGAGCGCCATCAGCGGGAAGTAGTTCCGGTACATGTAGTAGCGCAGGTAGAAGTGCCGCGGGAACCCGGTGCCGGTGAACTGCGTCTCGTCCCAGCGTGCCGTCCGCCTGCTGCGTGCGGGTCAGGTGGTCGATGCCGCGCACGACCTCCGGACTGAGCTCGTCCTCGCCGGCAAGCAGCCCGAGCAGCGCCCACGCGGTCTGCGACGGCGTGCTCGGCCCGCGCCCGGCGAGCGACGGGTCGTCGTAGCTGTCGCAGCGTCTCGCCCCAGCCGCCGTCGTCGTTCTGGTCGCTCTTCAGCCACGCGACGGCACGGCGCACGTAGGGCTGGCGCAGGTCCTCGCCGATGGCGCGCAGCCCGCTCAGCACCGACCACGTGCCGTAGATGTAGTTGACGCCCCAGCGCCCCCACCACGAGCCGTTCGGCTCCTGCGTCCGCTGGACGAAGCGCGAGCGCGCGCTTGCGCGCGACGCATCTCGAGGTCGTAGCCGAACGTCGCCCATCAGCTCGAGGAGGCGGCCGGTGAGGTCCGCCGTCGGCGGGTCGATCATCGCCTCCATGTCGGCGAAGGGGATCTTGTTGAAGAGCTCGCGCAGGTTGTCGGTGTCGAAGGCGCCCCAGCCGCCGTTGCGGCTCTGCATGCCGAGCGTCCAGTTGAGGCCGCGCTGGATCGCGCGCGCCTTGGCGCGCTCGTCGGTCGACGTGCGATGCGGCGCAGCACCATCAGGATGACCGCGGTGTCGTCGGTGTCGGGATACCAGTCGTTGGCGAACTCGAACGCCCAGCCGCCGGGCTCGAGGTCGCGGGTTCTTGACCTGCCAGTCGCCGCGGCGCGAAGATCTGGTTCTCGAGCAGCCACTCGGCGGCGCGCTGCAGCGCCGGGTCGTCGGCGGCGTGCCCGAATCGAGCAGCGCCTTCGCGGCGAGCGCGGTGTCCCAGGTCGGCGAGACGCACGGCTGGAAGAAGAGCTGGTCGCCTTCCTCGATGACGAAGTCCTCGATCGCCTGGATGCCCTTGGCCACCGCCGGATGGTCGTCGGCGTAGCCGAGCACGCGCAGCGCCATCACCGAGTTGACCATCGCCGGCTGGATGCCGCCCCAGCCGCCGTTCACGTCCTGATGCGACGAGGATCCACTCGCTCGGCGCGCGCCAGGGCGCGCGGCGCGCAGCGGCTTCACCGGGATCCGGCCGAGCGAGCTTCAGCGTCTCGTCGAGCGCGAGGAAGAAGTTGCGCCAGGTGAACGGCTGCGGCGCTGGGCGCGAACGCGTAGTCGGCCGCGTCGGGCGGCCGCGCACCACAGCTCCTCGATGCCGTGCTCGCCGGGATCGGCGACGAAGGGCCGCTTCGCCATCAGCACCAGCAGCGGCACCACGGTCCCGCGCGCCCAGCTCGACATCTCGTAGATGTTGATCGGGAACCAGCCGCGGCAGCAGCATCGAGCTCGACCGGCATCGCCGGCACGCCGTCCCACGGGAACTGGCCGAAGTAGGCGAGGAAGATGCGGGTGAAGACCCCCGCCTTGGCGAGGCCGCCGTGCGTCGAGGATGAATTCGCCGCGCCCTGCGCCATCGCCGGCGTGGGACGCCGGCGATGCCCGGCGAGCTTCAAGCGCGAAGTACGCCTCGATCGTGTTCGAGAGGTGCCCGGGCGCGTCGGGATAGAGCGCCCAGCTGCCGTCCTCGAGCTGGGTCGCGAGGAGGTGCTCGACGACGCGCTCCTGCCGCTCGGGGTTCACGCGCCCCATGAAGTGCATGAAGAAGATGTACTCGGCGTCCATCGTCGCATTCGCCTCGAGCGGGCGATGCCAGTAGCCGGTCAGCGTGCTGCTCGCGCCGGAAGTACTGCTGCGACCGGGCGATGACGTGGTCGACCTTGGCGAGGAACTCGTCCCGGTGCGGTCGCTCGGCGTGACGGGTGCCGAATGGGCGCTCGATCACTCGCGTCTCCTCGCTGCTACTCTCCATGCGGTCCCTTCCCCACCGATCGCCGACGCTGGCGACTAACCATACGGTCAGCTCACGTTCGAAAAAAACGGTGCCGACGAACAACGAATGGCACCGCGTACGCTCTCGACCCGGCGGTCAGTCGCTAACCCAAAAAAAACTCGAGGGTGCAATGACGCACCGCTCAAGCCCATTGGGTCGGCTTATAGGAGCCCGTCTCGGGGGTTGTCAATACAAGTGACGGGACATCCCGCGCCGCGCGCCGCCGGACCCTCATGGCCCGGAGGGTACGCCGGTCGTGGGGGGCTCGCCGGGGAGGGTCGGCGGCAACCGCTGCTCGGCGCGGGCGAGATTGTCCCGCGCCAGTTCCGAGTCGGGACTGAGCGTAATGGCACGCTGGAACGAGCTGACGGCCGCCGGCCACTCGCCGAGACGCGCGTGGGCAATGCCCTGCATGTTCGCGATCCAGGCGTTGCCGGGATCCAGGGTCTGGCCGACGGCGAGCGCGGTCAATGCGCCACCGGGATCCCCGCCGCGCAGGCGCACCCAGCCGAGGTTGCCGTGCGCCGAGGGCTCCTGGGGCTGCTTCATGATCGCCTCCTCGAGGAGCGGGGCGGCCAGATCGAGTCGCCCGAGGTTGGCGTACACCCAGCCGAGGTTGCTCTCGACGTTGGCGTCGGCGGGCTCGCGATCGTGCGCGTGCTCCAGCACGCGCCGGGCGTCCTCCCACATCCCGAGCCGCCCGAGCATCGATCCGAGATTGTTCAACGCCACGACGTCGCCGTTGTCCGCGGCGAGACGGAGGACGCGCACGGCATCGTGCTGCCGGCCGACCGAGCCGTAGGCCCACCCGAGATTGGTGAGGACCGAGCGCAGCAGGTCGTGACCGACCCAGTCGCGGCGCGCACGTCGCCAGCGCCTCCGCCATCTCGAGCTGCGCGATGGCGTCCTCGGCGTGCCCGGTCTCGAGGAGCACGCTGCCGTACGCCGCCCGGGCGAGGGCGTCGTCGGGCCCGAGTTGCACCGCCTCGACGAGCAGCGCCCGCGCCTCGTCGAGCCGCCCGCGGCGGGCGTAGGTGTCGGCGAGCGCCGTCAGCACCTCGGGATCGCGCGGGCGACTTCGATGCAGGACCTCGAAGACGAGCGTCTCCTGCGCCGAGACGCGCGCGGCGTTTGCCCGGTCGCCGCGCTCCTCGTAGGCGCTGATGAGGTTGCGGAAGACGCGCGGCTTGCTGCGGCGCCTTCGCGAGCGCGTCCTCCCACAACGTGACCGGATCGCGCCACAGACGATTGCGTGCGAGCGTGGCGCCGCCGAGGGCCACGACCGCGGCGACGCCGGCGGTCGCGACGACGAGCGGCGCGCGGCGCGGCCAGTCCGACGCCGGCGAGCGCCGCCAGCACCGCGAAGCCGCCGAGCGGCAGGTACATCCGGTGCTCGAAGGCGAGATCGGCGATGGGAATGATCGAAGAGCTCGGCGCCAGCGTCAGCAACGCGAAGCCGAGCCAGAACGCCGCCGCTCGCGCGACGGCTCCGCGCCAGCCACACGAGCAGGGCGAGCACGGCGGCCCAGCCGATCGCGGGCACGACCACCGTGGCCGCGGTCCAGCGGCGGTCGCGAGCGGCCAGTCGTACTCGATGGTCTGCCGCGTCGGCCAGACCAACAGGCGGAAGTAGTGCCACGTGACGCCGAGCTGCGGTGCGGAAGTACGTCGAGCGGCGCGATGCCGATGTCGAGGCCCGCGCCGGGAGTGCTGCGAAACGTGACCAGCGCGACAGGACGAGCCAGGTCGCGACGAGCCCGAGGAGGACGGGCCAGCGCGTGGGCGCCGGCCCGACGCGTCCGCGCGCGCGGTCCTCGGCGAACGACAGGCCGACCGTCGCCGGCGGCGCAGCACGCAGCGCGACAGCCACCACGACCGCGATCGGCGCCGACACCATCACGGGCTTCGCCGCCATGCCGAGGGCGCAGCGACGACGGCCGCAGGTCCAGAACCCCGCCGCGATGCTCGGCGTCGCATCGTCGCCCACCAGGACGAGGTCGAGCGTCGCGAGATAGCAGAGCGCCATCAGCACCTCGCTGCGGCTGATCACGTACGTCACCGCCTCGGTCTGCAGCGGATGCACGAGGAAGAGCAGCGCGGCCCACCACGCCACCGCGCCGCTCGCGTCCCGGCAGCGGTCCCGGTCAGCTGCAGCGTGCGGCGCGCGAGGTCGTACAGCAGCAGAGCCGCACCCGACGTGCAGCGCCAGGTTGAAGACGTGATAGCCGACGACGTGCGAGACCGCCGAGCGCGTAGTTGAGCGCGAGCGAGAGCTCGACGAGCGGGCGCTCCGCCATGAAGCGGACCGGGCCAGAGCTCGCGGATCCGGAGGTTCGACACGATCGCGTGCGAGTCGTCGAAGACGAACGGCACGCCGAAGCTGTTGGCGTAGACGACGCACGCCGGCGACCACGAGCAGGAGGAGCCGCATCAGCCGCCGCCCGCTCCGGCGGCCCGCGTCGCGCGCGCAGCAGCTCACCCATCTGCCGGACCGCACCGTATCCCCGGGATAGAGCGCTCGCCGCCCGCGCCTGCACCGCACGTGCGTCCGCCGTCCTGCCCTGCGGCGCGGTAGGCTGGCGGCGAGCCGACCGAGCGCCATCGGCGTGGGTCGCCGGCCGCGGCGATACGGCGGCGGCCGCCATGGTCGGGCTCGCCGCGTGCCAGCAGAAACGCCCCGTAGTTGGTGAGGATGTTCGGCGCCCCGGGGTCGAGGGCGAGCGCCGTTTCGTACTCGGCGCGCGCGCCGTCGCAGTCGCCCAACCGGAAGAGCGTGTTGGCGATGTTCATGTGCAGCGCCGGGGAGCGCGGCGTGAGCGGTAGCGCGCGCCGCATCGCGGCGACGCGCCGCCGCATGGTCGCCGCGCATGCTCTCGACGTTGCCGAGGTTCACCATCGCGTCGGGAAACTCGGGGTTCACCTCGAGCGCTTCCTGGTAGCGTCGCCACCGCGTCGTCGAACCGCTGCTCCTGCGCCAGGGCGTTGCCGAGGTTGTACAGGGTCGCCGCGTCCCGCGGCCTGATCGCGAGCGAGCGCGCGAACGCGGCGCGCGCCGGCTCGAACCGGCCGACGTCGGCGAGCACCGCGCCGAGCTCGCGCTGGCTGCGCGCCGAGCGCGGCGCCTCCTCCACCATGGTCGAGAAGAAGCGCGAGCCGATCGTGCCAGACGCGATTGCGGGTGACGGTCCGTATGCCGTAGAGCGCCAGGACGACGGCCAACGGCACGGCGAGGCGCGGCGCGGTGAGCACCGTGATCGCGCCGCCCCGCTCGTCCGCGAGACCGGCCATGCGCACGAGCGCGACCGCCACGGCCAGGCAGAAGCCGGCCGACGGCAGGTAGAGGAGCCGCTCCGCCATGATCGTGCCGATCGGGAAGACGATGTTCGAGACGACCGCGAAGGTCAGCACCAGCATCCCGAGCCCGAGGCTCGCAACCGGCGAGGCGCGCCGGGTCCACCACGCCAGCAGCGTCACGCCGCCGATCGCGACGCAGCCGGCGAGGAAGGCCACGTCCAGCGGCGACGTCACCGCGGTCAGCTGGTCGTACGAGTAGTCGGCGGCGAGGTGCCAGGGAACGAGCAAGCGCCACGCATAGAGACCTACCGCCTTCACCGCGGTGAGCTCGTAGGAGAGCGGCGGCAGGCCGACGAGCGGGTTGTCGAGGACGCTGATGGCGCCGCCCTCGGCGCCGAGGACCGCGCGTCTCGCCGCGACGAACGCGAGCACTACGCCGACGAGCGCCGCGTACCGCCAGCGGTGCGCGCGCAGGCGTGCCGCGCGCGCACCGTCGGCGGCGAACAGGAGATCGGTGAGGACGAGCACGGGCACGAGGCCGAGCGCGTTCTCCTTGGCGAGCGCGGCGAGGAAGAGGACGGCGGCGCCGAGCGCCTCGGGCACGAGCGCTGCGCCTCCCCCGGCACGCAGCCGGTCGGCGCGGAGAAAGAGGAGCCAGGCGGCGAAGAATCCGAGCGCGGCGAGCAGCTCGGCGCGCCCGACGACGCTCGTGACCGCCTCCGTGTGGACGGGATGCGCCGCGAACAGCAGCGCCGCCACCGCGGCGACGCCCGGCCGCCGTGTCACCCGCGCGAAGACGGCGAACACGAGGACGCTCACCGCCGCGTGCAGCGCGACGTTGCACGCATGATAGCCGAACGGCGCGAGACCATGGAGCGCGTGGTTGGCCGCGAAGGTCAGCGTCGTAACGGGTCGCCAACCGTGACCGCGACCCTCCCCCCACCACGAGGCCTGGGTGAGGATGCCGACGACGTCGCCGGACCGGACCCAGCGGTTGTTGACGATCGCGTTGACGTCGTCGAAGAGGAGCTCGCCGTCCAGGCCGTCGAGGTAGAGCAGGCACGCGAGCACGGTGACGGCCCCCGCGACGATCCACCACGCGCGCGCAGCGTCCCGCTCGCGCGGCGCGCGCGTCCGGTCCGGGGTGCCCGGCTCGGCCGCGGACCGGTCGGCGCCGCACGACGTGGCGCCGGAGCGCGCGTGCGCGGCGGCGACGCGGCGACGCCGCGCCACTAGGAAACCTCTGCGCAAGCGGATTTCGACGCGAGAATCGCGAGCCGCCGCCGCTCGCCGGATTCGACGCGCTCTGCGAGCGCCATACACGGGACGCCGGCCATGGATCGGATGCGCGCGGTCGACATCGGGCGCCGCGTCGCTCGCTGCGGCCCGACTACCAGATCGCGGGAGCGGAGTCGAAGCCCCCTCAGCGGCGCGCGCGCGGACGCGCGCTCCGCCGTAGCGCCGGTGTGGAGCGCCGCCTCTCGCCGCGCAGCGCCGCGTCGCCGGCGTTTGCCGCCGCGGGCGGCGTCGCGGGCACGGCCGGCACGTTGCCCTCGGCGATGTAGCGCAGCAGCGTCGACTTCCGCACGAGCGCGAGCATCTGGTTCACGAGATTGATCCCCGCCTCCGCCATGGCGGCGGAGCGCTCCGCGGTCGCGCGTCCGGTGACGCCGTGGGTGAACAGCCGCAGCTCCTCGCGTGCCAGCCAACGGATGAACTCGACGATAGATGCGATAGCTCTCGGCGCTGAAGCCGAGCGCCGGTCGAAGCCGGCGGCCCGCATCCGGCCCCACAGCTCGACGATGCGGATCGCGGTGCTCCTCGAGCCACTGGTCGCCGTCGCGGGTGCGATCTCGATCATGCCGGTGTCGGCGAAGTCGCGGATCTCGGCCGCGCCGAGATGCCGATGCGCGCGCGCGACGCCGCGACAGCCGCTCCACGCCGGATCGGGCGCGCCCTCGACGGCGGGGAAGAGCTTGCCGTCGAGCTCGAGCAGGGTGCGCACCTCGTCGCGCGACGGGCGGCGCCTCGCGGCCGACGATGCGTCTTGATCACGTGCAGCGGCAGGAAGCGCTTCTGCTGCAGCTCCTTGATGAGCATGATGCGCTCGACGAACGACTCGTCGTACCAGGCGACGTTCCGGCCCGGCCGCTCCGGCTCGCGGCAGGAGCCCCTCGCGGATGTAGAAGCGGATCGTCTCGCGCCCGACGCCGGTCGGCGCGCTCGAGATCCTTCATCTTCATGCGCCCGCGCGCCGGGCGCGCGGTCGTCAGGCCGAGGCGCGGGAGCCTCCGCTGCCGTTCGGCGCCGCCTCGGCGGACGCGGCGACGCGCTCGATCTCCGCGTGCCGCGCGGTCGAACTCCTCCGCGACCCGCTCGTCCTCGCCGCCATCGCCCTGGACGTCGACGTCGGCGAAGCCGAGGATGCCCATCTGCTCGTAGCGCCTTGCGGATCTTCGGGCCCCACAGGCCGATGTCCTTGATGGTCGGCACGATGCGGCTGAAGAGCGCCGAGCGGTAGTTCTGCATGAAGCCGGACTCGAGCATGTACGCGGCGCACTCGTCGACCGGCAGGCCGAGCGTCTCCCACACCTCCTCGGCCTGGAAGCGGTCGCGCATCAGGTAGCAGGCCTCGACGGCGAACTCCTCGCGCTCGTCGCGCTCGGCCTGCGTGAGCTGCGGGTAGTAGTCGCGCAGCGCGAAGCGGCCGAAGGCGACGTGCCGCGCCTCGTCCTGCATCACGTAGGCGTTGACCGACGCCGCGAGCGGATTCTGCGACTGGTCGCGGATCTGCGCGAACGCCGCGAGCGCCAGGCCCTCGATCAGCACCTGCATGCCGAGGTAGGTCATGTCCCAGCGCGAGTCGCTCAGCACGTCGTCGAGCAGGCGCTGCAAGGTCGGCGTGATCGGGTAGGCGAGCTCGAACTTGTCGTGCAGCAGCCGCGAGTAGGCCTCGACGTGGCGCGCCTCGTCGATCACCTGCGTGGCGGCGTAGAACTTGGCGTCCATGCTTCGGCACCTGCTGCACGATCTTGGCCGTGCAGATCAGCGCGCCCTGCTCGCCGTGGAGGAACTGCGACAGCTGCCACGACTGGAAGTGGCGGCGCACGGTCGCCTTCTCCGCGTCCGGTGAGGCGCTGCGAACACGTCCGAGCCGAAGATCGGGATCGACTCGTCGGGCAGCTGCTCCGGATTCTCGGGGTCGAGATCCTGCGACCAGTCGATGCGCGTGTCGGCGTCCCACTGCCGCTCCTTGCCCTTCTCGTAGAGCTTGAGCAGCGACTCGCGGCCGTCCTGGTACTCCCAGCGGAAGTTGGTGTCGAACGTGCCTCCGACCGCCCAATCGACGCCGTCGATCGGGCGCGCGTACCTGTCCTCGCTCGCCATAAGGGGGCCTCCTCGCGTAGTGCGTACTGGCACTACGCACTACGCGAGTGGCCGCGGTCGAGTCAAGCCGGTTCCGCCGCCCCGCGGCGCGATCAGTTGCCGATCAGCGGGTTCCAGAACGGGCACTGGTGGTCGTTCCCGAACGCCACGCCGGACTCGTTGGTCGGCACCGGCGCGACGAGCGACAGGACGCCCTGGGAGGTGCTGTCGTTCGTCCGATAGATCGGCCACTTCGGCGCGCGCGACAGCCTGGGCCTTCCGGAGCGCGCGAACCTGGTCCAATAGCCCACCATCGTGGTCGCGAGCTGCTGCTGATCCGCGGTGAGCGCCGGCGCGCCGGTCTGGTTCGGCACGTCGAACAGGTACTGGATCTCCGACGCGTGCGCGGCGCCGTAGGGGAAGCTGACCGGCGGCAGGAAGAGCTCGGGCGCATCGGCGTCGTTGAACTCGTAGGCATAGGTCTTGACGAAGGGCGACATCAGCTCGTAGGCGCGGCGCGCGTTGCAGGAGAACGCCGCGTCGGTCGCGAGCGCCCCGAGCGCGAGGCCGGGGCTGGCGTAGTTCGCCAGCGGATAGTGCGAAACCAGCAGCGACGCGATGGACGGCGGCACGTTGAGGATCGTCGCGACCGCGCTCTCGTACTGGTCGGCGGCGAGCGGCCCGTTCGGGATCTCGACCAGCAGCGCGACGAAGAGCCGGAACTCGTCGTGGTTCGAGCCCTCGATCACGGGCACCTTGTTGAAGTGGCCGGCCGCGAATGCCGTGCGCATCGGCTCCGGCAGGACGACGCCGTCGATGTTCGGGCTCGACGACGTGAGGTCGGTACCCTGCGCCGCGAGGACATCCTCGACGGAGCGCGCGCGCAGACACGCCGCGGTCTGGTCGCTGCAGCCGACGTCGCTGGCGAAGGTCGTGCCCAGCCCCTCGGCCGCAGCGAGCGTCGGCTGGGTGAACAGCGCGCCGCTCTCGACGATCGCGCGGCGGAAGAGCCCCGCGGAGCCGGGCGCGACGAGGTGCGCGTGCACGCTGGCGCCGCCAGCAGACTCGCCGAAGATCGTGACCTTCTTCGGATTGCCGCCGAACGCCTTGATGTTGTTCTGCACCCAGTGCAGCGCAAGCTGCTGATCGAGGATGCCGTAGTTGCCCGAGACCCCGTCCGGCGACTCGGCGCTGAGTGCCGGATGCGCCATGTAGCCGAGCGCGCCGAGGCGATAGTTGATCGTCACCACGACGACGTCGCCCTGCACGACGAGCCGCGTCGGATCGTAGTCATCGCTCTCGCCCACCTGGAATGCCCCGCCGTGGATCCACACCATGACCGCCCTGCGCTTGCGGATGTCGTGGGCGAATCCCTTGTGGTTGGGGACGTAGACGTTCAGGTAGAGACAGTCCTCGCTCGTCGACGCCTGCCCGAAAGGCGATGTGATCTGCGCGCAGTGCGGCCCGAACGCGGAGGCGTCGCGTGGCGTGATCCAGGGAGCCGGCGGCTGCGGCGGCTGCCAGCGCAGCACGCCGACCGGCGGCGCGGCGTACGGAATACCGAGGAACTTCGTCACGGTCGGCGTGCCGACACCCACGACCGGACCGGCATCGGTCATCGCCGTCGGCGTATCGGCGAGCGCCGGCGGAGTGATCGCCAGAGCCAGGCCACACATCACGGCGGCGGCGGCGGCGCGAACGGCGCGCGACGGCGTTTCACGTAGTCCCATGGCTTCCTCCAAGACGCGACGGCAGGGCAACGCGGCAACACGGCACGGCATGCGACAGAACGCCCCGATGTCTCAGCGCAGACCTACACCGGTTGCTTTCGCGCAGTCAATGAAATTGCGGGGTGCCGCGGATTGCGCGGCGCGTCGACGACGGGGCGCCGTCCTGTCCGATCGTTCTGGCCGTTCGCGCACATCCCGGCTAGCCTCGGAGCGTGGCACTGCATTCCGAAACGCGCGCCGCGCGCCGCCCGGACGAGCGAGCGGTCTCGTCGAAACCGACGCCGGCCGACGCGCGTCGCATCGCGCGCCGGCGCGTGCTGGCCGGCAAGCGCATCGACATGCGCGCGTTGGCGAGCGAGCTCGGCGTCTCGCGCGCGACGCTGTACCGGTGGACGGGGCCGCGCGAGCGATTGCTCGGCGAGGTGCTCGGGACGCTGGCCGTCGAGACCTTCGAGCGTTGCAAGCGCGAGGCGCCCGGCAGCGGCGCGGCGCGCGTGATCAACGTCTTCGATCGCCATCTCGCCCTGATCGCGAAGGCGCCGGCGCTGCGCCGCTTTCTCGAGACCGACGCCGAGAGCGCGCTGCGCGTGCTCACCCGGCGCGACGGACCGGTGCAAGGACGGCTGGTGCACGCGCACACGGAGCTGCTGCGCGAAGAGGCGCAGCGCGGAGCCTATGCGCCGCGGGTGGATCCGGCGACGCTGGCGTACGCCATCGTGCGCATCGGCGAAGCGTTCCTCTACAACGACGCCATCGTCGCCCTCGAGCCGAATCTCGAGCAGGCGGGCGCGATCGTGCGGCTCCTGCTCGATTGACGCGCGCGCGCGGCGGCCGACCGGCGCCGAAGGCGGCTTGAAGTTTCGCCGTGGCTCTTCTATTTTTTCGTGACTTCGTAGGCTCCGCACCGTTCCGGCGCCCGTTCGCGCATAGGTTGCTGTCCCTCGGATCTTTGCCCTGAGTCGCTCGACCCCCATAGCGGCACCCCACCGCGTGCT
Source organism: uncultured delta proteobacterium (assembly GCA_963753325.1). Taxonomy (GTDB): domain Bacteria; phylum Desulfobacterota; class Binatia; order UTPRO1; family UTPRO1; genus DP-19. The sequence continues at coordinate 1,117,675 of CAVWBS010000003.1, read as the reverse complement.
CTTCGTCGAAGCGAGCGTCGGCGGTGTGCTCGGCGGCTCGCTGACGGGCATCCTGCACCTGATGGAGCGCATGGACCGGCGGCGATACGCGCCGGCGCTCGTGCTGTACGAGTCGAAGGACGTCGTGCCGGCCCTGCGCGCCGACGGCATTCCCGTGCACATCCTGCCGCCCCTGCCGACCCCGGCGCCGGACGGCGACCGGTCGCGGACGGGACGGGCATGGCTGCGCGCCCGGGAGCTCGTCTCGGTCGTCACGCCCCGCGCCCGCGCGCTGGCGCGCCTCTTCCGCGCCGAGCGGCCCGACCTGATCTATCTCGCCAACGCGGTCACGACGAACCTCGACGGCGTCATCGCCGGCGCGCTCTGCCGCCGGCCGATCATCGTGCACGAGAAGGGGCTGCGGCGGATCGGGCCGATCGAGCGCCTGCTGTCGCGCTGGGTCGACACCTGCATCGGCATGACCGAGGAGGTCACCGCGCACGCCCGCGCGCGCGGCATCCGCGCCCGCCGCTTCTGCACCATCTACGATGGCATCAACTGCGACGCCTTCGCGCCCGGCGGCGGTGCCGCGGTCCGCGCCGAGTTCGGGATTCCCGAAGACGCGCCGCTGGTCGGCATCGTCGGACATCTGCAACGCTGGAAGGGGCAGCTGGTGGTGGTCGAGGCGGTGGCGCGCGCCCGCGCGCGCCACCCCGACCTGCGCTGTCTGATCGTCGGCGGCGTGCACCGTCTCGGCGAGGAGTACGCCGAGGAGCTCCGGGCGCGGATCGCCGCGCTCGGACTCGAGCGGCACGTCATCCTGACGGGCGCCCGCCGCGACGTCGCGGCCTGCATGGACGCGATGGACGTCGTCATCCACTCGTCCATCCGGCCCGAGCCCTTCGGCCGCGTGCTCATCGAGGCCATGGCCCTCGGCCGCCCGGTGATCGCGCCCCGCCTCGGTGGCCCGTGCGAGATCGTCGCCGACGGCGAGACCGGGATGCTGGTGCAACCGCGTGACCCCGACGCGCTCGCAGCGGCGATTGCCGGCCTGGTCGGCGAGCCGGCACGCCGGCTCGCGATGGGGCGTGCCGCGCGCGAGCGCGTGGACCGGGTATTCGACATCCGCCACCACGTGCACGCGGTCGAGCGGGTGTTCGACGACGTGCTCGGCGACTCGCCGGCGCTCGATCCGGCGCCGCGGGCGGTCACGGCGAGCTAGGACGCCGGCGTCCGAACCGGATTCCCGTGCCGATCTCCGCGCTCGCAGCCTCCTCGCCCGCCGTCGTGTTCGAGTTCCTCGATCGCCACGTCTCGCCGCGCGGGGTCGCGCACTGGCGCTGGAAGTACCAGCTCGATGCCGCGGATACCGGGCCGCGTGCCTTCTACCACGTCCAGGCCGACGGCGCCGTCGCGGGGTTCATCGGCATCTTGCCGACCACACTGCACTCGCAGGCGAATCGCACGCGCGCCGCCTGGTTCGTCGATTGGGCGACGCGTCCCGGCGAGGGCAGCGTCGGCGCCGGCGTCGCCCTGCTGCGCCGCGCGCAGGCGGCGACCGACGCCCTGCTGACGCTGCAGGGCTCGGCCGATACGCAGGCGATCCTCCCGAAGCTGCGCTGGAGCATGGTCGAGCGGCCGGGCGTCTGGGTGCTGCGTACCAGCGCGCGCGCCATCGCCGTCCGCGGCCCGGTGCGGGACCGCGCCTGGCTCCGTGCTCCCGCCCTGCTCGCCGGATCCGTGGTGGCGCGGACGCGGCGTCTCTCCCGCGTCACCGGCGCGGCCTTCGCGCTCCGGGAGGTGGCGGAGTTCCCGCCGGGCTACGACGCCGTCTGGGAGGAGCGCCGCGGCGAATTCGCCCCGTTGATGGAGCGCACCAGCGCGCAGCTCAACTTCATGTGCACCGCCTACCCCGACGGCGGCTACCGGTCGTTCCTCCTCGACGTCGATGGGACGATCGGCGGCCACCTCGTGCTGCGCGTCGACCGGAAGGACGCTCTCCTGCGCGGGCGCATCATCGATGCGCTCTGGCCGCGCACGCGCCCGGGCGCCCTCGAATGGCTGGTTCGCGAGGCCTGCGGCATCTTGCAGGAACATGGGGTCGACTATATCGAGTGCACCGCGTCGGCGGCCGATCTCGAGCGGGCGCTCGCCGCCTGTCGTTTTGCGCGTCTGCGGCCGGTGCCGGTCTGGTATCATCGCGTGCCGGACGGCGCCGCGACGCCCGACGCGTGGTTTCTCACCTATCTCGACTGTGACCGAGCCTATCGATGAATTCCCCACGACACGCCGCATGCGCGACGATATAATCGCCGTCTTTGCAGCGGTGTTCGGGCGCGCGCCCGAGCAGTTCGGCGAGGACACGAGCCCGGCCACCGTCGAGGGCTGGGACTCCGTGCGCCACGTCGAGCTGGTGGTCGCGCTGGAGGAGCGCTTCGGCTGCATGTTCGATCCTGAAGAGGTCCCGGAGTTGACGTCGCTCACCCGTATCGAGGACATTCTGCGCCACCATGGATAGCGTCTCCCGCCGTTTGACCGCGGTGCCCGATCCGGGCCGCCACGTGGCCCTCGAGGACGCGTACGCGAGGATGGCGCTCGTGCGCGCCGTCGAGGAGCGCCTGCTCGGCCTGTTCAGCGAGGGCAAGCTCTTCGGCACGACGCATACCTGTATCGGCCAGGAGACCTGCGCCTTCGCGGTCGTCGACGCGCTCGATCGCGGGCGCGACCTGATCTTCTCCAATCACCGCTGCCACGGGCACTATCTCATCTACAGCGACGACGCCGAGGGCCTCGTCGCCGAGATCATGGGGCGTGCCACCGGCGTGTGCGGCGGGCGCGGCGGCAGCCAGCACCTGTGCGCCCGCGGCTTCTTCTCCAACGGCGTGCAGGGCGGCATCGTGCCCGTCGCCGCCGGCATGGCGCTCGCGGAGAAGATGCGCGCCAGCGGCGCCGTGACGGTCGTGTTCCTCGGCGACGGCACCCTCGGCGAGGGCGCCGTGTACGAGGCCTTGAACCTCGCCGCGCTGTGGGAGCTGCCGCTCCTGTTCGTCGTCGAGCACAACCAGTAGGCGCAGTCGACACCCACCGCCTCGACCATCGCCGGGGACGTGCTGGCGCGCGCCGCGGCGTTCGGCATCGCGCACGACCGGCGGCCCGCCCGCGACCCGCTCGCGCTGCGCGGCCACATGCGCGAGGTCGTCGAGCGCATCCGCCGCGACGGGCGGCCGTTCTTCCAGGTCCTCGACACGTTCCGGCTGATGGCGCACAGCAAGGGCGACGACGACCGCGATCCCGACCTCATCGCCAACGCGCGCCGCGAGGACCCGCTCGACCACCTGCGCACCCTGCTCGACGCCCGCCGTGCCGCGGCGATCGACGCCGAGATCCAGGCACGCGTCGACGCGCGCCGTCGAGGCGGCGGACGGGGCGCCGTTCGCGACGATCGACGCCGGCGCCGAGGCACGGTCCCTGCAGCGCCTGCGCGACATGGAGATCTCGGCCTGTGCGCTCGCCGCCCCGGGCGGCGATGAGACGCGCACCGTCGTGCAGCGCCTGAACCAGGCGCACGCACGCCCTCATGGGCCAGCAGCGCGACGTGCTGCTGATCGGCGAGGACCTGCTCGACCCGTACGGCGGCGCGTTCAAGGTGAGCCGCGGCCTCTCGACGCGCCTTCCCCGACCGGGTACGCTCGACGCCGATCAGCGAGGCCGCGATCGTCGGCGTCGCGAACGGCCTCAGCCTGCGCGGCTATCGGCCGATCGCCGAGATCATGTTCGGCGACTTCCTCGCGCTCGCGGCCGACCAGCTCATCAATCACCTCGCGAAGTTCCACTGGATGTATGCCGGCAAGGTCGAGACGCCGGTGGTCGTGCGTGCGCCCGTCGGCGGCCGCCGCGGCTACGGGCCGACGCACAGCCAGTGCATCGAGAAGATCTTCTTCGGCGTGCCGGGCCTCGTGCTCGTCGCGGTGAGCCTGCGGCACGACCCGGGGCTGCTGTTGACGCACGCCGTCCGCGACGAGCGCCCGGTCGTCTTCCTCGAGCAGAAGCTGCTCTACGGCAAGCGCCTGAAGGTCGAGCCGCCGCCCGGCCTCGTGGCGGCGTGCCCCGACGCCGAGCGCGCCGAGCCCTACCCGACGGGCGTGTGGCGGCCGGACGGCGACGGCGCCGACCTCACGCTGGTCACCTACGGCGAGATGACCGAGATCGCCGAGGAGGCGTTGGCGCAGCTCTTCGAAGACGACGAGATCCTCGCGGAGTACGTCGTCGCCTCGCAGCTGGCGCCGCTGCGTCTCGCACCGATCCTCGAATCGGTGCGGCGCACCGGCGCATCGTCGTGCTCGAGGAGGGCACGGGGCCGTGGGGCTTCGGCGCCGAGGTGGTCGCGCGGATCGCCGAGGAGCTCGGTCCGGAGCTGCTCGGCTGCGCGCGCGTCGCGGCGCACCATCTGCCGATTCCGAACGCGCGCCCGATGGAGGATGCCGTGCTGCCCGACACGGCCCGCGTGGTCGCCGCCGCGCGCCGCGTGCTGCGGGGCACGGGCGCGTGAGCACGGGCGCCGTCGAGCCGATCCTCGTCCCGCGCGAGCACGTCAACGACGACAGCGTCTTCGTGACCGAGTGGGCCGTGGCCGACGGCACGCGGGTCGCGGCCGGCGCCGTCGTCTGCAGCATCGAGACGTCGAAGGCCATCGTCGAGATCGAGGCCCCCGCCGCCGGGTTCGTCCGCCAGCGCGCCAAGCCGGGCGACGAGGTGCCGATCGGCGGCGTGCTCGGATATGTCAGCGCCGCCGCCGACACCGCCCTGCCCGACACCTTGCCGGCGCGCGCGGAGAGCGGGGAGCCGGGGCAGATCAGCGCCAAGGCGCGCCGCAAGATGGCGGAGCTCGGCCTCGACCCCGCGCTCTTCGCCGGCAGGACGAACGTCCGCGAGAAGGACGTCGTCGAGATGGCCGCCCGCGTCGCGGCGGCGGCCGGCGGGCCGACGGACGACCCGCGCGGCCCGTCACGGCTCGAGCCGCTCGGCCCCGTCCAGCGCCGCACCGCGCGCGTCATGGAGCAGAGCGTCGCGTCGATTCCCGCCTCGTACCTCGAGCGTCACATCGACCTCGCGGCCTTGCGGGCGCGCGCCAAGGCCGTGGCGCAGGCGTCCGGCGCGGTCGTCACGGAGCTCGACCTGGTGGTCTACGGGGTGGCGCGCGCCTGCCTCGCGCAGCCGCATTTCAACGCCCACATGGCCGAGCACTACCAGCTGCAGATCTTCGAGCAGGTCAACGTCGGCGTCGCCATGGATCTCGACGGCGAGCTCTACGTGCCGGTGCTCAAGAGCGCCGCGACCAAGGAGGTCGCCGCCATCGCGAAGGAGCTGCGCTCCCTGCTCTACCTGACCCAGCGCCGCCGGCTCGACGCCGCGCATCTGGCGGGCGGCACGATCACCGTGACGTCGATGCTCGGCCGTGGCATCCAGCGCTTCCTGCCGATCCCCTATCCGCAGCAGGCCGCGATCATCGCGCTCGCCGATCCGGAGCCGGGGAACGGCGAACGCACCGCGCTCGCGATCGTCTTCGACCATCGCGTCGCCAACGGCAGCGCCGCCGCCGCGTTTCTCGCCGCCGTGGAGAACCTCGCGATCTCGGTCTGACCGCCGCGCGGCGCCGTCGGGGCACCCATCGCGGACCGATCAGACGTTGCGGGGACGCGGCAGGAGGCGCGAGAAGAAGGCGCGATTGTGCGCCACCAGCGCGTAGCCGCCCTCGACGAGCCAGACCAGCGGCGGGAGCGCGGCGACGTGGGCGAGCCGCGGCCAGCCCACCCGCTCCAGCACGAAGAGACACGCGCGCCCGCCGCGCAGCCAGCGTCCGTCGATCGTACGGACGTGGACGGCCTGGCGGCAGGCCTCGCGGAGGGCCTCCGTCATCGGCGGGGTGGGAAGCTCCTGGTATGGCACCGCCGCGAACTCGCCGTGCGCGTCGTGACGGAGCGCCCACTCGACCGCACGCCGGCAGAAGCCGCAGTCGCCGTCCCAGACGATCCAGTGCCGGCTCGCGTCCACGCCCTGCACGCTAGCACGCGGACGCGCGACAGACGATCGCGGCGGCGAGCCGTGCGGGGCGCCGCCGATGGGAACGCGTCCGTCCTTCTGCTAATCGCGCCCCGGTGTCGACGCGGCGGAAGCTCGGGTGGATCGCGCTCCTCTACTTTGCCGAAGGGTTCCCCTTCGGGCTCTTCATCGACAACGTGCCGGTGTACCTGCGCGCGCACGGCGCGTCGCTCGAGGCGATCGGCAACCTCTCGCTGATCGGGCTGCCGTGGACCCTCAAGATCTTCTGGGCGCCGCTCGTCGACCGTGTCGGCCAGCGCCGCCATTGGATCACGGGCGCGCTCTGCGTGATGGCCCTGGCGACGGCTGCGCTCCCGTTCGCCGATCCCGCGCATCCTGACATCGCCCTCTACGCGCTGCTGCTCGCGCTGACGCTCGCCTCCGCGACGCAGGACATCGCGATCGACGCGTACACCATCGGCCTGCTGGCGCCCGGTGAGGAAGGGGTGGCGAACGGCGTCCGCGTCTCGGCGTACCGCGCCGCCCTCGTCGTCAGCGGCGGCGCGCTCGTGATCCTCGCCGGCCGGCTCGGCTGGCAGCCGCTCTACTGGACGGCGGCCGCGGTCCTCGCGAGCCTTGCCGTGGTGGCCTGGCTCGCGCCGCCGGTGGCCGTCGCGCACGCGCCGGCCGCCGCCTGGTGGCGCGCGTTCGTGGCGTGGCTGGCGCGTCCCGGTGCCGTCGCCGTGGTCGCGTTCGTCCTGCTCTACAAGCTCGGGGACGCCAGCATGGGACCGATGGTCAAGCCGTTCTGGCTCGACAGCGGACTGTCGCTCGAGGAGATCGGCTTCGTCTCGACGACGCTCGGCGTGGCGGCGAGCGTCGCGGGCGCGCTCGCCGGCGGCGTCGTCACGTCGCGCGCGGGCATCTTCCGATCGCTCTGGATGCTCGGCCTCCTGCAGGCGCTCTCGAATCTCGGCTACGCGGCCGTCGCGGCGCTGCACGCGGGACGTGCCGGCATCTACGCCGCCTCGTTGCTCGAGAGCTTCACGGGGGGCCTCGGCACGGCGGCGTTCCTCGCCTTCCTCATGCACGTCTGCGACCGCGAGCACGCCGCGACCCAGTACGCCTTGCTGTCGGCCCTCTTCGGCCTCACCCGCTCGCTCGCCGGGCGCGTCAGCGGCGTGGGCGCGACCCGGCTCGGCTATGCCCCCTACTTCGCCGTGACCTTCCTGCTGGCCTTCCCCGCGTTCGCCCTGCTGCCGTGGATCCGCGCCTGGATCCACGATCGGCCGCCGTCGCGCCGCTAGTCGGCGCGGTACGGCTGGCGGCGCTCGTAGAGCGCGAGGCGCGCGGCGATCTCGTGGGCGAGATCCTCGCTGCCGGCGTCGTCGGCGGCGCGCTTCGCGCGGCGCGCGGCGGCGACGGCGTCGTCGAAGCGACCGGCCTCGGCATAGGCCGCGGCGAGCGTGTCGAGCCGGTCGGCGTCCGCCGCCTCGCCCGCGGCGGCGACGGCCCGCTCGGCGAGCGCGACCGCCGCCTTGCCATCGCGCAGCCGATCGTCGCCCGTCGTCGCGAGCATCCATGCCAGCGTGCTCGCGTCGTCGGCGTCGCCCGGATTCGCCGCGACGAGCGCGCGCAGCTCCGCGATCGCCTCGCGCGCCTTCCCCGCCTGCATGTAGGCGAGCGCCAGGGCGGCGTGCGCATTGCCGTCGGGCAGGGCCCGCGCGGCGACCGCGCTCTGCGCGCGCGCTTCGTCGTCGCGTCCGCTCGCCACGAGCAGGGCGATCAGCTGCTGCTGCGCGGCGGCGTACGCGGGCCGGATGCGCAGGGCGTCGCGCAGGGCCGCGATCGCCTCCTCGCGGTGGTCCTCGGCGAGCGCCAGACCGAGATTGTAGCGCGGCTCGGGGAACGCCGCGTCGAGGGCGGCGGCGCGGCGGAGCTCGGCGATCGCCTCGTCGATCCGGCCCTGACGGAGCAGGTAGACCCCGAGGTTGTTGCGCGCGACCGCGAAGTCGGGCTGCAGCACGACCGCGCGGCGCAGCTCGCGCTCCGCGCCCGCGGGATCGCCGGTGTTCATCAGCGCCAGGCCGAGGCTGGTACGCGCCTCGACCATGTCCGGCTCGCGCCGCAGCGCCGCCTCCAGGTGCGGGATGGCCGCGGCCGGCTCGCCGTCGTCGAGCAGGAGGCGGGCGATGTTCGTGTGGGCGACCGGATGCGTCGGCTCGAGCGCGAGGGCGCGATCGAATTCGCGGCGGGCGTCGGCGTTCCGGCCTTGCTGCATCGCGACCGTTCCGAGGTTGGCGTGCGCGTCGGCGCTCTCGGGCTGCACGCGCATCGCGGCCTCGAAGTACGGCGGCGCCTCGGCGTTGCGGCCGGCGCGCACGAGCGCGTTGCCGAGGTTGTTCAGGCAGACGTAGCACTCGGGGTCGTCGCCGGCGGCCGTTCGCCAGAGGGTCTCCGAGTCGTGCCAGACGGCGATCTGGCGCCAGGTCAGCACGCCGAGCACGACCAGCACCGCGACGGCCGCGGCCGTCGCGGCGCCGAACGTGACGCGGGGACGTCGTCGCGTCCGCGCCCCGAGGTCGAGCGCGAGCACCCCGCCCGCGACGACCACTGCCCAGCCGAGCGTCGCGAGGTAGCTGTAGCGATCCGCCGTGATGTGCGGCCCCGCCTGCGCGAAGCCGAGCACCGGGGCGAGCAGCGCCACGTACACCGCCGCCGCGGTGAGCAGTCCGGGCGCGCGCCGCCGCAGCAGGAACAAGACGACGGCCGAGGCGACGACGAACACGACCGACGCGAGCACGTCGGCACGCAGGAACTGCCAGCCGACGGGGAGCTGATAGAGCGGCGACAGACGGACGGGGGCGATCGTCTTCACGACGTAGAACGCGAGCGCGTAGAACGCCTGCCCGATGCGTCCGGGAATCCCGTGCTGCGCGAGCGTGTAGAACGTCCCGGCCGAGCGCTCGGCGATGCCCTCGACGACGGCCGCCGCGAGACCGAGGACGACGAACGGAACCTTCTCGACCCACACCCCGCGCGTCTCGCGTCGCGCCCACGTGCGCCCGGGGCCCGGGAGCCGCGCGAGCGGATAGACGTCGAGCGCGAGCAGGACGAGCGGCAGACCCATCCCGACCGGCTTCGCGAGGAGCGACGGCACGTACCAGGCGAGCGCCGACCAGGCGAATCCGTCGCGACGGCGCGCGTGGAAGCGCACGTAGGCCTCGACCGCGAGGAGGAAGAAGAGTCCCGAGAGGACGTCGCGGCGCTCGGTCGCCCAGGCGACCGACTCGACACGCAGCGGGTGAAGGGCGAAGAGACCGGCGCCGATCGCGGCGGCGACGTAGAGCGAGCGCGGCGCGGCGGCCTCCGGCAGCCGGAACGCGATGCGCAGCAGCCGCGCGCAGAGCAGCGCGAACACCAGCGCATTCGCCAGGTGCAGCAGCAGGTTCGTGAGATGATACCCGACCGGGTCCATGCCCCAGAGCTGGAAGTCGAGGGCGAACGACAGCCACGTGAGCGGCAGATAGTGGCCGTCCATGTTGGTGAGCATCCAGCGCAGCGACGCCGGGTCGAGTCCGCGGAAGAACGGGTTCTCGGTGAGGTTCGTCTGGTCGTCGAAATCGACGAACCCGTTGCGGAGCGTCGGCAGGTACGCGAGTGCGGTGGCGAGGACGATGAGCGCGATCGGCCACCACCGCTCCCAGGACCGCGCCGGGGCTGACGGCGGCGGGGCCGCGTCCCGCGCGCGCTCGGCGCCCGGCGGGGGCAGGGCCCCACGAGCGGGTCCGCCGCCCCGGCGGCGTCGTGCGGATCGGGAGGCCATCGGCGCAACCCGCAGCGTGGCTCGATCCGCGTCTCCCCGCAAGAACGTCCGCCCTTGCTCGCGCGGTGCGTCGTCGCGAATTACGCCTCCATGCCGTCCTTTCTCACGTGTTCGGATCGCGTAAATTCGCTTTTTTTCTTGACAACGTTTCGAACGCTAGCCTACCCTCATTCACGAGCCCTCTGCGTGCCGTTCTCAGGCACTCGATCGCATGAGATGTGCGTTTGCGCGTGCCGTACGAGAGTCCTTCCCAGGTACGTGGAGGCGCCGGGGGCAATGTGCCGGATTCGAAACGCCCTCGGAGGCAACCGTTCCCGCCCGCTCGCGACCGTGCGCGACGGCGGGTGAAGCCGACTCAGTGACCCAAGGAGGAAGAGCCATGAACCAACTGTCGCGTTTCGCACGTCTCGCGGGCATCGCTGCCGCCCTCGTCGCGTCGCTCGCGCTCGCCGTGCCGGCGCATGCCGATCCGGTGAAGTGCAAGCAGGAGATCGCGAAGGATGCCTCGAAGTACGTCCAGGCCAAGGCGAAGGCACTGCAGAAGTGTCGCGAGGCAGTCGCCAAGGGCAAGATCGCCGGCCCCTGTCCGGACGTGAAGGCGAGCGGCAAGATCGCCAAGGCCGACACCAAGCTGCGCGCGGGCGTCGCCAAGAAGTGCGGCGGTGCCGACAAGATTCTGCAGCACGACCGGCGACAACGATTCGCTGGCGTCGATCGGCTGGCCCTCCACCTGCCCCAACTTCGAGAACGGCACGTGCAACAACGCGATCGCCGACTGCGACGGCATCAGCGATTGCCTGATCTGCATCGGCGAGGCCGCGGTCGATCAGTCCATCGCGCTCTCGTACGACGCGCTCGTCCCCGGCGAGTTCGGCACCGGCTCCGACATCAACAAGTGTCAGATCGCGATCGGCAAGAACGCGGCGAAGTTCTTCGAGGCCAAGAACAAGGCGCTCTCCAAGTGCGAGGACGGCGTCATGAAGGGCAAGGTGACGGGCCCCTGCCCCGATGCCGTCAAGGCCGGTCCGAAGATCGCGAAGGCGGAATCGAAGAAGATCGCCGGCATCTGCAAGGCCTGCGGCGGCAGCGACAAGACGTGCGACGGGGTCAACGATCTCACCCCGGCGCAGATCGGCTTCGCGGGCACGTGCCCGAGCGTGACGGTCCCCGGCGGCTCCGCGTGCGGCGGGACGATCTCGACGCTGCAGGACATCGTCGATTGCGTCGATTGCGTGAACGAGTTCAAGGCGGACTGCCTCGACCCGCTGGCGGTCCCGGCGCTGCGGTTGTATCCGGCCGAGTGCAACCCGAACATGGCGCCGCCCTGCGACGCGACGCCGGAGAACACGGCGACGCCCTGCCCGACCACGACGCCCGGCATCGTCTGCCCGACGCAGGTCGTGACCGAGGCCAACGGCCCCGCGGTCGACCTCGACACCGGCTGGACCGGCCAGTCGCACGACGGCCATGCGCCGACGAACACCCGTTTGACCCTCGCGATCAGCGGCTGCACCAATCCGGACTCGTCGACCTGCGGCGTGTGCACGACCAGCGGCCCGCTCGATAATCCCGGCGGGACGGCCTACAACACGCACCGCTGCGTGGGCGACACCAGCATCCAGTGCACGACCGATCCCGACTGTGGCGCGAACGGTCCGTGCAGCTTCTTCTTCGGCGGCCCGCTGCCCCTCTCGGCGGGCGGCGTCTCCGTCTGCGTCACCAACCAGATGACCGCGCCGGTGACCGGCACCGTCGACATCGAGGGCGGCACCACGGCCAGCGTGGTCACGCTGCTGTCGCGCGTGCACACGGGTCCGACGCTCGACAAGCCCTGTCCGAATTGCACCGCCGGCGTGTGCGACAGCGGTCTACACGCGGGGGATGCGTGCATCACCAACGGTCACAGCGACCTCTTCGGTGACGTCAGCTTCGACTGCCCGCCGGATCCGGGCGCGAACGTCGGCAACCTGCCGATCACGCTCGCCTACGACACCGGCACGCAGACCCGGACGCTCAGCGCCGCCAATCCGAACTGCCGCGGGCCGGGCGTGACCAGCGACAAGTGCTTCTGCGACACGTGCAACAACGCGGCGGCGACACCGTGCACCTCCAACGCCGACTGCGTCCTCGCGGGTGCCACGATCTGCGGCGGCCGGCGCTGCATCAACGGCCCCAACAACGGCTCGCCGTGCAACATCAACAGCGAGTGCCCGGGCGGCGGGTGCGCCATTCCGGGCGCACAGACCGCTCCCAATCAGTGCGACGACCTCGTCTGCTCGCCGACCAGCACGTGCGTCGGCGGCTGCAACAACTTCCTGAACTGCACGGGCGCGTTCCACTGCGCCGGCGGAGTCAACGTCGACGCGCTCTGCACGGTGGACTCGGAGTGCCCGGGCAGCACCTGCGACGAGCAGTGCCCGGGCGGCACCTGCGCCACCGGCAACGACGGAACCTGCGCCGCCGGTCCGTTCGAGAACTTCTGTGCCATCGAGACGTTCCGCGGCTGCTCGAGCGACAGCGACTGCCCGCGCTCGGGTGACACGTGCACCCTCGGCAAGTTCCGTGATTGCTTCCTCGACAACGGCACGGTCGGCGGGAGCGTGACGGTGAGCGGCGTGCCATACCCGTCGTGTGGCGGTGTGGGTTCGGGCACCGTCGGTGCGCTCTTCTGCGTGCCGCCGACCTCCAGCGGCTCGGTGAACTCGGTCTCCGGCCTGCCGGGCCTGGGACGGGTCGCGCTGCCGTACACCGCAACGTTCAACTAGTCGCCGGATAGTCCACCCGAACAGAGACCCCCGGGCCGCAAGGCCCGGGGGTTTTTCTTTGGCGACCGGAGTCCGGCTCCCGTCATTCCGCCGCAGGCCGCACAGCGTTCGCGATGGCGTCCGACCGCGGGACGAGCCGCGCATTTGACCCACGATGTGCGCGTTTGTAGGCTCGTCGGGCCGGATCACCTGGCCACGATCCCATTGGAGGTTCCCATGCGCCGCGCTCCGTTCTCGTTCTTCGTGTTGGCGATGTTGGTCGCGACCGCGACGCCGCAGGTGGCGCGCGCGCTGACGGCCAGCGAGACGAAATGCCAGGAGGCGATCGGCAGCGAGGGCGCGCGCTTCGCCGAGCAGAAGCACGACGCGATCGTGCACTGCGAGAACCAGGTCGCGCAGGGAGGATCGTGCAACACGTCCAAGCGGGACCAGACGATCGCGCGGGCCGCGTCGCGCCTGTCGCGCCAGCTGGGCACGAAGTGCAAGAGCGTGACGCTCGAGAACCTCGGCTTCCCCGGCTCGTGCAGTGATCCGGACGCCGGCACGTTCTCCGTGGACAATCTCGTCGCGTGCATCACCGATTCCTCCGAGCTCCTCGTCGACCAGGCGGTCGCGGTGGAGTACCCGGACCTGCATGCGCTCTCCGACGGCGCCGCGCAGTGCCAGAGCGAGATCGGCTCCGAGGCGCAGAACTTCGTCAGCCGCGTGCTACGCGCGCGCGACCGTTGTCTCGAGCTGCAGCTCAAAGGGCGCCTCTCGAACAGCGTCGACTGCCGCGCCAGCGTCCCCCCGGGAACGGGTGACGCAGGGACGGACCATCGGATCTCGCAAGCGGTCGCGCGTCTGACCGATCAGCTGCGGCGCGCCTGCACCGGCATCACCCTGGAGGATCTCGGCTTCCCCGGTCTCTGTCCGAGCGCCAACCCGTTCACGCTCGACGACCTGGACGCCTGCATCCTCGGCACGCACGCCGCGGGCATCGCCGCGCTTCAGGCGATCACGTATCCGTTCGTCGGCGGACCGACGCCGACGCCGACCGAAAGCGCGACGGCCACGCCCACGCCCGAAAGCGAAACGCCCACCCCGACCGAGACCGAGACGCCCGGCGAGGTCGAGACGCCCACTCCGACGGAAACCGAGACGCCCGGCGAGGTCGAGACCCCGACCCCGACCGAGACCCCCGGCGAGGTCGAGACGCCCACCCCGACCGAGACGCCCGGCGAGGTCGAGACGCCCACCCCGACCGAGACGCCCGGCGAGGTCGAGACGCCCACCCCGACCGAGACGTCGACACCGGAGGCCGCGACCGCGACGCCGACCGAGACCGCGACGCCGCCGCCCGGCGCAACCGACACTCCGACATCCACCCCCACGGCAACCGTCACCGCAACGGAGACGACCACACCCACGTCGACGCTGACGGCCACTGCCACGGTCACGGTCACCGCGACGCCGACCGCGACCTTCACGCCGGCTCAGACCGCGACGCCGACGCTGACGCCGCCCGCCACGGCCACGCCGACGTTGACGGCCACCGCCACGGCAACTCCCACGGTGACGGCCACGGCGACGCTGACGGCCACGCCAACCAGGACGGCGACGCCCACCGTCACCACGACGCCGACCATCACGGTGACCGCGACGCAGTCGGGCACCCCGACGGTCACGGCGACGCCGACGAGAACGGGTACCCCGACCCCGACGGTCACCTCGACGCCCGCGCTCTGCGGCAACGGCGTCCTCGACCCGGGCGAGGACTGCGACCTGAGCGCCGGCGCGACGTGCGCCAACACGTCCAACACCGGTACCGGGTTCACCTGCAACAGCTGCCAGTGCGCGTGCCCGGCATTCGTCGAGTTCACGGGCACCTCGACCCTCGGCATCCTCGACACCGGCTGGACCGGCAACGGGCACGACTCGACCATCGTGAACAACGGCACGATCACCGTCGGCGTGACGGGCTGTGCCGGCTCGAGCCGCCCGTGCGGCGTCTGCACCCTCGCGGGCCCGGTCGACAACCTGAACGCCGCGACGTACCCGAGCGCGCCCGGCCCGAGCAAGGAGATCAACGACCACCGCTGCAGCAACAACACCTCGGTCGTGTGCACCAACGACACGCCGTGCTTCTCGCAGTGCGTCGGCGGCACGAACGACGGCAACGCCTGCACGTTGGCGTCGGCCTGTCCCGGCGGCGCCTGTGCGGCGGCCGGCACGTGCGAGTACCAGTTCGGCAGCTACCTGCCGCTCGCGGCCGGCGGGGTGGCGACGTGCGTCGGCAACCAGGTGAACGGCTCCATCGTCGGCACCGCGAACGTCGAGAGCGGCGCCTCGGCGACGACCGCCACGCTCATCTCGAGGGTCTACTCCGGACCGACGCAAGACGCGCCGTGTCCGAAGTGCCTCGTCGGCGCCGTGGACAGCGACACCCCCAACGACGGCAATCGTGGCGGCACCTGCACGGCGGGACAGCGCAGCGGCAAGGCCTGCGACGTCAACGGCACCTCGCCGAACGCCAGCTGGCAATCGACGAGCCTCGACTGTCCGCCGCTCATCGGGGGCCTCATCGCCAGCCTGAGCATCGATCTGAGCAACACGACCGGCACCAAGACCCGCACCACGACGGCGGCCAACCCCCTCTGCCGTGGCCCGGGCTGGAACACCGGCACCTACCATTGCCAGTGCGACACCTGCGACACCGCGGCGGCGGAGCCCTGCAGAGCGGATTCCGATTGCCCCGCCACCCACATCTGCGGCGGCAAGCGCTGCGCCAGCGGCACCAACGCCGGCGCGCCGTGCGCGGCCAACAGCGCGTGCCCGCTCAGCGCCTGCACCACCCCGGGTGCGGCGACCGCGGCGAACCAGTGCGACGGCGGCCCCGGCTCCGGCGACTGCGTGGCCGACGCCGGCACGCCGAGCCCGAACGATCGCATCTGCTCCTCCGGCCCGTTCGAGACGTTCTGCGGCCCGGTGGAGACGTTCCGTGGATGCTCAAGCGACGGGGATTGCACGTTCGCGGGCGACACGTGCAGCGTCGGTCGCTTCCGCGATTGCTTCGACAACGGCGTGGTCAACGAGACGGTGACCGCGACGGGCGTGCAGAGCGCGCCGGTCAACGACCAGGCCGATCCCACCCTGGCGGCGCTCTTCTGCATCGGGCCGACGTCGTCGTCCTCCGTCAACTCGGCGGCCGGACTCCCCGGTCTCGGGCGCCTCGAGCTCGGGGGGCACGCGCAGGGCCTGCCCTAGAGTCCCGGGGAGACCGGAGCGGACCCACGGGGGACGCTCCGGTCTCCCCCCCAGGCACCTGGTCGTCGGCGGCCGTCGGAGGCGCGATCCGGCACGCCCAACCCTGCGGCATCATCTGCCGCTCGGGAGCGAACCGCTGTGCCAATCCATACATAACTCCCCCATTTGCGCCCTGCGTCACACGACTTTTTTCTTGACTGTCTCACCTGCGGGGCAATAGCCTGGGGGTCACAAGCGTCCGGGTGCCGTGATCGCAATGATCTTCCCGGCCCGTATTGCAGCCACCATTTGGTAAACGAAGGAGGGTGACCCATGAAACGCCGTCTAGTGATCTCGAGCGCGATCGCCGCGATCGTGCTCGGCGCGACGGTCGTGCCGACAGCACATGCAACGCTGTCGGCGACCGTGGAGCCGTGTCAGGAGGCGATCGCCAAGTCCGGCCTGAAGTTCGCCGCCAAGAAGTTGAAGACGATCCAGAAATGCAACGAGAAGAACATGAAGACGCCTGGCGATTGCACCCCCACGGATCTCTCCGACAAGATCGCCACGCTCATGACGAAGTTGGACGACGGCGTGGCCAAGAAGTGTGCCCCTCCGTTCCCTCCCCTGGGCCTCTCGAACAGCCCGCCCGGCGGCATCGGCTTCCCCGGCAAGTGTACGCAGGGAGCCCCGGGCAATTTCACGTCCGCGAATCTCACGACCTGCATGGAAGAGAGCCATGAGAACGCGGTCGATGCGCTGGTCGACATCGAGTGGGGCACCACGACGGCCAATGCCGACAAGGACATCCAGAAGTGCCAGAAGGAAATCGACAAGGACGGCTACAAGGTCTTCAGCACGGTGCTGAAGTCGGTGCAGAAGTGCCGCAACAGCATCAACAAGGGTAAGATCACCGGCGTCCTCCCCGTGAACTGCGCGACGGGCGACCAGAAGACCGCCGACAAGATCACCAAGGCGCAGAGCAAGGCCACCGCCAAGATCATCGCCAAGTGCACGGACGCGCAGATCCAGGCGCTCGACGTCTGCAACCCGAACGCCACCACGGCGGCCGACGCGGCGGCGTGCGTCGTCTCGACACACACCCTCGCGGCGGACAACCCGGCGCTGAACGCCAGCGACCTGATCGACTTCGAGTACGCGGCGCAGGGGATCTGCGGCGACGAGGCCAAGGACCAGCTGAACGAGGAGTGCGACGGTCCGGATGACGCCGCGTGCCCGGGCGAGTGCGGCTCGCCGAACAGCAACTTCCCGTGCCTCTGCCTCAACATTCCGCGTGAGCGCGTGATCGAGCACGCCGACTCCGACCTCGACAACGGGTGGCGTGGTGACAGCCACGACTCCGGCGTGGTCGAGGGCGGCGGCTACGTCGTCAACCTGTACGATTGCGACGCGACCGACACGTGCGGTGACCATACGTGCAACGTCGGCGCGACCTGCAGCGGTGCGCCGCACAGCGCCTGCACCACCGACGCCCAGTGCGCGTTCTTCGGCCAGGGCAGCTGCCGCACCGACCGGACCGACGTCGGGCCGCACTGCAACCTGAGCGTCCAGACCGTGTGTACCAGCAACGCCGATTGCTCCGGTGCCGGCAACTTCTGCTTGAAGACCTTCCATGGTCCGCCGCTGCCGCTCTCCGCGGGCGGCATCTCCGTCTGCGTCCTGAACGTCTTCAGCGAGAACGTGGTCGGCACGAAGGACACGGCGACCGGCGACGGCGCGGTTCGTCTGCGCCAGAAGTCCATCACCCACCTCACCGGCACCGCCTCGCAGCCCTGCCCGGTGTGCGGCGGATTCTGCCAGGCCCCGCAAAACAGCTCGGGGCGCCACACCTGCACCAGCGATGCCGACTGCGCCGACGTCGCGCCGGCCCATCACTGCGTGACCGATCAGGTCTGCAGCTTCGGTCCGAACGTCGACCAGGCCTGCCGCGCGGACTTCCCGTTCGGCGGTCCGACCCTGCTCTTCGGCAACCCGAGCGTCGACTGTCCGCCGAATCCGACGACGGACATCTCGAGCGGCGGCCTCGACATCCTGTTCAACCCCGCCACCACCGGCAGCGTGAACGTGCTGCCCACGGTGCAGTGCGACGAGGCCGCCTTCACCGGCAAGGCCTGTGCCGGTGGAACCAACAACGGCGCCACCTGCACCATCGGCTCGCAGTGCCCGGGCGGGACGTGCAGCTTCCAGTGCTACTGTCCGAACGGCGGTGCGATCCATCAGCGGCCGAACGGGTGCGACGCCGCGTGTCTCGGCGGTACGAGCGATATGTTCCCCTGCTCCGTCGACTCGGAATGCCCGGGCGGCTTCTGCCACCTCGCCGACTGCCGGCCCGATCCGCTGGCGGCGGCGGTCCTGCAGCCGAACGAAGGCGCGTGCACGGCCACGGTTGAAGGCCACTGCTCCGTCAGCGCCTTCCGGACCTGCAACGGCGACGCCGACTGCCAGTCGCCCGCCTGCACGACCTGCCACGCGGGCGAGACGTGCAACATCACCGGCAAGAACTGCTTCATCAATGCCGGGACGACGTCGGCCGGCCTCACCCGTACGGGTATCGCCGATCCTGACGACCCGACCTCGGCGTCGATCTTCTGCATCGCGCAGACCAACACCGGCTCGGTGGATGGCACGGCCGGACTCCCCGGACCCGGCGCCCTCATCCAGCCGGAGTCGACGGTGGATACCGGCTTGACCGTCTGCCCGTAAGCCGGCAACCTCGACCGACCTCAACCAGACGGGGGGCGGCGCATCGGCGCCGCCCCCCGTTTTGCTTTCCGCTACCGGATCGGCGATCTGGTGATCGAGCCCGCCATGGCGGAGCGCGCAACCGACAACGATCCGCGGCACTCCCGACGCGCGCCGGCCTTCAGTACGGTCGCCCTGCTGGCGTTGACCGTCGTCGCCTACTTACCCGCGCTCCGGGGCGGCTTCATCTGGGACGACGATCTGCACGTGACCGGCAACCCGGCGCTGCGCAGCCGAGCGCCTGCTCGTGGCGGGTCGTGCGTGGTGGTTCTACATCGGCAAGGATCTCCTGCCCCGTGACCTGAGCTTCGTGTACCGTCGCTGGCCGATCGACGCGGGCCTGTGGTGGCAATGGATCTTCCCCGTGCGCCGCCGGCCGCCGCGGCGATCGCGGTCTTGTGGGCGCTTCGCGGGCGCATCGGCCGGGCACCGGTCGCCGGCCTGCTTTACTTCACCCTCAGGCCGACGGGTTCTTCGCCAGCGCATCCCGCCACAGGTGGTCGCACTCGCGGTAGGCCTGCCGGCCGAAGCCCTGCACCGCACGCCGCGATCCATGGCGTTCGCTCGAACGGCGGCTGCGGTACTGGTGATCGTGCTCGCCGCGGCCACGTGGCGGCGCGCGAGCACGTACCGAGGATGGCGCACGACAATCTCGGGGTTCTGCTGTTCGACCGGGGCGAGCTCGCGGAGGCGGACGAGCATTTCCGCGAGGTGGTACGGCGCGCGCCTTCTACCAACGGGCGGTGGCGTTGCAGCCCGGCCTCCCGTCCGCGCACACCTATCTCGGCCACGTCTACTTCCGCCACGCGGCCGCACGGAGGGCCGCGGGCATGGACGCGCGGTGATCCGCGGCGTGCGAACGAACGGCGGGTGGGAGCGCGGCCCCCACCCGCCGGCGCGGACTACTTCGCGCCGCCCTTCTTCTTCTTGGCCGGCGGCGCCGTCTCGGCTGCCTTCGGCAGGTCGGCGACCTTGTACATCCTGAACGACCCGTGCATCTCGATCGGCAGCGGGAACGGCGCGCTCGCCATCATGGCGCGGGTGTGCTTGCCGGTGATCAGGTTCCCTTTGATCTCGTCGGCGCCGTAGATGATGATGTTGGTCTTCGGCACGTTCGGCTTCGGAAGCATCTCCTCGTTGCCGGAGATCGCGAACTTCGCATCCTTGGTCGTCGGATCCTCCTGGAAGTTCTCGTCGAACTTGTCGTGGGCGATCACCTTCCATTCGATCTTGGAGATCTCGTCGCGCCCGCTCGGCTTCAGCGTGCTCCATCCGCCCTTGAGCTGGGCGAGCTCCTTCGCCGTCGGCGCCCAGGGCTTCTCGGCCTGCTGCGCCTTGTCGATCTCGGCTTGCATCGCCTTCGGAAACGCCACGTCGAGCAGGAAGATGTCGACGTCGTCGCCGGTGCCGGGCTTGCGGCGCTCGGGAACGATCGGCACGAGCACCTTGGGGCCGCCCTCCACCTCACCGGTCGCCGTCTGCACCGGGACCGCGCCGCCCTCCTTGGCGAGGATCCCCTTCGCCTTCTCGGCGGACGCCTCCTCCATCTTCCGATCGGCTTCGCGCATCGCGTTCGCCTCGTCCTTGGAGAAGTGCACCACCCGGATCAGATTGACGACGTTGAAGTAGCGCAGATCGCCCGCGGCGCCGGCCTCGGGCGAGGCGGCCGGCGTCGGCGCCGGGCTGCTGCCCTCCGCCGGTGTCGGCGTCGGCCTCGGGAACTCCATCTGGCTCACGAGAAGCCAGACGCCGCTGATGTTGCTCGGCAGCTCGCCCTCGGTCTCGGTGCTCTCGACGAACGCGTGGCTCCGCGACTGCACTAGGGCGACGGCGAGGAGCGCGGCGACGGTTACCAGCCGCCACTTGCGGCGATTTTTCATAAGTGGCTATCCTCCTTGGGAGTTTTGCGGCGAAGGCGATGTTTGTTAGCAATGGGGTCGGGGGGAATCAATACAGCTCGCAGGCACCGCCCCCAAATTCGCGCCTGCGGTCGGGGAGTCGTTCGATGAAGCATTGGATGGGTGGTCTCGTTGCACTGGTCGTGCTCGCCCTGGTGGGCTGCGAAGGCTCCTCGGGGAGGCCCCCGAGCTCCTCGCCGGCGAAGGTTGCGGACAAGGAGGAGGTGTCACGGCGCATCGGCGAATACTTCGGGAAGAGCGTGACCCCGGGCGTGACGCTGCGCGTAGTCGACCTCGCGCCGGCGGAGGTGCCGGGCTGGAGCAAGGGCAGCCTCGAGGTATCCGCCGCCGGCAACACGCAGAACATGAGCTTCCTGGTCTCCCAGGACGGCCGGTACTTCATCAGCGGCGAGGTCGTGGACCTCACCTCCGACCCGCTGCAGGCCGTCATGAAGAAGATCGATCTGAAGGGCGAGCCCGCGCGTGGTCCGGCCGACGCGAAGGTCACGATCGTCGAATACTCCGACTTCCAGTGCCCGTTCTGCTCCCGCGGCTACCAGATCCTCGAGGAGCAGGTGATGCCCGAGTACAAGGACAAGGTGAAGTTCTACTTCAAGAATCTCCCCCTGAAGAGCAT
The DNA here is from genome assembly GCA_963753325.1 of uncultured delta proteobacterium. GTDB lineage: Bacteria > Desulfobacterota > Binatia > UTPRO1 > UTPRO1 > DP-19. The sequence goes on along the minus strand of CAVWBS010000003.1, from coordinate 1,096,543 downwards.
CCACCCCTGGGCCGAGAGCGCCGCCATCGCCGCCCGTTGCGCGGAGCAGCAGAGCGCCGAGGGGTTCTGGAGCCTCTACCACGCGCTCTTCAAGAACCAGCGCGAGATCAACACGGACAACCTGAAGGAGAAGGTCACCCAGTTCGCCAAGGACGCCAACCTCGACGAGGCGAAGTTCACCCAGTGCTTCGACAGCAGGGCCCCGCAGGCCGACATCGACAGGGACGTCGAGGAGGCGACCGCCGTCGGCGCGAATTCGACGCCCACGTTCTTCATCAACGGCCGCCGTCTCGAGGGCGCGCAGCCGTTCGAGAACTTCAAGGCGATCATCGACCAGGAGCTCGGCTGAGCCGTCGCCCTGTCGCCTCGCATGGCAGCCGAGGCGTCGAGCGGGAGGGAATCCCCTCGGTCGGCCGGTTCTGCTTGACTCGACGACCCGTCGATTGCTAGCGAGTCTAATCGTGCCGCGGGTTGCGATCGGTTCGTCGAACGAGCCCGCCCCGTTCTCTTCCTCGAAAGCCGCAATGCCCAGCAAGGGTCACGACTCGCTCAGCGCAGTCTCGAAAGGGGTTCGTTTATGGGGATCGTCCGCTCCAGCCTGAGGCTTCTCCCGGCGCTCCTGCTGTGTGGCGCCGTTACCGCCGGCGTCGCGCGCGCCGATGCGAAGGCCGACACCAAGTGCCGCGCCGCGATCGGCAAGAACGCCGCCTCCTTCGCGCAGGCCAAGTTGAAGCTGCTGCAGAAGTGCAATGAAGGCCTCGTCAAGAAGGGTCTTCCGCTCGGCACGTGTCCCGATGAGAAGACCCAGGCAAAGATCGACAAGGCGAAGACCAAGACCGACGGGGCGATCGTCAAGTCATGCGCCGGGAAGGACAAGACCTGCGGCACGGGCGACGACGCCGCTCCCGGCTTTCCCGGAACCTGCCCCAATCTCGAGAACGGCACGTGCGACGGCGCCGTCGCCAATTGCAACGACATCGGCCCCTGCCTGAACGACTGCATCGGCGAGAACGCGATCGATCAGGCGATCTCCCTCTACTACGCCAGCCTGGTCCCTTCGGATCCGAAAGACAAAGCCCAGAAGCCCCTCAACAAGTGCCAGATCGCAATCGGCAAGAGCGCGGCGACCCTCCTGAAGGCCGAGTCGAAGGCCATCCAGAAGTGCTGGGACACCGTGAACAAGGGCAAGGTGCCCGGCCCGTGTCCTCCCTACGGCGCGGACGCGAAGACGGACGCCGCGATCGCGAAGGCCAAGCAGAAGTACGACGACGCGACGTGCAAGGCGTGCAGCACCGGGAAGCCGTGCGACATCACCGCGTCGGCCTTCACGCGAACGCAGATCGGCTTCCCTCCCGATTGCCCTCCGGTGGTTCGACCGGGCCTCGGCGGCGGCACGTGCGACTTCGGCAGGACGCTCGTCTCGATGGAAGACGTCCGCGACTGCGCCGAGTGCGTGACCGAGTTCAAGGTCGATTGCCTGTCGGCCGCCGCTGCCAGCGGTTTCCCGAACGCGCCGGCCTATCCCGCCGAGTGCAACGTCACGCTGCCGCCGACGCCGACGCCCACCACGTCCCCGACGCCCTCGGTCTCGCCCACCCCGACGACCACCGCCACCGAGACCTCGACGCCGGGACCCACGGAGACCGCCACCGAGACCCCGACCTCGACCGCCGCGACGGACACCCCGACCCCGACGGCCACGTCGACCCCCGGCGCGGACACGTGCCCGACGCTGATCACGTTCACCGGCACGTCCACGAACGGCGTGCTCGACACCGGATGGACGGGCAACGGCCACGACGCGACCGTCATCAGCGACGGCACGGTGACCGTCAGCGTGTCCGGATGCGACAACCCCTCACCGCCGTGCGACGTCTGCACGTACAGCGGACCGGTGGAGAACGCGTCCGGCCAGATCCACTCGCAGCGCTGCCAGGGTGACAGCTCCAAGCTGTGCACCGGCGACGGCGATTGCGGCGCCGACGCCCCCTGCAAGTTCTTCTTCGGCAGCTACCTGCCGCTCGCGGCGGGCGGCGTGTCGACCTGCGTCGAGAACGTCTTCGCGGGCGGCATCACCGGTACGGCCAACGTCGACACGGCGGGCGTCGGCGCCGGCACGAGCGCGGGTACGGCCAGCATCACGTCGATCGTCTTCAGCGGCCCGACGCTCTCCAATCCGTGTCCGCGGTGCCTCGGTGACGGCCCGGCGAACGACGGCACCAAGGGCGGCACGTGCGATTCCGGTCTGCACTCCGGCGACGCGTGCGATGCCAGCGGCTCGTCCCCGAACGCGGCGTTCGGTACGACCAGTCTCGATTGTCCCCCGCTCACGGGCGGGAAGATCGCCGCCCTGCCGATCGACCTCACCAACACGACCGGCACCAAGACCCGCACCACGACCGCGGCCAACCCCCTCTGCCGTGCGCCGGGCTGGGGCGCCCTCCATTGCCAGTGCGACACCTGCGACACCGCGGCGGCGGAGCCCTGCAGCTCGGATGCCGATTGCCCCGCCACCCACACCTGCGGCGGCAAGCGGTGCGCGAGCGGGACCAACGTCGGTACGCCGTGCGCGGTCAACAGCGAGTGTCCGAGCAGCGCCTGCACCACGCCGGGTGCGGCGACCGCGGCGAACCAGTGCGACGCCGGTCCTGGCTCCGGCGACTGCGTGGCCGATGCCGGCACGCCGAGCCCGAACGATCGCATCTGCTCCTCGGGTCCGTTCGAACAGTTCTGCGGCCCGGTGGAGACGTTCCGTGGATGCGCAAGCGACGGGGATTGCGGGTTCGCGGGCGACACGTGCAGCGTCGGTCGCTTCCGCGACTGCTTCGACAACGGCGAGCTCGCCGAGACCGTGTCGGCGACGGGCCAGGCCGACCCGCCGTCCGGCCATCAGGCGGAATCCGACCCTGGCGGCGATGTTCTGCGTCGGGCCGACGTCGTCGTCGTCGGTCAACTCGGCCGCCGGTCTCCCCGGCCTCGGACGTCTCGAGCTCCAGGGTCACTCGGTCGACAACGGCACGCCCTAAACGCGCCGCAATTGCCTCGCCTTACGAGCCCCCGCGCCGGGAACGGCCGGGGGCTCGTATCGTCTCGGACGCTGCGAAATCGTATGCGCCGGGACCCGCATTTGACTCGCTACAGCGCCGTTTGCTAGCCGTGATGGCACGGTAGTTTTTTCGTAACCTTGCCGCGATGCCCGAGGAGGGGGAACCCATGCAGGATGCGTTGAAGGCGAGCGTGCGGATCGCAGGCTTGCTGATGATGGCCGTGTTCGTCGCACACTGCGGCGACAGCAGCGTGCATATCCGGACCGGCAACGGCGTCTCGCCGACCGCCGGGTCGTTCAGCGGCTTCACCGATCAGGGTGGGGCGATCACCATCCAGGTGGGCAGCATCGAGGCCATCGCCTTCGATTGCGACGGCACGCCCATCGCGGAGACCTTCTCGCCTCCCGCGCAGGTGAACGGCGACGGCACCTTCGAGGTGCGATTCAGCGACGCCGGCCGGCACTTCCGTGTCAGCGGCAGGTTCTCCGACAACGACAACGTCGACGGCATCATCGACGACGAGAACAACGAGTGCGACACCGGCTTCCAGGCGGCGCGCGGCAACATCACGGTGCCGACCAGGACGCCGACGCCGGGCGGCCCGACGTCCGAACCGACCGAGGTGCCGACCGAGGTCACCGCGACCGAGACGCCCGCCGGTCCCGTGCCGACGTTCACCGAGGGTGGCGGCGAGCTGACCCCGACCTCCACTCCGGGCGGACCGACCGCGACGCCGAGTCCGGGGACGGCCTCCTGCCCCACCAAGCTCACCTTCACGGGCACGTCCACGAACGGGGTGCTCGACACCGGCTGGACCGGCAACGGCCACGACTCCACGGTCATCACCAACGGCACCGTCACCGTGAGCGTCTCGGGCTGCAGCGGCACCGCTCCGAGCTGCGGCGTATGCACCTACACCGGCCCGGTCGAGAACGACCCGACGCAGAACCAGCTGCATTCGCAGCGGTGCCTGGGCGACAGCTCGATCGTCTGCACCTCCGACGGCGCGTGCGGCGCCAACGCGCCCTGCAAGTTCTTCTTCGGCAGCTACCTGCCGCTGGCGGCGGGCGGCGTGTCGACGTGCGTGGGCAACGTCTTCAACGGCGGCATCACCGGCACGGCCAACATGCAGACGGGCACGAGCGCCGGGACGGCCAGCATCACGTCGCGCGTCTTCACCGGGCCCACGATCTCCAATCCGTGCCCGAACTGCATCGGCGACGCGACCGTCAACGACGGCGTCAAGGGCGGCACCTGCTCGAGCGGCCTGCACTCGGGCGCCGCGTGCGATGCCAGCGGCAAATCGCCGAACGCGTCGTTCGGCACGACCAGCCTCGACTGCCCGCCGCTCAGCGGCGGCGCGATCGCCAACCTGCCGATCGATCTCTCCAACACGACCGGCACGAAGTCGCGGATGCTGGCGGCCTCGAACCCGGCCTGCCGCGCCTCGGGGTGGACGAGCGGCTTCGCCTGCCAGTGCGATACCTGCGACAACGCCGCGGCGACGCCGTGCAGCTCCAATGCCGACTGCGGCAGCGGCGTGTGCGGCGGCAAGCGGTGCATCAGCGGCGCCAACGCCGGCAAGGCGTGCGCGGCGGTGAGCGAGTGCCCGGGAAGCAACTGCGGCGTCCCCGGCTTCGCGACGGCTCCCAACCAGTGCGACGGCGGCCCCGGCTCGAACGACTGCGTCGCGGACGCCGGCACGCCGAGCCCGAACGACCGCATCTGCTCCTCGGGTCCCTTCGACATCTTCTGCACCCCGACGGAGACGTTCCGCGGCTGCACCGTCAACGGCGATTGCCCGTTCCCGGGTGACACCTGCACCGGCGGCAAGAACCGCGATTGCTTCGACAACGGCGTCGTCGGCGAGGCCGTGAACGCCACGGGACACGCCGATCCGCCGAGCAATCATCAATCGAATCCGTCGCTGGCGGCGCTCTTCTGCATCGGCCCGACGACGTCGTCGTCCGTCAACAGCGCGGCGGGGCTCCCCGGTCTCGGCCGACTCGAGCTCCTGGGCCACGCGACCGACAACGGCACGCCCTGACGCCGGGGCGGGCAACCGCATGTTTCAGCGCCCCCGGTCTCCGCGGAGACCGGGGGCCTTTTTTTGAGCCGGAGCCACCGCGGCAGGATGAATTGACTCGCTCCGTGGAAGTTGGTTCCTGAATGGTAAAGGGCGCTACGGCGCTCAAACGGAAGACCCGACCAGATCGGAAAACCCCGAGGAGGACTCATGCGGGACGCATGGAAGCGAGGACTACGCGTCGCGGGATACGCCGTCATGGCGATCGCGATCGCTCACTGCGGCGATAACAGCAACAACAGCAACAGCAGCACTCCGGGTGCGACACGGACCCCGACCCCCGTCGTGGCGACGACGACGCCCGGCGAGGGCACGCCCGTCGAGACCGTCACCGGCGAGGTGACGGCGACGCCGACGCCCACCGAGAACGCCAACCCCTGCCCAGCGGCGATCGCCGTCGTCGGCGACGCGGCGAACGCCCGCCTCGACAGCGGCTGGACGGGTCTCGCGCACGACTCCAAGATCATCGACCGCGGCGAGGCGACGGTGGCCACCGATTGCGGCGGCAACGCGCGGCCCTGCGGCGTCTGCAACCTGACGGGGCCGATCGCCAATCCGGACGTCAACCAGGGAATCTCCAACAACCATCGCTGCACCAACAACACCGCCATCGAATGCACCGACGACACGCCCTGCAGCGCCCGGACGTGCGTCGGCGGCACGCAGGACGGCCAGGCGTGCACGGCGAACACCGATTGCGACAGCAATCTCTGTCCGGCGGCCGGCACCTGCGCCTTCTTCTTCGGCGCGCCGCTGCCGCTCGCGGCGGGCGGCGTCTCGACCTGCGTCGTGAACCAGATCATCGGCAACATCACCGGGACGGCCAACATCGAGACCGGCGAGAGCGCGAGCAGCACGCATCTGGTCTCGAGCGTCTTCCTCGGACCGATCCTCGAGCAGCCGTGTCCGGAGTGCGTGGGCGACACCACGATCGCCGACGGCCAGCGGGACGGCACGTGCAACGGCGGCGCGCGCGACACGCTGCCCTGCGACGCCGGCGGGCAGAGCCCGGAGTTCCTGTCCCACGGCACGACGAGCTTCGACTGCCCGGCGGTGCCCGGCGGCAAGATCGGCGGGCTCCCGATCAGCCTCTCCAACACCACCAGCACGCAGACCCTCACGCTCTCCAGTGCGAGCCCGGACTGCCGCTCGGGCGGCGGCAAGTGCTTCTGCGACACCTGCGCCGACGTCGGCGCGGAGCCCTGCACCAACAACACCGATTGCCCCGGCGGCGCGGTCTGCGGCGGCCTGCGCTGCCGTGGCGGGGCGAACAACGGCACGGCGTGCACGACCCCGGGCACGTCGAGCGGCGAGTGCCCCGGCGGCGCCTGCAGCACGCCGGGACAGGCCACGCAGCCGAACGCCTGCGACTCGGGCTCGACGTGCGTGCCCGACAGCGCCGGCAGTCTGAACGGCCACTGCTCCGAGGGTCCGTTCGACACCTTCTGCTCGCCGCACGAGACCTTCCGTTCGTGCAGCTCGCAGGCGGACTGCCCGTTCGCCGGCGACGACTGCACCCTCGGCCAGCTGCGGCCCTGCTTCCTCGACAACGGCGAGGTGGGCGGCAGCGTCTCCGCCTTCGGTCAGGCCGACGTCCCGGTGAACGGCGTCTCGCATCCGACGTTGTCGTCGCTCTTCTGCATCGCGCCGACGTCGGCGAGCTCGGTGAACGGCGCGGCCGGTCTGCCGGGCCTCGGCCGCCTCTCGCTGCCGGCGACGGCCCGGGAGGTCCCGCCGTCCTGATGCGCTCGGCCTAGCCGAGCTGGTTCTTCGACGCGCGACCCGCGGATCATCCGGTCCGCGGGTCGCGTCGCGTCGGGTGCCTGGTCCGGGCGCCGATGGGCGCCGCGGCGGCGCTACGCGGTCGCGCGGCGCGCCGGTCCGTCGCCGTTGATGCGCCGGTAGAGCTTGAAGAGCTCGTAGAACGCGCGCGCGATCACGAGGGGGTTGGCGCCGGTCGGCTTCCCGTGGCGGCGCTCGAAGTGGTGCACGCCGACCTCGTGGATGCGGAAGCCCGCCCGCACCGCGCGCGCCAGCATCTCGGTGCTGATCATCGCGCCCTCGGCCTCGACCCGGACGACGTCGAACACCGCGCGCTTGAAGAGCTTGAACGCGCAATCGACGTCGCGGGCGGGGATGTGGAAGAGGCGGTGCACGAGCCCGTTCCACAGGGCCGCGTTCAGCTTGCGCAGGCCCCCCTCGGCGCGATCGAGACGATAGCCCACGACCACGTCGTACTCGGGCACGAACGGCACCAGGCGCTCGATCTCGTCGACGTCGAACTGGCCGTCGCCGTCGGTGAAGAAGACATAGGCCTTTCGACTGGCGGCGAACCCCGATTTGAGCGCGCCGCCGTAGCCGCGATTGACGGGGTGGTGCACGGCGCGCACGTGGGGATCGGCGGCGGCCAGCTCGTCGGCCACGGCGCCGGTGCCGTCGGCGCTGCCGTCGTCGACGACGATGATCTCGTAGTCATCGGCCACGCGCGGCAGGACGGCCGTCAGCCGCTCCACCATGAGGGGAACGTTGCGCTCCTCGTTGAATGCGGGAAAGAACGCCGAGAGACCCGGCAGCCGTCCAGGCGACGCCACGGTCGCGTCACGTAACACCCCGCAGGCAACGAGTCCAACCGCGCGGGCGTACGTGCCGACGTTTTGCCCGCCCGCATCGACCTGGGTATGATCGCGCGCCGTGATCGCCCGCCGCCCTCGCCTCGCTGCGTTCGCGATCTTCGTCGGCGTCACCCTGCTTCTCTACGCCTCCAATCTCCGCGTCCCCGACGCGTACAAGCATCACGTCTACGTCGCCGACGCCTGGCTGCACGGCCGTACCTGGGTGCAGGGCTACCCGCCGCACTACCACGACTGGATCACGGTGAACGGCAAGGTGCATTCGCCGTTCGGCCCAACGCCGGCGATCCTGCTGCTGCCGTTCGTGTGGTGGTGGGGGACGGCGTTCAACATGAACGTCTTCAGCATGGGCGTCGCCGGGGCGAACGCCGCGCTCTGCTGGCTGCTGCTGCTCGACGCCGGCGCCGGGCCGCGTCGCGCCGCGCTCGGCACGCTGATCTTCGCGTTCGGCACCGTCAACTGGTTCTCCGCCATCATCGGCACGACATGGTTCCTCTCGCATCTCTGCGTCGAGCTCTTCCTGCTGCTCGCGCTACGGGAGGTCTTCCGCCGGGGACGGAGCCTCCTCGTCGGGGCCGCCTTCGGGTTCGCCGTGCTCTCACGCGTCAACGTCGCGACCGCCGCCCCCGCGCTGCTGCTGCTGCTCATCGATCGCCAGACGCCGCGACGCGGCGTCGGGGCGTTCCTCAGCCTCGCGGCGTTGCGGCGCGCGGTCGGCTTCGGCCTCGGCCTCGGCCTCGTCCTCTGCCTGGAGCTCGGCCTCAACTACGTCCGCTTCGGCAACCCGCTCGAGACGGGCTACGGCGTCGCCGCACAGGTCTACATCGCCAACCGCACCTACGGCTGGTACGACTGGCGTTACCTGCCCCGGCATCTCTACATCGCGATCTTCCGCGGCTGGGACTGGGTCGACGATTTCCCCTGGCTGAAGCCGTCGCCCGAGGGGCTCTCGATCCTGCTGACGAGCCCGGCGCTGCTCTACGCCTTCCTCGCGCCCTGGCGCGAGCGCACCGTGCGGCTCCTCTGGCTCGCCGTGATGCTCACCGCGGCCGCGCTCTTCCCGTATTTCTACCAGGGCTGGGTGCAGTTCGGGTATCGCTACCTGCTGGACGCCCTGCCCTACGGGATCATCCTGGTGGCGCTCGGCCTCGAGCACGGCCGGCGCGCCGCGATCATCTTCCTGCTGCAGTTCTCCGCGCTCTCAAACGCGCTCGGGGTGTACTGGGGCGAGAAGCTCGGCTGGTGAGCCCGTGACGGGGGCCGCGAGGAACGCCTCCGCCCGCAACGGCCGCTTGCGCAGCGCCAGGACCAGCTCGCTGCGGAACACGTAGGCCACGTCCTCGAGCTCGAGGCCGAACCGCCGGCAGGTCGCGATCAGGCCGTCGCGCGTGTAGTGCGTGATGTGCTCGTCCTTGTAGCCGCCCGGAGCGAAGAAGCCGTAGAGCGGCTCGATCGTTCGCCAGCCGATGGTCGCGTAGTCCGGGGTGCCCAGGATGAGCAGTCCGCCGGGGCGCAGCACGCGACGGAGCTCGGTGAAGATCACGTCGTCGTAGGGGATGTGCTCGATCACCTGTGACGAGATGACGCAGTCGAACTGCTCGTCGCCGATCGGCAGGGCGAAGGTGGAGGCCCGGACCACCGGCACGTCGTAGCGGCGCATGTAGCGCAGCTTGTTGTGCAGGATGTCGATGCCGACCACGTCGTTGATCGATTGCAGGATGACGCTCGAGCCGCAGCCGACGTCCAGCGTCTTGCCGGCGCCGCGCGCCCACTCGCAAATGATCTGATGGCGGCGGCGCTGCCACCAGCGCTGCAGCGGGATCACGCTGTAGAACGCGCGCTCGTCGTAGTCGGCCGACTCGATCGAGTTGCGCAGGCGCCACAGGCGGAAGAAGGCGCGCAGCAGGTCGAGGCCGAACGCGACGATGCGGGCGTGCGAGCTGCCACGCTCGCGTGGATAGTAGGTGAACGGCACCTCGACGATGCGCCAGCCCGCCGCGTACGCCTTGACCAGGATCTCCTCGAGCACCTCGAAGTTGGTGCCCTCGAGCTCGAGCGCCTGGACGGCCGAGGCGCGGTACAGCCGGAAGCCGCTCGAGAGGTCGCGCACCGGGAGGCCGAGGCCGCGCGCGAAGAAGGCATTGAGGACGCGCGACAGCGCCAGCCGGTGGAACGGCATGTAGGCAACGCCGCCCCTCACGTAGCGCGAGGCGATCGCCACGTCGCCGTGCAGCCGGACGCGCCAGAGCTTCACGATGAAGTCGGGATCGTGCGAGAGATCGGCGTCGAGGGTGAGGATGAAGGTGCCCTGCGCCGCCAGCAGGCCCTCGCGCAATGCCCCGCCGTAGCCGGGGAGCTTCTGCCGCAGGACCCGCGCGCCGCCCGCCAGGGCCGCGGCGGCCGTGCCGTCCGTCGAGCCCCCGTCCACGACCACGAGCTCGTAGGAGCACCCGAGGGCGCCGAGCACGCGCGCCGCGCGCGGCAACAGCTGCTCGATGTTCTCCCGCTCGTTCAGGACCGGGATGACGACGCTGAGATCCATCGGGAAAGGGTAGCAAACGCTTCCCGCGGGGAAAAGATTGCATCGGCGCCGTGCAGGTGGGCAGGGATGCGGTAGGGCTGGGCCGGTCGCGCGATCGTCGGCCGGACGCTCAGGCCGACCGGCGCGGGCCGTAGACGCCCCGCGCGTCGTTCCGGCGCACGCGCCAGAGATCCCCGAACATGCGCAGCGAGTCGCGCACGAGCCGCACCCGCGACTCGTGGCGGTGCGACAACGTCACCGGGAAGCGAGCGATCCGGTGGCCGCGGGTGCAGGCGAGGTACACCAGCTCGACGTCGAAGCCGTAGCCCTCGATCGTGAGCCGGGGAAAGAGGGCCCGCGCGGCGGTGCGGCTGAAGCTCTTGAGCCCGCATTGCGTGTCGCCGAAGGGCAGACCGAGGGCGAGGCGCACGAGCGCGGCGTACGATCGACCGGCGACCTGCCGTGCCAGCGGATACGAGGGATCGTAGGAGGACGCGGGGAGATCACGCGCGCCGAGCGCGACGTCGGCGTCGCCGCTCGCCACCAGGCGCACCGCCTCGTCGAGGTTGGCGAGCGTATACGGGAGATCGGCATCGATGAACGCGATCACGCGCCCGCGGCTCGCCGCGACGCCGGCGACCACCGCCCGCCCTTTGCCGCGATTGGCCTCGAGCCGCACGCACGCGACCCTCGTGCGCGCATGCGGCCGCGCCTCGACGATGGCCGCGGTCGCGTCGCTGCTGCCGTCGTCGACGACGACGATCTCGGCGTGCGTGGTGGCGGCGAGGTGCGTCTCCAGCACGTCGAGCGTCGCCGGGAGCCGCGCCGCCTCGTTGTAGGCGGGCACGACCACTGAGAGCGCGGGCTCGTCCGCCGCCGTGGTCAGATCCAGCGCGCCGGTCCGGCCTGGAACCACATGCGCGCACTGTAGGCGTCGCGCGCGATCGGCTCGCCCGACCAGATCGGATAGAAGTACACGAGCGACACCACGACGATCACCGCGTACGCCACCACGACGACGCGCCCCGGCGGCCAGCGGAAGATCGGCAGGCTGTGGTACACGACCGCCGCGCCGTACAGGCCGACGATCGCTGCGAACGCGAGGATGCCGGTGCGGGGAAACGGACCGAGGAGCGTCGGGAAGAGCGGGATCAGGAGCGCGATCCCGGCGCCGATCCAGAAGCCCTCGTCCGCGGGGGCGCGCCAGAGGACGGAGAGGACCATGGCGAGCGCGAGGAAGCTGGCGTAGAGCGAGGGCAGGTAGTGGTACTGGAACAGCGTGCGCCCGATCCACGACCACACGACGTAGTGGAGGATGAACGCCGTCACCAGGAACACGCTGGCGAGGTGGCGCTCGCGGATGGCGCGCGCCAGGGTGACGAGGATCGCGGCGAAGCCGCCCCACCAGAGCAGCGGATTGCCGCCGCCCCACACACCGACCACGTGCGACGGATCGCCGGGAACGTCCTTGAAGTGGTACCAGACCGGCCGCAGCAGGAACGGCCAGGTCCACCACTTGGACGAGTACGGATGGGTGGCGTTCGCGACCGCCGCCTCGTAGCCGATGACGTCCTTGAAGTACTTCGGGATGTCCCAGATGCTCGTCCACCAGCCGAGGTAGTAGTTGGGCAGGTAGACCGCGAGGTACGTGGCGATCGCGGCGCACGTGACGAGGGCGGCGGGCGCGAGCCCGCGCTGCCAGGCATGCGAGGCGCGATGGAGCCGCTCCGCGCGCACCGACAGGATCGAGAGGAAGACGACGACCGTCAGCCAGGTGAATGCCGGAATGAAGAGCTTCGACGCCAGGTTCAGCCCGAGCGCCAGGCCGAGGCCGACGAGGATGGTCGGCTGGCGCCGCTCGGGCGGCGTGCGCAGGTAGTCGAACAAGAGGAGATACGCGATCGCCCCGAACGTGACGTACCAGATGTCGATGACGGCGATGCGTGAGTCGACGATGAAGAGGCCGTCCATCGTCACCGCGGCCGCCGTGGCAAAGGCGGCGATCCCGTCGCCGAGGAGCTTTCGTCCGGTCAGGTACGCCACCCCCACGATCAACGTGCCGCAGACCGCGTTGAACACGCGGTAGCCGCTCGCCTCGCCGCCGAAGAGCGCGACGCTGGCGCCGATCGCGAGCTTCGCGAGCGGCGGGTGGGGATCCATGAACTCCTTGCCGCGCAGATAGTTCTTGCCCTGCTCGACGAAGTAGACCTCGTCGAACACGAGCTCGTTCGGCTGACCGAGATGATAGAAGCGCAGGCCGCCCGCGACGAGGACCAGCACGAGGGCGAGCGCCCAGTCGAGACGGCGCAGGCGATATTTCTCCGCACCCGCCTCGACCTCCCAGAGCGCCTGCATGGGCGGCCGCCTCTCGGCCGGCTTGGCGGGCGCCGACGGCCGCCCCGCGCCGGATCGTCGCTCGGCGCGGCCCGCCGGCGCGCCCTGCGCGGCGCGCTTCGCCGACGCGTTCTTGGCGGCGACGGCCTGTGCCGCAACCGGACGCGGCGCGGCACCCGTCGCCTCGTCCTCTGCCTCGACGGCGTCGACGAGGTCGGGGATCGGCAGCGGCTCCGGCGCGCTCAACGTCAGCGCCACGCCCTCGAACATCGCGAGGCCGAGGAGCCCGACGTTCACCACCGACACGGCCACGCCGAACGGATCGTAGGCCTCGAGGAACTTGTTCGAGTTCAACGCGTGCAGGATGTAGGCGAGATTGCAGTAGTAGGTGACGGTGAGCCCGACGAACAGCACCCAGAGGCGCGGCCGTTTCGGCAGCAGCAGCGTCAGGAACAGCAGGCACGGAAAGAGATAGCGCTCGTGCATGCGCGTCGAGAACATGAAGAACCCGAACGGCAGCAGGAAGCAGAGATAGAGGTACATCTCGGCGTCCCGGCGGCGTGCGATGAGATACGCGATGAACGCGAAGAACGACAGGACGAGGGCGAGCGCCCAGGTCTTGTAGGTCGCGAAGAGGAGGACGCCGCTGTCCGACTGGCGGAACCCGCCGAGCAGCGCCATCGCGTTGAAGGCGTTCACGGAGGTCTCGGCGTAGTAGGCGGCGGTCTTCGCGTAGAGCCCGTAGAGGCCGAACGGCTCCATGAACGGCAGGACGAGCAATGCCGCCACGGCGAGGCCGCTCCCGGCCGCGACGAGGGGCCGCTCCGGCCGGTCCCAGTTGGCCCACCACGACGCGAGGAGCGGCATGAAGATCAGCGCCTGCGGCTTGGTGAGGGCCGCGACGACGATGAGCGCCCAGCCGAAGGCGATCTGCCGTTGCAGGAGCAGCAGCACCCCGAGAAACAGCTCGAGCGTGAAGAACGAGTCGGTCTGTCCCCAGATCGCCGAGTTGAAGAAGACGGCCGGGTTCAGGCTGTAGGCCAGCACGACGATCCACGTCAGGCGGCGCTCGACGCGCGGCCGCAGGAGCACGAACAGGAGCCAGCTGGTGAAGAGGTCGGTGAGGATCGAGGGCAGCTTGATGATCACCGTCGAGAGGGCGCCGGCCGTGCTGATCTGCAGCCCCTTGAAGATGCTGCCGAGCAGCCACAGCACGTACATGTAGCCGGGCGGATAGTCGGCGAAGTAGTTCGGCGCGTAGAACTCGGCGGGGCCGCCGTCCGCCAGCCGCACGCCCCAGGCCTTGTAGGTGCCGAGGTCGGTCGCGTAGCCGAAGTAGGGGGCGACCACGACCTTGACGATGACCAGCGCGACGAGGATGCCCACCAGCGCCAGCTTCTCGCCCGGGGTGCCGCGGTCCTCGCCGCCCGGCGGCCGGCGCAGGTAGTACCAGAGCGCCGCCGTGAGCAGGCTGAAGAGGAGGATCAGGGCCCAGAGCCCGAGCGGCTGGATGCCGCCCTGGCGCTCGATCGGCTGGTAGACGTTCTTGGCGTTCGGCGGCGGCCCCGAAACCGACTCGACGACGATGTTCGAGTACCAGGCCTCGCCCGTGTTCAGGCTGCTGTAGCCGCCGAGCCGCAGGGCCACCTGCAGGCGATCCTGCCACTTCTCGGTCTTCACCCACATCTCGACGGTTTCCCAGTCGTGGGTGCCCTTCAGGTCCTGGGTGTTCTGGAATCCCTCCATCAGCGACAGATAGGCCCCGATCGCCGCCAGGCCGACGTTGTCGGTCCGTATCCTGCCGCTGATGTGGTACCAGCTCTGCTCGCGGACGTGCACGTCCTGCACGAAGCGCGCGTCGTTCGGCTTGATGTTCTTGATGCCGGCCTGGCCGGGCTCGCCACCGGCCGGCGGCTTCCACATGAAGTCGGTCGCGCCGCTCGAGGTGTCCCAGCGGTCGGTGCGCCACTCGTCCGGGGTGGTGCCGTTGCCGCGGCTCAGGTCGCCGTTCTGGACGAAGCTCTCCGCGCGGACGACACGCGGCCCGACCAGGAGGAGGACCGCCAGCGCGGCGAGGGTCCGGGCGAGCGCGCGCACGCGGCGCGCTCGTCTCATCGGACTCTGCACCATCCCGGAAGGAAACCCATGCGCATCGGAGTCTAAAGCATAGGGGTTTGTGAATTGGAAGGTGCCGTGGTCCCCATTCCGGCTGCGGCGATTTCCTTTCTGCGTATGCCAGGAGGCGCCACTTGACTGGGCGCGAGGGCGAGCGGGATAGTCGTTTTGGTTCGCTGAGTTGCTTGACACTGAAAACGCCCGTTTGCTATCGCACCGAACGCTCGGGCAGAGCGTTCGTGCCCCCCTCAAGGAGGAGACGTGATGAAATACACGACGTGCGTCGCGGCCCTTGGTCTCGTAGCGGCGCTCTGCGCCGCCGGCTGCGGACAAGACAACGGTAGACACGACAACACCAATCCCGTCGCGACGGCGACGCGCACGTCGACGCCTCCGACCGCGACTCCCACGAGCGAGGTGGTGCCGACGGTGACGCCGAGCGAGGGCACCCCGGGTCCGGGCGAGACGCCGACCACGACGCCGACGCCGAACGGTGCGAGCACCTGCGAGAGCGATCACATGACGCTCACGATCACCAGCGGCCCGGGCTCCGACCTCGACACCGGCTGGACCGGCATCGCGCACAACCAGCCGACGATCGAGCAGACCAAGGTCACGGTCAATCTCGACTGCGTCGGCAACGACTGCACGGTCGACGGCTCGGCGCTGGCGGGTACGCCCTTCGGCTCACCGCTGCCGCTCGCGGCCGGCGGCGTTCCGGCCTGCGTCCTGAACGTCTTCCGCGAGGGCGTCACCGGCACGTACAACTGCGAGTCGGGCTGCGGCGAATCGTCCGTGCGCCTCACCTCGTCGGTCATCCTCGCGCAGGTGCTGGAGAAGCCCTGCCCCAACTGCATCGGCGACGCGACGCCGAACGACGGCGTGAAGGGCGGCACCTGCGACACCGGCAAGAACAAGGGCGGCGCCTGCGACACCGGCGGCATCAGCCCGACGTTCGGCCCGACCTCCAACGACTGCCTGCCGAGCGCGAGCAGCGTCGGCGAGCTGCCGATCGACATCACCCCGCTCACGACGGGAACCGTCACCCAGACGGCCACCGTGGAATGCGCGCAGCCGCGCTTCGGCGTCAATTGCTACTGCCCGATGCAGGACCGCCCCAATGCCTGCACCGCGCCGGCGCCCGAGGGCACGTGTCCCGCGAGCGGCTTCTGCGACGATCCGACGTTCGGCGCCTGCTCCGGCGAGCCGGCGCGCGCCTGCGACCCCGGCAACGGCACCGGCGACTGCGAGGACATCCAGCCCGGCGCCGGCACCTGCGAGGCCAAGACCCGCCCCTGCTTCGGCACCTCGATCACCCGGACGGGCCAATGCGGCACGCAGAACGGCACACTCGTCGGCTTCTTCTGCATTCCGGCAACACGGGCACCCGCGATCAACACCGTGTCCGGCCTTCCCGGGCCGGGCACGGTCTCGTTGCCCGTCAGCAGCGTTCGGGTACCTCGCTGACGTCGCGCCGGCGGGCACGGCTTCGCGGCCGCGCCCGCCGGCGAGCGACGCGCTGTAGCTGCAGTTGAGGAGGTTGTCATGCGAGAGATGCGCTTCCAGGTGACGTTGCGGCGAACGGCGGCGGCAGTCGCCACGACCCTGCTCCTCGGCGCGGTCCCCGCGCTGGCGACACAGAAGTTCGGCCCGATCCAGCTATCGGGCAACATCCAGTCGCAGAACCTCGTCCGCAATCCGGACGTGGACGAGTACCACTTCGTCCAGCAGCGGAACACGTTCCGCGCCCGGGTCGACTGGGACTGGCTGGAGCACGGCAAGCTCATCGACCGCTTCGAGCTCCCGTTCATCCAGAGCTCGAAGCTCTTCCTGCTCTACCGTGGCGTCTACGACAGCATCTACGACTACACCCCGACCTTCCGCGAGCGTGACTTCCGCGGCCGCAAGCCCGGCCGGGCGGCGGTGCGCACGCTCGACCAGCTACCGCGCAACGCCCTCGACTCCCTCAAGTTCGAGAACGAGCTGCGCGAGGCGTACGCCGACGTCAAGCTGGCCGACATCCCGCTGAGTTTCCGGCTCGGCAAGCAGCAGATCATCTGGGGCGAGGCGGACGACTTCCGCATGCTCGACCGCGCCAACCCCCTCGACACCTCGTGGCACTTCATCGAGGAGATCCCGCCGCCGAACTTCGGCTGGGACGACCTCCGCATCCCGCTCTGGATGCTGAAGGGCCTGTGGGACATGGGAAGCGTCGGGCCGGTCTCGAACGCCTTCCTCGAAGGCTACTGGAACCCCGGCGACTGGCGTCCGGTGAAGGTCGGCTATCTGCCGCGCCCGTGGGGCCTGCGCATCGAGGACCCGCTCACGAACCGCGAGGACGGCGCCTTCTTCGCACCGTTCGCCGGCATCCAGCGGCTGCAGAACGGCAGCTCGCTCTTCAAGCAGGGCAGCTACAGTCGCACGCCGTGGTCCAACAGCCAGTTCGGCGTGCGCCTGTCGGGCGTCTTCGAGAACGGCGCGCAGATCGGCCTGCACTACTTCTATCAGCGCTGGTCCGGCGACGACGGCACCCCCTTCACCCCGGTCCGCGGCATCAAGCCGACGCCGGAGGGCATCGGGCGCACGAACGATCTCGTCGCCAAGCACACGCTGCCCGTCGAGTACATCACGCCGTACATCAACACCGTCGGGCTCTCGGGCAACTACTTCGAGGGCAACTACACCCAGATGATCTTCCGTCTGGAGACGGTCTACGATTTCGGCATCCGCATGCTCGACCGCAACCGCCAGACGACCTTCGCGCCCTACCTGCCGGGCACGATCAAGCGCGACTACTGGAAGGGCATGCTGGCCTTCGATCGACCGACGTGGATCCGCTCCCTCAACAAGAAGACCACGTTCTTCATCACCGGCCAGTGGTTCATCCACCACATCATGCACAACAAGGACACGCTCGCGACGGCGCTCGACCTGCCGACCGCGGGATCGCGCAGCCGGCCGTTCTGCGGCGGGCCGCCGGATCAACCGTGCACCGACCCGAACGGCAACGGCAGCTTCCGTGACGACGTGCGGAGCTGGGAATCGCTCATCACGCTCGCGATCTTCACCTTCTACAAGGGCGGCTCGGTGGTGCCGTTGCTCGGCGTCATCTACGACCCGGTCAACAGCAACAGCGTCTACCCGTTCTGGAACATCGACTACGTCATGACGCCGAACTTCATCGTGGATCTGTCGCAACGCTACTTCATCCCCGGCCAGTCGGACGTGCAGAAGGGCGTGTTCGATCCGTGGCTGCTCGGCACGCAACGCGGCCGATCGGAGACGTCGCTGCGTCTCACGTACCAGTTCTGACCGCTCCGACCGGGCGTGCGTGGGCGCCCGGCGAGCATCCGAGGAGGGAGCCGCCGCCCGGCGGCTCCCTCCTCGCGCGTTTGGCCCGGTCACGCGGCGATCCAGCGTTGAAACCGTCCGGACCCGCCGTTAAGATGGCGGCTTGATGGCGCGCAAGGGAGCGCAACGGAGCGATCCCGGGCGCCGCCCGGGCTCTCCAGCGGCCGCAACGACGCCGGCCCGCGCGCCAGCGTCCCGCGAGCGCGCCCTGGCCGTCGCGATCGCGCTCAGCATCGGCCTCAGCCTCGCAATCCTCTACGTGCACGCCCAGCTCGCGGCGACGCGGGGCACCTACACCAGCTTCTGCAACGTGAGCGGCCGCGTCAATTGCGATGCGGTGCTGACGAGCTCCTACAGCGACCTGCTGGGCGTGCCGGTCGCCCTCTGGGCGCTGCTCACCTACGTCGCCCTGGGCGCCCTGCTCGTCGTGCGCCAGCGCGCCACCGATCCGACGCGCGCCCGCGCGACGGCGCTGCTGCTCGCCCTCGCGCTCTGGACCCTCGCCTTCTCGCTGTACATGGCCGCCCTGGCGGCCTTCGCGGTCGGCGCGATCTGTCTCCTCTGCAGCGGTCTCTACGTGCTGAACGGCACGATCGCCGTGCTCGCGTGGCAGATCGCCCGGCTCGAGGCGACACGGCAGCGACCGCTCGTGACCGCGCGGCGGATGGCGGCGGGCGCCATTGCCGTGGTCGCGGCGCTGGTCGTTCTCGCGACCGTACAGCTCCGGGCCAGCCGGGCGGCGCTCGACCTCACCGCCGCGGACGTCGAGACCAGGAACCCCGACTTCTACAAGTGGTACACCGGCCTGCCGCTCGCGGACGGGCTACCGGCCGGGGAGCACGTACGCGGCCCGGCGGACGCGGCGATCACGGTGGTCGAGTTCTCCGACTTCGAGTGCGCCTTCTGCGCCAAGGCGTTCCGCGACCTGCGCGATCTCGAGCGAGCGCACCAGGGCCTCATCCGGGTCGAGTTCCACCATTTCCCGCTCGACACCTCGTGCAACAGCCACGTGCCGACGTCGATCCATCTCTCCGCGTGCGACGCGGCGATCGCCGCGGAGTGCGCCGCCCGCTTCGACCGCTTCTGGGAGTACCACGACCGGCTCTTCGCAGCGCAGGATCGGCTCGCCCGCCCGGACCTGGTCGCCACCGCCGTCGCGCTCGGCATCGATCGCGCCGCGTTCAGGGCCTGTCTCGATGATCCCGCGGCGCGCGCCCGGGTGGTCGCGGACGCGGGCGAAGGCGCGCGACTCGGGGTGCGCTCGACGCCGACGATGTTCATCAATCGACGACCGGTCGAGGGTGCGCTCGACCGATCGCTCTACGACTACGTACTCGCCCTGGAGCGTCACAGCTGACCAGCGCCGACGGCACGGCCCCGGCAACGAAAGGACCCATCATGGAGCTCACCGAAGACATGCGATACCGCCTCTGCTACCTCACCTTGCGCCTCGTGCTCGATCAAAAGCTCGAGCGCGCCTGGGGCAAGCAGGATTGCGGCGGCGTGCTCGAGTTCCTCGACCTGATGTCGGGGAGCCATCTCGCGCAGGAGCAGTCCGCGGCGCCGGATGCCGAGCGCAAGTACGTCAGTCAACGGCCGAAGCTCGAGGATTTCCTCGACGCGGAGTTCGGCGAAGAGGTGCTGGCGGTTGTCAATCGCGCAGTCGATCAGCTCGTCTGACTCCCTGCCCCCGGCGCGCGGAATGCTCGCGCGCTGGGTGCCGGTGGTCGTATGGGCGACGTGCATCTCCTGGTTCTCGACCGGCGCCTTCTCGGCGCAGTCGACGAACTCGTACATCGATCCGGTGCTGCGCTATTTCTTCGGCGAGCTCGCGCCGGAGACGTTCCGGTTCGCCCACACGATCATCCGCAAGAGCGCGCACTTCCTCGAGTACGGGGTGCTGGCGATCCTGCTCTGCCGCGCGATCACGGAGCCAGGCGCACGGCCGACACCGGCCGTCGTGCTCCGGGTGGTCCTCTGGTGCGCCGCCTACGCCTGCCTCGACGAGCTGCATCAGCTCTTCGTGCCGAAGCGGACGGGGTCGCTCTACGACAGCCTGCTCGACACCACCGGAGCGACCGTCGGTGCGTTGCTGCTGCTGGCGTGGCGCTCGGGGAGCCCGTCCGGTACGGCGACGGCGCTCCCGGCGCAACAGCTCAGTGCCCCGTCTCGAGGCTCAGCTTCAACGTCTTCAGACGCTTCAGCTCGTCGTTGATGCGGTTCAGGCTGTCGAGGACGCGGGTGACCTCGGAGGCCGCCCAGTCGAGCTCGTCGTGCGAGACACGCTCGAGCGCGCTGCGCAGCTTGGCGTACAGGCCCATGACGCCGCCGATGCCCTCGACACCGACCTCGGACATGCGGCGTTGCACCTCACCGGAAAAGCGGAGCACGGCTTCCGCCTGCTCGAGCATGTGTTCCATTAGGGGATCCTCCTCGCGGGATTCGGATGCACTGGTCGAAAGAGTTCGAATCGTACTCGCGGCGTACCATGCAGTCAACGCAACTTCCTCCGACACCCACCCGAATTGACTTCGCTATAGGGAGTTCCTACAGTCCGCGCCCATGCCGAGATGGACGATCGTCGCGGCGCTGGCGCTCGT
This sequence comes from uncultured delta proteobacterium, assembly GCA_963753325.1. Lineage (GTDB taxonomy): Bacteria > Desulfobacterota > Binatia > UTPRO1 > UTPRO1 > DP-19. The sequence goes on along the minus strand of CAVWBS010000003.1, from coordinate 1,075,859 downwards.
GGCCGCCGCAGGGTGCTCGCGCGACGCCTCGGAGCACACGCAGCCGGCCGCACCGGCGGCCCAGGCCGCGGGGCAAGGCAAGGTCATCGCGACCTATGCGCACAAGACCTTCACGCAGGGTGCCTTCGCACGCGAGGTCGAGCGCCTCCCGCCGCGGTCGCGCATCCAGCTGAGCACCCCGGAGCGCAAGCGCCAGTTCGTCGACAACTACATCCTCAACGATCTCCTCGCCTCGGAAGGCAGCGCGCGCGGCTACGACACGGATCCCGAGATCGAGCGTCAGGTCGATGAGCTCCGCCGCCGCCTCGTGGTGCAGCGGGTCATGAAGGACTTCCAGGAGCCGCCGGAGGTGACCGAGGCGGAGGTCAAGAGCTACTACGATCAGAACCGGCGCATGTTCTCGGGCGCGCAAATCCGGGCCAGCCACATCCTCGTCAAGGACGAGGAGCAGGCAAAACGGCTGCGCGAGGAGCTGCGGCAGGATCCGTCGCGTTTCGAGGAGCTGGCGAAGACGCAATCGACCGATACCGCCACGGCGGCGCGCGGCGGCGATCTCGGCTTCTTCGGTCAGGGACGCATGGTCGCGCCGTTCGAGCAGGCCGCCTTCGGCCTCGAGCATCCGGGCGACATCAGCGACGTGGTGAAGACGCCGTTCGGCTACCACATCATCAAGCTGACGGATCGCAAGGAAGGCAACGAGCGCCCGTTCGAAGAGGTGAAGGAGCGCATCCGCATCAATCTGATGAACCAGCGCCGCCAGGAGGAGACGCAGCGCCGGCTGGACGAGCTGCGCGCCAAGGCGGACGTCAAGGTCGACGAGGCGGTCCTCGCCGCAACCGAGGTTCCGGGCGCACCGGCGGCGGCCGCGCTGCCGATCGCCCCGCCCACGGGCGGACCCGCACCATCGCCCGGCGCCGCGGCGGGCACGCGCTAGCTAGCCGGGCGTCCGCATCTCACGAGGCGCGTCGCAGGGCCACGACGAGCGCCAGCGCGGACAGCGTGAGCGACGCGAGCGCGATCCAGAGCGGCAGCGGCGAGAGCGGCGCGGCCTCGCGGTGGTCCGCGTCGTGGGCGGGCGCCGCGGGCGCGGCTGGCGCCGCCGGTCCGGCATCCGCGCCCGGGCCATGGTGGTCGCCGTGCTCGTGCGCAGGGGCGCCCCCCTCCGATGCCCGCAGCGTGGTCGTGGACGCATGGTGGTCGTCCGGCGCGCCGTCACCCCACCGATCGCTCGAGCCGTCCTCGTACCACTGCGTGGCGTTCCACGTGAGCACACGCGCCGCCGGAGGATTCACGGCGAGGAAGTCGAAACTCACCATCTCTCCCGGTGGAATCCGCCCGCCCGACCAGCGCAGCGTCGCGGCGCCTATCGGGAATGCCTGGTTGACGGCCTGCCAGCCCGGCTTCGACTCGACGGCCGCCACGTCGACCCCCATGGGGAGCCGCAGCTCGACGCGCACGGTGGCCGCCTCGCCTTCGGTCGGCACGATCAACGTGTAGCGCTGCGCGGCGCCGGCCGTGCTCGTCTCCGGAAGCACGACCATGTGCGCGGCGGCGGGGGCGGCCGACAGCACCACGAGGAGCCAGGCGAGGGAGCCGCGCACGCGCTCGACATGCCACGCCCCCGGCGGACGCACAAGGTCGACGCGCAACCGGCGGATTGAACGCCGCGACGAGGGGTGCGAGCATCTCCGCATGGACGCGCGCCGGGCGGCGACGACGATCGTGCGGCGGTTGCGCGACGCCGGGTTCGACGCGCTGTTCGCGGGCGGCTGCGTGCGCGACCAGGTGCTCGGCGTCGAGCCGAAGGACTACGACGTCGCCACCAGCGCGCCCGCGACGCGCGTCCTCGAGCTCTTCCCGGGCAGCCTGCCGATCGGCGTGCAGTTCGGCGTCGTGCTCGTGCCGGCGGAGGGCCATCGCATCGAGGTTGCGACGTTCCGCCGCGACGGCGCGTATCTCGACGCCCGTCACCCCGTGACCGTGCACTTCGGCAGCCCCGAGGAGGACGCGCGCCGGCGCGACTTCACGATCAACGGGATGTTCTTCGACCCTCTCACGGAGCGCGTGATCGACTTCGTCGGCGGCACCGCCGACCTGCAGCGTCGCCTGGTGCGCGCCATCGGCGACGCGTCGGCGCGGCTCGGAGAGGACAAGCTGCGCATGCTGCGCGCCGTGCGGCTTGCCGCTCGGCTGGACTTCACGATCGACGCCCCGACGTGGAACGCCGTCCGCGAGGCCGCCCCAACGATCGACCGCATCGCGTTCGAGCGCATCGGCGAGGAGATCCGGATGATCCTCTGCGAGGGCGCGGCGCGCCGGGGCTTCGAGCTGCTGCACCGGTCGGGGCTGCTCGCCGCGGTGCTCCCGGAGGTCGCCGCGATGGAGGGCGTCGCCCAGAGTCCGACGCATCATCCCGAGGGCGATGTGCTGCGCCACACGTTCCTCGTGATCAACCAGCTGCGCGCCCCGACGGAGACGCTCGCCTTCGGCGCGCTGCTGCACGACGTCGCCAAGCCGGTCTGCGCCGGACACCGGGCGGCGCCCGAGGGCGACCGCATCACCTTCTATGGACATCCCGAGCGCGGCGCCGAGATGGCGGTGGCCATCTGCCAGCGCCTGAAGCGCAGCCGCGCGGTCTGGGACCGGGTCGCCTATCTCGTCCGCAACCACCTGCGTCTGGTGAATGCCCCCCACATGCGCGCGGCGACCCTCAAACGTTTCCTGCGCGAGGACGGCATCGACGAGCTGCTCGAGCTGGCGCGCATGGACGCGCTCGCCGCGAGCGGCGACCTGCAGTACCACGACTTCTGTCGGGCGCGATTGGCGGAGCTCTCGCACACCGACATGCGCCCGCCGCCGCTCCTGAACGGCACCGATCTGCTCGCGCTCGGCCACCGGCCGGGGCCCCTGATCGGCGAGATCCTGCACGCGCTGGAGGAGGCCCAGCTCGAGGGGCGCCTGGCGACGCGCGAGGACGCGCTCGCCTGGGTCGCGAGCCGCTGGACCACCGTCCCGTAGGCCGCGGGATTTGCGACGTCCGCCGTCCGTCGCTAGGCGATGGAGATGCAGACGGTGTTGCATTGGTTCCGGCGCGATCTGCGCCTCACCGACAATACGGCGCTCGCCCGCGCCGCCGCCGACGGCGAGCGCCTGCTCCCCGTATTCGTGATCGACGACGCGCTCCTCGCCCGCGCCGACACCGGCGCGCCCCGCGTCGCCTTCCTGCTGGCGTGCCTGCGGACCCTCGCCGACTCGCTCGCCGCCGCCGGCTCGCGTCTCCTCGTCCTGCGCGGGGCCCCGGAACGCGAGCTGCCGCGTCTGGCGCGCATGCTCGATGCCGTCGCCATCCACTGGAACAAGGACTACGAGCCCTACGCACGGGAGCGCGACGCCCGTGTTGCGACCGCGCTCCGGGCCGTCGGCGTCGCGAGCCACGCGTGGAAGGACCACGTCCTCTTCGAGGAGGCGGAGATCCTCACCGCCGCCGGCACACCGTTCACGGTGTTCGGCCCCTATGCGCGCGCGTGGAGTCGCCGCAGGCCCGCGCCGCCGTCGCCGCGGACGCGCTTGCCCCCGGCGCCCGCCGCGGGCGACGGCGCGGCCCTGCCGAGTCCCGAGGCGCTCGGCTTTGCGGCGACCGGCGCCCTTCCCGAGCCCGGCGAGCGTGCCGCACGTCGCCGCCTCCGCCGCTTCATTGACACGCGCCTCGCCGCCTACGACGCCGCCCGCAACCTCCTCGCCGAGGCCGGGACGTCGGAGCTCTCGCCCTATCTGCGCTTCGGCGTGCTTTCGATCCGGACGGCGTACGCCGCCGTGGCCGGCAGATCCACGGCGGGCGCGCGGGCGTGGCGGAACGAGCTCGCCTGGCGGGACTTCTACTGTCAGATCCTCTTCCACCATCCGAACGTCGAGCGCGAGGCGTTCCGTCCGGCGCTCCGCAACCTCCCGTGGTCCGGCTCCGCCGCCCATTTCGACGCGTGGTGCCGCGGCGAGACCGGCTACCCGATCGTCGACGCGGCCATGCGCCAGCTGAACGCGAGCGCGTGGATGCACAATCGCGCGCGCATGATCGTCGCGGCGTTCCTCACCAAGGACCTTCTCGTCGATTGGCGGCGAGGCGAGCGCTATTTCATGCAGCGCCTGGTGGACGGCGACCTCGCGGCCAACAACGGCGGGTGGCAGTGGTCGGCGTCGACGGGTACGGACGCGCAGCCCTTCTTCCGCCTCTTCAATCCCTCGACGCAGGGCGAGCGATTCGATCGCGACGGCGCGTACGTGCGGCGCTGGGTGCCGGAGCTCGCGCGTGTCCCCGTCCACTGGATCCATCGGCCGTGGGAGATGCCCGGCGTCGACGCGCGGGGCGCGGGGGTCGTCCTGGGAAGGACCTATCCCGATCGCATCGTCCGCCACGAGGAGCAGCGCCCGAAGGCCCTGGCCCTGTACCGGCGGTCACGCGGAGCTCTTGAATCACCCCCACCTACTTCTCGCCAGTGACCTGATTCACTGGCCCATTCTGACGCATGTGGTGATCTGCGTGTTTCTACGGATTGACTATCCCGCGATGGCTCCGTAGCAGCGGGCAGCATGGCCTTCTCGAGGCCCGGTCCGGCGTCATCTCCACGGCGACCCATTCTTGGGGGGTCGGCCACGTGACCAGTTCCGACAAGGCACGTGACGATTCCGCTGGAACCGAGTGGGAGTACGACGCCTTCGTCACGATCCACAATCGGCCGCGTCGCCGACAGGCCGGCGACGTGTATGAGCTCGCCGAGGCGCGCATCCACGCCGACGATCGCGCGGGGGTACTGCACATCAGGGTGACGGCCATTGCCCAGGAATGGGAGCAGGCGTCGGCCGAACAGCGTGCGGCCATGGAGGGCCGCGCACGTCGCACGCGTGACGCCGCCGTACGGCTGCATAGATCCCTGGTGCGCTGGCTGAAGGAGGGCAAGGCGATCGACATTCCCTGGAACAGCTTTCTCGCCGACGCGATCCCCTAGTCGCCGGCGCAGCGTCCCGTCACGTCGCCGATCGCGCCGGCCACGTCGTGCCGGATCGCTCGCTCTTCCGCTGAGCCCATCGAACGGCCCGACACGGTCGAGGCATCGGATGCACTCTGCGACCCATGACGCCACGTTCGCGGGTGTAGCCGGGTTTCGTCCGAACGCGAGCAGCCGTCCGCTCCCCCGGCGGCCCATCGCGCGAAACGACACGCCGCCTCCTAGGGTGCCGACGTCGGGTCTCGACGCCCGGAGGACCCACTCGGACGCCGGAGAATCATCCTCCTCGACGCCCCAGAGGGATCACGGACCCTTGTGATCCCGGAACGGCCCGCGATCGACCTCGGCTTCGGCGGGTGCGATATCTGGCGGCGCTACGTCGAGCGCTCCGGCCACCACCCACTCCGCGACGTGGGCCAAAACCCGGCCAGTACCCCTCTCGCGGTGCTGTCCTAACCAGCCACTACCCATCTCGCGGTACTGGCCTAAACCAGCCACTACCCATCTCGCATAAGGGCTTGCCAACGAGGTCGCAGGTAGGGCATGCTGCGGAGGCTCTCCCCCGTCAGGTGCCGTAAATGCTGAGAACTCTCGTTGCGATTCTCGCACTCGTGCTCGTCGCTGTCGCTCCGGCGCACGCCTACCATCGCAAGACGCCCGCCCTGCTCCAGATCACGCCGAACGGCGCCGGGGCCATCGACAACCCACGATGGGCGGGGTTTCGCTATGTCGTTTTCGATAGCGACGCCGACCTCCTCGACAACGGCAGCAGCGGACGCCAGGTCTTCTACTTCGATCTGCAGGAACGCGACCGCACGAACCTGCTCTCCGTCCACCAGCTGACGACGGACGCCGGCGACAGCCGCCACGGCAGTACCGGCACACGCGCCAAGGTCATCGCGTACGATGCGATGCCGGGGGGTGTCGGCCCGCGGCAGATCATGCTGGTGCCGCGCCTGAGCGGCGCGCCCTGGGCGCTGACGCAGGGTACGGCGGACAGCATCAACCCGATCATGGACGACGGCGGACGCTTCGTCGTCTTCGAGTCCCAAGCGGACCTCCTGGGCCTCGGCTTCTCCGGATCGCAGATCTACCGGGCGGATCTCCGGCGCGCGAACCCGACATGCCCGTATCCGTGTCCTCCCACGGACAACGCCGGCCTGACGCAGATCACACACAAGGCGGGAAACAACACCAATCCCGTCGTGAGCAAAGCGGGCAAGTTCATCGCGTTCGAGTCCGACGCCGATCTGCTGAATGCCGGACAGACCGAGACGCAGATCTACGTCGTCGACGCGCTCGCGGCGCAGACCACCCGGCCGAGCCAGGGTCCGGGCGCGAGCCATCATCCGACCCTCTCGAAGACCGGGGCGTTCATCGCCTTCGACTCCGACGCCGATCTTCTCGGCAACGGCTCGACCGGCACGCAGGTCTTCCTCTACAAGCGCAAGGAAAAGACGCTGCAGCAGATCACCGCCGTGAACGGCACACAGAGCAGCCATCCGTCGGTCGAGCTGACCGGCCGCGGGGTGTTGTTCGGCTCCGACGCGGACCTGCTCAACAACGGTAGCGTCGGCCCGCAGATCTACGAGTACACGGTCGCCGGCGCCTCGCTCCGCCAGGTCACCGACGTCGCCGGCACCACCAGCGACCCCGCCCACAGCGCCGGTGTGTTCACCGTGTTCCTCTCCGACGCCGACCTGCTCGGCAACGGCAGCGTCGGACCGCAGCTCTATCTCGTCAATCTGTTCGCGCTGCCGTTCAATACGCGCGTCCCGTAGCTCCGCATTCCCGCTCGCCAGCCCCTGAAGATCGAATGAAGGCGCAGCGGCGTGGGGTGGTGCCGTCCGCACCCGTGGAGCGCATTGCTCCGTTTGCGCTCGTCGGGTGCGAGCGACGCCCTCCGCCGCCCGCCGCGCGTCCTAGTACTTGTCGATGACCGTCACGCCGACGTTGGCGTAGCGGTCCATCGTTTCGAGGACCCCGCTCACCTCCTCGAGGGAGATGCGGCGATGGACGAGCTTGCCCGGGGCGAGCTTGCCCTTCTCGACCATGCGCAACATGTCACCGAAACGGGGGGCGGGCATGCCGAGCGACGCGATGAAGCTCAGCTCCTTCAAGACCATCAGGTCGATGGGGACGGCGATCTCGCCTTTCTCGGCGGCGCTGGTGAGGCCGATCTGCAGATGACGGCCGCGCTTGCGGAGCGACATGATCGAGTTGCGGCAGGTGGCGGCGACGCCGAGGGCATCGATCGACACGTGCGCGCCGCCGTTCGTCAGCGTCGTGATCGCCCCGGCGGGCTCGTCCTTCGTCGCGTTGATGGTGGCAACGGCGCCCATCTCGCGTGCAAAGGCGAGCTTGTCGTCGGCGACATCGACGGCGATGACGTTGGCCCCGATCGCCGTGGCGATCTGCACGGCCGAGAGGCCGACGCCACCGCAGCCATGGACGGCCACCCACTCACCCGGACGCACCTTCGCCTGATCGACGACGCCGTGGAACGACGTCATGAAGCGGCACCCCATGCTCGCGGCGTCGACGAAGTCCACCGACTCGGGGAGCTCGACCAGGTTGACGTCGGCATACGGTACGCCGACGTAGCGGCCGTAGCCGCCCCAGTACACGACGCCGGGCGTGAGGAACGAGTCGCAGACGTTGTGATGGCCCCCCCGGCACCACTCGCACGTGCCCTCGCCGGCGCTGAACGGCACCAGCACGCGATCACCCTTCTTCCAGCGGGTGACGTCCGGTCCCACCTCCTCGACCACGCCGCAGAACTCGTGGCCGAGCACGTGCGGCGTCGGCACGGCGACGCCGACCCAGGTCCAGTCGCCGGTCCACAGGTGCCAATCGGTGCGACAGATGCCGTTGGCCTCGACACGCAGACGCACGCCGTTCGGCGGCGTCGCGGGATCGGGCATGTCGCGCACGACGAGGGGCTGACGGACGCCTTCCATAACCGCGGCTCTCATGGGGGATTCCTCCTTGCAGGGGCTGTCGACCGCATACACCCGGGTGCACACCCGGTAAACCGGCGCGGCGCGGCCTTGACGCTCGACCGCGGCGGACGCTAGCACGGCGTTCGGACGCTCCACCAGGAGGACACGATGATCGTCGGCCGCTTCACCGCGTATGCATTTGCCCTCACCGCCACGCTCGTACTCGCCGGCGGCCTCCCGGCTGCCGAGACGCCATCGAAGGTTCCGCCGGCCCACGCCGCGACCAGGACGAAGGCGAACCCGAAGAAGGACAGTGCCGCCGCCCGGGCCGAGCGGGAGCGTCGCGCCGACCTCGAACGTCGCGTCGAGAAGCTCGAGCAGCGCTACGAGATGCAGGAGCCGGTGATGCCCCCGCCGGATGCGGCACCCGCCAGGCCGGCGCCGTAGCGCGCCGGCCGGCGATCAGCGCGGCAGCGTCCCTTTGCCGAAGAGGCTGCGCGCGATGATCAGCTTCTGGATTTGTGGCGATCCGTCGCCGATCTGCCAGCCGATCACGTCGCGCAGCCGTTGCTCGATCGGCAGCCGGCTGGTGTACCCGAGGTGCCCGTGGAGGATCAGGCACTGGTGGATCGCTTCGGCGGCGACCTTGGTCGCCCACCACTTCACCATCGCGCCCTCGACGGCGCACGGCTGGCCGCGCTCCCGCAGCCAGAGCACGCGGTAGCACTGCCAGCGCGCCAGCTCGAGTACGGTCGCGGCCTCGGCGATCGGGAACGCGACCCCCTGGTACGACGCGAGCGGCGCGCCGAATTGCACGCGCGACTGCACGTGCGCGATCGTCTCGTCGAGCGTCTGGCGCGCCGCGCCGACGCACTTGAGCCCGATGATGGCGCGGTTCACGTCGAAGAACTTGCGGATCATCGGAAACGCGTCGCCCGGCGCGCCGACCATCGCGTTCGCCGGCACCTCGACGTTCGTCAGTCGCAGGATGCCGCGCGGAACGGCGCGGCATCCCATGTCCTCGTAGGCCTCGGTCGCGAGACCCGGCGTGTCGCGTGGGACGAGGAACGCCGAGAGGCCGCGCCAGTCGCGCGAGGCGGGATCGGTGCGCGCGAAGACGTAGAAGACGTCGGCATTCAGGAAGCTGACGGAGGTCTTCTCGCCGTTCAGCACCCAGACGTCGCCGCGCCGCTCGGCGGTGGTCGCGATGGCGCCCATGTCCGAGCCGGCGCCCGCTTCCGTGAGGCACAGTCCCAGCACCAAATCCCCCGCCAGGAGTCCCGGCACCCAGCGCGCGCGCAGCTCTGCCGAGGCCGCCCCGAGGAACTCCCGGTTCAGCGCCGGGCCGAGGCTCGGCAGGACGCAGTTGAAGTCGCCGCGCGCCACCTCCTCGGCGACGATGCCCGAGACGATCAGGGTGCGCTCCGCCTCCCGCCCCTGCCAGAACGCGTCGGCAAAGCCGATGACCCGGCGGATTTGCGCGGCCGGGTACACCCCGGTCGCGTCGCCCTCGCGGTAGCGGGGCAGCAGCTCCGTCAGCGCCAGCGCGCGCAGTCCGGCGCGGAACTCGTCCTCGGCGGAAGTGAAGCTGAAATCGAGCATCGCGCCTCCCCCCGCCGGCAGCCGTTCAGCGACCGTTCGCGTCGTCGTCGACATCGGTGCCGTGTCGAGCGCCACGGCGGCTGGCGATCGGGGGGTCGACAGCGTGGTGGTGGCGGGAAGGGACATCGGATGAACGGCACCAGATTCCGCGAGCCGGGGACTGCTCGTGTCCCGGCTCCTCCTCGCAGCGGTGTCCCGCTTCACATACCAGGACGGACCGTGTCAAGCGCGCGGCGCGGATGCCGGGACCGCGTGGCGACCGAGCGGCCCCGTCAACAGAGCGCGACGCGCACCCCCGCGAGGGTGATCGTGTCGCCGCGGGTCGCGAGGCCCCGTGCATGCGCGCCGGCGAGCGCCCGGGCGGGATCGTGCATGCGCACGTCCAGGCCGGAGACGCCGTCGCCGCGTCCGTCCTCCGCCCGCACGACGCGGATGACACCGTCGTCGAGCGCGACCGCGTAGGCGCCCGGCCCGGTCTCCCGCGCCGGGCGCGCGAGAATGGCCGACCAACGCGCCGCCATGGCCTGTGGATCGGCGGCCTGCAGCTCGACCCCGACGATCGCGGCGCTGACCTCGGTACGCACGTGCGCACGCCACGTCGGTCCCGCCCATCGCCAGCTCCCGGGCGGGCGCGCCACGTCGAGGGAGAGGATCGCGCCGCCGACGTCGCGCGGATGGAGATGCACGGTCGCCACGTCCTCGAACGCGACCTGGAACACGACGCGGACGCCGAGCGCCTCGAGCCGCCGCCGCGCGCGCTCGAGATCCTCGATCTGCACGATCACCATGTAGCCGCCGTCCCCCTGGCGGCGCTGCAGGAAGCGCGCCGCCGTGGCGTCCTCGCGGACGGGCGAGACCACCTCGAGGAAGGTGTCGCCGACGGGCATGAGCGCGTTGCGCAATCCGAACATCGCGATCTCGGGATCGCGGAACGCGACCTCGACCCCGAGCACCGTGCAGCAGTCCGCGACCACGGGGTCGAGATCGCGGGCGACCAGCGCGACCTGCCGCAGCCGCATCGTCAGGACCCCGCCCCGAACTCCTTCGCGAAGTCCATGGTGAGCCAGCGCTCGATGCGCACCCGCACGATCACGTCGTCCTGGTCGGGGTGGGCCGTGCGGACATACTCGACGTAGCCGTCGCCGCCCTCGCGCCCGAGATAGCGGCGCGCCATCGACCGCACGTCGCGCTCGAGGTCGGCGTCCTCGACGCGCGCCACCGCGCCCTCGACCGAGACGTACTTGTAGGGCGGCGTCTCGCTCTGCGCGCACAGGCTGACGCGCGCGCCCGCGACGAGGAGGCGCCCCTTGCGCGAGTCACGCCCGGTGATGAAGCGCAGCTCGCCGCCCGGCTCGTAGTCGTACCAGATGGGCAGGGTGAGCGGCCCGCACCCGGTGTCGGCAAGGCCGAGCACGCCCACGTGGACGTCGGCGAGGAACGCCTCGCGCTCGGCGCGCGTCATGCTGGTGATCGCCATCAGTCGATCCTTTCCGCGACGCGCAGGGTGAAGCGCCAGCCCAAGGGGATCTCGGCCGAGAACCCGTCCGCGAGGGCGTCGGCCTCGGCGTCGAGCACGACCGAGCGCCCGGCATAGAGCCGGCGGACGTGGCCGTCCGCGAGCACGTCCACGCCGGCGATGTCTCCCACCGCCTCGTGCGCTCGCGTTCGCGTGTAGTCGGCGAAGAGGTGCGGCGCCGTCCCCTCACAGCACCCCGATCCGAACACGAACGTCAGCGTGGCGCCGGGACGGACGGCGCGCACCCGGTCCAGGACCTCGTGGGCCCGTGGGGTCGCGGCGATGCGCATGTGGCCTTTTTGCCTCGGGTGCCGACCCGCCACAAGCGCCGCCCCCGGGATCGCGCCTGCGACCAGTGTCACGCGAGGGTGGTCCCCATTGTTGACGCGGCGGCGGGCGGCCGCCATCCTCGACGCGCGAAGCGAACCCATGGCCGATTCGAAGATATTCCACAGCGGCGAGGAGGCGGCCCAGGAACGCACCGGCGTGCGCGAGCGGATCGAGCAGATCGGGGCCGTCCTGATCCGCGACGTCATGCCCGACCAGCATCGCCAGCTCTTCGCCCGTCTCCCCCTGATCCTCGTCGGCAGCCTCGACGATCGTGGTCGCCCCTGGGCGTCGATCCTGGTCGGCCCTCCGGGATTCCTCAGCTCGCCCGACCCGCGCACGTTGCGGATCGCGGCGCGCCCGGTTCCCGGCGATCCGTTCACGGCGCGAGTAGGATCGGCCGTCGGCCTGCTCGGCATCGAGCTCCAGACCCGCCGGCGCAATCGCATGAACGGCATCGTCACCGCCACGGACGCGCGCGGCTTCGACGTCACCGTGCAGCAGAGCTTCGGCAACTGCCCGAAGTACATCCAGGCGCGCACCCCGACGTGGGTCGACCGCTCCGGACCGGCGCCGCCCGCCCCCGCGTCGTCCGAGGGCGCGGCGCTCTCCGCCGCGGCGCGCCGCATGATCTCGGCCGCGGACACGTTCTTCATCGCGACGGCCGCGCCCGGCGCCGGCGCGTCGCCCGCCGGCAGCAGCACACCGGCGGCGACCGGCGTCGACGTCTCCCATCGCGGCGGCAAGCCCGGCTTCGTTCGCCTCGACGACGACGGAACGGGCACCCGGCTCACCATCCCCGACTTCGTCGGCAACTACCTTTTCAACACCCTCGGCAATCTGCTGGTGAACCCGCGCGCCGGCTTGCTGTTCGTCGACTTCGCTCGCGGCGACCTGCTCGGCCTGACCGGCAGCGTCGCGATCGTCTGGGACGGCCCGGAGGTCGAGGCGTTCGCCGGCGCGCAGCGTCTGCTGCGGATCCGCGTCGAGGGGGGCTGGCGCGTCGCGGACGCGCTACCGCTCCGCTGGAGCGCGCCCGAGTTCTCGCCCCACCTCGACGGTACCGGGCCATGGCGGTCCGGTGCCGACTGACGTCCGCTGGCCGCGCGCCACGCCGTCGTGCTACGAGCGAGCGCCGGCGGCCGCGGCCGCCGCTCCTGGAGGAACCCGATGCGTCACCTCCCAGCCCTGTCGTCCCTGCTGTCCTCGCTTCTCGCGCTCTCGCTCGCCGTCTCCCGCCCGGCCGACGCCGGAGGCGTCCGGTTCGAGATCGGACCCGGCACCCCCTTTCTGACACTCGGCGCGGCTCTGCAGGCGGCATTCTCCGCCGACACGATCGTGCTCAGACCCGGCACGTACAACGAGTGCGTGACCGTGACCGGTCTCGTGCTGCTGACGATCGTGGGGAAGAGGGGCGCGGTGCTCGACGCCACGGGTTGCGGCACGGCCATCACGGTCGCCGACGGCGATCACGTCACGCTGAAGAGCCTCGCGATCACCGGCGCGACGACGCAAGGCATCCTGGTACAGGCGGCCGCCACGAACACGGTGATCGCCAAGACCACCATCCAGGACCCGGCCGTCGACCCCGCGCTCTCGGTGCTGCAGACGGGCATCAACGTCGCCGGCGCCGCGGATACGACGATCGACGGCGTCACCGTCCGCGGCGCCACGTCGGAAGGGATCTTGGTGACATCCGCGAGCGGGGCGACGGTCAAGAAGAGCAAGATCATGGACGGCATCGGCGCCGGCATCCGGCTCGATCTCACGCTCGGCGCCAACGTGCAGAAGAACGTGCTCCAGAATCTGCGCGCGCCGGCGATCTGGCTCCTCCATGAGGGCGGCCAGGGCGCCAACGGCGGCGGCGCCCACTCGTTCGTATTGTCGAACAAGATCGTGTCGAGCCCCGGCGGGGGCATCACCGTCGCCGGCATCGACAACACGATCGCGAAGAACAAGATCGATCCGGTCGCGGCCCCCGGCATCGAGGCGCTGCCGACGGACCTCGAGTCGACCTACAGCGGCAATACGGTCGTCGCGCCTACCGGCGCGGCCGGCATCGTCGCCGGCGGCACGAGCGGCATCTTCGAGAAGAACACCGTGAAGCACCCCGCGCAGGACGGCTTCGTCGTGAACGGCGCCCAGAACACGATTACCGGCTGCAAGGTCACGCAGGCGGTCGGCACCGCCTTCGTCGTCGGGCCCGACGCCACCAACAACGACTTCCTCGGCTGCGCGGCAACGAAGGCGGGCGCCGACGGCTTCGCCGTGCAGGGCACCGCGAACACCTTCACCAAGTGCAAGGCCTCGGGCAGCGGGGGCCTCGATCTCGACGATCCGGCCGGCGGCGCGACGACCAACCTCTATACCGCCTGCAAGTTCAAGACGTCGAATCTGCCCTGACGGGCGGGGCGCGGAGGGAGGGCGCGATACCCTCCCTCCGCCGCACGGCGCGGGCCGCCCGGTGCGGCCCGGTGATCCGCTGGCGATCTACGCGCCGAAGAGCGCGCCGTACCAGAACTTCGCCGGCCGGTTGTCCACCTGGTCGACGTGGATGTGCTTCACCTCGGTGTACTCGAGGATGCCCTCGAGACCGAACTCGCGGCCGATGCCGCTCTGCTTGTAGCCGCCGAACGGCGCGGCGACCGAGAGCAGGTGGTAGTCGTTGATCCAGACGGTGCCGGTCCGCATCTGCTTCGCGACGACCGTCGCCTTCTCCTTGTCCTTCGACCACACCGCGCCCCCGAGGCCGTAGATGGAGTCGTTGGCCATCCTGATCGCGTCGTCGATGTTCTTGTACTTGATGACGACCAGGACCGGTCCGAAGATCTCCTCCTGCGCGACCTTCATGGTGTTCCTGACGTTGGTGAGGATGGTGGGCTCGACGTAGTAGCCTTTGGCGAGCCCCTCGGGCCGCTTGCCGCCGACCGCGACCTTGGCGCCCTCGTCGACGCCGCTCTTGATGTAGCCGAGCACCGTCTCGCGCTGGCGCGCCGAGATGAGCGGCCCCTGCGCGGTGTTGAAGTCGAGCGGATCGCCGATGGTGAGCGTCTTGGTGCGCTCGACGAGCCGGGCGACGATCTCGTCGTGCTTCGCCTCCGAGACGAACAGACGCGTGCCGGACTCGCACGCCTGCCCCTGATGGAAGAAGCAGCCGAAGAGCGAGCCGTCGATCGCCATGTCGAGATCGGCGTCGTCGAGGATGATGTTGGCGGACTTGCCCCCGAGCTCGAGCGTCACCTTCTTGATCGTCGACGCGGCGAGCTGCTGGATGCGCCGCCCGACCTCGGTCGAGCCGGTGAACGCGACCTTGTCGACGAGCGGGCTGGTGCAGATCTCCTCGCCGCACTCCGCGCCGCTGCCGTGGATGACGTTGACGACGCCCTTCGGCAGATCGCTCTCGTCGATGATCTTCGCCAGCTCGAAGGCCGAGCACGGCGTGTCGGTCGCGGGCTTCAGCACCACGGTGTTGCCGGTCGCGAGCGCCGGACCGAGCTTCCATACCGCCATCATGAGCGGGAAGTTCCACGGGATGATCTGCCCGCAGACGCCGATCGCCTCGCGCTGTAGATAGTTCTTCGACTGCGCCGGGAATTGCGGCACCTGGATCTCTTCCATCAGCGGCAGCTTCTCCGCCATCTCGGCGAAGTACTTGAGCTGCGCGGCGCCGAACATCATGTCGCCGGCCGTCTTGCGGATGGTGCCGCCCGAGTCCTGCGTCTCGATGGCCGCGATCTCCTGGCTGCGCGCCTCGAGGCCGGCGGCCACCTGGTTCAGGATCCTGGCGCGATCCGCCTGGGTCATGCGCGGCCACGGCCCCTCGTCGAACGCCGTGCGCGCCGCCTGGATGGCGCGCTGCGTGTCGGCGCGGCCGGCGCGCGCGATGCGCGCCCACGGCTCTTCGGTCGCCGGATTGATCGAGTCGGCGGTCTTCCCCCCCTCCGCGTCACAGAACTTCCCGTCGATGTAGAGCTTGTACTCCTGCATGGCTCGTCTCCTTCGTGGGCCCGCCGGGGCGGCGGGGACGGCGTGGAATGCCGAAACTCTCCCCCGATCCCTGCGCGAATGCAATCGACCAGCTACGGCGCGCCGCACCCGCAGGTATCGTCGCTCGCGAGCGCGCAGACGTCGCCGCTCCCGCACGTGAGACCACCACACCCGACGTCGCAGGGGGCGGGGACAGCGCAGACGCAGTCGGTGTACGAGGCGGCCTCGATCTTGACAGGCTGGCACGCCGCCCCCGAGACGCAGGTTCCGCCGCACGTCGGGTATGCCGGGCTGCCACCGCAGTGAACGGGCGCGCAGAAATACGTCCCGGGCGGGATGAGGGCACAGGCGAACCCGCTCGGGCAATCGGTGCCACCCTGGCCGCACGCGCCGGGGGGCGAGCAGCCGCAGCCCAGCTGGCCACCCAGGCTTGCCGGGGCGTACCCCGGACGGCACACGTCGCCGCTCGGGCACACGCCACCGCATAGCGGAGCGCCGGGATCGCCGCATGGAATGCTGCCCGCCGGGAGACAGACGCAGCTCGGATACGACGCCGGGCCGATGGCCGCACACTCCTCACCGGCGCCGCACGTTCCGTTGCACACCGGGTCGGTGCCTCCGCAGGGGGAGCTCGGCGAGACGCACTTGCAGACGCCGAACCCGGTGGTACACGCGCCGTCCCCCGGGCACGGTCCGCCGCAGGTGGGAAACGCGCCCGTGGCGCAGTCCGGCAGCGCGCCACCGACGCTCGCATCCGAGCAATCGAGAAGCGTCGCGCGCGCGGCGTCGCGCGCGACGAATTTTCCCGCCACGTCCTTGCGGATCGTCGGTGCGTCGAAGCGCGCACAGTCGCGGAGGGTTCCGATCGTGATCCGGATGCCGACCGCGCCCTGCGGCCCGTCGAGCGGCAACCCGACATCCTTCGCCGTGACCTTCAAGACCCTCCCTTGCTTGAGCACGACCGTACGGAGGGTCAACGTGCCGACCGCTGACTGCGGATTCTTGAACTTGTAGCCCGGAACGGTCGCCGCCTTGGCGGTCCATCCGGGATTTCCCGCCCCGGCGTCCGCGAACAACGCCACGACTCCTTCACTCCCCGAGAACAGCTCGACCATCGCACCGCCCGGGTTCCCCGTCACGGGATCGTCCATCCCGCCGATGGCGGGAAAGAGGAAGCCGGGGTCGTGGGAGACGAAGACCAGCTTGGCCTTCGTCGCCGACCGCTTCATCACCAGGTTCTTGGCGTCGATCGGCCGGTCGGCGGCGCGAGCCGGCTGGACGAGCGCAAGCAGCCCGACGCCCAGGACCATCCCCAGCGACGCAAGCAGTCTCATACGGCATGCTCATGGACTCGGCGCGATCGCCCCGTCAAGGCGCGGCGCGCCTACGAGACGCATGTGTCCCGGCGCTAGTGTCCCGGTCCGCGCCCGGCGGGCTCCCGGGTCTCCGTCATCGCCAGGAGCCATTGGCTCTCGAGACCGGCCGCGCGGTGGACCCCGATCGCCTGCACGTGCAGATCGCTCGCGACGGCGAGGAACGCCTGCCGCGACGGATACTCGACGAGCGCCGCCATGTGGAACTTCTCGCCGCCGGTGCCGATCACCTGCGCGTCGACGCGCCCGGTCCAGAGGATGCGCCCGCCCTTCGACTCGACGAACGGCTGCATCCGCTCCGCGTAGCGGCGATAGGCCTCCTCGCCGGACAGGCCCTCGTCCGGCGCGTCCGCGCGCGGCTTGAAGCGCAGGAGATTGAGCATCACCACCGGCCGCTCGGGCTCACCGGCCATCAGCGCCTGCAGCTGCTCCGGGGTCGGATAGATCGCCATCGTCGCCTCCCTTCGGCCGGCAGGCATACGCCGATCGACGGTCCCACGCGAGCCGGCCGCAGATCATCGGGGATCACCGGCGGCGCCTACGCGTGCCGCGCGTGCGGCACGCGGACGCCTTCGGTCGCCGGCTCGTCGGCGGCGCGACGCCAGAGGTAGAGCAGCGGACCGATGCTGCCGAGGAAGAGCGTGATCACGAGGTACGGCAGGGCGGACGCGCCACGAGCGCGGGCGTCCCGCCACATCCAGATCATCACCATCGACAGCGCGAGCGTCAGGTCGACGAAGATCTGGACGTTGACGGCGTTCATCGCGTGGACGTCGAAGAACGCCAGGTAACCCTGGTGCCAGACCGCGTAGGCGGTGAGCGCAACGAAGTCCGCGAGGACGACGCCGATGCCGATCTGCTTGAGGTTCATGGTGCCTCTCCTTTCCTGCGCCGCGGCGCGGCGGGTGCTGATCGCCATTCCAACGGCCGTGCCAGCCGGCGAAAGCCCATCCGGCGGCGGCGCGCGCAGGCGAGCGGTCGCCCGGCGTGGCGCTGCCGCCACGGACGTGTGGCGGCCGCGCAACGGACGCCGTCGGCGCTGGACGGCACGGCCCCTCGCGGCCTTGCGCCCGCCGTCCCCCCTGCGAAACAATCGCGGGCGCGCGGATTGCACGCGCGGAGTGCGGGCGCGCGGATTGCGCCCGACCGCGACGGGAGACCTCGATGAGGCGACGGCTCAAATACTATCTCGCGGGCGCCGGCGTCGCGCTCGCCCTGGTCGACACCGCGACCCTGGTGACGCTCGGCATCACGTTCGCGATGAACGGCCGCGACGTGACCGCGCTCGTCGCGGCCTTCTTCGGCTCATCGTTCGCGCTCCTCGGTTATCTGATCGGCGCGCTCATCGAGAGCCGCCGCCGCGACCGTGAGGCCGCGGCCGTGATCCGCGAGCAGGTGGAGACGATCAGCGCGGCGCGCGCTCGATTGGTGCAGAGCGAGAAGCTCGCCGCGCTCGGCCAGCTCGCGACCGCGATCGCGCACGAGGTGCGGAACCCGCTCGCGGTGATCCGCTCCGCGGCGCAGGGCCTCTCCGAGGCCGCGGCGCCCGACGATCGCGAGGCGCAGCGCGCATGCGCGTTCATCACGGCGGAGATCGACCGCCTGAGCAACGTCATCGCGGCGCTGCTCGCGTTCGCCCGGCCGCCGCAGCTCGTGCCCCGTCCGGTCGCGGCGCGCGCGCTCTTCGACCGGGCGCTGCTCCTCGCCGCCGACGAGCTCGCGGACGCCGGCGTCCGGGTCGAGCGCCGCGATGGCGGCGACGTCCCCGCGGTGCGCGCCGACCCCGACCTGGTCTGCCAGGTGCTGCTCGGCCTGCTCGCCAACGCCGCCGCGGCGCTGGCGCCGGGCGGCGAGATCGCCCTCGAGGCGCGCGGCGCCGACGGCACCGTGGAGCTCGCGGTCGCCGACTCCGGCCCGGGCGTGGCCCCCGAGCTGCGCCAACGCGTCTTCGAGCCGTTCTTCACCACCCGCCCGCGCGGCACCGGCCTCGGTCTCGCGGTCGCGCGGCAGATCGTGGAGGCGCACGGCGGCCGTATCGAGGTGGGAGAGGGCGCCGGCGGCGGAGCGCGCTTCGTGATCCGCCTGCCCGCGTCGACCGAGGCGGCGATCGCCGCGTGACCCCGCGCGTCCTCATCGTCGACGACGAGGAGCGCATGGTCGGCGTCGTGGCCGCGGCGCTGGCGCGTGCCGGCTACGAGTGCGAGGGGTGCGCCAGCGGCGACGCCGCGCTCGTCGCGCTCGAGGCGCGCGGCGCGGACGCGGTCGTGACCGACTGGAAGATGCCGCAGATGGACGGCATCGAGCTGCTGCGCCGCCTGCACGCGCGCCGGCCGGGGCTGCCCGTCAT
Source organism: uncultured delta proteobacterium (assembly GCA_963753325.1). GTDB lineage: Bacteria > Desulfobacterota > Binatia > UTPRO1 > UTPRO1 > DP-19. The sequence goes on along the minus strand of CAVWBS010000003.1, from coordinate 1,056,765 downwards.
CCTCCTCACCGCCCATGCGAGCGTCTCGTCGGCGGTGGCCGCGATGCGCGAGGGCGCCTTCGACTACGTCACCAAGCCCTTCGACAACGACGAGCTGCGCAGCGTGGTCGGCCGGGCGCTCGAGCTGAACCGCCTGGCGCGCGAGAACCGCTGGCTGCGCCAGGAGGTCGCGACACGCTACGCCGCGGACCAGGTGATCGCCGAGAGCGCGCGCGGTCGCGAGCTGCTGGCGCTCGTCCGCCGCGTCGCCCCGAGCCGGGCCACGGTCCTGATCCAGGGCGAGAGCGGCACCGGCAAGGAGCTGGTCGCCCGCCTGCTCCACTACTGGAGCGAGCGCGTCGGCCGGCCGTTCGTCGCCGTCAACTGCAAGGCGTTCGCGCAGGGCGTCCTCGAGAGCGAGCTCTTCGGTCACGAGAAGGGCGCCTTCACCGGCGCGGCCGCGACCCGCGCCGGGTGCTTCGAGCGGGCATCGGGCGGCACGCTCTTTCTCGACGAGATCGGCGAGGTGAGCACGGACTTCCAGGCGAAGCTGCTGCGTGTCCTGCAGGACGGCGAGGTCCTGCGCGTCGGCGGCGCGGAGCCGCACAGGGTCGACGTCCGCGTGGTCGCCGCGACGAACCGCATCCTGCGCGAGGAGATCGCCGCCGGGCGCTTTCGCGAGGACCTCTTCTTCCGCCTCAACGTCATCCCCGTGCAGCTCGCGCCGCTGCGCGAGCGCCGCGAGGACGTCCTGCCGCTCGCCCAGCACTTCCTGCGCCGGCACGCGGAGGACTCGGCACATCCGCTCGCGCTCTCCCCCGAAGCCGAGGCCGCGCTGCTGGCGCACCCGTGGCGGGGCAACGTGCGCGAGCTCGAGAACGCGATCGAGCGCGGCGTCGTGCTGGCCCGCGGCGACGCGATCACGCCCGAGGACCTGCTGCTCGACGAGGCGCCGCCGGCCTCGCCGCCGGGCGGCGAGGGCACGCTGCAGGCGACGCTCGACCAGGCGACGGCGACGCGCATCCGCGCGGCGCTCGACGCGGCACGCGGTCAGCGCACCGAGGCCGCCCGCGCGCTCGGCATCGACCGCACGACGCTCTATCGCCTGATGAAGCGCTACGGCGTCACGGGCTGACCGTCACCGTGCGCGCCTCGGTGAAGAGGATGTGTCCCGAGGCACCCGCGAACCCGCCGAGCGGGAGGTCGAAGCCCGTCTTCTTCACGGTCGAGAGCGGCGACGCCTTCTCGGTGCCGTAGAGGAGCGCCGCGGCGATCGTGTAGTCCCCCGGCTTCGTCGGCGCGGTGAGCGGATAGGCGACGATCGCGTTGCCGTACGTCTTCGCGACCGCGTCGCCCTTCATCCCGTACACCATGACGTAGTTGAGGTTCTTGCCGAGACCGGCGGCCCGCTTGTCGACCCACGTCGTCTGCGGCTTGCCGTCGGGCCCCGTGACCGCCGGCGCGCCGGAGATCATCCAGCCGTCGGCCGCCGGCGCGCGGGACTGGTAGCGCAGATCGGAGTCGAGGAGCATGACCCCCACGACCGGGCCCGCGCCGCCGTGCACCTTGACCGTGGCGGTGAGCGGGGCACCGGGCTTCACGCTCTTCGGGATCTCGAGCGTGATCGAGCTCGCCGCGTCGACGGCGCGGATTTGCTCGACCAGGGTGGCCCGCTCCGCCTCCGAGAGCTTCTCGTAGGGCCCGGTGCCCTTGGTGATGAGCGCCAGGTGCTTGTTGTCGACCAGCTGCTGCGCCGCGTGCTCCGGCGGCAGCTCGCGGAACTGCGATGCCTGGCGCGAGCTGTGGCAGCCGGCGCAGAACGGCCCGGCATCGGTCACGTACTCGCCGGTGCCGTTCGGGTAGGCGGCCGCGGGGCGCGGCGCGACCGCCGCCAGGGCCGCCGTGAGAGCCATCGCCAGCCACGTCGTCGTCATCCGCATGCGAGCCTCCTTGCGCGTCAACGGGCGCGGCCCGCACCATAGGAAACGGGCCCGGGCGAGGCAATGAGCCCGGCTGCCGCCCGCCGCGGCACGCGCCTCGCGGCGCTCACCCGGCGCCGAGATCGGCGTGACAGGTGTGGCAGACGGGGACGACGTGCGACTCGACGAGGAAGCTCTGCGCCGGATCGCCGCCGCGATGCGCCTGGTGGCAGGAGACGCACGTCATCGGCAGGTTGCGGTGCTCCGCCCGCTGGTGGAAGTCGGGACCATCCGCCCGCGCGCCGAGCCGGTCGTGGCAACGCGTGCAGCCGACGTCGGCGATCGGGACGTGGCTGTGGTCGGGCTCGCGGCGATCGCCGGCCAGGTACTCCACGGCGTCCCAGGCGGCGACGGCGAGCACCTTGGCGCGCTCGACGGTGCCCTCGCCCTTGTGGCAGGCGATGCAGCGCGGCTCGTCCAGTGCCGCGAAGTGCATCGCCGACAGGTCCGTGGCCTGCACGGCGCCCGCCTCGAACGTCGCGAGGAGCCGCTCGTGCAGATGGCAGCTCACGCAGAACGCGTTCCGGCGCTCGAAGTGGTAGACCGCGTGATCGGTGACGACGAACGCGACCGGTGGTAGGACGGCGAGCGCGGCCCCGACGACGAACGCACGAGCGACGGACACGTCGGTCGTGTAGATCGTCCGCGCCGACGGGACAATGCCAGCACGCGTACTCGTGACCTATCCGCTGCCGCGCGAGGCGCGCGCCCTGCTGACGGGGATGCGGGTCACCACGTACCGCGGGCGGCAGCCGATGCCGCGGCGCGCGCTCGCGGCCGGACTCCGCCGGGCCGACGGTGCGCTCACGCTCCTCACGGACCGGATCGACGCGCCGCTCCTCGCCGGGGCTCCGCGCCTGCGCGCCATCGCCAACTGCGCCGTCGGCTTCGACAACGTCGACCTGCGCGCGGCCGCCGCGCGCGGCATCGTCGTCACGAATACGCCCGACGTGCTCACCGGGGCGTCGGCCGACCTCGCCTTCGCGCTCCTGCTCGCGGCCGCGCGGCGCGTCGCCGAGGGTGATCGGCTGATCCGTGCCGGGCGCTGGCGCGGCTGGGACCCCGCCCTGCTGCTCGGGACGGAGGTGCACGGCGCGACGCTCGGGATCATCGGCCTCGGGCGCATCGGCGCCGCGATGGCCCGACGCGCCCGCGGCTTCGGCATGCGCGTGCAATACCATCAGCGGCACACCGCCGCGCGCCCGCCGGCCGGGGCGACGCGCGTGTCGCTGGCGCGCCTGCTCGCGACGTCCGACTTCGTCTCCCTGCACGTACCGCTGACGGCCGCGACCCGCCGGCTGCTCGGCGCGCGCGAGCTGGCGCGTATGAAACCGGGGGCGATCCTCGTCAACACCAGCCGCGGCGCCGTGGTCGACGAGCGGGCGCTGATCCGCGCGCTCGGGTCGGGGCGGCTCGCGGCCGCGGGCCTCGACGTCTTCGCGCGTGAGCCGCGGGTGCCGCGCGCCCTCCGCTCCCTGCCGAACGTCGTGCTCACGCCGCACGTCGCCAGCGCGACCTCGGCGACCCGCCGACGGATGGCGATCCTCGCCGCGCGCAACCTCGCCGCCGTGCTCGCCGGCCGCCGCCCGCCGAATCCGGTCGGGCCGCGGCCCGGCCGCCGCCCGCGTTGACGGCGACGCGCGCCGGGGACTAGGTTTCCCCCGCCCCAAGAGGAGGACCGGTGAGCCGTACGTGGCTGTTGAAGACCGAGCCGAGCAGCTATTCCTTCGCGCAGCTCGAGCGCGACCGCCGTGCCACCTGGGACGGCGTGAAGAACGCCGTGGCCCTGAAGCATCTGCGCGAGATCGGCCGCGGCGATCGCCTGCTCATCTACCACACGGGTGACGAGAAGGCGGTCGTGGGTCTCGCCGAGGCCATGTCCCAGGCCTATCCCGACCCCAAGGCCGAGGATCCGCGACTGGTCGTGTTCGACCTGCAGGCACGGAAGCGGCTGGCGCGACCCGTGACGCTCGCCGAGCTGAAGGCCATCCCGGCGCTGGCGACGTTCCCGCTCGTGCGCCTGCCGCGCCTGTCGATGATGCCGGTCTCGGCGAGCGAGTGGCGTGAGATCGAGCGTCTCTCCAAGACGGCGGCGCCCGGGTGAGCGGACGCCGCGGGCGGCTCCTCTCCGTCCTGGCGCTCGTCCTCGCCGGGGCGCGGAGCGGGGCGGCGCAGGCGCCGACGGTCGTCCACTACCGCGTGGCCGACAGCTCGACGATCGACATCGGCTGGACCGGGACCGCGCACCACCATCCCTGGGCGGCCGAGCAGCCGATCGACCTTGCGCTCGACTGCGGCGCCGACGGCGAGTGCGCGGCGCACGGCGGCGCGGCGGACGCGATCTTCGGCGCGCCGGTCCCCCTCTCGGCCGGCGGCGTTCCCGCGTGCGTCGTGAGCCGCCTGCGCGAGCCGCTCACCGGGCACGTCAGCAGCGGGAGCGGCTGCGGCGAGTTGCGGCTGGCGCTGCGCACGACGGTGTACAGCAGCGGTGAGGTCGCGCGCCCCTGCCCCGTCTGCAACGGCGACCGGAGGCCCAACGACGGCCATGCCGACGGCCGTTGCAGCGGCGGCGAGAGCGCGGGGAAGCCGTGCGACGCCAATGCGACGAGCCGCTTCTTCGGCGCCACCTCGAACGCCTGCCTGCCGGCGCGCGCCGCGGCCATCGGCACGCTGGCGATCGCCCTCGCCCCGCTCACGACCGGCAGCGTCCATCGCACGGCCGACGGCACGTGCGCCCACCGGCGCCCGGGGCTCGTGGATCATTGCTTCTGTCCCGGCCAGGCGCAGCCGAACGCGTGCGATTCCGGGAGGTGCGACGGGAAGGAGGTCTGCGAAGCGCCCGTCGACGGCGTCTGCAGCGGGCAGCCGTTCCGGACCTGCAACCTCGTCGGCGGCAAGGCCGACTGCGAGGACGGCTTCCGCGGCGCCGGCACCTGCGAGATCCGCGTCCGGCCGTGCTTCAACGACACGATCGACGCCCGCGGCGTGTGCGATCCGACGCGGCCGACCTACGTCGCCGTCTTCTGCGCCCCCGCGACCCAGGCGCCCGGCATCAACGGCGCCGCCGGCCTGCCCGGCCCCGCCCGCCTGCGGCTGACGTTGCGCGCCGTTGGCCCGGCCGCATCCGCGCCCGCGCGCGGCCGCGGGGCCCGCCGGCCCACGACCGGATCCCGGCAGTAGCGGGGCGGTCCTTTCAGCATCGATAGTCCGCGCGATCGCGGCGGAGCTTTCGCCAATCAACCGAGAACGCGACCTTCCCCTTCAGGCGCTACGTCGGCCAGCGCGCGCGCAGCCACGGCACGACGAGGTCGCGCCCGGCGAGCGCGCGGGGATCGGGCGCATCGGGCCGCGCCGCGCGCAGGTAGTGGTCCGCCCCCGAGAGCTCGTGCTGCGTCTTGTCCGGCGCCGCCAGCGCGGCGAAGGCCCGCCGCGACTCTCCGGGGTGGATGTCCGTGTCCGCGAGCGCGCTGATGGCGAGCGTCGGCAGCATGACCGAGGGAAGCGTCCGCTCGAGCGCGGCGTTCGAGGAGAGGCCCGACCACGTCGAGAGCCACCCCCGCGCGCTCATCGCGCGCGCCAGGCCCTCGCCGTAGTTGCCGACGATCGGGTCGCGGCCGAACGAGAAGATGGATCCGAGCGGCCGCTCGGAGGGATCGAGTGAGAGATCGAGGTAGCGCGGGTCGGCGAGCGTGCGGTAGATGAGGAGGTAGCGGCGCTGCAGTGCTCGCCGCGTCATCAGCATCCGCTCCGCCGGCGGCAGCGGCGTCGCCGGCTCGTCGGGAACGCCGAGCCGGCGGCGGAAGAATGCCGCCTCCTCGCACCACGTCAGCGCCTGGCGGTCGAGCCGCTCGCAGCGGGCGCGCTGGCCGGCGCGGAATGCGGCGACGAACTCGGGCGAGTAGCGCGACGGCCCCTCGCGCATCGGCCGGTAGCCGTTCGCCGGATCGTACATGTCGAGGCGCGGGTTCACCGCGGTCGGGTCGCCCTCGTCGACGACGGACGGGTCGAGGCGATCGAGCAGGAACTGCCCCTCCCCGAGATGCGCCGCGAGGAGGATGAACCCGTCGACCGGCGGCAGGTCGGCGCCGGGCAGGCCGGACGAATCGCCCGACGGTGCGCGCGCGAGGCGCGCCGCGGGCGGCAGGCTCTGCTGCGCGATGTAGAACGCGAAGAGCGATCCGCCGCCCGAGTTGCCGAGCAGCACCACCGTGCCGAAGCCCGCCTCGCGCAAGTACGCGACGGCGCCCGCGACGTCGAGCAGCAGGCGCTCGTGCAGCGCGTCGGCGTCGTGGTTCAGGTGGCGCGTCACGGCGCCGAAGAAGGCGTAGCCGCCGTCCAGCAGCCACGGCGCGAGATAGTGGCGCGTGAAATCGCCGCGCGGGTGCATCGCGAGCAGCGCGACCGGTGGGTCGGTCCGCGCCGGTCGGTGCAGGATGCCCGTCAGCGGAAATCCGTCGGCGGCGGCGTACTGCACCAGCTCGCGTCGCACGGTCGGGTCGATCGTCGCATACTCGTGAGGCAGGGTGATGCGAGCGGTCATGCCGATCCTCCGGGAGAAGAGCGCGTCAGGCGCTCGATGACGCCGCGATGCTGCGGGAAGCGGCGCACCAGCGCGGCACGGTCGCCGAGCTCGAAGTCGGCGAACTCGAAGCCGGGTGCGACGACGCACCCGACGAGGGCGAAGGAATCCGGCGCCTCGACCACCGCCCCGAACCAGCACCCGGCGGCGACGCTCAGCTGCAGATGCTCTCCGCGTGCCGGATCCCCTCCGACCGCAGCCTCCACCAACGTCCCGTCGGCAGCGATGCTCGTGATGGTGAGCGCGCTGCCGGCGTGGAAGAGCCACAGCTCATCGGAGCGCAGGCGATGCAGCGCCGAGACGTGATCGCTCGGCAGCAGGAAATAGATTGCCGTCGCGAAGGCACGCGGTCCATCGTAGGCCGCCGGCAACGCTTCGCGCGCGATCGAACCAGTCGCGCGATACGTCTCCCGGAAGTACCCGCCCTCCGGGTGCGGCCGCAAGTCGAGGCGGTCGATCCAGCTCACGGCCTCCGGCGGGAGCGCGGTCATGGAGCGTCGATTTCTACAGCCCCGCGGTGGCGGGTCAAGTCCTGGGACCTGGCGGATGGCCGCGCGCTGCTTGCGCTCGGACGTGTTACGACGATACCGCGTCAGCTCTCGGACGACCAGATGAGCGCCGCTTACATGAGGGTGAGGATGGGCCGCGCGTCAAAGATGTCAATAATCTCGCCGCCGATCCGTATGGTCTTGCGCCGCTTTCCCCATCTCCCCGCCCTCCCGTAAAGAGCCTCGTCACGGATTCCGACCAGGGAGGAGACGGTTCGATGCGCACAAGCAAATTCACGCCACAACAGATCCACGGAGAACGGCGCACTTCAAAGACCACAGGATTAGCCATTGACAGTGAACGCTCACGGCAAGTAGGGGGCGCGTGATCCGCGAGGCTGCGGGGAGCGACCCGCGAGACCATCTCGTAGCGAGTCTCTCGCTGACGGACGCGACGATGCTGGTGGTCTCGTCCGTCATCGGCTCGGGAATCTTTCTCACGCCCGGCATCGTGGCGGACCTCCTCCCGCGCCCGTCGCTCTTTCTCGCGGCGTGGGTCGCTGGCGGGCTCCTCTCGATCGCCGGCGCGCTCGCGAACGCGGAGCTGGGAACGCTGTTTCCACACGCCGGCGGTGACTACGTATACTTGCGCGAGGCGTACCATCCGGCCGCCGGGTTCTTCGTCGGCTGGTTGACGTTCTTCGCTATCTACGCAGGATCCGTCGCGACCCTTGCGGCCGCGTTCGCCGAGGGGACCAGCTACTTCCTCGTCATGACGGCCACGCGGAAGATGCTGCTCGCCGTGGGGGTGACCGTTGCAAGCTCGGCCCTCAACTATGTGGGCGTACGGTGGGGAGCGCGATTCAACAACGCGACCGGGTACGTGAAGCTCGCAGTCATCGCGACGTTTGCCGTCCTGGCCCTCGGGCACGCGCGCGCCGCAGTCGGCGGGGCGTCCGGCGATCTCACGATGCCCGTGCACGCCTCGGCATTCGGGCTCGCACTGTCACCGATTCTCTTCACGTATCTCGGATGGAACGCGCCCGTGTATGTTGCGAGCGAGATGCGGCATCCGTCGCGAGATCTACCGCTCGCCCTGTTCATCGGCTTGGCGGTCTGCACGACAATCTACGTCCTCACGAACCTTGCCTACCTTCACGCCCTCCCGATGGCGCGCCTCAGGGCCGCCCCTAACGTCGGACAGGCGGCCGCCGTGGCATTGCTGGGTCCGGCCGGCGGTGCGTGGGTGGCGTTGTTTGTGCTCGTGTCGATCGCGGGAAGCTTGAACGCAATGGTCCTGGTCGGGCCGCGTATTGCGTATGCGATGGCGCTGGACGGTCTCTTCGTCGGAGCAGCCGAGCGCGTGCATTCCCGCTATGGCACACCGCATCGTGCGATCGTCATTCAGGCCGCCGTCGCCGTGGTGCTCATTCTAATTCTGGGAACGTATCCAAGCATTCTCGACTACACGACGTTTGCCATCGTCCTGGCGACGATCGCCGATACGGCCGCCTTGTACACCTTGCGCCGCACGCGTCCGCACGCACCCCGCCCCTATCGCGCGTGGGGGTACCCGTACCTTCCCGCGCTGTATGTCATCGCCAACGTGATGATCGCGATGACCATGATGATCGAGCGGACAGTGGAATGTGCGCTCGGCCTGATGATTCTGGCCAGCGCGGCACCCTTCTATCTCCTGTTCGACGCGCAGCGGCGACGACGTGGGCCGTCGCCGAGGCAAAGACTGAACCAGGCGCCGTAGGACTCGTGCGCGCTCTTCCGGCGAAGGAATCGGTGGCGGCGATAGCCTGCGCACAAGTGCGAGCAGGTTCTGCTTGATTGGCCAGGCTCATTGCCACGCGACTGCGGCCCCACTGGACCGGAACATCACGACCGTCCCGCACGCTCATGCCGGAGATCGCGCGGGCCCGCTCGGCATCTCTCAACGTCATCGGCTCCGCTAGCAATTCCGCCATGCAGGCAGAAAGAGACGCTCCTCGGAGTCCCGCAGGCTGCTGCCTCGGCTAACGAGTACGGGGAGGGACCGATGGATCGGGATTGCCGCGAAGCTGATTCCGGTCGCCCGTATGGGTCGACCACGGATACCGATTCTCTCGTTGACAAGGACCCCTCTGGGGGGCCACTCTAGAACTGTCGTCGACATCCCTTTCTCGAGGTTACGCGTGGGTAGATTCCGGATCATCGGTGGACTCGTTCGAGAGTTCGGCATGTTCTTGAAGGAGGATCGGACCTGGTGGCTCGCCCCAATTCTCGTGCTGCTGGTTGGGTTGGGCGCCTTCGTGATCTTCGCGCAGGGCTCCGCGCTTGCCCCGTTCATCTACGCGCTCTTCTAGCAAGGACGTTTCGATGACCCCGTCGGTGACGGCGGCCCCCGCTGCAACGAGCGAGGTGTTGCAGGTCGTCAACGAGTTCTACGAGTCCAACCCCTTCCCTGGTTTCAATCCGGGTAAGTACGAGACCCGGCGGGATCTCGCGGCGCGGGCGAGCTGGTACGGGAAGATGATCGACGCCGAAATTCCCTACGGTGCGTCGGTCATCGACGTCGGTTGCGGGACGGGGCAGCTGCCGTGCTTTCTCGCGCTCAAGGATCGGCGCGTCACGGGCGTCGACTATTCGCAACGCTCGCTCGATCTCGCACGCACGCTCGCCGGCCGCCTGGCGTTGAAGAACGTCGAGTTTCGCCGCGTCAACATCCTCGATTGGGACATGCCCCTGAGCGCGTTCGACTACGTCTTCTGCAACGGCGTCCTCCACCACACCAGCGATCCGTACAGGGGGTTCCAGAATCTTGCCGCCATCACGAGGCCCGGGGGGTTCCTCGTGGTCGGGCTGTACAACCGCTACGGCCGGTTCATGCTCCTGGTGCGCCGCCGGATCGTGCGCCTTCTCTCGCTGTTCGACCGAAAGGCCAAGGAACGCGCGATCAAGAAGCAGCTGGTCGACCTCGAGGATGACGATGAGAAGCGCCGGACGTGGTTCGCCGATCAGTACGAGCATCCCCACGAGTCCACGCATACGGTGGCCGAGCTGCTACGGTGGTTCGCGGACAACGGCTTCGACTACGTCTCATCGTTTCCGAAGATCGAGATGTTCGGCCAGGAGCCGAAGCGCATGTTCAAGCCGCGCACCGTGGCGCGTTGGCGATCGAATCCCATCGCGCATCTGTTGGTGCAGCTCGTCTGGATCCTGACGCAGAATGCCGGGGGAGGATACTACGTGATCGTCGGGCGGAAGCGCGCGTGAACGTTCTCGGCATTTCCGCGTTCTACCACGACTCGGCTGCCTGCCTCATGCGCGACGGGAAGGTCATCGCCGCCGCGTCGGAAGAGCGGTTCACCCGCAAGAAGCACGATCAGGATTTTCCCGTCAACGCGATTCAGTATTGTCTGGCGGAAGGAAAGCTCCTCATCGACGACATCGACTACATCGGTTTCTACGAGAAGCCCTTCATCAAGTTCAAACGGCTGCTCTTCTCCCATGTCGCGTGCTTCCCCAAGTCCTTCCGGGCGTTCCTGCGCGCGATGCCGTCCTGGTTGCACCAGAAGCTCGTCATCCCCACGTACATCCGGGATCAGCTGCAATACGACGGCCCCGTCTACATGATCGAGCATCACATGTCGCACGCGGCGAGCGCGTTCCTGGTGTCGCCGTTCAGCCAGGCGGCCCTGCTCACCGTCGACGGCGTGGGGGAGTGGTCCACGGCGACGTACGGCCGCGGTAGCGGATCGTCGATCGAGTTCTTCAAGGAGATCCGGTTTCCCCACTCCCTGGGCCTCCTCTACACGGCGTTCACGTCGTACCTCGGCTTCAAGGTGAACAGCGCCGAGTACAAAGTCATGGGTCTCGCGCCCTACGGCGTCCCGCGTTTCGAGAAGGAAGTCCGGGAGCTGATCGACGTTGCGGACGACGGCAGCTTCCGGCTGAACATGGAATATTTCGCGTACCACTACGGTTTGAAGATGACGACCGAGCGTTTCCATCGGCTCTTCGGCGCGCCGCCACGCGACTCGGAGAGTGCCTTGGATCAGCGCGACCGCGACATCGCGGCGAGTATCCAGATGGTCACCGAGGACGTCATGCTGAAGATGTCCCGGCACTTGTACCAGGAGACCAAGCTGCCCAATCTCTGCATGGCGGGGGGCGTGGCGTTGAACTGCGTGGCCAACGGTCGCATCGCGCGTGAAGTCCCGTTCCGCGACATTTTCGTGCAGCCCGCCGCCGGCGACGCCGGGGGCGCGCTCGGGGTCGCCGCGTACATCACCTACAACGTTCTCGAGCAGCCGCGCGACTACGTGATGCGCGATGCCTTTCTCGGGCCGGCCTACGACACCGACGAGATCCGCGCCTTCCTTCAGGTCAAGGGCGCGGTCTTCGAGGAGCTCGATCGCGAGGTACTTCTCGAGACGACCGCCAAGGCGATCGCCGATCAGGACGTCGTCGGATGGTTCCAGGGCCGCATGGAGTTCGGTCCGCGCGCCCTGGGTGCACGCAGCATCCTCGCCGATCCGCGCAACCCGAAGAATCAGGACGTCGTCAATCTCAAGATCAAGTTCCGCGAGAGCTTCCGGCCCTTCGCGCCGGCGGTGTTGGCGGAACGCGCCTCGGACTACTTCGAGCTCGACCGGCCGAGCCCGTACATGCTGCTGGTGGCGCAGGCGAAGAACGGCAGGGAGCGTTTGCCGGCGACGACCCATGTCGACGGCTCCGCCCGCGTGCAGACCGTCGATGCCGAGACCAACCCGCTCTTCTACGAGCTCATCCGATCCTTCGAGCGGCTGACGGGCACGGCGGTGCTCATCAATACCTCGTTCAACGTGCGGGGCGAGCCGATCGTCTGTACGCCGGAGGATGCGCTGCGCTGCTTCATGACAACGGGGATGGACACCCTCGTAATCGACCGCTTCGTTCTGCGGAAGGCCCAGCAACCCCATAGGGGTGCGCAGGACCAGCTGCCTCCCGCGTTCGCGCTGGACTGATTCTTCCGTGTTCGGGTACCTCAAGCATGGATGGATGGCGTTTGCGCATCGCCTCGGCCAGATCCAGACGGGGCTTTTGCTGGCGCTCGCCTACGTGCTCGTCATCGGGCCCACGGCGATCTTCCTGCGCGTGATCGGCCGGCGCGATCTCCTGGATCTGCGTGCCACGAAGACGGGGAGCTTTGCGCATCAAAAGCGGGCGATTCCCACGGATAGAGAACGCTGCGAGCGGCAATTCTAGCCGGGATAGCCGCCGTGCCGACCAGACCCGCGGGGAGAATCGAGGCGGTGGATCGCGTGAAGGCGTGCGCGATCGCCGCTGTCGTCGCAATCCATTCCGGCCCTGCAATGTGGCAGGCTGGCCACACATCGGTCGACTATTGGCTGCGCGCGTGGCTGATCTTCGCGGTGCCCGCATTCATCGTAGTCGCGGGCTATCTCGCGCGCACGGATGCGGCGATGCCCTGGGCCGTCTTGCGGGCGCGCATGTTACGGGTCCTGATTCCCTACCTCATCGCGGCCTCGCTCTGGTATGCAATCGGCTATGCCGCGTGGCCCGGTCTCGCGGGTGCCGCCTGGGAACTCGTGTTCGGCTCGACGCTCGGCATCTACTACTTTCTGCCGGTCATGATCCTCTGCCTGATGCTTGGCGCCTTCATCTCTCGCCTGCCCGCGTGGGGTGCATGGGCAGTCCTCGGCATCTGCTGTGTCTACATCCTCGCGATCGCCCTCAAGCCCTCGCTGGGACCGGCGCCGAGCTTGTTCTGGGGCACACGCAACCCGCTGGTGCAATTCTGGTTCGGCTTCTTCCTTATCGGCTGGTTGGGGATTCCCGAACAGATCGCCGCTCGCATCGCGCCATTGGGGCTGCTCCTCGGCGTCCTCGTCAGCGGGGCGGCGATGCTCGCGATGCGCATACACGGACCCCCTTTCGCGGAGGGGCCCGCGCGTATCGTCTTCGCGACGCTCATGGTCGCGGCACTCTGGCGCGCGCGCTTCCGGGCCCCTGGCATGGAGATCCTCTCGGAGACAACCCTCGGCGTCTACCTATTCCACTATCCGATCGCCACGCTGCTCTATGAGCGCGCGCTGCACTGGACCCCGGTGCCGCGCCTGCTCGCCGTCACATCGACCGCTTACCTTCTTACGCTCGGACTGTGCCTGGCGGCGCGGCTGCTGCTGGGTCTCCCGCGCGCACGCTTCTATCTTGGAGCTTGACGGTCGCGCGGCGGACCCTATGAATCTTCCGATTGCCGCGGCGGAGCGATGTTTGCGAATGTGGGTGCCATGGCCAGCCAGCTGAGTCCTGGAAAACGTCTCATCTTCAGCGTGATCTCGCTCGGCCTCGTCCTCATCGTCGCTGAAGTCGCTGTCAGGCTTTCCGGTGCGGCGACGTCCTGCACGGAACGCAGCCTCGAGAAGTCCGCGATGTGGGAATGCGATCCGCTCCTCGGCTATCGGCTGCGACCCTCGATCCCAGGGGTGGTGATGAACAGCCGCGGATTGCGCGGTCCCGAGCCCGACCCGAACGCCACGTTCCGCATGATCGCACTCGGCGACTCCTGTACCTTCGGCATGCTGACGCCCGGGCCAACGACGCCGCTCTTCGTCGAGCATCCATACCCGGAGCGTGTCGCGGCGCTCGCGGCGGCGCAGTGGGGGACGAGCGTCAGCGTCTTGAACGCCGGCGTGCCCGGCTACACGAGCTATCAGGGCGACTTGCTATTTCGGACGCGCCTGCAGCGTCTTCAACCCAATCTCGTCACCATCAAGTTTGGATGGAACGACCTTCTGATCTCGGCGAATCCCCTCGGGAACACGCGCGAGGCTACGACCGCGCTTGGACGCCTCCGCGACGATCTGCTCTTTCGGTCCGCGCTTTACCCGTTTGCGCGCCGTTTGAGGCTCGCCCTGGCCGCGAGATCGGAAGCCGCTCCGCCTCCCTTTGCCGTGCCGAAGAGTTGGACGCCGAACGTGTCGCCCGAAGATTTCGCCGACAATCTTCGACGGATCGTCGCCCGTGTCCGCGCCCGACACGCCGAGGCATGGCTTCTCACATCCGCCGATGCGTTCATGACCGACGACTTTCACGGACGGGAAGATGCCTATGCGGTCAGCGCCGCGCCTCAGCTCGAGCTCATCCGCCTTGGCGGTATCCAGTCGTTTCAGGAACTGAGCGCGCTCCGCAGCCGCTACAACAGCATCATCCGAGAGATCGGTGCGGAGACGGGCGCCCCCGTCATCGACATGGAGGCCGTCTATCGCACGCACAGTGCGGAGCACCTCTTCACGACGCTCGACGCCGTGCACCCGACCGATGCCGGACACGCGCTCGAGGCGCAGGCGATCGTCGCGCGCCTGACCAGCCCGAGTGGGTTTCCCAACGGGCGCCGAGCGATGCCGTAGGCCACTCGTCACGACAGGCCCCTAACTAAAGGGACGGCGCGTGCACCTGCCGGAGCACACCGGCCGCCCAGAGCCGTGCGTACAGGTCTTCGGCCATGACTGCGTGCCCGGCGTCGGTCGGATGAATCGCATCGTGGTCCGAGAAGAGATGTTGAGACGCGTGCGCGCGGAATGTCCCATCGATGTCGACGATGGGAACTCCGAGCTCCGCGCCGACAGCACGGACGGCGTCGTTGTAGCGTGCGCGAATACCGTGGAGCTCGGTGAAGGTCTGGATGCCCCCAAGCCGAAGTAGGGCAAGCTGCGCCGCCGCACTCGATGCGTACGCGCCCTCGCGGCCCTTGTAGTCGTCGGTCGTGAACGCATCGGGTGATGTTGCGAGCCACACCTCCAGGCGGCGCGCGCGCGCAAGCTCGACGATGCGTCGCAGATTGTGCTCGTATTCGTCGAGGGGAATGCTGGGAGTCCAGTGCGACGTCGGCTTCCAGTCCGGTGGTACGTCTGGGACGCCGGTCTGCCGTTTCCTGTACAACGCCAGCTCCATCCCGAGACGCTTGGCGAAGGGGTAGATCGCGGTGCGGAGCAGCAGGTCTTCGCCGAGGCGCGCGAACGCCGACGCTGGTTCCCGGAACGCATCGCCGCCGCTGTACGCCGACGTCAGCAGATCGTTCCATCCGTACTGTACGATGATGAGGTCGGCGGGCACGCTCCGGAGCTTGGTACGGAGGAGCATGATGCCCTGGTACGTATTGTATCCGCACACGCCGGCATTCAGGACACTGAGCGTTCCCGGACCATCGCGTTGATCGGCGAGTTCCTGCAGCCGATGCGGATACGCGTCGTGGACGGCAAACTGCGGGCCGTTGATGTGCCCGAACGTCACCGAGTCGCCGAGCGCGACGATTCGGTGCTTCGCCGTCGGGTCGAGTAGCGCACCCCGCATCCCAAGCGCATTCAAGGGCCGCCCTTCGATGCGGAGGTTGCGATTCATCTGGAAGTGCAGAATCGGATCGCATTCCCAGAAATAGGCGCTTAGGTAGGATGGTGTTGGGCAGCTCAGCGCAGCTCCAGATCCGCGAAGGACGACATCGGCCACCAGCACTAGGCCGACGACCGGCACCAGCGCGAAGACAAGGAGCTTACCGACGCTCAGATGGTCGGGACCGCGCGAATCCATGGTGCGGACATTACCCCAGAATCAACACTTTATCTTCTGGGCGAACCCGCTGCACCTCGATCGGTCCTCGAGGCTCGTCGTCGTTGCCCCCCCGATAGCGGTCCTCGGCATGATCGGCACGTGCGTCGACTTCGCCCTCGGACACACATGGAAATGGGATCGGGTCGTGCCGATCTCAAGTACGAGGATCGGGACGCGGCCTCAAAGGAGGAGGTCTTCGATGACTTCAGCATCGCGCCCCCGATTCTATGCGACCTCAATCAACGTACCCAAGGCTCTTGAGGCGTTCGCGGGTCTCCCCACCGACGGGAATCTTCTCGACAGAATTGCCTCTGCTCCGTTGCTCGTCCCACACGCGCTGGCGAAATTGCGCCGCGAGATCCTGGTGGGACGCGAGCACGTTCGTGAGCTCATTTGGATCCTGCTCGAGATCGTAGAGCTCCTCGCTGTAGTATCGGCGGTGCATCTCCTCAGAGACCGGCGCGGGATCGGCCACGTCCGCAAAAGGGATCGGATCATTGATGATGTATTTCCACCGCGGAGTTCGGAATCCGAGCCGCCGCATGCCCAGCTTCAGATCCGTGCGGTAGTCGATGACCTCTGCAAAGAGCCGGTTCGCGGAAAGGTATGTCTCGACGTAGGTCCCCTCGGGTGCTTCGCTGCGTGCACCAGAGAGCTCTGCGGTCAGACTGCGACCGTCCGCCGCTGATTCTGCGGTGATGCCGGCGAGCGCGAGAATGGTCGGCATGATGTCGACGTTGCGAACCATCCGATTGACGCGGATCGGCGCCGGGATACCCCCCGCCGGTCGAACAATCAATGGGATGTGCTCGGTGCTGTCGTACACGTGGCGGCCATGACCAAAATATTGGTGGTCGTTGAGGCTTTGACCATGATCCGCGTGCAGAATGATGACGGTCCGCGACAGGTCGCCCCTTGCGGCCAGTCCTTCGACGAGACGACCCACCTCCCGATCGACCGTGACGATGTCGGGATCGTATTCCGCCAACTGGCGGGCTATCTCCTCTTTCAAATCGCTCTGACCCTGGGGCTTCTCGTGCGGCCCGAAGTAGTGCACCCAGAGAAAGAAGGGCTCCCGGCGCCGAGAGGTGTGCAGCCACGCCAGCGCGGCGTCAGTCACCTGGTCATCTGAGCGATAGGCGTCGTGCGATGACTTGTCGAGCAAGAACGCGTTCATCTCCGTGGGATCATCGCTGAACCGACTCGGGACCGACCGAACCGGTTCGTCCGGCGATGGCCGGTCCGGATCCAGCACCATCGGCCTCGTGAACGTCGCGTCGTACGTGTCGAACCCTTGACTCAAGCCAAAAATGGGGTCGAGTGGGAAGGAGCCGACTATCGCGGAAGTGTAGAAGCCCGCGCGCTGCAAGTACTCTGCAAGTGTGTGCGCGTTCGATGACAGCCGCTGATAGCTGGTCTGCACGCCATGCTTTGTAGCGTAGAGGCCCGTCATGACCGACGCCATCGACGAGGTTGTCCACGTCACATCGGCATATGCCTGTTCGAAAAGAATCCCGTGCGATGCCAGCTGGTCGATCGCTGGAGTCGCGATCTTGTCGTAGCCGTAGCACGAGAGGTGATCCGGCCGCAGCGTGTCAACGGTGATGAGGACGAAGTTCGGCTTGGAGTGGATCCCCCAGAGCATCGCGCACGCCACGACCAACGCCACCGCGACTCCCAGCATTGATCGAAGGGTGACTCTCATGGAGGCCGTCTTTCCAACCTCGTTGATCGCTCAGCCGACGCCCGGCCTAGCGGCGCCGACGGCTCGCGGAGCACGGCAGCGGCCTGGGCACGGGCTCCGACCGCATCGACTTCGGCTCGGCTGCCGAACGTGAAGCCGAAACGATGCGCGCCCCAGCGCTGGTCCCCGCTATGGAGCATCGGTATCAAAGCGAAAACGAACGCCGGGTCCTCGGCGCACTCGGCCAGCCAGACGACTCGCACGCCCCGTCCACGCACCCGTGCGGCACGACAACCGGGAAGGCCTCACTGTTGCCGCTATCGTTCGGCACGACCACCGCGGGCGTCTTGCGAATCCCGCCGCCGACCGTCAGATCGAACGCAACGACGTAGACCTCGCCGCGCCGCGGAGCGCCTACCCGTTCCGCGGACGTGCCGCGAACTTCCGTGGTTCATCTTCGACCGGAAACCACCGTCGCACGTGGGAGGGTGATGTTCAGTCTTGCGTACGTGCCCGGCATCACCTTGGAGGCCACATTTCAGGATACACATCTGACGTGTGTATCTTCAAGTAATACTTGTGGCGGCGATGGGTGGGCCTGCTAGCCCGCGAGCTCGCGTGGATTGATCGGCTGCCCGAACGAGAACTCGACCCAGTTGCCGTCGGGGTCCTCGACGATGCAGAAGTAGCCGACCACCGGCCCGGCGTCGCGCGCGGGCTCACGCAGCACGCCCGCTGCCTGCGCCCGCGCCGCGATCGCGTCCACCTCGTCGCGCCCGTCGAGCGTGAAGCCGAAGTGGTGCACGCCCGAGCGCTCACCCTCGCCGTGCGGCATCGGGATGAGGACGAACACGAAGGCCGGATCGTCCTTGCGCTCCGCCAGCCACACCACCCGCACGCCGTCGTCGACGCGCTCGTGACACACGACCAGGCCCGCGAACGCCTCGTAGAACGCGATCGAGCGCGCGAGATCCCGCACCCGCAACGCCACGTGGGTCAACCGCGGCCGCAATCGATTCCACCCCCGCTAATGTCCCGCGCTGATCAGCGCGGCGATGGTGAACCAGCTCTCCTCGCCGCCGTACTTGTCGCCGACGTCGACGTACCAGCCGGCCTCGTTGGGGAAGCCCATGCCGGGGATGGCCACGCGGGTGCCGTGCTCGAGCTGCATGTCGACGGTCGTGAACGCGTAGATGAACATGCGATCGATCGGATAGGTGTAGGCCGCCCGCGGGTTCGGCTTGGTCGAGACGCGCAGGCTCTGCATGACGGTCTTCCACAGCTCGCCGCCGCGGTCGTAGAGGTCGGTGTAGGCGATGAAGAACGTCTCGTGGTCCATGTAGATGAGGCGCTTGGAGTACGCGTAGGCCTCGGCCTTGGGCGTACCCTCGATGATCAGCATGTCGGGCCGCATCTCCCAGTTCTCGCAGAAGGTCATCCCGCCGTCGTCCTTGCACGGTACGGGCGGGAGGTGCTCGCCATGCAACGACGCGAGCATCGGCTTGGAGCCGAGGAATTTCCAGTTGAACCAGGGGATTTGTCCGGCGTAGCCGCCGTAGCTGTCGACGTCGATGTCCTGGCCGAAGAGCGCCTCGGAGCGCTGCGCGCTGGAGAGGCGCCGCACCCGCCGCAGGCTCGGCAGGTAAAGCCAGAGATCGTCCTGGCGCAACGGATCCATGTAGCGGTAGTTGAGGCCGCCGATGCCCTTCAGGTCGAACGGCTCGATCACCGGATAGAGGCCGGCCTTGCGGAAGGTGGCATCCCTGTTGGGCTCGATCGTCGGC
This sequence comes from uncultured delta proteobacterium, assembly GCA_963753325.1. Classification (GTDB taxonomy): domain Bacteria; phylum Desulfobacterota; class Binatia; order UTPRO1; family UTPRO1; genus DP-19. The sequence continues at coordinate 1,037,671 of CAVWBS010000003.1, read as the reverse complement.
CGCGGGTCGTTGTAGAGGCGACCGGCGAAGCTCAGGATGCGCAGCCAGTCGAGGACGAAGTGGCGCTCGACGGTGTAGTGCTGGTTGCCGCTCGAGTCGACGGTGAGCTGGCCCGTATCGGCGTCGAACAGGTGCAGCGCGAGGTCGTCGCTGTAGTAGTGGCCGCGCTCGAAGTTGTACATCAGCTTGGTCGCGGCGTGGGGGTCGTTCGGGTCGACGAGGGGAAACGGCCGGCCGGCGACGTAGCCTTCGAGCGTCTGGTCGTCCTTGAGCTTCACCTGCGACGCGTACTTCTCGGTCGCCTGCTGATAGACGGGCGGGAGCTCGATCTTCTTGTACGGCACGATCGTCATTTCCATGCCGCGGTTGACGCACCACTGCACGCCGTCGGGAACGATGCCCTTCACCTTGTCGGCGTTGGCACGCGTGATCACGTCCCCGGGTTGGACCTCCGCCGCCGCGAGCCGCGGAAGTGATACGGCCGCAAGGGCAAGCAACACCGGCAACCACCGGCGCGCGGCCGTACGTCCACATAGCTGGGGCATCTCAGCTCCTTTCTGCCTCGGACAGCACGAACAAGGGGAGTGACGCGCCTTATATCGGCGTCAATTTTTGAGAGTCAATCGCCTCGCGTAGCGTGAGTCAATCGCCCGGCGACGCGGCGCGCGACTCCCCGGTTTCCGGGGCGGTTACCCACCGGGGCTCCCGAACCCCGGTCAGCACCGCGGCGCCCGCGAGCAGCATCGCGAGCAGCGAGCCGATCGCCGCGCGATAGGCGAGCGCCCCGCTCCGCCCCTCCAGGAGATAGACGATCGCGCCCCAGATGAGGGGACCGGTGATCGCCGAGAAGCGTCCCACCATCCCGTAGACGCCGTACAGCTCGCCGAGCGCGTCGGGCGGCGACAGCCGGAACATCAGCACGCGGTCCGCCGTCCAGAGCGCGCCGAGCGCCGTCCCGGTGATGGGGCCGACGAGCCAGAGCGCGGTGCGGGTCGCGACCAGGGCGCATCCGAGGCCGACCGCCCAGAGCGCGAGCGCGACCTGCAACGCCCGCTTCGAGCCGATCCGATCGATGAGCCGCCCCTGGCCGAGGGCGCCCGCGATCGCGAAGAGCGTCGACAGCGCGAGGAGGTTCGTGACCTCGGCGCTGCTGAATCCGCCGACCATCGTGACGTAGACCGCCATGAAGAGGATGACCGTGTTGACGGCATCGGTGAAGAGGAAGTGCGCGATCAGGAACCGTGCGAGGTCGGGATGCTGCGGCAGGCGGGCGAACGTCGCCCGCACCCGCGCGAACGCGCGGCCGACGCCGGCCGACGGCCAGAACGCGCCCCGCTCCTCCGGCACGAACAGCAGACACGGCAGCGCGAACACCAGGAAGAGGAGCGCGGTCGCCGGAAAGGCGGCGGCCTTGCCGAAGCGATCGGCGATCGGCGCCACCGTGTAGAGGCTCACGATCGCGCCGACGTAGCCGAGCCCGATGCCCAGTCCCGAGGCGCGGCCGCGCGTCGTCTCGTCGGAGACGTTGGCAAGGAGCGCGTCGTAGAAGACCAGCGCCGCCTGGTAGCAGTAGTTCGCGAGGGCGAAGAGACCGAGCAGGACGGATGCCCGCACGCCGCCGCCCATGAGCGCGGTCGCGCCGACCGCGCCCGCCGTGGCGACGGCGAGATAGGGCACGCGCCGGCCCGCGAGGTCCGACACCGCGCCGAGCAGCGGCGAGGAGAAGGCCACCAGCAGCATCGAGGCGCTGTAGGCCAGGCTGACGTCGAGATCGCGGCCGCCCAGATCCTGCACGACGATGAGCGGCAGATAGCGCGACACGACGTTCAGCGAGAACGTGGTGTTGGCGAGGTCGTACAACGCCCACGCGTACAGAGCGCGGCGCGCGGTGCTCAAGCGAGCGCGTTCGCGAGGACGTCGAGCGCGAGGGCGCGAAACTGGCCCCAGCGCTGCCACGTACCGCCGAGCGTCCGGAGGTGGGCGCTCGCGGCGCGGAGCCCCTCGACGTCGCGCTCGTCCCAGCCGCTGATCCGTTCGTCCGGGTCGTTCACCTTGAGCTCGCCGGCGGTCTCGCGGACGAGGAACAGGTAGGAGCGGAACCCGACGCGGCCGTCGGCGGTGGTGTGCTCGATCACCGCCACCGGACGATCGATCTCGACCGTGAGGTTGCTCTCCTCGTAGACCTCGCGCAGGAGCGCGTGCTCGACGTCCTCACCGGCCTTGATCCCGCCCGTCGGCAGGCGGAACGTGGCCGGAGGATAGAACGCCTTCGTCTGCAGCAGGATGCTGCCGTTCGGGCGGCGGATCGCCATCGCGACCTCGGCGCGCCGTCCGCCGCGCAGCGGGGGGAAATCGGCCGAGGTGAGCGCCGGCTGGACGATGGGGACCTTGCCGTAGCGCTTGCGCAGGAGGGCGAGGGCTTTGTCCACTCGACTACGGCTCCACGCGCTCGACCGCTTCGCGGCTGATGCACCGGCCGGCTGCGCTCATGGGCGGAGGCGCGTAACCGCGGCGGCGACCAGATCGGCCAGCGCGGCGGAGTCGCGGTCGCCGATCTCCGGGATCTGGCAGCCGGCGGCGGCGGCGTGGCCGCCGCCGCCGAAGGCCTCGGCGAGCCGCGAGAGATCGACCTGGCAGTCGGGAGAGCGGCGGAAGCTGACGCCCCGGCTCTTGGTGTCGTAGAGGGCGAAGACGGCGTTCGGGGTGCGCTTGCCCCACACGTCGCCGATCTCGCTCGGATAGCCGGCGCACCAGGCGGCGACGACGAGCACGGCGCCGACACGGCGCTCGACGCGCGTGCGCTCGGCGAGCGCGTGGGTCTCGGCGAGCTCGGCGGCAACGCGGGCGTACGCCTCCTGCATGCGCGGCGTATAGGTGACCGCGGCGTCGATCCCGAGGAGATCCTCGTAGGCGTCCGTTCCGTGCATCGCGCCGACCGTCAACGCCAGCTCGCGCGATCCCTGGTGCGCGTGGATCCAGCGGTCGTTGTCGTCGGCGAGCGTGACCAGCCGCTCGAGCGCGAGGAACCGTCCGGCCCACGGCGCGGCGGGGTCGAGGGTGCGGCGGATGTGCTCGAAGACGAGCCGCGAGGCGGCATAGGTGTCCTCGACGACCATCGCCGACAGCGGCACGTCGATCGCGCCGCGGCGCAGGCGCTCGATGGCGGTACGGTGATGATCGATCCAGACGATGCGGGTGCCGGCGGCGGCGAGGTCGCGGAGATGCGCGTCGGTCTCCGGACGCGTCCAGCTGATGTCGGTGATCCAGAGATCCTGGGTCGCGCCCGCGGGCGGCGGCGGGACGGCGAGGAGCGTCTCGTTGATCTCGGGATTGTTCGCGAAGCGCGCCTGCACCGCGATGCCTCCGTACGAGCGGGCGACCGCCACGGCGGCGGTCACGCCATCGAGGCAGTGCGGACCGTGGCTGACGATGTGGACAAGCGAGGGGGGATGTGCGATCGCGCTGTCGATACGCGACCCTAGCACCGGCCGCGCGAACGGCACAACTCGCACGCCGCAGGAGGCATCCCCATGAAGCTCAAGAGCAAGGTCGCCCTGATCACGGGCGCGGGCTCCGGTCTCGGGCGCGAGATCGCGCTCACGTTTGCACGCGAGGGCTGCGCGATCGGCGTCAACGACATCCGCCCCGAGGCGGCCGAGGCCGTCGTCGCGGAGCTGCGTGCCGCCGGAGCCGAGGCCTCGCCGCTGCCCTGCGACGTCGCCGACAGTCGCGCGGTGCACAAGATGGTCGCCAAGCACATGGGCGACTTCCAGGCGCTCGACATCCTCGTCAACAACGCCGGCATCGCGCACATGGAGGAGCACGTGCGGCGGAACACCGAGGCGATGCTGCAGGAGGTGATGACGACGGGACGGACGACGCGCTCCGCGGAGGCGACCAAGCTCATGGAGGACGGCCAGTGGCGCCGCACCCTCTCGATCCACCTCGACGGCACCTTCTATTGCACGCGCGAGGCGCTGAAGATCATGGAGTTCAACGGCTGGGGGAACATCATCAACATGGGCTCAGTGGCGTCGCAGACCGGCATCATGGGGGTGCCGGACTACTCGGCCGCGAAAGCCGGCATCGTCGGCTTCACGAAGTCGGTGGCGCGCGAGGTGATCGGCCGCGGCATCCGCGTGAACGCGATCGCCCCGGGCTACATCGATACGCCGCTCCTCACCGAGATGCCCGACCTCATGCGGCAGCTCATCACCGCGCAGACGCCGATGGGCCGCCTCGGCGCGGCCTCCGAGGTCGCCGCGACGGCGCTCTTCCTCGCGTCGGACGAATCGAGCTTCTTCGTCGGCCAGGTGCTGGCGCCGAACGGCGGCCTCTACATGTGATGGACGGCACGCGCCCGCGCCGTCAGGTCGAGCGCAGGCGCAGGCGAGGCCGGGCGGCGCCATGGTCGCCGACGCCGGCCAACGCCGCCTCGAAGCCCCGCAGGAAGGCGCGCGCCATCGCGCGCCGCAGACGCCATTCCGCCGGCGTATCGAAGGCGCGGCGCCAGGCGGCGAGGCCGACGCGGCGCACGGCGGCGCGGGCGCGATCGGGGGTCTCCCAGTCGAGGCCGCGACACTCGCGGTACCCGAGCGGCACGCCGATCGTCGCGAGCAACGCCGGCCACTCGCCGTAGAGCCCGGCGTCGCGCGCGTGCGAGCGCCGCAACAGCGCGCGGGTGAGCACCGCCGTCAGCACGAAGGAGGGCACGAGGAAATCCACGGCACGGCGCGCGCCGAGTCGTGCCGCGAGCGCGTCGTTGGCAGCCCGCTCGGTCGCGAAGAGGGCGCGATGATGGCTGCGGTGCGCCGCGACGCTGCGGCCGAGCAGCGTGGCCGGGTGGCGGTGCGCCCGGCGCAGGACGGCGGCGAGCTCGTCCGGTCGCGTGTCGATCCAGTGCAACGCGCGATCGAAGTCCAGGTAGTGGACACGGGCCGCACCGCTCGTGAGCGCTTTCCGCAGCGCCAGCCGGTAGAGCGGCCCGCGCGCGTTGCCGCGGGGCGTTCCGCCGTACACGCCGAGGGCCGCGAGCGCCCCGTTCACGCGCGCGTCGGTCGGCGGGCTCGTCGTCACGACGATCGCGCCGTAGAGGCGCCGCAGGGCCGGGACGCGGCGGCGCATCATGCCGAGCAGCGCGCCGTCCGGATCGTGCAGGGTGGCGGCGAGCGCGACATCCGGCGCGAGGCCGCTGTCCCGCCCGCGCGGCCGGCCCCTCACCGCAGGAAGAGGCGCGCGGCGGGATTGTCCGTCTCGTCGACCCACGCGAACCCGAGGCGTGCGAGCCGTGCCAGCAGCTCGGCGCGCTGGCCGGCCGGCACCTCGAAGGCGCAGAGGACGCGGCCGAACGCGGCGCCGTGATTGCGGTAGTGGAAGAGCGAGATGTTCCACTGGCCGCCGAGGTTGGCGAGGAACTGGAGCAACGCGCCGGGGCGCTCGGGGAACTCGAAGCTGAAGAGCATCTCGTCGGCGGCGTGGGGCGTGCGCCCGCCGACCATGTGGCGGACGTGGGTCTTCGCGAGGTCGTCCTCGCTCAGGTCGACGCACGCATAGCCGGCCGCGACGAGGGCGCGCACGATCGCCGCCGCCTCGCCGCGTCCGCCGACCTCGAGGCCGACGAAGATGTGCGCCTCGTCGCGCGACGCGAGACGATAGTTGAACTCGGTGACGGCGCGGTCGCCGATCGCGCCGCAGAACTCGAGAAACGCGCCGGGCCGCTCCGGGATCGTCACCGCGAGGATCGCCTCGCGATGCTCGCCGATCGCGGCGCGCTCGGTCACGTAGCCGAGGCGGGCGAAGTTCATGTTGGCCCCCGACGCGATGGCGACGACCGAGCCGGGCGGCAGCTCGCCCGCGCCCGCGACGCGCTTCAGGCCGGCGATCGCGAGCGCACCCGCGGGCTCGAGCACCGCGCGGGTATCCTCGAACGCATCCTTGATGGCGGCGCAGATCTCGTCGATCTCGACGCTGACGCAGGCGTCGAGGGTCCGCCGGCAGATGTCGAACGTGTGCGCGCCGACCTGGCGGACGGCGACGCCGTCGGCGAAGAGGCCCACGTGCTCGAGGACGACGCGCTCGCCGGCACGCAGCGAGCGCCCCATGGCGTCCGAGTCGACCGGCTCGACGCCGATCACCCGCACCGCCGGACGCACCTCCTTCACCACGGAGGCGACCCCGGACGCGAGACCGCCGCCGCCGACGGGCACGAGGATCGCCGCGAGATCGCGGGGCGCCTGATGCAGGATCTCGAGCCCGACGGTCCCCTGCCCGGCGATGACGTCGAGGTCGTCGTAGGGCGGCACGATCGTCATGCCGGTCTCGGCCGCGAGGGCGGCGCAGCGCTCCGCCGCCGCCGCGTAGTCGTCCCCCACGAGCTCGATCGTGGCGCCGTGACGGCGCACCGCCTCGACCTTGATCGCCGGTGTCGTGCGCGGCATCACGATGCGCGCCTTCAGGCCGAGCCGCGCGGCCGCGAACGCCACGCCCTGGGCGTGGTTGCCGGCCGAGGCGGCGATCACCCCCGCCTCGCGCGCACGCGTGTCGAGCTGGGCGATGCGGTTGTAGGCCCCGCGCAGCTTGAACGAGAAGATCGGCGTCAGGTCCTCGCGCTTCAGGAACACCGCGCGGCCGAGGCGGGCGCTGAGCGCGGGGGCGCGATCGAGCGGCGTCGGCTCCGGCAGCACCTCGGCGACGCGCGCGTTCAAGACACGGGTCAGCATCTCGCGCATGCGGTCGCTTACCTGGCCAGGGCCGGCACGCGCAATGGCGTGCGGCGGCGTCTCACCGCCGGCGCGGACGCGACCGCCGCTCCGTGATCGCCCCCGCGGGCGAGGGCGAGGGCGCGGCCATCGGCAGCGCCGGCGTCGCGCCGCGGTCGTAGACGAGCCGGCCGTCGACCATGCGGGCGAAGTCCGGCAGGTGATGGGGCGCCAGCCGCCCGGCCGCCGAGACATGCTGCACCTCCCAGCCGTCGAGCAGGAGGCGATCGGCGATCAGGCGGCGATGGCACTGCCACCACAGCGCCTCGGCGCACATGAAGGCCGTCGGCGCCGCCGCCGCGAGCCGCTCCAGTTCGGCGAGCGCGGCGGCGAACGCGGCGGTATCGGCGTAGTCGGCGTAGTTGCGGAACGCCGCGACCTCCCACGCCACGTGTGGCGACCGTCCTTCCGCCCGATGCCGCCGCCCTCCGAGCGCGGGCATCCAACGGTAGGCGAGGCCCCGCTCGCGCGCGGCCTCGCCCAACGCCTCACGCGCGAAATGCGGGTGGCGGCGCGAGGCGGGAAACGCCCGCACGTCCGCCAGGGTGCGGACGCCGGCACCCTCCAGCAACGCGAAGAACGCGGCCGCCGCGAGATTCGAGTGGCCGACCGAGTAGATGACGGGCGCCATGCCCCATCATGCGCTCTCGATCTTCGCCTTCGCCAGCCCGCCACACGTGCCCGAAATCCGAGAACAACTTACACGCGAATTGCAGAATCTCTTGCGTCTCTCCGACGTCGGCCTTACATCCGGCTGCGAAGGCCGCGAGCGTTCTTAACGTGGCGGCGGAGGGTGAAACCCGATGGGAATCTACGCAACGTACGTCTTTCCCTGGATCCTCGATCGCGTGATGCGTCAGGAGCCCGTGCGCCGCCAACGCGAAAAGGTCGTGCCGCGCGCCGCCGGGGACGTGCTCGAGATCGGCGTCGGCTCGGGCTTGAACCTCGGACTGTACGATCCGGCGAAGGTTACGCGCCTGCGCGCCCTCGACCCGTCGGCCGAGCTGCAGCGCCTCGCACGCCCGCGCGCCGAAGCCGCCGCGGTACCTGTCGAGCTCCTCACGGCGTCGGCAGAGGACATCCCGCTCGAGAGCGCCTCGGTCGACGCCGTGGTCATCACCTACACGATGTGCAGCATCCCCGCCGTCGACAAGGCGCTGCGCGAGATGTACCGGGTGCTGCGGCCGGGTGGCTCGCTGCTCTTCGCCGAGCACGGTCGCGCGCCGGACGCGAAGGTCGTTCGCTGGCAGGACCGATTGAACCCGATGTGGCGACGGTTCAGCGGCGGCTGCAACATGAACCGCGCGATTCCCGATCTGCTCGGTGGCGCCGGCTTCCGCCTGAGCGACGTCGAAACGATGTACCTCCCGGGGCCGAGCGTCCTGACGTTCAATTACTGGGGCACGGCGACGCGATGATCGCCTCCCTGCTCGCGCTCGTAACGGCGGCGATCCTCGAGATCTCCGGCGACGGCGTCATCCGCGTCGGCCTCGCGCGCGCCAGCACTCCGTTGCTCATCGCAGGCGCCGCCCTGCTCGGGGTGTACGGCTTCGCGGTGAACTACAACCGCACCATCGACTTCAGCCGGCTCATGGGGACGTACATCGCCGTCTTCTTCGTGATCAGCCAGCTGATCGGCATGGTCGCGTTCGGCGAGCGCCCGGGCGCGCGCCTGCTCGTCGGCGGGGCGCTGATCATCGCGGGCGGCATCTGGATCCAGCTCGGGATCGAGTGACCCCGCTCACGTCTCGTCGCGGTCGATCCAGCTGAAGAGACCCGCTGGCGGCTCGTGCGCGGCCATGCGGTCGAGCAACCGCGCCGGGTCTATGTCATCGAGGACGAGCGCGCGGTACTCCGGACGCACGAAGCCGTCCGCGGTCGCGCGGTCGAGGAGCGCGAGGAGCGACGCGAAGTAGCCCTCGACGTCGAGGACCGCGATCGGCTTCCGGTGCAGCCCGAGCTGCGCCCACGTGATCGACTCCAACAGCTCCTCGAAGGTGCCGAACCCGCCCGGCAACGCGATGAAGCCGTCGGCGAGGTCCGTCATGAGCGCCTTCCGCTCGTGCATGCTCGGCACGACGCGCAGATCGGCGAGCCCCTGGTGCGCGATCTCCCGGGTCGCGAGCGGCCGCGGAATGACGCCGATCACCTCGCCGCCGCCCGCCAGCACAGCGTCCGCGATGACGCCCATGAGCCCGATGCTGCCGCCGCCGAACACGAGGCCGAGCTTCCGCTCGAGCATCGCCGCCGCCAACGCGCGCGCCGCCGCCTCATAGCCCCCCCGGGCCCCGAGGCTCGACCCTGTGAACACACACACACGCCGAAGAGCCGCCATCGCGGCGTGCTAGCGCGAGATCGACGGCCCCTGCAAGGCGTGGGTAAGCGGTTGCACCTCGCGGCGACGGCGCGCGCGGAGCTGTTCGAGCTGACGGCAATCCTGCTCATCGCGCTCGAAGTCGTGCCGGCCGTCGCCGGCCGCTGAATGCGGCGGCTCGCGTTGCGCCGCTGCGTCGCGACACGACGCCTGGAGTGCGGGCTGTTTTGGAACACCGCCAGCGCCCGGTGTCGTTCCAAAGGACGGCACGAGCGCCGCGTCGACGACTTGACGTGCTCCTCGTTTTCGCCTATTCTTCGCCTTGCCCTCGCAACCGCTACTCTCGCTCGGAAGGCAACCGGATTCGTTTCATGAGGTCACTGCGACGTACTGCTGACGGACGGCGAGCGCGACGGTCGCTCGGACGTCCGGCGTCGGTCGTCGCCATCGCCCGTTCGCGGGCGCGTCGGATCGATCGCGAGACGGAGCGCGCGCTGGCCACGGAGCGCACGCGCTTCGCGCACGCGATCGACGTCGAGCTGCGGGTCGCGTGTCGCAGCGAGGCGGCGGCGCGGCTCGAGCTCGGCCTGGTCGCGCGCCAGCTGCTGCGCCGCCGGGCCTACCGCCGCCTCGGCTTCGTTCGGTTCGCCGACTACGCGCGTGAGCGCCTCGGGCTCTCCGCCCGCACCCTTCAGGCCGCCGCGTGGGTGGCCACTCGCCTCGACGAGCTTCCCGCCATCGCAGCCGCGTTCGATCGCTCCGACTTATCGTGGGCCGAGGTGCGCGCGCTCTGTGCGCTCGCTTCTCCGGAGGATCAGGACGCGTGGCTGGCACGCGCCCGCCAATCCACGGTCGAGGCTCTCGAGCAAGCGGCCGCGCCGCGGCACGAAGGCGCCAATGCCGATCCGGACACGGACGACGGTACGATCGACGGCGAGCCGATCGTCCGGGTGCGTATCGCGTGCCCCTCGCGTGTGCGGGCGCTGTGGCGCCGCGCCCTCGAGCTTGCGTCGCGCGCCGCCGGCGAGCCGCTCCCGCTGTGGCGCGCGGCCGAGTGCATCGCCGCCGAAGCGTTCTCTGGACGTCCCGAGGGCGCGCCCTTCATCGATCGGATGATCCTCGCGGGCTTGCGTCTCGCGCGGCGGATGCGGCGGAAGCGCGTCTCGGTCGCACCAGCGCCTGCAGTGCCGGCGATGCCACCCGCAGCGACTATCGCGGGCGCGGATATTGCCGCGGCCACTGAGCCGCGCGTTGCCGACGGGGCCTCTTCATCGATTACCCGCGCGGCAGCCACTCCGGCGGCCCCTCCGCCTTTAGAGCCGCCGCCTGGAAGGGCCGCCCCATCGACCGATGCGTTCGCGCTCGACCAACGCGCGCTCGCCGCCGTGCAGACGATCCGGACGTGCGAGCCGCGCATCGGCCGTCTCCTCAGAATCATCGTCGATCAGCGCGTGCATCGCGCTCACCGCTTCGACTCGCTCGCGGCATACGCTCGCGAGCGGCTCGGCCTCTCGGCGCGGAAAGCGTGGGCCCTCCTCAAGATCGAGCGCGGCACGCGTCGTGGCGACGCGTTCGCCCGCGCCTACGAGAGCGGCACCCTCTCGTGGGTACAAGCGCTGGCCTTGCTGCCGGTGGTCGACCGCCGGAACGCCGCTGCATGGATCGCGCGCGCGGAAGCCGTTACGGTGCGTCGTCTCGTCGACGAGGTGAGCTGGGTTCTCGAACGACACGAGCTCGCCGCCGGGCGCGGCACGTTGGATTCCGCCGCCTCTCGACAGCGTCTTGGCCTCGCCCGCCATGCCCATCGCGCTCGCCGGGTCACGGTCCGGCGCGGAGGGATCGGATGCCGGCGCGGAGAGATCAGACGCTGCTGCGGTGAGATCAGACGCCGCCGCGGAGGGATCCGATGCCGCCCCCGACGCCGGAGTGCAAATCCGTGCGCAAAGCGACCCGGCGGCGCCCGGCTCCGGGGTCGCGGCAGCGGTGCCAAATTTTGACACCGACATGCGGGCGTGGCTCGAGGTCGCCGACGCGGAGATCTGCTTCAGCGCGCAGGCGTCGGTCGTTGCGCTGTTTCGCGAGGCGCTCGACGTGTTTTCGCGGCCGGGCGCCCCGCGCTGGTCGGCGCTCGAATGCGTGCTCCGACACGTGATCGTCCACTGGGAATCGACGCCGCGTCATCGCGATCCGATCTTCGAACGCGACGGTTGGCGGTGCGCGGTGCCGGGGTACAGCTCGCGGCGGAACCTGCATGACCATCACCTGCAATTCCGCTCACGCGGCGGCGGCAATGCGCGTGACAATCGCGTCGCGGTCTGCGTCGCCCACCATCTGCACGGCATCCACGAGGGCGTCGTGCGTGCCTCGGGCTCCGCGCCGCGCGACGTTCGCTGGGAGCTCGGGGTCCGGTCGGGTGGTCCGCCGCTCCTCGCGTTCGTCGGCGACCGGCGCTGCTCGGATACGGCGGAGCGCTCTGCGACTCGCCCCTAGCCTCAATATCTAGGGCGCGGCGGGCGCGTTATGCACTCGGCTCCTCGTGCTCCCACTTGAGGATGTCGAGCTCGTGGAACCGCTCGCGCAGCCACGGCGTGAGGAGGCCGAGGCGCTTCACGTTCGGCACGACCTTGGAGAAGAGCATCTTCTGGAACTCGCGCATGATCTCCGAGCTCATGACGATCTCGCGCGTCTCCTCGATCGGCAGGCCCATTTCCTGCCACACCTCGACGGCGTAGAGCCGATCGCGCATCAGGCGGCAGCCCTCGTAGGCGAACTCCTGCCGCTCGCGCAGCTCCCGCTCGCTCAGATCCCGGTAGTAGGTCTCGAGCGAGAGCACGCCGAAGGCCACGTGCCGCGACTCGTCGCGCATGATGTACTGGGTGAGCTGCTTCAGCAGCGGCTCGTTGGAGAACTTCTCCATCAAGCCGAATGCCGCCATCGCCAGGCCCTCGACCAGGATCTGCATGCCGAGATACTTCATGTCCCAGCGGGAGTCGGTGAGGATCTGGTCGAGCAGGACCTTGAGATGCGGATTGATCGGATACTCCTTCTGGATCTTGTCGCGCAGGTAGTGGTCGTAGGTCTCGACGTGACGGGCCTCGTCCATGACCTGCGTCGCGCCGTAGTACTTGGCCTCCATCCACGGCACCGCGTCGACGATCTGCGCGGTGGCGAGCAGCGCCCCCTGCTCGCCGTGCAGGAACTGGGAGAGGCTCCACGACAGCTGCTCGCGGCGGAACTTGCGGATCTCCGCCTCGGTGAACCTGGCCCACATGGCGGTCCCGAAGAGCGGGTTGTTCATGTCGGGCAGGTTCTCCGCCTCGGGATCGACGTCGGTGTTCCAGGCGATGGCGGTCGCCGAGTCCCACTGGTTCTGCTTGGCCTTCTCGTAGAGGTTGCGCAGGCCGACCTTGAAGCTGTCGTAGCTCCACGTGTAGCAGGTGTCGAAGGTGGTCGAGAGTCGCTCGGTGAAGTCCTCGACGGTAACAAGCGCCTCGACGCCCTGGGCTGGCTCATTCATGGATGCTCTCCTTGATCGCGATGCCTTCCTGCAGCATGCGCGTGACCGTGTCCGTGATTTCCTCGATGGCGATGTCGTCGTGCTCGAGCCACCACGACACGACCTGCGACACCATGCCGACCACCGCCTGGGCGACGATCGCCGGCCGAAAGGGCTTGAATGCGCCCGCCGCGATGCCACGGGCCTGGTTCTCCTCCGTCTCCACGATGAAGAGCTGATGCACCTCGTGCAGCAGCTCGTTGAATTGTGCGCCCTGTCCGAAGAGGATCTTGAAGACGTCGCGGTTGCGGGCGGCGAAGCGGAAGAGGGTCTCGGTGGCGGCGCGCGCCTGGTCGCGGGGATCGCTGACGGCTTCCTTGGCGCGGTCGATCTCCTCGCGCGCACGCAGCGCCGTCTCCCGCACCAGATCGGAGAAGAGCGCGTCCTTGGTCGGGAAGTGCAGGTAGAACGTGCCGGTACCGACGTCGGCGGCCGCGGCGATGTCCGCGATCTTGGTGCCGTGGAACCCCTTCGAGGCCAGGAGCCGTTTGGCGGCGGCCAGCAGCTCGGCGCGCGTGCGCGCGCGGCGCCGGTCCTGTCGCGAGCCGACGGCGTTCTCGATCCGGGCGGACGCGGAAGCCATCCGCTATGCTGAATCCATATTCATAACTGAACTATGGTTCACAAATAGAAGGGCCGGCGTGGGCTGTCAAGGGCATTCGTGAAGACCGTCTGGACCCGCCGGATCGCGGACGAGTTCTGGAGCGGGCCCGTGACGCCCCTCACGTACTCGCTCCTCGCCGAGACCATGGCGGAGCACATGGTGCGGCGGTCGCTCCGCCAGGCCAGCCTTCCCCTGCTGGCGGCGGAGCCCGTGCTCCTGCGCAGCCGGAGCCACGTCTACGTGAACGGCGCCCTCCTCGCCGAGGTCGTGAGCCTGCTGCCACCGGTGCTCCTGAGCGAGGGGCTGCTCCACCTGCTGCCGCCCGAGGTGCGCGAGCGGGTCGTCCCCACCTCCGCCCTCGCGGCCGCGGCGCGCACGGCCGGGATGATCGCGCGCTTCGCGCTCCAGGAGCCCGCGTGGTCGCCGTGGCAGCGCGCCGCCGCCTTCAAGACCGCCTGTGCCGCCGTGCGCGAGCGCTTCGCGGGGGTCGCCGCGCCCGCGTCGGACGCCTCACTGGCGACGCTCCTCGGCGAGCTGCACGGGACGCGCGCCGAGCTCGGCCGCTATCTCGAAGGCGTCAGCTGGGGCGTCGTGTACGCCTACGTCTTCTACCACCTCCTGCAGGAGCTCTGCCGCCGGTGGGCGCCGGGGCACGACGCCGATCACGCGGCGCTCACGATCGGCCTGCCGGACGTCGCCTCGCTCGAGGCCGCGCACGACCTCGCGGAGCTCGGCGCGCTCCTGGCGCGCGATGCGGAGACGCTTGCGGCCGCGCCTGCGCGGGGGAGCGGCGCCGCGCAGATGGTCGTCCGGCGGGACGGCCCGGCCGCGGCGGCGTTGCGTGCGATCCTCGCCCGCCACGGGCACCGGCTGGTCGGTCGCGACCTCGCGTGCGCGAGCTGGCGCGAGAGCCCCGACGTCGTGGTGGGCCTCGCGGCGCGGAGCGTCGGGCGCCACGTCCTCGACGATGCGGCCCGGCGCCGCGCCGCTGCCACGGCGCGGATCGAAGCCGCCGTCGCTGCGGGACGCGGCGGTACCGTCCGGGTGCCCGTCTTCCGCGCCGCGCTCGCGGCCGCCCAGCGCTACTACGTGGTGCGCGAGAACATGCGCTACTACGCCGACTTCTTCCTGGCGCGCATGCGCGAGCTCGCGCTCGCGGCCGGCACACGGCTGGTCGGGGAGGAGGGCCTCGGCGCGCCGGCCGACGTGTTCCTGCTCACGCTCGACGAGCTCGGTGAACGCGCGGCGAGCACGGACGCCGCGCCGCTGCCGCTTGCCGCGCGCCTCGCGGCGCGCCGCCGAGAGCTCGTGCGTGACGGCGCAGCGCCGCCGCCCACCACGCTCGACGTGGACGAGCGGCCGGAGGGCGAGCCGGGCGTCGCCGCCGGCGACGGCGTGGCCGACGGAAGGCTGACGCTGCGCGGCGAGTGCGCGGCCCCGGGCGCATGTCGCGGGCGGGCACGGGTCGTCCGCGACGCCGAGGACTTCCCGTGCTTCGGGCGCGGCGACATCATGGTCGCGGGCTACACCGATCCCGGGTGGACGCCGATCCTGGAGCTCGCCTCGGGGCTCGTGCTCGACGCCGGCGGCCAGCTGTCGCACGGCGCGATCATCGCGCGTGAGCTCGGCATCCCCGCGCTGGTCAACGTCGCCGACGCGACGCGCATGATCCGCGACGGCGACGACCTCGAGCTCGACGCCACGGCCGGCCTGCTGCGGGTCGTGCGCGCGCGCGAGGCCTAGAGACGCTCGACCGCTTCCGCCCGCCCGCTGGCGATCGAGCGATAGCAGGCGTCCGCGATCGCCACCGCGGCGGCGCCGTCGTCGATGCCGATCGCCGGCGCGCGACCGGCGTCGATCGCGGCCGCGAACTCGCGCAGCGTCACCTCGACCGTCTGCACGGGAGGGCCGAGCGGCAGCGCCTCGCTGGTGGTGCCGACGAGCCGCACCGCGCGGGCGTGGACGTGATCGCCGGCCAGCTGGGCGTCGCGCCCGGCGAGCTCGATCGCGCCGGAGCGCCCGATGGTCGCGCGTGAGCCGCCGACCAGCGCCAGGAGACCGCTCGCCATCTCCACCGTCGCGACGAAATTGTCCTCGGTCTCCCGGGTCGCGACGCGCGCCGCCCGGGCGCTCACGCGCTGCGGCTCGTCGCCGGTCAGATGGCGGAGCAGATCGAAGCTGTGGACGCCGGTGTGCAGGATGATCCCACCGCCCGCCTCGGCGCGGCGGTCGAGCCAGCCGAGCGACGACGTCTCGAAGCGCTGCGTCAGCACGGCCGCGTGCAGCGGTCCGACCGTGGGGACGGCGGCGCGCAGCGCCATCACCGTCGGGTTGAAGCGCAGCGTGTGTGCCACCATCGCGGGAACGCCGGCGCGCGCCACGGCGTCGGCGATCGTTCGACAGTCGGCGAGCGTCGGCGCGAGCGGCTTCTCGATCAGCACCGCCTTGCCAGCCGCTGCGGCGGCGCTCGCGAACCGCACCGTCAGGGTCGGCGGCACGACGAGCACGACCGCCGCCACGTCGGCGTCCGCGATCAACGCTTCCGCGCGATCGTGGAAACGACACCCGGCATCTCGCGCCTGCCGCTCGCCGCGTGCGCGATCGCGCCGACAGAGCGCCACCAGACACAGTCCCGGAACGTCGGACACGTGACGAAGATAGCGCTCGCCATGCTTTCCGCCGCCGATCACGCCGACGCCGATCGCCATCGGGGTACCGCTCCTTCCCGGTCAAAGCGTTGGCGGAACGACGCAAATCCGCCACTGCAACGGCGTTTTCTACCGCAACATCCCGGCGCCGCCTACGGCGCCCCGCTGGCACCGCTCCTGCAGTGTCTCCATCCCATGACTCCGCAGCCGAAGGCGTCCCTTCTGCGCAAGGCCCGGATCGTGAGCGGCGACTATGGCACCTGGCGGGTGCCGGTCGAGCACCACGGCCGCGAGATTCTGGATCGTCGCCGAGCCGCCGCGCCCGCGCCGCTTCCGTGACTCCTACGGGCGCGTGAGTGAGGGCCTGGTGTATCGCCGCGTCGACGGCCTCGTCGCGCGCGCCGAGTACCTGGAACTCGTGGAGGAGTATCGCCTGTTGAGCGGCGCGCCGTTCGACCGCCGCCGTCCGGCGGTCAACGACACCGTGCACTGAGCGCGGGGCGGGACGCGCCGCCGCGAAGGAGCCCGAAGAGACGGCGGCATCCCGCGATGGGGATGTCGCCGTCCTCGGCACGCCTACTTCGCGAGGAGCCCGAACTCGACGCGGCGGTTCTGGGCCCGCCCGTCCTCGGTCGCGTTGCTCGCGACCGGCCTCGACTCGCCATACCCCCTGGCGGACATGCGGCTGCGCGCGATGCCTCCCGCGGCCAGATAGTCGGCCACGGCCTCGGCTCGACGCTCCGACAGACGCTGGTTGTACGCATCCGTCCCGATCGAGTCGGTGTGCCCCTCGACCGAGATCCGCACGTCGGGCTGCTCCTTGAGCGCCTGGATGGCCTCGTCGAGCACCGGCTCCCCTTCGCGCTTGATGGTGGCCTTGTCGAAGTCGAAGTTCACGCCGCGGAGGACGAGCTTCCGCTTCACCGGCTCCCCGCAGAAGACGTCACGGACGAACTGCTCGAGCTTGGGCCCGTTGGCGAGGAGCTCCGTCCCCTCCGCATACCGGCATCCCTTGCCGGCGCTGCTGACGCGCAGGTTGTACCACGTGCCGTAGGCCGAGTCGGCGAACGAGACCACGTGAATGCAGAGGTCCGGGTGCGCGCTGACCAGCTGCTGCGCCGTCTCGATCGGATCCGGGCCTTCGTTCTGCTCGCCGTCCGAGAACATGATGACCGCCGTCTTTCCGTTGAGGCCGCCCACGACGCCGTTGAGATCTCCGATGCCCGCGCCCATCGGCGTCTTGCGCCAGAACACCGGCTGGCTGTCGGGGATCGACGCGATCCCCGCGCCCATCGCCGCCCGGGAATACGGCGCCATCGGCACCGTCGTCGCGAAGGGCGCGAACAGGTCCAGGCCTCCCTTGTAGCCGAGCTGTGGGATCTCATCGTTCATCTCGCCGAGAACCTTCTTGACCAGGATCTCCTTGAGTTCCTTCGCATCTTGATGCTGCTGGTACATGGAACCCGACTGGTCGACGAACAGGACGAAGTTGTCGACTTTGGGGGAGCAGTTCGTCAGCTCCGCCCGAGCGGTGCCCATTCCGGAAACCATGCCCAGCACGAAACCGAACACCCACCACACGATCGTCTTTCTCATCATCGCGCCTCTCTTTCTCCGGTCAGATACCTCCTCAGGTCACATACCTCCGACGCTCTCCGTATACTCGTCCTGCGCGGATCATGGCAACGAAAGCAGTAGCGAAACCCCAACCGCAATGCACGGCCAGACCTCGCATGCGGTGCAGACACCAATTGCCAGGTCGGAGGATCGCCGCGGGACATGCACGAAATCACGGGGATGCCCCCGCGATCGGACCCGCTCGTTCGAGGACCGCGCCTAAACGTTCGTAGCAGTGAGGCGCGTGGCGAGACGGCTCGTATGCCGCCGCGCATCGAGCCCGAGCGCGTCGCAGCGCCCGAGATACTCGCCGATCGCCGTTCGCATGAGCGCGTCGACGTGCCGGCAGCCGACCTTGACCTGCTCGCGCGTCGTGCCGCCGCCCGAGAGCACGATGAGCGGCTCGAGCAGCTCGGTTGCGCCGATCACGCCGAAGAGGCAATGCTCGGTGCGATCGAGGTAGTCGTCGAGCTGCGCCCGCCGGTGCGGCTGCTGCGCGAAGCAATAGCGCGCCTGTCCCATGCCGTAGGCGAGGGTTCGCCCGAGGTCTTGCAGACAGAGGCGGAAGAGTTGCGCGTCGAGCGGCAGCCGCGCCGTCGCGGCGGCGTGCGCCAGCACCTGCGCGACGACCGTCGCCAGCATGACGTTCATCGCGAACGCACCCTCGGGAAACGTCTCGGCGAACAGCAGCTCCTTCAGCGCCTGCTCGATGTTGGCACTGGCACGCTTCAGCCCCTGGCCGCCGGCGAGCGCCCGCTTGCGGAAGACCTCGACGTGCCGCGCCTCGTCGATCATCTGCGCGCAGAGCAGACTCTTCAGCTCGAGGAACTCCTGGTTGATCGAGAAGATCCAGCGCGCCGGCATCTCCATCGCCACGAGGGCGATCTCCTCGAGGGTGGTGCAGAGCTGCGCCATCGCCGCCTCCAGCTCGGGCGTCATGGCGCGGCTCGGAAGCGCCGTCCAGTCGAGGTCGACGGCCGGCGCCCAGCGGCGCGACTTCGACTCCTCGTAGAGCTCGGCGACGTTGTCCGCCCAGACGTCGCTCTTGCGGTTCACGGTGTAGCCGAGGTCGGGGAGCTTGCCCCAGATCTCGGAGCCGCGCGCCGCCATGCTGTAGCGGTCGCGAACGAACTCGGGGATGTCGTCCCAACCGTACGAGCCGAGATTGCAGTCCGCGTACGTGAGCCCGCGCCGCGCGTCGTGCACGGTGGCCCGCACGCGCTCGGTCTTCGCGTCCCACCAGGTGAGCGTGAGGTCGCCCGACATCACGCGTTGGACGAGCTCCATCAGCTCCTGGTCCTCGAAGAAGTTCCTTTCGGCGAAGTAGGCCACGGCTCATCGAGGCGATACGAGAAGGATCCGGCGCTCGTCAAGCACGGGAGGGCGCCTCCGGCGGGCGGCGGCGGCCGAAGCCGGTCGCCTGCTCGAAGGCGTGCGCGATCCGCAACACGCCGAAGTCGTCACGGTACCGGCCGACGATCTGGAGCCCCACGGGCAAGGCGTCGGCGGTGAATCCGGCGGGGACCGAGATCGCGGGACAGAACGTCACCGTGATCCAGTAGGCGGAGCGCATCCACGCGAGGTAGTGCTCCATCGGCTCGCCGTCGATCGCCTTCGGCCAGTCGAGGGCGACGTCGAAGGGCGGCACCTGGTTCACCGCGCAGACGACGAACTCGTAGCGCTCCTGGAAGCGGCGCATCCGCTCCATGATCTCGCCCTGCTGCACCGTCGCCCGCGCCACGTCCGCGCCGCTCAATCGCGCTCCCGTCTCCACCTCCCAGACCGCCTCGGGCTTCATCTGGTCGCGGTACGTGTCGAGCAGGAAACCGAGGCGGTTGTGCGTCATCCACATGCGGAGGTCGAGGAAGACCTTCTCGGCACCGGTCAGGTCGGGCGCGGCGTCCTCGACCTCGCAGCCGAGCTGCTCGAACGTCGTGCGCTGCGCGTCCAGGACGGCCCGTATCCGCCGGTCGAGCGGAAGTCCGCCGAGGTCGGGACACCACGCGATGCGCACGCCCTTCAGGTCGCGCGCCAGCGGCCGCGTGAAGACCGTCGGGTCGGATGGGAAGCAGCCCGGGTCACGCGCGTCGGCGCCGGCCATCACGCTCAGGAGGAATGCCGCGTCGGCGACGGAGCGCGCCATCGGACCCTTCACCAGGAAGCCGACGAACGGAAACGGATGCGGCGCGAGCGGCACGCGGCCAACCGTCGGCCGGAAGCCGACCACGTTGTTGAAGTTCCCGGGATTGCGCAGCGAGCCGCCGTAGTCGCTGCCGTCGGCGAGCGGCAGGAGACCGGCGGCGAGCGCCGCCCCGGCGCCGCCGCTCGAGCCGCCGGCGCTCTTCGTCGCGTCGTATGGATTCCGCGTCGGACCGTAGACCGGGTTGTACGTGTGCGAGCCCATGCCGAACTCGGGCACGTTCGTCTTGCCGATCGGCACAACGCCGGCCCGACGCAGGCGCTCGACGACGACCGTATCCTCCGTCGGCATGAAAGTCTTCAGGATCGGCGAGCCGAGCGTCATGGGAAAGCCGACGGCGGCCTCCAGAATCCTTGAACGCGAACGGCAGCCCGTGGAGGGGGCCGACCGGCTCGCCGCGCCCGAGACGGCGATCGGCCTCGTCGGCCAGCGCGAGACACGCATCGTCGTCGAGCCTCGCGACGATCGCATTGAGGCGCGGATTCCACTCGTTGATCCGTCCGAGATGGGCCGCCATCACCTCGCGCGCCGAGACCTCGCGGCCACGGATCAGCCCGGCGAGATCACGCGCCGGGAGGAAGCAGAGGTCCGCGGAGCTGGCAGGGAACGCCGCGCCGGTGATCGTCATGGCCGCGGAGCGTAGCAAGCACGGTCCCGTCCCACCATCGGTCCGCGCGGCAGGGCGGACGCACGATCCGATTTGACACTCGACATCCGCCGTGGCGAACATCGCGCGCGATTCGCAAGAAACCAACGGCAACTCAACGGACAAAGGAGGGTCTTCGCATGTATCGCTCGCTCGTCATCGGGGTCGTTTCGCTCCTCGGCTTCGCGTCGACGGCGGTCGCGACGCTCACGCCGACCAAGGCCAGTCAGCTCGCCGACCTCACCACGGACTACCAGGCCACGTGTCCGATCAACGCGCACGCGTACGTGCTGAACCGGATCCAGAAATCCGATGGCACGACGGCCTCGTTCACGATCGCGCCGAAGCACGTGTTCGTCGTGACGGCTGCCGAGATCGGCGCGCAGCTGATCCCGACCGGCCATCGCTACGAGGTCAGCCTTTTCCGAGAGCTTCCGGACCAGAGCAACGTCACCTCGATCGTAACGTTCACGGACGCCGTGTCGCAGGGGAACGCGGGCGTGCTCGTGAATCTGCCGATCGGATCGGTCGTGAAGAGCGGGGTCCTGCTCTGCGTCGTCGTGCTGGATTTCGACGGCAGCGGCGCGCAGTCCGTCCCGAACGTGATGGTGCACGGCTTCTTCGCGAAGGACAGCTGACGTACCCGACACCGTCGACGAGCATCGCGCCGGGGTACGCGCAGCAGCGGAGACGGGCGCGCGATCAGCGCCCCGGCTATGCGCTCCCCTTTTCCGTCCCCGGGTGGCGTGTGGTCGGGGTGTCGCCGACACCCGCGTGATGGAGGGGTCGCCGTCGCTCCAGAGGATGCGCTGGATGATCGACGATATGCGCCAGCGGCCCGAGATCCGCTCCATCCCGAGCGTGTACACACAGTGACTGTCGAACCGCTGCCCGGCGGCCGTCCGTCGATAGATGGCCATCGACACCCTCGCGGCGGCGGCGCCGTCGACGCCCATGATCTCGACGTTGCCGGCGAGGTGATGCGTGCGCAGGTCCTGCAACGCCGATCGCCTCGCCTCGACGAAACGGTCTCTCGGAAGCGTCTCGGGAGGCGTGCCGCGCAGATCGGAATAGTCGGTCTGGATCCGGTCGGCCAGACAATCGCCGAGGGCACCCCAGTCCTTCACATCGAAGCTGTTGGCAAACCGGGCGATCACTTCGCGAATGGCGCGGTCGCTCTCGAAGTCGATCACGGCCGGACTCTACCGCCGCCGGGCATCGCGTTGCTACACGATGAACCGATCGCGGCTCAGTGCGTGCGCAGCCCCATCGCCGCGAGGTTGGCCTGGCCGAGCTCGAGCGCCTTGTAGAGCTGCGAGCGCTGCCTGCGCTCGGGCAGGCCGCACTTCTCGAGCCGCTCGAAGTACTCCTCGACCTGCTTCACCTGGAACTGCGCGGTGATCTTGCAGCCCTGCTCGATGTTCTCCTTCTTCATGCCCTTGCCGCTGAGGATGATGAAGGGCTCCATCACCTCGACGGCGTAGGCGCCGCCGAAGACGAAGTTCTCGGCCTCGTCGAGGTGCTTGTGGATGATCTCCCGCTTCTCGGGGAAGTGATCGATCACCCATTTCAGGTGCTGCATGCCGTAGCCGACGTGCCGCGCCTCGTCCTGCATGACGAGGCGGAAGAGCTTCTTGTCGCCCTCGGTCGGCGCGATGTACTCGCTGAAGCGGAAGAGCGTGAGCACCATGCCCTCGGCCTGCAGGTGCAGGGTGGTCGACGACTCCGAGAAGCTGTCGGCGTCGCGCAGGAACTTGAGGTTGATCTCGTTGGCCGGGCTCGCCTTCATCAGGCCGTAGCCGGTGGTGAGGGCGCGCTTGCGGAAGACCTCGGCGTGGCGCGCCTCGTCCATCACCTGCGTCGCAATGAAGTTCTTCACCTCGAAGAAGTCGGCGTTCAGCCGTCCCAGCCACTTGGCCGGCACGTCGGTCGCGATCATCTCGACCTCGGTGAGGAACGTCAGGAGCTGCGAGTAGGCGCGCGCGATGTCGTCCGGCAGCTCCGTCGCGGCGAGGTCGGCCCAGGGCACGTCCGTGGTGGCGTTCCACTGCCGCGACATCGCCTCCTCGTAGTAGCCCTCGACGTTGTACGCCCACACCTCGCTCTTGCGGTTGACCTCCGCCTGGAGGTCGGGGCAGCCGAGAGGGATTCGGCGCCGCGCGGCGCAAAGCTGCGGTTCCGTCTGGCCAGCTCGGGCATGCTGCTGTAGCCGTAGCCGGCCACGTCGAGATCGCGGAACGTGAGCCCGCGGCGCGCGTTCTGCGCCGTGCACACGGCCTCCTTGGTGGCGGCGTGCATCCAGGAGAGATCGAGCTCGCCGGTGCGCATCGTGTACTGCCACCGATCGACGAAGTCCTCGTCGTCGAGGAAGTCCTTGGTGCTGAGATAGCTCATGGGAATCCTCCGCGGTCAGGCCGCCGGGGCCGCTCGGCGCGGGGCCGGCTCGTAGGTGACACCGTCGATCGTGGCCGCGAGATCGAAGAACTGCTGCACGCTCTCGGCGAAGCGGTAGAGCTTGTCGTGACCGTCGGGGTCGTCGTAGCGCAGCGTCAGCTTCTCGCCGAAGTGGGTGAGCGTGTTGATCGAGTGCGCGACGTCGGCGGCGCCGTTGGCGCGGATGTTCTCGATCATCTCGCGCCAGGTGCCGAGCGTGCCCTCGAGCACGAAATCGACGTGCGCGGGCGCGAAGGCCGCCACCTCCTGCGCCCGCGTGCACTCGAACACCTCGAAGGCGAGCACGTAGAGCCGTTCGCCGCCGCCCGGCGCGTCGGGGAGCACGCGGATGCCGATCGTCACGTCGAAGAACCCGAGCGCACGGAAGCGGTCGTGCGCCCGCGCCATCGCCGCGGCGAGCGCCGTGAAGAAGGCTTCGGAGGGAAACGTGACGGCCATGTACGCGCGCCATAGCGCGCGATCGAAATACTACGGTTCCGCCTGGACGAGCGTCAAGGCGTCTTGCGCCGGCGTCGCCACGGCCACGCCGACGTCCCGACCCGACCACAGCAGGAGGCCCCCGACGGCGATGCAACCCGCCGCCATCGTGAACATGGCCGGATAGCCGAAGCGCTCGATCACGCCGCCGAAGATGAACGCGCTCGCCGCAACGCCGACGCTGAAGGATCCGCTGAAGAGGGTCTGCACCCGCCCCAGGTTCTCGGGCCGGCTCAGATCGACCATGAGCGCGTTGGCGGTGGGATAGACCATCCCCTGGCCCGCGCCGAACAGCAGGCCGACCGACACGAGCCCGACGATCGAGTGTACGTGGCCGAGCGCGAGCACCGACAGCGCCAGGAGCACGATCGAGGGCAGCAGCACGCGCCGGCGCCCCACCCGATCCGAGAGACCGCCGAGGACGAGGCGCACGCCGACCGCGGCCGCGGTGTACGAGACGAAGAAGGGCGCGACGCGATCGAGCGCGATCGCATGCACGAAGGTCGGCACGAAGGTCAGCACGGCGCCGAACCCCATGCCGCAGGCGATCATCGTCGCCGCGCCGAGCCAGAGGGTCGCCGCGTGCGGCAGACCGGGCGCGGGAGCGTCGCTCGCGGCGCGCCGCGGCCGCCGGGGCGCATGGATGCGCAGGGTCAACGCCGCGGCGCAGAGGCCGAGGCTTCCGGCGACCGCGAACAGCGCCTCGAAGCCGAACCGGCGGGCGACGATCTCGCCGAGCGCCGGCGCGACCGCGTGCGTGGTGAGCGTCGAGATCCCGAAGATACCGAGCGCCTCGCCGCGGCGCTCGAGCGGGGCCAGCTCGACCGCCAGGGTCGACGCGGTGACGAAGGCGGAGGTGAAGCTCACCCCCTGCACGATGCGCAGGAGGTACACCACCGGCCCGGTGCCCGGCACGAGGATGTAGGCGAAGGACGCGAGGGCCATCGTGAGCGCCCCGGCCGTGACGAAGCCGCGGCGTCCGACGCGGTCGAGCAGCGTCCCGAGGAACGGCAGGACGCACAGCCCCGCGAACCCCGCGGTGCCCATGATGTAGCCGATCGTCCGCTCGGTGACCCCGAGCGCCTTCAGATGCAGCGGCAGGAGAAAGAACGACGCGAAATTGAGGAAGAAGACGAAGTTGGCGGCGGTGACGAGGTAGAAGTCGCGAGGGAGAGGGCGGCGCGCCACCGACATCGCTTAGTCGATGCCCGGAGCCCACGCAACGCGCCCGCCCGCTGCGGACGCGCCGCGCACGGCGCGCGTTGAGCCGCCGTCGATGGCGGGCGATAAGGGGGGCGTGGCCCTCCCGCGCACGACCATCGCGCCGCGTCGTCGGGCGCTGGGACGCGACGAGATCGGACCCGTGATGGCGATCCTGCGGCGCGAGGCGCCGGCGTGGGGCGCGCCGGCCGTGACGCTCATCGCCGACACGACCGGGGATCCGTTCCGGGTGCTGATCTCGACCATCCTCAGCCTGCGGACCAAGGACGAGACCACGGCCGCCGCCTCGCGGCGGCTCTTCGCCCGCGCCGCGACGCCGGCGGCGATGCTGCGGCTGCGCGAGGCGACGATCGCGCGCCTCATCTATCCGGTCGGCTTCTACCGCACCAAGGCGCGCGCCATCCGTGACACGTGCCGGGCGTTGCTGGCGCGCTTCGGCGGCGAGGTGCCGCGCGACCTCGACGCCCTTCTCACCCTGCGCGGCGTCGGGCGGAAGACCGCGAACCTCGTCCTCACGCTCGGCTTCCGCGCGCCCGGCATCTGCGTCGACACCCACGTGCATCGCATCACCAACCGCCTCGGCTACGTCCGGACGCGGACGCCGAACGACACCGAGCGGGCGCTCCGCCGGAAGCTGCCGCCGGCGCATTGGCTCGAGATCAACGACCTGCTGGTGGCGTTCGGCCAGCACCTCTGCCGGCCGATCTCGCCGCACTGCAGCCGTTGTCCGATCACGGCCTATTGCCCGCGCCGCGGCGTCACGGGCCACCGATGACGCACGTTGACGGTCCGGGCGCGCTTCACTATCGTCGAACGACACCCGACGCCGTCATGCGCGACGCCGACCCTATCGAGCGTCAGGTCCTCCAGGTCCGGCGCCGGCGGAATCTCCGCGAGCTGCAGCGCGCGCTGTTTGCGTTGGCCGCGATCGCCGCCGCCAGCGCCGCCGCCGTCGTGCTGCTGGCGCTGGTCGCGCGTCCGCGGCTCTTCGCGGTCGCGACGTGGAGCGCGGCGGCCGCCGTCGCCGTCACCGGCGGGCTCCTCCTGCGCGGCTTGCGGCGGCGGTGGCTCGGCGTCGACGCCGCCGCCGACTGGATCGACGCCCACGCCGCGCTCGGCGGGCGGCTGTCGACGCTCACGGCGGTCCGCGCGCGCGCCGGTGCCGCCACCCCGTTCTTCCTGCCGCTGCTGCTCGAGGAGAACCGCCGCACCCTGGAGCGCTGGCGTCCGGAGCGGCTGATCGGCAAATCCACGCCGCTCCCGGCCCTGCTCTCGGCCCTCGTCGCGACCGCCGTGCTGCTCCTCGCGCTCGTGCTGGCGCCGCGCCTTCGCCCGCCGCTGCCGCAGATCCTCTACAGCGACCGGCCGCTCGACGGCGCCGGAGGGACCGCGCCGGACGGCGTCCCCGACCGCATCGTCGTCGCGCCCGGCCGGGACGGCGGGCGCCCCGACCACCACCGCGAGGACTCCGGCGGCGGAGCGGCGGAGCCTGACGACGACCACGGCGGCGCCGACGACTCGGCTCTCGCGCGACTCTCCGACGCGCTGCGGGACCGCATCCGCCGCGATCTGTGGGGACGCGAGTGGCAGGCCGCGCAGGACGCGATGGCACGGGCGCAACGCGGCGGCGAACGCCAGGCGCGCCGCAGCACGGGCGACGGTGCCGCCGACGACGGGCCCGATCTCGATGCCGGGGGTGGCGAGGAGCCGTGGGAGACGGCGGGCCTGCCCGCGAGCCGCCGCGGGACCCGTCGCCACGGGGCCCCGGGCGACGCCCAACGCGGGCACGCGGCCGAATCGAGCGACGCCGACGCGCAGGCCCGCGGCCTCGGCGACGACGACCGGGACGGACGGGTCGGGAGCGGGGTCGGCGTGGCCGTCCCCGGGGCGGGCAACGAGACCGATCCGCATCTCTTCGGCGCCCCGACGGACGCTCGGCCGGGCGGCGACGCCTCCTCCTTCGAGCTGGCGATCAACGCCCCCGTGCGCGCGCAGCGCGGCGCCCCGCGGCGAGCGGACGGCGATCCTCCGCCGGCGAGCGACGATGCGCATCCCGCGTTGACACGCGCGGCGCGGCAGGAGCGTGCGGTCCGCAGGATGCCGGTGCCGTCGGGCTACGAGGACATCGTGCGCGAGATGTTCGCCCACCGCGACGCCGCGCGGGAGTCGCCGTGACCCCGAGCCTCGGCGCCGCCGCGATCGCCGGTTTCAACGACACCTTCGGCGCCGTACGTCGCGAGATCGGCAAGGTGATCGTCGGGCACGAGCAGGTCATCGAGAGCATCCTCACCGCGTTCTTCGCCGGTGGCCACGTCCTCATCGAGGGGGTGCCGGGAATCGGCAAGACGTTGATCGTGCGCTCGCTCGCCGAGGCGCTGAACCTGAGCTTCAACCGCATCCAGTTCACCGTCGACCTGATGCCGGCCGACATCACCGGCACGCGCGTGATCAACGAGGGCGCCGACGGCCGGCGCGAGTTCACGTTCGTGCCCGGCCCGGTGTTCGCGCACCTGCTGCTCGCGGACGAGATCAACCGCGCCACGCCGAAGACGCAGTCGGCGCTGCTCGAGGCCATGGCCGAGCAGCAGGTGACGGTCGCCGGCGCCAGCTATCCGCTCGCGCCGCCCTTCTTCGTGCTCGCGACGCTGAACCCGATCGAGATGGAAGGCACGTACCAGCTGCCCGAGGCACAGCTCGACCGCTTCCTCTTCAAGGTGCTGCTCGAGTACCCGTCGCAGGCCGAGCTCGAGCGCATCGTCAGCTCGACGACGGGCGCCGACGTCCCGAGCATCCTGCCGGTGCTCGAGCGCGAGCACGCGGCGGGCCGGGTGGAGGAGCTGAGGCGCGTCGTGCGCCACGTGCTCGTGGCGCCGCCGATCGAGCGCTACGTCGCGGGCCTCGTCCGGCTCACGGTGCCGGCGGCGGCGCGCGGTGAGAGCGTCGGCCGCAGCGGCGCCGAGGACGACGTCGCGCGCTACGTCGCCTACGGCTCGAGCCCGCGCGGCGGCCAGGCGCTGCTCCTCGGTGCCAAGGTGCGGGCGCTGCTCAACGGACGCCCGCACGTCACCGCCGAGGACGTCGATCGCGTCGTCCTCCCGGCGTTGCGACATCGCGTCGTGCTCAACTTCGCGGCGGAGGCGGCCGGCATCACCCCCGCGCGCGTGATCGAGAGCGTCCTCGCCATGGCGCGCCGCATGCGGGCATGAGGGCGCTCCTCGATCCCGTCCGGCTGACCCGCTACGATGGCCTCGCCCTGGGGGTGCGCCGTGGCATGGGCGCCCGCCCCGGCGAGCGGCGCGTGCCGGGCCGGCCGCAGCCCTCCGGCATCGAGCTCGAGGCCCACGCCACCTATGCGCCGGGCGACGACCTCCGCCATCTCGACTGGAATGCGCTCGGCCGCCTCGACAGCCTCCTCGTGCGCCGCTTCGTCGCGGAGCGCGAGGTGGTGGTGCACGTCCTGCTCGACGCCAGCGCCTCACTCGGCGCCCCCGTCGCGGACGACAAGCTCGGCGCCGCGTGCGAGCTGGCGATGGCGCTCGCCTACGTCGCCCTGCGGAGCGGCGACGCCGTCCGTCTGGCGTTGCTCGGCGATGCCACCGGCCGCTCGCCGATCTTCCGCCAGCGCGGCAGCATCGGGCGGGTCGCGGAGTGGCTCGGCACCCGCCGCGCCGAGGGCGCGCTCGCGCTCCCCGAGGCGCTCGCGGAGCACGTCGCGCGCCATGCGGCACCGGGGGTCGCGCTCCTCATCTCCGACTTCCTCATCGAGCCCGACGCCATCGAGCACGGCGTCCGCGTACTGCGCGCGCACGGCTTCGAGACACACCTCCTCCAGGTGATCGGACCCGGGGAGCTCGACCCGACACGCGAGTTCAGCCGCGCCGTGCTCGCCGACGTCGAGTCCGGGGCGCGGCGCGCGATCGCGCTGACGGACGCGAATCTGGCGCTCTACCGGGAGGCGCTGACGGCGCATCTGGACGCGCTCCGCGCCATCGCCGATCGCCACCGCGCAACCTACGTGCGCCTCGTCGCCGGCACCGACGTGATCACGCTGCTCACCGGGGACCTCGCGCGCGCCGGAGTCATCCGGCGGCGGTGAGCCGATGGGCATCCTCAATCCCGCCGGCGCGCTCATGCTCGCGGCGATCGCCGCGCTCGTCGCGCTCTATCTGCTCGACCGCCGCCGTCGGATCGTGCGGGTCGGCGCGCTGCTTCTCTGGTCACGCGTCCCGACCGCGGTCCTCGAGCGCCGTCGCTTCCGTCCCGACGCGCTCTTCCTGCTCCAGCTCGCGCTGCTGCTCGCCCTGATCGCGGGATACCTGCGGCCGTACGTGCAAGGCCGGCCGCTCCCGGCCGGCGGCGGGCGCCTCGTGGTCGTGCTCGACGCCTCGGCCAGCATGCAGGCGCAGGAAAGGGACGGGACGCGCTTCGAGCTGGCGCAGCGCCGGGCGCGCGCCCTGCTCGACGAGCTCGCGAGCGGCGACGAGGCGATGCTGGTGACGGCGGCGGAGCGCCCGCACGTCGCCCAACGCTGGACGGCCGACCGCGCCGCGCTGCGCGCCCGGCTCGAGGCCCTCGCGCCCCTCGACACGTCGACCAACCTCGCGCCCGCGCTCGAGCTCGCGCTCGGCGAGGCCCGCGCACGCCCGGACACCCGTCTCGCGGTCCTGACCGACCTGGCGCCCGACGACGCCGGCATCGCGTCCGAGGATGTCCGCGCATTCCATTGGATCCAGATCGGCGCGACCGACGACAACGTCGGCATCATCGATCTCGCCGTCGACCAGGCGCCGTTCCAGCCCGCGGGCGCGGCGAGCGTCGACGTCGCCGTCCGGAACTTCAGCGGCAGCGCTCGCCGCGCGACCGTGCAGGCATGGATCGGTGGCGAGCGCTGGGAGCAACGGGACCTGACGCTGGCCCCGCGCTCGACCGAGCACGCGCTGCTCGCCGCACCGCCCCACGGCGGCGTGCTGTCCGTCGGTCTGCTCGGCGAGGACGCGCTCGGCGTCGACGACCGCGCGACCGGGTGGATCGGTCCGGCAGCACCGCTCGATCTCCTGCTCGTCACCGACTCGCACGACCTGGCGGACACGTTCGGCGAGATCGCCGCCGCCGTCGCCGGCAGCCGCGTCGAGGTCGTGGCGCGCGACCGCTATCACCCCGACGGACTCGCGGGCCGGCGGGCGGCGCTGTTCGACGGCATCGTGCCGCCCGCCCTGCCGCCGGCGGTGAACGCCCTGTACGTCGCGCCGCCGGCGGGCAACTCCATCTGCCCGACGACGCGCGCGTTCGAGGGCGCCGCCGTGATCGACTGGGCATCGCACCATCCGCTGCTGCGCGGCCTCGAGTCCCTCGACGCGATCGAGGTGGCGCATGCGACGGCGCTCGACGCCGCCCCCTGGGGCGATCCGGTGGTGCTCGCGGCCTCGCGGCGGCTCGCGTTCCCGCTGCTCGTCGCCGGCGAGCGCGACGGCCGGCGGCTCGCGTGCCTCGGCACGGAGCTGGCGGCGCCCCTCACCTCCTCCGACGCGTTGCCCCTCCTGATGCTCACCCTCGGCGCGCTCCGTTGGCTGGCCGAGCCGTTCGGCGGCGGCGCCCTCACGGTCGAGACGGGCGTGCCGGCAACGCTCGGGCCGGGTCCGACCGCGCCGATCGCGGGGCCGTCGGGCGGCGCGGGGCTGCGCGTCGTCGGCGATCCCGCGGTCGTGGTCGCCGATCGCGTCGGGACCTACCGCCTCGGGCCGACCGGCGGCGAGCGGCTGATCCTCGCCAACCTGTTCGACCAGCGCGAATCCGACATCGGGCGCCGCGGGGCCGGCGAGACGCCGGCGGCGCCGGCCGTCACGACCCCGCCGCCACCGACACGCGCGCGCCGGGAGGTCGATGCGTGGATGTACGCGCTCGGCGCCGCCCTCCTCGCGCTGGAGTGGCTGACGTGGCTCCGCCGGCGCGATCGGGTACGGCCATGAGCACGATCGTCGACCACCTGACGGCGCTCGCCGCGCACGCCGGAATGTCGCTGGCGGTTCCGCGGGCGCTGCTGCTCCTCCTGGCGCTACCGCTGCTGCTGATCGCGGCGCGCAAGGGCATGGCGCTCGCGATCGCCTGCCGCGCGCTCGCCGCCCTTGCGGTCGTGCTCGTCCTCGCCGGCGCCTACGTCGAGCGCACGCGCCCGCAGGCCGGCGCGTGCGTGATCGCGGCGATCGACACGTCGGCGAGCGTCGGGGGCGCAGGGGCGGCGCGTGCCCGTGCCTTCCTCGAGCGGCTCGTGCCCGCGCTCGGCGCGCACGATCTGCTCGGCTCGCTCGCGTTCGCCACCCGCACCCGCGTGCTCGCGCGCCCCCTGGCGCAGCGGCACACGATCGACGACCTCCTTCCGCCGACGGACGCGATCGGAGCCGACGCCGGCGAGACCGACATCGCCGGCGCGCTCACGACGGCGGCAACCTTGTGTCCCGAGGAGACGCAGGCCGCCCTCCTGCTCTTCACCGACGGCAACGAGACGACCGGGAGCGCGCTCGCGGAGGCCACGCTGACCGAGCCGGTCGTACCCACGTTTCCGCTGCTGCCGGACGGCGCCGCGTTGCCGCCGGCGGCCGTGCGGCGTCTCCTCGCGCCGCGCCTCGCGCCGGAGCGCGTCACGGTGCCGCTCGAGGCGGTCGTCGAGAGCCGGGCGCCCGAGACGACGCGCGCCGTGCTCGAGCTGACCGCCAACGGCGAGCGCCTGAGCGGCACGTCGATCGACCTGGCTCCGGGCGTCAGCGTCGTCGAGCTTCCGTACCGCGCCCGCGGCGCGGGACAGTATCTGCTGGAGGCGCGCCTCGCCGTGAACGGCGCCGCGCCGCCGCCGCTCGGCGGCGCGCGGGCGGCGCTCGCCGTGACGCGTCCGTTGCAGGTGCTGGTGGTGAGCGAGCACGAGAGCCCGGTCGTCGCCACGGCGCTCGCCGAGCGCGGCATGCACGTCGAGCTGATCGCACCGCCGGTGTTCGCGAGCCGCGCCGCGCGACTCGACGCGTATCATCTGGTGGTCCTCGACGACGTCACGCGCGCGGCCTTCGCCGACGCGGCGCTCGCCGAGCTGGCGGCATGGGTGGGACGTGGCGGCGGGCTCGTCGTGACCGGCGGCGAGCATCTCTTCGGCGACGCGCGCTGGACCGGCAGCGCGCTCGACCGCGTCCTGCCGGTCGATCTGCGGGCGCAGACACCGGAGCCGCAGGAACGCGAGCCGATCGCGCTCTACCTGGTGATCGACCGCTCGAACAGCATGGGCTACTCGAGCACCCAGGCCATGCTGCACAACGGGGAGAAGATGGAGTACGCCAAGCGGGCCGCCCTCGCCGTGCTCGATCAGCTCGGCAGCAAGGATCTCGTCGGCGCCATCGCGTTCGACTCGCTTCCGACGGAGCTCGGCCCCCTCCGCCCCGTCGGCGAGAGCCGGAGCGCGCTCGCCACGAAGATCCAGCAGCTGCAGTACGGCGGCGGCACCGATTTCAAGGACGCGCTCGACGATGCGCGGCGCCATCTGATCGAATCCGGCCGGCGCGTCCGCCACATCATCCTCCTCACCGACGGCGACACGAATCGCGGCGCGGAGGACCACGTCGAGCTGATCGCCGCGCTGGCGCGCGCCGAGATCACCGTGACCACCATCCGCATCGGCTCCGACGACGCCAACCTCGAGCTGCTCGACGCCATCTCGCGCGCGACCGGCGGCGAGTTCCACCACGTCGAGCGGGTCCAGGCGCTGCCGCAGCTCATGATCCGCGACACGCAGCGCCTGATGAGCGACAGCCCCGAGCGCCAGGACCGCCCGCCGCGCCTCGGCACGCCGGGCGGCCTGCTCGCCGGATTCGCCGAGGACGAGCTGCCGGCGATCCGCCGCTACGCGCTCACCCAGGCGCGACCGCAGGCCGAGGTTCGACTGTACGTGGAGAACGGCGAGCGCCACGATCCCGTGCTCGCGACCTGGCAGTACGAGCTCGGCCGGGTCGCGGTGATCCCCCTCGACTTCCAGGCGGGCGCCGCGGACTGGGCGGCCTGGAACGGCTTCGGGACCCTGTGGGCGCAGCTCGCCCGCTGGGCGGCGCCGTCCGGCCTGTCCTCCGATCATCGCCTCGAGGCGCAGCGCCTCGCCGCCGGCACGCTGGTACGGCTCGAGACGGTCGCCGAGGCGCCGGGGCCGTACGCGCTCCGCCTGCCCGCGGGCGCCGAGTTCCCGCTCCGCCGGAGCGGCCCGCGGACCTTCACCGCGATGGTGCCGAACCTCCGGAGCGGCCCGCAGTCGGTGCTGCTGCTCGGCCCCGGGCCGTCCCTGCCCGAGCAGATCGATCTCATGGTGCCGGCCAGCGGCGATGCGGGCCGCGAGCTGGCCGCCGACCATCCGAATCGCCGGCTGCTGGAGCAGCTCGCGCAGCTCACCGGGGGGACGCTCGATCCCGAGCCCGCGGCCGTACTGGCGGCGCGACCGGGCGTCGTGCGCGAGCACATGGCGCTCGCGCCCGTGCTCGTGCCGCTCGCGCTCGTCCTTCTCCTCGCCGACATTGCGCTCCGCCACCGCGCGCGGCCACGGATCGGCCGCGCGCTTTGACAGAGTCCAGCGGAATCGCGACAATTCCGACCCCGGTACGAGGAAAGGAGCGTCGTCCATGACCTACATCATCACCCGTCTGTGCCGCGACTGCGTCGACACCGCGTGCGTCTCGGTCTGCCCCGTCGACTGCATCTACGCCTACAAGGGATCGGACCACGCCACCTTTCCGAACCAGCTCTACATCCACCCCGACGAGTGCATCGACTGCGGCGCGTGCGAGCCGGAGTGTCCCTGGCAGGCGATCTTCGAGGAGTCCGCGGTCCCGGCCGTGTTCAGCGACGACAGCCCGCTCAACTACCTGATGATGGAGCACAAGGACGACTTCATCGTCTCGCCGACCGAGAAGAAGACGCCGCCCTCCGCCGAGGAGATCGAGGCCAACAAGCAGAAGTGGGGGTTCGCCTAGCCTAGCCCCTCGCGGCGCGTCAGCTCGCGCTCACGACCTCGTGGAATCGGGTGTAGTCGACGCGGCGGCGGCCGTCGGGCAGGGTCGACATGATGTCGGCGAAGCGCGCGCCCCAGACCACCTCGTCGGGAAGATAGGAATAGCGCGCGCGGATCGCCTGCGAGAGCGTCTCGTCGACGCCCGTCACCGAGACGATGATCTCGCCCTCCGTCTCGAGCAGCGACTCGGGCGTCATGCCGTAGAGCGGGCTCTGCGGGGTGATCGGATGGATGACCGTCCACGAGAGCAGGAAGATCGGCGTGCGCGTGCGGGTGAGCGCCAGGTCGTAGAACCGCCGCACCTCCTCGCCCTCGATCGTCCGCTCGCTGCGGGCGAGCGACACCTGCACCTGCGCCTCGACGACCTGGTTCGCCCGCTCGTTGGCCATGCGCACCATCAACGACGGGACACCGTCGCGCGCCGTGATCACGGCGACCTTGCTGAACAGCACCCGTGCCGTCGGCCGCGAGAACTTGGCGAAGAAGAGGCCCGCGGCCAGGGCGAAGCCGGTCACGCCGATCAGGGCCTCGAGCGCCACCAGCACGTTGGCATACAGCGTCTTCGGCCAGATCGAGCCGTAGCCGATCGTCGCCAGCGTCTGGACGCTGAAGAAGAAGTCGTCGGCGAACGAGCCCGGGCGCGCGTTCGCGAGGTCGTCGCCGCCCGCGAGATACGCCAGCGCGAACAACGTATTCGCCACCAGATAGTAGACGGCAAAGAGCGCGAACAGGACCGACCAGTGCGCGTTCAGCAGCGCATGGTAGATGTCGCCGAGGACGCGGCGCGGCGCGCCCTCGCGGACGATCGTCCGGCGCAGCCGCGGATCGACGAGCTTCCGCGGCGGCGGCAGCGGTCCTTTCGACATACCACCGGGGAAGTACAGAAAGATCGCCGGGAGGTCCATTGCCGCCGGCACGGTTGCGCAGACACGCGCCGTTCGCCACACTTGCAGCGACCCAGCACTGTCTCAGAGGAGCCGTCTCGATGATCACCCTTCGCCCGAGCGCCGAGCGCGGCCACTTCGATCACGGCTGGCTCGATACGTTCCACACCTTCTCCTTCGGCGACTACCACGATCCGGCGCACATGGGCTTCCGCGCGCTGCGGGTCATCAACGAAGACCGCGTGCAGCCCGGCCGCGGCTTCCCGACGCATCCGCACGCGGACATGGAGATCGTCACGTTCGTCCTCGCGGGCGCCCTCGCCCACGCCGACAGCATGGGCACGGGATCGACGATCCGTCCGGGCGACGTGCAACGGATGAGCGCCGGCACCGGCATCACCCACAGCGAGTACAATGCGTCGCGCCACGAGCCGGTGCACCTGCTGCAGATTCTGGATTCTGCCCGAAACCCGCGGCCTGCGGCCCGAGTACGAGCAGAAGGCCTTTCCCGAAGCGGAGCATCGCGGGCGCCTCCGGCTCATCGTGTCGCACGACGGCACGGAGGGCTCGGTGCGGGTGCACCAGGACGTCCGGATCCACGCCGCGGTCCTCGGCGCCGGCGAGCGCGTCACGCACGCGCTCGCGCCGGGCCGCTACGCCTGGGTGCAGGTCACGGACGGACGCGTGCGCCTCGACGATGCCGTGCTCGGTGCCGGCGACGGCGCGGCGGTCGCGGACCAGCACGCGCTGGAGATCGTCGCCGACGGCGGCGCCGGCCGCAGCGAGCTCCTGCTCTTCGACCTCGCCTGAGCCGCCGCTACGACCGCACCCGCGGGATCACCTCCTCCGCGAAGCGCTGGATCTCCTCCTCGACGTAGGGGGCGAACGTCATGAAGATGAAGTGCGTCACGCCGACACGCGTGTAGCGCTCGATCGTCGCGAGACATTCCTGCGCGTCGCCGATCATGACGCGCGCCCGCGCCGCCTCGGGGGTCGTCTGGCTGGTGGCGGCGGCCACCGAGCAGACGAACTGCTCGCGGTCCTTCGACGCGCGATAGCAGAGCGGCATCATCACCGTCTTCTCGATCGCGTCGGTGTCGCGGCCGACCGCGTCTCCGTGCCGGCGGATGATGTCGATCAGCTCGCCCATGCGCTCCGCCGTGCCGTAGGAGTTCCACATGTCGGCGTGCTCGGCCACGATCCGCAGCAGCACCTTCTCGCCGGTGCCGCCGATCATGATCGGCGGATGCGGCCGCTGCAGCGGCTTCGGCAGGCCGATCGCCTCCGTCACCGTGTAGTGCTTGCCGTGGAACGTCGTCCGCTCCTCGGTGAACATGCCCTTGATGATGCGGCACGACTCGTCGAGCGCGTCGAGGCGGCCGCGCACCGACTTGAAGTCGATGCCGAAGTTGCGGTGCTCGAGTTCGAACCAGCCGGCGCCGATGCCGAGGTTGAAGCGGCCGCCGCTCACGTGATCGAGCGTCGCGGCCATCTTCGCCGTGACGCACGGATGGCGATACGTGTTGCCGCTCACCAGGGTGCCGACGCGTGCGCGCGACGTCGCTTGCGCCAACGCCGCGAGCGTCGTCCACCCCTCGAGGCACGGTCCGTCCGGCGGCACGAAGATCGGGTAGAAGTGGTCGAAGTTCCAGAGCGAGTCGTAGCCCCAGGCATCGACGCTCCGCCAGAGCGCGAGCATCCGGGACCACTCGACCATCTGCTGGCCGGTCTGGACGCCGAAACGTACGGGATGGTTGCGCATGCTCGAACTTCTGCCAGAAGCGCGCGGGTGATCCAACCGCTCAAGCTCGACGTCGTGGCGCGATATGGCAAGACTGCGCCTTGTGTCTCGGACGCTTGATTATAAAGCTTAGGCAGAACACCAACGAAGAGAGGCACAGGAGGAGGCTATGCGCAAACGAGCGATGTTGTTGACGGCCCTGTTCGGGTTCGCGTGCGCGCTGTCGTTCACGTCGATCGTGCCCGCGCGAGCCGACGGCCCGGTGATCGGCGCCAACGTCGGCGCGGCGATACCCCTCGACAAGTATCGGCGCACGGTCCAACACGACGTTGGGGGCACGGCCGGATTCTGGGGTGGGTATCAATTCGACCTCACCGATGAGCTCGCGTTGTCGATCGTCGCGAATCCGCAGTTCATGTTCTTCGAGACGCAGAAGGGGCGCTTCGACGGCGGAACCGGCGACGACCTCTCCAGCCTCTTCAGCATCACCGGGGGACCGGAGCTGTCCCTGGCGACGGGGATCGTCGAGACGTACGTGGGGGCGAAAGGCGGCTACTACCGTGACATGAGCGGCCCGATGAGCGACGACGGCGCCGGGTTCAACGCCGGCGGCGGCCTGCGCTTCACGGTGGTCCGCGACACGACGGTCGGCCTCTTCGGGCGGTACGACTACATGAACCTGGTCGCGTCGCCGCACTCGGACGTGGCACGCCAGCTGGCGCTCGCAGGATTCACCTTCCAGCGGGTCTTCCAGCCGGCGCCTCCGCCGCCGCCTGCGGAGATCCCGCCGCCACCCCCGCCGCCTGCGCCGCGGCCGGCGCGGAAGATCGTGCTGCGCGGCGTGAACTTCGACTTCGACAAGGCGGCGATCCGCGCC
Source organism: uncultured delta proteobacterium (assembly GCA_963753325.1). GTDB lineage: Bacteria > Desulfobacterota > Binatia > UTPRO1 > UTPRO1 > DP-19. The sequence continues at coordinate 1,000,643 of CAVWBS010000003.1, read as the reverse complement.
GACGCGCGCCCGATCCTCGACGAGGCCGTCCGCACGCTCGAGGAGGAGCGTGACGTCGACATCGAGGTCGAAGGCCATACCGACGCGATCGGCAGCGACGCCTACAATCAGCGCCTCTCCGAGCGGCGCGCCCGCGCGGTCGCGGACTACCTCGCCCGGGGCGGCATCGCGCGGAGCCGCATGACGCTCCGGGGCATGGGCGAGTCGCAGCCGGTCGCCAGCAATGCGACCGCCGACGGACGCGCGCAGAACCGGCGCGTCGAGCTGCACGTCGCCGGTCGGTGATACCACCACGCCGGACTTGAGTCCGGCAACGTCCGCGGCCACGATGCCGTGCCGCCGCCGAGCGCAAACCGGCGGCGGCACGCGCCCGCCGTCGGCGATCGGAGCCTGCCGCTACGTCGATGCGCGCATTGCCGGCTATCGTCAGCAAACCATAGAGGCTGCGCGCGAAACGCTCGCCGAATCGACGGCGCTGCAGACCGAGCTCTGGTCGCAGGCGGTCGCGGCGTGCGCCAGGGCGGCGCCGCAGCCGTGCACCATCCTGCTTCTGCCGGCCCTGAACGCCGTGTTCGACGTGGGCACCACGCGGCTATGGCATCCGGGACCCGGCGCAAATGGCCGCACATGATCGCGTTCGCCGCCGTGACCGCGCTCACGCCCTACGTCATCCTCGACTTCGAGTATCCGCGCCGCGGCCTGACCCGGCTCGAGGCCTTCGATCAGGCACTGGTGGACGCGCGCGCCGGCGTGGATCGATAGGCGTCGAGACGACGCGACGCATGGCCTAGAGGCTCAGGGCCCATCGGCCGCCTCCTCGCGTGCGGACGTGCATGGGCACGGGACCTCTCCGCGGGCAAGGGATTCGACTGGCCCGCACCATTCCCATGCCCGAGAACGGTCGCTGCGACCTTCCGGGGCGCGGGAAGCCCCTCACCGGCCATCTATGCACGAAGTCGCGATCCCCCCTCGCGAGATCACACGGCATACAACGTGCTCTGCTCAGGAGGCATGCGCCCGAGACACACGAAATGCTCTTCCGCGCGGGTACGCGCATGAAGCAGCGCATCCCGCTCATCAGGATCGCCTCGATCATCCCGATACGCGACTTCCTCCTGGATTCCGGCGTCCGGGTCGACGAGATCCTGCGCAGCGCCCAGCTCCCGTCGGCCGTCTTCGACGACCCGGAGCTGCTCCTGCCGTATCCGGCGGTGGCACGGTTCCTCGATCACGCCGGCCGCCTCGACGGCAACGAGACGCTCGGGGCGCGCGCCGGCCACGCGACGCCGCTCGAAAGCCTCGGGCTCTTCGGCCGTCGCGTCGCCGCCGCGTCCACGCTCGGCGACGCGCTGGCGACGGCAGCGAAGATAGCGCGGCCGTACTTCTCGGGTGAGAGCTTCTGGCTGACGGAGACCGGGAATGCCGTACGGCTCTGGCATCGGTTTCCGACGCACCTCGACGACCGGCATCAACAAGCCGAGCAGTTCTCGCTCTGCACGACGCTGCGGCTCCTGAAATCGATCGCCGCCCCGGAATGGCGGCCGGTCATTCATCTCAAGAAAGGGATGCCGCGGGCTATCGCCGACCTCCCGATGTTCCGCAGCAGCAGGCTCGTCTTCGATCAGCCGACGTGGACCATCACGTTTCCGCGATCGCTGCTGCGTCGGCCGCTCCCGATGCCGACGGCCGCGGCGCCGCAGCCCGCAGATCTGGAGCGCTGGATGGCGTCCGCGGCCGCCCACGACCTTCCCACGGCGATCACACAGGTCGTTCGCACCGCGCTCATGGGCGGCGACGCCGACATCCGCTTCGTCGCGAGATGGATCGGTACCAGCACCCGGACGCTCCAGCGCCGCCTGGAGGACGCCGGTACGCGCTACACGGAGCTGGTCGCGAACGCGCGGTTCGCCGCCGCGGCGCGTCTCCTCGCCGACGGGACGGCTACGCTGCGGGACATCTCGCGGCGGGTCGGCTACTCCGATCCGGCGCATTTCTCGCGCGCGTTCCGACGTTGGGCGGGATGCCCGCCACGGGCGTTCCGTCGCGTCCGCATGGAAGAGACCATGGCACGGCTCGTCGCGAGCGGTTGAGGACGCCGACGATCGTTGCATCGAGGTGCGGGGCTCAGCGGCATGCGCCGCAACCCTCACCGGTGTTCGGCCCGCGCCACCGGGCATGGTTCAAGTCGTAGCGGAACCCGCCGGCGGTGTACGGGATGCGGAAATCGTCGGCGACGACGTGCGCGAGGAAGCCCCACCACTTCTCGCGGGTGACGTCCACGGCGCTCAGCATCTCGCCGAGATTCAACCCGAGTTCGAATCCGACCTGACGCTCGCGGTCTGGAATCGCGCCGCGCGGGTAGCCCTTCACGCCATACACACCGGCGAGCTCCCGGGCGATGAGATCGAACGCAACGAAATGCGACACCTTGTCGGCGCCGCCCGCGTACGTGTGTTCCCCGAACCAGTTCTCGTGGGCGAGGTGGAACCCGCCGGTCGGATGATCGATGAACGAGTTGATCGATGCGCCACCGAGGCAGCCCAGCGCGATCGCGGCGGCTGCCAATGGGCGCAGCATGCCGGGCGTCGCCGCCGGCGCGGGAGTCTCGTCCGCGCGCGCCCGGATCATTCGCGGCGAGGCTGTACCGCGGCGGATGGTCCCTGGCGATTAGGGTACCCGGTGGCTCATGGGCACGCACTCGAGACCGGTTGCGCTGAGCGCATCGCCGTGCACGTGGAGGATCCGCCGCACCTCCTGGATCGTCGCCGGCTCGCCCTGTGTCGAGTGCGTCGACCGCACGACGAGCTCGGATGCGGCCCCTTCGATGTGCGCGCTGCGATAGGCAACGACGCCGTCGTTTCCCTCCAGAAATGGCCCCGGCCCCTTCACCGCGATGATCGAGTGGTACGGCACCGACGTGACCACCGGAATCGCGGCGAGGCCTTCGAGGAACGGGTTCCCCGCGGTCATGTTCTCCGCCGCCGTCGGCAACCGGCCGAGCGTCCGGCCGGTGTAGAACACGTCCCGGCCGTGCACCAGCAGGTCACGTGAGCTTGCGAGGAGATTGCGCGGGAGCCGCACCCAGCGGTTGATCATGCTGCTGAACCACTGTCCCGCGACGAAGCTGCCGCGATGCGGGGTCGCGACGAAGACCAGTCGGTGGACGAAGGGCAGCGGCTCAATGAAAAGCGCATGCCGCAGGAGCTCACGGGTCTCCGCCGACATCGGCACGTCGTCGATCGGCACACGGCTCACGGCGTTCCAGAGACGCGCACCGGTGTCGACCGCGGTGAGCTTCGTGAGGAGGCCGCCCTGGCTGTGACCGATCACGATCATCTGTCGCAGACAGGGATCACGGCCCTCCGGATCGAGCCGTGCCTCCATGTCCGTGAGCTTGTCCCGCAGAAGCATCGCGGAGTACGCGATCGGGTTTCCGGTGTCGTACATGAAGAACCAGAACTGGAAGCGGCGCCGAATCCACGGATCGGCGAGCAGGTCGTTCACCATGTTGGCCCAACGGCCGGGGCTCGAGGCCGTCCCGTGAACGAAGACGACGGGGATCCGGCCCGGATCGTAGGGCGTCGTGCTCACGAGGAGCGGGAGCTTCACACCGCTCGGCCCGCGGCCGAGGTAGCCCCAGAGTTCGTTCTCCCACATCAGCGACGCCGACCCGAGCTGCGACGCGATCGTCGCGGTCTCCTCGATTTCCAGGGGAACGTCGCGTCCGTTCACGGCAACCGTCTCGCTGTCGCTCGCCCTGTAGAGTTCCAGCCTCGCACGCAGCTCGCCGGAGACGATGCCCTCGTGCACGTTCTCCAGGCGAAGGAACGCCGTCGCCGCCACGCGCGCGAACGGACCGATGAAGCTGGTGTCGACGTCGACACCCGGGCGCGGGACGGCACGCGCCGCGAGCGGCGCGCCGACGCCGGGGAACCGGTAGCGGTTGCGCATGCCGTGCACGGCGAATTCCGCGATCGGAAGGAAGTCGGTCAGCCGGCGATCGCCCCAATCGAACGACGTGGGATCGATCGTGACGTCAACGGCGCCGAATGGCAGCGCGTAGCGGCCGGCGGCGAGGTCGACGGTGCCGTGCGGTCCCTTGAACGCCTGGGTGATGGCGCGATTGTAGAGATCCGCGGCGAGGCGGACGCGCGGATCCACCGCGCGCGGCGCGTCCTCGGCGTGCTCGGGTGTCAGGAATGCGTACGCGTACACCGCGGTCGCGAAGTAATACGGCTTCGCCTTCACCGTTTCCGCATGGAGGAACGACAGCTCGGCGAGCGCGAAGAGCTCGGAGCTGCCGCCCCGGCCGCTGGTGACGATGGCGCGCAGCTCCGTGAGGGCCGCTGCCGGGTCCTTCTCGTAGAGATCGAGCAGCCCCCAGCCGTTCACCGTGTTGCGGCTCCACTCGCTGGCGTGCCCCGTCGAGAGCACATTCGAGGTGAGCGAGCGCTGCACCGACCGCGCGTCGACCCGCACTACGCCAATCGGCGGTCCGCACGCGGACGCCCCGAGCAGCGCCGTCGCGCAGACCAGCGCGACGGTGCCGTCGCACCACGATACCCGCCGCGGGCTCATCGGCAATCCCATGTCACGGCGGTGGAATGGAGACGAATCCTCGGCCCCACGACGACGTTCCGCGGCGGAAAAGATATCGTCGAGTTCCACGCGTGCTGCTGCTCGGCTGCCCCACGACACCGACGCTACCGAGCACGGTCAGGACCGCCAACGGACTTCTTGCCAACTTGCGCCAACGAATGACGTGCGTGCGGCCTCAGCGCATCGGTTCGTCGAGCTGCGGCTCCGAGATCCACTCGAGGAGGACCGTGTAGCCGACTGCGAGCAGCACCGGACCGACGAAGAGGCCGAGGATGCCGAACGCGATGAGACCGCCGATCACGCCGGCGAAGATGAGCAGCAACGGGAGGTCGGCTCCGCGCCGGATCAGGATCGGGCGCACCAGGTTGTCGAGCGCCCCGCAGAAGACGGCCCACACGAGGAAGCCCGTGCCCCAGGCCGCGCCGCTCTTCCAGTATACCCAGATGGTCGCCCCGATCAGCACCGGGCCTGCGCCCACCTGCGCGATGGCGAGGACGAACATCACCGCGGTCAGGAAGATGGCGAACGGAACACCCGCGACGACCAGCCCGACGCCGCCGAGCGCGGACTGGAGCACCGCGGTAACCACGACGCCGAGCGCGACCGCCCGGGTCGCGGACCCGGCCAGGTGGACGACGTCTTTCCCGCGCGCACCGGCGAGGCGTGCGGCGAACCGCTCGGCGCCCTCCGCGGCCCGCTCGCCGTTCGCGTAGAGAATGCCGCTGAAGACCACCGTCAACAGGAACTGCGCGAGCACTGCCGCCACGCTTCCCACCTGGCCGACGAACCAGAGGCCGAGCCGCCGCGCGAGCGGCAGGAGGTGCGCCGACCACTCCGCCGGGCCGGCGAGCGCGAGCTGGCGCCAACGCTCAGCGAGCTTCGCGCCGACGAGCGGTAGGGCTTCGACCCACGCGGGCGGCTGCGGAACCGGCATCGCCGCCACGGCCTTCGTCCAGCCTTCGATACGAGGCACGTTCTGTACGATCGTCGTGATGCCAAAGAAGAGCGGCAGCACGAGGGTAAACGTCAACGCCGCCGTCATGATCGCGACCGCGAACGAGCGCCGGCCACCCAGCATGCGTTGCAGGCGCAGCAGGACCGGCCACGTGGAGATCACGATCGTCGCCGCCCAGGTGAAGGCGACGAGGAAGGGGCGGAGGATCCAGAAGGTGCTGACGATCAGGATGCCGATCGCGAGCACCTGGAGCGTCACGCGCGTCACGTCCACGGATCGGGCTCGCTCCATCACGTATTCTCCCAGCGCCAGCCAGCCCGGATCGGGCCCGGAACGCAAGCGCGCGCGTCGGTTCATGGCGCCAAATGGCAAGGGGACACCTTGCGAAAATCCCTGCGTCGCCTAACGTTCGCAGACGTAACCATACACCAAGGCCGAACTCGAATCCGTACGGCCAAAAGGAGCGGATCGTGCGAAAGATTACGATGGCAGTGACGATGGTCGCCGCGCTGGCGTTCGTCGGCGTGGCTCAAGGCAAGGAGCACAAGAAACCGGATGCGACGATCGCACTGAGCGGCGGGTCGATCGCGGTGGGCGTCGGGATCACCTGGGCGAAGGGAACGCTCACCTACGAAGGCAAGGAGTATCCGCTCTCGGTGAGCGGCTTGTCCGTCGGTGACGTCGGTGCCACCAAATTGGCGGCGTCGGGGAAAGTGTACGGCTTGAAGAAGCTGGAGGACTTCAACGGCAACTACACCAGCGTCGGCACCGGAATGACCGTCGCGGGGGGAGGCAGTGCCGTTGTGGCCAAGAATCAGAATGGCGTCCGCGTCGATCTCGTATCGACCACCAAAGGCGTGAAGTTCACGCTGGGGACGTCCGGAATCGAGATGAAGATCAAGGAGTAGGTGGGACGCGGTGCCGGCTTGCCGGAGCGGGTGGCCGGCACCTGCACCCCCGTCCGATCGATTCTCGGACGGGGACCGCGTTTGCGGTGTCCGTCGGTCTTGACCCGCACTCCGCCGGAAGAGCATGTTTGCGGCGAATCGGTCCCGAGGGAGGAGCTGACCCCCATGCAACCAAGACGCCTCAGGAATCTCGTGCGCAGCTCGCTGGCGCTGCTTTGCGCGGCGTTGCTCGTTCCCGCAGGATTGCTGCCTCATCCCCGGAGCGCGCGCGCCGAGTCCACGGACGAGGAGGCCGCGAAGATCCCGGCCGACCAACTGGACTCGCTCGTAGCGCCGATCGCGCTCTATCCCGACCCGCTCCTCGGCCAGGTGCTCGTCGCGTCGACCTACCCGCTGGAGATCATCCAGCTCCAGCAATGGCTCGGGCGGAACAAGACCCTGAAGGACAAAGCCCTGGTGGACGCGGTGTCGAAGCAACCCTGGGACCCGAGCATCCAGGGCCTGGCGGCGCTTCCCGACGTCGTCAAACGGCTGGCCGAAGACATCCAATGGACGACGGACCTGGGCAACGCCTTCCTGGCCCAGCAGAGCGACGTAATGGAGGCGGTGCAGCGCATGCGCAGGAAGGCCGAGGACAAAGGCAACCTGAAGACGACGCAGCAGCAGAAGGTCGAGACCAAGGTCGTCGAGAACCGGCAGGTGATCGTGATCGAGCAGGCGAGCCCGCAGGTGGTGTACGTGCCGTCGTACGATCCGGTCGTCGTCTACGGCGCTCCGGTCTATCCGTATCCGCCCATCTACTACCCGCCGGCCGGCTACTACGCGGCGGGAATGGCGCTGTCGTTCGGCGTCGGGGTCGCGATGGGCGCCGCCTGGGGCGGCGGATGGGGCTACGGCTGCGGTTGGGGCGGGAGCGGCCACAACGACGTCACGATCAACAACAACAACAATTTCAATCGCAACAACATCAACAACAGCGGCAATCGCGGGAACGCGAACAACGGCAAGTGGCAACACAATCCGCAGCACCGCGGCGGCGCGCCGTACAGTAACCGAGCGACCGCGAACAAGTACGGCGGAAACGCGCGCGGCGACTCGTTGTCGAGCCGCCAGGCCAGCGCCCGCCAGCAGACCGGGCGGCAAGGTCAGCAGGGCCAGCAGATGGGTCGGCAGGGTCAGGGAGGGAATCGTCCCAGCACCTACGGAGGCGGAAGCGCCGGCAACCGCGGCGGTGCCTCGACCCGCGACATGGGAGGCGGGCGCGGCGCCAGCGGAGCAGACCGGGTCGGCAGCCGGGACATGTCGAGAGGGTCCGGAGGCGGAGACCGCGGCGGCTTCGGCGGCGGCTCGAGCGGCTACAGCGGCAGCAGCGCTCGCGCGAGCAGCAGCCGGGGAGCGTCGAGCTACGGCGGCGGAAGCCGCGGCGGTGGCGGCGGCGGCCGTGGTGGTGGTGGCGGCGGCGGCCGTGGTGGTGGCGGCCGCGGCGGTGGCGGCCGGCGCCGATAGAGGGAGCCGGGACCAATGGCTGGGAAACGGAGAATGGACATGAATCCGCTGCCAAGCTCGAATCGCGTCACGAGCGTCACCTGGACGCTCATAGCCGTATGCGCGTGTCTATTGGCGCTCCCGCCCCGGGTCGCGGGAGCACCCGGGCAGGATACGGCCGGAGCCGCAACGCAGAAGACGTTCGATTCGCCGCAGGCCGCGGTGGACGCGCTGCTCGACGCCGCGGACAGGTACGACGTCGGCGCCCTCGACGCGATCCTCGGCCCTGAAGGCAAGGACATCATCCACATCGGCGAGCCCGCGCGCGAGAAGCAGAAGGCGGCGGAGTTCGTCGCGAAGGCGCGCGAGAAGAAGGCGATCGTCACGGACCCGCAGACGCCGGACCGCGCCTCGCTGGTGATCGGCGCGGAAGACTGGCCGTTCCCGGTGCCGATCGTGAATCGCAACGGCAAGTGGCTCTTCGACTCGAAGGCGGGCCTGCGGGAGATCCTCTACCGCCGTATCGGCGGAAACGAGCTCGACGCCATCCAGATCTGCCACGGCTACGTGGAGGCCCAGGACGACTATGCCGTCATGAAGGCCGGCGACAACGGCGTGGCCGAGTACGCGCAGCGCATCATCAGCACGCCGGGAAAGCAGGATGGCCTGGCCTGGAAGAATGCCGACGGGACATGGGGCGGGCCGATCGGCGAGAACGTCGCGCAGGCGATCGAACAGGGCTACGGCAAGGGGAGCCCCTACCATGGGTACTTCTTCAAGATCTTGAAGGGCCAGGGCCCCGCCGCGCCGCTGGGCCGCCTGGACTACGTGGTGAAGGGCATCATGATCGGCGGTTTTGCGCTCGCCGCGGCGCCCGCGCAGTATCGGGTGACCGGCGTCAAGACGTTCATCGTGAGCAACGACGGCGTGGTCTACGAAAAGGACCTCGGTCCCACCACGGCGGAACAGTTCAAGAGCATGGAGCTCTTCAATCCCGACCGGACGTGGCATCCGGTGGAATCTCCGCCGGACGACGGGGGGACGGCCGCGCAATCCTAGATGAGGAGACCACGGGCCGCCGCCCGCACGCGAGGGTCGGACAGCCGATAGACGCTGCGATCGAGCAGGTAGTGCATGAACCCCGTCGCGAAGCCGAGCGCGACCAGCGCGGGAACCCAGGAGGAGGTCCGCAGGCCGGTCGCGAAGGCACCGAAGATCCATTCGCTGTAGTACACGCCTCCCTGCCGGTTCGCCTCGACCTCGAACAGCGGCAGGAGAACGACCGACGAGAGCGCGAGCAGAAGCACGAGGGCCCAGGGCCGTACGTTCACCGCGTGGAGCGCGCGGCGCACGACGCCGCGCAGTGCGGCCGGCTCCGCCTGCGGCACTCGAGAGGCGAGGCCGATCGCCAGGATCCAGTGCTGCGACGTCCAGATCACGAGGAAGAGAAACGGGCTCCGCGGGCGTAGCGCGAGCGCGACCATGACCGCGACCCCGAGCACGTAGAGCACGCGCGGCGGCGACCATCGCGGCGCACGCAGCTCCGCGAGGAGCATCGCGGCGGTCGCCGAGAGCAGCACGAGCATGGCGCCGGCGCGGATCGCCTCCTCCGTCGATACGAGCCAGCCGGCAGAGAGCCACGGGTCGACCCACCGGTTCTGGTAGGCGACCGCCCCGGCGAGGACGTCCGCCACCACGACGAGGACGCCGCCGACACCCAGCGCGAACAGCCGGTCCATCGTTCGCGTGCGCGCGCAGCCGGTGCGTCCGACGCGCGCACGATACAGGGCGAGCGCGCCGAAATGCTGCGCCGCGAAGTGCTGCGTCACGAAAATGTAGTCGACGATCGCCAAGGCCACGAGGCGTTCCTCGCGGCTCCACGGCAAGGCGGCGTCCGACGGGAGGAAGACGGCGAAGCATCCAGCTGCGACGAGCAGCGGGATCACGACGAATCGCATCGGCCGCGTCCGCAGCAGAGGTCGGTACGCTTCGGTGCAGTACGCGAGGTACGCGCTGCACAACCGATGACCGATCCAGAAGAGCGCCGTCAGCCCGAAGTAGAGCACTTCGAGCGGGCTCTCCTCCGGGTCGGCGTATCCGCGGGAAAGCCAGAGGACGATCGGCGCGAGCCAGAGCCCGCTGAGCATCCAGAACCCGTCCCAGCCGGGACCGCGTAGCCACACCGACCGCTCCGGCACCGGCACGGCGATCTCCATCCTCACGCCCCGTTGCCGTCGAGCGGGATCAGCTCCAGGGTGTGACTCTCGCCAGGGCGCTCGGGCGAGGGGCCACGGAGCAGGATGGCCGTGCGTCCCGGAAGACCGTGCGTGGCGACCCAATCGCGCGCGAAGGCGCGCCAGTCCGTGATCGGCTGCGGCCGCAGGACCGGATGCACCGCGCAGGAAAGGTGCAGCTGGCGCGCGATCCGCTGGCTCTCCGTGACCGCCGCGATCCAGACCGGCAGCCGGAAGCGGGCGATGCTCCTCGCCGTTCGCCCCCCGCGCGTCGGGACGACGACCGCGGCCGCGGTGTCGAACTCCATCACCGCCTCCGCGGCGATGGACAGGAGATCGTAGAGGCCCGGCGCGACCTCCGTCGACGGCGTTCGCATGCGCTCCCGGAGCTCGAAACGCGGACGGTGCGGCTCCGTCGCGGCGGCGATCCGCGCCAGCGTCGCCACGGCCTCGACGGGATACGTCCCGCTCGCGGATTCCGCGGACAGCATCACGCAGTCGGTGCCGTCCAGGATCGCGTTGGCGACGTCGGTGGCCTCCGCGCGCGTCGGCTGCCGGTTGTGCGTCATCGACTCCAGCATCTGGGTGGCGGTGATCACCGGCTTGCCCGCACGCAACGCCTTGCGCACCAACATCTTCTGCACGATCGCGATCCGCTCGATCGGCACCTCCACGCCGAGGTCGCCACGCGCGATCATGATCCCGTCGGCGGCCGCCAGGATCTCGTCCACCGCGCCGAGGGCGCGCGCCCGCTCGATCTTGGCGATCACGAGCGGCTCGTGTCCGAGGTCGCGCGCCGCCGCGCGCACGCACTCCACGTCGGCGGCCGACTCGACGAACGACTGGCTCACCACGTCGATGCCGCAGCGGAGCGCGACCTCGAGGCATTCGCGGTCGCGGTCGGTGAACGCGCCGATGCCGAGGTCGATGCCCGGAAGATTGACGCCCTTGCGCGAGCGGATCTCCCCGCCGACGACGACGCGGCAGTGGACCTCGGCGCCGGCGACCGACTCCACGTCGAGCTGGACCAACCCGTCGTTCACGAACAGCTGATCGCCCGGCTTCGTGACCTGCGGCAGCCGCGGGAAGCTCACGGTCGCGCGCGTGGGACCGCCCGTCACCTCGTCCGTCGTGAGCGTGAAGCCCTGCCCGGTCACGAGCGTGACGGGCTCGCCCTCGATCGTGCCGAGCCGGATCTTCGGGCCGGGAAGATCGGCGAGGATCGCCACGTCACGGCCGGCGGCACGCGCCGCCGCGCGGAGCCTCTCGATGTTGCGGCGGTGGTCGTCCAAGGTGCCGTGCGAGAAGTTGAGCCGGGCGACGTCCATGCCGGCGCGGATCAGCTGCTCCATCACCGCACGCGACGCGGACGCCGGACCGATCGTCGCGGTGATCTTCGTCTGGTGCGGCCGTAGGGTCATGCCTCCGTCCTCGGGTCGCGGATCGGCTCAGCCCTTTCGACGGAGCAGCGCGCGCTTCGCCGCCTCGAGCTGTCGTCGCTTGCCCTTGTCGACACGTGGATACGCGAGGTCGAGCGAGCCCAACGTCTCCGCGACGGCGGTCGCGACCACCAGGCGCGTGAACCACTTGTTGTCGGCCGGGACCACGTACCAGGGCGCCTCCTTCGTCGCGGTGTGGCGGATCATGTCCTCGTACGCGCGCATGTAGTCGCCCCAGGACGCGCGCTCCTTCACGTCGTTCGCCGAGAACTTCCAGTTCTTCTCCGGATTCTCGAGGCGCTCGAGGAAGCGCCGCTTCTGCTCCGCCTTCGATACGTGGAGGAAGAACTTCCGGATGACGACGCCGTTGCGCGTGAGGTAGCGTTCGAAGTTGCCGATGTCCTCGAAGCGCTCGTCCCAGATGTGCTTCGTGACGAGCTCCGGCGGCAGCTTCTGCGCCTCGAGGAACGCGGGGTGTACCCGGACGGCGAGGACCTCCTCGTAGTAGCTGCGGTTGAAGATGCCGATCCGGCCACGCTCCGGCACCGACCGCATGCACCGCCACAGATAGTCGTGATCGAGCTCTTCCGCCGATGGCGCCTTGAACGAGACGACCTCACAGCCCTGCGGGTTCACACCCGACATCACGTGCTTGATGGTGCCGTCCTTGCCGGCGGCATCCATCGCCTGGAATATGAGCAGCACCGCCCAGCGATCCTGCGCGTAGAGCATGTCCTGCAGCTCGGCCAGCGCCTCGATGCCCATGGCGAGCGCTTCCTTCGCGCGGGGCTTGTCCTCGGAGTCGAGACGGAGCGTTTCGGCGGGATCGATGTCGCGGAGACGGAACTTGCGCCCGTGGTCGATGCGAAAGGGGCTCGTGAACCGCGGCGCACGCTTGATCAGCTCTTTCGTCGTCATGTCCGATGCCCTCCGGGCTGAAGTACACGAAATACGCGACACTGCCGAGCCACAGGCCGACGCGCTCCGGCCCCCGGCCGTTGCTCCGGGAGCGAGTTCGCGCTACGCGCCGCTGATGTACGACACCGTCAGGCGGTTTGCCGTCCCCTGGCACCGCGTGGGGACGCACCCGGGCCGGCCGTCCCCTCCCGGCGCGGCTTTCCTGCTGCTGATCGCGCTCCTCTCCGCCTGCGGGCGGCAGCGGACGCCGCTCGTGACACGTCCCGCAGATGCTGGACGTTCGCTCGTGATCCGCAATGTTCGCATCTTCGACGCTCCGCGCGCCGCGCTCGCCCAGGGCCTGCGGGACGTCGTGGTGCGCGACGGGCGCATCGCCGCGGTCGCGCCGCAGGGCGCCGCCGCCGACGGCCTTCCCGAGCTCGACGGCAAGGGCGGCACGCTGCTGCCGGGGCTGGTGGACCTGCACACGCACACGAGCGGCAGCTCCGATCGCCCGGAGCACGTCGCGCTGCCGGACGTCGACGGCAATCTGGCCGCCTTCCTCTACGCCGGGGTGACGACCGTCCTCGATCTCGGCGGCCTCACGCCCGACGTCTTCCGCACGCGCGCCGACGTCGCCGCCGGGAAACGGCTCGGACCGCACATGTACGTCGCGGGACCGATCTTCACCGCGCCCGGCGGGCACCCGGTGGAGGTGTTCCGGCAGTTCCTCCCCTGGTACCTGCGCTGGTACGTCATCCCGCGTGCGACGCGCGAGATCGCGACGCCCGACGACGGGCGCGCCGCCGTGCGCGCGCTGCTGTCCGAGCGGCCGGACATCCTGAAGCTCGCGATCGACGCCGGCACCGGTGAGGTCCCCTGTCTCCCGCCCGACGCCATCGCCGCCATTGCCGAGACCGGACACACGGCGGGCGTACGCTCGATCGCCCACGTGGGCAGCAACGCCGAGGCGGCGGCCGCCGTGCGGGGTGGGGTCGACGCGCTGGCGCATGCCCCCTGGCGGGACGAGCTCAGCGACGAGGTCGTCGACCTGATCGTCGCCCGTCAGGTCGCGGTGGAGCCGACGCTCGCGATCTGGGACCTCGTCGCCGCCGACCGCGTCTCGGCCGATGATTTCCTGCCGATCGAGCGCACCGTCGCGGGCGCCGCGCTCATGACGTCCCTCCTCACGCCCGATCCGGCCGCGGACGCCGCCCTCGGCGCCGTTCGTCGAGCCGCCGCGGCAGGGCACGCGGCGCGGCAGCGGAACGTCGCCAAGCTGCATGCCGCCGGCGTCACGATCCTCGCGGGTAGCGACGCCTGCAACACCGGCGATCTTCCCGGCGGCACACTGCACCTGGAGCTCACCAAGCTCGTCGCCGCCGGCCTCACGCCGGGTGAGGCGCTGCGCGCCGCGACATGGACGAACGCCCGCTTTCTCGCCGGCGACGCCGCCGACTTCGGCGAGGTCGCCGCCGGCAAACGCGCTGATCTCCTGTTGGTGGCGGGCGATCCGACGGCGCACATCGAGGACCTGCAGCGCATCCTCGAGGTGGTGCTGGACGGCGCCGTGCTCGTCCGGCGCGCCCGCTAGGACCCGCGGCAGGACGGTGCGGCTAGGCGCGCGTCAGAGGACGCACTGACAGAACACGCAGAGCTGTAGACCGCTGCACCCGCCGCCCAGCAGCTCGCACTGCTCGCCCGGCTCGATGATCCCGTTGCCGCAGACCGGCGTCGAGGTCGGTGTCGGCGTCCGTGTACCCGTGAGCGTCGGTGTTGTCGTGCCGCCCGGCGTCGCCGTGGGCAGCAGCGGTATCGTGATCGTCGGCAATGGCAGCGTCAGGCTCGGCATCGGCAACGTGATGCTTGGAAGCGGCAACGTGACGCTTGGCAGCGGCAACGTGAGTGTCGGCAGCGGCAGCGTGAGGCTCGGGAGCGGCGGCGTCAGTGTCGGCAGCGGCAGCGTGAGCGTCGGGAGCGGCAACGTCAGGCTCGGGAGCGGCAGGGTGAGCGTCGGGGTCGCACCCATCGGCGTGGCGCTGGGCGACGGTGACGGCGTCGAGGTCGGGACGGGGGGTGTCGCGCTCGCGCCCGCGGGAGGCGTGGCGGTGGCCGTGGCTGCGGGCGCGCCGCAGACGGCCGGATAGGGCGCGATCGCCGGCGCCGCGGCCGCGGCGGCGCAATCCACGTTGAAGCTGGCGACGCAGTCGACGCAATCGACGACCCCCTGCAGATCGCCGATCGGGGCCGCGCACGCCGCACCGGCGGGGACGGTCACGTCGGGGCAGGTGGCGGCGAACCCGATCGTCGCGGGTGCGAGATCGTCCGCCGTCCCGCAGCGGCGATCGGCGCCGCCGCAGAACTTGCAGATCGCCTTCACCTTCTTGGCCTCGGCCTTGGCGATCACCGCGACCGCGATCGGATCCGGGCAGGGACCGTGCGCGTACCCGAGGATCACGCGACTCTGGCACTTGGCCATCGCCTTCACGGACTGGCTTGCGAACTTCTCGGTCGCCCTACCGATGATGCGCTGGCAGCCGAGCACCGACGGCGAGCCGGCGGGCACGTCCAGCGCGCCGTAGGTGGCGCCGACCTGCTGCGCCACCGCCGCCCCGTCGACGCAGATGACGCAGTCGGCCACGTCGCCACAGTCGAGGATCGTGTTGCCGCACGCCGCGCTCGCGAGGTCCGGACAGCTGCCGATGTCCCAGCCGATCGCGGCGAGCGACTCGTCGTCCGCGTTGCCGCAGTGGCCGTCGCCGCCGCCACAGCCGGCGTCGATCGCCGCCCGCAGCTTGCTGGTCGCGCTCGCGATGCGCGCCGTCGCGGGCGCGTCCGGGCATGGACCGGGCCGGGCGCCCTTGACGACGGCGTCGTTGCACCTGCGCAGCGCCTTGTATTGCAGGCGGATGAGCTTCGCCGAACCGAGACTGATGGCGCGCTCGCAACCGCGGTAGTCGGCCTCGGCCGGTGCGGCCGCCGCGAGCAGCCACAGCACGACGAGCGTGCTCGTGGAGAGAAGGGATCGGTTCCTCATGGGGCTATCCTCGCGTGAGGCCGCCACGAACCACGGCACGGCGTCGGGGGCGGAGCCTACAATGGCATCCGGGATTCGGCCTCCCGGCATGCCGCCCCACCCTCGACCACAACATGGGAGATCGCATGCGGAAATACGTGATGGTCGACGCGGCACAACGATCGGGCGAGCCGCCGACGCACGACGACGGCGATCAGAGCACGCCGCGCAGGCCGGTCGTCCACTCGCGCCGCGGCCCGCCCCAGCGGACCTGCCGGAGGTCGACCTTGCCGGCGCGATCGAAGCGCACGCCCTCCTCCTCGAGCCGCTCGCGCTGCATCTCCGCCCAGAAGCCGTCGCGGTGCGAGCAGCGCCCGGCGGCGCTGATCACGCGATGCCAGGGGACGGTCTCGACGAGCGGCCCGGTGAGCGCCCCGAGGGCCATCCCGACGGCGCGCGCCCCGCGCGGCTGCCCGAGGATCGCCGCCACCTGGCCATAGGTCACGACCTTGCCGCGCGGCACCTTGCGTACGACGCGATAGACGAGGCGATAGAAGGCGGGCGGCGTGTCACGCCGGCCGGGACGTCGCTGCCGATCCCGCCCGCGCGGCACGACCTCGAGCGGTTCCCTCCGCATCGCACCCGCTCGTCAGGTCGAGGCGAGAAACCCCTCGATGCGCGTCGCTGCGGCCTCCGCTGGCCAGGGGTTCACGTAGCGGTGCTGGTAGTACTTGCCGTCGAAGGGGCCCGGACGTGTCCACGCCTGGATGAAGAGATCGTGCGCCTCGAGGAAGCGCGCCCGGGTGGTCGTGGGGTTGATGTTGAAGCTGTGGTATTCCGGCGAGCCACGGACGACGAAGCCGCTGATCAGCCGGTTCCGGGTCCGCGCGATCAGCATCGCGGCGATCAGGTTCGGGCTCGGCATGTTGCCGTAGGCGTTCTGATGGTGCTCGTCGACGCACACGCCGTCGAAGCCGAGCGCCTCGGCCTGCACCAGCGCATCGATGTACTCGGTGTAGAGCGCGTGACCGCGCTGCGGATCGTAGTAGCTGTTCGGGCACCACACCCACGCGGAGTCGTTCGTCGCCGCGAAGTCCGCGGGCAGATACCGCCACGGCATCAGATGGAAGTGATAGAACTTCAACCGATTGCTTCTACCTGCGGTGACGGCGGCGCGTCGGTGCGCTCCGCCACCAGCGCGGCGCGGTCGAAGGGACCCTCGGCCGCGCCGACGGCCGTCAATGGACCGTCGGTCGCGAGCGCCCGGCTGACCATGCGCTCGAAGTGCCCGATGCGGGTCTCGAGGAAGGCCGCATGGACGCCGGGCGGCAGGCCGTGCGCGCGCAGCCCCCGCTGCACGCGGGTGACGACGGCAATGTCCTGCTGATTGGTGCGATCGAGCGCCTCGCGACGGAAGTCGCGCAGTCCGGCGAGCTCGCCGCCGAGGTCGAAGCTGCGCGCGGTCAGCCGGATGCGCTCCGGCCCGCGTGGATCGATGCGGAGATACGAGAACTCCGCCGGGGCGAGGACGGGGATCAGGTTGGGGAAGACGTGCCCGAAGCGCACGTAGGTGTGCTCCTCGTCGGAGAGGTGCGGCAGCGCCGGCACCATCTCGCGGTAGTCGGGCCTGATGAACGCGTGCGTGTAGCTCGACCAGGGCTCGAAGAAGTGGCGCGCCGTCTTCGTCTCGACGAAGTCGTTCAGCACGTCATGCACGATCGCGACGTGGTATCCCTCGAGGCCGTTCTCGACGTACACTTTCCAGTTGACCTCGACGTCGTAGACGTACTCGAATGCGAGCTCCATGCGGTCGCCGCGCGCGTGGGCCAGCGCGGCGCTCAGCTGGCCGCCCCAGACCGCGAACGGCGGGGTCGTCTCGTCGAGGCACGCGAAGATCATCGGCCCCGCGGTCGCCGTACGGACGGGAACGAGGCGCACGTCGCCGAGATCGCAGCCCTGGAACTCCTCGCGACTCGGCACGCCGATCAGCCGGCCGTCGAGCCCGTAGCTCCAGGCGTGGTACGGGCAGCGCAGCTGCCGCCCGCAGTTGCCCCGCCCCTCGGCGAGCGTCGCCCCGCGATGGCGGCAGGCGTTGAGGAAGGCGCGCACCTCGCCGCCGTGATCGCGCACGACGACCACCGGCGTCGTACCGATGGTGGCCGCGACGAAGTCGCCCGGCGCACGCAGATCCGGCAGGTCGGCGACGTGGACCCAGCCGCGCGCGAAGATGCGCCGCATCTCGGCGTCGTACACCGCCGGCGCGACGAAGGCCGCGGGCGGCAGCAGGTGCCCGGCGGCGGGCGTCGAGAGATCGATCCCGTCGATCGTGACCGTGTGGGCCATCGTCATCCTCCTTTGCGCGCGCGCCGGCGCTTGCGCGGCACGAGCAACGTCTGACTGGCTTCGGCGCGTTTCGCGAGCAGGGGCTGGGCGCGGCCTCGCGCCAGCCCGAGCAGCATCAGCGCCATCCCGAGCTCGGTGGCGGCGCGGAACTCGTCGTCGGTGAGATCGCCCTCCGCCCACTCGAGCACCGCGTGCACGTAGTGCGCGAACATGCGCCGGGCGACGGCGGTCGGATCGGCCCAGGCGGCGATCTCCCCCGCCTCCTGACCGTCCCGCAGCACGTCCGCCATGAGAGCGACGTAGCGATCGTTGATCGTGAGGCGCAGCGAGCGCGTCGCCTCGGACGCGAGAAAGACGTGCATCAGCTCGCGCGAGTACGCCGGCACCGCGAGCAGGTCGCGGTTGCCGGCCTCGCACATCGCGAACGCCCGCTCGACGACGCTCCGGCCGCCCGCGCTCGCGAGGCTCCGCACCACGGCCGCGAACGTCTCCTCGAGCTCCGCCATCAGTACCGCGTGCTTGCCGCCGAAGAGATTGTAGACGGTCGGCACGGAGACGCGGCCGGCTCGCGCCAGCTCCCGCATCGTGAGCCCCGCGAAGCCGTGCTCCGCGATCAGCTGCCGGGCCGCGGCGAGGATGCGGGCGCGGCGTTCGGCCTTGTGCTCGGCGATGAGGCTCATGGCGCAGGAGAAACTTTAACGCGTGCAAGAATTAGCACACGTGCAAAAGTTCAAGCAACGGGGCGTCGTCGCCCGAACGCCCGGATCAGCGCGGTGCGTCGAGCGTGCGCCACGCCTGCTCGACCCGGGCGCGCAGCGCGGCGACGTCCGCGTCGTTCTCGATCACGAGGTCCGCGTGGGCGCGGCGCTCGGCGTCGGAGAGCTGCGCCCCCATGCGTGCCTCGATCTCCTCGGGGCTCAGGTCGCGCGAGCCGGCGAGGCGATCGCGCACCGCGGCGCGCGGCGCGGCGACGACCCAGACGCGGTCGACGAGCCCGGTCCCCTTGGCCTCCAGCAGCACGGGGGCCTCGAGGACGACGTGCCCCGTGAAGCCGGCCGCCCGCCGCTCGCCGATCTCGCGCCCGATCTCCTGGAAGATCAGCGGGTGGACGATCGCGTTCAGCAGGCGGCGGCGCGCGGGGTCGGCGAAAACCAGCGCGGCGAGACGCTTGCGATCGATCGTCCCGTCGGCGGCGACGATATCGCGGCCGAAGGCGTCGACGAGCCGGCGCCAGCCCTCGCTGCCGGGCGCGTACACGCGGTGACCGACCTTGTCGGTATCGATCACGTGCGCGCCGAGCTCGGCGAGCATGGCGCCGACCAGGCTCTTGCCCGACCCGATGCCGCCCGTGAGTCCGATGATCATCGCGAGGTCCTCGCCGAGGCCTACCTAGGGCGCCACCGGGTGGCGCACGAGATCCGCCCCGCCGAGGAGGACGTGGGCGATACGCGAGACGTTGGCGATGTCCGCCGTGGGATCGCCCTCGACGAGGAGGAGGTCGGCGACCTTGCCGATCGCGATCGAGCCGAAGTCCGGGTCCGGGCTATTGGTCACGAAGCGCGCCGCGTCGCTCGTCGCCGCACGCAACGCCTCCGCAGGCGTCAGCCCCGCCGCCACCAGCGCCCCGAGCTCGCGATGCAGAGCGGCGCCGGGGAAGACCCCCGTCTGCGCGTCCGATCCCGCGAGGATGGTCACGCCGGCGGCGTGGAGGCGCCGGACGTTGTCGCGACGGGCCTCGCGCGTGGCGGCGAGCAGCTTGAAGTACGCCTCGTACGCCGGCGCCGGGCGGTATCCGGGGGGCCGCGGCACCAGCGAGCCGAGGATGCGCGGCGGCACCGTCTCGCGCTCGAGCGGCGTCGCCTCGCGGTGCTGCTCGTACAGGTCGGCGTAGCTGTCGAATACGGTGAGCGTCGCCACCTCGGGAATGTGGGCGGCGATGAAGCGCGGGATGGCCTCGTCCGGAATGCGCTCCTTGTAGACACCGTGCATCCACGCCGCGACCCCCGCGTCGGCGGCCTCGAGCGCGTCGGCCGTCGTGCCGATGTGCGCCACCGTCCGGATTCCGCGCGCCCGCGCCTCGTCGACGATCGCGCGCAGGGTCTCGCGGTCGAGGACCGGCTCCCCC
This sequence comes from uncultured delta proteobacterium, assembly GCA_963753325.1. GTDB lineage: Bacteria > Desulfobacterota > Binatia > UTPRO1 > UTPRO1 > DP-19. The sequence goes on along the minus strand of CAVWBS010000003.1, from coordinate 980,642 downwards.
AGGGGAACGGCGTCGACCGCCACCTTGATCACGTCCGGCCGCTGCGCCGCGAGCGCCGCGACCGCCGCGCGCCCCTCGGCGGGAGTGGCGACCTGGCGCGACAGCCGCGGGACGACGTACCAGCGCAGCCACCACGGCGTGAGCTCGCGCACCACCGGTACGGGATGCCCGCCCGGCGCCGTGAACATCGGCCCCGAGGCGAAGATCCGCGGCCCGAGGATCTCGCCGCGCGCGACCGCGTCGCGACGCGTGAACGCGTCCGGGGCGAGATCCGCCGGATCGAGCACGGTGGTGACGCCGCAGTAGAGGTAGGCCTGCATGGTCCGGACCGGATCGGGCCAGGCGTTGATCCAGGGCGGCGCCGTCCCGGTGCCGACGTGGCCGTGGACGTCGATCAGGCCGGGCAGCAGCGTGCGTCCGGCACCGTCGATCTGCTGCATCCCGGCGCCGCGGGGAATCGTCCCGGGCGGCGCGATCCGTGCGATCCGGCCGTTCTCGAGGAGGACGTCGCGCACCGAGGTGCGCCGATCCGCGACGCCGTCGTAGATCGCGACCGCGCGGATGATCGTCGGCGGGGGCGGCCCCGGTCGCCGCTCGACCAACGGGGCGGAGCGGCTGCAGCCGACCGCCAGCACGAGAACGAGACCTGCCACCGCTCGTGCGCCCGACGCCGTCTTCGCACTCCTGTCCATCGGTGAGGCCAAGCGCTATAGCGATCGCCCGCGCCTGTCGAGGCCCGGCGCGCGGACCAGGGAAATCGCAGCCGTGCAAGTCGCGCCGCACGTCGCGCAGATTCTGCGGCGCCGCAGGCCGGCGCAGCGGCGTGCCGGCCGCGGAATCCCGCGCCGGTCGTCGCGGCGCCCTGGCATCGTTCTTGGAGTCTCCGCCGACGATGGTCATCGATACCGGCACGTTCAACGATATCGCGCGTCACCTCTACGGCGTCTCCGAGGGGCTGCTCAGCGGCATGCGCAAGGTCGTCGCGCTCAACCCCGATCTGCCTTCGGACAACCAGCAGAGCCTGCGCACCGAATGGCTGCAGGCAGTCGAGTCGTTCGTCCGCGTCAACCAGGAAGTCCTGACCTTGGCCGAGCTGCTGCGCGCCCTCCTCGCGGCCAACGACCATCCGTCCGAGTCCAAACCGGCGCTCAGCTAGATCATCCCCGCGCGGCCGCCGGCCGTCTTCATCGTCGATCTCGACGCGCCGGCGGACTAGACGAGGCCGCCCTCGGCGGTGTGGCTGGCGGGCGCCTCGGCGGTGGGCGTCGGCCCTTCGACGTTGATGCGGTCGATCATGGCGCGCAGCCGCCCGAAACGCAGGCGATTGAAGCGGAACACGAGCCGCGGGAGGTGCGCGATCTCCGGCTCGCTCTCCTCCTCGGCGAGCGCGGCGCCGACCTCGAAGACACCGTCCTTCAGGATGTCGGCGAAGTCGCGGTTCAGCTCGTCGACGATCGAAGGCGCGAGCGGCGCGTTCAGCCGGATGACGAAGCGATCGCCGACGTACCGCGACGAGTGGTAGACGCGGTAGAACGTCTTGATCTCCGCGACGGCCTCGTCGATGTTGTCCGTCACCGTGAAGAGGCCCATGTCCTCGGGCGAGATGAGGCCGCGGCGCAGGAGGTGGTCCTCGACGTAGCGCTTCCACGTCTTCCAGTAGGTGCCGCGCGGCGCATCGAGGAAGACGATCGGCATGGGACGCGACTTGCCCGTCTGCACCAGGGTGAGCGACTCGAAGCCCTCGTCGTGGGTGCCGAACCCGCCGGGAAAGAGGACGATCGCGTCCGCCTCCTTGATGAAGACGAGCTTGCGCGTGAAGAAGTACTTGAACGAGACCAGCTTGGGGTCGCGCGAGATGAACTCGTTCGGCTCCTGCTCGAACGGCAGACGGATGTTGACGCCGAAGCTGCGGTCGCGCCCGGACCCCTCCTGGCAGGCACGCATGATGCCGCCGCCCGCGCCGGTGAGCAGCATGTAGCCCTCGCGGCAGATGCGCTCGGCGAACTCGCGCGCCTGCCGGTACTCGGGCGCCGACTCGAGCGTACGCGCGGACCCGAAGGTGCTGACCTTGCGCACCGTCCGATAGGGCGCGAACACCTTGAACGAGTAGCGCATCTCCTTCAAGGCGCTGTTGATGAGCTTCAGATCGCCGAGCGACGTGCGGTCGCGGACGAGACGCGTCACGGTCGTGAGGATCTCGCGCAGGTACTGCTCCTGACGCGGGTGCGTGAGCTCGCCGGCCTGCTCGAGCAGGCGGCCGAGGAGATCGTCGGTCTGCGGAGTCCGGACTCTGGCCATGACGCCCATCATAGCGGAGGGGTGTGCGCGGCCACTAGCCGCGAACCCCGCGTCGGCTTGCCTGACCATCGACGGCCGAGTAGGCATGAGTCGTGAATCCAATACCGCGCGGACGCATCCGATGACCCCGCTCACGGCAGCCGAGATCGACTCACGCATGCGCGCCCTGCCCGGCTGGACGCTCGACGGGCGCGCGATCCACAAGACGTTCCGCTTCCCGACCTTCACGGCCGCGATCGGCTTCGTCGACAAGGTGGCCGCGATCGCCGACGCCGCCGATCACCACCCGGACATCCTGATCCGCTACGACCGCGTCACGCTCACCCTCTCGACGCACGCGGCGCACGGCCTCACCGAGCGCGACTTCGCCCTCGCCGCCGAGGTCGAGACCGTCGCCCCGTAGGCGGCGGGCGCACGCGCGGCACGTCGCCGAGCGCCACGCGGACGTCGGCGGCGCGGGCCAGATCCGGGAGCGCGCGCGTCATCTTGCGGCTCCAGCTCGGAAAGGCCTCGAGCCCGACCCCGGGCAGGTTCACGGGATCCCGCTCGCCGGCGAGATCGTCGAGTCCGAGGCCGAGAAGCCGCGCCGGCGTCCGGGCGAGGAACGTGTGCACGGCACCGCAGAGGATCGGGTCGGAGGGCGGCGCGCCGTCGCGCAGGAGACCGTCCGCCCGCAGACGGCGGACGAGCGCCGCGCCATCGCGCTCGCGGGCCCGCTGCGCGGCCGCGAGGGCCTCGTCGGAGGGGATCGAGCCGACGCGCCGCCGCAGCGCGAGATCGCGGCCACGCAAGAATCCGGCGAGCGGCGCCATGTCGTGGGTATTGGCGCAGACGAGGGCGCGCGGCAGATAGGCGCGCGCCGCGCGGTACGTTCCGCGGCGGTCGCGCTCGAACGTCAGGACGCGGGTGGAGAGGATCCCCCAACGCGCGAGCACGCGCGCGAGCCCGCGCGGCACGGTCCCGAGGTCCTCTCCGATCACGAGCGCACCGGCGCGGCGGCTCTCCAGCGCGAGGATGCCGAGGAGATCCGCAGACGGCATCCGCACGTAGGCGCCTTCGGAGCCGGGGCGGCCGGCGGGAATCCAGAACTGGCGGAAGAGCCCCATGACGTGGTCGACACGCAGCGCGCCGGCATGACGGAACGCGGCGCGCAGCAGGCGAATCCAGTACGCGTATCCGCCGCGCGCCAGCGCCAGCGGATCGATCGGCGGCAGCCCCCAGTTCTGCCCCTCGGGTCCGAGCGTGTCGGCTGGCGCGCCGACCGCGACCCCATCCTGCAGGAACAGGCCCGGGAAGGCCCACGGATCGGCGCCGAACGGCGACGATCCGAGGGCGAGGTCCTGATACACGCCGATCGCGAGCCCCGCCGCGCCGGCGCGGGTCGCGACCGCCTCCAGCTGACGATCGAGCTCGAACTGCACCCAGCAATGGTAGTCGACCGCCTCCGCATGCGCGGCGCGGAAGTCGCGGACGGCACGCCCGCGGGGATCGCGGTACGCCGGCCGCCAGCGGTGCCAGTCGCGGCGGACGCGGCCATCGGCCGAGAGCTGCGCGCGCAGCGCGAGAAACGTCGCGAAGTCGACGAGCGCCGCGCCTTCGCGCGCGAGATAGCGCGCGTACGCCGTGCCGCGCGCGGTCCCGCGCCCGCGGTGCCGCGCCGCGAACACGCGGTGCAGCGTACGCAGCACGGCGTCCTTCTCCCGCATCACCCCGGCGTAGTCGACGTGCGGCGCGGCACGCAGTCGCGCCAGCGCGGCACGCGTGCGTGGCTGCGCCAGGCGGGCGCGCGCCGCGTGCGCCTCCCGCAGCTCCGGAACGGCGTCGACGTCGACATAGAGCGGATTGCGGTAGAGGCGGCTGAGCGGGCTGTAGGGGCTGATCTCGTCGGCGCGGTTGGCGAGCGCGTGGAGTGGATTGACGCCGACGAAGGCGCCCCCGAGGGCACCCGTGAAATCGACGAGCGCGCGCAGATCGCCGAAATCACCTGCGCCCCAATTGCGCCCGCCGCGCAGCGTATAGAGATTGGCGAGCAGGCCGAAGACCCGTCGCACGCCGACATCGGCCGCGGTCGTGCAGCGCGCCGGGGTGACGATCAGCGCCTGCTCGGCCGTTCGCTCCCCGACGCCGGTGCCGACGCGGAGCAGCAGCCGATAGTAGCCCGGCGCCGGCGTCCGTGGCAGCCGGAGCCGCACGCTCGCGCCTCCCGCACGCAGCACGCCTTCGGCGCGCCGCGTCTCCCCCGCCTCGTCGATCACCTCGAGCGACCAGCGCCGGCGGTCCGCGGCGCGCCCGGACGGCACGCGAAACGTCGTCGAGCGGGCGGCCTGCGGGGCGACGACCCGCGACGGCTCCAGCATCCGCTCGGTGTCCGCCGCTGCGAGCGCCTGCAGCGAGGCGCGCGCGTGCCCCTCGTCGGCCGCGGCGATGCCCATCGCGGTGAGGAGCGCCACCCGTGTCGCGTCGGTCGCGTGGCGCACAACGCCGCCCTGGTCCACGTAGCACGGCAGGATGCCGACTCGCGTCGCCAGGAGTCGTAGCGCGCGGCGGCTCACGACGGCGGGCGGAAGCGCGGGACGCGAACGAGGCTCGGCACCATGGCCATCCTCGCGCGCCGAGCGATGCTACGCAATCGTCCGCGTACGGAGGCCGCCCTCGTGCGCCGGAGGTTCTACACCGGGCGCGCGGTCAGCCGGCGGAGGCCGCCGCCAGCGCCGCGCGCGAGTGTCGGTGGGCGACGACGATGCCGGCGGGATGCGCGACCGAAGCCGGCTCGATGCCGAGCGCGCGGCGCACCTCGTCGAGCGGCCGGGCGAGCAGATCCTCGTAGCGCGCCAGGACGAGCGGCCGCGCGCGTCGGCCGCGGCGCCACGCGCGCAGGAGATACCGCGGCCAGGCGACCCGGCCGCCGTGCGGCTCGTGGAGCGCCACGGCGATGAGGATCAGCACGATGCCGCGAAACGGCATCTGCGCGTACGAGAAGGCCAGGTTCGCGGCCTCGCCGGCCTCGTCACGCCCGTAGCCGCTCAGGACGTGCCAGAGGTCGTGCATGTCGCGCAGGCGCTCCGAGAACCAGTGCCGATCCGGATCGCGAACGTCGACGCCGAGCGCTTCCTCGGAGGCGAGATCGGCCTCGACCAGGCCGTCGGCCGTGAGCTGGGCGGCGTCCATGAACGCCGCGTATGCGCGGCCGAAGCTGCCCTCAGGCAGGGCGCGGAGACGGGCCCGATCGCTGAGCGCCGCGAGCAGCGACGGACGCTCGGCGAAGAGACGCCGTCCCTCGGGATCGGCGAGGAAGCGCCGGAACAGGCGCTCGAAATCGCGCGCGGACACCGCCGACACCGCCTCGAAGGCGAGCTCCGTGCGGTCGGGGTCGGCGAGCAGGTCGCGGATCGCGTGGAACGCGCGACGCCATTCGATGCGCACGGGCGGCGGCGGACCGACGGCGGGAATCGCATCCATCGAGTGGTACCTCCTCTGCCCCGGACGATAGGCCGGCGGATACCACCGTGTCTCGACGGGTTGTTGACGATTTCCTTCGGATCGCCTGATCGTTCATCGGGGAACGGTCGTGGCGGCGACCTTCGCCTCGAGCCGCCGCATGCCGAGGGCCCCGGCCGTCGCGAGTGCGCTCGCCAGCAGGCCGCGGGCCCGGCTTCGATCCTGTCGCCGGCCGCGGAGGAGCAGCATGCGCGCGTACTCGTACTCGGCACGCGCACCGCACGGGCGGCTGCCGAGGCGCGCGTTCGTCACCAGCGCCTGCTCGAAGTGCCGGGCGGCGAGCTCCCACTCGCGCATCGCCCCCGCGGCGAGCGCGAGGTACAGCGCGGTCGAGCCGCGGTAGGCGCGGAGCAGATCATGGACGACGTTGCGCTCGGCGAACGGCTCCAGCAGCGCGTACACCTGCGGCGCCCGGCCGGCGTCGTCGAGGTCCGAGACGGCCTCGGCCGCCATCGCCATCGTCACCATCCAGTGCTCGTCGCGCTCGACGTCCTGGAACGCGCGCGCCGCGACCGTCTCGAACTCGCGGCGCGCTTCGTCGACGCGGCCCTGGTCGACGTAGAGGTTCACGAGCGCGCTCTGCAAAATCGGCCGGGTGCCCGGCGACAGCGGCAGGAGGAAGCTCAGTCCGTCCTCGACCTCGGCGATGTCCTCGCTGCGTCCCTGCTCGCCGCGCAGCCACAGCATCTGCCCACGGAAGGCCGGCACCGCGGCCGGATGCTGCGCCCGCTCCCCGATCGCGAGTCCCTCGCGCAGCCAGCGCTCGCCCTCGTCGAATCGCCCGTCGCCGATGGCGCGGCTGGCCCGGTACCAGGCAACGAACCATTGCTCCAACGGCTGCCGCAGCTCGGCGGCGAGGCGTCCCAGCACGTCGAGCTCACGGTCGGCCGCGGAGATGTCGCCGAGGCCGAGGAGCGCCGTGAAGTGGATGTCGTGCGCGGCGAACGCCCAGGCCTTCTCCCCGGTATCCGCGGCGAGCGCCAGCAGCTCGTCGCCGAGCGTGCGACGTTGCTCCAGGCGATCCGGACCGAGGAACGCCCAATGCCGTGCGTTCAGCGCTTGAGCGAGCGTCGCGGGATCCCCGGCGCGGCGCGCCAGCGCCACCGCCTCGGCGCTGAGCGCGTCACGCGTCGCCATCGAGTCGCCGTAGGGCACCGTGCCGACCATCCGGCTGAGCAGCTGGGAGCGGAGCGGGATGTCGCCGGGCGGAAGCCGCTCGAGCGCGTCGTCGAGCAGGGTTCGCACCTCCGGGTCCTGTCCGATGCCGAACTCGGCCCGGCCCCCGAAGCCGAGCGCCGCACGAGCCAGCAGATCCGGACGGCCGAGGACGCGTGCCACCGCCGCGGCGCCGCGGAACGTCGCCCGCGCAGCCTCGCGCTCGCGCCCGCCCATGCGCGCCTCGCCGAGGCCGAGCAGCAGGAGCGCGCGGCGCTCGTCGTCGCGCCGCGTCGCGCAGTCGAGCGCCTCGAGCGCGCGCTCGTAGTGGCCCGCCGCCTCCTCGTACGCCAGGCCGGCCGAGGCGCGCTCGGCCGCCGCGATCGCGTAGGTAATGGCCTTCTCGGCCTGCCCCGCGGCCGCCGCCTGATAGAAGTGATGCGCCAGCTCGGCGAGCACGGGAACGCGGTCGGCGGCGTGCGCCTCCTCGAGCACCTCTCCCGCCCGCTGGTGCTGGCGCAAGCGCATCGGGGCGGTCAGCTCCTCGTACAGCGTCTCGCGGATGAGCGCATGGACGAACGCGTAGCGCGTGACGGCGCGTTCGCCGCTGCCGCGCAGCACGGGCGCGACGATGCGCGCATCGACCGCCTCGTGCAGCACCTCGAGCAAACGCGCGGCGTCGAGCTCCGCGAGGGCGCGCAACTCGCCCAGCCGGAACTCGCGGCCGAGCACCGCCGCCAGAGTGAGCACCCGGTTGCACTCCTCGGACAGCGCACCGAGGCGCCGGCCGATCGCCTCGCGCACCCCTTGTGGCAACGTCAACCCCCAGCCCGGGTCGTCGCCGGCGTCGATTTGCCCGCGATCGAGCAGCAAGCGCACGATCTCGCCGATGAAGAAGGGATTGCCCTCGGTCATGTCGTAGATCGTGGCGATCGTCCGCTCCGTCGGCGGCGCGCCCGTGACGGTGGCGAGGAACGTCCCGACGTCCGACGGCGCGAGGCCTCGCAGGATGAGGCGCGAGCAGAGCGGCTCGCGCGCCAGCTCCCCGAGCGTGGCCGCGAGCGGATGCTGGCGGCGCAGCTCGACGTCACGATACGTCGCGACCAGCAGGACGCGCATCGCGCCCATCTCGCGCGCGAGAAACTGGAGCAGCAGCAGGGACGGCTTGTCGGCCCAATGCAGGTCGTCGAGCACGAGGACGAGCGGCCGGGTCGCGGCGAGCGCGCGCAACAGGCAGCTCACCGCATCGAACAGCCGAAAGCGCGCCTGCTCGGGCGCGAGGGCGGACGCCGGCCGCTCGACGGGCGTCTCGAACAGCTCGGGCACGAGCTGCGCCACGTCTGCGGCGCCGCCGCCGAGCCGTGCCAGCACGGCCGACGCCTCGGGCGCCGCGCCCGCCGCACGCAGGATCTGCAGCCACGGCCAGAACGCCGGCGCGCCGTCCCCCTCGTAGCAGCGGCCGGTGAGGACGAGCGCGCCGGCGCGTCGTCCGTCGACCGCGATCTCCTCGGCGGTGCGCGTCTTGCCGATTCCGGGCTCGCCCAGCAGGAGCACGAGGCGGCCGGAGCCGGCGAGCGCGTCGGCGAGCGCCCGCCGCAGCTTCGCCATGGCGTCCTCGCGCCCGGCGAAGATCCCGCGCGCCGGCTCCGCCTGACCCTCCTCGCGCGCGAGCGACGCCTCGGCGCTCGGCGCCGCGATCTCGATCGGCGCGATGAACCGGTATCCGCGGCCGTGTACCGTCTGGATCACCCGCTGACCCGCGGCCGTGTCGCCGACGGCCTTGCGCAGCGCCGTGATGCAGCGGGGCAGCACCGACTCGCTCACGTGCTCGCCCGGCCACAGCTCGGCGAGGAGCTCGTCCTTGGAGACGACCCGCTCACGGTGCCGCAACAAATGCACCAGGACGTCGAAGACCTTGGGCTCGAGCTTGACCGCCATCGGTCCGCGGCGCAGCTCGTACAGCGCCTCGTCGAGCGTCAGGCCGCCGAAGGTGTACGTCACGCGCATCCCCGGTCAGCGCCCGGCGGCCTCCGCCCGCCGCTTGAGCGCAACGTTCATCGCCTCGTACGCCGGCGCCAGCGTGCGATCGATCCAGCCGCCCATGAGCGGCACCACGAGGCCATCGAACCGCTCGCCGTGCAGGAAGCGCACCCCCGCTCCGACCTCCTCGATGATGAAGTAGTGCTCGCCGCGGAAGACGAGTCCTTTGAGCTGCGAGATCGGGCCGGCCCAGCGGAGCTCGCGACCGGGCATGAACCGCAGCATCGACGCGTCGAGGTCGAGCGTGCGCCGGCCGAGCGCCACGGTCAGCGCCACCGGCGCGCCGATCTGCGGCGCTGCCGCCACGCTGCGCAGGAACGGGTTCCAGTCGGAGTAGGCCGGGAAGTCCGCGAGCACGTTCCACACCCGCTGCTTGTCCGCGGCGATCGCGATCTCGGTGCGCAGCTCCTTCATCGACTCACTCGCACTCGATCCGTCGCACCTCGTCGTGGCGCGGATCGGTGACGATGCGCTTGTCGTACGCGACGTGACAGACCGTGACGGCGGAGGGCAGCGCCCGCGTGAGCTCCATCGTCGTGCCCTCGTACCGGCAGACGACCCAGTAGCCGCCCGCGCTGGCGGGAAAACGCCACGTCGCGATCCAGTCGTCACCCTGGGTCGCGGTCTCGTCGTAGACGAGCGACGCGTCGGCCGACGGCTGCCCGTCGTAGAAGGTGACGCCGGCGAGGCGGTGTCCCGTCCTGTGCTGCTGCACGTTCCATCCGTCGGGGGGCTCGGGCACGCGCTCGTCGACCGCCACCGTCGGCGGACAGCGCACGTCGGGGCGGCCGCGCGGCGGCGCGGGCTCGGTACCCGTCTGCTCGGCGCGGACGGCCGCGCCCGCTCCCCATACAAGGAGGAGCGCCAGAAGCCCCACTCGCGTCGATCGCATCATGCGATGCCTCCTCGGTACGAGACTCACTCGACCCGTCGTAGCAGATGCGGCGTCGGCCGTCGCGCCGCGCTCACCGCAAGCGCTTGGCCATCTCGATACGGCGGGGCGCGAGCCCCGCGCCCTCGTAGAGCCGCTGCGCGGCGCCATTGGCGGCCATGACGTCGAGCCGCAGGGCCGTGGCACCGCGGGCGCGCGCGTGCCGCTCGGCCGCGTCCAGCAGCGCGCGACCGATGCCGCGCCGGCGCATCCGCTCCAGGACCACGAGGTCGGAGACGAACGCGTACGGCTGCGTTGGCTCGTCGGGCTCGGGCGGCACCCGCGCCCAGACGCACACGAACCCCCCGACCTCACCGTCCGCGAGCGCGACGAAGACGGCGCCGTCCCACGTCCGACAACGGCCGAGCATACGCTCGAGGTAGACATCGACGACGCGCTCGCCGGGCGGCATCTCCGGCTCGAGGCGACGCTCGAAGTCCTGCAGCTCGACGAAGCACGCGCGCAGCCCGGCGGCGTGCTCCGTCGGGCGGTAGGGCACGATCTGCGGCGTCGACGGCTTTGGGGGAGCGCTCATGGCGCATCAGGGGCGCGGCATTCTGAGCGGCACCGGATCGGCGAGCCCGAGCCGCTCGAGCTCGCCGGCGCGCCGTGGCGCGTCGGCGCGCAGGAAGAACTCGTCGAGCTGCGGCGGGGCAACCCCGGCTTGCAGCAGCAGCGTATGCGCCTGGCCGCGATGATGGATCTGGTGCACGAAGAGGTGCGTCAGCACGAGATCGACCCGTTCGGCGTGCCGATCGCCGTCGACGTCCTCCCAGCTTGCCGTGGCACCGAGGCGCCCCACGTCGAGTCCGGCGCAGAACTGGAGCAGCCGGCGATCCGCCTCCTCCTGCGCGGCCGTGAGCGCCGCCAGTGACGCATGCACGACCGTACCGTAGCGAACGGCCCCGGGCCGCTCGCCCGCGAGACCGGCGAGATACCATTCGTCGATCATGAGGATGTGGCTCAACGTGGCATGGATCGAGCCGAAGAAGGCGCCGCGCTCGCGGTGATGCTCGGCGGCGGGAAGCGTCGTGCAGGCGGCGTGCAGCCTGGCGTTGCTCCAGCGGTTGTTCGCCGCCATCTGGCGGACGTGCGTGAGGAGGGTCGGCGACCCGTCGTCGGGCGCCGCATCGCGCGCGAAGCCCGCCGGGTACTGCGGCAGCCCGTCGGCGATCTCGTCCCAGGGCGCCCGCGAGTCGACGAAGGTATGGAATTGCGGTCGGATGCCCGGATCGTCATCGAAGGCGCCGAGGCGTATCGACACCTGCGACCCCTCCGGCCAGGTGCCGCCGAAGAGGCTCGCGCCGCAGACGGAGCAGAACGCCTTGATCGCGAATCCGTCGCCGCCCTGGTAGGCGCGGATCAGCTCCGCGCCGCGCAGCAGCCGGAACTGCTCGCGCCGCACGCGTGCCTGCGTGCAAACCGCCGTCCCCGAATGCCGTCGGCAGCGCGAGCAGTGGCAGTGGTTCGCGCGCAGGAGCGGTGGGACGACCTCGAAGCGCACGCCGCCGCAGAGACAGCCGCCGGTGAGCACCTCCACGAACGCCTCACGCTCCGAAGTCCCAGCGCCCGCCGTCCCGGTACGTCTTCAGCAGCCGGCGGGCGACGGTCATCTGGTGCACCTCGTCGGGACCGTCGTAGATGCGGGCGAAGCGCGCGTTCCGGTACATGCGCTCGAGCGGCGTATCGGACGTGACGCCCATGGCGCCGTGCACCTGGATGGCGCGGTCGATCGCATCGTGCAGCATGCGCGCCCCGACGACCTTGATGAGGCCGATCTCGACGCGCGCCGGATCACCCTGATCGATCTTGTGCGCGGCATGCAGGGTCAGCAGGCGGCACGACTGAATCTCCGCGGCCGTCTCGAAGATCATGTTCTGGATCGACTGCTTCTCGGAGAGCGGCGAGCCGAAGGCGACGCGCGAATTGGCGCGCGCGCACATGAGGTCGAAGGCACGCTGCGCCTGTCCGAGCCAGCGCATACAGTGGAAGATGCGGCCCGGCCCGAGTCGCTGCTGCGCGATCACGAAGCCCTGGCCGCGCTCACCGAGGAGGTTCTCCCGCGGCACGCGCACGTCGCGATAGGCGACCTCGCAGTGGCCGCCGAGCATGCCCATGACGGGTGTCTCGCGTACGATGTCGTAGCCGGGCGTGTCGGTCGGGACGATGATCATGCTGAACGCCGAATGCGCCGGCGCCTCGGGCTCGGTCCGCACCATGACGGTCGTGTACGCGGCCCGGTTGGCTCCGGTCGTGAACCACTTGCGGCCGTTGATCACCCAGTAGTCGCCGTCGAGCACGGCCGAGGTCTGCAGCTGCGTCGGGTCGGAGCTCGCTACGGCCGGCTCCGTCATGGCGAAGCTCGGGAACACCTCCCCCGCGACCAGCGGCCGCAGATAGCGCTGCCGCCACGACGGCGAGGCGTAGAGGTCGAGCATGATGGAGTCCTGCAACGAGTGCGTCCCGAGCGCGATCATCGCGTGCTCGGAGCGCCCGACCACCTCGTTGACGTAGACGTAGTCGAGGAACGGCAGGCCGCCGCCGCCGATCTCCTTGGGATGTCCGAGCGCCCAGAGGCCCGCGTCCTTCGCCTCCCCCATGAGGCGGCGCATCACGATGCCCGCCTCGTCCGAGTCGGTGTCGTCGAGCACCTGCTCGACCGGGTACACGCGCTCCTCGACGAACGCCTGCACGCGCCGTCGGATCGGCCGGACTCGTTCTGGGACCTCGAACATCGTGATCTTGCCCCCGCTCGCTAGCTCGCGATGGCCTCGCGCCCGGGAGTGCATCCCGGGCGCTCCTGGTTGGTGGTGGTCCTCTCAGGCGCTGAACATGGGGGCTTCCTCGTCGATGAACTTCTTGACCGATGGTCGTGCCATGACGTGGTCGACGTAGCGGGCGAGCTTCGGCCAACGCTTGGCGTCGACGCCGAAGCCGGCGAACTTGAGGTTCACGAAATGCGTGACGAGGCCGATGTCGCCGATCGAGAACCGGGTCCCGGCAACGACGCCGCCCTCGCCGACCTCGCCCTCGAGATAGTCGAAGTGCGGCGGCAGCTCCTCGTCGACGGCTTTCTTCACCACCGCCTCGTCGCACTTCTGGTTCATGAACTTCGGGGCGACGACGCGCTGGAAGAAGATCTTCGGCCCGGTGACGGAGACCAGCGCGCTGTCGCCGTACTCCTCGAACCAGAGCGCGCGCGCGAACTCGTACGCGTCGGATGGATAGAGCGCCGGCTGCGGCTTCACCCGCTCGAGGTAGGCGCAGATCACGGAGGAGTCGGCCAGCGTCCGATCGCCGTCGCGATACGCGGGAACCTTCCCGAGCGGGCTGATCTTCCTGTACTCGGCGCTGACGTTCAGGGGGACGACGGGATCGTGCTCGTAGGCGATGCCCTTCTCCTCGAGGGCGACGCGCACCTTGCGCACGAAGGGGGAGGCGCTGATTCCGTACAGAGTCGGCATGTCATCTCCTTTGCATGAGGCGGCTGCGCAGATCGGCGTCGGCGGCGACGTCGATGGCCGTCCAGGCCATCGCGAGGGCCCCGTCGACGACGGCCCGATCCGCGGCCTCGGTGACGCAGTGGGCGGTGAACTCCGGCTGGTGGTTCACGGCCGGAAGCGAGGCGATACCGATCATCGGGTGGATCGAGGGCATCGCGAGCGAGATGTTTCCCATGTCGGTCGAGCCGGCGGCGCGCTGCATCGCCACACCGAGGTCGGGGAAGAACCGGCCGAGGGCCTCGGCGTTGTGGCGGTAGTGCGCCGCCAGATCCCCGTCGTGCAGCATCTCGGCGTACGGCGCGTGATCCTCGTGCACGCTGAGCGTCGAGCCCGTGGCATGGGCGCCGGCCTCGAAGCAGCGCATCACCTTGCCGCGGATGTCGTCGAGCTCGCCGAGGGTGCGCGCACGGACGATGTACTTCGCCCGCGTGTCCGCGGGGACGACGTTCGGCGCGTCGCCGCCCTTGGTGACGATCCCGTGCACGCGGTCGCCGCTCCGGATGTGCTGGCGCAGCAGGCCGATCGCCGTCTGCGCGACCGTGAGCGCGTCGCCGGCATTGATGCCGTATTCGGGAAACGCGGAGGCGTGCGCCTCCTTGCCGGCGTAGTGCACCTCGAACTGCGCGCACGCGAGGATCGACGGCTCGACGATGTCGATCGGCGCGGGATGGACCATCATGGCGGCGTGCGTGCCGGCGAAGGCGCCGCGCTCGAGCAGGATGATCTTGCCCCCGCCGCCCTCTTCCGCCGGCGTGCCGACGACCGTCACGCTGAGCCCGACGTCGTCGGCGACGCGCGCCAGTGCCAGGGCGGCCCCCACGGCGCTCGCCGCGATGATGTTGTGGCCGCACGCGTGCCCGATGCCGGGAAGGCAATCGTACTCGGCGCAGATGGCGAGATGCAGCGGGCCGCTGCCCGTACGGGCGCGAAACGCCGTCGGCAGGTCGCAGATGCCGCCTTCGACGGCGAAACCGGCATCGGTGAGCGCGCTGCCGAGCCAGCTGGCGGCGCGCTCCTCCTCGAACCCCAGCTCCGGATGTGCGTGGATGCGGTGGCTGAGGGCGAGCAGCTCCGGCGTCGTGTCGCGGACGCGCTCGCGCGCGCCGGCCTTGGCGTCCATGGCCGCCATTTAGCGCGGCCCCACGGCAGTGACAATTGGTGCGCGGGCGCCCGTGGTGCCGCCGGCGGGCTGCCCTCCCGCGCTGGTCCTGTGCGACGAGCAGGCGCTCGGTCGCTCTCGACCTCGACCCGCTTGCCGCGACCGTCACGTTCGACGGCGTCGCCGCACACCTCTCCGAGACCCCGGGCGTCGTCGGCGGTCCCGCTTGGCGTTCTCGGCCGAGCGGAAACGAAAACGCCCCGGGAGATCGGAGATCTCCCGGGGCGGACAGGGTAACGCCTACGCGCCGCGCGAGGGCGGCAGCGCGTCAGGCCGCCTTGGTGACGTTAGAGGCCTGCAGGCCCTTCGGGCCCTTGGTGATCTCGAATTCGACCTTCTGGCCCTCTTCGAGCGTCCGGAACCCATCGCCACTGATCGCCGAGTAGTGCACGAACACGTCCTCGCCGTTCTCCTGGCGGATGAAGCCGAAGCCCTTTTCAGGATTGAACCACTTCACATGACCGGTTGCCATTGAACTCCCTCCTTTCGTCCGTGGATGTCGTCATCGAGGGAGGGGTTCTGTGCCACATACAACGAAGCCGTGACGGGTTTCGTCACGGCCTTTTTTCTGCGGACGACCTACCTGCTCCTCACGACTAGGGCGCTACTACCATCGGGTTTTTGGAAATGCAATGCAGAAATACGGACCTACGGCCGTCGGGGCGGTGGATCAGCGGTCACGGTGGCGGGCGGAAACGGGGGCCACGAGCGCCAGCCGTCGGTCCGGAGCGGCGCTGCCTCCGCGCCGCGTGCGCCGCGGCAGGCGGCGCGGGAGCTTCGGACGGCGCGCTTCGGTGAGGGCCGCGGCGACCCGTTCGATGTGCGCCTCGGTGAGCGGTGTCGTGACGGCGGTGCTCTCGATCAGCCGCGCGAGGCGTCCGGCCTGCACGACCTTGACGCCCTGGATCTCCTGGCCGACGGCCACCAGCGCGCGCGCGAAGCACAGCACGGAATGGACGGGGACCGGACGGTCGGCGACGTCGCGAACGCGCTCGCGGACACGCAGCGAATCCACCCGACAATCGTCGATGAGATCGCGCCACGGCAGACGCGCGTTGACGAACACCCGGCGCTGCGACGCGGTCACGCGTCCGCCGTCCTCGCATGCGAGGATCACGAAGATCCCGTTCGGGCCGATGGCGATGTGGTCCTCGCGACCGGAGGTCACCGAGCAGCGCGACAGGACCCGGTAGTCGCGGCCGAGATCGAGCAGGACGCGCCCGACGTTGGCGCGTGCGCGTGTCTTGCGCCAGAGGGTCAACGCCTCGCCGAAACGGTGAAACGCGATGGGAGCGTAGCAGAACGCGATCGGCATCAGGAGGAGCGCGGCCACCATGATCGACTGGCCGGTGCGCGCCGTCAGCAGGACCACGATCGCGAAGAGCGGCGCTCCGACGACGTAGAGCGCGCCGAGCGCGCGGAACATCTGTTGCGAAAGCGGACTGGTCGTGGACTGGCGATCGGACACGGCAGTGTTCCACAAAGCAACTGCCGTGCCACGCCCGCGGGTGACGCCCGCGGCCGCGGGCGCAACGGCGACGCGGAGATCGGCGCACGAAGCGCGCGGCGCCGCTCACCGGCATGGCAAAATTTCGCCGGACGCCGTCCCCATGTCGCGCATCGCGGTCAGGGGCGCTTGCCGGTCGGGGCGTGCTCCGCCGCCAGCAGGTCGAGCACGTGGCGGACGGGCGTGGACAGACCCGCGGCGCGAAGACCGGCCTCCAGCTGCAGCGCGCAGCCGGCGTTGGCGGTTGCCACCACGTCGGCGCCGCTCGCCCGGATCGCCTCCACCTTGCGCGCGACCAATCGACGCGCCACCTCGGGCTCCATGAGGTTGTAGTGGCCCGCGCTGCCGCAGCAGAGGTCCTCGTCCGCCATCGGCACGAGGACGACGTCCGGCAGCGCGGCGAGGAGCGCGCGCGGCGCCGCCCGGATGCCCTGCGCGTGCGCCAGATGGCACGGGTCATGATATGCGACGCGCCGCACGGGCGTCGCCCGGGCGCCGGCGGTGGGACACGACGCGCTTCGTGGCGCCGTCTCGACGAGCAGCTCGGTGGCGTCGCGGACGCGCGCCGCAAGGCGCGTCGCACGCTCGGCGTAGAGCGGATCGGCCGCGAGCAGCGCGCCGTACTCCTTCATCATGGCTCCGCAGCCGGCGGCGTTGACGACGAGCGGCGTCCGCACCGCTCCATCCTCGGACTCGAAGGCGTCGACGTTGGCGCGCGCGAAGCGCGCGGCGGCGGCGCGATCCCCGGCGTGGAGCGAGAGGGCGCCGCAGCAGCCCTGCGTCGCGGGCACGAGGACACGGCAGCCGGCGCGCGCGAGGAGCGCGACGGTACTGCGCACCGTGTCGCCGAAGAGCTCGGGCATGACGCATCCGACGAGAAGCTGGACACGTTCGCGCTCCGTGCCCGCGGGGGGATACTCCGGCGACATCCGCCCGGCGCGCCGGAGCGGCGCCGGCAGGAGATGGATGCGGTACCGCCAGCGTGGCGGCAGGCGGCGCGCCATGCGGCGCAGCAACGCGAGCGCGCCGAGGCGGTCGAGCAGCCGGACCGGCGCCAGCGCGAGACGCACCCGTCCACGATACGGCAGGATCGCGAGGACCAGCCGGCGCCGGATGCGGTCGGCGAGACCGCGGCGATGCCGCGCCTCGATCCACGGACGGGCGGCCTCGATCAGCGCGCCGTAGCGGACGCCGGAGGGACACGCGGTCTCGCAGCCGCGGCACCCGAGGCACAGGTCGAGATGGTGGACCACGTCGGCGTCGAGCGCGAGCGTCCCCTCCTGCAAGGCACGCATGAGGTGGATGCGCCCGCGCGGAGAGTCGGCCTCGGTGCCGAGCTCGACGTACGTCGGGCACGCACCGTGACAGAGGCCGCAGTGCACGCACTCGAGGAAGGCGCTCTCGGGCGCAAATCCGCCGGGCGGCACCGCGCGCGAATCGCGCTCATCGATGCTCACAGGCGGCCGACGAACCTTCCGGGCGCGAGCGTGCGGCCCGGATCGAGCGCGTCCTTGATGCGACGCATGAGCGGGAGCGCCGCGGGGAGCGGCGACCAGACATCGATCGTCGTCGCGAGCGCATCCGGCCAGCGCTCGATCGTCACGCTGGCCTGCTCGCGCGCCGCGACCGCCCGCACCCGGGCGATTGCGCCGGCCGCGTCCGCGGTCGTGACGGCGACGGTGAAGACTCCCGCGCGCGGATCGAACACCGCGGCGCCGTCGCCGAGCTCGGTGAGCAGCGCCGAGGCGACCCCCGGGGCGCGCGTGCGCAGCGCCGCGACGCGCAGGACGAGGTCGCCGGGCGCGACGCGGGCGAGATCGCGGGCCACCGCGAAGAGCGTGCTCGCGATCGGTCCGTCCGACCGCTCGTCGCACGCCAGCACGGTCTCGCCCTCGTCGACCTGGCGCAGGATCCCGTCGCGCGTCGCGGCCACGTCGGCGGCGAAGCCGCCGAGGAGACAGTAGAGCGTCGGCCGGCTCTCTCCCGGGGACAGCAGCAGCACGACGGCGAGCGCCACCTCGTCGGGCACGGCGAGGCGCGCCGCCAGCGCGATCCCGGCGTCCCGGCCGATGCAGCGGAGCGCCACCACGTGCAACGTCTCCGGGCGGGGCCGGACCTTCAGCGTGACCTCGGTGACGATCGCCAGGGTGCCGAGCGAGCCGATCATGAGCTTCATCAGATCGTACCCCGCGACGTTCTTGACGACACGCCCGCCGGCGCGGACCTCGCGGCCCTGCGCCGTCACCATCGCGATGCCGATCACGAAGTCACGCACCCGGCCCTGCGCGGCGCGGAACAGCCCGGAGAGGTCGGCCGCCACGAGCCCCCCGACCGTCGTCCGCGCCGGCACCGGCGCGGCGAGCGGCAGCCACTGCCCCTGCGCCGCGAGGACCTCCTCGAGCGCCGCGAGCGTCGTGCCGCTCTCCACGGTGACGGTCATGTCGGCCGGCACGTAATCGACGACCCGCGCGAGGGCGCGTGTCGAAAGCGCCCGGTCGTAGCGTTCCGGGGCGTGGCCGATCCCGCGATGCGCGCCGAGCCCGAGCGGCACGATGGTGGTGCCGCTGGCCGCCGCGTCACGGACGCGCGCCGCCAGCGCCGCGCGCGTCGCCGGCACGTCGACCGCCGCCGGGACGACGCCCCCGATCGCGAGCGCGCGGCGCGCGGCGAGCTCACCGGCCTCGGACGTCATCACTCACAGCGCCGCCTGACGCCTCGGGACGCGGCGCTCGACGCACCCCGCGGGGGTGGGAAGAATCTTGCCCGGATTGGCGCGTCCGTGCGGATCGAAGGCGGCGCGCACCCGGCGCATGAGCTCGAGATCGTCGGCGCCGAAGGTGAGCCCGAGCTCCTCGATCTTCTCGACGCCGATCCCGTGCTCGCCGGTGACGCTGCCACCGAGCTCGACGCAGGCCCGCAGGATCTCCCGTCCCGCGGCGAGCGCGCGCAGGGTCTGCTCGCGATCGCGCTCGTCGAAGAGGATGATCGGATGGACGTTGCCGTCGCCGGCGTGGAACACGTTGCCGATGCGCAGGTCGTGGCGCGCACCCGCTTCCTCGATCCTGGCCAGGATCTCGGGGAGGCGCGTCCGCGGGACCACACCGTCCTGCGTGCAGTAGTTGGGGGAGATGCGGCCGACCGCGCCGAAGGCGCGCTTGCGGCTCTTCCACAGCGCCGCGCGCTCGTGCTCGTCCGCGGCGATCCGTACGCTGCGCGCCGCGCCGGCGCGGCACACGCCCACCACCCGGGTCGCCAGCTCCGCGAGGCCGGCCGCGGGGCCGTCGAGCTCGATGATCAGCACCGCGCCCGCGTCGGTCGGAAAGCCGAACCGATAGGCCGCTTCCACGGCCTGGACGATGGTCCGATCCATCATCTCGAGCGCGGCCGGCACGATCCCGGCGGCGATGATCCGCGAGACCGTCGCCGTGGCGTCGGCGACCGTCTCGAAGACGGCGAGCATCGTCGTGACGCCCTCCGGCACGGGCGTGAGGCGCAGGGTGGCCGCCGTGACGATGCCGAAGGTCCCCTCGGAGCCGCATACGAGGCCGGTGAGATCGTAGCCGGCCATGTCCTCGGTCTCGCCGCCGAGCGCGACGGTCGCGCCGTCGGCGAGGACCAGCTCCACGCCGAGGACGTGGTTCGTGGTGACGCCGTACTTGAGCGTATGAGGACCGCCGGAGTTCTCGGCGATGTTGCCGCCGATCGTGCACGCGCTCTGGCTCGACGGATCGGGCACGTAGTGGACGCCCGCATCGCGCACGGCGCGCGACACCATCGCGTTCACGACGCCGGCCTCGGCCACGAGGCGACGGTTCGGCACGTCGACGGCCCGGATGCGGCGCATCCGGCTGGTGCAGATCATGAGCGGCGCCTCGTCCGACAGGCAACCGCCCGAGAGCCCCGTGCCCGCCCCTCGCGGCACGAACGGGACGTCGAGCGCGGCGGCCGCGCGTACCACGCGCGCGACCTCGTCGGTCGTGGCGGGCAGGACGACCAGCGACGGAACGCTGCGCTCGATCGTGTAGCCGTCGCACTCGTAGACCCGCAGGTCGGCCTGCTCGGCGAGCACGGCCTCCGCCCCGACGATGGCGACGAGATCGCGGCGCAGGCGCTGGCGCAGCGACGAGTCCAGCGCGGCGCGAATTGACATGCAGGGGACATTACCACAATAGTCGGCCCGCCTCGCGCCGCGTGCGCGCTCCATAGCCGATGGCCGTATTCCCGCCTCCCAGACGCTTGCTCCTCGGACCCGGTCCCAGCGAGGTCCATCCGCGCGTGCTCGCCGCGATGGGACAGCCGCTCGTCGGCCACCTCGATCCGGCGTTCATCGCGCTCATGGACGAGACGAAGCGCATGCTCCGTCTCGTGTTCGAGACCGAGAACACGCTCACGCTGCCGATCTCGGGCACGGGCAGTGCCGGCCTCGAGGCGTGCATCGTCAACCTCGTCGAGCCCGGCGACGAGGTGGTGATCGGCGTGAACGGCGTCTTCGGAACCCGCCTGGTGGACGTCGCGACGCGCGCCGGGGCGACGGTCGTGAAGGCCGAGGCGCCCTGGGGCGAGATCGTCGACGACGACATCCTCGCGGCGGCCATGGCGCGCACGCACCGGCCGCGGCTGGTGGTGCTGGTGCACGCGGAGACCTCGACGGGCGTCTGGCAGCCGCTCGAGGGCGCCGGCCGGCGCGCGCGCGACGCCGGCGCGCTCTTCGTCGTCGACTGCGTCACATCGCTCGGCGGCTGCCCGGTCGCGATCGACCGGCTCGGCATCGACGCCGCGTACTCCGGCACGCAGAAGTGCCTGAGCTGTCCTCCTGGGCTCTCACCCGTGACGTTCGGACCGCGCGCCGTCGAACGGCTGCACACCCGCACCAGGCCGGTGCAGAGCTGGTACCTCGATCTCGGCATGATCGAGCGCTACTGGGGCGAGGAGCGCGTCTACCATCACACGGCGCCCATCAGCATGAACTACGCGCTCTACGAGGCCCTGCGGCTCGTGCTCGAGGAAGGCCTGGAGGCGCGTTTCGCGCGTCACCGGCTGAACCATCGAGCGCTCGTCGCCGGCCTCGAGGCCCTCGGGCTGACGATGGCCGTGGCGCCGTCGCACCGCCTGTGGATGCTGAACAGCGTCCGCGTCCCCGATGGCGTGGACGACGCGGCTCTGCGGCGCGCGTTGCTCGACGCCGAGAGCATCGAGATCGGGGGCGGGCTCGGCCCCTTGAAGGGTCGAACGTGGCGGATCGGCTTGATGGGGGAGTCGAGCAGCGGCGCCAGCGTCACGCGCCTGCTCGCCGCGCTCGAGCGGCACCTGCCGGGTCACGGCCTCGCCGTACCGCCGGGCGCCGGGGTTGCCGCCGCCGAGCGTGTGTACGCCGACGCCAAGGCGGCCTGAGCCGCGCGGCGTCGTGCGATCGGCGGGTGCCGGCTATCGGGCGCGCGCCTGGGCCTGCGTCTGCGCGACGGTCCTGATGCGCTCGCCCATGCCGATGAGCCAATTGCCGCCGAGGTCGCCGTAATACGTGATGAAGCCCATGCAGGCGACGACGCCGAACACGAATCCCAGCACGAAGCTTCGTACTCCCGGAGTCATCTCCACCACCCCCGCCGCGATGCACGCGGCCACATGCCCCACCGCTCGACTCGGCGCACACGCCCGTGGGAAGAGCGTAGCGATTTCCGTTTGGCACGGCGCTGACCCCCTGTCAATGCGCGGGCGCGCCCGGCGACTGGCCGCGGCTCTGGCGGTGGCGCTGGCGGCGAGCTGTCACCCGGCGTCGCGGCCGCCGCTGCCGCCGCCCGCGGCACCGGTCGCGCCCGTCCTCGTCCGCGCCACGCACCACGTGCCACTCATCGACGATACCGACACGGCGACGCTCGCGACGGCGGTCCGCGCCAGCATCGAGTTCTACGACCGGCTGCCCGCCGACCGCCTGCTCGACTTCGGCGATGCGCGTGTGCCCGTGGCGCGGATGCGCGCGGCCTTGCGCGGGCTCGTCGCCGTGCTCGATGCCCACCCGAGCGCGGACGAGCTCGCGCACGAGCTCGATCGCCGCTTCGAGGTGTATCGCGCCACCGCGACCCCGGCCGTCCTCTTCACCGGCTACTACCTTCCGGTCATCGACGCGCGCGCCGCGTCCGATGCGCGCTTTCGTTTCCCGGTGCTGGGGCGCCCCCCGGATCTCGTCACCGCGTCCCCGGGCGAGCTCGGCGCGGATTGCGCCGCCGGCACGACGATGACGGGTCGCGTCGAGGGCGGCCGTCTGGTGCCGTACCCGACGCGTGCCGAGATCGAGACCGCGGGCCTCGCGAAGGCGCCGGTGCTGGCGTGGGTCGACGATCCGGTCGCCTACTTCTTCCTGCAGATCCAGGGCGCCGGACGGCTGCGCTTCGCGAACGGCGACACGCGGCTGATCGGCTATGCGGCCTCGAACGGCCGGCCCTACGTGAGCATCGGCAAGCTCCTCGTCGCCGAGGGCCAGCTCGCCCTCGAGGACGCGTCGATGCAGGGCATCCGGCGTTGGATCACCGCACACCCGGAGGAGCGCGAGCGCGTGCTGCGCGCCAACCCGCGCTTCGTCTTCCTCCGACCGCTCGCCGGCGCGGCGCTCGGCAGCCTCGGGATACCGGTCACCGGCGGCCGCACGATCGCAACCGATCCCGCCGTCTACCCGGCGGGCGCCCTCGCCTTCGTGCACGTCCCGCCCGCCGCGCCCGCGGAGGGTCTGACGCGGGTGATGGTGAACCAGGACGCGGGAGCCGCCATCCGCGGCCCCGGCCGGGTCGACGTGTTCTTCGGCGACGGGCCGGGAGCGGAGATCGGCGCCGGGCGTCTGCACAGCAGCGGCGAGCTCTACTTCCTCGCGCCGCGGCAAGACGCGGGTTGAAGCATCCGCGCAAAGTTGGGACAATTCTCCCATCGTGCCCTCCATGCGTGACGTCTACATCGTCAGCGCGGCGCGCACGCCGATCGGCGGATTTGGTGGCGCACTGGCCGCAGCCTCGGCACCCGAGCTCGGCGCCACGGCCCTGCGTGCCGCGATCGAGCGCGCGCGTATCCCGATCGACGCCGTCGAGCAGGTGATCATGGGCAACGTCCTCGCCGCGGGCCTCGGCCAGGCGCCGGCCCGGCAGGCGGGGCTCGGCGCCGGCGTGCCGCACACGCACGCCGCGCTCACCATCAACAAGGTGTGCGGATCGGGGCTCATGGCGGTCATCCTCGCGGCGCAGGCGCTCCGTCTCGCCGAGGCCGACGTCATCGCCGCCGGCGGCATGGAGAGCATGACCAACGCGCCCTATCTCGTCCCGCGCGCGCGCCAGGGGCACCGGCTCGGTCCGGGGCCGCTCGTCGACGCGATGATCCGCGACGGGCTCTGGGATCCGTACAACGACTTCCACATGGGCAACGCGGCGGAGCTGTGCGCCCGCACGCACGACATCACCCGCGCGCAGCAGGACGCGTTCGCGACCCGTAGCTACGAGCGTGCGCGGGCGGCCAGCGCCGCCGGCGCATTCGGCGCCGAGATCACGCCGGTGACGGTCCAGGGCCGCGCCGGCGCACGCGTCGAGGTCACGACCGACGAGGAGCCCGCGCGCGTCGACTTCGCCCGTATCCCGACGCTCCGTCCGAGCTTCGAGGCGCAGGGAACGATCACCGCCGCCAACGCCTCGACGCTCGCCGACGGGGCCGCCGCGCTGGTGGTGGCGAGCGAGGACGCCGTCCGCCAGCATGGCCTCGTCCCGCGCGCGCGCGTCGTTGCGGCCGCCACTGCCGGCCGCGCGCCCGAGGAGTTTCCGATCGCGCCGGTGGATGCCGTTCGCCGCTGCCTCGAGCGCGCGGACGTCGCGCCCGGTGACGTCGATCTCTTCGAGATCAACGAGGCCTTCGCGGTCGTGGCGCTGTACGCGATCCGCACGCTCGCCCTCGATCCCGAGCGCGTCAACGTGCATGGCGGCGCCATCGCCCTCGGTCACCCCATCGGCGCATCCGGCGCCCGCATCCTCACCACCCTGCTCGGCGCGCTGGAGCGACACGGCCTCCGCCGCGGTCTCGCCACGCTGTGCCTCGGCGGCGGCGAAGCGGTCGCGCTGCTCGTCGACCGACGGCTCTGAGTCGTGGCGCTCGGCGTAGCGATCGACGACGGTGCTCCGACCGACGGCGCCACGACGCCGGCGCGTCCCGCCACCATGCCGGATCCTGCCCGCTACCGGTGGTCGATCCGCGTCGCGCCGCTGGTGGCGATGGGTACGTGGTGGGGTCTCGGGTTGCCGTACTCCCTGTACGCGTGGCTGCTCGACGAGCGGCAGCTCCATTGGGTCCTCTTCTGCTACGGCTGGGAGGTTCCGGCCTGCGGCTTTCTCGGTCCCTTCCTGTTCCCGTTGCTGTGGTTCCGCGGCATCGAGCGGCGATGGGAGCGGGTGTTCGGCGGCGAGCACGTCGACGTCGACGCGGCGAGAATGCTCGAGCGGACGATCCTCGACTATCCGATGCGCGTCGCCGCGGTGCTCTTCGTCACGTCCCTCGTCGGCTACGGCGTGGGCGCGCTCCAGGTGCGGGTATTCGCCCAGCTTCCGCTTTCGGAGACGCTCAAGATCCTCGCGCTCGGCCTCGTCACGGGCATGGTCGGCGCGCTCTTCGCGTTCCTCTATCTCGAATGGCTGCTGGCGCCGCTGCTGCGCCGCTTCGGCACCGTCCATGCGCTCGCGCCGAGCTCCGGACGGCGTGTGCCTCTCTACGCCAAGGTCTTCGCGTGCTCCCTCATCCTCACCGTGACCTCGCTCCTGCTGCTCGGCACCGTCTTCTACAGCCAGGGAGAGCGCGTGCTCGAGGAGCAGGCCGGGCTGCGGCTCCTCAGCGAGGTGCGCCATCTCGCCGCCGCCGTCGAGCAGGAGGGTCCGGCGGGAGCGAGCAGTCCGGAGCGCTGGTCGGCCCTCACGGCGCACATGCAGCTCGGGCCGTCGGGCTACGCGCGGATCGTCGATCAGGGCGGCGCGGTCGTGACGGGAGAGCCGACCGCCCGGCCGCTCGCCGCCGACGGGTTTCGCCGCACCTCGGTGCAGCGCATGCTCACCGGCGGCACGGGCCATCTCGTCGACCGCGTCTACGATCCGCGCATCGTCGCCTTCACCCCGATCGCCGCGTCGTCGCTGCGCATCATCGCGGTGGCGTATCGGCGCGACTTCGCGGGCGAGCTCGACAGCATGCTCGCCCGCGGCGGCGTCGTCTTCGTGATGGCGCTGATCCTGGCCCTCAGCCAGGGCTTCCTCTTTTCCCGCCGGCTGACGCGGCCGATCGAGGTCGTGACCGCCATGGCGAGCTCCATCGCGCAGGCGCCGGGTGGGTCGTGGGCGATGGTGCCGGTGCGCACGAACGACGAGGTCGGCGAGCTCGCGACCGCCTTCAATCGAATGACGACGCGGCTCGAGGATGCGCGCACGGCGCTCGAGCGGTACAGCGTCCAGCTCGAGCAACGGGTCGCCGAGGCTACGCGCAACATCGCGTCGCTGTACGACGTCGCCCGCGCAACCACCTCCACGCTCGAGCCGGACGACGTGCTGAAGCTGGTCGCGGAGAAGACGTTGACGACCCTCGCCCTGCCGCACCTGGTGCTCCTCTGGTACCCACCCGAGGCGGGCGACGCGGTGGATGCCTATGCCGTCCGCCGGCACCGTCCCGGCGGACGGCTCGAGATTCCGGAGCCGATCGACCTCGCCACACTCTGCACGGAGTCGTCCAAGCCCACGATCGTGCGCGCCGACGTGCTGGCCGCGATCGTCCCGCCGGAGGTGGCCGCCGCCACGGCGCAGCCCGGCGAGTACGCGCTCATCCTGCCGCTGGTCTTCAAGGATCAGCTCCTCGGCATCGTGCTCGCGGGGTTCGGCGTCGAGACGCCGGCGCCAGATCTCGATCTGGCGGCCGCGCTCGCCAATCAAGCGGCGGCCGCGCTCGCCAACGCGGCGCTGTTCGAGACGGCGCGCCGCCACGAGATCGAGCTCCGCAAGCTGAGCGGCATGCGGATGCAGCTCCAGGAGGAGACGCTGCGCAGCCTGTCACGCGAGCTGCACGACGGCGTCGGCCAGGTGCTGACGGCGATCAAGATGGATCTCGGGATGCTCGAGCGCTCGATGGACGGCGAGAGCGGCAAGTACCGCGGGCAGATCCGCGAGGTGCGGGAGCAGGTGATGGATCTCGTGCAGGAGATCCGCAACATGTCGCAGCTGCTGCGGCCGTCCATGCTCGACGACTTCGGCCTCATCCCCACGCTGCAGTGGCTGACGGAGAAGTTCAGCGCGCGCACGCGGATCATCGTGGATCTCCGCGTTCCCGATTCCGAGCTTCGCCTCCCCGGGGCGATCGAGGTCCTGCTGTATCGGGTGACGCAGGAGGCGCTGACCAACGTCAGCAAACACGCCAAGGCGCGGCGCGTGGAGATCGAGCTCCGCGTCGGTGACGGGGAGGTCGCGCTCACCATCGCCGACGACGGAGTCGGGTTCGACGTCGAGCGGTTCCGGCGGACGCCGGCGCTCGGCGGCGTCGGGTTGCTCGGCATGCGCGAGCGCGTCGCGCACTATCACGGCCAGTTCGACATCCGCTCGCCCGTGTCGGGCGGGGTGCGGATCGTGCTCACCCTGCCGCTCGACACCGCCGGGAGCGACAGCGGCGGCCCGCGCGGGCGGATGCCGCTCGCCGGCTGATCGGATGGCGGCCACCCTCGACCGCATCGATCCCCCGAGCGGCGCGCTGCGGATGGCCGCCGCGTGGGGCGTGCACCTGCTGACGGGAAGCGGCGTCGTGGTGGCGTTCCTCGCGCTGCGAGCCACCGGCGCGGAGCGCTTCGGCGACGCGTTTCGCTGGCTGGCGCTGGCGATGTTCATCGATTGCATCGACGGTACGCTGGCTCGTGCCGTCGGCGTGAAGCAGGTTCTGCCCTGGTTCGACGGGACCAAGCTCGACGACATCGTCGACTATCTCACGTACGTCGTCGTTCCCGTGGTCATCCTGCACGACGCCCGCCTCCTTCCGGCCGGCCCGGCCGGGGTTGCCTGCGCGGCGGCGCCACTGCTCGCGAGCGCCTACGGGTTCTGCCGCACCGACGCGAAGACGACCGACCATTACTTCCGGGGCTTCCCGTCGTACTGGAACGTGTTCGCCTTCTACGCCCTCGTCCTGTCGCTGTCGCCTCTCGCCACCGCGATCTGGACCGTGGCACTGGCGGCGCTCGTCTTCGCCCCGCTCAAGTTCCTCTATCCGTCGCGGGCGCGGCATTTCCGCACCTCGAGCCTGGCGCTCGGCGCCGTGTGGGCGGCCGTGATGATCGTCGTGCTCTGGACATTGCCGCACCCGTCGCCGATGCTGGTCTGGACGAGCCTGCTCTATCCCGCCTACTACGTCGCCGTGTCGCTTCTCCTGCAGGCGACCGGGCGGACCTGAGGCACGTATGGACGATCCAGCGGATGCCGTGCGGCGCGCACGCGCGCTGTTCACCGAGGCCTATCAGCTGCAGATGGCGGGCCACCTCGACGCGGCCGCGGAGCGCTATCGGGCGTCGATCGCGTGCCATCCGACCGCCGAGGCGCACACGTTCCTCGGCTGGACGTACAGCTTCCAGGACCGTCTCGAGGACGCGATCGAGGAATGCCGGAAGGCGATCGCGCTCGACCCGGAGTTCGGCAACCCCTACAACGACATCGGGTCGTATCTCTTCAAGCAGGGGAAGCTGGACGAGGCGGTTCCGTGGCTCGAGCGGGCGATCGCCGCCAAACGCTACGAGCCGCGCCATTTCCCGCACTGCAACCTCGGGCGGATCTACTGGGCGAAGGGCCAGCTGAACCGCGCGATCGCCGAGTTCGAGCGCGCGCTGGCGATCGATCCGGAGTCACGCTTCGCGCGCGGGGCGCTGGCGGCCGTCCGCCGCGAGCTGCACTAGCGAGCCGCTACGAGACGAGCCATTCGAGGAGCGTGCGCATGTCCTTCTCGCCGAAGCCGGGCGGCGAGGCGCCGCCGTCCACGGCCTTCCGCGACCACGCGCCGTCCTCGCGCAGCGCGATGTCGAACCAATCGGCCGCCGAGGGATTCGTCCGGTCGTATTGGATCACCGACGCCGTCGCGAGACCGCCGAGCGGCGCCGGACGCCCCCCGACGCTCGCCAGCGGCTGCACCACGACCTCGACGCGCCGCTCGAGGAACTCGAGCGCGAGCCGGGCGCCGTCGGGCACCTCGATGCCACCGAGGTTCTTCGGGTTGAGCGCGCGATGCGTCCGGATCGCCGGCTCGGGAAGCTCCTTGTTGACGGCCGTCGCGAGGGCCTCGATGTCGGCAAAGAGGCCCTTCACCGAGCGCGCGCGCAGGCTGAAGAGCTCCTTTTCGCGGTTCGCGCGGCGACCGACGCGGCCATTGGACCGCATCTTCTTCTCCGCCCGCTCGGCCACGGTGCGCACCCATTCGCGCATGTCGGCGATGGCCATATGCCAAACGAAAATCGAGCGCAATCAGGCGGGGCGGAGCAGGCGCTCGCCGAGACTCACCTTCAGCTGCTCGAGGAGCACGCGCGGCTCCGGCTCGATCCCGTTGCCGAGGAACCCCTGCACGAGGATGCCGTTCAATGTGGCCATCACCAGCGCGGCGTCGGCCTGCGGATTGACGGTCGAACGGAAGATCTTCCGCTCGCGCCCCGTCTGCATGATGTCCGCGAGCAGATTGCAGTAGATGCGGTAGAGCTCGGTGGTGCGATCGAGGAGGTCGTCGAGGTTCTTCTCCTCGCGCACGACCAGGGACAGGAGGAAGCGCACCGAGTACACGTTCTGGCTGACGAACTCGTAGTAGAGATCCACGAGCTTGCGGATCTGGTCGATCTCGTCGAGGCCGGAGAGCAGCTCGACCACGTCGATCGAGTAGGGCTCGAGCGAGCTCTTGAGCGCGGCGCGGAAGAGCTCGTCCTTGCTCGCGAAGTGCCAGAAGATCAGCGCCTTGGAGACCTGGGCCTCCTTGGCCACCTGCGCCAGCGACGTGTTGGCGTATCCCTGCGCCGAAAAGAGTTTCGTCGCCGACGCGAGGATCTTCTCCCGGGTGGAAAACGACATGGTCGCGCTGCCGCCCGCGCGGCGTGCCCGAACCGTACGCAAGCGGTCGGGGGCTTGCAAGCGAGCCCCACGCGCGCCGCGGCGGGATCTCCGCGATCTTCGCCTTCCGTCCGCGCGGCTAGGCAGCCGCCTGGGGCGTGACGCGAATCGCCAGCCCGCCGTCGGCGTAGTCGATCGCGACGTGCGAGCCGTCGGGCACCTCGCCGGCGAGGATCTTCCGCCCGAGCGTCGTCTCGATCTCCTTCTGCAACAGGCGCTTCAGCGGGCGGGCGCCATAGACCGGGTCGTAGCCCGCGCTCGCGAAGTGCTCCTGTGCCGCCGCGGTGAGCTCGAGGTCGATCTTGCGCTCGACGAGGCGCTGCCGCAGCCGCCCGAGCTGGATGTCGACGATACGCTTCAGCTGCTCGCGCGACAGGCTGTGGAACACCACGATCTCGTCGACCCGATTCAGGAACTCGGGCCGGAAATGCTGCCGCAGCGCCTCCAGCACGTCGCGCTTCATCGCCTCGTAGGCGGCGTCGTCCGTGCCCCCCCGGTAGCCGAGGATCACCTGGCTGCCGATGTTGCTCGTCATGATGACCACGCTGTTCTTGAAGTCGACGGTACGGCCCTGGCCGTCGGTCAGCCGCCCGTCGTCGAGGATCTGCAGCATGACGTTGAAGACGTCGTGGTGCGCCTTCTCGATCTCGTCGAAGAGGATCACGCAGTATGGCCGGCGGCGCACGGCCTCGGTGAGCTGTCCCCCCTCGTCGTACCCGACGTATCCCGGGGGCGCCCCGACCAGGCGCGCGACCGTGTGCTTCTCCATGTACTCGGACATGTCGATGCGGATCATCGCCTGCTCGTCGTCGAACAGGAACTCGGCGAGCGCGCGGGCGAGCTCGGTCTTGCCGACGCCGGTCGGGCCGAGAAAGATGAACGAGCCGATGGGCCGGTTGGGATCCTTCAGCCCGGAGCGCGCCCGGATCACCGCGTCGGCGACGGCGCGGACCGCCTCGTCCTGGCCGATGACGCGCTGATGGAGATGGTCCTCGAGCCCGAGGAGCTTCTGCGCGTCGCCCTGCATGAGCTTCGAGACCGGGATCCCGGTCCAACGCGCGACGACCTCGGCGACGTCCTCCTCGTCGACGTGGTCCTTGATGATGCGCGAGTGCTCGCTGCTCTCCGCCGCGGCGATCTGCTTCTCGAGGCCGGGGAGGATGCTGTACTGCAGCTCGCTCGCGCGCGCCGGGTCGTAGTCGGCGCCGGGGCGGCGGACCTTGTCGTACTCCAGCTTGGCCGTGGTGAGCTTCTCCTGCAGCTCGGCGACGCCGCCGAGCGCGCTCTTCTCGCTCTCCCACTGCGCGCGCAGGCGCCCTTCCTCCTCCTTGAGTCCCGCCAGCTCCTTCTCCAGCCGCTCGAGGCGCTCGCGTGACGCCTTGTCGTGCTCCTTGCGCAGGGCCTCGCGCTCGATCTCGAGCTGCATCACACGGCGCGAGACCTCGTCGAGCTCCGCCGGCACCGAGTCGATCTCCGTGCGCAGCTTCGCGGCGGCCTCGTCGATGAGGTCGATGGCCTTGTCGGGGAGAAAGCGGTCGGTGATGTAGCGATTCGACAGCACCGCGGCGCTCACGAGGGCCGCGTCCTTCAGGCGCACCTTGTGATGCGCCTCGTAGCGCTCGCGCAGACCCCGCAGGATGGAGATGGTGTCCTCGACGCTCGGCGGCTCGACGAGGACGGGCTGGAATCGGCGCTCGAGCGCGGCGTCCTTCTCGATGTGCTTGCGGTACTCGTCGAGTGTGGTCGCGCCGATGCAATGCAGCTCGCCACGCGCGAGCATGGGCTTCAAGAGATTGCTGGCGTCCATCGCGCCTTCCGCAGCACCGGCGCCGACGACGGTGTGGAGCTCGTCGATGAAAAGGATGATGTCGCCCTCCGATGCCTGCACCTCCTTCAGGACCGCCTTCAGGCGCTCCTCGAACTCGCCGCGATACTTCGCACCCGCCACGAGGGCGCCCATGTCGAGCGTGATGACGCGTTTGTTCTTCAGCCCCTCGGGGACGTCGCCGCGCACGATCCGCTGGGCCAGGCCCTCGACGATGGCGGTCTTGCCGACGCCGGGCTCGCCGATCAGCACCGGGTTGTTCTTGGTGCGTCGTGACAGCACCTGGATGACCCGGCGAATCTCCTCGTCGCGGCCGATCACCGGATCGAGCTTGCCCTGCTCGGCGAGCTTGGTGAGGTCGCGCCCGTACTTCTCGAGCGACTCGTAGGTGCTCTCCGGATCCTGCGACGTGACCCGCTGATTGCCGCGGACCGCACGCAGGGCCTCCATCACCTTGTCGCGGGCGATGCCGGCCTGCGCGAAGAGGCGCGCGGTTGCACCGTCGCGCTCGTCGAGCATCGCGAGCAGCAGATGCTCGACGCTGACGTAGTCGTCCTTGAGGGCCGTGGCCTCGTCCTGTGCTTTGTCGAGCAGGCGCGCCAGCCGCGGCGCCATGTACACCTGGGTGCTGGCGCCGGACACCTGCGGCACGCGCGCAAGCTCGCTCTCCACCCGTTCGCGCAGCGTCGCCAGGTTGGCGCCGGCGCGCTCGAGGACGGCCGGAACCGTGCCCTGTGGCTGTGCCAGCAGGGCTGCCAGCACGTGCTCCACGTCGATGGCCTGGTGGTTGCGCCGCGTCGCGACCGCCTGGGCGTCGCGCAGTGCCTCCTGGGACTTCTGCGTCAGCTTTTCGGGGTTCATATCTTCGGACAGATAACCATTCTGGAGTGTGTGGCAATCCCCTTACCAGGCGGTCCTGGTCACCCGGGGTCGCGGCGGCGCCAGCAGGGGGGCGAGCCCCAGGCCCGCCAGGAATCCACCGATGTGGGCCCAGAACGCCACGCCGCCGGCGGCCGCGTGCGCACCGAGCGAGCCGACCCCGAGCAGGAGCTGGAACAGGAACCAGACGAGCAGGAAGAACACCGCCGGCAGCTCCACCACCTGCAGGAAGATGAAGACCGGCACCAGGGTCACGATCCGCGCCCGCGGGAAGAACAGGAAGTAGGCACCGGTGACGCCGGCGATCGCGCCGCTGGCACCGACGATCGGGATCGCGGAATGCGGGCTGATGACCACCTGCACCGCCCCCGCGATGAGCCCTCCGATGAGATAGAGCGCGAGGTACCGCAGGTGCCCGAGCCGATCCTCCACGTTGTCACCGAAGATGTGGAGATACAGCATGTTCCCGAAGAGATGCATCCAGCCGCCGTGCAGGAACATGCTGCTCAGCAGCGGCCGCAGCGTCGTCGGGTCGCCCGGGTGCACGTGCCGCGGGACGAGACCGTTCATCCGGATGAACGCCTCGCCCTCGGGCCCGAGACCGACCTGGTAGAGGAAGGCGATCACGTTCGCGGCGATCAGCACCCGCGTCACGACGGGGACGGTCGACGAGGACACGGTGTCGCGCAGCGGAATCATCGGTCCCTGCCCGGACGCATCGGCCTCGGCATGCTGTCACGGCGGCACATGCCTTCCAAATGCCTCAGAATTGACGGTCCGCCACCCGCGCCTGTAAGATTCGTCGACTCGGGACCTCATGAGGCGACGACTCTGGAGAATCGCGCGTATCACGGCCGGGGCGGCGCTGCTGGTGCTCGGGGTGATCGGCCTGTTTCTGCCGTTCCTGCAAGGTATCCTGTTCCTGATCATGGGGTTGACCTTGCTGTCGACGGAGAGCGAGCGCGCCAAGGCGTGGCTCGAGTGGCTGCAGGAACGGTCCGGCTGGCGGCGGCTGCAACGTCACGACAAGGAACGGAGACTCGACGATGCCTGAGGACAAGGACCGCTACGGCGACAAGCTGCGCGAGATCGAGCGCGGCCGTGAGGACAAGTTCTTCGCCGATCGCGATCGCGAGCTGGTGGAGAAGCTGCACCGGAAAACCGAGGGCGTCGAGCGCGACGCCGCCCGTGGCCGCTGTCCCCGCGACGGCCAGCCGCTCGCGAGCGTGTCCCATCTGGGTACGACCGTCGAGGAATGCCCCGCCTGCAAAGGCATGTGGCTCGACAAGGGCGAGCTCGAGCAACTCGCGAGCCGCGAGTCCAACGGCTGGCTGGCCCGCTTCCTCGGCCGCCCCCGCTGACCGTCCATTGCCGCCGCCGCGGTCCTGCCAAATCGCGAGCGTAGCGAGCGGGGGCGTACTCAAATCTTCAGCGGCATCATAGAGACCGTCGGCAAGGTGGCGACGCTCACCCGCCAACCCGGCGGCGCGCGCCTCACCATCCGCAGCGCCCTCCACGGCCTCGCGCTCGGCGAGAGCATCGCCGTCAGCGGCGCCTGCATGACCGTGATCCGGGCGCGTGGCGGAACGTTCGCCGTCGACGTGTCGACCGAAAGCCTTCGGCGGACGACGCTCGGCGCGCTCCGAGCGGGCGCTCGCGTCAACCTGGAGCGCTCCCTCCGCCTGTCGGACCGTGTGAGCGGCCATCTGGTATTCGGCCACGTCGACGGAATCGGCGAGCTGCGCGCGATCGCCCCGGTCGGCGAGGGCGCCCTCTACCGCTTCGCCCTCCCGGGCGCGCTCGGGCGGCTGCTGGTGGAGAAGGGCTCGATCGCCGTCGACGGCATCAGCCTCACCGTGTTCGCGTGCACCCCACGCTCGTTCACGGTCGCCGTGATTCCGCACACGCTCGCCGCGACGACGCTCCACGACCGCGCGCCCGGCGATCGCGTGAACCTCGAGAGCGACATGCTGGCGCGCTACGTCGAGCGGGCCGTCGCACGCCACCTGGGCGCCGGGAGCCGGCGCCGTTAGCCGCACAGCACTTCCCTTCGACGCCGCGCGGCGGAAGCGTCCGCATATGGCATTGTGGGGATCGAATCGTCTCCGATATACTGCGTCGGAGCCGGAGGTAGGCACGATGCGTCGACCACCCGTGGGAGCCTTCACCGTCGGCCTCGTGTTCGGGGCCGTCACGGCCGCATCGCTCGCGATGGCGGGCGGGATGATCTACACGGAAGGCCAGCTCGGCTGCGTCCTGGCGCTCATCGGGGCGCCGGTCGCGTTGGCGCTCATCTACGACGAGTCTCCCAAGCGGTGGGTGCTCGCCCTGTACGCCGCGCTGCTGGTGTCCTCCTTCATCGTGGTCTCGGATCGCTTCCGCGGCGGCGTCGACGGCACGATGGTCCTGGCGGTGGCAGTCGTCGCCGTCGCGTTGCCGATCGGCTTCGACCTCGTGCTCTCCGACCTCGGGCGCCATTTGCGCGTGAGCAACCGCCTCGGCTTCGGCACGGTGGTGAGCTTCGCGACCCTGGTGCTGCCGCTCACGGCGCTCATCCTGGCGCAGGCGCATCAGCAGGCCCGCACCGAGGACGAGGACCTGCTGCAGGAGCTGGCCCTGAAGCTGCGTCGGGAGCCGGGCTCGCTGGTCGTCGGCGAGTTCGACCCGAGCAAGCGCGCGATGGTCGAGAACCGCATCGGTATCCGCACCAACGACAAGACCTACCCGCTCTCCGACGCGGAGTTCCAGAAGGAGACGCGCGAGTACACGGTCCGTCAGGACACGGAGAAGCGCGGCGTCCGGAAGAGCGACGTCCTCACGCGCGAGGCCGAGGAGCGCATGCGGATCATCCTGAAGCTGCAGGGCACCGACGTCCCGGATGACGTCGTCATCTTCTCGCACCGCGGCCCGATGACCATCGCCGAGAAGAAGGTCGCCCTCGGCAAGAGCGCCGACGACGAGAGCTGATCGCGCCTCGTTCCGCCGGACCGCGAAACGTCGCGACGGCGGAGCGCTCAGGAGAGCTTGCGCGGGCGGCGCGGCAGCGCGCGCGCGGCCAGCAGCCACTCGTACCGCGCCCACACCTCCGGGAACACCTCGCGCAGCCGTCGCTCGACGTCGGGATCCGGACGCACCCGCGACGACGCGCGAGGCGGCATCGCCCTCGTGTCGTACGCGCGGTACTTGCTCGACATGAAATGAGCATACGTGCGGGCGCCCCGCCTGCCTAGCGCGAAAGGTATCGAGTTGTGCGCGTTGCCTTCGTACCGCGCGGGCCATACCATCGCGCCCCTGCATGTCGGCTCGCAATCCGGTCGGAATCGCATCGACGCACGACCCGCGGTCCGACCCCCCCTCACCCGCAGGCGAAGCGATCATGCTCGAGCTGACGCGCGAGCTGGCGCTCGCGACGCCCGCGCCGCGTCATGATCCGTTCTACGGCCTGGATCGGCCGGCGGGGCCGAGCCTGCGCGTGCTCGACCGCCTCACGCGCCACGGCGACTTTCGCAAGTACGTGGTCGTGCTGGACGCGAGCGCGCGGCTCGGCGGCATCGCCCGCTGGCTGACCCTGCGCTACGGCTGCCGCGTGGTCGCCCTCGATGCGAGCCCGCGTGCGCTCGCGGTCGGCGCTCGGCTCACGCGCCGCGCGCGCCTGGCCGGGCGGGTGCAGGGCGCGGCCGGGCTCGCGCTCGCGATCCCCGCACGCGACGGCGCGTTCACCCAGATCTGGAGCGTCGAGGCCGGGTACCGCGGGACGACACGCCGCCGCGTCCTCGCAGAGCTCTTCCGCGTGCTCCGCCCGGGCTGCCCGATCGCGCTCCAGGAGATCGTCGACCGCTCGCCGCCGGCCGGCGCCGCCGAGGGCTCCGATCTGGAGGGATACCTCGAGGATCTCGCCGCCGCCGGCTTCCGTCACATCGAGCACGACGACGTGACGGCGGAGCGCGCGGAGACGTCCTCGGTCGTGCTCTCGGCCCGCGCCCGGCTCGACCAGCTGCTGGCGATGCGGCTGCCGCCCGACGACCCGTGGCACGCGCGCACGGCCGAGCGCCGGGGCGACGCGGGCACGGGACCGGGCCAGCGGGTGATCCAGCTCTTCGCGCAGCGCCCGAGCATATGACCGTGCGGGAGCGCGCACGAGCCGGCACGGCCGGCGCTCCGCTGCGACCCTACGTCCCTGCCGGCGAGCACCCGCGCGAGCTCACCCCGCTGGCGATCGCGCTCGGCATCGTCCTGTCGCTCACGTTCGGAATGGTGAACGCCTACCTCGGGCTCAAGGTCGGCATCACCGTCTCGGCGTCGATCCCGTCGGCCGTGCTGTCGATGACGGTGCTGCGCGGCGTGCTGCGACGAGGGACCGTGCTCGAGAACAACATCGTGCACGCCATCGCGTCCACCGGCGAGTCGCTCGCGGCGGGCGTGATCTTCACCGTCCCGGCGTTGATCTTCCTCGAGCTGCACCCCTCGGGCCTGCAGATCTTCCTCATCGGCGCCGTGTCCGGGATCCTCGGGATCCTGCTGATGATCCCGTTGCGGCACACCCTCACGATCGAGGAGCACGGCACCCTCCCCTTTCCCGAGGGCACGGCGTGCGCGCAGGTGCTGATCGCCGGCGACCGCGGCAGCGCCAGCGCCCGGCCGGTCTTTACCGGCATCGGTCTCGGCGCCGCCTACCAGTTCGCCATGCGGGGCCTGCGGCTCTGGCAGGAGACCGCGATCGTCAGCGTCGCGCGCCTGCACAAGGCGACGATCGGCTTCGAGCTCTCCCCGATCTTCCTCGGCGTCGGCTACCTCGTCGGGCCGCGCATCGCGGCGACGATCCTCGCCGGTGGCGTGCTCGGGTGGACGATCCTGATTCCGCTGCTCGACGTCGTCGGCGGCGGCACGCTCGGCAACCTGCTCGGCGTGCCGGCGCTCGGCGCGCTCGGCGCGCCCGACATCTGGAGCCGGTACGTTCGCTACGTGGGCGCGGGCGCGGTGACGGCCGGCGGCATCTCCGCCGTCGTGCGCGCCGTGCCGGTGATGGGCGCGGCGCTGCGCCGGCTGCGGCCGGCGGCCGCGACGGACGCACGAGTGCCGCGCACGGAACGCGATCTCCCGCCCACGCTCGTGCTCGCGGGCGTCGCCGTGCTCACCGCCGCGCTCTGGCTGCTGCCCGCGTTCCACCTCACGCTCCTTCCCGCCGCGCTCGCGCTGCTCTTCGCCTTCTTCTTCGTGGTCGTGTCGGGCCGCATCGTCGGTCTCGTCGGAACCACATCGCAACCGGTCTCGGGGATGACGATCACCGCCGTGCTCGCCACGAGCCTCTGTCTCGCCGCGGTCGGCGAGCGCGGTCCGGTCGGCATCGCCTCCAGCATCACCGTCGGCGCGATCGTCGCCATCGCGATCGCGCTCGCCGGAGACCTCGCCCAGGATCTGAAGACCGGCGCGCTGCTCGGCGCGACGCCACGACTTCTCCAGGTGGGACAGATGATCGGCGTCGTCGCGGCGGCGCTGCGCGCCGGCTCCGTGCTGTTCCTCCTCGACGCCGCGTACGGCCTCGGTTCGAATGCCCTCCCCGCGCCCCAGGCGCGGCTCATGGCGACCCTCGTGACCGGCGTCATGGCCGGCCACCTGCCCTGGGCGCTGATGCTCCTCGGCGCCGCGATGGCGCTCGCCGCAGAGGCGGCCGGGGTGGTCACCCTGGCGTTCGCGATCGGCCTCTATCTTCCGATCACCACCTCGGCCCCGTTGATCTTCGGCGGGATGTTGCGCGCCATGCTCGGCCGCCGCGAGGACTCCGGGCACCCGAACGACGACGCCACGCTGTTCGCGTCCGGACTGATCGCCGGCGACGCGCTGATGGGCGTCGCGCTCGCCGCGTTGGTGGTGGCCGGCCTCGCCGAGACGATCGCATTGCGCGCCCCCGCCGCGAATGGGTGGTGGGAGATCGTGCTCACCGCCGTGCCGTTTCTGCTCCTCATGGGTCTCCTCGCGCGCTACGCGCGGCGCACGACGCCGCCCGTGCGGCGCGACGGCGGAATCGCATGACCGTCCCGCCGGCAGACACCGACCCACCGGCCGACGAGGCGAACCCGCTGGCGCGCTACCAGGCCGAGGTCGCCCGCAACTACCGCTGGAACCTCGGCATGCACCTCCTCTACGGCCTTCTCGGCACCACCGGGTGGCGACTCATCACCGCCCCGACGTTCGTACCCGAGTACATGTTCCGGCTGGGCGGCTCGAACCTGGCGGTCGGACTCCTGCTCTTCGCCGGCGGTCTCGCGCGCTTCCTCTCGCCGCTCGCCGGGGCCGCCGTCGTCGCGCACCGTCCGCTGGTGAAGCGCGCCGCGATCGTGATCGGAAGCGGCATGCGCTTCCAGGTGCTCGGGATGGCGCTCGCGGCGCTCCTGCTCCCGCCCGCCGCGAACTTCATCGCGTTCTTCGTCCTCTACTGCGGGTTCAACGTCCTGAACGGCCTGCAAGCCGTGATCTACGGGCTGCTCATGGCGAAGGTGATCCCGCTCGCGCGGCGCGGCCGCTTCGTCGGTCTGCGCGACTTCGCCGGCGGGAGCACCGCGGCCGCGGTAGCATGGGTCGCGGCGGACGTGCTGCGAAACCTCCAGTTTCCGGCGAGCTACGGCGTCACCTATCTGATCGCGTTCGCGTTCACCTCGCTCGGCCTGCTCTGCTTCGCCGCGATCCGCGAGCCGCGCTCGCCCGTGGTCGACGCCCCACGCTCCTTCCGCGACATGCTGCGCGCCGTACCCTCGCTGCTCGCCGCCGACCGGGCCTTCGCGGCATACTGCGCGGCGCGCGGCGCGGGCGCGCTCGCCTTGATGGCGGCGCCGTTCTTCATCATCGCCGCAGCGCGCTGGCTGCCCCACGATCCGGGCAACATCGGCCGGTTGAGCGTCGCCTACTTCCTCGCCAACACCGCGGCCAACCTGCTGTGGGGACAGCTCGCCGACCGCGCGGGATTTCGCATGGTGTTCGTCACGGCCGCCACCGTGTGGCTCGCCGCGCTCGCGTTCGCCCTGACGGCACCCGCGACCTTCGCCGCGGCGATCTTTCTCTTCGTCCTGGTCGGGTGCGGCCAGGGCGGGATGCAGATGGCGTCGATCAACATGGTCTACGAGTTCGGGGACGACGCCCGGCTCGGTATGCGCATCGCGGTCGTGAACGCCCTCGGCGAGCTCATGGCCGCGATCGCCCCGCTCCTCGGCGGCGCCATCGCCGACCGCTGGTCGTACGAGGCCCTGTACGAGGTCGCGATGGGGTGCGCGATCGCGGCGGGGGCGATCATGTGGACGTGGGTGCGCCGCGCCGTTCCCCGCCCGTCCGCCGCGTGCTAGGAGGCGCCCAGAGCCCACGCCATGGATCGCACCGCCGCCAGCCTCGTCGCCTACGCCGCAGGTCCGCACAATCTCGAGCGGCGGGCCGCTGCGGTGCTGCTCCTGTCCGAGCTCGAGCTGGACGAGGCCAAGGTGGTCGCCGTCGTGGCCGACGCGCTGCGCAGCGAGACGGTGCTGCAGGAGTATGCGCTGCGATACGTCGAGAAGCTGCGTCCCGAGGGCGCGCTCGCCGCGATCCTCGGCCTCCTCGACGCCGCCGATCCAGGCGTCCGGGAACGGGCGCGGCGGCTGCTCGTCTCCTACGGCGCGGCGGTCGTGACCCCGCTCGCGCGCGCCGCCCGCGAGGCCACGCGGCCGTGGCTGCTCGGCGCGGTCGAGGTGCTCGCCACGCTCGCGAGCGGAGGGGCGATCAACGCGCTGACGCCGATCCTGGTCCAGGGCGATGCCGACGTGGCGCGCGTCGCGTTCGACGCGTTGCATCGCCGCATCCGCGATCTCGACGAGCGGGCGCGGGCGGCGCTGTTGCGCCATCTTCTCGCCGCGGCCGCGGCGAGCGACGTGGCGTCGAGCCCGGCGGCACGCCTCTTCTTCGTGCGCGCCTGCGGCGCGCTCGAGCTTCCCGACGCGCGACGCTGGCTGCTCTCCGAGGTCGCGCGCGCCGATCAGGCGCCGGTGCGGAGCGAGGCGCTGGCGGCGCTCGCCAGCTGCATCCGGCGGGACAAGCCGCTCGCGACGGAAGTCGCGGCGCTCGTCGCGGTGCTGGACGAGAGCGACTCCGCGCGGTTCGTGCGCCCGGTCCTCGAGCTGCTCGAAGGACATCGCTTCGGCGACGACGCGCACGCCCTCCTGCTGCGTCTGCGCGAGAGCCCGCACATCGCCGTGCGCTCCTTCGCGCTCGCGAAGCTCGGGGAGAGCGAGGCGCCGGGCACCGTGAAGGCGCTCCTCGGGAGCCTCGACGATGCCGACGCCGTACGGCGATCCGCCGCCGGGTCGCTGCGCAAGATCCCCGAGGCGCGCCAGGCGCTCATGAGGCGCTTCACGGAGGCGGCGGATCCGAGCGCCGCGTTCACCATGGCGGAGACCCTCGCGGGATACGGTCTTCCGTGGCGCCGGCCGGTGCTCGAGAAGATCTGGCGGCGCTATCACCAGGCGCTCGCCGGCGATGAGCGCATCCAGGGCGCCTTCCTGCATTTCCTGCGTGCCGCGGCGCCCGATTTCGCCGCGGAGGCGCTGCGCAAGGAGGCCGTGCGCCTCATGAAGGGCAACCGGGCACGCGATGCGGCGCGTCTGCGGCAGATCGTCTGCGAGCTCCCGGTCGCCTCGGACGACGACACCTACCAGCTGGCGATGGCGCTGGTGAAGACGCGCCGCCGCGGGCTCGATGCGCCGTTCCGGCGCCCCGATCCGGCGCTCGATCTGTTCGCCGCCCTCGAGGATCGGCGTTTCGCCACCGCGACGCGGTTGAAACGCGAGCGCGCGCTCGACCCCGACGAGCTCTACGCGATCGGATTCGCGCTCAGCGAGTCGGACGGACCGGGCCGGCGTCTCGGCGAGGAGATCCTGACGCATCTCGCCACGCGGCAGCCCCGCTCCAAGATCGGCAAGAGCGCCCGCAACAAGCTCGCGCTCGCAACCTAGGGCCCGGGGGCGCCGCCGGGAACGGCCGTGGTCACTCGCCGCTCAACGCGGCGTCGAGCGCGTACTTCTCCTCGAGACCGATCAGCCGATTGAAGGCGTCGAATCCGAGCATGCGGTCGCGCACGCCCTGCGTGCCGCCGTCGCGCCGCAACGCGCCGAACACGTCCTCCATCGCCCGGGCGGCCGCGAAGAGACCGGAGACCGGGTGGACGACGAGCTGGAAGCCGAGCGCCGCGAGCTCACTCGCCGGCAACTGCGGCGTCACCCCCTGCTCCACCATGTTCGCGACGAGCGGCGGCGGGAGTCGGAGTCCGATCTCGCGCAACTCCTCGATCGACTGCGGCGCTTCGACGAAGAGCGCGTCGGCGCCCGCCTCGCGATACGCGTGGGCGCGTGCGATCGCCTCGTCAAGCCCCGCGCTCTGCCGCGCATCCGTTCGCGCGACCACGAAGCAATCCCCGTCGCCGCGCGCACGGAGCGCCGCCCGGATCTTCTGCACCTGCTCCTCGACCGCAATGACCCGCTTCCCGCGCATGTGTCCACAGCGCTTCGGCCACGCCTGATCCTCCAGGAAGATGCCGGCGGCACCCGCCCGCACCACCTCCTCGACCGTCCGCATGACGTTGAGAGCGTTGCCGTATCCGGTATCGATGTCGACGATCACCGGACACGCAACGGTGCGACACACCCGCCGTGCCGCATCGACGATCTCCGTTTGCGTCAGCACCCCGAAGTCCGGCTCGCCGAGATGACTGGCGCTCACTCCATAGCCGGACACGAACAGCACCTCGAACCCCGCCCGGACCGCCAACCGCGCCGACAGGGCATCGAACACGCCCGGCATCACCAGTGGCGTCCCATCCTGCAACCGCGCCCGAATCTCCGCCGCCAGATTGCGATTCACATGCATCCTTGGCGGCATAGCGAAACAAGACGAGCGAAGCGAGCGAGGGGAGCCGGCGGGATTCACTCCCGCCGGCGACGCCCGTCGGAGCACGGCG
This sequence comes from uncultured delta proteobacterium, assembly GCA_963753325.1. Taxonomy (GTDB): domain Bacteria; phylum Desulfobacterota; class Binatia; order UTPRO1; family UTPRO1; genus DP-19. The sequence continues at coordinate 938,759 of CAVWBS010000003.1, read as the reverse complement.
CGGGCGAAGCCCGCGCCGCGCACACGGGGGCGAACTAGAGGCGAACTAGAATTGATAGCTGAAGCGAATCCCCGTCTCCGACCGGCCGCGGTTCAAGCCACCGAGCCCCCAGGGCTCGAAGTTGATCTCACGTGTCGGATTGATGATGAACCGCTGCGCCACGTTCACGGCGAAGTTGGGCGTCATGAACCAATCGACACCCCAGACGACCTCCTGGCTGTAGCTGTTGACCGGGTCGAGCAGGTACACCATCGAGGGCACGAGGCTGCCGCCGCGGTAGAAGCCGAGGATCGCGAAGGTGGTGAGCATCTCCCAGCGATGGATGTCGTCGCGATAGGCGACCGGCGGGTCCTGGCCGATCGGCCGCGTGACGGTCGGCAAGTCGAGCCCGCCGATCGTGCTCTTCGACTTCTGCACCATGTAGGTCCAGAAGAACTGCCCGGTCAGGAAGAAGGTCGTCTTCTTGTTGAGCGGCCGGATCCAGGTCGGACGGTCGAAGGCGATCAGGCCGGACCAGACGTCCTGGTTGCGGATGCCGGGCAGGAACGGCGCGTACGTGGTCTCCCGCGTGCAGCGCCCCTGCGCGTTGATGGCGCTCGGGTTGTGGCCGCAGGAATAGAACGGCAGGCCGAAGTCGTAGGCCTGCTCCGAGCGCCACACGACCTTGGTCCACTCGTCGAAGTAGTTGCCGGCGAGGCCGATGGTGTGGATGTAGGGCGCATAGAACTCGACCGGCAGCGTGCCTTTGGCGATCAGATCGTTGGTGTGCGAGATGCCCGCCTGCGTCGGCTTGATGCCGCGCGCAACCGCCGCCTCGGTGCTCGCGCCGCCGCTGCCGGTGAAGCGCTGGTAGAGATAGCCGACCTGGAGCTGCATGCCCTCGGGCAGCACCGGCGTGTCCATCCCGGTCACGCCGTTGAAGCGGATGCCGAACTGGCTGTTGTCGATCGGATTGCGATCGTAGTTGCCCTGGCGGAAGAGCGAGGTGCCGTTCATCAGCCGCGTGGCGCGGAACGGACGGAAGAAAGCCCCGTTGCGGGGATTCTCCAGCGGGTTGCCGAGGCGGACGCCCCAGGGATTCGGCAGGAACGTGACCTTGGTCGGCGACCAGTCGCCCGGATTCCAGTATGCCTCGGCGAACACGTTGCTCCAGGAGCCGACGCTGCCGAAGTCATAGAGGCCCTTGATCATCCAGAACGGCATGCGCAGATCGTCGAAGCCGAACGCCGGCGGCGGCAGCTCCTGCTGGAAGTGCCAGGACAGATCGAGGCTGTTGGCGCGGTCGAGCAGGCGGAAGCCGTCGGACTCGCCCCAGATGATCTGCTGGCGACCGGCCCGCAGGCTGAAATTCCGCAGCAGACCGCGGAACTTGATGTCGACGTAGGCCTCGCGCAGGACGTTCTCGAACTTGAGCGCGTTGCGCGCGCCCCGGTCGAAGTCGTCGAGGCTGTTGAAGCGCTTGTCGGTCTTCTCGCCCGTGAACTCGCGCCGCTCCTTGGTGTCGGGCGTGTAGTCGTACACGCTGTCGTATACGCCGCGGTAGAGGAGGAAGAGGTGCGAGCTCTCGACCAGGTCGGAGACGTCGAAGCGGTCGAGCCACGTGCCGCGCTGCGCCCAATCCCAGTCGACGCGCAGGCGCATCGTGTTCCGCTGCTGGATGAACTGGTACGAGCTCGGATCCGGGTGACGGATGAGCTGCTGCGCCTGGAGGTTGCCCGAGAGCTCGAACGGGCCGAACTTCTGGGTGGCCGAGGCCAGGGTTGCCGTCAGCGCGACGACCAGCGCTGTGACGAAGGCCGCCGCCAGAGTGCGCCGCGTGCTGCCCATCAACATGAAACCTCCTCCGCGCCTGCTCGCGCGTGTGATCTAAGGCTGCGTGCGGCCCGGGGGGGCAGCCGGCACAGTAAGGCGCTCTACCGCAGGTGCCCGTGTACACGCAACAGTTGCAGCGACACCCCGCCTCCGGCGCGCGTCGACGTGCTCCGCCGACTCCGGGCGATCACGCGTACAGCGCCGTCGTCAGCGGCACCGGCGCGCGGCGCACCGCATCCGGCAGCGGGAAGCGCAGGACGAACGACGAGCCGCGACCGACCTTGCTCTCGACGGCGATCGTGCCGCCCAGCGTCACGGTCAGGCGGCGCACGATGTAGAGGCCGAGGCCGACCCCGTCGTGACGCCGACGATCGCTGCCGTCCACCTGCCTGAACATGTCGAAGATGATCGCTTGATCCTCCGGGGTGATGCCGATCCCGGTGTCGGTGACGGTGACCTGCAGAACGCTGCCGTCGTCCGTGAGCCCCGCCGCCACCGAGACCGAGCCGGCCTCGGTGAACTTGAGCGCGTTGTGGACGAGGTTGCGGACGATCATCTTCAGCTTGTTGTGGTCGCTTTGCAGGGTGGGGAGGTCGGGCGCCGCGTTCATCACCAGCCGCACCCCCGGCTTCACCCACGAGGCGGGAACCTGGGCGGCCAGCTCGTCGAGCAGCTTCGCGACGTCCACGGGACCGAGCGTCACCGGCAGCGCGCCGGACTCCATGCGACTCACGTCGAGCGTCGCCTGGATCAACTCGAGGAGCTGGCGCGAGTAGTCGAGCACCTTGAGGCAGATCTCGCGCTGCGCTTCGCTGACGGGGCCGAAGTCGCCGTCGCGCAGCAGCTCGCTGTAGCCGATGATCGCGTTCAGCGGCGTGCGCAGCTCGTGCGACATGGTCCCGATGAACTCGGACTTGAGACTGTTGGCGGCGCGCAGGTTGCGCACCAGGCGACCGTTCTCGATCGCCGCCACGGTCTGATACGCGATGCCCGTGAGCAGACGTCTCGTCTTCGAGCTGCACGCCGCGGGACTCTCGTGCGATCCGGCGGTGAGGACGCCGATCGCCTCGCCGCGCAGGGTCAGCGGCACGACGACGAGCGAGCGCAGCGCCCAGTGACGCCACCACTCGGCGGGCACGGAGAGATCGGCGTCGCCCTCGCGGCACTCCGCGAAGCCCGCCCGCGCCGCCTGCTCGAGGATCGGGAAGTCGCGCGACTCCAGCTCGAGCTGGCGCGCCTCCTCGAGGATGTGGGCGCGATTCGCGTCGCTGCCCGCGACGATGCGGCAGGTTCCGCGATCCTGGTCGTAGAGCACGATGTTGACGAAGTCGCTGTCCACGAGCGTGCGCGTGAGGGCGCACAGCCGGTCGAGGCGATCCTCGGCGTCGAACGTCGCGTCGAGGAGCTCCGCCACCTGGAGGAGCGCCGCGGAGATCTCCGCTTCCTCGCGCTGCGCCGCGTGCAGGCTGGCGTTCTCGATCGCGACCGCGGCATGCGTCGCAATGCCGACCACCAGCTTGCGCTGGAAGGGCGCGAAGGGGCCCTTCGTGCTGCGGTAGCCGGTGGCGAAGAGACCGAGCGTGCGGTTGCCGCAGCGCATCGCGGCGAACATCGCCGAGCCGATCTTCCAGCCGTGCAGCGCGCGCGCCCCGGAGCCGCGCGCCGCATCGGAGAGCTCGACCAGCCCTTCCGCGGCGACCAGTGCCCCGAAGTCCCAGAACCCCTCGTTGATCGGCGTGTCCGTCGCCGCGCCGAGGCCGCGGCTCGCCATCAGGCGGTAGCCCGACGGCGCCGCCGCATCGACGAGGACCGTCGCGCACCAGTCCGTGCGGAGGCGCTCGATCGCGACGGTCTGCAGGCGGTCCATGACGACCCTCAGATCGAGCGAGGTGCCGAGCGCGCGGCTCACCTCGAGGAGCCCGAGCGCGCTCTCGGCCGTGACGCTGAGCTCCGCGTTCGTCTCGGCCAGGCGCTCGCTCGTGGCCGCGAGGTGGCGGTTCTTGTCGCGCAGATGCTGCTTGTAGAAGAAGCTCTGGTTGGCGACCACGCAGAAGACGAAGATCGACGCCGCGAACATCACCCACACGCTCGTGTGCGTGAGCACGGTGATGTCGCTGATGTGGTAGAGATAGCTCGAGCACGCGGCGGCGAGCACGGTCGTGACGATGCCGCAGCCGCCCGACACCATCGTCGCCGGGACGATCGTCATGAGGAAGAAGTGTCCGAAGAGGAGGCGATTCGAGCCGAGCACCGCGAGGCCGGCGGCGATCGCCATGGTATCGACGGCGAGCTGCAGATAGACGAGGGCGTGCGCGTAGTCGCGGCGCGCCATCAGGCGGTAGAGCGGATTCAGGGCGGCCGTCGCGCCGCAGATGAGCACGATCGGCAGCCAGGGGAGATCGAGGTGGCCGACGGCGCTGATGATCGGCACCCAGAGGATGACGGCGGCCACCGTCCACAGCCGGGTCAGCATCAACCAGTCGTTGATGGCGACGACGTCGGACTGCTCGAGCTTCGCGACCGCGGCGAGATCGCGAGGCTTCGCCCCGACCGCGGGAACGGGCTTCGCGCGTCTGGCCACGCCCCGCTAGCGAGCAAAGCCTATGCCACGGAACCCGCCAACGCTCGCGAAAAACGTTCCCGGATCCGTGCGCGCCGGGAGCGCCCCGGCGCGCGGTCGACTACGAGGAACGCCTCCGTGTCACTGTGTCATTCCGGTGACAGGGGGGCCCGCTCGCCACGCGTCGCCGCGGCCCCGAGCCGGGCGCGCAGCTCCTCGAGCTCGCGCGTCATGGCGCGGTGTCGCCGGCCGAGACGGAAGAGAAACAACGCGAGCAACGTCCAGATCGCGGCGTACGCGCTGAACAGGAACCAGAAGCGATCCGGCATGCTCATCGCGCCACCCGCGCGGCGGACGCATCGAACGCGATCAGGTCGTCCTCGAGGGCGTGCAGCTCGGCGCGCAGCCGCAGGTCCTCGTAGCGCCGCCAGAGGAGCCACAGGAAGAGCAGCAAGAAGGCGACGAACGCGACCACCAGGGTCGCGATCATGCGGCTGTCCTGGATGCCCGCGCCGGTGCCGGACGGCGCGGAGATGACCGAGGGATGCATGCCGCGCCACAGGCGAACCGACACCATGATCAGCGGCACGTCGAGCACCCCGACGATCGCCAGCACGGCGGCGTAGCGCGCGATCTGCGGATCGTCCTGCCCGATCGTGCGCAGCACGAGGTACACCGCATAGATCGTCCACAGGATGACCGTCATCGTCAGACGCGGATCCCACGTCCACCACGTGCCCCAGATCGGCCGCGCCCAGATAGGGCCGCTCACCAGCACCATGGTGCAGAAGAGCATGCCCACCTCGACCGCCGCGTGCGCGAGACGATCGAACTCGGGGCGGCCGCGCCACAAGAAGAGCACGCTCGCCGCGGCGGCGACGCCGAACCCGGTGAACGCCTCCCATGCGGCGTTCACGTGGAAGTAGAAGATGCGCTGCACCGGCCCCTGCATGCGCTCGTTCGGCACCCAGAGGAAGACGCAAGCGAGCGCGACGAGCATCGCAGCGGTTGCCGCGATGGGCAGGACCCCGTCGGCGAGCGGCGCGAGACGGCGACGGATCATCATCGGCATTTTCTCCTCATTCGAGCACCAGCTGCTCGAACAGCATCCAACCGGCCACGGTCACGATCACGTCGAAGGTGGCGAGTACGCGCAGCCAGACGCCGGCGCCCGTCGCGCTGCCGCCGCTCAACACGATACGGCTGGCCTCGACCGCGCAGATGACGACGGGCACGAGCAACGGCAGCACGAGGAGCGGCAGCAGCAGCTCGCGGGCCCGCAGACGGACAGAGATCGCCGCGAAAAGCGTGGCCAGCGCCGAGAAGCCGAGGAGCCCGAGACCGTTCACCAGCATCAGCTCGAGCGGCGCCGCCGGCACCGGCACGCCGAGCACGACGACGAGCAGGAGCGTCAGCACGACATCGGCGACCGCCAGGATGGCGAGATTCGCGATCAGCTTGGCGGCGAAGATCGCCCCCCGGTCGACGGGCGCCAGCAACAGTCCGTACCACGCGCCGCTCTCGCGCTCCACGAGGAACGTGCGCTGCACTCCGAGGAGTCCCGCGAAGATGAGCGTCACCCACAGCACCGCCGGCGCCGCGTCGCGCGCGCCGGCGGGATCGAGCGCGAACGTGAAGGTGAGCAGGATCAAGACGACTAGCATCACCAGGCTCGCCAGCGCCTCCCGGGTACGCAGCTCGAGCAGCAGATCCTTGCGGAGGATCGACCACACGCTCAGGCTGCCACGGCGCCGGTGATCCGGCGATAGGCGGCGGGGAGCGCGCCGATCTCGTCGGCCGTGCGTGTGCCCTCCCACGCAACGCGGCCCTCGTGCAGGATCAGCCCGCGATCCGCGATCGCGAGGCCGCGCTCGAAATCGTGCGTCGCCACCAGCAACGTCCGTCCCGCGGCCCGCAGCGACACCAGCAGGGCGGAGAGGACGTCGGCGGCCGCCGCGTCGAGCGCGCTCCACGGCTCGTCGAGGAGGAGGAGGTCGGGCTCGTGCAGGAGCGCCCGCGCGAGCGCCAGGCGCTGCTCCATGCCGCGCGAGAACGCGCGCACCGGCCGCCCGGCCGTGCCCGCCAGTCCGACGCGTGCGAGCCACTCGGCCGCGTCGGCATCGGGTCGCGTGGACCCGTACAGGCGAGCGTAGAACGCGAGATTCTCGTGCGCGCTCAGATCCGGGTAGAGGAAGCTCTGGTGCGATACGAAGCCGATGCGCCGCCGGATCGGCGCCGCGCGCGTCGTCGAGCCGAACAGCCGCAGCACGCCCGCCGTCGGCTCGTACAGCGCGGCGCAGAGACGCAGCAGCGTGCTCTTCCCGGCACCGTTCGGACCGAAGAGCACGAGGGTTTCGCCCGCGGCGACGCGCAGATCGACCGCGCGCAGGACGCGCGCCCGGCCGAAGGCCTTGCCGAGCCCCTCGGCCTCGATGACGGTCATGCGCTCATCCGCGCCGCTCGAGGGCGGCGAGCGCCGCGAGCGCCCGGCCCTCATAGGTCCGACGCAAGGCCGCGTAGTCGTCCTCGGAGAGCTTGCCCATCTGCCGATCGAACTCCGCCTCCTTGATCGCAGCGTAGGCGAGGTCGCGCTCCTTCTCGAGCCGGTAGCGCTCGGGATCGCCGGTCGGGACCACCGACACCGCGTGGCCGCTCAGCAGCGGTCCCGCGATCGTCCAGGCCACCATGGCGACGATCGCCACGCCGACGGCATACCAGAGCGGCGTCACGTCAGGCATCCCATCGGTCGAGCTCCGCTTCGAGCCGCGCCCGGAGCGCCGGATCCCCGGCGGCCGGCGCGGGGCGCTCGGTGGCGGGCGCGCGCCTCCGCCAGCGGCGCGTCAGGACGACGATGATCGTCGCGGCAATCAGCACGACCGCGAAGGGCATCACCCAGGCGACGATGTTGAAACCGCTCGTCGTCGGCGCCGACAGGATCTTCTCGCCGTACTTGCCGGCGAAATACGAGAGGACCTCCTCGCGCGTCTTGCCGAGCGCGAGCTGCGAAGCGATCTCCGCCTTGAGGGGGATGCCGGAGGGACACTGCAGATGGTTGCATGCGTGTACCGTGAGCCCGCAACCGCATTGGCAGGTGAGTGCCTCCTCGAGGTCGGTCTGGCTCGCGTTCACGCGAACGCGCGCTCCTCGACGGCGAGAGCGGCCGCGAGCGCGCGCTGCTCTGCGGCGGTGGGCATCATCACGATCATGGTGCCGAGCACCATCGTGATGCCGCCGAGCCAGAGCCACACGACCAGCGGATTGATGAAGACCTGCAGGGTCATGAGACCGCTCTTGTCGTCGTAGCTGCCGAGCACGAGATAGAGGTCCTCGCGCAGCGTCGTCCGCAGCGCAACCTCCGTCGTGGGCTGCTGCTGGCGTTTGTAGAAGCGCTTTTCCGGATACATCGTCGTGATGACGTGACCGCCGCGGGCTACCGTGATCTCGGCGAGCATCGACGACGTGTGCGGCGTGTCGGTGCTGCGCATGCCCTGGTAGGTCAGGGTGTAGCCGCCGACCTCGATCGAGTCGCCGGCGTGCATCGAATGCTGCTCCTCGATGCGGAATGCCGCGGATGCGGCGATGCCGACGAATGCCATCACGACGCCCACGTGGATGACGTACCCGCCGTAGCGGCGGCGGTTCTTGTTGACGAGGTGCGCGAGCGCGGTGGCGGGGGGCTCGCCCATGAGCGCCTGCCGGGCGCGGGTGCCGCGGTAGAACTCGAGGAAGATGGTCGTGAGCACGAAGCCCGCCAGCGAGAAGCACACGAGCGCCCAGTAGTGCCGGACGCCGGCCGCGAAGAGGACGAGCCCCGTGCCGAACCCGACGGCGAGCGGCACGATGAACGCGCGCCGGAGATTGCGGGCGCTGGCGCGCCGCCAGGCGATCACGGGCCCGACGCCCGTCATGAAGAGCAGCGCGATGCCGAGTGGCGCATTCACCTTGTTGAAGAAGGGCGGCCCGACGGTGATCTTGATCCCCCGCACCGCCTCGGAGATCACCGGGAACACCGTTCCCCAGAAGGTCGCGAAGGCGATCCCGACGAGCAGCAGGTTGTTGAAGAGGAACGCGGCCTCGCGCGAGAGGAACGAGTCGATCTCGTTGGTGCTGCGCAGCAACGGTCGGCGGATCACGACCAGCGTGAGCGAGATCGCGATGACCGCGACGAGGAAGCCGATGAAATACGGCCCGAGCCCCGATTGCGTGAAGGAATGCACCGACGACACGACGCCGCTGCGGGTGAGGAACGTGCCGAAGATGGTCAGGGTGAAGGTGAGCAGCACCAGCACCATGTTCCACATCTTCAGCATGTTGCGCTTTTCCTGGATCATGACCGAGTGGAGGAACGCGGTGCAGGCGAGCCACGGCATGAACGCGGCGTTCTCCACCGGATCCCACGCCCAGTAGCCGCCCCACCCGAGCACCTCGTAGGCCCAGCGGCCGCCGAGCATGTTGCCGACGGTGAGGAAGAACCAGGCGAAGAGCGTCCAGCGGCGGGTGGTCCGGATCCACACGTCGCCCAGGCGGCCCGTCGCGAGCGCCGCGATCGCAAAGGCGAACGGCACCGAGCAGCCGACGTAGCCGAGATAGAGCGACGGCGGGTGGATCATCATCCAGTAGTTCTGCAGCAATGGGTTCAGATCGGCGCCCTCGCGCGCCGCCACCGGGAGCCGTTGGAAGGGATCGGTGACGAACACGAGGAGGCCGAGGAAGAACACCGCCGTCGTCATCAGCGTCGCGGTGACGTACGGCATCAAGGCCTCGTTGCGGTCGCGGTTCTGCAGGTGCACGAGCGACGACATGCTGGTCAGGATGAGCACCCAGAACAGCAGCGAGCCCTGCTGCCCGCCCCACAGTGCCGCCACGGTATAGTTGGTCGGCAACGTCGACGACGAGTAGGCGGCGACGTACTCGAGTGAGAAGTCGTGCTGCAGCAAGGCCCGCAGCAGCACCAGCACCGCGAGGACGACGAGCGCGTGCACCACGTAGGCGGCGGCGCGCCCGGAGGCGATCAGGTCGACGCGGCGCGAGCGGGCCCCGATGATCGAGGCGAGCACCGCGTAACCGGCCGCGACCAGCGCCAGACGGAGGCCGAGGATCCCGAGATCGATCATGGGCGCAAGCGCGTCTGCCGGCCGCCCGCCGCCCGAGGCGCGGCCGTCACGATGCCGGCGCCTTCCCCGGAAGTGGGGCCTCCGCCTCGTGCGGCACCTCGGCCTCGTACTTCGAGGGACAGCTCGTCATCAGGGTCTTGGCGTGAAAGACCCCTTCCCGGCCGTACGTCCCTTCGACGATGACGTCGCGTCCCTCGGCGAACATGTCGGGCAGCACCCCGTTGTAGTGGACGTCGACGCCGTCGGTGTTGTCGAAGTTCGCGAGGCGGAACCCGAGGTCGAGCGTGCCGGCGTCCCAGCGCACGCTGTCGCCGGCAACCCGTCCCGCGACCCGCACGCCCTCGCCGGCCACGGCGGTGCGGCGCGACAGGAACTCGTCGATGGTCAGGTAGTAGACCGACGTCTCCCGTATACCGGTGTAGACCAGGTAGGCAACGGCCGCGACGATGATGCCGGCGCCGATGATGAAACGACGATTCTTGGCCATTACGAGGGGCTCGACTCAGTAGTACTCGCGCCCGAGGGGCCTTTCAACTCGCGGCGCGGTGGCACGCAGACGCCGCGCGTGGAGGCGCGTACGAACGCCACGAGATGACGCACGTCGTCGGTCATGGGGGCGCTCTCGATGCGCTCGAGAGCGCGACCGAGGTGCACCGGACGGCCGAAGAGCGTTGCGACTGCGCGCCGAAGGTGGGCGATGCGCTCGGGCGAGAACCCGGCACGCCGGAGGCCGACGACGTTCACGCCGCGCACCGTATGGGTCCCGTCGATCAGGCAGAACGGCGGGACGTCACGGCTGGTCCGCGACAGACCGCGCATGAGGGCCAGCGTGCCAATGCGCACGTGCTGATGCACCACGCAATTGCCGGAGACGAACGCGCGGTCGGCGAGCTCGACGTGGCCGGCAAGGAGCGCGCCGCCCGCGACGATCGTCCCGTTGCCGATGCGGCAATTGTGGGCCACGTGCGCGTTCTGCATGAAATAGTTGCCGTCACCGACGACGGTCGCGCTGCCCGGCAGCGTGCCGCGATGCACCTGGGCATGCTCGCGGAACACGTTGTCGTCCCCGATCGTGAGGAAGGTCGCGTCGCCGCGGAACGCGAGATCCTGCGGCTCGCCGCCGAGCACGACACCAGGATGCACCACGTTGCGCGCGCCGAGAACGGTGGCGCCCCGGATGACCACGTGCGACATGAGGCGCGTCCCCGCTCCGATGCGTGCCGGTCCCTCGATCACCACGTACGGACCGACGTCGGCGCTCGCGTCCACGACCGCATCGGCAGCGATGATCGCCGTGGGATGGATCATTCCCGACCGCTCTCGTCGGGGTCGCCGGGGTCCTGCTCCCGAGGGGCATCCTCGCCCGCGAGTCGGTAGCGTTCCGTGATCCACGCCCCCAGGTCGACGAGGCGGCAGCGGTCGCTGCAGAACGGCCGGTGGGAGTTGCCCTCCCACACGACGGGACCCTGGCAGGTCGGACAGCGCGGTGCGGACGTCACCGCGCCGAGCATAGGTCAGGCCCGTCGGGGGCCGCAACGGCATCCCCACGCGTGCCGGCGTCCGTGACCGGTCGGCTCAGTAGCCGAGGCTACGCTTGCGTGCGCGCAGATTGCGCCGGCTTCCCTTGCTGCGGGCCGGACGTCCACCGCCGGCCCCGAACGCGTCACCCGCGAACGGATCGCCGGCCCCGAACATGTCACGCGGCGCCGAGAAGATCTGCGGCGCGGCCGACGGGCGTGGAGCGGCTCCGCCGGTGCGGGCGGGTGGACGATCGTCGGCATCGTTCACGCGCAAGCGGCGGCCGCCGAGATCGTGGCCGTCGAAGCGGCGGATCGCGTCCGCGGCCTCGGTGTCGGTGCCGTACTCGACGAACGCGAACCCGCGAGATCGACCGGTTTCACGGTCGGTGCCGATGTGGACGCGAACGACACGCCCTGCTCCTGAGAGAACCTGCGAGAGCTCCTGTTCGGTAGTGGTGAAGCTCAGATTGCCGACGAAAATCTTGTTCGAAATGACGCGCTCCTTTGTGTGAGGGGTTTGTGAGCCTCGGGGATAATCTGCCTCTGCAGCGTGCCCCGTATAGCGGATGGCCGTTTCGTATGCCAATACGCGTTTCGCACGCGGGCAGCGCGCGCGTGGCCCCGAGCGTTCAGCTCTCGGTGGGGGGCTCGATCCGCGCGACGGCCGGGGGTGGCTCGGACGGCTCGCCATAGTGCGGGTCGGGCCGTTGCCGGCCTGACGCGTCCCCCTCCGAATGCTCAACGCTACCGGATGCTTCCCCGGGGCCGACCTCCCGGACCGACCCGCTGTACTGCTCGCCGACCGGCGCCGCCTCGCCCGCGGGAAGCCCGCCCGATGCCGCATCGGCGCGTCGCACCCCACGCCGTCCTCGCCCGCCGCGCTTGCCGCCCCGGCGCCGCCGGCGCCGGGCCGCGGGCGCCGCATCCTCGCCGGGAGCGCCCTCCAGGGGCGCGTCGTCGGCCTGATCGGGCGCGGAATCGGCCTCGACCGGCGCGTCCTCCACCTGGGTGTCGGCTTCGGCGGCCGCCTCGTACGCCGCGCCGTTTCCGCTGGACGCGGCGACGTCGGTGCCCGGGAGTAGCGGTGCCGGAAGCCAGGTGGACCAGGGATCGCCGCCGGCCTCGGGGACCGGCGGCGTCTCGACCGGTGGCTCGTCGGGCGGCGGCGCCGACTCGAGCGTGCCCTCCGCCGGCGGGGTCGATCCAGAGGCGCCCTCCCCGGTCAGCTCCGTCGACTGCTCGTCGCCGGCGCGCCGGCCGCGGCCGCCACGGCGGCGGCGACGACGGCCCCGCCCCTCGCCCTCGGCGCGCGACTCGCCTTCGCCGCTCGCTCGCGCCGCGTGCGAGCGACGGGCCGGCGCGTCCGCCGCCGGGGCTGCGGCCGCGGCGCGCATCGCCGCGGAGCGACTGGTCGAGGCGGCCGCCGCTGTGCGGGGCGCGCCATTGGTCGGGAGGCCGGCGTCGAGGGCCACGACCTCCCCCGGCCGGATGGCCGGAGCGGGACGCTCGCTGGCGTCACGCGTGCGGGTCTCGATCTCCGACTGATGCGACATGAGCTTGTCGCTCAGCAGGATGGTGATGGTGGCGGCGTACCGTCGCTCGAGGAGCGCGAGGTCCTCGCGCTTCTGGTTGAGCAGGTAGATCGCGACGTCGCGCGGCAGGCTGACCCGCATCTGCGCGACGTCACCCTCGGCGATCCGGTTGTGGATCTTGCGCAGCGCCACCAACGCCGCCGACTCCGGCGTGCGGATCGCGCCGTGTCCCTCGCACGTCGGACACGTCGTGTAGGAGCTGGCGGTCGCGGCCGGGCGCAGCCGCTGGCGCGAGACCTCGAGCAGCCCGAGCCGCGAGATTCCGTCCGATGTCGTGGCGCGCCTTGTCCGGCTTCATCGCCTCGCGCAGCGCGCGCTCGACGTCGTTGATGTGGCTCTGCTGCCGCATGTCGATGAAGTCGACGACGACGATGCCCCCGACGTCGCGCAGGCGTAGCTGGCGTCCGATCTCCGCCGCCGCCTCGAGGTTCGTCTTGTGCGCCGTCTCTTCCTGGCTCGCACCACGCATCGAGCCGCCCGAGTTGACGTCGATGGCGGTGAGCGCCTCGGTGCCGTCGATGACGATCGATCCGCCGGAGCGCAGCTGGACGCGACGCTTGTAGATCGACTCGATCTGCGCCTCGAGGCCGAAGCGCGAGAAGATCGGCTGGTCACCCTGGTAGAGATGGAGCAGACGCTCCTTCCCCGGCATGACGTTGAGCAGGAAGTCCTTGGCGCGCTCGTAGACCTCCTCGTTGTCGATGAAGATCTCGCTGATGTCGGGCGTGAAGTAGTCGCGGATGTTGCGCAACACGAGGTCGTGCTCGCGATAGATCAGCGCCGGTGCGCGCTTCGTCTCGGCGTGCTTGCGGATGTTCTCCCAGAGGCGCTGCAGATAGTGCAGGTCGCGCTCGAGCTCGCCCGAGTCCTCGTCGAAGCCGGCCGCGGTACGGACGATGATGCCGCAGCCCGCGGGCGGCTGGAGACGTTCGATCATCTCGCGGACGCGCGCGCGCTCCTCGCCCTCGATCTTGCGCGAGATGCCGGCATCCTCCGAGCCCGGCAGCAGGACGAGGTAGCGGCCGGGCAGCGAGTAGAAGGTGGAGAGCGTGGGCGGCTTGTTGGTGAACTGCTCCTTGATGATCTGGACCAGCACCTCGTCGCCGGACTTGAGGACGTCCTTGATGCGACGGCGCCCCTTCTCGGCGGAGTTGCCGTTGCGCCCCGACGGGAGGTTGCGGAAGCAAATCTCGTCCAGGGGCAGAAAGGCGTCCCGCTCGGCGCCGATATCCACGAACGCGGCCTCGATGGCCGGGTGGATGCGCCGAACTGTACCCTTGTAGATGTTGCCCTTCAGGTGTTCGCGGCTGAAGGACTCGATCTCGAACGACTCGAGCTGGCCGTTCTCAACGATCCCGACGCGGCTTTCCTCCGCGTGCGTGACGTTGATCAACATGACCTTCGACATATGGGCTGCGCCCCTCCCCCGCCTCGCCTCAGAGCACTCCTATCATGGCATGCCGTCAGGGGGCCAGGAGCGGTCGTGCATCGTTTTGGGGCGCAATCGGCTGCGCGGGCATGCGCCGCGGCCCCCCGCCCCACGCGCACGATGCTCCCACCCGTTCAACGACCACGCTCCGCGCCCCACACCAGCACGTGCAGGCGGGTCCCGAGACGAAATCCGCCGGGTACGCAGCGCTCGACGAGCCATCGCGAGCGCTCGGCCAGCGCGCGCGCATCGGTTCCCTCGGGCATCAGCACGACCCGGTCGGCGGCGATGCCGTGGCGCGCCGTGAACACCGTCACCTCGTCGACGTCCGGCGGCCCGACGACCACGAACTTGAAATAGGCGTCGGGGCGCGCGGCGAACCACGCGATCGCGTCCGGCCGCTCGCGCTCTGCCGCGTCGTTGCCCGAGCTGGCGAGCTTCGGGGAGACGTTCCACTGATCGATGCAGGCGGCGAGCGCGCCCGCCGGAGCGATCGTCCCGTTGGTCTCGACCTCGAGGCGCAGGCCCTCCTTCCGCAGACGTCCCCCGAGATCGGCGAGCTCGCGTTGCTGCAGCAGCGGCTCGCCCCCGGTGATGACGACGTTTCTCGCGCCGCCGGCCGCGCACGCCAGCACGGACCGCGCGACCTGCTCCGCCGGCACGCTGGTCGTCTCGACGTCGCGATCGAAGCGCGCCCAGTCCCACGTGTACCTGGTGTCGCACCAGTCACATCGGAGATTGCACAGCGAAAGCCGCACGAAGACGCTGGGAAGGCCGCACGTGATCCCCTCGCCCTGGATCGAGGCGAAGATCTCCGGCCCGCCGTCGGGCAGTCGGCTCAGCAGCACGAGACCGCTCTATGGCGGCGGCGAGCCCGTCGCAACCGCGGAATCGGGATTGACGTTGATAGGTTGGTCTGTTAACCAATCTATTCTGATGGGTCGTCCGAGCCTCGCAGCCCCGCGCCGTCGGCAGATCGTCGACGGCCTGCGCAGCGCGATCGTGAAGCACGGGCTCGCCGGCGCGTCGGTGCAGCGCATCGCCGCCAACGCCGGCGTGCCCGGGGGACTGATCCATCACTATTTCAAGTCGAAGGAAGACCTCCTGATCGCCACCGTCGATCAGGTCGTCGAGGACGCGCGCGATCCCATCAAGGCGGAGCTCGACGTCCTCGAGCCCGAGCGCGCCCTGGAGCGCGCGCTGGACTTCCTCTTTCTCGAGGTCCCGACCGATCGCGACCGCAGCATCCTCCTGGAGGAGATCGCCGTCGCCGCCGTTCGGCGGCCGCAGCTACGGCGACGCCTGGCCGCGTTGAACGCCTACATGATCGCCGAGCTGACGGCCCTGCTCGATCGTCTGCCGGAACGCACACGCCAGCACGACGCCAACGTCGATCTCGCCACCATGGTGCTGTGCATGCTGTACGGAGCCGACGCGCAGCTCCTCTCCGATCCCCAAGCCATCCACCCGCGACGGCTTCGCCAGTTCGCCGGCGAGCTGATCGCCCGTTTTCGAGGAGTGTCCCATGGAAAGACTGATGCCCGCACAACGCCGCATGATCGAAAAGTTCGAAGTGATCGAGCACGTCGACGAGCAACAGATCGCCGCGCTACGCGAGCGCGTTGACGTCGCCGTCCCGCTGTCGCTCCATTGGACGTGGGAGTACGGCTCCGAGGTCGAGGAGCTGCGGCAGCTGTACGAGCGCGGCAAGCGCTCCCAGTGGAACGCCGAGACGGACCTCGACTGGTCGATCCCGTTCCCGCGCGAGGAATGGTTCATGCCGAAGGAGGGCTCCTCGCTGCTCGCCGGCGTGCTCGCCACCGTCGGCGCCGACGACGCCACCTGTCGCGACGCCGCGTGGGACGAGTTCGCGCACACGATGTCGCAGCTGCTGCACGGCGAGCAGGCGGCCTTGCAGCTCTGCGGCCAGCTGACGAACGCGTGCCCGACGATGGACCAGAAGTGGTACGCCGGCTCGCAGGTGATCGACGAGGTCCGTCACGTCGAGGTGATCTCGAAGTTCCTGGCACGCAAGATGGGCACCCTCTATCCGGTGAGCCCGACGATCAAGTTCCTGCTCGACAAGCTCCTCGAGGCGCCCACCTGGAAGCTGAAGACGCTCGGGATGCAGTGCCTGTTCGAGGGCGTCGCCGTCGGCATCTTCGACATCATCAAGCAGATGACCACGAACCCCCTGCTCAAGGAGATGCTGCGTCGGGTCGAGCTCGACGAGTCGCGCCACGCCGCCTTCGGCATCCTCACCATGCGGCGCCTGGTCGAGGACGCCACCCCGGAGGAGATGAACGAGTTCGAGGATTTCGCCTTCGAGGTGCTGGAGGCGCTGAACGCCAATCAGCAGCTCGACATGCTGCACGACCTCGCGCCGAAATACGGCCTCGACCCCGAGGCCTGCGTACGCGTCATGCACAGCCTCCCGAACTGGCACGACCTGAACGCCGAAGTGTACATGCACACCGTGATGCCGAACCTCTGCCGCCTCGGCCTGGTGACCGAGCGGACCGAGGACAAGTACCGCAAGCTCGGCATCCTCTCGGACACCCGCACGGCCCCGCGCAGCGAGCTGCCGCTCTCGGCCTGAGGGCCTCGTCAATCCTTGAACGCGAGATCGCGCGCTCGCAACCGATAGCGGAAGAGGAGCGCGTAGATCTCGCGGCGGGACAGGCGCCGACGTCCGGCGATCGCGCGGCGCTTCCGCCACATCGCCGGCAGGGCACCGAGCGCGCCCGCATAGCTGCGGGCCAGGATCGCGAGGAGATCGCGCCGTGAGTAGTCGCGCGCGAATCCGCCGGAGGCGCCGCGGCCGCTCAGCGCCGCGAACCCCTGCAGCGCGTAGCGATAGAGGGTGAAGAGGGGGCTCGCCAGCAGGAGCGGCAGCGGCGCGTGCTTCACGAGGTTGTAGATGCGATTCCGCTCGACGTAGTACGCCTTCACGCGCGAGTGCTTTCCGGCCGTCGAGCTCTTCAGATGGAGCGCCACCGCCGCGGGCACGTACCAGCAGCGCCAGCCCGCGAGGCGTCCGCGCAGGCCGAGATCGCCGTCCTCGAGATAGAGGAAGTAGTCCTCGTCGAACGTGCCCACCGCGTCGAGCATCGCGCGCCGGTACAACGCGACGGCGGCGCACGGCATCAGAACCTCCTCTTCCCTGGCGAACGCCGGACCATCGAGCTCCTGCCAGCCGCGCGCGCGGTAGACGCCGTCCGCGTACACGAGCAGGCCGGTGGAATCGATGCGCGTCGGGTCGGTGGACATCAGGATCTTGGGGGCGAACATACCGGCCTCGGGATGCCGATCGGCGGCGGCCACGAGCTCGGCGAGGCACGACGGCGCCAGTTGCGCGTCGTTGTTCAAGGTCACGATCAAGGCGCCGCGCGCGCGCTGCATTCCGAGATTGTTGCCGCGCGCGAAGCCGCTGTTGCCCTCGAGCCGCACGATCGTCGACTGCGCGAGCCCGGCGGCCGCCGCGTCGAGCGAGGCGTCCGTCGATCCGTTGTCGACGACGATGGTCTCGAAATCGCGGAACGTCTGTGCCGCGAGGCTGGCGACGCACTCGGCGAGGAGCGTGCCGCCGTTGTAGTTGACGATGACGATCGAGACGCGCGGCATGTCGTCGGACACCCCGGCCCGCGCATGCCGCGCGCCGTGAGGTCCAGGATTGGCTGGATTGGCTAGCCTGCGTTCGCCGGCGGATCAAGGGTCGGGGTGCCTCGGCCGCGATTGCCCGGCAACCCGTGTTGACTACACCCGCTCGCAGGCGTGGAATCGCGTGGGATCGCCATGGGTCGTCGATCACATTCGATCGTTGCCGTGACCGTCGGGGCCCTGGCCGCGGCGACCTGCGCCCTCGCACAACCCGAGCCCCCCGCCCACCCGTCGCCCGTTACACCGCTCGAGTCGATCCTGTCTCGCTGGGAAATCTCGATCGGAGGGCAGATCGGGGCCCCGAAGGGCTTCGTCAAGGTCGGCGAGTTCGACCGCTCCGGAGAGAAGCTGCGCCTGAACAACGACCTCAACATCGACACGTTCGAGGTCGCGAGCGTCGGCGCGGCGGTGCATCTCACCGACCGCGACGTCCTGCGCGCCCGCTTCGACTACACCTTCCTCTACGGCACGACGTCGCGCGGGACGGAAAGCGCGTTCAACGGCGCCTTGCTGGCGGCCGGCGAGCCCATCCGCACGCGTCCCGTCTTCACCCGCATCACGGGTCTCTACGAGCACGAGTTCATCCACGAGCCGAGCGGCGCCCTCCTCGCCGGCGGCGCCGGCCTCACGTTCGTCTATCTCCACTTCAAGCTGCACGGCACGCTCGCGCCGGACACCGTCGGCCACGAGACGCAGGAGGACTTCTACGCGCAGGAGCTTCCGGTTCCGCTGCTCGCCCTGCGCGGCGAGTACCCGATCACGCCGCGCGTCCATCTGATCGGGATCGTGGACGGCGGCTTCCTGCCGAAGGTCGACAGCCTGCGCACCGAGGGCGGCACCGTGAAGCTCGCCCAGGCGCACGCCGACGTGTTCGCGGGCGTACGAGTGGCGCTCACGCCCGACCTGTTCGCGGACACCGGCTATACCTACACCTACTTCTCGCAGCACGAGACCAGCGGCGAGGACGACAACAAGCTGCTCTTCCTCGGCCACTCCTTCGGGTTCGGCCTGACCTACCGGTTCTAGCGCAGACGCGCTCCGACGAGCCGGACGACCCAGGCGCGGAACCGGCGCGCCGTCTCGCGGTCGCCGGGAAGATCGAACGCCCGGCGGAAAGCCGCGCCGGCAAGCGCATCACTCCAGGCCACGAGATTCAGCAGGAGGAGCGCGAACGTCGTATCCTCGGGCTCGGGAGGAACCGCGCCCGGCCGTTCGTGCACGCGCGCGATGCAGCCGCTCGGCGGACTCACGAAACAACCCGGCACCGCGCGGGCGGAATCCTGCGAGGAAAAGCCACGCCGAGAGCCGCGCATAGCCCCGCCCGCGGCACATCCGGTCCAGCGCCGCGAAGAACGCCGCCGTCATGGACGAGCTGTGCCGCGCCGCGAGCGCGGTCACCTGCCCGACCCTCGTGGTGCGCGGCGCGCAGAGCGACGTCGTTGGGCCCGACGAGGGTCGCGCCTTCGCGGAGCTGTGTCCCGACGCGCGGTTCGTCGAGATCGACGGCGCGGGCCACACGGTCCAGGGCGACAACCCCCGGGCGCTCGTGGGCGCGCTTCGTGCCTTTCTCGCCGAGCTGGACCAGCCGGATCAGAACTCGACGACGACGTCCGGCGTGCCGTCGAGGCGCACGGTGTCGACGAAGCGGATCATGTGATCGTTGAGCGACATGAGCAGCGAGCTGGTGCGCGAGCCATGGCCGAAGTAGCGAACGCCGCGCATGAAGCTGCCGTCCGTGACGCCGGTGGCGGCGAAGATGATCTCCGGCCCGGGCGCGAGGTCACGCTCGGTGAAGATGCGCTTCGGATCGGTGATCCCCATCTCCTTCATGCGCTGCTCCTGCCCGTCCTTGGTCGGCACGAGGCGTCCCTGCATGCCGCCATTCAGGCAGCGGATGGCGGCCGCGGCGAGCACGCCCTCCGGGGCGCCCCCGATGCCCATGACGGCGTGGACGTTGGTGCGACGGACGGCGGCAGCGATGCCCGCCGACAGGTCGCCGTCGGAGATCAGGCGGATGCGGGCCCCGGCGCTGCGAATGTCCTCGATCAGCTTCTCGTGCCGCGGCCGATCGAGCACGATGACGACGAGATCCTTCACGCCGCGGTTCAGACGCTTGGCGACCGCGGTCAGGTTCTCCTTGGGAGTCGCGTCGAGATGGACGACACCCTTGGCCGCGGGACCGACGATGATCTTCTCCATGTAGCAGTCGGGGGCGTGCAGCAATCCGCCCTTGTTGGCGGCAGCCAGGACGGCGATCGAGTTGGGCTCGCCCGTCGCGCAGAGGTTGGTGCCTTCGAGCGGATCGACGGCGATGTCGACCTCGGGATCCTCGGCGTGCTGGCGTCCGACCTTCTCGCCGATGAAGAGCATCGGCGCCTCGTCGCGCTCGCCCTCGCCGATCACGACGGTCCCCCGCATCGGCAGCGTATCCATCGACGTGCGCATCGCCTCGACGGCGCAGTGGTCGGCGTACTTGCGGTCGCCCTGCCCCATCGTCCGCGAGGCGGAGATCGCCGCCTCCTCGACGACGCGCAGGAACTCACGCGACAGCTGCTGCTCGATGCCCATGCTCGATTCCTCCTCGGGGCGTGAAACGTGACGCGGGAACGGGCGGAGCCGGGAGCCCACCGGCACCCCGGTCGCGGCGCGAGTCTGACACAAAACCCGGCCGCAGCGGAAGCGCCAAACCGGCGCGCGCGTGGCGACGGTCGACCGTCAGCGACCGCGGAATTGCGGCGGGCGCTTCTCGAGGAACGCCGTCACCGCCTCGCCGAGATCCTCGCTGGCGACGAACGCGGCGTTCCAGGCCGCGACGTATGCGAGGCCGTCCTCGACGCTCTTCCCGGCGCAGTAGTCGAGCACGTGCTTCGTCCCGGCCACGGCGAGCGGCGAGTTGGCGGCCATGCGTGCCGCCATGGCGTGCGCCGCGTCGACGACCGCGTGCTGGTCGGCGTACACGTCGTTCACGAGGCCGATCGTCTGCGCGCGCTCGGCGTCGAAGTCGTCGCCGGTGAGGGCCAGCTCGGCGACGTGGCCCTTGCCGATGATGCCCGGCAGGCGCTGCAAGGTCCCGACGTCGGCGACCATCGCCATGCGGGTCTCGCGGATGCTGAATGTGGCGTCGGCGGCGGCGAGGCGGACGTCGCACGCGGTGATCAGGTCGATGCCGCCGCCGAGGCAGTAGCCGTGGACCGCGGCGAGGACCGGCTTCGCACAGCGCGCGACGGCCGTGATCGACCCCTGCAGGCGGCCGATCAACTCGAGGAGCCGGCGTCTGCCGGCCACGCCACCGCCGCCGTCGGCGATGCTGCCGCCCATCGACTTCAGATTCCAGCCCGACGGTGAAGTGCGGTCCGCGCGCGGCGAGCACGACGGCGCGCACGCTCTCGTCCGCCTGCAGCTCGCCGATCGCCCGCGGCAGCTCGTCCCAGAACGCGGGCCCCATGGCGTTTCGCCGTTCGGGACTTGCGAGCCAGAGCGTCCCCACGTGCTCGTGCCGATCGATCGCAAAGACTTCGTAGGCGGCCATGGCGCCGCCATACGCCACCCCCGGCGCGTCGGCAAGCGGGCGCGGGCGCGCGCGGCGCGATGGACACGCGCCACCGGCCCCGCTAGGAACACCATGGACGTGTCGGTCAACACCGCGCACAAGATCCTCATCGCGACGGCGATCGGCTTCTTCCTGGTGTACGCGCTCTGGGAGCTCGCCGACTACGTCCAATCCGGCGAGACGATCGCGCTCGGCTGGAGCTTCGCCGCGCTCCTCGGAGCCGTCGGCCTCGCCCGCTACCTGCGACGCTTCATCCGCTCGCTCGGGACGTCATGACGGTCGACGGGCACGACGTCGACCCCGCCCGCGTCCAGGCGGCCGTCTTCGATCTCGGCGGGGTGTTCCTCGCCGGCGGCGTCGAGTCGGTACGCGGCTTCGGCGCGCGCCACGGTCTCGCGCCCGACACGTGGGACGCGATTCGCGGCGAGCTCTTCCACGACGAGGGCATCTGGTCCGCCTGCGAGCGCGGCGAGGTGACGTTGGAGCGCTTCGTCGCACGGCTGCGCGAGTTGGTCACGGAGGCGGGCGGCTACGTGTCGCGTGCGGACGCCGAGAACTTCATGGGCGCGATGAACGACCGCGACGCCGGGCGACGTCTGCGTCGCGAGGTCATCGAGGCCGCGGCCCGCATCCATGCCGTCATGCCGACGGCGCTGCTCACCAACAACATCCAGGAATGGCGGGAGGGCTGGCGCGCCCTGCTCGATCTCACGGCGCTGTTCGACGTCGTGATCGACTCCTCCGAGGTGGGCGTCCGCAAGCCCGAGACGGCGATCTACGAGCTCACCCGGGAGAAGCTCGGGCTGCCGCACGAGGCGATCTTCTTCCTCGACGACCTCGGGGTGAACCTCAAGCCGGCGCGCGCGCTCGGATGGCAGACGCTGCGCTACGACGATACGGAGCGCGTCCTCGCCGTGCTCGCCGCCCTTACCGTCGGCCGCCCCCCGCGCCGCTGACACGCGGGTCGTCCGCTCCCAACGGCCACTGCGCGGCCGCCGTCGCCGCGATGAACTCGGCACCCTTGCGGTTCGGGTGGTAGCGGTCCGCGAAGAAGTAGCTCGCCTTCTCCGGAACGGGCGCGAACGCGGCCGCCACGTCGATGACGGCGATGCCGTCCTCGGCCGCGAGCGTCCGCAGCAAGGCGTTGTTGTGGTCGAGCAGCAGCTGCCGACGCCCGTCCATGTCGTGCATGAACGTCAGCAGCACCGGGGTCACGCCGTGGGCGCGGGCGATCAGGCAGAGCGTGCGCACGTTCTCGAGATAGCCGCCGCCGATCGTGGCGAGGAGCCGGCGCAGCTCGTCCCCCGGGTGCTCCTCCGGCGGGAGCGGCTCGCTGCGCTCGGCGACCGGCTCGGGGCGCATGGCGCGCGCCAGTGGCGGGACGTGCTGCTGCACGACGTAGAAGAGCAGGCTGCGCGCGTAGAGATTCTGCCCGCGCGTCGCGGCACTCCAGTATCCTGCCACGGAGCCGCTGAAGAGGATGTCGTCGGAGATGAGCAGCCGGTCGGGTCCGGTACCGAACAGGTCGTTCGGCCCGAGGTAGAGGACGACGGCGGTCGGCGCGTGCGGCAGCACGCGCACGTAGAAGCGGAACAGCGTCTGCAGCGATGTGTGGCCGTTGTTCCCGGCGTTGACGACGTCGAGGGTCGGCTCCTGCCGTCGCATCCGGAGCTTCTCCTCCAGGAGCTCGGGCCACGTTTGATCGTCGTTCAGCCCGTACCCGAAGACGGAGGACTCTCCGACGGTGAAGATCCGCGGCCCGTGGCTCTCCTCCCAGGATCCGTGGAGATGCGTGCGGAACCCGAAGCGATCGGTGGTGTAGGTGGCGCCGGCGTTCGTCCACCTGTTGTTCGGCTTCGCCTCGAACGCGAAGAGCAGCGACCGCTGGTGGCCCCAGGCGGCGTACTCGGCGAACGGGTCGTCGAGGCTGAGCCGGCGGGTCAGCACGGTCTCGACGATGACGCTGCCGACGACGAGCCCCACCAACGCCAGCAACGCGGCCTGCGCGGGGGCGACGCTGCGCGCACGGCGACAGCCGAGCGCCACCAACAGCGGCACACCGAACACCGCACCGCCGGCGACCACGAGGAAGCGCGCATAGCGCGCGCTGTAGGTCAGGAAGGTCGGATCGGGCGAATGATGGGCGAGGAGCGGGAGGAACAACAGCGCCAGCGGCGCGGCGAGCAGTAGATACCCCCTGGCGAACGGGCGCACGATGCCGTCAGGCGATGGGCGCGAGCCCGGTTTCCGGGCTCGCCAGCCGAAAGCGGCGCCCGCAGGTACACGCGAGCTCGGCGGGGAGCCGCTCGCCGCACGCACACACCCAGCCGATACGCCGCGCCGGGTTGCCGACGACGAGTGCGTGATCGGGCACGTCGCGCGTCACCACGCTACCGGCGGCGACGAGCGCGGCCTCGCCGATCGTCAGCCCGCAGACGATGGTCGCGTTCGCGCCGATCGAGGCCCCTCTACGCACCCGGGTCGGGAGCCACGCCTCGCGCGGCCGCTTGAAGGCGGCGCGCGGGACCCGGTCGTTGGTGAACACGACGTTGGGACCGAGAAACACGTCGTCCTCGACCGTCACCAGTCCCACACGAGCACGGAGTTCTTGACCGTGACCCGGTCGCCGATGACCGCCCCACCCTCGATGAACGCGTGGTCGCCGATGTTGCAGTCGGCCCCGACGCGCGCGCCCTTCATGACGTGGGCGAACGCCCAGACGCGGGTGCGCGCCCCGATGTCGTCGCTTTCGCAGAGGGCACGCTCGTGAACGAAGACGGTCGGCTCGCGCGTCATGAGGCGGCTCCTTCGAGCGCAGCACGCAGGGCCTCGACGACGCGCACCTGCTGCTCCCCCGTGATGTGCGGGAACATCGGCAGCGAGAGCATCTCGGCAGCCGCCGCCTCGCTCACCGGAAAGTCCCCCGCGCGGTGCCCGGCGTGGGCGAACGCCGGCTGCAGGGGCAGGGGCAGCGGATAGTGGACGCCGGCGCCGACACCGGCGGCGAGAAGACGTTGCAGCACCTGGTCACGCCGCGGAACGCGAACGGCGTAGAGATGCCAGACGTGCTGGTTCCCGGGCGCGGTACGCGGCCGGATCACATCCGGCACGGCGGCGAGGAGCTCGTCGTATCGCGCCGCCGCCGCGCGACCGTGCCGCGTTCCAGGCCGTCAATCGTTTGAGCTTGGCGCGCAGCACCACCGCCTGCAAGGTATCGAGCCGGGAGTTCATGCCGAGCGTCGTGTGGCGGTACTTCGTCACCCCGCCGTAGTTGCGGAGCGCGCGTACGCGCTCGGCAACGGCGGCGGAATCCGTGAGCACGCCGCCCCCGTCGCCGTAACCGCCGAGATTCTTCGCCGGGTAGAAGCTCGTACCTGCCGCCGCCCCGAACGACCCCGCCTGCCGCCCGCGCCGCTGCGCCCCGTGCGCCTGCGCCGCGTCCTCGATCAGCGTCACGCCGGGAGCCGCAGCCGCCAGCGCCTCCATGGGCGCGATCTGCCCGTACAGATGCACGGCGATGATCGCGCGGGTGCGCGCGCCGACGCGCAGGGCCGCGGGATCGATCAGGTGATGGATCGGATCGCAGTCGACGAACACGGGCGTCGCGCCCGCTCGCACGACGGCGAGCGCCGTCGCGATGAACGTGTTCGCCGGAACGACCACCTCGTCGCCTGCGCCGACTCCCGTCGCGCGCAGGACGAGCTCGAGCGCGTCGGTTCCATTCGCGACGCCGATACAGTGGCGCACGCCGACGTACGCGGCGAGCTCCCGCTCGAAGTGCTCGACCTCGTCCCCCAGCACGAACGCCGTCCGCGCCAGGACCGAGGCAAACCCCTCGTCCACCTCGGCCCCGATCTCGTCGCGCTGCGCCCCCAGGTCGACGAGGGGAATCACGCGACGCGCTCCTCCCGGCCGGCGGCCCGCAACGAGCGCTGGATCGCCGCGAGCGCCCGCACTACGGCGAGCCCCGCGGTGCCGTCGGTGAGCGGCGGCGTCCCCGCGCGGACGCACTCGAGGAAATGGTCGCACTCGGCCTTCAGGGGCTCGCCGGCCGTGACCCTGGGGATCGTGATGTCGCCGTCGCGCACGCTGGCGCGAAACGACGCGAAGGTATCGACGTACGCTGGGGCCCGCGTCTCCGTCACCTGCTTGTCGTACAGGCGCAGCGGCTCGGTGAGACTCAAGTCGTCGAAGGTCAGCATCTCGTCGATCACCGACGACGGTGATGTCCCTCGCTTTGCGCGGATGGAGCCAGGACGCGTGGAGGTGCGCGAGCACCCCGTTCGGATAGCGCAAGGTCGCGAACACGGCGTCCTCGATGCCTTCGTTCAACCACGCCCCGCCCCAGGCGGTGGCGCCCACCGGCTCCGCCTGCAGCCAGTAGTTGGCGATCGAGACGTCGTGCGAGGCGAGATCCCAGGCGGCGTTCACGTCGCCACGGATCGGCCCGAGATTGGTGCGCACCATGGAGACGTAGTACACGCGGCCGAGCGTTCCGCTCTCGATGTAGTGCCGTACCTCGCGCACGGCCGCGTTGTAGAGGAACACGTGGCCGACCATGAGCACGCGGCCGGCGCGATGACCGAGCTCCACGAGCTCCTCGCCGTGGTGGACGTCGGTCGCGAGCGGCTTCTCCACGAGCACGTGCTTTCCGGCCAGGAGCGCCGCCTTGACGACCTCGTGGTGCGTGCTGGTTGGCGTCGCCACCACGACCGCGTCGACGCGCGGGTCGCCGAGCGCGGCATGGACGTCGGACGCCACCCGGACGCCGGGGAAACGCGCACGCACCTCCTCGAGCCGCGTCGCATCCCGCTCGATCACCCACCGCACCTCGCTCTGCGGATGGTCGTGAAAGTTGCGGATGAGGTTCGGCCCCCAGTGCCCCGCCCCCACGACGGCGACGCCGGTCGTCGCGCTCATTTCTTCAGCCCGAGGCCGAGGTACACGAGCGGACGGAGGATCGACCACCAGCCGACGATCGGCGTCATCTTCGTCTGCCCCAGCTGCCGCGGCGGATAGACCTTGGTCACCGGCACCTCGGCGGTACGGTAGCCGAGACGAATGGCCCGCACGTAGAGATAGGGCTCGAGCTCGTACTGATCGAGCCACGGCTGCCGCAGATCGAGCCGTGGATCGGTCAGCACGCGACGGTGGACCGCGCGGAAGCCGTTCGTCGACTCCGTCACCCAGCGACGCGCAACCAGCGAGAACAGCAGCGGATGGAGGCGCGTCGCGAGCTTGCGGTACGCCGGCATGGGGCCGAAATCGGCGGCCGGCTTCAGGAACCGCGAGCCCTGCACGAAATCGGCACGGCCGGCGGCAATCGGCTCGAGCAGAAGCGGAATCTCCTCGGGGGCATCCTTGTTGTTGCCGGCCATCACGACGGCCACATCGTAGCCTCTCTCGACCGCATACTGGTAGCCGGCCCGCAATGCGGCGCCGACGCCCACGAGCGCCGGCATCGGCACGACGGAGGCCCCGGCTTCCCGGGCGACGGCGGCCGTCCGGTCGGTGGAGCCATCGTCGAGCACCAGAACCTCATCCACGACGTCCCGCGGCGCACGTCGCACGACGGTACCGATCTTGGCCTCCTCGTTGTAGGCCGGCGCCATCGCGATCACGGAGAGTCCTCGATACACGTCGTCCTCGGTTGGCGATCTTTGACATTCGCGACGCCGGTGTGACAAGCGGACGCTGCCACGAAGGGCGTCCCAAGGTTCGGAACCGCGACCCATCGACGCAGGAAGCCGCCGGCCGCCGGCCGCTGATCCTCGCGTGCGTGATCTTCGTCACCGCGGCCCTCGTCGTCCTCGGCGACGTGCTCCTCGCCGGGAGTCGGCTCGTCCTGTCGACGCCCGGGGACGACATGACCCGGCCCTTCTTCTACTGGCTTCCCTTCGCCTTCGGCGAGCTGCGGCGCGGCCACCTCGTCCTGTGGAATCCCTACAACTACGGCGGTGCGGCGTACTTCGGCGGGTTCGGACCCGCGCTGCTGTATCCACCCAACTGGATGCACATGGTGTTGCCGACGGCGTTCGCGATCAATCTCACGATCGCCGCGCACCTCGTCCTGTGCGCGCTCTGGGTCTACTGCTGGACGGCGCACCGCCGTCTGCATCCCGCTGCGTGCATCCTGGCCGGCCTCGTGTTCATGCTCTCGGGTGCGGTGTTCCTGCAGATCTACCGCGGCCATCTGCATTGCCTCACCACGCTGACCTGGACGCCGCTCATCTTTCTCGCAATCGACGGCATCCTGGATACCGATCGCTCCCGTCCGTCGCCCGGCGTGCGTCGTCCGGGGCGGGCGGCCTGGAGCATCCTCGGCATCGCCGCCGTCGCCATCCAGATCCTCGCCGGCCATGTGCAGTACATCTTCTACACGGCGATGGTCGCGGCGGTGTATGGCCTCCTGTGCTGGGTCACGATGGGCCGGCGCGTCCGCGACGCGGTCGCGCTCCTGGCGATCTATCCGGGAGGCGCATGCCTTGCGGCGGTGCAGCTCTTCACCGGACTCCAGGCCGCGACCGAGAGCTTTCGCGCCGGCATCAGCTTCGACGTCGCGGCGTCGTTCCCGTTTCCGCCCGAGAACGTCCTGACGCTCGTCCTCCCCGGGTTGTTCGGCGACATGGTCTCCACGCCGTACTGGGGCCGCTGGACGTTGACGGAGATGTCGCTGTTCATCGGGGTCGCGCCCGCCCTGCTCGCCTTGTGCGGTCTCGTGGCGGGCGACCGGCGCACCACGCGTTTCAGCTTTCCCATGATCGTCGTCGTGCTCATCCTGGCGTTCGGCAACTACACGCCGCTCTTCCGGTTGCTGTACGATCACTTTCCGGGATTCCAGAACTTCCGCGGCACCACCAAGTTCATCTACCTCGCGGATCTGTTCGCGGTCATGCTCGTCGCCGTCGGGTTCGATCGCATCCTCCGCTGCGGCGTGCCGCGCTGGCTGGCCGCGGTCGCGGTCGGTGCCGGCGCCGTCCTCCTGGCGGCGAGCGCCGCGGTGCATGGTGATTGCCGGAGCGGCGGAGAAGCGTTCTGGAACCCGGCGCTGCGTGCAATGCCGTTCTTCGACGACGCCTACCAGAGCTTCGTGGTCGAGCGGCAACCGGCGTCGCTGCAGGCGTGCGCGAACGTCGGTCGATCGCTGTCGATCGGCGGCGCCACCCTTGCGCTGACGGGCGTGCTCGCCGTCGCCGCCCGCGCCCGACCCCGCTTCGCCTACCTCATAGCCGCCCTCGGCATCGTCGAGGTGATCACCTACGCACGCCACACGCGCCCGAGCTTCGATCCGGCGCCGCTCGTGCAATGGAGCACCGAGCTGCGGCGTCTCCTCGACGCGTCCGGGTCCGGGGATTCACGGGTACTGAGCCACGATCCCTACTCGTACGTCGCCATGGGCGCGCGCGCGTTCGACCTCTGGGGGGCGGATTCCGACGGTCCTCGGACGGTACGCACGTTTCATCGCCCTGACGCAGGGATGGCCGGTCGACGCGATCGTCGTCACCTCCGGCATGCGCACGCTCTCGCCGCTGCTCGGCATGCTGCGCCTGCGCAACGCCTTCGACATCGGCAAGGACGGACACGTCGTCCTGAAACCGGTGCGGCTGCCGGAGCTGCCGCACGCCCTGCTCGTGCCGCGATGGAGGATCCTGCCGGACGCCGACCGCGTACTGGAGGCGCTCGGCGATCCCGCGTTCGATCCACGGCATGTCGTGCTCCTCGAACGCGACCCGGGACTGCAACCCGGCTCGTCCGACGACGCGGGACGCGTCGCCGTCCGCGACGTCTCGACCGAGGAGATCGAGATCACCGCCGACGTCACCGAGCCCGCCGTGCTGCTCGTGACCGACAACTACAGCGCGCTCTGGACCGTCACCCCGCTCGAGCCGGGCGACACGCGGACGTACCGCGTCGACCCTGGGAACTACGTGCAGCGCGCGATTCCGCTGTCCCCGGGGCACCATCACCTCCGCTTGGCCTACCGCCCGAGCGCCCTTCCCGTGGGGGCCGGCGTCACCCTGCTGACGATGGTCGGGTGCGCCGCCATCCTCGTCCGCGGACGAGCGCCGCGAGCGCCGTCCCGAATGCGGCCGCCCCCGCCGCGATCCGCACCCATTGCCACGCGCTCCAACGCGACAACTCGGCCGTGACCTCGGCCGGATCCATGGCTCCGGTGGCGAACCGCGCGTTCACGCTGCGGAAGTAGAGCGGATAGAGCAGCAGCACGGCGACCGCGAGCAGTGATGCGCCCGCCATGAGCCACGCGCCCGGGCGCCGGCGAGCGATGCCCAGCCCCGCCGCGAGCAGCGGCAGCACCGCGGAGACCAGCTCCAACGGACCGTAGAAGGCGACCAGGCGCGGCTCGTTGGCGGCGAACCAACGGAGAAACTCGCTGGGAGGCAGCGCGCGCCAATAGGGCACCAGCACCGCGCCTTCCGTGAGCATGGCGCCGGCGGAGATCCCGAGCGCGGCCACCGCGAGCGCCGCCGCGAGGAACGCGAGCTTCGGGCCGACCTCCTCCATCGTGGCGCGGGCGCGCGACTACTTCGCGTCGGAACCGCTACCAGCCGGCGGCGGCCAGGGCCCGCTCGAGCTGGATTTCGGTCGAGCCGTAGAACTGCTCCAGCGTCTTCGCGCGTTTGAAATAGAAGTGCAGATCGAGCTCCCACGTGAAGCCGATGCCGCCGTGCATCTGGACGGCTTCGCCGCACACGTAGCGCGAGGCGTCGCCGGCGTAGGCCTTGGCGGTGGCGCAGGCGAGCGCCGTGTCGCGATCGCCGGTGTCGAGACACCAGGCGGCGCGGTAGACGGCCGAGCGCGTCGATTCCGTCTTCAGCAGCATGTCGGCGAGACGATGCTGCAGCGCCTGGAACGCGCCGATCGGTCGCTTGAAGGCCTGCCGCGTCTGCACGTAGCCGAGCGTGACCTCGAGGGCGCGGCTCATGAGCCCGAGCATCATCGCGCTGGCCCCGACGGCGGCGAGGTGGTCCACCTTCTCGAGCAGCTCCGGCCCGCCGACCAACGTCCCCTCGTTGTCGAGCCTCACCTCGCCGAAGCGCTGGCCGAGGTCGATCGTCTGCAGCGACACCACGTCGTACGGCGCGCGGACGAGCACGATGCCCTGCGGCGCGGTGACGAGCAGCGCGTCGGTGCGCGCCGCGAACGGCACGAAATACTTCGTGCCGTGCACGCGGCCGTTCTCGAAGCGGGTGGGCTCGACGTGGTTGCCGCTGAACGGCGAATCCTGCCGCGCGATCGTGACGAGCGCCTTGCCGCTCACGACGTCGGCGAGCAGCGCATCCTGCCTGCCGGCCGCGGCGAGCAGCGAGGCCGCCAGGACGACATCGAGGAACGGACCGGGTGCGCAGACGCGGCCCATCTCCTCGAGGACGATCGCGAGCTCGATCGTACCGAGGCCCTGCCCGCCGACGCCGGCCGGCAGGGTCAGGCCGATGTAGCCCATCTCGGCGAAGCTCCGCCATTGCGCCGGCTCGTAACCGTCGGGGTGGTGCTCCATGACGTTGCGCGTCTTGTCGATCGGCAGCTCGCTGCCGAGGAAGTCGCGCGTCGAGCTCTGCAGCAACGCCTGATCCTCCGAGAGGTCGAATTTCATCGCCCCTCCTGCGGCAGGTTCAGCACCCGCTTGGAGATGATGTTGCGTTGCACCTCGGATGAGCCCGAGTAGATCGTGCCGGCGCGCGACCACAGGAACTCGCGCGACCAGTCGACGTCGGGACGCGCCCCGGGGCTGGTGCGTAGCAGCTGCCCGCCGGGGCCGAGGATGTCGAGGGCGGTCTCACGGAAGCGCTTGTCGAACTCGCTCCAGAAAATCTTCTCGATCGACGACTCGGGGCCGGGCACCTTGCCGTCGGCGAGGTTGGCGAGCATGCGGAGCCCGTTGGCGCGCAGCACCTCGTTCTCGACCAGCAGGCGTGCCAGCTTCTCGCGCACGGCGCCGCCCTCGCGGCCGAGATCCTTGCAGGTCTCGGCGAGCAGGCGCAGATCGCGGCCGTACTTCTCCGCCGCCGCGAGGCCCATGGCACCGCGCTCGAAAGCCAGGACGGTCATGGCGATGCGCCAGCCCTCACCGATCTGGCCGACGAGGTTCTCGCGCGGCACGCGCGCGTCCTCGAAGAACACCTCGCCGAACTCGCTCTCGCCGGTGATCTGCCGCAGGCGGCGGACCGTGACGCCGGGCGTATCGAGCTTGCAGAGGATGAACGAGATGCCGCCGTAGCGGTCCTTCGAGTCGGTGCGCGCCAGCACGAAGATCCAGTCCGCCCAGGGGCCGAACGTCGTCCAGATCTTCTGGCCGTTCAAGACGAAGTGGTCGCCGTCGATCGCGGCGCTGGTGCGGAGCGACGCGAGGTCGCTGCCGGCTCCCGGCTCGCTGAAGCCCTGGCACCAGATCTCCTCGCCCGAGAGCATCGGCGGGATGAAGCGCCGGCGCTGCGCCTCGCTGCCGTGGTGGATGAGCGCCGGGCCGAGAAGCCCGATGCCGAGCGTGTTGAGGATCGGCGGCGCGTCGGCGCCCGACATCTCGGCCTCGAAGATCGACTTCTCCACCTCGGTCGCGCCGCGCCCGCCCCACTCCGCCGGCCAGTCCATGCCGAGGTAGCCGGCCTCGTAGAGCTTGCGCTGCCACCCGCGCCGCAGCTCCATCAGGCTGTCCTCGGTGGCCTTCGGGTCGCGCAGCTCCTCGCGCCAGGGGCGGCCCATGTTGGCCTTGAGCCAGGCGCGGAGCTCATCGCGGAATTTGACGTGCTTATCCGATAGCTGGAGGTCCATCGTTCGTCCTTCGTCGTGTGGGAGTGGCGAATCGGCGGCCGGCCGGGCCCGCCGAACCGTGTACACAAGCCCCGACGCACGGGCTCAAGTCAATAGCGCGCCGTCACAGGGTCCTTGGCCGATGGAGACGGAACGGCACTCCTCACGGTGCGCCCGCTCACGCCAGCTCGACGGAGAAGCGGATGTTGCGCTTGCTGATGCCGTCGAGCACGATCTGCGCGCCGCCGCTGCGCAGCATCCACTCGACGCGATGGTCGCGATACTCGCGCACGAACTGACCGGACTCGACCAGCTGCGGCAGCATCTCGAAGCCGGCCATCGACTCGGCGGCGGACGCCAGCACCTTCTGCACGCTCGGCCGCGCGCGCATGCGGTCGAGCCAGCGCTCGAGCGCCGAACCCGCCTTCGGGGGAAAGCCGCTCAGGGCCGCGGCGTTCACGGCGGGCAGCACGGAGATGTCGCCCCACCCGACGGCCGTGCCGTTGAAGTACTCGCGGGTGCCGAGCTCGCGATCGAGGCGCGCGTTCACCCCGGCGATCTGCTCGCCGGCGCGCGCGGTGAGCGTCTCTGCGAGCGCGCCGGTCGCGCGCTTGAAGAAGCGGATCTCGTAGAGCGCCCAGTTGACCGCCTCATAGTACGTGTCGCAGATCTCCTCGATCATGCGCACCCGCGCGCGCTCCGCGGGCGACGTCGGAAGCATCGGCGGCTGCGGCCACTTGTCCTCGAGGTACTCGAGGATGATCGTCGAGTCGAAGATCTTCACGTCGCCGTCGACGAGCGCCGGGATCTCGAGGCGCGGGTTGGCGGCGGCGAACTCGGCGCCACCGCCGGCGAAGATGTCGGGGACGGCCGTCTCGAAAGGCAGGTTCTTCTCGAGCAGGGCGAGCTTCACCTTCTGGACGTAGGGGGAGAGCGGGTGTTCGAACAGCTTCAACATGATGCGTCCTCCGTGGGCGGCGGGATGAGCCGTCGTCATGACACGTCGTTCGGGATGATCCAAGGCGCTCCACACCGCATTGACATATTTGGTCATTCGACCTAGAAAATGCCCCGTGGTTTTGGACGAGCGCCCAAGCTTGCTCCCGCGCGGAACCAGCGTGCTCAGCGGAGCCCACCCGTCATCGCCCGTTCTGTCGCGACGCGGGTTCCTGCGTGGGGGCGTCCTCATGACCGGGGCGCTCGCGTTCGGCGGCGCGCTCGCCGGATGTCTGCGCGACACCCACGGGGTCGACGGCGAGCATCCCGAGATCCTGACCCGCGGCGAGCTCGCGACGCTCGCCGCCGTCGCCGATCGCGTGATCGTCGCGCGCGAGGGGACCCCGACGGCGCGCGAGGCGCGCACCGCCCGGCGCATCGACCGCGAGCTCACCTTCAATCAGGGCCAGCTCGTCGGCGACGTGCGCGCCGCGCTCGCCGTGATCGAGTACGGCCCCTACCTCGATCTGCGCCTGCGGCCGTTCACGCGCCTCGACGCGGCGGCGCAGGACGCTTATCTACAAACGTGCGCCGAGTCGTCGTGGACCTTACGCCGCAACGCGTTCAGCGGCCTGCGCTTCCTCTGCCTCTTCTTCTACTACACCGACGACCGCACCTGGCGCTCGATCGGCTACGGCGGGACGATGGTCGAGCGCAAGCTGCCGGAGGCCGCCAACGCGCGCGAGGTGCTGGACCAGCCGAGAGCGCGCGCATGATCCTCGAGTACGGCGACGTCACCGGCGACCGGCGCGAGCAGGTCGACGTGATCATCATCGGCTCGGGCTGCGGCGGCGCGACCGTCGCGAAGGAGCTCGCGGCCGCCGGGCGGTCGGTCCTGATCCTCGAGCGGGGCGGCTACTACACGACCGCCCGCGGCGACTTCGACCAGCGCGCCGACGACATGCTGGCACGGATCGACGGCGGCCGCGGCCTCGACACGACGACCAACGGACAGATCGGGCTCCTCTACGGCAACTGCGTCGGCGGGGCGAGCGTCCATTACTGGGCCGACAGCTGGCGCATCCCGGCCGATCGCTGCGACCGATATGCCGAGCTCGGCGTCGAGGGCCACGCGGACGCGGATTCTGGCGCCGCACTACGCCCGCATCGAGCGCGACCTCAACATCCATCCGGCGCCGCGCGAGTACTACAACCGCATGAACGAGCTCTTCGACGTGGGGGCGACCCGCCTCGGCTGGCAGGTCGAGCCGGTCCCCCAGGCGCGCAAGGGCTGCATCAAGAGCGGCCACTGCTACCAGGGCTGCGCCTTCGACGCGAAGCAGTCGCAGCTGGTCACGCACATCCCGGCGGCGATCGGCGCCGGCGCCCGGCTCTTCGCCGACTGCCGCGTCGACGCGATCACCACCGACCCCGGGGGTCGCGCCAACGGCGTGCACGCGTCGTTCATCGACCGGCGGACCGGTAGGCCCATGGGCCACACGCTGGTCGCGACCTCGCGCTGCGTGGTCCTGGCGGCGGGCGGCTATGGCTCGCCGGTCGTGTGGCTGCGCTCGAAGCTGCCGAACGGCTCGGGCCAGGTCGGCCGGAACCTGTACTGCAACCCGACGCCCTACCTGCACGCGATCTTCGCCGACAAGGTCGAGCAGTGGTGGAACATCCCGACCGCCACGGGGACGATGGATTTCCGCCTGCCGCGCTACGAGGGCACGCGGTACGTCGAGGGCGGCTACCTGCTCCATCCCAATCAGCTCCAGCCGGAGCTTCTGGCGGTCACGCTCCCCGGGTTTGGCATCGAACATCGCCGGGTGATGGACCTCCTGCCGCGGCTCGGCGGCGCCATCTCGTGGATCGACGACGAGGTCCCCGGCGCCATCACGCTCGACCGCCACGGGCGCCCCGTCTACCGCTACGAGATCCGCGGCGTCGACGTTTTGAAGATCAGGGACGCGATGAAGAAGCAGGCGCTGCTGCTGCTCGCGGCCGGCGCCACCGAGGTCATCGCGCCCGACCCGACCGGTACGCGCATCCGCGACGAGCGGGAGATCGCCATCCTCGACACCCTGGACATCGCGAGCGGCGCGATCCTCTTCGGCGCGCCCCACCCGGCCGGGACGCTGCGCATGGGCACCGATCCCCGCACCTCCGTCATCCGCTCGAACCACGAGGCGCACGAGGTTCCGGGGCTCTTCGTCGCCGACCCGAGCGCCTTCCCGCTGCCGCCGAGCGTCGATCCCTCGCTCGGCATCATGGCGTGGTCGTACGTCGCCGCCCACGCGATCCAGCAGCACCTCGGATGAGCGCACCGACGGCCCAGGCCGCCGCGCCACGGCGTCCCGCACGCCATCGCCCCGGCACCGCGGTCCTGCCGAAGGGCCGCGAGCGGCGTGACACGATCCTCGACGCGGCAACGGCGATTCTCGTCCACGACGGCTACCCGCTGCTCTCGACCCGGAAGATCGCGGCACGCGCCGGCATGCGTCCGGGGAATCTCCAGTACTACTACCGCACGAAGCAGGACGTGGTGCGCGCCGTCCTCGAGCGCTACCTCGATCGCGCCTTCCACACGCTGGAGACCCGCCTCGCCGCGGCCGACGGCGCGCCGGCGACCCGCCTGCAGTCCGCTCTCGACGCGGCCCTCGCCGATCAACGTTCGGCCGAAAGCTGCCGCTTCTTCTTCGAGCTCTGGGCGCTCGCCGCGCACGACCACTCGGTCGCCGAGGCGATGCGCGAGTTCTACACGCGCTACTGGCGACGCGTGGTCGCGCTGATCCTCGAGGTCAACCCGGCGCTCGGCCGCCCGCGCGCGGAGCGCCGGGCCGCCTTGCTGATCGCCACGCTCGAGGGACTGACGCTCTTCCGCTCGCGTCGCCCGCCGCACGAGCTCCCGCTGCCGGCGCTCGAGCGCGAGCTGCGCGGCCTCGTCGATCGCCTCGTCCTGGAGGCCCCATGATCCCGACCACGGAGCTGCGGCGTTTTCTGCAGGCGCGCCGCATCGGCGTCCTGGCGATCCCCCGGGACGCGCGGCCGCCGCTGGCAACGCCCATCTGGTACGACTACGACGGCGAACGCTTCCGCATCCAGGTCGAGGCGGCGAGCGCCAAGGCCAAGCTGATCGGCCGCGGCGACGCGACGCCCGTCTCGCTGGTGGTACAGAGCGAGGTGCCTCCCTATCGGTACGCGATCGTCTACGGCACGGCGCGGCTCCTCGTCGGCGGCGACGCGCGTCTTCGCCGGCGCGTTGCGCGCCGCTACTTCGGGCGCCTCGCCGGCGACCAATACCTCGCGCAGGAGGACGCCGCGGGGCGCGGAGTCGCGGCGCAACGCATCATCGAGATCACGCCCGACCGCATCGTCACCCACGACTTCCGCCCCGAGGCGGGCTGGTTCGGCCGGCTCTACTTCGGCGTCTACCGCTGGCTGCGCCCGGTCCCGGCCTGAGCGGCCGCGAGCTTCACCAGCAAGGCTCGAGTCCGCGCCACCGCCTCGTCATCGCCCGGCACCCGGAACGGCGCCGCGAGGAAATCGGTCGCGCCCGCCTCGGCGAGGCGGTGCAGCGCCTCGCCGACGGCACTCTCGTCACCGATGATCGCAACGTCCGCCGGACCGGTCACGCCCTCGCGATCGAGCATCGCGCGATAGGACGGCAAGGTGCCGTAAATCTCGAACTGCAGCCCCGCGGCCTGCCGTGCCCCCGCCGTCTCCTTGGTCACCGCGATCGGCAGCCCGACGACCACACGCGGCGCGGGGCGGCCCGCCGCCGCCGCGGCCTCGCGAATGCGCGGCACCGTGTGGTCACGGATCGTCCGCACTCCGGTCATCCACGTGATCGTCCCGTCGGCCTCGGCGCCGGTGAGGGCGAGCATCTTCGGCGCCAGCGCCGCGACCAGGATCTGGCATGGCGTCGCGCCGGGGACGTTGACGCTGGCGGCCACCCGATACTCCGCTCCCTGGTGGCCGGCACTGCCGTTGCGGATGAGGGGCGCGAGCACCGCCAGGTATTCCTTCATGTGGCTGTACGGCTTGGCGAAGGACAGTCCGAACATCATCTCGATCACGACCTGGTGCGACAGGCCGATCCCGAGCGTGAAGCGGCCGCTCGCCGCCGCCTGCGCCGACAGCGCCTGCTGCGCCATCGCGACCGGATGGCGCGGGTAGGTCGGCACGACGGCGGTGCCGAGCTCGATCCGGCTCGTCTCGCGCGCGCAGAGCGCCGCCGCCATGATCGCGTCCATGCCGAAGATGTTCGCGAACCAGCCGCTCGCGAATCCATCCGCCTCGGCACGCTTCGCCTGCGCCACGAGGCCGTCGACCGTCGCGGGCGCGCCCGCGATGTCCCCGATGCCGATGCCGATCTTCATGGTGGCAACCTCTCCTGACTCGCGGGGTCAGCGGCCCGGTTGGCCGGCGGCGAGCCCGCGGAACCGATAGACGTAGTGGGGGCCGAGCTTGGCGATGGCGCGTCGCGAATGGAAGAGGACGCGGTTCAGCTGGCTGTCGGTCACGTAGACCCAGCCGTCGGGGCCGAAGCTCAGCCCATCGGGCCAGACGAGCCGCGGATCGCGGACCATCGTCGCCTGGCGCGCGGCATCGCCTCCGGCCGCGGTCGGACGTAGCACGGTGACGGCGCGGTCCTCGATGGCCGTCAGGTAGATGTTGTCGTCGCGGTCGATCGTGATCCCGTCGCTGATCGGCTTCGGACCGTAGTCCTCCACCGCCGCGCCGAGCGCCTCGGCCGACAGCGCCGGATCACGCAGCGCCGCCGTGCGGACGCGATACAGGCGGTGCCCCGAGAGGGGGCCGAAATAGAGATACTCGTTCGGGAGATCGAGCACGATCGAGTCGACCGCGACCCGGATCGGAATGAAGGCGAGGCGGAGCGTATGTCCCTCGACGACCGTGTCGACCGGCTCGGCGGCGACCGACGCGTGGCCTTGCAGGACACGACGCGCCCGCCGCGCGGCGATGTCGTAGACGACCAGCGCCGGGCGCATGCGGTACGAGCTGGTGTCGGCGACGTAGATGACGTCGTGGTCGGCGTCGATCGCCAGGTCGTTCAGATAGGATCCCCAGCCGACTCCCTCGGCCGAGCCGAAGTCGAACTCGTGGACGAGCCGGTCCGTCGCGATGTCGAACCCGTAGAGCGCCGGGCGTCCGAAGCCGTTCTTGCCGTGGTCGAGCACCCAGAGACGTCCTTTGGCGTCGAGCTTGATGCCTTGCGGGGTCTGGAAGCGGGTCTGCCACGAGTCGTCGGGGTAGGGCCGCGAGACGTTGCCGGGCACGATCTCGGCGACCTTCACCTGCGGCGAGGCGGCCGGATGATAGGTGATGAACACGCGGCCCGTCGGCGACACGGCGATGTTGCCGACGACCGAGCCGAGCTCGGCTACCACCTCGAGCCCCTCGGGACCACGGAGCGGGGTATCCGTATAGGTGCGCGCCGGCAGCGCCTCCCGGTGGCAGCCGAGCGCGAAAAGGGCGGCGAGCAGAACCGTCCGCATCAGCGGATCAGAGCCGTCGCACGGTGACGGCCGTGCCGTACGCCGCGACCTCGCTCATGAGATTCGCGATCTCGTTGCAGTCGAAGCGCATCGCGAGCACGGCATTGGCGCCCTTCGCGCGTGCCGCGTTGCACAGCCGGTCGATCGCCTGATTGCGGCTGTCCGTCAGCAGCGTCGTGTACCCGCGCGCCTCGCCGCCGAACACCGTCCGGAAGCTCGCGCCGATGTTCGAGAACACGTTCCGCGCCCGCACGACGAGGCCGAAGACCTCCCCGTGCACCGCGACCACCGCGTAGCCGGGCAGGTCGTTCATGGTGCTGACAAGGATCTCGTCCACCGCGCGGTTCTAGTCGGGAGTCCCCGCGCGTCGCAAGCCGCCGCGCCGACGCATCTACTCGCCGGCGGCGGGCCCAGCCGCGCAGCAGGTGCACGTGGCGGAAGGGCCGGGCAGCGACGCGGGATTCCGGCTCCACGCATCCCCGAGGATGGTCGTGTTGATCCAGCGCAGGTACTCCTCCATCACCTCGCGGCTGGCCTCCCGCGAGCGCCACCAATCGTCCGGCGAGAACAGGTCATAGGGGGCGCCGCGCACCGCCACGCGCACCGTCGGACGGAGATGGCGGTGGAGAAGCCACCGCACCCGTGCGCCATGCGTGCGCGGCACGAGAACCAGCACGCTCTGCAGGCGCTCGTTGGCGCGCACGTAGGCCACGATGGCCGCCACCTCGTCTTCGGTACCTTCCGCCTGACCGGGCAGCACCGTGATCGCCGACGCCGGGACGCCGCTGCGCTCGAGAATCGCCCGCGACAGCGCCGTCGGATCGAGCAGTGGGATGCCGAGGCAACGGATCTCGGCCACGGCCGGATCGACCCGCCACTCCGCAACTGCGAGCCGCGGACTGATCCCCTCCCGGTAGAGGCGGGCACCCTCGATCGCGTCGGCGCGCGCTGCGGCATTCGACACCACCAGCAGATCGACCGGCGCGAGGGGATCCTCGACGACGAGCGCTCGACCGAGCGCCACCAGCACGGGTCGCCGGCCGAACCACAGGGCCGCCAGCAGCGTCGCCGCCACCGCGAGACCGAGCCACGCGCGCCTGGATCGCCTGCCCGGCCCGTCCGTCACAGCATCCCGTCCGCCCATGCGATCGGAAAATGCTCGCACAGGCCGCGATCTATTGATACACAGCGGATTTGGCGGATAGCGGGGGGATGTGATGGACGCAAGCATCACGCTGAGCGCAGTGGGATTCGCGGCGGGACTCGGCACCGGATTGGCGCTCGCATGGGCCGCGTGGACCGCCGCGCGGCAGGCGTGCTCCGACGAGGTGGCGACGGCGGCACAGCGCACGGCCGAGCTCGCGGCCCGGCTCGAGGAGCGCACCCGGCGTCTCGGCGCGGTCGAGAACGAGCTCACGGCCGCGCGGGCGACCGAGGATCGGCTCCGGGCGGACCTGGGCGGCGCCCTCGAGACGCAGGCCCGGCAATCGGCGGAGCTCGACGCGGAGCGCGCAGCGTCGCGCGACAAGCTCGCGTTGCTCGAGCGCGCCGAGCGCCAGCTGCGGGAGGCGTTCCAGACGCTCTCGGCCGAGGCGTTGCGCTCGAACAATCAATCGTTCCTCGACCTCGCGCGGACCGCGCTCGGCGAGTTCCAGCAGACCGCGCTCACCGATCTCGAGGGACGCCAGCGGGCCATCGACGAGGTGCTGCGCCCGATTCGCGAGTCGCTCGCCAAGGTCGACGCGACGCTGCAGCAGGTGGAGACCCAACGTGTCGGCGCGTACGTCCAGCTGAGCGAGCAGGTACGGTCCCTCGCGGTCACGCAGCAGCAGCTGCAAGGCGAGACCTCCAACCTCGTGCGCGCGCTCCGCACGCCGCACGTCCGCGGGCGCTGGGGCGAGATGCAGCTGAAGCGGGTGGTCGAGCTCGCCGGGATGGTCGACCACTGCGACTTCACCGAGCAGCGCACGGTGAACGGCGAGGAGGGCCGGCTGCGGCCGGACATGATCGTCCGCCTGCCCGGGGACAAGTTCGTCGTGGTCGACGCGAAGGCGCCGCTCAGCGCCTACCTCGACGCCCTCGAGACCGAGGACGATGAGCAGCGGACGGCGCGTCTGCGCGAGCACGCCCGGCAGGTGCGCTCGCACATGACCAAGCTCGGGGCCAAGGCGTACTGGGAGCAGTTCCGACCGACACCGGAGTTCGTCCTGATGTTCCTGCCGGGCGAGACCTTCTTCAGTGCCGCGCTGCAACACGATCCATCGCTCATCGAGTACGGGGCGGGCGAGCGCGTCGTGCCGGCCAGCCCGACGACCCTGATCGCCCTGCTGCGTGCGATCGCCTATGGCTGGCAGCAGGAGCGGGTCGCCGCCCACGCCGAGGAGATCAGTGCGCTCGGACGGCAGCTCTACGATCGCATCCGCATCATGGCGGGACATTTCGATGGTGTGCGCCGCGGCATCGACGGCGCGACCGACGCGTACAACCGGGCCGTGGCCTCGCTCGAGACGCGCGTGCTCGTGACCGCGCGCCGCTTCCGCGATCTCGGCACCGGCGGCCGCGAGGAGATCGCCGCCCTGGACGTGGTCGAGCGCACCACGCGTGCGCTGCAATTCTCCGCGGGTGACGGCCTGCTCACCGTCGACGACGGCGATATCCCGGACACGCCCGAGCTTCCCCTGGACGACGCGACCGACGAGTCGCCCCCCCGACGCTCGCCGTCGCCCGCCGCTAGGAACGACTCACACGACGCCGCGCTCGGCGAGGCCGGCGAGCGCGGCGTCGTCGAGGCCGAGGGCGCCGTAGACCTCCCGGTTGTGCTCGCCGAGCGCGGGCGCCAGCGCCCGCCGGCGCGGCTCGGCGTCGACGAAGCGTACGGCGTTGCCGTGCAGCAGGATCTCGACCGAGTCCGGGATGCGGGTGACGCTCGATCATGCCGCGGGCCACGAGCTGTGGATCGTCGATGAGCTCGTCCGGGCGCGCGACGCGGGCGCACGGCACGTCGGCACCGGACGGGCCGAGCGCGGCCAGCACCTCGTCGCACGTCCGCTGTCGCACCCACGCCCCGACGATGCCGTTCAGCTCCTTCCGTCGCGCGGCGCGCGCGCGGTGGTTCCGGAAGCGCTCGTCGGTGGCGAGCGCCGGCATCCCCATGGCGCCGCACATGCGGCGGAAGAGCTTGTTGCTCGCCGTGCCGACGACGACCCAGCCGTCGCGCGCCTCGAGCGCGTCGTACGGTGCGCTGAAGGAATGCTGGTTGCCGACGCGTTCGGCCGGGATGCCAAGGCCCGCCGAGATCGTCGCCCACGAATCGGTGATCGCGAAGATCGCATCCTGATTGGAGAGGTCGAGCACCCGCGCGCGGCCGGTGCGCTCGCGTTCGAGAAGCGCCGCGACGACACCGAAGGCGAGGAACAGGCCGCCGACGAAGTCGGCGAGCGCTCCGCCGGCGCGCACCGGCGGCCCGTCGGCGAACCCGGTCATCGCGAGCAAGCCCCCCGCCGCCTGGGCGACGATGTCGTAGGAGACCTGTCCGGCGCGCGGCCCGGTCGCGCCGAACCCCGAGAGCGCGGCGACCACGAGGCGCGGGTTGCGGCCCTGCAGAACGTCGGGACCGAGCCCTTTCGAGGACATCCAACCGGCGCGGAAGTTCTCGACCACCGCGTCCGCGCCGTCGACGAGCCGCAGGAAGATCTCGCGCCCCTCCGGATGGCGGACGTCGAGCGTGATCGAGCGCTTGCCGCGATTCACGTTCTCGAACGCGAGCGACGTGTGCCCCTCGGGCGCGGGGCCGTGGCGATAGTCGTCGCCGGTACGCGGCCGCTCGATCTTGACGACGTCCGCGCCGAGATCGGCGAGCATCGCCGTCGCGAAGGGCCCCGCGACCACCCGGGTCAGGTCGAGGATGCGCAGGCCTTCGAGCACGCGGCCGGACATGGCCGCGCATGCTAGCAGCCCGGTGCGAATTGACCAGCGCGAACCTTGACGGTTTCCCGCGCGCGGCGCATTCTGGGTGCGCTGGGGGAGCCGCGGTAGGCGCGACTGAGAGGGCAGGCCGTCGCCTGCCGACCCCTCGAACCTGACCCGGATCATGCCGGCGGAGGGAAGCGACATGACGGAAGACCTCACGCAGCTCGGGGCGGCGCGCGCCGGGGTGATCACGCCGCAGATGGCGCGGGTGGCGGAACGCGAGAACGCGGCGCCGGAGTTCATCCGCGCCGAGGTGGCACGCGGCCGGCTCGTCATTCCGGCGAACGTTCGTCATCTCGCGGGCAGCGGCGGTCGCCCCGTGCCCGCTGCGGCCGCCGACGTCGTCGCGCGCTCCGCCGGCGCGCCGTCCGCCAGCGGTCATCCCGGCGCCGTTCCCGATGCGCGCTACTGGGTGAACCAGACCGTCACGCAGCGCCGGCGCGAGATCGACGACCGCTCCGCGTTGCGCGGCGCGCATGCCCCGAAGCGCCTCGATCCGACGGGCATCGGTCGTATGATCACGACCAAGATCAACGCCAACATCGGCGCCTCGCCGGTATCGAGCAACACCGATGCCGAGGTGGAGAAGCTGCGCTGGGCGCAGAAGTACGGCGCCGACACGCTCATGGATCTCTCGACCGGCGGCGACCTCGCGGCGTGCCGCCAGGCGATCATCGATCACGCGACCATCCCGATCGGCACGGTGCCGATCTACTCGATGATCCTCGGGCGCGCGATCGAGGATCTCACGTACGACGTCATCCTGCGCGAGATCGAGCGGCAGGCGCAGCAGGGCGTCGACTACTTCACGATCCACGCGGGAGTGTTGCGCGAGCACCTGCCGCTGATCGGCTCGCGCGTCACCGGAATCGTCTCGCGCGGCGGCTCGCTGCTCGCGAAGTGGATGATCGTCCACGGGAAGCAGAATCCGATGTACGAGCTCTTCGACGAGATCAGCGCGATCATGCGCGCCTACGACGTCACCTACTCGCTCGGCGACGGGCTGCGGCCGGGCTGCCTGGCGGATGCCTCCGATGCCGCACAGCTCGCGGAACTCCGCACACTTGGCGAGCTCGTCCTCCGCGCGCGCGACAGGGGCGTGCAGGCGATGGTGGAGGGGCCCGGCCACGTTCCGCTCGACCAGATCGCGCGCAACATGCGGCTCGAGCAGGAGGTGTGCGACGATGCGCCCTTCTACGTGTTGGGCCCCCTCGTCACCGACGTGTTCCCCGGCTATGACCACATCACCAGCGCGATCGGCGCCACCGAAGCCGCTCGTCATGGCGCGGCCATGCTGTGCTACGTCACCCCGAAGGAGCACGTCGGCCTTCCCCGGCCCGAGGACGTGATGGCGGGCTGCATCGCCTACAAGATCGCCGCGCATGCCGGCGACATCGCGCGCGGCCTTCCCGGCGTGCGGCGGTGGGACGACGACCTCTCGCGCGCGCGGGCCGCGCTCAATTGGCCGAGGCAGTTCGAGCTGGCCTTCGACGGCGACACGGCGCGCGCCCTGCACGACGAGGATCTCGAGGTCGACACCGATTTCTGCGCCATGTGCGGACACGACTGGTGCAGCATGCGTATCTCGAAGGAGATCCAGGAATTCGCGAGCGGCAAGGACGCCGCGTTCCAGCCGGAGCAGCGCGCCGCGCGCAGTCCCGGCGTGAGCGCGGACGGACACGCGCTGCTCGCGCGACGCGGCACGATACCCGTCCTGGAAGGACGCCACACCTGCCACAGCGAGCTCGCGCCGGACATGCAGGAAGCCCAGCGCATTCAACGCGCTGCCGACGACACCGATACAGCAGACCCTACAGCGGACAACACAGCGGCCTCGTAGCGTATCGCCGCATCATCC
This sequence comes from uncultured delta proteobacterium, assembly GCA_963753325.1. Taxonomy (GTDB): domain Bacteria; phylum Desulfobacterota; class Binatia; order UTPRO1; family UTPRO1; genus DP-19. The sequence goes on along the minus strand of CAVWBS010000003.1, from coordinate 894,473 downwards.
TGAATCGAATCGGACCCCTTCCGTCGTTCCGAACGCCGATGAGATCGCGTCTGCGAATTGACACTCCGGCAGTGCTGCGGTACTTCGCACAACTCGGGCTGTGGAGGAGAGGAGCGGGGCGGCCCCCTCTCCCGTGCGGTCCGATCGTGAACGTCCTCACCGCTATGTCGCCCGACGCTACGAGTCCCACCACACCATCGTCGGCAGCACCGGCGTCACCTGGAAGGATGATTTTCCCTCCTCTCCGGACGGGTCAAACGGGCGCCACCACTGGCACGCGAGTGCCGCAAACGTCACGGCGTGCGCCATCATGCGCGCGGCCGGATGAGCTGCCCGAAACTGGTGCACTGCTATGGGTTTTGGCGCGACGATCCGACACCTTCGCAATCGGTACCCAACAATGCACGATCGCATGGAATCGCTGGCGTGGAAGGAAATCAAGCACTTGTATTTCGCGCTGTCGAACGCGCTTTGGAACGATTCTTGATGCTGCATCTCGTCAATCCCCCGGCCGCGTGACTGACGCTACTGGCAGAGTGTGTAAACTGTCTCCCGTAGCGTCGGCATCGCCGGCGAAGGCGTGTAACCAAACGCATGTGTTCTCGCATTCACGTCTCTTCGGCACTCAATGGCGCACCGCTTGCAACCCGGGTTTGCGGGCCGCGGCTCGCGAGCTGGGCCGGATGTGCCGATATCTACGTATGGACACACAGCGAACGCTATCCATCCGCTTTGCCGCCGCGGGGACCCGATGAGCCTCCGAACGACGAGGGTGACATTGTCGCTCGTCCTGCTCACCGCGTTCGCGGCGTGCAGCTACCCGAAGGCGCCGTACACGCCGCCCCTCCCCACGCTGGCGACGGGACAGGCGGCGCCCGCCCCATACGTCATGCTCGTCGGGGACTCGCTCTCGATCAAGTTCTACAAGAACCCCGAGCTGAACGAGGACGTGGTGGTGCGCTCGGACGGCATGATCAGCCTGCAGCTCGTCGGCGACGTGCCCGCGGCGGGCCGCACGCCGATGGACCTCGGCACCGATCTGAAGCAGCGCTTCTCGAGCGAGCTGCAGGACCCGTCGATCAGCGTGATCGTGCGCAAGCCGATCGGCGATCGTGTCTACGTCGGCGGGGAGGTCGGCAAGCAGGGCTTCATCGATCTCACCGGCGGCCTCACGCTCTTCCAGGCGATCCAGGCCTCGGGCGGGTTCGCGAAGACCGCGCACCGCGCGCAGGTGATCCTGATACGCCGCACGCCGGACGGGAAGGCCACGGGCCGCAGCGTCGACGTACGGCCGGTCCAGGAGGGCGAGCGTCCGGAGGACGACGTCCTGCTCGCGGCCAACGACGTGGTGTTCGTGCCGCGCTCGAAGATCGCCAACGTCGACAACTTCGTCGAGATGTACATCCGGGAGGTGCTGCCGGTGTCGTACATCCCACTTCCCACGTTCTGAGGGCTGCATGACCGAGCGAGAATTTCCGTGGCGTGAGATGGTCGCCGTGCTGCACCGGCGGCGCCTGCTGATCGCGCAGGTATTCATCGCCGGCGTAGTGACGGTCATCATCGGTCTCTGGGTGAAGGGACCAACGTACCGCGCCACGGCCACCATGATGGTCACGGCCGACCGCGCGAAGAGCATCGTCACCCCCGACGCCAGTGCCCACGCGGTCGTCGACCAGGTGGGCGAGGGAGAACTCAACTCGGAGTCGACGCTGCTCCGCAGCGACGCGCTCATGCGGGAGGTACTGCGCCCCTACTGGGACGGGCGCCCGAAGGACAGGCCGCGCAACATCCTCGTCCGCGTCCTGCGCGGAGCGTTCACCGTCGTGACGTTCCCTCTGCACGTGCCGAGCCGCGTCTATCGCTTCATCCACGGCATCCCTCCCCCCACCGATTTCGACTTCTGGGTGGCCGAGACCGAGGATCACCTCACGATCAGCCCGATCATGCGTTCGAACCTGATCGAGGTGTCCTACGAGGACAAGGATCCGAAGTGGGCGGCGGAGCTGGTCAACAAGCTCATCACCCAGCACATCGAGCGGCACACGCGTCTGAATCAGCAATCCGAAGCGCGCGAATTCTACGAGAAGCAGCGCGAGCTGCTGGCGCAGAAGTCGGCCGAGGCGGAGCAGGCGCTGCAGCAGTTCTATCAACGCGAGCACGTCGATCCGGGCGCCGAGCAGCGCAGCGCGATGCGGGCGCGCCTCGGCGAGCTGCAGACCACCCTGGCCAACTCCGAGACCGAGCTCGCCGAGGGCACCGCGCGCGTCGAGTTCCTCGCGACGGAGATCAAGAACTACTCGCGCAACATCCCGACGTCGGAGCGTGTCGCCGAGAGCCCGACCGCCCAGATCATCAAGCCGAAGATCATCGAGCTCGAGATGCAGCGCAGCCAGCTCCTCTCCACCTACGCGCCGACGAGCGTCAAGGTGAAGGATCTCGATCGGCAGATCGCCGAGGCCAAGCGTTTGATGAAGGACTCGAAGGACTTCAGCGCCGACACCACCACCGCGATCAACCCGACGTACCAGACGATCGAAGCCGATCTCGCCTCGACCAAGGCGCAGATGGCGGCCGTGCGGGCCCGGGTCGAGACGCTGCGGGCGCAGATCGCCACCTCGCGCGAGCTGGTCGACCACCTCGACGAGATCGGCGCCGAGCAGGAGCATCTCGAGCAGCAGCTCAAGGCCGCCAAGGAAGCGTATGGCACGTACGCCAAGAAGGAAGAGGAGGCGCGGTTCACGAGCGCGCTCGACGAGTCGAACATCGTGAACCTGGCGATCGCCGAGCCCGCCGAGCCACCGCCCGCGCCCGAAAAGACCAAGGGCATCATGATCTTCGCCGCCGGCACCCTCATGAGCCTGCTCGCCGGCATCGGCCTCGCGTTCCTGCGGGACCGCCTCGACCCCGCCGTGAAGAGCGCCGCGGAGGCGCACGGCGTCACCGGATTGCCGATTCTCGCGGAGGTGTCGTCGTAGCGGATCGTCGTCCGACACACGTTCCCCATCGCCATGTACACGGGTCACTTCCACCTACGTTCCGAGGCCTTCTCGCTCACACCCGATCCGGCGTTCCTCTACCTGAGCCCGGGCCATGCGGAGGCGCTCGCGGGCCTCAAGGTCGGCCTCGAGGGCCGGCGCGGCCTGATGGTCGTGGTCGGCGAGGTCGGGATGGGAAAGACGACCGTCCTCTACTCGCTGCTGACCGAGCTCGGCGAGGGCATCAAGACCGCCTACATCTCGAACACCAAGCTGCCGTTCGACGATCTGCTGCGTCAGGCGCTCTCCGACTTCGGGGTTCCGTGCGCCAGCCGTGATCGGGTCGAGCTGCTGTCGGCGCTGAACGGCTTCCTGCGCCAGTGCGCCTCCGACGGCACGACCGCGGCGTTGGTGATCGACGAGGCCCAGAATCTCGAGAACGACGTCTTCGAAAACCTGCGCCTGCTGTCGAACTACGAGACGTATACCGAGAAGCTGCTGCAGATCGTGCTGGTCGGTCAGCCCGAGCTCGAGGCCAAGCTGCGCCAGCCGAGCCTGCGCCAGGTCGCCGAGCGCGTCGCGGTGCGCTGCAACATCAACCCGCTCAGCCGCGCCGAGAGCCTGCGCTATGTCGAGCATCGCCTGCAGCGCGCCGGCGGGTCGACGTCGGCCATCTTCACGGCGCCGGCGCTCGAGTTCATCGTGGTGAAGGCACGCGGCATTCCGCGCCGCATCAACATCCTCTGCCACACCGCGATGCTGTTCGCGTACGGACGGGGCGAGCAGCTCGTGACGTTTCCGCTGGCCCGCTCGGCGGCACGCGAGAAGGAAGGGCGGGGCCTGGTCACGCTCCGCCGCGGTCTGCGCTCGGCCGCCGGCGCGCCCGCGGGCGGCGCGCCGCTCGCGCGCTTCCGTCCCGCGTGGGCGGTCGCGGGTTTTGCGGCCGGCATCGTGGTGATGGTCGGCCTCGGCACCTTCGAGGGCCGTAGCATCGCCCCCGACGCCGCGAGCCTGCCCGCCGTGGCGCCGGTGGCAGACGACGCCGCCGAGGCGATGCAGCGCGAGCGCGCCGACAAGCGCCTGAACGATGCCATCGAGACGCTCGCCGAGGCGATCGCCGTGCACCAGCAAGCCGATCAGAACGACGCCGTCGTCCCGAGCAGCGCCGAGCCGGTCGCGCCGCCCTCCGCGCCCGCCGACCCGCGGGCCGCCGACGCGCAAGCCGCCGACGCGCATGCCTACAAGGAAGTCCTGGTGCGCCGCGGCACCACGCTCCAGGCCCTCGTGAAGGAAGTGTACGGCGAGGACAAGCCCGATCTGATCGACCGCATCATGAGCGCGAATCCGCAGATCGTGAACGCGAATCGCATCATGGCTGGAGACACGCTCCGCTTTCCCGAACCGGCGACCGCACGCGAATGAGCAACTACTTCCAGGTTCTGAAACGCATCGAGAAGGACCGCGCCGGCAGGGTCGAGGCCGCCCCCGAGCCCGCAAGCGTCCCGCCGCCCGCCGTCATCGCGCGTGACGCCGCGGCCACGCCGCCACCCGAGGCGCGGCCCGTGCAGGAGCTTCCGGCACCATCGGTCCGCCCGCTCCGTACCCTGTCGAGCGCGCCCGCCGCCGGCGAGGCCACGGCGCCGATCGACCCGCCCGTCCGCGCCACTCCGCCGCCGCCGCGGCAATCGGTCACGTCGCTGCAGACGATGACGCCAGCCGCGAGCGCGCGGCCGGCGGGGCGACCGCCGGCGCCGGTCGCGCCGCCGGTGCGCCCGCGCTCCGCGACGCCGCTCTCCGCCGAGCGCCAGCGCGGCATCGCCACGCTCCTCGACAAGATGCGCGCGCTCGGAGGCGGACAGGCGTCGCGCACGTTCGTGTTCGCCGGCGCCGCCGCGTCGGACAGCGTCCACACCGTCAGCGACGGTCTCGCGCGCCATGCCGAGCGCTTCGGCATGCACGTGTTGATCGCGCAGCTCGTGATGCACGAGGGCGGACACAGGCTGGTCGCCGTCGGCCCGATCGCCCGGGACGAGGAGCGCACGCAGACGATCGATCTCCACGGCCCGGCGGCACCCGCCGAGCTGAACGGCTGGGTGGACCGCGTCGCGTCGACGTACGACCTCGTCGTCCTCGAAGGGCCGCCGCTCGCCGACTGCATCGACGCCGCGCTCCTCGCGTGCGCCTGCGACGGGCTCGTGATCGTCGCGGACACCGAGGTGACGCCGCGAGCGGCGCTGCAGGCGGCCGCGGAGCGGGCGCAGACGGCGGGCTGTCGCACGCTCGGCGTCGTCATGAGCGGAACGAAGGAGCGCCTCCCCGGCTGGATGCGGCGTCTCGGGATGGGCGGAGGCAGCTGATGGCGCCGCGACGGAAAGCCCTGATCACCATCCTGAAGCTCACGGATCTCGCCGTGGTGACGGCGGCGCTCGTCGCGGCGCTGACGCTGGCCGAGGGGGCCAGCGTCTTCGACTGGCCGGCGATCCTCGAGATGCGGCTGTCGCTCGGCAACGTGCTGGTGTTCGCGATCTACATCGTCGCCTGGCACTTCATGCTGAAGCTGCGCGGGCTGTACAAGTCGTATCGGCTGTCGCCCGCCTCGCGCGAGCTCCGCGACGTCGGCGTCGCCGTGCTGATCGGCGTGGCGCCCGTCGCCGTCGTCGTCGCCCTCGGCTCCGTGAGCGAGCGGTTTCTCGTCGCGTTCGCGCTCGGCAGCTTCGCCGGTCTCGCGATCGAGCGGCGCTGCCTGCGCGCGGTCGCGCGGCGCGTGCGCGGCTTCGGCCGCAACCTCCTCGACGTGGTGATCGTCGGCGACGAGACCTCCGCGCTCGACGCCGCGGTGCGCCTGGTGCAGCGCGAGGGGCTCGGCTACCGCGTCGTCGAGATCGTCGGCATGGGCCCGATCGACGGCGATCAGCACGCCGCCCAGGGCGTGCTCGCGACCGTGGAGCAGATCCTCGAGCGCCAGCCGATCGACGAGGTGTTCCTCGCGATCCCGCTCGACCGCACGCAGCCGCTCCTCCAGCCGCTCATCACCATGTGCGAGGAGCAGGGCACGACCTTGCGCCTGGTCGCGAGCCTCGCCGTGCTCGATTGGTCGCGCGCCGCGGTCGACTCGCTGGCGGGTCAACCCGTGCTGACGATCTCGTCCGGGCCGCCCGACTCGCTGCGCCTGGTGGCCAAACGCATGATCGATCTCACCGTCTCGGTGGTCGGCCTCACCCTCTTCCTGCCGCTCTTCGTCGCCATCGCGATCGCGATCAAGCTCGACTCGCAGGGCCCGGTGCTCTTCGCGCAGGATCGCGTCGGCTTGAACCGCCGCCGCTTCCGCGCGCTCAAGTTCCGCACGATGATCCAGGGCGCCGATCTCATGCAGCCCGATCTCGAGTCGCTGAACGAGGCCGAGGGCCCGGTGTTCAAGATCCAGGACGATCCGCGGATCACCCGGCTCGGACGCGCGCTCCGACGCCTGAGCCTCGACGAGCTGCCGCAGCTCTTCAACGTACTCGTCGGTGACATGAGCCTCGTCGGTCCGCGGCCGCTCCCGGTCCGCGACGTCAGCCGCATCGACGTGCGGTGGCACAAGCGGCGCTTCAGCGTGAAGCCGGGCATCACCTGCCTGTGGCAGATCAACAGCCGTCAGCCGAAGTTCGAGGAGTGGATCCGGTCCGACATGGAATACATCGACAACTGGTCGCTCGCCCTCGACATGAAGATCCTTGCGAAGACCCTGCCCGCCGTCATCTCCGGGCAGGGCGCCCACTGACGCCGTCCACCTCCGAGGAGCCAGACACCTTGCGCACCGATAGCGCGCCCGTCACCGTGATCGTCCCCTGCTACAACGAGGAAGACGGCCTTCCCGCCCTGCTGGCCCGGCTGCGCGCGATGCGCACGAACGGCGCGAGCGAATGGCACTTCCTCTTCGTCGACGACGGCTCGACCGACAATACCTTCGGCCGCCTGCTGAGCGCCGCACGCAGCGAATCGTGGATCGAGGTCGTGCGCCACCACGAGAATCTCGGCCTCGGCGCGGCGCTGCGCACGGGCTTCGCGCACGCCAGCTCGCCGATCGTCTGCACCATCGATAGCGACTGCACCTACCCGCCCGAGAAGCTTCCCGAGCTCGCCGCCCTCGTCTCGAGCGGCTCCGAGATCGTCACCGCGTCGGCGTGGCATCCGGAGAGCGCGACCGCCGAGGGGAGCCGGATCCGCATCCAGCTGAGCCGCATGGTCTCGGCGCTCTACAAGCTCCTCATCGGGCAGGACGTCTACACGTTCACGTGCCTCTTCCGCGCGTATCGGCGCGATTCGATCCAAGGCATCCGCTTCCGCTCCAACGGCTTCGCGGCGGTCGCCGAGATGATGCTGCGCGCGATGCTCGCCGGCTATCGCGTCGCGGAGGTGCCGATGCGCCTCGAGAGCCGGCGATTCGGTGAATCGAAGCTGAAGGTCAGTGACGCTATCGTCGCCCACTGCCGCCTGCTCTTGATGACGGCGCTGATGGTCAGCACCCGGCAGGCTCGTGGTTTACGCAGAGCAAAACTCGCCAACTGAGGCGAGCGAAAGGACCCCCCACATGCGAATCGGTCTCATCGGTCTCGGCCGCGCCGGCGGCGTGCACTTCGATGCGTGGAAGCACGTCGACGGATCGGACGTGACGGCGGTTTGCGATCCGTCCCCCGTGGCGCGCAAGCGGGCCCGCGACATGGGCATCCGTACCTACACCAGCCCCGACGTCATGCTGGAGACGGGCGAGCTCGATGCGGTCGTGATCGCGGCGCCGCCGGCGGACCACACCGAGCTGGCGATCAAGTGCCTCGAACGCGGACTGCACGTGCTGTGCGAGAAGCCGCTCGCGCTCACCACGTGGGACGCGATGATGATGCTGCAGACCGCGCAACGCCGGCGCCGCACCCTGCTCCTCGCGACCAAGTTCCGTCACGTGCCGGAGCTGGCGCAGGCGCGCGAGCTGATCGCCGCGGGCAGGATCGGCGATCCGGTCGCGTTCGAGGTGAGCTTCTGCAGCCCGGTCGACATGTCGCGGCGCTGGAACTCGACGCGCTCGCGTGCCGGCGGCGGCGTCATCATCGACAACGGCTGCCACGCGTTCGACATCGTCTCCTACCTCTTCGGGACCGTGACCTGGGTGCAGGCCAACCTGCACAAGTCGGGACAGCGCCTCGCGGTGGAGGACAGCGCGTCGATCCAGGTGCGCGCGACCGACGGCGTCATCGGCCGCGTCGACGTCAGCTGGAGCCTCTCGACCGGGCGTGACAGCTACGTCACGATCTACGGCTCGAAGGGGACGATCGAGGTCGGCTGGCGGAACACCCGGGTCAAGGTCGGGAGCGCCGACTGGGAGGGCTTCGGCTCCAACTACGACAAGATCGACGCGCACCGGCGCATGCTCACTTGCTTTGTCGAGGCGTGCTCCGGGAACGCCGCGCCGTGGATCAGCACGGTGGAGTGCCTGCGGACGGTGGCCGCGGTCGAGGCCGCGTACCGGTCGATCCACTCCGGGGGGTGGGAACGTGTCGATATGAAGGGCATGCGCGATCGCCGTGGCGTCGCGCGGGCCCGGGCGACGGTGCGCGGGCGCGCCGCGGCGCCCGTCGGCGCATGAGCGCCGAGGCCCCGCCACCCTCCCCCGCCGCTCCGCGCATCCATCCGACAGCCCTCATCGAGCCCCGGGTCGAAATCGGCCCGGGCAGCTCGGTGTGGGACAACGTCCACATCCGTGGTCCCGCGTGGATCGGAGCGGACTGCATCATAGGGGAGAAGACGTACATTGCGTATGGCGTGCGCATAGGGAGTTGCGTCAAAATCAATGCGCAAGTCTATGTGTGCACCGCCGTCACCATCGAGGATCGCGTCATGATCTCCGCGGGCGTGATCTTCACGAACGACCGCTATCCGCGCGCCTTCGAGATCGAGGGCGAGGGGCTCGCCTCCTCCGAGCCCAACGAGGATACGCTCGAGACGATCGTCCGCGAGGGCGTGACCATCGGTGCCGGCGCCATCATCGGCCCCGGCCTCGAGCTCGGCGCCTACTCGATGATCGGCATGGGCTCGGTCGTCACCGCCAACGTCCCGCCGCACGCGCTCGTGTACGGCAACCCCGCCCGCGTCCGTGGCTGGGTCTGCGTCTGCGGCGAGCCGTTGCCCTCGCCGGAGCGACAGGCCGGGTCGTCGGCCGCGTGCACGCGGTGCCGCCGTCCGCGGCCGGTGATCGGCCTGCAATGATCCACCTCCTCGCCCGCGACGCGGAGTCCGTCTTCGGTGTCCGCACCATCCTCGACACCGAGAAGGTGGCCTACGAGATCGGTGCGAGCGCCGACGGCGCCGCGCTCATCGCCGGGCGTGGAGCGACGCGTGCCGACCTCGCCACGCTCGCGGGACGACGCGCGCTGATCCTCCACGGCGGCGCGGACGCGGCGCGGACGCTGCTCGGCGCGTCGAACGCGAGCGACGTCGAACGCACCGTCGCATTGCCGATCACCGATCGCCTCTGGTCGCCCGCGACGGTCGCGCGCGCGCAGGCGCTCGGCGTCACGACGCTGGTGCTGCCGTCGGTGCCGTTCTGCGCCACCTCGGACGTCGCGCGCGGGACGGTCGTGGCCCGCCTCGCGGACGGTGGCCCGGTAGTCGTCGAATGCGAGGGCATCGTCTGGAGCGCGGTCGATCTCGGCGCGGCGTTCACCCGTCTGCTGACGGAGCATGCCGTCCCCGCCCACGGCGACGCCGCCCGCCAGTCGCCGCTGCGTCTGGCGGCGCGGCGCATCGTCGAGCACGTCTACTATGCCGCGCCGGAGGCGCTCCGGCGTGGCGTGCAGCGCCGCTGGTACGCGGCGCTCGAGCGACGCCTCGAGAGTCTCGGTGACGCCGCGTCCTCGTATCCGATCGACACGACCGGCTGGCTCCTCGCGGAGCTGCTGCTGGGTCTCGTCCGGCGTCTCGGCAGCGGCCTCGTGCGGGTGGCGCGATGGCCGGCGCCGTACGACGCCGCGGCGACGCTGACGCACGACGTCGAGCCGCGGCGGTTCGCGTACACCCTCGGGCTGGCCGGCCTCCTCGACGACGTCGACCGGATCGGGCATCCGGCGACCTTCGGGCTCGTCGCGCAATCGAGTGCGCGCTGGCTCGACGCGCCGGCCATCGCACGTCTCGCCGGCCACCACGTCCTCTGCCATGGGCTCGCGCATCGCGGCGAGAACGTCCACGGACGCGAGGACGTGCGGCGCGACGTGGTCGCGGCGCGCGGCGAGCTGGAGCGGTGTCTCGGCCGCTCCGTCGACGGCTATCGCAGCCCCCGCCTCGACCGTTCGGCCGATCTCGCCTGGGCACTCGACCGGGCGGGTTTCGCCTACGACTCCTCCTTTCCCGACGTCGACCGGGAGAACATCGCGCACTTCGGCGGCGGCGTGCGGGTGAACGTGCCGTACCGACCGCCGATCGCGAGCGACGACGGCACGCTCCGACAGAGCCGCTGCCTCGAGCTGCCGCTCACCGCGCCCGATTGCATCCAGCCGCTGCTCGGCGGCGCCTCCGAGGCGGAGCTGCGCGCCACCGTCGCCGCGAAGGCCGCACACCTGCGCGCGATCGGCGGCCTCTACGTCGCCCTCGTGCACGGCGGCGTGTTCGGCGAGGACGACCGCACGCGGCGCGCGGCCCATCTCGCGTTCGTCGCCGGCGAGCTGCGCCGACCCGGCGTCTGGCTGGCCAGCGCCGCCGAGGTCGCCGAGTGGTGGTGCCGGCGCGAGCGGCTGCGGATCGCCGACGGCCCGGAGGGACCTCGTATCGTCAACGAGGGCACGCACCCGATCGCCGACGTCCGCGTCGTCGTCGAGCGCGATGGCGCCGAACGGACGCTCGATCTTCCCCCGCTGGGGCCGGGCGCGACGCTCGCGCTGTCCGACGGCGCGGCTCCATCCGCGCGCGCGGCGAGCGGCACGGCCGGCGCACACGGCCTGCCGGCAGCCTGAGGACGCGATGGCGACGAACGGCAAACGCATCGGCATCCTCGGCGGCGGCATCGCCGGGCTCACGTCGGCGTACTATCTCCAGAAGCACGGCCACACGCCGGTCATCCTCGAGGGCTCCGATCGCCTTGGCGGCATCGGCACGCATTTCGAGCACCGCGGCACGACGCTCGATCGCTTCTACCACGTCATCCTCGATTCGGATGCCGACCTCTGCGGCCTGCTCGCCGAGCTCGGCATCGCCGATCGCCTGGTCTGGGCCGAGACGGGTATGGGTTTCCATCTCGGCGGCACGCTCTACGGCTTCAACAGCCCGTCGGATCTGCTGCGCTTCCGTGCGCTCTCGATCGCCGATCGCATCCGCACCGGCCTCGGCGCCGCCTACATCACGAAGCTCAAGCGGCATGCTCTCGATCTCGACGACGTCCAGGCGGGCGAGTGGCTGCGCGCCATCTTCGGACGCAGCGTGTTCGAGCGCATCTGGCTGCCGCTGCTGCGCGCCAAGTTCGGCGACCACGTCGACACCGTGCCGGCCTACTGGGTGTGGAACACGCTCAACCGCGAGAAGAACGGCGACCAGGAGGTGAAGGGATACATGCGGGGCGGGTACCGCGGCCTCGCCGAGACGCTGCGCGACACGATCCTCGCCCGCGGTGGCGAGATCCGCCTCGACAACACGGTGGCCGCCCTCGAGTCGAACGGGCGGGTGGTGCACGTCGACGTCGCCGGCCGCGCCGAGGATTTCGACGCGGTCATCTCGACGCTGCCGCTGCCGCTGCTGGCGCGCGTCGCCCGCGGCGCGCTCGCGGCGCAGGTACCGCTCCCGGATCTGCAATATCAGGGCTGCGTCAACGCCGTCGTGGTCTCGCGGCAACGTCTCGAGCGCTTCTACTGGACCATCGTCGTGGATCCGCGCTTCGCGTTCCAGGGCGTGGTCGAGACGACGCACGTGATCCCGTCGGAATGGATCGGCGGACGGCACCTCGTCTACACCATGAACTACTGCGATGCCGGCTCCGAGACCTACCAGCGCTCCGACGAGCTGGTGAAGCGCCAGGCCCTCGACGGCCTGGCGGCGATCTACCCCAAGTTTCGGGCCGATGATGTCGAAGAGGTCTACGTGTTCCGCGCCCCGCACGTGGAGCCGGTGTGGTCCGTCGGCTATTTGCGAAAACGCCCCGTCCCGCGCGTCGGCGACAGCCGCGTCTACGTCAGTACAACCGCCCAGGCCTACCCCCGAGTCACGGCCTGGAATACCAGCGTCGGGCTCGCCCGCGAGACCGTCGACGCGCTCGTAGGAGATCTCGGATGAGCGACACGATCACCCTTCCTTCGGATGCCGACAAGACCGGCCGCGACTTCGGTGAGGACGAGCTCGCACTGCTGCGCGAGGTCATCGAGTCCGGCACCCTGAACTGCACCAAGGGCACGCAGGTCAAGGCCTTCGAGCAGGCGTTTGCGCAGCGCTTCGGCATGCCACATTCGCGCGCCGTCACCTCGGGGACGGCGGCAGTGCATACCGCGATCGCCGCGATCGATCCCGAGCCGGGCGACGAGATCATCACGACGTCGATCACCGACATGGGCGGGATCGCGCCGATCCTCTACCAGGGCGCCATTCCGATCTTCGCCGACGTCGATCCCGTGAGCCTGAACGTCACCGCGGACGCGATCGCCGCACGCATCACCGCGCGTACGCGCGCCATCATCGCGACGCATCTCTTCGGCAATCCGTGCGACATGGACGGCATCATGCGCGTCGCGAACGCTCGCGGCATCCCGGTGATCGAGGACTGCGCGCAGGCGTTCCTGGCGACGGACCACGATCGCCTGGTCGGCACGATCGGCGCGATCGGCGCCTTCAGCCTGCAGCAGGGGAAGCACATGACGACCGGCGAGGGCGGCATCGTCGTCACCAAGGACCCGAAGCTGGCGCGCTGGATGATCCTCTTCAGCGACAAGGCCTGGGGCTACGGCGATCCGAAGCCCGATCATTACTTCCTGGCGCTCAACTATCGCATGACCGATCTGCAGGGCGCGGTCGCGCGCGCGCAGCTCGCCAAGCTCGACGGCGTGGTCGCGCGGCGCCGGAAGACCGCCGAGCAGTTCACCGCGATGCTCGCGGACACCCCGGGTCTCACCCTGCCCCGTCCCCACGAGTCGGCGACGCACGTCTACTGGAAGTATCCGCTGATCGTCGACCCGGCGGTGATCAAGGGCGGGTCCGACGCGCTCGGTGCCGCGCTGAAGGCGAACGGCGTCTTCTGCGCGCCCCGCTACATCCAGAAGCCGGCGTTCGAGTGTCAGGTGTTCACGGATCGGAAGACGTTCGGCAAGAGCCAGTTCCCCTACTCGCATCGCGAGCGCGAGGACGGCACGAAGATCGTCTACGACGCGGCCGAGTATCCGGGCACGATGCAGGGCCTCGAGCGCGTCGTGGTGCTGCCCTGGAACGAGTTCTACACGGACGAGCACGTCGAGTTCATCGCGCGTGCCCTGAAGTCCGCGGTCGCGAAGCTCGCGGTGCGTCCGCATGCGCCGGGCGTCGGCGTCGGCGCGGCCGCGTCCTGAGCGGCAGGAGAGAGCAGCGCTCGTGAGCTCGTCCCGACCATTCGCCGTCTTCTCCTGCGATCTCGACACCGTCGACCGCCACCTCCAGGGCTACGGCATCGAGGATCTGCCGGCATGCGACCGCATCTACCGTACGGCGGTGCCGCGCCTGCTCGAGCTGCTCGACGAGCTGGGGGTGCCCGGCGTGTTCTTCTTCATCGCACGGGACGCGGATCGGGAGGCGCCGCTCTTGCGGCAGATGGTCGCCGCCGGTCACGAGGTGGCGAGCCACTCGATGACCCATCCGCAGCCGTTCCGCACCCTCGACGACGACACGCTCACCCAGGAGCTCGACGCCTCGCGCCAGCGGCTCACCGCGGCATGCGGCACCGAGGTCATCGGGTTCCGCGCCCCGGCGTGGGACGTCGATGACCGCGTGCTCGGGCGCATCGCCGCCGCCGGCTACCGCTACGACGCCTCGGTGTTTCCGACGCCGGTGCTGATCGCCAGCCGCCTGTCGGCCTATCGCCGCAGCACGAACAAGGGCTCGATCTTCTCGATGGATCTGATCGGCCACGCGTTCGCGCCCGCCCTGCCCCACCCCGCCGGTGCCGGCACGAACGGCCTGGTGGAGTTTCCGATCTCGGTGACGCGGTGGCTGCGGCTGCCCGTCTACCACACGTTCCAGTACTTCATTCCGCCGCGCATCTTCGGACGCGCCGTGCGCGCGCTGCTGCGCTCCGGCCGGCCGGTCTGCTACGAGTTCCACGCCGCCGATCTGCTCGATCTCGCGGGCGACGACATCGATCCGCGCATGGATCGCCATCCGGGCATGCGGCTGCCCCTGGAACGGAAACGCGCCATGCTGCGCGACACCCTGGCGACGATCGCCGCCGCACGGCGGGTGATGACCTATCGCCAGGCGCTCACGGAGCATCTGAACTAGACGGGACTCGGGGAGGACGGGGGTGAGAACGCTACGGTTCGGAATCGTAGGATGCGGAGCGGTGGTGACGATACACCACCTGCCAGCGTTCGCCCGCTGCAAGCGCATCGAGCTGGTCGCGCTCGCGGATCGCGACCTGCAGTGGGCCGAGAAGGTCGCGCAGAAGTGCGGCGTCAAGGAATGCTACGACGACTACGCCAAGCTGATCGGGCGCGTCGACGCGGTGCTGCTCGCGACGCCCAACACGTCGCATGTCGCGATCGCCAGCCGCCTGCTGGAAGCGGGTGTCCACGTCCTGTGTGAGAAGCCGATGGCCACGACGTCCGCCGACGTCGATCGGATGTTCGCGGCCGCGGACAAGGGCGGGGCGCGACTCATGGCGGCGCAGAGCACACGCTTCAACGCCAACGTCACGATGATCAAGCAGATCCTGGCCGCCGGGTGGCTGGGGCGGCTCGAGAGCATGAGCGGCAGCCTGGGTTCCGCCTACGATGTGGCGGAGCGCCGGACCGAGTTTCGCCGGGACGCCGGCCTCGCGGGCGGTGGCGTGGTGATGGACCTCGGGATCCACCTCATCGACGTCGCGGTCTGGCTCGCCGGCGAGCGTCCGAGCCACGTCGGCTACGACTCGGCATGCGCGCCCGGGTGGAATCTCGAGACCGATGCCGACGTCGTTCTCGAGTTCCCGAGCGGTGGCCGCGCCGTCTTCGCGTCCAGCTACACGCACGGGTGCGATCCGACCTTGACCGTACGCGGCAGCGAGGGCTGGGCGTCCGCGTCGCTGTACGTCCCGTCGCAGCTCTCCTTGTTCAGCGAGCGCGCCCGCGTGTGCCGCCGGGCGGGAATGCAGCGCCTGACCCTCGATGCGCGCGAGAGCTACGAGCGGCAGGTCGACCACTTCGCCGAGGCCGTCCTTTCGAACCAGCCGTTCGTCGTGCAACCGCACGAGACGCGCACCGCAATCGAGATCATCGAGCGCTGTTATCGCTCGCAGAACGCGTCGGAAGCCTTCGACGAGATCGCCCCGCGTCCCGCGAGGTGTGCGACGTGACCACCCGCACGCGCGCCCTGGTGACCGGCAGCGACGGCTTCCTCGGCCGGAGCCTGGTCGGGCGACTCCTCGACGATGGGGTCGAGGTTCGTGCCCTCGTACGTCGAGGCTTGGCGACAAGCCCGCAGGCGAACGGCAACGGGGCGGCGCGCGTCGAGCGCGTGCGCGGCGACGTGACCGACGCCGCGGCCGTCGAGCGGGCCGCCATGGGTTGCGACGTGATCTTCCACTGCGCCTACGGCGGCGACACCTTCGAGGACGCGCGGCGCATCAATGTCGGAGGTACGCGGCACGTGATCGAGGCCGCGGCGAAGGCCGGAATCCGCCGGGTCGTCCACGTCAGCTCGATGGCGGTACACGGCTACGTCCTTCCGCCGGTCATGACGGAGGACCTGCCCTTCACCACGACCGGCGAGGCGTACGCGGTCAGCAAGGCGGAAGGTGAGCGCCTGGCTTTCGCGCTCGGCGCCGCGCGCGACGTCGAGGTGGTCGCCGTCCGCCCCAGCCTGGTGTACGGCCCGCGCGCGCCGTACTGGTTGCTCTCCTACTTCGAGCGCACGAAGAACGAGCAGCTCACGCTGATCGACGAGGGAAACGGCCTCGCCAACCTCGTCTGGGTCGACGACGTCGTCGAGGCCATGGTCGCGGCGTGGACGCGGGCGAACGTGGCGGGGGAGGCGTTCCTGATTTCCGGCTCCGAGCCCGTCACGTGGCGCGAGTACATCGGCCGCTATGCGCACATGTGCCGGAAGCCCCTGCCGCCGAGCGTCCCCCGGTGGCGCGCCAGAGTGCAGGCGCCCTTCCTGCGGGTATTGAGCGCGCTGACGCAGAGGCCACGCGGGTTGTCCGGCATGGACCTCACCCTGATGCCCCTGTACACGACCGTGTCGATCGCGAAGGCGCGCCAGCGTCTCGGATACGCGCCCGCGGTCTCCTTCGACGAAGGCATGCGCCGATGCGAGGCCTGGCTGCGTCGCGAAGGTCATCTTCCGCCCGCCGCCGCGCTCACCGCCTGAGCCATGGCGGGCATGGCAACCTCGATGGCCTACCGGGATTCGATCGGTGAGCCGCCACGTCAGGACCCGTCCGACGCGCGGATCGTCCATCTGCTCGGCCTCCCGTTCGCATCGTTGACCTTCGAGGAGGTGGTGGCCCGCGTGCGGACCATGCTCGCGGGCTCGTGCAGCCACCAGATCGTCCTCGCCAACGCCCACACGGTGAACCTCGCCTGCGCCGATCCTCCCTACCGCAAGACCCTGCAAGAGGCGGCCTTGGTGCTGCGCGACGGCGTGGGGGTCGAGATCGGCGCACGCCTGTTGAAGAGACGGCTCGCGCACAACTTCGTCGGAACCGACTTCATCCCGCTTCTCGTGCGCGCGATCGCCGATCGCCCCGTCCGCGTGTTTCTCTACGGCGCCGCGCCGGGCGTCGCTGCCGCGGCCGCCGAGGCGTTGCGCACGTTCGCCCCCGGCATCGAGATCGCGGGCATCGAGAACGGCTACGGAGAATCCGACGACGTGGTGCGGCACGTGCACGCCGCACGCGCCGATGTGCTCCTCGTCGCGCTCGGCAATCCCCTGCAGGAACAGTGGATCGCCGCCAATCTCCCGCGCCTGAACGTCCGGGTCGCGATCGGCGTCGGGGCGCTGTTCGACTTCCTCGCGCAACGCGTGCCGCGGGCGCCGTTGTGGATGCGCCGCGCACGGCTGGAGTGGGTCTATCGTCTCTACCGCGAGCCGCGCCGCCTCTGGCGGCGCTACGTGGTCGGGAACGTGGAGTTCTTGTGGCGGGTCGCGCGGGCGGCACGGACGGAGCGGGCATGAGCGAGACATCGATATCGGTACTTTTTCACCGGCACCGCGGGCCGCGCGCGACCGCGCTCGAGGGGTTGTGGGAGGAGGTCCGTCGCCGTGCCTGGATCGCGCCGGCCACGCGCGTCGTCGTCCAGGTCGACCAGCATTGGCGCTCGCCGCTGGTGGTGGAGACGGCGCGGTCGCTCGCGGCCGCCGTGACGCGACAGCTTCCCTCGACGCGGGTCGAGATCAGGGATGCCGCCGCCGAGGGATCGTCCCATCCAACCGGCCCCGAGAGCGCCGTGAGTGTCGCGGGCATGGTCGCCCACAACCTGCACCTTCCCGCCTGGTGGTTCGACTCGGGCCTTCTCGTCACCGTCACCGGCATCGGGCCGGACTCGGCGACGCGCCTTTCCGCCGTACTCGACGCGCAGGCAGAGCCGCTGCGCGCGCTGAACCCCTCGACGCCGCCGGCCGCCCTCGCATACGAGGCGCATCGCCTCTTCGCCTCCGACGTGGTCGTCGCGTGCGCCACGTGCCGTCGCGACGACGCGTCCTCGGACGCGTGCTGGTTCGTCAGCCCGAGCGACCTCGCCGTCGAGATGGCGTTGGCGCGCGCCAGCGGCTGCGAGCCCGCGGACATGCCCTACCTCACGATGGTCGCGCGGCACGAGATCCTGCCGGACGTCGATCTCCAGCAGGCCGTTCCGATGCTGAGCGGGTACGTGGCACCCGCATGGCAAGCCACGCTGCACGCCGCGCGCAACCGGATCGCCACCACCCGCCACTCGATCGTACAGGACGTCGTCGCCGTTCGTCGCAACCTCCGCCGCATTCCTCCCGCGATACGGCGACGCCTCGCAGCCCGGAAGCGGGGAGCAGGGTGAAGGCGTCCCACGGTCTCACGAAGAACTTCATCTTCCTGATGGCGAGCAACGTGCTCTCGCCGGTCTTCTCGATGGTCCTCGTGCTGGCCATCAGCCATCTGCGGGGCGCGGAGATGCTCGGCAAGTACTCGCTGGTGATGACCATCTTCATCGTCGGCCAGTCCTGCGCCCCGTTGGGACTCCCCATCCTCGTCACGCGCGAGGTCGCCAAGGCCCCGCGCTTGGCGGGTCACTACTTCATGAACGCATGCCTCCTCACCGGCGGCCTCATCGCCCTCGCATTGCTCGCGATCATTCCAGGCATCTGGTCGATCCAGAGCGATCACGAGATGCGGATTGCGACCGCCCTCACCCTGCTGTCGCTCCTGCCGTCGGTACCAATGGCGATCGGGGAGGCGGTGCTGCTGGCCTTCGGCCGTGCCGCGGACTACGTCAGCGTCGGCCTCGCCGAGAACATCGCGCGGGCCAGCGTCGGCGCACTGCTGGTGTTCGCCGGGTACGACGTGGCGGCGATCGCCGCCACCTTGCTGGGCATGCGCATACTCGCGAGCATGGTGCTCGCGGTGGTGCTCCGCTGGCGCGGTGTCACGTTCGCAACCCGGTTCGATCGAGCGCTCTGGCGCGACTTTCTCGGACACATACCGGTCCTCGGATCGATCCCGATCGTCAATCAGATCTATGCGCGCTCGGACGTGTTCCTGCTCACCGCGCTCGGCACGTGGAGCGACGTCGGGATCTACAGCGCCGGCTTGCGCCTCGTCGATCTTGCGCGCACGATACCGCTCGCCTACTCCAAGGCGATCTACCCCGTGCTGGCACGCGTGTTCGGGCAACGTACCGACGAGTTCATGCCCGTTGCCCAACGCTCGCTGCGGCATGGGCTCCTGATGATGGCGCCGGCGACCATTCTCCTGTGCAGCTGCTCGCCGGTAGTGATCACCGCGTTCTATGGATCCCGGTTCTCGGGCGGCGAGACGAGCCTCGCGCTTCTCTCGTGGACGCTCCTCCCTTTGATGACCGCCGCCGTGCTCGCGCAGGTGCTCTTCGCCGCGGGCAAGCAAGCCATCGATCTGCGCGTGAACATCATCTCCACCGCTATCAACGTGCCCGCGAACGTGCTCTTGATCCCGCGTATGGGTGCAGCCGGCGCGGCCCTCGCCGTGCTCGTGTCGATGAGCGTCTACGCGACCTTGCAGTACTTCTGGACGCGGCAGCACGTCGGGGATCCCGAGGCAGTTCCCTTCTTGAGCAAGATCGTCGCGATCTCGCTGGCAAGCGTCGTGGTCGCGATGCTGCTGCTCCGCATCAACGTGATCGCGGCCGCAACGATCGGTCTCGCCACCTACGCCGTCGCCGGGATTGCCATGGGCCTGGTAACGCGGCACGAGCTGGACGGATGGCGCGCACGCATCGGATCCGTCGGCTCGCGCGCGTTCTCCGGAGTGCGCTGATGACGGTTGCGGACGCGGTGTCCGGCCAAAGCGGACGGCGTTGGTCGTCACTACCGGCGCTTGCGCCAACCCTCGTGGCGGTCAGCGTTGGCGTTCTCCTCGGCGTGACGCTTCTCATCGTCGCCCAGCGTCCGACGCGCTGGCTGGTGTACCTGTTGTGCGGCACGCTCGTCGCCACCCTCACGCTCGCCGGCCATATCCGCCGGCAGCTGATGATCTACTTCATCGTCGCGACGTCCCTCAATGTCCACTATTTCCTGAGCCAGCCCGAGCCGCTCCTCTTCTTCGGCATCTCGGCACCACGCTGGTTCTCGATCCCTCTGATCCTCCTCCCTGCCACCGGGCTGCTGGTATCGATACTCGTCGACAAGGTGAGCGATCGGATCAGGATGCGTATCCGTTCCCCGGTCACTACCTGGGCCGTTTTGTTTATCGCCGCCTCGACCCTCTCCACGCTGCTCTCGCCGGAGCGACGCTACGGCGTCTACGCAGTGGTGGAGATGGCACAGTTCTTCTTCATCTATCTCGTCGCACTCAACATTGTGCAGGACGACAACGACTTCCGGTTGATCCTGCGGTGCCTCCTGGTCACGCTGGCGATCCAATGCGCTATCTTCGTCATCCAGACGGCGACCGGCGCGACCTTCACCATGACGGGAGAGATCACCCGAGCATCCGAGGGAGAGGGCCTGGTGCGAGCAAGCGGCACGGTCGGAACGACGCCGTCGGGCTATGCGATCTTCACCGAGCCGCTGCTGTTCACCTCCCTGGCGCTGTGGCGCAGCGTCGACCTGGACATGCCGAGGCGCCGCATCGGCCTGCTGACGGCGCTCGCGAGCGCAACCCTGATCCTGACGCTGAACCGCACCTCGTGGATCACGATCATCCTCGGATCGATCATCGTCGAGATCCTGTGCCGCCGCCGCGGCATCGCACGGCGCCTCTCGGGGCGGATGATAGCGACGCTCGCCGGTGTCGGTGTCCTCGGCGCACTCGTCATCATTCCCCTGATCATCCCGCGTCTTGAAGGCTCGCACGAGGACGATTGGAACATTCGGAGAAACCTCATGCGGATCGCCGTCCGCATGATCGCGGGGAACCCGATCGTGGGGGTCGGACCGGGCGCCTACGTCTACCATCTGCAACAATACGCGCCCGCCGACGTCCTCCACCAGTGGCTCTGGGTCGTTCACAACGAGTATCTGCTCGTGTGGGCGGAGCGCGGCATCATCGGACTCGTCGCCTGGTTGGGCTGGATGCGTGCCGGCTTCCGACAGGCGATCGCGGCGACGGAGACGCAGACGCCGGAGTTCCGCGCGCTCGGCATCGGGTGCGCCGCTGCGTTGATCGGTCTGTGCTGGGAGTACACCCTCAACATGTACCCACCGTTCTGTTGCTATGCTCTGTGGTGGTGCCTGTTCGGCGTGCTGGTGGCCGGCAACCGCCTCTACACGGCACCCCCGGCAGTATCGGATGCGGAATTCTTGCAAGCGCACGTGGGGCCAGCATGATCGTTCCCGTCGAGTCCGGCACACCGCCCCTCGTCTCGGTGATCGTGCCGGCGTACAACTCGCGCCGTTCGATCGAGCGATGCCTCGCTGCGCTCGTCATGCAGGAAACCCAGAACACTTTCGAGGTAGTGATCGTCGACTCGGGCCGGGACGAAACGTCCGAGCTGGCGGAGCGTGCGTTGCCTGCCGTGCGAACCATTCGCACGGCAAGCCGCGCTTTCGCGCCGGTCGCCCGCAACATCGGCGCGCGCGCCGCACGCGGCGACATCCTCGCGTTCATCGACAGCGATGCGTATGCCGATCGTGCCTGGATCGACAACGTCGTGCAGGCTGCCGCGAGTGGCTACGACCTGATCTGTGGCTCGATCGAGAACGCCAACCCATACTCGGCCGTCGGTCGCGCCGAGCAATTGCTGATGTTCAACGAGTTTCTTCCGGATCTGCCCGGCGGAGCCTATTGGTTCGCTCTGTCGGGAAACATGGTGCTTCCGCGAAAGAGCTTCGAGCGTTTCGGACCATTCGTGGAAGTTCGGGCGGCCGAGGACATCGTGTTCTCGCGCAACCTCCTGGCGACCGGCGGACGCGTGCTGTTCTATCCGCAAATGCGGGTCTTCCACGACAATCGGACGACGATGCGCCCGTATCTCCGCAACCAATTCGTGGTCGGAAAACACACGGCCGGCGCGCGGCGCCTCGTCCGCTTCGCCGACACTGGTAGCTACTGGCTTTTCCTGCTCCTGCTTCCAATCGCGCCCGTCGCGAAGGTCGCCAAGATCGCACTGCGCATGGCACGCCGCAAACCGAGTCACCTCGTTCGACTGGCGCGTGAGTTCCCGCTTTTCTTCGCCGGCATTTGTGCCTACAGCGCCGGGCTGGCCGTGGGGACAGCCAGCTCCCTGCGTGCTCATGAGTCGTATCACGGGACACGTCACGATCCGACGCCGGGCGCGCATGCGGCTGCGCAGATCGTCGAGCGCAAATGATTGGCGCGAACCCGCACGACAACCGGCACGTAGTCCTTTTGCCGTATTCCCCTCTGCGGGCGAAGTCCGCTATGCCACTGCTTCGTCCCATCACCTGTGCCGGATATCCGATCCCACGCGGCGGCCGACCACTTTGTCGCGCTCTGCCAACTTCTTGCCGGGCCTCAGCTTGCCGGAGACTGCAGGACCCATATATTCTGCGCCTCTGCCGGTCGGAACGCTCCTTGGAGACGGCCCTATCGGCGCCTATTCCAAGTCGAACGTTTCTTCAGGCGCGCTAGCATGCTGCCAAACAACAGTGTTCACGTATCGAAATCCTCTTCCTGAGAGCGCATCCGGTCGGGTGATCGCTGCAGTGCTTCAGAAGTTGGCGGCTCGCCCCGACCAGGACGATGACCGCGCTTCCGCTATGCAGCCATCGCCGCGCGCGAAACAAACCAAGGGGGCACCTATCCCATGTCGATCATGACACGACCTTCCTCGTCGCGGCTCGCTTTGGTCGCGATCTTTCTTCTCCTGATCCCCGGGTTGGCACACGCGGTCAATTTCGGGCTGCCTGTACCGACGCCCCAAACGACCCCGGTCCCGTCGCGCACGTTCTACGTAGACAAGAACAACAAGGGCGGGCCATGCAACGACAGTAACAGCATAGCGCAAGCGCAGAACATCACGACGCCGTGGTGCACCTTGAGGAAGGCGGCCCGCAACGTGGAGCCGGGCGATCTCGTCTACGTTCGCGGCGGAGCGGCCGCGTACAACGAGATCGACTCCACCTGGGTCGGCAACCGAAAGGACGGCCCGGGGATCACGGGCTCGAGCTCCGCCGTTCTCGACCTCTACAAGCACGGGAGCGCCGCAAAACCGATCGTCTACAAAGCGTACCCCGGGGACAGTCCGGTCGCCACGATCGATCCGACCGGAGCCGCCGATCCCGTCGGCGGAACTGGGTTGCTCTTCGGCGTCCGCGCGCTCGGCCCCATCATGGGAGCTTGTTCGGCCGGAAACAGCGCTGGGACGAATTGCCTCGTCGATGCCGATTGTCCTGGCAGCACGTGCGATGTATCGAAGAATGACTTCTACACGTGGATCGACGGCATCCGATTTCAGAATTGGAGCTTCTACGACACGCGCGAGAGCGCGACCGAGAGTTCGCACAATGACTCGCGCTACGCGGCATTCGTAATCAATGGGGGCTGGGGAACGCCACGGTTCGTGACCTTCCACGGCTGTGAGTTCCTCAACAACAATGGAGGCGGTGTCCTGCACATCCGTCAGTCGGCCGGCGTCACCGTGGAGTACTGCTCGATCCACGACAACTTCACGCACGGTTGGACAACGGCGTTGAATTTCTACCTCGACCAGGGCAAGGCCGCCGGCGCAATGTCCGTAGCGCGTGGCAACACCGTCTTCAACAATCAGGAGGATCCGCCGATCTGGTGCCTGCCGAAGTTCTGCGCCGGGCAGAACAGCGCCTGCACCGGCGCGGGAAGTCCGTATCCATGCTGCACCGGTTCGAAGAAGGGAGCGTGCGACCTTACCACGACGAATCGTTGCTGGTTCGATATCTATACCAACAACAACGCAACACCCACGGGCTCCGAGACGACGCAAGGATACGGCTGTGGCTGCAACGCCACGTCGCAGTGCGCAAGCGGCGTCTGCCAGACGCACGGGGGGGGCTGCGCCGGCGACACCGAGGGTCATGGCATCATCGTCGACGTCGGCGGTGCGAACAGCGGCGTCCTGGTCGAGAACAACGTCTTCTACAACAACGAAGGGGAGGGAATTAACATCTTCCGCTCCGACAACGTCCTGGTCCGCAACAACGTGTCCTGGAAGAACAACATCCGCCCGAGCAACACCGAGGCTGCGATCTTCGCCAACCGCACATCGTTGTTAGGTAACATCATTGTACCGCGCACGGGCCATCGCGGACTCGGCATGTACTACAGCACCTCCGTGTACCCGATCGATCAGACCACCAACCACGAGGACTACAACGTCGTCTGGTCGCCCGATCGATCCGACGTGTTCGAGTGGGGCCCGGGCAAGAGCGGTACCTTGTCGGCCTACCAATCGGGAAACGGTCAAGGGTGGGGCGCGCACTCGCTGAGCGCGAATCCACTCGTCGTGGACGGTGACAACGCGCGCAACTTCCACTTGCAGAGCGGATCGCCGGCACTCAATTCCGGTTCGACTGCCGATCAGGCGCCCCGCGATCACGACGCAACACTCCGGGGCTCGGCGGACATCGGCGCCTTCGCGGGGATCGGCGGCATCGCGCCGCCCGTGCTCCTCTCCGTCGATCCGGTTCAGCCCTAGTCGACATGAATCGCGGCTCCGGCCCTCGCACGGCTACGGCGGCCGACGTGCATCCGGGAGACCCAGAGCCGGGGGGCCAGAGCGATCATCCGCTGCCGGCGAGCGGTGCCCGTCCGCTCGTCTCCGTGATCGTGATCGGACGCAACGAAGGGGACCGGCTTGCCCGCTGTTTGGAATCCGTGCGCGCGATGGACTTTCCTCCCGATCAGATGGAGGTTTTCTACGTCGACAGTGACTCGTGTGACGAGAGCGTGCGCCGCGCACAAGATCTCGGCGCCGAGACGCTGCTGCTTCCGCCTGGTCCACCCACCGCCGCACGCGGCCGCAACGCCGGGTATCGGCTCGCGAGAGGCGCGTTTCTATTTTTTCTGGATGGCGATACGATCGTCGCCCCACAGTTCCTGAGCCACGCACTCGCGTTTCTGGAGATCCATCCCGAGACCGCCGTGTACTACGGTCATCGGCGCGAGGTTCATCCCGAGCGATCCGTCTACAATCGTGTTTTCGATCTCGATTGGCTCTCGCCGTGCGGTGCGAGTCCGTACTGCGGCGGTGATGCCGTCATGCGCAAGGCGGTGCTGGATCAGGTGGGACCCTACCGCGACGATCTCATCGCCGGCGAGGAGCCGGAGCTATGCACCCGTATCCGCGCCGCCGGGCATGCCATTTGGCACGCAGACGAGCTCATGACACTCCACGACCTCGCGATCACGCGGTTCGGCGCCTACTGGCGTCGTTGCTATCGGGGTGGTCACGCGTACGCGGAGGTCGCAGAGCGGACGGGCGGCGCGCTCTTCAAGCGGGAAAGCACCAAGAACCACGCCCAGGCGATCGGCTACCTATTGGCACCCCTCGTTCTGACCCTGATCCTCGGTTGGACGGGCGTCGCCCTGATCGCGGGCCTCGCCTTGCTGATCGTCTTCCGCACGGCGTGGCGGGCCCGCTGGCGTCGGGCGTCTCTCGGCACCACTTTGCTTCACTCGGTGCATTGTCACGTCTGTCAGATCCCGATCTGGTTCGGGCAGCTCGCCTACCTGCGCAATCGGCATCGTCAGGCCCCCAGTGGCCTCATCGAGTACAAGTGAGGTCCAGCGGCACCGCGTGGCCGAGCTGAGAGCGAACGTCGTACCACGAACTCGGTTCGTGTGCTGACACGGCGGGGCCGTTGCATATAGCATCCGGAGGCGTGCAACGAGGACTGCGAGAACGGTGGCGACAGCCCGCCGGCGCACCCGCCGCCGCATGCCCGCCCCTCCGCATCGCATACATGACGGGGGAGTATCTGCGGTTGTCGCCCTTCGTCTTTATCCACCGCGAGATCTCCGGACTGCGGACTCTAGGCTGCGACATCCACACGTTTTCGATCCGGGGCCTCGACGATTCCACTGAGGCAGTGAATCCGCAACAGGTCGACGAAGCCGAGCGTACTTACTGCGTCCTCCCGGTGTCACCGTTCAGGCTCGCGGCCGTACACCTGGCTCTGCTGGCACGCGCGCCCGGGCGATACGTACGCGCCCTCCGGCTCGCCTGGTCCACCCGGCCGCCAGGGCTGAGGGCTCTCGCACTGCAGGTGGCGTACTTCCTCGAGGCCGGCTTGGTCGCGGCACGCATGCGCGAACTCGGGCTCACCCATCTGCACAACCATTTTGCGAGCTCGAGCGGAACCGTCGCCATGCTCGCCGCCGAGCTGGGTTGTTTCTCGTTCAGCATCTCCGAACACGGCCCGCACATCTTCATCTCGGCCGACTGGTGGCATCTCGAGGAGAAGTTCAAGCGCGCGCTCTTCGTGTGCTGTATCAGCAATTTCTGTCGCAGTCAGATCATGATGTATACGCCGGTCGAGCGATGGAACCGCTTGCACATCGTCCATTGCGGCGTCGACCCCGATGAGTACCGGATGCGACGTCACGTCGGCCGCGGCTCCAGGTTGCTCTTCACCGGTCGACTTAGCGAAATGAAGGGTATCCCCATTCTACTGGAGGCGGTTGCGCGACTCCTCGACTCATGGCCGGAACTAATCCTCGATCTCGCCGGAGATGGGCCAGACCGCTCCGTGATTGAGATGCAGATTCGGCGGCTCGGCATCGCGAATCACGTCCGTGTGCTCGGCTATCGCTCCAGCGAACAGGTGCGCGATCTGCTGCACGATGCGGACGTCTTTGTGCTCCCGAGCTTCGCGGAAGGCGTCCCCGTCGTCCTCATGGAGGCCATGGCGAGCGGCGTCCCTGTAATCGCCACCCGCATTGCGGGGATACCGGAGCTCGTCGAAGACGGCGTGTGTGGCTTGCTGACGCCACCGGGCGACGCCGATTCGCTGCTCGCGGCGATCGAGAGGCTCCTCGCCGATGGTGCGTTGCGCGAGCGATTCGCGCATGCGGGGCGTGCCGTGGTCGAGCGCGAGTTCGATACGAACCGCGAAGCGGAATGGTTGCGTACGATTATGACCTCTGCGCTTCACGGCGAGATCGTTCCCACTCGACCTCCGGGCTGATGGCCGCGCGCGTTGCGCAGCGGAACGGCCGCGCGAGGGTAGAAGTGTCTCAGTTTGATTCCGGCGGCTGAGCCCTTGCCAGGCGTCGCGGACGCACGGCGGCCACAATGTACAGATACGAGACCGGAAGAGACAGCGCGAGTGATGCCGCCCCCAGCGCAGGGATCAGCATCCAGTCTCGCGGATGCAGCCGCATAAGCGGCGTGTCCACGAGCATGTACGTCACGAGCAGATGCGGCAGGAACAAGACCCCGACTGGCCACGTGCGCGCAGCCTCCAGAATGGCAGGTCCGGCGCGCAACAGCGAGGCATAGGTCGCGCTGAGGATCGCAGCGGCTGGCCATCGACGCCGCGCCATCAGTCTGCCGCAGCGACTCGCTGTTTCGGCTTGCGCCCAGGCTTCTGGCGCGGCTGCGCCTCGTCCCAGGCGTCGATCAGGGCAACGAGGTCGCCCATCGACCACCGCCTGTCGGTTACGCCAGCGGCGAGCGCGGCATCATGCTGAGCGTCCCGTGCATCTTCACGAAGTTGCACCAGGCCGTGTAGAGCGCGACCATGTGCGAATGGTTCTCGATCTCTTCGATGAACGCGTTGGTCGGGCGCGTGAAGCGGCGGTTCGCCATCCTGAGCGTCAGATTGCTACGCTCGACGAATGACGTCGAGATGTGCGAGATCCCCCTCGATTGCCAATCCCGGATCCGATATGTTCGTGCGCTGGTAGAAGCCGTGGCGGACAATCGATTTTTATCACTCGCTCAGGAATTCTGGGGCTTCCTGCGCGTCCGCAAGAAGTGGTGGCTCGCGCCGATCGTCGATCATCCTGGCGCTCTTCGGCTGCGCTGATCATCTTCACGCAGGGCTCGGCGCTGGCGCCGTTCATCTACACGATCTTCTGATGCGCGGAGCGTGCCGCGGCCTCGACCGCGAGCGCTCCGGAAGTTCGGACTCACGGTCGGCCCCGCGTTCGCTCGTCCTCGGCGCGATCAGCTGGTGGCGCGGGCACGCGCTCGCGCCGCGCGTGCTGTGGACCGCTCGGCGCGCTCCTGATCGTGCCGGCGGCGCTCGCGCCCGGCGCTGCTCGGCCCCGTCGAGCGGGCGTGGATGCGCGTTCGCCGAGGTGCTCGGGCACGTTCAACACGCGCATGATCCTGACCGCCGTCTTCTACGCGCGTGATCACGCCGATCGGCTTCGTGCTGCGGCTCTTCCACGATCCGCTCGACCGCTCGCTGCGCGACGGCCGACGCGCAGCCACTGGATCCGCCGCACGTCGAGCCGGTCGACCGCGCGCGCTACGAGCAGCAGTTCTGATCGCATGACGACGATCCTCGGCCTCTCGGCCTTCTACCACGACTCCGCCGCCTGCCTGGTGCGCGACGGCGAGATCGTCGCCGCCGCGCAGGAGGAGCGCTTCACCCGCAAGAAGCACGACGCCGAGCTTCCCGCAGCACGCCGTCGCCTACTGCCTGCGCGAGGCGCGGGATCGCGCATCGCCGAGCTCGACTACGTCGGCTTCTACGACAAGCCGCTCCTGAAGTTCGAGCGCATCCTCGAGACCTATCTCGGCGTCGCGCCGCGCGGGCTTCGCTCGTTCCTGAAGGCGATGCCGGTCTGGCTGAAGGAGAAGCTCTTCACCGCGCGACCTGATCCGCCGCGAGCTCGGCGGCTACGAGGGCCCGGTGCTCTTCACCGAGCACCACGAGTCGCACGCGGCGAGCGCCTTCTTCCCGTCGCCGTTCGACGAGGCCGCGATCCTCACGATGGACGGCGTCGGCGAATGGGCGACGTCGTCGTACGGCGTCGGACGCGGCGACGGACCTCGATCTCCTCGCCGAGCTCCACTTCCCGCACTCGCTCGGCCTGCTGTACTCGGCGTTCACCTACTACACCGGCTTCAAGGTGAACTCCGGCGAGTACAAGGTGATGGGGCTCGCGCCCTACGGCGAGCCGCGCTACGTCGACGTGATCCTCGACAAGCGTCGTCGAGCTGCGCGACGACGGCTCGTTCCAGCTCAACATGGAGTACTTCAACTACCTGCACGGCCTGACGATGACGAACGGCGCGTTCGACGCGCTGTTCGGCGGCCCGCCGCGCGCGCCCGAGTCGCGCGCTCACGCAGCGCGAGATGGACCTCGCCGCGTCGATCCAGGTGGTCACCGAGGAGATCATGCTGCGCATGGCGCGCCACGTCCACCGCGAGACCGGCATGGACGAACCTCTGCCTCGCCGGCGGCGTCGCGCTCAACTGCGTCGGCAACGGCCGCCTGCTGCGCGAGGGGCCGTTCGAGCGCCTCTGGATCCAGCCCGCCGCCGGCGACGCCGGCGGCGCGCTCGGCGTCGCGCTCGCGATCCACCACAAGGTGCTCGGCAATCCGCGCCACCGCCGCTCCGACGGCGACACGCATGCAGCGGCTCGTACCTCGGCCCGGCGTTCGCGCGACGCCGAGATCGAGAGCGTTCCTGCGACTCCGTCGGGCGCGGTCTACGAGCAGCCTCGCCGACCGACGGCGCTCCTCGATCGCGCGCGCGCGGCTCCTCGCCGACGAGAAGGTCGTCGGCTGGTTGCAGGGCCGCATGGAGTTCGGCCCGCGCGCGCTCGGCGGCCGCAGCATCCTCGGCGATCCGCGCTCGCGGAAGATGCAGTCGGTGATGAACCTCAAGATCAAGTTCCGCGAGAGCTTCCGCCCGTTCGCGCCGAGCGTGCTGCGCGAGCACGTCGCCGAGTACTTCGATCTCGACGTCGACTCGCCCTACATGCTGCTGGTCGCGCCCGTGCAGCGCGGAGCGGCGCATCCCGATGACCCCGGACGAGCAGCGCGCTGTTCGGGATCGAGAAGCTGAACGTCCCGCGCTCCGACATCCCCGCCGTCACCCACGTCGACTACTCGGCGCGCATCCAGACCGTCGACGCCGAGACCAACCCGCTCTACCACGCCCTGCTCGACGCGCTTTCACGCACTCACCGGCTGCCCGGTGCTGGTCAACACCAGCTTCAACGTCCGCGGCGAGCCGATCGTCTGCACGCCGCGCGACGCCTACCGCTGCTTCATGCGCACCGAGATGGATCACCTCGTCCTCGGCTCGTTCGTCCTCGACAAGACGCACCAGCCGGCGCTGCGGGACGACGTCGACTGGAGAGCGCAGTACCAGTTGGATTGACGGGAGACCGGTGCCGAATCGCGTGACGTCGGAGCCGGGCTCGTGGATCCGGTCGCTGGTGGCCGTCATCGTTCTCGGCGCGGCCCTGCTCCTTTCTCGTCTCGGCGCGCAGAGCCTCTGGGTCGACGAGGCGCTGACGATCACGCCGGCAGTGACCGCAACCAGCCTTCCCGACCTCGTCCATCGCGTGCGGACGATGGACACCCAGCCGCCCGCGTCGCATCTCCTCCTGTACGCTCTCGACCACCACGTTCCGCGCAGCGAGTTCTTCTATCGCCTGCCGTCGTTTCTCGCGCTGGAGCTCGGCATCGCGGCGTTCTACCTGCTCGTCCGCCGGCTCTGGGGGACGAGCGTGGCCCTCATCGCCACCGCGGTCGCGCAGCTTTCACCGTTCCTCGACTTCTACGGCGCGGAGGCGCGGAACTACAGCCTGTGGTTCCTGCTGATCGTCGCCTCCGCCCTGGCCGCCGTGTATTGGGTCGACGCCGTCCGGGCTCGCGGTGTCGGCCGCTGGACCTGGGCGGTCGCCCTTGCCCTCACCAACGCGCTCGGACTGTGGACGCATCTCTTCCACGTCTTCGTGCTGCTGGCGGAGGGCGTGATCCTGCTCTGCGTTGTCGCCGCCGAGCCGCGCGGGCGCCGCGCCGAGCCGCTGGCCATCCTCGCCGCCGCACAGCTCCTGACGGTGCTCCTGTTCGTCCCATGGTTGCTCGTCGTCGTGCACGCGGCCGGCGAGGGGACGGCCGGAGTGGCGTGGACCCGGCCCTTCGGTCTCGGCAGCGTGGCGTACTATCTCTTCGCGGCGCATTTCGGCTTCTCATTCGGCCCGGACCTCCGGACGCTGCACGAGCATCCGTTCGCAGAGCTCGCCCGCACGTACGCGATCTTCCTGGGGCTCGCGGGAGCGGCCATCGCCGTCACGCTCGCCACCTACGCCTCGCTCGTCGTGGACGCCCTCCGCATGCCGGCGCGGCGCTGGGAGCTGTTGGCGCTGATCGTATGGCCCTGCTCCGCGCTCGCGGGGCCCCTGACGTACGGCTGGCTGCGCAGCTTCCCCCTCCACCCGCGCCACCTCATGGTCGCGTGGCCGCTGCTGCCCACGATCCTCGCTCTCGGCCTGGTGCGCTATCCGCGCCTCCGACCGCTGCTGGCGGCGGCGTTGTTGCTGCAGCTCGTGGCCCTCGGAAACCTCCTCTTCGTCGGGCGCTACGCGAAGGACGACGAGCGCGGCGCCGTGCGTTTCGCGGAGCAGCATTCGACGGCGCCGGCGTTCGTCATCGGCGACGTCGCGAGCCTCTATGCGACGCGCGTCGAGGGACGGCCGAAGGGATTCGTCGATTTCCCCGCCGGTACCCACGACGTCTGGCTCGTCGACAATCGCAGCTGGGAAGACCAGAGCCGGCGCACGCGCGCGCGGCTCGAGCTCGCGATGCGCGCGATGGGGATGCGCTACGATGGCGGGCTGGCGCGCTTTCGCGGCATCGTGCTGCGGCACTGGTCGCGCGCACCGACGGACGACGCGCACATCCGCGACGCGCACTGAGTCGCGCAACGAATCGCTCGCGCTCCGAGATCATCCGATCGGAGCGGAAGCGCCCCGGTGCGGATCGTCACGCGTCACACGCAGATTTCCGTTGCGTGAAAGTGCGCGCTTCTGTAATGGATTACGCGGGTTCGTTGGGCTTGACGGCCCACACATGATTCCGCGTCCCTACTGATCGCTTGATGCGCGTGCCCTGAACCGTGGCTCCGGGTCGTGAGCGCACGAAGTTGTTTCTTTTTGGCGCGATCTTCGCGGCGCTGATCCTCGTGCCCCGGGTCGATGGCGCCACGCTTCCCTTCGGCTTCCAGGACACGACCGTGTTCAGCGGTCTCACCCAACCGACGGCGTTCAAATTCGCCTCGGACGGGCGCGTGTTCGTCGCCGAGAAGAGCGGGCTCATCAAGGTCTTCGACAGCCTGAGCGATCCGACGCCAACGATCTTCGCAGATCTGCGAACGAACGTCCACAACTACTGGGACCGGGGGCTGCTCGGCCTGGCGCTCGATCCGAACTTCCCGGCCACGCCGTACGTCTACATCCTCTACACGCTCGACGCGGCGCCGGGCTCGACGCCGCCCCGCTGGGGCACGCCAGGCGCTACATCCGACAACTGTCCGAGCCCACCCGGCGCGACGACCGACGGCTGCGTGGTCGGCGGACGGCTCTCGAAGCTGCAAGCGTCGGGCGACGTCATGGTCGGCGCGGAGCAGGTACTGCTCGAGAACTGGTGCCAGCAGTTCCCGAGCCACTCGATCGGGAGCCTGACCTTCGGCACCGACGGGGCGCTGTACGTAACCGGCGGGGAAGGCGCGAGTTTCGACTTCGCGGACTACGGTCAGACCGGCTCGCCGCTGAACCCCTGCGCCGACCCGCCTGCGGCGCTCGGCGTCGCCAACACGCCGCCCACGTCCGAAGGCGGCGCGCTGCGCTCGCAGGACGTGCGCACGACGAGCGACCCGATCAGCTTCGACGGGGCGCTGCTCCGGGTCGATCCCTCCACCGGCGCGGCGCTGCCCGACAATCCGCTGGTGGGCAGCTATCCGGCCGGCGGACGCATCGTCGCCTACGGCCTGCGCAACCCGTTCCGCATGATCGCGCGACCGGGGACGAGCGAGATTCTGGATCGGCGACGTCGGCGCGAACGACTGGGAGGAGATCGACCGGGTCGGCGACGCAAAGGACCAGATCGTCGAGAACTTCGGCTGGCCCTGCTACGAGGGCATCGGGCACAACCCGGCCTTCGAGAGCGTCGGCCTCAACATGTGCCAGAGTCTCTACAACACGCCGGGCTCGGTCACCGACCCCTACCTCACCTACCAGCACAACCAGCAGGTGATCCCGGGCGAGTCGTGCGGCACGGGAAGCTCGTCGATCTCCGGACTGGCCTTCTACGGGGGCGGCTCGTATCCGGGCATCTACGATGGGGCGCTCTTCTTCGCCGACTACAGCCGCACCTGCATCTGGGCCCTCCTCCAGGGCTCCGACGGCGATCCCGATCCGAACGCGCGCGTCACCTTCGACGCCGGTGCGGCGGCTCCCGTCGATCTCCAGATCGGGCCGGGGGGCGACCTCTTCTACGCCGATCTGAACGGCGGCACGATCCGCCGCATCACCTACACCAGCAACGACCAGCCGCCCGAGGCGGCGATCGCCGCCAATCGCACCAACGGGCCGACCCCTCTCACGGTCCAGTTCGACGGCTCGAGCTCGTTCGATCCCGATCCGGGCGACCCCATCACCTACTCCTGGGACCTGAACGGCGACGGCACCTTCGGCGACTCCACGGCGGTCGCCCCGACCCGCACCTACACCACCGCGGGCACCTACAACGTCAAGCTGCGCGTCACCGACTCGCACGGCGCCCGCAACGTCGACGGCATCACCATCACCGCAGGCAACTCCGCGCCGACCGCGACGATCAACACGCCGCTCTCCTCCACCAAATGGAACGTGGGCACCACGATCAGCTTCTCGGGGTCGGCCACCGACCCCGAGCAGGGCACGCTCGGCGCCTCGCGGCTCTCGTGGACGCTGATCGTCCACCACTGCCCGTCCAACTGCCACACGCACACGATCCAGACCTTCGCCGGGGTGGCCAGCGGCTCGTTCGCGGCGCCGGACCATTCCTACCCGAGCTTTCTCGAGCTGCAGCTCACCGCGACGGATTCGGGCGGCCTGACCGACACCAAGAGCGTCCTCTTGTATCCCAACACCGTGACCCTCTCCTTCGGCACGGCGCCGACGGGTCTCACGCTGAGCGTCGATGAGACGACGGCGCCCGCGCCGTTCTCGACGACCGTCATCGTCGGGTCGGCCAACTCGCTTGCCGCCGCGTCGCCGCAGACGCTGGGGGGGACGACCTACACGTTCGCGTCGTGGTCGGACGGGGGAGCGCGCGTCCACAACATCACGGCGCCGGCCAACGCGACGAGCTATGTCGCGACCTTCAGCGCGCCCGGCACACCGACCGCCACGATGACGCCGGTCCGGACGACGACGCCGCTGCCGTCGCTCACCCCGAGCGCCACGGCGGTGACGCCCACTCCGACGCCTGGCCCCCTCTGCGGCAACGGCGCCCTCGACGCCGGTGAGCAGTGCGACGACGGCAACACCCTGAACGGCGACTGCTGCTCGGCGAGCTGCCAGATCGAGGCGACGCCCTGCAATCTCACTCGTCTCGGCACCATCGTCGCCCGGGTGACGGCACCGACCGGCACCGGCAACAAGAACCTCGAGATCATCCGCGACGGTGACAAGCCGCCCGTCGGCACGACCGACTCCAGTCGCCAGTACGACACCTGGGACGGCGTCAACACCGCCCCGGAGGACTGGATCGGCTACACCTATGCGACGGCCCAGACCTTCAGCCGCGTCGTCTTCCAGGAAGGGATGAACTTCAACGACGGCGGGTGGTTCGACACGCTCACCGTGCAGGTACGGCGGAACGGCGTGTGGACGGCGGTGTCCGGTCTGACGAGCACGCCCGTCTATCCCGCCAACGACGGCATCCACTACGAGACGTACACGCTGACCTTCACGCCGGTGAGCGGCGACGGCGTCCGGATCGACGGCGTGCCGGGCGGCACCAACGATTTCATCTCGGTCGGCGAGCTCGAGATATACGGCGGGGTCGTCGGGGCACAGCCGACACCCACGCCGAGCGCGACGCCGGGACCGAATCTCGCGCTGCAGGGCACGATCATCGCGCGCGTGACGGCACCGACGGGCGGCGGCAACAAGAACCTCCAGATCATCCGCGACGGCGACAAGCCGCCGGTCGGCAACACCGACTCGTCGCGGCAGTACGACACCTGGGACGGCGCCAACACCGCCGCGGAGGACTGGATCGGCTACACGTTCGCCGCCCCGCAGACGTTCAATCGCGTCGTCTTCCAGGAGGGGAAGAACTTCAACGACGGCGGCTGGTTCGACACGTTGACCGTTCAGGTGCGCCAGAACGGCGTGTGGACCAACGTCGCGGGACTGGCGAGTACGCCCGCATATCCGGCCAACGATGGCATCAACTACGAGACGTACTCGCTGACGTTCACGCCGACGATCGGCGACGGCATCCGACTCGACGGCGCCCCCGGCGGAAGCGCCGACTTCATCTCCGTCGGCGAGCTCGAGGTGTACGGTGCGGGCGCCGCAGCGCCGACTGCGACGCCGACCGCCATACCCGTCGCCACCGTCACAGCAACGCCGTTGGTCACGCCGACGGCCACCCGTACCGTGACGCCGACCGCCACCCGCACGGCGACGCCGCTTGCGACCACCACGGCAACCGTCGGCACGACCTCCACGGGCACGCCGACGATCGTCCCGACGGCCACCGCCACCCTGAGTCCGACCCCGGCATCGACGCCGACATCGACCTCCACGCCGCTGCCGACGGCGACGGCAACCGCAACGCCCGGACCGACCGCCACCACCACCGCGACCGTGGGCGCGACCTCCACGGGCACGCCGACGGTCGTCCCGACGGCCACCGCCACTCTGAGTCCGACCCCGGCATCGACGCCGACATCGACCTCCACGCCGCTACCGACGGCGACCTCGACGGCAACCGCAACGCCCGGACCGACCGCTACGCCGACGCGGACCGCTACGCCGACGCGGACCGCCACGCCGCCACGGACGTCGACGCCGACGCCAACCGGCACGCCGCCGCCGACCGCGACGGCGACGCGGACCGCCACGCCGCTGCCCACCGCGACGGCGACGCCGAGCGGTGCCTCATGCGGCAACGGCGTTCTCGACAGCGGCGAGCAGTGCGACGACGGGAACACCCTGAACGGCGATTGCTGCTCGGCGACCTGCCAGATCGAGGCGACGCCGTGCAATCTGACGCGCCTCGGCACCATCGTCGCGCGCGTGACGGCGCCGGCCGGCACCGGCAACAAGAGCCTCGAGGTCATCCGCGACGGCGACAAGCCGCCCGTCGGCAATACCGACTCGACCCGCCAGTACGACACCTGGGACGGCTTCAACACCGCCCCCGAGGACTGGATCGGCTACACCTACGCCACGGCGCAGACCTTCAGTCGCGTCGTCTTCCAGGAGGGCAAGAACTTCGGCGACGGCGGGTGGTTCGACACGCTCACCGTGCAGGTACGGCGGAACGGCGTGTGGACGGCGGTGTCGGGCCTGACGAGCACGCCGGTCTATCCCGCGAACGACGGCATCAACTACGAGACGTACAGGCTCGACTTCCCGCCGGTGAGCGGCGACGGCATCCGGCTCGACGGCGCGCCGGGCGGCAGCGACGATTTCATCTCGGTCGGCGAGCTCGAGGTGTACGGCGGGCTCATCGGGGCGCAGCCGACGCCGACGGCCACCGCGACACCCGGACCGAATCTCGCGCTGCAGGGCACGATCATCGCGCGCGTGACGGCGCCGACCGGCGGCGGCAACAAGAGCCTCGAGGTCATACGCGACGGCGACAAGCCACCGGTCGGCAACGGCGACTCGAGTCGGCAATACGACACCTGGGACGGCGCGAACACCGCGGCCGAGGATTGGATCGGCTATAGCTTCAGCACACCCTATAGCTTCAACCGTGTCGTGTTCCAGGAAGGTATATCCTTTTGGGATGGCGGCTGGTTTGATACTCTGACCGTCCAGGTCCGGCAGAACGGTATCTGGACGAACGTCGGCAACCTGACCATCACACCTCCGTACCCCGCCGCCAACGATGGCGTCAGCTACCAGACCTACACCCTCACCTTCTCCGCCATCACGGGTGACGGCATCCGGATCGACGGCGCGCCCGGCGGCAGCGCCGACTTCATCTCGGTCGGCGAGCTCGAGGTCTACGGGGCCGGCGGCTGAGCCGCCCGCCGACGCTCCACCCGATCTCGGGCGCGGTCGCGCGCGCCCCGGCATCGGCCGCATCGTCCGATTCCTCGCGCTCCTCGTCGCGATCGGCCTGGCCGGCGGGTCGCCCGCCGATGCCGTGACCGTGCCGCCGGGATTCCAGGACGGCGTCGTCGCGAGCGCGCTCTCCCAGCCGGCCGTCCTCGCGTTCGCGCCCGACGGGCGGCTCTTCATCGGCGAGAAGGCCTCCGGCGTGATCCGCATCGTCGAGAACGGCACGCTCCTCGCGACGCCGTTTCTCGACCTGGCGGAGCTCGTGCCCGCCGGCACCGCGCTCGACAGCTTCTCCGAGCGCGGGCTCCTCGGGGTCGCCTTCGATCCGGCGTTCGCGACCACCGGCTTCGTCTACGTGTACCATACGCTCTGCACGCAGCCGTCCAACGGCGGTTGCGCCGCCGGGGCGTCGAAGAACCGCGTGGTGCGGGTGCACGCCGTCGGCAACGTCACCGACGGTGCCGCGCCGGTGCTCATCATCGATGGCATCGATTCCGACGCCGGCAACCACAACGCCGGATGGATCGATTTCGGGCCGGTGGATCACGCGCTCTACGTCGCGACCGGTGACGGCGGCAGCGATCACACCAAGTCCCAGGATCCCGCCTCCCTGAGCGGAAAGGTCCTGCGGCTCGAGGCCGACGGCTCCGTCCCGACCGACAATCCCTACTTCGGCTCGCCGTCCGCACGCGGCGAGGTCTGGGCCGCGGGCCTGCGCAACCCGTGGCGCTGCCGCTTCCGCGGTGACGGACGCCTCCTCTGCGCCGACGTCGGCGAGAGCTCCTGGGAGGAGATCGACGTCGTGTTCGAGGCCAACAACTACGGCTGGCCGATCGTCGAGGGACCGTTCACGCTGGCGCAGTATCCGACGTTCACGCCGCCGATCTACGCGTACGGCCACAACGGCTCCGACGCCGCCATCATCGGCGGCGACTTCGGGAGCAAGACCATCTTCCCGGGCGACTACGTCGACAGCTACTTCTTCGGCGACTACGCGCTCGGCGTCATCCGACGCGTCGTGCTGGACGCGAGCGGCACGGCCCTCGTCTCGGCCGCCGAGGATTTCGCCACCGGCATCGGCGCCAACACCCTGACCGACGTCGTCGCCGGTCCGGACGGCGCGCTCTACTACACGCGCATCACCGCCGGCGACGTGCATCGCATCGTGCTGGTCACCGGCAACCATTCGCCGGTAGCGGTGGCCTCTCCGGCCAGCACGATGGGGGACCCGCCGCTCACCGTCGGATTCGACGCGAGCGGCTCGTCGGATGCGGACGGCGATCCGCTGAGCTTCACCTGGGACTTCGGCGACGGCACTCCCCAGGCCGACGGCGCTACCCCGCCGCCGCACCAGTACACGCAGCGCGGCCGCTACACCGTGACGCTCACGGCGAGCGACGGCAAGCCCGCACCGGGTCCCGGGATCGCGATGGCCACGGTCATCGTCGGCACGCCGCCCGAGGTCACGATCACGCAGCCGCTCGACGGCGCGTCGTTCGATGCCGGACAGACGATCCAGCTGGCGGGACAGGCAACCGACGTCGAGGACGGACCGATCGATCCCGCCAGCCTGACCTGGAAGATCGTCTTCCACCACTCCGACCACACGCACCCGTTCATCGATGCACTGCCGTCGTCACCCAACAGCTTCCAGACGGCGAACAGCGGGGAGACCAGCGCCGACGTCGGGTACGAGATCGTGCTGAGCGCGACCGACAGCGACGGCATGGTCGGCAGTACGTCGGTCTTCCTCGTTCCCCGCACGGTGCGGCTGACGTTCGAGACCCTGCCGCCCGGGCTCGCCACCACCCTCGACGGCGAGCCGTTCCAGACGCCGTTCGACGTCACGAGCGTCGTCGGCATGCTGCGCACGATCGCCGCTCCCGGCACGCCTGGCGTGACGTTCCAGAGCTGGTCCGACGGCGGCGCCGCGAGCCACGTCGTCACGGCACCGGCGAGTCCGACGACCTACGTCGCGACCTTCGCGACCGTCGCCGCACCGACCGTCAGCGCGACGGCGGTCCCCGCCACCCCGACGCCAACCGCGGCCTTTCCACCGACCGCCACCGCGGCGGCCACGCCGGGCGCGACGTCCACGCCCACCGCGAGCGGCACACCGTCGCCGGCGCCGACTGCGGCGACACCGCTCGCGTCGGTCACTCCGACCGCCCCGCCGCCGACGGCGGCGGTGCCGTCGCCTACCCCTACGATCGCCCCGCCCGCGTCGCCGTCGCCCACCGCGGCGCCGCTCGGGCTCGCCGATCCATCGGCCGCGCGGAGCGCCGACGCCTGCCAGCGCGCGGTCGCGAAGTCCACGCTCGGCCTCTCGCGAACCGCCCTCGTCGCGCTCACACGGTGCACGAGCGCGGTGCAGCAGTGCGTTCAATCGAGCCCGGGCGACCCGAGCTGCATTCCGAAGGCCCGCGCGCAGTGCGTGAAGGCGACGGGCGCCGTCGCGAGCGCGACGACGAAGATGGCGGCGGCCGCGCGGCGGCGCTGCGCCGACGTCGGATCGGTGATGGACCCGCTCGGTCTCGGGTACGCCGATCTGGCGGCGGACTGCGAGGCCCGCGGCATGCCCAGCGAGGACATCGGCGGCCTCGCCGCCTGTCTGGCCAATCGCAGCCGCTGCGCGGCGGAGACCCTCCTCCAGCTCGAGGTTCCCCGTGTCG
The DNA here is from genome assembly GCA_963753325.1 of uncultured delta proteobacterium. Taxonomy (GTDB): domain Bacteria; phylum Desulfobacterota; class Binatia; order UTPRO1; family UTPRO1; genus DP-19. The sequence continues at coordinate 854,794 of CAVWBS010000003.1, read as the reverse complement.
GCGAGCTGTTGCAGCTCGCCGACGTCGGTCTGCCCGCGGACTCGTGTCTCGTCAGCCGCGGCGGCTCGGGCGCCCACGTGGCCGCCGCCGACGCCAAGGCCCTCGTGCAGTGCGCCACCACGATCGGCAAGGCGGCGACCGCCTACGTCCGCGCACGCGCCGGCGCCCTCGGCAACTGCGCCACCGCGCTGTTCAGCTGCGTGCAGCGTAAGTCGGCTGCCGCCGATCTCGCCACGTGCCTCGCCAAGGCCGGGACGTCGTGCGACCGCGCGACGGATCCAAGCGTCGACGACGCCAAGCTTCGAAGTGCCGTCGACGCGCGCTGCAACGAAGGACTCGTGCCCTTCTCCCTGCTGCGCGCCGCGCGCGCGGCGAATCTCGACGGCGTCGCCGGCGAGTGCGCCGTCAACGGGGTCGCCGCCCTCGGAAGTCTCGGCACCTTCGAGACCTGCGTGGCCCACCAGCACCGCTGCCTCGCCGCCGCGCTCATCCGCCTCGCCGTCCCACGTGCTCCCCAGCTGCTGGCGGTGGTCGGTCGCACCCTCGGCCCGGCCGATTGTCCGCCCGACGCGGCGTCCTCGCCGCAGTGATTCGGCGCAGCGGCCCGCACGATTGCGCGTGGCACGACCGGCGTGTGGCAGGTAAGCTTTCGGGCGCATGGCGAATCCTCGCGTGATCCTGTCGGTCTTCGGCACCCGGCCGGAGGCGATCAAGATGGCTCCCGTCGTCCACGCGCTCGCGGCGCGCGAGGGCATCACCGCCGCCGTATGCCTGACGAATCAGCACCAGCAGATGCTGGACCAGGTCCTCGAGCTGTTCGCCATCCGCGCCGATCGCCACCTGCAGGTGATGACCAGCGGCCAGACGCCGCTCGAGGTGACGATCCGCGTGCTCGAGCGGCTGCCGGCCGTCCTGGCCGAGCTCGAGCCCGCCGCGGTGCTGGTGCAGGGCGACACCACGACGACCTTCGCCGCGGCGCTCGCGGCGTTCTACGCGCGCATCCCCGTCGGGCACGTGGAGGCCGGGCTCCGCACCTGGCGGAAGGATTCTCCCTTTCCGGAGGAGCTGAACCGGCAGATGACGACGGCGCTCGCCGATTGGCACTTCGCGCCGACGACGTGGGCACGCGACAACCTGCTCCGTGAAGGCGTACCGGCCGAGCGCGTCGTCGTGACCGGCAACACCGTGACCGATGCGCTGCGTTGGGTGGCGACGCGCGTGCCCGAGCAACCGCCCGGCATTCCCGACCTCGGGGACTCGCGCCTGATCCTCGTCACCGCGCACCGGCGCGAGAGCTTCGGCCCGCCGTTCCGCGAGTTGTGCGAGGCGCTCCGTACCCTGGTCGAGCGCAACCCCGACGTCAGCCTCGTCTATCCGGTCCATCTGAACCCGAACGTGCAGGAGCCGGTGCGCGCCATTCTGGGGGACGTGCGGCGCGTCCATCTCGTTCCACCGGTCGACTACGGCACGATGGTGAGCCTCCTGCGCCGCGCCTATCTCGTGCTCACCGACTCCGGTGGCATCCAGGAGGAGGCGCCGTCGTTCGGCAAGCCGGTGCTCGTCATGCGCGACACGACCGAGCGGCCCGAGGGCGTCGAGGCGGGAACGGCGCGGCTCGTGGGGACGGCACGTGACCGCATCGTCGGCGAGGCGGAGCGACTGCTCAACGATCCCACGGCGTATGCCGCGATGGCGCGCGCGCACAATCCCTACGGCGACGGCCGCGCCGCGGAGCGTATCGCGGACGTCCTCACGGCGGCGCTGTCGGGCTGAGGGAGAGAACTCCGCGGCGACCGCGTGGCGCAATGCGCACGCACGTCGCATGGCGGACGCGCTGGCGCGTGTCCCTGACGCCCTTGCGCGTCCCCTGACCCGAGCGCAAACTGGAGCTGACATTCCGCCGGCTCGCGTGGCACCATGGTCGTGGTACGCGCCGGCGACGGCGCACCGCTTTCCAGGCAGCACTCCGACCCCCGTGCCGAGACCCCCTTCGACACCCCGCGCGACGCTGTTGGCGATCTCCCGGTGGAGCCCCGGGCTCGCGATGCGCGTCGCGCTCGCGCTCGCGGCGCTGCTGGCCGCGTCCCGGACGGCCGCCGCCGTCGTCCTCCCGGACGGATTCCAGCAGAGCGTCGTCTGGCAGGGGCTCACCCAGCCGACGGCGCTGCGCTTCGCGCCCGACGGCCGCGTCTTCGTCGCCGAGAAGAGCGGCCTCATCAAGGTCTTCGACGACCTCGCCGATCCGATCCCGACGGTCTTCGCCGACCTCCGGACGAACGTCCACAATTTCTGGGATCGCGGCCTGCTCGGCCTCGCGCTCGACCCGAACTTCCCGACCACGCCCTACGTCTACGTGCTCTACACGCTCGACGCGTCCGTCGGCGGCACGCCGCCGCAGTGGGGCAGCTTCGGCGGCACGACCGACTCGCTGCGCCGACCCGCCGGGCGCGACCACCGACGGCTGCGTCGTCGGCGCACGCTTGTCGCGCCTGCACGGCGCTCGGGAGACATCATGATCGGCAGCGAGCAGGTGCTGCTGGAGAACTGGTGCCAGCAGTTCCCGAGCCATTCGATCGGCACGCTGCTGTTCGGACCCGACGGCGCGCTCTACGCGAGCGCCGGCGACGGCGCGAGCTTCAATTTCGTCGACTACGGCCAGACCGGCTTCCCGCTGGTCAACCCCTGCAACGACCCGCCGGGTGGCATCGGCGGCAGCCAGACGCCGCCGACGGCCGAAGGGGGCGCGCTGCGCGCGCAGGACGTGCGTACCGTGTCGGACGCGGTCGGCTTCAACGGCACGATCCTCCGTCTCGACCCGAGCACCGGCGGCGCCCTCCCCGACAACCCGCTCGCCGACGGCAGCATCCCGGGAGCCGAGCGCATCATCGCCTACGGGCTCCGCAATCCGTTCCGCATGACGCTCCGCCCCGGCACGAGCGAGCTGTGGATCGGCGACGTCGGCTGGAACGATTGGGAGGAGATCAACCGCGTCGACTTCAGCGAGCAGAGCGTCGCCAACTTCGGTTGGCCCTGCTACGAGGGCATCGGACGCCAACCCGGCTATCAGGGCGCCGGGCTCGGCCTCTGCCAGGATCTCTACGCCACCCCGGGCTCGGTCACCGATCCCGTCTACACCTACGGGCACTCGGAGAACGTCGCGCCCGGCGACGGCTGCAGCCCGGGAAGCTCGTCGATCAGCGGGCTCGCCTTCTACGACGGCGGAACGTACCCGACCAGCTACGCCGGCACGCTCTTCTTCGCCGACTACGCCCGCAACTGCATCTGGACGATGACCGCCGGTCCCGACGGCGAGCCCGATCCGACGACGCGCGCGCCGTTCGCAGTGGGAGCGGCGACCCCGGTCGATCTCGAGACCGGTCCCGGCGGCGATCTCTTCTACGTCGACGTCACCGGCGGGCGGATCCTGCGCATCTCCTACACCGCTCGGCACCAGCCGCCGACGGCCGCCATCGACGCCGACCAGACCAATGGCGGCGCACCGCTGACCGTCCAGTTCGACGGATCCGGCTCGACCGACCCCGACCTCGGGGACGTGCTCACCTACGCCTGGGATTTCGACGGCAACGGCACCTTCGCCGGCTCGACGGCGGTCGCGCCGCAGTACACGTTCCCGGCGGGCACGTACACCGTGCGGCTCCGGGTCACGGACTCGCAGGGCGTGACCAACGTCACGTCGATCGTGATCACCTCGGGAGACTCCGCGCCGATCGCGAGCATCGCGACCCCGCTGGCGTCGACGAAATGGACGCGTCGGCGACACGATCACTTCTCCGGCACGCCACGGACGCCGAGGAGGGCTCGCTCGCCGGCATCGGCGCTCACCTGGACGTTGATCCTCCATCACTGTCCGTCGAACTGCCACACGCACACGATCCAGACGTTCACGGGCACGAGTGGCGCCTTCACGGCACCCGATCACGACTACCCGACGTTCCTCGAGCTCCAGCTCACCGCCACCGACAGCAGCGGTCTGACCGACACGAAGAGCGTCCTCCTGTACCCCAACACCGTCACCCTCTCGTTCGACACCGACCCGACGGGACTGAGCGTCGTGGTGGGCTCGAAGAGCAGCGCCGCTCCGTTCGCGCGTACGGTCATCGTCGGCTCGGCCAACTCCATCGCGACCGCCTTCTCGCAGTCGCTCGGCGGCACGAGCTACGAGTTCGCATCGTGGTCCGACGGCGGGGCACGCTCCCACCTGATCGTCGCACCCGCCAGCGACGCCGGCTATCTCGCGAGCTTCACGGTCGCGATCCCGACCGACACCCCGACCCCCTCGCTCACGCCCACCGCAACGCTGACGGCCACCGCCACACGCACACCGACACCGACGCACACCAGCACGCGGACGCCGACGCCGACGCACACCAGCACGCCCACGCCGACGCACACCAGCACCGCGACGGAGACGGCAACCCCGACGCCCACGAACACGCCGACCAGGACGCCCACACCGACCAGGACGGCGACGCCTCTCCCGACGGCCACACCGACGGTGACCGCCACCCCCGTCATGACGCCGACCACCACGGCAACGCCGACTCCGACGGCCACGGAGACGCCCATGCCCACGGCGACGAGCACGCCGCCCGCGTGCGCGAGCGACGCCGACTGCGACGACGGAGACCTCTGTACCGAGGACACCTGCGATCTCGGGACGTGCGTCCATTTCGGAACGCCGCAGCCCATCGGGGACGCCATGCTCGGACTGCGCTCGCTCACCAGGGCCGGGAAGGCCGTCATCACGCTGCGAGCGAACGTGATGCTCTCGGTTCCGGTCGCGCCGCTCATCGACCCCGCGCTCGACGGCATGACCCTGCAGCTCGTCGACGGCTCCGATGTCGTGCGCGACTCGATCGATCTACCCGCCGGCGCGCGCGATCACGATCACCCGGTCGGCTGGACGACGAACCGGACGGCCCTGCGGTGGCGATTCAGCGATTCGACCGGCGTCGGCCGCGTGCGCACGGCGCGCGTCACCGTCGAGCCGACGACGGGTCGGATCGCCGTGCGACTCACGGCCGCGCGGGGAACGCTGCCGCTCACGTCGAGCGATGCGCCGTTCGTGCTTCAGCTTCGGGTCGGCGCCGGCACGGGACGATGCGGAGCGGTGACGTTCTCCGACGCGCCCGGACCGTCGCCCTCGTGTCGCTTCAGCCGGAGCGGCAACAGCATCCTCTGCCGCTGAGCGTCCGGACGATCGGCCGCGGGACGATCAGCGACAGCTGGAGCCGCCGCCGACGAGCGCGCGGCAGGCCAGCGCAAGGTCGCGGGCGCAATTGTCACCGAACCGCAGCGTCGCATGGAGCGTGGGCTCACCGATGGCAATGCGCAGCTCCGCAGATTCGGCCCGCGCCGTCACCCGGAAGTCGCGATCGGAGCGGTGGAGGTTGAGCACGCGCAAGCCGTTGAACGCACGTGCGGTCCTCCGCCCCGTGACGTAGCGAAAGCCCGCCCCGCGATCGAAGACCGTGAATCCCTCGCCCGGGACGCTGGCCCGATAGAGGATGGCTCCGGATTCGTCGGCGATCTCGAGCGTGGCGCCGGTCACGCGCGGATCGAGCGTCGGATCGGCGGAAAAGATGCCGCGCACCGAGAGCGCGCCCTTCCGATGGCACACGTGGAGCCGCACCCGGGTCGAGACGAGACCCGAGCTCAGGCTGCCCGCCGTACAGGTGCCGGCGACGCAGGCGCCGACCGCAAGGCAAGGATCGGTCTCGTCCGCATGCATGCACCACGTGCCATCGTCCTCGGGGCCGAATCGACACGATCCGATTCCGGTACAGACGTCGATCGCGCAGGGATTGAGCACCCCCACCGCGAGCTCGCCGGAGAGGGGGCTCTCGCGGCCGTCGGCGTCATACGAGGCGACGGCGACGTGATAGGCTGGGGACGCGTCGAGCCCCGGCACGAACGCCGTCAGCGTGCCGTCGATAGCAGGAGGAGGCACGCCGATCTCGATCGGCCGCCCGTACGGCGCGCCGGCCGGGCGCACGTAGATACGGTAGCCCGCCGCCGGCGCGGCGAGTCCCGGCTTCCAGCGCACACGCACGATTGCCGCACGTGCAGTCACCGTGCCCGTCGCGAGGAGGACGCCGACGAACAGCGCGGTGCGAACGAGGCGCGGATGCCTGAGGAGTACCATCGACCGGGTGCGCTCGACTGGGGGTGTCGTGCGAGGACGGTCGGGAACCCCACCCGTCTCACGGACGCCGGCAAGCCACCGCCCCGCCCCACAGCCCTTGCGTCATCTACACGAGCGCCGCGGAAATCGCAACGGATCAATCGACGGGATCCTGGAGGACGAGGTCGGCGACCTCGAAGGCACCGCGCAGACGAATGCCGAGCACGCCGCGTACCGACAAGCCCGGGTGCATCAGGCCGATCGCCTCACGGAGGTCGAGCGTCGCGAGCCGGAAGACGCTGCCCGAGACGGTCTGCGTCGTCAGCGGCAGCACACCCTGGAGATCGGTCGTCCGCGGCGCGGTCACGCGCGGGTCGAAGCGAACGGTGCGCGTGCGGCCGTCGGACGTGCGCACGCGGAATTCGATGCGGAAGGGGGCCTCGTTCCGCAGGAGGAACGAGACGGCCTGGAACGGCGCGACGAGCGTCTCCGCGTGCCCGGCCGGATAGGTCGCGACCGCACCGAGCGTCGGATCGCTGGACAGCGTCGGACCGTCGACGGCCGGATCGTCGCTGTGACCGACGGCGACGTTCCGTCCGGGCGTCCCCCAACGGTCGAGCGGCACGATCAGCGAGTCCGGCGGGACCGCGCTCCGTGCCGCAAGCGGCGCTGCCGCGAGCAGTACGCGCTGGACGCGGACGTTCCCGAGGACACGAACCTGGGACACCCGGACGAAGGCGGAGCCGAACGCCGCCCGGAGATCCGCCGCGAGATCGCGGTAGACCGTGTGCGGCCGGCCGTCCGCGATCGCGGCACCGAGTGGCATCCGCACCCGCCGCTTATGGCTCGTCGGAAGCCGATCGTCACTCGTATAGGAGAGTGCGCGCGCCGGTCCCCGCGCCGACTCGACGAGGACCTCGATTGCGAAGGCGCCGTCACCGGCGAGTGTCGTCGCAAGAATCGGGTAGGCGACGTTCAGATCGGCGCTCGGGGGATACGCCACCCCGAAGTCGGTCGCCGGCATGGTGACGGTCTGCGTCGCCAGCACCGGCGCGCCGGACTTGGTGTCGGTCGTCACTCCCCAGGTCCCGTTGCCCTGCCAGAGCGTCCATCCGTCGAGCGGGAGCGCCACGAACGCCGGACAGGAACACGTCGCGGAGCAGAGGGTCGGACAGGCGGCGGCGTCGGTTCCGTCACAGGTCTCACCCGCGTCGGCGACGTTGTTCCCGCATGATCCCGAAGGCGGCGGTGTCGCCAGGGGGGTGGGCGACGCCGTCGCCACGACCGTCGCGGTCGCCACGACCGTCGCGGTCGCCACGACCGTCGCGGTCGCGACCGGCGTCGCGGTCCTGGTCGCGCTCGACGTCGTGGTGGTCGTCGATACCGGCGTTTGGGTCGGGGTTGGCGACGGCTTCGCCGTGTGCGTCGTCGTCGGTTTCGGCGTTCCCGTCGCTTTTGGGCTCGCCGTCCGCGTCGTCGTCGGTGTGCCGGTGGCGCTGGCGGTCGCCGTCCTGGTCGGGGTCGGGGTCGCGGTGGCGACGGGTGTCGGCGTCCTCGTGGCGGTCGCGGTTCTGGTCGAGGTCGGGGTCGACGTGGCCGTGCGCGTCACGGTCGGCGTCCTGGTCGGGGTGACGGTGCCGGTCGGCGTGGCGGTCGGCGTCCTCGTTGGGATCGGTGTGCTGGTGCGGGTCGCCGTCGGGGTGCGCGTCGGCGTCGGGGTACGCGTCGCCGTCCCGGTCGGCGTCGGAACCTGCACCGCGCCCACGGCGTCGCCGAAGACCCGGAGCTCGCCAACCGAGACGAAGGCGGCCGTCCCGCCCGGCGCGCCCGCAAGGCGAATCCCATCACCGCTCGTGGGCGTGAAGTCGAGCACGTAGGTCTCGAAGCCGAGGCCGTCGTCGACGCCCGGATACGCCGGCGACACCTGCAGGGCCGCGACCTGGATCCACTGGCCGCCCTGCCGCACCTCGACGCGCAGCGACTGGAACCATCCGCCGTCCCAGAAGTGCATTCCCTCCTGGAACACCAGGCGGTGGAACAACGCCCCGCCGCTGAAGGAATAGCCGATCCAGTCGTCGGCGGCCGCGTTGGCGCCGTCGTACGTGTCGTATTGACGGAGAGGATCGGCGAGACCGACGGGCGGGGTATCGCCGTCGCGGATGACCTCGAGCGAGTGGTTGCCGCTCCCCGTGGGTGCGGTGACGCGCGCGATGATCGCGCCGATCGCGGTCAGATCCGATCCCGGAACGACCGCCGCCGTCACGGTCGGGACGGGAGTCGCGGTCACGATCGGCGTCGCGGGCGGGGGCGGAGTGGCCGTCGCCGTACGGATCGGGCCGGCGCCGGGCGGATCGAACGGATCCAGCGGATTCGATCCCGCGGCGCGCTCGGCGCCGTCGGAGATGCCGTCACCGTCGGTGTCCCACTGCTCGGGATCGGTCTCGCCCGGATCGACCACGCGGTTCAGGTTGACGTCCTCGGCCGCGTCGCTCAGGCCGTCGCCGTCGGAGTCGACGAACGGCGCCGCCGCCGCATAGGCGACCGAGAGCTCGTTCGAACGGGCGCTTTCCGCGCCCGACGCGTCGTAGCTCGTCACGACGAAATAGTTGGTCGCGTCGATGGGGAGCCCGTCGAGGGACGAGCGCAGCGTGCCGTCGACGCCGACGGTCGGCGCGCCGACGTCGATGCCGGCACCGTAGCTCTGCTGATCCTGCCTCACGTACACCCGATAGCCCCGCGCGCCTGTCACCGGCGCCCACGCGACACGTGCCTGGTAGGCCGCGACGGACGAGGGACACGCCAGCGCGACACAATACACAGCCAGTGCGGCCCGGAGGAGGCGGGCGACGGGAGAGGTGGCGCGCACGGACGGCGAGAGAGGCAATGCACATGCCGCCGGGTCCGCTCGCGCAGCATCCCGATTCCACGGGGGCGCCGTGCGACGCCAGGATAGATGAGTTGCGGGCTGCGCTCGTCGTGGTGACGATCGGCGCTCAGGTGACGGCGGCCCGTCCCGTCAGTCGAGCGCGCTCACCTCGATCGAGAGCTCGTTGGAATTCGCGCTCATGCCGCCCCCGCCATCGTACGAGCTGATGGTGAAGTAGAATGTCGCGGACGGGTCCTCGATCGGCAGCGCGATCACGGCCGTCACGATGCCCTGCGCATCCGCCACGGGCTTCGCCACGTCGACGTCATGCGTGTAGCGTCCCGACGCCGCACCCCAATGGACGACGTAGCCGGCGACGTCGGCCCCGCCGTCGCGCCACGTGACGGCGACGTCGGCGGTCGACGCGCCGCCACTTCCGCTCCTCGCGCTTTCATTCGAGCCGCCACCGCCACCACCGCACGACATGCAGCTCCAAAGCACCAGGAGCGCCATGGCAAATGCAAAGGCAGTTCGCGCGCGCATCCCTGGACTGTGTGCTGTGCGACCTTCACCACGCGCCGCCATCCCCGTCAAGTAAATTCCGCATGACGACGCGCGCAGCGACGCGAAAGTTTCGATCGCCATCCGGTCGACACTCTGACCCTAGCGCGTCGCGGTCGCCGCCGCTGAATCACACGGGATTTTCCGCGGCCCCGATGGCGTCGGGCTTGCACTTCCGTGGATATCCCCATGAAGACGCCCCGCGAAGCCACGCGCGTCCTGCTCGCGCTCCTGACGTGGCAGCTGCTGCTGCCTCTCGCCGCGTCGGCCTACGGTGTGAAGGTCCGCTGGGGCGCGTCCACCGATGCCAGCATCGCCGGCTATCACCTCTACATCCGCGAGAGCGGCGGCGAGTACGGCGCGCCGCGCGACGTCGACCCGACCGTCGATCCGGACGGCGGTCTCACCACCGTCCTGAGCGACCTCGACATCGAGCGCAGCTACACCTTTGCGCTCAGCGCCTACACCGCGGACGGCCTCGAAAGCCCGCGGTCGAACGAGCGGACGATCGGCTATGCGGAGGCCGCGGCGGTGATCGACTCGGATGGCGACGGCCTCACGGACGCCGAGGAGGACGTGAACCTGAACGGCATCCGGGATCCGGGCGAGACCGATCGGCTCGTCGCCGACACCGACGGCGATTCCATCCCCGACGGCCTCGAGCGCGAGCGTGGCACGGACCCGCTCGACGGCGCGTCGGAGACGTGCGCGTCGCTGTCGTTCGGTGACTTCCGCTTCAACACCCGCGGGATCGTCGACGTCGCCTACGACGCGATCCTGGGGGATACGGTGCTGCACGCGACCGAGACGTCGCGCACGCCGCTCCAATTCCGTGCCTCCTATCCCGCGCGCGGCTCGGCCGCCCTGACCCGCCCCGTCCTGGTGACCGCCATCCGCAGCACGCGACGGTTTCGCGTCGAGATCTCCGTCCGCGCCACCTCCGGAAAGCGCTATGTCCTGCGGTACGAGGGAAACGGCGGCACCGACCGGATCTCCCGCCGTGCCATGACGCTCACGCTCGGCGCCCGTTTCGCGGGGGCCGACTACCGGCCGTTCGCGCGCGACCTCGCAGCCGACCTGGCCGTGATCGATCCCGGCGCGTTGCTCGCGACGGTGACGAACATCCGGATGCGCGGACAGTACGACCTGCGGCAGCTCCAGCTCTGCGATTGAGCGCCCCCGCGCGGCGCAATTGACGGCGTCGACCCCGAGTACGTAAGAAGGACGCGCGACGGTCGCGCGACCGTCCAATCGCCGGCATGCCGACGCCTGACCCTCACCCCCTCGTCTACAGCAGCGACCACGGCGCGGTCGCCGGCGCACGCACGCCGGTCGCGGACGGCGGACGGGGCGGCCGTCATGGTGACGGGGCACCGCGCGACGGTATCGTGCGCATCTGGCTCGAGCGCCACGGCCGCAATGGCAAGCCGGTATCGATCGTGCGCGGGCTCGCACTCGACAGCGGCGCGCTCGCGGCGCTCGCCACGCGTTTGAAGCGGATGTGCGGTACCGGTGGCAGCGCGAAGGACGGGGAGATCATCATCCAGGGTGATCACCGGGCGCGCATCGCCGCCGAGCTCGGCAAGGACGGCCTGCGGGTCAAGCTCGCGGGCGGGTGAACGGAGGTCGAGATGGCAACCACCACACGGATCGGCCGCGGCGTGCTTGCGCTCGCGGTCCTGCTCGCGCTCCTGCCGCTCGCGCGCCGCGCTCACGCCGGCGGCGACTGGAACGACAAGGAGGTCGCCTGGAAGTCGTACCAGGACGGGATCGCGCTCGCCAAGAAGGAGCAGAAGCCGATCTGTCTCATCTTCTTCACCGAATGGTGTCCGCACTGCCGCAACTACAGCGGCGTCTTCCACGATCCGAAGGTGGTCGAGGAGGCGAAGAAGTTCGTGATGATCCGGCTCGACAAGGACAAGAACGCCGAGCTGAGCCAGAAATACGCCCCGGACGGAGAGTACATTCCGCGCACGTTCTTCCTGAGACCCGACGGCACGCTGGACCCGGAAATCCACGCGCCCCGCGACCAGTACAAGTACTTCTACGATGAGAAGCAGCCCGGAGGCGTGCTCTCCGGCATGGACACCGCGCTCAAGAAGATCAAGCCGAAGAGCTGAGCACGCGCCAGAGCCGGGCGGATCAGCGACAGATCGACGCGAGCTCCGCGCCTCGCATGCGACCCCTGCGTCGCTCATGCAAAGGAAGCCGAACGACAGGGTGACCGCCAGCCGCGGCTGATCCAGGGCGTCCATGATGTCGACGGATTTCGCCCGTAAATTCAGCTGCCATGAGTCCCGGCGCCGTCGCAAGAGCGCGCTCGGTGACGCCGTTCGTGACATCCGTCTCTTCGTGCGAACCAAGGAACCGGAACTTGGTTCCGCCATCCTTCTTGGCGCGAAAGCATCGTGCGGCACATTGCCGCTGTATAGCACGACCGAGCCGCTCGGGATCCGCAATGTCGAGGAGCAATCCGAACGTCGCGGGATCGACGACCACGTCGTGTTCTCGAAAATCGCGCTGAGCTTGATCTTGCCGTGATCGCCACTGAAGCCGATGACGATCTTGCTCGGCTTCAAGCACGCCACAGGCCTCGCACGTAGACGCCGTCCGGGACGGCATGAGACCGCAACCGTCGACGGGATCGCAGAACGCGCTGGTGCAGGACGCCGCCGCGCACACCTCCGAGCCGCTGACTCACGAGCCGCCGAAGACAGCGTTCGTGCTCGTGCACGCGTCGTATCGAAGCAATCGGCGCTGGTCGTGCAACAGTTGGCGCGCGGCGTGTGCACGCAGCGCGCGAGGCTATCGTCGCAACGATCGTCCGTACATGCGACCCCGTCGTCGCAGTTCGGCGCTCCACCGTTCCGCAGCTGCCGCCTTGGCACACGGCGATCCCGTCGCAGTAGAGACCGTCGTCACACGAGCTACCGTCGGCTCGCCGCACGGATGTCGCATGAGGTGGTTGAAGTGCATCGATCGATGATGCAGGGATCCGACGTTCCGAGGGCCAGCTCCATCGGGAAAAGTTGCTCAGCAACGAGCTGGGGCCCATATGCGATGATCAGCGAAATAGTAGGTGAGCGAGGTGCTCAGACCTGCTGACTATGTATGCGATGTTGCCGTCGGTCTGAGGCGTCGGGCGACCCACATCGATGACGGGCCATACCGTGCTTCCAGCCGCGCGCAAATACACTCGGTATCCGGTAACCTGGGGATCGGTGCTGGGAACCCAACGCACACGTGCGCTACCGGCCTCGGCGTGCGCGGCGCACGCAAGGACCAGGAGCGCGCCGAGAATCGGCGCCCAGCGGCGGCGGATCGTCCCTGCCATCATCAGGTGAGCGAGAGACGGTTTCGGCCGAAGCCGTACTACCCCCGCGGCCGGACAATTTGCAGGGATGATGCCAAATCAAACTCAATGAAAACAAGCACGGCAAGGTCGTGCACATCTGCTGCGCGCGCAAAATCGCGCGCTGTCGCACGATTCCGGAGATGATCCTAGCACTTTCGGGCGAACAGATTCGTGTGGCAAAGGGATCCGTCGTAAAGAATCGTCGTCACACGTGCGCAACACGCTGCGCACGGTGCATCGGGGCGGCGTCGATGAGGACACCGGGATTCAGTATCGCCTGCGGATCGAGAGCCGCCTTGGCCGCGGCGAGTACGCGCGCGAATCCGTCGGGACGCTGCCGGTCGTACCACGGCCGATGGTCCCGCCCGACGGCGTGGTGGTGGGTGATGGTGCCCCCGAGCGCCAGCAGCGTCTCGGACGCCGCCATCTTGATCTCCGCCCACTGCGCGAGTTGGGCGTCGGGCGTGCTGGGCGCGAGGACCGTGTAGTACGGCGCGGGGCCGTCGGGATACACGTGCGTGAAGCGACAGGTCACGGTGCCCGCGCCGCACACCCGCTGCACGGCCGCGTTCGTGCGCTCCATCACCGCGGCGTGGAACTCCGCGAACCGGTCCCACGTGATCGCGGTCTCGAAGGTCTCGCTGATCATCCCGAGACCGACGATCGCATCGCGCAGGTACGGCGCCCCGAGGAACGCCTGCCGCCACGCGCCGGCTGCACCCTCGCGACCGGCGGTGTCGTCGCGACGCGTGTGCCCCGCGCCATCCGGCACGACGCCGCCGTGATCGCGACAGCATTCGAGCGCGCGCGCCATCCAGGCGTCGAGCGGATGATCGGCCGACTCGAAGCCGAGCACCAGCACGGCCTCGACGCCCGTCCCGGCGCCGGAGCTCGAAGGCCTCGCCCGGATCGAGCAGCCGGCAGTTCGAAGGGTAGAGGCCGCTCTGTCCGAGCGCATGCACCGCGGTCGCACCCGCCGCGAAATCGGCGAACGTCACCGACGCGGATGCCCGCATCGTCGGTCGGTCCTGCAAGCGCATCCACGCCTCGGTGATGATGCCGAGCGTCCCCTCCGAGCCGATGAAGAGACGGTCCGGGCTCGGGCCGGCGCCCGACCCCGGCAGACGGCGCGACTCGACGACGCCGGTCGGGGTGACGACGCGAAGCGATTCCACGAAATCGTCGATGTGGGTGTAGAGGGTCGCGAAGTGTCCGCCGGAGCGGGTCGCGATCCAGCCGCCGAGCGTGCTGAACTCGAACGACTGCGGAAAGTGACGCAACGTGAGGCCGCGCGGCCGAAGCTGCGCCTCGAGCGCCGGCCCGAGCACGCCCGCCTGGATGCGTGCCGCCCGCGATACCGGATCGATCTCGAGCACCCGATCGAGGCGCCCGAGATCGATCGCCACCGCGCCGCGATAGGGGCCGTCCGCCGGGGCCTCGACGCCACCCACGACGCTCGAGCCCCCTCCGTAGGGAATCGCCGCCGCCCCGACATCGGCGCACCACGCGAGGAGCGCCGTCACCGCGCTCTCGTCCGGCGGGAAGGCGACGACGTCGGGGGGATTGGCGAAGTCGCGGCGGAAACCGCGCACGACATCGCGGAAGGACTTGCCGTACGTGTGGCCGGCGCGATCGTAGGGCGTCGTCGAGCACAGGTCGGCGAGGGCCGGCGGCGGCACGATGCGCGGCGCCCGCAGCGCGATCTCGTCGATGCGCGGCGGTGCCGCCGCGCGCGGCACCGCGACGCCGAAGCGCGCGGCGAGGAGCTCCGCGATGCGCGCCTGCTGCTCGGCGCTCGGACCCTCGTCTTCGTATCCCCAGCCCCAGAACCTGCGACGGCGTGTCATGCGCGCCGGAGTAGATCATGGCCGCCCTCTCGGCAAGACGCCCTCCCGATGCTATCGAGGCCGACATGCGACTCTACGACAGCTTCGGACCGAACCCGCGCGCGCTCCGCATGTTCCTCCTCGAGAAGGGGCTCGCGATCCCGACCGTGACGGTCGACCTGCTCGGCGCGGAGAACCGGCGCGCGCCCTACACCGACCGCAACCCCGGCGCGCAGCTCCCGGCGCTCGAGCTCGACGACGGCCGCACGATCGCGGAGACCGTCGCGATCTTCGAGTACCTCGAGGAGACACACCCGCGCCCGCCGCTCATCGGCGCCACGGCCGAGGAGCGCGCCGAGACCCGCATGTGGCAACGGCGCATCGAGTTGCGCATCACCGAGCATCTCTACAACGGCTTCCGCTTCGCCGAAGGCCTCGAGCTCTTCAAGCCGCGCATGCGCGTGCTCCCGGAGGCGGCAGCGGGCCTGAAGGCGACCGTGCGGGACAATCTCGCCTGGCTCGATCCGCTGCTGCGCGGACGCCGGTTCATCGTCGGTGACCGCTTCACGATCGCCGACATCATCCTCTACTCCGCCCTCGATTTCGGCGGCAGCGTCGCGCAGCCCCTCGACGCCGCGCTGACGAACGTCAGCGCGTGGTTCGCGGGCGTCGGCGCGCGTCCGAGCGCCGCCGCCAGCCTGCATCCGCAGGCAGCGGCGACGGGCATGAAGGGGTGACCGGCGCGCCGCTCGGCTCACCCGCCGGCGCGAGCGGCGACCGCCCTCACGCGGCCGCCCGGCCGAGAGCCGCGAACGTCGCGGCGAGGCCGCCCCGGTAGTCGGGGTATTGCGGCTGCCATCCGAGCTCGCGCTTCAGGCGGGCGTTCGACGAGCGCGCCGAGCGCACGGCCGCCGCGACGGCGCCCCGCCCGCGGAGCAGGCGCGCAAGGAACAGGGGCGCGTGGCCGACGGCGCGCTTCCCCATGAGCCGCGCGACCTCCTGGAAGAAGTCGTTCATCCGCACCGGCTCGTCGTCCACGACGTGGAACGCCGCGCCAGCGGGCGCGGCGAGCGCCAGCGCGAGGGCCGAAGCGACATCGTCCACGTGCACGACGTCCCACCAGTTGTCGCCGCTCCCGGGTACGCGGAAGAGGCCGCGCCGCATGTCCGTGACCAGGTGCGCGAACCATCCGCCCGGACCGTAGACATGCGAGGGACGGACGATGACGGTCGGCACCCGCAGCTCGGCGAGGATGCGCTCGCCCTCGTGCTTGGCCCGACCGTAGTCCGTCTCGAGCGGGAACGGCCCCTCTTCCGTGAGCACGCGTCCGCCCGCGTCGCCGGTCACGACCGTCGAGGCGTAGAGAAAGCAGCGGAACCCGTCGAGCTCGCGCGCGATCTCCGCGAGTCGCCGCGTTCCGTCGATGTTGGTGCGATGGATCGCCATCGTGTCGCGCGAGCTGGCAATCTCGGCGGCGAGATGGACGATCGCTTCGGGCGCAAAGCCCCGTACCCCGGCCGTGAGGGTCTCGGGCGCGCCGCCGAGATCGCCGCGCACGGGGGTGAGATGCCGTTCGGCGAGCGCCGCCGCGGAGCGCTCCGAGCGCGCCAGGCCACCGAGGACGGCCTCCGGGAAGCGCGCGCGCAGCGCCGGGATCGTCGCCTGACCGATGAAGCCGGTGGCACCGGTGACCAGGATGCGACGCGGAGGGCGGACGTCCATGGCTGTTCCTCGCTACCCGATCGCGCGCGTGAACGCTGCGCACAGCTCCTCGTACGTGCGGGTGACGGGGAAGCGGGGGAAGTCCCGCACGACGTTGTCCGGCGGCCGGAAGAGGATCCCGCTATCGGCCTCGTCGAGCATCGTGATGTCGTTGTAGGAGTCGCCCGCCGCGATGATGCGGAAATTGAGGAGCTTGAGCGCCATCACCGCCTTGCGTTTGCCGTCGGCGATGCGGAGCGTGTAGCCGCGGATACGGCCGCCGTCGTCGACGTCCAGGGAGTTGCAGAAGAGACACGGATAGCCGAGCTGCGCCATGAGCGGCTGCGCGAACTCGCTGAAGGTGTCCGACAGGATGATCACCTGCATGCGTGTCCGCAGCCACCCGAGGAACGCCGCCGCGCCTTCGAGCGGACGGACGGTGGCGATGACGGCCTGGATGTCGGCCAGGCGAAGCCCCTCGTGATCGAGGATCGCGAGGCGGTCGCGCATGAGGCGATCGTAGTCGGGCTCATCGCGTGTCGTGCGCCGCAGGGCGGCGATGCCGGTCTTCTCCGCGACGTTGATCCAGATCTCCGGCACCAGCACCCCTTCGAGATCGAGGCACGCGACGAGTGGCTCCGACATGGCTCGGACGTAGCAAGGGCCGTCCATGAGTTCAATTGAGCCTACACCGCCGACGCTGACGCCCCTCGCCGACGCACCGGCGCGCTACCGGGCGACGCGCGCCGGCCTCTCGTGGACGTGAGCCGGCTCGGCGGCGGCCAACGCGGCGAGAAAGCGCTCGAGCTCCGCCTCGAACGCCTCCGGCTCCTCCAGATGCGGCGCGTGCCCGGCGCGAAACGTCGCGACGCGCGCGTTCGCCAGGGTGGCGATCGTCGGGCGCGCGCGGCGGAGCTGGACGAAGCGGTCGCGGGCCGCCCAGGCGAACAGGACGGGACAGCGGACCCGCGGCGCGAGCGCGCGCATATCGGCGTCCGGCGCGGCGAAGCCGCTCCACGCGCCGTGGAGCACGGGCGCGAGCTCGTATGCCGCGGCGACGATCCGCGCGCGCTGCGGCGCGGCCGCGGCACGCGGCAGGACCGTCCGGTAGTAGAAGGCGAAGGCTGCCGGATACCAGCGCGCGCGCCGCGCGCCGGCGGCGAAGAAGCGCGCCATCATGCCGAGGACGGTGCGCGCAATGACGTCGTCGTTGCGATCGAGGCCGCCGGGATTCTCCAGCACCAGGGCGGCGACGCGTTCCGGCGCGCGGACCGCGTGCAGGAACGCCGTGGCGCCGCCGATCGAGTTGCCGAGGAGGACGGCGCGCTCGACGCCGAGGGTGTCGAGCAGACCCGCGAGGAGCCGTTGTAGCGCTCCGCGCTCGGTGGGAGGCGGTCGGCACCCGAGTGCCCCTGCCCCGGCCAATCGACGGTGATCACGCGCCGCCGACCGCTCCAGCCCGCCCGGATGCGCGCGAAGTCGCCGCCGCCGTGCCCGATGGCGTGCAGGCAGACGAGCGCCGGCAGCGTGCCCCCGCCCTCGTCGCTGAACGCGAGGCGGACCCCGTCGATCGTCGTCTCGCGACGCGGCTCGTCTACTCCGATCGCTGCGCGCAGCATCGTCGACCTCCTGGACGTCGCGCGGACCACGCCGGCCGACGTGGTGATACCAATATCGCTATCGTCCGAGCTGACGCAAGATGGTAGGGTCGTCGCCGCAATGGAGTCGCCGGGCACGCTCCCGCCGCACCGCCCGCGGCGCGGCACCGCCGCCGCCACCCGCGAGCGCCTCGTGGCGACGGCGGCCGGGGTCTTCAACCGCGAGGGCTACCATGGCACGGACTCGAACCGGCTGGCGCGCGCCGCGGGCTATGCGCCGGCGACGTTCTACAAGCACTTCGCGGACAAGCGCGCCCTCTTCCTCGCGGTCTACGAGCAGTGGGTGACGTCGGAATGGTCGGCGGTGGACGCGATCCTCGGCACGCATGCCTCGCCGGCCGCGCGCGCCGAGCGCCTCGTCGACATGGCGGTCGGGCTGCACCGGCGCTGGCGCGGGCTGCGGCACAGCCTCCGTGCCCTGGTGGCGACGGATGCGACGGTGCGCGCCGCCTACCGCGCGCAGCGGCGGCGCCAGCTACGGCTCATGGCGCGCCTCGCCGGCCGCCGGCGCCTGGCGGAGCGTGACGCGGTGCTCCTGTTCACGCTCGAGCGCGTCGCCGATGCCCTTGCCGAGGGCGAGATCCAGGATCTCGGCCTCGCGGCGGCACCGACGATCGCTCGCCTGCGCACCATCGTCGCGCGCCACCTGGCGGAGTGACCGCACACCGCCCGCATCGGCCGGATTGACTCCCGCGCGCTCACCCGCAACAAGAGGCCTCGGGCAGTGCCAGCGCCGCGGAAGGGAGGGCTCCAGTGAAGATCTACCTGGTTACACCGAAGAACCCGGAGAGCTTCTGGACCTACGACCGCATCCTGCCGAGCCTCGGTAAACGCTGCATCTTCCCGAATCTCTCCATGCCGACGGTCGCCGGCATGACACCGCGCGACAACGAGATCGTGTTGTGCGACGAGAACGTCGAGGACATCGACTTCGACGTCGACGCCGACATCGTGGGCGTCACCGGCTACATCGTCCACAAGGCCCGCATGCTCGAGATCATCGCCGAGTTCCGCCGCCGGGGGCGGTTCGTCGTCGTCGGCGGCCCCTATGCATCCCTCTGCCCGGAGGAGCTGCGCGGAACGTGCGACGTCCTCTTCGTCGACGAGGCCGAGGAGACCTGGCCGCAGTTCCTTGCCGACTTCGCGCGCGGCGAGCACAAGGCGGAATACCGCCCCGCCGACAAGCCCGACCTCACCACCTCGCCGACGCCGCGCTTCGATCTCGTCAAGGTCGATCAGTATCACGCGATGACCATCCAATTCGCGCGCGGCTGCCCGTTCAATTGCGAGTTCTGCGACATCATCGTCGTCTACGGCCGCCGGCCGCGCGTGAAGAGCGTGCCGCAGGTGATGGCCGAGATCGCGGAATGCCACCGCCTCGGGGCGACGCAGGTCTTTCTCGTCGACGACAACTTCATCGGCAACAAGAAGCTCGCCAAGGAGCTGCTCCGAGCCATCGCCGACTGGAGCGAGGCCCAC
Source organism: uncultured delta proteobacterium (assembly GCA_963753325.1). GTDB lineage: Bacteria > Desulfobacterota > Binatia > UTPRO1 > UTPRO1 > DP-19. The sequence goes on along the minus strand of CAVWBS010000003.1, from coordinate 835,203 downwards.
GGCCACCCGATGTACTTCAACACCGAGGTCTCGCTGAACGTCGCCCAGGACGACGAGCTGCTCGAGCTGCTGCGCGCCGCGCGCTTCACGACCATCTTCATCGGCATCGAAAGCCCGCGGAAGTCGTCGCTGCAGGAGACGCACAAGACGCAGAACATGCGCGGCGACCTCGTCGAGAACGTCCGCAAGATCCAGGCGTACGGCATCCAGGTCCAGGCCGGCATGATCGTCGGCTTCGACCACGACGACGAGTCGATCTTCGAGGAGCAGCTCCGCTTCATCCAGGACGCGCGCATCCCCGTCTCGATGACCGGCATGCTGCAGGCGATGCCGAAGACGCCGTTGCACGATCGCATGGCCAAGGAAGGCCGCCTGATCGCCGAGAGCATGGGCGATCAGTTCGTCTTCTCGAACATCCTGCCGAAGGCGATGAGCCGCATCCAGCTCTACAAGGGCTATCGGAAGCTGATCGCCGAGCTGTACGAGTTCCGCAACTTTCGCATTCGGACGCTCGAGTTCATCCTCAATCGCGGCCGACAAGTGGGCGAGGGACTGGCAATCCGGCGCGAGGAGATCCGTCTCGGCGCGCGCGTCCTGCGCGACACCATCCTCGCCGCCTCGCCACGCCGCGCCTGGTTCACCTTGTCGCTCCTCGGCACGACGCTCATGAAGCGCCCGGCCGCGTTCGCCGACGCCATGGCCTTCGCGATCGTGCACAAGGCGCTCTACGAGTACATGCAGTCGCTCGACCGCCATCTCGAGCGTGCGATCGGCGAGATCGAGTCGGCCGCCGAGACGTTGACCCCCGTCGGAGCCAACGCGTGAAGTTCGGCGTCCTGATGTTCGCGACCGACTACGCGATCCGCCCGGACGAGCTGGCGGTCGCGGCCGAGGAGCGCGGCTTCGAGTCGATCTTCTTCCCGGAGCACACCCACATCCCGGCGAGCCGGAGAACACCGTGGCCGGGCGGTGCGGACCTGCCGAAGGAGTACTGGCACACGCACGACCTCTTCGTCGCCCTCGCCGCCGCGGCGGCCGTGACCAAGACGATCAGGATCGGCAGCGGCATCTGCCTCGTGATCGAGCGCGATCCGATCACCCTGGCCAAGGAGGTGGCGTCGGTCGATTTCCTCTCCGACGGCCGGCTGCTCTTCGGCATCGGCGGCGGCTGGAATGCCGAGGAGATGGAGAATCACGGCACCACGTTCAAGACCCGCTGGAAGCTCCTGCGCGAGCGCATTCTCGCGATGAAGGAGATCTGGACGAAGGAGGAGGCCGCGTACCACGGCGAGCTCGTCGACTTCGATCCGATCTGGTCCTTCCCGAAGCCGGTGCAGAAGCCGCACCCGCCGATCCTCATGGGCGGCGACACGCCGCGCGCCCGCCAGCGGGTCGTCGACTTCTGCGACGGCTGGATGCCGATCGGCACCCGGGCGGGGAACATCCTCGACGGAATGAAGGATCTCGCCGAGCGGGCGAGAGCGGCCGGCAAGCAACCCAGCGACTTCCCCGTCTCGGTGTTCGGCACGCCCGCCGATCCCGACACGTTGAAGCGGTACGCCGACGCGGGCGTGGAGCGCGCGATCTTCTGGATCTCCCCCGAGGGACGCGACAAGGCGCTGGCCGCCCTCGACAGGTACGCGGCCGTCGCCGGCACGCGGTGAGCGGATGACGACGCGTGAGATCGCGGACCGCCTCGCGGAGCTCTGCGCGGCCGGCCGCTACCGCGACGCGATCACCGAGCTCTACGCGCCCGACGTCACGCAATCGGAGAACGGCCAACCCATCCCCGGCGGGCGTGACGCGCTCGTCGCCGCCTGCAAGGGCTGGGAGGAGAGCCGTGTCGTCCACGGCACCGACGTCCTCGGCATGCACGTCGGCACCGACTCGTTCGTCGTCGAGATGCGCCACGACGTCACGCCGCATGCGACGAAGATCCGCAATCAATGGTCCGAGGCCGGCGTCTATCGCGTGCGGCGCGGGCAGATCGTCGACGTTCGTTTCTACTACAAGCCCGCGGACGCCTAGGCCAGGCGCGACGCGGCCGAGGAGCCCGCATGGCCGAGCATCCGAACGCCACCTTCGTCCGCAACATGTTCGCCGCCTTCGAGCGCGCCGACCTGGCCGAGATCCAGACGGTGATTCCGAACGACGCCGTATGGCACTTTCCCGGACGCCGCGGGAAGCTGGCCGGCGAGCATCGCGGCCGCGAGGCGATCCTCACCTTTCTCATGAACATCACGCGCCTGACCGACGGCTCGTTCGGGCTCGAGCTCGAAGACGTCCTCGCCGACGAGCATCTCGCGGTCGCGTTCTTCCGTGGCCACGGCAGCCGCGACGGCAAGACCTTCGACAACCCGACGTGCCTCAAGATGCGCTTCGACAAGGGCCAGATCGCCGAGCTGTGGGAGTACGTCTGGGATTTGTACGCGGTCGACGACTTCTGGTCCTGAGCGACCAACCGGCCGGGCCGGCCGAAGACCCGGACGTCCCTCGATCCATGCGAGTTGGCATGATCCGAGCCCGGGAAGCGCGGACGGGTCGCCCCGACGCGACGTGCCGCCCGGATGTGACGCACGGAAATGTGTCGCTCTGCGCACCCTATGCCGCTCGCGCCGACGTCTGCCACAGCCGGACGCGCGCACGATCGTGTCCGGCGCGACCGAATCCGCGCCCGCAAGGGTGGCACGCGCCATGCTCCGCCACGACTACCGATGGCGGCGTTGCGACAATCGCTCGGAACGGAGACGTCGCATGCGATGTCGCAAGCGGACGGTGCGCGCGCGCGGAGCTTCTGGCGTCTCGTCAACGCGCCGCTCACGACCGATCCGTCGGCGATGCGGTGGATGTGCGGGATCTTCCTCTTCACCTATGCGCTCGTCGCGGTCGCGCGCCATGGGGACTCGCCGGGATACTTCTGGTCGCGGCTGATCATCTGCCTCTACGCAGCGCTCGGTATCCGGCTCGCGCCCGGCATCACCTCCCGCGTCATCCGCGCATACACGATCGGCGCCGCGCTTCTCCTGCCGCTGGAGGCGGCGTGGGTCGACGGCCTGCTCGGCAACCACATCGGCGAGCTCGCGATCACGGCCGTCGCCACGTTCTGTCCGCTCGTGTTCCTGCAGGCGGGACGCGATCTCGTGGGCGTCGTGCTCGCGCTCGTGGCCGGCCACGTCGCGATCCTCGCGATCGTGCCGACGCCGAACGTTCCGTATCTCGCGATCGCGGTGATGCTCGGCGGAGCGATGGCCAGCGGCGCGATCGCCTGCGTACAGGCACTCGTCTATCGCGGGCGCCTGGCCGAGAGCCTGGGACGAGTCGAGGAGGCGCTCGGCGCGGCGAAGGAGTGGCGGCATCGCTACGAGACCGCCATCCTCGCCAGCGGACAGGTGCTCTATGATTGGGATCCGCGCGCGGACGACGTGCAGTTCGCGGGGGCCTGCGAGCGCATGCTCGGCTACTCGCGCGACGATCTCGCGGGACCGCTGACGCGATGGCTGCCGCTCGTCCATCCCGACGATCTCGGGAAGTTCGAGCGCGAGGTGCACCGCATCACCGACGAGAAGAGCGCGTTCCACATGCGCTACCGTGTCCGCCGGCGCCACGGTGATTACATCATCGTCGAGAGCAACGGGTACTTCATCTTCGATCAGGCGGACGAGATCGTGCGCATGATCGGGTTCCTGACCGACGTCACCGAGCGGACGCGGGCGGAAGAGGCGCGGGCCGAGGAGGCCGCGACCTCGGCGGCGCTCGCGCGCGTGGGACACGAGCTGATCTCGTCGCTCGAGAAGCCGGTGGTGCTCGAACGACTGTGCCACCTCACCGCCGAGGTGCTCGAGTGCGACTTCAGCACGACGTGGCTGTGGAAGCCTGAGGAGCGGATTGTACGAGCCGGTGGCGCACGACGGAATGGCACCGGAGCAGTGGGACGCGATACGGGTGCTGCGGCTGCCGTCGGATCCCTCGCTCCCGCAGATGGTGCGCCTGTTCGAGAGCGGCGTCGCCCAGGTGGCGCGAACCAGCCCGGAGTTCCCGACGATCGCGACGTTGCTCGGGTACTACGGCATCGGCGTGGTGCTGTGCGCGCCCATCCGCCGCGGTGACGAGCTGATCGGCCTGCACGTTGCCGGACACTATGCCTCGACCGACGGATTCACCGCGGCACAGCGGCGCATCATGCTGGGAGTCGCACAGCTCGCCTCGATGGCGCTCACGAACGCGATGCTCTTCGAGGAGCTCGAGCGCGCGGGCCGCCTCAAGTCGGAGTTCGTCTCGACGATGTCGCACGAGCTGCGCACACCGCTGAACGTGATCCTCGGGTACAGCGACATGCTCGGCGACGAGCTGACGACCGGGGGCCAACGGGAGCTGCTCGGCCGCATCCGGCGCTCGAGCCTCGAGCTCCTGGAGATGATCGAGGCGACGTTGAACGTCAGCCGCCTGGCGGCGGGCAAGGACCCGCCGCAGATCGAGCCGCTCACGGTCGCGACGCTGTGGGACGATCTCCGCGCCGAGTTCGACGCGCTGCCGGGGTCCGACGCCGTGCTCCACTGGGAGCCCGTCGGGTCGCTCGTGCTCCACACCGACCGCCGCAAGCTCAAGATGATCGTGAAGAACCTCGTCGGCAACGCCCGCAAGTTCACGCCCGCCGGGGAGATCACGGTCGGGTGCACGCACGACGGCGACGCCGCGCTGATCACGGTGCGGGACACCGGCATCGGCATCCCGCCCGAGCATCTGCCGCACATCTTCGACATGTTCCGCCAGGTCGACAGCTCCGACGCGCGCTCGTACGACGGCGCGGGGCTCGGCCTCTACATCGTCCGCAAGCTCGCCGAGCAGCTCGGCGGTTCCGTCACCGTCGAGAGCGAGCCCGGTCGCGGCTCGACGTTCCGCGTCCGCCTGCCGAAGCACCCCGTGACCGCCGAGATCGCGGCCTGAGCACGCAGAGCGGGATCCACCCACTCCGAGGCACCGCGAATCGCACCACTCAACGCGGACACTTGCAACGCCTGCGCGCTCCACCCTCTCGACGCGTCGAGCGCCTGCTCCAAGCTGGTGTTCGTCACGAGCACGATGTTGCCGACCGGCAACCTGAACGGGCCCGCCGGCGCCGATGCGATCTGCCAGGCGCTCGCCGGCGCCGCCGACCTCCCCGGCACCTTCAAGGCATGGCTCTCGACCACCACGGCCAGCGCCGCGTCCCGGCTCACGCATTCGAGCCATCCGTACAGGCTGGTCGACGGCACCGTGCTCGCCAATGATTGGGCCGATCTCACCGACGGCTCGATCAGCGTGTCGATACACGAGACGGAGACCGGCGCCTCCGTGAGTCCCGAGTTCGTCTGGACCAACACGGCCAGCGACGGCACCGCTGCGACCTACGATTGTCTGGGATGGACGCTACCATCGCAATAGTAGGGCGCCCGGTTCGTCCAGAAGGCGCTCGTGTCGCCGCCAGCGGTAGAGGCCTCGGCACGGGCGCGCCTGATCGCGTGCGTCGGGCGATGCGACGTCGACCGGCCTTCGACGGCGGGCGAGTCCGTCAGTACCCTTCGAGCCGCGCGAAGCGATCGCGGTGGTAGGCGCCGTCGCCGAACGTCATCTCGGCGACGCGCGCGCGCTTGAGGAAGAAGCCGATGTCGTGCTCGTCGGTCATGCCGATGCCGCCGTGCATCTGCACGCCTTCGTTGCGCGATCAGCACGAACGCGTCGGAGCAGCGCGCCTTGGCGAGGCTGGCGAGACGCGCGATCGTCGACGTCGTCGCGGCCCTCGTCGAGGGCGCGGTGCGCGCCCATCACCGCCGAGCGCGCGAGCTCGATCTCGATGTACATCTTGCGCGGCGCGGTGCTTGAGCGCCTGGAAGGTGCCGATCGGGACGCCGAACTGCACCCGCGTCTTCAGGTACTCGAGCGTCATCTCGAAGCGCCGCGGTCATGCCGCCGAGCATCTCGGCGCAGAGCGCGATCGGTGGCGCGGTCGAGCGACGCGCTCGAGCAGCGCGCCGCCGTCGATCGACGTCGCCGAGCACGGCGTCGGCGCTCGACCCGCACGTCGTCGAGCCGCACGAGCGCGGCGTTCCGGCTGTCGATGCGCGAGCTGCCGCTCGATCGTCACGCCCGGCGTGTCGGCGACGCACGCAGGAACAGCGTGATGCCGCCGGGGTCGCGCGTCGCGCCCGACGGTCCGCGCCGAGACGATCAGCCAGTCGGCGACGTGGCCGTCGAGCACCTGCGATCTTCTCGCCGCGCAGCACGAAGCCGCTGCCGCTCTTCGCCGCGCGCGTCTCGACGTGGTCGCGCGTCGTAGCGGCTCCGCGGCTCCTGGTAGGCGAGCGCGAGGAGCCGCTCGCCGGCGGCGATCGCCGGCAGGTGCTCGCGCTTCTGCGCCTCGCTGCCGCCGAGGAGCAGCGCCGTCGGCGCCGAGCAGGACGGTCGAGAGCATCGGCTCGGGCATGAGGCCCGCGGCCGAGCTCCTCGAGGACGACCATCAGGTCCATGTAGCCGAGGCCGGCGCCGCCGTGCTCCTCGGGGATGACGATGCCGAGCCAGCCGAGCTCCGCCATCTCGCGCCACAGCTCGCGCGAGAAGCCGTCGGCGTCGTGCGCGTCGCGCAGGCGGCGGATGCGCTTCAGCGACGAGCGGCCGGTGACGAACTCGCGCGCGGTGCGCGCGAGCAGCTCCTGCTCTTCGGACAAGGACCAGGTCCACGACGTCGCTCCGTCTCAGTCCGGCAGGCCGAGCACGCGCTTGGCGATGATGTTGAGCTGGATCTCGGACGTGCCGCCCTCGATCGAGTTGCCGCGCGAGCGCAGCCAGTCGCGCGTGATCTTGAGCTCGTCGTCGTCGAAGCCCGGGGCCTTCCCAGCCGAGCGCCTGCGGGCCGGCGATCGCGACCATCAGCTCGCGCCGGCGCATGTTGAGCTCGGTGCCGTAGTACTTGAAGATCGACGTCTCCGGCCCGGGCTTGTGGCCGGCCTTCATGCTGTCGCGCGAGCGCGCGAGCGTGAGGTCGAGGCAGGCTTGGTCCATCTCGAGCTGCGTCATCGCGGTCGCGCAGCACGCGGTCGGCGATCGCGCCGTCCTCGCTCGCCGAGGTAGCGCGCGCGCCAGCGCGACGAGCCGCTTGGCGTCGTCGCGCTCCTTGAAGACGTCGGCGATCATGGTGCGCTCGTGGCCGAGCAGCGCCTTCGCCATCGCCCAGCCGTCGTTGACCTCGCCGACGACGTTCCGCGCCGGCACGCGCACGTCGGAGAGGAACGTCTCGCAGAACGGCGACGAGCCGCTGATCAGCCGGATCGGCCGCACGGAGACGCCCGGCGACGTCATGTCCATCAGCAGGAACGTGATGCCGTCCTGCTTCGGCGCCTCGAAGTCGGTGCGCACCAGGATGAACATCCAGTCGGACTTGTCGGCGTAGGAGGTCCAGATCTTCTGGCCGTTCAGGACGAAGACGTCGCCGTCGCGGACGGCCCTGGTCTGCAGGCTCGCGAGGTCGGAGCCGGAGCCCGGCTCGGAGTAGCCCTGGCACCAGCGGATCTCGCCGCGGATGATCGGCGGCAGGTGCTCGCTTCTTGAGCTCCTCGCTGCCCTCCTGCAGCAGCAGCGGGCCGATCATCGCGAGCCCGAAGCCGATGAGCGGCGGCCGCAGGCGGAGCTTCGCCATCTCCTCCGCGAGGACCTTCGCCTCCGCCTTCGAGAGGCCGCCGCCGCCGTACTCCTTCGGCCACGTCGGCGCCGTCCAGCCGCGCTCGGCCATGACGTCGAGCCAGCGCTGCACGTCGGGCGGATACTGCGTCTTCTTGCCGCCCCAGCAGAGCTCGTCCGGCGTCTTCGAGCGGCGTGTACATCGACGCCGGCGCGTTCGCCTTCAGCCAGCGGCGCGTGTCCTCGCGGAAGGTCTCGAGATCGGCCATGGCGGGGTCCTTTCCTGCGCGCCGCTCGGGCGATCGGCGCGGCGCCACGCTAGTCGAGACGCCCCGTCGATTCAACGCCGCCGCCCGGGCTTCCGCCAGACCTGCCGGTGGGCTACGTCCTCTGCGCGGAAGGAGGCTACGATGACCTACGAGCAGATCCGCTATGACGTCGCCGACGCCGTCGCGACCATCACCCTGCAGCGCCCCGACAAGCTGAACGCCTTCACGGGGACCATGATGCGCGAGCTGATCGACGCCTTCGATCGCACCGACGGCGACGACGCGGTCCGCGCCGTCATCGTGACCGGCGCGGGACGCGCGTTCTGCGCCGGCGCGGATCTCTCCGGCGGCAGCGCGACCTTCGATCACGCGCAGGGCAAGGAGCCGCCGAAGATGGAGGACCATCGTGACGGCGGCGGCCTGCTCACCTTGCGCATCTTCGAGTCGAAGAAGCCCGTGATCGCCGCGATCAACGGTCCCGCGGTCGGTGTCGGCATCACGATGACCTTGCCGATGGACATCCGCATCGCGGCGACGACGGCGAAGATCGGCTTCGTCTTCGCACGCCGCGGTATCGTCCCCGAGGCGTGCAGCAGCTGGTTCCTGCCCCGCATCGTGGGCATCAACCGCGCCGCCGAGTGGGTCTACACCGGTCGCGTCTTCGACGCCGAGGAGGCGCGCGCCGCGGGTCTGGTGAGCCGCGTCGTCGCGCCGGAGGCGGTCGTCGAGACGGCGCGCTCCCTGGCGCGCGAGATCGCCGACAACACCTCGGCGATGTCGGTCGCGCTGTCGCGCCAGATGCTCTGGCGCATGCTCGGCGCCGATCACCCCATGGAGGCGCACAAGATCGACTCGCGCGCCATCTATTTCATGGGCCAGTCTCGCCGACGCGCACGAGGGCGTGGCGTCGTTCCTCGAGAAGCGCCCGGCGAGGTTCACGATGCGCCCGAGCGCCGACATGCCGGACTTCTATCCGTGGTGGACGACGCGCCGCTTCGAGTAGCGAAAGTCCGGACGCTTCAAGGACACAGCGGCGGAGCCGGCGCGCTCTTCGACTGGAAGACGCCGGCGCCGGCCCCTCCGGTGCCCACGTCCTTCTTCACGGTGCCGCCGAAGAGCACGCACGAGGACTCCGTCCCGACGGTGAGCGTGGCGCCGATGCTGCCCTGCGTCGCCTCGTCGAGCGTGAAGGCGATCTGCGACCCCTTGCACGACACCTGCCAGACCCCCTTCTTGATGACGGCTGATTTGCACGGTCCGGCGACGAGCTTCTTGTCCGCGTATTTGTAGCCCTTGGCACCGGGGGGCTTGCCGCTACCGACCCAGTTGCCGGCCGGAAGGGCGATGTCCTGCGATTCGGCGCTGCCGGGGTTGTGCACGTGCAGCGTGGCGCCGGCGACCGTGGGGTCGGCGAGGCCGCCCGGCGATCCGGCCACCACGTCGGCGTCGGCGGCTTGCACCGTGAGCGCCCGTTTCGTGTCGTCCGTGGCCTTGTCCTTCAGCGTGAGCGCCTTCCCGGCGGTGGGAGGCGCCAGCTTCAGGACGAAGACGTTGAAGTCCTTCCCGCCCGCCGCGACGACGCCCATGTCCCCGTCCGCCGCGATGCCGAAGGCTCCCGCCCCCTTCCCGGACACGTCGTGCGCGGCGATCTCCTTGCCGTCCGTCGCGTCGATCCGCCGCACGGTGAAGAACGGCTTGCGCTTGGCGGACCCGGTGACGGCGATCGCCACGTTCCCGTTCCCGTCGCGCGCAATGCCGAAGACCGCGCCTTCCTTGACGGGCGACACCTGGTCGCGGGCGGCGTATTCCCAGAGCGAGTCGCCGGTCGCCTGGTCGACCTTGACGACGAAGGGACCGGCAGTGGCCCCGATCGCCCCCGCGGCGACCGGATTGCCCGAGGCGTCGAGCGTCAGCACCCGACCCACGGAGGACTCGGAGCTCTTGGTGTACCGCCAGAGCTCGCTTCCATCGGACTTCTTCAACCGGACGACGATCAGCGCGTTCGCATTGGTTGGCGTCGTCGTCTCGCCCGTGGCGACCACGTCGCCATTACCGGTCACCGCGACCGCACGTGCCGTGTCGAGCGACAGACTTCCCTGGCCGACGATCTCCTTGCGCCAGAGCTCGTTGCCGTTGGTGTCGAAACGGATGACGGTGAAATCGAAATGGTCGGTGACGCCGGTGCCTTCGCGCAACGTGCCGCCGACGACCACGTCGCCGCTCGCCGGATCCACCGCCACCGTCTCGGCACGTTCGCTGAAGCCGTCGAAGTCGGCGATCGAGCCGTGGATCGTCTTCGACCAGAGCAGCATCCCGTCGGAGCCGCGGAACTTCCCGACGAAGAGATCCTTCTTGGGATGGGCCGGATCGTCCTCGTCACCCACGGCAATGACGTCGTCGCTCGGGTCGACCGCCACGGCGGCGGCGGCGCCTTTGTCGAAGATGCTGTTGGTCGCGAACGACAGCCACAGCTGCTGGCCGGTATCCTTGGCGAACTTGGCGACGCCGAACCTCTGGCTGACCGGGCCGGCTCCCACGACGTCCTTTGCGGAATCGACCGCGACGGCGCGCGCGTTGCCCGAGCCCCCGATATGCGCGCGCCAGATTTCCCCACCGTCGGCAGCGGCGAGCTTGAGCACCGTGAACTGCGTGGCGATCGCCGTCGCAACGAGCGCGTTCTGGTCGCCGTCGACGACGACGCCGTTCGCGAAGTCGCCGAAGTCCTTGTTGACGGTGTTGTTCGTCTCCACCCGCCACGCCCAGGCGCGGCCCGAGCCGAGCACGGCGAGCGCGAGGACGAGCTGGAGCCAGAGACGGAGCCGCGGTCGACGCATAGAGGGTCCTTTCCACTCCCGAATCGGAAGTGGGGTCCTAGCGCGGCGGCGGCGAGGGGGTCAACGGAAATGCACTCGTCGACGCACGCTCCTGCGCATCGTAGCGTGCGCCAGAACGGAGCAGGTCAACGCCCGGAGCCGATCAGCTCCGCGGTCGTGAACGTCTCCTCGGTCGCGTGGCCGCCTTCGCACGCGGCGTCCGGCCTCCCGCGGCGGCGGGAGAGCGCTCGCGCTGGTTCCCATCGACGGCTCCGTGCCGCAGCTACCGGCGCGCGGGCCTAGTGGCACGCGCGCGCGGGGTCCGGCGGAGATCGCCTCGCCACCCGCACGGGGACGCCACCGCGCGGGCGCAACGTGACGAGCGGCTCGGGTACGAGCGGCTGCGGATGGGCCGACGTCAGCCGGAAGCGGCGGCCGATCGCCGCCACGACGAGCGTCATCTCGAGCAACGCGAACGGTTCGCCGACGCACTGGCGCGGCCCGGCGGCAAACGGGAAGTACGCGAAGCGGTGCCGATCCGCCACGCGCGCCGGCAGAAAGCGCTCGGGGTCGAAACGCGTGGGGTCGGGCCAAAAGTCTGGATGCCGGTGCGTCACCCACGGGCTCAGGATGACGACGGCGTCCGCCGGCACGCGGTAGCCGAGGATCTCGTCGTCCGCGCGCGGCGTGCGCGAGAACGTCCAGACCGGGGGATACAGCCGGAGCGCCTCGTCGATCACCATGCGCGTGTAGGTCAGCGACGTCGCGTCGGCTTTGGTCACGGCCGCGTCGAGCACGCGCGCCGCTTCCGCCGCGACGCGGTCGGCGACTGGGGGCGCGCCGGCGAGGAGATGGCACGTCCAGGCGAGGCCGTTCGCCGTCGTCTCATGGCCGGCGAGCAGCATCGTCATCACCTCGTCGCGGAGCTGCCGGTCGCTCATGCCGCCGCGCTCGTCCTGTGCGGCGAGGAGCCCGCTGAGCAGATCGTCGCCGTGGACGCCGCGCCGGCGTCGCTCGGCGACGATGCGCGCGACGATGGCGTCGAGCCGGGCGATCGCCGCCCGGGCGCGCCGGCTCTCCCGGATCGGCAATGCCCGGACGCCGGGAAGCGCGAGCAACGGATGCCGGAACTCCCACAGCACGTGACGGTTCACGATCGTGAACGCCTCTCCGACCTCGCGCGCGAGCGCCGCGCCTTCCACGCGGAAGAGCGCGCTGGCCGCGATCTCGAGCGTCAGGCGCCGCATCTCCTCGGCGAGATCGACGATCGCGCCGGTTCGCGTCGCCTCGTCGAGGCGCTCGAGCGTCGCACCGGCGCGCGCCGTCATGAGCCCCGCGAAGGCGGCGATCCGTTGGCGTTGAAAGCTCGGCTGGATGAGCCGACGTTGACGCCGCCACAGCTCCCCGTCGCTCGTCACCAGTCCCTCGCCGAGGATCGGCTTCAGGAGGCGGTAGTCGAGGTTTTGCTTGTGGTAGAGCGCATGCCGGTCATGGAGCACGTGGCGGACGGCGTCGGGGTGGAAGGCGAGCAGCACGTCCCACGGTCCCAGGCACGCGCCGACGAGATCGCCGTAATCGCGCCACGCGTCCGCGTAGACGCCGAGCGGATCGCGCCCGATCCGCCGCACCTCGCGCAGGACGGCCAGGCCGCGCGGTCCGGGGGGACGGCGCGTGATCGCTGGCTGGGGTACCGCGGGTGCCGGAGTTCCCATCGGCGTGCTGCGCGGGACGCATGACGACCCGGGAGCGGCGCTCGCCCGCCCGCTCGGCGTGCGGTGCCCGCGACTACCGCCATTCAGTACGCCGCGACGCCTGGGTGTCAACCCCGCGCGGGACGGGCCGCCGTCACGGACGACGGTGCCCGCCGAGAGCCACGTCAGTGCCCGGAGCCGATCAGCTCCGCGATCGTGAACTGCTGCTCGGTGGTGCCGGCCTTCGCGCCCTGGTGCCAGTACCAGCCGGCCTCGCCGGGGAAGCGGCTGCTCGGCAGCGAGACCCGCGTCGCATGCTCGAGCTGGATGTCCACCATGACGGCCGCAGCGGGAAAGGGGGTGTCCTCGTCGTAGACGATGGGCGCGCCGGGGAACGCCTCGCGGCGGAATCCGAAGTCGTTGATCCAGATCTTCCAGAGCTCGCCGCCACGGTCGTACATGTCGCTGTATGGCACCTGGAAGATCTCCTTGTCGACGTAGAGGACGCGCTTCGAGAACGCGTACTGCGGCAGCTTCGAGACGCCTTCGACGACGTAGACGGGGCGCTTCTCCCAGACGTCGTCGAACGCCCAATCGGCGGCGCCCTCCGCCCACTGCGCCGGGAAATGCCGGGTGTGGAACGCCGCCAGCACCTCCTGCTCGCCGAGCAGCTTCCAATCCATCCAGGCGATCGATCCGGCGTAGCCGGCGTAGCTGTCCTGATCGGTGTCCTGCCCGAACAGGGCGTCCGAGCGTTGCGCGGTCGAGAGCCGACGCACCCGCCGGAGCGACGGCAGATAGAGCCAACTGTCGTCCTGCTTCGCCGGATCGAGGTAGCGGTAGTAGGTGAAGCCGACCCCCTTCAGGTCATAGGGCTCGACCAGCGGGTGCAGCGTCTCCTTGTAGTGATAGCCCTCCGCGTTCGGGATCGCCGGCTTCGGGTCCACGTAGAGCCGCCCGACGTAGTACAAGCGCCGGAAGTGGTCGAAGAGGAAATGGCGCTCGATCTGCAGCGGCTGATCACTGGAGATCGGCCCGGTGTCGCCGTCGAGGTTGCGGAGATCCAGGTCGTCGAACGCGATCGCGAAGCTGAAATCCTGCATGATCTTCATCGCCGCCTTCGGGTCGTTGACGTCGATGTGCGGGAACGGCCGGCCGGCGACGAAGCCTTCCATGTGCAGACCGTCGGCGCTGAGCTTCACCTGCGCCGAGTACTTCTCGGTCGCCTCGGTGAACGCCTTGCGGAGCGCGATCGCCTGCGGCGCGACGATCGTCATCGGCAGGCCGTGCTCGACGCACCATTGCATGGCGGGCGAGACGAGCCCCTTCACCTGCGCCGCGTTGCCCGGCCCGATGACGTCGCCCGGCTGCACGTCGGCCCGGCAACGGCCGATCGCGAGCAGGAGCGCCCCGCTCGCGAGCACGACCGCCGCGCCGCTGCGCCACCGCATGGGCCGGTGGCGGACTAGCGCTTGAGCTTCAGCAGCAGATTGAACAGCCGCGTGTGCATCGCGGTGTACGGCGGATAGAACAGCTGCATGCCCGCGACAGCTTCGGATTGGTGAACACCGGGCGCATCTTGCTGAACTCCACGAAGCCCTCGTAGCCGTGGTACTGGCCCATGCCGCTGGCGCCGATGCCGCCGAAGGGCATGTCGTGCTGGGCGACGTGGAACACGACGTTGTTGATCGTCACGCCGCCGGAGATGGTGCCGTAGAGCAGCTTGCTCCTCGCACCGCCTTGTCGTTGGTGAAGAAGTAGAAGCCGAGCGGGCGATCCTTCGAGTTGACGTAGTGGATGCACCTCGTCGAGCGTGCGGTACGTCTTCACCGGGAACAGCGGCCCGAAGATCTCCTCCTGCAGGATGGTCATGTCGTCGGTCGGGTCGAGCACGAGGTGCGGCGGAATCTTGCGCATGCTGCATCGTTGAACGTCGCGCCGGGCACGAGCGGGACGATCGTGGCGCCCTTCTTCTCGCGCGTCCTCGAGCGTGGCGCGCAGGCGGCGGTACGACTTCTCGTCGATCACCGAGGTGTAGCTGCGGTCGTTGGTGTCCGGGTAGCGCTCGGCGACGATGCGCTTCGCGCCGCCGCGACGAACGCGTCGCGCTTGCCCTCGGGGACGAACAGGTAGTCGGGCGCCAGGCAGGTCTGGCCGGCGTTGACGAACTTGCCGTAGAGGATGCGGGAGGCGGCGGTCTCGACGTCGTAGTCGTCGCAGATGATCGTCGGCGATTTGCCGCCGAGCTCGAGCGTGACCGGCGTCAGGTTCTCGGCCGCGGAGCGCATGACGGTGCGGCCGGCGTCGGCCGAGCCGGTGAAGATGATGTGATCGAACGGCAAGGTCGAGAAGTCCTGCGCGCGCACGCCCGGCAGGATCGCGACCGTGTCCTCGGGGAACGTGCGCGGAACTTCTCGGCCAGCAGCCGGCAGAGCTTCTGCGAGTTCGCTCGCCATCTTGATCATGCAGCGGTTGCCCGGCGGCCAGGACGCTGGTCAGCGGGCTGACGGTGAGGAAGAGCGGGTAGTTCCACGGCGAGACGATGCCGACGACGCCCTTCGGCTGCGGGATCAGCGCGGTTCTTGCCGGTCGCGAAGAGGACCGAGACGTGGCGGCGCTGCGGCTTCATCCACTTGCCGCAGCTTCTTGCGGCGTATGGCGGATGCCGTCGACGGAGGTGAAGATCTCGAGCATCTTCGACTCCTCGGCGGCAGCGATGGCCGAAGTCGGGGTTGATCGCGTCGGCGATCGCGTCGACGTTGTCGACCAGGATGCGCTCCAGCTTGTCGAGGTTCTCCCGCCGCTCCTCGAAGCTCGGGTACGGATGGCGCAGGTACGCCTGGCGCTGCAGCGCGAAGACGCGCTGCGCCTCGTTCTCGACGACATCGAACGTCGTAGCTGTGCGGTCTGAGCCATGGGGTCCTCCTGTATGCCGGCGAACGCCGGAACCCCCGATTGTGGCTCCTCTCGACGACCAGAATCAACCGCTCGGCGGCGGTCCCGCGGGCGGCGACGGACGCCGGGTTGTGGCGTCCCGGGGGCGGCGGTATGGCATCGATCCATGCCCGCCGTCCTCGTCCACGGCGTCCCCGACACCCACCGCGTCTGGGACAAGCTGCGCGCCCGTCTCGCGCGCCGCGATGTGCTCGCGCCGAGCCTCCCGGGCTTCGGCCAACCGACGCCGGCCGCCTTCACGCCGACGAAGGACGCCTATGCCGACTGGTTGATCGCGGAGCGGCTCGCCGCCCGCGTGCACGGCGAGCTCGCGTTCATGGAGGAGTGCGGGCACTGGTGGCCCTGCGAGCGCCCGGCGGAAGCGGCCGCGGCGCTGGAGCGCTTCTGGGCGGCGCACTGAGACGGCGACCGCCTACGACGACCCCACGACCGGAGAGCCGATGACGAAGATCACCGAGATCGCACCCGACGTGTTCCGCATCTCGACGTACGTCCCGGACGCCAATCTGCAATTCGGCCAGTTCCTCGTCCGCGACGACGAGCCCCTCCTCTTCCACACCGGCCCGCGCCTCATGTTCCCCGTGGTGCGCGACGCCGTCGCGAAGCTCGTCGACCCGAGCGCGGTGCGCTGGATCGGCTTCAGCCACTTCGAGGCCGACGAGAGCGGCTCGCTCGCCGAGTGGCTCGCGCTTGCGCCGCAGGCGCAGCCCGTGTGCAGCGTCGTCGGCGCGCTCGTCAACGTGAACGACGCGGTCGACCGTCCGGCGCGGCCGCTCGTCGACGACGAGGTCCTGGTCACCGGCCGTCATCGTCTGCGCTTCCTGCAGACCCCGCACGTGCCGCATTGCTGGGATGCCGGCCTCCTCTTCGACGAGACCACGGCCACGCTCTTCTGCTCCGACCTGCTCACCCACAACGGCGACGTCGAGCCGACGGGCGACGCGACGTCGATCCTCGAGCGCCACCGCGCCTCGCTGGCGGCCTTCGAGACGGGCCCGCTCGCGTCCTACATGCCCTACACGCCGCACACGGCGGCGGTGATGCGCCGCCTGGCCGACCTCGCGCCGCGCGCGCTCGCCACCATGCACGGCTCGACGCTCCTCGGTGACGGCGCCGCGGCGCTGCGCGAGGTGGCCGGGACCATGCGCGAGGTGTTCGGCGCCGAGCGCGGCTGAGACGCGCCGCATCGCCGGGAAGACGCGCGCAGGCGCGCGGATCCCCTTTGCAACCGCCGGCAATCCGTCCTACTTCAAAGGTCCATGGCCATCGATTTCACGCTGCCGGCCGAGGTCACGACCGTGCGCGACACGGTGCGCGCGTTCATGGCGGAGCGGGTCGCCCCCGAAGAGACGCGCATGCGCGCCGAAGGTGGCTGGCGCAAGGGACTCGGCGCGCTCCGCACGGAGGCGAGAGCGGCCGGCATCTGGACGCCGCACATGCCGCGCGAATGGGGCGGCATGGGTCTCGGGCCGTTGGCGATGGCATTCGTCTCCGCGGAGTGCGGCCGTACCACGATGGGCGCCTACGTCCTCAACTGCCATGCACCGGACGAAGGCAACATGCACACGCTGCTGCACCATGCCGACGACGCGCAGAAGGCGCGCTATCTCCGCCCGCTCGCGGCGGGCGAGGTGCGCTCGTGCTTCGCCCTCACCGAACCCGAGGTCGCCGGCTCCGACCCGACGGGCATCCGGACCACCGCCGTCAAAGAAGGCGACCACTGGGTCCTGAACGGCCACAAGTGGTTCATCTCCGGCGCGCGCGGCGCCAAGTTCGCGATCGTCATCGCCAAGACCGATCCCGACGCCGATCCGCCGCAGGCACGCAACACCGCCTTCATCGTCGACTGCGACACGCCCGGCTTCGAGATCGTGCGCGACGTCGAGACGATGGCCGGACACGGCAACCACTGCGAGATCCGCTTCACCAGCTGCGTCGTGCCGGCCGAGAACCTGCTCGCCGGCCGCGGCCAGGGGCATCGCCTCGGGCAGTCGCGGCTCGGGCCGGCGCGCCTCGCGCACTGCATGCGCTGGATCGGCAACGCCGAGGTGGCGCTGGAGATGATGGTGAAGCGCGCCACCGAGCGCCCGCTGCACGGCGGCGTCCTCGCCGACAAGCAGGCGATCCAGTGGAAGATGGCGGAGTCCGCCCTGGAGCTCTACGCCGCCAAGCTCATGGTGCTGCACGCCGCCTACCTGATCGAGAAGGGCCTGCCGTTCCGCCAGGAAGTGTCGATGGCGAAGCATCACGTCGCCAATACCCTGTGGCGGGTGGTCGACCGCGCCATCCAGGTGCACGGCGCCCTCGGTTACTCCACCGACACGCCGCTCGAGAGCATGCTGCGCCACGCCCGCTCGGCGCGCCTGGTGGATGGCGCCGACGAGGTGCACATGCAGCAGATCGCGCTCCACGTGATCGAGGCGTTTCGCGAAACCGGCGGCACCCGTCGGGCGACCGGCGCGGATCTGCTGTGATCCGTCCGCTCGTCGCGGTCGCCGCGGCGACGCTGCTCGTGGCGTCCGGCTGCGAGCGCAACGAGCCGCGGAGCGCGCCGCTCTCCGCACCGAGCGCGGCGGCGCCGGCTGCCGCGGCAGCGCCAGCCTCCGAGCCGGGCACGGCGTCGTCCCGCGCGGCGGCCGCACCCCCGGTGCGCCAGCCGCTGATCGGGGGTCCCTATCCCGCCCTGCTCGTCGCCGAGGCGCAGTTCACCGACGCCGTCGACACCGACGGCTCCACGAAGACCGTGCCCGGCTACGCCAAGCTGCTCATCGTGCGGAAGACCGAGAGCGGCTGGCAGACGGTGAAGGTCGAGGACCCCGACAGCAACGCCTTCCACAAGGCCATGCCGTACGAGAACGGCATCCTCACGATCGGCGCCACCCAGGCCATGCTGAAGACGTGGCGCTTCGTCGACGGCGCGTGGACGCAGGAGACGCACTGGAACCCGAAGTTCGGCGGCAGATTCGACCGCCTGCGCGACGTCGAGCGCGGCGACGTCGACGGCGACGGGCAGGACGACCTGGTGATCGCCACCCACGATCAGGGCGTCATCGCGGTGGTCCATCCCAGCCTCGGATGGAAGGTCGAGGAGATCGATCGCCAGCCCGACACGTTCGCCCACGAGATCGAGCTCGGGGACGTCGACGGCGACGGCAAGCTCGACATCTTCGCCACCGTGAGCAAGCCGAACAAGCTCGATGCCGAGCAGCCGGGCGAGGTCCGCATGTACCGCTACGGGCAGGGCGGCTGGAAGAAATCTGTCGTCGAGGCGGCGGGCGACGCGCACGCCAAGGAGATCCTCGCCGCCGACGTCGATCACAACGGCGTCGCCGAGCTGTTCGCGATATGGGAGGGCCGTCGGCGCCGGGGGCGCGATGCTGCGGCCGGTGACGATCAAGGAGTACAAGCTCCTCGGCAGCGGGAGCTTCGTCGGCACCGAGGTCGCGACCGTTCCCGACCGCCAGATGCGCGCCATCGCCGCGGGCGACGTGAACGGCGACGGCAAGATCGATCTCGTCGCGGGCGCGCTGTCGACCGGTCTCTGGCTCTTCGAGCAGGACGGCACGGGATGGAAGAAAACCCTGATCGACGCCAACTCCTCGGGCTTCGAGCACCCGGTGCATCTCGCCGACCTCGACGGCGACGGGCAGCTCGAGATCTACGTCGCCTCCGAGGACCAGCACGAGCTGCGGCAGTACCGCTGGCGGAACGGCGCCTTCGAGAAGACCGTCATCGCCCCCCTCGCCGCCGGCGACATCACCTGGAACATCACCTCCGGAACGTTCTGAGTGGCGACGGGTCGGCGCAGGGGACGGACCGGCGTGATAGGGCTGCTGGCGCTCCTCGCGCTCATGGCCTGGGTGGTGTGGCGGAGCTTCCAGATCGGCGGTGTGCGCTGTGAGGTCTGCATCGACTACGCCGGGCGCTCGCAATGCCGCAGCGTCGACGGCAGCACGCGCAAGGAAGCGCTCGAGGCGGCGACGACGAACGTGTGCGCGTTCCTCTCCAGCGGGGTGACCGACTCCATGGCGTGCGCCCGCACGCCACCGACGAAGGCCGAATGCACGACCGCCGAGTGAGCGGCGCTCAGAGATCGACGGCGTAGACCTCGACCGGCGCGGCGATGCCCTTCAGCGCCACCGCGCCGCACGGATGCAGGCCGATGTCGCCGCCGCCCGGCCCCAGCTCCTGGCGCGTGCTCTCGGTGAGCAGGATCGCGGTACCGAGGTCGCGCGTCTTCACCTGCAACCGCGCCGCCTGGTTCACCGGGTCGCCGACGATCGTGTACGTGATGCGGTCGCCGGCGCCGACGTTCCCCGCGATCAGGTCGCCGGTGCAGATGCCGATGCCCGCCTCGAGCGGCACGCCGCGCCGGGCCGCGTTGCGCTCGGCGAACGCGCGCTGCAGGGCGATCGCCGCCCGCACGGCCTGCAAGGCGTGCGCGGGCTGCGGATCGAGCGGCGCGCCGAAGACGACGACGACACCGTCGCCGAGGAACTGCGTGATGACGCCGCCGTGGCGCTCGCAGATGCGCTCCACCACGGCGTAGTACTCGTTCAGCACCTCGACGACGCGGGCCGGGTGGCTGCGCTGCGTGAGCGCCGTGAACCCGCGCAGGTCGATGAACATCGCGGTCGCGTGGACGACCTCGCCCCCGAGGGCGATGCCGCGCTCCAGCGCGGCGCGGGCCACGCCCTTGCTGACGTAGCGCCCGAAGATCTCCCGCAGCCGCTCGGCCTCGCGCAGGTCGCCGACCATGGCGTTGAAGTGCTCGTTCAGCTCGCCGAGCTCGTCGGTGCTGCGCACCGGGACGCGCGCGGCGAGGTCGCCCGTGGCGACCTGGGCCATCGCCGTACGCAGCGCCTGCACCGGACGGTTGATGAAGCGCGCGACCAGGAACGCCATGGCAACCGACGCGAGGCCGGTGACCCCGACGATGAAGAGCTGCGTGCGCAACAGGGTCCGCACGTCGCCCGAGATCGCCGGCCCGAGGCGGCGGACGAGCGTGAAGTCGGCCATGAGCATGAGGAGAAGGGGCATGGCGGAGGTGATCAAGAACGTACCGGCGAGGCGAACGCGGATCGGCACGCGCAGCGCGCCCGCGCGCTCGATCCGCCCGTACGGGAAGAACACGGGAATCTCCTGGCGCCAGTAGGCCTCGCCGAGGAGGAACGCGAGCGCCGACGTGATCGGCCCACCCACCAGCACGATGCCGACGAAGGTCCGCCACGTCTCCGCGAGCGGCACGCCGACCCACAGCAGATACGGAAAGTAGAAGACCCCGGCGAACGACCACGCGGCCGCACTCAGGACGGCATTGGTGAGCGGCGCGTTCAACGCCCAGCGTCGCACGTCGTCGGGCACGTGCGCGGCGTCGGTGCCGAGCCGCAGCATCCGCCGCCACTCGAGCACCGGTCCGATCAGACGCCGGCCGACGTACCAGCTCGCGGTCATCAGCGTGCTCGTGACCGCCAGGAACACGAAGAGCGGGCGCAACATGCTCGGCGTCGGATTGGCGGCGAGCGGGTCGACGTAGTTGAAATAGAGGTACACGACGACCGCGCCGGCGACGTTTGCCGGGATCGGCGTGCTGCCGAGGCGGCGGCGGAAGCCGCTGGCGCGGCCGATCGGCACCGGCAGGGGGGCGCGGACCCACACCCCCGCCCCGGGGACGACGCCCGCGCGGGGATCGCTGCGCTCGATCGGTTCCGCGGCATCCATGATCCGGGTAGGATCGTTCACCCGCGTCGGGGGTGCAACCGACGGCGGCCCTATGCTAGCCGGAGCCCGATCATGACGACGGAACCGCCACGCGCGCCCGGCGAGGCACCCGGCCGGCGGCGGCGCCGGCGCCGCGGCCGCAAGGACGAGACGCCACGGCCGGCCACGGGGCCGGCGCCGATCGTCCCGGCCACGAGCGCGCTCGCGGCGGCACCGATCACCGCCGAGCCGCTGACCCCCGCCGAGGTCGCGGAGATGAAGGGCCATCTCGTCTTCATCCGCACGTACAAGGACGCGCTGCGGCTCAAGCTGAATGCCGCCGAGGACCTGTTGGTGAACGGCCAGCGCGAGCCGACCGACCGCGGCGTGTGCCGGCATCTCCTCGGAAAGATCGACCGGACGGTCATCGAAGGCGCGATCGGACGAGAGCCGTTGCACTCCAACCCCGCGGCGCGGGCGCGCATGCTCGCCGGCGCCATCCGCCTCACCGCCGATACGAGCGTGCTCCTCACCTACCTGGAGACGTTGACGCACGTGCGCGCGCACGCGGAGGCGGCGCAGGCATTCGGCGAGATCGTCGCCCGCCTCGATTTCGAGAGTGTGTCGGCGAGCCGGCTCGGCCGCCTGCTGCAGGTGCTGGTGGAGACGTTCACCGGACCGGAGCGCGTGCAGGTGCTCTTCAGCCTGCTCGCCGGGCCCGCCTTCGCGCGCGCCTTCGACGCCGCGCTGCCGACCTTGCCCCCGCCGGTCGTGGAGGCGTTTGCGCCGCTGCGTGCCGTGCACCGGCGGGCGAGCGGCGGCGACGCCGGGCACGATCGGGCGGCGCTGCTCCGCGCCGGGGTCGAGCAGCTCGTCTCGGCGCCCGATGCGATCCTGCGGGCGTACGCGGAGCCGCTGCGCATCACGATCCTCGAGCTCGCACTCGGCGACGTGGTCCCGCCCGACGTCGCCGATCGCGCCGCCGGCGTGCTCCTCGCGAGCCTGCCGCACGACGGCCGCACCTACAGTGGGCTGGTGATCCGGCGCGCCGCGCAGCTCCTGGCGCGCCACGCCGACGACCGGGCTCGGGCGGTGCTGGAGGACCTGCGGCGCGCACAGCCCGGCTTCGCGCTACCGCAGCGCTGGCTCGCCGCGCTCGACGCGCGCCGGCTCGGGCGCGTCGCCTTGCGAGGCGGCGCTCCGGAGCGTGGTCGTCTGAGCGCGGGATTCTGGCTCGACGCGCAGAAGCCGGTCTGGATCCGGACGGCCCCGGCCGAGGACGCGGATCGCCTCGCGCACGAAGCGGCGCTGCAGCGCACGCTCACGATTCCCGGCATCGCGTCGGTCGTCGAGCACGGCGTCGCGAGCGGCATCGCCTACGTCGCGGTGACGGGAGGCGGGCAGCCGCTTCGTCCTCCCTCGCCCGAGGCCGGGCCCGCCGCCGGCCTGGCGATCGCCGCGGCGGCGCTGCGCATCCTGCATGCGCTCGCGCTCGCCGGCGTCCTCGTGCCCGATGCGCAGACGGAGCGATTCCTCGTCGTGCCCGAATCCGCGACGCTGACGCTCGCCGATCTCGACGGCGCGGAGGCGGTCGACGCCACGCGCGCCGCCGCCCACATGCAGATGCTGGGTCGCGCCCTCGCGCAATGCCTCGTCCCCGACGACGTGACACGGCACCTGCCCGCAACCGCCGCGCGGGCGCTGGCGACGGCGCGCGGCGACGAGCACGCCCCGCTCGCCGCCGTCGCGGGCGCGCTCGACGCGGCCGCGCTCTGGCTGCCGGACGGATTTGCACGCCCGCGTCGAAACTCCTAGTGTCGCGCGCGAGGAGCGCATCGCGCATGGGCACTGCCACGGTCGGGGCGATCGATCTGTACTACGAGGAGCAGGGCAGCGGATATCCGCTGCTGCTGATCATGGGGCTCGCCGCGGACTCGCAGGCGTGGCTCTTCCAGGTGCCGGCGCTGTCCCCGCACTACCGCACGATCACCTTCGACAATCGCGGTGTCGGGCGGAGCAGCAAGCCCCCCGGACCGTACTCGATCGCGGCGATGGCCGACGACGCCGCCGGACTGCTCGACGTCCTCGGCGTCGAGCGTGCGCACGTGGTCGGCGTCTCGATGGGAGGCATGATCGCCCAGGAGCTGGCACTCCGGCACCCGGCACGGGTGCGGGGTCTCGTCCTGGCATGCACCTTCGCCGAGCCGGACGAGGGCGTGCACCGCACGCGCCAACAATCGCTGACGGAGCTCGGCGGCCATGTCGGGGCGGACGGTCAGGTCGCCCTCGACCTGTCGAAGATCGATCCGATGATGGTCTTCCAGAGCCTGATGCCACGCGTGTTCAGCCCGGCGTTCCTGATGTCGGAGCTGCCGAAGCTGATGCAGCTCTTCGGCGGCGCGTTGCAGTGGGGGATCAGCATGGACGCGATCCTGGCGCAGGTGGAGGCGACGATCGGCCACCGCACCACCGATCGGCTGCCCCAGATCACGGCGCCGACGCTCGTCATCACCGGCGACGCCGATCTGCTCATCCCGCCATCGAACTCGGACATCCTCGCGCGTGCGATCCCGAACGCCAAGCTGGTCAAGGTGCCGGGCGGCAGCCACGGCTTCAACTTCGAGACGCCCGAGATCTTCAACCGCGAGATCCTCGACTTCCTGCACATCGTCGACGCCGGCTGACCCGACGGTCGCGGTTTCATCCGCGAGCGACCCTGCAGCGGTTCTACGCGTGAACACGCCGCGTTCGCGTTTGAACGCGTCGCCATTCGCGCAACGCCCGCGTGCTTGAGCGCATGCAGAAGGATTCGCCACACGCGCGTCGCCCAGGCCCCCGCAACGACGTGAAAGCGCGTCGTCCATGCGTCGCGCTCGCGCGGGCGGCATGGAACCTGCTCCGTCCGCCACATCGCTGAGCCGCAGTCGTTCCTCCTGCACTGCGCCTCGATCCGAGTGTTCGACGTCTGGTGGTACGTCGCGCACGCTGCAACGGACCGACGGTGCACGGGAGTAGCGGCGGCGACGCACGACACCCGAAACGCAACGACGAAGGAGGTCAACCCATGGGAAGGCTGTCACGGTACGGCCGGCGTCTACGCGCCGGTCTCACGCTGGTGGTGCTGGCGTCGATGATCGCCGCGCCGCTCGCGGCGTTCGCCGATTCGCGCTGCAACGAGCGCAGCGACGATCACGAGAGCGAAGGCCGCAAGCAGAATCTGAACTGCCCCGGCCGCGAGACGCTGGTCCGGATCGACGAGCAGACCTGCGCCGCCAATCCGCATCGGCCGCTGATCGTCCGCAAGCGGGCATGCTGCAAGAACCCGGCGGGTCGGGTGCACTGCGATCACTTCGAGCACTGTCCGCGCGAGTCGCCATCCTGAGCGGAGCGGACGGAGCGTCGGACCATGCATGAGGCCAGGGGAGAATCCGCGATGCGGAGGCGGAATCGCGCCAGGGGCGCGCGGCTGTGGGTGACCCTCGCGGTAGTGGGTGTGGTGGGCGCGGGCTGTGGGGCGCATCGCCCCACTGCCCCGCAAGGGGCGACACCCGGGGGGGGCGACGTCATGAGCAGCCGCGATCGCGCCGGTCTCGAGAGTCTCGCGCTGCAACGCGCGAGCGTGCCGGCGACCGACGGCTATCGCGTCGGACCCGACGATCTGCTCGACATACGCATCCCCGATCTGCTGGACGCGAGCCCCGTCACCGCGTCCGCGCACGGCGCTACCGGCGCCGCCACCGGGCCGTCCGCCGTCGCGGGCGCGCCCGTCTTCCAGGACGGGCTGCGCGTCAACGGCGTCGGTGACGTCACCCTGCCGCTCCTCGGGCGCGTTCCCGTCGCAGGGCGCACGACGACCGAGATCGAGCGGGACATCGCCCGACGGCTCGTCACCGCCGGCCTGCTGCGCAAGCCGCAGGTGAGCGTGCAGGTCGCCGAGTATCGCAGCCGGGTCGTCGCGGTCGTCGGCAGCGTCGAGCGGCCCGGGCTCTACCCGGTCACGCGCGCCGGCGCGACCGTCGCCGACCTGGTCTGGGCGGCCGGCGGTCCGAGCAAGGATGCGGGCCGTTTCGTCGAGTTCGCTCCGGCGGCCGCCGACGGGACGCGCAACGCCGATCCACCCGTGCGGCTCGATCTCCAAGTCCTCCAGCATGCGACCGCCGGCGACGCCGCGCGCGTCAATCCGCGCGTCGCGCCGGGCGACGTCATCAGCGTGCCGGCCGCCGGGAGCGTGCTCGTGGAGGGCTGGGTCGACAAGCCGGGCTCGTACCCCGTGACCCGCGGGCTCACCGCGAGCGGTGCCGTGGCCGCGGCCGGCGGCGTGCTCTTCGCCGCCGATCGCGAGCAGGTCACCGTCCACCGCGTCCTCGCTCCCGGAGAGGAGCGCACGTTCACGCTCGACCTCGCCGCCATCGCCGACGGCCGCGCGGCCGATCTCGCGCTCACCGACGGCGACGTGGTCTCCGTCGGGGCGGCGCCGGGCCGCGTGGTGCCGTAGGCGATGTGGACCATCGCCCGCGAGATGATCCACGTCGGCGGCAACGTCCTGCTCTTCTAGTCGCCGCGGAGGCCCGCCCATGATCACCGACGGACGCGATCCCACCGAGCTCGTGACGACTGCGCGCGGCGCCGTCGCCGAGGCGCAGCCCGGCCCGACCGTTCTCGACGCCGAGTTCACCGATGCGACGCCGCGCCACCTGCGCGACTATCTCCGCGTCCTCTACAAGTACCGCTGGCTCGCGGCCGCCTGCTTCGGCGTCACCTTCGGCCTGGCGGCCCTGACGACGCTGCTGAGCCGCGCCTCTACACCGCGGCGACGCGCCTGCAGGTCGCGCGCGAAGGGCCGATCCAGCTGCAGCTCGACGACAACGTCCTGAACGTCGACGACAGCGACCGCAACGTGAACGGCGCCTCGAGCTTCCTCGCGACCCAGGTCGCGAGCCTGAAGAGCCGCGATCTCGCCGAGCGCGTGATCCGCAGCAACCATCTCGTCGAGCACGAGGCCTTCCTCATCCCGGACCACAGCGCGGCGGCCTGCTCGCGGTCGGCGGCCGCCTGATGAGCATGCTGCGGCCGCGCGGCTGGCAGGCGACGTCCGAGAGCGCCGGAACGGGCGGGCACGCGGCGGCCGGCGACGTCGATCCCGCGCTGCTCGACCGCTACATGCGCTACCTCGACGTCCGCGACGTCCGCGGCACCGACCTCATCGAGGTGCGCTTCACGACCCCGAGCCCGACGCTCTCGGCGCTGCTCGCGGCCGCGCACACCCAGGCCTACATCGAGGCGAACGAGGAGGCGCGTCTCGCGACCGACGTCACCGCCAAGGAGTTCCTCGGCAAGCAGATCGAAGAGGCGCGCGTCCAGGCGGACCGCGCCGAGGACGCGCTGCGCGCGTTCGCGACCGAGCATCCGAACGTCGCCGTCAACCAGGAGCAGAAGCTCGTCGGCCAGCAGATCGCCGAGCTGTCGGCGCTCGTCAGCAAGGCCGAAGGCGACCGCGTCACGCTGGAGACGCGCTACGAGTTCCTCACGCAGCCGGAGAGCAATCCGGTGGCGTACTTCCTCGATCAGCCCGGCATCCAGAAGCTTCACCTTGCCGTTCTCGACCTGCAGGCGCAGCGCGCCGCGCTCGACGGCCGTCTCGGGCCGAACCACCCGCAGATGCTCGAGCTGCGCGCAACGAGCACGCCCTCACGACGCAGCTGACCAGCGAGGTCGATCGCGAGGTGCGCGGCGTCCGCGCGCACTACGACGTCGCCGTCGCCAAGGAGCAGGGCCTACGCCAGAAGCTCGAGGACCTCGAGGAGTGGCCGTCGGGCTGCGCGACCTCGGCTCGCGCTACGGCCGCTTGAAGAACGACGTCGACAGCGCGATCGCCTTGCACCAGTCGCTCATCAAGCAGCGCCTGGAGACGGCGGTGAACTCGGCGCTCGCGGCGTCGAACGTGCGCGTCATCGAGCGCGCCGAGGTGCCGCAGCGCCCGACGCACCCGAACGTGCCGCTCAACCTGCTGCTCGGGCTCCTCGCCGGCGGCGCCTGCGCGCTCGGCGCCACCTTCGTCTGCGAGTACTTCGACAACAGCGTGAAGAGCAGCGAGGAGGTCGAGGGCCTGCTGCAGCTGCCGACGCTCGCGACGGTGCCGAACTTCGCGCTCGCGCGCCGCTCGCGCGGGCCGCGCCCGCTGCCGGCCCCGGAGGGCACGGCGGCGACCGATCTCGCCGCGGCGTCCGCCGTCGCGCGCGAGCTCGTCGTGCTGCACGAGCCGTGGTCCCCCACGGCCGAGGCGTTCCGCAGCCTGCGCACCGCGGTGCTGTTCTCGACGCCCGGGGCGCCGCCGAAGGTGATCCTGGTGACCAGCGCCGGCGCCGGCGAGGGCAAGACGGTGAGCTCGCTCGAACCTCGCGACGGCGCTCGCCGAGTCGGGCTCGCGCGTCCTGCTGATCGACGTCGACCTGCGACGACCGGCCTGCCACCGCGCGCTCGGCGTCGACAAGACGCGGGGTCTCTCGAGCTTCCTCGCCGGCCAGGTCGAGCTCGACGAGGTGATCCAGACGCTCGCCGCGCCGCGAATCTGTCTTCATCCCCGCCGGCCCGACGCCGCCGAATCCGGCGGAGCTGGTCGGCTCGGCGCGCATGCGCGATGCGCTCGAGCTGCTGCGCGAGCGCTACGATTTCGTGATCCTCGACTCGCCGCCCGTCCTGCCCGTGACCGACGCCGTCGTGCTGTCGCGCGAGGCCGACGGCGTCGTGATGGTCGTCAAGGGACACGACACGCCGCGCGAGCTGATGCGGCGCGCCCGCGATCAGCTCGTGCAGGCGAACGCGCATCTGCTCGGCGCGGTCGTCAACAACGTCGACCTCGGCTGGGGCGACCTCTACTTCTACAACCGCTACTACGGCTACTACGCCGCACCGGCGGCGGAGGGACGCGCATGATCGGACGGGACCGCCGCGTGCTCGTCACGCTGCAAGCGCTGGTGCTGGCGCTGCCGCTCTTCCTCGGCGGCCGTCATCCGCCGGCGGTGCTCGCCGGCGGCATCGCCGTCCCCGTGCTGCTCGTGGTGACGGCACTGGCGCGGCGAGAGGCGGCCGACGCGCCGCTCGCGCCCGGGGTCGCCGCGCTCGCCGCGTTCGTCGTGCTTGCGCTCGCGACGACGGTACCGTTGCCGCCGGCGCTCGTCCGCTTCCTCGACCCCGCTCTCGCGCGCCTCACCGCGACGCTGCTGCCCGGCTGGCCGGCGGCGGGCGGGTGGAGCAGCTGGCGGCCGCTCGCGATCGATCCCTACGGGGTCACGTCCGAGCTGGCACGCATCGCGATCGGCCTCGGCGCCTTCGCCGTGATCGTCGCCTACCCGTGGCACAGCGACGAGTGGGGCACCGACGCGCGCGCCCAGGTCTTCGGTCGCCTGCTGCTCACCGCCATCGTCGGCGCGGTCCTGCTCGGCGCGCTGGCGTTGCTGGAGCAGATCGCGGGAAACGGGCGCGTGCTCTGGATCGGTCCCGACTCGACGCAGGACGGCCGCGCGTCGGGCAGCTTCGTCAACCCGAACCACTTCGCGGCGTGGCTCGAGATGGTCTTTCCCGTCGCCCTGACCTATGCGCTCGCGCTCGCGAGCCGCCTCCGCCGCCGGCTGGCGCGCGCGGCGCATGCGGGCCGCGGCATGGGCGTGCACGCGCGGCGCGCCTGGATCTCGGCGCTCATCGCGCAACAGCGGCGGCTCTGGCCGCCGCTCGCCGCGGCGGGCGCCGCGGCGCTCATCCTGGTCGCGCATCTCGCCACGGGCTCGCGCGGCGGCACGGCGGCGCTCGTCGCCGGCGTCCTCGTCGCCATCGCCGGCGCCGCGAGCGCGGCGCGGCCGGACGCGCGCGGGCGATGGCTGCCGCTCGTCGCGGCGCTGGCGGTGCTCGTCCTCGGGCTCGGGGCGGTCGTGCTGCGCAGCGCCGTCGATGACGACGGCGCGACGCTCGAAGGCGCCGACGTGAGCCTCGCGACGCGCCTCGCCGTCGGCGTCGCCGGCAGCGGGATCGTCCGCGCCTACCCGGTCTTCGGCACCGGCCTCGGGTCGTGGCTGCACGCGTTCCGCCCCTACCAGGCGCCGCCGGTTCAGGGCGGCATCTGGGATCACGCGCACGACGACTATCTCGAGCTCGCCGCCGACACGGGACTCGTCGGGATCGCCCTGGCGATGCTCTTCGCGCTGGCCGTGGCACGCGCCGCGAGCCGCGGACGGCCGGCCCGACCCGAGAGCGCGGCGACGGCGCTCGCCACCGTCACCGCGCCGGCGCCGCCCGTCGAGGCCGGAAGACGCCCGCGCGACGACGGGTCACAGGCGGCACCGCCGGGATTCGAGGCGTCCGAGTGGTGGGCCGCCCTCGGCGAGCGCACGCTCCTGCGCTTCGGACTCGCCGGGGGCGTCGCCGCGATACTCGTGCACAGCCTGGTCGATTTCGGCCTGCGGCTGCCGGCGAACCTGCTGTTGCTGATGACCGTCCTGGCGCTCCTGGTGCTCAGCGGACGGCGCCAGCCCGCGGCGCCGAGCCGCGGCGTGCTCGTGATCGCGGCGGCCCTCGCGCTCGTCCTCGCGACCCAGGTCGCGAATGCCGGGCGCCGGCTCGCGGCGGCCTCACCGCTCGCGCCGCGTGACTGCCTCGACGCCGCCGACCTCCGCCTCGCCGAGAACGGCGACGCCGGACGTGACGACGCGCTGGCACTCGTGCATCGCGCCCTCGACCGCAACCCCTTCGACCGCGAGGCGCACGAGGCCCTCGCCAACGTCCTCGACGAGGGCCCCGCCGCGGAGGCCGCGCTGCGCCGCGCGCTCGTGCTCGAGCCGTGGTCGGCCGGTGTGCGCGATCGTCTCGGACTCGCGCTCTGGACGCGCGGCGAGCACGCCGCGGGAGGCGCCGAGCTCGAGGAGTCGATGCGACGGCTGCCCGCGCTCGCCGCCCACGCCTATCTGAGCCCGGAGACGACGCTCGCCACCCAGGACCCGGCGCAGCTCCTGCGCTCGCTCACCGACGGCGACACCGTGCGGCTGCGCCTCGCGGGCCTCCCGGCGGAGATGGGCGACGCGGTCGAACGCGGGCTCCGCCACGCGCTCGACGACGCCGAAGCGGGCCCCGATCGCGCCGCGGTCGTCGACGACCTCACGACCCTGCTCGAGGTGCGCGAGCGCTGGGCGGATGCGGCCGTGCTGCTCGACGACGAGGCCAAGCGAGGCGCCGCGAGCGGGACCTACCTGGCCCGCGCCGCGCGCGACTATCTGCGCGCGCACGCCGATGGCCCGGCGGAGAAGACGTTGCTCGCCGCCCTCGTCGGTGACCCCGACCAGGGCGACCTCTATCGCAAGCTCGCCGTCGACGTGTACGCCGCGCGCGGCGACTTCGCCACGGCGGACACGGTGCTCGAGGCGGCGCAGCAGAACGCCGTCGACCTCCTGTCGGTCTATCGCGGCGTGAACGAGGTGCTCACCCGTCGTGCGGCGTCGGAGGACAACCACGCCGCGATGCTGTGGGCGGTGGAGCGCGCGGGCGACCCGGAGGAATCCGTGAGCGCCCCCGGCTCGCGGTCCGCCCGATCGAACCCTCGCCCTGCCGGCCGCCGTCATGCCACCCGCCGAGCGCGGGCTTCCGTCGCCGAGCGCAGATGCGCGTAGAACGCGACCCGTTGCTCGTGCAGGAGATCGTCGCGATATCGCCGCGCGGTCTCGAGGCTGCGCTCCGACATGCGCCGCATGCGTGCGGGATCGCCGACGACGTCGCGGATTCTCGCCGCCAGCGCGGCGGCGTCGCCGGGCGGAACGAGATCCTCGGCCGGCAAGAGCTCGGGGATCCCTCCGACCGTCGAGCCGATGCACGGCAACGCGCGTGCCATCGCCTCGACCATCGCACGCGGCAGCCCCTCCTGATGCGAGGCGAGGACGAAGAGGTCGGCCGCGTCGAGGACGCGGCGCACGGCGTCACCGGCCGGCACGGCACCGACGAACCGGACGCGCTCGCCGAGCTGCCGCCCGGCCGCGCGGCGCTCGAGCGCGGCACGGTACCGCCCGTCGCCGACGAGGATCAGGCCCACGTCGACGCCGTCGCGCACGCACGCCGCAACCGCATCGATCAGCACGTCCTGTGCCTTGTAGAGCTGCGCCATGGTTCCGACGGTGACGAGCGTGCGCCGGGCGCCCTGGGGCCGCACGGCGCGGGCGCCGTCGGCGAACGCAGCGGCGCTCAGCTCGACGTCGGAGACCCCGGCGGCATAGGCGGGACAGGGATACCGCCGCTGCAACGCCTCGCGCGTCACGTACGAGACGGCGGCCGCGTCGGCGCAGACGCGACGAAGCTCGCGCGTCGCCGACCAGCGAAGCACCGGTCGCAGCGGGTGCTTCATGGAGGCGGGCGCCATGGCGTCGTAGGGATCGCCCACGACCTCGACGCCGTACGGCTTTCCGAGACGCATGAGGATGCGATGGGCGAGGGCAGCGAGCATGCCGGGCGCCACCAGGAGCACCGCATCGGCGGAGCTCAGGCGGCGACCCAGCTCGGTCCGCACCCGGTGTCCGACCCGTGCCAGGCCGAGCGGCCCCTGCCAGTCACCGAGCGACGCGAGGACAACGCCGCGGCCCTGCGTCGCTTCTCCCGCATGCGCACCCGACGCGTCGGGCGCCACACGGGCGAGGATGGTCACGGAATCGAACACCTGGAGATAGCGCTTCGCGAAGAACGAGTAGCCGTAGCTCTTCGACGAGGAGACCACGCCGTCGGCCGCGCGCACGAAGCGATGATCGAAGACGAGGAGCAGGTTCATGCCGTACCGGAGCGGCGCCGTTGCGCCGCCGACGTGAGCGCGCGGGCCGGGACGCCGGCGACCACCTGCCCCGCCGGCACGTCACGCGTCACCACCGCCCCCGCGCCGACCACCGCGTGGTCGGCGATCCGAACGCCCGCGAGTATGCGTGCGCCCGCGCCGACCCACACGTCGTTGCCGAGCACGACTGCGGCTTCGATGACGGGCGCATCCCGGATCATCAGCTCGGAGCGCGTGTAGTCATGCTCGGTCGTGAGAATCGTCGCCCCGTGGGCGATCGAGACGTCGTTGCCGATCGTCAGTCCGCCGGTCGCGTCGAGGTAGCACATCGGATGAATGGAGACGTTGTCACCGAGGTCCGCCCGCTCGAGGCGGAACAGGTAGACGCCCTCGTGGATGGCGACACAGTCGCCGCAGCGGCGCGCCAGCCGTCGCAGCAGCGCGTACCGCAACGCGATGCCGAGCCGGGTGGGGATGCCGCGCGCGAACGTCATGAGCAGGCGCGCCACGCCGCGCGGCAGCAGGGCGAAGACGGCGGCGAGCCCGATCAACAGCGGCCGCGCGATCCTGAAGAGGGTCCGACCCCGCATGCCCCTCGACTCTACCGGCACGAGCGCCCGGCGTCTGCAGGCAAACCGCCGGCGGCGCCGCGGCCGGCTCCGTCGCTGCGACGGAACGTGCTCTGGGCCGCGGTGGGGAACGTCGGCTACGCCGCGTGCCAGTGGGGCGTGCTCGTGGTGCTCGCCAAGCTCTCGTCGGCCGAGGACGTGGGACGATTCGCGCTCGGGCTGGCGGTGACGGCGCCGGTGATGATCGCCGCCAGCATGCAGCTGCGGATCGTCCAGGCGACCGATGCGCGCGGCGACTTCCGCTTCGCGACCTACCTCGGCCTCCGCCTCGCGGCGACGCTCCTCGCCCTGCTGACGATCGCCGCCGTCTGTGTGAGCGCCGGCTACTCGCGCGCCGTCGTGTGCCTCATCATGGTCATCGCGGTCGCGAAGGCCCTGGAGGCCGGCAGCGACATCGTCTTCGGCCTGCTGCAGCAGCACGAGGATCTGCGCCGCGTCGCGCTCTCGATGCTGTTGAAGGGCGCCCTCAGCGTGGCGAGCGTGGCGCTCGTGCTCTGGCTCACGGGCAGCGTGCTGGCCGCGACGGTCGCGATGGCGCTCGCCTGGGGCGCGCTGCTCGCGGGCTACGATCTGCGCGTCGCCCGCCGGCTCGCAGTCATCCGCCCGGTGCTGCGCCCGCGCCCGCTCGGGAGCCTCGCCTGGGTGGCGCTGCCGATGGGCGTCGTGGCGGGGCTGCAGAGCCTGACGACGAACGTGCCGCGCTATGCGGTCGAGGCGCACGGCGGCGCGCGCGCGCTCGGTCATTTCGCGGCGATCGCGTACCTCATGATGGCAGGGAATCAGCCGGTCATGGCCCTCTGGGCCGCGGTGAGCCCGCGGCTCGCGCATCTCTTCAACGCCGACCGCGACGCCTACCGCCGCCTGTCGCGCCGGACGATGGGACTCGCCTGCGGCATGGGCCTCCTCACCATCGCCGGCGCGGCGACGGTCGGCCGCCCCGTGCTGACCCTGCTCTACGCGCCCGAGTACGCGGCACACGTCGACGTCCTCATCTGGCTCTCGATCGTGGCGGCGGTCGGCTACGTGGCGAGCGCGCTCTGCTGCAGCATCACGGCGGCGCGGCGCTTCCCCGAGCAGCTCGCCGTCGCAATGCTCACGCTGGCCGCCTCCTGGGTCGGCAGCCGGCTCCTGGTGCCGCGGTTCGGCCTCGTCGGCGCCGCCTGGGCGCTGCTCGTGGCGGTCGCCATGCAGACCGCCTGCCTCGCCGCGATCTACCTCTTCGTGAGCGCGGCGAAGACGGCGGACGTCGGCAACGACGCGCCCGCACCCCGGCAGGCGACGGAGGCGGTGCCGGCATGAGCGACGTCCGCTCGCCGGCGACGTCGGTCGGTCGCGCCGCGCGCACCCGGCACGGCGGACGCGTGCGCGCGGCGGCGCCGCTCGTCACGGTCGACACGGCGACCGGCTGGATCGTGGCCGTCGGCGTCTGCGTCTATCTCGTGCATGCCACCGGACGGGCGCACTGGGCGCTCGTGCCGCTCGGACTCTGCGGCGCGATCGAGGCCCCCACGCTGGTCCGCTGGCTGCGCGGGCGGGCCGATGCCTTCGATCCGAAGTCGGTCGTGACCATGTTCGTCTTCCACAACACGTTCATCGCGCCGGCCCTGCACCTGCTGTGGGACTGGTACACGCCGCTCGTGCGCGTCCCGCAGGATCCCTGGGAGTGGTTCGGACGCCTCGCCCTGGTGAACGTCGTTGGCCTGGCGTGCTTCGAGCTGGCGTACCGATGGACGATCGCCACGCCGCCGCGGCCGCGCCCGATCCTGCGCGTTCGCCGCGCCCGACTCGCGCTCGCCCTCGCGCTCGGCGCGGTCGTCGCGGTGGCGGCCCAGGTGCAGTTGCTGCGGCACTTCGGCGGGCCCTCGGGTCTGATCGAGGCCTACGAGGCCCGCAGCGAGCAGTTCGAGGGCATGGGCATGTTCCTCATGCTGGCGTGGCCCTTCCCGCTGATCGCGCTGCTCGAGGTCCTGATCGCGCTGACGCGCTCCCGCACCGGGCCGAGCGGCTATCTGGTCGTCCCGCTGCTCGCCGGCTTCGCCGTCCTGCACCTCGCGTGGGCCGGCCTCCACGGCAGCCGTCTCAGCATGCTCGGCGGGATG
Source organism: uncultured delta proteobacterium (assembly GCA_963753325.1). Lineage (GTDB taxonomy): Bacteria > Desulfobacterota > Binatia > UTPRO1 > UTPRO1 > DP-19. Next base: position 800,602 of record CAVWBS010000003.1, on the reverse strand, counting down.
TTCCTCGCGGCCGGCTTCTGCCACTTCCTCGTCCGTCGCTTCCGCATCCGCGCGGTGCTGCTCGGCCTCGCCGCGGCGCTCGCGTTCTCGTTCGTCTACAGCTTCTACAAGGGCGCCGGACGCGAGGGCGTGGCAACCGCGCTCTCGGGCGCCGGTGGATTGGCGCAGGCGGAGCAGCAGACGGGGCGCGACGTCGGGTGGCTGCTCCTCGGCGATCTGGCGCGCGCCGACGTCCAGATGGAGGAGCTGTGGACGATGTACGCCGCCAACCCCGAGTACGAGCTCAAGCTCGGCGGCACGTACGTCGGTGCGGCGCTCTTCATCCCGCGCTCGATCTGGCCGACCCGCCCGCGCGGCGCCCAGGAGGCATACGCCGAGCTGCAGGAGGGACGCATCGCCGTCCGTGACGGCGACGTGCCGAACAGCCGCGTCTTCGGTCTGACGGGCGAGACCCTGCTCAACTTCGGCTGGTCGGGGGTGCCGATCGCGTACATCGCGTTCGGCGTGGTGATCGGCTTCGTCCGCCGCAGCATCGACTCGCTGCGGCCGGGCGACGCCCGCCACCTCCTGGCTCCGCTCGCCATCCTCCTCGTGACGGCCCTCTACCTGCTCGATCTGAGCCAGGTGATGTTCATGTTCCTCCAGGATTGCGCGTTGCTCACCGCGTGCACGCTGGTCGCGCTGTGGCGACCGGCCGTGGCGCGACCCGTTGCCGCGAGGGCGATGGCGGCTTCCGCCGCGCGATCCGCATGACGATCCCCGCGTCCCATCGCAAGATCGCGATCGCCGCGAACGTACCGGAGTCGTTCCGCGTCCTCTTGCGGGCGCAGCTCGACCATCTGCGCGACCACGGCTTCGAGGTGCATTGCATCGCGGGACCGGGACCCTACCTCGACGAGCTGGCGCGGGACGGCTTTCCGACGCACGAGGTACCGCTCACGCGCTTGCTGCGCCCGCTGCAGGACGTGCGCGCGGTGGCGGCGCTCCTTCGCCTGTTCCGCCGCGAGCGCTTCGCCCTCGTCCACACCCATACGCCGAAGACGGCGCTGCTGGCGCAGCTGGCGGCGCGGCTCGCCCGTGTGCCGCACATCGTGAACACCATCCACGGCCTGCTCGGCCACGACATGGTGGCGATGCCGCGCCGCGCGGCGCTCGCCGCCGTCGACCGCGCCACGTGCGTGCTCGCCTCGGCCCTGCTGTCGCAGAGCGCGGAGGACGTCGACCGCGCCATCGCCCAGCGGATGTGCCGGCCGCGGAAGATCCGGCATCTCGGCCAGGGCATCGACCTCGCCCGCTTCGATCCGGACCGCATCGCGGCCGCCACGGACCGCGAAGCGCTGCGCGCACGGCTCGGGCTACCGTCGGGCGCCCTGGTCGTCGCGATGATCGCGCGCTTCACCCGCGAGAAGGGCTACCCGGACTTTCTCGCGCTGGCACGGCGCCTCGCACACGAGCGGGCCGACGTCCATTTCCTCGTCGTCGGCACCTCGCTGCGCGAGCGCGACGCGGTCCATGTCGATCCCGCGGCGGCGGGCCTCGAGGGCCGGCTCACCATCCTGGTCGACCGCCGCGACATGCCGGAGATCTACGCCGCCGCGGATCTCGTCGTCCTGCCGACCTATCGCGAGGGCTTCCCGCGCTCGCTCGTCGAGGCGAGCGCGATGGGCATCCCCGCCGTGTCGACGCGGATTCGCGGCTGTCGCGAGGCCGTGGCCGACGGCGAGACCGGGCTGCTCGTGCCGCCGGGCGACGGCGAGGCGCTGCACGGCGCGGTCGCGGCGCTCTGCGCCGATCCGCAGCGGCGCGCCCGGATGGGCGCGGCGGCGCGGCAGCGCGCCCGCGTGCAATTCGACGAGCGGCGGGTGTGCGACCGCGTCCTCACGCTCTATCGCGAGCTGCTCCGCCCGGGTGCGCGCGCGGCGGTCCGGCCATACGCCTTGAAGCGCGTTCTGGACGTGACGGGCGCGCTCCTGCTGCTCGTGCTGGCCGCTCCCTTCCTGGCGCTCGCCGCGCTGGCGATCGCGCTCACGATGGGCCGGCCGATCCTGTTCCGGCAGACGCGCATCGGGCTCCACGACCGCGCGTTCACCCTGATGAAGCTTCGCACCATGCGGCCGTCGAGGGGCGGCGACGGCGTGTCGGCACGCGATGGCGAGCGGCTCACGACCGTCGGGGGCTGGCTGCGCGCCTCGAGCCTCGACGAGCTGCCGCAGCTCTGGAACGTGCTGCGCGGCGACATGTCGCTCGTCGGGCCGCGCCCGCTCCTGCCCTGCTACCTCCCGCGCTACTCGACGGAGCAACGGCGGCGGCACGAGGCGCTGCCGGGGATCACCGGGCTCGCGCAGGTGAAGGGACGGAACGGCCTCTCCTGGGACGAGAAGTTCGCGTTCGACGTCTGGTACGTCGACCACCGCGGCCTCCGCCTCGACCTCTGGGTCCTGTGGCGGACGTTGGTCGCCGTCGTGCGCCGTGACGGCATCGGCGCCCGCGGCCACGCCACGATGCCCGAGTTCCTCGGCACGACCTCGCTGGAGGGCTCGCACTAGCCATGCGGTACCTCGTCATCGGAGCCGCCGGCCACGCGCAGGAGGTCGCCTGGTCGCTCGTCGAGGAGACGCGCGCCCGCGGTGAGGTCGCCGAGCTCTTCTTCTTCGACGACCGCCTGCCGTGCGGCGAGGTCGCCTGCGGCCTCGGGCCGATCGTCGGCGGCCTCGACGCGATCGCGGCGTACGCCGGCGGAGACGGCGTACGCCTGGTGATGGGCATCGGCCTGCCGGACGCGAAGCGCGCGGTGGCGCGCCGTCTGGCGGCGGCCGGCCTCGCCTGGGCGACCGTGGTGCATCCGCGCGCCACGATCGGCCCGAACACGCGCGTCGCGGCGGGCTCGTACGTCGCCGCGGGCGCCGTGCTCACGGTGAACGTGCAGATCGGCCGCTTCGCGACGATCAACATGCACGCACAGGTGGCCCACGAGGGGACGGTGCACGACTTCGCCACGCTCCACCCCGACACGCATCTCGCCGGCAACGTCACCATCGGCGAGGGCTGCGAGCTCGGGACCGGCTCGGTCGTGATCCCCGGCCTCAGCGTCGGCGCCTGGGCGGTCGTCGGAGCCGGGGGAGTGGTGATCGAGTCGCTCGACGCGGGCAGGACCTACGTCGGCGTGCCCGCGGGCGAGGCCCGGCCGCGGGCGGGCACGATCCCCGGCAACCGGGTCCCGGGCGAGCGCGCCCGCCTGGTCAGCGGTGACACTCGATGACGGCCGCCTCGCCCACCGCGATGTCGACACGCAGGAACGCCCCGCCGTGCCGACGCTTCACGTGCCAGGGAGCAGGATGCTCGTGACCGACGCGATCATAGCGAAAAGCATGGACCGCCCCGGGACAGCTCCGCCAGCCGTGGATGCCGGCCCGGGTCGTGACGATGCGCTCGCGGCCGCGCAGCGTCCCCGGCTGGATGTACTCGGGCGTCAGGGGAAACATCCGGGCGAGGATGTCGTACGAGTAGTCGAGTCGGCTCCCGGCCACGAGCAGCCCTTCGTCGATCTTCTGCAGCACCATCGCCCAGTCCGCGCGGTCGCCGGTGTAGCCGAGCGGCGAGGACAGCTGCGCGAAGGCGGCCCACGACTCGGCGTGATGCGCCTCGACCATGCGCAGGTCGGCGCGATCGGTGAAGCGGCGCGTGGTGGGCGGGACGTTGCCGAGCACCATGCCCGCGTCGGCGTACTCGAGCTTCACCGGCTCGCTGAGGAGATTGACCAGGCCGACCTTCGCCTGCACCGAGCCGTCGGCGCCGAGGACGCAGCTCCGTCCGTCCCAACGGCTGCTGGTCGCGCGCGGCGCGCGGAAATCGACGCCGTCCATCTCGTCCCAGTAGACGCCGTCGGCGCCGAGCTCGCGCATCGCCGCGACGACCCCGTGCAGCGCCCGCCCGAAGCCGTCGTCGGCGGTCGGCACCATGCCCCAGGCCGGCGAGTACCGGCCGCCCCAGTCGACCTGCTCCGTCTGGCCGTCGAGGCCGCGGAGCACGCTGTCCGCGAAGCGGCTGGTGGCGTCGGGCGCGCTGTCGCGCTGCGCGTCGAAGTAGAGGAGCACGCGCAGGCCCGGCCGCGCCGCCCTGAGCGCGCCGACCGCCCGACGGATGCGCCTCCGGTAGTCGGCGAACTCCGCGCCGAGAACGTAGGTGCCGAAGCCGATCAGGGGCGGCCGCTCCGGTCGCCGGCGATCGACCCAGCCGCCCAGCATGGCCGCGATCGACGTGCCCTGCCGCGCGAGCGCGGCGCGGAGCGCCTCCGGGGGCATGTCGAGGATGGCGTCGGGCGTGAACCAGATGAACGACCCGGGCACGGTGCGGTTCACCCGCCAATCGGCGCGGACGCTGTTGATGAAGTCCCAGTAGTCGTCGCTGCCGACGGGATAGACGCTCCAGACGAGCGTCTGGGTCTCGCCCGGCCCGAGACAGAGCATGTCGGTCCGCATGCCGGCGGTCCCGGACGCAGGGTCGAAGTCGACGTACAGCTGCTGCCGCAGGACGTCGTCCTCGGCGACCAATCCGATTCCGCCGCCATCGGTCGGCGTGAAGACGGTCGGATTCCACGGGCTGTATGCGTCGCTGATGTCCGGGTCGGTGCGGCCTCCGAGATGGATCCAGGTCGCGTCGGTGGCGACGAAGTACCGGATGTGCAGCCCGATCGTGTGATCGGTCGTGTTGGCGAACGTGTCCCGCACCACGACGTGCGTCGCGAGCCGCTCGACGCCGCGCTCCCATGCGTGCGCGCCGCCGGTGACGGTCGTGCGCACGTCGTGGCGCCGTCCCTTCCAGGAGAGGCGCACGGCGGCGCGATCCGCCTCCACCTCGAAGCGGGGCGGCGGGGGCAGGCGCAGCCGCGGCGTCAGCCAGTCGGGTGGGGGCACGGCCGGAGCCGCGTCCGCGGGCTCGAGCCGGAGATCCTCGACGACCAGCGGGGTGGGGCCGAGCGAGCCCACCGAGGCGCATTCCAGCGACAGGACGTTCGGCCCGTCCGGCCGGAGCAAGTCGGAGACGTCGAGCGCGAGCGCGCTCCGCGGGCCGGACGTGGGCCCCTGCGCCACGCGCCAGCGTCCGAAGTCGAATCGCTTGCGGCCGTCGGATTCCGGCCGCGGCGTCGCGCGATCGCGGCGCGCGGCGGTCGCGCATCGACGTCACGACGCGGCCGTTCAGCACGATGCGCAGCAGGTGGTTGGAGCCGGCGGGACGCCAGTAGTCGGCACGCACGCGGAGCACGAGCCGCGCGGGGACGCCGACCGCCGGCAGCTCGAGGGTGCGCGCCTCCCCGTTCGGAATACGGAGCGACGTCGTCGCGTGCCAGAGGGCGGCGGCCAGTACGACCGGAAGCATCACGCTCGTGCATGGCACCGCCCATCCGGCTCGGCAAGCCGGGCGCGCGACGAATTGGGAGGGTGGGAAGCGTGATGACCATTCCTATGAGTGAGCCCGACATCACGGAGGCCGAGCGTCGCCGCCGTGACCGACGTCCTGCGCACGCCGATCCTCGCCCTCGGCCCGCGCGCTCGAGCGGTTCGAGCGCGGCGTCGCCGCGCGACGTCGGCGCGCCGCACGGGTCGCGCGTCAGCAGCGGCACCGCCGGCCTCCATCTCTGCATGATCGCGGCCGGCGTCGGCGAGGGCGACCTCGTCCTGACCACGCCGTTCAGCTTCGTCGCCTCCGCGAATTGCGTGCTCTACGAGCGCGCGCGGCCGGTCTTCGTCGACGTCGATCCGCAGACGCTCACCATCGATCCCGAAGCCCTGGCGCGCACGCTGCGCGGCCTCCTGCGCAGCGACGACGCGCGGCGCGTCCGCGCGATCCTGCCGGTCCACGTCTTCGGCCAGGCCGCGGACATGGACCCGATCCTGGCGCTCGGCCGCGCGCCACGGCATTCCGGTCATCGAGGACGCCTGCGAGGCGATCGGCGCGGACTACAAGGGGCGCCCGGTCGGCAGCGCTCGGCGACGGCGGGCGTGTTCGCCTTCTACCCGAACAAGCAGATCACGACCGGCGAAGGCGGCATGATCGTCACCCGCGACGAGGCGTGGGACGCGCTCTTCCGCAGCCTCCGCAACCAGGGCCGCGACGTCTTCGACGGCTGGCTCGCCCACACCCGGCTCGGCTACAACTACCGTCTCGACGAGCTGAGCGCGGCGCTCGGCGTCGTCCAGATCGAGCGCCTCGACGAGATTCTCGCGCGCCGCGCCCGGGTCGCCGCGTGGTACGAGGCGCGCCTCGCCGACGTCGAGGAGCTGACCCTGCCCGTGCCGGCGCCCTGGACGACGCGCATGAGCTGGTTCGTCTACGTGGTACGGCTCGCGACGACGATCGATCGCGACGCGCGTGATCGAAGCGCTCGCGCGCGCGCGGCATCCCGGCGCGCGCCTACTTCCCGCCGATCCACCTGCAGCCCTTCTATCGCCAACGGTTCGGCTTCCGGCCGGGCGACTTCCCGGTCGCGGAGGCGGCCGGCGCCACCTGCCTCGCGCTGCCCTTCTTCGGCACGATGACCGAGGCCCAGGTCGACACCGTCTGCGGCGCGCTCCGCGAGGTCCTGCGACGACGCCGCTGCGACGCGTCGCGGCGCTGCGAGGTGTCCGCATGAGCGCGGCGCCTCTCCGGGTTCCTGCTCGCGCCATCGCACGCGCCGCGGCCGTGGCGCGTCCACCTGACGATCGCCGCCGCTCGCCTACGTCCTCGCCTTCGCGCTGCGCTTCGATCTCGCGATCCCGGCGCACTGCGGCGTGGACCTGCGTCACGACCCTGCCGCTCGCTGCTCGCCTGCAAGCTGCTCGGCTTCTGGATGTGCGGCCTGTTCTCCGGCTCGTGGCGCCACGTCAGCGTGCGCGACGTCGAGGACATCGTGCGCGGCAACCTGCTGGGCTCGGCGCTGTTCCTGACCGTCGATGGTCTTCCTGCGCGGCCTCCACGGCTTTCCGCGCGCCGTCTTCCTCCTCGACCTCCTGCTCTGCACCGGCGCCACTGGCGGCATCGCGCCTCGCCGATCCGCGCTGGCTCCGCGAGCGCCGCGAGCGGCCGCTCGTCCGCCGCATCGAGCAGCTCGCGCTGATCGTGCGGCGCCGGCTCGGCCGGCATCCGGCTGCTCGCAGGAGATCGAGCAGCGCGGCCGCCTCGAAGCTCGCCGTGGTCGGCTTCGTCGACGACGACCCGGCGAAGCTCGGCCTGCGCGTCGGCGGCACGCCGGTGCTCGGCCGCATCGACGACCTGCCGGCGCTCGTCGCCGCAGCACGAGATCGGCGAGGTGCTGGTCGCGATCCCGTCGGCGCCCGGCGCGCTCCTGCGCACGATCGTCCAGCACTGCCGCGACGCCGGCGTGCGCTCGCGCGTGCTCCCGACGCCTCGGCGAGCTCGTCGAGGGGCGCGTCATGTACACGCAGATGCGCGAGGTGCAAGGTCGACGACCTGCTGGCGCGTGAGCCCGTCCATCTCGACCTGCCGCGCGTCGCGCGCGTTCGTCGCGCGGCAAGCGGGTGCTGGTGACCGGCGCCGCGGGCTCGATCGGCTCCGAGCTCTGCCGCCAGATCGCCGGGCTACGAGCCGGAGCTGCTCGTCCTCTACGATCGCCACGAGAACGGCATGTTCGCGCTCGAGATGGAGCTGCGCGCGCGCTTCCCCGAGGTCCGCCTCGAGCCGGTGCTCGGCGACATCCTGCTCCCGACCAGCTCGACGGCCGTGTTCGCGGCGCACCGGCCGGAGCTGGTGTTCCACGCCGCCGCCTACAAGCACGTGCCGCTCGCGGAGCGGAACGTCCTCGAGGCGGTGCGCAACAACGTCCTCGGCACGCGCAACGTCGCGCAGGCGGCGATCAGCCACGGCACGCGCGAGTTCGTGCTGGTGTCGACCGACAAGGCCGTGCGGCCGACCAGCGTCATGGGCGTCACCAAGCGCATCGCCGAGATGGTGCGTGCAGGGCATGCAGAACGGCGGCTGCCGCTTCGTCGCCGTGCGCTTCGGCAACGTGCTCGGATCGAACGGCAGCGTCGTCCCGCTCTTCCGCGAGCAGATCGCGCGCGGCGGCCCGGTCACCGTCACCCACCCCGAGGTGACGCGCTACTTCATGACGATCCCCGAGGCCGTGCAGCTGATCCTGCAGGCCGCGACCCTCGGGCAGGGCGGCGAGATCTTCGTCCTCGAGATGGGCGAGCCCGTGCGCATCGTCGACCTCGCGCGCAACATGATCCGTCTCTCGGGCTTCGAGCCGGAGGAGGACATCGAGATCGTGTTCACCGGCCTGCGCCCCGGCGAGAAGATGACGGAGGAGCTGGTCGCCGACGAGGAGGCGATCGCCACCACGTATCACGATCGCATCAACGTCCTGCGCCGCAGCACCGGTGCGCCGCGCCCCGAGACCTGGCTGCCCGACCTGGAGCGCGCCCTCGGCGGCGATACCCGTACCGCACTCCGCCTCCTGCAGACGCTCGTGCCGGCATACCGCCCCGGTGCGCACCACGGGCTCGAGGCGGCGCTCCCCGCGCCCGACGTCGCGGAGCGTGACGCGGCGCTGCCCGCGCGCGTGCCACGTCGCACGCCCGACGTACGACGCACCGCGCTCGCGACGTCGTAGGTGAGCGGAGGCCCGCGGGTTCCATAGTTGTAATCCCTTTCCCCGCTCCCCTAGAATGGTGGCGACTCGATGGCCCCGACGGCCTCGAGGGGCCGGCCGAGCGGCGCGGCCCGGAAGGGGGAGCCCCAGTTGTCACCTCCGGAGGATGCGGCAGCACGACGCCCGAAGGCGCGTGAAGAGCTCGAGACAGTCGTCATCCGTTTCGCCGGCGACTCCGGCGACGGCATGCAGCTCGCCGGCACGCAGTTCACGATCGAGACGGCGTTCGCCGGCAACGATCTCAGCACCTTACCCGACTTCCCCGCCGAGATTCGCGCGCCCGCCGGCACGCTCGCCGGAGTGAGCGGGTTCCAGCTGCGCTTCTCCTCGCACGAGGTCTTCACCCCGGGCGACGTGTGCGACGTGCTGGTGGCGATGAATCCCGCCGCCCTCAAGGTGAACCTCGACGAGCTGAAGCCGAACGGCATGCTGATCGTCGACGGCGAAACCTTCACCGACGCCAATCTCCGCAAGGCCGAGTATTCCACCAACCCGCTTCGCGACGGCAGCCTGGCGCGGTTCCAGGTGTTCGAGGTCGACGTCACGAAGCTCACGACCAACGCCCTCGCCGGCTCGGGCCTGTCGAACAAGGCCACCGTGCGCTGCAAGAACTTCTTCGCGCTCGGCCTGACGTCGTGGCTGTTCCATCGCCCGATCGAGCCGACGCTCGACTGGATCGCCGAGAAGTTCGCGAAGACGCCGGCGCTCGCGGACGCCAACGCGCGGGTGCTGAAGGCCGGCTACAACTTCGGCGACACGACGGAGCTCTTCCACACCTCGTACGAGGTGCGACCGGCGCAGATCGCGCCCGGCACGTACCGCAACGTCACCGGCAACACCGCAACCGCCCTCGGCTTCGTCGCGGCGGCACGGCGCGCCGGTCGGCCGCTCTTCCTCGGCAGCTACCCGATCACGCCGGCGAGCGACATCCTCCACGAGCTTTCGACCTACAAGCAGTACGGCGTCTACACGTTCCAGGCGGAGGACGAGATCGCCGCCATCGGCGCGGCGCTCGGCGCCGCGTTCGGCGGCGCCATTGCGATCACCACCACGAGCGGTCCCGGCATGAACCTCAAGGCGGAGACCATGGGCCTGGCCGTCATGGTCGAGCTGCCGATCGTCGTGACCGACATCCAGCGCGGCGGGCCTTCGACCGGCCTGCCGACCAAGACGGAGCAGGCCGATCTCCTGCTGGCGATGTACGGCCGTCACGGCGAGTGCCCGCTCCCGATCCTCGCGGCAGCCACGCCGGCCGACTGCTTCGCGACCGCGTTCGAGGCCGTGCGGATCGCCGTCCGCTACATGACGCCGGTGGTGCTGCTGTCCGACGGCTACATCGCGAACGGCGCCGAACCGTGGCGCGTGCCGCGCGCCGCCGATCTGCCGCCCATTCCGGTGGTGTTCCGCAGCGATCCCGAGGGCTACCAACCCTACATGCGCGACCCCGACTCGCTGGCGCGGCCGTGGGTCATTCCCGGCACACCCGGCCTCGAGCACCGCATCGGCGGCCTCGAGCGCGAGGACGTGACGGGAAACGTGAGCTACGCGCCCGTCAACCACGAGCACATGGTGCGCGTTCGCGCGCGCAAGATCGCCGGGATCGTCGCCGAGATCCCGCCGACCGAGGTGACCGGCGCGACGGAGGGCGACCTCCTCGTCCTCGGCTGGGGCAGCACGTACGGCGCGATCGAAGGGGCCGTCCAGGAGCTGACGGGCGGCGGCGCCAAGGTGGCGCACGCCCATCTGCGCTACCTGAACCCGCTACCGCCCGATCTGGGCGCCATCCTCGGCCGCTATCGCCGGGTGCTGGTGCCGGAGATGAACCTCGGCCAGCTGGTGCGGCTGATCCGCGCCGAGTATCTCGTGGACGCGCACGGGCTCAACAAGATCCAGGGGCGCCCATTCAAGCAGTCGGAGATCGTGGCCCGGGCACACACGCTGCTCGCGGAGCGCGCATGACCGCCGGGGCCGCCACCACTCCGCAGGCGCTCAGCCGCAAGGACTTCGAGTCCGATCAGGACGTCCGCTGGTGTCCCGGCTGCGGCGACTACGCGATCCTGGCGCAGGTGCAACGCGTCCTGCCCGATCTCGGCATCCCGCGCGAGCGCTTCGTCTTCCTCTCGGGCATCGGCTGCTCGAGCCGGTTTCCGTACTACGTGAACACCTACGGCTTCCACACGATCCACGGCCGCGCGCCGGCGATCGCGACCGGGCTCAAGGCGACGCGGCCGGAGCTGTCGGTGTGGGTCGTCACCGGCGACGGCGACGCACTGTCGATCGGCGGCAATCACCTGATCCACGTCCTGCGGCGGAACGTCGACCTCAACATCCTGATGTTCAACAATCGCATCTACGGACTGACCAAGGGGCAGTACTCGCCGACCTCGGAGGTCGGCAAGATCACCAAGTCGACTCCGGGCGGCTCGGTCGATCATCCCTTCCATCCGATCGCGCTGGCGCTCGGCGCCGACGCAACGTTCGTCGCCCGCTCGCTCGACGTCGAGGCCAAGCACCTGCAGGAGATCCTGCGTCGCGCGCACGCGCATCGCGGTACGTCGTTCGTCGAGATCCTCCAGAACTGCAACATCTTCAACGACGGCGCGTTCGAGGACCTCACCGAGAAGGAGCAGAAGGCGGAGCACCAGCTCATCCTCGAGCACGGCAAGCCCCTGGTATTCGGCAAGCACCGCGACAAGGGCATCCGTCTCGGCTCCGGTCTCCGTCCCGAGGTCGTGGCCCTCGGGGAAGGCGTGCGCGAGAGCGACCTGCTGGTGCACGACGAGCAGGACCGGACGCTCGCCTACTTCCTCTCCCGCATGCAGCCGCCGGAGTTCCCGACGCCGATCGGTGTCTTCCACGCGGCCGAGCGCGCCACCTACGACGAGGCCGTCAACGTGCAGCTCACCGCCTCCGCCTCGAAGTCGCCCGACCTCGACAAGCTCTTCACCCGCGGCGATACCTGGACGGTGGACTAGCGGCGCGCGGCGGTCTCCCGCGACGGGTGCGCCTGGCGATCGCACGCAGCGACGGCGCTCGTCGCGCAGCGCCTGACCCTCTACGGCAACGCGCACCGATTTGCACTCGGCATCGCGACCGCCCGCCCGCCGCCTGGCCAGGTCGCGGCAGGGTCCTGCGGCGAGCCGGCGCCGAGCCCTGGCCACGCCCTCGCCGTTCGCGGTAGAGAACGCAAGATCGACGTTCGACCGCAGCCGCCGTATGGCAGCCCCAACCATATGGCCAGGAGAGTAGCCCCATGAGCGAGCCCCAGGTCGCGAGCCCCCCCCCGGTCACACGTGAGCCCCAGGTCACGAGCGAGCAGGAATCCCGGCAGGTCGCCGAGCAGGCGCGCGAGACCGGTCTGGGCCGGCCGGACCTTCCTGCGCGAGCTCTTCCTCGGCAACTTCCTGCTGCCGTTGATCCACCCGTTTCCGCTGGAGCAGCGAGGAGCGGCCGGAGTTCGCCGCGCTTCTACGGCCAGCTCTCGAGCTTCCTGCACGATCAGGTCGACAGCGTCGCGATCGATCAGACGGGCGAGTATCCCGAGCACGTGATCGACGGCCTCCGGAAGCTCGGCGCCTTCGGGATGAAGATCCCGAAGGAGTACGGCGGCCTCGGCTTCACCGTCTCCGAGTACTGCAAGGTCGATGGAGATGATCGGCAGCACCGACAACAACGTGAGCGCGCTGCTCTCGGCGCACCAATCGATCGGCGTGCCGCAGCCGCTCAAGCTCTTCGGCACGCCGGAGCAGAAGAAGAAGTACCTGCCGCGCTGTGCCGCGGGCGCGATCTCGGCGTTCGCGCTCACGGAGCCGCACGTCGGCTCCGATCCCGCCAGCCTCTCCACCACCGCGCGAGCGCGACGGCGACGTCTTCGTCCTGAACGGCGAGAAGCTCTGGTGCACCGACGGCACCCTCGCCGAGCTGCTCGTGGTGATGGCGCGCGATCCGGTCAGACAAGAAGATCAGCGCCTTCATCGTCGAGACCGACTGGCCGGGCGTGAAGGTCGAGTACCGTTGCCATTTCATGGGGCTGAAAGCGCTCGCCAACGGCGTGATCAGCTTCCGCGACGTCCGCGTGCCGCGCGAGAACCTGATCGGCGAGGAAGGCAAGGGCCTGCGCATCGCGCTCACCACGCTGAACACCGGCCGCCTCACGCTGCCGGCGTGCTGCGCCGGCATCGCGAAGCAGTGTCTGAAGATCTGCCGCGGCTGGGCGAACGCGCGCCACCAATGGGGCGTGCCGATCTGGAAGCACGAGGCGGTCGCCCACGTGATCGCCGACATGGCGGCGACGACGTTCGCGATGGACTCGGTGTGGAGGCTCGCCAGCCAGATGGCCGACCGCGGCGGCTACGACATCCGCCTCGAGGCGGCGGCCGCCAAGGAGTGGAACACGGTGCGGGCGTGGGAGATCGTCGACAAGACGCTGCAGATGCGCGGCGGACGCGGCTACGAGACCGAGAGCTCGCTGCGCGGCCGCGGCGAGCATCCGATCCCGGTCGAGCGCATGATGCGCGACAGCCGCATCAACCTCATCTTCGAGGGCTCGAGCGAGATCATGCACCTCTTCATGGCGCGCGAGGCCGTCGACAAGCACCTCGAGGTCGCCGGCGCCATGATCGACCCCAAGAACGGGCACGAACGAGAAGCTCGGCGCGCTCGGCGGCATCCTCGGCTTCTACGCCAAGTGGTATCCGCCCCTCTGGCTGAAGGGCCTCGGCGCACCCTTCGCAGTACGGCGACTGGGGCACGCTCGCGCCGCACCTGCGGTTCGTCGAGCGCAGCTGCCGCAAGCTCGCGCGCGAGAGCTTCCACGGCATGGCGGTCTACCAGGCCAAGATGGAGCGCAAGCAGGGATTCCTCTTCCGCGCCGTGGACGTGGTGATGGAGCTGTTCGCGATGTCGGCCGCGCTCGTGCCGCGCCCGGGGCATGCTCGACGCGCGCCACCCCGAGGCCGAGCAGGCGGTCGAGCTCGCCGATCTCTTCTGTCGCAACTCGCGCCGCAAGGTGCGCCGGCTCTTCCACGAGCTCTGGAGCAACGACGACCCGGTGAAGAACCGCGTCGCGACCAGCGTGATGGGCGGCCGGCATGCGTGGCTGGAGGAGGGCGTGTTCGATCTCGGTCTGACGGAGGAGGCCTTCCGCACGCAGTCGCTGGTCGCGCTCCGCCGCGCCGGGGAGTCTCCGGCGCAGTCGGTCACGGCCGGCGCATGAGATGACGGTCGAGCTGTACGCCTACACCTGCGGCCTGCTCACGATCCCGCAGGGGTTCCTGCTCGAAGGCACGCACGGGCGCATCACGGTCCCCATCCCGTCCTATCTGATCGTCCACCCACGCGGCCGCGTGCTCTTCGACAGCGGCCTCAACCCGCGCACCCAGACCGACCCCGAAGGATACGCAGCTCCCGACAGCCTGCGGTACACGACGTTCCACTTCCATCCCGGTGAGGAGATCGCCGCCCGGCTGGCGACGGTCGCGGTCGCACCGGCCGAGGTCACGCACATCGTCAACTCGCACCTGCATTACGACCACGCCGGCGGCAACGCCCAGGCGCCGAACGCCGAGGTCGTCGTCCAGCGCCGCGAGTGGGAGCACGCCATGGCGCTTCCCGACGACGACCCCGCCTACCGCAAGGTCGACTTCGACACCGGTCAGCGCGTCCGCCGGCTCGACGGCGAGCACGATCTCTTCGGCGACGGCACGGTCAGCTGCGTGCCGACCTACGGCCACACGCCCGGCCATCAATCCCTGCGGGTGCGGACGGCGCGGGGCGAGTTCGTCCTGTGCGGCGACGCCTGCTACATGCGGCGGTCGCTCGAGGATCTCCACCTGCCCGGTGTGCGCGCCGACCGCGACGCCACGCTCGCGGTGCTCGAGCGCCTCCGGGCGATGCAGGCGGACGGCGCGCGCATCATGTTCGGGCACGATCCGGAGTTCTGGGAGACGGTGCCGCAGGGTCCCGAGCGCCTCGGCTGACCGTCGGCGTGCTGCGGGCGTGCGCTGCGCCGCGCCGGCGTGCTATGCGTCGCACCCTCGTCGTGGCGGGCGCATCAAAGGGAGGGATGCCGGGATCGGTCGGCAATGCGGCCATGCTCGTGCTGCTACTCGCCCTCCCGGCGAGCGCCGCGCCGGCCGGCGCCGCGCAGCTCCTCGAGCTCGCGCGCGCGCGCTTCGGCGATCTGACGGCCGCCGAGGTCACTCTCGCCCGCGACGCCTCGAGCCGGGCGCTGGCATGGGTGGGGCCGAACGCGAATCCCGACGACCCTGCCAACGACGCCGCGCACGGTGCCGACTGGGGCCCCGAGCGGACGATCCGGCCGGAGCTGCTGCGTTGGATCACCTCCGACCCCGAGGCCGGTCGCTTGGTCGATCCGAGCGGCATCGGCGTCGCCGGCGCACGCATCGATGGTCCGCTCGACCTGTCGTACGGAAGGGTGGACAAGCCGATCACGATCGTGCGGTCCTACGTCCCCGACGGCGTCGATCTCCGCTCCGCGCACGTGCAGGATTTCGTGATCCGCAGCAGCGTGACCGGCGCGATCGTGACGGATCTCGCCGAGATCGCCGGCGACCTGGCCGTCCGCTACGGCACACACGGGACGCTGAGCCTCTTCCGGGCGAAGATCGCCGGCGGCCTCGACTGCACCGGCAGCACGTTCGCCAGCGCCCGCGGCACGGCGGTGAATGCCGTCGAGTCGACGATCGGCGGCGACGCGGTCTTCCACGACGGCTTCGCGGCGGACGGCATGGTCGACGTCCGTCTCGCCCATATCGGCCAATCGTTGAGCTTCCACGACGTCCGCTTCACCGGCGACGACGAGACCGGACTGAACGCCGAGCGGGCGGTGGTCGGCGGCGCGCTCTACTGGGTCGAGATCGCCCATACGCCGCACACGCAGCTCGATCTCGAAAACGCCCACGCCGACGCGCTATGGGACGACATGCCGAGCTGGCCGGCGCCGGGCAAGCTCGCGATCGACGGGTTCACGTACACGCAGTTCAGCGGCGGCCCCGTCGACGCCGGCAGCCGGCTCATGTGGCTGCGGCTGCAGCCGCAGGACGATCGCCCGCAGCCGTACCGACAGCTCGCGACGGTGCTGCGCGAGAGCGGGCGCGACATCGATGCCACCGACGTGCTGATCGCCAAGGAGGAGGCCCGCCGCCGCGACCCCACGCTCGGCGTCGGGCCGCGGGCGTGGAATCTGATGCTCGGCCTCACGATCGGCTACGGCTATCGGCCCCTCCGCGCGCTGTGGTGGATCGGAGGCTTCGTGCTCCTCGGGAGCATCCTCTTCACCCTCGGCCACCGTGCCCGCATCGTCACCCCGATCGAGGAGACGGCCTACTACGTGTTCCTCGACTCCGGCGCCGCGCCGCCGCACTATCCGTCGTTCCATCCATTCATGTACGCGCTCGAGAACTTCCTGCCGGTGGTCGATCTGCACCAGGGCGAGTACTGGCGTCCGAACCCGCTGCACCGGGTCGGCGGCGGCACCCTCGGCACCCTGCCCGACAGACTGCTGCTCTGGTACCTGTGGTTCCACATCCTCGCGGGTTGGGCGCTCACGCCACTCCTGTTCGCCGGCTTGTCCGGGCTCGTCCGCCCCGACTGAGGCTTCCATTGCGCGCGGCGTCTCCCGCCAGCCTCGTACCGCACCCGGTCTCCCCCGCGCCGCCGGACGTCTGCATCACGGCATCCGCGCGCCGTACGACCGCCGGTGTGCTGACACTGGCATTCCGGCTCGAGGGTGACCTCGACCACCTCCGCATCCCGCCGCCACGACCCGCGGCCGTCGTCGACGGACTCTGGCGGCACACCTGCTTCGAAGCGTTCGTGGCGCACGCCGACGGCGAGGCGTATCACGAGGTGAATCTCGCCCCCTCCGGCGAGTGGGCGGTCTATGCCTTTCGCGCCTATCGCGAGCGCGTGCCGCTCGACGCGGTGCCGCCGCCGTCCGTGGCGGTCTCCCGTATGGCGGGACACCTCGTGCTCGAGGCGAGGCTGCGGCTCGCGACGCTTGACCGGACGCTCGCGCAGGCGCCGCTTCGCGTGGGCCTGGCCGCCGTGCTCGAAGACGCCGCCGACCGGTGCTCGTACTGGTCCCTGCGCCATCCGCCGGGCCCTCCGGACTTCCACCACCGGGATGGACGGACTTTGCGCCTGGAAGCGCCGCACGGCGCGTGCGAAGCTGGTTGATCGTGAAGCTCGGGATCGATCGCCTGCTCGCGGAGCCGGCGCTGCGAAGGCGGCTGCGCGGGCGCCGGGTCGCGCTCCTCGCCCATCCGGCCTCGGTGACCGCCGACCTCGTGCATACGCTCGACGCGCTCGCGGCGACCCGCGACGTCGCGCTGGCCGCGGCCTTCGGCCCGCAACACGGCCTGCGCGGCGACAAGCAGGACAACATGATCGAGTCCAGCGACTTCGTCGATCCGCGGCACGGCATCCCGGTCTTCAGCCTGTACGGTGAGGTGCGCCGCCCGAGCGCGGCGATGATGGAGCACTTCGACGTCCTGCTCGTCGACCTGCAGGATCTCGGCTGCCGCGTGTACACCTTCGTCACGACGCTCCGTTACGTGCTGGAGGCGGCCGCCGCGCACGGCAAGACGGTGTGGGTGCTCGATCGACCGAATCCACTCGGGCGGCCGGTCGAGGGGCCGCGGCTGCGCGACGGGTGGGAGAGCTTCGTCGGCGCCGGATCTCTGCCGATGCGCCATGGCCTCACGCTCGGTGAGCTGGCGCGATGGTTCGTGCGGACGCTCGGCCTCGCCGTCGAATGCGAGGTGGTCGCGATGGACGGCTGGCAGCCGGCCCGCGCTCCCGGCTTCGGCTGGCCGCTCGGTGAGCGCAGCTGGGTGAACCCGAGCCCGAACGCGACCAGCCTTGCGATGGCGCGCTGCTACCCGGGAACGGTGATGCTCGAGGGAACGACCCTGTCGGAGGGCCGCGGCACGACGCGCCCGCTCGAGCTGCTCGGCGCCCCCGGTCTCGACGCGGAGGCGCTCGTGGCCGGCATGCGCGCGCGCGCGCCCGACTGGCTGCAGGGCTGCCGCATCCGGCCGTGCTGGTTCGAGCCGACGTTCCACAAACACGTCGGCACGCCGTGTGCCGGCATCCAGATCCACGTCGACGATCCCGCGTACGATCACGAGCGCTTCCGGCCGTGGAGGCTCCTCGCGCTGGCGCTGAAGGTGCTGCGCCGGCTACGACCGGACGATCCGCTCTGGCGGGATTTCACCTACGAGTACGAGCACGAACGGAAGGCGATCGACGTCATCAACGGCGGCCCCCTCGTGCGCACGTGGGTGGACGACCCCGCGGCGTCGCCCGCGGACCTCGACGCGCTCGTCGCGCCCGACGAGGCGTCGTGGCGCGACGAGCGCGAGTCGGTGCTGCTGTATCGCTGAGCGCTACGGCAGGAAGAACTCGCCCGGCAGCGACGCCGGCTGCGTCCCCAGCGGATGCCACTCGACGTCGGGGTTGCACGGCAGCGCCGAGCAGCCGCTCGCGATCATGCAGTCGGAGAAGACGACCGTCTGCCCCTGGAGATCCTCCGGCTCGACGAACCCGAACCCGTCCTCCGTGTCGGTGTCGCAGAAGAAGAAGGTCGGCGCGCCGCCGTTCACCTCGAAGACGTTTCCGAGGAGGGTCTGATCGTCGAGGCTGAGCGTCAACACCCATTGCTCGGCGTTGGCGCCGCTGCCGACGGTCTTGTTGACGAGGATGAACGAATCGTTGGGGTCCACCTGGACCGCGGACTTGGCGTGCGCGGATCCGGCGGCGGCAGGACGGCGAGGGCGACGAGACACGAGGCGATACGCATACGAGGGCTCCTTCCGGGATGAGATCGATGATATCGACGATGAGCGCGCCGCAGACCGGCTCGGCACGGCACTGTCGAGCTTCGGTTCACCAAAGCACGCCACGCTGCACGAGTGAAGTGCCGTCGTGCGTCCCTTTACTTTCGGCGTGCGAATACGCTTCTATGAGGCCCGGAAATCCTCGTGAGCGCGACCGATAGCCGCATAGCCGATGCCCGAGCCGTGTTGCTCGACCTGCTCGCCTCGGTTGCCTACGCCTATGGCCCCGAGCGCAGATTCCGCCTCGCGTCCGGCGAGCTGAGCTCCGAGTACATCGACTGCAAGTCGGCCCTGAGCCTGCCCGCCGCGCTGCGGGCCGCGAGCATCCTGCTGCTCGATCGGCTGCGTCCGGAGGTCGAGGCCGTCGGTGGCCTGACGATGGGCGCCGACCCGCTGGCGATCGGCGTGAGCCTCGCGAGCGCGGACTCAACGCATCCGCGCCGCTGGTTCAGCGTCCGCAAGGAGTCGAAGGACCATGGCCGCAAGCGTCTGATCGAGGGCGTCCCCGCCGACAGCCGGCTGCGGGTCGCCGTCTTCGACGACGTCGTGACCACCGGCGGCTCCACGCTCGACGCGATTGCGAAGTGCCAGGACGCCGGGCACACCGTCGTGCAGGTGCTGGCGATCGTCGACCGCGAATCCGGCGGGCTCGCGGCGATCCGCGCGCGCGTCGGCGCCGATGTCCCCGTCGAGGCGCTGCTGCGCCTGAGCGAAGTGCACACCGCCGCCGGGGCGAAGCGGGTCCACGCGTCCCGTCACGCCGGCTGAGACCGCCACGCTGCCGATCGCGCCACCGTCGCCGCTCCTCCTTCCGCTGGAGGGGCGCGCGTGGCTGGAGTTCGCGGCGCTCGCGCCGGCGTGGCCCCTCCTGCGGCGCGCGCCGCGCGGGGACGGGCATCCCGTGCTGGTCCTGCCCGGCTGGCTCGCGAGCGACTGGTCGACCCGGACCTTGCGCGGGTTCCTGCGTGCCCGCGGCTATCACGTACACGGCTGGCGCCTCGGCTGGAATCTCGGCCCCTCGGCGGGCGTCGTCGACGGCCTCGACGCGCGTTTCCGGGAGCTGCGCCGGCGTCATGGGCGGCCGCTCAGCGTGATCGGCTGGAGTCTCGGGGGCATCTACGCGCGCGAGCTCGCGCGGCGGCATGCGATCGACGTGCGGCGCGTGATCACGCTGGCGAGTCCGTTCCGCGACCCCTACGCGACGACGGCCGCGCGCGTGCTCGGCCAGCGCTCCCGTCCGACCGATCTCGCGCGGCGGCAGCGTTTGCGGACCGCGCCGCCCGTACCGTGCACGGCATTCTACAGCCGCAGCGACGGCATCGTCGCATGGCAGAGCTGCCTCGAAGAAGCGGGGCCCTTCACCGAGAACGTCGAGGTGCAGAGCAGCCACTGCGGCATGGGCCATCATCCGTCGGTCCTGTTGGCGATCGCCGAGCGCCTGGCACGCCCGGCGCGCTGAGCTGCCGGGCTCGACGGTCGCGCCGGGTGGCCGTTCGTCGACTCAGTTGGTAGATTCGCCCGCCGGAGGAGACCCTGATGGCCAACGCGATCTCCAAAGCCGTCCTGATCACCGGCTCGTCGACCGGCATCGGGCGCGCCACCGCCGAGCTGCTGGCGGCCAACGGCTGGACCGTCTACGCAACCGCGCGACGGCTCGACAGCATCCGCGACCTCGTACAGCGCGGCTGCAAGGTCCTGGCACTCGACGTCTGCGACGAGGAGTCGATGCGCGCCGCGGTGGCCCAGGTGGAAGCGGCGGAAGGCGCCGTCGGCGTCCTGATCAACAACGCCGGCTACGGCCAGGAAGGTCCCGTCGAGGAGGTGCCGATGGCCGAGGTGCGGCGTCAGTTCGAGACCAACGTCTTCGGCCTGACCCGCCTGACGCAGCTCGTCCTGCCCGGCATGCGCCGCCAGGGCTGGGGCAAGATCGTCAACCTGAGCTCGGTGGGCGGACGCCTCACGTTCCCGGGCGGCGGCTTCTACCATGCCACCAAGCACGCGGTGGAGGCGCTGAGCGACGCGCTGCGCTTCGAGGTGAAGGGCTTCGGCATCGACGTCATCGTCATCGAGCCGGGCCCGATCAAGACGCAGTTCGGCGACACGGCGGTCAACAGCATCAACGCCGCGCGCGCCGCACAGTCGCCCTACGCGCGCTTCAACGATCAGCTCGCGGCCAAGGTCCGCGAGGCGTACGAGGGTCCGATGGGACGGCTCGCCGCGGGCCCCGAGGCCGTCGCCAAGGTGATCCGGACGGCCATCACCGCGCGCCGGCCGCGCACCCGCTATCTCGTCACCGCAGCGGCGCACATCATCGTCGGCCTGCGACGCGTACTTTCGGACCGCTTCTTCGACGCCTTCCTCGGGACGCAGTTCGAGCGTCCGGCAGGAGTCCCGCGATGAAGGACCTCTTCGCGATCGCGGGCAAGACGGCGCTCGTCACCGGCGGCTCGCGCGGGATCGGCGCCATGATCGCGCGCGGCTACGTCGAGGCCGGGGCCAAGGTGTACATCGCGTCGCGCAAGGCGGCGGAGTGCGAGAAGGTGGCCGCCGAGCTCTCGCAGAGCGGCACCTGCATCGGGATCGCGGCCGACCTCTCCACCGAGGCCGGCGCCAAGGGACTCGCCGCGGCGATCGCCGAGCGCGAGCCGGCGCTCCACATCCTCGTGAACAACGCCGGCGCCAACTGGGGAGCGCCGCTCGCCGAGTTTCCGGACTCCGCCTGGGACAAGGTGCTGGCGCTGAACGTCAAGGCGATCTTCCTGCTCACACGCGCCCTCGTGCCGTTGCTGGAGAAGGGCGTGCGGCCGGGGGACCCCGCTCGCGTCATCAACATCGGGTCGATCGACGGCCTGCGCGTGCCGATGCTCGAGACCTACGCCTACTCGGCCAGCAAGGCCGCCGTGCATCACCTGACGCGGGTGCTGGCGCAACGGCTCGCCCCACAGCGCATCACGGTGAATGCCATCGCCCCGGGGCCGTTCGAAAGTAAGATGATGGCGGAGACGCTGCGCACCTTCGGCGACGTGATCGTCGCCTCCTGCCCGCTCGGCCGGATCGGCGAGCCCGAGGACATGGCCGGCGTGGCGATCTACCTCGCCTCGCGCGCCGGAGCATACGTCACCGGCGTCGTCATCCCGGTCGACGGCGGCATCACGACGAAACCGAGCAGCTAGAGCCGCGCACTGGGACCCCCTCGGATGGCCCCTTTGCATCATCGACGCGGGTCGCTATAGTCCACCCCTCGTGAAGCCCGCTCGAGACAGCCTGGATCGCGGAACCGGCGCCCTGCCCGTGGCAGTCGTCGTGGTCGTCATTCTGGTCGTCGAGGCCATCGCGCCCTAGCGGGGAGGCATAGAGCCGAATTTCCAACCCCTGCCGGCGCGATGGCCGGCGGGGGTTTCGTTTTTGTGCCCCCGATCCGTCCGCGCCGCAGGGAGCATGTCCGAAAGGAGATGACTCTCATGAAGACAACGGGTGCAGAGCTGATCATGCGGCTGCTCGAGCGCCAGGGCATCGAGGCGATCGCGGGCATTCCCGGCGGCGCCAACCTGCCGCTCTACGACGCGCTCCGCGCAAGCCGCATCCGCCACGTGCTCGCGCGCCACGAGCAGGGCGCGGGGTTCATCGCGCAGGGCATGGCGCGGGCGACCGGACGCGCCGGCGGTCTGCTTCGGCACCTCCGGTCCCGGGCGCGACCAATCTCCTCACCGCGATCGCCGACGCCAAGCTCGACTCGATCCCGCTGGTCGCGATCACCGGACAGGTGCCGCGCGCGATGATCGGCACCGACGCGTTCCAGGAGATCGACACCTACGGCCTCACGGTGCCGATCACCAAGCACAACTTCCTGGTGCGCTCGGCCGCGGAGCTGCTCGACGTCGCTTCCCGACGCGTTCCGCGTCGCCGCGTCGGGACGGCCAGGGTCCGGTGGTCGTCGACGTGCCGAAGGACGTGCAGACTCGAGACGATCGAGGTCGACGCGCCTGCCCGACGCCCGGCCGCGCCGGATGCGCCGCCGACGCTGCGACCAGCCGACGATCGCGCGCGCGCCGCCGCGCTGCTCGACGGTCGCGCGGCGGCCGGTGCTGCTCGTCGGCGCCGGCGTGATCGCGTCGGGCGCGTGCCGACGTGCTGCGACGGCTCGCCGAGCGAGCGTCGATTCCCGGTCGCCGCGACCCTGCTCGGCCTCGGCGCCATGCCCGCACGGCCATCCGCTCTTCCTCGGCATGGTCGGCATGCACGCCGCGCGCTACACCAACCTCCTGCTCGAGGAGTGCGATCTGCTGGTCGGCCTCGGCGTCCGCTTCGACGATCGCGCCACCGGCAAGGCGGCCGAGTTCTGCCCGCACGCGCAGCATCGTGCACGTCGACATCGACGCGAGCGAGCTCGGCAAGATCAAGCAGCCGACGCTCGGGATCGCGCGCCGACGTCGGCGACGTCGCTGCGCGCCCTCGAGCCGCTGCTGGCGCCGACCTGCGCGGCCGGCATGGACGGCGCGCCTCGCGAGCCTGCGCGCGGCGCATCCGCTCGCCACGCCCGGGCGTCGACGATCCGCTGCACGCCCTACGGCATCATCCGTCGCACGGCGGCGCTCGCCGGCGAGCGACGCGATCGTCACGAGCGACGTCGGCCAGCACCAGATGTGGGTGGCGCAGGCGTTCCCCTTCCGCCGCCCGCGCCAGTGGCTCACCTCGGGCGGGCTCGGCACGATGGGCTTCGGCCTGCCCGGCGGCGATCGGCGCCGCCCTGGCGCTGCCGCGATCGGCCCGTCGTCTGCTTCACCGGCGACGGCAGCCTGCTGATGAACCTGCAGGAGCTCGCCACCGCCGCCGAGGAAGCGCGTCGACGTCAAGGTGATCCTGCTCGACAACGGTCACCTCGGGCTCGTGCGCCAGCAGCAGGAGCTCTTCTACGGCGGCCGCTATCACGCGTCGCGCTTCCACGCCGAGCCCGACTTCGTCGCGATCGCCCGCGGCTTCGGCATCGCCGCCTACGATCTCGACGGCAGCGACGACCCGCGCGACACGCTCGCCCGCGGCCTCACGGAGCCGGGTCCGTGCCTCATCCACGTTCCGATCGCGCGCGAGGCGAACGTCTATCCGATGGTGCCGCCCGGCGCCGCCAACCGCGACATGATCGGAGGAGAAGCCGATGACCGCCAGTGATCTGTCCCACCGCCCGGCGCGCCGCTGCGTCTGCTCGTCCGCAACCATCCCGGCGTCATGTCGCACGTGTGCGGCCTCTTCGCCCGGCGCGCCTTCAACGTGGAGGGAATCCTCTGCGTCCCGATCGGCGACGGCGCCCGGAGCGCCATCCTGCTCCTAGTCGACGACGACGCACGCCTGCGACCAGGTGATCGCCCAGCTGCGAAAGCTGGAGGACGTTCTCGACATCCGGACCGCACCCGACGGTCGCGCGGCGTTCGCGGCCATGGCGCGCCTCCTCGAGTGAGGGACGGCGCCCGTCAGGGCCACAGCTGCATGTATACCACGTCGAGCCAGCGTCCGAACTTGTGGCCGGCCTCGGACAGGCGCCCGGCATGGACGAAGCCGAAGCGTCCGTGCAGCGCGATGCTCGCCGCCTGCTCGGCATCGATGCCGGCGACGATCAGATGATGGCCGTGCGTCCGGGCGAGCGCGACGAGCTCGCCGAGGAGGAGACCGCCGATCCCCTGCCGGTGGAGACGATGACTGACGTAGACCGAGTTCTCCACGGTCCGCGCGTAGCCGCCGCGGCTGTTGTAGCGCGACAGCGAGCCCCAGCCGACGACCGTGCCGTCACGCTCCGCGACGAGCAGCGGATGCGCGGGACCGTGCTCGTCGAACCAGGCCGCGCGCGCGGCCGGCGTCTCGGGGTCGAGTTGGTAGGTGCACGTCGAGTGCGTGACGTAGTGGTTGTAGATCGCGTTCACCGCGTCGAGATCGGCGCGCGTCATCGGCCGCAGGCGTGCGTCGGCCATCATTGCCCTCCCCTCAGCGCCACGCGAAGACCGGCTGCTCGAAGTGCGCGACGCGGGTGCCGCGACCGTGCAGCCCGACCTCGCGCAGCTGATACACGATCGCCGCCGTCGGTGCGTGGACGTCGGTGCCGACCATCGGGATCGAGATGACGGGGCGGTCGCTCTCGGGAATCTGCCGCAGCTGCGGCACGCGCGGATCGTCGAGGAGGGCGAGCGGCACCTGATACACCGCCGCGACCTCCTCGGGGTCGGGCACGAGCGCCGCGCCCGTGCCGCCCCACACGACGACGGGCGTGATGACGAACCCCGAGCGCGTCGCGTAGTCGTCCAGGATCCCGAGGACGGCGTCGGTGCCGCACCCGAGGCCGACCTCCTCCGCCAGCTCGCGCAGCGCCGCCTCCGTCGGGCTCTCGCCCTCGTCGAGGCGCCCGCCCGGCAGGGCCCATTGGCCGGCGTGGCGCCGTAACCGCGAGGCCCGTCGTGTCAGAAGGAAACACGCCTCGCCCTCGTCGTTGCCGACGAGCGTGACGGCCACGGCGGCGGCGCGCCGGCCGTCGAGGGCGATCGGCGCCCGCGCGTGGCGTGCGAGATTGGCGCGCACGCGGCCTTGCAGGAGGCCCGCGAAGACGTAGGCTTCCTTCGACACGAGCGCGAGGCTACACCCTGCGGTGAGACGTCGACAACGGAGGAGGGGCCGCATGAAAGCCGTCCGCATCCACGAAACCGGGGGGGCCGAGGTCCTGCGCTACGAAGACGTCCCCGATCCGACCCCGGGTCGCGGCGAGGCCCTGGTCGAGATCGAGGCCGCCGGCGTGAACTACATCGACGTCTACTTCCGCACCGGGCTCTACCCGTACGCCGTCCCGGGCACGCTCGGCCTGGAAGCCGCCGGCACCGTCGTCGCCGTCGGCGACGAGGTGAGCGAGATCCGCGCCGGCGAGCGCGTCGCCTACACCAACGTTCCCGGCGCGTATGCCGAGCGCAGCGTGGTGCCCGCGGACCGCCTGGTGAAGCTGCCCGGCGGCGTGTCGTCCCGCGACGGCGCCGCCGTGATGCTGCAGGGCATGACGGCGCACTACCTCGCATCCTCGACCTACGAGCTCGGCGCCGGCGACGTCTGCCTCGTGCACGCCGCGGCCGGCGGCGTCGGCCTGCTGCTCTGCCAGATCGCGAAGCTGCGCGGCGCGACCGTGATCGGCACCACGTCGACGCCCGAGAAGGCGGAGCTCGCGCGCGCCGCCGGCGCCGATCACGTGATCCTCTACACCGAGCAGGACTTCGCCGCCGAGGCGCGCCGGCTGAGCGGCGGTGCCGGCGTCCACGTGGTCTACGACGGCGTCGGCGCCACCACCTTCATGAAAGGCCTCGGGTGCCTGCGGCCGCGCGGCATGATGGTGCTCTTCGGCCAGTCGAGCGGCCCCGTCCCGCCCTTCGATCTCGGCCTGCTGAACGTCATGGGCTCGCTCTACGTCACCCGTCCGAGCCTCGGGGTCTACGTCGCCGCGCGCGCCGAGCTCGTCGCCCGCGCCGCGGACCTCTTCGGTTGGATCGCGGCCGGGCGCCTGAAGCTGCGCGTCGAGCACGCCTACCCGCTGCGCGACGCCGCCGCGGCGCACCGCGCCCTCGAGGGCCGCCGCACGACGGGCAAGGTGCTGCTGCTGCCGCGCGCTTGACGGAACGGAGCGACCTCGCGAAGATCGCCCCGTGCCCCTCGCCTCCGTCAATGGGCTAGAGCTCGAGTACGATACCTTCGGATCGCCCGGCGCCCGTCCGCTGGTCCTCGTCATGGGGCTGGGCGCCCAGATGATCCTCTGGGACGAGGAGCTGTGCGCGATGTTCGCCGCGCGCGAGTTCTTCGTCGTCCGCTTCGACAACCGCGACGTCGGCCTCTCGACCAAGCTCGACCACGCCGGCACGCCGAGCGCCTGGGGCGCGATGCAGGCCGCGGCGGCGCACAAGCGCGTCGAGGCTCCCTACACGCTGAGCGACATGGCCGACGACACCGTCGGCCTCATGGACGCCCTCGGCATCGCGCGCGCGCACGTGGTCGGCGCATCGATGGGCGGCATGATCGCCCAGACGATCGCCATCCGCCATCCCGATCGCTTGCTCTCGCTCACGTCGATCATGTCGACGACCGGCAGTCCCGACGTGCCCGCCGCGAGCCCGGAAGCGATGCAGGTGCTGCTCACGCCCGTGCCCGGCGATCGCGAGGCGTACGTCGAGCGCGCGATCCGCAGCTGGCGCGTGATCGGCAGCAAGGGCTTCCCGGTCGACGAGGACGCGGTGAGGCGGCGCGCGGCGCGGTCGTTCGATCGCAGCTTCCACCCCGCGGGAATCGCACGCCAGCTCGTCGCCATCATCGCCAGCGGCAACCGCACCGCGGCGCTGCGTGAGGTGACGGCGCCGACCCTCGTCGTCCACGGCGACGCCGATCCGCTCGCGCACATCGAAGGCGGGCGCCTCACCGCCGCGGCGATCCCCGGTGCGGAGCTGGTGGTGATCGAGGGCATGGGTCACGATCTTCCGCCGGGCGCCTGGCCGCGGATCGTCGACGCGGTCGACGCGCTCGCGCGCCGGGCCGCCGACGAAGACCGGCGCGCTCGCACCGGCTGAGCGCGAGCGCGGCGTCATGGTCGAGAGCACCTGCGATCTCTGCGCCGCCGCCCGCCTCACGACCTGGTATCACGAGGATGACGTCTGCTGGGTCGCGGACTGCGAGATCTGCGACGTTCCGATGGTCGTGTGGCGCCGGCACGGCACCGATCCCGCGCCCGAGGACCTGGCGCACATGACGGCGATGCTCGCGCGCGTCGCGGGCGAGCGTTTCGACGATTTCTGGGTCGACGGCCATCGCCGCAACATCCCCGACCACTGGCACGCGCACGGCCGTCCGCGCGGCGCCGCGGCGCTGCGCTGGTGGACCCGGCGGTTCGGATCGTGAGCGCACCGGCGAGCAGGAGCGTGATGCCTGGCGCGAGCCCGCCGCGAGCGGGGGCCGCGGTGCCCGCACCGATCCCGCCGGTCACGCCGCGCCGCGAGTGCGTCGCCGGCATCCCGCTCTGGTTGCTCCTCCTCTTCGCCATCGCGATCACCGCGAACATCCTCGCCTCGACGACGACCAATCGCACCATCGACCTCATGCGCAGCATCAGCCCGTTCGCGCAGGCGGTGCGCCACGGCGACGAGCAGATCCTGCCCTACTGGCAAGCGGCCTGGTACGTGATCGCGATCAGCGCGATCCTCGCCTACCTGTGGCCGATCATCGGGTACTTCCGCCGCGGAACGCCGGTGCCCGCGCCCGCGGTGGTGCAGCGCCGGGTCATCGGGGCGCCGGTCACCGTGCCGATCGTGAGCTTCATCCCCTGGATCTCGGGGGTGATGTTCTTTCCGCTGCACACCCTCGCACGCACGGGACGCTGGACGCCGGAGCTGCTCTCGCAGCACGTCTATTCGCCGTTGGTGAACGGCTTCCTCGCCGCGGCGACGATCTATCTGCTGACCGACTGGCTCTTCCGCACCATGGTCGTGCCGCGCGTGTTTCCCTCCGGCCGCCTGCCCGAGCTGCGCGGCGCGCGCGCGCTCGGCGTACGCGGCCGCCTGCTGATCTTCCTCGTGGCCGTCGCGTTCCTCCCCCTCTTCACCATGCTCGGCCTCGTGCGCGCCGGCTTGCGGCACATCGAGGCGGGGGCGGCGCCGGCCGAGGTCGTGGCGCGCCTCGCCAACGCGGGGACGATGATCTTCGTCCTCTACATCGCGCTCGGCGTCGTGCTGACGCTGGTGCTGGCGCAGACCCTCACGCGGCCCCTGGCGTGCGTCGCCGACACCTTGCGCCGCGTGCGCGCGGGGGACCTCACGGTGCGCGCGAACCTCGGGGCGACCGACGAGATCGGCCTCCTCGAGGACGGCGTGAACGCGCTGGTCGAGACGTTGCAGGACCGCGAGCGCATCCTCCACACCTTCGGACGCGCCGTCGACCCGCTCGTGCGCGACCGGCTGCTCGCGAGCGACGCCGGGCTCGGCGGCGAGCTGCGCCGCGCCGCCGTCCTGTTCTGCGATCTGCGCGGCTTCACCGCCCTGGCGGAGCGCACCCCGCCGCAGGAGGTCGTCGCGACCCTGAACGTCTTCTTCTCGACCATGACCGCGTGGGTACGGAGCTGCGGCGGCTTCGTCGACAAGTTCATCGGCGACGCCATGCTGGTGGTCTTCGGCTTGCTCGAGGACACGCCCGACGCCGGGGCCGGGGCCGCGCTACGCTGCGCCCTCGGCATGCGGGAGCGGCTGGCGACGTTGAACACGGCGCGCGCCGCGGCTGGGCAGGAGCCGCTCGCCGTCAGCGTCGGCGTGCATGCCGGCGAGGTGCTCGCGGGGCGCATCGGCGCCGAGGACCGCTACGAGTACACGGTGATCGGCGACGCCGTGAACGTCGCGGCGCGCCTGCAGCAGCTCTCCACGGAGTCCGCGCACGCGATTCTGGTCTCCGCCGACGCCTACGACCTCGCGACCGCTGCCGGCGTCTGCTGCGCCGCGGCGCAGCTCGACGCCGTGAGCCTGCGCGGCCGCCGCGAGACGGTGCGCGTCCTCGCACTGACGTGAAGCGGGACCGGCGCCGCGCGCCGCGCGCGATCGTCTCAGTGCCCCTTGGCCTTGAACTGCTGCGCGTCGTTGCGCAGGGGCGGCGTGCCGTAGGTCGCTTCCCAGCAGACCCCACCGCCGTTCACGAGCTGCGCCCGCACGGGCATGTGCAGCGGCAACATCGGCATGCGCGGGCTCTCGCCCTTGCCCGTGACGATCAGCTTCGTCTTGCCCGCCGCGCCCGCCTTGAGCGCGAGCTGCAGCGAGTTCTTGAGGCCGCTCGACGACAGATCGCGCCGGCGGAACTTGTACCCGCTGCCCTTGTCCTTCCAGCACGCCCGGCCGTCACAGGTGCCGGCCGCCGGAGCGCACGCGCGCGTCACGAGCGCCCCCGTGCCGTCGTACACGCAGAGCTCGTAGTCGGTGGTATGGAGCGGGTCGCCGAACTCGGCCTTGGCGGTCGCCTCGCCACGCTGCCACTTCCAGAGGAGACGGTCGGCCTGGTCGTTGACCGAGTTCTTCATCATGAGGAGGCCCTGCGGCGCCGTCGTCTGATGCTTGCACCCGCCGGCCGGCTGCGAGCCGCAGAGGGTGGTCGGCCCGCACGGCGGTCCCGGGCTGCCGGCGACCGTCGGCACCGGGGTCGCGGTGACCGTGGGGGTCGCCGTCGTCCCGCCGGCGGTGACGGTCGGGGTCGGCGTCGCGGCCGCAGCGACCGCGATCGTGACGGTCGCGACGTTGGAGTCGCTCGTCCCGTCGTTCGCCTTGTAGGTGAACGTGTCGTTCCCGCCGAAGCCCGACGTCGGCATGTAGACGACGGTCGCCGAGTCGCGGTTCGGCGTACCCGTGCCGCATGCGGCGGCGCCGAGCGTGCCGAGCATCCCATGTGCCGGCGGCGTGACGACCGCGAACGTCAGCTCGCACGAGTCCAGATCGAGCGCGCTCAGGGCGACGCTCACAGCGGTGTCGTGCGGGGTCGAGACGCGCACGTCGGACGCGACCGGCGGCACGCCGAGGGGCAGGCCCCCGAGCCCGATCGCCACCGTCTGCAACGGCACCTTGACGACGTTGCCGTAGAGATCACCGACGTTGGTCGGCGCACTCGTCGGCACCGTGAACTGCCACTGCTGCGCGTCGATCTCGGTGAGGGTGCCGGGCGACGCCGCGTTGTCGGTGTCGCCGGTCACGAAGTAATGGATGCCGTGCGCGCCCCAGGCACCCTGGCGCTGCTCGCACGCGAGCTGGTCGTAGGGGACACCGCCGTTCTCGGCCGAGTAGCCGTCCGTCACCCGCTGGTCGGTCGACGCCTCACCCGGCCAGGGCCGCGGCACGGGATCGTCGCCGGTGCCGTCGTCGAGGCACTTGTCGTCGCGGTAGTACGGCAGGACAGCGGGGTTGAGCAGCGTCGTCGCACCCTTCAGCTCGACGATGTAGACGAGCGACCCGAAATCGTCGCGCCCCGACACCTGCTCCCAGTTGAGGATGGCCGAGGGCGCATTGAAGGTCGGATCGGGGATGTCGAAGTAGGCGGGCGTGCCGAAGACGCCATCGATGTTGCCGACGTCGTCGTTCACCCCGTCGATGTCGACGCCGTCGGGCTTGATCGCATTGTAGTACTTGGCGGCGATGCCGGCGTTGTAGTCCCACGACGTGTAGAGCCCATCGGGCGGGATCGGATGCACGCGCACGTGGTAGTGGTAGGCGATCGCATCCGGGTAGAAGAGCTCCGTCTTGGTGACGTTCGTCCCCGAGTCGGCGCCCCAAACCTCGCGGATGGCGCGCACCGGGCCCGCGCGCTCGCCGAGAAGGGCGGCATTCGCCTCCCAGTTCACCTGCTCGTCCTCGAAGCCGACGAGCGAGATCGTCGAGTCCGGCGACTGCTGGAAGGCGCGCCCCTTCCAGCGGTCGATCAGGTCCGGTCCATAGACGCCCGGCTGTCCCGGCCTGGCGATGCGCAGGCTGCGCACCATCCACCGCCCGCTCGCGTGCCACTCGTAGCTGTCGGAGGAGACGGTCACGCCGTCGCGCACGAAGCGGTCGGTCGAGAGCCGCGGCGTGCCGAGCGGCGGATCGCACACCGTACCCGAGAGATTCGGGCCGTAGGACGTGTTGCTGGTGCCGAGCTTCTCCGGATCCTGCTCGTTGAAGCTGAAGCGATCGATCCACTGGTCCGCGTCGGCATCGCGCACGTACGACACGTAGCCGTTGGCAGCGGTGAACGACGAGCCGCCCGGCTTGCGGAAGAGATACACGAACGTGACGCTCGCGGGGGCGAGTGGATCCGTGATCGCGATCGCCTGGCTGTCTCCGTTGGTGCCGGCCGGCGCGGGCGCGCCGTTCGGCGCCTGCGCGCCGGCGTCGCGCGCCATGAAGACGATCTCGTCGTCGTCGTCGAGCGTCGGAACGGGGTCGGGCATCGGGGCGGCTCCCGCCGGGTACGCGGACGTGCAGACGCCCTCCGTCTTCTTCCAGGACTCGACGTCCCAGGCGTAGGTGAGCTCGCGATCGGTTCCGGAGTAGAACGCGAACGCCGATCCGGGATTCGAGAGACAGTAGGGATACATCTGGTCGACCTGCACCGGAATCTCGACGAACTGCGTGCCGCTCCAGCGATACGCCGCGATCTCCTCGACCGGCACGCCGGTCCGGATGTCGGGCGGCACGAGAAGGATACCGTTGTGCGCGTCGCGCCCGCCGGTCGTCCCGGACGGATACGGCATGCACGTGACGGTTGCCGGCAAACGCGACCACGTCGGCAGCTTGGCGCCGGTCACGACCACGGCCTCGACGGAGCGTGCGGCCGTCGTCTGCGCGACGGCGTTCCGGGGCAGGGACCACGCGCCGATCACCACGAGACATAGCGCCACCGTCACGACCGCGGGGGAGAAGACGCGTCGAGGGATCGTCATCCGCCGAAGGTAGAGGGCGGACCAGCCTCGCAACAATCGCGTCCTCCAGCGATCCGGTGAGCGGAAAGTGAGGAGGAGCGCGACCAGAATGCCGTGCGGCAGGGAGAGGAGGATGGGGGCCGCGGCCGATCGCCACGGCCCCCGCACCATGCGACGAGCGCCGCGGGACGGGCTACGAAGCCTTGGCGGCGAGCTCCGCGTCGATGACTTCCTTGAACTTCTCGAACGGCTGCGCGCCCGAGAGCATGCGGCCGTTGATGAAGAACGCGGGCGTACCGTTGACGCCGACCTTGTTGCCGTCGGCGGTGTCCTGATCGATCTTGTCGGCGTAGGGCTTCTTCGCGAGGCACTCGTCGAACTTGGCGCTGTCGAGGCCGACGTCCTTCGCGAGCTGCTTCATCTTGTCCTCGGTCAGGCCCGCCTGATTCTCGAAGAGCTTGGCGTGGTACTCCCAGAACTTGCCCTGCGCGTTGGCGCAGGCCGCCGCTTCCGCGGCGGGGCGCGCCATCGGGTGCATCGGCAGCGGGTAGTTGCGGTACACGAGGCGGACCTTGTCGCCGTAGGTCTTCATCACCTGGTTGACGCTGTCCTCGGCGCGTTTGCAGAACGGGCACTGATAGTCCGAGAACTCGATGATGGTGATCGGCGCCTTCGGGCCCCCGCCGCGCTCCGGCCGGCCGGCGGTCGCGACGTCGATGACCGGCGCCTTCAGCGCGATCGTCGTCTTGTGCTTCTGCTTCAGCTCCTCGATGAACGTCGCGAGCCGCTCCTGCTTCCGCTGCCCGTCGATGTACTGCACGATCTGCGGCTTGACCTCGTCGAGGGTCTTGCCCTGGAGCTGCGCCTTGTTGTCGTCGTAGACCTTCTGTATCTCCGCGTCGGTCGGCGCCTTGACCTTGTCCTCGACCTCCGCCTTCTCGAGCGCGTCGACGGACATGTTGCGGTCCTTCGCCTCCTGCTTCACGAGCTCCTCGGCGATCATCTCGTCGAGACCATCCTTCAATGCCTCGTAGCGCTGGTTGTCGATCTCGATCAGCTTGGCCCGGACCGAATTCTCGAGCTCGCCGCGCGTGATCGTGCGGGAGCCGACCGTGGCGATCGTGTCGGTGGGCGCGCCGCTGGTCCCCGTCGTCGGCCCCGCGGCGTGGGCGGCCGTCGCGAGAATGAGCCCCGCAGCGAGCGAGGCGATGAATGGAACTATACGCATGGCGATCCTCCTGGTTTGCGCAAAAACGGGGAGGCTACGGCGGCACTGCGGCGGGGTCAAGCGGGGGGCGTCGCGCTCGCGCGACCGCGGCCCCCGTGCTAGCTGAGCGCCATCCCATTCCACATGGAGCGCGTCATGCCTGGTACGAGCGGAATCGTCCCCTTCTGGAAGCAATACGACCGCAAGGCAGTGCTGCGTTTCGCGCGGCTCGCCGAGGACCTCGGCTACGACTCCATCTGGGTGCCCGAGGCCTGGGCCTACGAGCAATTCCAGCTCCTTGCGGAGATCGCGCTGGCCACGAAGCGCATCAAGGTCGCGACCGGGATCGTCAACGTGTTCAGCCGCTCGCCCGGTCTCCTGGCGATGAGCGCGGCGACGCTCGACGAGATCTCGGAGGGGCGCGTCATCCTCGGCCTCGGCACGAGCGGCAAGATCGTGGTCGAGAACTTCCACGGCATTCCGTACGAGAAGCCGCTGACCCGCCTGCGCGAGACGATCGGCATCCTGCGCGCCCTCTGGCGCGGGGAGCGCCTGGCGCCGGAGATGAGCACGCTCTTCACGCCGCGCCATTTCAAGCTCGAGATGACGCCGCGCCGCACCGACATCCCGATCTACGTCGCGTCGCTGCAGGAGAAGGCGATCCGCGAGATCGGGCGCTGCGCCGATGGCTGGATCCCGACGTTCTGGCCGTACCGCCACCTGCGCGACGGCATCGCATGGCTCGAAGAGGGCGCCGCCGCGGCCGGGCGCGGCGCCGTGCACATGGAAACGGCGCCGTTCATGGCCGTCGTGCCGCTCGACGATCGCGCCACCGCGCGGAGCCTCGTGAAGCCGCTCGTCGCCTTCTACATCGGCGGCATGGGCACGTACTACCACGCGCTGTTCTGCCGCTACGGCTTCGCCGAGAACGCCAACCTGGTGCGCGAGCTCTACCAGAACGGCGACCGCGCCCAGGCGGCCGCCGCGCTGAGCGACGAGCTGATCGATGCGATCGCGATCTGCGGCCCCGAGCAGTACTGCCGTGAGCGGCTCGCGGAGTGGCGCACCTACGGCGTCGACTCGGCCTTGCTGAACCTGCCGGTCGGCGTACCGCCGGAGTTGACCGAGCAGTTCCTGCGCGCCATGGCTCCGGGCGGCAGCTAACGTCCCGGCGACGGCTCGAGCGCGCTGATCGTAACGTAGTACCCGTCGGGATCCCGCAGCGAGAACTCCACCGTTCGCGTGTTGGGGTTCACGTGCGGGTCCTCCTCCAGGCGTCCCACCATCGTGCGCGCTCTCCCCAGGGTCTCGTCGAAATCGTCGACACGGAAGAAGAGCAGAAGCCCGTTGCCGGGCGTGCCCCGATCTGGGCTCATCAGGGGAGGATGATCCGCGGCGCTCGACGCCAGAGACTCGGGTCGAATCGCAATTTCGGTGTCGACGTCCACGAGGGTCTCAGCCGGGAGGTCGGCGCAGCAACCGCTCCGCGCCGGCGACGAGCTCGGCGATGACGGCCGCGGCCGGCCGCACCGAGTTGACGTTGGTCACCGACTCGCCAGCGTACAGCGCCATCGCCTCGATGCACCCGGTGGTCGTAGCGGTCGGCGCGATGGCGGAGAAGCGGCCGACCGGCAGCATCTGGTCGGCAATCTGGGTCATGCCTACCGGCTCCGCGACATGGGCTTCGGCCGCCGCGATCGATGAGCGCAGGACACGATGCGGTGCGTTCGGCCACATGCCGGAGAACGTCTCGGTGAGGCAGGTATCTGCCGCCGATGCGGCGAGCAGCGCGCGCACGTACGAAGGATGCGCCGTGGACTCGGTCGACGCGACGAACCGCGTCCCGACCCGCGCCCCTCCGGCGCCGCATGCCAGGACGGCGGCGAGATCACGCGCCGTCGCAATGCCGCCGGCCGCCACGACCGGAACCCCAGCGATGTCGAGGACCGCTGCGAGCAAGGGCAACAGGCTCGTCTGCCCGCGCACATGCCCGCCCGCTTCGGTGCCCTGGACGACGAGGAAGTCGCACCCGGCGCCCTGCGCCGCGCGCGCCTCGTCGACCGAGCCGACCTGCCAGCTCGCCAGCGCCCCGCCCGCGTGGACCTTTTGCACCAGCGTCGCGTCGGGCTCGCCGTAGAAGAACTCGACCACCCGCGCCCGGTGCGCCGCGACGGGGACGGACGCCGGATCGAGGAACGGCATGAGGAAGTTGACACCAACGGGCCCCGCGGTGGTCGCGGCGATCTGGTCGAGGCTGCTCTCGAGCCATCGCGGCGACGCCAGGACGCCGCTCAGCATCCCGAGGCCGCCGGCCCGTGTCACCGCCGTCACCAGCCCGGGCGACGAGATGCCCGGCATCGCCGCCAGCTGGATCGGCGCCGTGGCACCGACGAGCCTCGTGAAGGAGGTCGCGATCATTCTGGGCCGTCCGCGATTGGTATAGATCGCGTGCGAGCCGACCCTCAAGCGGGCACCGTCGGGCGGGTCTCGATCCGGAGCGGCCGACGACGACCGCTCCAGATCGAGTCGCGAAGGTACGCTACGCCGCCAGCAGCACGCCGTCGGGCGCGAGCGCGATGTCCAGGACCTGCTCGACGCTCGCGACGGGGTGGAAACGCATCTTGTCGCGGACGTCCCGCGGCAGCTCCTCCAGATCGGCCGCGTTGCGCTCGGGCAGGATGACGTCGGTGAGACCCGCGGCGTGCGCCGCCAGAACCTTCTGCTTGAGGCCGCCGATCGGCAGGACGCGGCCCTGCAACGTCACCTCGCCGGTCATGCCGACCGTGTGCTTCACGGGGCGACCGCTCATCAGGGACGCGATGGCCGTGACGATGGTGACGCCCGCGCTCGGGCCGTCCTTCGGAATGGCGCCCGCGGGCACGTGGACGTGGAACTCGCGTCCCTCGAAGCCGTGCTCGTCGATGCCGAGCTCCCGCGCATGGCTGCGGACGTAGGTGAGCGCGATGCGCGCCGACTCCTTCATGACGTCGCCGAGCTGCCCGGTGAGGACGAGCCCGCCCCCGCCGGCCATGACGGCAGCCTCGACGAAGAGGACGTCGCCGCCGGTGCCGGTGACGGCGAGGCCCGTCGCCACGCCGGGCACGGCGGTCCGCGCGGCGGCCTCCGGGAAGAACTTCTGGCGCCCGAGCGCGTCGCGCGCGGCCGCCAGATCGAGCTGGACGGGCGCGCTCGCGGTGCCCGAGGCGATGTGGGTGGCGGTCTTCCGCAGCAGGGTGCCGAGCTCGCGCTCGAGCTGGCGCACGCCGGCCTCGCGCGTGTACTCGACGGTGATGGTCTGCAGCACGTCGTCCACGATCGCGACCTCGTCGGGACGCAGCCCGTTCCGCTCGATCTGCCGTGGCCAGAGGTAGCCGCGCGCGATCGCGACCTTCTCGACGATCGTGTAGCCGTCGAAGCGGATGATCTCCATGCGGTCGAGCAGCGGCCCGGGGATCGTGTCCGCGAGGTTGGCGGTGGCGACGAAGAGGACCTGCGAGAGGTCGAGCTCGACGTCGAGGTAATGGTCGCGGAACGAGTGGTTCTGCGCCGGGTCGAGGACCTCCAGCAGCGCCGCGGAGGGATCGCCACGCCAGTCGGCGCCGACCTTGTCGACCTCGTCCAGCATGATGACCGGATTCATCGTGCCGGCATCGCGCAGCGCGCGCACCAGACGGCCGGGCAGCGCCCCGATGTAGGTGCGGCGGTGGCCGCGGATCTCCGCCTCGTCGCGCACGCCGCCGAGCGACATGCGGACGAACTTCCGCCCCGTCGCGCGCGCGATCGACTCGCCGATCGACGTCTTCCCGGTTCCGGGGGGCCCGATGAGGGTGAGGATCACGCCGGCCTTGCGATCGTCCTTGAAGCCGCGATCGGTGCGCAGCTTCCGCACCGCGAGATACTCGGTGATGCGCTTCTTCACGTCGTCGAGACCGGCATGATCGGCGTCGAGGACCTCGCGCGCGTGCACCGGGTCGAGGCGCTCCTCGGATCGCTTCGACCAGGGCACCGCGATCAGCCAGTCGAGGTAGGTCCGGATCATCGACGCCTCACCGGTCGACTCCCCCATGCGCTCCAGCCGGCCGAGCTCGCGCTCCGCCTGGTCGCGCGCGGCCTCGGGCATCCCGGCCGCCTCGATCTTCTTCCGGTACTCGTCGACGACCGACGCATCGTCCTCGCCGAGCTCCTTGCGGATGGAATCCATCTGCCGTCGCAGCAGGTACTCGCGCTGCTGCTTCTGCGTCCCCGACTCGACGTCCTCGCGGATGCGCTTGCGCACCTGCAGCTCGGCCAGGCGCTCGCGCTGCAAACGGGTGGCGAGCTCGAGACGCTCCACGACATCGAGCGTCTGCAGGAGCTCGGCCTTCTGCTCGAAGGTGAGGTCGGGCGAGTAGCCGGCGGTGTCGGCGAGCGCGCCCGGCGCGGTGATGGAGCGCACGAAGGCGCTGATCCGGCCGTCGTCGCCGCGCAACTCGAGGATCTCCTCCACCACGGCGCGATACTCGCGCTCGATCTGCTGCGTCCGGGCGGGCGGCGGGATGACGTCGGGCCGCTCCTCGACCTCGACGCGCAGCCGCCCCTCGCCGTCGGGCGAGGCGGCACCCGCAATGCCACGATGCAGGCCGGTCACCGAGACCGCCTTCATGCCGCCGGGCAGGCGGACCCGGTCGGTTACTTTGGCGACCACACCGACGTTGGCGTATTGCTTCTCGTGGCGGGGCACCAGGAAGATCAGCTCGTCGTCGCCGGCGTTGATCGGCAGGGTCACGTCCATGTTGGGGAAAACGACGGTCTCGTCGAGAGGCACCAATCGGAATTTGCTCATGGTAACCGAACGTAAGCACGGCCTGTGGGTTGTCAACGCGCACGTCGGACACCGCCCCGCTGCCGGCTTGCGCGATTGCGCACCTGGCCGCGGCGGCCTGCCGCGGCGTCGTCAGTCCCGGTCGGGCGCGCCGGGCGGGAAGAGCGGGCGATACGGGCGCGCCTCGTCGACCGCGCGCGCAAACGACGGCCGCGCGAGCAGGCGCCGCCGGTAGGCATGGACGCGGGACCTCGACGGTCGAGTCGGTGGGCGACCTTCTGTCTTCCACGATGCCCCGTCAAGGGCGGCGTGGGCGCGTGACAGGCGCGCCGGGTCGTGGTGTGAAGAGCGCGTGGCGAGCGCGGCGGCCCTGCCGGAGGTCCCGGAGCGGCGCATCGACGAGCTGCGGCGCGCCGAGGCGATCATCGTCCGGCTGCGCTGGCTCGCGATGGCGTCGTGGCCGTTCATCCTCGCCACCGCCCCGTGGACCGTCGCGCCGCAGATGGTGGCGGCCGTCTATGCGTTCGGCATCGCGTACACCGCGGCGACGAACGTCCTGAACCACACCGGGCGCGCGATTCGCGCCACGGCCTTCGCCACGACGGTCGTCGACCCCGCGCTGACGGCCGTCGCGTGCGCCGTGACCGGCGGCCTCGCGAGCCCGATCTACCCCTTCTTCTATCTCACGACCCTCGCCACCTCGATCCGGTTGGGGATGCGGGAGACGCTCGCGACGGTGGCGCTCACGGCGGCGTTCTCGAGCGCGCTCTTCCTCTGGGCGCCGGGGCCCGTCCCGACCGGCGCCGATCTCGGCCGCGCGGTCTTCTACCTGTTCTTCGTCGCGCTCGAAGGCGGCCTCCTGTCGCGCGCCGCGCGCGTGCAGTCGCGCCGGCGTCAGGAGATCCTGTGGCGCCTCATCCATGCCGAGGAGGAGGAGCGTCGCCGCGTCGCCGGCGAGATCCACGATCGTCTGGGCAGCCGCTTCTTCGGCTTGCACCACAGCCTCGAGCGCGCGCGCGCCGCGGTGGCGGGACGCGATCCCGAGACCGAGCGGGCGCTGGTGCCGCTCGCCGACGCGGCGCGCGCCTGCGGCGACGAGGTGCGCGCGATCACGAACGCGCTCCGTCCGGTGGTGCTCGACGATTTCGGCTTCGTCGAGGCGCTGCGCGAGCACGTCGCCGGGCTCGCGGCGGACGACGCGGCGCCACGCGTGACGCTCGCCGTCGACGCGCCGGAGCCGCGGACGGCGGCGGTCCGGGTGATGCTCTTCCGCGTGCTGCAGGAGGCGTTGCTGAACGCGCGCAGGCACGCGGCGGCCACGGACCTGCGCGTGACGTTCCTCGCCTCCGCCGCGGCCCTCGTCCTCACGATTCGCGACGACGGCCGCGGCTTCGATCCGGCGACCGTGCCCCGCGGCCACCTGGGCCTGCTCTACATGCGCGAGCGCGCGGAGGCGTGCGGCGCCCGGCTGGACGTCCGGAGCCGCCCTGGATCGGGCACCGACATCCGGGTTACGGTCCCGCTGGAGCGCATATAGATGAGTCGCACGACCATCGTGCTCGCGGACGACCACGCCGCCGTCCGCGCCGGCGTCCGCGTCATGCTCGAGGCCGAGCCCGATCTCGCCGTGATCGGCGAGGCGAGCGACGGTCGCGAGGCGATCGCCGCCGTGGCCGCCGCGCGGCCGGACGTGCTCGTCCTCGACCTCGCCATGCCCGGGCTCGGAGGGCTCGACGCCCTGCCGTCCCTGCGCGCCGCCTCGCCGCGCACCGCGATCCTGATCCTCACGATGCACGCGAACGCGGCGTACGTCACCGCGGCGATGCGCGCGGGCGCCCGTGGCTACCTCCTGAAGAGCGTCGGGCAGCAAGAGCTCTGCACCGCCGTGCGCGCCGTGCATGCCGGCCATGGGTACCTGCAGCCCGAGATCACCGGCCCGCTGATCCGTCGGGTCGTCGCCGACGAG
This sequence comes from uncultured delta proteobacterium, assembly GCA_963753325.1. Lineage (GTDB taxonomy): Bacteria > Desulfobacterota > Binatia > UTPRO1 > UTPRO1 > DP-19. The sequence continues at coordinate 760,695 of CAVWBS010000003.1, read as the reverse complement.
CGGGTCGCCGCGGGCCACGGCACCCTCACCGCGCGCGAGGCGCAGATCCTCGAAGCGGTGGCCGATGGTCGCAGCAACAAGGAGATCGCCGCGGCGCTCGGCATCGCGGAGGACACGGTGAAGACGCATCTCCGCCGCCTCTTCGAGAAGCTCGGCGCGTCGGACCGCGCCCAGGCGGTCGCGATCGCGCTGCGCCAGCGGCTGATCGTGTAGCGCGTCGCCCGTTCGGGTGAACGCACCGTCACCCGACTGCGCGGCGCGCGCGCCACCACCGGGCGATTGTGGCCGCCCGCGGATTCGCGGCACCGTGCGGCCATGCCGGCCGCCATTCCCGCCGTCCCGCACGCGCGCTTCGGCGGCCGGCGTGCCATGGTGATCGGCGGCAGCTTGAGCGGCCTCCTCGCCGCGCGCGTGCTCGCCGACCACTTCGAGAGCGTCACCGTGCTCGAGCGCGACGGCGCGCCCGAGGCGGCAGCCGCACGCAAGGGCGTGCCCCAGGGACGCCACGTGCACGTGCTCCTCAAGCAGGGCGAGCGCATCCTGGCGCGCTACTTCCCCGGCATCTGCGACGACCTGGAGCACGGCGGCGCGAGCCGGGTCGACATGGCGCGCGACACGCGCTGGTTCTACTTCGGCAACTGGAAGGCGCGCTTTCCGAGCGGCCTCGAGATGCTCTGTCAGAGCCGGCCGTTCCTCGACGCCACCGTCCGCCGCCACGTCGCGGCGCTGCCCGCGGTGCGTCTCGTGGACGGCGTGGACGCGACGGCGCTCGCGCTCGACGCGACGGGACGCGTCACCGGCGTGCACGTCGCACGACGCGCGGACGACGCCCACGACGTCATGGCCGCGGATCTCGTCGTCGACGCCAGCGGCCGCGGCTCGCGCATGCCGAGTTGGCTCGCGCAGGCGGGCTGGCCCGTACCGGAGGAGAGCGAATTGCGGGTCGACGTCGGCTACGCCAGCCGGTGCTATCGGCGACCGCGCGGCCGCTCCGTGGACTGGACCGGCCTCATGATCTACCCGGAGCCGCCCGGGACACGGCTCGGCGTCCTCTTCCCGATCGAGGACGATCGCTGGATGGTGACGCTCGTCGGTTGGTTCGGCGATCATCCGCCGGGGGACGACGAGGGCTTCCTCGGCTTCGCGCGTAGCCTCGACGCGCCCGACCTCCACGACGCCATCCGCGACGCCGAGCCCGCGTCGCCGATCGCGCTGCACAAGTTCCCGTCGAACCGCCGTCGTCGCTACGAGCGCCTGCGCCGGATGCCCGAGGGGCTGGCCGTCATCGGCGACGCGTTCTGCAGCTTCAATCCGATCTACGGGCAGGGCATGACCGGCGGCGCGCTCGGCGCCCAGACGCTCGACCAGTCGCTCGCGGCGCAGCGCCTGCGGAGCGGCGCCGGCAACCTGGACGGATTCAGCGCCGCGTTCCATCGCCGGCTCGGCGAGGTGATCGACACGCCCTGGCTCCTCACGACCACCGAGGACCTCCGGAGCCCGTCGGCCGAGGGCCGCCGCGCCCCATGGGTGCCGCTGCTGCAATGGTACACGGCGCGCGTGCAGCGTCTCACCTGGACCGACTGCTTCGTCGGCCGGCGCTTCCTCGAGGTGATGCACCTCACCGAGACGCCGCGCGTGCTGTTCCATCCCTATATCGTCTACCGCGCCCTCGCGCACGGCGGCGCCTGAGGCGGAGAGGAGCATCGCGCATGGCGGATCTGTGGCTCTCGGACGAGGCGCTCGCGAAGACGATCCCCGCGGAGGCGTGTGGCGGGCGCTCTCCCGTCCCGACGCAGGTGGTCTCGAACGGCGAGTACCTTCCGTGGCCGCAGACGCGTGACCAACGGCGCGTCGAGCACGAGATCGACGCGCTCGCCGATCGCCTCGCCCGCCCGCTCGGGATGTCGCGACGCGGCTTCCTGCGCACCGGCTGCGGCATGGCGGCGGCGTTCCTCGCCATGAATCGCGTCTTCGGTCCGCTCTTCGCGGTCAGCGCCGCGGAGGCCGCGGATCCCGCCGCGGCGCACGCGCGCGCGGCGACGCTGCGCCGGCAATTCGTCTTCGACGTACAGACACACTTCGTACGCGACGACTTCGCGTGGGACGGCATCCTCGCCCTCGGCGAGTACGCGAAGCAATGGAATCCGGTGCTGCGCGAGGAGGGCGTGACGCTCCGCCGCTACCAGCTCGAGAACTACCTGAAGGAGGTGTTCCTCGACAGCGACACGACGCTGGCGCTGGTGAGCTCCGCGCCGGCCGACGATCCCGCGCACACCATCGTGACCGACGACGGCATGGCGCGCGCCCGCGCGCTGGTGAACGGGCTCGCCGGCACCCGCCGCATGTTCTCGCACGGCGTGATCGCGCCGGGGAAGCCGGGATGGCTCGACCGCATCGACGAGATCGCCGCCCGTTGCCGGCCGGACAGCTGGAAGGGCTACACCGTCGGCGACCCGCTCGCGCCCTCGCGGTTCCCGTGGCGCATGGACGACGAGCGGATCACCTATCCGGGCTACGAGCGCATCCGGCGCTCGGGCGCGCGCATCGTGTGCGTCCACAAGGGTCTCGTGCCGCCCGACTACGAGAAGACCTTTCCGAACTGGGAGTACGCCAGGGTCGACGACGTCGGGCGGGCGGCGCGCGACTGGCCCGACCTGACGTTCGTCATCTACCACTCCGCGCTGAAGCCGTTCCTCACCTCCCCGGAGGCGAGCCTCGCCGAGTTCGAGCGCAGCGGTCGGATGGACTGGGTGAGCGACCTCGCCGAGGTCCGTGCCCGCCACGGCGTCCACAACGTGTACGCGGAGCTCGGGACCGCCTTCGCGAGCTCCGCGGTCACCCACCCGCGTCACTGCGCGGCGATGCTCGGCATCCTCATCGAGGGGCTCGGCGTCGACCACGTGCTGTGGGGGACGGACTCGGTCTGGTACGGCTCGCCGCAATGGCAGATCGAGGCTTTTCGCCGGATCGAGATCCCCGACGACCTGCAGCGAACGCACGGATTCGCCGCGCTCGGTCCCGCCGACGGCGCGGTGAAGCGCGCGATTCTCGGCGGCAACGCCGCACGCCTCTACGGCATCGAGCTGGCGGCGGGGGAGCTGCCGGACGCCTACGCCGCCGACGGCATCGCCGCGACGCGCCGGGCGTACGCGGCGGCCGGAACCGAGCGCAGCAACCTCGCCTACGGATTCGTACGGGCGCGCGCGTGACGGGCGCGGCCGCAAACCTCGACGATCGTCTCGACGAAAGGACTCCGATCATGAGCGTGAATGCCGAGCAACTGGTGCGCGCCTTCCTCGCAGCCTGGCCGCGCAAGAACGTGGACGAGCTGATGAGCTACTTCGCGGCGGATGCCATCTACCACAACGTCCCGGTCGCGCCCCTCGTCGGCGCCGACGCCATCCGCGGCGCCTTCCAGGGCTTCTGCGACATGATGAACGAGGGCATCGAGCTCGATGTGGGGCACGTCGTGAGCAGCGGCGACATCGTGATGGCCGAGCGCGTCGACCGTTTCCGCTGGAGCGGGAAGCGGCTCGATCTACCGGTCTGCGGCGTCTTCGAGGTGCGCGGCGGGAAGATCGTGAAGTTTCGGGACTATTTCGACTACGCCTCCTGGTACGAGTCGACGGGCGCGCCGCTCTGAGCGGCGTCGGTTACAAGCAGGCTTGACTGTTTGTTAGTTGGGCGCTATGAAGACCGGCGATGGGGACCGTCGCCGTCGCCGCGCGTCGCCGGACGCAGGGGGAGCGCAGCCATGCAACGCGCGCGCGCATCCTCGCGGCGACGCTCGAGTGTCTCGCGGAGCTCGGCTACGCGGGCACGACGACGACCGTCGTCGCCGAGCGCGCCGGGGTCTCGCGCGGGGCCCAGCTCCATCACTTTCCCACCCGCGCGTCGCTCATCAGCGCCGCGGTGCAGTTCCTCTTCGTGCAACTGACGGATCGCTACGAGCGCGCCTTCACCCGCCTGTCGCCGCGGGCGGAGCGGATCGGCGCGGCGGTCGACCTCCTGTGGGAGATCTTCCGGGACTCGCGGCTCACCGCTGTGCTCGAGCTCTACGTCGCATCGCGCACGGATGCGGAGCTCCGTCGCGAGCTCGTCCCCATCACGGAGCGCCATCGCGAGAACGTCCTGCGGTTGGCGCGCGGCTACTTCCCCACGGCGGCCGTCAACGGCGACGCCTTCGCCGCTCTGCTCGACGTCGTGCTCGACGCGCTGCAGGGCCTGGCCGTTCGCCGCCTGGTGACCACCGATCCCGCGCCGCTACGCACGAGCGTGGAGCTGGTGAAGGACATCGCGCGGCGCGCGATCGCCCAGGACTAGGGCCCGTGCAGGATCTCACCCTCTTCGCCATTCCCGCCTTCGTCGTCCTCATGCTCGCCGAGCTCGCGCTCGACCGGCGGCGACGGGACAGCGCGCCCGGCGTCCGACGGGCGACACGCGGCTACGAGGTCCGCGACACGGCCGCGAGCCTCGCCATGGGACTCGGCAACCGCGTCATCATCGTCGCCGCCCACGCGGTCACGATCGGAGGCTTCTTCTGGCTCTACGAGCATCGGGTGACGACGCTCGGCTCCGCCTGGTGGGTGTGGGTGCTTCTCTTCTTCGTCGAGGACCTCACCTACTACTGGTTCCACCGCGCCTCGCACGAGGTGCGCTTCCTCTGGGCGGCGCATGAGAACCACCATTCCAGCGAGCGCTACAACCTCTCGACGGCGCTGCGGCAGTCCTGGACGACGCCGTTCACCGAGCTGCTGTTCTACTGGCCGCTTCCGCTCCTCGGATTCCACCCGACGATGCTGCTGACGCAGAAGGCGATCAGCCTCGTCTACCAGTTCTGGATCCACACCGAGCACGTCGATCGCCTCGGTCTCGCGGAAGCGCTCGTCAATACGCCGTCGCACCATCGCGTCCACCACGGGACCAATCTCGAGTACCTCGACCGCAACCACGGCGGCATCCTGATCGTGTGGGACCGGCTGTTCGGGACCTTCGAGCCCGAGCGCGAGCGCGTGCGCTACGGCGTGACGAAGCGTCTCGCCAGTTTCAATCCGCTGACGATCGCGTTCCACGAATGGGCCGCCCTGGCCCGTGACGTCCGCCGTGCGCGCACCTGGCGGGCGCGGCTCGGCTATGTCTTCGCGCCGCCCGGCTGGAGCCCGGACGGATCGAGTCTCACCGCGCGCCAACTCCGCGCCGCGGAGCGACTCGCGACCGGCGCGGCCTGACCGACCCGCATCGCCGCCGGGGGCGGTGCCGCGTGGTGCTCACCCGGCCAGGCCTCGCAGTCTGACCAGCGCACGCTCGCGCTGCTCGGGCGAAGCCGCAAGCCGGACGACCGCGCTCTTGGCGACCGCGGCGATCTTCCAGAACGCGAAGGCGTCCGTATCCGGTCGGTTCCCTGCCTCGGTGGCGTAGCGCGCAAGGAAATGCTCCCACGCGGCAGGCTCGAGAGGCCAGCGGTACCACGTCAAGGCGAGAATCCCGCTCGACGAAGCCCAGCGCCACGTTCTCGTTGTCGATGATGCGTACCGCACCCGCGGCGTCGACGACGATGTTCTCCCCGCAGAGATCGTTGTGCGTGACCCCCGCGACCGCGACCGGCGGCGCATGACGTCGTACCGCGCCGCAGAGCGCCGCCACCTCGCCCGCGCTGAGGAGCGCGTACTGCCGCAGGCCTTCGATCCTGGAGCACGTCGCGTCGCGGAGATCCGTCGTCGCGACCGCGCGTCCCGCCCCGACGCCGTCGATCCGCGCGCGATGGAGCGCCGCGAGAAACGCGGCCGCGCCCGCGACGTGCTCCGGTTCGGGGGCCCGCCCGCCGAGCGGCGTGCCGTGGATCCATTCCTCGACCACGAGGTCCCCCTCGCGCAGGATGACGACCGCCGGGCGGCCGTCGCCAAGCTGCTCGAGCAACCGCCACGCACGCGCGGCCCGATCCGGATGCTCCGGCCTGCGCAACTTGACCGTGCGTCCGTCGGCGAGTTGCACCCGGTAGGCAAACCGCTGCGAGCCTTGAAGGTGCAACCCGGTGATCGGCTCGGCGACGACGGCTTCCGAGCCGAGTCGCGCCAGCAGCTCCGCGGCGCCCGGGTGGCCGAGGACGTGCGCGATCGCATCTTCCGCGCCCACGTCCCCTGCGTGCGTCCTCACCCCCCGATTGTCAAGCGCGCCGGGTCAGGACGGTGGTGGCGGTCGACAGTACAGCCGCAGGCTGTCGGTGTCGCCGGGCAAGGACAGGTGTGTGAGGGGATCGTCCGTCGGACGAACGCGCACCATGATCACTTCGGCGCCGCGCGCCGTGCCCGTCGCCGTGAGCGCGAGCGGCACCTCGACCTCGACAGGCTCCGTGCAGCGCTCCCCCAGGAGCGGCGGCACGAACGTGAGCGCCCGATCGCGGCAAGCGCCGTCGCCGGCGCCGGGCGCGCTGTCGCACTCCGCGTCCCCGTCGCAGTAGAGCCGCGCGGTATGCTCGTCGCGGTGCGCGCCGCGCACGCATCGTCCGAGCTCGCGGGCGCCGAGTTCCGTCACCGCCGCCTCGAGCATCTGGCGATTCAATGCATCGAAGCCGTCGTTGCGACTCTTCGCGGGAACGACGCCATACGTCGCGAGGCGCACGCGCTCGATGTTCGCCGGCGTGCACGCGGTCCCCGCGCCGCGCGCGAGCGCGCGACCGTCCGACACGTTGAAGCACAGCGCGACGCGGAACGTGCACGTCTCATCGCCCGCCGCACCATGGTCGCAAGCCGGATCGCCTTCCGTGCAGTACAGGCGCCGACTGGGTCGACCGTGCGTATCGAGAGCGCGCACCGGTGGAGCAAGCCATTCCTGATAGCAGTCGCGCTCGCCGAACCCGATGGTCGAGCCGGGTATCAGCTCGCTCTGGCAGCTCGCGTCGCAGCCGTCGCCCGGAATCGTGTTGCCGTCGTCACATTCTTCGCCGGGGTCGAGCACGCCGTTTCCGCACGGAGAGAGCGGCGTCGGCCCGATGGTCGGCGCTCCAGGCGACGGCGCCGCTGACGGCGTTGCGCTTGCCGTCGCCGTCGGCGTGGCGCTCGGCAGCGGCGTATCGGTTGGGCTCGGGGTCGCGACGACGGTCGCGCTCTGAGTCGGCGTCGCACTGAGCGTCGGACTCGCCGTCGGCGTCACGCTCGGCGTGGGCGTCGGCGTCGCCGTCACCGTCGGCGTCGGCGTGATCGTCGGGGTCGCCGTCGGTGTGGACGTCGGCGTCGCGGTTACCGTTGCAGTCACCGTGACCGTGGGCGTCGCGGTGATCGTGGGCGTCGCCGTGACCGTCGGCGTCGGCGTGGGCGTCACGGTGGGCGTCGCAGTGATCGTGGGCGTCGCCGTCACGGTCGGCGTCGCCGTGACCGTCGGCGTCGGCGTGGGCGTCACCGTGGGCGTCGCGGTGATCGTGGGCGTCGCCGTCACCGTCGAGGTCGCCGTGACCGTCGGTGTCGGCGTGATCGTCGGGGTCGCCGTCGGTGTGGACGTCGGCGTCGCGGTTACCGTTGCAGTCACCGTGACCGTGGGCGTCGCGGTCGGCGTCGGCGTGGCGGTGACCGTCGGCGTCGCCGTTTCGGTCGGCGTCGGCGTGATCGTCGGGGTCGCCGTTTCGGTCGGCGTCGGCGTGATCGTCGGGGTCGCCGTGACCGTCGGCGTCGGCGTGGGCGTCACGGTGGGCGTCGCCGTGATCGTGGGCGTCGCCGTCACGGTCGGCGTCGCCGTGACCGTCGGCGTCGGCGTGGGCGTCACCGTGGGCGTCGCGGTGATCGTGGGCGTCGCCGTCACCGTCGAGGTCGCCGTGACCGTCGGCGTCGCCGTCACCGTCGGCGTCGGCGTGATCGTCGGGGTCGCCGTCGGTGTGGACGTCGGCGTCGCGGTTACCGTTGCAGTCACCGTGACCGTGGGCGTCGCGGTCGGCGTCGGCGTGGCGGTGACCGTCGGCGTCGCCGTTTCGGTCGGCGTCGGCGTGATCGTCGGGGTCGCCGTGACCGTCGGCGTCGGCGTGGGAGTCACGGTGGGCGTCGCGGTGATCGTGGGCGTCGCCGTCACCGTCGGGGTCGCCGTCACCGTCGGCGTCGGCGTGGGGGTCACGGTGGGCGTCGCGGTGATCGTGGGCGTCGCCGTCACCGTCGGCGTCGGCGTGATCGTCGGGGTCGCCGTCACCGTCGGGGTCGGCGTGGGAGTCACGGTGGGCGTCGCGGTGATCGTGGGCGTCGCCGTCACCGTCGGGGTCGCCGTCACCGTCGGCGTCGGCGTGGGGGTCACGGTGGGCGTCGCTGTCACGGTCGGCGTCGGCGTCCGTGTCGGGGTCGGGGTTACCGTCACCGTGGGCGTCGCCGTCACGGTCGGCGTCGGCGTGATCGTCGGGGTCGCCGTGACCGTCGGCGTCGGCGTGGGAGTCACGGTGGGCGTCGCGGTGATCGTGGGCGTCGCCGTCACCGTCGGCGTCGGCGTGATCGTCGGGGTCGCCGTCACCGTCGGGGTCGGCGTGGGAGTCACGGTGGGCGTCGCGGTGATCGTGGGCGTCGCCGTCACCGTCGGGGTCGCCGTCACCGTCGGCGTCGGCGTGGGGGTCACGGTGGGCGTCGCTGTCACGGTCGGCGTCGGCGTCCGTGTCGGGGTCGGGGTTACCGTCACCGTGGGCGTCGCCGTCACGGTCGGCGTCGGCGTGATCGTCGGGGTCGGCGTCACCGTAGGCGTCGGCGTCAGTGTCACGGTGGGCGTCGCTGTCACGGTCGGCGTCGGCGTCCGTGTCGGCGTCGCCGTCACCGTCGGCGTCGGCGTGATCGTCGGGGTCGGCGTCACCGTAGGCGTCGGCGTCAGTGTCACGGTGGGCGTCGCTGTCACGGTCGGCGTCGGCGTCCGTGTCGGCGTCGCCGTCACCGTCGGCGTCGGCGTGATCGTCGGGGTCGGCGTCACCGTAGGCGTCGGCGTCAGTGTCACGGTGGGCGTCGCTGTCACGGTCGGCGTCGGCGTCCGTGTCGGCGTCGCCGTCACCGTCGGCGTCGGCGTGATCGTCGGGGTCGGCGTCCGTGTCGGCGTCGGGGTTACCGTCACCGTGGGCGTCGCCGTCACGGTCGGCGTCGGCGTCACGGTGGGCGTGGCCGTCCGCGTGGGCGTCGGGGTCACCGTCGGGGTAGCCGTCTTGGTGGGTGTCGGCGTCGGCGTCACGGTCGGCGCAGGCGCGAAGCTCACGACGAACCATCCCAGGTCGGCCGTGGACGACCCCGTCACGCCACGCGTCATCTGCAGATTCGTCGAGCTGGTCAGGTTGACGGTGAACCATCCGACGCCCGGATTGTCGTCGACGCTGTAGCCGGACCGCCCGCCGCGCATGTGCGAGCCGCCGACGCCGATCGTCCGCGTCGTCGTGACGGCGCTCAGGGTGGCATTCTTGACCGTGTCGGCCGCGCCGAACGCTTGCGAACCCGACTGGACGCTCGTGCTGTCCGTGAACTCGATGGCATACCAGGTGAGGGCGATCTGCTGCCCGGTGTTGACACGGTCGAAGGTGAGGAGGGTCGACGACGTGACGAGTCCCCGGACGAGCTTCTGCCCGATGTCGGTCGTGGTGCCATCATCGGTGGTATAGGTGTACGTCAGCCACGTCGCCCCGGTGTTGACGGCAGGCGAGAGTGCGGCCGTGACGCTGGCGCTCGCCGCCCCCAGAGTCGCGTTGCCCTTCTGCACGGTGGCGCCGGCGGTGAACTCGATCACCTGCCATTCGATCGTCGAATTGGTGGCGAAGATGGCGGTCGTGAGCTCGAGGTTGGAGGTGGTCGTCAGCTCCGCGCGTACGAAGTCGTTGCCGCTGTACGTCGCGCCGTCGGAGCGCAGGCTGATGAGAGGGACGGCGTGCGTCAACGTCACGGCGGCGCCGAGCGTGACGTCCTCGACGGCCGCGCCCGGCACGAGGCTACCCCGCTGCACCGAAACGCCGCTCGTGAACTCGGCAACATACCACTTCACGCTGATGTCCCCGATCGTTCCGTTGCGAGCGAACGTCACGGTCGTCGCATCGGTCAGCTGGCCCGCTACCTGGCCATCCACGGGATCGACCGAATTGAGCGCCGCCTCGAAGACGAGAAACGCCTTGGTCGTATCGACCGCGGTGATGGTCGCGGTTGCCGACGACGCCCCGTTCGCGATCGTCGCGTTGCCGGATTGCACGAGTTTCACGACCGCCGCATGGACCCGGGGTACCCACAGGAACAGTGGCAGGAAGGACGTGAGAAAGAGAAGCCGGCGCCGAATCGTCACGGTGTCGGAAAACCTTGGTCCTGGTCGAAGATAACGTGTTGAACGGGTCCCGGAGCGGCGGTTGCTACCGCCGACTCTTCGGCGTCCGCATCGCGAGTATATTCAGCGACATCCATACTCGTATACCCATGATTGTGCTCATTATGTTGTGCGAGATGTCATGCGGGCCACGGGACGTCCGCGCCCAACCGCGCCGGGCATGCGTGCGCACCTCATGGCGGCACCCGCATTGTGATTTGCGGTTCGAGTTGCTAGCTCAGTACGGATCGGAGGGCGGCATGACGGCAGGTCGAGCATCGGGCACACGGTACGGACTTCTGGGGATGCTGCTGGCGCTGGTGGCGCTCGGCGGCGGCGTCACGATCAGCAGCTGCGGCAGTGGCGGCGGTGGCTCGTCGAATGGCGGTCTCTGCGAGCAATGCGGCGACACCGACGGACCGTGCCAGCCGACCGTGACGATCTCCGGCAGTGAGGCGACGACCCTCTGCCCCTCCGGCCAGACGTCGTGCGACGTCGCCCTGGCGTGCTTCCGCGAGCTGAGCAGCTCGCAGCGCCGGTGCTTCCCGTCCGCGCCCGAGTTCGAGCGCTTCGAGTGCGACGGCGAACGGCGCGGTGGACCGACCGCGACCCGGACGCCCACACCCACCGTGACGCCGAGCGACACCGTGACACCGACCGCCACGGGCGAGACGCCGACGGCCACGGCGGAGACCCCGACGCCCACGGCGGCGACGAGCACCCCAGGTGGTGCGCCCACACCGACGATCACCTCTACCCCGGCCACCAACCTCTGCGGCAACGGCGTGCTCGACGACGACGAGGAGTGCGACGGCAAAGTGATCGACAACACGGGGTGCTTCGAGGACGTCTGCACCTGCGAGGATTTCTGCGCCGATGCGGGCGGCTCGCTCTCGTGCAACAGCGATTGCACGGTGAACTTCAGCAAGTGCACCGCCGGCGACTGCTCGTTCTAGCGTCCGGCAGCGACCCCGGCGAGCTCGCCTTCGACGGCCTGAAGGTCGACCGGCGTGGCAACGTCTACGTTGCCACGCCCGGGGCGACGCCGACGGACGTACGCTCTACATCACGGCTCGCACGGGTCTCTACCGGACACGGCTGCAGATCCCGGGGACGACCGCCCGACGATGATCCCCCCCTGGCTCGTGGCCGTCGACTCGTGATCTGATCCGCGCCGATGACATGCGAGACGCTCGCCTCGCGGCTGCGCGAGCAGGCCACCTGGTGTGCCCGGCTCGGTTCGCCGCTCTACGCCGCCCTGCTCGAACGGCTGGCGCTCGACGTGGATGCCGAGGGCCCCACGTGCGCCGTGCTCGCCGGCCACGAGGCCGACCCGCTCGCGTCGGCGTTGACCCTGCGGCTGATGGGCGCGGTGCACCGGCTGGTCCTCGAAGGACGCGCGCCCGGGCTCGCGCCCTTCTACCCGTCGGTCGGTGGCGACGCCGGGCGGGACGACCCATGGCCCGCCTTCCTCGCGCTGCTGCGCGCGCAGCGCGACGTCCTGCGCGCCTCGATCGAGCGTCCGGTGCAGACGAACGAGGTCGGCCGCAGCGCCGCGCTCCTCGGAGGCTTCCTCGCGACGGCCCGTGAGACGGCATTGCCGCTCGCGCTCGTCGAGCTCGGGACGAGCGCCGGCCTCAACCTCCGCTGGGACCGCTTCCGCTACGAGGCAAACGGCTGGGCCTGGGGCGATCCGGCTTCGCCCGTCCACCTCCGCTGCGACTTCACGGGACCGTTGCCGCCCGGCGTCCCGGTGCGCATCGTCGCCCGCGACGGCTGTGATGCGCACCCGATCGATCCGATGACCGACGACGGAGCCCTCTCGCTGCAGTCGTACGTCTGGGCAGACCAGGTCGACCGCCTCGCGCTCCTGCGCGCGGCGATCGAGGTGGCACGGCGCATACCGGCGCGGGTCGTCACCGCCGACGCGGCGGCGTGGATCGGTCCGCGTCTCGCCGACCGCCCCGCGGGGAGCGCGACCGTCGTCTACCACTCGATCTTCTGGCAATACATGGCGCGCGAGAGCCGGGACGCGGTGAAGCGCGCGATCCTCGCCGCCGGCGCGGCAGCCACCACGGACAGGCCGCTGGCGTGGCTGCGTCTCGAGCCCGCCGGGCGGGAGGGGCCGTACGAGATCCGCATGACGTCATGGCCGGGCGGGCGCGAGCGACGCCTCGGTGAGGGGAGTCCACACGGCCGCCAGGTCCGTTGGTCCGAGAGCTGAGGAGACGATCATGGTCGAGACCACCGCGCTGGAAACGTGGCCGAGCCTGCCCCTCGCGGAGTGGCGCGACACCTACGCGACGCTCCACATGTGGACCCAGATCGTCGGCAAGGTGCGCCTCATCCAGACGCCGTGGGTGAACCACTCGTGGCACGTTCCGCTCTACGTGACGTCGCGTGGGCTCACGACGTCGCCGATCCCGCACGGGACGCGCACCTTCGAGATCACGTTCGACTTCATCGACCATCGGCTGCTGGTGACCACGAGCGACGGCCCCGCGCGCGCGCTCGCGCTCGCGCCGCGCACGGTCGCGGACTTCTACCGGGAGCTGATGGCGACCCTGGGCGAGCTCGGCGTGCCGGTACGGATCCGGGCCAGGCCGAACGAGGTCGAGCCGGCGATTCCGTTCGCGCAGGATCGCCAGCACGCGGCCTACGACGACGACTACGCCAATCGCTTCTGGCGCATCCTGGTGCAGACCGAGCGGGTGATGAAGACCTTCCGCGCGCGCTTCGTCGGCAAGTGCAGCCCCGTCCACTTCTTCTGGGGGAGCTTCGATCTCGCGCTGACGCGCTTCTCCGGGCGGACGGCCCCGCCGCATCCGGGCGGCGTCCCGAACTTCCCCGACTGGGTCGCGCGCGAGGCATACTCGCACGAGGTGAGCAGCTGCGGGTTCTGGCCGGGCGGCGGAACCGTGCCGATGCCGGTCTTCTACGCGTATGCCTACCCGGAGCCAGCCGGATTCGCCGGTGCGTCGGTACCGCCGTCGAGCGCGCGCTACGACGCCACCCTGCACGAGTTCATCCTGCCGTACGACGCGGTCCGCACCGCCGCCGACGCCGATGCGGCGCTCCTCTCCTTCTTCCAGGGCGCGTACGCCGCCGCCGCCGATCTCGCTCACTGGGATCGCGCCGCGCTCGAGCGCGCGAGCGCTCCGGGCGGGTCAATTTCCTGACCGTGGGTGCCGGCGGGGCGCGGAATCCCGGCACGGCGCCGCGACCGAAGCGCGCGAGCGCCGCGCGCAACGCCCGCGTGCAGACAGGCGTTCGTGGCACCCGTCTTGCTCTCCCGCATGACAGCGGCAGACCAGGACGGAGGCGGCATGACCGGCATAGCGACAGGCATCTCCCGCGGGGCAGGCTACCCGCTCGCCGAGGGCGGCCGGCAACGGGTGATCACGCCACGGGAGGCGCTCGCCCGCGTCGACACGATCCGCACCTTCGATCCGCGCGTCCTTCTCGGTGATCGTCTCGGCCTCTCGCTCTACTCGCGTTTCGCGCAGGACCACCTCGCCGGACGCGATGACCTGGCGTTGCGCATGTACGAGAAGTTCATCGCCTACTTCAACGAGCAGCGCGAGCACTCCGCGGCGCGCTTCAAGGCGCTCGTGGACGGGCTGCGGGCCGACGGCTTCGATCCGACGCGTCCGGTCTACGCCAATCCGCGTGAGCACACGCTGAAGAACGGGAGCCATCGCGTCGCCGCGGCGATCGCCCTCGGGCTCGACCGCATTCCCTACAACGTCAGCTTCGAGGAGACGCGCACGCCGAACGAGGTCTTCCCGAAAATCTTCAGCGCCGACGAGCTGGCGAGTCTGCTTGCCTGGCAGGACGAGTTGATCGAGGGATGCGACGGCCTCACGGCATTGCATGGCCGCGTCCGCCGTCTCATGCGCCAGCATCCGCAGTCGTTCAGCGCGGCGTTCTCGTCGAAGACGAAGATCCCCGTGGCCCGCCTCTATCAAGGCTACGAGAAGCTTGGCCTCCTCGGCAAGCGCCCGACGGAAACACGCTTCGCCGCCTATGGCCTCGAGGCGCATCTCGAGCCGGGCATGAGCATCCTCGAGATGGGGTGCAACAACGGCTTCCTCTCGATCGAGATCGCCGAGCGCACGCGCAGCGTCACGTCCTTCGACGTGGATGCCGCCTACGTCGCGATCGGCAAGATGGTGAGCGCGCATCTCGGACGCACGAACTGCGACTTCCATGTGAGCTCGGTCGAGCAATTCGCGGATCAGCGCACCTTCGACGGCGTCGTCGCCTGCGCGGTGCACGGCTGGGTGTCGATCAGCTTCCAGCAGTTCGTCGGCAAGATCCTCGGCTTCCTGAAGCCGGGCGGTCTCCTGCTGATCGAAAGCCACGAGCTCGATTGCCATCCGGAGTGGGCGGAGCAACGACGGCTCCTGCTCGGGCACTTCGACCTGCTGCGATCGGGATTGATCGACGACGTGGACGACGAGATGTACGCGTCGGAGATGCGCGAATACCTGGTGCTGCGCCGCAAGAGCAGCGTCGACCGTTGAGCGACGACTCCGGCCGCGGCCGGAAGTGAGGAGGGGGCGGTGCTGGAACGTGCGGTGCGCTGGATTCGGCGCAACACCCTCGCCAGCGGCGGCATCGTCGTGTCGTCGAAACAGCGCGTCGCGTATCCCGAGGTGACGGGCTACTTCATCCCGACCCTGCTCGGGATCGGCGAGCGCGAGCTCGCGCGCAGCTTCGCCGATTGGCTCGTCACGGCGCAGCGTCCGGACGGCGCGTTCAGCGGACCCGGCACCGATCTGACCTTCGCCTTCGACACGGGCCAGGTCCTGCGCGGCTGGGTCGCGTTGCTGCCCACGCATCCCGCCCTCGCGGCGCCCTTGCGGCGGACCTGCGACTGGCTGCTCGCGAGCGCAGATGCGCGCGGACGGCTGCCCGTGCCCGCGCCGGGAGGCGCGTGGAGCCTCGGACCGCGCGGCGAGGTGAGCGAGGCGATCCACCTGTACGTGCTCGCGCCGCTCCAGGCCGCGGGCGACATCCTCGACGAGCGGCGCTATCGCGACTTCGTCGCGCGCAGCCGCGACTACTACCTCGGCGTGGTGCGCGACATGCGCTTCGCGACGCCGAACCTGCTCACGCACTTCTACGCCTACGTCCAGGAGGCGCTGCTCGAGCTCGGCTGCGTCGAGGAGGCGCGCCGCGGGATGGCCGACGTCGCGTGCCACCAGCAGGAGAACGGCGCCGTGCCGGCCTACAGCGACGTGGCGTGGGTCTGCACGACCGGCATCGCACAGCTGGCGCAGATCTGGTTCCGCCTGGGCGAGACGGCGCGCGCCGAGCGTGCGCTCGCCTTCGTCGCCGCCGTGCAGAATCCGAGCGGCGGCTTCTTCGGCTCGTACGGCGTCGGCGCCGCGTATTTTCCGGCGGAGGAGCCGGCCTGGGGCGTGAAGTACGCGATCGAGGCCGAGCAGTGCCGCATCGCCAACCATTTCGATCGCACCGCCGGCGAGTATCGTACCGACATCGCCGAGCAGGACGGCCGGGCGCGCGCCGTGCTCGCGAAGCTCGGGACGATGCGGGGAAAGCGCGTGCTCGACGCCGGCGCCGGCAAGGGACGGTATGCCGCTCTGCTGCAGCGCCGCTTCCCCGACGCCGCCATCACGGCGCTCGACGTCTCCGCCGAGATGCTGCGCCACGTGCCGGCCGGCATCGCGCGGGTCCAGCACAGCCTGCTCGACATGCCGTTCCCCGACGGCCACTTCGACGCCGTGCTCTGCGTCGAGGCGCTCGAGCACGCGGTGCAGATCCGCGAGGCCGTCCGCGAACTGGCCCGGGTGCTCGCGCCCGGCGGCACACTCGTGATCATCGACAAGAACAAGCAGAAGCTCGGCGCGCTTGCGATGCCGAGCTGGGAACGGTGGTTCGACGCCGACGAGCTCACCGCCATGCTCACGTCCCTCGGGCTCGCGACCGAGACCGAGTACGTCGGTTACGACGAGCAAGCGGCCGACGGCCTGTTCATCTGCTGGAGCGGCCGCAAGGCCGCCCGGCCGGTGTCGGCGACCGTCCGGGACACGACCGCCGACGCCGCCCCCTGAGGAGAGACCGCGCATGCAGTTCAACCCCCTCGCCCTCGAGAGCAAGCAACGCCATCTGGACGCGATCCTCGCCGATCCCGCACGGCTGGACCGCGTCGTGTCGACACTCGCCGGCGACGTGCCGTGCGAGATCACCCCGCTCGCCCGGCCCTGGGAGCCCGGCGGCGGCGCCTCGCTCTTCAAGGTCACGACGGCGGGCGCGTCCTACTTCCTCAAGGTGAAGCACCTCGCGGTGACGGTCGAGAGCAAGCTCGAGTCCGAGCCCGCGTTCTCGTCCGAGCCGTCCCTGCGGAACGAGCATCGCTTCCTGCTGCGGCTGGCGGATCTCGCCTGCGTGCCCGCGGTGCACGGCTACGCCGAGGACGGCGACCACGCGTTCCTGCTCCTCGAATGGCTGGCGCCGTTCGAGTCCGTCGCGCCGACGCTGGGGGCCGGCGCACTCGTCGACGCGTTCGCCGGCATCGCGGCGGCGGCGCGCACGCTCTACGAGCGCGGCATCGTCCACACCGATCTGCACGAGAAGAATCTGCTCTTTCGCGGCGACACGCCGGTGCTCGCGGACTTCGAGGAGGCGCGCGACCTGGCGCAAACGGAGCCGTTCGCACGGTCGCTCGACGTCCTCGGCAAGACCGCGGCCGGCGACGTCGGCCACATGCCGGACGCCGACGGCCGTCTCCCGGGACTCACCTGCCTCGCCCGCCTGCGCGCCGTCTTCGTCGCGCTGGTGCAGGCGCGGCTCGAGTCGTTGATCGCCTCGTGCAACTTCGACTCGTCGTGCCCGTTCCTCACCGCGCTCGACCACGGCAAGGACGAGCGCGTCTACCAATCGATCCAGATCCCCGGCCTCGCGGTCGCGGGACAGCGGCCCGTCGACGATCCGCGCATTCCGCTGATCGCCCGCGTCGCGGCCCGCCTGTTCGACGGTCCCTGGACGCACCTCGACGTCGGCAGCAACGTCGGCATGTTCAACATCGCGCTCGCCAGGCAGCCGCGCGTACGGCGCTCGATCGGCATCGAGGCCTACGACAAGTACGTCGAGCTGTCGAAGGCGCTGGCGTTCGTCGCGGGAGCCGAGAACGTCGAGTTCCACTGCGCGGTCGGCGGCGAGGATTCGGTGGCGGAGCGTCTGCGCGGCGCGTCCGTGGATCTCGTGACCATCTACTCGATGTACCATCACATCCGGAACAAGCCGCGCTTTCTCGCCGATCTCGCGGCGCTCGGGCCCGCCTACGCCATGCTGGAGATGGCGAGCCAACCGGAGTGCTACGAGGGACGCTCGTGGCAGTCGGAGGTCGAGACCATCGCGCGCGGCCTCGGCATGCCGTTCGCCGAGGTGCTGGGGCAGAGCGCCGACTATCAACGGCCGATCGTCCTGCTCGCGCGGCACCCGATCCCGAGCGATCTCCTCGCCGCGCCGCCGGCGCACGCGACCGATGCGACCTCCACGACACCGCGGACCGGCCCACGCGTGTCGGTCGTCCTGCCGGTCTACAACCATCGCGCGCTGCTGCCGGCGGCCATCGCCAGCGTCCTGGCGCAGACCTACGGCGACTTCGAGCTGATCATCGTGAACGACGGATCGACCGACGGCACGCGCCAGTATCTCGACGCGCTCACCGACCCGCGAATCGTGGTCGTGCACCAGGACAACCAGCGCCTGCCGGGCGCGCTGAACGCCGGGTTCGCGCGCGCCCGCGGCGAGCTGCTGACGTGGACGTCGGCCGACAACGCCTGTGCGCCGATGTTCCTGGAGGCTCTCGTCGGCGCGCTGGATCGCTATCCCGAGGCGGGCTTCGCGTACTCCGCGTTCGCGTGGATCGACGCGCACGACCGCATCACCGGCATCCACCGCGATCAGGAGGTATCGGTCCGCGCCCTGCTGAAGCAGAATCCGGGCATCGCCGCCTTCCTGTATCGTCGCGCCTGCCAGGAGGCGGTCGGCGTCTACGATCCGGCGCTCGAGGGCGCCGAGGACTGGGACATGTGGCTCCGCATCGTGGAGCGCTATCCGGCCGTCTACGTCCCGGAGATCCTCTACTACTACCGCCTGCACGACGACAGCATGACGGCGACCAAGCGCGAGCGCATCGCGCAGGCGAGCCGTGCCGTGGTCACGAATGCTCTCGCCCGCCGGGGCGGTCGCCTCGACATGCACGAGCTGTTTCCGGCGCTGCCCGACTGCCGCGATCGCGCGGCGGCGGAGTTCTACGCCTGCCTCGACTTCGGGACCTCGCTGCTGCAATCGCCGTGGGCGCCCGCGGACCTCGCCGTCTCGTTCCTCGATGCAGCATGCTCCATCCAGCACGAGGCGATCGCGCTCGCGAACTTCGCGATCGCGTGCGGTCGAAGCGGACGCTGGGACGACATGCGACGCTGCCTGGAGCCGCTGCGCGCGACGCCGCGGGCCGACCTCCGCCGTCTGGTGCTCGCGCTCGAGACCGCGGCCAGGCACGGGCGCGCCGACGCCGTCGCGACGATCAACCCGTCCACGATCGATCGCACGGGCGTCGAGCTGTTCGAGCGGGAACGCGAGCGGCGCCGCGTCTTCTCACTGACCGAGCAGCGCGCCGCGACGGCGAGCCCCGAGCGCCCGCGCAGCCCGGCAGCGGCCGCGGACACGCGGGCACCCCGGGCTCGCGACCGCGTCCTTCCGGCCCCGGCGCCGCCGGCCCCCGTCCCGGCGGGCCCGGCCGTCGGCGGCGCGTCGCCGTCCGGGTCGACCGGCGGGCCGCGCACGCCGATGGTTTCGGTCATCGTCCCGACGCTCGATCGGCCGGACACGCTGCGGCAGGCGCTCGAGAGCATCCTGCAGCAGACGTACCGGGACTTCGAGATCATCGTCGTGAACGACGGCGGACGCGACGTCTCCGACATCGTCCAGGCGCTCGATACGGAGCGACGCATCTCGTACGTCCGCCATCCGGTGAACCGCAACCTCGCCGCCGCCCGCAACTCCGGGATCGGCGTCGCACGGGGCAAGTACCTCGCCTATCTCGACGACGACGATCGCTTCTACCCGGAGCACCTCGAGACGCTCGTCGCGTTCCTCGAGCAGGGCGGGTTTCGCGCCGCCTATACGGACGCGCTGCGGATAACGCAGACGAAACGCGGCGACCGCTACACCACCGTCGCGCGCGACCGGCCGTACTCCAACGACTTCGACCGTGACCATCTCCTCGTCCTGAACGCCTTCCCCGTGCTCTGCATGATGCACGACCGGGCGTGCCTCGAGGCGGTCGGCGGCTTCGACGAGGCGCTGACGTCGCACGAGGACTGGGATCTGTGGGTGCGCATGTCGGCGCAGTTCCCGTTCCGCCACCTGCCGACGATCACCGCCGAGTTCACGCATCGCGTCGACGGCTCCTCGATGACGAGCGGCATGCGCCCCGACTTCCTGCGGACGGCCGAGCTCGTCTACGAGAAGAGCGCCGCCGACGTCGCCGGGCGGCCGCACCTGCTGCAGGCGCGTGAGCAGTTCCTGCGCGCGCTGCGGGCGCAGGTGGGCGCGCCGGCCCCGGCGAGGCCGGCCGCGCATTTGGCACCCGCGGCGGATGCCCGTCCGGGCGCGGGCCGCCCGGACGGCTTCGCGTGCTCGATCATCATTCCCCTCTTCAATCGCGCGGAGCTCACCGAGCAGTGCCTGGTGAATCTCGCCGAGGTGACGCAGGGCGTGAGCTACGAGGTCGTCCTGGTCGACAACGCCTCGACCGACGCGACGTCCACACTCCTCGGCTCGCTGGGTGGCGACGTGCAGGTGATCCGCAACGACGTCAACCGCGGCTTCGCCGCCGCCTGCAACCAGGGGGCGCGCGCCGCGCACGGCCGGCACCTCGTCTTCCTCAACAACGACACGATCCCGTTGCAGGGATGGCTCGAGCCGCTCCTCGCGGAGCTGGACGCGGATCCGCGCGCCGCGGTCGTCGGCAGCAAGCTGCTCTTCGCCGACGGCACCGTGCAGCACGCCGGCGTCGCGTTCACGCGCGATCTTCCGATCCCGTACCACCTCTTCTACCGCGCGGACGCCTCCCTGCCGCTCGTGAACCGCCGCCGCGAGCTCCAGTGCGTCACCGCCGCCTGCATGGCGGTCCGGCGCGCCACCTTCGAGGCGGTCGGCGGCTTCGACGAGGGCTTCGTGAACGGCTACGAGGACGTCGATTTCTGTCTGCAGGTGCGCCAGCGCGGCGAGAAGGTCGTCTATCAACCGCAGAGCACGCTCTATCACCTGGAGAGCCAGACGCCCGGGCGCAAGGAGCACGACGAGGCGAACGGCCACCGCCTCCTGGAGCGCTGGGGCCGTCGCTGGCGGCACATCGGCGACGAGGACGTCGTGCTCGTCCCCGAAGGAGTCGCCGCACGCACGACGGAGCAGAACGCCAAGGTCCTCGTCCCGATCAAGGACGCCGCCGAGCGCCGCCGCTGGGACGCGGTGCGCCGGCTGCAGCGCGCGCTCCTCGACGATGACGCCGCAGGCGCCCGCCGGATCCTCGCGGCGGACACGGAGTGGCCCGACGACTCCGGTGTGCGACGCTGGCTCGAGCGGGCGCGTCACGAGCTCGGGCCGGCGGGGGCCGCCGACACGTCGCGCCACGCGGCCGCCGCGCCCTGATCGCCCGCGCTCCGCCGGACGGGAGCCGCCCGCAACGCGCGAGCGGCTCCCCGGCGCTAGATCTGGAGCGTACCGGTGCGGATCAGATACGCGAGGCGCTCGCGCTGCGCCGGCTCGAGCAGCGCATGCAGGCGCTGCAGCGCCCCGGTGACGGCGTCGCGCAGGTGCTCGGCCGTCGCGACGCGGATGGCCCCCGCGCTGCCGGCCGCGGCGGCGTCGAATCGCTCGCCGGCGATCGCATCGGCGAGCGCCGCGGTCGCTCGCCGGCCGTCGACCTCGGATTGCGCGCGCTCGGTCTTCAGATCGGCGAGGATGCGGGCCAGCTCCGCCACCTGCCGTTCGTCGAGCTCGAGCTTGTAGCTCAGGAACCGCAGGGGTCGGCGGACGCCGAACGCGCCGGCGCCGAGATCCCCTTCATGATGCGCCGCGAGGTAGGTCTCGAACCCCTCGCCGCGTCGCGGCCGTCCGTACGCCTCGGCGAACGGGCCGTAGTCGGCGTACGCGTGGCAGCTGGCGCCGCCGCGGCGGGTCTTCCACCAATACAACATGCCTGGATGCATCGTGTTCTCCTCTCGCGGGGGCTCATCGCTCCCGGCGGGGCTATGGGCGTGGGCGACGTGCCTCACGCAACGCCGAGCCTACGCCCGGCGCCGTGTGTGTCAAGACGCCGCGATCGCGATAGGGTCCGCGATCGTGCGGCGCGACACGCGGGCGAATCTCACGCTGCTGGCGCTCTCGGCGCTGCTCTTCTCGCTCCTCTTCGAAGGTGCCGTCCGGCTCTTCGTCAGGGTCTCTCCCACCTCGTACGGCACGCTGCTCGGCCGCGACCTTCCTCCAGTGCGCGTCATTCCGCCCCGCCTTCCCGATCCCGCCGCAGCCACGGCGACGCACGCCGAGACGACGGACGCGATCGGCTGGGCCGACCTGCAGGGCACGCTGCGCGAGGACGCCGGACTCGGCTATGCGCCGCTCGAGCGCTCGACGTCACCGCACGGCTGGTGGACGACCAACGACATCGGCGCGCGCAGCACCACCGATACCGCGCCGCAGCCGCCCCCCGGCACGCGCCGGCTGCTCGTGTTCGGCGAGTCGTTCGCGAGCGGCAGCCGCGTCCGGCAGGCAGACGCCTGGCCGGCGGTGCTCGGGGCCACGACCGGTCTCGACGTCGTGAACCTCGCGGTCGACGGCTACGGCATGGGACAGAGCTTCCTGCGCTTTCGGCGGCTCGCGCCGGCGCTCGGGTACGACACGGCAATGCTGGTCTTCGTGCCCTCGACCGATCTCTGGCGCGACGTGAACACCATCCGCGCCCTGGCCAAGCCGTCGTGGAACTCCTACACGGTCATGCCGCGGTTCGCGCTCGACGATGGCCGGCTCGTGCTCGCGCCGAGCCCGTACGAGCTCGGCTCGGACGTGTACGCCGACAACGCCGCCGGACTCGGCGACAGGCTGCGGCGCCACCTCCTGGCCTACGATCGGTTCTACTTCCGCAGCCGCTATGAGTCCCCGCCGATCCTCGGGAACCTGGTGCTCTACAAGATCGCGGCGCAGGTCTACGCGTCGCTCCGCAAATCGCTCCTCCTCCGCCGCATGGGCGCGGGGCACTTCGCGCTCGACTCGGAGGCGGTGCAGGTGTCGCGCAAGATCGTCGAGGCGATGCGTGCCGAGGTGCGGAGCGCCGGCAGGCGTTTCGTCCTCGCGCTCCTGCCCGAGCACGCCGAGCTGCGACATCTGCGGCGGAGCGCGCGCAGCGCGGCGAACTGGCGCGCGCTCGTCAGCACGATGTGCGCCGACGACACTGCGTGCATCGATCTCGCGCCGGCGTTGCTCGCCGCTCCGCCGGAGCAGCTCGACCGGGGGTATGACGGCAGCCACTTCGGCCCGGCCGGGAATCGCGTCATCGCCGGCGCGATCGCCGACGGTCTCCGCGGGCTCGATCGGCAGTAGGAACTCATGCGCGGCTGCATGGTTCGGTAGCGACGCACGAGCCCGGGGGGCGAAAAAACGCCGTATTTCGCGCGCGCCTATGCTCGGCCATGGCAAACGCTTTGCTCGATCGTCTCCAGCCCCCTTTGCGCCGCCGACCCTCACTGCCAACGCTCGTCACCTGTCTCGTCGGCCTGCTCCGGGCGGGAGGCGCATGGGCGCAGACGCCCATCGCGACCCCGGTGCTACGGAGTCTCACGCTCTCGCCGGCGACGCACCAGCGCGTCGTCGGCCAGATCCAGACGTACGTCGCGACCGGCCACTACAGCGACGCGTCGACCGAGAACCTCACGCAGCAGGTGATCTACAGCTCGTCCGACCTGAACGTCGCGGTCGCAACCAACGATCCGAGCAGCCACAGCGAGGTCGAGGCGATCGGTCCCGGAACGACGACGATCTCGGCTCTCGAGCCGCTGACCGGGATCAGCACGACCGAGAGCGGCGGCGATGCGACGCTCACCGTGATCGTCGTCCCGACGCCCACGGGACCGACGCCGACCGGCCCGACGCCCACGGGACCGACGCCGACCCCCATTCTCCAGAGCATCTCGCTCGATCCGGCCACCCACCAGCGCGTGGTCGGACAGACCCAGTCGTACGTCGCGACCGGCCACTACGCCGACGGCTCGACGCAGAACCTGACGCAGAGGCTGACGTACGACTCGACCGATACCGATGTCGCCGTGGCCCCCAACACGCCGGGCGCCCGCAGCAAGGTCACGGCGGTCGGGCCGGGCACGACGACCATCTCCGCCATCGATCCCGTGAGCGGCATCGGCACGAGCGACTCGGGCGGTGACGCGATCCTCACCGTGATCGTCGTCCCGACGCCGACGGGGCCGACGCCCACCGGTCCGACGCCCGTTCCGATCCTGCAGGGCATCACGCTGTCCCCGGCGTCGCACTTCCGGGCCGTCGGCCAGACGCAGACGTATCTCGCGACCGGCCACTACAGCGACGGCTCGACGCGCAACCTGACGCAGAAGCTCACCTACAGCTCGAGCGATCCGACGATCGCGGTCGCGACGAACGACCCGACGAGCAAGAGCCTGGTCGACGCGATCGCTCCCGGTAGCGCGACCATCTCGGCGGTCGATCCGGCGAGCGGCATCTCGACGTCGCAGTCCGGCGGCGACGCCACGCTCACCGTGGCGATCGCGGCGACACCGACGGGCCCAACGGCCGAGGCGCCCACACCGACGTCGACCGGCCCGACGCCCAGCGGCGCCACGCCGCCGCGCACCCCCACGGCGACGCCCGCACCGTCCGCGACCTCCGTGACCGCAACGCCGACGCCGGTGCCGGAGGAGGCCGCCGACCGCAAGTGCCGCACGAAGATCATCACCGCGGGCGCGGCGCTGCTGCAGGCGGAGGCGAAGGCGCGGACGGCCTGCGCCGGCAAGATCGTGAGCGGCAAGCTCCCTCCCGGCGCGTCTTGCGCCACCGACGACAAGACGATGCAGGCGATCGACAAGGCGCGCGCCAAGCTCACCAGCGCGATCGCCAAGGCCTGCGGCGGCAAGGACAAGACCTGCGGCGCGGGCGACGACGACGCCGCCCTGGCGGCGATCGGCTGGGACCTGGGCTCCTGCCCGAACGTGAGAGGCGGCGCCTGCACGAACCCGATCACCGATTGCGCCGGCATTGCGACCTGCCTCACCTGCATGAGCGAGACGGAGCTCGACCAGACCATCGGGCTCTCCTACGGCGCGCTCGCCCCGAGTGATCCGCGGAATCCGGCGCAGAGACGGCTCAACCGCTGCCAGGGAACGATCGGCAAGGCCGCGACGGGGTTCCTGGCGGCGAAGGCGGCGGTGCTCGGCAGGTGCTGGCGCGCCGTCAGCTCGGGCAAGATCACGGGCCTCTGCCCCGACGCCGACGCCAAGGCGGCGGGCGCGATCGCCAAGACCGAATCGAAGAAGATGGCGGCGATCTGCCGCGCATGCGGCGGCGCCGACAGGGCCTGCGGCGGCGCCGACGACCTCACGCCGGTCGCGATCGGGTTCGCGGCGACGTGCCCGGACGTCGGCGCGCCCGGCGCGACGTCGTGCGCGGCGTCGATCGGGGCGTTGTCCGAGCTCGTCACGTGCGTCGACTGCGTCGCCGAGGCCGCGGCCGACTGTGCCACGCTCGCCGCGGTGCCGGGCTTCGAGCACTACCCGGCCGAGTGCCACCCCTAGGGCGTCCCTAGAGGGCCGGCTCAGCGCGCGAGGAGCGCCGTGAGCGCCTCGTCGACGAAGCGAACGTCGTCGGGGTTCAGCATCGGGCTGCCGGCGAGATGGCCCCAGATCGATGGAATGACCCGCAGCTCGGCGTTCGGCATGCGCGCGACCGCGAGCGCACTGTCGGCTGGCGGGAAGTAGAGATCGGTGGCGCATGGCATCACGAGCGCGCGCGCGGTGATCGCGCCGAGGGCGCGATCGACATCGCCACCGAATCGCGGGTGCGCGGCGACGTCCGCCGCCTGCCAGGTCGCCAGCATCGCCAGGAGATCGTTGGCGTCGAAGGCCCCGAAGACCGCACCGATGAGCTCGAGGAAGACGGCCATCGACGGCACCGCCTGGCCGGCGAACGTGCCGAGATGCAGCCCCTCGCGATAGAACGCCTGCGACAGGAACCACCCGGCGTACACCGTCGCGAACGCCCGCAGACCGCGCGCCGGTGGCGCCGTGTAGTCGCCGTTCGCCCACGTGCCATCCGCCTGCAGCGCGGTCTTCAAGCCCTCCAGGAAGAGCCAGTTGTGGGGCGTCGTCTTCGCCGAGCCGCAGATCGCGGCCATGCGCTCGACCAGCTCGGCGTGAACGGCGGCCCAGTGGAACGCCTGCAGCGCCCCCATCGAGTAGCCGGCCACGAGCGCGATGCGCCGCACGCCGAGATGCTCCGTCAGCAGACGGTGCTGTGCCGCGACGTTGTCGTAGATCGTGACCAGCGGGAAGCGCGCGCGGTCGTGGGGCGCGGCCGTCGTGCTGGGTGACGACGACAGGCCGTTGCCGAAGAGATCGGGCACGACGATGAAGTACTTGCCCGGGTCGAGCGCGCGTCCCGCCCCGACGAACATCGCGTGCTCGTGGTGCCGTCCGGCGTACGCGGTCGGATAGACGATCGCGTTGTCGCGCGCGGCGTTCAGCGTCCCGTGCGTGGCGTACGCGAGACGCGCTCCGCGGAGAACGGCTCCCGACTGCAGCGGGAGGTCGCCGAGCTCGAAGATACCTTCTTTTGCGAGCACGCGATGCTCAGCCGAGAAAGTCGCGCACCAGACGCGCGACCTCGGCCGGCTTCTCCTCGTGCACGAGCAGGCGGGCCCCTCGAATCTCGGTCAGGCGCGCGTCGGGAAACTGCTCGACCATCGCGCGCGCCAGCGCGACCGGAAACGTCGGATCGTCGGCGCCCCAGATGAGCTGCACCGGCATCGTGAGGCGCGCGTGGTCGCGCGCGAGGGCATCGACCGGGCCCCACGTCGCGCCGCGGAGATAGCGGCGCATCCCTTCGAGGCGCAGGGGCGAATGCCGCAGCGGCGCCACCACCTGCGCATGGAAATCGCCCTCGATGAGCCGCATGTCGATGAAGCACCCGCCGAACCCCATCGGCGAGCGCAGGTATGCGTCGGAGCGCAGCAGCAGGCCGAAGATCGTCAGGGTGCCGGGAAGCCGCATCAGGAACTGGTAGAGTGGAATCCACGGCGGCCGGTGCCGTGGCATCTCCGTGTTGATGAGGATGAGCTTCTCGACGCGCGCGCCGTCCTCCAACGCGAGGCAGCGCGCGAAGGTGCCGCCGGTGTCCTGCGCCAGCACGCTGTAGCGGGTGAGCCCGACGCCGGCGGCGAAGGCCTTCAGCGTCCGGCCCTGTCCCGGAAAGCTGAAGTCGGTCGCCTCGGTCCACGTGGATTCGCCCATGCCCGGAAGGTCGGGCACGTAGCAGGTGTACCGTTCCGCAAGCGCGGGCAGGACCTTCCGCCACGTGAAGCCGGAGAGCGGGAAGCCGTGGACGAGCAGGAGCGCCGGCCCGCTCCCGAAACGCCGATAGGCGAGGCGTGCCGTGCCCGTCTCCTGATGGTGGACGGGCGCCGCGAGGAAGGCGCGGGCGCTTTCCTCGCGCACGGCGGAGGGAGTCGTCACGACGCGTCCCGGACCGGGCGGCGGGCGAGCACCGTGGTCACGTCGCGCAGGGTCCGAGCCGCACCGGCACGCCGTTCAGGATCGATTGTCCGATGATCGGCTCGACCACCGCGTCGTCGACCCAATCGTTCACCGAGACGCCGGCGTGCCTGCCGGCGACCCGCTGCCATGGGGCACTGTCCGCGTGCCCCCAGCCGTGGGGCAGGCTCACCACGCCCGGACGCATCTCGTCCGTCACCGCGACCCGCACCTCGCCGCGGTGCACGCGACTCTCGAGGACCGCCATCTCGCCGTCGAGCACGCGGTAGCGCGCGGCGTCGGCGGGATGGACGTAGAGCACGCAGCGCTCGCGGCCCGTCACCAGCGCGGGCACGTTGTGCATCCACGAATTGTTGCTGCGGAGCTCGCGCCGGCCGATGAGCACGAGGCCGTCGGCGCGCACGCCGGCGGCGAGATCGCTCTCCAGCGCGGAGAGCGCCTGGAGCATGCACGGCGTGGCGAGATGGATGCGCCGGTCGGGATGGAAGAGGCGCGCGTCCAGACCCGGCCGCAGCGGCCCGAGGTCGATCCCGTGGGGCGCGCGCTTCAGCTTCGCGAGGTTGAGGCCGCTCGACCACGGCAGGAAGCGGTCGCCGTAGGGCCCCGTCCGGAGGAGAAGGTCGAGGAAGCCGCTCGGCGTCCAGCGTACCCCGAGCGCACGCAGCCAGCCGAGGAGCCGATCGAGCCACGCCTCGCCCGTCGGCCCGCCGCCGAGCCGCTCCGTCAGGGCGAGCAGGATCTCCCAATCGGCGAGCTCGCCCTCGCCGCGCTCGACGACGGGCGGCGACCAGCGCGCGATGTTGCGCACCGCGACCGCCGCAAAGAGCAGATCGATGTGGTCCTCCGCCAGGTTCCAGCACGGAGGCAGGATCACGTCCGCATGACGGGTCGTCTCGTTGACGTAGATGTCGATGGACACCATGAAGTCGAGCGTGTCGAAGGCCGCCGCGATACGGCGACCGTTCGGTGCCGAGAGCACGGGGTTGCCGGCGAACGTCACCATGGCGCGTATCTGCCCCTGGCCCGGCGTCTCGATCTCGTCCGCCAGCACGGCCGAGGGCAGGTCGCCGAGGGTTTCGGGCAGGTCGCGGATTCGGCTGCGCCAGCGGTCGCGCCCGTCGAGCCCGCTCATGCGCGCGACGCGACCGAGATCGAAGGCGGGGGTCGTGAACATCGGGCCGCCTTCACGGCCGAGGCGGCCGGTCACGATGTTCAGGAGATCGGTCGCGAAGGTCGCGAGCGTCGCGTGCGCGCCGACGCATACGCCCACGCGCGAGTAGCACACCGCGCTGCGCGCGGCGGCGAACTCGAGCGCCAGGCGCTCGATCGTCGCGGCGTCGACGCCGGTGAGCGCCGCCACGCGCGCCGGCGTAAAGGCGCCGAGCCGCCGCTCGATCTCCGCCCAGCCGCTCGTCGTCGATTCGAGGAAGGGCCGGTCGATCCGGCCGTTCGCGGCGAGCACCTGCACCATCGCGAGCAGCAGCGCCGCGTCGCCGCCGGGGCGGATCGCGACGTGCTCGTCGGCTTCCTTCGCCGTCTCCGTGCGGCGCGGGTCGACGACGACGACCCTGCCGCCGCGCGCGCGCACGGCGCGCAGCCGCCGGCGCATGTCGGGCGCCGTCATCACGCTGCCGTTCGACACCATGGGATTGCCGCCCAGACAGAGGAAGTAGTCGGTGCGGTCGATGTCGGGGATGGGAATGGAGACCGAGGAGCCGTAGAGCTCGTACGAGGTGACGATGCGGGGGTTGGCGTCCTGTGAGCCCGAGCTGTAGCGGTTGCGGGTCCCGAGCGCCTTCGTGAACGAGCTCAGCATCAGGAGCGCGCCGTGGTTGTTGCCGGTCGGGTTGCCCCAGTAGAACCCGATCGCGTCGCGGCCGTGCCGGGCGCGCACGTCGCTCAGCCGGCCGGCGACGAGATCGAGCGCGGCGTCCCAGGAGATCTCCTCGAACTCGCCCGCCGCGTTTCGCCGCACCGGCCGCCGCAGGCGATCCGCGTCGGCATGGATGTCGGCGATCGCGATGCCCTTGGGGCAGACGTAGCCGCGGGAAAACACATCGTCCTCGTCGGGACGGACCGAGAGGATGCGGTTGTCCTCGACCTCGAAGCGCAGCCCGCAGGTCGCCTCGCAGAGCGAGCACGTGTGGAACACCGTATGCGCCATCGCGAGTCTCCTCCGTGGCGACTGTAGCGGGCCGGATCGTCAGGGGGAAGGTTCGCCCGGCCGGACACCCGCTACGGCTTGGTGGTGCAGTTCAGATTGCTGCCGGGCGCGTCGAACAGGGCCTCTCGTCCCTTCGCCCAGAGCGTCACGGCACCGCTGCTGTACTTCGCGCCGCTGCCGGACGGGACGCGCGGGAGCGTCCACATGTCGCCCTTGAACTCGACGCGGGCCGAGCCGGGTTCGCCGGCAACGAACGTCGCGACGACCTCCGAGTGGTCATCGCAACCGTAGACGACCCTCGTCGGCGGCTCGGCCCGCGCGACGACCGCCAGCGCCAGCGCGCCGGTCAGCGCGCACCCGCGCAGCGCGACCCGCAGGTGGACGCGCCTCCTCACGTTCACGAGGACACCGGGACGGGCTCCCGCGATACGCATCTCGCGCATCCTTTCTCGCGGCGAAGGGTGCCGCAAGAGGCCGCCTGACGCGGCGCGATGCCCGACGACCCGGCGAATTGACAGCGACGTGACCCGTCAGTAGCGTCTTGGACCGCTGCGGGAGGCGGTGATCCCCGCCCCTTTTCCAGCCGTAGCGTTCCCACGGAGGGCGATTCGAACATGGCTGCGCTCGCGCCGCCGTGGCGCGGCTGGCGAAGCTCCGCGCCGACGCCTGATCGCACGGCTCGCCCCGGCTCGGGTGGTGGCGCCGAGGGGCGCGAAGGAGGGGGGCTTGGCGGAAGGGACACGGCTGGTGTCGATTCGGCATCCCCTCGTTCGTCGTGGAGGCGAGGGCGGGATCGGCCGCCCGCTGAAAGGAGGAATGGGCATGCGTTTCATGGTGCTGCTCAAGGCGGACAAGAACACGGAGGCGGGCGCGCCCCCGAGCGAGGATCTGCTGACGGCCATGGGGAAGTACAACGAGGAGTTGGTGAACGCCGGCGTGCTGCTGGCGGCCGAGGGGCTGCAGCCGAGCGCCAAGGGCGTCCGGGTCCGGTTCAGCGGCGCCGAGCGCAGCGTGAGCGAGGGGCCTTTCCCCGACACGGGAGGATTGGTCGCCGGCTTCTGGATGCTGCAGGTCGCGTCGAAGGAGGAGGCGATCGCCTGGGTCAAGCGCTGCCCCAATCCCCTCGACGGGGAGGCCGAGATCGAGATCCGTCAGGTGTTCGAGGCGGAGGATTTCGGCGACGCGCTGACGCCCGAGATCAAGGCGCAGGAGGAGCGCCTGCGTGCCCGGTCCGAGCAGCTCGCCAGGGCCGCGCAGCGTTGACGAACGAGCAAAAGGACACAAGGAGACCACGCGATGACGATTCACCCGTACCTGTTCTTCGAGGGTCGCTGCGAGGAGGCCATCGAGTTCTATCAGGGGGCGCTCGGCGCCAAGGTCGAGATGCTCATGCGCTACGAGGATTCGCCGGAGCCGCCGGCGCCGGGGACGCTTCCGCCGGGCGCTGAGAGCAAGGTCATGCACGCGAGCATCCGCATCGGCGACGCCACGGTGCTCGCATCCGACGGGCGGTGCACCGGACAACCGCGTTTCGAAGGCGTCTCGTTGTCGCTGACCGTCGGCACTCCGGCCGAGGCGGATCGGCTCTTCGCGGCGCTGGCCGAGGGCGGCGAGGTGCGGATGCCGCTCACCACGACGTTCTTCTCGCCGCGCTTCGGCATGGTCGCCGATCGCTTCGGGCTGGCGTGGATGGTCTACGTCGCGCAGTGACCAGGAGGAGCGCGCCATGCAGTACATGCTGCTGATCTACGAGGACGACGCCGAGCGGGTGGCGATGATGGACGAGCGCATGCCCACCTGTGCCGCGTACGCCGAGGCGATGAAGAAGGCGGGGATCTACGTCAGCGGGAACCGCCTGCGTGCGGCCGGGTCGACGACGAGCGTGCGCGTGGTCGACGGCAAGCCGCAGGTGATCGACGGCCCCTACGCCGAGGCCAAGGAGCAGCTCGGCGGCTTCCACGTGATCGACGTTCCCGACCTCGATACCGCGCTCGCCTGGGCGGCACGCTGCCCGAGCGCCGGGCGCGGCGTGGTCGAGGTTCGTCCGATCTGGCCGACATAGGCGCGGGCGGGGCGCGTGCGGCGATGGACGACGCCACGGCGCGGGAGGCGGCCGAGAGGGTCGCGCGGCACGGCTACGGCAAGCTCGTCGCGCTGCTGGCGTCGCGGACGCGAGACGTTGCGGGCGCGGAGGACGCC
Organism: uncultured delta proteobacterium; assembly: GCA_963753325.1. GTDB lineage: Bacteria > Desulfobacterota > Binatia > UTPRO1 > UTPRO1 > DP-19. Next base: position 729,222 of record CAVWBS010000003.1, on the reverse strand, counting down.
CTCTCCGAGGCGTTCGCCGCCGCGCTCGTCGATTGGCCACGGAACGGGGTACCGACGAGCCCGGAGGCGTGGCTGCTGACCGTCGCCCGTCGGAGGCAGATCGACGCCGTCCGGCATCGCCATGTGGGCGAGGAGGCGAGCGGCCATCTCAAGCTCCTCGCCGACGAGATGGCATCGGCAGCCGAGGACGCGACGGTACCGGACGAGCGGTTGACGCTGATGTTCGCGTGCGCACATCCGGCGATCGCCGCCGGCATCCGCGCCCCGCTCATACTCCAGACGATCCTCGGCTTCGACGCCGCCAGCATCGGCTCCGCGTTCCTCGTCTCGCCCGCGACGATGGCGCAGCGCCTCGTCCGTGCCAAGAACAAGATCCGTGAGGCCGGCATCCCCTTCCAGGTTCCGGAGCCGCGTGAGTACGCCGGGCGGCTCGGCGCCGTCCTCGACGCCATCTACGCCGCCTTCGCCGAGGGGTGGTCGGACCCCGCGGGCACGGATGCCCGGCGCCGCAATCTCGCCGAGGAAGGCATCTGGCTGGGGCGGCTCGTCGTGTCGCTCCTTCCCGCCGATCCCGAGGCGCTCGGTCTCCTCGCCCTGATGCTCTACGCACAGGCACGGCGCGAGGCGCGCCGTGATGCGCAGGGCGAATACGTGCCGCTGGCGCATCAGGATCCCGCCACCTGGGACGCCGCGCTGCTCGAGGAGGCGGAGGGCCTCCTGCGGCACGCCAGCACCGAGCCGGGAACCGGCCGCTACCAGCTCGAGGCGGCAGTGCAATCGGCGCACGTCGTCCGTCGCCGCACCGGACGGTCGGACTGGGACGCGATCGAGCGCATCTACGACGTCCTCCTGGCGATGACCGGCTCCCCCGTGGTGGCGATCAACCGCGCGATCGCGACGGCGGAGACACGCGGTCCCGCGGCCGCGCTCGCGGCGCTCGACGCGCTGGCCAGCGACCCGCGGCTCGCCGACTACCAGCCCTACTGGGCGGCACGCGCGGATCTCCTCGCCCGCGGTGGCGATCTCGCGCGCGCCGACGAGGCCTACGAGCGGGCCATCGGTCTCGAGGTCGATCCCGCGGTTCGCCGTTTCCTGCAGCGACGTCGCGCGGAGCTGCGGCCCGACGCCGGCGCAGGATGAGCGCGAGGCCGCCCGAGCTCGCGGATGCGGCCTACTTGGCGGGGGCCTTCAGCGACGCCATGTAGGCGACGACCTGGTCGAGCTGCTGGTCGGTCATCTTGATCTTCGGCATCTTCGCGTCGGGCATCTTCGACTTGGGATCGCCGATGTAGGCGCGCAGCCACGCCTCGTCGTGTTTCGCGCCGACGCCGTCCAGGGGCCCACCCTTGTCGGCCATCTTGCCGGCGTCGCCAGCGATGCTGTGACACACCCGGCACCTTTCCGCGTAGAACGCGGGCGCTTCGCCGGCGGCCACGGCTGGCGGCCATATCGTCCCCGTCGCGACGGCGATCGCAGAAACGAGAATTCCCAGAGTTGCCGACATTGGTTTCATCATCGTCCTCCCTGAAACTCTTTCATGCGTGGGTATGCCATACTGCTTCGTACCGCACTTGAGACGCACGTCGCAACACGCCGTTGAAATCCATGCCTTGAAATCCGTACGCTCGACGTCGCGCTCGACGCTCTGTCTCCGTTGCCACGAGCGTGACGTGCGCGCGCCGGCGTGGTCCCACGCCTTCAGAGGGCGCCGCGCTTCCGCAGGTCGCGGAACACGTAGACGAGATACAGCGCGATACTCGCGCCGGCCGTCATCAAGCCGGGTCCGAGAAAGGCGCCGATCGTCCATGGGATCGGCCACGCGAGACACGTGAGCATCAGACCGAGCGCGACCAGCATCGCCACGAGCGACAGCCTGAGGAGCGACTCGTTCGTCATCGTTCGGCGTGCTGCTCGGGATGCACCGGGCCGTGGCAATCGAGACACACGAGCTCGGCGGCCGTGCCGTCACCCAGCAGCTCCTCGTGCTTGTCATGGAACGCCTTCGACTCGCCGTGGCAATGCAGACAGTTGGCGAAATGATAGGGGCCGCCGCGGATCTCGATCGGTACCGCGTAGCGGCCGGTGGCGTAGTGCTACAGGTGACGCATGCCGGCGATCTTGGCTCCGATGGGACCGAACATCGTGTAGTCCGTGTGCGTTACGTCATCGCGCGGCCGCGCGCAACGGCGAGCGTCGGGAGGGTCGCCACGTTGCGCCCGCCCGGACCCGACGATCCAGGACCGGCGGCGCCCCGCCTCACGACCCTACGGCCTCCTGCGCGGTCCCCGTCCCGCCGAGGGCGCGGATCACGTCGAGCTCGTGGTCGACCGCGAGCACCAGGTCGTGCAGGTCGGGAACCGCGTCCCAGTCCGCGTTGAACCCCCAGTACAGACGGCCGTCGTAGCTGAACAGCGCGATCCCCAGCGCCTGATTGGCGAACAGCGGCACCAGCGGATAGCACGCCGTCATGCGCGCGCCGGCGACGTACACGGCCATCGACGGTCCGGGAACGTTCGTGACGATGAGGTTGTAGGGGCGCGTCTTCGCGGTCACCCAGCCGAAGTCGGTCATCAGGCTGGTGAACGTGGCGTCGCTCAGCTCCTCGATCGAGCGGATGCCGAGCGCCTGGCGCGAGCGCTTGGCGTGCCGCGCCGACTCGACGGTCCGCTCGAGGCGGCGCACCGGGTCGCGCTCGTCGAGGGGCAGACGAACGACGATCATGGCGACGCGGTTGCCGACCTCGCGTCGGTTCGTCGCGTCGCGCACGTTGACCGGCACCATCGCGCGGAAGTCGAGGCCATCCACGTCGATGCCGCGGCGGCGCAGGAAGCGCCCGAGCGCGCCGGCGACGACCGACAGGACGACGTCGTTGACCGTTGCGCCGAAGCGGGGACGCACCGCCTTCAGCGCCGCGAGCTCGACCGTGGTCCAGTCGAAGCGACGGTGCGGTCCGATGGCGACGTTGAACGGCGTCTGCGACGCCGGCGTCAGCCCGGCGCCGATCGCCTCGGCCAGCCCGGCCGTCGTGTCGCGGACGGCGGCGACCGCGCCACGGGGATCCCCGATCGATCGCGCGATGGCGGCGCACGCCTTGAGCGGGGCGGCGGCGCGATGGCGGAGCTCGGCGAAGAGCAGCTCGCCCGGCGTCGGCACCGGGCGCGGCAGCCAGCGCGGCGGCGGCGCCTCGAGCGCGGGATCGGCGTCGGGTGTCGGGCGCATGATCACCCCCGTCAGCTCGACGCTGCCGACGCCGTCGATCATGCAGTGATGTGTTTTGGTGATGATCGCGAAGGCGCCGTCGGCCAGGCCCTCGACGACCCACATCTCCCAGAGCGGCTTGCGGCGGTCGAGATGCTGCGACATCACCCGCGCCACGAGGCGCTTCAGCTGCCGCTCGTCGCCCGGCTTCGGCAGATGCGTGTGGCGTACGTGATACGCGAGGTTGAAGTGCACGTCGTCCACCCACACGGGCTGGCCGAAGAGCGGCGTCGTCTCGAGGCGCTGGCGGTAGCGCGGAATCCGGTGCATGCCGGCGTCCATCAGGGCTCGCACGCGCGCGATGTCGACGCCGCCGTTGGCGGTCGCGAGCGGGCCGCCGGCGAACACGGCGACGGCGCCGATGTGCATGTGGCTGGTGTCGTCCTCGAGCTCGAGGAAGCTGTCGTCGAGGGCCGAGAGGCGCTCGAAGTGGGAATAGGTCATTGCCGTCTCCTGGCGCCCGCTACGCGGCGCCCCCCGCGGTGCGCGGTGAGCGCAGGGCGTACGAGCGCAGCACGCGCAGATAGTTGGCGCGCTCGAAGGCCGCGGGCTCCGCGACCGCCCGCTGGCTCATGCTGCCCTGCATCTGTGTGATCGACTCGTATTCGTGCTCCTCCATCCAACGCAGCAAGCCCGCGTGGACGGTCGCCAGGTACTCGATCCCGTGCGCCAGCGGCGCCGACGCCATCATGGCCACGGCGGCGCCCGCCATCATCGCCTTCAGCACGTCCTCCGCGGTGTGGACGCCGCCGGTCACCGCGAGCCTCGCCCGCACGTGGCCGTACAGGATCGCCAACCAGCGCAGCCGCAGGCGCAGCTCGCTCGAGGTGCTGAGGGTGAGATTCGGCACCACCTCGAGCCGCTCGATGTCGAGATCGGGTTGATAGAAGCGATTGAAGAGGACGAGGGCGTCCGCGCCGACGTGGTCCAGGCGGTTCGCGAAATTGGCGAACGCGCTGAAGAAGGGTCCGAGCTTCACGGCGAGCGGGATGCGAACGGCCGCACGCACGGCGCGCACCAGCTCGACGTACATGTTCTCCACCTCCGCGCCGCCGACCGCCGGGTCGGTCGGGATGAAGTAGGTGTTCAGCTCGAGGGCATCGGCCCCGGCGCGCTCGATCTCGCGCGCGTACTCCACCCAGCCGCCCGCCGAGACGCCGTTCAAGCTGGCGATCACGGGAACCGCGACGGCGCTCTTCGCGCGTCGCACGTGCTCGAGGTAGCCCTCCGGTCCGATCTCGAAGCTGTCGAGCGTCGGGAAGTAGGCGAGCGCCTCGGCGAAGCTGTCGGTCCCGTACGTCAGGTTGTGGTCGAGGTCGTCGCGTTCGATCGTGAGCTGCTCCTCGAACAGCGAGTGCAGGACGATCGCGCCGACGCCGGCGTCCTCGGCACGGCGCAGGTTGTCGATGCTTTCGCTGAGCGGCGACGCGGAGAGCACGATCGGGCTCGTCAGCGTGCGACCGAGGTAGCCCGTGGAGAGATCGATCATCTCGCGGCCTCCTTGTGGCTCGCCGCGAGCTGCTCGTAGAGCTGCCGGCGGCGCGCATTGTCCGCCTCGGCCGCCGCGAGCGCGGCCCGCGCCGCCTTCAGGTCCGCGTGCGCGAGCATCGTGTAGCGGGTCTCGTTGTAGATGTACTTGGAGAGGGGGAGGCTCGCCGGCCCGGCGTCGAGATGCAGCGGGGTCTCGCCTTTCGCGGCGAGGCGCGGATCGTAACGATAGAGCGGCCATGCCCCGGAAAGCACGGCGGATTTCTGCTGGTCGAGCCCGTGGATCATGTCGTAGCCGTGGGCGATGCAATGGCTGTAGGCGATGACCAGCGACGGCCCGGGATAGGACTCGGCTTCGAGGATCGCGCGCACCGTCTGCGCGTCGTTGGCCCCCATCGCGATCGACGCGACGTAGACGGAGCCGTAGGTCATCATCTGCAGTCCGAGATCCTTCTTCGCGGTGTGCTTCCCGTCCGCGGCGAACTTCGCGACGGCGCCGCGCGGTGTCGCCTTCGACATCTGGCCGCCGGTGTTCGAGTAGACCTCGGTATCGAGGACGAGCACGTTCACGTCGGCGCCCGAGGCGAGGACGTGGTCGAGGCCCCCGAAGCCGATGTCGTATGCCCAGCCGTCGCCGCCGACGATCCAGACGCTGGCACGGACGAGCGCGTCCGCGACGCTCAGCAGCTCGCGCGCAACCGGACCGTCCTCCGTCGCGAGCCGGGCGCGGAGCGCGGTGACGCGGGCGCGCTGCGCCGCGATGCCCGTCTCCGTCGTCTGGTCGGCCGTCAGCATGGCGTCGACGAGCGTGTCGCCGAGGACGGGGGCGAGCTGGCGCACGAGCGTGCTCGCGTACGCCGCCTGGGCGTCGCGCGCGAGACGCATCCCGAGACCGAACTCGGCGTTGTCCTCGAAGAGGGAATTCGCCCACGCCGGTCCCCGGCCCTCGCGATTGGCCGTCCACGGCGTCGTCGGCAGGTTGCCGCCGTAGATCGACGAGCAGCCTGTCGCGTTGGCGATCAGCGCGCGATCGCCGAAGAGTTGACTCACGAGCTTCACGTACGGCGTCTCACCGCACCCCGCACACGCGCCCGAGAACTCGAAGAGCGGCTGCAGCAGCTGCGCGTCCTTCACCTGCGCGAGATGGAGCGTCTCCCGATCGGCCTCGTCGATGTCGAGGAAGTGCTGCCATCGGGCCGCGGCGGCTCCGCCATCGGCCGACACGCTCGCCATGTTGATCGCCTTCCGCCGCGTCTCGCGCTTGTCCTTGACGGGGCAGATCTCGACGCACAGGGCGCACCCCGTGCAGTCGTCCGCCGAGACCTCCAGGGTGTAGTCGTGATCCGGAAGCTCGCGCCAACGTGCGGGCGCCGATTGCCAGCCCTCCGGCGCGGACGCCGCCGCGTCGTGTCCGTAGACCTTGGCGCGAATCACGGCGTGCGGACAGACCAGGACGCACTTGCCGCACTGGATGCAGAGCGCCGGATCCCAGATCGGAATCTGCGCGGCGATCGCACGCTTCTCCCACTGCGCGGTCCCGGTCGGATACGTCCCGTCGGCCGGCAACGCGGACACCGGCAACGAGTCGCCCTCGCCGGCGATCATGCGCGCGGTGACGTCGCGCACGAAGGCGGGCGCCTGCGGCGGCACGGGCGCGCGCCGTTCACGCCGGCTCGTCACCACGTCCGGCACCGGCACCTCGGCGAGGTTGTCGAGCGCGGCGTCGACGGCCGCATGGTTGCGGCGCACGACCGCGGCGCCCCGTTTACCGTAGCTCTTCTCGATCGACCGCTTGATGGACGTCACGGCCTCGGCGCGCGGCAGCACCCCGCTCAGGGCGAAGAAGCACGCCTGCATGACGCCGTTGATGCGGCCGCCGAGCTCGGCTGCGCGCGCCACGGCGTAGGCGTCGATGACGTGGAGTCGCAACCGTTGCGCGACGATTTGCTCCTGCACCGGCCGCGGCAGATGATCCCAGACCGTGTCGGGGCCGAAGGGCGCGTTCAGCAGGACGGTCGCGCCCGGCTCGGCCGCGCCGAGGACGTCGAGCCGCTCGAGGAGCCCGAACTGATGACAGGCGACGAAGCTGGCGCGCTGCACCAGGTACGGCGCCCGGATGGGCCGCGGCCCGAAGCGCAGGTGCGACACGGTGACCGAGCCGGACTTCTTCGAATCGTAGACGAAGTAGCCCTGCGCGTAGAGGTCGGTCTCCTCGCCGATGATCTTGATCGAGCTCTTGTTCGCGCCGACGGTCCCGTCGGCGCCGAGCCCATAGAAGACCGCCCGCACCGAATCGGCATCCTCGAGCGTGAACGCCGGATCCCAGGCGAGGCTCGTGTGGGTGACGTCATCGTGGATGCCGAGCGTGAAGTGGTTGTGTGGTTGCGGGCGCGCGAGCTCGTCGAGCGTCGCCTTGGCGTGCGCCGGCGTGAACTCCTTCGACGAGAGGCCATAGCGGCCGCCGACGACGCGGACGGCGCGACCCGTCTCCGCGAGCGCGGCGACGACATCGAGGTAGAGCGGCTCACCGAGCGCTCCCGGCTCCTTCGTGCGATCGAGCACGGCGACGGCGCGCACCGACGGCGGCAGCGCCGCGGCGAGGTGCGTCGCCGAGAAGGGCCGGTAGAGCCGGACCTTCACGACCCCGACCTTCTCGCCGCGCGCCACGAGCTCGCGCACCGTCTCCTCGGCGGTCTCGGCTCCGGAGCCCATGAGCACCAGGACGCGCTCGGCGTCGGGCGCCCCGCTGTACTGGAAGAGCTCGTAGCTCCGTCCGGTGACGCGGGCGAGCGCGTCCATCGCGTTCTGCACCAGCGTCGGACACGCGAGGTAGTAGGGATTCACCGCCTCGCGCGCCTGGAAGTAGACGTCGGGGTTCTGGCTCGTGCCGCGGATCGTCGGATGCTCGGGCGCGAGGGCGCGGGCACGGTGGGCCCGGACCGGGGCATCGTCGAGCAGCGCGCGCACCGCGTCGCGGCCGATGCGGTCGATCTTGGCGACCTCGTGCGACGTACGGAACCCGTCGAAGAAATGGAGGAAGGGGATCCGCGACTCGAGGGTCGCGACGTGGGCGACGAGGGCCAGGTCCATCGCCTCCTGCACGGACCCGGAGGCGAGCATCGCGAACCCCGTCGCGCGCGCCGCCATCACGTCGCTGTGGTCGCCGAAGATCGAGAGCGCCTGGGCGGCGAGCGAGCGCGCCGCGACGTGGATCACGAGTGGCGTGAGCTCGCCGGCGATCTTGTACATGTTCGGGATCATGAGCAGCAGGCCCTGCGACGCGGTGAACGTCGTACAGAGCGCGCCCGAGAGGAGCGCGCCGTGGATCGCTCCGGCCGCGCCGCCCTCGCTCTGCATCTCGACGACACGCGGCGCCTGTCCCCACAGGTTCGGGCGGCCCTGGGACGCCCACTGATCGGCGAGCTCGCCCATCGTCGAGGACGGCGTGATCGGGTAGATCGCGATGACCTCGCTCGCCTGGTAGGCGATCTCGGCGACCGCCTCGTTGCCGTCGAGCATCGCCATGGTCATGCCGCCGAGGCCGCCATGCGCCCGGTCGCCCAGCGGAGGAAGTCCTCCTCCGTGACGATGCCGGTCAGGCGGCCGTCTTCCGCGACGACGGGCACGCAGCCGATCTTCTGCCGCACCATGCGCGTCCCCGCCTCTGCCGCTGCCTCCTGCCGTCGCGCGACGCTGAGGTGCGTCTCCATGATCTCGGAGGCCGTGGTCGCACCGAGGAAGCGGATGCGATCGTCCTCGCGCACGACGGTGAGCGAGCTCTGCGACGCCGTCAGCAGGTCGCGCTGCGTCACGAGACCGACGAGCCTGCCGTCCCGCTCGGTGACGGGCAGATGCCGGATGCGCCGCTCGCGCATCATCGTCCACGCGGTCGCGAGCGTCACATGGGGCGCGATCGTGACGGGATCGGCCGTCATCAGGTCGCCGACGGTCATCGCGGAATCGGCGATCGGCACGCCCGCGGACACCGGCACCGTCGCCGGAACCAGGCGCTCCGCCAGCTCCTGAACACTCGCTCGCAGCATCGCCGGCAGCTCCTCCGCTCCCGGCACCAGCGCCGGGTCGCTGTTGGCGGCGATCGACAGTCGCCCGTCGTAGCTCAGGATGGCGAACCCGACGCCCATTCCGAGGGCGATCGGCACGATCGGGTGCATCTCCAGCACCCGGCGGCCGAGCACGTACCGGGTCCCACGCGGTCCGGGGACGTTGGTGCACACGGTATGGACGAGCGGCCGCAGCGAGCTCAGGCGCGCCAGCAGCGGGCCGCTCGGTGGCGGCAACATGCCGGCGACCGCGAGCGCGGTCTCGAGCGCGCGCGATTGCCCGGCGGCCTTCAGCATCCGCGTCTCCTGCACCACCCGGGACAGGCGCTCGAGCGGATCCGCGACGTCGACCGGCAGGGTCGCGAAGAGGGCGGACACGCGGTTCCCGAGGGCGAGCGCGTCCTCGCCCCGGCGCACGTTCACCGGCACCAGCGTCCGCACGCCGGCCGGCAGCGCGCCGCCGCGCGCCAGCAGGTACCGCCGCAGCGCGCCCGCGATCACGGCGAGCACGACGTCGTTGACCTTGCAGCCCGCCGCTCCGCGGATCGCGAGGAACTCGTCGAGCGGGAAGGACGCCCACACCACGTGCCGATCGCTTCCGAGCGGCCCGTTGAGCGACGTCGGATGCACGGCAACCCCGAAGGTCGAGCCGACCGCGCGCGCGGCGTCGAGCATCCCGCGCGCCTGCTCGATCATTGCCGCGGGACGAACGGCGCCGAGCGCCGCGTGCGCACCGGCGACGGCGCCGGACGCGATCGTGCCCAGCACGCCTGCGCGGCGATGCGGCGCATCGTCGGCGGCGCACACGGCGGCGGCCGACGGCGCGGCGGCCGCGTCGGTCATCACCTCGAGCACCTTGGCGCCGCTCACCCCATCGATCATGCAGTGGTGGACCTTGGTGAGGACGGCGGCGCGGCCGCCCGCCAGCCCGTCGATCAGGTACGTCTCCCAGAGGGGAGCCGCGACGCCGCAGGGCGGCGCGAAGAGCCGGTCGACGGTGGCGCGCAGCTGTGCCTCCTCGCCGGGCGGCGCGAGCTGCACGTGCCGCACGTGCCGTCGAATGTCGAAGTCGGGATCGTCCACCCAGCGGGGAAGCCCGAGGTCGAGCAACGGACGGATCGGCCGCTGATGGTAGCGCCGCAAGGGGGCGAGCCGCTCGCCGAGGAGCTCGACGAAGCGCTCATGGGGAACGGGCCCCTCGAGCACCATCACGGCGCCGACGTGCAGCGGCTCCGTGGGGCGCTCGAGGTAGAGGAATGTGGCGTCGAGGGCCGAAAGGCGATCGGCAGCGAGATACGACCATAGCGAGGGCGTGGCCATCGTTCACCTCCGGCGCCGGCCGCCGCTCAGGCCGCCTTGTCGCCGCTCGCCGGCGCCGCCTTTGCGACCAGCTCGGCGACGCGCCGCTCCAGCTTGGCGACGCGCGCCTCGAGCCGCCGCACCTGCCCCTGTGTCGCCGCATGGAGCTGGCGCACCACCTTCTGCTCGAGGGTGCGCACTGCGCGATCGGCGCGCCCTAGGATCTCGGTCCGGAGCGCGCGGACGTCCTTCAGCACCTCCGTGCGGCTCCGCGCCACGAGCTTGCCCGCGTCCGCGCGCAAACGCTCGACGAGCTGCATCCCCTCGCGCCGCACGTTCTTCACCGACGCCCGCACTTTCTGGACGGGATCGGCCTTCCTGGTTCTTTTTGCCTTTGCCATGGTTGTCTCCTTGTGAGCGCACCAGCGGCGCTCGGGTTCGGTCGTCTGCGAAGCGGCATCCCTGCCGACGCTCAACTCCAAATTGCTTGCCAAAGCGCAGGACAGAGGATCGCAGGAGAACGGCCGGCGCCCTTCCCATTCCTGGGAATCCGCTCGTTCGAATTCCCGGCACCAATAATAGACCCGTGAATAGACGCCCCGCGCGGAGGACATCGGCGTCTCCCGCGGTCCGGCACGGCCGTCGCAAGACGGCGATGCCGCCCGACAAGGGACACCCCGTCTTCGGCCGCCGCTTCGTCCGTCAGCTCGTGCGCCTCGCCCGCGTCTACTGGGGCTCGAGCGACGCCAGATGGGGCGCGCTCCTGCTGGCGACCGCGATCGGCCTCGAGCTCGCGACGGTGCTGGCGAGCGTCTTCGTGGCGCGCGCCGAGGGGGCGATCATGGACGCCGTCGTCGGCAAGGAGGTCACGGCGTTCCTCACGACGGTCGGCGTGTTCCTCGCGGTATCGCTCACCTTCCTCCTCGCCTCGACGTACCGGGTCTACGTCCGTCAGGCGCTCGAGATCCGCTGGCGGCGCGCGCTCACCGCCGACTACGTCCACCGTTGGATGAGCCCGCACGCGTACGCCCTGGCGGAGCTGCACCGCGGCGACGTCGACAACCCCGACCAGCGCGTCGCCGAGGACATCCGCGACTTCGTCGCCAGCGCGCTCGGCCTCTCGATGTCGCTGCTCGCGGCGGTCGTCACGCTGGTGTCGTTCGGCGGGATGCTGTGGGGGTTCTCGCAACCGTGGGCGATCGATCTCGGGAGCTCGCATCTGCGCATTCCGGGGCTGATCCTCTGGGTCGGTCTGGTGTTCGCCGGGTTCTCGACCTGGATCACGCACGTCGTCGGTCGCCGGCTCGTCCCTTTGAACTTCGACCGCCTCCGGCTGGAGGCCGATTTCCGCTATGGTCTGATGCGCTTCCGCGACAGCGTCGACGCAGTCGCGCTGTCGCACGGCGAGGAGGTCGAGCGCGGCGGCGCGATGCAGCGCTTCCGCCACGTGATCCGCAACTGGTGGCAGCTGATCGTCGCCCAGCGGAACCTGAATCTGCTGACCGCCAGCCTGGCACAGGCGAACGCGCTCGCGCCGCTGCTCGTCGCCGCGCCGGCATACTTCGCCGGCCACATCACCCTCGGCAACATCGTGCAGGTACGATACGCCTATGGCCAGGTGTCGAGCGGCTTGAGCTGGTTCGTGAACGCCTATCAGGAGATCGCGCGGTGGCGCGCGAACGTCGAGCGTCTCGCGACGTTCAGCGACGTGATGGACACGGCCTCCGCCGAGGTCGAAGCCGGCGGCGTGCAAGTCGCGCGCGACGGCGCCGACGGCCTGCGCCTCGCGGACGTCCGGCTGACCGGCCGCGACGGTCGCGTGCTCTTCGAGCATGCCAACCTGGCGCTCGAGACCGGCGAGCACCTGGCGCTCACCGGTCCCTCGGGGCTCGGAAAGACCGTGCTCGTGCGTGCCATCGCCGGGCTCTGGCCGTTCGGCGGGGGACGCATCTTCCTCCCGCGGGCGCGCATCCTCTTCATGCCGCAGCAGCCGTATTTCCCGATCGGCACCCTGCGCGACGTGGTGTCCTTTCCAGCCGTGTGCGGCTCGTTCGCCGACGACCGCGCGCGCGAGCTGCTGCGACTGCTCGGGCTGCCCCATCTCGAGAATCGGCTCGACGACGTCGAGCAATGGGAGCGGCACCTGTCGCCGAACGAGCAGCAGCGGCTCGCGCTGGTGCGCGTCTTCCTGCACGAGCCCGAGTGGCTGTTCCTCGACAAGGCGACCTCTGCGCTCGACGAGGAGACCGAGTCGGCGATCTACGAGCTGCTGCGCCAGCGGCTGCCGCGGACGACGACGATCTCGGTGGCGCACCGGGCGACCCTCGCCCGCTACCACCGGCGCCTCTGGGTGCTGGGGCCGGGCGACGACGGCCGCGTCGCCCTGCGCGCGGCATGAGCACCACATCCGACGGAATCCTGTGGGATGGTGACGCGGCGCGCGCCGCACGCTGGCGCCCGCATGCGGCCGACGGCTCACGCGCCACCTTGGAGAGCGACCGGACGACGCCCGGCGGCGCGCTCCGCTTCGAGTTCGACCTCCATGGTCCCGGCGCCTGGGCGATCGCACGCTGCGAGGTCGCCCTGACGCTGCCCGCGCACTACGTGGTCAGCGCGCGCGTACGCGGCGAAGGGCCGCCCGTCGAGGTGCAGGTGAAGCTCGTCGACGCGAGCGGCGCCAGCGTGTGGTGGTGGCGGCGCCGCGATCTCCGGCTCTCGCCCACACGCCCGCAAGGCCTGACGCTGCGCCGCGCGAGCCTCACCCACGCCTGGGGACCCGCCAGCGGCGACCCACGTGACCTCGGCGCGGTGGAGGTGGCGGTTGCCGCCGACGACGACGCCCACGGCGTCCTGTGGCTCGAGGATCTGCGCATCGAGCCCCGCGAGCTCGTCCCGGGGACGCCGCAGCCGGACGCGGTGCGCGCATCGTCGTCGGCGCCCGGCCATGAGGCGGCGCACGTCCTCGACGGCAACCGTGCAACGACCTGGTATCCCCAGGAGGGCGACGCCCGACCCTCGCTCGAGCTCGACCTCGGCTGCGTCCGCGAGTGGGGCGGGCTGGTCGTCGACCTCGTCGGAGACGCGCCGGCAGCGCCACGCCTGCTCGCCTCCGAGGACGGGCGTCGGTGGGCGCTACTGGAGGATCTGCCGCGCGCGCGCGAGCGGAGTCGCTGGCTCGCGCGCGGCGAGCACGAGTCGCGCTACATACGGGTGGAGCTCGACGCCGGGAACGTCGGCGTCGCGCGCCTCGCGGTCGTCCCGATCGAGCTGGCGGCGTCGCCGGCGCGGTTCGCGTCGGCGACGGCCAGAGCCGCGCCGCGCGGCCGGTTTCCGCGCCACCTGCTCGACGAAGGAATCGTCTGGGCGGTCGCCGGCGGGGACGGCGACACGCGCAAGGCCCTGCTGTCGGAGGACGGCGCGCTCGAGGTCGACGCGGAGGCATTCACGATCGAGCCCTTCCTGCGCCTCGGGAACCGCCTCGTCACCTGGGCCGACGTGGAGCGACACGCGGCTCTCGTCGACGACCGCTTGCCGCTGCCCTCGGTCGAGTGGCGCGCGGACGACATCCGGTTGCGCATCACCGCGTTCGTCGTGGGACCGCCCGGGGCCAGCACCCTGGTCGCGCGCTACGAGGTCGAGCGCGGCGGCGCTGCCGACGCGGACGCGCGATTGCTCCTCGCCGTCCGCCCGTTCCAGGTGACGCCCGTCTGGCAGGGATTGAACCTGACGGGCGGCGTGGCGCCGATCGAGCGCATCGCGCGTCACGGCGCGCGCCTGCGGGTGGATGGCGCGCGCGACGTGGTCGCCGTCACCGCGCCGGATGCCTGCGCGATCGCCACCTCCGCCGACGGCCTGCAGGCGATCTTCGATCCGGCCTTCGTCGGGAGCGGCGACGCCGTCGATCCGCTCGGGCTCGCGCAAGCGGGCCTGACGTTTCCTCTCGGACCCGCCCCCGGCGCACGCACCGCGGTGACCGTCGCCGTACCGCTCTTCGCGGAGAGCCCCCGCCCGCCGGAAGGGCTCGGCGTCGCGGACGCCGACGCCTGGTGCAGTGCCCGCGAGGCCGAGACGGCGGCCCACTGGGAGGCGCGGCTCGCGGGCGTGCCGATCGTGCTCCCGCCCTGCGCGGCCGCGATCGCGGCGAGCCTGCACGCCTCGATCGCCTGGATCCTCGTGAACCGCGAGGGCCCCCGCATCCAGCCCGGCCCGCGGGCCTACCGGCGCTCCTGGATCCGCGACGGCGCGCTGACGTCGACGGCGCTCGCGGAGATGGGCTTCGCGGCCGAGGCGCAGGCCTTCTTCCGCTGGTACGCGCCGCACCAGCTCCCCGACGGACGGGTGCCGTGCGCCGTCGATCGCCGCGGCGTCGACCATGCCATCGAGCACGACAGCCACGGCGAGTTGATCTGGGGCATCGTCGAGACCTTTCGCCTGACGCGCGACGGCGCCTTCCTGCGGGCCCTCTGGCCGAACGTGCTCGCCGCCGTCGGGGCGATCGCGCGTCTGCGCGGCCAGCGCACCGCCGCAGGCGACCGCGAGCTCTGCCGCCATGGCCTGCTGCCGGAGTCGATCAGCCACGAGGGCTACGCGGCGAGCCCGGTGCACGCGTACTGGGACGATCTCTTCGCCGTGCGCGCGCTGGCCGACGCCGCCGACGCGGCGCTCGTCCTCGCGGATCGCGCGAGCGCCACACGCATCGCCGCGCTGCGAGACGCGATGCGCCACGATCTTCGCCAGTCGATCGCGTGCGTCCTCGAGCGACGGCAACTCGCGTTCATCCCCGGTTCGGTGGAGCTCGGCGACTTCGATCCGACGTCCACGGCGATCGCCTTCGATCCCTGCCGCGAGGCCGGGCGCCTGCCGCGCGCCGCGCTCGAGCAGACCTTCGTCCGCTACTGGGAGGAGCACGCCGCGCGCCGGGCGACCCCCGCGGACGCGTACACGCCGTACGAGATGCGCAACGTCGTGGCGCTCCTGCGTCTCGGCTGGAAGGAGCGCGCGCTCGGGCTGCTCGCGTGGCTGGTCGGCGACCAGCGCCCGGTCGGGTGGCGCCAATGGCCGGAGGTCGCGCGCCACGATCGCCGCGCTCCCGGATTCCTCGGCGACCTGCCGCACGGCTGGGTGGCGTCGACGTTCCTCCGCGCCGTCCGGCGCCTGCTGGTCGACGAGAACGACGAGGGCACGACGCTCATCCTCGGCGCCGGCGTTCCGGAGGCGTGGGTGCGCGATCCGCACGGCGTCCGGGTCGTCGGGCTCCCGACGCGGCACGGCACGATCGACTTCACGCTCGGCGCCGCGCGCGATACCGTCCGCTTCGGGTTCGGCGCGCGGCCCGCGCCGCCGGGAGGGTTCGTCGTCGTGTCGCCATTGGCGCTGCCGATCCGCGAGATCGCGCTCGACGGGCGGGCCGGCGCCGCAGGCGACGCGCGCCGGGTGGCGCTGCGCGAGCTGCCCCAGGAGCTGGTCCTCCGCTACTGAGGGACTAGCGCGAGCGCCGCCGGGGCCGCGAGACGCCACTCGTCACGCGGCGCGAGCGGCGGGGGGCCGCGCCGACGCTCGACGGCGGCACCAGGCCCTCGCGCAGGATGCGCGTCGCGGTCCGCACGAGCGCGTCCGTCGGGAACCTCCGCACGACCTCGCGCGGAAGCTGCTCGTCGAGCAGGAGTCCGACGAGGCCATGCAGCAGCGACCACACCACGAACAATCGCTCGACGAACCGGTCGCCGCTGGTCTCGGCGGGGCCGCTCGACGCCGCGAGGACCTCCCCGAGCGCGAACCCGGCGGCGCCGGCGGCCGATTGCAGTCCGGGGTAGTCGCGCCCCCGCGGTCGCGGTGCCCACATGAGACGGTAGCGCGCAGGGTGGCCGAGCGCGAAGCGAACGTACGCCGTCGCCACCGCGTCGAGTCGGGCGGCGGGATCGCGCGTCGCGGTGGCGCGGGTGGCCGCCTCGCAGGCGCGGCGCAGCCCCGCGAACGCGCTCTCGGCGACCGCCGCGAGGAGGGCCTCCTTGCTCGCGAAGTGCCGGTACGGCGCGGCCTGCGACACGCCGGCCTCGCGCGCGGCGCCGCGCAACGTGACGCCGAGCGGCCCAGCGCGGTCGAGCTGCGCCGTCGCCGCGGCGACCAGCGCCCGCCGCAGGTCCCCGTGGTGGTACGCCCGACGGGCTCTTGCCGGCCGCGACACTGCATCTGTAGTAGGGGCAGATGTTGACAGAGTCAACATCCCGATGTTAACGCTGTCACCATCGGGGCGCGGAGCACCCGAAGGGAGGTCGCCATCATGTCGCCGACACTCGCGGTCACGTTGTGGTGGGTGGCGTTTGCGGGCGCGCATCTCCTCTTGTCGAGCCTGCCCATCCGCAACCGGCTGGTGGCGGCGATGGGCGCGCGCGGCTTTCAGGGATTCTATTCCGTGGTCGTGCTCGTGCTGTTCATCCCGCTCGTCCGCACCTACTTCGCCCACAAGCATTCCGGCCCGCTCCTCTGGTCGATCCCCCTGTCGCCCACCGTGCGCTGGATCATGTATGCCGGGATCGCCGTCGCGTTCGTGCTGGTGGTCGGGAGCCAGTTGACGCCGAGCCCCGCCAACCTCGTTCCCGGCGCGGCCACGCCGCGCGGCGTGCTGCGCATCACCCGGCATCCGTTCGTCATGGGCACCGCGCTCTGGGCGCTCATCCATACCGTCATGAACGGCTGGGCGACCGACGTGGCGTTCTTCGGCGGGTTCATCGTCTTCGCGCTCGTCGGTGCCAGGCACCAGGACGCCCGCAAGATCGCCACCGGGGTGCCCGGCTACCGGGAGTTCTGCGCCGCCACACCGTTCCTGCCCTTCACGGGGCGCGACACGCTGCGGGGGCTGCGCGAGATGGCCCCGGCGGCCGCGCTCGGCGTCCTCGCGACCGTCGTCGTGCGCTACTTCCACGCGTCGTGGTTCGGCGGCTGATCGTTCCGCGCGCACCACGGACAGGTGTCGGGCGCCGTCCGGCATGCTCCGGGCGCCGGCGGTCCCTCTCCCCGGAAGCGCCGCCGGTCTAGCCCGGGGCGAGGCCGACGGCGCGGAGCGCCCGGTAGGTCGCGTAGCCGCCGGAGAGATTGGCGGCGCGATAGCCGTGCTGCAGCAGGAATCGCGTCGCATAGTACGCCCGCTGACCGACCCCGCAGTAGATCGCGATCGGCCGGTCGCGCGGCAGCTCGTCGTGGCGGTGGCGCAACTCGGGCAGCGCGATGTGCAGCGCGCCCTCGACGTGACCGGCGGCCCATTCGTCCGCGTCGCGGACGTCGAGGAGCACGGCGTCCGTCGCTCCGAGCCGTTGCCAGTCCGCGAGCGGCATCAGCCCGTCGAGGTGGTTGACGGCCACCATGCCGGCGAGGTTCACGGGATCCTTCGCAGCACCGAACTGCGGCGCGTAGCACAGCTCGGCCTCGGCGAGGTCACGCACGCCCCCGCCCATCTGGATGCTCGTCGCGATGACGTCGATCCGCTTCTCGACGCCCTCTGCGCCGACCGCCTGCGCGCCGAGGACGCGCCCGTCGGGAACGGAGAACAGCAGCTTCAGCTGGATCGGCTTCGCGCCGGGATAGTATCCGGCATGGTGTCCCGGGTGGAGGTAGACCTTCTCGAACGCCGTCACGCCCGCGCGCCGCAGGCCCTTCTCGCTGGCGCCCGTGCAGGCGACGGTGAGCCCGAACACCCCGACGACCGCCGTCGCCTGCACGCCGCGAAACTGCCGGGCGCGGCCGCAGATCGACTCGGCGGCGACGCGCCCCTGGCGGTTGGCCGGGCCGGCGAGCGGGACGATCACCTCCTGGCCGGTCAGCACGTCGCGCACCTCGACGGCGTCCCCCACCGCCCAGATGCAGGGATCGGCGGTGCGCATCTCGGCATCGACGGCGATTCCGCCACGCGGGCCGAGGGGGAGCCCCGCGGCTCGCGCCAGGGCCGTCTCCGGACGCACGCCGATCGAGAGGATCACGAGGTCGGTCGCAACCCGCGCGCCGGACTCGGTGATCGCGATGATCTCGGAGCCGCGGCCCGCCTCGAAGCCCGCGAGGCCGTCGCCCAATCGCAGCTCGACCCCACGGCCGAGGAGATGCTGGGCAACGCCGTGCGCCATCTCCGGATCGAGCGGCGGCATCACCTGCGGCAGCTTTTCGAGCACCGTCGTCCGCAGCCCGCGCACCGCGAGGTTCTCCACCATCTCGAGCCCGATGAACCCGCCGCCGACCACCAGCGCACGGACGGGCTGGCGCTCCTCGATCCACCGGCGGATGCGCACGCTGTCGGGAATCGTGCGCACGGCGAAGATGCCGGGCAGATCGATCCCCGGGAGCGGCGGACGAATGGGCGCGGCGCCCGGCGCGAGCACGAGCGCATCGTAGCGCTCGACGCGCTCGCTCCCGCCACCTCGTTCGTCGAGGCTCCGCACGCGGATCGTGCGCGCGGCGCGGTCGATCGCCACGACGTCGTGGCGCGTGCGCACCTCGATGTTGAAGCGTTCGTGGAAGAGCTCCCGAGAGGCGACCAGCAGCTTGCGCTCGTCCGCGATCACGTTGCCGACGAAGTACGGCAGGCCGCAGTTCGCGAACGAGACGTGGGGCCCGCGATCGAACACCACGATCTCCGCCTCCTCGTCGAGCCGCCGGAGCCGGGCCGCGCACGAGGCACCGCCGGCGACGCCGCCGACGATCAAGACGCGTTTACCCATGGCGAACGGAGGGGGTGCACGACGCATGCCGAGCGCATGCCGCCGAATTTGCCAACGGGAGTCGTCGGCGGCGTGTTTTCTTTCCCGAGTCTGCGAACCGATACGGCGACGCGTCGACGAGGGCCGTCATGGGCCTTCCTCCGGGGTGTTTGGGGGTACGGCTCGCACGGCCAGCGCGTGGTACGCCACCGGCACGACCACGAGGGTAAACGCGGTCGACGCGATCAGCCCGAAGATGAGGCTCCAGGCGAGCCCGGAGAAGATCGGGTCGAGGGTGATCGGCCACGCCCCGAGCATGGCCGCCCCGGCGGTCAGCATGATCGGCCGCAGGCGATGAACGCCGCTGTCGACGATCGCCTCGTCGAGGGCGACCCCTTCGGCCAGCCGGTGCCGGATGAAGTCGATCAGGATGATTGCGTTCCGGACCACGATGCCCGCGAGCGCGATCATGCCGATCATGGCGGTCGCCGTGAACCACACCGGATCGGGGAAACCGTCGACGGTATTGCCCGCCACCAGATTCAGGAGCCAGAAGCCGGGCGCGATGCCGATGGCGCCAAGCGGGATGGCCAGCATGATGATGAGCGGCATCATGAAGGAGTGCGTCTCGACGACCAACAGGACGTAGATCCCGATCAGCGCCGCACCGAACGCGAGGCCGAGGTCGCGGAACACGTCGACGGTCACCTTCCACTCTCCCTCACCCGCCCAGTGAGCCGAGAAGCCCGCCGGCAGCACCGTGTCCTGGTCGCGTTCCATCGCCAGCACGGCCTCGACCGGCGGTCGCCCGGCGACGTCACCGACCACGTAGACCACGCGCTGGAGGTCCTTGTGGTGGATGGGCTGGTCATCCGGCCGCTCGCCGAACGCGCCCAGCTCGGCCAGCGGAACGAGGCTGCCCGCCGAACCTTTCATCTGAAGTCGCGACAGCTCGGCGGCACCACTGCGCCGCGTGCGGTCGAGCCGGATGTCGAGTCGGAGCGGCGTCCGCTCACGAGGCTCGTGTACCGTCGCGGCCTCACTGCCGGCGAGCGCGAGCCGAAGTGTTCGCACGACGTCGGTTGCGCTGACGCCATGCAACGCCGCTTTCTCCTTGTCGAGAGCGAAGTCCAGCCGCGGGTGCGGGGCCTCGGCCAGGTCACGGACATCGACCACACGCGGCTCGCGGGCGAGACGCGATTCGAGCTTCCGGGCGTTGGCGATGATCTGCTCGTAGGACGCGCTTGCGGGGCCGTTCACCTCGGCCACCAGCGTCTGCAACACCGGGGGACCTGGCGGGACCTCCACGATCGTGAGCTTCGCGTGGTGGCGCGCGGCGATCGCTTCCAGGTCGCGGCGCAGCCGCAGTCCGATCGCATGACTTTGCTGTATCCGGCGCTCCTTCGGCACGAAATTCACGCGCACGTCCGCATAGTGAGGTCCGCGCCGGTAGGCGTACCGGCGAACCAAGCCGTTGAAGTCGATCGGGCTCGCGGTGCCCACGTAGGCGGTGAAGTTGGTCGCTTCGGGAACGGTGGCGAGATACCGCTCGACGTCGGTGACCGCCGCATTGGTCGCTTCGAGCGTCGACCCCTCGGGAAGGTCCAGGACCACTTGGAGCTCGCTCTTGTTGTCATAGGGCAGCATCTTGAGCGGGATCGCCCCTGTGGCGAAGAGGCCGACGGCGAGCACGAGCAGCAGGAGGATCGTCCCGAACATCCCCCAACGCGCCGCGCGGCGCGCGAGGAAGATGCCGAGGAAGCGACGGTACGAGCCCAGGAATCGTCCTTCCCTTGTTCCGCCCCCCTCGACCGTCGCGTGGCCGTACTCGGACTCGAGCATGCGGTAGGCCATCCAGGGGGTCACGGTGAAGGCGACGAAGAGGCTCATGGCCATGGCGACCGGAACGTTGAGCGCCATGGGACGCATGTAGGGACCCATCATGCCGGTGATGAAGAACATCGGGAGGAAGGAGATGATGACCGCAAGGGTCGCCACGATCACCGGCGGACGCACCTCGTTGACGGCAACCAGCACCGAGTCGAGCGGCGAACGCTTCCGTGAAGCGAAGTGGCGGTGGATGTTCTCGACATCGACGATCGGGTCGTCGCAGACGAGACCGAGCACGAGCACCAGCGCGAACAAGGTCACGCGATTGATGGTGTATCCGGCCAGCAGGTTGACGACGAGGGTGAGGGCAAACGTGATCGGGACCGCGGCCGCGACGATCAGGCCCTCGCGCCAGCCGAGCACGAAGGCGATGAGCCCGGTCACCGTGACGATTGCCAAGGCCAGCTCGCGGAGCAGCTCGTTGACCTTCTCGTTGGCCGTCTCGCCGTAGTTGCGGGTGACCAACAAGTGGACGTCCGCGGGCAGGATCTCCCCCTCGAGCGCACGGGCGCGCTTCACGAGATCGTCGGCGACCCCGACGGCATTCGTGCCGCGCTTCTTGGCGAAGGCCAGGGTGACGGCCGAGAAGGGTTCCCCGATCCGTACGCCGGGCGGGGCGCCGGCCGGCCCGAACGTGAGGCGGACGTACGATGTCGCCTCGCGCGGGCCGTCGATGACCGTCGCGACGTCGCGCAGGTGGATCGGACGGTCGCGCCACGCTCCGACCACGAGCTGCTCGGCAGCCAGCCGGTTCTCGACGAACGGGCCGGCAACCACCGCCAGACGACGGTCGGCGCGATCGAATGCACCGGCGCTGAGGGACGCATCCGCGGATTCGACCGCCCCCGCGACTTCCAGAGGAGAGAGCCCATGGCCGGCCAGGGCCTCGGGGTCCACCTCGGCCCGCACCTCACGCGCCCGGCCACCGATGATGTCGGTGCGCGACAGATCGGGGGTGGGATCGAGGCGAGCGGCAAGCTCCTCCGCCAGGCGCCGCAGCCCTGCGTCGTCCACCGTCGGTGACCACAAGGTGAGCGACACGATGGGCACGTCATCGATGTCGACCGGTCGGACCACCCAGCCGCTCACCCCACGCGGCGCTTCGTCTCGGTGGCCGTCGATCTGGCTCTGGACGCGCACCAGCGCGCGCTCCCGGTCCTCGCCGACGAAGAAGCGCACCATGACGAGCGCGCCGTCCCGGCGCGAGATCGAGTAGACGTGCTCGACGCCCTGCACCTGCCAGAGGAGTTTCTCGAGGGGCGTCGCGACGAGCTGCTCGACCTCCGCCGCGCTCGCGCCGGGGAAGGCGACGAACACATCCGCCATCGGCACCACGATCTGCGGATCCTCCTCGCGCGGGGTCGCGAGGATGGCGACCGCCCCGACAACCGCCGCGACGATGAGTAGCACGGGCGAGAGGGGGCCCGTCACGAACACACGCACGATGCGTTGGACGATTCCCTCGCCGCGGTTTCTGGCGTCGGTACTCATGCCGGTGGCAGACCGATGATCTCGCCACCCGCGAGCCCGGACAGCACTTCGACGGCGCCGTCGGGAAGCGCGCCGCCGGTCGTGATCAGCCGCCGAGCCCAGCGGCCGTCGCCCTGGAGGAGCACGGTCTCGAGCTGTCCGATCCGCACGACGGCCGCCGCCGGCACGCGGACGACCTCGCGCTCACCCACGGGAAGCCGCAGACGGCCGAACATCCCAGGATACACGCCGGGCGCGGCGGCGAGGTCGACGCGCACCTCGAAGGTGCGACTCCGTGGATCCGCCGACGGCAGGATCTCGGCCACCGTGCCGGGCAGGGTCGTGCCTGCCGCCGGTATGGCGACGTCGAGCGTCGCGCCGGGGACGATACGGGCGATCAGACCCTCCCGTACCTGGGCCTCGAGCCGCAGCGCGCGCGGGTCGAGCACGACCAGCAGCGGCCGGCCCGGGACCGCGAGGTCACCAGGCTCCACGTGCCGCTCGGCGAGCACGCCGTCGACCGGGGCAAGGATGCGCGTGTGCTCCATCGCCGCCCTGGCCTGTGCGTACTCGGCCTCCGCCGCCTCCATCTGTTCGGTCGTGGCGGCCTGATGCGCGAGAAATCCCTTCACCCGATCGTACTGCGCCTTTGCGCGGCGGAAGCGCGCGACGAAGTCGCTGTCCTCGAGGACCAGAAGCGGGCTGCCAGCCGTCACCCGGTCGCCCACCTTGGCACCGACGGTCGTCACCCGCGCCGTCACCTGCGCCGCAACGACCACCTCGCGGAGCGAACGCACGGTGCCGACCGCCTCCTCCACGACGGGGACGGAGCCACGCACGGCGACCGCCGTGCGTGGCGGCGCGGGAAGGCCGGGAGGCTCCGGTGCCCGGCCGGGATGGACCCGATCACGATCGAAGATGCCGGTGGCGTACACCATGACGCCCGCCGTCAGCGCCAGCAGGGCGGCCCATCGCTCCGCGTGTCGAGGTCGCCACATCATTCCTCGTCACCTCCGTTGGGGAGTGATTGGAAGAGCCGTCCGATCGCCCGCTGCACCTCGATCGTGGCGCGGTCGACGTCGAGCGCGGCCTGGATCCGCGTCGTGCACGTCCGCGCCCGGGCGCCTTCTGCTTCGAGATAGCGGGTCACGGTGACGCCGCCCCCGCGGTATTGCACCGCGACGAGGCGCAGCGACTCCTCCGCGGCGCCGACTGCCTGCACCGCCACCTGGTATCGCGCCCGGGCCTCCCCGAGGTGGAGGTACGCGGTCTCGACGTCGTGGGCGATCGCGAGGAGCGCTGCGCGGTCGGACTCCGTCAGCTCGTCGACGATGGCGGCGGCACGCTGGATCGCGGCCGCGCGGGCACCGCCATCGAAGAGATCGACGGACAACGCCACGGCGACGGTGTAGTTGGGGTCCTTCAGGCTGTCGTGCAGGACGTCGGGAGCATCGGCGTAGAAGCGACTCACGACGTCGACGCGCGGCAGATAGGCCCGCCGGGCGCTGGCGAGGTCGAGGCGCGCGCGCTCGACGGCACGTCGGGTCATCGCGGCTTCGGGGCGTACCCGGTACGCCTCGGCGAGAGCCTCACCGGCGGTCTCAGGCAGCGCCCCTGCGGCGTAGGCGGAATCGCCGAGCGTGATCGCCGCGTCCGGGGGCAAGGCGAGGATCTCGCGTAGCGCCGCGAGGGCGAGCCGGCGGGCCGTCTCGCTCCGGAAGCGCTGCTCGCGGGCCTCCGCCAGCCGGACCTCGAGGGACAGCAGGTCCGAGCGCAGCGCGCCACCGCCCTCGACTTTCACGCGGCTCTCGGCCACCTGCGCCTCGACCGTCCGTACGGTCGCGTCGTCGGCCTCCAGCAGCTCATCGGCCGCACGGACGTCGAGGAACGTGGTGACGACGGTCGTCACCAGCGTATTGATCGCTGCGTCCCGGGCGAGCATCGCCGTTTGGACGACGGTGTCGGCACTCCAGCGACCCAGCACGTCGCGCCCGCCGTTCCACAGGTTCCACTGCGCGCCCAGCCCCCCCTCGAGGTTGCTGAACGCGCCGGGGTCGTTGAAGTCCACCCCGGCCGGAAGCCTGCGGGCGTCGATGCGCTTGAACAGATACGCCGACGGCGCATCCCCATGGAGGTAGGTCACGTCGGCGGAGACGCGCGGCAGGAACGCGGCCGTCGTCCCGTCGAGCATGGCTCGCGCCTGCGCGACCCGATCCGCTGCCGCCCGCAGGTCGGGATTGCGTGCGACCGCGAGGCGGACGGCCTCGGTCGCGCTGAGGGGCCGGGTTGGAAGCGGAACCTCCGTGAGCGGGCGCACGGGGACGAGCGCGAGGGGAGGCGGTGGCGGCACGAAGGCGCTCCGTTGCAGACAGCCTGCCATCGCCACGGCGCACCCCATGGCCATGGCTCGCTTCACCGGCCGCGTGTCATACATGTGCACACCCGCATATGAGCATATTGATCAGGTCCCCCGCAAGCGGTAGGATGACACGTGCGCAAGCGCCTGCACCCGACTCCCCAGCTCGGTCCCGACGCCCTCCGTCTCGTGGCCGCGCGATTCCGTGCGCTCGGGGATCCTTCCCGTCTACGGATCCTGAGCCACCTTCTCGCGGGAGAGCTCTCGGTCGAGGAGCTCGTCCACGCCACCGGGTTCACCCAGACGGCCACGTCCCGCCAGCTCGCGGTGCTGCGTGCGGAGCGCATCGTCGAGCGCAGAGTCGCGGGGAGGAACGCGATCTATCGCGTGGTGGACACGACGATCGCCGATCTCTGTCTCATCGTCTGTGGGGGGCTCGAGCGCCGTCTGATCGACGATCTTCGCGTCATGGCGCGCTCCACACCGCGCCCTTCAGCTCGAGGCGTGGGTAGCCGGGCCGGACGAAGAGGCTCATAGACGTATTCACGAAGGAGGTGTCCCATGAAGGGATCGTTGGTACTGACCGGCCTGGTGGCTGCCGTCCTTGCGTTCAGCCATCACGCGGATGCCCAATGCTGCCGTTGGCGCGGTAGCGGCGGATGGGGACCGGGCGGCGGATACGGCCGCCTGTATGATCCCAAGACCGTCGAGACGATCAAGGGCGAGGTGACGAAGGTAGACTACGTCACGCCGTTGAAGGGCATGGGCCACGGCGTCCACCTGCTCCTGAAGACCGACCGGGGAATGATCGGTGTCCATCTCGGGCCCGCGTGGTACGTCGAGAACCAGGACGTGAAGATTGCCCCGAAGGACCGCGTGGAGGTGAAGGGATCGCGCGTGACGATCAAGGGGACCCCCGTCGTCATCGCGGCCGAGGTGCGGAAAGGCGACGAGATACTGGCGCTACGCGACGACACTGGGGCTCCACGCTGGGCCGGCTGGCGGCGCGGCGGTGGCACGTCCCCCTAGGCATGCGGCGCTCCCTACGCCGGCTGCGCGCGCCAGCGTTGCAGGGTCGGATAGTGGAAGCCGCCGGCGAAGAGGCCGAGCAGGGCCGCCTGCAGCAGCCAGGTCGGCACCATGCGCCACGCGGGGAGCGCGCCGGACAGC
Source organism: uncultured delta proteobacterium (assembly GCA_963753325.1). Classification (GTDB taxonomy): domain Bacteria; phylum Desulfobacterota; class Binatia; order UTPRO1; family UTPRO1; genus DP-19. Next base: position 703,546 of record CAVWBS010000003.1, on the reverse strand, counting down.
ACGGCGACGATCTCGGTCGTCACGAGGCCGTAGATCACCAGCACGGTGAGAGCGGCGACGACCTGACGCTCGAGCGGCCGCTGGTAGGCCCACACCAGGAGCGCGGTCCAGCCGAGCATGAGCGACGCGCCGTACCCCATCGCGAAGCGGTACGATCCCGAGGCGTCGTCGAATCCCCAGAGCAGCTTCGCCAGCTGCGGGACGAGCATCGGCAGGATCGCCAGCGCGTCCGTGACTGCACCGGCGAGAAAGGCGGTACGGAGGATCTTCTCTTGCGTCGGCATGGGGCCCTCCCGCGTACGGAACTCCGATCCTTGCTAGCACAGCGTGGGACGGGCGCCGACCCGCCGGCGCGTCAGCCGAGGAAATCGATCTCCCCGCCGCATCCTTGCGCTCGCGCCGCCTGATAGGCCGCCCACGCCGCTCGAGGTCGGAGCGGGTCAACAGGAGCGTACGCACGACGGGGCCTCCCGGCGTGCAGGCTACAACGCCTTCTGCCTGAACAGCACGGTGCCCGCGGCGGGCCGGTATTCGCCGCTCGCGAAGCCGAAGCGCTCGTAGAGTCGCAGCGCCGGGCCGTTGTTCGCCTGGGTCTCGAGGGTGAGCTTGCAGCAGCCGAGCGTGCGCGCCCTGGCCTCGACGCGCTCGAGCAGCATGCGTCCCACGCCGCGGCGCCGGTAGTCGCCGACGACGTAGAGGTCGTGGATGTTGAGGAGCGGGCGAGCGGCGAACGTCGAGAATCCGAAGAAGCACGTCGCGACGCCCACGGCCCGTTCTCCGTCCCACGCCAGGAAGACGAGGGTCGTCGGATGCGCGCGGAGCCGCGGAACGAGGAGCCGTCGCACCTCGTCCGGCAGGTCGCGCCCGTTGCCCATCGGGTCGGACGCGTAGGCGCGCGTCAGCGCGAGGATCGCGGCCTGATGGCGCGTGTCACCGAGATCGGCCTCGACGACGTGCAGTGGATCGGAGGTCATCGCGTCGTCCGGGCTTACGCGGCCCGCACCGCCGGAGCAACGGGTGCGGGCTGTCGACCCGGGGGTGTCCCACACGACAGGTAGGGTGGGGGGCGATCGTCCGCGGCGGCACGCGGGCCCGCGTCTCGCTTGAAGATTGCCCGTACGCTAGCGTTCGATACCCACGAAAGGGGGAACGCATGACACACGATGACGCGATTCGACTCTTCACCAAGACCCTGAAGAACCTCGAGCAATGGATGGACAAGGCGGCGGAGTACGCCAAGGCCAAATCCTTCGAGGTCGACGTGCTGGCGCACGCCCGGCTGGCGCCGGACCAGTACGAGTTCACGCGCCAGGTGCAGTCCGCCTGCGACCAGGCGAAGTACGCGGCGGCCTATCTCGGCGGCAAGCAGCCCCCGGCGCATCCGGACACGGAGCAGACGTTCGCGGAGCTGCGGCAGCGCATCGAGAGCTGCCTCGCCTTCATCGCGAGCGTGCCCGCCGCCGGGTTTGCGGGCGCCGAGGACCGCAAGGTGGCGCCGCCGTGGCTCGGCGGCAAGTGGCTGCGCGGCGACGACTACCTGCTCCACGTCGCGCTGCCGAACTTCTTCTTCCACGCGACGATGGCGTACGCGATCCTCCGCCACAACGGCGTCCCGCTCGGCAAGATGGACTACATCGGCTCGTTGCCGACGCAGGAGGGCTGACCGCCGTGAACGTCGCGCTGTGGATCATCCAGGGCCTGCTCGCGGCGCTCTTCGTCTTCTCGGGCGGCATGAAGCTGGTGCTGCCGCCCGAATCGCTGAAGGGGCCGGTCGAGCTGCCCGGCCTCTTCATGCGGTTCATCGGCGTGTGCGAGATCCTGGGCGGGCTGGGCCTCGTGCTGCCGCAGCTGACGCAGATCCTTCCCGGCCTGACCCCGATCGCCGCCGCCGCGCTCGCGGTCGTCATGGTCGGGGCGACGGTCGTGTCGTTCATGGGCGCGGGAGTCGTCGGCGCCCTCGTCCCGCTGATCGTCGGAGCCCTGTGCGTCTTCGTCGCCCGGGGTCGCGCGCAGCCGTCTCCACTTCGCTGATCCGCCCCGGAAGGAGGATTGCGTGCCGTGAGCGCCCGCGCATCATGGACGGGCCTCCGGATCGATGTTAGGGGAGCGCCCCGAGGAGGCCTTCCCGTGAATCGAATCGTGACGGTGCTGGCAGTGGGAGCGTTCGTCGCCGGCTGCGCGGACGCGACGGTCAACAAGCAGTCGGTGCGCGCGACGCAGACCGCCCCCGAGTCGACGCAGGTCGAGATCGTGCGCATCCCGTACGACCCCGCCTACCCGAACTACGTCGTCACCGTCGAGCCGCTCACATTCGACGCGGATCGGGGCGGCGGCGCCTCCGAGGCTCCCGAGGCACCGGGCCGGCGTCGCTACGGCTGGGGACCGTGGGGCTGGGGCCTGCTCCCCGAAGGACCGCAGGCGCGGCCATACACGCCGCCGCCGGCGGGCGCAGGCGGCAACGTGGGCGCCGCCATCCGCAGCCAGCTCGAGAGCGCGCTCAGCAACGCCGGCAACATCATCATCGTCGACTACGAGCATTACGTGGAGCACAAGAACGCCCCCGGGAAGCTGGTGAACAAGGCAAAACACGAGGTCGGCCCCTTCGTGATCCGCGGTTCCGTCACCGAGTTCAACGAGATCGCGGAGGCGAGCGGCAAGTCGAGCGGCGGCTCGCTCGGGGCGCTCGGCGCGGCGACGGCCATCGGCGGCGCCATCGCGGGCAGCCGCGAGGCCGCGATCGCCGGCTCGAGCCTGGCGCTCGCCAACCCGACGTACGAGAACACGGTCGCGCGGCGCACCGGGTCGGTCGCCATGGACCTGAAGATCGTGACGCCGGCCGACGGCCGCATCGTCGGCACGGCCACCGCCCACGGCAGCTTCACCTCCGAGTCGGCCGCCAACGGCTTCTCGCTCTTCGGCATGGGCAAGGCGAGCAACGCCTACGCGGCGAGCGCGCTCGGACAGGCGAACCGCGCCGCGATGAACGACGCGACGACGCAGATCGTGGAGCGCCTGCAGCGCTATCGCTGAGCGATGGGCTGCCGCAGCGCTTCGCCCGCCGACGCTACGGCAGACCGATCACACGGCGGCAGAACGTCACGATGGCCTCGACGATCGCGGCATCGGGTCTGCTGTCGGTCGCCACCGGCGCGAGCGGTCCGACGAGGGTCTCGGCGATGACGCCGACCACCGCGGCGGCGGCGAGGTCCGCGTCCTGCGACGGAATCGTCCCCGCGGCGATGCCCTGGCGGATGAGCGCGGCCATGCCCGCGCAGTACGCGCGCCGGTAGGCGAGGCGCTCGCGATCGACCGCGGCGTCGAGCGGCTCGTACACGAGCGCCCAGGCGAGCGGGCGGTTGCGGAGCGCGCGTTGCGCGTAGGTGCGGACGATCGCGTCGAACCGCTGGACGAAGTCCGTCGTGCCCGCCTCCGCCGATCGCATCGCGGTCATCTCCCGCTGCGACACGGCGCGGAACACCTCGACGAATAGAATCCGCCTTCGAGGCGAAGTGCCGGTAGAGCGTGCCGGCGGCGACGCCGGCGCGCCTGGCGATGGCGCCGACCGACGCCGACGTCCAGCCGCCCTCCTGGATCACCTCCGCGGCCGCGTGCAGCAGCCGGGCGCGCGTGCCCGCTTCCCGCGCGTTGCCGGGGGCGCCGAACGCCAGCGTCTCCGCCTGGCCGCTCATGGGGCCTCGTCGAGGGCGGTGTGGAGGGTGCGGTGGAAGTGACCGATCGCGCCCTCGAAACGGCCGAACTCGAAGAACTCGTTGGCGCCGCTCGCGAGCCCGCGCTGGATCGCGCACGACATCGCGCGGTCCTCCGCCGCGCCCGCGTCGACGAGCTCGAGGCCGCGCTTGGGAGCCGTCGAGCCCGCGGCGTCGGCGGCGCGCTTCGCGCGCGGCTCGAACGGCACGCCGGGCTTCCCGAGGACGTAGCTCACGAACAGCGTGCGATCGACGGCGAGCGGCTCGAGCACGACGAGGAAGAGATTCGCCGGGAACGTCGCCAGCATGACGTTGGGGAAGAGGTGATAGACGTACGTGAGCGTGCCGTCGACGGAGCGCTCGCCGCGCGGCACGTTCCGCAGCTTGTTGATCGCGCGGTACGGATAGGCGATGCGGCTGTTGCGGCCGAACGTCTCGATCACGTTCAGGTTGTCGAACTGGACCGGATAGAACGTCTGCATGTGCGTCGAGCGGATGTGGTAGCCCTCGAGGAAGCTCTCGACGAGGACCTTCCAGTTGATGGCCACCTGCTCCTCGCTCGAGTTGAGCAGCGCCCACTCCGGGCCGACGAGCGGCGGCAGGGCGAGCACGGAGGCGTCGGCGGCGCGCGTGGGATCCTGCGCCACGAACACCAGGCCGCTCTGCTCGACGCAGGCGACGGGCACGAGCCCGCGCTCGCTCTTGTCGAGACCGAGGAACCCGTACTCGTGCGGAACGTGGCGCAGGGCGCCGTCGAGGCCGTAGGTCCAGCCGTGGTAGCGGCAGACGAACGCCTTCTCGCAGCCGACGCCCGACGCGAGCTGCGTTCCGCGATGGCGGCAGGCGTTGCGGAACGCGCGTGCCCGGCCGTCGCTGCCGCGGACGGCGAGGATCGGCGTGCCTCCGGCGTCGCGCGCCAGGTAGGAGCCGTTCTGCGGCAGCGCCGCCGAAGGACAGAACGCGATCGGGTAGCGCCGAAAGACGCCGTCGAGCTCGCGCGCGAACCGGCTCGCGGAGCGATAGTTCTCGACCGGCTCGCGCCAGCCCGCCTCGCTGAGGTCGGTCGTCTTGTTGTCGATGTGGTCGAGGATGCGCTGCACCACGGTCTGATCGTCGGCGAGGGTCGTCATCGTGGACTCCTGCGTTGCTGCACGTCCGGCGTCGCGCTCGAGGTCACGTGAGGGCTCCGCGTCGCCAGTCGCCGGACGCGTAGCGCTCGAGGCCATCCCGGAGCTGCCCGGTCGCGAGGGCGGCCATGCCGTGATGGAACTCGCCGAGCAGCGCCCCGTCGAGGCCGAGCGACCATTGCTCGTAGGACGAAAGGCGATCGTGGCGCAGCGCCGCCTGCGGACGCGATGCGATCTCGCGCGCGAGCGCGACCGCCTCGGCGAGCGCGCGGCCCGCCGGGACGAGGCGGTTCGCCAGGCCCATGCGCAGGGCCTCGTCACCCGAGACGCCGCGCCCGGTCAGGATCAGGTCGAGGGCGTGGCTGTGGCCGAGGAGACGCGCCAGACGGATCGTTCCCCCGTCCATCAGCGGAATGCCCCAGCGCCGGCAGAAGACGCCGAACACGGCGTCCACCGCCGCGACGCGCAGATCGCACCAGGCGGCGAGCTCGAGGCCGCCCGCGACGGCGTACCCCTCGACCGCGGCGATGACCGGCTTCGCGAGGAGCATGCGCGTCGGCCCGACCGGTCCGTCGCCGTCGGCGGCGACGCGCGTGACCCGCGCGGCATCCTCACGCATCGCCTTCAGATCGGCGCCGGCGCAGAACCGGCCGTTCGCGCCCGTCAGCACGGCAACCGCGCGCGACTCGTCGGCGTCGAAGCGGCGGAACGCCGCCGCGAGCGCCTCGGCCGTCGGCCGGTCGATCGCGTTGGCGACCTCCGGCCGGTCGATGGTGACGACGACGATCGGGCCGTCGGGATCGTAGTGCACGCTCATGCGGGTCCCCACTCCGGCTTGCGCCGCAACGTGAATCAGGATTCACATCTAGTGAATCTGCATTCATGTGTCAACGCCGGACCCCTCGCCGCAGGTGGCCGAATCCGTCCCGATCTCGTCGTCGGTTCGGCCTCGGCGTCGGCTCCGCATGGGGTGAACGGTCATTCCTCCAGCCCTACCTTCTTCAGCAGCGCCGTGAAGCGCGGGTCGGAGCGCAACGGGTCGAGCTCGGGATCGAGCTTCCACCACCCAGCGTAGTACGAGTGCTGTGCCGCGGCCTCCTCCAGTGCGGCGAAGGCCTCGTCGACCTGGCCCAGCCCCACGTGCACGGTCGCCAAGAATGCTGCCGAGACGAACGTATCGTGCATCTGCTCGCGCAGGTGATCGAGCACCCCGGTCGCTTTGCTCCGGTCCCCCGCGTCGGAATATGCGCGCCCGAGCGCCGACTCTCCTTCCGGACTCGGTGCCAGCTGCGTGGCCGTACGCAGCTCGGCAATTGCGTCGGAGAATCTGCCGGTGCGCGCATACGCACGTCCGAGGAACAAGTGTGCGTAGGTGTAATCCGGGTCGGTGCCGACCGCGGTACGCAGCTGCTTGATCGCCTCGTCGTAGCGGCGCGTCAGGTAGAGGTTGGCGCCCAGCCAGGCGTTGGTCTCGGACGACAGCGGGTCCAGCTCGACCGCGCGCCGCGACTCGGCGAGTCCTGCGTCAACCTCGCCGGCGGCTACCAAGTACCAGCCGTACATTTCATGGGCGGAGGCCAAGTCGGGCTGCATCGCGATTGCCGTTTCGAGCTCGCGTCGCGCTGCGGCGTCGTCACGGTCGTACCACCAGTGCACCGCCCCGAGCCAGGTATGCGCTTCCGCCAACGACGGATCGAGCTGCAGCGCCTTCTCGGCGGCCTCGCGGGCGCGCGGCAGACACTCGCTTCCCTCCAACAATCCATCGGTGCCGGACACGTAGTAGTAAGCCAGGCCGTTGTAGGCCAACGCATACCTTGGGTCGCGCGCGATCGCCTGCTGCAGGTACCGCATGGCGTTGACCGGATCAGCGTAGGTCGCGGCCGCGTGGCGTCCCTTCAAATAGAGCTGATACGCGTCGAGATCGTCCGTTGGTTTCTGCCCGAGCTTTTCGCGCTCGCCTGCGAGGAGAGTGACCTGCAACGCCTTCGCCACCGTCTCCGCGACCTGACTACGGATGGCGAAGATGTCCTTCAGCTCGCGGTCGTAGCTGTCCGACCAGAGGTGGTAGCCATCCGCGACGTCGATGAGCTGCGCCGTGATGCGCACCTGGTTGCCGGCCTTCGCCACGCTCCCTTCGAGGACGGCGCCGACGTGGAGTTGCGCGCCGATCTTCTCGATCTCTTCGTTCTTGCCCTTGAAGGCGAACGACGAGGTGCGGGCCGCCACGTGCAGGCCTGACACCTTGGAGAGGGCGGTGATCAGATCCTCGGTGATGCCGTCGCTGAAGTACTCGTTCTCCTTGTCGGAGCTCATGTTTACGAACGGAAGCACCGCGACGGATTTGCGATCGTCGGCGCGGCTCGGCGGCGTGGCCGGTGAGGGAGACGCCGGCGGGGTGGTCCCTGCGGATCGCTGATACCGCCGCGTCGCGGCGCCGGCGATGAGAAGGATGAGTGCAGCAACTGCAGCGGCGCGCGGAGCCCGCGACGTCATGGAGAGTGCACTGTGCCGCGATAGGATCGGCGCCGCCTGCGTCCATGGCAGCACTACGCGGTAGACGTCGATCGGCACGTGGATGTTCTTGAGATCCGGCCGCGCGAGCTTCACCAGCGGTTCTTCGATCTTGTTGCGAACCTGATCGAAGACCGGCCCTGTGATGCAGATCCCGCCGGGGTCGGCGAGCGGCTCGATGCGGGCGGCAATGTTCACGCCGTCGCCGAACACGTCGCCGTCGCGTACCTCCACATCGCCGAGATGCAGACCGATGCGGACCTCGATGCGCCGGTCGGCCGCCTCGGAGGCATTGCGCTGCACCAGGGCCGTCTGAATCGCAATGGCGCAGCGCACCGCTTGCAAGGCGCTGGGGAACTCCACGAGGAACCCGTCACCGATCGCTTTGATCTCGCGCCCGCCGTGCTCGAGAAAGATCGGCCGCAGCCGGCGCTGGTGCTCGACCAGCAGATCGAGCGCCAGCGCCTCGTGCCGCTGCGCCAAGGCACTGTAGCCGACCATGTCGGTGAACATGATGGCTGCGAGCTTGCGCTCGGTTCCGTGGGCCGTCACACGTCTTCCTCCCCGCCGATCCGCCGCGCTCGCCCGTCCATTTTCACCGCGCTTCTACCACGCGCGCTGTCCCTGTAGAGACGGCCCCCGAGGGATGGCTGGAAGCGTCCCGATTGCGGCCAACCTGTCCGCTTCTCTCGCCGAGCGCAGTACGGTTCCGACGCTTGCCGTAGCGATGCGCCGCGCTACAAAGACGCGGCCAGCAGTCGCCAAATGCCCGGCATGCCCTTCAGTTCCACTTCGCCACGATCGGCAAACTCAATGCCCGACCCGGCGACGAGGTCCGCCACGACGCGCGACACCAGCACCTCGCCGGGACCAGCCTTCGACATGACGCGCGACGCGGCATGCACGGCGATGCCGCCGATGTCGTCGCCGCGGTCTTCCACTTCTCCGGTGTGCAGCCCCGCGCGAATCGACATGTGTAATCGCGCCAGCGCGGGCTCCATCGCCAACGCACAACGAATGGCCCGCCCCGGCCCGTCGAACGTCGCCAGAACACCGTCGCCTGTCGTTTTGATCAACCGTCCGCGATGCTGCTCGATCAAACGCCGTGCAATGCGATCGTGCTCGTCGAGCTTCTCACGCCACTCTGCATCGCCAATCTGCGCTGCGTGCGCGGTGGAATCGGCGATGTCCGTGAACAACACGGTCGCCAATATGCGATCGATCGACACCGCTGCGTCGGGTCGTTCACCCGTCACGAACTCTTCGATGTCGGCGCACATCGCGGGGTAGTCGCCCGCCGTGATCCAATGATCACCGGTCGGGTACTCGATGTACCTCGCACCCGGAATGTGCTCGGCGAAGTATCGGCCCCCGGCCACCGGGGCCAAGAGATCGGGTTGTCTGTGTAGGACCAAGGTCGGCACCCGGATCTCGGGCAGGATCGGACGAACGTCCAGTTGCAAGTTCATCTCGATCAGCGCGCGGAAGTTCCCAGGACTGCAGGACAGCCGCTCGAACCTGGCCCCGGTCGCAATCGTAGCCGGATCGCTGGCCTGTGAGAGCGGCGCTGCACCTGCCGCGAACAGTCGCCCATTTCCATACGCTGCGGCCGTCTTGCGGTGCTGCGCGGCGGTATACCCGTGCGGATAGTCATCGGACCTGCTGAACTTCGGTATGCCGGCGACAAGAATGAGATGGCTGACGCGCTCTGGATACGTGGCGGCGAAATACGCCGCCAGCGTCGCCCCTTCGGAATTTCCGCAGAGGGCCACGCGTGTCATGCCGAGCGCGGCCATGACGGCGCGAACGTCGTCGGCGCGTTCTTCGAGTGTCGGCGCGCCCAGAACGCGGTCGGACAATCCCTGGCCGCGTTTGTCGAAGATGGCCACTCGTGAAAACCGGGACAAGCGGCGCAGGAAATCCGAATACCCTGCCAGGTCGTGAAAGGCTTCGAGATGGGAAACGATCCCGGGGACGACTACCAGATCGGCGGGTCCATCTCCTATGACTTGGTAGGCGATGCTGACGTCGCCCGACTGGGCGAAATGGGTTTCTGGCAAGTCGGTTGAGTCCATGGTCGGCGTGGTTCCTGATCAGCGAGGGAGACCCTAGCGCGGCGGATCACATTCTCCAACCCGAATGGCTTACGCGTGCGTTTGGTACCGCGCTCCGCTGGCGTCGCATGCCGATCTGCTGATCGCCTGGCAGTCCGTTGAACAACGTCTGATCGCGTGCGAGCGATCACGAGCGCGGGAAGGTGCAGGGACGGCGCACCTTGCCGGTCTCGCGGTCCACATCGCCGCCCGTGTCAGCGCCCTCGCAAAGCCAGGTGAAGGGCTCGTCTCTCGCACAGTCACCGACCTCGTTGCCGGAGCAGGCATCGTCTTCGATGATCGTGGCGACCATGTTCTGAGAGGTGTTCCGGGTGATTGGCGACTGTTCGTTGCAACCGCTTGAAGACTTTCACCTGAAGTGCCGTACCTCTTGACGAACCGCCGCTGTCCGAACCCATCCGATTTTCGGCCACCGTCGCCTTTCACGCGCTCGCGCGAAGCGCTTGAGATCGGACGATCGCGAACCGTCAGCGGCCAACTCGGCTCGATCCACCGACGCCTCGGACAGCCCCGGATTTTTCGGGCGGATGTGGACGGATATCGGGAGGCCCAAGGGAGGCTCTGCGCGGCTCGCGCTCAGGGCTTGCCGCGCTTGCTCGCCTGCGGCACGCCGTCCCACGAAGGCGATCCCATCGCGCACGAGCGGCCTCGATCCTACTCGGGAGCGATCTGCTCGAGCGTCCGACCCGCCGTCTCCGGGAAGATCGCCAATACCAGCGCCGTCGCGAGGAACGCGCCGACGGAGAGGAGGCCGATGGCGCGCCAGTTCGAGCCGACGGCCCCGTAGAGCGCCGAGACGAGGGCGAGACCGACGATGCCTCCCGCCGTGCTCGCGGCCGAGCGAACCCCGGATGCCGTCGAGCGCACGGAGGTGGGGAACAGCTCGGCGCCATAGGCGGAGAGCGTGACGCTCGCGCCCATGCTGGTGAAGATCATCAGCACCCAGAGCGGCACCACCACGACGCCGACCGCGCCGTAGAACGCGACCGTGCTGAGCGCGAAGGCGGCGGCGAAGAACGCGGTGACCGGGCGGCGCCCGAGGCGATCGCTGAGCCATCCGGCGGCGGGATTGCCGATGACCCCGAGCGCGCCGCCGCCGAAGCTGAGCGCCGCGATCCATCCGGGGGCCCAGCGCTGCACGTCGTGGAGGTACTTGGGAGCGAAGACCATGGCCGGTGACCAGAGGAGCCAGAGGAGGAAGGTCGCGCCGCCCACCGCCCAGAGACGCCCCGCGTACGGACGCAGTGCCGCGAGTGGTGCCCGGGTCGACCCCCGGCTCCTCGCCGCCGCTCGCTCGGCGAACCGTTGCGTCTCCGGCATCGCGCGCCGCCACCAGGCGAGACAGCCGAGGGGCACGAGGCCGACGAGGTAGAGCGCCCGCCAGCCGTACGGCAGATGATCGACGAATCCGAAGAGGAGGGCCGCGAGACCGGCACCGCAGGCCGTGATCGCGCCGAGCGCCCCGATGCCCCAGCCGCGATGCTCGGGGTCGAACTCCTCGGCGACGACGACGACCGCGAGCAAGGACTCGGTGGCGGCGAAGCTGCGTGCCAGGAACTGGCAGGCGACGAACGACGCCGCCGACGTCGCCAGCGCCGTGGCCCCGGTGAACAGCGTGTAGGCGATCACGGTCGCGAGCAGCAGACGCCGCCGGCCCCACCGGTCCGCCAGCGCGGCGATCGCCACCGCCGGGAGCGCTCCGGCGTTCACCAGGCCGCCGAGGAGCCCGACCCGGCCCTCACCGACCGCAAGCTCGCGCTGGATCAGGGGGAGGTTCAACGCGAAGAGATAGAGATCGTACTGCTCGAACAGCGAGACGAGCGAGACCAGGCCGAGCACCTGCCACTGCCGGTGGGTGAGCGCCGGAGCGCGCCCGAGGAACCATGCGAACCGGTACCAGACCGGCCGCTCGCCGCGCGGGTGAACGGGATCCCGGTGATGCGCCGGCGGAGGAGGCTGCGTGGCCACGCGCAGCCGACGTGACCACAGCATGTTAACGTTGTCAACTTCCGCGACTCGCGCGCCCTCGCCGCGACGGCGCGATCGTCGTCACGCGTCGGCGCGTGTCAGCGCCGCGACGCCCGCGACCAGGACGACGACGCCCAGGGCGGCCGTGATCGCGGCCGGTCGCCACGCGACCGATGCGGGCAGGCGCCGGATCATCAGATCGTTGTACGCCTGCATCGTCCACGTGGTCGGGAGCCAGTCGGCGAGGGCGCGCATCCACCCCGGCTCGAAGTCGAGCGGCCACCAGCACCCGCCGATCGCGGAGAGCGCGAGGCTCGTCATCGTACCGACCGGCATGACCGCGTCGTGCGCGCGCGCGACCGTCGGCACCACGACGCCGAGGGCCGCGGCAGCGAACGACATGGCCACGGTCGGGAGCAACAGCGCCGCCGGCGCCCGGCCGAGCGAGATGCCGAACAGCGATCGCCCGACCGCGAAGAGGACGAGCATCTGCGCCACGCCCACGACGACACGGGCCAGCACCTTGCCGATCAGTACTCCCGCGACCGGCACTCCGCCCGTCTGCAGGCGGCTCAGCGTCCCCCACTCGCGCTCGTCGAACAGCGTCAGGGCGATTCCGAGCATCATCCCGATGAGCAGGAACGTCACCCCGAAGCCCGGCACGTACTGGTCGAAGGCGTTCACGGCGGTCGGGGCGCCGTCCGCCGCGGGGCGCTCGGTGAGCGTCAGCGCGCCCGGCAGCGTCAGGGCGGCTTCCTCGCGCAGCCCGGCAAGCGCCGCGCGGGCGCGGGACGCGTCGAGACGCGGGAGCGCCGGAGCGGGCGGCAGAAGCGTCGCGACGTCCATCCGCGCCGGCGCCGGCGGCGCGTCCGGTAGGACGAGGGGCCGGGACAGCGCCGCGAGCGCGGCCTCCGGGAGCGGCGCGGGAAATTCCGGCGGCGGCGGGATGCGCGAAGCGCCGCTCCCGGCGGCCGCGCGTAAGGACGCGAGCCACGTCGCGAGGGCTTCCCTGCTCGCGTCGAGCTCGCGGGCGCGCGTGACGACGGTGACGAGGGCCGCCTCGCGCCCTGCGAGCTCGCGCGCCAGCGCCGCGCGCGCGACCGTCTCCCGTGTCCGCGCCGCACTCTCGAGCGCACGCAGCCTGCCCCCGAGCCGTAGACGCAGCGTCGCGCGCGCCTCGGCGTCGGCCCGGACGATCTCGGCACGCAGCCGGACCTCGTCGCGCTCGAGCGTCCGCGCCGCCCGCGCGAGGCGGCGATCGAGGGTGACGGCGGCGCGCCGCAGCCCGCGCGCGGCGCGCCGGCGCGCGCCCGCGGCGGCCGCGCGGCAGAGCCCGGCGAGCCGGAGCTCGAGGGCGTTCACCTCGAGCCGGCGTGCCGGGTCGAGGTAGAGCTCGAGCGCGACGTCGCGGCCGGCGGTGAGCGCCGCGCTCGTTCCCGGCGCGATCACGATCGCGATGGGCGCATAGCCGCTCCGGCCGATCCGTGCCCGCGCCGCGTCGCGGCCGGCGACCGCCTCGAGGCGCAACGACGGAGTCCGCGCGAGCGCCCGCACGATCCGGGCCGCCGCGGCGCCGCCGTCCTCGTCGGCGACCGCCACCGTCGAGACCCGCCCGCCGTCGCCGTAGAGCGCGCCGAGCGAGTAGCCGGCGACCGTGATGATCACGACCGGCGCGCATAGCAGCATCAGCAGCACCACGGGATCGCGGACGAGCAGGCGCGCCTCGTGGCGGCTCGTCAGGCCGATCGTGCGGAGCAGGCGGCGCATCAAGCGCCCGGCGCATCCGCGAGCGCGCGTCCGGTGAGCGCGACGAATGCGTCGGCGAGATTGGCGCTCCGCAGGTTGAAGTCGACGACGCGCACGCCCGCGGCCTGCGCCTGTGCCAGTACGTCAGTGATCTGTCCGTGGGCGCTGAGCTCGAGCAGGGCCTTGCCGTGCGTCGCGTCGCCGGCGGCGCCCGACGGCAGCGCACGCACGCCGGCAAGCGGCCGATTCCAGTCGTCGGGCAGGTGCCCGCGGTAGGTGAGCTCCATGCTCGTTCGCCGGCCCGCGAGCACGATCAGCTCCTCGACCGTCCCGTCTGCGACGAGCTTCCCGCGGTCGATCAGCAGGACACGGTCGCAGATGCGTTCCGCCTCCTCCATGTAGTGCGTGCTGTAGACGACCCCCGTGCCGTGGTCGCGCAGGCGTCGCACCAGGCGCAGCAGGTGCTCGCGCGACTCGAGGTCGACGCCGACCGTCGGCTCGTCGAGCAGCAGCACCGCGGGGCGATGGACGACCGCGACCGCGAGGTTCAACCGCCGCTGCATGCCGCCCGACAGCGCCCGCACGGCCTCCCCGGCGCGTGCCGTGAGCCCGATGTCGTCGAGCACCCGCGCGCACGCCGTCCGCGACGGCCCGCGTGCGAGGCCTTGCATGCGGGCGAAGTGCCAGAGGTTCTGCCACACGCTGAGGGTCGGGTAGAGCGCCAGCGTCTGCGGCACGAGGCCGATCGAGGCCCGCCGGGGGCCGCCGTCGGATGCCACGCGGCCCATGACGACCCGGCCGGAATCCGGCCGCAGGACGGTCGAGAGGATCGCCAGCGTCGTCGTCTTGCCGGCGCCGTTCGGTCCGAGCAGCCCGACGACCTCGCCGGCCCGTACCGTCAGGCTGACGCCGTCGAGCGCGACGCGTGTCCCGTACCGCTTGCGGAGGTCGACGGCTTCGAGGAGGACCGGCGCGGTCATGTCCCCGCCGCGCTCACCATGAGCCGCATCGCGCCACCGACCATGGCGCCGGAGATCCGCTCGTGCCGCGCCAGGTAGCACACGAGCCCGCGGCGCAGCCGCGGCCGGCGGGCGATCCAGAGCAGCGCGCTGGTGACCGTCCAGTAGCCGGTGAAGAGCCGGCGCGCCGCGCGCTCGTACCGCCGCAGGCTCGGCACCGTGGCGCCGGCCGCGAGGACCCGCGGCAGCTCGGCGCCGAGCAGCAGCGCCGAGTTGAAGGCGATCGAGAGCCCGTCGGCGGAGATCGAGTCGATGAACCCGGCGGCGTCGCCCATCAGGACCAGACGCGGGCCCGTGCGCCGGATGGCACCGCACGCCATGGGACCGGCGCCCACGACGGGTGAGACCGTGGCGGCGCCGTGCAAGCGCCGGCGCAGGGCGGGGAAGCGGGCGGCGAGGGTCGCGATCGTGGGGTTCGCAATGTCGCCGTACTCCCAGACGAAGTTGACGTTGACGGCACCGTCGGAGACCGGCGTCACGACCGCCTCGCCATGTGCGTCGGCGTGGACCTCGACCAGATCGGTCCACGGGCGGACCGCGAAGTGCTGGCGCAGCGCGAAGCGTCGGCGCGCGGCCGGCGGCCGGTCGAGACCGGCGGCGCGGCGCACCGGCGAGTGCAGGCCGTCGGCGGCGACGACGAGGCGCGCCCGCAGGGCGCCGGCCGACGTGCGCAGGACGGCCGCAGATCCCGTCGACTCGACGTACTGGACGGCGCAGCGGTCGCGGAGCGTCACCCCGAGCTCGAGCGCGCGCGCCGCCATCGCCTCGACGAGGACCGTTCGGCGGATGCCGAGGCCGCCCGCGCCGGGGAGCGGCACCTCCGCGGCCGAGCCGTCCTCGTTCACGAAGCGGATGCCGTGAAAGGCGCGGTGGCCGCCCGCCGGGAGATGGCGCAGCACGCCGAGGCGATCGAGGGCCGCCACGCCCGGCGGCAGCACGCCCTCACCGCATGCCTTGTCGGTCGGGAACGTGCGCCGCTCGAGCACGATCGCGGCGAGACCGCGCTCCGCGGCGGCGATCGCCGTCGCCAGCCCGGCCGGCCCGCCGCCGACGACGGCGACGTCGCAGGACTCGCTCACCACCGCACCAGCACGAGCTCGCCGCAGAAGCCCGGCCCGAGCGAGAGCAGCACGCCGTAGTCGCCGGGCCGTCCGGCGCTCGTGTCGAGGAGATCCGCCGCGACGAAGAGGACCGACGCCGAGGAGAGGTTGCCGACGTCCTCCAGCGAGCGCCACGAGCGCGCCAGCGCGTCGTCCGGCAGCTCGAGCGTATCCTCGATCGCGCGCAGCACCTTCGGTCCGCCGGTGTGGGCGATCCAGTGGCGGACATCGCCGCGGCGCAGCCCGTGTGCGAGCAGGAACGCATCGGCCGCGGCGCGCAGATGGGTCCGGATCAGGTCCGGGATGCCCGCCGTGAGCACGACCTGGAAGCCGGTGTCGCCGACGTTCCAGCCCATCATCTCCTCGGTGTCGCGAAAGAAGAGCGAGCGCGAGGCGACGACGCGCGGAGTCGGGCAGTCGTGCGCCCGCCGCGCACCGCTGAGGACGACCGCCGCCGCCCCGTCGCCGAAGAGCGCGGTCGCGATCACGTTGGCGATGGAGCGATCGTGGAGCTGGAGCGTCAACGAGCAGAGCTCGACGGACAGCAGCACCGCAACCTCGTCAGGGAAGGCGCGCAGGTAATCGGCCGCGCGCGCCAGCCCGGCGGCGCCGCCGACACAGCCGAGGCCGAACATCGGCGTGCGCTTCACGTCCGTGCGCAGACCGAGGCGGTTGATCAGCTTCACGTCGATGCTCGGTGAGGCGACACCCGTGACCGTGTTGAAGAAGACGTGATCGACGTCTTCGACGCGGAGGCCGGCGCGTGCCAGCGCCCCTTCGAGGGCGCGCCCGCCGAGATCGGTCGCACAGCGCGTCCATGCGTCGTTCGACGCGGCGAACGACCGCAGGTCGCGGTACTCCTCGAGCGGCAGCGCGAGATGCCGTGCGCGGACGCCGGTCGCGCGATGGATACGGGCGAAACGCGCGCGCTCGTGCGGTGAGCCTCCCCACTCGCCCCAGAGGGCGGCCGAAAGCGTTTCGGACGCGTAGCGATGCTCGGGCAGGGCGCGCCCGATGGCGCGGATCGTCGGATACTGTGGCGCGGTCTGCATCATGCGGTCCCGGACTCCTCCCTCACGGTTGCGGCTCCGACGCCCAGCGGACGATCGTACGCTTCTCGTCGTCGCTCAGCCTGGCCTGGTGGTTGAAGAACGTGTAGTCGGCGGGCGGCATCGTGCCGGCGGCCGTCAGCGCGGCGATCGCTCCTGCGGCGCGCCCACGGCGCGCGTCGTCGTAGCTCGCCCAGGCCGAGAAGTTCAGCACGTCGCGGGCGCCGCGCGTCGACCAGGACGACGGCGCGAGCTTGGCGTACCAGGGGTCGGCGCGCTCGTCGGAATGGCACGGGAAGCAGGCGCGGGCGAGGAGCGGCTGCACCTCCGGATCGATGACCGGATTCGCCGCCGCCAGGATCCTGGAGGCCGCGTCCGCCGGCGCCGAGGTGCTGGCCGGCGGCGCCCCCGTCGCGTCGACGGCGGAGACCCCGGACGCGTTCGCGGCGAGACACACCGGCGTCGCGCGCGCTGGCGGCGACGTCACCCCGTGCATGCCCAGATACGCAAGCAATGCGACGCGCCAGATGGCAGCGGCTCCCCATGCGCTCTCCATGCGTCCTCCTCAGGTCGCCGCGCTCCAGCTGACGCGTCCGGCCGTCTCGACCTCGAGCTCGACGTCCTTGGCGACGCCGAGGAGCAGCACGCTCGGATCCGTAAGGCCCCACGCGACGTACGGCACGGTGAAGCGCGATGTCGCGGTCACCTCGTCGCCGACGAGACGCCCGTCGGCCTCGATCGCGATCTCGTGCGCGGCGCCGTGCAGGATGAGCGCGCCGTGCAGAGTGGCGTGAAACGCTCCGTCGCCTCCCAGTGCGCCGTCTACGTGCGTCGGCTGGAAGCGGATGTCGGGATAGCGATCGGTCTCGAGGACGACGCGCTTCATGCGGTCGTCACGGGACGCGTTCGCGCTGTCGCCGCTCGCCGCGTCGACCACGATCGTTCCGCTCGCGGCGCCGGTCGGGTCGAGGGCGAGCGTGCCCTGCGTCAGACGGAACGTGCCGTGCGTCTCGTGCAGCGTCCCCGCCAGACGAAAGGCGATCCGCGTGCGCGCCGGATCGAGCCGCAACATCCCGCCGCGAGCGGGCACGGCGTGATCGCCGGGTACGGCGCCGCGCGCCGGCTCGGACGACGCGTGCGCGGCGACCATCAGGACGCCGGCGAGCAGCACGTACCCGGGCCACCGCGCCCGCCACCGCGGGGCGCGGTCAGATGACATGCAGGACGCGGCGGGCCATGCCGAGCGCCTCGCTCCAGAACCGGCCCGACCGGTGCATCAGATCGACGACGGCCTCCACGCCGTCGAGGTACGTCGCGACCTGCGCGTCGCTCACGTTCAGCGCCGGCGACGCTTTCAAGACCATGAAGTTGTTGCCGCAGATCTGGCTGTAGATGGCGTGGTCGTGGAAGAGGCGCATCACGAGGACCTGCCCGAACATCGCCGGATGGATGCGGCTGAACGCGCCGAACGCCATGCGCAGGCGCAGCTCGCGCGGCGGTTGGAACTCTATGCCGCTGAGCAATCCGAGGCCGCGCACCTCCTTGATCATCGAGTAGCGCGAGAGGCGCGCCCGCAGCTCGGTCCGCAGGCGCTTGCCGAGGGCGTCGGCGCGCGTCCCGAGGTCGTCCTCCTCCAGAACGTCGAGCGCCGCAAGCCCCGCCCGCATGGCGAGGCCGTTCTCGCTGTACGTCGAGGTGTGGACGATCGCGCGCTTGAACGACGTGTACACCGCCTCGTAGACGTCGTCGGACATGAGGACGGCGCCGACGGGCACGAGCCCGCCGCTCAGCGCCTTCGCCAGGACGACCATGTCCGGGTCGAGCCCGAAGTGGTGGGCCGCGAGGAACTCGCCGGTGCGATAGAGGCCGGTCTGCACCTCGTCGAGCACGAAGAGCGTGCCCCAGCGGCGGCAGAGCGCCTGCGCGCCCTGCAGATATTCGGCGGACGGCACGATGATGCCCGCCTCCGCCTGGATCGGCTCGACCACGAACGCCGCATGCTGCTTGGTGGACAGCTCCGCGGCGAGCGCATCGAGGTCGAGGAACGGCACGGCCGTCGTGTCCGGGAGGAGCGGCCCGAAGCCCTCGCTCCAGAAGGGATTGTCCATGAGCGAGAGCGCCCCGCACGTGAGGCCGTGGAAGCCGCCGCGTGCGTAGACGATACCCGGCCGCCGGGTTCGCGCGCGGGCGAACTTGATGACCGCCTCGATCCCCTCGCTGCCGGAGCTGGCGAAGAACGCCTTCCGCAGGCGACCGCCGGCCAGGACGCAGAGACGGCGGGCGAGGTCCCCCGCGAGCTCCGGCACGTGGCCCTGCAGCATGGCCGGACCGCTGCGGTCGAGCTCGTCCTTCAGCGCGCGGACGATGCGCGGGTGGTTGTGGCCGACGTTGTGCACGCAGTAGCCGGCGTTGAAATCGAGGATGCGGCGCGCGTCGGCGGTGAGGAGCTCCGATCCGGCGCATCGGACGTATTCGGCGTTCATGCCGAGCACGTCGAGGAGTCGCACCCAGTTGGGATTCACGTACGCCGCGTACGGCGACGTCGCGGGGGTCGCTTGTCTTGCTTGCTGCATCGTCGCAGCCAATTAGCAACTTCCGTGCACGCCCTTCCGCACCGTGGAGGCATGCTTCCGCGTGCGCCGAGGACGTTCGCCGTAGGGATCCCGCAACTTCTTTCAGGACGCCAAGGATGAGACGACGGAGCGACGTCGGTTCGTGAGGATTGCGCGTCACCTCCGCCCGTGCGGATTCGCCGTACGCAAGCGCCCTTGTCGCCGCCCGCGACGCGCCAGGTGCCGTTCGACGTCCCCATCGACCGCGCGAACGACGTGGCGAAGGGCGCGAGGACTATCGACTCGTCGCCGAGGTCTCCCACTGCCGCCTTGCTCATCGCGTACACCGTCGCGGCGCATACCGAGCAGGCTGCCGCCGCGGTCACCGATGCCCGCCTACCGTCCAGCCGACGGCTCGTGTCGTCGCCCTCCCGCGGCGCAGCTCGAGCACACAGCGGCGGGTCACCTCTCGAACCAAGAGAAGAAACGGTCGAGCTGAGCGCGCCGCTCGGGCGGCAAATACGAGAAGTTCACGCCGCGGTCGGTGAACTCCCAGTACTGCGGGTGGCTCGTCGTGATGATCTCCTCGCGCACCGCGGTGAGCCGCTCGCGGCGCTCGTCCTTCATGTCCTGGAAGATGCGCCGCGCCACGGGCTCATCGCCCTGCGCGAGGAAGTAGGTGGCGAGCTGCACCTGCGCCCGGCGCACGCCCCGCAGACGGATCTCCTGCTCGGGTGATTCGGGCTCGCGGTCGACCTGCAGGAACAGATCGACCAGGGCCGCCGCTTCCGGCAGGCGCCGCTCGGCGGCATGCTCCACCAGGCGGCCGAGATCGTAGGCCACCGCCTCGAGCAGGAAGGGCTGCCCGCTCTCGTAGGCGAGCTGGCCGTAGAACCGCATGTGGCCGGCGATCTCGAGCGCGCGCGCGCCGTCGCCGGCGGTGACCACGGCTTCCCCCAGCATCCGGTACTGATCGAGGACGTAGTAGGCGCTGCGCAGATCGTGGGCGTTCACCGCGGCACGCAGGTAGCTGTTGAAGAAGCGGATCACGAGAGCGAGGAGCGCCGGATGCGGCTCGATCGCCTCCACGCCGAGGCGCCGCGTCTCGAGCGCGAGCAGGTTGGCGACGTCGCGGGCATCGCCGAGGCTCTCGCCGAACAGCGCCAGGAACTGGCGCAGCACCTTCGTCTCGAGCCAGACGTGCTGGTCACGGGTCGCCGCGATCGCCGCGGGCGCCATGGAGACGAAGTCGGGATCGAGCGCAAGCGTGCCGTCGATCTCGAACCAGCCTTCGGGCAGCTCGTCGCGCAGCGGCACGTACTCGCGCAGCAGGCCCGCAAGCGCGCCGATCGCCGCCATCGAGATGCTGCGATCGCTGTGCTCCCGCGCGCTGCGCGCGATGTCCTCCAGCTCCTCGACGGTCTCGACCACTCCCGCCCGGGCGCCCGGCACGGTCCGTTTCCGCGCGCGCCGCACCAGCTCGAGGCCGTCGCGACGGATGCGCGCGATCACGTTGATCGGCGCGAGGAAGCGGAAGAGGAAGCCGAAGTACGGCAGCAGCGCCGCCAGGCACACGCTCACGAGGGCGAGGCCGATCAGGACGCCCGCGCGCGCCAGACGCGGGGCCCCCTGCCCGCCGACGTCGGGCGCGCCCGAGAGCCACAAGCAGAGCAGCGTGGTCACGACGTAGAGGCCCATGAGCAGGAAGTTCACGGGCTCGCGGACGAAAAGCTGCGTGATGCGATGGGTGTAGCGATTGGCGGCCAGCTCGACGACGATCGCCGCCACCGTGATCACGATCGCGAGGACGCCCGCGACGAGCTGCGCCGCTACGCCGAGCATCTCGCCGGCGCGATCGGCGGAGAGCGACTCCAGCCAGCCGATCGGTCCCTCGTAACGTCCGGGCGGACTCTCGAGCCAGGTCGCAAGCACGAGCAGCCCGAGCGCCAGCAGCAGGGGGACCGAGAGACGGACGAGCCCGCGCAGCACGGTGCGCGGAGACGAGGAGGCGGCCGGCGTGATCACGGGCCTCCTATAGCGCGTCCGCCCGTGCGAAGCCGAGCGTTTCGCCCTCGATTTGACCCTCGTCCAGGCCGAGGAGGCGGCGAAGCTCTACAGCGCGCTCTTCGCCGACTCCGCATCCGGCAGGTGAGCCGGCACTGGATATCGCCGGACTGCAACGCGCGCACGCGGGATAGCGGCACGCCCGCTACCGACCGCTGGAACACGTCGACACGTCCTCGAGACGGAGGGCGAATGCGGGATTCTCCGCGAGCGTGCGCTCCGTCTCGGCGAGGAGCTCGCTTGCCGTCGCCTTGTCGCTCGCGAGGATGTTGCGTTTCACGTGCAGTTCCATCTGCGTCAGTACCGGCGTGAGCGGCGTCAATCGCACGCGCACCGTCCGGTGTGGCGCCTCGCCGGTGATGGTGACCTGGCCCTTTCTCGAGACCTAGTCCTTCACCACGGTGATGCGCGTCCGTTGGAACGTCGTGAGCGTCGCGGCACGCACGTCGGCGGCTGGAATCGTGAACGTGCGGACGGCGACGCCGCCCGCGGTGTACTCGGTCCCGGTCTTCACCAGCGCGCCGCCACCGGCTTCCAGCAGGAATCCGCCGACCGCGGCGACCGGCAACAACGCGCACCCCTGGAGCAGCAGCGTGCTTCGCGAAGGCACCCACGAGGGCGAATCGGCGTCGATGACGAGTGTACCGCACGGCGGCGACCATCGGGCAAAGCATTGCGCCCGACCACCAGGTTGTCCGCGGTCCCGTTGCTCGTCAAATCGCGATCGGCGCTACGCGACGAGGCACTCGGCGCCGGCTATACGGGGTGCGTCAGCGGTCTGATGGGCAGGACACGTGGTGGCAGGTGGCGGAGGTCGGCCACCGTCGCATGTTCCCAGAGGGAGCTGACGGTGCCATGCCGCCCCGCGGCGAACGACGCGCGCAACTGCTGGAAGAGGTCGGCGTCATACGCGAAGACACGGCGGCGCGGGACACCGATCGACGCCCGCTCGTCCGGATCTTCGTGCACGACGTCCACGACGGCCGCGTGGGCCGCGACGGCGATCAGCGCCAGGGGCTCATCGTCGATGGCGCGGACCAGCACCGCCATCCCCTGGCCGCGTGCGGTGCCGGCGCTGAATCGGGAGATCATGGGAGGCCCGCGTCCCCACCGGGGAGGCTGCGGTGCGCGTCGAGCCACGCGAGCAACTCGCGGATGCTGCCGGTCGCAAGCGCGACGCTCGTATCCGCCGCCCCGTAGTAGAGGTTGATGGTGTCCCCATCTTCGCCGATCGTGTAGCCGCACGGAAAGGCGACGTTGCCGACGTCGCCCTCGCGCTCGTATTCGGCCTCGGGCCCGAAGATCCAGGCGTCGCCCCGGGCCAGGCAGTGATCCGGTCGATCGAGCGCCAGGAGAGCGATGCCGAGCCGATAGAGAGCCCCCGCGGCCGTGTGCCGCACACCGTGATAGATCAGCAGCCACCCGCTCGGCGTCAAGATCAGCGGCGGCGAAAGGCCGACCTTGTTCGCGTCCCACCATGCGCCCTTGCGCGCCGGGAGCACGAGCTTGTGACCGCCCCAGTTGCGCAGGTCCGGCGAGTACGAGTATCCAGATGTGTGCGCCCGAGTCCGCCATCGGACGATGCACGAGCGCGAAGTGCCCGTCGATCCGATGCGGAAGCAGCGCGGCATCCTTGTCGTCCGGCTGCATGACGAGCCCGCAGCGCTCGAAGGTGCGAAAGTCCTCGGTGAGCGCCAGGGCCACGCCCGGCCCCCCCTTGCTGAAGGCGGTGTACGCAACCGCGAACCTGCCGAGCTCCGGGACGAACGTGATCCGTGGATCCTCGATACCCCACAGCTCCTCCGGGTAGCGCTCGGGGTCGGGCCACATCGTCGGCTCCGGGTCGATGAGCCACCCGTCGACGCCGTTCTTCGAGCGCGCGGCGCATAGATGCGAGTGTCCGCGGCGATCCTCGACACGGCAGAGCAGCAGGGTCGTGCCGTCGTGCAAGCGCGTGGCGCCCGGGTTGAACACCGTATGCGCCGGATACGGCCAGTCCGCGGCCGTGATAATCGGATTCGCCGGATGCCGTCGGAAGAGCGTCGCGTAACCGCGCCTCACGCGGGGATGCTCTGCAGCGCCGTCACGTGCGTCGCCATGGCGCGCTCGGCTGCACGCATCTCGAGCAGGGCCTGCAGGAACGAGAGCGTCGATTCCGCGCCCTGGTTCTCGTTCGCTCGATCGGCGTGGAGTCCATCCCGGCAGGCGCCGGTCGCGGCGTCATACAGCGGTCGCTGCAGCT
The DNA here is from genome assembly GCA_963753325.1 of uncultured delta proteobacterium. GTDB lineage: Bacteria > Desulfobacterota > Binatia > UTPRO1 > UTPRO1 > DP-19. The sequence continues at coordinate 680,347 of CAVWBS010000003.1, read as the reverse complement.
GGTTCTCGCCGAGAAACCACGTGAACGCCCGGCGCGCGCCTGCCGGCCAGCGCGCATCGTCGGTGGCTCGCGCCGCGTCGAGCGAGGCCGAGACCATGGCGCAGGCCTCGACCGGCTGCTGGTCGAAGGCGGCCATCTGTCCCCCACGAGGGAAGAACCCATTCGATCCGATCGGGGCGAAGTATCCGTCGTCCGTACATTGCGTTGCCGACAGCCACTCCAGCGAGCGCAAGCCCGCATCCATCATGTCCATGCGTTCGAGTGTCCTCCCGGAGACGATGAGCGCCTGCGACAGGCGCGCGTTGCAGTACGTCGCCCGCTCCTCGAACCATGGCCACGCCGGCGTACTCACGTCGCGATAGAGGTCGAGCAGACGCTCCGCGAGGAGGCTCTGCCTCGCCTGCACACGCGTCTCGCCTCCGAAGGCCCGGAGATACTCGGCAATCCCGAGGAGCGCATACGCCCAGGCCCGCGGGCTCGTGAATTGCGACACGGCCGGCAGCGCGGCGTGGAAGAGCTGATTGGCCAGGCGCTGTCTGCCGGCGTCGCCCGCACGACCGACCACGGTCCCGAGCGCCCATATGGCACGCGCATGGCTGTCCTCCGAGCCTTGCACCTCGGACCACTGCCGCGTGTAGGACATGAAATTCCGGAAGCGCCCGCGCTCGTGATCGAACGCATGGCTCACGAACGCGAGGTAGCGCGACGCGAGCGCGTTGAGGGTCTTGTCGTGCCCGGTTCCCACGTCGATGAGCGCGGTCACGAGCAGCGCCCGCGCATTGTCGTCGAGACAGTAGCCGTCGCCGTACGACGGCACATTGAAGGTGCAGTGCTGCAGCATACCGGTCTGATCCGTCATCAACGCGACGTGGTCCAGGTTGACGTCGGGCAGCCCGGCCGGCCGCGTCGCGGGGGTCTTCCCCTGGAACACGATCCGCGTCCGCTGCGCGTGCTCGCGGCTCGCGCGCGCGAAGCTTTCGGCGTAGCGTCGCGCCACTGCGGGCCAGAGCATGTTGCGCCCGTGGGCGGCCGCGCGGCCACGCATCGCGAGGCGCTTCTCGTCGTCCTCGAGCAACTCGATCACGCGTTCGGCGATCGCCGGCGAGTCCCTGCGCGGCACGAGAATCCCCCGTCCGTCCGCCAGCAGCTCCTGCGCGTAGCGATACGGAGTCGAGATGACGGCGGTTCCGCTGCCGACCGCGTAGGCCAGCGTTCCGGAGGTGATCTGCTCGGGGTTGAGATAAGGCGTGACGTAGATGTCGGCGGCACCGAGAAATTGCACCAGCTCTTCCTGGCTGACGAAACGATTGTGGAAGATCGTCGCGGCACCGACGCCAAGTTCCTCCGCACGCTGCTCCAATCCCACACGGTACGCCTCGCCGAAGCGCTCGCGAATGTGCGGATGCGTCGCCCCGAGAACGATGTACACCGTGTTCGGGTGGCGCTCGAGGATCCTCGGCAGCGCCTCGATCACGTACTCGATGCCCTTGTCCGGCGACAGGAGCCCGAATGTGAGGATCACCGACTTGCCGTCCACCCCGAGCCGGTCCTTGCGGCACGCGGCCGGCACCGATGGAATCCCATGGGGGATGACGTCGATCTTGCGCTCCGGAACCCCGTGCGCCTCGCGGAGCAGCACGGCGCCGTGTGCCGTCATGACGACGAGGCGCTCCGACAAGGCCGCCAGCTCGTCCATGACCGCGCGTTGCTGCGGGTTCGGCTGGGCGAGGATCGTGTGCAGCGTCGTGACGATCGGCATGCGCAGTCGACGCAGCAGCGCGAGCACGTGGCTGCCCGCCTGGCCGCCGAAGATGCCATACTCGTGCTGCACGCAGAGCACGTCGACGGAGTTGGCGTTCAGGAAGTCGGCCGCGCGTCGGTACGCTCCGAGGTCGCTCTCGGGGATCTCGAAACGGACCGGAGAAGGATAGGCATGCCGCTTGCCGGCGTCGTTGATTGCGAGGACGAAGCAGTCGATGTCCGCGCGTTCCGCGGCGATCGCGGCGCTGAGGTCGCTCGTGAACGTTGCGATGCCACACTGGCGAGGCAGGTGGTTGCCGAGCACGGCAACGGTGCGAATGGCCCGGCTCTTGTCCACCTGGACGAGCGAGCCCACGAGGTGAGCCCGTACACGGATTGCGGAGTTCTCGACGAGAACCTCCTACTGGCGTGGGCTCAGAGAGAGGCGGGCGGCGCAGAATACACCGCTCCGAGGTCAGCGCGTGGGAGCCGTACGCGGGCGAACCTCGAAGTTGAACCAACAACAATACTATCGCTCGGGGGCGCGTGGCGCAATCGGGGGGCTGAGCGCGAAAGCGCGGTTGCCAATTACCGATGTCCCTGCGACGCTCGGAAGAGGGCAGGTGAAGGGAGACGACCATGGGAGACAAATCACCGAAGTCGAAACAGCGCGACCAGAAAAAACGGGATGCGGCGGTCGCCAAGGGCACGGCGGCGGCAAAGGTAAAGCAAGACGCGAACAGCCAGTATCAACGGCCCGGAGCGAAGGGGAAGAGCTAGGCAATGACGACCATCACGAACAAGACCCGGCGCCCGCTTCGCGTACCGTTGTCCGGCGGCAGGACTCTGCATCTGGGTCCGGGCAAAGATGGACAGATCTCGTCGAAGGACGCCGACGATCCCCGACTCAAGAAGCTCGTCGAGGAAGCGGCGATCGAGATCGTCGACCGCGATTCGCGGCTGAATCCCGCGAGCGGGAACGGACCGAAGGGCCGTCCGGCCGCCGGAGGCCAAGGGCGCGGCAGCGGTAGTCGCCGGAGCGGCGATCGATAGGCGCGCTCGGGCGCGGCGGCGAAATGCCGCCGCCGGGACGCGCGACGGAGCACCGGCGCCCGGACATGTGTCCGGGCGCCGGTAGGCCCGCTAGGAGACCTTGACGACGTTCGCGGCCTGAAGGCCTTTGGGGCCTTTGACGACTTCGAACTCGACTTTTTGACCTTCGTCGAGTGACTTGAAGCCGTCGCCTGCAATGGCCTTGAAGTGCACGAACACGTCTTCACCGCCGTTTTGCGTGATGAAGCCGAACCCCTTCTCGGGGTTGAACCATTTTACGGTACCAGTTGGCATGAGCATTACCTCCTTTCTTTCGGACTCGTCTTCGAGGGAGGGTGCTCTACCCAACCGCTCACGACTGTACTGAGATGCTTTCGAATATTTCAAATATGATGCGTACGTATATCAGGCGCGTATGGAGCACGGTGGCCCCGGTCAGCGCCGGTCCCTGCCGCCGCCTCCACCCTCGCGTGCCTCGCTGACCCGAATCGCGCGGCCGTTGATCTCGGTGCCGTCGAGCTGCTGAATCGCCCGTTGGGCATCGCCGCTGGAGCCCATCTCGACGAAGCCGAATCCCCGGCTCTTCCCCGTCGCGCGGTCCATGATCACGCTCACCGAGGCGCATGCGCCGATCGGCGCGAAGGCGTCCTCGAGATCCTTGTTGGTGACATCGAATGCGAGATTCCCGACGTACAGCTTCTGGCCCATGCGCGTCTCCTTGCCGGCGTCTATCGCCGTCCACGTCGCTCTACGGAATGCGTGTGTGCGGGAGCCGTACCAGACCAAAGGAGGCGGGTGCTTCTCGCGCCGGACGTGTCCGGCGACCATAGCGGAACCGGTCTGCCCAGACAATCGCTCCTGGCGGCCCCGGTCATGCCGGAACCGGAACGCATGCGGCCGCGGCTCCGCCACGAAAATGCGCCCACGCCGGAGGGTGCTCGGGATCGAGGTCGTGGGCGCCGAGGGCGGCGCCCAGTTGACCCGCAGCCCAGCGCGGCGTCCAGCCCGGCGGGAACCCCCGTGCCTCGCCACACGGCATACCGAGCCTGGCATACGCGCGGTTCGTGAGATCGAGAAGCTCGCGCTCGAGATGGAGACGGAAGGTCTCGCACGCCTGATCGTCGGCGTCCGGCGCGATCCAATAGGGCCCTGTCGCGAGCGTCACCCGCCGAGTGAACGGCAGCGGGACCTGCGCCCGGTCCCACGTCGGCAGCGCGACCGCCCGCCGGTAGCACGTACGCACCAGCACGACGGGGGCGCGACAGGCACGGGCGATGGCGACGCAGCCCGGCTTCACACGGTAGACCGGCCCGTTGGAGCCGTCGACGGTGAGGCCGTAGATCACCCGCGGCGTCCGCCGCATGTGCGTGATCAACGTGGTGAGGACGTCGCGATGCCGCGACGATGAGCCCGAGCCGCCGCGGAATACGATGAAATTGCACCGCCGCAGCATGGCGGTGATCACGGCGCCGAAGTCGCTCACGCTGGCGAGCGTGTGCCCGCGCAATTTGCGATAATTGTACGCGACCGAGAACACCTCTTGATGCCAGAGGGCGGCGACCGCACGATCGTGGCGCTCCACGGCACCGAGAAGCAGCGGCGCAAGCAGCGCGTCGTCGTGCCGCGATGTCACGCGGACCAGCCACATGTAGGCCACGTACAGCCACGGCAGCACGAGCGCGGCAATCGCGATGCTGCGGGCGGCGAGCCAGCGCCGGATCCGCTTGCCGACGCGGACACGCCGGACGCGTGGCGGAGACGAGAGAGCGCTCGAGGACGAGCGGTTAGGCGCAGCTTGCATCATTCCGCGCAGACACGCGCGTGGATGCACGCTACGCGGGAACGGCTCGCAGCGCAACCGGTTCGTGCGGCATTCGTGCGATCGATCGGAATTGTCTTGCGCGTACCGGCCTCTAGTGCGAGACTGAATCATCCCACGACGCACCCGCGCACGGCTCTCACGCGCGCGTCCATGGCTGGCGCGTCCCGCGCCTGGCACCACCCCACGAGCCGGCGGATGTCTCTCACGGCGCGACTCGTCCCATAGCACCGCAGCGGAAGATGCTCGCGTACGGAGGAAGGAGTTGACTCGTGGCAAGCGCATGGTTCGGTCCCTGTCCACACTGCAAACGCGCCCTCTCGTACCTGCAGGGAGTCACAGGGAGTACGATGACGCCGGTCTGTCCGGCATGCCGGAAGGCGGTCACGGTCACTCGCGCAACGTTCTTGATGGTCGATAACTCACGTCCCTCGAACGCATCGAAGCCGGACCTCCCGGCGCCCGGAGCAGGGCCCGCCAGCGAATAGACCGGCGCGCCGGGCCGGCCACGGCGCTGAGCCCGCCGATCGGTCTCCACGTCAGGGAGCACCTTTACGGGGATGCGGCGATCGACCCGCGCGGGCGGGAACCTGGCTCTTCCACACAACACCCGTGGTCGGGCAGATGACTCGGCCGGACTCCCCTGATAGCTGTTCGCCGGCAAGAGCGCTCCAATCCGTTGTTGCACGGTCGATCACGCCTCGGCCGATCCGCCGATGACGGTCGCGACGGCCAGCCTTCGCATCGTGTGTCCCTCCTCGCGTCCGAGCTGGCAACGCGCGATGGGCGTCTCGAGGCCACCGGAGGTGTGACGATGGCGTCGACAGACCGCGCTAGTGCCGGGCAGGACCTGACGTTCTCGCCTACCGATGGCGGCCCGGAGATGCCTTCCTGAAGCGGCTGCGCCTGGCCCATTCCGAGTTGGGGACCGGCTCGGGGCGGACCGCGCTCATCCTGACACTCCTGACCTGGGTGTCCTTGTTCGTTCTGTCCCTGCTGGAAGGCCGCGCGTTCGACGGCGTCAAGATCCCCTTCGTCTATGACCTCGGAGCCCATGCGCGGTTCCTGTGCGCCGTACCGGTCCTCGTCCTGGCCGACATCCCGATCGGCACCCGCTTGCGCCAAGTCGTCCGGCACTTCGTCACCGCTCGCCTCGTCCGCGTGGGTGAGCTCGCCGGAGTGATCGTCGTGGTCCTGGCGTACGCCCAATCCTACAATGCCGTGGCTGGCTTCTCGTTCCAGAGCGGGAGTACCTGGTTCAGGCCCGAGACCGGCCAGGGACTGACCACCGTCGGCTACTGGTACACCCTCGTGGCCTTGCCGATTCTCCAGTTTCTGGTGTTTCGCTGGGCATACCGCATGGTCGTCTGGGGCCGCTTCCTGTGGACGGTGTCCGATCTCGACCTGGCACTCGTTCCCACCCATCCCGATGGCGCCGGAGGCCTCGCCTTCCTCGGAAAGGGACTCATACCCTTCGGCACCGTCCTCTTCGCGTTGAGCGCCGCCGTCGCCGGTACGATCGCGAGCCAGATCCTGTTTGGCGGCCACACACTCGAAGAGTACCAGTCGAGCTACGCCGCGCTCTTCATCGTTGCGCTTGCCGTGTTCGCTGGCCCCACCCTGGTCTTCATGCCGAAGCTGCTCGGACTGAAGCAACGCGGCCTGCTGGAATACGGGGTGCTCGGAAGCGAGTACACGCAGGCGTTCCAACGCAGGTGGATCGAGAGGACCGATCCGACCGAGGAGACGCTTCTCGGCTCCGGAGACATCCAATCGCTGGCCGATCTCGGCGGCTCCTTCGAGATCATCCGCAAGATGCGGATCGTGCCGGTGGCGTTCGGCGACTTCGTCGCGATGCTGCTCCCCGGCCTGCTTCCGGCGCTGCCCCTGGCGGCGACCGTGATGCCCGTAGGCGACATCCTGAAGGGCCTGCTGAAGCTGGTGACCTGAGGAAGCCGGGGCTCTCGCCGCGGCTCGATTCGATGGCCGCGTTACGGAACGACGAGCACCGCGCGCCACCGGAGACGCGCAGCACGCAACTCGAGCCGGGAGCGCCGCAGCTCGGCGCGGAGCCGCTTGCGTCGCGCGCCGTCGAATCCCCATTGCCTACGCGCCGTCGCGAACTCGCGCTCCACGCTCCCGAGCCGCGTCGCCGCGCGCTCGACCCGTGCCGACATCTCCAGAAGACGCTCGCGCAGGTAGGTGGAGAGATGGGCTGGCCGTCCGGTCGCGGGCGCGAGCACCCGTTCCGTGTCGCAGGCAAGCTCGGCGGCGACGATCCGCTCGCGCGGCACGCGCCGCAGGTTCCAGGCGAGTCCGAGACGCTCGAGCCCGCCGATCAGCCACTTGCTCGGATCCCACGACGCCCGCGCCACGCCGTTCCGGTAGTCCGCGGCGAAGCGGTGATGGAAGTTGTGGTAGCCCTCGCCGAAGGTGAGGAACGCCGTCACCACGCTGTCCCGCGCCGACACGGCGAGCGTGTAGGGGCGTCGGCCGAGCGTGTGGGCGAGCGAGTTCACGAGAAATGTCGAATGGTGCACCAGCACCACGCGGAAGACGCCGGCCCACAGCACGCATCCCCACGGGTGCCCAACCGCCCAGCCGAACGCGAACGGGACGCCGAACCCCATCAGGACCGCCAGCGGGACGTAGAACCGGTCCTGGAAGCGAATCCACGGATCCGCCATCAGATCGCGGACGTTCGAAAAGTCGGCCCGGTCCTTGTGCTCGGTGACCAACAGCCATCCGATGTGGGCCCAGAGGAAGCCCCGCTGGATGTTGTAGGGGTCAGCGTCCTCGTCGATGTGCTTGTGGTGGCGGCGATGGTCGGAGCACCAGGAAAGCACGGAGTGCTGGAACGCGGCGGCACCGAACAGCAGATAGAGGATCTTGACGATCCGCGCGCATTCATAGGAGCGGTGCGCGAAGAGCCGATGATAGCCGGTGGTGATGCTGAATCCGGTCGCGCAGACGTAGAACGCGAACGCCGCGACCTCGACCGGACGTACGCCGACCGCGCGGATCTGCGCGATGCCCCAGACGACCCCCACGAGGGGCGTCAGAAGCAAGAACACCGTTGTGACCCAATTCACCCTGCTCGGCGGAACTCTGCGTACATCGGCGGCGCTCATGGCTTCCGTGACGACCTCACTGTGCATGTCGGACCGTATCACTCAATCGCTCTCGTAGCGATCGGCCGTCGGTCGACGCCTACGGCCGAGGCCGGCGCGCCCGCGGCGTGCTTGACCCTCGTCCCATCCGAGAGGATAGCGCAGGCATGATCTCTCCGGATCGGCCGCGGGTCCTCGTCCTCGGCGCCGGACCGGTCGGGCTCGGTGCCGCGCTGGAGCTCGCGCGCTTCGGCGTGCGCACGGTGCTGATCGAGAAGCACGAAGCGACCTCGTGGCACCCGAAGACCCGCAACTTCAACACCCGGACGATGGAGATTGCCAGGGGATGGGGTCCCGCGGTGTACAAGCGCCTGCGCAGCATCGACACCCCCGACGGCTGGAAGAGCCCGATCCGCTTCCTGCGCAGCGCGACCGGAGAGCAGTTCGGCGTGATCGAGTCGAAGGGGTTCGAGGGCCCGGGGTCCGAGGTCAGCCCCGCGCGGCCGATCATGTCGTCGCAGGAGCTGATCGAGCAGATCCTGCTCGACGCCGTCCGCGCCTCGGGACTGGTCGAGGTCCGCTTCGCAACGGAGGCGACGAGGCTGCTCGCGGGCGGCGGCTCGCAGGCTGACGGCGTCGCGCTCGAAGTGACCTCCCGCGCCAGCGGCGCAACGGAGGTGCTCGCGGGCACGGCGCTCGTCGCCGCCGACGGCGCCGGCAGCTTGATCCGCGGCGAGCTCGGACTCCGCATGGAAGGGCCGCAGAGCCTGGCCCACATCATCAATTGCTACTTCCGCGCCGGGATCGAGCGGCACATCGGCGAGCGCAAGGGCGTGCTCTTCTTCGTATCGAACGATCGGGCCACGGGTGTACTGCAACCGCTGGACGGTGCCGGTCGCTGGCTCTGCCAGATCAGCGTCCAGCCCGACGAGTGGTCGCTCGACGTGTTCACGAAGGGGCGGGCACGGGACTGGATCCGCGCCGCCGTCGGGGTCGCCGACCTCGAGCCCGAGATCCTCTCCTTGGGATTGTGGAAGCTGAATTCCACCGTCGTCGAGCGACTCGTCGAGGGTCGAGTGCTGCTCTGCGGCGACGCCGCCCACCAGTTCCCGCCGACCGGCGGGCTCGGCGTCAACACCGGCCTCCAAGGCATGCACAACGCCATGTGGAAGCTGGCGTACTGCGTCGACGACCGGGCGGGATGGCCGCTGGTCGAGACGTACGACGACGAGCGACGCAGCGTCGCGCAGCGGATCACGAGCCAATCGCTGCAGAATTCCATCAACGTCGCCCGCATCAACGCGGCCGCGGCCGCCGGCGGCGAGAGCGGGCTCGGCACCGAGGACGTCGTCGCCGCGTCCCGCCGCTACGGCAACCACCTGGGCGTCGAGTTCGGCGCCGCGTACGTCTCGTCGGCGGTCGTCCCGGACGGCACGCACCCGCCCGTCGTCGAGGACAGCTACTCCGACTACATCCAATCGGCGACGCCCGGCTGTCGCGCACCGCACGTCTGGCTCGGCCGACGCGAAGCGCGGCTGTCGACCCTCGACCTGGTCGGAACCGCGTTCACGCTTCTCGCCGCGCCCGGCGGCGCCGCCTGGTGCGCCGCGGCGATGGACGTGTCGCGTGGCCTGGGCATCCAGATCGACAGCTACCTCGTCGGCGGACCCGGCGTGAACGACGACGGCGGCTTCGCTCGTGCCTACGGGCTCGCGAGCGACGGCGCCGCGCTCGTGCGGCCGGATGGACACGTGGCCTGGCGCAGCGCGGGCGGCCCCGCGAGCACCACCGCCTTGGGCGCCGCCCTCACGCGCATCCTCGCCCGATGAGCGATCGACGCGGGCGTCGGGCGCAACCGCTGATCTCGGCGCTCGTGCTCCTGTCCCTCTCCTGCCAATCGCCGCTGCGGCCGGTCGTCCGGAACGAGGGGCGGCTCGGCGCGGTCCGGATCTTCATGCCGCGAGCGTCCGGGGCGGGTCTCGTCGTCGTATTCTCCGATCAGGCGGGCTGGACGCCGGCGCTCGGCGACGTTGCGCGACGGCTCGCGGCGCGGGGCGCGATCGTCGTCGGCGTCGATCTCCCCTCGTATCTCGACGGCCTTCGACGGAGCGCCGACGGCTGTCACTACGTGGTCGCGGAGCTCGAGGACTTGAGCCACCGGCTCGAGCGTGAGCGCGGGTTCGGCGCCTACTACTCACCGGTGCTTGCGGGAGTGGGCGCCGGCGCGGCGCTCGCGTATGCGGCCCTGGCGCAAGCACCCGCCGCCACCATCCGGGGCGCCGTCGGCGTGGATCCCGCGCCGGCCCTAGCGACGCGTGTGCCACTGTGTCCCGGTGCGCCGGCCACCCGAGATCCCGCTGGAGGGTTCCGTTACGGCACCGGGACTGCGCTGCCGGCGCCGTGGCACGTCGGCACGGGAAGCGGCCCGGACACCGTGCCGTCGCTCGTGGAGCTCGTGACGCCGCTGCTCGCGGCGCCTCCGGGAAAAGACCCGATCACGGCGGCACTTCCCGATTTGCCTCTCGTCGTGCTGCCGGCGTCCGCGGACGGAACGCTCGCGGCCATCGTCTATTCGGGCGACGGCGGGTGGCGCGACCTCGACAAGACGATCGGCGAGACGCTGGCGGCGCGCGGGGTCCCGGTCGTCGGCGTCGACAGCCTGCGCTACTTCTGGCACGCCAAGTCTCCCGACCGCGTCGCCGCAGATCTCGCGGCGATCATGGCGGCCGCGCGGAGCGCGTGGGGCGAGGTGCGCTTCGTGCTCGTCGGCTACTCGTTCGGTGCCGGCGTCCTGCCGTTCGCGGTGAACCGCTTGCCGCCCGCGGACCGGGCCCGCGTCGTCGAGGTCGCGCTGCTCGGACTCGAGCCGCGCGCGCCTTTCGAGATCGCGGTCTCGGGGATCCTCGGTCGCGCGCCGTCGGGAGACGCGCCGCTCGTATTACCGGAGATACGACGCCTCGATCCGCGTCTCCTGCAGTGCTTCTACGGCGAGCAGGAGACGGTGACCCTCTGTCGCGATCCGGCGTTGTCGCAGGCCGAGCTGATCCATACGGCGGGCAGCCACCACTTCGACGGCAACTACGTCGGGCTCGCCGAGCGCATCCTCGCGGGGGCGCGCCGGCGACTGGCGGCGCGGGGAGAGGGAGAGTCCGTCAGCGACGGATGACGCCGGCGATGCCGCCCGATACCAACGCCGCGATGTCGGTCAGCACGAATGGCAGGGCGAGCCCGCCTGGCGACGCGAGGTAGCGCGGTTCCCAGTCGGGTCGGAACTTTTCCTTGAAGGCCCGGAGGCCGCGGAAGTTGTAGAAATGATCGCCGAAGCGGAAGAGCAGGCGGCCGAGCCGCGTCCACCCGGGCGCGAGCCGGCGGCGCTCGAAGCCGGAGAGCGGCGCCATCCCCAGGCTGAACCAGCGATAGCCCTGCGCCTGGCCCCAGAGGATGAGCTGCGTGAACAGGTAGTCCATCACCATCGGCGGCGCATCGTCGGCGTAGCGGATGAGGTCGACGGACATCTCTTCCTTGGATTCACCGGCCCAGACGTTCGCGAACGCGACGATCTGCCCGTCGTGACGCACGACCGCGACCGGCAGGCGCGCGAGATACGCGCGATCGAAGTAGCCCATCGAGAAGCGCTTCTCGCGGACGTTCTTGTGCGCCAACCATTCATTCGAGATCGCCTCGAGGCGATCGAGCATCGACGGAAGCCCCGCGGGCGCGACTACCGAGAACTCCCCACCAGTGCGCGCCATGCGGTTCAACGCCGTTCGCAGATCCTGCTTGTCCTTGCCGGTCAGGGTGAAGCGGTCGAGCGGCACCCGCGCCTCTTCCCCCAGCTTGTACAGCTTGAGTCCGAGATCCAGGTAGATCGGCAGCTCGCCGACGCTCACCTCGTAGAACACCGCCGATCCACCGTGGTCGTCGGCGAGCTCGCGAAACCGCCACGCCAGCTCGCGCCGGACGGCCGGCGGCCCGAAGGGGTCGGCCATCGCGATCCACGATCGGCCGCGAACCCCGTACATCAGGAAGCCCTCCTCGCCCTCGAGCAGAAGACGGTTGCTCCCGAGGACGGCGAGATGCGCGATGGCCCGGTGCGCCGTCGCGGCGATCGCCGTGGCGCGGCGGATGTCGTCCGCCGTGGGCTCGGCCGGCAGCGGTGCCGCCGGCCGGAGGAGTCGTGCGATCGAATACGCCGCCGCGAGGCCGAAGGCGCCGGCGAACGCCCGCAGCGCACGGGGCGCGTCCGCCGACAGCTCGAACTGCCACCAGAGCTCGTGCGAATAGGCGACGCTGCGGTACGCGATCGCGACCGTGGCCCAGGTGCCGACGAGCGCCAGCACCACCGCGATCACCCACGGAACCGAGAAGGACTGGCTGAGGAGCGAGCTCCGGCGGTAGAAGTAGGGCCGGCAGAGCGACACCGCGACCGCGATCGCGACGAGCACGATCGATTCCTCGTAGTTGATGCCTTTCAGCAGGGACGTCGCCGCGCCGCCGAGCGACAGGATGATGGTGAGGTAGTACGCCGCGTCGATGCGTTGCTGCAGCGCGTGCGCCAGCAGGAGAAGTCCGACGCCCACCAGGCTGCCGACAAAGTGCGAGACCTCCATGAGCGGCAAGGGCAGCAGCCTGTTGAGGAGCTCCATGCGTCCCGGCGCCGCCGGCGTGGCGCCGGAGATGAGCAGGACCACGCCGCCGGCGAATGTGATGGCCGCGAGCGCGCGCGGGACCAGCTCCCCCCACCATTGATCGAGCACCCCGCCGGCGCGGGCGATCGCACGGCGCGTGGCCAGCTCGTACGCGGTGAAGGCCACGAAGGTGGCCGCGAGGGTCGCCAGATACACACCGCGATAGACCAACAGCGCGGCGACGACGACGGGCGCGTGGTGATACGGCGCCAGCAACGTCACGATCGTCACATCGAATACACCGAGACCCGCGGGCACGTAGCTGACGAGACCGAGCGCGCGGGCGACCACGAAGACGCCCGTCAATCGCGGGAAGGAGAGCGCGTGGGTGGTCGGAAGCAGGGAATAGAGGACCGCGGCGCCGAGGATCCAATCGACACTCGAGAGGACGATCTGGGCGCCGGTGGCGCCTGCGTGTGGAAGGGTGACCTCGAACCCGCGGACGCGGACGGTGCGCGTACCGCTCGCGGTCCATGCCCAATAGACGGCTCCGAGCGCGAGGAGCACCACGCCGACGATCCGGCTCGCGTGCTCGAGGGCGGGAACGTGCGCCGGCAGCCGGAGCGGCGTCGCCACCAGCGCGGCGCCCCCGAGGAAGAGCACGGCGAGCCAGACCGTGGCGAGGTTGAGCACCAGCATGTCGGCGACCTCCGCCGCCGCGAGGCCGTCCTCCGTCAGGATGCGATAGGTCATCGCACCGCTCCCCAGCAGTCCGGGTCCGACGCTGTGATTCACGACGTAGGTGACGAACGAGCCGATCGCCAGGCGGGGAAACGCCACGACGCGCCGCAGGTGGCGCAGCGCGAGGAAGTCGGAAGCGAGGACGACGCCGTAGCTGGCGAAGGCGAGCGCGAACGCCAGCGGCAAACGCTTGCGCGAGATCATCGTCAGGCGGCCGATCAGCGCGTCGTATCCGGCGGCGCCGCCGAGGCGACGGTGGATGATCCAGAGGCTCACGCCGAGCAGCGCGAGCGCGACCGCCGTGACGATCGCGGGACGGGCGCGGCTCTTCATCGAGACGGCGCCCGGGGCTCGTCGAGGAATTTCAAGATGAGCGGATCGAGCCGGTTCGCCGCGGTCTGGAACGTATCATGGCCGGTACCCGGCAAGATGCAGAGCTCGGCATTCGGCAGCGACTCGAAGATTTCGAGCGTGTGCTCGAGGCGGATCACGTCGCGATCTCCGGAGACGACGAGAACCGGAGCCTCGATGCGAGCGAGATCCGATCGTTCGAGAATGACCGGCGTCAGCCAGAGCTGCCGCACCTTCTCGGCGACCGTGGGCGCGCCGGCGGCGGCGGGATGCCCGGTCTCCGGGCCGGAAGCGTCCGGGCTCCAATCGCGGAGCGCCTGCACGTCCTCGGGCCGCTCTCCCTCGACATTGATGTTGGCACCCGAGATCACGAGTCGACGCACGAGCTCCGGGTACCGGCGCGCGATCACCAGCGCGATGATGCCTCCGTCGCTCCACCCGACGAGGTCCGCCGGCACGACGTGCAGCTGGCGCAGCAGCGCGGCAGTGTCCTCCGCCATCTGGCCATACGTGAACGTCTCCCGTGCATCGGGCGTGTGTCCATGGCCCACCTGCTCCACCGCCACCACCCGGTGCGTTCGCGCGAACGCCGGGATCTGCCGCGCGAACGATCCGACGATCGTGTTGAGGCCGCCGTGGAGCAGCACGAGAGGGCGACCGTGCCCGCGCTCCTCATAGTACATCCGGTAGCCGGCGATGACGGCGTAGTGCCCCGCGTGCCCGCCTTTCGCGCGGGCGACGCGGCCCGCGAAACCCAGCACGGCGCACGCGGCGAGGCCGATCGCGGCGGTACGGCGCAGATTCACCGTCCCCCAAGATAGGGCGGGCCGCGGTGGATGGCGAGAGGTGGCCGTTTGTCTCGCCGGCGCCCCGGGTCAAGGATGCCTCCTCGGCGCACCATGGGCGTCGGAACGGATGGGCGATTTCCGCGAAACCCACAGGCACCCGCGGCGCCGGGCGACGATACTCGTCCGGCTGGGCCGCGCGGTCCGGGTCGGCGCCCTCGTCGTGCTCACCACGTTCGTGACCTTCGTCGCCGCCGAGGTCGCCCTGACCGTGGGCTACGATCTCTTCTTCCGGAGCTCGCTCTATACCTACGATCGCGAGATGGGCTTTCGGGTACGCGCCCACGCGGCCTGGGGGGACGAGCGCACGAACGAGTTCGGGTTCAACGACGGCGATCACGTGCGCGCGAAGCCGCGCGGCGTCACGCGCGTCGTATTGCTCGGGGATTCATTCAATTGGGCGGGGGGCTCGCAGCGCAACTACACGGCGTTCATGCGGCAGCTCCTCGCCGGCGCCGGAGCGTCTGGCGTCGAGGTGATCAACGCCGGCTACCCGGGTACGCACCCAGGCGAGGAGCTCGTCGCCCTGCGCCGCTACGCCCTCCAGTACGACCCCGACATCGTCGTTCTCGGCTTCTTCGTCGGGAATGACATCCTCGACGCGGATCCATGGCGACGCGTCGTGCCGATCGGGGGCGAGCTGACACCGATCGATACGCGCACGGACCTGATCACGATGGTCGGCGGCCGTCCCTTCGTCTGGCGCAGTCACCTCCGCCGCCTGGCGGAGGCCTGGCTCGGCGCCTGGCGAAGGCGCGGGCCGCATGGGTTGACCATTCCCGACGAGGCGTACTGGGCGATCGAGCGCGATCGGATGCGCGTCGCGGATCCGACGGATGCGGGGCTCGCGAGCAACGAACGATACGTTCTGGCAGCGGTGACAGCGATGCAGACGCTGCTGCGCGCGCGAGGGGTGCGATTCGTCGTCGCGGCGTATCCAGCCGCGTTTCAGGTGGACGGAGCGCTGCACCGGCGCGTCCTCGCGCGCTTCGGCCTCGACGAGCGGCGGTTCGACTGGGAACGCCCGCAACGGCGGCTCGCGGAGTTCTGCACCGAGCGGGGCATCGAGTTCATCGACCTGCTTCCCGCGTTCCGCGGCGCGTATGACGCGGGAGCGGAGCTGTATCTACACAACGAGCCGCACTGGAACGATGCCGGGAATCAACTCGCGGCGCATCTGCTGGTCGACGCCCTCGGGCTGAAGTAGGTGCGGAAACGCGGCGTCCGGGGGACCGAAGGCCTCGACCTCCGGCGGAGCATCGCCCCGCACTGCCGCCGACGACCCATGCCGTGAGGCGTCGGTGGGCCGAGCGAGCCCATGGGATACGGGATGGGGACGTGGTCGTGAGCTCATCCGTCCGCGACTTGCGGAACGTTCCCCACGGGAGTACCGCTCACACCGGCAATCCTGCCGGCATGCTGAGGTGACGCTCCGCCGGAACCCGAGCTTTGCTACCGCGGGATGCCCGAGAGACCCGGCATGTCACCTGACACCGTACTGCGCCATGGCCTCTCGTTCCGCCACAGGCGAGGCCCTCCCCGCGGATCGGCATGCACGTCGCCAATCAGTTCGGTCCGGGACGCCTCGACTCCAAGACGAACACCCTGGTCTGCATCCCGTCGACATTGTCCACACCGTGAGCGTCAGACGAAGGCGGCATTGGACAGGCTCGGCGGCCTCAACGCGTTGGGCGCGCCCAAGTCGGACAACATGTACCATGCCGGCTGAAAGTGGGTCCGTCGATGAACCCTGCTCGAAGGATCACCGCCCACCTCGTCAAGGCCACGCGCGCCATCGGGATCGCGCCTGTGCCTCTGGGAGTGATTGCGTGCACGGCGCCGTTGGCCAGTGGTATCGCCGTCGCCCTACCGATAGGTCTGGTCTCGCTCGCTGCGGGCGGAGCGCTCGTCCCGTTCGGGCTGTGTGCGCGCGAGGCCGGCAAGGGCCCAATGGGTTTGGTCGTCGGCCGTGGCGGTCGTTCGTCCACGAGCTTCGCGATCGCGGGCTACCGAGTGCGCGCATGACGCGACCAAGGTCCGCGACTCGACGAAGGCGCCGCTGCGCGCGGGCCGGGACACACCACAACGCTGCGGTGTTCTTGCGCAACGTGGGATGAACGGTGAGGCGCCCAGCGCAAGTGCTCGTTCCTTGGTTCGCGGCGCTGCTGCTGGATACCGCGGGCTGCGGTACGGTGAACTGGACGCTGCAGCGCCAGATCGCCGCCGAAGCGCACGATCTCACGCCGGCGGTGGAAGATACCGCAGCGACCCGCCGCTTAGCAACGAGCACTGCCGAGCGCGGCCTGCCGCCCCCGAGCGCCGCGCCGCTCCCGGACGATGCCGGGCTCGACGACTATGTCCGCCTCACGCTGCGCGACAACCCGGCCATCGGGCGCGCCGTCCGCCAGCTGCAGGTGCTTGGCTACCAGGTGCCGCAGGTCACCTCGCTCGATGATCCCATGATCAACATCGTCCCGCCAACCGGTAACATGATCGAGACGGCGGCGGGCATGATGGGCGGCGCCGTCAGTGTCACCCAGAAGATCCCGTTCCCCGGCAAGCTCAGTACCCGCGGACGCATCGCCGAGGCCACCGTGCGCATGGCGCTCGACAGTCTCGCCGACGCGCGCATCTCGGCCGTCGCCCAGCTGCAGAAGGCCTACTACAGCTACTACCTCGCCGCCGTCTCGATCCAGATCACCCGCCAGAGCGAGCAGCTGCTGCAACAGATCCACGACGTCGCGGGGGCGCGCTACAAGGCGGGTGCGGCGACGCAGCAGGACGTGCTGCGCGCCGAGGTCGAGCTCTACGGACTGCAGAACGAGCTGATCACGCTCGACCAACAACGCGCCACGGCGCGTGCCCAGCTCAACATGCTGATGAACCGCGCCGTCGACGCGCCGCTGCCGCCGCCGCGCGCGTTCGACCTGCAGCAGGTGCAGTGGAAGCTGCCGCAGGCGATGGAACACGCCGTGGCCTCGAACCCGCGCCTGGCGCGCTTGCAGGAGCAGATCACGCGCGACATCGAGACCGTCAAGCTCGCACGCCTGAACTATTTCCCCGACCTCACCGTCGGCTACACGTACACCTTCATCTCCAGTTCCGGCCTCAGCCCGGTGCGCACCGGCGACGATGCGTGGAGCCTGGGGTTCGGCCTCAACCTGCCGATCTGGTGGCAGCGCCTGCGCGCCCGCGTGCTCGAAGGCAACGCGCAGACGCTGGCGTCCATCGAGGAGTACCGCGAGCTGCGCAACCAGCTCTCCTTCCAGCTGCAGGACACGCTGGTGAAGATCGACACGCAGTACCGCCAGGCGCTGCTCTTTCGCGACCTGATCGTGCCGCGCGCCTGGCAAGCCGTCGAGGTGTCGACCTCGACCTATCAAGCCGGCGTCGCTCGCGTTCACGGCGCTGATCGACAACTGGCGCAAGTGGCTCGACTTCTCGCTCGGCTATGAGCGCGCGCTCGCCGAGCTGGAGCAACGCTTCGCCGACCTGCAGCAGCTCATCGGCGTGCGCGTGCCGCGCATCGCCGACGCGCCGGACGCTTCGGCACCGACGGAAGGGACTCCCCAACCATGACGTTACGACCGATCCTCGTGGGCATCGGCCTCGTCTTCGCCGTTACCGGTGGGGCCGTGCGGCGACGTTCCGCGGGGCTGCGCGACGCGGCCGACGACAGGGCACGCGCCGGAGAGCACCGCAGCAATGGACCTGTCACACACGTCCGGCGAGCACGCCGGCGGCAGCGCCAAGGCACGGCGTCGAAGGAGCGCAAAGTCCTCTACTGGAAATCGTCGATGACTCCCGGCGAGATCCACGACCAACCGGGCAAGGACTCGATGGGGATGGATCTGATCCCCGTCTACGAAGGCGAAGCCGCCGCCGGCACGATTCAGATCGATCCGGTGGTCGTGCAGGACATGGGCGTGCGCTTCGACACGGTGAAGCGCGGGCCGCTCGCCAAGACTGTGCGCACGGTCGGCTTCGTCGACTACGACGAGACGACGCTGACCGTCGTGACCACCAAGGTCGACGGCTGGGTCGAGAAGCTGGACGTCAACCAGACCGGCGCCCAGGTGCACGAAGGCGAGCCGCTGTTCGAGCTGTACTCGCCGGCGCTGTTCTCGGCGCAGGAAGAGTACCTCGCGGCTTTGCGCAACCTGCAGAAAGAAGGACGTGCCGCTGATCCCGCGGTCGCGCGGCGACTCGCAGGCGCTGGTACGCGACGCGCGCACGCGACTGGAATACTTCGACATCTCTCCTGAACAGATCGCCGAGCTCGAACGCACCGGCACGGTGCGCAAGACGCTGACCATTCGCGCCCCGTTCACCGGCATCGTCACGCAGAAGAACGTCGTCAAAGGCCAGCGAATCATGGCCGGCATGGAAGTCTTCCGCATCGCCGACCTGTCGACCGTGTGGGTCATCGCCAAGGTCTACGAGTACGACCTGCCCTACGTGCGCCTCGGGCAGGAAGCGTTCATGACCCTCGACTACCTGCCCGGTCGGACGTTCCGCGGCCGCGTCACCTACGTGTATCCCTACCTCGACGCCAAGTCGCGCGAGGTATCGGCGCGCATGGAGTTCCACAACCCGGGCTACGAGCTGAAGCCGGGCATGTACGCGACGGTCACGCTCGTCAGCAAGGTCGCAGACGAAGCGACGCTGGTGCCCGACGTCGCGGTGATCGATACGGGCACGCGCTCCGTGGTCTTCGTGATGCCGAAGCCCGGCCACTTCGAGGCGCGCGAGGTGACCATCGGACGGCGCGCCGAGCACAACGAGCTCGAGGTGCTGTCGGGCCTCGAGCCGGGCGAGACGGTCGTCGTGTCCGGACAGTTCCTGCTCGATTCCGAGAGCCGGCTGCGCGAGGCGGCGCTGAAGTTCATGGAGCCGGGCACGGTCGAGCGGCGCCACGCCGATCAAGGACGCCACCGCGCGCGCCGCCGCGGCCGCGCATCCCGAGGCGGCAGAGAAGGCCGCCGCCGAAGGGCAGCTGTACTACGTCTGCCCCATGCCGGAGCACACCGACATTCTCTACGACAAGCCCGGCAAGTGTCCGCTCTGCGGCATGACGCTGGTGCCGGTGCGCCGCCACGCCGGGCACGTGGAGAGCCCGCACATCGCCTACTGGACCTGTCCGATGCCCGAGCACGCGTTCATCCACAAGCCGGGACCCGGCAAGTGTCCGATCTGCGGCATGTCGCTGATCCCGGTGCCGGAGACGCCGGCGCGAGCACGAAACGACCGCGTCGCCGCACCCGCACGCCGCGGACACGAGTGAGTCGCCATGATCCAGCGCGTCATCACCTTCTCGCTCGACAACAAGTTCTTCGCGCTGCTCATGGCCGTGTTCATCGCCGTCGGTGGCTACTACGCGGTGACGCACACGCCGCTCGACGCCATTCCCGACCTCTCCGACGTGCAGGTCATCATCTTCACCGAGTATCCCGGCCAGGCGCCGCGCATCGTCGAGGACCAGGTCACCTACCCGATCACCACCAAGATGCTGTCGGTGCCGTTCGCCAAGGTGGTGCGCGGCTATAGCTTCTTCAACTTCTCGTTCGTCTACGTGATCTTCGAGGACGGCACCGACCTCTACTGGGCGCGCAGTCGCGTGCTCGAGTATCTCAGCCAGCTGCAGGGTCAATTGCCGCGCGCCGTGACGCCGTCGCTCGGGCCCGACGCCACCGGCGTCGGCTGGGCGTTCATCTACACGCTGACCAGCAAGACCCGCGACCTGCAGCAGCTGCGCAGCATCCAGGACTGGTACCTGAAGTACGAGCTGACCGGGATCGACGGCGTCTCCGAGGTCGCCAGCATCGGCGGATACGTGAAGCAGTACCAGGTCACCGTCGATCCGGAAAAGCTGCGCGCCTACGACATCCCGCTCAGCAAGGTGCGGCAGGTGATCCAGCGCTCCAACAACGAGGTCGGCGGCCGGGTCATGGAGATGTCGGAGACCGAGTACATCCTGCGCGCCAAGGGCTACGTCACCGACCCGAGCGAGCTGGCGAAGGCGGCGGTCGGCGCGCGGCCCGACGGCACGCCGATCCTGATCTCCGATCTCGGCACGGTCGTCATCGGACCGGACATGCGCCGCGGCATCGCCGACTGGAACGGCGAGGGCGAGACCGTCGGCGGCATCGTCGTGGTGCGCTCCGGCGCCAATGCGCTCGAGGTCATCACTCGCGTCAAGGCCAAGCTCGCCGAGCTGCAGCGCGGGCTGCCGGCGGGCGTGGAGATCCAGGTCGCCTACGATCGGTCGACGCTCATCGAGCGCTCCATCGCCACGCTGCGCGAGAAGCTCTTCGAGGAGTCGCTCGCCGTCGCGATCGTCTGCGTCGCCTTCCTCTTCCACTTCCGCAGCGCGCTGGTGGCGATCCTGACGTTGCCGATGGCGGTGCTCCTGGCGTTCATCGTCATGTACGTGCAGGGCATCGGCGCCAACATCATGAGCCTCGGCGGCATCGCCATCGCCGTCGGTGCGATGGTCGACGCCGTCATCATCATGATCGAGAACGTGCACAAGCACATCGAGCGCGACAAGGACAGCAAGCCGCACTGGCAGATCATCCGCGACGCGTCGATCGAGGTCGGCCCGACGCTGTTCTACTCGCTGCTCGTCATCACCGTGAGCTTCATCCCGGTGTTCACGCTGGAGGCGCAGGAAGGGCGGCTGTTCAAGCCGCTGGCGTTCACCAAGACGTACTCCATGGCGGCGGCGGCGTTCCTCTCCGTCACCCTGGCGCCGGTGTTGATGGGCTACTTCATCCGCGGCCGCATCCTGCCGGAAAAGCGCAACCCGCTGAACCGCTTCCTCATCGCGGTCTACCATCCGGTGATCGAGCGCATCCTGCGGCACAAGGCGCTGGTGCTGGGGCATCATCGCCGGCGCGGCGCTGGCGGTCGCCGTGACCTGGTGGCCGTACAGTCGCCTCGGCTCGGAGTTCATGCCGCCACTCTACGAAGGCGACCTGCTCTACATGCCGACGACGCTGCCGGGGATCTCCATCACCAAGGCGCGCGAGCTGCTGCAGCAGACCGATCGCATCATCAAGCGGTTTCCCGAGGTGCATCACGTCTTCGGCAAAAGCGGCCGCGCCGAGACCGCCACCGATCCGGCGCCGCTCAGCATGGTGGAGACCACCGTCGTACTGAAGCCGGAAGAGGAGTGGCCGGCGGTCGATATCAGCGACATGAGTGGCAGAGTGATCGCGCATCGGCGGCGCACGCCCGACGAGCTCGTCGATGTGATGAATGCGGCCATTCCGTTTCCGGGCGTGACCAACGCGTGGACCATGCCGATCAAGACGCGCATCGACATGCTGTCGACCGGCATCAAAACGCCCGTCGGCATCAAGATCTCCGGCGCCGACCTCACCACCTTGCAGCGTATCGGCGACCCAGGTCGAGGCGGTGGTGCGGCGCGTGCCCGACACGCTCAGCGTCTATGCCGAGCGCGTCGTGGGCGGCAACTACATCAACTTCACCATCGACCGCGACGAGATCGCGCGCTACGGGCTCACTGTCGGCGACGTGCAGGACGTCATCAGCAGCGCCATCGGCGGGATGAACGTGTCGACCACCGTCGAGGGCCTCGAGCGCTATCCGATCAACCTGCGCTACCCGCGTGAGCTGCGCGACAATCTGGATGAGCTGCAGCGCGATCGTTGTGCCGACGCCGATGGGCCAGCACATCCCGCTGGCGCAGCTGGCGACCCTGGAGATCACCAAGGGGCCGCCGAGCATCAAGACGGAGAACAGCCGGCCGAACACCTGGGTCTACGTCGACATTCGCAACATCGATGTCGGCACCTACGTCGAACGCGCGCAGCGTGCCTGGCCGACGCCATCGCCAAGGGGGAGATCAGCGTGCCTGCGGGCTACAACATCGTCTGGTCCGGCCAGTACGAGTACATGCTGCGCGCGCAGCAACGCTTGATGGTCGTGGTGCCGATCACCATCCTGATCATCGTCCTCATCATCTACATCAACACGCGCAGCCTGCTCGAGACCTTCATCGTCATGCTCGCGGTTCCCTTCAGCCTCGTCGGAGCGATCTGGCTGATCTGGTTCCTCGGCTACAACATGAGCATCGCGGTGTGGGTGGGGATCATCGCATTGGCCGGGCTCGACGCCGAGACCGGCGTCGTCATGCTGCTCTACCTGAACGTGGCGTACGAGGAGTGGCGACAGAAGGGGGCGATGCGCACGCTCGGCGATCTGCGCGAGGCGATCTATCACGGCGCCGTGCAGCGCGTGCGGCCCAAAGCCATGACGGTCTCGGTCATCCTGGCGGGCTTGCTGCCGATCATGTGGAGCCATGGCACGGGTGCCGACGTGATGAAGCGCATCGCCGTGCCGATGGTCGGCGGCGTGACTACGTCGTTCCTCATGGAGCTGCTCGTCTACCCGGCGATCTACTTCGTCTGGCGCGGCTGGCACCTGCCAGCATCGGAGGCGTGAACCGCCCTATCGGTCTGCGGGGGAACTGGCGAGGTCCAGCTTGGGGAAGGGATACCGTGCGCCTGCGGCGCCCGACAGGCCGGGTTGGCGAAGTCGGCGCTCACCGCGTAGTGAAAGGCATGCCGACATCAGCTGACGAGAACGCGCCCGGGGCGCCATTGCTCATCGAACGCGATGGGGCGGTCGAAACGTTGGTGATCAACGATCGTCCTCGGAACCGCCTGGGCCTCGACTTCATGGACGCGCTGGAGGCGGAGGTCGCACGGGTCGCCGACGACCCCGGTGTGCGCGCCATCGTGATTCGCGGTGCGGGGACCGAGAACTTCTCGGTCGGAATGGATCTGAAGCAACTCCCGGCGGGCCTCCAACGCATGGGGAGTCTGGAGGCGCTCTTCGATCAACGCCTCCGCGTCCTCGACGCGATCGAGAATCTCCCGAAGCCAGTCGTCGCCGTGCTTTGCGGCTACTGCCTCGGCGGCGGTCTCGAGCTACCGCTCGCCTGTCACTTCCGTCTCGCGGCGGCCGGGGGCTGCAAGATAGGACTTCCCGAGCTGGATCTCGGCACCGTCCCCGCATGGGGCGGGAGCGCGCGCCTCACGCGCTGCGTGGGACGCAATCACGCCCTCGACATGATCCTTCGCGCAAAGAAGATCTCGGGCGCCGAGGCGCTCCGGATCGGTCTCGTCAGCGAAGTCTGGCCGATCGAGGAGCTGTTCGAACGCGCCCACGCACTGGCACGCGAGCTGGGGGATATGCCGACGATCGCCGTCGCGGGAATGCTCCGGTGCATCGTCGGTGCCGGCGAGAAGACGCTCGAGGAGAGCATCGCCGAAGAGCGCCGCGCGGTCCTCGCGACGATGGGGACGCCGGACCAGCGCGAAGGAATTCAGGCGTTCCTCGAGAAGAGACCTCCACGGTTCAACCAGGGAAGCGAGCGAGCCGCGGCGAAGCCGAGCGGGGACGCGGAGGACGGTGAGCCGTAGCCGGTAGTCATCGGTCACCCGGCCCCGACGAGGGGACTCTTGCAACCCTCGGAGCCTCACGTCGACGACGAACCTGCCGCGCAGGGCGAGCCCGTTGGAGCGTCTTCGTCTTCGACTCTGCGGACTTCATCTTCGTGTGCCCGACAGATCTGAGGGAGCGAGTCGGCCATCCTTCGGCATCCGCCTGCAGGGCCCGAACACCGAGGCGTCCTCGCCGGCCGGTGACGCGACCGCCGTGCCCTACAAGCAGATCCCCCTTGCCACGGCGATTCGAGATCAGTCGCAGATCGCCGGTCGGACCGGGATCACGACGTTGGCTGCCGCCGAGGTGGTGAGCGTGCGCATGTTCACGCCGCCGTCCGGGTGGCTCACCTTTCGCTCCTTGGTCTGCGACCGATGGGGCTTGCTGCTCCGCCCATACAGCACGGCACCGGACAAGCCGAGGTCGCTGGAGGAGAATACCTTCAACCAGCCCGTATGGCCTGCCGGAATCGTCGTCGAGAGATTCGGATCAGCGGAGAAGCCGTCGTTCAACTCCTCGACCAACTGCGGGCTCGCGACCGAGGGTATGGCAATCGCGGCGGAGGCTCCGAGGTCATTCGACAAGAGACCCTGGAGATTGCCCAGCGTGGCCGCCGCCGTCGTCAGGTTTCCCCCGATGCGATTCAGGACGATGAGGGTGGCCGTGCGATCCTGCGCGCTCGGAATGTCCGAGACCTGAAGCACCCTCGAACCCTTGTTGTAAGACCCGCTCAGGTTGAGGCCGTCGAGGAAGAGTGCGGCCAGCGTACCATCGGTGCTGAGGACGTTGGCCGCCGTCAGCTTGGCGAGCGCGATGGCGGAGATCGTCGCCCGATAACGGTTCGGGAGAGCCACTTCTGCCTGCCCGGTCAGGAAATTGAAATCCAACGGCTGGCCGGTGTCGAAATTGATGGCGACGGCCAGAACATAGCCGGTCTGGTTGGGGCTCACTTGCGATGCCCTGATGCTCGCCGCCTGCAACGGCGCGAGACAAACGTCCTTGGCGGTCGCGGCGCCGGTTGCGCCGTCGACGAAGAAGAGTCGCGTGACAACAGCGCTGGTCTCGCTGCTGTTCGTCACGCTGATGCGCGTGTCGTGCCTCTTTCCAGAGCTGAAGAGGTTGTAGATCAGCAGCGCGCCGGGCTTCTGATCACTCGCCTCCGAGCTGGTCGGGATGGCGGTTCCCGGGTCCGCTGCGCTGGAGAGCGCCGGGTCGGTGAGCATCATCATCACCGCGAACAAGATCCATTCCGCGGACGAACCGTGAGACCTCTGCATGAAGAGCCCCTTTCCGAACGGACATTTCCAAGATGGACCGGGCTCATCCCAGCCCCGACGTCTGATACTCCGCCCAGCTTGCCCGGAGCAAGACTCGTCTGCGGGGCACGAGGGCGTCGCGCGCTCGCGGCCCCGCGGTGCTCGTGGTCATCACGGGCTATCCGGTGGTAGGAAAGCGTCCATGAGAGGTGCTTCCGCCAACGACGGCTCCGAGCCAACGAACTGGCTCCTCTCCTGGCCGCGTGAGCAAGTAGCGCCGTGACCGCCACGGACGAGGTCCTCCAATCCGCTGCGGAGCCCACGACCGTGCGCACCTGCGGCCGGCCGATCGGCGTGACCGAGCGAGTCGCTCCGTGGCGTACGCGGGTGGCCCCCGCGCTCCTCACGCTCTCGATCGCCATCGTCGTTCATGCGGCGACCGGCGCGGCCCAGACGCCGGTGCCGGAGCCTACCGCCGCATCGGCCGCGTGGATCCGGCCGGAGGAGGTGGCGATCCGCGCCGATCGTTTGGCGCGCGCGCTCGCGAGCGTGCCGCCCGGGTCGGCGGTGCGCGAAACCGTGCGGCAGATCGACGCCGATCTCGCGGAGGCCGCGCCGAGCATCGAGACACTGCTCGAGCGCGCACACGCGACCCTCGCGCGGTCGACCCCGTTCGTCGAGCTCGAGGACCTGCAGCGCGAGCTGGCGGCGACGGACGCGATGCTCGGCAAATGGAGCATCCCCCTCGAGGCGGAAGCGAAACGGATCGCCGACGCGCTCGACGAGATCGCGCGCACCCGCGCGGAGTGGCTCGAGACGCAGCGGCACAGCGAGACGGCCGCGGCCGGCGAGAGCGTAGTGCGCCGGGTCGATGCCTCGCTCGCCGCGCTCGACGAGGCGGTCGCGAGCTTGCGGCCCTGGCGCGCCGAGGTGCTCGCGCTCAGCGACCGGGTGATCGACCGCCGCAGCGCGGTCGCAGGCGGCGCGAAGAAACTACAGGAGGCAAGCGCTCGCGAGTGGACGCATCTGTTCGAGGCGGGCCGCGAGCCGCTCTGGCGCACGAACATCGTGGCGCGCGTCCGCAGCGAGCTGCCGCGCGTCCCGGCGCTCATGGCGGCGTATGCTCGCAGCACGCGGGCGTACGTCGAGCGCGACGTACGCCCGTTGCTGCTGCAGCTCGCCGTCGCGGTCCTCCTCATGGTGGTGCTGCGCAGCATCGCGCGGCGCACACCCGGCGGATCGCCGCGCGTGCCGCATCCGTACGCGACGGCGTGGCTGCTCGTGCTGCTGGTGACCCCGTGGTTCCACCCTCTCGCTCCGCAACGCTTCCGGCAGGTCCTCGCGATGGCGGCGCTCGTTCCCGCGGGCCGGATCCTGCGGGCGCCGGCTGGCCCACCGCTGCCGATCGGCATGGTCGGGTTCTTCGTGCTGCTCCTGGTCGATCGCCTCACCATCTCGCTCGCGCCCCTGCCGGCGGTCGCGCGCGCGTCGTCGCTGCTCGGGCTCGGCGTCGGCATCGCGCTCGCCGCGCGCGCAATGCGTCGCGCGCCGCGCATCGGCGCCCCGGTCTGGGTCACGCGTGCTGCGCGGTTCGCCGGAACCGGTCTCGTGCTCGCGCTCGTCGCGGAGATCGGTGGTTGGGACGGGCTCGCCGCGGTGCTCGGGCGCGGCATCGTCGGAGGCGCGTTGCTTGCGGTCTTCTTCGGCGCAGCGATCATCGGCGTGGAGCCGGTCGTCCTGCACGTGTTCGGAACGCCGCTCCTGCGCCGACGGCTTTTCGGCGAGGATCCAGCGGCGCTGCGGCGGCGCGTGGGCATGCTGCTGCGCGTGGCAGGGTCGTTGGCGTGGCTGACGTTCCTCTTGCGAGGCGTCGGCTTGGAGGGGGTGGCCGCGGACGGCCTGCGCACCGTCCTCGCGGCCGGGATTTCGATCGGTGCGCTCTCGATCTCGGTGAGCACCGTCCTCGCCTTCGGCGTCACGCTGTTCGCGACGACGCTCCTCGCACGCACCGTGACCGGCATCCTCGAGCAGGACGTCTATCCGCACGCACACCTGCCGCGCGGTGTGCCGTTCGTGCTGTCGACGTTCGCTCGCTACACTGTCTATTCTATTGGCGTCTTCTTCGCGTTGGCCGCGGCCGGCATCCAGCTCGGCCAGCTCGCCATCGTGCTCGGCGGCGTCGGCGTCGGCGTCGGGCTCGGACTCCAGGATCTCGTGAAGAATTTCGCGGCCGGGCTGACGCTGCTGCTCGAGCGGCGCGTGCACCCCGGCGACGTCGTGCAGATCCCGAGTCAGGAGATCTTCGGACGCATCATGGCGATCGGCATGCGCGCGACGCTCGTGCGCGCCTGGGACGGGTCGGAGATCGTGGTGCCGAACGGCGACTTGATCGCGAGGGCGATCACCAACTGGACGCTGACGGACCGCCTGTGCCGGCTCGAAGTGTCGGTGGGCGTCGCGTACGGCACCGATCCCGATCGGGTGGTGCGCTTGCTGCTCGAGGTGGCCGGGGCGCAGGATCAGCTGCTGAAGAGTCCGCCGCCCCAGGCGCTTTTCGCGGGCTTCGGCGCGAGCTCGCTCGACTTCCTGTTGCGCGCATGGACGGATCGGGGCATCGACGAGAAGGTCGCCATGACGAGCGATCTGGCACTGGCTGTGCACAGGGCGCTCGCCGCGGAGAACATCGTGATCCCGTTCCCGCAGCGCGATCTGCATCTCGCGAGTGTCTCGCCGGGCGCAGCCGCCGCGCTCGGCGACATTGGCCCGAAGTCTTGAGTGGCGGCACGTTCAGATGCACTTCGAGAAGTTCCACGATCGACAGCGGGGCCATGGTTCTTGGCGATCGTCGCCAGGACGCCGGCGGGAAGCTCACCAGATTGTTGCGTCTTGCGGGCAGCGCCCCTATGCCGCTAGTCGTCGGCGGGAGGTTCCACCATGGCGATTGCACTCTATGATATCAGCGTAGCGAACTACCTGCAGACGTTGGCGGCCGTCATCGGCGTCCTCGAGAAGGGCCTCGAGCATTTCACCGCCAATAAGGTCGCCCTCGGCGAGATCGTCGAGACGCGCCTCTTCCCCGACATGCTGCCGTTCCGCTTCCAGCTGCAATCGGTCGCGCACCATTCGCTGGGCGCGATCGAAGGCATGAAGAAGGGCCTCTTCCTGCCGCCGGCGCCGGGTCCCGCGTACGACTATCGAGGGCTACAGCAGCTCGTCGCCGACGCGCGGGAGGCGCTGCAGAAGGTGACGCCCGCAGAGGTGAACGCCCTCGAGGGGAAGGACGTCGTCTTTCAGATCCGTGACTTCAAGGTGCCGTTCACGGCCGCGGGATTCATCCTGTCGTTCTCGCTCCCCAACTTCTACTTCCACGCCACGACGGCGTACGACATCCTGCGCATGAAGGGCGTGCCGATCGGCAAGCGCGACTACATGGGGCCGATGCGCCTGAAGGGCGTCTAGTGTCCCGGTTCTGAAGTTCGTTTGATAAGGTCACGAGGGGTTTTCGGTGCTGCCGAGGCGCGACGACGACGGAATAGTCTGGACTATTTCGAGGAGGAGCAACGCGGGCAGCGCCGAAAAGACCCGTGACGTTATGCGACGAACTTCAGAATCGGGACACTAGCTCGGGGCAGAGAAAACGGCTCGCGGTGGTGCGATGCGGATACGAAGTCAGAGCCCATCGCTGACTGGGAACGCGCGCCGCTGTCCAATGAGGCGGCAACGCTGCTCGAACCTGACGCACGGCGCCTAAGCGTCGCCGTCAGTCGACGGCGCGGCACAACGATACCCACGCCGCGCGGCACGTAGACGCGGACCGCCTCGGAGAAGCCCGCGGACGCGCGCTGGCACGTCGCGTGCTTGCCGGCTCCCGACGGAGAAACCGCGGGCGACGTTCTCGACCCGAAAGGAGCCCTCCATGCCCCCGTTTTACGCGCTACGGCGCTCCTCTATGGGCCGTGCTGCTCGTCGTCGACGCCATCGTCATGGTCGCGCCGCGGGCGGATGCCGGCTGCAACCTCATCCCGGGTACGGTGAAGACGTTCAACGCCGTCGTCGGCGCGACCAACCGTCCCTACGCCGCGCCGGGCGAGACGCTCGAGATTCGGCGCCGTCCGTGTGACGGGGGGTCGAGCGGATTTCTCCCGAATGGAGCGGACCACGTGGTCACGCTCGTGTTCAAGGCGCCGGACGGCACGAACCGCGTCGTCGCGCTCGCCACCGATTGCGCGGGCCTGGATACGGCGACCTGTGCGGGCGCGGCGGGCGTCACGTCGGCCGTCTGCCGAACGGAGCCCAAGCTCGCGACCCGCACGGACATCGACATCGGCGACGTGCGCATCGTCTTTCCGTTCCCCGACACCGACGCCGATTTCGGCGCGCCCGACGACGACCGGACGCTGACGGGACCCGTCGTGATCGCCGTCACACCGAAGACGGATCCCCTGCCGTGTCAGCTCGCGAGCCAGACGTGCGCGACGCAGACGGGCCTTCTCGCCTGCATCGACCGCTTCTACGCGAACGACGGCGCCTGCGGCACGACGGTGCCGCACGACCGCTTTCCGCATTTCACGGCGCTGCCGGTGCCGAACTACGCAGCCGGCTGCTTCCAGGAGTCGCCGCCCTGCACCGCTGTCGCGACCGAGGTGCGTGCCGCTCTCGACATCGACGGCAACCTGCTCATGCCGTTCGTGTGGCGCGGCATCCTCACCGCCGACCAAGGCATCCCCGTGCCGCGGCTCATCCGCTTCCGCGCGAAGTCGCCGCTGCCGTTCCAGGTGCCCGCGCAGATCTTCCTCGCCTCCTTCACGCCGGAGGGTGGGCGGTTGCCGCCGATCCTCGAGCCGCAGCTGGATCCGACCGTCGTCGATCCCGGGGTGTTCACGGCGTTCGGCTCGATCGACGCGCCCGCGACGACGATTCGCTGGTCCATCTTCGCGTTCGCGATGCTGGGGCAAGGCAATAAGGCCGGCGAACTCTTCGACATCCTCAATCCGATCCATCACAGCGACACGCCCGAGGCATTGGTGCGTTACGAGGTCGAACCCTATGTCGCCTGCTCCGACGTCTATTCGGTAGCGCCGCACATCGGCCGCGGCGGCTGGACCTGGCACACTGGCTCCGCCGGATGGCTGTATCGCGCCGGAATCGAGGCCGTGCTGGGATTGCAGGTGCGCAGCGATCATCTGTTGATCGATCCGTGTATTCCGGAAGCGTGGGCAGGATACGATATCGCGTTTCGCCATCGCGGTGGCGAGAGCAGGTCACGCAGTACCAGATCGTGGTCGAGAATCCGCACGGCGTCAGCCACGGCATCGCCGCGGCGACGCTCGACGGTACGCCGCTCGCCTTGACCGATCGCAAGGCACGGATTGCCTTGGCCGATGACGGCACAACGCACCACGCGCACATCGTGATGGGATGACGCGTCGGGTTGATCCGCGCGACGCCAAAGGCACCAGGGGAATCGGAGAGCTGTCCGATTCTCTCGGGATCAGAAAGTCGGGATCTCGGGCGCACCGCCGAAGGCGGATCGAAGCTACCTTTTCTCCCTCGGTAGGTCGATTGTGAAAATGCATCCCTTGCCAGGCAGATCCCGCACGTGAATCGCGCCGCCGCTCTCCTCCACGCCCTGGCGGGTGATCGCGAGTCCAAGCCCGAGCCCGGTTCGATCGGCGCCTCGTTGCTCGAACAGGCGAAACAGGTGCTCGATCTTCCCGGCCGGGAGGCCGCCGCACTCATCCTCGATTTCGATTTGCACGCGATCGACAGTGGTGTGGGTCGTCATCGACACGTGACCAGCGGAATGAGTGAACTTGAACGCGTTCTCCAGCAGGTTCGACAATGCGGACACGAGGATCTCTGGATCGGCGTGGATCGTCACGCTGTGCGCAACGGGTCCGACCGTTAGTTGCAGGCCACGGTGCGCGGCTTCGATGGCGGCGGCGATCGCCACGTCTTCAACAAGCGCAGCCACCGATACCGGAGTTCGTCTGTGAATGCCGGCTTTCAAGCGTACCTCCGCAAAGGAGCGATTGAGGAGGTCGTGCATACGGGCCAGGCTGCGCATGACTACTGCGCTGGTGCTCCCCGTCGTCCCGACTGCTCCCGATTGCAGGGCGTTGAAGGCGAGCGTCGCGCTGTTGAGTGCGTTCCGCAGCTCGTGGGCCAGAACACCGAGGTGTTCTACGCTTTGGTCGGAGATAGACTGCTCGCGTTGACGCCCAAACTCGGTGACGGCAGAGGCAACGGCGCTGTCGAGACAACCGTTCAGGGTCTTGAACTCCTCAGTGCTGATCGACGTCCGCCTTTCGCCGGCGAGCTCGGTGATCGCTTGGCAAAGCCCCCCGTAGTCCTGCACAACCTGGCCCACGGTGAACCCCATCCGCCGCATGTCGTCACCATGCCTGGTGGCGCTCTGGGCGATCGCTGCGTCGCCACACTCGGGGCTGGGGGTGCGAAGCATCTCGCCGAGCTGCGTCAAGAACAGCGGAATTCCGTTCTCGAGCTCAGCGTCCGTCGCACGCGGCGCGGTTCTGTTCGCGACCATCGCTCTCGTCCGAGCGACGATTTCTTCCCGGTGTTCCCTAAGGAACTCGCGTAGCATAGGTGGCCTCCAAAAGAGAGCGCAATTATCCGGCCACCCGTGCGTGACGTCAATGGAGGCGTCCCTGGGAGGCCGCGAGCGTGGAGAAAGCCCTTCACGTCTTGAGCCGATGCCGGATTTCCGGAACGACTGGGCGACCGCGCTACAGCTGGGCCGTCGCCGTTGCCGTTGGTTTGTATCCCTCGCGTTGGCGTGGACCATCCGGAAAACGCGGGGCATCGTTAGCGGCGCACGCCGAGGTGGACGGGCGATCCCTGCTCGACGAGATCGCCCGCGAGGGAGCCCGCCGGATGCTCGTGGCGGCGCTGGAGACAGAGGTTGCCGCATACCTGGAAGCACACGGCGACGAACGCGACGACGCGGGCCATGCCTTGGTCGTCGGTAACGGCAAGGGCCGCACGCGGAAGATCACGCTCGGGGCCGGAACGATACCGGTGAGCGCGCCCCGCGTGAACGACCGCCGGACCGATCAAGACGGCGTGCGACGGCGCTTTACAAGCCGCATCCTGCCGCCGTACATGCGCCGCTCCCCGAAGGTCGCCGAGGTGCCGCCGGTCCGCCACGAACATCGCGCCGCTGACCAACGAATGGGAGACGGAGTACCGCGCCTTCCAGAAGCGGAGCCTCGCCGACCGCGAGTGCGTCTACGGTTGGGTCGATGGCTACCGCGAGAGCGCCGAGAGTTGGAAGACGGTGCTCCGTGACCTGAAACGCCGAGGTATGCGCGCGCCCGTGGTCGCCGTCGGCGACGGGCCCTCGGCTTCTGGGCGGCCGTGCGCGACGTGTGGCCGAAGACCCGCGCGCAGCGGGATTGGTTCCACCAAGCTCGGCAACATGCTCGACAAGGCCCCGAAGCGGTTGCAGCCGCGCGTGAAGGCCGCGCTCCACGAGGTGATGTACGCCGACACCCCGGCACACGCCCGCGAGCGATCACAAGCTCCTCGACATGGCGCAGGCCCGCTGGCGAGGCCTCGACGGCGCGCAGCTCCTGCCGCTCGTCCGCGGTGGAGTCGCCTTCGTAGACGGCGTGCAACAGGCGAACAAGCGCGGCAAGCCCCGAGCGCGAGCCGCGTAGCGCATCGCTCGCGGCTCCCTATTCACCTGTCCACATCCACTCAAAATTCGCGGACCCCTGGCCGAGGCGTCGGTGGATCAAGCCAAGTTGGCTCGATCCTCGTGCGTCGCGAGGCGCCCTTCGTTCGCGATCGTCGACGCCCATCAAATCGCCAGGACGAGCCGGTGAACGCTAATGAGTGACGGGCGGAGACGCGCAGAACTACGCGCGCAATTTCTACGGCTTGTCACCTCGCCACGATGGGCGCATGGATTCCCGTGACCCTTCGTCCAGGACCATATGACGGTGCCGACCCGTTACCAGGCCGGTTCGAGGCACTGCTGCGGGACCGCACCACCGCCGCGACACTCCTCGGGGAACTCCTGCGCATAAACGGAAGGCGGTCGACGTAGGACGGGGGAATGGCCATGATCGAAGCGCACATCATCGGTCCGAAAGGCTCGCTCTACTACTCGGCTCCCGCGACCGCCTACAATTTGGAGAATCTGCGGAGCCACGTTCGCGACGCCAACAATTCGGCATCGCCGCACCAAGTGCACGTCGAGCTGACGCTTGATCGCGTCGATTACGCGCTCGCGCCCAAGGTCTCCACTCTCGTCCGGGAGTTCACGTCGAAGGGCATCACGGTGCTTGTGCTCTGAGCCCGGCCGTTCGTCTCGATGCGAGCAAGGTCGAGCGGCTTGCTCGCGCAACCGCTCTCGATCCGCGAGGTCGCGCGACGGACCTGCTCCTTGCGGGCGATCATCGCACGTCGGTTCGCCAGGGGCTCGAAAACCCCTCCGTCGAGGCGGAGAATCACCCGCGAATCGCTCAACGCCGCGGAGTGATTCTGGCCGGCTCAGAACCAGTTGTTTTCAGCCCGTCGCCGAAGCAAGGCTACGTCCTTGCGAGCCGGACCCCCGGCAAACTGTGGCGCTTGCGGCACGCACGACGATGCGCTGTTGGAAAGTCTACTGTATGGAGAACTCCTACCCTGGCCTCTGGCATACGTGGTTCAAGCGCCGGGTCGTCGCCATCGGTTGGTACGCAGGATGGGACTACCACCTGGACCGCTCAGGTAGACGCGACAACGGGTGGGATGCAGGGCGATCCGCACTAGAAAACGATCGACACAGGAGATCAAATCATCGTTCAGCTCCCGAATCCCCGGGTACGATCCATAGCTTACGGCACGCCTTGCGACGCACCTCGTGGAGCGCCGCTTTGATCTCGTTGCGGTGCAATGTCTGCTCGGGCATCGTCAAACCATCACGACCAGGCACTACCTCCACCTTGTCCCTCAGGCGCTCGCTCGACGCGGGCCACCCTGGATCTCCTCGACTTTACGACCCCACCGCCGCACTGAGCGATGCGGACGCCGTCCGTTCGGGCGGCGATCGCGCAGCCACGGGACCGGCGAGAGCCGGGCGGTTCGGCTCCTGCGAGCAGCGGCCGAGACTGCAGTGCGCGCCGCCGTGATCCACAACATTCACAATACCTCCTCAATGGGAGTGCGCTTGGGCAGCCGGTTCATCGATCCAGTACCCTTGGTGATGGTAATGTCGATGCAGTCCGCTCTCATATTCCCGCGTCAGAAGAGCCGCCTCCGTGTACTCCGGCGACTGCTTGATACTCTCGCGGGACAGGTCGACGAAGACTTTCGCCTCGCTCCAACTCACGCGCTCGATCCATTGCGGTGACACCAACACCTGTTTTCCCGGCCACCAGTTCCGTGTATCGATGACTAGATAGCGAATCGCCCATGTCTCGTCATCGATGACGAAATCCTCGACGTGGCCAATCTCACCGTCCGGGGCTTGGACGTGATGGCCACTCACGTCGTGAGTACTGCGCAAATGGGGATCCCACGCTTCCTCACTGTGGGCGGATACATTCCGTTTGTCACGGTCACGCATAATATAGGGATACGCCCCCCACATGTACGAGCCGCCCCAATACGTCGGCCATCCATAATACCCGTAGTAGCTCTCCTCGAACTGGCGGGAGACGGGCTTGTCGCTGTTCAGCGCTGGACTGTCTTCGATCTGCTTTGTGGTCAAGTCGACGTTGATGCGTGCGCCTTCTCTACTCGCGGCGCCCAACGCATATGGAGAGATCAGCACCTGCCTGTCCGTTAGCCAGTTTCCCGTGTCGGCGACCAGATAGCGAATCGTCCAGTACCGGTCGTCGAAGTAGAATTCCTTGACCCGACCGATTTTCCCGTCCAAGCTTTCCAATGTGTACCCTGTTAGTGTTTTCGCTTTGATGAGCATGATAGTCCTTCTTCCCTTGGGTCGTTGTGTGCGCGCGCTGCGCAGCGTCGGCTGGTAGTGAGGTGCCCTTCCTGAATGACTTCTAGTGCCATACTAGTAACGCAGTAAGCTCGGAGTGGTACGTGCGTGGTTCTACGCCCGAGCGCCTTGTCCGGCGGGCATCGCCCGGCCTCAACTCCCGCGCCGCCGGTGCGACCCACTTCCCATCACGTTTCACCTTGGCCTTGCGCGCCAGCTTGACCTTCAATGCCGCGATGACGTTGCCTGCCTGGCGTTCTTCCCAACATCCGACCACGGAGTTGGAAAGAAGCGGGAAAGAGATGACGGACAAGTCGAGCCAGTGCAGGACTATCTCCGACACCTTGCTCCGCATCCATCCCCCTGGGGGCAGCTTCCGTGTAAGGGTGTTGGTGTTCATGAGTCAGCTTCCTAGTTCTCGAGCGCCTGCACTCTTGCCAAGCGGCGTCGGTGACGCGGGGCGCCACTGAACTGAGCGGTCAGAAACGTCTCGATCAGCTCCAAAGCGAGCGCGCCCCCAATGACCTTGCCACCCAGACAAATGATATTCATGTCGTCGTCTTCAACGCCCTGATGGGCGGAGAACACGTCATGGATCAGTCCGGCACGGGACACCGGGAACCTTATTCGCGGCGATGGAGGCTCCCACACCGCTGCCGCAGAGCGCTACGCCGCGGTCAACCTGGCCCGCGGTAACGGCCCGCGCCAAGAGGATGATGAAGTCGGGATAGTCGTCCTCGGGATCCAGTTGGAGTGCGCCGAAGTCCACGATCTCGTAACCCGCATTTCGCAACGACTTCGCCACCGCCCCCTTCAGAACGAACCCGCCATGATCCGCGGCGATACCCACGCGAATCATGGTGCCTCCGACGATGCCACCGCTGGTTCGGTCAAACAGGTCGCCGGCTGCTTCATGGGCCACCTGATCGTGATTCCGGGGCGGCATTCCACAGCACGATGACCCGCACCTTGGGATGGTTGGGTTCGTAGCCGAGAATGCTGAGCGATGCCGCGCCGAGCGCGAAATGCTGCCCCTCGATCGCCGGCATTCCGATCCATCGCGCGGCCATGACACACCCGAACTGACCATGCGAGAACAGCGCGACGTTTCCGTCCAGCGCGAGGAGCCGCGTGATGAGCCGATCAGCACGGTCGGAGACGTGTGCGGGCATTTCGCCACCAGGGCAGCCGTCCCGAAATACATTCCAGTCCGGTCGCCCTTGGCGAATGTCCACGGAGCGCTGGCCCTCGTAATCGCCGTAGTCCCATTCCGCCAGGTCCGGTTCAATCTCGGAGGCCGATCCCAAGCCGGCTAACTCACAGGTTCGCCGCGCGCGTTGCCGAGGGCTCGTCAGGACACGCGCAAACTGGACCTCCCGGAGGCGGGTGCCAAGTTCGCGCGCCTCATCCTCGCCACGCACGGTCAACGGAATGTCCGTGCGACCGGTATGCTGGCCCGACAGTGTCCATTCGGTTTCGCCGTGTCGAATGAAGTAGAGTTGCAGAAGCTTCATCGGGCGGTCATCCCGTGGTCGCGCTCCATTTCACGTCCGGTGCGGCCACGCGCTCTACACCGTCACCGGGCGTGGGGGTCCAGGCCACCGCCGATCCGGAGGCCTCGGGTCGGTCGGCCTCCTCCATAGCGGCGTCGTATGCGCCGCGGAGCGCCGCCCGACTACACCTGGCTCGGTGGAGCACCGCTTGCTGCGCCGCCACGCGGTGCACCTCCTCGCCCCCCCAGATCCCCAGTGCCGGTCGCTGGATGGCGCGAGCGAACGAAAACGTCAACGCCCATGGCAGTCGCGACATGAATCTAACATTCATGGCATTCAACCGAGCCGAGGCTAGTTCACCGGATTGGCCGCCCGACAAGAACGCAATCCCCGGAACGGCACCGGGGACCGCTCGCAAGAGACACCTCACCGTGGCATCGGCCACCTCGTCCACCGTTTCTTGCTTTCGGCACGTCGATCCCGGAAGCACCATGTTGGGCTTCAGAATCATACCCTCCGGCGCCACCCGCTGTGTGTACAGTTCGTTGAACACTGTTCGCAGCACGACCTCCGTTACCTCCCCGCACCGTTCCAGAGTATGCTCGCCGTCCATGAGCACTTCCGGCTCGACGATGGGCACCAGTCCAGCCTCCTGGCACAACGCGGCATATCGAGCCAGCGCCTGAGCGTTGGCCTCGATGCAACCCCGGCTAGGGATGTCCTCGGCCACGGCGATCACAGCGCGCCACTTGGCAAACCGGGCGCCCATTCGAGAGTATTCAGCTAGTCGATCGCGCAATCCGTCCAGGCCTTCGGTTATTGTCTCTCTGGGATGACCCGCCATGGCTTTTGCACCGGCGTCCACTTTGACACCCGGAATGATTCCCGCGTCGATGAGAACGGTGACAAATGGAGTGCCGTCCTTCCTCTGCTGTCGGATCGTCTCGTCGCAGAGGATTGCCCCACTAATGAGATCACCGAGACCGGGCGTGGTCACAAGCAACTCCCGATAGGCACGCCGGGCCTCCTCGGTCTGGGGGATCCCCAACCGGGCGAATCGCCTGTTGCAGGTCGGATTGCTCTCATCTATCGCTAGCAGCCCCTTGTCACGGGCGACCAACGTCCTGGCGGTGCCCATAAGCTCTTGCACGTTCATGTGCGGTTGCCCCATCTCCAATGCCGTATTTCCGGCAAGTCTTGGCCATGTCTGTCGATGTACTGCTTGTGCTCGATGAGCTTGTCCTCGACCATCTGCTTCAGATAGGCCCGGTCGGCCCCAAATGCGGCAGGCGATCGATCACGTCTTGCACCAGGTGGAACCGGTCCAGATCGTTCTGGACTCTCATGTCAAAGGCCGTGGTGATCGTACCCTATTCCTTGTAGCCCCGGACGTGGAGGTTGCGGTTGGTCCGACGGTACGTCAGCCGACCCGTGCGGATGGTCCGTGCTGGGCTGTGGCATCATGAGATCACCGACATTGATCACCCGGATTTTCAGATCGGGCAGATGCGTGCGAAGGGTGGACACGGCGTCGCGAGGCGCGAGTTGCCTAACAGCCGTTTCAACCCCGCTTCGTCCTGGCTGCTGTTCGGATAAATCTCGCTGTATGTACCCTCTAGGTAGATGTTGCCGACCAGCGCGGTACAACGCCGGGGCCAGAATGTTATTTACGTCCAGGTGAAGCACATCATCAAGCGATACGATGTGAACATGCGTTACATCGCCGTGCCCGGGCCCGGACAATAGGCGTCCACTTTGTGGAGCAGATCCGGAGAGAGGGCTAGTATTCATGGTTCAATGCTCCGTCTGCCCGGACAGGGAGAGGCACGCGCCGTACCGTTCCTGGTCATCATTCGCGTGAATACGCAGACGCAATCTGGTAGGTTGGCGCGCGAGCTGGGGGTTGTCCTCGACGAGCGCAATCTCGCGCCGAGGCGTCACCGGCGCTCGCACGAGTCTCTCGTTATCGATGCTGACGCAGAAGGCGGCAGTGAGCGCGCGCACGTGCCCGCGAAGCCCTTGCATGTCGTACGATGTAACTTCGGCGGAGATATGGGCGGAGCCCCTGGGCGACACAATTCGCGCTTCGAGCATCAGCACCTCTGCACAAGGCATGGATACGTGCGCGCCGCAGGGTTGGCAATCACGGCAGATAGTGAACGTGCGCGATTGCGAACCGCGACTAATGTCCGTGGGCTACAGAATGTGTGGCCGCCACGTAGTTCTACGGTGCTCGGCAGGCCCCACGGTGTTTGTCCAATGCCGCCCCGCCGGGCGGCTCACGATCACTGGGCGATCCCTAAGACTGGGCGCCGTGAGGAGAATCAATGACGGCGGCGCAAGACGGTCAAGGAGCCGCCTCTTTCGGGGTGACCTTGAGCTGGCAGAATCTGCCGGGCCACGCCGGGCTCGGCGGCGCTGGTGTGGGCTCGGCTCACGAGCGCACGCGACGCCGGACGCGGGGAAGCCGTCGATCAAGCACGCCGGAGAGTTCCCCCGGCTTCCGCAGGGGAGATCAAATGCTGGCTGGTTCAGGTATATAGCTCCGAGGCCGAGTACGCGGTGATCTATCTGTAAGGTCGAGATCGAGGTAACAGAACCGTGCGAAGCAGCATTCCTGAATTTCGAGGTTGGGAGGGTTGATGCATCCGCAACCGAATGAAGAGCGTTTACCACGTCGGTGTGCTGAAGATCACAGAGGATTGCGCCGAGGCCCGTCTCCGACACGACGCGCCGCCGCGGGCTGAGTGGCTCGGCTGAGACCGTCGATCCTTCAAAGGCGCGCTCATCTATCGGCAGCGGCTCTTCGCGACACCGAAGCGCCGATCCGCAGTGAGCTTTTCAGCGCCGAGCGCCTCGAGCAGCACGCCGCAAGTCTCGCTGCCGCACAGCGCGTCACGGCCTGGCCCGCCGCCGGCCGGGCATTGGCGCCGCGCCTGCGCGACAACGGGCGCGTGCTGCTCGAGGCGTATCGCACCATCGCTGCCGCCATCCGCGAGGATCGCGCGATCACGCCTGCGGCCGAGTGGCTGGTCGACAACTTCCACGTTGTCGACCAGCAGATTCGGGAAGTCCGCGATGATCTCCCACGCGGCTTCTATCGCCAGCTGCCCAAGCTGGCGGATGGGCCGCTCGCGGGGTATCCGCGCGTGTTCGGATTGGCCTGGGCGTTCGTGGCGCACACCGACAGCCGCTTCGACCCACAGACGCTCTGCCGATTCGTGCGCGCGTACCAGCGCGTGCAGCCCCTGACGATCGGCGAGCTCTGGGCCGTGGCGATCACGCTGCGCATCGTCCTCGTCGAGAATCTACGACGCTCGGCTGAGCGGATCGTGAGCAGCCGGGTGGCGCGCGCAGACGCGGATGCGCTGGCCGACCGACTTCTTGGAGACGGCGGTCGTCCCGCGGCGCCGGGGGAGTCGGACCCGGCCCTGCGACGGCTCGGTCGGGCGCCGATGTCGAAGGAGTTCACGGTGCAGTTGGCGCAGCGACTGCGCGATCAGGATCCGGCTGTCACCCCGGCGCTTCGCTGGTTGGACGAACGCCTCGCTGCCCAAGGAACGACCGCCGACGAGATCGATCCGCGAGGAGCTGCAGAGTCAGGGCGCGATGAACGTGACCGTCCGCAACGTGATCACGAGCATGCGGCTCATGTCCGCCGTCGATTGGGCGGAGCTCTTCGAGCGCGTCAGTCTCGTCGACGAGGTGCTTCGTGCCGAGAGCGATTTCGCCGCCATGGACTTCGTGACGCGCGATCGCTACCGACACGCAATCGAGGATCTCGCGCGCGGCTCAGGTCATGCGGAGCTCGAAGTCGCCAGGCGTGCCGTTCTGGCGGCCAAGCGCGCACGCGCTGCGTCCGGGAGCGGCGGCGACGGGACCACTCACCGCGAGCAGGATCCAGGCTACTACCTCATCGCGCGCGGGCGTCGCGCCTTCGAGAAGGATCTCGGATTTCGTCTGCCGATGAAGGAATGGATGGCCCGTGTGTACCGCGCCACGGGGATCCTCGGGTACCTGGGAACGATCGCCCTCATCACCGCCCTCGTGCTCGCCGCGTCGTGGCAGATCATGGACAGAGCCGGCGTCGAGAGCTCCGCGCTCTGGTTGCTCGCGCTGCTCGCGGTGATTCCCGCATCGGACGCGGCGGTGGCGCTCGCCAACCGTTACGTCACGAATCAGTTCCAGCCAGCCGTGCTGCCAGGACTGGAGCTTCGCGACGGTGTGCCGACGAGCTTGCGTACGATGGTCGCCGTGCCGACGCTCTTGACGACGCGAGCCGCGATCGAGGAACAGCTCGAGCGTCTCGAGGTTCACCATCTGGCGAGTCCGGACGACGACCTCTACTTCGCGCTCCTCTCGGACTGGATGGATTCCGGCACGGAGAGTGCGCCAGGCGACGAGGAGCTTCTAAGCGCGGCCGCCGAGGGAATTGCTCGATTGAATCGTCGCTACCGTCCGGCGCCGGATGGCGACCGATTCCTCCTGCTCCATCGTCGGCGAGTCTGGAACGAGGGAGAGGGAAAGTGGATGGGCTGGGAGCGCAAGCGCGGCAAGCTGCACGAGCTGAATGGATTGTTGCGCGGCGCGACCGACACGACCTTCATCGCAGCCGGCGGCCGTTCGCCCACCGTCCCCGCCGGCGTCCGCTACGTGATCACGCTCGACGCCGACACGCAGCTCCCGAGGGGCGCCACCCGACGCCTGGTCGGGAAGATGGCGCACCCGCTCAACCGTCCGCGCCTCGATCTTCGCGCCGGCCGCGTGGTCGAGGGGTACGCGATCCTCCAGCCTCGAGTGACGCCGATGTTGCCGATGGGTCGCGAGGGATCGCTCCTGCAGCGTGTCCTGTCGGGTCCGGCTGGCTTGGACCCGTACGCGCTTGCCGTCTCCGACGTGTATCAGGACCTGTTCGAGGAAGGCTCCTACACCGGCAAGGGAATCTACGACGTCGACGTCTTCGAAACCGCGCTCGCAGGGAAGGCCCCGGAAAACACGCTGCTCAGTCACGATCTGTTCGAGGGGATCTTTGCGCGGGCGGGCCTGGCGTCCGACATCGAGGTCGTCGAGGAGTTCCCCTCACGATACGACGTCGCCGCAGCTCGCCAGCACCGGTGGGCGCGAGGCGACTGGCAATTGCTTCCGTGGATTCTCGGCCGCGGGCCGGCGATCCCGCTGATCGGCCGCTGGAAGATGCTCGACAATCTACGGCGCACGCTCGCGGCGCCGACCACCTTTCTCGCATTGCTCGTGGGATGGACGCTGCCGTTCGTCGCCGCCGCGATCTGGACGGGGCTCGTCGCCGCGTTGCTTGCGTTGCCGGCCCTCCTTCCGTTGTTCTCGGGGATCGTACCGCGACGGCTCGGGATCTCGAAGCGAAGCCACTTCGGCGCGAAGGGCGAGGATCTCACGCTCGCGCTCTCACGTGTCACGTTGCTGGTCACGTTTCTCGCCCATCAGGCCTGGCTGATGACCGACGCCATCGTGCGCACGCTGTTCCGTGTGTTCGTGAGCCGCCGGCGGCTGCTCGAATGGGTCACCGCCGCGCAAGCGAAAGGCGGCTTGCGTCTGGATGTCGGTGGGTTTTACCGACGGATGGCCGGCGGCGTCGCGCTCGCGTCTGTCGCGGCGGTCTGCGTCGTCTGCTTCGGGCACGGTGCCGGGCCGATCGCGGCGCCATTCGTGGTCCTGTGGATCGCGTCGCCAGTGGTGGCGCTTTGGGCGAGTCGCCCGCCGCCCGCAGCAGGTCCTGCGTCCACCGCCGTGGACGCGCTGGCGCTGCGACTGGTCGCACGCCGCACCTGGCGCTTCTTCGAAACCTTCGTCACGGCCGATGATCACTGGCTCCCTCCCGACAACTTTCAAGAAGTGCCCAAGCCGACGGTGGCCCATCGGACGTCCCCCACGAACCTCGGACTGTACCTCCTGTCCGCGGTCGCCGCACACGATTTCGGCTGGATGGGGATGCTCGAAACCGTCGAGCGGCTGGAGGCGACTCTCGCGACGATGAACGGCCTCGAGCGC
The DNA here is from genome assembly GCA_963753325.1 of uncultured delta proteobacterium. Lineage (GTDB taxonomy): Bacteria > Desulfobacterota > Binatia > UTPRO1 > UTPRO1 > DP-19. The sequence continues at coordinate 637,864 of CAVWBS010000003.1, read as the reverse complement.
TTCCGCGGCCACTTCTACAATTGGTACGACACGCAGGACCTCCGACCGCTCGACCCGAAATACGTTTCCTCCGTGGATAGCGGGAATCTCGCCGGCCACCTGATCGCGGTGGGCAACGCCTGTCGCGAGATGCTCGGCCGGCCCGTGATCGGTCCGCAATGGCTGGCGGGCATCGGGGACGCGCTGGCCCTCACGCGCGAATCGCTGCGTGTGCTCGCCGACGATCGGCGTGCGCAGAACGGTGACGCCGAAGCAGTTGAACGATGCGCTCGACGCGCTCGCAACCTCGCTCGAGGCCGCTCCCGCCACCCCCGCGGCCGTCGCCGCAACAATGGCGGATGTCGGGCGGTACGCCGACACCGTCGTCGACATCGCGCGAACTCTCGCCGAGGAACGCGGCGACGATAGCGGCGGCGAGGTGCTCACGTGGGCGGCGGCCTTGCATGCATCGCATTCGAGACACATAGGCGCGACCTCGAGCACCTCATGCCATGGGCGCGCCTGGTCGCCGTCGACACCGCGGCCGCCGCCGCCGCGAGCCCTACGGGCAGCTCCCCGGAGCAGGACGTCTGGCGCCTCTTCGATCCGTTTCCGACGCTGGCCGATCTGCCGGACCGCTGTGAGACGGCCGTCCAGATCCTTGGGCGGCCTGGTGCCCTCACCGATGCGTTCGAGCATTCCGCCCGCGCGGCGCGTGTGCTCGAGCGGCAGCTCGCCACACTCGCCGACCTCACGGAGGAGATGTTCGACGCGATGGAGTTCGGCTTTCTCTTCGACCCCGCGCGGCAGCTCCTCTCGATCGGATACCACGTTGCAGACGGCACCCTCGATCCCAACTGTTACGACTTGCTCGCCTCCGAAGCGCGCCTGGCAAGCTTCGTCGCGATTGCCAAGGGCGACGTACCGGTGCGGCACTGGTTTCGGCTCGGGCGCACCTTGACGCCGGTCGATCGTGGTTCGGCGCTGATCTCATGGTCGGGATCCATGTTCGAGTACCTGATGCCGTCGCTGGTCATGCGCGCGCCGGCAGGGAGTCTGCTGGAGCAGACGAGCCGCCTCGTCGTGCGCCGCCAGATTGCCTACGGCGCCGAGCGTGGGGTGCCATGGGGCGTTTCGGAGTCCGCGTACAATGCGCGCGATCTGGAGCTGACCTATCAATACTCGAATTTCGGCGTTCCCGGCCTCGGACTCAAACGCGGGCTGAGCGCCGACGTCGTCGTCGCTCCCTATGCGACGGCGCTGGCGGCGATGGTGGACGCAGACGCGGCGGCGCAGAACTTTGCGCGCCTTACCGGCCTGGGGGCTCGCGGCCGCTACGGCTTCTACGAGGCACTCGACTACACGCCGACACGCGTTCCCGAAGGCACAGCGATGGTGGTCGTGCGCGCGTACATGGCACATCACCAAGGAATGACCATCGTCGCGATCGCCGATGCCCTCCAGGACGGAGCGATGCGCGCCCGCTTTCATGCCGAGCCGATCATCCGAGCAACCGAGCTGCTGTTGCAGGAGCGTACCCCGCGCGACGTCGCGGTGGCGCGTCCGCGCGCCGAGGAGGTGACGGCGGTCGCCAATGTGCGCGAGCTCGTTCCGGCGATGTTGCGCCGTTTCAATCCCCCCACGATCCCGTTCCGCGCACGCAGATCCTGTCGAACGGCAGGTATACTGTGATGGTCACCGCCGCGGGCTCGGGATATAGCCGCTGGCGGGATCTCGCGGTCACGCGGTGGCGAGAGGACGTCACCTGCGATGCTTGTGGCACCTACGTCTTCCTGCGCGACACACGGAGCGGCGACGTGTGGTCGGCGGGCTACCAACCGAGCGGTGTCGAACCCGACAGCTACGACGTGGAGTTCTCCGAGGATCGCGCCACGATCGTCCGGACCGACGGGACGATGGCGACGACGCTCGAGGTCGCGGTCTCTCCAGAAGACGACGCCGAGGTACGCCGCGTGTCGATCTCGAACTTCGGGAGCCGCGTGCGCGAGATCGAGCTGACGTCGTACGCCGAGGTGGTGTTGGCGCCGCCGGCAGCCGACGCGGCACACCCCGCCTTCTCCAAGCTGTTCGTGCACACGGAGTTCGTCGCCGAGGCACGCGCCCTCCTTGCCACGCGACGGCGGCGGTCGCCCGACGAGCCCGAAGTCTGGGCGGCACACCTCGCAGTCGTGGAAGGCGAGGCCGTCGGCAACACGCAATTCGAAACCGATCGTGCACGTTTTCTCGGGCGCGGATGTGGAATCCGGACACCGATCTCGCATGATCGACGGCCGGCCTCTCTCCGACACGGTCGGCCCCGTACTCGATCCGGTCTTCAGTCTTCGCCACCGCGTGCGACTTCAGCCGGGAGGAACGGCGCGCGTCGCGTTCTGGACGCTCATCGCCCCGTCTCGCGCCGAAGTGCTCGATCTCGCCGACAAGCACCATGACGCGGCGGCCTTCGAGCGCGTGGTCACGCTGGCGTGGACCCAGGCGCAGGTCCAGCTCCACCATCTTGGGGTCGGCCCCGACGAAGCGCATCTCTTCCAGCGCTTGGCGAACCACGTCCTCTATTCCGACCCGACGCTGCGGCCTTCGTCGGAAGTGCTCAGCCGAAACGAGCGCGGGCCGTCGACCCTCTGGGCGCACGGAATCTCGGGCGACCTGCCGATCGTTCTGCTTCGCATCGATGACAGCGAGGAACTCCAGATCGTCAGGCAGGTGCTTCGCGCCTATGAGTACTGGCGCATGAAGCAACTGGCGGTCGATCTGGTGATCCTGAACGAAAAGGCCACATCGTACACGCAGGATCTGCAGGCCTCTCTGGAGGCACTGGTTCGGACGAGCCAGTCGCGGTGGCATCCGGGCGGAAGCGGCGTGGGGGGAAACGTGTTCGTGCTCCGCGCCGATCTGGTTTCGCTCGACGCGCGTAGCCTGCTCAAGACCGCGGCGCGCGCGGTGCTCCTCAGTCACCGCGGGAGCCTTTCCACACAGCTCAAACGCCTGGAGCAATCCCGGCTCGCCGCAGCACCCGCACCCCGACGCATGTCCTTCCCGGAGCGTACGAGGGAGTGGGTCAGGGAGAGGTCGGCAAGCGCGCCCGCACCAGTCGTGATGCCGCTTCCCGAGCTCGAGTGCTTCAACGGTCTCGGCGGTTTCGCGGCGGATGCGTGCGAATACGTGACGATCCTCGGCGAGGGGCAATGGACGCCGGCGCCGTGGATCAACGTGATCGCAAATCCGTCATTCGGCTTCCAAGTGTCGGCCGAGGGCGGCTGCTACACGTGGTCGATCAACAGCCGTGAACATCAGCTCACCCCCTGGTCGAACGACCCCGTCAGCGATCGACCCGGCGAGGTGCTCTACGTGCGCGACGAGGATACCGGGACGCTCTGGGGTCCGACGGCACTGCCGATTCGTGAGGACACGGGGCCATACGTCATCCGGCACGGCCAAGGATACACTCGCTTCGAGCATGCCTCGCAGGGCGTATCGCTCGAGCTGCTGCAGTACGTGCCGCTCGACGACCCGATCAAGATCTCGCGGCTGACGATCCGCAATCAGTCGGGTCGCACTCGGCGTCTTTCGGTCACCGCATATGTGGAGTGGGTGATGGGCACGTCCCGTGACGCCTCGGCGCCATTCGTGGTGACCGAGATCGATTCCGAGACCGGAGCGATGCTGGCGCGGAACCCGTGGAGCAGCGGGTTCGGTGGTCGTGTCGCCTTCGCGGACCTCGCCGGACGGCAGCGCGCGTGGACGAGTGATCGGACGGAGTTCCTCGGTCGCAACGGCACGCTCGATCATCCGGCGGCGCTTGCCGGCAACGCGACACTCTCCAATCGCGTGGGCGCCGGCCTCGACCCCTGCACGGCGTTGCAAGCGCCGTTGGATCTCGGACCGGAGGGCGTCGCCGAGATCGTGTTCTTCCTCGGCGAGGCGGCGACGAAGGCGGAAGCGCGGACGTTGATCACGCGGTACCGCGCGGCAGACCTCGACGCGGTCCATCGCGCCGTGACTCGGCATTGGGACGACGTGCTCGGTGGGGTGCAAGTGACCACGCCAGATCGCTCCATGGATATCCTGCTCAATCGATGGCTCCTCTACCAGACGCTCGCCTGCCGGGTGTGGGCGCGCTCGGCCTTCTATCAGGCGAGCGGCGCGTACGGCTTCCGCGATCAGCTCCAAGACCTCATGGCACTCGTGCTGTCGAAGCCCGAACTAACGCGCGCCCATCTCCTGCGCGCGGCCGGGCGGCAGTTCATCGAGGGCGACGTACAGCACTGGTGGCTGCCGCAGTTGGGCCAAGGAGTCCGCACGCGGATTTCCGACGACCGCGTCTGGTTGCCATATGCGGTCGCTCACTACATCGACGCCACGGCCGATCTCGGGGTTCTCGACGAGATGGCGCCCTTTCTCGACGGGCCCGTCCTTCGCGCCGACGAGTCCGACTCCTACTTTCTGCCCACGGTCGCCGAGCAAACCGCCACGATGTTCGAGCACTGCGCGCGTGCCCTGGACCGGAGCCTCGCGGTCGGCGCACATGGCTTGCCGCTGATCGGCGGCGGAGACTGGAACGACGGCATGAATCGGGTGGGTAAGGAGGGCAGAGGCGAAAGCGTCTGGCTCGGCTGGTTCCTCCATGCCACGCTCTCGGCCTTTGTTCCCTTGGCGGAGGGTCGCGGTGAGGCGGCGCGCGCAGCGGCATGGCGTCAGCACGCCGATGCTCTGCGGGCGTCCATCGAGCGCGAAACCTGGGACGGCGGCTGGTATCGCCGGGGCTATTTCGACGACGGTACACCGCTCGGCTCGGCGATGAGCCTCGAATGCAGAATCGACTCGATCGCGCAGTCCTGGAGCGTGATCTCCGAGGCCGCAGATCCGGCGCGCGCCGCGGCCGCCATGGCGGCGGTCGACGAGTTGCTCGTCCAGCGGGGCGACGGTGTGGTGCTACTGTTCACCCCGCCGTTCGATCAGACATCACTCGACCCGGGCTACATCAAAGGGTACCCGCCCGGCATCCGTGAGAACGGGGGCCAATACACACACGCCGCAATCTGGACGATGATCGCATTCGCCACGCTCGGCGATGGAGACAAGGCCGCTGAACTGTTCTCGATCTTGAACCCGATCAATCACAGCCACACGCGCGCGGCCATTCATCGGTACAAGGTGGAACCGTACGTTACCTCCGCCGACGTCTACTCCCAGCCACCGCACGTCGGGCGCGGAGGATGGACGTGGTATAGCGGCTCGGCCGGATGGATGTATCGGGCCGGCCTGGAATGGATCCTCGGCTTTCATGTACGCGGCACGACGCTGTTGCTTGATCCCTGCGTGCCGCGAGCGTGGCGCGGCTTCACGATCGCGTTCCGGTACCATACGGCACGATACGATATTGCCGTCGAAAATCCCTCCGGCGTCGGCCACGGCGTCGCTCGAATGGAGCTCGACGGCAACACGCTGCCCGGAAACTCCGTCTCTTTGGCGGACGACGGCGCCACGCATCGGGTACTCGTCATTCTCGGATGACCATTCCGACCCGAGGTCCCGCCTTCGCCTCGGGGGGCTTGGTCTGGTCAGTCTTGGGTGTCACGATGGATCTCCATTCCGAATCGGCCCCACCGCCGCCTCCAGCACGCGTACTTTTGCCAGTCGCCGCTGATGCCGCAGGGCACCGCTGAAGTTGAGCGATCAGAGCCGTTTCAATCAGCTCCATCGCGAGCGCGCTCCCGATGACCTTCCCACCAAGGCAGATCACATTCATGTCGTCATCTTCGACGCCCTGATGGGCGGAGAACACGTCGTGGACGAGTCCGGCTCGGACGCCGGGCACTTTGTTCGCCGCCACCGAGGCTCCGACACCACTGCCGCAGATCGCCACTCCGCGGTCCACCTGCCCGCGGCCACGAGCCTCGCGAGGAGGATGATGAAATCGGGATAATCGTCCGCAGGATCCAGGCGCGGTGCGCCGAAGTCCGCGACGTCGTACCCCGAGTCGCGCAACGACGTCGCCACCTCTTCCTTCAGGGCGAACCCGCCATGGTCCGCGGCGACTCCCACGCGCATCATGGATGCTCCGACGCGCCAACGGCCCTGACCATGGCGTCGAAATCAGGTGCTTTGAGGCTCGCTCCGTCGACCAGGGGCCGGCCACGTCCGGCAACTGGTCTTGCCCCACTTTCCTGACCCACCCGCCCTCTCGTAAAGAGCGTCGTCACGGATCCCCAACCAAGGAGGAGACGGGACGATGCGGACGAGCAAGTTTACGCCGAGCAGATGGTGCACATCCTCCGGCAAGGGGACGGTGGCGTGCCGGTGGTGGAGTTCTGCCGGCAACACGGCATCAGCGAGCAGACGTTCTACCGAGCGGATGGTCCGGCCCCACGTCCGGTTCCGGTGACGTCACGCGGTTTCTTCGTCGAGCCTGGGGTCGCGCCAGCCACCGTCTGCGGCGATGAGCGCGTCCGCCTCCTTGGGTCCCCAGCTTCCTGGCTTGGTAAGGACGGACGCGGCCGTGCGTCTCAGGACTTGATCGACCACCGCCCAGGCGGCCTCGACCGCGTCCTCCCGTGCGAAGAGCGCTCCATCGCCGGCCATCCTGTCCGTCACGAGCCGCTCGTACGGCCCCTCCTCCCCCGCTTGATGATCGACGAGGTAGAGTTCGCGCCGGTCGCCGACGAACTCTTTGCCGACGCGCTTGACGCGAGCGGCTCCACTCTCATCCGGGAGTTCACGTCGAAGGGCGTCGCGGTGCATGTGCTCTGAGCCCGGCCGTTCGTCTCGATGCGAGCAGGGTCGAGTCGGGCGGTTCGGCTTGACGGGCGGCGCCCTCATCCGCGTGGCCCCGAATCCGAGAGCGGTCTTCGCCGCCACGGTCTACGCCCTCAGCCTCTCGGCGCTGTTCGGCGTGAGCGCGCTCTACCACGGCGTGACATGGTCAGTTTCCGTACGCCGCCGTATGCGCCAGCTCGACCATTCGATGGTCTTTTTGCTGCGTGGGTCCGGTCTCGAGAGCGAGCAACGTCGTGAGCTAGGAAATTGCCAAAAGCGAGAACACTTCCTGTGGGTGAGAAAGCGATCGTTTTGGAAATACGCGGGATGGTGTGTGCGCATGACAAATATCGGCCGCGGCACAACGCTTGCTTTAATGCCTGCTCGGAGGGTGTAATAAATGAACCCAGTCCGGATTTGCGGGGTAGCGAGTGTCGTGATGATGTCGCTTGTGGCGCTGGCTCAACCGGCGTGGGCCGCTGCGGCAAAGTGCAAGATGGCGTATTCGCTGCGAGGGTGGTCGGCGGGCTACTCAACGGCGAGCGGCAGCGGCACCATCACCTGCGACAATGGCCAATCGGCCCGCGTGTCCCTCCAGGCGACAGGCGGCGGTGCCACCGCCGGGAAGTCCAAGATCATCAACGGTCACGGCACGTTCTCGGACGTCGGTGACATCAGCGAAGTCTTCGGGAGCTACGCCTCGGCGGAGGCTCACGCCGGGGCGGGCGAGTCGTCGGCTGCGCAGGTGGTGACGAAAGGCACCGTTTCCCTGGCGTTCTCGGGTACCGGCAAAGGGGTCGATCTCGGCGTGACGTTCGGAAAGTTTGTCATCACGAAGCGTAGTGCCACGAAGAAGCGGAAGTAGCTGGTGTCAAGCCGCGCCGATCTGGTCAGCCGACCACTCACTGCCTGAACCTCGGGCACGAAGGAGAACGTCATGTCACTGTTGTTGCTGATCGTCCTGTTGCTCATCGTCTTCGGCGCCTTGCCCAACTGGGGCTACCACAACTACGGGTATGGGCCGTCCGGCATCGGGGGCATCATTCTGATCATCCTGGTGATCCTGCTTCTGACCGGGCGACTGAACTTCTGACGCGGGAAGGAAGAGGCCATGTCGCTCAAGAAGACGTCAAAGAAACGTTCCAAGGTGATGAGCGCTCCGCGACACGCGCAGAAAGCGATGTCGCGCGAGGCGCGGAGCCTGTACGCCGAGATTCGGCAGGGCGTCAGGCACCTGGAAACATCGATCGCTGAGATCCAGCGAGGCTTGCGGAAGGCGGAACACAAGCTCGAGGCCGAGGCGCGCGCGCGGATTCGCGAATTGCGCCGGGACGCGCGCACGCAAGTGGGCGCGTTGAAGGCGAGGCGGCGCGAGGCCGCTGGTACCCTCAAGCGCGTGTCCAGCGCCGCCGGCGGCTCCTTGGCCGATATCAAGCGCATGGTCGATTCCGTCCTCGTCGATGCCCGGGCAACCGCCACCGCAGCCGTCAAGCGCTTTCGCGGCGTGTTGGGCGGCTAGACGCGGGTGGATGCCTGAGCGCGAGCGGGCATGAACGATCGGTCCAGCGTCTTGCTCCTGAGCGCCGTCGCGCTGGCGGGCTACGGCGTGTACGTCGCATCACAGCCACGTGGCTTGTCCAGGCGTTCGTTTTCGACATTGTCGCCTATCTTCACGCCATCCTGGTCGCGGTACTCGCCATCGTCGTCGCCTTGATCATCGCGGCGTACATCAACCGTCAGCACGCAGAAAAGGAGAGAGTTCCATGACCGCGAGTCACATGAGACGACTGATGCTGTCAGGAATCACGGGTGTGTGGCTGAGCGTTCTACCTCTTCCGGCCGGCGCGCAAGTCGACATCCACGTCGGGATTCAGCTTCCTCCGCCTCTTCTATTCTCCGCACCGCCCGAGGTGGTCGTACTGCCGGAGACGTATGTCTACGTCGTCCCGGACATTGACGAGGACGTGTTTTTCTTCGACGGCTGGTGGTGGCGTCCGTGGCAGGGGCACTGGTACCGTTCGCACTACTACGATCGGGGTTGGGGTTACTATTCACGAGTCCCGTCGTTCTATCGCCAGGTGCCGCAGGACTGGAGACATGAATACCGAGAGCATCAATGGAGAGGCCACGCCTGGAACTACGAACGCATGCCCCATGAACAGGTGGAGCGAAACTGGAACACGTGGAAAAGAGACAAGCATTGGGAAAAGCATCAAACGTGGGGCGTCCAGGGACTGAGCCCGGAGCGGCAAGGCCATGGTCGACAACCGCAAGCCCCGCAGTCGCAGGGCCACCGGCAACAACCGCAGGCCCCGCAATCGCAGCACCATGGCCAACAACCGCATGCTCCGCAGCAACGATCGCAGAAACCGAGTGGAAACCAAGGCGGTCACGGTCAAGGAAACCAAGGGTACGGGCAGGGCAAAGCGGCGAAGCAGCATGGCGGCAAGGAAGGTAAGTGAAGGGGATCATCACGATGCGGCCCGTCCGGGATGTGGCTTCAGAGCAATGCGATGCGTCGGTGAATGGTGCGCCTGCCACCGCTGAGTGCCGGCATCTCGATCGTGGGAACCGATGGCGGGTACGAGAACGGTCGATGAGGAAAATCGTGCGCTTCCCACGCCGCGGCAGCGGCACGGCCGTTGCTTTGAAAGCTTCCATGACAAGGAGGATCGATCATGGCGAGCGGAAAATCAGATGAGCTGAAAGGGCGCGTGAAGGAAGCTGCGGGCGCATTGACCGATGACGCGAAGCTGAAGAGGGAGGGCAAGACGGACCAGGCTGTCGGAAAGATCAAGCAGCAGGTGGAGAAGGTCATCGACAAGATCAAAGAAGCCATAGGCTGAGTCCGTGTCTGGATAGCGGCCCACGGCCGCACGCGAGAAGGGAGGCGTACGATGCTCGAAACCATTGCGGTCGTCCTGATTGTCTTGTGGCTCCTGGGCTTGGTTTCCTCGTACACAATGGGCGGCTTCATCCACATCCTTCTGGTCGTCGCGGTCGTGGTGATTCTGATTCGGGTCATGCAAGGTCGAAGGCCCCTGGGGTGACGCGATGAGCGCAATCAGGATCGCGGCAATCGTGTTGATCGTCGCCGGCATACTGGGATTGGCGTACGGTCAGTTCAGCTACACGAAGGAGACCCACCAAGCGACGATCGGCCCACTTGAGCTGTCGGTGAAGGACAAGGAGACGGTCAACGTCCCGGTCTGGGCGGGTGTCGGCGCAATCGTGGTGGGCGGGCTCCTGCTGCTGGTTCCCGCGAGGAGCTAGCTTGCCAGTGTCGGTGTCGGCGCATGGACCGTCCATCCCACGTCTATCTGGTTCCCGGGTTCCTGGGGTTCGCGAACCTTGGACAGATTGCCTACTTCGGGCACGTGCGGCGCTTGCTCGCGACGCGGCTTGCCGCGGCGGGGCTCGACGCGCGCATCCACATCGTGCACACGCCTCCCACGGCCTCGCTGCCGAGACGCGCCGCGCGCGTCGCCGAGGCGATCGCCGCGACGGCGGGGAACGATGACGGTCCGCTGCATCTGATCGGCCACTCGAGCGGAGGGCTCGACGCACGTCTGTTCGTCGCACCGGCGGTCGCATTGCCGACGTCGCTCGACGTGGAGGGATTGGCGGCGCGCGTGCGAAGCGTCGTCACGATCGCGACGCCGCACCACGGCACGCCGTTGGCGTCGTTCTTCACGACCTTGCGCGGCCAGCAGCTGCTGCAACTTCTCTCGCTCCTCACGATCTACATGCTGCACTTCGGACACATCCCGATTGCGGGCCTGCTATGGATGGGAAGCCGCTTCGTCCGCCTTGGCGACCTCGTCGCGGACAGCGAGATCCTCGACGAGCTCTTCGGTCGCCTCCTCGAGAACTTCACGGCGGCCCGACGGCGCGCGGTGCGGGCGATGCTGCGCGACGTGGTCCACGACCAGGCGCTGATGCTGCAACTCACCCCCGAGGCGATGGAGGTCTTCAACGCCTCGGTGTTGCCGCGTCCCGGCGTCCGCTACGGTGCGGTCGTTACGGAAGCGACACGCCCGACTCTGTGCTCGACGATCGCCGTCGGGCTCGATCCCGCAGCGCAGGTGACACACGCGATCTACGGCGTGCTCTACCAGCTCGCCGCGGCGACGCCGCGCCACCTTTCGCCGCGGCTCGCGCCCGAGGTGACACGCGGCCTGCGGCACGCCTACGGCGCGACGCCGTCGGCCGCCGCGAACGATGGCATCGTGCCGACGCGGTCCCAGGCGTGGGGGCGGGTTCTCCATGCCGCCGTCGCCGATCACCTCGACGTGCTCGGGCACTTCCGGGACGCGTCACACGACCCGCCTCACGTCGACTGGCTGGTGACCGGAAGCGGCTTCGACCGCGCGCGTTTCGAGGCGCTCTGGGGCGACGTCACGCGCTTTCTCACGGCCGGAGCCGACGCAACCGAGGTGCCGGTGCCCGCGGTTTCGATGGCTCGTCACGCGCGAGGCGCGATCGCCCTCACCCGCAAGGCCTGAAGGCGGGGCGCATGGCGGGGGCACGTGGGACGACGTCGCAGGCACGGTTCGAGGGGTTCTGGAACAGGCCGCTTCCGGGGCTGCTGGACGCCCTGGGAACGACTCCCGCCGGGCTCACTTCTCTCGTGGTGAGTCGCGCGCTCGGGCACGATCGTAAGATGAAGACCCGCAAGAGTAAGCGCGATGTCGTGCTCCACGAAAACGTCGCGCGTGTGGCTTCGCGACGTTCTTCCCACGCACGATCTCCCGCCGGGTGCCGGCGCGAACTGCCAGGGCTTGGCCAGTCTTGAGGCCGAGCCGACGACGAAGCGACGCAGGAATGACGAGTTGACCCTTCGAGCTCAGGCGGACGACGCTCACACGGTGGGCCATAACCATAAGTTCAACACGTCTTACATCTGCCTCAACCTCGCATCCGGGATCCCGCTTTCGACGCTTGGTCCCGAGCGTCGGCCGGAGCGCCTGCGAGCAGGCGCTCCGGCACGTCGAGACGCGCTACGCCAATCCGGTTGTCGGCCATCCCATAGTAGACGTCGAAGCGGTCCGGTGTGCCAAGGTCGTCCCGCCGGTCGATGCCGGTGGGGAACACGACGTTGGCGATGGTCCCGCGGCGCTCTTGCGGCAACACCGGTGTCAACATCGGCTCCGCCGAACGATAGCGGATCCGGCGCGGATGCTCCTTCGAGAGCACCATCACACCGGCGGAGTAGCAGAGCTCGCGTCCGTCGCCGCTCGGCCCGGCCATTTTGCTCACGCCGTGGTAAATGATCAGCCAGCCATGCCGGGTGAGGACCGGCGGAGTGCCGCCGCCGATTTTCAGCATCTCCCACGATGACACGGGAGTCGCGAGCCGGTGATGCGAGTTAAACACGCCGAGGTGACGCACCCCGAGGCCCTCCAAGGCCATTGGGCAGTAGGAAATCCAGATGCTCTCATGATCGAGATCCACCACCCGCGACACGGACTGGCAGGCGGTTTCCTCGGGGCGAGTTCCGGTGAAAAGGGGGCGATGAAGCATGGCCAGCTGCATCTTCCCGGCATGATTGGGGATGCCGACAGGGAAGAGGCTGGCATCCTTGTTGTCCACGTGGACGAAGTCGATACCGTGATACGGAGCAAAGGTCGCGAGCCCCAGTCGCTTCCACCGAAACAAATCCTCGGAGATGGCGAGAGCGATCCGTGGGCCGAGCGGCGAAAGCGCCGTGTAGGTCATCACGTAGCGCTGGAGCGGCTCTACGAACGTGATGCGTGGATCCTCGCAACCGCCGCCGCCGTCAAGCCGCCGCTCGTAGTCCGCTTCGGGCTCGAGCGCGATGCCGAGCCGCTCGACTCCGGACGGGTCGCCGCCCTGATTGAAGAGAACCCGAGCAATGCCGATGCGCGAATAGTTGCCCCGGGCAACGAGCCGTGGGAACAGGTAAAGCTCACCATCAAGGCCCCGAACCGCAGCCGGATTCAGGACGCCGTCGGCCTCCTGCGGGTTACGCGCCTCCGGCTCCATCATCTGCCCCAGGCGCCGTAACTGGAAACCGCTCATCGTCGCCCGTCACCGACGAAGCGTTGTGGATTGAGCGCAATCCAACCAAGCAATGAGTGCCTCGATCACGAGCTTAGTCTCACTGGGAGCTTTGACCTGGATGGACACGACGCCTGCTTCTTTAGCGGCATAGTCGTTCCCTCCAGGGAACAAGGCATCTCCGACAAACATCATCTCCTGAATTGTAATGCCAAGGATGTCGCGGAGTTTCTTGATCCCGTACGCTTTATCGATGCCAGGCTTGGTGACGTCAACGGATGTCGTGCCACCCAAGCGCACGGAAAACTCGGGGATGAGAGCATCGAGGAGCGTTTTGATCCGCTTGCGTTTGGTAAAATCAGGGTCCCAGGTCTTCTTTTCTTCGAGGGGCGCTTCCTGCCCCAATGCGGAGAACGTAATCTGGCTTCCCCGATCTTCGATGACCTCTCCCCAGACCTTGTCGACCTTGAAGCCCGCGATTTCGAGCGCCTTCTCGAGGGAACCGACGATCTTGTCTCTTTGATCCGCGGTAAAATCTTCGGAGTATAGCTTCTTCCAATCCCCCGTGTATTGGTAGAACTTTGTTCCACACGTAGGGAGGAGAGACAGACTCTTTAGGTGTTCATCATGGGGCAGATTGGAGAGCAATTGCTTTTCGAATTGCGGCCAGTTACCCCCGGATATAACAGCCACCTTCACGACACCGAGAAGAGCGCTGAGCAATGTTGCCATCTCAGCATCGAGAGATGCTTTGCTTTCGGCAAGTGTGCCGTCCAGATCGAACACCACGAGCGTTTTCATTGGGTCACGCGCCTTCCGGAAGCGAGAGTTCCAACACGCTGATTGCGCCGCGCGGTCGAACAACACACGCTCCGACCACGGCCGGCAGGAGCAACACGTCGCCTTTACCGACGGAATAGTTGGCGCCATCGTGCTCCAACTGACCGTCGCCGGCAAGGCACACCAGCACACGCGGTGTTCCCGCGGCGCCGACTGTAAACGGCGACGCTCCGTGGAGTCGCGACAACCCGAAATGTTCGCAACGAAAGAGCCGCTCGCGCAGCACCGGCTCTGCTTCTTCCAACGTCGGCAGCGCCGGACGGATCACACCTTGCTCAAAGTCAATGCAGGCCATCGCTTGATCGACTTGCAGAGGGCGAAGCTGGCCGGTCTTGGAATCAATGTGGTCCCAGTCGTAAAGACGAAAGGTTACGTCGCTGTTCTCCTGGACTTCGAACACCACAACGTCGCCCAGCGAATGAACGGTTCCGGCTTGCAGCAAGACGCCGTCGCCAGGCCTTGGTTTGAAGCTGGCCAGATGATCCGGCACCTTCCCGTTCGCGATCGCCCGGCGCAGATCGTCCGCCGTGGTGGATGGCTTCAGGCCCGCGTAGATAAGGCTTTGCGGGCCCGCCTCCAGCACGACCCATGCTTCGGTCTTGCCGGGCTCGCCCGCGGGTAGATAGTTCGTTTGCCGATCCGATGGATGCACTTGGACCGAGAGCAGGTCGCGCGCATCGAGGAACTTCAGCAGCAGAGGGAACCGGCGGAAGCGCCCGGCCAGTTGTCCCAGCAACTGCTCCGGCCACTGCTCGAGCAACTGCCCGATGGTACACCCTTCGAGCGCTCCATTGGCGACGAGGCTCGGATGGTCATCGCGATCGCTCAGTAGCCAGGCTTCGCCGATGGGACCATCGCCGGGTAGCGGCGCGGAGAGCAGGTTGGCCAAACGCCGGCCGCCCCAGAGTCGATACTGATAAATCGGTCTAAAGCGCAGTGGGCACAGGGGTTGTTGTGGTTGACTATTGGTCATTGGTTTTGCCCCGAAGACGCTTGCGGACCGACACGCGCGACCTCGCGGGGTGGGTGAGCGCTTGGGGTGCTCACTCGGGATTGCTCCACTTCCAGTTCCGAATCTCCGGCAGCATCATCACCACGCCCCAAGCGGTACATCGACAAATACGGCGTGGACATCAGCCGGTGGATCGACCACGGGTACGCAGGATCATCCGTGATGCGCGGCGAGCTCGGAGGGGCGGGTCTGTGCGAGGATGCTCTTCGCGCTTTCCACCTCGGTCGCGGTGCCGTGCGCGATCACGAGAAACTTGTCTGCCTTGAGGGCGGTCTCGTAGTTGAGAATGCTGTCCTTCGGGATGCCAATGCTGTACAGCGCGGCGCCGAGGGCGGTCAGGCCACCGTAGATGGTAGCGCCTTCGAGCGCACCGACGATCCACGACACCAGCGGGCCGGCAACCACCAGCGGGCCGATTCCCGGAATCCAGAAGAACGCCGACCCGAAGAGAAACCCCCACAGGCCACCCCAGAAGGCGCCGAACTTGCCCCAATACCGCATCCGATCGCCGGTATTGTAGTAACCGATCACGTGCTCCTCAGAGTGATAGTCCTTACCGACGATCGAGAGCTGCTTCAGCTCGAAGCCGGACTTCTGGATCTCCTTGACGGCTGCTTCGGCCTCCGTGTGGCTGTCGAAGATCGCGACGACTGAATTCTTCTTGTCCATATGCCTCTCTCCTATCTTCCGGCCGGCATCGGCCAGGGCTTCCTGTCGTGCGAGATGAAGGTTCGCGTCCATCCCCATGCTTCGTTCTAGGAGGGGAGCGACGAGGTGCATAGCCCTGCAACACTACGCGCGTGCTTCTACGCGGACGGGCCGGCTCCACGTCCGCTTCCGGTGACGTTACGCGGTTTCTTCGTCGAGCCCTGGGTGCGCGCCAGCCTCCGTCCGCGGCGATGAGCGCGTCCGCCTCCCTGCGTCCCCCCAGTTCCCCGGCTTGTAGGGACGGACACGGTGCTGCGTCTTCAGGGTGTCTGCTCGCCGTAGGACGTCTCGACACGCATGATCAACGCTGCGAGGCTGGCGCGCGATGACGAATGGCTCAGGACGTGCGCAGCGGATGGGATGACACCGCGATGGCGCTGCGATTGATCGAGATGGTGTTGGGGGAGAAGGACGGCGTTGAGGTCCGCGCGCTCCTCAAGGAGCACACGGTGATCGAACACCGACAGGTCCGACTACCGGATGGAGAAGTACTGGTACGGATTTTGTTGGACGCGGAACAGAGCGACGCGGTGCTGGAAGTGTTGGAGAAGCGCTACGCCGGTCAGGACGGCAACCGGGTTCTGATTCTGCCGGTCGAAGCAACATTGCCGCGCGCCGCGCCCCAGCGGGCCGGCGCGTCCGGACAATCACTGCCGGAGGGAAAATCGCCGGAACGGATCGGCCGGGAGGAGTTGTACGAGGACATCAAAGATGCCGCGCAGTGTTCGAGGGTCTATCTGGCAATGGTGGTGCTGTCCACCATCGTGGCGGCCGTCGGTCTGTATTACAATAGTGTGGCCATCATCATCGGAGCGATGGTGATTGCCCCCTTGCTCGGGCCGAACGTGGCGTTGTCGCTCGGAACGACGTTGGGTGACTTGCCGCTGCTTCGGCGCGCGCTCCTAACGGCACTAGCCGGGATTGCAACGACGATGGTGTTGTCGGCGATCATCGGCGTGCTGCTGCAGGTGAATCCGGCATCGTTCGAAGTGGCGTCGCGCGACGCGGTGGGGATCGGCGACATCGTGGTGGCATTGGCGTCGGGCTGCGCGGGCGCGCTGGCGTTCACCACGGGTGTGTCGACGACGTTGATTGGCGTGATGGTGGCAGTGGCGCTATTGCCGCCCCTGGTGACGTTCGGGCTGCTGCTGGGCGGCGGGCATACGGCGCCGGCCATGGGCGCGTTGTCACTGTTTCTGATGAATCTGATCTGCGTGAACCTGGCCGGAGTGACGACGTTCCTGATACAGGGGATTCGCCCGACAACCTGGTGGGAGAAAAAGCGCGCTTCGAAAGCCACGCGCATCGCCATCGGGCTGTTGGTGGCGTTGTTGGCGCTATTGGGCGGCATGATCCTGGTGTTGCGAAAGGGCTGAAGGCGGATGAACTGTCCCCTGGCATGTGGTTCGACCACAGGCAAATCGTGACGACTCGCAAACAGAGTCGCGGAACGGACGCGGAAACCTCTTGAGCCTGTTTTCCCTGGTTAGCGTTCTGCTCTCGCTCGCGGCCGTCTCGAGCTTCGTCAATTACCGCTACATCAAGTTGCCGACGACGATCGGCGTCATGCTGGTGGCCCTCATTGCGTCGCTCACGCTGATCATTGCCGGCCCCTATGCCGGAGGGTTCCGGGAACATGCAGCGGCATTGGTCTCGCGAATCGACTTTGACCAAGTCGTACTGCACGGCATGCTTGCGTTTCTGCTGTTCGCCGGCTCGATACACGTGAACCTCGAAGATCTCGGCCGGGAATGGTCGACCATTTCATCGCTCGCTATTCTCGGGACGCTCGTCTCCACCGCCATCGTCGGCGGCCTGACGTGGCTCGTCCTCGGCTGGCTCGGATTGGGCATCCCCGCCATGCATGCGATGTTGTTCGGCGCTCTCATCTCACCGACAGACCCCATCGCGGTGCTGGGAATCATGAAGTCCGTTAGTGCGCCCCGGCAACTCGAAATTCAAGTGGCTGGAGAGTCTCTGTTCAATGACGGAGTAGGCGTGGTCATCTTTTTGGTTCTTCTGGAGCTTTCCGGCTCGGGCGGAGCTCGTGGCAGCGAAGCGGCGGCGCCGCTCTCGATCGGGGCCGGCACGGTAGGGATGCTGCTTCTCACGGAGGTGGGCGGAGCCTTAGCGCTGGGCCTGACGGCGGGAATCGTCACCTACCAGATGCTCAAGCGCGTCGACGAGTATCAGGTCGAAGTCCTCCTCACACTCGCCCTCGCGATGGGACTCTACGCCTTAGCGGACACCTTGCACCTTTCCGCACCGATCGCCGTCGTCGTCGCGGGCCTGTTTGTTGGTAACCAAGGGCGAGCATTCGCCATGACTGAAAAGACGCGCGAGCACGTCGACGCCTTCTGGGAGCTCGTAGATGAGATCCTCAACGTTGTCCTATTCCTCTTAATCGGATTGGAGCTTCTTGTACTCCCGATAGAACGCCGATGGCTCGTGGCGGGTTTCCTGGCGATCCCCATCGTGCTGTTGGCGCGTTGGCTGAGCGTCGCGGGAATCGTCGGGCCCCTTCGATGGGCCCGCACCCAGTCGAAAGGGGCAATTTCGATCCTCACATGGGGCGGATTACGTGGGGCCATTTCTGTGGCTATGGCGCTGTCGCTGCCGACGAACGCCTCGCGGAGCCTGTTGCTGACCCTTACGTACTTCGTGGTTGTGTTTTCGATTCTTGTCCAAGGGTTGACGATCGGCCGGGTAATCCGGAAGACCAGCGGCCCGAGGAAAGCGCCTGAGCCCTCTCCCGGACGCTGAGTGGTGCGGACCCCCGCCACACGCAGCTAGCGATTACTCTCGACCGGACGTTCCGGGCGCTGCGGGTCGATCACGTCGCGAGCTGTTTCCGGATCGCCCGCAGCTCGAGCCGCCTGGCGGCATCCGTCGTGGGATACGCCATGTGCAGCGTCTCGAACGCGTCCAGCATGATCTGGGACACGATCAACCGCGCGTTCTCCTTGTCGTCGGCGGGTACGACGTACCAGGGGGCGTGGTGGGTGCTGGTCGCGCTGAGGCACGCTTCATAAGCCTTCATGTACTGCGTCCAGTAGCGACGCTCGTTCATGTCCGAGCGACTGAATTTCCAGTTCTTGTCCGGCTCGTCGAGGCGCTCGAGAAAGCGCTTGCGCTGTTCGTCCTTCGACAGGTGGAGGAAGATCTTGACGATGCGCGTGCCGTTCCTATGGAGGTGCGCCTCGAGGTCCACGATGGAGCGATACCGCTCCCGCCAGAGGTGCTTCTCGTGGAGGCATTCGTCCGGCAGGCCCTGGCCGCGAAGAATCGCCGGGTGCACGCGAACGATGAGCACCTCCGCGTAGTAGGAACGATTGAAGATGCCGATCCGCCCGCGTTCGGGGAGACATCGCGTCGTGCGCCACAGGAAATCGTGCTTCAGCTCCTCGGCACTGGGCTGTTTGAAACTGAATACCTCGCAGCCCTGCGGATTGACCCCGGACATGACGTGCCGGATCGCGCCGTCCTTGCCGGCCGCGTCCATGCCCTGAACGATGAGCAGCAGCGCATAACGGCCGGAGGCGTAGTGCAGGCGTTGCAGCTTGCTCATGCTATCGACGTGCTCCTCCAGGAGCTTGCGATACTTTTTTTTCGACGTGCAGACGGGCTTGACCTTCGTCGGCCACTTGCTGAGTTTGACCGTCGATCCAGGCCGCACGCGGAAGGCCTTTGAATGAATCGTCATCGCTTCGCTGACACAACAGCACCGTTTCGAATCTCGCGCTCCGCCTCGAGCCAGTCCTGATCGGCTTGGCTTTGGCCCCGGAGCCGCTGCTGGTACAGCTCATAGGCCCGTGCGGCGATCTGTGGCGCCAGGTCGCGCGGCTTTTGGGCCAACCCGGGCGCCTTCATCGGATCGAGGATCCGGTAGGCGAGTAGCTTCACCCGGTCGTTCACGAGGAACCACGCCAGCGCGTAGCCCCACACGAACGCCGCCCAGCCCCAGCCGAGCGGTGTCATGAACACCCCGTACACGGCAATGAGTGTCGCGACCGTCTGCGTCCCGAGCACAGCCACCCAGAGGATCCGCGCCGGGCGGATGGACCAGAACGAGCGGCGTGTACGCGTCAGGAAGATCGTCAGATGTCCCGCGATGGACAGCTTCAGGTACATCAGCGTCTGGACGTGCGCGTGGTCGAGGTGAAAGACGCTCTCGCCAAGATAGAACAGGCCAAAGGCGGCCACGACCCCGATGACGCCGAGCACCGTGGAGATCCCCAGCACGAGGCGCATGTTCCAGGCTTCTGGCTGGTTCTTGTAGTGCACGTGGTCGTAGGCGATGGAGAGGATGGCGCCGTCGTTGAGCACGGCGATCATCACGATCATCACGGCGGTGACCGGATAGAAGTTGAACACCAGGATCGCCAGCGTCATGAAGAACAGCACCCGCAGCGTTTCGGCGATGCGGTAGATCGCGTAGCTGTTCATCCGCTGGAAGATCCGCCGGCTCTCCCTGATCGCGTCGATGATGACGGACAGGCCGGCTGCCAGCAGCACGATGGACGCCGCCGCACGAGCCGCATCGGTGGCGCCGGAGACCGCGATGCCGCAGTCGGCTTTCTTCAGCGCAGGCGCGTCGTTCACCCCGTCACCGGTCATGCCGACCATGTGGCCGTGCTTCTGCAGTACATCCACGATGTGGAACTTGTGCTCGGGAAACACCT
This sequence comes from uncultured delta proteobacterium, assembly GCA_963753325.1. Taxonomy (GTDB): domain Bacteria; phylum Desulfobacterota; class Binatia; order UTPRO1; family UTPRO1; genus DP-19. The sequence goes on along the minus strand of CAVWBS010000003.1, from coordinate 617,848 downwards.
GCGCGAAGCCGTCCGCCTGGTCAATCGACGCCGCCTGCGCCGCCGTCGCGTCCTGTTTGGTGTCGCCCAGACTGCTGGCATCAAGGATGTTCGCACCCAGCCCCAGTTGGCGGGCTGTTTCCTGGGCAATCGCCAGCTGGTCGCCGGTCACCATCTTGACCTTCACACCCATCTGCTCGGCGCTCGCGATGGTAGCTCTGGCCTCCTCGCGCGGTGGGTCGAACATCGGCAACACGCCGACGAATTGCCATTGGTTGTCCTGATCCGCCCGGGCAACGCCGAGTGAACGGAAGCCGCGTCCCGCAAAGTCGTTGACCGCTTTTTCGACGGCGGGCTTCACCGCATCGGCATTGATCGACATCTTCAGAATGACTTGCGGCGCACCCTTGGCCACGAAGAACTGTGTTCCGTCTGACGCTTTTACCGTCGCTTCCGTGCGCTTGTGCACCGGATCGAACGGCTGGAAGTGCACGACGTGATGGCTCTTCAACGCCTTGTCGTCCTTCACGCCGCCGATCACGGCCAGGTCGATGGTGTCCTTGTCCTCGGCGCGCGACGCGAGTGCGGCCCAGAGAATGACCTGGTCGCCGGGGATGTTGTTCACACAGAAGGGATCGCCCAGCGTCAACGTGTTCTGCGTCAGGGTACCGGTCTTGTCCGAGCACAGCACGTCCACACCGGCGAGCTCTTCGATCGCCGACAGCTTGGTCACAATCGCTTGTTTTTTTGCCAGCAGGCGCGCGCCGACCGCCATGGTGACCGACAGCACCGTGGGCATCGCCACGGGGATCGCGGCCACCAGCAGGACCAGGGCGAACTCCAGCGTGCTGATGAGGGGATCGTGACGGACGATCGCCACCGTCACGATCACCGCCACCAGGGCCACGGCGAGCGCGATCAGGTAATCGCCGATCTTGAGCACGGCGCGCTGGAAATGGCTGACCGTCACCGCCTCCTGCACCAGTTGCGCGGTCTTGCCGAAGTAGGTGTGGGTACCGGTCGCGTACACGAGGGCGTCGGCTTCGCCCCGCTTGAGGATCGAGCCCGAAAACACGGCCTCGCCAGGCTTGCGCGTCGCGGGCAACGACTCGCCGGTCAAGGCAGACTGATCGACCTGGACTGGATCGCCCAACAAGCGCGCATCCGCCGGCACGATATCGCCCAGGCGCAGACGGATGACGTCGCCCGGCACCAGATCACGCGCCGCCGGGTTGACCCACTTCCTATCGCGTTTCACCTTGGCCTGGGTCGCCAGCTTGGCCCGCAACGCGGCAATTTCGTTGCCAGCCTGGTGTTCCTCCCAAAATGCGACCACAGCGTTGGAAAACAGCAGGAAGAGAATGATGGAAAAATCCAGCCAGTGCTGGACCACTCCCGACAGAATCACCGCCCCTTCGATCATCCAGGGAATAGGACCCCAGAAATACGTCAGGAACTTCAGGAACGCATTGGTTTTCTTCTCGGCAATCTCGTTCGGTCCATATTGTGTCAGCCGCTTTTGCGCTTCGGCTTGACTGAGGCCGTCCGGCGACGACCCTAGCTTCTTTTCCACCTCGGGCAGGGGCAGCGTTTTCAGATCGTCTTTGGCATCGGGCGTCGGTCCCGCCTTCGCCTCGGGGGTGTTGGACTGGTCAGCCTTGGGTGTCATGAGGGATCTCCATTCCGGATCGGCCACGCCGCCTCGAGGGCGTGCATCTTTGCCAGTCGCCGCTGGTGCCGTACGGCGCCGCTGAAGTGAGCGCTCAGAAACGTGTCAATCAGTTCCATGGCGAGCGTTCTCCGTCTTCGACGCCCTGCTGGGCGGAGAACACATCGTGGACGAGTCCGCATGGACGCCGGGCACTTTGTTCGCCACACCGAGGCGCCGACGCCACTGCCGCAGATCGCCACCCCGCGATCCACCTGCCCCGAGGCCACGGCCTGCGCGAGGAGGATGATGAAGTCGGGATAGTCGTCCGCAGGATCCAGGCCTGTGCGCCGAAGTCCGCGACGTCGTACCCCGAGGCGTCAACGGCCCTGACGATGGCGTCGAAATCAGCGGCTGAGGCTGGCTCCGCCGAGGCGGCAATGGCCTCGATCTCGCCGAGCTGCGGCGCCAGCCCGTGCATCTTCCAGTTGCCCGCGATCAACGCACGCATCTCTTCCTCGTATGCTGGCTCGCCGGCTTTTTCATGGGACCCCCGATCAGCGTGCCGGGACGGCATTCCACAGCGCGATGACCGGTACATCGGGGTGGCGGGGTTCGAAGCCGAGAATGCTGAGCGATGCGGCGCTGAGCATGAAATGCTGCCCGTCGAGGGTTCGGCATGCCGATCCAGCGCGCCGCCAGGACCGACCCGAACTGGCCGTGCGAGAAGAGCGCGATGTTGCCGCTCAGGGCGAGCAGACGTGCGATGAGCCGATCGGCGCGGTCGGACACGTGCGCGGTCGTTTCGCCGCCTGGACAGCCGTCACGAAACACATTCCAGTCCGGTCGTCCCTCGCGAATGTCCACCGTGCGCTGTCCTTCGTACTCGCCATAGTCCCATTCCGTCAGGTCTGGCTCGACCTCGGAGACCGCTCCCAGTCCGGCCAATTCACAGGTTCGTCGCGCGCGTCGCCGAGAGCTGGTCAGCACCCGTGCAAAGCTGACCGCTCGGAGGAGAGGGGCAAGTGTGCGCGCCTCGTCCTCGCCGCGCGCGGTCAACGGAATATCCGTGCGACCGGTATGTTGACCGGAGATTGACCAGTCGGTTTCGCCGTGTCGAATCAGGTAGAGCTGCATGAGCCTGCCAGGAGCCCTTCCATCGCGGCGTCGTATTCGCCGCGAAGGGCAGCCCGATTACACCCGGCCCGGTGGCGCAGCGCGTGCTGCGCCGCCGCTCGACGCGCCTCCTGGCCTTCCCAGATGCTCAGCGCCGGTCGCTGGATGGCCCGACCGAAGGAAAACGTCAACGCCCACGGCGGTCGCGACGCGGGAGCCCTGAACCTGACATGCATGGCATTCAAGCGAGCCGAGGCCAGCTCGCCGGATTGGCCACCCGACAGGAACGCAATCCCGGGAACGGCGGCGGGGACGACTCGCAGGAGACAGTTCACCGTGGCGTCGGCCACTTCGTCGACGGTCTCTTGCGTGCCGCAGGTCAACCCCGGCAGCACCATGTTGGGCTTCAGGATCATCGCCTCCAGCATCACGCCCTGGATGACGATCTGATCGAACACCCGTCGCAGAACCGCCTCCGTGACCGCGCGGCACTGCTCCTGCGTATGCCCGCGGTCTGGGGAATTCCCGCCGTGGCAAAGCGCCTATTGCAGGTGCCGTTGCTCTCATCCATCGCGAGCAGGCCTTTGTCGCCGGCGACGAGCGTCCGCGCGGTGTCTGCCAGGTCTTGCACATTCATTCGGACTGGCTCCACTTCCAGTTCCGGATCTCCGACAGGTCCTGGCCATGCTGGTCGATGTATTGCTTGTGTTCGATGAGCTTGTCCGCCATCGCTTGCTTCAGATAGGCGCCCTTGGCGCCCAAGTGCGGCAGGCGATCGACCACGTCCTGGACCAGGTGGAACCGGTCCAAGTCGTTCTGCACCCGCATGTCGAAGGCCGTCGTGATCGTGCCTTCTTCCTTGTAGCCGCGGACGTGCAGGTGGCGATTGGTCCGGCGGTAGGTCAGTCGATGCACGAGCCAGGGGTATCCGTGAAAGCCGAAGATGATGTGCTTGTCCTTCGTGAAGAGCGAGTCGTAGTCCCTCTCGGTGAGCCCGTGCGGGTGCTCCGTGCTCGGCTGCAGTTTCATGAGATCGACGACATTGATCACGCGGATTTTCAGATCCGGCAGATGTGTGCGCAGGATCGAGACGGCGGCCAGAATCTCCAGCGTGGGCGTGTCGCCGCAGCAGGCCATTACCACGTCCGGCTCGCCGCCCTGATCGTTGCTGGCCCATGGCCAGATCCCGATCCCTTCCGTGCAGTGCACGACGGCGGCATCCATGGTGAGCCATTGCGGGAGCGCGTGTTTGCCGGCGACCACGACGTTGACGTAGTGCCGGCTGCGCAGGCAGTGATCGACGACCGACAGGAGACAATTCGCGTCCGGCGGGAGATACACCCGGACGATATCGGCTTTCTTGTTGATGACATGATCGAGGAAGCCGGGATCCTGGTGCGTGAACCCGTTGTGGTCCTGCTGCCAGACGTGGGAGGCGAGCAGATAGTTCAGCGAGGCGATGTTCCGGCGCCAGGGCAATTCCCGCGTGACCTTCAGCCACTTGGCGTGCTGACTGAACATCGAGTCGACGATGCGAACGAAGGCCTCGTAGCTGTTGAACAGCCCGTGCCGCCCGGTGAGCAGATAGCCTTCCAGCCACCCCTCGCACTGGTGCTCGCTGAGCATCGAGTCCAGCACGCGTCCGGCGGGCGCGAGGAACTCATCGTTCTCGACCGTTCGCGCGTCCCACTGACGACTGGTGACGTCGAACACGGCGCCCAGGAGATTCGAAACGGTCTCATCGGGCCCGAACACTCGGAAGTTGCGCTGGTCCTGATTCAGCTTCGCCACGTCACGCAGGAACGTGCCCAGCACGAGCGTGTCCTGGGCATCGACGGCGCCGGGCGACGGGACCTTCACCGCGTGGTCGTGGAAGTCCGGCATGCGCAGGTCGCGCAGCAGCACGCCGCCGTTAGCGTGCGGGTTGGCGCCCATCCGGCGGTCGCCCGTCGGCGCCAGCTCGGCGAGCTCGGGCAGCAGTCGGCCGGTCGCGTCGAAGAGTTCTTCGGCTTTGTAGCTCTTCATCCAGCTCTCGAGCTGCGTGACGTGATCGGGATGCGCGGCATCGACGAGAAGCGGCACCTGGTGCGCCCGGAAGGTCCCCTCGATGGGCAGGCCGTCGACGATTCTTGGCCCGGTCCAGCCCTTGGGTGTTTTGAGGACGATCATCGGCCAGCGCGGTCGCGTGGGGTCCTTCGTGTGCCGCGCGTGCTCGTGAATGTGCCGGATGTCCTCGATGACGTGATCCAGGGTGGCGGCCATGAGCGGATGCATCTGATCCGGTTCGTCGCCTTCCACGAAGTACGGAGTCCAGCCGCAGCCTCGGAGGAACTGCTCCAGCTCCTCGTGTTCAATGCGTGCCAGAATGGTCGGGTTGCTGATCTTGTAGCCGTTGAGGTGCAGGATGGGCAGCACGGCTCCGTCCGTGATCGGATCGAGCAGCTTGTTGGAGTGCCAGGCGGTCGCCAAGGGGCCGGTTTCTGCTTCACCGTCGCCGATGACGCACGCCACGATCAGATCGGGATTGTCGAATGCGGCCCCGAACGCATGGCTGAGTGAGTACCCCAGCTCGCCCCCCTCGTGAATCGAGCCCGGCGTCGTCGGCGCCACGTGGCTGGAAATCCCACCCGGAAACGAGAACTGCTTGAAGAGCGTCTTCAGGCCGGCTTCGTCCTGGCTGACGTCCGGATAGATCTCGCTCCAGGTGCCTTCGAGGTACACGTTGCCTACTATCGCCGGACCGCCGTGACCGGGGCCGGCGACATAGAACATATCCAGGTCGTACTGCTTGATGATTCGGTTCAAATGCACGTAAATAAAGTTCTGTCCGGGTGTCGTGCCCCAATGCCCGACCACCAGCGGCTTCACGTGCGACAGCTTGAGCGGCTCCTTCAGGAGCGGATTGTCGTAGAGATAGATCTGTCCGACCGACAGATAGTTTGCGGCGCGCCAGTAGGCGTCCATCTTCTGGAGTAATTCGGGAGTCAGAGTATGAGCTTTCATGCCTTGCATATTTCCTTGTTCCACTTTTCTCTGAGCGCGGGCCGCCATCCCAGCGACGCTGACCGACACCCCGAAGCTCACCGCGTGGCCGATGCTCGCGCCTCCGTCAGGCGATCGTCGTCGTCGGATGGGTGTCTCGATGCGCGTCCAGCCCGCCTACCGATCACCTGGAGACCAAACGTACGACGAGACAACGGCTTAACGCTTCCTAGCGATTCCGACACGACCGGCCCAGATTCTTCGGCGGAGTTTGTCTACTCAGCGACAAATTCACCGACCGCGCCCACAGCGCGGCGTCAGACGATCAAGCCGCTTCGCCCTCCTGACCCTCAATTGCCTTCTGCTTGTTTCCCGATTCTTGTTGCAGTTGCTTGGTGAGCGCGATGATTCCAGAGGTATTGCCCAGCTGCATGCTCTCTAGTGCCGTACTGGGGACGACGACGATCGTCGCGTTCTGCTTCAAACCTTCATACAGCATGTTCATGGCTCTCAGATGGAATGCGACGGGATGTTCGGCATACATTTCACCAGCCACGACGAATTTCTCTGCCACCTGACGCTCAGAATCCCCCAGAATCACCCGAGCTTGCCGCTCTCTTTCTGCTTGAGCTTGCATCGACATCGCATTCTCCAGGCCCGATGGAATCAGGACATCCTTGACCTCTACCGAGATGACGTTGATGCCCCAGGGCTCGGTACGCTCATCGATGATCTTCTGTAGCTCCGTCCCGAGTTTTCCCCGACCCTCGAGCATGTCGGACAGCTGAGTCTTGCCGATGACATCACGTAAGGCCGTTTGGGACGCCCAGCCGATGGCGCTATTATAGTCGGCCACATTTAAGACCGCCTTTTGCGGATCCATCACCTTCCAGAACAGCACAGCATCCACATCCACCGGCACCGTGTCTTTGGTTAGAGTCTTTTCAGCCTTGAAGGACGCCGTACGCACACGGGTGTCAATCCAATAGGGGACGCTGTCGATGATGGGGATGATGAAGAATAGGCCTGGTCCTCTCAAGGCGTGAAACTTGCCCAGGCGCAACACCACCGCCCGGTCCCATTGATCAGCGATATTGATGGCGCTCGAGACGACCACCGCAAGAGCGAGGGCTACGACCCCAATCCCGATACTGGTCGCATTCACAGCCGCACCATACATGACTAGCGCTAGGCCTATGCCGGCACTCAGAATTAGCGCGAAGAACAAGGCCGACAACGTGCTCGTTCTTTTCATCGCCATTGCTTCCTCATGGAAGTCGACCGACATACTCGTCGATGTGAGAGCGCCTGTCCACGAGGGACAGATGCTTCATGTCGAAGCTCGACGTTGAAGCTCTTTGATCGCTGCTTCGGCTCCGAATATGTGTAGCCAATCCGTCCGACATCGGCCGGCCCTTCCTCTCGTGCGAGATGAAGGTTCGCGTCCATCCCCATGCTTCTCGTTCTATAGGAGGGGAGCGACGAGGTGCATAGCCTCGCAATTCTACGTGCGTGCTTCTACGCGGACGGTCCGGTCCCACGTCCGCTTCCGCTGACGTCACGCGGTTGCTTCGTCGAGCCTGGGGTCGCGCCAGCCACCGTCGGCGGCGATGAGCGCATCCGCCTCCTTGGGTCCCCAGCTTCCTGGCTTGTAGGGACGGACGCGGCGGTGCGTCTTCAGGACTCGATCGACCACCGCCCAAGCAGCCTCGACCGCATCCTCGCGCGCGAACAGGGCACCGTCGCCGGCCATGGCATCGGTCAAGAGCCGCTCGTACGGCGCCTCCTCCCCGGCTTGGTGATCGACGAGATAAAGCTCGCGCTGGTCGCCGATGAACTCTTTGCCGACGCGCTTGACGCGAGCGGCGAGAGCGACGGCGGAGTTGGGGGAGAGCCGGAAGCGCAGATAGTTGGCCCGGCCGGCCGCCGGTGCCGAGTCGGCGAAGAGCCGTTGCGGTGGCGGCTTGAGCTGGACGAAGACCTCGGCCGCCGTTTCTGGTAGCCGTTTGCCGGAGCGCAGGTACCACGGCACCCCCTCCCACCGCCACGAGTCGATGAACAACCGCACGGCGCAGAAGGTCTCGACATCGGAGGTCCGCGCCACGTCGGGCTCCTTCCGGTAGCCGGTGTACTGGCCGCGGACCACCTCGGCGGTCTTGAGCGGCCGCATCGCGTGAAAGACCGCGGCCTTCTCACTGTGCACGGCGCCGAAGCCCGGGTAGGCCGGCGGCTCCATGGCCAGAAGGGCGACGATCTGGAAGAGGTGGTTCTGGATCACGTCGCGCAGGCAGCCGGCCGTTTCGTAAAACGCGCCGCGGCCGTTCACACCGAACTCTTCGGACAGTGTGATCTGGACGCTGGCCACGTAGTTGCGGTTCCAGATCGGCTCCAGGAACGAATTCGCGAAGCGGAAATAGAGGATGTTCATGATCGCTTCCTTCCCGAGGAAGTGATCGATGCGGAAGATCGCATCCTCGGGAAATACCGACCGCGCGACGCGATTGAGCTTGCGGGCGGACGCCAGGTCGCGACCGAAGGGCTTCTCGACGATGACACGCGCGTGATCCGCCAGGCCCGCGGCACCGAGCCCCGCAATCACCGTCGCGAACAGCGACGGCGGAATGGCGAGGTAGTGCGCCGGACGTCGGGCGTCGCCCAATGCCTGCTTGAGCGCCGTGAAAGTGCTGGCGTCATTGTAGTCGCCGCTCAAATACCGAAGCTGAGAGAGCACATGGCGGAGGGCCCGTGCATCGTCGACCCGGCCCGCTTTCCGTATTCCATCCGCGGCGCGCCTGCGCAGCCGTGCCAGACTCCAGGGTGGGGAGGCAACGCCGATCACCGGCACATTGAGCACGTCTCGCTTCGCCATCGCGTAGAGTGCTGGGAAGATCATCTTGTGGGCGAGGTCGCCCGTCACGCCGAACAGCACCAGCGCATCGGACGCCGCCGCGGCACCGGTAGTCCTCCCCATTTCAGCTGCCTCCGATCACGGCGTCCGCCCCCGGTCGCAGATCGCGGCCCACTCCCGTTAGCGCATCCCAGAAGGCGGTGCGCCCGACCGCAAAACCGATGAATCCCGGCACCGCCGCGACCACAGTCAGCCAGCGTGCCACCTGCTGCTCGTCGGTTCCGAACGGCAGGAGATAGAGCGGCTGGGGATAGCCGAGGCTCATGACGATCGGCCCTCCCGGCGGAGCGTATCCACGCGGCCGAGCTCCTCGATCTCCTGAGTCACGAGCCACCGTACGAGGTGGATCACTTCCACCGGCCCGCGCTCGCCCTTCCCCGCCTGCATTTCGACCCTCACGCGCGTCGGTCGTCGCTCGACAACCATCCGCCGGTGAATCCGGCGGCCCGCAGCCCGGCGACGATGGACGGACATCTGCGTGTCAATCGCCATACCAGTCCCGATCGATGGTTTTCGATCATCACGACGATCGGCCCCTGGTTGATGCCGAAGTGCCATGGCGACACCCAACCCAGTGGGGAACCGGTGCCATCGGGAAAGGTCGGATTGAACGTCGCCTTGAACCCATACGGATGATCGTCCGACAGGTGGAGACGGTCGAAATGCGCGATCGTCGGCAGCACGATCTCCGGCGCGAAAGGCAGCGACGCGACCACTGCCCACGGAGCGATCGTGCCGTCGTCGGGGCCGTCGGGCACTCCCCGGGCGCGGTAGTCGAAAAACCGCCGCCTGACGCCATCCGCCTCGAGAGTGACTTCACCCGGTCCATCGCTCGCGGTGATCCCCCAGCAGAACTTCTCATATCGCGCGTAACCGCTGGGATTTCGGATAGCGTACTGCTGTTGCACGAGGGTGGCACGTCGGGTGTTCTCGAAGTAGTTGATCCCGTACTCGCGCATGAACGCATCCTGGATCCCGCGAAAATCGATCCAGACGTGGGAGAGTTGGTGCGTAAACAGCGGTCCCGCGTACAGGTATTGGGTATCGTAGACAGTCCTCCATTGATATGTCGACGCCCACGCCCGATAGCTCTTTGTGGAGAGCGGGTGCGTCGGCGACCCGAGCCCGAGCACGTACAGCAGCAGCGCCTCGTCGTACCCTTCCCATCGGTACGGCAGGAATCCGCCCTCCGGCTTCCATCCGTGGGTCACGGTCGCTCCGCCATTCTGGGCCCATTGCCAATCGACACGCACGTACAACCTTTCGGAGAGGTCGCGGATCTCGCGCTCGACCGGCGTATCGCCGTCGAAGTAGGCCGCGACCGTCAGCATGCCGCCCAGTAACAGGGCCGAGTCCACCGTCGACAACTCGCACTGCCAGGCCCGCGCGCCGGTCTGCAGGTCGAGAAAATGATAGTAGAACCCTTTGTACCCTGTCGCCTCGCGCTCGGGCCCCTGAGGGCTCTGCCAGAAGAATCGGAGTGTGGTGAGCGTGCGCTCCGCAGCCTCGGTCCGCGAGACGAGCCCACGCTCGACGCCGACCGGATACGTGGTGAGGCCCAATCCCACCGCCGCGATGCTCGCCGGCCAGTCCGCACGGGTCTTGTCCCGCACCAAGCCGTTGGCGCGATTGGTCTCGTGCATAAAGTAGCTGAACGCGCAGCGTTGGATCCGATCGAGCATGCGTGACTCCGCATGGTCGGTACGGCCCGGCCTGCTCAGACCCATCCCCCGCGTCCGGATCGATGACCCGACGAGACCCATGGTTGCGAGCTCTTGGCGTATCCGGCGCCCACGCGACGCGACGAGGTCCTCATCGGGACTCCAGGGACCGACAACACCGCCGACGGAGCGATGCGCGCGACCTTGGCGCCGGCCACCGTGAAACGACGGTGTCGGCAGGGGGCGCTATCACAAGCGATCTTTCCGCCATCGATCGTTTCCCAGCCATTCCGACGGCGATTGTCCATAGTTCCCGAGCGGAATCGTCAGGACGGGACATCCTCTCCCGAATTTCCACTGGCCGCTGGGACACTAACTCCGCTCTGCGGTGCGTAGCAACGAACCGGCATCGCTGGCGAGCAAGTGTGGCGTCATTGGGCATCTTGTTCATCATGCTCGCTCGTACTCGCACCTTGAAGTGGCCCTGTTCGGTGGACGGGGTGGCGGTCCGGCACCACGTGGATGGGTTGTGCGTGCGGAGGGCTTCGAGGCTTCGCGTCAAGGGCCGCACCAAGTGACGCGTGGCGAACCGCTCCAGGTGGAATGCCAACGTCTCCGCCGCGAAGCGGCAGGCTTGGTCGCGGGTGGCGCCTCGCATGAAGCAGCCCGGCACATCGGGAAACTAGATGCTGAATTCACTTTCTACGTCCTCGAGGATCACGGCGACATAGGCGGACTCGGCCATGCTCTTGAGCCTCCTGGCTGACCAAGAGCGTAGGCGCACCAGCGCCGTCATCCAGGGCGGGCAGAGCCACGGGAATGCCGGTCCCCGGTGGGATTGCCTGTGCCGGCTGCGCTGCGGCGCGACCGCCCATCGTCCCTCACGTCGACCTGCCGCGCTTCATGGGCGACTGGTACGTGATCGCCAACATTCCGACCTTCGTCGAGAAGGACGCCTAGAGAGCTCGGAGGCGGCCTCGGCATGCGAAGAGGTCGTCACCCGCGTGATGGAGCGATTGGCTTCCTTCGACGAAGCGAGCATCACGCGTCTGCTCGGAGATGCCGTCGTCGGCCTCGGGATCCGCACCTTCGTGCGTGACGTCGTGGCGCCGCTCGTCTACCGGGTCGCGGCACGCTGGGCGGAGGGCAATCAATCGATCCGCGAGGAGCATCTGCTCACGGGAACACTGCGGAATCTGCTCGGCGGCCTGCTGCGCGGCCGAACGACGACGGGACGCCCCATCGTACTTGCGACCCCTGCCGGCGAGCGGCATGAGATCAGTGTGCTGTCGGTTGCCCTGCTCGCGCGGGATGCGGGCTCGACCGTCGTCCATCTCGGCGTCGACCTGCCGGCGGCCGACATCGCTTCGGCGGCCGGGCGCGCGCGCGCGCATTGTGGGCTTGAGCATCGTAGGCGCCCGCGACCGTACTCGCGCGATCCGGGAGGTGGGAGCCCTTCAGGCGGCCCTGCCGCGGGAATGCGAGTTGTGGTTGGGGGGCGCGGAGGCCGGCGCGGTGGCATTGGCGATCAGGTCTTTTCGCGGGCTGGTGCTCGACACCCTGTCTGCGACCGAGAACGAACTCGCCCGGTTGCTCGCGGGAACCACGGCGTGACGACAACAAGCAACTTCGGCACGCCATGAACAGCCCTTCAACAGCCAAACCCAAGATCCTGTTGACCGGTGCCACCGGCTACGTGGGGGGGCGACTGCTGCGAGCACTGCAGGAGGCTGGCTACCTGGTCCGCTGTCTGGCGCGGCGGCCCGAGTTCCTGGCCTCTCGGGTGGACCCGAAGACCGAAATCGTCGCTGGCGATTGTCTGGATGCCACCACGTTGCCGGCTGCGTGCGCTGGTGTGCACACGGCCTACTACCTGGTGCACTCGATGGGGTCGGCCGGCGACTTCGTCGAGCAGGACCGGCTGGCGGCTCTGAACTTCGGAGCGGCAGCACGCGGAGCCGGTGTACGGCGCATCATCTACCTGGGCGGGCTCGCCGACAACACCGCACGGCTCTCGACGCACCTGCGCAGCCGACAGGAAACCGGGACGGCGTTGCGCGCGAGCGGAGTCCCCGTGACCGAGCTGCGCGCCTCGATCATTCTCGGATCGGGCAGTCTGTCGTTCGAGCTCATCCGCGGGTTGGTCGAACGTCTGCCGGTCATGATCTGTCCCCGTTGGGTGCGCACGCCGGCGCAGCCGATCGGGATCGAGGACGTGCTCGCGTACCTGCTGGCCGCCATCGAGCTTCCACGCGGTCGAGACGGGATATTCGAGATCGGTGGTGCGGATCGCGTCTCCTATGCCGGGATCATGCAGGAGTACGCCCGGCAGCGCGGCTTGCGGCGACGGATGATTCCCGTGCCGCTGTTGACGCCGCGGCTCTCGAGCTTGTGGTTGGGACTCACCACTCCAGTGTACGCACGCGTCGGCCGCAAGCTCATCGAAAGCGTGGAGAACGAAAGCACGGTGCACGACGATCGCGCCTTGCAGGTGTTCGGGATCCGACCGATGGGGTTACGCGAGGCGGTTCAGCGCGCGATGCTGAACGAGGATCACGAGTACGCAACCACACGGTGGTCGGACGCCATTTCATCAGCGGGTACGCCGAGAGCGTGGGGTGGAATGCGCTTCGGGACTCGGCTCGTCGATTCGCGTACGGCTCACGTGGCCGCCTGTCCGGCCGCGACATTCGCCGCAGTTCGCCGGATCGGGGGCGCGACCGGCTGGTACTACGCCAACTGGTTGTGGCGGCTGCGTGGCTTGATCGACCTCTGGTCGGGCGGTGTCGGGCTACGGCGCGGCCGGCGCCATCCGGAGGAACTCGCGATAGGGGAGGCCGTCGATTTCTGGCGCGTTGAGGCCTACGAGCGCGACCGCCGGCTGCGGCTGGTCGCGGAGATGAAGCTTCCCGGGCGTGCCTGGTTGGAATTCGACGTTCAGCCGGATGGCAACGGTGCGATGATCCGACAGACCGCGGTATTCGATCCGGTCGGTCTGCTCGGCCTGCTGTATTGGTATGGGATCTACCCCCTGCACGCTTGGGTGTTCGACGGGATGCTGCGCGGCCTGACGCGGGCGGTGCAACTCCGCGACGGGGTCCTCGCGCCCTCGCGCACCAGCGACCCCCTCAAGTGCAGTGCTTCGCCCGCCATCGTGCGTAAGCCCGGTGACCCGGTCACCTATGCTCCGACGTCCAGACCCGAAGACTGAACGTCGAATTCAACGGGCGTGCGTGAAGCGGCGAAATCGCGTGAGCGACAAGGGATCGCAGCGAAAGCCCTTGACATATGCACGCATGCGCAAGTATGCCTTCTGGTAGTGACAATCCCTGCTCCCACCCCCGCTGCGGCTCGGCGCAATCGTGAGCGCGCCGCCCGCGAGTTGGTCGCGATCGTCGACTCGCAACTGTTCCGCGCCTTGTGCGAACCGGTACGCCTCGAGCTCGTGAAGCTTCTGACCGCGTGCGGACGCTCCAACGTGCAGACGATCGCCGCCCAGGTACCGCAGGACCAATCCGTAGTCTCACGCCATCTCGCTGTCCTGCATCACGCCGGCGTGCTGCGGCGAGAAAAGGTCGGGCGGCGCGTGTTTTTCGAGCTGGACGGGACCAGCATCGTCACCCGAATGGAGCGGATGCTCGAACAGTTCCGGTCGATCATCCCGCTATGCTGCCCGGCGAAGATCGCGCCGAAACGCCTGAACTGACGACAAACGAAAGGGGAACCGTATGTCTATTCCACGAACGGCACAGCCAGAAGAGGTTCGCGAGCTCGTACGAGAGCGTTACGCAGAGGTTGCACGCGACGGCGGCATGAATCCCGCCGCGGGTTGCTGCGGATCGCGGCCGGCGGAGATCGCGGAGCGGATCGGCTACTCGGCGGCCGATACCGCAGCGGTTCCGGAGGGCGCCAACCTCGGCGTGGGGTGCGGCGCGCCGCTCACCGTGGCCGCCCTGGAGGCAGGCGAAACCGTGCTCGACTTGGGATCGGGCGCCGGCTTCGACGCTTTCCTGGCAGCACGTGAGATCGGGCCCGACCGGACGCGTGATCGGCGTCGACATGACCGACGAGATGCTTGCCAAGGCCCGCGCCAATGCGCAGCAGGCTGGCTTCACGAACGTCGAGTTTCGCAAGGGTTACCTCGAGGGGTTGCCGGTCGAAGACGCCAGTGTCGACGTGGTGCTCTCCAACTGCGTGATCAACCTGGTCCCCGACAAGTCTGCGGTGTACCGCGAGGTCGCCCGCGCCCTGCGCCCCGGTGGGCGGATGGTGATCAGCGATGTCGTACTCAACGAGCCGCTTCCAGAGGTGATTGCTGCCGACGTGACAGCGCTGACCGGTTGCATCGCCGGTGCCGCGCTGCGCGGTACGTACCTCGCAACGATCACTGCGGCCGGCCTTTCCGATATCGAGGTCGTGAGCGACAAAAGCTTCGGGGCGGTGGCGCTCACCATGGTTCCGGAATCAATGCTGCACCAAGCAAGAGCGGCTGGAATCGACGTCGAACGCGTTGCCGACACGGTCCGCTCCCTGACCATCCGAGCCCGCAAACCAGAAGTCGTCTGATACGCGCCACGATGAGCCGCCCGTCCGACCCGGCCCAGCTGTATACAGACAGAGCGCAAAGCTATGTGCACTTTGTCCGCCTCGTCGGATATCCGCAGGGACTGCGCGCCTACTTCGTTGGGTCGCCCCTCCTACGTTCCGGTCTCCGCGTTCTCGATGCGGGCTGCGGGACCGGTATCGTCACCCTCGCGCTGCGCGAGGCTCTCCTCAGGCGCGATCTGAATCCGGGGCAGTTGAACGGTTTCGATCTCACTCCGGCAATGATCGAGCGCTTCCGCCAGACTATGCAAAGGCGGGCGATCATGGACATCGCCGTCGTGCAGGCCGATGTTCTCCGACTGGATTCGCTTCCAGGGTCATGGAGCAACTACGACCTGATCGTTTCCGCCTCCATGATGGAATACCTTCCCCGCGAGCGGCTGGTTGACGCGCTGGCTGGCCTTCGTGAGCGGCTGAACGCAGACGGCAGCCTCTTGCTCTTCGTCACCAAGCGAACCCGGCTCATGCGACCACTCATCGGCCGCTGGTGGGACGCGAACCTCTACACGGCGGGAGAGCTCGAGAGCGCCTTCTCTCAGGCCGGTTTCTCGACTCTCGCATTCCGGAGGTTTCCGCTCCCGTTCCGCCACCTCGCGTTCTGGGGCCACATCGTCGAAGCGCGGCGCCGAGTGTCCGCGGACAGCTTCCGTCTCACTCCCAACCCGAGGTGCTACTCACTTCGCGCGCGACTGCATGTTCGGGCCCACATCGTTCGTGGCGTGACGGATGATAGCAACCACTTGCGGCCTCGATGAGCAAGGTCAGCCAGAAGGGCGGCTTCCAGTAGCCGCGGACGGTGTTATCGAAGAGGCTGACTGCGGAGCGTGTTTCATCGTCTGTTTACAATACGACGACGGGGTGCGGCGAGGCGTGCTCCGGCAATCTTCGCGGACGGAGGAAAAGTACGGTCGACAAACAAGGCTCCGGCGTATGCCCCCACGACGAACCCGAGGCAGATGAACCCGACCACCGAAACATCAACGTAGCCCTTCCGGTAGTACTCCAACGCCGCGAAGAGCCCGATAGGGGGGAATGAGGACCGCCAGAGAGGTGCCTTGAGCCTCGTAAGGGCCGAAGTGAAAAAAGACGATCAAGGCGGGAACCGAGAAGACGCCGCCTCCCAGTCCCAGCACACCACTGAGGATGCCCACGACGAGCCCAAGCAGAATGAAACTCATGTGCCCTCCATTCAGGCCGTCCTGGCCGGATGTAACGGAACGCCTGCCCGCGCGCGCGGACGTTGTCGACGGTGAACCCCAATTCGCATTTCCGTTGCCGGGAACCGAGGAGCAGCCCCAGCGGTCGTGACCTGGTAAGCAGGTGTCCATGGACCCCCTACGACAAAACCGGCTGAACGGTCTAAACAAAGGCGCCTCGACGCTCCTGCCATGATTCCCGTACAAGCGCGGCCGCCATCCCTCAGGCGAACTCAGCTCTCTTGAGAGTCACATCCCATGCTGGCCTGAGCTCGGACCAGGCGGCCAGCCTCCTGAAAGCGCAGGGCTACAACGAGCTGCCAGCGCCGGATCGCCGCGGCGTGCTGCGCATCTTGCTGGAGGTCCTCCGTCAGCCCATGTTCGCCCTCCTAATCGGTGGCGGCATCGTTTACCTACTGCTCGGCGACCGCATCGAGGCGCTGCTCCTGCTGGTGTTTGCGTCCTTGTCAGTGAGCATCACCATCGTCCAGGAGTCGCGCAGCGAACGGGTACTGGACGCGCTCCGTAACCTCGCGAGTCCGCGCGCACTGGTAGTCCGCGATGGCGAGCGCCTGCACATCGCAGGCAGGGAGGTGGTCTGCGGCGACCTGCTGGTGATTGCAGAGGGCGACCGCGTTGCAGCGGACGCGACCCTCCTGACGGCTGACGATTTGCTGCTCGACGAATCGCTGCTCACCGGTGAGTCGGTTCCGGTGCGGAAGGCGGTCGCACCGGCTTCCGCAGAGACCGGAAATCGAGCCGGCGTACTGGGACCGGGTGGCGAAGACCTCCCCTACCTGTTCGCCGGAACCCTGGTCGTGCGCGGCACCGGACAAGCACGGGTTCACGCGACGGGCCTCCGCAGCGAGATGGGTAAGATCGGACGGGCGCTGCAGACGATCGAGACGGAGCAGCCGCATCTGCAGGTCCAGATGCAGTGGCTGATACGCGACTTCGCCATTGTCGGCGCGATGGCCGGTGGGCTGATGGTCCTCCTCTACGGCCTGCTGCGCGGCTCCTGGCTGGAGGCGTTGCTGGGTGGAATCGCGCTGGGCATGTCCCTGCTGCCGGAAGAGTTTCCGCTGGTCATGACCGTGTTCATGGCCATGGGCGCGTGGCGCATTTCCCGCGCCCGTGTGCTCACGCGCCGCGCGGCGGCGATCGAGACCCTGGGCGCCACCACGGTGCTATGCACCGACAAAACCGGCACGCTGACGGAAAACCGCATGCAGGTGGTGTGCATCCTCGGCGAGACCGCCAGCTGGAATCGGGACGAACGCGGCCCGGTCGCGGATGTCATCCGGGACATCCTGGAAGCCGCGCTGTTCGCTTGTCCTCGCCACCCCAGCGATCCGATGGATGTGGCCATCCATGCGCTGGCAGCCACCGAGATCGATGCCAGCTGCGAGCAATTGGCACGGCTGGACATCCTCCGGTCCTACGGCCTGCGCCCCGACTTGTTTGCCGTCGCGAACGTCCTGTCCGAGGAAGGCCTTCGTGGCCGGACGGCCTACGCCAAGGGCGCGCTCGAAGCGATCGCGGAGCTGTGTCATCTCCCTCCCGACCGGCTCGCGCGTATCGGCGAGCAGGCCGACGCGCAGGCCCGGGAGGGAATCCGCGTGCTCGGCGTTGCCAAGATCGCCCTGAACGATCTCGCCTCGGGGCAAAGCCTGCCAGAATCCCTGCGCGGCTTGAGTTTCGAGTTCGTCGGGCTCGTCGGGTTTACCGACCCCTTGCGTTCGAACGTGCCCGGCGCCGTTGCCGAGTGCCGGTCGGCCGGCATCCGCGTGGTCATGATCACCGGCGACTACCCGGCAACGGCCGCGGCCATCGCGAAACAGGCTGGGCTGGAGTCGATGCAAGTTGTGAGCGGCGCCGATCTCGAAGCAATGTCGGACGAGCAGCTTGCCGCGAAGGTGAAATTCACCTCGATCTTCGCGCGCATTCGACCCGAGCAGAAGCTGCGCATCGTCCAAAGCCTGAAAGCCAACGGCGAAATCGTGGCCATGACCGGGGATGGCGTCAACGACGCCCCGGCAATCAAGGCCGCCCACATCGGTATCGCCATGGGGGGCCGCGGCACCGATGTCGCCCGCGAAGCTTCGGCGATCGTACTGCTCGACGACGACTTCGGCTCCATCGTGAAGACCATCCGCCTCGGACGGCGCATTTACGACAACCTGCGCAAGGCCGTCGAGTACATCGTCGCCGTTCACATTCCCATCGCCGGGCTCGCGCTGTTGCCACTGCTCCTGGGCTTGCCGCTCATCCTCACACCCATTCTCATTGCGTTTCTCGAGATGGTGATCGACCCGGCGTGTTCGGTCGTGTTCGAAGCCGAGGAGGAAGAAGAGGACGTGATGCAGCGACCACCCCGGGATCCCGCGAGCCCCTTGCTACTGCCGCGGCGCATCCTGTGGGCGGTGGTTCAAGGTCTCGTTGCGCTCGCCATTCTCACCGGGGCGCTCATCAGCGCGGCCCGAATCGGGCTCCCCGAGGCGGACATGCGGGCGCTCGTCTTCACCGTGCTGGTGCTCATCAACATGGGATTGATCCTGGTCAACCGATCGTTTTCCGCTTCGCTCATCCGCGCCTTTCTACTACCCAACCGCTCGCTCTTGATCCTCCTCGGAGGCGTAAGCGCGTTGCTTGCGGCCGCCCTGTGCTGGCCCCCAGCGCGCTCACTGTTTCATTTCGGTCGCCTACATCTGGATGATCTTGGTGCCAGTGCGGGGGCCGGCCTGTTCAGCCTGTTCATTCTCGAATGGCTCAAGGGGCGATGGTTCCGTGCCGAGTCCGAAAGTCGCAAAGTCGACCTGCCATCGGGTGTATTGCCGTAGGCAGTCCAGGTTGTGGACTTGCCAACCAGCGTCGCTCCGCCTTGCGCCGCCGCCGGCCCGTGAGCACGGACCGAGCCATTGAGGCATTCAAGCCATCCGATCAGCCAGATGCCGCCTCCGGCCTGCGACGCGTGAGACGACTGGCCTGCGTACCGCCTCCCCCAACTCGACGACCTGATCGCTTTTAGGCTTCCTCCACCTTGCTCGCCTTGATGGTCGGGACGGGCTTGGAGTCGGGGATCTCGGCCTCGACGAAGAAGCGGCTATAGTCGCGGTCGGAATCAAGGCCGTCTATGGCCGTGCTCATGCTGCCCTCGTCAGTGCTGCCCGACCAGCCGTAGGAGTTCCACTTGCCCGTGTCATCGACTACCACCGCGATGCGGATCTTCATGAAGCAGCTCCTTCGTGAGGTCATTCCTGGGCCGATTCGGGACCGGGGGAGTCATACGCCCCGGCGGCGGCCCTCGAGGCTAGTGATCCGCCAGTCGCGCTAGGGTGCTTTCGAGGGAGCGCCTCAACTTCTCGGCGGCGCCGTCGACTGCTTGGTCCAAGGTCGCAGCCTGGTGCGTGACGGCGGTGGGCTGGCGACCCGCCACGCGAGCCTCGATCATGCACCGCTTGTCGTCCTGGCCGCTCTTGCGGCCGTTTTCGTCGCTGAGGTGGACCTCCACCCGCGTGATCCGATCGCTGAATCGCTCGAGGGCACTCTCGACCACACCTTTGACCTGATCGGCGAGCTCCTCGCGACCTTCGATATTGTCGTCGGTATTGATCTGGATCTGCATTATCTCCTCCCTCCTTCGGATCGCTCAATATCGATAGGTGGCGGCCAACCCCGTTTGCGTCGGCATCTGCTCGGCGGGAATCACCACGACTTTTCCGCCCATATTCGCGACCAGCTCGCCGAGATCGTCGAGCAAGTCGTCCACGTGCGGATCGCTCAGGTCCGCGAGCTCGATCCGACCCGTCGTTCCGTCGAGCCGGCCGGCGATCTGGCGGTCAGCCTCGATCAGCAGGGTCGCGACCCGCCCGGACGTGGTGGCTTCCGCAACCTGCGCCAGATCGTCACTCCCAACCCCTTTGGATCGCGCGTGCTCGAACTCGTCGCTGAGCGCCGCCAGCTGCGCCGCATAGTGCGGTTCGACGGTCTGCCAGGCGAGCTCCCTGAGTTTCTCGATGGGGAGGGAATCGGGGTTGAATTTGATTCCTTCCGCGACCAGAAGCGGGTTCTGACTGACGTGATGGAAGAGATGGTGATGCTCCGGCAACGCGGCCAAGATCAGCGGCAGGCCCGAAGGCCGGGAATAGTGCTCCAGGACCGCACGGTCGATGGCGCGAAAGAACCGGTCCGCGTCGATGTCCACCTCGTCCTTCTTGCCGCCGTGGCCGTGCCGCGCGGGTATACTTGCCCCGCCGGCGCCACCGTAGGAGGCGACGGTCCGGTACGGTTCGGTCAGCTCTTCCCCCAGCGCCTCGGTCATCGTTCGTGGCACTCCCGGGACGAGATCGACCTCGTCGAGCGCATGACGGTTTCCCTCGAACAAGCGGACCGTGTGGAGGCTCAATCCGAGGACCTGGTAGCGGTCGGCCGACTGGAAAAACCGTCGCAGCGGTTTGACGTGGAAGGTATCGGACACGACGACCAATTCCGCGACCGTTTGCGGAAGCCGAAGGGCTCGAAACATGCCCGGCCCGCCCAGCACCGCCAGTCCATCCAGCGTGTGGTTCCAGAAGTCATCGTCGTGTGCGAGGGCGTTGAATGGTTCCAGCAGCAGCCCGACATTGACGGCCGGATACCCCTGCCGAAGCGAGGCTTCCAACCCTTTCACGAGGTTGCGGAAGCGGATCGGGTCCTGCTGGTTTTCGGGACGCCGCCGGTGGGTCGGCTGGTACAGCGAGAGACACGGTGCCTGATGGACGGACAAGCGCCCGGTGAGCAATTCACTGGTGAGCGAAGTCATCTTGTTTCCCTTGGTTGTCATGCATCTCCCTTTCAGACGTCGGCGCGCCGCGCGCACGGAGCGTGGCCAACGACCCGCCTGATACGAAAGCATACAGCCGCACGCGGTCGTAAGATACGTCACGGACAAGATAGGGACGCACGAAACGAGACGACGCGATCGTATTGGGGCTGTTGGCCTTTGTGGTATCGCCCTTGGCTGCTCACGATGCCAAGGATGAACAGACGAACCCGACCGGCCCGCCGAAGATCCCCGGCGAGCATGCGAGGCTCTGTGCTGGTCCCTCTGAGTTCGTCGACCATCGAGGTTTGGCAGGCGCCTGGTCTTCTGAGTTTCGCTGCTCCCCACCAATTCTGTTGTCCGGCGACCTGAGAAGATGGTAGCGGCTTCTTAAGATGCGCGCCGGGATCCTCGTCTTCATGGCATGCGTAGCCCCCGTCGCGTCCGCGACCCGGAGCATCGCGGCCATAGCCGCGCCGCCTGTGTGTGGACCAGGCCAATGGGTCCTTTCCGGGCCGCCCATCGGCGACGGCCTGGCGGGAAGCACCGTGCAGACGCTCGTGCTCGACGGCGCCGGACGCCTCGCGATCACGGGTGCGTGCCCCGCGATCGCCGCGAAGCTCAAGGGCACCAAGGACGGTACCGCCGTGAAGGCCGCGTGGCCCGCGGGGTTCTGCGGTGGCGTGGGTGTCAAGGCCAAGGTTATCGCCACCATCGATCCCTCATGCGCGACGATGCATGGGAAGTTCAGCGCGGCGAAGCTCCACGAGGAGTTCGACGCCACCCGCTCGCCGTGCGACGTCGGCTCCGTCGACACCGGTGGCGTGCCGCGATGCGTCGACCCTGCGGTCGCGACCGGCACAGGCTCGATCCGCGTGACCCTCGACAAGCTCGGGTGTCTCGCCGCCGACGCGCTCGTCACGACCGACACCGGCATCTCGGCGAAGCTGGACGCCGGGAGTTGCATCCTCACTCCGGGGAAGAAGACGCTCCGTGGCGATGTCGAGATCGCGCTCGACGATGCCGGTGGTCCGCCCGGCGCGGCTGGTGTCGCCGGCCTCGTCCGGCTGCGCGTTCGCCCAAAAGGGAAAGGCGTCCCGATCGTGGCGGCGGTCGAGCCGCCGGCGACACTGGCACTGCCACTCGGCGACCTTTCGATCGGCGGCACGTGGTTCTCCAACGCGTTCCTCGACGACGCCGGCTTCACCACGGTCCCGCACGGCGCCTCCCCGGTGCTCCTCGACGCCGTGCCGATCGTTGGAGACGGACCGGAGCACCTGGCACTCGGAATCGCGGGGCCGCTCGGTTTGAGCTTCGAGCCGGCCGCGAGTGCCGCGACCGTGCACGCGCGGGCGGCGATGCAGGTCGTGTCGTTGGCGATCCCGGCCGATCCAAACCTCCCCGATCCGCGGGTCCAGAGCTGGGAGCTCATCAATCCGAAGACGGCGCAGATCGTGATCGTGGGAATCCCGCAGGGCGGGCTCGGCGTCGGCGAATCGGACACGAACCTCCGCGAGGGCCACACCTACACCGCCACGATGCTCGAGTCTGGCGGGCAGCGCCGCGTCGAGGTCACGTCCGATTTCAGCAACCGCTTCCATCTCTTGCTCGCCCTCCGCGATGGCACGAACAACAACGTCAGCACGGTCGACGGTGACGCCGTCGGCGGCTGTCCCGACGAGACGTGCCTGTCGGACTCGTACGTCGGCTTCGTCAAGGTGGAGGCACACGCCAAGAACGTCGCCGAGGTCGTGAACGTCCAAGGGGCGATCGCCGCGCTGTTGCCGGCCGGCGCGAGAGTGGTGATCAGGTCGATCGCCAGCGCGGGCAAAGCGAAGCGCGCGGTCATGAGTATCTTCGGCCTCGCCGGCTCGGTGCGCGGGCTCGCCGCGGGGCTGCCGACGTCGTGGGCGGTCTCGACGAGCGACCGGACGCTCACGGTGGACACGCATCCCGCGAACGTCCTTGGGGAGTGGCAGGGCACGATGGAAATCACCTCCATTTCCGGGTTTGTCCTCGGTTGCCCGCCGAGCGACCCCCTGTGTGCGCGCCTCACGGTGCAAAGCGGTCCGAACGGTCTTCGCATCGCCTACTGCAACGGCGTCGAGACATTCTGCAGCACGAGCGCCGCTACGCAGCAATGCTCGTTACTCTTCGATGGCGCTCCGGCGCCGGGCGGCTTCGCCGCCACGGGCGTGAACAACAACCCGCCGTGCTGCATCGGCTGTGTCGGGCAGCAGCGCGTCTATGGCTGCCAGCTCACCGCAACGCTCACCGTCAACGGCAGCCAGCAGACGCTCGAAGGGTCCTTTCCGGGCAGCGTCACGTTCTGCCCCTCCGCCCCGACGCCGGACGACGTCGTCACGCACTTCAGGGTGTGCCGTCCGAAGCCGTGCGCGGTACCGTGAGGCTTTCAACCTACTACGACTCGGCGAACGACGTTCTCGACACGAAAAAAGCCCCGAGGAGTCGGCACCTTCGGGAAGAGCGGGCGACCGGGGCCGAACCGGCGACGTCCAGCTTGGGAAGTTGAGGCGGGAGAAACACGGCCGGCGCGGCAAGCTGTGAGAAGCGTTGCTGATTCTGGGTGTTACGTCGGGTGGCCTACGAACGACCCGTGCTCAGAATGTCCCGAAGCGTCCCGGAATGTCCCGCGCAACCCGGAACGGTTCGGGGTCCGCGTCCGATCGAGGTCGCTCGCAGACTTGTCATGTTCGTACAGGAAGTACACAATGTACGGACGATGGTGAAGACGCTCACACGGACGGGGAACAGCCTGGCACTCGTGCTCGACCGGCAGATTCTGGACGCCACCGGTATAGACGCCGACACGAAGCTCGAGGTTTCCACGGACGGGGACGTGATCGTCATCTCACCCGTCCGTTCCAAGCGGCGCACGGCACGCCTGCGCAAGATCATGGATGACCTCGATCGAGAGCACGCTGGCGCGTTTCGTCGTCTCGCCGAGTGAGCCACGCCCTCGTCCGACGTGCCCGCCTTCCTGACACTGGACGAGGTGCTGGCCATCCACGCCCACCAGATCGACCGCTACGGAGGGACCTTGGGCCTGCGGGACCGCGGGTTGCTGGAATCCGCGCTCGCCATGCCCGCGGCGACCTTCGGCGGCGAGACGCTGCATCCGTCGCTCCACGAGCAGGCCGCCGCGTACTTGTTTCACGTCGTCAAGAACCACCCGTTCGTTGACGGGAACAAGCGGGTCGGCCTCGCCTGCTGTCTCGCCTTCCTGCGCTTGAACGATGTGCGCGTCGACGCCTCCGACGACGAGCTCGTCGCGTTGCTGTTCGGAGTCACGGAGGGGTGCCGCTCGAAGGCGGACGTCGCGGTGTTTCTCCGCGAGCACGCAGAGCCCGAGCGGCGGCGACGTCAAAGTCGGGGTCTCCAGCCCGTGTCTTAAAGGAAATCTTTCACGACGAGGCCGTGAAGGTGACAGCGGGTTACGCCGCCGGAACGAGCCCGGCACCGCGCAGTGCGGCGATGCACTTCGAGGCCGCCGGTTCCGGGAAGATCTCGAACAGCTTGATCAGCGTGATCGGCGTCAAGTCCGGCAGGACGGAGGCCAGCCGCTTTACCTGGCGTTCGGCCTCGGCGACGTTGCCGCGCTCGCACTCCGAGACGATCAGCCAGGCATAGCTCATGGGATAGCGCGGGGCGAGATCGATGGCTTTGTGCGCCCAGATGGCCGCGTCGTCGTATTCGCGCAGCCACAGGTGGGCGATCAGCAGAGCCATCTGTGCGAGGTAGCTCGCGGGATCGAGCGGGCTCAATCGCAGGGCGCGCTTCGCATCCTCGATCGCCGGCTTGGGCTCGCCGGCGATCGCCAGCACAAGCGCCCGGTGCGTGAAGGCGGTTGCGCAGTTCGAATTGCGCGCCACCGCCCTATCGAGGGCGGCACGCGCGCCGGCGACGTCCTTGTCCATCACCAGCAGCATGAAACCACCCGGAGCAAGTACCGCGCTGTCGTCGCCGCCCAGTTTCACGGCCTGCCGGGCATGCGCGACCCCCTTCAACCGCGCCTCCTCGCGCCCGGGTCCGATCGCGCTGCGGAAAATCTGACCGTAGACCAAGGCGATCAAGGCGTGCGCATAGGCATAGTCCGGTTGAATGCGCAGCGCCATCTCGAGCAGCTTATCGGCCGCACCGGCCTCGGCCACCGTGTTCGCGGTCACGAGCGGCACGGCCCGCAGGACGTAGTCGTACGCGTCCAGGCTGGCCGGGGGCTTGCGCCGAGCGCGCTCGATCTCGGCCTGGCGCAGCGTCGGCAGCAACGCGCCAACCACGCTCTCGGTGATGCGGTCCTGGAGATCGAACACGTCCTCGAGCGCGCCGTCGAAACGGTCGGCCCAGAGATGGGCGCGCGTCGCCGCATCGATGAGCTGGCCGGTGATGCGCAGCCGATTGTCGGCTTTGCGCACGCTGCCTTCGAGCACGTAACGCACGCCAAGCTCGCGCGCGACCTGCCGGATATCGACTGGCAGGCCCTTGTAGACGAAGCTCGAGTTGCGGGCGATGACAAACACTTCCTTGAACCGCGACAACGCGGTGATGATGTCCTCGACGATGCCGTCGGCGAAGTAGTCCTGCTCCGCATCGCCACTCATGTTGGTGAACGGCAGCACCGCAATGGACGGAAGATCGGGCAAGGCGGGAAACTCGCCCCGCGATGAAGCGGCCTGAGCCCCGCCAGCCGCCAACCCGTAGACCCGTAGCCGCCGGGCGATGTTCTTGACGCCGTGCTCGCCGAGGTCCTGGAACTCGAGCGCCCGCTTCTCGCTCAACTCGTCATGTACCACCCGGCTGACGCAGATCCCGCCCGGCTCGGCCAGCGCCTCGAGCCGCGCGGCAACGTTCACGCCGTCGCCGTAGATGTCATCGCCATCGATGATGATGTCGCCGAGGTTGATGCCGATGCGGAACTCGAGCCGCTTGTCTGTCGGGACGGCGGCATTGCGCTCGGCGATGCCGCGCTGCACCACGCAGGCGCAATCGACCGCATCCACCACGCTGGCGAACTCGACCAGGAGTCCGTCACCCGTGGACTTGACGATGCGGCCGCGATGTACGGCGACCTGCGGGTCGAACACCGCCTGGCGGTGAGCTTTCAAGGCGCGCAAGGTTCCTTCCTCGTCGGCGCCCATGAGGCGACTGTAGCCGGCCACGTCCGCCGCAAGAACAGCCGCCAGACGCCGTTCCGCGCGTTCCGGGATTGGCTCTTCCATCTGCCCTTCTGTTCGCGCCGACTATAGCGGGAGGCCGCCCCACCCGCGCAAGCAGGTCTGATTTCAGAGCGAAAAGAGCGGGCGACCGGGGTCGAACCGGCGACGTCCAGCTTGGGAAGCTACGGAAGGATTCGAGGCAGAAGCACTGAAATGGCGAATACTTGTAGTGGTTCTCGCGGCTTGTCGCGACCGTTGAGCTTCCCCGATCGTCCCGTTTTGGCCCGCTTCGCCCCCGGAAACCCGAAACGGTTCCGGGCCGTGATCGCGCCGTCATACCTGGCATCCGGTCGGCCGTTTCGGTATATACCGTAACTGTGGTTCGAGTGGGATGAGCGGAAGGCGGCGGCTAACCGCGTGAAGCACGGCATCAGCTTCGCCCTGGTCATCACAGCCTTCGACGACCCCTTCGCTCTCGTCGCCCCCGACGCAGCTCACTCGACACCACAGGAAGAACGACGGTGGCTGATTGGAGAGTCCGACTCCGGTATCCTCGTGGTGATCTTCACGGTTCGCCATCCCGGGAACGTCCACCGGATCATCAGCGCGAGGCCCGCGAAGCGAAAGGAGCGGCAACGATATGTCGAGAGCAAAGAGCTTCCCTTTTGAGAAGGCCCGACGTGTCACTGCCCGCGAAACCGAGGCGGCGCGCAAGGCGATCGCGAAGAAGCTCGGCACCAAGCGGGCGCGACGAGGCCGGCCACCGAAGGGATCCGCGAAGTACCAAGCGGTCTCGATCCGGCTCAGCCCCGAGGCCCTGACGTGGGCCAAGAGGGAGGCCAAGCGTCGGGGCATAGGCTACCAGACTGTGATCAACGAGACGCTGCTCAAGGCCAGCGCCTGAAGACCCTTTCCAAGAGCGGGCGACCGGGGTCGAACCGGCGACGTCCAGCTTGGGAAACTACAAAAGCGGGCGCGACCAAGAGCGAGGAATCGCTGAGAAAGTTCGATGCTCAGCGGTTACGAGGCGATCCGCGATTCCCGCGAGGTCCCATTCTGTCCCCAGGTGACCCTGAAAACCCGGAACGGTTCCGGGTCGCTTTCGATGCGAAGCGCCGCGCGTGTGACGATCGACGCCGTGTGGGAGCCCGGCTCAGAGCGGACACGGGCACGCGAGTGCGCTCGACGCGCCGTCGACGAACGCGTCGATCTTGCCCTCGATCGTCGCCGCGTCGCCGCTGGTCACGCATCCACCCTTGTCCTCGAGCTTGGAGAATGCGGTGGCGTACTTCTCGAGGCACTTGGCGGACTTGACCGGGTCGAGCGGCTCCAGGATGTTGCCGGTGGCCGCCGCCTTGGCTTTGAGGCCGAGGAGACACGATGTCTTCGTCGCCGCTGCCTTGATCTTGCCGGCCTGGCACTTGTTCGAGCTCGGCGGACCCGCCGCATTCAGCTCGGCATCGACGTCCGTCGTGAACCCGTCGACGGCCGCCTCGATGGGGCTCGCGTCACCGCTGGTGATGCAGTTGCCCTTCGTCTCGAGCTTGTCGAACGCGGTCACGAGTGCGTCCATGCACTTCTGGACCTTGGCGGGATCCGCGGCCACGCCCTTGTCGGCCACCTTGCTGTCGAGGGCGAGGAGACACGAGGCCTTCTTGCCGACGGCCTTGATCTTCGCGGCGGCGCACTTCGCTTGCACCGAGAAGCAGCACTGGAAGCGCAGGCGCGACGGTGCGCTGAGGCTGTCGTAGGCGAAGAAGAAGTGACGATTGACCTTGCAGTCGTTCTCCACCGCCGTGTTGAGGACGATCCCGTTGCCGGTGGGGATGGTGTTGTCGCCGAGCTGGAACTCTATTCGAACGGGTGTGAAGCCGAGGGTGCCGCCGGCCTTCGCCTGGCTGACGTCGGCGTCGAGCGCAAACCCGGCCCCGATCGGCGTCAGCGCGCTGGTGCCGTCGATCTTGAAGAGCTGCGTCGTGATCCGGGCGCAGTGTCGTATCTTTTGATTGGCCGACAGGTCCAGGCGCACCGAGGCGATCGGCAGCAACGTCGCATCGGAGACGAACGGCGCCGACGCGAACGTCGGCAAAGCCTGGGCCTGGTTCTGGTCGAGGATGTGCTCGTCGACGAGCGGCGTCACGTCGGGGGGGGCGGTCATGTCGAGGGGGAAGTTCGTCGTCCCCCCGGGGATGATCACCGGCGACGCGCTGTGGTGGAAGAAGAAATCCTGGGTTTGCGCATGTGCGGGCGCGAGATATCCGAGCAGGAAGCACAGTATGAGGACCGCTCTCATTGCCCACCTCTTCGTCGGCGTTCTTCGGCGCCTGATACTCCGGAGAGGCCGCCCGCGACAAGACCCGGCAACGGGGCACCGCGGGGAGGATCCGATCGGCTCATGGGCGGCGGCGAGGATTTCACTTCGGGAAAGCCTTCGCGACCGCTGGGGAAATGCGGACGGAACAGTAGCTGATTGGAGAGTCCGACTCCGGTGTCATGGTGGTGGCCTTCACGATGGGCCATCCGGGAAGGTCCACCGGATCATCAGCGCCAGGCCCGCGAAGCGAAAGGAGCGGCGACGACTCCCGCCCACTCGCCCGCGCGCTTGTGCCAGAGCGCGGCCTGCCAGGCGTCGCCCGCGTATTCCCAATGGTGCGCCAGCAGCGCCGCCTTCTCATCGAGCTTGTCGGCGTAGATCCCCGCGCTCGCGCGTGCGACGGCCGCGTGCACCCGAGCCCGCCGCGCGCGCAACAGCGTCTCGTACGCCACCTCCTGCGTCAGCGGGTGCTTGAACGTGTACTCGGCGACCGGGTAGAGCGCCTGAGGGTAGACGAACTCGGCCTGCGCGAGGATGCGCAAGGTGGCGGCGACATCGCCCGCAACCGTGTCGCTCGGCGCAACGTCGGCGAGTACCTGCGCCAGCACCGGCTCACTGAAGTCCTTGCCGATCACGGCGGCGGTTTGCAGCGTCTGCTTGGCGCCTTCCGCCAGGCGATCGATGCGCGCCGCCAAGGCGACATGCACGCTGGCGGGCACTTCGAGCGTCGCGACCGGCGCCGTCAGCCGGTAGTCGCCGGCGCTGCCCTCGAGTTTCCCGGACTCGATCAACGACTGCACCACCTCCTCGGTGAAGAACGGATTGCCGCTGGTGCGCACGTGAATCGCGTCGGCCAACCCGACGAGACTCGGGCCTGGGCCGAGCAGGTTCCCGAGCAGCTCGCGCACCGACTCGGCGCTGAGCGGCGCGAGGGGCAGCTCCTGGTAGTACGACTTGCGCGCCCAGGTCGCTTCGAACTGCGGGCGGAAGTTGACGAGCAATACCCACCGTGTGGCGGCGATCGCATCGACCCACTGCTCCAGCCATGCGGCGCTGGCGCCGTCGATCCCGCACCGGCTCCGTGACGCCTTTCACCCGGAAATCACCGAGGTCGTCCAGCGCAAAGTAACCGCGCACCAGGACCGCCGTCGCCGCGGTCAGGTTGCACATGTTCGGCTCCGCCAGGCTCTCCATGCGCTGCGCCAGGCCGACCGTGTGGCCCGGGGCGGTGTAGTCCATCCGCAGGTCGTCACCGATCCTGCCGACGACCACCTCACCCGAGTTGATGCCCATGCGGGTCGAGAAGCCAACGCCGTGCTCGCGCTTCACGTCGGTGGCTAGCGGGCGATCTCGTCGCGCAGGTGCAGGGCGGCGTAGCAAGCTCGCTGCGCATGATCCTCGTGGGCGATCGGGGCGCCGAACAGCGCCATGATGCCGTCGCCGGTAAACTTGTCGACGAAACCTTCGAAGCGCTCAACCCCGTCGGAGAGAATCTGGAAGAAGCGGCTCATGATCTGCGACCACACTTCCGGATCGAGCTGCTCGGCCAACTCCATCGAGCTCTGCACGTCAGCGAACAGCGCGGCCACCTGCTTGCGCTCGCCTTCGAGGGCGGGCCTCGACTGCAGGATCTTGTCGGCGAGGTGCTTCGGCGCGTGCGTGCGCGGATCACGTGTCCTCACCTCACCCGCGATCACCGAGGTCGGCGGGGGCGCGACCCAAACCAACACGTTCTCTTCGCGCGCCGCGGCCCGCTGCACGTCGACCAGCTCTTCGATCAACGGGTCCAGGTCGATTCGTGGAGCTTCGCCCATGGGACCAGCCGCGCATCCGATCGCTGCTGGGCCTCGTCCCCACCATAGGCCACCACGACCTCACAGGACGGCGCCGAGCCCGCGAGGTGGCCGCGCACCCGCCTCGCCCCGTCGAACAGGCTGGCCGACCGAGTTTGTGCGGACTTCGCCTCCACGAGCGTCAGGCCACCGGCGTTCTCGACGATCAGGTCCACCTCGGCACCATCGCGGTCCCGATAGTATGACAGGCCGCCGGACTCACCGCGATTCATCCGGTGCTTGCTGATCTCGGATACCACCCAGCTCTCGAAGATCGCACCGCGCAGGGGATGCGATCGCAGCTGTTCGGCAGTGCGGATCCCCAGCAGCCAGCACGCGAGGCCGCTGTCGTAAAAGTGGAGCTTCGGCATCTTCACGAGGCGCTTGCGGCGATTCGAATGAAACGGCTGCAACCGAAATGCGATGAAGCTCGTCTCGAGGATGCTGAGCCACGCCCTCGCGCTGGGCTGCGAGATGCCACAGTCGCTTGCCAGGGCGGAGTAGTTGAGGAGCTGGGCCGTACGGCCGGCGCACAGCTCGACGAAGCGTTGGAAGGTCGCGAGATCCCCGACGTTGCTGATCGTGCGGACGTCGCGCTCGATGTATGTTGCGACGTAGGAGCGAAGCCAATCGCTCGGATCGAGCTCGCGGTCGAAGATGCGCGGATATCCACCGGCCAAGAGCGTTTCGTCGAGGTTCTTCGGACAGCGCCCGAATCGGAGCACCTCGCTCCTCGCGAGCGGAAGCAAGTGAAGGACGGCCGAGCGACCCGCCAGGGACTGGCTGACGGACTCGAGGAGCGCGAGGTTCTGCGAGCCCGTGAGGATCCAGCGCCCGGGCTTCGGGTCGGCGTCGATGATGCCCTGCAGGTAGGACGGCAAATCCGGGCAGCGCTGCACCTCGTCGATGACGACACCCTTCGGAAATTGAGCCAGGAACGCGCGGGGATCGTCGCTGGCGAAGGCCCGGACATCTGGCGCTTCGAGGTTCGCGTACCCGAGCCTCGGGAAGAGAGCGCGGCAGAGCGTGGATTTCCCGCTCTGCCGCGGCCCGGTGAGGGTGACCGCCGGGAACTGGCGAGCCGCCTTGCGCAACCGGGGCGCGAGGTCGCGCTCGATCACCTCGGGCATGGAGCGAGGCTATCAGCGTGCTCGGCTATTTCAAGATGTAACTTTGAAACAGCCGGCCGCCCTTGGCTGCCCCCGGCGAGGCTAGAGGCCCAGCCAGCGCCAGGGTCGGGAAGCCGCTCCCGAGGTCCCGAACACGCCCGTGGCCGTCGACTTCATGGATGTCAGGCCGTCACGCGCATCCGGAACGCCCCGTCGGGCCGACCCCTTGAGCCACAGGTAGGGGAGCGCGATCCAGTACTTACCCTTCATCAGCTCGACGACCCGGGTCATGTCAGCGTCGGACGTAACCGGAGCGAGACCCGATTTCAGCGCAGCTGGGCGAGATTCCCCCCGAACCGCACTGAATCGCACGCGGAGATCCAAGAGCGGGCGACCGGGGTCGAACCGGCGACGTCCAGCTTGGGAAGCTGGCATTCTACCGCTGAATTACGCCCGCGTGGCCTTCACTCGTAGCGAAGTTCCCCCGGAGTGACAACCTGATCGGATGCGCGGACACCGGGCCTGACCGCGGTCAGGCCCGGTCAGCTGCCCCCGGCCCGGCGTTTGCGGTATTCCGCCTTCGCCTCGGCGCCGCGGCGTTCCATCAAGGGAAACATCAGCTTCCTCAGGGCCGGCAGCAGATAGCCGGCGGTCGCCAGATAGCCCGTCAACTGCGGGATCGTCCGCTCGAGCGTGCCGTCGGCGGCGCAGTCGAGGATGGCGCGGGCGATGTCGTCGGCGGTGCTCATGGGCTGCGCGAAGACGAGGTCCGGCACCTCGTCGAGATTCTCCATGATGAAGCCGGTGTCGACCGGACCCGGGGAGACGGCGGAGACGGTGATGTTGGAGCCCTCGAGCTCCTCGACGAGCGCGAACGTGAAGGCGCGGAGACCGAACTTGGTCGCGGAGTAGACGGCCTCGTGGCCGACCGGGATGCGGCCGGCGATCGACGCGACGTTGACGACGGCGCCGCGCCCGCGTGTGCGCAGATACGGCAACACCAGGCGGGTCAGCATGATGGGGGCGACGAGGTTGACCTGGACGACGGCGGCCAGCTCGTCGGCGCTGTATTTCTCGATGGCGCCGCGCTTGTTGGTGCCGGCGTTGTTGACCAGCACGTCGATGCCGCCGAACTCCTCGGCGGCGACAATGAGAAGCCGTTCGCAGCCGCCGCGGTCGGCGACGTCGGTCGGGACGGCGAGGACGCGACCGCCGGCGGCACTGATCGACGCGGCGAGGGCGTCGAGCGGGCCCGGGCTGCGGGCGGCAACGACGACGGCGGCCCCCTCGGCGGAGAACATGCGCGCGGCCGCGGCGCCGATGCCGGTGGACGCCCCGGTGATGACGACGACCTTGTCCTGGAATCGCATGGCCATGGTCGCCCTATCGCACCTTGACCTATCGGGCGCAATTCACTTCAATGCGCCGGCTTGCCAGGATCGATCACTGCGATTCGACGCGCGTTCGCGGCCAGTATTGCGGCGAAGCGGGTCTTCCTGCGCGAGAACGCCACGGCCCTGGCGACGGTCGCGGATCTCGTGGCGGAGACGTTCGCTCGGGGGGGCAAGGTGCTGCTCTTCGGGAACGGCGGCAGCGCGGCCGATGCGCAGCACATCGCGGCCGAGTTCGTGAACCGCTTCGTGATCGAGCGGCCGCCACTCCCCGCGATCGCGCTCACCACCGACAGCTCCGCGCTCACGAGCATCGCCAACGACTACGGCTACAACGACGTGTTCGCGAAGCAGGTACGCGCGCTCGGGCGGAAGGGCGACGTGGCGATCGCGATCTCGACGAGCGGCACGTCGCCGAGCGTGGTGCGCGCGGTCGCCGTCTGCGCGAAGCTCGGGATCACGACGGTCGGGCTGACCGGACGCGACGGCGGCACGCTGCGCGGCAAGGTGGACCACCTCCTCAACGTCTCGGCCAGCCGCGAGACCGCGCGCATCCAGGAGACGCACATCCTGGCGGCGCACGTGCTCTGCCAGCTCGTCGACGAGAAGCTCTATGGCAAGCGGCGGGCGTAAACGGAAGGGGCCGCCAGGCCCCGCGGTGGAGGACGCGGCGAAGGGCGAGAGCCCGCGCAGCAGCCGGAAGAGCCTGACCGTGCGTGTCGCGCCGACGCCGCTCGACTTCAGCAAGGTGCGGCGCTACCGGCTCGCGTCGCGGAAGAGCCTGGTCGCGCAGGCGGCGCTCGGGCGGCCGGTGCGCGCCGGGACGACGTTCGCGCGCTTCCTGCAGGGCCTGCCGGAGCTGCTCGCCGGGCGCGATCTGCGCGCCGCGGCGATGGCGATCGCACAGGCGCGCCGCGCGCGCCGGAGCGTCATCCTCGGCATGGGCGCGCACCCGATCAAGGTCGGCCTCTCGCCCGTCATCATCGACCTCATGGAGTCGGGCGTGATCACGGCGGTCGCGATGAACGGCGCGTGCGTGGTACACGATTTCGAGCTCGCCTACGCGGGCGCGACCTCCGAGGACGTCGGTCCCGGCCTGCGCGACGGCAGCTTCGGCATGGCGGAGGAGACCGGCCGCTTCCTGAACCTCGCGATCCGCGAGGCGGCACCGACGGGCGCCGGGCTGGGCGAGGGCCTCGGACGTGTCTATGCCGGCACCAAGCTCAAGTTCCGGAAGCTCAGCATCATCGCCGCGGGTGATCGCCTCGGCGTGCCGGTGACGGTGCACGTCGCGCTCGGGACCGACATCATCCACATGCATCCCGAGGCCGACGGCGCGGCGATCGGCGCGACGTCGCTGCGCGACTTCCATCGCCTCGCGGCCAACGTGGCGACGCTCGACCAGGGCGTCTTCATCAACCTCGGCTCGGCGGTGCTGATCCCCGAGGTGTTCGTGAAGGCGTTGAACGTCGCGCGCAACCTCGGCCACAAGGTCGGCGACCTGACGACGATCGACATGGACTTCATCCGCCACTACCGGCCCGGCGTGAACGTGCTGCGGCGGCCGACCGAGGACGGCGGCCGGCCGATCCAGCTCACGGGTCACCACGAGATCATGTTCCCCCTCCTCTTCTCGGCCGTCCTGGAGGAGCTCGGGGGCTGACCGCGCCGATCGTCACGCTGACGACGGATTTCGGCACACGCGACCCGTTCGTCGGCGTGATGAAGGGCGTCATCCTCGGCATCGCGCCGCGAGGCGCGCCTCGTCGACCTGACGCACGAGGTGCCGCCGCAGGACCTGCGTGCCGGCGCGTATCTCCTGCGCGGCGCCGTGCCCTTCTTCCCGCAGGGGACGATCCACGTCGCCGTCGTCGATCCCGGTGTCGGGAGCGCGCGCCGGGCGCTCGTGGTGGCGACACGGTGCGCGCTCTACGTCGCGCCGGACAACGGCCTGCTCAGCCTGGTCGCGCCGCGCCGACGAGGTCGAGCGGCATCTGCGACGTCTCCGAATCGAAGCACCGCCTGCGGAACGTCAGCCGCACCTTCCACGGCCGCGACGTCTTCGCGCCGATCGCGGCGCGGCTCGCGCCTGCGGGCGCCGCCACCGGCGCTCGGCCGTGCCGTCCGCGGCATGGTCCGCCTGCCGCCGTCGCGTCCGACGCGCGGGCGCGCGCGCACGACCGGCGAGGTGCTGTGGATCGACCACTTCGGCAATCTCGTCACCAACGTCGCGTCCACCGACCTGCCCTCCCTCGGAGCGGCGGCGCGGTGCGCGCCGGCAGGGAAGCGCGGCGGCCGAGCGACTGGCGGCTTCCGCGAACGCCGCCTTTCCGTTAGCATCGGAGACGCCGTGCTGTCCGCTGCTCACCGCCTACGCCGACGTCGCACGCCGGGCGGCCTCTGGCGCTCGTCAACAGCGCCGATGCTCGTCGAGATCGCCGTCAACCAGGGCTCGGCGGCGGAGCGGCTCCGCGTCGCCCCGGGCGCGCGCGTGCTCGTCGCGCGTGACTGAGATGGCCGGCCCGTACTACCCCGAAGACGTCCAGCTGCCGCCGGCGCCGGCGTACGACCGCTGGCGCGCGCTGCCGACGCCGCCGGCCCGCGACGCGCGCGGCCGCCAGATCGCCAACCTCCGCCCCATCCACGTGCTGCTGTTCCTCGCGACGCTCGTCACGACGACGCTCGCGGGGACCTTCCAGGCGGGCGTGAATCCCTTCGCCGACCCGTGGCTCCTGACGCGCGGCCTGCCGTTCTCCATCACCTTGATGAGCATCCTCCTGGTGCACGAGATGGGGCACTTCGTGATGTCGCGCTGGCACGGCGTCGAGGCGACGCCGCCCTACTTCATCCCCGGGCCGCCCTTCCTCATCGGCACCTTCGGCGCCTTCATCCGCATGCGCACGCCGGCGAGCCGCATCGCGCTCTTCGACGTCGGCGCCGCCGGTCCGTGGGCGGGCTTCGTGGTCGCGATTCCCGCCGTCCTCTACGGCCTTGCGCACTCCGACGTGCGCCCGCTGGTCGCCACGTCGTCCGGCAGGGGCATCGAGCTCGGCGACTCGCTCGTCTTCGGCTTCCTCGCGCGCCTCGTCCTCGGCGTCTCGCCGAAGGACGTGACGATCCTCCTCCATCCCGTCGCGCTCGCCGGCTGGTTCGGGCTCTTCGTGACCTTCCTGAATCTGCTGCCGGTCGGCCAGCTGGACGGCGGGCACGTGGTCTACGCGCTCGTCGGGCGGGCGCACCGCTGGGTCGCGCGCGCCGGCGTCGCGATGATCCTGGCGCTCGCGTCGCTCGGCTGGCGCGGCTGGATCCTCTGGGCGGTGATGGTGAGCGTCCTCGGGCTCGACCATCCGCCGACGCTCGACGATACGCCGCTCGACCCACGCCGGCGCGTCGCCGCATGGCTCACGGTCGGCCTCTTCATCGTGACGTTCATGGCGGTGCCGATCCAATTCACGGGAGGCTGAGCAGCGTGCCACGTCCCCTCATCGGCATCTCCAGCTACGGCCGGGCCGGCAAGCGGCAGAGCTTCTCCCTGCCGTGCGACTACGTGGACGTCGTCCGCCGGGCCGGCGGCGTGCCGATCGTGCTTCCCGCGGTGCAGGGCGAGATCCCCGAGGCGCTCGAGGCCATCCAGGGGCTCATCCTCTCGGGCGGCGGCGACGTCGATCCGTCACACTACGGCGGCCAGCCGCATCGCTCGAACTACGGCATCTCGGTCGAGCGCGACGGCTTCGAGATCGCTCTCGCCGGCGCGGCGCTGGCGCGCCCGACGCTGCCGGTCCTCTGCATCTGCCGCGGCATGCAGGTCCTGAATGTCGCCCTCGGCGGTGACCTGATCGCCCACATCCCGGAGAAGTTCGGCAAGGCCGTCCAGCACCGGCATCCGGAGCGGCGTGCCATCGAGCACCCGGTGCAGGTCGAGCCGTCGAGCCGCCTCGCCGGCATCCTCGGCGCGACCGAGCTGCCGGTCCGCTCCTGGCACCACCAGGCGGTCGGCCGCCTGGGACGCGGTCTGCGCGCCGTGGCGTGGGCCGCCGACGGTGTCATCGAGGCGGTCGAGGCCGATCATCACCCGTTCACGTTCGCGGTGCAGTGGCACCCCGAGGTCGGCGCCGTCCACGATCCGCGCCATCTCCGTCTCTTCGAGGCGCTGGTCGAGGCGGCGGGCGGCACGCGTCCCGCGGCTGCCGCCATGGCCGTCGCTGCCCGCCCGCGCTAGTAGTCCACGGCGAAGCCGCGTGGGAGCGGTCGGCGTCGCACTGACGATCAGGCACACGCGCATGCGCCGGTCGATGAACATGACGGAGCTGCGCGTAGATCACGAGCCCGTGGCCGTGGGCGGCGAGGCCATTCGATCGGACCCCGCCGGCCAGCTACGGCGCGGGCGTGGGCGACGCGCTCGCCGCCACGGCGGGCACGTAGGACTTGCCCTCGTACACGGGAAACTGATGGCGGCCGATGACGACCAACCCCCAGAGCACCATCAAGGCCAGGATCAGATCGAAGAACCGCACTCCCCACCCCTCCCGCGCCAAGCGCGTATGAGCGCCGGAGATCGGCGCGTGGCGGCGGCGCGGCATCGACGCCGCTACGCCTTTCGAGGCGGCGGGACTATAGAATGACCCCATGCGGCGCGGCAACGGCGCGGGGGAGCAAAAGGAGGCCGTCGCGACGGGGCCGCGCCCGGCGACGTCCTCCGGCCCGGGCGGATTCTCCGCGCCCTGGCGCATCGCCCCGTGGGCGGCGATCCCCCGTTTCTGCCACGGGTTTCTCGGGCGCGCCCACGGCCTCGGCCCGGGGGCCTTCGACCTGGCGGCGATCCGCGCGCGGCTCGTGGCCGTCGGCGAAGCGCCCGACGCCGTTCTGGCGGCGCGTCAGGTGCATGGCGCCGAGGTGCTGTCACCGGAGGATCCGGCGTTCGCGGCGCTCGACTGGACCGACGGCGCCGACCGTCTTCCCGCCGCCGACGCCCTCGTGACCGCATCGGCGGGGATCTTCCTCACCATACGGACGGCCGACTGCGTCCCGCTCCTGCTGGTCGCGCCGCGCGCCCGGGCCGTCGCCGCGGTCCACGCGGGCTGGCGCGGGACCGTTGCCGGCGTGGTCGAGCGCGCCGTCGCCGCCCTCGGCGACCGGTACGGCGCCCGGCCGGACAGCCTCCAGGCTGCCATCGGCCCGGCCATCGGAAGATGCTGCTACGAGTTCGGCGTCGAACATCTCCCCGTCCTCCTCTCCCGCCATGGGGACGCGGCCCGTGCCGCCTGGACGCTCCCGGATCGTGATCCGGCGCGCGGCCGGCTCGACGTCCGGACATTGGTCGCCGCGATCCTCGCGCGGGTCGGGGTCGATCCCGCGGCCATCCACGTCGTCGGGCCGTGCACGGCCGACCAGCCCGGCGCGCTGCACTCGTTCCGGCGCGACGGCGCCCGGGCGGGACGCCAGCTCAGCTACGTCGGCTGGCGTGCCGACTGAGCGGCCACGCACCCGGCGATATCCGGCCGGGCGCGACCTACTGCAGCGGTGGGCGGTAGCGGAGGCCGGTCGGGGTGCCGGTGGTGCTCGTGCGATCGACGACCGGGCCGAAGACCTGCTCCGGATCCTCGACGACCTCGCGCAGGATGGCGGCCATGGCCGTCCCCTGGGCGCCGTCGATCATCCGGTGGTCGAACGTGCACCCGACGGTGACGACCGAGCGCACCACCACCTGATCGTCCTCCACGACCGGCTTCCGCTGGACCTGGCCGATGAGCGCGACGATCGGCGCCCGGCTGATCGGGACGAGGGGCGCGAGCGCGAAGCTCATGCCGAAGCCCTCGAAGTTGCCGATGTTGGAGACCATCGCGCTGCCGAACTGATCGGGCTCCACGCCGAAACGCGAGAGATCGATCTGATAGTCGTAGATCAGCGTCTCGAGGAAGCGCACGACGCGGCCGAGGAGGGCGGTCGGCAGGCGCTGCACCATGCCCTTGGTGCGCTCGACGCCCGGATCGGCGTGCTCGCGCACGCGGTCGGCACGTCCCGCGATCTCGCGCGCGATCTCCGGCAGGCTCTTCTGGTCGATGTTGCAGATCTTCGCGCCCGAGAGGTCGCGGCCGCCCTCCGTCGCCACCTGCACGAAGATGTCGACGGTCGAGCGCACCTTCACCTCGCCGCGCGAGATGATGCCGTTCGCCGCCGGATTGTGCGCGATGGCGAGGCCGAGGCCTTTGGTGACCAGGTGCGCTGAGCCGCACCTTCACCCCCGACCGCTCCGAGAGCGCATCGAGGTACGGTAGCGCGCGGTCGACGACGAGCTCGAGCACGCCGTAGACCGTCGGATCCTGCGGGCGGCCCCAGACGTGCGGCGCCAGCCGGCGCCAGCTTGAGGTCTTGTCGAGCGGTCGGAACGTACGTGGCATCCTGGCCCCCTGCACCCCCGGAATGGAAGGGCGATTGTAGGTACGGAGTGTCGGCTTGTCTACGTGCCGCCGGCCGCCGGATTGCTCGGCATATCGACACCTTCCAACGAGTCCGCCGGGAACTCCCCGAGAAATCCCCGCAGCCACCAGCCGATGTCGTGCTCCTTCACCCGCCTCCGCAGTGCGGCCATGCGGGTGCGCATTTCCGGCAGCGGCATGGCGAGCGCGTGGCGGATCTGCTCCGCCATGTCGTCGGCGCTGTAGGGGTTCACCCGCACCGCCTCGGGTAGATCCTCCGCCGCGCCGGCGAACTCCGACAGGATGAGCACCCCGTCGTCGTGCACGCGAGACGCCACGTACTCCTTGGCGACGAGGTTCATGCCGTCGCGCAGCGGCGTCACCAGGGCGACGTCGGCGGCGACGTAGTGCGCCGTCAGCTCGGGTTGCGCCATCGACTGGTAGACGTAGCGGATCGGGACCCAGCCCTCGGCGGTGAACCGTCCCGATATGCGCCCGACCGCCTCGTCGATCTCGCGCTTCATGCGACGATACTCCTCGACGCGCTCGCGCGAGGGCACCGCGATCTGGAAGAAGGCCACCTGACGCCGGAAGCCGGGGGAGTGCTCGAGCAGGCGCTCGAAGCCGTGCAGGCGCTCGAGGATGCCCTTCGTGTAGTCGAGCCGATCGACGCCGAGGATCATCTTCGCGGAACCGAGCTGACGTCGGATGCGCCCCGCCCGCAGCTCGATCTCGGGCCGGCGCGCGAGCCGCTCGTACGCCTCGGCGTCGATGCCGATCGGCCAGGCGACGGCGCGCACCTCCCGTCCCGCCACCCGCACCGTGCCGCGATCGTGATCGACGGTGGCGCCAGTGAAGCGCTCGACGCAGGCAAGGAAGTTGCGCGCGTAGCTCGACAGGTGGAAGCCGATGACGTCGCTGCCGAGCATCCCTTCGAGGAGCGGCCGCCGCCAGGGCAGGATGCCGAACACCGACGGTTCCGGAAACGGGACGTGCCAGAACAGGCCGATGTGGACGTCGGGCCGCGCCGTCCGCACCCGCGCCGGCACCGTCGCGAGGTGGAAATCCTGCACCCAGACGAGGTCGTTCGGATCGGATCTCCTCCAGCACCGCCGCGGCGAAGGTTCCGTTCACCCGCTCGTAGCTCTGCCACTGGTCGGAGCGGAACTGGCAGCGCCCGACGAAGTAGTGGGCGAGCGGCCAGAGGCCGCGATTCGAAAACCCGTAGTACGTACCCGGCGATGTCGCGCTCGGGGAGGTGCACGAGGCGGAGGGTGAAGCCCGGGTCCTCGGACGGCAGGTCGACGCGCTGCCGCGGGAGGCGGCCGACGGCGCCGCCCGACCAGGCGATCCAGAGGCCCCGGCCGGCCGCTTTGAAGACGGGCGTGAGCGCGCTCACCAGGCCTCCGACCGTGGGCACGACCCGCGGCTCCGGGCCGCGCCGGATGTCGACGGGCGCCCGGTTGGAGACGACGACCAGCCGGCGACCTCCGAGCTGTCGCGTGATCTCTGCGTACACCACCTCGGAGGGTACCCAGGCGCAGTTTCCTGGGCAAACTTGCGCTCTTGTTGGTGAGGAACGAAGTTGCTACGCTCTTCCCAAGTCGCGCTCCGGCGCGGGAGAGGGAGTTCGCATGCGAAAGCAGATGGCGGTGGTGGCGGCGGTTGCCTCGTGCGTGCTCGCGGCGCGCGTGGCCTCGGCGGGGCACTACGAGCACTGGACGGATGCCGAACGCGCGGAGCACGACTCCCGGGTGATCGCGCCGTGTCCGGCGCCGGAGCCTTGTCCTCCCGCCGCACCGGCGATCACGACCGCGAACGTCTCGCGCGAGATCTACTGGAGCACCGGGGCCGACGAATACGACGACTCCCAGTCGAACCCGCTGCGGCTCCTCGCGTACATCATCCATCCGGTCGGCTACACGCTCGAGTGGCTGGTGACGCGGCCGTTCCACGAGGTCGTGGCGCAGCCGGATCTCGAGCCCGTGTTCGGGCACGATGCGCACGCGTACTACGGCGATCAGCCCTTCGGCGTCTCCGGCGCGCGCGACATCCGACAATAGACGCTATTCGGCGACGATCTCGAGGTTCGCGTAGCGGCGGATGAGCTTCTTCATGCCGGCGCGCGCGAACTGGACGGAGAGCTTCTCGCCGTCGCCGCGGCCTTCGCTGCGGCGGACGATGCCGACGCCGAAGGTGGGATGGCGGACGCGGGTGCCGGCCGTGAGACCTTCGCCGTCGTCGACTACCTCCTGGCTGTAGCTGTAGTCGACGACCGGCCCGCTGGCGACGCGCCTCGGCGCCCGGATCGCCGGCAGGAGCGCGCGCGTCATCGTCTCGGGGATCTCGTCCAGGAAGCGTGAAGCCGGGCGCTCGCTCACGGTTCCGAAGCGCAGGCGGCGCTCGGCGCGCAGCAGATAGAGGCGCTCGCGCGCGCGCGTCATGCCGACGTAGCAGAGGCGGCGCTCCTCCTCGAGCTCGTCGGGATCGTCGAGCGCGCGCTGGTGCGGAAAGATGCCCTCCTCGAGGCCGACGATGAACACGACCGGGAATTCGAGGCCCTTCGAGGTGTGGAGCGTCATGAGCGTGAGGCGATCGCGGCTCGCATCCTGCCGGTCCCAGTCGGAGACGAGGGCCGCCTCCTCGAGGAAGCGCGCCAGCCGCTCGCGGGTGGCCTCCGTGGACGCCGCGCGCAGGTCGAAGTCGCGCGCCACGCCGAGGAGCTCGTCGATGTCCTCGAGGCGGGAGGCGCGATCGCCGCCCGCCTCCAGACGATCGCGATACGACGTTTCGGCGAGCACGGTCTCGAGGACGGTGCCGAGGCCGTCGCGGTCGAGGGCCTCGGCGATGCGGTGCAGCAGGGCGCCGAACTCGCGCAGGCGGCCGGCGGCCGCGGCGGCGATGCCGGCGACCGGGAAGCGGCGGGCGAGGGCGTCGGCCATCGAGACGCCCGCGTCGCGCGCCGCCGCGCGCAGCGCGCCGAGCGTCTGGTCGCCGATGCCGCGCGGCGGGCAATTGACGATGCGCTCGAAGCTTCCGTCATCTGCGGGGTTGGCGAGCACGCGTAGATACGCGAGCAGATCCTTGATCTCCTTGCGCTCGTAGAACCGGATGCCGCCGACGATCGCGTACGGCAAGGCGGCGCGCATGGCCGCCTCCTCGAGCGCACGCGACTGGGCGTTGGTGCGATAGAAGACGACGATCTCGCCGAGGGCTCGCCCGCTCGCGGCCAATCGGCGCACCTCGCCGACGACGAGCCTCGCCTCCGCCAGGTCGTCCTCGGCCGCGGCGGTGACGACCGCCTCGCCCGCCGGGTTCGCGGTCCAGAGCGTCTTGCCCTTCCGGCCATGGTTGTTGGCGATCACCGCGCCCGCGGCCGCGAGAATGGTCTTGGTCGAGCGGTAATTCTGCTCCAGGCGCATGACGTGGGCTGCCGCGAAGTCGCGCTCGAAGTCGAGGATGTTCCGCACCTGCGCGCCGCGCCAGCCGTAGATCGACTGGTCGTCGTCGCCGACGACGCAGACGTTCGGACGGTCCCCGGCGGCGAGCTGGCGGAGCAGGAGGTACTGCGCGTGGTTCGTGTCCTGGTACTCGTCGACCAGGAGGTGGCGGGCCCGCGCCTGGTAGCGCGCGCAGATCTCCGGGCGGTCGCGGAAGAGCCGCACGACGAGGAGGATCAGGTCGCCGAAGTCGACGGCGTTCTGCCGCTCGAGTGTGCGCTGGTAGCGCCGGTAGAGGCGCGCGACCACGTCGGCGAAGGGCGTGAGCGGCTTGGCGGCCAGCTCGTCCGGCGAGAGCGCGTCGTTCTTCGCCTGATCGATCGACCATGCGACGGAGCTCGGCGAGAGAAGCTGCTCGCCGACGTTCTCCTCGCTCATGCACTGGCGGATCACCTTCTGGCGGTCCTGGTCGTCGTAGATGGTGAAGCTCGGCGCGTAGCCGAGCTGCGCCGCATGACGCCGCAGGATCGTCGCGGCGGCGCTGTGGAACGTGCTGAGCCAGAGGTCGGCGCCGCGCGCGTCGAGCGCGCGCGCGACCCGTGCCCGCATCTCCGCCGCCGCCTTGTTGGTGAAGGTGAGGGCGAGCACCGACTCGGGCGGCGTGCCGCGCTCGACCAGGCGGGCGATGCGTGCCGTGATGACGCGTGTCTTGCCGCTGCCGGCGCCGGCGAGCACCAGGAGCGGGCCGTCGCCGTGCTCGACGGCCTCGCGCTGCCGATCGTTCAGCTCCATCTCCGCCGCCACCCCCGATCGCGGTCGGCTTGTATACTCTCTCGCACGCGCGAAGGGAAGAAAATTTCGCCGCCCGCCGACCTCTGCTACGCTGCGGCGCGAGGAGCGAGCATGTACGAGCGGAAGGACCCCCTCTACCGCCGGGCCAAGCGCGAAGGATATCGCTCGCGCGCGGCGTACAAGCTCGCCGAGCTGCAGCGGCGCGTGCGTCTCATCCGTCCCGGCGACGCCGTGGTCGATCTCGGCGCGTGGCCCGGCGGCTGGCTGCAGGTCGCCGCCGAGCTCGTCGGTCCGCGCGGGCGGGTCGTCGGCGTCGATCGCACCGCGCTCGAGCCGTTGGCGGACGCGCGCATCGTCGTGCTCGAGGCCGATGCGACCGATCCCGCGCTCCCGGCGCGCGTGCGCGAGCTGCTCGGCCGGCCCGCCGACGTCGTGCTCTCGGACATGGCGCCGAAGCTGACCGGCATCGCGCCGCGCGACGACGCGCGGGCGGCCGAGCTGCTGGCGGCGGCGCACGCCTTCGCCGCCGCCGTGTTGCGTCCGGGCGGCACCCTCATCGAAAAGACGTTCGGCGGGGTGGAGATGGAGATTGCGCGGGCAGCGCTGCGGGAGACGTTCGGGCGCGTCCGGCTGGTGGGCCTCGAGGCGACGCGCAAGGGCTCGTCGGAGCTCTATCTCGTCGCCAGCGACTACCGCGGCTGACGCCGGTCTGGCGGGCCGTACCGGCGCCGGGTAGGATCGACACGTGGTTCCGACCCGTCTCGCGCCGCTGGCGCTCGCGCTTGCCGTGCTCGCCCTGGCCGCGCCGGCGCGCGCCGAGGATCAGGCGACGCCGTCGCGCCCGCGACGTGCGGTCACGGTCGTCGGCATCGGACGCGAGCGCAGCAAGCCGGACACCGCCGAGCTGCGGATCGCAATCGAGCGCAACGCGCCGACGGCGCAGGCGGCGAGCCAGCAGGCCGCCAAGGCGACGACGCAGGTGCTGGACGTTCTGCGGAAGCAGGTCGGGCCGGCCGGCCGGGTCGATACGACCGGCTATCAGCTGAACCCGGTCTACCGCATGGACCCGCAGGCGCCGGCGAAGCCGCGCGGCCCCGAGATCGTCGGCTACACCGCCGTCAACCAGCTCACGGTGCGGACCTCCGAGCTCGACGCCGTCGGCAGCCTGATCGACGCCGCGATCACGGCGGGGGCGGCGCGCGTCGACAGTCTCGCGTTCACCATCGCCGACCCGGCGCCCGCGCAGGCGCAGGCGCTCCGCGCGGCCGGCGCCGACGCCGCCGCGCAGGCGGCCGCGATCGCCGCGTCACTCAAGGTCTCGCTGGGCGACGTCATCGAGGCGTCGACGGACGCCGTCGAGCGGCCGCTTCCGCGGCAGCTCACCGGCGCGATGATGCGCGCCGATGCGTCGATGGCGACGACGCCGATCGATGCCGGCGACGTGACCACCGAGGCGCGCGTTC
Source organism: uncultured delta proteobacterium (assembly GCA_963753325.1). GTDB lineage: Bacteria > Desulfobacterota > Binatia > UTPRO1 > UTPRO1 > DP-19. The sequence continues at coordinate 573,021 of CAVWBS010000003.1, read as the reverse complement.
GCGTCGTCTACGCGATCGAGTAGGAACGTAGCGGCCTAGTCATGCGCGACCAGCCGCACCTCGACCCGGCGGTTGCGGGCGCGGTTCTCGGGACGGTCGTTGGGCGCGAGGGCATGGTGCTCGGCGAAGCCGAGCGCGACCGTCCGCACGGCGAGGCTCGGGTCGCCGCGCTCGATCTCGCGCGCCACGCGCGCGGCGCGCGCCAGCGAGAGCTCCAGGTTCGACGGGAACTGACGAGTATGGATGGGCACGTCGTCGGTGTAGCCCGACACCTCGATCGTGAGGTTCGGGATGCCGCTCGCGATGCGCTGCAGCTCATGGACCAGCGCCCTCCCGGCGGGTAGCAGGTCGCTCGCGCCGGGGCGGAAACCGAGGCGCCCTCCGAAGTCCAGACGGACATCGCTGTCGCCGACCGCGATCGACGCGTCGTCGGCGTCGCCACGGGCGCTCACGAACGCATCGAGATAGGTGCCGAGCGTCCGCATGCGGCCCGACGACGCCTCGTCCGTGGCGGCATTGGCGATCTCCGCGGGCGGTGCCTCGGCCGGCGCGGGCGCCGCCTCGGGGCGGGTCGCGGGGACCGCGCCGCCGGTGTCTCCCGCCCAGGCACTCGCCTCGAGCCCGCCGAGGGGATCGGGCCGTGGCGCGGCCTGATACGCGCTGAGGGCATCGGGACGTTGCCGCAACGCGCGCGCGTCGACCGTCGCGCCCGAATCGCTCACCGCGCCGTCGGCGGCGACGATCGCGACGGGCGGGGCGCTGGCCACGGGGCCGGTGGCCTGCCGGGCCGCGCCGCCGCACACCGCGACGACGAGGACGAAGGCGAAGAGCTGCAACACGAGGTCGCTGAAGGTGATCAGCCAACCCGTGTCGTCGGCATCCGGAGCCGCGGCGCCCGCGAACGGCGCCGCAAAGTCAGGCTGCGCGTTCGAGGCGGAGCGTTCGATCATCGGAGAGGGTCGTCAGGTACCGGATGCCCAGGTACGCGCGGAGTGCGCGCTCGATGCGGGTCGGATACTCGCGCCGATGGATGAGGAGTGCGCCCTCGATCACCATCTGCGTCAGGAGGGTGCGCCGGGCGAGGTACCCCTGGAGCTTGGCGGTGAGCGGCAGCACGACGACGTTCGAGAGCACGGCGCCGTAGAGCGTCGTCAGCACCGCCATCCCGAGACCCGGACCGATCGCGGAGAGGTCGGCGCCGCCCAGATGGCGCATCAGATTGACGAGGCCGAGGAGCGTCCCGATGAGGCCGAACGCCGGGAAGAGCCGGCCGAGCGTGACCAGGACCTGGCGCGCCGACTCTCCTTCCGCGGCTTCGCGGCGCGCCTCCCCGAGAAGCTCCTCGCGCAGCTCGCTCTCGTCGGCGGCGTCGACCGTGAGCGCGATCGCGGCGCGGAGGAAGGGGTCGCCGGCGCGGCCGCCGGCGCTCTCGAGCGCCGGAATACCGTCGACCCGGTAGACCTGTCCGAGCTGCTTCATCGTCGCGATCGTCCGCTCCGGATCGGCCGGGAGCGTGAGCGCCTCGCCGAGGAGGGCCCACGTGAGGGTCAGACGGCGGCGCGAGTACGTGACCGAGAGGACGCCGAGCGAGCCGCCGAGAGTGATGAGGAGCGCGGCCGGATCGAGGAGGCCGTCGGCCGCGGCGAGCCCGGCCAGGAGGCTCAGGACCGCGAAGGCGAGCCCGGCCACCCCGAACCGTCGAAGAGAACGCCAGAACGAGATCATACGCCGCCGGGTAGCACCTTCGATGCCATTGCAACCCCGCGTGACGGCTAGGGCCTGGCCACGCGCGCCGGGAAAATTCGGCCGCTCGCCCGGCGGAATTTTCCTCCGTGGTCGACCTTGCCCGCCACGGGCGAGCGGCGCATCATTCCGTCCATGATCCGCGTCCGCAGCCTCGATCATCTCGTCCTGCGCGTCCGCGATCTTGACGCGTCGCTTCGCTTCTATCGCGACGTCCTCGGACTCCCGGCCGAGAACGAGGCCGAGTATCGCCAGGGCGTGCGTCCGTTCGTCTCGCTGCGCGTCGGCGAGCAGCTCCTCGACCTGGTCCCCGATCCCACCTACGAGCCGGCCGGAGTCGGCGGCTTCCTGCATTTCTGCGTCACCGTCGACGGCGCGCTGCAGCCGGTCGTGGCGCGGCTCCGTGAGCTCGGCGTGCCCCTCCTGCACGACGAGCCGGTCGCGCGCGGCGGCGCACGCGGAGAAGGCCTCTCGATCTACGCCCAGGATCCCGACGGCTACATGGTCGAGCTGAAGGAGCACTGAGCGGCGCGGCGTGATTGTCATGCGTTGAAACACGGCGTTTGCCGTGGACATCGTGCCGGGCCAGCACTATGGTGCACGCGACAGCGCGGGCGGAGGGAGGTGGACCATGAGTGAGCGTGTGGGCAACGGGCGCCCTGTGGGTCGCGGCAAGACGCGTGCGGAGCACGAAACCGCCGCCGCGCGCGCGGCGTTCCGCGATGCGGCTGTCCTGCGCGCGGCATTCCGCGATGCGACCAAGGGCGACTCCACGGGCAGCGGGGTCTCCGGCGCGGCCGCCGGCGCGGCGGGCGCCGCGTTTCGTCGTCTGCAATCGCGCGGCGGCCAGCTCCTCCACTGGTTTCCGGAGCTCGGCAAGACCCTGCTGCGCGAGGGCGAGCCCGGAATCGAGTCGATCCTGAACCAGTTGAACAGCCTGCGCGGCGAGGTACGCCGCCGGGCGGGCGCCACTGGTCGCGACCTCGAGGCCCGTGCGGAGCGCCTGCTGAGCGAGCTCGAGCGCCAGGCCGTGCAGCGCCTGCAGCCGCTGCTCAACCGCGCCCAGGTCGCCTCGCAAAACGACACCGGCGCCCTCGACGAGCGCGTGGCGCATCTCGAGGCGCGCATCGGCACCCTGCTCGAAGACCGCGCCATGCTGACGGGCCGGGTGACCGATCTCGAGCACCAGTTGCGTGAAACCTGCGTCGAGCTCGGCGAGCGCGTGCGCGAGATCGATCTCCGTCTCACCGCCACCGATGACCTGCGGGGCGAGCTCGGTGAGCTGCGCCACGAACTCGATTCGCTCGCCAAGGACCACGTCGGTCGGAGCCTCGAGCTCGGCAAGCTCCACGATCGCATCGTGCGCATGGAGATGCGCTTCGGCGACCTGCTGAAGGAGCACAGCGGCCATCTCGCCGACCACGAGCAGGTGAAGACCCGCCTCGGCGGGCTCGCCGCCGAGATCGAAGATGCAGCGCGTCTCGCCCGCGCCACGGCCGACGAGACCGGTCAAGCGATGGCGCTGGCGCGCGCCACGGCCGACCGCCTCGCAGCACTCGCGGTGGAACGTGCGCGCGAACGCAGCGACTTCGAGCAAAGCGACGAACGCGGGCTCGATCTCGAACGGGCCGTACGCCAGCTCGAGCTGCGTATCGGCGAGGTCAGCGAGCGGCACACAGGCCTGCGCGAGGACGTCGCGACGCTCGGCGCACGGATGGGGCAATTGGAGCTGAACGCCGCGCCCGCCCCGGCACCGTCCTCCGGAGTCGAGCGCAGCGAAGGTCATTAGGGGCCGCGGTCGCGGCGGGGCGCTTGCGACGGCCCCGACTGTTCTGAGGAGTCTCCCGTGGACGTCATCCCGATCCCGCTGCTCTCCGACAACTACGGCTACCTCGTGGTCGGCCCGGACGGCACGCGGGCGGCGGTCGTCGATTGCTCGGATGCCGGTCCGGTCCTGCGCGAGGTCGGGCGGCGCGGTCTCCGTCTCGAGGCGATCCTCTCGACGCACCACCATTTCGATCATGTCGGCGGGAACGACGACGCGGCGCGCGCGATCCCGGGCCTGCGGGTGATCGGCTCGCGTGCGGACCGCACGCGCGTCCCGGCGTTGACGGAGGCGCTCGCCGACGGCGAGGCCTTCGAGGTGGCGGGTCTGCGCGGGCAGGCGATCTTCATTCCGGCCCATACGAGCGGGCATCTCGCCTACTACTTCGCGGACGGCGTGCCGAGCGTCTTCTCGGGCGACACCCTCTTCGCGGCCGGCTGCGGGCGGCTGTTCGAAGGCTCGCCCGCCCAGATGATGAGCTCGCTCGGCAAGCTCGCGGCGCTGCCGGACGCCACGCGCGTCTACTGCGGCCACGAGTATACCGAGAAGAACCTGCGCTTCGCGCACGAGCTCGAACGGGGAAACCACGCGATCGCCGAGAAGCTCGCGCGCGTCGAGCGCCTGCGCGCCGCCGGCCAGCCAACGGTCCCCTCGACGATCGCGGAGGAGAAGGCGACGAATCCCTTCCTGCGTTGGAGCAGTCCGGAGCTGCGCGCCACCCTGCGCGGCCGCTTCCCCGACCTGCCTGACGACGACGTCGCCGTCTTCGCGAAAACCCGCGAGTTGAAGGACGCGTATTGAGCCCGCGCTCGCGGCCCGACACGCCGAGGTGACGATGGAAACCGACGTGCTGTTGACGTCGCGCGACGGCGACGTCGTAACGATCACGCTGAACCGGCCCGAGAAGCGGAACGCCCTGACGGTGCCGATGCTGGTGGCGCTGCGGAGCGCGTTCCACCAGCTCGCCGCCGCGACGGACGTGCGCGCGGTGATCCTCGCCGGCGCGGGCAAAGCCTTCTGTGCCGGCCTCGATCTGAAGGAGATGGGCCTCGCCCGCCGCCCGGACGGCAGCGTCGAGTACCCCGACATCGAGGATGCCCTGCAGTCGCTGGAGCACTGCCCGCTGCCGACGATCGCGATGATGCAGGGGGATGCGATCGCGGGCGGCCTGGAGCTGGCGCTGCACTGCGATCTGCGCGTCGCCGCCGCGAGCGCGCGCATGGGCATGCCGCTGGCACGGATCGGGCTCGTCGTTCCGTACCCGCTGACGCAGAAGCTCCTCGACACCGTCGGCAGCGTGAAGACGAAGGAGATGCTCTTCACCGGTACGCTCCTCGACGCCGGGAGCGCGGAGCGCGCGGGTCTGGTGACGCGCGTCGTGCCCGACGATCAGCTCGCGACCGCGACCCGGGCGCTGGCCGCCGAGATCGCCGCCAATGCGCCGCTCTCCATCCGCACCATGAAGGCGGCGATCATCGAGGCCAACGCATTCCGCTCCCTGACGCCCTCGCCGGGGCTGGCCGCCCAAGCCGCCGCTGCCCGCCGGAGCGACGACCTGCAGGAGGGCCTCCGCGCCGTGTTCGAGAAGCGGCGCGCGGTCTTCCGGGGCCGCTGAGGATGCTTGCCGCCTTCGCGCGCTTCCGTCCCGCCGTCCCGATGATCCTGCGCGCCGCGCTCGGCGTGATCTTCATCGCGCACGGCTACCACAAGATCTCGCACGGCATGCCGGAGTTCATCCCCGTCGTAGCGCGCATCGGCTTTCCCATGCCAACCGCGTTCGCCTGGGCGGCGGCGTTGTCGGAGTTCCTGGGCGGCATCTGCGTGCTGGTCGGGCTGTTCACGCGCTACGCCGCGCTCGCCATCGCGATCGTGATGGCGGTCGCGATCACCAAAGTGAAGTTGAGCGCCGGGCTCGTCGACGGCTACGAGTTCCCACTCGCGCTGCTCGCGATCGCGACGGCGGTCGTGCTGCTCGGGGCCGGGCCGGCCTCGATCGACCACACGGTCCTGCATCGCGACTTCTGAGCGCCGCGCCCCGCGCGGCTCCGACGGCTCACAGCCCGCGCTGCTCCGCGTCGTGCGCGTGCGCGATGGCCTCGCAGAGACGCGGGTCGAGCCGTCCGGGCGCGAACACCACCTTCTGCGAGTGTACCGCGGCGACGGCATCGCGCGCCGTCCACGAGAAATGCCTGGAACCCGACTTCGATCGTGTCTGCCACGGGAACGCACCTTCCTACGCGGAGCGCGCGATGGAATTCGCGCGGGCGAGCAGCGCGATCAGCTCGCGATTGAATGCGGGAATGTCGTCCGGCTTGCGGCTGGTGACGAGGTTCCCGTCGACGACGACCTCCTGGTCGATCCACTCCGCGCCGGCGTTCCGCAGATCGGTCGCCAACGACGGCCAGGAGGTGAGCCGTCGGCCACGCGCCGCGCCGGCCTCCACCACGGTCCAGGGAGCGTGGCAGATCGCCCCCACGGGCTTGCCGGCGTCGAAGAACGCCTTCACGAACGCGACCGCGTCCTTCTGGATGCGCAGCGCGTCCGGGTTCATCACGCCGCCGGGCAGGAGGAGCGCCTGGAACTCGTCGGCGCGCGCGCCGACGAGTGGTACGTCGACCTTGACCGCGTCACCCCACTGGGTGTGCTTCCAGCCGCGCACACGCTCGTTCCGCGGCGACACCACTCGGGTCTCGGCGCCGGCCTCGTCCAGTGCACCACGCGGCTCGGTCAGCTCCGACTGCTCGAACCCGTTGTCGACGAGGATCGCGACCCGTACTCCGCTCAATGCGTTCATACCCCCCACGCTGTTGGCGGAGCGCCAGGTAGTCAATTGCGTCCGCGTGCAGCGGCGAACATGCGTCGCGCGCTCCGCGGGTCACCGCGTGGCCGCAGCCGCTATGCCCGGAGCAGCGGAGCGAGCTCGCTCCATTCGGTCGCGGGCGGCGAGCAGGTGTACGCGTGACAGACGTAGACCGTGGTGCGGCCGCCCACTTGCGTCTTCCCCTCGGCGATCGGCAGGCGTTCCCGGGCGTCGGGCTCGACGGCGACGACGGTCTTGTCCGGCAGCAGCTCCCGGTGCACTTGCGCCAGCAAGGCGGCACGCGCGGGGTCGTCGGCGCGCCCGACGACGACGATCTCGCGCGGCTTCCGCAGGTAGAGATCCGCCGCCGCGAGCATGTGCGCAAAACCGAACGGTTGCGCCTGCATGGCGCCGCTGAAACAGCGCAGGGTCCGCTCCGCGGCCTCGAGGAAACGCGTGTCGCCGACGTAGTGGTAGAGGCGCAGGAGGCCGAGCGCGGCCGCGGCGTTGCCCGACGGGATCGAGCCGTCGAACGACGGCTTCGGGCGATGCACCAGGTGCTCGTGGTCGGCGCTGGTGAAGAAGAAGCCGCCGTGCTCGTGATCCTCGAAGCGTTCGATCAGCGTCTCGGCGAGCTGCCGCGCAGTGCGCGATGTGGGCGAGATCGAACGTCGCCTCGTACACGTCGAGCGCGCGCGCCGAGCAGGAAGGCGTAGTCGTCGAGATAGGCGTTGAGCTTCGCCTGGCCGTCCTTGAAGGTGCGCAGGAGCCGCCCGTCGCGCACGAGACGGGTGCGCACGAACGCCAGGCCGCGCTCGGCAGCGGCGCGATAGTCGTCGTCGGCCGAGCACCTTGGCCGCCTCGGCGAAGGCGGCGATCATCAGCGCGTTCCAGCTGGTGAGGATCTTCTCGTCGCGCGCCGGCGCCACGCGCTCGGCGCGCCGGCGGAGGAGCCGCGCCGCGCCCGTCCGCGACGATCGCGGTCACGTCGGCGAGCGAGCGCCGCGTGAGCGCGGCGAGCTGCGGCAGGTCGATCGTGCGGTGCAGGATGTTCTTGCCCTCGAAGTTGCCCTCCGCCGTGACGTCGTAGAAGCGGCAGACGACGTCGCCGCGCGTCCTCGCCGAGGACGCTCGCGCACCTCGTCCGGCGTCCAGACGAAGAACTTGCCCTCGACACCTTCGCTGTCGGCGTCCTGCGCCGCGTAGAACCCGCCCTCCGGATGCGTCATCTCGCGGGCCACGTACGTCGAGGGTCTCCTCCACGACCCGGCGACTCTCCGGGTCGCCGGTCGCCTGGTAGACCTCCGAGCGTAGAGCCGGACGAGCAGCGCGTTGTCGTAGAGCATCTTCTCGAAGTGCGGCACCAGCCAGCGCGCGTCGACGGAGTAGCGATGGAACCCGCCGCCGAGCTGGTCGTAGATGCCCCCGGCGGCCATGCGGCAGCAGCGTCTCGACGGCCATCGTCCGAGAACCGCTCCTCGCCGGTGGCGTGATGCGACGCGCAGGAAGAGCGAGAACGACCATCGTGTTCGGAAACTTCGGCGCGCCGCCGATGCCGCCGTGATCGCGCGTCGTAGTGCCGCGCCAGCGCCTGCGCCGCGCTGACGGCGAGATCGGCCGGCAGCGCGGACGCCGCGCGGGGCGGTCTGCTCGTTGCGCATGAGGCCGGTGCGGAGCTGCTCGACGCTCTCCCGCACCTCGTCGCGGCTTCTCGCGGTACGCCTGCGCGACGCCGGCGAGGACACGCGGGAAGCCCGGCATGCCGTGGCGGTCGACGGGCGGAAAGTACGTCCCGCCGAAGAACGGCTCGCCGCTCGGCGTCAGGAACATCGTGAGCGGCCAGCCGCCGTGGCCGGTGAGCATCTGCACCGCCGATCATGTAGATGTGGTCGAGGTCGGGCCGCTCCTCGCGGTCGACCTTGATGCACACGAAGTGCTCGTTCATCAGCGCCGGCGATGCGTTCGTCCTCGAACGACTCGCGCTCCATCACGTGGCACCAGTGGCACGCCGAGTAGCCGATGCTGAGGAGGATCGGCTTGTCCTCGCGCACGCGCGCGCTCGAGCGCCTCCGGTCCCCAGGGATACCAGTCGACGGGGTTGTGCGCGTGCTGGAGGAGATACGGGCTGGTCTCGCCGCTCAGCCGATTTGCGGGGCGGGCGCGGGGCTGCGGGTCGTCGGCGGACACCTCCCGAGTCTATCGGGCGTGTCCGAGTCCCGCCAGGTCAGCGTCCCTCGGCGCGCAGTGCGCCGTCGGACTCCTTCCAGGCGGCGAGCGCATGCAACCCGGCACCCACCTGCACCGCCACCAGCTTCTGCAGCGGCACGACCTCGAGGTCGCTCTGGCTGGTCGATCTGCCCGCAGATCTCCTCGAGGCGCCGGCGGACGAGGCGCACGACCTCGTCGCTGCCGCGCGAGACGGCCAGCCGGTAGACCTCGCCGAGGTAGAGCATGTGGTAGAAGACGCGGCAGACGGTCGCGTCGAACGCCTCTGCGCGCGTCGCCTCGCGCGCGTACTGCGGCGCCTCGACCTCGCGCTTCAAGGCGGCGATCGCTTCGCGGTGCGTTTCACGTAGTCGTCGACCGAGCGGTAGAGGCGGTCGCGTGGCGCGCCGCGCCCGATGATCGCGAAGTACTCGCGGATGTCGTGGTAGATCGAGTCGACGCGGAACACGCCCTGGAGCATGGCCTCGCGCCGGGTGATGCCCGCGGGCGACGTGTCCCGCAGCGTCGGGTCGAAGTAGTACGGGACCTCGGTGCACGAGGGTACCCCGCCGTGCGTCGACTTCAGGTAGTCGTCGGAGCTGGTGCCGCATTCGATGCTCGATGCCGGGTCCTCGTCGAGGTTGCGTGCGAGGTAGTCGTAGCGTTCCTGCACCCCGAAGAGGCGCGAAGATGCCTTCCTCGAAGCCTTGATGTACGGCGCCTCGGGCTCGCCGCGATGCATGGCAGGCCCTGCGACGCCACGACGCGCCGCAAGCGCGGGAAGAGGCCGGGGAGCGGGCGCGAGACGTAGAAGTACGCCCCGCAGAAGCCGGCGTTGTGCAGCGAGTAGAGGAAGGTGGGGCGGTGCGTGCTCCATCACGGACATCACGGCGCGGGTCTCCGGCGCCGACTCCGTGAAGTGCAGCGTCTTGTAGTGGACCGGGAAGCTCCACTCGACCTGCTCGCGCGCCGGCGGACGGTAGTAGTTGAGCGCGTAGGTGAGCGGCGAGAACGCCTGCTTGAACCAGCCCTCGTTCAGGATGGTGCCGTCGGGGTCGGCGCACTTGATGATGAGAAAGGTGTAGTCGAGCTCCTCGCGCAGGTCGTCGTCCTCGCACAGCCGGCGCGACAGGTACTCGAGCGTCAGCGTACCGATCGGCTCGTTCGGATGCGGCGTGCCGAGCAGCAGCGCCTTGTGCCGGCCGCGGCCGATGGTCAGCAGCTCGATCGGCCGACCCTCGAGCGACGTGCCGATCGTCTGCAGGGTGACGAGCTTGGGGAAGCGGCGTGCGAGCTCGCGCGAGCTGGCGGAGAGCTCGGCGACGGTCAAGAACTCGTTGAACGCCGGGACGTCGGAGATGATCTGGTACGTGTCCATTTCATGGAAAAATTATCACACGCCGGCGGGCCGGAAAAGAAAACGGCCGGCGGGCCGATGGCGCCGCCGGCCGTTCGCGGGACGGAATCCGGCTCAGGAGAGCTCTTTGCTCGAGTACCCGAGGATGCGGCGCGCGATGATCATCATGTTGATCTGCTGCGTGCCCTCGAAGATGTCGTTGATCTTGGCGTCGCGCATCCACTTCTCGAGCAGCAGCTCGCGCGAGTAGCCGAGGGGCCCCAGGATCTCCACGGCCTTCTGCGTGACCTGGGTCACGACGAAGCCGGCCTTGGCCTTCGCCATCGAGGCCTCGAGGTTGTTCTTCTGCCCCTGGTCCATCATCCACGCCGCCCGCCAGGTGAGGAGGCGCGCCGCCTGAAGCTGCGTCTCCATGTCCATGAAGTCGCGCTCGAGGGCGGTGAGCTTCCGCGGGCCGGCGCCGTAGCGGATCTCGACCCCCTGCTTCTTCAGCTCCTCGCGCACGAAATCGAGCGCGGCGCGCCCGACGCCGAGGGCGCTCGCCGCGACGATCGGACGGGTGGCGTCGAAGGTGGCCATGACGCCCTTGAACCCCTCGCTCGTCTTCGGCACCTCGGGACTGCCGAGGATGTTGTCGAGCGGGATGCGGCAGTCCTCGAAGATCAGCGTGGCCGTGTCGGAGGCGCGAATCCCGAGCTTGTCCTCGCACTTGGCGATGGTCATGCCGGGGGTGCCGGCATCGACGATGAACGACTTGATGCCCGCCCGCCCCGCCGAGCGGTCGACCGTCGCCCACACGACCACGAAGCCGTTCGACTTCGTCGGATCGCCCGCCATGAGCCCGCTGGTGCAGAAGATCTTCGTGCCGTTCAGCACCCAGTGATCCCCGTCGCGGACGGCGGTTGCCTGGATGGCGGCGCTGTCGGAGCCGCAGCCCGGCTCCGTGATGGCCATCGCCGACCAGACGGGCTTGTCGCCCTTGAAGCGCGAGAGGAAGCGCTGCTTCTGGTCAGGGGTGCCGACCGCCATGACCGCCGCGCCGCCGAGACCCGGACCGGGGATCGCGAGATAGAGACCGGCGTCGCCCCAGGAGAGCTCCTCGACCGCGACGCACGTGCGCAGGTTGCGCTCGCTGTCGACGGCGGTGCCCTTCTCCTTGGCGTCCTTGCTGGCGCCGGGGCCGATGCCGGACGAACGGGACAGCTGCCACATCATGTTGATGAAATCCCAGGGCTTCTCGTGCTCGCGCTCGTCGTACTCGCGGGCAATCGGGCGCATCGCGTGCTCGGCGAGCATGTGCAGCTGCTCGTAGGTGGCTGCAATGTCGGGAGAGAGCTCGAAGTCGATCATGATCGGTCTCCTTTTCACCGATGGCCCTTCGGCCATCGCACCGTCAGGCGATCGCCAATCCTTCCAGCGTCGAGAAGCCGCGCGCGTTGCGCAGGAAGAGCTCGACGAGATGATCGCGGATGTAGCCGTGGCCGCCGAGCACCTGCAGAGCATTGTCGGCGATCTTCAAGGTCATCTCGGCCGCATAGCGCTTGGCGAGGTACGCCTCGCGTGTCGCGTCCTCGTGGCGATCGAGCTTCCACGCGGCCTCCCAGATGAGGAGCCGCATCGCGTCGACCTCCATCGCCATCTCGGCCAGCATGAACGCGATCGCCTGCTTCTGCGCGATCGCCTGCCCGAAGGCGCGCCGGTCCTTGGCGTAGTCGCGGGCGTAGTCGTAGGCGGCATGGGCGACGCCGACGGCCATCGACGCGATCCCGACGCGCCAGAGGTTGGCGACCCGGCGCATCGCCGCATCGTCACCCGCCGCGAGGACGTGGTCGCGCGGGACGCGGCAGCCGTCGAGCTCGAGGCCCGTCGTCTCGAGGGCCTTGAGGCCCATGTTCCGCTCCCGCGCCCCGACCTTGAGGCCCGGGGTGTCGCGCGGCACGACGACCGCGTGCGGGTGCACGGAACCGTCGCCGTTGGCGACGCCGGCGAGCACGAGGATGTGCTTTGCCTGACTCCCGAGGGGCACGTAGCACTTCAGACCGCTCACGACCCAATCGTCGCCCTCGCGCCGGAGCGTCGTCACGGGCGCGGTGGCGTCGAAGTCGAAGCGCGGCTCCATGACGGCCGCCGACGCGGGCGTGAAGGCCTCGCCGCAGAAGGCCGGGAGCAGGCTCTGCTTGAGCGCGTCCGACCCGAGCTCGACCAGCGGCACGGTGAGGAGACGTGGCGCGAGGAGATGCATCGCGATCGAGAGGTCCCCGTACGCGAGCTCCTCCGACACGACGGAGCCGGTCAGCGCCGAATGTTCGCTGCCGAACCCGCCGTAGGCCTCCGGGATGCTGCCCTGGACGAGGCCGAGCTCCCAGCCGCGCTGCACGAGCGACGCCGGAACCATGCCCTTTTCGTCCGCCTCGCGGGCGTGCGGACGGATCTCGTCGCGCGCGAAGGCGACGACGGTCTCGCGAATGAGCTTCTGCTCCTCGTCGAGCTCGAAGTTGATCATGATGCCGACTCCTTCCGGATCTGACGGGCGCCGCGCTTCGCGACCGCGCCGTTTGCTGCGTGGGAGCGTTTGGCGGTGGGGACTGCGGCGGGCACCGTGAGCCAGACGACGAGCTGATCGATGACGCTTTCCATGACCAGCCCGAGATCGACCCGCTCCGGATCCTGGTAGTGCTGCAGCTCGGCGCCGATCACCCCGCTGGTGAAGAGCTGCGCGGCGCGGCTCGCATCGACGTCGGCGCGAAAGACGCCCTGCTCCTGTCCGAGCCGCACGATGCCCGCGAGGTAGCTGCGAAAGCGCCGCATGATGCCGCGGAATGCCTGGGAGAGCTGCGGATTGGTATCGAGGGCCTCCACCATCAGCGTGAGGATGAAGCGGCGGAGGTTGTTCTTGGTGGCGATGTGGACGCAGACGCGCGCGATCTCCTGCAGCGCCCCGGCGGGATCGGTGACCGGCGAGACGCTGCCGACCACACGCTCCTCGAACTCCGCAATGCGGTCCTTCACCGCCTCGGAGAGCAGCTCCTCCTTGTCGCGGAAGTGGTAGTAGAGCGCGCCCTTGGTGACGCCGGCGGCGTTGGCGATGCGGTCGATCGAGGTGCCCTGGTAGCCGTAGCGCGCGAAGCAGTCGATCGCGATCGCCATGAGGTCCTTGCGCGCGCGGCTGGACATACTGAACGTTTAGTATGCTTGCCGCGGGGTGTCAATCGGCGTCCTCGCGACGCCGCCGGCGCGTTCCCGTGTCCGCGCGATTTCCTCACTGGAGAATGCGCGTCCGCGTCGCTACAGTGCGCCCGGTGGACGACCGCAACCACATCGCCCTGACACTGCGGCAGGCGCGCGAGCAGCGCGATCTCTCGATCGAATCGGCCGCCGCGGAGGCCGGTATTCCGGCACGCTACGCGCGACTGCTCGAAGGGGAAGCCGCGCCGGTCGGGGTCTCGGACGAGCTGTATCTGATCCCCTTCTTCCGTCGGTATGCCGCGGCGCTCGGCCTGCCGGCGGAGGACCTGCTGCCGGACTTCCTGGGGCAGGTGCAGGAGCTGCCGCCGCCGACCGCTGCCCCGCTCTCCATGCGGCCGCACGGCAGACGGCGCGCGCCGTGGCGGGCGCTCGCCGTCCTGGCTGCGGTCGCGGTCGCCAGCTTCGTCATCCTGCGGCAGGCCCCGGAGCGCGCGGCGCCCGACGACGACTCGTGGAACGACCGCGAGCAAGCCGCAGTCGCCGATGCCGGCGACCAGGCGCCCGAGCCGGCGCCGAGCAACGGGCCCGCCGCGGGGGGATCCGGCGCCGAGATCGCCGCCCCCGCCGCATCCGACGCGGAGAATCCGCCGCGACCGGCGTCAGGCGCGGAGCCCGCCCCGCAGGTCGCGGCTCACGCGGCGCCCGTCCTCGCCAACGCCGATGCGTCCGCGGCCTCGGTTCCCGCCCAGGCGTCCGCTCCTGCCGGCGCACCCGCCTCGGCGGACGCTGCGCACGAGCTCCGCGTCAGCGCCGCGCAGGAGACGTGGTTCTCGCTCGGCATCGACGACGAGCCGAAGCGCAACATCATCCTGCAGCCCGGCGAGACGCGCAGCTGGACGGCGGCGCGCGGCTTCACGCTCACGGTCGGCAACGCCGGCGGCATCGCCGTGTCGATCGATGGCCGCGACCTCCCGCCGCTCGGTCGCGCCGGCCAGGTCGTCCGCAACCTGCGCCTGCCGAAGGAGCCTCCGCCCGCCAGCGGTTGACCGGTCCGACCCCGATCCTTCCCGGCGCGCAGGGGACGCCCCCCGTCAGACTTCCTCGCCCCACGCGCTCTTGATCCTCGCGCTGCCCATCAGCTGCTCGGGGGAGTAGCCGCCGAGATGATGGCCCCCCCCGGGATAGCCGACGACCTTCCAGCCCGCCCAGTCACGATTTCCGCCGTACTTCGGGTGCGCGAGGAAGCCCATGATGGTGTGGGCGCGCAGCGCCTCGAAGAACGTGGCGGACGTGGTGGCGCCGGCGGGCCAACCATCGGCCCTGCCCGACTCGAGAGCCGCCAGGACCTCGTCCTGCTGGTCCCCGGACAGCTCGACGAACCCCTTCACGAAGCGCCGTCGCGAGACCACGGCGAGACCGGCGAGGCCCGCTCGGTAGAGCGGTCGCATCGCCGCATCCTCGTGCGCCAGGGCCTTGTCGATGAAGTTGACGCAGTTCGCCTCGATCGCGCCGGGCTCGTGATCGGTGGGGATGATGCGCGCGGTGACGGCCTCGGCGGACGCCCACTCCGCGTCGCTGAGGACCTCGTGGCGGGTGGACGCCGCGGCGGCGCGGGCGGCGCGCGGGCGCGGCGTGTTGAGCAGCACCCAGAGGGACCCTCCGTAGAGCGCTCCCTGGATCAAAAATCCCCTGCGCGAGAGTGCCTCCGGCATCGCGACCTCCTTCACGCGTTGCCGCGTTTCGCCTCGCGCACGAAGCGATCGGCGACGCGGTAGGCGTTGGCGAGGATGGTGAGGGTCGGGTTGTAACCGGCCGAGGTCGGGAACACGCTGCCGTCGACGATCCACAGGTTCGCGACCTCGTGGCTGCGGCACCATTTGTCGACGACCGATTTCTGCGGGTCGACACCCATGCGGCAGGTCCCATGGAAATGGGCGCTGCCCTTCATCGCCGAGCGCTCGTCGGAGAGCGCGAACACCTCGGGTACCCACTTCTCGATCGCGCCGGCCGCGTCGGCGAGGTCGAGCATGCGCCGCGTGTACCAGCGGTTCATCGCCAGATCGTTCGGATGCTGGCGATGCGTGATGCGCGGTACCGGCAGCCCGTAGCGATCCTTCACGGTCGGATCGAGATCGACGCGGTTCGCCTCCATCGGCATGTCCTCGAGGATCGCGATCGTCCCGACGGCGCGCGGGAACTTGCGCAGATAGTCCTTCAGGTCGCGACCCCAGCGGCGCTGCGCCGGGTAGCCGGGGAAGCCGAGGAAGGCGAAGGCGAGCGGCTGCTTCACGAGCATGTTGAAGTCGGCGACCACCCCGCCCCGGATGAAGCCCCGCTTCGGATCGCTCGCATGCAGGTCGTCGAGCGCCACGTGGCTCTCGAGCGCGGTGAAGCTGAGCGCCGGCACGTCGATCGTGAAGTTCACCGTCGCCGCATGGTGGAACGTCAGGTTCCGTCCGACGAGGCCGCTGCCGTTGGCGAGGCCGTGCGGGAACGATCCCGATCTCGACATCAGGAGGAGGTGCGGTGTCCCCATCGCGTTGCCGGCGACGACGACGTGTCGCGCGAAGACCTCGTGCTCCTGTCGCTTGGCATCGAGGTAGCGGACGCTGCGGGCGCGGCCGTCCTTCCCGACCGTGATCTCGTGCGCCACCGTGTTCGGGCGGAGATCCAGGCGCGTCGTCGCCAGGGCCTTCGGGATGCTCACCGACAGCGTCGTCGCCTTGGCGTGGATTCGACATCCATATTGTTGACAGGCGCCGCCGTAGGCGCACTCCGGCCGGCCGCCGTAGGGACGCGAGTTGATGGCCATGGGCGTGGGAAACGGATGGTAGCCGAGCTTCCGGGCGGCCTGCGCGAAGCGCGCGCTCGACGTCCGGCTCGGGTGCGCGGGATTCGGATATCCCTTCTTGCGCGGCGCCCCGAAGGGATTGGCGGGCGCGTCGCCGGCGACGCCGAACTCCCACTCGGCACGCTCGTAGAACGGCTCGATCTCATCGTAGGTCAGGGGCCAGTCGGCGAGGCTCGCGCCGGCCAGCGGTCCCTCGGTCGTGAGTACCTTGAAGTCGTCGGGACGGAAGCGCCACGACCACGCCGCCCAGTGCGTCATGGTGCCGCCGACGCAGTTCGCGGTCAGGTTGAACCTCCCGGTCTCGGTCGGGCTCGTCTCGTCGTAGCGATAGGTCTCCAGCTGGTCGGGTGAGAACACCTCGTCGCGGATCACCGTGCGCAGCTCGTCGTCGTCGAAGTCGGCGGGGGTGAGGAACGGTCCGCGTTGCAGCGCCACGACGCGGAAGCCGGCCGCGGTCAGCTCCTGGACCATCACGCCCCCGCCGGCGCCGGTGCCGATCACACAGACGTCGCAATCATCACGCTTGGCCATCACGGCAGGGTTTCCGATTGTGACCGTCCGGTGGTGTTGCGGACGGCTGCTACCGGTCCGCCGCGGCCGCGAGCCGCGCCGACGACTCGTCGGCGGCGCGCCTGGCGATGGCCGCCTCGGGCGCCGTCGGATCGAGCGCAGCGAGCCGCGCCTCGGCCTCGCGCAGGATGGCCTCGGCGCGCCGCGGGTCGATCTCGGAGACCGGCTCCGCGCCATCGGCGAGGACGGTCATGACGTTGTCGACGACCTCGGCATAGCCGCCGAAGATCGCCAGCACCGTGCGTTGGCCGCCGGTCCTGTAGACGAGGCGGCCGGGCGCGAGGACGGTCAGGAACGCGATGTGCTCGGGCAGCACGCCGAACTCGCCGGCGGCGCCGGGCGCCGTCACCTCCTCGACGTCCTCGTCGACGAGCTGGCGCTCGGGCGTGACGACCCGCAGTCGGAAGGTGGAGGCCATGGTGCGTCGCGCTCAGGCGGCGAGCTGCTTCGGCGTTCTCGAGGACGTCCTCGATCGTGCCCTGCATGTAGAACGCCTGCTCGGGGATCGCGTCGTGCTTGCCGTCGACGATCTCCTGGAAGCCCTTGATCGTGTCCTTGAGCTTCACGTACTTGCCCGGCCGGCCGGTGAACGTCTCGGCGACGTGGAA
The DNA here is from genome assembly GCA_963753325.1 of uncultured delta proteobacterium. Taxonomy (GTDB): domain Bacteria; phylum Desulfobacterota; class Binatia; order UTPRO1; family UTPRO1; genus DP-19. The sequence goes on along the minus strand of CAVWBS010000003.1, from coordinate 555,876 downwards.
CGGCTGCGAGAGGAAGCGCTGGATCTTGCGCGCGCGGGCGACGGTGAGCTTGTCGTCCTCCGAGAGCTCGTCCATGCCGAGGATCGCGATGATGTCCTGCAGGTCCTTGTAGCGCTGCAGGATCTCCTGCACGGCGCGGGCGATCTTGTAGTGCTCCTCGCCGACGACGGCGGGGTCGAGGATGCGCGACGTCGAGTCGAGCGGATCGACGGCGGGATAGATGCCGAGCTCGGCGATCTGGCGCGAGAGCACGGTCGTCGCGTCGAGGTGCGCGAAGGTCGTCGCCGGCGCCGGGTCGGTCAGATCGTCGGCGGGCACGTAGATCGCCTGCACCGAGGTGATCGAGCCCTTCTTCGTCGACGTGATCCGCTCCTGCAGCTCGCCGAGGTCGGTCGAGAGCGTCGGCTGATAGCCGACGGCCGACGGCATGCGGCCGAGGAGCGCCGACACCTCGGAGTTGGCCTGGGTGAAGCGGAAGATGTTGTCGATGAAGAGGAGCACGTCCTTGCCCTCCTCGTCGCGGAAGTACTCGGCGACGGTGAGGGCCGAGAGCGCGACGCGGGCGCGCGCGCCGGGCGGCTCGTTCATCTGGCCGTACACGAGCGCCGCTTTGCTGATGACGCCCGACTCCTTCATTTCGAGCCAGAGATCGTTGCCCTCGCGCGTGCGCTCGCCGACGCCGCCGAAGACCGAGTAGCCGCCGTGCTGCTTGGCGACGTTGTTGATCAGCTCCTGGATGAGCACCGTCTTGCCGACGCCGGCGCCGCCGAAGAGGCCGATCTTGCCGCCGCGCGCGTAGGGCGCGAGCAGATCGACGACCTTGATGCCGGTCTCGAACGCCTGCACCTCGGTCGCCTGGTCGACGAAGGACGGCGGCTCGCGGTGGATCGGGTAGCGCCTGGTCGCGGGGATCGGTGCCGCCCTCGTCCACCGGCTCGCCGATGACGTTGATGATGCGGCCGAGCGTGCCCTCGCCGACCGGCACGGCGATCGGCGTCGCCGGTGTCGCGCGCCTGCATGCCGCGCACCAGGCCGTCGGTCGAGTCCATGGCGATGCAGCGCACCGTGCGCTCGCCGAGATGCTGCGCCACCTCGACGACCAGATTGTCCGCGCGATCGTCGATCGCCGGGTTGCGTGACGTGAGCGCGTTGTAGATCGGCGGCAGCTCGCCGCTCTCGAACTCGCACGTCGACCACGGGCCCGATGACCTGCGTGATGTGCCCGACGTTGCCAGTGCCGTTCGTTGCCACGACTCCTCCTGATCAGCCCTTGAGCGCCTCGGCGCCGCCGACGATCTCCATGAGCTCCTTGGTGATCGCCGCCTGGCGGGCGCGGTTCATCTCGAGCGTCAGGCGCTCGATCATGTCGGTCGCGTTGTTGGTGGCGCTCTCCATCGCGGTCATGCGGGCGCCGTGCTCGCTCGCGATCGACTCGAGCAGCGCCTGGAAGACCTTCACCTCGACGTAGCGCGGCAGCAGGTCCTCGATGACGGCCTCGCGGTCCGGCTCGAAGAGGTACTCGCGCGGGATTCTCGAGCTCGGCCGGCGGCCTCGATCGGCAGCAGGCGCTCGATCGTCGGCACCTGCGACAGCGCGGAGCGGAACTGGCTGTAGAGCAGGTAGACCGGTCGACCTCGTCCTCGACGAAGAGCGCCGACCGCGCGCGCGACGATCTCCCGTGCCACCTCACCAGCGGCCGGGCGCCGATGCCGCACGTACTGCTCGGCGGATCGGCGTCGCGCGCTGCTTGTAGTAGTCGAAGCCCTTGCGGCCGACCAGGCGAGCGACGGCGTCGCGCCCTCGCGGGCGAGGAACGCCTCGCTCTGGCGGATGAGGTTGGCGTTGAAGCCGCCGCACAGGCCACGGTCGGCGGTGAGCAGGACGAGGAGCACGCGCGGGGACTCCACCGCGCGCGCCTCACGAGACGGTGCTCGCGCAGGCTCGGCTCGGAGGCGAGATTGGCGACGACCTCCCGCAGCTTCGCGCCATAGGCGCGCGAGCGGACGACCGCCTCCTGGGCGCGGCGCAGCTTCGCCGCGGCGACCATCTTCATCGCCTTGGTGATCTGCTGCGTGCTGCGGACCGACGTGATCCGCTTGCGTATGATCTTGAGGCTCGCCATCGGGCTCAGGCCGCGAAGCGCTGCCTTGAACTCGTCGAGCACAGCCGTTCAGGGCTTCCTTGACGTCGTCGGTGAGCTCGCGCTTCTCGCGCAGCGTCTTCAGCAGCTCGGGGTGCTTCGCTCTCCACGAACGCGAAGAGGTCGCTCTCGTAGCGGCCGACGGCCTCGGCGGGAATCTGGTCGATGTAGCCCGTTGGTCGCGGCGTAGACGACGAGCACCTGACGCTCGATCGGCTGCGGCTTGAACTGCGGCTGCTTCAGCACCTCGACGAGGCGCGCACCGCGCGCGAGCTGCTTCTGCGTCGCGGCGTCGAGATCGGAGCCGAACTGCGCGAACGCCGCCATCTCGCGGTACTGCGCCAGGTCGAGGCGCAGCGTGCCGGCGACCTGCTTCATCGCCTTGATCTGCGCCGCGCCGCCGACGCGCGACACCGAGAGGCCGACGTTCACGGCCGGGCGGACGCCGGAGTAGAAGAGGTCGCTCTCGAGGTAGATCTGGCCGTCGGTGATCGAGATGACGTTGGTCGGGATGTAGGCCGACACGTCGCCGGCCTGGGTCTCGATGATCGGCAGCGCCGTCAGCGAGCCGCCGCCGCGCTCGTTGCTCATCTTCGCGGCGCGCTCGAGCAGGCGCGAGTGCAGGTAGAACACGTCGCCGGGGAACGCCTCGCGGCCCGGCGGGCGGCGCAGCAGCAGCGAGAGCTGCCGGTAGGCGACGGCGTGCTTCGAGAGGTCGTCGTAGATGATCAGCGCGTGCTGGCCGTTGTCGCGGAAGTACTCGCCCATCGCGCAGCCGGAGTACGGCGCGATGAACTGCAGCGGCGCGGCCTCCGAGGCGGTCGCCGCGACGACCGTCGTGTACTCCATCGCGCCGAGCCGCGTGAGCTTCTCGACCACCTGCGCGACCGTCGAGCGCTTCTGGCCGATCGCGACGTAGATGCAGGTGACGTCGCCGCCCCGCTGGTTGATGATCGTGTCGATCGCGATCGCGGTCTTGCCGGTCTGACGGTCGCCGATGATCAGCTCGCGCTGGCCGCGGCCGATCGGGATCATCGCGTCGATCGCCTTGATGCCGGTCTGGAGCGGCTCCTTCACCGGCTGGCGGGCGACGATGCCGGGCGCCTTGAGCTCGATGCGGCGGGTCTCGGTGGCGGCGATCGGGCCCTTGCCGTCGATCGGCTGGCCGAGCGCGTTGACGACGCGGCCGCGCAGGCCGGGGCCGACCGGCACCTCCGCGATGCGGCCGGTGCGCCGCACCTCGTCGCCCTCGCCGATCGCCTGCGACCTCGCCGAAGAGCACGGCGCCGACGTTGTCCTCTTCGAGGTTCAGGACCATGCCGTAGACGTCGTGCGGAAACTGCGAGGAGCTCGCCCGCCGCCGCCTTGTCGAGGCCGTAGATGCGCGCGATGCCGTCACCGCACGAGAGCACGACGCCGGTTTCCCGGACCTCGAGATCGCGGCTGTACTCGGCGATCTGCTTCTTGATGACGTCGCTGATCTCCGCGGCTCGAATCTCCATACCTCGCCTCTCTGTTTCGGTTAGCTGTCGCTCGCCATCCGCTGGCGGAGCTTGTCGAGCTGCGTGCGCAGGCTGCCGTCGTACGTCCGCCCGTCGACCTCGACGACGACGCCCGCGAGAAGCTCCGGGTCGACGCCGAGCTCCGGCACGACCTCTTTCCCGGTGATCGCGCCGAAGACGCGCGTCAGCTCCGCCACCAGGTCGGGCGCGAGGGTCGTCGCGCTGCGCACCCTGGCGCGCGTCCGGCCGCGCTGGCGATCGACCAGGGCATCGAAGACGGCGCGGATCGCGCCCACGTGGTCGAGCCGGTCGTGCTCTGCCAGCACCAGCAGGAAATCGCGGAACGTCGGCGGCGCCCCGATGTCGTCGTTGATGCCGCGCAGCAGCGCGTGTTTCTGTGCGCGCGGGATCGGCCCGGTGAGGACCTGCGCGAGATGCGGATCGTCGAACAGCGTCGCGGTGGTTGCGAGCGCCTTGCCGATGGCGTCGACCGCTCCGTGCTCGCTGGCGAGCTCGAAGATGGCGCGTGCGTAGCGTCGTGCGACCGCGTCGGCCCTCATTGGCGCGGCGCGTCCCCGAGGAATTGCCGCACGAAGGCGCGCTGATCGTCGCCCGACAGCGTCGCCCGCAGGCGCGACTCGGCGAGCGACGTCGCGAGCGCGGCGATCTCGCCGCGCACGTCGTCGAGCGCGCGGCGGCGCTCCTGCTCGGCGACGAGCCCGGCATCGGCAAGGCGGCGCTCGCCGGTCTCCTCGGCCTGCTGGCGCACCCGCTCGGCGTGGCGCGTCGCGGCGGTGACGAGATCGCTGCGGATCGCCTCCCGCTCGGCCGCCACCCGCTGCATGCGCGTACGTGCCGCGGCCATCGCGGCCTCGGCCTCGTCGAGCACCGCGCGCGATGCGGCGGCCGCCGTCGCGATGTCGCTCGCGCGCCGGCGCAGATACTCGCGCAGCGCCGGGATCACGTACTTGACGAGGATGACGACGAAGATCGCGAAGTTGATCGCGGGGAAGAGGAGCTCGGTCACGCTCGGGGCGTGCTCGCCGTGGGGGCCGCCCTCGGCCTGCTCCGCGGCCACGACGGACCCGGTCGGCAGGATGCCGACGCTCGCGAGCGCAGCGGCCGCGCGCAGGGCGTCGCGGCTCATGCGGAGCGCCCCAGCACCTTGGCGACGACGCCCGCGGCCAGGCGCTCGGCCTCGGCCCGGAGCGGAGCGCGGGCGGCGGCGACCTGCGCGTCCGTGGCGGACCGCTCACGCTCGAGCAGCGCCAGGGCCTGGTCGCGATAGCGCCCGAGGATCGATTGCTCGTTCGTCTCGGCGGCGCGGCGGATGCCGTCGGCGGCCCGCATCCCCTCGCGGCGCCCCTCGCTGAGCTGCGCTTCGATGTTGGCCGTGATGGTGCCGGCTTCGGCGCCGAGGGCCTGCGCGCGCGCGCGGTCGCCGATCGTGCGCTCGGCGCGCGCCTTGAGCGTGCGCTGCGCCGGAAGAAAGACCGCCCAGCCCATCACCTGCCAGAAGACGACGAACGCGGCGATCACCGTGAAGACCGTCTTCCAGTCCGGCGGCAATTCGATCATCGACCTTCAGCCCTCGGGTGGCGCGCGCCATGCGCGCCTCTCGTCGACACCATGCTCATCTGCTCAGGAATGCGGCCGGCGGCTGCCGGCCGCTTGGGAACGTCCGCTGCCGTCGCCGGCGCGGCTACTTCAGGGCCTCGGAGTGCACGATCTTCGGACCGATCCCGTCGGCGGCGCGATCGTCCTTCGAGAGCGGCGTCACCTTGCCCTTGGCGGCGTCGGCGCCGCCCATGGAGCAATGCCCTTCGAAGATCACGCCTTCCTGGATGATGAGGCACGGCGTCGTGACGTTGCCGAAGAGCTTGCCCGGCGCCTTGATCTCGACGCGCTTGCGCGCCGTGATGTCGCCGGTGACCTTGCCCTTGATGATGATCGTGCTCCCGAGGATCTGCGCGTTGACGACGGCGGTCTCGCCGACGATCAACGTGTCCTGCGCGGCGACCTCGCCTTCGACCTGACCGTCGACCCGGACGGTGCCCTCGAACGTGAGCTTGCCGGCGACCTTGCTGCCTTTTCCGAGATACGCATTGACCTCGCCGCTAGCGGCGGGGACCATCGGCTCTGGCTCTGCCATGTCACGATCCTTGCGAGTTGTGGCATCTTCCATCGCGGTACGGAAATCCTCGCGATCCGGTAGACGGTCGTGCCGATCCTTCTCCTTCCCGAAGAGCGCCATGGAAGGCTTCCTTTCGATTGCGTGGTCAGGCTGCTAACGGCCGGCCCAAAACCGTGCTCTCGTAGCATCGACCTCATGGGTTGTCAAAGTTACGAGGACGCCGCGAAAGGCGCTCCGTGAGACCCTGCAGCTCCTCGTTGGAGTAGTACTCGATCTCGATACGCCCACCGCGTGCCCGCGGCACGATGCGAACCCGCGTGCCGAGCGCCGCGGCGAGGTCGCGCTCGAGCGCGGCGCGGTGCGGATCGCGCCCGGAGGCGGACGTCGAGCTCTTCTTGCGACCGCTCGCGAGCCGCTCGGTGTCGCGCACGGAGAGCTGGCGTGCCAGGATCTGCCGCGCCGCGCGGAGCTGCGCGTCGGCGGAGTCGAGCGAGAGCAGCACGCGCGCGTGGCCGGCCGTGAGGCGGCCGCGCGCGAGCTCCGCGCGGATCGATTCGGGAAGCCGCAGCAAGCGGAGCGCGTTCGCGACCGCGGGGCGGCTCTTGCCGACGCGCGTCGCGATCTCCTCCTGCGTGTGGCCGAACTCGTCGAGCAGACGTTGATACGCCGCAGCCTCGTCCAGCGGCGACAGATCGTCGCGCTGGATGTTCTCGATGAGCGCGAGCTCGAGGCTGTCGCGATCGGAGATCTCGCGCACGACGATCGGGACCTCGGGCATGCCGGCGAGGCGTGCCGCGCGCAGACGTCGTTCGCCGGCGACGAGCTCGTAGTCGCCGTCGGGGTGCGGCCGCACGAGCAGTGGTTGGAGGATGCCTTGCGTCCGGATCGACGCGGCGAGCTCCTGCAGCGCGTCCTCGTCGAACGTGGTGCGCGGCTGGCGCGGGTTCGCGTGGATGCGCTCGACCGCGACGCGTTGCGGCTGCTCCAGCTCGCTCGTCTCCGGCATGACCGCCTTGGTCGCGCCCGGAATGAGTGCATTCAGCCCGCGCCCGAGAGGTTTTCGCATCATGCGTTCTCCCCCACCGTCCACTATTTAGGAACGCTGTTTTGAATCAGTTCGTCCGCCAGGGCACCGTAGGCCCGCGCTCCACGTGATGCGGCATCGTATATCATCGCGGGCACGCCGTAGCTCGGAGACTCGCTGAGCCTGACATTCCTAGGGATCACCGATTGAAATACCTGCTTCGGGAAGTGCTGCCGGACTTCGTTGACGACCTGGTGCGCGAGGCTGTTCCTGGTATCAAACATCGTTAAAAGAAGGCCGGCTATATCGAGTCGTGGGTTCAGACTCTGGCGGATGAAGCCGATCGTCTCGAGCAGCGCGCTCAGGCCCTCCAGCGCGTAGTACTCGCACTGCAGGGGCACGAGGACCGCGTCCGCGGCGGTGAGTGCGTTCACGGTGAGCAGTCCGAGCGAAGGCGGGCAATCGATCACCACGAAATCGTACTGCCGCCGCACCTGCGCGATGGCGTCGTCGAGGCGGTATTCGCGTCGTGGTAGCGGCACGAGCTCGATCTCGGCCCCGATCAGGTCACGGCTGGCCGGCAGGAGCGACAGGTTCTCGACCTTCGTCGCGCGCGTCGCCTCCTCCGCCGTGCGGGCCCCGATCAGGACATGATAGATCGACGCATCGATCTCCTGCGGATGGATGCCGAGTCCGCTGGTCGCGCTCGACTGCGGATCGAAGTCGATGAGCAGCGTCCGACGCCCGGCGAGCGCCAGACCCGCGCTGACGTTCACCGCCGTCGTGGTCTTGCCTACGCCGCCCTTTTGGTTTGCGACCGCGAGAACCCGTCCCACATACACCTCCGCGCCAGACGGTCAGCGCGCTCGTAACACACCTCGTCGCGCCCGGAAAGGAGATCCGGAGTGTTTCACGTGAAACAGTGCGATTTCCGCTCTCGCGATGGCGCTCGGCGTTCGGGAGCCCGCGGCGCTCCGGCGGCCGCCGGATGTTTCACGTGAAACATTCTAACCCGGGAACGGCACACGGAAGACATCGACGCGACGCCGGGGATGGCCCCCGATCTGATAGGTCATACTCGGCTCGGCGCACAGGCCCTCGATAGCGGCGGGTGCGGGGTGGCTTTCTGCGCGCATCGACAGCAGGACGCCGCCGTGTCGAAGCCAGGGGACGACCAGGTGCAGATTGGCGTCGTCCCGCCACACCGCACGGAGCACGGCGATGTCGACGGGGGCGCACCCGATCGTTCCGACGTCCTCGGCGCGGGTCTCGTGGATCTCGGCGGCGTCGAGCCGGAGATCGCGGCGTACCTGGCGGAGGAAGCTGGCGCGACGCCGGCGCGGCTCGACCAGGACAACCCGGCGCGCCGGGTCGATGATCGCCAGCGGGATGCCCGGAAGCCCGGCACCGGTGCCGAGATCGACGACGGTGCGTGCCGCGGCGCAGAGCCAGCCGCAGGCAAGCGAGTCCAGCAGGTGGCGCTCGACGAGCTCGGCACCGTCGCGATACGAGATCAGGTTCGCGGACTCGCGCCAGTGCGCGAGCAGGGCCGCGTAGGCGGAGAAGCGGTCGAGTGCGGCCTCGTCGAGCACGAGCCCGAGCGCGGCGGCACCGCCCCGCAGCCGCTCACGGTCAGCGGGCTGAAGCGTCAGCGGCCGGGCCGCGCTCACGTTCGCGTCTCATGTGGACGGCGAGGATCGAGACCGCGGCGGGGGTGACCCCGGGGATGCGCGCCGCCTGTCCGAGCGTCTGCGGACGGACCCGCGACAGCTTCTCGCGCACCTCGCTCGAGAGCGCCTGGAGGGTGCCGTAGTCGAGCCCCGCGGGAAGACGGACGTCGTCGAGGTCGCGACTGCGGGCGATCTCCCGTTCCTGGCGCTCGATGTAGCCACGATACTTGACGCGGCACTCGACCTCGGAGACGAGCGCCGGGTCCAGCAGGGGGGCCCCGTGCGGACGGCGACCCTGGATCTCCGCGTACGACACCTCCGGACGGCGGAGCTCGCCGCAGAGACCGAGCCGCTCGAGCAAGGCGATCTCGTCGGTAATAGAACAATGTTTCGATACTGCGCGGGCGGCGCGCGCGGGGTCGATGAGGCCGCTCTCCGCCGCAACCGGCAGAAGGCGCTCCTCGGCATTCCCCTCGCGCAGCACCAGCCGGTGCTCCGCGCGCGAGGTGAACATGCGGTACGGCTCGCCCCCGACGCCGCGGGTCACGAGGTCGTCGATCATGACGCCGATGTACGCCTGCGCCCGGCCGATCACGAGCGGTCCCAGGCCACGCGTCTGCCGGGCGGCGTTCGCGCCGGCCACGAGCCCCTGCGCCGCGGCCTCCTCGTAGCCGGTGGTGCCGTTCAGCTGACCGGCGTGGAAGAGGCCGCGCACCAGCTTCGTCTCGAGCGACGCCTCGACCTGCAACGGATCGACGTAATCGTACTCGATCGCGTAGCCGGGCCGCATGATCGCGGCGCGCTCGAGTCCGGGGATCGAGCGCACCATCGCGAGCTGGACGTCGAGCGGCAGGCTCGTCGAGAGGCCGTTCGGATAGACCTCGACCGTGTCGAGACCCTCGGGCTCGAGGAAGATCTGGTGTCGCGGCTTTTCCGCGAAGCGCACGATCTTGTCCTCGATCGACGGGCAGTAGCGCGGGCCGCGCCCGACGATGCCTCCCGAGTACATCGCCGACTCCGGAAGGCCGCGGCGGACGATATCGTGGGTCGCGGGCGTGGTATACGTGACGTGGCACGCGACCTGGCGCTGGGCGATGCCCGCGCTCTCGAACGCGAACGGCACCGGATGCGGATCGCCGGGTTGCTCGGCCAGCACGCTGAAATCGATCGTCCGCGCGTCGAGTCGTGGGCACGTCCCGGTCTTCAGCCGGCCGATGCGGAAGCCGAGCGCGGCCAGCGATTCGCTCAGCCCTGCCACCGCGAAATCGCCCGCACGTCCCGAGGCATAGTTCCGCCGCCCGACGTGGATCAGCCCCTTCAGGAACGTGCCGGTGGTGAGGACGACCGTGCGCGCGCCGAACACCTCGCCGATCTGGGTCTCGACGCCGACGACCCGGCCGCCCTCGACCCGGAGCCGCTCGACGCTCGCCTGCCGCAGCGTCACGCCGGCCGCCGCCTCGAGCAGGCGTTTCATGTACGCGCGGTAGAGCGCCTTGTCCGCCTGCGCGCGGGTGGCGCGGACGGCAGGGCCCTTCTTGGTGTTCAGCGTCCGGAACTGGATGCCGGTCGCGTCGATCGCATGCGCCATGGCGCCGCCGAGCGCGTCGACCTCCTTCACCAGATGGCCCTTCCCGATGCCGCCGATCGCCGGGTTGCAGGACATCTGCCCGACGTGGTCGAGGTTCAGGGTGAGGACGAGCGTGTCCGCGCCCAGGCGGGCCGCCGCCAGCGCCGCCTCGATGCCGGCGTGACCGGCGCCCACCACGATGACGTCGTACGTGTGGTCGTGCATCGAGCTTCGACCTTCCGGGACCGCGACCGCGGTCCCGATTCGACTGGTTCGACGTCGAACCTTATTTGCCGATGCAGAATTCGGCAAACACGCGGTCGAGGACGTCCTCGGACGTCACCTCGCCGGTGATGGTCCCGAGCGACGCCGCCGCGGCGGCGAGGTCGCTCGCCACCAGGTCGAGCGGGACGCGCGCGGCGAGGGCCTGCTCCGCCCGCCGCAGCTCCGCCGCCGCCTGGTGCACCGCCTCCCGATGGCGCGCACGGAAGAGCACGATCTCCTCCTCGCCGGCGCCCGGATCGTCGGCGCCGAGAAGCGCCGCGATGGCCGCCTCGAGCTCCGACAGCCCCGCGCCCGTCAGGGCGCTCACCTCGACGACCGGGACCGCGCCGAGCAACGTCCGGAGCCGCGCCGGCATCGTCCGTGCCGGGAGGTCGCGCTTGTTGAGCACCGCCACGACCGGTCGCCCGGCGATCGCGGCCGCTACGACGTCGTCGCTGCGGTCGAGCGCCTGCGAGCGGTCGAAGATGGCCACCACGGCCGCGGCATCGCCGAGCGCCTGGCGCGCGCGCTCGACGCCGAGACGCTCGACCGTGTCGTCGGTATCGCGCAGGCCGGCGGTGTCCGTCAGGACCACGGGTATGCCGCGCAGGCTCACCGTCGCCTCGAGGACGTCGCGTGTCGTGCCCGCCACCGCCGTCACGATCGCGCGCTCACGGCCGGCAAGCGCGTTCAGGAGACTCGACTTGCCGACGTTCGGCCGCCCCACGAGCACGACGCGCGCGCCCTCGAAGCGCACGCGCGCGCGCGCGAAGCTCGTGGCCAACGCCTCGAGCTCGCCACGTAGCCGCGTCAGCTCGCGCGCAAGCCGGCCGTCGTCGACCTCCGGAAGCTCCTCGTCGGGAAAGTCGATCGCCGCCTCGCAGAGCGCCCGCGCGCGCACGATGACGTCGCGCAGGCCGTCCACGCGCGCGGAAAGCTGCCCGTCGAGCTGCGACCAGGCCAGCCGCAGCGCCGCGTCGCTCCGCGCCGCGATGAGCTCCGCGACCGCCTCCGCCTGCGCCAGATCGATCCGGCCGTTCAGGAACGCGCGCCGCGTGAACTCGCCGGGATCGGCGGGCCGGGCCCCGGCCGCGAGCACGACCTCGAGGATCCGGCGCGTGAGCACGGACCCGCCGTGACAATGGATCTCCGCCGTGTCCTCGCCCGTGTAGCTGTGCGGCCCACGCATCGTGAAGACGAGGACCTGATCGAGGGCGCGCCCGCCGGGCCGCTCCACGAGATGGCCGACGTACACGCGGCGGGGGCGCAGGGGCGTATCGCCCCTGCGCCGCAGGAGTCGCGCCACGATCGCGTGCGCGTCCGGTCCGCTGAGACGGACGATCGCGACGCCCCCTTGCCCGGGCGGCGTGGCGATCGCGGCGATCGTCTCGCGCGCCACGCTCAGCGCCGCGGCCGGCCGCCGCCTCTGCGCCCCCGCGGATTGGAGCGCGGTCGCTCCGCTCCACGGCCCGCCGGCCGCGGGGTCGCCGTACCACCCGCCCCGGCGCCGAGCGTGACCGCGAAACGGCGGCCGTCACGACCGTGGCGCTCGGCGATGCGATTCAGCACGAAGGCGAAGGCGCGCAGGACCTCGTCGTCGCACGCCGTCCGGACCGTCGGATCGCCGATCGCGATCTCGAGCGTCTGGGGATCGCCGGCGGACGCCATGACCCCGGCGCGCCAGCCCATGTGCCGCAGCACCTCGGCCAGGACGTCGGTGGCCTCGAAGCCGTCGCGACCCGCGCGTGTCTCGATCGCCGCCCCACGGGGTCCACGCACGACGGCAGCCGCCCCACCCGACGGTGGAGCCATGGCGTCGGGGGCGGCGACGCTCGCCGTGCTCGCCGCGTCCTGCCAGGAGACGAGGGGCGCACGCACCGTCGCGCGCACGCGGGCGCGACGCCGTCCGAAGCCGAGCAGGCCCGGCAGCGCGTTCTCCAGGATGTCGATCTCGACCTGATCGCGCGTGGCGCCGAGCGCCTCCAGGGCGCGCGCGATCGCCTCGTCGATCGAGCCGCCTTCACCCTCGACGAACCGCATGCGTCACGCGACCGCGCGGTTCGTCCACCACTGCTGGCCGATCGTGAGCAGGTTGTTCACCAACCAGTACAGCACGAGGCCGGAGGGAAAGCTGACGAACATCACCGTGAACATCACCGGCATGACGACCATCATCATACGCTGCTGGGTCGGGTCCATGCCGCTCGACGGCGAGAGGTACTGCTGCAGGAGCATGCTCACGCCCATGAAGAGCACCAGGATCGGGACCGGCACGCCGAACAGCGAGAAATCGTTGCACCCGAAGACGGCCGGTTGGCCCGGCCACGGATAGCACTCGTGCGTCGAGAGGTCACGCACCCAGAACGCGAACCCGGCGTGCCGCAGCTCGATCGCCTGCCCGAGCGTCTGGTAGAGGCCGACGAAGACGGGGAGCTGGAGCACCATCGGCAGGCAGCCGCCGAGCGGGTTCACGCGGTGGCGCCGGTACAGCTCCATCATCTCCTTGTTCAGGCGCTCGCGATCGTCCTTGAACTTCTCGCGCAGCTTCGCCACCTGCGGCTGCAGGCGCTGCATGTCGCGCATCGACTTCATGCTCTTCTGCGACAGCGGCATGAACAGGCCCTTCACCAGCAGCGTGAGCACGATGATGTCGATGCCGTAGTTGCCCGTGACCGTGTGGAACAGCTTCAGCAAGCGCAGCATCGGCACCGCGAGGAAGCTGAACCAGCCGAACTCCACGGCGCGCGCGAACTGGTGGTCGGCGTGCTCCAACACCTCCACGTCCTTCGGGCCGACGTAGATCGTGAACCGGGCCCCGTCGTCCGTGCGCGGCGCGGAGAGGAGAATCTGGACGCCGTCGTGCTCACCGCCGACGGCGGCGGCGCCCGTGGCGGGATCGTCCGGAGCGATGGCCGCGAGGAAGTAGTGGTCCGCGTACCCGGCCCACGCGACCGGTGGATCGAACTGCTTCGGCGGCCCGGGCGGACCGGCCACGACGGGCGTCTCATGGATGAGCTTCGTGCCCTGCAGCAACACGGCGCTGCGGTAGCGATTGTCCGGATCCTTGGGGTTCCCCGTGATCACGTGCCGCCGCCAGCCCACGCCGATGTGCGTCACGTGCGGCGACAGACCCGGGGCGCGGGCTTCGAGGGTGATCGGATACGTGTTGCCGGTGAAGGTCAGCGCCTTCTCCACCGCGGCGCCCGACGGCAGCGTGCCGCGCAGCGTGAGGGTGGCGCTGTCGGGGCCGCTCAGCTCGATCTGCGTCTGATCGGCCGCGTAGGCGACGGCGGTATCGTCCTCGACCTTGCCGTCGTCAGCGAGAAAGCGGAGGCCGAGCGGGGGTGCCGCGCCCGGGACGACGTCGACCATCTCGAGCAGGTCGCTCGTCGGATCGATCGTGGTACGGAAGCGCTTCAACTTGAGACTCAGCAGCCGCCCGCCGCTGCTGCCGATCGCGCGCCGAGTAGAGCTCCGTCTCGACCGCGATGACCGTCGCGGGCGCCCCGGACGGCGCGGGCACCCCGGCCGCCGGCGCCGCCGGCATCTGCCGATCCTCCGCGAGCGGCGCGCCCGCCGGCTGATCGGCGTTCTCCGACGTCTCGCCGGGCGACGCGGCCGGCGGCGGCGGATACAGGCGGCGCACCGCCTCCTGGTAGACGAGCAGCACCGCGAGGCAGAGCATTGCGGCGATCAGCGCGCGTCGCTGCTCCATCAGGCCTCCTGGCGAACCGGCACGGGATCGACCCCGGCCTCGCGGCCCGGATGGCAGCGCGCCAGGCGGCGCAGCGCGAGCCAGGCGCCCCGTGCCACGCCATGACGCAGGATCGCCTCGGTCGCATACGCGGAGCAGGTCGGCTCGAAGCGGCAGCCGCGCGGCAGGAGCGGCGAGAGCATCAGCCGATAGAGGCGCAGCGGAGCCACGCACGCCTCGCGCACCACCCGACGCCCGGCCATGTTCAGGCTCGAGGCGCCGTCGCGCCGGCCGGCGCGATGGCGCCGCACGACCTCGGCGACGATCTCGCGCTGCGACAACGCGGCGGCGCCGGGCTTGGCGATCACGACGAGCGCGTGCTCCGGCAGGAGACGCCGGGGATGGCGACGGAACGCCTCGCGCACACGGCGCTTCACGTGGTTGCGCTCGACCGCGCCGCCGACCTTGCGACTCACCGTGATTCCCGAGACGCGCTCCCCCCGCGTTCGGAGCACTCAGCACCACGAAGTGTGCGGTGTGCCGCCGTCGCGCCGTCTGCCCGAGGGCCAGGTACTCCCGCCGGCGGCGCACCCGCGCCGTCTTCGGGAAGCCCTCGCCTATGGGCGTGGTCATCTCGACTGCTTCGGAGGGATCGAGACTGTGAGCTGCTTCCGACCCTTGGCACGACGGCGCTTCAGGACCTGGCGGCCCCCCGGCGTGGCCATGCGGGCGAGAAACCCGTGCGTGCGCTTACGTCGACGATTGCTTGGCTGAAAGGTCCGCTTCATGACGAATCGGGCTTATCCATCACAGCACGTCGCGCCTGTCAATTTGGGGGCTACGACGCGGCCGCGGTCTCCGACGCCGCGCCGCCGGCCTTCTTCGCGTGCTCCTCGCATTTCGAGCCCGCGTGCCGCGGCTTGCGACAGCCCTCGGCGGTGCAGATCTTGTAGCGGCCTTTGGGGAGCGCGCCGCGGCGCCATTCCTTGTAGTGGCGCGCGCAGTATCCCTTGCCCACGGAGGCCTTCTCGCAGCCATCCTTCTTGCACGGTCCTTTTGCCATCGTCGCTCCTGTCGCTCGTCAGCCGGGACGGCTGAACTCGGGTTTCGGGCCGCGCCCCATCAGCTCGCTGACGACCTGACGCGGCGGCTTGTCTTCGTACAGCATCGCGTACATCTGCTCGGTGATCGGCATCTCGACGCCCATCTTGTGGGCCAGGGCGCGCACGGAACGCGTGTTCTTGACGCCCTCCGCCACCATCTTCATGTCGGCCAGGATGTCGGCGAGCTTCTCCCCGCGACCGAGCCGCAACCCCACCGTACGGTTGCGGCTGAGATCCCCCGTGCACGTCAACACGAGGTCGCCGAGTCCCGCAAGCCCGGAGAGCGTGAGCGGATCGGCGTGCATCGCCATACGCGAGACGGGCCGTTTCGGCGATGCCGCGGGTGATGAGCGCGGCACGCGTGTTGAAGCCGAAGCCGAGGCCGTCGCTCACCCCCGCCGCGACGGCGATCACGTTCTTCACCGCGCCGCCGATCTCCACTCCCACGAGATCCTCCGAGGAGTAGACCCGGAAGCTGCCGGTGTTGAACATCGCCTGCAGCGCCGTGCTGACCGCGCGCTCACGCGCCGCCACCGTCACGGCGGTCGGGATGCCGACCGCGACCTCCCGGGCGAAGCTCGGGCCGGAGAGCGCCGCCACGCGGCCGGCGGAGCCCGGACCGGCGAGCTCCTCGAGCACGCCCGCCATGGTGAGCAAGGTCGCCTCCTCGATCCCCTTCGAGGCGGTCACCAGGTATGGCGCGGCGACGGCGTGACGGAGCGCCGCGGACATCACCTCGCGCACCACGTGCGACGGGCTCACCGAGACGAGCACCTCGCGGCCCGTACCGCGACCGCGAGGTCGCTCGTGACGCGTAGCGCCGCGGGGAGGACGATTCCGGGAAGATACGTGGTGTTCTCGCGCCGCGTCGCGATGGCTTCCGCGACCCTCGCGCCGTGGGCCCACAAGGTGACCTCGTGCCCCGATTCCACGAAGGTTTTCGCCAGGGCGGTGCCCCAGCTCCCGGCACCGATGACGGCGATCGTGGCCACGGAGCGAGGGTGTCGCACATCACCCCCGTGCCCGCAAACCACGAGGGGGACCCCGCATTTTTCGGTTGCGGTCATCGCGGAATCCGCGGTAGGGACGCTCACCAAGGCTTCCGAAGGAGGCGACGGCCGTGTCCCTCAAATACGCCATACTCAGCCTGCTCGCTCATGATCCGTTGAGCGGCTACGAGCTCATGAAGCTGTTCGACGGCTCGGTCGGATATTTCTGGCACGCCAGCCATCCGCAGATCTACAAGGAGCTGGCGCGGCTCGAGCAGAACGGCGACGTCACGCATCGCAGCGTCGAGCAGCGCGGCCGGCCCACCAAGAAGATCTACTCGCTCAGCGAGACCGGTCGCCAGGCGCTCCTCGCCTGGCTTCGTCTTCCGCCGAAGACGCAGCGGGTGAAGGACGAGATGATGCTGAAGATGTTCTCGTCCGGACTCCTCGATGCGGAGGAGGCGATCGCGCTCATCGCGCGTCACCGCGAGCTCTACGGGGCGCGGCTGCAGAAGTACCAGGAGCTCGAGCGGTTCCTGCGCAGCGGGCCGGTCACGGCCAATCGCATGCGCCTTGGCGCCTACCTCACGCTGCTGCGCGGCATCCGCCACGCCCGCGACCTACGTCGAGTGGTGCGACGAGGCGATCGAGCTGATGCGCCAGTCGGACCAGCCCGAGCGCCCGCAGCTGCAGCGCGGGTGACCACGGCGCGGTCGTCCGCGCTATTCGGCTGAAGGTCCGGGTGGCGGGGACGCCGACTCGTCGTCGTCGTCCTCGCGCTCGGCCAGCCGTGCCAGGCTGACGACCCGCTCGCCCGACTCGAGGTCGATCAGCCGTACGCCCTGGGTATTGCGGCCGATCACGCGGATGTCGGCAACGCGCAGGCGGATGATCTTGCCATTGCTCGTCACCAGCATCAGGTTGTCCTCGTCCGTCACCTGTTGCACGCCGACGACGGGGCCGGTGCGCTCGGTCGTCTTCATCGTGATGATGCCCTTGCCGCCGCGCGACTGGATGCGGTACTCGGCGATCTCGGTGCGCTTGCCGTAGCCGTTCTCCGAAGCGGCGAGGACGCTCGCACCCTCGCTCAGGATCTCGAGGCTGACCACGCTCGTCGTCGCCGTCGAGCGTGATGCCCTTCACCCCGCCGGCGCCGCGGCCCATGCTGCGCACGTCCGCCTCCTTGAAGCGGATCGACTTGCCGTTGCGGGTGGAGAGCAGGATCTCCTGGTTGCCGTCGGTGAGGCGCACGCCGATCAGCTCGTCGCCCTCGTCGAGGCCGATCGCGATGATGCCGGAGGGCCGGGGATTGGCGTACGCCATGAGGTCGGTCTTCTTCACGACGCCCTGCTTGGTCGCGAAGAAGACGAAGCGGTCCTCCTGGAACTCGCGCACCGGCAGGAAGGCGGAGATCTTCTCGTCCGGCTGCAGCGTGAGCAGGTTGACGATCGCCTTGCCGCGCGCCGCCCGCCCGGCCTGCGGGACCTCGTGGACCTTCATCCAGTAGACCTTGCCGACGGTGGTGAAGAACAGGATGTAGCTGTGCGTCGAGGCGACGAAGAGCTGCTCGACGAAGTCCTCGTCGCGCGTCGTCGCACCGATCTTGCCCTTGCCGCCGCGGCGCTGCGCGCGGTACAGCGACACGGGGTTCCGCTTGATGTAGCCCTCGTGGGAGATCGTCACCACCATGTCCTCTTCGGCGATCATGTCCTCGATCGAGATCTCGGTGGTCTCGTCGACGATCTCGGTGCGGCGCTCGTCGCCGTAGGTCTTCTTCAGCTCCGCGCAGCTCCTCGACGATGATCGCGTAGACCTCGCGCTCGTCGGCGAGGATCGCCCGCAGCCGCGCGATCATCGGCGACGGTCTCGTGGTGCTCTTCCAGGATCTTCTCGCGCTCGAGGCTGGTCAGGCGCTGCAGCCGCATGTCGAGGATCGCCTGCGCCTGGCGCTCGGAGAGACCGAAGCTGCTCGCGCAGGCCCGTCTTGGCCGTCGGCGGGATCCGCTGGCGGTGCGGATCAGCGCGGATCACCGCGTCGAGGTTGTCCAGCGCGATCCGCAGCCCTTCGAGGATGTGCAGCCGCTCCTCGGCCTTCCGCAGATCGAAGACCGTCCGGCGGGTGACCACCTCGACGCGGTGCAGCGACGAAGTGCTGCAGCATCTCCTTCAGGTTGAGCAGCCGCGGCCGGCCGTCGACGATCGCCAGCATGATGATGCCGAACGAGTCCTGCATCGGCGTCAGCTTGTAGAGCTGGTTCAGCACGACCTCGGGGACGGCGTCGCGCTTCAGCTCGATGACGATGCGCATGCCGTCGCGATCCGACTCGTCGCGCAGATCGCGAGATGCCCTCGATGCGCTTCTCGTTGACCAGCTCGGCGATGCGCTCGATGAGCCGCGCCTTGTTCACCTGGTACGGGATCTCGGTGACGATGATGCTGATCGCGTCCGCGTCTTCTTGTCGACCTCGGTCGCAGCGCGCGCGCGCAGCTGCAGGACGCCCTTGCCGGTCCCGTAGGCCTCGCGGATGGCCGCCCTGCCGTGGATGAAGCCGGCCGTCGGGAAGTCGGGGCCGGGGATGTAGCTGCATCAGCTCGCGACGGTGATCCCGGGACGCTCGATCAGCGCGATCGTCGCCGTCGACGACCTCGCGCAGGTTGTGCGGCGGGATGTTGGTCGCCATGCCGACGGCGATGCCCGAGCTGCCGTTCACGAGCAGGTTCGGGACGCGGCCGGCAGGACCAGCGGCTCGCGCAGCGTCTCGTCGTAGTTCGGGACGAAGTCGACGGTCTCCTTGTCGATGTCGGCGAGCAGCTCGCCCGCGATGCGCGCCATGCGCATCTCGGTGTAGCGCATGGCCGCCGGCGGATCGCCGTCGACGGAGCCGAAGTTGCCCTGGCCGTCGACCAGCGGGTAGCGCAGCGAGAAGTCCTGCGCCATGCGCACGATGGTGTCGTAGACCGCCGTGTCGCCGTGCGGGTGGTACTTGCCGATCACGTCGCCGACGACGCGCGCCGACTTCTTGTAGGCCCGGTTCCACTCGTTCCCGAGCTCGTACATCGCGTAGAGAACGCGGCGGTGGACCGGCTTCAGCCCGTCGCGCACGTCCGGCAGCGCCCGCGCGATGATGACGCTCATCGCGTAGTCCATGTAGGACTGCTGCATCTCGTCTTCGATGTTGACGGGGATCTTTTGCGGGCGCGTCGGCATCCATCGGGTGCGTGTCGGCGGGAGGGCTCAGATGTCGAGGTTCTTCACGTTGAGCGCGTTGGCCTCGATGAACTTGCGCCGCGGCTCGACCTCGTCGCCCATCAGCGTCGAGAAGATCTCGTTCGGCCGTGTAGGCGTCGACAGCTTCACCTGCAGCAGCGTGCGGGTCTCGGGGTTCATCGTGGTCTCCCAGAGCTGCTCCGGATTCATCTCGCCGAGACCCTTGTAGCGCTGGATGTCGAGGCCCTTCCGCGCGTCCGCGGACGATGTCGTCGACGACCTCGCGCAGCGATGCTCGCCTCGAGCGACGCGCTCCCCCGACGGTCAGGCGAAAGGGCGGCGCGCCGGCCGCGCGCAGCTCGGCCGCCAGGCGGCGCAGCTCCTCGAACTCCGGCGAGAGGCAGAACTCCATGTCGACGATGGTCCGCGAGCCGCCGCCGTTGGTCGCGCGTGATGAACGTGACCCGCTGCGTGTTGTGCTCGACGTCGTCCTCGACACGTGTGGCTGAGCGGCAGCTGCTCGGGCGCCGCCGTCTGCGAGATGCGCGTCGCACGAGCGCGGCGACCTGTGCCGACGCTGGCGGCATCGCGCAGCCATTCCTGCGGGCCGCGCTCGACGCGCCGCGAGCGCGCCGACGACGTGACGCTGGCGCTTCTTCCGCGCCGACGACGTCCATGATCTTCTCGAAGCGGATGGCGCGCTTCACGAGGCCCTTCAACGGGACGCCCGTGAGGCTCGCGCCGTTCGACTCGAGACGCACGTCCTCGGTCCCGAGCTCGATCGAGATGGTCCTCGAGGGCGGCCTCGTCCTTGAGGTAGCGCTCTTGCTTGCCCTTGCGCACCTTGAAGAGCGGCGGCTGCGCGATGTACAGGTAGCCCTTCTCGATCAGCTCGTCGTACTGCCGGTAGAAGAACGTCAGCAGCAGGGTGCGGATGTGGGAGCCGTCGACGTCGGCGTCGGTCATGATGACGATCGTGTGGTAGCGGAGCTTCGACGAGGTCCTTGTCTTCCTTGCCGATGCCGGCGCCGAGCGCCGTGATCAGCAGGCGGATCTCCTGCGACGAGAGCATCTTGTCGAAGCGCGCCTTCTCGACGTTCAGGATCTTGCCGCGCAGCGGGAGGATCGCCTGGTTCTTGCGGTCGCGGCCCTGCTTCGCGGAGCCGCCGGCGGAATCGCCCTCGACGATGAAGAGCTCCGACAGCGCCGGGTCGCGCTCCTGGCAGTCGGCGAGCTTGCCGGGCAGCGAGCCTGAATCGAGCGCGCCCTTGCGCCGCGCCAGCTCCTTCGCCTTGCGCGTGGCCTCGCGGACGCGCGCGGCCTCGAGGCCCTTCTGCGACGATCCGCTTGGCGTCGGCGGGATGCTCCTCGAAGTAGGCGCCGAGCTTCTCGTTGACCAGCGCCTCGACGAAGCCCTTCACCTCGCTGTTGCCGAGCTTGGTCTTGGTCTGCCCCTCGAACTGCGGCTCGGGAACCTTCACCGCGATCGACCGCCGTCAGGCCCTCGCGGCAGTCGTCGCCCTGCAGCGCCTCGTCGTCCTTCTTCACGAGACTGGCCGCGGCGGCGTAGGTGTTGATGGTGCGCGTCAGCGCCGACTTGAAGCCGATCAGGTGGGTGCCGCCCTCGATCGTGTTGATGTTGTTCGCGAACGAGTAGACGTTCTCGGCTGTAGCCCTCGTTCCACTGCATGCGCGATCTGCGATCTCGACGCCGTCGCGCTCGCCCTCGATGTAGATCGACGCTGTGGATCGGCGTCTTCGCGCTTGACTCAGGTGCTCGACGAACGCGACGATGCCGCCCTGGTAGTGGAACTCGTGACGCTTCTGGTCGCGCTCGTCCTGGATGGTGATGCTGGACGCCCTGGTTCAGGAAGGCGAGCTCGCGCAGGCGCTGCGACAGGATGTCGAAGCTGAAGTCGCGGACCTCGAAGATCAGCGGATCGGGCTTGAAGGTGACCTTGGTGCCGCGCTGCTGGGTCGTTGCCGATCTCGCGCAGGCGGCCTTCCGGCTCGCCGCGGTGGTAGCGCTGGAAGTAGACCTTGCCGTCGCGCCTGATCTCGATCTCGAGGTATTCCGAGAGCGCGTTCACCACCGAGACGCCGACGCCGTGCAGCCCGCCGGAGACCCTGTAGGCGCCCTTGTCGAACTTGCCGCCGGCGTGCAGCTTGGTCAGCACCACCTCCGCGGCGGAGATCCCCTCCGTCGGGTGGATGTCGACGGGAATGCCGCGGCCGTTGTCGTCGACGGTGACGCTGTTCTCGACGTGGATCGTCACGTCGACGCGGTCGCAGTGACCCGCCAGCGCCTCGTCGATCGAGTTGTCGACGACCTCGAAGACGAGGTGGTGCAGCCCGCGCTCGCCGGTGTCGCCGATGTACATCCCGGGCCGCTTCTGGACGGCCTCGAGGCCTTCCAGGACCTTGATGTTGTCGGCGCTGTAGGTCGAGCTCTCGTCTGACCACGTTCGTTGGCCATTGTGATTCGAAGCGGGACACGAGGGGACCACCCGACCGCCACCTCCTCGTCATCCTCCAGACAGTCTATCAAGAGCTGGGCGGGAGGTAAAGCTTTTCCGCTTGCTACATTCGCGACTTAGAGGCGCATCGGCATGACGACGTACGAGTAGCCTTCGTCGTCTCCGAGACGCACGATTCCGGGGCTCACTTCGTCGGTGAGGCCGATCTCGACCGTGCCCCGCGACGCCGCCGATCTGCAGGACGTCGAGCAGGTATCGGGCGTTGAATCCGATCGCGAATTCGTCGCCGGCGTAGTCGACCTCGATCTCTTCCTGCGGCCTCGCCGATGTCGGGATTGGTCGTGACGACCTCGAGCGTGCCGGGCTGCAGACGCAGCTTCACGCCGCGCGAGCGCTCGCTCGAGAGGATCGACACCCGGCGGAGCGCGCCGAGCAGGCTCTCGCGGTCGACCCGCGCGCGCCGTCTGGCTCTCCTTGGGGATGACCTGGCGATAGTCGGGAAATTCACCTTCGATGAGGCGCATGAACAGCTCGACGCCGGCGCGCTCGATGCTCGCGAGGTTGCCCGCGATCGAGAACGTGACCTCACCCTCGCTGTCCTTCGAGGAGCCGCTTCGCCTCGACCAGTCCCTTGCGGGGCAGGATCACCCCCGGCCGGATGTCCACGCCCGTGACCGCACGCTCGACGAACGACAGGCGGTGACCGTCGGTCGCGACCATGCGCACCTGATTCTTGTCGACACTCTCGACGAACACGCCGCCGAGGCTGAGCCGTGTCTCGTCGGTCGAGACCGCGAAGAGCGTCTTCTCGATCATCTCGCCGAGGACGCCGGCTACCGAGCGCCATGACGACGCCGCCCTTCTTCGCGACCGGCGTGGCTCGCCGGGATGCTCGGAAATTCCTTCGGGTCCATCGAGACCATGCGGTAGCGTGCCTTGCCGCCGCTCACCTCGACCCATCCGCCTTCCCCGGAGCGCAGCACCTCGTTGCTCCGAGGGCAGCTCGCGCACGATCTCGTAGAGCTTGCGGGCGTTCAACGTGACCGTTCCGGCACGCGCGATCTTGCCTTTGCAGACTCCGTCGGATGCCGACCTCGAGGTCGGTCGCCGTCAGGACGATCTCGTCGCCAGTCGCACTCGATCAGCACGTTGGCGAGGATCGGAAGCGTGTTGCGCTTCTCGACCACGCCTTGCGTGAGGTACAGCCCCTGGATGAACTCGGTTCTTTTCGACGCGTAGATCCATGTGCCTGTCTCCGATCCCCCGTGACGCTACGACGGCCCTGCCGCTCTTATAAGGGAAAACCTAGATCTAAGAGAACAATAGTAGTAGGGCCTGTGGACGCCGTGTACGCCGCCAGGAAAGCCCTCGCCCGGTTCATGGCTTGTCCGCCGCGAACCCTGTGGAAGCTCGCCGGCACGGATGGCGCACGGTCGGCACCGCCGTCCGCTTGCACCGCCTCGTGCACAGGTCCGTCCAACGCGAATCCAGAAGTCATCCACAGTCTCACGGCCGTCCCTGGAGTGTCACGCTCGATCTGTTCGACCGCGGCCCGCAGGTTGGCGTCGGCGGTGAGCCGCGCGCCGATCGTGTCGTGGGCGTGGATTACGGTCGAGTGGTCCCGGTTACCGAAACGCTCGCCGATGGCCGGATACGAGGCAGTGGTCAGCTTCCGCGCGAGATACATCGCCACCTGGCGCGGACCGGCGATGTTGCGGGTCCGCTTCTGCGACGAGAGGATCGCCGAGACGAATCTGGTAGTGACTCGCAGACTGCCGCCTGGATGGCCTCGATCGTGATGGGCGCGGCGCTCGCGCAGCAGATCGCGTAGAACGCTACGCGCGAAGTCGACGGTGATCGACGTCTTCGAGAGGGACGCGACGGCGGAGAGGCGCGTCAGCGAGCCCTCGAGCTCACGCACGTTCGAGTCGATGTGCGAGGCGAGGAAGATCGCGACGTCGGGTGGCAGATCGAGGCCTTCGATCTCGGCCTTCTTCTCGAGGATCGCGACGCGGGTCTCCATGTCGGGAGGCTGGATGTCGGCGATCAGGCCCCACTCGAAGCGGTTTCGCAGGCGCTCCTCGAGGCCGGTGATGTCCTTCGGGACCTTGTCCGAGGTCAGCACGATCTGCTTTCGCGCCTCGTGCAGGGCGTTGAAGGTGTGGAAGAACTCGTCCTGGGTGCGCTCACGGTCGGCGAGGAACTGCACGTCGTCGAGGATCAGGACGTCGATCTTGCCGGAAGGTCCCCTTGAACTCCTCCATCCGGTCGCGGCGTAGCGCGTTGATCAGCTGCGTCATGAAGGTTTCCGCGCTCAGATAGGCGATCCGCACCTGCGGGTTGGCGATTCGATCGTCTCGTGGCCGATCGCGTTCGCGAGATGCGTCTTGCCGAGCCCGACGCCGCCGTACACGAAGAGCGGGTTGT
Organism: uncultured delta proteobacterium; assembly: GCA_963753325.1. GTDB lineage: Bacteria > Desulfobacterota > Binatia > UTPRO1 > UTPRO1 > DP-19. Next base: position 531,677 of record CAVWBS010000003.1, on the reverse strand, counting down.
AGTGGTTGCCCGGGCTGCGTCGCGACGGCTTTGCAGGCGGCGTGAGCGAACTGATTGCTGCCGCCGACCACGAAGGTCGTCGAAGGTGTAGCGCGGCACGAGGTAGCCGAACCGCATCGGGCCCGGCGCGCGGCGCCGGGCGCCGATGGAAACAGCTCGCCCTGGCTGCGGCCGTCGCCGACGATGTCGACGCTGGGTCGGCAGGCCGGCGCTGCGCAGGGCGTCCTCGAGTGCGCCAGGATGGTGCGTCTGGATCCAGGTCGCGGCCGTGGTGCTCGGTGCGACGAGCCTGACGGTTTCGGCGTCGGCGGCGAAGAGGCGCAAGGACTTCACGCCGAGGTCGAACGCGGTCTGGCCGAGCTTGCTGAGCAGCAGCGCCCGCGCCCGCTGCCAGGCCTGCTCCGCAGAGGTATCCACAGCGTCCGGTCGATTCATCGGCGCCGCAGTGATGCGAGAATCATTGGATCGACCCGGACGCGAGGAAACGAAGAACGAACCGAAAGGCCAAAGGCCCGGCATCTCTAGACGCTTTGATCTGGGGACGCAAGTGAATTCGTTGACCGTTGGAGGTGCCGATGCTAGCGAAAACGTGCGCCTCCGTAGAGCACTCGCATGACCCGTTTCGACGAAGCTGTTCGATGAGGCGTCACGCCTGTTTCCAGGCGGCGTGAACAGTCCGGTGCGTGCCTGGCGCAACGTCGACGGCACGCCGCTCTTCATCACGCGCGGCCGCGGCGCGACCATCACCGACGCCGACGGGCGCACCTACCGCGATTTCGTCGGCTCCTGGGGCGCAGCGATCGCGGGGCACGCGCATCCGACGTGTCGTACGGGCGCTGCAGCAGCAAGCCGCCGCCGGGCTCGGCTTCGGCGCGCCGACGCCCGTCGAGGTCGATCTCGGCCGCACCGATCTGCGCCGCGCTGCCGTCGGTCGAGCGCATGCGGATGGTCACCTCCGGTACGGAAGCGGCGATGTCGGCCGTGCGGGTCGCCCGCGCCTTCACCAGGCGCGCGACGATCCTCAAGTTCGCCGGTTGTTACCACGGTCATTCCGATGGCTCCTCGTGCGCGCCGGCTCGGGGCCGATGACGTTCGCGCTCCCCGACAGCGCCGGCGTCCCCGAGGCGGTGACGCGCATACGGTCGTCGCCGGCTACAACGTCGATCGACGAGGTGAAGGCGTACGTCGCGGCGCGCGGCGAGGAACTCGCGGCGGTGATCGTCGAGCCGGTGGCCGCGAACATGGGCGTCGTGCCGCCCTCCCCGGGGTTCCTGGCCGCGCTCCGCGAGGCGACGGCCGCGTGCGGCGCCCTGCTCATCTTCGACGAGGTGATCACCGGCTTCCGTCTCGGGCGCGGCGGGCGCCCAGGGGCTGTTCGGGATCACGCCCGACCTCACGTGCCTCGGGAAGATCATCGGCGGCGGCCTCCCGGTCGGCGCGTTCGGCGGTCGCGCCGAGGTGATGGAGCTGCTCGCGCCGCTCGGACCGGTCTACCAGGCCGGAACGCTCGCCGGGAACCCGGTGACGATGGCCGCCGGGCGTGAGACGCTCGCCCTGCTCGACGCGGCCGCCTACGCGCGGCTCGAGACGCTCGGCGAGCGGTTCGCCGCCGGTCTGACGGCCGTGCCTCGCCGACGCGCGGTGTCGCGGGATGCGTGCAGCGGGCCGGGTCGATGTTGACGCTGTTCTTCGGCTCGCCCGGGCACGCACGCTCGCCGACGTCGAGCGGCTCGATCGGGACGCGGTTCCGCGACGTTCTTCTTCGGCGATGCTCGAGCGCGGGCTTCTACCTGCCGCCGTCCCCGTTCGAGGCCTGCTTCCTCTCGCTCGCGCACAGCGAAAACGACGTCGACGAGGCCATCGCCGCGGCCGACGAGGTGCTGCGTGAGACCTGAGCGCGCGGGCGGGGCCGGGCAGTGGTGAGCCCGGCGCCGCCCGACGATGGCTTCGGGCGGGGCCCGGCCATGGTCCGCTATGCGAAATACGGGGCCGTGGGGTTCGAGTTCATCGGCTCCGTGCTTGGCTGGCGTTTTCCTCGGCGCTGCGCTAGACGGCTACCTCGGCACCGACCCTTGGCTGGTCCTCGCGATGACGATTGCCGGCACGGCGATCGGCTTCTATCGCATGGTCCAGATCCTACGACGGTTCCAGCGCGATCAAGCATGACGCAGCGGCTCATCCGCATCGAATTGCTCATCACGACCCTGACGTCGTCGCGGCGCGCGGCGCTGCTCGCGCAGCGGGGTGGCGCGTCCTCTCGGGGTCATCCTCGGGGGTGGCGCGGCGCTGCTCGACTTCATCGTCATCCGCCGGCTCGGAGCGGCGGCTCTGGCACGGCGCACGCGCCGCCCGCGCGCGTCGTGCCGCTCGCGCTCGCGAAGTCGTTCGCGTTGATCGCGATGCCGGCGACCGCGCTGCTGCTGCCGGCGACGCTGATCGATGGAGTTTCGTTCGCGATCGGCGTGAGCGCGCTGCCGCTCGCGATCGTCATCGACGCGCTCGTGCCGCTGGCGCCGCAGCGCGCAGGCTTGAAGGAGGACCCGTGGAACACGGTTTCAGCTGGGTGGAGCCGATTCCCGGCTTGCACGGCGCTGCCGCCGCACCTCGCGACCGCGCTGCTCGTCATGCTCGGGCTGCTCGCGTCTTCGCGCTTCGTGCCCGCGCAGCAGCTCGCCGCGCCGCCGCCGATCCAACGGTCCCCGATACGCGGCTTCAGCGCCCGCAACGTCGCCGAGGTGGTGACCGAGATGATCACCGAGCCTCGCCGAAGGCATGATGGGACACGACGCGCCGAAGTACGTGCCGCTCTTCGGCGAGCCTGTTCCTCTTCATCTTGTGCGCGAATCTTGATCGGCTTGCTCCCGGGCTTCACGCCGCCGACCGACAACTTCAACATCACGTTCGGCCTCGGCGTCGTCTCGTTCGTGGCCTACAACTACTACGGCTTGCGCGCGCACGGGCTCGCGTACCTGAAGCAGTTCATGGGACCGTTGCTGTTCGCTCGCGCCGCTCATGATCGTCGTCGAGGGATTCAGTCACTTCTTCCGCCCCGCGTCGCTGGCGATCCGCCTCTACGGGAACATGTTCGCCGATCATCTGCTGCTCGGCATCTTCACCGACCTCACGAAGGTCGTGGTCCCGGTCGTGTTCTACGTGCTGGGCACGTTCGTCTCGTTCGTCCAGGCACTCGTCTTCACGTTGCTCACGATGGTCTACGTGGGCTCGCGATCAGCCACGACCACTAGCCTTCGATTCACTCAGCTCCGCTCGCCGCGCGGGGAAGAGGACAGAGGGGTGTGGCGGAGCGGGCCGCGCGAGAGCCTCAACCGGGAGGAGACGCATGTCGAGAGTCGTATTGGGAATCACTGTTCGTACTGGGCTCGCACTGCCCGCGACGCCGAGCTTCGCGCCAAGCGGCGGCGCCGCGGGTCGACGTCGGCGGTCTGATCGCGCTCGCGGCGGGTCTCGGGATCGGCATCGCGGCCTTCGGCGTCGCGCTCGGCCAAGGCCGCGCGACGGCGGCGGCGATGGAAAGCATCGGGCGCAACCCGAACTCCGCCGATCGGATCTTCGTGCCGATGATCATCGGTCTCGCGCTGATGGAGGCGCTCTGCCTCTATGCGCTCGTCATCGCGTTCTTCCTGCAGAACAAGATCTGAACCGTTGCGGCGCCGAGCGGCGCCGGACGCCGGAAAGGGGGGCGGGCGACCGCCCCCTTTTTTTGGCGAAACCCGCAGAAAACCCTTGGGCCCCCCGGCGACTTGCGGTATGCTGCGCGCCGCCGATCCCGACGGCTCCTGGTTCCGGTACGCGTCGCGAGCCGACGCGCAGGTGGGGTGGAAAGGAGGCTGGGGTGGAGGCGATCTCGCAGGAGCAGTCGCGAGCACACGGCCTGGCAGCCGGGCAGTTCCTCGGTGGGCATCGCATCCTGCTGGCGGCGATCCCGATCGAGCAGATCCATCCGAACGCGCAATCAGCCGCGGCGTTTCATCGATCCGCAAGCCTCGAGGAGCTCACCGACTCGGTGCGGATGCGCGGCGTGCTGCAACCGATCATCGTCAAGCGCGAGGGCGACGGCTTCATGATCATGGCCGGCGAGCGACGCTACCGCGCCGCCATGAACGCCGGCCTGCGCTTGATGCCGGCCATCATCCGCGACGACGACCCGAACGAGATCGCCCTGATCGAGAACCTGCAGCGTGAGGACCTCACGGCGCTCGAGGAGGCCGAGGGGCTCGGCGCGATGGTCGCTCGCTACGGCTACACGCACCAGGTCGCTGGCGCAGCTCCTCCACAAGAGCCGGCCGTACGTCTCGAACATGCTGGTGCTGACACGGCTTCCCGCCGAGGTGAAAGCCGAGGTGCACCGCTATCCGTCGATCTCGCGCGAGATCCTGATGGCGATCGCGCGCCAGGGCTCCGAGTCGGACATGCTGAAGCTCTGGCGGCGGGTAAAGCTCGCGAACCTGTCCGTGCACAAGTTCCGCGAGTCGCGGCAGGTGGAGGCGCCGCAGACGGCCGCGGAGGTGATGGCCGCCGCGCGGCGCCTGAATCGCAAGCTTCGCGGCCTGGACGCCTCGACCCTCGGCGAGGCGGAGCGGAAGCGGCTCGGTCGCGTGCTCAGGCGGACGCGCAAGCGCGTCGAGGGCGCACTCGGCGCGCTCTGAGCGGGGGCGCGCCCGACGGATCAGGCCAGGCCCTCGGGGACCGCGTCGGCCAGATAGTAGAGCGCGTTGAACACCAGGTCCCAGCGGCCGCGGGCCATGTAGACGCGCAGGTCGTCGGGCATGCAGGAGAAGTCCGCGACCGGCGGCGCCCAGAGCTCGAGCGACTGACCGTCGATCACGACGGTATTGCGTTCCATGGGGCTCCGTTGCGTCGAGAGGGCTGGCATCGGCGTGTCCTTTCGGTCGCGATGTGACTGCACGGGTACCGACGGGAGCAAGGGCCGGGCCACGCGACGAACGCAGCATCGGCGGCGACCGGGAGAACCGCATGCGCCTCTCCTGGCACATGGCGGGTGCCAGGTCGTGCCGCCGCCGCGCGCCGGGTGTCAGGAGCGCGCAGCGACGGGCACGGAAATCCTAGCGGTGTCGTTCCGCCTTCTACGCCGACCGCGGCGTGCGTTCGCGGTCGGCCGTCGGCGTGAGCAGCAGCTTGCTTACGCGCCGGCCCTTCAGCTCGATGACCTTGATCTCGTATCCGCCGAGCCTCACCACGTCGCCGACCCGCGCGATCCGCCCGAGCCTGGAGATGACGAAGCCACCGAGCGTATTGCTTTCGTGCTCGGGAATCTCGATGCCGAGCCGCTCGCCTATCTCGTCCACGAGCACCAGCCCATCGACGACGTAGCCGTTGCCGCTCGCTTCCATCTTCGGTGGTTCGGCATCGAACTCGTCCTGGATCTCGCCGACGATCTCCTCGAGGATGTCCTCCAGCGTGACGAGCCCGGTCGTGCTGCCGTACTCGTCGACGACCAGCGCCATGTGGATACGACGCTGCTGGAAGTCGCGCTGCAGCAGCTCGAGCGGGCGCGTTTCCGGGACGAAGAGCATCTCGCGCTTCACCCGCAGGAGATCCGACACCTCGACCTGCCCCGCCGCCGGCTGGAAGAGATCCTTCACGTGGATCATGCCGATCACATGGTCGACGTCGGTTTCGCAGAGCGGATAGCGCGTGTGCTGGTAGTTGCGGATGACGTCGAGATTCTCGGCGAACGTCTTGCGCAGCGTGAGGTAGATGATCTCGGCGCGCGGCACCATGATGTGCTTCGCCGAGCGATGCGTGTAGTCGAAGACGTTCTCGAGCAGCTTGCGCTTCGACGCCGAGAGGGCGCCGGTTCGATGGGACTCGGCGAGCAGGATCCGCAGCTCCTCCTCGGAGTGGACGAGGTCGGAGTCCGAGGCGCGCTGGATGCCGAGGAGACGCATGAAGGCGCTGGCCGAGCTGTTGAGCAGCCAGAGTCCGGGCGCGCAGAGCCGACGGAAAGCCCGCAACGGCGCCGCGGCCGCCAGCGCGACCTCCTCGGGACGCGAGATCGCGAAGAACTTCGGCGTCAGCTCGCCGAGCACGATGTGGAGGAACGTGATCACGGCAAACGCCAGCGTGAGGGCGATGCTGTGCACCACCGCGGGCGACCACAGGCCGGCGGACGCGAAGATCGGCCACAGGACCGCGGCGAACGCAGGCTCCCCGACCCACCCCAGGGCCAGGCTCGCGAGCGTGATGCCGAGCTGTGTCGCCGACAGATACGAGTCGAGGTTGCGCAGCACCTCCGCCGCCGCCGCGGCCCCGCGCGCGCCCTCGCGCAGCAGCTCCTGGACGCGGCTGGCGCGGGACTTGACGATCGCAAACTCGGTTGCAACGAAAAAGGCGTTGAAAAAGACGATGAGAATCGCGAGGATCAGCGATGTGCCGACGCTCATGTGCGGAGACCCGGTCGGGCTGCGACGAGCGGACGGCTGATGGATCGCGCGAGCATCAGCGGGACGGCTAACTGTATAGAATGGCTTGCCGGGCGCGCAAGGGTCGGACGCCGAGCGTACTTCGAGGGCTGACAGGCGTGCTCGTCATCGGCTAAGTTCTTGGAACGACGAGGAGGAGGGTGCGTATGCGAAACGGACATCTGGTGGTGCTGGTCGGATCGTTCCTGACGGCCTCGATCTTCTGTGGGGCGGCGGTTTCCGTGGCGACGAGCAATCCCGTCGGGCCTCCGGTCGCACTCGGGCCGCGCGCGCTCGAGCGCGAGATGCAGCTCAATCCCGAGATCGCGATGACGATCGAGCGTCAGGGGTATCCGGACTGGGCGGAGCGGATCGAGGTCGACAGTGGTCCGCCGCTCGATCCGCACGAGGTGCACCTCTACTACCTGCGCCTCGACAAGGAGATCGCGTTCACGCGCGCCGCCATCCTCGGCAGGTCGGAGATCGGCCTGCGGCAGTTCGAGCGTCCGCTGGACCCGGCGATGCGCGCGCGCATCGTCGCGTACTACCTCGCCGCCAATCCTGCACGACGCGCGGAGCTTGCGAGCGCGCGCGCCGAGGCATCGGCGGAACATGCGGAGCACCTCGCGGCGGTCTCGTCGGATTCCGCGGCCCAGGCTGCGCAGGTTGCTGCGCGCGCCCAGGGGTCGCACCGCAGGCGCGTCGGCCACCTCAAGCACCACGGAAAGTGATCGCGCACCGCGCCGTCGCCCGACCCGGAGGATCTCGCCGGATCGGGTGACGGCGCAGGGTTTCCGGCCGAACGCGCAGTTCTGCAAGCTCGCCCCCCGCGTCGCCCCGTTCCACACGGCGTAGCGAACTCCCTCGCACTCGGTGCGGTGCTGCTCGCAACGGGTCGCTCCGGACGCCCACCGGATTCGCACAACTACGCGGTTCAGTTCACTCGGCGCCGTCGGCGACCGCCGACCGCATCGGCCGGCGCCGACGAGCCCGAGCGCGCCTGCGCCGTCGTCCGCCGTGGCACGGAACTTGGTCTAGTTCGCTCCCAGACCCTTCGCTCGCGGCAACCCACCAACCAGACCGCGACGACGCGCGCTCCAGCGCGGGATCAAGGAGCAACCGTGGCCCTCGAATCGACGATGCGGATGTTCGGCGAGTCCTACCTCACCCCTTCCATCAAGGCGCCCCTCGTCAGCGACATGCAGCTCGACTTCCGTACGTCGTACGAGACGCTCTTTCTGCTGACGGAGCTCTCCGATGCGATGAGGCGCGGGGTCCGTCACTACAAGCTCGACGGCACCGCGCTCGACGAGCCTGAACAACGTGGTCCAGGCGCTCATCTTCGAGGGCGAGATCTTCTTCGACGACGCGTGCAGCGCGGCGCCGGCCGGTCATTGACCGGAGGGTGACGATCGGTCCGCACGCGCGCGTTCGGTGAGTCGTAGGGTGCGACGCCGTATGACGATCACCTCGTGGTCGGCAACGGCGATCCGCAACGCCGTCGAGGACGGCGGCAGGCCCGGCGTCATGCGTCGAGCCTGCCGCCAGCGGCGTATCTCATCGGCGACGTGCATCGGTCGCCCGCCGGTCCTCAGGCGCTCTTCTTCAGGTATTCGCGCGGCCCGGTGATGCTGTGCCGCCGCCCGTTCACGCGGCGGAAGGGGAACCGGTAGACGCTGGCCTGGCCGCCGGACGAGCGACGCAGCTCCGCGTCCTTCCAGCGCGCCATCCCGTTGCGCAGGTACTCGGCTTCGATGTCGAGCGCGGCGCACACGTTCTCGAAGGAGAATGGCCAGTCGCTGACGCGGCCGTCGACCCATTCCTCGACCTCTTCGACGAGGCGCTGGCTCCGACGCGTGCCGGCGACGACATGACGCTGGAACGTGGCGATCGCCTCCTCGAGGACGGCGAGCATCAAGCGTTTCTCCGGCTGGAACGCCGCATCGGCGCCGACCCGATCGAAATACTGCGTCGGAACCAACGTGTCGGGGCTGAACAGGGTCACGCTTTGATCTTCGACCAGCTTGGCGACTCGCGCATTCATGAGGGGCCTCCTGTCCCGGCCGCGTCGGCGCGGTCTCTCCGTGCCGGGGCGACCGAACGTCAGCGCATTGAGCAGGACACATGCCACGACGCACGAACACGGCCGCGCGCACGCGGCTCGTCGTAAGTAGTGGACGTGCCGAGGTGGGTGCGCTCGCCGATGCTGTACGCGCGTCCCGATGTCGGAGCGAGGGCGGTGAAACGCGACCGAGGCCTGGGGCGAAATGCGACAGCGACGTGCGGCCACTTGGCACCCCCGGCGGTGGGCCAATGTCGAAGCGCCCCGCCGTCGGATGGAGGGGACCCGGCGGCGCGCTCGTCCGCCCGACCGATTGCGAGAGGGCGGCGTTCTGCTACCGTCCCCGCCCGCATGTCGGAATTTCAAGCCGGGAGCGATCCCGGCGCGAACGAGCCCATCACCGGCGTCGCGCAGCTCGCCGAGTACATCCGTGGAGGCGCCAAGCCGCGTGCGGAGTGGCGCGTCGGCACCGAGTACGAGAAGGTCGGCGTCCTGCGGGAGACGGGTGCGGCGGCACCATTCAGCGGCCCGAACGGGATCGAGCGCGTGCTGCGCAACCTGGCGAGCCGCTACGGCTGGGAGCCGAAGCTCGATCGCGGTCGCGTGATCGCGCTCTACGGCCGCAAGGCCAACATCACGGTCGAGCCGGGCGGGCAGCTCGAGCTGAGCGGCGAGCAGTGCGAGAGCATCCACTGCGCGCACGAGGAGCTGCTGGAGCACGTGCGCGAGATCCTGACGGTCAGCGCCGACCTCGGCATCGTGTTCCTCGGACTCGGCATCCAGCCCCTCAGTGGTCTGCAGGAGATCGAGTGGGTGCCGAAGCGCCGCTACGAGATCATGGGCCCGTACATGCTGCAGGTCGGCACCATGGGCCAGCGAATGATGAAGCAGACCGCGACCGTGCAGGCCAATTACGACTTCGGCGACGAGCGCGACGCGATCCAGAAGCTGCGCGTCTCGATGGGGCTGGTCCCGCTCGTGTCGGCGATGTTCGCCAACTCGTCGGTCGCGGAGGGCAAGCTGAACGGCTTCATGACCCTCCGCGGGCACATCTGGACCGACACCGACAATGCGCGCTCGGGGATGTTGCGCTTCGTCTTCGATAGCGACTGTGGCGTCGAGGACTACGTGGAATGGGCGCTCGACGTGCCGATGTACTTCATCATCCGCGGCGGGGACTACGTGGAAGCTCACCGGCCCTCACGTTTCGCGAGTACATGCGCGATGGCTTCCGGGGCGCGCGCGCGACGCTCGAGGATTGGGCACTGCATCTCACGACGCTCTTCCCCGAGGTGCGGCTCAAGCGCTACCTCGAGGTGCGGAGCGCCGACAGTCAGCCGCCCGAGATGATGCTGCACTTCCGGCGCTCATGAAGGGCGTGCTCTACGAGCCCGATTCGCTCGAGGGGGCATGGGATCTCGTCCGCCGCTGGACGTGGGAGGAGCGCGTCGCGCTCTACCACGATGCCCATCGCGAGGGGTTGAAGGCGAAGATCCGCGGAATCGCGCTCGCGGAGGTCGCGCGCGAGCTGCTGGTCGTGGCGGCGAGCGGACTCAAGCGACAAGGCCGTCTGAACGCCCGCGGCGACGACGAGCGCGTCTATCTCGAGCGGCTCGAAGATCTCGTACGCCAGGGCAAGTCCCCGGGCCGGCTCCTCGCCGAGCGCTGGGAGGGCGAGTGGCAACGCGACATGCAGAAGCTGATCGCTCACACCAGCTACCGCCTGCCCGAGGCCGCGTAGGCTCGGCGAGGTCCCGCGCGTCGCCCGGCGCCGCGCGCCGATGATGGCGATGCGCACCCCTGCGGCAGCGTAGCTCGGTCCGGAGACGTCGCTGTCTACCGCCGGGCGCGCGTCGAGAACGGCGCACCCTGGAACACGAGGACCGACGTTGTCCAGCCAGGCATGACGATTTCCTGCGCCACCTCGGCGCAGGCCGCGAACATTTTTGCGGACGCTATAGGGGAGGCGCTGAAAGCCTCTCGGGGGAGCTCTGGCGCTTCGCCTTTTCTTCGTATATGGGTATGGGGAGGGGGGGATGATGCGCGACGCTCAACTCGCACGGTGTCTCGGAGAATCGTTCGAGATCGTCGACGTCCGCATCGAGGCCGGTCGGCGGATTCCGCTGCTCGGGACGATCGCGGCCGGGGACCCGCTGCCGGCGTTCCAGGTGCTGGAGAGCATCGACGTGCCCGGCGGGAGCTGGCGCGAGCGCGAGGTGTTCGCGCTGCGCGTCCGCGGCACCTCGATGGTCGACGATGGTATCCTCGACGGCGACTATCTCGTCGTCGAGCGGCGCGCCGAGGTGCGTGACGGGCAGACGGTCATCGCCGACGTCGACGGCCACGCCACCGTGAAGCGCTTCTATCGCGAGCGCAACGGTACCGTCCGGCTGCAGCCCGCCAACGATCGACTGCTGCCGCTCATGTTGCGCGGCGAGCGCGTGCGCATCCGCGGCGTCGTCGTCGGCGTGCTGCGGAAGCAGGGGTTTCGGGCGGCGCGGCGGCAAGCCGAGCCACGAACGCCCCAACGTGGCGCGACGGATCTGGCGACGCGCATCCTCGAGCAGAACGTGCTCGAAAGCGGCCGCATCGCGGCGCGGGTCGGCGCCGACGGCGGCCGGGCGCAGCAGGTCCGCGCGCTGGCGCAGGGCCTGCGCGCGCTGCATGCGACGTACGTCGAAACCCACCATCCTCGTCTGCGGAAGGCCCTGCTCGACGAGGCGACGCGTACGATGCGCCAACTGCGCGCGCTCGACCCCCGGGGGCGCCAAAACGCCCCATTTTGAGAAGCGCCGCTCCTCGACAGAACTTCCTTGTTTAAGCCCGCCTAATGGATACCCGTAGCTTTTTTCATTTCGTCGACGCGGGCGACGGGGCTACGTTGCCGCAATGCGGCAAACACAAGGGGGGGCGATGCAAGCACGGACCAAAAGGAACGAGGGGGGGAGCGGCGCCGGGCTGTTCGAGCCGGATGTTTTGCTTCCAAATCAATACTTTGCAGCGTTTCGTCGGGGACGGGCGGTCGAGGGCGAGCGGCGGTTGATGCTGGCGGTTCTCGAGGACGCCGTCGATAGCTACCGCAAGTACGCGCTCGCACGTGACCCGCGGGAGCAAGCCTGCTTTCTCGAAGCGCGCGAATGGTTCCTCTCGGACGACCGGTCCTGGCTCTTCGCCTTCGAGAACGTGTGCGACGTGCTCGAGATGAACCCGGACTACCTCCGTTCCGGTCTCGACAAGTGGCGCCGCGCGTTGACGGCGGCAGCGATGCGACGGCTGGAGACGCGCTACGACGACGGCACCCTGCAGAACGCGACGGCCTGAGAAGGCGCGCCGCTAGCTCGTGAGGTGTCCGACCGCCCGGCGAGAGCACCGAACGCTCAATTCGCCGCGGCGGTCTCCAGCGACGGCGTGAGCGAGATCGCGATCGGCACGCCACTCTGCTGCTCCAGGGCCTGCCGCAGCCGCGCGGGATCCACACGCTCGGTCCAACCGCGACGGCTCAGCAGCGCATCCGCGTCCGCGGCGAGGCTGCTCCGCAGGCCATAGATGTCCGGATGCACCTCGGCGTAGATCGTGCCGTCGCGCATCCCGATCTTCACCGGCTGATAGACGAACTCCCCCGGCGTGCCGACGCGTACCTCGTGGAACAGCAGGACGATATCCTCGTTGTAGAGGCGGATGCACCCGTGGCTCACCTGCATGCCGACCCCCCAGGGCATGTTCGAGCCGTGCAGCTGATAGAGCGGTAGCGTCAGCTCGAGCCTATAGAGGCCGAGGGGATTCTCCGGGTCGCCCCCCGCGATCTCCTTGCGATCGTCGCCGCGGTCCTTGATGTGCTCGGCGCGAATGGATTCGGGGATGACCCACGTCGGATTCTCGGTCTTCCCCCGGACCTTGAACGTGCCCGTCGGCGTCCGCCAGTCGTCGCGTCCGAGGCCGACCGGATAGGTGGTGACGAGGGCGCCCTCGCCACGCGCGCCTCCCCCGTGGAAGTAGTAGACGCGCATCTCCGGAATGTTGACGACGATGCCCTGGTAGCGCGATTCGGGCAGGACGAATTCGGTGGGAATCACGAGGACCTCTCCCGGCGGCGGGAGCCAGGGCTCGACGCCGGGATTCGCGCCGGTCATCTCGTTGTAGCCGAGGTCGAAGTGGCGCCCGATGTCGAGCATGGTGTCGCCCTGGCGCACGATATAGGTGGCGAGATCGCCGACGACGGTGCGCTCATCGCCATGACCCGGCGCGACGAACGGACGGTTGTTTGCGACACGCTGTGCGAAGTCCTCATCCGACCAGGTCGCGCCCGCGTCGCGACCATGTACGGCCGCGAGGAGCCCCGCCATCCCCAACACCACAGCCAGCCAACGCTTCTGCATTTCTAGGACCCCCTGCGCGCCGCATGCGGCGCATCATGATTTAAGCAGCCGCCGCGATCGCCCACAATTGCCCGAACGCGCAGCGTGGCGTGCGGGGAATTGCTTGTCCCGATGGAAGTACATGTGGAATAATTCCCCGGTGGCGGTGGACCTGCGAAACCGGAGCGGGAGGTCGGGGATGAGGAACATGTGGGGTGGAGTGGCGGTGGGGTTGGTTCTGGGGCTGGTCGGGGCTCCCGCGCGCGCGCCGGCGTCTATCGGCGATCCGCCGAACATCACGGCGAAGGCGGCGCTCGTCATGGACGCCCAGTCCGGCGTCGTCCTGTGGGAGCGCAACGCCGACGACGAGCTCCCGCCGGCGAGCACGACCAAGGTCATGACGGCGATCCTCGCGCTCGAGAGCGGATCGCTTGGCCGGAGCTTCCCGGCGAGTCCCGAGGCCTGCTCGGTGTCGCCGAGCAAGGTCAATCTCCTTCCCGGCCAGCGCTTGAACCTCGAGGATCTCGTGTACGCGATCCTCCTCAACTCGGCCAACGACGCCAGCGTCGTCATCGCCGAGAGTCTCGCCGGATCGGTGCCGGAGTTCGCCGATCGCATGAACGCGCGCGCGCGCCAGCTCGGGGCCCTGCACACGCACTTCGAAAATCCGCACGGGCTGACCGCCGACGGTCACTACTCGTCGGCACGCGACCTGGCGACGATCTTCCGCCACGCGCTCCACGTGCCCAAGTTCCGCAGCATCATCGGGACGAAGGCCGTCGTGGTCGCCGTCGAGAACGACTCGCGGATGATCACGCTGCACAGCCACAATCGTCTGCTCGAAGGCTATCGGGTGCCGGTGATCGGCAAGACCGGCTACACGGTGCCGGCGAAGAAGTGCTTCGTCGGCGCCGGGACGCTCGATGGCCGCGAGATCATCGTCTCGGTGCTCGGCTCGCGCGACCTGTGGGGCGACACCAAGCGCCTCTTCGAGTTCGGCTTCGGGGATGCGATGCCGCCCGCGCCGCTCGTGCAGCATGCGGCGCTGCGCCCGGCCGTCCGCGGAACGGGACACCGCGCGGCACGCGGCAAGCGCGGCGTCGGCCGTACGGCGGCCGCTGCGCCGGGTCGGTCGGAATCCTACGCCATCCAGGTGGGCACCTTCGACAAGGTGGAGCGCGCGCGGCGCCTGCAGCATGCCCTCGGACGCCGCGGGTACGACGCCGCGATCAATCGCGTCGCCACCGGGAAGGGCAAGAGCAAGAAGACCAAGTATCATGTGCGGGTGGGCACGTATCCGAGTCGCGGCCAGGCCGAATCGGCCGTGCGGACGATGGCCGCGCAGGTCGACCTGCCGACACGCATCGTCCAGCGATGACCGGGACCATCAAGAAGATCACGGCGGACAAGGGACCGCAGGCGTTCGACGTCAAACCACGCTGACGTGCCCGGCTTCCGTCGCGGCTCGGCTCACCGCCGCACGAGGAGCAGCTCCGGGAGCTCGCGGATGCCGTTGATCCGCACGGCCGCGCCGCTCGCGGGCCCGACCCCCACGTAGGCGACCCCGGCCGCGCGGGCGGCGTCGCGATCGAGTTCGGTATCGCCGACGTAGATCGCCGCCTCGGGGCGCACGCTGGCGCGCTCGAGACATGCGAGCAGCAGGTCTGGCGCCGGCTTCGGCAGCGCCACGTCGAGAATCCCGAAGCGGATGGGGAAATACGGCATGAGGCCGAAGCGCTCGACGACGCCGCGCACGGTCGTGCCGCGATTGGTCGCGAGCGCGAGCTGGCAGTGGCGGGCAAGGCACTGCAACGTCGGCTCGAGGTCCTGCACCGGCTCCATCAGGGCGTAGAACGGCTCGTACGCGGTCGCCCGCGCCGCCGCCGCGACGCGGCGCTGCATCGCGGGGTCGTCCGGGAAGAGGTGGGCATAGAGCTGCGGGCTGGAGAGAGTGTGGCAGAGACGGAGCGTCTCGTCGTCGAGCGGCGGCCGGCCGCACGCGGCGAGCACGGCGTCGTAGAACGCGACGTTGGCCCGCCACGAATCGAACAGCACGCCGTCGCAGTCGAAGATCACGAGGCGGAGGGCGTCGCCCGTCGGGAGGACGGCGGCCCGATCGGTGATGCTCACGCCTCGCCGCGCGCCAGGGCGACGCGGCGCCTCCAGCGCTCGAGCATGGCGACCCGTTCATCCTCGCTCGTGCGCGGCTCGAAAAGCCGGTCGCGCCGCCAGCAGCGTCCGATCTCGTCGCGATCGCGCCAGAAGCCCGTCGCCAGGCCGGCGTGATACGCGGCACCGAGAATCGCCGCATCGACGACGCAGGGCCGCTCGATGACGAGGCCGGTCGTGTCCGCCTGCCACTGCATGAGGAAGTCGTTCCGCGCCGCCCCGCCGTCGACGCGGAGCACGCCCACGTTCGGGGTCGGCGAGTCGGCGCGCAGCGCCTCGATCACCTCCGCGCACCGATAGGCGACGCCCTCGAGGACGGCGCGGACGATCTCGGCCCGGCCGGTCCCGCGCGAGAGGCCGCCGATCAAGGCGCGCGCGCTGACGTCGAGGTAGGGGGTCCCGAGGCCCTGAAACGCCGGCACGCACCAGACGCCGCCCGTGTCGGACACGCTGGTGGCGAGGGCCTCCGACTCCCCCGGATCGGTGATGATGCCGAGCCCGTCGCGGAGCCACTGCACCGCGGCACCGGCGGTGACCGCGCTGCCTTCGAGGCAGTAGGTGACACCGTCGGCGAGGCCCCAGAGGACGAGCGGGAACGCGCCGCGGGGCGACAGGCGGATCGACGGACCGACGTTCAGGTCCATCATCGCGGCGGTGCCGTAGGTGATCTTCATCATGCCCGGCTCGGTGCGCAGCTGGCCGAACATCGCCGCCTGCTGGTCCCCGGCGCGCGCCGCGAGGGGTACCGAGGCGCCGAGGACGTGCGCCGCCGTCGTGCCGGCGACGCCGCTCGTCGGCACGATCTCCGGCAGACAGGCGCGCGGCACGTCGAGGGTCTCCAGCAGGGCGTCGTCCCAGCAGTTCGCGAAGAAGTCGTAGACCCCGGTGCAGGACGCGTTCGAGGCGTCGGTCACGTGGGCGGCGCCGCCGGAGAGCTTCCAGCCGATCCAGGTGTCGATCGTGCCGAGCCGGAGGCGGCCGGCGGCGGCTCGGTCGCGCGCGCCCGGGACGTTGGCGAGGATCCAGGCCCACTTCGACGCCGTTTGCATGGGGTTGATGACGTAGCCGCGGCGCCCGAGAGCCTCGCATTCGGTGACGGTCCGCAGATCCTGCCAGCCGATCGCGGGATAGACCGGCGCGCCCGAATCGGCGTCCCAGGCCACCGCCGAGGCACGCTGGTTCGTGACGCCGAGCGCGTGCAGATCGCTCGCCGTGATGTCGGCGCGGGCGATCGCGTCGCGTGTGACCGCGAGCGTCTGCTCCCACAGCGCGAGCGGGTCGTGCTCGACCCATCCTGGACGCGGGCACGACAGGCCGATCTCCGCGTAGGCCGAGGCGACTTCCCGGCCGTCGTGGGCGAAGACGTATGCGCGGACGCCGGTGCCACCCTCGTCGATGGCGAGGACGTGCGAGCTCATCGCGACGGGAGGAGCGCTCCGGGATTCATGATGCCGCAGGGATCGAACGCGCGCTGCAGCGTGACAAGGGCCTCGTAGGCCGTCCCGAGCTCCTTCGGCAGCCACTCGCGCCGCACCCGGCCGATGCCGTGGTGGTGCGAGATCGTGCCGCCGGCCGCGAGCGTCGCCTCCATCGCGGCGTTCCAGATGCGGAAGTAGAGCGGCTCGAGGTCCTCCGGCGAGTCCGGTCGGGCGGCGAACGTGAAGTAGATGTTGGTGCCGGTCGGATACGTGTGCGAGCTGTGCCCCGAGGCGACGATCAGGCCCGGGACGGCGCGCATGCCCGCCAGGACGCCGCTGAAGAGGTCGTCGATCCGGGCCCACGTGGTCGCGACTTCGATCGTGTCGACGATCATGTGCTGCTTGAGGAAGGTCTCGAAGCCCGGGACCGCGTTCCGATGGTGCAGCCAGCTCTCGACGGGCTCCGGCCCGACGAGGCGTCCCTCGCAGGCCGCGGCGATCGTCTCGACCGCGCTCCGCTCGGCGGCGACGAGCGCGTCGGGCCCCTCGCACAGCACGAGGAGCAGGCACTCGCTCGCGCCGGCGGCGCCCGCGAACGCTCGGCCGGCCTCGATCTCGTCGTAGAGTCGCAGCACGGCGGGGCGCCAGCCGTCGCGCATCACCCGCCGCAGCGTCTCGAGGCCGGCGCGCATGCTCGGAAAGGCGATCGCCTGACGGGCGGTCGCGGGCGCGAGCGGATGGATCTCGAACGTCACCTCGGTGACGATGCCGGTCGTCCCCTCGCCGCCGAGGAATAGATGACGCAGGTCGGGCCCGGTCGAGGCGCGGGGGATCGCGCGCGTCCGGAGGATCGCCCCCGAGGGGAGGACCGCCTCGAAGGCGACGAGCAGGTCCTCGATGTTGCCGTACTTGGTCGAGAACTGGCCGGCGGCGCGCGTCGCGACCCAGCCGCCGACCGAGGAGAGCGCGATCGATTGCGGGAAGTGGCCCATCGAGTAGCCGGCCGCGTTCAGCTGCGCCTCGAAGTCGCTGCCGAGGAGCCCGGCTTCGGCGGTCGCGAGGAGGTCGTGGCCGTCGATCGGCCGCAGCGCGCGCATCTCGCCCAGATCGACGACGAGCGCGTCGGGCGTGGCGAGCACGCCGCCGCACACCCCGGAGCCGGCGCCGAAGGGCACGACGGGCACGCGCTCGCGCGAGGCGTAGGCGAGGATCGTCGCCACCTCCGCGGTCGCCCGGGGACGGACGACGCAGGCGGCCGGCACCGGGGGCGTGGTCTGCAGGCTGCGCCACACGGAGACGACCCAGGTGTCGCGGCTCGCGCGGGCGATGTGCGCGGGGTCGGTGACGACGCGATCGGCGCCGACGAGGCGCGCGACGTCGGCGCGCAGGGCGTCCGGCGTGCGGCTGCTCACGCGCTGGTTCCCACGGCGGCGCGCGCGTCCGGACGGGGGTCGAGGCCGCGCCACGCAAGCCGGGCGTCACACTGACGCGTGAAGGTCGCGACCTCGGCGTCGCGGCGCTCAGGGCTCCACCCGAGCTCGACGGCGAGCAGCGCCGCGACGCGCGGCCCGACGTCGCGGCCGCTCGCGGTGGCGAAGAGCGCAAGGCGGCTCCGCCGCTCGAGCACGTCCGCGAGCGTCCGGGCCATCTCGTGGCGGACGGCATGGCGCACCTCCGCCGCCGTCAGCGGAATGCCGGCGGCCAGCGGCGCGAGGTCGACGGCGTCGTCGGCGCAGGCGGCGACCTCGCCGGCATCGCTGCCGTGGACGGCGAGGAGGCGCGCGCGCACGTCGGGCGGCAGGGTCGCGAGCGCCGCGGCGTCGACGGGGCCGCCGCCCGCGAGGGGGTCGATGCCGGAGCGGCCCGCCGGGCCGATCCGATCGAGGAAGGGTATCGCGGCCTCGAGCACGCGCTCCGCCATCCGCCGATACGTCGTCAGCTTGCCGCCCGCGATGGTGATGAGCCCGGTGCCGCTGACCGTGACCTCGTCCTTGCGCGAGATCTCGGAGGGTTTCCGGCCCTCCTCGTGCACCAGAGGTCGGATCCCGGCCCAGGCGCCGACCACGTGCTCCGGCTCGAGCCGTAGGTCGGGGAACGTGCGGTGAAGGGTCTCGAAGACGTACGCGGCGTCGTCGGCGGTCACGCTCGGCTCCTCGAGCGGACCGTCGTAGCTCGTGTCCGTCGTGCCGACGTAGACCTGCGGGCCGCGCGGCACCGTGAAGAGGGGCCGGTCGTCGGGCGCCCGCATCACGACGCAATGACGGCCCGGCAGGTCCTCGCTGCGGAAGACCAGGTGGATGCCCTTCGTCAGGTGCAGCGCGGAGCCGCGCGCGTCGGCGTCGAGGCTCCTCGACGGCTTCGAGCCAGGGCCCCGCGGCGTTCACCACGACCCGCGCCCGCGCCGCGATCGTCGTCCCGCCCTCGGCGTCGCGCACGTCGGTCCGGCGTTCGGCGCCAGCGGCGAGCGCGACGACCGGCGCATAGTTCACCACCACGGCGCCTTCCTGGTGCGCGCTCTTCAAGGTGTCGAGGACCAGGCGGGCGTCGTCGGTCACGTACTCGGGATAGACCGCCGCACCCTGGAGCCGCTCGGCCGCGAGGTGCGGCTCGGCCGCGAGCGCCTCGGCGCGGGACAAGATGCGATGGCGCTCGGCCGCGGAGACGGCGGCGAGCTTGTCGAAGAGCGTCAACCCCAGCTTCAGCTTGTACACGCCGGCGCTGGTGCGGCCGTAGACGGGGACGAACATGTGCGCCGTGTCCGTCAGGTGCGGGGCGATGCGACGCAGGACGGCCCGCTCCGTCGCCGCCTCGCGGACGAGCGCGATCTCGCCCTGCTCGAGGTAGCGCAGGCCGCCATGGATGAGCTTCGACGAGCGGCTGCTCGTGCCCGACGCGAAGTCCCGGGCCTCGACCAGCGCCACCCGCAGGCCCCGCAGCGCCGCTTCGCGCGCCACCCCCGCGCCCGTGATGCCGCCACCGACGATGAGGACGTCGAAGCGCTCGTTCGCGAGGCGGCTCAGGTTGCGCGCGCGCGTCGTCGGATCAAAGCCGGCCATCGGCGCCTTCCCGGCGGTCCCGGCGGACGGCGCGCGTCAGTAGCCCCATGTCTCGAGGTCCTCGTCGTCGATGCCGAAGAAGTGCGCGACCTCGTGCACCACGGTCGTACGGATCTCCGCGCGGATGTCGGCCTCGGTCGCACATGCGGCGACGATCGGCCGGTAGAAGAGCGAGATCTTGTCGGGCAGGAGCGGCGCGTCCACGGTCCGCTCCTCGAGCGGAACGCCTTCGTAGAGTCCGAAGAGCGTCTCGCGGCGCGGGTCGAGGCCGACGCTCCGCAGCTGCGCCTTCGAGGGCTCGTCCTCGACCACGACCTCGACGTTCGTCAGGCGGGTCGAGAACTCCTCCGGCAGGTCGTTCAGCACTTCGGTCACCAGGCGTGTGAATCGTGCGCGGTCCATCCGGATGGCGGCCCGCCGCGGCAAGCGGTGGAGGCTTCGTGGCGCGAGCGGACGTTGCCACAGGCCTTCCGGGATGACAAGGCGCGGCGCCGCCGTGGGCGGCGGCGCTGCGATCGGGCGATGGGGCCTGCCGATTCTTGACAAGGTGCCCGCCCTGGGGCAGCTAAAAAGGCCGCGCCGGCCCAGGCGGTCACGAACACCCATCACCTACCAAACTCTCTGCGCGTTGCGGGGACTCTCCGAGGAGGTCGTTCCATGTTGCTCGACGGCAAGGTTGTCGTAGTCACCGGTGCAGGCCGCGGGATCGGCCGCGAGGAGGCCCTCCTCATGGGCAAGCTCGGCGCGAAGGTCGTCGTCAACGACCTCGGCGCCCACTTCGACGGCACGGGCGCGAGCACCGGTCCAGCGCAGGAGGTGGTCGACGAGATCAAGAAGGCCGGCGGCGACGCCGTGGTGAACGGCGACAGCGTCAGCGACTTCAAGGGCGCCCAACGCATCATCGACTGCGCCATCGACACCTTCGGCAAGCTCACGGCGGTCGTCAACAACGCCGGCATCCTGCGCGACCGGATGATCTTCAACATGTCCGAGGACGACTGGGACTCGGTCGTCGCCGTCCACCTGAAGGGCACGTTCAACGTCACGCGCCACGCGTGCGTCTACTGGCGCGAGCAGCACAAGGCCGGCAACGTGCTGAACGGCCGCATCGTCAACACCGCCTCCGATTCCGGCCTCCTCGGCAACCCGAGCCAGAGCAACTACGGCGCCGCCAAGGCGGCGATCGCCGCCTTCTCGATCATCGCCGACCGCGAGATGGCGAAGTACGGCGTCTCGGTGAACACGATCGCGCCCGTGGCGCGCACGCGTCTCACGGTGGACGCCACCCCCGCGACCGCCGCGCTCATGGGCCAGCAGGTCGCCGAGGGCGAGTTCGACGTGTTCAGTCCGCGCAACATCGCTCCGCTCGTCGCCTGGCTCGCGAGCGACGACGCCGCGAACGTGCACGGCGAGGTCTTCCGGGTCGGCGGCGGCACGGTCTGGCTGATGCAGGGCTGGCACTCCGTCGGCAAGGTGCAGCAGAAAGCGGTGTGGGAGCCGAAGGCGCTCGGCGAGAAGCTGACGGCCGAGCTCGCGAAGGGCGCCACGCGCAAGGAGACGATGGGCGACGTCTTCGCGGAAGGGCTCTGAGACGGCCGCCCCGGGGCAGCGCCTCGTCCTGATCGTCTGCCACGCGAACACCAGCCGGAGCATCGTCACCGAGGCGCTGCTGAAGCGGATGCTGGCCGCGCGGGCGCGCGACGACGTCATCGTGCGCTCGGGCGGCATCGCGCCGTATGCGCGGGACTCGAGCCTGATCTCGCTCGACACCCGCCTTCGTGCTGCGCGACGACGGCATCGACATCGCGGCCGACGCCACCTCCTGCGACCTGAAGCGCCATCGTCACCTCTTCGCGGAGGCCGACCTGATCGTCACCATGACCGACGAGCAGCGGCGCATGGTCGGGGCCTTCGCGGAGGCGGAGGGCAAGGAGATCGTCACCTTGCGCGAGGCGGCAGGGGAGCAGGGCGACATCGGCGACCCGGCGGGGCGTGAGGCCGACGTCCATCGCGCCAGCCGCGACGAGATCCGCCGCTGCCTCGTCAGGGCCTTCGACCGTCTGGCGCCTCCACGGGATGGCGGGTAGACGGGGGAGGTGGCCGTGGATTTCGAGAATCCGCCGGACGAGACCATCCGCGCCATCCTGGCGACGCCGCGCACCGTTGCCATCGTCGGCTGCTCCCCCGACCCGGCACGCGACAGCCATCGCATTGCCCGCCTCTGCGCGCGACCGGGGCCACCGGGTGATCCCGGTGAACCCACGAGCGGAAAGCGTCCTCGGCGAGACGTGCCGCCCGTCACTGCGCGCCGTTCCCGAGCAGGTCGACATGGTGGACGTCTTCCGCCGTCCGGACGCCGTGCCGGCGATCGTGGCGGACGCGATCGCGGCGGGCGCCCGGGTGCTGTGGCTGCAGCTCGGGGTCGTGCACGACGAGGCGGCGCGCCGGGCACAGCAGGCCGGGATCACCGTCGTCATGGACCGCTGTCCCGCCGATCGAGTACCCCCGGCTCTTCCGGGAGGGCGGGATCGTGAGCCGGCAGAGCGCTCCATACCTGGGAGCGGATCGCCGCCGACATCGTCTACGAGTGCCGCATCTTCTCGCTGCGCCGCGATCGCAGCCGCTTCTCACGCGATGACCGGCGAGCACGAGTTCCACGTCCTCGAGTCGCCCGACTGGGTGCAACATCGTCCCGCTCACCCGCGACGACGAGGTCGTGCTCGTGCGCCAGTTCCGCCACGGCCTCGGCGCCTATACGCTCGAGGTCCCCGGCGGCATGGTCGATCCCGGGGACGAGTCGCCGCTCGTCGCCGCCCGGCGCGAGATGGTCGAGGAAAGCGGCTACGACTCGGAGCGGGTCGAGCCGCTCGGCGTGATCCACCCGAATCCGGCGATCCAGTCGAACCGTTGCCACTCCTTCGTCGCGTTCGACGTCGAACGACGGCACGTCCCGTCCTTCGACTCGACCGAGGAGACGGAGGTCGTCCTGGTGCCGCTCGCCGGCATCCCCGAGCTGATGCGCAGCGGCGAGATCACCCACGCCCTCGTGGTCGTCGCCTTCCACTGGCTGGCCCTGCGCGGCCGGTCGTGAGCGACGGCTAGACCACCCGGCGCAGCAGCTCGGCGACGGCCTCGTCGGTCACGACGTCGCCCGAGGCGAGCGGCACGGTGAGGGTGAATTGCGAGCCGCGGCCCGGCTCGCTCGCCACCACGAGGGTGCCCCCCATGAGCTGCGCGAGGCGCGAGGAGATCGACAACCCGATGCCGGCGCCGGGGGCGCGTCGGCTGCGGTCGTGGACCTGGCGGAAGGGCTCGAAGATCGCCTGGTGCGCGGCCGCGGGGATGCCGATGCCCGTGTCCGTCACCGTCAGCGCGACGCACCGCTCGCGCGGCTCGGCCCGCAGGGTGATGGTCCCCTGCTCGGTGAACTTCACGGCGTTCACGAGCAGGTTCGAGACGATCTGTTTCAGCCGGTCGGGATCGGCGAGGACCCGGCCGCAGGACGGCGCCAGGCAGGACTCGAAGGCGACGTCGTGGCCGGCGAGCAGGACGTCCATGACGCCGCGCATGTCGGCGAAGAGCGGGCCGAGCTCGACGCTCGCGAGATCTCGACCTTGAGGCGTCCCGCGTCGATGCGCGACAGGTCGATCAGATCGTTGATGAGATGCGAGAGGTTGCTGGCGTTCTTGGTGATCCGGTGCAGGATGTCCCGTTGGCTCGGCTCGAGCGGACCGAAGGAGTGATCGAGCAGCAGGTCGACGTAGCCGAGGACGACGTTCAACGGCGTGCGCAGCTCGTGCGAGACGCTGGCGAGGAACTCGTCCTTGCGGACGCCGGCCTCGCGCATCAGCCGGTTCTGCTCGGTGAGGCGACGGGTCTGCTCGTCGATGATGCGGCCGTGCTCGTCGATCACATAGGCGCCGGCGCAGGCGATCACCGCCGCCCCGGCGAAGCTCATGCACGCGTAGAGCATGCCGAGATCCGCCGCCCGACCGGAGAGGGCGCAGGCGCCAAGGTAGGTGAGCAGGCACACGAGCGACACCAGCGCCTGCGTGCGGACGCCCCAGGGCAGCATCATCGCCGCCGCCGTGACCAGCACGATCGGTGGGGCGACGAGGGCGCTCATCTCCTGCGGCGTATGCAGCGCGTAGCTGCAGAAGAGCGCGTTCCACACGATGACGGCGGCGGCGGCGACGCGGTCCAGATGCGCCACCGGCGCGTGCCGCGTCGCGACGAGCACCAGCGCCACCAGGATCAGATGGCAGAGATAGATCCACGCGACGGGCGCGATCCCGCCTGGTCGTCGCAGGACGTCGACGATGCCCGTGGCGAGCAGGATCGCGGCCAGCACGAGCGCGCCGATGCGTAGACGGTCGGCGATGGCCGGCCGTCGAGCGGTCAGCGTGGCGTCTGCGTGGCTCCCACTCTCCATGCGGTCCTCTTGGAATTGGCGAGCGCGGCACACTTGTGTCACGAGGGTGCCGAAACGATACAGTTTCCCGGCCCCGGAGGCGCTCGCGTCTTCCTGGCGAGCCGGAACAGCAAGGGACGTGCCCGGAGGGATCGATGGCAGTGCTCAGGTTTCCCGAGATCGAGGAGATCCTCACGTTGGTCGACCGCCTCGGCATCTCCCGTGAGGCAGTGACGATTCCGTTGCGGCGCAGCGATCCGGGCGAGGTGCGGGTACTGCCCGATCAGCGTGTCGAGATCGTCGTTCCCGAATCGATCCCGGTGACCGACTGGCTCGGGGAGATCGAGACGCGGCTGCGCGCGCTGCGGGGCGACGCCGGCGACTAGCGCGGCGGCGCGCTCACTCCTCGATCAGGACGGGCGTGCCGACCGGCACGATGTCGTAGAGCTCCTCGACGTGCGGGTTCATGATCGAGACGCAGCCCCACGTCCAATCCATCGCCGCGCACGTTCGCATCCGTCGCGGTCGGTGCCGTGGATGCCGACGGCGTTGCCCGAGCCCCGGCGCGGAGCCGTCGATGATCGGCACGCTGCCGTCCGTTCAGCGCCATCGCGTAGCGGTGCAGATCGGCCTCGTTCGGATAGCTGAGCAGCATGAAGCGCGACCAACGCTCGTGGTCGCGCTTGCCGAGGATGCGATAGACGCCCTCGGGCGTGCGGAGATCGCCGTGATAGGTCTTCGGGCCGCTCGGCGCGATCCCGAGCACGATCGGGTAGACCTTGATCTGCTCGACCCCGCGGTAGAGCGTCAGCGTCTGCTCGTGCTTGCGCACGATGATCGCGTACTGGGCTGCCGTGGGCCCAGGCGAACGCCGCCGGGCGACGGCGACGGCGCGGGGGTCGGCTCCCGTCGCGTAGAGCGTGGGATCGTAGGTCGGGAGCTGGATCGGGTGCCGAAGAAGCCGCACGCGGCGATCATCGACGCGCACACGACGCCCAACACAGCCCCAATGCCACCCCGCGACGCCATCAACGTCAATAATTTGCAATAAGACGACGGCGACGAGCAAGACGAATCCGCACCGGCCCACGCACGATGGCTTTCGACCAGAACGAGCTGCGACGAGTGATGGGGCATTTCGCAACCGGCATCACCGTCGTCACGACGCACGACGGCGCCGACGGCAAGCGCTATGGCCTCACCGCGAACGCGGTCTGCTCGGTATCCCTCGATCCGCCGCTCATCCTGGTCTGCGTCGACAAGCGTGCGGAGAGCCACCCCGCCTTTCAGACTGTCCGCAGACCTTCGTCGTCAACGTCCTGGTGCGACGGCCAGGAGGCCCTCTCGCGGCACTTCGCGGTCTCGGGCGGCGACAAGTTCGTCGACCTCGCCTGCCGCAGCGGCGGCGACCGGCGCGCCGATCATCGAGGGCGCGTTGGCCCACGTGGAGTGCCGCGTCGTCGCCATCCATGATGCCGGCGACCACACGATCTACATCGGCGAGGTCGAGGGCGGCCGACGTCCGGCAGCGGCGATCCGCTGCTGTTCTTTCGCGGCCGATATCGCACGCTTTACGGCACGACTGAGCGGCCGCCGGCGCCCGATCGCGGCCGCCGCCGCGCGGTCTTTTCCGGTGGGAAACCTCGGCCGGGCCGGTGTAAAATTGTTCGACGTTCATGGCCACGGTCACGAGCGGCACCTCGCAGTCGTCATCCTCGCCGCGGGCCGCGGCACGCGGATGCGGTCCGAGCGTGCCAAGGTCCTGCACGCGATCGCCGGGAAGCCGTTCATCGCTCTCGGTGCTCGACACGGCGCTCGCGCTCGCTCCGGAGCCGCGTCGCGGTCGTCGTCGGGCACGAGGCTCGACGAGGTGCGGCGCGTCTGCGAGCGCCATCTCGGCCGCCGCGTAGCGCCGCGGGCACGCGGTCAGCGTATCCGCTGCAGACGCGAGCAGCGCGGCACGGGCGACGCCGTCGCGCCGGCGATGCCGTCGCTCGCGGGCTTCGTCGGGCGACGTGCTCATCCTCTACGGCGACGTTCCCGCGCCTCCGCCGCGCGACGCTGCGCCCGTCTCGTCGACCGGCACCGCGCGACGCGCGCGACGCTCTCGCTGCTGACGACGACCGTCGACGACCCCGCCGGGCTACGGCAGAATCCGTCGCGACGAGAGCGGCGCGGTCGACGGCATCGTCGAGGAGCGTGATCTCGCTCCGGGCGAGCACGCGCATCAACGAGATCAACCCCGGCATCTACTGCATCGTCGATCGACGTTCCTGGCGCAGCGCCCTGGCGCGGCTCTCCACGACGACAACGCGCAGCGCGAGTACTACCTCACCGACATCGTCGCCGTTGCCGTGACGGACGGCGAGCGGGTCACGATCGTCGCGGTCGGCGACGCCGACGAGGTCGCCGGCATCAACTCCCGCGCGGAGCTGGCGCTGCTGGAGCGACCGCGTACGCGCGCGGCCTCGTCGAGCACTGGATGCGTGCCGGCGTGACCTTTCGCGATCCGGCGACGCCTATCTCGAGGAGGACGTCACGATCGGCGCCGACACCGAGATCGGCCCGAACGTCGCAGATTCGTCGGCCGCACGCGCGATCGGCCGCGGCTGTCCGCATCGACGGCACGGCGTTGCTGCGCGACGTCGACGATCGGCGACGGTGTCCACCTCCGGCTCGGGTGGTGATGACCGAGTGCCGCGTCGGCGCCGGCGCCGTGATCGGCCCGTTCGCGCACCTGCGCCCGGGCACCGACCTCGCGACCGGCGGTCCACATCGGCAACTTCGTCGAGACCAAGAAGGCCCGCCTCGGCGCCGGCACCAAGGCGAACCACCTCACCTACCTCGGCGACGTCGACATCGGCGAGCAGACCAACGTCGGCGCCGGCACGATCACCTGCAACTACGACGGCTTCGCGAAGCACGAGACGGTGATCGGCAGCCGCGTGCAGATCGGCAGCGACACGCAGCTCGTGGCGCCGGTGACGGTCGGCGACGACGCCTACGTCGGCGCCGGCACGACGGTGACGCGCGACGTGCCGGCGGGCGCACCTGGTCTCAGCCGGGTCGCCGCAGCGTAAGGTGCCGGGCTGGGTGAGCCGCCGCCGCGCCAAGGCGGCGAGGCCGCGCCGAAGGCGAGCGGCGCTGCGGTGAAGGCTAGACGGTCACGGCGCTGGCGCAGGCCGCGTCGGCCGGCCCGCGACGGAGCGAAGAAACGGCACGCCAAGGCGGCCGTCGACCGACGCGGCAGCCGCCGCGCAACGCGCCCGCGCGACCGGCGCGCGACGAGGGAAACGCTGATGTGCGGCATCATCGGATACGTCGGCGACCGTGACGCGAGCTTCATCCTGGTGCAGGGCCTGAAGCGGCTCGAGTACCGCGGCTACGACTCCGCCGGGATCGCGACCTTCCACGACGGTCACGATCGCCGTCCGGCGCTGCCGTCGGCAAGCTCGAGAACCTCGAGAAGCTGCTGCGCGAGGAGCCGATCAGCGGCACGGTCGGCATCGGCCACACGCGCTGGGCGACCCACGGCCGCCCCTCCGAGCAGAACGCCCATCCGCACCGCGCCGGCAAGATCGTCGTCATCCACAACGGCATCATCGAGAACTACCTCGAGCTGCGCGCCGCGCTGAAGAGCGCGCGGGCGGACGTTCACCTCCGAGACCGACACCGAGGTGATCTCCCACCTGATCGACGAGCACGTGCAGAACGGGCTCGACTTCGTACGCCGCGACGCGCGCGGTCGTGCAGCAGCTCGAGGGCTCGTTCTCGATCGTCGTCATGCACGAGGACAGCCCCGATCGGCTGGTCGCCGCGAAGAGCGCGACGCCGATCGTGATCGGCCTCGGCGACGGCGAGAACTTCGTCGCCTCCGACATCCCGGCGATGCTCGACCACACCCGGCGCGTCCTCTTCCTCGAGGACGGCGAGATCGCCGAGGTGACGCGCGAGCGACGTCGACGCTCACGACGTTCGACGGCGACGCCGGTGACGCGCGAGCCGCGCACCGTCACCTGGGATCCGGTCACGGCGCAGAAGGGCGGCTACCGCCACTTCCTGCTGAAGGAGATCCACGAGCAGCCGCAGGCGATCATCGACACCATGCGCGGCCGCATCCTGCAGGAGCAGGGCGACGTCAGCCTCGACGAGCTCGCCGACGCCGCCTGGCTCGTCGAACGCGCGGCGCGATCACGCTCGTCGCGTGCGGCACGGCGTGGCACGCCTGCCTCGTCGGCAAGTACTTCATCGAGCAGATCGCGCGCATCCCGGCCGAGGTCGACTACGGCAGCGAGTTCCGCTACCGCGACCCGGTCGCTCGACCGACGGCACGGTGCTGATCGTGATCTCGCAGTCGGGCGAGACCGCCGACACCCTGGCCGCGATCGAGGCGGCGCGCGAGCGCGGCGCCAAGGTCCTCGCGATCTGCAACGTCGTCGACTCGAGCATCGCGCGCAAGGCCGACGCGGTGATCTATACGCACGCCGGTCCGGAGATCGTCGGTCGCCAGCACGAAGGCGTTCACGACGCAGCTCACGGTGCTCTACCTGCTCGGGCATCTACCTCGCCCGCCGCCGCGGCGTCGTGATCGGACGCGCGGGCGCACGGCGCTCATCGCACGATCTCGTGAACCTGCCGTCGCACGTCGAGGAGTGCCTGAAGCGCGAGCGCGCGATCGAGAAGGTCGCCAAGAAGTACGGCGACGCCCGCGACTTCCTCTACCTCGGGCGCGGCATCAACTTCCCGATCGCGCTCGAGGGCGCCCTCAAGCTGAAGGAGATCTCGTACATCCACGCCGAGGGCTACGCCGCCGGCGAGATGAAGCACGGGCCGATCGCGCTGATCAACGAGGAGGTGCCGGTCGTCGTCCTGCTCCCGAAGGACGCCGTCTACGGCAAGAGCCTCTCGAACATGAAGGAGGTCGAGTCGCGCGGCGGCCGCATCATCGTCGTCACCGACACGCCCGTCGCCCGACCTCGAGGACATCGCGTGGGAGGTCATCCAGGTGCCGACGAGCAACCCGTGCCTGCTGCCGCGTGCTGCTCACCATCCCGCTGCAGCTGCTCGCGTACTACATCGCGGTCTATCGCGGGACCGACGTCGACCAGCCGCGCAATCTCGCGAAGAGCGTCACCGTCGAGTGACATCCGAGTGACGTCCCGTGGGGGGGGGCGCCTGTCCGAAGCACTGAAGGAAGTCCGGGTCATAAGCACTGAAAGATGTCCGGTCGTCAGGCTGCCCGCTCCCCGGCAGCGGCAGGGGTCAGACGCTCCCCGCCGCGGGAGTAGGCGGCGAGCAGCTGACCTTGGAAACTGATTCCGAGTGTCGCATCGGGAAATTCGTGGACGAGCACGCGGCAGCGGACGAAATGCGGGCGCACCGGGCTGCGCGGGAGCTGGAGGAGGCGGCCGGCGAAGTGCACCGTGTGGTCGTTCTGCACTTGGCGTGGGTGGTGGCTCGAGAGGACGAGCCGCAGGTTGAGGCCGCGCAGCGGGACGAAAGCCGACTCGCGCTGCGCGGGCTTGACCGTGAAGCGCCGGTTGAAGTCGGGGACGAAGGTGTCCCGCAGGTAGGTGTTCGCCGCCGCGTACGTGCGGATCTTGGCGACGCGCAACTCCTGGGGGAGGCGGCCCTGGATGGTGCCGAAGGCGCGCTCACTGCGGCCGCGGGCTTCGGGCGAGCGCGCAAAGATCTGGCGGATCCCGAGCGTCGCGAGCGCGCGGCTCACCTGCCCCTGTTGGTCGGCGTCCGGCGGGGCGCCGGCCGTACTCGTGCGGCCAAAGTGACTGCCGCGATCGGTGTAGAGCTCCGCGAACCGTCCCGCCTGCGTCAGCACGGCGTGGAGACTCGCAAAGGTGGACGCGGTGCCCTCTTGCGGGACGAAGCGCGCATCGAGGATGCGGTCGTCGGCGTCATCGAGCGCCACCACGAGATCCTGCATCGGCACCTGCGGCAGCCACCGATGCGTGGACGCATCGAGGTGGACGAGCATGCCCACCAAGGGACGCCGCTCGCGCTTGCGCCGGTACTGGCCGCGCGCCGGCGCCTTCTCGGCGAGGCCCGCGGCCTGCAACACGAGCCGCGTCCACGTGTACGACAGCGTGAAGCCGTGCTGCTCGGTCGCGCGCTCCCAGAAATGGCGGATGGAGAAATCCGGGTACTGCCGGCGCTTGAGGGCACACAACCGCGCGATCGTCGCGAGCGGGATGCGCCGCCGCCGCGGCGTGCAACCTCGCTGATCCCGAATCCCGTCGTAGCCTTGCGCGAGCCACCGCGTCTTCACCCGCAACATGTGGCGCGGCGTGTAGCCCAAGATATCCGCCGCCTGCACCCAGCTCAGCTTCCCTTCGATCGCTTTCACGATCACGTCCTTCGTCGTCATCGCCTTGGCCTCCCGGGCCACCGCCGCGTCGATTCGCATCGCCACGACGTACCCTGCCAGGCGGACATTCTTGAGTGCTTATGCCCCGGACATCTCCAGTGTCCTCTACACGTGGGGGGGGCGCCTTGCGTCACCCGGGGACGGCTGTTAGGCGGATCGGGCCAGGAGGCTTCCGCCGTTGGCGGCCACGGAGTCGGACAAGGTCGCGCTCGTCATCGGCGCCGGCGACGGGACGGGCGGCGCGATCGCCAAGCGCTTCGCGCGCGAGGGCTTCGTCGCCTGCGTGGTGCGACGCACGGCCGACAAGCTGCAGCCGCTCGTCGGGGAGATCGGCGACGCGGGCGGCCGTGCCCGCGCCTTCGGCAGCGACGCACGGCGCGAGGAGCAGATGGTCGCGCTCGTCGAGGAGATCGAGCGCGACATCGGGCCGATCGAGGTCGCGGTGTTCAACGTCGGCGCGAACGTGCCCGCGAGCATCCTCGAGGAGACGGCGCGCAAGTATTTCAAGATCTGGGAGATGGCCTGCTTCGGCGGGTTCCTGATGGGACGCGAGGTGGCGCGCCGCATGGTCGCCCGCAAGCGCGGTACGATCCTCTACACCGGGGCCACCGCATCGATCCGCGGCCGCGAGCACTTCGCGGCGTTCTCCGGCGCCAAGCACGCGCTCCGCGCGCTGGCGCAGAGCATGGCGCGCGAGCTCGGCCCCCAGGGCATCCACGTCGCCCACGTCGTCATCGATGGCGCGATCGACACCGAGTTCATCCGCACGACCTTCCCGGAGACCTACGCGCGCAAGGCGGAGGGCGGCATCCTCGATCCCGCGCACATCGCCGAGCACTTCTGGATGCTGCACACGCAGCCGCGCGACACGTGGACGTTCGAGCTCGATCTGCGTCCCTGGACGGAACGGTGGTGACCCGATGACGAAGCCCGTCGAGTTCCTGTTCGATTTCGGCAGTCCCAACGCCTACCTGAGCCACCGGGTGATTCCGGCGATCGAGACGCGTACCGGGGTCCGTTTCGCGTACGTACCGGTGCTGCTCGGCGGGCTCTTCAAGCTCAGCAACAACCAGCCGCCGATGGTCGCCTTCGGCAACGTCAAGAACAAGCTGCCGTACGAGATGCTGGAGACCCGGCGCTTCGTGGCGCGCCACGGGCTCACCGCCTTCACGTTCAACCCGCACTTTCCCGTGAACACGCTCCAGCTCATGCGGGCGGCGGTCGCCGCCGAGGCCGAGGGGACGCTGCCCGCGTACGTCGAGGCGGTGTTCCAGCACATGTGGGAGCGCCCGAAGAAGATGGACGACCCGCAGGTCGTGCGGGCGGCGTTGCTCGAGTCCGGTCTCGACGCCGGGCGCCTGCTTGCACGGTCGCAGGACCAGGAGGTCAAGGACCGCCTCGCCGCCAGCACGCAACGCGCGTTCGCGCGCGGGGCGTTCGGCGTTCCGACGTTTTTCGTCGGCGAGGAGATGTTCTTCGGGAAGGATCGGCTGCGCGACGTCGAGGAGGAAATCGTGGCACAGCGCTCCGTAGGGGCCTGAGGGCCCGATTCCAACAGCGACCCGCCCCGGATATGGTGGGTCCGATGTTCTCGAAGCTCGATCCGCCCTCGCCGGTCAAGAAGGCGCGCAGCCCCTACGTGGTCTCGATCGAGGAGGCCATCGCCGAGATCCGCTCGGGACGCATGATCATCCTGATGGATGACGAGGACCGAGAGAACGAGGGCGATCTCTGCATGGCGGCCGAGAAGGTCACCCCGGAGGCGATCGCGTTCATGGCGCGGTATGCGCGCGGGCTCATCTGCCTGCCGCTCACCGAGGAGAAGCTCGCCGAGCTCTCCCTCCCGATGATGGTGGCCGAGAACAGCACGCCGCTGGGCACGGCGTTCACCCTCTCGATCGACGGGCGCCGGGGCGTCGCGTCGGGAGTGTCGGCCGCCGACCGGGCGACCACCATCCTCACCGCGACACGCGACGGGGCCGGACCGAGCGACATCGTCACGCCGGGGCACGTCTTCCCGTTGCGCGCGCGCCGCGGCGGCGTGCTGGTGCGTACCGGCCAGACCGAGGGCTCGGTCGATCTCGCGCGTCTCGCCGGGCTGAAGCCCGCCGGCGTGATCTGCGAGATCATGAAGGACGACGGCACGATGGCGCGCTTCGCCGACGTCGAGCGCTTCGCCGCCGAGCACGGGCTCAAGATCGCGACGGTCGCCGAGCTCATCCAGTACCGGCTGCGCCACGACTCCCTCGTGCACCGCATCGCGGAGGCGCGACTGCCGACGCGCTTCGGCGGAGACTTCCGCGCCGTCGTGTACGGCAGCGACGTCGATGGCGGCGAGCACCTCGCCCTCGTCCGCGGCACGATCACGCCCGACGTCCCGACGTTGGTGCGCACGCACGCCGAGTATCTCCCCGGCGACGTCTTCGGCTACGCCAAGCGCAACACCGGCTCGGTCCTGCAGCGCGCGATGCAGGTGATCGCGGCCGAGGGTCGTGGGGTGATCCTCTACCTGCGCCGGGAAGCGCACGGCATGGACGTCTTCAGCGGCGCCGACGGGCAGACGCAGCTGCAGAGCGAGCCCAGCACCAATCCCGCGACGCGTCTCCACGATTTCCGCGACTACGGCATCGGCGCGCAGATCCTGCGCGATCTCGGCGTCGGCAAGATCCGCCTGCTCACCAACTATCCTCGGCGCCTGGTGAGCCTGCCCGGATACGGCCTGGAGATCGTCGAGTGCGTGCCGCTGTCGGCCGGGCCGGCCGCGCCGACTCCGGAGGACAACGCGTCGAAGGTGGCGAAGCTGCGTTGAGCCTCGGCCGCCGCGCGCGACGCGCCTCAGCGAAAGGTCAGACCGACAAGCCCGAAGTACGTGTTGACGCCCGGGTTGCTGCTCGCGAGACCGGCGTTCGACATGTGGCGGATGCGGGCGGCGAACGTGAGCGTCAGGTCCGGCCGGAGCTGGTACTCGAGCCCGGCGCCGAACTGCGACGAGAAATTGATTGGCGTGCCGAAGCGTTGCTTGCGGAGATCCGTGTACATGATGCCTTCGCCGCCCTCGATGAAGGGCCGCAGGCGCCAGTCGCCGAAGGTCAGCTTGCCGAAGAGCGGGCTCACGCCGATCTCGAAGCTCGAGGTCTGATGGATGCCGTGGTGATCGACGACGTACGCGGCCCACGGCTCGACGATCCACCGCGCCGTCATGCCATGCGCGGTGAACCAGCGGTCGGCACTCTCCCAGAACGGGAAGCCGACGGAGCCGTGCAGCGCGTAGTACTGGATGACGTTCTGCGGGTTCAGGCCGCCGGCGAAGCGCAGGGACCATTCCTCGAGCCGCGGACCGCAGTGGGCCGTGGGGGACGTGTCCGCGTCGCCGGCAGAAGAGGCGGAGATCTCGGCGGCACGGGCGGGGCGCGGCAAGAGGCCCGGCGTGGCGCCGAGCAGCATGGCCAGCACCGCGACGCACGCCCGCCTCATGAGCGGCTCGCTGTATCCGGTCACCGGAGACGGCGCAAGCAGGGTGGCGCGCGCGCGGCGCTCGCGCTCGCGGCGCTCGTCCTGGCGCTCGTCCCGCGGATGGTCCACGCCGATGTGCCGACGCCGGTCGATGCGCAGTGGCGTCGGGTTGCCGCGTCGGATCAGGGCGGGGCTGCTCTGGCGCTCGACGTGCGCGTCCGCGACGGCTGGCACGTGAACGCCCACGATCCCGATCGGCCGTATCTCATCGCCACCGAGCTCACGGTCGAGCCGCCCGCCGGGATGTCGGTTGCCGCGGTCGAATACCCCGAGGCGGTGCTGCGATCGCTGCGGTTCGCCCCCGGGGAGCCGCTGCGGCTCTACGAGGGCCGGTTCACGATCGGCGTGCGTCTCCGCGGGTCCGCCGCCGGGTCGGTGACCGGCCGCCTGCGCTATCAGGCGTGCAGCGACGAGACCTGCCTGCCCCCCCGGACGATCGCGCTCAGCGTACCGCTCGGCGGCGGGGCCGCACCGCAGACGCAGGTGCCGGCGACGGAGCCGTCCTCGCGCATCGAGCGCTGGATGCAGCAGCACGGTCTCCTGCCCACGCTGGCGCTGGCGCTCCTCTTCGGCCTCGGCCTCAACCTCACGCCGTGCGTCTACCCGCTCATCTCGGTCACGATCGCGTACTTCGGGGGGCAGAGTCGCAGCGCCACCGGTCGAGTGCTCGTGCTGGCGGCCGCCTACGTGCTCGGGATCGCGATGACGTTCTCCGCGCTCGGCGTGACCGCGGCGCTCTCCGGCGGCCTGTTCGGCGCCGCCATGCAGCGGCCGGCCGTGTTGGCCGGGATCGCGGCCGTGCTGGTGGCACTCGCGGCGAGCAACTTCGGCCTCTACCAGCTGCGCATGCCGGCGTCAGTCGCCAGCCGGACGGGCAAGGCCTCGACGGGCGTCGTCGGCGCCCTCGCGATGGGCCTCACGATGGGCATCGTCGCGGCGCCCTGCGTCGGTCCGGTCGTGATCGGGCTGCTCCTCTTCGTCGCCGCGCGCCACGACGCGCTCATCGGCTTCGCGCTCTTCTTCGCCCTCGCCGTCGGCATGGGGTTGCCGTACCTAGCCCTGGCGACGGCCGCCGGCTCGATCCGCCGATTGCCGCGCTCGGGCGAGTGGCTCACCTGGGTGGAGCATCTCTTCGGCTGCGTGCTCCTCGGCATGGCGCTCTACTTCGCGGCTCCGCTGCTCGGAGAGCGGGTCGTCGGCGTGGCC
Organism: uncultured delta proteobacterium; assembly: GCA_963753325.1. Lineage (GTDB taxonomy): Bacteria > Desulfobacterota > Binatia > UTPRO1 > UTPRO1 > DP-19. The sequence continues at coordinate 496,662 of CAVWBS010000003.1, read as the reverse complement.
GCTCCGCTGCTGATCGCCGGGGCCGGCGTGTACCTCGGCTTCGTCGACGGCGCCGGGAGCGCCCTGCCCCGTTTCGCCGCGGTCCGCCGCGTCCTCGGCATCGTGGCGGTCGGGATCGCGATCTGGAGCGCGGCGCCGCGTCCCGCCGGCAGCGCCCTGCCGTGGGAGCCGTTCACGCCCGAGGCGCTGGCCCGGGCGGCGCAGAGCGGCAAGCCCGCGCTCGTCGACTTCACCGCGCGCTGGTGTCTGCCGTGCGGCGAAAACGATAGGATCACGTTTGCGGATCGCGCCGTCGCCGCCGAGGCGGCACGGTTCGCCATGTTGCGCGCCGACATCACCGAGATGACGCCCGATCGCGAGGAATGGATGCAGCGCTTTCAGGTCCTGGGTGTCCCGACGATCGTGCTCTTCGGCAGCAGCGGAGCGGAGGAGGCCCGCGAGGTCGGGTTCGTCGAGCCGCAACGGCTGCTCGCGTTGATGCGGGAGCGGCGATGAGCGACGACCCGAGCGCGGGGACCGTCGTCAAGGTGAGCGCGGCGGCGGGGCGGGTCCGCGCCCTCGCGGCGCTCACGACCGGCGTCGTCGAGGAGGCGCGCCGGCGTCACGGCACCTATCCGACCGCGACCGCCGCGCTCGGCCGGACGCTCACCGCGGCACTCCTTCTCGGCGGCACGATGAAGGACGAGGAGCGCCTGTCCATCGAGCTGGTCGGCGACGGCCCGCTGCGACGCGCCATGGCCTCCACCACGGGAGCCGGGCAGGTACGGGGCTACGTCGCCAATCCGACCGCCCACCTCCCATCCAAGCGCGGCAAGCTCGATGTGGCGGGCGTCGTCGGCAGCGGCATGCTGTGCGTCATCCGCACGCAGCCGTGGAACAAGGAGCCGTATCGCAGCATCATGCGCCTCGTCTCGGGTGAGATCGCCGAGGACCTCGCGCACTACCTCGTCACCTCGGAGCAGATCCCGTCGGCGCTGGCACTGGGCGTGTTCGTCAACCGCGAGGGGGACGTCGGCGCGGCCGCGGGATATCTCGTCCAGCTGCTCGACGGCGCCGACGTCGAGCTGCTGCGGCACGTCGAGCGCAACGTCGCGACGCTGCCGCCGGTCACGTCCCTGGCGCGCGACGGCGCCACCGCCGCCGACATCATCACCGCCGTGCTGGCAGGGATCGAGACGGTTCCGCTCGACTCGTACCCGGCGAGGTTCGCCTGCTCGTGCACGCGCGCCCGCGTGCACGGGGCCATCCTCATGCTCGGGCGCGACGAGATCGCCGACATGATCGTCCGCGACGGCGGTGCCGAGGTGACGTGCGAGTTTTGCGCCGAACGCTATGTGGTGAGCGCGCAGGAGCTGGAGATGCTGAACGCCGCGCCCGCAGGCTCGGCGTAGCGCCGCGCCCCGGCGCGGTGACTACTGCGAGCGCAGCGCCGCCCCTTTCGTGGGCACCGCACTGCGTCGTGGACGGCAAGTGCGCGAAATGCGGGGCCACGAAGTTGGCCCACCCGTTGCTCTGAGAAACCAGTGGGGCCTGCGTGCACCCGCCACTTACCTCCGGTGGCTACGGTGCGTTTCAGGGCGTGGCGGCGCGGAGTGGGCTCCCGCCCGCCACGCCCGCGCAGAACTCCGGGTCACAGCAGCTCGGCGACGGTCACGCCGGCACCGCCCTGCGCCGGATCGGCGTCGGCAAAGCGCGTGCAGTAGCTCGATGCGCCGAGATACTCGGCGACCGCACGCTTCAGGGCGCCCGTACCGATGCCGTGGACGATGCGCACCGAGGGCAGTCCCAGGGTCTGCGCCCGGTCGAGGAATCGTCCCAGCCGTTCGAGCGCCTCGGCGGCCCGCAAGCCGATGAGACGGATCTCGGACGGGACGTCGTCGAGGCCCTCGACGTACGGCGGCGTGCCCCCCGAGCGCACGCCGGCGCTCGCTCGACGCCTCGCGGGCCCGCGCGCCTCCGTGCCCGCGGCCACGCCGATCGCCCGCACCTGCCCGAGCGGCACACGGAAGCTCACCGCGCCGCGGCAGATGCGCGCCGTATCACCGACGATCTCGGCGAGCTCGCCCCGGATCGTCGAGCCGCGGACCTCGACCTCCGCACCGATCGCCGGCGGCGACCCGGTGGGCGGGGCGCCGGCCTCCTCCACGACGTCGGCGGCGCGTGCCGCGATCGCGTCCTCCCGGCCGCGCACGAACTCGCCGAGCGCGCGCGCGGCATTCGGTGGGCGCCGTCGTACGACGTCCAGCAGCTCGCGGCCCTCGGCCTTCAGCTCACGGACGAAGGCGCGCGCCTCCTCGAGCTCCGCGCTCCATTGGGTCCGCCTCCGCTCGCGGAGGTCGGCGACCAGCTTCGCCTGCTCGCGCTCGAGATCGGCGAGGGCCCGGCGCTCCTCGACGAGCGCCTCGCGCTCCTGTTCGTGGCGCCGCCGGCTCGCCTCGAGGCGCGCGATCGCGTCGGCGAGCGCGCGCGCCGACGTGCTGCGCCGCGCCTCCGCCTCCTGCAGCACGCTCGCCGGCAGGCCGAGGCTCCGCGCCATCGCGAGTCCGAGGCTCTCGCCGAGCGACCCGTACACGAGCCGGAAACGCGGCGCGAAGCGCACCGGGTCGACGTCGACCGCGGCGAGCTCGATGCGTGGATCGGTGGAGGCGTAGAGCTTGACGGGTGCGTAGTGCGTGGTCGCGGCGATCAGCGCACCCGCCCCGATGGCGTGCTCGATGATGGCGATCGCCAGCGCAGCCCCCTCGTCGGGGTCGGTGCCGATGCCGGGCTCGTCGAGGAGCACGAGCGCCGGCAACGTCAAGCCGCCGAAGATCTCGATCAGGTTCACGACGTGGGAGGAGAAGGTGGACAGGTTGCGCTCGATGCTCTGCTCGTCGCCGAGATCGGTGAAGAGTGCGCGCACGAACGGGACGGTGCTGCCCTCGGCGGCGGGAACGAGCATCCCCGCATGCGCCATCGCGGTGAGCAGCCCGAGCGTCTTCAAGGCGACGCTCTTGCCGCCGGTATTCGGGCCGCTCAGGACGAGCGCCCGGCGGTCGGCGCCGAAACGGAGCTCGATCGGCACCGCCGGTCGCCCCGCGATCAGCAGCTCGGGATGGCGCGCCTGGCGCAGGTCGACGATCTCCTCGGCGATGCGTGGCGCGGTGCACCCGAAGCGGCGAGCGAAGGCGGCGCCGGCCGCCAGCCGGTCGAGCTCGGCGAGCGCCGCCAGCGTGGCGGCGATCTCGTGCCGGACGGCGCCGATCTGCGCCGTGAGGAGCGACAGCAGGCGCAGCTCCTCGGCCTCCTCCTCCTTGCGCGTGAGGAGCAGGCGATTGTTCAGCTCGATCGCGAAGAGGGGCTCCACGAAGAGCGTCTCCCCGGAGGCCGAACGGTCCTGGACGACGCCGTCGATCTGCGGTGCGGCGGCGGCCTTCATCGGCACCACGAACCGGTTGTTGCGCACGGTCACGTAGCGGTCGGCCATGCGCTCGTCGGCGGCGTCGCGGCTCACGAGCCGGTGCAGCCGCGTCTCGAGCTCCTGGCGCATGTCGCGCAGCCGTGCGCGGAGCTCGGCCAGGAGGGGGCTCGCGCCGTCGAGCAGCACGCCCGCGTCGTCGAGCATGCGCGACAGCGCGGCCTCGAGCTCGGGGAACGCCTCGAGCCGGCGCGGCAGGTGCGCGAGGGCCGGGTGCTCGGCGACCTTCGGCGCGAGGAACTGGCGCGCCGCCCGCGCCTGGCGGAGCACGGTGCGTACCTCGATCAGGCGCTCGCCGGCGAGCAGGGCGCCGTCGTGACCCGCGAGGGCCAGCGCTTCACGCACGTCGGGAAAGGACGCGAGCGGGAGCGACCCGCTCGTCTCGACGAGGCGGAACAGGCTCCACTGGGTCGCGAGCGCGCCCTCGGCGGCCGCGCGCTCCGTCAGCGGCCGGAGCGCGCGACAGGCCTCCGCGCCGACGGTCGACACCGCGAGCGCGGCGAGGGCCTCGAGCACGTCGGGAAACGCCAGCACCTCGAGATCGCGCGGCCGCATGCATGCGAGGTACTCGATCGGGCCGGGCGGTGGCAAATCGGCCGCGCCCACGCGAGAATGCCCGCCGTGGAGCCGGCAGGCGCAACCGCGCTCGTCACCGGCGCGTCGAGCGGCATCGGGGCCGCGGTGTGCCGCGCGCTGGCACTCGCGGGCTCGTCCGTCGCGCTCGTCGCGCGGCGTGCGGATCGGCTCGCCGAGGTGGCGGCGACGCTCGGCCCCGGCCGCCACATCGTCCTGCCGTGCGACGTGCGCGATCCACAGGCGATCGACGCGACCATCACCGCGTCGGCCGCCGCGCTCGGACCGGTCGACATCCTCGTGAACAATGCCGGCATCGGCCGCTACCTGCCGTTCGTCGACACCGACGCCGCGGAGACCGACGCCATCCTCGAGACCAATCTCCTCGCGGCGCTGCGCTTCACGCGCGCGCTGCTGCCCGGCATGCTCGCGCGCCGGCGCGGCCACGTCGTGAACGTCGCGTCGATCGCCGGCCGGATCGGCTCGCGCAATCACGCGGTCTACTGCGCCTCCAAGTTCGCGCTCGCCGGCTTTTCCGAGAGCCTCGTCTACGAGGTCGCCGGCACCGGGGTCGACGTGACCCTGGTGAACCCCGGCATCATCGCGACGCCGTTCTTCGACCACGCCTCGTTCGCGCGGTTCCCGGCGCGCGCGCGGCGGCGCGCGATCGCCCCGGAGATCGTGGCCGCCGCGATCGTACGGGCGCTCCGGCGGCGCGACGTCGAGGTGACGGTGCCGGGGCACTTCGCCCTCGGGCCGATCCTGAAAGCGATCGCGCCCGGCATGTTCCGCCGCCTCATGCGGCGCCAGAGCTGAGCGCGCGTTGTCTAGCGTCTCGCCGATTGCTAGGGAGGCGCCGTGACCGCGCCGCTGCGCACCGTTCCTCGCAGACGTCCCGCCGTCCGCGAGCCCGCCGCGGCCGCACCCCGCCGGCCACGGCGCGGTGAGGGCGCGCCCGATGAGTTCGGCCTCGACCCGGAGTTCCGCGCGCGCGTGCTGCCGCTCTTCCGGCTGCTGTACGACAAGTACTGGCGCGTCGAGGCGAGCGGCGTCCGCAACGTCCCGCGCCGCGGGCCGACGATCCTCGTCGCCAATCACTCGGGCGCCCTGCCGTTCGATGCGACGATGATCGCATGCGCGCTGCACACCGCCGGCCACCCGCGCGCCACGCGGTTCCTCTACGATCGCTTCGTCGAGAACCTGCCCTTCATCCCGCAATTCTACCAGCGGGCGGGCGGGGTCGTCGCCAGTCACGCCAACGCCCAGCGCCTGCTGGAGAAGGGCGAGCTCGTCGGTCTCTTCCCGGAGGGGGTCGCGGGCCTCTCGAAGCTCTACTCGGAGCGCTACGTGCTGCAGCCGTTCAGCAGCGGCTTCGTACGCCTGGCGCTGCGCTACCACGCGACGATCGTGCCGGTGGCCGTCGTCGGCGCCGAGGAGATCTACCCGTTGGTCGGCCGCGTGCGCGCGTTCGGCAAGCTGATCGGCATTCCGTACCTGCCGGTGACGCCGTTCTTCCCCCTGCTCGGGCCGCTCGGCATGATCCCGCTGCCGAGCAAATGGATGATGCGGTTCGGCGCGCCGATCGTGCTCGACGGCCCCGCTCGCCACAGCCACGACGGCGCGACGGTCCGCGCTCTCGCCGAGCAGGTGCGCGTGTGCATCCAACGGATGGTCCGCACGCTCCTCCGCCGCCGCGACCGCGTGGTTGGTTGAGTGATGGGTGTGCCATGGGGCGCGCGTGGCACACAGTGGGCGCCATAGGCACGTGGCACACGTCGCCATGTAGCTGAACTCGCTGAGAATCCCGGGTGGCGTGGCGGTTGCTCTGGCGATCCTCGCCATGACGACCGGCCGCCCCCACCTGCTGATGCAACTGAGCGCCGCCGCTGCGGCCGCAGCGGCGCTCGTCACCATCCGAGGTTCGCTCAGCCCCGCGGCGACATCCCTGGTCGTCGGCGCCCTGGCGCTGACCGTGAGCATCGCGGTCGCGGCGCTGCGCAGCCTGGAGCACTCGACGGACACCACCGACGGTCTCCGTCGCTACAAGACCGAGCTGATGAGCAACGTCTCGCACGAGCTGCGCACGCCGCTGAACGCGATCCTCGGCTACGCCGAGATCCTCGAGGCGATGTCCGAGATGGCCGCCGTCGAGCGGCAGCAGATCGTCGCGCGCATCCTCGCCAACGCCGTGAGCCTGACGTGCGCGGTGAACAACCTGCTCGAGTATTCGACGGTCGCCGCCGGCAGCAGCGAGCTGCGGTCGGGCACCGTGCGCCTCGCCGAGCTGTTCGACGAGATCGAGCCGTGGGTCGGCCGGTTGATCGACGAGAAGCCGATCGCGTTCTCCTGGGCGGCCGAGCCCGACCTCCCGCCGGTCGAGACCGATCGCTCCAAACTGCGTCAGGTGGTGATCAACCTGCTCGCGAACTCCGCGAAATTCACGCCCGCGGGCGAGATCCACCTCTCCGCGACGCGGGCCGGCGCCGACGGCGGCATCGAGATCGCCGTGTCCGACACCGGCGTCGGCATGAGCGCCAGCGAGCAGCTGTGCGTCTTCGAGGACTTCCGCCAGCTCTCCGGCTCGACGACGCGGCCGTTCGGCGGCATCGGTCTCGGGCTCACGCTTGCGCGTCGGCTGTGCGACTTGCTGGGCGCGTCGATCGACCTCGAGAGCACGCCAAAAAAGGGCACCCGTGTCGCCGTCCGGTTGCCGCAACCGGCGGCACGTACGCCGCTGCGAATGGAGGGGCTGCGGGCGTCTGCGTGACGCTCGCTACGCTTCCGACATGTCGAACGCCGCTTTCACCGTCGTAACACTCCGATATCCGGATGACCGGCGTCCCCTGTCAGCATGGCTGGCGGGAGGCACGCCCTTTGCTGCAGGAGGCGATCATGATCGCAACGCCGAACGGACATTCGCAAGCCGAAGCGCAATCGCACCTCACGCTGCTGGACCTGATCGAGGCCGTCGCCGAGGTGACCGACTCCGAGGCGGAGGTCGTGAGCGTGGTGCGACACCTCGTGAATAGCGGCCGGGTCCGCCTGATAGGCAATTTCCGCGGCGCGCGGATCGACTGATCAGTGCTGGGCCGCCATCTCCCGGAGGCGGAACTTCTGCACCGTTCCGGCGGCGCTGGTCGGATAGCGGTCGACGAAGCGCACGTGGCGCGGCACCTTCGAGGCCGCGAGACGGGCGCGACAGAACTCGCGGATCTCCTCCACGGTCGCGGTCTCGCCCTCGCGGAGACGGACCCAGGCAGCGACCTCCTGACCGAGCAGGGAGTCCGGGATGCCGACGACCTGCGCGTCCTGGACCTTCGGGTGGGAGCCGAGCAGCGCCTCCACCTCCCTCGTGTCGATGCGCTCGCCGGCGCGCAGGACGACGTCGCTCAGGCGACTCACGATGCGGCAGTAGCCGTGCTCGTCCATGGTCGCGAGGTCTCCGGTGTGCAGCCATCCCGCGCGATCGATGACCGCCGCCGTCGCCTCCGGTAGCTTGTAGTACCCGCGCATGACGACGTAGCCGCGGCAGCAGAGCTCCCCCTGCTCGCCGCGCCCGAGCTCCCGCCCGGTCGTCGGCTCGGCGATCTTCACCTCGACGTGGGGCAGCGCCCGGCCCACCGTCGACGTCCGCAGCTCCAGCGGGTCCTCCGTGCGCGTCTGGGTGATGACGGGCGAGCCCTCGGTGTGCCCGTAGGCGACCGTCAGCTCGCGGCAGCGCGTACGCTCTGCGACTTGCCGCATCGCCTCGCCCGCGCCGCTCGTGCCGACCATGACGCCGGTCCGCAGCGTGCCGAGGTCGAGCTGCAGCGAACGCGGCTGCGCCAGGGTGGCGGTGAACGTCGCGGGGGTGCCGTGCAGCGCCGTGCAGCGCTCGGCGGCGATCGCGGCGAGCGTCTCCGCCGCGTCGAACGACTCGGCCGGGACGATGAGCGTAGCCCCGCGGCCGACGCTCGCCAGCGTGCCGAGGACGTGACCGAAGGGCTCATGGAACGGCCCCGGCGCGCACAGACGGTCGTGCGCGCCGAGGCGCATGCAGTCGCCCGCGTAGTGCGCCGTGTTCACCAGGCTCAGGTGCGTGAACTCGGCGCCGCACGGCGGCCCCGTCGTGCCGGAGGTACAGACGATGGTCGCAACGTCGTCGGGCGCGATCGGGTCCTGGCGGCGGCGGAGCATGTGATCGGTGATGCCAGCGCTCGCGGCCAGCACCTCCGACCACGACAGCACGCCGGGCGCGCGCCGATCGTCCAGCAGCGCCACGCGCTTCAGGAGCGGCAGGCGGCGGCTGGCGATCCGTCCGGGGCGCGCGCCCGGGACCTCGGGACAGCACTCCGCGAGCCGTGCGAGGCAATCGGTCGCGCCGATGCGATCGCTCGTGAAGAGCGTCGTCGCGTCGCATTGCTGCAGCACGTCGCCGAGGCCATCGGCGGCGTACGTGGCGCTCACCGGCACCAGCACGGCGCCGATCTTCGCCACCGCCAGCTGCACCAGCACCCACTCCGGGCGATTGGAGGCCCAGATGGCGACGTGATCGCCGCGCTCGATCCCGAGGCCGATCAAGCTCTTCGCCAGGCGCTGCACCCGGCCGAGCACGCCGCGATAGGTCCAGCGCACGCCGGGCTGCAGGAAGACGAAGGCCTCACGGTCGAGCGCGCAGCGCGCCACTCGATCGAAGAGATCGCCGATCGTGATCCGCTCCATCCCGCCTTTCTAGCATCCGTGATAGGAAACGCTCCATGGCGGTCGCGCCGACGCTCTACGGGTCGATGAAGATCGGCCTGGCGCCGATCGCGGACTGGTATTTCTCCCTGCGCGGCGAGGGGCACGATCGGCTGCCGCCCGGGGCGTTCATCCTCGCCGCGAACCACTCCTCGATGCTCGATTGGCTGTTCGTCGCGCGGTTCGTGGCGCGTCCGGTGCGCTTCGTGCTGTCGCGGGAGTTCTTCGACCAGCCGGGCGTGACCTGGATCTACCGGGCGCTCGGTGTCATCCCGATCCGCGACGGCGCGATCGAGCTTTCCGCGGTGCGGCAGCTGCTCACGACGCTCCGCCGCGGCGAGATCGTCGGGGTCTTCCCCGAGGGCCGCATCACGCGGGACGGTGCGCTCGCGCCCGGAGAGCCCGGGGTCATTGCGATGGCGGCCCGCGCCGACGTGCCGATCATCCCTGCGGGCGTCCAGGGGGCCTTCGAGGCGTTTCCGCGCGACGCGCGCATGCCGCGCCGCTACCCGGTGCGCGTGCGTTTCGGCGATCCCCTGGCGGTCCCCGCCAGCGCCGTCGCCGACCGGGACGAGCAGCTGCGCCTGCTGAGCCGCCTGATGCAGGCGATCGAGGCGCTGCGCGACGGACGAACGACGCGGGCTCGCGCCGCGGCCGAGGGTGTCGAGACGCCCTAGGGCGAGTGGCTCGGCATGCCCGCGACGCGCTCGTCGATCTGCGTGCGCACCGCGCCGGCGATCTCCTCGAAGGCGCGGCTTTGCGGGTGTCGCGGATCGGCCACCACGATCGGCACGCCGCGGTCGCCGGCGGCGCGGATATCGCGGACGAGCGGAATCGCGCCGAGGAACGGCACGCCGAACTGCCGCGCCATCGCCTCCCCGCCGCCATGCCCGAAGACGTCGGCGCGCCGACCGCAGCTCGAGCAGACATGGAAGCTCATGTTCTCCACCACACCGAGGATCGGCGCCTGCACCTGGTTGAACATGGTGATGCCGCGCTTCACGTCGAGCAGCGCCACGTCCTGCGGCGTCGTGACGATGAGCCCTCCCGCCAGCGGCACCTGCTGCGCGACCGTGAGCTGCGCGTCGCCCGTGCCCGGCGGCAGGTCGAGGATCAGGAAATCGAGCTCGCCCCAGACGACGTTCTTGAAGAACTCGGTGATGAGCTTGGTGACCATCGGGCCGCGCCAGATCACCGGGGTGCGCTCACCGACGAACATGCCCATCGAGATCGCGCGCAGGCCGTACTTCTCGATCGGCACGATGCGCCGATCGGGCCGCACCTCGGGGCGCGCGTCCGTCAGGCCGAGCATGATCGGGACGCTCGGGCCGTAGACATCGGCGTCGAGGAGCCCGACCCGGACGCCCTGGGCGGCGAGGGCGCAGGCGAGGTTCACCGCGACGGTCGACTTGCCGACGCCGCCTTTGCCGGAGGCCACCGCCACGATGGAGCGGATGCCCGGAATGCCGGTCTTCGCCGGGCGCGGACCCGCGGCGGCGGGACGCGCCGCCCGCTCGACCTCGATCGCGATCGGCAGGTCGGTCGCCGCCGCGAGGGCGGTCTGCACGCCGCTCCGGATCTGCTCGACGACGGCGTCGTCCGCGGCGGGCGCGCCCAGCTCCACGGTCACGCCGTGCGAGCCGATCTGGATGTCGCGGACGATGCCGAAGGAGACGATGTCGCGCGAGAAGCCCGGATACTTCACCTGCTTCAGCACTTCCAGAAGCTCGTGGGGCGTCGTCATCTCGAAAGGCATAGCATGCGGGAGCAGGCGGGGAAATTTGCGTGTCCCGCGGGCGCGGACGGCACGGGGAGTGTGCCATGGGCGCGCGCACGCGCCGGGAGCGTGGGCGCAAGCGAGTGCTTTCCTAGTGTTTTTAGGTGCCGCGCCGTGGTCCGCCCTTTGCTCAACGCCTCTATAGCTGCGGCGCTACGCGCCACTATAGGAGGATCGGACCCATGAGCGACGAGAACGTGAACAAGAGCATCCGGGAGCTGCGACTCCGGCTGGGCATGACCCAGGAGGAGTTCGCGCATGCGGTCGCGGTGACCTTCTCCACCGTCAACCGGTGGGAGAACGGCCACGCCAAGCCGAGCAAGCTGGCACGGCGCGCGATCGAGGCATTGGCACGCCGTGGGGCGCCGCGACGCGAAGGTGCGAGCGGTGCCGGCGGCGCGGAGCGCCATGCCGCCGAAGGGGATCGTCTCAGCGCCGAGACGGGCCTCGTCATGGATTCCCACCACCCACACCAGCTGTAGAGGCGGATCCCGGGATCGCCTGGTGGTCCCGGGGCGAGCGTTCCGCGCCCGGCGCGTGCCGTCGCCGGGCGCGGCAATCCCTCTCCGGTTGCGCGCCCCACGCCGAGTCCATATCCTCGGCGCCACCTCTCGCCTCTCAGCGAGTCGCCGATGGCGCGACGCCACGATGACGAACCGCAGAAGCCGGAGCCCGGGACGGATGCGTTCCACACGCCGTTTCGCGAGCTCGCCCGCGCGCTGAAGAAAGCGCCGCCGGCGCGGAGCGCGCCGGGACGCCCGCCGTCCCCGACCCGCGCGCGCGGGCGGGTCCGCGCGCCCGGCAAGCCCGCGGCGGTGCACGGCGAGGACGACGCGACGTCATTCGCCCGCGCCATGGCCGACGTGCGCCGGCTGGAGGCCGATCGCCGCGTCGACGCGCCGTCGCCGTCGCTCGACGTGCGGCGCGCGCCGGTGAGCGAGGACGCCGAGGCCCTCGCGGCGCTCTCCGAGTTCGTCGCTGGGAGCGGCGAGTTCGACGTCAGCGACTCGACCGAGTACGTCGAGGGCGCGGTCGTCGGCCTCGACCCGCGCATCCTCAAGCGCCTGCGGCGCGGCGAGTTCGCGTATCAGGCCTGGGTCGATCTTCACGGCATGAGCGCCGCCACGGCGCGCGTCGTCGTCGCCCGCTTCGTCACCGACGCGTTCGCGGCCGGGCATCGCGCGGTGCTCGTGGTGCATGGCCGCGGCCACAACTCCAAGGACAACATTCCCGTCCTGAAGGAGCGATTGAAGAGCTGGTTGGCGCGCGGGCGCGTCGGCCGCGTCGTGCTCGCCTTCAGCTCGGCACGGCCGGTCGACGGCGGCACCGGGGCGCTCTACGTGCTGCTGCGTCGCCGCCGCGGTGGGCGCGAGCCGATCGCCGTCCTCGAGGGAAGCACGCGCGAATGAGGCTCGCCGAGCGCCGACTCGCCGTGCTGGCCGACGCCTGCACCTGGCTGCGGATCGCGCTGACGCCGCTCTTCGCGCTCGCCGTCGGCGCCGTCCCACACGGTGGACGAGCATTCGCGCTCTGCCTCCTCGCCGTCGTCACGGACTTCGCCGACGGCCGGCTCGCGCGCGCGAGCGGCCGGGTCTCGGACGCGCGCCGCATCTTCGATCACGGCGCCGACATCCTGTTCCTGCTGCCCGGGCTCGCGATGCTGGCGCACGGGCGGCGGCTGCCCACGATACTGCCGTGGGCAGCCGGGCTGGCGTTCGCGCTCTATGCGTTCGACGGCTGGCGGCGGGCGCATGGTCGCGGGTTCGCGCTCACGGCGAGCCGCGCCGGCGCCGCCGCCGGCATCGCCAACTACGCGGTCGCGCTGTGGACGACGGGGGCGATGTGGCTCGACGTGCCGGCGCTCGCCAGCGGCGCCTACGCGCTCGGGCTGGCCGCGGCGGCGCTCAATCTCGCGGCGGCGCTGGATCGCGCGCAAACGCTGCGCGCGCGCCCATCAGCTCCCGTGTGGCGCGCGGCAGGAACGGAATTCCGAGCGCCGCGTTCATGATCATGAAGATGAAGTGGGTGGCGAGGCTGAACGCCAGCAGGCTCGCCTCGGGCGCGTAGGCGCTGAAGAAGTAGATCCAGAGGAACTGCGGCGCCCCGAGATGCGCCACCCCGATCGGCAGGGCCGCGGAGAAGAAGATGATCGGCAGGTAGAGGACGAGCTCGAGGTAGGGCAGTCGCATGCCGAAGCAGTGCAGCGCGAAGTAGTACACGATCGTCGCCATCACGAAGTTCGGGCTCTTGTAGAGCGCGAGCAGAAGGTAGTGGCGCACGCGCGCGAGGCGGAAGCTGCGCAGCACCCGCAGCGCAGGCCGCGTCGCCAGCCAGTCGCCGGCGAGGCGGAAGAAGGCGAGGTGCACGAGCAGGTAGGCGTAGAGCGCCGCGTACGCCGTGCCGAGCGGCAGATCGACGCTCCGCGGCGCAAGCGCCACGCCGACGCTGGAGAAGAACGTCAGCTGGTAGAGCTCGACGAACATCAGGAACAGCACCGACCCGGCGACCTCGAGGAAGGGAATCCCCTCCCGCCGGTGCAGATAGAGCGCGATGCCGCCCTGGCCCAGATTCGAGTTCACCAGGGTGAGGAGATACGTCGTCGCGCGGATCGGCAGGACGTCGACGTACGCGATCCGGCAGTTGAACCAGTTGATCACGCGCGTCAGGCAGAACGTATCCACCGCGAGATAGAGCGCGGAGTACGGCGCCATGATCGCGAGGTACGGCGCGAGACGCGCCCCGGCGAGCGCTTGCCAGACGCTGGCGAACGGGACGCGCTTGAAGATCAACGCGAAGATGAGGACCGTGGCGACCCAGGGCACGACGCGCGCCAGCGCGTGCGGACGATCCCGGCGGGCAGGGACGTCGGCGTCGGGCGACGGCGTTCCGCGCGAGGACGCGTCCACGGGCGCGGACGATAACGCCCGTTCCGGAGCGACACAACACGACGGACGGTCACCTTGACTTGCCGCGCAGGCGACTCCTAGAACGAGCACGATGCGGCGGCTGGCTCTCCTCGCATTGACGGTACTCGTCGCGGGGTGCCCGTCGGTGCAGCAGCAATACGTCGTGAGGCGCTCCAACGTGTCCTGCGACGACGCCAACCGCTACGCGTTCGACAGCATGCGTAGCCTCGGCTACTCGGTCGGCCGGTTCCGCCCCGCCAAGGTCGGCACCCCCGGCGTCATCAAGGCGGAGAAGCCGACCGATCGCGGCGGCACCGATCACGTGACCGTCGAGATCAAGTGCGACGCCGGCGGCATCGAGGCGTTCGGCAGCAAGGACGAGTCGCTGCTCAAGGAGGACATGACCTTCAGCCGCGGCTTCTTCCTCGCGTTCACCGGGCTCGCGGACCACGGGCCGGAAATGGCGGCCTGGCACGAGAAGGAGAGCGGCGGCACGGCGAGCGGCGGGGTCAAGTTCGAGCTGCGTCCGCAGATCGGTCTCGAGAGCAAGCTCGATTTCGGCGAAGACCTCGCCGCGGGCGGCATCCTCGCCGTGAAGGTGAAGGTGCAGAACGGCAGCGATCGCACCTACAAGCTCGACCCCGCGTCGATCGAGCTGCGAAACGCCAACGACGACAGCGTCGCGCAGATCCCGCTCGCCGCCGCCGCGAGGTCGCTGGCGACGTCGTCGGCGGCGGATGCGGGGCCCGGTGGACCGCCGCCCGATCCGGCGCGCATGGAGGCGCTGCTCCGCGCGCGCGCGCTCGCCGCGCGGACGCTGCGGCCGGGCGATCAGGCCGAGGGCTTCATCTACTTCCCGACCGGGACCTACATGCGCGCGCGCGCGACGCTCGTCGACACGGCCACCGGCGAGGGCGAAGGGTTCCTGGTCGAGTTCTGACATGGGACGCTATGACCGGTAGAGAGGTGATGCTGAAGGCGTTCGACCGTCTCTTCGACAAGGCGGCGCAGAAGCTCGCCGTCGAGTGCAGCGCCGCGGACAAGGACGACGCCCGGCGCCGCTTCGAGGACCGGTTCTCGACGCTGCTCGACGCCCTGAAGCAGCTCGACCTGAAGGACGTCCCCGAGGAGGCGGTGCGCGGGATGGAGGAGGCGATCGAGAAGCTGCCCCCGGCGGAGCTCGTCGGGCTGCTGGCCTCGGTGCCGCTCGCCACGCAAGCGCAGGAGATGCTGCGCCAGCTCGCCTACCGGGCGGCCGAGCAGCGCCTCCTCGAGCACTACATCCGCTCGGCCGACGATCGCTACGGCGGCAGCTGAGCGCGCCGGGCAGGTGGGCGCGCGCGACAGCTCAGGCGCGGCGCGGACGGAACTTCGGGAGGGTCACCTCCGGGGAGAGGCGCTCGAACACGACCTCGACGGGCATGCCGACCGCGATCGCGTCGACAGGGCAGTCGAGCAGGTTGGAAGTGAGCTTCGGCCCCTCCTCGAGCCGCACCACGACCACGGCGTAGGGGACCGCCGCGGCGAATCCGGCGTGGTAGACCTGGTGCATCACGTTGTAGCTGAAGATCTCGCCGCGCCCCGAAACCGGTTGCCAGGTGGCCTCGGTGGCGAGGCACGCGCTGCAGATCTCGCGCGGCGGAAACCGCAGCGCCCCGCAGCCGGCGCACCGTTGCACCACGAGGCGCTCCTCGCGGGCGGCGGCGAAGAACGGCGCCAGCGCCGGCGTCACCTCCGGGATCGGCTTCGCGCTCGGCTCGCTCATGAGGGCAGCGGGCTGAGGACGAGCGTCGAGTGGGTCGAGAGCAGGCCGCCGTTGCCGCTCACCAGCACGACGTCGCGCCGCGGCACCTGCCGCTCCCCGGCGTCGCCGCGCGCCTGGATGACGGCCTCGACGACGGGCGTCATCCCCCACATGTAGAACGACGAGAGCTGCCCGCCGCCGGTGTTGACGGGCAGCGCGCCGCCGGGGGCCGTCGCGCCCGATGCGACGAGGGCGCCGCCCTCGCCCTTGGCGCAGAAGCCGTAGTCCTCGAGCGTCACCAGCACGGTGAACGAGTAGCAGTCGTAGAGCTCGCAGAGCTGGACGTCGGCGGGCGCGATGCCCGCCATGGCGAAGGCGGTGCGTTTCGCGAGGGGGGCGCCCGACGCGAGCGACTCGGCGGGATCGCCGCCGGGATGCCCCTGCCCCATCCCCCAGACGTAGACGGGCGGTTGGCGTAGATCGCGCGCCCGCGCGGCCGACGTGACGATCACCGCGGCGCCGCCGTTCGAGACCAGGCAGCAATCGAGCACGTGGAACGGCTCCACCACCCAGCGCGACGCGTGGTAGTCGGCGAGCGTGAGCGGCGTCTGCTGTTGTGCCGCGGGGTTCATGGCCGCCCAGCGCCGCTGCGCGACGGCGACGGCGCCGAGATCGTCCTGGGTCGTGCCGTACATGTGCATGTGGCGGCGCGCGACCATGGCGTAGATGGCGTTGATACCGAACTGCCCGTATGCGGCGTCGAGCCCGCGCCCGAAGGCGTACGCCGCGGCGGAGCCGGTCGGCTCGCCGGCGCGGCTGCGGCGCTCGTCGGGCGGCTTCAGCGGGCGGTCGGAGAAGACGCAGGCGACGGTCTCGCACATACCGGAGGCGATCGCGAGCACGGCGTGCTGGATCATCGCGGCCGCCGTCGCGCCGCCGAGGTTCATCGTCGCCGAGAGGCGCAGATTCCGCAGGCCGAGGGCCTGCTGCAGCATGAACGAGCCCATGGCGGCGTCGCCCCAGGCGAGCCCCGGATTGACCAGCAGCCCGTCGAGATCGCCGCGCGCGAGGCCGGCGTCCTCGAGCGCCAGGCGCACCGCTTCGACGGCGAAGCCCACGTGCGTCCGATTGTAAACCTTGCCCTGCGGCGTGAGCCCGAGGCCGGCGATCGCCGCCTGACCTTTGACCGTCATGCGGTCGTCGTAGGAGAGGTACGCCCCTCCGTCAATCGCCGCTCGTCGCATGCGGAGGTCCTGCGGGCTCCGCATGCGATTTTCGTTGACCTGCACGACACGCGCCGTGATAAAAGCTGGGTCCCGCCCGAGTGTGCCGTCTCGGGGAAACGCATTCGTAGGAGAAGCACCATGTCGATGCGCCGCGTTCATGCCGGGATCCGCCCGGCGTCACTCCGGAAGTGCGCCAGATGGGGGCAATTGACCTACGCGCTCGCGGCGCTGGCGCTCGCGGCGATGCTGGCGGGCGTCGCCGGACCCGCGGCGGCCCTCGTGATCGGCGGCGGCGGCAGCAAGCGGACCGATTGCCTGCTCGCGCTCGACGCGCCGGTGAACGATCCGCTGACGAAGCCGAAGCGAATCCTCTGCACCGACGGCGACAGCTCGTGTGACGCCGACGGGGTCGTGAACGGCGAGTGCACGTTCCAGATCTCCGTCTGCGCGAACAGCACGTACGACACGGCGGATTGCTCCCTGGCCGGCGTGCAGAGCATCGCCATCGATCACTCGCTCGACAACGGCGATCCCAAGTTCGACACCGAGTTCCAGGCGATGGCGAACCGCATTGGCAACGACATCGGACCGCCGACCGGCGCCCTCGACAAGTGCACGAATCCGACGACGATCCACGTCGCCATCGCCGGCCCGCTGAACAGCGTATGCAAGAAGGGCAAGAAGCTGCTGAAGATCAGGACCATCTCGCAGCTGATCAGCGGCCACATCTACACGGACAAGGACAAGATCAAAATGACGTGTCTGCCCGCGTCGAACCCCTGCAATGCGCAGGATCTGTTCGTGGGGACGTTCGATCGCATCCAGACGCAGATCTTCAACAACCACTGCGCGGTGAGCGGCTGCCACGACTCGCAGAGCCACACCGGCAACATGGTGCTGGAGGAAGGGTCGGCGCTGGCGAGCCTCGTCAACGTGACGCCGGACAACTCGGCGGCGCAGGTCGCGGACGGCGGCATCTGGCGACGGGTGCTGGTCGTCGATCCGATGACCGGCGACCCGGACCACAGCCTGCTCGTCGCCAAGGTGACGGGGCCGCCGAAAACCTTCGGCGCCCGCATGCCGAAGGACAAACCGAAGCTCGACCGGAGCCTCGTCGACACGATCAGGCTCTGGGTGGCGGCCGGCGCCCCGGAGACGGGGTGGGTGCCCGGAACGGATCAGTAGGAGGACGATCAGATGGGTGACGAGAACACGCTTCTCAGCGCCTCCGAGGCCCGGCATCTGCTGCGCCGCGCCGGCTTCGGCGCCGCGCCGGCCGACGTCCGCAGCATCCTCGCCCGCGGGCTGACGCGCGGCGCGGCGGCGGACGAGCTGCTGACGTTCAAGGGCAAGGCGTTCAAGCCGAGCGGCAAGTACATCGAGGACTCCCACAACAAGTGGGTGAAGTTCATGGTGAAGACGAAGTTCCCGCTGCAGCAGAAGCTGGTGCTCTTCTGGCACGACCACTTCGCGACCAGCAACAACAAGGTCGAGCACCCGAAGCTGATGGCGAACCAGATCCGGACCCTGCACATCAACTGCAAGGGGAACATGAAGACCTTCGTCAAGGCGATGAACAAGGACGCCGCGATGATGGAGTTCCTCGACACGGTGCGGAACCACAAGGACATCCCCAACGAGAACTATGGGCGCGAGCTGCAGGAGCTCTTCACGCTCGGCGTGTACGACTTCGCCGGCAATCCGAACTACCGGCAGGCCGACATCGTGCAGATCGCGCGCGCCTTCACCGGCTGGGACTACGAGTACAACAGCGGCAAGCCGGTCTTCCGCGACTACGACCACGACACCAACGCCGAGTTCTCGGGCGATCGTGGCGCCAAGCGGATCTACGAATCGACAGGGAGATTCGGCGACGGCATGGGCGACCCCGATGCGAACGGCGTCGGCAAGCTCTTCGACTCTGCCGGCGAGGGTCCGCAGGAGATCGATACCGTCATCGACGTCATTTTCGCGCACCGCGATACCGACAAGAAGAACACGGTGGCGCGGCGGACGGCACGCCGGCTGCTCGAGTACTTCGCCCATCCGATCGACGATCCGATCTCGCCCGCAGACGTCGCCGTCGTCGATCAGGTGGTCGCCGCGTCGAGTTTCGACACCACCTGGGACATCGCCGCCCTGGTGCGGGCGATCTTCGTGCACGACGCCTTCTACGAGACGGGGGCGGCCGTGCCCTACGGCGGCTCCACCAAGAAGTCCGTGAAATGGCCGATCGACTACGTCGTCAGCACGCTCCGCCTCATGCGCATGAAGTTGAAGAGCAAGTACCAGTACGTCGACGCGTCCGGCGGCAAGGGCATCCGCGACCAGCTCTCGAACATGGGCCAGATCCTCCTCGAGCCGCCGAGCGTCTTCGGATGGGACTGGGAGAGCTCGTGGATCAGCAGCGCCACCCTGCTCGCCCGCTACGAGTTCGCGCGCGAGCTGACCGGCGCACGCGGGGGCGGCGGCAGCGCCTTCCGGCCCGAAAAGCTGACGGTGCGTATCGGGAGCAGCGACGTGAGCCTCACCTCGCTGTCCGATCCCAACGACATCCTGTTCGGCGTCACCGAGACCCTCGGAGTCACCGATCAACTCACGACCGCCGAGAAGACGTTCCTCATCGACTACCTGACGGACAACGGCATGCATCCGACGCTCAACCTCGGCGACTACGACACGCGCAACCGCAAGCTCAACGGACTCTTCGCATTGGTGCTGCAGTCCGCGGCCTACCAGCTGCACTAGGGCGGGGCAGGAGAAACCCATGGCGATCACACGACGGCAGTTTCTCAAGCGGACGGGCGCGGTAGCGGCGGGATCTCTGCTCGGCCCCGGGCTCCTCGGCAACCCCTTCATCCGGAAGGCGTTCGCCGACACGATCGGCGACCGCTACTTCGTGGTCATCTACCTCGACGGCGGGAACGACGGCCTCAACACCGTCACCCCGGCGACGAATGGCGGGGGCAACCTGCGCACCGCGTACGACGCGGCCCGTACGAGCATCAACCTGACGCCGGCGCAGCTCGCGGCGACCCTCATCGGCAATGATCCCCACACCGGCGCGCAGCTCGCGATCCATCCCGGGTTCACCAACCTCAAGGCCCTCTACGATCTCGGCAAGGTCGCGGTCATCCAGGGGTGCGGCTACCCGGACTACAACCTGTCGCACGAGCAGTCGCGCTCGATCTGGCAATCGGCCGATCCCCTCGGCCTCGGGCTCTCCGGCGGCTGGGTCGGCCGCTATCTCGCGGCGAACTACAGCGGCAGCGACATCCCGGGCGTCAACATCTCCGACTCGATCGTCGGCGAGTTCAAGCAGGGAACGACGAGCGTCATCACGCTGGAGCGCCTCTCGGATTTCGGCTTCCCGTACGATTACGACTATGGCGACGACGCAGCCGCCAAACGCGCGGCCTTCCTCAACCTGTGCAACGAGGCGCATGCGAGCGCGCAGCCGACGGTGCGGTACATCGGCGACAGCGGCAAGGCGACCTTGCTCAGCAGTGAGAGCTACCCCGCGCTCGACAGCGACTACACGACCGACCGTCCGAGCTTCGACGGTTCGTACGACGCGGTCGGCCGCAGCCTCGCCAACGACCTGCGCGAGGTCGCCAAGGTCATCTACGGCGTCAAGCGCGGCGTCCCGAACGTCAACGCGCGGCTCTTCCAGGTGAGCAACGGCGGCTACGACACCCACTCCGACCAGGGCGGCGCCCAGACCAACGGCCAGCAGTACAGCCTCCACAAGGAGCTGGGCGACTCGCTGAAGGTCTTCTACGACGATCTTGCGGACATGGGCGTCGCGAACAAGACTTGCATCGTCGTATGGAGCGAGTTCAGCCGCCGCATCCCGCAGAACGACAGCGGGACCGATCACGGGTCGCAGGGCCCGATGTTCGTCATCGGCGGGAGCGTCAACGGCGGCGTCTACGGCAACCACCCCAACATCGACGACGCGGCGCTCGACAACGAGGGCAACACCGTCTACACGCAGAGCGCCAATCCGTTCCGCTCGACCGATTTCCGCGACGTCTACGGCACGATCCTGAAGCACTGGCTCAACATGCCGACCGGACAGATCTCGACGCTGCTGCCCTCCGACGTCGGCAGTCCGCAGTTCTACTGGACGGCGCCGAACTTCGACGTCGGATTCGTCTAGGCGGCAGCGGCAGGCTCGCGCGTCCGGTGGAGGCGGCCGGCGCATGAGCCTCGCCGACCTCTACTTCTCCGACCCACGCGTGATCCTCGTGCCGATCGAGGAGCTGCGCGAAACCGGGGTCACGCCGGCCTTCGCCGCGCTCGCGGCGCCCCAGGGCTTCGACGCCGTGCGCCGGGCGCTCTTCGACGCCGCGTTTACACGCTACATGCGCCGCAGCGCAGCGCTCGGACGGGGCACCCGCACGTGGCCCATGCCGCGGCGCCGGCACGTGGCCATCGTGGCCGAGCCGCTCGCGGTGCGACCATACGCCCCGGTGCTCAACACGAGCGCCTGGACGCTCTACGGTGGCGATCTCGACCCGCGGGTCTCCAACCCCGAGCTCGTCGCCTACCTCCTCGTGCTCGGCGACCGCATGGCGCTGTCGGGCGAGGTGGCGAGCGCTCCGCTGCACGCTGCCGCCTATTGGTTCGACCGCAGCACGGAGGAGATCGCCGCGTTCGCGGCGGCGGCGCGGTGCTCCGAACGTCCCGACGCTGCCCTGCTGCGAGCGGTCGCCGCCGCGATTCCCTGGCTGCGCGAGCTGCGGCACGAGACCCTGCGGCCGCCGATCTCGAGCGCTCCGCACCGCTCCATTCCGGATACGGGGCTCCTCGTTCCGCACGCGATCGAAGCGCGACCGCCGGCGTTCGTCCACGAGTGCGCCGCGGCGGCGCGCCAAGCGCTCGCGGCATTCCACGCAGCGTGGCGGCGCGACGATGCCGCCGCTGTCGAGACGGTGAGCGGGTGGCTCGTCGCGACGGCCCCCCGTCTTCTCGTGACGTCACGCGGCGGTCGGATTCTCTGGGACCCCGACGCGCCGTCGCGGGTGAACGCCGTCGTGCGCGAGTTGCGCCAGGCCGACGCCGTCGCCGTCGCCGGCATCCACGACGATCTCCGCGTCGTCGAGCGCTGTACGCGGGCGGTGCACGCCCTGCTCGTCGATTCCGCCGTCCTCCCCGCTCCCGACGCCGCCAGCGCGCAATCCGGGTACACCTATCTCCACCGGGAGCGCGGCGTGATCGCCTACAATCTCCACGAGCCGGGGATGGAGCGCCTGCGTGGGCCGAGCCCGCCCTTCGCGCGCGCCATGCTGGCGGCGCGGACCGCGCACGAGTGGGCGCACCTCGCCGTCGACGCCGGGTGGGTGCCGCGCGTCGTCGACGCGGCGACGTACGGCGCACGCGTGCGCACGCTCGCGCGGGCGCTCGACGGCGTCGTCACGGCGGCGCCGCCCGCGATCCGTGCCCTGACGGCGGCCGACGTCGCCGCGCTCGCGGCGACCGCCGCATCCGTCGGCGAAGCGCTCGCCGCGATCGTCGTCGACCGCATGCCAGACTACCGGGCGAACCTGGTCGCGATGCGCGTGCTCGACGCGGTCGAGCGCGAGGTCTACGTGCGCCACAACGTCCGCACCCTGCGCCCCGAATACCCGCCCGCCCGGCTCTGGCCGATGCTCGCGCGCTACCTGTACGAGTATCAATACCTCGGCTTCAGCGCCGTGCACGACCGGCGCACGTATCTGGCGCGCAGCACGTGGCTCGATCGCGACGTCTTCGAGACCGGCGTCCTGGACGAGCCGACGTTCGATCGTCTCGCCGACCACGTCGCCGCGCTCTGTGCCTGCTATGCCGTCGACGCGAGCAGGATCCGCGGCTAACGCGAGACGATGAGGAAGCGCTTCTGCAGGGCGCGCAGCTGGTCCTGCACCGACGACAGACGGCGCGACTCCATCAGCACCTGGAAGACCTCGCCTTCCGGCGCTTCCTTGCGCACCTCGGTGAGCTCGTGGACGGCGTTCAGGATCTCGTGGATGACGCGCGGGATCTCGCGTTGCGGGATGACGAGGTCGCCGCGTCCGAGCGTACCGCTCCAGTTCGAAGCGTATGGCCGCAGGACGTGGAGGATTTTCTCCGTCACGCTCTTGTCCGCCGCCATGAGCGCACAGATATCACATGCGCGACGCAGCGGGAACCCTGTCGCGCCGGGGCGTGCGCGGCCGTGCTCGCTCGATTGCCGGCGGCGAGCGCGTGCGCTATCTCGTTGCGCATGTCCAGTGCGATCGCCGATGTGCGCGGCTCGATGGAGCATCTGCGTGCGGTGTTCAACGCCGCCGAGGCGGCGGAGAGCGCCGCGACCCTGCGGTTCGTCATCTCCGGCGTCGAGCCCGGACAGCCGGACCCGCAGGAATGGACGATCACCATCGCCGGCGGCCGGTGTACCGTCGAGCCGGGCGGCGCGGCCGCCCCGACGGTGACGCTCAAGATTCCGCGCGACGTCTGGCTCGCCATGGCGCGCGGCGAAAAGAGCGGGCGCGATGCGTTCATGAACGGTGAGTATCAGGTCGAGGGCGACATCATGTTCATGATGCGTTTCGGCAAGATCTTTCCGTTGAAGAGCTGACCGCTCCCGATCCCGCGGCGCCCCGGAATTGCCGGGCGCGCCGGAGGGATGCTATGACCCGCGCATGGCGACCGTCATCACCAGCGAGTGCATCAACTGCGGAGCCTGCGAGCCCGAGTGTCCCAATACCGCCATCTACCAGGGCGGCGTCGAGTGGGAGTCCAACGGGCAGATGCACGCCGCGATCTCCAACGACATCTTCTACATCGTCCCGGAGAAGTGCACCGAGTGCGTCGGCTTCTTCGATCACGAGGCCTGCGCCGCGGTCTGCCCCGTCGACTGCTGCGTGCCCGACCCGAAGATTCCCGAGACCGAGGCGGTCCTGATCGAGCGTGCCAAGGCGCTCCATCCGGAGACGACGTTCGGCGCCGAGTTCCCGTCGCGCTTCCGCAAGGAGGGTGGCGATGCGGCGGCCCCCGCGGCGCCCCCGAGCGCAGCCCCGGCCGCGCCCCCGAGCGCAGCTCCCCTGGCCGCCGCGCCCGCGCCGGCCGCGGCGAACGCGCCCGCAACGGGCGACTCGCCCGCGGCCCAGGCCCTTCCGGCGCTCGACGACTGGGAGATTCCGATCATCTGTCGCGAGTGCGCGGGCGAATACACGGTCGCGTTCCAGTACCTGCGCCCCGGGATCGTGTTCTACTGTCCGCATTGCCAGGCGTCGTTCGTGCCGACGCGTACGACCTACCTCGAGATCGCCACCGCGCTCGAGCGCTTTTCGGCGTGCTGGGAGCGGGAATTCGAGGCGTTCCACGAGAAGCGTCGTCGCGAGCTCGCCGCGTTCGAGGAGCGGCAGCAGGGGGTGCTGGCGGATTTCGAGCAGCGCATGCGCGCCTTCACCCAGAGCGGACAGGCCGCAACGGGCACCGCGCGCCGCCGCTGGTTCAACTGACCGGGCTGCACCGCCGCGCGCCGCGTCGTGGCGGCGCCCTGCCCTCGTAGGAATGCAAGGAAACGAGCCGGCCAGCCGCGCCGGCCCGGAGAATTGCCTTTCCAAGTCGCGGCGGCCTGTGCGACACACTTCCTCGGAGGTCCGTCGCATGTTGAGGCACCCCCTGCTCGCCATACTCGCGCTGCCGCTCGTGCTCGCCGTGCCGGTCCAGGCCAAGATCGTCCGCGTGTTCGCCGTCGGCGAGAAGGTCCGCGTCGACGACGCGGTGAGCGTCCAGACCTTTCACGACAAGATGTTCGCGCTCATGGACGCGACCTTCCCCAATCGCGGCACGCTCGTGCAGGCCGGCGTCGACGACGTCGCGAGCCACATCAAGCCGGCGGACCCGGTGGCGCCCGACCTCGTTCTCGTGAACTTCCCGGAGGACGTGGGGCTGGTCGCCGCGCTCACGGGCTCGAAGGGCGCCACGGCGCGGGGGGCGACCAACAGCATCGGCGTCTTCCTCTTCCTGCTGCAGAGCTACGCCAACCAGATGCAGTACTACCGCGGACAGTTCTCGGGAATCGCCCAGATCCGGCAGCTGCTCCTCGCGCTCACCGACATCAACTATCGCGTCGTCTACGAGACGTACCGGGACATCGCCACGACGTACGGCGTCTACGTGAGCGCGGGGGTCAACGTCGCGGCCGCCCGGCGCGTGGAGAGCGCCGACGATCCCCTGCTGGTCGCGCGCCTGCGCGATCCGGACGAGCCCGGTCGGACCTACGCGTACGCAGCGGTCGAGCCGACGGTCTACAACACGACGATGATCTTCCGCCCCGATGGCGAGGTGATGGTGCCCGACGGCATGGGCGGCGTCGTGCCGGCACCGAGCGGGACGGGCGGCGTCTATCGGGGCAGCCTGAACAAGTCGTACCTGACGCCGATCGAGATCGGCCTGTTGACGCTCGCGTCCAGCCCCGTGGACGACCTCGACGTGCTCGACACGCCGCTCGGCCGGCTCGGCGTCGTGATCTCCAAGGACGCCTGGATGGTCGACGTGAACGAGCGCTACGACGCGAAGCGCGCCAACCTCCTCATCCAATCCGAGGCGTTCAGCGCCTGGGCGTTCAGCTCGTCCGACGACGGGCCCGACGTGTTGAAGGAGGGCGGCTTCGGCGCGGTGCAACGCAACCCGAACGTCCTGTACAACGTCGTGCCGTCGCTCACCGGCAATTTGTCCGACATCACGTTCGACGGCCAGAGCGCGATCATCGGCAAGCGCACCACGGCCGATCCCGGTCCGCTCTCGCCGACGAACGCCTGGATCGGGCAGAACCCGGACGCGGGCTTTCTCGCGATCGCTCCCTGGGTCGTCGACGATCCCGGCATCGTCGATCCCGCCATGAGTCTCGCCGATCGGCGGACGCAGCTGAAGGCGACCGGCGACCAGCTCCTCCCGACGGCACCGACGCTGTGCGCCTCCACCCTGGACGTCGGCGCCTGTCGCGACGGCTACCGCGAGTCGATCGTCTTCCACGACGTCGAGATGCCCGACGGCGAGCGGGTCCTCTCGCCCCCGGATCCGGGGCCGCGCGTGCCGACCGCATTCGGCGCCAACGTCCAGGTGAACGCTCCCGACGGCACGCCCGTGACGCAACGCCATCCGCGCGCCCTCGCCGGCGGCGGACGGCTGTACGTCGTCTGGGACGACGATCGGGACGGCTACGAGGGGATCTATCTGGCCGTGAGCATGGACGGCGGTGCGACCTTCGGCGGCGACGTCAAGGTGAGCGACAATGCGCCCGGCGCGGTGGTCGAGCTGTTCCCACAGGCCGCCATCACGCTCGACAAGGGCATCCTCTACGTCACCTGGCAGGAGTTCGTGAACGGCCGCGACGACGACGCGGGCCGCATCAAGCTCGCGCGCTTCGATCTCGCCGGAACGAAGCTCGGCCCCGACGTCCGCGTCGACAGCGGCGCCGATACCGTCGGGAAGTGGCAGCCGCAGGTGGCGGCGGACGCCGCCGGCGATCCCTCGGTCGTCTGGGTGGACGAGCGCGACCCGGGCCCCGAGGGCGTGCGCTTCGAGCACATCTATCTCGCCCACAGTCGCGATCGCGGCCTCACCTTCGGGCCGAACGTCCGTCTCGACGACGTCGGCTCACGGCCGAGCATCACGACCGATCCGAACGCCAAGGCGCTCGACAATCGCTGGCGCCCGTCGGTCGGGATCGTCAAGAAGCAGCTCTTCGTCGCCTGGGCCGACTTCCGCAACTACAACTGGGACATCTTCTCGACGCGGGTCCGCGTCACCACCAAGCGACCCCGCCGCAACTACCGCGTCGACGACTACCCCGTCCTCGAGCGCATCAATACCGAGCCGACGGTCGCCGTCGATCCGCGCAGTGGCATCGCGAGCATCGCCTGGACGGACATCCGAGCGCGCCAGCCGGACAGCAACGTGTTCTTCACCCGGGCGCTGCGGCGGAGCGCCCGCGCCTTCGCGCCGAGCGGCCGGCTCGACGGCGCGGCGGGCGCCTTCGATCCGGACGTCGATACGGCGACGACGCAGTCGCACCCCGACATGAAGCTCGCGGGACAGGACCTCTGCGTCGCCTGGCAGGACGACCGCAACGGCACGAACGACGTGTACTTCACGGTGAGCGGCGACGGCGGCGCCCATTTCGCGCCCGACGAGCGCGTCGACGACACCGGCGCCGGTCCGAGCGCGCAGACCGCGCCCTCGGTCGCGATCGACGGCAACCGCTGCTACGTCGTGTGGGAAGACACGCGGCTCGGCAACTCGGATCTCTTCGTCGCGAGCCGTACCGTGCCCTGAGGCGCGCCTCCGGCGCTCGCCTCGCTGCCGCCCCGCATGGGCCGTGCCGCCGCCTCGCCCACCCCTGCCGCGACGAGACGCTCGCACGCGTTCGCCCACGTCTGCGTGTCCTCGAGGATGAGGTCGTCCACGACCCGTCCCCAGCGCAACGTGAGGAAGTGCGCGAACTGGTTCTGGTACGGCGCGGCCGCGATCGTGCTGCGGATGATCACGTGCGCCGCCAGGCGCTGATTCCAGAGCGGGCCGCCCACGACGAGCCGCCGGACCTCGAATCGCGGCTCCGGGAAGCCGGCCGAAGCGCTCGAACCAGCGCCGGATCTCGGCGGTACCGGAAAGGCGCGCGCCGGGGGGCGTGTCGCCGATTCGTCGAGCTGTGCCAGCAAGCGGGCTGGCGGCCCGCGGCCGAGAGCGGCGCCCTCGCGGCGGCCGCCTGGGCCTTCGCCCATGGCCTCAGCGTCCTCCGTGCGCAGGGCTCGCTGGCACGCGTCGCTGGCGGGTGTGGCGGCGATCGCCGCGGCCCTCGTCGGCGACGAACGACCGGGGATCTCCCGCCGCTCCAAGCCCCCGCGGCGCGGACGCAGGCCTTGACGCCCCCGCGGCGGTCGCCGCCTCACGTCACGGGAAGCGGTTCCGCGGGGCGCACGCGCGCCAGGAGGGCGAATCCGAGGGCGCTGAACCCGATCTCGCGGACGCGCTTCAGCAGCATGAGCGCCAGGCCGAGCTCCGGACGGAGCCCGAGCAGCCCGAAGATCAGCATCCCGCCCGCCTCCTGGACGCCGAGGGTCGCCGGAATCACGATCCCGAGGAGGCGTGTCGGCTGGGCCAGTGCCTCGATGATCACCGCCTCGATCCACCCGACCGGGTGGCCGATGAGGGTCATGATCACGAACACCTCGGCGGCGCCGGCGATCCACCCGACCAGGTGCCACGCCACCGAAACCACGGCGGCGCCGCGACACGCCTCGTAGAACTCGAGCAGCTTGCCGTCGATCTCCGCGGCGCGGGCGCGCAGCGAACGGGCGAGGCGGGCCCGCGGGAAGATCCGGCCGACGAAGCCCGCGACCGAGGCGAGGAGCCCGCGCCGTTGCCAGCGCACCAGGAGGAAGGTCAACGCTGCGCCGCTCGCGAGCATCGCGAGGAGGATCGGGATCGTCGTCCACGTCGTCCCGCGCCGCACGAACAGCAGCGCCACCCCGAGGATCACGAAGGCGATCTGGGCGATCGTGAGCGCCGTCTTCGCGAGGATCACGGAGGTGGTGCCGTCCGCGAGCGGCACGCCGAAGCGTTGCAGGACGTAGGCCTTCACCGGCTCGCCGCCGAGATACGCGGTCGGGGTGACGTTGTTCACCGCCTCGCCGATCAGCCGCACGACGTACAGAAGGGGCAGCCCCGGCGGTGCGTGCCGGAACGTGGCGCGCCAGCCGGCGGCGTCGAACGCCGACGCGATCGCATACGGCAGGAAGATCACGGGGGCCCACCACCCGAGCGCATGGAGGTGCTCCGCGAGGCGTCGCGGCCCCGCGCCGTACACCAACGCGGCGAGGAGGACGATGCCGAGCGCCAGGAGCGCGCGCTGCAGCTGCGTCCGGTGCGGCGTCGCAGCGGAAGCTTCGACGACGGCCGCCGGCGCTGCCGTGGGGATGTCGGTCCGCTTCGTCGCTGCTGAGCCTGGCGTCATCCGATGGGTGCGGTGCCCGCGCGCGCCGCGGCGCGGATGACGCTAACAGGCGATACCCGCCTCGGCAAGGAACGGCGGTTTGTTGCATACACGCGCACCCGCATGGCAATCACCAGGGACCCATGGCCTTCCGCACGGCGATAGCGGGCGCGCTCGTCGCGATCGCGGTTCTGGGCCTGGGCAGCTCGCCCACCTCGGCCGCGTACCAGCGGAGCTATATCCCCCTTCCCGAGATCCTGACGGATCCCAACGAGGGGAACACGTACGGCTTTCTTCCGGTCGTCCTCTTCCTCGACGAGCAGAAGATCATCAAGTACATCCTCGCGCCCGACGTCCGCTACAACAAGATCACCGGCGTGCATCCGACCTTCCGCCTGTTCGGGTACCCGAGCATCTACCAGAAGTGGAGCGTCGTCCTTGGGAAATCGACGAAGATCGACCAGGACTACGAGCTGCGCTACGAGGACAACGCGTTCTGGCAGGGCCGGGCTCGTCTCTTCGCCGACGCGGAGTTCGAGGACGATTCGACCGAGCGCTTCTTCGGCTTCGGCAACGGCACGTCGGAGAAGGCGGAGTCGAACTACACCGCGCGCCACACGGACATCGTGACCTGGCTCGCCTATCGCCTGCAGCCGACGTTGTCGTTCACCTACCAGGCGCGGGTGCGCGTGTTCCGGGTGCGGAAGGGCGGCGTCGATTCCCTGCCGTTCATCGGCGACGAGCATCCAGGAACCCCCGGGCTCGGCGGCGCGACGATCGTCGGGCAGGAGGTCGGCTTCCTGTACGACACGCGCGACGACACCAACATCCCGCGCGAGGGCGCGCTCGGGTTGCTCACCGCGGAGGTCGTGTCGCACGCGCTCGGCAGCTCCCTCTCGTTCGTCAAGTACGGGGCCGAGGCGCGGAAGTTCATCCCCATACGCGACCGCTTCGTCCTCGCGATGCATGCGCGCGCCGACTACATCCAGGGCCCGGACGACGTGCCGTTCTTCGAGCAGAACGAGGTGGGCGGACACGATACCCTGCGGGGTTTCGGCTCGGGCCGTTTCGTCGACAAGAATCGCCTCTTCGCCTCCGCCGAGCTGCGGACGCGGGTCTACCAGCGACAGATCTTCGGCGTGAACGCGCAGCTCGAGCTGGCGCCCTTCGTCGACTTCGGCCAGGTGTTCCGCTCCTCGCGCGACTCGCCCTTCAACGACCTCCACGCGGTCGGCGGCCTCGGGTTCCGCGGCGTCGTGCCGCCACAGGTGGTCGGGTTCGTCGACGTGGGGATGGGCGAGCAGGGTCTGACCGCCTTCACGGGCCTGGACTACCCGTTCTGACGCCGGCGCCGCCTTTCGACGCGCGCGCCACACGCCCGAAGGCGACGTTTGCCGACGAACGTCACGGCGATTCTGCTGGATTAGGGCACTCGACCTAATCAGGGAAGCCGGACGAGTGCCATGTGACGGCGGCCCTTCGGTTCGGTGCCCTCGCTGGTGACGAGCACGGCCGGAGGCGCGCCCGACGGGTCGCGGATCGACCCGACCGCATCGTCCCAGACCAGCAGGTAGTGCGGACCCGGGCCGTGGCCGCCGGGGCGCCAGTGGCGGGTGCCGCGGGGCGCATAGAACGCGGCGCCGAAATCGAAGGTGCCGGGGTAGAAGTAGACGGGGTGGCCGCCGACCTGCCGCGCGACGTCGGCGAGAAAGGGCCGCAGGGTGCGTTCGCGCGCCAGCGGCGGCTGGAACACCGTGAAGACGAGGAACCAGAGCGCGGTGGCGAGCGCCGCGCTCGCGCCGAAGAGCGCCGACCAACGCTGCCGCCGCAGGGCGACGAGCGCGGCGATCAGCGCCCCCAGCACGGCCGCGAGGCCGGTGCAGATCGCCAGCAGATGCGTGTCGATGATGCCACGCACGAGCGGCAGGTTGGCCTGGTCCTTCGGATGGAGCAGCGGCGCCAGCTGCTGCAGCGGGGCAAAGCCGAGGCCCTCGGCGACGACCAGCGCCAGGGGCAGCACGACCGCCAGGCAGGTCGCGGCGACGACGAGCCGCGTGAGGCGGCCGCGCAGCCACTGCGGCGCGCTCGACGTCGTGCGGAGGCGCTCCCACCACCACCCGGTCAGGAGCGCGGCGGCGGGGTAGAGGGCGAGGAGATAGACGCTGCGCTTGGCCGACGCCGCCGAGTAGAAGGCGAAGACGGTCACCGTCCACACCAGAGGAAAGGCGATCGCGGGATCGCGGCGAGCGGTCCGGTCGCGAAGCGCCGCCACGAGCGCAACCACGAGGAAGGGCGTCCATGGCAGGAAGCCGGCCGCGAACGTGGGGACGTAGTAGTAGAAGGGGTGCTCGTGGCCGCTCTTCAGCGCCGAGGCTCCGAGAAAGCGGAAGACGTTCTCCTTCAGGATGTGTTTCCGGAAGAAGGCTTGGCCGCCGAGGTGCCAGGCCGCCGCGTACCAGCCGCCCGCGACGGCGAGGATCAGCGCGCCCCCCAGCACGGGGCGAAGCCGTGGAACGAGCGCAAGCCTGCGCAGGACGACGAGCGCGACGAAGACCACGAGACCCGGAAGGAGGAACCCGACCGGACCCTTGGTCAGGGTGGCGCAGGCGAGGCAGCCATAGGCGGCGACGGCCTCGACCCGCGACAAGCCCCCGCGCACGATGCCGCGATAGAAGAGGAGGAGCGCCAATGTCATGAGGGCTGCGAGCGTGCCGTCGACGCGCGCGCTCGAGACGGCGCGGACCCACTCGAACGTCGTGGCGAGGACGATCGCACCCGAGAAGGCGGCCGTTCCGGGGAGGAGCGGCTCGGCGATCGCCCACACCGCGATCACGGTCGCCGTGCCGAGGAGCACCGAGGGCAGACGGACGGCGAGCTCGCTGGTCTCGCCGGTCGTGATTGCGGTCAGGGCGCCGAGCCAGTGGAAGAACGGCGGTTTCGAGGCGATCGTCCACCCGTGCTCGGACGAGCGTTTCGGCAACACCCAGTCGCCCTCCTCCACCATGCGGCGGACGACCAGGCCCTCCCGTGGCTCACCCTTGGTGAAGAACGGCGTCAGGACCGCCGGCGGGGCATAGAGCAATCCACAGAGGGCCAGGAGCGCGGCGCCCGCCGTCCAGCGACGGCGCGTCCCATATGAAGTCAGCGTTTTCAACCAGTTAGGGGATGGTTTGTGAATCACCCGCCACCGGCCCTGCGGGGCTCGTCGGGTACCGTTCCGCCACGCGCTGGCAAACTCCTTGCGCTCGGCTGTTGATATTGCTCGCGAGGTTTCCTACGATACGCGGCCGGTGTCGAGGGGAGGGGTTGTGGGTGAAGCGATTGTCATCCAGCGCGCCATCACGCGCTGTCCCGCGGACGTCGCGGTCGTTCAGGCGAACCGTGCGACGACGCTCAACGATTCACCATCGTTCCGCACGTGTGTCCGCCGACATCCGA
This sequence comes from uncultured delta proteobacterium, assembly GCA_963753325.1. Lineage (GTDB taxonomy): Bacteria > Desulfobacterota > Binatia > UTPRO1 > UTPRO1 > DP-19. The sequence goes on along the minus strand of CAVWBS010000003.1, from coordinate 464,857 downwards.
GAGGGGGTGAGGTGAGGGGAGCGGGAGAGAAGTGCGAATCGGAGGAGGTAGGAAACTCGATAACGAGGAGGAGAGGATGATGCGTATTCGCATTTTCGTCAAACCCATGGGAGGGATGAGGATGAGGAAAGCCAATGTCATCGCGAGCGCGGCGCTGCTCGGAATCGCCACGCTGGTCATCGGGGTACGGGCACACGCCGAGGGCGGTCTGACGCTCGAGGAGCGGGTCCAGCGGTTGGAGCGGCGCGGGGAGATGCCTCCGCCGGCGAACTGCTGTCCGTCGGGTCTGCAGGAGCGTCTCGACGCGCTCGAGGCGGCCATCAAGAAGCCCCCGTTCGGCCTCACGATCGGCGGCATGCTCGTCACGTCGTACCAGTACGACATCAACGACCCGAAGGGGCACAACGACGTCGTCGGCCTGCGGGCGTTCGACAAGGACCACAACACGTTCAACCTCGACCTGTTCCAGCTCCAGGTCTCCCGGGCGCCGGGGGAGAACGGCGTCGGCTTCGCGACCAAGCTCAACTTCGGCAAGACCGCCGAGCGCATGGCGGCCGACTGGGACGGTGACGGCACCGTCGGCAACGTCGCCGAGGAGCAGAACGACGTCGAGCTCGAGGAAGGCTACATCACGTACAATCCGCCGGGCCTGGCCGATTTCCAGGTGAAGGCCGGCAAGTTCGTCACCCTGCTCGGCGCCGAGGTCATCGAGTCGCCACTCAACCCGAACATCAGCCGCTCGCTGGCCTTCGGATTCGCCATCCCCTTCACCCACACCGGCCTCCTCACGAGCTACACCTTCGCGCCGGAGTTCAAGGCGACCCTCGGGGTGGTGAACGGCTGGGACAACGTGATCGACTCGAACGACGGGAAGTCGGTGACGGGCAGCCTCGCCTTCACCCCGGTCGATCAGTTCAGCTTCGCGTTGAACGGCATCTACGGCGCCGAGCAGCCGAACCGCGGCAACTCCAAGCGCGGCGTCATCGACGCGATCGCGACGATCAAGCCGGTCGACAACCTCGCCTTCATCCTGAACTACGACTACGGCAACGAGAGCGATATCGTGCCGGGCACGGCCGAGTGGCAGGCGTTCTCGGGCATCGTCAGCTACGACATCCCCGACGCGCTGCAGGTGCCGATCGGCTTCGCGCTGCGCGGCGAGTTCTTCGACGACAGCGACGGCGTCCGGATCGGTGACGGCACCGGGTACCAGAACGACTGGGAGGTCACGGGGACCTTCAAGGTCGTGCTCGCCGAGGGCCTCATGGCGCGCGCCGAGTACCGCTACGACAACGCCAAGCACCCGACCTTCCTGCGCAACGTCGGCGGCGTCCAGAAAGAGCAGCAGACCGTCGCCGCCGAGCTGTCCTACGTGTTCTAGGGCGCGACGAGCGTCCGGAGCCCGCCGGTAGCGGCGCGCTCCGCAGCGGAAACGACGAGGGGCCTACCGCGCAACCGGCGGTAGGCCCCTCGTGCGTCAGGCCTTGCGAGCGGGCGCCCCCCCGGCGCCCTCAGCTCGCTTTGGTCTCCTCCGCCCAGCGGATGCGGCGGTAGTCGAACGGGCTGTCGCCGAGGATGTTGAACTTGATCACGTCGAAGTACGGCGAGATGTCGAAGTCGCGCGGCGTCGTGAGCGTGATCGGGCCGGTGCGGAACAGGCAGAGCTGGGGCAAGGGGCGGCGCGTCACCCAGTCGACAATCGCGCGCGGGTCGAGCAGCGTGCGCGGCGTGCGATCGTCGTCGGCCGCGAGCTCCACCTCGGGCAGGATCGGGTAGCGAACCCTGTCGAATGCCCGGGCGATGAGGGTCGAGCAGATCACCTGCGTCGGCAGGCCGCTCCCGAACTCGAGCGCCGTGCGACGGAAGGCGCGCGGGACGAGGCTGACCGGCAGGAAGTAGCGCGCCAGGTCGACGAGGTTGCGAACGTCGTAGCGCAGGCCGATCTGCCCCAGGATCTCGTCGAGCACCGCGCGCAGATCCTCGCGGCGCAGGTTGCAGGGCCGGCAGACACGGATGTTGAAGTCGATGTACTTCGCGAGCGGCGAGGCGACGACGCCCTCCTCGACGATCGCCTCGACGATGAGGTGCTGCGCGTCGTCGCCGTACTTCGCGAGCAGCTCCCGGCGGCGCTCGGGATGGCGGCGCCACAGCTCGTCGCCGACGTAGATGGCGGAGTGCGACCACGAGCTCTGCGTGAGGTACTTGATGACCTCGCTCACGCGCTGGTCGCCCTCGACGAGAACGACGTCGCCCTTCTTGATATGACGGCGCAGGCTCGCCAGATCATTCGGCGTGCGCCGTTGGTATCGCCCGAGGGGCTTGGTGAGAAGCGTGGTCGCGAGATCGACGAGGTGGCGGCGGAGTCGGCGGATCATGAGTGAAACCGTACCGTGACGGACGCATTGTACTGAGCGGAGATGCGGCTGCAAAGCAAAAAACCACCGACGCGCGGCGTCGTCGGACGTCCGGCCGCGCCGTGGCGTCTGCGCATCGACCGCGAACGCCTCACGCGCTTCCAGCGGGCGTTGCTGCGGTGGTACGCGCGGCACGGGCGCGATCTGCCGTGGCGCCGCACCCGTGATCCCTACGCGATCCTCGTCTCCGAGACGATGCTACAGCAAACGCAAGTGAGCCGGGTGCTCGATTACTACCCCCGGTTCCTCGCGCGCTATCCGACGGCGGAGGCCCTCGCGACGGCGACGCCCGAGGCCGTGCGCGAGACGTGGGAAGGGCTCGGCTACTATCGCCGCGCCGTCGATCTCCGCCGCAGTGCCATCCTGGTTGCGGAACGCCATGGCGGGAGCTTCCCGACCGATCTCGCCGCGCTCCAGCGTCTCCCGGGGATCGGGCGCTACACCGCCGGCGCCGTCGCGGCATTCGCCTTCGGGCAGGACGCGCCGATCCTCGACACCAACGCGGCGCGGGTCCTGTCGCGGGTCTTCGGGGCGGGCAGAAAGGCCGGCCGGACACGCCGCCTGTGGGCCCTGGCGCAGCTCGCGATCCCGCCCGGGCGCGGCTACGAGTTCAACCAGGGCATCATGGATCTCGGCGCGCTCGTCTGCCGGGCGCGCCGACCGGTCTGCCCCGTCTGCCCGGTGCGGAAGGCGTGCCGCGCGTTCGGCCGCGTCGCCGACGCTCAGAGATAGCCGTCGCGGTCGAGCGCCTCGGCGAGCAGCAGCGCGCCCTTTGCGGCGCCCATCTTGGTGTTGTGGGACACCAGCACGAAGCGCAGCCCGTGCGGCCAGAGCTCGTCGGGGCGGAGCCGTCCGACGGACGTCGTCATGCCGCCGTCGGCGTCGCGGTCGAGGCGAGGCTGCGGCCGGAACGGATCGTCGTGCACCGTGATCATGCGCAGCGGCGCCGACGGCAGGCCCGCGATGCCGCCCTCCCACGCCCGCATGGCCGCCGCGGCGTCGGCAGGAGAGCAGGCGCGCGCGAGCGAGACGGAGACCGCCTCGGTGTGCCCCTCGAGCACGGCCGCGCGCGTGCACGTCGCGGAGACGACGCAGGGCGCGGGCGCGACCGCACCCTCCCCGAGGGTGCCGAGGATCTTGCGCGTCTCGCGCGCGACCTTCTCCTCCTCGCCGGGGATGAAGGGCACGACGTTGTCCACGATGTCGAGCGCGACCACGCCCGGCGACCGGCCGGCGCCGGAGATGCCCTGCATCGACGTCACGGCGACCCGCTCGACGCCGAAGCGCGCGTGCAGCGGCTTCAGCGCGACGGCGAGCCCGGTCGTGGTGCAATTGGGGATCGGGACGACGAAGCCGCGCCAGCCGCGCCGCTGGCGTTGCGCGTGCAGCAGGGGCGCGTGCTCGAGATTGACGCCGGGGATGAGAAGCGGGACGTCGTCCTCGTAGCGGAAGGCCGACGCCGTGCTCACGACCGGCCGCTTGGCGGCCCACTTCGGCTCGAGCTCGCGCGCGACGTCGCTCTCGACCGCAGAAAACACGAGGTCGACGTCCTCCGCGTCGAGACGGGCGCCCGCGACGACGGGCATGTCGAGCACGTGCGGCCGCGGCGTCCCCGCGCACCACCAGCGCAGGGCGCCGGTCTTGGCATCGCGCAACGCCTCACCGTACGGCTTGCCCGCCGATCGCTCCGAGGCGGCCAGCACGCCGATCTCGAATCGCGGGTGATCGCGCAGGGCGTCGACGAACTGCTGGCCGGCGATGCCGGTCGCGCCGACGATCGCGACGCGGAGCTTGCGGGACGAGGAGGGTGCGGTCACACGGGTCTCCCTTCCCGTACGCTCCTAGCACGCGGCGCCCGGGCTGTCACAGCGCGGCCGCGTTTCGATTGGTGGCGGCGGTGTGCTGTAATCACGGGACGCCGCCGGGCGCGGCGCGGAGGTGCGGATGGATGACGCCGACACGCGAGTGGAATGCGGATTGTTCTTCCCGCAGGTCGCGACCGACTTCGACGGGCTGCTCGCGCGCGCGCTGGCGTGCGAGGAGAGCGGGTGGCACTCGATCTGGCTCGCCGACCACATGTGGGCGCGCGGCATGCCGGATCTCGACCATCTCGAGATCTGGGTGGCGCTGAGCGCGCTCGCCGCGCGCACCACGAGCCTGCGGCTCGGGTCGCTGGTGCTCTGCAACTCGTACCGCAATCCGGCTCTCGTCGCGAAGATGGCGGCCAGCCTCGATCAGATCTCCGGCGGCCGCCTCGAGCTCGGCATCGGGGCGGGCTGGATGGAGGAGGAGTACAAGGGCTACGGCTACAACTTCCCGCCGATCCGCGTCCGCATCGAGCAGCTCGAGGAGGGGCTGGAGGTGGTACGCCGGCTGTTCAGCGAGGCGCGCGCGACGTTCCAGGGCAAGTACTACGCGCTCGACGACGCGCCGAACAACCCGAAGCCGCGCCAGCGTCCCGGTCCGCCGATCACGATCGGCGGCGCCGGGGAGCGTAAGCTGCTGCGCCTCGTGGCGCGCTATGCCGATCGCTGGAACTGCCCGATGAACGCCGCGGCCGAAATCGGGCACAAGCTCGAGGTCCTGCGGTCGCATTGCGCCGACGTGGGCCGGGATCCCGCGACGATCACCGTCTCGGAGCAGGTGATCGTCGTGCTCGGGAAGGACCAGGCCGATTTCGAGCAGCGTTGGGCGATGGCGAAGGCCTTCCTCGGCGGTTTCGCCGATCTCGATGCCGTCGCGGTCCGCGGTGTGCCCGAGCAGGTGATCGACGGCCTGCGCGCCAAGATCGCGACCGGCGTCCGGCTGTTCACGATCATGTTCGGCGACCTCGCCCCCGTCGAGACGATCCGCCTCTTCGGGTCGACGGTGCTCCCGGCCTTGCGCTGAGCCGGCCGCTCAGCGCAGCTCGGCGATGAACCGCTCGACGGCCGGGGAGAAATGCCGCCCCTGGCGGTGCACCACGCCGAGCGGCCGCGTCATCGTCTCGTCGCGGATGTGCAGGGCGCAGAGCGTGCGGCTCTTCACCTCCTGCTGGATCGTCGGCTCCGGCACGATCGCCAGGCCGGCGCCGATCTCGACGACGCGCTTGATCGTCTCGATGTTGTCGAGCTCCATCACGTAGCGCACGCCGACTCCCTTCCGCCGCAGCACGCGGTCCAGCTCGCGTCGGGTCGGGATGTCACGCTCGTAGCCGACGAAGTTCTGCCCCTCGAGCTCGGCGAGGGCGAGCGAGCGACGACGCGCGAGCGGGTGGTGGGTGGCGCAGACGAGCACCAGGCGGTCCTCGCGGAAGGGCAGCACGGCGATCTGGGGCCGGCGCGTCGGGTAGGCGACGATCCCGAGGTCGATGCGCCCGCTCAGCACGTCCTCGAAGATCTTGCTCGAACGGCTGTACTCGATGTGGACGTTCACCTGCGGATAGGCCTTGAGGAACTTCTTCAGCGGTTCGGACAGCTCGTAGAGCCCGACGCTGTGGACCGTCGCGAGCCGCACGCTGCCGCTGACGGTGTTGCCGAAGCTCTGCAGCTGCTCGCGCAGGTCGCGATAGCGCCCGGTGATGTCCTTGCTCGCCTGATAGAGCAGCTGGCCGGCCGGGGTGGCCTGGACGCGGCCCTTGGTGCGGTCGAGCAGGCGCTGGTCGAAGCGGGCCTCCAGCGCGCGCACCTGCTGGCTCACCGCCGACTGGGTGATGAAATTCTGCGAGGCGGCGGCCGAGAAGCTGCCGGTCTCGACGAGGTCGCAGAACACTTGCAGGGTCTCGAGATGCATCGCTCGAATTAGCCATCCTGATGGCAGGAGTGCCCTCGGCTACGTCTCCTTATATGCGGCGGCGCGCGCGGCGCAAGCCGGGTCGTGGCGACCCCGCCGTGCTTGAGCCGCCAACGACGGACCAGTAGCATCGCGCGCATGCCCGTCACCGACTACTACGAGCTCGACGCGCTCCTCAGCGACGAGGAGCGCATGACCCGCGACAGCGTCCGCGCCTTCGTCGAGCGCGAGTGTCTGCCCCTCCTCGAGCGCTGCCACAGCGACGAGCAGTTTCCCCGCCAGCTCGTGCCGCGCATGGCCGAGCTCGGCATGTTCGGCGCCAACCTGCGCGGCTACGGCTGCGCCGGGATGAACAACGTCGCCTACGGGCTCATCATGCAGGAGCTCGAGCGCGGCGACAGCGGCCTGCGGTCGATGGCCTCGGTACAGGGCGGCCTTTCGATGTACGCGATCTACGCCTACGGCTCGGAGGAGCAGAAGCAGCGCTGGCTCCCGCCGATGGCGCGCGGTCAGGCGATCGGTTGCTTCGGCCTCACCGAGCCCGACCACGGCTCCGATCCGGGCGGCATGGAGACCAAGGCACGCGAGGCCGGCGGCGACTACGTGCTGAGCGGCGTGAAGCGCTGGATCACCAACGGCAGTGTCGCCGACGTCGCCATCGTCTGGGCGAAGACGCCGCCCGCCGGCGAGATCCGCGGGTTCCTCGTCGAGCGGGGCATGCCGGGTTTCAGTGCGCACGACATCAAGGGCAAGTTCTCGCTGCGCGTCTCGATCACCTCCGAGCTCGTGCTCGAGGACGTGCGCGTGCCGCGCTCGGCGCTGCTGCCGAACGTGACCGGGTTGAAAGGGCCGTTCGGGTGCCTCAATCAGGCCAGATACGGCATCGTGTGGGGCGCGATCGGCGCGGCGATGACCTGCTACGAGACGGCGCTCGACTATGCCAAACAGCGCACCCAGTTCGATCGCCCGATCGCCGGCTTCCAGCTGGTGCAGCAGAAGCTGGTCGACATGGTCACGGAGATCACCAAGAGCCAGCTGCTCGCCTATCGCCTCGGACAGCTCAAGGATGCCGGGACCGTGCGGGCGCAGCAGATCTCGCTCGCCAAGCGCAACAACGTGAGCCAGGCGTTGCACGCCGCCAGGCTCGCGCGCGACATCCTCGGCGCCAATGGCATCGTCAACGAGTACCCCGTGATCCGCCACATGCTGAACCTGGAGACGGTGAATACGTACGAAGGCACCTATGACATGCACACGCTGATCGTCGGGCGCGACCTCACCGGAATCGACGCCGTGCGCTGATGGCGTAGCGGGCACCGGCCCTCGGGCTCTTGCCCCGGCCACGCGCCTGTGAGCACATGGCGCTGCGGCCGCTCTTCCCCTGGTCCGAGGCAATGCGTATCGACCATGTCCGGGCGCGCGCGCTCGTCTGCGCCCTCCTGCTGATCCTCGTGGGATCCCTGCGTCCGGCCCACGCCACCCCGCCGCCGCTACGGTTCAGCAGGGAGTTCCCGCTCTCGGAGGCCATGGCGGAGCGTGTCCGCTTCTGGATCCGCGTGTTCACGCAGGTGTCGCAGAACGAGGTCGTGCTGCACGATCGCGAGGACGTCCGCATCGTGTACGACGTCGTTCCGAACGGCGACGAGGACGCGATCGCGCCGGTGCGCGCCACCTACGCGCGGCTGCTCGCGTCGCTCGCCGTCGAGGAGACCTTCCCGACCGTGCTCCGGGCGCCGATCGACACGGTGTTCACGCCGCAGGCGCCGGAGCGCGCGCGCATCCGTGCGCTGTTCGGCGGCGCGGCCGGCCCGATCGCGTACGTGAAGGCCATGGGCAACATCCGCGCGCAGCGCGGGCTGAAGGAGATCTTCGCCGACGGGCTGGCGCGCGCCGAGGTGTATCTGCCGACCGTCCGCCGCATCCTCGCCGAAGCGGCGTTGCCACCGGAGCTCGCCTTCCTGCCGCACGTCGAGTCCTCGTTCAACCCGAACGCCGTGTCGCGCGCCGGCGCGGCGGGCCTGTGGCAGCTGATGCGCGACACCGCCGACGGCCATTTGCGCATCGCCGCGGGCGTCGACGAGCGCTTCGACCCCGTGCGCTCCACCACCGTCGCGGCCGAACACCTGGCACGCGCGCGCCGGGTCCTCGGCAGCTGGCCGCTTGCGATCGCCTCCTACAATCACGGCATCGCGGGAATCGCGCGTGCCCGCGCCGCCGTCGGCAGCGACGCGCTGGACGACATCATCCGCGGCTATGACGGCGCGAGTTTCGGCTTCGCCTCGCGCAACTTCTACGCCGAGTTCCTCGCGGCCACCCACGTGGCGAGCCACGCCGGCTACTACTTCCCGGGGCTGAAGCTGCCGCCGATGTTGCAGTATGTCGTGCGGCGTGGCGACACGCTCTGGCAGATCGCGCGCAAGCATCGCGTGTCGGTGCGCGCCCTCGTCGCCGCCAACAATCTCGGGCGCTCGCCCCTGCAACAGGGCCAGCGGCTCATGATCCGCCTCTGAGGCGGGCGCCGTACTGGCGCAGCACCGCCGCCCCGTCGGGGCAGCACCGCTCCTCGCCCGCCAGGCGCTCCGCGCACGCGAGCCCGACGAACTTGCCGCTCACGATCTCCTCGGGCTGCAGGACGAACGGTCCGTCGTGGCGCGCCAGATATACCATGCCGCGGACCCGCGTTCCCGCGTCCGTGTACGTCGTCGGACCGAGGCGCGCGAGCACGGCGTCGGCGACACCGAGCTCCTCGGCGAGCTCGCGCGCGGCGGCGGTGTCGTAGTCCTCGCCCGCGGCGACGACCCCGCCGACCGTCACGTCGCGATAGCCGGGGTAGACGTCCTTCGCCGCCGTACGCTGGTGGACGAACAGCTCGTTGCGCGCGTTCACGACCAGAATGTAGACGGCGCGATGCAGCAGGTTCTGGCGGCGCATCTCGGCACGCGTCGCCAGCCCGATGACGCGATCGTCCGCGTCCACGACATCGATCCATTCGGGCACGTGCGCGTCTCTCGCACGGGCGCCCCCGACCCGCAAGCGGCCGGGGCGTGCCGCGCGCGGCCCTGCCGTGCTACGGTGCGGCGCGTGGCCGTCACCCTCTACGTGCGGAGCGATTGCGCGTTCTGCGACGCCAAGCGGCGCGAGCTCGGTGCGCGCGGCGTGGCGTTCGCGGAGGTGAACGTGAGCGAGCACCCCGAGGCGATCCCCGAGCTGCTGAAGCTGACGCGCGGGCGGAGGGTCCTGCCCGTGGTCGTCGAGAACGGCCGCATCGCCGTCGCCCCCGACGGTGGCGCGTCCTTCTGATCAACGCTGGAAGCGCTTGCGCCGCTCCTGCAGGTAGCGCTCGCGTAGACCGTCGGCGAGGTCGGCGGCACGCGTGGTCGCGTCCTTCAGGGCGGCAACGTCGGGCTTGCTCGATTCCAGCACGTCCTTGCGCGCGCTGCTGAGCCGCTCGTCCAGATCGTTGGCGCGGCGACGCAAATCCTCGATCTCCTCGATCTCGGGCTTGTGCAGGGCGAGGAAGTCCTTCTGCTGCTTGACCAGGCGCTCGATGATCTCCTGGCGTTTGTCGAGCAGCGCGTCCAGCTCGCTCGCCTGCTGGCGAATCTCGTCCGACGCGCGTCGATCGTGGAGGATGCGCCGCGTGACCGTGCGCGTGCGATGGATCTGGTTCTCCTGCCGCGACAGATCCTGCGGGCGCTCCATCGAACGACGCGCGCGATGCCGCGCCGGGGCCTCGGGAGGCGCCACCTGCGCCGCCGTGGTACCGGCGAGCGCGAACAGCGTCGCTCCCACGAGCATCAGCCTGTATGTCCCGCTCATCGTCGTCCCTTCCTGCCCGCGCGTCCCACGCGTCCCATGTTGCCGACCGCGGGCCGCCAGAAGTCCGATGCGCGGCGGTATTGGATCGTGGTGGGGAAGTGGATGCCCACCGAGAAGCGTGGCACCAGCTCGGCGCCGTCCACGTCGTCCGCCCGCAGCGCCGCCGAGAGATCGCCGAGATCGCGATCGATCGCGTCGAAGTCGAGGTCGGGCTCGTGGACCGTTCGCGTGAAGAACCATCCCGCCGCGACGGCCGCGACCACCACCCCGAGCAGCACTTTCCAGTCCCAGCGCATGGACGAGTCCGAGGGAGCCGCTCGTCGAGCCGACTCGCCCGCGGAGTCTCGCGATGCCCGGCCCGGCTGTCAAGCACCTCCGGTGCGGATGCGTCCGCCGGACGCCGCCGCGCGGAATCGGTGGCGTCAGCCGGCGGATTCGGCTACCGTCACGTCAAAGAGGCAGTCCGTGCTGGACAGCGAGAAGCGACTCTTCCTCCGTCTCGGCGACCGCGTGTTCCACGTGAACTACGAGGAATGGGGCCTCGGCGCCGTGGTCGAGGTCATGACCTCGAGCGTTCCCGGCGGGACGTGTCTCGTGCGCATCCTGTTCGAGGACGGTACCCAGCGCACGTTCAACAACGATATGGATAGCGCCCTCTGCTGTTGCTATCTCGGCCTGCGCAAGAACTGGCGTTTCGATTTCGGCGACGCTCCCCGCGTCGCCCGCGGCGGCGCCGGCCGGCCGGCCAAACCCACGCGCCGCCGCATCGGCCGCGCGTAGGTCGATCCTCTCGTCACCTCCGCACCTTCGCCTCACCTGTCGGCGCGCCGGCAATTGGAGACGACGGCCACTTACGATAAGGAATCGTATGCGCTCGACCACGGGCCCAGTCGAATGACCCAACCCGACTTCAAGAACACGCTGAACCTGCCGGTGACCACCTTTCCCATGCGCGCCAACCTTCCCGCGCGCGAGCCGGAGATCCTGGAGCGGTGGCGGCGCGAGGGCCTCTACGCCCGCATGCAGGAGGCGCGCGCCGGCCGCCCGCGCTACGTGCTGCACGACGGCCCGCCGTACGCCAACGGCAACATCCACCTCGGCCACGCCCTCAACAAGATCGTCAAGGACATCATCGTCAAGTACAAGCACATGGCCGGGTTTCTCGCGCCCTACGTGCCGGGGTGGGATTGCCACGGCCTGCCGATCGAGCTGCAGGTCGAGAAGAGCCTCGGGAGGGACAAGAAGGCCACGCTCTCGAAGGCGGAGATCCGCCGCATGTGCCGCGAGTACGCGGCCAAGTTCGTCGGCATCCAGCGCGAGGAGTTCGAGCGCCTGGGCGTGGTCGGCGATTGGGCGGCGCCGTATCTGACGATGGATTTCGCATACGAGGCGACGGAGATCCGCGAGCTCGCGCGTGTCGTGGCGAGCGGCGATCTCTATCGCGGCAAGAAGCCGGTGCACTGGTGCGCGGCGTGCCGGACGGCCCTCGCGGAGGCCGAGGTCGAGTACCGCGACGTCAGCTCGCCATCGGTCTACGTCGCCTTCCCGCTGCAAGAGCCCTATCCCGCTCCGCTCGCCGCGCTCGCCGGCACCCCGGTCGACGTCGTGATCTGGACGACGACGCCATGGACCCTTCCGGCCAATCTCGCCGTCGCCGCGCATCCGGACGTCGAGTACGTCGTGGTGCCCGCCCGCGACGGGCGGCTCGTCCTCGTGGCGCGCGCGCTGCTGCCGAAGCTCACGGCGTTCCTCGATGCCGACGCCGCGGTCCGCGCGACGATCGGCGGGCGCGCGCTCGAGGGCGCCCGCGCGCGTCACCCGTGGATCGAGCGCGACGCGCCGCTCATCCTCGGCGATCACGTGACGCTCGACGCCGGCACCGGCCTCGTCCACACCGCGCCCGGACACGGCCAGGAGGACTACGACGTCGGCCGGCGCTACGGTCTCGAGGTGTACGCGCCCGTCGACGATGCGGGCCGCTTCCTCCCCGAGGTCGCCGAGTTCGCCGGGATGCGCGTGCTCGACGCCAACCCGAAGATCGTCGAGCACCTGCGTCGCGGCGGACGGCTGCCGGCGAGCGAGCCGTTCACGCACGCCTATCCGCATTGCTGGCGCTGCAAGCATCCGGTCATCTTCCGCGCCACCGAGCAGTGGTTCATCTCGATGGCGGCGAACGATCTCCGTGGCCGCACGCTCGCGGCGATCGAGCGGGTGCGTTGGATTCCGGCGTGGGGCAAGGATCGCATCGCCGGGATGGTCGCGAATCGGCCCGACTGGTGCATCTCGCGCCAGCGCGCCTGGGGGGTGCCGATCATCGCGCTGCACTGCGAGGCGTGTACGACCGCCAACACGTCGGCGGCGCTCCTCGAGCACGTCGCCGACATCTTCGCGCGCGAGAGCGCCGATGCCTGGTTCACGCGCCCGGTCGCCGAGCTCGTGCCGCCGGGGTTCGCCTGCGAAAAATGCAACGGGACGCGCTTCCGCAAGGAGGAGGACATCCTCGACGTCTGGTTCGACTCGGGGGTGAGCTTCGCGGCGGTGGTGGAGCGGCGGCCCGAGCTGGGCGGCCACGCCGACCTGTACTTCGAGGGCAGCGATCAGCATCGCGGCTGGTTCCAGAGCTCGCTGCTGACGTCGGTCGCCACCCGCGACCGCGCGCCGTACGACACGGTCCTGACGCACGGCTTCTTCCTCGACGAGGACGCCCGCAAGATGTCGAAGTCGTCCGGCAACGTCGTCGCGCCGCAGAAGATCGTGGCGACGCACGGTGCCGACATCCTGCGCCTGTGGGTGTCGGCGGAGGACTATCGCGAGGACATGCGGATCTCGCGGGAGATCCTCGATCGCGCCGTCGAGGCCTATCGCCGGATCCGCAACACCGCGCGCTTTCTCCTCGGCAATCTCGCCGATTTCGATGCTGCGCGCGACGGCGTGCCCAGGGACGAGTTGCTCGAGCTCGACCGCTTCGTGCTCGATCGGCTGCAAGGATTCGTCGGCCGCTGCGCCCGCGCGTACGAGGCGTTCGAGTTCCACGCGGTCTATCACGCGTTGAACAACTTCTGCAGCGTCGATCTGTCGGCGCTGTACCTCGACATCGCGAAGGACCGGCTCTATTGCGAGGGCGCGCGGTCGCTCGAGCGCCGCTCGGCGCAGACGGCCCTGCTGGCGATCCTCGAGGCGATGGTGCGGATCATGGCGCCGATCCTCTCGTTCACCGCGGAGGAGATCTGGTCCTGCATGCCGGCCGTGGCCGGTCGCCCGGCGAGCGTGCTGCTGGGGGACTTTCCGCAGCCCGACCCCGCGTTCGTCGACGGGCGGCTCGCCGCCGACTGGGAGCGTCTCCTCGAGGTGCGCGCCGCGGTCACGAAGACGATCGAAGGGCTGCGCCAGACCGGCGTCGTCGGACACTCGCTGGAGGCGCGCGTCGCGCTCGCCGCCGCCGAGCCGCTGGCCACGCTCTTGAACGCGCGTCGCGAGCGGCTGGCGGAGATCTTCATCGTCTCGGCCGTGGACCTGCGCCCGGCGGAAGAGGCGAACGGCGAATCGCCGATCGCGGGGCTGCGGGTGAGCGCCGAGCGGGCGACGGGCGAGAAGTGCGCGCGCTGCTGGACGTGGCGCTCCGACGTCGGGAGCGACGCGCGGGTGCCGACCGTGTGCGGGCGCTGCGCCCGGGTACTGGCGACGGTCGAGACGAAGGTCGCCTCGTGAGCGGCAACGGCGGCGCCTCGAAGTGGGTGCTGGCGCTCGCGGTCGCCGTCGCGGTGGTCGTGCTCGATCAGTGGACGAAGGCGCTGATCGCGGGCTCCATGCGCCTCCACCAGTCGATTCCGCTCGTCGACGGTGTCGCTGCCCTCACCTACGTCCGCAATACCGGCGCCGCCTTCGGCATCCTCGCCGGCCGTGCGGCGGCGCTGCGGACGCCGTTCTTCCTCATCATCTCCGCCTCCGCCGTCGCCCTCCTCGGGTGGTTCCTCCGCGGCCTTCCGGGCGAGCGACGGCTCCTGATCGTCGCCTGCGGCGCGGTTGCGGGGGGCGCCATCGGCAACATGGTGGATCGCGTGATGCTCGGCGAGGTGATCGACTTCGTCGATCTGTCGGTCGGGGCCTACCACTGGCCGGCCTTCAACGTCGCCGACAGCGCCATCACGCTCGGCGTGATCGTGCTCTGCCTAGACGCGCTCCGCCAGCCCTCGCCCTCGCGCGTCCTGTCGTAGCGCCCCGGGCGCGGCGGCCCGCCGAATCGGTGACGGTGCCGAGGCCGGCGGCGTCCGGGCGAGCGTTCGGCATTGACACGCGCAGGCACGCTCAGTAGGGTTTTCCGGCGATGGGGTTCGCCGCGGGCAGTTCGCCGAAACCATCCTCCTTCTGGATTGATGACCCCTACCGAACGGAAACTCGGTAGGGCTGTTCCCGGGCCGAGTCTTCCGAGAATCGGGAGACAACGTGAGGCTCAACGCCATCTCCGACAGCCCGAGCGGAGCCGTCCCCAAGCGTCGGCAATGCGTCCCGCCGAAGGCATGAACGGATCGGCGGAGGCCGGCTCCCCACTCGTTCGGCTCGCGGAGATCGCGCATGCGGCGCGTATCGAGGATGTCGCGACCGATGCGGCGAGCCTCGCGGCGCGCCTCATGGAGGGCCGCTACTACGTGGCGTGCGTCGGGCAGTTCAAGCGCGGGAAGTCGACGCTGCTGAACGCACTGATCGGCGATCCGATATTACCGACCGGCGTCGTCCCCGTGACTGCGGTCGTCACCGTCGTGCGATACGGGGCAGCCGGAGCCCGAGTCCGCTTCGCGGACCGCGGGTGGGAGCAGATCGAGCGGTCTCAGATCGCCACCTACGTCACCGAGGAGCGGAATCCGGAGAATCGCGCGGGCGTGCTGGGAGTCGAGGTGTTCGCCCAGAGTCCCCTTCTCGCCGCCGGGATGTGCCTGGTCGACACGCCCGGGATTGGCTCGACGATCCTCGGAAACACCGCCGCCACGCGGAGCTTCGTCCCGCACATCGACGCCGCGATCGTGGTGCTCGGTGCCGACCCGCCGATCTCGGCCGACGAGCTCGCGCTCGTCACCCAATTGGCGGAGCGGCGTGTCGAACACCTCCTCTTCGTGCTCAACAAGGCGGATCGCCTTCCGGTCGGCGAGCGGCGCGAGGCGCGAACCTTCATCGAACGTGTCCTGGCGGAGCGCCTGAAGAGATGGATCGCTCCCGTCTTCGAAGTGAGCGCGGTCGCCGCGGCGGATCGGGCGAGCCCGGGATCGGGCGGCGACTGGCAGCGGCTGCAGAGCTCGCTGAGTATGCTCGCGCGCGAAGCCGGCGGCCATCTGGTGCGTGCCGCGGAGCAGCGGGGCATCGCCATCTACGCAGACCGACTCGTGCACGCGCTCTCCGAGGAGCGTGCGGCGCTGCGGCGTCCACTCGACGAATCGGAGGAGCGGATCGCGGCGTTGAAGCGGTGCGCCGAGGACGCGGAACGTGCGCTCGGAGACCTCGGCCACCTCCTGCGAGCCGAGCAGGATCGCCTCGAGGCGTCGCTGACCACGCGGCAGCAGGCATTCGTCACGCGCGCGATCCCCGCCGCGCGGACCGAGCTGCGGCGGATCATCGCTACGCTTCCCGAAGAGGGGCCGTCGTCTCGACTCCGCGATGCGGCCACGCGGGCCGCGCAGGAGGTTTTTCGCCGCCAGCTCGAATGTTGGCGTGCCGAAGAGCAGCCCGCCGCGGAGAAGGCCTACGCCGAGGCGGCGCAGCGATTCGTCGAGCTCGCGGGCGCGTTTCTCCAGCGCCTGGCGACCTCGGGGGGGTCGGCGTTTACGGCGCTTCCGCGACGCGTTGTCCCCGAGCCGGGACTTCGTACCCGGAGCCGCCTGCACTACACGGAGATGCTCACGCTCACCGCACGCTCTCCGTTCGCGCGCCTTGTCGATCTCATGCGCTCCCGGGCGTGCCGGCGAGAGAACATCGAGCGCGAAATGGGTGCGTACCTCGAACGCCTGGTCGGCACCAATGCGGCGCGCCTGACCAACGATCTTCGCGATCGTGTGCGCGAAAGCCGCGAACGGCTCGAGGTCGATCTGCGCGGCTGTCTCCGTGACGTGTATCGATCGGCGGAGCGTGCGCTCGAACGGGCGCGCGAGCGACGTGCCGCCGGAGAGGGCGACGTCGCGGCCGAGATCGAGCGTATCGACACGTTTGCGGCCGAGGTGAGCGCGCTGCAGGCGGCTGACAGAGGAGGTCCACATGGTGGCGATAGCGTCGATCCGGGCGCGTGAGATTCTCGATTCACGCGGCAATCCGACGGTCGAGGTGGATGTCGGCCTCGAGGATGGGACACGCGGCCGGGCGGCCGTTCCCTCCGGCGCGTCGACGGGTCGTCGCGAGGCGATCGAGCTCCGGGACGGCGATCCCGGGCGCTACGGGGGCAAGGGCGTTCGGCGCGCCTGTGCGCATGTGAACGAGGAGATCGCCGCCCTGCTCCGCGGCGAGGACGCAACGGACCAGAGCGCGATCGACGCGGCCTTGTGCGCGGCCGACGGCACTCCGAACAAGGCCCGACTGGGGGCGAACGCGATCCTCGGGGTATCGCTCGCCGTCGCCCGAGCATCTTCCCGCGCGGCCGGCCTGCCGCTCTACCGGCACCTTGGGGGCGATCGTCCGCCGCTCCTGCCCGTGCCGATGTTCAACGTGGTGAACGGCGGCGTGCATGCGGACAACAGCGTCGACCTGCAAGAGTTCATGATCGCGCCGGTCGGCGCCGCGACTTTTCACGAGGCCCTGCGTATGGGCGCCGAAACCTATCATGCGCTCAAGGGCATCTTGAAGGCCAAGGGATACGGAACGGGGGTGGGGGACGAGGGCGGTTTCGCGCCAAATCTGGCGGCGAACGTAGAGGCCGTCGAGCTGATCCTCGAAGCGATCGTCGACGCGGGCCTACGGCCCGGCGTGGATGTCGTGCTCGCCCTCGACCCGGCCGCAAGCGAGTTCCACGACGGCTCTGCCTACGTGTTCAAGAAATCGGACGGCCGCCGACGCTCGGCAACGGACATGATCGCATTCTATGCCGACTGGGTCCGCCAGTTCCCGATCTGGTCCATCGAGGATGGCCTGGCGGAGGAGGACTGGGACGGCTGGACGCAGCTGACCGAGCGTCTCGGCGACCGCATCCAGCTCGTCGGCGACGACATCTTCGTCACCGATCCCGCGATCATCGCGGCCGCCATCGAGCGCGGTGTCGGCAACGCCGCGCTCATCAAGCTGAATCAGATCGGCACGCTCACCGAGACGCTTGTGGCGATCGCCACGGCCCGGCGGGGAGGCTACGGGACCGTGATCAGCCATCGCTCGGGCGAAACCCCGGACGACTGCATCGCCGATCTCGCCGTTGCGACCGCGGCGGGTCAGATCAAGACCGGTGCGCCCTGCCGCGGCGAGCGCGTTGCCAAGTACAATCGCTTGCTGCGCATCGAGGAAGAGCTCGGCGCCGATGCGCGCTACGCCGGGCGGGCCCCGCTCGCCCGATAGGGAAAGTGTCGCGCGGGTCGCTAGCCGCGGGGAGCCTGCGGTCGGGTGCGAGACGTGTACTTCGAGACGCGAACCCTTTCCATGGTCACAAGACCCTCGGTCACCATCTCATCGAGGAGGTGAGTCAGCCGCTCGATGTGCTCTTCGGTGTCTACTACCTCGACGACGATCGGCAGATCTTCCGAGAGTCGGAGAATGTTCGTCGTGTGCAGCACGCTCCGGGCGCCAAACCCGGAGAACTCATGGAACACGGTGGCACCGGCGAAGCCTTCTCTCCGCAGGCGCTCGACGAGCGCCACGTGGAGCGACTGGTGGTGCCACGTGTCCGAGTCGCCGATGAAGATCCTGACCAGAACCTCTTCGCCCGTCAGAACACGCATGCGCCTGACCCTCACCAGGGTCCAAACTACCTGCCGGCGCCCGGAGATCGAATCGAGGAGAAACGGCCGCTACGGCTCTCCCGGGCGAGCCGTAGCGGCGTCCTTCGAGTCTGATCAGGCGTCGTAGTACAGCGCGAACTCGTAGGGATGCGGGCGGAGACGGAGGGGATCGATCTCCTTCGTCTTCTTGTACTCGAGCCAGGTCTCGATGACGTCCTCGGTGAAGACGTCGCCCTTCAGCAGGAATTCGTGGTCCTTGGAGAGCGCCGCGAGCGCGTCGGGGAGCGAGCCCGGCACCGAGGGCACGTCCTTCAGCTCCTCGGGCGTGAGGGCGTAGATGTCCTTGTCGAGGGGCTCGCCCGGATCGAGGCGACGCTCGATGCCGTCGAGGCCCGCCATGAGCATCGCGGCGAAGGCCATGTAGCCGTTGCACGAGGGATCGGGGAAGCGCACCTCGATGCGCTTCGCCTTCGGCGACGGCGAGTACATCGGGATGCGGCACGCCGCGGAGCGATTGCGCGACGAGTACGCGAGATTGACCGGCGCCTCGAAGCCCGGGACCAGGCGGCGGTAGCTGTTCGCCGTGGGCGCCACGAACGCGCAGAGCGCCGGCGCGTGCTTCAGGATGCCGGCGATGTAGTGCATCGCGAGCTCGCTCATGCCGCCGTAGCCGCTGCCGGCGAAGAGCGGCTTCTCGCCCTTCCAGATGGACTGGTGGACGTGCATTCCCGAGCCGTTGTCCATGAAGATCGGCTTCGGCATGAACGTTGCGGTCTTGCCGTGGCGGCGCGCGACGTTCTTGACGCAGTGCTTGTACCACATGAGCGCGTCGCCCATCTTGACGAGCGGAAGGAAGCGTAGGTCGATCTCGGCCTGACCGGCGGTCGCGACCTCGTGGTGCTGCTTCTCGACGCGCAGCCCCACCGACTCCATGGCGGCGACCATCTCCTGACGAATGTCCTGCTGCGAGTCGAGCGGAGCGACCGGGAAGTACCCTTCCTTGTAGCGCGGCTTGTACCCGAGGTTCGGACTCTCCTCGCGGCCGGTGTTCCAGCGCCCTTCGACCGAGTCGACGTAGTAGAAGCCGGAATGCTCGGTCTGGTCGAAGCGGATGTCGTCGAAGATGAAGAACTCGGGCTCGGGACCGAAGTACGCGGTATCACCGATGCCGGTCGACTTGAGGTACGCCTCGGCCTTGCGGGCAATGGCGCGCGGATCACGGGAGTAGTCCTCCTTGGTGATCGGGTCGACGATGTTGCAGATGAAGGAGATCGTCGGATGCTGCATGAAGGGATCCATCACGGCGGTCGCCGGGTCCGGAATCACGAGCATGTCGGAGGCGTTGATCGGCTGCCAGCCGCGGATCGACGAGCCGTCGAACCCGAGCCCCCCATCGAACACCTCTTCCTCCAGTTCGCTGATCGGTGTCGTGAAGTGCTGCCACGTGCCGACAAAATCGAGGAACTTGAAATCCACTGCCTCCGCCTTCCGGTCCTTCGCAAGCTTCATGGCGTCCTTCGCCGTACTCATAAACCTTCTCCTTTGTGTGGGTGATGGGGTGACTCGTTGCGATGCCGCGCGTGCGGCGCAATGCGGTGTAGCATGGTCGGCGGCTGGGCCGCGCGCTCAGAGCGCTTGATCTCCTCGCTCGCCGGTGCGGATGCGCACGACCTCTTCGATCGGCAGCACGAAAATCTTCCCGTCGCCGATGCGACCCGTCTTCGCGGACTTCTCGATCGCGCCGACGACGCTGGCCACGCTCTCGTCCTTCACGATGATCTCCAACTTCACCTTGGGCAGGAAATCGACGACGTACTCGGCGCCACGGTAGAGTTCCGTATGGCCCTTCTGCCGGCCGAACCCCTTCACCTCGGTCACGGTCAGACCCTGGATACCGATGCCGGAGAGGCTCTCCTTCACCTCATCCAGCTTGAACGGTTTGATGATGGCTTCGACCTTCTTCATAGAGACCTCCGCGGGCGGGGTGACGTTCGCCGCCCTCTAAATCGCATCCATTCCGGGTTGTAAAGCTCGTTCAGCGCGTCGGGGCGGGTCGATCGCATCGATCGAACGGTACAGTGGCGCGAGGGGCCCGTCTTCGAGAGACGTGACACACAAGCAAACGCAATACCGCAAGAAACCTAGCGTCCGGCGACGAGCGGGCGATCGCCGACGGGTGCGCGCTGCCCGCTTGCCGGGCACTGCCGAAAAGCTAGGCAACCCCGGAGTCGAAGCCCGACACCTTGGCGACGCCGACGCGCGGCTCGGTCCCGAAGCGCAGGCGGCGGATGTTGTCGCGGTGCCGGTACGCGACGAGCGCACCGGTCACCAGGGCGGTCGCGACCGTCGCCGCCGGATAGCCGAGCGTGAGGAGGAGCGGCGCGGCGAGGGCCGCGGCGAGGAGCGAGGCCACGGAGACGAATCTGGTCAGCGCGAGCGTGGCGAGGAACGCGCCGACGAGGATCAGCGCTCCGAGCGGCGCCGCGCCGAGCAGGATGCCGAGGGCGGTGGCGACGCCCTTGCCGCCGCCGAACCCGAGGAAGCACGAGTAGAGGTGTCCGAAGAACGCGCTCAGGCCGACGAGCGCGATCGCCCCGTGCGAGAGGCCAATGCGGCGCGCGATCAGCACCGGCACCAGTCCCTTCAGGAGGTCGCCGATCAAGGTGAGCGTGCCGGCGAGCGTGCCGGCCGCCCGCGCGACGTTGGTCGCGCCGATGTTCCCGCTCCCGACGTCGCGCGGATCGACACCGCGACGACGGCTCAGCAGCACGCCCGACGGGATCGAGCCCGACAGGTAGCCGAGGACGATGAGAGCGAGCAGCGTCATGCCGATCTCACCCCTGCTCGCCGCGCACCCGACCCTCGTCGAGCGACGGCCCGTGGGCGTCGCGGGCTGGAGGGGATCCAGCCCGCTCCCGGACTCGTGAGGCTCGATGGGGGCGACAGAAGGAGAGAGTCGGGGTGACTGGATTTGAACCAGCGACTTCTGCGTCCCGAACGCAGCGCTCTACCAGTCTGAGCTACACCCCGAGGAAATCGAACCATGCTGGCTAACACATCGTCCGTGCGAAGCAAAGCGTCAGTCCGCACGGACGGCCGCTGTGCCGCGAAGCACCGAGATGGCGCGGGCGTAGTCCGCAGCCCCGAACACGGCCGTCCCGGCGACGATGACGTCGGCGCCGGCGTCCGCGACCGCGGCGACGTCGGCGGGGCCGAGGCCGCCGTCGACCTCGATCAGCCAGCGCGCGCCGGTGCGCTCCCGCAGTTGCGCCGCCTCGGCGATCTTGTCGAGCGTTCCGGGGAGGAACGCCTGGCCGCCGAACCCCGGATGCACGCTCATGAGGAGGACCATGTCGACGTCCGGAAGAGTGCCGGCGACGTCCGCGACCGGCGTGCCGGGGTTGAGCGCCACGGACGCGCGAGCGCCGAGCGCGTGCAGCTCGTCGACCGCCGCGCGCATGTCGTGGCACGTCTCGTAGTGGAACGAGATCGAGGTCGCACCGGCCTGCACGAACGCCGCGAAGTAGCGGCGTGGATCGGTGATCATCAGATGGACGTCGAGCGGCAGCACACTCGCCTTGTGGACCGCATCGACGATCGGCGGGCCGATCGTGATGTTCGGCACGAAGTGGCCGTCCATGACGTCGATGTGCAGCCAATCGGCGCCGGCGCGCGCAACGGCCCGCACCTCGTCGGCGAGGCGGCCGAAGTCCGCGGAGAGCAGGGATGGAGCGATCGTGCGCGGCACCGAAAGGCCCGGAACGGCGCTTATACGATCAGCCCCGGACGCCTCGCAAGTTCGCCGGGCCGCTCACGGCCGCCGACGGACCCGCACGGCGAAGAAGCCGTCGAGGCCGTCGCGATGGGGGAAGGTGCGAAGGGCGCCCCGGTCGTCGACGAGGCCGGCTGCGGCCTCCGGAAGGTGCTCCGCCGCGCTCGTGCACGCCAGCTCCGGACGCGCCGCCAGCCACCGCTCGACCACGCCGTCGTTCTCCGCGGCGCTGATGGTGCAGGTCGCGTAGACGAGCGCGCCGCCCGGGGCGAGATGGGTGGTCGCCGCCTCGAGGATCTCTGCCTGCAGCTCGGCCAGCCGGCGCACGTCGTCCGGCGTACGCGACCAGCGGACCTCGGGATGCGCGCGCAACGTCCCGAGGCCGCTGCAGGGGGCGTCGACGAGCACGCGGTCGAAGCGCGCGTCCGCTGCGAGCGGCAGGCGCCGCGCGTCGGCGGCGAGGGCCGCGAGGTTGCCGACGCGCAGACGATGGCCGGTCGTCGCGATGGCGCGCGCGCCGCGGCGGCGCTGATCGATCGCGAGGACGCCGCCGCCAGGGCCGATCAGCTCGGCGAGGTGCGACGCCTTGCCGCCGGGCGCGCCGCAGACGTCGAGCACGCGCGCGCCGGGAGGCGCGTCGAGCAGATGACCGATGAGCTGCGATGCCTCCGACTGCACCGCGAACGCGCCGGCCGCGTAGCCTGGAAGCGCATGCGGCGCGACCGCCTCCACGCGCACACCGTCCGGCGCGTAGCGGGTCGGCGCGGCCTCGACCCCGGCGGCGGCGAGGTCTGCGAGCAGCGCGCCGCGCGCCCCGCGGCGCGCGCGGAGGATCGTCGGCGCCGCCTCGTTGTCGGCGGCGAGGAGAAGGCGTGTCTCGCCCTCGCCGAGCTCGGCACACCAGCGCGCGACGAGCCATTCGGGATGCGACAGCGTGGTGGCGAGCCGGCGCACCGGATCGGCGATGTCGGGCACGGGCGGCGCGTCGCGCTCGCGGGCCGCGCGCCGCAGGACGGCGTTCACGAGCCCGGCCGCGGCGGGTGCGACGCGTTTCGCGAGATCGACGCTGGTCGAGACTGCGGCGTGTGCCGGCACGCGCTCCAGACGGAGGAGCTGGTACAGGCCGAGCCGCAGCACCGTCCGGACCGGCAGGGCGAGCCGCTGCGGCGTACGCTGTGCCAGGCGGGCGAGGTGCCAGTCGAGCAGGCCGCGCCAGGCGAGCGTCCCGTACACGAGGCGCACGGCCAGCGCGCGATCGCGCTGCGAGAGATCGCCCGCACCGAGGGCGGCGTCCAGCGCGACGTCGGCGTACGCGCCGTCGCGCTCCACTCGTTGCAGCACCGCGAGCGCGACGCTGCGCGCGCCGAGCGGGTGACGTTCGGCGTCCTCGCGGTCAGGCATCGAAACGCATGCCGGCGGTGAGCCGCGCGCCGGCGACGAAGGCCTGCGCCGCGAGCGGTCGCTTGCCCTCCGCCTGCACCGTCAGCACTTCGAGGACGCCATCGCCCGTAGCGACGCGGATCGCCTCGCCGACGCCGACGATCGTTCCGGGCGTCGCGTCTCGACGGGTGTCCGGGGTGCCGGGGCGGGCGCGCAGGACCTTCAGGACGCGACCACCGAGGTGCGTGAACGTCGACGGCCACGGGGTGAAGGCGCGGACCTTGCGCGCGATCACCGTGGCCGCCTCGTCCCAGCGAATGACGCCATCGCCCTTGCTCAGCCGCGGCGCATAGGTCGCCGCGGCGGCGTCCTGCGGCACCGCGTCGAGACCGCCCTCGCCGAGCCGGCGGAGCGCGTCCCCGAGCGCGACGCCCCCGAGCGCCGCGAGGCGGGCCGTCAACGAGCCCGTCGTGTCGTCCGGGAGGACGTCGAGGGAGCGCTGCAGGAGGACGTCCCCCGCGTCGAGCGCCTCGGTCATCAACATGATCGTGATGCCGGTCTGCGCATCGCCCGCGAGAAGGGCCGCCGCGATCGGTCCGGCGCCGCGATGGCGGGGCAGCAGGGAGGCGTGGACGTTGATCGGGGCGACCGTCGGCAGCGCGAGCAGCGACGCCGGCAGGATCCGGCCATACGCGGCGACGACGAGGACGTCGGGCCGCCATTCCGCGAGCGTCGCGCGCGCCTGCGCGTCGCGCAGCGTCGCCGGGCGGATGAGCGGCACCCGCCGCGCCAGCGCCGCCGTCGAGACCGGCGAGGCCCCCGAGGCCAGGCCCCGCCCGCGCGGCTTGTCGGGCTGCGAGACCACTCCCACCAGCTCGGTGCAGGTGGCGAGCGCCTCGAGGCTCGGCACGGCGAACTCCGGCGTCCCCATGAACACGGAGCGCGGCGGGCGATCGGAGGACCAGTGCAGATGCGTCGTCATGGCCGTCGGCGAACGGCGTAGCGTACCGCGAACGGCCGCGTGGCGGTATCGCCGCGGCGCGCCCGGGCCCGGGCGGCCGGCTCAGCGGCGAAGGGTGGTGGTGAGGACGAGCGCGAGAGGCTCGAGCCAGCGGCCGAGCGGGGCGAGCACGACGATCGACGCGCGGAGCACCATGCCGCCGACCCACACGACGAGAAACGCGTCCAGACAGACGCTGCGAAGCCGCCCCGGATCCCGTCGCCGTCGCGCCATGGCTCGAAGGAGCATCGGCCTCGTCGCGGCAAAACTTTACGACGGGCGGGTACGGGCGGCGCGGGAGCGCGCCTTACGGCCGCGGGCGGGCGAGCCGCCTTAGATGAGGCTCCCGTGCTGGGCGGGCTCGCGGCCCTCGCGCTCGAGCTTCTTCAGGCGCCGGCGGTAGAGATCGCGCTTCAAGCGGCTGATGCGGTCGATGAAGAGCTTGCCGTCGAGGTGGTCGATCTCGTGTTGCAGGGCGACCCCGAGCAGATCCGTGCCTTCGATCGCGATCTCCTTCTGGTCCGGCGTGTAGCCCCGCACGAGAACCCGCGCAGCGCGGCGCACCTCGGCCACGAAGTCGCGCACCGAAAGGCAGCCCTCCTCCCAGATGATCTCACCGTCACGCTCGGCGATCACGGGATTGATGATCTTGAGAAGCTGCTTGCCTTTGTTCTCGTGATCGACGTCGAGCACGATCACGCGCTGCGACAGTCCGATCTGCGGCGCCGCGAGTCCGACGCCAGGAGCGGCGTACATGGTCTCGACCATGTCGTCGATCGTCTGGACGAGCCCGCCATCGATGTTCGGTACTGGGACCGCCACCTCCTTGAGGACCGGCTCCGGGTACCTAAGGATTCGACGAAGCACGACTTTTTCATAACATGCTGACTGGATCGACATCAACGACGAGACGCACGGAGCGCGCGGCGCGCATGCCCCGCCAATGCGCCAGGAGGCGGCGCGTCCCCTGGTGCAGCGCGCGGACGCTCGGGGAGCCGAGCAGGAGCTGCCAGCGGTAGCGGTTGCGCAGCCGCTCGAGCGGCGCGGGCGCGGGACCACGGAGGGTCACGGCCTTGTCCAGGGTCCGTCCGAACGTCGCCAGCGCGACGGCCGCCTGCTCCGTGCGCTCCGCCTCCACGCCCTCCAAGCGCAGCACGACGAGCCGCGCGAACGGCGGATAGGCGAGCTCGCGCCGCAAGGAGAGCTCGCGTGGCGCGAAGCCCGCGTAGTCGTGCGCGGCCGCCGCGATGAGGCTGTGGTGCGCCGGACGGTAGGTCTGCACCAGCACCCTTCCCGGCCGCGTTCCGCGCCCGGCGCGGCCCGCCACCTGCGTCAGGAGCTGGAACGCCCGTTCGGCGGCGCGGAAGTCGGGCATGTTCAGGGCGACGTCCGCGAGCAGCACGCCGACCAGCGTCACGCCGTGCACGTCGTGCCCCTTCGCCACCATCTGGGTGCCGATCAGGATGTCGAGCGTGCCGCCTTCCCAGGCTTCGAGGATGCGCCGGTGAGCACCCTTGTTGGACGTGGTGTCGCGATCGAGTCGGCCGACGCGGGCGCCGGGAAACCGCGCCGCCACCTCCGACTCGATGCGCTCCGTCCCTTCGATGGTCGCGCGCAGCAGGTCGCGGCCGCAGCCCGTGCACGGGGAGCGCGCCGGACGGGCGTACCCGCAATGGTGGCAGAGGAGCACCGCGCGGCGCTCGTGCAAGGTGAGGCTCACGCTGCACGCCGGACAACCGGCCGGCTCGCCGCAGCCTATGCATTGCAGCGCGCGGGCGAAGCCGCGACGATTGAGGAAGAGGAGCGCCTGCTCTCCGCGTGCCAGCGTGTCCCCGATCGCCGCGAGCAGCGGCGCCGACAGCAGCATCGACGGCGGCTCGTCCTCGCGGCGCCCGTGCGCCTGCACCATCATCGGGCCGCGCCGCCGGTGCGGCCCGGCGCCGGCGGCGCCAGCTCCCTCGAGCACCGGGGTGAGCGTGCGCAGGTCGAGGACCTCGACCGCGGGCAGGGGCCGCCCCGCCACCCGCTGCGGCAGGCTGAGGAGTCGATACTTGCCGTCGAGCGCCTGCTGATAGCTTTCCACCGACGGCGTGGCCGAGCCGAGGATCACCGGGGCTCCGGCGAGCTTGGCGCGCACGATGGCGAGGTCACGGGCGTGGTAGCGCACGCCCTCGTCCTGCTTGTAGGCCGCGTCGTGCTCCTCGTCGACGACGACCAGCCCGAGATCGGCGATCGGCGCGAAGATCGCCGAGCGCGCGCCGACGACGATCCGCGCCTCGCCGCGAACCACCCGTCGCCACTCGTCCCAGCGCTCACCGGGCCCGAGCCCGCTGTGCAGGATGGCCACGCGGGCGCCGAATCGCTCACGAACGCGCGCCACGAGCTGATGCGTGAGCGCGATCTCCGGCACCAGGAAGAGGACCGCCCGCCCGCTCGCATGGATGCGCGCCGCGGCCTGCAGGTAGACCTCGGTCTTGCCGCTGCCGGTCACCCCGTGCAGCAGGAGCACCTGGAAGGCCGTGTGCTCCGCGATCGCGTCGACCGCCGCGCGTTGCTCCGGCGTGAGCTCGGGCGGCGCCGCCGCGGCTCCCTCGGGGCCGAGCGCGTCGCGGTAGCGCTCGCGCTTGATCGAGACCAGCGCGCCGCGCCGCACCAGCGAGGCCGCGGCGCCGCGCTCGGCGCGGTCCAGTGCGCGCACCTCGACGGCGCGCTCCGCGGCCTGCGCGATCCTCCCATACAGCGCGTGCTGGCGCGGCGCGCGCCGCGCCAGCTGGGCGAGCGCCTCGGCGTCGAGCGCTTCGCCCAGCTCGAGGACGCGCTCGAAGCGCGTCTTCGCGACCGGGGCCCGCAACTGCTCTTCGACCGCGACGACGTCGCGGGCGGTGAGCGCGCGCACGGCGCCGGCGACGCGGCGATCGCCGAGCAGGCGCGCGAGTGCGGTGACGGTCGTCGGGCCGGCGACGGCGAGGTGCGCCACGATGGCCTCCTCGAGGCCGCGGAGGCCGTGGGCCCGGCTGCCCGCCGTCAAGCGGACGACGCGCGCGCTCGACGCGCGCAGGCCTCCCGGCAACGCCGACGCGAGCACGTCGGCGAGCGTCGTCATGTAGTAGTCGGCGGCCCAGCGGCAGAGCGCGAACAGATCGGGCGTGAGGATCGCCTCGTCGTCGAGCACGTCGGCGATCGCGCGCGTCGTGACGTCGGTCGGCGGCGCGTCGGTGAGCTCCACCACGATGCCCGTCTCGCGGCGGCGGCCGAGCGGCACCAGCACGCGGACGCCCGGTCGTACGCGGGCAAGATCGGCCTCGGCGACGTGATACGTCAGGAGATCTTTTCCGGGGATCGCCGGAACGAGCGCCACCGCGGCGAACGCGCGCGCGCCGAGGTCACACGCAAGCGGGTGTGACACGGGACGCCTTATCGCGCGCGCCAGTCCGCGT
This sequence comes from uncultured delta proteobacterium, assembly GCA_963753325.1. Classification (GTDB taxonomy): domain Bacteria; phylum Desulfobacterota; class Binatia; order UTPRO1; family UTPRO1; genus DP-19. The sequence goes on along the minus strand of CAVWBS010000003.1, from coordinate 437,363 downwards.
GTCAAAGCGCATGGCTCCGCGCGCCGGCGAATTGACGCCGTCGCAGGAGCGATCACCACTTGCCGTGGCAGATGGTGCGGCAGGTTCCGCCGAAAACGCGGCGGGGCTTGTCGCGTCGACACCAATCGGGCGGGGTTCCCCTGGAATAGCTCTTGCTCGATCGAGAGCGGAGGTTTCTCGGTCGATGTTGTCCCGCACCGCACGTCCATGGCACGCGCCGCCCGGATTCTCGGCGTTCGAGCTGCTGACGGCACTCAGTCTGTTCGGCGTGATCAGCGCGGTCGCGGTGTCGAATTTCAACGCCTTCATGCCGAGCTATCGCGTGCGCGGCGCGGCGCTCGAGATCGCCGGCGACATGAACCGCGCGCGCCTCGCCGCGATCAAGGAAGGGCGCCAGTACTACTACGTCCCGCAGGCCGGGACGACGTACCGGATCTCCTACGCGAACGGCGCGGGAACGACGACGCTGAAGACCGTCGACGTCGCAACCGACTATCCGCAGGTCCGCTTCGGCGCGACCGGCATCACCGCCGACCCCTATGGAACGCCCGGCGCGCCGCCGGCGGTGCCCGGGGCGCAGATCGTCTTCAACTCCGACGGCACGGTGTCGAGTGCGGCCGGCGTCTACGTCGAGTCGACGGTGTCGGCCGGCCACGTCCAGCACGGCGTCACGGTCACGGCCGCGGGCCGCATTCGCGTGTGGCACTTCAATGGATCGACCTGGCAATAGCCCCCATGCGCCGCGCGAGGCCGGCTTCACGCTCATCGAGCTGCTGGTCGCAGCCTCGATCGCGAGCATCGGCTTTCTCGGCCTCGCCGCGCTGCACGCGAACTCGATCCGCAACGCCGCCGTGGGGCGCAACATCACGGCCGCCACCGCGCTCGCACAGGAGGAGATCGAGATCATGCGACGCTCCGCCGCTGCGGACCTGACCAACGTCGCCGCGCAGAGCGTCACCGTCGGCCACATCCCGTTCTCGCGCTCGGCGGCCGTCGCCGCCGTCGGCCCCGGCACGGCGAAGCAGGTGACGGTCAACGTCGCGTGGAACGATCAGTTCGGCGCCCACACCTTCGCGCTCGTCTCGGTGATCGGCCAATGAGCGCCGCGCGGCTCACGTGCCGGCGGGGGTTCACGCTCCTCGAGCTGCTGGTGGCGCTCGGCGTCGCCGCGATCGTGCTCGGCGGCCTCGCCTCCGCGGTCGCCAGTCAAAGCCGCTCGGCGATCTTCACCATGGGCAGCGCCGACGTGTCGCAGGACGTGCGCAGCGCCATCGACCTCTTCAAGCGCGACGTGCGCATGGCCGGCTTCAACATGGGCGCCGTCTCGACGGCGACCCTGGCGCCCATCGTCGTGAACGCCAATGCGGCGGGGGAGCTCTACGACATCACGCTGCGCGGCAACTACCTGAACGTCAGCAGCACGGGCAGCGCGGCGGCGGGGGCGTCGACGATCGTCCTCGACGCGACGGCGGTTCCGGCGTGCGGTACGTTGACGTTCACCCCCGGCAAGCGCCTCTCGGTGGAGTCGCAGATCCTCGGCGCCGCGGAGGTCTCCATCATCACCGCGTGGAACGCGGGGGCGTGCACGATCACGGTGTCGACGCCGCTGGTGCAGGCCTACGGCGTCGGGTCGCCGGTGCACCAGATCGACGAGCTCGTCTACATCCTGAACAACCAGGGGGTGTTGCGGCGGAACGGCAGTCCGGTCGCCGACGGGCTCACGCTCGCGAACGCGCTGCAGGTCGCATACGTCCTCGCCGACGGCACGACCACCGCCAATCCGTCCGCGTCGCTCGACGTCCTGCGCAGCGCGAGCATCCGCGTGCTCGCCGCCGGCGCGAATACCGCCGGGCTGACGCCGCAAGCCGACGCATCCACCCAGGTCCGCATCCGCAACCTCGGGATCGCGACCGCGCCGCTGGAGATCCCGTGAGCGCCCTCGTCCACAATCAGCGCGGCATCGCGCTCTTCACGGTGCTCGGCCTGCTGTCCATCCTGCTCATCCTGGCCTCGCTCGCCGCCAGCGCATCGCGCATCGAGTCGGCCCTCACCGGCTCCGAGCGGCGCAGCGCGGTCGCCTTCCACGCCGCCGACGCGGGTCTCGGCTATGCCCTCGGCGACGCCGACAACTTCATCGACCCGACCAAGTGCTGCCTGTCGGCGACGTGCAATCCGGCGGTCCCGCGCCACACCAACCTCAACACCGACGCCGGGCTGCCGCTCACCGGCGACGTCTGGTCGTGCTTCCAATACGAGGCGCCGCCGCCGATCGAGATCCACGTCAGCGCGCTCAAGTTCAAGGGATTCTATTTCGACGTGAGCGCCGCGGGTACGGCGACGGACAACGCCAGGAGCAACCTCGACATGCAGGCCACGCGCCTCGGTCCGGCGAGCTGAGAAGGTTATGACACGCACACTGTCGACGATCGTACGCCTGCTCCCCCTGCTCGTCGTGCTGGTCGCGAGCGTCCCCGGCGCGCACGCCGGCACGGATCTCGACGTCTTCGCGGCCGGACTCTCCGTCCAGCCGAACGTGCTCATCCAGTTCGACAACTCGGGCAGCATGAACTCGGCGCCCGACTACGACCCGCTGACGAGCTACGAGGGGACGTACGATCCGGTGACGATCTACGATCGTTGCAAGACGTTCAACTCGGCGCCCGGCTGCACGTGCAAGGTGACGCAGACGACGTGGAAGGCCCACACCAGCACGTGCGGCTTCGTCGACGCCGACAATGACGGGCAGGACGACCGCGCGCCGTCGTATGTGAAGAACGGCAACCGGCGGAACTTCGAGACCAACCCGCTCTACGCGACGCCGAAGCTCTCGACCGCCAAGTCGGTCGTCACCGGCCTGCTCAGCGACCCGGCGAACGCCAGCGTGCGCTTCGGCCTGGAGATCCTGAACGGCACCACGATCCCGACCGACTACACCAACAAGACCCAGGTCACGAACTACCACAACGACAAGTCGATCCTGCAGGCGGTGGTCGGCACCAGCCATACGACCCTCGCGACCATCGTCAACGGGCTCACCGCGCACGACGGAACGCCGCTCGCCAATCGCACCATCGCGGCCGGACGCTACTTCAAGCACGATGGCTACTTCACGACCGCGGACCCGATCCAGTACACCTGCCAGCGCAACTTCCTCGTGATCATGACCGACGGGCGGCCGCAGGTCGAAGGCGACACGGCGTTCGGCACCTGCGATCCCGGCTTCTCCGATCCGCTCTGCGGCGCCAACGCCGACGGCAAGTTCACCTACATCGAGAGCTGGCTCGGCACGCCGCACGACAAGAACGGCGACGGCCTCGATCCCGACTACTACCACTACCATCCGCCGGCGGGCTGCGACTCCTCGTCCCCCGATCAGGAGCCGTGCGAGTACCAGAACGGCGGCTCGGACTATCTCGACGACGTGGCGAAGGTGCTGTCCACGACGGATCTCCGACCGGACCTCGACGGGCAGCAGTCGCTGATCACGTACACGATCGGCTTCAGCGTCGCGAACGGCCTGCTGCAGCGCGCGGCGGCGGAAGGCGGCGGCAAGTACTACACCGCCGAGAGCGCCGACCAGCTCGCCGACGCCTTCCAGCTCGCCCTCAAGTCGATCCAGTCGCAGACCGAGTCGTTCGTCGCGCCGGTCGTGCCCGTCAGCCAGACGACGCGGACGCAGAGCGGCGACCGGCTCTACATCGCGCTCTTCCAGCCGCGCGACGCGACCCTGCGCTGGCCGGGGAATCTCAAGAAGTACGCCGTCAGCCCGACGGGCGATCTCCTCGACGCCGACGGACACGCCGCGACCGACGGGAGCGGCAACATCCTCTCCACCGCGCGGTCGTACTGGGACACCACGGCGTCCGGCAGCACCGTCACCAAGGGCGGCGTCGGCGAGCTCCTGGCGACGCGTGCGACCCCGCGCAACATCTATACCCACATCTCGGGCATCGATCTCACCGCGTCCGGCAACGCCTTCAGCACGGCCAACGCCTCGCTGACGCAGGCGATGCTCGGAGCCGGCAGCGCATCGCAGCGCACCAACATCATCAACTACATCAGCGGCGTCGACGCTTACGACGAGGACCTCGACGGCAACACCACCGAGACGCGCTCGTGGGTGCTGGGCGACATCGTCCATTCCGTGCCCGCCGTGGTGCACTACAGCACGAACGACGCCCTCATCCTGATCGGCGGCAACGACGGCATGCTGCACGCCTTCGACGACGCGACGGGCCAGGAGCTGTGGGCCTACGTGCCGGAGGGCCTGCTCGCCACCCTCAAGGTGCTGACGCCCACCGTCGGCAGCACGACGCACCCCTTCTTCGTCGACTCGTCGCCGAAGGTGGTCACGATCGGCGCGCAGAAGATCGTCGTGTTCGGTCTCGGGCGCGGCGGCCGCGAGTACTACGCGCTCGACGTGACCACCAAGACGGCGCCGAAGTTCCTGTGGCGCGACACCAACGCGACCAGCGGCATGAGCGAGCTCGGCCAGACGTGGTCGGAGCCCTCGTTCACCAAGGCGAGCATCAGCGGCTCCGCCGTGAACGCGATGGTCGTCGGCGCCGGCTACGACACCTACTTCGACACCCCGACGAACACGGCGGCCAACGGATCGGGCATGGGACGGGGCATCTTCGTGATCGACCCGCTGACGGGCGCCCTCCTGAAGCCCCTCATCCGCCCCGCCGGCATGGACTGGGCCATTCCGAGCACCGTCGGCGTGCTCGATCTCACCGGTGACGGGATCGTCGATCGCGGCTACGTGGGCGACCTCGGCGGACAGCTGTGGCGTCTCGACAATACGCTGACGGCGACCAAGCTCTTCACCACCGGGACGGGATCGGCGCCGACGGGACGCAAGATCTACTATCCGCCCGACGTGGTGCGCGACCGCGGCTTCCTCTCGGTCTTCTTCGGCACGGGCGACCGCTCGAACCCGTTGCAGACGAACGTCGTCGACCGCATCTACGCGTTGCACGACGACGGCAGCAGCAACAAGAACGAGGCGAACCTGATCGACGTCACCTCCGACGTGCGGCAGAACGGGTCGTCCTCCGAGACGGCGTTGAAGACGAGCATCAAGAACGCCAGCGGCTGGTTCATCCAGCTGAACGCGAACCCGGGCGAGAAGGTGCTGGCGTCGCCGACGGCGTTCTTCAGCGTCTTCTTCTCGACCTTCACGCCGATCAGCGGCGCGTGCAACGCGGGCGGCGACGCGCGGCTGTACACGCTCAACTACGCGACCGGCGGCATCCCCGACAGCTCGGTGCAGGACCCCGACGGCTCCGGGCCCGGCCAGCCGCCGACGGTCTCGACCGGGATGCGCGTCGACATCATCGGCAAGAGCATCCCGACGGAGCTGACCGTCACCATCCAGAAGACCAGCTCGGCCGGCTTCATCGCGTCGAGCGGCGCCGTCGGCCAGCCGCCCCTCGCCGCGTTGCCGAACAACGTCACCCCGATCTCGTGGCGCGAGTGCTCGACCACGACGCCATGCCCGTGAGGACCGCGATGCGAACGCTCCCGTCCATGCTCGTGCTCGGCATCACCCTCCTCGTCGGCGCGTCCGCGTACGCGTCGCCGCGCCAAGGTACCGTCGAGTCGGTGACCCCGGCGCAGCTGACGGTCTCCGGGCAGCACTACAAGATCGAGCCCGAAACCGAGCTGCTCGACCGCGGCGGCCATCGCATCGCCCTCTCCGAGCTGATCCCGGGGACGCCGGTCGAGCTCGAGGTCGACGACGAGGGGACGCTCGTCGCGGTCAAGGCGACGCTGGCTCGTTGATCCGCCGACTGTCAAATCCGCGACACCCCCGTTCCCCTACGTACGGTTTCTTGTCGCCCGCGGCCCTCCGGCCCGGTCGAACGCAACGCGCGCGGGCCTTTTTCCCCTCTCGCCGCGGGCACCGGGATTGCTTCGCGACGTGTAGCCCCTCCTTTCTGTACGGGAAGAGGCCCGGTCCGAGTGCTCGGGTCGGGCCTCTTCGCTTTCACCGAGAAGGGGCCGCAGGCGGCGGCACGCCGCAGGGATTGCAACCGTACGAGGGGGTCGAGTCGATGAACGCAGCGTTTTCTCGTTGCGGTAGGTTTTCGGCGTGTGGTATTCGACCACAGCCCGAAGCCGTTCCGCGCCGATCCGGTTTCCCCGCTACTACGTCCAGCACCGCGCATCGTGGCCGAGCGGTCAGTGGCGAGAGGGGTGGTGGGGTACGATGAGCAAGGGAAGGCTTTCCGGCGTTCTCGGCGGCTCCGTGCGGGGGCTGTTCTCGGGAGGGGGTAGCGGCCTTCTCGCCCTCGACATCGGCTCGAGCTGCGTCAAGCTCGTCGAGACCGACGGCCCGGCAGGCAACATCCGCCTGCTCTCCGCCGGCATCGCCCCGCTGCCGCCGACGGCCGTGCAGAACAACCTCATCCAGGATCCCGACATCGTCGCGCAGACGATCCGCGACCTGGTGAAGCACACCGGCGCGCGCGCCAAGGACGTCGTGACGGCGGTGCCCGGTCCCGCCGTCATGATCAAGAAGATCCATCTCCCCAGCAGCGTCGACGAGGCGAATCTCGACCAGCAGGTGATGATGGAAGCCGGCAGCGCGATCCCCGAGCATCTCGACAACGTCACCCTCGACTATCAGGTCGTCGGCTACACCGACCGCGAGGAGCTCGAGGTGCTGCTGGTCGCGGTCAAGAAGGACATCGTCAACAGCTATACGTCGGTGATCCGCGACGCCGGGCTCGTGCCGGCGATCGTCGACGTCGACTACTTCGCGCTCGAGAACATGTTCGAGCTGAACTACGACGTCGACGAGACGCAGGTGATCGGGCTCGTCAACGTCGGCGCCCGCTACTGCTCGATCAACATCCTGCGCGCGGGCCGCTCGTCGTTCACCGGGGACATCCCGGTCGGCGGCGCCGAGTTCAGCGACGTGCTCATGCGCAGCCTCGGCGTCTCCGCCGAGGAGGCCGAGATGTTGAAGGCCGGCGGCTCGGCCCGCGATCTCGGCCGCGACCAGATCGAGGCTGCCCTCACTCCGGCGGTGCAGTTCCTGGTCGAGGAGATCCACCGGGCGCTCAGCTTCTACTGGCGCTCGGACGCGGAGGAGCCGCTCTCGGCGGTGTACCTGAGCGGCGGCACGGCACGGACGGAGGGGCTCGCGCGCATGCTGAGCGAGCGGCTCGAGACCCCGGTCGAGGTGGCGGATCCCCTCGCCAGGGTCACGCTCGGACGGGCGGTCGACGCCGAGTTCGTGCGCAAGAACGCCGCCTCGCTTGCCGTCACGGTCGGCCTCGCGGCCCGCCGTCCGGGAGACAAGACATGATCCGCATAAACCTGCTGTCGGTCCGCGAGGCGCAGGCGGAGGCCGGACGGCGTACCGAGAGCCGTCTGATCGTGCTCGGCGCCGTCCTCGTGGTCGCGTCGTTGCTGTTCGTCGAGGCGTGGAGCCGCATGCGCATGGTTCCCGTGCGGGCGGAGTACGAGCAGCTCCAGGCCGATCTGAAGACGCTCGATGCCAAGACGACCGAGCTCTCCACGCTCGAGCGGAGTCGCAAGGAGCTCGACGCGAAGCTCAAGACGATCGAGACGCTGCAGCAGAAGAAGGTCGGGCCCGCGAAGGTGCTCGCCGACCTGAGCGACTCCGCCCCCGATCAGGTGTGGCTGCTCGAGTTCACGGAAGACCAGGGCGCCGCGACGATCACGGGCTTTGCCTTCGACAACCAGACGATCGCGACCTTCATGCGGAAGCTGTCCGAGTCGCACTACTTCTCCGATGTCGACCTGCAGGAGACCACGCAGGCGACGAAGGACGGATCGCAGCTCAAGCGGTTCGTCGTGAAGGCCCGTCTCAGCTACACGGGCAAGCCGCTGTCTCCCGCGCCGCCGAACCTCAAGTACCCGGACGCGCCGAAGGGCAATGGCCCGGAGTCGAAGCCGCGTAACGGGAGCCGCGCATGAACAACTACATCGAGCGATTCTTCGAGCTGGAGGCGCGCCAGCGCCTCTTGGTGTGCGCCCTGGCCGTGCTCATGGTGTGCGCCGGGTACTGGTACTTCGTCTACTCCGGCCGCAGCGCCGAGATGGCACAGACGATGGACAGGATCCAGAACCTGCGCGAGCAGCGCAGCGCCAAGCAGAAGCTGGTCGCGAACCTCGACGACGCACGCGCGGCCGTGCGCGACCTGCAGGCAGCGGTTCGCCATGCCGAGGTGCAGCTTCCCGACAAGAAGGAGATTCCCGACCTCCTGAGCGCGATCTCGTCCGCCGGGCGCGAGTCCGGACTCGAGATCATGCTGTTCCGCCAGAAGCCCGAGCGCTTCCAGGATTTCTACGCGGAGGTGCCCGTCGACGTCCTGGTGCGGGGCAACTACCACCAGGTGGCGACCTTCTTCGATCGGGTCGGCGCGCTCGACCGCATCGTCAACGTGAGCGACATCTCGATGAAGGAGCCGAAGGACGAGAGCGGCACGATGATCGTCAATACGTCGTGCTCCGCCGTCACCTTCCGCTTCCTCGACGAGGCCGAGCGCGAGAAGGTGGCGAAACAGAAGGCGGAGGCCGCGAAGGGAGGGAAGAGCTCATGAACAACGCCGATACGATGAGCGCGGTCCTCGGGCTCCTCCTCGGACTGGCAACGCGCCACCCGCCGATGACGGTGGCGGCCGCGGATGCGGCCCCGTTCGGGCCCGTCGCGGCGATCGACAAGGCCAAGGCCGCCGCGGGCGCCGAGGGCGCGCGCGCCCGTGAAAGCGATGCCCAGGCGGCCCGCGTGTTCGCCCCGGGCGCAGCCGAGGTGCCGGCGCCGCAAGCGGCGACACAGGACCCGGCCGCGGCGGCTGCGGGCGGCGTGGTCGCGTCGCAGGGCCCCGGGACGGACGCCGACACGACGCAGGCGAGCACCGGCGAGGCGCAGAAGTACGACCCGGCGAGTCACCGTGATCCCTTCCGTCCGCCGAACATGACCTCGGTGGTCGCGGACACCGGCGCCCCCCGGACGCCCCTCGAAGGCTACGAGCTCGGCCAGCTGAAGCTCGTCGGCATCGTGCGCAACGCCGGCGGGGTGCGCGCGATGGTGGAAGATTCCGCAGGACTGGGGTACATCGTCACGTCGGGGACGCCGATCGGGTCGGCCGGCGGGATCGTTCGCACGATCGAAGAGCGCCGCGTCCTGATCCAGGAGACGACGACAAACTTCTACGGCGAGAAGCAGGCGAAGGAAGTCGTGATGGAGCTTCCGCAGGAGGATCGTTCGCCATGAGGAAGACGGAGCGGGATGGGCGTTGGGAGGCGGCGGGGGTCGTAGGCATCCTGCTCCTCGTGGTCATCGGCTGCACGCGCGTCATCGAGCACAAGGCTCCTGCATCATCCGAGAGCGCGCCGCCTGCGACGGCGTCGAATGGACTCCTGAGCGACTCGCCGACGGAGCCGCCCGTCGCCGCGCAGGATGCCTCGGACACGCAGGGCGCCCCGGCGATCGCGGACGTCAACGCCGCGCTCGAGCCGAGGCTCCGCGTCCATGAGATCCAGGTCGCGGCACGCGACGGACGCGAGGCGTTGATCGTCGTGTTCTCGCGGCCTCCCGCGCGCGTTCACAGCTTCGCGTTGAGCAAGCCGAACCGCATCGTCCTCGACTTCGACGGCCCGCTCGCCGAGACGCCCACGCAGACGCATCCGGTCGCCGGCGCCGGCATCGCGCGCGTCCGTCTCGGGACGCACGAGGGCCAGCTGCGCATCGTCGCCGACGTCAACGGCATCCTGCCCGACGTCTCGACCGACCAGCAGGGCCGCATCATCGTCGCCATGCTCGGCCCGGCGACGGCGGCGGCGGATCAGCTCGTCTATCGCGCGCCGGGGATCGCGCCGCTCGCCGTCGCGGCGCGCGATGCCGCGCCACGACCGGCCGATGCCGCCCCCCTGACGGAGGGCACGGCGCCTGCGGCCGCGGACAGCGCGACGGCATCCACAGCGCCCGCCGCCGAGGCACTCGATGGCGAGGACGCGCCGCCGCCCGCCGAGGTCGCCCGTGTCGAGGAGCCCGCCGCGCCGCCCGCGGGTCCGGCCGACGAGCCGCTCGCCGCGGCGGAGCGCGCACCGCTCGATCCGCCCGCGGAGGCGTATGCCCTTCCCGTCCAGGCGAAGAGCGGTCCCGCCAGGGGCGCGTCGAAGACCAGCACCGCGCGCATCGAAGGCGGCACCGTCAGCACGCTCGCGCCGACCGAGCCGCACGAGTACACCGGGCAGCGCATCTCGCTCGACTTCAAGGACGCCGACATCCAGAACGTGCTCCGCATCCTCGCCGACGTGAGCGGCCTCAACATCATCACCACCGAGGAGGTGCAGGGCAAGCTGACGATGCGCCTCGTCGACGTGCCGTGGGATCAGGCGTTCGACGCGATCCTGCGCGCGAAGAACCTCGACAGCGTGCGCGAGGGCAACATCATCCGCGTCTCGACGGTGAAGCAATTGAAGGAAGAGCGCGAGGCTCAGCGCGCCGCCAACGAGGCGCAGAAACAGATCGAGCCGCTCGAGGTCCAATACATCAAGGTCAACTACGCGAAGGCGGACGAGAAGCTCGTCAAGAAGATCCAGGACGTGTTGACCGACCGGGGTAGCGCCAACTTCGACGAGCGCACCAACACGATCGTCGTCCACGACATCGCGAGCGGCATCGCCAATGCCCAGGAGCTGATCGCGCACTTCGACACGCAGACGCCGCAGGTCCTGATCGAGTCGAACATCGTCGAGGCGCAGAAGAACTTCCTGCGCGACCTCGGCATCCAATGGGGCGTCGCCAGCAAGGCGGGTCCGGGCACCGGCAACTCGACGGGGCAGAACTTCCCCGGCACGATCAACGCCGGCGGCGTGCTCGCCGGCGGCAAGAACTCCCCCGCCACCACGGTGCCCTTCATCGCCGATTTTCCCGCCGCCTCCGTCGCGCCCGGCGCCGGCACCGCCTACGACATCCTGCTCGGCTCGATCGACGGGTCGACCACCCTCGACGCGCGCCTCACCGCGCTCGAGACCGACAACAAGATCAAGATCATCTCGCGCCCGCGGGTCGTCACCCTGAACAACCAGGCGGCGACGATCGAGGCCCTGCGCATCCTGCGCGTGCCGCTGCCGAGCACCGGCACGGTCATCGCGACCGGCGCGGGCGGCGTCGCCGGCTCGTCGCAGGCGGCGACCGAAAAGATCAACACCGGCATCACGCTCACGGTGACGCCGCAGGTGTCGTCCGACGGCTTCATCTTCCTCGACGTCTTCGCCAAGTCGAGCACCACGGCGCCGAGCAGCGTCGCGTCCAACACCGTGACGGTGCCCGACGAGATCAGCCGGCAGGCGGAGTCGCACGTGCTGATCAAGGACGGCGAGACGTTCGTCCTCGGCGGCGTGTACCAGGACAACCTCACCCGCTCCGAGCAGGGCATTCCCTACCTCCGCAACATCCCGGTGCTCGGCTGGGCGTTCAAGAGCCACACGGACAACGACGTGCGTGCCGAGCTGCTCGTGTTCGTCACGCCGAAAACGATCGTCGGACGCGGCGACGAGGACGTCGCGCAACTTCCCACTGCGGAAACCTTGTGGCAGAATCGCTCCCACTGATCCTCGTCGCTTGTCCGGGGATCCTCGTCCGTGCCGGGGACGCACGCGGCGCCTCCTCTCCCGATGTCGTCGAGCAAGTGAGAACACGTGCTACGCTTCCTCACCGCCGGTGAATCACACGGTCCGTGCCTGACTGCGATCCTCGAGGGCTGTCCGGCAGGGTTCGCGATCGACATCGACGCCGTCAACGTCGACATGCGCCGCCGCATGCTCGGCTACGGTCGCGGCGGCCGGATGAAGATCGAGCAGGATACGGCGGAGATCCGCTCGGGCGTGCGCTTCGGCGAGACGCTCGGGTCGCCGATCACGCTGGTGGTCGAGAACCGCGACTGGCGCAACTGGGAAAAGAAGATGTCGGCGCGGCCGGAGGATCGCGATCCGTCCATCGTCGTGACCCGGCCGCGGCCCGGCCACGCCGATCTCGCCGGCGTCCTGAAGTACAACCAGGACGACGTCCGCAACATCCTCGAGCGCGCCAGCGCGCGTGAGACCGCGGCGCGCGTCGCGATCGGCGGGATCGCGAAGGCGTTGCTGCGTCCGTTCGGCATCGCGGTGCGCGGCTGGGTGTCGGAGATCGGCGGGATCGTCGCGAACCACGCGGCCATGGAGCCGGCGGCGATCTTCGAGGCCGCGGAGCGTTCCGAGGTGCGCATGGCCGACGCCGACGCCGAGCGCCGCATCATCGCCGCGATCGACGAGTGCAAGGAGCGCGGCGACACCCTCGGCGGCGTCGTCGAGGTGAACGTGAGCGGCCTGCCGCCGGGGATCGGCAGCCACGTGCACTGGGATCGCAAGCTCGACGGCCGGCTCGGGCACGCGCTCCTCAGCCTGCAGGCGGCCAAGGGCGTGGAGATCGGCCTCGGGTTCGAGACCGCGCGGCGTCCCGGATCGGCGGTGCACGACGAGATCTACTTCGACGAGAAGACGCGCGCCTTCACCCGCCGCACCAACAACGCCGGCGGCACCGAGGGAGGCATGAGCTCGGGGGCGCCGCTCGTCGCGCGCGTCGCCTTCAAGCCGCTGTCGACGCTCATGAAGCCGCTGCAGTCCGTCGACGTCCGCAGCAAGCAGGAGACCAAGGGCAACCTCGAGCGCTCCGACGTGTGCGCCATCCCCGCGGCCGCCGTGATCGCCGAGGCGGTCGTGGCGTTCGTGGTGGCGGATGCGTTTCTCGAGAAGTTCGGCGGCGACTCGCTGGTGGAGATCCGGCGCAACTATCAAGGCTATCTCGAGCAGGTGCAGAATTACTGAATGGCGAACATCGTGCTGACCGGGTTCATGTGCACGGGCAAGAGCGAGGTGGGGCGGCGGCTGGCGAAGCGCCTCGGGCGGCCGTTCGTCGACACCGACCAGCTCGTCGAGGCCCGCGCCGGCAAGACCGTCGCCGCGATCTTCAGTGAGGACGGCGAGGCGGCGTTCCGCGCGCTCGAGCGCGACGCGGTCGCCGCCGCGATCGCGAACGACGAGGCCGTGATCGCCGTCGGCGGCGGTGCCGTGCTGGATCCCCTGAACGTCGAGCGCCTGCGCGGCGGCGGCGTCGTGGTCTGTCTGCACGCCGATGCCGACGCCATCCTGCGCCGCGTCGGCGATGTGGCGCGCCGGCCGCTGCTGGCGGGCGGAGATCCGCGCGCCACGGTGGAGCGCCTGCTGGTCGAGCGCGGCCCGGCCTACCGCAGTGCCGCGGACGTCACGGTGGACACGAGCGGACGCAAGGTCGGCGAGGTGGTGGAGACCGTTCGCGAGCAGATCGGGAGACTCGAGCGTACGAATCGATGGAAGTCGTCCACGTAGAGCTCGGCGCGCGGCGCTACCCGGTCTACGTCGGATCGGGATGTCTGCACGAGCTCGGAGCACGGCTTGGCGAGACAGGATGTGGAGCACGGATGGCGGTGGTGACGAACTCGACGGTCGCTGAGCACTATCTCGAGCCGACGCTCGCGTCGCTGCGCGGCGCCGGCTTCGACCCTGCGGTCGTCCAGATCCCCGACGGGGAGGAGCACAAGAACTTCACCTGGCTGACGCGCGTCTACGATCGGCTCCTCGACGCCGGCGTGGAGCGCGGCGGTGCGGTCGTGGCGCTCGGCGGCGGCGTCGTCGGCGACCTTGCCGGCTTCGCCGCGGCGACGTACCTGCGCGGCATCGCGTGCGTCCAGGTGCCGACCACCCTGCTGGCGCAAGTCGACTCGTCGATCGGCGGGAAGACCGGCGTCAACCACGTCGCCGGCAAGAACCTGATCGGCGCCTTCGCGCAGCCGCGCTTCGTGCTCGCCGACGTCGAGACGCTCCGCACCCTGCCGCCGCGCGAGCTCACCGCGGGGCTGGCCGAGGTCGTCAAGTACGGCGTGATCCTCGACGCGCCGCTTTTCGCGCTCCTCGAGAGTCGCATCGCCGACCTGCAGCGGCTCGATCGCGACCTCCTCGTCGAGGTGGTGCGCCGCTGCTGCGCCATCAAGGCGTCGGTCGTGGCCGCCGACGAGACCGAGGGCGGGCTCCGCGCGGTGCTCAACTTCGGCCACACCGTCGCGCACGGCCTCGAGAGTCTCACCGGCTACACGCGCTACCTGCACGGCGAGGCGGTGGCGATCGGCATGGTGGCGGCGGCGCGGGTGTCGCGGTGGCGCGGCCTCTGCGCCGACGCCGACGTGGAGCGCGTGCGCGCGCTGCTGGTGCGCTGCGGGCTGCCGACGGAGGTGCCGCCGGAGCTGGGGGGCGCCGCGCTGGCGCGCGCCCTGCGTACCGACAAGAAGGCGCGGGACGGCGCCATCAAGTTCGTGTGCCTCGAGGCGATCGGCAAGACGCGCTTCGAGCGACTGACGTGTGAAGACATCGTCGAGCATCTGTAGCGTTCACAATTGACCTCCGGCTGTCCGGTGCGGCGGGACGGAGGATGGGAGGATGGTGGCATGAGAATACGGAGCATGGTGGCGGCGGCGGCAGGTCTCGCGCTCGTCGGATGCGGCGGCGGCGGCGGGTCGAACGACAACGGCGTGTCGTTCGCCTTCCTCGGCGTCTTCCAGGAGGTACAGGAGCAGGTCGCGCCGGCGGCGGACACGCTGCCGACGGCGGACAACCATCCCGGCGATACCGGGCGCGTCGTGGACATCACGACGATCCAGGAGATCCCGAACGACGTCAACGGTGACGGCGATGCGGACGGCGGCTTCCTCGGCATGGAGAACAACCTCACCAGTCAGAGCATCAACGTCGAGGGCGTGAACGTGAAGATCGTCATCGCCGGCGCGGTGATCAACCCGGTGGTGACCGACTTCGTGCCGCTCGGCATCCGCCTCGGTCCGAAGCCGACGGGCGATTCGCAGAGCACCGACAATCTCGCGTTCGCGCAGACGTTCTTCGTCGGTCCGGACGTCATCGCGTTCCTCAATCAACATCCGAACCTGCTGCCGCCGAAACCCTTCACCATGAGCGTCGTCATGCGACTCACGGGCACGAGCGACAGCGGAGACAGCTTCGACTCCAATGAGTTCACGTACACCGTGAACGTCGTGCCAAGCGCCGTACCGTGATGGGGACGGGTAGGGGAGGACGACCAATGAGAATACGCACAGCATGGTTCGGCGCGGCCGCGGCCGCCGGGGTGCTCGCGATCGTGATCGCGAGCTGTGGTGGAACCGGCGGCGGCAGCGGTCACGGGGGCAATCCCGGCGCGCAGTTCGTCCTGAACAGCAACAACGCCGGACGCATCATCCTCAACGTCGATCCAGGGGAGGTGGACGCCAACAAGTCCGATCGCATCGGGCTCGTCGCGACCCTCACCGACAATCTGGGGAATCCGATCGCGGGCATCGTCGTGACGTTCACGTCCGACATCCCCGACATCGGCTTCATCCCGGGCCAGACGACGAACAACATCAACTTCGGCCAGGCGACGACCGACGCGCACGGCAATGCCGACATCATCGCCGTCGCCGGCGCCTCGCCGACGAGCACCGGCGCCATCATCGGCACGGGCGCCATCTTCGCGGAGCCGCCGTCGGGGTTCGGCCTGCGGGCGCAGACGCCGATCACGCTCCTCGACGTCGGCTTCATCGACGCCTCGCAGCTCGGCGTGATTCCCTCCTCGGAGGATCTCGTGGAGCCGGCACCCGGCGCCGTCGTGTTCTTCAACATCGTCGGCGGCACCCCCCCGTACGAGCTGAAGAACGAGGTGAGCGGCATCGGGACGGCCGTGATCAGCCAACACTGTCTCCCCGGCTGCACCGAGGACGGCGGCGTCCTGTGCGTCGGCAGTCCCTGCCAGGCGGACGTCGACTGTGGCATCGGCTCGCCGAGCGGCACCTGCGCCGGACCGATCAGGCGCTGTCTCGCGAGCTGTCACGGCACGAATTGCGGTGGCTCGCGCTGCAACACCGACGCGGACTGCAACGACGGCTCCCCGACACCGGCGAACGTCTGCAAGGATTCGGGGCAGTCGGTCGCCTACATCATCGCCCCCGGCGGCGTCGCCGGCACGCACGGTTTCGTCGTCGAGGACTCGGCGTCGGCATCGGTCGACGTCACGGTGACCGTCTCGTTCAAGTGCGGCAACGGCATCGCCCGCGGCGACGAGCAATGCGACCTCGGCGATCTGCGCGGGCAGACCTGCGAGTCGATCGGCTTCCCGGGCGGCGGCGTCTTGCAGTGCGCGAGCGACTGCACGCTCGACACCAGCAATTGCCAGGTCGTCGCGAGCCCGGGTGCGGGGGCGACGTTCACGCCGGGCGGCGGCGTCCCGACGCCGACCCCCACCCCCGGGGCGGGGGCGACGGCGAGCCCGACCCTGACGCCGGCATCGACGCCGACGCCGGGCATCGGCGTACCGAGCAATCTCGCGCTGGCGCTGCTGTTCAACTGCGCCGGCGACAACGGCAACGGCACCCTGACGACCGTCGTGTCCGCCACGGTGACCGATACGCTCGCCAATCCGGTCCCGAACGGGACGATCGTCAACTTCAGCCTCGCGTCACCGACCGGGGGCGCCGTGATCAACAGCCCGTCGTCGACCAACGCCGACGCGCCGTGCGACGTCACGAACTTCCAGAACGACTGCAGCGTGACCGTGCTCGATCAGCCGGGGGTCGCAAACACCTGCATCACGTACCCGAGCGGCCAGGTCGGCACCATGCGGAGCGTGACGGGCATTTCGGGGGCGGCGACCGATACGCAGCCGATCACCCTGCCCGCGCCTCCTCCCTGATCCACGTCCCGGAGCGGCGGCGGCACCTCTGCCGCCGCTCCGGCGCTTCACGGCGCTGCACACCGTACGATCGGACCGGCGTAGGGCAGGTTCGACGACGGATTCGTCTTGACCACGTAAATCCGCGGTCCTACAGTCGGCGGCTCGGAGGGTGTGCATGAGCCCGAGAGGTGTCGACGAAGCGCGTGCGCGTGGCAAGACCGTCCTCGTCCTGCACGGCCCGAACCTCAACCTGCTCGGCCTGCGCGAGCCGGACGTCTACGGCGCGCTCACCCTCGAGCAGATCAACGAGCGGCTGCACGCGCTCGCCGCGGAGCTCGGCGTCGAGCTCGAGATCTTCCAGTCGAACGTCGAAGGGGAGCTGGTCGACCGCATCCAGGAGGCGGCCGGCGTCGCGCACGCGATCCTCCTCAATCCCGCCGCCTACACCCACACCAGCGTCGCCATCCGCGACGCGATCCTCGCCGTCGGCCTGCCGGTCGTCGAGGTGCACCTCTCGAACATCCACCGCCGCGAGGAGTTCCGGCACCGCTCGCTGATCAGCGACGTCGCCGTCGGCCAGATCACCGGCTTCGGCGCCGACAGCTATCTCCTCGGGCTGCGCGCCGCGGTGCGGGTGATCGCCAATACGCGCAGTCGCTCCCTGAAGACGCGGCGGCCGCTCAAGGCGCGCCGGCCGGCGTGACCGCTCCGCGGCCCCGCTCGGCCGCCGTCGATCGGGTCCGCCGCCGCGGACGGCCGGTCGCCTTCCTGTCGTTGGTGCTGGCGGCCGGCTGCGGCGGCGGTGCGCCACCCCGCCTGGTCGTCGGGCAGCCGGTGGTCGACGCCGCCGCCGATGCGAGCGGCAGGCGTAGCGTCCGCATCGAGCTGCGGAACGACGGGGGCGGCGATCTCCTGCTGCACGGCGCGCGCCTCGACTGCGGCTGCCGCCTGCTCGCGCCGCTGCCGGACGTGCTCGCGCCCGGCGAGCGCGTCCCGCTCGCCGTTCGCTGCCGTGCCGCGGTGGCGGGCGCGCGGACCCGTACGCTCGCCGTGCTCTCGAACGATCCCGAGCGCCCCGAGGCGCTCAGCGAGATCACGGTGCCGGCAGGCGACATGCCGCAGCGCGAGCCGGTCTACTTCGGCTACGTCGCGCTCGGCAGGAGCGTCGCGCGCGATGTCGCGCTCCGCGCCGACGAGGGCGACGCGACGGCGGCGGCCGGCGCGGACCCGGCGCTCGCCGTCGAGGAACGGCCGCCCCATCCGGACGGGACGCGCGCGCTGCGGCTGCGCTTCACGCCGCGGGCGACCGGCCCGTTCCACGGGACGCTGATGCTCGGCCGCACCGCGCTCCGTGTGAGCGGCGTCGGCTATCGCGACGTGATCGCGCTCCCGGCGGAGGTCGGCGTGGGAGAGACGACGGCGGGCGCGCCTCCCACGATCGCGATCAAGGCCGTCGGCGGCGCGCCGATCACGATCACGGGGGTCGAGACGCCGGAGGGCTTGAGCGGCGACGTGCAGACGATCAGCCCCGGGCGCGACTTCCGTCTCGTGCTGCGCACGCGCAACGCGAAACGCGCGCCGGGCGGGACGATCGTGCTCCGGACGAACGACCCGGACGAGCCGGTGGTCACGATCCCGCTGCGCGACGGCGACGTCTGATGGCGGGTCGCCCGGCCCGCGCGAGCCGCCGATGAAGGAGATCGGCTTCACGCTTCCCGCCGAGCGGCCCTTCGACGTCGTCGGCGTCGGCCTGAACGCCATCGACCACCTCTGCACCGTCCCGACGTTCCCGACCTTCAACAGCAAGCAGCAGATGGGCGGCTACGCGTGTCAGCCCGGCGGGCAGGTGGCGACCGCGATGGTTGCGCTGCAACGCTGGGGCTGCCGCAGCTCGTACATCGGCACCTTCGGCGACGGCATCATCGGAGAGCTGTCCCGGCGCTCGCTCGCCGAGGAGCACGTCGATCTCACCGGGTCCATCCAGCGCCGCGGCGTCGCGAACCAGATGGCGGTCATCCTCGTCGATCAGGCGTCCGGCGAGCGCACGGTCCTGATGCACCGGCCGCCGGCGCTGGTGCTGCGGCCCGACGAGCTGCGGCGGGACCTCGTCACCGCCGGGCGGATCCTGCACGTCGACGGCTACGACCTCGACGCGGCGCTCGCGGCGGCCGAATGGGCGCGCGAGGCCGGCATGCCCGTGGTGGTCGACCTCGACACCCGCTCGGGCGCGGTCGAGCGCCTCGTGGCGATGAGCGACGGCGTCATCGTCTCGCAGGAGTTCGCGGAGCAGTTCACCGGTATTGGCGACCCGACACGCGCGATCGAGCGTCTGGCGACGGCGACGAGCGCGCCGCTCGTGGCGATCACCCTCGGCGATGCCGGCGTCATCGCGCGCTCGCGCCTCGGGACGCTGACGGTGCCCGCGTATCCCGTGCGTTGCGTCGACTCGACCGGCGCCGGCGACGTGTTCCACGCCGGCTTCATCTACGGGCTCCTCCGCGATTGGCCGCTCGAGCGCACCCTGCGCTTCGCGAACGCCGCGGCCGCGCTCAAGTGCACCCAGGTGGGAGGCCGCTCCGGCATCCCGACGGTCGCCGCGGCCGAGCGCCTCGCGGCCGGCGGCCCGGGCGCGCGCGCCGACTAGCCGAGCTGCCCGAGCTCGCCACGGGCCCGGCGCGATCCGCACGTCGCGTTGCGAGCCCGGGACGGCGTTGGTACGGTGGCAGTTTGCCCGCCGGGTCGCGAGGCCGCGGTGGGTATCCGTGCATGCAGCATCTTCCGCAAGAGCAGGGTCCCGCCCTCCATGACGTCGCGCGGCGCGCGGCCGCCGTCGCCGCCGGCCATCCGCTGCGTGTCGAGGGGCTGCGGGGCGGTGGTCGCGCGCTCCTCATCGCCGAGGCGTATCGTGCGCAGCCGGCGAGCACGCTCGTCGTGGCCGCGAGCGGCGCCGACGCCGAGGCGCTCGCCGGCGACCTCGCGCTTCTTCCTCGGCGAGAGCGCCTCGACCCCGGCGCTCGAGCGGCGGGTGCACCTCCTCCCGGCGTGGGACGTGCCGCCCGTTCGAGCCGGTCTCGCCATCGTCGGCCGTCGTCGCCGACCGGATCGCCGCCGCTCTTCCACCTCGTCGCAGGGGCCGCGACCCGATCGTCGTGCCGACGCCCGACGCGCTGGTGCAGCGCGTGCTGCCGCGCGCGGTGGTGAGCGCGGCGGTGCGCTACCTGGTCGAGGGCGACGAGATCGAGACCGACGCCCTCGCCGCCCATCTCGCCGCCGTGGGGCTACCAGCGCGTGCCGCTCGTCGAGGACCGCGGCGAGTTCAGCGTCCGCGGCGGACTGCTCGACGTCTATCCCGCTGCTCGAGCCGCTGCCGCTCCGCCTCGAGCTCGACGGCGACCGGATCGAGAGCATCCGCACCTTCGACCCCGACACGCAGCGCTCGCGCGAGCGGCGCGAGGAGTTGGTCATCCTGCCGGTGCGCGAGATCTCGCTCGGCATCTGGCCGCCGCCGAGGCGCGCCGCGCGGTCGAGACGCGCGCCGTCGAGATCGGCATGCCGCGCCTCGACCGCCACGCGATGAGCGACGCGCTGGAGAACGGCCTCTTCTTCCCCGGCGTCGAGTTCCTGGCGCCGTACGTCTACGCGGCCGGGCTCGAGACGCTCTTCGACTACCTGCCGCCGGCGACGCGGCTCTGGATCGACGAGCCGGCGCAGGTCGAGGCCGCCGTGGGAGGCGGCATGGGCGGCGGTCGGCGACGGGCGCGGCCGAGGCCGAGAGCGTCGCGGCGGTTCTTCTCGCCGCCGGAGCGGCTCTTCCTCGAGCCGCACGACGTGCGCGCCGCGACCGCGCCGCTGCCGACGGTCGAGCTCGATCCGCTCATCGGGCATCGCCGGCTCGCCCGGGCACGCGCGCGCTCACCTGCTACGTGCTGGCCGATCTCGTCGCGCCGCGGCTCGCGCAGGCGGCGCCGGCGGCGCGAGCTTCCGCCCGCTCGCCGATCGCATCCGCGAGTGGACGGCGGAGGGCCGCCGCGTGCTGCTCGCGGTGCCGAGCGCGGCGCAGCGGACGCGACTCCACGGGCTGCTCGAGCAGCACGAGGTGCATGCGACGCTCGCCAGCGAGCCGCTGCCGGCGCTGCTCGCGGCGCGCGATCGCACCCCGGCCATCGTCGACGGCGCGCTCTCGCAGGGCTTCCGCTTGCCCGGCGAGCCGCTGGTGTTCGTCGGCGAGGAGGAGCATCTTCGGCGAGCGCCGCCAGCAGCGCCGGACGCGCAAGGTGAGCGCCGCCGACGTGCTCTCGAGCCTCGCCGAGCTCAAGGCCGACGACTACGTCGTGCACGTCGACCACGGCATCGGCCTCTACCGCGGCCTCAAGCACCTCACGGTCGCGGGCACCGAGGGCGACTACCTCCACCTCGAGTACCTGGGCGGCGACCGGCTCTATCTGCCCGTCGACCGCATCAACCTGGTGCAGAAGTACGTCGGCGGCGGCGACGCGGCGCAGCCCGGCGCTCGACAAGCTCGGCGGCACCGTCGTGGGAGCGCGTCAAGGCGAAGACCAAGGAGGCGCTGCTCTCGATGGCGCGCGAGCTGGTCGACATCGGCGCCAAGCGCCAGGTGCTGCGCCGGCCAGCGCTTCGAGAGCGGCGACCCGCTGTACCAGGAGTTCGAGGCGCGCTTCCCCTTCGACGAGACGCCCGACCAGCAACGCGCCATCGACGAGGTCCTCGCCGACCTCGGCGGCGAGCGGCCGATGGATCGGCTGGTCTGCGGCGACGTCGGCTTCGGCAAGACCGAGGTCGCGATGCGCGCCGCCTTCGTGGTCGTGATGGCCGGACGGCAGGTCGCCGTCCTCGTGCCGACGACCGTGCTCGCGCAGCAGCACTTCGACACGTTCCGCGCGCGCTTCGCCGGCTACCCGATGCGCATCGAGATGCTGTCGCGCTTCCGCTCCAAGGCAGAGAACGCCGCGACCGTGCGCGGGCCTCGCCGACGGCACCGTCGACGTCGTGGTCGGCACCCATCGCCTGCTGCAGAAGGACGTCGAGTTCGAAGCGCCTCGGCCTGCTCGTCATCGACGAGGAGCATCGCTTCGGCGTGCGCGACAAGGAGAAGATCAAGGCGCTGCGGCGCTCGTCGACGTGCTGACGCTCACCGCCACGCCGATCCCGCGGACGCTGCAGATGGCGCTCTCGGGCATCCGCGACCTCTCGGTCATCGAGAGCCCGCCGCGTCGACCGCCTCGCCGATCCGCACCTACGTCACCAGCGCCGACGACCACGTCGTGCGCGACGCGATCCTGCGCGAGATCCGCCGCGGCGGCCAGGTGTTCTTCGTCCACAACCGCGTCGACTCGATCGACCGCCAGGCGGCGCACCTCGCGCGAGCTCGTGCCCGAGGCGACGATCGTCGTCGGCCACGGGCAGATGGGCGAGCGCCAGCTCGAGCAGGTGATGGACGACTTCATGCACGCAGCGCGCCAACGTGCTGGTGTGCTCGGCGATCATCGAGTCGGGGCTCGACATCTCGCGCGCCAACACGATCGTCATCAACCGCGCCGATACCTTCGGCCTGGCGCAGCTCTACCAGCTGCGCGGACGCGTCGGCCGCTCCAACGTGCGCGCCTACGCGTACCTGCTCGATCCCGGGCGAGCACATGATCGGCAAGGACGCGCACAAGCGGCTCGCAGGCGCTGCAGGAGCTCGACGAGCTCGGCGGCGGCTTCCGGCTCGCGGCGCACGACCTCGAGATCCGCGGCGCCGGCAACATGCTCGGCAAGCAGCAGTCGGGGCACATCACCGCGGTCGGCTTCGAGCTCTACACCCAGATGATGGAGGACGCGGTGCGCGAGGTGCGCGGCGAGACCCTCGCCGACCGAGGTCGAGCCCGAGATCCAGCTCGGCATCCCGGCGTACATCCCCGAGACCTACGTCCCGGACGTGAACCAGCGGCTCATCCTCTACAAGCGCCTCGCCGGCGTCCGGCGCGCCGACGACCTCGCCGGCGATCGTCGACGAGATGCACGACCGCTTCGGCCCGCTGCCGCCGCTCGTCGACACGCTGCGTGAGGGTGATGGAGCTGCGCCGCGCGCTGAAGGATCTCCTGATCACCGTCGCCCGCATCGCGCGGCGACATGGTCGTGCTTCGAGTTCCACCCGGAGACCCCGGTCCGGCCCGAGACGTGCTGCTCGCGCCTCCCGAAGAAGGAGAAGGGCCGGGTCCAGCTTTTCCCCGACTCCCGCCTCGGCTATCGTCCGCTGGAGCGCGACGCCGACGGGCTGATCGGCGAGCTGAAGGCGCTGTGCGGGAGAATCCTATGATGCATTGGAGGGGAGTACGGGCGCTCTGCCTGGCGCTCGGCGCGTGGGCATTCTTGGACCTCGGGGCCGTCACCGTGGAGGCGGGTGCGACGCCGCATCCGCGGGCGGCGGCGAAGGGGGGCGACGAGGCCCCCGCGACGCCCGAGGTCGTCGACCGGATCGTCGCCACGATCGACGGCGAGCCCATCACCTTGTTCGAGCTGCAGGCCTTCTCGCAGGAGATGCACAAGCGCGGCGGCGCCGACGTCCCGGCGAGCGACCGTGCCATGCTCGACGAGCTCGTGCTGGAGAAGATCCTGCACAAGCAGATCGAGGCGCAAGGCGTCGCGGCGAGCGACCAGCAGGTGGACGCCTACATCGCGTCGATCAAGGAGCGGAACAAGCTGGACGACGCGCAGCTCAAGCAGGCGCTCGCGGCGCAGGGGCTCACCTGGGAGGCCTATCGCGCCCAGGTGAAGACCGACATCGAGCGCGCCGCGCTCATCAACAAGGAGATCCGCAACAAGGTGAACGTGCCGCCCGAGGAGGTCGAGCGCTACTACAAGGAGCACATCGCCGACTACGGCGCGCCCGGCAAGGTCCAAGTCCGGCTGATCTCGATCCTCCTCCCGCCCGGCGCCAGCGAGGAGCAGAAGGCGGACCCTCAGCGCGAAGGCCGAGAACCTCCGCAAGGAGGCGGCCGGCGGCAAGGACTTCGCGACGCTCGCCAAGGAGTACTCGCAGGGACCCGGCGCCGCCGACGGGGGCGACATCGGCGAGGTGACGAGCGGCACGCTGCAGCCGGAGTTCGACAAGGCGGCCTTCGCGCTGAAGCCCGGCGAGGTGAGCCACGGTCATCGCCACCGACACCGGCTTCCACATCTTCAAGCTCGAGAAGCTCACCGGCGAGGCGCCACCAGTCGCTCGCCGAGGTTTCCGACGACATCCAGGAGAAGCTCTACCGGGAGAACATGGAGAACCGGTACGACCGCTGGCTGAAGGAAGACCTGCGCGCCAAGTACAACGTCGAGATCCTCCTGTGATCCCTCGCCTCGGCATCACCCTCGGCGACCCGGCCGGCATCGGGCCGGAGGTGGTCGTGCGGGCGCTCGCGCGCCGCGACGTGCGCGCCGCCTGCCGGCCGGTGGTGATCGGCGACCGGGGCAGCCTCGACGATGCCGCGGCGCGACTGCGCGAGCGCCTGGCCGTGCGGGTCGTCGACGAGGTGGGGCTCGGGTCCGCCGCGGCCCGGCGGCAGTCGCCGGCCCGTCCCACGCGCCTCCGGCCCCCGGTCGCGCTGCTGCCGGTCACGACGCTCAGCCCGCGCGCGCGCCGGCCGGGCAGGCCGAGCATCGAGGGCGCGCGCGCCTCCTACCGCTACATCGAGACGGCGGCACGGCTCGCCGGGCGCGGCGCGATCGACGCCATCGTCACGGCGCCGATCAACAAGGCCGCCGTGACCCGCGCCGGATTCCCGATCAGCGGCCACACCGAGCTGCTGCGCGAGCTCACGGGCGCGCGCGAGGTGCGGATGATGCTCGCGGGCGAGCGCCTGCGCGTCGTGCTCGTCACCATGCACGTCGCGCTCGCGGACGTGCCGCGCGTCCTCACCGTGCGCGACGTCACGCGCACGATCCTCATCGCGGACGAGCACCTGCGCCGCTACCACGGCCTCGCGCAGCCGCGCATCGCGGTTGCCGGCCTGAATCCCCATGCCGGCGAGCACGGGCTCTTCGGCGACGAGGAGGCGACGCGCATCGCGCCGGCGGTGCGCCGGGCCTGCCAGGCCGGCGCCCGTGCCAGCGGCCCCTACGCCGCCGACTCGCTCTTCTTCCGTGCCGTCGGCGGCGAGTTCGACGTGGTCGTCGCCATGTATCACGACCAGGGGCTGATCCCGTTGAAGCTGCTGCACTTCCACGACGGCGTGAACGTCACGCTCGGGCCTGCCGATCCTGCGCACGTCGCCCGATCACGGCACCGCGTACGACATCGCCGGCACCGGCACCGCCGATGCCGGGAGCATGGCGGCGGCCATCCTGCTCGCGGCGCGCATGGCGCGCGCCGGGGCGCAACGACCGACGGCGCGCGCGCCGCGGAGCCCGCGCCTCGCCGGCGCACCACGGAGACAGGCCCGATGAATCCAGCGATCTTCCGCGAGTACGACATCCGCGGCGTCGCCGATAAGGACTACGACGTCGCGTTCGCCCGCAAGCTCGGGCTCGCCTACGCGGCGTTCGTCGCCGACAAGGGCGCGCGCCGCATCGCCGTCGGCCGCGACTGCCGGCTCACCTCCGACAAGTACGCCGACGCGTTGAAGGACGGGCTCCGAAGCGCGGGCCTGGACGTCGTCGACGTCGGCATGTGTCCGACGCCGCTCGTGTACTTCTCGCTCTTCCACCTGCAGATCGACGGCGCCATCCAGGTGACGGGCAGCCACAACCCGCCGGATCAGAACGGCTTCAAGATCTGCGTCGGCAAGACGACGATCCACGGCGACGACATCCAGAAGCTGCGCGTGCTGATCGAGCAGGGTGCCGCGCCGCGGGCCGCGACGCGCGGCGCCGAGGAGCAGTACGCGATCATCCCCGCGTACCAAGACGAGCTCATCAAGCAGTTCGGCACCCTGCCCCGCCGGTTGAAGATCGTCGTCGACGCCGGCAACGGCGCCGCCGGCCCGGTCGCGCCGCGCATCGTCGAGGCGATGGGGTGCGACACGCACGCCATCTTCTGCGAGCCGGACGGCCGCTTCCCGAACCACCACCCCGATCCGACGGTGCCCGAGAACGTCCGCGATCTGATCGCGACGGTGGCGCAGGACGGCGCCGACATGGGCATCGCCTTCGACGGCGACGCCGACCGCGTCGGCATCGTCGATCACCGGGGCCGCATCTTCTGGGGCGACGAGATGCTCATCATCTTCGCGCGCGACATCCTCGCCCGCCAGCCGGGCGCGACGATCGTCTCCGAGGTGAAGTGCTCGCAGCGCCTCTACGACGACATCGCCAAGCGCGGCGGCGTCGGCATCATGTGGAAGGCCGGGCACTCGCTGCTGAAGGCCAAGATGAAGGAGACGCACGCCCTGCTCGGCGGCGAGATGAGCGGCCACATCTTCTTCGCCGACCGCTACTACGGCTACGACGACGCGATCTACGCCGCGTGCCGCATGCTCGAGATCGTCGCCCGCGCCGGCAAGCCGCTCGCCGACATGCTCTCCGATCTGCCGCCGGCCGTCAGTACGCCCGAGATCCGCGTCGACTGCCCCGACGCGCTCAAGTTCACGATCACCGAGAAGGCCAAGGAGCGCTTCCGCAAGGCGGGCTACGACCTCATCGACGTCGACGGCGTGCGGGTGAAGTTCCCCGACGGCTGGGGCCTGATCCGCGCCTCCAACACCCAGCCCGTCCTCGTCATGCGGTTCGAGGCGACGACGCAGGCGAAGCTGGACGAGTATCGCGCGATCGTCGAGCGGACGCTCGAGGACGCGAAGCGCGACGTCGGCGTATGAGGGCAGGCGGCCCTACCGGCCGCGCCTCCATCGGGCGGGGTGATTTGCCACAGTAGTGCAGGGTCGCTGACGCATCGATCCTGCCCGGCACCCGGAATCTCTGGCTCCCGCGGGCACGGGAGTTGCTCGGTGAGCGGCGACGACGTGACCCCGATTGCCCTCCCGAAGACGTGGCACCATGGTGCCGGCGTGGCGCGCGCCGCGGCAGCCATCTGCGCCGCTGTCCTGCTGACGGCCTCGTCGGCGGTCGAGGTCGCCGCCGCGCCGTTCGCCTACGTGACGAGCACCGACGGCAACGCCGTCGTCGTCGTGGACACCATGACCGACACGGCGGGTGACGTCATCCCCGTCGGGACCAGCCCGTTCGGGGTCGCCGTCAGCCCGGACGGGGCGCGCGTGTACGTCGCCAACGACGGTAGCAATACCGTCTCGGTCATCGGCACGTGGGTGAATGCCGTCATCGCCACCGTTCCGGTCGGCACCAACCCGTTCGGCGTCGCCGTGCATCCGGACGGCGCCCGCGTCTACGTCGGCAATCGCGGCAGCAACAATGTCTCCGTCATCGATGCCGCCACGGCGACGGTGGTCGGCACGATCGGGGTCGGCAGCCAGCCGCGCGGCGTCGCCATCGACCCGGCGGGCACCCGCCTCTACGTGGCCAATCGCAGCAGCGACACGCTCTCGATCATCGACGTCGGAACGGCGACGGTGATCGACACGGTCGCCGTCGGCCAGCAGCCCTACGGGGTCGCGGTCGATCCGACGGGCGCCCGTGTCTACGTCGCCAACGCGCGCGACGGCACCGTCTCCGTCGTCGACGCCCTGGCGCGCCGGTCGCTCGGCACCATCACCGTCGGGCCGATGCCGCGGGGTGTCGCGGCGCATCCCGCCGGCACATTCGTCTACGTCGCCAACTTCGGGGGCAATTCGGTCTCCGTGATCGACGCCTCCCTCGACGCGGTCGTGGCGACGGTGCCGGTCGGGTCGGAGCCGTACGGGGTGGCGCTCGCGCCGGACGGCGTCCGGCTCTTCGTCGCGAACAGCGGATCACCGACCGGCACGGTGTCGGTCCTCGATACGGCGACGGCGAGGGTGGTCGACACCATCCTCGCGGGAAACAAGCCGCGGGCCTTCGGGGCTTTCGTCGGTCCCGAGACGGTTGTGCGACCCACGGGCACCCCGACCGCGACCCCCACCGTCACGGTCACCCCGACGCCAACCGCCACCCTCACGCCGACGATGACCGCCTCGCCGACGGCGACCGGCACGCCGATTGGCGCGACACCGGCGGCCGGGGACACGGTCGGTCCCACGAGCTCGGCACCCGGCGCCACCGCGAGTGCGGCGCCGACCCCCGTACCGTGTAGCGAGACGCCCATGACGGAGTGTCGGCAGCCGACGGTCGACAAGGGCGGAACGCTCACGATCCAGGAGCCGATGCCGGGCAAGCGCAATAAGCTCGTCTGGCAATGGCTCCGCGGGCAGGCGACGGCCCGCGACACGTTCGGCGATCCGGCGGCGCGGGATGCCTACGATCTCTGCGTCTACGACGAATCGGGCGCGTTGCCGATCGTCGCGCTCCGCCTGCGTGTGCCCGCCGGCGGCATCTGCCGCGGGAAGGTTTGTTGGAAGCCGCTCCGCTCCGGGTTCCGGTATCTGAGCCGCGCCCCCGTGCCGCCCGGCGGGATGCTGGGGTTGCTGCTCGAGAGCGGGAAGGAAGGCCACGCGCGCGTGCTCGCCGCCGTCAGCGGGACGGACCTTCCCACGCTGCCGTTGCCGCTCGCCCTTCCGGTGCGTGTGCAGCTGCAGAACACCGCCGGGACATGCTGGGAGTCGGTGTTCGACGCGCGCGGCGTCAAGAAGAACCGGGTCGACGGATTCGTCGCGTCCGTGCGCCTGCCGTGACCCCGATCGGGTGACGTCGCCCGGCCGGTAGCCAAGCTGCTGCCGTCTGCCGCCGGCCGTCTGCATGCCGGAGGTGCGCGTCGACGGCCGCATCGATGTCGAGCGGACGCTCGAGGACGCGAAGCGCGACATCGGCGCGTAGCGTCGATCGACCTAGTGCTTGGCCGCGCCGCCGGAGCCGAGGACCCGGGCGGCGCGGGCCGCGCCGCCGACGCTGAGCGAGGCGTGGGACGCCGGCTCGCCGACCTGCTCCCACGCGGAGCCGTTCCAGCGCAGCCGGAAGTCGAGCAGGTAGGCGCGCGGGGTCTCCTTCCACGGCGCCGCCGCGAACGCGGCGTCGAGGCCGTCGGTGCTGGTGTTGGTCGCGCGCCTCTCGATCTCCCTGGCGCGGATGCGGACGGTGACCGCCGGGTCGGGATCGCTCTCCACCGCGATCACCGCGTGATCGGCGGAGGCCTGGCGATAGGCGGCGCGGAGCATGTACGGCGCGTCTTCGGGACCGACGCGCTCGATCCGCGGCGTCTCGCGCAGGCGGTCCTCGGCGAAGTTGAAGCGCGCGGTCGCCTCCACGATCGCGGGCTCGAGCGCAGCACGCGCGTCGGCGGGGAGCGCGTCGAGATCGGCGGCCCTTGCGACGGCGATCGCCAGCAGGACGAGAGCAATAATAATGATGATGCGCGCGGGCATCCGTTCCGTCGGCAATGACATGATCATCCGTAGCGCATAGCGCAATGCACCGCCTATTGCAGACAATTTGCTGGTCGCGCCGCAACGGGAGCGATCCGCATCGATCAGGCCTCTTCGAAAATCTTGCACCGTAGCTAGTCCGCCGCATCCTTGCGTTGCCGCACGTTCGAGAGCGCGCGGATAGCTATGCGATTTTCCGCAATATGTGGGGCATGTTTGTTGCACGGCACGCCCGCGATGCCGCCTGTCCATCGAATCCCGGACGTGGCTCGGGCGCGCGCGGCCCGGGGCGGGAGTCCGCTCCGCTCGAACCGCGGACAGGCGTTCATCGAAACGGGGATCGCCATCATCGTGCTCCTCGGGTTCGTGTTCTCCGTCATCGACGCCGCGACGCTCTTCTGGACCTACATGACGCTGGAGAGCGGGGTGACCGAGGCGACGCGGTTCGCCGTCACCGGCCAGACGTTGACCGACTCGGGCGGCAACGCGCTCTCCCGCGCCGACTCGATCAAGCTCGCGATGCGCACCGAAGCGCCCGGCATGACGATACCCGACGGCGAGTTCGATTTCTTCGACGTCACCACCAATAGCGCCGGCACGGGCGCGCCGAACGACGTCATCCGCGTCACGATCACGCACCCGTATCGGCCGGTATTCCCGATCCTGTTCCTCGCCAGTCCGAACGGCGTGTTCACCATCACCGTCTCGTCCACCATGAAGAACGAGCCTCCCAACATATGAACAAGGCATCGCAACGCCAGTCCGGCTGGGGGACGAGGGGGCAGACGCTCGCCGAGGTGGGGATCGCGCTCCCTCTCCTAACGCTCCTGCTGGTCGGCACGCTCCAGGTCGGCTGGGTGCTCTACCAGGCCCACGTGGTGCGGAAGACGGCGCGCGAGGCGGTGAACCTCATCTCCCGCCAGGTCGCGATCGGCGACGCCGAAACGGTGGTGCAGGGCATGCAGGTCTATCCGGGGGGCGCATTCAACCCCCACGCGAAGCTCATCCTGTCGGTGCTCCAGGTCGGTACGAGTGGACCGAACGCCGGCCATACGATCATCGTGCAGAGGCACTCCATCGGAAGCCTCGGCGGCACCAGTCTGATCGGCAATCCCGCTCAGGGCCACTTCGGGCCGGGCCCCGCGTATGCCGCGCTCGATACGGTCAACGACACCTCCCTGCAGACGGGCGCGCTGCCGAACGGGCTGAGCGTTCAAACGAACCAGACGGTGTACGTGAGCGAGCTGTTCACCGCGCGCAGCGACCTGGCGTCGATGGGATTCTGGAACGTCACCTTCCCGGCGACCTTGTACGCGAACGCGTTCTTCTGATGCGTGCGGAGAGGGGAGCCGGGATGAAGATCGAACAGCGGGGCCGCAAGGGGGAGCGGGGCGTCGCAACCATCCTGGTGGCGATGTTCCTGATCCTGTTCGTGAGCTGCATCGGCCTGGCCGTCGATATGGGGCGGGCCTACATCGTCAAGACGGCGCTCTCGACGGCGGTGGACGGCGCCGCCCTGGCAGCCGCGCGACTGCTGCCGCAGGGACAGAGCGCCGCGAGTGCGGCGGCCATCAACATCTTCAACGCCAACTTCCCGCCGGGGTTCCTCGGCGTCGGCGCGATATCGACCTATCCTGTCTTCGGAACGACGTCCGACGGTTCGGATCTCATCACGATCACGGTGACCACCAATATCCCTACGACCTTCATGAAGGTCGCCGGCATCAACACCGTCAATCTGATGGCCTCCGGGCAGGCGACGCGCCGGGTAGTGGACATGGCGTTCGTGATCGACCGCTCCGGGTCGCTCGCCGGAGACTTCCCGGCGGTCAAGACGGCATCCTCGGCCTTCGTGGGCAAATTCGACACGGTGTTCGACCGCGTCGCGCTGCTTTCGTTCGCGGACAATACCCGCCTGCACGATGCGTTCGTGAGCCCGGGGCGAGGCTTCAACCTCGGGACGATTCAGAGCCACATCAACACCCTCCAGCTTGGCGGCGCTACCGCGACCGCCGAAGGGCTGTACCAGGCCTGGGATCAGCTGCGCGTCATCCCGACAAACAATCAGTCGGGACTGCGCGTCGTCGTCTTGTTCACGGACGGCACACCGAACTCGTTCCCCGCCGCGTTCACCGGCGTCGCGGGCACCTGTACCAACAATTGCAACGCCGCTTGTGTTCCGGGCGGTACGCCCAAGAACCTCACTGGCACGCTCGTCAGCCTCGACTATCCGTTCATCCCGGGAACCATGACGACGACGGATAATCCGGACGTCACCGGCTTGTACGTTACGAACGCGAACAACGCGGGAACGTTCGTCAACGGCACCGATTGCCGCTGGACGTGTGGAAACCAGTTCATCAAGACCACTGTGAACCCCGGAATCCCGACGTTGCCGGTGCAAAGCACGCACACGCCGGCAAGCGGCTCCGGCACCATCCCGAGGAATTTCCTCCTCTACGACGGCACGATCCCGGGCCAGCGCGCGCTGATCGGCACGGCGCCGTATCCGGACCACGTCCAGAATGCCAACAACGCCGCCCGCAACGTCGCGGAGGGCATCGCCAATGCGATTCGCGCGGATACCACGGGGCGGTCGCGCATCCACATCTTCACGCTCGGCCTTGGCCCCGTCCTCAATGCGGGCACGGGGAGCAATGCCGAGACCGGCGCGTCGATGCTCCAGCGGATCGCCAACGATCCAGCATCCCTCGACTACCAGTCGGGGCAGCCGGAGGGCGGCTACTTCTTCGCCGGCAGCGCGGCGCAGCTGGATTCGGCCTTCACGGCGATCCGCGACCGGATCATCCGCCTCAGCCAGTAGCTAGGGGCTGCCCACGACGCCCAGCGTCGGGAACGAGGCGGGCGCGCCGACCTGCTCCCATGCCGATCCACTCCAGCGCAGACGGAAGTCGAGGAGATAGCCACGGGGCGTCTCGCGCCAGGGGGCGCTCTTGAAGGCGCCCTGGACATTGGAGTCGACGTTGGTGGCGCGCTTCTCGAACTCGACCGCGCGGACGCGGACCGTGACGGTCGGCGTCTCGCCGGGCTCCACGGCGGTGATCTCGTGCTGTGTCCCGGCGCGGCGGTACGTGGCGCGGAGCAGCGTCGGGTCCTGCGGCGGCCCGACGCTCTCGACCCTGGGGTGGTCGCGGAGCTTCTCCTCGCTCTTGTTGAAGCCGTCGACCGCGTCCGAGATGGCCGCCTGGAGCCCCTTGCTGGCGGCGGCCGGCAGCTGCCGTAGGTCGGCGCCCGCCGCGACCGCCGCGACCAGCAGCACTGCGAGAAGTTGATGCGCCATCCCCGCGCTTCTAGCCGGATCGTCGCCGCCGTTCCAGCCGCCCCGCGGTGTGCCTCGAACGGTGTCGGTGCTGCCCCCGTGGGCAGCGCCGGGGGCCCCGCGGGCCCGCGCCGGGGCGCGCCGCGAGGGGCGTTCGACCTCCCGAATGGCGTCTCCGACGAGGTCCCCTATATGAGTGCTGCGACGCTGCAAGTCTCAAAGAGAGTCGTGCAGCGGTGCGTTCGCAGCGCTCCGGCAAACACGTGAAGGAATGTCGGGATTCACGTCATTTGCGACGGCATTCCTCTTGCTTTGTCGTGACATCTCGCATGGACATGGTTCCGTGATGTCCGAAGTATTGCATGAAGCGGACGCCATATTGTTCGGCATGATGTACGCCCGAGCGCGGAATATACGAGTTCAATAATCAGAACGTCATGAGCACTCTGCGTCAGGCTCGGAAAGGAGGGTTAACAGAATGGTCCTACTGCTCCGGCGGTTGATCACGGACGAGAGCGCCCAGGACCTGGCCGAGTACGGCATCGCGATCGCGGTGATCGGCGCGGTCGGGGGTCTCACCGCTGCGGCGATCAGCGGCAGCGTCAGTACGCTGTGGTCGAACGCCCAGAGCATTATCCAGACTTCAGTGTGACACGGAAGCGCAGCAATCAGTGGCA
The DNA here is from genome assembly GCA_963753325.1 of uncultured delta proteobacterium. Lineage (GTDB taxonomy): Bacteria > Desulfobacterota > Binatia > UTPRO1 > UTPRO1 > DP-19. The sequence goes on along the minus strand of CAVWBS010000003.1, from coordinate 404,236 downwards.
TCCACCGCAACAACACACCAGGAAAGGACGGAAACACCATGAAGGCACTCCTCAAGAAGTTGATGTCGGACGACAGCGCGCAGGATCTCGCCGAGTACGGCATCGCGTTGGCCGTCATCGGTACGGTCGCGGGCGCCGCGGCGATCGTGATCAGCGGCACCGTCGGTACCCTCTGGTCGAACGCCCAGAGCGTCATCCAGGCCGCAGTGTAACTCCGGAACGCGGGCAGGGGCGGCACCCATCCGGCTGCGGCCCCTGCCCCTGTTCCAGTTGGCAGCGTTCCGACCGTTCCACGAACCACCACGATCCCATGCCCCTCCCCCTCGCCACCGCTCTCTTCACCTTCGTGCTCGCGTGCTGCGTGGTCGATCTGCGCACGCGCCGCATCCCGAACGCGCTGTCGGGGGCGGCGCTGCTCGTCGGGATCGCGCTGAACGCCCTGTACTTCGGATGGGCCGGAGCTCTCTCGGCGCTCGGCGGCATGCTCGTCATGGTGGCGATCCTCCTTGCGCCCTTCGCGCTCGGCGGTCTCGGCGGCGGCGACGTCAAGATGATGGCGGCCGTGGGCGCGTTCCTCGGTCCGCGCCTCGCGGTCCTCGGGCTGACCACCGGCATGGTGCTCGGCGGCGTGGTGATGGTGATCCATCTCCTGCGCGTCGGCCGGCTGGCGGAAAAGCTCGCGGCTTTGAAGCACATGATGTTGTCACTCGTCGTCACGCGCTCGGTGACGGCGCTGCGCATCGCGGCGGACGACCCCGGCGCGATCAGTCTCCCCTACAGCATCCCCCTCGGGCTCGGCACCGCCGCCGTCGTCGTTGCGGCCGCCGTGAGCCACTAAACATCACCTCAAGAAAGGGCATCCCATGAGGCGGCCTGGCATCATCTTCCTCTTCGCGATCGTGATCGGCGCGCTCCTCTCGGCGCTCGTCTACGGCAACCTGAAGCAGCAGCGTGCGGAGCTCGAGGCCGCGCAGCGGGCCATGGAGCACGGCACGACCGGTGTCCTGGTGGCGAGCGAGGAGATCCCGATCGGCTCGAAGATCACCGCGGGCCAGGTGCGCATCGTGCGCTGGCCGTCGGAGATTCAGCCCGAAGGCGCGCTCACCGACGCCACGGCGGTGGTCGGGCGCATCGCGCGGACCGGCATCGACAAGAATCAACCGGTGGTGGAGTCGCAGCTCGTCAACGAGGGAGCCGGCCTCCTGCCGCTGCTCATCAGCGACGGCATGCGCGCGATCTCGGTCAAGGTCGATGACGTGACCGGTGTCAGCGGCTTCATCACGCCCAACAGCCGGGTCGACGTCCTCGTCGCCGGGGCCGACGGCGGCACCACCGGGCAGCAGAAGAGCAAGGTGATCCTGCAGAACGTCAAGGTCCTGGCGACCGGCAAGAGCATCGAACAGAAGGACGACAAGCCCGTCGAGGTGCCGACGGTCACGCTGCTCGTCAGCCCCGGCGACGCCGAGCGGCTGACGCTCGCCACGCGGACCGATCCCGTCCGGCTCGCGCTCCGCAGCTATCGCGACGACGGCTATGTCGGCACCACGGGCATCTCGACCCGCGAGCTCTACGGATACGTCGAGCCGGAGCCGCCGCCGCTGAAGGTGTCCGCGCCGCGGAAGCCCCTGCCCCCGCCCGTCATCGTCGACGTGCTGCTCGGATCGAAGGTGATCCGGCAGGAGTTCGAGCCGAACGGGCGCGAGCGCCGGCCCGTGATGGCCGAGCCGGAGGCGATGCCGGGCATGAGCGAGTCGAAGAACCGCGAGCCCGACTGGACCATCGGCGGATGATCTCGGGCCCGCCCGGGACGCGCACGATCGACGAGGGACTATGAGCGCGACGCACGAAACGGAAGGCGGCAGGCGGCTGTTGTGGGCGTCCGCCGACGTGGCCGATCGGAAGCTCCTCGACACGGCCGCCCGGGCCTTCGATCTGCAGCTCCGCATCTGTGCTCCGGGCGAGGTGGTCCGTCTCGTCAGGCCGGCGGGCGATCTGGTCGGGGTCGAGCTCTCCGACGAATCCGGCGGCGGCCTCGCGGCGATCCGCGAGCTGCGCGCGCGCGCGCCGGGGTCCTCGATCATCGCGGCCTCCGCGAACGAGGACGTCGAGGTCATGCGGGCCGCCATGCAGGCGGGCGCGTGCGACGTCCTCACGCTGCCGCTCGCGTCCCACGAGCTGCACAAGACGCTGCTCCGCCTGACCCAGGTCGCGATGCGCGCTCCCGCGACCGTGCCGGACGGGCAGGTGATCACGATCTACGGCGTGCGCGGCGGTCTCGGCACGACGACCATCGCGGTGAACCTCGCCTTCAAGCTCGGCACCGCGACCGGCGCCGAGACGGCGCTGGTCGACCTCGACGTGCAGCGCGGCGATGCCGCGGCGTTCGTGAATCTCGTGCCGGTGCATTCGATCGCCACCCTCGCGACCGCTCCGGGCGAGGTGGACGACGTGTTCCTCGCCTCCGCCATCACCCGCCACCCGAGCGGCGTGTCGATCCTCGCCGCGCCCCCGACGATCGAGGAGGCCGAGCTCGTCACGGAGCGCGAGGTCGAGATCGCCCTCCCGCTGCTGCAGTCCCGTTTCCCCTACACGGTCATCGACACGCCGCGCGCGATCACGAGCGCGGTCGTGACGGCGTGGGAGCACTCGAACCGGGTGTTCATCCTCACCGATCTGTCGGTGCCGAGCGTCCGTGCGGCGCGCCGGGTGTTCGAGCTGCTCGGGCGTCTCGAGCACGCGATCGACCACGCCGAGCTCCTCGTGACCGAGATCGTGCCCGGGCCGGTCGAGCTGAAGAAGGCGATCCAGGTGATCGGCAAGGAGCCGTTCGCGATCATCCCGCGCGACGACTCCGCGGCGAGCGCGATGAACGACGGGGTCCCGCTGAACGGCCGCCCGACGCGCCTCGCGCAGGCGCTCGATACGTTGGCGTGCCGCATCGCCGGCATCGATACCGCGGCCAAGACCAGCCGGGGTCTGCTGGGTCGAATCTTCCCCAAGGGGGCGCGCCCATGAATCTCAAGCTGCGTCAGCGTCACAAGCCGGACGAGCCGGCCGCCCCGGAGCCGGCAGCGCGGCCGGGTGCGCGCAGCCAGCGTCTCCCGGCGGAGATCGCGTACCAGAACCTCAAGCTCCGCGTGCACCGCCTGCTGATCGACCGCATCGATCTCGGCAACCTCGCGCGCCTCGACATCGCGAGCGCCAACGCCGAGCTGCGCGTCGCGATCCGCCAACTCATCGACGAGCAGCCGGCTCCGCTCAGCCAGCGCGATCGGATGCTGCTCACCGAGGAGGTGCTGAACGAGGTGCACGGCCTGGGCCCCATCGAGCCGCTGATGCGCGACCCGGAGGTTTCGGACATCCTCGTCAACTCCGCGCGCCAGGTCTTCGTCGAGCGCTTCGGCAAGCTCGAGATCACGCCGGTCGTGTTCCGCGACGACGCGCACCTCCTGCAGATCATCGACCGCATCGTCTCCCGCGTCGGGCGCCGCATCGACGAGAGCTCGCCGATGGTGGACGCCCGGCTGCAGGACGGCTCGCGCGTGAACGCGATCATCCCGCCGCTCGCGCTCGACGGCCCGTGCCTGTCGATCCGCCGTTTCGGCATCCACCGCATCACCGTCGACGACCTCGTGCGCCTGGGCTCGCTGCCCGCGCAGATGGTCGAGGTGATCCGCGCCATGGTGCTGGCCCGCCTGAACATCCTCATCTCCGGCGGCACCGGCTCCGGCAAGACGACCTTGCTCAATTGCATCTCGTCCTTCATCCCGGAGCACGAGCGCATCGTGACGATCGAGGACTCGGCCGAGCTGCACCTGCAGCAGCCGCACGTCGTGCGCCTCGAGACGCGGCCGGAGAACGTCGAGCGCCGCGGCGAGGTGACGCAGCGCGACCTCCTGCGGAACAGCCTCCGCATGCGCCCCGACCGCATCGTCATCGGCGAGGTGCGCGGCGGCGAGTCGCTCGACATGCTGCAGGCGATGAACACCGGCCATGACGGCTCGATCTCGACGATCCACGCCAACTCGGCGCGCGACTCCCTGAATCGACTCGAGATGATGATGCAGATGGCCGGCTTCAACCTGCCGACGCGCGCGATGCGGCAGCAGATCGCGCTGGCGATCGACGTCGTGATCCAGACGGCGCGCTTCAGCGACGGCACCCGCAAGGTGACGAGCATCTACGAGGTGACCGGCATGGAGAGCGACACCATCGGCATGCAGGAGCTCTTCACGTTCCGGCGCGAGGGTGTGGACGCCGACGGCAACGTGCTCGGCGCCTTCATCTCGACGGGCATCCGCCCGCGCTTCGCCGATGCCGCCAAGGCGTCGAGCTACGCCATCGACCCGGCGGTGTTCGAGTACCTGAACCCGTCGCCAACGAGGTAGACGATGATCGGGATTCTGGCGCTGGCAATCTTCGTGGCGGTCGCGATGGCGGGCTCGGCGCTCGCCGCCTGGACGACCACGCGCGACGAGGCGGATCGCAAGCTCGAGCAACGCCTCGACATGGCGGCGGGGACCTCGGCCAAGGACAAGGACAGCGCGCCCGTCCTCAAGGACCGCCGCCTCTCGACGATCGGCGTCCTGAACAAGGTGCTGCCGCGGATCCCGTTCGTCCCGAAATTCGAGCGCGCGATCCGCCAGGCCGGCCTGCAGCGCCGTCCGGGCGAGATCCTGCTCTACGTGCCGCTGCTCGCCTGCGTGGGCGCGCTGGTCACGTTGCTCACGAGCGGCAATCTGTTGCTCGGGCTCGTGGTCGGCGCGGTGGCCGGCTCCGTGCCGATCCTGATGGTGTTCCGGCGCAAGCGCATCCGCGCCATCGCGTTCGCCGAGCAGCTTCCCGACGCGCTGGACCTCATCCGCGCCGCGATCCAGGCCGGTCACGGGTTCGCGGCGGCGCTCATGGTCGTCGCCAACGAGTTCCCGGATCCGATCGCCGCGGAGTTCCGCGAGGTCAGCGAGGAGACGCGGCTCGGCCTGTCGCTGCGCGAGGCGCTGAAGAACCTGAACGACCGCATCGACGATCCGGATCTGCCGATGCTCATCATCGGCGTGCTGATCGCCGAGGACAGCGGCGGCAACCTCGCCGAGGTGCTGGACAACATCGGTCACACCGTGCGCGAGCGCTTCAAGATGTCGCGCGACGTCCGCACCATGACGGCGCAGGGGCGCCTCTCGGGCATGGTGCTCACCGCGCTGCCGTTCATCGTCGGCACCGTCAGCTACTTCCTCAATCCCGGATACTTCCGGCCGATGCTCACGAACCCGCTCGGCCAGTACATGCTGCTGTACGCGTTCGTCAGTCTGCTCATCGGGCATTTCGTGGTGCAACGCATCGCCCGCATCGACGTCTGAGGCCGATCATGGATCCCATGGTGATGACCATTACGGTGTTCACGGCCGTCACGGCCGTTCTCCTCTCCGGCTACTACGCGTTCACCGCGAAGGCGCCGGTGAGCCGCCGGCTCGAGGAGATCGCCGGGGGCGAGCTCGGCCGGTCGCAGCGCAAGGCCACCGCCGCGCGGCGCGGGCCGATCAAGGGCGTCCTGATGGCGCTCGCGCCGTACGGATTCGGCGGCGGCGACACCTCGCTCGCCGATACGCTCTCGTTCGCGGGGCTGCGCGGCCCGAGCACCATGCTGCTCTTCATCGGTGCGCGGACGCTCATCAGCGTCGGGCCGGCGCTCTTCATCCTCGTCACCGGGCTCGTACGCGGAACGCCGCTCATGCCCACCCTCGTGCGCGCGGTCGCGTTCTGGATCGTGATGCACGTGATCGTGACCCAGCAGCTCAAGTCGCGCGCCAAGCGGCGCATCGGCGCGATCACGCGCGCCATGCCCGATAGCCTCGACCTGATGGTCGTCTGCCTCGAGGCGGGACTCGGCCTGAACGCCACGATCGCCCGCGTCGGCGACGAGCGCGCGACGATGAAGGACGCGCTCGGGCAGGAGTTCTCGCAGGTCTCGATGGAGATGCGCGGCGGACGGAGCCGGGAGGAGGCGCTGCGCGCGCTCGGCGCGCGAAACGGCTGTGACGATCTGAAGGCGCTCGCGGGGCTCATCATCCAGAGCGATCGCCTGGGCGCGAGCATGGCGCAGACGCTGCGCTCGCACGCCGATCTCCTGCGGACGAAGCGGCGGCAGCGCGCGGAGGAGGCGGCGCGCAAGCTGCCCGTGAAGATGCTCCTGCCGCTGGCGCTCTTCATCCTGCCGACGCTGTTCGTCGTGACGGCGGGGCCGGCGATGCTCCTGCTGAAGGACTTCATGGCCGCGATGGCGCACCATTGAGCGGCGCAACGTCGCTCTGCGGGGTGCGCGACGCGGCCAGCGGGGAGACGCTCGCCGACCGCGTCCGGCCGGCGCACACGCATTGGTCGCGCCTGCGCGGGCTGCTCGGGACGCGTGCGCTCGAGCCCGGCGCCGGCCTCTGGCTGAAGCCCTGCAACCAGGTCCACATGATCGGCATGCGCTACGCCGTCGATCTCGTCTTCCTCGACGACGAGCTGCGCGTCCTGCGGACGATCGCGGGGCTGCGGCCGAACACGATCTCCCCGAAGGTCGGCGACGCCGCGAGCGTCCTCGAGCTGCCCGAGGGGACCCTCGCCGGCCGCGGCATCGCGAGCGGCGTCCGTCTCGCGATCGACGGCGCGGTCCGGGACGACGCGGCCCCGAGCGGCGCCCTCGGCGCCGCGCTCGGCAACGTCGTGCTGGCGGTGATCTACCTGGCGTTCGCGAGCGCGCACCTGGCGTTCGGCTGGCGCACGGGCGAGTGGCCGACCGTCGCGCCGATCGTCGCCCAGGAGTCGCTGCTGGTGATGCTCTTCCTGACGCGCCGGCGCAGCACGGCCGTCTCGACGCACGGATTGGAGTGGCTCATCGGCGTCGTCGGGACGTTCCTGCCGCTGCTCTTCCGCCCGACGGACGTGGCGGGAGCCGTCGGTATCGGCGTGCCGCTGCAGATCGTCGGGCTGCTGCTCGTGTTCCTCGCCGTGTCGTCGCTCGGGCGCAGCATCGGCGTCGTGCCCGCGCACCGCGGCATCAAGACCGCCGGGCTGTACGGGTTCGTGCGCCATCCGCTGTACACGGCGCACCTCGTCGCCTACGCCGGATACGCGCTCTCCAACCCGAGCCCGCGCAATGCCTGCATCGTCGCGGCGACGATGATCGCGCTCCACATGCGCGCCGTCTTCGAGGAGCGACTGCTCACGCGTGATCCGGTCTACTCGGACTACGCCCGCCGCGTCCCGTGGCGATTCCTACCGCATCTGTACTGACGGCGACCCGCCGGCCCGGGCGCTGGTACCTGCTGCGTCTGGCGCTCGTCGTCTCGGTCTCGTGTCTCGGGCTGCAGCTCCTCCTGCTCTCCGATCCCCATCGGACCGAGCCCGACGACTTCATCAGCACCTGGGCCGCCGGCCGCCTCCTGGTGTCGGGCGGGAACCCCTACGACGGTGGCCAGGTGCTGGCGGTGCAGCGCACCGCGAACTGGACGAAGGACATCCCGTACCGTGTCTGGTACCCGCCCTGGGCGATGCCGATCCTCGGCGTGTTCGGGCTCCTGCCGTACATCCCGGGACGCTTCCTCTGGTACCTGCTGAACCTCGGCGCGTGCCTGGCGTCGGCGGATCTCCTGTGGCGCTACTACCGCGGGCCGCCGCACCTGCGCGCCGTCGTCTGGCCGCTGCTCTTCACCTTCTGGCCGGCGGTCATCGCGGTACGGACGGGACAGATCAGCGCGCTCGTGCTCCTCGGCGTCGCCGGCTTCCTGGCGTTGAGTGATCGGCGGCGGTGGCTCGCCGCGGGCGCGTGCCTGCCGCTCGTTGCGATCAAGCCGCAGCTGCTGCACCTCTTCTGGATCGCGGTCCTGCTGTGGACGGTGCGCGGCCGGCGCTGGGCGATCCTCCTCGGGGCCGTGGCGGCGACCGCCGCGCTGGTCCTCGCGGCGACGCTCGTCGACCCGGGCGTCGTCCCCCAGTTCCTCCACATGGCGACGTACGAGGCGCCGCAGGCGCCCGCCTCGACCCTCGGGACCCTGCTGCGGCTGCTCCTCGCGGTGACGACCGGGTACCAGGCCTTCTGGCTGCAATTCGTGCCGCCCGCGGCGAGCCTGCTGTGGTTCGTGCCCTACTGGCTGCGCCGGCGCCACGACTGGGAATGGCGCGCGGAGGCCCCGATCGTGCTCGTCGCGGCGCTCGCGACGACGGCGTACGGGTGGATCTACGATCAGATCGTCCTCCTCGTCCCGGTCGTGCAGCTCGCCACGACCGTCGCCGGATCGGGGGGCCTCGCCGGCCACCGCGAGCTGATCGCCGGCTACCTCGCGATCAACGCGGCGATCCTCGTCATGAACGTGGCCGGCGTGAACGCGTTCTGGTACGTCTGGGTGCCGTTCGCGTTTGGAGGGTGGTGGTTGGCCGCAAGGAGGTCGTGACGGACGGGCCCGGCACACGAGACGCCGAAACGCGATCGCGGCGCTGGCTCGCGCCGCCCCTCAGCGCGCTGGTGTTCCTCGTCCATCCGGCGCTCTCCCTCCTCCGTCCCGCCGCGCAGCTCCAGGATCCGAGCACCGGGTGGCACCTCGCGACCGGCCGCCTCATCCTCGCCACCCACGGCATCCCGCGCCAGGATCCGTTCTCGTTCACCGCGGCCGGGCATCCGTGGGTCGCGTCCGCGTGGCTGTTCGACACGGTGGGCGCGCTCCTCGACCGCGCCGGCGGCCTTCCCCTGTATGCCACCGTCTGCATGCTGCTCTACGCGTTCATCCCCGTGCTGCTGTACCGGCGCATGGTGCGCATGGGCGCCGCCATCCTTCCCGCGCTGCTGCTGGCCGTCGGCGCCGACCTCGTGTTGATGTCGCACGCGCTCGCGCGCCCGCACGTCGTCACCTATCTGCTCTTCGCCGTCTTCCTGGAGCGCATGGACGACGTGCATGCCGGGCGCCGGCCGGCGCGCGCGCTCTGGCCGCTGCCGCCGCTCGCCGCCCTGTGGGCCAACCTGCACGGCGGCTTCGTGTTCGCCCTCGTGCTGGCCGCCGTCTTCGCCGGCACCGCCGCGACCCAGGCGCTGCTGACCGGGGACGCCCGCCAGCGGCGCGAGGCGGTCACGTTCGTCGTGCTGCTCGCCGCGATGGCCGTCGCGACGGGCATCAACCCGCACGGCTTCGGGTTGCACCTGGACGTCGTGCGGAACCTCCGGTCGGGCGCGACGGCCTACCTGAACGAGTGGCACAGCCCCGACTTCCAGGCCCCGACGGTGCCGATCCAGCTCTTCGAGCTGCTCGTCCTCGGCGTCGTGCTGGTCGGCGCCTGGGCGCGCGAGCGGCTGGCGTGGGTGGAGCTCGCGCTGCTCGTCGTCTTCCTGCACGAGGCGCTGCACGCCGTGCGCCACGTGAGCCTCTTCACGATCGTGGCGGCGCCGCTCGTCGCGCGCGAGGCGAGCGTCGCGCTCGCCGGGCGTTGGCCCGCCTTCGCGGCGCGCTGGCGCCGGATCGCGCGTGAGCAGGCGGCGCTGCGCGCGCCGCTCCTCTACATTCCCGGGGCCTGCGCCCTGTTCATCGCGTTGGCCCTGACGGGGCGGACGGGGTTCCCCTCCACCTTCGACGAGCTGCAGCTCTCACGCGGCGCGGCGGCCTTCATCGCGGCGCACAAGGAGCGCTTCGCGCGCCCCTTCAACACCGACAACCTCGGCGGGGCGCTGATCTACGCCTTCTGGCCCGACGTGCGCGTGTTCATCGACAACCGCACCGACGTCTACGGCGACGCGTTCGTCGCCGACGAGTACCTGCCCGTCCTGACGGCCCAGGCGCGATGGCGGGAGGTGCTGGCGCGCCACGACATCGACGCGGCGGTCGTCGCCGCGACCACGCCGTGCGCCGCGTTGCTGCGCGCCGAGCCCGGCTGGGACGTCGCCTTCGAGGATCCGCAGAACGTGATCTTCCTGCGGCGGGCCTCGTGAGCGCCGGCCCCGACACGGCGCGCGGGCTGCCCGCCCGCGCGCTCCACCGCTGGCTGGCGCCGCCGCTCGTCGCGTTCGTCTTCCTCGTCCACCCGTTCGTCACGCTCCTCCGTCCCGCCCGGCAGCTGCAGGACCCCGGCACGGGCTGGCACCTCGCGACGGGCCGCTACATCCTCGCGACCCACTCGCTGCCGCACCGGGAGTTCTTCTCGTTCACGTCGGCCGGCCACCCGTGGGTGACGTACTACTGGCTGTTCGAGGCCGCGGGCGCCGTGCTCGAGCGGATCGGCGGGCTGCCGCTCTACGGGACGGTGTGCATGCTGATCTACGCGTTCATCCCCGTGCTGCTCTACCGGCGCATGCTCCGCATGGGCGCCGCGCTCCTGCCGTCCTTGTTGGTCACGTTCCTCGCCTACTTCGTGCTGGTGTCGCACGCGCTGGCGCGGCCGCACGTGGTCACCTACCTGCTCTTCGCCGTCTTCCTGGAGCGGATGGACGACGTGCACGCCGGCCGCCGGTCGTGGCGGTCGCTGTGGGCGCTGCCGCCGCTGGCGGCGCTCTGGTGCAACATGCACGGCGGGTTCCTCGCGGGGCTGGCGCTGGCCGGCATCTTCGCCGCCGTGGCCGCGGCGCGCGCGGTCGTCACCGGCGATGGCCGCGAGCGGCGCGAGGCCGTCGTATTCGCGGGGCTGCTGCTCGCCCTGGTCCTCGCGACGGCGCTCAATCCGAACGGCTTCGGCCTCCACGAGGACACGGTGCATCACCTGGCGATGACGACGACCGGCATCTTCGCCGAGTTCCGCAGCCCCGATTTCCAGGCGGGCGGCCCGCCGATCCTCTGCTTCGAGATCCTCGTCCTCGGCACCCTGGTCGTGGCCGCCCGCGCGCGCGCGCCGCTGGCGTGGGTGGAGCGGGCCCTGGTGGTCTTCTTCCTGCACGAGGCGCTGCACTCGGTCCGCCACGTGAACCTGTTCGCGATCGTCGCCGCGCCGATCCTGGCGCGCGAGCTGAGCGTGCCGATCGCGGCGCGCTGGCCGGCCTTCGCCGCGCGTTGGCGCGAGATCGCCCGCGAGCAGGCGGCGCTCCGCTCCCCGCGGCTCTACCTGCCGGCGCTCTGCGCCGTGTTCGTCGCGCTGGCGGTCGCCGGGAAGACCGATTTCCCGCGGACGCTCGACGATCTGCAGCTCAGTCGCGGCGCGGCCGCGTTCATCGCCGCGCACAAGGCGCGTTTCGCGCGGCCGTTCAACACCGACAACCTCGGCGGCTCGCTGATCTACGCGTTCTGGCCCGACGTGCGGGTGTTCATTGACGACCGCATCTACGTCTACGGCGACGACTTCGTCGCCGGCGCGTACCTGCCCGTCATGACCGGCCAGCCGCGCTGGCAGGAGATCCTCGCCCGCTACGACGTCGACTCGGCGATCGTCGCCGCCGCCACGCCGTGCGCGACGCTGCTGCGCGGCGCCCCCGGTTGGGAGCTCGCGTTCGAGGATCAGCAGAACGTCCTCTTCTTCCACGCCCCGGCGCTCGCCGCCCCGCCCTCCTAGGCGCCGTCCTTAGTCCGGCGGCCGCCGGCGTGTTCCGGCGCCGTGCATGAGTCCGAGACATATAGTGAACGCCATAGTGCAATATGCAGAGATCATAATGTCATAACGCCATCATACCGTAGTCGTATTAACCCGAAGCAAGTAATTGATCGTATTATGCAGCGCTGCGACATGACGTCGTGTTCTAGCATCCGCGCAACATCGTGCGCGCCCCGCTGCCCGCGGATTTCCAAGACTTTCGTAGGATGTCACGTGGAATGCTTCTTGCCTTACCAGCTCGCGCAATCATCCGAACGAATATGGTGACGTGTGCCGTCGCCATTCGATTGAATCCGGGAACCCGAGAGGACCATGAACATGAGCCACCGCCACCTCCCCCGCCTCGCGACGCCCTGTCACGCGACGATCCGCCACTCCGCCCGGCGCGTCGGGTTCCTCGCAGGAGCCATGGCGCTGCTGCTCGGCCTCTCCGCCGGAGCGAGCTCCGCGGCGATCCTGTTAGTGAAGAACATCGACACGACGACCAGCACCTCGACCGGCACGACGATATCACTGACAGTGCCCTCGGCGGGCGTGGCGGTCGGCAACACGGTGATCATCACCTTTGCGATGGATCCTGCGGCCGGTACCGTCTCGTGTGCCGACTCGCGGGGGAACAGCTACGGCACCGCGGACGCGGACGTCACGAACGGCAGCGGCACGAGCGGTGTACGGACCGTCGTCTTCTCCGCGGTTGTCACCACCGCGTTGGTGAATGGCGACTCGATCACGGTCACGTTCCCCAGCGCGGCCTCGAAGGGCGTCAGCGGCGCCGAGTTCTCCGGTATCCTGAACGCCGTCGTCGACAAGACGAGCGTCGCGACCGCGACCAACGCCGCTCCGAACTCGGGTGCGACGGCGACGACCACGGCAGCCAACGAGCTCCTGATCGGCGCCGTCGGCGCCGAGACGGGGACCAGCACTTTTTCCGGCAACGACTCGTACACGCCCGGAGGGAGCTTCACGAACCTCAGCGTCGCGTCAGCGAATGTGAATTTTAACCAGGGCGCCAGTATCACGATGTATCCCTCGTACCGCATTGTCTCGGCGACGGCGGCGTACACCGCGAGCGGTACGCTGAGCAGCGGCAGCAACCGCAGATGGGCCGCCGCCATCGTGACCTATCGGGACGCGCCGGCAACCCCGACGCCGACCGCGACGCCCACGGTGACGCCGACCCCGACCGCGACGAAAACCGCGACGCCCACGGTGACGCCGACCCCGACCGCGACGAAAACCGCGACGCCCACGGTGACGCCGACCCCGACAGTCACTGCGACGCCCACGGTCACGGCGACGGCCACGCTGACGGCGACGCCCACCGTCACCGCGACCGAGACGGTGACGCCGACCCCGACCGACGTGACCGCGACCGAGACCGAGACGCCGACGCCGACCGAGACGCCGACCGCCACCGAGACGCCGACGCCCACGGAGACGCCGACGCCCACCGAGACGGCGACGCCGACCGAGACCGCGACGCCCACCGCGACCGCCACGCCGACGGCCACCCCGACGGCGAGCCTGCCGCTCCGCGCCGACGTGACGACCGGCATCTTCCACGCCAGCACCGATCAGACGCTGGCCGACAGCCAGTTCGGCACCGAGGAGCAGGCGCTCACCATCACGCCCGACCAGGACGGCAACAGCGACTCCGCCTTCTACTCGACGCCGCTCACGACCGACGGCCCGGTGCTCACCACCGCCGACACCGCCAACGCCGCGGTCTGGATCGGCAACCCGGACGGCACCGACATCACCGTCACCTGCCAGGCCACGTACTCCGACTACGATCCGGCGACCGGCGACGACGAGCCGTTCGTCTTCACCGCGGCCTCGAGCCACCTCGTCGTCCCGGCGACCGACGCGGCGCTCTGCACCACGCCGACGGCGGCCCTCCCGAACGACTACCAGGTGCCGGCGGGCCATCTCCTGAAGCTCACGGTCACGATCCACTTCGTGGACGGCGCCTCGGCGCAGCTGCAGTATGGCGCGGCCGAGGGCGATCCGGGCGACTCCGTCGGGCACCTGCCCGCGAACCGCGCCGACTCGTGGGCCTTCGGCGACCCGATCGTCTGCGGCGACGGCACCGCGGACGCGGGCGAGGAATGCGACCAGGGCGACGACAACGGCTCACCGGACTCGTGCTGCACGAGCGGGTGCCTCTTCGTCGACGCCGACACCGTCTGCCGCGCGGCGAGCGATCAGTGCGACGCCGACGAGGTCTGCTCCGGCAGCGACGGCGCCTGCCCGGCCGACGTGAAGCAGCCGGACGACACGGCGTGCGACGACAGCGACGCCTGCACGCAGACGGACACCTGCCAGGCCGGCGTGTGCGTCGGCGCGGACCCCGTCGTCTGCACGGCGCTCGACCAGTGCCACGACGCCGGCACGTGCGACAGCGGCACCGGCCTCTGCTCGGATCCGACCAAGGACGACGACACGCCGTGCGACGACAGCGACGCCTGCACGCAGAGCGATTCCTGCCAGGCCGGCGTCTGCGTCGGCGCGGACCCCGTCGTCTGCACCGCGCTCGACCAGTGCCACCAGGTCGGCACGTGCGACGGCGGCACGGGCCTCTGCTCGAACCCGAACCAGGACGACGGCACGGCCTGCAGCGACGACGACGCCTGCACGCAGACCGATACCTGCCAGTCCGGCGCCTGCGTCGGCGGCAATCCGGTCGTCTGCACGGCCTCCGACCAGTGCCATGACGCCGGCGCCTGCGACACCGGCACCGGCCTCTGCTCGAACCCGACGAAGGACGACGGCACGGCCTGCAGCGACGACGACGCCTGCACGCAGACCGATACCTGCCAGTCGGGAAGCTGCGTCGGCGGCAATCCGGTCGTCTGCACGGCCTCCGACCAGTGCCACGACGCCGGTGCGTGCGACAGCGGCACCGGCCTCTGCTCGAACCCGACGAAGGCGGACGGCGCGAGCTGTAACGACGACGACGTCTGCACGCAGACCGACACCTGCCAGGCCGGCCTCTGCGTCGGCGGCGACCCGCTGACGTGCACGGCGTCCGATCAGTGCCACGACGCCGGCATCTGCAACGCGCTCACCGGCTGCTCCGACCCGGCCAAGGCCGACGGCACCGCCTGCGACGACAGCGACGCCTGCACGCAGAGCGATACCTGCCAGACCGGCGTCTGCACCGGCAGCGACCCGGTCACCTGCGCGGCCCTCGACCAGTGCCACGACGTGGGCACGTGCGATCCGCAGACGGGCACCTGCTCGAACCCCGACAAGACCGACGGCACCGCGTGCGACGACGGCAATGCGTGCACGGACACCGATACCTGCACCGCGGGCGTCTGCGCCGGCGTGTCGCCGACCTGCGGCGACGGCGTGCTGAGCAGCGGCTGCGGCGAGGAGTGCGACGACCACAACACCACGGACGGCGACGGCTGCTCCTCGACGTGCCAGATCGAGCCGCCCGCCGCCTGCCCGGCCGTGCCGCGGACGGGCTGCCGCGCGCCGCTGACGGCGAAGGCGGGTGCCGTGACCCTGAAGAAGACGGTCGCCGGCAAGGGCGCGAACAAGCTCGCCTGGAAGTGGAAGGGCGGGCCGCTCACCGTGATCGCCGACTTCGGCACGCCCGACACCACCACGGCGTACCACTTCTGCATCTACGACCAGACGGCGGGCACCCCGACGCTGGTGATGAGCCTGACCGCGCCGCCGGGCGGCACGTGCGGGACCAAGCCCTGCTGGAAGGTCGTGAAGACAGGCTACCTCTACAACGACAAGACGCTGAGCGCGCTCGGCCTGCAGCAGATCAAGCTCAAGGGCAATGCCACGCCCGGCAAGGCGCTCGTGCAGGTGAAGGGCAAGGGCTCGACCCTGCCCGTGCCGACGATGCCGTTCGCGCAGGATCCGTCCGTGATCATGCAGCTCGCGAACGACGACGGCGTCTGCTGGGAGACCACGTTCACCGCGCCGGCGAAGAAGAACCTGCCGGCGCAGTTCGGCGACAAGACCGACTGAGCGTCCCGACGGAGCGCTGCTTCACGGCCCGGGAGGGCACCACCTTCCGGGCCGTTGTGTTCAGCGGTGGGATCGGCGTCCATCATAGACATGATTATAGCTCATAACGAGTATGGCCATTTGAATAGGGTCATTTGATGATTCGCCATGACTAACGTGCACCGCGGCACGACGGCGCTATATCCTGATCATATTGCAAGGCCGTCGCGGGCGCTATCGTCCCTGACCTCAAGGACTTGTCACCTTATCCCTGGCACGCCCCTTGCGCTTTCGCGCCTCGCCGTCGAGCGCGTGTGTCGGCGGGCAGCATCATCGTTCTTTCAAGGCTGACGCCGGAAAGGTTCCCCATCATGTCCGCACTCTCGCACCGCCGCGGCCCAGTCGCGACCTCCGTCCGCTGTCGACTGGGCGCCGTGCTCCTCGTCCTGGCGCTCCTCGAGAGCTTCGCGCCCGCGCAGGCGGCCGCTGCCATTACCTTCGATGCCGCATCGAGTAGCAGCAATGGAGGAAACGGTACCAGCCTCACCTGGTCGCACACGGTGGGCGCGGGCAGCAATCAGATGCTGATCGTCGGGGTGACCCTGCGCATCTTGACGAACGCCCCCAACTTCGAGCGCGTCAACACCGTCACGTACAACGGCGTCGGCCTTTCTTTCATCGGGGCGCAGAACGATACCGGCAACACCGACGTTCGCGTCGAGCTCTGGGGGTTGAAGGCGCCGGCGTCGGGGGCGGCACACAACATCATCGTCACCATCGCGGCGAACGGTAACGGAAGCACCTTGATCGCCGCCGGCGCTTCCTCCTTCAACGGGGTGGACCAGGCGACCCCTCTCGGTACCTTCGCGTCGGCCGCCGGGAGCAGCACCGCGCCATCGGTGGCTGTCGCCAGCGCCACGGGGCAACTCGTGATCGATACGGTCGGCGCGACCATTCCGCTTCTCAGCTCGACGACGGCGACCGTGGGAAGCGGACAGACCCAGCGCTGGAATACGGCCACGTCGGCGAGCATCTTTACCACGAACGTTCGGGGCGCCGGCAGCACGGAGGCGGGGGCGGCCAGTGTCACGATGTCCTGGACGCTCTCCGCCAGCCGACCGTGGGCGATCGGTGCCGTGCCGCTCCTCCCTGCGGCAGCCGCGACCCCGACTCCAACCTCCACGCCCACCGCGACACCCACGGCGACCGTGACGCCGACGCCCACGCGCACTGCGACGCCCACGCCGACGGTCACGGCGACCCCGACGGTCACCGCGACGGCCACCGTGACGGCGACGCCGACGGTGACGGCAACGCCGACCGTGACGGCCACCCCCACGGCGACGGCCACCCCGACCGCGACGCCGACGGCGAGCCTCCCGCTGCGCGGCGACGACGTGACGGGCCTCTTCCATGGCAGCACCGACAAGACGCTCACCGACGGCGTCTTCGGCACGACCGCGACCGCGGTGTCCATCAGCCCCGACCAGGACGGCGATGCCGACGTCGCCTTCTACTCGGCGCCGCTCGCCAGCGACGGCCCGGCCCTCACCACCGCCGACACGGCGAGCGCCGCGCTCTGGATCGGCAATTTCGGCGGCAGCGACGTCACCGTCACCTGCGCCGCCGCCTACGCCGACTACGACCCGGCGACGGGCGTCGACACGCCGTTCGTGGCGACGCTCGCCTCCGGACAGGTGGTGGTGCCGGCGCAGGATGCGGTGCGGTGCACGACGCCGGCGACGACGCTCCCGGCCGACACGACCGTGCCGGGCGGGCATCTCCTGAAGCTCACGGTGACGATCCACTTCGTGGACGGCGCGAGCGCGGAGCTGCAGTACAACGCCGCCGACGGCGACCCCGGGGACTCGGTCGGGCACCTGCCGGCGAACCGGGCGGCCGCGTGGCCGTTCGGGGCGTTCACGACGTGCGGCGACGGCACGATCGACCCGGGCGAGGACTGCGACGAGGCCGGGGACAACGGCACGGGCGGCTCGTGCTGCACGAGCGACTGCCAGTTCGTGGCGGCGGACACGGTGTGCCGCGGGGCGGCCGACCAGTGCGACGCCGACGAGGTGTGCACGGGAGCGGACGGGGCGTGCCCGGCGGACGTGACGCAGGCCGACGACACGGCATGCGACGACGGCGATGCGTGCACGCAGACGGACACCTGCCAGGCGGGCGTCTGCGTCGGGGCGAGCCCGGTCGTGTGCACGGCGCTCGACCAGTGCCACGACGCCGGCCTGTGCGACCCGCAGACGGGGCTCTGCGCGAATCCCAACAAGACGAGCGGCACGGCGTGCGACGACGGCAACGCGTGCACGCAGACCGACACCTGCCAGGCGGGCATCTGCACGGGCGGCAATCCGGTGATCTGCACGGCGCTCGACCAGTGCCACGACGCCGGGACGTGCACGGCCGGGGTCTGCTCGAACCCGGCGAAGGCGAACGGCGCCACGTGCAGCGACGGCAACGCGTGCACGCAGACCGACACGTGCCAGGCGGGGAGCTGCGTCGGAGCGAATCCGGTGGTGTGCACGGCGCTCGACCAGTGCCACGACGCGGGGACGTGCGACGAGCAGACCGGCACGTGCTCGAATCCGGACAAGGCCGACGGCGTCACGTGCAGCGACGGCAACGCGTGTACGCAGACCGATACGTGTCAGGCGGGCAGCTGCGTCGGGACGAATCCGGTGGTGTGCACGGCGCTCGATCAATGCCACGACGCGGGGCTCTGCGCGCCGGCGACGGGCGTATGCTCGAATCCGAACAAGGCCGAGGGGGCGACGTGCAGCGACGGCGACGCGTGCACGCAGACCGACACCTGCCAGAGCGGGGCGTGCGTCGGCGGCAATCCGGTGGTGTGCACGGCCGCGGACCAGTGCCACGACGCCGGGACGTGCACGGCGGGCGTGTGCTCGAATCCGCCCAAGGCCGAGGGGGCGACGTGCAACGACGGCGACGCGTGCACGCAGACCGATACGTGCCAGGCGGGGAGCTGCGTCGGAGCGAATCCGGTGGTGTGCACGGCGCTCGACCAGTGCCATGACGCCGGCACCTGCACGGCGGGCGTGTGCTCGAATCCGAACAAGGCCGAGGGGGCGACGTGCAACGACGGCGACGCGTGTACGCAGACCGACACGTGCACGGCCGGGGTGTGCACCGGCAGCGACCCGGTGGTGTGCACGGCGCTCGACCAGTGCCACGACGCGGGGACGTGCACGGCGGGCGTGTGCTCGAATCCGAACAAGGCGGACGGGGCGACCTGCAACGACGACGATGCCTGTACGCAGACCGACACGTGCACGGCCGGGGTGTGCACCGGCAGCGACCCGGTGGTGTGCACGGCGCTCGACCAGTGCCACGACGCGGGGACGTGCTTCCCGGCCACGGGGCTCTGCACGAATCCGCCCGCGCCCGACGGCACGGCGTGCGACGACGACAACGCGTGCACGTTCACCGACGTGTGCACGGCGGGCGTGTGCGCCGGGATGTCGCCGATGTGCGGCGACCACGTGCTGCAGAGCGGCTGCGGCGAGGAGTGCGACGACGGCAATACCGTCGACTACGACGGCTGCTCGGCGACGTGTCAGCTCGAGCCGCCGTGTCCGGCGCAGCCGCGGCCGGACTGCCGGGAGCCGATCGCGTTCCACGCGGGCGCGGTGACGCTGAAGAAGACGGTCGCCGGCAAGGGCACGAACAAGATCACGTGGAAGTGGAAGGGCGGGCCGGCGACGGTGGCGGCGGACTTCGGGGCGCCGGAGACGACGACGACGTACCATTTCTGCGTGTACGACCAGACGGCGGGGACGCCGACGCTGGTGATGGGGATGACGGTGCCGCCGGGCGGGACGTGCGCCGGGAAGCCGTGCTGGAAGCCGCTGAAGACGGGCTTCCTCTACAAGGACAAGCTGGTGGCGGCCGACGGCGTGGCGCAGCTCACGCTCAAGGGCAACCCGGTGCCGGGCAAGGCGCAGCTGCAGGTGAAGGGCAAGGGGGCGACGCTGCCGGTGCCGCTGCTGCCGCTGGCGCAGGACCCGTCGGTGATCATGCAGCTCGGCACCGACACCGGCGTCTGCTGGGGCACGACCTTCGCGCCCCCCGCCAAGAAGAACCTCCCCACCCAGTTCGGCGACAAGACCGAATAGGGCACGCCCTGGCAAGCGCGGGGCGCCGTGCATGCGTCACCCTATAGGGCACGACCATCCGCTCGCCCGGGGGTGCCCTATACGGCGCTCCCCGTTTTGGTGGATTCTCACCGTTGAAAACTGGATGCATCAATAGCGGATGAGCCGGTGACATGATCATAATGCACGATCCGCATAAATTGAGTTCTCATATACATCAATAACTTCGCACGCGACGCGTCGGCATATCCCTTGCGCTGCGACACGCGCCGCCGCTCGCGAGTTGCTCATCCGCACTCGCCCCGGCGATCAACACCCAAAAGGGAGCTCCAACCATGCGGCTGCTCGACGCTCGTCGTCCCATTCCCCTCCGTGTCCGGCGAGGGTCGGTGGCGATCCTCATGGCGCTCGCGCTGTCCCCCGTCTTCGGGGTCTCCGAGGGCGCCGCCGCCATCACCTTCGTCAAGAACGTCGGCACGGCGTCGAGCACGACGGCCGGAACGACGACGACGATCACGCTCGCCGCGGGCGCCGTCAGCGCCGGCAACAGCATCATCGTGTCCGTGACCATGGACGCCGTCGCGGGCTCCGTGACCGTCGCGGACTCCGCGGGGAACGCGTACGGCGCGGCCGTCACGGACCTCACCAATACGGGCGACGTCCGCACGCTGGTGTTCGCGGTCCACAGTGCCCTCGCCCTGGCGAATGGCGGGACCATCACGGTCACGCACCCGAGCGTCACGCGCCGCGCGGTCAGCGCGGCCGAGTTCGCGGGCATCGCGACCAGCTCGGCCCTCGATGTGAGCAACGCCACGCAGACCGGCAGCGGCACGGCGGCGGCGACCTCCAACGTCACGACGACGACGGCCAACGATCTGCTCTACGGCGTGGTCGGCGCGATGCCGTTCAACACGTTCACGGTCGGCGCCAGCTACAATGCCCTCACCGCGGCGAAGGCGACGTCGACCATCGCCTTCCGGACGAATGGCGCGTCCTCGAACAAGACGGGGACGAACGCGTCGGCGACATCACTCGCCATCACGAAGCCGAGCGGTGTCGTCGCGGGCGACGTCATGATCGCGTCGATCACGGCGGACGAGGCCGCGGACAACAACGCCCCGGTCTTCAACTCGGCGCCGTCCGGCTGGACGCTCCTCCTCACCAACAGCGACGGCACGAACAACGAGACCATGGTGACCTACTACAAGGTCGCCACCGCGTCGGAGCCGGCGAGCTACACGTGGGGGCTCGACCGCAGCTGTCGCATCGCGGGCGGCATCGCCACGTACACCAACGTCGACAACGTCTCGCCCATCAACGCGTCGAGCCACGGGGCCGCGAACAACGACACGGCCCCGGCGGTCACCACGACCGTGGCCAACACGATGCTGGTCGCGTGTTTCGGCGTATCGAACTCCGGGCCCCTCGCCACTCCGACGGGCGGCGGCACCGAGACCCAACGGTTCCAGCAGAACACCAGCGCCAGCAACAACTCGAGCTCCGGCTGCTGGGACGAGCCGCTGCAGGCGGCGGTCGGCTCGAGCGGGACGAGGCAATCGCTGGCGGCCGACCAGGCGCATCTCATCGCGCTGCAGCCCGCGGCGGTCGCCAACTTCGCCGAGTATCGGATTCTCAGCGGCACGGCGACCACGAACGCGTCGGGGACGCTGAGCCCGTCGGCACGCTGGGCGGCCGCGGTGGCGGCATTCCGGCCGGCGCCGCCCGTGACGCCGACGCCGACCGCGACACCGACGGTCACGGCAACCGCGACGCGCACCGCGACGCCGACCGTGACCGCGACGTCGACGGTCACCGCGACGGCTACCGTGACGGCCACGCCCACGGAGACCGCCACCCCGACGGAGACCGCCACCCCCACGGCGACGGCCACCCCGACCGCGACGCCGACGGCGAGCCTCCCGCTGCGCGGCGACGACGTGACGGGCCTCTTCCATGGCAGCACCGACAAGACGCTCACCGACGGCGTCTTCGGCACGACCGCGACCGCGGTGTCCATCAGCCCCGACCAGGACGGCGATGCCGACGTCGCCTTCTACTCGGCGCCGCTCGCCAGCGACGGCCCGGCCCTCACCACCGCCGATACGGCGAGCGCCGCGCTCTGGATCGGCAATTTCGGCGGCAGCGACGTCACCGTCACCTGCGCCGCCGCCTACGCCGACTACGACCCGGCGACGGGCGTCGACACGCCGTTCGTGGCGACGCTCGCCTCCGGACAGGTGGTGGTGCCGGCGCAGGATGCGGTGCGGTGCACGACGCCGGCGACGACGCTCCCGGCCGACACGACCGTGCCGGGCGGGCACCTCCTGAAGCTCACGGTGACGATCCACTTCGTGGACGGCGCGAGCGCGGAGCTGCAGTACAACGCCGCCGACGGCGACCCCGGGGACTCGGTCGGGCACCTGCCGGCGAACCGGGCGGCCGCGTGGCCGTTCGGGGCGTTCACGACCTGCGGCGACGGCACGATCGACCCGGGCGAGGACTGCGACGAGGCCGGGGACAACGGCACGGGCGGCTCGTGCTGCACGAGCGACTGCCAGTTCGTGGCGGCGGACACGGTGTGCCGCGGGGCGGCCGACCAGTGCGACGCCGACGAGGTGTGCACGGGAGCGGACGGGGCGTGTCCGGCGGACGTGAGCCAGCCCGACGATACGGCGTGCGACGACGCCGACGCGTGCACGCAGACGGACACCTGCCAGGCGGGCGTGTGCGTCGGGGCGGACCCGGTGGTGTGCACGGCGCTCGACCAGTGTCACGACGCCGGGACGTGCGACCCGGAGACCGGGCTCTGCTCGACCCCGAACACGGCGGCCGGCACGCCGTGCGACGACGGCGACGCGTGCACGCAGACCGACACCTGTCAGGCCGGGGTCTGCTTCGGCACCGATCCGGTGGTCTGCACCGCGCTCGACCAGTGCCACGACGCCGGGACCTGCGATCCGCAGACCGGCACCTGCGACACTCCCGCCAAGGCGGACGGGTCCACCTGTAGCGACGGGAACGCGTGCACGCAGACCGACACCTGCGAGGCGGGCAGCTGCGTCGGGACCAATCCCGTGGTCTGCGCCGCGCTCGACCAGTGCCACGACGCCGGCACCTGCGACACGCAGACCGGCACCTGCTCGAATCCGGACAAGGCCGACGGGGCGAGCTGCACCGACGGCAACGCCTGCACGCAGACCGACGCCTGCGAGGCGGGCAGCTGCGTCGGGACCAATCCCGTGGTCTGCGCCGCGCTCGACCAGTGCCACGACGCCGGCACCTGCGACACGCAGACCGGCACCTGCTCGAATCCGGACAAGGCCGACGGCGCGAGCTGCAGCGACGGCAACGCCTGCACGCAGACCGATACCTGCCAGAGCGGCACCTGCAGCGGCGCCAACCCGGTGGTCTGCACCGCGCTCGACCAGTGCCACGACGCCGGCACCTGCGACACGCAGACCGGCACCTGCTCGAATCCGCCCAAGGGCGACGGCGCGAGCTGCAGCGACGGCAACGCCTGCACGCTGGCGGATACCTGCCAGAGCGGCACGTGCACCGCGGGAAGCCCCCTCGTGTGCACGGCGGCCGATCAGTGCCACGACGCCGGCACCTGCGACACGCAGACCGGCGCCTGCTCGAATCCGCCCAAGGCCGACGGCGCCGCGTGCAGCGACGGCGACGCCTGCACGCCGACCGACACCTGCCAGAGCGGCTCGTGCACGGCGGGAAGCCCCGTCGTGTGCACGGCGGCCGATCAGTGCCATGACGTGGGCACCTGCGACCCGCAGACGGGCCTCTGCTCGAATCCGGACAAGACCGACGGCACGGCCTGTGACGACCACGACGCCTGTACGCAGACCGACACCTGCGAGACCGGCACCTGCACCGGCGCGGACCCGGTCGTGTGCACGGCGGCCGACCAGTGCCACGACGTGGGCACCTGCGACCCGCAGACGGGCACGTGCTCCAATCCGGACGCGGCCGACGGCACCGCCTGCGACGACGGCAACGTCTGCACCCTGTCCGATGTCTGTACGGCGGGCGTCTGCGCGGGCGACTCGCCGGTCTGCGGGGACGGCCTGCTCCAGGACGGCTGCGGCGAGGAGTGCGACGACGGCAACACCACGGGCGGCGACGGCTGCTCGGCGACCTGCACGATCGAGGGTCCGTGTCCGGACGTGCCCCGCATCGCGTGCCGCCCCACGCTCAAGGCGAAGGGCGGCTCGGTGACGCTGAAGAAGACCGTGGCGGGCAAGGGCGCGAACGTCCTCACCTGGAAGTGGAAGGGCGGGCCGCTGACGGAAAGCCCCGACTTCGGCGCCCCCGACGTGACCACCGCCTATCACTTCTGCGTCTACGATCAGACGGCCGGCGTGCCGACGCTCGTGATGGCGGCCCACGTGCCGCCCGGCGGCACCTGCGGGACGAAGCCCTGCTGGAAGGTGGTGAAGAACGGCTACCTCTACAAGGACAAGGCCCTGAGCGCCGATGGGATCTCCCAGATCAAGCTCAAGGGCAACGCGACCCCCGGCAAGGCGCTCCTGCAGGTGAAGGGCAAGGGCCTGAACCTGCCCGTGCCGACGCTGCCGTTCACGCAGGATCCGTCGGTGATCATGCAGCTCGCCACCGACGACGGCATCTGCTGGGAAACCACCTTCACGCCGCCTGCCAAGAAGAGTCTCGAGACACAGTTCGGCGACAAGACGGACTGAGCGCGCCGGGACGCTACGTCGCCGCCGTGCCGCGGCGCCGCGGCGCGGCGCCATCATCACTGACGCAACAAGGGAAGGGACCTCACCGATGCTCACCCCGACACCTCGTCTCCGCCGGGCCGCGTACCGACGCCTTCGACTGCCCGCCGTCCTCGCCGCCCTGACACTCCAGTGGCTCGCGCCGGCGCCTGCGTCGGCGGCGATCACGTTCGTGAAGAACGTCGGCACGGCGTCGGGCACGACGGCGGGCACGACGACCACGATCACCCTGGCGGCCGGTGCGGTCACGGCGGGGCACAGCATCATCGTGTCGGTGACGATGGACGACGTCACGGGCGCGGTCTCGGTCGCCGATTCGGCCGGGAACGCGTACGGGAGCGCCCTCACGGACCTGACCAACGCGGGCGACGTCCGCACCCTGGTGTTCGCGGTGCACAACGCCCTGGCGGTGGCGAACGGCGGCACGATCACGGTGACGCATCCGAGCGTCGTGCGGCGCGCGGTCAACGCGGCGGAGTTCGCGGGCGTCGCGACGAGCTCGGCCCTCGAGGCGAGCAACGCCACGCAGACCGGCAGCAGCACGGCTGCGGCGACCTCCAACATCACCACGACGACGGCGAACGACCTGCTCTACGGCGTGGTCGGGACGACGCCCTTCAATACGTTCACGGCGGGCGCAAGCTACACCGCGCTGACGGCGGCTACGGCCGGCTCGACGATCACGTTCCGCAGCGCTTCATCCGCCAACACGAGCGGCGGCGCGACGTCGCTCACCATCAACAAGCCCACCGGCACGGCGCAGGGGGAGGTGATGATCGCGGTCCTGAACGCGACAGACAGCGCCTTCAACAATGCGCCGGTGATCAGCGCGCCGGCCGGGTGGACACTCATTCTGGACACATCCACGGGCACGTACAACATGAACCTCCGGTCCTTCTACAAGGTCGCCGGGGCGGCGGAACCCACGAACTACGCGTTCACCGTCAATATCAACTCGCGGATCGCGGGCGGTATCATGACGTACCAGAACGTCGATACGACGTCGCCCGTCAATGTCTCCGGCGAGAACAATGCGGACAGCAGCGTGGCGCCGTCGGTGACCACAACCGTTGGCAACAGCGTCCTGCTCGCGTGCTTCGGCGAGCAGGGACCCTTGACGCTGCCCACGCCGGGCGGCATGGCGTCGCGCTATCAAGCCCACACGGGAAGCACCCCAAACTCGAGCTCCGCCTGTTTCGATCAAACCCAGGCGGCGGCCACGGCGAGCGGCACGCGGACATCGAGTTCCGGAGACCGCGAGCACGCCCAGATGATCGCCCTCCAACCCGCGTCCGTCGCGAACTTTGCGGAGTACCGCATCCTCGCCGGCACCGCGACGACGAACGCGTCGGGCACGCTCAACCCGTCCGGACGCTGGGCGGCGGCGGTCGCCGCGTTCAAGCCGGCGCCGCCCGTGACGCCGACGCCGACCGCGACGCCGACGGTCACCCCGACCCCGACGCGCACCGCGACGCCGACCGCGACCGTTACCGCGACGGCCACCGTAACGGCCACGCCGACGGTGACGGCAACGCCGACCGTGACGGCCACCCCCACGGCGACGGCCACCCCGACCGCGACGCCGACGGCGAGCCTCCCGCTGCGCGGCGACGACGTGACGGGCCTCTTCCATGGCAGCACCGACAAGACGCTCACCGACGGCGTCTTCGGCACGACCGCGACCGCGGTGTCCATCAGCCCCGACCAGGACGGCGATGCCGACGTCGCCTTCTACTCGGCGCCGCTCGCCAGCGACGGCCCGGCCCTCACCACCGCCGACACGGCGAGCGCCGCGCTCTGGATCGGCAACGCCGGTGCCGGCGCCATCACCGTCACCTGCGCCGCCGCCTACGCCGACTACGACCCGGCGACGGGCGTCGACACGCCGTTCGTGGCGACGCTCGCCTCCGGACAGGTGGTGGTGCCGGCGCAGGATGCGGTGCGGTGCACGACGCCGGCGACGACGCTCCCGGCCGACACGACCGTGCCGGGCGGGCATCTCCTGAAGCTCACGGTGACGATCCACTTCGTGGACGGCGCGAGCGCGGAGCTGCAGTACAACGCCGCCGACGGCGACCCCGGGGACTCGGTCGGGCACCTGCCGGCGAACCGGGCGGCCGCGTGGCCGTTCGGGGCGTTCACGACGTGCGGCGACGGCACGATCGACCCGGGCGAGGACTGCGACGAGGCCGGGGACAACGGCACGGGCGGCTCGTGCTGCACGAGCGACTGCCAGTTCGTGGCGGCGGACACGGTGTGCCGCGGGGCGGCCGACCAGTGCGACGCCGACGAGGTGTGCACGGGAGCGGACGGGGCGTGCCCGGCGGACGTGACGCAGGCCGACGACACGGCATGCGACGACGGCGATGCGTGCACGCAGACGGACACCTGCCAGGCGGGCGTCTGCGTCGGGGCGAGCCCGGTCGTGTGCACGGCGCTCGACCAGTGCCACGACGCCGGCCTGTGCGACCCGCAGACGGGGCTCTGCGCGAATCCCAACAAGACGAGCGGCACGGCGTGCGACGACGGCAACGCGTGCACGCAGACCGACACCTGCCAGGCGGGCATCTGCACGGGCGGCAATCCGGTGATCTGCACGGCGCTCGACCAGTGCCACGACGCCGGGACGTGCACGGCCGGGGTCTGCTCGAACCCGGCGAAGGCGAACGGCGCCACGTGCAGCGACGGCAACGCGTGCACGCAGACCGACACGTGCCAGGCGGGGAGCTGCGTCGGAGCGAATCCGGTGGTGTGCACGGCGCTCGACCAGTGCCACGACGCGGGGACGTGCGACGAGCAGACCGGCACGTGCTCGAATCCGGACAAGGCCGACGGCGTCACGTGCAGCGACGGCAACGCGTGTACGCAGACCGATACGTGTCAGGCGGGCAGCTGCGTCGGGACGAATCCGGTGGTGTGCACGGCGCTCGATCAATGCCACGACGCGGGGCTCTGCGCGCCGGCGACGGGCGTATGCTCGAATCCGAACAAGGCCGAGGGGGCGACGTGCAGCGACGGCGACGCGTGCACGCAGACCGACACCTGCCAGAGCGGGGCGTGCGTCGGCGGCAATCCGGTGGTGTGCACGGCCGCGGACCAGTGCCACGACGCCGGGACGTGCACGGCGGGCGTGTGCTCGAATCCGCCCAAGGCCGAGGGGGCGACGTGCAACGACGGCGACGCGTGCACGCAGACCGATACGTGCCAGGCGGGGAGCTGCGTCGGAGCGAATCCGGTGGTGTGCACGGCGCTCGACCAGTGCCATGACGCCGGCACCTGCACGGCGGGCGTGTGCTCGAATCCGAACAAGGCGGACGGCGCCTCCTGCGACGACAGCAACGCGTGTACGCTGACCGACATTTGCCAGACGGGCGCGTGCGTCGGCGGGAGTCCGATCGTGTGCACGGCGCTCGACGACTGTCACGAGGCGGGCGAATGCGCGCCGGCGACGGGCATATGCTCGAATCCGACGAAGGCGGACGGGACGGCGTGCAACGACGGCGACGAGTGCACGCAGACCGACACCTGTACGGCCGGGGTGTGCACCGGCAGCGACCCGGTGGTGTGCACGGCGCTCGACCAGTGCCACGACGCGGGGACGTGCTTCCCGGCCACGGGGCTCTGCACGAATCCGCCCGCGCCCGACGGCACGGCGTGCGACGACGACAACGCGTGTACGTTCACCGACGTGTGCACGGCGGGCGTGTGCGCCGGGATGTCGCCGACGTGCGGCGACCACGTGCTGCAGAGCGGCTGCGGCGAGGAGTGCGACGACGGCAATACCGTCGACTACGACGGCTGCTCGGCGACGTGTCAGCTCGAGCCGCCGTGTCCGGCGCAGCCGCGGCCGGACTGCCGGGAGCCGATCGCGTTCCACGCGGGCGCGGTGACGCTGAAGAAGACGGTCGCCGGCAAGGGCACGAACAAGATCACGTGGAAGTGGAAGGGCGGGCCGGCGACGGTGGCGGCGGACTTCGGGGCGCCGGAGACGACGACGACGTACCATTTCTGCGTGTACGACCAGACGGCGGGGACGCCGACGCTGGTGATGGGGATGACGGTGCCGCCGGGCGGGACGTGCGCCGGGAAGCCGTGCTGGAAGCCGCTGAAGACGGGCTTCCTCTACAAGGACAAGCTGGTGGCGGCCGACGGCGTGGCGCAGCTCACGCTCAAGGGCAACCCGGTGCCGGGCAAGGCGCAGCTGCAGGTGAAGGGCAAGGGGGCGACGCTGCCGGTGCCGCTGCTGCCGCTGGCGCAGGACCCGTCGGTGATCATGCAGCTCGGCACCGACACCGGCGTCTGCTGGGGCACGACCTTCGCGCCCCCCGCCAAGAAGAACCTCCCCACCCAGTTCGGCGACAAGACCGAATAGGGCACGCGCCGGCGGCCCGGAACGCCTCCGCGTTCCGGGCCATTCCATATGATCAGGTCGTCGACATCGTGTCCGCTATAGATATGGTCATACGCAACGCCAGGCATTCGTCTATTGACACTTCATATGAGCATTCGTCGATCTCCCATGAAATACCGTGCGACCCGTCCCGATCGCCTCTCACCCTGATCGCATTGCAAGGTCGCCATGGGCGATTCGGCGCGTGAATTACAGGACTTTGCCGGTTCGCCGCTGGCATGTCCCTTGCGCTGCGTAGCGCGGCCGCCGGGTTGCCGCGTGTCGACGCGGTCCGCGGAAATACCTTGTCAATGAGCACACCGAGAAGCGCCGTGGCAACGATCACACGCAGGCCGCGTTCCCGGGCATCCTCCGTCGGCCTGCGGCTGGGGGCGGCGCTGCTGGCGTTCGTCGTCCTCGAGAGCCTGGCGCCGGTCCAGGCTGCCGCCGCCATCGCGCTGGTGAAGAACGTCGCCACCGCGACGACCGGGCCCGGCGGGCCGACCTCGACGATCTCGATGATCGTTCCCGCGACCGGCGTGGCGGCGGGGGACACGGTGGTCGTCAGCTTCGCGATGGACCCGGAGACCGGCGCCGTCTCGTGCGCCGACACCCGGGGCAACACCTACACGTCCGACGCCGATTTCCAGAACGGCACCAGCGGCAGCGGCACCGGCGTCCGGACCGTCGTGCTCCACGCGACGATCACGACCGCGCTCCTGAGCGGCGACAACATCATCGTGACCTTCCCGTCGTTCGACGGCGCGAAGGCGGTGAGCGCCGCCGAGTTCTCCGGCATCCTGAACGCCGCCGTCGACAAGAGCAGCACGGCCACGGGCCTCACCGCGACGCCGAACTCCGGGACGACGGCGACCACGGCCGTCGCGGCCGAGCTGCTGATCGGCGCGACCGGCGTCGAGACGCGCGTCGGCGCGGACGCGACCTACAACCCCGCCGGGAGCTTCACCGCCCTCACCATCGCGTCGGCGGACACGACGGTCACGCCGACCAGCATCACGATGTATCCGACGTTCCGGATCGTCGCCGCCACCGGGGCGTTCGCGAACAGCGGGACCTTGAGCAGCGGCAGCGCCCGCAACTGGGCGGCCGCGATCGTCACCTACCGGGACTCGCCCGCCACCCCGACGCCGACGACGACGCGCACGCCGACGCCGACCGTCACCGTGACGCCGACCGCGACGCTCACCGCCACGCCGACGCTCACGGCGACGCCGACCCCGACGTTGACCCCGACGGCGACCGAGACGGAGACGCCGACGCCCACCGAGACGGCGACGCCGACCGCGACGACGACGCCCACCGCCACGGCGACGCCGACCGCGACGCGGACGACCACGCCGTCGCCGACGGTGACCGACACCCCGACCGCCACGCCCACCAGCTCGGCGATCGAGGGCGGCATGCTCTTCTTCCGCGGCTCCACCGCCGCCTCCACGACGGTGCAGTACCACCTCGTCACCAACAACACGGTGAAGGAGGGCAACGAGGTCGTCCTGCCCTTCGACTTCCAGGTGTCGGACCTCTACGTCTACTGCGGCACCGCGGTCTCGGCCGGCACGCAGACGTTCACCATCGTGAAGAACGGCGTCGCGGACTCGACGCTCGAGTGCACGCTCTCGGGCGGCGCGCGGGCCTGCAGCGACACGACGGGCTCGATCAGCTTCACCGCCGCGACCGATCGCATCACGCTGCAATCCGTCGGTGCGGCCGGCGGCAGCGCGCCCGTCTGCGTGATGAGCGTCAACGTCAAGACCAGCGACGGCGGTCCGTACGACAGCATCGTCGCCTTCGGCAGCGCGGCCGTGACCTCGCCGAACGACGGCGCCTTCTGCGGCCTCGGCGCGACGCTCGCCGCCGGCTGCGGCGAGGCCAGCAGCAACTCGGCGGCGTGGGTCGCGCCCTCGGCGGGCGTGCTCACCGGCATCGCCGTCCGCGTCGACGCGACGATCAACGCCGCGAACGTGCAGACGTACACGGTGCGGAACGCCACGACCGGCCTCGACGTGGACCTCGTCGCGTCGCTGACCGGCCCGCTCACGGGGCCGAGCATCACGATCGACTCGGTCTGCACCAGCAATTGCGCCTACAGCGCCGGCGACCTGCTCGTCGTCCGCTTCAACAAGACCGGCACGCAGGCGAGCGGCATGCGCCGCACCGTCAGCGTGACGCACCACGGGCAGGGGCAGTTCTTCGCGACGCGCAACAACGGCGCGAATCTGCTGAGTGATCGTTTCTCGGGCTGGCACGACGGCTTCGTCCAGACCGCGGCGTCGAACATCGGCTGGCCGATCCCGCGCGCCGGCATCCTGCGTCGCCTCGCCGTCCACAGCCCCACCGCGCCGACGACGGCCTTCTCCATGACGGTCTGCTCCGGGCCGAGCGGCGTCACGCCGACGTGCACCGGGTTCCGCCCGACCTGCACCGTCGCCGCCGGCGCCACCACCTGCGCCGACCAGGTCACCGCGATCGCGGTGAACGCCGGCGACCTGGTGCAGCTCTTCTTCCACCAGGCGGGCGGCGTGTCCGGGGACATGGGTGCCTCGGTCGAGATCATCGCCCCCGTCATCGACATCTCGACGCCGACCCCCACGAGCACCCCGACGGCCACCCGCACGGCGACGCCGACCGTGACGCCGACGCCGACCGTCACGCCGACGCCCACGGTCACGCCGACGCCGACGCTCACCCCGCTGCCGACGCTCACCGCGACACCGACGGTGACGCCGACGCTCACGGCGACGCCCACGGTGACGCTGACGCCGACGCCGACCGTCACCCCGACGTCCACCATCACGCCGACGCCGACCGTCACCCCGACGCCGACGCGTACCGCGACGCCCACGCGCACCGCGACGCCGACCGCGACGCGCACCGCGACGCCGACCGCGACGCGCACCGCGACGCCGACGCGGACCGCGACGCCGACGGTGACCGCCACGCCGACCGTCACGGCGACCCCGACGCTCACCGCGACGCCGACCGTCACGCCGACACCGACCGTGACCCCGACGCCGACGGTCACGGCGACGCCGACGGTCACGGCGACGCCGACGGTCACCGCCACGCCGACCGACACCGCGACGCCGACGGTCACCGCCACGCCGACGGTGACGCCCACGCCGACCCGGACGGCCACCCCGACCAGGACGGCAACGCCCACCGCGACCCGGACGGCCACCCCGACGCGCACGCCGACGCCCAGCGTGACCCCGACGGCCAGCCTGCCGCTGCGGGCCGACCTCACCACCGGCATCTTCCACGGGGAGACCGATCAGACGCTGACCGACGGCCTGTTCGGTCCCGCGGTGACGGCGGACCTGATCATGCCGGACCAGAACGGCGACGTGGATCTCGAGTTCTACTCGGCGCCCCTCGCGAGCAACGGGCCGGCGCTCACGACCGCCGACACCGGCAGCGCCACGGTCTGGATCGGCAACCCGGGCGCGAGCGCCATCACCGTCACCTGCGCCGCGGAGTATTCCGACTACGACGCCGACACGGGCATCGCGACGCAGATCCTGCAGACGGCGGCGTCAGCCGACGTGGTCGTGGCGCCGAACGACGCCGTGCGCTGCACGACGCCCGCGACGAACCTGCCCGCGGACACGACGGTCCCGGGCGCCCACCTCCTCGCGCTGAAGGTCACGATCCACTTCGTGACCGGCAGCTCGGCGCAGTTCCAGTACAACGCCGCGGCGGGCAATCCGGGTGACTCCGCCGGCCACCTGCCGGCCAACCGGTCCGCATCCTGGCCGTTCGGCGCGTTCACCACGTGCGGGGACGGCGCGACCGATCCGGGCGAGGATTGCGACCAGGGCGGGGCCAACGGTGCCGGCACCTCGTGCTGCACGAGCGCGTGCCGCTTCGTCGCCGCCGCCACCGTGTGTCGCGCCGCCGTCAACGAGTGCGACGTCGACGATACGTGCAGCGGCAGCGCCGGCGCGTGCCCTGCGGATCTCAAGCAGTCGAACGGCACGCCTTGCGACGACGGCAGCGCCTGCACGCAGACCGACACCTGCCAGGCAGGCGCGTGCGTCGGCGGCAACCCGGTCGTGTGCACCGCGCTCGATCAGTGTCACAACGCCGGCAACTGCAACCCGGGCACCGGCCTCTGCTCGAACCCGAACAAGCCGGACACCACGCCCTGCAGCGACGGCAACGCCTGTACGCTCGGCGACACCTGCGTATCCGGGACGTGCACGGCCGGCAGCCCGGTCGTCTGCACGGCGCTCGATCAGTGCCACGACGCCGGCACGTGCGCTGCGGGCACCGGGCTCTGCTCGAACCCCGCGAAGGCGGACGGCGCGACGTGCAACGACGGCAGCCTGTGTACGCAGACCGACACGTGCCAGTCGGGCGCGTGCGTCGGCGGCAACCCGGTCGTGTGCACGGCGCTCGATCAGTGCCACGACGCCGGCACGTGCGCTGGCGGCACGGGTCTCTGCTCGAATCCCAACAAGCCGAACGGCGCGACGTGCGTCGACGGCAACGCCTGCACCCAGACCGATACGTGTCAGTCGGGCGCGTGCGTCGGCGCCAATCCGGTCGTGTGCATACCGATCGATACCTGCCACGACGCGGGCTCCTGCGACACCGGCACCGGGCTCTGCTCGAGCCCCGCCAAGGCGGACGGTGCGACGTGCAACGACGGCAATCCGTGTACGCAGACCGACACCTGCACGTCGGGGACGTGCAACGGCGCGAACCCGGTGGTGTGCACGGCGCTCGACCAGTGCCACGACCCCGGCGCCTGCGACACCGGCACCGGCCTCTGCTCGAATCCGAACAAGCCCAACGGCTCGCTGTGCGACGACGGGAATCCGTGCACCGACACGGATGCCTGCGTGTCGGGCTCGTGCGCCGGCGGCCCGCCGACCGTGTGCACCGCATTCGATCAATGTCACGATCCCGGCGTCTGTACGCCGCAGACGGGCTGCTCGAACCCGAACAAGGCGGACGGGTCACCCTGCGACGACGGCAACTCCTGCACGCAGGACGACACCTGCGCGAGCGGCGTCTGCGGGGGCATGTCCCCGACGTGCGGCGACGGTATGCTCGACAGCGGGTGCGGCGAGCAGTGCGACGACCACAATACGATCAGCGGTGACGGCTGCTCGTCGACCTGTCAGATCGAGCCGCCGTGCCCGGCGCAGCCGAGTCTCACCTGCCGTACGACGCTCTTCCCGAAGGCGGGCGCGGTCACCCTCAAGCGGACGGTCCTCGGCAAGGGCTCCAACAAGCTGACCTGGAAGTGGAAGGGCGAGATCACGCCGAAGGCCGACTTCGGCGACCCGGCCACCACGACGACGGCCTACCACTTCTGCGTGTACGACGAGAGCGCCGGGACGCCGACCCTGGTCCTGAGCCTGACCGTGCCGCCCGGCGGCGTGTGCAACGGGATTCCGTGCTGGAAGACGCTCAGCAAGGGATTCCTCTACAAGGACAAGACGCTCAGCGCGCAGGGCGTGGCGCAGATCAAGCTCAAGGAAGGCCTGATCCCCGGCAAGGCGCAGATCCAGGTGAAGGGGAAGGGCATCACCTTCCCGT
Organism: uncultured delta proteobacterium; assembly: GCA_963753325.1. GTDB lineage: Bacteria > Desulfobacterota > Binatia > UTPRO1 > UTPRO1 > DP-19. The sequence continues at coordinate 369,887 of CAVWBS010000003.1, read as the reverse complement.
CGCCCGACCTGCCCTTCGCGCAGGATCCGCTGGTGGTGATGCAGATCAACAACACCGCGGGCGTGTGCTGGTCGACGTCGTTCGCCGCGCCCGCGACCAAGAACGTCGAGACGCAATTCGGCGATCGTACGGACTGAGCGGGTCGATGCCGGGGAGGCCGCCGCGTCGGGTGACGCGAGGTCCTGCCCGGTCGAAAACGACTTGACAGTTCGGCCCGGTGTCCCATACCGTCCGGGGCTGGCGGATGTTGGGTGGGTTCCGTGTGGACGGAACCGACCTGGGTCTTGAGGAGGTGGGGATGGGTGATCCACGGACCAGGAGCTGCGGGGGCGTCGCGCAACGAGCGATCGCCCTGGGATGCGCTGCCGCGTTCCTCCTTCTCGGCTCCTGCACGCGTGCGCTCCATGACGAGGGGCCGCCCCGGCCGCCGAATCCCGGCCTGGAGTCGTTGCAAGCGTCGCGCGCCGCCGCATTGCAGGCGCCGCCCGCGCCGCGCTCGCCGATCGAGCCATCGGCTCCCATGCGGAGCCTCATCGAGGAGGTCGGTACGCTTCCCCCCGAGGCGGCAACGTCGACGGCGCCCGCCGGTACCATCAGCAACACCGCCGCCTCGTTCGTCGTCCAGTCGGGCAAGAGCCGACTGATCGAGCTCGACCGTCCGGTGCGGCGCGTCTCGGTCGGCGAGCCCGAGGTCGCGGACATCATCCTGGTCAGTCCGACGAGCATCCTGGTCAACGGCCGACGGCCCGGCGACACCAGCCTCATCCTGTGGGACCAGCACGGCGTCTCCGAGGTGCACACCATCTCGGTCGAGGAGCAGAGCGAGCGACAGGTGCTGCTCGAGGTCACGGTGGCGGAGTTGAACCGCACCGCGATGGAAGAGCACGGCGTCGACTTCCGCGTGCTCCGCAGCGATCTCGGCCTGGCGTTCCTGCCCGCCGGAATCGCGCCCTTGACAGGACCGTTCCCGCCGTCGTCGAGCGGCGCGGGCACCGGCACGACGCCCGTCTTCCAGATGAAGCCGAACGAGAACGTCACGCTCGGCATCGTCGATCCGAAGCGCGACATCGCGGCGTTCTTCGAGTTCATCCAGAAGGAGGGCCTCGGCAAGATCCTGGCCCGGCCGCGCCTGGTGGCGCGCAGCGGACACGAGGCCAAGTTCCTCTCCGGCGGCGAGATCCCGATCATCATCGCCGAGGCGCTGCAGACGAGCGTCACCTTCAAGGAGTTCGGTACGCGCGTGCGGTTCAAGCCGACCGTGCTCGCGGACGACACGATCGACCTCGAGGTCGCACCCGAGGTCAGCGAGCCCGACTTCACGCAGGGCGTGACCCTCTTCGGATTCAGCGTGCCCGCGTTCATCACGCGCCGAGCGGAGACCCGCGTGACGCTGCGCAACGGGGAGAGCCTGGTGCTCGCGGGCCTCTTCCGCGACAACCGCGTGGAGAACACGCAGAAGGTCCCCTATCTCGGCGACGCGCCGTTCCTCGGCTACCTGTTCCGCAAGACCACCTACACCCACACCAAGAACGAGCTGATGATCGTCGTGCGGCCGCGGATCGCCGAGCCGACGCCGCCGGGCGTCGCGGTCGCCATCCCCGATCGCGAGCCGCTCACCTCGGCGGAGGTGCGCACGCAGCGGACGAACGCCCCCGTGACGCGCCCACGGCTGAGCCGGCGGGCAGCGAGCGGGGACGTGACCGTCGACGCCAGCCTGAATCCCGGTGGCGACGTGCCGACCCCGGGGTGGAGCGTGCAGGTTGCCAGCACGCCCGATCGCGCCGCGGCCGACGCGCTGGTCGAATCACTGCGGCAGCGCGGCTACCGCCCGTACGCGGTGCCGGTGAGCGATGGCACCCGGGACGGGGCGATCCTCTATCGCGTGCGTGTGGGGCGGTACGTGACCACCGAGGATGCGATCGGCGCGGCGGAGCGGCTTCGCAAGGAGCCGGACGTCCGCGAGGCCATCGTCGTTTCCGATTGAGCGGGGGAGGTTCGTGATGAGGCGGTCGGATTGGCGGGCCGGGGCGGCTGCGGTTGCCGCGGCGATCTTACTGGTGGTCTGGGGATGCGGCGGTCACGGCGGCGAAAGCTTCGGGACCAACGACAACACCCAGAATCCGGGCGGCACGCCCGGTCCGAGCGGCGCGGCCGTGCTGATCGAGTTCGTGGCCCCCGATTCGACCTCGGACACGACCGCCTCGGACGGGTCGACCGTCTTCCAGTCGTCGATCGGGCCGATCGGATCGGCCAACCCCCAGGGCTCGTTCATCCAGTTCCGCCTTCTCAACGCGGACGGGCGTCCGGCCAAGAACGGCATCCGGGTGGTCTTCTCGATCGAGGGTCCGTCCGACGCGCGGCTCACCCAGACGAAGGACCGCACCAGCAACGGCTTCGTCGGCGTCGTGCTCCAGGCCGGATCGACCGCCGGAGGCGCGGTGGTCGTCGCTCGCGTCGACGGCACGAATCTCCTCGCGCGCAGCGCCGTGGTGACGATCGGCCAGCCCGCGGGCGCGGCGGCGTCGATCGAGTTCTTCGGCCTGCGGGTGCCGGGCCTGATCGGCTCGGCGGACGACAACGCCGGCACGCCGACGACGCGCACGCAGCTCGGCGTGCGCGGCTCCGGCTTCGCCCAGGCGGTCGACGTCGTGTTCGCGGTGCTCGACAATCACGGGGGCGCCGCCCTCGACGGCACCGTCGTCGACTTCAACCTGTTCGGACCGAACGGCGGCGAGACCATCGCCCCGACCTCCGTGCTGAGCAGCAAGGGCTTCGTCTCCGCCACGATCACGACCGGCACGCGTCCGGGCCCGGTCGAGGTGACGGCGACGATCCGCGGCACGAGCATCCGCGCCCGCGCGATCCCGATCACGATCGGGACGGCCCTCAATCCCGCGGCGGCGCACATGAGCATCGCGGCGGAGTGTCTGAACATGGCGGGCTCGGTCACCTTCGGGCTCGAGGATCGCATCCGCGCCGGCCTGTCCGACCAGTTCGGCAACCAGATTCCGATCGGCAGCGCGGTCAGCTTCTTCGCGGAGGGCGGGGGCATCGTGGCCCAGGGGCTGACCGGCGACAGCCTGGCGGCATTCGCCGAGCTCATCTCCCAGCTGCCGATTCCGGCCGATCGTCGCGTCGAGGTGATGGTCGTCACCACCGGTCAGGAGACCTACACCGACCTCAATGGCAACGGCCAGTACGATCCGGGCGAGCCGTTCGTCGATCAAGCTCCGGAGGTCTTCCTCGACGCCAACGAGAACGGAGTCTTCGATCCGGGCGAGTTCTTCGTCGACAACAACAACAACGGTGTCTACGACGGTGTGCCGAACGGCATCTGGGACGACCAGATCCTGATTTCCGCGCAGATGCCGATCGTCTTCTCGGGCGTCTCCCAGATCGCGAGCGATCCTCCGACCTTCGCCCTCGACTTCGGCGAGACCGCGGTGCTCAACGTCCAGATCTCCGACGACATCGGCTCGGCGCTCGTCGGCACCACGAAGGTAACGGTGGCGGGCTCGAACGTGACCGTCATCCCGACCTCCTTCGGGATCCCGGATACGAACCTGAACACGGTGGGCATCCTCGTGCCGGGGGTGAACGTCTTCCCGATCGTGATCTCCAACCCGAATCAGCCGCCGGCGCCGCAGCCCGCGCCGAGCGGCGGAACGCCGATACCCGCGGCGACGCCCTCGATGCAGCTCGCGACGGTGACGGTCACCGTGGACTCGCCGCTGAACACGGGCGACGACGTGACGTGTCCCGGCGGCAACGGGAGCGTCTTCCTGACCATCATCGGCACGGTCGCGAAGTAGCCGACCATCGACGAACGACGCCCGGCCACCCGGTCCGGGCGTCGTTGTTCCGCCCTCCCGCCCCCTGATAGCGTGAGCGGCGATGCCCGACCGCATCGTCGTCCGCGGCGCGCGCGAGCACAACCTCAAGAACGTCGACGTCGAGATCCCGCGCGAGCGGCTGGTCGTCGTCACCGGCCTCTCCGGCTCCGGCAAGTCGTCGCTCGCCTTCGACACGCTCTACGCCGAGGGCCAGCGGCGCTACGTCGAGTCGCTCTCCGCCTACGCGCGCCAGTTCCTCGAGCAGATGGAGAAGCCCGACGTCGACGCGATCGAGGGGCTGTCGCCGGCGATCGCCATCGAGCAGAAGACGGGCGGCAAGAACCCGCGCTCGACCATCGGCACCGTCACCGAGATCTACGACTATCTGCGCCTCCTCTACGCCCGCGCCGGGCGCGCGCAATGCCCGGGCTGCGGCAAGCCGATCCGCTCGCAGACGATCGAGCAGGTGGTCGATCGCCTGCTCGCCTTTCCCGAGCGCACCCGCCTCTACCTCTACGCGCCGGTCGTGCGCGCCCGGAAGGGCGAGCACCGCAAGGAGCTCGCCGATCTCCGCCAGGCGGGCTTCGTGCGGGTCCGCGTCGACGGTGCCGTGCGGGACCTCGGCGACGACATCACGCTGGCGAAGAGCGCGGCGCACACGATCGAGGTGCTGGTCGATCGGATCGTCGTCCGGCCCGGCATCGAGAAGCGGCTCGCCGACTCCCTCGACGTGGCGTTCCGCCACGGCGACGAGGTGGTGCGGGTGGAACGGCTCGGGGACGGCGACGCGCTGGACGAGGAGATGGTCTTCAGCCGGCGCTTCGCCTGTGCCGACTGCGGCATCTCGCTCCCCGAGCTGAGCCCGCGGCTCTTCTCCTTCAACAGCCCCCTCGGCGCCTGCCCGGCGTGCAACGGCCTCGGTGTGCGGCCCTACTTCGACCCGGCGCTGCTCATCCCGGACGTGCGGAAGAGCCTCGCCACGGGCGCGGTCGCGGGAGTGGATCGCAAGACGGCGTCGTACCTGCAGGAGGTCTTCGCGGCCCTCGGACGCGCCCACGGCTTCGCGATCGACGTGCCGTTCGCCGACCTCGACGCGCGCGCGCGCAGCGTCGTGCTCGAGGGAACGGGCGGCACGGAGATCTCGGTCGAGTACCGCAAGGGGCCGAAGCGCTACACCTTCGACCTCGCCTGGAAGGGGCTCGTCGCGTTCTTCGAGGAGCGCTACCGGAAGACCGAGTCGCCGTGGCGGCGCGAGGAGCTGGAGCAGCTCCGCAGCGCGCGCCCGTGCGAGGCGTGCGGCGGCGCGCGGCTGCGCAAGGAGAGCCTCGCGATCACCGTCGGCGGCAAGACGCTGCCGGCGCTCTGCGCCCTGCCTGTCGGGGAGGCGCGCCGCTTCTTCGACACGCTGGAGCTCGCGCCGCAGGAGGCGGAGATCGCGCGCCTCGTGCTGAAGGAGGTACGGGAGCGGCTGGAGTTCCTCGCGCGCGTCGGCCTCGACTACCTCACGCTCGACCGCGCCAGCGCGACGCTGTCGGGCGGCGAGGCGCAGCGCATCCGGCTGGCGACGCAGATCGGCTCCGGGCTGAGCGGCGTGCTCTACATCCTCGACGAGCCCTCGATCGGCCTGCACCAGCGCGACAACGCGCGGCTCTTGGCGACGCTGCAGCGCCTGCGCGACCTCGGCAACACGGTGCTGGTCGTCGAGCACGACCGCGACACCATCCTCGCGGCCGACCATCTGATCGACATGGGTCCCGGCGCCGGCGTGCACGGCGGCGAGGTGATCGCCGCGGGCACGCCGCTCGAGGTGATGGCGGACCCGCGGTCGCTCACGGGGCGCTATCTGAGCGGCGAGCTCGAGATCCCGCTACCGCGCGAGCGGCGCGCCGGACGCGGCTGGACCGTCACGCTGCGCGGCGCGCGCGAGCACAATCTGCGGAGCGTCACCCTCGAGATACCGCTCGGCGCCATGACGTGCGTGACCGGCGTCTCCGGCTCGGGCAAGAGCTCGCTCGTGATCGACACGTTCTATCGCGCGCTCGCGCAACGGCTCTCCGGCAGCCGCGAGCAGGCGGGCGCGCACGACGAGCTCCTCGGCTGGCAGCTCCTCGACAAGGTGATCGACGTCGATCAGGCGCCGATCGGGCGCACGCCGCGCTCCAACCCCGCCACCTATACCGGGCTCTTCGCGCACGTCCGCGACGTCTTCGCGCAGCTCCCCGAGGCGCGCGCCCGCGGCTACGAGCCGGGCCGCTTCTCGTTCAACGTCAAGGGCGGACGCTGCGAGGCGTGCCACGGCGACGGGGTGATCCGCATCGAGATGCACTTCCTGCCGGACGTCTACGTCACCTGCGAGGTCTGCAACGGCCGGCGCTACGCGCGCGAGACGCTCGAGGTGCTGTTCCGCGGCAAGAGCATCGCCGACGTGCTCGCCCTGACCGTCGGCGAGGCGCTCGACTTCCTCGGCAGCTTCCCGCGGATCAAGACGAAGCTGCTCGCCCTGCACGACGTCGGTCTCGACTACATCCAGCTCGGCCAGGCGGCCACGACGCTCTCCGGCGGCGAGGCGCAGCGGGTGAAGCTCGCGCGCGAGCTGGCGCGCCGGGCGACCGGAAAGACCCTGTACATCCTCGACGAGCCGACGACCGGTCTGCATTTCGAGGACGTCCGCCGCCTGCTCGGCGTGCTCGAGCGCCTCGTCGAGCAGGGCAACACGGTCGTCGTGATCGAGCACAACCTCGACGTCATCAAGAGCGCCGATCGCGTGGTCGATCTCGGTCCGGAGGGCGGGACGAGCGGCGGCCGCGTCATCGCCTGCGGCACCCCGGAGCAGGTCGCCAGGACCCCGGGCTCCCACACCGGTGCGTACCTCCGCGCCGCCCTCGGGATCGCCCCCGACGCGCCCGGCCGGTCGGCGCGCACCCGTTGACACGTCCTCGCGGGCCCGATAGAAGACTCATCCGGTCTGAATTACGGGCATCATCGCTGATAAGATTGTGTTTTTTCGAGTGAAATGCCTGTGGTTGACGCGCCGAGGCGCGCGAGTTAAATCAGACTCAACCGATCTGATTTAGGTATACCTGGAGGCCAGAGGGAATGACGCGACTCGTGTACATGGACAATCACGCCACCACGCCCGTCGATCCCCGGGTGCTGGAGGCGATGCTTCCCTACTTCACGGAGCGGTTCGGCAACGCCGCCAGCCGCAACCACTCCTTCGGGTGGACGGCCGAGGCCGCCGTCGATCGCGCGCGCGAGCAGGTGGCGGCGCTGATCAACGCCAAGCCGAAGGAGATCATCTTCACCAGCGGCGCGACCGAGTCCGACAACCTCGCGCTCAAGGGCGTGATCGAGTTCTACAAGGAGAAGGGCAACCACATCATCACGGTCCCGACCGAGCACAAGGCCATCCTCGACACCTGCAAGGCGCTCGAGCGCAAGGGCCTCGCGACGGTCACGTACCTGCCCATCGACGAGGCCGGCCTGGTCGACCCCGAGGACGTGCGCAAGGCGATCACCGACAAGACGATCCTCATCTCGATCATGCACGCCAACAACGAGATCGGCACGGTGCAGCCGCTCGCGGAGATCGGCAGGATCGCCAAGGAGAAGGGCATCCTCTTCCACAGCGACGCGACGCAGGGCGTGGGCAAGCTGCCGGTCGACGTCGAGGCGATGGGCATCGATCTGATGTCGTTCAGCGCGCACAAGATCTACGGTCCGAAGGGCATCGGCGGCCTGTACGTGCGCGCCCGCAATCCCCGCGTCCGGCTCGCGCCGCAGATGGACGGGGGCGGGCACGAGCGCGGCATGCGCTCCGGGACGCTCAACGTGACCGGCATCGTCGGCCTCGGCAAGGCGTGCGAGCTCGCCGGCGAGCTGCTGCCGAGCGAGACCGAGCACCTGCTCCGCCTGCGCGACAGCCTGCACGAGCGCATCACCAGTCAGCTCGACGAGGTCTATCTGAACGGTCATCCGACGCGGCGGCTCCCCGGCAACCTCAACCTCAGCTTCGCGTTCGTCGAGGGGGAGTCGCTGCTGATGGGGCTCAAGGACATCGCCGTGTCGTCGGGATCGGCCTGCACCTCGGCGACGCTCGAGCCGTCGTACGTGCTGCGCGCCCTCGGCGTCGGCGACGACCTTGCGCACACGTCGATCCGTTTCGGCCTCGGACGCTTCAACACGATGGACGAGGTCGAGTACGTGAGCGACCGGGTCGTGCACGAGGTGACGCGGCTGCGCGCCATGTCGCCGCTCTACGAGATGGCGAAGGAAGGTGTCGACCTCAAGAACTTCAATTGGGCCCGCGACTAGGCCGGGAGAGAGGATCCAACGATGTCGTACAGCGAGAAAGTTCTCGACCACTACGAGAATCCGCGCAACGTCGGCAGCTTCGCGAAGGACGAGCCCAACGTCGGGACGGGCATCGTCGGTGCGCCCGAGTGCGGCGACGTCATGAAGCTGCAGCTCAAGATCTCGGAAACGGGCGTGATCGAGGACGCGCGGTTCAAGACGTTCGGCTGCGGCAGCGCGATCGCGAGCTCGAGCTACGTCACCGAGCTGGTGAAGGGCAAGACGATCGACGAGGCGTTCGCGATCCGCAACACGCAGATCGTCCAGGAGCTCAACCTGCCGCCGGTGAAGATCCACTGCTCGGTTTTGGCCGAGGACGCGATCAAGGCCGCCGTCTCCGATTGGAAGAACCGCAAGGCGGGCACGGACCAGGAAGAGAAGAAAGCGGTCTAGATGGCAGGCATCACCGTCAGCGACGAAGCCGCGAAGAAGATCCACAGCCTCGTCGACCAGCCCGACAAGGGCCTGCGTCTCAAGGTCGTCGGCGGCGGCTGCTCGGGCCTGCAGTACAAGATGGATCTCGACAGCCCGCGCGACGGCGACAAGGTCTTCGAGAACGACGGGGCGAAGGTCCTCGTCGACCGCAAGAGCTTCCTCTACCTGAACGGAACCGAGGTGCACTACGAGGAGGGCCTGATGGAGTCGGGTTTCCAGCTGCGCAACCCGAACATCAAGCGGTCGTGCGGCTGCGGCGCCTCGTTCACCGTCTGAGCCCCGATGCGCCCGGCGCGACAGCACGATGACGAACACGACAGACACCATTCTCTGCCTCAGTTGTGGCAAGCCGACCGTGGGCCAGCTCGCGTGCGGCGGGTGCGGCGTTGCGACGTCGGCGCCGCGCGCCGAAAGCGAGGCTGACTACTTCAACCTCTTCGGCCTGCCGCGCCGCCTCGCGCTCGATCCGGACGATCTCGCCGAGCGCTACTACGCGCTCTCGCGGCGCTTCCATCCCGACCTCCTGCAGGATCGTCCGCCGGCCGAGCGCGACGCCAGCGTCCGCGCCACCGCGCTGGTGAACAACGCCTATCGCACCCTGCGGGATCCCGTGCGGCGCGGCTTGTACTGGCTGTCGCTGCACGGCGAGTCGCTCGGCCGCGACAACGAGCGGGTGCCGCCCGAGCTTGCCGCCCTCGTGTTCGACGTACAGGAGAAGCTCGAGGAGCTGCGGGCGGCGCGTGCCGGCAGCGACGGGGCAGCGGCCGAGGCCGAGGTGCAGGCGATCCGCGGCGACCTGCGCGCACGCATGGAGGCATTCGCCGCCCGGCTCGAGGAGAACTTCCGCCGCAGCGACGGCGGCGGCGCCGCCGAGCTGGCGGAGACCAAGGCCATCCTGTCCGAGCTGCACTACGTCCGCACCTTGCTGCGCGACGTCGAGAAGGAGCTGGAGCCGCAGTGGAGCGTATAGTCGGCATCGATCTCGGCACCACGAACAGCCTCGTCGCCTACCTCGACGACGACGGCCGGCCGCAGGTGGTCGTCGACCGCGAGAGCGGGCGCGCCATCGTCCCGTCCGTCGTGTCGTTCACGAGCGACGGCGCCGTGCGCGACGTCGGCGACGCGGCGCGGGCGCGCGCGGCGCTCGAGCCCGCCACCACCATCCAATCCGCCAAGCGGTTCATGGGGCTCGGCCTCGCGCACGTGAGCGCGGTCGACCGCCAGCGCTACACATTCGACGAGCGCGACCAGGCGACGGTGCGCTTCCGCGTCGGCGAGCGCTCCTACTCGCCGCCCGAGATCTCGGCGCTCGTCCTGCGGGAGCTGAAGCGGCGCGCCGAGGCCGCGCTCGGCACGGACGTCCGCAAGGCCGTCATCACGGTGCCCGCGTACTTCAACGACAGCCAGCGCCAGGCGACGAAGGACGCCGGACGGCTCGCGGGCCTCGAGGTGCTGCGGCTCGTCAACGAGCCCACGGCCGCGGCCCTGGCCTACGGCCTCGATCGGCGGACGGAAGGTGCCGTCGCCGTATACGACTTCGGCGGCGGGACGTTCGACATCTCGATCCTCCAGCTCGAGCGCGGCATCTTCGAGGTCAAGGCGACGAACGGCGACACCCGTCTCGGCGGCGACGACATCGACGAGCGGCTCGCGGCCTGGCTGCTCGAGGGCGCGGACCTGCCGCCGGCGATCGCGGCCAGCCGCGAGGTGCAGGCGCTGGCGCGCCGCGCCGCGGAGGACGCCAAGTGCCGCCTCTCGGCGGCGGAACGGACCGACGTCACGATGACGCTGCCCGACGGCATGCGACTCACCCGCACGCTCGACCGCGCGCAGCTCGAATCGCTCATCGCGCCGATCGTGGAGCGGACGCTCGTCCCCTGCCGTCAGGCGCTGCGGGATGCCGGCCTCGCCCCGCAGCAGATCGACGCCGTGGTCCTGGTCGGCGGGAGCACGCGCATCCCGCTCGTGCGCGCCCGCGTGCGGGAGCTGTTCGGCCGCGAGCCGCTCTGCGAGCTCGACCCGGACGAGGTGGTCGCGCTCGGGGCGGGCATCCAGGCCGGCATCCTCGGCGGCCGGCGGAAGGACATGCTCCTTCTCGACGTCGTGCCTCTGTCGCTCGGCATCGAGACCATGGGCGGCGTGATGACGCGCCTCATCGAGCGCAACACCACCATCCCGACGAGCGTCTCCGAGACCTTCACCACGGCCGTCGACAGGCAGACCGCCGTGGACGTGCACGTCCTGCAGGGGGAGCGCGAGCTCGCCGTCGACTGTCGCAGCCTGTCGCGCTTCTCGATTCCGATCGAGCCCGCGCCGGCGGGCTTCGCGCGCGTCGAGGTGATCTTCATGATCGACGCGAACGGCATCCTCAACGTCACCGCGCGCGACGTGCGCACGGGCAAGGAGCGCTCCGTCGACGTCAAGCCGTCGTACGGGCTGACCGACGAGGAGATCGAGCGCATGCTCGAGGAGTCGATCGACTACGCCGAGGCCGACGTCGCGGCACGCCTCCTCGCCGAGGCGCGGACCGACGCCGAGACCGTGATCCGGCAGACCGAGGGCGCGCTGCGCGACTCCGCGAGCCTGCTCGAGGAGGGCGAGGCGGAGCGTATCCGCGCCGCCATCGACGTGGTGCGGGAGACGCTCGCAGGCAGCGATCACAACGGCATCCGCGACCGGACCGATCGACTGAACGAGGTCTCCACCCCGTTCGCGCAGCGGATCATGTCGGCGTCGCTGCGTCAGGCGCTCGAGCAGAAGGACGTGTCACCATGGGTCTGAGATGGGACGACACCGAGGATCTCGCGATCGAGCTGGCGGACGCGCACGAGGGGCTCGATCCGCTCACGGTGCGGTTCACGGATCTCCATCGCATGGTGACCGAGCTCGATGATTTCGACGACGATCCGAAAGCCTCGACCGAAGGCGCCCTGGAGGCCATCCAGATGGCCTGGCTCGAGGAATACCGCGAGCGCCGGGACTGAGGCGAAGGAGCACGCCATGGCCGTCATGCAAATCAGCCGAAAGATCGACTACGCCCTGCGGGCGGCGATCCACCTCGCCATGCGGAGCGACGATCGACGGCCTTCGTCCGTCACCGAGATCGCGACGCGCGAGGGCGTGCCGAAGAAGTTCCTCGAGAAGATCATCCAGGACCTCATCCACCACGGGATCGTGCGTTCGACGCGCGGCGCGCAGGGTGGCTACACGCTGGCGCGCGCGCCGGAGATGGTTACCTTCAAGGATGTCATCGAGGCGATCGAAGGACCGGTCTCGCTCAACGTCTGCGTGGGCGCCAGCGGCGACACGCACGAATGCACGATGTTTCCGCACTGCGGAATGCTGTGGGTGTGGCAGGAGGCGCAGAAACGCGTGATGGAGGTGTTCGCGAGCACCACGCTCGCCGATGTCCGTGCGCGCACCCTCGACGTGGCGCGCGGATCGGGAGGGGGAACCGGATCGCCGGGCGAATATGCCCCGCCGTCGTCCGTCTAAGACGGCTCGATCTCCGAGAGGGGGTGTCATGACTATGGAATCCACATTGGACGAACGATTCAGCGGCACGCTGGCACCCGATGCCATGCTGCCGGCGCAATTTTTTGCCGTGCTCCACGGCCGCGGCGATCTGAGCGCCGAACGCCGTCTCGTCGTCGCCGTGCTCGAGGACGCGCTGCACTGTTTTCTCAAGCACGTGGACGCGGCGAACCCGAAGCAGCGCCAGCTCTTCCTCGACGCCGAGGAATGGATCATGGGCGACAATCCGACCTGGTTCTTCTCGTTCCCGAACGTGTGCGACACGCTCGGCCTCGATCCCGACTACATGCGGGAGGGTTTGGCCAAGTGGCGGGACGCGCGGCGTGCGCACGCCCGCGAGACCGGCACGAATCCGGCCGAGCGGCCGGATTCGTCCGCCGAGGTCGACGGCGGCACGTTGCGGCGCGCCAGCGGTGCCTGAGGAGACGCGCACGGCGGCTCCGGAGACGCCGGGCGCGCGCGCCGGCGGCGCCGGCGGTTCCCACGAGCGGCAGGGGCCATCCCCTGCCGCTCTTTTTGTTCGTCGGGCGCGCCGCCGGGCGGTCGGCGCTCTCCTCGCGGTGGCGGACACCGTCGGCCGCTGGCGGCGGACGCGTCGGCCGTTCCACGTGCTGCGTCTCGAGCTGACCGGTGACCTGCCCGAGGTGCCGGGCGCGCTTCGCCTGCGCGAGCTCGGGCGGTCGTCGCCCGCCGGTGACCTGCTCTCGCTCCTCTCCGTCCTGCGCAGCGCGCGCGACGACGCCGACCTGCGCATGATCGTGCTGGACGTGCACGGGCTCGCCGCCGGCTGGGGCAGCCTGCAGAGCCTGCGTCGCGCCGTGCTCGCAATCCGTGCCGCCGGGAAGCCCGTCTGGGCCTACCTGACGCAACCGGGCATGCGCGACTACTACCTGGCGAGCGCCGCCTCGCGGGTGCTGCTCGCTCCGGCGGCCGCCTTCGACGCGACGGGCCTCGCCAGCGAGGTGCTGTTCCTGAAGGGGGCGCTCGACAAGCTCGGCGTCCAGGCGCAGCTCACCCGCGCCGGCCGCTTCAAGTCCGCCGCCGAGCCGCTCACGCGCACGGACATGTCGCCCGAGCATCGCGAGATGGCGGAGGCACTGCTCGACGACATCTACGATCAGCTCGTCTGCGACGTCGCGGCGGAGCGGCACCTCGGCCCGGATGCGGTACGCGCCGCCTTCGCGGACGGGCCGCTGCTCGCCGCCGATGCGCTCGCGCGCGGCCTCGTCGACGAGCTCGCGTATCCCGATCAGGTGCGTGCCGCCGTCGAGGCGCGCGTCGGCGACCGGCCGCCCATCGCGCTCGCGTCCTACCGGCGGCGGCGCGCGATCGCCACGCGCCGTGCGGCCCTCGACGCGCCGACGATCGGCCTGCTGACGGTGAGCGGCGCGATCGGCGGGGAGTCGCTGCCGGGCGGCAGCACGCGGGTGAACGGCTGGCGCGGCTTCCGGCGCGCCATCGGGGCGCTGGCGGAGGACGCCCGCATCGCCGCGATCCTGGTGCGCGTCGACAGCCCCGGCGGCTCGGGGCTCGCCTCCGACCTCATGTGGCGCGAGGTGGTGCAGGCGCGGCGGCGGAAGCCGGTGGTGATCAGCATGGGCGACGTCGCCGCCTCGGGCGGGTACTACCTCGCCGCCGCCGCCGATCACGTCACGGCCGAGCCCGCCAGCTTGACGGGATCGATCGGCGTCCTCGCCGGAAAGCCCGTGCTGCGCGGCCTGTACGATCGCCTCGGCCTCACCAAGGAGCTCCTGGTTCGCGGCAATGCGGGCCGCCACTCGGACTACGTTCCGCTGGACGACGAGAACCTCGGCCGTCTGCGTCACGAGGCCGAGGCGTTCTACGGCGAGTTCGTCGGCAAGGTCGCGGCGGGGCGGAGCCTCACCGTCGCCGCGGTGGAGAGCGTCGCGCAGGGCCGTGTCTGGACGGGACGGCAGGCCCACGCCCGCGGGCTGGTCGATGCCCTGGGCGGCATCGAGGAGTCGCTCGACGAGCTGAAGCGCCGCCTCGACGTGCCGGCGACGTCACGCCTCGCCCTGGTGCGGCGGCCGCGCGCCGGCGTGCTGCGTCGCACCCTCGTGAGCCGCCTCGCGGCGCACGACCCCCTGCACGAGGCGGTCGAGCTGGTCGCTCCCCTGCTGCGCGGCGAGCGCGTTCTGGCCGCGATGCCGTTCCTGGTGCGCTTTCTTCCCGACGGCGGTGCGCCGTCCTCCCTTGCCGGGACCGTGCTCGCGGCGGGCGGTCTCGCCGACCCGGGTGATCTCGCGGGCCTGGCGCCGCGTGTCCTCGGCGTCGTGCGCAGCCTCCTGTCCACCGCCGCCGAGCGCCCGCCGCTCGTCTTCTGACCGGCGATGCCGCTCGCGATCGCCGTCCACTGCCCGGGCTGTGGCGCTCGGCTGCGCCGCAAGCCCGGCGGACGCTGTCCGCACTGCGGCGCCGAGGTCGCGCGGCACGTGCAGGCGACCCGCTCGCGCGAGGAGCGCATCGAGCGCGTCGTCGCCGTCGTGTCGACGCTGCTGGTGCTGGCGGTCTTCGCGTTCACCCGGGGCATCGGCCTGATCGAGGGCGTGGCGGCCTATGCGATCGGCGGCGCCCTCGTCTGGTTCCTCGCGAAGCGGCTGTTTTTTTGATTTCGCCCCCGTGTGCGCGGGCGCGTCATCCGTCGGCGAGGGGGAGGTCGAGCTCGGCGGCGACGGCGGTGAGGATGGCGCCGGCGGCGCCGTGGAGGACGAGCGTCGCGACCTGGTCGTACGGGGTCGGCTCGCGGTTGACGATGACGACGCGGGCCCGGTTCTCGAGCGCGATGCCGGGGAGGCTGGCGGCGGGATAGACGACGAGCGACGAGCCGACGACGAGGAAGACGTCGGCTTCGGCGGCGTCGGCCATGGCCATGGCGGTCTCCCGTTCGGGCATCGCCTGTCCGAACGAGATCGTCGCCGGCTTCAGCAGCCCGCCGCAGGGGCAGTGGGGGTCGAGGTCGCCGGCGGCGAATCGCGCCTGCACGGGATCCCTGTCCTGGCGTTCGCCGCAGGTGAGACAGGCGACCTCGAGCGCGGTGCCGTGGATCTCGATCACCCGCTCGGCGGAGCTGCCGGCGCGCTGGTGCAGGCCGTCGATGTTCTGCGTCACCAGGCGCCGCAGGCGGCCGCGCCGCTCGAGGGCGGCGAGGAAACGATGCGCGGCGTTCGGGTGCGCGTTCTTCAGCACCGGGTACAGCTCCCGGCCCATCTCCCAGTAGATCCGTCGCGTCTCGGCGCTGGCGCAGAAGCGCTGGAACGTGAGCTCGGTCGGGTCGTAGCGCGACCAGAGACCGCCCGGGCTGCGGAAGTCGGGGATGCCCGACTCGGTGCTGATGCCGGCGCCCGTCAACACGACGAGATGCCGGGCCTCGCCGAGGAGGCGGGCGGCAGTGCGGAGGTCGCTCGGGCTCGGAGGCGCGGGCATGGCGGCGATCGTACCCCGTGCGATGCCCTCACGATACCGGCGCGCGCGGGCCGGCGGCCAGACGGCAGCCGGGGGCACCGCGCCGACGGCTCAATCCGCCGCGGCGCCGACGCTGCGGCGCTGCCCCAGCGCCCCCGGGCCGCGCGCGTCGCGGCTCGCGAGGGCGAGCACGAGGAGCGTCAGGACGTACGGCAGCATCAGGAGGAGATGATACGGCACGGCGACGCCGGCCGCCTGGAGCTGGAACTGTAGCGCGTTGGCGGCGCCGAACAGCCACGCGCCGACGAGGATGCCGAGGGGGCGCCAGCGCCCGAACACGACGATGGCGAGCGCGATGAACCCACGGCCCGCCGACATGCCCTCGACGAAGGTGTTGGAATAGGCGAGCGACAGGTAGCCCCCGGCGGCGCCCGCGAAGAGCGCGGCGACGAGCACCGCGCCGAAGCGGACGACACCGACGTCCACGCCGACGCTCTCGGCCGCGTGCGGGGCCTCGCCCGCGGCGCGCAGCCTGAGGCCGAGCCGGGTGCGGGCCAGAAAGAACCAGACGGCGGGCACGAGCGCGAGCGCGACGTACGCGGGGGCCGGCTGGCGCAACGGAGCCAGCGCGGCCACGTCGGGTGCGACCGGCAGCGGCGCGAACGTCGCGACCGTGAGCGCGCTGCCGGTCGTGCCGAAGACCGCCCGATAGAGGACGCCGGTCGCGCCGAGCGCCAGCAGGTTGACCGCGACGCCGGCAACCACCTGCTCGACGTCGAGCACCACGACCCACAGGGCGAAGAGCCCCGCCAATGCCAGCGCGCCGGCGCAGGCCGCGAGCATGCCGACCGTCGGGCTGCCGCTCCCGTACGAGCCCAACATGCCCGCGAACGCGCCGACGAGCATGAAACCCTCGACGCCGACGTTGAGGATGCCGGCGCGCTCGCTGATGAGCTCGCCGAGCGCGGCGAGGAGGAGCGGCGTCGCGAGCCCGAGGGTTGCCGCCACCAGGCCGATCGGGTCGACCGTCACGGCGCCTCCGTGGACGCGGGTCGCAGCCGCGGCGCCTGCAGCGCGAGCAGCGCGAGCAGCGTCGTCGCCTGCACGATCGCGACGAAGACGGCGGAGACTCCCGCGACCCGCTGCATGGCGCCCGATCCGGCGGCGAGGGCGCCGAAGAAGAGGGCGGCGAGCGTCACGCCGCCCGGATGCAGTCCGGCCGTGAGGGCGACGGCGATCGCGGTGTAGCCGCCGCCGCCCGAGAGCTGCTCGAAGAGCCGCCCCGTGACGCCGAGCACCTCGATCGCGCCGGCGAGGCCCGCGAGCCCGCCGCTCGTGAGCATCGCCGTGAGGATCGCGCGGTCGGGTGAGAAGCCGGCGACCCGGGCGGCGCGGGGGTTGTCCCCGACGACCCGCCACCGGAAGCCGATGGTCGTGCGGAAGAGCAGGACCCATGCGAGCCCCGCGAGGAGGAGCGCGAGCAATGCGCCCGCGTGCACGCGGCCGGCGACCATCGGCAGCAGCGCCGACGGCGGAAGGGGATCGCTCTGCGGGTAGCGTCCGGCCGCCTCCATCAGCGGTCCATGGACGGCCCAGCCGAGCAGGCGGGCCGCCACGAAGTTCAGCATGATCGTCGCGACGATCTCGTTGACGTTCCGCCGCACGCGCAGGACGGCCGCGATGCCCGACCAGAGGGCGCCGGCGGCGCCGGCGGCGACGAGCGCGGCGAGCAGCGGCAGGGGAAACGGCGCCGCGCCGGCGGCGTGTCCGACGGTGGTTGCGGCGAGTGCGCCGACGAGGAGCTGGCCTTCCGCTCCGATGTTCCAGACCCCGGCGCGAAACGCGAGCGCGACCGCGAGCCCGGTGAGGAGCAATGGGCACGTCTTCAGGATCGTATCGGTGAGGGCGTAGCGATCGCCGAAGGCGCCGGCGACGAGCGCGCCGAGCGCGGGAAGGGGCGGACGGCCCGAGGCGAGGAGCAAGAGCAGGCTCGCCGCGAGCGCGGCCCCGACCGCCGCGAGCGCGCGCAGCGCGGGGCGGAGCGCCGTCACGAGCCGATGCCCGCCATGAGCGCCCCGAGCCGCGACCCGTCACCGCTCGCGACCGGTCCGCGCAGCGCGCCCCGGTAGAGCACGAAGAGGCGCGCGCACAACGCGCGCAGCTCGTCGAGGTCGGTCGAGACGAGGAGCACCGCGGTGCCCGCCGCGGCGATGCGCCCGAGGGTCGCGTGCACGTGCGCAGTGGCGCCGATGTCGAGCCCACGCGTCGGGTTCACCGCGACGAGCACCGACGGTCCCGCCGCCAGGGCGCGGGCGATGACGAGCCGCTGCTGGTTCCCGCCCGACAAATCCGCGATCGGCTCCTCGATCCGGCGGTAGGCGATGCGATAGTCGTCGGTGAGCGCGCGCGCCTCGCGGCGCGCGGCGTGGACGTCGAGCAGCGGTCCGCGCGCGGCACGCGCGAGCAGCGGCCGTGACAGCAGCACGTTCTCCCAGATGGCCAGGTGGAGCGCGAGACCGTCGCGGCGGCGATCGCCCGGGATGAAGGCGATGCCGGCGCGCTGCGCGGCACCGACATCGGACGGCGGGACGAGCGTGCCGTCGACGCGCACCTCGCCGTCGCGGGGCAGGAGGCCGTAGAGCGCCGCCGCGAGCTCGTCCTGCCCGTTGCCGTCGACACCGGCGACGCCGCAGATCTCGCCGGGCGCGACGCCGAGCTGGATGTCGGCGAGCGGGATGCGCCCGGCGGCCGGCCGCGTCGAGAGCCGGCGTACCTCGAGAGCAGGGCGCGCCGTCGGTGGGGCACGGTGCGCCGGCGGCGCCCCTCCGGCGACCGGCTCATCGTCGGCCGCCGGCCCGTCGCCTCCCATCATCAGGCGCGCGAGCGCGGTCGCGGAGGTGTCGCGCGCGGGCAGCGTCGTGATCACCGTGCCGGCGCGCATCACGGTCACGGTGTCGCAGACGGCGAGGGCCTCGCCGAGCTTGTGCGTGATGAGCACGACCAGCACCCCGGCATCGCGCAAGCGGCGGAGCGTCGCGAAGAGATCGACGATCTCGCCCGGCGTCAGCACCGCCGTCGGCTCGTCGAGCAGCAGCACCTTCACCGGCGCGGAGAGGGCGCGCAGGATCTCGACGCGCGCCTGGGCGCCGACGGGCAGCGCGTCGACGCGGGTTGCCGGGTCGCCGATCGCGATGCCGTGCCGCTCGGCGAGGCGGGCCGCGGCGGCGGCGAGACCCGCCGGCGAGACGAGGCGTGCCGACTGCTCGGGACGGCCGAGGAAGAGGTTCTCGGCGACGCTGAGAGCGCCGACGAGCGCGAAATGCTGGTACACGACGCCGATCCCGGCGGCGCGGGCGGCGCGCGGCCCCGCGAACGGCATCGGGACGCCGTCGATCGCCACCTCGCCGCCGTCCGGGCGCAGCGCGCCCGCCACGATGCGCACCAGGGTCGACTTGCCGGCGCCGTTCTCGCCGAGCAGGCCGTGGATGGTGCCGCCGGCGAGCGCAAGCGTCACCCCGGCAAGCGCACGATGCCCGCCGTAGCGCTTCTCGAGCGCCCGCAGCGCCAGGCGCGGCGTGCGCGCGCCGCCGCTCACAGCGCGGCGTAGGGTGCGTGGACGGCGCCGGCCCGGACGGCCTCGGCGAGCGCGTCGACGTCGCGGCGCACGTCCGGGGGGATGCTCGCGACGAGACCGGGATTGTAGACCACGGCGATGGCACCGTCCGCCATCCGCTCCTCGATCACGCGTGCGTGGAAACGGCCCTCCTGCACCTCGCGCGCCACCGCGACGAAGGCGCGCGGGATGTCGATCACGGCGCTCGCCAGCACCGTCTTCGGCGCGACGTCGTGCTGCGCGCGGTTGCTGCCGAAGGCGTAGATGCCGCGCTCGGCCGCCGCCTGGAAGACGCCCGGCCCGGCGGCGTCGGCGTTCTGCAGCACGAAGCGACATCCACGGTCGATCAGCGCGGCCGTGGCCGTCCGCGCCGCTCCGAGGTCGTCCCAACCGCCGATGTACGAGACGGTGACGGAATAGTCCGGGCGGGCGTGCGTGGCCCCCGCCTCGAACGCCGCGAACGTCCCGCGCACGGACGGGATGTCCATGCCGCCGACGGCGCAGGCCTTGCCGTCGGGCGCCATGCGGGCCGCGAGATAGCCGAGCACGAACGTCGCGTCCTCGAGGCGGAACACGAGCGGCGCGACGTTGGGACGCACGGTGCTGCCCGACGTCGTCAGGAAGACCGTCTTCGGAAACTCGGCGCCGACGCGCGCCGCGGCGTCCTGGAACTCGAAGCCGTGGCCGATCGCGAGCTGGAACCCGCGGCGCGCGTAGTCGCGGAACGCCTCCTCGAACTCGGGCGGCGTGCGCGTCTCCACCTGACTCACCTCGGCGCCGAGCTGGTCGCGCACCGCCAGCAGGCCCTCGTAGGCGGCGGCGTTCCATCCGGCGTCGCTGATCGGGCCCGGGCTGAGGAGCGCCACCCGGAATCCGGAGGGCGCGCGCTCGCTGCGACACCCCGCGGTCGCCAGGGCGGCGGCGACGATCGCCAGCATCGTCACCATCCGCCAGGGGCGCGCACGCTCGCGTCCCACGCGGGTGCCGTCCTGAGCGGGCGCAACGCGCCGCGAGCGAGCCACGGGCCTCGTCTATCCGGCGCACGGTACGGCTGCAAATCGCCTGCCCCGTGGCCGGGGCGGCGCCGGCGCTATGCCGAGCGCGTGTGGCGCGAGGGGGCGAGCAGCGCCGCGAGCGCGGCGGCGAGGGCTGCGGCCTCGGCGGGCTGGATGGTAGCCGTGGTGACGCGGATCGCCGGGGGGACGCCGAGGCGGAAGCGCTCGCCGGCGCTGACGGCGAAACCGGCCTCGAGCAGATGACGCACCGCCGTCACCTCCTCCGGGACCGGGATCCAGACGTTCATGCCCGAGCGCCCGGTCACGGCGATGCCCTGGGCGGCGAGGGCGCGCAGCAGGCTCTCGCGCCGCCGCGTGTACGCGGCCTCGGCGCGCTGCAGGAGACGCGTCGTCCCCGCGTCGCTCCACAGGTGGAGCACCAGGGATTGCAGCACCCGGCTCACCCAGCCGGCGCCGATGAGCTGCCGGCCCTCGACGCGGGCGACCGTCGTGGCATCGCCGCTCAAGACGGCGAGGCGCAGATCGGGGCCGAGCGACTTCGACACGGAGCGCACGATCGCGAAGCGGGCGCGGCCGGGCTCGCACAGCGTGTACGCGGGGCTGCCGGCGACGGGCCCGGCGTGGTCGTCTTCGATGACGAGCGTGTCGGGATGACGCCCGAGGACGCGCCGCAGCTCGGCGACGCGCGCCGGGTCGAGGGCCGCCCCCGTCGGGTTCTGTGCGCGTGGGGTGACGATGCAGGCCTGCACGGGGCGGCGCAGCGCGCGGTCCATCTCGTCGGGCAGCGGGCCGTGCTGATCGACGCGCATCGGCTCGATGGTGAGGCCGAGGGCATGCGCGAGATCGACGACCGCGTGGTACCCGGGGTCTTCGAGCGCGACGCGGTCGCCGGGGCGGAGATGCGCCTGCAAGGCGCGTTCGATGCCGTCGAGGGCGCCGCCGACGACGCAGAGCGCGGCGCGCGGCAGGCCGTCGGCCGCGAGCTGCCGCGCGGCGATCGCGAGGAGGGCGGGATCGGCGCCACGCGCCGTGTAGAGGCGCGGGCGCCGGTCGACCGCCGCGAGCGCGCGATCGAGACGCGGCAGCAGGGCGGGATCGGGATTGCCGTCGATCAGGTTGCGGACGTCGGGGGGCAGCGGCAGGGCGGCGCGCGTCGCCAGCGGCGGGCGCCCGCTGACGCGCGTTCCGCCACGTCCGTGCGCCACCAGGAGGCCGCGCCGCCGCAGGCCCTGATACGCGGCCATCACCGTCGCCGGGCTGACGCGCAGCCGCGCGGCGAGGGCGCGCACGGTGGGCAGCGGATCGCCGGCGGCGAGCCGTCCCCGGCGGATGGCCCGCTCGACGCTCGCGCCAATGGCGCTTGCGGTGCCTCCGTGGATGTCATACTGTGCTGGCACGATCGATATTATGTACCAGTACAATGGAGGCTTGTCAATGGACACCCTGACGGACGCCGTGATCACCACCACCCCGCGCACCGCCTTGAAGCGCCGCTCCGAGCGCGGCTCGTTCGAACGCGCCACGCTCTACCGCATCCTCGACGAGGGGCTCGTGTGCCACGTGGGCTTCGTCGGGACGGGCGGTCCCGTCGTCCTGCCGACCGCCTACGGACGGCGCGGCGATACGCTCCTGCTGCACGGGTCGGCCGCCGGCCGCATGCTGCGGACCGTCGGGGGCGGCGTGGACGTGTGCGTCACGATCACGCTCGTCGACAGTCTCGTGCTGGCGCGCTCCGCGTTCCATCACTCGATGAACTACCGCTCGGCGGTCGTGTTCGGTCGGGCGCGGATCGTCGACGATCTCGACGAGAAGCTGGCGGCGCTGCGCGCGATCACCGAGCACATCGTGCCCGGCCGCTGGCCGGACGTGCGGCCCCCGCATCCACAGGAGATGAAGGGCACGCTGGTGCTGGCGCTGTCGCTGGAGGAGGCATCGGCGAAGACCCGCACCGGGCCGCCCATCGACGACGAGGCGGACTACGCGCTCCCGGTCTGGGCGGGTGAGCTGCCGTTGCGGGTCGTGCCGCAGACGCCGGTCGCGGACGCGCGGGTCATCGCCGGCGTCGGCGTGCCGCCCTACGTGCGCGTCTATCGTCGTCCGACGCACGGCGCCACTTGAATTGACGCTCCGGCGGGAAGGCTCTACAAGCAGGCCGGTGAGAATCCGGGCTCGTGCGGGCGACACGCGCTTCGTCGGCGCGGAGATGGTGGTCGTGCCGGTCGCGGCCGGCGCGGAGCGCGGCGCCATCGTGCGACTGCTGGCGCGCGGTCGTGGCGGCGCCGTGGTCACGCGCGCCGTCGACGCGGAGCGATTCCACGGCCGCGAGGGTCAGGTCGTGGTGGTGCCGTTCGCGCAGGGCCAGCGCCGTCTGCTGGCGCTGGTGGGGCTCGGCGAGCATGCGACCGGGTCGCCCGACGCCTGGCGGCGTGCCGCGGGACACGCCTGCCGCGCGGCGGCACGCGTCGGCGCGCGCCGGGTTGCGGTCGTCGCCGCGTCCGATGCGAGCGACCTCGCGTACCTCGCCGCGATCGCCGAGGGCTTCACGCTCGCGACGTATCGCTTCGACAAGTACAAGTCGGACGCGGACGCGCCGATCGAGGTCGCCGAGCTCGTTCTGGTCGCGCCGAGCCTTCCGCCCGCGGCGGCGCTGACCGCGCGTCTCGCCGCGATCGACACGACGATCGCCGCCGTCACGGTGGTGCGCGACCTGGTCAACGAGCCGGCGGCGGTGAAGACGCCGACGTTCATCGCGGCGGCGGCGAAGCAGCTCGCGCGCGCCGCGGGGGTCGAGGTCGAGGTGTGGGATCGTGCCCGCATCGAGCGCGAGGGGCTTGCCGGCTTGATGGCGGTCGCGCGCGGCAGTCAGGAGGAGCCGCGCTTCATCCGCCTGCGCTATCGCGGCAAGGGCGCGCAGCGCCGCGTGGCGCTCGTCGGCAAGGGCGTCACCTTCGACTCCGGCGGCCTCTCGTTGAAGCCCGCCAAGTCGATGGAGACGATGAAATGCGACATGGCGGGCGGGGCCGCGGTGATCGCCACGCTCGCGGCGCTCGGCAAGCTCCGCCCCGCGATCGACGTCGACGGCTTCGTCCCGCTCACCGAGAACCTGCCGAGCGGCAGGGCGCAGAAGCCGGGCGACGTCATCCGCTTCCACAACGGCAAGACGGTCGAGGTGCTGAATACCGACGCCGAGGGACGCCTCATCCTCGCCGACGCCCTGGCGATGGCGGCTGCGACCAAGCCGGACGTGATCGTCGATCTCGCCACCCTGACCGGGGCCTGCATGGTGGCGCTCGGGACGCAGGTGGCGGGCGTCTACGGCAACGATCAGGCGACCGTCGATCGCCTGGTCGCGCTCGGCCGGGAGACCGGCGAGCCACTCTGGCAGATGCCGCTCGTCCCCGACTACCGCGACGACATCAAGAGCCCGGTCGCGGACCTCAAGAACATCGGCGGCGGCCATGCGGGGAGCATCACGGCCGCGCTCTTCCTGCAGGAGTTCGTCGACGGGGTGCCGTGGGCGCATCTCGACATCGCCGGCCCGGCCTTCGCCGACAAGGACCTGCCGTACACGCCGAAGGGCGGGACGGGATTCGGCGTGCGCACCCTGCTGCGCTATCTCGACGAGCTGGCCGTGCCGGAGGGCACGGCCGCCTCGACGACCGTGGCGAAGGTCGCGAGGGTCGCGAAGGTCGCGAAGAAGACCGCGCGCGGCCGTCCGCGGGCCGGCGGCCCGCGGCGCGCGACGCCGGCCTGATCAGCCGGGCGGGCGTCGCGCGCGCGCGGCCTTCGATGCCTTGCCACCGCCCGACGGCGGCGTCGCGCCCGCCACCCGGAGGGGCGATCGCTCGCGCCGCCCGTGGCTCCCGCCGTCGCGCGCGCCCTGCGCGACGCGCGCACGATGTCGGGACTGCGTTTCGCGCGCCTGGGGACGCTGGCGCGCTCCGCTCAGGGCGGTGCGCGCGCTGCGGCCCGGGGCCGTGCCGCGCGCCATCACCTTGCGTCGATCGGCTCTCGCCATCTCGGTCCGACGCGCGACCGGACGGCCGGCGCCGGCGATCCGCCGCGCCGAGCGCACGGGCTCGACGTAGTTGGCGAGCGCCGCACGCAGAGGCTCGGCCGCGCCGGTCGGGACACGCAGCGCGTAGCCGCTCGGGGTGATGCCGCGGCGGAGCGCCGGGTTCAGCTCCTCCAGCTCCGCGGTCGCGACGCCACAGAGACCGGCGGCGGTACGGAGCGAGACCTGGCGATCGACGTTGACGGTCTCGAAATGGAAGGGCGTCGCCGCGCGGGCGGGCGCCTCGAAGCCGTACTCCGTCGGGTCCTTGGCGATGCGGACCGCCGCGAGGAAGCGCGGGACATACTCCGAGGTCTCGCTCGGGAGGTAGCCCTGTTTGCGCATCGACCAGAAATCGGGGGCGCCGGTGTTGGCGAGGATGCGCGCGACACGCCACTCGCCGCTGTTGTAGGCGGCCAGCGACAGCTCCCAGTCGCCGAACATCTCGTGCAGCTCCTTCAGGTAGAGCGCGGCCGCTTCCGTGGACTTGATCGGGTCGCGGCGCTCGTCGACCAGGGAGTCGATGCGCAGACCGTAGCGCTTGCCGGTCTCGGGGATGAATTGCCAGGGACCGACGGCGCCGGCCGGCGACACCGCCTGCGGGCGGTAGCCGCTCTCGATGAGCGGCAGATACGCGAGCTCGCCCGGGAGACCCTCGCGGATGAGCATGTCCGTCATGGCGGGGACGTACTTGCCACTGCGCACGAGCGCGCCGTCGAAGAAATCGCGCAGCTCGTTCTGGAACGTCGCCACCTTGCTGCGGACCTCGGGCTTGTCGAGGTCGAACCCGTGCTTGGCATGCTGGGCGGCGGACGCACTCCCGGCCACCGCCGCCGGCAGGGGTGGTGCGGCGCTCGTCATCGCCTGCTTCACGCTCGGACCGGCGCTGAAGCAGCCGCTGATCAGCATCGCACTCACGGCAATCGCGACGCGCACCGCCCGTCGGTCGCGCCGCGCGAGTCTCGTGTTCCTGGACATCCCCATACACCCCCTCGAATCTGGGCGGGCGCTACACCGGGATCTCACCCCGAGTAAGCCGAGTGCCTCCTGGCGATCATGAGCGCCGTCCAGGCCTTGGCCCCGGACACGGTGATGCTCCGCGATCGCCCGTTATCGGATGTGGACGTGCTGATGAAGTGAGTACTGACGAATCGGTCCCGACAGCCGTGCTCCACGCCACCCCTGCCTCCTCGAACCCCGCGGCCGAACTCCGCGACCGCTGCGCTTATACATGCGATCTATCGGGATGGAAAGAGAAAAACGCGCAAAAGGACGCGGCGTCAGCGTGCCGGCCAGGAAGCGAAGAGCTCGCGGACGAGCGAGCGCGCGGCGGTGTCGTACGCCGCTCCCGGGATCACCGCCCCCGGGGTGGCGACGGGGTGGACCGCGGGCGCGGCGCTCCACAGCTCGCGTCCCTGCGCATCCGTCAGCGCCGCGCGGACGCCGGCGATCACGAACGCGGGATGCGTCCACGAGTCCGGCTCCCAACGGCGGACCTCGATCGTCAGCCGGAGGCCGGTCGGGCCGGCCTCCGGCTCCGCCAGCCGCGCTCGATAGCCGCGCGCGCGCAGCAGCGTCTCGGTCTCGGCGGCGAGGACGTCCGGTACCGTGAGCCGCTCGGCCCGGAGAAGGTACGTCTCGGAAAGCGACCCCCCGGCGACCAGGAGCTCGTCTCCCGTTCGGTTCTCGGGCGGGACGATCGTGATCGCGCCCAGGTCCTTCGGTGGTGGAAGGGTGGCCGCCCGCGGCAGGCAGCCCACGAACAGCGCCAGCGGAAGCGTCGCCAGGAGGCGTGGA
This sequence comes from uncultured delta proteobacterium, assembly GCA_963753325.1. Classification (GTDB taxonomy): domain Bacteria; phylum Desulfobacterota; class Binatia; order UTPRO1; family UTPRO1; genus DP-19. Next base: position 343,829 of record CAVWBS010000003.1, on the reverse strand, counting down.
ACGCCCGCACACCCGCGCGCGCCGCTCACGGCGCCCCCACGCCGCTCGCCATCGTCTCGAGGCGACGCTCCATGGATTCGAGCTCGCGCCGAACCTTCTCCTGCGTCTCGCGCAGATCGGCGAGATCCCGGCGGGTGTCGGCCAGGTCGTCCGCGCTGCGCTCGGAGGCGACGACGACCTCCGGCACCAGGGCGCGCACCTCGTCCGCGAGCTGCGACGCGGACGGATCATGGTGCGCGGCGGCGAGCGCATAGCGGTAGAGGACGCCCCCGGCACGCTCCGCCTCCCGGGTCGCCGCCGTGGCGGGCAGGATCGGCTCGGTCGTCGCCGCCCGCGCCGCCAGCCTCTCGTAGAAGGCCGCCAGGGCCTCGCCGGTGAACCAGTCCTTGTCGCCCGAGGCGGCGATGCGGGTCAGCCGCGGTGCCAGGAACTCGACGCGGGGCCGGTCGTCGCTGTTGAGCGGCGCGCCGGCGAAGTCGTCCGCCGCCGCGCGGAGATCGCCGGCGTAGAGCATCGCGAGGGCGAGCGGCGAGGCGAGGAAGGGATCGCGGCTCCAGTCCGGCAGCGTCGCGAGGCGGCGCCCGACGCCCTCCAGATCGACCTGCGCCGGCGCGAGCCGGCCGACGAGCGCGACGACGGGCCGATCCGGATAGAAGTCGGCGCGCCAGAGCTGCGCGTCCGGGAAGGTCGCGAGGAAGGTGTGCGCGATGACCTCGAACTCCTCGCGCGTCAGCTGGTAGAGCGGCAGCCACTGGCAGAAGAGCCCGCCCGGGGCGAGACGGCGCGCCGCGGTCTCGTACATCTCGCGCGCATAGAGGCTGCTCGTCCCCGCGTGCCAGGGGATGAAGAGGTCGGCGACGATCACGTCGAAGCGCGCCGCCGTCGTTTGCAGATACCGTCGCCCGTCGTCGATCGCGAGACGCACGTTGGGCCGCTCCAGCACGGAGCCGTTCCAGGCGGCGAAGTGCGTGCGCGCCGCCGTTGCGACCTCTGGAACGAGCTCGACGACGCGGACGTCGGGCACGTCGAGGGCCACGGCCGCGCTGGCGCTGATGCCGGTCGCGAGGCCGATGAACGCCACCGAGCGGGGCGCGGGGTGGAGCAGCAGCGGGACCAGGCCGAGACGCCGCTCGCTCGCGGCGGCGGCCGTGCCGCCGAGGACGTAGTAGTTGTCGAGGCGCAGCTGCAGATCGTCGTCGGTCTGCACGACGCTGGTGACGCCGGAGGCGCCCTCGAGGACCTCCCGTACCGTCTCGGACGGGCTCCGCAGGTGCACGATCGGCGCCCGCAGCGGATCCACGAACGCCACGAGGAGGACGATGCCGACGAGCGCCCCGCGCACGGCCGGGCCGCGCGCCAGCAGCTCGGCGGTCGCGACGTATCCGAGCGCCGCCAGCAGGATGCCGGCACGGAGGCCGATCGCCGGGATCACGAGGAAGCCGGCCGCGAGCGCCCCGGCGATGGCGCCCAGCATGTTGGCGGCGCCGAGGGCGCCCATGGGACGCGCCGGGCCGGCCGCCTCTCCCCAGGCCGCCCACAGGGCCGGCAGGACGGCTCCCGACGCGAAGGCGGCCGGTCCCGCGCTGGCGGCGGCGAGGAGGACGATGCGCCCCAGATACTCGCCGAGGCCGCTCCGCATCCCGACGTAGGCGAGGCCGTCGGTCCAGTGCACGAACGCCCAGAAGCCGCCGAGCGTGGCGACCGCCGCGAACGCGAGGCAGCTCGCCGCGGCGCCCTCCGCCTCGGCGCGCCGCAGGAGGAGCGGCACGGAGGCCGCGCCGAGGGCCAACGCCAGGACGAATACCAGCGCGACGGCGCTGAACGAGTAGACCGAGTTGTGCAGCACCTGCGCGAAGAGGCGGGTCCAGAGGACCTCGAGGCCGAGACCGAGCGCGCCCGCCGCGGCGGCCGCTGCCGCGAGGCGGACGCCCGGGCGCAACCGGCCGCCGTGTGCCGGCGCGGCGTCCGGGGCGCTTCGCGGGGTCGCGGCGCGAGCTTCCACGAGCGGTGCCGCCGCGGCGGCCCGCCGTGCGACCAGGAGCGCCAGCGCGCCGGCGGCGGCACTCGCGGCGGCGGCCGCGCCGTAGCTGGCGCGGACGCCGATCGCTGCGGGGAGGCCGAATCCGTACACGGCGATTCCGAGCCCGCCGCCGAGCGTATTGAGCGCGTAGAGGAGCGCGCCGCGGCGGCCGAGCGTGCCCCGCGTCACGAGCGCCTGGCCGATCGCCGGCAGGGTGGCGCCGAGGCAGAGCGTCGCGGGCAGGATCGCCGCGCCGAGCGCGGCGAGCGCGGCGGGACGGCCGCCGCCCGCGAGCCAGCGCTGGCCCGCAGCGGTGGCGAGCGTACGGAGGACGAGCATCGACCACACGGCGCCCGCCGCGGCGCCGAGCTCGAGCAGCGCATAGCGTCGTACGGGGTGGCGGCTCGTCCGGACGCCGCCCGCCGCGGCCCCGAGGCCGAGCCCCGCGAAGTACCAGGCGAGGACGCTCGCGGTGGTCGCGGCGGTCGCCCCGAGGACGAGACCCGCCGAGCGCATCCAGAGCAGCTCCAGCGCCAGCGCGGCCGCCCCGGAGATCGTGAAGCAGAGCCACAGCGCGCCGCTCATCGGGCGCCTCGCCGGCCGAGCGCCCGCTGCGCCACGCCCGCCACGGCGACGACCATGAGGACGACGCTCGCGAGGGCGACCTCGGCCGGGCCGAGCGGGAGATCGAAACGGTAGGCGCAATAGAACCCGGCGAACGCCGTGACGCCGCCGATCAGGGACGACGCGATGGAGAAGCTCAGCATGCGACGGGTGACCAGTCGTGCCGTGATCGGCGGGACGACGAGGAAGCCGAAGGTGACGAGCGGACCGGCGATCATGACGCCGACCGCGACCGTGGCGCCGATGGCGAGATACAGCAGGGTGTCCCACCTGGCCACGCGCATGCCGAGGACGACGGCCATGTCGCGATCGAACGACACCAGGAGGAGCTGCTTGCGGAACGCGAACAGGAGCACGACCACCGGTCCGAGGACGCCCAGCATCAGGCCGAGGCTCGTCCGCGTCGCCGCCAGGATGTCGCCCTTCAGCAGGCTCACCATCTGCGCCTCGCCGTGCGGATCGCGTGCGACCGCGAGAATCGTCACCGCGGCGGCGATCGCGTAGGTGGTGCCGATACGGGCCTCGATCATCTCGCGGCCGCTACGCTCGAGACCGACGAGGATCAGCAACGCCAGCAGCGTGAATCCGAAGGACCCGATCATCGCCAGCAGCTGTTCGGACATGGCGCCGTGCTCGTGCGGGCCGACCAGCGTGCCGTACACGAGGAAGCAGATGGCGATGCCCGCCGCCGAGACCTCCGGCAGCGCCACCCCGAAGAAGATCATCCGCCGCAGGACGAAGTAGACGCCCACCAATGGGCAGACCAGGCCCACCAGGACGCTCGCGACGACGGCGTCGCGCAGCAGGAAGTGGGGGCTCAGGATCTCGAGGAGGGACGTCAATGCGTGACCGCCACCGCTCCGGCGGATGCGAGCGGCGCAATCGCCGGCAGGTCGTCGAGCGGCCGCTTGCTGGCCTGGCCCTCGTCCACCCAGATGGCCGTCCGTACGAGCGAGCGGATGCGAGGCAGATGGTGGCAGACGAGCCCGACGGTCAGTCCGCGCTCGGCGTTCAGGTGCGCGATGAGATCGAGGATCGCCTCCTCCGCGACGACGTCGACGCCGGCGGTCGGCTCGTCGAGCAGGAGGATCTCGGGCTCGACGGCCAGCGCGCGGGCGATGAGGACGCGCTGCTTCTGGCCGCCGGAGAGGGCCCAGAACGGCTGGTCGCTCGACGCGGCGAGCCCGACCTGGTCGAGGCACTCCGCGGCGCATGCGCGCTCGCGGCGCCCCACGGGGCGCAGCAAGGGGAGACGCGCGTACGTGCCCATCAAGACCACCTCGAAGGCCGTCAAGGGAAAGATCGGGATCGAGCCTCTCGCGCTGCGGCACGTATCCGGGAGGCCTGGCGAGCCGATCGAAGCCGTAGTCGATCGTACCCGCCATGACCCCGATCAATCCGAGCATCCCGCGCAGCAGCGTCGTCTTGCCGGCGCCGTTCGGCCCGAGGATGGCGAGGAACTCCCCGCGCTCGATCGTGAGCGTGACGTGCTCGAGCACCGGACGGCCCGCATAGCCGAAGCTGGCGTCCCGCAACGTGATCACCTGGTCCGGCACTAGCTTCCTTGGACCGCTTTCAGCATCGTCCGGAGATTGTAGTCGATGAAGCTGATGTAGTCCTTGGCCTCGGGTACGCCGCCCACCATGCAGGGCAGCTCGACGAGCTTCGCCCCGGTCGCACTCGCCACCGTCGCCGCCAGGTTCGCGGGATATTGGAGCTCGCGGACGACGATGTCCACATGCTCCCGGCGCATGAGGTCCTCGAGCTCGGCGATGTGCCCGGGCGTCGGGTCGACGCCGGCGCGGATCTCGATCGTTCCGGACGGCAATCATTCCGAAGCGATCGGCGAAGTACAGCAGGTCGGGGTGGTAGCTGACCAGCTTCTTCCCCTTGAGGGGCGCCGCCTCGCGTTCCCAGCGCGCGATGTTCGTGTCGAGCAGCGCGGTGTAGGCGTCCAGGTTCGCCTTGAAGACCGATGCGTGCTCCGGATAGAGGCGGCTGAGACCGTCGGCGATGGCGCGCGCCATGTCCTTGCCGAGCACCGGATCGAGATTGATGTGCGGGTTGCCCATCGGGTGCTGGTCGCCGAGCGAGCGGTCGATCCGGCTGGGGACATCGAGCGGATTCACGTAGACCGAGCAATCGATGTAGCCCGGCGCGTCGCGCAGGATCTTCGGATTGCGCGCCGCCTCGAGCAGCGCGGGAAGGAACGCGTGCTCCGCCTCCAGGCCGAGCAGCACCACCGCGTCGGCGCGGTTCAGGAGGAGGGCGAAGCTCGGCTTCATCGGGACGGCGTGGATGTCCTCCACGCCGGTGGCGAGACTGGTGACCTCCGACGAGGTCGCCGCCGACGTGCCGGGTCATGTCCGCGAGATCGGGAATCGTGGCGACGACGCGGATCTTGTCCGCCGCCCCGGCGCCGGATGCCTGGGTGAGGACGAGCAGCGCGGCGATCAATGGTACGGCGATGCGAGTCATGACGAACGCTCCTCAGCGGTCGCGGAAGCCGTGGACGTGGCTCCCGAGGACGGCGGTCCATTGGACGAAGAACTGGTTCTCGTGGTCGCCTGGCTCATCCAGGTAGGTGTACTGCAGGCGGAGCCGCTGGAACTCCGAGGCCCAGACGGTGAAGTATGGCGAGTACGCGCGCGTCGACGGCTCGAGCCCCGCGACGTCCTGCACGTAGTCGAAGAGGAACCCCAGGTGGAAGCGTCGCGTGAGGCGCGCCTCGACATAGCTGTAGAGCCCGACGGCGTCGCGGTACTTGAAGACGAGGGGCGTGTCCGTCGGCTCCTCGGGGAAGCCGCCGACCGGCTGGTCCTCGCGGTTGAAGAGGAACTCGCGTACCCCAGATGAGGCCGCGATAGCTCGCCTGGCTGAGGGGCGTGTAGCGGTACGTGAGATCCGCGCCGGCGAGGTGCCGCTCGCCCCCATCGCTCGCCGTCGATCTTCGGCGTGTACGCATAGCTGCCGCCGAGGTCGATGCTGTTCGCGTCGTTCAGGCTCAGGAAGGTGGCGGCGCGACCGAGGTAGGTGAACTTCGAGAAGTCGCGCGCAATGTCGTTGTCGGCGCGATCGTTCTCGGCGCCGAGCTTGTTGTACCAGCCGGCGGTGAGCGTCAGATACTGCGGTAGCGGCGCGAGCCAGTTCAGCTCGACGCCGTCGGCCTGCGACTCGCCGCCGACGTAGCGGTCGAGGACGAGCGGGCGGTTGACGAACGGCAGGTCGTGGTCGTGGAACTTCGAGAGACGGCCGAAGTCGGCGAAGAACCGCCCGCCCTTCACCGTCAGGTTGTAGGGCAGCGAGGTGGTGACGATCGCCGCCTCCTCGACCTCGAAGCCGTCCGGACGTGCCGTTGAGGATCGCGTAGCCGCGCGCGAACGGATCGATGTTGGCGGAGAGGCCGAGCTCGGCGGCGCGGAACTCGAAGTTCGCCCGCTCGTTGTCCTTCGAGGAGAACACGTTGTCGAGGATGAGGCCGATCGCCGGGTTGAACTGGGCGGGGAAGGTCTTGTTGAGCGACGCCAGCTTCGGCTGCATGTCGCGGGCGACCTTCTCGGCGATCTCGTCCTTCAGTCGCTCGCGCGCCTCCGCCCCGGTCGGCGCTGCGGGCTGCGCGGCGGCGACCTCCGGCTCGGCGGCGGCGGGACGCCGCTTGCTCAATCTGGCGATCGCCTCGTCCTGTTGGCGAATCGTTTCCTGCATCTGCCGCATCTGCTCTTTCATCGCCTGCAGATCGCGCTTCAGCTCTTCCAGCGAGGGATCCTCGGCCAGCGCGCCGCCGGCGAGCACCAGCGTCGCGGTGAGCACTGCGATCGTCAGACGACACCCAAATGAATGGGACGCCATCGGTCTCCTCCTTACGTGCTGCACGGGAGCGGAACCCGCCGATGGTCGGCGGGACGCGACGGCGTCGGGCGGACTGCGGCGGGAGCTACGCGGGGACGGTGACGAGCGGAGCGGGAGGTGCGCGGCCGGCGTGCGGCGTCTGGTCGCTGCGCACGGGCGCAAGCGCGACGCCCGGAGCGGAGAGCAGGCCGACGAACGGCCGGACGAGGTCGGGGGGCGCCGGCGTGTTGACGATCGGCGCGTGATGCGTCACCGCGCAGATGGAGCAGGGATGCGCCCCCTGGCCCACGTGGGTATGGCCGCTCAGCGCGACCGGGACGAGCAGCAGCGCCGCCAGCAGCAGGATTGCAGCCGGGCGGCGGACGCGGTGGCGCAGGTCCATCAAGTCCCGCCTCTAGGGAGCGCCGGCGGTGTTGTCAAGGTAGCCACACGTCGGGGCCGAGGCGCAGGCGCCGGAGGAGGAGGCGCCCGGCCCAGAGGATCAGCCATACCCCGACGAGGACCGTCAGCGCCGGATCGACCCAGGTCCACGCGAAGCACGCGATCGCGACCGCGCCGATCAGCGCGAACACGGTCACGGAGGCGTCCGCGAGCTCGTGCGCCAGCGCGGCACGGAACGACCAGCGCTCGCGCGCCGGATCATGGAAGAGATACGCCGTCGCGAGATTGGCGCCGAGGCCGAGCAGCGACAGCAGGAGGAACGCCGGCGCGGGCGCATCCTCGGCGGAGCGGAGGCGGCCGGCGGCCTCCGCGAGGATGCCGCAGGCGATCACCGTGACCATCACCAGCACGCCGACGGCGGCGAGGTCCTCGCGGCGCTCGTGCGCGCGCGTCGTCGGCAGGAGAAGCACCCCGAAGATCCCGAGATGCGCCACCAGGTGGACCGCATCGGCGGTGAGAAACAGGCTGCCGCTACGCCGCGAGCCGAGAATCTCGGCTGCCGCCGCGAAAATCGTCAATCCGGCAGCGGTCAGCACGACCCGGGGCGAGACGTGCGCGTGCGGGCGGCCGCTCACCCGGGGGCGTCGCTCGCCGTTTGCGACAGACGAGCGACCACCGCCACGAGCTCGGCGGGGTCGATCGGCTTCGCGACGTGCATGTCGAATCCGGCGGCGAGCACCCGGATGCGATCCTCCACCCGCGCGTAGGCGGTGAGCGCGACCGCCGGGACGGCGCCGCTCGCCCGCGCCGCGCGCGCGCGCACGCGCCCGATCAGCGCGTAGCCGTCCTCGCCTGGCATGCCGATGTCGGAGATGAGGACGTCGGGGCGCCATTCGTCGAGGACCGCCAGCGCGTCCGACGCGGATCCCGCCGTTCGCACCTCCGCCCCCTGCATGCTCAGCAACGCCTGCACCACCGCCACAGTGTCGGACTCGTCGTCGACCACGAGCACGCGCACGCGCTCCAGTCGGACCGGGTGCGACGCGGGCGAGCCGTCCTCGCCGGTCGGGTGGCGCCGCGTCGGGTCGCGGGCGTCGGTCGTGATCGCCATCAGCGGCAGGTGCACGCGAAACAGCGTCCCCTGCCCGGCGCCCGCGCTCTGCACCGAGACGGTCCCGCCGTGCAGCTCGACCAGATGGCGGACGATCGCCAGGCCGAGCCCGAGGCCGCCGCGCTGCCGCGTCGTCCCGGCCTCGGCCTGCCAGAAGCGCTCGAACACGTGCGGCAGCAGCTCGGACGGGATGCCTTCGCCCGAGTCGCTCACCGTGAGCTCGACGTGCGAGTTGATACGCGCCAGCTGCACGTGCACGCGCCCGCCCTTGGGGGTGAACTTGACGGCGTTCGACAGCAGGTTCCAGGCCACCTGTTGCAGGCGCTCGGGATCGCCCGCGACCGGGCCGCTGCGCGGGTCGAGGACGACGCTGAAGCGGATCTGCCGCGCCTCGGCCGAGGGGCGCACGGTCTCGATCGCCGCCTGGATCACCGGTGCGAGGTCGATCGGGCGCACGTCCAGCCGGAGCTTGCCCGAGACGATGCGCGAGATGTCGAGCAGGTCGCCGATCAGCTGCGCCTGCGACCGTGCGCCGCGCTCGATGGCCTGCAGGCCCTGGAGGCGCTTCTCCTCGTCGAGTCCGGGGCTCTGCAGCAGGCGCGACCACGCGAGGATCGGCGACAGCGGATTCCGCAGCTCGTGCGACACCATGGCGAGGAATTGATCCTTGGCGCGGTTCGCGCTCTCGGCGACGCCGCGGGCATGCTGCTCGCGCTCCAGCAGTTGATCGCGCTCGCGCTCGGCGCGCAGGCGGGCATCGACGTCGGCCACGGTGCCGATCCATTCCCGCAGCACGCCGTCCGGCCCGGTCACGGCGACGGCGCGCGCGACCACCCAGTGGTACGACGCGCTCGCCGCCTGGTGCAGGCGCGCCTCGACCAGGAAGGGCGCGCGCGCCGCCAGCGCGTCCTGCCACGTCGAGCGCACCCGCTCGCGATCCTCGGGGTGGAAGGCCTCCTGCCACCCGACCCCGCGGTGCTCCTCCCACGACTGGCCGGTGTACTGCTCCCACGAGTGCTGCGGCGTGACGAACCGCCCTTGCGCGTCGGCGGCGCAGACGAGCGAGGTCGTCGCGGCGACGAGCGAGCTGTAGCGCCGCTCGCTGGTCTCGGCGGCATCGCGCGCCCGCTGCTCGCTGTGCAGCGTCTCGCGAAAGGTCCGCGTCATGGCGAAGAGCTGGCGCGCGAAGAGGATCGCGCACGCGGCGCCGATCAGCAGGGTGAGCAGCAGGCCGCTTCGCACCACCGCGCTCGCGGTCCGTTGCGCGCGCGCGCCGCGCGCCGAGCGCAACGACTCGGCCCGTGACAGGAAGGCCGCGAACGCCTCGCGCACGGTGTCCATGCTCTCCTTGCGCGCCAGCGCCCGTTGCGTGACCGCGTCGCGTGCGGGAGGCTCCTGACTCTCGTTCTCGGCGAGGGCGATCCACGTATCGGCGCGCTCGCGCCAGGTCGCGAGCTCGGCGAGTTGCGCCGGGTCCCCCGCGACGAGCGCCCGCAGCTCCTCGAACCCCGCGCGGACGCGGGGCAGGGCGAGGTGAAAGGGCTCGAGGAACCTCTCGCTCCCGGTGAGCTGGAAGCCGCGGAGCCCGGTCTCCATGTCGACCAGGCCGCGCAGCGTCTCGTTGGCGTCGGCGATGATGGCGTCGCTGTGCTCCACCGCCCGGAATGCCGCCAGCAGGCCGTTGACCTGGTCGAGCGAGACGGCGGCGAGGGTTCCCAACGCCACCAACGGGAAGACGACGGTGACGATGAGGGTACGGCGGAACGCCACGTCGACACGGCGCTGGGCGCGGGTACGTGAAGGGCGGACGCGCGGGCCATCCGCGGGTGACGGCGTCACGCGAGAGACCATACGGCGGCGTCCGGGCGACCGCAAATCCACCGGGACGGGCCCGAGCGTCGAAACGCGCGCCGCGGGGCCCTCCTTTGCGGCGCTCCCGCCCATGGTCTACAACCGCCGGGCCTCCTCGCGATGCGCGACGCGCATGCCATAAATTTCCGCTGGCTCCTGGCCCTCCGGTGGGGTGCCATCGCGGGCCAGATCGTCACCATCGCGGTCGCCCGGGGCGGCATGGAGATTCCGCTGCCGCTCGTCCCGCTCGCGGCCATCGTGGCGGTGGAGATCGCGACCAACCTGGCCGCGATGGCCTGGTCCGGATCCGGCCGTCCGGTGCGCGAGGCCACGTTGGCGGCGCTCATGCTGGCCGACGTCGTGCTGCTCACCGGCCTGCTCGCGCTGACGGGCGGTCCGTTCAATCCGTTCAGCTGCCTGTACCTCGTCAACATCGCCCTCGCCGCGGTCGTGCTCCACCCGCGCTGGACGTGGACCCTCGTCACGGTGTCGCTGGCGTGCTTCGGGACGCTCTTCGCGCAACCCGGCTTCGGATCCGTCGCGGCGCCGGACGTCGGGCACGAGGCGCACTTCCGCATGCACCTGCGTGGCATGTGGGTGGCGTTCGGCGTCGCCGCGGTGTTCATCGTCTACTTCGTGCAGCGCGTGACGCGCGCGCTCGCGGCGCGCGATGCCGAGCTCGCCGCGATCCAGGCGCGCACGGCGCGCCACGAGCGGCTGGCGGCCCTCGCCACGCTGGCGGCGGGCGCGGCACACGAGCTCGCCACGCCGCTCTCGACGATCGCCGTCGCCGCCAAGGAGCTCGAGCGACAGCTCGCCGCCGGCGGGCACGCCCTCGACGCGACCGAGGACGCTCGCCTGATCCGCGAGCAGGTGGAGCGGTGCCGCGGCATCCTCGAGCTGATGGCTGCCGACGCGGGCGCCAGCGCCGGCGAGGCCATCGTGCCGTTGCGTATCGCGGACGTGCTCGCCGAGGCCCTCGAGGGCTGCCCGGACCGCGTGCACGTCCGCGCGCGAACGGACGACGGCCGGCTCGACGGGACCGTTCGCGCGCCGCGCCGCGCGCTCGTGCGCGCCGTCCGCGGTCTCATCGAGAACGCCGTCCACGCCTCCCGTCCCGGCGGGGCGATCGCGGTATCGGTGCGCCCCGGCGCCGGCGCGTGGCGGCTCGAGGTGCGCGACGACGGCGCCGGTATGCCACCCGACGTCCTGGCGCGCGCCGGCGAGCCGTTCTTCACGACGAAGGCGCCGGGTGCGGGCATGGGACTCGGGCTGTTCCTCGCGCGTGCGACGGCGGAGCGCCTGGGCGGGGCCCTCGAGCTGTCGTCGCGACCCGGTGCGGGGACGACGGTCGAGATGATCCTGCCGGCGGACGGCCCGGTGAAGCGGCCCGATGCCTGCGACGAGTCGCCGCCCGACCGGATCGCCCGGCATGGGGAGGCGGCGACCGTGTCGGACGCCGGGACGCTCGATGACTAGGGCCGTCGCCGATCGCGGCGCCGCGTGTCCGGAAGCGACGGCGATCCTCCTCGTCGACGACGACCGGATCCTGCGCGAGCGGCTGGCGCGGGCGTTTCGCGATCGCGGGCTCGACGCGCTCACCGCCGACGGATTCGAGGCGGCGATCGCGCTCGCGCGGGAGCGCAAGCCCGCCCTCGCGGTCGTCGATCTGCGGATGCCGGGCCGCTCGGGGCTCGACCTCGTCCGCGCCTTGCGCGAGATCGACCCGGCCACCAGGATCGTCGTCCTGACCGGCTATGGCAGCATCGCGACCGCGATCGAGGCCACGCGCCTCGGGGCCACGTACTACCTGCCGAAGCCGGCGGACGCCGACGACATCCTCGCCGCGTTCATGCGCGCGGAGAGCCCGCCCGCTCTCGACGCCGCCGTGTCCCTCGACCAGCCGACCGCCCCGTCGCTGGCGCGCGCGGAGTGGGAGCACATCCAGCGCGTGCTCGCCGACTGCGGCGGCAACGTCTCGGAGGCGGCGCGTCGCCTCGGTGTGCACCGGCGCTCCCTGCAGCGCAAGCTGCAGAAGTATCCGCCGCGGATGTAGCGGCACGCCGCGACAATTTGTCGCATTCCGCTTCCCCATGTCTGCCGATAAGAAGCGCGGATGCAGAGCATTCCGCGCTCGGCCGTGCGGTCGTTCCTCGCGGCGGTGTTCGGCGTCCTGACGCTCGCGTCGTCCGCGAGCGCGCATGGCGTCGTCGGACAGCGATTCTTCCCGGCGACCCTCACGATCGACGATCCCTTCGTCGCCGACGAGCTGTCGCTGCCGACGGTGCAGGTCGTGCGTCGCAAGAAGGGCGCCCAGAGCCCGCCGACCTGGGAGACGGAGGTCGACGCCGAGCTGTCCAAACGACTCAGCCGGCGCTTCGGGATCTCGCTCGGGGGCTCGCTCGTCATCGAGGATCCGAAGGGCGGCCCGGCGATCGCCGGCTTCGACAACATGGAGGTCTCCGCCAAATACGTCCTCGTCCAGGATGCCCGCCACGAGCTGCTGCTCTCCGGCGGGCTCGCAGCGGACGTCGGGGGCACGGGACAGGAGCGCGTCGGCGCCGAGTCCTTCTCGACGATCTCGCCGCAGGTGTTCTTCGGGAAGGGCTTCGGGGATCTGCCGGGGGCGATGCGATTCCTGAAGCCGCTCGCGCTGACGGGGGCCATCGGGATCGGCATCCCGACGAGCGGGCATACGGTCACCCGCACGGTCGAGGACGGCGAGGTCGAGGTCGAGCGGGAGCTCAACCCGCGCACCCTGGGGTGGGGATTCTCCCTGCAATACAACCTGCAATACCTCCAGAGCTTCGTCGAGGACGTCGGTCTCGTGGCGCCCTTCAACCGGATGATTCCGATCGTCGAGTTTGCTATGGAGACGTCGGTTCAAGGGGTGAGCCACACGGCCGGTACCGTCGATCCCGGCATCATCTGGTTCGGGCGGTACATCCAGCTGAGCCTCGAGGCGGTCATTCCCGTCAACGGCAACGCGCTCGAGGAGGCGCGCCAGGCGCAGGTGGGCGTGATCGGCCAGGTGCACTTCTATCTCGACGACATCCTGCCGGAGGTCTTCACGTGGACGCCGTTCTCGGGGGTGCTAGGCCCGACGCAGCCGCGCTAGGTATCGCGATGCTGCTCCTGGCACTCTGCGCACCCGGATCGGCGTTGGCGCACGCGTTCCCGGATCATTCCGACCCGCGGGTGGGGCATAGCGTGGAGGCCTCGCCGTCGGAGGTCCGCATCTGGTTCGATGGCGCCATCGAGCCGGTCTTCAGCACGATGAGCGTCGAGGACGCGAGCGGAAAGCGGGTCGATCGCGACGATGCGCACGTCGATCCCAACGACCGAACGCTTCTCGAGGTGAGCGTCGCCCCGCTCCCCGCCGGGCCCTACGAGGTCGCGTGGAGCGTGGTGGCACGGGACGGGCACCGCACCGAAGGCAAGTTTCCGTTCCGCGTCGGGCCGCGGTGACCGGGTCGACCGCGGTCGCGCTGGCGGCGCTCGTGCGCTGGACCAACCTCCTCGCCTTCGCCGGGGTCGTGGGGGGTCTCGTGACGGAGCTCCTCGTGTTGCCGCGCGACGGCGCCGAGGCGGGCGTCCTCCGGGGACGCGTGCGGCGTCTGACCTTCGCGTCCCTGGGGCTCCTCGTCGCGGCGACGGGCGCGGATCTCGTCAGTCGCGCCCTGACGATGACCGGGGCCGGCGTCGGCGCCACGTTGACGGCGCTGCCGCTGGTGCTCCGCCGGACGCACTTCGGGGTGGCATGGCGGCTGCGCGCATGGGCCATCGTGCTCGTCGCCATCCTGTGCTCGATGCGGGCGCGATGGGCACGACTGGGCGCCGTCGCGGCGATGCTCGGCGTCGTGTTCACCCTCGCCGCAACCGGCCATGCCGCGGACTGGGGCGACTTCACCCCCACGGCCTTCGCCGATTGGCTGCACGCTACCGCCGCGCTCGCATGGGGCGGTGGACTGCTCTGCTCATGGTGGTGCGTCTTCCGCGAGACCCCGGAATCGCTCTCGGCTGCCGCCCTCGCGACGATCGCCCGGCGCTTCTCCCGGCTCGCGGGCGTGTGTGCGTGCACGATCGTGGCGACCGGCCTCGTCAACGGCTTCGTCGAGGTGGCGGCGATCCCGGGACTGTGGACGAGCGCGTACGGACGCGTGCTCGCCGTCAAGGTGCTCGTCGTGCTCGGCGCGCTCGCGCTCGGCGCCGCGAACCGCTATCGCGTGCTGCCCGGCCTCTCGGAGGCGAGCCTGCGCGGCACGCAGGGGTGCGAGGCGGATGGCGCGCGCGGGCTGCTGGCGCGATACGTCACCGGCGAGGCGATCCTCGTGGTCGTGGTCTTCGGGTGCACCGCGGTGCTGGCTCAGCTCCCACCGCCTCGCCACGGGAGCGCCTCGCACGACATGGGACACGCCGCCGCGCATGCGCCGGCGGAGTAGTCGCGGCGGACGTCCGGGCGATCAGGGGCACTGCGGCGGCGCGGCGCAGAGCTTCCGCGTGAAGGCCTTCGTCGCATCCCCGCTCGGCGTCCCGCCACACGACCCGCAGTAGCGTGCCCTGCCCACGCCGACCGCGAGCTCGACGCCGACCGGGCCGGGCTCCGGCAACGCGAACGTTCCGGTCTCGAGACGGCACGTCGCGGTCAGCTTGGCGGCCTTCACGATCACCGACGTGCAGACGACGCCGTGGAAGCGGAAGCCTTGCGATCCATCGTGGTGCGGGCCGAGTCCCTGCCAGCCGCGCGCCGGCAGGGGGAACACGACGCTCCACCCGGTGCCGCCGACGGTGAGCGTTCCGCCGTGCGCCCTGAGATCGTCGGTCGTCCGGTCGGGGAGGGGGAAGATGCCGTCGGCGACCAGCTTGACTGCTCCGCCGGGCTTCACCACGGCGCTGGTCAGCGCGACCGGGACGGCGCGCGACGGCGCCAGATCGAAGGGAGCGCTGTCGACGTCGTCGCTCGACAGGAAGGGCGCGCCGTCGTGCGAGGCGCCGAGCACGTAGCCGTCGCCCGGGATGTCCAGATGCAGTGCGTCCGCGGTCTGCCAGGTGGCGACGCCGTTCGTCGTCGCGAGCTGCGTGGTTCCGAGGAGGGGCCCACCGCCCGGATCGTCGCTCGCGAGGAGCGTGATGGTCCGGTCGTCGGTGGTGATGACGTGGCCGCCGATGTCGACGATCGTGACCGCCGGCACGAGGACGATCCCCGCCGGCCCGCCGACCGGCTGGGTCGAGAAGACGAGATGGTCGGCGGCGCCCGTGCTCAACGACGCCGCCACGATGCCCTGAGCGTGGAACGAGCCGCCGATGCCGTCGGTGTCGAGCGTGAGGGTGTTCTGCCCCGGACCGACCGTGCCGGCGACGTCGTGGATGCGCACGCGCAGGCCGTCGAGCTTGATCAGAATCCTGTCCGGCGGTGCCGCCGGAGGTGAGCGTCCAGGTGAGCGTCTCGCCCGGGACGCCGCTCGGCGTGAGGATGGCGGCCGTGCCGGCGGCGGTGCCGTTGATGCCGAACGTGGCGCTCGACGCGGAGACGTCGGACGTCGGATCGAGCTCGAAACCCGGGCGCACGTGCAGGGCGAGCTTCTTGGTTGCGCCGCTCGAGTACTCGCCGACCGTGGTCTCGGCGAGGGTGACGGTGCTGATCGCCACCGACACGCCCCCGGCGCCGGGTCCGGCGCCGCGGTTGGTGTCGACGCTCAGGGAGATGTTCGGCGAGTTGACGGAGTCCGCATGCGCACGTGGCGCGGACATGGAGCACAGCGCCAGCGCGATGAGGAGGAGGACACGCACGATCGGACCCGCAGCCGACTAGCCTATCAGCCGATCGCGGGGGAGGGCCAGGAGATTCGCGGCGCGGCGGACGCCTAGATCCAGGCCAGGGCGCGGGCGACGATCCGGGTCGCGTCGGCGCGCGCGCAGGCGCCGTGCGCGATCACGAGGCGCTCGGGCCGCCATGCGAGGACGCGGGCGAGCGCCGCGCGGGCGGGCGCCCGTCGCAGGAAGCTCGCCCGCCATTCCCGCGGCGTGCTGCCGTTTTCGCCGACGAGGCCGTCGAGGCGCATCACCAGCCCCTTCAGGCCGCGCGCCCGCGCGGGATCGAAACGCTGGATGAGGTCGCCGAAGATGACCGCACGGGCGGGGCGATGGAAGAACACGACCTCCGCCATCGCGATCGAGCCGCGGAAGATCGTCTGCTCGATGTCGGCGCTCCAGTCCGCCTCCGCCGCGTCACCGAGATCGGCGTCGAAGCGCACGTCGCGGGTCCGCGCCGCGAGGCCCGGCGGGGCGTACACCCGCGCCTCGGGCCATCGCGCCGCCCACGCGCGCAGGAAGAGGTGGTGCAGCTTGTTCGGCGTGACGATGTGGCGGACCGGCCCGATCGCGTCGACCTCCCGCTCGAGCGCGCCGTCGAGCGCGATCGGCGACCATACCCACACGCTGCCGTCCGTGAGGCGCGCGAGCGCCATGCGGGTGGGGTACGCGAAGCCGAGGAACGAGACGGTCGGGCCGTCGGCGACGTACAGGTCCGGTCCGAATTCCTCGAGCATGCCGGGCGTCTATGCCCTCGGCCCGTCAGCGCTTGCCGGCGAGCGAGCGCAGCACCATCTGGAGGATGCCGCCGTGCCGCAGGTACTCGACCTCGATGGCGCTGTCGACACGCGCGACCGCGCGGAGCGGCGTCTCGCGGCCGTCGGCGCGGTGGACGCGCACCTCGAGCTCGGCGCGCGGCGTGAGCTGCGTGATGCCGAGCACGTCGAGCGTCTCGCTGCCATCGAGCCGATGCGTCGCGGCGCTCTCGCCCGACCGGAACTGCAGCGGCAGCACCCCCATGCCGACGAGATTGCTGCGATGGATGCGCTCGTAGCTCTCGGCGAGCACCGCCTTGATGCCGAGGAGCAGCGTCCCCTTCGCGGCCCAGTCGCGCGAGCTTCCGGTGCCGTATTCCTTCCCCGCGATCACCACGAGCGGCGTGCTCTCCTGCTGGTAACGCATCGCCGCATCGAAGATGCGCATCTCCTCGCCGTCCGGCATGTGGCGCGTCCAGTCGCCTTCGCGTCCCGGCGCGAGGACGTTCCGTAGCCGGACGTTGCCGAACGTGCCGCGCATCATCACCTGGTGGTTGCCGCGGCGGGCGCCGTAGCTGTTGAAGTCGCGCTGCGATACCCCGTGCGCGAGCAGGTAGCGGCCCGCCGGGCCGTCGGCCGGGATGGAGCCGGCGGGCGAGATGTGGTCGGTCGTGATCGAGTCGCCCAGCAGCGCGAGCACGCGCGCGCCCATGACGTCGCGCAGCGGCGCCGGCGTGGCGGGAAGATCGACGAAGAACGGCGGCTCCTGGATGTAGGTCGAGTCGCTCTGCCAGGCGTAGAGCGCGCCCTCGGGCACCGGCAGTGCGCGCCACGTCTCGTCGCCCTCGAACACCTTGCCGTAGCTCGCGTGGAAGAGGTCCGGGCGCACGCTCTGCTCGATCGTCGCCTGTACCTCGGCGCGGCTCGGCCAGATGTCGCGCAGGTAGACGGGGGTGCCGTCGGCGTCGGTGCCGAGCGGATCGACGTTGAGGTCGATGTCCACGGTTCCGGCGAGCGCGTAGGCGACGACGAGCGGCGGCGACGCCAGATACGAGGCGCGCACGAGCGGATGGATGCGGCCCTCGAAGTTGCGGTTGCCGCTCAGGACCGCGGCCACGACCAGGTCGTCGTGGCGGATGGCGGCGGCGATCGGCTCGGGAAGCGGGCCGCTGTTGCCGATGCACGTGGTGCATCCATAGCCGACGACGTTGAAGCGCAGCAGCTCGAGATAGGAGAGCAGGCCGGCGTTGCGCAGATAGTCGGTGACGACGCGGGATTCCGGCGCGAGGCTCGTCTTCACCGTCGGCCGGGTGCCGATGCCGCGCTCGACGGCCTTCTTCGCGAGCAGGCCGGCGGCGATCATGACGGCGGGATTGGAGGTATTGGTGCAGCTCGTGATGGCGGCGATGGCGACGCTGCCACCGCCGAGCTCCGCCCGTACGCCGTCGACCTCGACGGGCACCCGTTTCTCGACCTGGCCCGGATAGCTGTCACGGAAGCCGCGCCGGACGGCGCCGAGCGCGACCCGGTCCTGCGGCCGCTTCGGGCCGGCGAGGCTCGGCTCGACCGTCCCGAGGTCGAGCTCGAGGGTCTCGGAGAAGACCGGTGCCGGTGAGGCGTCGGTGCGGAAGAGCTGCTGCTCCTTGCAATAGCGCTCGACCAGATCGACGACGTCGGGATCGCGGCCGGTCGCGCGCAGGTAGCGCAACGTCTCGTCGTCGACCGGAAAGAGCCCGGCGGTCGCGCCGTACTCGGGCGCCATGTTCGCGAGGGTGGCGCGGTCGGCGAGCGGGAGGCGCGAGAGGCCGGCGCCGGTGAACTCGACGAAGCGCCCCACCACCCCGTGCTTGCGCAGGATCTGGGTGACGGTGAGGACGAGATCGGTCGCCGTCGCGCCCGGCGGCAGCTCGCCGTGCATGCGGAAGCCGACGACCTCGGGTGCGAGCTGGTAGAGCGGCTGGCCGAGGAGCACGGCCTCGGCCTCGATGCCGCCGACGCCCCAGCCGAGCACACCGAGGCCGTTGATCATGGTCGTGTGGGAGTCGGTGCCGACCAGCGTGTCGGGGAAGGCGAACGTCTCGCCGTCGACGTCGCGCCGCTGCACCACCGTCGCGAGGAACTCGAGGTTCACCTGGTGGACGATCCCCGTGCCCGGCGGTACGACGCGGAAGTTGCGGAACGCCTTCTGGCCCCAGCGCAGCAGGAGATAGCGCTCGCGGTTGCGCTCGTACTCGCGCGCGACGTTGGCGGCGTAGGCCTGCGGGGTGCCGAAGACGTCGACCTGCACCGAGTGATCGATCACCAGATCGGCGGGGACGAGCGGATTGATGCGCTGCGGGTCGCCGCCGAGGCGCGCGACCGCCGAGCGCATCGCGGCGAGATCGACCACCGCGGGCACTCCGGTGAAGTCCTGCAGCACGACCCGTGCCGGCAGGAAGGGCAGCTCGACCGCCGCGGGACGGCGCGGATCCCAGGTGGCGAGGGCGATCACGTCGCTCTCGGTGGCGATGCCGGTGGCATGGTGGCGCAGCACGTTCTCGAGCAGGATGCGCACCGTGTACGGCAGCCGATCGAGGCTGCCGTGCCCGCGCTGCGCCAGCGCCTGGAGCCGATGATACGCCACGGGGCCACCCGCGGTCGTCAGGGTGGCGCGGCTGCCGAACGGGTCGATCGTCGCCATGCCGGGAAACGTACCAAGCGCGCGGCGATCACGCCATGCGGGTGCTCGGTGCCGTCGT
This sequence comes from uncultured delta proteobacterium, assembly GCA_963753325.1. Taxonomy (GTDB): domain Bacteria; phylum Desulfobacterota; class Binatia; order UTPRO1; family UTPRO1; genus DP-19. Next base: position 324,689 of record CAVWBS010000003.1, on the reverse strand, counting down.
CACGCCCACTTCCGCGGCCGCGTCCGCCAGGGCGTCCACGGCCGCGTCGAGATCCCGCGGGTCGTGGTCGGCGAGCGCCGTGAGCCGGAGCCGCGCCGTGCCGCGCGCCACCGACGGCCAGCGGATGCCTTGCGCGAAGTAGCCGCGCGCCAGGAGCGCCTCGCAGAGCGCCATCGTCGGGGCATTCTCGCCGATCAGCACGGGCACGATCTGCGTCCGGCTGGCGCCGGTGTCGAAGCCGGCGACGGCCGCGCGGCGGCGCACGCGGGCCGCGTGCGCCAGCACCCGTGCGCGACGCCACGGCTCGTCCTGCAGCACGTCGAGGGCGGCGAGCGCCGCGCCGACCGCCGGCGGCGCCAGGGCGCAGCTGAACACGAAGCCGCGCGCGACGTTCAGCAGATACTCGCGAACGAGCCGCGAGCACGCGACGAAGGCGCCGAAGGACCCGATCGCCTTGCCGAGCGTCCCGACGAGCACGTCGACGTCGTCGGCACCGAGGCCGGCGTGCTCGAGCACGCCGCGTCCATGGTCGCCGAGCACCCCGATCCCGTGCGCATCGTCGAGCAGCACCATCGCCCGCGCGCGTCGCGCATGGGCGACGATCTGCCGCAACGGCGCGATGTCGCCGTCCATCGAGTAGACGCCGTCGACCACGACCAGGCGGCGGCGCGCGGGGGCGTCGAGCGCGGCGGCCAGCGCGGTCGCGTCGTTGTGTGGGAGGACGCGCACGCTCGCCTTGGCGAGACGAACGCCGTCGATGGCCGAAGCATGCGCCAGCTCGTCGCAGACCACGAGGTCGCCGGCGCCGACGAGCGCCGGGATGATGGTGGCGTTCGCTTGATAGCCGGTCGCGAAGGTGAGCGCGCTCTCGAAGCCGAGGAGCGCCGCGAGCCGGTCCTCGAGCTGCTCGTGGAGCGCGAGGTGCCCGCAGATGAGGCGTGATCCGCCGGCGGCGGCGCCCCACTCGCGCGCGGCGCGCGCCGCCCCTTCGACCACGCGCGGGTGGCCGGCGAGGCCGAGGTAGTTGGACGAGGCGAGCACGACGACCGGACGACCATCGACGGTCATGCGCGGACCCTGCAGGCCCTCGAAGCGCCGCAGGGAGCGCCGCAGGTGGTCGCGCTCGAGCGCCGCGAGGTGCTCGCGCGCCAGCGCCTCGGCCGGGCCGCTCATGGTCGGGACGCTCGGAGCGCGGACATGGCGGCCGGACGCTAGCAACGGCCGCCGCCAACCGTCAACCAGCGAGCGGTCTCGGGGTTTACCAGCGTGCCTGGTGGGCAGCGCGGGGGCGACCGGTTATGCTGCGCGCCATGCTGCGTCGCTGCACCCTGCTCGCGCTGCTCCTCGCGATGGCGTGCTCGTCCGCCGGCGCGGCCAATCCGCGTCCGCGCAAGAGCGGCGGGGCGAAGGCCCCCGGCGGGGCGAACGCCCCCGGCGGGGCCAGGCGGGCGCGCCCGCCGGCCGCGCTGCAGCCGGAGCTGCAGCGGCGCGAAGGGTTCGGCGCCGGCACCCGCGGCGGCGAGGGTGGGCGCATCATCGAGGTGGAGGAGCCATCGGAGGCGGGCGTGCGCCTGGCGCTGCAGCGCGCGAACAAGACGGGGGGCGTGATCGTGCGCTTCCCCGAGAGCGCGACGATCGCGATCCACGGCATGTTGCCGCGTCTCACGGCGTCGAACGTCACGATCGCCGGCAACGGCGCGACGCTCGACGGCGCCGCGATGGCGAAGGAGGTCGCGTTGCTCGATGTACGCGGCCATGACGTCGTCGTGCGTGATCTGCGCTTCCGCAACGGCTACGACAATCTCCGTATCCAGGGGGACGACGCGCACGACGTGTTCGTCACGCACGTGTCGTCGACGGGCTCGCGCGACGACGGCATCTCGATCGGCTACGGCGCACACGACGTGACCGTGCAATGGTCGTTCCTCGCCGGCAACACGCGCTCGATCTTCTGCAAATACGGCGACACGAACGACATCTCGCTGCACCATCTCTGGATCCAGAAGGGCTGGATACGGAGCCCGATCTTCTCCGGTCACATCCGTGCCGACGTGCGCAACATCATCGTCGAGGATTGGGGCGAGTGGGGCACGCGCTTCGAGGACGGCGCGACCGGCAACGTGGTGGCGTCCCTGTTCGTCCTCTCGCCCTGGGCCGTCAGCATCGGCGCCAAGCCCGACAGCGCGCTGCGCTTCATGAACGCGGGGCCGGTCTTCGTCGACAAGAACCTCTTCCGCGGCGAGGCGAAGCCGCCACCGACGCCGGGCGGCGCGGCCGAGCCGATCGATGCGCCGCCGGTGCTCACCTACGACGTCGACTCGATGGAGGAGCTCGTCCGTCGCGGCAGCGGCTGCATGCCGCGCGATGCGGTCGACCTGGCGTACATCGCCACGCGCGACGGATGGCGCGTCGGTGAGAGCCGGCCGCTCACCATCACCGCCCCCGCTCGCTAGCGAAGCGCGCCGATGATCGCGTCCGCCATGACGCTGGTGGAGGCGGTGCCGCCGAGATCGGGGGTGACGTGCGTCGGCTCGCCGAGCACGCGCGTCGTGGCGGCGGCAATGCGGTCGGCATGGGCGCCGAGGCCGAGCTGGCGCAGCATGAAGAGCGCCGAGACCAGGAGCGGCATCGGGTTCGCGAGGTTCGTGCCGCCGAGATCCGGCGCCGCGCCGTGGATGGCCTCGTAGACGGCGACGTCGTCGCCCAGGCTGGCGCCGGGCACGACCCCCACGCCGCCGACGAGGCCGGCGCAGAGATCGGAGATCAGGTCGCCGTAGAAGTTCTGCGTGACCAGCACGTCGAACTGGTACGGGTTCATGACGAGCTGCATGCACGCGTTGTCGACGATCAGCTCCTGGTACGCGATGTCCGGATGCTCGGCCGCGACGGCGCGGCAACAGTCGAGGAAGAGGCCGTCGGCGCGCTTCATGATGTTGGCCTTGTGGACGGCGGTGATCGTGCGGCGCCCCTCGCGGGCGGCGAGCGCGAACGCGAAGCGCGCGATGCGCGTGCAGGCGCGGCGGGTCGTGACCTTGATGCTCTCGACCACTCCGGGCACGACCTGGTGCTCCAGTCCGGCGTACTCGCCCTCGGTGTTCTCCCGTACGATCAGCAGATCGAGGTCGGGGTAGCGACTCCGGTGCCCCGGGAAGTTCTTCACCGGACGGACGTTGGCGTAGAGGTCGAGCGTCTTTCGCAGCGTGACGTTGGGATTCTCGAACGCGCTCCCGATCGGCGCGACGAGGTGGGCCTTCAGCGCGACGCGGTTCTTGCGGATCGCGGCGATCGTCTCGGGCGGCAGGGGGGTGCCCGAGCGCGCGGCGGCGTCGGCCCCGGCCTCGGCGCGCTCCCAGCAGAGCGGTACCCCGGCCGCGTCGAGGATGCGCACGGTGGCCGCGCAGACCTCGGGACCGACGCCGTCACCCGGGATGAGGGTGACCGTGCGCGGGGGCGCGCCCGTCGTCATCGGCCCGCTCACGGGGCGCGCCTCACGAGGAGCGCTCCCGCAGGCGCGCGACGAGCGCGTCGCGGACGTCGGTCGTGCCCGCGGTGCCGCCGAGGTCCCGGGTGCGCACGCGCCCCTCGCGCAGCACGTCCTCGACCGCCGCGCCGACGCGCTCCGCCGCCTCGTGCTCGCCGAGGTGCCGCAGCATCAGCGCCGCCGACAGGACGAGCGCGAGCGGGTTGGCGACGTTCTTCCCCGCGATGTCCGGGGCGCTGCCGTGGACCGCCTCGAACACCGCGGCGGTGGCGCCGACGTTGGCCCCCGGCACCATGCCGAGGCCGCCGACCAGGCCCGACGCCAGGTCCGAGACGATGTCGCCGTAGAGGTTCTCGAGCAGCACCACGTCGAACGCCCTCGGCTCGAGGGCGAGCTGCATGCACAGGTCGTCGATCACGACCTCCTCGTACCCGATCCCGGGATGGCGAGCGGCGACCCGCCGGCAGCACGCGAGGAAGAGGCCGTCGGTCATCTTCATGATCGAGGCCTTGTGCGCCGCCGACACCTTGCGCCGTCCGTCGCGACGCGCGAGCATGAACGCATACTGGGCGATGCGCGTGCAGGCGTCCTCGGTGAAGACCTTGAGGGTCTCGACTACCCCGGGGACGACCTCGTGCTCGATGCCCGAGTAGAGGCCCTCGGTGTTCTCGCGGATGATGACGAGATCGACGCCGCCGTACCGGCTGGCCACGCCCGGCAGGGTGCGCACCGGCCGCACGCTGGCGTAGAGGTCGAGCGCCTTCCGCAGCCGCACGTTGACGCTCGCGTAGCCGCTCCCGATCGGCGTCGTGACGGGGCCCTTCAGGGCGACGCCGGTCTCGCGGATCGCGTCGAGCACGGCGGGCGGGAGGGGATCGCCGGTCCGCTCGATCGCGGGTTGCCCGGCGGCCTCCTCCACCCACGTGATCGCCACCCCGGTCGCATCGACGACCGCACGGGCCGCCGACGCGACCTCGGGGCCGATCCCGTCGCCGGCGAGCAATACTACTCGATGCGCCATGCCGCTCCGCCCATGCTCGCGCGCATGCTAGCACGCGCCGCCACCCGGTGCCCGGACGCCCCGGCACGGGAATGCCGGGGCGTCCGCCGAGCGTCGCGGCACGCGACGCTCCGTTGGGGGCAGTGGGGGGAGGTGCCGCTGCGCCCTGGGGGCCTGCTCAGGGGTTGCAGGTCAGCTTCAGCACGTCCGAGTCCTTCACGATCTTTCCCCCGCTCGTGTACGTCGCCCGGACCTTGGCGAGCTTGCGCGTGCTCTTGGGGCCGAGCGGTCCGACCTTCATCGGTACCGTCAGGTCGAAGAGCGCGCAGTCGTTGTCCCGGGAGTCGGGGAGCAGGATCGGGCCGTCCGCGTCGAACGTGCCGAGCAATGCGGCGCGGATCGCTCCGTCACCCGGCTTGTTCGGATTGATCGCGTCCTTCGCCGAGGGGCGCAGCACCTCGATGGCGTTGACGGTATCGCTCGAGCACAGGGGCAAGCGCGTATCGACGACGTTCACGCACAGCGCCATCTGGAAGGTGCACTGCCCGGGGATGTCGTCGAAGTCGCACGACGGATCGCCGTCGGTGCAGGCTTGCTTGAACGAGGGATTGCCGTGCTTGTCGAGGACCGTGGGGCTCGTGGCATTCGACATGAGCCACTCGAGGGCGCACTCGATCTTCGGCTTGCCCTGGCCGGGGATCTGCAGGGCCGGAGCGTAGTCGGTCGTGTTGACGACGGCGAAGATCGAGAAGTGGGTGAGGCCGGTCGTCGTGACCGTCTTGTTCAGCGTATCGACGGTCGTCGGCAGCAGCTCGACGCACGGCCCGTTGCTGCCGCAGGTGGCGCTGCTGGCGCACGCCGCGCCGCCGACGAGGCAGGTGCCGGGCCCGCCGACGCGCGCGATCTGCAGACCGGCCTCCGTCGCCGAGCCGTCGGGGATGCCGGCGCGCGCCAGGTCGGCGGTCGTGTAGTCGATGGTGAGGTCGGCGCTGAACACGCCCTGCGGGTTCTTCTGGACGGTGGTGAAGAACGGCAGGATGCCGGTCGAGAGGACGCTCACGCCCGGCGGCATGTCGTTGCTCGAGGCGACGTCGGTCGTGCCGAGCACCGAGCGATCGGCGCTCACGCGCGACGCCACGCTGTTGGACGTGAAGGCGACCGTGACGTCGGAGGTCGGCTCCTGGTAGGACACGGCGCCGCCGGCGTTCACGGTGCGATCGAAGAACGTATGGCTCGAGGCGCCGGACGCGACCTGCGCGCTCTCGAGCGGGTTGAAGTTCGGCGGCGTCGTGTAGTCGAACGTGCCGGGCGTGCCGTTGTCCACGATGTCGCGCCACCAGGCGAGGATGTTCGGCAGCACGAACGCGTTCTGGATGCGGACGCTGCGCTCGTAGGTCGGGAAGGCGTTCGGCCACTCCGAGACGATCGCGTGGCCGGGGACGAACGACAGCGAGCTGAGGAACGGCGTCACCGTGGACGCGTGCGCCGCCGGGCCCTGCTGCAGGTAGAACGCGGTCACGCCGCTCGGGCCGTTGCCGCTGATCGTCCCGGTCGTGCCGGCGACCGTGAGGCTCTCCGGCGCCAGAAGCAGGTTGTGCAGGAAGGGGTCGAAGATCTGCAGGCCGGCCGAGATGCCGACGGCCTCGTTCGCCTGGTTCGGGACGACCTCGTCCGAGTCGTCGCTGATCTGCATCAGGTTGCGCGGCCCGCCGACGACCGGATTCTTGATCCAGGCGTCGGCCTCGACCTCGGGGTCGCCGTGGTCGAGCAGCGTCTGCGTCAAGTTGGTGAAGACGCCGAACTTGTCGGCGACGTTCAGCGGATCGAGATTGAAGATCGTATCGAGGCTGGAGATCGCGCCCGCGCCGATCGACGAGCTCAGCAGGAGCTTGCTCGTGAGGCCGCCGCCGGTCGCGTTCAGGACGTAGGCTTTGATGTCCGGCTGGAAGGCCGCGAGGCACGAGCCCATGATGCCGCCGAGGGAATGGCCGATGTAGAAGATGTTGTTCGCGTCGATGCTGACGCCGAGCTGGCCGTCGATGCTGTGCGACTGGATCAGGCGCACGAGCTGCATGAGATCGGCGCAGGTCTGGCGGAAGTTGTCGCCCGCGCCGGCGATGTTGTTGAAGCCGTTGAAGAAGCCGAGCTGGGTCGAGATCGTGCCGATCGGCAGGAAGAGGATCAGGCCGTCGGCGAAGCCGTCCGGCACGGCGGTCCCGCCGTACCCGTTCGATTGATCCGGCTGGAACCGCTTCGCGGCGGTGCCGTTGGGGTTCTGGAAGCGGTAGCCGTGCGCGACCGCGTCGATGCCGATGCTGGCGAAGCCCGACGCGGCGATTGTGTCGGCGAGGTCGGCGACGATCTTGCGGTCGCCACCGAGGCCGTGCTGATCGATGGCGATCGGCCACCCGCTCCCGGGCGCCGTGCCGCTCGGGATGGCGACGGTGAACGGAATGGTGACGTCGGCGTTCTGGATGATCGGCGTCTTGTCGGTCGGGCTGGTGTAGACGAACACCTCGTCGTTCGGCTCGCAGGGTATCGTGCAGGGCAACCCGAGGTTCGAGGTGTTGGGAAGATCTTCCGAGGGTCCGTTGCCGTTGGGGTCGTTCGTCTGGAAGCGGGGGCTGTTGAAGTAGCCGGTCGCGACCGCGCTCAGGTGCGCGTGCGGCGTGAGCCCATAGAGGGCGTTCAGGTCGTTTCCGCTGCCGTCCTTGAAGACCACCGCCGCGTTGCTGAAGTCGGCGGCCGGCATCGGCAGGCTCGGCAGGACCGACGTCTCGACCAGGCGCAGGGACTCGAGCGTCGACTGCGTCGTGAACACGGCCATGCCGGCGATGCCGGCCACCGCCGGCGCCCCCGGGATGGCGGCCACGGTGTCGGCGGCGTCGCCGTAGATGTCGTTGGCGTCGGTGTTGGCGGAGGCGTGCGTGCGCGCCGCGACGAAATCCGCGCTGGCGACGACCGGCGTGCCGCCCCCGGTGACGGCGGTGCTGAGGACGCAGGCGTACTGCGTCTGGGGCTTCAGCGGGTGCCCGCCGAGGGGGATGACCGACAGCACGTTCGGAATGCGGGTGTCGACGTTCGCCTTCAGCTCGATCGGCACGAGGCTGTCGTCGCTGAGATTGACGAGGAAGACCGAGTCGGTCACCGCCGGCGCGAGGCGCGGCGACGCCGGCAGCGAGCTCACGTCGATCGAGCCGCTGAAGAAGAAGAAGCAGCCGGTCGTGACGCCGAAGCCGTCCATCACGTCGAGACCGCGCTCGACGGTCGGCGTGTAGTTGGTATTGCGCACGACATCGGCGGCCAGGCCGATGTCGGCGCCGCTGTTCAGGAGGGTCCCGTCGCCGTCGGTGGCGCCGCCTTGATCGAAGTAGAGGTCGCTCGGAAACGGCACGCTGCCGAAGACCGTCGGATTCGTGTTCTCGGGAGGCAGCGTGAAGTTGACGGTCGGTCCCGCGAATGCCGGAGCGGCGGCGAGCACGAACGCCAGGAGCGCGGCGCAGCTCAAGGATCGATGGGGGCGAGTCGGGTGCGGCATCGTGAGGATCCTCCTGGGGAACGGTGGAAAACCGGCCGGGAAACCGTATGCTCTCCCCATTTGACGTGTCAAGAAAAATCACGTGTTTTACCCACGTTGCGGGGGAGAACGACGACATGCGAGTGACGACGGTCGATGACGCGCCGCGTAGCGCAAACGCGCTGGCCGTGATGCTCCTGGTCGCCGGCGCGGGGACCTGCGCGTACTGGGTCGCCTTCTTCTCGAGCGACCTCGTCCAGGCGAGCGCCGAGCCCTGCTATCTGACCTTCGAGCGCGCGTTCCCCGCGGCCGATGCGTGGACCGCCGTCGCCGCGATCGTCGCGGGGCTCGCGCTCCTCGGCCGCCGGCCGACCGCGGTGCTCTTCGGGATCGCCGCGGGCAGCGGCTTCGTGTTTCTCGGTCTGATGGACGTGCTCTACAACCTCGAGCACGGCATGTACGCGGTGCGCACGGCCGAGATGGCCTACGAGACGCTGATCAACGTCGTCTGCCTGACGCTCGGCCCGGCGACGATGCTCTGCGTCTGGCGCTGGCGGACGGCGCTCGATCGCCGGATGTAGGCCGCGTCGCCGGAGGCCCGTTGAAAGACTGGAGAGCAGTCGTCGGCGCTACGGCGCGATCTTGTCGCGAATCGCCGCCAACGTCTGACGGGCATCGGCGAGCGCGGCGTCGAGATTGCGTCGATGGCTGGCCAGCAGGCTCTCGGCGCCGCCGTCGAGGATGATGAGCGGCTTCATCGTCGCCGCGCCGTGGAGCGCCGTCGCCGCGCGCTCGAAGAGCGCGGCGACGGCGGGCTGTCCGGCGAGACGCGGAGCGTACTCGCGCGCGAGCGCGCGCGTGCAATACGCGAGCACGTGCGCGTAGCCCTGCGCCCGGTAGAACACGTCGTCGGTCTCCCACGGGCGGAGCGGCTGCGCGCGCAGATCGTCCCGGTAGAGCTCGACGTGCGCCTTGGCGAGCAGCGCCTCCCACGCGGTGACGAGGTGCGGCAGGCCGTCGTGCTCCGGCGTGAAGGGCTTCGAGGTGCGGAGCGCGGGGCCGAGCCCGCGCACGTAGGTCGCGAGCGCCAGTATGCCATCCGAGTAGCGGCCCTCCGCCGACGGCGACCACAGACGCCGCGGGTCGGTCTGGAAGGCCGTATCGGCGTCGCCGAGGTTGACGTCGACCGGATCGCCCGCCGCCTTCGTGAGGTCGTCCATCATGACGGCGAGCGTCACCCGCACCGCCTCGAGGATCCCGAGCTGGCGGTTGGCGTTGTTGTCGGCCCAGAGCGCCGGCCCCCAGAGCGCGAAGTCGTTCGGCCGCCAGCCGAAGGTGTCGTGCAGCTCGTGGTCGACGATGGTGGCGAGGGTCGTGGCGAGCACGGCTCCCTGCGGGATCGGCTCGCCGACGGGAAAGAGGCGTCCCAGGTCGAGCGGCAGCTCGTCGTGGCGCCGCTGTGCGACGTGCAGGCCGGTGACCGCGGCGAGCCACAGCCCAAGCAGCAGGCCCCAGCGGCTCCAGAGCAGGCGGCGGATTCGCCTCAGCATGGGGTGCTCGGCACGTCGGCCCGGCCGTCGTGAGGGCTCACGCGCGCACGAAGCGCTGGTAGATCTTCGGCAGCTCGCGCGGTAGCGCCGTGATGTCGTCGATGACGAGATAGCGCGACGCCTCGCAGATCTCCTTCAGGTAGTCGTGGCCCGCCTTGTCGACGGTGATGCAGAACGGCGTGACGGCGGCGCGTGCCGCCTCCTGAAAGGCCATGGCGGTGTCCTGGATGCCGTAGGTGTTGGAGCGGCGGTCGTCGCCGTAGTCGAGATCCTGCGGGAAGCCGTCGGAGAGCAGGATCACGTGCTTCGAGCGCGCGGCGACGGTGCGCATGATCGCCACGGCATGTCGCAACGCCGTGCCCATGCGGGTCGAGCGCTTCGGCTCGATCGCGCCGATCCGGCCCTTGGCGCTGGCGGTGAGCGGCTCGGAGAAGCGCTTCACGACGTAGAACTCGACCTGGTGGCGGCCGTGCCCCGAGAAGCCGGCGATCGCGTACGTGTCGCCGATCTCCTCCAGCGCCTCCGTCATCACGACCAGCGCCTCCTTCGTGATGTCGATCACCCGCCGTCCCGCCGGGGCATCCGGCACCGGCTCGTCGGTCGAGGCGCTCATGTCGACGAGGAAGAGCGTCGCCACGTCGCGCTCCTCGCGCTGCCGCGATTGGTACACCTTCGGCGACGGCGGATGCCCGGAACGGCGGTCGGCGCGCGCGGTGATCACCGCGTCGAGATCGAAGTCCTCGCCGTCCTCGAGCCCGTGGACGATCCGGTAGCGCTCCGGGCGGATGCGCTGGAACTGTCGCCGTACCTCGGGGAGGAGATCGGCGTGCTCGGCGAGCGTCCGGTGGAAGAAGTCGCCGGTGTCGCTCTCGAGCGGCAGCTCGTGCAACCGGCACCAGGCGTGACGATAGTCGCCGATGCGGTAGTCCCATTCGTCATAGAGCGCCGTGGCGCGGGCGTCGCCACGAGGTGCGCCGGCGCGTCCGCCGCGCGCCTCCCGCAGCGCGCCGAGCAGCTCCGCCATGCGCTCGCGCGGCAGCTTGCCGGCGAGATCGCTGACGTAGAGGCCGAGCGCGTCGAGATCGTCGGCCTGACCCTGGCGGATCGTCAGGTCGCGCGCGCTCTGCAGCATCTCCAGCAGGGCGGCGGGATCGAGCGGTGCGCCGGGAGGTCCCTCGGCTTCCTCATCCGACAGCTCGAGCAGGGGAAGGGCGTCGGGAGCGACGGGCTCGGGGGGCGGCGCGTCGCCGTCGGCGGCGACGCCGAGATCGGCGCCGATCGCGGAACCGTCCCCCATCTCGAACTCGATCATCGCGTCCGCGAGCGAGCTGTCGGAGAAGAGCTCGGGAAAGCCGGTCGCGCCGACGGTCAGGCCGAGCCCGCTCTCGTCGCGCATGATCTCGGCATAGACCAGGGTCGCCGCCTGGGCGCTGTCGGTGACGGTGGCCGCGGGGCCCGCGAGGCGCTCGGCGATCGCCGGCAGGCGGCGCGCCAGGTCGCCGCGGCGTCCCCGCTCCAGCACGCGCGCAAGCTGCTCGATCGTCCCCGGCAGCTGGATCGCGCCGCGCGTCAGCTCGGCGGCGAGCGCGCGCAGGTCCGCGGCGAGGCCGCGAAACGACCGTGCCAGCGCCGCGTCGAGGCGGACGCCCTCGAAGATCGCGAGGAGATGCTCGGCGATCGGCGGATGCGCGAAGCGCGCGAGGAACGCGGCGATCGGCGGCGTCAGCGCCGCGGTGCCGAACTGCAGGCGCGCCGCGTGCTGCGCCGCTATCGTGCGGTAGACGCGCAGGTTCGCCTCGGTCGTCGCGAACACGTCCACCCGCGGCGGAAAGCGCGCCGTGGGTCGCGAGCCGTCCGCCGCCTCGCCGTCCTCCGGCGCCCCGCTCTCGCCGGGAAGCAGGAGGAACGGCGGGCGGTAGCCGACCTCGGGGCGCGCCTCGACGTCGAGATCGTAGCCGGTCAGCATGTGGAGGTAGCGCTTGAGCAGCCCGCGCACCTCGTCGAATGCCACCGCGGTCGAGCTCGCCGCCAGGACGGCGCGACTGGTGCGCGAGTCGAGCGCAAAGAAGGCGAGGCCCGCCTCCGTGCCGTCGGCCGCGACCCGCAGGCCCTCCTCGACCCAGCGGCTCACGCCGTCGAGGCCGCTCTGCTCCAGCAGCCGCGGCAGCACGCGGTAGAACGGCACCACGCCCGGGGGGAAGCGCGCGGCGATCGTCGCCGCGAGGGCGGCGACCGGGCCGCGCAGATGGGCCGGCGTGCCCTCGAGGATCGTCCGCAAGACCGGCAGCAGCTCGGGCAGCGTGCGCGGCGCCGCCGCGGCCACCCGCTGCAGGCTGGCGACCACGGCCTCGCGCTCGCGCGGCACGACGTCGAGCGCGGCCGGCAGCGAGAAGTAGAGCTCGACCGCGACCGCGGGCGCGCTCGCCGCGGCCAGCGCCGTCGCGACGACGATGCCGCGCTCGCGCTCGTCGAGCCGATGCAACGCCGTTGGCACGCTGGTGAAGAGCTCCGGCCGCGCCGGTCCGAGCCGCCCCGCGACCCGACCGAGCTCCGCCCAACCGCGGAAGTCGCCGGGAGCGAAGAGCGGCAACGCGAGCCCCGTGCTCTCGAAGAAGTGCAGGGCGAGGAGCTCCGCCTCCCAGCCCTCCTCGTCGGCGATCGCGAGCCCGACGTCCATCCACGCCGTCACCCGCGTCTCGGGATCGTCGAGCTCGTGGAGGATCGGCGCGCTGCCCGCGACGAAGAGCTCGCCCAGGCGACGCGAGACGGCCAGCGCGCGTCGCGCCAGCTCGTGCCAGCGCCGCAGGACCTCCGGGGCGAGCGCGGCGAGATGCGTGGGTGCCACGGTGAAGTAGGCGGCCGCCGCCTCACGCGACGAGGGCTCATCGCGCGCCAGCGCCTCCCCGAGGCCGACCCAGCGCCGGAACGCCTCGTCCCCGAGCCGCCGCGCGGCGGGCGCGCGCCGGCAGTACTGCTGTGCGAGCGTCAACGAGACCGCGGCGAGGCGGTCGCCGATCGCGAGCACGTCCTCGCGCGCGTCGGGGGCGAGCGCGTCGAGCTCCGCCCGCACCTCCGGCGCGCCGACGTCGAGGTGGCGGCTCTCGAACCACAAGCTGCGGAGCCGGTCCATCGCGGACCTCTACGGAAAGATCGACTCGACCATCTCGTCGAGGGCACGGCGCATCTCGCCGTCGTCGGTGAGCGAGCGGCTGATCGCCGCGGTGCAGGCGCGCCGCGGCGCGATCCCCGACGTCATGAGCTGTGCCGCGTAGATCAGCAGGCGGGTGCTCACGCCTTCCGACAATCCGCCGGCGCGGAGGTGACGCACCTTCTCGGCGAGCGTCGCCAGCTCCATGGCCGTCGTCATGTCGATCGGCGCCTCGTGCGCGATGATCTGCGCCTCCTTGTCGCGCGCCGGGTAGTCGAACTCGAGGCTGACGAAGCGCTGCCGCGTCGACTGCTTCAGATCCTTCATCACGCTCTGGTAGCCGGGGTTGTAGGAGATGACGAGCAGGAAGTCGCGATGCGCCTCGAGGATCTCGCCTTTCTTGTCGATCGGCAGGATGCGGCGGTGGTCGGTGAGCGGATGGATGAGGACGATCGTGTCCTTGCGCGCCTCGACGATCTCGTCGAGGTAGCAGATGGCGCCCGTCTTCACGGCTTGCGTCAGCGGCCCGTCGATCCAGATCGTCTCGTCGCCCTCGATGAGGTATCGGCCGACGAGATCGCTCCCGGTCAGGTCCTCGTGACAGGCGACCGTCACCAGCGGCGGCCCGTCCCCGGCCGGCTTGAGCGTCGCCGCCATGTACTCGACGAACCGCGTCTTGCCGCACCCCGTCGGCCCCTTCAAGAGGACCGGCAGCCGTTTCGCATACGCGGCCGTGAACACCTCGATCTCGTCCGCGATCGGCAGATAGTACGGCGTCCGCATACGGCTCCAGGATTCTAGGAGCGCAGCGCCCCCCACGCAACGGAAGGCCGCCGGGCGGACACGGCCCCGCCGCGCTCGGCTTCTACGCTCCTCGGTGTGCGCCCGTCGCCATCGATGTCTTCTCGCGCCGTCCATTCCTTCTGCGCACGACATTGCAGGCGCTCGAGGAGCGCACCGGTTTGCGCGTTCGGTGCGTGCGCCTGTCAAGCGCCGGGCCGCGGGTCGTGCGAACGACGTATCAATGCACCACGTGCTCCATCACCTCCCCGCTCGACGCGTCGACGAGGTCGATGCTCGTCTCCTCGCTCGTCGGGAAGCGCGTCTTCGCGTCGTCGAGGATCGTCTCCAGGCGGGCGCGGAAGAGATTGCGCGCGAACTCTGGCATGGCCTGCATCGGGAAGTTGGCGACCCGCACACGGGCGTGCGTCGGCGACGGCCACTCGATGGCGGTGATCTTCGGACCGAGGATCGGGTGGGCGTGCAGGGCGGCCTCGACCGCGCTCTTGAAGTCCGTGCCCTGGGGAGGGGCCTTCGGAGCGCCAGGCGCGGCAGCGGGGCCGGCGCCCATGCTTCCGGGCGCGCCCGCTCCGGCGCCGGCGCCGGGCGGTGCCGCCGCGGCGGCGGGATTCGAGCCGGGCGGCTCCTCGGGCATGTGCGGACCGCCGGCTTCGCCCTTGAGCTGCGCCGTCACACGGTCGATCTGACCACGCGTCTGCTCATCGGTCGCCAGGCCGCGCGCGGTGGCGAGCGAGGCCAGGGCCTGATCGCGCTTGCCCATGGCCTCGTAGGCGAGGCCGAGATTGAAGTGCGCCTGCAGGAAGTCGGGATGCGCCTTGATGACGGACTGGTATGCCGCGACCGCGCGATCGAACTGCCGCTGGTACAGGTAGGTCGTGGCGAGATCGGTGCGCGTGCCCGGGTCGTCGGGATGCTTCGCCAGGTAGCGCTCGTACTGCGCCGCCGCCTCGTCGTACTTCTGCTGGTCGTAGTAGGCGTTGCCGAGGCCGCGAATCGCATCCTCGTCGTCGGGCGCGAGCTTCAGCACGTGCTGGTACGAGTCGATGGCCGCGGCCGCGTAGGCGGGCTCGATCTCGGCGGCCCGTGCCTGCACCTGCGCCAGGGCCTTCCACGCGGCGACGTCGTCGGGCGCGGCCTTCGCCTTCTCCTCCATGGACGCGACGAACTTCCTCGCCTCGTCCGGCAGCGTCGTCGGCGGGTGGCCAGGGGGAACGCTCGCGCCCTCCGCCGCCTGCGGGCGGGACGGGGCGGTCGGCGTCGCGGCGCCGGGACGCAGGATGGCGACCCAGAGGCCGAGCCCGACGGCGAGGAACACCGTGAGCACGACGAGCCCCGGCAGCTGATTGCGCCAGCCACGCGGGGCCGCCGACGCGGGAGCGACGGCTTGCGCCGGCAGCGGGCGCGCCGCGCCCGCCGGAGCCGCGGCGAGCGCGTGCCCGCATCCCGAGCAGAACCGGGCGTTCGGCTCCAGACGGGCGCCGCACTGTGAGCAGAAGTTCATCGCGCCCACACCGCTACGTATGCGTGCGGGCGTCGCGCCGCGGCGCGCGTCACTTGGTGCCCGTCACCAGGGTGGAGATCAGGCCGGGCGGCAGGACGTCGACGCTGACGCGCGCGAAGCCCGCCTCGAGCAGCCACGAGCGGATCTCGCCGTACGCGTAGTCCCGCCCCCGGGTGAAGAGCAGCATCGCGATCGAGAAGAGCGCCGCCGCCGCCGGGCTCGTGCCCGACTCGTCGGTGACGTGATCCTTGATCAACACGCGACCGCCCGGCTCGAGCGCGGCGTGGACCTTGCGCATCAACGCGCGGTTCGTCTCCTCGTCCTCGCCGTGGACGATGTTGGAGAGGAACACGACGTCGAAGCCGCCGGGGAGGGCGTCACGGCGATAGTCGCCGGGCACGAGGCGGATGCGGTCTTCGAGGCCCGTCTCGGCGAGATGACGGCGCGTGATCTCGAGCGTCCCGGGCAGATCGAAGATCGAGACCTGCAGGTGCGGGTGGCGCCGGCAGAACTCGACGGGATAGGTGCCGGGCCCGGAGCCGACGTCGAGAAGTCGACGCGCGGAGGCGAGGTCGAGCGTGTCGGCGAGCACGCGGGCGTCGCCGCGCGCGCGCACGAGGCTGGCCATGCCGTCGATGAAGCGCGCGGTCTCCTCCGGCGTCGACTGGAACATGTCCGGTGCCCGCGCCGGCTCGCCGCTGCGCACGGTCTCGGGAAGACGCTCCCAGAGCGGCCAGAGCGAGGCGTCGAAGCGGATCATCGCCGTGTACGAGGTCGGCGAGGCCTCGGTGAGGAACGCGCGCGACGTGTCGGTCTCGGCGAATCGGTCGCCGCGCTTGCGCACGAGGCGCATGGCGACCAGCGCATTCAGGAGAAGCTCCGTGGCGCGGCCGTTCGTGCCGCGCAGCGCTGCGATCTCCGCCGCGCTGCGACCGGCGGCGTCGAGCGCATCGAAGAGGCCGAGCATGACGGCAGCGTGCAGGATGCGGGCCTCCGCGTAGCCACCGTTCAGGCGCGCGAGCTCGCGAAACTCCATGCGCGGCAGTCTCTATCAAGTCCCTTCCGCAGGCGCCAGACAGGGACAAACCGAGGCACTACCCGCGCGAGCCCGTGCGCGCCGCCGCGCCGTGTAGTAGACGCTGCCGGGTGCAGCAGCCCCCGCGCGCGCACGCGCACGCCGACGACCGGGCCGCGCCCGCCGATCGCGATGTGCCGGGGGATGCGCTCGCCCGGCCGGCCATCCACGTCACGGTGCTCATCGTCCTCGCGGCCGTGCTCTGTCTCGGGCGGGTGGCGAGCCAGCCGCTCGACGGTGATCCGGCCATGTACGCGACGATCGCACGGACGATCGCGCGTACCGGCGAATGGACGCATCTCACCACCAACGGCGATCCCTACCTCAACAAGCCGCCGTTGCACTTCTGGCTGAACGCCGCCGTCTTCCGCCTGCTCGGCGCGACGACGTCGACGGCGACGCTGCTGCCGGGCCTGCTCGGCGTCGTCGACGCCGTCCTGTTGTACCTCGCGGCGCGCCTCACGTTGCGCGGCTGGCGGACGGCGTTCGCCGCCGTCCTCGTCTACCTGACCACCCCCGAGGTGATCCACTGGAGCCGGGGCGTCCACCTGGAGACGCTGGTCACGTTCTGGGTGCTGCTCGGGATCATTGCGGCGTTCTGGTCCGTCGGCAGGCCGGCGGTGACCGTGCTGGTCGGCGTGGCCGCCGCCGGGGGGTTGCTGTCGAAGGGACCCCAAGGACTCTTCCCGGCGGCGCTCGCGTTGCTGCTGTGGGCCCGCGAGGGATTGGTGCGCGAGCGGATGCGGTCGCGTTGGGCGCTGCTCGCGGCGGCGGTCGCGCTGCTGGCGATCGGGCCGTGGATCTGGGCGCGGACGGTCGAGGGCACGGGTTTCCTGCAGGCGTACTTCGGCGGCCAGATCGGTCACGCGCTCTTCGGCGCGCGGGTCCGTGGGCGGGGACCGCTCTGGTATCTGCTGAAGATCGTCCGCACCGATTGGCCCTGGCTGCCGGTGACCGTCGCCGGCTTCGTGCTCCTCGCACGGGAATGGCGCCGGTCGCTCGGCGCGCGGACGTGGATCGCGTATGCCGGCATCGTCTTCCTGGTGATCTCGTTCGCGGCGGGTCGCCGCGGACGGTACCTCTTCCAGTTGTACCCGGCGCTCGCGGTCGCGGCCGGGGCGGCGCTCGCGCTCGCCACGGAGCGCGTGCCGCGCCTCCTCCGCGGGCTCGCGGTCGCGGCCGCGCTCGCGGCCCTCGGCGTCGCACTCGCCGGGGAGCGCGTCTCACCGAGGCAGGCGGAGCACACGCGTGAGGCGCTCCAGGTCGCGGGCCGGCTCGACGACGGCGGGGACGCCGTGTTGATCACCCGCATGACCCAATGGGGCGAGCCGCAATTCGGGAAGATCATCGGCTTCTACGCGCCGGCGCTCCTGTACGCCTGCCGGACGGACTGCGAGGAGGAGGCCGCCCCGGGACGGCGGATCGTCGCGCGCGCCGGCGAGCTGGAGCGGCTGCTCGAGCGTCTCGTCGCGGCCGGGCTGCTCGCCGGCGATACCGCCGGCGACGCGGTCGCGCTCCGTACGCCGAGCCTGGCGCTGGTGCAGCTGCCGCCGGGGCGCGTCACGGATTGACGCCGGGACGCGAGCGGCACTAGAAGGGCGCCGGTTGCCCCCGCATTGCCACGGAAGGAGGACGCCATGAGGCACGTCGTTCGGATCTGGGCAGCGGTGCTGTTCCTCGCTTGCGCCGCGTCGGCCGCCGCGGAAGTCGCCCCCGGCGATACCGTCGACAAGACGAACATGGACAAGGTGAAGGGCCTCGTCTCGCCGGCGATCGAGTGGTGCCTGCAGCATGGGCTGAAGATCCACGTCGTCGCGCCGAAGCCGATCGGCTGGCCGGCCGCGTACAAGGAGGCCACCGAGAAGTACTCCAGCCAGGTGAAGCTGGCGGACAGCGGCCTCGCGCTGAAAGGCTACGTCGCAGGCGCGCCGTTCCCCACGGTCGATTCGGCGGACCCGAAGATCGCCGTCAAGGTGATGTGGAACTACGAGTACCGGCCGTACCCGGGGACCGACGACTTCGTCGAGTACGATTTCCCCGCCGATACCGGCAACATCGCCACCGGGCCGATGCAGGTGGAGCGGCACTACTGGATCGGCGAGTCGCGGCGGCTCTACTACAACGGCCGGCTCTACGTCGATCCCAAGCCGGAGCTGCCGAATCCCGAGGGCATCCGCTTCAAGGAAGTGCTGGGACCCATCATCGCGCCCTTCGACCTGAAGGGCATCGGTGCGCTCGAGTACCGCTACATCGACGCCGCGAAGCAGGACGACACCTGGCTCTACGTGCCGTCGCTGCGCCGCGTCCGTCGCCTCTCGACGGCGCAGCGCTCCGATGCGCTCTTCGGCCAGGACACCGACCCCGACTCGTACTGGGGCTACAACGGCCACATCGCCTGGTCGGAATGGAAGTTCCTCGGCGAGAAGGAGATGCTCGGCATCCTGCACGGCTCGCACTACCCGGTGAAGCGCTGCGAGGGCGAGGGCGACTACACGTTCTGCGACGACTGGGAGAAGCGCAAGATGTACGTCGTCGAGGGCGTCTCCAAGCTGCCACAGTACGCCTACGGGAAGCGCGTCATCTTCATCGACAAGGAGGCGATGGTCGTCGCCTACTCCGACATCTACGATCGCAACAACGAGCTGTGGAAGGTGTGGATCGACAACCACCAGTTCCGCAATCAGGCCTTCCCGGGCGGGCCCAAGTACGACGAGGAGAAGGACTTCTACGCCGGCCTGACGATGGCCGACATGCAGCTGAACCACGGCACGTACGTGCCGCACCCCGGCGACGAGGGCAAGGAAGGTTGGTACTTCAACAAGGGTGCCGCGTCGGCCACCCAGTACAAGCCCGGTGGCGCCGTTCCCGAGTCGTTCACGGTCGCGATGCTGATCCAGCAGGGTCAGTAGCCGCGGCAGGACGGAGAGACCTCAGGTCGCCGGCGGCGCGAGCCGGACACGCATCGCGCCGTCGGCACCGCTCGTGTCCGGCTCGGGCACGGCGCTCACGACCAGGTGCGCGCCTTCGCGCGCGAGCCAGCGCGGGATGACCTCGCGCAGGACGCCGCGGCCGGCGGGACTGCCCCGGCCCTTGCCGTAGACGATCCGCACCTCGGGGACGCCGTCGGCGGCGCACTCGTGCAGGAAACGCTCCGTCGCCGCGACGGCGTCGCGAACGCCGAGGCCGTGGAGATCGAGCACCGGCACCCCACGCGCGGCGCGGCGGACGAGCCACGACGCCAGGCGGTCCACGAGGCTCACCTCCGACCGCCGTACGGCCGCCGGGCGGCCCTTGTTTCGGAAGCCGGCGTCATTTACGATACTGCCTGGTATCGTAATACGGAGCCCAAGGAGCCTACCATGCCCCCGTTGCGTCTCGTCGCCGTCGTCCTCCTCCAGTTCGAGGCGCGCTGGCTCGCCCTGTCGCGGGCGCGGCGCCGTGAGGTCGCCGCCGGTGCGACGGAGATCACCGGTCGCCATCCCGGCGTCGCCGTGCGGTGGTTCGACGCCGACGCGCTCGGCCACGGATACACGGATTTCGTCCTCTGCGAGTTCACGGACGTCGCAGCGTATCACTTCCTGTGGGAGGAGCTGCGGGATTCGCCGCTCTTCACCACGCCCTACGTCCACATCAAGGACGTGGTGCTCGGGATCGAGCGCGGCTACGAGGCGTACGAGTCGGCGACGTGAGCGTGGCGCGGCCGCGCCGGCGCGGGCGGCCGCAGAGCGATGCCGCCACCGGCGAGCTGATGCGCGCCACCCTCGAGGTGGTCGCCCGGCGCGGCTATCATACGGCGACGCTGCATGAGATCGTGGCGCGTGCGGGCTCGAGCAAGCCGACGGTCTACCGCCGTTGGCCGTCGAAGCCGCACCTGGTCGCGGAGGCGGTCCGCTTCGCGCTCGCCACCGCCAACCCCACGCTCCCCGCCGGCGGCCGGCCGCTCCATGATCTGCGCCGCGTGGTCCAGAACGTCATCGACCTGCTGGCGGCGACGCCGCTCGCGCGCGCGCTCGCCGCGATCGTGGGCGTCGTCGAGAGCGAGCCGGAGCTCGCCGCGGCGTTGGGCGAGGTGGAGCGCGACCGCCGGCGCTTGCTGCGCGCCGCCGTCGCGCGGGTCGGGGCCGCGGGCGCCGCCGACCTCGACGTCGACCTGATCCTCGGCGCGCTCTACTTCCGCGTCTTGATGCGGCGCATGTCGATCGGGCCCGGATTCGCCGCGGCGCTCTTGCGGCGGCTCTACCCGGGCGGCGCCGCTACTCCCAATGCAGCGCCTCGATCGGGTCCAGACGCGAGGCCTTCCGCGCCGGATACCAGCCGAAGAAGACGCCGACGGCCCCGGAGAAGAGAAACGCGAGCGCGATCGAGCTCGGCGCGAGCACGGTCGGCCACTGCGCCAGGCGGCCGATGAGCCACGTGGTGAGCAGGCCGAGCATGACGCCGATCAGTCCGCCGGTGAGGCTCAGGACCGTCGCCTCGGTGAGGAACTGCAGCAGGATGTGGCGGCTCTTGGCGCCGACGGCCATGCGCAGGCCGATCTCGCGCGTGCGCTCGGTGACCGACACCAGCAGGATGTTCATGATGCCGATCCCGCCGACGAGCAGCGAGATCGAGGCGATCGCCAGCAGCAGATTCCCCATTACCGCGCTCGCCGCGGCGCTCGCGCCGGCCATGTCCTCCAGCGTGCGCACCGTGAAGTCGTCGTCCTCCGGCCGCAGGATGTGGTGCTGCTGGCGCACGGCGGCGGTGATCTCGTCGACGGCGGCCGGGATGTCGGCGGTGGTGCGCGCCGACGCGTAGATCATCTCGACCGAGCCGAGGATCGCCGCCCCCATCACGCGTCGCTCCGCGGTCGAGAACGGCACCATGATCACGTCGTCCTGATCCTGACCCCAGGACGACTGGCCTTTCGCCTCGAGCACGCCGATCACGGTGAAGGGCACGTTCTTGATGCGGATGGTGGTGTCGATCGGATCCTGGCCCGGGGCGAACAGGTTGCGCACGACGGTCTGGCCGAGGACCGCGACCTTGGCGGCCGACTTTTCCTGGCGATCGGTGAAGAAGCTGCCGGCCGAGACCGGCCAGTTGCGCACGGTCTCGAAATCGGGCGTCACGCCCTGCACGACGGTCGACCAGTTCTGGTTGCCGTAGATCACCTGCAGGATCTGCCGCCGCGAGGGGGTCACCGCCGCGACGGACGGCGCGCTGCGACGGATCGCCGCGGTGTCGGCGACCGTCAGTGTCGAGGCGCCGCCCCAGCCCGAGCGCGCACCGCCCGAGGTGACGGCGCCGGGGATGACCATGACGATGTTGGTGCCGAAGCTCTGCATCTGCTCCTGCACGAAGCGATCGGCGCCCTGGCCGACGCTCACCATGGCGATCACCGCGGCGACGCCGATGATCATGCCGAGCATGGTGAGGCCCGAGCGCATCCGGTTGCGCCACAGCGCGCGCGCCGCGACGCGTGCGGTCATGCGCACCAGCTTCGCGAGCTGCGCCGTCGCGCCGAGCTCGTCCGTGCCCGGTCGCGGAGCGGCCCGTCCCGCAACGGGCGCCGCCGCGGGCACGGCCGCGATCCCCGGCCGGCGCGCCGGCTCGCTCATGGCGTCTCCGCGTGAGCGGCGCGCGCGGGCGTGTCGCCGACGATGCGCCCGTCGCGGAACGTGATCATCCGATCGGTCGCGGCGGCGACCTCGGGATCGTGCGTGACGAGCACGATCGTCAGGCCGGCGGTGCGATTGAGCTCGCGGAACATGGCGACGATCTCGGCGCTCGTGCGCGAATCGAGATTGCCCGTCGGCTCGTCGGCGAGCAGGAGCTCGGGGCCGTTCACCAGGGCGCGCGCGACGGCGACGCGCTGTTGCTCGCCGCCCGAGAGCTGGCTCGGGACGTGGTGCGCGCGGTGTGCCAGGCCGACCCGCGCCAGCGAATGCTCCGCGAGCGTGCGTTGCCGAGCGAGGGGCGTCGGCCCATAGAACAGCGGCAGCTCGACGTTCTCGATGGCCGTCGTGCGCGTCAGCAGGTTGAAGTTCTGGAAGACGAAGCCGATGCGACGGTTGCGGATCTCGGCGCGCGTCTCGGCATCGGCGTCGCTCACCTCGAGCCCGGCGAGTCGGTAGCTACCGCTGGTCGGCCGGTCGAGGCAGCCGAGCAGGTTCATCAGGGTGGACTTGCCGGATCCCGAGGGCCCGGTCACGGCGACGAACTCGCCGCGGGCGATCGCCAACGTCGCGTCGCGCAGCGCCTCGACGGTCGTCTCGCCGACCATGTAGCGGCGGGTCAGGCCGCGGACCGCCACCAGGCCTCCGCCCGAGGCCACATCGCTCATCGATGGCGTCCTCCGCCGCCCATGAATCCGGGCGGCTGCGGGCGGGTCGGCGTCGTCGCGCCAGGCGGCCGCTCGGCGGCGACGATCACGGGGTCGCCCTCGTGCAGGTCGCCCCGGGTCACCTCGGTGAAGCTCTCGTCGCTCAGGCCGGTCTCGACCGAGACCGGCACCGGCCGGCCGTCGCGCAGCACGAAGACGCGCGCGTGCGGGGCCGCGTCCGTCGCCGCGCCCGTTCCGGCGTGGCGCGACGCGTGCGCGCCGGGCGACGCCGCGGCGCGCGGCGTGCCGCCCGCGGTACGCGGCCGGAAGCGCAGGGCCGCAGACGGCACGCGCAGCGCGTCGTCGCGGCGTCCGGTCTCCACCGACACGTTCGCCGTCATGCCAGGGCGCAGGGCGAGGTCCGCGTTGTCGGCGCCGATCACGACGTCGTACGTGATCACGTTCTGCACGTTCTGCGGCGCGTTCCGCACCTGGGTGACGGTGCCCCTGAACGTGCGGTCGGGAAACGCGTCGACCGTGAACGTGGCGGGCTGTCCCTGACGGATCGTGCCGATGTCCGACTCGCTGACGTTGGTATCGACCTGCATCTTGGTCAGATCCTCGGCGATGAGGAAGAGCGTCGGCGTCTGGAAGCTCGCGGCGACGGTCTGGCCGACGTCGACGCTCCGCGAGACGACGACGCCGTTTACGGGAGAGATGATGTCGGTGTAGCCGAGGTTCACGCGCGCCTCCGCCAGCGCGGCCTCGTCCTGGCGCAGCTCGGCCTCGGCGAGCGCGACGTCGGCACGCGACTGGTCGACGCCGCTCTGCGTGACGTCGAGGAGATCCTGCGCGACGATGCCCTCGGCGGCCAGCTTGCGGTTGCGCGCCAGGTTGGCCGTCTTGTAGCGCAGGTCGGCGCGGGCCTTGTCGAGCTTGGCACGCGCGTTGGCCGCCGTGGCCTCCGCCTGCTGCACCCGCAGCTCGAACGGGCGCGGGTCGATCTTGGCGACGAGCTGCCCCTTCTTCACGGGCGCGTTGAAGTCGGCGTAGATCGCCTGGATGGGGCCCGAGCACGTACGTGCCCACCTGCACCGTCACCACCGGATTCACCGTTCCGGTGGCGGTGACGTCCGTGACCAGCGGGCCGCGCGAGACCATCTGGGTGCGATACTGCGTCGCCTCCGTCTCCTTGGCGAGGAACGCGCGCGATGCGAGCGCCACGATCGCGAGGACGACCAGCGCGCCGATGGTGACCGCACGTCGCGAGCGGGTGAGCATGCCCGCCAGTATAGAGGGAAATCGGGAGCAGCGTACCCAACCTCCCCGTGCTACAAGGAGGGCAGGATGCTGGTCGCGATGTGGATGACGCGGCGGCCGACGACCATCCGCCCCGACACGCCGGTCGGCGAGGCGGCCGCCCTGATGGCGCGCCAGCGTTGGCGCCATCTCCTGGTGACCGACGAGCGGGCCGGCACGCTGCGCGGCATCGTCTCGCTGCACGACCTCGCCCGCGCGTTCCCTCCCGACGTGAATCCGCTGTCCGCGAGCGGGTCGGCGGAAGGGCCACGACGCCCCGTGTCCGAGGTGATGAGCGTGCGGCCGACGACCGTCAGGCCGTCGACGCCGATCGAGGATGCCGTCGGCATCATGATCGCGCGCAAGTTCGGCGCGCTGCCGGTCGTCCAGGGCCAGGAAGTGGCCGGCATCCTCACGGACTCCGACGTCCTGCGGGCGTTCGTCGAGCTCGTCGGCGCCGCCGGCGAGACGAGCGCGGGCACGCGCAGCGCCCGCATCACATTCGACGTATCGGAAGGCGAGGACGCGGTGCCGTTCGTCGTCGACATCGCGCAGGCGCGACAGAGCTGCGTCGCGAGCGTCCTCACGATGCAGCACGAGGGCCGGCGCCTGGTGGTCGCGCGCGTGGTCGGTGGCGACATCGACGGCCTGGTCGGCGCCGTATGGCGCTCCGGCCATCGCGTCCTGAGCGTGCTCGAGTCCTGACGCGCGATCAGGCGCTACGAGCGGAGCTGCGCCGGGTCGTAGTAGAAGCGCTCGCGCACGATCTTGCCGTCCTTGATCTCGTGGACGGCGACCTCGTCGAGGTTGACCGTCTTGCCGCTCGCCGCCAGCGTCACCGTTCCCGCCCACTCGATCATGATCGCGTCGCCGTCGATCAGCACGGCGCGCGGCTGGAACGAGGCCGCGGTCGTCATGCCGCGCCACATCTGGAACTTCTGTCGGATCGCGTCGATGCCGCGCATGATCGGCTGGCCCATCTCGGTCGACTCGACGTCGTCGGCGTAGAGCGCGAGCGTGGCCGCGTCGTCGTGTCCGACGGTGACGTCGACGATGCGCTTGGCGAGCGCGCGCAGGGAGTCGGCGGCCCGCGGGCGGGGCGCTTGCGACCGCTTCGCGGTCTTCGCCGGCTTGCGCGCCGGACGCTTCGCGGCGCGCGGCCGCACTGCAAGCTTCCGTCGCGCGGCCTTCGCGCGGCCCGACTTCGTCGCCTTTCCTGTGCCCTTCGATCTGGATTTCGCCATGGCCGTCCCTCCGGCGCGGAATCGTAGCATCGCGCCCATCGGCGGTCGATGAGGGCGTGGACTCGTCAGGCGGCCGACGAGCCGGCGGGGCGGCCCAAGTACAAGCCGGCGAGCAGGGGCGATCGCGCGAGCGAGACGTCGATGGCTGTACAGATCGCCAAGGTCGCGACCGTCAGCAGAAGCCACTGCTCGTGTGCCTGGACGAGGACCGATTCTCGGAGTTGCGTCGCGCCGACGATGCCGGCCCAGTAGAAGAGCAGGTAGACGATGCGGAACGCGAGGAAGTGAAAGAGCAGGATCGCGAGCGAGCGTCGTCCGAGGGCGATGGTCGCCAGGCGTGCCGACAGCAGTCGGCACAGCGCGCGGGTCAGCGGCCAGAGGAAGACCATCCCCGCGAGCGACGAGCAGAGATCGGCCCATACGGTGTCGAACGATCGCGCCGGCCAGTTCATCAATGGGTGGTACCGCGTGTGGCACCACCACAACGCGGCGCCCGCGGGCGCGATGAGCGCCACCGTGAGCGCATCGGGCGACTCGACGAGCCAGTCGCGCGCCAGACATCCGGCGACGAGATAGAACTGCGCTGCGAGCGCCAGGTCGAAATCATAGCGGAGGACATGGCCGGTCGCGTACAGTCGGTAACCGCAGAGCAGCAGCGCAAAGGACGGAATCAACGCGAGCGATTGTCTTCGACGTTCGCCTCGAAACGGGCGCAGCAGTGCCCACGCCAGCAGGGATGCCTGGAAAAGGATGGCAAGGAACCACGTCGCGCCACCGGGCTCGACGGTCGCGCCGCGCGTAAAGACGTGCACGATCGTGGGCCATACCGCATGCACCTCGATCGGCGTCGGGAAGAAGCAGGATTCCAATCCGGTGGCGCGGAGGGCGAGCCGCAGTGCGACGAAGCTGACGTTCGCGACGCAAAACGGGATCACGAGCGTCCTGCTCCGCCGCCGCAGCACTTCCCACGCTCCGCGCTCGGCGAGGCGCGCGGTGCACCCGGAGAGAAAGAAGAACGCGGGCACGTGAAAGAGATAGACCCAGGCGACCAGCGGCGACGGTGTATGTCCGACGACGACGCAGGCGATCAGGATGCCCTTGCAGGCATCGATGGTCGGGATCCGGCCGTTCGATACGTTCAATGTTCGGGCACTCGAGACGTCGTATAGACGTTCGAGGGACGACGATCAGTCGCCCGGGGCAGTCCGGAGGGAGGTGCGCCGTTCTGGGGCAGGGATCGCGACTGCTTCCGGCGAGCATGCCGGGCGCAGCGTCACGGGATCCCCGGTCCTGGCCGCGTGTCGCGGACCCGGGTCCTGCCGTTCGTGGTGGCGGGGAGCCAGGCACGCACGCGCGCGCGAACGGCGGCGCCGGCGCTCGTGACGCGCCTGACTACGCCGTACCTACCGAGGTCGTCGAAGAGCGAGTAGGCGACCGGCGTCACGAGCAGCGTGAGGAGCAGGCAGAGCGTCTGGCCGCCGATGATGACCTTCGCCATCGAGGCGCGCGACGCCGCGCCCGGGCCGCGCCCGAGCGCCATCGGCAGCATACCGAGGACGAGCATCACGGTCGTCATCAGGATCGGGCGCAGCCGCGCGTGGTTGGCCTCGAGGATGGCGGGGTCGCGCTCCATGCCGCCGGCGCGCAGCGAGTTCGTGTAGTCGACCTGGAGGATGCCGTTCTTCTTGACGATGCCGAAGAGCATGAAGAGCCCGAAGATGGAGTAGATGTCGAGCGGATTCTTCAGCAGGATCAGGGAGAGGATCGCGAACGGCACGGAGAGCGGCAGCGACAGCATGATGGTGATCGGATGGAGGAAGCTCTCGAACTGCGCCGCCAGCACCATGTACATGAAGATCAGGCTGAGCAGGAAGGCGGTGAAGAAGCTCTGTACCGTCTCGGCCAGCACCTTGGCGCGTCCGCTGAACACCACCCGGTAGGCGGGCGGCAGTTTCAGGTCCTTGACGATCGCCTGGATGCGCTGCACCGCGGTGCCGAGCGGGATGTCGTTCAGGTTGGCGAACATGCCGACCTTGCGCTGCCGGCTCTGCCGATCGATCTGCGCCGGGCCGCGGGCCTCCTCGAGGTTGATCAGGCTGAAGAGCTTCACCAGCTGCGCCTTCGGCGACCAGATGGTGAGGGCGTACACCTCCGCCGGGTCGTCGCGCTGCGCCTTGGCGGCGCGCAGCCACACGTCGTACTGCTCGTCCTCCTCCTTGTACTTGGAGACCGGCTCGCCGCCGACGAAGAGGCCGAGGGTCTCGGCGATGTCCTCCACCTGGATGCCCGCCTCCGACGCCCGCTCGCGATCGATCGTCGCGCGCAGCTCCGGCTTGCGCACGGAGAGCGAGGTGTCGACGTCCACGAAGCCCGGGTCGGCCCGCATGCGCTCCGTCATGCGGTCGGAGTACTGGAGCAGCTTGTCCAGGCTCGGGCCGGTCAGGTCGAACTCGAGCTGGCTCTGGCGCGTGCCGCCGCCGCGGAACGCCGAGACGCCCTGCACGCTGACGCGTAGATCCGGGTACGCGGCGAGGATCTTGCGCGCGTCCGCCATCACGTCGAACTGCGTGAAGCTGCGCTGCGACAGGTCGGTGAGCCGCAGATAGATCGAGCCGCTCGTGACGTCGCCCTCGCCCGGGCGGACCTTGCCGGTGATGTCGCCGATGGTGGTGAGCGCGTCGGTCACGCCGCGCAGCTTCCGCAGCTTCGCCTCGAGCTCGCGGAAGAGCGCGTCGGTGCGATCGAGGGTGTAGCCGCCGGGCGTCTGGATGATCACCTCGAACTCGCTCTGGTCGTCGTCGGGGATGAAGGTCGCGCCGACGGCCTTCATGAGGGGTACCGTGCTCAGCGTGGTGAGGATGGCGATCACGACGATGACCCAGCGATGGCGCAGCGACCAGCGCAGCGACCAGCCGTAGGCACGATCGATGGCGCCGTAGAACGCGCCTTCCTTGGCGCTGCGCCCGGCTTCCTTCCGCTTGAGGAAGCGTGACGACAGCATCGGCGTCAGGGTGAACGAGACGAGCAGGGACACCGCGATCGCGAACGCAACCGTCACGCCGAAGCTGCGGAAGAAGCGGCCGATGATGCCGGCCATGAAGGCGATCGGCAGGAAGATGACGATCAAAGACAGGGTGGTCGCCATGACGGCGAGCGAGATCTCGCGGGTCGCGACCGCCGCCGCGTTCATCGGCTCCTCGCCGCGCTCCTCGATGTGGCGGAAGATGTTCTCGAGGATGACGACGGCGTCGTCGATCACGATGCCGACCGCGAGCACGAGGCCGAGCATGGTGATGTTGTTCACCGTGAAGCCCATGTAGCGCATCAGGGTGAACGTCGAGATGATCGACGTCGGGATGGCCACCGACGCGATCAACGTACTGCGCCAGTCGCGCATGAAGAGCAGCACGGTGAGCGCCACCAGGATGGCGCCGAGCACGAGATGGCGCTGCACCTCCTCGATCGTGCGCTTGATGAAGCGCGATTGATCGGTGACGACCTGCGTGGTGATGTCGCTCGGCAGTCCGGGCTCGATCTCGGCGAGCTTGGCCTTCACGGCGTCGATCACGCTCACGACGTTGGTGCCGCTCTGCTTGCGCACCACCAGGCTCACGGCGTTGGCGCCGTTCAGGCGCGCCAGGCCGCGCGGCTCGGCGGTGCCGTTCTCGACGGTGCCGATGTCGCTCACGCGGATCGGGCGGCCCTGGAACGTCCCGACGATGATGTCGTTGAACGCGGCGACGTCCGGCATGCGCCCCATGGTGCGCAGAACGAGCTCGCGGTCGCCCTGGTCGACGCGCCCGCCGGGCAGCTCGATGTTCTGGCGCTGCAGCGCGTCGCGCACCTGCAGGATCGAGATCTCGTACGCCGACATCTTTCGCGGATCGACCGTGACGTTGACGGCGCGCTCGCGCCCGCCGACCATGATCACCGCGCCGACGCCGGAGACGGTCTCGATGACCTCCTTGATCTGCTTCTTGGCGATCTCGGTGACCTCGCGCAGGTTGCGCTTGCCGGCGACGACGACGCTCATGACCGGGCTGGCGTCGACGTCGAACTTCTCGATCACCGGTTGCTCGGTGCCGTTCGGGAAGGTCGAGACGATGGTCGAGACCTTGTCGCGCACCTCCTGCGCGGCGACGGCGCTGTTCTTCTCCAGCAGGAACTGCACGATGACCGTCGAGACGCCCTCTTTCGTCGTCGAGCGCAGCTCGTCGATGCCCTCGATGGTGTTGACGATCTCCTCGATCGGCTTGGTGATGCCGCTCTCCATCTCCTCGACGCTGGCGCCCTTCAGCGTGGTGGTGATGGTGACGGTCGGGAAGTCGACGTTCGGGAAGAGATCGACGCCGAGCCGCTCGTAGGAGAAGAAGCCGAGTACGACCAGCGCCATGCTCAGCATGGTCGCGAAGACCGGCCGACGGATGCAGACGTCGGCGAGGCTCATGAGCCTGCGTGCGCGCCCGTGCTGGCGACCGGATCGGTCGTGGCGGTCGTCGTCACGGCGGCGCCGTTCTCGAGACGATCGAGGTTGCTGACGGCCACCTGCTCGCCCTCGTGCACGCCGTCGGCGATCTCGCGCAGGTCGCCCGGCGCGCCGACCCCGGTGCGTACGACACGCTCCTCGGCCTTGCCGCCGTTCACCACGTAGAGCTTCGTCACGCCCGCGAACGTGGTGAGCGCCGCCTCGGGAACGACCAGGGCCGGCGATTGCCGGTCGTAGACGAGCTCTCCGGACCCGAAGAACCCGGGCTTGATGAGCTTATCGGTGTTCAGCACCTCCGCCTCGATGAGGATCGAGCGATTCACCTCCTCGGCAGTCGGGTTGATGCGCGTGATCGTTCCCGGGAACTGCCTGTCGGGGTACGCAGCGATCGCGAGACGGATCTCCTGACCGAGGCGCAGGAAGGCCGCGAAGCGCTCGGGGATCAGGGTGCGGAACCTGAGCGGCTCGTCCTGCACGATCTTGTAGAGCGGACGGCCCACCTGCGCGATCTCGCCGACCGACACCATACGGGCGGCGATGGAGCCGGTGAGCGGCGAGCGGATGACCATCCGGTCGAGCTTCACCTTCAACAGATCGCGCTGCGCCGTGAGCACGGCGGCGTCCGTCCCCATGCGCTCGGCTTCGACCTTCGACATGATGCCGGCCGAGCGCAGCTCGCGGGCGCGCGTGTCGTCGGCGCGCGCCTTCACCAGCTTCGCCTCGACCTCGCGCAGCTGCGCCTGCAGGTCGGCGTCGTCGAGCCGGAGGATCACCTCGCCCTCGGTGACGCGATCGCCCATGTCGGGGCCGTACCACACGACGCGCGACTCGATCTGTCCGGCGACCGTCGCCTCCTCGTTGGGATAGAACGAGCCGACCAGATCGGCGGTGCGCTGCACCTTGACCGTCGTGACGGGCGCGACGCTCACCGCCACCGGATCGGGCTGCGGTGCCGTCTCCTTCGCCTTGCTCGCGTGGTCGGAGCAGGCGAGCGCGACGCAGGCCGCGGCGACGCCGGCCGCGAGGCCGAACGGGGCGCCGCGCCGCCTCACCGCCGCCCTCCGATCGCCCGCGTCGCGCTCTTCGCGCGCGCGCGGGCCGCGCCCTTCGCCGCCGGCGTTCGCGCGGCCACGATGCCGTGCAGGAAGACGCCGACCACGACCTCTGCCGCGCGCTCCGGGCGCTCACCGTCGCGATGGTTGAGCACCGCGGCGCGCACCAGGGACAGGAGCATCTCGGTCGCGAGGGTGGCATCGCGGGGCGCAAGGGGCACGTGTGCGATCAGCCGCCGCGCCAGCGCGACGAGCTGGGCGCGCCGCGCGCGCCATTCGACGCCTTCGGGCTCGCGCAGGCGGTGCTCGTAGCGATGCATGAGCACCGCGAGCTGGCGGCGGCGCCAGAAGAAGTCGAGCATGCAGCGCACGAACGCGCGCAGGGCGTCCTCCCCGCGCCGGCGTGCCGCCGCGATGCGCAGCTCGCCGAGGAGGACGTCCATGGCCTCCAGGATGGCGGCGTAGAAGAGCGTCTCCTTCGTCGGGAAGTACAGGTACAGCGTGCCCTTGCCGACGGCGGCGGCGACGGCGACGTCCTCGACCGGCACGGTGTGGAACTCACGCGTCGAGAAGACGTCGGTCGCGGCGCGCAGAATCTTGGCGCGCTTGTCGGGATCGGGCTTGCGGGCGGACACGGACACCTCAGAACTGACCAGTCAGTTCTAAGGATACCGGGTGGATGAGTCAAACTCGCGCCGCCCCGTGGCGAGCGGTGCAGCGGGCGCGCCAGCCACGCCCGGCTGCACCGCAACCACTCAATCCGCCTTGGCTTTGAAGGCGCCGGCCTCGTTCTTGATGAAGGTGCTGAAGTGCGCTTCCCAGCACTGGCCGGTGTCCGACTGGAGCTGCACGCGCACCGGCAACGAGGCGAGGGGCGGCGACGGCATCCCGAACGGCCGGCCCGTGAGATTGACGCCCTTCGCCTTGAACACGGCTTTCGCCTTGCCGTCGATGCCAGACTTGAGGACGAGGTTCGTGGCGCCGTCGGGCGTCGCGTCCTTGTCCTTGTACTTGAAGCCCGTCGTCCCCGCGGCCTTCCAGCACGGCTTGGTCGCGCAGATCCCGCCCGCCGGCATGAGCGCCCGGAACGTGAGCGTCGGCACGGCACCGGTGTAGATGCAGAGCGCGTACTCGTCGGTGGTGAGCGGGTCGCCGAGGTCGCCGAGGGTCGTCGCCTTGCCCTTCACCCATTTGAACTGCACGCCGTCGCCGGTGTCGGGCGTCTTGTCCTTGATCTGCACCTGCGCCTTGTTGGCGAGCAGCGGGAGGTGACAGGCGGGCACCGTCTGCGGAACCGCGGCGCAGGTGCCCGTGCCGTCGCATTGCTCGCACAGCGGACACGCGTACGGGCTGCCGCCGCCGCAGATCCCGCCCGTGCACGTCTCGCCGAAGGTGCAGGCGTCGCCGTCCGAGCAGGCGCCGCCGTCGCCGATCGGTGTCGCAATGCAGCTGCCGGTGGCGTTGCAGTGGTCGCCCGCTGTGCAGGCGTCGCCGTCGTCGCATGGGCCGAGGTCGGCCTCGTACTGGCACGAGGAGGAGCAGCAGTCGCCGTCCAGGGTGTTGCCGTCGTCGCACTGCTCGCCCGGATCGATCACGCCGTCGCCGCAGCCGCTCCATCCGAGGTCGATCAACACGTCGCGCGTCAGGCCCACGTCGTGGAGTGCGGCGGTATAGACGGGCTCCAGCAGTTGGTCGGGAGCGCACGCCGTATCGAAGTGCGACACGCTCGACCCCGGCTGGTAGCTCGCCGGCGCGAACATCTGGACATGTCCGCTCGGATGCCGACCGGCGGTCAGGATGCCGCTGCTGGCGACCGTCGCCGCGCCCGTCCAGTGCAGATCGCCGTTGTCGACCTGAGCGGTGAGGCGCTCGGCGTTCGTCATCGCCGGAAAGAGCTTCGTCGTGCTGTGATCCTCGAGGCCGAGCATGAAGATGTCGTCGAAGCCGCTGTTCTTCGCGCCCGTCGTCGGGTTGTACTCGGCGGCGAAGCCGAGCCCGTGGCCGAGCTCGTGCAGTGCGACGGTCATGAGATCGAACGCCGCGCCCGGCGGGTTGGCGTCCAGTCCGAGGTAGAACGTGAGCGTGCACCCCGGGCCGCCGATGTCGCTGTTGAACGTGAGGCGCATGTCGTCGTTGCCGGGGTCGAGATCGCTGCCCGCGAACTTGTTCGCGAGTGCTTGCGGGTAGAGCGTCCCCGCATGGGGCGCGCCCGGAAAGTCGACGTGCAGCGTCGTCGTGCCGCCGTTGCCGAGCACGCCGCTCAAGCCGCACCCGAGCGGGTCGAAGCGCGCCAGCACGGTCATCGGGACTGTGCTGATGAGCAACCCGCCCCACACGTTCGCCGCCGCTTGCAGGACGTTCAGGCGCTGCGCCCCGCGCGTGGTGCCCGGATTGCCGCCGACAGGCGCGACGACCGTCGGATCGTTCAATCCCTCGCCCGGCCCGTCGCCGTTCACGATCGTGATGGTGCTCGCGTGCGCGCCCGTCGCGAGCAGCGCGCCGAGGGCGCTCGCCGTCACGAGAAGACGGGCGCGGTTCGCCAGACGGATACGCATGGCAGATCCTCCGTTGATGGATGCGGCGCGATCAGCGCACGGTTGCGGCCGACGGCGGCGCGTCACATCGGCCCTGCGGCCGGCCGGCGGCGTCGAGCGTGCCGACGAACGCGTGCGTGTGACTCTCCGGGACGACGATCATCATGCCGCCGCCGGGCGCCGGGATCGGCGCAGGCATCGGCTCCTCCGCGGTGCGCGCGCGCGCGGCCGGCGCATCGGGAAGGGTCGGCAGGAACGTTCCGGTCTGCGGATCGACGTTGTAACGCATGCCAGACGGCTCCGTCCCCCCGCGGGCCGGCGTCGGGCCGTCGGCGCGCGCGACGGCGCCGAGGGCGAGCGTGCAGGCGAGGGCCGGAACGATACGTCTCCAGGCGGAAGATCGACGCTGCATGGGGGACCTCCGGGCGGCGTCGAAGGGGCACGGCACGCGCCGCCTCGTCGAGCCCATACAGTGGCCCGGATTGCAGTGTCAACGAAATACGGAGACTCCGCGACCATCGGCCGCGATAGACATGATCCACAATGGCGCAGCTCGATTCGCCGCCGGGTGGATCGGCTGATACGCACGAATCAGGCGACTCGGCGCGTCACGAGCGGGCGCGGGTGCGCCGCTCGTCAGGCGCGGGGGCGGGGCGGTTCCGTCCCGAGGCTGTCCGCGAACGATGGCCGTCGTCCCACGTCGGTGAGCCAGCGGCTCACGTACGGATGGCGTCGCTCGTCGATCGGCAGCTGAACGAGTGGATACATCGCCACGCGCGGCAGGACGGACGCGTCGGCGATCGTGAAATCGTCGCCGACGAGGAACGCGTGTCCGTCGAGCGCGCGCTCGAGGTGGTCGAGCCGAGCGTAGAGCTGTCCGGCGAGCAGCGTCGCCTCGTCTTCGCTCAGGACGCCGCCGTCGTAGACCCGGGAGACCCAGTCGAGGTGCGCGGGGTCGGCGGTCGAGCGGCGCGCGTCGGCGAGCACCTCGTCCCGCGGTCGCAGGCGATCGAAGGGACCGACGACGCGGAGATACATGAGGGGCCGGAACTCCTTCGCCATGGCGAGCTCGAACGCCTGCCACATCTTCGCGCGCGCGCGCGCCCAGGGATCGGCGGGATAGAGCCGCGGTTCGGGGAACGTCTCGTCCAGGTACTCGGTGATGACGTTCGACTCGTACAGCACGCGATCGCCGTGGAGGAGCGTCGGGACGACGCCGTTCGGGTTGAGGGCGAGATACTCGGGCCGCTTCTGCTCCATCCTCGTCAGGTCGACGAGGCGCCTCTCCCAACGCAGGCCCTTCTCGAGCAGCGTGATGCGCACCCGCCGCGCGCACGGCGATCCCGGCGCGTCGTAGAGCACGAGGTCGCCGGCGGCGCTCATGCGAGCGAGCCGCGCGCGGCGGTGGTCATCACGAGGGGACCGAAGAGCTCGATGCGACGATCCTCGTCGTACGCCGCCTGCAGCAGCGCCGCGCGATCGCGCATCCCGCGGAGTTGATGCCGGACGTAGCCGAGGGCCGTCTCGAGCTCGCCGCGCCGCGCCTCGACGTAGTCCTGGAACCGCGCCGCCGAAACGTCGCCGCGCGCGAGGGCGTCGAGCGCCGCCGCGGCCGCGAGGCGCCCCATGCGCATGGCGAACTCCACTCCCTGCCCCGTGATCGGCGAGAGGTATCCGGCGGCGTCGCCGGCGAGCAGCAGGCGATCGCGCGCGACCTCCGTCACGCGGTAGCCGATCGGCGCCATCGACCAGACGCGACCGACGCGCGGCTCGCGCATGACGCGCTCGTAGAGCCAGGGATCGTAGTGCGCGATCATGCGCTCGTAGAACTCGACCGGCGGCAGCCGCGTCGCCTGCTTGTCGGCGAGGTCGGCCTCGAGGATGTAGCGGTAGAGACCCGGGCGGATGCGTGAGCCGCTGATGAGCACGCCGCGGTCGCCGTGCAGATGCCGATCCCAGGTGTTGAGCGGCGCGTCGGCGAACGACTCGAAGAAGAGCGCGACGCCGATCTGGCGGAATTCGGGGTCTTCCTGCTTGAGGCCGAGCGTACGGATCGTCGGCGAGTAGCGGCCGCCGGCGTCGATGAGCAGGGCCCCGTGGTACTCCCGACCCTCGGCCGTGCGCACCACCGCGGCGTCGGTGCGGAGCTCGACGTCGGTGACGCGTGCGTCCCACGTGAGCGTCCCGCCGACCTGGGCGAAGCGGCGCCGGAGCGCAGCGTTCAGCCCGCCGCGGTCGACGTTCACGTACGACATCCCCTCGGCGAAGGGGTGATACGTCCACGAGAGATCCGGGTAGACGTTGCGCACGCCGGTGATGCGATCGAACAGCCACTCGGCCGAGAGATCGAGCCCGAGCTCCGCGCACTCGAGCTGCGTCATGGGCGCCAGCAGCTCGCCCGACGTGATGTCCTCGCCGTCCTCGTGGGGCTTGCGCTCGAGCAGGAGGACCGAGCGGCCCTTCTGCGCCAGACGGATCGCCGCGGCGCACCCCGCCGGGCCGGCGCCGACGATCAGGACGTCCGCGTCGTGTGCCATCGCCGCCTCCGTCAACCGAGCAGATCGTCGGGCATGAGGAAGGCCATCGGCGGCGGCGGTCCCCAGGCATAGAGGGCGCGCATGCCCTCGAACGCCTCCGGCGTCCACGTCTCGTCCTCGGGGATGACGTCGAGGTCGCTGTAGTACTCGCTGAAGTTGCCGGCGGGATCGCGGAAGTACCAGAAGAAGTTCGAGCCGGCGTAGTGCCGGCCGAAGCCCCACATGTGACGCGACGGATCAGCGCCGAGCAGATGCTGGGCGCCGCGGCCGATCTCGTCCACGTCGCCGACCTCCCACGCGGTGTGGTGCAGGAAGGGTACGGGCGCCGACTGCACGAGGACGTTGTGGTGGTCGGTCGAGCAGCGGAGGAACGCGGCGTGTCCGCGAATCTCGTCGCTCACCTTGAGGCCCAGGCCCTCGACGTGGAACCGGTGACTGGCGGCGAAGTCGGGCGATCCGTAGACGACGTGGCCGAGCTTGCGCGGACGCACCGACGCGCCCTCGAGTCCCGGCGCGCGGCCGCGGCGGTCGCGGCGTCCGGGCCCGTTGTACGCCGCGGCCTCCTCGCGCGCCTGCGTCATCCGCGGCGTGACCGCGACCACGACGCCGACGCCCGCGGCGGGGTCGCGCGTCGCGAGTCCGCCGGAGGTGTGCGTGCTCGCGATGCCGAGGCGGCGCAGGCGCGCGGCGATCCTGCCGAGATCGTCCTCGTCGTCGACGCCGATGCCGAGCTCGGCGAGGCAGCGGCGCGGCGCGGCGACGAGACGGAGCTGCTCGCCGCCGTTCGCCGAAGCGAAACGCCCGGGCGCGACCTCCGCGAGGCCGAAGTCGCGGTAGAAGGTGCTGGTGGCCTCGACGTCGGGAACGCCGATCGTGATCGTCGTCAGGCGGTGCAGTGCCATGGGGGTCTCCTAGACTAGATGAGGACGGTCGACGCGGGCTCGTCGACGATCGGGTTTTCGAGACGGCCGAGGCGATCGATCTCGATGCGGACGACGTCGCCGGGAGCAAGGAACTTTCCCTGCATGAGCCCGACGCCCGATGGCGTGCCGGTGGAGATGATGTCGCCCGGCTCGAGCGTGAACGCGGTCGACAGGGTCGCGATCTGCGCGAAGCAGTCGAAGATCATCGAGGAGGTGTTGGCGTGCTGCCGCAGCTCGCCGTTCACCCACGTACGCAGCTCGAGCGTGTGCGGATCAGGCACCTCGTCGCTGGTGACGAGCCAGGGGCCGATCGGGCCGTGTGTGTCGAACGACTTCCCGAGCGTCATCGTCGGCGCCTTCATCTGCCAATCGCGCACCGTCACGTCGTTCACGATCAGGTAGCCGGCGATGACCTCGTGGGCGCGCTCGCGCGGGACGTGCCGGCAGCGACGCCCGATCACGATGCCCAGCTCGCCCTCGTAGTCGAGTAGAGTGGAGATCCGCGGTCGATGGACCGCCGCGCCGGGTCCGACCACGCAGGTATTCTGCTTGTTGAAGAATACCGGGAACTCGGGCGCGGTGAGGCCCGTCTCCGCAACGTGATCGGCGTAGTTGAGGCCGATGGCGAGGAACTTCTGCGGGCGGAGAATGGGCGGCCCGAGCTGCACGTCCGCGAGCGGGCGCCGGGCGCCGCTGGCGCGGAGCGCGCCCGTGGCGGCCGCGAGCGCCGTCCGGCCACCGGCGAGGAAAGCCGTCATCTCCGTCGGCAGGCTCGGGTCGGCGGCGGCGAGATCGACGAGCGCCTCGCCGTCGACGACGCCGATGCGCGGCGCGCCGTTCTCGAGGAAGGTGATGAGCTTCATGGGCGCGGGCCTCCAATGCCCGGACCGACCGCAGGCAGCGGCCGATTTGCGATGTCGCGCGCCTCGTCGGGCGGGACACCGAGGATGCGCAGCACGAGCGCCGCCAGGTCGCGATCGACGTCGGGGCCGAGCTCGCCGGCGAGCCTGCCCCGCAGCCCCGCGGCGACGGCGGCCCCGATCGTGTGGCTCAGCAGGAAGACGTTGCCCTGCGGAAAGCGCCCACGCTCCATGCCGCGCCGGACGTCGCGGGCGAGCCGCGGGCCGAGGCCGGCCGCGATCCGTTCCTCGAAGAGGCCGACGCGGATCGCGAACCAGGCCCAGAGCGGGTCGGCGTCGACGGTGCGGGCGGTATGCCGGACGCAGATCGCGATCACCTCGGCGTCGTCCGTGAGCGGCGCCGTCAGGCGCTCCAGCGCGGTACCGTGCTGCTCGACGACCTCGGCCGAGGTGGCCGCGAGGATCGCCTCCTTCGAGTCGAAGTAGTTGTAGAAGGTGCCGAAGCCGACGTCCGCCTCCTCGGTGATGTCCAGGATCGTCGTCCCGGTGACGCCCTTGCGGCCGATGACGGCGCGCGCGGCGGCGATCAGCCGCGCGCGCGTCCGGAGCTTGCGACGATCCTGGCGCGACGGCGCCTCCGCGGCGGCGCTATGCCGGCGCCGTCGCGTCCGGGCCACGGTGGTCGCATGGGTCATTGGATGACTTGTCTATCAGTTACTGATTGTATCGTCAACTATGTACCGGCGCAAACGTCGCCTCGTGCGTCCGGAAGGACTCTGTTACAGTGACGGGTCATGCCGCCGAACCCCGTCCAGGGCGCATGGAATCGCCTTCCGCCCCCCCTCCGGCGGGCGGCGTCGTCGAGCGTCAAGGTCGTGCTGACCGTCGGGGCGTTCTACCTCCTCCTCACCCATCAGGTGCGGACCGACGACGGGCGCCACGTGACGGCGCTGCGGGCCATTGCCGACTATCTGCCCCAGATCGACGCGGGCGAGTTCTGGACCTTCGTCGCGCTCGCGGCGGCCATCAAGTTCGTGGGTATCCTGTGCTCGATGTATCGCTGGCAACTCCTGCTCCAAGGCCAGGGCATCCGGTTCCCCTTCGGGCACATCTTCGGGACGTTCCTGATCGGACGATTCCTCGGCACGTTCCTCCCGTCGACCTTCGGGCTCGACGCCTACAAGCTGTACGACGCCGCGCGCTACAGC
The DNA here is from genome assembly GCA_963753325.1 of uncultured delta proteobacterium. Classification (GTDB taxonomy): domain Bacteria; phylum Desulfobacterota; class Binatia; order UTPRO1; family UTPRO1; genus DP-19. The sequence goes on along the minus strand of CAVWBS010000003.1, from coordinate 286,169 downwards.
GGTCGGACCGCCGAGGCGACCGCCGCGACCGCGGTCGAGAAGGTGCTGGGGATCATCGGCATCTTCCTCACGTTCCTGGTCGCGTTGCCGCTCGGCTACGAGATCCTCGGCGAGCACGCGGCGCTCGTCGTCATCGCCACCGTTCCGATCGCGCTCCTGGTGATCGCCGTGTTCTTCCTGCTCATGTTCCGTCCGGTGCTGGTACAGGCATTGATCGCCGCCGTGCCGTTCCCCGGACGCGCCCGTATCAGCGGCTTCCTCGGCCGGGCCAGCGACGCGGCCGCCGCCTATCGCGACCAGAAGGCGCTCCTCGTCAACGCCGCGGTGCAGAGCTTCCTCGTCCACTTCTGCACGGCGGCCCTCTACTTCTTCACCGCTCTTGCGATCGGCGCCGCAGGCGCGCGCTTCTGGGAGGTCACCTTCGCGTCGACGATCCAGATCTTCGCGACCGTGATGAGCCCCTTCACCATTGCGGGCGAAGGGGTGCGCGAGATCGTGCAGACGCTGCTGCTCGCGAAGAAGATCGGCACGACCGAGTCGATCATCTCCGCCGCGCTCGGATTCTGGGCGGCGGAAGCCCTCACACTCGGCGGCGCATGGTTCTGGTGGCGGCGCGGCCCGGCCTACCGGCCGGCGTACGTCGTCCTCGACGGTGAGCGGCGAGAGGCGCTCGACCGCGCCCCGCGCCTGCGCGCCACCGCCCGCCAGTAGATCCGCCGCGAGGGCCGGCGCAGTTCCTCGAGCGGCGGCCGGGCGATTCAGGCGGCGGGGCGCGGGTGCGAGGAGCCGGCAGCGCGCCGTCTCCTCCGCGGTGGACGTGACGCTGCGAGCTCTGCGAACGTACAGCTGCGCGGGGCCTTCTCGGGGCGCCAGCGGAGGAAGCGCGTTCCGTGCCGGAATCGTCCGCCGGCGTAGTGGTCGTAGCGCACCTCGCAGACCAGCGCGGGTGCGAGAGGCTGCCATTCGCCGGATCGCTCCGTGGACCAGCGGCTCGGCCCGCCGGGCGCCCGCCCGGTGAACCCCTCGCCACCGAGGTGCGGTGCCAGCACCCTCTTCAGTGCCGCGCGCTCGGCGGCGGTGAAGCTGGCGGCGAAGCCGACGTGATGCAGCAGACCGGCGTCGTCGTACAGACCGAGCAGGAGCGAGCCGACGGCGCGCGACCCCTGCGCGTAGCGAAAGCCGCCGACGACGCAATCCGCGGTGCGCAGACGCTTGACCTTGACCATGCCCTCGCGGTCGCCCGAGTGGTACGGCTCGTCGACGAGCTTGGCGATCACCCCGTCCATGCCGGGCGCGTCGAGCTCACGCAGCCATTGCTCGGCGAGGGCGCGATCGCGAGTGGCGGGCGATGCGCGCAGGAGGGAGGCGCCGGGAACCCGCGTGCAGAACCGCTCGAGCGCGGCGCGGCGCGCGCGCAGTGGCCGCGACGTCAGAATCCTTCGCGCCGTCCAGCAGCAGGTCGAACGCGAGGAAACTGCACGGTGTCTCCGCCGCGAGCCGCCGCACGCGGCTCGCCGCCGGGTGGATGCGCTGCAGCAGGGCGTCGAAATCGAGGTGCCCCTCGTGGGCGACCACGATCTCGCCGTCGAGCACGAAGCGGCGCTGCCGCAGCGCCGCCGCCGCCTCGACCAGCTCGGGAAAGTAGCGCGTGAGCGGCTGGCCGCTCTTCGATTGCAGGGCGACGGCGCCGTCGGCGCGGAAGACCAGGCAGCGGAAGCCGTCCCACTTGGGCTCGTACAGCCAATGGTCGCCGCGCGGGATCGCGGCGGCGGTCCGCGCCTCCATGGGCGGGTAGGGCGGCCGGATGGCGAGCGGGAACGGCGGGAATCCGGCCGGATTCACGCGTCGTAGAGTCGCCGTAGCTCGTCCTTGGCGCGCTCCAGGATGCGGCGCCTGGTCGGGGTGAGGGTCGTGCCGGCGCGATTGATGTAGAACGTCAGCATCGACATCGCGGAGCGGTACGCGCCGGCGTGCCGGCGACGGCTCCTGTCGGCCGACCGCTTCAGGGACTGCGCGATCGCGCGGCTCGAGCGGAGCGTGAAGACACCGGCCTCCAGATCGAGCGCGTCACTCGTCTCCGTGACGTGCTGCGACCAGCGCCGCGCCGTCGACCGCGGCCGACGGGCGTGGGTTCGACCTGACGGCATGGGCCTACGATACCCGCCGGTCGCGGACAGGCAAGGTGGTCCGGAGCCTCCGAGCGGCCGCGCACCATGAAGGAGGACCACTTCATGGCGCGCGGCGTCGGAACGAGGAGTCGGGCGGTCTACGGCGCCGACGACTGTGCGCGCTCGAAGACCCAGCCGGTGCGGGTCTGGCGCCACACGCCGCGCACCGTCCATTCGCGACCACCGACGTTGATGTGCGTCACCATGTCCGCGCTCGCCTGGCTGAGATCGCCGTACGAGATGACCGTCAGCTTGAACGTGCCGATGCTCGTGGGTCTCGCCTTGAGCTGATAGATGCCGCCGTTCAGCTTGGCGTCACGGTTCTTGTACTTGAATCCGCCGTTCGTGAGGGCGCCGACGGTGCCGGTGGGCAGGCTGGTCTCGAAGATCGTGCCGCTCGCGTTCGTGAGGCTGATCGAGACGTCGCCGCCGCTGAAGTCGATCCGCTGGCCGTCCAGCGGCACGATCACGCCGTGCGACTTGAAGAGATCCTGGCCGGTCGTGATCTTGATCTTCGACGGATCCTTGCAGATCAAGCCGGCGCACATGTTGTTGCAGCTGTCGCCCGCCACCGGCTTCTGCGGATGCACCGGATCGCACTCGGCGCTGTTGCCGTCGTCGCACTGCTCGCCCGTCTGGACGATGCCGTCGCCGCACACCGTGCAGTCGGAGCGACAGAGGTTGCCGTTCGCCCCCGCGGGCGAGCCGGGCGGGTCGCAGGTCTCGCCGGCCTCGACGATGCCGTTGCCGCAGCCGGGCGTGACCGTCGCGGTCGGCGTCGGCGTGTCGGTCGCCGTGGCGGTCGGGGTTGCGGTCTCGGTTTCGGTCGCGGTCTCGGTCGGGGTCGGCGTCTCGGTCGGGGTCGGCGTCTCGGTTGCCGTCTCGGTCGGCGTGGCGGTGAGGGTCGGTATGGGAGTGGGTGTGGAGCACGCGCCGAGCTCGAAGTTGTACGTCCGGCCGCACGCGAGGAGGTCGTCGACTGCGCCGTCGAAGTTGTCCCACGCGCCGGCGCCGCCGCCGGCCTGCACGCGCAGGGACGGGTTGTCCGTCGTCACCCGGACCCCAGGATGCTCGGCCGCGTAGTTGGCGAGGGTGATGAGCGGAGGCCCGCCCAAGCTCTCGTTGTCCGACCACCAGCCGCCGATCCGGGCGTCCCACTGCTGCCAGGTATTGAGCACGACGCAATTGATCGGGTCGAGCGCGCACTGGTTCGGGACCGGCGGAAGGCTGTTGATCATGCTGTAGCCGCCGTTCTGGTACACCGGCTCGAAGAACAGTCGATCGTCGGCCGCGCCGTCGTTGTCGAAGTCGACGCGCAGCTGCAGGTACGTCGCCTGGCCGCCGTTGTTGGCGGAGACGTACGTCCAGTAGGAGAGCGGCGTCGCGATCAGGTCGGTGAGCAGGATGCCGTTGCAATCGTTCGTCCGGATGCGTGTCGCGTCGTCGCCGTTGCTGCCGACCACCTGCGCCAGGCTGCCGGCGTCGAGCGGCGGCGTGCCGGGACCATTGACGAAATCGGAGTCGGTGCCCGACGCGGTCGTGGCGTCGCCGACCTCCGAGCTCGTGCCGGCGTCGAAGTTGGCGATCTCCCACCCGTTGAGGGAGCACTGCGTGATGGTCGAGCACGGGGCGCTCGGCTCCGGCGAGCTGAGGAACGGGACCGTGGTGACGTTGGGCGACGCGGTGTCGCAGCCCACGGTGTTGGCGCCGGTCGGACATCCCCACCAGTTGTCGTGCGCGTCGATGACCTCGGTCGTTCCCGGATAGGCCGCGCCGGCGATGTTGCCCTGGATGTTGTTGTTGTTCGCGACGTTGGTGGAGATCGTTCCCGCGGCCTGGCCGGAGCTGAAGAAGAAGCCGGCGCCGTTGTAGCCGCAGCTGCCGCCGGGGCACTCGGAGTTGACCGCGCACGACGCGCCGGCATTCGTCCCGCCGACGCAGGTCGTCGCGGCCTTGCCGACCCCGTTGTCGAGGGCGCAGTTCAGGGTGGCGTTGTCGTTCTGACCGCCGCGGTCGGTGGCGGTGCTGCCGAAGCTCGTCAGCGCCAGGCCGAACCGACCGTTCCGCGCGAAGAGGTTGCCGGTGATGTCGGTGCGCTGGATGCCGCCCTGGAGACCGTCGAAGATGTTGTTCGTGAACGTGTTGCCGCTGATCGTCGCGTTCCCGAGCACCAGATTGCCGCCGAACGCGCGGCTGCCGAGATTCATGCCCGTTTGGTTCCCGTCGATCAGGTTGTTGCTGATGACCGGGACGCGCGCCGCGCTGGGATTGACGTTGTGATTCCCGTCCACGAAGAAGCCGGTCGCCGTCGCGCCGTTCTGGATGCAGTTGTTGGTGAGATGGAAGCCGGGAAACGAGTCGGTGTCGAGGTGCACGAGGTCGCCGGCGCCGACCTTGCTCGTGCCGTCGACGGAGTTGTGATCGACGGTGACGTCGGTTCCCGAGTCGTTGAGGAAGATTCCCGAGCCGGTGAATCCGACGAAGCGGTCGTTCAGGATCTGGAGGTTGTTGATCGGCCCCGACGTCGACTCGATCCCGTTCGACCCGCCCGAGATGGTGAAGCCGTCGATCGTCGATCCCGCCGAACCGGTGCGCAGCTCGATACCGCGCGTGCCCGCGCCGGGCGCGATGATCGTCTCGCTGGTGGAGCGGCCGCACGCGGCGACCCCCGCCTGCGCCCCGGTCAAGACCAGATTCTTGTTGAGGACGACGTTCTCCGCGTACGTCCCGGCCGCGACGGCAATGGTATCCGCCCCGCTCACCGCGGCACCGATCGCGGCGTTGATGGTGCAGTAGCACGGTGACCCGGTCCCGTCGTCGCACGGGTTGGTGTTGTCGACGCAGAGCGCGGCGGCCGAAGCCGTGGCCGTGCGCAGGAACAGGAACGCCAGCGTCGCGAGTATCGCGACGCACCGAGCGGCGCCGTGCCGCTTGTCGAGACGGACGAGATGGATAGCACGCATCGATGACCTCCGGGGAAGGGGGGTGGTGGAGACGACACGTCCTTCGTTGCACCTGCCGGAGCGAAGCTCAAGGAAATTGATGAGGCGAACGCGCGGGCGGATGCAGATTTCCTGCCCCACATCGGGGCAGTCGCTCAGCGGCGGATCCGCACGGTATCGGATGGCGCGCCCGCCGGCACCTCGGTCCTCACGGCACCGGGCGCTTCGGGGGCGCGGTTCAGCTGGTAGATGTAGTTCGGCTCGGCGCGCGCGACCATCGGATCGTGGCCGTAGTCCTGCGCGGCGCGGAAGACGTTGGCGTCGGGTGCGATCTTCAGCCGGTACGCGCCCTTCTGCCCTTCGAGCGGAGCCAGCGCGGTGGCGTGGTACTTCGCGTTCAGTTGATCGAGCGACGGCACGCCGACGCGCAGCCAGCCCTGCGTGGCGCTCATCGCGGGCGCGACGGCGCGCTCGCCCTCCGCCGTGAAGTGGAGGACGAGCTCGCCGTTCACGAACCCGTGTTGCGTGATGCCGGCGATCGACTCGCCCGCCGCCACGGACGTGCGCGTCGTGACCGTGTGCGTGGTGCACGCACCGATCACGAGCGGCAGCAGCGCGGCGACGAGGCGAGCGGATCGCGTGGAACTAGCCCTTCTTCGACGCCTTCAGGGCCTCGTCGACCTGCGCCTTCATGCCGTCGACGGAGCGATTCTGCACGACCTTGCCGTTGATGAAGAGGCTCGGCGTGCCGCGGACGTCGACCTTCTGCCCGAGCGCCAGCTCGTCGTCGATCTGCTTCTTCACCTCGGGCGAGTTGCGATCGGCGTCGAACTTCTTCATGTCGAGGCCGATCTTCTCCGCGATGCCCTTGATGGTCTCGGGGGAGAGGTTGCGGCCCGCCTTGTACAGCTCGTCGTGCATCTCCCAGAATTTTCCCTGCTTCTCCGCCGCGATCGCGGCCTCGGCGGCCGGCTCGGCGTTCGGGTGGATCTGACGGAGCGGGAACTGCTTCATCATGAAGCGGACGTCCTTCGGGTAGGCCTTCAGCACCTCGTCGACCATCGGGTATGCCTGCTGGCAGAACGGGCACTGGAAGTCGGAGAACATGGTGATCGTGACCGGCGCGTCCTTCGGTCCGCGGATCGCCGAGTCGCCGACCGGAATCTCGTAGACCTTGTTGGGGTCGACCTGCGGACGGGCCGCGGCGGCGGCCGGCCCGGTGACCTTCGCCAGCAGCGCCGTCTGATCCTTGTCGATCTTCTCGAGCTTGGCGAGGATCTCCTTCTGCGTGGCCTGGACGGCCTCGACGTCGCTCTTCTGTGCGCAGCCGGGAGCCACGAGCGCCAACACCAGCGCGGCGGTTCCGATGGTACGAATTCTCATGGGTGTGTCCTCCTTTTGGTGATGGTCGTGCCGACATGTCGGACGCGCGACGCGCGCCCGTCCGGATACGGAATTGGAGCGGTGATCACCCAGCCTGCTTCTTCAGCTCCTCGTCGATCATCGCTTTGAAACCCTCGAGCGAACGGACCGCCGCCGCTCGATTGTTGATGAAAAAGCTCGGTGTTCCGCGGACGCCGGCGACCTTCCCCTGGCGGACCTCGACGTCCAGCTGCTCTGCAACCGCACGCGACCCAAGATCGGCCTTGAAGCGGGGAATGTCGAGCCCGATGCGCTCGGCGATGCCCTGGATCGATTCGGGGGAGAGCGTCGCGGACCGGCGGAACAGCTCGTCGTGCATCTCCCAGAACTTGCCCTGCTTGCCCGCGGCGAGCGCCGCACGCGCCGCGTGCTCGGCCTGGGGGTGCATCGGCAGCGGGAAGTTCTTGTAGACGAAGTTCACGTCGCGTGGATACGCCTGCAACACCCGGTCGATCAGCGTGGTCGCCTGGGCGCAGTAGGGACATTGGAAGTCCGAGAACTCGACGATGGTGACCGGCGCGTGCTCCGGTCCACGGATCGCGGAGCCGAAGAGCGCGATCTCGTACGGCTTCCTCGGCACGGACGAGTCCGCACGGACGGCGCTCCCCGTCTGCATGCACGCAACCATCGAGCAAAGCAGGGCAAAACCCAGCCCCAGGCGGCCCTTCACGGAGGGCTACACTAGCGACCGCAAGGTGGCGAATTCAAGCCGGGTGGGTACGGACCGGCTCGGGCTCGGCCAGCCGGGCGGCGATGATCCCGCGGACCGTGTCGCGGAGGCGGGTGCGGTCGTCGTAGGTCATGTCCGCGGTGGGGATCGGTGGCTCGACGAAGACGTCGCACGTCCCGGGCAAGATCGAGAGGTAGCCGCCTTTCGGCATGATCGATGCCGTGCCCCGGCACACGACCGGAACGACGGGGATCTTCATATAGATGGCGGCGGCGAACGGCCCCTTTTTGAACGGCAGGAGCGCCCCGTCGCGCGAGCGCGTTCCCTCCGGGAAGATGATGAGGGAGTAGCGCTCCTCGACCGCGATCTGATTCAGCAGCTGGATCGCCTCCAGGGGGTTGTCGCGGTCGACCGGAACCATGCCCATCGTGCGCAGCACCATGCCGAGGACGGGCTCGTCGAAGAGCTCACGCTTGGCGACGAACCGGTTGTGGCCGGGCAGGTACCCGAGCAGGGCGGCGACGTCGAAGTGGCTCTGGTGGTTCGGCGCGAAGACGTAGGGCCCGGGACCCGTCAGGTTCTCGAGGCCGTGCATGCGCACGTGTACGCCGCAGGCCCGCGCCAGATTGCGCGCCGATACCTTCGCGAACTCCCACGAGACGCCTTTCCACGGCAGCGCCCGGTGCAGCGCGACGGCAACCGAGCCCATCGAGAACAGCATGCCGCGGAAGATGAAGCGATTGACCACGGCGCGCAGGCGCTGCTGCTCCGCCTGCGTCGCGTCGGCGACCAGCGTCGAGTCTTGGGGGGTGGGCATCGGCCTGGGACGATACGTGCACGCCGCGCGACAGACAAGCGGGCCCGTTGCTTGCGTCCCCCACGATCCGCGGACTAGGTTCTCTTTTCGAATGCGAATCCATCTGGTCTCGCCGACCCACTACAATCCCGACGGATCGCTGCAGAAGACCACGCGCTATTGGACCAGCGCGATCACGCTGCCGTATCTCAAGGCGCTCACGCCGCCCGGGCACGAGGTATCCTTCGTCGACGAGCTCTTCTACGACGTCGACCTCGAGCAGCCGTGCGACGTCGTCGGCATCACCGCGATGGGGCCGCAAATCGCGCGCGCCTACGATCTCGCGGCGGAATATCGCCGCCGTGGGCGGAAGGTCGTCCTCGGCGGCACCTGGGTGACGCTGACCGCCGAGGAGTCGCTCCGCCACTGCGACGCGGTGGTGGCCGGCGAGGCCGAGACCGTCTGGTCCGAGGTCCTGCGGGATTCTCGAGGCCGGGCGGAGCCGCGGCATCTATCGCGCCGAGGCCTGGACCTCGCTCGCCGGCATGCCGACCTTCGACTACCTGACGCTGCCGCTCCTCAAGCGCGACGCCTTCCAGTCGAGCTCGCTCTACCGGATGTACTTCCACTGGCCGGTCGTCTTCTCGCGCGGCTGCCCGCACCCGTGCGAGTACTGCGCCGTCCAGACGTACTACAAGCGCTCGTTCCGCACCCGGCCGGTGGACGACGTGCTCGCCGACCTGCGCGCGATCCAGCGCCACGGCGGCAATCGGGTCCTGTTCCTCGACGACAATCCCATCGCCCATCCCGAGAAGGCCAAGGAGCTGTTCCGGGCGATGATCCCGCTCAGGATGAAATGGGCTTCGCAGTCGACGATCAACATGGCGCGCGACCCCGAGCTGCTCGACCTCGCCGCCCGCAGCGGCTGTGTCAGCCTGTCGATCGGCCTCGAGAGCATCAACGAGGAGAGCCTGGCCGGGGTACGGAAGGACTTCAACCAGGCGCCGCGTTTCGCCGAGGACATCGCCAGGTTGCGGAGGCGCGGCATCCAGGTCATCGCGCTCATCATGGTCGGGCTCGACGGCGACACGCCCGACACCTTCACCCGCACCCTGCGCTTCCTTATCGAGAACAAGGTCTCGTTCCTGAAGCTCTTTACCCCCTGCCCGTATCCGGGAACGAAATACTACGACGACATGATGAAGGCCGGCCGGATCCTCGACGGCGACTGGGCCCGCTACGACTACGGCTCTGCCCTGGTCCGGCCGACGGCGATGACGCCCGAGCAGATGATCGACGGCTTCAAGTTCGTCTACCAGGGCTTCTACTCGGCGCGGAACATCCTGCGCCGCTTCAGCCCGCCGCCGCCGGGGCAGTTGCTCGAGAGCCTCGCCTACATCGTGGCCAATGTGAAGGTGAACCGCTACCTGCGCTCCAGCGAGCGGGCCTGGGCGACCATCTCATGAGCGCCGCCGGCGCGCCCGCTGCATTAGCGTCGCTTTCGGGCGCGCCGAGATCTTTTAAAAGGCGCGACACCTTGCCCCTTTCGTAGCGGCCGCTACCATACGGCGCCGTGCCACAGGTGTTTCACCGCAGCACGAACACGTTCTCGCGGGTGAGCATCTTCGGCTTCCTCTTCTTCATCGCCGCGGCAACCTATGGCCTCGCGCTCATCAACCGGTCGTCCTACGTGACCGAGGCGGGCGTGGCGCGCGAGCAGCCGGTGCCGTTCAGCCACAAGCACCACAGCGGCGAGCTCGGCATCGATTGCCGCTACTGCCACACGTCGGTCGAACGTACGGCGTCGGCGGGCATTCCGCCGACGCAGACGTGCATGAACTGCCACGCGCAGATCTGGACCGACAGCGCGGTGCTCGAGCCGGTGCGGGCGAGCTATCGCACCGACACGTCGATCCGCTGGACCCGGGTCCATGATCTGCCGGACTACGTGTACTTCAATCATTCGATCCACGTGCAGAAGGGCGTCGGCTGCGCCACCTGCCACGGTCGCGTGGATCAGATGAATCTCACGTGGCAGGAGTCGTCGCTCCAGATGGAATGGTGTCTCGACTGCCACCGCCATCCCGAGCGCTACGTGCGCCCGCGCGAGGAGGTGTTCAACATGGCATGGCAGGCGCCGGGCAATCAGCTCGAGCTCGGCCGCGAGCTCGTGCGCGCCTACAAGATCAAGAGCCTCACCGACTGCTACACCTGTCATCGATGAGCGGCGCGATCGACATCGATGCGATCCGCCGCCGCCTGGCGACGAGCGAGGGGCGGCGCTTCTGGCGCAGCCTCGCGGAGGCCGCGGACACGCCGGAGCTCACGGCGCTGCTGGAGCAGGACTTCCCGCGCCAGGCGGCGGCGAGCGGCGTCGACCGGCGGCAGTTCCTGCGGCTGATGAGCGCGTCGCTCGCGCTCGCGGGCCTGGGGGCGTGCACCCGCCAGCCGCCACAGGAGATCGTGCCCTATGCCAAAGCGCCGGAGGAGGGCGTGGTCCCCGGCGAGCCGCTCTTCTTCGCGACGGCGATGCCGCTCGGGGAGACGGTCTACGGTCTGCTCGCCGAGAGCCACATGGGACGCCCGACGAAGATCGAGGGCAACCCCGAGCATCCGCTCAGCCTCGGTGGGAGCGACGTCTACGCGCAGGCGTCGGTGCTCGGCCTCTATGATCCCGATCGCTCGCAGGTGGTGCGGAGCGCCGGGGAGATCCGGCCGTGGAGCGCGTTCCTCGAGACGTTGCGCGACGCCATGGAGGCACAGCGCCCGAAGAAGGGCGCGGGCATCCGCATCCTCACCGGGACGGTCACCTCGCCGACGTTAATCGATCAGTTGATCACCATCGGGACCGAGTTTCCGGGCGCGCGCTGGCACGAGTACGAGCCGATCAATCGCGACAACGCGATCGTCGGCTTGCGCGCGGCGCTGGGCGCCGACGCGGCGTTGCAGAATCGGCTCGAGCTCGCCGACGTGATCGTCGCCTTCGACGCAGATTTCCTCGGCGGCGGCCCGGGCGCGTTGCGCGATACCCGCACCTTCAGCGCGCGCCGCCGGCCCGGCGGTCGGAAGGCGATGAGCCGCCTCTACGTCGCCGAGCCGATGCCGACCGTGACCGGCAGCAAGGCCGATCATCGTCTCGCGATCCGCGCCGGCGACATCGAGCCGCTGGTGCGCGCGGTAGCCGCCGGCGTCGGGGGGCGCGACGTGACCGCGCCGACCGGCCTCGAGGAGCACGCGGAGTGGATCGGGGCGGTCGTCCGCGAGCTGAGGGCACATCGCGGCGCCAGCGTCGTCATGGCCGGCGGCGCGCAGCCGCCGGCGGTGCACGCGCTCGTCCACCTCATCAACGACGCCGTCGGCAACACCGGCGCCTCGGTCGGGTACGTGCGGCCGTTCGCGGCGGGGCGTGAGCAGGTGCCGTCGCTGCGGAAGCTCGTCGACGAGATGGACGCCGGGGCGGTCGACGTGCTGATCATGATCGACGCCAATCCGGTGCTGACGGCGCCCGTCGACTTCCGCTTCGCCGAGCGGCTGGCGAAGGTGCCGCTGCGCGTCCGCCTCGGGCTCTACGAGGACGAGACGTCGCAGCTCTGCCACTGGCACCTGCCGGCGGCGCACTACCTCGAGTCGTGGAGCGACGCCCGCGCGGTGGGCGGCACGTCGACCATCATCCAGCCGTTGATCGCGCCGCTGTACGAGGGGAAGACGGCGCACGAGCTCCTCGCCGCCTGCCTGCAGCGCGAAGCCGGCGGCGCGCTGCCGACGAGCTACGACCTCGTGCGCGCGTACTGGGGCCGGCAGCGTGCCGGCGACACGACCGCCTTCTGGCGCCGCGCCCTGCACGACGGCGTCGTGCCCGATACCGAAGGGGCCGCGCTGCGCGTCGATCGCCCGTACGACTACGTGCCGCAGAAGCCGGAGAGCGTCCCGCTCGACCCGCAGGGCCTCGAGATCACGTTCCGCCCCGATCCGGCGGTCTACGACGGGCGCTTCGCCAACAACGGCTGGCTGCAGGAGCTGCCGCGCCCCATCACCAAGCTCACCTGGGACAACGCGGCCTGCATCGCGCCCGCCACCGCCGATCGCCTGGCGCTCGCCAACGGCGACATGGTGGAGCTCCGTCTCGACGGCCGCTCGGTCGTCGCGCCGGTGTGGGTCGTTCCCGGCCACGCCCCCGAGGCGGTGACCGTGCATCTCGGCTACGGTCGCCAGCACGCCGGTCGGATCGGCGACGCCGTCGGCTTCAACGCCTACGCGATCCGCAGCAGCAGCGCGCCGTGGATCGCCCGCGGCCTCGAGATCCGCAAGACGGGCCGGCAGTATCCTCTCGCGACGACGCAGCACCACCATGACATGGAAGGGCGCGACATCGTGCGCACGGTGACCGCGCAGGAGTACGAGAGGGACCCGAACGTCGTGCGTGAGCGCGGCGAGGAGCCGCCGGACTCCTCGCTCTACCCGCCGATGCCGTATCCCGGATACGCCTGGGGCATGGCGATCGACCTGAACGCCTGCACCGGCTGCAGCGCCTGCGTCATCGCCTGTCAGGCCGAGAACAACATCGCCGTGGTCGGCAAGGATCAGGTGGCGCGCGGTCGCGAGATGCACTGGATCCGGGTCGACCGCTACTACGAGGGATCCGCCGACGCCCCGGCGATCCACAACCAGCCGGTGCCCTGCATGCACTGCGAGAACGCCCCGTGCGAGGTGGTGTGTCCCGTCAACGCCACGGTGCACAGCAACGAGGGGCTGAATCAGATGGTCTACAACCGCTGCGTCGGCACTCGCTACTGCTCCAACAACTGCCCGTACAAGGTGCGGCGGTTCAACTTCTATCTGTATTCCGATTGGTCGACGGAGAGCCTGAAGCTGCAACGCAATCCCGACGTCACGGTGCGCAGCCGCGGCGTGATGGAGAAATGCACCTACTGCGTCCAGCGCATCCAGTACGCCAAGATCAAGGCCGAGGAGGACGACCGCCCCGTGCGGGACGGCGAGATCGTTCCCGCATGCGCGCAGGCGTGCCCGGCCGAGGCGATCGTCTTCGGCGACCAGAACGATCCGACGAGCCGCGTGGCGAAGCTCAAGGCGGACCCCCGGAACTACGCGCTACTCGCCGAGCTCAACACGCGGCCGCGCACCACGTACCTCGCCGCGCTCCGCAACCCGAATCCGGAGCTGGAGGGATGAGCGTCCCGGGCTCCGAGCCGGCCGTGCGGCCGCCGATCATCGGTCCCGGCCACACGTTCGAGTCGGTCACCGACAAGATCAGCGCCGTCGTGCTCACGCGCCGCGCGCCGCGCGGGTGGTTTCTCGGCTTCGCGATCGCGTTCTCGCTGACGATGGTGCTCTTCTACGCGATCACCAACCTGTTCCTGCGGGGCATCGGCATCTGGGGCGTCAACATTCCGATCGGCTGGGGCTGGGCCATCACGAGCTTCGTGTGGTGGATCGGTATCGGGCACGCCGGAACGTTGATCTCCGCCATCCTGCTCCTCCTCCGGCAGGAGTGGCGGACCTCGATCAACCGCTTTGCGGAGGCCATGACCCTCTTCGCCGTCGCCTGTGCCGGGCTCTATCCCATCCTCCACCTCGGGCGTCCGTGGCTCGCCTACTGGCTCTTTCCCTACCCGAACACGATGGGCGTGTGGCCGAACTTCCGCAGCCCCCTCATCTGGGACGTCTTTGCGGTATCCACGTACGCGACGGTGTCGCTGATGTTCTGGTACGTCGGCCTCATCCCGGACCTCGCGACGCTCCGCGACCGCTCACCGAGCCGCAGCGGGCGGGCCGTCTATGGGATGCTGGCGATGGGGTGGCGCGGCTCGGCGGCGCACTGGCACCGCTACGACACCGCGTATCTCCTGCTTGCGGGTCTGGCGACGCCGCTCGTGGTGTCGGTGCACACGATCGTCAGCTACGACTTCGCCATCTCGATCGTTCCCGGTTGGCACACGACGATCTTCCCGCCGTACTTCGTCGCCGGCGCCATCTACTCCGGGTTCGCGATGGTGATGACGCTCGCGATTCCGATCCGCGCGTTCTACGGCCTCGAGGACTTCGTCACCATGCGGCACCTCGACAACATGGCGCGCGTGATGCTCGCGACCGGTCTCATCGTCGCCTACGGCTACACCATAGAGACCTTCATGGCCTGGTACGGCGGCAACCAGTACGAGAGCTTCATGATCCTCAATCGCATGACCGGGCCGTACAGGATCCAGTACTGGCTGCTGATCACCTGCAACGTGCTCACGCCGCAGCTCCTGTGGTTCAAGCGTGTGCGGGCGAGCGTGCCCCTGCTCTTCGTGATCTCGCTGGTCGTCAACCTCGGCATGTGGCTCGAGCGCTACATCATCGTGGTGACCAGCCTGCATCGCGACTTCCTCCCGTCCTCGTGGGGCATGTACGCCGGTACCGTGTGGGACTGGGCGACGTTCATCGGCACGCTCGGGCTCTTCGCGAGCCTGCTCTTCCTGTTCGTGCGGTTCCTGCCGATGATCTCGATCTTCGAGATGCGGACGCTCGTTCCCGAGGCCGAGGTCAAGGAGGAGCCGATATGAGGCCCCCGCCCATCTACGGCCTGCTGGCGGAGTTCGACACGCCCACCCAGTTGCTCACGGCGGTGCGCAAGGCGCGGGTCGACGGCTATCGGGTGATGGACGCGTACTCGCCGTTTCCGATCGAGGAGCTCGCCGAGGCGCTGCACGTCCACGATCGTCGCCTGCCCCTGATCGTCCTCCTCGGCGGGATCTGCGGCGGCCTCGCCGGCTATGCCCTGGAGTACTGGACGTCGGTGATCGACTATCCGCTGAACGTGGGCGGGCGCCCGTTCCATAGCTGGCCGGCGTTCATTCCGGTGACCTTCGAGACGACGGTGCTGTTCGCCGCGCTCTCCGCCGTGCTCGGCATGCTCGCGTTGAACGGCCTGCCGATGCCCTACCATCCGGTCTTCAATGTGCCGCGCTTTGCGCTCGCGTCGCGCGATCAGTTCTTCCTCTGCATCGAGGCGATCGACCCGCAATTCGATCGCGAGATCACGCGCCGCTTCCTCGAGCGGCTCGATCCCCAGAGCATCTCGGAGGTGGAGCATTGACGGGGCGCGCGACAGTGCGGTGCGTGCTCGTCGTGCTCGCCGCGTTCGCAGCAGAGGGCTGCCGACGCGACATGCAGGATACGCCGCGCTACGAGCCCTATGAGGCGAGCGCGTTCTTCAAGGACGGCCGCGCGTCGCGCCACCTGGTGCCCGGCACGATCGCCCGGGCCCAGCTGCCGGAGGACGCCGGACGCGCCAGCGGCAGGACCAAGGCCGGCTACGTGACGGCGCTGCCGATGCCGCTCTCCCGCCGGGTGCTCGACCGCGGCCATGAGCGCTTCGACATCTACTGCTCACCCTGCCACGATCGGGCGGGCACCGGCGGTGGCATGATCGTGCAGCGGGGCTACAAGCCTCCGCCGTCGCTGCACGAGGATCGCCTGCGCGCCATGCCGCTCGGCTACTTCTACGACGTCATGACGAACGGCTTCGGCATGATGCCCGGCTACGCGCCGCAGGTTCCGTCCGACGACCGCTGGGCCATCGCCGCCTACATCCGCGCCCTGCAGCTGGCGCAGCACGCCTCCGTGGACGACGTGCCGGCGGAGGAGCGTGCCACGCTCGACACGATCGGGCCGCTCCTGCCGCCCGGCAGCAGTGGCACCGGGGGGCGCGAGAACGTCCAGCCGCCGATCGGCGGCGCGCCGTCACACGAGGCGCCGGCCGCGGAAGGGACGCATGGCGCATCTTGATCCCGGGACGCCGGGCCTGCGCCTGCCGGCCGACCACCCGCTCGTGCGCCTGCAGCGCGCCGCCGGCCTGACGGCGGCGCTCGCGATCGTGCTCTGCCTGATCGGGGCCGTGATGAGCCCCGACGCGTTCTTCCGCGCGTACCTCGTCGCGTATCTCTTCTTCTTCGGCATCGCGCTCGGCTCGATGGCGATCCTCATGGTGCAGTACGTGACGGGAGGGGCGTGGGGCGCGGCCATCCGCCGCATCCTCGAGTCGTGCACCCGCACGCTGCCGTTGATGGCGCTGCTCTTCCTGCCGCTCCTCTTCGGGCTGCCACGCCTCTATCCGTGGGCGCGTCCCGAGCTCGTCGCCCACGACCCGCTCCTGCAGCACAAGAGCATCTATCTCAACGTGCCGTTCTTCCTCGTCCGCGCCGTCCTCTACTTCGGTGCCTGGATCGCGTTGACGCACTTCCTGAACCGCTGGTCCCTGGAGCAGGACTCCCGGCCCGATCCGGCGGTCGCGCGCCGCCTCGAGATGCTGAGCCGCGGCGGCCTGGTGCTCTACGGGCTCACGGAGACGTTTGCCGCGATCGACTGGGCCATGTCGCTCGACCCGCACTGGTTCTCGACGATCTACGGCATCCTGCTGATGGGCGGGCAGGGGCTCGCGACGTTCGCCTTCGTCATCCCGGTCGCCGTGATCCTGGCGCGTCGACCCCCCCTCTCGCGCATCATCAGCGCGGATCAGTTCCACGATCTCGGCAAGCTCATGCTCGCGTTCGTGATGCTGTGGGCCTATTTCTCGTTCTCGCAGCTCCTGCTCATCTGGGCGGCCAACCTTCCCGAGGAGATTCCCTTCTACCTCCGCCGGATCGAGGGCGGGTGGTTGTGGATCGGCATCCTGCTCGTGCTCGGGCATTTCACGCTGCCGTTCGTGGTGCTCCTGTCACGCGACGTGAAGCGGCGTCCGGCGGCGCTCGCGATCGTGGCGGCCGCGCTGCTGCTCGCGCGCTTCGTCGACATGTTCTGGCTGGCGCGTCCCCCGCTTGCGGGGGGCGGCCTTCGGCTCCACTGGCTCGACTTCGTCATGCCCTTCGCCATGGGAGGGTCGTGGCTGTGGGTCTTCGTGTGGCAGCTCGGTAGGCGTCCGCTCGTTCCGGTGAACGATCCGTATCTTCCGGAGATGGAGGCGGCGTGAGCAGCGACGTGCATGCGACGGCGGGCGGCGGGCACGAAACCCGCGACGTCCGCATCAAGCCGATCATCGTCGCGTTCGTCGGTCTCGCTCTGGTCGCCCTTCTCGTGCACGTGCTCATGTACCTGGTGCTCGCCGGCTTCACGGCGCGCGACCTGGAAGAGGGGGAGGCCGCGAGCCCGCTCGCCGCGGCCGTCGGGCGCAAGGCGCCGCCCGAGCCGCGCCTGCAGATCGCGCCGCGCGACGACCTGCGACGGCTGCATGCGCGCGAGGATGCGCTGCTGCATGGCTACGGGTGGGTGGATCGCGATGCCGGCGTAGCGCGGATCCCGATCGAGCGCGCGATGGCGCTTCTGGCCGAGCGGGGGCTCCCGGAGACGGCCGTGCCGGCCGCCGACGCGGCAGGGGCACCGGCGGCGAAAGCGCCCACGGCCGCCGCGCCGGCGCCGAGCGGGGGCCCGCGATGAGGATCCGCCCGCGCCGCGGCGCCGCGTGCGCCGTCCTGCTGCTGCTGTTGCGCGGCGTCGCCGCCGCCGACGCGCCGCCGCAGCCGGCCGCGCCCGAGGCGCCGGCGGTCGACTCGCGGCCCGCGCCGCTCCGCGAGGTCGCGATCGACCAGCGCCTGGACGCCCCGGTGCCGCTCGATCTGGCCTTCCGCGACGAGAGCGGCGCGCCCGTGACGCTGGCGCAGTACTTCGGCAAGCGGCCCGTGATCCTGACGCTCGTCTACTACGAGTGTCCGATGCTCTGCACGCTGGTCCTGAACGGCCTCGTCCGCGCGCTGCGGACGCTGACCTTCGAGCCCGGCCGCGAGTTCGAGATCGTGACCGTGAGCTTCGATCCGCGCGACACGCCGGAGCTCGCCGCCAAGAAGAAGGCGACGTATCTCGCCGCCTACGAGCGCCCCGGCGCCGAGCACGCGTGGCACTTCCTCACCGGCGACCCGGACGCCATCACGCGTCTCGCGCAGTCGGTGGGGTTCCACTACGCGTACGTGCCCGAGGAGAAGCAGTTCGCGCACGCCGCCGCGATCATGCTGCTGACGCCGGACGGGCGCATCTCCCGCTACCTCTTCGGGGTCGAGTACTCGGGGCGCGACCTCCGCTTCGGGCTGATCGACGCTGCCGAGCGCAAGATCGGCACGGTCGTCGATCACCTGCTGCTGTACTGCTATCGCTACGACCCGGCGACGGGGCGCTACGGCGCGGTCGCCATGAACCTCGTCCGCGCCGGCGGTGTGCTGACGCTCGTCGCGCTCGGCGCCTTCATCGTCGTGATGCGCCGGCGCGACGTTCGCGCCGCCTCACGGCCGCGCCACGCCTCCCTGCGGGCCGTGAGGAAGGGCTGAGCATGCTCGAGAAGCTCGGCCTCTTCCCGGTGGCGGCCTCGACCCACGCCGCCCGCGTCGACGCGCTCTACCTCTTCCTGGTCGGCGTGAGCAGCTTCTTCGCGCTGCTGATCGCCACCCTGATCGTCGTCTTCGCCATCCGCTTCCGGCGCCGCGCCGAGGACGAGCGGCCGATGCCGATCGAGGGGTCGTTGGCCCTCGAGCTCACCTGGACGATCATCCCCTTCTGTCTCGCGATGGTGATCTTCTTCTGGAGCGCGCGGGTGTTCGTCGCCCTGCGGACGCCGCCGCGCAACGCCATCGACGTGTTCGTCGTCGGCAAGCAGTGGATGTGGAAGGTGCAGCATCTCGAGGGACGCCGCGAGATCAACGAGCTGCACGTGCCGAGGGGCCAGCCCGTGAAGCTGACGCTCACGTCCGAGGACGTCATCCACAGCTTCTACGTGCCGGCGTTCCGCATCAAGCAGGACGCCGTGCCCGGTCGATACACCGACGAATGGTTCGAGGCGACGACGCCGGGCACGTACCATCTCTTCTGTGCCGAGTTCTGCGGCACCTGGCACTCGCGCATGATCGGCCGCATCGTCGTGATGGAGCCGGCCGACTACCAGGCCTGGCTGTCGGGCGGAGACGCCGGCGCGGGCGCGGGGAGCGCCACCTCGGTCGCCGCGTCCGGCGAGGCGCTCTTCCACAGTCTCGGCTGCGCCACGTGCCACCGCGGCGAGGCCGGTGATCTCGGCCCCGCGCTCGCCGGCATCGTCGGCACCAAGGTGCGGCTGCAGAGCGGCGACACGGTCGAGGTCGACGACGGCTACCTGCGCGAGTCGATCCTCAACCCGCAGGCGAAGGTCGTCGCCGGCTTCCGGCCCGTGATGCCGACGTTCAAGGGGCAGGTGAGCGAGGAGGATCTCTTGCAGCTCATCACGTACATCAAGACGCTGCGCGCGACCGCGGGAGCGGGCGGCGCGCACCGGGAATCGTGACCATGGAGACCGCGGAACGCATCGACGTGCCCGCCCGCACCGACGGGGGCACGAACTACCTGAACGTCAACTACGGCATCCGCTCGTGGCTGCTCACGGTCGACCACAAGCGCATCGGCCTGCTCTATCTCGGCTCGATCACCGTGATGTTCGCGTTGGGCGGCCTGTTCGCGCTGCTCATCCGGCTCGAGCTCCTCACTCCCGCCGGCGATCTGGTCGGGCCCGACACCTACAACAAGCTCTTCACCATGCACGGGATCATCATGGTGTTCTTCTTCCTGATCCCGTCGATCCCCGCGACGCTCGGCAACTTCCTGGTACCGATGATGATCGGCGCCCGCGATCTGGCGTTTCCGAAGCTGAACCTCGCGAGCTGGTACATCTTCGTCGTCGGTGCGCTCTTCACCCTCTGGGCGGTGTTCACCGGCGGCGTCGACACCGGCTGGACGTTCTACACCCCGTACAGCACCGTCGGATCGCACTCCAAGGTCATCCCCGTCGCCGTGGGCGTCTTCATCAACGGCTTCTCGTCCATCCTGACCGGGCTCAACTTCATCGTGACGATCCACCGCATGCGCGCGCCGGGACTCACCTGGATGCGGCTGCCGCTCTTCATCTGGGCGATCTACGCGACCAGCATCATCTTCATCCTCGGCACGCCGGTCATCGCCATCACGCTGGCGCTGGTCGGGGTCGAGCGCGCGTTCCACATCGGCATCTTCGATCCCGCGCTCGGCGGCGATCCGGTGCTCTTTCAGCACCTCTTCTGGTTCTACTCGCACCCCGCCGTGTACATCATGATCCTGCCGAGCATGGGCGTCGTGAGCGAGCTCATCACGTGCTTCTCGCGCAAGGCGCCGTTCGGCTACGCGTTCATCGCCGTCTCCAGCCTGGCGATCGCGTTCCTCGGATTCCTCGTGTGGGGCCACCACATGTTCGTCGCGGGGATGTCGTCCTATGCCGGCCTGATCTTCTCGTTCCTCAGCTTCGCCGTCGCGATCCCGTCGGCGGTGAAGGTCTTCAACTGGACGGCGACCCTGTACAAGGGCTCGATCTCCTTCAAGGCGCCGATGATCTACGCCCTCGGCTTCATCGGGCTCTTCACGATCGGCGGCTTGACCGGACTCTTCCTGGCGTCGCTCGGCCTCGACGTGCACGTGCACGACACGTACTTCGTCGTGGCGCACTTCCACTACATCATGGTGGGCGGCGCGCTGATGGGCTACCTCGGCGGCATCCACTTCTGGTGGCCGAAGATCACCGGGCGCATGTACCCGGAGTCGTTGGCGCGCGTCGCGGCGCTGATCGTGTTCCTCGGCTTCAACCTGACGTTCTTCCCGCAGTTCGTGCTCGGCTACATGGGCATGCCGCGCCGCTACCACGCGTATCCCGACGAGTTCCAGGTGCTGAACGTCATGTCGACGGCGGGCGCGTCGATCCTCGGCATCGGCTATCTGATGCCGCTCTGCTATCTCCTCTGGTCGCTGCGCTACGGCGAGCGCGCGACGGCGAATCCGTGGCGCGCGACGGGCCTCGAGTGGCAGACGCCCTCGCCGCCGCCCACCGACAACTTCCCGGTGACGCCGATCGTCGACGCACCGGCCTACAACTACTCCGAGTACGCCGAGCCGGAGGCCGTCGTTGTCTGACCACGAGCGACGCGAGGAGGGGTGCGGTGTCTGAGCACGCGCCGGCGCTCGCCGGGCAGGATCTACCGCCCGCGACCGCCCACCAGTTCGACGACGCGGTCCAGCAGCACGACGCGTCCGGTCTCGGCATGTGGGTCTTCCTCCTCACGGAGATCCTCTTCTTCGGCGGGCTGTTCACCATCTACACCGTCTACCGCTCGCTCTATCCGGCGGCGTTCGGGCACGCGAGCACGCACCTCGACATCCGGCTGGGCACGATCAACACGGCGGTGCTGATCGCCTCCAGCCTCACCATGGCGCTTGCGGTCCACACCGCGCAGGTGAGCCGCAACGGCCGCCTCGTCGCGCTCTTTCTCGTCGCGACGATCGCGCTCGGCGGCGTCTTCCTCGGCATCAAGGGCGTCGAGTACGCGCAGAAGTTCCACGAGCATCACGTGCCGGGTCCGTCGTTCCACTACGAGGGCGCGGACCCGCAGCAGGCCGAGCTGTTCTTCTGCCTCTACTTCCTGATGACCGGGTTGCACGCGATCCACATGGTGATCGGCGTCGGCATCCTCGGCGTGCTCGTCGTGATGGCGCTGCGCGGCCGGTTCGGTCCCGGCTACTACACGCCGGTCGAGCTGACCGGCTTGTACTGGCACTTCGTCGACATCGTCTGGATCTTCCTCTTCCCGCTGCTCTATCTGGTGGAGCGCCACACGTGAGAACCGACGACCATGGCGTGACCGCTGCCGCCGCCGAGGGACACGTCGTCCCATTGCCGATCTACTTCGCGGTGTTCGCGGCGCTGCTCGTACTCACCGCGACCACGACCGCCGTCGCGTTCGTCGACCTCGGCCGCCTGAACGTCTTCGTCGCGCTCACGATCGCCGTCATCAAGGCGTCGCTGGTGCTGCTCTACTTCATGCATTTGCGCTACAGCCCGCGTCTCACGCTCCTCATGGTGGCGATCGCCTTCTTCTGGCTCGCCGTCCTGATCGTGCTGACGATGGCGGACATCGTGAGCCGCGGCTGGTTCAGCGCCATCGGCATCATCCGCTGAGGCGCCGCCGGAACTTCGGCGGCTCCGGATGCCTGCGGCGGAACTCCTCGTAGACGTGGCTGTCGGTGTAGTCGCGCATGCCGCAGATGCGGTCGCCGCGGAAGCGCAGCACCGCGCAGGTGCGTTGGTCGATCACGTCGCCCGGAGCGCCCGGCAGCCAGCTGCGCTCGCGGATCTCGACGATCACGCGCTCGTCGGCCTCGTACCAGTCGCGCCACACGTCCTCGGCCTGGAAGCCCGGACCGAGGCCGAACTCGCGGTCGCTGAAGGCGCGCAGCACCGCCTCGCGGCCCTGCCACTCGCCGCCGAGCGGCGGCGCGCCGGCGACCCAATAGACGACGTCGTCGGTCAGACAGCGGCCGACCGCGTCCATGTCGCCGGCGAAGAGCGCGCGCTCGTACTCGCGCGCGACGGCCATGCGCGGACTGGGCTTCATGCGGACACCTCCTTCGTGGGATGCCGGCGCGGCCGGCCGGGTTGCACCACGGCCGCCGAAAGCGCGCGTGCCCACGATCGATCGCTCCGGACGCGCCCGGCGACACGATAGTGGGGCGGCTCGTGACGGACAAGGCGCCGGGCCGGCGCGGCCGCGCGCGGCGGGGTTGGAGCGCCCCACCGGCTGGTGTAGCCGTCGTCCCGTGCTCCTCGATCGGCTCATCTTCTTCCCCGAGGCGCTCGTGCCGCCGCCGCCGCCGGGCGTGGAGGAGCGCTGGATCACGGCCGAGGACGGCGTGCGGCTGCACGCGTGGTACGGCGCGGCGCCGGACGCCATCGCGACGCTGGTCTGGTCGCACGGCAACGGCGGCAACATCGCCGGCCGGGGGGACGTGCTGCTGGCGCTGCGTGAGCGCGGCCTCAGCGTCCTGGCGTACGACTACCGCGGCTACGGGCGCAGCGCCGGGCGGCCGTCGGAGGCCGGCTGCTACCGTGACGCGCGCGCCGCCTACGACGACGTCCGGGCGCGCGGCGTCGATGCGGCATCGATCATCGCCTTCGGCGAGTCGCTCGGCGGCGCGGTCTCGATCCACCTCGCGTGCGAGCGGCCCGTCGCCGGCGTCGCCGTGGTGGCGACCTTCACCACGCTGCTCGACGTCGCGCGCGCCCACTACGGGTCGCTGGCGGCGCTCGTCGGCCGGCGTTTCGACAGCCTGACGCGCGTGCGGTTGCTGCAGGTGCCCGTGTTCGTCGCGCACGGCGACGACGACGAGATCGTCCCCTTCTCACTCGGCGAGGCGCTCTACGCGGCCGCGCCGGAGCCGAGGCGCTTCTTCCGCGCCGCCGGCGCACGGCACAACGACGTCTTCGGGGCGCCGGGCCTGCTCGACGCGGTCGCCGAGTTCGCGCGCTTTGCCGCCGGTCAGTCGGTGCGGCCGCGCAGCTGAATCAGCTCGATCTTGTAGCCGTCCGGATCCTCGATGAACGCGATCTCCGAGCCGCCGTGCTTCATCGGTCCGGGCTCGCGCACGATCTTCGCGCCCTTTTGCCGCAGCGTCGCGCACGTCGCGTAGATGTCCTCGACCCCGAGCGCGACGTGGCCGAATCCCGTGCCGGGCTCGTACCGCTCCGTGTCCCAGTTGTGGGTCAGCTCGATGACGGTGTGGTCGGCCTCGTCGCCGTAGCCGACGAAGGCGAGGGTGAACCGGCCCGACTCGTAGTCCTTCCTCCGCAGCAGCCTCATGCCGAGCACGTCGCAGTAGAAGGCGAGCGAGCGATCGAGGTTCCCGACCCGCAGCATGGTGTGGAGCATCCGCATGGACGTCTGCATACCCCGCCGGCACGCCGCAGGCGAGCCGTGTCAGCGGGCGCGTGCGACCGGGGGCTGCGCGTCGCGGCCGGGGCGCGCCCGTCGCGCGACGCCGCCGCCGATGGCGCCGTCCTCCGGCCAGTAGGGTGCGAACTGGAACCACTGGTCGGGATACTCGCGCACCAGGTCCTCGAACTCGCCGATGATGCCGGCGAGCACGCCGTCCATCTCGTCGACGGTCGCGGAGCGGCCGACGAAGCGCTCCTGTCCGACGACGATGCGATAGTGGCGCGGCCCACGGCGGGCGACGAATACCGGGAGGATGGGCGTGCCGGCCAGACGTGCCAGGCGGATGGCGCCGCTCTGGAAGAGGGCGGGCGCACCGAAGAACTCGACGGGCCGCGCGCCGTCGCCGCCGATCGGCCGATCGAGCTGCAGCGCGACGATCTCGTTCCGCCGCAGCGCCCGCAGCATGTTGAACGGGCCGTAGACCGAGCTGTCGGAGAGCAGCACGCGCATGCCGGCGCGCTCACGCGCCTCGCGCACGTAGTCGGCGGTGGTCTCGTTGACCTCGCGCGCCATCACGAGATTGAACGGGCGGCCGTAGCGCGCGAGCGTGCGCGCCGCGATGTCCCAGTTGCCGAAGTGGCAGGTGACCAGCACGGTGCCCCGGCCTTCCTTCACCGCCGCCTCGATCGGATCGATCTCGGGGCGCTCGATCGTGATGGGCTCCGGCCGCGGGCTCAGGCACTCCAGGGCCTCGTTCATGCAGTGCGCGAACGCGATGAACACCTTGAGCCCGTTCCAGCGATCGCGCAGCCACCCGCGGCTGCCGAGGACACGCCGCTGGTTGGCGACCGCGCCACGCCGGTTGCGCCTCACGCACAGGAAGATGATCGCCGCGATCCACGGCGGCGAGTAGCGCTTCCACCACTCCGGCCCGTAGACGCTGCCGAGATAGGCGAACTTCCGCCACCACAGCCCGTCGAAACGGAGCGCGCGCAGCGCCGGCCGCAGGCTCACGAAGAAGCGACGGCGGGCGAGGTCGGCGCGCTGGCTGCGGCCGCACGGGTGGGGGCGTGGGCGAACATGTATGCAAGTCTCTACCAGCGGGTCCCGAAGCGGTCCACTCGCGCCCGTATCGGCGGCGAAGCGGTGGAACCGGGGACGGTGACCGGGGGCGGCGCCGCGCCGGCGTAGCCTCGCCCTTGAACTGGGCGGTCACTGCCGCCATCCTGCGGACCGGAGGCGCGGCGATGTCGGACAAGTTCACTCCGCTCGACTCGGCACTGTACGGGTACGTCGTCGCGCACCGCAGCGAGCGCGATCCCGTGCTCGCCGCGCTCGCCGAGGAGACCGCCGCGCTCGGCGGCATCGGTCGGATGCAGGTCGCGCCCGACGAGGGCGCGCTCATCACCCTGCTGGCGCGCGCGACCGGCGCGCGGTCGGCGATCGAGATCGGCACCTTCACCGGCTACAGCGCGCTCTGCATCGCGCGCGGCCTCGGCGACGACGGCCGCCTCCTCTGCTGCGACCTGAACGAGGAATGGACGTCGATCGGCCGCCACTACTGGGAGCGGGCCGGCGTCGGCCACAAGATCGAGGTGCGCCTCGGTCCAGCGCTCGCGACGTTGCGTGCGCTGCCGCCCGGCGAGCAATTCGACTTTGCCTTCATCGACGCCGACAAGACGGGCTACCGGGACTACTACGAGGAGATCCTCGCCCGCCTGCGGCCGAACGGCCTCGTCCTGTTCGACAACGTGCTGTGGATGGGGCAGGTGCTGGACGAGCAGACGACCGACGAGAGCACCCGCGCGCTGCGCGAGCTGAACGACGCGCTGGTGGACGATCGGCGCGTCGAGTCCGTCATGCTCCCGGTCTCCGACGGCCTGACGATCGTGCGCAAACGGGCCGCGTCGGACGCCCGTTGAGACACCGGTCGCGATGACGCCGGCGTTCGCGGTGCATCGCGCACGCGTCCGCAACGGCCTCGCGCTCGCCTACCTGCGCGAGGGCGTCGGCGGCTTCCCGCTGCTGCTCGTCCATGGCTGGCCGGAGACGATGCGCATCTGGTGGCGCAACGTCGCGCCGCTCGCGGCCGCCGGGTTCGAGGTGATCGTACCGGATCTGCGCGGCTTCGGCGCGTCCGACCTCGCCGCCGACGGCTTCTACGACCTTGCGGCCCATGCGCGCGACGTGCATGCGCTCGTGCACGACGTGCTCGGCCACGAGCGCTGCGCGGCCGCGGGCGGCGATCTCGGCGGCGGCGTCATCCAGGATCTCGGATTGCGCTTCCCGGGTTTCGTCGTGCGGCAATGCCTGTTCAACACCGTTCTGCCGCTTCTCAGCGACCTGTTCAGCGCCGCCGGGCTTCCGACGCGGCCGCCGCCACGGGTGCGCGCGGCCGCCGACTACTACGTCCGCCAGGGACGCGACGCCGATGCGCTTGCCGCGGAGCTCGACACGCCCGAGAAGCGGCGGCGCTACGTCGCGCAGTTCTATGGATCGCGCTTCTGGGCGTCGCCGGGCACGTTCACCGCCGAGGACGTCGAGGCCATGACCGAGCCGTTCGCCGACGGCGCGAAGCTGCGCGCCGGCTTCGGAAACTACGAGTCGGCGGTCGGGACGCGTCCGCTCTCCGAGGCGCCGCGCTTCTTCGAGACGAATCCCGTCCCGACGCTCCTGCTCTACGGCCCCGACGATCACGTCATCTGGCCCGACTTCCCCGAGCGGAGCGCGCTCGTGTTCACCGAGCGCATCGGGCCGTTCGTCGTGCCGCGCGCGGGGCACTTCCTGCAATGGGAGCGCGCCGAGCTGCTGAACCAGTCGCTGCGCTATTTCCTGGCCGATCTCGTGTGAGCGCGGGTCGGCGCGTCCACCGCCGCTCAGATGTCGCGCAGCTCCCACGCGAGCCGGATCAGATCCGTGACGCCAGGATCGTGACCGAGCTGCGAGAACAGCGTCGTCAGCTGCCCGCGGTGGTGTGTCTGGTGGTTGAAGAGATGCGTCACCGCCTGCCACAGTGGGTGCTCGCGCGCGCTTCCGTCGGTCGAATGGTAGCGGATCGGTGCGGCGAGTCGCTCCTCGTCGAGGCCGCCGACCCAGCGCTCCGCGTCGGCATCGGTCGCGGCCTGCTCGCGGCGCAAGCGGTCGAAGTCGGCATAGAGTTCCTGGTCGAGGGAGCGGTAGCGGATCACGTTCCCCTCGGCGTCCCGCGAGGTGGAGATCGCCGCATCTCCCGTCAGCCGGTACAGCCAGATGCGCTCGACCAGCAGAAGATGGTTGAACGTGCCGTGGATCGAGCGGAAGAACGCGCCGCGGTCGGCACGTCGCACGTCCTCGCCGAGGCCGGCCGCGAGCGCATACAGGCGCGCATTCATCCAGGTGTTGTAGCGCGCGAGCAGGCGGTACTGCGCGCCGATCACGGCTCGATGACCGCGTCGGCCTCGATCTCGACCAGCATCTCCGGGTCGATCAGGCGCGTCACCTGCACCATCGCGGTCGCGGGACGGATCGTGGCGAAGACCTCGCCGTGCGCGCGCCCGATCTTCTCCCAGTCGTTGATGTCGACGACGTAGATGCGCGTGCGGACGACGTCCTCGACGCGCGCGCCGGCGGAGGCGAGCGCCTTGGCGACGTTCGCCAGGGTCTGCACCGTCTGGCGATAGGCATCGCCGGCACCGACGACGGCGCCGCTCGCGTCGATCGCCGTCGTGCCCGCGACCCACACGAGGTTGCCGACCCGTACCGCGCGGGAGTAGCCGACGATCGGCTCCCAGGGCGCGCCGCTCGAGATGTTGTTCCGCGTCGAGGCCATGGGGTCCGACTAGCCGCGTCGAGCGGCTACCGCAAGAGCGCTGCGCGCCGGCGGGCCGCGCGTGTCGGGCGAGCGGGCCTGTGCGATCTCTCGCCGGATGCGGCGGCCGCGTCGCTCCGCCGTCAGGTGGGCGGGATGCTCACCACACGAACGGCACGAGGCGGCGCGTGCGGGCGGCGTAGCGCGCGTAGGTCGAGCCGAAGACGTTCCACAGGAGCTCCTCGTCCTGCAGGCAGCGCTTGGCGAGGCACACGACGCACGCGGCGAACGTCGCCCACGTGAGCGGCGAGGCGACGGCGATCGCCGAGCCGAGGGCGCAGAGCGTCGTCCCGAGCGCGAGCGGGTGCCGGACGACGCCGAACGGACCGGTCTCGAGGAGGCGGGGCGGCGGTCTCACCGTATCGAGGAAGCGCGCGACCGGTCCGAGCGCGCGGCGCGCCCAGAGCCACCAGAGGACGCCGGCGACGAACACGCTCGTACCGGCGACGAGCGTCGCCGGGCTCCCGACCCGGTCGCGCGCGGCGACGCCGGCGAAGACGAGCGTGAGGAGCAGCTGCGCCAGCGTCACGTGCGTGCTGATGACGCCCATGGTGAGCGGTATCCAGCGTCGCTCCGCGGTCGAGGCGGCGGCGAGCTTCGTCGCCACGTGCTCGGTCCGGACGGCGAAGACCACGATCCACCCGAGGGTGAAGACGATGAGCGTCGCGGCGATCAGGACCAAGGCGCATCGCCCTGCGCTCCGCGGCCGAGCGGCTCGGTGACCGCCGCCATCCCGGCCCGCGGCGCGGTCGTGGTGCCGGGGCCGGGCGCGCGCGCGCGCGTGGCGACGACGAGGCAGCCGAGTCCGACCAGGATCCAGAAGGTCTCCGCGACGCGCAGGACGAGTCCGACGGCGAGCCCGAGCGCCAGGGTCTTGCCTCCGAGCGTGAAGATGCCGACCTGCGTCGCCTCGAGCGAGCCGAGTGCCGCCGAGACCGGCACGATGCGGGCGATGCCGATGCCGATCGAGCTGAGCAGCAGCATCGACAGCGGCAGGAAGATGTCGAACAGCGCGAACAACGCTGCCAGCTCGACGAGCTGTACGCACTCGATGAGACAGGAGAGGCCGATGCCGCTCGGCACGAGGCGCGGATGCGCGGCGATCAGATCGTGCATCGCGGCGTCGGCGCGGCGCGCGTGGGCGATCGGCCGCGCCAGGATCTCGAAGCGCGCGAGGCGCCGTATCGGGAAGAGCGCGGTGATTGCGGGCTGGCCGCGGGCGGCACGCGCATAGACGAAGGCGAACGTGCCGAGCCCGAACGCCGCCATGGCGCAGGTGAGCTCCACGGCGAGCTGCGAGCCGGCGCCGAGCATGAGCGCCAGTCCGACGGACGCGGGGCCGGCGATCATGTTGCCGGAGAGCTCGAACGCCCGGTCGAGGGCGACGGCGCCCGCGGCCGTCGCCAGCGGCACGCCATTGATGCGCAGCAGCTCGGCGCGGACCGGCTCGCTCGCGAACGTCCCCGACGGGATGAGGGAGCCGGCGGCGCGCCCCGCCCACCACAGGCGGACGAGCTGCACGATCCCGAGATCCCGACCCATGCGCCGCAGGACGAGCCGCCAGCGCAGGCAGCGCAGCGCCATGACCGTGAGCGACAGGGCGAAGTAGATCGGCAGGCGGGTCAGGGAGAGGTGGCCGAGCGCGGCGCGTCCCTCGCCGATGTTGACCCACACCAGGTACACGGCGCCGCAGCCCGCGAGGGCGAGGAGCGCGAGACGGATCGCGCGCCCCGAGAGGTGCCCGCCGGTCGCGAGCGCGCCGAGGGGCGCGTTGGCGGCTTGCTCAGGCGGCGAACTTGTCGGCATGGACCTCACGGATCGGCGCGAAGCGGAACTCGCCGAGCAGGCGGCGCAGGCTCGGCAACGTGCGTCCGCGCCCGAGGCGCTTCCACAGGCGGACGTGGCGCGGCGTGTCCGGCAGCGCGCGCGACGTCGGCGCGAGCTCCCAGGGATGGAGATAGACCACCGCGGGGCCGAGCTCGGCCTCGTGGCGCAGCAGGAACCGTCGCATCGTCCGGTAGGGCAGGAAGCGGAACATCGGTCCGCCACCGGCGTAGGGCAGATTCCAGCCGCCGAACGCCTCGGTGAACGGCAGCGGGAACTCCCAGAGGCCGGACGGGTGGCGGTACGGGGCGCGCGGGATGTCGCAACCGAGGTAGGGCATCCAGCGGAGCGGGACGTAGCCCGCGTCGTAGCGGAAGCCGAGCTCCGCCAGCACGTCGGTCGCCCACAGCTCGCGCGGGCTGCTGATGAAGTAGGGCGCGCGGTAACCGTCGACGGGCGCGCCGGTCGCATCGGCGAGGATGGCGCGCGAGCGCTGCACGTCGGCCGCGAACTCTGCGCGGCTCTGTGCCGCGACCTTCACGTGCGCGTAGCCGTGGCTCGCGATCTCGTGCCCGAGCTCGGCGATCCGCCGCACCATCGCCGGCTGGCGGCGGGCGACGTCGCCGAGGACGAAGAACGTCGCGCGCGCTCCGGCCGCGGCGAGCAGATCGAGCACCTGCGCGACCTCCTCGACGACGGTGCTCGGCAGGTGATCCCAATCGAGCCCGCGGTTCGGCCGCCAGTCGTCGTGGAACCATTCCTCGACGTCGACCGTCAGGGCGTGGCAGGTGCCGTCGCTCATGTATCGGCCGCTCCCCATTCTCCGGCCATTCTTCCATTCCGGACGGCGGGCGCGCCAGCCCGGACCTCCGGCGGCCGATCGCTCAGTGGACGCGCAGGAGGGACGGATCGCGCGTCCCGAGGCTGTACTTGCACATGAAGCTGAGCAGCCCCAGGCTGTAACGCTTGGTCGTCCGCTCGCCGGTGAACACGCGCGGGAAATGGGTGCTGAAATGCGGGTCGAGGAGACGGCCGATCCAGTGCTGCTTCGCCTCCTCCCCGACCTCGATCAACGTGAACAGGCGCCCATCGTAGAAGTAGCCGATGGCGCGACGCCAGGCGGCGAGGTGCTTGAGGACGTGGTGCTCGTAGCGCTTCAACGCGCGCGACGAGCCGCCGAGCACCGCGTCGGCGAGCAGGGTCGCCGCGTCCATCGCGATCAGCAGGCCGCTCGAGAAGATCGGGTCGATGAAGCCGAAGGCGTCACCGACCAGCGCCCAGCCGTCGCCGACGCCGCGAGTCGAGGCGAGCTGGTAGTTGGTGTATTTCATGACCGGTGTCAGCCGGCGAAGCTCGGTGTTCCAGCGGCGGATGACGGGATCGGCGGCGAGATAGGCGTCGAACTGCTGCTCGGGCGTGTCGCCGAAGGCGCGCAGGTGAGCGGCGTCGACGACGAGGCCGACCGAGACGCGCCCGGGAAGCGGAATCCGCCACGCCCAGCCGCGCGCCAGGCGGTCGATGTGCACGTTGCCGGGTACGACGAGGGGGACGCCCTCGAGGTGCGCGAAGAGCGCGGTGTCCCGCCGATCACCGGCGACGGCCGGCACGTCGAGCAGGCGCGAGAGCAGACGGGTCCGTCCACTGGCGTCGACGATGAGGTCGGGCTGCGCGGTGAGGGCGCCGTCGGCTGCGGCGAGCGTCGCGTCGCTCAAGCGGATGCGGTCGCCGCCCGCCCCCTCCAAGGTCGCCGTCGTGTCGCACAGGATGGCGCCGCTGCGCAGCGCTGCCTGGAGGACCGACTCGTCGAATCGATCGCGGGGCGTGTTGTACGAGTAGCGCGTGCTCGCCTTCCGCACGTTCTGGAAGCAGAAGCTCATCGTGCGGTCGCCATCCAGTACCCACGTCGCGCCCGGCTTGTAGGTGCTGTACCCGCGTACCTCGTCCTCGATGCCGAGCTCGCGCAGGAAGGGTACGATCGCCGGCACCAGCGACTCGCCGATGACCAGCGGCGGACGCTTGCGCTTCGTGAAGACCACCACGCGGCGACCGGCCCGCGCCAGCCGGGCCGCGAGGAGGCCGCCGGCGGGGCCGCCGCCGACGATCGCGATCGTCTCGATGGTCCGCCTCACACGCGGCACGATAGACGAACGGAGTGCGGCGGTTAAGCGGTCGCCGGCGCCGTCCCGAGGTTTGACAACCCGTGGTCGACCTGACAAAGACGAAACGTTCGGCGGTGCGTTCGCGCGCCACGACGGCCTCGTCTTCGGTCTCTCCGAGAGGAGCCGCGCCGGTTCACGCGCGAGGGGATCCCGAAGCCCATTCCAACATTAGTAGGCGCATCCATGCTGACGGTCGATCGCGATCCCGGCGCCAAGCCGCCCCCGGCGGTGCCGTGAAGGCACGAGGGTGGACCCAGGACGAGCTGGTTGCGTGCGTCGTCGACACCCTGCGTCGGCTGCTGCAGCTCGGGCCGGACTTCACCGGACAGTCGGACCTCGTCGCGGCCGGAATCGACTCGCTGGCGGTGACCCAGCTCATGCTGGCCATCGAGGATCGGACCGGCATCTGGGTCGACGAGAGTCGCCTCACTCCCGAGAATCTCCGCAGCGCGGAGACGCTGGCCGCGTGCGTGTATGAGCAACTGGCGAGCTCGTGACCACGCCCTCACCGGTCCGGACTGCTTCATGCGCGCCTTCGACGCCGAGGCACGCCGCTTCCACCGCGCCGGACACCTCTCGCAGCTCGTGCTGCGTCTCGGCCCCGGCTTCGACGCGGACGCGTTTCGCCAGCTGATCGCCGCCGTCGCCGCGGCCACACCGATCCTGCGCGCGCCCGTGCGGCGGCGGCTCGGTGTGGGGCCGCCGGCGTACCATCTGGGGCGCGCCGACCGCGCCCCGCGGCTGTGCGTCGAGATCCACGACGACGAACGCGAACGGCCGCCGCTGGTGCCGCGCGCGCTGCGTGCCGGGTTGAACGCGCGCCTCGCGATGGAGCGCGGCGAGCTCCTGCGCTTCGACGCCGTCCGCTACCGCGCGGGCGCGACCGACCTGGTGCTCACCTGGGCGCACCTCCTCCTCGACGGCGCGGGGAGCGAGCTGTTCGTGCAGCGCCTCGACGGGTGCTTCCGCGGCGCAGCGCCGGGGCTGCTCGATGCCGACGAGGACGCGGCGATGCCGCAGCCGTCGTTGGCCGAGCGCTGGCGCCTCACCCGGCGGTGGCAGTCGCATCTCGTCGGGTTTGGCGCGGCCCCGCCGCGCTCGCTCGGCGGGCCGCGCCGTCGCCGTGCCCAGGCGCTCGACTACGACGTCCTGACGCTCTCGCCCGTCGAAACCGCCGCCGTCCGCGAGCGCGCCGCCGCCGTCGCCGGCGCCTTGACTCCGGCACTCTTCTATCTCGCCGCGACGATGCGGGCGCACGATGCCGTGTTCGCCGCGCGCGGCGCCGACCCCGGGCACTACCTCGTTCCGTTGCCGGTCAATCGGCGCCCGCGCGGAGCGCGGGGTGCGCTCTTCCGGACCAACGTCGCGCTCCTCTGGTTCCACGTGCCACGCCATCACGTCGGCGACCTCGGCGGTCTCGTCGCCGAGCTCGGCCGGCAGCGCCGCGCCGCCGTCCGCGACGGCCTCCTCGAGGCGAGCACGGCGGCGATGGACGTCCTGCGTTGGGCGCCGGCATGGCTGCATACCTGGATCGCCCGCCGTGGGCTGGGGGGCGAGATCGCGTCGTTCTACTTCGCGTTCACCGGCGAGTTCCTTCCGGGTCTGCCGACGTTCTGCGGCGCCGATATCGTGAACGGCTTCCACGTTCCATCGGTCATGCCGTCGCCCGGCAGCGGCGTGATCATGAGCGTCCGTGACGGGCGGTTGAACGTCGCCCACATCTACCAGTGCGACGCCGTCACCGCGGACGAGCGCCGGCTGCTGCAGGCACGGTTG
This sequence comes from uncultured delta proteobacterium, assembly GCA_963753325.1. Lineage (GTDB taxonomy): Bacteria > Desulfobacterota > Binatia > UTPRO1 > UTPRO1 > DP-19. Next base: position 252,825 of record CAVWBS010000003.1, on the reverse strand, counting down.
CTCGACGACCTGCGCGGAGACGGCGCGGCCGTGGCGGCGGGATCCCGCTTCGCGAGCGACGAGGTGGCGCGCCTACGGTCGTCGGCGTGAGGCGTGAGCGCTTCGACGTCGTCGTTGTCGGCGGCGGGACGGCGGGCATCGCCGCGGCGCTGACCGCGGCGCGGCTCGGGGCGCGGGTCCTCCTCGCCGAGCGCGGCCCCGCGCTCGGCGGCAATGCGGCACACGCGCTGGTACACACGTTCTGCGGTCTCTATCTGGCGGCGGGTGACGATGCCGCGACGTGGCCGGCGTACGCACATCACGGGTTCCCGCGGCAGTTCGCCGAGAGCCTGCGCGCCGCGGGCGGCGCCGGCGAGCCGGAGCGGGCGGGCAAGGTGTTCGTCCTGCCCATCCATCCCGAGGTGTTGGAGCGTCACGCGGCCGCCGTGTGCGCCGCGCAGCCGTCGCTCACGTGCTGGCTCGAGGGCGAGGTGCGCGGCGCGGCGCTCGCGCGCGAGCGCCGGGAAATCAGCACGATCGAGATCGCGCGTGCCGCGGGCGCGGTCCTCGTCGAGAGCCGCATCGTCGTCGACGCGAGCGGTGACGCCGCCGTGGCGGTGCTCGGCGGCGCGGACGTCGCCCGCGCGGCGGCGCACGAGCTGCAATGCCCCTCCTACATCTTCCGTCTCGCCGGCGTCGCGCCTGGAACGGCGGTCGGCTTCGCGCGCCTGCAGCTCAGCGTCGCGGCGGCAGGGGCGGTGCGCGCGCGCTCCCTTCCGCGCGGCTGCGAATCGGTCCTGCTGCGCCCGGGGCCGCGACCGGACGAGGTGTACGTCACCCTCAACGTCGAGCGGCCGGCGCGCTGGGATCCGCTCGACGAGACCGTCGTCGCGACGCTCGAAGCCTCGGCGCGTGCCGCCGCGGCTGCGCTGCTCGCATACGTCCGCGCCGGCCGTGCCGAGTTCCGCGCCGCGCGTCTTCTCGGCTGGCCGCGGCGCCTCGGCATCCGCGAGACACGCCGCGTCGAGGGCCGGGTAGTGGTCACGCGCGAGGACGTCCTTTCGGGGCGGCGGCGGGACGACGAGGTCGCGCTCTCGACGTGGCCCATCGAGCTCTGGAACGATCACCGACGCCCGCACCTCGAGTATCCCGCGGGCGCGAGCTCGATCCCCCTCGGTGCCCTCGTCAGCCGCTCGCATCCGCGCCTCGGCATGGCGGGACGCTGTGTCTCGGCCACGCACGAGGCGCTCGGCGCGCTGCGCGTCATCGGCACGGCGATGGCCACGGGCGAGGCGGTGGGCGCGGCGGCCGCGCTCGCGGCGGATGCGGACGAGCCGCTCGACGCGGTTGCGGCGTCCGCGGTGCGCGCGCGTCTGCGTGCGGAGAGCGAACGATGACGGTGGTGGACGCGATCCGCGCCGCCGCGGCCGGCGCTCCCACGCGGCCCGCGCTGATCGTCGATGGAACGCCGCCCGTCGCCGTCGACTACGCCACGCTGCTGGCCGCGGCGGACCGCCATGGACGCGTGCTGGCCTCGCACGGCGTCGCGTCGGGAGAGCGATGTGGGCTGATCGCCCGTCCGGGCCGCGACTTCATCGAGGCGGCCCTCGCGATCCTCGCCGTCGGCGGCTGCATGGTGCCGATCGCCGACGACTCGCCCGCCGCCGTCCGGCAGGTCGCGCGCGACGCATTCCTGCACCACCTCGTCGTCGCGGCGGCGAGCGGCATCCGCTGTGAACGTCTCGCGGGGGCACGACTCGCCCCGGACGTCGAGGCGGCGTTCCGCGCAGTCCGCCCGGCGTACCTGCGGTTCACCTCCGGCACCACGGCCCGACACAAGGGCGTCGTCCTCGGCCACGACGCGATCCTGGCGCGATTGACGCACGCCAACACGGCGCTCGCGATCGCACCCGCCGATCGCGTGCTCTGGCTCCTGCCGATGGTCCACCACTTCGTGGTATCCGTACTCCTGTACCTGCGGTACGGCGCGACCATCCTCCTGCCGGCGAGCGTGCTCGCCCGCTCCGTGCTGGCGCTGGCGCAGCGCGAGCGCGCGAGCGTCGTCTATGCGTCGCCCTACCACTACGCGTCGCTGGCGAAGGACGAAGGTGACGCGACGCTCGCCGATCTCCGGCTCGCCGTCGCCACCGCCGACAGGCTCCCCTCCGAGGTCGCGGCGCGCTTCATGCAGCGCTTCGGCCGTCCCCTCGCGCAGGCCCTCGGCATCATCGAGGTCGGGCTGCCGATCGTGAACGTCGCCAGCGCCGCGACCAAGCCGGAGTCGATCGGTCGGCCGCTGCCGGGCTACGAGATCGCGTTGCGTGACGAGACCGGACGGCCCGTGACCCCCGGCGGCCCCGACGCCGTCGGCGAGCTCTGCATCCGCGGCCCCGGGATGTTCGATGCGTATCTCGAGCCGTGGACGCCGGCGGCGGAGGTCGTCGCGCACGGCGGGTTCCGCACCGGCGATCACGCGTGGCTCGACGCCGACGGTGACGTGTGGCTCGCCGGACGCCGCGCGAACCGCGTCAGCATGGCAGGCCTCAAGTTCTTCTGCGAGGAGGTCGAGGCGGTGCTCGAGGCGCACCCCGACGTCCGCGACGCGCGCGTCTCGCCGCGACCGCACGCGCACGTCGGCGAGGTGCCCATCGCCGAGATCGTCGCGCGCGATCCGGCACGGCCGCCGACCACGGAGGAGCTGACGCGGCATTGCCGCGCCCGTCTCGCGAGCTTCAAGGTGCCGCGCGAGTTCCTGCTCGTCGCCGACCTGCCGCGGACGCCGACCGGCAAGCTGCGACGCTGGCGCGACGACTAGACGTCGCGACGGTCGGCGGGCGGCGTGTCGGGGAATCGCGCCGCCCACTCCTCGCGCGCGACCGCCGCGCCGTTCGCGAGGTAGCTGATCGCGTGGTACCAGCCGGCGACGAGCAGCAGCTCGAGCAGCTGCGGGACGGTCCAGTGGGCGCGGAGCTTCTCCCACAGCGCGTCCGACACCGCGGCGCGATCGTGCAGCTCGTCGACCAGCCGGACGAGCAGCCGATCGCGCTCTCCCCACGCCGGGTCGCCGGCGTCGCCGCGCACGCTCGCGGCGAGCTGCGCCGGCTCGAGCCCGACGCGCGGACCGAACGCGACGGCGTGCACGCCCCATTCGTACTCGCACCCGCAGCGCGCACAGGTGCGCGCGATGACGATCTCGCGATCGCGCGAGCGGAGCGCGCGCTCCTTGCCTCCGAGGACGAAGCCGCCGAGCACCTGCATGGCGCGCGCCATCGGCGGGTGCTGCGCGAAGACGCGAAAGAGCTTGAGCGGCTCGATCGGGCTCCCAGCGGGCATCATCGCCGCGAGCATGGCCGCGATCGGCTCCTCGTACGGCGGCTCGAGCGGGGGGATGCGGGTCGGCGGCTGCGGCATGTGGGACCCTCCTGCGAGGCAGGGTAGCGCTACGGAATCCGTAGCGCAAGGGCGCCTCGACCGCCGGCGGGTGCCCGCGGTCGGCGCGCTCAAGCGAGTGGGCGGGAGGTGACGAACGCGGTCAGCGGCAGGGGCGGTCGCGCCGGGGGGTCGGCGACGCCTTCGAGCAGGTCCACGGCGCGGGCGCGGACGCGGTTGAAGGCTTCCGCGGTGCGGGCGAGCACGACCTCGCGCCGACGCGGTGTCCCGACCTCGCTCACGTAGTCGAGCGACTGCAGCGGCTCGTAGAACTCGCCCAGGTTGCGGCGATGGAGATCGCCGCGCTCGCGCAGCCGCTGCTCGAGCTTTCGGAAGAGGTCGGCGAAGTTGCGCAGCGCCTGCAGGATCACGTGCTTCTCCCGGAGCTGCGTCCGCAGGAACGCCTCGTCGAGGTGCTGATCGAGCATGTACGGCGTCACCCACAAATTGTAGTAGCAGGCGATGTCGAGCTCCCACTTCAAGCGATAGAGCTCGTAGCTGCCGAGCGTCGAGTAGAGGCCGCGATAGAGGAGCATGGTGGCCTCGTGCCGGAAGTGCATGAACTCGTCGTAGAGCGCGACGCGCTCGGCCAGGCGGGTCGCGTCCTCGCCCGCCGTGTCGCGTCCGATCAGGTCGACGAGGAAGTCGTTCTCGAGCGCGATGTAGTCGCCCCCGGGGCTGTAGAACGGATCGGAGAACGCGGCCGCCTCGCCGGAGAGCCCCCAGCGGTCGACGCTGAAGAAGCGCGTCGTCGTGTAGGCGAGCTGGGCGAAGCTGCCGACGTCGACTATCTCGGCGGCCGCGAGCAGATCGGCGACGGCGCGGTGACGCGAGAGGAACTCGACGAAGCCGGCCTTGGTGCGGCACGACGCATCGATCGCGGCACGATCGCCGACGATGCCGATGCTGGTGATGCCGTCCTTCAGGGGAATGAACCAGATCCAGTAGCCCGGGTAGTTGAAGTGAACGGTCGAGAGCATGCGGCTGCTGTTGCGCACCCGGGCGCGGAACGACTCGGGACCGAGGTCGTCGAGATCGCGGACCCTGGCGAAGCGGCCCCAGACGGCGGCGATGGCGTGGTCCGCCTCGGGCACGCGCAAGCCCTTCGCCCGCGCCACCAGGCTCGTCCGCCCCGTCGCGTCGACGAGCCAGCGGCACTCGCAGCGCCCGGCGACGTCCTCGCCGCCGAAAGCGAAACGGTGCCGGGCGCCTCCGGTCCCGAGCTCGAGATCGTGGACGCGGACGCCCGTCCGCACGAGCACGCCGTCGGCGGCGTTGCGCTCCCAGAGATCACGCTCGAGCCGGGCGCGGTTGATCTGGAAGCTCGGATGGAACGGCATCGAGACCGAGCCGATCTCGGTCATCTCGTGGAACGCCGCATCCTTGGCGGGAGTGTCGAAGAAGAAGCGCAGGCCATTCTTCGGCAGGTGGCGGTCGTACAGATACGCCGAGAGCCCGAGCCGCCGGACGAGATAGTTGCTGGCGATCTCGACCGTCGATTCGCCGACCTTGTAGGCGCTCTCCGTCGCCTTCTCGAAGAGCCCGATCCGGAGCTGCGGCAAGGTACGGCGGAGCTGCCGGGCGAGCAGCGAGCCCGCGAACCCGCCGCCAAGGACCGCGACGTCGAGCGTCAGCCGTTCCATGCCCCGCCGGCCATCGAGGAACCATAGCAGGCAGCGATCGTCGGTGCACACCGCGCGCATCGCGGCGGGGGGCGTATGTCCGCGGTTGCACGGGCGCGGGCGGACACGGGACGACCCGCGGGGCGCGGCGCTCAGCGTGCGGCGGCGGCCGCCGCCTCGGCGGCGAGTGTCGGGCTCTCCGGTGACAACGCGACCACGCGCGCCCACGCCGCGCGTGCGCCCGCGGCGTCGCCGAGACGCGCGCGCGCGTCGGCCAGCCCGCGCCACGCCAGGTGATCGTCGGCGCGGAGGGCCAGCGCGCGCTCGTAGTCTTCGGTTGCGCTCGCGAGGTCGCCGCGCCTGCGTTCGCGCTCCGCGGCCTGGCGCAGGCGTCCGCCGAGCAGGTAGCGCTCGAGGCCGCCGTTCGCCAGCAGCGGATCGGGCGCGACATCGCCGCTCGCCTCGTCGCGCGGCGCTCCGCCGGCGAGCCGGGCACGGAGGTCGATGCGGCGGTACGCCCCGAGGGTGTGCGGCCCCTCCGACACCCACAGCACGCCGGCGGTCACGTCGGCGACGACCGAGTGCGTGGCGATCAGCGCATCGATCGCGTTGCGGTTGCCGAGCGGCAGCGGCCCGCCGCCCGCGCCCCGTCGATCGCGCAGCAGCGTGACCGCCAGCGGGGGGTCGATGCGGCCGTCGGCGTGGGCGACCAGTTCGCGCATGCGCGCCTCACGGGCGATCGTCGAGGTGTGCTCACGCACGTACGCGTCCTTCGGGTCGGCGGCGAGCGCGGGAGTGCCGTACTGGTTGGCGAGGACGGTGACGACGGCGCGGCGCACGGCGGGGACGCGGCCCGGGGCGCGCTCGACGACCGCGGACTCGCCGCTCGCGCCATCGGCGAGGAGCAGCATGTGCGACGTCATGGGGACGTCGCGCGTGGCGATCGCGATCGCCTCGTCGAGCGTGTGCGCCTCCTCGAGGATCGCGCGCGTCGTGAACACCACCGGGACCCCGCCGGCGTCCGGCGTGCCCGCGCGGGCACCGTTGACGCTCACCCAGATGCCGGCGGCGTTCAGCCCCGTCACGACGCCGGTCATGCCGGGCCACGCGATCGACGCGAACGGGATGCGGCCGACCGGCTCGTAGATCTGCACCGCCTTGTCCGTGTCGAACCAGGGATCCACGTCGAGATCGAAGTTGCGCCCGACGATGGTGTGGCCGGGCGTCGCCCCGCCGCGTGTGGCCGCGCCCCCTGCGGCGAAGGCCGTGCAGCCGACGAGCGGCGAGCGCTCGAACGCGAGGGCGATGTCGTAGAGCGCGTGCAGGAACACCAGGCGATGGTACGGCGAGAGGAACGTCGGGCCGCGGTCACCGTAGCCGATGGCCTCCCCGAAGATCTCGGCCCGGCGCTCGGGTGGAAAGCCGCGATCGACGTCGCGGTAGCGTGCACGGACGACCGCGGTGAGGAGGCTGCGCAACGCCGCGGAGGGCACGAAGGTCGCGAAGAGATCGAGCATGCGGAAATCGCCCGCCGCGATCATCGGCGCGCTGAGGCGCGCGTGGCGATAGCCGAGCTGCTCAGGGTCGCCCGCGACGTGCATCACCCAGAGGGCGTTCCGCCGCTCGAGCGTCGAGGTCGCGACGTGCGCCACGCCGGCCTCGTCGAGGGTGAGTGGCTCCGCGGCGGGCGGCGCCAGCGGCGGCGGCGAGATCCGCGTTGCGCGATCGAACAGCATCGGCACGGCCACGGCGACGAGCGTCGCGAGCGCGAGGGCGCGGAGCCAGCGCCGCCGCCCGCGCGGCGCGGACGGCCCGTGCTTCGCCGCCGCCGGTGCGCCCCCGCGCGACCGGCTCTCGACCGCTGGTACGGCGGTCCGTCGCTGGAGCACCTTCTCGCTCTAGCAAAGGGGCGATGGCGACGCTACGGTGCGCCGATGGCCACGCGCTTCGATCTGAGCGACAAGATCGCCGTCGTCACCGGCGGGAGTCGCGGGCTCGGCCTCGCCATGGCACGCGCCTTCGCCGAGCACGGCGCCGACGTGGTGGTCGCGAGCCGCAAGGCCGACGCCTGCGAGGCCGTCGCCGCGGAGCTGCGGGCGCGCTTCGGACGGCGCGCGCTCGCGGTCCCGTTCCACGTCGGCCGCTGGGATGATTGCACCCGCTTGATCGAGACCGTGCAGGCCGAGCTCGGGGGGCTCGACGTGCTCGTCAACAACGCCGGCATGTCGCCGCTCTATCCCTCGCTCGAGACGCTGAGCGAGGAGCTCTGGGACAAGGTGCTCGCCGTCAACCTCAAGGGCCCCTTCCGCCTTGCCGCGCTGGCGGCGGGGCGGATGGCGGCGGGCGGCGGCGGCAGCATCATCAACGTGAGCAGCGTCGGCGCCGTGCAGCCGACGGCGGTCGAGCTGCCGTACGCGATGGCGAAAGCCGCGCTCCACGCGATGGCCGCCGGCATGTCGCACGCCCACGCGGGGCGGGTGCGCGTCAACGTGATCATGCCGGGCGCGTTCCTCACCGACATCAGCAACGCCTGGACGCCGGAGGTCCGCGCCCATATCGAGTCGAGCGTGCCGATGGGGCGCTGCGGGCAGCCGGAGGAGATCGTCGGCGCCGCGCTCTACCTCGCCTCGGACGCGTCGTCGTACACCAGCGGCGCCGTCATCAAGGTGGACGGCGGCTGGGCCTACCGCCCGGGCTGAGCGTCGTCCGCGGCCCGCGGCCGGCGCGGCAGGACGGCCAGCCAGGCTGGGAGGATGCACACGGCGGCGGCGAAGGCGAGACCGATCGCGACCATGGCGAGCCAGCCGAGCCCGGCGAGCCCGCGGTAGCGCGACACCGCGAGGAAGCCGAAGCCGGCCATCGTCGTCATGGTCGTGAGCGACGCGGCGCGACCGACGAGCCGCGTCGCGGTCGCGACGTCGTGCCCCTCGTGCCAGCGCGCCACGATGTAGACGCAGTAGTCGACGCCGATGCCGAGCGTGAGCGGCAGCACGATCAGGTTGATCGGCGTGAAGGCGATGCCGAGGGCGTACATCGCCTCGATCATGCCGAGCACGATCACGCCGGTCGGCATCAGCACCGCGAGCGCGAGCGGCAGTGAGCGGAGCTGCAGCACGACGATGATCAGATTCAGGGCCAGGCTCGCGATCGCGAAGCCGACCAGCTCCCGCGAGATGAGCGTGTTCAGCGCCGCCTCCATGAGCGGCCGCCCGGTCACCACGACGTCGTTTCCGAGGTCGGCGCGCACACGGTCGCGCAGGACGGCGAGCCGCGTGCCGGGCGCGGGGCTCACCATGATCGCGAGCTCGACGCCGTGCGCGGTCCGGCGCAGGTGGCGGGCGACCAGCGGGCGGATCCAGGCCGCGTCGAGGTCGCGTGGCAGCGTCGCGTCCGTACGGGTGAGCGCCTCCTCGGCGTCGGCGAACGCGTCGACGCGGAACCCCTGGCGGCGGAGCTCGTCGTGCAGCGCCGCGCGCGCGCGCGCGCGCGGCAGGGCGGCGAACGCCGCGCGCCGCGCGCGCTCCATGGCACGCGACGGGAGGAACGTCGTGAGCGCCTGATAGCCCTCGATCCGCGGTTCCGTCGCAGCGACGGCGGCCGACGGCGCCGAGGCGGCTCGATGCGCCTCCAGCCAGGCGACGACGCGCTCCTCGCGCTGCAGGGCATTCTCGAGGTCCGTTCCTCCGACGAGGATCTGCGCCTCCGAGGCGAGCCCGCCGAACTTCGCCTGGATCGCGTCCTCGGCGGCCGCCGCCCGCGAGTCGTCGGCACGCAGGTGCAGGACGTTGGCGTCGACCGGTAGCGGCGGCCGGAACACCAGCCACCCGAGGATGATCGCGCCCGAGACGGCGAGTCCGGGAAGGGGGTGACGCAGCGAGGCGCCCGCCAGCGCGCCCAGGCGCGGGGCCTCGAGCGACGGGGGCGTGCTCGCGGCGAGGCGCCCGGGGAAGGTCGCCACCAGCGCCGGCAGCACGAGGAACGTGTACGCGATGTTGACGACCATGCCGACCGCCGTGAGCACGCCGATCTGGGCGACCGCGCCGAGGGCCGAAAGGCCGATCACCGCGAACGCGGCGGCGGTCGTGAGGGAGGCCACCACGTTGGCCGTCCCGATGCCCTCGCAGGTGCGGACGATCGCCTGATCGAGCGGCCATGCGCGCCGTTCCTCGAGCAGGCGCGAGTAGAAGTAGATCACGGCGTCGATCGCGAGGCCGTAGAAGATCGCGGCGAAGCAGAAGGAGAGGGCGTTCAGCTGGCGGAAGATCACGACCGATGCGGCGAACGCGAACAGCGAGCCGGCGGCGAGCTGGTAGCCGATCAGCGGCAGGATGCCGAGGTTGCGGTAGCCGATCTGGAAGATCGCGATCACGGCGGCGAACGCCAGCAGGGTGTAACGAGAGATGTCGCCCTTGATCAGACGCTCGTCCTCGTGGGCGTGCGCGTAGGCGCCGCCGTACTGGACGTGCACGGCGGCGAACGCGGGATCGGCGTGCAGCTCGCGCTCGATGCGTTGCAAGGCGTCGAACAGCCCGTTGGTGAAGCCGGAGTCGAACGGCGAGCCTCGCGGGTTGAGCAGGATGAGCCCGGCGGAGCCGTCGGGCGCGAGGATGTGCGGATCGGTCGCGGCGGCGAGCGGATCGGCGTAACGCGCGCGGATCGTCTCGCCGGCGACGATGGCGAGTCCGAGAGGATCACGCCGGATGCGCGCGGTGATCTCGGCGCCGGCCGGCAGCGCGAGGATCTTCTTCACCTGGGTCAACGCCGTCGCGATGGCGGCGGGGTCGAGCCGCGCGGCGAGCAGGCCGAGACGCTCGCGCGGCACGATCGCCGGCACGTGCTCGGGGTCGAGGAGCGGCATGTCGGTGCCGTCGCGCAGCCCGGCGATCACGGCGCCCGCTTGCGGCGTCCGCCGATAGGCCGCCGCCAGCGCGTCGAGGGCGCGTCCCAGCTCGGGACCGGTCGCGCCGGAGACCAGGACGGGCAGGGTCTGCAACGCGCCGAACGTCTCGAGGTAGTGCTTGAAGTCGTCGAACGCCGGGGTGCCCGTCGGCAGGGTGGAGAGCAGCTCCACATCGAGGTGGAGCGCGGTGAGCGACAGGAGGCTCGCGAGCGTCAACGCGAGCGAGGTGGCGAGCACCGCTCTCCGGCGGCGCACCGCAAATGTCGCCACCCGGCGGGCGAAGCGCCCGTCGCTCACGTCGGCGCGATCGCGGTGCGGACCCGCTTCACCTGGATGGTCATCCGCGCCCCGCTCGACGGGTCTGCGATCAGCAACGATCCGGGCTGCGCTTGCGCGTCCTCGCCGCGGTAGTCGCCGAACGTGGCGGTGAGGAGCGGCCGCGCCGCGGCGTCGAGGTAGACCTCGCGTACCGGCCGCAACCCGTCGTCCACGGCGATGCGCGCCACGACTCCCGATCCGATGGCGCAGATGATGGCGCCGGGACCGCCGTCGCGGCAGGCGTCGGCGCGCACCTTCGGACGGAACATCAGCGCGAGCGCGACGATCATGCGGTCGCCGACCGGAACCGACGGGTCCGAGAGCGTGCGCAGATCGATCGTGCCGTCGCGGATCTCGTGCGTCAGCGGCATCGTCACGGTGTAGCGCTCGCCGCGGATGGCGAGATCGAGCACGGTCATGCCGAAGGGCGAGAGGACCTGCAGGCGGACGCCGCCGGCATCGTCGACCGCGAGATAGGCCGGCGCGGGCAGCAGCGGATCGTGCCCGCTGCCGCTGATCTTCACCGACATCGAGAGCCGCAGGCCCGGGGTGGCGGCTTCGCGCGCCGTGAGCGCCGCGACGATCGCGCGCGCCGCCGGCGGGCGCACGGGGCGCGCGCCGGCCTTGACGGCGGCCGTGCAGCCGGCGAGCAGGACGACGAGGCCGAGGAGGGCATGCGCGACGCGCCTCACGCGCCGCCGATCCGCTCGGGGGCGAACGCCAGCGTGAGCGTGGCGTCGACGCAGGCGAGCCCGCCGACGGTCGCCCGGCCGTGGATCCGCGCCATCTCGGCGTAGCGGCGGGTGACGACGATCTCGACCAGCACGATCTCACCCGCGCGTGCCGGCGCCTTCATCTCGCAGTGGTCGATCGCCGCCAGCACCGCGCCACGCGCGCGAAGAGCCGGCTCGCGCCGCATCAGGACGAGCCCCGCGCCCTGCGCCATCGCCTCGACCACGAGGATGGGCGACAGTACGCCCGATGGCCCGACCAGCGGGTCGTCGACCGTCACGCCCTTGCTGAAGCGTCCGCCCTGCTCGTCGATCGCGAGGATGCGATCGAGCAGCAGGAACGGCGCGGCGTGCGGCAGGAAGTCGGCCGCGAGATCACCGACCTCGGGACGTCGGACGCTCATGGCTTCCTCCCCGCGGGGGACAAAGGTCCGTCGGGCAGCGGCCGCATGCGGATCGTCGTCTTGTCGCCGCCGCGCTCCCGCATCACGATCTCGGTCGGCAGGCGGCCGTCGCTCGGGAAGCGCAAGGTGATGTCGGTGAACGGCGCCTCGGGCGCGTCGGTGCGCAGCGTCACGGCGTCGGGCCCGTGCCACTCCTCGTGGAAGAGGTCCGGGCCCTTGCGCCCGAGCATCAGGTCGGTCAGCACGCGACCGAAGCGCGCGAAGCCGGAGAACTCGGGGGGAACCGCGATCGGGGTGCCGGACGCGTCGAGCACGGTGAGCGTGTCGCCGTCGACCGCGATGGTGAGGGACTCCGGGGCCGTGAGCGCGAGGCGGAGGTGGTCCGGGGCGCGGAGCGTGATCGTGCCGCTCGCGCGCAGCACCTCGTCGACCAGCGACACCTCGCGCTCCTGCTCGAACGTGGCGCGTGCGCTGCGGAACGCCGGAAAGCGCCGCGCGCGCGCCGCGAGGGACGGCTCGCCGTCCGGCGTCGCCGCCGCGACCGTGGAGGCGAGCGTGAGGACCGCCAGCAGGGCGCCGGCGAGCGGCCGTCCGACACGGCGGCCGAGCGTGTTCTGGGGCCCGCGGCTCATCGGCTCATCGTGGGCGGCGTAGCAGCAGTGCCGTGCACGCTCCGCCGCGGGCGCTCCCCGAGACGAGAACGGCGCGCATCGCGGCCGGCGCCCGCCCCGGCGCCGCGAGCCGCAGCGTACAGGCCGGGTCCGGACGCTGCAGCGCCGGAAGGGCGGGCAGGTGTCCGTCGCGCAGCGCCAGCGCCGCCACCGCCGTGCCGAGCGCGCCCGCGCCACCGAACTCCCCGACGGCGCCCTTGATGGAGGTGACGAGCGCGCGGCCGGCGCTCTCGCCGAGCAGCCCCGCGAGGTGCGCCGCCTCGAAGGCATCGAGCGCGCGCGTCGAGTTGGCGCACGAGACGATCGCGTCGATCTCGTCGGCGCCGCGCAGCACGCGCAGCTGGTCGGCCATGGCGCGCGGGGCGGCGTCCGCCGGATGCGGCCAGAGATGCGGCGTCGAACGGACGGTGGACGTCGCATAGCCGGCGACCTCGGCGTACGTCCTGGCTCCCCGGGCTCGCGCGTGCTCCTCGCGCTCGAGGACCAGCATGGCCGCGCCCTCCCCGAGGATCATGCCGTTCCGATCGCGGTCGAAGGGGCTCGACCATTCGACGGCCGGCCGACCGCGGCGTCCGGGCGAGAGGGCCCCGAGGTCCTTGTTCACGTGGAAGAGGACGGGCGATACCTCGTCGCCGCCGCCGGCGAGCACGACGTCGGCATGGCCGCAGGCAATGAGGTCGCAGGCGAGCGCCACCGCTGCCTCGCCCGAGATCTCGTTGCGACAGACGGTGAAGTTCGGGCCGCGCAGGCCGAGCTCGATGGCGACGTAGCCGGCCGACGCGTTCAGGACCAGATTCGGGAAGAGCATCGGGTTCGCGAGCGCCGGGCCCTTGAGGATCAGCCCCCGCAGGAACGCCTCGGTCTCCAGCAGGTTGCCGTAGGCGGCGCCCACGACGACGCCGGTCGCCTCCGCGCGCGCCGCGGTGAGCTCGAGCCGCGCGTCGCCGATCGCCATGGCGCACGCGCTCACGACCATCTGCGAGAAGCGGTCCATGCGGCGCAGCGCCGCGGGCTTGATGTGATCCTTGGGCTGCCAATCGCGCACCCGCGCCGCCGTTCCCGGGGGCGTCGGGCCCGGGTCGAACCAATCGATCGGCGCGAAGCCGCTGGCGCCGGCACGCAGGTCGTCCCAGAAGCGCGGCAGCGACCCGAGCGGGCTCACCACGCCGACGCCGGTCACCACGACGCGCGGCAGCTCACGCACGTCCGAGCACCACCGAGGTGTTGTTCCCGCCGAAGCCGTACGAGTTGGAGAGCGCGTACCGCAGCGTCGCCGGGCGGCTGGCGTGCGGCACGAGATCGAGGGCGCAGCCGGGGTCGGGATCGCCGAGGTTGACGGTGGGCGGCACGAAGCCGTCGCGCAGCGCGAGGATCGTCGCCAGCGCCTCGATCGCGCCCGCGGCGCCGAGCGTATGGCCGACCGCTCCCTTGGTGGAGCTGACGGCGAGGTGCGACGCGGCGTCGCCGAAGACGGCGGCGATGGCGGCCGCCTCGACGGCGTCGTTCAGCGGCGTCCCGGTGCCGTGGGCGTTGATGTAGTCGATGCGCTCCGGGGCGAGCCCCGCGCGCGCGAGCGCCCGCCGCATCGCGAGGATCGCGCCCGTCCCTTCGGGGTGCGGCGCCGTCAGATGGTGCGCGTCGGCACTGTTGCCGTACGACAGCAGCTCGGCATGCACGCGCGCGCCCCGGCGGGCGGCGTGCTCCGCCGACTCGACGATCAGCATGGCGGCGCCCTCGCCGAGCGACAGGCCGCTCCGGTCCCGATCGAACGGGCGGCACGGCTCGAGGGACAGGGCGTGGAGCGCGTTGAACCCCGCAAAGGTCATGCGGCAGAGCGACTCCGTGCCGCCGGTGACGACGACGTCCGCGCGCCCGAGGGTGATCCAGTCGAGCGCCGCACCGAGCGCATTGGCGCTGGACGAGCAGGCGGTGCTGAGCGACAGGCGCGGCCCGGCGAGGTCGAACACGCGCGCGACCACGTCGGCGCTGGTCGAGATCGGCGCGCCGAGGACCGGCGCCGCCTGGTAGCGGCCGGCGGTGCCCTGGATGCGCCCGCGCAGCGACTCCTCGCCGCGCAACATCCCGCCCGTGGTGCCGCCGAAGGCGACCCCGATGCGCGCCGGCGGCACGGTCCCGCCGAGGCCGCTGTCGGCGAGCGCCTCGGCCGTCGCGCGCAGCGCAAAGACGTCGGAGCGCGAGAGGCGCCGCCGCAGCGCCGGCGCCACGCCCCGCGGCGGCGCGTCGTCGCGCACCTCGGCGGCGATGCGGCTGCGGTACCCGGCCGGATCGAAGATCGTGAGGGGGCCGATGCCGCAGGTGCCGGCGCGAAGCGCCGCCGCGAACTCGGCGACCGAGCCGGCGAGCGCGTTCACCGTCCCGAGGCCGGTGACGACGACCTGCCGCCCGCTAGGCGCCACGACTCTGCTCGGCCGCGATGAACTCGGCGAGCGCGTTGATGGAGGCGAACGCCTTCTTCCCGACCTCCTCGTCGGGGATGGCGATGCCGAAGTGCTCCTCGATGAGGACGACGAGCTCGAGCGCGTCGATGGAATCAAGGCCGAGGCCTTCGACGAAGATCGGCTGATCGTCGGCGATGCCGGCCGGCGCCACGTCCTGGAGTCGCAGGCCCGTGATCAGGAGCTCCTTGAGGCGGGGCTTCAGGTCGTCGGCAGTCGTCATGTCATCACCAGCCCGCCATCGACGGCGAGCATCGCTCCAGTAATATAGGCTGAGGCCGCCGAGCTGAGAAACAGCACGGCATCGGCGATCTCCTCGGGATGGGCGGTGCGGCCGAGCGGGACCTGGGCGAGCATCTCGTCCCGCACGCGTCCGGGCAGGGCGTCCAGCATCGGCGTCTCGACGAGGCCCGGGCAGACGGCGTTCACCGTGATGCCGAAGCGTGCCACCTCGCGCGCCAGCGAGCGCGTCATGCTGAGGAGGCCGCCCTTCGAGGCGGCGTAGTTCGCCGCGCCGGCCTTGCCCGCGAGCGCGGCGGGCGAGATGACGTTCACGATGCGCCCGAAGCGCTTGGCGATCATCCCGCGCAGGGCGGCACGCATGCAGAGGAACGGCCCGGTGAGGTTGGTCGTGAGCACGTCGTCCCACGCCTCGTCGGCGAGCAACATCAGATGGGCGTCGCGCGTAATGGCGGCGTTGTTGACCAGCACGTCGATTCCTCCGCTCTCCTTGATCTCGGCGAACAGCGCCGTCACCGCGCCGCGATCGCGCACGTCGCACCGGCGCACCCGGTTTCCGTCGCCGTACGCCGCGAGTGCCCGCGCCGCGTCCTCGGCGTCGGACTCCTGCGTCGCCCACGTCACGATCGTCGCGGCGCCGGCCCGCGCCAGCGCGAGCGCGATGGCCCGCCCGATGCCGCGTGTGCCGCCGGTGACGAGCGCCCGCCGGCCCGCGAGCGCGTCGGCCGCGAAGACCGGGCGGGCGGTGCGATCCGCTGCTGGCGCGCCCACGTCGCTTCGATAAACAATGGGACGCTCGTCCTGTCAAACCGCGCCGCGGGCCGCCCTAGGCTTCCGCCAGCAGCCGGCCGATCAGAACCTTGCCGAGCGGCGAGCGCGGCAACGCGTCGCGGAACGTCACCACGCGCGGCACCTTGTACGTCGCCAGCAGCGTACCGCAGTGTACGCGCAGCGCGTCGGCCGTGCAGGCCGCGCGCAGGACGACCACCGCGGACACGTGCTGGTCACCGTGTGGTGCCGGCACGCCGAACACGGCGACGTCCGCGACCGCCGGATGGCTGCGCAGCGCGGCCTCCACCTCGGTCGGGTTGACCTTGTTGCCGGCGCTGTTGATGAACAGGCTCGTGCGCCCCGTGATGACGAGATCGCCCTGCGCCGTCCAGTGTCCCTGATCGTGCGTGTGTAGCGGCTGCTCCGCGCCCCCCGTCGCCGAGGCGCTGCGGACGACGATCTCGCCCACGGCACCGGCGGCGACCTCCGCGCCCGCCGGATCCTCGATGGTCACGCGCACGGCGCCGATCGGACGCCCGACGGTGATGGGATCGAGCTCCGCGAGGGGCGCCGTGTTGAGGGTCACGTCGCCGGCCTCGGTCAGACCGTACAGCTGACGGATGGGGATCGCGAAGCGCTCGAGGAACGCGTCGTAGACGTCGCGGGTGAGCGGCGCGCCGGCGCTGATGCAGAGGCGCAGCGCCGCGAGATCCCAGCGCCGTCCGCGCTCGGTCGCGACCAGCATCCGTGCCATGAACGGCACCGTCGGAAACATGGTGATGCCGCGGGTCGCGAGCAGGTCGAGCGTCTGCCGGCGCAGGAAGCGCGGACGGAGCACCAGGCGCGCGCCGGTGCGCAGGCTGGCGAGGAGCGCGTTCCCGAGGCCGTAGGAGTGGGACAACGGCACGACGCCGAGGATCGCGTCCGTCGGGCCGAGCCGGGTCGTGACGGCGATGTTCTCCGCCTCCCACCAGAGGTTCTCGTGGGTGCGAACCACGAGGTGGGCGTGGCCGGTGGTGCCGGACGAGTAGGCGACGAACGCCGGATCCGACGCACGTGGCGGGCGCGGCGCGCCGCCGCGGGCCGGCCGCGGGCGCACGAGCGCCAGGCCCTCGTTCCGGACCGCGAGCGCCGCCGTCGCCGCGGGCGCGACCGCGCCGACGTCTCCGGCGCCGATCAGGGCCCGCGCCGCCGTCGTCTCCAGGGCGCGTTGGACTTCCGCGACGGGCGCGATGGGTGCGAGGACGAACGCGTCCGCGCCGCACGCGAGCACGGCGAGAAACGCCTCCACGAAGCCGACGGAGTTCGCCAGCCAGAGCGCCACGCGGTCGCCGGCGCCGAGGCCCGCCTCGGCGAGGAGTGCGGTGGCGCGCGCCACCCGTGCCGCGAGATCGACGCCGGTCAGCGTCACGTACTCGTCCTCGACGAGCACGCGTGACGACGCGTCGTGAGCGGCGGCGGCGAGCAGTGCGGAGACGGTGCGGTCCGGCGTGCGAGTCATCTGGCTCGACGGCGTGTTACCATACCCATTCGACGTTGCCGAGTTTACAGGCCTGGCGCTGGGACGGTGGGTGATCTACAGATGGAGTGTCACGACCCCCGCGTGGCGCCGTAGCGGCCAATCTTCACCGAAGCACGAGCACGGATCATGAGCACCGCCATCCGGCTGTTCGTCGTCGACGACCATCCGCTCGTTCGCGAGGGGTTGAAGCGCGTACTGAGCTCGATGATCGGGGTCATCATCGTCGGGGAGGCGGCGACCGGGGAAGAAGCCGTCGTGCGCGTCTGCGACCTCCAGCCCGACGTCGTGCTCATGGATCTCTCGTTGCCGCGGATGAGCGGTATCGAGGCGACGCGCGCCATCAAAGCGGCCGTGCCGGCGACGCGCGTGCTGGCGCTCACGATGCATCGGGACGAGGCCTACGTGCGCGGCGCGATGGACGCGGGCGCGAGCGGCTACCTCGTGAAGGATGCGCGTCCGAGCGATCTCGTGGCCGCGATCGAGGCCGTCTACCGCGGCGAGCAGTACGTGGCGGCCGACACGCGCGCGAAAAATCGCTGATTCCCGGGCACCCCCGGCGATGCTAGCGTTTCGGGCACATGAAAAGCCCAACGCAACGCGCCTCCATCGCCGAAATCGCCTCCGGGATCTATCGCGTCAGTGCCTACCACGAGCCGTGGCGCAGCTCGGTCAATCAATATCTGCTCGCCGGTGACGAGCCGGTGTTGATCTCGACCGGCATGCGGTCCTGCTTCGACGCCACGTGGAACGCGATCGGCTCGGTGCTCGATCCGGCCAGCCTGCGTGCCATCCTGGTGCTGCATTTCGAGTCCGACGAGTGCGGCGCGTTGAACGACTATCTCGCGGCCGCGCCGGGCGCCGTGCCGCTCGCCTCCATGCGGACGACCATGGCCTCGCTCGCCGATTTCGCGATCCGCCCGGTGCGCGGGGTCGGCGACGGCGAAGTCGTTTCGGCCGGCGCGCACGGGCTGCGCATCATCGAGACGCCGTACGTCCACGCCTGGGACGGCATCGTCGTCGTCGAGGAGCGGACGAACGTCGCGTTCACCGGCGATCTCTTCCTGCAGCCGGGACAGGGCGAGGCGATCACCCGTGACGACCGCTCCGCCCTCTCGGTGCAGCTCTATCGGACCTTCTACGGGACACCGCCGGAGGTGCCGTTGCAGCGCGCCCTCGACCGCATCGAGGCCGCCGCTCCCGTGATGATCGCGCCGGGGCACGGCTCCGTGCTCGCGGGCAATCTCGCGCCGTACTACCGCGCCTATCGCCAGGCGGCGAGCACCACGGCCGCGCTGAAGTCGATCACCGAGTCGATCCTGCCCGCGCGCGGCAATTGATTTCGCTCCCCGCGCGCGTTGCGCGCGATGGGCGTCGGCGCGCGGGGAACCCGCGCGCCTCCCGACTTCGCTTCGATTGATTCGCCTATCCCCTCGCGGGGTTCAGGGTGACGAACACCGTCGCCTCGCCGCGTTTCACCAAGAGCAGGATCGGCGGATCGGAGGCGAGGATGGCTTTCGTCGCGGCGGCGGCGGTGGTGACCTCGTGGCGGTCGACCTGCAGGATCACGTCGCCGGGACGGAGGCCGGCATCCTCCGCCGGGCTGCCGGTCGCGACCGCCGTGACCACCGCGCCGACGACGTCGCGCGGCAGGCGCAGCTGGCGGCGGCCGGCGTCGTTCAGCGTCTCGAGCGCGAGTCCCATGTCGCGCAGCGCCTCGCCGCCGCCCTCGGCCCGCCCGCGGTTGCCCGGGGCCGCGCCGAGCTGCTCGTCTTCATCCTCGTCCTCGTTCCCGCCCTGCTTGTCCTCCGGCAGCTGGCCGATGCGCACCGCCAGCGTGCGCGGGCGACCGTCGCGGATGACGCGCAGCTCGACCTCGGTATTGGGCTTCATCATGGCGATCTCGCGGCTGAGGGCGCCCGGCTCGGCCACCGCCTTGCCGTTCAAGCCCACCACCACGTCCCCACGCTTCAAGCCGCCCTTCTCCGCCGGGCTGTTGCGCTGCACGTCGGCCACGAGCGCGCCCTCGAGGTCGCCGAGATTCAGGGCCTGGCGGAGGTCCGGACCGAGCGGTTGGATACTGACGCCGAGCCATCCGCGGACGACCTTGCCGCTGACGCGCAGTTGATCGACGACGGCGCGCGCGAGATTGATGGGCGTCGCGAAGCCGATGCCGATGTTGCCGCCGCTCTGGCTGAAGATGGCGGTGGCGATGCCGATCACCTTGCCGTGCTGATCGAACAGGGGGCCGCCCGAGTTGCCCGGGTTGATCGAGGCGTCCGTCTGGATGAAATCATCGTAGGGACCGGCGCCGATCACGCGGTCGCGTGCCGACACGATGCCGGCGGTCACGGTGTGCTCGAGTCCGAAGGGATTGCCGACGGCGAGCACCCAGTCGCCGATCTGCAGCTTGGACGAATCGCCCAGCGCCACCGTCGGGAGCTTCCCCTCGGGCTTGATCTTCAGCAGCGCGACGTCGGTCTTGGCATCCTCGCCGATGAGCTTCGCCTTGTACGACTTGCCGTTCGAGAACTGGACGTCGATGTCGTCGGCGCCGTTCACGACGTGCCGATTGGTGATGATGTACCCGGAGTTGTCGATCACGAAGCCGGAGCCGAGGCTCCGCTGCTTCTGCGGTCCGCGCCGCCCGCCGAAGCGCTCCCAGAAATCCTCGCCGAAGAACTGCTCGAACGGATCCTGCCCGCGCGGGTACGGGCGGCGCGGCCCCGCCGCGATCGTCTTCGTCGTGTTGATGTTGACCACCGCCGGCATCACCTCCTGTGCCAGCGGGGCGAAGGACGGGATCCCGAGGTCCATCTGGGATTCGAGACGGGCCGGCATCGCGACGGCGAAGATCAAGGCGCCCACGGCTCCTCCCGCGATGCTGAGCACCGCGAGCTGCCAGGGGCGCACACGCACTTCTCTACTCATGTCGACTCCTCCTGTGTGACGATCACGGTTCCGCGGATGATGCATGCATCGTCCACGAGCCGATATTGTGGCGCACGCGCGCGGGAAGGCAATCGGGGCGACTACTCGTCCTTCTGCTCGATCGCCTCGCCGCTGATCACCAGCTCGCCCCGTTGGTTGCGGCACGTGGTGCGGCAGCGCAGGCGCCGTTGCGGCACCGCGATCGCGATCACCTCGGCACGCGCGGTGATCGTGTCGCCGAGGCGCACCGGGCGCACGAAGCGCAACGTCTGCTCGACCGAGATCGCACCGGGCCGGCCGAGCAGCCGCGCGAGCGCGGCCGAGATGAGGCTCGCGGTGAGCATGCCATGGGCCACCCGCTGGCCGAAGCGCGTCGTCGCGGCGTAGGCCTCGTCGAGGTGCGCCGGATGGCGGTCGCCGCTCACGTCCGCGAAGGCGGCGACGGCCGCCTCGTCGAGCGTCTTCGTGACCTCCACGCTGTCGCCGACCTGGAAGGCGTCGAACGCCTTCACCGGGTAGTCGCTCAAGCTGCCGATTCTCGCATACCGCCACCGTGGGATCCACGGAACGGCTCTCGTTCGGCGCGCGGCCGGAGTGCTATCGTTTCGGTCATGCTCATCGCCCAGATCTCGGACACCCACGTGAGCCTGCCCGGACGCCTGGTCGAACGGGCGTTCCAGACGAGCGATCACCTCGCGCGCGCCGTCACGCACCTGAACGCGCTGACTCCCCGCCCCGACGTCGTGCTGCTGACCGGCGACGTCGTCGATCACGGGCTCGTCGCCGAGTACGAGCACGCACGCGACATCCTCGCGGCGCTCGCGATGCCGCTCTACGTCATTCCGGGCAACCACGACGATCGCGCGTCCCTGCGCCGTGTGTTCGCGCGCGACGGCTATCTGCCGCGCGACGATGGGTTCCTGCAGTACACGGTCGAGGACTGGCCGGTGCGGCTCGTCGCGCTCGACACGCTCGTCCCGGACTCCCCGGCCGGTCGCCTCTGTTCCGAGCGTCTCGACTGGCTCGACGCCCGGCTCGCCGCGGCGCCGTCGGTGCCGACGGTCGTCCTCATGCACCATCCGCCGTTCGTCAGCGGCCTCACGGTGATGGACGAGACGATGGGGCTCGAGGGCGTGACGGAGCTCGCGACCGTGGTGCGCCGCCATCCGCAGGTGGAGCGCGTCGTGTGCGGGCACCTGCATCGGCCGATCCTGCGCCGCTTCGCCGGCACCGTCGCCTGCACCTGCCCCTCGACGGCGCATCAGCTCGGTCTCGACCTGCCGCCGCAGACCCGCCTGACCGTCGCCATGGAGCCTCCCGCCTCGATGATCCATTGCTGGCTCGGCGACACCGCGGGCCTCACCAGCCATCTGAGCCTGATCGACGGGCCGTATCCCACCTATACGGTGTTCGAAGGCGGACAATGGCTGCCGGTGGACGATGGATGCTGATCGTCTTCGACGTCGACGGCACGCTCGCGCGCACGTGTGAGACGGATGCCGACGCTGTACGTGCGCGCCTTCGCGGCGACGGTCGGCCGGCTCGGCGCCGAGCGTGCCTGATCCGCCCGCCGGCGGGAGGTCACGGAACCGTCAGACGCAGCGGCGTGTCCTTGCCCGTCTTCCAGCCGCTCGAGGCGCGGATGTACACCTGATCGACGGCGTCGCGCGGCAGCGTGCCGGCCCGCGCGCGCACGAGCGGCTCCATGTCCTGCACCGGGAGGGTGGTGACCGGCGGCGCGTCGAGTGGCGCCGTCGCCGTGCCGTCGACCGTGTGCTGGGCGAGTCCTTCGTAGACGTTCCCCGCGGTGAACACCGGGCCGCTCTGGATGAGGCGGAGCGCGCTCGCCGGCTTGCCGCCGACCGAGCGGGCGTAGCTGCCGAGCGAGAGCAGCGAGTTGACGAGATTGCCGCTCGAGTCGGCCTCGAAGCGCACGCCCCAGAGCGTCCAGTCCTCGACGATGACGTTCCGCACGTCGGCCATGATGGAGCTCGATACGAGCGGCCCGCGCACCCACTGCTTCATCACCCAGGTGTGGTGGATCGAGACGCGCGTCGTGCTCTTGTACTTCATGAAGATGGAGCGCGTGTCGCCGGCGAGGAAGCTCCACTGCACGGTGACGTCGTGCGCGCCATAGCCGATCGAGATGCCGTCGTCCGCGGAGCCGGTCGACGACACGTGGCTGAAGACGACGTTGTAGGCGCCCGTGCCCTGGGCGCGGAAGTTGTCACCGCCGTTCCGGATGCGCAGGTTCTTCACGATGACGTCGTGACCCAGGACCTCGAGGACCGGTGCGGCGATCGGGATGCCGGTGCCGATCAGCGTGGCGCCCTTGCCGTCGACGGTGATGAAGGCGCCGGTGAGGGACGGGAGCGGACTCGTGATGGCGATCGGGCCGGTGACGTCGAACACGACGATGGCGCCACCGCTCCGCGCGTCCTTGAAGGCGGCGCGGACGGCGGCGTCGGTCGCGGCGGTCACGTGGATCACGCGGCCGCCGGCGCCGCCCGGCGTCGTGGCGCCGAAGCCCTCGAGCGGATCGTCGTCCGCGTCGCCGCTGCCGGGCGGGACCGGCGAGGGCGCGGTCGTCGGAACCGGCGGCGCCGGCGTCGCGCCGTTGCCGACGACGATCGTGACCGCGGCGGTCGCCTGTTGCCCGCCGTCGCTCACGCGCACGTTGGCGATGTAGGTCCCCGCCCCGTCGTACACATGCGTGAGACGCGGTCCGGGCGCCGGGGCGGGGAGTGGAAAGGCGGGAGCGGGGGCCGGCACGGCGCAACCCGCAGCCTGCAGATCCAGCGTCGCGTCGGCGATGTTGCCGTCGGTGCCGTTCGTGGCGGGCAGCTTCGGGAAGCCGCCGGCGCGTGCCTGCGCGGCGGACTCGCGCGAGTACTGCAACGACGTCGCATAGCGTTCGCAGGTCGACAGCCCGACGCCGTGGTAGAGATAGATGCCGCCGAGATCGTGGCCGATCTTCTGCAGGTACCAACGGGCGACGCGGTCGATGCGTTTCGTGCCGTGCTCCTTGATCGGCCCGTTGATCGTGACGCCGGTGAGGGGGATCAGCGCGTCGACGGTCGCGAGGTATTGCGCCACGGCGGCGACGAAGTCGCCCTCGTCGCGCGTATTGCGCGCGGTGCCGTAGTCGGTCGCCGCGTCCTGGAGGACGAGGGCGGGATCGGCAGGTGGCTGCCCTTCCGGCGCGGTGCCGTCGCCGAAATCCCACGCGTAGGTGAGGGCGGCGCCCCCGGGGTCGCGCGAAGCGCCGGCGTCGAACGCGACGGTGAGGGGCGGGGCGCCGGCCCGCGGCGACGCCACGAGCGACGCCATCGGCGCCAGGCTGCCGGGCGTTGCGGCGACCGTCGGGGTGGGGATGGGCCCGCCTGCGGTGGCGGCGCCGCCGGGTGTCGCGCCGCCGGCCGACGGAGGCGGACCGACCGGGGTCGCGTCCGGGCTGCCGAGCGTCGTCGCGAGGAAGACGGCGACCGCCGGGCCGGCTCCCGGATCCGGCAGCGGGGGTCCCGTGACGGCCGCCCAGCTCCCGCCGGCGTTGTGGAAGAACCAACTCACCGCGTTGCCGTCGACCAGGACGAGGTCCGCCTTGTGGTCGCCGTCGAGGTCGAAGAGCGCGGGGGTGATGCGCTGGCCAACGGTGGGCGCGTCCCACGCTGCCCGGCGCGTGAACGGGGCGGCGTGTTTGCCGGTACCGGCGAAGCCCTGCGCGACGCCGTTCACGCCGACGAGCAGGTCGACGTTGCCGTCGCCGTCGACGTCGCCCAGCGCTGGACGGGTGCTGCCGCCGAGTCCCTGCAGCGCGGCCCCGGCTATCTCGTGCCACGACGGGCCCTGCGCGTTGCCGACGTTCTCGAACACGCGCACGCGGCCGTCGGAGCCGCCGACGACGAGGTCGACGCCTTTTGCGAAGGCGGGCGCCGCGTAGTGCACGAACGTCGCCGGGACGTCCCACGACGGCTGCCGGACCCATACCGGAGCGGCGTCGCTGCCGGTGTTCCGATACGCCACGACGTGGCCCTGGCTCTCGCCGATCAGGGCGTCGCGGTCGCCGTCACCGTCGAGATCCGCGAGCGCCGGAAACGCGTTGCTTCCGACGTCCGGGAGGTCCGCGACCGGCCGACGGCTCCAGGCCCCCGACGCTCCGCTGCGCGTGTACGCGGGACCGGTGCCATTGGGCAGCCCGAAATAGACCGTCGCCGCCTGCGCCGGCACGACGCCGAGGATGCCCGCGAGGGCGACGGCGAGCATCGAGTGGTGTGTTCGTGATCCGCGAGCCATGCGTGTCCTCCGAGACGATTGCGCGCGCACTGGCGTCGACGGTGTGTGGTGCCGGGGGGCGCCGGAGGTCTTCCAGCGGAAGGGCGGCGAGCGCGCGCTATAGGGACTGCACGGTGCGTGCCGTCGACGGCGATACGGTCGGCCGGGCCGTCGCGACCCGAGCAGTGGCGCGGCCGCGGCGATGCGGCGATTTCCCGTCACCGATTCGCTCTGCGAGCTGCGTTTCCGCTTGCAATTTTCGCCTCGCCGCACGACTGTCGGTGGACGATGGGAGGTAGCGAGGATGCGGCTTCGAGCAGCGGCGCATGGCAGAAGCTGCTGCAGATCGGAGTGAGCGGACTCGCCATCGTGCTCATCGCGCGCACGGTGAACCTGCGCGAGAGCGCACAGGTGATCGCATCCGCGCGGCCCGGGTACGTCCTCGGCGCCATCGTTCTCTACGTGATCGGGCAGGTGATGAGCGCGTATCGCTGGCGCCTGATCGGCGTCTCGGTCGGTCTCGTCGAGAGCTTCGCGGCGTACGTGCGCTACTACTTCATCGGCATGTTCTTCATGTTCTTCGGGCCGAGCACGCTCGGCGGCGACGTCGTCCGCAGCCTCTATCTCGCCGAGCACGGCGGCGGTCGCGCGCGCGCGTTCAACTCCGTGCTCTTCGATCGGCTGAACGGCCTCGTGGTCCTGGTCGCGATCGGGGCGCTCGCGTTCGTCCTCTTCCCCGAGTACGACCTGCCGCGGCCGCTGTTCGTCGCCACCGTCGTCTTCGGCAGCGGCATCTTCCTCGCGTGGTGGACGGCGCCGATCCTGGCGCGTACGCTCCTGCCGCCGGGCCATCGCGTGCGGCGCTTCATCGAGCGCGACCTGGGGCCGTTCTGGCGCGATCGCCGCATGCTGGTCTGCGCGTCGGCCGTGTCGCTCGCGTTCCACTTCGTGCAGATCGCAACCCAGCTGGTGGTCGCGTACGCGCTCCGCCTCGACGTGCCGTTGAGCTACATCTGCGTGTTTCACCCGCTGGTGAGCGCGCTCAGCTCGATTCCGATCACGTTCTCCGGCATCGGGCTGCGCGAGGGGGGATATCTCTGGTTCCTGCAGCGCATCGGCGTGGCGCAGGCGAGCGCGGTTGCCTACGGGCTGCTGTGGTTCCTGGTGATCGTCACCAGCAGCCTGCTCGGCGGCGGCGTCTTCATCGCGAGCGGGGCGCGCCTGCCCCGATTACGCCGCGGACGCGGATCCCGCGGCGAGCGTTGAAGTCGCGCCGCCAGCCCTAGGCCACGCCGCTGCCGCGAAGCCGGATCATCTCGGTGATCACGGCCGCCGTGCGTGCCATGTCGCTCACGCGCAGCCACTCGTGCACCGTGTGGATGCGCTGCATGCCGGTGCCGAGATTGGCCACCTCGAAGCCGCGGCGGTTCAGCACGTTGGCGTCACAGCCGCCGCCCATGGCGGCGCTCGTCACCGGGGCCCCGATCGACGCGGCGGCGCGCAGCACGAGCTGCACGATCGGCGAGTCGTCGGTCACCGCCATCGCGTCGTAGCTGCGCAAGACGCGCGACTCGACCGAGGCGCGCACCACGTCGCTGTCGCGCATGACCTGGTGTCGGCCCGCGGCGTCTTCGAGGCAGCGCTGCATGTGCGCGCACTGCGCGTCCAGCTTCGCGGCGTCGTGGCTACGTGCCTCGCCGTGCAGGCGCACCGTGTTGGGGATGATGTTGGTGGCGGCGCCGCCGTGGATCGTGCCGATGTTCGCGGTCGTCTCGGCGTCGATGCGCCCGAGCCGCATCGCCGCGATGCCCTCGGCGGCCACCTGGATCGCGCTGATGCCCTCCTCGGGCGCCATGCCCGCGTGCGCCTCGAGGCCGTGCACGACGAACTCGAGATGATTCGCCGCCGGCGCCCGGGTGAAGAGATAGCCCGGAGCGTCGCTGTCGAGCACGAGGCCCGAGCGCGCGCGGAGTCGAGAGACATCGAGGTGCTTTGCGCCGAGCAGGCCGACCTCCTCGCAGATGGTGAACGCGATCTCGACGTCGCCGTGCGCAATGTGGCGCTCGGCGAGCACGCGCAGCACCTCACAGACGATGGTGAGGCCGGACTTGTCGTCGCCCCCGAGCACCGTCGTGCCGTCGCTGCGGATGACGTCGCCCTCCACGATCGGCTTCACGCCCTCGCCCGGTACCACCGTGTCCATGTGGGCGGAGAGCAGCAGCGGCTCGGCGTCGACCGTCCCGCGCACGCGTGCCAGCAGGTTGCCGACGTTGCCGCCGACCTTGGTGCCAGCGTCGTCGAACCAGACCTCGGCGCCGAGCGCCGTGAGCTCGCGCTCGAGTCGTTGCGCGACGTCGCGCTCCCGTCGTGAGTGGCTGTCGATGCGGACGAGCTCGAGCAGGAGCGCCGTCATGCGCTCGGTCGAGACGATGGAATCGGCCGTCATGGGCGGACTCTACATGCGGAGCGGCAGGCGATGCACGTGGATGGGAGCGGCGGCCCGGCCGGCGGTGGCAAGAGCAGGGAAGGTGCCGCCCACCGGGGGTGGGTGCCGGTGGGCGGCGTCGTGGAGCGGGCGGGGTGCTACGGAGACAGGAAGTTCGGCTCGCCGGGGGCCGGATCGCTCACCCAGTCGAAGTCGTGCGACGCCTGCGCATGCGTGCCATGGACCTTGAACGAGGAGACGAGGTCGCCGCTGTTGCCGGCGGATATCGTGATGGTGACGTCGGCGAGAACCATGCCGTCGAGGGCGTTGACGTCGCTCGTGTACGTCGAATGGGTCGCGAAGTAGGCTTCCTCGCCGGTTGCGACGTGGCGGACCGCCGCGGCGACCTTGGAGTCGTACCCGCGTGCCCGGTAGGCGGCGAACTGCGGAATCGCGATGCTGGCGAGGATGCCGATGATCGAGGTCACGACCAGGAGCTCGATCAGCGTGAAGCCGCCTTGGTGTCGCGCTGGCATGGTGGCTTGGCGGAGCAAGCCCGGTGCCACCCCCCGCCGAGCGGCAATATCCCCCGAGATCCGGGCGCTTTCCGGGCGCGGTTGCAGCCAGCAAGGGATTCGACCGGGGAGGCGACCGTACGCGGCGTGACGGTCGTGGACAAGAATTGTCAACGCCGGCCACGGCCTGCCGGGGCGCCAAGAAATGGCGCTATGCGCGGGGATGCGGGCCTAGAGCTTCGATTGCAGGAGCTGGCGCTCGAGCCGCAGGCTCGCGGGCATGGTGGCGTCGAGCTTGGCGAAGAGCTCGCCTTGCGACTCGATCTCCGCCCGCCACTCCTCGCGATCGATCGCCATGGCGGCGGCGAGGCGCGCCCGCGGCATGTCGAGGCCGATCACGTCGAGGTCGCCCTCGCGGGGGACGCTGCCCACGAGCGTCTCGCGCGCGCCCACCTCACCGGCGGCGCGGGCGAGCACCCACTGGAGCACGCGCATGTTCTCGCCGAATCCGGGCCACAGGAATTTGCCGTCGGCATCCTTGCGGAACCAGTTGACGAGGAAGATCGGCGGCGGATTCTGCAGCCGATCCTGCGTGCGCAGCCAGTGCGCAAAGTACTCGCCCATGTCGTAGCCGCAGAAGGGCAGCATCGCCATCGGGTCGCGCCGCACGACACCGACCTTGCCGGTCGCGGCGGCCGTCGTCTCGGAGCCCATCGTGGCGCCGAGGTAGACGCCGTGGCTCCAGCTGAACGCTTGCAGCACGACGGGCACGGTGGTGGCCCGGCGGCCGCCGAAGATGATGGCCGAGATGGGAACGCCCGAGGCGTCGTTCGCGTGCGGCGACAGGATCGGGTTGTTCGTCATCGGTGCCGTGAAGCGCGAGTTCGGGTGCGCCGCCGGCTCGCCCGTGCCGCGTTTCCACGGGCGGCCCTTCCAGTCGGTGAGCTCCTCGGGCACGTCGCCGTCGATGCCCTCCCACCACACGTCGCCGTCCTTCGTCATGGCGACGTTGGTGAAGATCGAGTCGCGGGCGATGGTTCTCATCGCGTTCGGATTGGTCTTGAAGTTCGTGCCCGGCGCGACGCCGAAGTACCCGGCCTCGGGGTTGACGGCCCACAGGCGACCGTCGTCGCCGATGCGCAGCCACGCGATGTCGTCGCCGATCGTCGTGATCTTCCAGCCCTTGAAGCGCTCGGGCGGCACCATCATCGCGAAGTTGGTCTTGCCGCAGGCGCTCGGGAAGGCGGCAACGACGAAGTGCTTGCGGCCCCGCGGATCCTCGGCGCCGAGGATGAGCATGTGCTCGGCGAGCCAGCCTTCCTGGCGCCCGAGCCACGAGCCGATGCGGAGCGCGAAGCACTTCTTGCCGAGCAGCGCGTTGCCCCCGTAGCCGCTCCCGATCGACCAGATCGTGTTGTCCTCGGGGAAATGGCAGATGAAACGCTTCTCGGGATCGAGGTCGAGCGTCGAGTGCAGGCCGCGGTTGAAATCGGGCGAGTCGCCGAGCGTCTTCAGCGCAACCGTCCCCATGCGCGTCATGATGCGCATGTTCAGGACGACGTACACGCTGTCGGTGAGCTCGATGCCGACCTTGGAGAAGGGCGATCCCGCCGGACCCATGAGGTAGGGCACGACGTACATGGTGCGGCCCTTCATCGAGCCGTCGAAGAGCGCTCCGAGCTTGGCGTAGCCCTCCTGCGGGCTCATCCAGTTGTTGTTGGGACCCGACGCTGCGCGCTCGCGTGTACACACGAACGTGAGGTGCTCGGTGCGGGCGACGTCCGTCGGGCTCGAGCGATGGAGGTAGCAGCCGGGACGCTTCTCCGGGTTGAGCGGGATGAGGATGCCGCGCTCGACGGCCTCCGCGGTGAGACGCTCCTTCTCCTCCGACGAGCCGTCGCACCAGTATATGCGGTCCGGCTTGGTCAACCGGGCGGCCTCCTCGACCCAGGCGCGCAGGTCTTTGTTGGTCGTCGGCACGTCACTCTTGGGGGCTCGCTTGGGCTCGCTCATGGGCTGGGCCGTCCTTCGGAGGGTAAGGGGTTGAGATGCGAAAAACAGGGCGCCACGATAGTAGCAGAGCCCTTGGAGGCTGGCCAGGCGCGGAGCCTATGACGGAACGAATCCTGGTGGCGGGCGCCGGGGCGCTCGGAACCGTGTTCGGCGGCTTTCTCGCCGCTGCGGGGCACGACGTGACCCTGCTCGGACGCGCCGCGCACATGGAGGCGATCGCCGCGTCCGGCCTGGCGGTCGACGGCCTGTTCGGCGCCCACCGGGTGCCGCGCGTGACCGTCGCGACCCGGCCCGACCAGCTGCGGCCGTCCTTCGACATGGTCCTGCTCACGGTCAAGTCGTTCGACACCGCCGCGATGCTGGCCGCCGTCGCGCCGCTGGTCGCGCCGTCGGGCTGCGTCGTCTCGCTGCAGAACGGCCTCGGCAACTGCGAGCGCCTCCACGACACCGTGGGCGCCGCGCGCGCGGTCGGGGCACGCGTCATCTTCGGCGCCGCGATTGCGGCGCCGGGCAGCGCCCGGGTCACGGTGTGCGCGGAGCCGGTGGCGGTCGGCGCCGTCGCGCCGGGCAATGCAGCCGCCGAGGCGCACGCCCGGCGGGTCGCCGCGCTCATCGGCGCGACGGGCATTCCGATCGAGTGCGTCGCCGACGTCCAGCCGTACCTCTGGGCCAAGGTCTTCTACAACGCCGCGCTGAATCCGCTCGGCGCCCTCTTCGGCGTGCCCTACGGCACGCTCGCCGAAGACGCCGACACGCGCGCGCTCATGGACGACGTGATCGAGGAGGGATACGCGGTGGCGGCCGCCCGCGGCGTCACCCCACGGATCGCCGGAGCCGCAGCCTACCGCGACGCCTTCTATGGTCACCTCGTCCCCTCGACGGCGCACCACCGCTCCTCGATGCTCCAGGATCTCGAGCGCGGGCGGCCGACGGAGATCGAGGCGATCAACGGCTGCCTGTGGGCCTTCGGCCGCGCGGCGGGGGTCGCGACGCCGGTGAACGCCACCCTGACCCGTCTCATCCGCTGGCGCGAGCGTGCCGGCGGGTTGCAATCCGCGCCCGGCTGCTCATGATACGGCGCCGATGATCGAGATCGAGGCGGGCGCGATGGCGGCGATGCGCGAGCACGCCGAGGGGTCGTTTCCCGAGGAATGCTGCGGGGCGCTGCTGGCGGGCCCTGACGGCCAGGTCGTGCGCCGCATGACCAACATCCAGAACCGTCTGCACGCCGCCGATCCGACGGCGCATCCGCGCGACGCCCGCACGGCCTACCAGATGGAGCCGCGCGAGCTGCTCGAAGTGAACCGCGACGGCGATCGGCCTGGATGGCGTATCGTCCTCTTCTACCATTCGCATCCCGACCACGGCGCCTATTTCTCGCCGACGGACAAGACGCGCGCGCTCTGGGGCGAGGGTGACGAGGCCGAGCCCGCGTACCCCGGCGTCGCGTACGTCGTGCTCTCGGTCTACGACCGCGCGTTGCGCGACGCGAAGGCCTACGCGTGGGACGAGGGCGCGCGCGACTTCCTCGAACGCGACCTGCGCCTCCTCCCGGCCTGAGGACATGCGCGTCGACCGCGGCGGCTTCTCGCTCCAGTGCGACGTCATCGGCTCGGGCCCGGAGACCGTGGTGTTGACGCACGGGCTCGGCTCCTCGAGCGCGACGTGGAGCGCGCTCACCGCGGCGCTCGCGCCGCACTATCGGGTCGTGACCTGGGATCTGCGCGCGCATGGGCGTTCCGACTCGCCGGACGAGCCCTGCACCGTCGCGACGCTCGGAGCCGATCTCGCCGCGGTCGTCACGGCGACGGGCGATGGGCCGGTGCACGCGCTCGGGCATTCGGCGGGTGGGGTCGTCGCGATGCGTTTCGCGATCGACCACCCTGCGGCGACGCGCAGCGCGATCCTCGTCGGGACGGCGAGCGAGTGCAACGCGCGCGCGGTCGCATACTACTCGGCCCTCGCCGAGACCGGCGAGCGTGAGGGCGGCGCCGCCGTGATCCGGCGCATGGGGGCGCGTGACGGGACGGCGGCGCCGCCGGACGGACCGGGCTTCGCGCGCCTGGCGCGCGCCATGGCGTCACTCAACCCCGATCCGCTCACGCCCGAGATCCATCGCATCGCCGCCCCCGTGCTCGTCATCGTGGGCGAGAAGGACTTTCTCGGCGTGGGTGGGTCGGTGATCATCAGTCGCCGCGTCGCGAATGCGCAGCTCGCGATCGTCCCGGAGCGCGGCCACGCCATCTTCCTCGAGGATCCCGACGGATTTGCCCGTCTGGTGATCCGCTTCCTGGACTCGCTCCGCTGAGCGTCAGCGAAACCGGAAGGGGAAGACGAGGTTCAGGCCGAAGGACGGCGGCGGGGGCTCCGCGTACAAGGGCGGCGGCGTGTAGTAGGAGTAGTACCCGCCCGGCTCGTACTCGTACGCGCGATGGTAGTATGGCCTGTGCGCGTGGACGTGCCCGTGATGTCCCCAATGGCGGTGATGCTCCCAATGCCGGTGGTGGCCGTGCTCATCGGCGAGCGCCGGGCTCCCCAGCAGCGCGGCGCCCATCAGCGCGCAGAGCGCCGGGGCGAGCAATCGGTGCGTCACGGCTTGCCCCTCTCGGTCGCCTGCCGGGCGCGTTTGCGGAAGGCCACGTCGGCGGCCTTCTTTTGATCCGGCGACAGGCTGTCGTAGAGCGTTTTGAAGGCGGGGACGAACTTGTGCACACCGTCGGCGTGGGCATCGATGAGCGCAGCGTAGGAGTCCACCTGCTCGACCGCGTTCGCCGACTCGAGCGTGTCCGCCTTCTGGTTGCGCAACGCCTTCAGCGCGGCGGCGTTGGTCCGCATGACTTGCGCGACGTTGTCGAAGGCCTCCTCCTGTGCCGGTGTGATGCGGAGCTGCGAGTGGAGCGTCTTGATGCGCGTCTCCACGTCGTCGGCGGGCTGGGCGTGTCTGGTGGCCTTCGCGGTCGCGGGCGTCAACATCCGCGCCTGCGCGTTCGACGAACCGGCGGCGACCCCTGCGACGAGCGCGACGAGGGCCAGCATCCGCCCGGGGTGCGTGACGAATCTGCTCATGTCGTACCTCCTCTGACCTGGCGATGTGCCGTAACTGCATCGACGGTAGCGCGCCCGACAACGTGGGCAATTGGCCGCGTGTTCGGAGGCGCACGCCCTGCCGGTGCGCGGGCGTCGGCCCGAACGCGACGATCGACGCCATGGGGCGTGCGACGCCCGGCGGCCAGTGCCGTTCAGGCGAGGGCGGCGACGAGGGTGTGGGCGGTGGCGCCGGTCACGGTCGCCTGCACCAGCGTGCCCGGCGCGGCGTCGGCGGCGACGACGGCGGTGGTGAACTGTGGCGTCTTGCCGGCGACATGTCCGGGCGAGCGCCGCGCCGCGCGCTCGACGAGCACCTCGACCGTGCGGCCGATCCAGCGCTGGTTGCGCTCGCCGGCGATCGCCTCCTGCAGCGCGATCAGCTGCGCCAGACGCCGGCTCTTTTCGTCCTCGGCGACCGAATCGCGCAGGCGCGCGGCCTTCGTCAGGCTGCGCTCGGAATATTTGAACAAGTAGGCGTGGTCGTAGCCCACGTCCTCCATCAGCCGGCACGTGGACTCGAAATCGGCGGGAGACTCGTCGGGAAAGCCGACGATCACGTCGGTCGAGAGGGCAAGCGCCGGGATGCGGTCGCGCAAGCGCGCGACCAGGTCGCGGTACGCGGTGACGGTGTAGCCGCGCGCCATGTTGGCGAGCACGGCGTCCGATCCCGACTGCACCGGGAGGTGGAGCTGCGGGGCGACAACCGGCACCTCCGCCATGGCCGTGATCAAGGAGGGCGTCATGTCCGACGGATGCGGCGAGGTGAAGCGCAGGCGGGCGATTCCCGGCACCTCGGCCGCGCGTCGCAGCAGCTCCGCCAGATCGCAGTCGCCGTCGCGATACGCGTTGACGGTCTGGCCGAGGAACACCACCTCGCGCGCGCCATCCGCCGCCGCGGCGCGCACCTGCGTCAGCACGGCGTCGACCGGCACGCTGCGCTCGCGGCCGCGGACGTAGGGGACGACGCAGAACGTGCAGAACTTGTCGCAGCCGCGCATGATCGTGATCCAGGCGCGCACGTCGCCCGGGACGCGTGCGGCGGGCAGGTCGGCATACGTCTCGTCGGCGTCGAGTCGTACGTCGACGAGCGGGTTGCGCGCGGCGTGGCCCCGGAAGGTCGACGTGGCGGGGCCGGCCGGCGTCGCCCGTGCGGTCCGCGCGGCGTCGACCAGCGCCGGCAGCCGCCGGTAGGCGTCGGGCCCGACGACGAGATCGAGCATCGGCACCCGTGCCGTGAGCGCCGCGCGATGATGCTGCGCCATGCAGCCGCACATGCCGAGCACGAGCTCGCGCCGCGTGAGCTTGTGGCGCGCCAGATCGGTCAGCCGGCCGACGACGCGCTCCTCCGCGTGCTCGCGGATGGCGCAGGTGTTGAGCAGGATGACGTCCGCCGCGGCCGGATCGGTCGTCCGCGCGTAGCCGTGCGCCGCGAGATGGCCGAGGATCAGCTCGCTGTCGGCCACGTTCATCTGACAACCGAAAGTCTCGACGTAGATGGCGCCCGGCATCGGCGGCGATCATAACGGTGGCCGGCACGGCCGGCAACGAACGCGGCGGCGCGAGCTCGGCCCGGTCGGCAGACGGGGGCGCCGCGCGAGGCCCGGGGCGCGATGTGGCGGCACGAGGGGCGCCATGTGATAGAGAGCGGCCATGCGCCATCCGCCTGCCGACGACCCGCGGCGGCAATTCCGCGATCTCGAGGCCACCCTGCTGCGCTGTCCGCGCTGCGCCGAGGCCGTGCCGGTGCGCAAGCGCCTCCTGCTCGTCCTCCCGGAGGGCGACAAGTTCGAGTACGTGTGCACGCGCTGCTCCGCGACCTGCGGAACGAAGATCGAGCGGCCGCCGCCGACGAGCCTGCGCATCTGATGCGGATCGTGTCGCTGCTGCCGAGCGCGACCGAGATCGTCTGTGCCCTCGGCGCCGCGGACCAGCTCGTCGGCATCTCGCACGAATGCGATCATCCGCCGGCGGTGCGCGACCTGCCGAGGCTCACCCGTGCCAAGATCCGCGTCGACGGGTCCAGCGCCGCCATCGACCGCGACGTGCGGGCGCTCGTCGCGCAGGGGCTGAGCGTCTATGAGATCGACGTCGCGCGCCTGCGCGCGCTCGCACCTGACGTGGTCGTGACCCAGCAGCAGTGCGAGGTGTGTGCCGTGTCGTTCGCCGAGGTCGAGGCGGCAACGCGCGAGGCGCTCGACCGGGCGCCCGTGATCGTCTCGCTCACGCCGCGAACGCTCGGGGACGTGTGGGCCGACATCCGACGCGTCGCGACCGTCCTCGGCCGCGAGGGTCACGCCGACGCACTGCTCACGCAGGCGGAGGCGCGGCTCGCGGCGGTGCGCACCCGCAGCGCGGCGCTACCGCGGCCGGTCGTCGCCTGTGTCGAGTGGCTCGACCCACCGATGGCCGCGGCCAACTGGATCCCGGAGATGGTCGAGATGGCCGGCGGCGCCTATCCGTTCGCGACCCGGGGCGCGCAGAGCTGCTCCACGTCGTGGAGGGCGCTCGCCGCCGCGGCTCCGGAGGTCGTGGTGCTGATGCCATGCGGCTTCACCGTCGCGCAGACGCAGCGCGAGCTCGCGGCGCTCGTCGCGCGTGAGGAATGGCGGACGTTGCCGGCCGTCCGTGCCGGTCGCGCGAGCGTCGTCGACGGCAACGCCTACTTCAATCGTCCCGGGCCGAGGCTCGTCGACAGCACCGAGCTCCTCGCCCAGCTCATCCAGCCCGCAGCCTTCCCCCCGACGTTCGGCGCCGACGCCGTCCTGCCGCTCGGCCCGTCATGAGGCGGTCGCCCCGGGCCACGAGCGAACCTTGACACCTCGAAACCAACGGCAGTAGCGTCGCGACGGTGCGAGCCGTAACCAACGTCGGGCACGACACCCGCCTGCGCCACGCTCGCCCCCTGCGCGCGGGCGCGGCCCCTCCGGTGGCGGGGCGGCGGCGGGCCATGGCGGCGCAGCATCGCCAGGCCGCGGGGCGGCGTGAAGGCTTCGATGCCCTCACGGCGCTGCTGCAGATGGCCGGCGAGCCGCGGCTCGGGACACGCCCGCTCGGCCGGCTCGCGACGCACCTCGCCGACGCGCTCGATGCGCCGGCGCTCACCATCCGCCTGCTCGACCCGACCGGACGTTGGCTCGATCTCAAGGCCGCGGTCGGCTTGTCGAAGCACATGCGTACGCGCCTTCGCCGCGTGCCGGTCGAGTCGCTCGTCGGGAACGAGATCGTGCGCCGGCGGCGACGGGTCGTGCGCGCGGGTCGTCCGGAAGCCACCATGCGGCCCTGGCCCGGCTCCCTGCTGCGACGATTCGGTGCCGGCACCTTCGTGCCCATCCGGTCGGGAAGGGACGTGGTCGGCGCGCTCGGCGTCGGCTTCCACCATCTCACCCGGCCGCCGGCGGCGCAGCTGCGGTTTCTCGAGACGGTCGGCCGGCAGCTCGGCGCGACACTGCGCCTCCTCGAGGTGCGCGAGGCGCGGCGGAAGACGCGCTCCGAGACGCGCTTCCTGCGCCGCATCGCCGATGCGCTGAGTGCCAACCTCGAGCTACCCGCCGTGCTCGACATGGTGACCGCGGCGGCGCAACGTCTCACCCACGCGCGCGGTGCGCTGGTGATGCTGACGAGCCGCGACGGCACCGAGTTCGAGATCGCGAGCACGAGCAGGCTCGAGGGCGTGCCCGACATTCGCGGCGCGCGCTTTCCCGTCGCGGGAAGTCTCGCCGAGCTGGCGCTGCGCACCGGCCGGTCGGTGCGCTGCCGCGATGCGGCCTCCGACCGGCGGCCCCTGATCCAGCGGCTGCAGCAGACCGACGGCGTCCGCGGCCTTCTGATCGTACCGCTGCGTGGCGACGGCGGCGTGATCGGCACCCTGAACGTCTCGAGCAAGCGCCCGCGGCTCTTCTCCGACCACGATCGCCGCACGCTGATGCAGCTCGGCTACCAGGCGAGCATCGCCATCCGCAACGCGCGACTCTTCGAGGAGCTGCGCAGCCACCGCCAGCTGCTGCGCCAGCTCTACTCGCAGCAGTATTCCGTGCTCGAGGGCGAGCGCAAGCGCATCGCGCATGAGCTGCACGACGAGATGGGCCCGACCCTGTCGGCGATCCTCATCAACCTGCAGCTCCTGAAGGAGCGCGGCGCCGAGGGGCTCGGCGCGAAGGTCGCCGAGACGGAGACCCTGCTCACCGGCATCATCGAGAAGATCCGCGAGCTCGCCTACGGGCTGCGGCCGCCGATGCTCGAGCACCTCGGCCTGGCGGAGAGCCTGAAGTGGATGATCGAGACGTACTTCACCGGAGGCCGGCTGGCGGTCGACTATCGCGTCAGCGGCCAGGCGGTGCGCCTCGACCCGGATTTGGCGCTCGCCATCTACCGCATCGCGCAGGAGGCGTTGACGAACGTCGTCAAGCACGCGCGGGCGACCCGCGTCCAGGTCCGCCTCGGCCTCTCGGGCGCGACCGTGCGACTCGACGTCCATGACGACGGCTGCGGGTTCGATACCGCACGCGTGACGTCGGAGCGCCGGGCCGGCCTCGGCCTCGCCAGCATGCGCGAGCGGACGGACCATCTTCGCGGCCGTCTCGAGCTGCGCTCGCGGCCGGGCAAGGGAAGCCATCTCACCGTCACCTGTCCGTTGGAGACCCTCGATGCGCGTGCTGCTGGTTGACGACCACACGTTGTTCCGACAGGGGCTGCGCACCCTGCTCGAGAAGCACGGCGCCTTTCAAGTGGTCGGCGAGGCGGAGGACGGTCGGACGGCGGTGACCCTCGTCGAACAGCTGCACCCCGACGTCGTCGTCATGGACATCGCCATGAAGGGGCTGAACGGCATCGAGGCGACGCGACAGATTCGCCAGCGCTTCTCCCGGACGCAGGTCGTGGTGCTGTCGATGCACCTGCTCGAATCGTACGTGCGGCAGGCGCTCGAGTCGGGTGCGGCGGGCTACCTCTTGAAGAGCGCGGCAGGCAGCGAGCTGATCGCGGCGCTCGAGAACGTGCGGAACGGCAGCACGTACTTCAGCGCTCCCGTCTCCCGGATGATCGTCGAGGGCTACCTCGAGACCAACCGCATGGCGAAGGCGGAGAAGCTGACCGTGCTCACCCCGCGCGAGCGCGAGGTCCTGCAGCTCATCGCCGAGGGCAACAGCTACAAGGAGATCGCCTCCGCACTGAAGATCAGCCCGAAGACCGTGGGGCAACATCGCGAGCGGCTCATGCAGAAGCTCCACTGCCGCCGCACGGCCGAGCTGGTGAAATACGCCCTCCGGGAAGGCCTGACACCCGCTACTGAGTAAAATCGCCTACTTGCGGACATCGGAGTGATACAGGTAGGGAGATTGTACTAGGGAAATTATCTACCGCTGGTAGGGAAATGGTCCTGTTTACATAGCCTGGCTGTCACGAGATAAAGAGAGCGTCGTGGGGAGGTGTGTTCGGGCATTCCTCGATGCCTTTTCCAGAACACTGCGTACCTCATGGCTTATCCTCCTTCTCTCTGAGGGGTGGCGCTTTCGGACACGGCACCCGGAGGCGTCACCCCCAGAGGGGCTTCTCCCAGCCCGGCACCCCTGACGTTGCCCCGACCCGGGGCCTCGGCTAGTCCGGGAGGCGATGCCTCAGCACCACGGCGTCCTGCCAGCGCGCGAGATTCCCTGCGGTATCCTCACGGTCAGCGACAGTCGAACCGTCAAGGACGACGCCAGCGGACAGCTGATCCGCGCTCTGCTGGAGGGGGCGGGCCACCCGGTTCTGTCGTACGCGATCGTGCGCGACGAGCCCGTGGCGATCCGCGCCGCGGTGCTGGAGGCGACCGGCCGGCCCGGACTGCGGGCGCTGCTCGTCAACGGGGGCACCGGGATCACGGCGCGCGACGTCACGGTCGAAAGCGTCGCGGACCTCTGGAGTCGTGAGCTTCCCGGGTTCGGGGAGGTGTTCCGCGCGCTCAGCTTCGCGGAGATCGGCCCGAGGGGGCT
Source organism: uncultured delta proteobacterium (assembly GCA_963753325.1). Classification (GTDB taxonomy): domain Bacteria; phylum Desulfobacterota; class Binatia; order UTPRO1; family UTPRO1; genus DP-19. The sequence continues at coordinate 214,573 of CAVWBS010000003.1, read as the reverse complement.
CCTCAGCCGCGCGACGGCCGGCGTCGTCGGGCAGGCGTTCGTGGCGCTCCTGCCCGGGTCGCCGGCGGGATGTCGCCTGGCCGTCGAGCGCCTGATCCTTCCCGCGCTCGGCCACGCCGCGGCGCTTCTGGGGGCGGCGCGGTGACGATCCGCGTGCTCTTCTTCGCCCACCTGCGGGAGCGCTGCGGGCCCGAGGTGCGGTTGCAGGTGCCGGAAGGGGCGTCGGTGGGAGAGGCGCTGCGGCTGCTTCGCGAGGTCCATCCGGTACTTGCCGATGCCGGCGTGCGCGTGGCGCTGAACCGCGTCTACGTTGACAATACGAACCCCCTCCACGAGAATGACGAGCTTGCATTGATCCCCCCGGTGAGCGGAGGGTCGTGACCGACCCGGGCGGAGGAGTCGACGCCGTGTATCTCGTCACCCGCGAAGCGATCGATCTCGCCGCCGTCCTGGCGGAGGTGGCCCATCCGGGCGCGGGAGGGCTCGCGCTGTTCGTCGGCACGACCCGCGACGAGAACGACGGCCGGCGTGTCGAACGGCTCGAGTACGAGGCCTACGACGACATGGCCGCCAGCGAGATGGCCGCCATCGGTGCCGAGATCCGGCGGCGCTGGCCGGTGCTGGGCGTGGCCCTGGTGCATCGCATCGGCGTCGTGCCGATCGAGGAGGCGAGCGTCGCGATCGCCGTCGCCGCGCCGCACCGCGAGGAGGCGTTCGCCGCCTGCCGTTACGGCATCGACACGTTGAAGGCGCAGGTCCCGATCTGGAAGAAGGAGCACTACGCCGACGGCTCACGCTGGATCGGCGCCTGTCACGCGCATCATGCGCAGGGAGACGAGGGCAGAGGATGAAGATACGGAAGGCCGTGCACGCGGGGTATTGCTGGGGCGTCGAACGAGCGCTCGACATCGTAACCGATACGGCCTCCGCCCACCCGGGCGAGACCGTGCGCACGCTCGGCCCCATCATCCACAACCCGCACGTCGTCCAGTCGCTGGAGGACAAGGGCGTGCAGTCGGTCAACGGCCTCGACGAGATGGAGTCCGGGACCGTGATCATCCGCACGCATGGCGTGCCCCCCGAGACCTACGAGCAAGCGGCCGCCAAGGGCCTGAACGTCGTCGATGCGACCTGTCCGCTCGTGACGCTGGTGCAGAACAAGGCGAAGCAGCTGGTGCAGGAAGGCTATCATCTGGTGATCTTCGGCAACCCGCGCCATCCGGAGGTGATCGGCACCATCGGCCACGCTGGCGGCAAGGCGACCGTCATCGAGCATCCGGAGGACGTGAAGAACGTCCACCTGCCGAAACGGATCGGCGTCGTCGTGCAGACGACGCAGGAGACCGAGCTGCTGGCGGCGCTCCTCGCCGAGCTCGCGCCGCGCTGCAAAGAGGTGAAGATCTTCAACACCATCTGCAATCCGACCATCGAGCGCCAGGAGGCCGCGCGCGAGCTGGCGCGCGATGTCCAGGTCGTGATCGTGGTCGGCGGCAAGAACAGCTCGAACACCCGCCATCTCGCCGAGGTGTGCCGCGAGGAGGGCGCCACCGCCTACCACATCGAGGACGCGACCGAGCTCGATCCCCAATGGGTGAGAGGCTGCGAGAACATCGGCGTGACGGCGGGCGCCTCGACGCCCGGCTGGCTGATGGATCAGGTCATCGAGCGGCTCGAAGGTCTGGACAGGTAGATCGCGGCGGTTGCGGTATGACAGTGCATGGGCGCGACGTAGCGCGTTGACGGTCGCCGAAAGCGCGTGATACGTTGCGCACTTACCGCCATGCATCACTCCGTCCGCCTCGGCCTGGTGATTGCGGGGCTGCTTCTCGCCGCCGGCTGCGGACTGCCGCGTCGTCAGCTGCCGCCACCGCCGGCACATCTCGACTGGGATCCGCGCGCCGGGGTGTCGCCCGGTCGGGCGGAGGCGCAGCCTCCGCAGGTGCGGGCGATGGGGCGCTTCGTCACCGGAGAGGTCGCGCTCAACGATGGCAACTACGAGCTCGCGCTGCGCGCATTTCGTGAGGCCGTCGAGAGCGATCCCTCGAGCCCGCTGCTGCAGCTCCGCCTCGCCATGCTGCTCGTCCGCAAGGGCGCGCTCGAGGAGGCGCTGCAGCACTGCCAGCGCGTCGTCGAGATGCGGCCCGACAACACCGAGGGCCGCTTGCTGCTGGCCGGGATCCTCTCCGCGTTGAACCGTCCGGACGAGGCTGCAGACCAGTACATCCACGTGCTGCACGTCGAGCCCGAGAACCAGGAGGCGTACCTGTACCTCGGCGCCCTCTACGGCAAGCAAGGCAAGTACGACGAGGCGGTCGCAACGCTCGAGAAGCTGATCCGTCTCAATCCGCGGTCCGTTCTCGGCTACTACTATCTCGGCCGCGTCAACGCGACGGCCGGTCGCTACGACAGGGCAGAACACTACTACCGCGAGGCCCTCAAGCGGAACCCGCAATCCGAGCTCATCCTCATGGATCTCGCGATGCTCTACGAGCTCGAGAAGCAGCCCGGCCGCGCGATCGAGCTCTATCAGGAGATCCTCGCCGCCAACCCCAACAGCGCGCTCGTCCGCAAGCGGCTCGGCGGCCTGTACATCGGCCAGAAGCAGCTCGACGAGGCACTCCTGCAATACCATGCCCTCGAGACCATCGAGACCGACCCCGAGGAGACGCGCATCAAGATCGCCCTCATCTACTTCGAGAAGGGCGAGTACGACCGCGCCGCGACGGAGCTCAACCTCGTCCTCGCGGCCGAGCCGGACAACGATCGCGTCCGGTACTACCTGGGATCCGTGTACGCGGAAACCAAGGAGTACCCGAAGGCGCTCGACATCTTCGGTAAGATCAAGCCCGAGGCGGAGTACTACGTCGACAGCCGCGTGCAGATCGCCGCGATCTACCAGAAGCAGGGGAAGGACGCGGCGGCGATCGCGGAGCTCGAGCACGCGCTCTCGGTCAAGGGACGGAACCCCGAGCTGCTGAGCTACATGGGCGCGGTGTACCGCGAGCAGAAGAACTACCCGCGCGCGATCGCCGCCATGGAAGAGGCCGTCGCAATCGACCCGAACGACGACAAGCAGATCTTCAGCCTCGGCGCCCTCTACGACGAGGCGAAGAACAAGCCCAAGGCGATCGAGCTCATGAAACGGGCGATCGCCATCAACCCGCAGAACGCCGCGGCGTTGAACTATCTCGGCTATACCTATGCCGAGCAGGGCAATCGTCTCGACGAGGCCGAGAGCCTCATACGGCGCGCGCTCGCGATCGAGCCGAACGACGGCTTCTACATCGATTCGCTCGCGTGGGTGTACTATCAGCGCGGTGACTACCAGCGCGCGGTGGAGCAGCTCGAGCACGCCATCGAGCTCGCGGGGGAGGACCCCACCGTCACCGAGCATCTCGGCGACGCGTACGAGAAGGTCGGTCGTCCGCGCGAGGCCATCCGCGTCTACACCGAGGCGTTGCACAAGGCCAAGGAGCCGGAGCAGATCGACCGCTTGAAGGGCAAGCTCGAGTTGCTCGGGGCGGGAACACGGACGAGTGACACCGGATCGTGATCGCCGTCTGGCGATCGCGCTCACCTGCGCGGCGATCCTGGCGGCCGCCGGCTGCCGCCCGGCGCGTCCCCGTCCTCCGCGAGTCGGCGTTCTCCCTGCCTCGGAGACCCTGCTCGCCGGTCTCGCCGCCCGCCGGCGTGCCATCACGACGTTGCGCGGGATCGCGCACATCTCCTACGAGAGCGCGGACGAGAAGGTCGGATCGCGGCACGCGGTGGTGGTCGCGCCTCCGGATCGCTTCCGTCTGGAGATCCTGTCGCCGCTCGGAGCGCTCGCGGTCGTGACGGCCAACGAGCGTGAGCTCGCGGTGTGGGTGCGACGCGACCATCGGACGTACCGTGGGCCCGCGAGCGCCGCCAGCATCGGCGCCTGGGTCGGCGTCCCGTTGCGCGTGGCCGATGTCGTCGCGGCGCTCGTGGGCTTGCCGCCCGAGCGCCGGGCGACGGGGACCGCGACGGTCGGCTTCGACGACGACGCCGGCATGGTGCGCGTCCACGTGCCGATCGCGGGCGGAGGTCAGGACCTCTGGTATAGCGGCGACCCGCTGCTGCCCGCGGCCACCGAGACCACCCTGCCGGAGGTCGGCCAGGTCCTGCGCGTCGCATTCGCCGAGTACCGTACGATCGGCGGGATCTCGATGCCGCTCGACGTCGACTTGCGGCTCGAGCCCGCGGGACGGCGCGTCCGTATACGGTACGAGCCGCCGACGCTCAACGGAAGCGTGCGCGACGACCTGTTCGCCTTTCCCGTGCAGGACGGCGTGCAGGAGATGTCGCTCGACCGCTACTCCGAGGGCGCTTCGTGAGCGCCCGTCGCGAGCGCCTCTCGTGAGCGGGCCGCGCCGGCTGGCGATGCTCGCCCTCGTCGCGCTGGCGGTCGCCGGCTGCCGACGGGACGGCGCCGGGGACCGGCTGCGCCAGGGCGACCGGCTGGTGACGGCGACGATCAGCGACCCGAAGACGTTCAATCCGCTCCTCTCGGTCGACGCTGCCTCGTCCGCGGCCGTCGGCGACGTCTTCGAGGGCCTCGTCCGGCTCGATCCGCACACGACGCTTCCGGATCCGGTGCTGGCGGCGAGCTGGGAGCACGACGACGCGGGAACGACGTGGACGTTCCACCTCCGCCCCGGCGTGCGTTGGCACGACGGCGAGCCGTTCACCGCGGACGACGTCGTCTTCACCTTCGACGCGATCTACGACCCGAAGATCCCGAACAGCCTGAAGCACGTGCTGACCGTCGCGGGAAGGCGTATCGACGTGGAGGCCGCCGACCCGCTCACCGTGCGGCTGCACCTCGCCGAGCCGTTCGCGCCGCTGCTCAACAGCATCGGCTTCCCCATCCTGCCGAAGCACATCCTCGGCAAGCCGCTCCGCGACGGGACCTTCGCCCAGATGTGGGGGATCGATACGCCGCCGGAGAAGATCGTCGGCACCGGGCCGTATCGCATGGTCCGCTACGTCCCGGCACAGCTGCTGCACTACCAGCGATGGGACGGCTGGTGGCGGAAGGACGAGGGCGATGGCCGGCTGCCGCGGACGGCGGAGCAGGCCATCCTGATCGTGCCCGATCAGAACACGATGTACCTCAAGTTCCTCGACAACCAGTTGCACTACTACTCGCCGCGGCCGGAGGAGATCGACGACATCCGCGGGCGCGCCGCGCGGCTCCAGGTGACCCTGCAGCGCATCGGCCTCGACACCGGCATGCTGTTCGTCAGCTTCAATCGCAATCCGGCCCACTACGTGAAGGACGGCAAGCGCGACCCGCGGCTCGACTGGTTCACGGATCCGCACTTCCTCCAGGCGGTGGCGCACGCGGTCGACGCCAAGAGCATGGTCGCCAACACCTATTTCGGCCACGGCGAGCGTGCGACGTCGGCGATCTCGCCGGAGAACAAGATCTTCTACGATCCCAATCTCGAACCGTACGCCTACGACCTCGATCACGCCCGCGCGCTGCTCACGGACGGCGGTTACGTCGATCGCGACGGCGACGGCATCCGCGAGGACGCGCACGGCAACCCGCTGCAGTTCGATCTCGCGACCAATGCCGGCAACCAGGTGCGCGAGCGCCTGTGCTCGATCCTCGTCGAGGACTGGACCAAGCTCGGCATCCGTGTGAACTACCGGCCGCTCGAGTTCACGACCCTGGTGGAGAAGCTCTCCACCAATTTCGAGTGGGACGCGATGGTCATGGGATTCACCGGCGGTGTCGAGCCGCACAACGCGTCGAACCTGCTGCGCTCCTCGGGCAATCTGCACCTCTGGCAGCCGAACCAGGAGCGGCCGGCGACTCCCTGGGAGGCCGAGATCGACCACGAGCTCGACCTCGGCGCGCGCGAGCTCGACCTCGGCGCCCGGAAGCTCCACTACTGGCGCATCCAGGAGATCCTCCATCGGGAGCTGCCGCTGATCCAGCTCGTGCGCCAGGAGCAGTTCGTCGCGTACAAATCGTACCTCGACGGATTCGATCTCACGGTCTGGGGCCTCTCCCGGCCGGAGCGCATCGCCATTCGCCCCTGAGCCGCGATGTCGCGTTTCATCCTCCGCCGGCTCCTGCAGATGATCCCGCTGCTCGTCGGCATCACGTTCCTGTCGTTCGTGGTCGTGGCGTTGGCGCCGGGCGATTTCTTCAGCACGCTGCGCCTCAACCCTTCGATCTCGCCCGAGGTGATCCACCAGATGGAGATCGAGTTCGGCTACGGCCAGCCGCTCGTGGTGCGCTACCTGCGTTGGGTGTGGCGCGTCCTGCACCTCGATCTCGGCATCTCGATCGCCTACCGCGTCGCCGTGCTCGATCTGATCGCCACCCGCGCCTTCAACACGGTGGTGCTCGCCGTCACCAGCATGGTGTTCACGTGGGCATTGGCGATCCCCATTGGCACGATCGTGGCGCTGCGTCGCGGGTCCGTGACCGATCGCAGCCTGTCGTTCCTGTCGTTCCTCGGCATGTCGGTGCCGAGCTTCTTTCTCGCCTTCCTGCTCATGTACGTCGCGCTCGAGACGGGGTGGTTTCCCGTCGGCGGCACGACGTCGTTCGACTATCCGTTGCTCTCGCCGCTCGAACGCATCGGCGATCGCGTGCAGCACCTCGTGCTGCCGGTGATCGTCCTCGGTACGGGTGGCATGGCGAGCCTGATGCGGCTCATGCGGAGCAACATCCTCGAGATCCAGCACGCGGAGTACGTGCGGACGGCACGCGCCAAGGGACTTCCGGAGTGGCGGGTCGTTGGCAAGCACATCATGAGGAACGCCCTCAATCCCTTCGTCACGCTCGCCGGCTACGAGCTCGGCACGTTGCTCGGCGGCGCGGCGCTGGTCGAGGCCGTGATGAATCTACAGGGTCTCGGCACGCTGATGCTCGACGCCGTTCGCTCGCTCGATCTCTACCTCGTGATGGGATCGGTCCTGATGAGCGCGGTGCTCCTGCTGCTCGGCAACCTGCTGGCCGACGTCGCGCTCACCCTCGTGGATCCGCGTATCGACTTCACCACGCTCGAGGCGGCGCGCTGAGCGGCGCATGCGGGCGTATCGAGCGAGCTGGACGGCGATCGGCAGCCTGGTCGTGCTGGTCGTCTTGTATGCGAGCGCGCTGCTGGCACCGTGGATCGCGCCCTCCGGCTACGCGACGCAGTACCGGGAGTTCCCGAACTGCCCGCCGTCGCCGATCCGCATGCATGCGCCCGGACGCTGGCGCGCCGACGGCATGCTCTATACGCACCCCCTCGAGCCGGTGCCGGGCGGCGGCCGCCGTTACCGACCCGCTGCCGCCGAGGTTCCGCTCGCGTGGCTCACCCGCGGCGTCCTCCTCACCACCGCACGCCCGGACGATCACGTCTTCTTCCTCGGCACGGATGGTCTCGGCCGCGATCTGTTCTCGCGCATCCTGTACGGCGGACGCATCAGCCTGACGGTGGGTGTCGTCGGCGTCGCGATCAGCTTCGCGATCGGTATCGTCGCCGGCGCGGTCGCGGGGTACTTCGGCGGCTGGACCGACGAGGTGATCATGCGCGCCACCGAGGTGCTGATGTCGCTGCCGTCCTTCTACTTCCTGCTCGCGCTCGCGGCGCTCATTCCGCCCTCACTGAGCTCGGCGCAGACCTTCTTCATGATCGTCATCATCATGAGTTTCATCCGCTGGGCCGGATTCGCGCGCATCATCCGCGGCATGGTCGCGTCGATCCGCGAGCGCGAGTACGTCCAGTCGGCGCGCGCCCTCGGCGCGACCCGGAGCCGGGTCATCGTCCGCCACGTCATCCCCGCGACCTTCGGCTACACGATCGTGGCCGCGACGTTGAGCATCCCCGGCTTCATCCTCGGCGAGAGCGCGCTCTCGTTGCTCGGCCTCGGCATCCAGGAGCCGAGCGCGAGCTGGGGGAACCTGCTCGCCGACGCGCAGAACGTCCAGAGCATCGCGCAGTTCCCCTGGATCTTGGCTCCGGGGGTCTTTATCTTCGTGGCGATCATGGCGTTCAACTTCCTCGGCGACTATCTGCGTGACGTCCTCGATCCGCACACCAGCGGAGCGCGGGGATGAGCGTGGCCGAGCGTCGCCTGATCGACCCGGCGGCCGCGCTGCTCGAGGTGCGCGACCTCCATACGCACTTCGAGACCGCGGAAGGCGTGGCGCGTGCCGTCGATGGAGTGAGCTTCACCATCCGCCACGGACGGACGCTCGGCCTCGTCGGCGAGTCGGGCTGCGGCAAGAGCGTCACGGCACTCTCCATCCTGCGGCTCGTCACGGCCCCGGGACGGATCGTCGGCGGATCCATCGCCTATCAGGGCCGGGATCTCCTGACGCTCTCCGAGCGCGAGATGCGGCGAGTGCGCGGCAAGGAGATCGCCATGATCTTCCAGGAGCCGATGACGTCGCTCAATCCCGTCTTCACGATCGGCAACCAGATCGCCGAGGCGATCCGGCTGCACCAGGGACTCGGGCGTGCCGCGACGCGGGCACGGGTGGTCGAGGCGCTCCGCCTGGTCGAGATCGCCGAGCCCGAGCGGCGCGCGGCCAGCTATCCGCACGAGCTCTCCGGCGGCATGCGACAGCGGGCGATGATCGCGATGGCGCTCGCGTGCGAGCCGAGCCTGCTGATCGCCGACGAGCCGACGACGGCGCTCGACGTCACCATCCAGGCGCAGATCCTCGATCTCCTGCGCAGCCTGCGGGAGCGTCTCGGCATGGCGATGCTGCTGATCACGCACGACCTCGGTATCGTGGCGGAGCAGGCGGACGACGTCGCTGTGATGTATGCGGGCCGGATCGTCGAGTACGGCTCGGTCCGCGATGTGTTCGAGCGCCCGTGTCATCCCTATACGGTCGCCCTGCTGGATGCCGTTGCCCGCCTCGGCGGGTCGGAGCGCTACCTCCACGCGCTCCCGGGCACCGTCCCGAGCCTGCTGCGGTTGCCGAGCGGCTGTCGCTTCCGCGACCGCTGTCCGCGCGCGATCGATCAATGCGCCGCGGTCGACCCCCCACTCGAGGAGAAGGCGCCGGCGCACCTGGCGGCGTGCATTCGCGTATGAATGAGACGCCGCTGGTCGAGGTGCGCGGCCTGCGCAAGGAGTTCAGGCTCGGTGGCGGGTTCTTCGGTCGTTCGCGCGCGCGCATCCACGCCGTCGATGGGGTCGATCTCACGATCCGGCGGGGTGAGACGCTCGGCGTCGTCGGCGAGTCGGGGTGCGGCAAATCGACGCTCGGCCGCTGCGTCCTCCGTTTGATCGAGCCGACGGCTGGCTCCGTCGCGTTCGAGGGGCGCGACGTGCTGGGCCTGTCGGGCGGCGAGCTGCGTCGCATGCGGCGCGACATGCAGATCGTCTTCCAGGATCCCTATGCCTCGCTGAATCCGCGGATGCGGGTCGGCGCGATCGTCGCAGAGGGTCTCGAGATCCACGACCTGGCACGCGGCGCCGAGAAACGCCGCCGGGTCGAGGAACTTCTCGCGCGCGTCGGCTTGCGGCCCGAGCACTACGACCGCTACCCGCACGAGTTCAGCGGCGGCCAGCGTCAACGCGTCGGCATCGCCCGGGCCCTCGCCGTGGGCCCGCGCTTCATCGTCGCGGACGAGCCGGTCTCCGCCCTGGACATCTCGATCCAGGCGCAGGTACTGAACCTCCTCCGCGAGCTGCAGGAGGAGATGGAGCTCGCGTATCTCTTCATCTCGCACGATCTGCGCGTCGTCGAGCACGTGAGTCACCGGGTCGCCGTGATGTATCTCGGCAAGATCGTCGAGCACGCGCCACGCGACGAGCTGTATCGGAATCCGCGGCATCCGTACACGCGCGCGTTGCTGTCCGCCGTGCCGAATCCTCATCCGGGGGCATCGAAGGAGCGGATGCGGCTCGGCGGCGACGTGCCGAGCCCCATCAATCCGCCCCCGGGCTGTGCCTTCCATCCGCGCTGCCCGTTCGCGGAGGAGCGCTGCCGCCGCGAGGTCCCACCTTTGGAGGAGGGCGCCGGCGGCCATTCGGTCGCATGTCACGTCTTCCCCGCGCCCGCCAGATGATCTAGAGAGGAGACGTGCGCGAACGTTGGCGGCGACGACGGGAACCGGCGGCGCAACGGCCTCACGCCCCCAGGCCGATCACGGCCCCGGTCCCCGAGGCGGGACTGATCGGCTGGCGCGAGATCCGCTCGTTCCTCGATCCCGGCACCCAGGTCAGCGGCAAGCTGGCTTTCACGACGCCGACCCGCATCGACGGCCGTCTCCGTGGCGAGGTCCGCGCGAGTGATCTCCTCGTCATCTCCGAGGGCGGGCAGCTGCACGGTACCATCTGGCCGACGAGCCTCGTCGTCTCGGGTGAGGTCCGCGGGCAGATTCTCGGCGCCGAGCGCGTGGAGATACGTCCAGGCGGTCGGGTCATCGGCACCATCGAGACGAAGGTGCTGATCATCGTCGAGGGCGCCACGTTCGAGGGCGACGCGCGCATGGTCGAGGATCGCACGCGCGAGATGCGGCAGTCGCAGTAGGGTCCGCTGCGGCATCCGCCGCCCGTCCGGACCGCGTCGACCATCGCCTCTTCTTCGCGTGCGAACCCGCCGCCGTGCGCGTTCGCCGCGACACGGCGCGTGATTACAGCGGACGTCTGCGTCCTTAGCTTCTGAACAGGGAGGACACGACATATCGCCAGGACAACAATCGACCTGATGGTGCCGCTCGATCAGCACGCGAACGAGGGATACGTGTCGCCGCTGCAGTTCCAGGAGCTGTGGGCGGCCACGACCGAACGGTCGGGCGAGTTTCGTCTCGCGCTCGCGGTCCTCGAGCAGGCGCTCGAGGACCTCGGCCGATATCGCACGGCGCGGGACGGCGCCTGCCGACGATTGTATCGCAATGCGCGCGGGTGGTTGCTGTCCAGTGACCGGCGTTGGCCGTATTCGTTCGCCAACGTCTGCGATCTGCTGGACGTTCCCGCGCACCGCATTCGCACCCACGTGCTGAGGGGTTGCGAGGCGGGTACCGGCGTGGGGCTGGAGGTCGTGCTGACGAGCGACGGGCCGGCCGGGATGCTGATGGCCGTCGATGAAGGGTGAGACGGAACCGCGGATGGGCTCGTGTACGCGAGCCCATCCGCGGGATTCAGCGAGCGCCGGTATCTTCCTGGATGCGTGCCGCTTTGCCGGAGAGCTCGCGTAGGTAGTAGAGCTTCGCGCGCCGCACGCGGCCGCGCGCCGTGACGTCGATCTTATCGATGCGCGGTGAATGGACCGGGAAGGTGCGCTCGACGCCGACGCCGTACGAGGTCTTTCGCACCGTGAACGTCTCGCGACTGCTGCCGCCGCTCCGGCGAATGCAGACACCCTCGAATACCTGAATGCGCTCCTTCTCACCCTCGACGATGCGCACGTGCACGCGCAGCGTATCGCCGGAACGGAACTCCACTTGCTGCGGCTTCAGCTGCTGGCTCTCGATGTTGTCGATGAGATTCATGACAAGGCCTCCTCTGCCTGGTCTCGCGAGCCGCACATCCGGTCGAGGATGATGGCCGCCGCGGTGCGAACGGAAAGGTGGTTGTAGTCGTCGATGCCGGTGATCGCAGGGAGCAGGTGATCGGCGCGACCGACGACTTCTTCGGTGAGCCCCCAGCCGGTGCCGAGCAGCACCAGGAGCGGCCGCCCGCCTTCATGGACGAGGCGACGCAGGCTCCCGTAGCCGATGGTCGGATGACGGGTCCGGGCGGAGGTCACGAGCAGAAGGGGAGGCGCGCCGGCGTCGTGCTCCACGTCGGTGATCGTGCGGTCGAGATCCTGCGTCAGGCGAACGATCGCGAGCGCGTCCTTGCGGGTACGGTTGTAGACGGCGCCGTGGCCGGTGCCCCAATGCGCGAGGATGCGCTCCGACAGCTCGCGCGCCGCGGCCACCGGCGTCACCACGTAGAAACGACGCACGCCGAAAGTCCGTCCCGAGCGCGCGATGTCGTGGATGTCCATGTGGGTGACCGCGGACGTGACGACGGCGCCGTTCTTGTCGTAGACGGGAAAATGCAGCAGCGCCACGTAGAGCAGGGCCATCGTCACTGCTCCAGCAGATCCGGCCGGACGCGGCGCGTGAGCGCGCGCGCCTCGGCGTCGCGCCAGCGCGCGACGGCCGCGTGGTCGCCCGACAGCAGCACCGGCGGGACGCGGTGGCCGCGAACGACCTCCGGTCGGGTGTAGTGCGGGTACTCGAGCAAGCCGCTCGTGAACGACTCGCTCTCGGCGGACTCGGCGTTGCCGAGGACACCCGGGAGCAGGCGCGCGACGGCGTCGAGCACGACCAACGCGGCCGCCTCCCCGCCCGAGAGGACGTAGTCGCCGATCGACAGCTCCTCGTCGACGAAGTGCCGCACGCGCTCGTCGACGCCCTCGTAGCGCCCGCACACGAGCACGAGATCCTGCTCGCTCGCCAGTGCCGCGGCGCGTGCGTGCGAGAACACGGCGCCGCGCGGCGACAGCAGGACGCGGCGGGCATCGGGAGCGCCGGTACGGACGGCATCGAGCGCGTCGACGATCGGCTCGGCCTTCATCACCATCCCGGCGCCGCCACCGTAGGGGGAGTCGTCGGTCGAGCGGTGGCGGTCGTGCGTGTACTCGCGCAGGTCGACGAGCGACACCGACAGCGCGCCCGCGTCACGCGCGCGCTTCGGCACTCCCACCGCGAGCGGCGTCGCGAAGAACTCGGGGAAGATCGTGAGCAGATGGATGCGCATGGCTCAGTCGAGCAGACCCTCGAGCGGCTCGATCACGATGCGGCGGGCGACGAGATCGACGTGCCGGACGACGTCGGCGATCACCGGGATCAGGTGCTCGCGCGCGCCCTCGCGTACGACCAGGACCTCGTTGCTGCCGGTCGGAATGAGGTGATCGACGATGCCGAGGCGATCGCCGCGCTCCGTGACGACCTCGAGTCCCTCGAGCTGGTACGCGTAGAACTCGCCGGGCGCCACGGCCGGGAGCGTATCCTCGGGGACGGCGACGACCATGCCGATCAGCGGGGACGCCGTCTCGATGGCGGCGAGGTCCTCGAAGCGCAGGAGGACCAGGCGCCCATGGGGCTTGGCGCCGACGAGACGCCGCCGCTCCCACGCCGCCACGTCATCCGCGGGCCGACGTTGCAGATAGACGGAGCGCGGCGGGCTCAGCGCCGCAGCGACGTCGCTATAGGGATGGAAACGAAGCAGTCCGCCGACACCGTGGGTGCCGACGATTTCGCCCAGCGGCACGAGCCGCTGCGGCGACGTTCTCCCTGCTGCTTCGCTCATGGCTACGGACGCGCGACGGCATCGGTCGCCTATTTGTCCTCGACGATCTCCAACACCACCTTGCGATTGGTCCGTGAGGCGGCCGCGTTGAGGATGGTCCGAATGGACTTGGCGGTGCGGCCTTGCTTGCCGATGATTCTGCCGAGGTCTTCGCGCGCGACTTTCAACTCCAGAACTGATGCCGTATCGCCCTGCGTTTCCTTGACCTCGACCGCATCCGGGTTGTTGACGAGGTAGCGGGCCAGATACTGCACCAGCTCTTTCATGACGCCTCCCGCCCGGGATGGCTCTCGGACGAAGCCGGCGCGACGCCCGCTCTCTTCATGAGTTGAGAGACGGTCAGCGACGGTAGGGCTCCCCGGCGAATCCACTCATGGAGTTTTTCTTTTTTGAAGTCAACCCGCGGCGGGTTTGGAAGTGGATCGAACGTGCCGACTTGATCGATGAAACGCCCCCCACGCGGGGCGCGCTTGTCCGCGACGACGATGCGGTAGAAGGCGTGCTTCTTGGTGCCGTGTCTGGCAAGCCGGATGGTAACGCTCATAGTGCTCCTCTCGCGCCCGTCAGCCGGGCATCAGCTGGGAAAAGGGATTGCCACCACCCGGGCGACCGAGCTTGGTGAGCTTCTTCATCATCTTCTTCGTTTGGGTATATTGTTTGAGGAACTTGTTGACGTCGGACACGCTCGTGCCGCTGCCGAGCGCGATGCGCTGGCGTCTGCTGCCGTTGATCAGCGTGTCGTTGCGGCGCTCCTGCTTGGTCATGGAGTTGATGATCGCTTCGATCTTCTTCAGCTCACCGTCCGCCGCGCCCGGATCGAGCTTGGAGGTGAGCTTCTTCATGCCGGGGATCATGCCGAGGATCTCGCCCATCGATCCGAGACGTTTCACCATCTGCAGCTGATCGCGAAAGTCCTCGAGCGTGAACTCGTTCTTGCGCAGCTTGCGCTCGAGGACCTCGGCCTGCCGTTCGTCGTAGGCGGCCTCGACCTTTTCGATGAGGGAGAGAATGTCGCCTTTGCCGAGCACCCGCGACGCCATCCGGTCCGGATGGAAGGGCTCCAGCGCCTCGAGCTTCTCGCCCATGCCGACGAAGAAGATCGGCGCACCGCTCATTTCGCGGATCGAGAGCGCCGCGCCGCCACGGGCGTCGCCTTCGAGCTTCGTCAGCACCACGCCGTCGACCGCAAGACGCTGATGGAACCCCTGCGCGACGTTCACCGCGTCCTGACCCGTCATCGCGTCGGCGACGAGCAGCACGTACTTCGGCGACACGGCGGCCTTGATGCGCTCGAGCTCGCGCATGAGCGCGTCGTCGATGTGCAGCCGGCCGGCGGTGTCGAAGATGATCGTATCGAGCGCCTGGGTGCGTGCGGCGGTGAGCGCGGCGCGGGCGATGTCCACCGGGTCCATGTCGCCGGTGGAGGGATGCACCGGACAGTCGATCTGGCGCCCGAGCGTCGTCAGCTGCTCGATCGCGGCAGGCCGGTAGACGTCGGCCGGCACCAGGTACGGACGCCGCCCCCGCTCCGTCTTGAGATGGCGGGCGAGCTTGGCGGCGGTCGTCGTCTTGCCGGAGCCCTGCAGACCGACCAGCATGATGATGATCGGCGGGTTCGAGCCGAGGTCGAGGGTGGCGGTTTCGCCGCCCATCGTGCGCGTCAGCTCCTCGTGGACGAACTTGATGAGGTGCTGCTCGGGCGTGAGGCTGCGCAGCACGTCCTGGCCGACCGCCTGCTGCCGCACGCGCTCGCAGAACGCCTGCACGACCGGCAGGGCGACGTCGGCCTCGAGCAGGGCGAGGCGAATCTCGCGGATCGCCTCGGTCATGTGCCGCTCCGTGATCCGGCCGTGGCCGCGGAGCTTCTTGAAGACCAGCTCGAGCTTGTCGCCTAACGTGTCGAACATACGAATCCGTCTGGATCGGGACCCTTTGCGGAACGCCTGGCCGCGTCGAAGGAAACAACAAAAGCTATAGGAGCAGACGCTGGGAAGTCAACGCCCGGGGGTTTCGGCACTTTCGGCGCGATAGTCCGCCCGCGCGCCGGATCGACGTGCCGCCGGCGGCGCGCGGGCCATGGTTGCGGGCGGCGGAGGGGAGCGCAAGAATGGCACGCCCGATGGCTCTTCTCCGTCATAGCGCGAGCCTCGCGGTCGTCGGCGCGGCGTTCGGACTGCTCCTGAACGCGATCCGCGCCGACGGCGTGGCGCTCCTGCGGCCGTTCGAGCCGGAGATCCCGGGGGCAAGCGAGTGCCGTGTCGCCGCGTCGGGGCCGCCGGTGATCGACGTCGCCGCTGCCGAGGCCCTGCTCGCCGCCAACGAGGCCGTGTTCGGCGACGTCCGGAACGCGGCGGAGTACGCCGAGGGCCACGTCGTCGATGCCGTGCACCTGCCCTGCAGCGCCGACGCGCCGGACTGGCTCGGCAACGTCGCCAAGTACTCCACGGTGATCCTCTACGGGGAGAAGGACGCCGACGCCGACCAGGTGGCGCACGCGCTGAGTGCGGGGGGCTATCGCGACGTTCGCGTTCTGCGCGGCGGCTTTGCGGCCTGGCGCGACGGCGGCGGCCTCGCGGCCTCCGGGCCGTGCGACGTCTGCGACTGAGGACGCCGCCGGCCACCATGCGAGCGGTCCTCGGATGGGTGCTCCGCGCCGGGCTGGCCGCGCTGTTCCTCTATGCGGGGATCGCGAAGCTCGCCGACGTCCGCACCTTCGCGCTGGACGTGGCGAACTATCGGCTGCTGCCCGCGGCGTTGGTCGCGCCCTTTGCGGCGGCGATCCCGGGGGTCGAGATCGCCTGCGGCATCGGCCTGCTGCGGGCGCGGAGCGCGCGCGCGGCCGGCATCCTCGCCGCGGCGCTGCTCGCCGCGTTCACCCTGGCCGCGGGGCAGGCCCTGGCGCGCGACATCAACATCGACTGTGGCTGTTTCGGCAGCGTGCGGGCGCCGGTGACGATCCTCACGATCACACGCGACGTCGGCTTGCTCGCGGCCGCGCTCGCGGCCGTCGCCCTGGCGCCGCACGCAGACGAAGAAGCCCCCCGGCCGTAGACCACGACCGGGGGGCTGTCTCGCGATGCGAGCCGGGTGGGCCGGCGGCGCGGCTACATCATGCCGCCCATGCCTCCCATTCCACCCATGCCGCCCATACCGGGCGCGGCGCCGGCTGCCGGCTTCTCGTCCGGCTTCTCCGCGACCGTGGCTTCGGTGGTGAGCAGGAGCCCCGCCACCGACGAGGCGTTCAGCAGCGCGGTACGAACGACCTTCGTCGGGTCGATGATGCCGGCCTTCATGAGGTCTTCGAACTCCTCGCTGTGGGCGTTGAAGCCGTGCGCGCCCTTGCTGTTCTTGACCTTGTCGAGGACGATCGAGCCTTCCCAGCCGGCGTTGTTGGCGATCCAGCGGCAGGGCTCCTCGACGGCGCGCCGGATGATGTTGATGCCGACCTTCTCTTCGTCGCTCGTGCCCTTCACGCCGTCGAGCGCCGACGAGGCGCGGATCAGCGCGACGCCGCCACCCGGCACGATGCCTTCCTCGACCGCCGCGCGGGTCGCGTGGAGCGCGTCCTCGACGCGTGCCTTCTTCTCCTTCATCTCGACCTCGGTCGCGGCGCCGACCTTGATCACCGCCACACCGCCGATCAGCTTGGCGAGGCGCTCCTGCAGCTTCTCGCGGTCGTAGTCGGAGGTGGTCTCCTCGATCTGGGCGCGGATCTGCTTGATGCGCCCCTCGATGTCGTTGCGCTTGCCGGCGCCGTCGACGATCGTGGTGTTGTCCTTGTCGACGACGATGCGCTTGGCCTTGCCGAGATCGTTGAGCGTGATGCTCTCGAGCTTGATGCCGAGCTCCTCGGCGATGACCTTGCCGCCGGTGAGGATGGCGATGTCTTCCAGCATCGCCTTGCGGCGGTCGCCGAAGCCGGGGGCTTTCACCGCCACGCACTGGAGCGTGCCGCGGATCTTGTTGACGACGAGCGTGGCGAGCGCCTCGCCCTCGACGTCCTCGGCGATCAGGATGAACGGCCGGCCGGTCTTGGCGATCTGCTCCAGCACCGGCAGGAGGTCCTTCATCGCGCTGATCTTCTTCTCGTGGATCAGGAGATAGGCGTCCTCGAGCACGACCTCCATGCGCTCGGGGTCGGTCACGAAGTAGGGCGAGAGATAGCCGCGGTCGAACTGCATGCCCTCGACGACCTCGAGCGTCGTCTCGAGGCCCTTCGCCTCCTCGACGGTGATGACGCCTTCCTTGCCGACCTTGTTCATCGCTTCCGCGATGATCTCGCCGACCGTGGAGTCGTTGTTGGCGGAGATGGTGCCGACCTGGGCGATCTCCTTCTGATCCTTGGTGGGCTTCGACAGGCTCTTCAGCTCGTCGACGATCGCGCCGACCGCGCGGTCGATGCCGCGCTTCAGGCTCATCGGATCGTGGCCGGCGGCGACCATCTTGATGCCTTCGGCGAAGATGGCGCGCGCCAGGACGGTGGCGGTCGTCGTGCCGTCACCGGCGACGTCCGACGTCTTGCTGGCGACCTCCTTCACCATCTGGGCGCCCATGTTCTCGAACTTGTCCTCGAGCTCGATTTCCTTGGCGACCGTGACGCCATCCTTCGTGATGTTGGGCGCCCCGAAGGACTTCTCGAGGACTACGTTGCGGCCCTTGGGCCCGAGGGTGACCGTCACCGCGTCGGCGAGGATGTTCACCCCGCGCAGAATGCGATCACGCGCATCCTGACCAAATCGTACCTGCTTCGCTGGCATGCTGTTCCTCCTTGCCTACGCTGCTTTATTCGACGATGCCGAGGATGTCGTCCTCGCGCATGATGAGGTGCTCTTCGCCGTTCAGCTTGATTTCGCTGCCCGAGTACTTGCCGAACAGGATCTTGTCGCCGACCTTCACGTCGAGCGGCGTGAGCTTGCCGTCATCGTTGACCTTGCCCTTGCCCACCGCGACGACCTTGCCCTCCTGGGGCTTTTCCTTGGCGGTATCGGGAATGATGATGCCGCCCTTCGTCTTCTCCTCCTCCTCGATCCGCTTCACGATGACACGGTCTTGAAGTGGTCGAATCTTCATCGCATTCTCCTTTCCCTCCTGGCGAAAACCATAGCGTTATTGATCGGTTGACCCTCGAGTCCGAGGGACCGAATGCGCGCGGGGATGCAACCCGCGCCAAACTTAGACACGATCCGGAGTTTGTCAACGGGGTGGTCGCTCAGCGACCGAGCTTTCGCTTCTCTTCTTCGAAATATTGCCGGTAGAGGACGTCCCACTCGGCGCTACCTTCGGACACGCGTCGGGAGAGGCTCTGGATCTTGCGGCGGACCTTGGCCTCGAGCACCTCGTCGATCTGCAGGAAATCGTTGAGCGCGGCCTTGATCTCGTGCAGCACCAGGCGATCGGACTGCAGGTCGGTGACGTCGCCCCGTTTGAGCTCGGCCAGGACCAGGTGGGACAGCGCCGAGATGCGTCCTTCGGACACCCGGCTCACAGTGTGAACCCCCGCTCCTTGGCGATGCGCTCCTTCACCATCTGCAGGATCTTGTGGCGGTCCATGCCGACCAGCTCACGGCTGTGGGACTCGGCGAAGCGCGCCGCCTCGGCCTCGATGTCCTCCTCGGCGCGGATGTTCGCCTTGAAGGCGGCGACGATCCGCTGCTCCAGGGCGTCCCGGCTGCCGTGGAGACGCATCACCCCGGCCTTCTCGAGACGGGTCACGACCGAGGACGCGATGCGCCGCATCTCGGGCTCGCGCAGTTTCACCGCTGTACGAGTAGACGCGGATCCGCGGCTTTGCAAGCCGTCTCCATCCGCGATATCCGATTGATTCGGCAGGCCTCCGAAGGCTTCCCGAGGCTTCGTTCATGATCGTCAAGATGTCGTCCATCGCGACCGCCGCCGAGATCCAGGCGGTCGACGAGAGGCTGCACGCCCTCGGCTACAAGACCGGGAAGATGATCGGCGAGCAGGTCACGCTGATCGGCGTCTACGGCGACATCTCACGTCTGCCACAGGAAGAGATCGCGCAGATGCCCGGGGTCGAGCGCATGATCCCGATCTCGCGCGCGTACAAACGCGCGGCGCAGAAAGGCGATCCGCTCAATCCCATCCGCTCGATCGTGGCCATCGGGTCCGTCGTCACCGGCGCCGAGGAGCTGGTCGTGATCGCCGGACCGTGCTCGGTCGAGAGCGAGCCGCAGATCATGGAGGCGGCGCGCATGGTCAGGGAGGCCGGCGCGCATTGTCTGCGCGGCGGCGTCGTCAAGTATCGCTCCAGCCCGTACAGCGGCTGGGAAGGGCTCGGATCGTCGGATCAGGAGTCGCTCCGCCGCGGTCTCGAGCTGATCGTCAAGGCAGGGCGCGCTTTCGAGATGCCGACCGTCGTCGAGATCCTCGACGCGGCGGACGTGCCGATCTACGAGGACGCCGGCGTCGCGTGCCTGCAGGTCGGCGAGCCCAACAGCAAGAACCAGGCGCTGCTGAATCGCCTGCGCGACACGCCGCTGCCGATCATCCACAAGCGCGGAAACTCCCTCGACACCGAGGCCTATCTCCTTTGGGTCGAGCGCGTGATGGCGCTCGGCAAGGAGAACGTCATCCTCTGCGAGCGCGGCATCACGAGCTGCAACCGCTATACGCGGAACACCCTCGACCTCGGCAGCGTGGCCGCGTTCCACTACCAGCTCTCCGGCCTGCCGGTCGCGATCGACGCCTCGCACGGCACCGGCGTGCGCGATCTCGTCTTCCCGCTCTCGCTCGCCGGCATCGTCGCCGGCGCGTCGATCGTGCTGGTGGAGGCGCATCCCAACCCGCTGATCGCCAAGTCCGACGGCTTCCAGGGGCTCTTTCCCGAGCAGCTGAAGGGGCTCGTACGGGCGGCGCAGGAGATCTGGCGCGTGCGCAAGACCACCGACCGCGACTACGTCTCGACGTTGGCGCTCGAGCGCACGTACGAAGCGCGGATGCAGGAGGATCGACGGCGCTTCTTTCCGCAGGGCTGACACGAGCGAGCGGCGGCGAGCCTCGGATGATCATTCCACCGCCAGCCGGGAAAGGCGCGACCCTCGGGATCGTCGCGCCGGCCGGGGTCGTGAAGCCGGACGCGCTCGAGCGCGGCCTCGCGCTGCTGAAGGGCTGGGGGTACGAGATCGCGCTCGGCGAGCACGTGCTGGCGCGCCGCCGCTACTGCGCCGGGACGCGCGAGGAGCGCGCGCGCGACCTCGAGCGCATGATCACGGCGCCCGAGGTCGCGGCCGTGGTCTGCGCCCGTGGCGGCTACGGAACGACGCACCTCCTGCCGCTGCTCGATCCGACCCTCTTCGGCCGTCATCCGAAGCTCGTGTGCGGCTACAGCGACGTCTCGCCGCTCCTCGGCTTCCTGGTCGATCGCTGCGGCGTGCCGGCGCTGCACGGGCCCATGGTCGCGAGCGACTTCGCCAAAGGTGCCACCGAGCGCAGCGCCGCCCGCTGGCGCGCGCTGCTCGAGAATCCCTGGGCGCCCTGGCAGGAGTCCGTCAGCGAGACGCTCGCGCCCGGCGTCGCCACCGGTCCGCTCGTCGGGGGCTGCCTGTCGTCGCTCGTCGCGCTGCTCGGCACGGCGTTCGCGGTGGAGACCGACGGCAGCGTGCTGCTGCTGGAGGACGTCGCCGAGCGGCCCTATCGCATCGATCGCATGCTCACGCAGCTCCGCCTCGCCGGCAAGCTCGATCGGGTGGCGGCGGTCGTGCTCGGATCGTTCGCCGACTGCGATGGCGCGACGGCGGACGACGTCGCGGCGGCGGTGTTCCGCGAGTTCTTCACCGGGGCGCCGTATCCGGTCGTCGCGGGGTTCCCGGCCGGTCATCTGTCGGAGAACCTGTCGCTCGCGCTCGGCGTGCCGGTACGGGTCGATGCCGACGCGCGGACGGTGGAGGTGCGTCCCTCGTGAGCTTCGCCGACGTCGAACGGGAGATGGAAGCCGCCGTCGCGCGCGACACCTTCCCGGGCGTCGTCGTCCTCGTCAACGTCGGCGGCCAGATCGTGTTCCACCGCGCCGTCGGCAACCGCACCCGCGATCCCGAGCGGTCGCCCATGCGCGAGGACACGATCTTCGATCTCGCCTCGCTCACCAAGCCGCTCGCGACCTCGATCGCGATGATGCTGCTCGCGAAGGAGCGCAAGGTCGCGCTGGACGACCGGGTGACGCGGTTCTTCCACAACTTCGGCGTCTACGGGAAGACGCACGTCACGTTCCGGCACCTGCTCGCCAACACGTCGGGCCTGCCCACCTGGCGCCCCTACTGGAAGGAGATCCTGCGCGTCGAGCGCGAGGGCCGGATCAACTTCCTCGCCAGTCGCGGTGCCAAGGAGTACGTGTACGACGCGATCCAGCGCGAGCGGCCGGAGGCGGCGGCGGGTGCGCGCACGCTCTACAGCGACCTCGGGTTCATGTTGCTCGGCGCCGTGATCGAGGAGGTCGGTGGGACGTCGCTCGACCGCTTCTGTCACGAGCGCATCTACAAGCCGCTCGGCCTGCGCTCGACCTCGTTCGTCGATCTCTCGCTGCTGCGCACCCGGCGGCTCGAGCCGATTGCCGAGATGATCGCACCGACGGAGCACTGTCCGTGGCGGCGCCGCGTGCTGTGCGGCGAGGTGCACGACGACAACGCGTACGCCATGGGCGGCGTCGCCGGTCACGCCGGCCTCTTCTCCTCGGCGCGCGACATCGATCGCATGGCGACCGTGCTGCGCGAGTGCTACGAGGGCCAGAGCCTCTTCCTGCCGGCCCACATCGTGCGCGAGTTCTGGAAGCGGGACGACACGCTCGGATCGTCCACCTGGGCGCTCGGTTGGGATACGCCGGCGACGCGTGATTCCCTTGCCGGTGTCGAGCTGTCGCGCCACGCCGTCGGTCACGTCGGGTACACCGGCACGTCGCTCTGGATCGACCTCGATCGTGCGATGCATATCGTCGTCCTCTCGAACCGGGTGCATCCGACCCGCGACAACGACAAGATCCGCGAGTTCCGTCCGCTGATCCATGACCTCATCGTTCGCGCCGCCACCGCCTCGGCCTGAGCTGCCGACGCGGCCGCGCCACGTGCACCTGACCGCCATCGGCGGCGTCGGGATGGCCGCGCTCGCCGGTCTCTTCCAGGAGGCGGGCTACCGGGTCAGCGGCTCCGACGCCGCGATGTATCCGCCGATGAGCACCGTGCTGGCCCGGCTCGGCGTGGCCGTCCGCGAGGGCTTCAGCGCAGACAACCTCGAGCCGCGTCCCGATCTCGTCGTCATCGGCAACGCCATGTCCCGCGGCAATCCCGAGGTCGAGGCCGTGCTGGAGCGCGGCATCCCGTACTGCTCCATGCCGGAGGCGCTGATGCGCTTCTTCATGC
This sequence comes from uncultured delta proteobacterium, assembly GCA_963753325.1. Taxonomy (GTDB): domain Bacteria; phylum Desulfobacterota; class Binatia; order UTPRO1; family UTPRO1; genus DP-19. The sequence goes on along the minus strand of CAVWBS010000003.1, from coordinate 191,912 downwards.
GCGCGCGCCGCCGGGCCGTCGTCACCGGCACGCACGGCAAGACCACGTCGAGCGCGCTCCTCGCCTGGGTGCTGCGCGAGACGGGCGGCGATCCCGGGTTCATGATCGGCGGCGCCGCCAGGAACTTCCCCGAGAGCTTCCACGTCGGTGGCGGGCCCTGGTTCGTGACCGAGGGCGACGAGTACGACACCGCGTTCTTCGACAAGGGGCCGAAGTTCCTGCACTACGCGCCGGACGCGTTGCTGCTCACCGCGGTCGAGTTCGACCACGCCGACATCTATCGCGACCTGGCGCACGTGAAGCACGCGTTCACGGAGCTGCTGCGCCGTACGGCGGCCACCTCGCCGGTCGTGGTGAGCGCCGACTTCCCCGAGGCGCGGGCGGTGGTCGCGGCGAGTGGTCGCGACGCGATCACGTTCGGTCTCGCCGCGGACGCGGCGTGGCGCGCGGTCGATCTCGGCGACACCGGACGCGCCACCCGCTTCACCATCGTCACCCCGTCCGGCCGGCGCCTTGCTGCCGCGTGTCCCGGCCCGGGGGCGATGAACGTGGTGAACGCGCTCGGCGTCGTCGCGCTGGCGAGCGCGATCGGCGTGCCCGAGGCCGGCGCGCTCGCGACGCTCGCGACGTTTCGCGGCGTGCGCCGCCGCCAGGAGGTCCTCGGCGAGGCCGGCGGCATCGTGCTGATCGACGACTTCGCGCATCATCCGACCGCGGTGCGGGGTACGATCGCGGCGCTGCGGGCGCGCTACCCGCAGCACCGGCTCTGGGCCGTGTTCGAGCCGCGGTCGAACACCACGCGCCGGCGGATCTTCCAGGACGCGTTCACCGAGGCGTTCGCCGGCGCCGACCGGGTGACGTTCTCGGCCGTGCACCGGCGCGAGCAGCTGGCGGAGGCGGAGCGCCTGTCGACGGACGAGATCGTCGCCGCTCTCGGTCGGCGTGGCGTCCCGGCCGAAACGTGCGCGCAGGCGGACGACATCTGCGCGCTCGTCGCGCGCGAGGCGCGGGCGGGCGACGTCGTCGTCCTCATGTCGAACGGCGGCTTCGGCGGCCTCGCGGCCAAGCTGACGCATGCGCTCGCCCTCGGTCCAGAGGGAAGCGTTGCATGAGCACCGACGCACTGAGCGACCACCTCGCGCGCATCGAGCGCCACGGATACACCGTCGTCGAGGCGTGCTCTCGGCCGGCGAGGCCGACGCCGTGCTCGCCGAGGTCACCCGGCTCGGGCGCGACCTCGGCGTGGAGTTCGCCGCCAACGACTTCGAGGGCAGACGGCGCAGTCGACCCGCGGGGGTCGCGCGCCGCTTCTCCCCGCGCCTGCGCGAGCTCGTCGGCTACGGCGTGTATCGCGGGCTGATCGGCCACATCGACAAGCGCAGCCCCGTCGAGCTCCTCGGCGGCTGCGGCGACGTGGCGGTCGTCCGGGAGACCGCCGCCGCCTGCGCGCACGCGAAGAGCGGCGCGCTCACGCCAGCCGGGCGCGCACCTCGGCCGGCGTGGCGCCCGCGGCCCGCAGCGCGCGCAGGGTCGCCGCGCCGTCGCGCTTTGCGAGCCGCCGCCCGGCGGCGTCCGTGATCAGCCGGTGATGGCGGTATTCCGGGGCGGGCAGGGCGAGGAGCGCCTGCAGCAGGCGATGGAGCGGCGTCGCGAACGCCAGGTCCTCGCCGCGGATCACGGTGGTGACCCCCTGCAGCGCGTCGTCGTGGACGACCGCGACGTGATAGCTCGCCGCCACGTCCTTGCGGGCGAGGACGACGTCCCCGATCTGCGCCTGCATGTGCAGCGGGTCGACCCGCACGCCGCCGCCCGACTCGACGAAGGTGAGGGGCCCGGCGCGCGCGAGGGCGCGCGCGAGATCGAGCCGTCGCGCGAAGGCGCGCCCGCCGGCGACGCGTCGTTCGCGCTCCGCCGGCGGGAGGGCGCGGCAGGTTCCGGGATAGACGGCGCCCTCGGGTCCGTGCGGCGCGGTGAGCGCCGTCTCGATCTCCTGACGCGTGCAGAAGCACGGATAGAGGAGTCCCATGCCCTCGAGCCGGTCGAGCAGCACTCCATAGTCTGCGAGATGCTCCGACTGGCGGCGCACCGGCTCCTCCCACGTGAGGCCGAGCCAGGCGAGATCCTCGTGGATCGCGGCCTCGAACTCGGCGCGCGAGCGCCCGGCGTCGATGTCCTCGATGCGGAGGAGGAAGCGACCGCCGACGGCGCGCGCGGCGTCCCATGCACGCAGAGCCGAGTAGGCATGCCCGAGATGGAGAAAACCGTTCGGGCTCGGCGCGAAGCGGGTGACGAGCGGCACGTGGCGCGATCTCAGAGGCGCCGGGCCTAGTCGAGCCCGACGGCGTCGACGTGCGGCGCGACGTGCAGGACACCCATAGCGCGTCCATCCAGCGCGCGGCGCTCGCCGGGCGCCCCGTAGAGGCGGCGGTAGCGGCGATAGTTGCCGAGGACGGCCTTCACGTAGGCGCGCGTCTCCCGGAAGCTGATGCGCTCGACGAACTCGTCGTCGGCGGCGCCGGCGGCGCGGGCCTCCCATTTGGCGACCGCGTCCTCCCCGCCGTTGTATGCCGCGACGGCCTTCGCGAGATCGCCGTCGGTGCGCCCGAGGAGGCGATGGAGATAGCGGGCGCCGAGCCGGATGTTGAGCGCCGGATTCGCCAGCTCGACGCTCGTGATCGGCGTCCCGGCCACCTGCGCCGCCGTCGGCAGGATGAGCTGCATCAGGCCGTAGGCGGCCGCGGGCGACACCGCATCCGGGTCGAAGAGGCTCTCCTGGCGCATGACGGCGAGCAGCAGATAGGGATCGAGCTGCTCGGTCTCGGCCGCCTCCCGCACGAGCCGCCAGTACGCGCGCGGGTAGAGATAGGCGGCGAGCGTCGGGCGCTCGATGCGCTCGCTCGCTGCGAGCCGCGTCGCCAGGCGGAGGGCGCGGTCGTTGGCGTCGACCTCGTGGTATGCCTCGATCAGGTAGCGCTCGGCGTCGGGCGCGAGCGGCTCGTCGGCGATGGCGGCGAGCTCGCGCGCCGCCGCGTCGTCGAGGGCGATCGCGTGCAGGGCCCGGCTGCGGCGCCAATGATAGGCGTGCGCGACGAGCGAGGCCGGCGGCGGCCCGCGCAGCGGCTCGGGCGGATCCGCCGCCGGCGCCGTCTCGAGAAGCCGCGCCTCGCTGAGCCCCGCGTAGTAGCTGTCCGGCGCCTCGGCGAGCACGCGGCGGAACAGCGCGCTTCCGGCGTCGCCGCCCTCGCGGCGGACGCGCGCGCGCCCCTCCCAGTAGAGGCCGGCGGCGCGGTCGAGCGGACTCCGCGCCGCGAGCTCGCGGAATCCGCCGACCGCGTCGTCGAGGCGGCCCTCCTGGTAGGCGCTCCACGCGATGCGCCAGCGCGCGTCGCGTACGAGGGCGACGCTGGACGCGCGCGCGGCGACCTCGCGATAGAGACGCGTCGCATCGCGCGTCCGGCCCGCGTGCTCGGCGATGCGCGCGAGCGCATAGCGCGCGTCGTCGGCCTTCGGATGGTGCGGCGCCTCACGCACGATGCGCTCGAAGATCGGCGCCGCCTCGGCGTCGCGATCGCGGTTCCAGAGGAGCGTCGCGAGCTCGTAGCGCGCCCCGACCGCGGGCGGCGGCTCGGCATCGGCCGCCCGTCGGAACGTCTCGATCGCGTCTTCGAGGCGGCCCTGTCGCTGCCGGACCCTGGCGAGCGCGCGCAGGGCCTGCGCACGCGTATCCCGCTCGGACGTGCCCGCGGCGTACTCGAGACGGACGGCCGCCTCGTCGAGGCGTCCCTCGAGCAGGAGCTGCGTCCCCTCGTCGAGGGCGACAGCGGGGTCGTCGAGCAGGTCGGGGCGCGCGAGCAGCAGCGCGTCGCTGCGCGTGCGCGCGAGCGCCGCGCTCGCGCCGGGCGCGTGGCGTACGGCGCGGTAGAGCGCGAGCGCCTCGCCCGGCGCCGTCGCGACGCGGAGATCGGCGCGCACGAGGAGCGCCGCGGCGTGCGTCGCCGCGTCCCCGCCGGGGGCGGCCAGCGCCCGCGCGGCCAGGTCGTCGGCGCGCGGGTCACCGAGCGCCGCCGCCAGGCGGGCGCGCTGCGCCAGCGCCGAGGGAACCCAGACGCTCGCCGGATGCGCATCGAGCAGGCGATCGACCCACGCCGCCGCGTCGGCGGGACGGCCGGCCCGCTCGTCGATCGCCGCGAGATAGGCGAGATCGTAGTCCTCCAGCTCACCGCCGTCGCGCAGCAGGTCCGCGAAGATCGGACGGGCGGAGCCGTCGTCGCCGCGCTCCACGCGGGCGACGGCGTCGGCGAAGCGCATGCGCGGGTCGGCGGCGCTCGGCGTCTCGCGCACGACGGTCGGCACGGGGGCCGCGGCGCGCTCGCGCAAGCATCCGCAGGCGAGCAGCAGCACGATCACGACCCCGCGGCGCACGCCTTCCGGCTAGCACGCGCTCCGGACGTCGCCAACTTGACACCCCGCGGGGGCTCCGGCAGGAGTCGCCGATGGCGTCGTCCGCGGGCGTGGCGCGCCCCGCTCTCGTGCTCGCGTCGGCGTCGCCGCGCCGGCGCTGGCTGCTGGCGGCGCTCGGTGTGCCGTTCGACATCCGCGCCGTCGACCTCGACGAGCGCCCGCGGCCGGACGAGACGCCGCCGGCCTTCGCCCGCCGCATGGCGCTCGAGAAGGCGCGCACCGCGCACACGCGGCGGCCGGCGTGGGTGCTGGGCGCGGACACCATCGTCGAGCTCGAGGGCCGCATCTTCGGCAAGCCGGTGGGCGCCGGGGATGCGATCACGATGCTGCGCTGCCTGGCGGGACGGACGCACCTCGTGCGCACCGCGATGGCGCTGCTCGCGCCGGGCGGCGGGCTCGCCGAGGAGGCGTCCGTCACCACCGAGGTCGGCTTCCGGGCGCTCGACGATGCGGCGATCCGCGCCTACGTCGCGACCGGCGAGCCGCTCGACAAGGCCGGGGCCTATGCCATCCAGGGGGAGGGCGCGCATCTCGTCGCGCACGTGCACGGTTCGTTCACGAACGTGATCGGCCTGCCGCTGGAGATCGTTGCCGGCTGGCTGCGCACCAGGGGCCTCGCGTGAGCGCCTGCTATGCGGACGTGCGGGCCCGCGTCGAGGCCGCCTGCCGCCGCGCGCGGCGTCCGCTGGACGGCGTCCGTATCGTCGCGGTCAGCAAGGGCGTCGATGCGGAGCGGGTGCGCGTCGCAGTGGAGGCGGGAGCGCAGGATCTCGGCGAGAACTACGTCCAGGAATGGCAGGCGAAGCGCGCGGTGCTCGCCGATCTCGCCGTCGCTTGGCATTTCATCGGCCGCATCCAGCGCAACAAGGCCGCCGCGGTCGCGACCTGCACGCTCGCGCACTCCGTCGCCGATGAGCGCGTGGCACGCGCCCTCGACGCGGCGGCGGCGCGGCGGGGTGCCGCGCTGCGCGTGCTGCTGCAGGTGAACGTCGGCGGAGAGGCCACGAAGGCCGGCATCCCGCCCGCCGCGCTGCCGCGCGTCCTCGCCATGGTGCGCACGCTCGGCGCGCTGCGCGTCGAGGGGCTGATGGCGATCCCGCCGCCGCTCGCACCCGAGGCAGTCCGCCCGCTCTTCGCGGCGCTGCGCGAGCTGCGCGATCGCCAGGAGGACGCGGCGGCGCTGCCGCATCTCTCGATGGGCATGAGCGGCGATTTCGAGCTGGCGATCGAGGAGGGAGCGACCCTGGTCCGCGTCGGGACGGCGATCTTCGGACCGCGACCCCGGAAGGAGGAGGCATGAAGAAGGTCGGATTCGTCGGCGCCGGCAACATGGCGGCGGCGCTCCTGAAGGGGCTGCTCGGGACGAAGCGCTACCGTGCACGCGACGTCTGGGCGTCGGACGCCGACCCGCAGCAGACGCGGCGCCTCGCGCGCGCCCATGGCATCGGCGTCGCGCCGGACAACGCGACCCTCGTCGCGCAGACCGAGCTCGTCGTCCTGGCGGTGAAGCCGCAGGTCATGGATGCGGTGCTCGCCGAAGTGCGTGCCGCCGTGGCGCGCCAGCTCTTCGTTTCGATCGCGGCCGGCATCCCGACGGCGCGACTCGAGGCGGGTCTGGGACCGCGCGCGCGCGTGGTGCGCGCCATGCCGAATACCCCGGCGCTCGTCGGCGCGGGCATCACGGTCGTGGTCCGGGGTCGCAAGGCGACGGCGGCCGACGAGCGGCTCGCGCTCGCGCTCTTCGGTGGAGTCGGCGAGGTCGTTCGTGTAAAGGACGAGGCCCTGATGGATGCGGTCACGGGCTTGTCCGGCAGCGGTCCAGCGTACGTCTACCGGTTCGCCGAAGGGCTCGTCGCCGGCGCAATGGCGGAGGGCCTGCCGGAGCGCACCGCGCGGCAGCTCGCCTATCAGACGATCCGCGGGGCCGCGCTGATGCTTCAGGAGACCGGGCGCCCGCCCGAGGAGCTGCGGGCGATGGTGACCTCGCCCGGCGGGACGACGCTCGCCGGTCTGGAAACGCTGGAAGCCGGGGCCTTTGCCGCGACCGTCAGCGCCGGGGTCCAGGCGGCGACGCGGCGGGCCCGCGAGCTCGGACGCGGCTGACCGCGACGCGCAAAGGGGGAAGGGATGTTCGTCGTCGCCAATCTGCTCCTCGGGATCGCCAAGGTCCTCGACATGCTGCTCTGGTTCTACATGTGGATCCTGATCGCACGCGTGGTGATCTCCTGGGTGAACGCCGATCCGTACAATCCCATCGTGCGCGCCATCCTGAACGTCACCGAGCCGCTCCTCTACCGCATCCGCCGGGCGCTGCCGATGGGCGGCGGCATCGACTTCTCGCCGCTCGTCGTGTTCGCCGGGATCTACTTCCTGCAGGTCTTCCTGGTGCGCAGCCTCGTCGATCTGGCGGTCCGGCTGCAATGACCGACGACGCGCGCGCCTACCTCCGCGTGCGCGTCGTCCCCCGCGCCGCGCACACGAGCCTCACGCGCGACGCGACCGGTGTCTTGCGCGCCCATCTCGCCGCCGTGCCCGTCGACGGCGCGGCCAATCGGGCCCTGATCGTCCTCGTGGCGGAGCGGCTGGGCGTGCCGAAGCGCATGGTCGAGCTGGCGGGCGGCGGGCGCGGCCGCGACAAGCTGCTGTGCGTGCACGGCCTTTCCGACGAGCAGGTGGCCGTCCGGCTCGCTGCCGTCGGTTGCGGCGTTGACAAAGCCGGAAGGCGTGGCTAGTTCTCTTTCGATCGGGATTTCTGGAGGAATCATGCCTATTTACGAGTATCACTGCGGAAAGTGCGGCGACTTCGAGGTGATGCAGAAGATCAGCGACAAGCCGCTCAGTACCTGTCCGACGTGCCGGCGTAAGGTGAACAAGCTGATCTCCTCCACCTCGTTCCAGCTGAAGGGCAGCGGCTGGTACGTCACCGACTACGCCCGCAAGAGCGGCTCCGGCGGCGGGGCCGAGAAGAGCGCGAAGGCGGACAGCAAGAAGGACGAGGCGGGTGACGGCGCCAGCAAGGCGAGTGGCGAGAGCAGCGGCAGCGCCGAGCCGAGCAAGTCGGGCGGCGGCACCCCGAAGAAGGGCGGCAAGGCCGGCAGCGAGAAGGCCGCCGCCGCCTGAGCGCGCCGCGCGCGGCTGAACGGAGCGATCCCGTGGCGGGCGGCGACGCCCGCACCGGAATCGACACCGGGGGCACCTTCACCGATTTCGTCGTGCGCCACCGCGGGCGGGTGGTCGTGCACAAGGCTCTCTCCACGCCCGCGGATCCCGCGGCTGCCGTGCTTGCAGGCCTGCGCCGGCTCTTTCCGACCGGCGTCGCCGGCCGCGTCACGTACGGCAGCACCGTCGCGACGAATGCCCTGCTGCAGCGCCGTGGAGCGCGCGTCTGCCTGGTCACGACGGGGGGGTTCGAGGACGTGCTCGAGATCGGCCGCCAGGCGCGCGCCGAGCTCTATGCGCTCGAGCCGCGACCGCCGTCGGTACTGGTCGCGCGTGCCGACCGGCTCGGCGTGCGTGAGCGGGTGGCGTTCGACGGCAGCGTCGTGTCGGCGCTCACGGCGCGCGCGCTGCGGACCCTCGTGCGTCGGGTGCGCGCGCGCCGGCCGCAGGCGATCGCGGTCGCGTTGCTGCACGCCTACGCCGAGCCGCGCCACGAGCGCGCCATCGGCAAGGCGCTTGCGGCGCTCGGCGTTCCGGTCGCCCTGTCCCACGTGCTGGTGCACGAGGCGCGCGAGTACGAGCGCACCAGTACGACCGTCATCAACGCGTTCGTCGCGCCGCTGATGGCGCGCCACCTGGCGCGCCTCGCGACCGCGCGCGGCCGGGCGCGGCTCCTCGTCATGCAATCGAACGGCGGCGTCGTCCCGCCGTCGCGCGCCGCCGCGGAGCCGGTGCGAACGGTGCTGTCGGGTCCGGCCGCCGGGGTGGTCGGCGCGGCCGCCGTGGCGCGCCGCGCGGGCGTCCGTCGCGCGCTGACGCTCGACATGGGCGGCACGTCCACCGACGTCGCCCTGGTCGACGGCGCGATTCCTCGCCGCAGCGACTGGGAGATCGACGGCATGGCGGTGCGCGTGCCGGTCATCGACATCCACACGGTCGGGGCCGGCGGCGGCTCGATCGCGCGTCTCGACGCCGGTGGTGCGCTGTGCGTGGGTCCCGGCAGCGCCGGCGCCGATCCCGGCCCCGCCTGCTATGGTCGCGGCAGCGAGCCGACGGTGACGGACGCGAATCTCCTCCTCGGCCGTCTCGACGCGCGGTCGTTCCTCGGCGGGCGGATGACGCTCGAGCCGCGCCGCGCACACGATGCCATCGCGCCGCTGGCGCGCCGGCTCGGTCTCGACCCGGTTGCGGCGGCCGAGGGGATCGTGCGGGTGGCGAACGCGGCGATGGCACGGGCCCTGCGTGTCATCTCTGTCGAGCGTGGACACGATCCGCGCTCGTTCGCGCTGCTCGCGTTCGGCGGCGCCGCCGGGGTGCACGCCTGTGCCCTCGCCGAGGAGCTCGACATGTACGAGGTGCTGGTACCGCGCCATCCGGGGCTCCTGTCGGCGTTGGGAATGGCCGACGCGCCGCCGGCGCGCGACGACGTCGTGACGCTCCGCGCGGTCGATCCGCGTCCCGCGACGCTGGCCGCGCGCTTCGCGGCGCTCGCTCGCAGCGGGCGCGCCCGCCTGCGCGCCGACGGCGTGCCGCCGGCGCGGCTCCTCGCGTTCCGCTTCGTGCGCGCCCGGTACGTCGGTCAGTCGCAGGAGATCGAGATCCCCTTCGCCGGCGGGTATCGCGCCGCATTCGATGCCGCGCACGAGCGGCTCTACGGCTACCGCGCGCCGCAGCGCCCGATCGAGGTCGTGGCGCTGCGCCTGACGACCACCGAGCGGGCGCCGCTGCGGCGCACCCGGGTCGCCCTCGGGCGCGTCGCGCCGAGCCGCGAGCCGCGACGGTCGCCGCCGACCGCGCGCCATGGCCACCATCCGCTGGTGTGGGACGGACGACGACTGCGCGTGCCGCGCCGCTCGCGCGAGGCGCTCGCCGCGGGAACGGTCGTGCGCGGCCCGGCGCTGCTCCTCGAGTACAGCTCGACCGTGCTCGTGGCGCCCGGCTGGCGCGCGCGGGTCGACGGCGACGGCAACCTCAGGCTGACGCGATGAGCGCCGTCGACGCCGTCACGCTCGCGGTGCTGCAGCATCGCCTGGCCGCGATCGCCGAGGAGATGGGTGTGTGTCTCGGACGGACCGGCTTCTCGCCGAACATCAAGGAGCGGCACGACTACTCGTGCGCGGTGTTCGACGCGCGTGGCCGACTGGTCGCACAGGCGGCCCACATTCCCGTCCATCTCGGCTCGACGCCGCTCTCGGTCGCCGCGGCGCTCGCGGCGTTCGACCCCGCGCCGGGCGACGTCATCATGCTGAACGACCCGTACGCGGGCGGGACGCACCTTCCCGATGTGACGATGGTCGAGCCGGTGCACGACGACGGCGGCGCCCTGCTCGGCTTCGTCGCCAACCGCGCACACCACGCGGACATCGGCGGCATGACGCCGGGCTCCATGCCGCTGGCGCGCGAGGTGTACCAGGAGGGCCTGCGCCTGCCGCCGGTGCGGCTGGCGCGGCGCGGCGTCGTCGAGCGCGACGTCCTGACGCTCTTCCTCGCCAACACGCGGGTGCCCGAGGAGCGGGAAGGAGACCTCACGGCGCAACGCGCGGCCCTGGCGCTCGGCGTGCGCCGCCTGCGCGATCTCGCCGGTCTCCTCGGCCGACCGGCGCTGCATCAGGGCATGGCCGGGTTGCAGCGCTATACCGCCCGCCTGATGGCCGCGACCCTGCGCGCGTTGCCGCGCGGCCGCTACGTCGCGCGTGACGTGCTCGACGACGACGGGCTCGGCACCCGGCGCATCCCGATCCGCGTCGCGATCACGATCGCCGACGGCCGCGCGATCGTCGACTTCACCGGTTCGGCGCCGCAGGTCGCGGGCAGCGTCAACGCGAACTACGCGATCACGCTGTCGGCGGTCTTCTACGTCTTCATGACCCTGGCGCGCGAGGCGATTCCGGCGAACGATGGCTTGCTGCGCCGCATCCGGCTGGTCGCGCCCGTGGGGTCGATCGTCAACGCCGAGTTCCCGGCGGCCGTTGCCGGCGGCAACGTCGAGACCTCGCAGCGCATCGTCGACGTCCTCTATCGCGCGCTCGCGCGGGCGGCACCGGAGCGCATCCCCGCCGCCAGCTGCGGCTCGATGAACAACGTGGCGATCGGCGGCCGCGATGCCGTCCGCGGTCGCGCGTTCTCGTACTACGAGACCGTCGCCGGAGGCGCCGGTGCCGGTCCGCGCAGCGCGGGGTCGTCGGCCGTGCACACGCACATGACCAACACGTTGAACACCCCGGTCGAGGTGCTCGAGGCGTACTATCCGCTGCGCGTCGAACGCTATGCGATCCGCCGCCGGAGCGGCGGCGCGGGTCGCCACCGCGGCGGCGACGGCATCATCCGCGAGCTGCGCTTCCTCGGCGATGCCCAGCTCACGCTCCTCACCGAGCGGCGGACGGTCGCGCCATTCGGGCTGCACGGCGGTGGCGGCGGCCGCCCGGGGCGGAACGCGCTCGTGCGCGGCGGCCGGCGGCGAACCCTGCCCGCGAAGATCAACCTGGACGTACGCGCCGGCGACGTGCTTCGCCTCGAGACGCCCGGCGGCGGCGGCTTCGGTGTCGTGCGCCGGCGCACGCCGCGCGGCGCATCACGCGCTCGTGCGCGGCGGCGCTGACGCGCGTTCACCTTGCTCACCGGCAGCCGCCTCGCGGCGGCCGATCTCGACCAGCAGTACCTCCCCCTGCCGGTGAGCAAGCTCTGTGACGTGGCGCGGGGTCAGGATGGTGCGCGCGACCCCGCGTACCTCAGGCGGCCTTGCTGCCCGCGATCTCCTCGAGGCGCTTTTCGATGTGCGCGACCCGCTTCTTCAGCTTCTCCACCTCGTCGCGCGTCGGAAGATTGAGGCTACGGATGATCGGCTCGATGCCCTTCCCGGCCTGCTTCTCGATCGCCGCGACGAGCTTCTGTCCGCGCTCCTCGATCTCCTTCAGGGCGCGCTCGGCGCGCTTCTGCATGTCGTGGCGCAGCTTCTGGGCCTGGGAAACCAGCTCCTGAACGGCCTTCTTGCGGTCCTTGCCGAGGAGGTCGCCAGCGTCCTTGCGTAGGCGTCCGACGACGCGCTCGCCCTCCTTCTGCACACGGTGCAACGTCGTCTGGACGGAATGCAGACGGCTGCGCAGCACGCTGTCGATCTTTGCTTCTGCCATGAACTCACCCCCTTCGCGTATCGATTCGGAAGTGAGTTAACACGGCGCGTCAAAGCTGTCAACGCGCCGGCGTGTGAAATTCGACTACTGATCGACCTCGACCAGGATGTCGACCTCTTCGGATCCGGTTATGCCCTTGGAATCCTTGACGTTCAGGGTCGCAGTGAATTCGCCGGCCTTCTGGTAGACATGCGTGGGATTGGCCTCGGTACCGGGGGCGGAGCCGTCTCCGAAGTCCCACTTGTAGGTCAGTGGAGGAGTCGCGTCCTCGATCGTACTGGTGAACTTGACGGTGAGCGGCGGGGCTCCCTCGTCGGGATCGGCATCGAGATCGACGTAGAGCTCGTCCGCGTCCTCACTGCCTCCGGACGGCTGCGCCTGTGGCGCCGCGGGGGCGGCCGCCGCCTTCGCCTCCGGCGTGGCCTTGGCGGCGGGTTTCTCCTGCTCCTTGGTGCATGCGGCGAGCAACGCGACGATCGCCAGGACCATCACCGATGTAGACATTCGGTTCATCAGGTTCCTCCTGCTGCGAGTTGGCGCCAGTGCTTACCAAAGGGGGACCGGGCAGGCAATGAACCTCGCCTCCCTCCAACCGGGCCGCGATTGCATCGCGGGCAGGTCCGCCTTACTGTGCGAGGGCGTCCGTTTCGGGGGGCGTGGTGCCGGTGGGCCTGGGAGATGCCGCAGAGTCGTCGGAAGTTCAGCCGTTCGGATGAGCGGGCGTACGCGCGAAGCAATGCCGTCGCGGCGATTCGCGTCCCGCAGAGCCCCGTTTTCCCGCAGCGCGCGCTCCTGCTGGGCGAGGCCCTGAAAGGCGGCGAGCGGCTGCGCGTCGAGGCGGCCAGTCAACGACTCCTCGACGCCTTCTGTCAGGCGCTGCACGTTCCCCCACTGCGGGTCGAGGTCTGCGGCAAGCGGCCGACGAACCACTACGGCGAGCTCCATGGTCTCTACACGCCGGCGAACGGCGCGCCGACCCGTGATCGCGTCCAGGTCTGGATGCGCACGGCGCGTCGGCTGCAGGTGGTCGCCTTCAAGACGTTCCTGCGCACGCTGCTGCACGAGCTCTGTCATCATCTCGACTACGAGCATCTGAAGCTGACGCGCTCGTTCCACACCGAGGGATTCTACCGGCGCGAGAGCAGCCTGGTGTACGTCGCCTTGCCGCGCGCGGCCGCGCCACGGGTGCTCGAGGTCGCGGCGACGCGTCCGGCCGCGCGTCCGTCCGATGCCGCGCGCGAAACCCGACGCGTGGCGCGCTGGCCGGGCATCGACCTCGGGACGACCTCGTGACGGCGCCCTCGACGCTCGCCGGGCGGGTGTGCGTTCTGGCGGGTGGGACGGGCGGCATCGGAGCCGTCGTCGCCCGGCAGCTCCATGCCGAGGGCGCGCCGCTGGTGCTCGGGTTCCGCCGCGATCGGGGACGCGCCGAGCAGCTCGCGGCGGAGCTACGACGGAACGGGTCGGCGGCGGTCACCCTCGTCGAGGGCGACTTGCACGACGAGCGCGCCCGCGAGCAGCTGGTGTCGGCGGCGCGGGCGCTGGGGGTGCCCTATGGGCTGGTCGTGCTGGCAGGCGATCCGGCGCGTCCGAGGCAACCGGGTGCCCCCACCTCGGAAGAGCTGGAGCGGTCGCTGCGCGACAACTATCTTGGGCCGCTCCTGCTGGTGCGGGCGTTCCGCGGGGCGCTCGGCGCGGAAGGGGGCGCCGTCGTGCTGCTCTCGACCATGCAGGCGATCGTGCCGTTCGAGGGCAGTCTCGCCTACGCGATCCCGAAGGCGGCGCTCGTCGATGCGGCACGGCTCCTGGCCAGGGAATGGGGCGGTCCCGCGGACGTGCGCGTGAACGTCGTGGCCCCGGGGGTTACCGCGGCGGGCATGGCGGAGGCGAGCATCCGCAGCGGCAAGTACGATCGCTTCATCACGTCGGGCGTCGTGCGGCGTTTCGGCCGCCCCGAGGACGTCGCGCGCGCCATCCGTTTCTTCCTCGAGCCCGACGGCTATGTCACCGGCCAGGTACTGGTCGTCGACGGCGGCCTCACGCTGCGCCGCGACGTCGCGGCGTCGTGAGCGGGCGCGCGCCGCACGACGGCAAGGACTCAGGCCGCGGCGGAATCGGCCTGCACGAGCTCGATGTCGTGGGGGAACACGACCGTCGCCTGCCCGGTGTCCCAATCGACCATGACGAGGTCCCGGCCGAGGTTCTCCATCGCATAGCGGATCGTCCCCAAGGTCGAACGCTGGACGGCTCCGCTCGGATGATGCACCTGGCGGATGACGCGACAGCGGCTGCCCGAGAAGATGCGGTTGATCACTTTGCGTGCCTCCTGCGCGGCGTAAATCGCAAATCCCGTGCCGGCGGAACGTGCCGCGTTTCCTTGGCGCCTGCCTAGGAAATTGTGGCAATTCTTACGCGCGAGGGAGGGGCGAACGTGACGCGGCTGCCGCACGATGCGGCACCCGGTGCCCCAAGCGTGTCCATGCGGGCGCGTACGGTGCGTGCCGATTTGAGCGCTGGCGGCGCGTCGGCTACTATTCGTCGGTCCAGCCGTCCATGGTGAAGGCGATCTATCTCATCCGTCGCAAACCCGGCATGTCGCACGAGGATTTCCACCGCTATTGGCGTGAGGTGCACGGGGCGGTCGCGGCGCGCATCCCCGGCCTGCGTCGCTATGTGCAGTGTCATGCGACCGAGGACGGCGCCGAGTACGACGGCGCCGCCGAGGCATGGTTCGACGACATGGATGCGGTGCGCCGGGCGGTCGCATCGGCGGAGTACGCGGCGGCACGTGCCGACGAGGCGCGCTTCATCGATCTCGATCGCACGACCCTGATCTTCACCGACGAGGTGCCGATCGTTGAGTGACCCGACGGCGCCGCTCTCGGTCGAGAGCGATCCGGTAGCCTGGATTCGCGAGCATTGGGCCCTCATCGCGGCGGTGATCGGGGTGCTGTTCGTGGTGTGGATCGCTTCCGGAGAGCCGCATCGCGAGAACGGCCGCTACGTCCTCGTGAAGGACGACGTTCCCTGCGAGTCGAACGCGGAGGCAAGCGGGCGGCGCTGGTGCTACGTCGTGCTCGACACGCGCACCGGACAGCTCGAGGAGCGGGTCCGCAAGCTCGAAGGTCACTGAGCTTCGGGGACGGTCGTGGCGCGGCCGGCGACGCTGTGCTACGAGGCTTCGCGCGGTCGCATAGCTCAGCTGGTTAGAGCGCCTGCCTCACATGCAGGAGGTCCCTGGTTCGAGTCCAGGTGCGACCACTCGACCACTCGACCACTCGACCACTCCCGATGCCCATCCGCTCGGCGCTTCCCCGTGCCCCGACGCGCGAGCGCTTGCCCGAGTTCCTGACGCCGCCCTTCCTGCGGACGGTCGGCCTTCTCGCCCTGGTCGCGCTCGCCGGTGAGCTGCTCCTCATGCCGCGGCTCGTCGACATCGACGGAGCGCTGTGGCGCGCGATCCTCTACTGGCGCGACTGTCGCACCGACCGCGCGATCGATCGCATCGTGGTCGTCACCACGTATGTCGCGGCGGGGCTGCTGGTGGCGGCGGTGCTGGCGCGGATACGCCAGGACGGGGTGCGGGTCGTCTGGCCGCCACTCGCGCTCTGCCTGCTCGGGTTGCAGGCCGGAAAACTGCTGAAGAACCTCTTCCAGCGCGAGCGCCCGAGCATGCTCCCGGGCGCGATTCCGGGGCACAGCTTTCCGAGCGGCCACGTCATGAACACGACGCTCGCCGCGGTCGCGGTGCTGATGCTCGCCGCGACGTTCCGTCACCCGCGGCGCTGGGGGGCACTCGCGCTCCTCGCCATGGCGACGATTTTCATCGGTCGCCTCGTGCTGGCGCATCACTGGTTTCTCGACGCGGTCGGAGGCGTCCTCGCGGCGATCGCGCTGAACGGCCTCGCGCTGCCCGCGGTGCGACGCCGGCCGTTGCTGGCGCCGGCGCTGCTCTCGGTGACGATCACCGCGGTCCTGATGGGCGTCACGCATTCGCGCGGGCATCGCATCTCGCTGCCGTCGCCGCTCAGCGTATCGGCGGACGGCGTCGAGGCGCATCCGCCCGCGCTGCTCGGCAGCGACGCCTTGCGGGGCGGGTGGGAGGCGACGCCCGAGCGCTTCCGGCGCGGCGGGTATCTTTGGCTGCGCGGCGCCGGCTCGATCGCGCTCATGCTGGAACCGTCGTCGGGGGTCGGCGACGGGGTCCATCCGGTGCCCGCGGGCGCGGAGGCCACGCTCGCCATCGGCGGACGTCCCGACCTCGTCGCGCGACGCTGCCTGACGTTCCGGGTGAGCGTCAACGACCGCACGCTGGCGCCCTTCGTGCCGTTCGTCGGTTGGCGCGAGTATCGCCTGCTCCTGCCGCCGGGGACGTTGCGGCCGGGGCGCAACGACGTGCGGCTCGAGGTCACGGACGCCAGCGGCGAGCCCTGGCGCTTCGCCGTGGCGTACGTGCGTCTCGATCGCGATTGAGCGCGAGCGCCGCGGTCACGCCCCCGCGAGACGGCGGGCGATCACGAGGCCGGCGAACCCGGCGAGCGCACAGAGGACGAGCGTGACGGCGACGTTCAGCGCGGCGCGCCCCCAGGCGCCGTCCTGGCAGAAGCGCAGCGTCTCGTAGTTGAAGCTGGAGTACGTCGTGAAGCCGCCCATGACGCCCGTCGCGAGCGTCACGCGCGCCGTCGGCGAGAGCAGGTCGGTCGTGAGGCCGAGCTGCATGATCATGCCGAGGAGCAGCGAGCCGAGGACGTTCACCGCGAGCGTGCCGTAGGGGAATCCCGGACCGAGCAGCGCCAGCGCCCAACCCGACACCAGATAGCGGGCGCCCGTTCCCGCGGCGCCGCCGGCGCAGACGAGGAGAAACCGTGTCGCCTCGAGCCCGTCCCTCACCGCTCCGCACGCTAGCATCGTTCGCGCGAGGCATCAGCCGCATGGGGATATCCGGGGTGTAAAGATCATCTATCTATCGTGATATACAGGAGAAACAGGAACCATCTGGACAAACACAGACACCACGGCTAAATGTCGCGACATGACGATGAGGACACGGGCCGCACGCCGCGGGCACGATGCGTTTCCGGTGCGGACGGTGGCCCGCATGACGGGCCTCTCCGCCGATCTCATCCGCGCCTGGGAGCGGCGCTACGGGGTGGTTGCGCCGCTGCGGGGTCCGCGCGGCAGCCGCCTCTACACGGCGGCCGAGGTCACGCACTTGCGCTTGCTGGCGCGCGCCGTCGGCGGGGGGCGTGCGATCGGCGACGTGGCGCGCCTCGATCGCCGCGCGCTCGAGGGCCTGGTCGCGCCGCCGGCGTCCGCGGGCATCAACGATGCGGCCGGGGCGCTGCTGGCGCGCGCGATGGAGGCGCTCGAGCGCTTCGACGCCCGCGCGCTCGATCGTCAGCTCGCGGACGCCCTGCTGGGGCTCGGCGCGAGTCGCTTCGTGCGGGAGATCCTGGTGCCGCTCCTCGTCGAGGTCGGGGTGCGTCAGCGTGACGGCCGTCTGTCCATCGCCGACGAGCATCTCTTCTCGGCGCGGATCCGTCATCTGCTGAGCGGGCTGTCGCACGGACGCTCGTCGACGGACGGCCCCGTGGTGGTGCTCGCGACGCCGAGCGGCGAGCGTCACGAGTTCGGCCTCCTGGTGGCGGCGTCGCTGATGGTCGACGGCGGCCTCACCGTCGTACATCTCGGCACCGATCTGCCGGCGGGTGAGATCGTGCGCGCGGCGCGGCGGGCGCAGGCCGCCGCCGTCGGTCTCGGCTACGTCAACTCGCAGAACCGCGATCTGGCCGTAGAGGAGACCCGCACCGTCGAGCGCGGGCTGCCGCCGCACGTCGAGCTGTGGGCGGGCGGCCACGACGCCGCGCCGACCGTCGCGGCGCTCGGCCGCTCGCGTGCGGTCGTGCTGGACGACCTCGATCTCCTGGAGGACGAGGTGACGCGCCTGCGCGCCGCTCGCGCGCCCCGATGACGGGTGCCCGGAAAGGAGCTCGAGCATGACCCGAAAGCGACAGAGCATGGACGGCGACGGGACCGTGATCGACCATCTCATGGCGACGGGTGAGATCGTCGCCTCCCAGCAGCCGAGCGCCAGTCTGTGGTCGCCCGAGAAGCGCCTCGCGGCGGCGGTGCTGACGTCCGCCCTGATCGCGCTGCGCGACCGCCGTCACGATCCCCTGCACCGCGAGGAGGTCGCCGAGAACCTGGCGTGGGTCGCGTCGGACGACGCGCGGGCGCCGTACGCGTTCCTGCGGCTGTGCGATGTGTTCGGCCTCGAGCCCGCGTGGGTGCGCGGTGTCGTCGGGCGTTGGGCCGACGTGCGCAGCCGCCGCCGTGTATTCTCGCTGCACCGGCACGCGGCATAGGAGGCAGGGTCGAGCCATGCGCATCGCCATCACCGGAGCGACGGGGTTCATCGGGCAGCGTCTCGTGCGGCGGCTCCTCGCCGACGGCGACCAGCCGGTCGCGCTCACCCGCGATGCGGCCGCGGCGCGCGCGGGGCTGCCGGTGCGCTGCGGTGTCGCTGCCTGGGATCCGAGGGCAGGTACCGTCGACGGCGAGGCGCTGCGCGGAGCGGGCGCCGTGGTCCACCTCGCAGGCGAGAGCGTTGCCGGAGGACGCTGGACGGCGCAACGCAAGCGCGCGATCCGCGACTCGCGCGTCGCCGGCACGCGGACGCTGGTGGCGGCGCTCGCGCGATTGGCGCCGTCCGAGCGCCCGGCGGCGCTGGTCGCGGCATCCGCGATCGGCTTCTACGGCGACCGCGGTGACGTGCAGCTCGACGAAGGCGCGCCGCGCGGCGACGGCTTCCTCGCCGACGTCTGCGCCGAGTGGGAAGCCGCGTCCCGGGCCGCCGGCGATCTCGGGATGCGGATTGCCATCGTCCGGATCGGGATCGTGCTCGGCCGCGAAGGGGGCGCGCTGCGGTCGATGCTGCCGGTCTTCCGGCTCGGCGTCGGCGGGCGGCTCGGAAACGGCCGGCAGTGGATGAGCTGGATCCACGTCGACGATCTCGTCGAGATCCTCACGCGGGCGGCGCGGCACGACACCGTGTCGGGCATCGTGAACGGCGTCGCGCCGCATCCCGTGACCAACGCCGAGTTCACGCGCGTGCTCGCGGAAGTCCTGCACCGGCCCGCGCTCCTGCCGGTCCCGGGCGCCGTGCTGCGGCTCGCGCTCGGCGAGATGGCTGCGATCGTGCTGGACAGCCAGCGGGTGGTCTCGCGCGCCACACGCGATCTCGGGGTGGCCTTCCGCCATGCGGAGCTCGCGGCGGCGCTCGCCGATCTCTGCCGCGACCATCTGCAACGCCTCGACGGGGAGCAGTGGGTGCCGCGGCCGCCCGAGGAGGTGTTCCGGTTCTTCGGCGATCCACGCAACCTCGAGCGGCTGACGCCGCCGTTCCTGCGCTTCCACGTCACCGGCGCGTCGACGGCCGAGCTCGCGTCCGGAACGACGATCGACTATCGTCTGCGCCTCCACGGGTGGCCCGTCCGCTGGCAGAGTCGGATCGACGAGTGGGAGACGGGACGTCGCTTCATCGACTCGCAGACCCGTGGTCCCTATGCGACCTGGCGGCACACGCACACGTTCGAGCCGCACGCGGGCGGAACCATCATCGGCGACGCCGTGACCTACGAGCTTCCGCTCGGGATGCTGGGATCACTGGTTGCCGGGAGTCGCGTGGCACGCGATCTGCGTGAAATCTTCGCGTATCGTCGTCGCAAGATCGCAGAGATTTTCGGTGGGAACGCGGTTTGAGCCGCGGCGCGGCGCGGTCTTGGTGCCATCGGTCGTCCCCGCAACTTTCGCGGAAGAATTTCGCGCCCCCTCTGGCCAACGAGCGCGCGCTTCGGGACAATGTGCGGGAGGAGACACTCCCATGGTCGCAGTGCCGGAGAACACGCACACGCAGAGCATCGGTATTCTCATCGTCAGCGGCGATGCCGCGGCGCGAGGCGCGCTGCGGGATTTCTTCAATGGCCGGCAGGCCGAGAGGCAGATCGAGGTGTGGGAAGCGGAAAGCGCGGCGCGCGGGCTCGCGGTGCTGCACCGCCGACCCGTGGACCTGGTCGTGCTCGGACCGGACGCGGTCCGCGGCGGCGGCGACGTCGTCGGTGACGTGCGCGCCTTCGACGATCGTACGGAGGTGATCGCGATCGTCGACGACGCGAACCGCGGCCACGCTGCGCTGGCCGCGGGGGCCTATGACTTCTTCCTCGCGCCGGTCGACTTCGACCGCTTCGACGTCGTCCTCCGTCACGTGAGCCAGAGCGTCGAGACGCGCGAGCAGAGCGCCGTACTCGCGCAACGCATCGAGCAGCCGGCGCGACTCGGTGACCTGGTGTCGCAGGATCCGCGGATGATCTCGCTCTTCACCGCCGCGCGCCGGCTGGCGCGCTACGAGACGCCGGTGCTGCTCGTCGGTGAGACCGGGACGGGCAAGGAAAGCGTGGCGCGCACCATGCACGCGATGGGACGCCCCGGCAGGCCGTTCGTCACGGTCGAGGCCGCGACGGCGACCCCGGACGAGTTCGACCGGGCGGTTGCCGCCGCCGCAGACGGCACGCTCTACGTCGACGACGTGCTGGCGCTGGCGCCGCAAGTGGCTGCGGCGTTGGTCGCGGTGCTGGACGGCGCGGCGGGGCGCGAGCGCGACACGACGGTGCGCGTCATCGCCGCCTGCCCGGAGAGCGCCACCCGCCGCTGCAGTCCGGGAACGTTGCAGGAGGACCTCTATCTGCGGCTCTCCGCGGCCGCGCTCACGCTTCCACCGTTACGCGAGCGTCGCGACGACATCGTGCCCATCGCGCACGAGTTGCTGCATCGCGAGGACACGGACGGCGCTGCCGGGTTGGGTCGAGCGGGCGCCGAAGCGTTGACGCGGCACGACTGGCCCGGGAACGGCGACGAGCTGCGCTCCGCGCTCGAGATCGCGCGCGCCGCCGCCGGCGATCGCGCGATCGAGGTGCAGGATTTGCCCGGCCCGCTGCGGGAGGCCGCGCCGGCGGTGGACGAGTCGGTGGGCGCCGAGAGCCGGCGGCTCGCCGACATCGAGGCCGCACACCTGCGCAAGGCGCTCACCGAGACGCGCGGCAACAAGGCTCGCGCCGCCCGTATCCTCGGATTGAGCCGCTGGGCGCTGCAACGGAAGCTGCAAAAGCATCACATCTCGATGCAAGAGTTGCTCTCGTAAGTTCCTCACGTATTCTGTTCAGCGGAGGTTATATGGGCGACTCCGCGATCGCCGCTGAACGGAGGACGTGTCAGCTGGCGCTCTGCTTTCGTCTCACGCTGGGGGCGGTCATCGTCGCGGCGGGCCTCACGTCGTCTGCGCCGGTCCGCGCCGCGGTCGACAGCGACATCACCCTCGAGAACTACGTGTCGGACGGGCTTCCGGCGCGCGTCTCGCTCGCCGAGCCGGCGGACCGCGGCCAGCGCAAGGGCCTGCCGTTCGCGATCCTGCCGCAGGTCGGCTACGGACCGGAGACCGGCGCCAAGGGCGGCCTCAAGTTCGAAGGTCGCGATCTCTTCGGCGGCAACACGTTCATCGACGTCAACCTGCTGTACGCGCAGGAGAATCAGGCCAAGGGCACCTTTGCGGTCGGCAACAACCGATTGTTCGACCGCTTCATGTTCTACGCCACCGCCAACTACTTCCGCGATCCGTCGAAGGAGTATTTCGGCCTCGGCAACAACGACGTCGGCCCCGAGGAGCTGGCGAACTACGACATCAAGCGCACACGCATCGGATTCACCGTCGGCTATCGCATCCTGCGCCGCGTCGCCGTCACGCTGAGCGCGATGTACCGCGAGAGCGACGTCGATCCGGGCAAACGCTCCACCAGTCCCCACCTGCAACGCTTCGCACCGACCCTCCCCGGCGTCCACGGCGGCGAGAGCAACTACGTCGGCGCGGCGATCGTGTACAACTCACGGGACGAGGTCGTGCGGCCGACCCAGGGCTGGGAGGTCATCGCCAAGTTCCTGTCCGCGAACTCGGCACTCTGGAACCGCAATACCGACTTCTCGAAGCTGATCCTCGACGGCAGCTACACGGTGCCGCTCGTCTGGCGCCGCCAGGTGTTCGCCTTGCATGGCAACGTGGAGACCATCTTCGGGCACAAGGACGACATCCCGTTCTTCGAGCTGAGCTCGCTCGGCGGCGACGATACGATGCGTGGCTACTGGCCGGATCGGTTCCTCGGCAAGGGCCGCATGCTCTTCAACGCCGAGTACCGCCTGAAGCTGATCGACTTCACCTTGCGGAAGCTGTGGGACGTGACGATCGACGGCGTCGCGTTCGGCGACGCGGGGCGGGTCTACACCGACGCCGACGACTTCCGCGATCATTTCTTCGACCACATCCGCTACAGCTACGGCGGCGGAACCCGCATCGGCTTCTCCTCCGGTCTGGTCGCGCGCATCGACGTCGGGTTCAGCGAGGAAGAGAAGGGTCTCGTCTACTTGACCTTCGGCCACACGTTCTGATCGCGCCGCTGGCGACCGCGGTCAGGCGTTGACGGCGCGCCGCCGGCGCCGCGCGACCGGCGTGACGCGACGGTGCGACGTCCGCAGCTGCCGGACTGGGACGCGCGGACCCCGCTCCGGCGAGGTGCGCCAGGAAAGCAGGCCGCGCGCGAGATAGTCGGGGTCGAGCCCGAGGGCCTCGCACACGCCTTGGAACGAGAAAGGCGTATCGTCGGGCGTCTCACCGCGGATCCAGATCTCGGCCTCCGTGGCATGCGGCCGGTTGCGCCGCCGTAGCTGGATGACGGCGTCGAGGAGCACGGCGAACATCAGCCGCTTTTCGGGGCTGTCGCATGCCCGCGCCGCCAGGCGATCGAAATATTGGTCCGGCAGGAGCGTATCGGGAACCGATACCTCCGCCGCCCCGCGCCGCGACGAAGAAGCGGCGCCGGCCCGCACGATACCGCGATGGTCGTCCATATGCCTCGCCTTCGTTCTCGGGGGGTGGTGCAGACTACGCGATCCTCTTTTCCTCACACAAGTAGAGCAACGCGCATGCCGCCGATAAAGCAACGCGCATGCCGCCGATTCTGGCGTGCGACCGGCGGCGTGCGTGCACGCGGGGCGCCATGGCGCGTCGCGTTGCGCCCGTCGCGTGTCCCGATCCGGACAGCTCCGGTCACGTCTTCAGGGGAGGGCCGCGTCGAGAAACGTTCGCATTCTCGTGGCGAGCGCCGCCGGACGGTCCAGCATGACGTGGTGGTACGCGCCGGCGATCTCGGCGGTCTCGGCGACCGGAGCAAGCGCCGCCATCCGTGCGAGGGTGGCCGGGTCGACGAAGCTGCTCTCGCCGCCGCGAACGAAGAGCGCCGGGCAGCGGAGGCCGGCGATCGCCTCGGTCAGGTCGAGCCCGCCGTAGTGCGCGAAGGTCGTGCGATCGAACTTGAACGTGAGGCCGCCGTCCGCCAGCGGCCGCAGGCCCGAAACCACCACGTGGCGGAGCACGTCGGGCTTGGCCGACGTCTCGCTGGGAAGCAGGCGGAACCGTCGCACCGCGTCCTCGACGTCGGCGAAGCGGGGATGTGGCAGGTGCTGCAGGCGGGTCACGAGCGTCGCGCGACGACCGCGGCCAGAGCGTGGCCGGCCGTCGACGAGCACCAGGCAGCGCACCGATGCGGGACGCTGCTCGGTGAAACGCAACGCGACGAAGGCGCCGAGCGAATGGCCGGCGAGCGCGAAGGGCCCGAGGTCGAGCACCGCCGCCAGAGCCCGGAGGTCGCGAGTATAGTCGTCGACGCCGTAGCGATCGGCGTGCTCGCTGTCGCCGTGCCCACGCAGGTCGGGAGCGACCACGTGGTAGCGATCGGCGAGACGCTCGGCGACGAAGTCCCACCAGTGCGCATGCGCCGAGCCGCCGTGCAGCAGCACGACGGACGGGCGTCGCCGCACGCCCCAGGTGAGGACGCGCAGGCGGAGACCGTTCGCATGGACGAGGTGCTCGGTGGCACGGTGCATCCGGCTGCGACTAGCGGATAGCGCCGCGCGCCGCCAGCGGGCTCGCGACGAGTTTGCTATAGGTGGGCGATGCCGGAGGCGACCGCGGAGCGCCTGACCTCGTTGGCGCTCGTTGCGCATCGCGACGTCGCTCCCTCGATCGGTGTCGCGACCGACCGCTATCTGCTCGGGCTCGTCGGTCGGGCCTCGCGCCCGCGCCGTGGCGTGCTGCGCGTGTACTCCCTTCCGGGTGACGTCCTGGCCGCGGGACGCTGGCATCTCGCCCCTCCGGGCGCCGCCGAGGCGGGCGAGGCGTTCGTCCGACGACTGACGGGCGGGCGGGCGCTCGCGCTCGGCGAGGGATACCTCGGCCTCTCGTTGCTGCTGCCGCATCGCTCGGCGCTCTTCGCCAGCGACCCGTTCGCGCTCGCCCCCTTCCAGATCGCGAACCGCTACGTTCGTGGGCTGCTGCGGGCGCTGAAGAGCCTCGGATTGGCGGTGTTCTATCCCGGGCGCGATCTCGTCACGGTGAATCGACGGCCGATCGCGGCCGTCTCGTTCGAGACCGACGAGGAGGGCCGGCTGCTGTTCGAGGCGATCCTCGCCGTCGACCGGCCGCTCGGCGCGGTCGCGCAGCTGCTCGATCGATGGGACGTCGGCGGCGTCATCAAGGCCGATCTGCTGGCGCTCGAGTCCGGCACCTGCCTGCGGGACGAGATCGGCGAGTCGTTGGCCTTCGACGAGCTCGCCTCGCTGATCGCGGACGCGGTGGCGCAGCAGTACGAGATCGCGCTCGAGCCTACGACGCTGGCCCCGCTCGAGCAGCAGGCGATCGCGGCGCTGGCGCAGCGCGAGTCCCGCGCCTGGATCAACCAGCGGGTGTTGCGGCGCGACCTGGCGCTGTGCGGATCGTCGGGCATCCAGACGGGCGTGCTCGAGGCCCGCTTCGCGCTCGAGCAGCAGCGCTTCCTGAAGGAGGTCCAGCTCGCCGGCGATTTCATCGCCAACTCACCGGCGATCGGGGCGCTGGAATACCGGCTGCGGCTCTGTCCCGCCGATTGGATGGCGATCATGCGCGTCGTCGATGCCGTGTTCGCGGACTCGTCCAACTATCTGCTCGGGGTCGGACGGCTACGGACGGTCGCGGACACGATCATGAAGGGCCTGCCGTCGTGAGCGACGAGGCTCGCCGACATGCGCTCGCGTCCGCGGACGCACGGGTCCGGCTCGCGACCCTCGCGGAGCTCGCCCGCGGCCGGGAGCCGATCGCGGAAGGGCTCGCGCTCGCCGTCGTCGCGTGTCTCGGGAGCGGCGGCAAGGCGCTGCAGCGCCACGCCGCCGACGTCCTGCGGCGCACGAGCCCGGGGGCGCGCCCGGCGGTGCTCGCCGCCTTGCGGGACGGGGTCGCGGCGGAGGAGGGGAGCCGGCGCTGGGGCGCCGCCTACGCGCTCGGGAGGCTCGACGTTCTCGAGCCCATGCTCGTCCCCGCATTGCTCGAGGCGCTGGCCGACCGCGACGGCGACCGCCGCTGGGCCGCCGCGGAATTGATGGTGGGGTGCGGCACGCGCCATCCGGACGCCGTCCTCCCCGCCCTGCGCGCCGCGCTTCACGCGCCCGCCCCGGAGCTCCGCAAGATGGCGTTGTACGTCCTGCGCGACCTGGGCCTCGGGCTCGCGGAGCTGACGGACGAGCTGCTGACCGCGACGCTCGACGCCGATCCGGCCGTGCGCCTCGCGGCGCTCGCCGTGCTGACGCGGCTCGATCCGCCGCCGGCCGCCGCGTGCGATGCGGCCATCCGCCTGGCGCACGGCGATCCGACCCCCGGCGTCCGGCGCGCCGCGGTGAATGCGCTCGGATCGCTCGGACGCGGTGTACCGGCCGCCGAGGCCGCGCTCGAGGCGGCACTCACCTCGGAGGACGCGTCGCTCCGCCGGGCGGCGGCGGCGGCGCGCCGGCGGCGCCCGCGCTGCTAGGCGGCGGACGGCAGCGCGCGCAGTGCGGCGTGCACGCGCACCAGCGCCTCGGTGTCGCGGGCGCAATAGGCGCGAAGGGCGGCACGGACGCTCGCCTCGGTCGCGCCGTCGTAGTCGCGCGCGCAGAGGCGACCGAGCTGGACGGTCGCGTCGGCGCCGTCGTGGATGCCGTCGAGATCGCCGTAGCCGAAGCCGGGAACGAGCGCGGGCGCCACCGCCTTCAACGAGAACGAGCCGCGGAAGCCGGGATGGTAGACGTGCGCGCGCATCAGCGGAAGCAGGTCGCAGAGCCGTGCGCGCACCGCCTCGATCTCGGCGGCGAGATCGGGAAGCGCCTCCGCCACCTCGCGCAGCACCTCGGACTCGAAGTCGGAGTAGACGATGATGGGCTCGCGGCGTCTCGCGGTGCACGCGAGGAGGGTCTCGGCGAACGCGCGCCGGGGGTCGTCGTGACCGTCACAGAGATGGTCGAAGTGCGCGAGCGTTCCCGCCGCGTCGAGGCGGTGCAGGGACCACTGGAACGGGACGCGCTGATAGGGTCGCGTGCCGGGATACCGCGGCAACGGGGCGCTCACGGTCTCGAAGTCGAGGTAGTCGGCGGGGGGGCCGAAGCCGGCGAGCGCGGCGCCGAGCTCGGCGGTCACCATGGTGTGGCCGGTGGCGAGCGCGTCGCGCGCGCGCCGCAGCGCCAGGGGCACTCCGTCGGCATCCCGCAGCTCCGCGAGGCGGGTCGTGCCGGCGGCACGCAGCGCCTCCCATTGCCCGGGGTGGACGCGGCCGAAGTGCAGGATCCAGTCCGCCGGCATGCGCGCCGTGCAGTGTGCCCAGAACTCGCAGCGGTACGGGCTGGTGCAATGCGGGGAGGGCTCGATGGCCGGTGCCTCCGGCTCCGCCAGCGCCCCGCGCAGCACGCGCGCCTGCTCGACCACCGCGGCGCCGCGCGACTCGACGTCGGCGGCGACGTCCCGCCGTACGAAGAGCCGGGCGACCTCGACCGGACCTTCGCCGTGTACGTAGTCGGGATCGAGCTGGACGAGCTCGACCGACCCGAGCCTGAAGCCGGCGCCCAGCAGGACGTGCCGCTGGATGGCGAGGTCGTCGAGGTGCACGTCGCGGAGGCGCGTTCCCGACTTCACCTCGCGCAGGCCGAACGCGCCGTCCGGCAGCCGCTCGAGGACGTCGACGCGGATGGCGATGCCGTCGTGCTCGACCGCCGCCTCGAGGATGGCCGGGACGCTCGGATCGCGCGCGAGCGCGGCGGTCCGCGCGCACGCCGCCGCGAAGTCGCGCTCGTCCACGACGACCGCTCCCGGGAAGAGGGCATGCGCCAGGCGGCCGACGGCATGGCCGGCGTCGCGGAGCGCCGCCTGGCCTGCCGGCGCGGGCGTCGCGCGCCCGGGATCGCGGAGCGTCAACCAGGCGCGGCGGGTGCATTGCCGCGCCGCCAGCAACGTCGTCTTGGTAAGCACGGGCTACGACGCCCGCCAGACGTGCACGCGCTCGGGCGTGATGCGCACCACCGGATGCGCGGCCCCGTCGAGCGGCATGCGGCGGTATTGCGGGTACTTGGCGCGCAGCGACGCGAGCGCGCGCCGCGTCTCCACGACGTCGTCGACGACGGCCGCGTGGCCGCGCACGAGCACGTAGGCGAGCGCCGACCAGTCCTCGTCGTAGTCGTCCACGACGAGCGCAACGCGCGGATTCTCGAGCAGATTGCGCATGCGCTGCAGCCCGAGGCCGGTTCGCCGCTTCGGCTTGGCATCGATCACGAAGTAGAGGAGATCGCCGTCGAGCGCGAAGCAGAGCGGCACCACGTGCGGCGCGCCGTCGTGCCCGGCAGTCGCGAGGTGGGCGACACGATGCCGACCAAGCAGCGCCCGCGCGTCCTCGCCGAGCGCCTCGGTCACGCGCGCGCCTCGCGCGTGGCCGCCGTCGCGTTCGGCTCGGCCCGCGCCGCGTGCGCCAGCTCGGCGATGGTCGCCGCATCGCGCTCCGTATCCTCGAGCCGCGTCTGACCGCGGAACTCGGCTTGCGCCTCGGCGTGAAACGCCTGCGCCATGCCCTGGTACCGTGGGGAGAAATGGAACACCTCGAGACGCCGCGCGCCCGCGACGCGCGCCAGGAATCCCGACTGGCGCGCGGTCAGATGGTGGCGCTTGTCGGCCTCGTCGCGATCGACGTCGAGGAAGCGTGCTTCGGCGTAGAGCAGGTCGACGTCACGGGCCAGCGCCAGGATGCGTCGCGCGTTGTCGAGGTCGAAGCGGGTGTCGACGACGTAGGCGATGTGCTGGCCCGGGCGATCGACGATCAGCGCGCCGGCGAGGGTGCTCGCGGCGACGGTCTCTCCGGTCGGGAGCGCGATGGCGGCGGCGCCGTCGCCGACCCGGATCGCCTCCTTCAAGGCGGCGAGCCAGCGCCCGGGGCGCAAGCCGCGCTCCGTCAGCACGTCGGTGCGGACGTTCAAGTGCCGCCGCTCGCCGACACGAAAGGCGAGACAAGGAATCCGATGATCGAGCGTCGCCGTCTCGATCCGGAACGCCGGCGTGTCGACGAGGGCGCCCGGCGCCGCCGGTTGCGACGGCAGTGGCTCGTACGTGAAGCCCGTGCTGGCGCGAAAGCGCGCCCGCACGAGGTGGTCGTCGTGGCGCTCCACGACGTCGAGCCGCAGGGTGTAACTCGCCGTGAGATTCCAGGTGTAGCCGCGGAGCTTGCCGCGGATGTTGTCGATCAGGCCGGGAGGACCGCAGAACGTGAGCTCACGATCCCGCGGCAGGGTGAGCCGCAGCAGCTGATCGAAGCCCATGAAGTGGTCCATGTGGGTGTGCGACACGCACACGTGCGACAGACGCAGGCAATGTGCCGGGCTCAGCCGGTCGATGCGTCCGAGATCGAAGAGGAGCGCGTCACCCTGCCAGCGAAGTGCGACATAGAGCGCCGGGTCCTGGAACGGGCCGTTGACGAGCGAGGGACGCAGGCTCGATTTCACGCCGCCATCCTAGCGAAAGCCGGACGGCGTCGCGAACCCACGGGCGATCAGCGTGCGGCGCGGCGGCGGGTACTTTTCGCGGAGGCGGATGCTTCGTAGGCGTCGAGTCCCTCGTTCAGCAACGCGAGGACGAGCGCGCGCATACGGATGTTGAGGGCGCGGGCGACGTCGCGGATCTCTTTCATGGTCTGGCCGGGTAGGCGGACGGCGAGCAGCGCGGTTTCCGTCGCTGCGCGTTGCTTCAAGTCGGCGAGCTTCAGCTTGCGCTCTTTCATGAGAGCCCTTTCAGATGGCGAATTTCCGCAAGGGGGACGGCCAAGCCGCGGAGACGCAATCGTGACCTTAATGACGTAACGTGTTCATAGCACTTCGGTCAAGCACATCTGTTATACGGGATGCAGGGGGGTGCGATGCCGCTCTGTTCCGCGCCGCCGAGGCCGGCGAACACCTCAGCCCGGCGGCCACCCGAGCGTACGTCCGGCGAGCACGTGGATGTGCAGGTGGAACACGCTCTGACCGACGCGCGCGCCGCAGTTCACGACCGTGCGGAAGTCGGGATGACCCTCGGCCCGGGCGACCTGCGAGGCGACGCGATGCAGATGCCCGACGAGGGCGTCGTCGGCGGGGCCAAGGTCGTTCAGGCTCGCGATGTGCCTCCGCGGCAACACCAGGACGTGCAGCGGTGCGCCCGGGTTGATGTCGCGGATGACGACCGCGTGCTCGTCTTCATGCACCCGCGTCGCGCTTGCCTCGCCGCAGCAGATTCGGCAGAAGAGGCAATCGGCCATGCTCTCCGCTTAACAGCTTTCCTTCGCCGTTCGCAAGAATGATATCGGTGCACTGGGTGGATTGATGGACTTCGCCTTCACGCCCGAGCAAGAGCTGCTGCGCAGGACGGCGCGCGACCTGCTCGGCGACTGCGCGTCGATGGCGCAGGTGCGGCGGATGATCGCCGACGCCGACGGTCTCGCTGACGCCGACTGGCGGCGCATGGCGATGCTCGGCTGGCACGGGCTCGTCCTCCCCGAGGAGCACGGCGGCTCCGGGCTCGGTATGCTCGAGCTCACGATCGTCCTGGAGGAGATGGGGCGCGTCGTGCTGCCCGGGCCGTTCACCTCGACCGTGCTCGCCGCGCTCGCGATCGCCGCCGCCGGCGACAGCGCGCAACGTGCGCGCTGGCTGCCGCGCATCGCCGACGGCGCCGTACGCGCCACCATCGCCGTGCTCGAGGACGGCGGACACTGGGATCCGGCGTCCATCGCCCTCGCGCTGCAGCGTGAGGGCAACGGTTTCGTGCTGACCGGCATGAAGCGCTTCGTCCCGGACGCCGCGTGCGCCGATCTGTTCGTGTGCGCCGCGCGCCGGGCGGACGCCACGCCGGCGCTGGTGCTCCTCGAGGTCGGCGCGCCCGGGCTCGCGATCACGCCGCTCACCAGCATCGATCCGACGCGCCGGATCGCGACGGTCACGCTCGACCGGGTGCCCGTGACCGCCGGGCAGGTCCTGGCGGGCACCGATGACGCGGCGCTGGCGCGGCTCCTCGATCGTGGCCGCATCGCGCTCGCGGCCGACATGTGCGGCGGCGCCGAGCGTACGCTCGAGCTGACCGTCGAGTATGCGAAGACCCGCCAGCAGTTCGGCCGCGCGATCGGCACCTTCCAGGCGATCCAGCACCGTTGTGCCGACATGGCCGTCGAGCTGGAGAAGGCGAAGGCCGCGACCTACTACGCCGCCTGGGCCGACGACCGCCGCACGGACGATGCCGCGTTCGCCGCGGCGACCGCCAAGGCGATCGCCGGGGACGCGTACCGCTCGGTCACCGCGCAGGCCATCCAGGTGCATGGCGGTATCGGCTTCACCTGGGAGCATGACCTGCATTTCTATTTCAAGCGTGCCTGCTCGGAGGACGCGACGTTCGGCGATGCGACGTGGAGTCGCGAGCTGGCAGCACGCCACCTCCATCTCTGAGCGCCCGCCGGGCCGCTCCGCGCGCACTCGCGTTTGACGATCGTCGCCTCCCCCACTACAAAATCGCCTCCATGGCCATCATCCGCAGACAGCACGGGCATTTCCTCGAGGATTTCACGCCGGGCGCCGTGTTCCGGCACAAGCGTGGCAAGACGGTGACGGAAGGGCTCTTCGCCGTCTTCACCGATTTCTCCATGACGACGAATCCCCTCTCGAAGAACGAGCGTTACGCGCGGGCATACGGCTTCCGCGGTCTCGTGGTGAATCCCGGTCTGGTGATGCTGGTCGTCTTCAGCCAGAGCGTGGAGGACGTGTCGGAGAACGCGCGCGCCAATCTCGAATACATCGACATGCGGTTCGGCGTGCCGGTCTACCTCGGCGACACGCTCGAGGCCGAGACGCGCGTCCTCGGGGTGAGGGTTTCGACGCGCGATCCCAGCCTCGGCGTCGTGCACGTGCAGACCACCGGCCGCAATCAGCGCGGCGAGGTGGTGCTGACGTTCCAGCGCAAGGTGCAGGTGTGGAAGCGCGAGGCGGGGGCGACCGTTGCCGAGGGCGACGTCGCGCCGCTCGAGATCCCGGTGGCGCTCGATCTGCCGCCGTACGAGCCCGGGCGCAACTATCGTGAGCTCTCGTACCTCAGCAACGAGGACACCTACTTCGAGGACTTCACCATCGGCGACGTCCTCGAGCATTCACGCGGGCGCGTGATCACGACCGATCACATCCTCCTGACGGGCATCCTCGACAACACCTCGCAGGTGCACTGCAACCTGTGGATGGTCGAGCAGCAGCCGGAGCGCTACGTCGGCGGACAGCTGATCGTGTTCGGCGGCATCCCGTTCAATCTCTGTCTCGGCATCTCCTCCGCCGACGTCGGCGACAACGCCGTCGCCGACCTGCGCTACGCCACCGGACGCCACACCGCGCCGAGCTTCGCCGGCGACACGGTATTCGCGTCGACGGAGATCCGCGGCACGCGCGACTTCCCCGGGCGCGCCGATCTCGGCGTCCTCGACACGATCCTGCGCGGACACAAATTCACGAAGAAGGACGGCAAGGCGGAGAAGATCGAGATCTTCTACCTCGAGCGCGAGCTCGCGGTGAAACGCCGCAGTCACTACGTTTGACGAAGCGCGAAGCGCCCCGGCCGGTGTGACTGACGGCCGCGAGGCGAGGAGCCGCGGCGGCTCCTCGCCTCGCGCCTGAGCTAGGCGACGCGCTCGCGCTGCGCGAGGCGCGTGGCGCCGCCGTGCGGGGCCACGTGGCCGCCGATGTCGTCGAGCCCGGAACCGCCGTCGAGCGCGAAGCCGTATGCGCTCTCGCTGTGCTCGGAGAGGTCGAGCCCCAGCATCTCGCTCTCGTCCTCCACCCGCAGCGAGCCGAACACCAGCCGCAACGTCGAGAAGATGACGACCGTCGTCAGCGGCGCGAACACCGCGACGAAGGCCATTCCACGGAGCTGCACCATGATCTGCTGGGCGTTCGACTCGACGCCCGCCCCGAGCGTCACGGCGAAGATGCCGGACGCCAGCGCGCCCCAGGCGCCGCCGAGCGCGTGGACACCGAACACGTCGAGCGAGTCGTCGTAGCCGAACGCCGGCTTGAGGAAGGTGCAGGCGGTGTAGGAAACCGCGCATACGCCGATGCCCACCCCGATGGCGCCCATCGGGCTGACGTTGCCGCACGCCGGGGTGATGGCTACCAGACCGGCGACCGCCGCGGTCGCGCCGCCGAGCGCGGTCGGCTTGCCGCGATGGAGCCGCTCGATGAGCGCCCACACCACGACGGCCGTCGAGGCGGCGGTGCTGGTGTTGAGGAACGCGAGCGTGGCGAGCGGGCTTGCGCTGAGGGCGCTCCCGGCGTTGAAGCCGAACCACCCGGTCCAGAGCAGGCCCGCGCCGACGAGGCAGAGCGGCAGGCTGTGCGGCGCCATCGGATCCCGGCCGAAGCCGCGGCGCTTACCGAGCATCATCGCCGCGACGAGCGCGGAGAAGCCGCTCGACATGTGGACGACGAGGCCGCCCGCGAAATCGATCGTGCCGGCCTTGAAGATCCACCCCTCGGGGGACCACACCATGTGCGCGATCGGACAGTAGACGACCAGGAACCAGATCGAGATGAACGCGACCCAGGCACCGAACTTCATGCGCTCCGCGATCGCGCCGAGGATCAGTGCCGGCGTGATGATCGCGAACATCGCCTGGAACATGATGAAGACGTACTCGGGGATGTTGCGCGGCGGCGTGGCGAAGTTGGCCGTCACCGAATCGAGCGTCACGCCGGCGAGCCCGGCCTTCGAGAGATCGCCGATCCAGGCATTGCCGGTGCCGAACGCCAGGCTGTAGCCGACGAGGATCCACAGCACGCCGATCACCCCGGCGGAGAGCATGCACTGCATCAGTACGTTGAGCACGTTCTTCGCGCGGACGAGGCCGCCGTAGAAGAGCGCCAGCCCCGGCAGCGTCATCATCAACACCAGCGCGGACGCGGTCAGCACCCACGCGGTGTCGCCGGTGTCGATGGTCGGCGGCGCGTCGGCGGCACGGGCGGCCACGGCAGCGAGCACGGTCGCGCCGGCCGCGAGCGCGGCCAGGGCGCGGACACGAATGTGGATCGAGCGAGCGATAGCGGTCATGGAGGTCTCCCCAAAGTCTTCCGACGAAATCTCTGAGCTGGGATGCGCCGTCGGCGGACGGAGGCGTGACGGCGCAACGGCGGAGCCGCCCGGAAGCGGAAGGAGGGGGCGGCCGGCGTCGACGTCAGGCGCGCTGCGGAGGAGCGTGCGCGTCGTGGAAGAGCGCCGCGTGCGCCGCGCGGCGCGGCGCACGCGCGGCGGAGAGCGCGGACGTGTGATCGATCGCCGGGCGAACCGACGCCGGCGCTTGCGCGATCACCTCGTCGTGCAGCTTCGGAAGCGCCTGGCGGTCCTGTCCGGCCCGTTCGACGACGATCGGATCGGGGGCGGCGGTGCCATGCGCGTCGCGCGCGTTGCCGTGTTCGGTACGATCTGGACGGTCGG
Organism: uncultured delta proteobacterium; assembly: GCA_963753325.1. Classification (GTDB taxonomy): domain Bacteria; phylum Desulfobacterota; class Binatia; order UTPRO1; family UTPRO1; genus DP-19. The sequence goes on along the minus strand of CAVWBS010000003.1, from coordinate 158,249 downwards.
TGGCCGGCCGCGCGGCCGGCGGGGCCGCGACGAGCTCGGCCTTCGGCCGGATCGCGCCGGTCCGCGACACCCAGACGACGTGACGATCGCGCGAAGGCGGATTCACGTGCGACGAGGGTGAGGCGCTGGCGATGGCGGCCGGACCGACGACGAGCGCGAGGGCGAGGACGACCCACCTGGCGAGCGATCCTCGAGGATGCTCGCGGTGCATCGTCACCGTATCGGAACGCCTGGGGTTGCTATCGGGGCGCACGTCTAGACGCGGGTTGCTCGAGTCTTCAGCGGCGGTGCTCACGAATCAGGCGCTGAAGGCGACGATCGCCTTGCCTGGCGTCGTCTGCTTGCCCTCTCCGTTCTCGGTCCAGATCGAAAGCTCGGCGAGGCGCTCGCCGTTCTCCTCCCATTTCCGCACCACCTTCCCGGTGCACACGATCGGCTGGTCGGGAAAATCCATGCCCCGGAACTGGCAGGAGATCTGGCGCAGACGACCGTGGTGCGCGAGCCAGCTCGATACCAGCTCGCCCAGGGCGGCGTACTTGAACCGCCCGTGCACGATGATCGAGCCGAGCTGCTTCGCCTGCGGAAACTTGTAGTCGTGGTGCAACGGGTTGAAGTCACCGGAGCCGGCGGCGTACTTCACCAGCTGCGTCACGCTCGGCCGTTTTTCGAGTCGCGGCAGGCTCTGACCTTCCTCGATGTCGTCCCATGTGGTGGGCATGGTGTCCCTCGCTCAGTAGTAGATCGCCTGGCCGCGCTGGACGGCCACGACCTTGCCGGTCGCCGCATTGGTGAACGTCGTCTCGACGGTCGTGATCAGCATGACGCCGAGGGCCTTGCTCTCGCGGGTGTCGAGCTGACGGAGGCATGCCGTCGCCGTCAGCGTGTCGCCGGCGCAGATGTCCGCGAGGTACTCGGTCTCGACGCCGCCATCGAGGAGACCCGGCAGACCGTGATCGACGCGCGGCATGCCGTCCATCGGCATGCTGAAGGTGTCGCTCGAGCGCCCGGGGATGAAGACCGGCGTTCCGAGGTACGTCGGCGGTGCCGGCAGGTTGCGATAGCCGGCGCGGCGGGCCGCTTCGACGTCGAAGTAGACGGGGTCGGTATAGCCGACGCCGCGTGCGAAGGCGCGCACGCTGGTCGTGGTCACCTCGTAGGTCCACGCCGGGCCCGCCTTGCCGACCTGGGCACGCATCGCGTCGGTGATCTCGAAATGCTCGGCCATTGCCTGGGCTCCTCGGCCGCTTCCATACTCGCTGTGCGTCGCTCTGCCAATCGGCTATGCCACTTGCCCATGGGAGCCATCATGCGGGCGATTCGCGTCGAGGGTCCGGATCAGACGCTCGTCCTCGGCGACGCGCCGCGTCCCGAGCCGGGGGCGGGACAGGTGCTCGTCGAGGTGCAGGCGACGGCGGTGAATCGTGCCGACCTGCTGCAGCGCCGCGGCTTCTATCCGCCGCCGCCGGGGGAGTCCGACATCCTCGGCCTGGAAGCGGCCGGAACGGTCGCCGCCCTCGGCGCCGGCGTCGAGGGCGTGCGCGTCGGCGAGCGCGTCATGTGCCTCCTCGGCGGCGGCGGGTATGCCGAGTATGTCGTCGTCGATTGCCGGATGGCGCTGCCGATCCCGGAAACGCTGCCGTTCGAGCAGGCCGCCGGCTTCCCCGAGGTCTTCTACACCGCCTACATGACGCTCGTCGCCGAGGCCGGCCTGGAGAACGGCGAGACCGTCCTGATCCATGCCGGCGGAAGCGGTGTCGGTACCGCGGCGATCCAGCTCGCCCGCGCGCTCGGCGCGGACGCTCTCGTCACCGCGGGCAGCGCCGACAAGCTCGAGCGCTGCCGGGCGCTCGGCGCGGCGGGCGCGATCAACTACAAGGACGAGGACTTCGCCGAGCGGGGACGCGCGCTCACGGACGGGCGCGGCGTGGACGTGATCCTCGACTGCATCGGCGGCAGCTACCTCGAGCGCAATCTCGGACTGCTCGCGCCGAAGGGCCGGCTCGTCATCATCGGCCTCATGGGCGGCGCGCGGGCGGAGATCAACCTGGCGCTCGTCGTCGGCAAGCGCTTGCGCGTGATCGGCACGGTGCTCCGCACCCGCGCGCTCGAGGAGAAGCTCATCCTCACCGCGGGAATCCGCGAGCGCGTGCTGCCGCTCCTCGCGGCGGGGACGGTGCGGCCGATCATCGACGCGGTCTACCCGCTCGCCGACGCCGCCGCGGCGCACGACCGTGTCGCGTCGAACGCCACCTTCGGCAAGGTCGTCCTGCGCGTGCGCTAGCTGCTCAGTGGTAGGCGTCGAGGAAGGTGCTCTTCTTGTTGAGCTTCCATCCTCTGCGTAGCTGTTGCCAGACTCCGCGGACGGCCCAGCGGTTCGTTCCCGAGAGCACCTGCGTCTCCATGTCGGCGACCGAGCCGTCGAGGGCCCCATATGCCTTGACCTTGAGCGCGTAGTAGAGGACGCACGCGCCGTCCGGGCAGTCACTGGCGCCGATGCACATGGCGCCGTCGCGAGGACCGCTCGCGCAGGTGCGAACCGGTTTGATGGTGATCTTCATCGTGTAGATGCCGCCGTTCACCCGCGCGGTGAGGTTCCGATACTTCCACTTCGAGGGGTTGCCCTCCACGATGGATCCCGCGGGCAGCCGCTCCTCGAAGACGATACTCGCGGGACTCGTCCCGGTGCACGTCGAGCCCGGCGAGAGCGCGTCGCATTCCGCGCTCGCCGCGCAGAGCACGCTCGGGTCGTGCGAGCAGCCGCGGTTCGTGCAGACGGAGCCGGCCCCGCAGTCCTGGTCCGCGCTGCACGGCCCCGCGTTCGCGTCGTTCGAGCAGAGACGGCGTGACAGCCGGAGCGTGAAGTCGTTGTGCGAGAAGTCGACGGCGGTTTCCGTCGGCAGCACGAGACGTCCGTGCGCCTTCAGCGCGTCCAGCTTGTCGGTGTTGAGGGTGATCTTGGACGGATCGTCGCAGATCGGTGTCTGACAGCTGTCCAGGCAGGCGTCCAGCGGCTTCTGCGGCTGGTCCGGACGGCATCCGGACACGCTGTTGCCGTCGTCGCAGCTCTCGCCGTCGTTCGTCTGCGTGAGGCCGTCGCCGCAGTACGTGCAGTCGTCACGACAGAGGTTGTTGTTGGGCGGGACGGGAGCACCAGGCGGATCGCAGGTCTCGCCCGGCTCCAAGAGCGAATTGCCGCAGATCGCCGCCCCGGGCGTGCTCGTCACGGTGGGTGATGGCGTCGGGGTCCGGCTGGCGGTCGCCGTACCGGTGGCGGTTGCCGTGACCGTGGGCGTGGGCGTCGCGGTCGGGCTCGCCGTGGCGGCGGCGGCCGTCGGCGTCGTGGTTACCGTCGGCGTCGTGGTGGCGGTCGATGTCGTGGTGGCGGTCGGTGTCGTGGTCGCGGTCGGTGTCGTGGTGGCGGTCGGCGTCGTGGTGGCGGTCGGCGTCGTGGTGGCGGTCGGCGTCGTGGTGGCGGTCGGTGTCGTGGTGGCGGTCGGCGTCGTGGTGGCGGTCGGCGTCGTGGTGGCGGTCGGCGTCGTGGTGGCGGTCGGCGTCGTGGTGGCGGTCGGTGTCACCGTCGCTGTGGCGGTTGCCGTCGTCGTGATCGTCGGGGTGGTGGTGCGCGTCGCCGTGGGCGTCGCCGTGCGAGTGGGCGTCGGCGTCACCGTGGGGGGCAGCCGGTAGCCGAAGTCGGCGCTGAGCCGACACTCTCCACCGGCAAGGGTGATGGCCATCGGGTCATTGGCGGTCGTGAGGGCGTAGCCGGGCGGCACGGTGCCATCGACCACGTCGACGAGATAGGTGCCCGCCATCACTCCCTGAAACCTGTAGCCGCCGCTTCCGTTCGTCGTCTGGGTCGCGATGACGCTGTCGCCGGCGTCGAAGATGCCGTTGCCGTTGGCGTCGAGGATGAGGTTGAGATCGACGCCCGGGATCCCGGTCTCGGGACCGCCGTCCTGGAGCGCGTTGCCGTTCAGGTCGTTCCACACGAGGTCGCCGATGCAGCCGTTGAGGGGCGTGCGGGCATGGCAGGGCACGGTCGTGCCGACGGCCGTGCCGGAGCAGACGTTGACGATGTCGGATGTGCCCGGCGGGAGGTTGGCGAAGCTGTCGATGGTGACCCGGAACGTCACCGCGTACGACTTGCCGACGGCGAGGGCCGTGACCGGATCGAGGACGCGGCCGCTCCCGTCGAGCGGGAAGGCGGTGCCCACCCCGTCGTCGGGGATCGGGGACGTGACGTTGGATGAATTGGTGAAGAACGTGCTGTTCGGGACGTAGGTCGTGCCCGCCGGTACGGTGTCCTTCAGCAGAATGTCCGGCACGGGGGCACGGCTGACGTTGACGATGCTGATCGTGTACAGGATGACGTCACCCGGGCTGATGAACCCGTCGCCGTCGTTGTCGACCGCGAGGGTGCCGTCCTTGCCGGCCGCGAACAGGGGCAGCGGAGGTATGCCGGTGCCCGCGTCGAGGCCGGGCTCGGCCGCGCTGGCGTTCTGCGGGTCCTGTCCCCAGGCCGCCGCCAGCTTGACGCCCGGCGTGAGGACATAGACGAGCGTGCCGGTCTGGTTCCCGTCGCTGGTGTCGAAGATCTTGGCCCGCTCGAGCTCCTTCAGGCTGAGGGCGACGTCGTACTGGTTGCCGTTGGGGTCCGTGAGGGAGCCCGTGGCGGGATTGGCGTCGAAGTCGACGTAGACCGTGACCGGCGTGTCGCCATTGCCGACGGGCGTCACCCACACCGGACCACCGTTCTCCGAAGGGTTGACCAACGAGAGCGGATCGCGGCCGAGCCCCAGGCCCACGAGCACCTGCGGTGTCAGCGAATCCTGGGGGACGAGGGTGTATCCCCAATCGTAGGCCTGATTGCCGCTCGTGCTGCTGTCGGTCGAGTTGGTCGTGGAGAAGGCATAGAACATCGACGCGGCCGCGAAGCGGGCGCCGAACCCGTCCGGGACGATCTGCGGCAGGAATCCTCCGTGCGGCCCGCCCGGAACGGTGAGGTTGGTCGTCGTCAGATTTCCGAGACCGTTGCGCGTCGTATACTGGACCGTGAGATTGCTGGCGCCGGGGTTGTAGAGCCACACGGTCGTAGCCGTTCCCGCCACCCCGCTCACCGAGGCGACGGTCGAGACCGGCGTGTAGTAGCTGCTCGACCAGAGGTTGGTCGGCGACAGCGGCGTGTCGCGGCTCTCGTAGTTCGATGCGACGTCGCCGGTCAGGAACTCCACCTGCACGGGCTTGTCGGAGACGACCTGTCCGCCCACGTTGACGCCGCCGTTGACGAGATAACCCTGCCCCTCGGCCAGCACCTGCGTCGTCTCGAAGACGCCGTCGGCATCCTTGTCGATCTGGACGGTGGCCCCCCCTTCACCCGCCATGATCGCGAACGCCGAGTATTCGAACATCTGATGATCGGTGGCGTCGGGGATGTTCTGGCCCACCGGAGCCACGTATTGCGTCCCCCAGTTGTCGGTATCGAACACGGCGACCGATGAGGCGAAGAGCGTGCTCGATCCGGTCGCCCACCCGACCTTGCTCACCGCGACCGTCTTCGTCGCCGCGAACTTGTCCCGACCGTCGAATTTGATCGCCGAAGGGTTCGTCGTGTCCACGGCGTTGTTGAGGACGATGACCGTCCCCGCGTTGATGATATCGCCGGGAAGGCCCGGCGGGGCGCCGTCGGCCGGGTTGCCGTTGCCCCAGATCTGCGTGCCCCCCGGGTTGCCGCCGCTGTACAGATTCAGCGGATTGGCGATGTCGGGATCGTAACCGTTCTCCCACTGATCGTAGTAGATGATGGTGTTGTTCGCGATCGCCGCGATCGAGATGTACGTTTGCATCGGGTTGGCGGCGTTCGCGCCCGCGCCTCCGGTATGGATCGTCTGCAGCGCCAGCAGCAGCTCGTCCTCGGGATACGGCACGTAGAAGAGCTGTACCGGTGGTGGGTTCGTCGCGAGCGCGACACCGGCGCTCGCCAGCGCTGCGATCACCATCGCGGCGGCGGCGAGTCCCCGGATGGTTGCCAGAGTGTGGACGATGTGGCGCATTGATCCTCCTGCGACCGCGGCGGCCGCGTCGAACGCGAAATCGCGGCGAGCCGATCGCTGACCGCGAATACACGGTTCGCGAGGAAGACCTCAATTGTTTCTCGTCGATCGGGAAGCGATTTATTGCACCGAAACGTCGCAGGTGTTTCGGCGGAGGCGAGCGCGGCGCCGAGGGCGTGCTCGATCTGCTCCGGAACGGCGCAGCCGTTCGTGACTACCCGACGCGCGGACGCGCGCGCGCGATGATGCGCTCGCTGTCGACCGCGACGGGCAGCGTCCCGAACGCCATGCCATGGTCGCCCGCGAGCCGCGAGGCGCAGAACGCGTCGGCGACGGCGGGGTCGCCGCTCCGCACCAGCAGCGCGCCCTGGAAGGCCAGCGCCATGCGCTCGACGAGGCGGCGGGCGCGCGTCTCGACGGCGTCGAAGTCGCCGAGCTCGTCGCCGAGCGTCGCGACGTAGGCGTCGAGACGCGCATCGCCGCCTCGTGCCAGCGCGAGCTCGCCGAAGAATGCCTCCACGCTCTCCGGGCTCCGCCCCATGGCCCGCAGCACATCGAGGCACATGACGTTGCCGGATCCCTCCCAGATCGAGTTGAGGGGCGCCTCGCGATAGAGGCGTGGCATCGGTGACTCCTCGACGTAGCCGGCGCCGCCGAGGCATTCGAGCGCCTCGCTCGACACGGCGGGCGCCCGCTTGCACACCCAGTACTTCATGACCGCTGTCGCGAGGCGGGAGAAGCGGCGTGCCTCCTCGTTGTCCACCGACTCGTCGTACGCGCGGGCGAGGCGCATCATGGCCGCGGTCGCGGCCTCGACCTCGACGCACAGATCGGCGAGCACGTTTCGCATGAGGGGCTGATCGACGAGCCGCTTGCCGAACGCGGCGCGATGGGCGCAGTGGTGCGTCGCCTGGGCGACCGCCTGCCGCATCGTCGACGACGAGCCGATGACGCAATCGAGACGCGTGTGGTTCACCATCTCGATGATCGTCGGAACGCCGCGCCCCTCCTCGCCGAGCATGCGCGCCCACGCGCCGTGGAACTCGACCTCGCTCGAGGCGTTCGAGCGGTTGCCGAGCTTGTCCTTGAGGCGCTGGATGTGGATGCGGTTGCGGGTGCCGTCGGGCAGCCAGTTGGGGAGGACGAAGCACGAGAGCCCACGATCGGTCTGCGCCAGCACGAGGAAGACGTCCGACATCGGCGCCGAGCAGAACCACTTGTGGCCGGTGATCTCGTACTCGGCGCCGGGGCCGCGCCCGGCGATCGCCTCGGCGCGGGTGGTGTTGGCGCGCACGTCGGAGCCGCCCTGCTTCTCGGTCATCGCCATGCCGCAGATCGCGCCGCGCTTGTCGCTCGCCGGCCGGAGCCGCGGATCGTACTCGAGCGAGGTGAGACGCGGCTCCCACTCGCGGGCGATCTCCGGCTGCGCCCGCAGCGCTGGCACCGCCGCGAACGTCATCGTGATGGGGCAGCCGAATCCGGCCTCCGCCTGGCTGAGGAGGTAGAACATCGCCGCGCGCGCCGCGTGCGCGCCGGTTCCCGGCTCGCGCCACGGCAACGCGTGCAGGCCGTGGGCGACGCCGGCCGCCATCAGCTGATGCCATGCGGGATGATACTCGACCCGGTCGATCCGATGGCCGTAGCGATCGTGGGTCTTCAGGACGGGAGGGAAGGTGTTGGCGTCGACGCCCCAGCGGATCGCCTCGCCGCCGGCGAGCGCCCCGACGGCCCGCACGCGCTCGCGCGCCCAGGCGCCACCCTCCCGCTCGAGCGCCTCCGCGATGGGCGTATCGTGGTCGAACAGGTTGTAGTTCTCGAGCGGCGGCGGTTGGTTCAGGACCTCGTGCGTGGGGCGGTACGTGGCCATGGGGGCCTCCTCGGGGCCGTTATCACCCGCGGCGACATGGCCGGCAAGATCCGCGAAACGCTTCACGGCAGGGCGTACGGGCGGTTTCACCGGCCCGGTACGTGATATACATGGGTGTCCATACAGAAAGCGGAGGTATCAGCCGATGAGTCAGCCCGTCAGCAACCCGATGCGCGGACCGGTCGTGAACCAGCTCGAGCAGCTCGACGACGAGCTCGAGACCATCCTCACCTCGTTCGACAGCAGCTACGCCTGGAACTACGGCAGCGTGAAGGAAGGCCTCCGCGACCTCTACGAGAAGGCGAAGCGCGATCAGTGGAACGGCACCACGCAGCTTCCGTGGACGACCGACGTCGACCCCGAGCGCGGCATCTTCCCCGACATCGCCAACCCGCTCTCCGCCTACGGACCCTATCAGAAGCTGAACGAGCGGGAGCGCAATCACCTCCGCCATGGGCAGATCTCGCTGCAGCTCTCGCAGTTCCTGCACGGCGAGCAGGGCGCGTTGATCGTCGCCTCGCAGCTCGTCGGTGCGGTGCCGTGGATCGACGCCAAGTTCTACGCCGGTACGCAGACGATGGACGAGGCGCGTCACGTCGAGGTGTTCGGCCGCTATCTGCGCGAGAAGCTCGAGTGGCAGTGGCCGGTGAACGAGGAGCTGAAGGAGCTCCTCGACGCGACCATCAAGGACAGCCGCTGGGACTTCAAGTACCTCGGCATGCAGATCATCATCGAAGGTCTGGCGATGGCCGCCTTCGGCAACCTCTTCCAGATCACGACCGAGCCGCTCCTGAAGGAGCTCGTCCGCTACGTCATGAAGGACGAGGCGCGCCACGTCGCCTTCGGCGTGGTCTCGCTGAACGACTACTACCAGGACATGCCCGCGGCCGAGCTGAGCGACCGTGAGGACTTCATCATCTATGCCTGCGAGCTCATGCGGAACCGGCTGGTCGGTGACCAGATCGCCGGGGTGATGGGGTGGAACAAGAACGAGGTGCGCGACGTCGTCATGCAGTCGCCGGTCGGCCTGGCGTTCCGCAGCCTCCTCTTCTCGCGCGTCGTGCCGAACCTGAAGCGGCTCGGCCTCCTCAGCCCACGCGTGCGTGCGGCCTTCGAGAAGCTCGAGATCATCCAGTTCGAGGACGCCGATCCCGAGGCCCAGGACCGCGCGCTCGGGCTGAGCTAGCCGATCGCGCCGGCCGCCGCTTGACGGTCGGGGGGACGCCCGGCTACACCACCTCGTCCCGCCGATGCGTTTCTACGAGTACGAGGCCAAGGCGCTCTTCGCCCGCCACGGCACCCCCCTCCTGAAGGGCGGTGTCGCCAAGACGGCGGCCGAGGCGAGGAAGATCGCCGCCGACGTCGGCGGCCCGGTCGTGCTCAAGTCGCAGGTGCTGACGGGCGGCCGGATGAAGGCGGGCGGCGTCAAGTTCGCCGACAATCCCGCCGACGCCGAGAAGGCCGCGGCGGCGATCCTCACGCTCGAGATCAAGGGCCAGAAGCCGCGTGGCGTCCTGGTCGAGCAGCGCGCGCCGATCGCGCAGGAGTACTTCGTCGCCGTCACCTGGGACGGCCGGAAGAAGCTGCCGGTGCTGATCTTCAGCGACATGGGCGGCATCGACATCGAAGAGGTCGCCGAAAAGCATCCGGAGCACGTCGCGCGCGTGCACCTGTCGTCGCTCTTGCCGTTCAGTCCCTACAAGGCAAAGGAAGCGATCGCCTCGACCGGGATCACCGGCGACGATCTCAACAAGCTCATCCCGATCGTCTCGACCCTGGTCGAGATCTTCCTGCGCTACGACCTGACGCTCGCCGAGATCAACCCGCTCGGCAAGACGGATGACGGCAAGTTCCTCGTGCTGGACGGGCACGTCGACCTCGAGGGCGACGCGCGCGACAAGCACGCCAAGCTCGTCGCCGAGCTCGGCATCGGCAAGGAAGAGACCCGCGAGGCGCGGCCGCCGACCGAGTTCGAGATCAAGGGCGCGCAGGTCGATGCCTCCGATCACCGCGGCGTCGCCGGCAACGTGAAGGAGTTCGACGGCGACCTGGGGCTCGTGATCGGCGCCGGCGGCGGGTCGCTGACGCTCTTCGACGCCATCCGGAAGCACGGCGGCAAGCCCGCCAACTACTGCGAGATCGGCGGCAACCCGAGCGTCAGGAAGGCCTGCGAGCTCACCAAGCTCATCCTCTCCAAGCCCGGCGTGAAGAAGATCGCCGTCATGATGAACGTCGTCTCGAACACGCGCGTCGACATCGTCGCGCGCGGCGTCATCAAGGGCTGTGTCGAGGCCGGGCGCGAGCCGGGCGAGACGATCGCGATCTTCCGCATCCCGGGTGCGTGGGAGGACGACGGCTTCAAGATCCTCAAGAAGTACGGTGTCGAGTATTGCGACCGCACGGTGTCGATGTACGAGGCCGCCGGTCGTGCCGTCGCCAAGATGCGCGCGTAGCCGCACGCGGTCGAGCGCGCGTGCCTCGATCGCGAGCGCGACGCGCGCAACATCGTCACGCAATGCCGGCGCCTCTATCCCGAGTACCGCGCGCTTGCGGGCGCGGCCCTCGAGGGCCCGGGACGATCGCGGGCGCCCAGCCGACCCCGAGGCGACGACGCGCCTCCTCGCCCTCTGTGAGGCGCAGGCCGGCGCGATCGTCGGGCGTATCGACGAGGGCGTCCTGGCGTTGCTGCCGCGGAGCGGGCACGACGGCGTGCGGCGGCAAGGACAAGACGTGCGGATCGCGACCGACGTACGCGCGCACGGCAATCGGCTCACTATACGCCCACCCGCGCCGCCGCGGCTTGACCACTCGCCGGGTCGGTTGTACTGAACGCCTTTCGCGGCGGGCACTTGTCCCTGCGCCCGGCGCCGCCACTCCCACGGAGCGATCCGGAGTCCGATGTCGATCCTGATCAACAGAGACACGACCGTCATCATCCAGGGCATCACCGGCCGCGAGGCCGTGAACCTGACGCGCGAGGGCCTCGACTACGGCACCAAGATCGTCGGCGGCGTGACCCCGGGCCGCGCCGGCCGCGACGTCTACGGCGTCCCCGTCCACGACTGCGTGCGCGACATCACCGTCGAAGCAGCACGTCGACGGCTCGATCGTCACCGTGCCGCCGCGCTTCACGCGCGACGCCGTGTTCGAGGCGATCGAGGCCGGCGTCAAGCTCATCGTCATCGTCACCGAGCGCATCCCGCGCGCCGAGGTCGCGCAGATGGTCGAGCTCGCGAAGCTCCGCGGCGCGCGCATCATCGGCCCGAACTGCCTCGGCGTCCTCTCGCCCGACGAGGCGAAGATGGGCGGCCTCGGCGGCCCGGCCGTCAACGTCCGCCGCGCCTTCAAGAAGGGCCCGATCGGCGTCATGTCGCGCTCCGGCGGCATGACCACCGAGATCGCCAACACGCTGACGCGCCGCCGGCTACGGCCAATCGACGTGCGTCTCGATCGGCGGCGACGCGATCATCGGCTCGACCTACGCCGAGCTGATGCCGCTCTTCGAGGCCGACGCGGAGACCAAGGCGATCGCCATCTACTCCGAGCCCGGCGGCCGCATGGAGGCCGAGCTCGCCGACTGGGTGCGCGAGCACAAGTCGCGCCTCCCGATCGTCGCCTTCATGGCCGGCCGCTTCATGGACGAGATGCCCGGCATGCGCTTCGGCCACGCCGGCACGATCGTCGAGGGCAAGGCCGACACCACCGCCGACAAGATCGAGCGCATGCGCGCCGCCGGCATCTCGGTCGCCGAGCGCATCGAGGAGATCCCGGTCGTTGATCGAAGAGCGCCTCGCCGCCGCGAAGGGGCACTGATGATGGCCGAACGGAATGTTCATCGACGTCGAGGTCGACCCCGCAGACCGCCGCAGGACCCCGCGATGGCGAAGAAGCTCACCGAGGTCTGCCCGGTCAACATCTTCGCGCAGAAGCCGGATGGCGTCGCTGCGCATCGTCGAGGAGAACCTCGACGAGTGCACGCTGTGCGAGCTGTGCATGCAGGCCGCGCCGGGGAACGTGCGGATCGTCAAGCTGTACGAGTGAGGCGTCTCACCCGTGCGCTACGGGCCGTCCGTCGTCTCCGGCCGGGAGACGGACCTCGAACAGCGTCCACCCCCGTTGTTCGCGAATGCGGGTGAGCCACGGAAGCGCGTCCGCCCGTCGCGTGAGCTCCGGGCTCTTCAGGACGACCCATTCGACCTGCATCTCTGCAAGGCGCGCGCGGATGACGCTCGGGTCGTCGACGAACAGCGACGGCAGATCACGCCGCTGGCGGTCACGTTCCCGGTCGTAGCAGATTCGGTCGTAGTGACCGGCCGCCAGCTCTACCCCGAGAAAATCCCAGTAGCTGAGCTCGACCATGAGTCGCCGCGAGCGACTCGCCCCCGGCTCGTCCATCAAGCGACTCAGCTCGCGGCCCATGAGGACCGGATCCCACGGGATGCCGTCTGGAATGTGGCGGGCGATCGCGAGGTTCGCGTACACGAGGACTCCGAGGAGGAGCGACGCGGTCGCGAGCGAGAGCGCGCGAGCGTAGCCGGGTCGCCAGGCGAATCCCGCGGTGCCGAGGCGGTACAGCGCGTGGGCGATCGCCGGCAGCGCGAGCATCGTCCAGAGAAGCGTGTACCGCTCCGGGGCGGCGGTCGGCGGCACCGAGGTGACGTTGAAGACGCTGTAGGCGGCGAGCGACGCAACGCCGAGAACGAGCGGCGCGAGTTTCCACATGCGCCCGTGTTCGCGCAGGGTGAAGATCACGCTCGCCAGCAACAGCAGACGAGCCGTCGGGGGAAGGTACATCGAGAGGAGCCGCGGATAGAACGCGAGCTTCGCGCCGACCGACACGTCGTAGCCCTGGTAGAACCACTTCGAGTAGCTGGTGTGGTCCGCGATGAAGGTCAGTGGCGCGCCTTTGGAGAGGAGCCCGCCGATGGCGACGGCGATCATGAGCGCGTCGCTCACCACGTACAGAGCGGTCAGACGAAGGCAGCTGTTCCAATCGCGACGGCGCGCCTGCCGGATGAAGAATCCGAGGGTGAGCGCGTGGACGAGGTTGATGAGCAACCAGCTCTGCACGTGGAAGCCGCTCGCGCCGAGAAAGCACAGCGCCGCGGCCAGCCAGCGGCCGGGCCGGTCGTCGCGCAACCACTCGACGAGGAATCCGAGCCCGAGAAAGAAGAACGGCAGGTAGTAGATGTCGAGCGCGGGCGTGCCGCTCAGCCAGGTGTACCAAGGCTGTACAACGAGGAGCAGCGAGGTGAGCGCCGCGACCGGCCACGGCTCGAACAGCAAGCGGACAAGTCGGTAGAGGGCGAAGAGCAGCACACACGATGCCAGGAAGGCCGTCGCGCGCGGTGCCCAGATGGGGTCCGGCCACACCATCATGGCCGTCCCGTTCAGGAACCGCTCAGGCGGCAGCCACACCCCGAGGAAATCGGACCACGCGAACGTCGGGTGGATCGCCCAGTGCGCGTTCCGCACTCCACGAGAGAATTCGTCCGCCGACACGCTGAGGAACCCGCGCCGGTAGAGCGAAGCCAGGTACGCCGCCTTGAAGAGGACGAGCGCGCTCAGCCAGAGGATCGATCGCTGCGGCTCGTGCATCCACCGGTTGATGAGACGACCGCCTGTCACTCGAGATAGCCCAGCGAGCGAAGCTCCTGGATGGCCCGGCTGTTCTCGTTCTCGATGCGCCGACCCAGACCGGCGAGGGGTTCGATGACCCGGGTCAGTTCCTGCTCCGCCGCATCGTCGCGGCCAGCCAGGTTCCGCTCCTCGAGCGGATCGCGCGCCACGTCGTAGCGCTCTGGCGCGGCGCCTCCCCCTCCCGCGATGAGCTTCCAGCCCACGCGACGCGCCGCCCAGCGCCCGTGCCAGAAGGCCAGGGCGGCACGATCTTCGGGGAGCGTGCGCAGATCGCGCGCGACAGCCGGGCCGGCCTCCAGCGGCGTTCCGAGAAGCGCCAGCAGCGTCGGCACCACGTCGAGGGTGCTGGCCTGTCCCGTCTCGCGCGTGCGGCCGGTCAGGGGTCCGCCGTTCACGCGGACGAGGAGCGGCACCCGCAGCTCCTCGTCGCCCAGGGAGGCGCAGTGGTCCCAGTGTCCGCCGCGGCCCAGGCGCTCGCCGTGGTCAGCGGTGACGACGACGAGGCTGTGGGAGGTGATACCGCGGGCGTCCAGAGTCGCGAGGACGCCTGCATAGAGGATCTCGCCATCGTAGAGGTTGATCAGATGCTGCACGTCCTGGGCGTGAAGATATACCCGGCATCCCGGGCGCGCTCAGTGGCGGTGCGCTTCTCCCGCTCCAGGTCGGTGCGGCGATCGCCGCTGCGCGCCGAGACGTTCCCGACGTCGAAGCCGCGATACTTCGCCGGGGGCTCGTAGGGGTCGTGGGGGTCGAAGTAGTGAAGCCAGAGGAAGAAGGGCCGGTTGGACGGGATCTCGTCGAGCCAGGCGATCGCGTGGTCGGAAACCTCCCGGGCCGTGCGACCCGTCATCCCGTGCTGATCCACCTCGTCCAAGCCCTGAATGTCGAACCGGTCGAAGCCCCGCCGGTAGGCATCCGGCTGCTTGTAGAACTGATGCTGGCTCACGACCGCTCCCGTGACGAAGCCCCGCTGGTGCAACCGTTCCGCCAGCGTCTCGCGCTCGGCGCCGACCTCGAAGGAGCCCCGCAGCAGCTGCTTGACCGACGGGAGCGTGCAGGGCGCCGAGCTGATCGCGTTCTCGAAGACGGTCCCCGAGGCGAAGAAGCGGTCGAGCTCGGGCGTCGTATCGCGCGAGTAGCCGTAGCTGCCCACATGGTCGGCGCGCAGCGTGTCGATCGTGATCAGCACCACGTCCTCCGGCGGGCGCTCGCAACCCGCCCCGGCAACCGCGAGCAGGAGCAGAAGGATACTGACGTGGAAACCCAACCGATCTCGCGGTCCCACGGGGAGAAGCCGTCGTAGCCGTCGGCTTCCTGCGCTAGGCACGCGGCCGCTCACCCCGTCGCTTCTTGGTCCTGCACGTCTCCGGGCGCCGTTTGCCCGACAGGTGCTCGCAAAAGGGGAAGGGCGCCGTGGATGGATGCAACCGCCCGGGTGTACCCGAGACGTCCTCTCGATGGAAGCGCGACGCCTGGAGCGCCTCGCGGGTCGCAGGGGCCACTGGGGAGGGCGAAGTAGGGGAGGCGGGACCTTCCGTCCGTCACCTTCGACGGTTAGAGTTCCCTTCCGGCCCTGAAGCGAAACGTCGCGAGGAGGTACGACATGAGGCTCGTCCATGAATTCACCTTCAGCGCCACGCTGAAGCCCCCGCTGCCGATCGGCCCCGGTCCGATCGGCACACGCATGTACTACGAAGTGGCCGGCGGAGAGGTGACGGGCGAGCGGCTGCGTGGAACGGTGCTCGGCGGTGGCGAGTGGGCGTTGATCGGACCGGACGGCTTTCTGCGGGTCGACGTCCGCGCGCAGGTCAGGACGTACGACGGTGCCTATCTCTACGTGCAATACAGCGGCCTGCTCGAGATGAGCGAGGCGGTCCAGACCGCGATCGCGAGCGGCGCGGACACCGACTACGGCGATCAGTACTTCTTCACGAATCCCCGCTTCGAGACCGGCGATGATCGCTATGCCTGGCTCAATACCACGTTCTTCGTCGGCGAGGGCCGCGTCATCCCGGGTCCCGGCGTCGAGTATCGCGTCTGGCGGCCGGCGTAGCGGTCGCCGCCTGCGCTCGCGGGCGTCCTCATTGACGAAGGGCGGATCGCGGAGAACAATCTCTGAACCTCGTGATGGCGACACACGTGCTGCCAGACGCCCTTGCCTGCAACCTCGGCGCCCTGAGCGCCGAAGAGCGGACTCGGCGCTCGACCGCTGCGGCTCGAGTCTCGGCACGGTTTCGGGCTGTGCGAGAGACGCCGGACGGGTATGCGGCGGAACTGGATGCGGAGGCCCAGCTCGTTCAGGATGCGCTCGAGTGGGTTCTTCTGGAGCGGCGCTGCTGTCCGTTTCTTCGTATCGCGCTGACGTTCGAGCCTTCGCCCGGTCGCATCTGGCTCACGTTCGGCGGCGGGCCGGGCGTCAAGGAGTTCCTGGCGGCGGGCGGTCTCAAGGCTTCGTCGTCGCGAGAGACGGATGACGATTCGCCCTCGACCCATCGGGCTCCGTGAGCGCACGGGGCGGGGAGGTGCCACGTGCCGGATCCGGTCGACGCCCTGATCCTGGATCTCCTCGAGTGGATCGGCCCCCAAGGCCGGCCGTATCGAGAGGTGATCGACGCCTGGCGCACGGCCTGTCCCCGGCTGCCGGTCTGGGAAGAAGCGAACGAGCGGGGCCTCATCGAGTGCGACCGGCACGACGGTTCGGGAATCTCGGAGACCGTCGTCTCGGTATCGGCGCTCGGCGCAAGGCGTCTGGAGGAGCGTAGACGGGCGAGGGATGAAGCGGGCCGCCACTAGCGAGCGTTCCCACGTCGCCCCGGAAGGCTGGCATACCGTCACCCCGCGCATCGTCGTCCCGGACGCCGACGCCACGTATCGCCTGGCACTCGACGCCGGCGCGCGGTCCGTCGAGGAGCCGTTCGACACGCCGTACGGGGACCGTCGCGGCATGGTCGAGGATCGATGGGGCAATACCTGGCAGATGGCCACCCCTCTTCGAAGGTCGCCAAGGCGTTGAGCGGCGGCGGCGTCGAGATCGTCGAGCTCGACCTCGGCCGGCGCCGCGACCGGCGTCGGTTCCTCGACGTGAGCGCGCCGCTCTACCGCGGCGACCCCCACTACATCGAGCCGCTGCGGCTCGAGCGCATGCGGTTTCTGAACGTTCGTCGCAACGCGGGGCTGCGCGACCTCGAGATCCACGCGCTCCTCGCGCGGCGCGCCGGCGCCAGCGTCGGCCGGATCACCGCGCATCTCGACCGCGCCTACGACCGGACGCATGGCGCGGGCACGGGGTGGTTCGGCTTCTTCGAGAGCGTCGACGACCCCGCGGTGGCGCACGCGCTCCTCGGCGCGGCGACGCGCTGGCTCGCGGCGAAGGGCGCGCGCGAGGCGATCGGGCCCATGAGCTTCAACACCAACCAGCAGAGCGGGCTGCTGGTCGAGAACTTCGGACGGCCGGCGGTGGTCGACATGACGTACAACCCGCCGTACTACGAGCGTCTCATCACCGGCTTCGGGTTCGCGCCGCTGCGCGATCTCTACGCCTGGTGGATCGACCTGCCGGATCCGCTCGCGAATCCGAAGGTGGCTCGCGTCGCCCGCTTCGCCGAGGAGGCGCAGCGTCGCGAGGGCGTGACGGTGCGCTCGATCGACATGCGCCGCTTCGCGGAGGAATGCCGCCTGATGATGGCGATCTACAACCGCGCCTGGAGCGGCAACTGGGGCTTCGTGCCGGTGAACGATGCCGAGGCGCACGAGCTCGCGCGCAACCTGAAGCCCATCGGGGTGCCCGACCTGGTCGTGCTGCTGGAGATCGAGGGGAAGCCGGTCGCCTTCGCGCTCACGGTCCCCGACGTGAATGCCGCGCTGCCGCGCAACGGACGCCTCCTGCCGTTCGGCTGGCTCACGTGGCTGCTCGGACGGCGGCGAATCTCGCACGTGCGCGTGATCGCGCTCGGGGTGGAACCAGCCTACCGACGCCGCGGCCTCGGATCGATCCTGCTCATCGAGACGGCGCGCCGCGCCCACGCCCTCGGGGTTCCGCGCGGCGAGCTCGGGTGGACGCTCGCGGACAACGTGCGCATCAACCGCGCCATCGAGTCGATGGACGCACGACTCGATCGCCGCTACCGGATTTTCCGCGCCGCTCTGGAGCGGTGACACCCTTCTCGGGTATCATGCGCGCCATCCAACCTTTCGCGGAGGCCTCATGCGCAAGATCGTCCTGTTGTTGCTGGTACTGCTCGTCTCGGTCCTCTGGCTCCGGCCCCGGCGCAGCGAGAGCGTCGGGCCGACCACCATCTTTCCCCTGTCGGTGAGCGGCAAGACGTGGACCACGGACATCGCCTTCGGGCCCGGCTTCAAGCAGAAGCCCGAGAAGGTGAGCGACAAGATCGTCGGCGCAATCCTGCGCGGCGAGGACACCGAGGACGAGTCGGTGCCGTTCCTCGACATCCTGCACGCCGACCCCTCCGGGCGGTTCTTCGTCTATTTCGACGGCCGCAACGCGGACGGCACGACGTCGTTCCGTTTCGGCACCAATCCCGACGGCGTGATGACCAGCACGCTGCCGGGCGTGATCACGCAGGACGGATTCTTCTGGGTCTCCGGCTCGTACGCCTTGCCGATGGTGGGAACGAGCGCCACCATCTTCGCGAGCGGGAAGGCGACCTTCGTCAAGGATACGTTCAACCCGAAGAAGATCGCGGGCACGCTGAACATCTTCACTACCGATCCCGGCCACGGCTTCACGGTGAAGTTCAAGACGGTCGGCAAGCCGCTCGTATGAGGCACCGCCGCCGCGGTCGCGAGCGGTCCTAGCCTACACGACGATGATGGAAGAGCTGGTAGCCAGCTGGGGCTACCTCGGTGTGCTGGTCGGAACGTTCATCGCCGGCGAGAGCGTGCTTCTCGCCGCGGGCGCGATCGCCAGCAAGGGCCTGCTCTCCTTTCCCTTGGTGATGCTGGCGGCGTTCGCCGGCAGCTTCGCGTGGGGGCAGCTCTGGTACGGCATCGGGCGGGCGTTCGGGCGCCCGTTCCTCCGCTGCCGGCCGGCGTGGCGCGCACACGCCGACGACGTCGAGGCGCGCATCAGCCGCTTCGGGAGTCTCTTCGTGGTCGCCTCCCGCTTCGTCGCGGGCATGGGGGTGCTCGCGCCGCTGCTGCTCGGCGTCGGACGGTTCCCGACGCGACGCTTCGTGCCGCTCGACGCGCTCGGGGCCGCGGCATGGGCGGTTGTCCTGGCCGGCGCGGGGTTCGGCGTCGGGATCGGGCTGAGCCGAGCGCTCGGGCACCCTGCCGGCTGGCGTGAGACGGCGGCCGGCGTCGTCACGCTCGCCGCGGCGCTCTGGTCGGTGCGACGAGCGACCCGCGCCGCGGGGTGAGGGAACGCCCCGGCGTGTCCAGCGCGATGATCGTCGTCCAATGGATTGTTGGAGTGATGATCGCCGTCGGCGCGATGGTCTGGCTGGCGGTCCTGGCGACCGCGTTCGTCTTCCGGGGGCGAGCGAAACGCGCGAGGCCGCCGATCGGGACGTTCCCCCCGGTCACGATCCTCAAGCCTGTCTGCGGGCTCGAAAAGCACCTGCGCGAGAATCTCCGCACCGCGTGCAGGCAGGACTACCCGACCTATCAGGTCGTCGTCTCGGTGCATCACCGGGACGACCCGGCAATCCCGCTCCTGCGCGAGCTCGCGCGCGAGTTCGGGCCGGAGCGCGTGACGGTGGCGATCGAGGACGTGCGGGTCGGCTTCAACGGCAAGATCAACAACCTCGCCGGCGGTCTCCGCCATGCGCGCCACGACGTGCTCCTCCTCAGCGACAGCGACCTGTTCCTCCGACCGGACTACGTGCGCACCATGGTCGCGCCGCTCGCCGATCCCGACGTCGGAGCGGTCTGCGCCTTCTACCGGGCGACCAACGCGGACCACTGGTACGAGCGGATGGAGCTGCTGACGCTGAACGTCGACCAGTTCGCGCTGGCGCAGTTCGCGCACGTGCTGCACCTCGTCGACTTCTGCTTCGGCCCGTCGATCGCGATCCGTCGGCAGACGCTGGCGCAGATCGGCGGGTTCGAGGGTCTCGCCGACTATCTGGTCGAGGACTACGAGATCGGCCGCCGGGTTCTCGCCCGCAACGAGAAGGTCGTGGCCGTGGACTACGTCGTCGACACGATGGTGGATCTACGGAGCCCCGCCGAGTGGTGGCGGAAGATGACCTACTGGGATCAGAATACCAGGGCCGGCGAGCCGGCGCTGTTCACGGTGATGCTGGTCCTGCGGGTGATCCCGCTCGGACTGCTGTTCGCGGCGCTGCGCGGGTTCGATGCACTCGGCCTCTGCGTCCTCGGGGCGGCCCTCGGCGTCCGCCTCGCCGCCGCGGCGGTCGTCGCCGGCGTCGCGCTGCGCCATCGCGACACGCTGCGGAGCCTCTGGCTGGTGCCATTGAAGGACACGCTGTCGCTCTGCTGGTTCGTCCGTGCCCATTTCAAGCGTTCCGTGACCTGGCGTGGAGTGGAGATGGGGCTGACGCCGCGGGGCCGGCTCGTGGCGCTGCGCTCCGAGCGGCCGGCGGCGAGGCGCACCGCATGACGCGGGCCGTGATCGTCACGGGCGACGACTTCGGTCTCGCGGTGCCGGTGAACGAAGCGGTTGAGCAGGCGCACCGCGAGGGAGTGCTGACGACGGCGACGCTGCTCGTCGGTGAGCCGGCGTCGGCTGACGCCGTCGCGCGCGCGCGTCGCCTCCCGGAGCTCCGGGTGGGACTCCACGTCGCCGTGTGCGAGGGGCGGCCGGTGCTGCCGCGGCGCGCGATTCCCGCGCTCGTCGATGGGCGTGGCGAGCTCCGCCGTCCGGTCGCGGCGTTCGTGGGATTCCTCCTCCGGCCCGGCGTCGCGCGACAGATCGAGGCGGAGATCCGCGCCCAGTTTGCGGCGTTCGCGGCGACCGGACTCGTCCTCGACCACGTCAGCGGGCACAACAACATGCAGCTGCATCCGGTCGTGCTGCCGGTCTTGATGCGGGTGGCGCGCGAATACGGGGCGCGCGCCATCCGGCTGCCGTACGAGCCCCTCGGGCCGTCATGGCGTGCCACGCGTCGCGGGCTCGCGCGGCGATTCCTGTCCTGGCTCGCGATGGCCCCTTGGGACGCCTACGTCCGACGCCGTCTCGTGCGGGCGGGTTTTCGCGTCAACGACTACGCCTTCGGGATCTACGACTCGGGACGGCTCGACGTCGACGCGCTGGTCGGCTTCATCCGCAATCTGCCGGAAGGCGTGAGCGAAATCTTCTGCCACCCGGCCACCCGGCGATGCGCCGAGATCGATCGGACGATGCCGGCCTACGGCCACGAACGCGAGCTGCATGCGCTCGTCAGTCGCGAGGTCCGCGACGCGCTCGCCGCCTCGGGCGTCCGTACGCTCGCAGGGTTCGGAGCGCTGGCCGCGCCGCCTCGCGCCTCCGCCGGCACCGCATGACGGTGCCCCCGAAGATTCCCGCCGCCCGCGTCGTCTTCAGCGAGGAGGACGTCCGCGCCGTCTGCGACCTGCTGGCAGGCTCCCTCGCGAGCGGCGCGCTCACGCTCGGTCCGATCGGCCGCGACCTGGAGCAGGAGCTCGCACGCGCGACACACCGACGGCATGCGGTCGCCGTGAGCTCCGGTACCGCCGCCCTCGAGATCGTCCTCCGCGCGCTGGGGGTCGCCGGCCGTGAGGTGATCGTCCCGGCGAACACGTTCTTCGCGACCGCCGCCGCCGTCGTCCACACCGGCGCGCGGCTCCGGCTCGCAGACGTCGAGCGCGACACCCTGGCGCTCGATCCCGCGGATCTCGAGCGACGGGTTACCGCGGACACGGCGGCGGTCGTCCTGGTGCACATCGGCGGCGTCGTCTCGCCGCACGCCCCGGGAATCGCCCGCTGGTGCGCGGCGCGCGGCATCGCACTCGTCGAGGACGCCGCGCACGCACTCGGCGCGTCGCTCGACGGACGCCCGGCCGGCACGTTCGGCGTCGCCGCGGCCCTCTCGCTGTATCCGACGAAGATCATCACCAGCGGGGAAGGCGGGGTGCTCGTCACCGACGACGAGCGCATCGCGGCCGAGGCGCGCGTCTATCGCGATCAGGGCAAAGCCGGCTTCACGCAGAACCTGCACACCCACATGGGCTACAACTGGCGCATGAGCGAGGCGCACGCCGCCATCGGCCTCGTGCACGCGCGGCATCTCCAACGTTTCGTCGACGAACGGAACGCGATCGCCGCACGCTATGACACCGCGCTCGGCGATGGCCGCGCGGTGCGGCCGCTGCGCGTGCCGGCGGAATGCCGCTCCAACTACTACAAGTACCTCGCGTGGCTGCCCGTCGAAACGGAGCGCACCGCCGTGAGGCAGCGCCTGCGGGAGGAGCACGGCGTCGCCCTTGCGGGCGAGGTGTACGAGGTGCCCCTGCACCTGCAGCCGGTCTTTGCCGGCCTCGCCCCGCCCGGCAGCCTGCCGACTGCGGAAGAGGTCTGCGCGCGCCATGTCTGTCTGCCGATCTACCAGGGCATGACCGCGGACGAGGTCGACATCGTCGTCGCCGCGCTGCGTGCGGTCATGGGCCGCTGACGACGCCATGACGCGATCGCTGGTCACCGGAGGCAGCGGGTTCATCGGCTCGCACGTCGTCGATGCGCTGCGCGGCATCGGGCACGAGGTCGTCGTTCTCGATCGCATGCCGTTTCAACATCGTCCCGACGTCGCGTTCCGAGCGGGCGACGTCACCGATCTCGCCACGGTCCGTGCGGCGATGCAGGGTATCGACTACGTCCATCACGAGGCGGCCATGTCGAACGTCGATCACGCGCTCGAGCAGCCGCTCGCGTGCGTCCGCGCCAACGTCCTCGGTACCGCGAACGTCCTCGAGGCCGCGCGGGGCGCGGGCGTCCGGCGGGTTTTCCTTGCGAGCAGCGTCTGGGTTTACGGCGGGATGCGCGGCGACGTGGTCGACGAGGCGGCGCCCCTCGACCCGGCCGGCGCGATGCACGTGTACACCTCGTCGAAGATCGCGGGCGAGCTCATCACCAACGACTATGCAGCGCTCTACGGCCTGCCGGTGACCATCTTCCGCTACGGCGTTCCGTACGGACCGCGCATGCGCGACGAGCTGCTCATTCCGTCGATGCTCGGACGGGCGCTGGCGGGCCGACCGCTCGTCGTGGCCGGCGACGGCAGCCAGACCCGCAACTTCCTCTACGTGGCGGACCTGGCCCACGCCCACGTGCTCGGTCTCGCGCCGGCCTGCGCCAACCAGACCTTCAATCTCGACGGCGAGCGCGCGATCAGCGTGGCGGAGATCGCGGAGACGATCTGCAGGCGCGTCGGCTCCCACGTGCGCGTCGAGCACGTCCCGGCGCGTCCCGGCGACTACGCGGGCGGACGCGTCTCCTGCGCGAAGGCCTTCCGGCTGATGGGCTGGCGCGCCGGGACGCGCTTCGAGGACGGCCTCGACCACACGCTCGCGTGGTATCGAGCGCGGCAGTCCGATCTCAGGGCACGAGCTGCCAGATCATGAGGAAGAAGAGCGCGACCTGGATCGTGAACAGCGTCCCGCGGACGAACACGAGCCAGTGACTCACCCCGACCAGGTGGACGGTGCTCTGCGCGAGCCGCGCGTAGAGCACGTAGGGCGCGAGGTGGTCGGCGACGGCCGGCCGGCCGAGGGCGGACGCGGCCAGCACGATCGCGGCGAAGACCGGCAGGTTCTCGACGCAGTTCATGTGGGCGTGCTGCGCGCGGACGATGAAGCCCGGGTCGTCCGTCGGCCGTCCGCGCGTCCACGAGTCGGCGCGCTTGCGGCCGGCGAAGACGAGCCCGGTGCGATAGAAGACGTAGGTGAGCATGAGCGCGAGCGTCCACGCGGCGAAGAGCAGCAGGGCGGTGATTCCACTCATGGAGACCTCCTCGTGCCAACAGTCGTGGGCAGCCAACTACGGTGTCGGCGATGAAGACTCAAGGCTCGTGGATTCCGGGAGCGACGGTCCTGAGGATTCCGCACCGCGTAACGCCACGGTTGAGCCGCGCGGCGCACCGCGCTAGTCGGGGTGGAGCACGCGCACCGGAGGAAGCCCATGTCGACGCCCGCCCCGACGTCAGCCACCCGTTTCCCCGCGATGTCGATCGCGGAGGCCCATCGCCGGCTCGCGGCGCCGGGGTCGCTCTTCGAGGTCGAGGAGCGGGACATCCGCGGCGCCCGCATCAAGACGTGGAAGAACGCGCCCCCGTCGCTGGCGACGGTCTTCGCGATGAGCGCGGCCTACGCGCCGCGGACGCATCTCGTGAACGACGACGAGCGGGTGACGTTCGACGCGCACCGGCTCGCGGTGGCGACCCTCGTGGCACGGCTCGCGGCGGACGGCGTCCACAAGGGCGACCGGGTGGCGATCATCATGCGCAACCTCCCGGAGTGGTCGGTCGCCTTCTGGGCGGCCTCGCTCGTGGGCGCGATCGTGACGCCGCTCAACGCCTGGTGGACCGGCCCGGAGCTCGAGTACGGCCTCACCGACTCGGGAACGAAGCTCGTGATCGCCGACGCCGAGCGCTGGCAACGCCTGCGCGAGCACGTCGACAACTGCCCCGAGCTGCGCCGCGTCTACGTCAGCCGGACGAGCGAGGACGTCGCCGATCCGCGCGCGCAGAAGCTCGAGGAGGTGATCGGCACCCCGAACACGTGGGCGGACCTCGCGCCGATGGAGTTGCCGACCGTCCATCTCGAGCCCGACGACGACGCGACGATCTTCTACACCTCGGGCACGACCGGCAAGCCGAAGGGCGCGGTGATCACGCACCGCAACATCATCTCGAACGTGTTCAACGCGCTGAGCGCGCAGGCGCGCGCGTCGCTGCGGCGCGGCGAGCAGCCGCCGACGCCCGATCCGGACGCGCCGCAGCGGGCGATCCTCATCTCGGTGCCGTTCTTCCACGCGACCGGCTGCTTCGCGATCATGATCCCGGCCTTGATGGGCGGCGCCAAGCTGGTCATGCAGCGGCGCTGGAACGCCGAGCAGGCGCTCGAGTTGATCGAGCGCGAGCGCATCACCAACGCCGGCGGCGTGCCGACGATCGCCTGGCAGCTGATCGAGCACCCGCGCTTCGACCACTTCGACCTCTCGTCCCTCGAGGCGATCCAGTACGGCGGCGCCCCGTCGGCGCCGGAGCTGGTGCGACGCTTGAAGGAGCGTTTCCCGAAGCTCCAGACCGGCCAGGGCTGGGGGATGACGGAGACGTCGGCGACCGCGACCAGCAACGTCGCCGAGGACTACGAGCGTAAGCCCGAGAGCTGCGGGGTGCCGTCGCCGACGGGCGAGGTGCGGATCGTGGGGGAGGGCGGCAAGACGATGCCGACGGGCGAGGTCGGCGAGCTCTGGTACCGTGGCCCGATCGTCGTGCGCGGCTACTGGAACAAGCCCCAGGCCACGGCCGAGACGTTCGTCGACGGCTGGGTGAAGACCGGGGATCTCGCGCGCGTCGACGAGGAGGGGTTCGTCTACATCGTCGACCGCGCCAAGGACATGCTGATCCGCGGCGGCGAGAACATCTACTGCGTCGAGGTCGAGAACGCGCTCTACGACCATCCGGCGGTGATGGACGCCGCCGTCGTCGGCCTCCCACACCGCACGCTCGGTGAGGAGCCGGCGGCGGTCGTGCACCTGAAGGACGGGACCACCGCGACCGAGGAGGAGCTGCGACACCACGTCGCGCAGAAGCTCGCCGCCTTCAAGGTGCCGGTGAAGATCCTCTTCCTGCCCGAGACGCTGCCCCGCAACCCGAACGGCAAGATCATGAAGCGCGACCTGAAGTCGCTCTTCCCGGAAACCGCGAGCGGCCGAGACGGTTGACTGCGGGGGACGCACCGTCCATCTCGTGGGAGCTGCGAGAGGGACCGACCATGGCCATGGCCACGCGCACCGTCCTCGATACCCGCTTCGACCAGATGTTCCCCGTCCTCACCCCGGCCGAGATCGAGCGGCTGCGGCGTTTCGGCGAGACGCGCACCTACGACCCCGCCGACCGGCTCGTCTCGACCGGCGAGGTCAGCCCCGGCATGATGGTCATCCTGCGCGGCGAGGTCGATGTGACGCAGCACAGCCTCCTCGGCCGTGACCAGCCGATCGTCACGCACGGGCCGGGGCACTTCATGGGCGAGCTGGCGCAGCTCGCCGGGCGCCCCTCGCTCGTGGACGTGCAAGCGACGAAGGCGGTCGAGGTGCTGGTGATCCCCTCCCCGCGGATGCGCGACGTGCTCGTCGGCGAGGCCGAGCTCGGGGAACGCATCATGCGCGCCCTCATCCTCCGCCGCGTCGGCCTGCTCGAGGCGGGGATCGTCGGGCCGGTGATCATCGGGCGCGGCAACCATCCGGACGTGCTGCGCCTGGCGGGGTTCCTCTCGCGGAATGGCCACCCGCACCACACCCTCGACCCGGACGAGGACTCCTGCGCGCGGACGCTGCTCGACCGCTTCCATATCGAGGGCGCGCAGCTGCCGATCGTGCTCTGTCCGAACGGGCAGATGCTGAACAACCCGAGCGAGGGCGACCTCGCGCGCTGCATCGGGCTCTCGCAGGCGATCGATACCAGCAAGGCCTACGACGTGGCCATCGTCGGCGCCGGACCGGCCGGGCTCGCGGCGGCCGTCTACGCCGCGTCCGAGGGGCTGTCGACGATCGTGCTCGACTGCCGCGCCTTCGGCGGGCAGGCGGGCGCGTCGTCGCGCATCGAGAACTATCTCGGCTTCCCGACCGGCATCAGCGGCCTCCACCTGATGGCGCGCGCCTACAACCAGGCGCTGAAGTTCGGTGCCGAGATCGCGATTCCCGAGGAGGTCACGCGCCTGCAGTGCGACGTCCAGCCGAACGGCGCGCGCTTCCAGGTGGGCCTCGCGCGCGGCCAGCGCGTCGCGGCGCGCGCGGTGGTGATCGCGAGCGGCGCCCAGTACCGCCGTCTCGACGTCGCCAACCTCGCCTCGTTCGAGGGCGCGTCGGTGCACTACTGGGCCTCGCCGCTCGAGGGCACCTTGTGCGGCGGGCAGGAGGTGGCGCTGGTCGGCGCCGGCAACTCCGCGGGCCAGGCCGTCGTCTATCTGGCGACGCAGGCCAGGAAGGTGTGGGTGCTCGTCCGTGGAGCGAGCCTCGAGGCCAGCATGTCGCGCTATCTCGTCGAGCGCATCGCCGGCCTGCCGAACGTCGAGGTGTGCTTGCGGACGGAGGTGACGGCGCTCGAAGGGGAGGGCAGCGCGCTCCAGGCGGTGCGCTGGCGCGACGTGCCCTCGGGCGAGGAGAGGCGGCGGCCGATCCAGCACCTCTTCCTCTTCATCGGCGCGAATCCGAACACGTCGTGGCTCTCGCCCTCGGACGTGGCGCTCGACGCGAAGGGCTTCGTGCGCACCGGCGCCGAGCTGGGGAACGGCCGCGGGCCGCTCGAGACGAGTCGCGCCGGCCTCTTCGCGATCGGCGACGTGCGTGCCGGGTCGACGAAGCGCGTCGCCGCCGCCGTCGGGGAGGGCGCGCAGGTCGTGGCCGCGATCCACGCCTACCTGGGCTCGCTGCCGCGTCCCGCTGCGGCCGTCTGAGCGGGCCGACGTTCTTCTCGCCGCCCCGGGTCGCTACAGCTAGCGCTCGTCGAGCCGCGCGTCGAGCGGCTGCACCTGATCGGGCCGCACCGTCACTGTGAGCCGTCGCTCAGGGTGGGCTTCGTGCCAGACGCGCACCGGATAGGTCCCCGCCGGGATGTTGCCGATCGTGTAGACGCCGTGCGCATCGGTGACGCCGACATGGGGGCTGGTGTGCACGACGACGAACGCCTCCATCTTCGGGTGCACGTTGCAGAGGACGCGCACGACGCCCGGCTTGTCGAACGTGACACTCTTCTTCTTGCCCTGACCGAACATCCCGAGGTCGAAACGGTTGGCCGGCGACGCCGAGTAGACGTTGTGGAGCCGCGGGTCGCTGTTCGCGAAATCGACGATCGTTCCGACGGGTACCGCGATCACGTGCGGCACGAAGGTGTCGTCACGCTGGTCGACCACGACGTGCGGCGCGTCGGCGGCGGCGCTCTGCGCCGGCGTGTCGATCATCACGACGGCGCCGGCCAGCGGCTGTCCGGCGGCTCCGCCTCCCACCGTGACGGTGCCCTTCACCGTGCCGGTGTCGGCCGCAAGGCCCGCCGTCGCGAGCACCAGCACTCCAACGAACGCGATCGCGGCACGCCGGGTGGCGCTCATCGGGCTCCCTCCTTTGGCTCCGCCTTCCCCGCCACGGGCGCCGGGTAGGCGACGTCGGTAGTCGTGGTCTCGCCCGCCTTCACGGTCAGCGGTCGTGTCAGCGTGCCGAGCTCCTCGTGCCAGATGCGCAGGGTGTAGCTGCCCGGCGGCAGATCGCGGATCTCGTACGCGCCGTCCGCGTCGGTGACGGTGTGGTACGGATGATCGGTCACGTCGATGAAGGCGCTCATCCAGGTGTGGCGCACGTCGCAGGTGATGGCGATCAGCCCCGCGCGTGCCAACGGCTTCCGCACGCGGCGCGCCGGGGTGAGGGCGATGTTGAAGAGGGTGTCCTTGCCGAGCCGCGCGTCCGCGTTGTGCAGCACGGCGTCGCTGTTGCTGATCTCGAGCCACTGTCCGACCTCGGCGACCTGCACGTGCGGCACGAAGCGGCAGCCGAGGTTGTCGAGCAGGATGGACGCGTCGCGTTCGGGCGGCTTGCCGCCGCGCACCCCGTCGACCGTGACGACCGCGTAGCGAAGCCCGCCGCCGGGACCGACTACCAGACGATCGTCGGGCACGCTCTCGCCGCAGGCTTCGTGATTCTTGAACACCGGAAGGGGCGGGCGCGCCGGCGCCGGGCCCTCGAGCCGGATGGTCCCCGCCGCGGTGCCGACGGCCGCAGCCCGAGCCACGCCGGGCGCGCCCGACCACACGCCGGCGAGGACGAGGACCCCGGCCGTCCACCTCAAAATCGTCCTGCCGAGATCGACCCCGCCCGTCGTCGTCGCCATCATGCGGACCCTCCCGTGCCGGCCTCGCGGGCCGGCGGCTGCGCGTGCGTCTGCCGTTGATGTCGCTCCACCCATCGCTCTTACCCAAGTTTCGTACCGGCCGAAACGCGCCCCGGGGGCGCCGGCCCGCCGGCCTCCACGGCGGCGCCGGGCGGGGCGGATTCGCAGGAGTGGGAAGGGCCGGCCGCTTTCGGAGTCTCCCGTCGGAACGGACTCAGGCTGGCGCAGGCGCCAGGATGCGGGGGACGAACGGCCAGCCCCAGCCGGGCGGGGGTCGGAAGGGCCGCCAGCGACCCTCCGGTTGCGCCAGGCGGTCGGCGATCGTCAGCAGCACGACCGGATGATGCCCGATCCCGAGGTGGCTGCTCTGGACCTCCAGGTTCTCGGACGACGGCCCCGGGTCGCCGACGCAGCTCCGCCAGGCGGCGATGCCGTCGCTGCGGCTGAAGATCGCCGTGGTCGGAACGGGAAGGGGCGCCGCGAGACGCTCGCGCAGCGCGGCCTCGTCGGGGTGCGGCTCGCGGCGGGCGCGGAGGAAACGCGGCACGTTCACCGCGTCGAGGTGACGGAACGGACTGGCGAGCGTGATGACCTGCCGCACGTCGTCCGGATGGTGGCGCGCCAGCTCGCGCGCGTACACGCCGCCGAGGCTCCAGCCGATACAGCTCACGCGTCGGTCGTAGCGCCGTCGCAGATCGGCCAGCCGCCGCGCCAGCCCCGACACGACCTGCGCCGTCGGTCCGATGTTGCGCCCGAGCCTCCACCCGTGGGCGGCGTAGCCGCGCTCGCGCAGGAACGCGCGCAACGCCCGCGTCGAGAGATCGCTCCCCATGAAGCCGGGCAGCACCAGAACGGGATGTCCGTCGCCTCGCGGCGCGCGCCGCAAGAGCGGATACGCGGGCAGCAGCGCCGCGAGCTCGAGCAAGGCTCGACCTTCGAGGAGCAGCAACCCGCGCGACGGCGGAGCGATCATGTGATCGCCTGGGCTCATGACGACCTGGGTAGATGGTGACCGGTCCCGGCCACCCCGTCAACACGCGCCCGCCGCGCCGGGGCCGCTGCGCGGGCTCGCCCGGGATCTGGGGCTCTGGATGACGCGGCAGTCGAGCTTGACCGCCGTCGGCGCCGGGCAGTAGCGTCGGCGGGTGCCCCGGACCGTTGTCAGGCACGCGCACACGGCGCTTCTACCGCCGGCCGTCGACCTCGACGTCTTCCGGCAGATGGCGGATCGCTCGAACGAGGGGTTCTATCTGCTCGATCGCCGCGGCCGGTTCCTCTACGTCAACGCCAAGGGCCACGCGCAGATGGGCGGCTACACCATGGAGGAGCTGCTCTCCCTGACCGTGGCCGACATCTCCCCCGACGTCTCGCCGACGCAGTTCGAGGAGAACGTGGCCGCGGTGCAGCATGGGACGCTGCCGCTCATGGAGGCGTGGACGCGGCGCAAGGACGGGACGCTCTTCCTCGTCGAGGTGAGCACGGCGTTCGTCGAGTTTCGCGGCGACATCTATCTCTTCGGGGTCGCCCGCGACATCACCGAGCGCAAGGCGGTCGAGGCCGTGCGGAAGAAGCTGGCGCAGCAGCTCCTGCAGACCATCGAGCACGAGCGCCAGCGGGTGGCGCGCGAGCTGCACGACGACGTCGGCCAGGCGCTCGCGACCGTCGGCGTCCTCCTCGACGCGATCGAGCTCGGCCCGCCGGCGGTGCCGGAGTCGGTCCGGTCGTCGCTCGGCGCGACGCGCGCCACCATCGCGACGATCACCGAGTCGCTGGCGCGCATCGTCCGCGAGTATCATCCGGCCGAGCTGCTCGGGCTCGGCCTGGAGGACACGCTGCGGGCGCACGCGCGGCAGTTCGCGGAGCGGCACAGGCTCGAGCTGCGGCTCGCGACCGAGCCGGTCGACGATCGGCTGACGCCGGAGCAGGAGCTGCACGTCTATCGGGTCGTGCAGGAGGCGCTCGCCAACGTCGCCCGCCACGCGCGCGCGAGCGCGGTCGACGTGGCGCTGACGCGCGAGAAGGAGCGTCTCGTCGTCCGCGTGCGCGACAACGGCCTCGGCTTCGCGGGAGCGCCACCGCCGCGCGGCGTCGGCCTCGCGACCATGCGGGAGCGCGCGACGCTGCTGCAAGGCGAGCTCGCGGTCGAGAGCGCGGCCGGGCGGGGGACGACGGTGCGGCTCGTCGTGCCGCTCGCCGGCGCCGACGCGAGCGCGACCGGCGGCGCGGTCGAGCTGCCGCCGGCGTTCGACCCCGCCGATCCGCTGCCGGTGAAGCGCAGCGCGCCGTCGATCGACGCCCCGGCGGACCGCGGGCCGCTTCCCGAGGCACTCGACCGCGAGGTGTTCCGGCAGATGGCCGACATGGCGAGCGAGGCGCTGATGCTCGCCGATCACGATGCGCGCTTCATCTACGTGAACGACCGGGCGTGCACGCTCTCGGGCTTCAGCCGCGACGAGCTGCTCACGATGAGCATCTCCGACATCAATCCCGACTTCCCGCTCGACGTCTGGAAGGAGTGGTCGGCGACGACGCGTGGCGCCGTGCCGCCGTTCGAGACGCGGCACTGGTGCAAGGACGGCACCCTGATCCCGGTGGAAGTCAGCGCCGCCCGCATCGAGCGCCCCGGAAAGCCGTACTTCTTCGGCGTCATCCGCGACATCCGCGAGCGCAAGGAGACCGAGGCGGCGCAGCATGGGTTCACGCGCCGGCTCCTGCACACGCTCGAGGCGGAGCGCCGCCGGGTGGCGCGCGAGCTGCACGACGAGGTCGGGCAGGGGATCGCCGCCGTCGGCCTCCTGCTGCACACGCTCGAGAGCACCCCGGGTTCGATTCCGGGCAGCCTCGATCGCGAGCTCGCCGCCACCTACGCGACGATCCGCCAGATCACCGAGTCCGTGGCGCGCATCGTGCGCGACTACCACCCCGCCGATCTGCTCGCGCTCGGGCTCGAGGAGACGGTACGCACCCATGCGCAGCAGTTCGCGCAGCGCCATGGCCTCGAGCTGCGCCTGGCCACCATCGCGACCGACGGCATCGTGTCCGACGAGCGCGCGTTGCACGTGTACCGCATCGTGCAGGAGGCGCTCGCGAACGTCGCGCGGCACGCGCAGGCGCGGCGCGTGAGCGTGCGGCTCGCCAAGCGCTGGCGCCGCCTGGTCGTGACCGTGCGCGACGACGGCATCGGCTTCGAGCCCGCGCGCACGCGCGCCGGCCGCCTCGGCCTGGTCGCGATGCGCGAGCGCGCCGCGCTCATGGACGGCACCCTCGACATCCGCTCGCGCGCCGGCCGCGGCACCGAAGTCCGCCTGACGGTCCCCGTCACGAGCACGCGCGGACGCCGGCGGGGAAGTCCCACCGCCGGCGTCGCCGAGCCACGTTGAATGGACCGGTGAACGGTGCCATGGAGATGCCATGTGTCGGAACATCAAGACGCTCCATAATTTCGCGCCGCCGGCGACCGATGAGGAGATTCGCGCCTCGGCGTTGCAGTTCGTGCGCAAGCTGAGCGGGTTCACGCGCCCCTCGAAGGCGAACGAGGCCGCCTTCAGCCACGCCGTCGAGGAGGTGACGCACGCCGCGCACCAGCTGCTCGCCGCGCTGGTCACGAACGCGCCGCCGCGCGATCGCGCGATCGAGGCCACGAGGGCCCGCGCGCGCGCCGCGCAGCGCTTCGCCACCGACGCCCGGTAGGGCCGCGGGCGGCGGCCGAGGCTGCTCGTGACCGTGCGCGGCGTGCCGATCTCCCGGCTCGAGCAGCTGCCGTGTCCGTCGTGCGGGGCGTATCTCGAGCGCGGCAAGGGGCGGCACGGTCTCGTCTGGCTGTGCCGTGCCTGCCGCGCCGGCGCCGTGACGCTCCCCATCCTGCGCCAGGTGGCGCCGCGCGCCTTCGTGAACCGTCTCTGGCAGGCGGCGCTGCACGATGGCCGCGCGTCCGCGCTCGTCTGCCCGGCGTGCTCGCAACCGCTCACGGGATTCGCGGCGCGTGGCGATCCGGCGCCGTCCCCGATCAAGGTGTGCGTACGCTGCTTCTGGGTGTGGTTCGGCTCCGAGACGCTGCTGGCGTTCTCGGCGGTGCCGGCGCTCGCGCGCACGCCGCCGCTCCTCGACGGCGCGCCGCCCCGTGGGGCGATGTCGGGAGCGGAGGCGCGTCGCGTCCTCGGGTCGCTGGCGGCCGACGAGCTGGCGGAGGCGCTGCCCCGGATCGCGGGACCACGCCGCCGGGTGGAATGACGCTCCCGCCGCGGTCACCGCGCGGCCGGGCCGCGTCGAGCGGCGCCTGCCGTCGGATCAAGCGGCGCGCCGCTCGACGACGATCGGCAGGCCCTCGGACGGTGCGAACGTGAGCCCCCGCCGCGCGACGCGCACGGTGTATCCCGGTGCCGCCCGGAGCTCGACGCGACCGAGCATCTCGGCCAGCACGATCTTCATCTCGTACAGGGCGAAGGCGGCGCCGAGGCAGTGCCGGGTGCCGCCGCCGAACGGGAAGAACTCGTAGGGACCGGGCTTGCGGACGAGGAAGCGCTCGGGATCGAAGCGCTCCGGCTCTTCCCAGACGTCGGGCCGACGGTGCGTCAGGTAGATGCAGGGCGCCGCCACCGCGCCGGCGGGGAGCTCGAGCCCACCGAGCCGGAGCGGACGCGCAAGGGCCCGGCCGACGGCGGGGATGATCGGATTCAGACGCAGCGTCTCCTTGATCGTGGCGTCGAGGTACTCGAGTTGCGCGGCGTGCTCGGGCGCGACCGGCCCCCCGCCGACGACGCGCTCGCGCTCGGCGCGGACGCGCGCCAGGGCGTCCGGGTGCTGCACCAGGCGATGGGTCACCCAGGCCAGCGTGGTGGCGCTGGTCTCGTGTCCGGCGAGCAGGAGCGTGAGCATCTCATCGCGGAGCTCGGCATCGGTCATCGGCTCGCCGTGCTCGTCGCGCGCCGCGAGCAGCAGCGTGAGGATGTCGTCGCGGCCGTCGGGCGGTGCCGCGCGGCGCCGCGCGAACTCCGCGAACAGGAGGACGTCGATCTCGCGCATCAGCCGCATGAAGCGCCCCCAGGCGCTCAGCCGTCCGAGGTCGACCTGCAGGAAGGGGATGCCGAGCCGCGGATTGGCGGCGCCGAACGCGATCATGCGTACCAGCCGCTCGCGCAGGAGCGCGAAGCGGTCGCCCTCCTCGAGGCCGAGCACCGCGCGCAGGATGACGTCGAGCGTGATCCGTTGCATCTCGGGATGCAGCGGGAATCTCGCGCCCACGGGCCAGCGCCCGACGACGCGCGCCGTGATGTCCCGCATGACGTCGCCGTAGACGCGCATCCGCTCGCCGTGGAACGGCGGCATCAGGAGCCGCCGCTCGCGCTGGTGGCGCGCGCCGTCCAGCAGCAGCAGCGAGTGGCGGCCGACGAGCGGCTCGATGACGACGTTGGCCTCGCCGGCGCGCAGATCCTCGGGATCGGCGGTGAAAATCTCCTTGATCGCCGGCGGGGCGCTGAAGAGGACGAGCGGCGGAAAGCCCGGAAAGCGCAGCGTGAACGCGTCGCCGTAGCGCGCCTGACACTCCTCCATCAGGGCAATCGGCTGGCGGGTCCAGCGCGCCACCTGCACGATCGCCGGTGCGCGCGGGCCCCTCGGCACGGCGGCCATGGCTCGGCTTCTACGCCGGGGCGGTGACGGCCGCAATGCTTCGCGCTAGACCGGTCGCGTGTCTTCGTCCCGCTCGCGCTATGCTCCCGAGGGAGCGCTCGACTACAGCCACCGCTTCCACGCCGGCAACGTCGGCGACGTCTGGAAGCA
Organism: uncultured delta proteobacterium; assembly: GCA_963753325.1. Lineage (GTDB taxonomy): Bacteria > Desulfobacterota > Binatia > UTPRO1 > UTPRO1 > DP-19. The sequence goes on along the minus strand of CAVWBS010000003.1, from coordinate 123,897 downwards.
CTGCGCGCTGCTCGAGACCCTGCGCCGCGCGGGGGCAGCCACCCCGCGCGTCCGCTACGTCGAAACGCATGCCGGCGAGGGACGCTACGCGCTCGGCCCGACCGGCGAGTGGAGCGAGGGCATCGGACGCCTCTGGACGACGACCGGCCCCGGCGACGGCGCCGTCGAGCGCTACGTCGCGCTCTGCCGCGCGCTCGGCGCCGGCGTCGCGCGTCCCGACCGCTATCCCGGGTCGCCGCTCCTCGCCCGCGCCGTCCTCGGCGACGAGGCCGAGCTGGTGCTGTGGGAGCGCGACGCCGCGGCGTTCGAACGCCTGGCGGGCGCGCTGCCGCCCGGTCCGGCGACGCGTCTCCACCGCGGCGACGGCCTCGCCGCGCTCGCCGCCGTGACGGAGGCGACGGTCGTGCTCGTCGATCCCCCGTGGACGCAGAAGGCGGATTGGCTCGCCGTCCCGGACGCCGTGGGGCGTGCGGCGCAATCGGTGCCGCGCGCGTGCATCGTCCTCTGGTATCCGGTGAAGAGCCTGACCCGGCCGAACGCGATGCTGGCGCGTCTCGAGGCGCGCGGCGTGTCGGGGGCGATCGCCGAGCTGATCACCACGCCGCTCAAGCACCAGCGGAGCCGCTTGAACGGCAGCGGTGTGCTCCTCATCCGCCCGCCCGCCGGGACGCTCGAGGCGCTCGCGGCGGCGGCGCCCGTCATCGGCCGGTACTGTGCGACGCGTGCCGGCGCGTGGTCCTTCCGGATGCAGGCGTGGTAGGCCGGCGGATCGAGCGAGCGGCGCGTCCTTGACGCCGGGGCGCCGCCCGACGCATCGTCGGCTGGTGAGTTCGGAGCTGCCCTCGATCCATGGCCGCGGCGTGCTCGAGCACGTGCGCGGCGACGTCGGTGCGCAGCCGGACGTGCTGCGGCGGCTGCGGAACGCCATGTACAAGCACGGCCTGCCCCCGCACGACGCACTCGCCACTCTTGCGCCCGTGATGCGGAGCGCCGTCCTGCGGCGCACGACGCTCGCAAGGCTCGACGAGGTGCAACGCCGCGACTCCGCGACGGACGGCGCCAGCAAGCTGCTGCTGCGGACGCCCGCCGGCCTGGTGATCGAGACCGTCGTCCTGCGCATCCGCAGCGGTCGCGGTACCGTCTGCGTCTCGTCGCAGGTCGGTTGCGCCGTACGGTGCGAGTTCTGTGCGACCGGCCACATGGGCATCGTCCGCAATCTGACGGCCGACGAGATCGTGGAGCAGGTCGCGCTGGCGGGGCGGGTGCTGCGCACCGAGGGACGCCGGCTCCGCAACGTCGTGTTCATGGGGATGGGCGAGCCGATGCACAACCGTGCTGCCGTCGAGGACGCACTCGCGCGCCTGCTCGACCCCGCGTGGTTCGCGCTCAGCCCGCGTCACGTCACGGTCTCGACGGTGGGCGTGCTCGACGAGTTGCAGCGCTTCGTTGCCCGCTTTCCGGACGTCAACCTCGCCCTCAGCCTGCATGCCGCACGCCCCGCGGTGCGCGCGCGCGTGATGCCGCACCTGCGCGGCCCATCGCTCACCGAGCTGCGCTCGGCCGCGCGCGAGCTGGAGGCGCGGCGCGGCCGCCCGCTGATGATCGAGTACCTCCTGCTCGACGGGATCAACGACGACGACGCGGACGCCGCGGCGCTGATCGACTACTGCCGCGGCCTGGCCGTGCATCTGAACGTGATCCCTTTCAATCCGATCGCGGCGGCGCCGGCGCTCCGACCGTCCCCGATCGCGCGCCAGCGGGCGTTCGTCTCGGCGCTGCGGGCGGCCGGTTATACGGTGACGACGCGCTTCTCGCTCGGCCGCGACATCACCGCCGCATGCGGCCAGCTCGCGCGTCCGGCGAGCGATGTCCGACCGTCCCCGTGAGCACGGCGCGCGCCGCCGCCGGCCCGCTGTCCGGCATCACGATCATCGACCTCACGCGCGTGCTCGCCGGGCCGTTCTGCACCCTCACGCTCGCGGACCTCGGTGCGCGCGTCATCAAGGTCGAGCATCCGAAGGGCGGCGACCTGGCGCGCGCCCTCGGCCCCTTGCTCAACGGCAAGTCCGGCTATCTGATCTCCGTCAACCGCGGGAAGGAGAGCATCGCGCTCAACCTGAAGCGTCCCGACGACGCGGCGGTCTTCCACCGCCTCCTCGCGCGCGCCGACGTGCTGTGCGAGAACTTCCGCCCGGGCGTGATGGAGCGGCTCGGTCTCGGATGGGAGGCGCTACACGCGCGCTACCCGCGCCTGATCTACGCGGCGACCTCGGGCTTCGGCCATTCCGGACCGTACGCGTCCTTCGCCGCGTTCGACCTGGTGGCGCAGGGCATGGGCGGTCTCATGAGCATCACGGGGCACCCGGGCGATCCGCCGACGCGCATCGGTACCTCGATCGGCGACATCGCCGCCGGTCTCTACACCGCGATCGGCATCGGCGCCGCGCTCTATCATCGCACGCAGAGCGGCGAGGGCATCAAGGTCGACGTGTCGATGCTCGATTGTCAGGTCGCGCTCGGGGAGAATGCGATCGTCCGGCACTTCGCCGGCGACCCGCCGCGCCCGCTCGGCGCGCGCCATCCTGCGGTGGCGCCGTTCGACGCCTTTCCGGTCAAGGACGGCCACATCACGATCGCGGTCGGCGACGACCGCGGGTTCCGCAAGTTGTGTGAGGTCATCGGGCGTCCCGACCTCGCCGATCGTCCGACCTACCGGGGCAACACGCGCCGGCTCGAGCACCAGCGCGAGCTGAAGGACGAGTTGAGCGCGGCGCTGGCGGTGCGGCCGGCCGCCGAGTGGGTGGCGCTGCTGCGCGCCGCCGGCCTCCCCTGCGGGCCGATCAACGGCATCGCCGACGTCGTCGCCGATCCGCAGGTGGCGGCGCGCAACATGATCATCGAGGTGCGCGACGAGACGGCCGGGCCGGTGAAGGTGTCCGGCTGCCCGATCAAACTTTCGGGGTTCTCCGATCCGCCGATACGCCCGAGCGCGCCGGACCTCGACGCCGATCGCGCCCGCATCCTGCGCGAGCTCGCCGACGCCGACGAGTCGTAGGCGTCGCCGCGTCGGCCGCTCGACCCGCCGGCGTGGCGCCGCTATGTAGGCCATCCCGATGCAGCGATCCCGGTTACGGGCGGTCGCGTGGCTGGGGTTCATCGCCGTCACCGCCGCCATCGCGCTCCGCACCTATCTCGACTGCAACGTCGTCGGACAACCGGCCCTGCCGCGCTTCGGGATGCAGGACTTCCGCGACGCGATCTACTACCCCGCGCGGGCGTTCCTCGACGGGGTCAACGCCTACGATCCGCATCCCTACCTCCGGCTGTATCCGGCGGGGCTGGCGCTCGGGCCGTACACGCCGGCCGTCCTGCTGCTGTACGCGCCGCTGGCGCTGCTCGGGGCGCGCGCGGCGGCGGTCGTCTTCTTCCTGATCAACACCGGGTTTGCGCTGGCGCTCGCGGCGACGATCCTCGCCGTCTGCGGCCTGGCGACGACGACGGAGGCCGTGCTCGGCCTCGCCACCGCGCTGCTGCTCAGCCACCCGGGGCACAGCACGCTCTTCCTCGGGCAGTGCACCTTCTACGTACTGACGGCCGCGTTTCTCGCACGCCACTGGGCGCACACACGCCCTGCCGCGGCGGCGCTCGCGTTCGCCGTGGCGTTGCTGAAGCCGACGTTCGGCGTGCCGCTCGGGCTCCTGATGCTGTGCCTCGGTGAGTGGCAGCCGGTGGTCGCCGGCGGGCTGCTCTGCGCCGTCGCGTCGCTGCTGGCGCTGGCACGGCTGGTGGTCGCGGCGGACGTGCCGACCGTCGTGCGCGGGGTCTTCGCGAGCCTCGATCTCCTCGCGATCGGCCTGAACCGGTCGCATACGAGCCTGCGGATCGACGTCCCCGGCCTCGTCGAGCGTTTCACCGGCATCGACGCGTCCGGTGCCGGCGGCGCGCTCGTGACGCTCGCCGTGCTGATCCTCGGCGTCGTGACCGTCCGCCGCGCGGCGCGGGACGGCATCGAGTGCGACCATCAGCTGATATGGGCCCTCGTCTGCCTCATCGCCGTCACGTGCACCTACCATCAGGGCTATGACGCGGTGATGCTGGCGTTGCCGGCGACGGCGCTCGCCGCCGGGTCGTGGCGGCCACGGCTCGCTTCGCTCGGCGCGGCGACCCGCTGGCTGCTGCTCGCCTGCCTCGTGTTTCCCGGGCTCAACTACGTGTCGACGTACCACTTCGCGGCGCGCTTCGGCGTGGTCGGAGCCGCATGGCTGGCGCTCGCGTCGGCGAACGGCGCGGCGATCACGCTGGCGCTGCTGCTCTGCATCGCGCTCGCGGGCGCGGGCCCCGACGTCGCGCCCGCGCGCCGCGCCGTGGTCAGCCGCAGGTGAGCCGGACCTCGACGGAGCGCCGCGTGTCGGCGATGAGCCCGATCCAGCGGTCCGCCCAGCCGTAGCGCTCCGCCAGCAGCCCGCGGATGTGGCGGTGGCCGTCGGGGTTCGGCACGATCGTCGCGCGGCAGCGGAGCAGCTCCCCGCGCCGCTCGAGCTCGAGCTCCGGCGATGCCTGCAGATCGTGGAGGAACGGGCGCTCGGGAGTGGCGGCCTCGAGCCACGTCGCGCCGGCGGCATCGGCCACCCACGTGCGCGTGCGGTGGGGGCTGCCGTCGACGCCGTGCGTCCGCACCACCACGACCTCCTTGCCCTCGAGGGCGACCCAGGTCACGGCGCCGAACGCGAGCGCCGCGAGCAGCAGCAGTGCGCCGATCATTCGCAGCCGGGGCAGCGCGACCTCCTACGGGGTGAGGACGACCTTGCCGACGTTCCGCCGCTCGCCCAGGATGCGGTGGGCGTCCGCCGCGCGCGCGAACGGCACCGCCGCGGCGACGACGGGCCGTGCCGGGCCACGCTCGAGCAGCGCGACCACGGGGTCGAGCCAGCTCGCGAGCTCGCCGAACTCGTCCCACAGCGCGAGCAGGTTGAGACCGATCACCGTCTTCGAGCTCTCCATCTGCTTCACCAGATTGAAGCGCGGCATGGCGAGCAGCGTCCGGACGGCGCCGACGATGCTGCGCGTCTCGCCCCGCACCAGCGACGAGGCGCCGAAGCAGACGAGCCGCCCGCCCGGGCGCAGCAGCTCGTAGCTGCGCCGGAAGCTGCGCCCGCCGATCGCATCCATGACGAGGTCGACCTTCGGCACCGCCTGCTCCCACCCCGGGCGGGTATAGTCGAGCGGGTGGTCGACGCCGAGCGCGCGGATGGCGTCGTGCTTGCCGGGCGAGGCGGTACCCCACACCTCGGCGCCGCGCGCCTTGGCGATCTGCGTGGCGGCGACGCCGACGCCCCCCGCGGCCGCGTGCAGCAACACGCGCTCGCCCGCTTGCACGTTGCCGTAGCGAACGAGCGCCGCCGCCGCGGTCGCGTAGTTCACGGGGATCGCCGCGCCCTCCTCGAAGGTCAGGCGCTCGGGCAGCGGCAGCGCGTTCGCGGCGCGGGTGACGATGCGCTCCGCATAGCCGCCGAAGCGCGTCCCCGCCATCACCCGCTGCCCGACGGTGAAGGGCGTCGCGCCCTCACCCACGGCGGCCACGATGCCGGCGACCTCGTAGCCGATGACCGACGGCGGCTTCGGCGCCGCCAGGTAGAGGCCCATGCGCGCCATGACGTCGGCGAAGTTGACGCCGGCCGCTCGCACGTCGACGACGAGCTCACCCGGTCCGGGACGCGGCTCCGGACGCTCCTGCACCTGCAGGACCTCGGGCGGCCCGTGCCGTGTCAGCACCACTGCGCGCATGCGAGACTCCTTCCTCGGGCGGTCGGCGGATGCTCGGCGTCGCGGCCCGAATGACCGCCATGTCGCGCCCGCGTCGGCGTTCGCTCGTTCAACGCCGCAGCCGTGCGAGCGCGCGGTCGACCTGCGTCCGCGCCGTCGCGGCTTCGGGCGTGTCCGCCGCCGTCGGCAGGGCGCGCAGGAACGCGATCCACTCGGACGGCAGGCCGTGGGTCTCCGCTCCCTCGATGAGCAGCGCCATGTAGTGGGCCGAGGGCCGAAGCGTTTCCGCGCGCCTGTCGGACACCAGCGTGAGGGCGGCCCGGGGGGCGTGCGGCGCCTCGAGCGGGATGACGTCGATCGCGACCCGGCGGTAGTTGCCGAGGCTCACCCCCTCGGTGAGCTCGATGTGCGCCATGTCGTCGGCGGTGATCTCGTAGGCGACCCCGAACACTTCGGCGTCGCTATCGGGGACGATGTTGACGAACGAATGCGTGGTGCCGACGAGCGGCGGCTTGTCCACCACGAGGCGCCAGCCGCGAACCCGCGCCGCGCGGGCGGCGCTCGGAGTGACGCCGCGGCGGCCGGCGAACGTCGCCGTCTGCATGTTCGAGCCATAGGCGAAGTACCAGACGCGCTCCACGCGAGACCAGTCCTGCCCCACGCCCGGGGCCAAGTCCACCTGGACGGCCGGATCGCGCCGGCGTATCGACGGGTATGGGCGCCGTTCTCGCCACGACCGCCGCGGCGGTCGCGATCGCCATGGTGGCGCTCTGGGGCCTGTCGATCGCGCTCGCAGACGCGAGCATCGTCGACATCTGGTGGGGGCCGGGGTTCGCCATGATCGGCTGGATCGCGTGGCTGCTGCGGCCGCCCACGGCGGGACGCCCGCTGCACGCCGGGTTGCTGCTGGGGCTGGTCTCGATCTGGGCGTCCCGGCTCGCGCTCCATCTCTTCCTGCGCTGGCGCGCCGCCGCCGGGGAGGACCGGCGCTACGCGGCGATGCGCCGCAAGGCCGGCGCCGCGTTCGTCCGCCGCAGCCTGCACGGCGTCTTCGGGCTGCAGGGCGTCCTCATGTGGATCGTCTCCCTGCCGCTGCAGCTCGCGATCGCCGGTGACGGGCGACCGATCGGGATCGTGGGATGGACCGGCGTCGCGCTCTTCGCGGCCGGGTGGCTCTGCGAGTCGATCGCGGATCTCCAGCTGACGGCGTTCCGCCGCACGCGCGCAAATGGCGATCAGGTGCTCGACTCGGGTCTCTGGGCGTGGTCGCGCCACCCCAACTACTTCGGCGAGGTCGTGCTGTGGTGGGGATTATTCCTCGTCGCCGTCGAGAGCTCCCGTGCATGGTGGACGATCGTGTCGCCTGCGGTCGTCACCGTGCTGCTCCTGCGGGTTTCGGGCATCCCCATGCTCGAGCACGGCATGGCGCGCCGGCGCCCGCGCTATGCCGACTACGTCGCCCGGACGAGCGCCTTCGTCCCGCGTCCGCCGAGGTCTGCTTGACAGCGCGGTCCGCGAATGCGAGCAGCGCTATCGTGCGTCGACCGTCGAGGAGAGAGAACCGCATGCGATCGCTGCTGCTGTGCGCCGCGATCGTCTCATGGGCACTGGCGTCGGACGCGCGAGCGGCACACGCCGGCGTGGACCTCACGACCGAGCTGTCCGACATGAGCGCTGCGGCGGCGCAATCGCGCCCGCCGAACCCGGGCCGGATACTCCTCGACGGCAATCGTCTCCGCATGGAGCTGACGCGTCCCGACGGGAGGCATGCCGTCCTCATCTTCCGCGGCGACCGCAACGTCATGTGGAGCCTGGACGAGAAGCACCGCACCTACACCGAGGTCGACCGCGCGCGCATGCAGGCGTTGGTCGCGCAATCGGACGCGACGCGGAAGCAGATGGAGAAGGATTTCGACAAGGTGCCGCCCGAGAAGCGCATGGAGATGCTGCGCCTGCTCGCCCAGGGCGCCCCGAAGAAGAAGCGCGAGCCACCGACGATCAGACCGACCGGCCGCACGGACAAAGTGGGTGGCGTTCCGTGCCACGAGGTCGAGGTGCTGCGCGACGGCGAGAAGCGGCGCGAGGTGTGCGTCGCGGATTGGACGGCCGCCGGCGTCACGAAGGAGGATCTCGCGGCCCTGCGCGATCTCAACGAGTTCGAGGACGACACGGTCGGGACGGTCGGCGGACGGGCCCAGGACGACGCCCTCGAGCTCTTCGAGATGCTCGACGGGCTGCCCGTTCGCGTCCGCACCTTCCGTGCCGGCCAGCCGCGCACCGAGCTGCGCGTGGTGAAGGTCGCGCGCGAGGCGATCGCCCCGTCGCTCTTCGAGGTCCCGGCGGGCTACGCGAAGCGCGAGTTCAGGATCAGCATGCCGAGCGCGCGCCATCTCCCGCCCGGGACCGGCGCCTCGTCCGGCGGGGTGCTGCCGCCAGGCCGCAAGTAGCGGTCGCCGTCGCGCGCGACGTGCGCGATCCCGACCTCCTTTTCGTCTACGGCACGCTCCGCCGCGCCAGCGGCCACGAGGCGCACGGGCTGCTCGCGGCGGCCGCGGTGCCGGTCGGCGAGGGCTGGGTGCGGGGCGACCTCCATCGCGCCGACGGCTATCCTTGCCTGGTCGCGGTGGACGGCGCGACGGGGCGGGTGCGCGGCGAGGTGTACCGCCTCACGGCCGTGGAGGGATGGACGACGCTCGACCGCTACGAGCACTGCGACCCTGTCGATCCGGCGCGCGGCCTCTTCCGCCGGGTGCGCGCGCAGGTGACGCTCGACGACGGCCGGCGACTCGAGGCGTGGGTGTATCTCTACAACGGTGACACGGCGGCGTTGCATCCGATCGCATCCGGAGACTATTGCGTTTCGGAGAGCTCCCGCGAGCCTCCACCGACAGGAGGGCGATCCGCCATGTCCGAGAGCGCACGCTACGCACGACCGCCGAGCGCGGAGTCGCAAGGAGAGGCGCCGGGGCGCGCGCGGCTGGCCGGCCGCAGGATCCTGGTCGTCGGCGGTGGCCAGCGGACCTTCGACGCCGCGACCGACCCGATCGGCAACGGTCGCGCGACGGCGCTCCTCTGTGCGCGCGAGGGCGCGGCGGTCGCGGTCGCCGACGCGAACGCGAGCAGCGCCGCGGAGACGGTCGACCTGATCCGCCGGGCGGGCGGCGAGGCCACGGCGATCGTCGCCGACGTGTCGCGCGAGGCCGATATCGTGCGCATGGTCGGCGAGGCGGCCGGGGCGCCCGGCGGGCTCGACGGGGTCGTCCTGAACGTCGGCATCGGCGTCGGCGCGCTCGGCCTCGCGGCGGTGACCGCGGACGACTGGGACAAGACGCTCGCCGTCAATCTCCGCGCCCCCGTCCTCTGCTGTCGCGAGGCGCTGCCGCGGCTCGCCGACGGTTCCTCGATCGTCTTCGTCTCGTCGATCGCCTCGCTGCGCGCCGGCTCACGGCTGCCGGCCTATGACGCCTCCAAGGCCGCGCTCGGCGGGCTCATGCGCCATGTCGGGCTCGAGGGCGCCGCGCGCGGCATTCGCGCCAACGTCATCTGTCCGGGCCTCGTCGATACGCCGCTCGGTCGCATGACGTCGGCCGGCCGGCCGTCGCGCGCGCGCACGCCGGTGCCGCTCGGGCGGCAGGCGACGGGCTGGGAGATCGCCTACGCGGTGCTGTTCTTCCTGTCGGAGGAGAGCGTCTACGTCACCGGGCAGACGCTGGCGATCGACGGCGGCCTGACCGGCCTCTGATCGTCGGCGCGGGGTGGTGATTTCGGTGGCGTCGATGCGCCGTGCGTCACGCGTGTGCGACACGCCATGCGAGACTCCTCGGAAGTCGAGGGGACGCGTGACGTTCGACGCGTGCGGCTCGCCGACGCGGCCGTTTTTTCGTTGACGTCGCGCTTCACGGCACGCATCCTGACGAATGCATGATGGTGATGCACGGCAGGAAGGGCTGGGGTGGTCGGTGGAAGGGGGTTGCCGTGGCGGGAGCGGCGATGCTGTGCACGACGCTGTGCGCGCGGTCCGCGCCGGCGACTACCGTGGATGCCTGCCTCGCGCGCAAGCTCGGCGACGTCGGGAAGTCGGTGACCGCGCGAGTGCGCTGCGAGGCGCAGGACGCGGGGCATCCCGATGCGGCGGCGCACGCGACCTGTCGCGACAAGATGCGCCAGCGCTTCGCGGGGGTCGACGGATCCGGGAACGGCCAGTTCGAACGGCTCGAGCGCGCGCTGCCGTGCCTCACCACCGGCGATCAGGCGCTCCTCGACGCGGCGATCGCGAGCTACGTGACCGCGCTCGACGAAGAGGTCGGCAACGGCGGCACCGCGAGCAAGTGCGACGCCGCGAAGCTGACCTGCGTCGCCCGCTACGTTGCCGGCGTGCTGACGTGCCAGGCGCATGCCGCCGCGCGCAGCGGCATCGTCGACGCCGCCTGCTTGCTGAAGCGGACGATGCGGCTGACCGACGGCGCGCGCGGCTGCCTCGACAAGGCCGAGGCGGCCGCCCGGCAGTGCAGCGAGAGCGGCGATGCGGCCGCGCTCGAGGACGGCGCCGACGCCTTCGTCGCCGATACCCTCTGCACGCTCGACCCGGCGGGTACCGCCGGCTGCACGGCGCCGACGGCCGGCCCGAAGAACCCGACGCCGACCGCGAAGGTCCCGACCGCGACGCCGCAGCCGGCCTCGCCGACGCCGCTCCGCACGGCGACCCCCTCGGCGACGCGCACGCTCACCCCGTCGCCGGCACGTACCGTGACGCCGACCCCCACGCCGGAGCCGAACGACCCGGCGCAGCTCTGCGTCGACGAGATCAATCGCCATCGCGCCTCGATCGGCCTCGGGCCGTTGACGCGCTGGACAGCGGAGGAGACGTGCGTGGACGGCCAGAGCCAGCACGACAGCCAGACCGGGACGGCGCACAGCGCGTTCGGGCAGTGCGGCGAGTGGGCGCAGAACGAGTGCCCCGGCTGGCCGGGACCGCCGGCGGCCATGATCCCGCAGTGCCTGCAGGCGATGTGGAACGAGGGGCCCGGCCAGGACTTCGCGACGCACGGCCACTACATCAACATGACGAACCCGAACTACAGCAAGGTCGCGTGCGGCTTCTTCGTCACCGGCAGCGGTGCCGTCTGGGCGGCGCAAGATTTTCAATGATGCCGAGCAGATTGCCGTCGGCTCGGCCGGCGCCGCCGACCGCTCCGTCTGCGCGCCACTGGACCCAGCCGCCGTGCCTCGGCGATCCCGCGAGCACTACGAGTGCGTGGCGCGCTTGCGCGTCACCTCGACGTCGATCGAGATGCTGATCTCGTTGCCGACCATCACGCCGCCGCCGTCGAGCGTCTTGTTGAAGGTGATCCCGAAGTCCTGACGGTTGATCGTGGTCCGTACCTCGGCACCGGCGCGCAGGTTGCCCATCGGGTCCTTCATCGGCTGCGTGACGTCGGAGAGGTCGAGGACGACCTCCTTGGTGACGCCGTGGAGCGTCAGATCGCCGATCACCTTCCACTTCGCGTCCCCGAGCTTCTCGATCCTCTTCGACGTGAAGGTGATCGTCGGGAACTTCGCGGCATCGAGGAAGTCCGGGCTGCGCAGGTGCTCGTCGCGCTTCTCGTTGCCGGTGTCGATGGACGCCGTCTGGATGGTCGCCTCGACGTGCGCGTCCGTCGGCTTCGTCTCGTCGCCCTCGACGTGCCCGCTGAACTTGCCGAACTGCCCGCGCACGTTGCTGATCATCATGTGGCGCACCGAGAACTGGATGGTGGTGTGCGCCGGGTCGATCTCCCAGGTCGCGGCGAGCGACGGCGACGCGACGGAAGCGACCAGCACCGCCAGCAGCGGCGCGACCATGCGGGCACGAAGCATCGCGGAAGTCTCCTGGGTGAGTGGATCGTCGCCGCCATGACGGGCGACGGCGGGAGGCTAGCATCGCCTCTACGAGGCGTGAAGGTACCCGGCGGGCCTGCTCTCGGGCGATGAGTCGTCGCGGTTGCGCTCGCTCAATGGAGGGGATGACGGCGGCACCGTGAGGGTGAAGGTCGACCCGTGCCCGAGCTTGCTCTCGACCGTCAACGTTCCCTGCATCAGCGTTGCGAGGCGCTGGGCGATCGCCAGCCCGAGGCCGGTTCCGAGGGCGGCGCGGTCGCCCTCGACCTGACGGAACGGCTCGAAGATCGACCGCAGCTGGTCGGGCGGGATGCCGATACCGCTGTCCGCCACGTCGATCCGGACGGCCGCCGGCGCGACCACGGCGCGCAGGGTGATGGTGCCCTCGTCGGTGAACTTGGCGGCGTTCGCGAGGAGGTTGGTCAGGATCTGGCGCATGCGGTCGGGATCGGCGTGGACCCACGTCTCCTCGCCCGGCGTCTCGACCGTCACCCGTACCGGCTTGTGCCGGACGAGGCTCGTCGCGAGGAACTCCATGTCGGCGAAGAGCGGCGCGAGCGCGATCGGCGCGGGCTTCACCGTGAGACCGCTCAACTCGAGCCGCGAGACGTCGAGTAGATCCTGCACCAGCGTCAGCTGCTGACGCGCGCTGGCCAGCATGCGCTCGAGGATGCCGCGCAGCTCCGTCGGCGGCGCGCCGAAGGTATCCTCCAGGGCGAGCTGCGCGAATCCGATGATCACGTTGAGCGGCGTGCGGAGATCGTGGGAGACGTTGGCGAGGAACTGATCCTTCAGCGCCGAGAGCCGGCCGAGGCGCTGGTTGGTGTCGAGGACCTGTCCCATCAGCTCGAGGTTGCGCAGCGTCGCGACGGCGAGCGCGCCCAGCACGGGAGCCTCCTCCGCGACCCACGGCCGGAAGCGCCGCGGGCGCACCTCTCCGAAGACCATCGCGCCCATCGCGCCGTCGGCCTCGAGCAGCGGGATCACCACCCGCGACCGCAGGCGCTCGAGCGCGGGCGCGTCGTCGCGACGTGGACGATCGTTCTCGAGCACGACGGTGCCGGTCCGCAGCGCGCCGACGACGGCCGAGTCCGACTGGTCGAGCGCCACCTCGATCGTGTCGCCGCCGGCGAGCTGGCCGTGGGCGGCGGCGGCCACGAGCCGGTCGCCGGCCTCGACGAGGAGGGCGGCGGAGTCGACGCCGAACAGCGCGCAGCCGCGGCTGCAGAGGATCTGCAGGGTCTGTGTGCGGCTCGTCGCGGCGTTCAGCTCGACGGCCAGCGCCGCCACGCCGGCGCGGAAATGCGCCGCCTTCGCGGTGCGGTCGAGAAAGCGGGCGCGCGCGATCGCCATCGCGGCGTGGCGCGCCACCAGCTCGAGTGCCTGCAGGTCGTCGGCCGTCAGCACCCGGGCCCGCTCGAAGCCGATGCTGAGGAGCCCGCGGACGGTGCCGTCCTCGTCGCGCAACGGGACCAGCACGAGCGTGTCCAGCTCGGTCAGTTCGAGGAGCGCCAGGTCGTCCTCCGACGGCGCGCCGTCGCGCGAGATGATCACCGTGCGCCCGGTCTGCACCTCGGCCTCGTGCGGCACCTGGCCCTTCATGTAGCGGCCACCGACGAAGCGCATGACCACCTGCGGCGGCGTGCCGTAGTCCGCGAGCGGCAGCGAGCCGCGGTGCCGCCGGCTGTGGAAGTAGACGGTCACCTGGCGCGCCGCGAACGCCTCCGCGGTCTTCTGGCAGATGGCGGCGAGCACCTGGGGCAGCTCGACCTGCCGATCGACCTCGCGGACGATGTCGAGGAGGACGGTGTTGCGCGTGAGCGCCACGGCGCGCGCCTCGGCGGCGCTCGTCTGGTCGATTGCAATCGCGGCGACGCGCGCCATCTTCGCGGCGAGCAGCATGCCGTCCGGCCGCGGCGGCGGCGCCTCGAGCAGCATCACGCCGCGGAGCGCGGCGTCGCTGCCGATGAGCGGGATGGCGAGGTGCGGCGGGAGGGGCCCCGCGACGCGCTGCCACGGCGTGGCGACGTCGCTCCCGGTGACGTAGACGGGACGACGCTCGGCCGCCAGGCGGCGCCAGTACGGGCGCAAGGCGTCACCGATCGTCAACCAGTGGCTGACGCGATCGCGCTCGTCGTCGGTCAGCCCGAACGACGCGACGGCACGGCAGGTGGCGGCGTCGTCGCCGAGGACGAGCGCCGCGGCGCGGGTGGCGCCGAGCGCCAGCGCGAGCGCCGAGAGCACGTCTTCGACGACGCCCCGGAGGACGGTCGAGCTCTGCTGCGCCGTGTCGTCCATGTCGCTCCGCCATTTCGGGCAGCAACGCACGTGCCACGGCCGCGGGAGGTCCACGGGAACTGCAACCCGCATGATTCCGGGCGCGCGCGCGGGCCGACGGCGGCCCCGCGCCGTTCGCTGGGGGACGGGATGGCGGTCGCCGTCGCATTTGCGACGCGCTTTGTGGCGCGCGAGCGTCGCCGGCGCGGCCAACGTGATGCGGGTGCCGCCTTGCGCCATGGCACGCCAGGCCGCGTACCGATTGACAGAGAACGGAGCGGCGACCAGCCACGCCGGAGATGGGCCGATTCGAGATCCTCCACAATCCGCGCTGCAGCAAGTCGCGCGAGACGCTGCAACGTCTGCACGACGCCGGCAGCGCTCTTCGGCCTCGAATCATCCCGCGTGGCGGGCCGCGCCCGGCTCACGCGACGACGCGGATGGTCCAGAAGTCGTCGGCGAGCTGCTCGTCCAGCAGGTACGTGTACGGCATCGTGCAGTAGCCCTTCAGGCCCCAGGCGGCGCCCCAGGAGTTGCGTACGAGGAAGCGATGGGTGGCGTCGTCGTAGCCGACCGCGACCACCGCGTGGCCGCCCTGGATCGTCTCGCCGGGGCCGGGCATCGGCACGTGTCCGGTCTCGCTCACCGCGTTGCCGAGGAAGCTGTCGTAGACGGTGAATCCGAACACGAACGGGTAGCCGGCGGCGAGGCAGCCCTTCATCTGGGTCAACGAGCGCAGGATGCGCTGATAGCTCGACACGAGATGCCGGCGTGCCTCCTCGTACGCGCCGGGCGAGGGGCGATCGTCGAAGCGCGCGAGCACGTACGGCCAGGTCGTCTCGCGGCACGCGCCCTGCGCGTGGACGGTCTTGATGCCGTCGCGCAGCATCGCGCCCGAGTCGACGCCGACGGTGTGCTCGATCACGCGCTCGTTGTAGTAGACGAACAGGCGCGAGGGCGTCGACGGCTGCGGCAGCTGCTCCTTGCGCTCGGCGAACTCGATCGCCCCGGCGATCGCGTTCGCGGTGCAGCTCCCGAGGTCGCCCTGGTCGTAGACGGGCGGGCAGCTGGCGGTCAGATCCACCCGCGGCGGAAGCTGCTGCAGCGTGGCGAGCGGCGCGGCGTAGAGCCGATCGCGCGCGTCCGGCAGGTCGGGAATCCATCCGAGTCTCTTGATCGTGTGTGCCATGGGTCACCTCCGTGACGGGCGTCGAGTCCAAGAAGTGTGCCCAGAAGCGCCCCTCGCGACGGACGGTCGCGCGCTGGCCGACGGGGCGGGACACGGACGCGACGCGACACCCCTCGTCCGCTGCGGAGGACGTGAGGCGCCACGCGCTGCGCCGAAGCGGTACGCCGACCATCGGCCGGCCGGAGCGCGCTGGAGCCGAAAATCCGCCGCTCAGCGGCTCAACGGAACTTCGGCGGGCGCTTCTCGAGGAAGGCCTGCACCGCCTCGCGGTGCTCCGGCGTCTTCCAGCACTCGCGCAGCAGCTCCGTCTCGCGGTGCTGCACCGCGGCGATGTCGCTCGCCATGGAACTTTCGGACAGCAGCGTCTTGATCATGCGCAGCTGCGGATCGGGATTGGCGGCGATCGTATGCGCGATGTCGAGCGCCGTGTCGACCAGGACCTCGGCGCTGACGAGGTGGTCGACGAGCCCGATGCGCGCCGCTTCCTCGCCGGCGTACAGGCGGCCCGACAGGCACATCTCGCTGGCGCGGCCGAAACCGACGCGCTGCACCAGCAGGTTGCTGCTACCGAGCTCGGGCACGAGGCCGAGCTTGATGAAGAGCATGCCGAACTTCGCGAGCGCGCTTGCGACGATCACGTCGAAAGGCAGGATCATCGTCATGCCGATGCCGACGGCGGCGCCGTTGACGGCGGCGACGAGGGGCTTGGCGCGCCGGCAGAGGGCGACCCAATCGAGGCCGGCCGGCATGCCGCCGTCGCCGCCGGCGGTGTTGGCGCCGGGATCGACGCCGTCGATGCGCTTCTTGAAGGTGGCCTCCATGTCGGCGCCGGCGCAGAACCCGCGTCCCGCGCCGGTCACCACGACGGCCCCGACCGCGCGATCCGCGTTGGCATGCTCGATGGCCTCGGCGAGCTCGCTCGCCATGGGCGGCGTCCAGGCGTTCAGACGCGTCGGCCGGTTCAAGGTGATGAGCGCCACGTCGTCGCGCTGCTCGTAGAGGATCTGTTCATAGCTCATGGCGCGCATGCTCGGCCGAGCCGTCGCGGGAGTCAACCGCTACCGACAATCGCCGCGCGTATCCTGCCATGGTGCCGGCGTGCCCTTGCGACACGCTCCGGCTGCGCTAGTGTCCCGGCCATGCGTATCGCCATCGGTCTCTACGACGCCTTCACCTCCCTCGACGCCATGGGGCCGTTCCAGGTGCTGTCCTCGCTGCCCGGGGCGGAGGTCACGTTCGTCGCCGCCGAGGCGGGGCCGGTCACCGACGAGAGCGGCTTCCTCACCGTGACGGCGCGCCGGTCGTTCGACGAGCTACCCGATCCGGACATCCTCCTCGTCCCCGGCGGCGTCGTCACCGGCACGCTCGTGCCCGATCATCCGATCGTGTCGTGGATCGCGCGGGCCCACCCGCGCACGACGTGGACGACCTCGGTGTGCAGCGGGGCGCTCCTCCTCGCTGGCGCCGGCGTGCTGAAGGACGTCGAGGCGACCACCCACTGGGGCGCGATGGACGACCTGGCGCGTCTCGGTGCCAGGCCGATCGCCGAGCGCGTCGTCCGTCGCGGCAAGATCGTGACCGCCGCGGGCGTCAGCGCCGGCATCGACATGGCGCTCACGCTTGCGGGCGAGATCGCCGGTGAGGAGCTCGCACGGACGCTGCAGCTCATACTCGAGTACGACCCGCAGCCGCCGTTCGACTGCGGCTCGCCGGCGAAGGCCGGGCCGGCGACCGTCGGCCGTGCGTTGACGGCGATGATGGAGACGATGCAGCAGCTCGCGACGCGGCGGCAGTCGGCCTGAGGTCGCGCGCCGCGCGCCGCGCGCCGCGCGCCGCGCGCCGCGCGCCGCAGCTTGCGGCGGCCCGGTCGACTCGCTAGTGCCGGGGCATGAACCTGAACCAGGTGACGGTGCCGTCGAGCGACGTGGCGCGCGCCGTCGCCTTCTATCAGCGCCTGGGCCTGGCGCTGATCGTCCTCGACCTGCCCGGCTACGCGCGCTTCGAGTGTCCGAACGGCGCCACCTTCTCGGTGCACGAGCAGGGCGAGCGGTCGACTGGCGCCGGCCCGGTCGTCTACTTCGAGTGCGACGATCTCGACCGGACGGTGCAGCGTCTGCGCGACGCCGGCGTGGCCTTTGCGGCGTTGCCGCAGGACCAGCCGTGGCTCTGGCGCGAGGCGTACCTGCGCGATCCCGACGGCAACCTGCTCTGCCTCTACCATGCCGGCCGCATCCGCCGGTATCCGCCGTGGCGCCTGCAGCCGTCGCGGGGGGAGGCGGCGCCCGCCTACACGATCAGCGTCGAGCCGCAGCCGAGCGCCGACGACGTGCGCGCCCTCGGCGGCGGCCTCACCGAGCACGCGCTCGCGACCACGGGGACGGCGGGATTCGAGCCGGTCGGGGTCTTCGCGCGCTCGGCGGACGCGACGATCGTCGGCGGGATCACCGCCCTGATCAACTGGAACTGGCTCCACGTCAGCCTCGTCTGGGTCGCGGCGCCGCTCCGCGGCACGGGACTCGGCCATCGCCTGCTGACCATGATCGAGGAGATCGGCATCCGCCGGGGGTGCCGCAACGTCCATCTCGACACGTTCAGCTACCAGGCGCGTCCATTCTACGAGCGCCACGGGTACACGCTCTTCGCGACGCTCGAGGACTACCCGCCGGGCCAACAGCGTTTCTTCATGCGGAAGGCGCTCGGCGGGCCGGCCACCGCATGACGCGCGGAGACGCCATCGGCCTCTCGCGTGAGCACCGCCGCTTCCTGATCCTCGAACAGGGAGTCGGCTCGATCCTCGTCAACTTCCCGTTGAACGCGGCGATCGCCTGGCTCTCGGTGCGCTCGATGCAGACAGTGCCGCTCTGGGGCATGACGAGCATCGCCGGCGACACGTTGGGGACGGCCTTCCTCCTGCCGGTCATCACGTCGCTCGTCGTGAGCCGGGTCGTCGGCTACCACGTGCGCGGCGGGCGGGTCGCGGCCCTGATGCCGCCGCCCGACCTCGCCCGGAGCTGGGCGGAGCGGACGAGCGTCCGGCGCGGCGCGCTGCTCGGCCTCGTCGCCATGGTGGTCGTCGCCCTGCCGGTGATCGTCGTGTTCGCCCTCGCCGGCCCCGCGGAGATGGCGCGCACGCCGTTCATCTGGTTCAAGGCGGGATTCGCCGCGGCGCTCGGCGCGGTGGTGACGCCGCTCATCGCGTGGTGGGCGCTCGCCGATCCGCGCTCCGTCGGGACGGCGCTGCGCTACCAGGAGAGGAGGCGATAGGACGATGCCGCCCCTGAAGCTGAGCGACCTCTTCGCCAACAACCGCCGTTGGGCTGCCGAGCACGCCGCGCGCGATCCCGGCTTCTTCGCGCGCCTTGCGCGCCAGCAGAAGCCCGCCTACCTCTGGATCGGCTGCTCCGATAGCCGCGTGCCGGCCAACGAGATCGTCGGGCTGCTGCCCGGCGAGCTGTTCGTGCACCGCAACGTCGCCAACGTCGTCGTCCACTCCGACCTGAATTGCCTCTCGGTGCTGCAGTACGCGATCGACGTACTCGGCGTGCAGCACGTGATCGTGTGCGGGCACTACGGCTGCGGCGGCGTGCAGGCCGCGGCCGAGTCCGCGAAGAACGGCCTCGTCGACAACTGGCTTGGACACGTGCGCGACGTGGCGCAGACGCACGCTGCGCGCCTCGCCGCCATCGCCGACCCGACGGCGCGGGTCGATCGGCTCTGCGAGCTCAACGTGATCCACCAGGTGGCGACGCTCAGCGAGACGACGATCGTCCGCGACGCGTGGGATCGCGGCCGTGGGGTCACCGTGCATGGCTGGATCTATTCGCTTCAGGACGGCCTGCTGCGCGACCTCGGCATGGACGCGCGCTCGGCGGCCGAGGTCGCCGAGCGCCTCGCCGCCGCGACCGGCTGACGCTCACTCCTGTCGTACGTGGGCGGCGAGCCGGCGGGGACATGCGGAACACGGGGAACACGGGGAGTATGGCGCGACGGACGCTCGGCGGCGCGGCGGAGGTCGCCGTCGTCGGCCAGGGCACCTGGGAGATGGAGCGGGCCGACCGCGACGCCGCGATCGCGGCGCTGCGCCGCGGGCTCGACCTCGGCATGACCCACGTCGATACCGCCGAGATGTACGGCTCGGGCGCCGTCGAGGAGCTGGTCGGCGAGGCCATCGAGGGACGCCGCGACGAGGTCTTCCTCGTCTCCAAGGTCCTGCCGGGCAACGCCTCGCGCCGCGGCACGGTCGCGGCATGCGAGCGCTCGTTGCGGCGGCTGCGCACCGACCGTCTCGACTGCTATCTCCTCCACTGGCCGGGCGGCCACCCGCTCGCGGATACGATCGCGGCGTTCGAGGACCTCGCGTCCGCGGGGAAGATTTGCGCCTATGGCGTGAGCAACTTCGACGTGCCCCTGCTCGAGGACGCGCATCGCCTGGCCGGCGCGGGGCGGATCGCGTGCAACCAGGTCCTCTACCATCTGCAGGAACGCGGCATCGAGCACGCGGTGCTGCCGTGGTGCGAGCGCCACGGCGTGACGGTCGTCGGCTACAGCCCGTTCGGTTCGGGCCGCTTCCCGGGGCCGCGCACCGCCGGCGGCCGTGTGCTCGCGGAGGTCGCGGCGGCGTACGGCGCGAGCGCGCGCCAGGTGGCGCTGGCCTTCCTCACGCGTCGCGACTCGCTGCTGGCGATCCCCAAGGCGGCGAGCGCGGCACACGCCGCCGACAATGCCGGTGCGGGTGCGCTCGCGCTCCGCCCGGACGATCTGCAACGGATCGACGCGGCGTTTCCTCGCGGGGCGCCGCCGCGGTCGTTGCCGACGGCCTGAGGCGCGGCGCTCCCGTAAGGTGGGGGCGCGTGCTACGGCTCGCAGGAGGAGGGAGCATGGCGATGCTGGAAACACGACGGCTCGGCGGACTGACGGTATCGGCGATCGGGCTCGGCTGCATGGGCATGAGCGAGTTCTACGGTCCGACGGACGAGCAGGAGTCGATCGCCACCATCCACCGCGCGCTCGAGCTCGGCGTCACCCTGCTCGACACCGCCGACGCGTACGGCCCCTTCGTCAACGAGGAGCTCGTCGGCCGCGCCATCCGCGGCCGCCGCGACGGCGTCGTCCTGGCGACGAAGTGCGGCATCGTGCGCGACGCCACGAAGAAGACGCTGCGCGGCTTGAACGGCCGCCCCGAGTACATCGCGCAGGCGTGCGACGCGAGCCTGACGCGCCTCGGCGTCGACCACGTCGATCTGTATCAGCTGCATCGCGTCGATCCGGCGACCCCCATCGAGGACAGCGTCGGCGCGATGGCCGAGCTGGTGCGCGCCGGCAAGACCCGCTTCATCGGCCTCTCCGAGGCGAGCGCCGCGACGTTGCGGCGCGCCCACGGCGTCCATCCACTCGCGTCGGTGCAGACGGAGTACTCGCTCTGGACCCGCGATCCCGAGGACGAGGTCCTCGCCGCCTGCCGCGAGCTCGGCATCGGGTTCCTCGCCTACAGCCCGCTCGGGCGCGGCTTCCTGACGGGACAGATCCGGACCTTCGGCGATCTCGCGCCCGACGACTATCGTCGCTTCTCGCCGCGCTTCCAGGGGGACAACTTCCAGAAGAACCTGGCGGTCGTCGCCAAGGTCGAGGAGCTGGCGCACGCCAAGGGTTGCACCGCGAGCCAGCTCGCGCTCGCGTGGCTGCTGGCACGCGCTCCCTTCATCGTGCCGATTCCGGGCACCAAGCGCCGCCCCTACCTCGAGGAGAACGTCGGCGCCGCGGCGGTCCGCCTGACGCCGGACGACCTGGCGCGTATCGACGAGGTCGCGCCGAAGGGCGTCGCGGCGGGGATGCGCTACCCCGAGGCGATGATGGCCTCGGTCAACCGCTGACGATGGCGACGCTGCTGTCCGGGCGCTGCCTCTGCGGCGCCGTGCGCTTCGCCGTGAGCGGCAAGCTCGGGCCGGTGACGCACTGCTACTGCGGGACCTGCCGCCGGGCGCAGGGCGGCGCAGGCACGACCGCCGCTCCCGTACGCCGCAAGTACTTCGAGCTGCTCGCGGGCGCCGCGTCCGTCGCGGAGTACGAGTCGTCGCCCGGCAAGCGCCGCTGCTTCTGCCGCACGTGCGGCTCGCCGCTCTGGAGCCGGCGGGAGGACATGCCGGACGTGCTGCGCCTGCGCCTCGGCGCGCTCGACGGCGATCCCGGCCGGCGTCCCGCGGCGCACGTCTGGGTGAGCGAGAAGGCGCCGTGGGTCGAGATCACCGACGCCCTGCCGCGCTCCGCGACCGACGGCGCGGAGCTCGAGCGCCTGCTGCCGTCGCGGCGGCGGTCGGAGTGACCGCGCCCGCCGACGGCCGGCAGGTCGCCGTCGTGCGTGGCTGCGCCGCCTTCGACCTCGTGGTGACCGGCCTCTTCGCGCTGCCACCCGTTGCGCGCCTGGTTCTCGCCGTCGTCTACGCGTTGAACGGTGCGCTCGGCGGGACCGCGACGCCGCCGCCGTTCGTCCCGGTGCAGTGGCTCTTCGTCCACTTGACGGGCGCGCTCGGCGTCGTCTGGGCCGTGGCGCGGCTCCTCTGGCCGCTGCGTGGCCTCGGCCTCGCCGACGCGGTCGCCCGGACGTGGGTCGCGGGCATCATCGCCCTCGCCATCGCCGAGGGCGGGCCCGGCGTGCTGGCGCTCTTCGTGGCAACCGAGCTCGGTGGCGCCATCCTGCAGCTGGCGGCGCTCGCGCGGCCGTCCGTGCGGCCGGCCTGACGACGGACCAGCGGCACCCGTTCCGCCAGCCGTGCGCGCGTGGTAGCGACGAGGGCGAAGGAGGACCCTCCATGCCCATCCTCGATCGCTTCCTCGCCTACGCGCAGGATTTCGAGAAGACCTACGTCGACGACGACTGGTCGCGCCTGGAGCAGTACTTCGCCCCCGATGCGACCTACGAGGTGACCGGCGCGACGCCCTGCCTGCTGAAGGGCCGCAGCGCGATCTTTCGCGGCATCAAGAAGTCGCTCGACGGCTTCGACCGGCGGTTCACGAAGCGGGACATCGAGGTCGAAGGCGCGCCGCAGGTCGAGGGCGACACGCTCATGCTCGATTGGCTCGGAATCTACGAGCGCCCCGGCGCGCCGGCGCTGCGCGTGCGCGGGCGGTCGATCGCCCGCTACGCGGGCGGCGTGATCGCGCAGCTGAAGGACGAGATGAAGGCGGACGAGGCGGCCATGAAGTGGTTCGGCACGTATGGCCAAGGTCTCGACGGCTCGTACGCCTGAGCCGTCCGCGCGCTCGGGCGTGATCTCGCGGACGCGATGACCGCGGAGCTCGACGGTGCGGTACGGCGGCAGCTGCGCCGGCGCCACGCGGCGCGCGCGGCGGGGATGCCGCGTGCCGGTTGGAAGATCTGCGTCAACGATCCGCGCGTCCAGGCGCGCCTCCGGCTCGACGGGCCTTTCGTCGGCTGGCTGAACGGCGCGCGGATCGTGGCCTCGGGCGGGGCGTATCCCGTGCCGGCCGGCGCGCGCTTCGTGTGCGAGCCCGAGATCGCCATCCGCATCGGTCGGGCGGACGACGTGACGACGCTCGCGGGCGCGCGCGCGGCGATCGCGGCGCTCGCGCCGGCGTTCGAGGTGGTCGACCACGGGCGCCTCTCGCCCGCGCTCGGGGCGGTCGTCGAGACGTCGAGCTTCCACGACGGCGCGGTGCTGGGCGCGCTCCGCCCCCCCGCCGCCATGCCGATGCTCTCGCGCGACTGCCCGCGCCTGACGCGGAACGGCGAGGCCGCCGGCACGGCGGACCCGACGCTCGTGCCCGCCGACCTCGCGACGACCGTGCTCCTGGTGGCGAGATTTCTCGCGCCGTACGGCGAGGAGCTGCGCGATGGCGATTGGATCCTCTCCGGCGCCTGCGCCGCGCCCGTTCCGGCGCACCCGGGGGACGAGCTCACGGCCGACTTCGGCCCGCTCGGCACCGTCGCCGTCACCATGCGGCGCGAAGGGGAGGCCTGAGCGCGACGGATTTGCGCTCGCCGGCGGAGGTTTATAGGAAGGCGCCATGCGTAGCCCACGAGATTTCTTCAAGCCGCTCGCACTCGGCGCGCCCGCGCCCGTCACCGAGATCCCCGTCCGCCCGTCGCGGATGATCCACTTCTTCGATCCGAGCAATCCGAAGATGCTGGCCAAGCTGCCCGAGCTGGCGCGCACCGCGGACATCCTGCTCGGCAATCTCGAGGACGCGATCCCCGCCGACAGGAAGATCGCCGCGCGCGACGGGCTCGTGCAGATCGGGCGCGAGGTCGACTTCGGCGACACGCCGCTCTGGACACGCGTCAACAGTCTCGACTCGCCGTGGGCGCTCGACGACATCGCGACCCTGGTTGGCGGCATCGGCGACCGGCTCGCGGTCATGATGGTGCCGAAGGTCGAGGGGCCGTGGGACATCCACTACGTCGATCGGCTCCTGGCGCAGCTCGAGGCGAAGCACGGCGTGCCGCGGCCGATCCTGGTGCACGCCATTCTCGAGACCGCGCTCGGTGTCGCCAACGTCGAGGAGATCTGCGCCGCCAGCCCGCGCATGCAGGGCATCAGCTTCGGCCCGGCGGATCTCGCGGCGTCGCGCCGCATGAAGACGACGCGCGTCGGCGGCGGCCACCCGGCCTACCTCGTGCGCAACGATCCCGACCCGAAGAACCCGGACGCGCCGCGTCCAACGGCGCAGCAGGACCCGTGGCACTACTCGATCGCGCGCATGGTCGATGCCTGCGCCGCGACCGGCTGCCTGCCGTTCTACGGGCCGTTCGGCGACATCTCCGACCCGCTCGGCTGTGAGGATCAATTCCGCGCCGCCTTCCTGCTCGGCTGCGTCGGGGCCTGGTCGCTGCACCCGAGCCAGGTCGCGATCGCGAAGAAGGTCTTCAGCCCGCCGCCGGACGAGGTGAAGTTCGCGAAGCGCGTGCTGGAGGCGATGCCCGATGGGCGCGGCGTCCTCATGCTGGACGGCAAGATGCAGGACGATGCCACGTGGAAGCAGTGCCGGGTGATGGTCGGTCTGGCGAAGATGCTCGCCGAGAAGGATCCGGAGCTGAAAGAGCTCTACGGATTCTGAGCCGGCCGCCGCTAGTCTCCGATACTGTGCCGTACCGCCGGCAGATCGACGTGGGCCGTCCTGGTTCCGCACGTGCGGCAGACGTGGACGACGCTCGGCTCGGGCAGCGGGCGGACGTCCGGGACGGCGATCCAGCGGCCGCTGCGATCGCACCGGGCGCACAACTCCGCGGACGCGGCACCGACGTGGGGCAGGCACGCGGTCTCGGGGCTCGTGATCCATCGCACCCGCCACTGGCGATTGCGCTGCCTCACTTCCATTGGGGTCGCCTCCGCAAGTATCATGCGATTCGCGTGCCATCCTCGCCCGAATCGCCGTGCTCTCGGCGCCTAGTGGGGAGGGTCGAGTCGCCCGGGCGATTTCCCACTTCCGACGACGGCGGCGGCTCTGAGTCGCGTCCGTGCGAAGGACGCTGGATGGGCGATGCCCATGGCTGAGGACGGATCCGAGCCGGACGACGGTCGGCGCGACGTCGCCCGGGCCATCGCGGAGCTCGCCGACCGGTTGCCGGCGGGGCTGACACCGCTGGCACGCATCACCTACAACTATGCCTGGGCCTGGAGCACCGGCGCCGCGGCGCTCTTCCGGGACATCGATCCGGAGATGTGGCACCGCAGCGACTGCAATCCGCGCGCGCTGCTGGAGTCGACGCCGCCGCATCGGCTGCGCGCCCTCGCCGCCGACGGAGCGTTCGTGGCGCGCGTCGACGCCGCCGCGGCGCAGCTCGCGCATGCGATCGAGCCCGTCGCACCGGTCTCGCGGTTCCGGCCGGAGCGGCCGATCGCCTACTTCTGCTCCGAGTTCGGCGTCCACTGCTCGCTGCCCCTCTACGGCGGGGGTCTCGGCATTCTCGCCGGCGACCTGCTGAAGGCGGCCTCCGACCTCGGAGTGCCGCTGGTCGGAGTCGGGCTGCTCTATCGGCAGGGCTATTTCCATCAGCGCCTCGATCCCACGGGCGGGCAGCACGAGTACTGGACGAGCACGCCGTTCGAGCGTCTCCCAGCCGTCCGCGTGACGACTGCCGGCGGCGACCGCCTGAGCGTCACCCTCCCGCTCCGCGGGCGCGACATCCGCGTCCAGGTGTGGCGCGTCGAGGTCGGCCGCGTCCCGCTCTATCTCCTCGACGCCGACCATGAGGACAACCACCCTGCCGACCGCTGGATCACGGCGCGACTCTACGTCGGCGACCGCCACACGCGGCTCGGACAGTACGCCGTGCTCGGGATCGGCGGCGTGCGCGTGCTCGCGGCGCTCGGTATCGCGCCCGCGCTGGTGCATCTGAACGAGGGGCACGCCGCGTTCGGCACGATCGAGCGCTGGAGCCGCCTCATCGCCGCCGGGCTCGCGTCCGACGACGCCCTGGAGCGGGTGCGCAGCGAAACCGTCTTCACCACCCATACGCCGGTTGCGGCGGGCAACGAGGGCTACGGCGAAGCCGAGATCGAGCCGGTGCTCGGGAGCTACCTCGACGGGCTCGCCATTCCGCGTCCGGTCTTCTACGACCTCGGTCGGATGCGGGCCGGAAATCGCGACGAGGCGGTGAGCATCACCCCGCTCGCGCTCCGGACGAGCGGTCGGTGCAACGCCGTGTCGCGCCGGCACGGCGAGGTGGCGCGCGCGATGTGGCAGCCGCTCTGGCCCGATCGCGCCGTGGACGCCGTCCCGATCGGTCACGTGACCAACGGCGTGCACACGGCGACCTGGGCGGCGCACCCCGATGCAGGAGCTGCTGGCGCGGCATCTCGGGTCCGGGTGGAGCGGTCGCCTGGGTGACGCGGGGACGTGGGCGGCGGTGATCGACCGCATTCCCGACGCGGAGCTCTGGAGCGTTCGGCATGCGCTGCGCGCCGCCCTCATCCGCTACGTCCGCGAGCGCTCCGTGACCGAGCGGCTCGGACGCGGCGAGGCTCCCGAGTACGTGGAGCAGGCGGCGCGTGTCTTCAATCCCGACGTCCTCACCATCGGCTTCGCGCGCCGGGTTGCCACCTACAAGCGCTTGCACCTGCTCACGCGGTTCCCGGAGCGCGGCCTCCCGCTGCTCGACGACCCGGCGCGTCCCATCCAGATCGTCGTCGCGGGGAAGGCGCATCCGCAGGACGACGACGCCAAGCGGGCGCTGCAGACGATCTTCCGCATCAAGGCGGCACCATCGGTCGGGGCGCACGTCGCGTTCCTCGAGGACTACGACCTGCACGTGGCGCCGTGCGTGGTCGCGGGGGTCGATCTATGGCTCAACCTGCCACGGCCACCGCTCGAGGCGAGCGGCACGAGCGGCATGAAGGTCGCCGTCAACGCCGGCCTCAATCTGAGCGTGCTCGACGGCTGGTGGTGCGAGGGCTATGACGGCGAGAACGGCTGGGTGATCGACGCGTCCGACGGCGACCCTGGTGCCCAGGATGACCGTGACGCCACCACGCTCTTCGACCTCCTCGAGCGCGAGGTGATCCCGCTCTTCTACGAGCGCGATGGCGACGGCCTCCCGCGCGCCTGGATCCGACGCATGAAGGCGGCGCTGCGCTCGCTCGTGCCGGCCTTCACGGCGGAGCGCATGCTGCGGGACTACGTCGACACCATGTACGCGCCCGACGAGAGGACCTGAGGCGTCACGGGCCGCCCGCTCGGGAGGCGAGCCGCGCGATCTCGAACGTCGGGGACCCGGACGTGGCGGCCGCACGCACCCGCCAGAGTGCGGCGAACCCCTCGGCCGGTGTCGGCGGCTCGAAGCGCTTTGCGGCGGCGAAGATCGCGACCGGGGGCACGCGCGCCGCCCCGCTCCGTCCCCGGTTGCGCCCGAGGCAGGCGCGCGGCGGCGCGTCGAGCCAGTAGCCGATCACGCGCGCGTTGGCGGCCGCGGCGATCGCGAAGAGCTCGGCGCGCTCCGCGCGCGTCCCGTTCACGTTGTCGACGGCCACGGACCGCCCGGCCCGGAGCGCGTCCTCGAGCAGCCGCCGTTGCCGCCGGCGCTTGTCGGCGCTGCGCGGAATCGTGTCCTTGCCGACGTGCACGTGGGTCGCGGCCAGACGCTGCGCGTAGAAGGTCGACTTCCCGGCGCCCGGCAGACCGATGAGGATCGCGAGCTCGCGCCAAGGACCGCCGGTCTCGGCACCGACGATCCTCCGACGCGGCGGCAGCCGCGCTGGTCGAGCGCCGTGACGGACGGCACCCGCCACCGGCGCGTAGTCGAGCTCCAGGCCGATGTCGGCGCAGCGCACGAGGAGGCCGCCGCGGCTCATGTCGCCGCGCCCGACGAAGGCCGGCGGGAACAGCAGGCGATCGCCGAACACGATCTGCAGCGGGTCGACGTACTTGCCGGTCGCGACGCTGCCGAGAAGCACGACGCGGCAGCGTGGGCCGCAGCGGCGATCGAGCTCGACGGCGTCGCGCAGGAGCGGCTCGACGTAGCGGCGCTCGCGGGCATCGATGGGGACCGCCGCGAACGCCCGTAGTAGGGCGGCGTCGACGTGGTGGCCGAGCGCGAGAAGGCCGGCGCCCGCCGTGATGACGAGCGCCCCCGGCGCGCCGCGCGGCGGACGCGCGAAGACCGTCGCATAGGTGGCCTTGCCGCGGAAATAGAGCCCCGAGAGGAACGTGAACACGTCCCCCAGCGGCGCGCCCGCCGGCGAGCGGAGCTGCCGTGCGAGCGGAAAGGCCGCCTGCTCGCGCAGCAGCATCCGCGCGCGCTCGCCGCCGAGGGAGGCCGGGGAGAGGAGGAAGACCGTGCGGGACGGGTGCGCCACGCCCGCAGCTTAGGGCGCGCGGCGGCGCAGGCAAGATCGGTCGCGGCATGAGCCGCTGCGGTGCAAACCGCGGCGGTCCCCGATGAACCAGCGCGCGAATGCGGCGACTCCCTCGCCTCTGGACGCGCCGCATCCACGGCGGGATGATGCGGCCATGGAGCGCGCATGCGGCTCGTGAACGTGCAGGGCAGGGCGGGGGTCGTGGTCGGTGACGGCGTCGTCGACGTGGCGCGTCGCTCCGACGGGCGATTCACCGCGGACCCGATGGCGGCGCTCGGCGCCTGGGACACCGTTGCGACGTGGGCGGCGGGGCTGCGCGCCGGTGACGTCGACGCCGCCCTCGACGACGCCATCCTCGGCCCGCCGGTGCCGCGTCCGTCCAAGGTCTTCGGTATCGGCATGAACTACCGCGCGCACGCGCAGGAGGCGGGACTCGAGATCCCGCGGACGCCGGTCGTGTTCACCAAGTTCCCGAGCTGCCTCGTCGGGCCACGCGCCGACGTCGTGCTGTCGTCGGCGTATGTCGATTGGGAGGTCGAGCTGGTGGTCGTGATCGGCCGCCGCGGCCGGCGCATCGCCGAGCCGGACGCACTCACATACGTGGCGGGCTACTGCGTCGGACAGGACGTCTCCGATCGCCGGCTGCAGTTCGCGGACAAGCCGCCGCAGTTCTCGATGGGCAAATCGCTCGACACCTTCGGACCGCTCGGGCCCGCCGTGGTCTCGCTCGACGAGTTCGCCGATCCGCACGACCTTGCGCTCAGCTGCGACGTCGGCGGCGAGCGCATGCAGGACGCCCGGACGAGCGACCTGATCTTCGGCGTGCCCGCGCTGATCGCCTTCCTCTCCTCGCTGTGCACGCTCGAGCCCGGCGACCTGATCTTCACCGGTACGCCGAGCGGCGTCGGCTCGACGCGCTCGCCGCGCCGCTACCTGCGGGGGGGCGAGGAGATCGTCAGCACGATCGAGCGGCTCGGCACCATGCGCAACCGCTGCGTCGACGGCTGAGCGCGCGCGCCCGTCGTCCACCGGCGGCCGATGGTCGGACGTCGTCGCGCAGGCCCGCCTCGCGGCGCGCCGCTGCGACGATCGACGACTGCGCGAGCCGCATGCGAAGCCGCAGGGCGCGGCTCGCCGATGACCATGCTGGAATGCGGCTTGCTCCCATCCGGACGGCATGAGGATCGCTGCACGCTCGCTCGCATTCGTCGCGCTCTCCGTCATCGTATTCTCGGCGACGGCCCACGCGAAGCCGCGGCCCACCGTCGCATCGACGCCGCTGCCGCCCGGGAACGTACACCTCGCGCCCGTGGGCACCATTCCGCTGCCGGGGCGCGGACTCGCACTTGCCTGGGCACCCGACGGGAGCGCGCTCGCGGCCGGCGGTCACTTCAAGGACCCGCGCACCGGGCAGCGCTACGACACCCGCCTGATCGACGTCGCGAGCGGGACGCTGCGCCCGGCGAGCTTCGACTGCCACTACTGGTGGGTGGTGGCGCTCGCGTGGGAGGACAATCCGTTCCTCGGTGCGGTGATCGCCGACGGCGGCGGCGATCATTCGGTGAAGCTCTGGGCCGCCGACGGGCCCGGCGGCACGACGTGCAAGCCGGGCCAGTTCCGGGCCGCCAGCGGCGGCCTGACGGCGTTCTACGACATCAACGGCTGGGTGACGTCGCTCGCCTTCTCGCCCGACGGGCGTTTTCTCGCAGCGACGAGCCGCGATCGCAGCGTGCGCCTCTGGCAGATCGCGCCCGGCCCGGATCACGGCAAGGTGGTGAAGCTCTGGTACGACGCGGCCGCCGGCAACTACCTCTCCGTCCGCTGGTCGCCCGACGGCACGCGTCTGCTGGCGGGCGACCGCCGCGGGCGCGTCAGCGAATGGTCCTTCGATCCGGCACGCGACCTGTGGGACGCCGCGACGATCGCCGCCTTCGCGAAGCTCGGATGGAAGCAGCACGCGCAGTACTTCGGGAAGAACGCGGCGACGCTCGCCCCAACGCCCCTTTGGAGCGACGGCGGGCACAAGCAGGTCTGGAACGTGCGCTACGCGCCCGACGGCACGCGCGTCGCCGCCGCCGGCGCCGACGGACTGTCCGTGTTGCAGGCGGGCACCGGCAAGGTGGTCTATCGGCGGACGCTGCCGGCGCTCTACGGTCTCGATTGGAGCCCGGACGGTGCGTACATCGCCGCCGGCGCCAACGATCGGCAGATCTACGTGCTGCGCGCCGGCGACGGCGCCGTCTACGACCGCCTCACGGGCCACGGCGAGAAGGTCGCCGCCGTCGCGTTCGCGCGCGACGGCCGCACCCTGGCGTCCACGGCCGGCGGGCAGCCGCTGAACGCCGCGCTGAACGACGTCGTCCACGGGCCCGACGACGCCGTCCACCTGTGGCGCTGGCGCTGATCTCGCTTCGAGCGGCGTAGCTGGTACAAGAGGAGGCGAGTACCGTGTCGTGGGCACCATCGCGTCCGTCGGGCGGGCGTTTCCGCCGCACTACTACGATCAGGCGACCCTCACCGCCGCGCTGAAATGGCTGTGGGCGTCGCGCCACCACAGCGTCCACCGTCTCGAGGCGATCCACCGCAACACGCTGGTCGGCGGCCGCCATCTCGCCCTGCCGCTCGAGGCGTATGCCGAGCTGCGCTCCTTCACCGACGCCAATGCGGCGTTCGTGCGGAGCGCCGTCGACCTCGGCGAGGTGGCGCTGCGCGATGCCCTCGCCGCCGCCGGCCTGGTGCCCACCGACGTCGATCACGTGATCTTCGTCTCGATCACCGGCCTCGCGACGCCGTCGATCGACGCGCGTCTCGTGAACCGGCTGCGGCTCCGCCGCGACGTCAAGCGGACGCCGATCTTCGGGCTCGGTTGCGTCGCGGGCGCCGCCGGTCTCGCGCGCGCGGCGGACTATCTCACCGGCGATCCGCATGGCGTCGTGGCGCTCGTCTCGGTCGAGCTGTGCAGCCTCACCCTGCAGCGCGGAGACTTCTCGCTGCGCAACATCGTGGCGAGCGGCCTGTTCGGCGACGGCGCCGCCGCGGCCGTCCTGGTGGGGCGCGAGCGCGTCGTCGCGGCGGGCGACCACATCGGGACGGCCGACGGGACGCGGCGCCCGGGTCCGACCATCGTCGCGAGCCGCTCCGTCTTCTACCGCGACACCGAGGACGTCATGGGGTGGGACGTCACGAGCGAGGGATTCCGCGTCGTGCTCTCGCCCGACGTGCCGCGCATCGTCGAGGAGCGTCTCGCCGCCGACGTCGACGCGTTCCTCGCGGCGCAGGGGCTGACCCGCGCCGACGTCGGCAGCTACGTGTGTCATCCGGGCGGTCCGCACGTGCTGCTCGCGGTGCAGCGCGGCCTCGGCCTGCCCGACGACGCCCTCGCGCTCACGTGGGACAGCCTGCGCCGCATCGGCAATCTCTCGAGCGCCTCCGTGCTGATGGTGCTGGGCGACACGATGGCCGGCCCGCGCCCCGCGCCGGGCACGTGCGGGCTCTTGCTCGCGCTCGGCCCCGGCCTCTGTGCCGAGCTGGTACTCCTCCGGTGGTGACCTGGTACCTGGCGCTGCTCGCGCTCCTCGGCCTCGAGCGCGTCGTCGAGCTCGTCATCAGCCGGCGGAACGCCGCGCAGGCCCTGGCGCGCGGCGGGATCGAGGTCGGCCGGGGCCACTTCCAGGTGATGAAGCTCCTGCACACGGCGTTCTTCGTTGCCTGCGCCGCGGAGGTGGTGCTGTTTCATCGTCCGTTCATTCCGGCGCTGGCGCTGCCCATGCTGCTGCTCGTCGTGCTGGCGCAGGTGCTGCGCTACTCGGCGGTCCTCACGCTCGGCCGCCGCTGGAACGTGCGCGTGCTGGTGGTGCCGGGCGATCCCGCGGTCGCGGCGGGGCCGTATCGCTACCTGCGGCACCCCAACTACCTCGCGGTCGTGGTCGAGGGATTCGCCGTCCCGCTCGTGCACACGGCGTGGCTCACGGCGCTCGGCTTCTCGCTCGCCAACGCCGCGTTGCTGCGGGTCCGGATCCGCTGCGAGGAGCAGGCGCTGGCGACGCATTGCGACTATGCGCGCCGGCTCGGAGATCGTCCGCGGCTGATTCCGGCACGACGCGCGACCGCGTGATCGCGGATACTCGCCATCGTCGGGTGGCGGACCCGCCGGCCTCGCGACGGCCATCGCCGCCGCGGCGAGCGGCCGTTGCATGCGATCGGCGTCGGCGGCGTCGTGCGATTGCTGCACGGCGCTCTCCGTTGAAGCCGGAGCGAAACCCGGGCAGGAAAGGGAGCGGGAGGTGACGATGGCAGACGAGTTGCACAGGAAGAGCGTCGCGGAGCTCTCGGCGGCGATCGCCGCGGGGACGCTCTCGCCGCGCGAGCTGACCGACGCGCTGCTGGCCCGCATCGAGCACGTCAATCCGGCCCTGAATGCCTTCGTCACCGTGTGCGCCGACGAGGCGCGGCGCGAGGCCGCGCGGCTCACCGAGGAGCTCGCCCGCGGGCGGCGCCGGTCGCCGCTGCACGGCATCCCGCTCGCGGTGAAGGACCTCACCGACACCGCGGGCATCCGCACGACGTACGGCTCGAGCCTCTTCCGCGACCACGTGCCGGAAGCCGACGCCGAGCCGGTCGCGCGCTTGCGCCGCGCCGGTGCCGTCATCCTCGGCAAGGCCAACACCCACGAGTTCGCGTGCGGGGCCACCACCACCAACCCGCACTATGGGGCGACGCACAACCCCTGGCATCACGGCCACGTGCCGGGCGGCTCGAGCGGCGGCTCGGCGGCGGCCGTCGGCGCCGGTCTCGCGCCGTTCGCGACCGGCTCGGACACCGGCGGATCGATCCGTATCCCGAGCGCGCTCTGCGGCGTCGTCGGGCTGAAGCCGACCCACGGCCGCGTCAGCATTCGCGGCACGTATCCGATGGCGGCGAGCTGCGATCACGTCGGACCGATCGCGCGCACGGCGCGCGATTGCGCGATGGCGCTGAACGCGATGGCGGGATTCGACCCCGCCGATCCGTGGTCCCGGCGCTTCCCCGACGAGGACTTCACGCGCGAGCTGGAGCGGCCGCTGCGCGGCCGGAAGATCGCGCTCGCGCCCGGCTTCCACCCGGCGCCGCTCGCGTCCGCCGTCGCCGCCAACCTCGAGCGCGCTGCGGCGACGCTGCGCGAGCTCGGGGCCGAGATCGTCACCGTCGAGCTGCCGAGCGCGGACGAGGTCATGAACGTCGCCATGGCGATATGGGCCGAGACCTACGCCCAGCATGCGCAGCAGCTCGCCGCGCACGGCGACGCCTACGGCGCCGACGTGCGCGCCAATCTCGAGATCGGCAGGGTCGTCGACGTCGCGACGCTGGTCGAAGCGCAGCACGGGCGCGAGCGGCTCGCCCGCGCGCTCGAGCTGGTCGTCACGGACGAGGCCGACGCGCTGCTCCTTCCGACGACGCCGATCGCGGCGCCGCCCATCGGCGCCGACTTCGTCGACCTCGACGGCCAGCCGATGCCGGTGACGTTCCTCCTCGCCACCTACACGCTGCTGCACAATCTCACGCGGCTGCCCACGATCGCCGTCCCGGCGGGCCTCGACGGCGGGCTGCCGACCAGCGTGCAGCTCACCACGGCGCCGGGGCGCGAAGCGCTCGCGCTCAACGTGGCGCATCAGCTCGAGCAGGTCCTCTGGCCGGTCGAGCAGCGCTGGCGCGATCTCGATCGGGTTGCCGCTCCCGCGCGCGCGTGACAGATCTTGCCGTGAAGATCTCGCTTTGAGGAGCACGATCATGGCACAGGCGACGTTTGCGGCGGGCTGCTTCTGGGGCGTCGAGGAGGCGTTCCGCACCGTACCCGGCGTTCTCGCGACGACCGTCGGCTACTCGGGAGGGCAACGGCCGAACCCGACGTACGAGGACGTGTGCACGGGGCGCACCGGGCACGCCGAGAGCCTGCTCGTCGAGTACGATCCCGCGACGATCTCGTACGAGCAGCTGCTCGACATCTTCTGGAACGAGCACGATCCGACGACGCCCGACCGCCAGGGCCCCGACGTCGGCACCCAGTACCGGTCGGTGATCTTCTTCCACGACGCCGCGCAGCAGGCGGCGGCCGTCGCCTCGAAGGCGCGCCTCGAGCGCGAGGGCCGGTTCCGCCGCCCGATCGTCACCGAGATCGTGCCGGCCGCGCCATTCTATCCCGCCGAGGACTACCATCAGCAGTACTTCTTCAAGCGCGGCGGGGGCGCCTGCCACATCCGATGAGGGCGGTCCTCTGCAAGGCCTATGGGCCGCCGGAATCGTTGGTGGTCGAGGATCTGCCCGCGCCCACGGCCGGACGGGGCGAGGTGGTGCTCGACGTCCGCGCCTGCGGCGTGAACTTTCCCGACGTCCTGATCATCCAGAACAAGTACCAGTTCCGGCCGCCGCTGCCGTTCGC
The DNA here is from genome assembly GCA_963753325.1 of uncultured delta proteobacterium. Classification (GTDB taxonomy): domain Bacteria; phylum Desulfobacterota; class Binatia; order UTPRO1; family UTPRO1; genus DP-19. The sequence continues at coordinate 89,567 of CAVWBS010000003.1, read as the reverse complement.
GCCCGGCGGCGAGGTCGCCGGGATCATCAAGGAGATCGGCGAGGGCGTGAGCGGCCTGCGGATCGGGCAGCGGGTGATCGGTTCGAGCGGCTGGGGCGGCTTCGCCGAGGAGCTGGCGCTCGACGCGTCGCGGGTGACGCCCATCCCCGACGCGATGGACTTCGTGACGGCCTCGGCGTTCCTGCTCACCTACGGCACCTCGCACTACGCGTTGAAGGACCGCGCGCAGCTCCGTCCGGGGGAGAGCCTCCTCGTCCTCGGGGCGGCGGGCGGCGTCGGCCTCGCCGCGGTGGAGATCGGCAAGGTGATGGGCGCGCGCGTCATCGCGGCGGCCTCGGCGCCGGAGAAGCTCGCCGTGTGTCGCGAGCACGGCGCCGATGAGGTAATCGACTACGCGCGCGAGGACCTGAAGGAGCGGGTGAAGCAGCTCACTGCGGGCGAGGGCGTGGACGTGGTGTACGACCCGGTGGGCGGCGCCTACTCCGAGGCCGCGCTCCGCGCCACGGCCTGGAATGGACGCTTCCTGGTCATCGGCTTCGCCGCCGGTGACATCCCGAAGATCCCCCTCAACCTCGTGCTGCTGAAGGGCTGCCAGATCGTGGGCGTCTTCTGGGGCGCGTTCACGGCCCGCGAGCCGGCACGGAACCGTGCCAACATCGAGGAGCTGCTGTCCTGGTTCACGGCCGGCAAGATCAAGCCGCACGTCTCGGCGACCTACCCGCTCGAGCGCGCGGCGACGGCATTGAACGACATGGCGGCCCGGCGCGTGACGGGCAAGGTCGTGCTCGTGCCGCAGGCCCGCTGAGCGGCCCGACCACGACGCGAAGGAGCGCAAGGCATGGCGATCGAAGAGGGCAAGGCGGCCCCCGCGTTCACCCTGACGGACGCGGCGGGGAAGAAGGTGTCATTGAAGGATTTCGCCGGGCAGAACGTGATCCTGTACTTCTACCCGAAGGACGACACGCCCGGATGCACCAAGGAGGCGTGCGGCTTCCGCGACGAATGGAAGCAGCTCGCGAAGCACGACGTCGTCGTCCTCGGCGTCTCCGCCGACGACGCGGCCTCGCACCGGAAGTTCATCGGCAAGTACCGGCTGCCGTTCCCGCTGCTCTCCGATCCGGACCGCGTCGTGATGAAGAAATACGGCGCCTACGGCGAGAAGATGATGTACGGCAGGAAGACGGTCGGCGTCATCCGCTCCACGGTCTGGATCGGGCCGGACGGCAAGGTGCGCAAGCACTGGGCGCGCGTCGCGAGCGCCGAGAAGCATCCGGCGCAGGTGCTCGACACGCTGCGCACCGCCGATTGAGGACGCGTCCATGAGCCGTCTCGAGTACGCCGGCCCGAACGCGGAGCAGATCCGTTACTGGAATGAGAGCCGGGGGGAGACCTGGGTGGCGCAGCACGCGACGATCGACGCGCAGATCGCGCCGCTCGGCCTTCTCGCGATGGACCGCGCCGCGCTCGTGCCGGGGGAGCGCGTCCTCGACGTCGGCTGCGGCTGCGGAGCGACGACGCTCGCGCTCGCCCGCCGCGTCGGTCGGGAGGGACGCGTGCTCGGCATCGATCTGTCGAGCCCGATGCTCGAACACGCGCGCCGCGAGCCCCGTCCCCCGGGCGCCGGCGAGGTACGCTTCGAGGAGGCGGACGCGCAGACGCACGTGTTCTCCGCGGCGGCGTTCGACGTCCTCTTCTCGCGCTTCGGCGTCATGTTCTTCGCCGATCCGCGCGCCGCATTCGCCAATCTGCGGACGGCGCTCCGACCGGGCGGCCGCGTCGCCTTCGTCTGCTGGCGGTCGTTCCCGGAGAATCCCTGGATGGCGGTGCCGCTGATGGCGGCCCTGCAGCACATCCCGCCGCCGCCGATCCCCGGGCCGAACGATCCCGGGCCGTTCTCCTTCGCCGATCGCGGACGCGTGGGCGACATCCTGGAGGGTGCCGGGCTCGCCGACGTCGCGTTCGAGCCGGTCGACCGCGAGGTCGCGGTGGGCGGCGGGGGCAACGTCGACGCCGCGGTCGACTTCATTCTCCAGATGGGACCGACGGCGGCGGCGCTGAGGGACGTCGGCGCCGCCAAGACCGCCGAGGTCGTCTCGGCGATCCGCGAGGCGATCCGTCCCTACCACCGGGCCGACACCGGCGTGCGGATGGCGGCCGCGGCGTGGATCGTGACCGCGCGGCGTCCATAGGCGCGCCGTGGACGGCGCGCGTGTGCCCCGGACGGCCGTCGCCGTGCGCCGCGCGCTGCTCGGGGCCGCCTACCTGACGGTGCAGATCGTCGTGCCGGCGGCGCTGCTCCTCGGGCCGCGGCCGGCGCGCTTCGGGTGGCAGATGTTCGCGGCGCATACGGTCGCGCCGGCGTTCGCCGTCGAGCACGCGGACGGGCGGCGCGCCCTGGTCGACGTCGACGACTTCTTCGCCTTTCGCCGCGGCGACCTCGATCCGGCCGTCTTCGACCACCTGCCGGCGCATCTGTGCCGCCTCGATCCGTCGATCACGACGGTCTACGAGCGGCGCGTTCCCGACCCCGCGGCGCCGATCGACGCGCACCCGTGCCGATGAGGCCGATGCCGGGCGCCATGGCGCGGTTGCTGACGTCGACCGTCGATCCGCGTCCGGTTGCGATCGTCCGGATCGTGATCGGCCTCACCGCGCTTGCGCGCGTCGTCGAGGCGCGCCGCATCTTCGCGCGGCTCTTCCTGCCGACGACGCTCCGCCTGCCGTACGTCCCGTGGCTGCCGCAGCTCCCCGCGGCGGGTGCGGGCTGGCTGCTCGCGCTCTGGGCGCTCGCGGCGCTGCTCCTCGCCGTCGGTTGGTGGACGCGTACCGCCGCCCTCGCCCTCGCGACGACCTTGCTGTACGTCGTGCTGCTCGACGAGCAGACATACAGCAACCACCTGTATCTCCTCGCGCTCGTCGCGTCGCTCCTCGCCGGCGCCGACGCCGGCGCCGCCTGGTCGCTCGACGCGCTCCCGCGGGGCGGTCGCGCGGTCGCACATGGCGCCGGGGCCTGGGCCGTGGCGCTGCTGCGCACCCAGGTGAGCGCGACGTACGCGTTCGCGGGCCTCGCGAAGCTGAATCGCGCCTACCTCTCGGGCGCGACGATGGCGGCGTACATGTCGCCGCGGGTCCTCGCGGCCATGCCCGAGGGCGGACGCCGGCCGCTCGTCCTCGCGTTCTCGTGGAGCGCGATCGCGCTCGAGCTCTGGCTCGCCGGCGCGCTCTGGCTGCCGCGCTGGCGGGTCGCGGCGGTCGTCGTTGCGGCGGCGTTCCATGCCGGAATGGTGGCCCTGCTGCCGCCCGGGGTGCGCTTCCAACTCGTGGTGTTCGCGATCGAGATGCTGGCGCTCTGCGTCGTGTTCTTCGTGGATCTCCTGCCCGGGACGGGAAGCCCGGGGCCGGGCGAGGGTTGATCCGGGCGCGCGCCCGCGCCATGCTCCCCGCCGTGGCGGCGACCAACGATCGGATGTTGCTCCGCGTCTGCGGCGTGCTCTTCCTGCTGCTCGCGCTCTCGAACTGCACCAAGTTCATCGAGGCCAGTCCGCACCAGGGCTTCATGCTGTTCGGCATGCGCCAGCACGGTACGCCGAACCTCGTCTTCGGGTGGATCTTCGGCATCTACCTCGCGATCTACGGCGCCGGGGTGCTGCGCATGCGCGCCTACGCGCTGCCGATGGGGATCGCATACGCCATCTACGTCGTCCTCAATCTGATTCTCTTCACCATCCGCATGCCGGAGGAAGCGCTGGCGCGGCCGATCTTCGGCCTCGTCTACATCATCGTCGCGATCGGTGTGTCGAGCGGCGCGGTCGTCCTGCTGCGACGCAATCGCGCCGCCCTGGCGTGAGCGGCGCGGGCGCGATCACGTCTTGACGCCCGTCGTGCGGTTGCGTAAGACACACCCCGTGACGTTCCGGCTCCATACGACGACGTGGCTACCCCTACCGCTCGCCAGGGCGGAAGAGGCCTAGCGCGCCGCGCGTATAGTCGGGCGCGTCACCCCAGGACCCTCTCCCGCCGAGCCGGCCGGAGGGGGTTTGTCGTTTCCGGGCCCCGCTCCGTTCCGCCTCGGCGTCGAGAGCACGACGAGGAGGACGTATGAGCACGAGCAAATACCGGGCATTTCCGCCGATCGCGCTGCCCGATCGACGCTGGCCGAGTCGCACCATCACGCGAGCCCCGCGCTGGTGCAGCGTCGATCTGCGCGACGGCAACCAGGCGCTCGTCGAGCCGATGGACGTGGCGCGCAAGCGCCGCATGTTCGAGGTCCTCGTGCGCATGGGCTTCAAGGAGATCGAGGTCGGCTTCCCGAGCGCCTCGCAGCCCGACTTCGATTTCGTGCGTCTCCTCGTCGAGGAGGACCTCGTCCCGGACGACGTCACGATCCAGGTGCTGACGCAGGCGCGGGCGCCGCTCATCGTGCGGACCTTCGACGCGATCCGCGGCGCGCGGCGCGCCATCGTGCACCTCTACAACTCGACCTCGACGGTGCAGCGCCGGGTCGTGTTCGGCCTCGACGAGGCCGGCATCACTGCCATCGCGGTCGAGGGGACGCGCCTCGCGCGGCGCCTCGCCGACGCCATGCCGGCGACGGACGTGCGCTTCGAGTACTCGCCGGAGAGCTTCACCGGCACCGAGCTGCCGTTCGCGGTCGCGATCTGCGAGGCGGTCATCGACGTGTGGCAGCCGACGCGCGAGCGGCCGATCATCCTGAACCTCCCCGCGACCGTCGAGATGGCGACGCCGAACGTGTACGCCGACCAGATCGAGTGGTTCGGCCGCCACGTGGCGCGGCGGGACGCGGTCGTGTTGAGCGTCCACCCGCACAACGACCGCGGCACCGCCGTCGCCGCGGCGGAGCTGGCCGTCATGGCCGGCGCGGAGCGTGTCGAGGGGACGCTCTTCGGGAACGGCGAGCGCACCGGCAACGTCGACGTCGTGACCCTGGCCCTGAACCTCTTCTCGCAGGGGATCGACCCGGGCCTCGACGTGTACGACATCGACGCGCTGGTGCGGGTCGCCGAGCACTGCAACCGGCTGCCGGTGCATCCGCGCCACCCCTACGCCGGGACGCTCGTCTACACCGCGTTCTCGGGCTCGCACCAGGACGCGATCAAGAAGGGGCTCGACGCGCGGCGCGCCGCGGGCGACGAGCGCTGGGAGGTACCGTATCTCCCGATCGATCCCGCGGACGTCGGCCGCACCTACGAGGCGGTGATCCGCGTCAACAGCCAGTCGGGGAAGGGCGGCGTCGCGTACGTGCTCGAGACCGATCACGGCATCCGTCTGCCGCGCGCCCACCAGGTGGATTTCGCGGCGGTCGTCCAGCAGCTCACGGAAGCGAGCGGCGCGGAGCTTTCGTCGGCTGCGATTCGCGCCGCCTTCGAGCGCGAGTACGTCGAGCCCGGGGCGGCGGCCCTCGTCGAGTATGCGCTGACGCCGGGAGCGGGCGGGCGCGACGGTGGCGTGTGGACGATCGACGCGGTGGTCGACGTCGGGTCCGCGCGGCGGACGGTGCAGGGCACCGGCAACGGACCGATCGCGGCCTTCGCGCACGCGCTCGGGCCCGCCGTCGGCGCCGACGTGGCGGTCGTCGACTATTCGGAGCACGCCCTCGGCGCGGGCGCGGAGGCCGCGGCGGTCGCCTACGTGGAGGTGGCGCTCGGGCCGCACGGCCCCCGCGGCTGCGGCGCAGGCCGCGACGGCGACATCGTGACGGCGTCGCTGCGGGCGGTCGTCAGCGCGGTGCGCCGGGCGTATCCGCGGCTCGCCCCGAGCTTGCACCGGACGTACGCCACGTTCGCGCACGTCGTGGGGTGAGCGCCGTCCTGGACCTTCGCGCAGGTTGTGACGTAGGGGTACCTGGTGCGTGCGCGGATCTCGACGTCGGCGCGGGCCGGACTGGCGGCGGGGCTGCTGTGCTCCGCGGCGAGCCCTGCCTTCGGCGGCATTTGCGGCACGACGATCACGCAGAGCGTCGTCCTGCAGGCCGATGAGACCTGCGCGGCGGGTGGCGTCACCGTCGGGGCCGACCGGTTGACGATCGACCTCGGTGGTCACACGCTGAGCGGGCCCGGGGTCTTCGGTCCGGTCGGGATCGACGTGGGTGCGTTCAGCGGCGTCACGATCAAGAACGGTACCGTCGGCCAGTTCGACAATGGGGTCGTGACGGCGCCGGCAGGCGCGCCGCACTTGAAGCTGTCCGGCGTGACCTGGATCGACAACGTCGAGAACGGCGCGGTGGTCGGGACGACCGACGTCTCGATCGACCGCTGCGCATTCCTCAACAACGCCGTGGTCGGCCTGCGACTCGCCGCACAGTCCGGCAAGGTGACGAACAGCGTCGCTGCGGGAAACGGCGTGATCGGACTGCTGATTCTCAGTGGCAAGGTGACGATTGCGAAGGTCACCAGCGCCGACAACGGCCGAGGCATCAACACCGTCTTCCCCGCGGTGGCGCGCATTCAGGGCGGCAGATTCCTCCACAACTCCGACTGGGGAGTCCGCCTGGAGTCGGCGAGCACCCTCTCGGGGAGCACCGTGATCGGCAGCGGCATGGACGGGGTGATCGTCACCAGCGCCGGCGCCGAGATCGCCGGCAATCTCATCGCGGGCAACGCCGGGAGCGGCGTCAACGTGAGCGGCGCCACAGAGACGACGGTCATGAAGAACCGGATCGTCGGCAATCACGCCGACGGCGTCCACGTCGACGCCGTGTCGGTCGACACGCTGGTGGAGGGCAACACCGCCGTCGGGAACGGCGGCGAGGGGTACTCCATCGCCAGCGCGTCGACGACGTTGACGAAGAACGTCGCCAACGCCAACAGCGACACCGGGGTGAGCGCCGGCAGCGTGATCGACGGCGGCGGCAACACGGCGCGCGCCAATGGCGCCGGAGGGTGCTCCGGCGTCGCGTGTCCGGCCGTTTTCGTCGGCAAACCGGGGACGACGACGCCCATCTGCGGCATGGCGGTCACGGCCTCGATCAAGCTCGACACCGACTCGCCGATCTGCACCGGGTCCGCCGGCCTGATCGTCGACGCCGACCACGTGACGATCGATCTGAACGGCCACACCCTGCGCGGCGATCAGAGCGCGGCCCACGCGGGCATCGCCGTCGGCAGCCACGCGCGCGTGACGATCGAGGACGGCGTGGTGGAGAACTTCGCCACCGGCATCTCCTCGACCGGGGCGGGGCTGAAGCTCGTGAACGTCGAGCTGCGCGCCAACGGACAGGATGGCGCCGATCTCACGGGAGACGGGATCGCGGTCAGCAAGAGCACGTTCGTGCTGAACGGCATGGGCGGGCTGCGCATCGACGGCGGCCTCGCCCCGAAGGTGAGTGCCAGCTTCTTCGTGGCGAACGGCGCCGACGGTCTCGACGACGTCGGCTCGGGCGCGACGCTCAGTGCCCTGACGGCGGCGGGCAACACCGCCGGCGGTGTGCTCCTCTCCGACGCCGGCGTCGCGCATCTGAAGGCCAGCACGCTCGCCGGCAACGGCGATGTCGGCCTCGGCATCCTCGAGCCGCCCTCGGCGACCACGACCGTCGCGAAGAACGTCATCGTCGGCAATCATGCGCAGGGCATCGACGCTCCCGGCGCCGGAACGAAGATCGTCCTCGACGCCAACCTGATCGGCGGGAACCTCCGCGACGGCATCAAGATCGCCCCATCCACCGCGACCTTCTCCATCACGAAGAACAGCTTGTTCGGCAACGTCATGGAGGGGTTGCTGATCGACATCGGGGTGGCGGGGGCGGTGGTGAAGGGCAACGCCGCGGTCGGCAACGGCCAGGTCGGCATCGACGTCGGTGTATCCGGCGTCACGCTCGCGAAGAACGTGGCCGACGAGAACGAAATCGGCATCGCCCTGAGCGCCGGGAACACGGACGGCGGCGGCAACACCGCGCACGGCAACACCGAGTTCCAGTGTCTGGGCATCGCCTGCCCATGACCGCCTGCTGAGGTTTCAGCCCGCTCCGAACGGCGATTGACTCGCCGCAGGCCGGGGGGTATCCATTCATCCGGATGAACGGATGATGAACTCCCCAGCCGCTCCCGCCATCCTCGACCACCTCTCCGTCCTCGGCGAGGGGACGCGCAGCCGCATCCTGCTTGCGCTGGAGCGCCGCGAGCTGACCGTCGCGGAGCTGTGCGCGGTGCTGCAGGCGCCGCAGTCGACGGTCAGCCGGCATCTGAAGGCGCTCCTCGACAGCGGCTGGGTCGACGGCGCGCGCCGAGGGGACCAGCCGCCTCTACCGCAGCGGGCGCGACGGCATGGACCCGCCGGCGCGCCGGCTCTGGCAGCTCGTGCGCGAGCAGGTCGGCGAGTCTCCGGCCGCGGTGCAGGACGCGCGCCGCCTCGAAGCCGTGCTTGCCGAGCGAAGCACCAAGTCGCAGGAGTTCTTCACCTCGTCGGCAGGGCAGTGGGACCGGCTGCGCGACGAGCTCTTCGGCTCGACCTTCCATCTGCACGCGCTGCTCGGCCTGCTCGACGATGCGTGGGTCGTCGGCGATCTCGGCTGCGGCACCGGGCAGGTGCCGGAGGTCCTGGCGCCGTGCGTCCGCCGCGTCATCGCGGTCGACGACTCGGCCGCCATGCTGCAGGCGGCGCGCCGGCGCCTGCGGGCACGCGAGGACGTCGAGCTGCGGCGCGGCCGTCTCGAGGCGCTGCCGATCGACGACGGGGCGCTCGACGCCGCCGCGTGCGTCCTCGTCCTGCACCACGTGCCCGATCCCGGCCGTGCGCTCGCCGAGGCGGCGCGCGTCCTCCGCCCCGGCGGGCGGCTGCTCGTCGTCGACATGCTGCCGCACGATCGCGAGCACTATCGCCAGCAGATGGGCCACGTCTGGCTCGGCTTCGCCGAGCCGCAGATCGCAGCCTATCTCGAGGCCGCCGGGTTCGAGCACCCGCGCTTCCGCGCCCTGCCATCGGCCCCGAAAGCGCAGGGACCGGGCCTCTTCGCGGCGAGCGCGCGCCGCGCGCGGCATTGCCAATGGACAGCAACGGAAGTGAAAGGAGACGATAGATGACGGTCAGTGCAGCCAAGAAGAACGACGGCGCCGCGAGTCACAGCGGACGCCCGCCGTTCAAGGTCGCGGATTTGTCCCTCGCGGAGTTCGGCCGCAAGGAGATCCGGCTCGCCGAGCAGGAGATGCCGGGCCTGATGGCGCTCCGGAAGCGCTACGCGGGCAAGCGGCCGCTCGCCGGCGCCAAGATCATGGGCAGCCTGCACATGACGATCCAGACCGCGGTGCTGATCGAGACGCTCGTCGATCTCGGCGCCGACGTACGCTGGGTGTCGTGCAACATCTTCTCGACCCAGGACCACGCCGCGGCCGCCGTCGTCGTCGGCCCGGCAGGTCGACGGCGACCAAGCCGAAGGGCACGCCCGTCTTCGCCTGGAAGGGCGAGACGCTCGACGAGTACTGGTGGTGCACCAGCGAGGCCCTCATGTGGCCGGACGGCAGCGGCCCGAACCTCATCGTCGATGACGGCGGCGACGCGACGCTGCTGGTGCACAAGGGCGTCGAGTTCGAGAAGGCCGGCAAGGTCCCGGCGTTCGACGCGAAGAAGGATCCGGAGGAGTGGGGCGTCATCCTCGACCTGGCTGCGCGCCGAGCTGAAGCGCGATCCGAAGCGCTGGACGCGCGTCGCCTCGCGGCTGCGCGGCGTCAGCGAGGAGACGACGACCGGCGTGCACCGCCTCTACCAGATGATGGAGGCGGGGACCTTGCTCTTCCCGGCGATCAACGTCAACGATTCGGTCACCAAGAGCAAGTTCGACAACATCTACGGCTGCCGCCACTCGCTCGTGGACGGCATCTGCCGCGCCTCGGACGTCATGCTCGGCGGCAAGGTCGCCGTGGTGTGCGGCTTCGGCGAGGTCGGCAAGGGCTGCGCGCAGGCGCTTCGCGGGCAGGGCTGCCGCGTCGTCGTCACCGAGATCGATCCGATCTGCGCCCTGCAGGCGGCGATGGAAGGCTACGAGGTGAACACGCTCGACGACATGGTCGAGCGCGCCGACCTCTTCATCACCGCGACCGGCAACCTCAACATCATCACCACCGAGCACATGAAGCGGATGAAGGACAAGGCGATCGTCGGCAACATCGGCCACTTCGACAACGAGATCGACATGGCCGGCCTGAAGAAGGTGCGCGGCATCGAGCGCATCAACATCAAGCCGCAGTACGACGAGTGGCGCTTCCCCGACGGCCACAGCGTCATGATCCTCGCCGAGGGCCGCCTGTTGAACCTCGGCTGCGCCACCGGCCACCCGAGCTTCGTCATGTCGGCGTCGTTCTCGAACCAGGTCATCGCGCAGCTCGAGCTGCACACCAACAACGCCAAGTACGAGAAGAAGGTCTACATGCTGCCGAAGCACCTCGACGAGGAGGTGGCGCGCCTGCACCTCGACCACCTCGGCGTGAAGCTCACCAAGCTCACCAAGGAGCAGGCGGACTACATCGGTGTGCCGGCGAGCGGTCCGTACAAGTCGGATCACTACCGGTATTGAGCGGCGCGCCCGCGACGGGAGGCACCCTCGTCGCGGGCGCCTTCCTCCCTCGCGAGCGCCTGCCGCGTTCGAGCGGACACCGAGCTCCCACCGCACGTCGGCCGGCGCCGTCCCCCAAGAGGCCAGTGTCCCAGGACGTGGTGGAAATTCGATAGAGCAGCGACCGTAGAAAAAGGAACGGCCATCGCACATCTTCCTCGCGACAAGGACGCGAGCCGGCTGCCGGCTCCCGACGGACCCTCCGACGCGTTCCTCTGGGCCTATCTGCCGCGGTCTCGGCCCAGGTCCAGAACGGAACTGGAAGAAGCCGCCGTTGCAACCGATGTCATTGGCTAGCATCGTGGTGCATCGGCGGCACAACGCATCCCGATTGGAGGGTCCTTCCGATGACACGGCAGATTCCCCGAACGATGCTCGTCGCGGCAGCGCTCCTCATCTTCACGACGTCGAGCTTCGGAAGCACCCTGCGCGTCGCCAACAACGGTCTGGACGGGCCGACCTGTGGGGCGAAGAACAGCCCGTGCCGATCCATCAGCCACGCCATCGCTCGCGCGGCACCGGGCGACAAGATCGTCGTCGGCCCCGGCACGTATGGCGACCTCAACGGCAACGGGGTCCTCGGCGAGGCGGGCGAGGAGACGCCCGCCCCGGGGTGCGGCTGCATGCTCGCCGTCAACAAGGGCGTGTCGCTCACCTCGAGCGATGGTGCCGCCGAGACCATCATCGACGGCCGGACCGTCGGAGGAGCGAACGGCCTCGCCACCGTCCTGCTCGTCATGGATGGCGGGGAGTTCGGGCGGCCCGGGAAGGGCTTCACCGTCACCAACACGTTCAACTCCGACGGCGCCGGCATCGTGATCGACTCGGGCAACATCGCGGTTCGTGGGAATCAGATCGTCGCCACGTTCGCCAACTTCTCTTCCCTACCGAGCAACGTCGGTGGGACCGGCATCGACACGGTGAATTTTCCCGAGACCATCCTGATCGAGGGGAATCAGGTGATGGGATGGGCGCTCGGCATCAGGGCACAGGGTGCAGGCAAGACCCTCCGGGGGAACAAGGTCTCCCTGAATCGCTTTGGAATCGTCTCGTTCGGAGCCAACGTCGTCACGAGCAATGTCGTCTCGGATAGCGGCACGGCCTTCGACCTTGGTGACCAAACGAGCGCCAGGGGCAACGCCGCCTACGGCAACACGACGGGGCTCTTCGTCGCTACAGGCGCCGTCCCGACCGTGTTCGACAAGGGCAACTTCGTGGGCAATCAGTGCGGCTTCTTCAGCAAGTCCGCCGGCACCACCAACGCCACCGACGACTACTGGGGGGCCGTCACCGGGCCCGGCCCCCTCCCGGCGGAATCCGATCTGCGGTGGCCCGATCACGGTGGTACCGATCGCAAAGAAGCCCTTCAAGGTGAAGGCGGCGTTCAAGCCGTGACCACGATCTACCCGCGGACGGGATCGATCGGTGTCACGAGGCCGAGCGCCGCTTCGATGATCTCCGCAGCGTCGAGCGTCTTGTCGTCGGCGAAGCGGTCGCCGGTGAGGATCACGCCGACGGGCAATCCGCCGACCAGGCCTGCGGGCACGCAGGCGGATGGCAGACCCAGCAGATTGGCGATGGTGACGCAGCGCATGAGCTCCAGTGTCGCGCGCGTGTTCTCGTCGCTGGCGGCATCCCAGCCGTGGGCGAACGGTAGCTGTGTCCACGTCGGGGTCAACACGAGGTCGATGCCGGTGAACCACTGCTGCCAATCCCGGATCAGCGATTGCCGCGTCTCCAGCAGCCCGATGTAGCCGGCGAGATCGACCACCGGCATCGCGTCCAGGAAGACGCCGAGGAAGCGATTGGCGTCCTCGGACATGAGCGGGCCGATCTGGGGCTGGAGCACGCGGATATCGGCCGCGAGGAACGCCGCCCAGGTAGCGACCACCTCCTCGAATCGAGGCGGAATGGTACCGACGACGTCGTACCCGGCCGCCGCAAGTGCGTCGGCCGCGGCACGCGTGCGCGCGGCGACGCGAGGATCGGTCGAGCCGCCCGGCGGCTCGGGCAGTGCGGCGACTCGCAAGGGCCGGCCGGCGGCGCGCGGCGACGCGGCCGGCGCCGGCACGGAATACGGGTCGCGAGCATGGCGACCGGCGAGGATGCCGAGGCCGAGCCGGACATCGGTCACGCGGCGCGCCATCGGACCTTCGACGGGCATGAGCTGGAACGAGGGCGGTCCGTCCATCGCGGGGATCACGGTGCATTGCGGTACCATGCCGGCGGATGGCTTGAGCGACGCGATCCCGCAGCACGTGGCCGGATTGCGGAGCGAGCCGCCGATGTCGTTGCCGAGACCGATGGGACTCATGCCGGAGGCCAACGCCGCGCCTTCGCCGCCGGAGGAGCCACCCGCCGTGCGGCCCAGATGCCAGGGGTTGCGGGTCAGCCCATGGAGCGCGGAGTCGGTGTGGATGCGCAGCGCCATGTCCGGACAGTTGGTGCGTCCGATAGGGATCGCGCCCGCCGCCTTCATCCGCTCGACGACCGGCGAGTCGAGCGGCGGCATGGCCTCGGCCAGCGCCGGCAGTCCCCAGTTGGTCGAGCAGCCGACGAGATCGATGTTCTGCTTCACCGTGAACGGCACCCCGTGCAGTGGCCCGAGCGGGGAATCCCGTGGCGACCGCACGATCGGCGGCAGCCGCGCCGGCGCGCGCTTCCTCGGCGAGCACCCGGGTCACGGCATTCAACGCCGGATTGACGGCCTCGATCCGCTTCAGATGCGCGTCGACGACGTCGATCGACGACGCCTTCTTGCCGGCGATCATCGCCGCCAGCTCCCCGGCACCACGTCGCCACAGGTCGGTCATCGCCTTCTCCTGGCAGGTACAGGCCCCGGAAACAACTCGCGTCATCGGTCCTTCCTCGGTCAACCGAGGGCGGCCGGTGGTGCTTGTCGACCGTCGTCACTCCACGCGCCAGGGGGCCTCGAGCGGAACGGCGGGGGCACTCGCCCACGCGTCGCAGGCGTCGAGCGTCGGGAGCAAGGTTTGTTCGTTCAGGACGGCCACGAGCCTGGACATGAAATCCGTGATCTCGGGCGAGAGATTCCGGGACAGCATCGCGAGCACGTCGGGGATCTCCCAGGTCGAGCTGATGTCACCGTGGCATTCCAGCGGTTCGTGCCCGAGGAGGGTCTTGAGCTGGCCGAGGTAGAGCGCCACGTCGCGCTCGCCGAGGAGGAGCCGGAGCGCGACGCGGACGAAGAGCACCCGTCCGCTCGTCAGGTCGTGCCGGCCCGCCTTGAGGCGCCACGCCGTCGCGTTGAAACGCGTGGCCTCGCCGAACTTCCCGGCCCGCATCAGGACGACCGCCAGGTTGTTCCGCCGGTGCGGACGCTTCGGCGAGTCGCCGGCGACCCGCGCGTCCTCGATCGCGATGGCATCCCGGAGGAGCCGCTCGGCGTCCTCCAACCGGTCGTGCCGGCGATGCTCGAGTGCCCGTTGGTTCAGCTCGACGGGGTCGGGGCCGGCCGCGCGTCGCTCGAGGTCCACCGCAAGACCGAGCAGCCCGTGACGCGGCCTCTCGGGCCACGGCTTCCACGGCGGATCGGCGGTGAACGGATCGCCGAGATCGACGCACAGGCGTTTGCGGTGGTCCCACACGGCCTCCCAACCGCATGAGTAGCGGCCCGGCTGCCGCGCGAGCGTCCGTACGAGCCTGCCGCGGACGCGCGCGCGCGGCACGTCCGGCGGGGACGTCATCGCGCGCCGGACGCTGCCGATGCCGGGCACGCGGTGGGTGAGCGTCCGCGCCTGATCGAGGCGGGTGAAGATGCCGTCGCCGCCGAGCTGACCGAAGCGCATGTCGATCTCGAACAGCTCGTCGCGCAGGGTGAGGAACGGTATCAGGCCTCGCCAGTCGAGCCCCGCGCGCTCCAGGGCGGGCGTGAGCCGCGTCTTTGCGGCCTCGATCGGGCCCGGATGGTCACGGACGAGCGCGGCGGTGACATGGCGCTCCCGGCCGAGCGCGCGCTGGCATGCGGCATCGAGCTTCTCGACGATGGGCGTCCACGCGGCCAGAGACTCCCACGTCACGCCGCGGCGGCGCACGTGATCGCGATACATCCCGAGCTTGATGGCCCAGTCGAGCGTCGTCGCTGCCGACTCCCAGCCACCTTCGAGGCAATCGAGGACCGCCCGCCAGCGCTCGCACACCTCCGGCGCCCAGTCGGGCATCCACGGCTGGCCGACGTGCGCCTCGGCGTGTGCGAGATAGTGGCGCTGGATCGCGATGGCGCTCAGCTGCTCGCCCCGCTTGGTCTCGGCCGTCGCGCGGCAGGTCGGATCGAGCGCGAAGCGGTGCATCGCGGCGACCGGATCGCGCAACGCCACCGCCTCGCCCGGCCGCAACCCGGCGTCGCACATCGCCACCACGAGCGCCGTCGTGCCGGCCCGCAGCCACATCGAGAGCTCGGAGCACAAGCTCTCCCCGCACAGGAGGTGGAGGCGATGGTACCCGTTGGTGCAGAGGTCGTCGTGCTTGTCGTGGAAGATGCCGCGGTTCGACGTCGACTGGTTCGACACGTCGCGTGTGAGGTGGGTCACCCGCGGCGAGAGCATGAAGATGGCACCCGCGGAGTCGTTCTTGTAGCCGCCCGCTCCGGTGTAGACGAGACGCGAGACGAGATGCGGAATCAGCTGCGCCGGGAGCGACGCGGGATTGGTCCGGTGCATGTGCGACTCGTGGCAGCCCCAGGCGGCGCCCGAGCCCGAGTAGGCGACGTTGCAGCGAAAGGCCGTGATGCGCCCGGTCGCATGGTCCCGCTGCGCGCGCTCGATGAGGCTCAGCAGGATCGCGTCCCCGGCGCGAATGTAGCGCACGACCTCGGACGGATGACGGCACTCCGGCGTCGAGAACTCGGGGTGCCCGCCGCAATCCACGTAGAGGCGGCCCCCGTTCGCCACGAAGACGCCGCTGGAGCCGCCGTCGGAGAGATGCGGCAGCCGCTCCGCGGCCCGCATGAGCGCGTGCAGGACGAGCCCCTGCGACACCCGCGCGCCGCGCGAGTCGAGGGCGGCGATCGCGTACTCGGTCTCGACGCCGAGGAGCCGCTCCATCCTACTGGCCGACCTCCTGGTCCACGTCCATGAGGAAGTCCTCCGTGCTGCCGTCGAGGGCCCGGCCGATCACGCCCCTGCCGACCTCCCAGAGCCGTTGCGCCGTGACGCGCACGCTGCTCCCAGCGCTCCCGGCGGCAGCGCCGCCGGGGTTGCTCGCGGTGGTCGTCCGATCGATCTGCTCCTGCCTACGTTGGAAGATGTTCATCGTCGTTCCTCCAGAGTGTTGGGGTGGTGTCGTACGTCGGCGCAGCGGCGAACGCGTCGAGGATCTCGTCGAGCGAGCGGGCACCGTCCACGACGTCGCCGATCGCCGCGCGGGTGAATCCGAGAGGATCGTCCATGTGGACGGGATGGAGGGTCGGCCAGTGGCCGCGGCCTCCCTGCCGGAAGCAGATGCGGTCCCAATCGACGTCCTGCACCTGGTCCGGCGCGGCGCGACGGAGCAGCATCGCGCGCCCCCACGCGCGGGTGTCGTCGGGCGGCTCGAGCACGAAGCGCTCGATCTCGTCGTCGCCGACCACGCGCTCGACGGCGTCCATCGCCTCACAGGCCCAATAGAGACCGCTCTCCGCGTCGAGGTTGGCGTACATGTGGTCGAGGTACTTGATCTGCGGGTCGCTCCAGGAAGAATCCGGCCGCGCCGCCATCGCCTGCCGGATGAGGTGCAGCTTGAGCACCCAGTCGAGGCGCGGCGCGAGCGACGCGAGATCGCCCGCGCGCAGCCGCAGCAGCGTGTCCTCCCAGTACGCCAGCAGCTCGGACGCGCGCGGGACGATGCCGTCGTAGCCGCCCGTGGCCGCGAAGCGCTGCGCCTCCTCGAGGAACCGCATCTGCAGCTCGATCGCGGTGACCGCGTCGCCCGACGCGAGGCGTACCCGTGTCGCGAGCGTCGGGTCGTGGCTCCACCGGACGACCGCGTTCACCGGATCGTCGAGGATCAGCGCCGGATTCACCTGCTCGGCCTCGAGCAGCGCCAGGATCAGCTGGGTCGTCCCCACCTTCAGGAGTGAGCTGCCGTGGGCGACGGTGCTGTCGAAGAAGATACAGTGCAGCCGCGCCAGGTCGGCGGCTGGCCTCCCGCCCGATGCGACCCCCGGGCGGCTCCCGCAGAGCGGCTCGTCGCGGCTGTTGACGATCGGCCGGTGATACGTCGTCTGCGGCCCGACCAGGGTCTCGAAGAAGTCGGCGCGCTGCGACAGCTGGAACGCCGTGTCCGGCCGGTCGTTCTCCGCACCGACCTTGCCCTGGCCGGTGAAGACGATGCTCGATACCTGGAACGCCGCGAGGAAGAGCAGATGGTGCAGCTTGCGCTCGAAGACGTCATCCCACGCCCGTCGCGTGACGAGGAAGTTCAGGTGGCTGCCGTACGCGTGTCCCTTGCCGTCGCTGTTGTTCACGAGCACCTGGATGGTCTGCCCCGACGGCAGCTTGGTGTTGGCGGCAATGAGCGCCCGACGCGCGATGCGCAGCATCGCGTGCCAGGCGGCGACGTGGTCCCAGGCGCTCCTCACCTCGGGCAGCGCGCACTCGAGATGATCCGAATCGATGTAGAAGCAGCCGCCGTTGCTGCGCAGGAACTTCCGGCCCCAGTCCTGCGGATCGTAGGGGCGCGCGGCGAGTGGGCCGCCGTGCGTCACGTAGGGCGCGTCGATCTCGCGCAGCAGCGCGCGCGACGCCTCGCGGCCGCTCCGGGCTGCCCGACCGCGGCCGAGGATGAAGTTGCCGAGCTCGACGTCGGCGCCGCAGAGCTTCGGTACGCAACGCGGCGTGGCGTGGGCGGCCTCGTGGTTCACGGCATGCTCGGGCATCGTCTCCTCAAGCGGCACGGTGATAGCGATAGGAGCGGGCCAGCCGCCGCGTGACGGGCTCGACGCTCACCACGTCGACGTCCTGCGGCAGCCCGACCAGGTACTCGGCGGCATTGCGCGGGGTGAGCGTCGTCGCGAGGCGCGCGAGCGCGTGCCCGACCGCGAGCTCCATGTCCGCGACGCTCATGCCGGGAGCTTCGCCGCAGATCTCGCGCCGGAACGCCTCCCGACGGGCGGCGCGGCAGATCTGCTCGATGAGACGGCCGCTCGCCAGCTCGCGCGCCGTGACGATGCGCGCGCTTCCGTCGCGGAAACGCAGCGTGCAGAGCGCGTTGTCGGCGTTCGGGCTGTAGAGCCGCGAGACGGCCGTCTCGATGATCTCGGCGCGCCGTTCCGCGGCCGCCGCGCCGTCCCGCATCGGGACGGTGTCCGGCAGATGCAGGGTGAAGATCTGGCGCGCCCCGCGCAGGTCCGGGCGCCCGACGGCGATCTCGACGTCGGACAGCCGCTCGAGCAGCGCAGGATCGACGAGCGTCTTGCGGTTGGTGGCGGCGATGATCGCGACGTCGCTGCGCCCGACGAAGCCGTCGAGCTCCGCGAGCAGGGCGGCGAGGAACTTGTCGCCGTGGGGGTCGAGGCCGTCGCCGCGGATGCGCCCGACCGCCTCGATCTCGTCGAGGAACAGCACGGCGAGGCCGTCGCGCGGCTCGCGCAGCGCCTTGAAGCACGCGCGGATGTTCTGCTGCGTCACACCCACGAGCGGCGATTCCCACTCGGACGGCTTCACCACCCCGAAGCGGCACGTCTTGCCGCTCAGGCGCGCGATCTCCGCGGCGGCGATGCGTGCCATGAGCGTCTTGCCGCAGCCGGGCGGGCCGACGAGGAGGATCGATTGGCGGCCGCTCAATCCGTAGGCCGCCGCGCGTGCCGGCGCGACGAGCGTGGCCGTCAGGGCCGAGAGGAGCGTGTCGAGATTCGCCTCCTGGCCCGCGACATGGTCGCGCCCGATGTCGGGAACCTCGTCGAGGAGGAAGCGCCGGCCGGCGGCGGCGTCCAGCTTCTCGAAGGCCATCCACACGGCCCGGTCCCAACGCAGCAGATCCCCGGTCGCGAGGGTGCGGACGTCAAGCCCCGCGGCGGCGTCGACGACGATCTCGTCGTCGTGCCAGCGGATCATGCAGCGCCCGTCGGGCGTCAGGCGATCGAAGAGCGCCGTATCGCCGTAGCGCGGCGTGCCGTACGATGATCGCCCGGTCACGACGTTGCCCTCGCTGCCGAGGAAGACCTCCTCTCCCGGCACGAGCGCGCCGAGCGCGACGCCTTGCGCGAGGCCGACGATCCGGCGCGCACCGCCGTGGAACACCATGGCGCGCGCGCCAAGCTCGGTATCGACCGCTCGGAGGTACGTCGCCGGATACCACGGCGGCGCGGCGAGACGGTCGAGCAGCTCGCGCAGCTCCTGGTGGACCGCCTGCGCCGCGTCGAGACCGGTCCGCATCTCGGCGATCCGCTCGAGCAGCGCGCGGTCGAGCTGGCAGCCGTCGCCGCCGATCGCGACGCGCAGGCGACGGGCCATGTCGACCTTCTGGTCGAGCGTAGGGGCGCCGTCCCCTACCGCCAGCAGGCGTTCGAACGCGGGCAGCTGCTCCTCAGGACGCGAGGCTCTCGGCATGCGATGCTCCTTTCAGGACGTGGAATCCGCGCGGCGCGATCAGGCCCTCGAACCACCCGAAGGCCGACACCGTCAGGCCGCCCAGGGCCGCGCTGTCGCTCACCAGCAAGGCGACGTGGAAGGCCGACCGGAAGCAGGTGGCGTGCAGCAGCACGTCCTCTTCCGAGAAGAACGGATGCGAGGCCGTGCACGCGCGCCGCCGCTCCAGCGGACAGTCGCGCATCGCGCACCAATCCCCGTGACTGTGGACCCAACCTACGAGGATCTCATTCCGCCCACGCCGCGCGACGGCGCCGCGGGCGGCCGCCCACGTGCCCGGGGTGAACGTGATCCGCGTCGCTTCCGCGATCGTCTCCTCCGCCGGGATTCTGCGCGGTGATCTCGACGAACAGCCGCGGCGCGCCCGCGCCATCCGCGTCGCGGTCGCGCCGCAGGTACCCGACGAGCAAGGCGCCCATCTCGACACCGCCGGCCTGCCGCGCCGAGAGCTTGATCTCGTCGAGGACGAACGCGGGGCAGAAGAGCGGCAGGCAGCGCGTCGCTTCGCTCTCGCTCCCCGCGAAGGTCGACGCGTCCGCGAGCGCCGCGAGCGAGGCCTCGGTGAGCGGCAGAGGCTCCGGGCACTCCTCGATCTCGAGGTCGCAAGCGTCGTCGCCGTGCGCCGAGGACGGCTCCGCGCGGAGCTGCCAACGGAACGTGTCGCCCGCGGCGAGGCCGCCGCGCGCGACGAGATCCGTGGCGAGTCCGCGTACGACGTCGCCCACGTAGGCCTTCGACAGGTTGCGCGCCGTGGCGCGCCCGTCCGCGGCCTGCACGGCGACGCGGAACCTCGCGACCCACGGCGCACCCCGCTCGTCCTCCCAGATCGGCACGACCGTCCCCGCACCGGCGCGCGTCACCGCCGGGAGCTCGCCGGCACGGACGCCCTCGAAGTGGACCCACTCGAGCGCCGCGTACCAGTCCGGCGTGACGGCCGCCTGCGCGAGCAGGCGGCCGTCCCCGGCGAGGACGTCGATCGTGTAGTCGTACGTCATCGGCCGGCCCCCCTCACCCCGCCTCGATGCTCGGGCCGATCACGATCTCGTCGTCCTCACGCAGCGCATCGCCGACCGTCTCCGAGCCGTTCAGGTGCCGGCCCTCCCGGTTCAGCACCGCCTGGTAACGCAGCGGCTGTCCCTTGGTATCGCTACGCGCGAGACCGAGCTTCACCGTGAGGCGTTGCAGCAGCTCCGAGATCGTGAAGCTCCCCGGAACCGCCGGCACGCGCAGCGTCCGGTGGCTGGTCGCGTCGCTCACACGCAGCGCCATCGTCATCGTTGCTGTCTCTGCCATCGTCGTCCTCCTTCTGTCGGGTTGCGCGGGCCTGATCCCAGTCCCGCAGGTACGCTCGGGCGAGCGCATCGTCGTGCCACAGCGCCGCCGCCTCGGCGGCCGCGAGCCGGCACGCGAGCGAGAGCGCCGCGAAGCTGTGGGCGAGCTCGGGCACCGACGGTCGTCGCTGCACGACCTCGAAACGCGCTGCCGCCACGTCGTCCGGCGGCGCGGCGGCGCGGACGATCCGCAGGAGGCCGCCGGCGCGCAGGAGCAGTACCGCGAGCGCACGCGCGCCGCGCGCCGACGGCGCGGCGAGGACCGCCATCGTCGCGTCGAGCACCGGTGCCGCCGCCACCACCGCCCCGTCCGCGCGGCGCTCGATCACGGCCTGGTGCACGGCATCCGGCACGTCGAGATCGATCGCGAGCCGCTCCCCGTCACGCTCGCGCGCCGGCCACCCGCTCTCGCGGCAGAGCCGCAGCAGATCGCCCGTCGCGTCGGCGACGGCGTCGGGGGGAAGGCTCGCCTGGCCGGCGTCCTTGCCGCGCAGGAGTGCCAGCGCCGCCACGATCCCCTCCCGCGCCTCGGCGACCCGACCCAGGACGTCGACGTCCGGCTCGAGCACGATGTCGGCCGCCACGCGCACGGTGGAAGGCGCCGTCCCGAGGACGAAGCGCGCGCCGCCCGTCAGGAGGCCGTTCCACGCGAGGAGCCCGGGCTCGTACCCGCCGCGTGGCAGAGGCTCGTCGGCGAGCGGCGCCTCGAGCGCGAGCCAGCCACCGTCGAGCGCGACGTGTCCGACGCCGCGCACCGCCTGGGAGGCCGCGGCGAGGACCGTCGGGAGGGCGCCGCTCGAGATCACGCGCGCTCCTCGACGACGTCGATGTCGACGTCGCCGGCGACGGCGGCGCGCCGCTTCAGCGCGCGCGTGTCGAGCGGAAAACGCGCGACGTTGCGGCGCGCCCAGGCGCACGCCTCCCTGTTCATCGCCTTGTGCTCGACCATCGTGACGTTGGCGAAGACGAGGACGTCGAACACGCGGAAAAGTAACTGAGCAACTGGTGTACCTGGCGTGACGTCTCCGATGCAGATGAAGGGGGGGCGGACGTGCGGGCCGTAGAGGGTGCTCGGGTCGAGCACGGTCAGCAGGCTGTAGGGATCGGCGGCGCGGAGGTAGTCGTCGAAGAGCGTGAGGGCGACGTCGACGCGGTTCGTCTCGACGATCGGCCCGGTCGCCGCCTTCGTCACGCTCGTGCAGTGGAAACGCGCGACGTAGCCCTGCACCGGCGCGGGGCCGAGCGGCATGAGCTCGAGGATGTCGCTGGCCTCGGCCAGCGCCATCGCCTCACGGTACTGGTGCTCCAGGAACGCGCGGAAGATCACGTCAGTCATGCTCGGGTCCTCCCTTCGAGCTCGAAACGCACGGCGCGGCCGGCGGCGGCGACCTCGAGCACGTCACCGGGCCGGATGCCGAGCGTCGCGAGGGCGGCACCGCGCACCATGGATGGCAGCTCCGCCCCCAACCACTCCTGCAGGTCGACCCCGGCCGGCCGCATGGTGCCGCCGCAGGCGTCGCAGAGGCGATCGCGCGGCCCGATCCTCCGGATGGGGTACGGCATGAGCACACGCTCTACGCCGCAACCGAGGCAGTGGAGCTTCGCGGCAAACACGTGGTCCGCCAGCTTCACGCGCGCCTCGGCATCGGCCGCGAGCGCGCGCCGTCCGACGTCGAGCACGTGGTCGAGCGTGCACGCCTCGGGCGCGACGCCGAGCGGCGCGAGCGCCCAGACCTGATGATCGAAGCGGCAGCGCGGATTCCGCCGGAAGCTCGTGACGCGCATCTGCTGGCGTCGCGCGTTCACCGTCACCTGCCGTCCGACGACGGCCTGCTCCCACTCGCCCGTGAGCACCTTGCGGCATTGCAGCGCCTGCATCGACGCCGCGAGCGCGCCGAGGGCCGACGGCGCGTTGGTGGGTGCCGGCGTCCCGTCGCCCGCGCAGGGATACTCGCGCTCCATCGCCGCGTAGTCGGACTCGCCGTAGGCGCACTCGTGGCACGGCTCCGCCGCGGCCGGGCGCCAGACGTTGACGCGCGCCAGCAGCTCCTCGCCGTGGACGGCGGCGTCGATCCACGGAATGCCGAGCCGCCAGGCGCGCGCGTTGATGGCGCAGCGGGCGGCGGCGGAGTCGACGCAGGCGAGCCAGACGTGGGCGCGCAGCGCGCCGAGCGGCACCTCCTCGACGGCGGTCGCGAACGCCTCGACGCGGAAGATCCGGCGCGATCTCGCGCAGCCGGCGCGCCCACACGTGCGCCTTCGGCCGACCGACGTCGCGGCGCAGGATGTTCTGCGTCGCCAGGTTCGTCTCGTCGTAGGCGTCGCGGTCGACGAGCGTCACCCCGCCGATCTCCGGCATCCGCGCCAGATGCGAGACGAGATGCGAGCCGATGTTGCCGCCGGCGCCGATCACAAGGGCGGTCTTCCGGCGTTCGCCGTGGCTCACAGGCCCTCCGGCGTCCACGCATAGTCCGCGTCGAGCGCCGTCGCCCGCGGACAGCGGGCGCAGCGCTCGGCGTAGATCCAGCAGGGGAGCTCGTCCGTCTGGTGCTGCCATGCGCCGCAGTCGGGACAGCGCACCGCCGGCGCGCCGGCGACCATCGGCGTCGTGCACCGGGCGCAGAGGACCGCACCCTCGCCGCCGGGAAACGCCGCGACCACGGCGAGGGTCTCCGCGGAGAAGTACACGCGCACGCCGGCCACGAAGAGCTCGTCGCGATCGCGCAGCACGGCGATGCCGGTGCCGAGCGCGTCGCCATTCACGCGAACGGACGCCGCGCCGACGACGACCCAGCATTCGCCGTCGGGCGTCGCGGCGCGCAGGAGCCGCGCGTCGCGGACGACCGTAGTGTCGGAGTCGAGCGGACGCCGCGACCACTCGCGCTCGTCGAGCGTGGTCGCGTCGCCGCTCCGGGTCGCGGGGACGAAGAGATGCGCCATGGGGCGCTCTCTGCCACGGCGGATCCGATTCGCGGCATTCGCCGCAAAGACCCACTTTGCGGCAAACCCGGCACGCCCGGGTCAGGCGGCGCGGATCAGCGGCGCCTTCCCCAGAATGCGCACGTCCCAGCTGTCGGCGAACCGCATGTTCTCCGGACGATCGACCGGCTCACCGCGTGTCAGCTCCGCCATCACGAACGAGGTCGTGTCGATCAGCTTCGGATGCCTCTGCGTGAGGAGATAGCTCCACGCCAGCGTATCGACGCCGCCGGACGAGAACGCGAGCGACAGCGCCGGTCCGCCCGGCCAGATCTCCGGCTCGTAGACGAAGAAGCCGACCGTCCGGTGCGCCGACCTGGGCACCTTGTGGAACTCGCGGGTGTACGGCGATCCGTGGTTGCGGATGCCGGAGCCGCCGTTGACCCAGAACTCCAGCGATTGGTAGCGGGCGGTCTCGGGGCTCAAGCCCGCCGCGAGATCGCTGATGATGATCTCGGCGCGCGAGACGCGCGTGAACCACTTGCGGAGGGCCCGAAAGATGCGGTCCTCCAGGACCGTGAAGCTGCGGACGACCACGCGGCCGCCGACGATGTGGTCATCGAGCGGTGGTCTGGTCGTCATGAAGATCACGTCCCTCGGCGTGAGGGAGCTCGTGTCGACGGCAATGAGCTCGGGCCCCTTCGCCGGATAGTTGAAGATCACGCCGCCGTACTCGAAGCCGCGCTTGACGTAGACGGCGACCCAGTAGATCGCGGCGTCTCCGTCCCGCATCTGGTGCGGATACTGCGGCCGATCCGCACGGCCAGGAACGCTGATGGCGAAACGAAAGGATTTGGGCACTGGTCGCTCCTCCTCGTCGCGGGGTGGAAGGTGGGGCTCACCTTTTCGATCAGTGCTCGACTTCCACATTTGCGTGGCATGTATCAACGAAAAAATGACGTGCACGAGGGGTCGTGCCGCGCGCGGAGATTCGGGCATCCGAAGGATACCGTGAATCCGCTCGCCCAAAGGGTTTGCGGCAGAATTTTCGTGAGGCCCGCTCGTGTTCGTGAATCGGCGTCGATGCGACTCCTGTCGACGTGGTCGACCGCGCCGCGAGGCACTTCGCGTGGGAGGTCGAGGCGAACCCGAGGCTCTCGCGCTTCGTGACCGTCGCGAATCCGGATTCTCGATTCGGGTTTACGAGGGCGGGGCCGACGACTTCGATGGCGGCCCGCCGCACGGCAACGACGCCTCGACCGTATCGAGGTTCGACGGTGGACCGACCCTGCACGACCGTCAGCGCGGCGATGGTGCGTCCGATCGTGTCGGTGCTCGGCTGCAATGCATGACCCGCGCATCCTCGGATCGTCCGAGCCGACGGCGGTCCAGGGCACGTACGACCCCGAAACGCGCCCAGGATCCGAGCGGCCTCATGCTCATCCAGCCGTCGACGGCGTGGGCGGGATCGGTAGCTTCGTGCACGGCGACGGCGTGATCGCGAGCTTCGCGTTCTTCGTCGCCGACGACGATGCGCGCCAGCGCGCGCAAATGTGTGCGAAATGTTTACTCGGCGTTAGGACGGCGTGGGGCGGTGGGAGGTACGGTTCGTAACGGAGGATCGCCCGATGCCCGTACCCCGTGAGCGACGTGTCCAACCACGGCTGAGTATCCTCGTCGCCCTCGTCCTTCTGGTCGGTGCCCTTCGGACCCCGGCGGCATCCGCGACCAGCGGTGATGAGACGGCCGACCGCGTCCTCGGTCAGGTGGGGTTCACCTACAGCGCGGCAAACCTCATCGACGATCGGGGCGTACACTTCGCCGGCGCCGTCGCCGTCGATCGGAGCAGCATCCCAAACCGGATCTACGTTGCCGATTCGGACAATTCTCGTGTGCTCGCCTGGGCGGATGCCGGCGCCTTCGTGAGCGGCGCGCCCGCCGATCTCGTCCTCGGCCAGCCGGACGCGTTCTCGTCCGCGTGCAACGCCGGCGGCGTGAGCGCGACCAGCCTGTGCTATCCCTACACCATTGCGGTGGACGGCGTGGGGAACCTCTACGTCGGCGACTTCCTCAACAATCGCGTCCTCGAATACGATACGCCGTTCGAAAGCGACACCACGGCCGATCGCGTCTTCGGCCAGGGTGGCAGCTTCGTCACCGGCACGTGCAATGCCGGCGGTCTGAGCGCGACCAGCTTGTGCAATCCCGCCGGCGTCGCGGTGGATGGGGCAGGCAATCTCTACGTCGCGGAATATGGCAACAGTCGGATCCTCGAGTACGACACGCCGCTCGTGAGCGACACCACCGCCGATCGCGTCTTCGGCCAGGGCGGCAGCTTCGTCACCAACGCGTGCAACGGCGGCGGCGTGAGCGCGACCAGCTTGTGCAATCCCCTCGGCGTCGCGGTGGACGGAGCGGGTAATCTCTACGTCGTCGAGTACAACAACAATCGGGTCCTCGAGTACGACACGCCGCTCGTGAGCGACACCACCGCCGACCGCGTCTTCGGCCAGGGCGGCAGCTTCGTCACCAACGCGTGCAACGGCGGGGGCGTGAGCGCGACCAGCTTGTGCAATCCCGCCGGCGTCGGGGTGGACGGGGCGGGCAATCTCTACATCGCGGAATATGGCAACAGTCGGGTCCTCGAATACGACACCCCACTCACCCACTCACGAGCGATACCGCGGCCGATCGCGTCTTCGGCCAGGGCGGGAGCTTCGTCACGAGTAGCTGCAACGGCGGTGGCGTGAGCGCGACCAGCCTGTGCCATACCTACGGCGCCGCGGTGGACGGGGCGGGCAACCTCTACGTCGCCGATGCGGGGAACAACCGCGTCCTCGAGTACGACACGCCGCTCGCGAGCGACGCCACCGCCGACCGCGTTCTCGGTCAGGTGGCGTTCGGGTATGGTACCGCCAACCTCGTCGACGCGCGTGGCTTGAACGGCATCTCGGCGATCGCCGTCGATCGGAGCAGCACCCCGAACCGAGTCTACGTCGCCGATGCGGACAATTTCCGCGTGCTCGCCTGGGCGGACGCCGAGACCTTCGTGAGCGGCGCGCCCGCCGACCTTGTAATCGGCCAACCGGACGCCTACTCGTCCTCGCCCGGGTGCAGCGGCGGCAGCGTGAGCGCGACCAGCCTGTGCAGTCCCGTCGGGGTCACCGTGGACGCAGTGGGCAACCTCTACGTCGCCGACCAGAGCAACAGCCGTGTCCTCGAGTACGATACGCCGTTCGTGAGTGACGGCACTGCCGACCGCGTCTTCGGCCAGGGCGGGAGCTTTGTCACGGGTAACTGCAACGGCGGTGGCGTGAGCGCGACCAGCCTGTGCTATCCCTTCGGCGTGGCGGTGGACGAGGAGGGCAACCTCTACGTCGCCGATCAGAGCAACAGCCGCGTCCTCGAGTACGACGCGCCGCTCGTGAGCGACACCACGGCCGACCGCGTTTTCGGTCAGGGCGGCAGCTTCGGCGACATCGCGTGCAACGGCGGCGGCGTGAGCGCGACCAGCCTGTGCTATCCCTTCGGCATGGCGGTCGACGGAGCGGGCAATCTCTACGTTGGCGACTACGGCAACAACCGGATCCTCGAGTACGACACGCCGCTCGTGAGCGATACCACGGCGGACGACGTCTTCGGCCAGGGCGGGAGCTTTGTCACGGGTAACTGCAACGGCGGTGGCGTGAGCGCGACCAGCCTGTGCTATCCCTTCGGCGTGGCGGTGGACGAGGAGGGCAACCTCTACGTCGCCGATCAGAGCAACAGCCGCGTCCTCGAGTACGACGCGCCGCTCGTGAGCGACACCACGGCCGACCGCGTTTTCGGTCAGGGCGGCAGCTTCGGCGACATCGCGTGCAACGGCGGCGGCGTGAGCGCGACCAGCCTGTGCTATCCCTTCGGCATGGCGGTCGACGGAGCGGGCAATCTCTACGTTGGCGACTACGGCAACAACCGGGTCCTCGAGTACGACGCGCCTCTGGTCGTCGCTCCGACGCCGACCCCGACCGTAGCGGCCACCGCGACGCCGACGCCGACCGCGACGCCGACGCCGACGGCCACCCCGGTGCTCGATCACTTCACCTGCTACGTGGCGGGCGCGAGCAAGGGCTCGCTCAAGTTCCTCGGCATCGCGAACCCCCCCGGCGTCTCCCTCGTCGACGAATTCGGCGCGGCGACGGTGGCGGTGAAGAAGCCGAAGTTCCTCTGCGCGCCGACGAACAAGCTCGGCGAGGATCCGACGGCCCCGTCGCATCCGGAGCACCTGGTCGTCTACGCGATCAAGAACGCGCTGAAGCCCGTCTTTCCGACCAGCATCACCGTGACCGATCAGTTCAACGCGACCGGTCTCTCCATCGACGCGAAGAAGCAGTACTCGCTCCTGGTGCCGACGGCCAAGGACCTGGGCGCGACGCCCCCGACCCCGGCGGCCTTCGTGACCGACCATTTCGAGTGCTACGTCGCCAAGGTCACGAAGAACACGCCGAAGTTCGCGGAGGTGCCCGGGGTGACGCTCGAGGATCAGTTCGGCGCGATGACCGTCACCGTGAAGAAGCCGAAGTACCTCTGCAACCCGGTCGACGAGAACGGCGAGGCGCCGGCGGCGCCGACCGATCCGGAGCACCTGATGTGCTACCAGGTGAAGCAGACCGACCTGGTGAAGTTCGCGAAGGTCCTCGGGATCTTCGTCAACAACCAATTCGGACCGGAAACCCTGGACGCGAAGAAGCCGAAGCTCCTGTGCGTGCCGGCGATCACGACGCCGTAGCCGCTCGGTAGGCTCGGCCCTAGCGGTCGTCGGCTGCGGCAAGGACGTTGCGCGCGCGGCGCAAATCCGACGAGACGCTGCCGGGTGGAAAGACGCCGACGATGTGCGCCAGGTCCGCCATGGCGCGGCCGTCGCGCGTGTGGCTCGCGAGGCTGGTCGCGGCGCGCAGCTCCCAGAGGCGCGCGCCCTGCGCGCGGGCGGTCGCGCGGGCCTCGTGCAATAGACGCCCGCCGTCGACCGCGCCGTCCGGACCTCCGGCAATTCGCGAGATCTCGCCCTGCACCCGCTGGACCTCGGCCTGATAGTGTCGCTCGCCGGAGCGCGCGACATGCGCGGCGGCGGCGTCGATCGACGCGCGCGCGCTCGCGACGTCCCCCGCTCGCAGCTCCAGCTCGGCGACGAGCGTGAGCAGCAACGACTCGTGCCAGCGGTCGCCGAGGCGGCGGCGCTCGGTGATCGCGTCATGCATGGCGGTGATGCGCACGGCGGGGCGGCCGTCGTCGAACAATGCTTCATAGAACCGTGCGAGGACGAGGAAACTCGGGAGCCCCGCCTCGCGCTTCATCGTGATCGTCTCGGCGGCGGCGACGCGCCCGACGTCGGGCGCGCGGAGAAACGTCGCGCGTTCGGTCTCGAGGAGGAGCGCCTGGGTGAGATCTCCGGGACGCGCGTTGGCGCGGGCACGCTCGAGTGCCGCCGCGGCTCGCTGCTCGCCGGCGCGGAGATCACCACGGACGGCGAGCACGATGGCGGACTGCGAGAGCATCAATCGGTGCGCGTCCATGTCACGCAGCAGACCGGGGGACTCCGGGGCGGCGAGACCCTCCTCGAATGCCGCCGCGGCGTGCTCGAGCTCGGCGCGCAGCGCGGCCGCGAATCCTGCCCAGCAGCACGCGACGGCGCGGAGCGGAGCAAGGGTCGACTCGGTGAGCCCGAGGGCGCGATCGATGTAAGCGGCGGCAACGTCGTAGTGCCCGCGCGCGAGCTCATAGCGGCCGAGGCCGAGCTCCGCCATGAAGAGACCTCGCGGCGAGCCGCATGCGTGGAACGCGTCGCGCGCCGCGGCGAGCGCCTCGCCGACCGCCGGTGCGCCGTAGCTCTCGACGAGGGAGAGCAGGCCCGCGAGGCGGAGCTGCAATCCGCCTTGCGCCGCGGCTGCCGTCGGATCGTCCGCCGCCGCCGATTGGGCGAGCGCCGCGCGCACGTATGCCGCGCTCTCGCGGTAGGCGGACCGCCGCTCGGCGTGGATCGCCGCGCGGTCGAAGTAGGCCGCGGCCGACCGAGGGTCGCCGCCGCGTTCGTAGTGCAGCGCGATGCGAGCGGCCCTGCCGTCGTCACCGTTCGCACCGCCGGTCGCGAGCGCGTCGGCGATGCGGTGGTGCAAGGTCCGCCGGATCAGTGGAGCGAGCTGCTCGTACGTCAAACGCCGGTAGGCGCCATGGACGAACGCGTAGCGTCTCGTGCGCCCGGCCGCGTCCCGAATCGGCGTCGTCGGTGATACGGAGTAGCCGGCCTCGCCGGGCGAGTGCCTCGCACGTCCGCTCGACCTGCAGCGCCTCGCGCGCGACGGCCGCCGCGAGCTCGGTCGCCGTGAACTCGAGCCCGGCGACGCTTCCGGCCTCGACGACATCGCGTGCCGGCGCGGAAAGCCCATCGAGCTCGACCGTGATGAACGCGCGCAAGCTCTGCGGCAGCTGCCCGAGCGCCGCCTCGACATCGTCGCCGAGACGCCACCCGTCCGTGGTGCGCAAGACAGCGTTGCGTGCGACCAGCTCGTCGACGAGCGCACGCATGAAGAGCGGATTGCCCGCGGAGTGCTCCGCGAGACGGTCGGCGAGCGTGAAGGCGAGCTCGGCGCTCCCGAAGCGCGCCGCGACGTAGGCGCCGGCCGCCGAGCGGTCGAGTGGGCCGAGCGCGATCTCCTCGCCGCCCCCGTCCCGGAGGAGATCGTGCACGAGGGGGACGATGGCGTGCGCGCGCGCCGTTGCGTCGACGCGCCGGTAGGTCGCCAGCACCAGCAACGGAGCCGGGATCGGTCGCCGGGCGAGCGCGGCGAGCAGGTCGAGCGTGGCGAGATCCGACCAGTGCATGTCCTCGAGGACGAGGATGAGCGGTGCCCGGACGGCGACGGCGCGGAAGAAGGCAAGCCCCTGCTGCAGCATGCGCGGCGGCGTGTTCCACGCCAGCGACACCTCCAGCGCCGCGCGTTCCGCGTCGTCGAGCCGCCAGGGGATCTGCGCGAGCCACGCCGGCGCGCAGCGGCGCAGCTCGTCCTTTCCGCCGTGCGGCGCGGGCGCGTCGAGCACCTCCTCGATCGCCGCGAGGATCGGCAGGTACGCCTCGTCGCTCCCGTGCTGCTCGGCGCAGCAGCCGCGGCCGATGCACAGGCTCCCCGCCGGTGACTCGTCCGCGACGCGCGTGAGAAAGGTGTCGACCAGCGTGGTCTTGCCGATTCCGGGCTCCCCGGAGACGAAGCAGACCCGTGACGTGCCGGTCACGGTCAGCTCCCAGAGCCGTGCGAGCCGGCGCAGTTCTGGGTCGCGACCGACGACGATACCCGCCCGCGCATCGCCGGCATGGCTCGTGCGCGTTTCGGCGAGGAACACGTATCCACGTCCGCGGATGGTCCGGATGAAGCGCGGCTCGGCGCCGGTGTCATCGAGCGCCACGCGCAGTTCGTGGATCGTATTGGTCAGGACCTGGGGAGAGATGGCGATCCTGCCCCAGACGGCGTCGAGCAGTTCGGCGCTCGCCAGCACCTCGCCGCGCTGGCTCGCCAATCGGTAGAGCACCTCCCACGCCTTGCGTCGAAGGGGAACGACTCTGCCATGGCGCCACAGGCATCCGCGCGGGCCGTCGAGCACGAAGGCCCCGAAATCGATCCGGTCGAGATTCGCGCTTGGGTCGGTGGCGGGCATGGGGGATATACGGCGAGCCCGATTGCGCCTTAGCGCGACCCGCTATCGGAAGGCAACGAAAATGTTCGCGTGATTGAGAGCAGCAGTCGGATAGCGTCGTGCCGATCGCGGTGGCCGGACGTCGCTGAGCAGGCACCAGCGTGCCCGGCGGATGACGCTACTTGTCCTTGGTCATGAAGCCGCGCACGACGACGATGGTCAGGGAGCCTCCGCCGACGAAGCAGAGATTCGCCCCACCTCTCACTATGGCACCGTCCGGAGTCGCGACGGTCCCCCCGGCGCTCCCCGTGCTGCTGGCAAGCGACCTGCCGATGCTGAGGTACGAGACCGACGTACCGCCGGCATCCACCAGCACCAGGTCGACCCCGTTGAGCGCGGAAACCGATCCGCCCGCGAGAAAATCCCAGCTGGTGATGACGAAGGCGCTCTTGGGCGGCACAGAGAATGGCGTCGTCGTTCCGTCGGGATTCTGTTGCATGTCGACGCGCAGCAGGCCGAAGGAGCCGGGACATGGCGGGCTGGTCGTGCTGTTTCCCATCACCACCCGCGTCTCGCTCGGCTTCTTCGGAACCACCACGGCCGCTGCCGGCGTGACCGCGGCGATACAGAAGGCGAGCATCGACACGCGGATACCGATCACGACGAGAGTCGAACGAGGCGTCATCGCTGCCTCCCTTCCACCGCCGGACGGCGGCGCATCGGCGAGCGACCGGTATCGACCGTCGAGGTGTCGACGATCAAGTTCCACCGGGAACCTCATAGATCCGTACGCTCTCCCCGCGGTACACCTCGGGGAGATCCAACTCCCGCTCGACACACGCATTGTCCATGTCCGCCGTGATGACGTAGCGGATCGCGAGCCGGCGAAGCGCATCGCGCCCGGCGACGCGACCGAGACCGGAAAGCGGCGGGACATGCTGCGTGTAGTCCCCGTCGAGGCCGGCGGTCCCGTCGGCCGCGCGCAGCACCTCGGCCGGCACGATCCCGCGCTCGCCGCCCGGCGGCGCCCAGCTGAGATGTATCTCGGCGGCACGATCGAGCTCCATCGCCGCCAGCACCACCGGGTGTCCGCCGGCGGCGAGGTGGATCGATCCGGATTCCTCGTGGGGCGCCCCGTCGTCCCCGTAGCGCGCCATCCGCCCGGCCACGCGGCGTCCGCCGATCTGCAGCCGGGCGCCGACCGTCGTCGACAACCAGAAGCGATAGTCGCCGTCGGCGGGCGCGAGCAGGCTGCCGGTCCATTGCACCGAGAACCGGTCGCCGACCAGCGTGCCGTCGTCGCGCGGATAGCGCCAGGTGAAGTCGACGCCAGGATCGACGCGCGCGAGCGGCAACGACGCGTCCGGCCACGCGATGGCACGGATCACCGGTTGCGTCAGCATCCAGTCCTCCAGGCGCTTCGGCGCCCGCCCGAGATAGGCGCCGACGATGGCCTTGCGATGGATCGTCGCGTGCCACATCCGGCGCCAGCCTTCCGTCGTGTCCAGCACCGCCCAGGCGCCGGGATCCTTCGCCCACTCGCGGAGGAGCGGTGGCGTGGGACATGCCGACGTCGGGACGGGGCAGGGCCAGTACTCGTAGAGCGCAAGCGCCGCGATCGCGACGACGAGCACGGCGGAGACGCGGGCGTCCGCGATCCGGGCCCGGACGCGCGCGAGACCCAGCCCGGCCGCGACGATCAGGCCGAAGTACATCACGTAGCCGAACCGTACCGGGACGCCCGTGAACGCGACGGCAGGGACGGCGTGTACCAGGTACCAATACGGCATCCGCCACTCGAGCGCGGCGCCCTGCCATTGCAGGAAGGGGCCGAGCGTCAGCACGGCGCCGAGCAGCCCGATCGTCAGGAACGCGCGCCCGCGACGGTCGAGCACGGCGCCGAGCAGCGCCAGCAAGAGGACCGTGAAGCCGACGTAGGTCGCGTGCTCGCCGATCTGCCTGCCCCAGGTGCGGAGCCAGGGCGTCCCGGCGCTGCACCACGTCTGGATCGCGCTCGGGATGACGAACGAGTACGCGTCGGCCGAGAAGACGAGCGCGTCATGCGCGCCGATGATCTCCTCGCGTGCCTTGGCGCGGAGCATCGCCGCGAGGAGCGGTCCGGCGAGCACGGCCCACGTGCCGGCGAGCACGGCGACGTCTCGCGACAGGATCGCCGGTCGCCACGCCGCGTGGTGACGGTAGGCGCCCTGGACGACGAGCGGAATCGTGATGACCGCGGCGAAGAGGAGATCGTACCAGGACGCGAGCGATGCGAGCGCGAGAAAGAGTCCGGCGAGTGCCGCGTCGCGCCCCCGGCCTCTTCCGGAGAGGACGCGCAGGAGATGCAGGACGTACAGCGGCAGCCAGCCCATCGACATCAGATGGAGCTGTCCGTGGATATGGGCGGAGGAATAGGGGACGGCGGCGAAGAGGATGCCCGCGAGGAGGGCGCACAGGGGGTCGCCCGTGACCTCGCGGACGAGCCGGAACATGCCGTACACGCTCAGCGTGACGGCGAAGAGAACGGCGGTATTGTAGATCGCGACCTCCGGCAGGACGCTCCAGAGCGGCAGGACGAGCAGCGTGCTCGGCAGGTCGAACGTGTGGAACACGAGCGTCGTGCCCTGCGGATGGTAGAGGCGCGTCGTGAAGAAGGGATTCTGCAGCGAACGCAGCGCGTCGTACATCCAGCGCATCGACCACAACGTGAGCTGCGGGTCGCCCGCCCCGCCGGCGAGACGGCTGGCGTAGAACCGGGTGACCGGCCATGTGAGCACCACCGCGGCACCGAGGCAGACGACAACGACGCCGGGCTCGACCCACCGATGTCGCGCAGCTCGGGGCGGCGCAGTCGGCGGCGGGACGCTCAATGCGGCAGCGGCGCCCGAGCGCGCTTTCCCCGACGGGTCACAACGCGCCGGCGCGGAACGTGTCGCATTGGCCGACGTCGCCGCGCTCGAAGCCGGTCGTGAACCAGCGCACGCGTTGCTGCGACGTCCCGTGCGTGAAGGCATCGGGCACGACCGTGCCCTGCGACTGGCGCTGCAGGCGATCGTCGCCGATGGCGCTGGCGGTACCGAGCGCCCGGTCGACATCGCCGGCCTCGAGCCACTGATGGCGGGCCTGCGCGTGGTTGGCCCACACGCCGGCGAAGCAGTCGGCCTGCAGCTCCTGGCGGACGCTCAGGCCGCCCGCGCCTTCCGTGGGCTCGCCGCGGGCGCGCGCCCGCTCGACGCGATCGAACACGCCGAGCAGGTTCTGTACGTGATGGCCGACCTCGTGCGCGATCACGTAGGCGTAGGCGAAGTCGCCGCCGCCGCCGAGCCGCGCGCGCATCTCGTCGAAGAAGCTGAGATCGAGATACACCTTCCGGTCCTCGGGACAGTAGAAGGGTCCGGAGGCGGCCGTCGCGCCGCCGCAGCCCGAGCGCACCGCGCCGCTGAAGAGCACGAGACGTGGCCGCTCGTACTGCTTGCCCGCATCCTGGAACACGCCGCCCCACACGTCTTCCGTCTCGCCGAGGATGGCGCGTACGAACTGGACGTGCTCGTCGTTCGCGGGCGGCGCCTGCGTGCCGCCGTCCTGATCGGTGTAGCCGGTCTGCTCCGTACCGTCCTGGAGCTGCGACAGGAGGCCGAGGAGCTCGAGCGGGTTCTTGCCCAGCAGCAGGCTCACGATGACGACGATGGCGAGTCCGCCGAGGCCGAGCGGCATGCCCGCCCGCATCTGCGGACCGGCGGCGCGCTCGTCGTCGACGTTGTCGCTCTCGCGGGCGTCTCTCCAGCGCATGGCGGCGGCTCGTGGCGCGCGGCGCGCCTCGGGGTCTACATGCCGAACCGCCCCGTCCGGTGCAAGGCCGCATGCGTCAGCGCGCGGATGAGCCCCTCAGCGATCGTCCCGTCATGGCGAGCGGGATGCGACGCACCTTCGTTGACGGACCGATCGTCACGACGGTAGGCTCCCCGGACGGCGGGAACGTGGCAGGAGCGGCCATGGACGACAAGAGGCGCTGGGCGCGCGCCGCCCGGCCCGAAGCGGCCCGGCGCGGGATCGCGCGCGCCGCCGCGATCCTCCTGCTCGCGGCGCTCTGCTGGCGGGTCGCGGGGACGCCGCTCGCGATCATCCTCGCGGCCCTCGGGCCGGCCGTCGTGTACGCCGTCCTCCTGACCGTGCTCGTCCGGCGCGCCGCGCGTCCCCTGAGCCTGCTCGCGGCCGCGTTCCTCTGGGGCGCCGTCCCGGCGGCGCTGGCGGCGTCGACCGTGAACACGCTCCTGCAGGCGTGGATGGCGGGGACCTCGTCCGCGGCGGACGCCAGCGTCGTCCCCCGTCTCGGAGCGCCGATCGTCGAGGAGCTCGCGAAGGGGACGGCGCTCGCCGCGCTCGTGCTGGTGTGGCCGCGGCAGATCGCCCGCCCCGGCGACGGCGCCGTCTACGGCGCCCTCGTCGGGCTCGGCTTCGCGGTGAGCGAGAACCTCCTGTATCTCACGATGGCGGCGCTGCAGGACGGCTATGCCGGTCTGCTGCGCGGCACGTTCCTCCGCGGCGGCGTCTACGGCATGAACCACGCCGTCTTCACCGCGATGACCGGGGCCGCCGTGGGCTATGCGCGGGCGACATCGTCGCGCGTCCTTGCCACCGTCGTGCCGCTCGCCGGCTTCGCTGCCGCGGTCGCGGTGCACGTGATCTGGAACACCGTGGCGTCGGACGCGATTTCGCGTCTGCTCTGCGCCGCGCCGGCCGCAGGCGGCGCCTGTCGGAATCCGCCGCCGGCGCGGCTCCTCTACCTCGCGGTGCCGCTTCTCGTCGCGCTGTTCGTCGCGCCGTGCATCGTCGCCTTGCTGGCCGTCGGGCGGCTGCCACGCGGCCGCGCGCGCGACGTCTGAGCCTCGTCGCGCTTGCCGCGGCCGCGGTGCTCGTCGTGCCGCCGACCGGAGCGTCCCCGGCGCGTCTACGCCCGCGTCGACGCCGCCGTCAGGCCCTGCATCTCGGTCGCGACGCGCGCGAGCTCGCGATGGATCGCGGCGATCGCGCGCCGCGCCTCGGCGACGGCGGCCGCGTCGCGCTCCGGTTCGGGCGCGTAGAACGTCTCGCGGATCAGGGGAGGAAGGGGATGGCGCTCCTCGAGGTACTCGAGGATCAAGGTGGAGTCGTAGAGGACGAGATCGTCGTCGACCAGCACCGGCACCTGCCCCTTCGGGTTCAGCGCCAGCACGTCGGGGTGCTTCGGCGTGTACCCGCGCGCGCGGCCGAGTCCATGGGCGGCGCGATTCGACTGAGGGCGCCAAATGCGCTTTGTTGGGTGGCCCATGACGCTGGATCCGAAGCTCCTCGAGGCCGCGCGCCGGGCGTTTCCCGCCCGCGATCGCGCCGCCACTCTCGGCGCGGTGATCCACGGCCAGGATTGCCATCCCGAGCCGCTCGTCACCCTGCCGTACGCCATGCTGAACCGGCACGGCCTCATCGCGGGCGCGACCGGCACCGGGAAGACCAAGACCCTGCAGCTCCTCGCCGAGCAGCTCTCCGCGGCCGGCATCGCCGTGCTGGTGGCGGACGTGAAGGGCGACGCCTCCGGGCTCGGCGCGGCCGGGGAGTCGGACGATCGCGTCGCGGCCCGCGCGCGCGACACGGGCTACTCCTGGGCGCCCGCGGCCTCTCCCATCGAGCTCCTGAGCCTCTCGGGCAAGCGTGGGGCGCAGCTCCGCGCCAGCGTCTCGTCGTTCGGTCCGCTCCTCCTCGCGAAGGTGCTCGGGCTGAACGAGACGCAAGCGAGCGTGCTCGCGCTCGTCTTCAAGTACTGCGACGACAAGGGGTTGCTGCTGCTCGACTTCGCCGATCTCCGGGCGGTGCTGCAGTACCTGACGGGTGAGGGAGCCGCCGACCTGGCGGCGTACGGGTCGATGTCGAAGGCCACCGTCGGCGTCCTGCTGCGCGAGATGGTCGTGCTGGAGCAGCAAGGCGCCGAGGCGTTCTTCGGCGAGCCGCAGTTCGACCTCGACGATCTGCTGCAGGTCGAGCGCGACGGCCGCGGTCTGGTGAGCGTGCTCGAGCTGTCCGACGTGCAGGACAAGCCGGCGCTCTTCTCGACGTTCATGCTGTGGATGCTGGCGCGCCTGTATCACGACCTCCCCGAGGTCGGCGATCGCGACAAGCCGAAGCTCGTCTTCTTCTTCGATGAGGCGCACCTGCTGTTCGAGGGGGCGAGCAAGGCGTTCCTCGCGCAGGTGGAGCAGGTCGTCCGCCTGATCCGCTCGAAGGGCGTCGGCGTCTTCTTCATCACCCAGAGTCCGAAGGACGTTCCGGCCGACGTCCTCGGGCAGCTCGGGAACCGCGTGCAGCACGCGCTCCGCGCCTTCACCCCCGACGATGCGACCGCCCTGAAGGCGGCGGCGCGCACCTTCCCCAAGACGACGTTCTACGACGTCGAGGACGTGCTGAAGACGCTCGGAACGGGCGAGGCCCTGGTCACGGTGCTGGCGCCGAACGGCACGCCGACGCCGCCGTTCGCGGTGCGGCTGATTCCGCCGTCGTCGCGCATGGGGCCGCTCACCGACGACGAGGTGGCGCGCCGTCTCACGACGCCGCAGGTGAGGAAGTACGCGCAGGCGATCGACCGCGAGAGCGCGCGTGAGACGCTGGCGGCGCGCGTCGCTCCCGCCGGGCAGACCGGCTTCGACGCCCAGGCGCCGCGTCCGACGAGCGAGCGTGCCGTGGACACGTTCAACCAGATCCTGCGCTCGCCCATCACCAGCCGGGTGGCGACCGTCGTGGCCGGCGCCATCACCCGCGGCGTCCTCGGCGCGATCCTCGGCCCGCCGCGCCGACGCTGACGCGCGACCTCAGGCGTGGCCGCCTTGCGGCGCGCCGTCCGGGCCGGCGTCCAGGTGGGCGACGCAGTTCAGCACGCGCACCGTCCAGGGATCCGTGCCCTCGATCTCGGTGACCGAGGTGTTCGGCCACGACGCGGGCGCCGGCTCCGTGCAGCGCACATGGCGCTCGAGCAGTACGTGGCACACGAGGCCGTGGGTGATGACGGCGAGGTGCCCCGGCGTCGTCGCGGCGACGCTCACGATCCGTTCCCAGGCGGCCGCGACGCGGGCGCGGAAGTCCGTCCAGCTCTCGCCGTCGGGCGGCACGTAGTCGGGCGCGAAGATGTCGTGGTCGAGGGCGGCGTAGGGCGTTCCGCGGATGCGCCCGAAATCGCGCTCGCGCAAGAGCGGCTCGGGCGCGACCGGCAAGCCCGTCGCGGTCGCGACGCGCGACGCCGTCATCGCGGCGCGCGCCAGGTCGCTCGACAGGATGCCCGCGACGCCCGCCCGCGCGAGGCGCTGCGCCACGCGTTCGGCCTGCGCGATGCCGCGGGTGCTGAGCGGCGTACCCGGTAGCTGGACGATGCGTGCGGCGTTCAGATCCGTCTCACCGTGACGGACGACGAAGATCGACACCGCGGCAACCCTAGCAGAGAGGCGCCCCGCCGGTCACGTCCTGCAGCAATTTGACGGCGTCGCGCGGCTGTGCGACCGCTTGAAGCATGGCGGACGCGGTGAACCAGGACACGCTCGATCAGCTGGTCTCGATCCTCGATCTCGAGGAGCTCGACTTGAACCTCTACCGCGGCCGCACGCCGAAGGAGGACCGCATTCGCGTCTTCGGTGGCCAGGTCGCCGGGCAGGCGCTGGTCGCCGCCGGGCGCACGGTCGAGCAGGGGACGGTGCACTCGCTGCACGCGTACTTCCTGCGACCCGGCGATCCGTCGATCCCGATTCTGTATCAGGTCGACCGCATTCGCGACGGCAAGAGCTTCACCACGCGACGCGTCGTCGCGATCCAGCACGGCAAGGCGATCTTCAACCTCTCCGCGTCGTTCCAGATCGAGGAGGCCGGGCTCGAGCACCAGATCGCGATGCCCGAGGCGCCCGATCCCGAGACCTTGCCGACGTTCAAGCAGCGCACCGAGCCGCTCCTGGCGGCTGCGCCGCCCGAGCTGCGCCGCTGGCTCCTGCGCGAGCGGCCGATCGACGTCCGGCCGGTCGATCCGATCGACTACATGGCGCCGCGCAAGCGCGAGCCCCGCCAGCTCGTGTGGATCCGCGCCGATGGTACGCTGCCCGACGCGCCGCTCCTGCACCAGTGCGTCGTCGCCTATGCCTCGGACATGACGCTGATGGACACGGCGACCCTGCCGCACGCCGTCTCCTGGTGGGACAGCACCTTCCAGATGGCGAGCCTCGACCATGCGATGTGGTTCCACCGGCCGTGTCGCGCCGACGAGTGGCTGCTCTATGCGGAGCAGAGCCCGACGGCCTCGGGCGGCCGCGGCTTCACGACGGCCTCCCTCTTCCGGCGTGACGGCACGCTCGTCGTGTCCGTGGCGCAGGAAGGGTTGATCCGGCAGCGCCGCCGCTGAGGTCTCGTGCTCCGCCGACACGGCGGTCCTCCATCGCTCCCGCCGCCGGGGCGGCTGCGCTGCTATACGGCGCGTGCAACCGCGGCGAGATACTGCGCGACCGCCGTGTCCGCCTCCTTCTGCACGAAGGATTTGATCAGCCCCTGCAGCAGACGCGGTACCGGCGTGTCGGGCGCGATCGTCTGCCGCAGGGTGACGCGCGTCCCGCCGGCGCCGTGCGCCGAAAGGTGGATCACGCCGTCGACGTCGGTATTGTCGTCGGACGCGCTGACGCCCCGATAGCGGATCTCGTCGGCGCCGTTGCCGGTGTAGCGGGCGGTGTAGCGCACGATCATGCTGACGGGGCCGGTCGAGCGCTCCTGGAAGATGAAGCGATACGTGTCCGGGCCGGCCGGCTCGCAGCGATCGATGCCGGGAATGCAGCGCGACGAGCCGACGACGTCCCAGAAGAACGCGTACGCCTGCGCGAGCGGAATCCGCAGCGTCACGCTGCGCTCCACCTCGGTCGGGAACTTGGCCATGGGGATGCGCCGTCGGCCGCCGTCAGATGGGCAGGCGGAACGCGCTCGCGTCGGCGCGCTGCCCGATGCCGGCGCGCGCGATCAACTGATCCTCGAGCGGGACGCAGCGCTTCAGCTCCGGCATCACCTCGGTGGCGAAGAGCCGCAGGTTCGCCTCGGCGAGATCGAACGGCATGCCGCCGTAGCTGAAGATGCCGTTGTAGGCCTCGGCGCCGGTGCGGCGCTGGATGTCGAGGATCTTCTCGTAGCACATCTCCGGCGTGCCCCAGACCTGGAGATTCAGGAAGAAGTCGACGAGCGCGTCGACGCCGCCGGGCGTATTGGCCATCTCCTGCATCTGCTTGTAGGCCTCGTAGCCCCTCATGTTGAGGAGATGGGTACCGATGATCTCGTAGTGATCGACGACGCTCTGCCAGTACGCGCCGATGAACCTGCGCGCGTACTCCTCGGCGCGGCCGCGGTTCTCGTCGCAGTAGGTCCAGCCGCCGACGATCGGCGGCGGCGCGTCGACGCCGTTCACCTCGCGGAAGATGGTGCGGTAGGCGTTCAGCTCCTCCGCGACCATCTCCCAGGGCTTTTGTGG
This sequence comes from uncultured delta proteobacterium, assembly GCA_963753325.1. GTDB lineage: Bacteria > Desulfobacterota > Binatia > UTPRO1 > UTPRO1 > DP-19. The sequence goes on along the minus strand of CAVWBS010000003.1, from coordinate 48,998 downwards.
AATGATGAGGATGCCGATGCCGAGGCGGGCCATGATCTGTGACGACTCGGGCGAGACCGCCGCGGCATACGTACGGCCGCGGAACGACTTGAAGGGCCGCGGACGGATGTCGCGGCGAACCTGCTTCACGAAGGTGCCGTCGTACTCGCAGTAGCCGCGCTCGAGGCCTTCGAGGATCATCTGTGCCGCCTCGGTGAACATGGCGCGGCTGTCCTCCTGCTTCACGCCGAAGCCCTCGAACTCGACGCGCCCGAGGCCGCGCCCGATGCCGAAGATCACGCGCCCGTTCGAGAGGTGGTCGAGCATCACCACCTCCTCCGCGACGCGCATCGGGTGGTGCCAGGGCAGCACGACGACCATCGAGCCGAGCTGGATGTGCTGGGTGCGCCCGGCGAAGTAGCTCAGGTACTGCAGTACGTCGGGGCACATGGTGTAGTCGGTGAAGTGGTGCTCGACGCCCCACAGCGACTCGAAGCCGAGCGGCTCGGCGAGGTCGCCGAGGCGCAGCTCGTTGCGGTAGACGTTGCGGTCCGTGCGGCCCTCGCCCTGGGCCTGGAAGATGACTCCCATTCCGACGTGCATGGCGTCCTCCTTGGGGGCAAATCCCGCGGTCGACGACCTTAGCGCGTTCGCGCGGATCGGGGCTAGGGGGTGGGGCCGCTCATTCCGCCGCCGCCGCCGCCGCCTCCGCGGCGTCCCCGACGGCCTTCCGGTCGGCCGCATTCAAGCCGGAGGGCGACACGTCGATCGTCACCTCCGCGATCGTGCCGGTGAAGGCGTTGTCGCCCTGCGCGTAGTCGTCCGACACCGGCGTCTCGCCGTCCAGGCCGACGTCCACCCCCTCGTCCGCCGAGAAGGCGAACGGCACGGTCCTCGGGATGCGCCCATCCGCCACCTTCCGTCCGTCGACGAAGAGCGTGCAGGCGCCGCCGGCGCCGGGCTTCGGGGCGTCGGGGACGAACTCGTACTTGATGACGTGCTTGCCCGCCGGGAGCGCCGCCTTGTCGGCGACGTTCGTGCGCTCGATCCCGAAATAGTTGTATTCGTGGTGCACCTTGCCCTTCTTCATGTAGAGCGTCCAACCGCCGAACCTCCCGGCTTGTGCGATGATCACGCCGTTCGTCTTGGCGTCGTGCAGATCGACGGTCGCCGTGACCGTGTAGCGGCGGTTCTTCACGTCGATGAAGGTGTTCTCCATCATTCCGACCATGCCGGGATACACGGTGAGCGAGGTGCGCGCGCCCATCAGGTCCGGACGTCCCGCGATCGCGGCGCTGAAGCGCTCCGAGCGACGGTCGTCGATCGGCAACACGTGGTTGCGCACGGCCTCTTTCGTGAAGAGGCTCTGCATCGCCTTCAGCTTTGCGGGATTGGTCGCCGCGAGATCGTGCGCTTCACTGAAGTCCTCGGCAACGTGGTACAGCTCCCACACGTCCTGGGTGAGCGGCGGGTTCTGCGTCAGGATCCACGGGATGGAATGACGCGTCGCCGCGATCCATCCGTCGTGGTAGATGCCGCGGTTGCCGAACATCTCGAAGTACTGTGTCGTGTGCCGCTCCTTCGCGTCGGGACGGTCGAAGCTGTAGATCATCGAGGTGCCGTCGAACGGCCGCTGCACCGTGCCGTTGACGCTCGTGGGGAAGGGGAGCCCCGCGGCCTCCAGGACCGTCGGCGCGACGTCGGTCACGTGCGTGAATTGCGTGCGGAAATCGCCGCCGGCCCGGATGCGTCTCGGCCAATGCACCACGACGCCGTTCGTCGTCCCGCCGTAGTGTGACGCGATCTGCTTCGTCCATTGGAACGGCGTGTCGCCGGCCCACGCCCAGCCGATCGCGTAGTGCGGGAAGGTGCTCGGCCCGCCCCAGTCGTCGAGGTGCGGCAGGTTGATGGCCGCGCTCTGCGGCAGGCCGTTCAGCGCCATCATCTCGTTGTAGGCGCCTTCGGGCCCGCCCTCGGCGCTCGCCCCATTGTCGCCGACGATGTAGAGGAACAGCGTATCGTCCATCACGCCCATCGCGTTCAGGGCGTCCACCAGCCGTCCTACCTGCTCGTCGGTGTGCTCGCCGAAGCCGGCGAACGTCTCCATCTGCCGCGCCTCGAGTCGCCGCTGGTCCGGCGTCTGCGAGTCCCAGGACGGGATTTCCTTGGGCCGCGGCGTCGAATCCGCGTTCGCCGGAATCACGCCCATGCGCTTCTGCCGCGCGTACGTCTCCTCGTTGAGCTTGTCCCAGCCCTGATCGAACTGGCCCCTGTAGCGTTCGATGTACTCCTTGGACACGTGATGCGGCCCGTGAAGCGCGCCGGTCGCGAAGTAGACGAAGAACGGCTTCCCGGGCGTCAACGCGTGCTGCGCCCGCATCCAGCCGATCGCCTGATCGGTCATGTCGACGGTGAAGTGGTAGCCGGGGGCCGGCGGATGCTCGATGCGGACGGTCCCGTCGTACAGCGCGGGAGCCCACTGGTTGGTCTCGCCGCCGATGAAGCCGTAGAATTTGTCGAAGCCGGAGTGTGTCGGCCACCGGTCGAAGGGGCCGGAGACGGACACCTCCCAGGGCGGCGTCTCGTGGTACTTGCCGAACGCCGCGGTGTTGTAGCCGTTCAGACGGAGCATCTCCGCCAGCGGCGCGACGCTCTGCGGGCGGATGCCGGTGTTCCCGGGGAAAGCCGTCGCGAGCTCCATGATGGCGCCCGCGTTGTTGACGTGGTGGTTGCGGCCGGTCAGGAGCGCGGTGCGCGTCGGCGAGCAGAGCGCGGTGGTGTGGAAGTTGTTGTAGCGCAGTCCCTCGGACGCCAGCTTGTCGAGCGTCGGCATCCTGATGGGGCCGCCGAAGGCGCTCGATTGTCCGAAGCCGATGTCGTCGAGGAGCACCACGACGACGTTGGGTGCCCCCTTCGGCGCGGTGACCTCGAAGCGCGGCGGCGCGGTGGCGTTCCGTGCGTCGAGCTCGGTGATCACCACCGGCTTCGGCTCGGGAATCGGGAGCACCGTGCGGCTCGGACCGTCTTGCGACCAGCCCGGACGAGCGCAGGCCACGAGGATCAAGCAGGGGAGTAGTGTGCGTGCGGCGGTCATCGTGCTTCCTCCGTGGAGGGCCACCGCACCAGGTCGATCCGGCGCGTGATCGGCCGCCGTCGGATCCGGCGCACACCCTCGCGACATCCTTTCGCACGCCGACCGCAAGGCTTCAACCCGGAGAACATGATCGTGCGATCGACGCTGATGACGAGCGGAGCGAGCGACGGGCGCGATGAACGGGAAGTCGACGCCCTCAGTACAGCGGCTCGTCGCGATTGGCGGGATGCTCGAGCCCGAGCTCCTCGAACATCCACGCCGGACGACTGTCGAACTCGTCGCGGCGGATCTCGGTGAGCGCGTCCTGCAGGCCGCACAGGCCGGCGCGGACCTTCTCCATCGTGTCCCAGTAGAGCGTGGTCATGCCGCAGTGCTCGACGGCGTACCGCTTCAATCCCTCGGCCGTCATGCCCTTCGTGGTGATGGCGCGGCGCAGTCCGTCGTTCGGGACGAGCATCTCGTGCGTGCCGATGCGGCCCTTGAAGCCGATGTGGTTGCACACGTCGCAGCCGACGGGCTTGTGCAGGGTGACGTCGGTGTGCGGCCCGACCCCGAGCAGCCGCCGCTCCTCGTCGGTCGGGCGATAGGGCTGCTTGCAGGACGAGCAGAGGCGGCGCAGCAGACGCTGCGCGCACAGCACGACGATCGACGAGCTCACCATGAACGGCTCGACGCCCATCTCCATCAGGCGCACGAGCGTCGAGGCGGCGTCGTTGGTATGGAGCGTCGAGAGCAACAGATGCCCCGTCAACGCCGCCTCGATGGCGACGTCGGCGGTCTCGCGATCGCGGATCTCGCCGACCAAGATCACGTCGGGGTCCTGGCGCAGATAGCTGCGGAGCGCGCGGCTGAAGGTGAGGCCGATCTCGCGGTTCACCTGCAGCTGGTTGATGCCCGGCAGCGTGTACTCGATCGGGTCCTCGGCGGTCTGGATGTTGATGTCGGGGCGGCGGATCTCGTTCAGCGCGGAGTAGAGCGACATCGACTTCCCCGAGCCGGTCGGGCCGACGTGCAGGATCATGCCGTACGGGGTCTCGATGCGCTCGCGGTAGACGCGCATGTTGCGCTCCGAGAATCCGAGCTCGGTGAGGGGAAGCACGGCGCGGCGCTTGTCGAGGATGCGCATCACCACCTTCTCGCCGTGGTTCATCGGGGACGTCGCGACCCGCAGGTCGAAGTCGGCCCCGCGGGTCGAGAAGCGCTTGAAGACGATGCGGCCGTCCTGCGGCAGGCGGCGCTCGACGATGTCGAGCTCGGCCATGATCTTCACCCGCGACACCAGCGGATGGATCAACCGCGGCTGCGGAAACTGGTGCGCGACGCGCAGGATGCCGTCGATGCGGTAGCGGACGACGACGTCGTTCTCGCCCGGCTCGATGTGGATGTCCGAGGCCGCCATCGCGTACGCGTTCTCGATCAACTGGTTCACGAGGCGGATGATCGGCGCCGACTTCTCGTTGACCTCGTCGGGCGAGACGCGGATCGTGTCCTCGGGGACGTCGTAGGTGAGGCCCGCTTGCGGCGTCGACTCGGAGCCGGCGCTGGCGCGCGCGACCTCCAGCACCTCCTCGTCGAAGAGGGCGAGGATCTTCGCCGGCTCGGCGACGGCGAGCTTCGGCTGCCCGCCCGCGACCCGGCGCAGCATCTGCACCAGCTCCCAGTTGAACGGATCGCTCAGCACGAACGAGCGCTCGGTCGGGCTCTCGACCAGCGCCACCACCATGTTCGTCTTGCAGAAGGGCGTCGGCAGCACGCCCATCGCGACGCGGTCGGCGATGAGGAGCGCCTGGTACGGCAGCTTCATATGGTCGGCGACGAGCCGCGCGATCTTCTGCGGCGGCACCGGCAGGCCCGGCGCCGCATAGAGCTGGGCCGGCGTGAGGCCGGCGATGCGCTGACGTTGCTCCGCCGAGAGGCCGACCTGTTTGGCGAACGCGTCCTTGAACTGCTCCCAGTCCGACGTCGGCGTCGCGCGCCTCGGGGCCGCGCTCTCCTGCTCCTTGTGGACCTCTTCCTTCTTCACCTCCTGCCACCACGCGTTCGTCTTGATGTGCTTGGCGACCGTGGCGAGCACGGTCTCGCGCGTGAGTGGCTTGGTGAGCACGTCCACCGCGCCGAGCGCGATGGCGCGAGCGCGGTCCGGCGGCTCCTCGATCGGGCCCACGAGGACGACGGGGAGGTAGGAGAGGTCCGGGTTCTTCTGCAGCGAGGCGCAGAATCTCGTAGCCGTCCAGCTCGGGAACGCCGGTGTCGACCAGCAGGAGATCGGGCCGGGTGATCGAGACGATGCGGAGCGCCACTTTGCCGCTCTCCGCGAGCATCACGTCGTAGCCCGCGTCACTCAGCAGCAGCTCGGCGGCCGTCAGCGTATCGGGGTCGCCGTCGACGCAGAGGACGATTGGTGGAACCGTGGCGAGGTCTGCCGGCTCAGCCGGCTCGGGTGTACCTGAAGTCATGGAACGGCTTTCCTCTTCTGAGGTACCCGCGCCGGGGGGCGATCACGGTCCTGGGGCTATATCGGCGATTTTCGGGCATCGCTTGACGCGCGCCACGGAGTTCGGCGCGGAGTCAGGCGCGGAGTCACGGAAATGACGGCATCGACACCTTTCGTCACTCCCCGAGGCGGCACACCGCCCAAATCCTCGACGTTTCGGCGGACGCGCTGGGCACGTGCGTTGCTCCACAACATCGTTCATGAGCACCGCCACGGCTACGCCCGAGCCGACCCTCTCGCGGGACGACGTCCGCACGACGTTCAATCGCATCGCCGAAACGTGCGATCTGCCACCCATGCCGGCCGCTGCTGCGCGGGCGCTCCGGCTGGCGCGCGACCCGGACACGACGACCGACGAGCTCGCGAGGGTCGTCATGATCGATCAGGCGCTGGCGGCTCGCGTCCTCACGATGTCGCGCTCGGTGCTGTATATGCGGCAGACGCCGCCCCGCAGCCTGCGCGAGGCGATCGTCACCGTCGGGTTCCAGGGCCTGCGACGCATTCTGATGGCGGCATCGGCGCGCGCGGCGTTCGGTGCGAGCGACGAGGTCGCACAGTCGCTCTGGGCGCACTCGCTCGCCACCGCGCTCGCCGCCGACGAGCTCGCGAAGGAGACGGGCGAGGGCGGTGGCTCCGGCGGCGACGCGTTCATCGCCGGGCTGCTGCACGACATCGGCAAGCTGATCTTCCACGTCGCCGATCCGAGGGCCTACGCGCGGCTCGGCGTCTGGGACGCCAGCAAGGAGCAGGAGTCCTTCGGCGCGACGCACGATCTCGCCGGCGCCTGCGTCGCCGAGATCTGGGGGCTCGACGACGCGATCGTGCAGGCGATCCTCGGCCACCACGGCGCGCACTCGCCGACACCGCTCGCCCGCCTGGTCGGACGCGCGGACCTGATCGCCACCGAGATCGGCTACGGCTCGGTGCCGCAGGGTGCCGTGCCAGGGCTTGCGGCGGGCGAGTCGCCCGAGCTGGCGGACCGGGTGCGGGTGCTCTTCGAGAGCGAACGCAGCCTGTTCGATTGATTTCGCCCCCGCTGGCGGCGCTGGCGATCAGCCGTTGGGCAGGAAGGCTACGAGCTCGCGCATGAACATGAAGCTCAGGTAGCCGGTGATGAAGGCGAGCGGGACGTTGCCGCTCTGGGCAAGGGCGCCGAGCACGAGGAGCGCGGCGGCGATCCAGGTCGTCGCGATCGCGGCGCGACCGGCACGGTTGGCTTTGAAGGCGCGGCGCACCTCGAACGCCGACGTCGCACGTGCGAACGCGTCGGGCGCGGCCTGCAGGCTCCTGCGTTGTAGCCAGCCCGTCAGGAAACCGGTGGCGGCGCCGAGCGCGGCGAGCGGCAGCGGCGGCGGGTGCAGCGTCATGAGGAGCCATCCGGCCCCGCCGCCCCACACGGCGATCAGCAGCCGGCGGAGGCGCGGCGGAACGTTGAAGGGCGTCGTGGCCATGGCTCTCGCGATCGCGGTCGGGCGCATAGTGACACAGGAGCGGCGTCGCACGAAGCGCTGCAGATCGTTCCGCCGTCTGGCCCCGCGTCGTCTCCCCGGCGGGGAGGGAGCGGCGTCCGGTGTCGTCGGTCCCTGGACGCGGTGCGCGTGGACAAACCGTGGGACGGTGTCCTAGAACGCGGGCGCACAGGAGGTGCGGCATGATCCAGGTTGGAGAGCGAGCCCCAGACTTCACCGGGCTCACGGGCGAGGGCAAACGGCTCGCGCTCGGAGACTTCCGCGGCAAGCAGCCGGTCGTCCTGTACTTCTACCCGAAGGACAACACGCGCGTCTGCACCAAGGAGGCGTGCATGTTCCGCGATCACGGCGCGGAGATCGCCTCCGCCGGCGGCGTCGTGATCGGCGTGAGCGGCGACACGGCGGAATCGCATCAGCGCTTCAGCTCGGCTCAGGGGCTCGGATTCCCCCTGCTTGCCGATCGCGACGCGACGATCGCGAAGGCGTTCGGCGTGGCGCGGCTCGGTGGCTGGCTTCCGCCGAAGCGGGTGACCTTCGTGATCGATCGCGACGGGGTCGTCCGCAAGGTGATCACCGGCGAGTTGAATGCCAACGTCCACGTCGACGGGGCGCTGGAGGCATTGCGCGAGATCGCCCGTAGCTGAGCGGTCGCGGGGTCGCGGAGGCTCCCCGAGCGGCGTGGTCTGGAAAGGCGCGCTGCGGTAACGTCCGAGCCGCAGGGAGGATCGCGATGACCGAACCGACACCCCGCTGGCGGTCGTGGCCGTTGCTCGCGGCGCTCATCGCCGTGTCGCTCGTGCTCTCCTGGCGCGTGATCGGTGGCTACGTCGCGCGCGGGTTCATCGGTCTCGACCCGAGCGGCAACCCGATCGCGCCCGTGGTGGGCGTGGGTGCGGTCATCGTGCTCGCCTGGCTCCTGACGGCGCTCCATCTGCGGCGCACGCTGCTGGAGCGCCGCGCGCGCCGGGCGGCGAGCGAGGCGGCCCCCGCGCGCCGGCAGTTTCTCGTGAACGCCGTGGCGACCGGGACCGCCGTGGTCGGCGCGGTGGCGACGGGCGGCGTCGGGGTCTTCACCGCGTTCCGGCGCTGGCGCGGGCCGTTCGAGGAGATCTTCCGCCCCGAGGTCGAGCGCACGGCGCCGAGGCCGCTCGACGCGTGGAGGGACGCGCGCGTGCGGGCGTATCGCCGCCTCGGCCGCACCGGCGCGATGGTCTCCGACATCTCGCTCGGCACGGGCGCGATCCAGGGCGACAACGGTGAGCAGATCGCGCGCGCCGCGATCGATCGCGGCGTGACGTACTTCGATACGGCCCCCGACTATGCGGGCGCGGGCTCCGAGGAGGCGATGGGCCGCGCCATGAAGGGTGTGCGCGATCGCATGTTCGTCGCCACCAAGTTCTGCACGCCGCGCGGGCACGTGCCGGCCGGCAGCTCGGTCGAGACGTACATGAGCGTCATCGAGGGCAGTCTGCGGCGTCTGCAGACCGACCACGTCGACCTCGTGCACGTGCACTCGTGCGACGAGGTCGAGCGCTTGATGGATCCCAACGCGCACGAGGCGTTCGATCGGCTGCGCGAGCAGGGCAAGGCGCGGTTCCTCGGCGTCTCCACGCACACGCCGAACCTGCAGACGGTGGCGCGGACGGCGATCGCATCCGGGCGCTTCGACGTCATGATGCTCGCGTATCACCACGGTCTCTGGGCCGACCTCGATGCGATCATCGCCGACGCCGCGGCCCACGACGTCGGCATCGTCGCGATGAAGACGCTGAAGGGGGCGCGCCACCAGAACCTGACCGACTTCCGTGACGACGCAGCCTCGTATGCGCAGGCGGCGTTCCGCTGGGTGCTCTCGAATCCGCACGTCGGCTGCCTGGTCGTGTCGTTCTTCAAGCCCGAGCACGTGGACGAGTACCTCTATGCGTCCGGCGGGCGGCTGACTCCCGAGGACGTCGCGGTCCTGCAGCGCTACGACGCACGGATCGCGGGGACGTACTGCCAGCCGCATTGCGGCGCCTGTCTCTCCGCCTGTCCCGAGCAGCTCGCCGTCAACGACGTGTTGCGCTACCGCATGTACTTCGAGGATTACGGACGCGAGAAGGAAGGGATGCGGCTCTACGCGGCGCTCGCGCGTGACGCCCGGCGCTGCGCCGGTTGTCCGGCCCCCTGCGAGGCGCAGTGTCCGGTCGGCATTCCCATCCGCACCCGCATGCTCGGCGCCGACGCGCTGTTGCGGCTCGCCTGAGCGCGCCGCGCCGTCACGCCGGGCAGAGCTCGATGCAGCCGATCTCGCGCGCGGTGAACAGCCGCACCGGCTGCCCGGTGAAGCCGAGGCCGTTGCTCACGACCAGGGTCGCGTCGCCGCGGTAGTACACCCCGCGATCGTAGCGGGTGATGAACTCGGCGAGGTTGCGCACGCGCCCGCGGCGCAGCAGGGCCGGCAGGCCGAGCTGCCCGCCGTGCGTGTGCCCGGAGAGCATGAGGCTCGCGCCGAGCTCGACCGCCTGATCGAAGCAGTCGGGCCGGTGGCTCAGTACGATCGCCGGAACGCCGCGGGCGACGCTGCCGGCGAGCGGCGGCAGCGCGGGATGCTCCAGCACGCCGCGCGCCCAGTCGCGTCCGAGGTCGTCGAGCCCGAGCACCGCGAGAGACGCACCATCACGCTCGACGTCGACCCGCATGTTCCGCAGCACGTGGAAGGGCGTGCAGCTGCGGAGCGCGTCGGTGACGATCTCGGCGCCGGCGGCGACGTCGTGGTTGCCGAGGATCACGAAGACGCCGTGGCGCGCCCGCAAGCCGGCGAGCACCGGAAAGGCGAGCGCACACGTGTCCGGATGATCGACGAGATCGCCGGTGATGCAGATCAGGTCGGGGGCGAGCGCGTTCACCCGCTCGACGTGCCGGCGGAGCTCGTCGAGGCCGAGATAGCGGCCGATGTGCAGATCGCTCAGGTGGACGATGCGCGCGCCGGCGAACTCCGCGGGCAGCCCGGGTACGTCGACGCGCAACGACGTGACGGCGAGCGCACGGCGGCCGAGCGTGTAGCCGAAAAGGAAGAGCGCGGCGATCAGGCAAAGGCCGACGTCGATCGCCGTCGTGACGGTGCCCGCCCACGTCGACGGATCGACCGCGACGGGCAGGCCGGCGAGCCGCGCCAGGGCGGCCGCGGCGCGCGCCGACGTCCAGACGAGCTCGGCGAGGCCGACGAAGGCGCCCCCGAACACGCACGTGAAGGCGAACGCCGTGTACACCGCCACGAGCCGCCCGCTGCCGCGCGTCCGGATGCGACGGAGCATCCAGCGATTGAACGCCAACACGCCGAGCAGTCCGGCCAGATGTCCGAGCGGCGGGACCGCGAGCCCGAGCCGGGCGAGCGCGCGTGCCCCGACCACCCATTCGCTGAGCGCGATCGCGCCGAGGAGGAGCGAGAAGAAGCTACGGAAGAAGGCGAGCCGGGCGGCCTCGAGGAGGCGCCCGCGCCGGAGCGGGCTCGGCATCGGTCGGGTCAGCCGGCCGGCCGGCGCATCGGTCCGCCATCCGGGCCCGGGCGCGACAGCACCTCGATCCCGTCGCCGCAGGCGAGCTCGCCCGCCGTGGCGACGCGCAGGTAGATGCCGCGAAAATTGCGGCTGCGGAGCGCCGGCGACGCGACGAAACGCAAGGCAGCGTCACCGCAGCGGGCGCGGAACTTCCGGCAGCCGTTGTGGGGCGCGGGCGTCACCTCGAAGACGATGCTGCCGGCGCGCAGCCGGCTGCCGAGCGGCAGGTTGCGGCTCGAGAGGTCGAGCTCGAGGAACAGGTTGTCGCCGAAGAGCTCGAGCGGCTGGCCGTTGGCGATCAGCCGGGCGACGTCGAGCTGCATGGTCGCGAGCTGCCTCGCGGGATCGCGCGCGGGATGCCGTCCCCAGGCGTCGCCCGGAACGCCCGAGTCGATGGCGAGGCCGATGCGGTCGAGGATCTGCCGGCGGGCGCCCTCGATCCGCCGCACGATGAGCGCCACCCGTCCGCGCTCCGCCGGTGGCGGCGGCAGCATCGCGAGCGCGCGCTCCAGATCGTCGAGCGATCGAAAGCGCGCCGGGTCGCCGGTCGACGTGGAGTCGATCGGCGCCGCACCTGCATGTTCCAGCGCCACGCGTCGCCAGTCTGGAGTGGACACGTGGCGCTGGCAAGACCTCGGAGACGACCGCGAGGACGGTCGTCTCCGAGCCCTGCCGACGCGTCAGAGCGAGCGCAGGAAATTGAGCATGTCCTGCTTCTGGGTCTCCGGCAGCAGGTTGAACAGGGTGATGACGCCGTTCGCCTCCGAGGCATTGCCCGTCCGCACGTTGCCGCTCTGGTGCGCCTGGATCGCCTGCAGGAGATCGGACGTCCTGCCGTCGTGCAGGAAGTAGTATCGTTGTCCCAGTCCCCAGAGCGGCGCGCTGCGGAAGTCCCGCGGACCCGCCTGTCCCTGGCTGATCCCGTCGGCGAGACCGGGTCCCATGTCGTGGAGCAACAGGTCGGAGTAGAGGTTCACCGGCTGGTTGCGCAGGCCGGCGACGGTCGCGTCGCCGGTCGTGAAGGACGGCGTGTGACAGAGTCCGCATCCTGTGTTGGTGAAGAGCGCCTTGCCGCGCGCGATCGAGTCGGCCCCGCCGGGCGTATCGGGAGAGGGGACGGGCGGAGCGGCGAAGCGCATGAAGATCGCGAACTTCTCGGTGTCGCTGAACGCGTCGAACGGCTCGACCACGTCGAAATGGGTGAAGTCGTTCGGCACTTGCTTGAACTGGCATGCCGCCGTCTCGTCGCGCTCGCTCTGGAAGAGCTCGTTCGAGACGCCCATCTCGACGTTGTAGGCCTCGCCGGCGAACAGCAGCAGGGACTTGTTCTGCGCCTTCCATCCGAAGCGGGCGATGGTGCCGTCGTTGCCGTTGTTGTTCGTCTGACCGGTGATCGTGCCGCCCGGAAGATGGAAGCTCGGGCGTCCGCGGATGCCGAGCGAGAATCTTCTGTCCCGTGTTGGCGGCCCCGTTGGCGGTGATCGCCGCGTCCGGGATCTGCTCGATCAGGCCGTCGCCGTAGACCGGCGTCGGAATACGAAAGATGACGTTGTGGTTGGCGACCTGCGTCGCGAAGTCGGGCTGCGCGAGCGTGCACCCGCCGGCGCCCGCGCGGCCGGTGATCGTGAAGAGATCATGGACGCCGCCGTCGGGCGTGCCGTCCGGATTCCGCACGAATCGCACTTCGCGCACCGGGCCGTGCGCCGAGATGAACGAGGGCATCGTGTCGGCGCTCCCCGCGAACATCGCCGCCTGGGGATTCACCAGCGGGCTCGAGCCGCCGACCGCCGGGAACGCATGGCAGCCGGCGCAGCTGTCGAGGTTCATCCGCGGTCCGAGACCGTCGGCAGTGCTCTCGACCTCGCTGAACGCGTCCAGGCCGGCGTCGAAATACGCGGCTTCCGCATCGGTCAGTCCCGCGATGGCGCTCCCGGCGCCCGGGGCGCCGCCGCGTACGCCAGGATCCTGCGCGCGCGGACGCGGTTGAGCCGGCTGCGTCTGAACGGTCGGCTGCAGGGTGATCCGCCGAGACGGTGCGGACTCGGCGTTGGAAACGAACAATCCTATACTCGCCAATGTGGCGCATACCTGTAGCACGGATGGTGTGTGCATAGAGTGACTCCTGTCCAATGAACGTGATGCGGTTCGACTGCTCGGTCAGCGCTGCGAAGCGTCCGCGTGAGCGGCGCGTCGCAATGGAGACGGCGATGGAAGAAATGCGCGAGGCAATGGCTGACGCATGTAAGGGGGAACCTCCCGACGCGGTGAAGGAGCAAACGCGATGCCGTCCGCCCTGTCGGAGCCGCGTCGGCCGTCGCGCCGCGGCGATCGGCGCGATATTGCGCCGACGCGGCGCGCCGATCGATGAACGCGTGGAAAAGACCTTCGGCGTCGCGCACAGCCGGCACCACAGGCGATGCATTCCCTGGTGCGTACGCTCGCCCTGTGCGCTGCACGTCCGCGTGCAGCGACCGTCCGAATCGCGACGCTCCGTCGCGCGTGCGCGAGCATCATGCACAGGTGCCGCGGGCATCGGTCGTAAGGACGAGGTGCCCTGTCGCGCGGCTGGCGAGCGCACCAGCCGCCGCGCCCATCTTTCTCAACCCGTGTATGGGCGTCTTGAGCGTCGAGAGTTGGCTCGCCGTACAGGATCGGTATAAGGCTGCGATGCCCGTGAGCCGTATTCTCGTCGCCAATCGAGGCGAGATCGCGATTCGTATCTTCCGCGCCGCGTCGGAGCTGGGACTGCAGACCGTCGCGGTGTTCGCGGAGGACGACGCCGCATGTCTGCACGCGCGGCGCGCCGACGTGAGCGTGCCGTTGCGCGGCCGCGGCGTCGGCGCCTACCTGGACGCCCCCCAGATCGTCGCCTGCGCGCGCGACAGCGGCTGCGACGCCATCCACCCGGGCTACGGGTTTCTCGCCGAGGACGCGTCGTTCGCCCGTCGCTGCGCCGGGGCGGGTCTGACGTTCGTCGGGCCGCGGCCGGAGCTGCTCGAGCTGCTCGGCGACAAGGTGCGCGCGCGAGCCCTCGCGCAGCGCTGCGGCGTGCCGACGCTGGCCGGCACGGCGGGCGCCGCGAGCCTGACCGAGGCCGCGACGTTCCTCGCGGCGCAGCCCGAGGGCGGGGCCGTGGTGTTGAAGGCCGTGGGCGGCGGCGGCGGGCGCGGGATGCGTGTCGTGCACGACCGCGGCGCGCTCGCCGAGGCATGGGCGCGCTGCCGCTCGGAGGCGGAGAGCGCCTTCGGGAACGGCGAGCTGTACGTCGAGCGCTTCCTGCCGCACGCGCGCCACATCGAGGTGCAGATCCTCGGCGACCGTGCCGGCCACGTGCGTCATCTCTGGGAGCGCGAGTGCAGCCTGCAGCGGCGCCACCAGAAGCTGATCGAGCTCGCGCCGTCGCCGCATCTCGCCGCCGACGTGCGCGAGCGGCTCCTCGCCGCCGCGCTGCGCCTGGCCGGCGAGGTGCGCTACGACGGTCTCGGCACGTTCGAGTTCCTCCTCGACGCCGCCGCCGCGGCCGACGGGCGGACGGCATCGCTCGACGACGGATGGTTCTTCATCGAGGCCAATCCGCGGCTACAGGTCGAGCATACGGTCACCGAGGAGGTGACGGGCGTCGATCTGGTGCAGGCGCAGATCCGCCTGGCGACCGGGGCAACGCTCGCCGATCTGGGTCTCATGGACCCGCCGCCGCCGCGCGGGCTCGCGATCCAGCTGCGGGTCAACATGGAGCGCATGCAGGCCGACGGCGGCGCGACGCCCTCGGGCGGAACGCTGAGCGTGTTCGAGCCGCCGACCGGTCCCGGAATCCGCACCGACTCGCTCGGCTACGCCGGCTACACGACGAGCCCGCGGTTCGACTCGCTGCTGGCAAAGGTGATCGTGCGCTCGCCGTCCACCGTTCTCGGCGACCTCCTGGCGCGCGCGGCGCGCGCGCTCGGCGAGCTGCGGATCGAGGGCGTGCCGACGAACGCCGCGTTCCTGCTCGCCCTCCTCCGCCATCCCGCGGTGGCGCGGAGCGCGATCGACACGCGATTCGTCGAGACCCATGCCGCGGAGCTGCTGGCGGCGGCCGACGGCCCGGACCGGTCCGCCGCGGTCGCGGACGTCGCGCGCCGCGCCGGGCCGGGGGCACGCGTCGATCCGATCGACCCGCTCGCGGTCCTCGCCCACGGCAAGACCGGAAGGCCCGACGGCACCGTGGCGCCCGCGGCATCGGTGGACGCGCCGGGCACCCGCAGCGTGCGGGCGCCCATGCAGGGAACGATCGTCGGCGTCGAGGCACGTCCGGGCGACGTGCTGCCCGCGGGGGCGACCGTCGTCGTGCTGGAGGCGATGAAGATGGAGCACGTCGTTGCGAGCGCGCGCGGCGGTGTCGTACGCGGCGTCGCGGTCGCGCGGGGCGACACGGTGTTCGAAGGAGACCTCCTCGCGACCATCGAGGAGCGCGAGGGCGCGGGCGCCGCGTCCGCGCCCGGGACGGGGATCGACCTCGCGGCCGTCCGCGCCGATCTGCGCGAGGTCGAGGAGCGCCACGCGCTCGGCCTCGACGGCGCGCGACCCGAGGCCGTCGCGCGCCGGCGCAAGACGGGCCAGCGCACCGCGCGCGAGAACGTCGCGGATCTCTGCGATGCCGGGACGTTCCTCGAGTACGCGCCGCTCGTGGTCGCGGCGCAGCGGCAACGGCGCACGCTCGACGACCTGATCAAGAGCACGCCCGCCGACGGGCTCGTCGCGGGTGTCGGGCGGGTGAACGGCACGCTCTTCCCCGCCGAGCGCACGCGCTGCGTCGTCCTGGCATACGACTACACCGTGCTCGCCGGTACGCAGGGCGCGCAGAACCATCGCAAGAAGGATCGTATGCTCGAGCTGGCGGCGCGGCGCCGCCTGCCGGTGGTGCTGCTCTCCGAGGGCGGTGGCGGACGACCGGGCGACACCGATGCGCTCGGCATCGCCGGGCTCGACGTGCCCACGTTCCAGGCTTTCGCGCGGCTCTCGGCGCTCGTGCCGCTGGTGGGGATCAACTCGGGGTTCTGCTTCGCCGGCAACGCCGCGCTCCTCGGGTGCTGCGACGTCGTCATCGCCGCCGCCGACTCGAACATCGGGATGGGCGGGCCGGCGATGGTCGAGGGCGGTGGCCTCGGGGTCTTCCGGCCGGAGGAGATCGGCCCGATGTCGATCCAGGCGCGGAACGGCGTGGTGGACATCGCGGTCGCGGACGAGACCGAGGGCGTGTCGGTGGCGAAGCGCTACCTCGGGTACTTCCAGGGCGTCGCCGCGACGTGGGAGTGCGCCGATCAGCGCCTGCTGCGTGCCCTCGTACCGGAGAACCGCCTGCGGGTCTACGACGTGCGCACCGTCATCGACGCCCTCACCGACTCGGGCTCCGTGCTCGAGCTGCGACGCGGCTTCGGCCACGGCATGGTGACCGCCCTGGCGCGCATCGAGGGCCGGCCGCTCGGCATCGTCGCCAACAACCCGACGCATCTCGCGGGGGCGATCGACGCCGACGGCGCCGACAAGGCCGCGCGCTTCCTGCAGCTCTGTGACGCCTTCGATCTGCCGGTGGTGTTCCTCTGCGACACGCCCGGCATCATGGTCGGTCCGGAGATCGAGAAGCGCGCGCACGTCCGCCACGCGGCGCGCATGTTCGTCGTGGGGGCGAGCCTCACCGTGCCGTTCTGTACCATCGTGCTGCGCAAGGGATACGGGCTCGGCGCAATGGCGATGGCGGGCGGCAGCTTCAAGGCGCCGCTCTTCACCGTGGCATGGCCGACCGGCGAGTTCGGCGGCATGGGGCTCGAGGGTGCGGTGAAGCTCGGGTTCCGCAAGGAGCTCGCCGCCCTGCAGGATCCGCAGGAGCGTCGTGCCCTGTTCGATCAGATGGTCGAGCGCATGTATCGTCACGGCAAGGCGGTGAGCGCCGCCTCCCACTTCGAGATCGACGACGTGATCGACCCGGCGGACTCGCGGCGCTGGATCAGCGGCGCGCTCGCGGCCGCGCCGCCTCCACCGCGGCGCCGGCGGAAGAAGCGGCCCTGCATCGATCCATGGTGAGCGGCGCGCCGCGGACACCCCGAGCGGAATGCTCCGACGGCCGGCTCATCGTCCGCCCGGCACCGTCGCACGGGCTCGGGGTCTTCGCGAGGTGCGACGTCGCGGACGGCGTGCGGCTGCTGGAGTACACCGGCGAGCGCATCTCGCATGCGGAGGCCGCCGCCCGCTACGACGACGAGCGCGGCGAGCACGCGCATACGTTGCTCTTCACCGTCGACGCGGCGACGGTCATCGACGGCGGTGCGGGCGGCGGCATCGGGCGTTACGTCAATCACTCGTGCGAGCCGAACTGCGAGGCGGTATTCGACGACGGACGCATCTTCTTCGAGACCCGGCGCCCGATCCGCGCGGGCGAGGAGCTGACGTACGACTATCGGCTGCGGCGGCCGCGCCCGTTGCCGCGTGATTGGCGCCGTCGCTACGCGTGCCGGTGCGCGGCGGCGCGTTGCCGGACCACCATGCTCGTCCGTCCTCCGGGCGGCGTCGCGCAGGCACGAGCGCGCCGGGCGCATCGCACGGCCACCTGAGGCCCGGTCGGGGAGCGGAGGGCGAGCAGCGCGTTCGTCTGCTCCGGCGTGTGGCGCGCCGTCAACGAGCCCTCCCACGAGGCGGCGCGGCTCACGGCGCCGCCTTCACCCCTCCACCACCGGACGCCTTCCCACGCAATCGCGGTGCCATCGCCGCGTCTGAGAGGCACGGCGCCGCGCCGGGCCGCCGCCCTGGAGCACGGCGCATGGTCTGACACCCTTGCGCCAAGCCGCTGACACCGCCGCGACCTCGGCGCCGGGGTTGCGGTCGCGGCCGTCCGCGGCCGCAAGATTCTCCAAGTGCAGGGCGCACGACGTGTGGTAGCATCCGGCCGCATCATGACGGGGCAGGCGTTCACGCTCTTCGACACGGCGATCGGCCGCTGCGGCATTGCGTGGGGGACGGGCGGCATCCTCGGCGTGCAGCTGCCCGAGGGGCGCGTCACCGACACCCGGGCGCGCCTCGCGCGGCGCTTTCCCGCGGCGCGCGAAGCGACGCCGCCGCGCGACATACGGCGCGCGTGCGCCGACATCGTGGCGCTGCTTGCCGGCCAGCGCCGCGATCTCTCCGGCATCGCCCTCGACATGGACGGCGTGGCGCCGTTCCAGCGCCGCGTCTACGACGCCGCGCGAGCGATTCCGGCGGGAGCGACCCTGTCGTACGGCGAGGTCGCGAGCCGTATCGGCTCGCCGGGATCGGCACGCGCGGTCGGGCAGGCGCTCGGACGCAACCCGTTCGCGATCATCGTGCCCTGTCACCGCGTCCTCGCGGCCGGCGGCAAGACCGGCGGTTTCAGTGCCAACGGCGGCACGACGACGAAGCTCCGCATGCTCGCGATCGAAGGCGCGCGGCCGGGTGGTCAGGCCGGCCTCTTCGACGGCTGCGCGGCCATCGGCTTCGAGCCGCGTGTCGCGCTGAAGCATCTGCGCGCCGCCGACCCGAAGCTCGGGCGCCTGATCGAGCGCGTCGGGCCGTTCACCATGGAGCTCAAGCGCACGGCCAGCATCTTCGGGGCGCTCGCCGAGGCGATCGTCTATCAGCAGCTGAGCGGCAAGGCCGCGGCGACGATCTTCGGGCGGGTGTGCGCGCTCTTCCCGCGTGCCCCGCAGGGCCCGACGGCCGAGTCCCTCCTGGGCGCGAGCGACGCCCGGCTGCGCGGCGCCGGTCTCTCCCGCGCCAAGACACTGGCGCTTCAGGACCTCGCGCGGCGCGCCAAGGCGGGCGAGATCCCCACGCTCGCGGAGATCCATCGGATGGAGGATGGCGAGATCGTCGAGCGGCTCACCGCGGTGCGCGGCATCGGCCGATGGACGGTGGAGATGCTGCTCATCTTCCGTCTCGGCCGTCCCGACGTCCTGCCGGCCGACGACTACGGCATCCGCAAGGGCTTTGCGCTCGCGTTCAAGAAGCGCGCGCTACCGGCGCCGAAGGACGTCGAGCGCTACGGCGAGCGCTGGCGGCCCTACCGGACGGCGGCCAGCTGGTACCTCTGGCGCGCCCTCGACGCGCCGGCGCAGTAGCCCTGGATGCGGCATGAGCGACGACCTCCGGTTCGCGCGCGCGAACGGCTTGCGGTTCGGCTATCTCGAGTCCGGCACCGGACCGCTCGTGCTCCTCGTGCACGGGTTCCCGGACACCGCCTACGCGTGGGATGAGACGCGCGCGGTGCTCGCGGGAGCGGGCTTCCGCGCGGTCGCGCCGTTCACCCGCGGCTATGTGCCCACGGAGGTCCCGGCCGAGGAGGCCTACGACTCGGACACGCTCGGGCGCGATCTCCTCGGGCTGGTGCATGGGCTTGGCGAGCAGTCGGCGGTGATCGTCGGACACGACTGGGGCGCGAGCGCCGCCTACTCGGCGGCGACGATCGAGCCGGGCGCGGTGCGGCTGCTCGTCACGATCGCGATCCCGCATCCCGCCTCGATCGTCCCCACGCCGAGGTTGATCTGGGCGGTGCGCCACTTCTTCGCGCTCGGGCGCAAGGGGGCGGCGCGCTGGGTGCCGAACGACGATTTCGCCTACGTCGACACGCTCGTACACCGCTGGTCGCCCGCGTGGAACGTGCCCCCGGGCGAGACCGCCAAGGTGAAGGCCGTCTTCCGTGACCCGCACGCGCTCGACGCCGCCCTCGGCTACTACCGCGCGCTTCGCCTGCGGGTGCCCCGCTCCCAACGGTCGAAGATCGCGGTGCCGACGGTGTGCTTCGCCGGCGACAGCGACATCGTGGCGGCGTCGGCCTACGAGCGTGCGGCCGCGTGCTCCACCGGCGCGTACGAGGTGGTGCGCATGGCGGGCGGGCACTTCATGCATCGCGAGCACCCGGAGGTCTTCCACCGGGAGCTGCTCCGGGTGTTGGCGCGCGCCCGCTGACGGTCGCACGCGGGGCGACGCTCAGCCGACCATCGCGACCGCTTCGATCTCGACCAGAAGCTGCGGAACGGCGAGCCCCGCCACCACGAGGTAGGTGCTGGCGGGATACTGCCCCTCCTTGAAGTGCCGCTGACGTGCCGCGGCGACGATCGGACGGTACGCGGCATCGGTCACGTAGATGGTGATCTTCACGATGTCGTCGAGCGAGCCGCCGCACGCGGCCACGACCGTCCGCAGATTCGCGAATGCCTGCTCCGTCTGCGCTGCCGCGTCGTTCTCGCCGACGAGCTTGCCGTCGCGGTCGAGCGCCACCTGACCGGAGATGAAGACGGGCGAGCCGGACTTCTTGATGGCGTACGAGTACCCGGTCGGGGGCGCCATGTCGGGGGGATTGATCACGGTCTTCACGGAGGGCCTCCGGTCGAAGGAAGTGGCGTCGCGACGGGAGGCTCGACAAACACGCGTGCAAAGTCAAGGCGGACGTCGGTTGTCCGCTGCCCCGTTGCGGGGGTAGGCTGAGCGCGATGGCGGCCTCGACCGTACTGCGCCGGGGAACGGTCTCCGTATTCGACTACCGCTGCACGGCCGGCATGGCCGATGCGCCGGCCGTCGAGCAGCACGGCGGCTTCGACATCGCGTACGTACGGACCGGGACCTTCGGCTACCGTGCGCGCGGGCGCTCGTTCGAGCTCGTGGCCGGCTCGGTGCTGGTCGGTCATCCCGGCGACGAGTACGTCTGCACGCACGATCACGCCTGCGGCGACGAATGCCTCTCGTTCCAGCTCTCGCCGTCGGTGGTCGAGACGATGGACGATCGGGCCGGGACGTGGCGCGTCGGAGCCGTGCCGCCGGTCCCGGAGCTGATGGTGCTCGGCGAGCTCGCGCAGGCGACCGTCGAGGGCCGTAGCGACGTCGATCTCGACGAGCTCGGCCTGCTTCTGGCGGCGCGCGTCCTCGACGTGGTCGCGGGGCGGCCGCGGGAGCGGCCGGGGACCGGCACGCGCGATCGGCGGCGCGCGGTGGAGGCGGCGCTCTGGATCGACGAGCACTCGCACGAGCCCGTCGATCTGGCGCGCACCGCGCGCGAGGTCGGGCTGAGCGCGTTCCACTTCTTGCGCCTCTTCGCCGCCGTGCTCGGTGTCACGCCGCACCAGTACCTGGTGCGCTCGCGCCTGCGCCGCGCGGCGCGCATGCTCGCCGACGACGGCGGCTCGATCACCGACGTCGCGTTCGATGTCGGCTTCGGCGACCTGTCGAACTTCGTGCGCACCTTCCATCGCAGCGCCGGCGTCTCGCCGCGGAGCTTTCGCCGCGCCGCCAGAGGCGACCGCCGGATCCTCCACGAGTTCTCGGCCAGGCTCTCCCCCTCGTAAGACGGCCGTCGTGGAGCGCTACGACATCGTGACGGTGGGCGGCGGTCTCGGCGCCGCGGCGTTGGCGAAGAGCATGGCGGCGCGCGGCGCGCGCGTGCTCGTGCTCGAGCGCGAGGCCGCCTTCAAGGATCGGGTGCGCGGCGAGGCGCTGGCCGCATGGGGCACCGCCGAGGCGAAGACGCTCGGGCTCTACGATCTCCTCGCGGCGGACTGCGGCCACATGCTGCGCTACTGGGCGATCTACGTCGGCGGCCAGGCGATCATGCGACGGGATCTGTTCGCGACGACCACGCAGGGGGACGGTTGGTTCACGTTCTACCATCCACGAATGCAGGAGCTCGTGCTCGAGGCGGCGCGCGCCGCGGGCGCGGAGGTGCGGCGCGGCGTGCGCGTGCGCGGCGTCATCCCCGGGGCGGTCCCGCGCGTGACGGTGGACGCGGCGGCGGGCGCCTATGACGTCGAGGCGCGCCTGGTGATCGGCGCCGACGGCCGCGCGTCGATGGTCCGCCAGTGGGCGGGATTCGCGGCGCGGAACGACCCCCCGAAGCTGCTCTTCGCCGGGGTGCTCTTCGACCGCGTGCCCTCACCGGCCGACGAGTTCTACCACGCCGTTGCCCCCGGGCGCGGCCTCACGGCGCTGATCTTCCCGCAGCGCGACGGTCGCGCGCGGACCTACTTCGGCTTCCACGTCGGGTCGCGACTGGAGCGCTTGCAGGGGACGGCCGGCGTCGCGCGCTACCGCGAGCTGTCGCACGAGATCGGCGTGCCGGCCGAGTTCTACGCCGATGCCGCGCCCATCGGCCCGCTCTCCACGTTCGACGGCGCCGACTGCTGGGTGGAGCATCCGTACCGCGACGGCGTAGCGCTGATCGGCGACGCCGCCGCCACGAGCGATCCGACGTGGGGGCAGGGCATGTCGCTCACCCTGCGTGACGCGCGCGTCCTGCGCGACGCGCTGCTCGCCGACGACGACTGGAGCCGTGCCGGCCACGCCTACGCCGCCGAGCACGATCGCTACTACGCCATCGTCCACCGCGCCGACGGCTGGTACAGCGACATGTTCATGGAGCTCGGGCCCGTGGCCGACGAGCGCCGGGCGCGCGCGCTGCCGCTGCTCGCCGCCGACCCATCGCGCGCGGTCGACGTCGGCATGAGCGGTCCGGAGGCGCCGCACGACGACGCTGCGCGCCGCCGCTTCTTCGCCGAGACGCCGGCGGACGGTTAGAGGAGACGATACATGCGGCTCATCGACGGCGAGCAGGTGCTGGTCAGGATCTTCATCGGCGAGTCGGACCGCTGGCGACACCAGCCGGCGTACATGGCGCTGGTCGAACGGTTGCGCCAGGAGGGCTTCGCCGGCGCCACGGTCTTCCGTGGGGTGTCGGGATTCGGCGCGCGGAGCGTGCTGCACACGGCCAACATCCTCCGCCTGTCCGAGGATCTCCCCATCGTGATCGAGGTCGTGGACACGCAGGCGCACGCCGACCGGCTGGTCACGATCTTCGACGAGATGGGGGTCGAGGGGCTGGTCACGATGGAGAAGGTGCGGGTGCTGAAGTACGGGCCGGGCACGCGCGCCCAGGATCCGCCGGCCCGCCGATAGCGACGGCGCGGACCGCTCAGCCGTCGAGCCCCATGCGGCGCGCGATGATGACCTTCATGATCTCGTTCGAGCCGGCATAGATCGATTGCACGGCGGCGTCGGCGTAGTCCATCGAGATCGGATACTCGAGCATGAAGCCGTAGCCGCCGTGCAGCTGGAGGCAGTCGGCGGTGAGGCGCTTCTGCAGATCGGTCGATCCACCACTTCGCCATGCTGACCTCGGAGACGATGTCGTCGCCGCGCACGTGCGCGGCGATCAGCTTGTCGACGAACGCCTGGCCGAGCTCGACCTGGGTGGCGAGCTCGGCGAGCTTGAACTGCGTGTTCTGGAAGGCGGCGATCGGCTGGCCGAAGGCGTGGCGCTGCTTCACGTAGGCGATGGTGTCGTCGAGGGCGCGCCGGCACGAGGCGACCGACGACGACGCCGATGCACAGCCGCTCCTGCTGGAGCTTCTCCATCAGCATCTTGAAGCCCTGCCCCTCGCGCGCCGAGGAGATTCGCAGCCGGCACGCGGCAGTCCTCGAAGAAGATCTCGCTGGTGTCCTGTGCCGGGAGGCCGAGCTTCTCGAGCTTCCGGCCCTTCACGCAGCCCGGCGTGTCCGCCTCGACGAGCAGCAGGCTGATGCCCTTGTGCGGCGGGTTGGCGGCGGGATCGGTCTTCGCGACCACGATGAAGAGGCCGCGCGAGCTGGCCGATCGAGATGAACGTCTTGGCGCCGTTCACGACGTAGTGGTCGCCGTCGCGGATCGGCGCGCGTCTGGACGTTCGCGAGGTCGGAGCCGGTCCCGGGCTCGGTCATGCAGATGCGCGAGCAGCATCTCGCCGGCGATCGCCGGCGGCAGGTAGCGCCGCTTCTGCTCCTCGCTGCCGAACGAGACGATGTAGGGCAGGCAGATCGACGAGTGCACGGTCGTCATGAGGCCGTGCGCGCGCAGGTAGGCGAGCTCCTCCATGACGATGGCGTCGTAGCGGAAGTCGCCGCCGGCGCCGCCGTACGCCTCCGGCATGCAGGGCCCGAGGAATCCCTCCTCGCCCATGCGCCGCCAGGTCTCGCGGTCGGTGATGCCGTCGTGGTTCCACTTGGCGATCTTGGGCTCGATCTCCCGCGCCGCGAAGCGCTTGAACTGCGCGCGGAACATCTCGTGCTCTTCGCCGAACAGGTCACGGTGCATGCGGAATCCTCGTGCGCCCGGTCTATCCCAAGCGCGGGCGCTTGACGAACGTCAGACGGGCGCCGCGGTGGCGCGGTAGCGGCGCAGCTCCGGCATCGCGACGGCGACGATCGCCACGACGGCGAGGCAGGCGACCCCGCCGCTGACGACCGCGAACGGTGCCGAGGTGAGCGCCGCGAGAAAGCCGGATTCCGCCGCGCCGAGCTGATTCGAGGCGCCGATGAAGAGGAGGTTCACGGCGCTCACCCGCCCGCGCAGCGGGTCGGGCGTGGAGAGCTGGATGGCGGTGGTGCGCATGACGACGCTCACCTGGTCGGCGACGCCGACCAGCATGTACGCAGCCACCGACAGCGGAAACCAGCGCGAGAGCCCGAAGACGACGGTCGCGAGGCCGAACATCGCTACCGTCGCGAGCAGCGTCGATCCGGTACGGCGCACCGGCGGCAGCAGGGTGAGGAAGGCCGAGGTGAGCAGCGCACCCACCTCCGAGGACGCCGAGAGCAGTCCATAGCCGCGCGGGCCGACGCGCAGGACGTCGTTCGCGTACACCGGCAGCAGCGCGACCGCGCCGCCGAAGATGACCGCGAACATGTCGAGCACCATGCAGCCGAGCACCACCTGCCGGCGGCGTACGAACCCGAGCCCCTCGCGGATCGCCGCCAGCGACGGTGCGTTGCGCGACGGCGCGTGGACGACCGGGCGGAGAAACGGCATCGTCACGATTGAGCCGATGACGAGCACAGCGTAGGCCGCGTACACGGCGCCGACGCCGGCCCCGGCGATCAGGATGCCGGCGAGCGCCGGGCCGGTCGCGAACGCGAGCGCCTGGTTCGTCGAGGCGATCGTGACGGTGCGCGCCAACAGCTCGCGCCGTACCAGCGTCGGCAGCAGCGCGGCCCGAGCCGGGCTGTCGAACGCCCCCGCCACGGCGACCACCAGCACCATCGCGTAGAGGAGCGGCAGGGAGACCCGTCCCGCGTACATCGCGAGGCACAACGCCGTCGCGGCGAGCAGCCACGCCCACTGCGCCGCCATCATGATGCGCCGGCGATCGTGCGTATCGGCGAGCGCCCCGCCGACGAGCATGAGGCCGAGCGCCGGCACGAACTGCACGATGCCGACCAGGCCGAGCTGGAAGGCCGAGTGGCTGAGGGCGAAGACGTGCCACAGGATGCCGGCGCGGAGGAGCATCGTCGCGGTTCCGGCGCAGAACCTGCCGAGGAGATAGGCGACGAGGTTACGGCTCAGCACGCCCGGATCTTCCCCCGGCTCGACGGTGGCGCATCCCGGGGAGGGGTAGAAGAGAATCGGGACGCAGTCCACTCGCGGGGGGCGATCGGGCGATCCCGGCACGGCGGTGCGGCGGCCGATCCGCGCACGACGCGACGCCCGCCGGCGCGTGAGCAATTCGGCGGCACTGCCCGCATCGGGGGCAGGACGCCGTGCCGCGCGCGTTCGGCCGTGCCGGTGCACGGGGGCGCCGCGCCGTGCGGCGGCGCTGGCATGGGCGTTGCTCGCCCAAGCCGCGTCATGCTCGGTCTCGTGCTCACGGCCGGAGGCGCGCGCGGCGCCTACCAGGCGGGGGTGCTGAAGCGCCTCGGCGAGATCCCGTCGCTGGCGGATGCCCCGTCACCGTTCGCGATAGTGACCGGCGCGTCGGCCGGCGCCATCAACGGCGCGATGCTCGCGGCCGGCGGTGCGACGTTCCGCGAGGCGACGAGCGAGGTGGCGCGCCTCTGGAGCGAGCTGCGCGTCGAGCAGGTCTTCCGCACCGACGTTCTCACGCTCGGTCTCGGCGCCGCCGGTCTCACGCGCGACCTCGCGCTCGGCGGGATCCTCGGCACCACCGTCACGAGCTCGTTCGTCGATGCCTCGCCGCTGCGGACGCTGATCGCGCGCCTCCTCCCGAAGGGCGCCATCGGCGACGCGATCGGCCGCGGACATCTGTACGCGCTCGCCATCACCGCGACCAGCTACCATTCGGGACGGTCCTTCACGTTCGTGCAGGGGCGGCCGGGGCACCCGGTGTGGGCGAAGAGCCGGCGCGTGGTGATGCCGGTCGAGATCACGGCCGACCACGTGTGCGCGTCCGCCGCCATTCCGGTCGTCTTCCCACCGGTGGCGATCAACTGCGCGGGCGGCGACCTGTACTTCGGTGACGGCGCGCTGCGGCTGGTGACGCCGTGCAGCCCGGCCATCCGCCTCGGGGCGACGCGGCTCGTCGCCATCGGCATCCGCTCCACCCGTGCCGCCGACGCGCTCTCGCGCGAGGAGCTCGGGGCCGCCGAGGAGACGGGAGCGCAGGGCCCGCCACCTGGCGCCGCCGCCGCTGGCGCAGATCTGCGGCGTCTTCCTGAACGCCATCTTCCTCGACCATCTCGACACGGACCTCGATCATCTGCGTCGCATGAACGAGCTCATCCGTGCGTACGGCGGCGGTGATGCCGACTACGCGGTGCCCGCGGGGCTCGTCAGCGAGCCGATGCGGATCGTCACGCCGCTCGCGATCAGCCCGTCCGAGGACCTGGCGATGGTGGCGCAGCGCTTCGCGCACCGCATGCCGCGGCTCGTGCGCTACTTCATGGACGGCCTCGGGACCCCCGACGCGCAGAGCGCCGATCTCATGAGCTACCTCCTGTTCGACGCGTCCTACACGCGCGCGCTCATCCAGATCGGCTACCGCGACGCCGCCGAGCGCGCCGACGAGGTCGAGACGTTCATCCGCCGCGGCCGCCCCGACGCCGTGTCGAACCGCGGGTTCGCCGCGTAGACCAGGCGTTGGCGGCCGGCGACTACACCCTACGTGTAGAGCCCCGGGAAGTTCGACGCCGAGACGGAGAATCCGGGGAACACCGGCGCGAGCTGCGCGACGTTCACGAGCATGTGGCGGTTGAGCGCCTCCGCGAAGACGTCGCGGAAGTCGGTCGTCACCATGAGGTCCTGGCCGTTGAAGAGGTTCCCCGTGGCGAGGCCGGGCCATTGGCCGTTCGTGATCACCCGCCCCCCGGCGATACCGCCGCCGAGCGCGATCATCACGCCGCCGTGCCCGTGGTCCGTGCCGCCGTCGCCGTTCTCCGCGGCGCGCCGGCCGAACTCGGTCATGCACAGCGTGAGGGTGGTCGCCGCTTGCGCGCCGAGGTCTTGATGGAACGCCGCGAGGGCGTCCGCCAGCGTCGGCGCGAGCGCACCGAGCCGGGTGACCAGATCGGTGTGGTGATCCCAGCCGCCGAGGTTGAGCGCGATCACCTTGACGCCGATGTCGGCTTTGATCAGTGCGGCGGCATCCTTCAGGATGGGACCGAGGTCGCCCGACGGATAGGTGACGTTCGTGGTGGTGTCGACGCTGCCGACGAGATCGAGCGCGGCGAACGCGTCGGTGACGGCGCCGCCGAGGAGGGTGCCGGGCAGCAGCGCATAGCGCGCGTCGAGGGCGGCGCGCCGCTCCGGGACCGACTGGCCGCCGAGGGCGAAATCCGCGATGCTGCCGAAGGCGATCGAGCGCGCCGGCCCGGCCATCGACTTCACCTTCGCGTCGGCGAGGGTGATGGCGGTGGTGACCGGGCCCTCGCCGCTCACCTGGAGGTACCGGTTCAGCCAGCCGTCGCTGACCGTCTTGTTGCCGGGCGCGGCGCGCTCCATGAAATCCTGGCAGTCGAAGTGCGAGCGCGACGGGTCCGGGCTCCCCGCGGCGTGGATGAACGCGAGCGCGCCGCTCTGGTAGAGGGGCAGCAGCGAGGCGAATGCCGGATTCAGGCCGAAGAACCCGTCGAGCGCCAGCTCCGTCCCGGGGGGCACCTGGATCGTCGGCCGGATGCTGTAGTACGTCGGATCGCCGGCCGGAACGACGATGCTCAGGCCGTCGGCGCGCGCCGCGCAGGAAGAGGGCGACCAGCACCGGATCCGTGGTCGACGCGGCCGCGATCGGGGTCACGCCGCGCGGCAGGAAGAACGCCGTCATCCCGACGGCCGCCGATTTGATGAAGTCTCGTCGTGTGAGCGTCATGGCGGCCTCTCGCTCAGTGCAGCAGGAATTCGGGGCTCGACAGCAGGAACGCTGCAGCCTGTTGCACCCTCTGCTGATCGGTGACGGCGAGCGCGTCGAGGAAGGCGATCGCCGTATCCCGGGTGTCGTTGCCGATGCCGCCGGTGAAGAGCGAGGCGCCGAGCGCGTCGACGATGGCCGTCGAGCTGCCCCCCGAGACCGGGTAGGTGAAGTTGAAGCCGTCGAGCCCGCGAGCGCGCTGCTCGATCTCGTTGAAGCGGGTGACGAGCGTGCCGGGGCTGGTCCAGAACGCCGAGACGTCGGGATACCCCGTCGGCGGTGCGGCCGAGAAGAGCGCCTCGCCCATGTTGGTGAGGTTGCTGCGGAGCTGAGCGAGGTTGACGGCCGCGGGATCGGCGCCCAGCGCGCGCGCCAGGCTCGTCATGGTGTGCAGCGGCCGTTTCGTCTTGGTGGCGCGATACTCGGGGTGCTGCAGGAACTCGGGCGAGAGGAGCAGCGTCTCGAGCGTCGCGCGCAGGTCGCCGTCGGTCGCGAGGTAGGTGGCGGCGCAGGCGGAGGCGAGGGCCGGCAGCGGCGATTCCGAGACGAAGCGGGTGATCAGCTTCGTGCAGAGGAAGTTCGCGGTCGTCGGCTGGGCCGCGAGATACGCGAGCACCGTGATGCCGTCCTGCTCGCCACCGTTCGCCGGAATCTGCAGCGCCCCGCCGAAGAGCGTCTTCGTGCCCTGGTCGTGCCATGTCGCCTGGAACTTGAAGCCGTCCGCCGCGGTGTAGTCCTCACGCCAACCGGTCAGGCAGCGCGCGACCTCGACCACGTCGGTCTCGCTGTAGCCGCCATTGACGCTGACCGTGTGCAGCTCCATCACCTCACGGCCGTAGTTCTCGTTGATCGCGTTCACCTTGTTGAAGCGGTTGTCGAGGAAGTCGCCCATTGCCGGGCTGCGCGCGTCGGCGAGGAGCAGGTCGCGGAACTTGCCGAGCACGTTCGGCCGGATGGCGATACGTTCGTAGGGGCTGATGTCCCACTGCGTGCGCCCGCTCGATTGGCTGTCGACGTTGAAGTGGTTGAACCAGAACTGCACCAGGACCTGCAGCAGCTGGCGATGGCTGGCGATCGCGCGAACGATGGTCGCGCCCTGCAGTTCGCGGAGCACGGTCGCGCGTCCGGGGTTGCCGCCCGCCGGGTAGCTGGAGCGCAGCGTGTTGAAGTCCATGCCGAGGCTCGGGAATTTCGACGCCAGCAGCGCATCGAGCGCGCTGTCGTCGATGGTCTCGGGGCTGAGCTGCTCCTCGATGTAGCCGTGCACGCCGAGCGCGTCGATGCGCGCCCGCGACCAGGCGTCGCCGCCGTACCCGAGACGGTTCAGGACGTGCGCCTTCAGCGCCGGGGATTCACAGGAGAGGTTCGCGAGGCCGTCGTCGAGCAGGTCGCAGTCGATCGTGAGCCCGTCGAAGGCGGCGAGCGAGGCGTAGAAGCGGCCCGTCGCACGCTGTGCGATGCACGTCGTCAATGCCGCCAGGTCGGCGGCGGCGCCGCAAACTCCGGGGAAGAGCTGCGGCAGCGGCGTCGTCGCCGTCGCGCAGCGCTGCGCCGCCTTGTCGGCGAGCTGCGTTGCCGCCTTCGCGATCTTGCCGCGCGGGTCGGCGAGCACGTATGCGATCAGCTCGGACGAGAGCTCGGCGTCCGTGCCGACGGCGGTGCCGGAGGCGCCGGTCAGCCGGTCGTCGCCGCGCAGCACGCTCTTCTTGTGCCGCAACGCCTCCTTCCACAGCGTATCGAGGACGCCGTTGGCGCGCTTGATCACCTCCTGCTGGCACTTGGCGGCGGCCGCGTCCACGTCGGCGGAGACGATCGCCGCGTCGAGGTCGGGACCGAAGACGTCGGCCGCGACCCCGCGACCGGCGGCCGCCGCCGCGCTCCCGACCGTGAACGCGTTCGTGTAGGCGATCGACGGACGCTCCTCGGGCGCCGCGAGGCAGCGCTGCGTCTCGTGGACGCTGACGTCGCTCGTCCGTTTCGCGACCTTCCCCTTGACGTCGTTGCTCAGGCAGGCCTCGGCCGTCTGCGCCTGCGGCGGCACGCCGAGCGCGTCGACCTTGCCACGCCCGGCATCGCGGACGCACGTATAGTCCGCCTTGTCCTGCTCCTTCACCACCAACGAGCCGCGCTTGTTCATCTCGTTGATGCACCGCTGCTGGTCGGAGCTCTGCGCGGCGTGCGCACGCGACGTTGCCGGCCCGAGTGCGACGACGAGCGCGAGCAGCATGATGCGGGGGAAGGCGAGTGGAGACGATCGTCGGAGCATGGCCACCCTCCTGGCAGCAGCCGCGGGGGGACCTTCTGCATACGCGCCGTGCTCTCCCGGTGTCAAATCCGATCGTCGTTGCGAGTCGGCGGCGGCGACCGGGAAGCGGACGAGCTTGACAGCACGGAGCCTGTGTACGAGCCTCGTCGCCCGGCCACGACATGGGCGTCGAGATCACGCGTGAGCGCTTCGAGGCGGCCGACTACGCGCGCTTCGCGCGTTGCCTGACCGATCAGCTCGCGACGCTCCGTGCGCTGCTGGCCCGGCCGGGGTTCGGCGACGGGCCGCCGTCGCTCGGGGCGGAGCTGGAGGTTTCGCTCGTCGACGGCACGGCGCGGCCGCTCGGGGTGAATCGCGCGGTCCTGGCGTCGACGCTCGATCCCCGGGTGACGCTCGAGGTCGATCGCTTCAACCTCGAGCTGAATACGCGGCCGTGTCCGCTCGCCGGGGCGCCGTTCGCGGCGCTCGCCGCCGAGCTCGACGACGGTCTCGCCGAGCTGCGGCGCGCGACCGCGATCTACGGCGGCCGTGTCGCGACGATCGGTATCCTGCCGACGCTCAGCGCCGCCGACCTCGGCGCGGCCGCCCTCACCGACTCCGCGCGGTTCCGCGCGCTCTCCGCCGCGATCCGCGACCTGCGACACGAGCCCTTCCCGATTCGTATCGGTGGCGACGACCCGCTCGAGATCGACGCCGACGACGTTACCCTGCAGGGCGCGAACACGTCGTTCCAGCTCCACCTGCGCGTCGCCCCCGCGGACTTCGCACGCGTCTACAACGCGGCGCAGATCGCGACCGGTCCGGCGCTCGCCGTCGCCGGCAACTCGCCGCTCTTCCTCGGACATCGGCTGTGGGAGGAGACGCGCGTCGCGCTCTTCCGGCAATCGGTCGACGAGCGCGTCGATGCCGAGCCCGACGACTGGCGCCCGGCGCGGGTCTCGTTCGGGCATGGCTGGGTGCGCCGCGGGGCGTACGAGCTGTTCGCGGAGTCCGTGGCGCTGCATCCCGCGCTGTTGCCGGTGTGCGGCGCCGACCGGGCGCCGGCGGCCGAGGAGGCGCCGCCGCTGCACGAGCTCCGTTTGCACCATGGTACCGTGTGGCGCTGGAACCGCGCCGTCTACGACGATGCCGCCGGCGGCCACCTGCGCATCGAGCTCCGCGCCCTGCCGTGCGGACCCACCGTCGCCGACATGGCCGCGAACGCCGCCTTCCTCGTCGGCCTGACCTTGGCGCTGGCGCCACGGGTGGACGATCTGCTGCCCCGCCTCACGTTCGGGCACGCCCGGCGCAACTTCTACGCGGCGGCGCGCGACGGCCTCGCGGCCGAGCTCCTGTGGCCGTGTGAGGCGACGCCGTCGCCGGAGCCGCGCGCCGCCGCCGCGCTGGTGACGAGCCTCGTTCCGCTGGCACGCGCCGGGCTGGTCGCGAACGGGGTACGGGCGCAGGACGCCGACGCCCATCTCGCCGTGATCGTGGCGCGCGCGACGAGCGGCGCGACGGGCGCCCGCTGGCAGCGGCGTGCGCTCGAGCGTCTCGGAGGCGGCGGGATGGGAGCCGACACGCTCGCCGCGCTGCTCGAGCGCTATCTCGCCGCGGCCGCGACGGGACGCCCCGTCCACGAATGGGACGCGTGAAGCGTCGCGCCGAGCGCCGCGCTCAGCGCCCCGATCGCCCGAGCAGCTCGGCGAGGAAGTGCGTCGCGGTCGTCGCCCAGTGGAGCACGCTGTCGGCCGCGCCGGGCGCGAGGGCGGCGAGCTTCTCGAGGGTCGCCGCGCCGGGCGGGACGGCGATCTCGACGAGACGGAAGCGCGCGGCGGCGAAGATGGCCCATACGACCCACGCCGTCGGCATGTTGAGCGCGTTCGGCCAGAAACCCGCGAACTCGGCGGCCGCCGTCGCATGCTCCACCATCGGCGTCTCGATGACGCCGGGCATGACCAGCGCCACGTGGATGGGTAGATCGTGCAGCTCCATGCGCAAGGCCTCGGTGACCCCCACCAGCGCGAACTTGGTGGCGCAGTAGCCGCCGAGCGGCGTCACGCCGCGGCGTCCGGCGAGCGAGGCGACGTTCACGATGCAACCGCCGTCCTCCTGCGTACGCATCCGCGCCACCGCCGCCTGCATGACGAAGATCGCGCCGAAGAGATTCGTGCGCAGCATCGTCAGGAGATCCCGGGCGCGCAGCTCGCTCACGGTCGCCGGCAGGAGGACGCCGGCGTTGTTGACGACGACGTCGACGCGGCCGAACGCGGCGTGGGTCGCGCGGAAGGCGCTCCGGACGGCGCGCTCCGAGGTCACGTCGGTCGGTACGACGAGCGCCTCGCCGCCGCGCTTGGTGATCTCGCGCGCGGTGGCCTCGAGGCTCGCACGCCGCCGCGCGAGCAGAGCGACGCGCGCGCCGACCGCGCCGAACGCGATCGCGGTCTCCCGCCCGATGCCGCTCGAGGCCCCGGTCACGAGGATGGTCTTGTCGCGGAACTCGCTTGCCCAGAGCATGGCGACCGCCGTCGTGCCGACGCTGACAGAGGAGGGCGCGTCGCGCTACTCGCGGGAGACGCCGTGCGTCAAGGGTGTGCCGCGCCCCGGCATGCCGGGACCGGGCTTGTCCCCGCCGACGCTCCGCGCGAGACTCGACAACCAGGAGGGGTCGACATGGAGACTCGCAGGGAACGCGAATCGCGCGCATCGTGCAGGCCCCGCAAGCTCCGGTGGATCGCCGGGACGGTGCTCGCCCTCGGCTTGACGTTGCAGGCGTCCGCGGTACGGAGCGCGGACGTGCACGACATCCTCGTGCGCATGCGGAAAGCGGTCGAGCCGGGGAAGGACATGCGCGCAACCGCGGTGTTCACGATCGCCAACGAGCGCGGCGAGACCGTCAAATGGACGGGGCAGATGTATCGACGGGGGGGCGCCGCGCCGCGCACCCGGCTCGTATTCGACGATCCGATCGATCTGCGCGGCACCGAGGTCTCGGTGGCGCAAGCCGCCGACGGGACGACGAAGACCCGTCTCTACCTGCCGGCCCTCCGGCGCGCCCGGGTGCTCGATGCCGACACGCGCGGCGAGAGCTTCCTCGGCACGGATTTCAACTACGAGGATCTCGGCTTCCAGCAGCTCGACACGCAGCAGCTACGGCTCGACGAATCGAAGGACCCGGGCTGCTACCACGTGGAGTCGGTGCCGGGCTCGGGTTGGTGGTACGGGCGCGTCGATCGCTGCATCGACAAGAAGGACTACCTGCCGCGCCGCACCGAGTACTACGACCGCAGCGGTGTCCTCTGGAAGGTGCGGACGCTCGGAGCGATCAAGAAGATCGACGGCTATCCGACCGCGACCGAGATCAAGATGGAGACGATCCCGGCGCACACCTCGACGACGATCACGCTGAGCGACGTGCACTACGACACCTATTTAACTCCGCCGATCAAAACTGCAACCGAGCCAGACTGCGTGGGCTGTACGGTCACAGATGCCAGCGACGACATCTTGTCAATCAGGTTGTCACGCTTGTCGAGTAGCTCGTTAGGTGAAACACCGGCATTGACAGGGTCTGATTGCAAGGTTCAGATCGGCAACGTTCTTCGCCATCGAGTTGATCGAGCTCACGTCGGACTTAAGAGTTTCCACCGACGATGTCTTGAGCTTGTCGAGGCTGCTAGCTGACTCGCCAAATACCGAAACGACCGTCTTGGCTTGTTCGATTACCTGCGAGCGAGCAGCAAGGTCTGACGGGTTGTTTGCCACGTCGTCCCACGATGCCCAGAACTGCGCGAGTTGCTGACTGAAGACCGTTGTCACCCGGCTCGCCAAAGGCAAGTTCAACGGTTTGCATTGTTGTCTTGGTGAGCGGTCAAGCTCACCTTGGTTCGCATGTTCTTGAATGCCACGCGAGTCAAGAAATTGGTCGCGGACGCTGTGATGTCGTCAACTGTAACGCCGGCGCCCGATTGCGAACCTGGTCGACCAAAACGACGGTGAAGTGTTGGTACCGACTGAACTCATGTCAACACGCTGACGGGTGTATCCCTCGGTTTGCGCATTGGC
Source organism: uncultured delta proteobacterium (assembly GCA_963753325.1). Classification (GTDB taxonomy): domain Bacteria; phylum Desulfobacterota; class Binatia; order UTPRO1; family UTPRO1; genus DP-19. The sequence continues at coordinate 14,966 of CAVWBS010000003.1, read as the reverse complement.
AATGTTGTTGCCCGTGGTTTCAAGCGCTTGACGGTTGGCGTAAAGCGCGGTCAGGGCGGTGCTGAGTCCTTGGAGCATTAGAGAGCTTCATCCACGAGTTTGGCGCCACTTTGTGATTGGAAGTTGCCGTACCTGCTGCGGAGTACGCGTCGACTGGGGTGTCGTCACTCGGTTGCTTTTCGCCGCCGTTTGCGAACCACTCGAGTGCGTCACGTGTGCGCGGCGGCCATTCGAAAGCAGCTCACGGTTCACTTGCGCCATCGAAAAGATCTCTTGGGTGTCTTCGAGGAATGCTTTGCGGTGCTCTTCGAAGATGTTGTCCCAGGGTGCGGGCGCAACTTGTGCGAGCTCACGGAGGCTTGGGCTCGGTCCAAGGCCGAGCTCTGCGGCCAGGCCATCGACTGCAACTGCACGAAGGAGCTCGGTTTCTTTCAACTCGTTTATGACCATCTCGACTTCACGGGTTGCGTCACTGAGAAAGCGGGTGCGCGCCGAGGACAGGATGAGCTGCTCGGTTTCAAGCTTGAACAAGAGCAGCTGAAGGAGCTGCCGTTCACGCCATAGAATGTTCGAGACCTCACTTAGGCCCATGGGCACTTTTCCTTCTCAGATACCGGTTCGGGTGACTGATCGGCACCCCCCTGTGGGACCTGAGGATTTCGGGCGACTGGTTTCAAAGACCCAGTTCCGTCAACTTGACAGCTCATCGAGGACATGAGCTTCATCGGGTTTTATCGGCTCGCTGAAAATAATTCTTTAGCTGATTATCTCCTCATTTGTTGGGCCCACCAATCAACTTGCCGGGGCTTTGCGCCGATGCATAGAAGGTGAAGGTGAAGGCGGGGTTCAAGAGTCGGCGGGCCAGGCAGACCCTTTCGCGGCACTACGACGGAAAGTGGCTCCAATCGCGAACCGTGTTCGCGGTAATCGCCACAACGCTGGTAATGACAGCGCTGCCCGCCTACGCCGGAACGCTGACTTCGACATCGCTGACTGTCAATACCCTCACCGTCAACACGACGTCAAAGTATGACTGGGCGTTCACGACCGCTATACAACCGTGCTGACAAGGGTGAAAGCAACAGTTCCAGTGGGATCGAGCGCGGCGAATCGTTACCTTGCTCTCGACGGCAGTAGTGGTAATTACGCGAGCACTCCTACGGCGGCAAACTCGATCACCGGAGATATCGATCTGCGGGTAAAGGCGAAGTTCGCGAACCGGGCGCCAGGTACAACGGAGGCTCTGGTCGCTGACGGTTGAGGAACGCAACGTTCGTACCGCTTCTACCTCACTAGCTCGGGGGGTTTGCAACTCGACTGGTCGGCTGACGGCTCAACGGCGATTCAAAAAGCCTCAACAACAAACGTCTCGTTTTCCAACAACCAGGCTGCATGGGTTCGCGAAACCTTGAGTGTAAACAACGGTAGCGGTGGCAACGATGTGAAGTTCTACACCTCGACCGACGGAACAACCTGGACGCAGCTTGGATCCACTGTCACTACCGTGGGAACAACGAGCATCTTCGACAGCACTTCAATCTTGGAGGTCGGTTCGACTGGCGGGGGTGCCAGCGACAACGTGAGCGGAAAGATCTACAACGCCGAGGTGCGCAACGGAATCGCCGGAACATTGGCCGCGTCATTTGATACCGGGAATGCGCCCGCAGCTTCACCCTCGACGTGGACCTCCACAGGAACGCTTGAGACGTGGACACTCAGCCGTGGCGGCACCGGGCTGCAGGCTGACATCGCTGCCGACTTGCAACTGAACACAGCCACGGGAATTCCCTCGACGGGATCAGCGCAGCTGCGCATGGTCGACAGCGTTGTTCTGTATACCTTCTCGTCAACCTCGGTTAACTCATCGACCGCGTCAACGCTCAGGTGTTCGGCATAATCAACACGGCGACAGCGGGATCGTTCGGCAGCACAATCACCACGTACAACAACGCCGGAACTCCGGCCGCGGTCGATACCGGATCGCCTGGTTCGGTCACATTCGCAACGGCATCACTTCAGACACCCGCGTATGTGCGATCGGCGAGCGCAAGCTCGACAAGTAGCTCCGCCACGATCACCGCCACCTTTGGCGGAACCACCGTTGTCGGAAACACAATTGTCGCCGGCTTCACTTTCGGAGCTGTTACCACCACAACCGCAACGTGTTCTGACTCTTCGGGAAACACCTATGCAACCGTCGTAACGGGCATAAATCAAACAGATGGTCAAGCAGTCGGCATTTGCTACGCACTGGTCACGACCGCCGCGGCCTCGACCGTGACCGTGACATTTGGTGCATCTACGACTTATCGAGGGCTCGGAATTCACGAATACTCGGGAGTATCGCCCGCGACCGCAGTCGACAGCTACAAGTCGAACACCGGTACGTCGACGGCAGGTGGAACCGACTCGGTGACGTCCACGACCGGAACTACCAGCTTCGCCAACGATCTTGTCTTCGGTGTGTTCATGAACACAAACGGGGCCGCATACACGCCCAGCGCCGGCACAAGTTTCACGAATCGTGTCTCGAAGACCGTCTTTGCGACCAACGACCTAACGACCGAAGATCGCGTGCTTGCATCGCCTGGGAGTGTTGCCGCCACCGAAACCTACAGTGCAGTCGCGCGATATGCAGGCGCGATGGTTGCGTTCAAGCCGGCTCCCTACAAAATGCCGGCAACGGCCGTGCTCGGACAGGCAAACGTTTACTCGACTAGCGGCACTGGAACCTCTGCAACAACAATGAATACTTCTGCCGGCGTCACGTACGACAGCGTGCATCACCGGCTCTTCGTGGCCGACGCTAACAACAGCCGCGTACTCCAATCGACACCGACAATCTGGGAAATCCTCTCGATGCCACTGCGGACCACGTACTCGGCCAGGCCAACTTCACAACCGGCACCGCCCACACCGCCACACAGAACCAATTCAATGGCCCGAATCCGCTTGCATATGATCCGGTCAATGACCGCCTGTTTGTCGCCGACGGGTGGAAACAGCCGAGTGATGGTATTCAACACTTCGACCATCACTGACGGCATGAATGCAACATATGTTCTCGGCGAGCCGAACTTTTCATCAAGTGTAGGCGGAACGACACAATCAACATTGATTACACCTTATGGGCTTTCCTACGATTCAAACACGCAGCGTTTGTTTGTCGGCGATACTGGCAACAATCGTGTGATGGTCTTTTCGACATCGAGCATTGCGACTGGAATGAATGCAAGCTATGTAATCGGGCAATCGACGTTCGGAACGGCGACTGCCGCGACAACACAAGGCGGGTTGAATTCGCCAGGTGACACGTCTTACGACCCGGTGTCGCAATACCTCTATGTTGTCGATGGTGGCTCGAACCGGGTAACGGTTTACAACCTTGCAAGTATCGCCAACGGTATGAATGCAAGCTTCGTTCTTGGGCAATCCACTTATACGGCGAATGGTACGGGCCTTACGCAATCGACATTGAACGCTCCTGCGGGAGTGGACGCTACAGGCAGCCTCATCTGGGTCTGCGATTACAGCAACAACCGCATTTTGGGCTTTTCGAAGAATGGCTTGGCAAACGGAAACAAGGCCGTGATGGTGCTGGGCCAATCCAATTTCACGACCAACACGTCCGCGGTGTCGCAAACGACGCTTGCCGGGCCACAGCTTGCGCTTTTGACACGGCTACAGGCAAGTTGTGGGTACCAGATCAAAACTACAACCGAGTAGTCGGTTACAGCCTCACTAACGCGCCGATGTATTCGCCGGCATCGCTGGCCCAGTACCGCTCCGATGGAACGACTCCGATTCAATTGGGCACCTGGGATGACTCGACATCTGCCGTTTTCAAAGGTACGGTGCCCGACTTCGACAGCAACGATTCCGACTCGATCTGCGTCGAAGCAAAGACGACTGCAACTGCGTTCACAAATCTAGAAAATAGTTGTGGTGCCGCGCTCCGCAGAATACAACGGCAAGTGTGACCGTTTCAGGGCCACCAACCTTGGCGTGTATCACTGGCAGGCACGCACAAAAGATGGCTGGGGAACGTATTCATCATCATGGACCTCTTACGGAGACAACAGCGACACGGTAACCGCGGCCACCGACTTCGGTGCATCGACGAGCGGAATCCCGGCCGACTACGTCTTTGGGCAAGCGGGTAGTTACACAACGATGACTTCTGGAACGACCAGCACGACACTCAATGCAACCAACAACTCCAAAGTTGACCCAGTGCATCACCGCCTATTCGCGGCGGACTTCGGCAATAATCGCGTTTTGGAATATAACCTTGACAGCTCGAATAACGTCACAGACGCAACTGCGGACCATGTATTAGGCCAAGCGGACTTTACGCATTCCACTGCTGCCACAACCCAAAGCGGAATGCATGAAGCGAACGGCGTTGCCTACGACGGTGTGCACGATCGGCTATTCGTTGCCGACCACGCAAACAATCGAGTGTTGGTGTTCAACACTGCGACGATCACTGACGGAATGAACGCTGCTTACGTCCTTGGCCAGGCTGACTTTACCCATAGTACGCCGGCAGATACACAAGCCGGCATGAGCGATCCCGAAGCAGCTGCATACGACCCCCTTCACGACCGGCTGTTTGTGGCGGACGCCAGCAATCGCCGTGTCACGGTGTACGACACATCGTCACTTTCGAACGGTAAGAACGCTTCAAACGTAATCGGCCAGTCAAGCTATACAACCAACGCTGCCTCACTAACGCAATCAGGAATGAGTACTCCGTACGGCGTTGCATACGACCCGTCATCGAATTACCTCTACGTAGCGGACGGCACGTACAGTCGAACGACTATCTACAACCTGGCATCCATTTCAAACGGCATGAACGCGTCATATGTGCTCGGTCAATCCGACTACACCACGAGCACGGGAACTACTACTGCAACCGGCGAACAGGGTTGCAATGACGTCGCGATATCAGGAACGATGATCTATGTAGCGGACTCAAATAACCATCGTGTCATTGGATATCCAAAGGCAAGTCTCGCAACCGGGATGGCCGCCACGATGGTCTACGGCCAGGCGAACTTTACGACTGGCACAGGCTCAACTACACGAACCACGATGAGTACGCCATGGGGCGTGGACGTGGATAGCACGTCCGGCCGTCTGTTTGTTACCGACGCAGGCAATAACCGATTACTCGAATTCAACATCGACAACGCGCCCATGGAGGCATCGCTTGCACAGTACAAGAGCGATGGAACTACAAGCGTTGCGACCGGCGGATGGAACAACTCCACAACAGCGGTCTTGAAAGCAACGGGTTCCGACGTGGACACAGCAGACACGCTTTCCGTATGCGTCGAGGCGCAGCCAATCGCGACAGCGTTCACGAATGTTGAATCCGCCTGCGGATCGGCGGTCTCGCCCGGAGCAGTCGCGACACAAACATTGTCATCATTGACCGAAGGCGGTGAGTACCACTGGCAAGCGTGCATCAAGGACTCAATGGGCGCTTATTCAGCATGGTCTTCATACGGTGGTAACAGCGACACTGTTACCGTGGCGGTCGACTTTATATCGGCCGTTGGACTTCCCGCTGACTACGTGTTTGGACAGGGCGGCAGTTACACGACGAGTGCACACGCGGCGACCTCAACTGCCCTCTATATGTCAAGTGGCTCCTACACTGACATCGATTCTGTACACCACCGGTTGTTCGTTGCAGACGAAAAGAACAACCGCGTACTCGAATACAACCTCGACAGCACCGATACTCCTTCCGACGCAACTGCCGATCACGTACTCGGCCAAACAACAATGACGGGCAGTGGAACCGGAACGACGGCATCCACGATGAATAATCCTCAGGGTCTCGCCTATGACCCCGTGAACGACCGGCTGTTTGTCGTTGATTGTTGGAACAGTCGCGTTCTTGTCTTCAATACATCGACGATCACCGACGGCATGAACGCTGCCAACGTGCTCGGCCAGGCCAACTTTACCAGTGGCGGCACTGCAACCACTCAAGCCGGGTTAAGCAATCCGGTCGGTGCGAGTTTTGACAGGATCAACAACCGGTTGTTCGTAGCGGATTACAGCAACGGCCGAACGATCGTCTACAACACTTCCTCGATTACAGACGGCATGAACGCGGCGTATGTGTTGGGCCAGCCAAACTTCATCACCGGGACTGGGGGAACCACCCAGGCCAAACAGAACAACCCTTGTGGTGTCGACTACGACCCGTCCTCGAACTATCTATATGTCGCCGACTATGGCAATAACCGTTCTCTTGTTTACAACCTTGCGTCGATCGCGAACGGAATGAAACGCGAGCTACGTTCTCGGACAGTCGTTGTATACGACAAACGGGGCGACGACGACCGCAACGGGTGAATCGCAGCCACAAGATGTCAGCGTCTCCGGCTCGATGATCTACGTTGCCGACGGCGCGAACAATCGCACGATCGGATACCCGAAAGCATCTCTTGCAAGTGGGATGAGCGTGACAGTGGTTTACGGTCAGCCCAACCTGACAACGGGCACCGCAGGAACGACTCGCTCCGTCCAGCGCAACGTAACAGGCGTCCGCTTCGACACCAGCTCGGGCCGATTGTTCATAAACGACGCTGACAACAACCGTGTGCTTGCCTACTACATCGACAATGCACCATCGGCTTCGTCATCGCTGGCCCAGTACCAGTCGGACGGCACAACGAGCATTTCGGTCGGTGGCTCAACGAACTCATCAACAGCTGTGTTCAAGGCGACCGTGAGTGACACCGACGCGTCCGATACCGATTCGTTGTGTGTCGAAATTCAAACCACAGCCACGGCATTCACGAATTACGAAACCGCCTGCGGCTCCGCTGTCGCGGAAGGTGGCCCAGCATCGGTAACGGTCTCAACGCTGTCTTCGGGCGTCAACTACCACTGGCAAGCACGCACCAGAGACAGTTACGGCGCGTATTCGGCATGGACTTCATTCGGCGGCAACAGCGACACAATTACCGCCGCAACCGACATCTATTACGCGGCAGGCATTCCTGCAGACTACGTCTACGGTCAAGGCGGGAGCTACACGACCAGCGGCACATCGACTGCAAGCACCGGCATGAACACTCCGGGCTACACCGCAGTCGACACGGCGAATCATCGTCTTTTTGTCGTGGAATACGGAAACAACCGCGTTTTGGTGTTCAACCTCGACTCTTCGAACAATCCAACTGACGCAACCGCCGACAACGTGCTTGGGCAGGCAGGCTTCGGAACCTCCACCGCTGCTACCTCCCAAGCGGGCATGAGCCAGCCCTACTCGCTTGCTTTCGACAGCGTCAACAACCGGCTATATGTGGGTGAAGTCGCCAACAAGCGTGTGCTGTGTTCAACACATCGTCGATCACGAATGGCATGAACGCGGCCTATGTGCTGGGGAAGCAAACTTCACCACTAGCACCGGAGGCATGTCGCAAAGCCTCATAAAAGGTGCCGAGGGCCTGAACCTCGACCAGACCAACAACCGCCTCTACGTCGGCGACAAGACCAACAACCGTGTGCTCGTCTTCGACGTATCGTCACTGAGCAATGGCAAGAACGCGGCCAACGTGCTCGGCCAGACAAGCTTCACTAACAGCGGCTCAGCAGCGACGCAATCGGGCATGAATGGGCCACAAGGAATGTTTGCCGATCCTGCCGCCCAAAAGCTCTACGCAACCGACTCGAACAACAACCGGGTTCTCGTGTTCAACACGTCGAGCATCACGAACGGCATGAACGCGGGAACGTGCTGGGCCAGACAAGCTTCACGAACAGCGGCGCAGCACTCAGCCAGTCAGGTATGTCGCTCCCCTCTTCGGTCAACGCCGCCGGTAACACGGTCTATGTCGGTGAGGAAAACAACCGGCGTGGTCTTGGGCTTCGACAAGACCAACATCACCAACGGCATGAACGCGTCGATCGTTTACGGCCAGCCGAATTACACAACCTCGACCAGTAGCACTACCCGCTCAGGTATCGATACCCCATACGGTGTCAACTTCGACGCTTCGTCGGGCAAGCTCTATCTGAGCGATAGCGCCAACAACCGTGTACTCGTCTACTACGTCGACAACGCGCCAGACTCTCCGATAACACTCGCGAAATACAAAAACGGCGGCACAACCGGCATTCCAGGAACAACACTGTGGGATTTCGATTCGGGAACTCAGAGCTGGTCGAGTGATGCCACACTCGCACAAAGCACAACAACGAAACGCACGGGTGCAGGTTCACTTGCTGCGACTGTCGGGGCCGGCGCTACGTCCGCCAACTACATCGAAGCACCATGGCAAACGCGTGACCTCTCCAGTGGCAGCCAGACATTCTCGGCCTGGGTTTACGTGCCGAGCTCGGTAACGGGGGCTGTCGGCGGGAACATGTACATCGGAGACAGCTCGCACGCCACGGTGTCGGGAGGCTGGGTCACCTTTACCAAGGACTCATGGACATATATATCGATGGTTCTGCCTGTGAACAAGTTGACCGATGTCTTCACGGTCGGCTTCTACATAGGAGGCCTTCCGAGCGCAGGCGCGAAGACGTTCTACATCGATGACATCCAACAAGGATCTATTTGGACAAACGAAACATCGGTCGTCTTTAAGGGCGCGACTTCAGATACCGACGGCTCTGATACGAACTCGATCTGTGTCGAAGCTGAGCCAATTTGGCACTGCATTCACGAACAACCCGACGAATTGTGGCACCGCCGTCGCACAAGGCAGCACCGCATCATTGACATTGTCGGGCCTGACCGACGGTACGCAGTATCACAGCGCCTCGCACCAGACTCGTACGGCGCGTGCAGACTCACCATGGGTGTCTTTCGGTGGCAACTCTGACAGCGTGACCGCGTCGCCAGACTTCGGGATCGACGTCACTCTTCCGACTATGGGAACCGGAAAGGACGGCCCAACGCAAGGCGTCGACGTCAACTACAACACTGGTGCGCTCGACACACTTTCCGCCAACTGGACCGGGTTCTCGGATGCCGGGTCAGGCATTGCAAGATATGAGTACTCGATCGGGCTCAGCTCTGGTGGCACGACTGTGTCTGGTGGCTGGATATCGGTCGATGCCGGATCGACATCGGTAACAAAGACCGGGCTCAATCTCAACACCCACGACAAGTACTACTTTAATATCCGCGCCGTCGATGCCGTCGGCAATACGAGTAACTATATGGACCACCGATGGGCAGTTCGTTGCACCGACACTCACCTTCGTAGTTGGATCGAGCTCGATCGACCTTGGTCATGTGAACGTCGGAAACTCGTTCACTACAACAGGGTCTGTGACGGTGACCACGTCGACAAATGCCTACAGCGGATACGTGGTCGTCAATACAACACGTCACTTTTGACATCGGGCGCAAACACGATTCCTGCGTATGGGGGAACTTATGCATCTCCGACCACGTGGTCAGGAACCGGATTCGGCTACACCTCGAATGACTCAGCAATTCAAGCGGCGGGTGACCTCTTTGGCAGTGGCACGAAATATGCAGGGCTCACTACGACTCCCCCCGGCGACATCGTGGCCGACCACACCTCGACGGTGACCGGGACGCCGATCTCAGCCGAGCAGTTCACGCTGACTTACAAGCTTTCTCGACTTCCAATAGCTCGCGGGACGTATTCAACCAATATCAGGCTTGGAGCAACCGCCACGTTTTGAGGCATTTGTGCATTTTGGGTTGACATATCGAAAATCGTTTGTATCGTTAATCGATACGTATTGAATTTCGATATGGAGCAGTTGAAATGGCACTGACAGTATTCCCGACCCCAAGGCGCACACTGATGATCTCGCAGATCATCGTGGTGCCGTTCATCATTCTCATGGGCGTGAACGCCTTGCTTGGCGTGACCTCGCTGCATCAAACAGACGACGGTAAGTGGAAGTTTGGAACTCATATCCACACCGATCTTGTCAAGCAGGAGTTGTTCTCGGATCAAAACGGCAACACGATCGAGGCGAAGGGCGGCGGCAAGGTGGAAGGAACCTCCGTGGTGGAGTTTCGCAATCCGAGCTTTGGCGATGCGATCGGCACACGTGTCGTCGACGCGACCATCCCCGGATTTACACGGCCGTCGGATTATTGGGATTTCTTCTCATTCGTGCAGTCCGAAAGAGCGAGCCATTCACGAGCTCGAATGTGAAGAGACTCCGCACGATCGCAGGACTCTTGATGCTCGTTCCGTTCAATTCATTCGCGATGAACTTCCTTTTATCCATCACTATTCTTGCGGGCCGTTGATAAAGATGTGCTCGGACGCATGCCGGCTCCGATTCCAAACGGTGTTGCCGAATCAACCACGCCGTCGGAGATGTACTTCCATTTCGACTTCAAGTTGTTCGGCGCAGCAATTCTGATCCTGATCATCGCCCAAGTATTTGCACTCGGTGTGAAGAACCAAGAGGAAGTTGAGAGCCTGGTATGAAAAACAAGAAGTTCACAGTCATGCCATCGCCCCAGGGAATCGTGCGAATGTGCAAGGCAACGATCGGGCTCATTGCAGTATTTGCTGCGCTCTTTTTTGCAGTGCACCTTGCCGGCTTCGCCCTCGTCGGTAGCGACTCACATGGAGGTTGGGATTCGGCGCATTCGCCAAAGGCACCGGAAGCATCGTGACGGTGAAACCGACGCAAACGGCAACACCTACGAGGATCCCGTTCGCCAGGTTCGTGATGCACAAGTCCGGATACACAATCCCAGCCTGTTTGATCAACTCGGTTCTCGATTCGTGCAGTCATACGCTCCGGCGTTGTTGCTTTTGATCATGCTCATCTTGCGACGCATTGTCACCTCGGTCGAATCGGGCAATCCGTTCACACAGACCAATGTGCGTCGCCTGTACTGCATCGCCGGCTTGCTTGCCGCCGTCCCGTTTCTGCAAATGATCGATACGTCCATCTCAGCAACGCTGTGGAAGGACGCGATGGGTCGAGGAACTGCGGCAGGAAGTTTGCTTGATGTTCTCTTCTGGATCGCTGCGCTTGGTGTGCTAACGCTTGCGCAAGTGTTCGCACACGGCGTGAAGAATCAAGACGACCTAGAAGGAACGGTTTGAGCGAGGATCAGAGCAACGTTCGTGTTCGTCTCGACGAGCTGCTCGAAGAGCGGGAATGACACTGGCGGAACTGTCACGTCGCATCGGCGTGACAGTTGTCAATCTGTCGATCCTCAAGAACAACCGTGGTGCGAAGGCAATTCGGTTCTCTACGTTGGAGCTGATTTGCCGCGAGCTTGATTGTCAGCCGGGGGACCTGATTGAGCTTCCGAAAGGTCGATGAAACCGACGTTCGATTTCGAACGAGACATGTTGTTGAGCACAACAGGGTGACACAACACAGCAGCAATCAATTCATTCAGCTGTTGCACACCTTGGAATACAAGTGCCGGACAGCCCTTGCGCGCATGGCGCTTTTCAATATCTGAAATTGCGAGCCCCTAAGCGGGTCGACCATTTCTTCGTAGCGCGAACGCAACCGCAAGTCTGGTGCGAGTGTGAAAACATCCGGCGAGAACCACATGTAACTCGAGTGTCGTTGCCGGAAATCGTCGACGGAATCAAAATGCCCGATATAAGCCTCATGAGGCGAACCCGCAATATCGGGGAGAAACATCTTTCGTTGCATCCGGCAAGCACACGAGTGAACGCCTTGCGATCGACTTATCTCGAGCCTGGCAATGCTCGTGATCGCCCGCAAGACTGCGTCCTCACTCACATGCTCGGCCTGCAACGTCCGAAGTACATCCGTCAAGCGGTAAATGATTCCGGCACCGGCCATAACTGCCGACGACAATTGTTCTGCAAGCACTGCCGGCGCATCGAACTTCGAAAGATGGACCGACGGATCACAGTCGACAATCGCCATCGTCAAAAAGCGGTACGCAGCGCACTCGGCTACCAAATTGCGCATCCACTGTGAACTCTTGAACAACGCTACGCATTCTTCGACTGCAGCCGAATTCGTCCGCAACACCCACTTGTTCAGTTTTCGCAACTGCGTCCGGAAGTCATCGCAGCCCTCCAGCTCGTCAACAGACCGCGGCACCGGCACGAGTCGAGAATCGCGTGTTGTGAGAAATGCACTTTCCCCAAAAGTACGCACGCGCGAATTGTGTTTCAAACATTTCGGAAAGCGGGGTGATCAACGCAAACGTTGCGGAATCAAGGGCCTCGACGATCTCCCTGGGAGAGACCGACCAAACGAGCTTTGGATTTTGCGATCTCCACAGTCAGGTTGTACGCAAGCATCGCGATAGCCCAGTCGGGGATCGTGCTCTCGCGAAGTAGTCGTAGCGAACGGACGGCCGAGTTCAATTCGTCGAAGTCGGCCGCGTCGCCATGCATTGCGCAACGCACTGCAAACTTCGTTAAACGACTCGATGTCGATACCGCTTGCCGGATCATGACGTATATCCGCGTGCAGTTCTTGCACAGGGTATCCACGCAAGATCAGCACCGTGTCCCACGAGCGCCCACGAATCGAACTTCAACACCGGCAGTTCTTCGGCTTTTCGCCAACCTGTCGTCGGGGATTCGTGTTGGCATGAAAGGCAGAATCTGGAATGCCAGCTCGGGCTCTCCCTCGTACCCAAAGTTCGAAACGTCGAATGCGACCGTTCCGACCTTGCACGAATACGGAACAGCCCACCAAAGGGACCCATTGCTTACTGTGTCGCCGCTCTCCCAACTCGTCGTGAATTGTTTGACTGATTCAAGTTCATCGCCAAGATTGAGCGTTCGAACAAACGCAGTTCACGAAACAATTCCGCAGCACCCTGCTGTGGAATTTCGCCTATCGAACCTTCGAACAGGTACAGGTACTCACTCCACTCCGAGATTGGGATTTCACGAAACTCCGCCTTCCGAAGGTCGCGCTCAACTTCGTTGCAGCCGCGATCAACACCTGCAAATCCAACCCACGCTGTGGCCAGCATGTTGTTGACAATGGCGAAGAAGTGGGCAGCGTCTTCCACGTAGGAGGATTCCCAAAGCGGAGCGGCACAGGCTGAGGTAATTGCATCGCGGACAGCGGCACTTGTCGTCACGGCAAATAAGTACTTGTTGGTTGAAACGGGCGGATCGAATCGATTCGAGATTACCGATTCGATCACATACGAATCTCTGGTACGCGAGTGATTCGGCCTACATAGTCAGTTGCAACGCTAACCGTCTTTCGTGACGACCAGGATTCGACCGCAGAAAAAGTGGAGAGCATTCTGCTCGATACTTTCGCGCGGGTTGGGTTAGGGCCAAGCCTGGAAGTCAGCGATCGCTCCGCGAAACACTCCGGTAGACATTGACGTCAACCGGATCTTGCGGCGAGCCACCATTAACCGGCATTTCCATAAGCGGGGATTGACCTGCAAGCTGGCCGTATTCGCTCGGCAAATCTTGATCCGTCGGAAACAACGTCGAGGTCGGCGAGCTCTTCGGCGCGTGAATACGTGGAAGTCATGAACGGCAGTTCTAGCCGATCTACCCAAGAATTCCTAGAGCAATCACCCTCGCGACTGCCTCGTTGCGGTTCTTCACTTCGAGCTTGTCGTAGATGTGAATGAGGTGGGTCTTGACGGTCGCCTTGGTGACGACGAGTGATTTTCGCGATCTGGTCGTAGGTGGCACCGTCGGCCAGCTCGGCGAGAACGTCGAGCTCGCGAGGCGAAAGCCCACCCGAATTGTCTGACTCGACCGGCCCTACCCGGCCGATCGTTCCGGGAGCAAGGCCCAGCCGCGACAACTCGCTCCCCTCGCTCGACGCCCTTTAATGCGTCTGTGAGATCAAACCTTGACGCGGTACGTAATAAGAGGGCGTCGAGCCCCGAGGGAAATGAGCCGCGCAACCTTCCTGGAGCCGGCCCTGTCCAGGAGAAACACGACTTTCCGGTGAATGTTGCAGCGATTTCATCACTTTGAGCACCGCCTGATGCTTTAGATCTCGTGCCTCCGACGATGACTAACTCGGCGGGGTGAACTCTCCCCCGAGCCCGGCGAAGTCCATCGCCGGCCAGTGCAGAACTGCCAATGACAAGGAAGTCCATGTTGGAGAGGACACTTTCGACGCCAAGTCGAAAGAGCTCCACCTGGTCGATGACAATCGCTGAAGGTCGTGTTTCTGGCGCACCCTCAGTGTTCATGGATGACTAGTCACCTCGCAGCGGCGAGTCATTTCGCCACGCCCGAAATATCAACCGCGAGGTTGATCAAGGGAAATGTCCGATTCTGCCGAGACATACGTATGGCAACAATTGCGGGGCGTAAGACGGAAACAGACCTCTCGAAGAACGAGGGCGGCACCACGGTGAAGCTCAGCGAGGACGAGCTGGTCCGCCAGAACATCCCGCTCGTCCACTACGCAGTTGCCGAAATGGCAGCGAAGATCCCCCGCCACGTGTCCCGTGACGACCTCGTGTCAGCCGGCATGGCCGGACTCGCACAGGCCGCTCGCAACTTCGACGTCGAGCGTGGCATTGCTTCGACCGCTACGCATCGACTCGCATTCGTGGTGCCCTGCTCGACGAGTTGCGTCCTGCGACTGGGCTTCACGCTCGGTTCGCAGCCGTGCGCGTCAAGTGCAGACGCGCCGTCGAAGAGTTGCAAGCATCGCTTGGCGCACGCCGACCAACGCCGAAGATTGCAAAGCACCTCAACGTCGACTGAAGTCAACCGTCGAAGCAGTCACCGAAGACGTGCACCGCGCGGTTGTTCTCAACTACGACTCGATGGTCGTCGACGGTGGCGCAGAAGAGATTCTTCCTTCGGACCAGCGTTCGCCGGACAATATCTTGATCGAGCGCGAGCGTCAGTCATACCTGCACGACGCCATCGATGCGCTTCCCGAGCGCCTGCGTCACGTTGTCGAGGGCTACTTCTTCCAAGAGCGCCCGATGAAGGAACTCGCCGACGAACTCGGCGTGACCGAAAGCCGTGTTT
>CAVWBS010000002.1:0-229943 GCA_963753325.1 uncultured delta proteobacterium | reverse complement strand
AGGAGCAGCTTGTCGATGCGCACCGTGCCGTCGAAGGCGAGCGGATCGACGGTGAGGTCCCCGGTGACGGCCAGCGTGCCGCCGCTGTCGGGCGCCAGCGTGACGTCGACCGTCGTATGCGTGGCGGGCGTGCTGGCAAGCGTCGAAACCAGCGCGTCGACGCCGACGTCGAGCGGTCCATCCCCGCCGAGCACGTGCACGTGCGCGTCGGCGACGGTCACCTTGCCGAGCGTCCAGGTCCAGGGCTTCGCGGGGCTCTTCCCGCCGGGCGGCGGCGCGCCGCCGTCGCCCGCGGCGGCCTCCACGAGCCCGTGCAGGACGGGCAACGGCTCGGGTCCGGCCGGCCGCGTGGCGAGCTGCGCGCCCGAGAGCGCGACCGACGTGACGTCGGCGTGCTGCCGCACGAGGTCCACGTTGCCGACGTCGATCGCGAGCGTCGTCCACGCGACCGCCGGCTGGTCGAGGTTCTCGACGTGCACGGCGAGGTCGCGCACGTCGACGGTGCCGCGCAGGGTGTGCGCCCCTTGCGACTCGAAACGGTGCACCATGTCGACATCGAGCCGGCCGGTGAGATCGCTCCACCCGACCCTCGGGATGTAGCGGCGGACGTTCCGGATGGGCAGATTCGCGAGGACGACGTGCGATCGATACATCGGGCCCGCGGGGGCCTGTGCGAGGGCGACGTCGAGGTGGAGCGTGCCGTCCTCGATGCCCGCATCGAGCGCGATGGTGCCCGGCTCGGCGCCGCCCTGCGTGATGAGGAGGGCGAGATTCCCTGCGTCGAGCGCGGGCACGCGTCCCTCGATCCGCTGCGGCGGGTCGCCGAGCGCGAAGTCGCGGAAGCCGATCCGGCCGTCGCGCAGCGCGACGTGCTGGATCAACACCCCCCAGCTCGGCGGGCTCTCCGGCGGCGCCTCCGCGGCCGGCCCGGCCGGCACCGGCGCCGGCAGCACGAGCGTGCCGTCCGCGCCGCGGTCGATGCTCACCGCGAAGCCGTCGAGCTCGATGTGCTGCACCTCGACGAGCTTGCGGAGGAGCGCCCGGTAGCCGACCTCCACGCGCAGCCGCGTTGCCGAGAAGACGGGAGCCGATCCCGGGAGGCCCTCGCCCGCGACGGCGGGCGGCGCCGTCTCCCCGGGCGTGCCCGGCGGCGCTTCCGTCGCGAACACGCGCAGCCCGTGCAGGGTGATGCCGCCCGTGAGGAGCGAGAGGTCGACGTCGTCGAGCTCGATGCGTCCGACCAGCGCCTGGTCGGCGCGCGCGACCGCGACGCGCCGGATGACGTACGGCAACGCCACGCGCACGGCGATCAGGAGGAGCAGCAGCGCGAGCAGGAATCGATTGCGTCGCCGTCCGAGCAGGCGACCAGCCAGGGCCATGACTGCCCATCTCTATACCGTGGCGATACGCCGGACGAGCGCGGGTTGAGGAGCAGGGCGAACGTGCGATAGGGTCCGCACCCACGGAGGGATGCCGATGGAACGAACCGTCGCGACGCTGCTCGTCGCGCTGGTCACCACGGGCGCGATGTCGGGCTGCGCGGCGCAACGCCACACGCTGAAGCCGGGTGCGCGCCCGCTTCCGATGTCCGCGGCGGACACCGATCGCCTCTTCGGCGAGCGGCTGAACGCCGGCGACCTCGACGGTCTCGTCGCGCTCTACGAGCCGACGGCCACCCTGGTGCGGCAGGACGGAACGGCCGCCACCGGCACGACCGCTATCCGCGAGGAGCTCGCCGCGGCGGTGGCGTTGAAGCCACAGATCACCATGAACGTGATCCGGGTCGTCCCGGACGGCGCCGACACCGCGGTGGTGCACAACGACTGGCACGCCACGGGCACGGATCGCGACGGCAGGCGCGTGCTGCTGCACGGCCGCGCGACCGAGGTGGTGCACCGGCAGCGCGACGGCTCGTGGCGCTTCGCGATCGACGATCCCGATGCGCGCAAGCTCCCCGTGCGTCCGCCGATGCGCTGCGCGGCGGCGGAACGCCACGGCAAGAAGCCGATCCACGGCAAGGCGGCCCAGCACGGCAAGACGCGCCGCTCCACGCACCAGCACGGCGGTCACTAGGCGCCGGATGCGGCGCATGAGTATCTGCGCGGCGTGACCCGACCGTGCGCGCCCTCCGCCGGATCCTGATCGGGCTCGTCGTCCTGGCGGGCGTGGCCGCGGGACTCGCCGTCGCCGCCCGCTATACCGACGGTCCGCTCGGGCCGTTTCCCGGGGGCGAGCTGCGGGGCGAAACGGCGCGGGAGCCGGTCGAGGACTGGACGAAGGTGCTCGCCGGGGTGAGCCACCTCGAGATCGAGGTGAATCCAGCGGCCCCGCGCTCGCTGACCACGACCTACCTCCTCCACGGCGGCATGCTGTACGTGCCGTCGGTCTTCGCCGCCTACAAGACCTGGCCGGCGCAGGTCGTCGCCGACGGCCGCGTCGTCCTGCGTGTGCGAGGGAAGCTCTACGAACGGCAGGCCGTGCGCGTCACGGATCCCGACGAGATCCGCGCGCTGGCGCGCGAGTGGGATCCCTCGACGCCTGCCGATCTCGACGTTGCGACGCTCTCGACCTGGTACTTCCGCATGGAGCCGCGGACGCGCTGAGGCTGGCGCGTGCGGCGCGTGCACGTGCTATGGATGGCGCATGGCCGACGACGACGTCACAGCGGAGCTGGAGCGGCTGCGTGCCGAGAACGCGCGCCTCAAGAGCACCGTCAACCGCGGCGTGTCCCTCAAGGTCAGCGAGAAGGGCGGGGTGTCCGTGTACGGCCTCGGGCGCTTTCCCGTGACCCTCTACAAGGAGCAGTGGACCAAGCTGCTCGCCATGGCCGACGACATCCGCGCCTTCATCCGGGACAACGAAGCGAAGCTGAAGAGCAAGGAATGAGACGCCGCTAGCCGGGTCGGCGGCGCGCGGACCGGCCGCCCCGCAGCACGAGCGCGTCCTTCTCGGCGCGGCGCAAGCCCTTGATCTGACGCTCGATTCGCAACGCGTCTCCCCAGGAGCGCACCCGCCGCGTCCACACCAGGGCGACCGGCAGACGGGCGCGCGTGTAGCGCGAGGCACGGCCGGCGGCGTGTTGCGCCAGCCGCCGTGCCAGGTCGGTGGCGGCGCCCGTGTACAGGGTGCCGTCGCGACACCGCAGGATGTAGACGCACGGCCGGCGAGTGGCTGCGGCGCGACTCATCGTGACGGAGATACGCGCGCAGGCGATGCGAGCGCAATCGCGCATCATGCGTGGGCGCGATTTTTTGCTTGCAAGTGCCGCTTTCCGCCGGTACTGACGACGCTCCGCAGCGGCGCGGTGGAGCGCGCCGCCAGAGAGAACCGGGTTCGCAGCGAGCAGGAGCGAGACCCGCGCGCCCCGTGCCGCGGGTCGACGAACGGGGGGGTCCGATGTCCTTCAACCATGTCGGCAACTATCGGCGTTGGCTCTTTCTCGTGGTCGCCGCAGGGCTCGTGTCGACGGCGCGACCGGCGTCCGCGGTCGTCATCGACAACGATCTCCCGTCCGCCACCGTCGGCTCGTGGGCGGTCGACGTGACGACCGGCGGCGAGACCCGCACCGCGCTCCTCACCGCCAATCGCCTCGCCTCGGCCGACACGCTGAACACCGACATCATCTTCGACTACTTCAGCTACGTCGACCCCGGGAACGACGGCGCCGGATTCCGTCTGGCGGGCACCGCTCCGACGGTGGATGCCGCCGATCCCGACAAGGTCACGAGCTCCGGAACGTTCACCGGCGCCGACGGCAACACGATCGACTGGACAGTCGTCAGCTCGATCGCCGACGGCAGCCCGGTGATGCGGAGCGTGTTCACATTCTCCGCCGAGACGGGCGCGCTCGGAACGCTGCGATTCCTGCAATACATGGACGAGGACGTCCAGGGGCCGGGCGACGACGTGTTCTTCACGCGCGGCAGCGCCGCCACCAACGATCTGCAGCTCTTCACGGTCGACAATGCCGAGGTCTACGGCGTCAGCCATTCCGGCGGTCTGTCGGCGGCGACGGGCCTGGTGCATGCGAGCTTCGCCGGCTGGGCGGCGGACCAGTACAACAACATGAAGCCGCGCATCGAGTCGGTCGGGCAGAGCGTGAGCCTGAACGGCGTCATCGCCAACCTCAACGCGATCACGCATGCCCAGGTCGGCGACGCCTTCGGTCCGGCCGACATCGTCTCGGTCCTGACGTGGGACGTCGATCCGGCGGCCACGCAGGCGACGATCGTGACGACCCTCGGCGGGGTGCCGGACGTCTCGCAGGTGCAGTGCGGCAATGGCACCATCGAGGGGAACGAGGAGTGCGACGACGCCAACACCGTGCCGACCGACGGCTGCACCAACGACTGCACGATCTGCGGCAACGGCGTGGTCACGCCGCCCGAGGAGTGCGACGACGAGAATCTGGTCGACGGCGACGGCTGCTCATCCTCCTGCCGCCTCGAGACGGGGCTCTGCGGCAACGGCGAGCTCGATCCCGGGGAGCAGTGCGACGGTGCGGGCAACGACGACGCCTGCCCCGACGCGTGCCTGAGCGACTGTACCTGTCCCGCGGCGCCCGTCCCCTGCGGCAACAACGAGCTGGACGTGGGCGAGGAGTGCGACGGAGCCAGCGATTCCGCCTGTCCGGGCGCATGCCTGCCGCCGGGGGACCTGAACGAATGCCAGTGCCCGGCGTGTGGCGACGGCGAGGCGAACGGCCGCGAGCAATGCGACGGCGAGGACGACTCCGCGTGTCCCGGCCTCTGCACGTCCGAGTGCACGTGCCAGTCCGTGACCCCGGCGGCGCTCGACGCGTTCCTCTGCTATCGCGCCAGGGCCGTCATCGCCCTCGCCAGCCCTCCCGAGGTGAGCCTCGTCGACCGGTTCGGCTCATCGGTGGCCGCGGTCGACGACGTCGACGTGTTGTGCGCGCCCGCCAGCCAGGATGACGACGATCCCACGGCGCCGACCCACGCCGGCCATCTCGAAGGCTATGCCATCGGGGGCGGAGCGTTCACCCCGGTGAACGACGTCGTCGTCACCGATCGTTTCGGTACGCTCGTGCTCGACGTGAAGGAGCCGCTCAGGCTGCAGGTGCCGACCGCCAAGAGCCGCGTCTCGCCTCCGGCGCCGCTCGCCCCCGGGCTCGACCATTTCCAGTGCTACCGCGTCCACGAGAGCAACGCCGCCCACGAGCGGTTCCGGAATGGACCCACCCTGACCATCGAGGACCAGATCGGGACGACGAGCGTGCAGATTCGGCGCCCCCGGCAGCTCTGCGTACCGGTGGACAAGAACGGCGAGACACCCGGCGCCGAGGGGCACGCGGACGACCTCGTCTGCTACGACCTGCGTGTCACCGACCGGGCGCGGTTCGACGTCAACTCGCCGTTCTTCGTCCTGAACCAGTTCGGTCGGGACATCCTGCGGCTGCGGAAGCCGCAGCAACTCTGCGTGCCGGCCCGGGAAGGGGCGCCCGAACTCGACTGATCGGGACACGGCGGCGACAGGGCACGGACGGGCCTCTCGCAATCGGGCGGCGTTCGTGCGATACTGCGCCGTAGATCGTTCGTTGGATCGTTGATCCCGTCACCTAGCCTTCATCGTTTCTCGCGGCATCCCGCCGCACCTCGGTACGCCTAATCCGCCAGCCGAACTCATTCCCGGGGCCGCCGCTCGTGCCGCGTCCTCCTCTACCCGAAAGGAATCTCCGTCACGTGAACACCGCAGCACCCATGCAGCATGATGCCGACGAAACCCCTTCACCCGCGACCTCGTTCGACGGCTTTGCCCTGTCCGACGCGATGCGCGCCGCCCTCCGGGCGGCCGGGTACCACACCCCGACGCCGATCCAGGCGGCGACGATCGCGCGTGCCCTCGCGGGCCGCGACGTCATCGGCGCCGCCCAGACCGGCACCGGCAAGACGGCCGCGTTCATGATCCCGATCGTCGAGCGCCTGCGCGCCGGCCAGTATGGCCGCAACGCGACCGCCGTGATCCTCGCCCCGACGCGCGAGCTTGCCGAGCAGATCCACGGCTGGGCCGAGCGGCTCGGCGGCGGTCTGCGTACCGCGCTCGTCGTCGGCGGCGTGGCCTACGGCCCGCAAATCAGGCGCTGCGACGTCGGCCCGCGATCATCGTCGCGACGCCCGGCCGCCTGGTCGACCATCTCGACCGGCGCACCCTGGATCTCCGGAGCATCGGCGTCTTCGTGCTCGACGAGGCCGACCGCATGCTCGACATGGGCTTCAAGCCGCAGCTCGATCGCATCATGCGCGACCTGCCGGCGCAGCGACAGACGTTGCTGTTCTCGGCGACGATGCCGCCCGACCTCGGGACGCTGGCGCGCATGCACCTGCAGGATCCGGCGCGCGTCGCGATCGGTCCGCGGGCCCTGCCGCCGTCGCGTGCCACGCAGGACGTCTATCTGGTCGACGCGGGCAGCAAGACGCCCCTCCTGTTGTCGATCGTGGTATCCAACGCGGGCAACGTGCTCGTCTTCGCGCGCACGAAGCATCGCACCGACCGGCTCACGCGCGCCCTCTGCGCCGCCGGGCATCGGGCGCAGCGGCTGCATTCCAATCGCTCGCAGGCACAGCGCCGCGAGGCCCTCGACGGCTTTCGCCGCGGCCGATACCGCATCCTCGTCGCGACCGACATCGCGGCGCGCGGCATCGACGTCGCGGGCATCGCGCGCGTCATCAACTACGACCTGCCGCAGACGGTCGAGGACTACGTGCACCGCGTCGGCCGCACCGCCCGTGCCGACGCCGCCGGACACGCCTCGAGCTTCGCCGCGCCCGAAGATCACGGGCAGCTACGCGCCATCGAGCGCCACATCGGCACGGCGCTGCCGCGGCAAGGGCACGCGACCGAGGGTCGCGAACCGCACGGTGCGGGCCGCGGTGCGCCCGCGGGCAAGCGAGACGAGCGCCCGGGCGGCCGCGACGGCCGGCCGTTCGACGGGACGCTCGACGGCGTGGCCCTCATGCGCAGCCGGCGCGCCCGCGCGGCACGCACGCGCGGACGCTCGCGGGGCTGAGTCGAGTCCCGGCGCGTCGACGATGCGCTCCGACACCGGCCGGACGGCTCGCGCGCGTCCGGCCGGGTTCCTACCCTGATTTTCCCGCCGCGAACCCCAGCGAGGCGTGATTGCCGCCGCGCGGGGCGGCGCGCGAGAGTCGCGCCATGCAAACGCGCATTCCGCTCGCCCTGGCGCTCGCGCTGCTCCTCGCGCTCGCCGCCGCGCCGGCGCGCGCGGCGTTGCCGGCGGCGCTCCCGTCGGTACCGAGCGGCGCCCGCCCGGGGCCCGACGTCCTGTACGCGCCGGCCCCGCCGGCACCGCAGCTCGAGAACCGCGATCCACGCTTCACCGCGCCGCCGCTGCTCGTCTCCGGCACCGAGGCCTACGTCGACGGCGAGTACCTGTACCAGGACTATCTCTACGACGACTACGGCAGCGACACCGACGGCGCGGGCGGGATTCCGCTCTCGGCGCGCGCCGGCGACGTCGACTATCCGACCGATCTCGCGCGCTACGGCAACAACGCGGCCGACATCGTCGAGTTCCGCATCAAGGTATCGCCGACCGAGGTCGCGTACCGGATCACGCTCAATACCCTGCTGCAGGTCGACAGCACGATCGTCACGATCGCCTTCGACACCGACCGCAACCCGCTGACGGGTGTCGCGACGCTGCCCCGCGATCCGGGCGCGCCCTTCCCCGGCACCGACGAGGTCGTCACGACGTGGGGCAGCGGGGCCGAGCACACGCGCTTCCTGCCGGCCGTCGTGACCACGCCGCTCGCGGTCGCGACCGACCTCGAGGCGAACCAGATCACGATCACCGTACCACGCACCGTCTCGAACCCGAGCGGCACCTGGCGCGCGATCGTCGCCGCCGGCCTGTACGATCCCGTGAGCGGCGGGTGGCTGCGCCCGCAGCAGAGCGCCGACGCGACCCACCCCGGCGGCGCCGGCCCGCTCGATCTCGCGCCGTCGGGCATCTTCAACCAGGCGTTCCGCTTCAACGAGTTCGCGCCGCTGCTCACGACGCGCGACGTGCCGCCCGACGCCGGGCAGGCGGTCGCGATCCGCAACAAGACGCCGCAGACCTATCAGCACGCCATCGACTTCGACGCGCTCACCGCCGGCGTCGTCAGCTCGACCGTGCCCGCGACTGGCTTCCAGGTGCGCATCTTCCCGAGCCGGCTGCAGCGCGGCGAGGGCAAGGGCACGGTGTCCAGCGTCGGGGCGTTGACCGATCCCTTCCCGCAGTACCGCGGCCAGCTGCAACCGTACGCCTTGTACGTTCCGTCGAGCTACGTACCGGGGACCCCGGCGCCGCTCACGCTCCTCCTGCACTCGCTCGGCGAGCACCACTGGCAGTACCTCGGCTCCACGCTGGTGCGCCAGATCGGCGAGGAGCGCGGCAACTTCATCGCAACCTCCGAGTCGCGCGGCTCGAACGGCTGGTACCTGCACGAGGGGGAGTACGACGTCTTCGAGATGTGGAACGACATCGCGGCCCACTTCGACCTCGATCCCGACCGCGCGGTCTGCAGCGGCTACTCGATGGGCGGCTACGCGACGTACCGGCTGCCGACGCTCTATCCCGGCCTCATCGCGAAGGGCTTCTCGCAGGTCGGGCCGCCCGCCAACGGCATCTGGGTGCCGCCGGCGGCGCCGACCGGGGGTATCGAAACGCTTTCCAACCTCTGGCTCGAGAACGCGCGCAACATCCCCTATCTGAACGTCGTCGCGAGCGCCGACGAGCTGGTGCCGCTCCCCGGTCCGCGCGCCCAGAACCTCGGCGCGCCCGAGATCGGCGTCGTCGGTTTCGACCAGCTCGGCTATCGCTTCCGCTTCCTGATCTTCAGCCCGTCGGATCACCTCGCGCAGGCCGCCGCCGGCTACAACTACCCGTTCGCGGCGGACTTCCTCGGTGACGGCCTCGTCGACCGCAATCCGGCGCACGTGACCTTCGCGTATCTGCCGGCGACCGACGACGCCGGCCTCGGCCTGATCCACGACCACGCGTACTGGATCTCGGAGGTGTCGCTGCGCGACCTGACCGCCGGCGCGACGCCGGCGAAGGGCGTCATCGACGTCCTGAGCCGCGGCTTCGGCGACGGCGACCCGCCGGGCGCGCCGGGGGCCACCGTGGGCGCGGTGGCGCCGTTCACGTACGTCGAGACCAATCGCATGTGGGGGGCCACGCCGGCGATCCCGGTCGAGAACGTCGCCGACGTGGCGCTCACGAACGTCGCCGCGGCACGCCTCGACCTTGCGCGCGCCGCACTCGATCCGGGCGCGATCCTGACCCTGCAGTGCACTTCCGACGGCGCCGCCCGGTTGACGCTCGACGGCGCCTTCCCGCCCGGCCGCGTCGTGTACGAGGACGGAGTGATCGTGTCGGACGGTTCCGCGGGTCCGGGTGGCGGGAGCGTGCCGGTCGCGAGCGGCGCGCACACCTACGTCATCGCGCCGCCGCCCACGTGCGGCGCTGTCCCGGCGAGCGGCTGCCGGCAGACGACCATGCCGGGGAAGGCGTTGCTCGAGCTCCGCAACACGTCACCGGACACGAAGGACAGCCTGCTCTGGAAGTGGACGCGCGGCGCCGCGACCGCCGCCGCCGATTTCGGCGACCCGTTGACCTCGACGAGCTATGGCCTCTGCCTCTACGACGGGACCGGGGTGCTGCTCGCCGACGCCGCCGCGCCCGCGGGCGGGGCGTGTGCCGGTGGACGGCCATGCTGGCGCGCGAGCCGCAGCGGATTCCGCTACGTCGACAAGGATTCTGACGCCGAGCGGGCTGCGGCAGGTGCTGCTGAAGGCCGGCGCGGACGGCAAGGCGCAGATCGTGGTGAAGGGCAGCGGGCCGCTGCTCGCGCTCCCGTCGCTGCCGCTCTCGCCGCTGCCCGTGACCGTGCAGCTCACCACCAGCGCGGGCGCATGCTGGCAGGCGACGTACCATGCGACGCTGCTCGATACCGGCGACCGGTTCAAGGCAAAGTCGGACTGATCGCCGGGCGGCTAGTGCTTGCCGTAGTCGAGCGCGACGCCCTTCCGTTGGGCGAGGATGTAGGCCTCGAGCGCCTTCAGGCGCGGGTCGTCGTCGTGCAGCGGCTTGCCGCGCACGGGGTTCTCGATGCACCAGTTGATCATGTCGCGCAGCAGCGCGACGCGGCCGAACTGCACCTGGAACTTGGGGTACGTCTCGGGATGCGTATTGGCGGCGTTCGGATGGCACATGTCGCACGACACGCCGATCGTGCCGCCGAGCGCCTTCGCGTCGTGGAAGATGTGATCGCCCTGGCGCACGAAGTCGTCGGTCGCCGCCTTCCAGATGGCCTCGTCGCGCTCCGAGAACGCGCCGTAGGTCTGCACCTGCACGCCGGCTCCGGCGCTCGTGGCCTTCTCCGACGCCGCCGCCTTCGTGGCGCCGGCGGACGCGGAGTCTGAGCCGCCCGGTCTTCTGCGCCGCCTGATCGGCCTTCGCGAGCGCCTCGGCGTCGTCCCACGCGGCGTGCGGGTTCTTGCCGCGCCACTCGGCCATCAACGCGTCGGACACCTGCTGCGCGCGCTCGCGCGACAACGTCTCGCCCTCGCGCAGATCCGGCACCTCGAGCGAGTCGTGCCGTCGCAGAGTCCGACCACCACGCCGCCGTGCGCCGGCGCCGGCAGTGGGTGCACCGGATCTCCGGCGCGCGCGCGCGTCGCGAGGCCGAGGCCGAGTGCCGCGATCACCAGCGCGCTGGCGATGCCCGTCAGTCGTGTCGTGCGCGTCATGCCGGCTCCCCCCTCAGTACGATGCGAGCTTGGTCTGCGCGGGTCGATCCGCCTTCCCCCCGGAGCGCACGTAGCTGGCACGCACCGTGACCGGATTGCGGTCCCACAGGTTGTAGAGCTTGTCGACGAGACCGTTCGCCAGCACATTGACGCTGCCGTCGCCGCAGCCGTCGAACTGATCGAACGGGTCGGCACGATTCATCTGCACGGTGACGTGCGGCAGACCCTCGGGCGCGTACGGCCACGGCCAGGCGGTCGACAACATGCCGTGGAAGTCGATGTTGTCGATGTGGTTCGTCAGCAGCTGATGGGTGTGGCCGTGGATCACCGTCACCGAGGGATAGGGCCGGAGGATCGCCTGCACGTCGTCGGCGTCCTCGGTCCAGAAGTTCCAGTTGCGGTAGTACTTGTAGAGCGGCGAGTGCGAGAACACGACGAGCGGCGTCGTGTGCGGCACCTTGGCGAGGTCGGCCTTCAGCCACGCCCGACCTTCCGCCCCGACCTCGAAGCGCGACTGCGTACCGTTGTCGAGGCCGGCCACGGTCTGCATGCGCTGCATCGGCGTCATGCCGCGAGACGTCCAGAAGTCCTTCTCGTTGACGCTCATCAGCACGACGAAGTGGACGCCCTTGTGGTCGAACGAGTACTGCGGCGCGCCGAAGTACTCGCGCCACACCTCGCCCCATGTCGAGGAACCAGTCGTGCTCGCCGACCATCATGTGGAGCGGCGCCTTGACGGTCTTCAGGATGTCGCGGCCGAGCTCCAGCTCCTTCTGCTGGCCGAGCTGCGCGAGATCGCCGCCGAAGAGCACGAAGTCGGGCTGCGGGTCGAGCGCGTTCACGTCGTCGACGGCCTTCATGATGGCGCGGACGAACCGGTCGTTCAGCGTCTGCTCGTAGAGGTGCGCGTCGGAGACGTAGGCGAACGTGAACCTGGGCGTCCGGGTCCTGGGCGGCGTCGGCGACGTCGACGAGCTGGAACGCGTGCGGCCACACCAGGCCCTTCGCCATCGCGGCGCCGGCCGACAGGCCCGCGAGCTTGAAGAAGTCGCGCCGCGACAGGTGCCGCAGACGCTCGAAGAAGTCGCGCGCGCTCCTCGTAGTGCTTGGTTTCGATGCTCTTGATGCTCATCGTGCTCGCCTCCTCACGCGCCCGGCGCCGGGAGCGGGATCGGCGGCAGCGCGCCGATCTCCGCGGGGTTCTTCAGGTCGGGATCGGGCGCGACGTCGCCGAGGTGGCCTTTGCGGCCGAACGCCACGTCGTCGTCGCGCTCGGGCCGCGTCTCCTTGCGCCCGCGCTGCGCCGCCAGCTCCTGGTTGGCGAACTCCTTGAACTGCGGGCTCGTGAGCGTCGCGAGGAAGGCGACCGTGTCGTCGATCTCCGCCTCGGTGAGCCCGAGCCGCTGCATGCCTCCGTCGAGGATACGGATTCGGGACGCCGCCCTTGTTGTAGTGGTCCATGACGTCCCACAACGTCGTCAGCGAGCCGTCGTGCATGTACGGCCCCGTCACCATGATGTTGCGCAGCGTCGGCGTCTTGAACGTACCGACGTCGCTCAGGTTCTTGGTGACGAGGAAGCGCCCGAGCTCGGAGAGGTCGGTCTCGATCGCGAGGTGGTCGATCTGCTCCAGGTCGCCCGAGCGCACCATGGCGACGCCCTTCGCGGCGAGGGTGATGAAATCGGTCTTGTGCGCGGCGATCCCGATGTTGTGGAACTTCTGATCGGAGAAGATCGGGCTGACGGCGCTGAAGGCGTGGCAGCTGTTGCAGCGGCCCTTGCCGTTGAAGATCGCCCAGCCGCGCTTGGCGTCGTCGTCGATCGCCTTGTCGTCGCCGGCGAGGAAGTGGTCGAACGGCGCATCGCCCGCGAACTGCGTCCGCTCGAAGGCGGCGATCGCAGCGGCGAGGTCGTCGTAGTTGACGTCGCGGCCGAAGACCGCGCGGAAGCTCTGGACGTACTCCGGAATACCCCGGACCTTCTTCACCACGTCCTCGGGCGACCGCTGGCCCATCTCGATGGGGTTCAGGATCGGCAGCTTCGCCTGCGCCTCGAGCGTGGCGGCGCGGCCGTCCCAGAACTGCGTGGCGTTGAACATCGCGTTCAGCACCGTCGGCGCGTTGCGATGTCCCCGATGGGCGCCGATGCCTTCCGACTGGGGCTTGTGGTCGACGAAGCCGCGCGCCGGATCGTGGCACGTGGCGCAGGAGACGGAGTCGTCGACCGAGAGCCGTTTCTCGTTGAAGAGCTTGTCGCCGAGCGCGATCTTGTCCTGCGTCGGTACCGCGTTGGCCGGCACGGTGATCTCGTAGAGCACCTTCGAGACCCCGAGGGGCAGATCGTCGGGGGCCTTGGCCGACTCGGTGCTCGCGAGCGCGAGGACGCCGGCCGCCAGCGCGAGCGCGAGCCCGCTGCCCAGCACGCCTAGTCTCATGACTCCTCCTTCCGCCGCCCGCGCACGCGGCGACAGGCGGTGCACACGCCGCGGAAATGCACCGAGTA
The DNA here is from genome assembly GCA_963753325.1 of uncultured delta proteobacterium. Lineage (GTDB taxonomy): Bacteria > Desulfobacterota > Binatia > UTPRO1 > UTPRO1 > DP-19. The sequence goes on along the minus strand of CAVWBS010000002.1, from coordinate 216,666 downwards.
ATCCGTGACCTCGAAGCCCTTATCGATGGGGAGCGCGAGTTTGTCGAGCGCCGGCACGTCGATGTCGAGCACGCGCTCGCAATGGACGCAGACGAGATGGTGGTGACGGCGGGTCTTGGCGTCGAAGCGCGCGCTGCTGCCCGGATGGCAGATCTTCACCGCCAGTCCCAGGCGAACGAGCGTATCGAGGGCGCGATAGGCCGTCGTCCGCGAGACGTCCGGCAGGCGCCGACGAACGGCCTCCCACACGTCGTCCGCGGTGGGGTGATCGTCGCGGGCGGCGAGGGTCTCGAGCACCACGCGCCGCTGGGTGGTGAGCGGCACGCCGCGCGCGCGGCACGCCGCCTCGAGCGCTTCGAGCGTGGTCGATTCGCGCGGGCCCCGGGACATCCGAGTTGGTACATAGTACCAGACAGTAGTGGATGTCAACCGACGGAGCGCTCGCGGGACCCGGGCGGGGGTGTTAGGGATGCCGCATGGCGGCTCCGCGGCGTACCCGGATCGTCGAGCTCTTCTGGCAGGTGCATCCGCGTCTCTACCGCTGGAGCGGCGGGCGCATCGGCGGCACCCTGCGAGGGATGCCGGTGCTCCTGCTCGCCACGCGCGGCCGGCGGAGCGGCGCGCCGCGCACGACCGCGCTGACCTATTTCCCCCGCGGCCGCTCCTACGTCGTCGTCGCGTCGTTCCTCGGCGAGCCGCGCCATCCCGCGTGGCTGCTCAACCTGCGTGCGGCGCCGGACGCCGAGGTGCTCGTCGGCCGGGCGCGGATCCCCGTGCGCGCGCGCGAGGCCGCCGATGGCGAGCGCGCGCAGATCTGGTCGGACGTCGTCGCGCAGGCGCCCGACTACGCCGAGTACCAGTCGCGCACGACGCGGACGATTCCGGTCGTCGTGCTCGATCCGCGCTGAGCGACGGCTCCCCCGGCAAGCCCCGTCACGTCACCGACCGCGGCGAAGCCGCCCTCCACCACGGCTTCGCCACCCCCTCCACATCCACGGGCTCAGCTGGAGGGACACGACCCCGCGCGGGGTCCCATGAGCGGGCGGGCGATCAACTCGCCCGGCAGGACGCGATGCACGTCCGCGCCGAGTCACGACACGTCCCGCCCGCCGAGCGGAACGCATCCAGACACGACGCCGCGCAGGTGTGCAGGTTGCCGGTCGCCGTCTGACACGCCTTGAAGGTGCTGTTCGGCGTACACGCGCCCCGTGCGGCGCTCACCTGCGCCGCGCAGGCGTTCTGCACGCACGTCAGCGCCGTGGTGCGCGCGGTTTCCCGGCAGGTGCGCGCGTCCTCGAAGCACGTCGCGCCGCAGGGGTGGATCAACTGCTGCAGCACGCCGCCGTCGGGGAATCCGCCGCCATGCGGGCCGCCGCCTCGGCCATGTGCCAGTGCCGCCATGGGACTCGCCACGATGGCCACGGCGAGCGTGGCCATGGCGAGGCCACGATGAAGGGTATGCATCTCTCGGTCTCCTTTCCGACTTCGCCGGGGTAGAGTCCCCGGGGCGCGCGGCGGTTGACAGGTGCACGAGCGCACCGGCGCCGTCGACTTGCGGACGACGCGGCGGAGGGACAGAGTCCACTCGAGCGCAACCGGGGGGAGTCCGCATGAAAGCGATGGTCGTTCGTTCGCCGAAGTCGCCGCTGGTCGTCGAGGATCGCGCGATACCGGAGCCGGGCCGCGGGGAGGTGCGCATCCGGGTCCATGCCTGCGGGGTCTGTCACAGCGACTCGTTCGTGACCGACGGTCTATGGCCGGGACTCCAGCTCCCGCGCGTGCCCGGTCACGAGGTCGCCGGGGTAGTCGATGCCGCCGGCGCGGAGGTGACCCGCTTCCGCGGCGGCGATCGCGTCGGGCTCGGGTGGCACGGCGGTCACGACGGGACGTGTGACGCGTGCCTGCGCGGCAAGTTCCTCCATTGCCGCAACGCCAGGGTCACCGGGATCGCGTACGACGGCGGCTATGCCGAGTACCTCGTCGCGCCCGAGATCGCCGTTGCGCCGCTACCGGACGGATTGACGTTCGCCGAGGCGGCGCCGCTCCTCTGCGCCGGCGTCACCACGTTCAACGCGCTCCGCAACGTCGGCGCGCGCTCCGGCGATCTCGTCGGCGTGCAGGGGCTGGGCGGACTGGGACACCTGGGTGTGCAGTACGCCCGCGCGATGGGATTCGAGGTCGTGGCGATCTCGCGCGGCACCGACAAAGAGGGCTTCGCCCGCCAGCTCGGCGCGCACCACTACCTCGACTCGAGCCGCAAGGACTTCGCCGAGGCGATGGCGCGCCTCGGCGGCGCGCGGGTGATCCTCGCGACCGCGCCGAACGCGCCGGCGATCGCCGCGCTCGTCGCCGGACTCGGGGTCGAGGGTTGTCTGCTGATCGTCGCGGCGCCGTTCGAGCCGATGGCGGTGGGCGCCATCGACCTGATCGCGCGTGACGGCCGCGTGCAGGGCTGGTCGTCCGGCACGGCGGCCGACTCCAGTGACGCGATGCGGTTCGCCGCGTTGCACGGCATCCGGCCCATGATCGAGCGCTTTCCGTTGCCGGACGCCTCCCGGGCGCTCACGGCGATGCTCGAGGGGACGGTCCGCTTCCGCGCCGTGCTCGACGCGGCCTGAGCGTCAGGGGCGCGGTGGCGGGGCCGCCGGCGCGGCGGGCTGCTTGCCGCTCTTCGCGGCGAGTGTCGCGCCGAGGGCCCGCATCTCGACGCGGCGAGCGAGCTTCTGTCGGCGTTTACGGTGGAAGCGTGACTTGTCTCCGCTGATTCGTCCCATGGCCCATCTCCTATCATGGATTGTCGCCGGCGCCTCCCGGTACTCCCCCCGCCCATCGCGCGCGCGCGTCCGCCCGCGTGCCGGCGTCGTTGCCGTCGTGGCCATAGACGCAGAACGTCCCGAGACGGACGGCCGCGCGCAGGTGCCGGCCGAGAGACGGATGCTCGCGGCCGAGGGCCGCGATCGCGTCGCGGATGGCGGCCGTGACCGTCCGCGTCAGGTGGTCGAGGGTCGACGCGTCGCGGGCGGCGAGCCCGCACGCCATGGCGAGCTCGGCCACGACCGTATCGAGGTCCGCCTGCAGGGCGGCGGCGCGGCCGCCGTCACCCGCGCGCGCCGCCGCCTCGAGATCGAGACGCAGCTCGGCGAGACGTTGCCGCCGGGCGAGGCGGGCGCGCACGGCAGGAGACAGGGGGGCCCCCGTCTCGTCCGTGTGCGCCGGTCCCGCGAGATCCACGACGTGGAGCGCCCGTCCGGGTTGCTGTACGAGGACGGCGAGGTGGCGGACGGCGTCACCGTCGGCGACGCGGGCCTCCCGCCCGTCGAACGTCACCCGCCACGAGCTCCCGCTCCGCTGGAATACCGGCCCGCGGTCGCCCGGACGCACCGACCGCGGCCGCAGCGCCTGCGTACGCACGACGTGCGCGTCCATGCCGAGCGCGGCGTAGACGGCGACCGCGTCGTCCAGGAGCGCGGCGGCGCGGGTCGCTTCCCCCGCATTGCCGCGCGCGAGCAGCATCGCGCCATACGCGCGCTCCACGTGCGCCGTGCATGCCGGCGCGCCGAGACGCCGGCACATGGCGAGCGCCGCATCGAAGTGCGCCGCCGCGTCATCGAATCGATGCAAGGTGACCGCCAGCAAGCCGAGCGTGCCGGCGACCGGCCCGCCGCACGCGTACGCCAGACCGGCCACGACGTTCCGCGATGCGTACGGCGAGAGGCGCTCGTAGAGCTGCCGTGCCCGGTGCGCGTCGCCGAGCGCATGACACGCGCGCGCCGCCTGATCGAGCGCGTTCACGTCGTGCGCGTCGCGCGGGATCGCGGCGAACGCGTTCGCCGCCAGTCGATCGAGGCGGCGGCGCGCCTCGTCGTCGCGGCCGGTCTCGCCGAGCAGCAGGGTGAGGCCGGTCTGCAGCGAGCGGTTCGCGGGATGGCGCTCGTACACGGCGCGCAGCGTCGGCTCCACCTCCTCGAGCCGGCCCTGGTCGCGACGCAGGGCGAAGAGCTGGAGCACGTGGACGAGCGCGGCGTCCGGCGCTTGCGCCTGCCGCGCGAGGTCGAACGCCTGCGCGACGAGCGTCTCCGCGTCGCCCAGTCGTCCGGCGAGGAGCGCGCGCATCGCCTGCAGCGTCGCCGCGTGCCGCCGGTACTCGGGCTGCGTCGCGGCGAATCCCTCGTAGCGGGCGAGGTGGCGATCGACGCCGGCCAGGTCGCCGACTTCCAGCAGATCCATCAGGCGACGGAGGTTCGCCTCCGGATGCGAGCGCAGCGCGGTCATCGGCCGTCGATGAAGCCCAGCACGGCGTGATTGTACTCCTCCGGCGCCTGGATGTGCGCAAAATGGCTGACGCCGGGCATGATCAGGAGCCGGGCGCCGGGGATGGCGCGCGCCAGCGCCTCGGTGTGGTCGCGGCGGATCGCCTCGTCGTACTCGCCGTCGGCGATCATCGTGGGCGCGGTGATCCGCCCGAGCTCCGCCGCGGTGAGATTCGGCTGGGTGCTCCACATCGTCGACACCGCCGCGACGAACGCGTCGTAGTCGTCCGGGGTCGGCGACAGGCGCCGATAGCTCCGTCCCGCCTCCGCGATGTAGGCGCTGAAGACCGGATCGTTGGCGACGTCGGGCTTCACACCCGTCGGATCGAAGTTCGCGCCGAAGGCGAACAGCCGATCGACGCGCTCAGGATGCTTGATGGCGAGGACCAGACCGATGATCCCGCCGTCGCTCCAGCCGACGATGGACGCGCGCGGCACGTGCAGCACGTCGAGCAACGCGATGACGTCGGCGGCCATGAGGTCGTAGGAGAAGGGCAGGGTGTCGTCGCGCGTGCTGCGGCCGTGCCCGCGCGAATCGACGACGATGACCTCGTGCTCCCGGGCGAAGGCCGGGATCTGCGCGGCCCAGACGTCCGAGCTCGCCAGGCCGCCGTGCAGCAGGAGGAGCGGCCGGCCGTGGCCGTAGATCGCATAGTAGAGGGCGATTCCGTTCACGGCCGCCTGGCCGCTCGAGCGCGGCGCCGGCATCGGCGGCACCGTCGGCAGCGTCTTCCAGCGCGGCGTCGCGTGCGGGGCGCAGGCGGCGAGCAAGGCGGCCGAAGCCAGCGCGCCGGCGGCGACCCTGAGCGGGAGACCCATGTCGAATGGTCATGTAGCGCGCCGTCGGCGCGACGTCCATGCGAAAGGTGCCGTCCCAATCAGGACAGCCCCATGCGAAACGCACCGTGGACAGCCGGCCGGACCCCGCGTTAGACGAGACAACCATGCGGGCAATGGTCGCGGTACTGTCGTTGGTGTCGGCGCTCGGCACCGCCGACGCGCGCGGCGCGCCGCTCGTCCTGACGCCCCCGGCGGGCGGCGCGGCCGATGAGCCGATCTTCGGCTATGCGCTGGCCGCCGCCGGCGACGACGTCGTCGTCGGCGCGCCGCACACCGCGGTGCGAGACGCTCCCCAGGCGGGAGCCGTGTACGTGTTCGCCGCTGGACAGACGGCGCCGCGGCTCGCGCTGCTCGATCCCGCGCGCGGCAGCGACGACCTGTTCGGACATGCCGTCGCGGCGACGCGCGAGCGGGTGTTGATCGGGGCGCCGCGCACGCGCATCGACGGCCTGGCAATGGCGGGCGCCGCCTATCTGTTCGACGCGGGCAGTGGCGCGCTGCTGCGCACGTTCGTCGAGCCGACACCCGCCGCGAACGCCGAGTTCGGCTCGGCGCTGGCGCTCGCGGGCGACGGCGCGCTGGTCGCGGCGCCGGCCGCGGCGGCCGGCGGCGTCGCGGCGGCCGGACGCATCTATCGGTTCGACGCGAGCGGCAGGCTCGTCCAGGCGATCAACGCGACGCCGCCGCGACCCTACGAGATCTTCGGCACGGCGCTCGCGACCGCCGGCCGCGAGCTCGTCGTCGGCGCGCCCCAGGCTACGGTCGACGACCGCGTCCACGCCGGTGCCGCCTACCTCGTCGAGAGCGTGAGCGGCCTGCAGCGGCGCCGCTACGTCAATCCCGTCCCGACTGCCGACGATCTCTTCGGCTCGGCGGTCGCGACGACGGCGACGATGGTGGCGATCGGCGCTCCGAACGCGCCCGACGGCACGACAACGCGCGCCGGGGCCGTCTATCTCTACGATCGTGCGGGCGGCGACCTGCTGCGGACGCTGCGCGAGCCGTCGTCCGACCGGAACGACCGCTGGTTCGGCTATGCCATCGCGACCGCCTGCGGGCATCTGCTGGTGAGCGCGCTGCATGCGACGGTGGACGGCAAGTGGCTCGCGGGGCTGGTGTACGAGATCGACCCGACGAGCGGCGCCACGGTCCGGACGTTGCGAGAGCCGACGCCGGGAGAACGCGCCGGCTTCGGGATCGCCCTCGCCGCCGTGGGCGAACGGCCGCTGGTTGGCGCCGAGCGCGGCGGCGGGTCGCATCGCGGCGCCGCGTATCTCCTCGACTGCGCGGTGGCGACGCCATGATCCGCTGGGCCGCGCCGTCGTTCGGACCCGACGAGGAGCGCGCGGTGCTCGACGTCATGCGCTCCGGACAGGTCTCGATGGGGCCGCGCGTACGTCTCTTCGAGGAGCGCCTCGCCGAGCGTCTCGGCGTGCGCCACGTCGTCGTGACGACCTCGGGAACGGCGGCGCTCGACGTCGCGTTGAAGGCGCTCGGCATCGGTCCGGGCGACGAAGTGATCGTCCCGGCCTTCACCTACATCGCGACCGCGAACGCGGTCGTGTATCAGGGTGCGACGCCCGCGCTCGCCGACGTCGACGAGGCGACCCTGAATCTCGCGCCCGACGCCGTGCGGGCGGCGCTGACACCTCGCACCCGCGCGATCGTGACGATCGACTACGGCGGCGATCCGGCGCCGCACGACGAGCTGGAAGCGATCGCGCGCGACGCCGGGGTGCCGCTGCTGCACGACGCGGCGCACAGCTTCGCGAGCGTCCATCATGGGCGGCGCCCGGGCGGCCTGGGCGTCGGCGCGACGCTCAGCTTCCACGTGGCCAAGGTCCCGTCGACGATCGAGGGCGGCGCCTTCGTGACTCCCGATCCCGCCCTCGCCGCGGCGGCGCGCTCGTTGCGCAATCAGGGCGAGGGTGCCGACGCCAAGTACCGGTTCGATCGTATCGGCGCGAACTATCGCATGACGGACCTGCATGCGGCGATCGGCGTCGCGCAGCTGGAGAAGGTCGATGCGCTGCTGGCGGCGCGGCGTGCCGTGGTCGCGCGCTACCAGGCGCTCCTCGACGGTCTGCCGGGAGTGCGCGTCCCGCGTGAGCGCGCCGACCTTGTGCACGGCTGGTTCCTCTTCTCGGTGCGCTTCGCGCGTCGGGAGGTGCGGGACCGCGCCGTGGCGATGCTGGAGGCTGCGGACGTCGAGACCCGTATCTGTTGGCCGCGCGCGATCCATCGGCAGCCGGCGTACGCGGGCCGGCTAGCCGCGACCGCGTGTCCCCACGCCGAGACGGCGGCAGCCACGATCCTGAGTCTGCCGTTGCACGCCGAGCTGACCGTTGCCGACGTCGAGCGCGTGGCGGCGACGGTGCGCGCGAGCGTCGCCACGGGGCCGTGAGCGCCGCGGACGTGCGCCGGACGCTTGTCGGCGCCGACGTACCTGGGGTACAGCTAGCCGACGGCCGACGACGGGTGGTGCGCTCCGTCGGAAGAGGTGGTGCGACGGGATGCTGTCCGACCGGGTGTGGCTCTGAAGCGCGTCACGTGCGATGCGGTCTCGCGCCGCGACGTCCTGAGGGCCATCGGCGGCGGCGCGCTCGTCACCGCCGTCGGTCCGGCGCTCGCCGGGCTCGCGGGCTGCGCCCCCGAGCATCCGTCGTCGGCGCTGCGGCCGGATGGCTCGTGGGCGAACTGGTCCGGCGGTCAGGTCTCGCACCCGAAGCGCTGGCTCGTGCCCGTGAGCGAGGACGAGCTGATCGCCGAGGTGCGGCGCCACCAGGGCACGATGCGCGTCGTCGGCTCGGGCCACTCGTTCAGTCCGCTGGTCGCGACCGACGACGTCCTCGTCTCGCTCGATCGATTGTGGGGCGTCGTCGCCCACGACACGGCGACCCGGCAGGCGACGGTGTGCGCCGGCACCCGCGTGCACGACCTCGGCGACGCGCTCTGGGCGCGCGGGCAGAGCCTCGTCAACCAGGGCGACATCGACGAGCAGTCGCTCGGCGGGGCGATCGGCACCAGCACGCACGGCACCGGCCCGACGCTGGGATCGTTCTCGGCCCAGGTGCGCGGCTTGCGCCTCGTGACGGCGGACGGCGCCGTCGTCGAATGCGCGCCCGATCGCGATGCCGACGTCTTCCACGCCGGCTGCACCTCGTTCGGCAGCCTCGGCATCGTCACGCAGGTGCGGCTGCAGAACCGCGCCGCCTACTATCTGCGGGAGCGCACGTACACCATGCCGCTCCCGGAGATCCTGCGTGATCTCGAGCGCATGGTGGCGGAGAACCGCCATTTCGAGTTCTGGCCGTTCTTCCACGCGTCGCCGGCGCTGGTGAAGACGTTGAACGAGACCACCGACGCGCCGACCCCGCCGCCGACGATCGCGCTGCCACTGGATCCGATCTTCCACGCGGCGTGCGAGGTGGCGCACGGGATCCCGCCGCTCGCGGGCGGGGTGCAGCGCCTGCTGATGGCGGCCGCGCCGAGCACCGACCGGGTCGATCGCGCGTACCGGATCTTTCCGAGCCCGCGGCGCGTGCGTTTCAACGAGATGGAGTACGAGATCCCGGCGCGGCACGGACCGGCGTGCGTCGAGGAGATCCTCGATACCGTGCGTCGCAGCGGCCTCACGACGCTCTTCCCGCTCGAGTATCGCACGGTCGCCGCCGACGACTGCTGGCTCAGCCCGTTCTACGAGCGCCCGAGCGTCGCCATCTCCGTGCACCAGTACTACAAGGTCGACTACCGGGAGCTGTTCGCCGTGGTCGAGCCGATCTTCTGGAAGTACGAGGGACGCCCGCATTGGGGCAAGCTCCACACGCTCACCGCCAGGGATCTCGCGCCCCTCTACCCGCAGTGGGACGCGTTCCAGGCGGTGCGGAGGCGCCTCGATCCCGGCGGCAAGTTCCTGAACCACTACCTGCGGCAGCTGCTGGAGCCCGCGTGACCCTGCGCAGTCTCGGCGCGATCGCGGCGATCGGGGCGGCGGCGCTCCTGTGGCTCGCGCGCCCGCGCGACGACGGCGGCGGGTACGACGACTATTTCCGCGCGTTGAACCAGACACTGCGCGAGCGCGGGCCGGCGCGGCCGTCGCTGATCCTCGATCTCGACCGCCTCGATCACAACATCGCCGTGCTGACGCGATCCATCCGCCCGCCGAAGCACTACCGCGTCGTCGACAAGTCGCTGCCGTCGATCCCGCTGATCGAGTACCTCTTCGCGCATGCGCACACCGACCGCGTCATGTCGTTCAGCCAGCCGTTCCTCAACCTGGTCGCGGAACGGCTGCCGCGCGCGGACGTGCTGCTCGGAAAGCCCATGCCGGTGCGCGCCGCGCAGGAGTTCTACCGCCGCCTGCACGGCGACTTCGACCCCGCGCGCCAGCTGCAGTGGCTCATCGACACGCCCGAACGCCTCGAGGAGTACCGCCGTCTGGGCGACACGCTCGGCCAACGCCTGCGCGTCAACATCGAGATCGACGTCGGGCTCCACCGCGGCGGCGTCGCCGACGTCGCCGCGCTGGAGCGCATCCTCGCCCTCGTCGCCGCGCACCCCGAGCGCCTCGAGCTCGGCGGGTTCATGGGCTACGACCCGCACGTCGTCAAGGTCCCGTCCTGGCTGCGCTCGCGCGACGCGCTTTTCCACGACGTGCTCACGACGTACCAGGGCTACCTCGACTACACGCGCCGGCACTACCCGCAGCTGTGGAACGACCGGCTCACGTTGAACGGCGCCGGCAGCCCGACGTACCGCCTGTACGAGCACGCGGACGTGCTGAACGATCTCTCGGTCGGCTCGGCGATGGTGAAGCCGACCGACTTCGACATCGACACCCTCGCGGACCACGTGCCGGCGCTGTTCATCGCGACGCCGGTGTTGAAGACGGCCGCGGGCGCCCGGCTTCCCGGCTCCGACGCGCTGTCGCACCTGGTCGAGTGGTGGGACCCGAATCGCGCGCGGACGTTCTTCCTCTACGGCGGCTACTGGATGGCCCACCTCGAGTCGCCGCGGGGCCTGCGCACCAACGCGCTCTTCGGTCGCAGCTCCAACCAGGAGATGGTGAACGGCTCGGCCGCCGTCCCGCTGCAGGTCGACGACTACGTGTTCCTGCGGCCCACGCAGAGCGAGTTCGTGATGCTGCAGTTCGGCGACCTGGTGGTGATGCGCGGCGGCGAGATCGTCGATCACTGGCCGGTCTTCCAGCAGTAGGTCGCGCCGCTCCCGCCGCGCGGAAACGGCCACCCGGGGCATGCCGGCCGGCACGCGGGTTGCTGGATGCAACGCCGTGTACGGCGCGATGGTCCGCAGGAGCCGCGGACGCTGCTCCCCGCGTCGAGGTGTCATCAAAATGACGCTCGCGAGCCATGGCGACTGACGACGGCATGCCGCATTCGGAGCTCGGCGGCGAGCGCGCCGTCCTGCTGCGCGAGCGCGTCCGCGTCGGCCTGTGGATCACCGTCGTCAGCCTCGGGTTCCTCTGGGTCGCCGACTACGCGGTGCATCGTGACGTGATCGTTCCGCTGTCGTTGATCACGCTGCTGCAGGAGACCTTCATCGCGGTCGCGTTCCTCGCCCTGGGACGGGTGCGAAGCTGGCGCGGCCTGGTAGCGGTGCCGATCATGGCGCTTGCGGGCACGTTCGGCACCGGGGTGTGGTCCGACGTCCTGTCGAGCAACCCGGAGGGCACCGGGCTGACCGCGCTCGCGACCTCGATGATCACGGCGACGTTGCTGCCCTGGGGTGCGGGCCCGCAGATCGTGCTGGTCCTGGTGATGGTCCTGTGCGGCGGCCTGTCGGTCGTGCTCTGCACCGGCTCGCTCGCGAGCCTCGGGTATGCGTCGGCGCCGGGCTCGATCGTGTTCCTCGCCTCGATCAGCCTCGCGCACGCGGTCGAGCGCGCCCGCCGCGAGCGCGTGCGGGTGGAGCACGATCTCGAGGTGGCGAAGCGCCGAGCGGAAGGGGAGGCGCGGATCGCGGCGGTCCTCGTCGAGGTCGGACAAACGCTCAGCGCCCGTCTGGGGCAGCCGGACATGATGGAGCGCGTCAATGCCCTGGCCGTGGAGGTGCTTGCCTGCGATTGGAGCTGCACGTTCACGCGCGACGAGGCGACCGGCCTGGCGCGCATGACGGACAGCGCCGGCGTGCGTCCCGGTATCCGCACGGAGATGGCGCAGCTCGCCTTCTCCGCGGACAACCTCCCGGCCGCGGACACGCTCGACCCCGACGGCCTGCTCGCCATCGTGTCGGCCGATACGCAGTCGCTCGTGCCGCCGGCGCTCCTGCGCCGGATGGACGCGGCCTCCGTCCTGTACGCGCCCGTGCTGGTGGGCGGCGTCCTGATCGGTGCGCAGGTGCACGGCTATCGCACGCGGCGCGGTGCCTTCTCGGCCGAGCAGCGGCGGTTGGCCGCCGGCATCGCGCATGCGACCGCGATCGCGGCCGCCAACGCCCGCCTCATCCGCGACCTGCAGGCCGCGAGCCGGCTCAAGTCCGAGTTCGTCGCCACCATGTCGCACGAGCTGCGCACCCCCCTCAACGTCATCATGGGCTATGCGGGGATGCTCACCGATCGGGTGCTGGGAGAGTTGAGCCCCGAGCAGGACGACACGCTGTCGCGCATCCAGCGCTCGGCGCTCGAGCTCCTGGAGCTGGTGAACGCGACGCTCGACCTCGGCCGTCTGGAGTCGGGGCGCGACAGCGTGAGCTCCGATGTCGTGGAGGTGGGTGAGCTCTTCCGCGAGCTCGATCGCGAGCTGGCGCCGCTCGTCGGCGCGCACGTCACCCTGGCGTGGAACGATCGGCTCACGGGCCACACGGTCCTCACCGACAAGGTGAAGGTCAGGACGATCCTCAAGAACCTCGTCGGCAACGCGCTCAAGTTCACGCACGCGGGACGCGTCGAGACGACGGCGACCTGGGACGGGGCGCGACTCACGTTGGAGGTGCGCGACACCGGCATCGGCATCGGTCCCGAGGACCTCCCGATCGTCTTCGAGATGTTTCGCCAGGTGGATGCCTCGTCGACGCGGCGCTTCGGCGGCGTCGGCCTTGGGCTGCACATCGTCAAGCGGCTCGTCGACGTGCTGGGAGGGACCGTCGGCGTCGAGAGCACGGTCGGCGCCGGGTCGGTGTTCGTGGTCGTCGTCCCCGTGCTGCCCGTGCCGTCGGCGCGCGCGGTCGAGGCCTGACGGCTCCCGAGCGTGATGCCCATCGGCGACCGGGTCCGCGCGGACGAACGCGGCGCGCCGACGGGCGAGCCCTCTCCGGAATCGACACCGCGCGCCCGGGCACGGTCGTACCGTCAGTGCAGGATGCGTTCGAGGTGGGTACCGACGCTGTCGGGATCCTCGAGCTGCGGCCAGTGGGCGACGTCCTCGAGCCGCACGATGTCCGCAGCCGGCATGCGCTCGGCGACCCGTGCCAGCATGTGCGCACCGGACACGGGATCGAGCATGCCCCAGAGGAAATGCCGCGGAACGCGGGTCGTCTCGAGCGCCGTGACCCAGCGCGCCGCGTGGCGCTCGCGGTCGCGGATGTACTGGATCAGGCGATGGCCGATGCGGTGGCCGTCGCTCATGCACACCGTCGCCCACTGATCGGCGAGCTCGGAGATCGTCGGCTGCCGCTCCGGGGCGTAGGTGGCGCGGAGTGCCGCGGCGAACGTCTCGCCGGACATGAGGTCACCGACCTTCGGGCCCTGCACCGGGTCGAGCAGCATCAATTGCCCGGGCTGCGGTCGGTGCAGGTCGGGGTAGAGGCCGCCGTTCAGGAAGGTGACGCTGGTCAGCTCGACGTCGAGGGTGCCCTCGGCGTGGCGCGCGAGGATCTCCTGTGCGACCGAGACGCCGTAGTCGTGCACGACGAGATCGGTGTGCGTCACGGCATGGCGGCGCCAGACGGCGGCGGCGAGGTCCGCCTGCTCGTGGATGCTGTAGGCGTGCTCGCGCGGCTTGTCCGAGTCGCCGAAACCGAGGAAGTCGAACGTCAGCGCGCGACGCCGCGCGATGACCACGGGCCACACCTGGTGCCAATCCCATGAGGACGTCGGGAAACCGTGGAACAGCGTGCACCACGCGCCGCTGCCGTCGACGCGGGTGAAGACCCCCCAGGCGCCGCTCGGGAGCTGCATGGGCGCCCGGTTGCCGTGCGCGTACCAGTCGTTGAGGGTCACGGGATCCCACTAGGGGGCGGGAGGCCGCCACGTCAAGGTGGGGTGCGTCGCGCCGGAGATCATGCGCGCCGAGGAGGTGAGGCCGTCGCCGCGATCGGCGGCGATCAGGAGCGCGCCTACAGCGTCGCGCGGATGATCTGCACGATCATGCCGAGCATCGCGAGCGTGCCGACACCGTAGCTGACGGCGCGCCAGGGTTGGATGTTGTTGGTGTAGAGGATCGTGTGCGCGATCCGCGCCAGCGTGAACGTCCAACAATAAGCCGTCGCGCCGCGGGCGCTCGCGCCCAGGAGGACGTAGACCAGGGCAATCGCGAAGAAGGCCGGGATGTTCTCGAGGTCGTTGCGCTGGATGCGCAGCGCGTGCGCCACCTCGGGCGCCTCGTCGCGGCCCGCCGTCGCGCCGGCCTGGCCGAAGACGCGCGCGTCCTCCGCGTTGACGTAGCCCTGGTGTCGTTGGCGGCGCGAGCCCGTGTAGAACGCCGAAACGAGCATCTTCAGGGCAAGGATCGCCGCGCACAGCGCATACGTCCTGAACGCGGGATTCGCTGCCAGGGACTCCATGCGATCCCTCCTAGGACGACAGCTGCGCCACGACCTTGATCTCGACGAGTCCGCCGGGCACCGCCAGCTCGGAGACGCCGATCGCGGTCCACGCCGGGTAGGGCGGGGCGAGGTAGCGATCCTTCACCTTGGCGAACGTGCGCAGGTGCGCCTGCAGCCCGACGTGGAAGGTCGTCACGTCGATCACGTCGGCGAACCCGACGCCGGCCTCCGTCAGGACCGACCGCAGCAGCTCGAACGCCTGCACGAACTGCGTCTCCGGATCCGCGGACGCCTGGCCGTCGGGCCCGACGCCGATCACCCCCGCGCAGTACAGCCGGCCGCCGGCACGCACCGCCGGCGCGAAGTGCAGCCGGTCGTGGAACGCCTCCATGCCCTTTGGAATGACGATGTCGCCCGTATCCATGATGGACGCGAGGGATGGCACGCGCGCCCGCCCAAGTCCACCGCGTGGGCCGGTACGATCTCAGGGCGCCCGACAGGCGAGCAGGCGCGTCACCATCTCCAGGGTGATGGCCGCGCCCGCCAGCGAGCACAGCAGGAGGGTCGTGCCGAGAACCATCCCGGCGAGCGCCGCCCGCCGCGCCGCCACGCCCGTGAGCGTGCGTGTCCCGCTCCACATCCGTGAGCCGCTCGGCGGGAACCGGCCGAGCCGCCGGCCGTGGAAGGCCGTCACCGCCAGGGAGGCGCCGAGGAGCGCGGTCAGGCCGAAGAGGGCGAGGCCGCCGACCCGCAGCTCGCCGGCGAGCTGCGTCCGCGCGCCGACGGCGTCGTCCACGGCGCGTACCTGGAGGGCGGCGAGATGCCGGCGCAGCAGGGACTGCAGGACGAGGCCGAGGGCGATGGCCAGGATCACGAGGGCAATCCGCCGCACGAGCATCGGGACGATAGTACGCCTGGCGCGGGCACGGACGGCAATCCGTATTCGCGGCACGCTCCCGGCATGCGAGGTGACGCGGCGACACGCACGCGGCGGTGCTCGCCCGCGCGACGGCGAACGGCCGCGTGCGGCGCCGCGGCGAAGCGCCGCCGTGTGCGCTCGGCGCCCTCGATGGGCGCTGCTGACACACCCGTGTGTCGTGAGCTGCGCCGGCCGATGTCGTGCGGACCACGCCAGCGCATTGCGTGTGTGGCACACGATGTGCTCCCCCTCTCCTGCAAATCCACTGGAGGGAACGCCTGTGCACGTCCATCGTCGATTCGCTCGCATCCTTCTCGGCGCCCTCCTCGGTGCCGGACTGCTCATGATGACCGCCGCGCCGGCCTCCGCCCTGGGCCACCGCGGCGACCCGGGGGAGATCGCCGCGCTCCGCGGCGCGTCCGATCACGGCACCTTCGACGGGCCGCACGCGTCCTCGGCCGCGGCGCCCGAGATCGACGGCGGCGTGTGCGCCACCGCGATCGCGCTCGTCGTCGGTGGGCTGCTCGTCGTCCTCGATCGCCGTCCGCGCTGACACGGGTGTCGGCGATGCGGGAGGTCGGCGGAGCGCGTGCGTCGGCGGTGCGGCCGGGCGGCCTCGGGCTCCTCGCCCTGCTCGGCGTCGAGCTCATCGCGCTCATGCTGCGGTTCGACACCAGCACGCTGCGTCGGAACGGCCAGCCGTGGTGGGCGGAGGCGCTGTGGGACGTGAAGATGTTCCTGCCGCCCCTCGGGCTCGCGATCGCCACGGCCGCGATCCTGATCGGCGGCGAGCGCCTGCGCCGCGAGGTGCGCCGGACGTCGGTGGAGGCGGGACGCGCGGGGCGCGCGTGGCCGTTCCTCGCCGCGCACCTCGCCGCGCTCGCGCTCTTCGCCAGGCTGACGGCGGCGATCCTCGAGGGGAGCTTCGCCCGCGCCACCGTGCAGTGGCCCTGGATCGTGAGCTGGCTCTCGATCGGCGTGGTCGCGCTGCTCTTCTGGGTGCTCTGCCTCTGGCCGCCGCGGGTCCTGGCCGGGTTGGCGCGCCGCACGGGGCCGCTGCTGCTCGCCGCGGCCGGCGTGGGATGCGCCGCCTGGATGGCGGGACTCTGGACGGAGACGTGGTGGGAGCCGCTGCGCCACACGACCCTCGCGCTCGTCGGCGCGCTCGTCCGCCTCATGACGACCGACGCGGTCGTGGACGCCCCGGAGCTTCTCGTCGGTACGAGCCGCTTCTCCGTCCGCATCCTGAGTGCGTGCTCGGGGTACGAGGGCATCGGGCTCATCTGGGTGTTCCTCGCCGTCTATCTGTGGCTCTTCCGCGACGCCCTGCGCTTTCCGCGCGCCCTCCTGCTTCTGCCGATCGGCACGGTGGCGATCTGGCTCGCGAACGCCCTTCGCCTGACCGCGCTCATCGCCGTCGGCACCTGGCTCTCGCCCGACGTCGCGCTCGGCGGGTTCCACGCCTACAGCGGGGCGCTGCTGTTCTCGGCGGTCGCGCTGGTGCTCGGGGGGACGGCGAGCCGCTCATGCTTCTTCGGCCGCGCCGCCGCCGCCGGCGTGCCGGCGAGCGCGGCCGCTCGCGCGCCGGCGCGACTCGAGGGGCCCGCCGCGTACCTGCTGCCCTTCCTGGTGGCCCTCGGGGCGACCATGCTGACCGGCATGCTCTCCACGGGAGGCCTCGACGCCGCGTATCCGCTGCGCGTCGGTGCCGTGCTCGTGACGCTCTGGCTGCTGCGCCGCGGCTACGGCATGCTGCGCGCCACCTGGTCGTGGACGGCGGTCGGCTACGGTGCCGTCGCGTTCGCGCTGTGGATGGCGCTCGAACGCACGCCGGCCGCGACGCCGGACCTCGGCGCCGCGCTCGGCGCCCTGCCGCCCGTCGTGGCGGGGCTGTGGCTCGCGTGCCGGGTGCTCGGCGCGATCGTCACCGTGCCGATCGCCGAGGAGCTCGCCTTCCGCGGGTACGTCGCCCGCCGTCTCGCCAGCGCCGACTTCGCGCGGCTGTCGCCGCGACAGTGCTCCTGGCTCGCGTGTCTCGGCTCGTCGCTGCTCTTCGGCGCGATGCACAGCCGCGTGCTCGCGGGTACGCTCGCCGGGGTGCTCTACTTCCTCTGCTTTCGCCGGCGGGGCGAGCTCGGCGATGCCGTGCTGGCGCATGCGACGACGAACGCCCTCCTCGCCGCCTACGTGCTCGCGAGCCGCCACTGGTCGCTCTGGATGTGAGGAAGATGCTAGGCTGATGGCGCGGAGGCCGCGATGCGGGCGATGGTACTCGAGACGGCGCGCGCACCGTTGCGGCTCGACGTCGAGCGGTCCGTCCCGGTGCCCGGCGCGGGCCAGGTGTTGCTGCGCGTCCGCGCCTGCGGCGTCTGCCGCACCGACCTGCACATCGTCGATGGCGAGCTGACGAGCCCGACGCTCCCGCTCGTCCCGGGTCACGAGATCGTCGGCACCGTCGTCGCGACCGGCGCGGCCGTCGAGCGCGTGCGCGAGGGCGACCGGGTGGGCGTCCCATGGCTCGGCTGGACATGCGGCCGCTGCGCGTGGTGCGTCGCCGGTCGCGAGAACCTCTGCGAGCGCGCCCGTTTCACCGGCTACCAGATCGACGGCGGCTACGCCGAGTACGCCGTCGCCGACGCCCGCTTCTGCTTCGCGCTCCCTGCGGGCTTCGGCGACGTCGAGGCGGCACCGCTGCTCTGCGCCGGGCTGATCGGCTACCGCGCGCTCCGCCTCGCGGGCGACGCGCGCCGTCTCGGGCTGTACGGCTTCGGCGCCGCGGCCCACATCGCCGTCCAGGTCGCCCGCCATCGCGGGCAGCGGGTCTATGCCTTCACCAAGCCCGGCGACGAGGCCGGGCAGCGCTTCGCGCGCGGGCTCGGGGCGATCTGGGCCGGCGGTTCCGACGCGACGCCGCCCGAGCCGCTCGACGCGGCGCTGATCTTCGCGCCCGTCGGCGCGCTCGTTCCCGCGGCGCTCGCGGCGACCACGAGGGGCGGCACGGTGGTGTGCGCCGGCATCCACATGAGCGACATCCCGCGCTTTCCCTATCGCCTCCTGTGGGAGGAGCGCGTGGTGCGCTCGGTCGCGAACCTGACCCGCGAGGATGGCGACGAGTTCCTCGCGATCGCGCCGCGGGTTCCCGTGCGTACGGCCACGGTCGCGTTTCCCCTGGCCGCGGCGAACGATGCGCTCACCAGCCTGCGGGACGGCCGGGTGGAGGGCGCGGCGGTGCTCGTGCCCTAGGCTGCCCCCTTTTCCGCGGCCGTACTGCCGGCATTCCAGACGGAGGGTCCGCGCATGCGTTCCAGCTCCCGTCTCGTCGCCGTGCGCGAGACGGCCGGCACGCTCGACGCGAGCGGCGACATCGTGCCCCTCGCCGCGACCCTCGCGCGCGGCTCGTCGAAGACCGGGCAATTGCCGACGCAGCGCACGCAGGCGCCGATGTCCGCGCTCGCCAGGGCGGAAGCGCGGTCGCCGTCGGCGCTACGTCAGCGGCGCGTCGAGCACCCGCCGGAAGCGCGGCGGAAGCTGCGACGGCCGGCCGCAATACTCGGCGAGCACCGCGCCATCGTGGGTGGTGAGGGCCCATTTGAAGCCATCGCGGGTGTCGGTGCCGAAGGCGATCGCCGCCGCGGAGCAGCTCGGATAGCCGAAGCGCCACACCGCCCGGGTACGCGAGACGCCGACCAGATGTCCGTCGCGCGCCATGATGCCGTCGTGGCGATCACCGGGGACGTCGACTCGTGGGTAGCGCGGTCGCATGGGCTCTCCCGCGGGCGGGGAATGCACGTGTCGTGCCCGCCCGACGGGCCCGGCGGAATCGACGCCGGCGCGGGCGGGGATGTCAGGCGTCCGGACCGGGGCGCCGCGGCGGTGCCAAGAACCTGACCAGGCGCCTCAGTCGAGCGACAGCCAGAGCCGCAGGAGATGGCGCCTGCGCGCCGGCTCGGCGTGGTCCTCGTAGGCGGTGCGCGCGTGCAGGATCACGTGGTTCGACAGCAGCTGGATGTCGCCGGGCGCGAATTGCATGTCGAGATGGAGATCCGGCTCGTCGGCGATCGCCTCGTAGAGATCGAGCAGCTGCCGTTCGTCGTCGCTGAACGGCGGCACGTCGGGGTGGCGAACGGCCGAGCGGAAGTAGTCGCTGTGGTAGAACGTGCGGAGCCGTCCGCGCGCGTGCCGGCAGGGAACCACGGGCACCCACGGCGGGCCGCTCCCGTGCTCGTCGCGGCGGTCGAGGTAGAACGGCTCGTAGAGACGGGCGACGAGGTCGGGACGGCGACGCAGCAGCTCGTTGTAGACGGAGACCGAGCTGACGATGCGGCTCGCGCCGCCGCGCTTCGCCGTCCGCAGGCACAGCAGGCCGACGGCGTCGGCGAGATCGCAGTGATAGGCGATGTCGCCCGCGGTCCGGTAGCGCCGCACGTACGGGTTGGCGCCATCCTCTCCGGTGTCGACGACGTGGCCGAGCAGCTCGTTCTGCGGATTCTGCGCGCCCGGGTGCCCGAGGTGCAGCCCGAGGCCCCAGTACGCCGCGGCCGCCTCGTCCTCGCTCCAGCGCTCCACCGGCAGGCCGCGGACGACGAGGAAGCCGCGCCCGTCGGTGAGCTCCCGCGTCCATGCGCGTACGCGCGGCGCCAGCGTCGGCAGTGGGAAGTCCTCGCGTCGCATGGCGTCCAGTGCGACCTCGCGGGCGCGTACGGCGCCGAGGGCGCCCTCGATCTCCGCGATGTCGGCGCCGGTGAGGGTCACGATCCACTCGCCGACGTCGGCGGCCCGCCATGCCGCGGGTGTGGCGAGAATCGTGCGACGGACGTCCTCGTGCTCGCGATTGAAATAGTGCAACGCCTGCTCGGCGAAGCTCAGGAAGCCCATCGCGTGATGTTGGCGCTCCCGTGCGAGGAGTCAAGCCGCGACCGGTCCCCTCGCGTCTGCCATCGATGCCGCCCTCAGTCCGGCGAGAGCAGCCGCGGACCGAGAAAGCCCAGCCAGACGGCGGAGCCGGCGAGCCACACCGCGGCGGCCCAGGCGAGGTGGTCGAAGTAGGTATGGCTCCAGTCGGCGGCGACGCGCGCGAGCATGGCGAGGACGAAGGTGACGGCCAGGACGACGATCGCCGCCGGACGCCCGGCGGCGAAGTCCTCCAGATCGAGATGGCCGAAGACGACGTGGGTCGCGACCCCGAATGCCATGAGGCTGAATCCGCCGATGAAGAGGACGTGCAACGCCGGCACGCGATAGTCCGGGAGCACGCCGGAGGCGGCGAGGCCGAGCGGCATCAACCACGCGGCGAGCCAGACCAGCCGCCGATGGAGCCCCGGCTTCCGCGGCCGGCGCCCCGCCCCGGCCAGGCCGAGACCGAGCGCGACGACGGCGGCGCGGACGAGGGGGCCGGCGCGGGTCGCGCCCACCTGCTCGAGGAGCAGGCTGAGGAAGATCATCACGCCGGCGGTCGCATAGACGGCCGCCCTCAGGCGCTCACGCGGCGACCCGTCGAGGTCGGGGGGTGGCGGTTTTCCCGCCATGAGCGGCAGGACGAGCCCGCCGATGCCGACGGCGAAACACAGGAAGACCCCCTGCTCGACGCAGAGGCGGCCGAGTGCGAGGGTCCACGTCGGCGCCGTCGCGAGCGTCGACGTCGCGATCAGCGCCGCGCCCCCGAGCCCGTGCGCGACCCCGATCGGGATCAACACGAAGGGGGCGGGCGGTCGGCGGCCGGCGCGCGCGCCGAGGAAGCGCCGCAGCGCGAACTGCAGGAGCAGGAGGAAGAGGACCGCGTAGGCGAGCTGGGCATACGCCCAGCGCTCGGCCGCCGCCGCGACGGCGACGATCGCGAGACAGGCGACGCCGATCGCCATCTCGAGCGCGGCGGGCGCCGCGCTGCGCGTGCGTCGCGGCAGCGCGGTCAGGAGAAAGCCGAGGGCGAAGGCCATCATGAAGGCCTGCATCTGCACCAGGCCGTGGAAGAGGCAGGAGTAGGTCGCCACCACCCCGAGATCGTAGAGCAGCCAGGGGGCCACCCCGACCCAGCCGAGCAGGACGGCGAGCGGAAAGAACAGCCGGAACGGCTCGGCGCGCCAGCGCGGAGCCGCGCCGCGGATCACTCGGTGACCATGTCGGTGCCCGTAGAGAAGACGTGATTGCTGTCCCCACCGGCGTTGACGCCGACGTGCTTTCCGATCCTCTCGGTGGAGACCACGATCAGGTCCAGGTCCGTGCCGCCCTTCACCGTGCGCGACTCGCCGACGTCCGTCTGGAAGACCGACAGGACGTCGTCGCCCGCGCCGAGATCGACCTGCGGTCCGCCCGTCACATCGGCACGATGGCGAGCATCGCTGCGAGTCGGGAGAGGCGCATCGGATGCGTCTACCTCCACGCCCAGCGACAGCGCAACGAGCGGGGCCGGCCGCCTCCGCCCGGAGCGCGCCCCTCGCGTCAGGCGGCGCGGCGGCGGCGCCGTGATGCGGGCGCCGTGGGGGCAACCTCGCACCAGGGATCCTCCACGCCCAACGCGGCGGTGATCCATCGCCGGGCCGCGAACACCAGCTCGCGGCGCGATCGACGCGCCGACGGGAAGGCGGGCGCGATGTGCACCTCCGCGGCGATGTGCGTCCGGCCGAGCACGCGTCGCAGCGACTCGACGAACGACATGTCGTCGATGAACGCCGCCGCCGGATCGGGCCCGCCCTCGGGCGCGACGTAGCGGATCGCCACCGCCTGCACCGGCACGCCGGCATCCACCGCCGCCTGGAGGAGCGCGGCATGGAAGCGTCCGACGCGCGTGCCGTCGGTCGTCGTCCCTTCCGGAAAGACGACCACACGCCCGCCGTCGCGCAGCGCCGCGGCGATCGCGTCCTTCACGCGCGCGGCATCGCGATAGCTGCCGCGCACGATGAAGAACGTGCCGAAGGCGGCCGCGATCGGTCCGACGACCGGCCAGCCGCGCACCTCCGATTTGGCGACGAAGCGCGCCGGCGTGAGCGCGTTCAACAGATAGACGTCGAGCCACGAGACGTGGTTCGCCACGACGAGGAGCGGCCCGTCGCGGAGCTGCGGCTCGCCGCGAACCGTGACCTCGACGCCGAGACTCGCGAGCGTACGCCGTGCGCAGTCGACCGCGAGCGCGGCCGTCACGCGGGGGTCCGTGGACGTGCCGAGCGCGCGCGCCCAGGTGAGGAGGATGCGGCTCGCGAAGCGCGCGAGGCGCCGCGTGCGCCGGACGAGGCGCGTCTCCGCGCGCCGCCTCATGTCGTCGGCGCCTGCCGCAGGAGCCGGCTGCGGTAGCGCGGCGCCATGCGTGCCAGGGGAAGGATCAGCAGGAGATCGGCGGTCTTGAACCGCTGGTCCCACGCCGGCTCGCTGCAGACGGTTGCGCCGAGACGGAGGTACGCCTTCACCAGGGGGGGCAGCGGCACGTCGCCGTCGGCCGCGGCGATCGACTCGAAGGGGAACGCCGCCCGGGGAAAGGCGTGCCATTCGACGGGGCTGCGATGCTCGCGCAGCAGCCGGCGGCAGATCGCGGCGGCGCGCTCCGCACCTCCCGCGAGGCTGATGCTCGCACAGCCGATCACGTACTCGCAGTCGTGCTCGGTCAGGTACGTCGTCAGCCCGGCGAGCAGGAGCGTGATCACGCTGCCGGTGCGGTACGCGGGATGCACGCAGGCGCGTCCGAGCTCGGCGACCCGGGCGCCGTGGATCACGATGCGGCCGAGATCGAACTCCGTCGCCGAGTAGTAGCCGCCGGCCGCGCGGACCCGCTCGGGAAGCAGGATGCGGTACGTGCCGACGATCGCCTCGGTATCGCTGTCGCGGACGAGGAGATGGTCGCAGTGGCCGTCGAACGCGTCGGCATCGACGCCGCCGGCGGGGAGGTCGGCGTCGAGGCTTTCGCGGTAGACGCGCCAGCGCAGGCGCTGCGCTTCGAGGACCTCCCACGCGTCACGCGCGAGACCGACCCGGAAGCGCGATCCGTCCGGGTGCGCCTGATCGTCAGGTCCCGTTCGGCTGTGCTCGAAGGCCACCAAACGCAAACGAGCATACCACCCCGTCCATTGCGACCGTGTGAAGAGCGGGTTGCGATCGAATTACGCGAGTGCCGGACATCGCGTGGCGAATGCCATGTCGGCCCAGCGGCGCGGCCGCTATTTGCGGGTTTCCGCCTCGACGTCGCGGTCGAAATCGGCGCCGGCGGCGTCGCCGCCCGCCGCCGTGCCCGCATACTCGGCCGCGAAGGTGGCGCGGATGGCGTCGATCGGCACGTCGACGTACTCGTCGCGATAGCGCAGGTATTCCATGTGGCGCGTGCCGTCCGGCGTGAAGGCGTGGAAGAGGGAATCGCCGCGGCCGTCGAACTCGAGCGGCGCGAGCTCGAACTTCTCGCACAGCTCGACGTTGAACGCGGGTGTCGCCTTCAGCCAGCGGCCGCCCAGCCGGATCGACGTGTAGCCGTGCCAGTAGAAGACGTCCGTCCGCATGCTGCGCCGCATGCGCTCGGTCGAGAGGTGGTTGCGGACGTCGGCGAACCCGAGACGCGCGGGAATGCCGACGGCGCGGCAGCCCGCCGCGAGCAGGACCGCCTTCGCGACGCACCAGCCGCGGCCGCGCGCGAGCGTCGTCGAGGCGCGCAGGCCGTCGGCGTCGAGGGCGATGCCGTAGGGATCGTAGCGGATGCCGTCGCGCACCGCGTAGTAGAGGCGGACGGCGCGCGTGCGGTCGTCCACCGCGTCGCCCGCGGCGCGTGCCGCGAAGGCGCGCACCGCCGGGTGGTCGGCGTCGACCGTCGTGCTGGCGGCGCGACAGGCGCCGGGGTCGAGGGGATCGTCGGCCGGCATGGGGCGCATCATGGTGGATCGCCGCCGTCAGGCAAGCGGATCCCGCCCGCGGTCCGCGGGGGCCGACGGGACCACTACCCGCCCGCTACGGCCGGGGCGCGCTCATTCGCCTTCGATCGTGCATCTCTCGTCGTCGAACTCGCACTCCTCCGAATCGCACTTGAGGGAGCCGCCGTCGTAGCCGAGCGTGAGGCACGTCTCGCCACCCAGGTTCTTGCCCTCGCAGTCCTCGAAGGAGTCGATGACGCCGTCGCCGCAGAACGCGAACACGCAGTTCGTCCGGCAGGCGTCCGGTGCGGTGTCGGAGTTGGCGCTGCCGTTGTCGCACTCCTCGCCGGCCTCGAGGATGCCGTTGCCGCACGCCGACTGGGCGACGCACTGGCTGGTGTCGAGCCGGCACGTCGCGTCGCAGGCGAGGGTGCCCGTCTTGAAGCCGAGCGTGGCGCAACTGAAGCCGCCGAGATCGGCGCCGTCGCAGGCCTCGCCGGTCTCGCGGGTCCCGTTGCCGCACTGGGCGGACGCCGGGCTGAAGAGGATGCCGCGGCGGATGCGGAACGCCGCCTCGGTGAGGAGCCGTGCCTTGGCGTTCGCCAGCGACGGGCTCGCGTCGAGCGAGCTGAGCCGCGAGATCACCGACGAGGTGAACACGGCGAGGGTATCGAGCGCGCCCTGGGTGTCGCGCCGATCGAGCGCCGTCTGGATGTTCGCGATACGCGCCTTCAGCCCGCCGTTGAGATTGGGGTTGCCGACGTTGGCGTCGACGAGCTGGCCGAGCACCGCGAGATCGACCGGGGCGACGTCGACGAAGGTGAAGCAGCGCCGCTCGCCCTTCGCGACCAGCGCGGCACCATCGTTCGACGAGGTGCGCCCGTACAGCTCGACGAGGAATCGATAGCGCCCGGTCGCGTCCGGCGGGCCGCCGACGTCGGCACGGAAACGCACGACACCCGGACCGACGTCGGATGCGAGCAGGCCGGAGTCGCTGTCGGCCGCGACGCCTTCGGCCGCGAACGCGACGCCGTCGGCGATCGGCGTGCCGCTCCAGAACGGCAGGTCGGTCTCGGCGTTGGTCGCGGGCGGCGTCCAGCTGCGGACGCCGGCGGCGGTGAAGACGGCGGCGAGGGCGGCCGCGCTCTTCCCGTTCTTCGACGGGACGCGGGCCGCGAGGGCCATCGTGCCGCGCAGGACCGTGATCGATCCGAGCTGGAAGACGCTGCCGAAGCCGGCGCAGCTCTGCCCGGCGAACGTCGTGCCGCCCGGGATCAGCTTCACGCCCTTTGCGCTCTTGCCGAGCGAGACGAGAAACGCGTTGTAGCGATCGACGCTGGCGAGCGCCTCGCGCGCCTCGAGATGGAACGTCATCGGCGTGGCACGGGCGAGCGCCGGCAACGCCAGCAGGATGCCGAGGGCGAGCGCCGCGCCCCACGACCACGTGCGCCGCCGCCGGTCAGGGTGCCAGCGCATCGCTCACCTTCAACGCGCGGGTCACCATCTGCTCGGCCGCGTCGGCGGGGATCTCCGATCCCGAGCGACCGGCGACCTCGAGCGCGAAGCGCTTCGTCTGCCGTGCGGCACGCGTCGGCTTGCCCCTCGCGAGCCAGTCGAGGGCGTCGCCGAGGATGTTGCCGAGACGGTTCCGCAGATCGTTCGAGATCGCGGTCGCGGCGACGAGATCGACCAGCGCCTGGACGTCGGTGGGATAGGCATGAGCGAGGAGGAAGCACTCGCTGCGTTTCGGCTTCCGCCCCGGTCGGGTCGGCGGCAGCTCGGTCGTGAGCGCGAGGACGAGCGCGGCGGGCTCGGTCGCGCCGTTGGTCACGTCGACACCGACGACGAAGCTCGGCGTCGTGTCGGTCGCGCTCGCGCCGCCGATCGTGCCGGTCGGATCGCCGGCGGCGAATCCAGCCGTCGAGAAGCCGACCGTGCCGGCCACGGGCGCCGGCTCGACGATCCACGACGGCTGCATGGTGTGCGCGACGGCCGGCGGCGCCCACGAGGCCGCGCCCATCGACTGCAGCGCCGCGCCGAGCGCGAGATTCGGCGCGCGACTGAAGAGCTGCGCGGCGCGGCTGGCGCCGTCGAGGACGCGGATGCGGCTGGCGGCGGCCCCGCCGTCGCTGGTGAGCGCCGGGCAGCTACGGCCGAAGAAGCGCACGTCGCTGCCGTGGATCTTCACCTTGCTACGCAGCGTGGACGAGGCCGCGATCGCCTGGGCGTTGAACTCGCTCACCATCCGCGAGAGGTCGGCAGGAGAGATGACGAAGGTCCGCTCCTCGGCACCGGCGATCGCGACGTTCAGCAGGGTCAGGAGGAGGGCGAAGAGCGGGAGCATCGGACGGGACGACAGCAAGAGCAGGACCAGCGGCCGCGGGTCCACGACCGCCGCACGGCTGTAGAAATCGGAGTGATTATCGATGGTTGTCCGTCCGGCCCGATCGCGGAACAAGCCCGCGGCATCGTCGTGACCTTGCACGCTCGCGCTATCGTGCGCGTCTGCCGCGAGTATGCGCGGATTCGCGCCATGCCGGAACCTTGCGCGCATGCGATATCTGCCCCCGCCGGCCTCACTGGGGAACGCAGTACAGCCGGAACGCGGTGCCGCACGTCTGCGTGCCGCTGTCCCACCAGGTGGCGTCGGCGAACATCGGGAGGCCGAAGATGCCCGTCGTCGAGGTCGTCGAGGTCCAGTCGTTGCACGTCGAGGCGGCGGTGCCGACGACGTTCGGCGCCGTGGCGCCCGTCCACACCGCGCCGCCACCCACGTACGCGCCCGACGCGGTCTGCCAGATGCCGCTCGGCAGCGTCCCCCCGGCCGCGAGGGTCGGGCCGGAGCCGACCGAGATGCCGTCCTTGCGGACGTTCAGCGCCGACAGCACGACGCGGGCCGCGGCGCTCTGCGTCGACGTCGCGAGCAAGGCGACGTAGGTGCCGGAGAGGCCGCCCGCGCTCGCTTCGCCGTCGCAGAGCGCGTCGGCCGCGCTCGTGCCGCCGCCCGGCGTGAACGTCCCGTTGCTGACGAAGATGGTGTTCCCCGGCGCGGCGCTCGGGGTGAGGGTCGCGGTCTTGTCGGTCTCGAAGCAGTAGAGGTGGCGCTGCGCGTTGCAGGTCTGCGATATGCGCGCGGTCCAGGCGTCGGGGCCGCCGCCCGTGGTACCGGTCTCGGCGCTGCCGGACGTGGTCGTCCAGTTGGTGCAGGTCGAGGACGACTTCGTGCCGTCGGCGTCGGTCCCCGTCCAGACCGTCGCGGTGCCGACGTCGACGCCGTGCTCGTCGAGGCGCAGCGTGTGGAACAGGTGGCCCGCGGCGATGCTCGCGATCGTATCGCCGAACGGCGTGCCGTCGGTGCGCACGAAGCCGCGCGCCGCGCCGAGGCGGCTCTTCGCGTCGGTCGAGGCATCCGACAGCCACGCGACCCAGGTGCCGGCGAGGCCGGCGCTCGTCGCCGCGCTCTGGCAGAGCGTGTCGCCTGGCGCGAGCCCGCCGAAGTTTGCCGCGACCGTCCCCGAGGTGACGAATACGCGGTTGAACGGGATCGCCGTCGCCGTGGCGCTCGGGGTGGGCGTGCCGCCGCCTCCGCCGCCCGGCGTCGCCGTCGGCGTCACGCTGGTCGCGGTCGGGCCGCCCGGCGTTGCGGTCGGCGTGGGCACCGGTGTGGCCGTCGCGGTGAGCGTCGCGAGCGGCGTCGCTGTCGGGCTCGCGCTCGGCGTCGCGGTCGGCGCGGGCACGGGGCAGTAGTCGCTGCGGAGGTCACGTCCGATGCTCGCGAGCAGCTCCTCCGCGCGCGGCGTGCCGAAGCGGACGAGCTCCTCCGCCGAGCAGCGGCCGGCACGCGCGAGACACTCCTCGTAGTCGCCGAGGTTCGCGAGCACGGGGACCTCGAACTGCGTGCAATCGAACGCCACCACGTCGAGATCGGCGCCGTCCGGATCGACGAGCGTCGCGAAGGGAATCGCCGCCGTGCCGCATGCCTTCTCGATGGTGATCCGGAGGCTCGTCGCGGCCGCATCGACCTTCGCGAGCCGCTTGTCGCAGCCGAAGGTCGCCTTCGAGAGACAGCCGACGTCGTCGGGCTTGAGCTGCGTGCACGAGTACAGGGCGTCGAGGCAGGCCTTGTAGGCCTTGATCGTGACGGAGGCGTAGGCGGTCTGCGCCTTGGTCGTCGTCGCCTGGCACTTGGCGATCGTCTTCGCGACCTTCGGGTCGGCGACGCTCTGCGCGTACACCGATCGCCCGACGACGGCGATGAGCGCGAGCGCGGCAATCCGGGCGAGACGGCGTGGATGGTGACGCGGGGCCGGCGGCGTAGTTCCTCCGAAAGGGACGGCCTCCGAGAGTAGTCGTCGCCGCACGCCCAGGTCAACATGGGGCGCGACCGCACATGCGTCATTTCGCTTGAATCGAAATGCGCGACCGTGGCAGAGTTTCGATGGTCGTTCCCCCCGCGGTCACGAGGAGACAATCATGACGATGCGCATGGATACGCGCTTGCTCGCCGGGCTCGTGTTTGCCGGCCTGGTGCTCACCTCGCAGGCCCGCGTAGCGGGTGCCCTCACCTTCACGTGCTCGACCATCGCGACGCGCGGCACGCCCGATCCGATGGCGGGCGCGTTCAAGTCGAAGTTCGAGGAGCCGCGCATCAACGCGGGCGGCGACGTGCTCTTCGTCTCCAAGCCTCAGGGCCCGCCGAAGCGGCTGTATCTCTATCCCGGCGCCGGCGCGCCGAGCGTCATCGCCACGGCCGGCGACGTGGCGCCGGGCGGAAGCGAGTTCAGGAAGTTCACCGATGCCTCCATCAACGACGACGGCGACCTGGCCTTCCGGGGAGACCTCGCCACCGGCGAGGGCGTGTTCGTGCGGCAGTCCGGCGGCGGCCTGGCCGCCGCGGTGCGCACCACCGATCCGGTTCCGGGCGGCGGCTTCTTCGGCGTCTTTCCGATGGTGTCGGACATCAACGCGGACGGCGACGTCGCGTTCCTCGCCACGGTCGCGGGCGGGGCGAGCGGGGTCTACCGCTATACGGCGCTCACGACGACGATCACCCCGGTCGCGGTCGTCGGCGATCCGACGGGCGACGGGCGCCAGTTCTGCGCGTTCTCCTCGGTCGATCTCGGCGACTCCGGCAACGTCGTCCTCCATACGACCACACAGGTCGATTGCAACGACACCGGCGAGCACCCTCGCGACGGCGTCTACGAGCAGAGCGGCGGCGGGTTCGTCTCGGTGGCGCAGATCGGCGACGCGACGCCGATCGGCGGCACGACGTACGCCAGCATCCTCGGCATCCCCGAGATCAACGCCTCGGACGTGGTCGGCTTTCGCACGCGGACCGCGGGCGTCGAGAACGTGACCGGTCTCTTCGATTTCGACCCGAGCGGCCCGACGACCACGCTCCTGACCGCGACCGGCGACAGCGTGCCGGGCTCGACGGGCTTCCTCCGCACGATCGCGTTCTCGCATCTCACCGACGGCGGCCGGCAGGCATTCCGCGGACGCCTGCGCTCGGGCACGGCCCGGTTCGGCATCTTCCTGGTCGGAGGGGCCCCCGACGTCGTCGCGCTCAACACCTCGCCCGTTCCGACCGATCTGTTCGGGGCCGGCGCGATCTACCGCACGATCGAGGAGGACTTCGGGGTCGATCGCTCGGGCACGAAGGTGACGTTCAGCGCCAAGGTGCACGATACCGTGGTGCCGAAGAGCAAGATCGGGCTGTTCCGCTGCACCGGATCGTGAGCCCTGCGTCCCCGACGTCGCCGAGGGCGACGAAGAGCGGTCGCGGGGCGCCGTCCGACCGGGCCGACTACGCGCCGACCGCCGCGGTCGCGGGCTGCGCCGCGATGAGGCCGAGCACCTTGCGTGCCGCGCCCGGAATCTGCGTGCCCGGTCCGAAGATCGCCTTCACTCCGGCCTGCTCGAGGAACGCGTAGTCCTTGGCCGGAATGATGCCGCCGACGGTGACCACGATGTCGCCGGCGCCGAGCCTCTCGAGCTCCTTCACGAGCTGCGGCACCAGCGTCTTGTGGCCGCCGGACTGCGTCGACACGCCGATCACGTGGACGTCGTTCTCGACCGCCTGGCGCGCCACCTCGTCGGGCGTCTGGAAGAGCGTCCCCACATCGACGTCGAAGCCGAGGTCGGCGAACGCCGTGGCGATCACCTTGGCGCCGCGGTCGTGGCCGTCCTGACCGATCTTGGCGACGAGCATGCGCGGCCGGCGGCCGTGCCCCGCCGCGAAGCGCTCGATGTCGGTCTGCAGCGCCTTCCAGTCGGCGTCGTCGCCGTACGCGCTGCCGTAGACGCCGGTGATCGAGCGGATCTCCGCGTGGTAGCGCCCCCAGACCTTCTCCATCGCGTCCGAGATCTCGCCGACGGACGCGCGCGCGCGCGCGGCCTCGACGGCGAGCTCGAGCAGATTGCCCGTGCCGCTCTCGGCCGCCGTCGTGAGGGCGCGTAGCGCCGCCTCGACCTTCGTCGCGTCGCGTGTCGCGCGGATCCGCTGCAGCCGTGCGATCTGCGCCTCGCGCACGGCACGGTTGTCGATCTCGCGCGTGTCGATCTCCGGCTCCTCCGCGAGCTTGAACTTGTTGACGCCGACGATGACGTCCTCGCCGCGGTCGATGCGCGCCTGCCGGCGCGCCGACGTCTCCTCGATGCGCAGCTTCGGCATGCCCGCCTCGATCGCCTTCGTCATGCCGCCGAGCCGCTCGACGTCCTCGATGATGCCGAGCGCCTTGGCGGCGAGAGCGTGTGTCAGCGACTCCATGAAGTACGAGCCCCCCCACGGGTCGACCACCTTCGGGATGCCGGTCTCGAGCTGCAGGATCAGCTGCGTGTTGCGCGCGACCCGCGCCGACGCATCGGTCGGGAGCGCGATCGCCTCGTCGAAGGAGTTGGTGTGCAGCGATTGCGTGCCGCCGAAGACGGCGGCCATCGCCTCGACGGTCGTGCGGATGACGTTGTTGAACGGGTCCTGCTCGGTGAGGCTCGCGCCCGAGGTCTGGCAGTGGGTGCGCAACATGAGCGACGTCTGCTGCTTCGGGGCGAAGTGCTTCTTCATCAAGGTGGCCCAGAGAAGCCGCGCCGCGCGCAGCTTGGCGACCTCCATGTAGAAGTTCATCCCGATCGCGAAGAAGAACGACAGGCGCCCCGCGAACTGGTCGACGTCGAGCCCCTTCGAGAGCGCGGCGCGGACGTACTCGAGCCCGTCGGCGATGGTGAACGCCAGCTCGAGGTCGCACGTCGCCCCGGCTTCCTGCATGTGGTAGCCGCTGATCGAGATCGAGTTGAACTTCGGCATCTCGCGGCTCGTGTACTCGATGATGTCGGCGCAGATGCGCATGCTCGGCTTCGGCGGGTAGATGTAGGTGTTGCGGACCATGAACTCCTTGAGGATGTCGTTCTGGATCGTCCCGGTGAGCCTGGCGCGCGGCACGCCCTGCTCCTCGCCCGCCACGATGAAGCTCGCGAGCACGGGCAGCACCGCGCCGTTCATCGTCATCGATACCGACATCTTCTCGAGCGGCACGCCGTCGAAGAGGATCTTCATGTCCTCGACGGAGTCGATCGCGACCCCCGCCTTGCCGACGTCGCCCACCACGCGCGGGTGATCCGAGTCGTAGCCGCGGTGGGTGGCGAGGTCGAAGGCGACCGAGAGGCCCATCTGCCCGGCGGCGAGGTTGGCGCGGTAGAAGGCGTTCGACTCCTCGGCCGTGGAGAAGCCGGCGTACTGGCGGATCGTCCACGGCTGGCCGGCGTACATGGTGGCGCGCGGCCCGCGCAGGAACGGGAACGTGCCGGGGAGGGTGTCGCCGAAGTCGAGGCCGGCCACGTCGGCGGCGGTGTAGAGCGGCTTGACGTCGATCCCTTCGGGCGTGTGCCAGACGAGCCCCGCCGGGTCGGCGCCCTTGCGCTCCTTGCGGGCCATCTCCTGCCACCGGGTCGGGTCGGCGGGGTGCGTCGGGTCGGGCATGGGCCGTAGGATTGACTATCCGCCGCCCGCGTTCAACCGGCCGTCAGGTGACCGTCGCAGGCGGGTGATATACGGTTGCAGATACGAGTGGTGCCCGAGTCCGTCGACCGTCCGGCTTCCGACAGTGCCGAGCTGCTCGAGAGGCTGCGCCTGCGCCGGGACGCCCCGCGGCCCCGGGCGTCGCGCCGTCGCGTCCTCCTGATCGTGGCCGCGCTCGCCGTGCTCGCAGGCCTCGGATGGGCGGTTGCGCGCACCGGCCGTGCGCCGGTCGTGCAGACGGCGTTGGCGCGCGCGGCCAGTGAGGCGCCGGGCGGGGCGTCCGTGCTCGATGCGAGCGGCTATGTGACCGCGCGCCGCGAGGCGACCGTGTCCGCGAAGATCACCGGCAAGGTCGTCGAGGTGCTGATCGAGGAAGGCATGCGGGTGAAGGAAGGCGCGGTGCTGGCGCGCCTCGACGCGACGGAGGCGCAGGCGCAGCTCGCCCTGGCGCGCGCGCAGCTCGCCGCGGCACGCTCGGCGGTCGGCGAGGTGCAGGCGCAGCTCGTCCAGGCGGAGCGGGACTACGCGCGACAGCTCACGCTCGCCAAGGAGCACATCACGTCCGTCGCGTTGCTCGACGCCGCGCGCGCGCAACGTGACGCGCTGCGTGCGAAGCTCATCAACGGCGAGAAGCAGATCGGGGTGGCGGAGCGGTCGGTCACCGTCGCGGAGGTGCAGCTCGACGACACCGAGATCCGCGCCCCCTTCGACGGCGTCGTCGTCGCGAAGGCGGCGCAGCCGGGCGAGATGATCTCGCCCGTCTCCGCCGGCGGCGGCTTCACGCGCACCGGCATCGGGACGATCGTCGACATGGACTCGCTCGAGATCCAAGTGGACGTGAACGAGGCCTTCATCGGTCGTGTCGCGGCGGGGCAGCCGGTCGAGGCCATGCTGAACGCGTACCCCGACTGGAAGATCCCCGGGGAGGTGATCGCGATCATCCCGACCGCCGATCGCAGCAAGGCGACCGTCAAGGTGCGGATCGCGATCAAGTCGAAGGATCCACGGATCGTCCCCGACATGGGCGTGCGGGTCGCGTTCCTCGCTCCTGCGAGCCCGGATGCGGGGGCCGCGCCGGCCCCGAGCGGCGTGCTGGTGCCGAGCGCCGCGGTGCGCACGGAGGGGAGCGGCGGCGGGAGCGATGGCGTGGTGTTCGTCTATGCCGGCGGCAAGGTCGAGCGCCGCCAGGTGACGCTCGGGCGCTCGGCGGGTGGCAATGCGCAGGTCCTGACCGGCGTGCGGAGCGGCGAGCGGGTCGTGCTGTCGCCGCCGGAGTCGCTCGCCGACGGCGATCGGGTCCGGCTCGCCGAGACGGGATGAGCGCCGGCGACAACCTCATCGAGATCCGCCGCCTCACGAAGGTGTACCATCGGGGCAGCGAGACCATCGAGGTGCTGCACGGCATCGACCTCGACATTCCGCGGCGCGATTTCGTCGCGCTCATGGGTCCCTCGGGTTCCGGCAAGACGACGCTCCTCAACCTGATCGGCGGCCTCGACGTGCCGACGTCGGGCTCGATCGTCGTCGACGGCCGGCGCATCGACCAGCTTTCGAGCGGCGCGCTGGCGCGCTGGCGCGCCGAGAACGTCGGGTTCGTCTTCCAGACCTACAATCTGCTGCCGGTCTTGTCGGCACAGCGCAACGTCGAGCTGCCGCTCCTGCTCACCGATCTCTCCGCCGCCGAGCGGCGCGAGCACGCCCAGGTCGCGCTCACGCTGGTCGGCCTGGCCGACCGCGCCAGGCATCGCCCACGCGAGCTCTCGGGCGGCCAGGAGCAACGGGTGGCGATCGCGCGCGCGCTCGTCTCCGACCCGGTCCTCCTCGTCTGCGACGAGCCGACGGGCGACCTCGACCGCAAGACGGCCGACGAGATCCTCGATCTCCTGCGGATGCTGAACCGGACGCACGGCAAGACGATCGTCATGGTCACCCACGATCCGAAGGCCGCCGATCATGCCCGCCGCACGCTCCGGCTCGACAAGGGCACGCTCGCGTCGAGCGATGACGCGGGCCGGGCGGAGGCCGCGCCGACGGACGCCGGGGAGCGCCGATGAAGTACCTGCCGCTCCTCTGGGCCGGGCTCTTCCGCAAGCGCACGCGGACGATCCTCACGCTGCTCTCGATCGTCGTCGCGTTCCTGCTGTTCGGGCTCCTGCACGCGGTGCGGCTGGCGTTCGAGTCCGGCGCCGACACCGCCGACGCGAAACGTCTCCTCACGGTCGCGCGCTACTCGATCATCGAGCCGCTGCCGATGGCCTACCTGCGGCGGATCGAGCAGGTGCCCGGCGTCGTCGCCGTCGCGTACGCAAACTGGTTCGGCGCCAAGTACCAGAACGAGAGCAACGCGTTCCCCGTGTTCGCCGTCGATCCCGCGCGCTATCTCGACATGTACGCCGAGTTCCGCGTCCCGCCCGCGCGAGCGGCGCGCCTTCGTCGAGACGCGCACCGGCGCGATCGCCGGCAAGCGCCTCATCGAGCGCTACGGCTGGAAGATCGGGCAGAAGCTGCCGATCAGCTCCGAGATCTATCCGCAGGCGAACGGCGACATGAACTGGGAGTTCGACCTCGTCGGCAGCCTCGACGCCGACGATCCGGCGGTGCGCGGCAACACCGACGTGGTGCTGATCAACGCCGCCTACTTCGACGAGGCGCGGGGCGTCGGCAAGGGCACGACGGGATGGTACAGCGAGCGCATCGCCGACCCGGCGCAGGCGAAGGCGGTCTCCGCCGCCATCGACGCGCTGTTCGCGAACTCGCCCGATGAGACCAAGACGCAGCCCGAGAAGGAGTTCGCGCTCGGCTTCGCGAAGCAGATCGGCGACGTCGGCGCGCTCGTCACGCGTATCCTCGCCGCCGTCTTCTTCACCATCCTCATGCTGACGGGCAACACGATGGCGCAGTCGATCCGCGAGCGCATCCCGGAGCTCGCCGTCCTGAAGACGCTCGGCTTCTCGGACGGCACGGTGACGGCGCTCGTGCTCGGCGAGGCGCTGCTGCTGATGCTGGTCGGCGGCGCCGTCGGGCTGCTCGCCGCGCTCGCGCTGATGCCCGGCCTGAACGCGTCGACCGGCGGGCGCTTCCCGCCGCTCTTCGTCAGCGTCGAGACCGTGCTGCTCGCGACGGCGATCGCGCTCGTGGTCGCGCTGGCGATCGGTCTGCCGCCGGCGCTGCGCGCCCGGCGCCTGCGGATCGTCGACGCGCTCGCCACGCGCCGGTGATGACATGCGCACCCTCAATCAGACCGTCCAGATCACGCTCGTGAACCTGTGGACGATCCCGCGGCGCCTCGGGACGTCGCTGGTGGTGGTCGTCGGCATCGCGGGAGTCGTGGGCGTCCTGGTCGCGGTGCTCGCGATGTCGGAGGGCTTCCGGCACACGCTCGCGAGCACCGGCCGCGCGAGCCGGGTGATCATGCTGCGCGCCGGCTCGGATGCGGAGATCTCCAGCAACGTCCCGCGGGACGAGGCGACGCTCCTCGCCAACCTGACCGGCATCGCGCGCGCCGCCAACGGCGTGCCGCTCGCCTCCGCCGAGGTGGTGGTGATGGTCGATCTGCCGCGGAAGGGCGGCACGGACCCCAACAACGTGCCATTCCGCGGCGTCCAGCCGGCCGCGTTCGAGATCCGCGACGAGCTCGCGATCGTCGAGGGGCGGCGGTTCACGCGTGGCGTGCGCGAGGTGATCGTCGGGCGGAAGGCGGCCGAGCAGTTCGCCGGCCTCGCCGTCGGCTCCCGGCTCGCGTTTCGCGACAGCGACTGGACCGTCGTCGGCATCTTCACCTCCGGCGGCGACGTGCACGAGTCGGAGATCTGGGCCGACGCGGAGGTCGCGATGTCGGCGTTTCGCCGTCCGACGTACCAGTCCGTGACGGCGACGCTCGGCGACCCCTCCGCCGCCGGCTTCGCCGCGCTCCAGCAGCGCGTCGAGCACGATCCGCGGTTCTCGCTCCACATGCTGCGGGAGCCGGACTACTACGCGCGGCAGGCGAAGGTGCTCGCGACCCTGATCAACGTCCTCGGCTACACCGTCGCGTCGTTCATGGCGCTCGGGGCGACGTTCGGGGCGCTGAACTGCATGTACTCGGCGGTCGCGAGCCGGCAGGTCGAGATCGCGACGCTGCGCGCGATCGGGTTCGGCGGCCTGCCGGTCGTGATCTCCGTGCTGCTCGAGGCACTGGCGCTCGCGCTCGTCGGCGGCGGTCTCGGCGCCGCGCTCGCGTACCTCTACTGCGACGGCGCCTCGCTCTCGACCCTCAACTTCAATACCTTCTCGCAGGTGGCGTTCGACTTCCGCGTCACTCGCGGTCTCGTCGCGCAGGGGCTCGCGTGGGCGCTCGCCATCGGCCTCGCCGGCGGCATCTTCCCGGCGGTGCGTGCCGCGCGGCTTCCCGTCGTCACCGCCCTCCGTGTCTCATGACGCGGGCCGGCGTTGTCTCGCCGCAGCGACGATCGCCGATGTAGGTCAGCAGCGGCGCCTCGTAGGCCCGGAGGCCCAGCTCCCAATGGACGTCGCGAGGAGCGGTTCCCCACGCCCGGATGACGCCGCCATGGATGCCATGGAGATGGTGCGCCGCGCACACCGTCACGCGGTTCTCGTGCGCGTCGTCGCCGCCCTGCGAGCGGTACCGCAGATGATGATCGTGCAGGTTCCGCCGGGAGCTACACCCAGGCACGGCGCACCGCCACCCGTCGCGCGCGAAGATCGGATCGCGATGGGCCGGCGTGGATTCCCAGTGGCCGATCACGTGCGTCAGTGCATGGGCGAGAGCCGCCCAGCGTGGCTCGCCGGGCCGCGCGAACACGTCCAGAGTCTCGCGGAACAACGCCACGACCGACGCGGGTGCGCTGAATTGGATCTCCGCGTCGGAGACCTCGAGA
Source organism: uncultured delta proteobacterium (assembly GCA_963753325.1). Lineage (GTDB taxonomy): Bacteria > Desulfobacterota > Binatia > UTPRO1 > UTPRO1 > DP-19. Next base: position 180,163 of record CAVWBS010000002.1, on the reverse strand, counting down.
GTGGCGCGCTCCGCAAGCGTCGCGCCGGCCCCGATCCTTGCGCCCTCGGGAGTGGCAAATTTTGGCACCGCTCCCTCCACCGCGCGGGGCGCACCGATTTGCGCGATGCTTCCGTTCTCCGCCGTCGCAGCGGCGGACGCGGCCGCCAGGGGGGGTGCGAGCGCAGCGGGTGACGCGAGGATGTCGTCGAGCGGCGGTGGACCGAGGGTGGCGTCGCCGACCGCCAGATCGTGTCTCTCGAGCACCCAGCGCACCTCGTCGGTCAGACGGCGCACCGTGACCGCCTGCGCGCGTGCGACCCAGGCCGCCGCGTTCGAGCGCTCGACGACCGGCAGCAGCGTGAGCGCCTGGACCCAGGAGATCGCGCCCGTCTCGTACGCCCGAGCGAAGGCGTCGCCCCGGCGGGTGCTCCGCTCGACCTTGAGGAGCGCCCACGCCTTCCGCGCCGAGATGCCGAGCCGCTCGCAGGTGTAGGCGGCGAACGAGCCGAAGCCGTGCGCGCGATAGACGCGGTGATCGACGATGATTCTCAGGAGGCGGCCGATCTTCGGCTCGCACGTGCGGATCGCCAGCACCGCAGCGAGCGCGCGCCGGTCGAGTGCGAACGGATCCGATGGGATCGGATGCGAGTCTGGAGCGGCTGTCGTCGATGCGATCGCCGGCGGCGCCGTGGCCGGCCGGGCTTGCGGTGATCCCGCCAGCGCCGCGGCAGGGCTCGGCTCGCGCGCTTCTACTCCGGCGGCTCGTCGTGCCCGTCTCGCCAAGCGGAGGCAGGCGAGGACGGCGCGGTCGACGAAGGGGATGGCCGCGGGCCGTCCGGAGAACGCCTCGGCGGCGATGTGCTCGGTCGCGCGCCAGACCGGTAGCGCCTCGCCCGCGACCTGCGACGCCAACTCGACGGCGCGCCGCCAGAGCGCGCGCACACGGGACGGGCACGCGAGGCGGATCCGAACGAGAGGCTCCCCGTCGATCAGGCCGTCGTCGGCGTCGGGGTCGGCGTCGGCACCCTCCCGGCGTGACGCCGCTGCGCGCTCGAGTGCTTCGACGGTCGACCGGCGGGCGCGCGACAACCACGCTTCCTGGTCGTCCGGTGCCGCGAGCGCGCAGAGGGCGCGGACCTGCGCCCACGACAGGTCGGAGCGAGCGAACGCGGCCGCGATGATGGGCAGGGCCTCGAGACGGGTCGCCACCCAGGCGGCGGCCTGGAGGCTGCGCGCGGAGAGGCCGAGACGCTCACGCGCGTAGTCCGCGAGACGAACGAAGCCGAGACGGCGGTACGTGCGACGACGAAGGATCTCCCGCGCGACGACCCCGAGCTCGAGGCGCGCGGCAGCTTCCGTCCGACACGCGACCCGCAGCTCGGCATCGATGCCGCGCACGAAGCGCGCGCGCTCGGTGAGGATCGCCCGATGCGGGGCCGTGTCGCATCCCCTCAATACATGCGCGCCGGCAAGCGGCCACGTCATGGGAAATTCCTGCGAAGCGGGAGTCCGGGGGTGAGGCGAATACTAGGCGAAAGTCGGATCGATGTCAACCCACAGCGGATACTGCGTGCGCGTGCGTTGCCGCCGGCGCTTCGGCAGGTCGCAGACGAGATCCGTCCTGCTCGTCGCGGCGGTCAGACGTTCCGCGCGCGCCGCGCTACAGCAGCAGGCCGTCGCCCCAGGTGTAGTACCAGTTGGCGGGATCGACCCAGCGCGCGATGTCGTCGTGGCGCTCCGGACGGACGCTCAAGCGCGGCGTGCTCGGGAACGCCAGCTCCGGCACCGGGAGGAAGCCGAGACGACGGAAGAGGCGGCGCTGTGCGCTGCGGTGGGCGGCGAGCGCGGCGATGCCGTCGGCGTCGGCGCGCGCGGCGAATTCGACCACGTCGTGCATCAGCTGCCGTGCCGCGTCGGCGGCGCCGCGGCGCCAGTGCCAGTCCATCACGAAGATGAGGCGCACGCCGGCGAGCGATGCGACCCGGACGACGACGGTTGCGGCGACGCCGCGGGCGTCCACGACGTCACGCTGCCAGTAGGGCGAGTCCGCGGTGGCGGGGTAGCGCCACGTGAGATGTGCCGCGTCGCGCAGCACGGCGATCGGCGGCAGATTCTCGACCTCGTCGAAGAGTGCCGTGTGCCGCTGGTCGAAGCGCGGCGCGGACCACTGCGGGACGGCGTCCGCGAGTGCCGCCCGGCCGCGCCGGTCGCGCGCCGGACCCGCCGACGCGCATTCGACCACGGAATCGTCGCGCGCCGCGCCGCCGCGCACTCGCGCGCGCAGCGCGCGCCAGCCGGCACGCAGCACGCGCACCGGCCGGACCAGAACCGGAAAGGGGCCGAGAGGCGTGCGCTGCTCGTAGGCCACCATGCCGCGAAGCGACTGCTGGTTCGCGACGCTGTACGTGACGATGAACCCGCGCGCTCGTGCCTCGCGGATCGATCGCTCGGCGAGGGCGCGCATGAGGCCACGACGCTGCCACTCCGGATGGGTCATGGTGTCGAGCGAGTGCCCCGCGACGTCCTCGCCGCCGAACGCCCGTATGCGGCGCGGCAGCAGCGCCATGTGGCTCACGACCACGCCGTCGACCCGCGCCAGCAGGATCAGCGACGGGCCGCCCGGGCCCTCGATGTTCAGATGACGCCAGGCCGAGAGCGGCGGCGCGACGCCGAAGCAGGCGCGCATGCAGGCGATGATCGCGTCCTCGTCGCCGGAGGCGTAGGTGGCGATGTCCGCAGCGCCGGCGCGATCGGTGATCATCGGGAGGGTCACGGGGCTAGTGGGAGCAGCGATCGCAGGGGCGTTGGCTGTCGAACCGATCCATCTCGTCTCTTCCGTGTGGGCCCCCCGGGAGGTCGCCTTCTTCGCCGCGGCGACGCCCTGGTGGATGGAGGGCGTCGGCGGTACAGGCCGGACCTCCAGAACTGCCCGAAGGACGCGCGAATGTCGAGACGCTGGATCGTGGCCGTGCGGGCTCGTCGGCGCGACCGGTCCCGCGCAGCAGGCGTCGCCGGCAGCCGACGTGAGCGGCAGCACACCTCGCAGCGGCTTGCGCGGCTATCCGCCCGCGAGCCGCGCGGGAGACTACGAGCGTGCGGCGACGTACCTTGATCTGCGCTCGGTGCCGCCGACCGCCTGAAACGGCCGCGCCCGCATGGCATCGAATGCACATTCTCGCTACACGAACGGAGCGAGCGTGCCTCGCACCACATGACCAAAGGAGAGCCACATGAACAAGACGTTGGGTTTCGTGATCGCCGGCGCTGCGGCCGGCCTGATCCTGTCGGGTGCCGTCAGCGCGCGCGCCGACGAGAAGATGGGCGGCGACGTCTACTGCTCGGGCATCAACGCCTGCAAGGGGCAGGGCGCCTGCGCCGGGAACGGACACTCCTGTGCCGGCCAGAACGGCTGCAAGGGCACCGGCCTCACCAAGTCGACCGAGAAGGAATGCTCCGCCAAGGGCGGCAAGGTCGTCCCCGATCCGCATCCCGCGAAGTAGCTCCGGCAACAACCGACAGCGGGCCCCGGGGGTTTCCCGGGGCCCGCGATTGAGCGCGCCCAGGGCGGCAAAGACCACTCCCGCGATTTCCGACGTCGATCGCATCGCCGTCGCGCAGGCGAACGAGCGACGAGCACCCGCCGCTACGACAGCCGCGTGCCGGGCCGTCGTGATCTCTCCGTACGCCCGGCCGCGGTTTCCGGCGCCGCCGGCCCTGCCGCCGGCGCCGATCGACGCCGCTCAGCAGGTGCAGTGCCTGACGGCGCCGCCGCCGACGGGCCTCTGAGCGGGCGCCCGGCGGGCGCGTCGGCCCGTGCCGCTGCGCGGCTTGCCTGCGGCCGTCCTCTTCTGCGAGAGGAGTGCTGGAGGTCGCTGAGTCGAGCGTGAACGTCGCACCGCCCGAGGCTCCGAGCATTCCCCTCGACGAGCCCCTCTGGCCGTCGGCCAACGGGCACCGCGTCGTCTTCCTCGTCGATGCCGCGAGCGCGTACGAGCGCCGGCTGCTCGAGGACTGGATCGCGCGCGCCCGCCCGGCGCACGTGGCGGCGGGCGAGATCGAGGTGATCCCCATCCCGCCGTCGCGGCGCGGCCGCCGCCGGCTCGACCCACGGCTCGAGGCACGGCTGGCGACGGGCGACGACCCGCTGCTCGCGCCGGTCCGCGTCTCCTGGCACCCCGGGTACGTGAACGGCAAGCGCGAGGCGCGCTTCTCCGACCTCCTCACCCTCGGCGACCCGCGCGACCCGGGGCCGCTCCGCCAACGCTGGGTGCGCCGTCGCTATCCCGAGCGTTGCCGCATCGTCGTCGGCGAGCCGGCGCCCATCTCCGACCTGCGCGCGCGCTGGCGCCGCGCCGGCGGCACCGACGCGGCGCAGACGACGGGGCTCGCCGAGTTCGTCGCGCGCCAGGCGGCGCTCGCGTGCGAGCGCGCCGAGCGGCGCCTGCGCGGCGCGCGCTACAAGGTGCCGCGCTTCGTGTACGAGGACATCCTGGCGCGCCCGGCGTTCCGCGGCGGTGTCGCGCGGCTCGCGCGCGAGCTCGGCCGGGCGGAGCACGAGGTCGGGCGCGAGGCGTCGCGCGACCTGCGCGAGATCGCCGCGCGCCACAGCCCCTACGTCATCGATCTCACGGCGCACCTCATCCGCTTGCTGTACACGCGCGGCTACGGCGAGGCGCTCTTCTACGATCGCGCCCAGCTCGAGGCGGTCGAGGCGCTGACGCAGCGCTACCCGGTCGTCTTCCTGCCCTCGCACAAGTCGAACCTCGATCACCTGGTCCTGCAGTACGCGCTGCACGAGAACGGCCACCCGCCGAACCACACCGCGGGTGGCATCAACATGAACTTCTTCCCGGTCGGGCCGCTGGTGCGGCGGAGCGGCGTCTTCTTCATCCGCCGCCACTTCAAGGACGACGCCGTCTACAAGTTCGTGCTGCGGCAATACATCGACTACCTCGTCGAGAAGCGCTTCTCGCTGGAATGGTACATCGAGGGTGGCCGCTCGCGCTCGGGCAAGCTCCTGCCGCCGATGTTCGGGATGCTGGCGTACGTGGTCGACGCCTACCGCCGCGGCAAGAGCGAGGACGTCTACCTGGTGCCGACGTCGATCGCCTACGACCAGATCCAGGACGTGGGCGACTACGTCGCCGAGCAACGCGGGGCGGCGAAGCAGCGCGAGAGCTTCGGCTGGTTCCTGAAGCTCATCCGCTCGCTGCGCAGCCGCTACGGCGACATCCACATCCGCTTCGGCGAGCCGGTGTCGCTGCAGCAGGCGCTCGGCCCGCCCGATCCCGACGCCGAGCCCAACCCCGACGAGCAGAATCTCGCCCTGCAGAAGCTGGCGTTCGAGGTCGCGGTGCGCATCAATCGCGTGACGCCGATCACGCCGACGTCGCTCGTGACGCTCGCGCTCCTCGGCGCCGGCGGCCGCGCGCTGACGCTGGAGGAGACCGCCGTCTCCCTCAAGAACATCGTCGGCTACGTGCGGCGGCGGCGGCTCCCGACGACGACCGCGCTGGACGACCTCGATACCCCGGCCGGCCTGCGCCGCGCGCTCGAGGCGCTGGTCGAAAGCGGCGTGGTGTCGCGCTTCGCCGAGGGGCCGGAGCCGGTCTACGCGATCGGCGCCAATCAGCACCTCACCGCGGCGTATTACCGGAACACGATCATCCACTTCTTCGTGAACGGCGCGATCGCGGAGCTCGCGCTCCTCGCCGCCGCCGATGAGGGCGTCGCCGACGTGCTGGCGACGTTCTGGGAGGAGGCGATGCGGCTCCGCGACCTCCTCAAGTTCGAGTTCTTCTTCGCGGACAAGGAGGCCTTCCGCGCCGAAGTCCGCGCGGAGATTGCGTTGCACGACCCGGACTGGGAGGCGAGCGTTACGGCCGGCGGCGTCGCGATCCACGCGCTCATCCGCCGCTTCAAGCCGTTCTCCGCGCACCGCATCCTGCGTCCGTTCCTCGACGCGTACCGGGTGGTGGGCGACGCGCTCGAGCGGCGCGATCCGGCGGCGCCGTTCGACGAGGCCGCCTTCCTGGCGAGCTGCATCGCGCTCGGCAAGCAGTACGACCTGCAGCGCCGCGTGCGCAGCGCGGAGTCGGTGTCGAAGGTGCTCTTCGCGACCGCACTCCGCCTCGCCCGCAACCGCGGCGTCGTGGACGGCGCCGCGATCGCGACACTCGACGCCCCGGCCTTGGCGCTCCGCCGGCGCACGTTCGCCGAGGAGATCAGGACGGCCGTGCGGCGCGTCGACGCGATCGACGCCCTCGCCGCGAGCCGGCGCGCCGGCCTGATCGACTAGCGGCCCGAACTCGTCCCGGCTTCCGGCGGACACGGCGGCCGGAACACCGAGCCGGGCCACCGCCGCGACGGGAAACAAAGCGCGGTGGTCGTGGTCATGTGCCGCGCCCGTGTGCGGTATCTCAGACCGCCCGGCCGAGGTCGGCGCGGATGGTGCGAGCGGCGCGGGTGAAGTGGAAGGCGGCGATCAGGTTGGCGACCACCAGGATCATCAGCGAGTAGCGGATCGCCTGCGGCCCGTAGGTCGGCAGGAGCGCGTCGTTCAGCGCGCCGACCGCGAGCGGGCCGAGGCCGAGGCCGATCAGGTTGATCACGAACACCAGGACGGCGGAGGCGGTGGCCCGCATGGTGGGCGACACGAGGGCCTGGGTGAGCGCGTAGACGGGTCCGAACCAGATCGCGCTCATGATGGCGGAGGGGAAGAGGAACAGCAGGGCAGGGATCGGCGTCGGCCACCACAGGCTCGCGAGCGCGCAGGGGATCTGCACCAGCGTCGCGATCGCCGGCACGTAGAGCATGCGGCGGGCGTCGCGCGCGCCGAGGCGGTCGGCGAGGACGCCGCCGCCGATGGCGCCGACCATGCCGCCGACGCCGAGGATCACTCCGAGCCAGGTGCCGAGCCGACCCGTCGTCATGCCGTGGACGCGGATGAAGAACGTCGGCCCCCAGATGGCGAACGCGTAGCCGCCGAACGAGTGGAAGGCGGCGGCGAGCGCCAGGTGGCGGAACGAGCGCAGCGAGCGCAGGATCCCGAGCACCTTCGCGAGCCGCTCGGGCGTCGCCTCGGCGAGCGCCGCGTGCAGGCCGTCGGCGCGGCCGCGCTCCGGCTCGTGCACCGTGAGGCGCACCGCCAGCGCCAGCAGCAGACCGGGAATCCCGACCGTGAAGAACGCGACCCGCCAGCCGAACAGCTGCGCGATCCAGCCGCCGAGCACGAGGCCGAAGGCGAGACCGACGTGGACGCCCATCGAGAAGACGGCCATCGCCGTGGCGCGGCGCTCCGCCGGGAAGTAGTCCGCGAGGAGCGAGTGCGCCGGCGGGACAAAGGCCGCCTCCCCGACCCCGACGCCGATCCGCGCGACCGCGAGCTGCGCAAACGTCCGGACGATCCCCGACGCCGCGGTCATCGCGCTCCACGCCGTCAGCCCGAGCGCGATGATCGTCCGCCGCGACCGCCGATCGGCCTGCCGCGCGATCGGAATCCCGGCAAAGGTGTAGAAGATGGCGAAGGCGATGCCGGTGAGCAGCCCCATCGCAGTATCGGAGACGCCGAGATCCTCCTTGATGGGCTGCAACAGGATCGCGAGGATTTGTCGATCGACGAAGTTGAAGACGTACGCGACGAACAGCAACCCGAGCACGTAGCGCGCATAGGCAGGAGTGATCGTCGCGCGCCCCGGCAAGCCGCCGCCACTACCAGCGTGCCGCCACGAACGCCAGTCGGCCGGCTCCACCGGCAGCGGCCAACGGGGCGCTGCCCGTTGATGCGGGCGTCGGCGCGCGGCGGTCCTCGTCCGCACCCGTGGTGCGCATCGTACCCCTCTTGCGCACGTCGGGTGCGGACGAGGACCGCCGCGCGCCGACCCCTACGTCAACGACGTCAGCTGGCCGCGGCCGCCGCCGGGGCCATGTGGACGTTCACGTTCGTCGCCGGACGGGGGGGCGGCGCCGGGGAGTCCTTCGCCACCAGGCCGCGCTTCTGCAGGTCGGCGACCGCCATGTCGAACGTGACCATCCCTTGTTGCTGGCCGGTCTGCATCATCGAGGGGATCTGGTGCAGCTTGCCCTCGCGGATCAGATTGCGGACGGCGGTGGTGCCGGTGAGGATCTCGCAGGCGGCGATTCTTCCGCCGCCGATCTTCTTCATGAGGCGCTGCGCGATGACGGCCTCGAGCGACTCGGCGAGCATGGTGCGGATCTGGGCCTGCTGGCCGCCGGGGAAGACGTCGATGATGCGGTCGACCGTCTTGGGCGCGCTCGACGTGTGCAGGGTGCCGAAGACGAGATGGCCGGTCTCGGCGGCGGTGAGCGCGAGCGAGATGGTCTCGAGGTCGCGCATCTCGCCGACCAGGATGACGTCGGGGTCCTCGCGAAGCGCGCTCCGCAGGGCGGCGCTGAACGATGCGGTGTGCGCGCCGACCTCGCGCTGGTTCACGAGGCAGCGCTTCGACTGGTGCACGAACTCGACCGGGTCCTCGATCGTGAGGATGTGCGCGTCCCAGGTCTGGTTGACCATGTCGACCATGGCCGCGAGCGTCGTCGACTTGCCCGAGCCGGTAGGTCCGGTGACGAGGACGAGACCGCGCTCACGCTTGCACAGCTCGGCGAGGAAGGGCGGCAGCTGCAGCGACTCGAAGGACGGGATCACGGTCGGAATCGTGCGTAGGACGGCACCGGGACCGCGCCCCTGCATGAAGACGTTGACGCGGAAGCGGCCGGCGTCGGCGGTCGCCCAGGAGAAGTCGAGCTCGTGGTCGGCGGCGAAGTGCTCGCGCTGCTGTGGGGTCATGATGGTGTCGACCAGGGATTGCACCGTGTCGGCATCGAGCGCGGCGTGGTCGGTCGCGACGAGGTCGCCGTCGACGCGCATGCGCGGCGGCCCGCCGGCGCTCAGATGGAGATCGGACGCTCCCTTGTCGACCGTCTCCCGGACCAGCGCTTCCATTGTCAGCATACGATGCCCTCCTTCGCGCCCGTGGCGCAGCAGATCTCGCTGCAACCGATGTACCACTCGGGGTTCCGGGCGTGCGCCGGATTCTCGCCCTGGACGCTGGGCGCCATCGGCGCGAGCGCGGGCGCGGCGCTACGGGCGCGTCGCAGCGGCGAGATAGTGCCGCCCCTGCTGGCGTGCGCCCGCGCGCAAGTATCGTGGCGTGCCCGCCCCTGGCGATGGCGATCGTCGCGTTCGGGCGGAGGAGCAACTTCGCGTGGCTCCTCGGTCGGCGGACCGAGCCGGAGCGCCGGGTCGCCGAGCTGCGGCGGCTGCTGGGCGCCGCACGGTCGCGCGAGGACGAGGCGCGGGCCGCACCGTCGCCGGCACCGGTCGCGCGCGGCGGTGACGTCGCCGACCGCTCGGAGGCAGGACGTGAAGACGGCTATTGGTGCCGCCCGGGCGGAGCAGTCGGCGGGGAAGGCCCGCTCGACGCGCTGGCACGATTCGCCCCGAACGCCCGGCGTCGGTCAGCGCTCCACCACGGCGTCCGCGACGCCGTCGTCGGTTCCCGGCTCGATCACGATCAGGTGCGCGCGCGTGACGCCGTCGAGGGCGCGCTCGATGCCCGTCCGCATGCGCGCGGCGGCGGCCTCGATCTCGGGTGTACGCAGCTCGGGGCGGAAGCGGACGCTGAGCGCGACGAACAACGCCTTGGGGCCGATGTGCAGGGTGCGGAGACGCGTCAGCGCCAGTGCCGCCGGCTCGTCGGCGACGACCGCCCGGATGCGGGCCAGCGCTGCCGGCGATGCCTGCTCCCCGAGCAGGAGGGAGTAGTTGTCGAACGCGAGGAACACCGAGATCGCGATGAGGATGAGGCCGATCACCCCCGAGGCGACGCCGTCCCAGTAGACGTGGCCGGTCCATTGCGCGGCCGCGAGCCCGGTCGCCGCGACCGCGATCGAGAGCAGCGCCGCCGAGTCCTCGAGCACCACGACCAGCACGGTCGGATCGCGGAGGTCGCGCACGTAGTCGCCGAGCGGCCGGCCGCGCTTCGCGGCGCGAAAGGCGCGCGCCCCGATCCGCAGCGACGCGGACTCGAAGACGAACGCGGCGGCGAGGACGCCGTACGCCCAGGCGTAGCTCTCGTGCGCGGCCGGATGGAGGAAGGTGCGGACCATCTCCCAGAGCGCGAAGCCGCCGCCCACGCTGAAGAGCAGGCCCGACACGATGAAGGCCCAGAAGTACACGTCGCGGCCGTGCCCGAGCGGATGCTGCTCGTCGGGAGGCCGGCGGGAGAGACGCATGCCGAGGAAGAGCAGCACCTCGTTGCCGCTGTCGGCGATCGAGTGCAGGGTCTCGGCGAGCATCGCGGCGCTGCCGGTCAGGACGGCCGCGACGCCTTTCAGGACGACGAGCGCGAGGTTGCCGGCGAAGGCGGCCGCGACCGCCCGTGTCGATTCGTCGGGCACGTGCGGAGCCTCAGCGACCCGACCCGCGGACGCGGCTCTCGAGCCGCCCGAGCACGCGCAGGGTGGCGACGACGAGCGCGGTCAGCCCGAGGGCGAGCGCCGTCTGAGCGAGCGCGACCGACGCGCCGATGGCCGACGCCATGAGGAGCGACGCCGCCGTGGTGAGCCCCTCGACCGTTTCGTCGCGCGCGCGGCGGATGATCGTGCCGGCGCCGAGGAAGCTGACGCCGGTGATGACGGCGCTCAGGATGCGCAGCGGATCGGCCCGCAGGGCGCCGGCGTACTGCGGGTGGTCGTAGCGCTGGATCACGACCTCGCCGAGGAATACGAGCAGGGCCGCCGCCCCGGCGACGAGCATGTGCGTGCGCAGCCCCGCCGGCTTGCGGGCCCACTCGCGCTCGAGCCCGATCACCGCTCCGAGGAGCATGGCGAGCGCGACCTGGACGAGCGCGCCGAGCTGCGCCACGTCGAAGCCGAGGAGCCGCTGCATCTCTCGAGCCTAGCGCGCGGGCCTGCGGTACGCACCCGCGCGCCGGCGTCGCTCAGCGTCCGCGGCGGTAGACGTCCGGGTCGAAGCGCTCCATCGCCCATTCCGGGTGCGCCAGGTCGGCGAAGCCCGTCTGCCGGTAGAGGCCGTGCGCGTCGCGCGTATTGAGGAGGAAGCGGCGGAAGCCCTGCAGCGCCGGGTGGGCGACCACCGTCTCCATGAGCCACTTGGAGAGCCCGCGGCCGCGATGCTCCGGCAGGACGAACACGTCCGCGAGGTAGGCGACGGTGGCGTAGTCGGTGACGACCCGGGCGAGGCCGACCTGGCCCGTCGCATCGTACAGGCCGAAGCAGAGGGAGTGGTCGAGCGCGTGCACGACGAGGTCGTAGGGGATGTCCCGTGCCCAGTAGGAGACGCGGCTCAGGAAGTCGTGGATCAACCGGCCGTCGAGGCGCGCCGGATCGGTGCTGATCACGTAGCCGTCGCGCCGGACGTCGGGCATGTCGCCGTGATGCGTCGTCATGAGCGTCGCCGCCTCACCCGGCGCCGCCGCCCGCGTCGATCGCGGCGTTCGCGAGCTCGTCGCAGCGTTCGTTCTCGGGGTGGCCGTCGTGGCCGCGCACCCAGTGCCAGTGGATGGTGTGGGTCTGCGCCGCGGCGTCGAGCAGGCGCCACAGGTCCTCGTTCTTCACCGGCTTGCGGTCGGACGTGCGCCAGTTGTTGCGCTTCCACTTGGCCAGCCACTCGCGCATGCCGGTGCGCAGATACTGCGAGTCGGTGTAGAGCTCGACCTCGCACGGCTCGCGCAGCCTGCCGAGCGCCTCGAGAGCGGCGCGCATCTCCATGCGGTTGTTCGTCGTCTGCGGCTCGTAGCCGCTGATCTCGCGCCGTTGGTCGCCGGCCACCAGGATCGCGCCCCAGCCGCCCGGCCCCGGATTCCCGTGGCACGCCCCGTCGGTGTAGATGCTGACGCGCTTCATCCCGCCGCTTCCCCCGTCCGCCGCGCTCAGCGCGGATCGCCCAGCAGCGCCCGGGCGATCGTCAGGATCTGCATCTCCGTGGTGCCGCCGCCGAGCTCGATCAGCTTGGCGTCGCGTGCCAGGCGCTCGACGACGTACTCCTCCATGTAGCCGTTGCCGGCGAGGATGTGGATGGCCTCGAACGCCACGAACGTGCCCATCTCGGCGCAGTAGAGCTTGCCGGCGCAGACGTCGGCGAGCGACTCCCTCAGTGACCGGCCGGCGAGCCAGTCGGCGTAGACGATGCGCCGGCAGTTCGACAGCGCGACGTACATGCGCGCGAGCCGCGCCTGGACGAGCTGGAAGTTGGCGATCGGCTGGCCGAACTGCCGGCGCTCGCACGCGTAGTCGCGCGCGATCTCGAAGCAGCGCTCGGCGATCCCGTACGACATGACGGAGAGACCGCCGCGCTCGACCGCCAGGCTCGTCTTCACGTGGTCGCGCTCGCGCACGCCGCCGCCGAGCAGCCGGTCGGCGGGGACGCGCACGTCGTCGAGGAAGATCTCGCCGGTCGGCGACCCGCGCATCCCCATCTTCCGCATCGCCGGCCCGGTCGAGAGGCCGGGGGCGCCGCGCTCGACGATGAACGGCTGGATCGCGCCGTCGTCGCCGCGCGCGTAGACGAGGAACAGGTCGGCGTAGGGCGCGTTGGTGATGAACGTCTTGCTCCCGTTCAGCACGTAGTGGTCGCCGTCGCGCCGCGCCGTCGTCTTCATGCCGCGGAGCGCGTCGCTGCCGGCGCCGGGTTCGGTCAGGCCCCAGGCGCCGATCTTCTCGCTGCGCAGCACGGGGTGCGCGAAGCGCTCGATCTGCTCCGCCGTGCCCTTGCTCAGCACGTTGGCGCCGAAGAGCCCGGTGCTGGCGCCGTAGCTGAGCGTGAAGGACGGGCTGACGCGTGTCATCTCCACCGTGAACGTGGTGCGCGCGTAGCGCGCCGTGTTGGCGTCGAGCCCGGCGTGCACCTCGCCGCCGCTCTTGTCGCCGCCGCGCGGCAGCATGGCGTCGAGGCCGAGCGTGCGGTGCATGTGGCGCATGAGATCGTAGGGCAGCAGCTCGCCGCGCTCCATCGCCGGGACGTGCGGGCCGATCTCCTCGGTGAAGAAGGTGCGGAAGGTATCGCGCAGCATGCGCTCGGTGTCGTTCAGCTCGAGTTCCATGGTCGGCGTCCTTTGCGGGTGCGGCGTTCGCGCGCTCAGCGGCAGGCGTCCGCCCACCCCGGGTCGTCGTGCGGGTGGGACGCGAGCCGCGTGGCGCAGCGGGCGACATCCTCGAGGTCGCCGGCATTCTCGTAGCGATCCTCGCCGCACGAGGGCAAGCCGAAATCGAGCGCGGCGCGCAACTCGGCGACGGCAGGCGCCGTCGCGCCGGTGCGCGCCAGCGCCTCGGCGTAGACCAGGCGGTTGTCGACGGTGCAGACGTAGCTCGGCGCGTGCGTCGCCTCCTCCATCAAGCGGCGGGCGGCCTGCGCGTCGCCGCCGGCGACGCGCGGCGCGCGCAGCAGCAAGGTCGCCTCGGCGCGCGTCGCGGCGCCGTTCGGCGGGTCGGTGCCGGGGGCGGCGCCGGCGCGCGCCGCGCGGAACTCCGCCAGCAGCTGCGCCGGGAGGCCGAGCTGCAGCGGATTCCAGGAGCCCTCCGCCAGCACGCCGCGGATGCTGCCGTGCGCGAGATGGCACGCGGGCGGGGGCGCGTCGTCCGCCAGGCAGCGCGCGCTCTCGGCGAGCGCGAGATCGAGGCGGCTCCGGGCATCGGCGTCGCTCGGCCCGAGGTGGCGGCCCTTGAAGGCGGCGGTGGCGAGGAGCGCCCGCGCCTGGTCGCGGTCGTGCGCGGCGATGCCGTCGCAGCCGACGAGACACCGCGCGCGCTCGTAGGTGTCGAGCACGCGCTCGCGGAAGCGCGCGCGGGCGCCGGGGGGAGGCGAATCGTCGCGCCCTCGCCGCGGCTCGCGTAGAGCGCGCGCGCGGCGGCGAGCTCGTCGGCGAAGCGCGCGCAGTCGCAGGACGTCGTGCCGGCCTCCGCGCCCATGGCGCCCGCGCTCGCGAGCACCCAGGTCGCGCTTGCCGCCGCGAGGACGGCGCGCGTCCGTCGCGAGATCATGCGCTCAGCGCTGCGGCTTCTTCGCCGACGCGGCGAGGAGGTCGCCGAAGGTGCCGAGACCGCGCTTCTCGCCGCCGAGCTTGGCGGTGATCGTGTCGCGCTCCTCGCGCCGCGCCGCGCCCTCCGACTGCTCGCGCTGCTGCCGCTCGGCCTCGACCATCGAGAGCGCGATGCGCCGCTTGTCGAGCTCGACGCCGACGACCGTGACGTCGACCTCCTGCCCGACCTGCACCACGTTCCGCGGATGGGCGACCCGGCCGGTGAGCGACATGCGGGAGACGTGCACCAGGCCGTCGACGCCCGGCGCGATCTCGACGAAGGCGCCGAACGGCTCGAGGCGCCGGACGACGCCGCGCGTGGCCGTCCCGACCGGGAAGCGGTCCGCGGCCGTCGTCCACGGATCGGTCGCGAGCGCGCGCAGCGACAGGCTGATGCGGCCGCGGCCGCCGCCCTCGGCGGGCTCGAGCTTCATGACCTGCGCGTCGACCTCCTGGCCGACCTGCAGCACGTCCGACGGCTTCTGGGTACGCCCGTAGGCGAGCTCGGTCACGTGGATCAGGCCGTCGACGCCGCCGAGATCGACGAAGGCGCCGAAATCGCGCAGCGACGTGACCGTGCCGTGCACCGTCGCGCCCACCGTGAGGCGCTCCCAGGTCGTCGCCGCCTGGACGGCGGCCTCCTCCTCGAGGAGCGGGCGGCGCGCCACCACGACGTTGCGCCCGCCGGCGCTGATCTGCGTCACCCGGAAGCGCAGCCGCTGGCCGACGTACTGCGCCGGGTCGGCGCGGCGGAGGTCGATCTGCGACGCCGGGCAGAAGGCGCGCACGCCGGCGACCTGCACGTCGAAGCCGCCCTTGTTCTGACCGGTCACGACACCCTCGATCGCGAGGCCGTGGGTGCGCGCCTCCTCGAGCTCACCGGGCACGCGTCCGCCGCGGCCGAGCGTGCGCTTGAGGACGATCGAGCCCGAGCGGCTGCCGTCGTCGGTGATGGTGGCGGTGAGCTCGTCGCCGACCGCGAGCGCGACCTCGCCGGTCGTCGGATCACGGAACTCGGCGAGCGAGATCACGGCCTCCGCCTTGGCGCCGATCGCGACGAAGGCGTTGTCGGGGCCGAGCGCGATCACGCGGCCCTGGACGACGTCGCCGGTCTTGACGCGCGCCTGCGTCGGACGGTCCGCTTCGCTCGCCGCGAAGAGCGCCGCGAAGTCGTCGTCGGCTGCCGGCGTCGTCGCGGCCGCCGGCGGGGCGGCCTGCGGGCGCGGCGGAGCGGTCTCGGGGCACGGTGGGAGCGACTCGTCGCGCGCCGCCGCGGCGGGCGCGCCGCTCTCCTCCTGCGGAGACGCGGCCGTGGGCGTGCGTGTCTCCTCCTGCGCAGACGCGTCGGGCGTGGCGCCGGGGAACGACGCGGGGTCGTGCGGTGCGGTCATGCGGGCCTCCGGGGAAACGAGGGCGATTATAGCGGGCCGCCCGGATTTAGCGACCCGCGGCGGACGGCGGCGCCGCGCCGGCAGGGTGGGCGGCGGTGAGCTCCGCGGCGACCTGGTCGAGCACGCGCTGCAGCGCGCGGCTCAGCGCCGCGGCCACGGCCTCGCCGTTCTTCGCCGCCGCCGGCTCCGTCTCGCTATACGCCCGCTGCAGCACCACCGTCCCGCCGCGCGTCACCTTGACGTCGAGGGCCAGCGCGCCCTGCCAGCCCGCCGGGTCGTCGACCTCCTCGAAGCGCCGGATGTTGCCCTCGATCTCGAAGGGCAGGCCGGGCCCCGTGACGGCGCGGTCGAAGTAGTCGCGGGCCGCCGCGCGCACCAGGTTGCGGGGATCGGCCGCCCAGCGGTGATAGGTGTAGTAGTCCAGGCGATACGGCGAGCTGCGATAGGCGAGGCGCGCCGTCGCGTACGGCTCGTCGGCGGAGAACCCGGTGACGACGACGGGCGCCGGCAGCGCCGTCGCCGGCGCGCCGGTCAGCGTGAGCGTGTAGTAGTGGACGTGCGGCTGGGTGCGGAAGAGGGAGCAGCCGAGCGCCGTGGTCGCGAGCAGGGCGGCGGCGAGCGCGTGCGTGGCCTTCATTTCTCGAGCTCCCGTTCGGGGACCGTCCGCCCCCACAGGAGGACCGACGGGTCGCTGCGGATGACGTCGATGGTCTCCTGCAGGCGATCGGTCGTGGTGTTGAGATCGCCGACGAGCGAGCCGAGCGATCCGCCGGCGCCCGAAATCTGCGTCTGCGCCGTCGTCACCAGGGCGTGCATCGCGGTGACGGTCTCGTCGAGGTGGCGCAGGGTCTGCTCGAGGCCGCCGAAGATCGACTCGCGCCGGCCGTAGACGTCGTCGACGAGGCGGTTCACCTTCTCCGCGGTCTGCGAGAGGTCGCGGACGAGGGTGGCGAACTGCTTGCCGGTGTCCTCGGCCTGGAACGTCGTCATGGTGTGGTTCAGGGTCTGCGCGATGTTCTGCAGATCGGAGACGAATGCCGTCACCTTGGCGCTGTTCTCGTCGGTGAAGACGCGCTCGTCGAGCGTGTGCATGATCTTGCTGGCGCGCTCGGCGATCTCGGAGAGCTGGTTGCGGAACTGCTCGATCGACGTGACGTCGCCGCGGATGGTGCCGCCGACCGGCAGCAGGTCGCCGGTGCCGCCCTGGAACTGGATGAACTTGATGCCGGTCACGAAGGAGCCGAGGAGCGCCGCCACGGTGTCCGTGCGGACCGGGGTGCCCGGCTCGACGTCGACGATCACCGCCACCTTCGGCGGCAGGTCGTTGGTGAGGTCGATGGTCCGCACGCGGCCGACGACGACGCCCTGGTACTCGACGCTGGCGCTCGGCGCGAGGCCGCTCACGGAATCCGTGAAGAGCACGGTGTAGGTGTCGACCTTGCGGAAGATGCGCGAGCCGGCGATCCACAGCAGGCCGCCGATCAGGATCGCGCCCGCCACGAGGACGAAGAGACCGACCTGGAGCGCGTCGCGGCGGGTGCGGGTCGTGCCGCGGCTCATGGCCGCCACTCCAGCTGGTCGACGAGGCTCGCCCGCGCCTCGCCCGGCGGCACCTCGCGCTTGAAGAACGCCTGCACCACCGGGTCGGGATCCGCGCGCACCTCGTCGAGGGTGCCGCTCGCCAGCACCTTGCCGCCGCCGAGCATGACGGCGCGATCGGTGATGACGTTGATGCTGGCGAGCTCGTGCGTCACGACGACGATCCCCATCTTGCCCTGCGCCTTCAGCGAGAGGATCAGGTCGTCGAGCTCGCGCGCGGTGACCGGGTCGAGGCCGGCCGACGGCTCGTCGAAGAGCAGCAGGCGCGGCTCGAGCGCGATGGCGCGCGCCAGGCCGGCGCGCTTGCGCATGCCGCCGGAGAGCTCGGCCGGCATCATGCCCGCCGCCGTGCCGAGCCCGACGCGCGCGAGGCGCATGCGCGCCACCATGAGGGCGGTCTCGCGATCGACCCGCCAGTGCTCGATCACGGGCAGGGCGACGTTCTCCTCGACGGTCATCGAGTTCAGCAGGGCGGCGTTCTGGAACGCGAGGCCGACGTCGCGCAGGATCGTCTCGCGCTCGGCCTCGTCGGCGGCGTTGACGTCGCGGCCCTCGATCCGCACGCGGCCGCTCCACGGCGTCAGCAGCCCGACGATGCAGCGCAGCAGCGTCGTCTTGCCGCAGCCGCTGCCCCCGAGCACGGAGACGATCTCGCCCGCGGCGACCGTGAGCGAGATGCCGTCGAGGATCGGCTGCTCGCCGTAGCCGACGACGACGTTCTCGACCGCGAGGACCGGGGACGTCATCCGGTGACGTAGAAGAACGCCGTGAAGACGGCGTTGGCGATGATGCAGAGGATGATGGACGTGACGACGGCGGAGGTGGTCGCGAGGCCTACGGCCTCGGAGCCGCCGCGCACGGCGAAGCCGCGGTAGACGCCGGTCAGGCCGATGATCACCGCGAAGACGACGCTCTTGATCAGGCCGGAGACGACGTCCCCGATGACGAGCGCCTGCACGGTCTGCGTCAGGTAGGCGCGGCTCGCCAGGTCGAGCGCCGCGACGCCGACGGCGTAGCCGCCGAGGATGCCGGCGGCGTTCGCCAGCACGGTGAGGAGCGGCAGCATCAGGACGAGCGCCAGGATCTTCGGCACGACGAGGAAGCGTACGGGGCTGAGCGCCATCGTGCGCAGGGCGTCGACCTCCTCGGAGACGACCATGCTGCCGATCTCCGCGGCGATCGCGGAGCCGGAGCGGCCGGCGACGATCACCGCCGTCATGAGCGGGCCCATCTCGCGCGTCATCGAGATGCCGACCAGGTTGGCGATGAAGATCGCGGCGCCGAACTGGCGCAGCTGCGCCGCGCCGTTCAGCGCCAGCACGATGCCGACGAGGAACGAGATGAACACGACGATCGGGACGGCGGCGACGCCGATGAGCTGCATCTGGTGGAGCGTGCGCCCCCACTTGATGCCGTGGCGGCCGAAGGGACGCGCCACCGCGGCGGCGGTGTCGCGCGTCAGGCGCGCGACCTCGAAGGCCGCCTGCGCGCCGCCGATCGCGGCGGCGCCGAGCGCCTCGACCGGATGCGCCCGCGGCGCCGGCGGCTCCGGCGCGAGGATCGCCGGGTCGACGTCGGTGAGGGCGCGCCGCACGCCGGGGGAGAGATTCGTCAGCCGGACGTCGACGCCGGCGGCCCGGCCCTCGGCGATCAGCCGCAGGAGGCGTGCCGCGGCGAGCGCGTCGAGGGTGGCGAGCGCGGTGCAGTCGAGCACCACGACGGCGCCCGCGGACTGCCGCAGCACCGTGTCGCGGAGCCGCGCCACAGCGTCGTCCGCCATCCGTTCCGGAACCGGAACCCGTGTCGGCGCCGCGCCCACGCGGGCGCATTATGGCGCGAAGCCCGGAAATGAGCGAGCGCCGGCAATCCCGGCGCGGGCCGGGGCGATCGGCGCCGGGGTCGAGCGCCGCGGCTCGCCCGGCGCCGCGTTTTGCGGCACGATGCGCGCTGCATGCCCGCGATGCCCGCCGCCGTGCGCGCCGCCTACGACGCCAGACGCCTGGCGGGCGACGCGCTGACCCGCCGCCTCGACGGCGTCGAGTCGATCGCGACCGGCCTCCTCACCGGCCAGGCGCGCGGCGTGCTGCGGGCGTTCGGCCCGCGCGCCGCCGGCCGGCCGCTGACCGTCTATCTCGGTATCCTGATCGAGCCCTACGCCCTGCTGCGCGATCCGGCGGTGCGGGTCGTGAGCGGCTTCTTCGGCCCGATCGAGCGCATGGCCCGGCGGATGGGCCTGCCGGTCGAGTTCCTCCCCGCCGACTTCCACGGCTTCGAGCGCCTCACCCTCGCGCTCCGGCCGCGTGCCATCGCGGCGCTGGTGTCGCCGCCCGACGACGAGGGGTACTGCGCCTTCGGCCTGAACAGCGGCGCCACCTTCCGCCCCTTCCTCCAGGCGGCGCGCGATCCGGAACGCGTGGCGATCGCCGAGGTCAACCCGCTGCTGCCGCGGATCGCCGGCCTGCCCGAGCTCGGCGCGCACCGCGTGCACGTCTCGGAGATCGACGTCATCGTCGAGGACGAGACGCCGATCGTCACCGTGCCCTACGCCGCGCCGGTCGCCGAGGAGCGGGCGATCGCCCGTTGGGTGGCGGAGCTGGTCGAGGACGGCGCTACGCTGCAGTTCGGCATCGGCGGCATCCCGAACGCGGTCGCCGAGCTGCTCTGCGGCGAGGCGCGGGGCGACTTCGGCATCCACAGCGAGATGCTGGTCGACGGCATCATGCGCCTCCACGAGGCCGGGAAGGTCGCCAATCGCAAGGGCGTGCACGACGGCCTGACGATCGGCACCTTCGCCGGCGGCTCCGCGGCGCTCTATCGCTGGCTCGACCGCAACCCGCTCGTGCGCCTGCTGCCGGTGTCGGAGGTGAACGCGCCGCCGCTCCTCGCCCGCATGCGGCACTTCACCTCCATCAACGCCGCGCTCGCCGTCGATCTCCACGGCCAGATCGTGGCCGACGTCATCGGCGACCGGCAGTACTCCGGCATCGGCGGTCACGAGACGTTCACCATGGGCGCGCGCGAGGCGCCGGGCGGCAAGTCGATCGTCTGCCTGCGCTCGACCGCCACGGTCGGCGGGACGCGCGTGTCGACCATCAGCGCCGCGCTGCCGGCGGGCAGCGTCGTCACGACGCCGCGCCACCAGGTGCACTACGTCGTGACGGAGTGGGGCATCGCCCGGCTCGAGGATCGGAGCGACCGGGAGCGCGCCGACGCGCTCATCGCCGTCGCCCACCCGGACTTCCGCGCCGAGCTGCGCCGCGCCCGGCACGAGCTGTAGCGCCGGGACGGTGGCGGGCGGATTGGCCGGCCCTCCCGCCCGTGCGGGACGCGCCGCGGCAAGGCCCGGGTTCCGATTGCCCGCCGCACCTGGTAGATAGGTTCGCCTCGACGCTCGATGCGAGCGATCCACATCACGGAGGAACACAGCCATGCGAGCAGCCGTCTACGTCGGAGATCCCGCCAGCCTCGCCTTCGAGGAGCTGAAACCGAATCCCCCCGGCCCGCGCGACGTCGTCGTCGAGATCGGCGCGAGCGGGGTCTGCCACTCGGATCTGTCCATCATGCGCGGGTACGTGCCCGTGCCGCCCGGCATGGTCCTCGGTCACGAGGGCGCGGGACGCGTGGTCGAGACCGGTGCCGAGGTGTCGCGCGTCAAGAAGGGTGACCGCGTGATCGCGTCGTTCGTCCCCGCGTGCGGCGCCTGCTGGTATTGCCTGCGCGACCAGTCGGAGCTCTGCGACCGCGAGAGCGAGATCACGATGCAGATGCGCGGCAGCCGTCCCGACGGCAGCCCGTACTTCTGCATGACCGGCCTCGGGACGTTCTCGAACGTGATGACGGTCGACGAGTCGTCGGTCGTCAAGGTCGAGACCGAGCTGCCCGACGCGCAGCTCGCGCTCATCGGCTGCGGCGTCACGACCGGCGTCGGCGCCGCGCTCAACACGGCGCGGATCACGCCGGGCGCGACCGTCGCCGTCCTCGGCTGCGGCGGCGTCGGCCAGGCGGTCATCCAGGGCGCGCGCATCGCCGGCGCCGGCCGCATCATCGCCGTCGATCCCCAGCCGCTGAAGCGCAAGACGGCGACGCAGCTCGGCGCCACCGACGCGGTCGATCCGTCGACCGGCGATCCGGTCGAGCAGGTGAAGGGCCTCACGGGCGGTCGCGGCGTCGACTACGCGTTCGAGGTGATCGGCCTGCCCGACACCATCCTCAGCGCCTACAACATGGCGCGCAGGGGCGGCGAGGTCATCATCGTCGGCATGGCGCGCTTCGACGCGCAGTTCACCCTGCCGGCGTTCGGCATCTTCTTCGAGCAGAAGACGGTGCGCGGCTGCAAGTACGGCTCGGCGCAGGTGCGGCGCGACTTCCCGCGCTTCGTCGAGCTGATCGAGACCCACCGGCTCGACACCTCCGCCATGGTCTCGAAGACGATCAAGCTCGACGGCGTGAACGACGCCTTCAAGGCGATGGAGAAGGGCGAGGTCATCCGCAGCGTCATCGCCTGACACCGACCGCATGCGCGACGAGCGACGGGTGGCCATCGTGACCGGCGGCGCCGGCGGGATCGGGCGCGGGATCGCGGCGCGGCTCGCGCAGGACGGCTTCGCGATCGGCATCCTCGATCGCGACCCGGCCGGCGCCGAGGCGGCGTGCGAGGGGGCGCGCGCCGCCGGCGTGGCGGCGGCCGCGGCCGCCGCCGACGTGACGGACGACGCGCAGGTGCGGCGCGCCTTCGCGGCCCTGCGCGAGCGCCTCGGGCCGGTGACGACGCTCGTGAACAACGTCGGCTGGGACGCCTTCGCGTCCTTCCGCGAGTCCGACGCGGCGCTCTGGGACCGGGTGATCGCGATCAACTACCGCGGCCCGCTCGCGTGCACGCACGCGGTGCTCGCCGATCTCTGCGCCGCCGGCGAGCGCGGGCGGGTGATCAGCATCAGCTCCGACGCCGGGCGGGTCGGGAGCTTCGGCGAGGCGGTCTACTCCGGGTGCAAGGCGGCGATCATCGGCTTCTCGAAGGCGCTGGCGCGCGAGCTGGCGCGCGACAAGGTGACGGTCAACGTCGTCTGCCCGGGCCCGGTCGACACGGCGCTGCTGCAATCGGTCGGTGCGACCGAGGGCGGCGCCAAGGTCGTCGCCGGGATGTCGCGCGCGATCCCGTTCCGCCGGCTCGGCACGCCCGCGGACGTCGCCGAGGCGGTCGCGTTCTTCGCGGCGCCGCAGGCGCGCTACGTGACCGGACAGGTCCTGAGCGTGAGCGGCGGCCTGACGATGGCCGGCTGACCTGCCGCCCCGGCGTGCGTCGCATCGCGCGACGGCGCGCCGGGGCCGCGGCGTGTCAGATCACTCGCAGACGCCGTTCGACGGGTTGCAGGTCTCGGGCGTGATGCAGTTGCGGACGAAGAAGTCCTGCGCGCAGACCCCGCTCTCGTTGCAGCCGGCCCGGTTGCACGCGTTGCCGTCGATGTCGGGGCAGGGCGTGCCGACCATCACGTGCACCGTCTGATCGCAGAGTCCGCTCTCGCACTCGGCGCTGGTGCAGACGTTGCCGTCGGTGTCCGTGCACGGGGTGTCGTTCGGCGCGATCATCGCCGTCTGGATGCAGGTGCCGGCGCCGTTGCAGAGCGCCGAGGTGCAGTCGTTGCCGTCGGTGTCCGTGCACGGCGCGCTGACGGGTTGGAGGAAGCCGAACTGGTTGCACCCGCCGGCGCCGTCGCAGCGCGCCGCGGTGCAGTCGTTGCCGTCGGTGTCCGTGCAGGCGGTGGTCGGCGGCTCCAGCACCGCGTCCTGCACGCAGGTGCCGGCGCCGTCGCAGCGCGGAGTCGTGCACTCGTTGCCGTCGGCGTCTGCGCAGGCGGCGGTCGCGGGCTGGAAGAAGCCGTCCTGATGGCAGGTGCCGTCCGGGCCGCAGCGCGGGGCCGTGCAGGCGTTGTTGTCGGTGTCGGGGCCGCACGCCTGGGTGCTGGGCTCGGCGTGGCACGTCGAGTCGCAGCAGTCGCCGTTCACGCGGTTGCCGTCGTCGCACTCCTCGCCGAAATCGAGGTGGCCGTCGCCGCAGAGCGAGGCCTCGGCGGGGCCGCAGACGAGGTAGGGCCGGTAGCGCTTCAGCTTGCGCGGTCCGAAGACGTCGGTGAACTCGGTGTCACTGCTCGGGCTGGTGTGGCCGACGCAACGGATCTTGTAGCAGATGCGGTCCTGCGCCAGGACCTCCTCGCTCGGGAGCACGGTCGGCGTGATCGGCGTCCAGTCGCCGGCCTTGGTACGGCCCTCGATCGGCTGGGTCACGATCTCCGTCGACGGGACGCACACGAGGCGGAAGCCGCCGCCGATCCGGCAGTTGTTCTCGTTCAGCGTCAGCCAGTCCGGCGTGGGGCCGCGCACCTCGAGCGCGTCCTTGGCGCGGTAGCATTTCAAGGCGGTCGTGGCCGGCGTCGCATACGCGAGCGCGGGCACGAACCCAATGGTCAGCGAGGCCACGACGAGGATGGTGCGCGTGATGGACATCGGAGCTCCCTTCGAACGGCACTGCGGGCAGGCAGATCGAAGGTATCGGTGTCCGGGTAGCGAAGTCAAACAAAAAATCGCATATCCAAAGTCGGAGATAGTGATAGCGCTAGAGTATAGCATATGGAGATCTGTATAGGCTCTGCGCGGTCGCGCGCGCCGGATGCGCTCAGCCGGCGGGCGCGAGGTCGTGGCGCCGGTAGAGGCGGGTGCGCGGCGAGTCGAAGATCTGGTCGTACCCGGCGAGCTCGGGGAATTGCTCCGGCGCCTCGTCGTGCAGCAGGATGTAGGGCGGCCGGGCGGCCAGCGCCGCCGGCAGCGCGTCGCGGCCGCGCACGCGCCCGCCGACGTTCCAGATGCTGCCGGGATCGAACTGCGGCGTGACGAGGTCGATCGAGACGCCGAGCCCGAGCGCCGGCTCGATGGTGTCGATCGCCGGGGAGATCGTGAGCACGTGGGTGCCGTAGCCGATGCGGCCGGCCGCCATCTCGCGGCGCAGCACGTCGGCGACGCTGCGCCAGTGCTGGTCGAGCACCCAGTGCCGGTCGGGATAGCCGGCGAAGTAGCCGCGCGCGGCGGTGGTGAGGTTGAAGCCCCAGGTCTCGGCGGCGCTCAGCTGCGCGGTGTCGAAGTCGAGCGGCTCGGCGACGTGACGGAGCGGGTAGATCACGATCAGCAGCGCGAAGGCGATGGCGGCGCCGCGGCCGCGGCGCGCCAGCAGCGCGAAGAGGACGCCGGCGGCGAGCGCCGCCCAGTAGGGCGTCCAGTAGTAGACCATCTTCGTCGTCACCTCCGAGGCGAGCGAGCGCATCTCGAGCGGCCCGCTGAAGCGGAGCGGATCGGCGAGCGCGTGGTCGTAGAGCCCGACGGCGAACGCGAGCGCGGGCAGCGCCGCGCCGGCGTGGCGCGCCGGGCGCAGCCACACGGCCGACGCGGCGGCGATGAGGCCGCCCGCCGCGAGCAGGAGGAGGATCGCGTAGCCGAACCAGTCGTCGCCGAAGAAGGCCGAGCGATGCGTCGCGTGGCTCCAGAGGACGTACCCGAGGAGACCGCCGATCGCGACGAGGCGCGCCGCCGGCGAGGCGCGCCGCGGCGGCGACGTCGGGCGCGCCGCGGCGGTGCGCGCGGCGAGGCGTCCGGCGAGCACGAGGAGCGCGCCGCCGCCGGCGACGGCGAGCGGCAGGAGCGCGAGGTTGGCGCGCGTGCCGGTGCCGATCAGCACCTGCGGGACGGCCAGGATCGAGCCGCCCGCGAGCGCGATCACCGGGGCGACGAGCGGTTGCCCGAGGTCGAGCCACGCGATCAGCAGCGCGAGCGACGCCACCTGCATGCCGCAGGCGCCGATCAGCGGATTCACCGTCACCGCGAGCCCGAGCGCCAGGCCGCCGAGCGCCGTGCGCGTGCCGGAGCGCCGGCGCGCGACCAGGAGCACGAGCCCGAGCGCGACCAGCGTGAACGCCAGCGCCGTGCCGCGCCCGTCGGCGGTGCGGCGCCAGATGAAGGTCATCAGCAGGAAGAGCGAGGCGAAGCCGCCGGCGAGGTCGCCGCCGGCGGCGCGGCCGACGAGATACAGCGCCATGATCTGCAGCACGGCGAGCGGCACCATGAGCGAGGTGATGGCGAGGTTGCCGGGCACGCCGGCGACGATGCCGACGAAGGAGAAGAGCGCGTCCGACCCGGCGACCTGGCGCGACGGCGCCCACAGCCCGGCGGCGTCGTTCGCGAACGGGTCGTAGAAATGGAAGCTGACGATCTTCTGCACCGAGGCCACGTACGGCAGCACGTCCATGAAGGGCGACACCGGCGAGGCGAGCTGCAGCAGGAGCAGCGGGCCGAGCGCGAGCGCGGCCGCGAGCACCGCGAGCCGGGC
The DNA here is from genome assembly GCA_963753325.1 of uncultured delta proteobacterium. Classification (GTDB taxonomy): domain Bacteria; phylum Desulfobacterota; class Binatia; order UTPRO1; family UTPRO1; genus DP-19. The sequence goes on along the minus strand of CAVWBS010000002.1, from coordinate 154,764 downwards.
CCCGGGGCGCCGGCGATGCCGGGGATCGGCGTGCGTGCGCGCGCGCGCGGCGAGCAGCGCGACGACCGCCGCGGCGACGAGGAGGCGGAGGACGAGCGGCCGGTAGAGGCCGGTTGGACCGAGCGTGACGAGCGCCGCGTACGCCGCGCTCCAGGCGAGCACCACCGCGCCGGCCACCGCCTCGGCGCGCGACAGGTCGTCCGTCCGGCGGCGCAGCCAGCCCGCGAGGACCGTCAGGACGACCCCGACGAGCGGCCAGACGACGAGCAGCGCCGGGCCGGTCGCGGGCAGCGTCTCGCGGACGCCGTGCCAGGCGGCGGCGAGGTCGATCGGATAGCGCGGGCTGTCGGCGCGGCGGATGCCGAGCCACGCCAGCGCGAGCGTGAGCACGAGGAGCGCGAGCGCGCCCGAGCGGCCGCGCGAGGGCGCGCGAGCGGCAGCGCTCGGTCGCGGGCTGGGTGTCGACATCATCGGCCGATGGGGCTGTACGCGGCGCCGGCGGGGCGAGTCAACCGCGACCGCTCCGCGGCCGTGGTCGGACGGTGGCGCGCCGTGGCGGCGACGCCCGCTCCGCCGCGCGCCGGCGGGCCCCACGTTGCGGGGCGCCGCCGGAGACTGGTAATCGAGTGCGTCAGTGGCCACCGCGACCAACGGCGCGCTCGCCGGCCTCTCGCGCGGCCGTCTTCTCGATGCCGGCGTCCTGCTGGCGATCGCGGTGGCGTCGTTCGCGGCGCTGCAGAGCCCGATCCGCGAGTACGTCTTCCAGCAGTCGTTCGCGGCCGAGTATCGCGAGGTGCTGCCGCGGACCCTGTGGGCGGCGCTCACCGTGTGGACGTTCTGGGGCGCCGCGGCCGCGGTGCTGACGACGCTGGCGCTGCGGATCGCGCCGGCGCTCGGGCTTCTCGACGGCGTGATCACGGGCCTGATCGGCGTCTGGGTGTTCGCCTACGTCGGCGCCAACGTCCTCGGGCCGATCGGGCTCTTCCGCTCCTGGACGGTGTGGGCGCTGCTCGCGGCGGGGCTGGTCTGGCTGCGGCGCGTCGGGCTGCCGCCGCTCGCGCGCCGTCCGACGGCGGGGCAGGGGCTGGCGCTGCTCGCGTTCGCGCTCGTCTTCCCCGGCATGCTGCTGCTGCAGCTCGGCTCGCCGCTGCCGCCCTACATGGACATCCTCGCGACGCCGGCGTCGGCGCAGCGCATCCTCACCTTCGGCTGGTACCTGCCGTTCGACAACGACCCCTACGGCTACTGGGACGCCGCCTCGCAGTGTCCGGGAACGGAGCTCCTGTACGCGCTCCTCGGGCTCGGCAGCGGCGTCCGGCTCGCGACGCTCGCCGAGACCGCCGCGATGCTGCCGATGACGGCGCTCTTCATCCTCGGCACCTACCGTCTCGGACGGACGATCGGCGGCGACATCATGGGCGGCATGAGCGCGCTGCTCCTCTTCGCGACCATCTTCTTCCGCGTCATGCCGTACATGCATGGCCGCGAGGTGACGTTCGTGCTCGTCGCCGTCGGCCTCGCCTTCGTGCTCGACGAGCGCCGCACGCCGGCGCGCCTCCTCGTGGGCGCGCTCGCGCTCGGCACGGGGGTCGCGGCGCACGCGATCATCGGCGGCTTCGGCATGGCGACGGCGGCGCTCAGCATGCTGCTCTGGCTCGTCGCGGGCGACCTCGTCGGCCTGCTCCTCGGCGCCCTGCTGCTCCTCGGCGCGTCGCTGGTCGCGGCGCCGACGATCGCCGTCGGCCTGCGCGCGCCGCTGCCGTATCCGCTGCTGCCGCTGGCCCAGCTCGTCGGGGTCGGCGTCTGCGTGCTCGCGGCGCGCGGCCTCGGCGGCCGGCCGGTGCGCGACTTCATCCTGGCGCGGGTGCTGCGCTGGGGCCTCGGGCTGCTGGCGATCTACCTCCTCTGGACCCACCCGGCGAAGCTCGGCGTGCTGGGCGATCAGTGGAACCGCTTCCCGTTGTTGTCGGTCGGCGCGATCGCGGGGTTCGCCGCCATGATCTGGTACGACCTCCGCCGGCCGTCGCGCGTGCAGCTCGGCCCGGTCGTGGTGGCCTTCCTCTTCGGCGTCGGCCTCGACTACGTCTCGCGCGAGTGGTGGACGACCTTCACCGTGCCGACCGTGCAGACCGCGGTCGAGGATTTCTACCACAAGGTCGACTACTGGAACCCCTACGTGCTGGTGCTGCCGACCGCGTGCGCCTTCACGCTGCTCTACCGGACGGTGTCGCGCCGCCTCGCCGTCTACGCGCTGGTCGCGCTCCTCTTCTATCCGTGGAAGGACGGTAGCGCCCACCCCGACCCGAACTACCACCAGCACTCGATCGCCGAGTCGTACGCCTACAGCCTGCAGATCTCGAAGAACGGCTACTGGGGCGCGACCGGCCACCGCCGCTGGGGCCAGAGCGCGGCCGAGCTGGAGGTCGCCGACATCCTGCGCGAGGAGATCGCGGCCGGGCGCATCACGCTCGCGACGCACATCGTGCACGTCACGCCGCACGTGATCCTCTACCAGGACAACGTGCTCTTCTCCGTCTACACCGGCGTCAACGACGACGGCTACGTGGCGCGCTACGAGTTCGACCGCAGCATCGCCGGCGGCCGCCTCCACCCGATCACCGCGCTGCCGGAAGCGCTGGCGCGGAAGCCGCCCTACATCGTGATCCACGAGTCGACGGCCAACGCCGAGAAGCTCTACGAGTCGATGGAGCGCTTCCCGCCGGAGACGTTCCAGGACTACGACGAGCTGCTGAACCGCGACGGCGTGCGCCTGCTGCGGCTGAAATCGCTGGCGCCCGCGGTCGTGCAGGCGGCCGACCAAGGGCCCGTCGGGGCGGCGGACGGCCGACCGTAGCCGACCGCCCGCCGCCCGGGCAACGCCGCGCCTACTGCGTGATCGCCGTGATCTCCTTCTGCGCCTTCGCGGCAATCTCCTTGAGTGCGCTGAGGTAATATTCGTGGATGCCAAATCCTCCGGCCTCAGCGACCATCTGGTCGAGGAGAATCACTTCACCAGTCTTCCGGTCGAAAACTACGTAGTGAGCGACCACACCGACGGGTTTCGATACCTGCTCCGCAACGAAGAGAAGTCCGTGTCCGGAGTTCTTCTTGCCTACGTACGGTGCAATCTCTTCATGGATAGTCCCATCGTTGAGCGCCCATTTGTTGGAATCGGGAGGCATGATCTTGAAGGCACTCTCGGGGATCTTGGCGTTTAGCTTGTCGCTTGTAGCAAGGTCGGGTGTGACCGGCATGGGAAACTTTAGGCTCGGATCGGAGAGAGCGTACTGACTCCAGCTCGGCACCTTGCTCTTCGCGACATCGGTGTATTGGAAATGGGTGTCGAAGAATGCAGCACGGCTGAAGTCGACGCCGAGGTACTGCAGCGTCTCCCCATGCGTCAGGATGCCCGGCCGGGCGATCAGCGCCTTCGGCTGGGGGTGCCGCATGCCCGCGCATCCCGCGACCGCCATCATCGCCACTGCCGTTGCCACCGCTCCGCGTGCCACTCGCATGTCGCCTCCTTCGCTCGTGCCGGCCGCGCCGCGTTGCGCGGCGCGCTCGGGGCGGCGAGATAGCGCAAGCGGCCGGAGGCCGCAATACGGGCGCCCTACTCGGCGGTCGCGGCGTCGGCCGGCGGGTCGGGCGGATCGAAGCGCCAGGGGTAGGTCGTCGCCGCGCCCTCGCGCTCGACCGCGCCCCAGCCCATGCTGATGCGCGGGCGCTCGAGCGTCCCGTCCCAGGCGTAGGCGTTCCACAGCGGGGAGTACAGCGTCCGCACGGCGCGATCATGCGGCGCCAGCGCGTCGAGGAGCGCGGGCGAGCCGCCGCGGTCCCACGTGCCGTCGCCACTGTCGACGACGCCGGGGAAGAGCGCGAACACGTGCGACGTCTTGCCGGTCGCCGTCTCGGTGTCGGTCTCGTCGTGCAGCAGGACGAGCATGCCGTCGACGCGGCGGTAGGCGCGGACGCCGTCGTCGTAGCGCTGCTCGGTGTAGAGGGGCCACGCGATCCGCCGGGTCTCGAGCGGGCCCTCGTGGCGCGCCTCGTAGAAGGGGAGGAGGCGCGTCGCGACCCTCTCGCCGCTGCTCATCCGCCGCTCCGACTCCCAGAGCGGCCACGGGAACCCGGTGCTCTCGAGGTCGGCGCGTTCGTCGCGCGTGTGGACGTAGAGCAGCGTGCCGTAGGCGACACTCTGCCGGTGCGGGCCCGCGACCGTCGCGTAGAACGGGAAGGAGGTGAAGCGCCGCTCGGTCTCGCCGTCGCGCGTGCGCGCGTCCCAGACGTAGAACGGCCACGCGGCATAGCCGCCCTCGTAGCTCCCCTCGACGCGCATGCGGCCATATGCCGGCCAGACGCCGAAGCCGCTGCCGCGCGGGCCGGAAACCTGGCTGAAGAACGGATACAGCCAGAAGCGGCGATCGTACTCTGGCTGCATGACGCGCAGGTAGGCGGGGAACGCCACCATCTGCACACGCGAGAACCCGGCGACGTCGTCGAGGTCGGCGTACACGGGGATGAGCGAGGCGCGCCCGCCGTGCTCGCCGTCCCAGTCATAGAAATAGACGGGCAGGGCGCGGAAGCGCTGGCTGATGAGGGTGCGGCCGTCGGTGCTCGTGGTCGTGCGGTAGGAGAGCAGGCCGCCGAAGCTCGTGGTCGTCTGCTCCTCGTTCTGCCAGCGCGAGGTGAGGAACGGGTAGAGGAGGTTCACCTCGTCGTCGTGGCCGACGCGCGCCTGGCGCACCGAGAGCAGCGGCCGGAAGGCGAACGTCCGGTACCGGGGGTCGCTCGCGTACTCGAGGATCGGCCCGAGGATCCGCAGACGCTGCGTGCCGGTCGCGGCATCCGACCGGTAGTCGAAGAGCGGCCAGAGCTTCAGCTCGCGCGCCTCGGCGCGTGCCGCGCCGAGCAGCGTCGCGGCGAGGGCCGGCGCGCCGAGCGTCAGCAGCGCCGCGAGGAGCGCCACGAGCCGCGCCGCGGGCCGAACGAGCGGCGCCACGGGCGCCGCGGGCCGAACGAGCCGCGCCGCGGGCCCATTGGTGGGACGTCTGCCATGGAGCCGCGGTTGCTGCGTGCGCCCCGTCACGCGAGTCGCAATAACAAGCGGCCCGTGCACCCGCAATCGAGGGTCGGGTAGCGGCTCAGCTCGAGAGACGATGCCGACCCGTCGCGAACCCTCGTCGCGCGATCGTCAGCCGGGAACGTCGGCGGGATCGAGCAGCCCGTGGCGCCGCCACCCGACCGTCAGGAGCCACGTCCGCGCCCGCGCGACCGCCGGCCGCTCGAGCGGAACGCCGGGGCGATCGGAACGGTCCGGGACGCTCCTGGTCCCGCGCTTCCAGCCGTCGAACCACCGCGCGGACGAAGCCGGATCGTGATGGAGGACGCGCCCGACTCCAGCGCGGGCGTGCGTGGCATGTCGGCGCGCGTTCAGCAGGACGTAGCGCAGGGCGGCGCGGACCTCCTTCGGCGTCGGCAGGAGCCGCACGTGGTAGCGATCGGCGAGCACGCGCCCGCGGCGGCCGCTGACCCGGTTGACGGCGCGGGCGAGACGCGCGCCCACGGCCATCATGCCGCGGCCGAGCGCCGCACGATCGTGCGCTTCGACGATGAGATGGGCGTGATTGCCCTGCAGGGAGTAGTGCACGAGCCGGAAGCCGCGCCGCTCGCAACCGGCGCGGAACGTGCGCTCGACCTCGCGGACGATCCGCACGGAGCGCAGCGACGACGGCAGGTCGCGCCGCAGGCGGAGAGTCACATGCGCGGGCGATGTTCTCGCGAAGGGCACGCGCGATACGTGCGGCAGGCCGGGATTCGGGCCGGGCTTGCGTCCCGCGCCGGCGCGGGCACCACCCCACCCGCGGGGCGCCGGCAAGGACAACGCGAGCTGACGGGAACGGCGCGGCATCATCGGCCTCTTGAATCAGCTACCTTCTAGCATGCGCGGCACCGGTTGGCAAGGCGGACCCGCAGGTCCGAGTTGGATGAGATGAGCAACAGTCGGGCGCAACATCGTGGCTACTGGCCCGTGTATGTCGGTGCGCGACTCGTCGGCCACCTCACGCGTCGGACAACGCAGCTCCCTTTCACGCGCGGCGAGCACCTCGCATGCCCCCAGTACCCCTCGACACGCGGTACCCATCTCTCCAGAACGTGAGCCCGGTGTTGCCCAGGTCTTCGAACGCGCACGCGCCCGCCTGTGTGTTGGTATGTTGATGCATCGAAGGTCGGTCCGGCGTGCTGGGGCGCTCGTGCGGGCGTGGCGTCGATTCCTTCGGGGGACGACGGCGGGTCCGTAGAAAAGCCGGTGGTGACCACGGAAAAGCCGGTTGTGACCACGGCGCGACATCGGGATCCTGTCGGCCCGTGTTCCTCTGGATACCGCGATTGCGCTCCGTTCTGCGGTCCGAGCCTCATGCTCGTGTCGGGAATAGGGGGGACCGACCGCATTCCGGCGCTCTCGCGCGTCCGGCTGTCGGGCGCTCCGCCCGAGGGTTGACATCCGCGCCGCGCTGCGGCGAACTGCGACCCTGGGCCGCGGGAGCCGCGCGCGGCCCGGATGATGCCCGGCCGGTGTCCGCCGCGCCGCGCCCGCCCGGAGGAAGCCATGGCGACGCCCGACATCGACTCCGTCCTGAAGGAGCACCGCGTGTTCCCGCCGCCCGCCGAGTTCGCGTCGGCGGCGCACGTGCGGAGCCTGGCGGACTACGAGCGGCTCTACCAGCAGTCGATCGACGATCCGGAGCGCTTCTGGGCGCGGCATCGCCGGCGAGCTCGCACTGGTTCGACGCCGTGGACGCGGGTGCTCGACTGGAAGCCGCCCGACGCCAAGTGGTTCGTCGGCGGCACGACCAACCTCGCCTACAACTGCCTCGACCGCCACCTCGACCACCTGGCGCCGCAACAAGGCGGCGATCATCTGGGAGGGCGAGCCGGGCGACGCGCGCGTGCTCACCTACGCAGAGCTGCACCGCGAGGTGTGCCAGTTCGCCGACGGCGCTGAAGCCGCCTCGGCGTCAAGACGGGCGACCGCGTCGCGCTCTACATGCCGATGATCCCCGAGCTGCCGATCGCGATGCTCGCCTGCGCGCGCATCGGCGCGACGCACTCGATCGTCTTCGGCGGCTTCAGCGCCGAGGCGCTGCGCGACCGCATCAACGACGCGCAGGCGAAGGTCGTGATCACCGCCGACGGCGGCTACCGCCGCGGCGCGGTCGTGCCGCTCAAGACCGCCGTCGACGCAGGCGCGTCGCCGAGACGCCCGTCGGTCGAGAAGGTCGTGGTCGTGCGCCGCACCGGCAGCGACGTCGCGATGGCACGACGGGCGCGACCTCTGGTGGCACGACGTGATGGCGCAGGCGTCGGCCGACGTGTCGAGCCGGCCGTGCCGCTCGACGCCGAGCACCCGCTCTTCATCCTCTACACCAGCGGCACGACCGGCAAGCCGAAGGGCGTCGTGCACACGACCGGCGGCTACCTGACGCACGTCTACCTCACGCACCAAGCTGGTCTTCGACCTGCAAGGACGACGACATCTACTGGTGCACCGCCGACATCGGCTGGGTGACCGGGCACAGCTACGTCGTCTACGGCCCGCTCGCGAACGGCGCGACGACGCTGATGTACGAGGGCGCGCCGAACCAGCCGCAGCCCGACCGCTTCTGGGAGATCGTCGAGCGCTACGGCGTGACGATCCTCTACACCGCGCCGACCGCGATCCGCACGTTCATGAAGTGGGGCGACGAGTGGCCGGAGAAGCACGACCTCTCGAGCCTGCGCCTGCTCGGCACCGTCGGCGAGCCGATCAATCCCGAGGCGTGGATGTGGTACCACGAGGTGATCGGCGGCGGCCGCTGCCCGATCGTCGACACCTGGTGGCAGACCGAGACCGGCGGCATCATGATCACGCCGCTCCCGGGCGCGACGCCGACCAAGCCCGGCTCGGCGCACGCGGCCGTTCCCCGGCATCGTCGCCCGAGGTCGTCGACGCGCGACGGCAAGCCGGTCGGCGCCGAACCAGGGCGGCTACCTGGTCATCACGCAAGCCGTGGCCGGCATGCTGCGCACGATCTGGGGCGACCACGAGCGCTACGTGCAGCAGTACTGGAGCCAGCTCCCGGGCATCTACTTCACCGGCGACGGCGCGCGCCGCGACGAGGACGGCTACTTCTGGGTGATGGGCCGCATCGACGACGTGGTGAACGTCTCCGGCCACCGCCTCGGCACGATGGAGATCGAGAGCGCGCTGGTCAGCCATCCGCGCGGTCGCCGAGGCCGCGGTGGTCGGCCGCCCCGACGACGATGAAGGGCCAGGCGATCGCCGCGTTCGTGACCCTCGAGCGCCGGGCAGCGCCGCCGACGACGCGCTCAAGCGCGCGAGCTGCGCGAGCACGTCGCGCAGGAGATCGGCGCCTTCGCCAAGCCCGACGACATCCGCTTCACCGACGCGCTGCCGAAGACGCGCAGCGGCAAGATCATGCGCCGCCTGCTGCGCGACATCGCCGCGGGCAAGGAGAGCGTCGGCGACACCACGACGCTCGAGGACTTCTCCGTGCTCGCCAAGCTGCGCGAGGACGAGGAGTAGACCCCGGCCGCATGGCCTCGGCTCCACAACACGCTCACCGGCGCGATGGAGCCGCTCGTCGCGGCGCGCGCCGGCGAGCGTCGGGCTCTACGTCTGCGGCGCCGACCGTCTACGACCGCTGCCACCTCGGGCACGCGCGCTCGTTCATCGTCTTCGACGTCCTCGTCCGCTACCTGCGCTTCAGCGGCCGGCGCGTGACGCTTCGTCCGCAACATCACCGACATCGACGACAAGATCATCAAGCGCGCGGCCGAGGAGGGCGTGACGGCGAAGGACCTGGCGGAGCGCTACATCGCGAGCTTCCACGCACGACGTCGCCGCGCTCGGCTGCGTCACGCCCGACGTCGAGCCGCGCGCGACCGCGCACATGCCGGAGATGTGCGCGCTGATCGAGCGCCTGATCGCGGCGCGGCCTCGCCTATCCGATGGCGGGCGACGTCTACTTCGCGGTCGGCAGGTTCGCCGGCTACGGCAAGCTCTCGAAGCGGAAGCTCGACGACCTGCATGGCCGGGCGCGCGCGTCGAGGTCGACGAGCGCAAGCGCGACGCGCTCGACTTCGCGCTCTGGAAGGCGGCGAAGCCGGGCGAGCCGTCGTGGGAGAGCCCGTGGGGCCCGGGGCGTCCCGGCTGGCACCTCGAGTGCTCGGCGATGAGCGACCAAGTATCTCGGCCAGCCGTTCGACCTGCACGGCGGCGGCGAGGACCTCATCTTCCCGCACCACGAGAACGAGATCGCGCAGTCCGAGGGCGCCGCCGGGAAGCCCTTCGTGCGCCACTGGATGCACCACGCCTTCGTGCGCATCAACGACGAGAAGATGGTCGAAGTCGCTCGGCAACTTCCTCACCATCGAGGAGACGCTGAAGCGCGTGCCGGCCGAGGCGCTGCGGCTCTTCCTCGCTCGGCACGCACTACCGGAGCCCGCTCGACTTCAGCGAGCAGGGCCTCGGCGACGCCGGACGCGCCTGCGCGCGCATCCACGAGACGCTCGCCCGGCTGGAGGAGGCGCTCGGCGCCGACGCCGCCGGGAGCGGTGACGCCGCGCCGACGGGCGGCGGCGCGACGGGCGGCGGCGCCGATCTGCCCGCGGGCGTGCGCCGGTTCCGCGACGAGTTCGCGGCCGCGATGGACGACGACCTCAATACCCCGCGCGCGCTCGGCGCGCTCTTCGACCAGGTCCGCGAGATCAATCGCGCCCTCGACGCCGGGGAGCGCGGCGAGCTCGCGAGCGCACCACCAGGCCTTCGGCGCCTGCGCCGGCGTGCTGGGCGTCCTGCGCCGGCCGGCGGCGCGCTACCTCGACGATGCGAAGAGCCGCCACCTCGAGGCGAGCGGCATCGACCCGGACGAGATCGAGCGCCTGATCGCCGAGCGCAACGCCGCGCGCAAGGGGCGTGATTTCCGCCGCGCCGACGAGATCCGCGCCGATCTCCTGGCGCGCGGCATCGTCCTCAAGGACGGCGCCGGCGGTACGACCTGGAGCAAGGGGTAGGGGACGTCGCCGCGGAACGCGCCGCGGTGCGCCGCCGGCGCTACGGGCCGGCGGTGCGGCTCGCGAGCGCGATCGTCACCCAGCCCCAGAGGGTTTCGGCGCGCATCTGCAGCGGCAGGCGCTCGGGGCCGGCCGAGAGCCAGAGGTCGGCCTCCTGGACCGTCGCCTGCCCGGCGCGCCGCTCGTCGGGCGGAAGCCGATCGCCCTCCGCCGCCACGGGCTGCGGCGCGGGCGCGCTCTCGACGTCGACCGGGACGAGGTGCAGCGTCAGGTGCAGCCGCCGTGCACGCCACGTGCGGTCGGCGACAGCGATGCGCTCCGTCCCCGCGGGCGCGACGCCGACGGTGTAGACCTTGGTGCCGGCCAGGACCTGATACGCGACCGGGTGCGCGAGGTCGGCCGGCAGGCTGCGGATCAGGTAGGCGACGCTTGCCGGGTCGTGCAGCGCGGGAGTCAGCGCGACGTCGGCGTGGCGCGGCTTCCGATGGCGCCGCTCGACGGTCGCGACCATCCGGCCCGCCCCGGTGACGATCGTCGTCTCGTGGCGGCGGTCGTTCTCGTTCTGGTGGAGGGCGAAGCGGAGCGGCCCGACCGGGTCGGCCCGGACCGTCGCGTCGACGCTGTCGCGCATCCGCCACAGCAGATCGAGCGCCTCGTTCGTCGCGGCGCGGGCGCGCAGCACGACCGTGTCGTGCGCCGGCTGCACGAGCAGCTCGGCGTCGGCGACGGGGATGCCGTTCCACGTCGCCGCGTAGCGGAGGCGCTCCGCGCGCGGCGCGGCCGCGGCTCCGCTCGTCGTTCCCGCGCGCGGGCGCGGCGGTCGCGCCGCCGCGTCAGCGAGCGCCAGCGCGAGCGGCACGGCCGCCGCGATCGCGCAGACGAGCGATGCGCCCTTCGCCCGGGAGATCGACGTCGTGCGGCCCGCGCTACTCGGCCAGCACCGGCTCCATGTGGAACGTCGGCGCGTCGCAGCCGGGCGGATCGAAGAAGAACCCGAGGACCTTCGTGCCCGAGCGGCGGTCATAGCTCACCTGCTTCACGTCGCCGACGGGCGTCTTCTTATCGCTGTTGGGGCAGGTGAGGTAGTTGTGCGTCGAGATGAAGGCGGGAAACGCCCGCTTCTTCCCGGCCGGGGGCATGACGCGGATGTACGAGGCGACGTGCTCGCCGAAGTTGCGTCCCTTCGTGGGCTTCTCCGTGCGCAGCCCCGGCGCGTACCTGGTATCCACCTTCAGGTCGATGTCGAAGTCGGCGCGAGCCGGCATCGCGGTGAGGAGCACCGCCGCCACGAGCAGTCCCAGGATCGTTCGCATCATCGGCACCTCGTTCGCAAAGGATGGTCGCCGGAAAGTGGCCGGTCGGCCTCGCGCTGTCAAGACGGGTGGCGCCTCCGGCGCTGGTTGCGGGTGGCGCCTCCGGCGCCGGTTGGAGGACAGGACGGGCGCCCGGGGTCGGGGGCCCGGAACCGGCCGCTCGGCCCGGAACCCGTCTGGAAAGGGCGTCCCGCGCCGGCTATCCCCTGGGCGCATGACGGCGCTGGCGGGCGCGCTCTGTCTGCTCCTCTTCGGCCTGCCGCCCGCGACCGGCGGTGCGCCGCCGTTCTGGCGGCAGGCGCGCGACGCGGGGACGGCGGGCGATTCCACGCACACGGTCGTCGTCGACGGGCGCACCCGGACGTACCTCGCGCACATGCCGCCCGACTACGACGGCCAGACGCCGCTCCCCGTGCTGCTGATCTTCCACGGCGGGCTGTCGAACGCCGCGATCACGGTGCGCTACACGGGCCTCAGCGAGAAGGCGGACCGGGCGCACTTCCTCGCCGTCTATCCGAGCGGCACCGGACGCCTGCCGCGCGCGCTCACCTGGAACGCCGGCACCTGCTGCGGCTACGCCGCGCGCGAGCGCGTCGACGACGTCGCGTTCGTGCGCGCGCTGCTCGACGACCTCGCCACCCACTTCGCGATCGACGCCTGGCGCGTCTTCGCGACCGGCATCTCGAACGGCGGCATGATGGCGCACCGGGTCGGCGCCGAGCTCGCCGACCGCATCGCTGCCGTCGCCGCGATCTCGGGACCGCTGCCGGTCGGGACGATCCATCCGTCGCGTCCGGTCTCGGTGATCTATTTCCACGGCACGGCCGACGCGTTCGCGCCGTTCGACGGCGGGAAGGGCGAGAAGAGCCTCGCCTCGATCCGCTTCCGCTCGGCGCCCGACACCGTCGCCGCCTGGGCGCGGGCCGACGGCTGCCCGGAGAAGCCGGAGGTGACGGCGCTGCCCTCGGCCCGCGGCGATCCGACGCGCGTCCGGCGCGAGACGTACGCGCCGTGCAACGCCGGCACCGAGGTCGTCTTCTACGTCATCGGCGGCGGCGGCCACGCGTGGCCGGGCCGGGAAGCGCGGGCGGGGTTCCTCGGGCGGTCCACGCTGAGCATCTCGGCGAACGACCTGATGTGGGAGTTCTTCCAGAAGCACCCGCGGCCGTAGGCCCCTGGGGGAGTCGTGACGCGGGTGCGCGGCTCCCCGCGTCGCGTCGCGGGCGCACGCCTTGCCGCCGTTGCATCCCGTGGCGCCGGTGCAGTAAGCGTCGGCCGTGATGCCGAGCGGGGAGCCGAAGGCCGCGCTGGTCGCCGAGCGTCTCCGGCCGCGCGCGGCCGTGCCGCGCCCGATCGAGACCCCCCTGCCGCCCGAGCGGCGGGCGGCGCTCCGCGCGAAGCTCATCGACGAGACGCCGGGCTGGTACGTGCCCTGGGTGCACATGTTCGTGCCGTCGCTCGTCGGCATCGCGATGATCGCCGGCGCCCTGTCCCTCATCCGCGATCTCACGCCGTGGCAGCTCCTCACCGTGCCGATCGTCTACGTGCTCGCGAACGCCAACGAGTGGACGGTGCACCGCTGGGCGCTCCATCGCCGCCATCCGCTCGCCCCGGTCCTGTACGACCAGCACACGCCGAAGCACCACATGCTCTACGTCACCGACGACATGGCGATCCGCGACCCGCGCGAGTATCGCCTGGTGCTGATCCCGGCCTACGGCCTCTTCCTCATCTTCCTCACCGCCGTCTGGATCACCGCGCTCGTCTGGTGGCTCGGCTACCGCAACGTCGCCTGCCTCTACGCCGCGACCGCCATCGCCTACACCGTGAGCTACGAGTGGCTGCACCTCTCGTACCACCTGCCGCACGATCATCCGGTCGGCCGGTCGCGCATCATCCGTGCGCTCCGCCGCCACCACGCCGTCCATCACGACCCCCGCCTCATGCAGCGCTGGAACCTGAACGTGACCGTGCCCCTCTGGGACGTCGTCATGCGGACGGTCGCCGAGTACCCGCCGCCGCCCTGAAGACCCGCCGCCGGCTACGGCAGCAGCAGGTGTTCGACGCCGACGCAGAGGATGGCGAGGCCCGCGCCCGTCGCGACGCGCACCCAGAGCGGCGCCCGCACCAGCGCCGCGAGGAGGATCATCCACAGCATCAGCAGCGGACGCCGCGCGAGCGTGGCGTCGCGATGCCGGCGGCGATGCCGCGGCGGCTGTCGACGGGGCAGATGCGGCGGCGCCGCCGGCCGCAGCCGATCCCGTGACGCCGCGCCTCGCAGCAGCCCGCGCGCCAGGAGGTCGGCGTCGATGCGCAGGGCATCGCACACGGCGCGGAACGGCACCGCCGCGCCGCCCATTCCCTCCTCGCCGCGGATCCAGCGCGCCGTCGCCGCGGCGTTGGTCGTGCCGCGCCGCTGCAGCTGGATCACGGCGTCGAGCAGGATCGAGAGCATCAGGTGCTCGTGCGGCCCGTCCCCGGCCCGCGGGGCGAGGAGATCGAAGCACGCGTCCGCCGTGGCCGCGTCGTCGAGCGAGGGGCGGAGGAGATCGTCCGCGTCCCGTCTGAAGGCTGGTCGGGTCACGCCACCCGAGTCTGGCGCCCCATGCGACGTAGGCAATCACCCGTTCCGTGTGGCCCGTCTCACGTCCCCCGTCCGGTGGCACGCAAAATGCGACGTTCCCCGGCAGGAAAGGAGGTCTGCCATGGCCCAGGGTCAGGGAACCCAGCTCAAGTGCCCACGCTGCGGAGCCACGTTCGACAGCCAGAGCAAGCTCCAGCAGCACCAGCAGCAGTGCAACGAGCGCAAGTAGGCTGATCACGACGCGCGACCGGCGCGATCGATCTTGCAATTTGGAGAATCTACACGGGATCGATCGCGTCCTCGCGCGACCGAGGAGGGATCCATGCCGGAGAAGAGGACCATCGAGCGCGCGCAGGAGGACAGGCGCGAGGGCAAGGCGCCGAGCACGCAGGCGGGGGAGTTCGTGCGCGAGGAGATGGAGCACATCCGCGAGGGGAAGCACGGGGCGCGCTCGACCAGGCAAGCCATCGCCATCGGCCTCTCGAAGGCGCGCCGCGCGGGCGTGAAGCTCGGGGTGCCGAAGCGCGGCGCCGTGTCCGAGCGCGCGCGCCGCCGCGCCGCGCGCGACACCAAGGCCGCGAAGCGGCGGACCGCGCCGAAGTCACGCCGCCGCGCGCGTGCGACGACGAAGGCCCTCCGCCGCGAGGGGCACCAGGCCGCCTCGCGGCGCGCGCTCGCGACGCAGGCGGGCCGCGCCGCGCGTCGCCGCAGCGCGGCAGACCGCTCCGCCGCCGCGGAGAAGGCCGCGCGCACGAAGGGGCGGCGCGGCCGCGCTGTTGCCGCACGCAAAGCGGCACGCACACGGGCACGTCGACGCGCGCGCGGCTGAGGTCGGCGGCGCACCGAGCGCGCGCGCGACACCGCCGGTGCGCGCGCGACGCCGCCGGTGAATGTCACGGGTCGGCGATTTTCGTTGACAGCCACATAGCGATCGCGTAGCTGTCAACACGCCCCTCTTCTCTTGACTGGAACACGCTGACCGTACCACCGGAGGCCCCTTATGCGTCGTGCCGCGCTTGCCGGCATTACCCTCGTGTTCCTCGCGCTCGTCCCTTTCGCCCGCGACGCCTGGCCGAAGACGCCGGTCACCGAATGCGGCCAGTTCTTCCACGGTAAAGGCATCCTCCTCGCCGATCTCGACTGCGGCGCGTACGACGGCGACGCGGTCCTGATGAGCAAGGGGAAGCTCGACCTCGCCGGCTTCACGCTCACCCAGGGCCACGGCCACGCCGTCGGGTGCTCCGGCAGCTGCCGGATCATCGGCCCGGGCAAGATCGTCGGCAACCCGATCGGCTCCGAGGTGGTGCGCGCCGGGAGCGTGTCGCTTCGCAACGTCACCATCACGGGCGGGAACGGCGGCGTGAACGCGACGAACCAGGCGAAGACGGGTCGCGCCGTCGTTCGCGACTCGACCATCACGAGCAGCCAGTTCGGCGTCGTCGCGGACCGGCTGGTGAAGGTCATCCGCAGCACCGTCACCGACAACCGTACGGTCGGCGTCGCGAGCGGCAACTTCCAGTGCGATCCGGGCAAGGTCGTTGCCATCGACTCCATGCTCACCGGCAACGGCACCGATCCGACGTGCGACGTCACCATCAATTGCGCCGACGTCGCGAGCTGCAAGCGGGCGCCGATCCTGCGGCGATCGGTCTGCGACACCAGCTACGTGCTCGACTCGGGGATCCCGGGGAGTACGCTCGGCGTCTGCGATCTCGACTGACCGCCCGCTCGAGCGCTCAACCCCTGTCCCGACATGGCCGCGTGCGTGTGCGCACGCGAGATTTTTCTTGTGTGCACCGGTGCGCGTTGCTAGTCACCGTCGAGCTTCCTCCTTCCGACGTCACGGGGTCGACGATGAACGGACGCATGGCGATCTTCCTCGCGCTCGGCGTGTTGTGCACGGTGCCCGCCGCCGGCGCCCTGCCTCCCGACACGAGCGGCACGCTCTTCTACACCATCCGCTTCGCCGCCGGCTCGACCCTCCCCGGCGTCCGGAGGGCCGACTACTCGTACTTCCGCGCCGTGCCCGCGGTCGTCTTCGGGTCGCCCGTGAGCGTCTGGACCGGCGCCGCCGCACCGTTCAACGACGCCAGCTCGGACGGCCTCTTCTTCACGCCCGGCGGCGACCTCGTCGTCGCCAACTGGAGCAATAGCGCACTCGTCCGGGTCAATCCGGGCGCGACCGACGACGTCCTCGACGGACCGCTCAATCCGACCTTCACCGAGGAGTACCATCTCGCCGCGCATCCCGACGGGAGCGACGGCCTCATGACCTCGGCGTTCGGCCTCGCGACGTCCTTCGGCGTCGCGCCCCACACCCCGCTCGCGGCGGGCGTCAGCTGCCCGCTCCCCGCCGCCAGCGACCCGAACGACCCCGTCGTCTCGCCGGTCAGCTTCGCGTTCGACGGCACCGGGAACGGGTTCCTGATCTTCGGCGACGGCGCGAGCGACACCGAGTTCGGCGGCGGGGGCTTCGCCGCGATCGACCTCGGCACCACGAGCGGCACCGCCTGCGGCACGGTCACCACCCAGGAGCTCATCCCGGTCGGCATCTCCGCCGCGCACAGCATGTCCTGGGATCCCTTCCTCTCCGACCTCCAGGCCATGCCGCCGCACTCGGACTTCATCCTGACCGCCAACTCCACCGTTTCCCACGTGCGGGTCACCGACCCCGGGACCGCATCGGTCGCCGCGTCGGTCGTGTCGTCGGTCACCGTCGACGGCGTCAGCGAGTTCGACCAGGGCGCGGTCGACGGCCAGGGCCACCTGCTCGTCGCCGACGAGGAGACCGGCATCGTGTACCTCCTCGACTACTCGCAGAACGCGAGCGGCACGCTCGACGATCCGAGCCTCGTCACCGCGTCGATGTTCCTCGACTCGTCCATCGACGACGTCGCGCCGCTCGTCGGCCAGGGCGCGCCCGTCACGCCGACGCCGACACCCTCGGCCACCGGGACGCCCGTGCCTACGTTCACGCCGATCGACGAGGGCACCTCGGTCGCGACCGCCACCGAGACGCCGACCCCCGCCGAGACGCCGACCCCCACCGAGACGCCGACGGAGGGCCCCGTCACGACCACGACGCCCACCCCGAGCGGCTCTGCGACGCCCACCGGCTCGCTCTCCGCGGTGGAGCCGACGCCGACCCCCGGTCCCACCGCGGCGCCGCTCGATCACTTCCTGTGCGACGAGGTCGACGACCGGCCCGTCGAGCACCTGCAACCGATCGACCTCAGCAACGCGCTGCAATCGGGCACGGCGACGCTCGGCAGCCTGAAGCGGCTCTGCAACCCCGCCGACAAGAACGGCGAGGATCCCGGCGCCCCGACCCATCCGCATCACCTCGTCGGCTACCGGATCGAGGGTATCGAGCCGCGCTTCCCAGGCGCCGAGCGGCAGATCGTCGTCAACCAGTTCGGCCCGCTCACCGTCGATCTGAGCCGCCCGAACCTCTTCCTGGTCCCCGCCTTGGCCAGCCACGTCGCGACGCCGCCCGCGCCCGCCCCCGGCGGCGTCGAGCACTTCACGTGCTACCGCATCCGCGGCGCGCGCTTCCGCCAGTCGGGCATCCAGGTGACCGACGAGTTCGGCACCTTCACCGCCGACGTGAAGCGCCCGGTGCGTCTCTGCCTGCCGACCGACAAGAACGGCGAGGGGGTGCTCGATTCGACCGATCAGCTCCTCTGCTACGAGGTGCGGACGAGCCCGCCGCGGGTGAAGCTGAGCGGGCCGCTCTTCGTGACGACGCAGTTCAGCTCGCGGGCGTTCGGGGAGAGCCGGACGAAGGTGACGGGGACGCGCGAGCTGTGCGTGCCGACGTCGCCGGCCGGCGATTAGTCGAGCCTCCGGTGCACTTTCCGTACTTCATGCGGCGCGTGAACCGTGTGTTCACCAACCCGGTTCTGGGGACGTTCGCGTGGCTCGTCCCGCCCCTGGCGGTCGTGTCCCACGTCGGCCGCAAGAGCGGGCGGCACTACCGGAGCCCGGTGGTCGCCTTCCACACCCGGACGGGGTTCGTGATCCCGATGACCTACGGCCGCGACGTCGATTGGGCGCGCAACATCATCGAGGCAAAGGGCTGCGAGCTGCGGCGGGCGGGCCGCCGCGTCAAGCTGCGCAACCCGCGCATCGTCGACGGCAAGGCCGCCTCTCGCTACCTGCCCATCGCCGTGCGCTCGGCGCTCCGCGCCGCGCATCTGCCCGGATACATGCTGCTCGACGTGTAGGAGCGGGGCGGTCCGTCGAACGCTCGAGCGTCGGCCTGGCTGCGCTCGCCGAAACGAGCTAAGGAGCCAGACCACAACCTTTGCGCCCGTAGCTCAGCTGGATAGAGCGGCAGACTTCGAATCTGTAGGTCGGGGGTTCGACTCCCTCCGGGCGCACTTTCAAAATCAGCTAGTTGCATTGTTGCCTCACGTCGAGCATCGCCCTGACGGCGCCGGGCGAATGACTGATCCGAGGGAGATGACGAGCATGGAACGCAGGTTCACGGGCCGGTCGGTGCTCATCACCGGGGCGGCATCGGGGGCGCCGCGACGGCGCGGCGGTTCGCGCGCGAGGGCGCGCGACTCGTGCTCGGTGATCTCAACGAGAGCGGCCTCGCGGCGGTCGCCGATGAGCTGCGCGCCGGCGGCGCCGAGGTCGCCTGCCTCGCGACGGACCTCAGCGAGCGCACCCAGGTCGAAGCGCTCGTGCAATCGGCCATCACCGGCTGCGCTTACCTAAGCCGGCGCGGCGCGATGTTTTTGGAAGGACGCGGGCGCCGGAGCTGAGAGCTCGTAGATTGAGCGATCGAGTCACGCGGCTGTCAGCTCTTCGAATGCCTCGCTGACGTAGCGCGCGACCCCGGCGACGTCAGGAATCACGTCGCGGCTCGCCACGAAGCCGAAGTCCAGCTTGTCGCCGTGGCGGAGCAGAGTCACGTTGAGCGAGCACCCGGGCATCAGCGTCGAGAGCGGATACGCGCCGCGCAGTGGTGCGCCGTGAAAAAAGAGCTTACGGTCCGAGCCGGGCACGTTGGAGATCAGCACGTTCCCGACCGGACGGACGCGATCGCCGAGCGGCGATCGCCCGACCATCTCGGCGAGACCGATCACGAGCATGGAGTGGTCGGAGAGTGCGGTGGGTGAGTAGTCGCGTGCCTCTGCCTTGGCTCGCTCGGTCGCCGCGTGCACTTGTTGCAGCCGCTGCATGGGTGTCGCATGCTCCCGGCCAAGCTCGATGAAGAGCAGGCACGCTTGCGTGTTGGTGCGAGTGTCGCCGGCCTCGCGGAGCGACATCGGTACCATCGCGATCAGCCGGCTGCCCGTGTCTACCTCGTGCTCGCGAAGATAGCGGTGAAGCGCGCCGTCGATGAGCGTCAGCACGACGTCGTTGACGGTCGTACCGTGGACGTGGCCGAAGTCGATCACGCGCCGCACGTCGAGCGTCTGCACGGCGATGCTGCGGGCGCGGTGGATGGTCTTGTTGATCGCGGTACGCGGCGCCGAGAACGGCAGGTAGTGGCTGCCGGTGGTGAGCCCGGCCATTTCCAAGCCACGCTGCAACGCGGCGATCGAAAGCTCCGAGCCGGCACGCAGGTGGTCGCGCAGCGCCTCCGTGACGTCGCTCAGTTGGGCGAGCATGCCGGCCGCGTGATGCTCGTGCGATTTGCCATGACCAGGGAGATCTCCCCAGGGCACCCGCAGACTCCGATCTCGAGGATCGTCGTGCAGGCTCGCCTGGATCCGTAGCACGCCGCTCACACCGTCGACACAGGCGTGGTGGATCTTTGCGTAGATCGCGAAACGGCTCTCGGGAAGCCCTTCGATGAAATGAATCTCCCAAAGCGGCATCTCGCGATCGAGGAGCGACTCGTGCATGCGCGCTACGTGCTCCAGCAGCCGGTGCTCGTCGGTCGATGGCGGCAGCACCACATGACGCACGTGGTAGTCGAGGTCGGGCTCTTCGACCGTCTCCCAGCTCGGCGGCCCCAGTAGATGAGATTGCGGCCGGCGATTGAACGGAGCCTGCGGGCGCAGTGTGCGAAACTGCGCTACGAGGTCGCCGAGGAAATTCGGCGGGGCATCTTCCGGCCGGTCGAAGACCAGCAGTGCACCGACATGCTTCGGATTGTCCGCCGTCTCGAGGAGCAGGAAGATCGCGTCGAGAAGATTGAGGCGCTCCATAGCCACGCCCTACTTCGATCTCGGACGTGCCCGAAGACGAGAGTCGACGTCGTTCCCTTCCATGATCATACGATAGTCGCCTGGGAGGCCGAGTTCCATGTGCTCCTGCGGGCACTCGCGGCAATGCCGCACGCCGTTACCTCGGCACCTCCCGGGCCGCCGCGACGACACGGTTGGGCCGAGCGGTGAGGCCGGGCGCGAGCCGCTTGTTGACGATCGTCTCGAAACGAGCCACGGGAGGGCGTGCCAATGCGGGCACGCACCGCGGAGTTCGCCGCGTTCGACACGATGCTGCGCCGTCAGGGGGCGGCGATGGAAGCGTGGCAGGTGGCCGCGCTGGTGCTCGGGGCCCTGACCTCGACCAACATACGCCTCGGGCCCCAGCATCTTCTCCCGCTCATCCTCGGGGACGCGCACGAGGGCTTTGCGAGTATCGAGGAGGCGCAGGCGCTCCTCGGCGCCTTGATGACGCTCTGGAACGACCGGGCCCGCACGATCGGAGAGGAGGGCGGCGCGACGCTCTCGTCGATACCTCTCGCGGCCGCGCCGAGCCGCGAGGAGCTCCGGATCTACGCCGCGCGCCGAGCGGAGGAGCTCCGCTGCTTCGTCTGCGGCCTCGATGCCGGCGGGGACCATCCGGCGGAGTTCGGGGAGGAGGGCAAGGAGCTCTTCCGTGTGGGGCAGGCGGTCCGGGCCGAGGCGCTCGCCGCGTTCGAGGAACGGTCCGGCCGAGGTCGTAGCGACGACGGGGTGCGCGCCGGCAAGGTCGGGCGGAACATGCCGTGTCCGTGCGGCAGCGGTCAGAAGTACAAGCGGTGCTGTGGGGCCGTTCCGACGTCACACTGAGCGCTGGCAAGACGCACCGCCTCTCGCCGCTCGTCTTCATGGGAGGGGTCGGCCCCGATGGCGAGGATGGCGGGGAACCACCTCGATGGGTGCATCGTGATGCCGTCCCCCGCGACCCGATCGCGACACGACGTGCCCGCTTCCGAGACATCGATCAACTGTGGAATCCGACCGCGCGATCGATGAAGCCCTCGCCCGCGAGTTCGTCGGGACCAAGAACACCGAACGGAAAACACCCATCGGAACAACCTGATTGACATTTCGCCTTCATGGGCGGGGGCACTTCGCACTGCGTTTGGCGCGCGGCGTCGCCAGCGTGCTACACGCTGCAACTCGGGAGGGCGATCATGACCGGTGAGAAACGGCGCATCCTCGATCTCGCGGCACGTCACGTGTGTCCCGGACGCGTGCGGACGTTCGAGGCGCTCGGCATCGACCTCGTGATCGGTCGGCGCGAGGGCTACCGTCTGTGGGACGTCGACGGACGGGAGCTGCTCGACTATCATCTGAACGGCGGCGTCTACAGCCTGGGCCATCGCCATCCCGAGTTGGTCGCAGCGCTGCGGGGCGCGCTCGAGACGCTCGACATCGGCAACCATCACTTCCCGAGCGCCGCGCGTGCCGAACTCGCGGCCGATCTCGCCCGCTCTGCGCCGGGTGACCTCCGTTACAGTGTGTTCGCGAGCGGCGGCGGCGAGGCGATCGACGCCGCCCTCAAGACGGCCCGCCACGCGACCCGGCGGCGGAAGATCGTGTCCGTGCAGAAGGGGTATCATGGCCATACCGGGCTCGCGCTCGCGGCCGGCGACGCGCGTTTCGCGCGGATGTTCCTGAGCGAGGGATCGCCCGACGAGTTTGTGCAGGTTCCCTTCAACGACCTCGATGCGATGGCGGAGGCGCTCGGCGGCGGCGACGTGGCGGCGGTCGTGCTCGAGACCATCCCGGCGACCTCCGGCTTCCCGCTCCCCGAGGAAGGCTACCTCGCCGGGGTCAAGACGCTCTGCGAGCGCCACGGGACGCTCTACGTCGCGGACGAGGTGCAGACCGGGCTCGGGCGGACGGGGAAGATGTGGGGCGTCGAATGCTACGGCGTCGAGCCCGACATCCTGGTGACGGGGAAGGGGCTCTCCGGCGGGCTCTATCCGATCGCGGCGGCGTTGCTGAGCCCGCGCGTCGCCGGCTGGCTGGAGGAGGACGGGTGGGGGCACGTATCCACCTTCGGCGGTGCCGAGCTCGGCTGCGTGGTCGCGCGCAAGGTGCTGGAGATCACCAGCCGCCCCGCCGTGCTCGAGAATGTGCGTGCGACGTCGGAGTACCTTGGCGCGCGCCTCGGCGAGGTGCAGCAGCGGCATCCCGAGTGGCTGGTCGAGATCCGCCGCCGCGGCGTGGTGATGGGGCTCCGCTTCGCGCATCCGCAGGGCGGCATCCTCATGTCGAAGGCGCTCTACGACGCGGGGATCTGGGCGATGTTCGCGGGACACGACACCGCCGTGCTGCAGTTCAAGGCGGGACTGCTGGCCGAGCGCGCGCTCCTCGAGGAGACGATGACGCGCTTCGAGGACGGGCTCGCGCGCTGTCTCGCGATGACCCGATGACGAGCGACGCGCCTGCGCCGGCGCCCCCGGCGAGCGCCGCGTTCGCCGACGCGCCGCTCCATGCGGCGGAGCAGCTGGCGCGCTTCGAGGAGCGGCTCGATCCCGCACGGCCGGAGACGTCCGGCGCGCAGGTCATCGGCTACGGCGAGATCTCGACCGTCCTCGCGCTCCCCGGGTTCCCCGATTCCGTGTGCAAGCGCATGGCGGGGTTCGCGGACGCGACCTCGGTCACGGACTATCTGGCGGTCGTCGGCGGCTACCTCGAATGCCTCCGCGCAAGCCGCGTTCCGGTCGTCGCGACCGCCGCCGTCGCCGTGCACACCGCAGCGAGCGGTTTCGTCGTCTACCTGCTGCAGCCGCGGCTTGATCCGGCGCGGATTGGGAGCGATCTCTTGCGGACCGGATCGGACGCCGCCGTCCGATCCTGCGTCGAGCACGTGCTCGTGCTCGCCCGCGTGCTCGTGTGCGCCAATCACGCCCGCACCGACGGCCGCGAGATCGCGTTCGACGGGCAGCTCTCGAACTTCCACTTTCCGACCGTCGGCGCGCCAAGGCTGCTCGACGTCGGCACGCCGTTCATGCGGCGGCACGGGACGTACGAGATCGACGTCGATCTGCTCCTCGCGCCCGTCCCGCTGCCGCTGCGTGCGCTCTACCGCCGCGCGCGCGCCGTCGAGCGGTACTTCGACGACTACTTCGACGTTCGTCGGCTCACCCTCGATCTGCTGGGCAACTTCCACAAGGAAGGTCGGCCCGACCGGATCGATCTCGCCCTCGCGCACGCGAACGCGTGGCTCGCGGGCGCGGGCGCCGACCTCGGCGTCGTTCCACTGACGCGCGTCGAGGTCGACGCGTACTATCGAAAGGACGCCCGCCTGCTCGAGCTCTACCTCAAGGTCCGCCGCCTCGATCGTTTCGTGCGTACGCGACTGTTCGGGCAGCGCTACAACTTCGTCCTGCCGGGTCCCGTCCGGCGCTGAGCCCAGCGATGTCGCCTGGGAGGGTTGCGATGGAGAGCAAGGTCGTCCTGATCACCGGAGCCTCGGGGGGTTTCGGCAAGGCATGCGCCTCTCATCTCCGGAGCTTGGGGCATCGGGTCTACGGCACAAGCCTGCGGGCAAACTTCCCCCAATCCACGGCACCCGAATCCGAGCTCACCACCATTCCGCTCGACGTAACGAAGGAGAGTTCGGTGCGAGCAGCGGTCGCGTTCGTCCGTGAACGCGAAGGCCGCGTCGACGTAGTCGTCAACAATGCCGGCGTCGGCCTTGCGGGCTCGATCGAGGACACATCGACCGAGGAAGCACTGGCCCTGTTCGACACCAATTTCTTTGGGATGCACCGTGTTTGCCGTGCCGTCCTCCCGTTGATGCGCGCGCAGGGGTCGGGACTGGTCGTCAACATCAGCTCGATCGGCGGGCTGATCACCATTCCGTTCCAGGGGTTCTACTCCGCTTCGAAGTACGCCGTCGAATCGATGACCGACGCGGTGCGCATGGAGCTCGCGCCCTTCGGCGTCGACGTTTGCTTGATCGAGCCGGGCGACTTCAAGACGGGCTTCACGGCGGCGCGAGTGTTCGCCGCCGCAAGCGGGATCGGTTCTGCCTACGCGGAACGTTGCCGGCGCGCCGTCGAGAAAATGGAGTACGACGAGCAGCACGGTGGCGACCCGCGCGAGCTGGCCCTGCTTCTCGGAAAGATCATCGCCGCGCGGCACCCGAGACCTCGCTACTTGGTCGGAATGCGAATGCAGAAGCTGGGCCCGTTCCTGAAGCGCGTGCTGCCCTCGCGATGGATCGACGAGATCCTGATGTCGCTCTACCGTCTTTGACGTGCTCATCCCGCCATTCCCATTCGTGGGAGCGAAGCAACGGGTCCTCCACCGTTTGGGAACCAGAGAGGTCGGGAGGTCCTTTTTCGGGATCACTCGGTGTCGGGTCGGACGGCATAGAACTTGAAGCACTCGTCGCCGAATGCCCATCCTCGCTCGCAACATGGCACGCGGGCGCAGCGTGCTCATCGTCGTCGGCCTCGCCTGCCTGATCGTCGTTGGAGTCACGGCCTGGCGCGGCTACGCCGATCGCGAGAGACACGCGAGCACGATCCGCGGCTCCGGCATCATCGAGGTGACGCAGGTCGACGTCGCGTTCGAGGTGCCCGGGCGTATGATCGAGCGCCGCGTCGACGAGGGCGCGATGATCGACCGGGGGGAGCCGGTCGCCGTGCTCGACGACCGCGAGTACCGGCTGCAGGTCGAACGCGCGAGCGCGGCCAAGGCGGCGGCGGACGCGCGCTACCGCATGATGATGCGCGGCGCGCGCGTTCAGGAGGTCGACCAGGCGCTCGCCACGCTCGAGGCCGCGGAGCGCGATCTCGAGGTGCAGGAGCGCGAGTACCGGCGAACGGCGACGCTCGCGTCCAGGGGCGTGCTCACGCAGAGCGAGCGCGACGGCGCCGAAGCGACGCTCGCGAGCGCGCGCGCGGCGCGCGACCGTGCCCGGGCGCAGCTCGCGCTCTTGCGCGAAGGTTTCCGGACCGAAGAGATCGAGCAAGCGCGCGCCGAGCTGCAGCGCGCCAGCAAAGAGCTCGAGATCGCCGACCTGAACCTGGCGCGCTGCCAGCTCTTCGCGCCTGCCGCCGGCCGCGTGCTCACGAAAAGCCGTGAGGTCGGTGAGATGGTGCAGCCCGGCACGTCGATCGTGACCGTCGGCGATCTGGCCCATCCCTGGGTCAACGTCTACGTCGGCGAGCGGGATATCGGGAAGATCCACCTCGGCATGCCGGCATCGGTCACCGTCGACTCGTTCCCGGACGCGCCATTCCCCGGCACCGTGACCTTCATTGCGGACCGCGCCGAGTTCACCCCGAAGAACATCCAGACCCCCGACGAACGCGTGAAGCTCGTCTACCGCGTGAAGGTCGACGTGCAGACCCGCGACGAAGCATTGAAGCCCGGGATGCCGGCCGACGTCGCGCTCCCGCTCGACCACGATCATGGCTGATGCCGTGGCCGAGGCGCCCGTCATCTCCGCCGTCCACCTCGCGAAACGCTACGGCACGACCGAAGCGCTGCGCGACGTGTCCCTCGAGCTCACGCCGGGTGAGCTGTTCGGGCTCGTCGGGTCCGACGGCTCCGGAAAGACGACGGTCCTCCGCATCCTCGCCTGTCTGCTCCTGCCGAGCGGCGGACGCGCCTGCGTCGACGGCATCGACGTCGTGCGCGACCCCGCGGCGGTGCAGGGCCGGATCGGCTACATGTCGCAACGTTTCAGCCTCTCCGAGACGCTCACCGTGCTCGAGAACCTCATCTACGTCGCCGAGATCTGGGGCGTCGCTCCTGCCGACCGGCGGCGGCGCATCGCACGGCTGCTCGAGTTCAGCCGTCTTGGTCCATTTCAGGACCGCCTGACGCGGAATCTCTCGGGCGGCATGAAGCAGAAGCTTGCACTCGCCGCGTGTCTCATCCACGAGCCGCGCATCCTGCTGCTCGACGAGCCGACGATCGGGGTCGATCCGCTGTCCCGTCGCGACTTCTGGCTGATCCTCTATGATCTGCTGCGCGAGGGGTCGAGCATCCTGCTCTCGACGCCGTACATGGATGAGGCGGAGCGCTGCGGGCGCGTCGGCTTTCTCCTCGGCGGGCGGATGATCGCCTGCGGCCCGCCCGCCACGCTGAAGAGCGAGCTCCGGCTGGCCGTCCTCGACTTCCGGACCGCGCGGCCGCGTGCCGACGAGCACACGCTGCGACAGCTGCCCGGTCTCGAGAGCGCCATGCTTTTCGGCGAGCGGCTGCACGTCACCTTGCCGCACGCGGGCCTCACGCCGACGGCCGCCCTCGAGCGCATCCGCGCCGCCGGCATCGAGATCGCGGACTGGCGCGTCGTCGAACCGTCGCTCGAGGACGTGTTCCTCGCGTACACGTCCGCTGGCGCGGTGCGCGTCGCATGACCACGCTCGCCGTCGAGGCCGAGGGTCTCACCCGCGTCTTCGGCGAATTCGTCGCCGTCGATCACATCGACCTCTCGGTCGCGGCGGGCACCGTGTTCGGCTTCCTCGGCCCCAACGGCGCCGGGAAGTCGACGACGATCAAGATGCTGTGCGGCATCCTCCGGCCGTCGAGCGGACGGGCCACCGTGGGCGGATACGACGTCGCCGGCGAGACCGAGCAGGTGAAGAGCCGGATCGGCTACATGTCGCAGCGTTTTTCGCTCTATGAAGACCTGACCGTCGCGGAGAATCTGCGGTTCTTCGCCGACGTCTACGACGTACGCGGGCCCAAGCGGGAGGCCCGCGTTACGTGGGCACTCGAGATGGCGGGCCTCCAGGGGCGCCGCGACGCGTTGACGTCCGAGCTCGCCGGCGGTTGGCGACAACGCCTGGCGCTTGGCTGCGCGGTCCTGCACGAGCCGCCGATCCTCTTTCTCGACGAGCCGACGTCGGGCGTGGATCCGGCGTCACGCCGCAACTTCTGGACGTTGATCGGCGACCTGGCGCTGCACGGCATCACGGTGTTCGTGACCACCCATTTCATGGACGAGGCCGAGCACTGCGATGAGCTCGCGCTCATCTACGGTGGCCGGCTGGTCGCGTCCGGAAGCCCGTCGGCCCTGAAGCACAGTCACGCCTCACGGGCGTTGCTCGAGGTCTCGTGCAGCGATCTCATGGCGGCGTACGACGTCCTCAGGGAAGATCCCGCGATCGCCGCCGTCGCGCTCTTCGGCAACACGCTGCACGTCACGACCGACGACGAGCCCGCCGCGCGGACGGCGATCGCGGCGCACCTTGCGGCGCGTGGCGTCACGCTGCAGCGCCTCGAGCGCATCGAGCCCTCGCTCGAGGACGCGTTCGTCGCCATCATCGAGGCGAACGCGAGCGGGGAGCGCCCGTGACCCTGGCGCGCGCCCAACGCACGTTTCGCACGATTCGGGCGATCATGCGCCGCGAGTTCATCGACGTACGCCGCGACCGGCGCAGTCTGCTGCTCACGTTCCTGTGGCCGATCAGCATGCTGATCATGTACGGCTACGGCATCCGCTACGATGTCGACCACGTGCCGATCACGATTCTCGACTACAGCGAGACTCCCGAGAGTCGGGATCTGATCCAGCAGATGGTGCGGTCGCACTATTTCGAGGCCGTCCGGTTCGCGCACGACCAACGCGAGGTCGACCAGGACCTCCTCACCGACGAGGCGCGCGCGGCCGTCGTCATCCCCCGTGATTTCGCCCGCCGCCTGCACCGGGAGGAGCCGACCTCGGTGCAGGTGCTGATCGACGGCTCGGACTCCAACACCGCGACCATCGCCCAGGGCTACGCGTTCGCCATGGTCAACCGCTACGTCGCCACCAGGACTCCAGCGGACCGCGCCGCGGCGGCGCCGATCGAGGTGAAGAGCCGCGTCTGGTACAATCCCGAGCTCAAGAGCGTCAATTTCATCGTGCCCGGCGTGATTGCCGTCATCATGATGATCGTCGGCGCACTCCTCACCGCGCTCAGCATCGTCAAGGAGAAGGAGCGCGGCACGATCGAGCAGATCCTGGTGTCACCGATCCGGCCGTTCGAGATGATCATCGGCAAGATCGTGCCGTACGTGCTGATCGCGCTCCTCGACCTGGCCATCGTCATTGCGGCCGGCTACGTGCTGTTCGCGGTTCCGATCAAGGGAAGCCTCGTACAGCTCGCCTTCTTCGCGGTGCTCTATCTCGTCGGCTCCCTCGGGATCGGCGTCCTCGTGTCGACGATCGCCGACAACATGCAGACGGCGATGCTGACGGCGATGTTCGTCTCGCTGCTGCCGGCGGTCCTGCTCTCGGGCTTCGTGTTCCCGATCGAGAACATGCCGATCCCGATCCAGGCGATCACCTACCTGTTCCCGGGGCGTTACTTCGTCACGGCCATTCGCGGCGTCTACCTGAAGCGCATCGGCGTCGGCGTGCTGTGGCCGGAAGCGTCGTTCCTCTGCCTCTTCGACACCGCCATCGTGTGGCTGAGCATCTCCCGCTTCCGGAACCGCCTCGAGTAGGACCGACGGATGCGCACCTCGTTCGGCCGGATCCTCGCCATCGTCGGGAAGGAGTTCGTCGAGATCCGACGGGATCGGCGCATGTTCGGGCTGGTGCTCATGATGCCCGTGCTCGAGCTCTTGATCTTCGGATACGTGGTAGCGACCGACATCGACAACATCGATCTCGCGGTGTGCGACTACAGCCACTCCGCCGAGAGCCGCTCCTACGTCGAGCAGCTCGAGCGCAGCGGCTACTTCCGGGTGAGCGCTCCATGCCGCAGCGTCGGGGACGTCGATCGCCTGCTCGATCGCGGCACCGCCCGGGTCGCGCTGGTCATCCCGCCGGAGTTCGCGGAGCGTTTGCGCCGGCAACAGTCCGCCGACGTCATGGTGGCCGTCGACGGCGGCAACTCCAACACGGCGATGATCGCCGCCTCGTATCTCGAGCAGGTGACGCTCACCCAGGGGGTCGACGTCCGCTTCGTCGACGCCAGCGGCGCGACGCGGACGGTACGGCCGCCGCTCGTGACGGTGGAGCCGCGCGTCTGGTTCAACCCCGAGCTGCGAAGCGTGAACTTCATGGTGCCGGGGATCATCTGCGTGTTGTTGATGGAGTCGATGGTGCTCCTCACCGCCATGGCGATCGTGCGCGAGAAGGAACGGGGCACGATGGAGCAACTGACGGTCACCCCGATCCGTCCCTACGAGCTGATCCTCGGGAAGGCGATCCCATTCGTCGGGCTCGGCTACGTCAACGTCGGGGTCGTCATCCTGGTCGGCACGACGTGGTTCGCGGTGCCGATCCGTGGCAGCCTGCCGCTGTTGCTCGCGCTCACGGGCTTGTTCATCCTCACCTGCCTCGGCATGGGTCTCACCGCGTCCGCCCTCTCCAACACCCAGCAGCAGGCGGCGATGACGAGTCAGTTCATCTTCCTCCCGAACCTGTTCTTCTCGGGCTTCATGTTCCCGATCGCGAGCATGCCGGTGCTGGTCCAGAAGCTCACCTACCTCGTCCCGCTCCGCTACTACATCACGATCGTCCGCGGCATCTTCCTGAAGGGAGTCGGCTGGGCGGAACTGCGCGGCGATGCGGCGATCCTGTTCGTCTACGGCGTGCTGATCCTCGGGCTCGCGACGACGTTCTTTCGCAAACGGATCCATTGAGCGGACGAGGTCCACGGGAGGCGTTGCGCCGCTCATTCCCTCCGAGAGGAGCGCGGCGCCGTGGACGGCCGGGCCGCCTCGTCGGCGGCGCGCTCCACCCGTGCCGCGAGGACACGGTTGAGCCGCGCGGTGAGGCCGGGCGCGAGCCGCTTCAGGAAGTACATCGCCCACGCCTCCGGCGAGACCGGCGCCACCGCGCGGTTCTTGCGCACCGCCCGCAGGATATTCACCGCGACGCGCTCCGGCCCGTAGTTCCGGCGCTGGTACAGCGTCTGGACCGTCGTGCGCGCCGCGGGCGTGGCGTACCGACCACGCATAGGCGAGGTCTCGGTAATGCGGGTGTTGATGATGCCCGGGCACACGGTGGTGACGCCGATGCCGTGCGGGTGGAGCTCGTCGCGCAGGCCTTCCGAGAGGCCCAGGACCCCGAACTTGGTGGCGCCATACGCGACGAGCTGCGCCGTCGCGACGTAGCCGGCCACGGACGACACGTTCACCACGTGGCCGCCCCGGCCGCGGGCGACCATGGACGGGAGAAAGAAATGACAGCCGTGCACGACGCCGCGCAAATTGATGCCGACGATCCAGTCCCAGTCGGCGAGTGTGGTATCGAGCAAGCCTCCGCCCAGACCGACCCCGGCGTTGTTCACCAGGATGTCCACCGCCTCGTGCTCACGATGCACCGCCGCCGCGAACTCCTCCATGGCCGTCGGGCTCGCGACGTCGACCGGACGCGCCAGTACGGGGCGGCCGAGGCCTCGGATCGCCCCGGCCGTCTCCTCGATACCCTGCTCGTTCAGATCGCACACCACGAGCTTCGCACCCCCGCGGGCGAACGCGAGGGCGGTTTCGCGCCCGATCCCGCTCGCGGCGCCGGTGACCAGGACCGTCTTCTCAGCGAAGTCGCGGATCGCCACGAAAAACCTCCTTCTGCGTCCCAGCTGCGTCCCAGAGGGTACCTGAGGCGGAAGAACGGCAAGCTCGTCGGCACGCGATTGTTTGACCGTCGTGAAGGCCGGATGGTAGCTGGCGCCGATGTCCGACGGTAGGCTCTTGGGGGAGAGGAGCCTCGTGATCCAGCGGATACAGAGGTCGATCGCCGACGGTGCGGTGACGTCCACGCCCGTGACGGGCGGCTCCGTTCCGATGCCGTCGCCACGCATGCGCTCCCTCCCTTCACAAGGACCAACCTCCTCCCTTCCCGGGACGGCGCGACCGCCGTCGCGAAGTGGAGGAGGCGACGAGCGCGAGTGAACCGATGACGATGCGGCGGCGCACACCCACGTTTGCATGGACGGTCCTCGGCCTCCTCCTGGCGGGTGCATGCAGCAGTGCATGCAGCAAGCCGGTCGAGCCCCTGAAGATCACCGCCATCGATCTCGGCCACCGGGTGGACGACGACAACCGCGTCCCGTCGTCGTCGGAGACCTACGACCCGGCGGACACGGTCTACGCGTCGATCAGCGTCGAGGGAACGGGATCCGGAACGCTCACCGCCCGCTGGATGGGCGCCGACGGCCAGGTCTTCGCCGAGCAGACGCAGAAGATCGCGCCGACTGTGCCCGCGCACTTCGAGTTCCACCTGGCCCCGCCCGGCGGTTGGCCGAAGGGTCGGCACAAAGCGGTCTTCACCCTGAACGGTGTCGGCAGCCGCACGCGCGAGTTCGAGGTCCACTGACGCCCCCGGCCGCGGGAGTGTCCCGACGCTGAAACGGGATCAAACGAGGCGAAGGCTCGGGTCGAGAAAGTGATAGGTATCGCCTCAGGGAGGCTAGCCATGTTTGGCATCGGATTTCCCGAACTCATCGTGATTCTCGTCATCGCATTGGTGGTCTTCGGCCCGGGCAAGTTGCCGGAGCTTGGCAGCGCGCTCGGGAAGGGCATCCGCGACTTCCGACATGCCTTCGAGGGGAAAGACGAAATCCAGGACGACGCAGAAGCGCCGAAGAGGAGCGGAGGTGCGCCTCGGGATGCCGGGTCGCCGTGAGGGTAGGCGACGACAGAGCAGGCGAGCGGCAGGCTCCAGCCGGGAACGGCCCCCTTGCCGGCATGCGCGTGCTCGACTGCACCCACGTCATCGCAGGCTCCTGGTGTTCGATGCTCCTGGCCGACCTCGGCGCCGACGTCGTGAAGATCGAGCCACCACGGGGAGAGGTTACGCGCACCAGCGTCGGTCCGTTTCGTCCCTACGACTTCATCAATCGCAACAAGCGTGCGATTGCGGTCGATATGCGCAAGCCCGAGGGGGCTGCGGCCTTGCGTCGTCTCGCCGCGCGGGCCGACGTCTGGGTCGAGAACTTCCGTCCCGGCGCGCTGGATCGTATGGGGCTTGGCTACGGAGATCTGGTGACCGTCAACCCGTCACTGATCTACTGCTCGATCTCCGGCTTCGGACACGACGGCCCCTATCGCGAGCGCGGAGGGCTCGATCTGGTGGCGCAGGCGATGAGTGGCATCATGAGCTTCGTGGGTGAGCCGGGCGGGAGTCCCGTGTCGACGGCTGTCCCGATCGCGGACCTCAATGCCGGAACGTTCGGTGCGCTGGGGGTGGTCGCGGCCTGGGCGTACCGGCAGAAGACCGGGGAGGGGCAACGCGTCGAAACGACGCTCCTCGAATCTGCCCTCGCCTACACCGTGTGGGAGACGGGGCTCTATCTCACGCTCGGAGAGGTCGCCCAACCGCGTGGTTCCCGGCACCGACTCGCGGCTCCGTATGAAGCGCTGCGGACCGGCGATGGCCACGTGGTCGTCGGGATCAACACCCAGAGCCTCTGGGAGCGTTTCTGCGAGGCGATCGACGTGCCCGCGCTGCGGACCGACCCTCGCTTCGCGAGCGCCATCGGCCGGGTGATGAACCGCGACGACCTCAAGGTTGCGATCGAGGTGCGACTGGCCGAGAACACCACCGAGCACTGGTTGGGGGCGATGGTGGCCCGCGGCATTCCGTGCGGGCCGATCAACACGATCGCCGAGGCCCTGGCCGACCCGCAGGTGAAGGCGCGAGGGCTGCTCGTGCGCATGGGCGGCCGCGAGTTCATCGGGAGCCCACTCAAGATGTCCCGCACCCCGCCCGCCCTGCGACGCGGACCGGCGGAAATTGGCGAGCACAGCCGTGAGGTGCTGCTCGAGGCGGGCTTCGCGGCCGGCGAGGTGGACGCGCTGCTCGCCAGCGGCGTCGTCGCGCAAGGAGCCACGGCATGAGTGGCACGATCCATCTGAACCGCGTCGGCGAGCACGTTGCGCTCATCGAGATCGAGAATCCGCCGCGCAACACGCTGGGCCGGGACATGCGAGCCAGGCTCCGTGGGTTGCTGGAGACGCTCGCCGCGGACATGTCCGTGCGGGCCGTCGTCGTCGGCGGTCGGGGCACGGCATTTTGCAGCGGCGACGACCTTCGGGAGGAATTCGAGGCGATCGCTGGCGGGAGCGAACGCGGCGCGAACCTCATCGACTTCGGCCGGCTGCTCGATCAGATCGAGTCCTTCCGAGCGCCGGTGATCGCCGCCATCAATGGCTGGTGCGCCGGTGGCGGGGTGGAGCTCGCGCTGTGTTGTGACGTGCGCCTCGCGTCGACCGAGGCGAAGTTCGTCTGCGCCGGTGTGAACGTCGGACTCATGGCGTCCGCGTATCGCCTCCCCCGCCTGATAGGCGTGGGACCGGCAAAGCACATGCTCTTCACGGGTCTGCCGTACGAGGCGGAGCGCGCGGAGCGATTTGGCCTCGTCACCGGAGTCTACCGGCCCGGGGACCTGGCTCCCGCCGCGTTGGACCTCGCGGCACGAATCGCGTCGCGCGCCCCGCTGTCGGTCGAGGCCACCAAGCGCGTCGTGAGCCGCGCTCCCGCTCTCGCGCCGGCGGAAGCATTGGAGCTGCAGGCGAAGGAGCTCGGCGCGCTGATCCAGACAGCCGATCACCTCGCTGCGGTGACCGCGTTTCTCGAAAAACGCGCGCCCGCCTTCACGCGGAGATAGCGAGAGCGGCGGTCTCCGAAGCGAGTCGCCGGGCGCAAACCATGGCGCCGTCCGGGTCAGGGAATCGCGGTCTCCTCCTTGAGCCGCGCGATGGCCTCCCAGTCGTAGCCGAGCTCGAGCAGGATCTCCTCGGTGTGTTGACCGAGCTCGGGAGCGTTGGCGCGGGGCGCCCAGCGCGTGTCGGAGAAATCGACCGGCGACGCCACCATGCGCGCGGTGCCACCTTCAGCCAGCGGGACATCGACGAATGCGCCGCACGCGATCGCCTGGGGGTCCTTGATGACCTCGTCGGTGGACTGCACCGGCGCCCACCACACGCCTTCGCGATCGAAGATCTCGGCCCATTCGGACGAGGTCTTCGACGAGAACGCGGCGTCGAGCACATGAACGAGCTCCGCGCAGTGCTCCCGGCGTCCGGTGAGATCGCGGAACCGCGGGTCGTCGAGCAGCTCGGGGCGCTCGATGGCGCGCACGAGCCCGGGCCACAGGCGATCCCCCTGGAGGCCGAGGAGCCAGAACCAACGGCCGTCGCTGCCGCGATAGCAACTGATCATCGGATTGGGGGTCGCCGTTCGCGTCATCGGCACGGCCGGGATGCCCATCCGCAACATGATGTTCGTGTCCCATCCGAGCGTGAAGATGCCCAGGCGCAAGAGCGAGGTGGAGATCAGTTGCCCGCGGCCGGTGCGCGTGCGGGCGAACAATGCCGCTCCGATCCCGGCGGCCGCGGTGATGCCGGCGGTGTGATCGCCCATGGCTCCACGCTGATAGGGAGGATCGCCGTCGGGCGGCGTGAGCGCCGCCGCGATGCCCGTACGGGACCAGAACGCGCCGATGTCGAACGCGGCGCGGTCGCGGTCCGGTCCCTCGAGCCCGTAGCCGGTCACGCTCGCGTAGACGAGCCTGGGGTTGCGCCGCGAGAGACTGTCGTAGTCGAGCCCGGCACGCGCCAGCGCGCCGGGGCGGATGTTGGTGACGAACACGTCCGCGCGATCGAGGAGCTGGAGCGCGATCTGCTGACCCGTCGCCTCCGCGTAGTTCAGTGCGATGCTGCGCTTCCCGCGATTGTCCAGCTCGAACGGCGGATTGATCGGCGCATCGACGCCCATGCCGCGCAGGAACAGGGCGCGAAACGGGTCGCCGTCCGGCGGCTCGATCTTGATCACCTCCGCGCCCCAATCGGCGAGGATCCCGCCCGCCGACGGACCGGCCACCCAGAATCCCAACTCGACGACACGAACGCCTTCCATCGGACCGGGCATGATCGCTCCCTTCGTCGCGGCCCAGCTTAGAAGAAGAAGTCCGAGATGCAACCGAACGGTCGGCGCTCCGCCGGCATGACGGCGAGCAACGCCGTGTGGTAGAGGGCCGTGCATGGACTGGAAGACGCTCAGCCTGACGCGCGAGGGGCCGATCCTGCGCGTCTGGCTCGACCGGCCCGAGCGGCGGAACGCGCTCGACACCGAGGCGCTCGAGGAGCTCGCCGCCCTCTTCACCGCGCTGCAGACGGAGTTTCAGACACGCGTCGTGGTCCTCGGGGGCCGCGGTGCGTCCTTCTGCGCCGGTGCCGACCGCAAGGATCCGCCGGGCAGCGCGCGTCTCGCGGCCTCCTCCGACGCCACCGAGCGTGAGCGGCGTTACGTGGCGCAGATCGGGCTGCGCGCCTGTCGTGCAATCGAGGAGGTGGAGGCGACCACGATCGCCCGCCTCCACGGTCATGCGATCGGCGGCGGGCTTGCCCTTGCGCTCGCCTGCGACTTCCGGATCGCGGCCGAGGATACGATCTTCCACGTGCCCGAAGTGGACCTGGGGATTCCGCTCTCGTGGGGCGCGACCCCGCGCCTGATCCAGGAGGTGGGTGCGGCGCGGGCGCGCGAGCTGATCTTGCTCTGCGAGCGCATCGACGCGGCCGAAGCGCTGCGCTGGGGCCTGGTGCACCGCGTGGCGCCCCTGGAGACACTCGACGCCGCGGTCGACGCCTGGGCCGCCCGCATGGCCGCCAAACCCGAGATCGCGGTGCATATGACGAAGACGCAGTTTCGCGCCTACGCACACCGGGCGTCGCTCGGGGACGTCACCGAGACCGACGGCGACGTGCTGCTCTCGGCCTCCCGCACGGCCGTGGCGCGCGCGAGCTTCCCGAGGAAGTAGACACGGCGTCGAGATGTCCACGGTCGGTGCGGCGACGACGGCCGGCATCCTGCTGGTCTGCGGGTGCGGCGTGCTGGGTCCCCGGACGACGGTCGGGCCCGGGTCGATCCTCAGGGGGCGAGGCCTCTACAACGAGGTCATCACCTCTACCAACACCTGTTCGGGTTCAGATGAATTTGGACCATGAGGGCTCCTGAACCAAGAGACACTCCCATTCCCAACCCGAGGAGGGAGTTGTGGGCAAGGGAGCGAGCAGTGAGAAGGTCGTGCGGGAGATTCACCGCCACCCGGCGGCTTCGTCGTCATCACCGCCCGCCGGACCATCCCGGTCGTCGAACTCGGCGCCCTCGCGGACGATGCGCGACGGGTTGACCATCCCGGATGATCGATCTCCGGAGAAGGAACCCGGGATGAGCGCCGTGCGCGTCCGCGAGCAATGACGACAGACCCGATGGCGGCGCTGCGTGGTCTCAGTGGCGCCGAAGTCGCGGCGCGGCTTGCGCACGACGGCTACAACGAGCTTCCGGGGCGCGACGGCCGGCGGCTCGGTCGCATCGCCGCGGACGTGCTGCGCGAGCCGATGTTCGCGCTGCTGGTCGCGTGCGGCGCGATCTACCTTCTCCTCGGCGACCGCCAGGAGGCGCTCGTTCTCCTCGGCTTTGTCGTGCTCGTCGCCGTCATCAGCGTCTACCAGGAGCAGAAGACGGAGCGTGCGCTCGCGGCCCTGCGCGATCTGTCGAGCCCGCGCGCGCTCGTCATCCGCGACGGCGTGCGCCAGCGGATCCCGGGGCGCGAGGTCGTCCGCGGCGATCTGCTCGTGCTTTCGGAGGGCGACCGCGTGCCGGCCGACGCGGCGCTGCGCGCGGCCGCTCACGTTGCCGCCGACGAGTCGCTGCTCACGGGCGAGTCGGTGCCGGTCGACAAGTGCGCGAGCGACGCCGCCGGGGCCTCGACGCCGCCGGCCGGCGAGCGCTCGGCGTTGGTATTCGCCGGGACGCTCGTCACCCGCGGGCAAGGCATCGCCGAGGTCCTCGCGACCGGCGCAGCGACGGAGATGGGGCGCATCGGCAAGGCGCTCGCGACCGTGGCGCCCGAGCGCAGCGCCCTCCAGCGCGAGACCACGCGTCTCGTGCGTCGACTCCTCGTCGTCGCAATCGCGCTCTGCATCGTCGTCGTTGCCGCGTATGGGGCCACGCGCGGCGATTGGCTCGGCGGCTTCCTCGCCGGCCTGACGCTCGCGATGGCGATCCTCCCGAACGAGTTCCCTGCGGTGCTCGCCATCTTCCTCGCGCTCGGCGCATGGCGCATCGCGCGCAAGAACGTGCTGACGCGACGGATGCCGGCGCTCGAGGC
Organism: uncultured delta proteobacterium; assembly: GCA_963753325.1. Classification (GTDB taxonomy): domain Bacteria; phylum Desulfobacterota; class Binatia; order UTPRO1; family UTPRO1; genus DP-19. The sequence continues at coordinate 117,542 of CAVWBS010000002.1, read as the reverse complement.
GCTGGGATCGGCGACCGTCCTCTGCGTCGACAAGACCGGCACGCTCACGCAGAACCGTATGGCTGTGCGGACGCTCGCCAGCGACGCCGGGCGCTACGAGGTCACGCAAGGCGAGGACATTCCCGAGGCGTTCCACGAGATCCTCGAGTACGGGATCCTCGCGAGCCAGCGCGATCCGTTCGACCCGATGGAGAAGGCGTTCCAGGATCTCGGCCCACGGCTCGCGGGCACGGAGCATCTGCACCCGCACTGGACGCTCGTGCGGCAGTACGCGCTCTCCGAGCGCCTGCTCGCGCTCTCGCACGTATGGCGCTCTCCCGAGGGTGATGAGTACGTGATCGCGGCAAAGGGCGCTCCGGAGGCTATCGCCGATCTGTGCCACCTCGACGAGGCGCGGACGGCCGAGGTGCACGCACAGGTGGCGACGCTCGCGACCGACGGCCTGCGCGTCCTCGGCGTCGCCCGTGCGCTTTTCGCGGCGGCCGCGGCGCTGCCGTCCGAGCAGCACGACTTCAATTTCGAGTGGGTCGGTCTCGCCGGCCTTGCCGACCCGGTGCGTCCCGCCGTGCCGGAAGCGATCCGCGAGTGTCGTGCCGCCGGCATCCGCGTGGTGATGATCACCGGCGATCACCCGCAGACCGCGAGTGCAATCGCCCGCGCGGTCGGCCTGTCGGCGACCGCCGTCATGACCGGGCCGGAGCTCGACGTCCTCGAAGACGCCGATCTGCGCGCGCGCGTCCGCATGGTCGATGTGTTCGCGCGCGTCGTACCCGAGCAGAAGCTCCGCCTCGTGCAGGCGCTGCAAGCGGCCGGCGAGGTCGTCGCGATGACCGGTGACGGCGTGAACGACGCGCCTGCGTTGCGCGCCGCCGACATTGGAATCGCGATGGGCGGCCGCGGTACCGACGTCGCCCGCGAGTCCGCCGCGCTCGTGCTTCTCGACGACGACTTCTCCTCGATCGTCGCAGCCGTCCGTCTCGGACGGCGCGTGTTCGACAACCTGCGGAACGCGATGGCCTACGTCCTCGCGGTCCATGTGCCGATCGCCGGGATGTCCATCGTCCCGGTACTGCTCGACCTGCCGCTGGTGCTCCTGCCCGTGCACATCGCCTTTCTGCACATGATCGTCGAGCCGGCGTGCTCGGTCGTGTTCGAAATGGAGCCCGAGGACGCGACGGTGATGCGACGGCGGCCGCGTGATCCGCGCCAGCCTCTCTTCGGACGCGCGCTCGTCGGCTTGAGCCTTCTCCAGGGCGCAAGTGTCCTCGCGATCCTCGTCGTGGTCTTCGTCGCGACGCTCTGGCGCGGGAAGGGCGAGGCGGAGGCGCGCGCGCTCACCTTCACGACGCTCATCGTCGCGAGCCTCGCGCTGCTTCTCGCCAATCGCTCGTGGCGACAGACGATGTGGGAAACGCTCGGGCAGCCGAATCATGCGCTCTGGTGGGTCGTGGGGGGGGCGCTCGTGCTGCTCGCAGTCGTGCTCTACGTGCCCCCGCTGCGCGCGGTCTTTCGCTTCGCGACGTTGCACGGCGACGATCTCTTGGTGTGCGTCGGCGCGGGGGCGATCGGCGTGCTCTGGTTCGAAGCCCTGAAGGTGATCCGTCGCCGCCGCGCATCGGAGCACCTGGGCACCGCGGAGGAATAGGCGTCCTTGACCGGCGACTCGCCGAGGTATGGTCATCTCCTTGCCCGACGCGACCCGCGGTTGGGTCGAAGATCAGGTTCGAAAGCAGGGGTACGGCACCGTCAGCGCGTACATTCGGCTGCGCGAAGGGATTTGCGGCCGGGGACCCACTCGCAGGGCGCGAGCGTGCCGCCAGCAGGGACGTTGGATACAGCCGCGCGACCCCGCTACTCTCGCCGCATCGCCACCGAGGAGGATGCCCCGGCCATGGTCGACAAGGAATCCCTGCAACGCAAATACGCCGAGGAACGCGCCAAGCGGCTCCGCGCGGACGGCAACGACCAGTACCTCGCGATCGAAGGCACGTTCGACCGCTATCTCGAGGACCCCTACACGCCGGTCGTCCCGCGCGAGTCCAGGACCGATCACGTGACGGTCGCGATCATCGGCGGCGGCTTCGCCGGGCTCGTGACGGGCGCCAGGCTGCACGAGGCCGGGATCACCGACGTCCGCATCATCGAGAAGGGCGGGGACTTCGGCGGCACCTGGTACTGGAACCGCTACCCGGGCGCGCAGTGCGACACGACCTCCTTCATCTACATGCCGCTCCTCGAGGAGACGGGGCACATGCCGTCCGAGAAGTACGCGCACGGGCCGGAGATCCTCGAGCACAGCCGGCGGATCGGACGGCAGTTCGGGCTCTACGACAACGCGCTCTTCCACACGCGGGTGACCGGGCTCGAGTGGGACGCCGGCCGCTCGCGCTGGATCATCCGCACCGACCGCGGCGACCGGTTCACGGCGCAGTTCGTGTCGATGGGGACCGGGCCGCTGCACGTGCCGAAGCTGCCCGGCATCCCGGGGATCGGGGAGTTCCGCGGCCATTCGTTCCACACCAGCCGCTGGGACTACGCCTACACCGGCGGCGACCCGAACGGCGCGCCGATGGACAGGCTCGCCGACAAGCGGGTCGCGATCATCGGCACCGGAGCGACCGCGGTGCAATGCGTCCCGCAGCTCGCGCCGGTGTGCAAGAAGCTCTACGTCTTCCAGCGCACGCCGTCGTCGGTCGACGTGCGCGACAACCGGCCGACCGATCCCGAGTGGTTCCGGGAGATGGCGACGGCGGGCTGGCAGCGGCGCTGGCTCGAGAATTTCGCCGCGGTGCAGACGGGACTCCTCCCGGACGAGGATCTCGTGAACGATGGGTGGACGGACATCGCGCGCCGCGTGCGCAGCAAGATCCTGACGCTGCCGGCCGACGAGTTCACGCCCGAGGGCATGCTGCGGGCGTTCGAGGACTCCGACTACGAGAAGATGGAGGAGATCCGCGCGCGCGTCGACGCGGTCGTCGCGGACCGGGCGACGGCGCAGCGGCTCAAGGCGTGGTACCGCCAGCTGTGCAAGCGCCCCTGCTTCCACGACGAGTACCTGCAGGCCTTCAACCTGCCGTCCACGGAGCTCGTGGACACGGACGGCAAGGGCGTCGAGCGCATCACCGCCAAGGGCGTGGTGGCGGCCGGCGTCGAGCACGAGGTGGACTGCATCATCTACGCCTCGGGCTTCGAGGTCGGGACGGCGCACACGCGCCGCATGGGGTTCGACGCGATCGGCCGCGCCGGCGTGCGGCTCTCCGCGTACTGGGCGGACGGCATGCGCACCAAGCACGGCATGTTCGTCCACAACTTCCCGAACATGTTCGTCGTGCAGGTGCAGCACGGCGCCAATCTCATCTCCAACGTGCCGCACAACCTGACCGAGGCCGGAAAGACGATCGCCCTGATCCTCCGCCACGCGCTCGATACGGGCGCGGCCGAGGTCGAGGTGACGCGCAAGGCGGAGGACGACTGGCTCGAGCTCCTGCGCTCCGGGCCGGGGACGTTCCTCGGGACGACCGAGTGCACGCCCGGCTACTACAACAACGAGGGCCAGCCGACGGTGCACGGCCGCGACTTCCTGCTCGGCTACCCGCTCGGCGCGGTCGCGTTCTTCCAGTACCTCGACGGCTGGCGCTCCTCCGGCACGTTCGAGGGCCTGGTCTTCCGCGGCAACGGACGCGGACAATAGCCCCCGGCGCCACTCTCGCGGCAGACGGGTGGCGACCCGCCCGTCAGTCCTTCGCCATGAACGCCACCTCGTTGCTCCGCGCCGGCGCCGCGAAGTCGGTCTCCCAGCACTCCCCGTTGCTCGCCTGGAACTGCACGATCACGGGCGCGACGAACGGCAGGAACTGCGCCGTGGTGTCGCTGTTTCCGTGGGCGCTCACGTTCGCCTTCCCGTCGGGGCCGGCGTGGAGCCGGGCGGTGCGGAGCGGATGCTCGCCACGCACCAGGTAGGAGAATCCGCCGTGCAGGGTCTTCCAGGCGCTCGGAATGTCGGCGCTGTCGGCGATCACCGGTTGGGGTCGCGGCGACTGATCGTAGATGCAGAAGGTGTAGTCGGTTGCCGGCGGGTCTCCGAAGTCGGCGATGCTGGTCTCCGATCCGGCCTTCCATCGCCAGGTGAAGATGTCGTCGGGGTCGTGACCGCCGGTTTGAAAAACGGTGAGGCTCGACTTGTGGGGCACCGACGGCAGCTTGCAGCCGGCGCGCGGCGCTGGGCTGCAGGTCGCGCCGGCGGGGCGGGCGCAGACGGCGATGGCGACGATCGCGAGAGCCGCGACTACGAGCAGGGACGTTTTCATGGGGCGGGAGAGTACGTTCCGGAGCCGACGTAGGCAAATTGCCGCGCCGACCGCTCGCCCCGAATCGAGCCGGCGCGCGAGCGGTCGGCTTGACATGGACTGGGCAACGGGTTTGGGGTGCCTGCCATGCGGGCGGCTCGAGCCAGCGCTGTCTTGGTCGCCCTCATCCTGACGACGGCCGCGCCGCGCGCCCGCGCCGCGACCTTCATCGTCAACAGTGCCGCCGACACGACCGACGGCACCTGTGGGCCCGCCGCCGGCGAATGCACGCTCCGCGAGGCGGTCGAGGCGGCCGTCGCCACGCCGGGGCGGGATACGATCCGGTTCGACCCCGCGGTCTTTCCGCGGACGCCGACCACCGCGATCACGCTCACCACGCCGCTGCCGGTCATCGCCGACGCGGCGGGCACCGTGATCGACGGCGCGGGGGCGGGTGTCGCCATTGGCGGCAGCGCGGGGGCCCCGAGCGGGCTCGTGTTCGCGAGCCCGCCCGGCGTGCCGCTCGCCAAGGTGGTCGTCGCGAATCTCTTCCTGGCGAGCTTCGCGGACATGGCGGTGCACATCTGCGGCGGCGGGCCGCCGGAGTGCAAGGGCGACGTCTCGGGCGCGCTCGTGCAGCACGTCGCCGTGACCGCGACGCAGGGCGACGGGATCAGGATCGAGGGGCTGGTCGTCACGAAGCCGCGCGTCCTCGACTCGGCCGTCTCCCACGCCGGCGGGTGCGGGATCCTCGTCTTCGGCGGGACGGCGGTCGTGGGCGCGCGCGTGCAGGGGTGCGCGGCCGTCGGGAGCGGCGCGTGCGGGGGCATCGTCGTCCGTGCGAACCAGCGCGTCGTCGGCGCGGCGGTCGCCGACTCGCTCGCGGTGCGCGGCGCCGGCGTCGGGATCGGCATCACGGCGCCGGACGTGACGAAGACGAAGCTCACGAGCGTGGTCGCGAGCGACAACGACGACACCGGCATCGGAATCCAGGCGGACGACGCCAACAGCGCGACGAACGTGGCCGGCGCGGTCGTGTCCGGCAACGGCGGCAACGGCATCGAGGTGGCGGGCGCCGCGAACACGGGGGTCGCCATCCAGGACGTCGTCATCGACGGCGCGAGCAGCGGCATCCACTTCTCCGGGCCGACGAGCGGCGCCAGGATCACGCGCGCGAGCGCGGTCGCGAGCTTTCACGGCATCGATCTCTTCGACACCGGCAGCGGCGTGACCGGCGCCAAGCTGAGCGACATCGTCGTCGCCGCGAGCGAGGTCGGCGCGATCGTGAAGGTCGATGCCAGCGCGCTCACGCGGATCCGCGCGAGCAGCAACGCCGCGGCGGGCCTCACGATCTCCCAGGGCGGCGGCGGCAACACGATCACGAGGAGCCGCGCGACCGCGAACGCCACGACGGGCATCAGGATCTTCAGCAGCTCCGCGAACGTGATCCAGAAGAACGTCGCGCTCGGGAACGGCGGCGACCTCTCCGACGACGCCGCGGACTGCGACGCGAACATCTGGAAGGCGAACGTCTTCCGCACCGGGAGCCAACCATGCATCCACTAGCGCGCACGCTGCTGACGTGCGCGGTGATCACCGTCGCGGCCGCCACGGGAGGCGCCGGCGCCGCGACCTTCACGGTCAACAGCACGGCCGACACGACGGACGGGACGTGCGGCGCGGCGCCCGGCGGGTGCACGCTCCACGAGGCGATCGAGGCGGCGGTGGCGACGCCCGGGCGCGACACGATCGCGTTCGATCCGGCGGTCTTTCCGCCCGGCGCGCCGGCGGTGATCGATCTCTTCCAGATCACGCCGGTGATCGCGGATCCCGCGGGGACGGTGCTCGACGGCGCCGGGGCGGGCGTGGTGATCGCCGCCGCCAACCAGCAGGGCCCGTCGGCCGATCCGCTCGTGTTCGCGAGCGCGCCGGGCGTGCCGCTCGCGAACGTCCGCGTCGCCAACGTGACCGTCCGCGGCTTCCTGGGCTCGGGCATCGTGATCTGCGGCGGCGAGTACCCGGCCTGCGATCAGGACGTCGCGAAGCCCGTCGTCGAGAACGTCGTCGGCTCGAACGGCGTGTCCGCCATCCGGATCGCCGGCCGGACCATCGCCAAGGCGCGGATCGCCGGGAGCGTCGCCACCGAGAACGGGGGGCATGGGATCGAGGTCGCGGCCTCGGAGTCGCTCACGGACACGCGCATCGAGGGATGTACCGCGCGCCACAACGGCGGCGCGGGCATCCGCCTGGGCGCGGCCGCCGCGGCGGCCGGCACCGTGGTCACGGACTCGATCGTCGCGCTCAACGACGGGGTGGGTATCGACATCGAATCCGCAGGCACGTTGTCGAAGACGAAGCTGACGGGCCTGACCGTCGTCGCCAACCAGGCGTTCGGCATGATCCTCAGGGCGACCGGCGACCAGAGCGCGACCACGATCGCGCAGACCGTCAGCACCGGCAATCTCGCCGGACTGGTCCTCGACGCCGACCATCTCCTCGCCACGACGCTGAAGGGCGTCGCCGCGAACGGCAATGGCCAGAGCGGCATCGTGCTCGGGGCATTCAAGGCGGTCGCGAAGGTCACGATCACGAACGCGACGGCCGCCCGGAACCAGATGCACGGCATCTCGGTCCACTCCGATGGTCCGGTGAGCGGCGTCCGGGTGAGCCGCAGCGTCGTGACCACGAATGGCGGCATCGGCCTGGATCTCGTCGGCTCGCAGAACGTCGTGAAGAGCGTCCACGCCGACGCCAACGGCGCCGGCATCCAGCTCGGCGCGCCCGGCGGCGGCAACACGATCGAGAAGTGCACGGCGAGCGCCAACAACGGCCCGCCGAGCGGCGCCGGCATCGCGGTCGCGACCGGCAGCACGGGGAACGTGATCCGGAAGAACCTCGCGTACCTGAACGACGGCCCGGACCTCGACGACGGCAACCCCGGCTGCGACGGCAATACCTGGACGAAGAACCTGTTCAGCGGGGTGTCCGTCGCCTGCATCCACTAGCATGATCGACACCGCGGCAATCAGGGACAGGGTGGCGACGCGGGCGCGCCGCGCCGCCGTCGCGCTGGTGTTCGCCGCCGTCGGATCGCTGGCGGGATTCCGCCGCGCAGGCGGCGAACGAGCTCTGCGGCCGGATGATCACCCAGAGCATCACGCTGACCGCCGATCAGGCATGCACCGGCGACGGGCTCATCGTCGCCGGCGACGGCATCACGATCGACCTCGGCGGGTTCACCATCAGCGGCGACGGCGACCCCGCCGACGATGGGATCGACGTCAGCGCCGCCGGGCACGTGACGATCAAGAACGGGACGATCCGCCATTTCGACGTCGGCATCGCGTCGCACGTCGGTGTGACCGAGCTGGTGAAGGTCTCGGAGGTGACCCTGCGCGACCACGTCGGCTTCGGGATGGCGGCGAGCGCGCGGACGGTCGTCGTCGACAAGTGCTCCGTGATGAACAACGGCGTCGGGCTCGCGGTCGGCGGCGAAACGGTGAAGATCACCGCGACGGTGGCCGTCGGCAACACGAACGACGGGGTGGAGCTCGATGCCGATCGCGCGAAGATCGCGAACCTGGTCTCGACGGCGAACGGCGGACACGGGTTCGCGCTCACCGGCGGCGGCGCCAGGGTGGCCGTCCAATCGAGCGTGTTCGCGCGCAACGCGCTCGGCGGCGTGTTGGTGACGGAGTTCAGCTTCGTCCCGGGAACGACCAGGCTCGTGAAGAACACCGTCATGGGCAATGGTGGCGACGGGGTCCGCACCGGCGGGACGGACGATCCCCAGCATCTGGTGAAGATCGTGGTGGCGGGGAACCGCATCGAGGGCAACGCGGGCGCGGGCGTCAGCCTCACCAACGACTCCGACGGCACCGTCGTGACCGGCAACCGGATCACCGGCAACGCCGCCGACGGCGTGACGATCGACGCGACCTCGGACGCGACCGTCGTGAAGGGCAACACGACCGTCGGGAACGGCGCGTCCGGCGTCGCGACCGCCAACGCGAGCGCCATCCTGGCGAAGAACACCGCCAACGCCAACGCCGGACGCGGCATCTCCGCGCCGGGCGGCGCGATCGACGGCCGCGGCAACACCGCGCGCGCCAACGGCGGCGAGGCCTGCTCGCCGGCGATCGCGTGTCCGGCCGCCTTCACCCCGAAGCCGGGGCCGGTCACGCCGACGTGCGGCATGCACGTCACCACCTCGATCACGCTCGGCGCCGACACGCCGCTCTGCACCGCATCGTCGAACGGCATGTTCATCGATGCCGACGACGTGACGGTCAACCTGAACGGCCACCGCATCCACGGCGACCGCAGCGCCGACTCGACCGGGATCTCCATGACGCAGGCGCGCAAGCACGTGACGATCGAGAACGGCATCATCGAGGGATTCGAGCGCGGCATCGACAACGCGCTCAACTCCGACGGCTTGGAGATCGTCAACGTCGAGGTGCGCGACAGCGTGCTGCACGGCGCGCAGCTCACGGGCAACGCGGTCTCGGTCAGCAAGAGCGTCTTCGTGAACAACACCGGGGAGGGGCTCGTGCTCGCCGACTTCGCGACGCCGAAGGTGACCGCGAGCTTCTTCGTCGGCAACGGCCGCGACGGCCTCGTGGCGGGCGCGCCGGGAACGGTGCTCACGAAGATCGTGTCGGCGCAGAATGTCCAGGCCGGCGTCCACCTGCGGAGCAGCGGCAACGGCACGCTGCAGGGCAGCATCATCGCCGCCAATCGCGAGGACGGCGTGCGCATCGACGACACGTTCGGCGTCCTGGCGCCGTCGGTGGTGAAGAAGAGCCTGATCGTCGGCAATCAGACGGACGGGATCGTGCTGAGCGCGAACAGCGTCGGCATCTCTTCGACTCGAACCGCGTCGGCGGCAACGGCGGGCACGGCCTCGCCATGACGAACGGGCCCGCGCAGACCACCGTCACGAAGAACGAGCTCCTCGGCAACGCCGGCGACGGGCTCTTCGTCGACACGGCGGTGCTGGCGACCTCGGTCGCGCAGAACACCGCGGTCGGCAACCTCGTTTCCGGCCTGAACGTCGACACGGCCGCGGCCACGCTCGCGCAGGGTCTCGCCGTCGGCAACCTCGGCGTCGGCATCAACACCCCGTTCGGGGCGACGGACGGCGGCGGCAACAAGGCGCACGACAACGACGGGCTGCACCAGTGCACGCCGCCGATCGTCTGTCCCTGATCCGCGGGCATTCCCACAGCGCGCCCGGGGCGGTAGGCTGCGACGAGCGATGCCGGCGATCGACGAGCGAGCCTGTCCGACCTGCGGGCACGGCAACCGGGCGCAGGCGCGGTTCTGCGAGGCCTGCGGCAAGGGGCTGGAGTCCGGCTGCGCCGCCTGCGGCAACGAGCTCCGCCGCGTGGCGCGCTTCTGCGATGCGTGCGGGGCCGCGGTGGCCGGCGCGTCGCCGCTCGCCCAGGCGCGCGCGGCGCGTCCGGCGCGCGACCTCCGGGTCCACACGCCGAAGCACCTCGCCGAGCGCATCCTCGCCGGGCGCCGCGCGCTCGAGGGCGAGCGCAAGCAGGTGACGGTGCTCTTCGCCGACGTCAAGGGCTCGATGGAGCTCGCCGAGCAGGTGGATCCGGAGGAGTTCTACGCGCTCCTCGATCGCTTCTCCATGATCCTGACCGAGGGGGTGCACCGCTTCGAGGGGACGATCAACCAGTACGCCGGCGACGGCGTGATGGCGCTCTTCGGGGCGCCGGTGGCGCACGAGGACCACGCGCATCGCGCCTGCTACGCCGCGCTCCACCTGCTGGAGGAGCTGCGCCGCTTCGCGCAGGAGCTGAAGCGCACCCGCGGTCTGCCGTTCGCGGTGCGCATGGGCATCAACTCGGGCGAGGTCGTCGTCGGCACGATCGGCGACGATCTCCGCATGGACTATACCGCCCAGGGGCAGGTCGTCGGCATCGCGGCGCGGCTGCAGACGCTCGCCGATCCCGGGAAGGCGTATCTCAGCGCGCGCACCGCCGATCTCGTGTCGGGCTTCTTCGCCCTCGAGAGCCTCGGCCGCTTCGCCGTGAAGGGCGTGTCGCAGCCGCTCGAGGTGTTCTCGCTCGAAGGGGCGGGGCGCATGCGCACCCGGCTCGACGTCTCGCGCGCGCACGGGCTGTCCCGCTTCGTCGGCCGCGCCGACGAGATGGCCGTGCTCGAGGCGGCGCTCGCCCGCGTCCACGACGGCCAGGCGCAGGTGGTCGGGGTCGTCGCCGACGCCGGGACCGGCAAGAGCCGGCTCTGCGAGGAGTTCGCCGACCGCTGTCGCGATCGCGCGATCGCCATCCGCGCCGGCCGCGGCGTGGCGCACGGGCGGTTCCTGGCGTTCCATCCATTGCTCGAGTTGCTGCAGGAGGTGTTCGGCGTGGGCGAGCGCGAAAGCCCGCGTGAGGCCCGCCAGAAGATCGCCGGGACGCTGGTGCTCGTCGATCGCCGGCTCGAGGACTCGCTCGGCCTCTTCTTCGACTTCCTCGGCGTGCCGGACCCCCAGCGCCCGGCGCCGGTCGCGGAGCCCGCGGATTTGCAGCGCCAGCTGTTCGCGGCGATCGCGCGCCTCCTGCGCGCGCTCGGCGAGCGCGAGCCGAACGTCATCCTGCTCGAGGATCTGCACTGGTTCGACGACGCCTCGGCGGGATTCCTCGACACCCTCCTGCAGGCGATCGCCGGCACCAGGACGCTGGTGGTCGCCAACTTCCGTCCGGAGTTCCGCGCGCCGTGGATGGACGGCACCACGTATCAACGCCTGCCGCTCCTGCCCCTCGGCGGCGCGGCGCTCACCGAGCTGCTCGAGGATCTCGTCGGACGCGACCCGAGCCTCGCCGGGGTGCGCGAGCTCGTGCGCGAGCGCGCCGGCGGCAATCCCTTCTTCGTCGAGGAGATCGTGCAGTCGCTGGTCGAGGCGGGCGCGCTCGAGGGCGCGCGCGGCGCCTATCGGCTGGTCGGCGAGCTCGACCGCCTGCGCGTGCCGCCGACGATCCAGGCGCTCCTGGCGGCGCGCATCGACCGCCTGCCGGAGGAGGCGCGCCGCCTGCTGCAGACGGCCGCGGTGATCGGCAAGCGCTTCGCCGAGCCGCTGCTGCGGCGGGTCGCCGGGATGGCCGACGAGGAGCTCGCGGCGGGGCTGCGCACCCTGCGGCAGCGCGACCTCGTCTACGAGCACGCGCTCTTTCCGAAGCTCGTCTACGCCTTCAAGCATCCGCTCACGCAGGAGGTCGCCTACGGCTCGCAGCTCGCCGAGAGCCGGCGGGTGGCCCACGCCGCGGTGGCGCGCGTGCTCGAGGCCAAGGACGAGTCGCAGCGCGAGGAGTACGCCGCGCTCCTCGCCCATCACTGGGAGGCCGCCGGCGAGCCCCTCCCCGCGGCGCGCTGGCACGCGCGCGCGGCGGAGAAGGCGGAGCTCTCGGCCCCGGAGACGGCCACCGCGCACTGGCGCGCGATCCGGCGCCTCGGCCCCGACATCGGCGACTCGCGCGAGGGCGCCGCGCTCCGTCTCGCGGCCTGCATCGGTCTCGTCCGCGCCGCCGACTACGAGGCCGCGGCCGACGACGAGGCCGGCGCCACGTTCGCCGAGGGCCGGCAGCTGGCGCTCGAGCTCGGCGACCACGACGCCCGGGTGCGCCTCCTCCTCGCCTACTCGGCGCTGCTGCTGCAGACCCTGGACTACGAGCAGTCGGCGCGCCTCCTCGCCGAGGCGGAGGCCGTGGCGGCCGAGACGGACGACGCGCAGATCCGGTTCGTGGTGCGGGGCCACGCCGGCTTCGCGTGCGTGGTGCGCGGCGAGACGTTGAAGGCGCTCGAGCTCTACGAGCAGGCCTTCGCGCTTCTCGGCGACGCCGAGCCGCGCGACAACTTCGTGCTGCGCCGCTACATGGGGGCGCTCGCCAATCGCTGGATGATGTACGCGGAGACCGGCCGGCTCGACGAGGCCGCGCCGCAGCTCGAGCGCTTGCTGGCGACCGCCGAGGCCGTCTCGGATCTGTCCTACCAGTGCATCGCGCACTTCTGCTTCAACCGCATCGGCCTCTACCGCGGCGACGCGGCCGCGGCCGGCCGCCATGCCCGGGCGGCCATCGATGCCGCGGAGCGGCTCGGCGTGTCGGGCTTCCGCGCCGGGGCGCGGATCGCGCTCGGGGGGGCGCTGCTGCTCGCGGGAGACGCCCCGGCCGCGCTTGCCGCGCTGGAGGACGCCGAGCGCGTGGGCGCCCGCGAGAACCTGGCCCAGAGCCAGCGCCTCACGCTGCTCGCGCGGGCGGCGGAGGCGCACGCCATCGTCGGGCGGCATGACCGCGCGCTGCAGCTCTCGCGGGAGGCCGTCGACCTCGTCGCCAGCACGCGGCGGCTGCCCGCCGCGGACGCGTTCCTCGGTCGGGCGCGGGTGCTGCTGGCGCTGCCGGACACGGCGGATGCCGAGATCGCGCGCATGCTCGACGCCGCCGCGGACGTCATCCGCCACTGCGCGGCCGGCGTCTACGAGCCGGTGATCCACGAGGAGCGGGCGCGCCTCGCGCGCCGCGCCGGACGGCTCGACGAGGCGGAGCGCGAGCTCGCGCAGGCGGTGCGGCTCTACCGCGAGATCGGCGCGAGCGGCCACGCCGCGCGCCTCGCCGCCGCCGAGCGGGCGGTCAGCGCCGCCTGAGACGACCCACGGAGGAGCGAATGATCGATCTCTACTACTGGCCGACGCCGAACGGCTGGAAGGTCAGCATCATGCTCGAGGAATGCGGGCTCGCGTATCGCACGATCCCCGTCGACATCGGCGCCGGCGACCAGTTCAAGCCCGAGTTCCTGCGCGTCAGCCCGAACAATCGCATGCCGGCGATCGTCGATCACGAGCCGCCGGGCGGCGGCGCGCCGCTCGCGCTTTTCGAGTCGGGCGCGATCCTCGAGTACCTCGCCGACAAGAGCGGCACGCTCCTGCCGCGCTCGGGCGCGGCGCGCTACGGCGTCCTGCAATGGGTGCACTGGCAGATGGCCAACCTCGGGCCGATGCTGGGGAACGCCAACCACTTCAAGAACTACGCGAAGCACCTCGTCGACGATCCCCGACAGCTCGCCTACGGCACCCGGCGATTCATGGGCGAGGTCGATCGCCTCTGCGGCGTGATGGACGCCGAGCTCGCCGCGCGTCGCTACCTCGCGGGGGACGCGTACACCATCGCCGACGTCATCAGCTGGCCGTGGGCGTCCCTGGTCGGGCGCCTCATCGGCGAGGAGGTCTGGGAGACGTTCCCGAGCGTGAAGCGCTGGGTCGACGAGGTCGGCGCGCGTCCCGCGGTGCAGCGCGGGCGCCACCTCCACAAGGAGTGGGGCGAGCGCCAGCTGAGCGACGACGAGCAGCAGCGACGCCGGACGCTCCTCTTCAACCAGACGAACGAGTCCGTGCGGGCGGCGCGTGAAGCGGCCGCGAGGGGCGCCCGCCAGGCAAGCGATCGAACCGGGGTGCGATAGACCAGGCTGAGTGCCGTGCCGCCCGTCGGCGTTCGACGGCGGCGTGGATCCCGACGCTCGCGCGCGTGCGGCGTGAAGGCGGTGCTGGACACCGACGGGACGGACGCCGCTGCCCCTCGCGCACACTCGAAAGGGAGGTGTCGAAATGATTCGCCGCCCACTCGCCGCCCTGCTTCGCGGGACGTAGTCGATGGCGAGATTTCGCATCGTGCCGGAGCGGTCGCGACTCTGGGCCGAAGCGCGCTCGAGCGTGCACCCGATCAGGGTCGAGACGACGGGGCTCGAGGGCTTCTTCGAGGCCGAGATCGCGCACGATCGTCCGGACTTGACCGTGGCGCCGCTCGGTCGGATCGAGATCGACGCCGAGCGCCTCAAGACCGGCAACGGCCTCTACGACCATGAGCTCGAGCGACGGCTGGAAATGCGCAAATACCCGCGCATCCGCGGCCAGATCAAAGAGGTGAAGGACGTGGGGGGCGGGCGCTATCGCGTGCGCGGCGATCTCTCGTTCCACGGTGTCACGCATTGCGTGGAAGGCGAGGTGTCCCTGCGCCCGAATGCCGACGGCACGATCGAGATCGAGGGAACGCAGACGCTCGACATGCGCGATTTCAAGCTCGAGCCGCCGCGGCTGCTCATGCTCAAGGTGCATCCCGAGGTGAAGGTGCGGGGGGTGGTGGTCGTGGAACGGGAACACTGACGAACCGGAGGAAGCGCACCATGTGTCCCCGCATCCGCGACGTGTGCCTCGACTACGTGCCCGCGAACCGCGCCGCGGAGGCCGCCACGCGCCCGTGGGTGTCGATGGAGGTGTGCGAGGGGCTCCAGGACTGCTATGGGTGGCTACGCCGCACGCCCGGCCGCGTGGAGGCGCGCCGCTCGTGACCCTCACGCTCCTGCTCTTCGGCCTGCTGCTCGGCATCAAGCATGCCCTCGAGGCCGACCACGTGGCGGCGGTGGCGTCGCTCGCGAGCCGGTCGTCCTCGCTGCGCGACCACGTCACCCTCGCCGGGCTCTGGGGTGTCGGGCACGCCTGCACCATGTTGGTGTTCGGCGGCGCGATCGTTCTGCTCGGCCTCTCGCTGCCGGCCGCGCTCGCGCGCTCGCTCGAGGGCCTCGTCGGCGTGGTGCTGATCGCGCTCGGCGTCGACGTGCTCCGCCGCGCCCGGCGCCGCCGCGTCCACGTCCATCTCCATCGCCACGGCAGCGCGCATCCCCACTTCCACGTCCACGCCCACGACGGCGACGGCGCGCACGACGCGGCCTCCCACGAGCATCGGCACGCCCGACTGGGGCGGCGCGCGTTGCTGGTGGGCGGCGTCCACGGCCTCGGCGGGTCCGCGGCGCTGGTCCTGCTGGCGGCGGAGGCGACCCGGTCGGTCGGCCAGGCGCTCGTCTACCTCGCCATCTTCGGAATGGGCTCCATCGTCGGCATGATGACGCTGTCGCTCGCGATCTCGGTGCCGTTCCGCTTCTCGGCGCAGCGCCTCGGCCGCCTGCAACACGGGCTCGAGAGCGTGCTGGGAGCGGCGACCATCGCGCTCGGCGGGTGGATCGCGCTCCGCACCCTGACCTAGCTAGGACGCCCGAGGGTCCAGGTTCCAGAAGACGGAGTCTGGCATCTGGAATCGCGACCGCGCGACGTTCCGCCTTCGCATGTCAGTCTCCGTGGCCCGCGGCCCGCTGGTCCGCTGCGCGGGCCGGGGCGCATCCCCGGAAGATCCCGATTCTCCTCGTCCTCGATGCGACGACCGGTGATTGCGACGGTCGACCGGCCGCGCCGGGACGCCCGCGCGCCCGCCTCGGCATTCCCCTTGCTGAACCGTCTTCCCATGACGACCTTGCGAACAGTCCGGGACGAGATCGCAGCCCTCGTGACGACCGCCCTCGCGACCCCCTTCGGCGGCATGACGTGTCCCGACGTGCACGGCTACTACGGCGGGCCGTCGGTGCCGGTGGTGTTCGTCCATGGCCTGCTCGGCGGCCGCGCCAACTTCCGTACCCTGCGCGCGCACCTGACCGCGCGCGGCTTCCGCGACTTCACCACCTTCTCCTACGCGCCGCGCGTCGACTACCAGCGCCTCACGCCGCGCCTCGGTGAGCATGTCGCCGCGGTGAAGCGCGAGACCGGCGCCGAGCGCGTGGACGTCGTCGGGCACAGCCTCGGCGGGCTGATCGCGCGCCACCTGATCGAGATGCACGGCGGCCGCGACGTGCGGCGGCTCGTGACGCTCGCGGCGCCCTACTACGGCGAGCGCTTCCCGGCACGTGAGCTCGCGCTCTTCGCCGCCGCCGACGTGCTCGTGCCGCCGCCGGCGCCGCGCCAGCACGCGCGTGTCGCGATCGTCCCGGAGTGCGGGCACGTCGGCATCCTCTCGCACCCGACCGCCCTCGAACGCGTGGCACACCATCTGCGGGCGCCGCTCCGCAGCGTGCCGTCGACCCGGTCACCGGACACCGAAGCCGCGGCCTGAGGCGCCGCCGCACCCCACTCTCTCGCCAATGGAGGATCCGACCATGCAGGACTACGTACCCGTCGTTCGTGAGCTGCGCACCCGTCTCGGGCTGACGCAGGAGGACTTCGCCCGCGCGCTCGGCATCACCGTCAGCACGGTGTGCCGCTGGGAGAAGGGTCACTCGAAGCCGAGCAAGCTGGCGTGCATGTCGCTGAACCGCATGGCCGGCCTGCGCGGCGTCGACGTCTCGAGCCTCGTCGCCCGGGCCGAGCGTCCGGCACTCTGAGCCGCGTCCCCATCTGCCCCTGCGCGCGCGGCCTGGTAGCGGGCGCGGCGCCGTTCGGATCGAGCAGCGCCAGCTTCAGCTCGCCGAGGAGATTCGACGGCAGCACGCTGCCGATCGTGCCCGTCATCGAGCGTCGTCCCCATGAAGTTGGCCGGCACGGGCGTGCCGTCGTTCAGGATGTGGTCGGGCCAGACGCGCGTGCCCGCCTGGTCGCAGACGATCGCCGGCGGCGCGTCGTCGGGGAGGAACACGAGGTCGGCATCGGCGAGCGGCCGGCCGGTCGTGCCGGTGAGGGCCGCGACCGCGGCGACCTCGTGGAAGCCGTCGGCGGGCACCGTGAACAGGTCGATGCCGGGGTCGAGCGGTTGGGCTCGACCAGGGTCCAGGTGCCGGCGCTCCAGATCGCAGGACGAGGAAGGGGAGGACGAGCGGGATGCGTGCCACGGCGGCGGTTCCTTCGACGAAGTCGCCTTCGTCAGCGCGGCCCCGGGTCGGCCGTCAACGTTTTGCGGCGCCGGGGTCGCGGATGCGACAGGCTCCGCCAGCGACTCACGGATGCAAGCGCGCGCGCGGCAGTCCCGCGGGCAGCAGATCGGCGTCCCGCTTGCCGTCGAGGAAGCGGCCGACGATGGTCGCCACCTCGTCGAGCGCCGGCAGGAACGCGTGCAGATCGAGGGCGGCGAGGCCGTGCTGGATCGGGTGGAAGTAGGAGACGTCCTGCGTCCGGATCTCGACGGCGGCGACGCCGGGCAGGCGCGCCGAGGCCGCCGGCACCACGTCGTCGCCGGTGCCCTTGCGCTTGTGGTCGAAGTCGTACCAGTTGGCCGGCTTGCCCTTCGGCGAGCCGACCCTCACCTGCGTCGTCGTCGAGCTGGCGTTCCCGCCGTAGATGACGAGGAGGTCCGCCGCCGGCAGGACGTCCTGCGGCTGCGGCAGCGCGGCGAGCGTCGCCCGCGCGTTGCTGAGGTGCGTCTGCAGGATGCCGTAGTCGTTCGGCCCCTCGCGCGCGGCGGTCACGTTCTCCTGCCAGTTGCGCTCGTCGAAGACGTCGAGGCTCACGCCGTTCCGGACGACGGCGCCGTCGAAGCGCGGCAGCAGCTCGTACACGGCCGGGAACGTGCGCAGCAGCTTCCGCATCTCCTTGCGGCCGCCGAAGAGCGCGGCCTCGCCGCTGATGAGCGCCTCGACGGCGTCGAGCGAGCCGAGGTGCGGCGTCGCCACGAAGACGACGCGGCCGATCGGCAGCGGATCGGCGGTCGCGGCGCGCCACTCGGCGAGGAACGCGCGCAGCACGAGGCCGCCCATGCTGTGGGCGACGACGTCGAAGACGCCGTCCCAGCCGGCGAGCGGCTTCCGCCGCAGCTGCTGCACGAAGCGCACGAGGGCGCGGGCGACGAGCACGTTCGAGTAGCGCCAGTCGTACGGGAAGAGATACGTCGGTACGTCGCGCCGGCCGCGGAGCCCGGCGACGAGCGGGCCGTACGCCGCGGCGAGGAGGGCGGACGCCCGCATGACGACGTCGGTCGCGAGGTCGGCGTCGGCCGGATCGTCGAGCGCCAGCGCGTCGAAGTCGGGCGCGACGAGGCGGCTCTCGACGACCCGCAGCGCCGACCACGTCGTCTCCGGCGCGAGCGGATAGCAGTTCTCGAGGCTCGAGCCCTGGATGCCGGGCAGCACGAGGGTCGGCCGCGGCGCGGCGGCGCGAGCGGTGGGCGCCGCGGCCCGGGCAACGAACGCGGCGGCGCGACGGCTCGGCGGTGTCACGGTCCTCGCCACGGCGCCCCTCTCATCACGCGCGCGGCCGCGCGTCCACCGGGACCCGCCGGCCCGCGCCGGACCGCGTCAGGATGATACGCCGCGCCGCGCGGGGTGGCCGATCGCCGTCAGGAAGAGCACGCTCTTCCCGGCGGCGTCGGGCGCGAAGAAGTCGGTGACGTCGTCGTCGAAGAAGGTGAGGCCCGTGGCGCCGAGGCCGAGCGCGAACGCCGCGAGATAGGCGTCGCCGCCGGCGACGGCCGCCTCGAGCTGCGCGGCGCGGTAGCCGCGATCGCCGAGCCGCGCGAGCACGGCGGGGAGATCGACGAGCCAGTACAGATTGACGGCGGCGTCGGCGGCGAGCGGCTGGCCGAGATCGAGGTGCCCGGCTTCGCGGCGAAAGGCGCCCGTCCGCAGCGGCACCAGTCCCTGGCGCTCGCGATCGACGACGTACGCGCCCGCGCCGAGCCCCGCGACGGCGTGGACGATGAGGTAGAGGTCGACGAGCGACGTCCCGGGGGCGAGGAAGTCGGCGGCGATGCCGCGGCCCACCGCGCGCACGATGGTGGAGAGGTCGTCGAAGGTGATCGGCTCGCGGCTGAACACGCGTGTCGAGCCGCGGCGCAGGATGACGGCCTCGATCGGTTCGCGCCGCGGCGGAGTCGGAGGGAGGAGCGGGACGAGGCTGCCCGTCGCGCGGGGTCGGGGAGCGGCGGGGACGTGCGTCCGCCACGCGGCGACCTCGGCCGCCGAGGCGAGCGACGAGGCGCGATGCGCCGCGCCGATCGCCGGATAGGCCACCTCGTGCGCGGAAAGCGGCAGCGTCGCCAGATCGAGCGGCGGGACGGGCGGCGCCGGCGGGGGCGCGGGAGCGTCGCCGGGCCCGACCGCGGCGGGCTCCCCGAGCGCGACCAGGCTGAGCGTCGCCTCGCGCTCGCCGTCGACGTCGAGGAGACGGTTCAGCTCGTCGTCGACGAAGCCGAGCACCAGGCGCGCGGGAACGTCGAGCGCCGCCGCCACCGCGAACAGATTGGCGAGCAGCGTCCCGTCGTCCCAGAACGCGTGGCGGTAGGTGCGTGCCTGGTACTTCCACGCGTTCCGCCAGAACGTGCTGGTGCTGGCGAGGATGGCGGGCGCGCCGCGGACGGCGGGCTCCTCGGCGGTGGCCCGCACGACGGCGGCACGGTGGTCGCCGGCGCGCAGCCGGCGGAGCGCGAAGTCGTGCGGGCCGAAGTGGTAGACGCCCGCCGCCAGATCCGGGAGCGGTCCGCAGATGAGATAGAGGTCGATGTGGTGGAGGTTGCCGGTACAGGCCTGGGCGCGGAAGAACGTCTCGCCGCCGGCGTGGACGCGGCGGCGCAGCACGCCCGCGGTGAAGTGCAGCAGGTGCGCGAGCGTGGCGAGATCGAGGGCGCGGGCCTGCGCCGGCGGGGCGCCGCGGCTGCCGAGCACGTCGAGCGCGGCCCGGCTCGATGCGCTCACCTCGCGCGGCAGCGGCAGGGGCGCGACCTCCGGGTAGACCTTGAACGGCAGCGGCATGTTCGCGAAGTCGAGGAGGTGCCGCGAGCGCTGCACGCTCGCGACCGAGTGCTTGGTCGCCTCGTGGTAGGCGCGCGCCGCCGTGCCGTCGCCCATGGGAGCGAGGCTACACCCCGCGCCGCCGGCGTGCACGGCGCGGCCGGGACGTCGCGCGTCGTCTCGCGGCCGGTCGCATCGCCTGCGCGGCCGCAGTAGAACGGGGCGCGTGTCGGGGGCACGCGGATGACGTTCGATCGTGATACGGCCGTCCGCGCGCTCGGCGGCGGGCGCTACGAGGCCACCATGTCGAAGGACTGGTGGATCCTGCGCGGACCGAACGGCGGCTACGTGGCGGCGGTGCTGCTGCGGGCGTTGACCGAGGCGGTGGGTGACGCCGTGCGCGCGCCGCGCTCGCTCACGATCCACTACACCGCGCCGCCGATGGCGGGTCCCGTCGTCATCGCGACCCGCCTCGAGCGCGTCGGGCGCTCGCTCACCTTCGTCTCCGGCCGCATGCATCAGGACGAGCGGCTGCTCGCCCTCGGCCTCGGGGCCTTCTCCGCGCCGTGGGAGAGCGACCTCGAGATCCGCCACGCGCGCATGCCCGACGTCACGGCGCCCGACGCGACGCCGCCGATGGCGGCGCGGCCGGGCGGCGACCTGCCGATGCACGCGCGCTACGAGTACCGCTGGGCGCTCGGCGGGGCGCCGTTCTCGGGCGCGGAGGCGGCGGAGCTCGGCGGCTGGATCCGCTTCGCCGAGCCGCGCGTGGTCGACGCGCCGGCCGCGGCCGCGATCGCCGACGCCTGGCCCCCGACGGTGATGCCGGTCCTGACCGCGAGCTCGAGGATCACGGGCTTCCCGACGGTCGATCTCACGCTGCACTTCCGCACCAGACTACCGATCGTCGGTGCCGCGCCGGGCGACTGGACGCTCGCCGTCTTCCGGGCGCGCGAGGTGCGCGAAGGCTTCTTCGAGGAGGACGGCGAGCTGTGGAGCGCCGACGGGCAGCTCCTCGCGCACTCGCGCCAGCTCGCGATCGTGATGTAGCGCGCGGACGGCGGCGCGCCCCACGACGCCGGGCCGTCAGCGGCAGACGACGGTGCTGCCGCGGGCGCTGGCCGCGCAGGCGACGTCGTCGAAGACGCGCGCGCCGCAGGCGGCCGCCGGATCCGCCCCGCCGCCGAACGCGATCGCGACGCGTAGCGCGCCGACGGGGTCGGCGATCGCCGCCGGCCCGACGCGCAGGCGGAAGCTCAGGCCGCCGTCCGCGGCACGGCGGCGGATCTCCAGGCGGCGGAGGCCCTGCGCCGAGCCCGGGGTGCACTGCGGGTCGAGCGCGCCGCTGCGGTTGGTGTAGATCACACGGCCCTTGCCGCGCCGCCAGCCGTCGCGCCGCCCGCACGCGTCGCCGCGGGCGCCGGGCGGAATGAGCGCCGTCGCGAGCGAGAGATCGAGGAGCGCGGCGCCGTCGGCGTCGAGGATGCGCACCTGCGCGCCGTGCGCCGCGGCGTCGCGCGGATCGAGCGCGCTCCCCGCCGGCGGCACGAGGATGCCCGAGAACATGAGGGTCTCGTTGCCGCGCGGCTCGCCGAGGTGGCGCAGCGCGACCTCGGCGCCGTCGAGCCGGAGCGGCGTCGGGCAGACCTCGCGCGTCACCGTGCAGTCGTTCTCGCAGCCGTCGCCGGCCCGGCGGTTGCCGTCGTCGCATTCCTCGCCGGCGGTCACGATGCCGTTGCCGCAGCGGGTGACGGTGCAGCTCAGGTCGCAGCCGTCGCCGCTCACGAGATTGTCGTCATCGCACTCCTCGCCCGGCTCGAGCACCCCGTCGGCGCACGGCCGGTAGGCGAGGATGGCGCCGGGGTCGTGGGTCGTCTCGTGCGCGACGAGGAGCGTCGTGCCATAGATCCCGAGGGTCCGCGTATGCGCCCGCAGGTCCGTGCCGCCGTGCGCGTCGGGCAGCGCCGCGACGAGCCGCCAGCCATCCTCGTCGAAGATGTACACGATGCCGTTGAAATCGTCGCCCTTGCAGCGGTCGCTGATGGCCACCCCGAACGGCGTCTCGAGCATCGTGCTGCCGAAACAGTAGTCGTCCTCCGCCGGATTGGCGATCGTGCGGCGGAAATCGTACGTCGCCGGATCGAAGACGTGCACGGCGCCGCCGCCGCTGATCAGCAGCGCGCCGCCGACGCCGGCGATGAAGCGCCCGAACGCCGGGTCGGGGCCCGCCGGGGGCCTGATCGTGTGCAGCGGGGCGCCGGTCCCGCCGTCGAAGACGGTGACGGTCCCGTCCGCCGCATGGATGAGGACGCGCGCGCCGAGCGCGACCGGATGCACGAAATCGAAGGCATTCACCGGCGCGCCGTCGAGTGTCGCGAGGAAGGCGCCGCTCGCGGGATCGAACAGATAGGCGGCCGCGTTGCCCGAGAGCGCGACGTGCGCGCCGACGGCCACGATGTCGCTCCCGAAGTTCGGCTCCGTGGCACCCGGCTGGGAGAGCGAATGCAGGAAAGCTCCCGTCGCGGCGTCGAAGACGTCGACCGTGTGGACGTTCTGCACGAGGAGCTGCGTGCCGGCGCGTCCGAGCGCTGCGCCGAAACCGTACGGCCCGTTCGGGTCGGGGTCGCGATAGGACTGGCGCAGCGCCAGCGTCGTGCCGTCGTAGCGGTTGACGATGCCGGGCGCGCCGATGTCGGCGATCCAGATATCGCCGTCGAAGCCCGCGGCCCTCGCCGCGGACTGCTCCGGAAACGTATGCAGCAGCGCGCCGGTCGTCGCGTCGAAGAGCTGCGCCTGCGTGACGTCGAAGCCCGTGTCGAGTACGACGACGACACCCGCGGGCGCGATGACGGGCGGACCGTGGTACGTGCCGGGAAACGCGAAGGTCGACTTCCACCACGCGAGGCGCGCCGTCTCCAGCCGGCAGCTCGCGTCGCAGCCGTCGCCCGCCGCCAGGTTGCCGTCGTCGCAGCTCTCGCCGGCGTCGACGACGCCGTTGCCGCACGCCTCGGCCTGGCAGGCCGCCGAGCAGCCGTCGCCGCCGAGCGTGTTGGCGTCGTCGCACGTCTCGTGCCGGCCGACGACGCCGTTGCCGCAGCGGGGCAGGGTGCAGTTCGGATCGCAGTGATCCCCGGTCGCGTCGTTGCCGTCGTCGCACTCCTCGCCCGCCGTGACCACGCAGTTGCCGCAGCCGGTCGCGAGGCAGCCGCGGTCGCAGCCGTCGCCGTCGACGTCGTTGCCGTCGTCGCACTGCTCGCCCGGATCGACGACGCCGTCGCCGCAGGTCTCGAGCACGCACGTCGCGTCGCAGCCGTCGCCTGCGGCGGTGTTGCCGTCGTCGCAGGTCTCGCACGGATCGAGCACGCCGTCGCCGCACGTCGGGATGAAGTGGAACACCCTGCCGTCGTTGCCGGTCGTGCCGCGGACGAGGAGGTCGCGGCCGTCGCTGGCGACCCGCTCGCCCAGGCTCTGCACCGTCGGGTCGGTGTAGTCCCAGACGAGATCGCCGCTCGCGGCATCGAAGAGGAAGGCACCCGAGACATCCGGATCACGGGGGCGAGCCCTCCGACCAGCACCTGGCCGCCGACGGCAGCCAGCGACTGGCCGAAGTACATCGCGTCATTTCCCGGGGGCGTCGGCCGCCAGGTTCTGAGCGTCGTGCCGCTCGCGGGATCCATCAGGAACACGGCGGGGTGGAGCCCGCTGCCGAAAACCGGGGCGCTGACCGCTACCGCGCCGCCGACGCCGGCCATCGCCCACCCGAACCCGTTGGTGGCGTGCGGCTCGGGGTTGTCGAGCGTGCGCAGCAGATCGCCGCTCGCGGCGTCATAGACGAACGCGGCGCCGGCGAGATCGAGATCGGGTCGCTGATTGGGATTGCCGGCGACGATCAGGCCGCCGACCGACGCGAGCGACTGCCCGAATCCGACGAAGGCGGTGTCGTCGGAGGGCTGCACGAACGCCGGCGCCGGATCGCCGGACGGAAGATCGAGCGCGAAGATCTGGTCCGCGGGCACGGCGTACGTCGTCGTGCCCGGCGCGGCGATCGCGAGACGATCGTCGAAGGCCGCGAGCGTTGCGCCGAAGCCGATCCGGCGCGCGTCGTTGCTCGGGTCGGCGATGCTGCGGATCGGGTCGCCGGACGCGGCGTCGAAGAGGTGCACGAACTCCTGATTCGACCCCGGCGGGGCGGTGGCGGCCGGCTCGCCGACGGCCAGCGTGGTTCCGGCGAGCGCCAGCGCCGCCCCGAACTGCGCACCGCCGGAGACCGGGCTCGCGAGCTTGCGGATGAAGGCGCCGCTGTGGGCGTCGAACACGTACACGGCGCCCGGGAACGAGCCCGGCGTGGCGCCGCGCTCGAGCGGCGCGCCGATGAAGATGCGCCCGCCGCCCGCGGCCATCGCCCACCCGAACGAGAAATCGTCGGCGGCGCCGCTCAGCGTGCCCGCCAGCTTGTAGCGGACCGCCTCGGCGCGCCCGGCGGGGACCACCGGCAGCAGGGCCAGCAGGCACACGACGACCAGGCGTCGTGGTGAAGAGCGGTGCCGCATGACCGGGCTGCAGCGAGCAAACCCGATACCGCGGGCGCCGCAGGATCCCCCATCGCATCGGTCGTGCAGGACTGCACGGCGGTGCGGAGCTGCACGTCCCCGTGAGCGGCCACCCGGGCGGCGGCGACCGGGGGGAGCGGAGGCGGGGCGAGGCCGATCGGCCGTCAGCGCTCGGCGAGAACCCAGCGCGAGGAGCGCGATCGCGGCGGCGTTGCGGCGCAGATCCTCGGGCGCGATCTTGTCGAGCGTGTCGGCCTCGGTGTGGTGGATGTCGAAGTAGTGGTGGCCGTCGGGCTGCAGGCTGAACGCGCGCGCGCCGTCCTCGACGATCGGCTCCGACGTCGGCGCCGAACGCGCGGCTGCGGAAGCGGCGGATGCCGAAGCGCGCGAACGAGCGGCAGGAGCGGCGCCATCGCCTGCATGCCCGTCGTCGCCGCCGCCGACGCCGATCGCGTCGGGCGCCGCCATGCCGTAGTCGGTCTCGAACGCCGCGACGTGGTGCTCGGCGCCGTGCCGCCGGTGGTACGCCTTCGCGCCCGCGAGGCCGTACTCCTCGGCGGTGAAGAGCACGACGCGCAGCGTCCGGCGCGGCACCAGGCCGGCGCGCGCAGCAGACGCAGCGCCTCCATCACCGCGACGCAGCCGGCGCCGTCGTCGGAGGCGCCCTGGCCGACGTCCCAGGAGTCGAGGTGCGCGCCGAGGAGGACGATCTCGTCGGGCCGTTCGCGGCCGCGCAGCTCGCCGATCGACGTTCGCGCTCGGCGCATCCGGCAGGGTGCGGGCGCCGAGGGCCAGCTCGACCTCGACCGGGCCGCGCCGCGCGAGCCGCGCGAGGAGGTCGGCGTCCTCGATCGCGAGCGCGGCGGCGGGGATCTTCGCGCACGCCGTCGTCGTACTGCGAGGGCGCCCGTGTGGGGCGTGCGCAGGCTCGTCGCGGTCACCGAGCGGATGAGCACGGCGCGAGCGCCGCGCTTCGCCGCCTCCGACGCCGCGTGCAGTCGCGCCTGCATGCCGCGCAGGTAGCCCGGGTCGTCGTGCGCCTCGTCGAACGCCGGCATGCGATGGTTCACGAACGCGATCGTGCCGTCGCAGCGACGCCGTCGACGCGCGGAGCGCGTCGAGGTCGTCGAAGGCGACGAGCGGGCGCGCGCAGCGTGCCGCCGCGTGCCGACCGATGCCGCCGAGGCCGAGCAGCGCCATCGGTCGCGGCGACCGGGGCGACGATGCGGCGCGCGCTCCGCGCCGCGCACCCAGTGCGGCACCATCACGCGGCTCGCAGCCGCACGTCGGCGAGACCGTCGTCCCGCATGCGCGCCGCCGCCCACGCGAGCGCGCCGTCGAGCGCGGCGGAGCCGGTGATGCGGTTGCCGTGCAGATCGGTGAGCTCCGCGAGACGGTCCCACGCCGCCGTCGGGGCCGCGCTCCGATGCCGCGGCGATGGCGTCGGCGGCCGCGGCGGCGTCGCGCGCGAGCTCGGGTGACGGGCCGGCCACGGCCGTGCTCCGCCGGCGCCGCCGCCGGTCCGCTCGCCATCGCCGTCGCGCCCGGCGCACGATGCGCGCGCGCGCCGCACGACGCCGCAGACGGCGCCCGCGAGCGACGAGCGCCGCGGCCACGCCCTTCACAGGTAGCTCATCCAGGCGGCGCGGCTCCGCCGCTTGACGCCCGCGAACCAGCGGCACGCCGGATAGAGCGCGACCACGATCGCGATCCAGAGCCCATAGACGCCGGCAGCGGATGGCGCAGACCGCCCTCCGGCATGAACGCATGCGTCAGCGCGGCCGCTCCCCAGCGTCGGCCACGCGAGCGCGACCGCGACGGCATGGATCAGCAGGAGATGCAGCACGTAGTAGAAGAGCGGCACGCGGCCGTAGATCGTGATCCGTCGCCCCCATGGGCCGAGCGGCCGATCCATCCACGCCAGCACGCACGACCGCCGGCCCGAGCGTCATCGCGAGGTAGAGCAGCGACGGCGGATACTTCCGGCAATCGAGGAACGCGAGCAGCGCCCGCAGCGCGCCGGCGTCGGCGCTCCACGGCTGCGGATCGCCGTAGAGGTTGCTCGCGCGCAGCAGGACGAAGCCGACGATCAGCCCGGCGCCGAGCGCGACGAACCGCGCGCCGCCGCTCGTCGCGCGGCAGGAGCGTCCATGGGCCGAGCGCGTAGCCCGCCGCCATCACGCGATCCAGGGCACAACGGGTAGAGCACGAACCAGCGCGCGCCGTCGAACGGGCACGAGCATTCCCGGCTCGTGCAGCACCACCCAGAGCCAGCGCGCCGCGCCGAGCTGGTCCGCGTGCACGCCGTCGAAGAGATCGTGGCCGCCGATCAGCACCAGCGCGAACGCGGCGACGGCGGGGCGCGGCAGCGACACGAGCGCCGCGAGCACGATCATCGAGACGCCGATCGCCCAGATCACCTGCAGGAAGAGGCCCTGGGCGTCGATGCGCAGGGACCACGCGAAGCGCACGACGGTGATCTCGAGCAGCACGAGCCAGAGGCCGCGCTTCAGCAGATACGCCGAGAGCGCGCGCGGCGCCGGCAGCTTCCGTCCGTGCAGGTAGGCACCGACGCCGGCGAGGAGGACGAAGACGGGGGCGCAGAAGTGCGTCACCCAGCGGGTGAAGAAGAGCGCGGGTCCGGCGGTCTCGAGCTCGACCGGGGAGCCGAGGAAGCCGCGCGTGTGATCGAGCGCCATCAGCACCATGACCGCGCCGCGCAGCCAATCGACGGCGTCGTTCCGCGCCCGCACCGCGCCCGCGCCGGGCTCCCGCGCGGGGCGGACGCCGTGCGGTGTGGCCGGCGCCGGATCGAAGGACGAGACGACGACGCGGCGCGGAGGCGTCGCTACCATGCCGGACGCGTCATGGCGCGGCCGCGCCGGGTGCGGTCGACAGATCGTCGAGCACTTCCTGGGCGTGGCTCGAGGGCGTGACGTTGCCGTACGCCTTCACGACCTTGCCGTCGGCGCCGACGAGATACGAGACGCGGCTCGCGTACGGCTGGAGCGGGATGTAGACGGCGCCGACCTCGGAGGCGAGCTTGTGGTCGCCGTCGGAGAGCAGGCGGAAGGGGAAGCCCTGCTCGCGCACGAACCGCGCGTTGTCCTCCGGCGTGTCGAACGATACGCCGAGGATCTCGACGCCCTTCGCCTGGAAGGCGGCGAAGTGGTCGCGGAGCGCGTCGCCCTCTGCGGTGCAGCCCGACGTCATCGCCTTGGGGAAGAACCAGAGCAGATACGGCTTGCCGGCCAGGTCGCGCGACGCGACCTTCGCGCCGGTGTGGTCGGTGAGCTCCCACGCCGGGAACGGCGCCCCCGCCGGCAGCATGGCGCCGGCCTGCGCCGTGGCGGCGCCGAGAAGGATCGAGAGCACGGCGAGGAGACTGCGCATGGCGCGTATCCTACCGGACTACGGAGGCTAATCGAGGGGGACGGGGGAGCCCCATGCCCCGGGGCCGCCACGCGGAGCGGTCCGCTGCGGACGACCTCTTGCCACACGCGCCGGATGGGCGTACGAATCGAGAAGCATCAGTCTCTCCATTCGTACCCGGCCCGGCGCCGCCCTCACGGCGCCGGGCCACTCTCCCAGCCACTTCGGATTCCTCTCCCTCGGGCGCGCGCTCTCCAGTTCGCGCCGGAACCCGTTCAGTCGCCAGGACAGCCCGTCCGTCTCTCCCTTTTGAAGGTCCGGGGGCACCGGCGGTGCCTCGCGGCTCCCCCGGTGCTCCCTCTCCGCGCCGAACCCTTCCCGCGGGCTCCACTCCAGGCGCCGCGGGCGGCGGGATGCTGCAATCAATCCATGGCACCTTGGTAAACAAAATCTGTTTCGTTGTCAATCGGCAGTTGTTCGGCTATCCTGTGAAACGATGGAGCGGCGGAGTCTGGCACCGAAGGGCATCAAGGACGTCTTCTACGAGACGCGGGTGCTGACCGGCCGCGAGTACACCGTCAAACGCTTTGCGAAAGAGGTGCTGGAGGGATCCGTCGATCCCGTGATGCTCGGCTACATCGAGAAGGGCAAGCGCTTCCCGAACGAGGCCCTGGTGCGACGCCTGGCGGCGGTGCGCGACGAGCCCGCCGCGCCGCTGCTCGCGGTGCTGTACCGCGATCGCATGCTGCACGCGTTCGGCCGCGAGCTGCGGCGCGCGCTGCACGATCCCGCAGCGGTCGAGGGCATCGCCGACGTCGATCTCGCCGTGCAGGTGAGCCGCGCGATCGCGGCGCTTCCCGACGACGGCAGCTGGGTGCCGCTGCGCACGTGGCGCGCGCGCATCGCCGTCGCCGTCCGCGACGAGTCGAACGGGCGCGACGTGACGCGCGTCATCGATCTCCTGCGCGAGCGCAATCTGGTCGAGCAGGAGAAGGGCCGGGTGCGGCGCGTCGCGCGCCATTTCATCGCGACGACGCTCGGCGAGCGGCGCACGCTGGCGATGGAGTTCGCGGCGATTTTTGCTAAGGCATTGCTCGACAAGCTGAGCCTCCCGGAGCGTGCCGCGGCAACCCACCTCCGCAACCACTACCTGCACATCGATCGCGCGCGGCTGCCCGAGTTCTATCAGCGCCTCGAGACGGCGGCGCGTGGGCTGGCGCAGGAGTTCGCCGCCGACCCGGGTGCTGGAACGGAGTTCCTGAACGTGCTGTTGGTCGCGACACCGGTGTGAGGGAAGCGAGGACATGAGCGTCGACACGCGAAGATTCCGCACGGGGTTGGTCGCGGCGAGCATCCTGATCGCCGCCCTGTGGAGCCTCGCGGGGTGCGGCGGCAGCGGCTCGAGCGGCTTCGACGTGTCGCCGCTGGTGAGCGAGGACCAGGCGATCGCGCGCGCGGTCGACCAGCAGCGCTGCGTCGCGTTCCAGCTGCAGACCTTCTGCGCGTCCGGCGTCGAGCCCGAGGCCGGTCAGTTCCAGGGCGCCTCCGTGACGATCCAGCAGCAGCCGGACGATCCGCTGGTGTGCGACGGGCGCGAGGTCTCCAAGGAGTGTACGGCGTCGCTGCAGTTCACGACCGAGGGCTTCAACATTCCGAACAGCCTGCTCGCCGCGGTCGCCGAGAGCGAGCACGGGCCGTGGAAGCTGGCGCCGCTCACGGTGACCGAGGACGTGACCGGTCCGCGCGTCGTCTCGATCACGGTCCCCGGCGACGCCGACGCCCCGAGCCCGACGCCCGTCATCGCGGCGGTGCTGGTGTACGTCGGCACGGCCCCGGAGACGGTGCCGCAGACCGCCGAGCAGCTGGCAGGGTTCGGCGTCGACCTGGTGTACGTGAGCCCGCGGCTCGAGATCATCGTTCCGCGCTAGCCGCCGGTGCCGAGGGGGTTGTCCATCATGGGATCATCGCGCCGCGCCCTCATGGTCCGCCGAGGGACGAATGGTCGTCGAATCGCGCGCGCACGAGGCGGGCTGCTGGCCGGTGTCCTGGTGGTGGCCGTGATGAGCCTTCCGCGCCTCTGTGACGCCGGGAAGGCGGCGCGCGGGCCGGGCGGCGGCGACTGCGCGGCCCTCGCGGAGATCCTGAGCGCGGCCCCGCACCAGTTCCGGGCGCTCGAGGGTCCACCGAAGCACGAGGGGCTCGGGATGTGGCACGCGACCGTCAGCTTTCCGGGCGGCCGGGATTGCCTCGTCTATGCGCCCCGCTTCCGCATGTACGGGTGCAGCCTGTACGTCGGAGACGACGCGTCGGACGCCGACGCCGCGTACCATGACGCCGTCGCGAGGGTACGCCGCTGCCTTCCGAAAGGCTGGACGGTCAAGGAGCGGGTCAACGGGCTGCGCACGCTCACCAAGGCGTCGCGCAACCGCGCGTCGCCGACCATCTTCATCGTCTCGACGATCTCGGACGCCGCCGCCTACGTCGTCGACCTGTCGATCGACCTTCCCATCCGATGATCCGCGCCGGACGCGCCGTCACGGCGCGGCGTGGTGCAGCACCGACCACACCGGCGGCCAGACGCCGAAGATCCCCGTCACGAGCTCGACGGCGGCCAGAATGACGCGCGTGAGCACGGTCTGCATCCCGGGAACGAGGAGCACCAGGGCGAGGATGATGACCAGGCCGTAGCGTTCGAGGTGACGGTACTCCTCGAGCAGCTCGGGCGAGAGGAAGAACTGCACGATCCGCGAGCCGTCGAGGGGCGGAATCGGGACCAGATTGAACACGGCGAGCAGCACGTTCACGAAGATCCCGACGGCCAGCACCTCGGTCGCGGACGAGGCCGACGTCCACAGGCCGGCGTCGATCCCGAGGCGCAACAGGGCCGCGAGGAGCAGCGCGAGCGCGACGTTCATCGCCGGACCGGCGGCGCCGACCAGCGCCCAGTCGCGCCGCGGACGGCGCAGCCGCGTGACGTCCACCGGCACGGGTTTCGCGCCGCCGAGGATGAACCCCGCGTGTGTGACGATGAGGAAGAGCGGAAGCAGGATGGTGAAGAACAGGTCGATGTGGCGCAGGGGATTGAGGGTGAGGCGCCCGCGCTCGCGCGCCGTCGGAATCCCCCAGGCGGTCCGCCACGAACCCGTGCGCGGCCTCGTGGCTGGTGATCGACACGACCACGAGCATGATGATCGCGCCGACGATCACGTGTTCGGGCTCCGCGCCGCACCCGACCGGGAAGCCACGTGGACAGCCCCTGGACGCGTTGGTATGGACCGGGCGTCATGCTGCTTCTTCACGTCGTCCTCGCGTTCGTATTGGCCGGCGGTGCCGTGGCCATACTGACCATCGCCCTTCGTTTCCGCGTCACGCATCGTCCGGTCTGGGCGCTGTTCGCCGTGCTGTTCCTTGCGACATGGGCGGGCGGGATCTGGATGGCGCCGTTCGGCCCGTCGATCGGTCGCGTCTACTGGTTGCCGTTCACGTTGATCGCGATTCTCGTGGCCATCCTCATCGCGGCGGTGTTGCCGCCGCGGGTCAAGACGCACGCCGAGGCGGTCGCGCGTGAGGCGGAGATCGAGGCCGGTCTCGGGGTGTTCTTCTGGGTGCTGGTGATCGCTCTGGCCATCGGCATCACGCTCAAGTACGTCCGCTGAGACGCCGCTCCGCCCCCGCCCGCTCAGCGGCAGCTCGTCCAGGGCGCGTCGAAGAGGTCGACCGTCTTCGCGATCGCGCTCCGGTCGGCGGCGTTCGCCGCGGGACAGAAGCCGCCCGGCGCGCCCTGGTACTCGACCTGGAAGACCGCCTTGCCGGCGCCGATGAACGGGTCGAGCGCGGCGCACTCGTCGAACTCCTGGCATTGCTCGTTGACGGCCATGTCGAAGTAGGCGACGAGCTCGCCGACCTGGTCGAGGTCGTTCTTCAGCGCCGCGGTGAGGCCGCGCGCGTGCGCGAGGTTCGCGAGCGCGGCGTCGAAGACGAGCTGGTCGCCGTCGCCGAGCGGGAACCCCGTCGCGTTGGCGTAGCCGTCGACGTTGTCGAACTCGACGGCGTCGAAGCCATCCGCCTTGCAGCGATCGACGCGCGCCGCGACGGTCGCGAGGAGGAAGGTGCGCTGGCCCTGCGTGTCGCGCACGTCGAGCCAGTGCTCGTCGCGGAAGCCCGCGACCGACTTGCCGATCAGGCAGCCGCCGCAGGCCTGGTCGAAGTCGAGGTACGCTTGCCGGTCGGGACGGAAGGGCTCGTACGTGCCGGCGCTGACGTAGCAGATGGCGTGGCCGCCGCCGGTGTGGATCGCTCCCACCGCGGCATCGTTGTCGACGTCGTTGCCGCCGCCCGGCGCGCACACCGGATCCATCAGGAGGTCGATGTCGAACACGTCCGGGGCGACCGCGGCGCCGCCGCCGAAGGGCGGCGCGGCGATGGCGACGTCGATACCGCCGGTCGCGGCGAACCGGCAGTCGCCCATCGGCGTCTCCGCCGCCTGGAGCTGATACTGCCAGCGATCGGTCGACGCCGGCTGCCAGCAGGCGCCGGCGCCGGTGTCGCAGGCGATGGGGGCGGGGCAGCCGGCGAGCGCGCACGTCGAGACCGCCGGCACCGCCGCGGCCAGGGCGTCGATGAAGGCGTCGACCCTCGTCTCGATCCCGGCCGCGTCACCGGTCGTGGCGCACGGGCCACGCGTCTCGAGGGCGGTGAAGACGGCGCCGAGCTTGTCCTTGCACTTCTGGACGCGGGCCGGATCGAGCCCCGCGCCGCCCGCCGCCTTGGCCTGCAGCGTCGCCAGGCACTGCGCCTTCTTGCCCGCCGCCTTCAGCTTCTTCGACTGGCACGTGTTCGGCGTGGCGACGTTCAACGCCGTGGAGACGTCGTCGACGAGGTCGTCGACCATGGTCTCGATCGCCGCCGCGTCGCCGCTCACGACGCAGCCGCCCTTCGCCTCGGCGCGCGCGAACGCGCCCTTCACGGGATCGCCGAGCTTGTCCCTGCACTTCTCGATCTTCAACGGGTCGACGGTCGACCCCGCGGCCTGCCGCGCGTCGAGACCGAGCAGGCACGCGGCCGTCTTGCCGGCCGCCTTGATCTTGCTCTTGGCGCAGCGCTGTCCGTCGGTGCCGCCGGCGTGGGCCCGGCCGACGGCGAGGGCGAGCAGCACGACCACGGCGACGCTCGTGAGTGGAGGGCGGCGAATGGTCACGGCGATTTCCTGAGGAGCGCGCGCAGGAGGGAGCCGGCACAGGCGACGAACGCGACGGCGGAGCCGTAGACGAGCACGCGGCGCAGGCGGGGTAGCGGCGCGCCACGGCTGGCGGTCGCCGCGGCGCCGTCCGCCGTTCCGGCGCTCGATGCGGCGGCGACCTGCTGCCAGTACGGGTCGGGGGCGCCGAGCGTATCCGGATGCGCGAAGGCCGCCTGGACCGTCAGCGCCACGAGCGCGAGCGCGAACAGGGTCCTCACGGGGCCATGAAGTACATGTCCGGATCGGCGTCGGTCAACGCCGGGTGTGCGCGCTGGATGGAGGCGGGCGCCCGGACCGCCGGCTTCGCCGCGAAGCGCCGTCGGTTCGTGCCCGCCTTCGCCGACGCGCGGATCGTCCGCGCGTCGCGGCGCTGCCATCCGCAGGCCGGCGTCAGTAGGCGCCGGGCGGCGGCGGAGGTGGCGGGCCGTACGGCGGCGGCGGGAGATCGGGATCGTATTGGGGCGGTGGCGCCGGACGGTAGCGCCGCGAGGCGCCGCGGCGGACCGGCACCTGGTTGCCCTTCGCATACATGCACTGCACGTACGCGGTGTCGTAGCGCCGCTGCGCGGCGTACCCGGTGCGCTCGCCGTTCGCCGCGCCGGCGCTGGTGCCGCCGAGGAGGCCGATACCCGAGCCCGCGGCCGCGCCCATGGCGGGGTTGCCGGCGGCGGCACCGATCGCGGCGCCGGTCGCCGCGCCGAGGACCGTGCCGACCGCGGCGCCACGGATCGTGGACTCCGTGGCGGCGCGTTGCGGCGAGATGCCGACCTGCCGCTCGGCCCAGTGGCGGCACACGGCGTCGTCGACGTCGAACTGGTCGAGACTCTTGCCGCTTCCCGGCAGCACCATCACGTGCGGCGCCGTCGGGACGGGCGCGCACGCCGAGAACAACATGCCCGCCGCGAGCGCCGCGAGCGCGAGCTTCCGACTACCGATCCGCGCCGTCATCGACGATCTCCCTCACGATCCGACCGCGCCGGGACCTTGATCCAGTCCTTCGAGCACTTGCGGACGTCCGGGTAGTAGCCGTGCGCGCTCGGACAGTAGTACCAGTAGCTCTGCGACGCGGGCGGCGCCTCGGCGTCGTCCGGCGCGCCGCGCTCGGTGTACTCGGTATCGGCGTCCGGATACCCGCCGCCGTCGTCGTAGTACCCGGGCGGATAGGCGTACCCGTACCCGTAGCCGTATGGGTAGTAGTACGGATAGCCCCAGTACGGTCCCCAATAGGGACCGACGCCGATGATCACGCTGCCGTGACCGCCGTGCCAGCCGCCGCCACCGCCGTGCCAGCCCCCGCCGTGCGAGCCACCGCCGTGCCAGCCGCCACCACCGCCGTGCCAGCCGCCGCCGCCGCGCATGCCGCCACCGCCGGGACCCGCGCCGTGGAAGCCGCCGCCGCCGTGCATGCCGCCGCCCCCACCCCCGTGTCCGCCGCCGCCACGCTGCGCGTGGGCCGCGCCGGCCGAGAGTACGAGCGCCGCGATCGCCGTGGTGACTATCGTGATGGTTCGTGTGCGCATCGCCGTTTTCCAACACCGGCCCGGCGCGGCAGTTGCGGTGCCGCGCGCCGGCATCGTCCTTTCGCGAGCATGCTACGCCAGCCCCGCTCGCCGGACCACTACCCCGGCCGGGCCTCGAAGCCGTCGCTGCGTGCGTGATCGCGCGGCGTCGGCCGCACCGCGCAGCCGGGCGCGAGTGCGTGGTCGGCGACCACGTGACGTTTCCTACATGGAGCGGATGTACGCCCGCCCGCGCGCCCCGATGCGGATCGCGCAGGCGTTCGCGGCCATCGCGGCGTAGGCACGCGGAGAGGCCGCCCGCAACGTCAGGCGGGTCGTGGATCCGTGTTCAAACCGACCGGCAGCGCCGAGGAGCGCGGCCCTTGCGCCGGGCCGCGCTCCTCGGCTACTGCGGCGGCGTGCGCACCCCCCTGGCGCTGCTCGTCTGGCTCGTCCTGCTCGCGGGCAGTGCGGGCGCCGGCACGCCCTGCGCCAGCAACCTGACGTGCTCCGACGGCAACTTTTGCAACGGCGTCGAGCGCTGCGACGCCGGCGAGTGCGCCCCGGGCCCGCCGCTCGTGTGCGACGACGGCGACCCCTGCACGCGCGACGTCTGTGAGCCGGCCGTCGGCTGCGCGCACGTCGAGGACGCGTGCCCGGCGAGCTGCGCCGGCCAGCCGGACGGCACGCGCTGCGCCGACGGCACGATCTGCACGCGCGGCGACGCCTGCGCCGGCGGCGCGTGCGTCGCCGGCCCCGCCGTCGCGTGCGACGACGGCGACCCCTGCACCAGCCAGGGCTGCGACGCCACGCACGGCTGCGTCTACGCGGAGGAAGCGACCGCACCGCCGTGCGTCGCGACGTGCGACGGGGTCGTCCCCGACTACACGCCGTGCGTCGGCGACGGCGACCTCTGTACCCTCGACGGCTGCCTGCCGTCGGTCGACCTGATCGGCAACCCGGGAATCTGCGTGATCGGCCTGCGCAGCCTCGAGCGGCAGTGCGACGACGGGGACCTGTGCAACGGCACCGAGTTCTGCAGTCCGACGCTCGGGTGCCAGCACGGCCCGCCGCTCGTCTGCGACGACGGCCTCGCCTGCAACGGCGTCGAGACCTGCGATCCGGCGCTCGGCTGCCGGCCGGGAACGCCGCAGGCGGACGGTACCGCCTGCGATGACCGCAGCGAGTGCACGACCGGCGACGTCTGCGGTGGCGGCGTCTGTGCGGGCGCACCGCTGCCGCCGGCCGCGTGCGACGACGGCAACGGTGCGACCGACGACGTGTGCGAGCGCGGCTTCGGCTGCCTGCACTGCCGCGCGTCGCGCCTCGCGCAGCTGCGGGTGCGCCACGGCCGCGCCGGCGACGCGATCAAGGTCCGGGGCGAGATGCCGGCGGACGCGGCCGGAACGTTCGACGCGGCGGCCGCGCCGGTGTCGCTCCTGGTCGAGGACGGCGCGACGACGCTCTTCCGCGTCACGCTGCCGCCGGGAGCGCTGGCCGCCAACCCGGCCGCGACGCGGTTCGAGTACCGCGATCGCAAGGGCGCGAACGGTCCCGTGCGCGCGCTGCGCATCCAGATCCGTAGACGCGGGCTCAAGTGGAGCGCGCAGACCGGCGGCGGCATCGTGCCGTCGTCGGGCGTGACCGCGATCGACGCGCGCCTGCTGATCGGCGACGCCTGCTTCACCTCCGCCGTGCCGTGCGTCGCCACCGGCTCGGGCATCGCCTGCCGCTGACGCCGCCCCGACCGGGATCGGCATGGGGCTCGGTCCCCGGCGTGGTCGAGGTCGCAGGCGACGGCGTCGATGAAGCCCACGACCGCAGCCTCGCCGACGGCGGTGTCGTCCATCGTCATGCACGTGAGCTTCGCCTCGCAACGCTCGAAGCAGCCCTTCGCGGGGGTCGGCCCGCCGTCGAGCCTGAGGAGGGCCCTGCGGGTACACGCCGGGTCGACCGGATCGATACATACTCGCAGCGCTGACGCGTGCGCGCCGGTGCGCAAGCGTGGCGCCATGCCTGTCGGACTGCGCGGACTGGTGCAGGGCGCGTCCGGCGCGTCACCCGCCGTCGTGCCGTTCCTCCCGTGCCGCAGCGCACTGGACGTGCCGCCGGCGTGCCGCGCCGAGCCGGCGCTCGCGGCGTGGCGTGACGCGGCGGTCACGCTCCTGCAGAACACGACCACGTTCCGCCATGCCAGCCGGCGGCTGCTCGCGGATCTCGTCGAGCGCGGCGCGCTCCATCGGCTCGACGCGCAGCGCCGCGTGCACGCGCACGTCTTTCTCCTCGTCGTGCTCGATGGAACGCCGACGCTCGCGCCGGCGGTCGTGGCCGCCGCGCGGCGCGGCGGGCCGAGAGGCGATGGCGCGACGCGCACGGTTCTCCTCCGGCGCGGCGTCTACTGGCACGACGCGCCCGAGCTGCGCGGCGCCGGCGGGCGTCTGGTCGCGCTCGCCGCCGCCGACGTCGCGCAGGTGCTCCTCCTCGACGAGGTCCGATTGACGCGCGCGCTCGCCGCGTCGCCCGCGCTCGCGAACGTGGCCGCGCTGCGGCGCCGCGTCCCGCCGACGGCGCTGCCCGAGCGGCGCGCGCACCTCGTCTGGATGGCGCGCGCGCCGGGCCTGATGGTGCCGCTCGAGACCGCCGGCCGGCTGCTCGCCGCCGCGGTCGCGTCGGAGTTCGGCGAGCCGGCGGGCGTCGTGACCGCCGCGCGCGACGCGACGCGCCTCGCGGTGTGGGAGGACGCGGCCTTTCGCTCCGTGCCGCTCGCGGGCGCAACGGCGCAGGAGGATGTCCTCGAGGCGCTCAGCGCCGCGGTCGGGCGGCCGGCGAAGCTGCACCATCTCTTCTACGTCCATCCCGCCGACCCGCTGCGCCGTCCACGCGGCCTCGCCGGGCAGCGGTTCCATCGCGTCGTCTACGTCACCGAGACGGTGCCGAGCCGCATCCCGCACGGGCTCGAGAAGCTGCTGCAGCCCGCGCTGGTCGCGGAGGACGGATCGGGCGCGTGCTTCTCCGCGTTCGTGCCGACGCTGCTCGTCGGCCGCCGCCGCGCCGGGGGCTTCCGCGTCGAGCCGCTCGATGCCGCAAGCGCGCCACCACGCGGCGTCGATCCGTCCGATGCCGCATGGTCGCGCGCCGGCGGCGCCGCGCTGCGCGCGCGCGGTCGCCTGCGCCGCGATCAGTGCCGCATCGCGCTCGACGGCCTCGCCGCCGCGACACCCTGGGAGGCGACGTGGCGCGGGCACGCGGCGACGGCGCAGCGCTGGGCGCGCGCGGTCACGAATCGACGTGTCGGGATCGCCGTCAGCGGCGGCGGTGCGTGCGCCTTCCGTACCGTCCCCCTGCTGCGCGCGCTGCGCACCGCGGGCGTTCCGCTCGACCTCGTGTCGGGGGTGAGCGGCGGCGCGTTGATCGGCGCCTATCTCTCCGCGCAGGACGTCGCCGGGCTGGCGCGGGCGGAGCGTCGCGGCGTGCGTCTTCTCCTCGCCGCGCTCGGCGCGGTCCTGTGGTCGGGATGCATCGAGCGCCAGGTCGATCGTGATCTCGGCGGCGTGCGTGTCGAGGAGCTCGAGACCATCTTCCTGCCCGTCACGACCGAGCTCGGCGACCCGCCCGCCGCGCGCGTCGTCGCCGGCGGCACCGTCGGCGAGGCGGTGCGCGCCAGCGCCTCGGCGCCGCTGCTCTTCGGTCCGACGTGGAAGGCGGGCCGGCGGTACGCCGACGGCGCGGCGGCGACCATGCTGCCGGCGCGGCTCCTCACCGAGCGCGGCGCGGACCTCACGGTCGCGTGCACCTGCGTGCCGCCGCCGACGCGCCACAACCCGTTCGCGGGGAGCGTCGCCGGGCGGCTCGCGTATCGCTGCACCCCTCTCGGGCGAGTCATCGACGCCTGGGTCACGACGTCGCTCCTGCTGAACACGGCGAGCCGGCTCGCGGGCAGCGGCGCGCAGGTCGCGTGGGAGCCGAGCGGCGTCGGCGACCCGCTCGGCGAGGCGCTGCGCTTCGATCGTGCGCCGGCGATCGTCGCCGACTCGACGGCACGCGACGCGGCACGCATCGCCGCCGTCAGCGCCGAGGTGCAGGCGCGGTGGCGGCGTCTCGGCACGTGAGCCGGACGGGCGCCCCGCGCGACCGCGCCGGCGGCGCGAGCACGCGCCACCTCCTCACTGCAGCCAGGACAGGCATCCCGCCTCGTGCAGGATGCCGTCGAGGGTGCCACGCTCCGCGACCGCGGCGTAGCGGGCGCGCAGCGCGGCGAGCGACTTGGCGTGGTACTTCTGCGTCTCCTGCGAGAACGGCCGGCCGCCGAGCGTCACCGCGAAGGTCTTCTCCCCCGCCGCGAGCGCGCGCGCGTTGGCGGTCGACCATGGCAGGAAGATCGCGCCGATCTCGTCGCGCAGGAGCGGCAGCAGCGTCGGGGCGAGGCGGTCCCACGGTTCGAGCGCGCCGTCGCCGCGCGGGTCGAGCATGCGTGCGATCCAGGCGAGCGTACGCGGCGCCCGCTCGCGCATCAGGGCGCCCGGCGTCGGGTCGGTCGAGCACTGGTAGAGCTGCGCGTAGAGCCCCAGGTCGCCGAGGGTCGGCCGCGCGCCGAAGAGGAAGGACCGCCCCTCGAGGTGGCGCTCGACGATGGCGAGCTGGCGATGGAACGACGCCTCGATCACGTCGCGCGTCGCGGCCGACGAGCCGACGAACGCGAGCCGCGGCACCATGCGCGTCCTGATCGTCACCGCCGCGGCGTGGACGGCGTCGTCGGCGACGCCCGGCATCATGCCGCGGGCGAGCCGCTCCGCCGCCGACTCCTGGTCGGCCTCGTAGGTCCAGCGGTAGTGGAACATCGGCTTGTTGCCCCACTCGTCGGCGTACTCCTCGATCAGCGCCGAGAGGAACGCCAGGGTCGCGTCCGCCGGCTGGAGCGGCGGATCGGGATGGAGCTGCTCGAGGCGCTCGATGATCGGCGTCGAGTCCTGCAGCGCCGTCCCGTCCGGGCAGAGGACGAGCGGGACGAGTGGGAGCTTGGCGTGCCGCTGGAACTCCGCCTCGGTCGCCGCGCTCCGCGGCAGCCACTCGTGCGCGAGGCCCTTGTAGCGGAAGTACGAGCGGACCTTGACGGAGTAGGGGGAGAGCTCGGCGCCGAAGACGCGATAGGTGGTCGTCATGCGTCGCGCTTAACGCGCCGGCCGGCGTGCGCGCAAGCCGCTCAGCGCGTGAGCAGGGTCCGGGCGCCCCTGGCGAACTCCTCGGCCGACGCCTTCTCCGTCTCCTCGGTGAGGCTCGGGATCTCGAACGGCACCTTCACGCCGCGCTCGCAGGCGGGCCGGGCGGCCATCGCGTCCATCCAGCGCCGCAGATGGTCGAGTCCGTCGGCGTCGACGCCCGACCACCGGTAGGTCCGCACCCAGGCCCAGTTGGCGATGTCGGCGACCGAGTAGTCGTCGGCGAGCCACTCGCTCTCCTTGAGGCGCCCGTCGAGCACCTCGAAGAGGCGGCGGCACTCGTTCTGATAGCGGTCGATGGCGGGCTGGATCTTCTCCGGGAAGTAGCGGAAGAAGACGTTCGCCTGGCCCATCATCGGGCCGACGCCGCCCATCTGGAACATGAGCCACTGGATGACGCGCGAGCGGCCACGCGCGTCCGTGGGGCAGAGACGTCCGGTCTTCTCCGCCAGGTAGAGGAGGATCGCGCCCGACTCGAAGACCGCGAAGTCGTCGGCGTCACGATCGACGATCGTGGGGATGCGGCCGTTCGGGTTGAGGCGCACGTAGTCCGGCTGCTTCTGGTCGCCGGCGAGCAGATTGATGATGTGCACCTCGTAGGGCAGCTCCAGCTCCTCGAGGCAGATGGAGGCCTTCCAGCCGTTCGGCGTCGGGGCGGTATAGAGATCGATCATCGCGTCCTCCTCTGGCGGCGGTCGATCCTACACCAACGCGAGGCCAGTGATAGACGTCGCCCGCCGCGGGTGCGTCGGCACCGCGGCGAGCCGCCGCGCCGCGATTGACCGTCGCGGGGCGACGTGGCTTAGAACCGCTCCGGGAGGGCCGGACATGCGCAGGGTGTCCACTACGCTGCTGGTCGCGACGCCGTCGCGCGCGGGAGTGCCCGCGCGTGCGTGACCCGGCGTACGAGCTCTACTACTGGCCGACGATCCAGGGGCGCGGCGAGTTCGTGCGGCTGGCGCTCGAGGCCGCGGGCGCGCCGTACGTCGACGCCGCCCGCGGACCGAAGGGCCTGGCGGCGATGCTGCGTCTCATGGACCCGTCGGGCTCGGCCAGGCGGCCGAAGGCGCGCGGACGGAGCCGCGGGCCGATCGAGCCCTTCGCGCCGCCCTTCCTCAAGGCGGGCGACCTGGTGATCGCGCAGACCGCGACCATCCTCGCCTATCTCGGGGCGCGCCACGGCCTCGCGCCCGAGGACGAGCCCGGACGACTCGCGGCGCAGCAGCTGCAGCTCACCATCGCCGACCTGGTCGCCGAGGCCCACGACACGCACCACCCGATCGCGGGCAGCCTCTACTACGAGGACCAGAAGCGGGAGGCGAAGCGGCGCAGCCTCGACTTCGTGAAGGCGCGCATGCCGAAGTACCTCGGCTACCTCGAGCGCGTGCTGGCGGGGAACGGCGGCGCGTTCCTGGTGGGCGATGCGCTCTCGTACGCCGACCTCTCGAGCTTCCAGGTGCTGGCCGGCCTGGAGTTCGCCTTTCCGCACGGCATGGAGCGGCTGGCGCCGAAGATCCCGCTCCTTCTGCGGCTGCGCGCCGAGGTCGCGGCGCAGCCGCGGATCGCGGCCTATCTCGCCTCCGACCGCCGCCTCCCGTTCAACCAGGACGGTATCTTCCGCCGCTACCCCGAGCTCGACCTGCCGGTGCCGCGCCGTGCCAGCCCCTCGCACCGCGCCGCCTCGCGCCGACGCCGCGGCACGCCCGCCCGCCGCCCCCGCCGCTGACGCCCGCGGCGTACGCGCGATCGGGCGAGGCCACATCTGCGGAATGTCAGGTGAGGGAATCGCCCGGATTCACTCCGGGCGGCGACGCCCATCGCGCGCGAAGCGCGCGGGGGGGAAATGGATCGCTGTCGCTTTGCGAGGACGGAGCCGTCCTCCGCAGTGGTCGGTCCGGAGCCCCGGCGGTCTCGCCCGCCGCCGCGAACGCTCGCCCTTCCGGGCCGCGTCGCCCCGCGGCGGCTGGCAGGTGCTTTGCTTCTGAGCGGCCTCGTGATCCGACCCCCACGCGTCATGAACATCCAGGCCCGCCGCGGCTCGGCGGTGGCGCACGCCTATCGCTCGGCGCTCGAGACGATCGAGGCCGCGCCGCGGGAGCGGTCCGCCGCGGCGCACGACCTCCGCTATCGCGGCGGCAAGACGATTCCCGATCTCGCCTATCGGACCTACTACGTCGGCGGCGCCGACTCCTGGAACACCAACGACGTGCGCAGCGTCGATACGACCCTCGCCGCGGCGATGGCCGATCAGGGGCTGAACGGCATCCTGCAGCAGTATTTCGACGATCCGGTGGCGGCGACGTTCGTCGGTTCGACGATCCTGCCCGGGCCGCGCCCGCGTCTGGTGACGCAGTCGTCGATCGAGCGGGAGATCCAGCGCCTGCACGCGGCAGGCGCACTCGCGCCGCTCGATCTCGCTCGCACGGTCCTCGCCTTCGTGCTGCCGAGCGGCACGATCCTCGGGGACGACTACGCCCCGCTCGCCCCGCGGGCGGCCGAGCAGCGCGGCACCGCGCCGTTCGAGGACGAGACGACGTCGCTCGGCGGGCTCGGCGGCTACCACGGGTCGGTGTGGCTCGCGGCGGGCGGCGTTCCGACCGCGTACTACGCCGTCGGTGTGTACTCGGAGATCCGCGGCGGCCGCGAGAACGGCATCCCGGTCTTCGCCGAGTCGTGGAAGAACGTCGTCGCGACACTCTACCACCAGCTCTGCGAGGTCCGGACCGACCCCGACGTGGAGGCCGTGCTGCGCGGCGCGCTGCCGCGGTCGGCGCTCGGCTGGGTCTCCGACGGCGGCCTCGAGTGCGGCGACTTCCCCGTCTTCGAGGACGGCGGCGAGCTGCGGCGGGTGTTCGTCGAGCTCAGCGTCGATCGCGTCGTCGTGCCCGTCCAGCTGCAGTACTCCAACCGGGAGCACGCTCCCGCCCGGCCATGACGGTGCGCGACGATCCGCGCGTCGAGCGCGACCTCTACCGCCGCCTGCTCGAGCTCGGGCGCGAGCGCGACCTCGGCGTGCTGCTGCACGAGGCGCTGGCGCTGGTCGTCGACGCGACGGCGGCACGGCTCGGGTATCTCGAGCTGCACGACGACGAGCACGACCGCGCCGGGGGCGAGCCGGTCTGGTCGATCGCGCACGGCCTCTCGCCGGCGCAGGTCGACGACGTGCGCGCCCGTCTTTCGCGCGGGGTGATCGCCTACGCGCTCGCATCCGGCACGACCATCGTCACGCCGTCCGCGCGACTCGACGCGCGCTTCCGCGATCGCGCCTCGGTGCAGGCGCGGCGGATCGAGCAGGTGCTCTGCGTGCCGATCGGCGCGGAGCCGTCGATCGGGGTGCTGTACCTCGAGGGCCGCGCCGGTGGCGACGCCTTCACCGCGGACGACCGTGCGCGGGCGGAGCTGTTCGCGTGCCACCTGGCGCCGCTC
Organism: uncultured delta proteobacterium; assembly: GCA_963753325.1. GTDB lineage: Bacteria > Desulfobacterota > Binatia > UTPRO1 > UTPRO1 > DP-19. Next base: position 74,468 of record CAVWBS010000002.1, on the reverse strand, counting down.
GCCGACCGCCTCCTCGGACCGGCGGCGCAGCCCGATCCGACCCGGCGGCTCCGGCGCGCGCTCCGCGTCGACGGGCTCGTCGGCCGCAGCGCCGCGCTCGCGGCCCTGCTGCACGAGGTGGCCCTGGTCGCGCCGCTCGATGTGCACGTCCTCCTCACCGGGGAGACGGGGGTCGGCAAGAGCCAGATCGCGCGCATCATCCACGCCAACGGCCCGCGCGCCGCCGGTCCGTTCGTCGAGGTGAACTGCGCCACGTTGCCGGACGCGCTCCTCGAGAGCGAGCTCTTCGGCGCCGAGCCGGGAGCGCACGCGACCGCGTCGCGGCGCGTGCCGGGGAAGGTCGCGGCCGCGGAGGGCGGGACGCTGGTCCTCGACGAGATCGACCAGCTGTCGCCGGCCTGCCAGGCGAAGATCCTGCACCTGCTGCACGCGCGCCGCTACCATCCGCTCGGCGGAACGAGCGTCGTGCAGGCCGATGTCCGGATCATTGCCGCGACCAATGCCGACCTGCGCGCCGCGGTGGCGCAGCGCCGGTTCCGGCAGGATCTGCTGTATCGCCTCGAGGTCCTCCCGCTGCGCCTGCCGTCGCTCGCGGAGCGCGCCGACGACGTCGCGCTGCTGGCGGCGCACTTCTGCGCGCGCGCCTGCGCGCGGCACGGCTTCGCGCCGCTCGAGCTCGGCCGGGGCACGGCACGCGCCGCGGCCGCGGCGACGTGGCCCGGCAACGTGCGCCAGCTGGCGCACGCGATCGAGGCCGCGGTGATCCGCGCCGCCGGCGAGGGCGCGCGCGTGGTCGGCGAGCGGCACCTCTTTCCGGACGACGGCGCGCCCGACGCCGCCGCGGTCTCGTTCCAGGAGGCGACGCGGCGCTTCCAGGCCGAGCTGGTGCGCCGCACGCTCGCGCAGGCCCAGGGGAACGTCGCCGGCGCCGCGCACCGGCTGGCGCTCGGGCGTGCCGAGATGCAGGCGCTCATCGACGCCTTCGGCTTGACCGTGCAGGAGCTCCCGCTCTAGGAACCCTGGCGTTGGCCGCGAATCGGCGCGTGCCGCCACCTGAGCCTCCGACCGATGCAGACCCTCCACCGCTCGACGACGGCCCTGCTGTGGAACGCGGCGGTGACGCTCTTGCGCGCCGAGCGCGGATTCCAGCGCGCGAGCCGTCGGCTGCTGGCCGATCTCGTGGAGCACGCCGGCGTCGTGCGGCTCAGCGGGACGAAACGCCACGCGACGGTGCCGTTCCTCCTGATCGTGGTCCAGGGGCCGTTGGTCGTCACCGCGGCGCCGGAGTCGGGCGAAGGCGGCGCTGCGGAGGTCGTGGTGCTGCGCGGCGTCCACTGGGGCCACGAGCGGCTGCTGCAGCCGCTGGCCGGACGAGCGGTCACGCTGCGCGCCGCGCCGGATCACACCGCGTACGTGGTCGACCTCGACGAGGCGACGCTGAAGCGCCTGCTGGCGGCCTCGCCGGCGCTCGCCGCGCTGCCGGTGTTCCGCCGGTTCTTCGGCGCCGGGACCTTGACGCACGAGGACGTGGAGCTGATCTGGATGGCGCTCGCGCCGGGCGTGCGGGCGCCGCTCGCCGCGCTGACGGAGCTCCTCGCCGCGGCGACCGGCTCGCAGTTCGCCGAGCCGGCGGGGATGGTCACGCTCGGCGGCACGGGGCCGATGCTCGACGTATGGCGCGAAGGGGCGCGGACGTGGGAGCGCGTTCCGCTCGCGAGCGCGGCGATCCCCGCCATCGTCACCGCCTTCCGGCAGCGTGTCGGCGGCACCGGGCCGGCCCGCCTCTTCTTCGTCGATCCCGGGCGATCGTCGGTGGCGCCGGGCGCGCTCGCGGGAGCGTTCCACCGTGTCGTCTTCGTCACCGACCGCGAGCTCGACACCCTGCCGGACGGGCTCGACGGCCTGCTGCACCGGGCGGTCCATCCCCGGCACCGCACGGCGCAGGCGGACGGCACGATCCTCTCGTCGTTCGTGCCGTGCCGGCTCGTCCCGGCCGGCGCCGGGAGCCGCCCGTCCCTGCTGGCAGGCTTCCTCCGCGCGCTGCCGTGGTGTCTCCCGGGGGGCTTCCGCGCCCTGCCGCTCGACGACGGCTGGCCGAGCGGGTGCGGCGCGGTGCCGCCTGCGGCCCCACGCCTGCGCCGTCGCCTGCGCAAGGATCAATGTCGGCTCGCCCTCGACGTCCCGCGCCTCGCGAGCGACTGGGCGCGCTGGCGACGCGGCGCGATCGGCGCCGCGTCGTTCCCGGCCTTCGCGCTCGCCCTCGACACCCCGCTCGAGGACGCGACGCCCGCGGAGCGGCAGCTGCGCGAAACGGCGTATCGCTGGGCGCGCGCCGTCACCAACCGCCGCGTGGGCGTCGCGCTCAGCGGCGGCGGCGCCTGCGCCTACCGCGCGGTGCCCCTCCTCGAGATGCTGCGCCACCGCGACGTGCCGATCGACCTCTTCTCCGGGGCGAGCGGCGGCGCGCTCCTCGGCGCCTACTACTGCACGGGCGGGGTCGCCGGCCTGCGCCGGGCGCGCCAGCGCGGCCTCGCGTTCTTGCTCGCGAGCCTCGCCGCGTCGCTCTGGTCCGGGACCATGGAGCTGCAGGTGGACGCCGACCTCGGCGGCACGCGCGTCGAGGACCTCGAGGTGATCTTCCTCCCCGTCACCACGGCGCTCGGCGATCCCCCCGTCGCGAGCGTCGTCGTCGGCGGCTCGCTCGGGGAGGCGGTGCGCGCCAGCGGCTCGGCGCTCTTCTCCTTCGGTCCGACGCGCAAGGGCGCGCTCCGCTATGCCGACGGCTCGACCGCGACGATGATCCCCGCGAAGGTGCTGACCGATCACGGCGCCGACCTCGTCCTCGCGTGCAACTGCATCCCCGGGCCGCTGCACGGCAACCCCTTTGGCGGCTATATGATCGGAAAGATCGCGTATCGGCTGCCGATCGTCAGTCGGATGATCGACACCTGGGTGGGAAGTTCGTATCTGCTCACCACGGCGAGTCGGATGGCGGGGATCGACGCCGCGGTGTACTGGGAGCCGGCGCCGGTGTGGGACCCGCTGCTCGAGGCGCCGCACTTCGAGCGTGCCGACGAGATCGTGGCGGACTCCATGGCGACGGACGGGGACGCAATGGCGGAGGTCGCGGAGCGGATGCGGAACCTCTGGACGGTGCTCGGCCGATGAGCGAGCGGCCGACCGCGGCTCCGCGCGTGTCCGCGTCGACGCCCCTCCCGGTGCGCATCGCCGGCAGCGCCAGCGTCGGGCCGGGGCGCGCCGTCAGCACGGCCGAGCTGGTGGCGCGCCTGGCGGAGCCGCGCGACGCCGCGGACGTCGAGCGGCGGAGCGGCATCGCGAGCCGCTACTTCGCCGACCCCGGCGCGTCCCACGCCGGGCTCGGCGCGGCGGTCCTGCGGCGCGCGCTCGACGAGGCGGGGCTCGCGCCGGCCGCGCTCGCCCGCATCGTGTTCGTGAGCTCGCTCGGCGGCGATCTGCTCTTCCCCGCGACCGCCAACCTCGTCGCGGCGGCGCTCGGCCTCGCCGGCACCTGCGACTGTTTCGACCTCAACAACGCGTGCATGGGGTTCCTCACCGCCTTCGACCTCGCGGCGCGCGGCCTCGCGACCGGCGAGGGGCCCGTCGGCATCGTCGTGGTCGAGCTCGGCTCGCGCTACGTCACCCCCGACGACCCGCGGCCGTATCTGGTCTTCGCCGACGCCGCCGTCGCCGTCGTGCTCGAGCGCGCGCGTGGCATGGGCGGCGTCCTCGGCTCCTGGCTCCGCAACGACGGCATCGCGTTCGGCAACGTGCGGCTCGCGCATCCCGGCCTCACCCGCCGCGCCGAGAGCATCCGCTTCACGGCCCCGAGCGCGCGCATGTCCGAGGAGGCCGTCGACGCCGTTCGCCGCGCCAGCGAGGCCGTGCTGGCGCGCGCCGGCCTGACCCTCGACGACGTGCACTGGATCCTGCCGCACCAGCCGAACGGCGCCCTGCTCGACGCCATCACGGCCGCGCTCGACGTGCCGCCCGCGCGGGTGGTGCGCATCGTCCACGAGTTCGGCAGCGTCGGCGCCGCCTCGATCCCGGTGAGCCTCGATCGCCTGCGGCACACGGCGCCGGTCCGGCCGGGCGACCGCGTACTGATGGTGGGCGTCGGCGCCGGCATCTCCTCGGGGGCCGTCCTCCTCAGGCTCGACACATGAGCGCGCCCCGTCCCGGCCGTGGCGTCGCGCCCGTTGCCGCCGGCGGCGTGCCGCTCGCGCTCTGGCTCGGCTACTGGCGCTTCTGGCAGCGCTACCATCGCTACACGGTCGAGGGTCTGGAGCACCTCGACCGCGGCCCGGCGTTGATCGTCGGCTACCACGCGCGCCCGCTCGCCTACGACATGTGCATGCTGACCGTCGCGCTGTACGACCGCCTCGGCTACCTGCCGCACGGCTTCGTGCACCGCGGCACGCGCACCGTGGGGGCGCTGCGCTGGTTCACGGACGGCCTCGGCTTCGTCACCGCCGACGGCGACGGGCTCGCGGCGGCGATCGCGCGCGGCGAGCACCTGGTGACGACGCCCGGCGGCGGCGACGAGGGCTGTCGCGACTTCCGCCAGCGCTACCGGGTCGCCTGGGGGACGCACACCGGCTACCTGCGGCTCGCGCTCAAGTACGGGCTGCCGATCGTGCCGGTCGCGGCCGACGGCGCCGACGACACCTACATCGGCCTCGTCGACACCGCCGCGGCGGGCCGGTGGCTCGGCGTGCCGCGCGCCTGGGCCTGGGCGCTGTGGACGGGCATCGGGCCGCTCGGCCTCTATCCCTTCTCGCCGCCGTTCCCGGTGCGGCTGCGCCAGCTCGTCGGCGCGCCGATCGATCTCGCCGCCGAGGGCGTGCACCCGGACGATCGTGACGGCCTGCTGCGCGCGCACCGCCGGGTGACCGGCGCGGTGCAAACGCTCCTCGATCGGGCCCGCCGGCGCCTGCCGCACGGATCGGCATGAGCGAGACTCCGGACGATCGCGCCCGCGCCGACCGCTGGGCGGTGATCCTCGGCGCCTCGACGGGCACGGGCGCGGCGATCGCCCGCGCCGTCGTCCGCGATCCCGGCTTGCACGTGTTCGCGGTCCATCGCGGCCACTACCAGGACGACGCCGACGCGCTCGCGCGCGAGCTCCGCGACTCGGGACGGACGGTCGTGATGCACGTCGGCGACGCCGGCCATCCCGAGGGCGTCGCCGCCTGCGCCGACGCGCTGGCGCGCGCCGCGGGGCCGCGCCAGGTCGGCCTCCTCGTGCATTCGATCTCCGGCGCCTCGATCGGCCACTTCCTCTCGGGTCGCGGCGATGCCTTCCACCCGAAGCAGTTCGAGAAGACGTTCAACTACCTCGCCCACTCCTTCGCCTACTGGGCGCAGACCCTGCACGAGCGCGATCTGCTCGCGCCGCAGGCCCGGCTCCTCGGCCTCAGCAACGCGCTGCACGGCGAGAACCTGCTGCACAACACCGGGCTCATCGCCGCCGCCAAGGCGGCGCTGCAGACGTACGTGCGCTATCTCGCCGTCGAGCTCGGCCGGCACGGCCACCGCGTGAACCTGCTGCAGTTCGCGACCGTCCTGACGCCGGCGCTCCGTACCGTGCTCGGACCGAAGGCGATCGCGCGCCTCGAGGAGGTGCACGCCGAGATGATCCCGGCGGGCCGCATGTGCACGCTCGAGGAGGTGGCGCGCTTCGTCTCGCTGCTGACGCGCGAGGAGACGGCGTGGTTCAACGGCGCGACGATCGACTTCCTCGGCGGCATGACGCTGCGCCTCTTCGACATGGTGCTGCAGCCCGACTGAGCGCCGCGCCCGCGCCGCCGACCGCTTACAGCGGTACGCCGGCGGTCAGCGCCTGCAGGACGTCGAGGGGGGCCGCGGCGCCGAGGCGCGCCAGGATCTCGAACGTCGTCTTGGTGATCGCGAGCGCATTGGCCAGGCTCTCGACGCCGGCATACGCGCCGATGAGCAGGAGGATGTGGCAGATCTGCGTCGGCGGCAGTCCGAGCATGAGGCCGATGTAGACGTGGATGGCGAGATTGAGCCTGGCGCCGCGCGCGGCGAGGACGGCGATCAGGCAGCGCTCGCGATCGAGCGCCGCGAGGGGCAAGGGCGCACCCGTCGGCGACGCGTAGAATGCGTGCGCGATCGCGTCGACGTACTCCTGCGCGGCCGGATAGCGCGCGGGCAGCGCGGCGCCGAGCGCGTTGGTCATCGCGGTGTCGTCGTAGGCGCGGCGCAGGTCGCGCAGCGCGGGGTCCGTCAGGATGGCGGCGATGCCGCCGGCGGGCGCTGGGGGTGGAGTCATCGCGGGAGCCTCCTTCGGCGGTGGGTCGTGCGTCGGGGGTGACGTCACCGGCACATGGAACCGCAGGCAGTAGTAGAACCGGCTCACCTGCGTCGACTCGTCGCACACCGCGTGCGGCGGAATCTCGGCCGCGGGCGCGTGCGGGTTCGGGTCGTAGATCGTGATCGCCCAGAAGACGAAGCGGTGGTAGAGGCTGTTCGCCCGCCGCCGATCGAGCTGCTCGTCGACCACGACGATCGGCGTCCCCGGCCGCGCCACGCGCGCCATCTCGGCGAGCGCGAGGCGCGCGTCGCGATAGCCGGCGATGCCGCCGACGTGGAACACGCGGTCGAACGACGCGTCGGGAAAGGGCAGGGCGTGCGCGTCGGCCAGCATGAGCCGTACGCGGCGACCGAAGCCGGTGCCGCGGATGCGGCGCCGGCATTGCCGCAGCATGCCGGGGCTCAGATCGACCCCCCACACCTCGAGGTTCCCGATGTCGGACGGGACGTCGCGCTCGATCAACGGCAGGTTCGCGCCGCCGCCGATCCCGACCTCGAGGATGCGCACGGGCGCGCCGTCGCGCGGCACGAGCCGCGTCAGCTGCAGCCGCTCCATGTAGCCGTTGCGCGCGGCCTCGGCGGACTCCGTCTGTAGAATCGGCAGCACGTACTGCACCGACAGGTCGTGCCACGGCGCGATCCGGTCGTAGACGAAGCGCAGGAAGAAATCGCTGCCGCGGACCTTCGCCGGGTCGTACAGATGGGGGACCCCGTCGAAGATCGGCCACGCCATGCCGCAGCCGTGGCACTGCAGCGCGCCGCCCGCGATCATCTCGTCGTCCGCGGTGCGTCCGCGGAAGACGAGCATGCCGCGGCACGCCGGACACGTGAGGAGGTCGACGTCGGCGGGCTTCACGCGCCGCCTTCGGGTGCGGAGCCGCCGGCGCGCGCCCCGCCGAGCTCGGCGAGGGCGCGATCGCGATCGCGGGTGCAGCCGAGGCGCTCGAAGATCTCGATCGCCTGGTCGAGGTGGTGGCGCCGACCGTAGGCCTCCGGGCGCTGGTGGCGGCCGATCTCGAGGTGCGCGCGGCCGCGCTCGTACGGTGTGTGCAGGCGCTCGGCGAGCTCGAGCGCTCGCTGCCAGGCATGATGGGCCCGGGCGGGGCGTCGGCCGGCCCATTGCTGCAGCCCGTGCCAGAGCTGGGCGTGCGGCCGTCCGAGCGGGAAGCGGCGCGCGAAACGGCGCAGGCCGGCGACCGCCTGGCGGGCGCGCGTCGCGACCACCTCGGACCGCTCGCCCGGCGGCTGCCAGCCGCTCTCGAAGAGCGTGCTCAGCACCTCGGCGGTGGCGGCCGTACCGTGCTGGGTCCAGTATGCGACCGGCTTGGTGCCGAGCACGTGCCACAGGGCGCGGTCCGCCATCTCGTACGCGCCCTGCGGATCGCCGCTGCGCAGGCGGGCGAGCGCCAGCATACCGAAGCCCCAGATCGCCTCCGTCTTCATCGCGTTCTCGTCGACGTAGGCGAGGGCGGCCGCGTACAGCGGCAGCGCCTCCGCCTCGCGCCCGAGCCGCACGAGGACGTCGGCCTCGCCGAGCAGTCCCCAGCACTCGACCTGGCGGTTGCCGCTCCGGTGCGCGAAGCGGTGCGCGGCGCGGAAGTTGTCGAGGCTGCGCGCGAACTGGCCGCTGTAGAGAGTGAGGCCGCCGATCTGCGCGTGCGACTCCTCGCGCAGGCGCAGGTCGCCCGCCCGCTCCGCGATCTCGGCGGCGCGCACGAGGCCGGCGTCGGCATCGCCCCAACGGCAGCTCGCGAGCTGCAGCACGCCGATCCGCGACAGGATCCAGGCGACGTCGCGCTCGGTGCCGGCGTGCTCGGCGATGGCGAGCGCGCGCCGCGACCAGGCGTCGGCGAGCCGGCGCAGCGGCACGACGCCGGCGAGCAGCGCCAGGATCACGTAGCCCTCCGCCAGCTCCGGCGACGGCCCGGCCGGCTCGCACTGGTTCACCGTCCGCAGGCTCGACCAGAGGAGCGGCGGGACGCGCAGCGCGTAGTAGAAGGTGTCGGTCAGGCGGAGCTGGACGCGGCCGATCTCGCTTGCGATGCGGCGGCGCGCGCCGTCGGTCATCGGGCCCGGCGTCCACACCGCGAGCGCGCAGCGCAGCGCGAGCTGGCGCAGCACGGCCGGCACCCAGCCGTTCTTGCCGCGCGGCACGTACTGGCCGAAGTACGTGAGCGCGCGCACCGAGTGGGCGCCGCAGGTCGCCAGATCGCCGAGGCGGTACGTGGCCTCGGAGAGCGCGCTCTCGACCATGCCGAGATGGGCCTCGCGGCTCTCCGGGTCGACGCGGGCGTTCAGGTCGAGCCACGACCGGCCGGGCGGCCGGCGCCAGCGCAGCGTCCGGGGCGTGCCCGTGGCGGCGCGCGTGGAGGCCGGCGCGCGCGGCGCGTCCGCGACGCGCAGCAGGTCGAGCGTCCGCTCCAGGTGTGCCACCGCCTCCTGGCAGGCGCCGGCGCGGAGCGCGAGGAGGCCCGCCTGGTACGCGCTGTGCGCTTCGCGCGCCGGCTCGCCGGCCTGCCGCCAATGGTGCGCCAGCGCCGTCACGTACTCCGGCCGATCCGGATGGACGCGCTCGATCGCCTCGGCGACGGTGCGATGCAGCGCCCGGCTCGCCTGCGGCGCGAGATCCTCGAGGAGCTGCTCGCGCAGCTTGTCGTGCGCGAACTGCCAGCGCTGGTCGCGCAGGACGAGGACCGCGCTGCGCGCGCACAGGGCGGCCCATTCGTCGATGGCGAGCCGCGGCTGCGCCGCGCGCAGGAGGTCGGCGTCGATCTCGCGCCCGATGATGGCGGCGAGCTTGAGGGCGCGCAGCGCCTCGGCTGGGACGCGGGCGAGGCGGCGGCGGATCACGCGCTGCATGCCGCCCGACATGACGCGCGTCGGCAGCGCGGCGTCCGCGATCTGCTCCAGCCGCCCGGCGCTCTCCGCCAGCGAGCGCACCACCTCGACGATGAAGAACGGGATGCCCTCGCTCTCGCGCACCAGCAGCTCGAGCACGTCCGTGCGCCGCGCCGCCGGGCCGATCATCGACTCGCCGAGCGCCGCGACGTCCGGGATCTGCAGGCGACGGAGCGCCAATACCTGCGCGTCCTTGATCGTCGCCGGCAGCTCCGGCGCCTCCTCCTCGCGCAGGCTGCCGAGCAGCAGGATCGGCAGGGTGGTGACGGGTTGCGTGAGCCACGCGAGCATGGCGAGGCTCTCGCTGCCGACCCAGTGCAGGTCCTCGAGGATCACCAGGACGGGCCCCGGCTGGGCGCGGAACACCTCTTCCACCGCGAGCAGCAGGCGCGACTGCGCCGTCTGCGAGTCGACCGCCGGCGGATCGTCGACCTCGCGCCCGAGCAGGGTGCCGATGTCGGGCACGATCGTCTTCAGCGCCGACGCGTCGGCGTCGCCGACGTCGATGCGCAGGACGAGGTTGCTGAGCACGTCGCGCCAGAGGTGATACGGACCCCCGCCCTGGCTGATCGCATGCCCGCGGACGACGAGCGCCGCCTCGGTGAGCGCCCGGGTGCGCATCTCGTCGAGCAGCCGCGACTTGCCGACGCCGCTCTCGCCGCTCACGAGCCACGTCCGCCCGTGGCCGCGCATCGCCTCGTGGAGCGCGTCGAGCAGCACCTGCAGCTCGTCGTCGCGGCCGACCAGCGGCGCGGTCTGGAGAATCCCCTCGCGCGTCGCGACGGTCTCGATCGGCAGCGGCTGGTCGAGCGCCGCGGCGAGGGCGGTGATGGCGTCGGCCGCTGTCGCGAAGCGGGCGTCCGGGTTCTTGGCGAGCAGCCGTTCCAGGATCGGCCGCAGGCGCGCGTCGATGGGGTCGGTCGGCAGCGGCAACGGCGTGTTGATGAGCCGGAGCGGCAGGTACTCGTCCGCGGCGAACGGATAGCGACCGGCGAAGAGCTCGTAGGCGATCATGCCGACCGCATAGAGATCGGCGCGCTCGTCCGGGCGCGCGCCCTGCAGCACCTCGGCCGCCATGTAGGCGGGCGTGCCCGCCCAGCCGACGTCGCCGCCGGCGGCGCGCGAGAACGAGAGCCCGAAGTCGAGCACCTTCACCTGGCCGTTCACCACCAGGATGTTGTCCGGCTTCAGGTCGCGATGGACGATGCCGCAGCGATGCAGGTAGACGAGCGCCCGCAGCGTCTGCACCATGAGATCGACCTGCACCGCGAGCGGTTGCTCCGCCCCGGCCTCGATGATCGTGCGCGCGTTCTCCTGCAGGTCCATCGTGAAATAGGGCTCGCGCTCGTCGTCGAAGCCGTAGTCGAGCACGCTGATGATGTGCGGGTGGCGGAGCGAGGCGAGGAGGCGGAACTCCTGCGCGAGCGCGGCGCGCTGGTCGGAGCCGGGATCGAGCCGGTCGCCGAGGCGGAGCCGCTTCAACGTCACCACGCGTCCCGTCAGCCGATCGACGACGCGATACACCGCCGCGCTGCCGCCGCGCCCGAGCTCGTTGATCAGCTGGTAGCGGGCGCCAATGGTGCCGAGCGGCCCGGCGGTGGCGCGCGCCGAGGTGGCGCGGCGGCCGTCGGGCGGCACGCTGCGCAGCACGCCCTTCGCCGGGCGTGCGCTGCGCGGATCCCCCGTCGTACTCACGGGGCGGCACTAGCACGAGGCCGCCCCGAGGGGTCAAGCCGGATCGTGCGCGCGGCGTGCCCTGCTCCGATTTGGAGCAGGGAGGCGGTCGCGGGGATCGTGCGCCTCGCCCGGGCCTGTAGGGCGTGGCAGTATCGCCGCGTCGCGCCACGCCCGACCCGCGATCCCCGTGCCGATGCCCACCGTCGACCTCGCCGACCCCACGAGCCAGCGCGATCCGTATCCGGCGTACGCGTGGCTGCGCGAGCACGAGCCGGTGCACTGGAGCGCGCGGCTCAAGATGTGGGTGGTGACGCGCTACGACGACGTGCACCACATCCTGCAGGACACGGCGCGCTGGTCGGCGGACCGCTTCCGGCGCATTCCCGCGGCGCTCGCGAGCCGGCGTCCGGAGATCGAGGACGTCGCGCGCGTGCTGCGCGACTGGGCCGTCTACCGCGACCCGCCCGACCACACGCGCCTGCGCGGCCTCCTCACCAAGGCCTTCACCCCGCGGCGGATCGAGACCATGGCGCCCCGCATCCAGCGCATCGTCGACGAGCTGCTCGACGCCACCGCGTCGTGCGGGCGCATGGACGTGATCGCCGATCTGGCGTTCCCGCTTCCCGCGACCGTCATCGGCGCCCTCCTCGGCGTGCCGGCCGCCGATCTGCCGCGCGTCAAGACGTGGTCGGACCAGATCGCCGCCTACGTCGGCGGCGCGCAGTCGGGCGCGACGATCGACGAGGCGGGTCGCGGACTCGCCGGGATCGTCGCGTACTTCCGCGAGCTGCTCGCGGGCCGCGGGCCGGGTGGCGACGATCTCGTGAGCCTGATGCTCGCCGCGGAGGACCGCGGCGACATGTTCACGCGCGACGAGGTGGTGTCGAACTGCGTGCTGCTGCTCTTCGCCGGGCACGAGACCACGACGAACCTCCTCGGCAACGGCCTCGTCCACCTGCTGCGCCATCCGGCCCAGCTGGCGCTGCTGCGCGCCGAGCCCGGGCGCATGGCGGGCGCGATCGAGGAGCTGCTGCGCTACGACGCGCCCGTCGCGGGGAAGATCAAGATCGCCGTCACCGACGCCGAGCTGCACGGACGGCGGATTCGCGGAGGCGACCTGGTGGCGATCATGCTGGCGGCCGCCAACCGCGATCCGCGGCGCTACCCCGACCCCGACGTGCTCGACGTCACCCGCAGCGGCGCACCGCATCTCGCCTTCGGCTACGGGATCCACTTCTGCCTCGGGGCGGCACTCGCCCGCCTCGAGGCGCAGATCGCCCTCACCACGCTCTTCCGCCGCTACCGCGAGCTCGCGCTGCTCGACGACGTGCCGCAGTGGACGCCGCAGGTCTTCTTCCGCGGGCTGACGGCGCTGCCGATCGCGTTCCGGTGAGGCGGGCGGCGCGCCGGCCGCGCCGCTCACTTCGGCAGCAGCTCCCAAGCCTCGCAGAACTGCGTGCTGCTCAGCGCGCCCGTGGTGCCGTCGAAGGTCGGCAGGTTGCAGTGCAGGAAGACCCCGTCGCCGCCGGGGACGCCGACGGCCTCCTCCAGGAGCAGCCCGGCGCGATTCTGGTTGTCGGAGCCGTCCTTGCAGACGCACGTCAGGCCGTGCGCCGTGGAGGACGCGCTCGACGCCGACTTGCCGACACGCTTCTCGAACTTGTCGCGATCGCCGGCGGCGCGCGCCGGCAGGGGCGCGCACAGCAGCAGGGCGAGCAGGACGCCGGCACGGACGGGGGTGGTCGACATACGCATCACGTCACCTCGATGGGGGGAGAGCCTCTTCCCGGTGCGGCCGGGTCCGTTGCGCGCGCGACATCCCGGGGCGTCCGGGCCGCGGCTACTGTCTGTCGCGGCCCGGCAGCGCGCCCAGGCTCGCGAGCCACGGTTGCGCGGAGCGCGTCCAGAATCTGCGCCCGCGGCGGGAGCTCGCGCGCCTGGCGCGTCGTGCCGGTCCGGATGCGGAGGACCTTCGGACCCTCGCCGACGGACGTCGCATAGATGTGCGTGCCGCAGTCCGGACAGAAGGCCTGCGCCCGCCTGGTGCCGCTCTCGGCCGTCTTGACGTAGAATCCTGGGCGCGCCGGAGAGCAGCCGGAAGTCCTTCTCGGCGCCCATGACGCCGGTGCGGAACGCGGCGCCGGAGAACGTCTGGCAGTCGGTGCAGTGGCAGAGGCCGGCGGTCGCGGGATCGACCTCCGCCTCGTACGTGATGGCGCCGCAATGGCACCCGCCGGTCACCTTCATGGTGGGCTCCCTCACTCGACGAGATGGTCGAGGTACTCCGATAGGCCGTAGCCGACGCGATCGCCCCAGCGCCACTCCGTCATGCCCTCCGCGATGCGGGTCACCTTGCCGTCGCGACGGTTGCGCAGCGGGATGATCGCGAGCACCTTTCCATCGATCTCGAGCACCTCGCCGCCCGCGGTCGTGGCGCGCACGTGGATGCGGTCGTGCAGCTGCTGCGCGCCGCGCACCTCGGTGGTGATCTCGGTGTGTACGATGCGCTCGTTCTCGCGCCCGCGGCGATAGACGTAGCCGGCGTGGATCTCGCCGCCGTCGCGCTGCTCGGTCACGAGCGGCACCGCGCCGAGGTCCTCGCCGAAGCTCATCGTGAGCCAGCGGTAGCGCTTCGGCGCCTGCCACGAGCGCGGCCCCCACGAGTGGTCGCGCAGGCCCGGCGCGTCGAGCGTGAAGCGCTCGCCGTCGACGGTGAGGACGCCGACCGCCTTGCCGTGCTGCTCGAGGTGGCCCTTGGCGAACTCCTGGCCCGCCTTCTCGGACGGAACGCTCACCCAGCGGTCGCCGTCGCGCCGGCGCAGCTCGCCGCCGTAGCCGGGCGAGAGGCCGAGCCAGCGCACGTCGAGGCCGACGGGAACGTGCGGATTGCGGCCGAAGGCGTCGCGCGGCTCCGCCATCTCCAGCGGGTCCGCGAGCAGGCAGCACGAGCCGGCGTACGTGATGCGATGCTCGGCGAACGGCCGCAGCACCTCGAAGCGCAGCCCCCCGGCGTCGTGGCGCTCGTTGCCCGCGATCTGCGGCCGCTTGAACATGAAGCCGACGCGCCCGTCCGGGAGGTAGACGCAGATCGTCATCTCCGCATGGCCCTCGTTCGGCCGATTGCCGAGCCGCACGAAGCCGCCGACCCGCAGCCGCGGGTCGAAGAAGTTGTAGTACGCGCTTTCGTTGAACGTGGCTTCGCCGCCGTTCGGGTGCATCAGGTCGTCGGACTCGAGCAGGGTGAGCGTCGCGTCGGCCATGGTGGGTCCTCCCGCCGTCGATCGCCTTTCTAGCGAAGGCCCGGCCCTCGCGCTACGCGGGCCGGCGGGCGGTCAGTCGGCGAAGTCCTGCGCCCACCACAGGCGGGCGCGCGCGTCGACCACGCACCCGACGCCGATCCGGCGGAACGAGCGGCCGAGCAGGTTGGCGCGGTGCCCGGGACTGCGCAGCCACGCGTCGACGACGGCATCGGCGGACGCATAGTTGTAGGCGACGTTCTCCGCGATCGTCGGCGCGTCGGCCTCGCGACGGATGGCGCTCTCCCACCCGGCGTGCGACAGCCGGTTGGCCGACGCCATCGCGCGCGCGCGCGACTGGGCGGCCCGCCCGAGCCCCGCGTCGCTGGCGAGCGGCCGCAACGCGGCCGCGCGGCGCTCCGCGTTCACCCGTGCGACGACCGCCGTGCGCACGCTGGCGGGACAGGCGTGCGGGCCGCCCGCGGGTACGGCGTCCGCTCGCGCGCGGCGGTGCGACTGCGGATGGCGCGTCCCGTGCCGTGACGCCGTGGACGGCGGCGCGCCACGGGCGACGGCGGTCGGGCGCACGGGCGTCGCCGCCCGCGCGCAGCCGAGCATCAGCGACGAGGCCGTCAGGACCGCGGCCGCCACCCGCAGGAGGACCACCGCGACCTCGATGCCGAATTGCACCGCAGGCGTCAATGCTTTTGCGGGAAAAGAGGCTTCGCTACGGCGGAGCGCGCTGCTAGATCTGGCGACCGCGATGACGACCGCGGAGACGACGACCCCGTCCGCCCCGACGATGCGGCCGGCGCTGCTGGCCTTCAGGGCGCTGCCGCTTGGCGTGAGCCTGACGGTGCTGGTCGTGGTCTACGTCGGCGCGGCGCGCCTCGGTCTGACCATGGCGTTCGGCGCCGAGCAGGTGACGCCGGTCTGGCCGCCGACCGGCATCGCGCTCGCGGCCCTCCTCCTGCTCGGATGGCGCGCCTGGCCGGCCGTGTTCATCGGGGCCTTCATCGGCAACGCGACGATCGACACGCCGCTCCACGTCGCGGCCGCCATCGCGCTCGGCAACACCCTCGAGGCGTTGACCGGGGCCTTGCTGCTGCGGCGTTTCGGCGTGGATATCTCCCTCAGCCGCGTGCGCGACGTGCTCCTGCTGATCCTCATGGGCGCGCTCCTCAGCCCCGTCGTGAGCGCGACGATCGGTGTCGGCAGCCTGTGCGCGAGCGGCATCCAGGCATGGGAAGCGTTCCCGCGTCTCTGGGGCGTGTGGTGGGTGGGCGACGCGGGCGGCGACCTCATCGTCGCCCCCCTGCTCCTCGTCTGGGCGAGCCTGCCGCAGCTCCGCTGGCCGAGACGGCGCATCCTCGAGGCGCTGGCCCTGCTCGCGGGCGTCGTCGGCGTGAGCCTCGCCGTCTTCGTCGGCGCCTTCGGCCTCTGGCGCGTCGGCTACCCGCTGCACTACACGATCTTCCCGTTCGTGATCGCCGGGGCGCTGCGTTTCGGCCATCGCGGCGCCGCGACGGCGACCTTCGCCGCCTCGGCGCTCGCCATCTGGAGCACGGTGCACGGCTTCGGGCCGTTCGCGACCGGCAGCGTCGGCGACCGGCTGATCATGGTGCAGCTCTTCATGGCGGTCGTCGCGGTGACGGCGCTGTTGCTCGCGGCGGCGATCCACGAGCGCGACGCCGCCGATCGGCACCGCGCCGAGGACTTCGCGCGCCTCGCCGAGAGCGAGCGCCGGCTGCGGCTCGCCTTCGAGGCGGCGCAGATGGGGGTGTGGGAGTGGAACATCCAGAGCGGTGGCGTGCGCTGGTCCGACAATCTCGAGGCGTTGCACGGCCTGCCGCCCGGCAGCTTCGCAGGCACCTTCGAGGCGTTCCAGCAGCTGCTGCATCCCGACGACCGCGAGATGGTGACCAAGGCGATCGCGCGCGCGGTCGAGCTGCGCGCCGGCTACGACATCGAGTTCCGGACGCTGCGGCCCGACGGCGCCGTGCGCTGGATGGCCGGCAAGGGGCAGGTGTTCACCGACGACCGCGGGCGCGCCGCGCGCATGATGGGGCTCGCCATGGACGTGAGCGATCGCAAGCGGCTCGAGGATGAGCTGCGCCGGCGCGCCGGCGAGCTGGCGGACGCCGACCGGCGGAAGGACGAGTTCCTCGCCATGCTGGCGCACGAGCTGCGCAACCCGCTGGCGCCGCTCAGCAACGCCCTCCACCTGCTGGAGCGCGGCGGCGCCGACCGCGACTGGCTGCGGCAGATCGCCGAGCGTCAGGTGCGGCACCTCGCGCGTCTCGTCGACGACCTCCTCGACGTCTCGCGCATCACGCAGGGGAAGATCTCGCTGCGCAAGGAGCGCGTGCCGCTCAGCGACGTCGTCACCCGCGCCCTCGAGATGATGCGGACGCCGCTCGACGCGCGCGGCCACCAGCTCACCGTCTCGATGCCGCCGCGCCCGGTGCGCCTGGAGGCGGATGCCGCGCGGCTCGCCCAGGTCCTCGGCAACCTGCTCAGCAACGCCGCCAAGTTCACGCCGGCGGGGGGATCGATCTGGCTCACCGCCGAGCCGCTCGACGGCGAGGTCGTCATCCGCGTCCGCGACACCGGCGTCGGCCTCGCGCCCGAGCTCCTGCCGAACGTGTTCGACCTCTTCGTGCAGGGCGACGCCTCGCTCGACCGCACGCGCGGCGGGCTCGGCATCGGCCTGACCCTGGTGCGCCGGCTGGTCGAGCTGCACGGCGGCCGTGTCGAGGCGCGCAGCCCCGGCATCGGCCAGGGCAGCGAGTTCCTGGTCTACCTGCCGACGGTCGAGGCGACGCTTGCCGAGAGCGCCGAGGAGTCCACGCGGCCGAACGAGCCGCGCGCGGCCGGCGGCCTGCGGATCGTCGTGGTCGAGGACAATCGCGACGCCGCCGAGAGCCTGGCGATGGTCCTCGGCATGTGGGGCCACGAGGTACAGATCGCGTTCGACGCCATGGCGGCGCTCGAGGTCGCCGAGCGCGCCGCGGCCGACGTGATCATCTCCGACCTCGGCCTGCCGGGCATGAACGGCTACGACCTCGCGCGCCAGCTGCGCCAGCAGCCGACGTTCGGACGGGTCGTCCTGATCGCGCTCTCGGGGTACGCCCGCGACGACGACAAGCGGCAGGCGCTCGCGGCCGGGTTCGACCATCATCTGGTGAAGCCCGCCGATCTGGACGCGCTCGCGGAGCTCCTCGGCCGCGTCCAGGTCAAGGCCGACCGGGAGCGCGCACGTATCCTGCACTGAGGCGCGCTGACGCCGGGGCCGTGCCTGGACGCCGGCGCGACCACGACGTATGAAACCGGGGCCTTGCTGCCGATCATGACGACGACGTCACGCCCCGGCATCCCGGTTGCGCGCCTCCGCGCGCGCGATGCGCGATCTCGCGCCGCTCTCGTGCCGGTCCTGCTCCTGCTCGGCTTGTTCGGCGGCGGCTGCTGGGGGGACTCGGGCCGCCACCTGGCGATGCCCTCGCCTTCGCCGGCACCCGCTCCCCCGCCGGAACCGTCGCCGGAGCCGACCCGTCCGCCGGTGCTGAGCGCGATGCCGTTGCCGAGCGCGGCGCCCGAGGCGCCCGTCGAGGGCGCGCCGCCGCAGCGATACGAGGGCAACGCGGCGGCGGTTGCGGCCAAGGTCGGCGAGATCGAGGCGCTCGGCCCCGACCGCAGCGAGGCGGCGACCACCTCGCTCCTGCGGGCGGCCGAGAGCGCCTCGGTCCTGATCTCGGCGGCGGCGATCCGCGGGCTCACCGGCCGCGGCTGCGAGCGCGTGGAGCCGCACCTGGTGCGGCTGCTCGACGACGCCGAGTGGGAGCGCCGCGCCTGGGCGGCCAAGGTGCTCGGCGACAACGGCTGCCGTGACGCGCGCCCGTCGCTCGCGGCGCGCGCGAAGATCGAGCAGGACGCGCGCGTGCGCGCACGGCTCGAAGACTCGATACGCCACCTGGAGGGCAAGCAATGACGGCATTGAGGCGGGGTGCGCTCCTCGTCCTGCTCCTCGGGCTCGCCGCCTGCCACGGCGGCTCGCCGATGGGGAAGTCGAAGCCCTGGGACGCCTACGCGGGCGAGAGGCTGAAGGTCCACGGACAGGATCCCGCGACGGCGGGGCAGAAGGTGTGGCGGGCGCTCAAGGAGGAGCCCGGCTTGCGAGGGTTCCTGGCGCGCCAGGGCGAGCCCGACTCGATCGAGGTGCTCGGCGGGACGATGGCGCGCTTCTCGCAGAAGACGCTCGTGCTCTACTACACGCGCCGCGCCGCGGGGCCGCCGCACAGTATCCGGCTCGAGCCCTCGAAGGACGGCTACACGCCGCGCGGGTCGGAGCCGCTCGCCGTTCCGCCGACCTCGGAGAGAGGCGCCGGGCGCCGCGGCAGATCCCCGGGGGCGGACGTCGGGACGCCGATGGAAGCGCCGCGTGACACCGCCGCCGGCGAGACGGAGGCGCCGCCGGCGCGTCCCGCGACGGTGCGGCGGAAGGCCGCGACCGCCGAGCAGCGCGTCACCTGTCCCGTCGATCCGGCGCGTGCCGACTGCCAGGCGCTCTGTGCCGGCGACGCGACGCTCGAGTGGTGTCGCTGATCAGACGCGATTCTTGTGGGCGCCGGGGCGGTGCTTCGAGTGCTTGACGCCGTGGCCGATCGGCTTCTTCGCCACACATTCGTCGTGCCAGACGATGCAGATGCCGTTCTCGTGGTGCAGGCAACGGTCCTGCAGATTGTCGCACTTCTCCGTCGGCTCGAGGGGCGCCGCGCGTGAGGGCGCCGGCGTCGCGACGAGGGCGAGCGCGGCGGCGCTCGCGACGAGCAGTGGTCGCAGCATCGTTCGAGGCTACCACGGCCCGCCCGGGCTGTTGACGGGGGTTTCGGAACCCCGGCTGCGCGACGCCGACGCGACCCTGGCGACCGCCGGCGGGACCGCGAGCGGTGGCGCGCCGGCGCGGGGCTTCATACCGAGCGCGGCGCGTACCGGTCGCCACGGGCGGACGCCGTAGTGGTAGGTGGCGAACGTGCAGGCGACGGCGCCGGAGAGGAGGAGGGCCATCTTGGCCGGGATGCCGATGGCGAGGCCGACGACCACGTAGCCGAGCGCGACGATCGCGAGCTGGTGCAGGACGTAGATCGGCAGCGCCGCCTCGGTGAGGTAGCGGCGCGCGGCGCGGATACGCGGCCGCTCGTTCCACGCCGCGCCGCGCAGGTGGGCGCGGGCGGCGCCGAGGATCGCGACGACGAGGCAGTAGCCGCTGACGCCGCTCGCCGCATGGATCGGCAGCACCGTGACGATCGCGTGCGGGGTCGCCTCGATCGGCCACCGGACGCCGCCCCGCAGCCACCAGCCGAGCAGCATCGCCGCGGCGGCGCCAAGGCCGATCGCGCCCGCCCGCCGCCACTCGCGCGCGATCACGTCCTCCCACGCCGGCTGCCGCGCGAGCGCGAAGCCGAGCACGAAGAAGAGGCCATAGTAGGCGACGTTCGCCCAGTCGTCGTAGAGGTTCTGCACGCCCGGCCAGCGCAGGCGCAGCGTCGTCTGGACGAGGACGAACGGGACGAGCGGCAGGTAGAGACGCGGCACCGACGGGGGCGTGCCCGCGGCGCGGCGCGGGCGCGCCGCGCGCGGCGCCAGGACCGGCAGCAGGACGAGCGTGAACGCGAAGAGGTAGACGAGGAACCACAGGTGCGACCAGGTGAAGCGGTCCAGACGCGAATAGAAGGACGGGAGGAAGCGCAGGAACGACTCGTCGAAGGGCGTCGCGAGCGGCGCCACGCCGCGCGCCGTGACGGACAGGCCGGAGGACAGCTCGAGGTACTTGAGGAAGGGGCAGAGGAGCAGGCTGCCGGTCAGGAAGGGCACGAGCACGCGCTCGACGCGCTCGCGCAGGAAGGCGCGCGTGCCGCGGCTCGCGAGCGACGCGTGCGCGGACCAGCCGGCGAGCGCGAAGAAGAGCGGCATGTGGAACTGGTGGATGAGGGTGGTGGCATAGTCGAGCTGCGGGACGAGGACGGCGTTCTTGACGTGGTAGATCGGGGTCACGTCGAACGTCTTCGCGACGTGGTACGGGAAGAGGAGCAGCGTCGCGCCGATGCGCAGCCAGTCGAGGTCGTCGCGTCGCTCGGTCGCGGCCATCCGGAGTCGTCCCCCGGGCAACGGATAGCCCGCCGGCGACCAGGAGTCCTGACGGAGACGTGACGATTGCTTGAGGAAGGCAGGCCCGGGGCGCGGGTGCGCGCCGGGCGGCAGGTCAGCCCGTGCTGGCGGGCGAGCGGCGCGCCGGCAGGGGACGGGCCGCCTGGACCTCGAGGTCGTGGATGCGCGCCTCGAGATCGAGGATGCGCTTCGCCGATTGCTGCCGCTCCGCGAGTCCGGCGCGGCGCCTCTCGTCTACCTCGGCCGCGAGCGCCCGGGCCCGGCCTTCGACCACGCCCGTCTTCTGCAACGCGGTGAACGCAAGCCACCCGAGCGCCCCCGCCGCGAGCACGAGCAGCATGCCGACGATCGTCACGAGCGGCCAGAGCCGCTCGTAGCGCGCGAGACTCGCGGCGCGGCGCTCGGACTCGGCCGCCGCGGTGCGCGCCGTATCGAGGTCGCGCGCGAGCTGGTCGGCGCGCGCCTGCAGCGCCGCCGCGTCGCGCTGCAACGTCTGCGCCTTCGCCTCCGCCTCCGCGGCGCGCAGCGCGGCCGGGTTGGGGATGCGGTAGACGTGGCCGACGCCGACGCGCGTCGGGTCGCTGATG
Organism: uncultured delta proteobacterium; assembly: GCA_963753325.1. Taxonomy (GTDB): domain Bacteria; phylum Desulfobacterota; class Binatia; order UTPRO1; family UTPRO1; genus DP-19. The sequence continues at coordinate 53,551 of CAVWBS010000002.1, read as the reverse complement.
CCGTTGGCGCCGAGGAACGCCGGGATGTCGCGCTGGGCGATCCCGAACATCTCGGCGACGGTTCCCGGCTGATCGCCCGGACGCGCCTTGTAGATGAAGGCAGAGCCGTCGTCAGCGAGCGTGAACGCCGGCTCGGCCGCGAGCGTGGGAGCGGCTCCGAGGAGCAGGAGGCTCGAAACGAGAATGCGTAGCAGGTTCGACATGGCCGTGGCGCCGCCGCATCCGCATCCTCCGCGTCTGGTAGAAGTCTAGCGAGGGAGCGGTCGCCGAGCAACGCGGGAGTGGCGGCCGGCGGCGGGAAAGACGCCGGCCCGACGGCGATGCCGGCGGCAGGCGCGCCTCTGCGCGGGCCGGTCCTATGGCGTCCTCCCGCCTACCAATCGAACGTATGGGTGAAGGTGAAGACGATGCCGCTCGGGCGGTTCGCGTCGTTCTGCCGCAGCAGGGCGAACATAGAAGCTGCTCTGCCGGTCGACGACGACCACCCCGGCGAGCGAGAGGGCGTTGGCCGCGCCCGAGATCCAGTCCGCCAACACGACGAAATGCTCCGACACCTCGGCGTCGATGCCGACCATGGCGCGCGCGAGCCGTCCCGCCTGGAGGAACCCGGCGTGGGCGCGGATGCCGCGCAGGCGGATGTTGCGGTGGTGGGCGCGGAACTTCTCGTGCGCGGCAGGGCGGCCGGCTCGGGCCGCCGCGGGGGAATCCCCGTCTTGTGGGACGGCCCTATACTGCCGTTTCGCGGGGCGAGTCAACGTGAGGCTTGCCAGGCGCCGCCGGGCGAACGAAAAGGGCGGCGGCGTCCAGCGCCGCGACGAAGGGAGCGACCATGCAAGACACGATGTCCGAGGAGCGCCGCAACCACCTGCGGTTCCATCTGCGCCATCCGCATTTCTCCGCCACGTTCGGCAACGACTGGTTCGGCCTCAAGGCCGAGGCGTTCGCCCGCTTCTTCGGCACGCCGACCTTCCTGATCGCGCAGACGGCGATCGTCGCCCTCTGGATCGTGCTGAACGTCGTCGGCGCGGCGAGCTTCGACATCTATCCGTTCATCCTCCTGAACCTGGCGTTCAGCCTGCAGGCCGCCTACGCCGCGCCGCTCATCCTGCTGGCGCAGACGCGCCAGGCCGATCGCGACAAGGCGATCGCCGAGGCCGACTCGCAGCACCGCGAGGCCCTCGCCGCCGCCAGCGCCGAGCGCCAGCACCTCGCCGATCGGCAGCGCGAGCAGATGCTCGAGCTGCTCGAGCAGAACACGACGCTGACACGGGTGACGCAGGAGCTCAGTCAGCGCATCGAGGCGTTGACGGCGGAGATGCACCGCACGCTCTGCACGCCGTGACGCCCGCTACAGACCGAGACGCTGCAACGCGCCGATCGCCCCGCGGCAGGCGCGGTCGAGCCAGTCGGAGTGGCGCCCGCGGGCGACGATCGCGGCATCGAGGAGCTGCTGGCATTCCGCCCAGATCGCGATCTGCGCCCGCTCGACGGCGGCGCGGTCCGTCGGGTCGAGATCGGCCGGCAACGCGAGCGGCGGCGAGATGACGTGCGTGACCCGCACCGGCAGCGGGGTGATCCCCGGCACCAGGTGCAGGCCGGTCGCGCCGAGCTGCATGCGCGCGCCGCGATAGTAGGCGTCGTCGCCGCCGTTGCCGAAGCGGAGGAGGGCGGCGGGCGTCGGCACGTCGGTCTGATAGTAGAGCTCGTCGATGCCGATCCCGGCGACGAAGAGCAGCGTGGCGCGATGCCGGGCGGCCATCTCGACGAAGCCGAGCTTCCCGTACCATTTGAGCTGGTAGGGTTCCCGCCGGTAGGAACGGAGGATCGCTTCGGTTCCCGATCCTGGGTACAGCATGAGCGCGCCGGTCTCCCGCAGGGCCGTTTCCGCCAGTTCCATGTGCCGGTTCGGGATGATCCCCCACTCACGCGCGAGCGTCCGCACGACGGGGATCGTGAAGAACAGGTTCCCGTGCCCGATGAAGCGCTGCACGTGTCCGAGCTCGCGGTAGAGCGCGACGGTCAGCATCAACGGATCGACGATGTCGAGGCAGTGGTTCCCGATCAGGATCACCGGGCGGCCGGTCCGCAGGGCGGACGCCAAGTGCTCGATTCCGCGGACCTGATGGCGGTGGTACCGGCGAAGGGTATCGCCGGCCGCGAGCATCAGCCGGTTCGTCACGGTGCGCGGATCGACCTGGGCGAACCGCACCTCGTCGCCGGCGAGCGGTGCGGATTCGATCGTTCGTGCCGGGTTGCCCATGACGCATTGCCGAGCAATACGCATGCCTGGCGCGGCATTTGCTGCGAGCATTGATTGTGGAGATCCTCGAGACACTCGACCGCTGCATCGCCCTCGAGCGCGCGGCTGGCGTCATCTATGCCGTGTTCGAGGAGCGCTTCGCTGACGACGAGGCGCTGCGGGCACTCTGGTCGGAGATGGCCGACGGCGAGCGCGAGCACGCGCACAAGCTCTCGGCGTGGCGTGCGCTCGTCGCGGCCGAGCCGGCGCGCCATCGTCCCGTCGCGACCGGGTTCGACGAGGCGCTGCCCGCCCTCGAGTCCGTCATGCGGAACGCCCAGGCGCGGGCGCGGCGGGTGGTGACCGCCGAGGAGGCGTTCGCGATCGCGCTCGACCTCGAGACCTCCGAGCTCGACTCGCTGTACGCGACGCTCCTCCAGGCGTCGCCGATCGCCCGCTACCCCGATCTCGTCGAGACCATCCAGCACGAGAAGGGGGAGCACCACGGCGCGCTCATCCGCATGGTGCGCGAGCGCTCGTCCGACGAGCACAACGTGCTGAGCGCCGTGATCCTCGCGAGCTACGACGCCGTCGAGATGCAGGGGCGTGGCGGGCGGAGCCGGTGAGCGCGGGCCCGCGTCGCTCCGCGTGAGGAGCGGGACGCGGCCGAGCGGGGCGCCGGCCACGGTATTGCCAGCGGCGGGTCGTTAGCGCCCGGCCGCGCTCGCGGTAGTGCTGCCGGTGCCCGCCGTGTCGCGGAACGCGACGTCGACGGTCATGCCGCTCTTCAAGCGCGCGTCCGCCGCGAGCTCCAGCTCCACCTCGACGATCTTCTCGTCGCGGCGCTCGCGCGGGTCGTCGGAGTGCAGGCGCTTGCGGCCGACGGCGAGGCCGATGCGGGTGACGGTCGCGTCGAAGTGCTCGCCCGGGTAGGCCTCGAGCGTCACGTCGGCGCGCTCGCCGGCGCGCACGCCGGCGATGTCGGTCTCGGGCACCTCGGCCCGCGCCTTCAGGCGTGAAAGATCGGCGATGCGGAAGAGCGGCTCGGGCAGGCCGCTCACCAGCACGCCCTCGCCGACCTCCTTGAACTTCCGCACCATGGTGCCGTGGAAGGGCGCGCGGATCGTGGCGTACTCGAGGGTGACGCGCGCCAGCTCGAGGGCTGCCGCGGCGCTCCGCGCCTCCGCCTCGGCGCGGTCGAGGTCGCTCGCGGAGACGATCGCCTCGCCGCGCAGCGTCCGCGTGCGCGCGAGCGCCTGCTGCGCGTTCGTGTTCCGCGCCGCCGCGTCGTGCACCCGGGCGTCGAGATCCTGGCTCTCGAGCCGCACGACGGGGGCGTCGGCTTCGATCACGTCGCCCTCCTCGTAGGTGATACTCACGATACGGCCGGGGATCTTCGAGATGACGTCGGCCTCGCGCCAGCCCTCCAGCCGGCCAGTCGCGACCACGTGGCGCGTCGATTCGAGCGGCGTGTTCGCGGCCGCGGCGGCCGTGTCGTGCGCGTCGCGGGCGCACGCGCCGCAGAGGAGCGCGACGCTAGCGAGCGAGAGCGCGAATGTCAGCCGTGTCCGCATGGGTACGCTCACTGAGGGCGCCGTCCTCCATCCAGAGGATACGGTCGACCACGGCCGCGACGCGGTGGTCGTGGGTGACGATCACCGCCCCGGCGTCGTGCTCGTGGACGTGGGCGCAGATCAGGTCGATCACCACGCGCCCGCTCGCGGAGTCGAGAGCCCCGGTCGGCTCGTCGGCGAGCACGAGCGCCGGGGAGGAGGCGAGCGCGCGCGCCACCGCGACGCGTTGCTGCTCGCCGCCGCTCATGTCGCGCGGCAGATAGTGGGCGCGCGGCGTGAGGCCGACCTCCGCCAGCGCCCGGGACGCGCCCTCGTGTGCTTCGGCCGGCGCCAGGCCGGCGAGCAGCAGCGCGAGCTCGACGTTCTCCAGGGCCGTCAGCGCCTTCAGGAGATTGAATTTCTGGAAGACGAAGCCGAGGCGCGTCCGCCGCATTCGCGTGCGCGCGCGCGCCGCCAGGGTTCCGAGGTCCTGGCCGGCCATCACGACGGTCCCGGCGTCGGGATCGAGCAGGCCGCCCGCGAGCGAGAGCAGGGTCGACTTGCCGCTTCCCGACGGCCCCATGATGCCGATCACCTCGCCGGAGCCTACGGAAAAGGTCGCCTCGCGCACCGCGTGCACCGCCGTCGCGCCCTCGCCGACGCGCCGCGACACGCCGCGCAACGCCAGGACGGGCGCCGCGCTGATGACCGGCGTCGAGCGCGATGGCGTTCGCGCCCCCGCGTTGTCGTCCCGCGGCGTCATGTGCGGAACACCAGGGCGGGCTCGAGCTTCCACACCCGCCGCACCGAGCTCGTCGCCGCGAGCGCGCACGCGAGCCACGCGACCAGCACCGTCGCCACGACGAGGCGCGGCGCGAAGATCGCCTCGAGCCCGCGCGCGCGCGCGAGCGCGACGACGCCGGCTCCGAGGAGCGAGCCCGGGATGGCGCCCACCGCGCCGGCGATGAGCCCCTGCGCCACGACCACGCCGGCGAGCGCCGCGTTGCTCATGCCCATCGCCTTCAGCGTGCCGTACTCGGCGAAGTGCTCCGTGGTGGCGGCGTAGATCGCCTGGCTCACGATCACGGTCCCGACCCCGATCGCCAGCGACGACGTGAGCAGGAATCCGATGCCCATGCCGGTCTCGAACATCCAGTAGTGCCGGGTCCGGGTGCTGAACCGCTCGCGCGACAGCACGTCGAGGTACCGCAGACGTGCGTGCAGCTCGTCGACGGTCGCCGTCAGCGAGGCGCCGGCCGCGAGGCCCGCCACCACGTAGACGGTGTCGTCGGGGCCGATGTAGCCGCTGAGGGCCCGCGCCGTCGCGAGCGAGGTGAAGACGAACGGCACCGTCGTGAATGACGTGATGCCGTCGCTCAGGGCGGCGATCCGCACCCGTTGGTCGCGGATCTCGCGATAGTCGCCGACGCGGAACGCGCCGAGCTTCTCCATCGCCGAGCGGTCGAGCGCGACGCGGGCCGGAATCGCCAGCTCGTCGAGCGATCCCTCGACCACCCGCCAGGGTGCGCCGACGCGGGCCGCCGTGTCGAATCCGATCACCTCGAGCTGCTGCATGCCGCCGTCCGGATGGCGGAGCTGCGTCCAGCCGACCACCATCTCGCGCGCCCACGCGATCCCCGGCGTGCTGCGGACGATGCTGAGCGTCCGGCGCGGCATCACCTGGCCCCACTGGAAGTTGCCGGTGTTGCGCGCCATCACCCAGACGTCGCCCGGGGTGTGGTCGATCACCTGCGAGGCGTTCTCGGCGAGGCCGGCGAAGAGGCCGAGCTGGACCAGCACCAGCGCCACCGAGAAGCACACGCCGGCCACGATCGCGAGAAAGCGCCGTCGATCGTAGAGCAGATTCCGTCGCGCGATCCGGAGCAACATGGCCGAGCGCACCGCCTCCTTGCGGAGACACTACGACGGCGCCGACGCGCCGTCCTGACGAACGCATGATGATTTCCTGCCGACCGCCGTCTCCCGTGGAGGGGAGCAGCGTTCGTGCCAGGCCGCGGCGCGGCGTACGCCCCCGAGCCGGGGCGTTTGCTCAACGAATTGCAACGGCGGGAGGCACCGGCCGGGAGACGCGACGGCCGCGCTTCCCGAACGCGGGAATCGGCGTTCGTGCCCGCGCGAACGGATCGCGGAGGCCCCGGCCGCCCGGGGCCTCCGCCGTCGGATCAGTTCCCGGTGGTGATCGAGATCAGCTCGGAGCGCTCGCCGGTCGCGAGGTCGACGGTGAGGACGTTGCCGACGCCGCTCACATAATACTTGTTCTCGACGTCGCCGGGCGAGAGGGTCGAGCTCTCCTCCGTCTTCAGGCAGTTGCCGTTGAAGGTGTCGAAGGGCACTACGGCGGAATCGGTGAGGCTCTTCACCTCCGCCAGGTCCTCGGCCTCACCGACCAGGAACTCCTGACGGTAGAAGTCGCCGATCGCCGGCGATGCCTCCATGACGATACCCGGCTGCGCGCCATTGACGCCGCCCGTCCAGCTGCCGCTGAGATCCACCGGCAGGCCGTCCTCGACGACGGCCGAGTTCTCGCCGAAGTACCAGACGTTGCCGGCCGTGTCCTGCGCGAACCAATCGCGCGTGTCCTCGGAGAGGTCGCCGTCGAGCGTCGCCGTGTCGTGCACCTCGACGCAGGTGACGCCCATGATCACCTTGGTGTTGTGCGTCACCGCGAACTCGTCGTGCTCGAAGCCGGCGGCCGTCTGCCCCTCGTAGACGAACGTCGTGCCGGGCACGAGCGGGAAGAGGGGGTTGTCGATCGTCGAGGTGAAATTCGCTGGATCGATCACCGGCGCGTAGGGCGCCTCCCCGAGACGGTCGCAGACCGTCTTGCGGAGATCGCGCTGGTCCTTGCAGTTGCCGGCCTCGTCGGCGGCGTCGGCGGACGCCGCGCTCCTGCAGTCCTTGGTCCCGCTCGGGTCGGCGAGGTTGGCGCACTTGGCGAGAGCGATCGCCTTGTCGCTCTGGTTGGCGGCCTTGCACGCCGCAAGCTCGGCCTTGGAGATCTTGGAGCAGGCCTTCGGATTCCTGGCGCGCGCGGGGGCCGGGGGCGTCAAGACGACGACGGCCGCGGCGGTGACCAGGACGAGACGTGTCCTGAGCATGGGAGCCTCCTTTCACTCGGTGTGTTCGCGTTGCGGTCAACGAGGGAGACGCTAGCATCGTGCGCGCCGGGCGCGGCGCACGCAATCACGTGGATCGATGGCGTGGTTCCGGACGATGCGGGCAGGATCCGCGCACGATGTTGCGCGGTGTCGCGGCGCGGCGGGACGGACGTCCCTCGGTCTTTCCCTCCACGCACGTCCGGGCTATGCCGTGAGCGCGAAGCGCCGCGCCCGGTGGTGCGGCGGAAAGGAGCGGACGATGGCACAGAACAGCAGCGTCTACAAAATCATCGAGCTCGTCGGGACGAGCACCGAATCATGGGAGGCGGCGACGAAGGCCGCCGTGGCGCGGGCGTCGAAGACCCTGCGCGATCTGCGCATCGCCGAGGTGACGACGCTGGACGTGACGGTGGACAAGGGCAAGATCACCGCCTACCGCGCCAAGGTGAAGCTCTCCTTCAAGTTCGAAGGTTGACCTCGCGCCGCGCGGCCGTCGTGGCGCGTGCGCGCGCCGCGGCCGCCGCGCCGCCGTTCCCTCCGTGAGCCCGAGTCCATGACCAACCTTGCCATCGTCGGCGCCGGTGCCTGGGGCACGGCACTCGCGTGCCACTCGGCGCGCCTCGGACACGACGTCGCCATGTGGGCGCTCGAGGCCGAGGTCGCCGCCGAGATCAGCACGCGGCACACCAACGCCATCTACCTCGGCGGCATCCCGCTGCCTGACACGGTCACCGCCTCGCAGGACCTCGCCGCGGTCGTCCCCGGCGCCGACGTGGTCATCCTCGTGCCGCCGTCGCAGCACCTGCGGAAGGTCGCGGTCGCCGTCGCGCCGCACGTCGCGGCGAATGCGATCGTCGTCGTCGCCACCAAGGGCATCGAGGAGGACAGCCTGAAGCTCATGTCCGAGGTGCTGGCCGAGACGCTGCCGGCGGTCCCCGCCGAGCGCGTCGCGTTCCTCTCCGGCCCGACCTTCGCCCTGGAGGTCGCGAGCGGCAAGCCGACCGACCTCGTCATCGCCTCGCGCGGCGCCGCGAGCGCGCGGCGGGTGCAGGAGCTGCTGCACTCGCCGATGTTCCGCATCTATTCCAGCAGCGACCCCGTCGGGGTGCAGGTGGGCGGCGCCGTCAAGAACGTCATGGCCATCGCCACCGGCGCCTGCGACGCCCTCGACTTCGGCACCAACGCGCGCGCCGCCCTCATCACCCGCGGCCTCGCCGAGATGACCCGCCTCGGCGTCGCCCTCGGCGCCAACCCGCTCACGTTCCTCGGCATGGCCGGCGTCGGCGACCTGATCCTGACGTGCACCGGCGAGCTCTCCCGCAACCGCACCCTCGGCAAGCAGATCGCCGCCGGCGTCGACCCGCAGCAGTACCTCGCCAGCAAGAAGTCGGTCGCCGAGGGCTACTACACCGCCGCCGCGGCGCACGCCCTGTCACGGAAGATCGGCGTCGAGATGCCGATCACCGAGAACGTCTACCACGTGCTGCACATGGGCCGGCCGTTGCCGGACGCGGTGCGGGTGCTGCTGGAGCGGACGTACAAAGAGGAGCTGCACGGGATCGACTGAGTATCAGTCCCAGATCGTCTCGACCAAAGCTGACTGCTGTATCGTGGCGTCCGCGGTCAGCAGGGGCGCTCCGCTGGTACGGGCGGCGGCCAGGATCATTCGATCGAACGGGTCGCGGATCGTCTGGAGCGCGAGAAACTCCAACGCCTGCGGCACGTCGAGCCCGAGAAATCTGAATGCCGGCTGTGCCGCGAACAAGGCCTCGAGCTGCGCCGTGCCGATCGTCTGGCGGCCGGCCTCACGGAGCAGGGTGAGCTCGATCACGACGATCGCGGGAATGAGAGCGACGGCCCTTCCGGCGTCGACTTCGCGCAGCACTCGACGTGCCGAGCGACCGAGTCGCTTGGGCCGCGAGAGATACCAGATGAGCGCGTGCGTATCGACGCAGGCGCGTGTCACTTCGTGCGCCGGTCGCGCTGCATCCGCCGCGCGATGGTCGCCGACATCTCGCGGCGCAGGCGCTTGAAGGTCGCGAGCGGCGGCGCGTCGAAATCCGGGAACATGCCCATCGTAGAGCCGGGCTTACGACGAGCTGTCGGCGCGGGTTCGAGCTCCCTACGGATGAGTCGGACGACCTCCGCGGATACACTTCGGCCCTCGCGCTTGGCGCGCTCGCGCAGTGCCGAGAGCAATGCGGGGTCGATCCGAACGGTCATCATTGCCGTGGCGCCCATGTATTCGATTGTAATACACCTCGGCGGCGCGTCGGAGCAATCAAGTCCGGGATCGATCAGTCGAACAGACCGATGGCCGCACTGCGGCCGTGCGACGCTACATGCCGGAGGCCGTACGCCGTGGCCGCAATGGCGCACGTTCACGTAACGCGGCAGCGATCGCCTCCGCCGCGGCGGTGAGATCGGTGCGGCGGTGGAGCGCGCTGACGAGGCAGCGCAGACGCTCCTTGCCGAGAGGAACGCCGGGCGCCACGACCGGATTCACGAAGTATCCTTGATCCAGCAAGCTGCTTGCTGCCTCCAGCGTCGTCGTCTGATCGTTTACCGCAATGGGAACGATGGCCGAGCCGTTGCCGAGGACGTCCACCCCACGATCGAGCAGCGAGGAGTGAAAGTGGCGGGCATTGTCGCGCAGTCGGTCGACGTGCTGTGGCTCACTCTCGACGATCCGCACCGCGGCAAGCGCGGCAGCCGTGTCAGCGGGCGTCATCGCGGCCGAGAAGACGCGCCCCGCCGATCCATACCGGAGCGCAACGCTCGTCTCCGCCCGCACGGCGGCGAACCCGCCGCCTGCGGCCAGCGCCTTGCTCAGGGTGCCGATCCGTATGTCGATCGCGTCGGCGGCGATGTTGAAGTGCGAGGCAATCCCGCTTCCATGATCGCCGAGGACGCCGATGGCGTGCGCCTCGTCCACAAGCAGAAAGGCGTCGTGCCGGCGCGTCAGCTCGATGAGGTCGGGCACCGGTGCAATCGTGCCCTCCATCGAGTACACAGCGTCGACCGCGACCAGGCGGCGCCTGATCCCGGCCGTCTTCCGCAGGATCCGCTCCAGGTGATCGACATCGTTGTGCGCGAAGCGCTTGACCGTCGCACGCGAGAGGATCGCGCCGTCATAGAGCGAGCGATGGGCGTGTCGGTCGAGGATCACCAGGTCGTCGGGACCGAACAATGCCGGTACGACCGACACGTTGGTGACGTAGCCGCTCGAATAGGTGACGACGGCCTCGGTGCCGAGAAAGCGCGCCAGGGACGTCTCCAACTCGAAGTGGAGCTCCGTCGTCCCGGAAAGCAGCCGACACCCTCCCGTGTGCGTGCCGAAGCGATCCACCGCCGCGTGAGCGGCCGTTCGCACCCGCGAGTCGTTCGCCAGGCCAAGGTAGCCGGAGGTCGCGAGATTCATCACGTCGGGACGCGCTTGCGCACCTCCGCGGACTTCGGGTCGCGCCGGAATTCCGAGTCCGACGCGATCTGAAGCTGCGGCGAGACAAGGACGATCGAACAGGTCTGCGTGGTGCGATGTGCCGAGGACATAGATAGGTGCAACTCGGGTGCGCACCGCCGCAGAAGAGTTAATCAAGGATTGTTGCACGACAGATCTCCTTTGGACTCCTATTCGTGGCGGATCGCAGTGGCCGCCGGAAGGCGTGCGGCATGCCACGCCGGAAGCAGCGACGCGACAAGTCCGAGACAAAGGGTCGCGATCCCTGCGGCGGCGGCGAAAGCGTAAGGGAAGTGAAGGTCGAGATCCCATCCTAGCAACGCCGGAAACTCAATTTTCACCCAGAAGGCGCCGAGCAAGAATCCGGTGATAGTTGCCATCATAAGACCAATCGATACGATCGCGACGCCCTCCACCACGATGATGCGGAAAAGATCTGAACGCTGGAGGCCGATTGCCCGCATCATGCCGATTTCTCGGATGCGCCCAAAGATGCCACTCGCAAGGGCGTCGCCTATCGCGATGGCGACCATCACCAGCGTTACCGTTTCCAGGAGGTACTGGAGGGCAAAGCCTCTTCGAACCTCCTCCGCAAAGTATTCGATTAGCTTGTGAGTCGAGAGAATCGAGAGGCGATACTTTGTGCCCAAACTCTGTTCGACGGCATTCGCAACCGCGTCATACGTGGCCGTGGGAGTGAGCGCGACGTTCGCAGTCCAGATCTGATTGTCATGCCAGCGTGTCTTATACAGATCTCGAGTCATCCATACGGCGCTCTCGGGTGACCCGGTAGTTATTCCCGCCACCCGTACATTGAGAATGCCGTTCGGAGAGTCGAGTCGGAGAACATCTCCCGGCTTAATCCCGTATGCGCGTGCGAACGAGGTGGATACTAGCGCGGCTTTTCCGGACGCGACGTTCTCCAAGGCTCCTGGGAGGGAGCCACTATCGAGCGGCCAGTTGTAGATTCTGCGATCAGTGAAGCAGGCGGAATCGCAACTAGCGAGAACGACACTCTCGTTCTGGTATATGAGATCGGTCGACTGCTGCCCCACCGCGAGCGCGACACCATCAATCTTGGCGAGATCTTCGAGGACGCCTTCCGCGAGCGGGGCCGTCCGGTAGCCCCCGCTCGCAAAGGCCGACGAGATCACCATGTCGGACCGTTCGTTCGCGACGAGTCGGGAGACGAGCGTTCGCTCGAAGCTCCACCCGAGCATTCCCAGGAGAAGGACAGTGCCCAGCCCGAGGCCGAGCGTGGCGACGGTGTGGGCGGTGCGGTCGGGGTGCTCCCGGAGATGGTTGACCGCGAGGCGTGTCGTCGGGCCGAAGACGGACCCGCACATCGCGAACAGGGCGCTGCAGGCGGTCTCGGTCAACGGCGCTGCGATCAGCGCTGCGATGACGACGATGATGGCCGTCGTGACGAGGCCAATGGCTGCGTGCCCGGCGACATGCTGCCATGCGATGAGCGCCGCGGCACCGACCGCAAGCACGCCGCGGAGACCCCAGCGAAACCGTTTCGAGAGCATGTGGAGCTCGCGTCCGCGCGATCGGAGGGCGACGACCGGCTGCGTCCGTGCGAGGCGGAGGGCGGGCACGAGGGTCGCCAAGAGGGCCGCGAGCACTCCAACGATCGCGCCGAGCACCAGCGATCCGGCTGTGATCGTTGTGTCAACGGAAGGCACGGGGAGGCGGAAGTTGAGCGCTGTCGTCGCGGCCACGACTGGAATCCCGAACCGCGCGACCACGAGGCCGGCCGGTAAGCCCAAAGCAGCGCCGGTCGCACCCACGAGAAGGCTTTCCTTCAGAAGCTCGACGAACACACTCAGCCGTCGCACGCCGATCGCGCGCAGGAGGCCCGCTTCCCACGTCCGTGCGGCGACGATCGACTGGAGACGGCTGTAGCAGATCACGAATCCGGCGAGCACCGCGAGAAAACCGAAAGCAGTGATCATGGCCTGGAAGCCGGCAATCGTCCGGCGTAGGACGTCCTTGCGGACTTCGGGCTCCTCGACGTTCAAGCCGGGCGGCAGAGCCGCCGTCACTCGCTCCTTCGTGCCGCGAACGTCCTCCGGGTCGGCGACGACGTCGATTTGATTGACCTGCTCGTCCTGGGTGAACGCACGCTCGGCGGCGAACAGGTCCATGACGACCAGTCGTCCGCGCAGCGTGCGCGCGAGCCCTTCGGGATCGAGCAGTGCACGGATGGTGAAGGGCTTCACGCCCTGCGGCGTGACGAGGTCGAGACGATCGCCCGTCTTGAGGCCGCGCCGCTCGGCGAACTCCCGTCCGAGAATGATGGAATCGGGACTGTTCAGGAAGCGCAGCGGATCCTGGATGAGCGTCTTGCGGTCATCCGACGCATGGTACAGCCGGACGGCATCGTCCTCGGTGAGATCGATTCCGTGGACGGTGAGCATCTCGCCGCTCCCATCGTCAGGAAACGCAACGGCTCGGACGAGGGGCACTGCCAACTTCACGCCCGGAACGGTGCGGACGCTCTCCACCAGGTCCTCGGCGAAGGTCAGCCCCTCACCCGCCGTCACGCTGAACGACGCGCGGCCGGCGATGCCGTCGATCGTCTCGAAGAAGCCCGAGAGCACGGCATCGTTCATGGATCGGACCGCGACCACCAGCGCGACGCCGAGCGCGACCGCGAGCACGCTCAGGATCATCGCGCCAAAATCCGAGCGGAAGTGCCGGATGGCCATCCGCAGGGAGAGGTAGCGTCTCATGTGCCGTGGTCCCCGGCGGCGCGAAGGCCGACCAGCGGCGTGCGGACGTCACGGACGATGCGTCCGTCCCGCAGCTCGACTGTCCGGTCGCCGTAGGTCGCCGCCAGGACGTCGTGCGTCACCATCACGACGGTGACCCCCTCACGCTGATTGAGCGACCGAAGGAGATCGAGGATGCGCTGCCCCGTATGCGAGTCGAGGTTGCCGGTCGGCTCGTCGGCGAGGAGGAGCGATGGGCGTGTGGCGATGGCGCGCGCAATCGCGACGCGCTGTTGCTCGCCGCCTGAGAGCTCATTCGGAAAGCGTGGTCCGCGATCCGCCATTCCCACGCGTTCGAGTGCCTCCGCCGAGCGGCGACGGACGTCGCCGCGACGGCACCCGGAGAACTCGAGCGGCCAACCGACATTGTCGGCAACCGTCAATGCCGGCAGCAGATTGAACGATTGGAAGACGAAGCCCACGGTGCGCAAACGCAAATCCGAGAGCTCATGATCGGCGAGACCGCTGAGCTTGTGTCCGTCGAGCGTGACCTCGCCCTCGTCTGGTGTGTCGAGTCCGGCGATGAGGTTCAGCACCGTCGTCTTTCCGGACCCACTCGGTCCCATGAGGGAGAGATACTCGTTGCGGTGCACGCGCAGTGTGAGGCCATCGAGGGCGACGGAAGCGTTGGCTCCCACACCGTACCGCTTCGTGACGCTCGTCATCGTGACGACATCGCTCATGATTTGCCGCTCCTCCGACGCTGCGCCACCGGTTTCGCGGGTGCGGGCTCGGCTGGTCGAGCTTTCGCGCGCGACCATTCGTCGAACTCGACGCGCAGCTCGTGCAGACTCTCGATCTCGCAGGTCAGGAGCTTCATTTGTCGTGCAAGCAGGACCGGAAGGGGATCGAAAGGATCGTCGTTGTCGACGCCGCGGCGGGCCAGGACGTCGTCGCGCATGCGCGCGAGGCCTTTGCTGCGCATCCACAACGCCTCTTCATGGCGTTCCAGGATGCGATTCCGGATGTCGACGTCGAGCCGATTCGCGAACAGCACCCAGGTGGGCAGGTCCCCGTCGTCGATCGTCGGCGCCGTGAGCCAACGATCGAAGGTCTGCTGACCTTTCTGTTTGATGCGGTATGGGATGCGCCTCGCGTCGGCATCCGGAGGATTCACGCCGGTCTCCACGAGCCCTTTCGACGCCAGCCGCGCCAGCTCGCGGTAGAAGTTGCCCGCGTTGGTCCGATTGCCCGAGCGACTCGCGTACTCCGTCATGAGCTCGTAGCCATGCCGCGAACGGCCGTCGCGCAGCAGACCGAGAATCAGATGCCAGAACACGGGACGTAGCGCTCCACATCTTGCCCCGCAGGCGAGCAGCTTGGTGACGAAGCGGGACGGACGATACGGCCGACCATTGAAGAGAGTCAAGACGAAACCGCGTGTATACACGCATAGATGCGTGACACGTACGCCGTGTCGTTTCGAAGCGGTTCGGCGAGCGCGGGCGGGCGTTACGCCGGACGCGCCTCGACCACCCGCGTCGCCGACTGCGTCGGCACGACGCGCGCGAGACGGAATCCCGCCGCCTGGAAGAGGGCCGCGAACTCCTTCTCGGTGCGCTCCATGCCGCCCTCGGTGAGGGCGATCATCTCGAGGTCGAGGATCTTGCCGAAGTCCGGCTCGTTGCCGGGCGTGATGACGCTCTCGATGACGAGGACGCGGCCGCCCGGCGGCACGGCGGCGCGGCAGTGGCGGAGGATTTGCAGGCAGCGGGCGTCGTCCCAGTCGTGGAGGATGTGCTTCAATAGATAGGTGTCGCCGCCCTTCGGGACGGCGTCGAAGAAGCTGCCCGCGGCGGTGGTGATACGCGCGGCCTCGGGCGTGCCGGCGAGGCGCTCCGTGGTGCGCGCGACGACGTGCTCCATGTCGTAGACGATGCCGTGGAGGCCCGTGTGCTTGGCGAGGATGGCGCGCAGGAGCGTGCCGTCGCCGCCGCCGACGTCGACGAGCGTGCCGCAGTCGCTGAAGTCGTACGCGGCGAGGACGGCGGCGATCTCGGTGGACGAGACGCCGTGCATGGCGTCGTCGAACGCGGCACCGTCCTCCGCGTGCGAGGTGAGGTGCTCGAAGAAGCTCTTGCCGTGCACGCGCCGGAAGGCGGGCTCGCCGGTACGGATGCTGGCGGTGAGGTCGGCCCACGCGGTGGCCGCCGCGCGCGAGCCGACGTGGTGCGCCATGCCGCGGATCGAGCCGGGGACGCCGGACCGGAGCGCCTCGCTGAGCGGCGTGTGGCGGAAGCGGCCGTCGGCGTCCTCGACGAAGACGCCGCAGCTCGCCAGCGCACGCAGCAGGCGGCGGACGGACGGGCCGTGCGCCTTGACGCGCGTCGCGATGGCGTCGGGCGTCAGGCCCTCCTGCGGGACGACGTCGGCGATGCCGAGGTCGGCGGCGGCGGTGATGGCCTGCGAAACCCAGCGCCCGGTCAGCAACCGCAGCATGGCGAGGCCGGGCGGGACGTCTTCGGGAGCGCCTTGATCCATGGGTGGGGTTTCTAGCGTCGCCCGGATCGATTGGCCAGTGGCCCGCGCGGTGCGACGCGCCCTTCGCCGCGGCGGGCGGTCACCGGCCGGCACGGCGCCCGATCGCGAGCGACCGCCTTCCTTCGTCCGGCGCCGTCGCGCGGCTACTGCGTCTTGCGCGGCTCGCAGCCCTGGCGGCAGCGCAGCGACCCGGACGCGCATTCGTCGGTGCCGCGCTTCGGGTCGGCGTGCGCGAGGCACGTTTCGTAGTCCTTGATGCAGGCGTCCTCGCAGCTGAGCGGTTTCTGCGCCGTGGCGCCGCTGCCGCAGGAGAAGACCGAGCACCACACGCGCTCCCAGACGCCGCGCTTCGGCTCCGACGCGTGCGTCGCGCCCTGCGGTCCCGCGGACCCGGGACCTGCCTGGTGGAGCGTGCTCTCCGGCAGCGCGGCGGCGCCCTGCGACGCCGCGGCGGCGCGTTCCGGCGGGACGGGGTGCGGTGCGGGCTCCCGCTTGTCGATCGCGGGCGCGGGCGCCGAGGCCCTCTCCGGCTCCGGCGTCCTCTCGACGGGTGCGATCTTCTCGGGCTGCGGCGCGGCGGCGACGGCGGGCGCCGCGCCGACCGGTGCCGCGGCGGGCGCGGCGGCGGGAGGCACGGCCGCGGCTGGCGCCGCGGCGGCGGCCTCTGCGGCAGGCGCTTCGCCGGCGGTGCCGGCCGCGGGCTCCTCCGGGGGGCAGGCGTCGCGGCAGACCATCACGTCGCGCGCGCAGAGACCGCCGTGCTTGCCGTCATCGGCGCGCGTGCAGGCGTCGAAGCTCGCCTGGCACTTGTCGCGGCACGACACCGGCGCCGCCGCCCGCCGAGAAATGTCGCGCCACTCGGGATTGCACGCGTTCCGGCACTTCAGCACCGCGCCGGGACAATCCTCGGTCGCCTTGCCCGTATGCCGCCGCATGCACGATTCGTAGTCGCGATCGCACTTGCTCGAGCAGAGGTAGAAATCCGTCCGATCGACAACCTCCTCGGCGCGCGCCCGGCCGACCGCCGCGACGAGCACCAACCCCACCAGCACCGCTGTCACCACGCGCATGGTCGGGCTAGCTACCAGCGACGGTCCGCGCGGGCAAGGAGAGCACGACCGCGGCGGCGGGCTGGCGCGGGGCGAAGGGAGGTTGCCGAGGGTACGAGCACACTCGGTCCGGGCGCGGATCGCGCCGACGAGGCGTGCACCGGCGTCCTCGCCTCCGGCGAGACGCATCGCGTGCGCCGGCCGCGCCGATGGGTAGTGACTTGACCGGGGGAGGACTTTCGTGTAATCTTCGCCTTGGTAAAGCTGATCCGTTAGTTTGTACGAATTGGTATGGAAGTCCGCGATCCATCCGGGCGAGCCGATTTCGTCCATCCCGCGTCGGTGGGCGCATGGCGCGGGAGGAGCAAAGGCCGCGCCGATGTCCCGTTCCGCTGCTCCGGACGTGCGCGTTCGGGGGTCGATGCCGCGACGCCCGATCTCGTGCCCGCCGCCGGATCGCGCGGCGATCTCGCGCCTGGCGTCATCCCCGACGCTGCGCCCGGCGCTGCGCCCGGCACTGCGCCTGACGCCGCCCGTGACGCCGCTCCGGCGGTCGCTTCCGAGCGCGCCGGACTCGCCGCGCGGATCGATCACGAGCTCCGGGTCGCCTGTCGCGCCGAGGCGGCGGCGCGGCTGGAGCTCGGCCGCGCCGCGCGCGCCTTCGTTCGTGGTCGCGCCTATCGTCGTCTTGGCTTCGTGCGCTTGAGCGACTATGCGCGTGAGCGTCTTGGCGTCTCCGCACGCAGTGTGCAGTCGGCGGTATGGGTGGCGACGCGCCTCGAAGCGCTCCCCGCCGTTTCGCGGGCCTTCACGCGCGCGGAAGTCACCTGGACGCAGGTTCGCCTGCTTTGCGGGGTGGCCTCGACGGTCGACGAGCATCGCTGGCTCACGCGGGCTTCGCTCGGCAGCGTCGAAGATTTGCAGCGCGCCGCAAGGACGGCCGCGCCAGCCCGGGTCCCTCCCGATCCAGAGGGCGCCGACGACGAGATCGATGGCGAGCCCCGTCTGCGCCTCCGCATCGCGTGTCCCGCGCGCGTCCGCGCGCTCTGGCGCCACGCGCTCGAGCTCGCCTCGCGGATGACCGGCGGACCGCTCGCCGACTGGCAGGCCGCCGAGGTCATCGCGGCGGAAGGCTTCTCCGGACGTCCGCCAGGCGTGGCGCTGGCCGACCGCGCCGTTCTCGCCTGCCTGCGGCTCGCTCGCCAGGCCAAGCGCCTGCGGGCGATCGGACGCGCTTCCAATGACGCCGCCGGCGCGCCGCCGTCGATCCCCCCGACGACCCTCGCCCGGCCCGTCCACCACGTCGAGGAGCAGCCCAACGACGGCCCCGGTGACGGTCACGCCGGCGACGCGTTGCTCCCGCTGCGTTCCACTGCCGTCGATGCGCCGGTGACGTCCGACCCGTTCGCCGTCGATGCGTGTCTCGTTGCGACGATGGGGACGATCAGGACGACCGAGCCGCGGATCGGCCAGCTGCTGCGCCTCGTCGTCGACCATCGTCTGTATCGGTTCCTCGGGTTTCGCTCGCTCGACGGGTACGTCCGCGAGCGCCTCGGCATCTCCACCCGCAAGGCCTGGGCGCTCCTGAAGCTCGAGCAGGCCACGTGGCGGAGCGGCGAGTTTGCGCGTGCGTATCATCGGGGCGATCTGTCGTGGGCACGTGCCTCGGCGCTGTTGCCGGTCCTCGATCGGTCGAATGCGGCGGCGTGGATCGGCCGCGCGCGGGCCGTGACCGTGCGTCGGCTCGCCGACGAGGTGAGCTGGGTACTCGAGCAGCGCGATGCGTTCGGCGGCGACGTCCTTCTCGTCCCGCTGCCGCCCGACAGCCGTCTTCCCTCACCGGTCGCCGCAATGCTGCGCAACGCCCGGTGCCGCGATTTGTCACTCGTCGACGACGTGCAGATCGGTGCGCAAGCGGATTTGTGCGACGTCGAGGTCGCGTTCAGCGCTCCCGCGTCGGTCGTGGCCCTCTGCCGCGACGTCCTCGACGCCTTCGCGCGGCCGGGGATGCCGCGCTGGTCGGCGCTCGAGGCGTTGTTGGGGCACGTCGTCGGCTACTGGGAGGGCATGCCGCGACACCGCGATCCGATCTTCCAGCGCGACGGCTGGCGATGCAGCGTTCCCGCCTGCACCTCGCGACGGGGACTGCACGACCATCACGTCCGCTTCCGGTCTCGTGGAGGCGGCAACGAGCGCGAGAATCGCGTCGCCGTCTGTCCGGCCCACCACCTGCACGGGATCCACGCAGGCACCGTGCAGGCGACGGGCAGCGCTCCGCACGACATCTACTGGCAGCTCGGCGTGCGTTCCGCCGGGCCGCCGCTGCTCGCCTGCGTCGGCGATCGGCTGTGCGAGCCACACGCGCCGCACGACCCGCAACGATCGGGCTAGACGTCGAGCTCTTCGCCCTCGATCTTCGGCGCGCGCTGCATGATGAACTCGAAGCGCGGCGCGACGTCGCGGCCCATGAGCGTCTGGATGGTCACATCCGTGGCCGCGGTGTCCTGCACGCCGACGCGCAGGAGCGCGCGGCGGCGCGGGTCGAGCGTCGTTTCCTTGAGCGTCGAGGGGTTCATCTCGCCGAGCCCCTTGAAGCGCGTGACCTGCACCTTGCCGCCCTTGCCGTTCCGCTCGGCGAGGATGCGGTCGCGCGCCTCGTCGTCCTTCGCCCAGAAGACCTGCTTGCCGGCGTCGATGCGATAGAGCGGGGGCTGCGCGATGTAGACGTAGCCCCCACGGATCAGCTCCGGCAGATGGCGATAGAAGAAGGTCAGGAGCAGGGTGCAGATGTGGTTGCCGTCGGAGTCGGCGTCCATCAAGAGGCAGATCTTGTGGTAGCGCAGCTTCCGCGCGTCGTAGTCCTTGCCGGCGCCGCAGCCGAGCGCCGAGACGAGGTCGGCCAGCTCCTTGTTGGCGAGCACCTTGGCGGTCGAGGTCTGCTCGGTGTTCAGCACCTTGCCGCGCAGCGGCAGCACGGCCTGGAACGCCCGCTCGCGGCCCTGCTTGGCGGAGCCGCCGGCGGAATCGCCCTCGACGATGAAGAGCTCGCACTCCGAGGGGTCGGTCGAGCTGCAGTCGGCGAGTTTGCCGGGGAGGTTCAGCCGATGCGAGATGGCGCTCTTCCGCTGTACCTGCTCGGCGGCGGCGCGCGACGCGGTGCGCGCGCGCGCCGCGAGGATGACGCGATTGGCGATGGCGTCGCCGGCGGTGCGGTTGGCGTTCAGGCCGTTCTCGAGGGCGCTCCGGACGATGCCGTCGATGATCGGCGTCACCTCGGCGTTGTTGAGGCGCTCCTTCGTCTGCCCCTGGAACTGCGGCTGCGCGACCTTGATGGAGAGAAGCGCGACGAGCCCCTCGCGGCAGTCCTCGGCGGCGATCGTCAGGCCGCGCGGGATGAGATTGTGCACCGTGAGGTAGTTGCGCACGGCCTTGACGAGACCGCCGCGGAGGCCGTTCTCGTGCGCGCCGCCGGCGCTCGTCGGGATGCTGTTCACGAATGACAGCACGCGCTCCTGCGTGTCGTCGGTCCAGGCGAGGGCGCACTCGAGGTGCAGGTCGTCCTGCTGCTTCACGATGGT
Organism: uncultured delta proteobacterium; assembly: GCA_963753325.1. GTDB lineage: Bacteria > Desulfobacterota > Binatia > UTPRO1 > UTPRO1 > DP-19. The sequence continues at coordinate 33,295 of CAVWBS010000002.1, read as the reverse complement.
GAAGACCTCGCCGGCGAGCGGCGCCTTGCCGCTCTCGCCGACGATCTTCGCGAGGTAGGCTTTCAGGCCGTCTTCGTAGTGGAAGCTCGCCTTCGTGCCCGCGGCCTCGTCGCGGAACTCGATCGTGAGCCCGCCGTGCAGATAGGCCTTCGCCTCGAGCTGCTCGGCGATGCGCTTCGCGTCGAAGCGGACGTGGTCGAAGATCTTCTCGTCGGGGCGGAAGAAGATGGTGGTGCCGCTGCCGCGCGCCGGGCCGATCTTCTTCAGCGGCCCGACGGCCTTGCCGCGCGCGAACTTCTGCTCCCATTCGGCGCCGTCGCGGCGCACGCGCGCGACCAGCGACTCGGAGAGGGCGGTGACGACCGAGGCGCCGACGCCGTGCAGGCCGCCGGAATGGAAGTAGTTCTTCGCCTCGAACTTGCCGCCGGCGTGCAGCGTGGTGAGGATGAGCTCCAGCGCCGGCTTCTTGTACTGCGCGTGGCGGTCGACCGGGATGCCCCGCCCGTTGTCGCTCACCGTCAACGAGGAGCCGTCCTTGTGGAGCGTGACGGTGATGGAATCGGCATGGCCGTTCATCGCCTCGTCGACGGAGTTGTCGACGATCTCCCAGAGGAGATGATGGAGTCCGGTCGCGTCGGTGCCGCCGATGTACATCCCGGGCCGGCGACGCACCGGCTCGAGGCCCTCGAGGACGAGGATGTCCTTGGCGGTATAGGATTTTGCGGAGCGCGCCATGTCAGGCGCCCCGATGTGTTGCGGTTGGCATCGGCCCCCCCATCGACCTCTCCCTGCACCCGGCTGCAAGCCGTGATGCGCCCATGGTAGCAAGGTTTCGGCAGAACGCGAGCGTCGCGGCATGATTCGGTCCTGTGGGCCGTGCGACGGGTCACGCGGGCCGGCCGCGGTTTGCCCAGCGGCGGCGCACCCGGACAATCGAAGGCAGATGACGCTCGTCTTGCGCCCCGCGGCGATCTCCCGGAGGGCTTCGCTGACGGCGCTGCTCGCGATCCTGATGGCCGGCTGTGCGCCGCGCGCGCGGACAGCGGCGCCGCCGCGCACCCTCGGAACGGCAGCGACCAGCGATTTCGACGCGCGCACGGCCGCGTACGTCGACCTGCACCGCCGCGTCGCGGCGACGGTGCCCGCGCGGCGCTCGACCGACGATCCCAAGCGCATCATGGTGCGCCGAAAGGCGCTCGCCGAGGCGATCCGCGATGCCCGCCCGGACGCGCGGCAGGGCGCGATCTTCACGCCGCCGATAGAGGCCGACTTCCGACGCGTCGTCCGCGCCGATCTGCGGAGCCGCGCGCCCGACGACCGCGCCGGGGTGAAACGCGAGGTGCCGCACGTGCCGTTCGCGGTGAACGACCCGTATCCCGAGCGGTCGCCGCAGGCGACCGTCCCGGCGATGCTGCTGGCGAGCCTGCCCCGCCTGCCGAGAGAGCTCGAGTACCGGTTCTGCGACCGCCACCTCATTCTGCTCGACGTCGACGCCAACCTGATCGTCGACTACATCGCGGACGTGCTGCCGGCCGGATCGCCGTGAAGCGCGCGGCTCGACGGGCGTGCCTGGCGCTCGTCCTCGCCTGCGTCGCGGTCGTCTCATGCGCCCGGACGGCAGGGTGGCCGGTCTGGCAGAAGCTCGCGCTGCCGTTCCAGCAGGGCGACGTGGTGCGCTTCGCCGTCATCGGCGACAGCGGCACGGGCGGGCGGCAGCAGTACGAGGTCGCGAGCCGCATGGCGGAGTTCCAGGAGCGGTTTCCGTTCGACTTCGTCCTGATGCTCGGCGACAACCTGTACGGCGGCGAGGAGCCGAAGGACTTCGCCATGAGTCAGGGAAGCTGGAACTCGGTGGCGCCGGCGTCACACGTGCTGCCGTGCAGGTTCGGGGACCCCGGCGCGTCGATGCGGATCCGGGCGTTCGCGTCGAACTCGGGACAGCCGGTGTCAACGCCGGCGTCGATCGCCGGGCTCGTCGCCTTGAGCCCGTACGTCGGTACGACGCCGAAGTCGTGATCGATCTTCAGCGGCTTCATCTGCAGCTTGCCGGCATTCGCGAGGTCGCTGCCGCCGAGCCCGCAGGTCGCGTGCTCTCGACGTTGCCGCCGCCGGAGGCGATCGTCCCGGCACGGTTGAACGGCTTGTTGGTATCGAGGAGGGTGTTGGCGATGCCGCCGCCGTCCGTCTGCGCCTTGTTGCCGGTGACGTTGCAGTAGCTCAACTGCAGGATCCCGAGGTTCAGGATGCCGCCGCCCTCGACGGTCGTCGGATCCGCGACGGTCTCCTTGGTGAGGGTCGAGCCGCCGCTGATGGTGACCCCCTCGAGGTCGACGGTGACGCCGGGGAAGATGTGGAACACGCGATCCTTCCTCCCGGCGATGGTCACGACCTGGAAGACGAGGTCGGCACGAGCCGCCGGCGCCCACGCGATCATCAGGCCGACGAGTCCACCGATGACGAGGAAACGATCACGACGTGGCATCAGGCTCTCCTGCTCTCCTTCGTGCGGCGGCGCCGGGGCCGAGCCGCCGGCCTACGACGGCGCGACCATGCGCAGCGTGGCGACGGTGCCGCGCTTCACGACCCGCTGGCCCTTGCCGGCACGCTTCGCCGCCGCCACCTCGCCGAGCGTGATGGTGCGCTCCGCGCCTTCGGGCGTGACCGCGACGAACGCGCCCCCCTTCGGCAGGGCCAGCGCGCCGATGACACGGTCGTCGGCGTCGGGGCGCATGAGGATCACGCCGCGGCCGGGTCCGGCCAGCTCGGGCACGTCGTCGAGGCCGAAGCGCAGCATGCGGCCGCGTCCGGTCGCGACCACGACCTGCGGCCCGCCGACCCGCTCGACCGAGACGATCTCGTCGCCGTCGCCGACCCGCGCGAGGCGGCGCCCGGCGCGGGTCGTCTCCGAGAGATCCGGCGTGGCGCGAAAGCCGTAGCCGCGGGCGGTGGCGACGACGACGGCCAGGACCTCGTCGGTGAGCTCGATGATGCCGGGCAGCGCGGCCTGCGCGCCCGGCGTCGCGGGTGCCTCGGCTCTGCGCTCGGCGAGGAGCTGCGCCGCGACGACGCGCTCGCCGTCGCCGAACTTGAGCAGCGACTGCACCGGCTCCCCGTAGCCGGTCGTCGCCGGCACGTCGGCGACCCGCAGGACGTACATCGTCCCCTTGCTCGAGAAGAGCACCAGGCGGTCGCGCGTCGTACCCGGGAAGAGCGCGAAGAGCGCATCGCCCTCGCGCAGGCGCGTGGACGACGGGTCCTTCACCTCGCGCACGCGCTTCAGCCAGCCGTCGCGCGAGAGCACGACCGTCGCGTCCTCGTGGACGATGTACGCTTCGGGGTCGTATTCGAGCTCCTCGCCGGCGGCGAAGGAGGTGCGGCGCTTGTCGCCGTACTTCTCGCCGACCTGCGTGATCTCGGCGCGGATCAGCTTCCAGCGCTCGCGCGGTTTCGCGAGCAGCGCCTCCACCTCCTTCAAGCGCTTGCGCTTCTCGGCGAGCTCGGCGCGGATCTTGTCGATCTCGAGCCGCGCCAGTTGATAGAGGCGGATCTCGAGGATGGCGTCGGCCTGGATCTGGTCGAGCTTGAAGGCCTCCATCAGGCCGCGGGCGGCGTCGGCGCGCGACTCCGCCCTGCGGATGATGCGGATCGCCTTGTCGAGGTCGTCGTAGATCTTCGCGAGCGCGACCAGGATGTGGAGGCGCGCCTGCAGCTGGCGCTTCTCGTGCTCGAGCCGTCGGGTCACGACGACCATGCGGAAGTCGAGGAACTGGCGGCACAGCTCACGCAGGGTGACGCGCGCCGGCTGGCCGACGCCGGGGTTGGCGGTCGGCAGGAGGCACGTGAGGTTCACGTGGAAGGCGGTCTGCAGCTGCGTGTGCTTGTAGAGATAGGCCATCGCCGTCGCGGGCTCGACGTCGGCCTTCAGCTCGAGGACGATGCGCACGTCGGTCGTCGACTCGTCCCGTACGTCGACCACCTGCGGCAGCTTCCGTGCGACGATCTCGTTGGCGATCTCCTCGACCAGGGTCGCCTTGTTGACCGTGTACGGGATGGACGTGATGACGACGTACTGCTTGCCGCGCTGCTGGCTCTCGACCTTGTACTCGCCGCGCAGGCGCACCGGGCCCTGGCCGGTCTCGTAGATCTCGCGGATCTCGCGCTTGCTGTTGAGGATCTCGCCGCCGGTCGGGAAGTCGGGACCCTTGATGTGCTTCAACAGCCCCTTCACGTCGAGGTCGGGCTCGTCGACCATGGCGAGGAGCGCGGCGACGATCTCGCGCAGGTTGTGCGGCGGGATGTTGGTCGCCATGCCGACGGCGATGCCCGTCGAGCCGTTCATCAGGAGCTGCGGGATCGCGCTCGGGAGGACGACGGGCTCCTCGATCGTCGCGTCGTAGTTGGCGCGGAACGGGACGGTCTCGGATCCCAGGTCGTCGAGCATCTCGGCGGCGAGCGCCGTCAGGCGGGCCTCCGTGTAGCGCATGGCCGCCGCGCCGTCGCCGTCGAGCGAGCCGAAGTTGCCCTCGCCGTGCACCAGCGGGTAGCGGAGCGCGAAATCCTGCGCCATGCGCACCATCGCCTCGTACGCCGCCAGGTCGCCGTGCGGGTGCAGCTTGCCGAGCACGTCGCCCACGATGGCCGCCGACTTGCGCGGCCGCGACCCCGCCGTGAGGTGCAGGTTCTGGAACATCGAGTAGAGGATGCGGCGCTGCACGGGCTTCAGCCCGTCGCGGACGTCGGGCAGCGCGCGCGAGGTGATGACACTCAGCGCATAGCTGAGGTAGCGCTCCTCGGCGGCGTCACGGAGATCGGTCTCGATCGGCTGCGGCTCGGCGGCGTGCCCCATCGTCTCCTCCACCCCACGGCATGCGTGAGCGGGCTCATGCTAGCGAGGCGCGGGGGAGAACGCGAGCGACGGGACCGCGCGCCCGCGCTTCATCTCGAAGCGCCACTTCCAGATCGCGTACACCGCCGGGTAGACGAGCAGCTCGAGCGCGAACGACGTGAAGAGGCCGCCGACCATCGGCGCCGCGATGCGCTTCATGAGGTCGGCGCCGGTGCCGGTCGCCCACATGACCGGCAGGAGGCCCATGAAGGCGGCGCTCACCGTCATCATCTTCGGCCGCACCCGACGCACGGCTCCGTGGATGATGGCCTCCGTCAGGTCGTGCTCGGTGCGCATCTGGCCGTTCCGCACCCGCTCGTCGTAGGCGAGGTCGAGGAAGAGCAGCATGAACACGCCGGTCTCGGCGTCGAGGCCCATCAGCGCGATCATCCCCACCCAGACCGCGATCGAGACGTTGTAGTCGAGCGCGTAGAGGAGCCAGACCGCGCCGACCAGCGAGAAGGGCACGGCGAGGAGGACGATCGCCGTCTTCACCCCGGACCTGGTGTTCATGTAGAGGAGGAGCGCGATCAGGAAGATCGTGAGCGGCAGCACCACCTGCAGGCGCTCCCGCACGCGCAGCATGTTCTCGTACTGGCCGCTCCAGGTGAGGCTGTAGCCCGTCGGCAGGTCGACCCGGTCGCGCACGCGCGCCTTCGCCTCCGCGACGTAGCCGCCGACGTCGCGGCCCGCCATGTCGACATAGACGTAGCCGGCGAGCTGCCCGTTCTCGTCGCGGATCATCGCGGGCCCCTCGACGAGCCGCAGATCGGCGATCTGCGCCATCGGAATCTGCGCTCCGGACGGGGTGGCGACGAGGGTGCGCCGCAAGCGCTCGATGTCGTCGCGGAACTCGCGCCCGTAGCGCACGTTCACCGGGTAGCGCTCGCGTCCCTCGACGGTCGTGGTGACGTTCTCCCCGCCGATCGCCGACGTGACGATCATCTGGGCGTCGTCGATGGTGAGCCCGTAGCGCGCCAGCTCGTCGCGGCGCAGGACGAAATCGAGGTAGTAGCCGCCGGCGGTACGCTCGGCGACCACGTTGCGGGTGCCGGGCACGTCGCGGAGCACGCTCTCGAGCCGCTCGCCGAGGCGCTGGATGCCCTTCAGGTCCGGCCCGAAGATCTTCACGCCGATCGGCGTGCGGACGCCGGTCGAGAGCATGTCGATGCGGTTCTTGATCGGCTGCGTCCAGATGTTGGGCATACCGGGAAAGTGCAGCTTCTCGTTCATCTCGCTCTGCAGCTCCTCGAAGGTGATGTGGTCCGGCACGAAGCGCGACCCGATCCAGCGGATCAGGGCCGGCTTGTCCGAGTACCAGCGGTGCGCCGGGCGCCACTCGGCCTCCGGCTTCAGCGTCACGGTCGTCTCGAACATGGAGAGGGGCGCGGGGTCGGTCGGCGAGTCGGCGCGGCCGGCCTTGCCGAAGACGCTCGCCACCTCCGGGAAGCCGCGCAGGATGCGATCCTGCGTCTGCAGGAGCTGCTGCGCTTGCGTGACGGACATGCCGGGGAGGGCGGTCGGCATGTAGAGGTACGCACCCTCGTTCAACGGCGGCATGAACTCGGAGCCGAGCCGGAGGTAGACGGGGACCGTGGTCGCGACGATCAGGGCGGCGAGCGCGACGGTGAGCGCGCGATGGCGCAGCACCGCGCGGCACACCGGCTCGTAGATCGTGAACAGCAGCCGGCTGATCGGGTGGCGCTCCTCCGGGTAGTAGCGCCCGACGGCGATGGTGTTGACGATCGGATCCACGATCCTGCCGAGCCAGCGCGGGCGGACGTGGAAGTCGTCCATGCGCGTGAAGATCATGCGCATCGCGGGATCGAGGGTCACGGCCAGGACCGCCGCGATCGCCATCGCCAGGTTCTTCGAGTAGGCGAGCGGCTTGAAGAGGCGTCCCTCCTGGTCGACCAGGGTGAAGACCGGCAGGAACGCGACCGCGATGACCAGCAGCGAGAAGAAGACGGCCGGGCCGACCTCCTGGAGCGCGCGCAGCCGGACCGCGTGGAAGTCGCCGCGCCGGCCGCCCGCGATCCATTCCTCCAGCCGCTTGTAGGCATTCTCGACCTCGACGATCGCCCCGTCGACGAGCACGCCGATGGAGATGGCGATGCCCGCGAGCGACATGAGATTCGACGTCAGGCCCATGAAGTACATGGGGATGAAGGCGAGGAAGACGGACACCGGGATCGTCACGATCGGGATCACCGCCGACGGGACGTGCCAGAGGAAGATCAGGATGACGATGCTCACGATGAGCATCTCCTCCTTCAGCGAGCGCACCAGGGTGTCGATCGAGCGGTGGATGAGATCCGAACGGTCGTAGGTCGGCACCACCTCGACGCCGTCCGGCAGCGTGGGCGCGAGCTCGGCCAGGCGCTCCTTCACGCGTGCGATCACGTTCAACGCGTTCTCGCCCTGGCGCATCACCACGATGCCGCCCACCGTATCGCCGAGGCCGTCGAGGTCGGCGATGCCGCGGCGCAGGTCCGGACCGAGCGTGACCTTCGCGAGCTGCCTCACCAGGATCGGGGTGCCGGTCTTCTCGTCCACCTTGACGACGGTGTTCTCGATGTCGTCGAGCGACGTGATGTAGCCGCGTCCGCGCACCATGAACTCGGTGCCCGAGAACTCGAGCAGGCGTCCGCCCACGTCGGCGTTCCCCTTCTTGACGGCGCCGATCAGCTCCGGGAGCGGCACGTTGTAGGCGAGCAGGAGATCGGGGTCGGCGTTCACCTGGTACTGCTTCACGAATCCGCCGACCGCCGCGACCTCCGCGACGCCGGGCACCGCTTGCAGGTGGTAGCGCAGGTACCAGTCCTGCAGGCTGCGGAGAGCCGCCAGGTCGTGCGTGCCCGAGCGGTCGACGAGCGCGTACTGGTACACCCAGCCGACGCTGGTCGCGTCGGGCCCCATCTCCGTCCGCACGCCCTCGGGCAAGCGCGGCAGGATCTTGCTCAGGTACTCGACCACGCGCGAGCGCGCCCAGTAGAGGTCGGTGCCGTCCTGGAAGATGACGTACACGTACGAGTAGCCGAAATCCGAGACGCCCCGCACGGCCTTGATGCGCGGCGCCCCGAGGAGCGCCGTGGCGATCGGATACGTGACCTGGTCCTCGATGATGTCCGGGCTGCGATCCCAGCGCGAATAGATGATGACCTGCGTGTCCGACAGGTCCGGGATTGCGTCGAGCGGCATGCTCTTCACCGCCCAGCTCGCCCCGACCAGGGCGACGGCGGTGAAGATCAGCACCAGGAAGCGATTCGCGGCGCTGAACGCGATGAGGCGTTTGATCATGGCGTCCGCCCTCTCAGGGCGCGTGCCCCGGCGCGCGCGTCGGCTTCTCGAAGGCCGCGAGCGCGGAGCGGAAGCGCGACTCGGAGTCGACGAGGAAGTTGGCGGACGTGACGACGTCCTCGCCGGCCGCGACTCCCGCCAGCACCTCGTAGTAACCCGCGGCGGCGCGGCCGAGCGTCACCGCCCGCGGCTCGAACGTGCCGCCGCCCTTCACCACGAAGACGATCTGCGTGTCGCCGGTGTCGAGGACGGCGTCGCGGGGCAGGGCGAGTCGCTCGCCGATGGGAACGTGGATCGTCACCTTGACGAACGTCTCCGGGCGCAGGCTGCGGTCGGGAGTGGGGACGAGCATGCGCACCCGGACCGTGCGCGTCTTCGGGTCGAGGATCGGGTCGACCGCCGTGACGGTCGCAACGTACGTGCGGCCGGGCACGGCCGGGACGACCATCTCGACCGCCTGTCCCTCCGCGACGAGCGGCGCCTCGTACTCGTAGACCTGCGCGTAGACCCAGACCGCCTTGTCCGGGAGCAGGAGATTCGTCGGCGCCGTGCGCTCGCGGCCGGCGTCGGCGATCTGTGCATCCGACAGCCCCTGCTGGCGGAGCCGCAGCGCCGCGGAGCGCACGACGGCTTCCGAGCTCCGCTGCGCCTCCGCCCATGGGCTGTCCTTTGTCGTCGCGCGCGCCTTCAGCGCCTCGCGGTACTCGAGGATCGCCTGATAGAGGACGGGATCGTAGGCGACGCGCCCGACGGCGTGGATGTCGACCGCGAGCGTCCGGACCGCGAGGGTCGCCGTCGTCACCCCGATCAGCTGCTGGCGCTCGGCCGTGAGCGTGAACGGCGCGTGGCCGGGGACGTTGCCCGCCTCGCCGGTCATCTCGTCCTCGTAGACGGGGATGTAGTCCATCCCCATCTCGTCCTTCGCCGGAACGGGCGAGGTGACGTCGGGACGCATCGGGTTGCGATAGGTGAGGATCTTCCGTTGGGTCGACGGCGGCCCCGGCGCGTTCTCCGACGCCGGCGGCGATGCGACGTCCACGTAGTCGAGCTGCATCTGACAGATGGGGCAGACCCCCGGCCTGTCGGACACGATCTGCGGATGCATCGGGCATTGGTAGAAGCCCTGCGTGGGCGCGCTCACGCGGGAGCCTGGCCACCAGAGGGAGGACTTTGCCGCCAGCGCCCCGACGCCGACGGCGGCTGCGAGGAGCAGGACGAGGACCAGCCGTCTACCCATGATGGCGGCCCCCCTTCTTCCCGACGTCCGCCGGCCGCGGCAGCGTTCGCCCGACGGCGCGCTCGAGATCCGCGTAGGCCCTCTCGAACTCCACCTGCGCTTCGATGTGCTCGGTGTGGACGGTCTCGATCTGGCGGAGCGAGTCGATCAGGGAGAGGAAATCGACGGCGCCGGCCTGATAGGCGTCCTCGGTGATCGCGAACGCCTGCTCGGCCTGGGGGACATGCGCCGCGGCGAACAGGTCGTGCTGCGCGAGCGCGGTCTCCAGGCGCACGAAGGCCTGGGCGACCTCGCGGCGAATGCGATCCTCGCTGCCCCGCAGCTCGGATCGCCGGGCGGCGAGCCGCGCGTTCGCCTCGTCGACGGCGGCGTCGTACTTGCCGCGCTGCGCGATCGGCACCGTGACGGAGACGATGGCGCCGAAGCCGTCGCGGCCGTTCGCGTTGACGAACCGGGCGACGGAGAACTCGAAGTCCGGGAGCCGGGCGCGCTCCGCCAGGCGCACGGCGGCCTCCTCGCGCGCGACGGCGGCGCGTTGCACCGCGATCTCGGGGCGCTCGGCGACGGCGATGTCCGTCGCCTCCTGCAGCGTCATCGGGAGCGCGTTGGGCGGCGGATCCTCGGGGATGCCGAAGGGCTCGCTGTCCGGGCGGCTGAGCACCTCCCGCAGGGTGGCCTCCACGCCCTTGACGGCGAGGGTCACCGTCTGCACGCGGTTCAGCAGGTGCGCGAGCTCGACCTGCGCCCGCACCACGTCCGCCTGCGAGACCTCGCTGGTGCCGTACTTCTGCTCGGCGATCCGCGAGATGCGCTGCACGAGATCCTTCTCGCGCGTGTAGACCGCGATCAGCCGGTGGACGCGCCACAGCTCGTAGTACGCCTTGGTGACGCCGGCGACGACGTCGAGCGCGGTTGCGCGTGCCTCGGTCGCCGTCATCTCGGCGTCGCGTGTCGCCACCTCGGCCGCGAGCGCGCGCTTGCCGAAGAACGGAATCTTCTGCGAGAGGCGGAAGATGTTGTTGTCCGCCTCGTCGAGCCGCAGCGAGTCGGGGGTGTTCCACGCTTCGTAGCTGAGCATGGGATCCTCGAGGGCCGAGACGCGCGCGGGCACCGCGGCCGCCGCCCGTGTCCGCGCCGCCGCCGCGCTCAGATCCGGGTTGTGGGCCTTCGCCTCGGCGAGGAGATCGGCCAGGCGAACGCGCGCCGTCTGCGCGCCGGCCTCGTGCGCCGCCAGCGCCGGGCTACAGACCGCGACCAACAATATGCAACGTATGAAACGAAGCTTCTCCATGGATTCGCATCTCCATTCGGCCAAGGTGCGCCAGACGTCATCGACGGACGTCGGGCAGCCGTGCGCGCCGCGGGACTACGCGACCCGGGCGCGCGCCACGGAGGGCGAATTCAGATGAGGAGGACGCACGTCAGCGCGAGCACGCGAGGCGGACCGGAGGTTCCTCGGGGTGCTGGCGCATCGTGCGACGGCGCGAGCGCAAGGGAAGCGACCGGACCGGAGCCCGGAGCCGTGAAGAGCGGGTTGAGCGCGGGCGCCGCGAGCTTCGGCGAGTCGGGCGACAGCTGCGGGGCGGAGCAATACCGGCACTCGGGCGCATGCCCCCTCGACGGCTGATGGGAGGCGCTCCGATCGTGCCGTTCGCAGCAGGCGTGCGCGCCCGACGACGGGGACTGCTCGCTTCGCACCTGCGTGCCGCCGGACGCGGCCAGCGCGGGCCGCGCACAGACGCACATCAGATGGGCGAAGAACGCCGGCACCAGCAGGACCACGAGCCGTTTTCGTCGCACGAGACGCATCCCTACAGTAAGGTAGACGAGGGTGGGGGACCTGTCGAGGGGGCTTTCGGCCCGCCTCCCGTGACGGCGTCCCGCGCGGGTTCTTGCGGCGGCGCTCGCCTTGCTTCAGCCTAGTGACCGGGGGGTGTCACCATGGCGAACGTCAATACCAGGCGTGGGATCATCGGCATTCTCACCGGCGGTGGCGACGTTCCGGGACTGAATCCCGCCATTCGCGCCGTCACCATCCGCGCGCTGCGCGAGGGCTACGACGTGATCGGGCTCCGCCGCGGCTGGGCCGGCACGATCGACGTCGTGCGCGATGCCGGCGCCGACAACTCGAACAACTATCAGATCCTCACCGAGGAGACGGTGAACAGGGCCGGCCGCACCGGGGGGACCTTCCTCCACACGTCGCGGACGCGGCCGAGCGCCGTGAAGCGCTCGGCGCTGCCCGAGGTCCTGCAGGGGCGCTATACGGCGGAGGTCAACGACGTCACCGACGAGGTGCTGAAGAACCTCGACTTCCTCGGCATCGACTACCTGATCCCGATCGGCGGCGACGACACGTTGAGCTATGCCGTCGAGCTGGCCAAGCGCGGCGTGAAGGTGATCGCGATCCCGAAGACGATGGACAACGACGTCCCGGGGACCGACTACTGCATCGGGTTCAGCACCTGCGTCACGCGCACGATCCACATGACGAACAGCCTGCGGACGTCGGCGGGCTCGCACGAGCGTCTGCTCGTGTTGGAGGTCTTCGGGCGCTACGCCGGGTTCACCGCCATGGTGCCGACGATGGCGGGCGCCGCCAATCGCTGCGTGATCCCGGAGCACAAGTTCGACATCGAGCAGCTCACCGACCTCCTGATCCGCGACCGCAACAAGAACCCGAGCCGCTACGCCATCGTCCTGGTGTCGGAGGGCGCGATGTTCGAGGGCGGCGAGATGGTCTTCAAGGATTCGCGCACCGACGCCTACGGCCACGCCAAGCTCGGCGGCATCGGCGACCTCGTCTCCGGGGAGCTGGAGCGGCTCTCGGCGAAGTACAACGGCGGCAAGACCGTGCACGTGTTGAACCAGAAGCTCGGCTACCTGGTGCGCGGCGGCGATCCCGACGCGATCGACTCGATCGTGCCGATGGCCTACGGCAACCTCGCCCTCGACCTCATCCTGAAGGGCATCCACGGCCGCCTGGTCGTGCTGCAGAACGGGCGCTACGACAATCTGCCCCTCGAGGTCGTGACGAGCTCCAAGAAGGTCGTCAACGTGAAGGAGCACTACAGCGTCGAGCGCCTGCGGCCGCACTACAAGAGCTTCGAGATGCGGCCGCTCTTCCTGATGACGAGCGAGACCTAGCACCCGGCGCGCGGACGTGGCGGCGGGCGCCGCCGGCGCATCGACGTTTGCGCCGATGCGCCGGCACGCGAAATCGGCTAGCCTTTCCCGGTGGCCGCGCGCGCGGGAACGGGGACGGGGGGGATGCCGCGGGTCGCGCTCGCGCTCGCCCGGCTCGCCGTCGCGCTCCTCGTCTTGGCGGTCATCGTCACGCGCATCGATCTCGCCGGCGTGTGGACCTCGTTCCGCGGCACGTCGCTCGTGGCGGCCGCCGCGGCGTTTGCCGTCTGGATGGTCGGCTGGACGATCGTGTCGCACCGCCTCGCGCTGCTGATGCAGGCCCAGGGCGTGCCGATCGGGACCTTCGAGGCGCTGGAGATCAACCTCGCGACGTTGTTCTGGGGCCTCTTCCTTCCCGGCGGGAACATCACCGGCATCGCCGTCCGCTTCTACCGTCTGGCACGTGCCGGCGGCCGCTATGCCGCCGGCCTCCTGGCCATGGCGGGCGATCGCCTCACCGCGACCGGCGCCGTCTCGGCGATCGGTATCGTGTGCTGGGCACTCGACGACCGGGCGGAGAGCGGACCGGCCATCGTCGTGCTCGTGGTCGGCGCCATGCTGGTCGCGGCGACGATCGTGCCGTTCGTGGCGGCGGAGCGCGTCCGCCGCCTGGCGCGCGTGCTGCACGGCAGCAGCCTCGGGTGGCTCGAGGCGCCGCTCCGCCGGGTGTGGCAGGGCTTCGAGGCCATCGCGCGCTTGCCGCCGCGGACCCTCGCCCTGCTGCTCTTCCTCTCCTGCCTGGCGCAGGGCCCCGGCATCCTGGCCTACAAGATCCTGGCCGACGCGCTCGGGCTCCGCCTGTCGTTCGTGACGCTCGGCTGGGTGCGGAGCGTGGTGCTGATCGTGACGGCGTTGCCGATCTCGATCGGCGGCCTCGGCGTGCGCGAGGGCGTCCTCCTGATCCTGCTGCGCCCGTACGGGGTCGCCGACCGCGACACGCTGGCGTTCTCCCTGCTCGTCTTTGCCGTCACCATGGTCTGCACCGGGGTGCTCGGCGGCATCTTCGAGGTCGTACGCTGGCTGGCGCCACGCCCGCCGGCCGCCCGCGGCTCGCATGCGGCGTGATACGCTCGGCTGATGCGGCTCGGTGTGGTGATGCCCTACTGGCTCGACCGGCCGGTGCTCGAGGCGGTGGCGATCGGCGAGACCGCCGATCGGCTCGGCTATGACTCGCTGTGGATCGGCGAGATGATGACGTTCGACGCCTTCGCGCTCGCCGGCGCGCTCGCCCGCACGACCGCGCGCACCGCGATCACCGTCGGGCCGCTGCCGGTCGGGACGCGTGATCCCGCCGCGCTCGCGCTCGGCGTCGCCTCGGTGACCGTGCTCGGCGGCCGCCCGGCGCATCTCGCCCTCGGCGCGTCGACGCCCGCCGTGGTCGAGCGCTGGCACGGACGGACGTGGCAGCCGACGGTCGCGCGGGTGCGTGAGTGCGTCGCGGCGCTGCGTCCGATGCTGGCCGGCGAGCGCTCGGGGTTCACGGGTACGCAGGTGACGAGCGAGGGCTTCCGCCTCGCGGCGGGGGCGCAGCCGCAGACGACGCTCACGGTGGCGGCGTTCGGGTCGCGAATGATCGCGCTCGCGGCCGCGGTCGCCGATCGCGTCGTCGCCAACCTCGTGACGGTGGCGCAGCTCGGACGCATCCGCGCGGCGCTCGACGCGGCGGCGCGCGCGGCGGGGCGGCCGGCGCCGCCGCTGAGCGTCTGGGTTCCCGCGAGCGCTGCGATGGGCGACCGCACGCTCGCCGCGCTGCGTCGCCAGCTGGTCCTCTACGTCGGGCAACCCGGCTACGGCGAGATGTTCGCCGACGCCGGCCACGGCGACGTCGTGACGCTCGCGCGCGCGGGCGCGCACCCGCGCGCCGTCGCCGACGCGATCACGCCGGCGCTGGTGCGGTCGGTGTGCGTCGCCGGCGACGGGCCGAGCCTGCGAGCCGGCATCGCCGCGTACGGCGCGGCGGGCGCCGACGAGGTGGCGATCGTGCCCGTCACCGCCGAGGACGCGAACGGCGCGGCCGTGCTGCGGACGCTCGCGCCCGCCTGAGCCGTCCGCGCGTCAGCCCGGCGGATCGGCGTAGCGCAGCAGCGCGTTCGGCAGCGGCCGCCGGCAGAGAACGCAGACGCCGGCGCTGCTCGAGTCCTCCGCGGGCCCGTCGCCGTCGCGCGGCCGGAGCCAGTGCGTGATGCGCTCCATCAGGCCGCGGAAGTCGGAGACCGGCTTCGGGATGAACTCGTTGCAGCCCGCATGCAACGCGTACGCCTCGACCCCGGGGCTGGCGGTGACGCTGAGCGCGAGGATCGGGACGTCCCGCCCGGCCGCGAGTTCGCGGATGCGGCGCGCCGCCTGCCAGCCGTCCATCTCGGGCATGCGCAGATCGAGGATGACGAGGTCGGGCTCCTGCGCCTCCACGAGCGCGAGGGCTTGCACGCCGTCCGACGCCACGAAGCACTCCACGTCGGGCATCTCGCGCTGAAAGAAGCGTTGCATGAGGTGGCGATTCATCTCGAGATCGTCGGCGAAGACGATGCGGCGGCGTCTTCCCGCGCCGCGCGCCGCGGGCGCGCCGTTCCGGGCGCCCACCGCCGTCTGGCGTGTCCGGGCCGCGTGCGTACCGACCGCCGCCAGCCGGCGCTGCGCCTCGTCGAGATCCACCGGCGCCTCGTCGGCGGCGCCTTCCGGCGCGGACTCGACGGGCGCGCGGCGCCCGTCGGCGCGCGGCGGCGGTGTGCTCGGGTGCGCCGTGGGCACGAGCGGCAGGCGGATGCGGAACGTGGAGCCGTGGCCGGGCGTGCTCTCGACCGTCACCTCGCCCTCGAGCTGCGTCAGCAGGCTCTTCACGATGTACAGGCCGAGACCGGCGCCGGCGTAGGAGCGCGCGTCGGAGCTGTCGACCTGACGGAACATGTCGAAGATGTGCGGCAGGTGCGAGCCGGGGATGCCGATGCCGGTGTCGGTGACCGTGACGACGCAGCAGGGGCCCTCGCGCTGCGCCTGGGCGCACACCATCCCCTGGGGCGTGAACTTGAGCGCGTTGCCGACGAGGTTCTTGATGACGATCTTGAGCTTGCGGCGGTCGGTGCGGAGGCAGACGTTGGCGGCGGGCTCCCAGCGCAGCGCCGCCTTCGTCTTGCGCGGGATCGCGGCGAAGTCCGCCTGCAGCTCCTCCCACAGGTCGGCGATCTGGAGGTCGGCGAAGACCGGGGGATCCTGTCCGGCCGAGAGACGGTTCAGGTTGAGGGTCGCCTCGATCATCTCCAGCAGCTCGATGCTCGCGGCGCGGGCGCGGCCGAGGAGCAGGGTATGCGGGCTGTCGCCCAGCTCGTCCCCGAGGATGTCGAGATAGCCGACGATGACGTTCAGCGGCGTGCGCAGCTCGTGCGACATGGTCGAGACGAACTCCGACTTGAGCCGGCTCGCACGCTCCAGCTCCTCGACCAGCCGCGCGTTGCTGAGCGCCATCGACGCGAGCTGCGCGATGGCGTGGGCGAGCTGCTCCTGTGGGCGCGTGAAGGGCGCGGTCCGGCCGCGATAGCCGTTCGCCTGGATGCCGATCAACTCGCCGCCACGGCGCAGCGGCAGCAGCAGCGAGCGCGTGATCCCGAGATGGTTGATGATCCCGGTCGCGACGGCCTGGTCGCGCACGTCGGGCGAGAGCTCGACCAGCTCGTCGTTGGCGAGGCGCGCGAGCAGCGGCGCGACGGCCCGTGCCGGAACGCGCACCGTGCGCAGGGCTTCCCACTTCTCCGCCGGGAGCCCGTGCGCGGAGATCGGATGGTAGATCCGCTCCTCCTCGTCGAGCAGCCAGGTGACGCTGTGGTCGGTGCCGAGCACCTCGGCGGTGCGTTGGCACAGCCGCTCGAGCAGGACGGGCGTCTCCAGCGAGGAGATCAGATCGCGTCCGAGCGCGGCGAGGGCGGCGGAGTTCTGCGCCTCCGCCGCGAGCGCCTGGTCGGCCTTCTCGCGGAGAAGCGCGGTGGTGAGGACGGCGGCGAGCGATTCGAGGCATTCCGCCGCCGGCGTATCGCAGCGCGGCGACGCCTCGGTCGCGAACGCGACGAACAGCCCGAACGGTCCCTCGCGTCCGACGATCGGCACGCACAGCCCGCCGAGTGCGCCGTGCTCCCGCAGGAACGCCATGGGCGCGAATCGCGGCTCCTCGTCGAAGCGCTCGCTGACGACCGCCGCGCCGGCATCGAGCGCGAAACGGCCGTGGCTGCCCGCCGCCGCGGACGCGGTCGCGTTCCCGACGATACCCGGCCGCCAACCCGCGCCGCTGCGCAGGGTCAGGCTCGTCCCGTCGGCGTTCAGCTCGAGCACGCCGCTCAACGGGAAGCCGAGCGTCTCGGGTACGAGGGCGGTCGCGCGCTCCATGAGCTCCGCCGGCGCCGTCCCCGCGAGCGCGAGCTGCCCGAGGCGCGCCACCGCTTCCTGGCGCCGCGCGTGCGCGTCGAGCGTCATGCGGCTCTCGAACTCCCGCCGTCGCAAGCGCTCGCTCACGACGGCGGCGACGATGACGAGGACGGCCGCGCAGGCGAGGATCGCCAGGTTGCTCGTGAACAGGGTCGCGTTGGCGATCGGAGCGGTGAGCAGCAGGCCGCCGGCGTAGCTGCCGACGAGGAGGCTCGACACCGCGAGCGCCGGAAGCGCGGTCGACGGCATCAGGAGCGACACCCCGAGGAGCAGCACGATGTGTCCGGCGAAGTACGGGTTCGTCTCGCGTCCGGCGACGATCGTGATGAAGTCGATGTTGAGCCCGATCGAGAGCGGCACGAGGGTGCCGAGGAGCAGCGGATGACGCCGTCCGAGCGGCGTCCGGAGAAGCGCGAGCACCGCGAGCGCGACGCTGATCGAAAACAGTCGCCACCAGAGGAAGCGCGTGGCGGGCGGCGGGAAGAGGACGGTGTCGAGGTAGGCGAAGAAGGGCAGCAGCGCGATCGCCGCGATCGCCGCCACCCGCGCGCCGCGCGCCGTGGCGGCGCGGCATTCCTCCGCGTAGCGGTGGGTGCCCGTATGCGACATGCCGTGCTGCATTGGACGCGATCAAGGCAGCAAGCGCCATGCCGGACGCGTCACGTTCGGATGTGCGCGCCCATGCGCGACCAGGAGGATTTTCTACCGGCGCCCCGGACATCGAGCCGCCATCGGCCCGGCGCAGCGTCCGAAATGTGGCGGGTGCGCGCGTCCGACTCAGCCCTGTGCCGCCCGGCCGAGCTTCGCGGCGCGCGCGGTCCGCCGTGCCGGCACGGCGGCGGCGGCCGGACGTCGCGCCGACTCGATCCCGGCTGCCGCATGGTCGAGCGCCCGGCCGCAACGCGCGAGCCATTCGAGATGGGCCTCGGCCTGGCCGATCGCGGCGTCGGTGGCGAGCATGCGGAGCGGCGACTGCGGGTCGCCGACCTTGGCATACACCTCGCGCTGCGCGGCCAGGGTCGCGATCCATTCGCGATAGATGGTGGCCTGTCGCGTGAGTTGCGCCAGACGCGGCTCGGCGGCCTTGCCGTCGAGCACGAGCAGTCGGATCAGCATCTCGTCGCGTGCGGGCTGCGGCCGCCGCGGGGAGCGCGCGAGCCAGGTCTCGAGCGCGCGCCGGCCCTTCGCCGTGATCGTGTAGACCCAGCGGCCGACGTGCCCGGTGCCGCGGTCGAACCGTCCGTCGACCAGGCCACGCCGCCGCAGGTCCTTCAACGTCTGGTAGATTTGCCCGAAGTTCAGCGGCCAGAGCGGGCCGATCCGCTCCTCGAACGCCCTCTTGATGCGGTAGCCGTGCAGCTCCTGCACTTCGAGCAAGCCGAGGATCGCGTAGCGAAGCAACATGGCGGCTCCTTTTCGGGCCGAGGGCGCCCAGCTCCGACGTGGGGACGATCTCGCCAACCACGCGACGGCACGATGGTCGGTGCCGCGGCGTGTGTGGCTATGTCGGAGCGGACCTTCGCGGTCAATGACGCGAGCGATTCCACCGCGCGCATCGGTGCCGACAATCGATTGGCACGACGCGATCGCCGCGGCGCACGGGCGCCGCGGCGGGCCGGAGGCTCAGTGCATGCCTTCGACGGTGAGCTTCAGCGCCTTCAGGCGATCGAGCTCGCCGCGCAGACGCTCCATCGTCTCCACGAGACGATCGATGTCGGCGCTCGTTGCGGTGAGCTCGCTCTGGGCGACGCGATCCACCGCGCTGCGCAGCTGGCCGTAGAGATTCAGGACCCCGCTGATCCCGTCGACGCCGACCTCCGACATGCGACGCTGCACGTCCTCCGAAAAGCGCAGAATGGCTTCCGCCTGGCGCAGGATCTCCTCGAGCATCGTCTGGGTCGGGTGGCCGTTCTCCTGCGGGGCACGTCCTTCGCGCTGCTCCTGCACCCTGCGAAGCGCATCGTAGATCTCGCTCATCGTTGGTCTCCGGCGGCGGCGTGGGAAGTCATGATAAGGGGTATGTGCCGCAGGGCGGATGCTACCTCCCTTGGGCGAATAGTCAATCCGTCGCGCGACGTCCGGGGCGCGTCCGTGGATGCGTCGCGCGCGTGTGCTAGAGATCCCGCATGCCGCCCTCCGACATGCCGGCCGTCGCGCTCGCGGCCGTTCCCGGCCGCCGCCGCGCGACGCTCGACCTGGCGCGCGACATCGAACGCCGCGGCTTCAGCGGCATCTACTGCGCGTCCTTCGGTGACGGCCTCGGCCTCTGCGAAGCGCTCGCCCTCGCGACCGATCACATCGCGTTCGGCACCGCCATCGCCATCATCTATCTCCGTCACCCCTCCGACTACGCGCAGACCGCGGCGCTCATCCACGAGCTCGCCCCCGGACGCTTCCGCTTCGGCGTCGGCGTGAGCCACGTGCCCGTGCACGAGCGGCTCGGCGTGGAGGCCGGGCGGCCGCTCGCCGATGCCCGCGCCTTCGTGAAGGCGTGGCGGGCCACCCCGCGCGTCGGCGAGCTGCCGCCGCTCGTGCTGGCGGCGCTGCGCGACCCCATGGTGGCGCTTGCCGGCGAGGTCGCCGACGGGGTGGTCTTCGCCAACGCGGCGCGTTCGCACATGACGCGATCGCTCGGCGTCCTGCCCGCCGCCAGGCGGGCCGATCCCGCGTACTTCGTCGGCAACATGATCCCGACCTGCGTCGACGACGACGTCGCCGCCGCGGCCGCGGTGAATCGCCGCACCCTGGCGGGCTACGTCACCCTGCCGAACTACCGCGCGTACTGGAAGGCGGCGGGCTACCGCGAGGAGATGGACGCGGTGGAGCGGGCGCTCGCCGCGGGCGAGCGGGAGCGCATTCCCGGACTCCTCTCCGACCGCTGGCTCGCCGACACGACGCTCTTCGGGACCGCCGCCGCGGTGCGCGACGGCGTTGCGCGCTGGCGGGAGGCAGGGGTGACGACCCCGATCCTCGTGCCGTCCTCGACGCGCGGCAACCAGGTACAGGCGTTCACCGAGCTGTTCGCCGCCTTCGCCTGACTCTTGCCACGACCGCCGCTTCCGCCCTAGAAGCGGCCGATGACCGAGCGCCTGCAGACCCGCATGATCGCGCACGGCGCGCTCGTGTACCTGCTCGGCCTGCTGGCGGGCTTTCCCTTCGCCTTCGTCCTCCTCGGCAAGGTGGCCTTGTGGCCGATCCCGGGCAGCGTCGACTGGCAGCCCGCCGGCGACGTGCGCGCGTGGCACATGGCGCACCTGGAGGGGATCCTGAACGGCCTCACCCTGTTCGCCGTCGCCGCCGTGCTGCCGCGGTTGCGACTCGGCGAGACCGGCCTCAAGGTCGTGGCCTGGGGCTTGATCGTGACCGCCTGGGGGAACATCGTGGCGTCGATCATCGGGCCCATGTTCGGCGGCCGCGGGCTCGAGTTCGGCGGCTCGGTGACCAACAGCCTCATGTATCTGCTCTTCGTGCTCGCGATCGGCACCGTGGTGGTGGCGATCGCGCTCGTCTACTGGGGCGCCCGCGCCGGCGCCCGCGCCGGGGTGGACGCGTCATGATGGAGCGCATCGACACGCGGGTCAGCCGCCTCCTCGGGGTGCGCTATCCGATCGTGCAGGCGCCGATGGGCTGGATCGCCCGCGCCCAGCTCGCGTCGGCGGTGTCGAACGCCGGCGGTCTCGGCATCATCGAGACCTCGTCGGGTGAGCTCGACGCGGTGCGCGACGAGATCCGGAAGATGCGCGACCTCACCGACCAGCCGTTCGGCGTGAACATCGCGCAGCTCTTCGTCACCGACCCGGGCATCGTCGATTTCGTGGTCGCGCAGGGCGTGAAGTTCGTCACGACGTCCGCCGGCGACCCGCGCAAGTACACCGCCAAGCTCAAGGTCGCGGGCCTGACGGTCTTCCACGTCGTGCCGTCGCTCGCGGCGGCGTCGAAGGCCATCGCCGCCGGCGTCGACGGGCTCGTCGTCGAGGGCGGCGAGGGCGGCGGCTTCAAGAACCCCCTCGACGTCGCCACCATGGTGCTGCTGCCGCTCGTCTGTTCCAAGGTCGACGTGCCGGTGATCGCGGCCGGCGGCATCTGCGACGGCCCGAGCATGGCGGCCGCGTTCGCCCTCGGCGCGGAGGGCGTGCAGATGGGCTCGCGCATGGTGTCGGCCGCCGAGTCGCCGGTGCACGGCAACTGGAAGCAGGCCATCCTCGACGCGGCCGAGACCGATACCGTCTTCCTCAACCGCTACAGCCGACCCGGACTGCGCGCGCTGCGCACCGAGCGCTCGACCGCGCTCGAGCGCCAGGACCACGTCGGCATGGACGTCTTCGCCCGCGCCAAGGATCTCTACTTCGGCGGCGACATGGAGGCCGCGATCGCCCTCGCCGGACAGGTCGTCGGCCGCATCGACGCGGTCAAGCCGGTCGCGCAGATCATCGCCGAGACCGTCGAGGGCTTCGAGCGCACGGTGGCGCGGCTCGCGACCGACGGCGCCTCCGGACGTCCCCGCATCGGAGGTGCCTCGTGATCGCCGGCACGCATACCGTCTTCGATCCGCTGCTCTCCGCCGCCGACGCCGCGGCGATGGTGCGGCTCTGCGCCGGCCTCGGTTCCTACAAGATGTACTCCGAGGAGCCGACGTTCGAGGGGATCGGCCAGGGACTGCCGGCGCGCTGGGACGCAGCGCGGAACTTCCTGCGCACCGGCGGCCGCTTCGGCCGCAGCGAGCCCGTGCAGACGCTCGCCGCGCGCACCAACTACTTCCGCGAGACCTATGCCTACGGCGACGAGGTGCGCGTTCCCGGCGTCGAGCCCTTCCTGCGCCACGAGGGGTTCGTCGAGGCCGCGCGCCGGCTCTACGGACGGCCCGTGATCGAGCCGGCGATCGTCTACGCGAACCTCCTCGTCCCCGGGCAGGAGCTGGCGATCCACACCGACGTCCCGGAGTTCCGCGGCGTGAATCGCACCCGCCATCCGCAATGGCTGCTCGTGGTGATGCACCACTCGGGACTGTTCGACGAGTGGCGGATGCCGATCGCGACCGCGGTCTCGTGGTTCCACGACTGCGAGGGCGGCGAGTTCGCGTTCTATCCGCGCGGCGCCGACGCGCCGCCGGTCGCCCACCCCGTGCGCTTCAACACGGGGATCCTGCTCGACACCGATTCCGTCTTCCACGGCGTCGATCGCGTCGCCGAGACCGCCGAGCCGGTCGACCGCCTGCGCCCCGGCATGCGCCTCTGCCACGACGGCGCCGACGCATGGCGTGTCGCCGACGGCGAGGAGACGGTCACCCGGTATCGCTGGTGCGACCTGCGGTTCTCGGTCTCGTGGAAGGCGTACTGCTTCGCCGACGAGGCGGAGCGGCGCACCTGGCGGACGGGCGCCGCCGATCTCCGCGTCGAGGAGGTCGTCGACCGCCTCGTCGACGACCTGCGCGCCCGGGGCCGTCTCGAGGGCGCGCGTCCCGGCGATGCGGCGCTCGTCGAGCTGCTGATCGACGAGTACGTGCATTTCCCGCGTCCGGCCTAGCGCTCAGCGCGGCGCGAGCGGGTGCGTGGCGAACGCGTACTCCACGACCGGCTCACCGCGCATCAAGTGCTCCTGGATGATGCGCTCCAGGACCTCCGGGGTGCACGAGTGGTACCAGGTGCCCTCCGGGTAGACGACGGCGATCGGGCCATGCATGCAGACCTGGAAGCAATCGGCCTTGGTGCGGTACACGCCGCCGCGTCCGACCAGACCGAGCTCCTTCAGGCGCCGCTTCAGGAATTTCCACGACGCGAGGCCGGCGTCCTTGTCGCAGCACTTCGGCTTCGCCTGGTCGCAGCAGAGGAGGATGTGGCGCTCGATGTGGTCGAGCCCGAGCTCGTCCGCCTTGGCGGCGAGCTCCTCGGCGCGCTTCTTCGCTCCCATGCCCGCCGAGCGTAGCACAGCCGACTCGAAGGCGCCGCGCACCGCCCTGGCGCCCTCGCCGCTAGCAGGCGCCGTTTCCCGCGATCACCGCGGGGAGGGTGCGCGCGAGGATCTTCAGGTCGCCGGCCAGCGACCAGTTCTGGATGTACTCGATGTCCGACTTGATCCACTGGTCGAACTCGGGCTGGCGGCTCTCGACCTGCCACACGCAGGTGATGCCCGGCTTCACGACGAAGCGGCGCTGGTGCCAGCCGAGGCCCATGCGGTCGACGTCGCGCAGCGGCAGCGGGCGCGGGCCGACGAGGCTCATGTTGCCGAGCAGCACGTTCAGGAGCTGCGGCAGCTCGTCGAGGCTCGTGCGCCGCAGCATGCGGCCGAGGCGCGTGACGCGCGGATCGTTCTCGATCTTGAAGACCGGCCCGTCGGCCTCGTTCATGTGCTCCAGCGCCGCCTGCTGCGCCTCGGCGTCGGTGACCATCGTGCGGAACTTGAACATGCGGAAGCGGCGGCGGTTCAGGCCGACCCGGGTCTGCGCGAAGAACACGGGGCCCTTGGAGTCGAGCTTGATCGCCGCCGCGATCGCGAGGAGGAGGGGCAACAGGACGAACAGGCCCGTGGCGGCGGCGGTGATGTCGATGAGGCGCTTCGCGACGAGCCACACGCTCTCGGGCGGGGCGCTCGAGATCGTCAGCACCGGCTGCCCGTCGAGCGCGTCGAGCGACGCGCGCGCCCAGTCGAGCGGCGCGAGCTGGGCCACCACCCGCAGGGTGACGCCGAAGTCCTCGCACATGGTGATCAGGGGACGAACGACCGGCTGCGCCTGGTCGAGCGAGGAGGCGAAGAAGATTCTCGTCGATCGGCCTCTCGTTCAGCAGCTCGCCGACGCGGGCCAGCAGCGCGGCGCTCTGCCGCTCGCGGGTCGCCCGGTCGGACGTCTCGCTGAGCGACAGGACCTCGACGACGCGGTAGCCGAGCGCCTCGCGCTGCGCGAGCCGCGTCGCCGTCTCGAGCGCGACGCTGCCGTCGCCGACGATGACCACGTCGCGCAGGTTGCGGCCGACGGCGCGGATCTTCCCGGCGGCGACGCGCATCGCACGGCGGCCGAAGCCCAGGAAGACGACCGTCGAGGCGACGAATCCGACGAGGAAGCGTCCGGTGATCGCCTCGAAGTCGAGGAGCGATCCCGCGACCGCGAGCGGCGCCGTCGCGATCGCGATCGCCGCGAGCAGATCGCGCAGCTCGCGCGAGACCGGCGACAGGCGATACGAGCGGTACAACCCGCGCACGTTCAGCACGACGTGCCAGAGCACGAGGTAGGCGAGCATCAGGAGGACGTGCGAGACCGTGACCTCCATCTGCAGGGGCGACCGCCACGCCGACGCGTACGGCTCGGGGGCGCCCATGACCGTCGCCAGCGCCAGGCAGCCGATCACGATGAGCAGGTCCGTCAGCTTGATGATGGTCAGCAGCGCGGTTCGTCGAGGTGACATGTCGTTCGCTCTCCCTTCGCGACTTCGGAAGAGCCAATAACCAAGAACCATTCCAGGGGGCCCGGTGCGTAGGTCTCCGACGGCGCAGCGCTTTCTCGCGTCCCCGGAACGCGCCGATCGTGCAGCGCTGCGGTGCGCCGCAAACGCGTGAGATAGATATGAGAAGTGAATCGTCGAGTGATGCGTAAAGCGTAATGTCCGCGTCGCATGCGCAGTGATATGGAATCATGTACCGCGCTGGCAATCCCGCTGGCGCTTGCGAGGGCGCGGACGCCATGCCATTTCTCCTGGCGCGACGCGTGCGGCGGTTCGTCGATCGAGCCGTCGAGCCGTTGAGTCGTTTGCACTTGGGGAGGCCCTCATGTCCGAGCGTACGATCAGTCCCGAGCAGGCGGAGTTCCGCGAGTACTGCCGCCACTGGCTCGGCGAGAACCGCCCCGCGGCGCCGGGCTTCCGGCTGCCGCTCAGCCCGATCGAGGTGATGACGGAGGAGCAGCGTCGCTACCTCTGTGCGTGGCAGAAGCGCTGCTACGAGGCCGGCCTCATCGGCTGCGACTACCCGAAGGAGTACGGCGGCGGCGGTCATCGCGGCTTCCAGACGATCGCCTCGCAGGAGCTCGGGCGGGCCGGCGTTCCGTACATGATCAACATCATCGGCCTCAACATGGCGGCGCCGACGATCCTCAACCACGGCACCGACGAGCAGAAGCGCCGCTTCCTGCCGCCGCTGCTGGCGGCCGACGAGATCTGGTGCCAGGGGTTCTCCGAGCCCAACGCCGGGAGCGATCTCGCGGGCGTGCAGGCTTCGGCGGTGCGCGACGGCGACCAGTGGATCGTGAACGGCCACAAGGTCTGGACGAGCCTCGCGCACTTCGCGAGCTGGATGATCATGCTCTGCCGCAGCAGCGGCACGCACAAGTACGAGGGCCTGACGTATTTCATCGTGCCGATCGCCGGGGCCAGGGGCGTGACGGTGCGGCCGCTCATCAAGATCACCGGGGAGACCGGCTTCAACGAGGTGCTGTTCGAGGACGTCGTCGTCCCCGACCACCTGCGGGTGGACGAGGTCGGCAAGGGCTGGACGGTCGCGATGACGACCTTGCTGTACGAGCGTGGCGCGGCCGAAGGCGCGGGCGGCGGAGGCGGCACGTCGCTCGACGAGCGGATCGACGCGCTCGTCGCGCTGGCGCGCCGGATGCCGCGAAACGGCGGATCGGCGTGGGACGACGCCGTGATCCGCGACAAGGTCATGCAGCTCGCGATCCGGGTCGAGGCGATGCGCCAGACGGCGCGGCGCGCTCGCGTCGAGCCGCTCACGGAGCATCCGATGCGCCTCCCCCTGCAGGCGAAGGTGCAGCTGAGCGAGCTGCTGCAGGACATGGCCGCGGTCGCGCTCGAGATCGAGGGGCCGCACGCCAGCCTCTACCTCGGGGACGTGCACGCGCCCGAGAACGGCCAGTGGCCGCTCGCGTATCTCAACTCGTACGGCTTCACGATCGCGGCCGGCAGCAACGAGATCCAACGCAACATCCTCGGCGAGCGGGTGCTCGGCCTCGCGAAGTCGAAGTAGGGATGCCCATGGGACAGCCGAAGGACTTCGGGTTCGCCGCGGAGGAGCAGATGGTGCGCGACTCGGCGCGCAAGCTGCTGAAGGACGCCGCCGGGATCGAGACGCTACGTACGCTCGTCGCGCGTGACCACAAGGCCGCCTACGAGAGCACGGTGCAGCCAGCACCCTGGGACGAGCGCCTGTGGGCGCAGATGGTCGAGCTCGGCTGGACGGCGCTGGCGGTGCCGGAGGACGCCGGCGGCGCGGGCATGAAGATGGTGGCGGTCGCCGCGTTGGCCGAGGAGATCGGGCGTACCGCGGTGCCGTCGCCGCTCGTCGCGACGCTGGTCGCGACCGTCGTGCTGCGAGCCGCCGCCGAGCGGGCCGCCGCGGCCGCGGCCGGGAGCGGACCGCGTCTGCAGCATCCGCCGGCCGCGCCCGCGTGGCTCGAGCGCATCGCCGCCGGCACGCCCGCGACGCTCGCGCTCACGCCGCCGTCGGGCTCGTGGAATCCGGCGCACACGGCCGTGCGCGTCGAGCGCCACGGGCGCGACCTCGTGCTGCGCGGCGAAGTCTCGCCGGCCGCCGCCTTCCCGAGGTTGGTGCCGCCTCCGGTGACGATCGCCACGCGCCCATCGAGCGCGCCGTCGGCGAACATACGTGACGGCTCCACGACTACTCCCCGAGCACCTTGATCACGAGCCGCTTGCGCCGCCGGCCGTCGAACTCGCAGTAGAAGATCTGCTGCCACGGGCCGAGGTCGAGGCGACCCTCGGTCACCGGCACGATCACCTGGTGATGCACGAGCAGGTTCTTCAGGTGGGCGTCGCCGTTGTCCTCGCCGCCACGGTGGTGGCGGTAGTCACCGGGATTCGGCAGTAGCTCGCGGGCAACGTCCCCGTCGGGCTTCTTCCAGCTCGGCGGCGCGATCTTGTCGAGCCATTCGAGCACGTCCTCCTGCAGCCCGGGCTCGTCGTCGTTGATCCACACCGCGGCGGTGATGTGCATCGCGCACACGATCGCCATGCCCTCGCTGATCCCGGCCGCGTTGACCGCGTCCTGCACGTCCTCGGTGATCCTGACGAACTCGCGGCGTTGCTGGGTGTTGAACGTGTGGTAGGCGGTATGCGATTTCATGGGCCGGATCGTATGGGCTGCGGTGCTCGGCAGACGGCGGGCTACGCGTCAGTGAGCGGTCGATACGATGGCAGCACCGATCCGGGGGGACTGGTCTATCGGCTACGACGGCGGTCTCCAAAACCGCAAAGCGAGGTTCGACTCCTCGGTCCCCCGTTGAACGAGGCCGTCCGCGCCCGGTGCGAACCTACGTTCGTGCCCGTGATGCGGACTAGAATCGCCCAAGCTCGTCGCGGGCGTGGCGAAATTGGTAGACGCGCCGGCTTTAGGTGCCGGTGGGCTTGCGCTCTTGGGGGTTCGAGTCCCTCCGCCCGCACTCGGCCGCGGCCGGTCAGCCGCGCGCCGCCGCGATCGCGTCGTCCGGGTTCGGATAGTGGACCATCTCGACGACCTTGCCGTCGCGGAACGTGGTGAGGTTGGCGACCGGGGCCGCGGGCTCGGCTGAGCTCGACGGGGGTCGCAGGATCACCACCACCTTGTCGCCGGCATCGACCACTTCGAGGAGCTCGGGGGCTGGGCGTCGGGCCAGTCCGATGCGCATGAACTCAAGCGCCTGATCGCGGTTGCGGCAGGAGCCCTCGGCGGTGGGGTCGCCGCCGTGCCACTTGACATCCGGGTCGAGCAGATCTGCGATGACGTCGAAACGGCCGCGGAGCGCGGCGTCGAATCCCCGCCGAGCGCGGTCGGCGTTGCTGTCGGCCATGGGCTGGAGTGTGCCACTGGCGAGGCTGCGCGCAAGCGCGAATGGTGGCGAGCCGGGCGGCGGTCGGGCCCATGCCGGACGGATGGTGCCGGGGCGCGGGATACATTCGTCGACTGATCGGTCTGGTTGTTCGCCGCTGGCGGTCTCCACGCGGTCGGCCCGACCTGTCTTGCCCATGCCCGGCATCCACAGATCACAACTGAATACGCACAGCGAGCCGCGAGCGGGGGACCCCGCCCGACCTCCGGGCGCGCCGCCGAACATCGCGTGGAACTGGACCAACGCGGCGCTTGGGGCGATTTACGCGCTCCCGGGTGCGGTCGTGGTCCTGAGCGACCCAGTCAAGGGGTTCGGGTTCACGGTCGGGGTCCTGCCGGCGGCGATCCTCGGGCTGGCGCCCACGCGAAGGGGCCGCGTGCGGTCGGTCAGCGTCGGGGTGTTGGCTGGCGTGTCGATCTTCATCGGGAGCGCGCTGGAGGGCATCCCGGTGCTCGCGGTGGTGGCGATCGCGGTGCTCGCGATCGGAGCGACCTGGCTGGCAGCGCGGACGCCGGTCGGGCAGCTGGCGCTCCTCTTCTCGCTGCCGATGATCGGCATCGGCCTGAGCTTCACGGCGGGCAAGGGCGGGGAGGTGGCGTTGCTGATGATCGCGGGCTCGCTGTACGCCTGCGCGGTCTCGATGCTCTGGCCCGAACGCCCGCCACCGCGGGCGCGCGCCGGGCCGACGGCGATGCCCGAGGCGACGCTGAACTACGGCATCCGGCTGGGGCTGGCGGGAGCGGTCGCAGCGGCGATCGGGTTCATCCTCGACCTCGACCACGTGGGCTGGGCGTGCGCGGCGGCGTTGCTGGTGATGCGCCCGGTGGCGGAGATGCAGCGGTTGCGGAGCGTCGGCCGCGTGTGCGCGGTGGTGATCGGCGCGGTCGCTGGGATCTTGCTCGTGCAACTCAACCCTACGCACGCGGTCTACGCCCTGGCGGCGATCGCCGCGCTCGCCGGCGCCGGCGGCACGCACGGCAGCCGGTGGTACGTGAGCCCGGCATTCACCACCTTCCTGGTGTTTCTGCTGCTGCTCGCCTCCAGTCCCGCGTCGGCCGGATCGCGATTTGGCGAGCGCGTGCTGGAGACGCTGTTGGGTGTCGGCCTGGCGTACTTCTTCGGGCTGGCGCTCCCCTCGTTGCTCGAGGGCGAGGGCGAGGGCGAGGTCGAGCACGACGCCAGGGCCGAATCGCGACCCTAGTCAAGTCAGTGTGGATGCTGGGTGGGGCTGGCCCCTCGGCCTTCGCAGGGTCGCGGGTGAGCCTCGCGGTTGCTCGGTGACCGGTGCAGCCAGTGCCGGATACGAACCAGGACCGGCCGTGCCGGACGCTAGCGACGCTACCGGCGGGCGGCGGACCGCGTGCACAACGTCCCACTCGAGCGCTCCGGACGCCACCGTGGGACGTTCGCCACGTGGGACGTGATCAACATCCCACGTCAACCCGCGGGAGCCTCCAGCGGGACGTTAAGCACGTCACCGCCCGCGGTCGAGGCGTCAGAGAACACCGAGCGTGCCATGCAGGGGTTAGTTAGTGGCCAGACTCGGCGGGGCTCGGCGAGCCCGAGGCACGAGCCGTCGCATCTGAGGCGAAACCGGGCCGCTATGACCTGCGGGCCGTCGTCGCCGGTGCAGGACCGGCTGCGAGATCTGGTCCGCTGCCGGGGATCCCGACCCGCCCGGGTCAGAGTGACCACTCGTCGCTGCCGTCACGCTGGCCGCCCGACCCCGGCACACCACCTATGAACAACAGCAACAACACCAATCTCGACCTCCCGCCCGACACGCGCATCCAGTTCAGAGCCGCGCCACCGCCGCCGCCAGGAAGCCCTCATCCGCCGGGCTCGGCGCCCCGTCGGCGTCCTCGTCCAGCCCGCCGACCGCGGCCGAGACGTCCCAGTACGGGTGGTACTGGTCATCGCGCCCGGCGGCCACCCGGTAGCGCTCGAGGAACCGGTCGGCGGCGTCCTGACCCAGCTCGCTCGCGAGGTTGGCGCGGCAGTGGCCGACGTCGGCCCACGGCGAGCCGATGCTCGCGTTCACCCAGTCCACCACGCCGCCCAGTTCGCCACGCTCCCACAGCACGTTGCCCGGGTGATAGTCGCGGTGGATCAGCAGCCGCTCGGAGCTGGTGGAGGTCCATCAAGCATCTCGATCCCGGTCTCCCACACGTGCGGGTGAGTCGCCCATCGGGGCGCACGCCGTAGCTCGACGCGGGAGGACCTGAACTGCGGCAGCAGGCCACAGCCCGGAACGGGCGTCGCATGCACCGCCGCCAGGATCTCGGCCAACGTCCGCAGGAACGACTCGACATCGATCGGGTCCCACACCACGCCGCCCGGCAGCAGCGTCATCAGCACCGCGGGCTCCCCCGCCTCTCTTCCGTCCTGATCGACCGCCACCAGCCGCGGCGTCGGCACCGGGCACGCGGTGATGACCTCCAGCGCCGTCGCCTCGCGCCGGGCGACGTCCGGCTCCTCGGCCAGCCAGTCGCGGCGCACGAAGCGCCGCAGCACCAGCTCGTGGACGCCCCCACCGGCGCTCGACACGCTCAGCGCGTGCACCGCCGACGACGTCCCGCCGGCGAGCGGCCGCGATCCCACCACCCGAGCCCCGTGACCCACCGCGCGGGCCGCCCACGCCAGCGCCCGCTCAGGCACCGGCCCACGCAGCAGCAGGTCGTCCTCGGGGCTGACGGCGAACCCGTGCGGCGCCTGATCGCGGTCCGCGGCCATCCCTTGATGATGTCGCCGATGCCCTGCAGACCGGGCAATAGCTCGACCGAGAATGTATGGTCCGCCAATGGCGCAGCGACGGACGCTGACCCCCGGCTACGTGGTCGTCTACCCCAACCGGGAGAAGTCGACGAGCAAGGTCACCAAGGCGGCCGTGGCGCTGATCCTGCTGGTCTCGGTCGCGCTGATGCTGCTGATCACGATCGGCGGGTGGTCCAAGCTCGAGGGGTTGAAGGCGGTCAACTTCGCCTGGTGTATCGCCTACCTGCTGATCGCCTACTACGTGATGGTTCGCTGGACGCGCGGGCTGCTGCCGATCGCGGCGGCGCTGGCGGTGCTGTTGCTGATCCTGTCGGTGATCTCGGCGACCGGGATCTCCGGCACCAGCTGGTTCGACCGCGCGCACGAGGGGTTTGCGCCGCCGCAGTCGCTGTTCGGGGGCGACGGCCTGGATCCGAACATGCTCGGGCTGCTGACCGTGATCCTGGCGCCGGTGCAGATCCTGCTGGTCGTGTGCGCCATGCGCGGATTCGCCCAGGCGTGGAACGTCGAGCTCGAGGTCCCCGAGGAGGAGGCCAGACGGCGTGGCTTCACGCCCGCGGGGCCGCCGCCCCCGAGCCCGGCCGCGGCCTGACCCGCCGCGCCCGGACCACGCCCGCTTAAGCCGGACCGTCCCGTACGACCGGCCGCCGATCTACACTCCGGACGCTGGCGGCGGTGGTGGAACGGTAGACACGATGCTCTCAAAAGGCATTGTCCGAACGGACGTGTGGGTTCGAATCCCACCCGCCGCACTCAGGTCCTCGCGCGGGCGGTGGCATCAGTCCGTGGAGGGCGGTGCGTGCATAACGCGTCAAATCCGCCGCGAAATTTGAGGCCTGCCGTGTACGGCACGCATACGGTGCACAGCACGGCGAGCCTCGCCGTAGAGCGCTGGATTTGACGCGATATGCACGGTCGGGGCCGGCCGAAGGGCCGAATGGCCGAATGGCCCGGGTCTAGCCGACGACCAGCTCGTACAGCTCGTCGACGATGTTCGCCGGCGCGGTCATCACGCCCCACGGCTGACCATCGGCCTCCGGCAGCTCCCGCACCACCAACCCCGACCGCTCGGCCACCAGAGCGCCTGCGGCGAGGTCCCACGAATGCAGCCCGCGCTCGTAGAACGCGTCGAATCGCCCCAGCGCGCTCCAGGTGAGGTCGAGCGCCGCCGCACCCACTCGGCGGATGTCGCGCACGTGCGGCAGCAGCCGCGCGACCACCTCGGCCTGGCCCGTGCGAACCTGCCGGTCGTAGCCGAACCCGGTGGCGACCATCGCCACCCCGAGGCTGTCGGGCGGATTCGGCCGCTCGGGCAGTGGCCCGCCGTTGAGCGTCGGCGCGCCCGATCGCGTCCCCGCGAACACCTCCTCGCGGATCGGATCGATCACGACCCCCGCGATCGTCCCGTCCGCGTCCTCGACGGCCACGCTGACCGCGAACGCTGGGATCTCGTACAGGTAGTTGATCGTCCCGTCGAGCGGATCGACCACCCATCGCAAGCTCCCGTCGCCGGTCGCTCCCCCCTCCTCGCCGAGGATCGCGTCGTCCGGCCGCCGCGCGGCCAGCACCGCGCGGATCGCGGACTCGGCCGAGATGTCCGCGTCCGATACGAGGTCGGTGGGCCCGCTCTTGGTGCGCACCCCGCTCGGGCGCCGGCCGTACCGAGACTGAAGCTCCGACGAAGCAGCTCGGGCAGCCTCCAGCGCCACAGCGAGAAGCTCCTGCTCCTCGGTCTGCGTCATGCCCGCCGTTCTACACGATCCGCGCCGTCGCTGCGATCATCCGGAGGCGATGCGGGTCACAGAGACCGCCGCGGGACTTGCGGGCTTTGACCGGCGGGGCCCGGGCACGGATGCGGAGCGGCGGGCAGCTGGCTGGCTGGCCGAGCGGCTCGGGCACGGCGGGCGCGAGACCCGAATCGAGCCGTTCTGGTGCCGTCCGAACTGGGCGCTGGCGCACGTCTGGCACCTGATCCTGGCGATCGGTGGCAGCCTGCTGGCGATCCCGAGCCCGTGGACCGGCGCGGCCCTGGTCCTGATCGGGCTGGTGTCGTTGCTCGCTGACGAGCTGTTCGGCGTGTCGCTCGGTCGCAGGCTCACCCCGGAGCGCGCCAGCCAGAACATCGTCGCGACCCTCCGGACCGCCCCCGCCCCGCACGAGCCGCAGCCAACGCAGGTCCGCCTGATCATCACCGCCAACTACGACGCCGGTCGCACCGGGCTCGCCTACCACCCAATCTTCCGCTCGACCGCTGCGCGGCTCACGCGATCGCTCCACGGCCTGACCCTCGGCTGGCTCGGCTGGACGGCGATCGCGATCGTCTGGCTGCTCGGCACCTCGGTGCTCCGCATCGCCGGCGGCGTCTCCTCGCATGTGATCGGCGCGATTCAGATCGTCCCGGCGGCAGCGTTGCTGATCGCGCTCGCGTTCCTCGTCGACCTGGCGGCGGCGAACCCCGGCCCCGCCGCCAACGACAACGCCTCGGGCACGGCCGTGGCGCTCGCGCTCGCCGACTCTCTCGACGCCGCCCCGCCCCCCGGCGTCGCGGTGGACGTCCTGCTCCAGGGCGCCGGCGAAGGCGCATCCATCGGCCTGCGCCGTTACCTCCGCGCCCACCGCACCGAGCTCAGGCCCGCCGACACGGTCGTGCTCGGGATCGGCCCGGCCGGGGCCGGCC
>CAVWBS010000001.1:1307500-2924207 GCA_963753325.1 uncultured delta proteobacterium | reverse complement strand
ACCTGCCACACGCAGGTGATGCCCGGCTTCACGACGAAGCGGCGCTGGTGCCAGCCGAGGCCCATGCGGTCGACGTCGCGCAGCGGCAGCGGGCGCGGGCCGACGAGGCTCATGTTGCCGAGCAGCACGTTCAGTGCTGAGGCGGTTTCGTCGAGGCTCGTGCGCCGCAGCATGCGGCCGAGGCGCGTGACGCGCGGATCGTTCTCGATCTTGAAGACCGGCCCGTCGGCCTCGTTCATGTGCTCCAGCGCCGCCTGCTGCGCCTCGGCGTCGGTGACCATCGTGCGGAACTTGAACATGCGGAAGCGGCGGCGGTTCAGGCCGACCCGGGTCTGACGCAGAAGAACACGGGGCCCTTGGAGTCGAGCTTGATCGCCGCCGCGATCGCGAGGAGGAGGGGCGACGGGACGAACAGGCCCGTGGCGGCGGCGGTGATGTCGATGAGGCGCTTCGCGACGAGCCACACGCTCTCGGGCGGGGCGCTCGAGATCGTCAGCACCGGCTGCCCGTCGAGCGCGTCGAGCGACGCGCGCGCCCAGTCGAGCGGCGCGAGCTGGGCCACCACCCGCAGGGTGACGCCGAAGTCCTCGCACATGGTGATCAGGGGACGTATGACAGGCTGCGCCTGGTCGAGCGAGGAGGCGAAGAAGATCTCCGTCGATCGGCCTTCTCGTTCAGCAGCTCGCCGACGCGGGCCAGCAGCGCGGCGCTCTGCCGCTCGCGGGTCGCCCGGTCGGACGTCTCGCTGAGCGACAGGACCTCGACGACGCGGTAGCCGAGCGCCTCGCGCTGCGCGAGCCGCGTCGCCGTCTCGAGCGCGACGCTGCCGTCGCCGACGATGACCACGTCGCGCAGGTTGCGGCCGACGAGCGCGGATCTTCCCGGCGGCGACGCGCATCGCACGGCGGCCGAAGCCCAGGAAGACGACCCTTTAGGCGACGAATCCGACGAGGAAGCGTCCGGTGATCGCCTCGAAGTCGAGGAGCGATCCCGCGACCGCGAGCGGCGCCGTCGCGATCGCGATCGCCGCGAGCAGATCGCGCCAGTTCGCGCGAGACCGGCGACAGGCGATACGAGCGGTACAACCCGCGCACGTTCAGCACGACGTGCCAGAGCACGAGGTAGGCGAGCATCAGGAGGACGTGCGAGACCGTGACCTCCATCTGCAGGGGCGACCGCCACGCCGACGCGTACGGCTCGGGGGCGCCCATGACCGTCGCCAGCGCCAGGCAGCCGATCACGATGAGCAGGTCCGTCAGCTTGATGATGGTCAGCAGCGCGGTTCCGTCGAGGTGACATGTCGTTCGCTCTCCCTTCGCGACTTCGGAAGAGCCAATAACCAAGAACCATTCCAGGGGGCCCGGTGCGTAGGTCTCCGACGGCGCAGCGCTTTCTCGCGTCCCCGGAACGCGCCGATCGTGCAGCGCTGCGGTGCGCCGCAAACGCGTGAGATAGATATGAGAAGTGAATCGTCCAGTGATGCGTAAAGCGTAATGTCCGCGTCGCATGCGCAGTGATATGGAATCATGTACCGCGCTGGCAATCCCGCTGGCGCTTGCGAGGGCGCGGACGCCATGCCATTTCTCCTGGCGCGACGCGTGCGGCGGTTCGTCGATCGAGCCGTCGAGCCGTTTAAGTAGTTTGCACTTGGGGAGCCCCGCGATGTCCGAGCGCACGAGCACGCCCGAGCAGGAGGAGTTCCGCGAGTATTGCCGCCGCTGGCTCGCCGAGAACCGGCCCGCGGCGCCGAGCTTCCGGCTGCCGCTCAGCCCGATCGAGGTGATGACCGAGGAGCAGCGCGCTACCTCTGTGCGTGGGAGAAGAAGTGCTACGAGGCCGGCCTCATCGGCTGCGACTACCCGAAGGAGTACGGCGGCGGCGGCCACGCGGCTTCCAGCAGATCGCGACGCAGGAGATGGGCCGCGCCGCGTTCCGTACATGGTCAACGTCATCGGCCTCAGCATGGCGGCGCCGACGATCCTCAACCACGGCACCGAGGAGCAGAAGCGCCGCTTCCTGCCGCCGCTGCTCGCGGCCGACGAGATCTGGTGCCAGGGCTTCTCCGAGCCGAACGCCGGCAGCGATCTCGCGAGCGTGCAGGCGTCGGCGGTCCGCGACGGCGACAACTGGATCATCAACGGCCACAAGGTCTGGACGAGCCTCGCGCACTTCGCGAGCTGGATGATCATGCTCTGCCGCACCAGCAGCACGCACAAGTACAACGGCCTCACGTACTTCATCGTGCCGATCGCCGACACCAAGGGCGTGACGGTGCGGCCGCTCATCAAGATCACCGGCGAGACCGGCTTCAACGAGGTGCTGTTCGAGGACGTGGTCGTCCCCGACAAGCTCCGGGTCGACGAGGTCGGCAAGGGCTGGACGGTCGCGATGACGACGCTGCTGTACGAGCGCGGCGCGGCGGAAGGCGCGGGCAGCGGCGGCGGCATCTCGCTCGACGAGCGGATCGACGCGCTCGTCGCGCTGGCGCGCCGCAAGCCGCGAACGGCGGATCGGCGTGGGACGACGCCGTCGATCCGCGACCGCGTCATGCAGCTCGCGATCCGCGTCGAGGGCATGCGCCAGGGCGCGGCGCGCTGCGCGTCGAGCCGCTGACGGATCATCCGATGCGCCTCCCGCTGCAGGCGAAGGTGCAGCTGAGCGAGCTGATGCAGGACATGGCCGCGGTCGCGCTCGAGATCGAGGGGCCGCCGCCGAGCCTCTACCTCGGCGACGTGCACGCGCCCGAGAACGGCCAGTGGCCGCTCGCGTACCTGAACTCGTACGGCTTCACGATCGCGGCCGGCAGCAACGAGATCCAACGCAACATCCTCGGCGAGCGCGTCCTCGGCCTCGCGAAGTCGAAGTAGGGATGCCCATGGCACAGCCGAAAGACTTCGGGTTCGGCGCGGAGGAGCAGATGGTGCGCGACTCGGCGCGCAAGTTGCTGAAGGACGCCGCCGGGATCGAGACGCTACGTGCGCTCGTCGCGCGTGACCACAAGACCGCCTACGAGAGCGCGGTCCAGCCAGCACCCGTGGGACGAGCGCCTCTGGGAGCAGATGGTCGAGCTCGGCTGGACGGCGCTGGCGGTGCCGGAGGACGGCCGGCGGCGCGGGCATGAAGATGATCGCGGTCGCCGCGCTCGCCGAGGAGATCGGGCGTGCCGCGCTGCCGTCGCCGCTCATCGCGACGCTGATCGCGACCGTCGTGCTGCGAGCCGCCGCCGAGCGGGCCGCCGCGGCCGCGGCCGGGAGCGGACCGCGTCTGCAGCATCCGCCGGCCGCGCCCGCGTGGCTCGAGCGCATCGCCGCCGGCACGCCCGCGACGCTCGCGCTCACGCCGCCGTCGGGCTCGTGGAATCCGGCGCACACGGCCGTGCGCGTCGAGCGCCACGGGCGCGACCTCGTGCTGCGCGGCGAGGCGGCGTTCGTGCAGGACGCGCGGAAGGCGGGCTTCTTCGTGGTCGCCGCGCGCAGGGGAGGGCGGTCTCGGCCTCTACGCCGTCGGCGCGGACGCGCCCGGCCTCACGATCCACCCCGATCGCATCGCCGACCTCACGCGCGACCAGGCGCGTCTCGCGTTCGACGACGTCCGGATCGACGCCGCGAGCCTCGTCGCGGCTCCGCGGCACGGCCGCCGCGGTGATCGACGCCGCGCCTCCCGGCGATCCTCACCATCGTCGCCGCCGACATGTGCGGCGCCGCGGAGTGGCAGCTCCAGACGACCGCCGAGTACGCACGCGTGCGCACGCAGTTCGACCATCCGATCGGCTTCTTCCAGGCGGTGAAGCATCCGATCGTCAACATGATGATCGACGTCGATCGCGCCCGCTCCCTCATCTACGCGGCGGCCTGCGCCATCGACGCCGATCCGGCGGACGCCCCGCGCCTGGCGCGGATGGCGAAGGCCGCGGCGTCCGACGCCGCCGCGTTCTGCTCCGATCGCTCCATCCAGCTGCACGGCGGCATCGGCTTCACCTGGGAATGCGACGTCCATCATCTACGTGAAACGCCAGAAGCACAACCAGTTCCTGTACGGCGACGGCCCCTACCAGCGCACGCAGTTGGCGGCGCTGATCGATGCCGGCGGCGTGGAGCCCGGTCGCGCCTGAGGCGGAAGCGGACGCGGGTGTCGCGATGAAGCAGGCGCTGCACCGCCTCACGGTCGCGACGGCGGGCCCGGGGCTCTACGACGTGACGGCCGGGCTCGCCGCGTGGGTCGGGGGCGCGGGCATCCGCGACGGGCTGCTCACCGTGTTCGTCCAACACACCTCGGCGTCGCTCACGATCCAGGAGAACGCGGATCCCGACGTCCTGCGCGATCTCGCCGACTTCTTTCGACGGCTCGTCCCCGAGGACGTGCAGCGGTACCGCCACGTGACGGAGGGCCCGGACGACATGCCGGGCCACATCCGCGCCGCGCTCACCGCGACCCAGGTCGCCGTGCCGGTGCAGGAGGCGCGTCTCGCCCTCGGGCCGTGGCAGGCGGTGTACGTCTTCGAGCATCGTGCCGGCAGGTTCGAGCGCCACCTCGCGCTCCACCTGCTCGGCGAATAGGAGGGCGGCCTGGTCACCGAGAAGTACATCCATGCGAGGGCCGCGGTGCCGCTCCTCCGTGGTCCGGCCTGACCGCGTGGGTGCCGCCGAGGACGGGGGTCCCACCTCTACGGCCGCACACGACGGGCGCCTGGTGGACGCCGCGGGCGACGTGCGGCTCGGCATCTTCGCGCAGCCGATCACCGAGGTGAACTACCGCGACTTCGCGCTCACCACGCCGTTCGGACGTCCGGCGCGCCGGTGGGCGCGGCGCTTCGGCTTCAACCAGTTCCAGTTCCTCGGCGCCCTGTCGGAGTCGCTGGTCTTCGGCTGCGCGATCACGGATCTCAAGTACGTCGGCACCGCGTTCGCGTACTGTTATGATCCCGCGACGCGCCGCTTCGCGGAGTACAGCTTCACGCAACCGCTCGCGCGGCGGACCTGCTTCACGCAGACGCCGGAGACGGGCGACTGCCTCTTCGCCGCGCGCCAGGCGCGCATCTCGATGACGGGCGAGAGCGGGCCGCCGCGGCGCCGGCTCGTCGCGCACGTCGGCGACACGCTCGCGATCGACGCCGTGTTCCGGGAGGATCGGCCGCCGATCGAGCCGATGCGCATCTGCACGCGCGCCGGGGCGACGGGGTGGGTCTATGCGCGCAAGACCGCCGGCCAGCGTCTCACCGGCTCGCTGACGTGGGAGGGCCGGACGTTCGATCTGGGCGCTCTACCGATCTACGGCCATCACGACTGGAGCGCCGGCTACATGCGGCGGGAGACGTTCTGGAACTGGGGATGTCTCGCCGGCGCCCTCGGCGACGGCCGCGTCGTCGGGATGAACGTGTCGTGCGGCGTCAACGAGACGAGCTTCACGGAGAACTGTTTCTGGCTCGACGGGCGGCTGCACAAGCTCGACACGATCGCCTTCGACTACGATCGCCGCGATCTCATGCGGCCGTGGCGCGTCACCTCGTATGACGGCCGGCTGGCGCTCGAGTTCCATCCCGAGGGCCGCCACGCCGAGCGCGTCAACGCCCTGCTCGTGGCAACCGACTTCCATCAGCTCTTCGGGCGCTACTACGGCACCCTCGCGGCCGGGGACGGCGAGCGCTTCGAGGTCGAGGGCCTGCTCGGCTACATGGAGCAGCACTACGCCAGGTGGTGAGCGCGTCCGAGGGGCGTCCGCCGGGCGGGGCGACGCGGGGTGACCCGGCGGCCCGCGCCTAGCGGCGCTCGCGCTCGTTCCCGAGCTCGGGAGTGAGGTTCACGAACGGAACCGCGCCGCCGCCCGCGAACTGCGGCAAGGTGCCGTTCCAGCGGTCGAGCGCCTTCGACTGCACGAGCAGCGGCGTCAGGGTTTCCTGCAGCATCCGGTTCGCCTCCGCCTGCGCCTTCGCCTTCACGAGCGTCGCCTGGGCGTCGCCCTCGGCCTCGGCGACCTTCGCCTTGGCGAGCGTCTGCTGGCGCTGCAGCTCGTACTCGGCCTGCTGCGCCTGCTGCTGGGCCGCCATCTTCTGCTGCATCTGCGCCTCGATGGCCTGCGGCAGGTGGCTCGCGCCGAGGTTCACCTTGTCGACGACGAAGCCCATCTTCTCCATCTGCAGGCCGAGCTGCTCCTGGATCGAGTCCTGCAACGTCCCGCGCTGATTGGAGATCAGATCGGTGAGCGCCATCTGCCCGGCGACGTTCTGCGACACCGTGATGATCGTGCGCCGGATGAAGGTCGCCTCGATGTCCTCGATGTCGGCGCCGCGGAACGAGCGGAAGACGTCGGCGGCCTTCTCCTGACTGGTGTTGTAGGTGACCGAGATGTCCTGGCGGATGTGCTGCCCCTCGCGCGTCGGCAGGTCGATGGAGTCGTCGCCCTGCGACGATCCCTCCAGGGACCGGGCGACCATCGAGTAGGTGCGGAGCGCGACCGGGTACGACTGTACCTGGGTGACCCAGGGGATGCGCCACACCACGCCCTGGCCCGCGGCGCGCAGGCTTCCCGAGAAGCGGTTGAATACGACGCCCACGTTGCCGGGCTTGATGACCGCAAAGGAGCTGTAGATCGCCCCCAGCACCAGCACCACGATAACGAGCGATACGAAGCTGCTCACCGCCCGTGCCTGCGCGTGCGCGTCGAAACGCGCGTCACCGTTCGTCGCCATCGCTCCTCCTCACCTGCCTGGACGGCGTATAGACGCCATCGGCGTCCCGCACCAGCGGAATCACCTGTCCCCGTCCGCGCGTGCGTCCGCGGAGCAGGCGCCGCACGATCGCGCGACGCAGCGGTGCGAGCGCCGCATAGAAGACGCCGGCGACGACCAGCAGCATGACGAGCTCGGCGGTCTCCACGCGGTGATTCTCACGAGCACGGGACGGCCGGTCAAGGCGCCCCGTGCTCGGCCGACGACGTCATGGGCGTCGCCCGCAGGGCTCATCGCGCCGCGCGGCGTGGCTCCTCGTGGGTCATCGCCGCCGGCGGACGGCGCAGCGGGATCGTGACCGTGAACGTGGATCCGACCGCGGGCGTGCTCTGGACCCGGATGGCGCCCCCGAGGAGCTCGACGAGGCGCTTCACGATGTGGAGGCCGAGACCGACGCCGCTGAAGCGTCGGGTGGGCGAGCTGTCCACCTGGCGGAACATCTCGAACACCATCGACAGGTTCTCCGGGGCGATGCCGATACCGCTGTCCGCCACCGAGAACGTCACCTCCTCGGTGCCCTCGGCGTCCTCGGACGGTCGCGCCTCGACGTGGACCGAGCCGGTCGGCGTGAACTTGAGCGCGTTGCCGATCAGGTTCTTCAGGATGGTCTTCAGCTTCGCGCCGTCGGCCAGGATCGGGCCGCGGCCGATGCCGCAGATCCAGGTGAGGGTGACACCCTCGGGTGCGAGGGGCTTCAGCTCGCGCGCCAGCTCCCCGAGGAGGCGATCGACGTCGACCTCTTCCATGATCACCGTCTCGCGGCCCGACTCGAGGCGCCCCATGTCGAGCGTCGCGTTCACCAGCTCGAGCAGGCCGACGGAGTGCTCCTGGATGCGCGCGATCGTGCCGTGCCACTCGGGCTGCCCCGGGTCGAAGGCGCGATCGGCAAGCATCTCCGTGTAGCCCATGATGACGTTCAGCGGCGTGCGCAGCTCGTGCGACATGGTCGCCACGAACTCCGACTTCAGACGGTTGGCCGATTGCAGATCCGCGATGAGGCGCCCGTTCTCGAGGGTGATCGCGGTCGTGTGGGCGATGCCGAGGGCGAGACGCCGCTCGCGGCTCGAGAAGGACCCGGTCCGCCGGCCGTAGCCGACGACGAGCACCCCGATGATCCGATCGCGCCGGCCGATCGGCGCCAGCAGCTCCGACGCGACGTCGAGACGGCGACTCAGCTCGGGTGGCACGCGCGTGTCGCGGGCGGCGTCGGCCACCTCGATGAGCTCGCCCGGCCGCAGCATCTCGAGGAGCGGCATGCTGTCCGGCGGGAACTCGAGGTGCTTCAGCTCCGCGACCACCTCGGGCCGCGAGCCGACGTTCGACGCCAGCCAATAGACGTTGCGTCGCTCGTTCATGAGGAAGAGGCTCGCGAAGTCGCAGCCGATCGCGCCGACGGCGAGCCGGTTGACGTGCTCCAGCACATCGGCCTCCCCGAGGTGCTGCGACAGCGTCTCGCCTACGTGGGCGAGCGCCGCGGCGATCTCGGCCTCCTCGGTCTGCAGGGCGGTACGGCGGAACGCCTCGAAGCGGTACCGATCGAGGAAGACCGCGCCCCACACCGAGGTCGTCCCGGCGGCGAGCAGCACGGTGACCGGGATGCCGAACGCGTCCGGCGTGACCAGGTGCGGTCCCGCGATCAGGAAGGTCACGAAGCTGCCGAGGGCCGCGATCGACTGCGGGATCCATCCCCATGGCAACGTGACCGACAGCGTGTTCAGCACGCAGCCGAGCACGATCGCGACGCGCTCCGCCTGCGCGTGTACCGTGCCGTGGTAGGTGTTGATGCACGCCGCCAGGCTCACCGACGTGAGCGCCGCGATCGTGCTCGCGTGCGTGCGCATGCGAGGCAGCCAGCAGATGAGGGAGCCGCCGACCGCGATCACCACCTCGATGCCGTAGAGGAGAAGCGCGAAGTGTGCCCGCTCCGGAAACGAACGCACCTCGAAGACGGTGCCGACGCCCATGAAGAAGACGAAGATCGCCATCGCCACCGAGAGCCGCTGGCGCAAGATGGGTACCGTCTCGAGCTGATAGGCGGTGCGAAAGCCGCGCAGGCCGGAGTCGTCGAGGGACATCCGTAGGCTAATCGTCAGGTTAGCCCGGCGACTTTAGGCCCCTCGGGGGTGTGGGACGCCGCGGGTGCGGCTGCCGGGCCCGCCGGCGCGGGCCGCGGCGATGCTACGACACTTCGTAGCGCGGTTGCCGCGACGTTTCGCAGGACTGCAGCAGCGCGAGCAGCGCGGGGGCGACCAGCCCGGCCAGCGCGCGGTGGCCCTCGCGGGTGAGATGGGCGCCGTCGCGGAGGATGAAGCGATCGAGGTGCGCGGCGAGCGCGGCGTGCACGTCGAGGTAGATCCCGCCGTCGTCCGGGCGGTGGAGGAGGCGCGCCAGGTCGCCGCTCCACGCGACGACGCGCTCGTTGAAGCGAGGGTACATGTACTCGCTGTGCGGCAGCGGGCCGAGGAAGAGGAGGGGAGCCGCGGTCCGCTCGCGCATGCGGTCGCGATGGCGCGCGATCAGCTCGAGGTAGCGCTCGCGCGTCGCCTTGGTGACGAACCCATAGCGTGCGGCGAGCCAGCCGTTGGCGTGGCGGGTGAGCGGCCACGAAGCGGGCCGCCAGCGATAGACGGCGTCCAGGTACAATCCTTCGGCCTCCGCGGTGCGACGCGCCTCGCTATCGTTCGCCGTGAGGCGTGTCATGTCACGGCGGATCCCCAACTCCTTCCGGGCGCGGAAGAGCCGGTTGTAGGCATTCCGGATCGGCCGCACCCACCAGGGGTACTGCACGAAGTAGGCGATCGGCCCGGTCGGC
Source organism: uncultured delta proteobacterium (assembly GCA_963753325.1). GTDB lineage: Bacteria > Desulfobacterota > Binatia > UTPRO1 > UTPRO1 > DP-19. Next base: position 2,914,671 of record CAVWBS010000001.1, on the reverse strand, counting down.
AACTGCCACACCAGGACGTCGGGGCGATGGCGTGCGACCGCCTCGTGCAGCTTGCTGGCGATCACGCGGAAATCGCTCTCCGCGCTTCGCACGGCGAAGGTCCATGGCTCGCGCGTCGCTGCGGCGAGCGTCCCGGCGACGACGGTCGCGTAGCGGTGCCGTCGACCGACTCCGTATCCGCGCGTGTTGCTGTCTCCGAAGATCAGGACGGTCTTCGCCACGTGCGCTCGCAGATAGCGACCCGAGACGCGTCGGTCAACGTGTCGCGCGCACGGATCCGGCGCCCACCGGGCGAACGGCGAGGCCCGTCAGTCGTGCGCGTGCGCGCGCGTCCCCGTCCAGCTCGGGGGATCGCTCGCCGGAAACGACTCCTCCGAGGCTTCGTCGACCCTTCCGGCCGCCGGTATGCCGGCGTCGCCGCCGCGCGCCGACTCCTGGGGCGGTGCCCGGAGCGGCTCCGTGTCCGCGGCGCCGTCGCCGTCGTCGTCGGGCGCGAAGCGCATCAGCCGCGGTAGCAGCGCGCTCGTGGCCAGCGCCGCGAGGCCGAGCGTGCCCGAGCCGCGGCGCGCGAAGTAGAGCGCCGCGAGGCCGCCGCCGAGCAACGTCGCGGCGCGGCCGAGGCCGACCGACGGCCGCTTCGCGCCGCTCGTTGCGCCGTCGAACCGGCGGTGCGCGCGTCCCAGCCGCGCGCCGCGTGGCCGCGGATTGGTGTTCTCGAGCGTCAGGCGGGCGGGCCGCGTCTGCGCCGCGAGCGGCAGCGCGATGACCAGGATGCCGTTGCCATAGGTCACGGTGGCCGCCTCGGCGTCGACGTCGGCCGGCAGCGTGATCTCGCGCCGGTACGGTCCCACCTCCCACTCGTTCAGCAGCACGTCCTTGTCCGCGAGCTTGAGCGTGTTGCAATTGGCGTCCGCGTCCGCGCAGGGGCGGCCGACGATGATCAGCTTGCGCTCCGGCGTGACGACCACGCCGACGTCCCCCGGTCCGAGACCGGGCATCGGCGCCGCGACCGTGAGCAGGTCGTGGGTGCGGTAGAGCTTGACCGCGAGGCGCTGCGGTTGACGCTCCGGAGGCGTTCCCGCGTCTTCGCTCACGACCGTCCCCCCGCCGCGGCGCGCTGCGTGGCCTGCGGCGTCATGCGCCGGTCGACCGCGCTCCAATCGACGTTGGCGAAGAACGCTTCGATGTACTTGCCGCGCTCCGCCGGCTTGTAGTCGAGCAGAAACGCGTGCTCCCACACGTCCATGACCAGGATCGGATGGAACCCGGCGACGTTGCCGACCTCGTGCAGGCTCACCCAGTGGTTCGAGACGCGTCCGCTCATCGGGTCCTGGAAGCAGATCGCCCATCCCACGCCCCGCATCTTTCCGACGCCGACGAAATCGACCTTCCAGATGTCGTAGCTGCCGAAGCTGCGCGCCGCCGCAGCATGGAACGCCGAGCGCGCGTCGGCGTCGCCGCCGCCCGAGCGTGAGAGGTTCTCGAAGTAGTATTCGTGCAGCACCATGCCGTTGTACTCGAACCCGAGTCGGCGGTTGAGCTCGGAGTAGGCCGGCATCTCCTCCTGATCGACCTTCCCGTCGGCGAGAAACCCGGCCAGCTTGCCCGTCAGGCGGTTCGTCTCGGTGACGTAGCCCTCGTAGAGCTTGAAGTGCATCTCCAACGTCCGGTCCGAGATGCCGTGCAGCCCGTGCAACGGAAACGTCTTTGCTTGATACGTCATGCCCTCCGTCCTCCCGTACTTCACCGAGCGATGCGCGTGCCAAGGCGCGGCGCCGCGGCGCCGCGCCGCTCCCGGCGGGCCGGGTGCGCGATCTCGTTGAGGTTCTTGCCACTCACGCGGCGGCGTCCGGGCCGCGCTCGGTGCTGTTTGTCCGGGTGCGCAGAGCGATCCATGCCCGGCCTGCAATTCCTACATCCCACCGCCGAAAATACTGCATCGCGCGGGCCCGATCGACGGCCGGGTTGAGTTTTCCCGTGCGCTCGCGCACGTTGGTCGACGTGGGCAGCGGCGACGGGCAGCAGGGACAACGGTGAAGATCCGGCCGGGGCAACCGTATCCGCTCGGGGCGACGTGGGACGGCGTCGGCGTGAACTTCGCGCTCTTCTCGGAGCATGCCAGCGCGGTCGAGCTCTGCCTGTTCGACGGGCCCGACAGCACGTCCGAGTCGGCACGCATCACGCTACCGGAGCAGACCGACATGGTCTGGCACGGCTACGTGAGCGGCATCCGCCCGGGGCAACTCTACGGCTACCGCGTCCACGGACCGTACGAGCCGGGCGCCGGGCAGCGCTTCAACCCGGCCAAGGTGGTGCTCGACGCCTACGCCAAGGCGATCGGGCGGACGACGCGATGGGGCGACGAGAACTTCGGCTATACGATCGGCGACCCCACCGAGGATCTCTCGCGCGACGATCGCGACAACGCGGCGCTGGCGCCGCTCGCGGCCGTCGTCGATCCCGCCTTCACCTGGGGCGACGATCACCCGCCGCGCACCCCCTGGCACGAGACCGTCATCTACGAGCTGCACGTGAAGGGCTTCACCCAGCTCCATCCCGACGTGCCGGAGTCGCTGCGCGGCACCTACGCGGGGCTGGTCTCCGAGGCCGCCATCGGCCACCTGCGGGCGCTCGGCATCACGGCCGTCGAGCTGATGCCGGTCCACCACCACGTCAACGACCGTCATCTCCTCCAGAAGGGCCTCAGCAACTTCTGGGGATACAACACGCTGTCGTTCTTCGCGCCCGAGACGCGCTACACGGCCTCGTGGACGCCGGTCGACGGCGTGCGCGAGTTCAAGATGATGGTGCGCGCGCTGCATGCGGCCGGTATCGAGGTGATCCTCGACGTCGTCTACAACCACACCGCCGAGGGCAATCACCTCGGGCCGACGCTCTCGTTGCGCGGCATCGACAACCGCGCCTACTACCGTCTCACCGAGCCCGACCGCCGCTACTACACGGACTTCACCGGCTGCGGCAACACGCTCGACATGACGCACCCGCGCGTGCTCCAGCTCATCATGGACAGCCTGCGCTACTGGGTGATCGACATGCACGTCGATGGCTTCCGCTTCGATCTCGCGAGCGCGCTCGCGCGGGAGCTGTACGAGGTCGACAAGCTCGGCGCCTTCTTCGACATCATCCACCAGGATCCGGTCCTCTCGCAGGTCAAGCTCATCGCCGAGCCGTGGGATCTCGGTGAGGGCGGCTACCAGGTGGGCAACTTCCCGGTGTTGTGGACGGAGTGGAACGGCAAATACCGCGACGCCATCCGCCGCTTCTGGCGCGGCGACGGCGGCGCGGTCTCGGAGCTGGCGACGCGTCTCTCCGGGAGCGCCGATCTCTACGAGCACAGCGGGCGGCGCCCGTACGCCAGCATCAATTTCATCACGGCGCACGACGGCTTCTCGCTGCAGGACCTCGTCAGCTACAACGACAAGCACAACGAGGAGAATCTCGAGGACAACCGCGACGGTGACGACAACAACCTCAGCTGGAACTGCGGCGTCGAGGGGCCGACCGACGATCCCGCGGTGCGCGAGCTGCGCGAGCGCCAGAAGCGCAATTTCGTCGCGACGCTGCTGCTCTCCCAGGGGGTTCCGATGATCCGCGGCGGCGACGAGCTGGGACACACGCAGCGGGGCAACAACAACGCCTACTGCCAGGACAACGAGCTGAGCTGGCTGCACTGGGATCTGGATGCCGAGCGCCGCGCGTTCCTCGAGTTCGTCGGCCGGGTGCTCGAGCTGCGGGTCGAGAACCATGCGCTGCGTCGCCGCCGCTTCCTGCACGGGCGGCGGGTGCGCGAGCTCGGCATGAAGGATCTCACGTGGCTGTCGTCGAACGGACGCGAGATGTCGGACGACGACTGGAACTCGGCGATCCGCACGCTGGCCGTGCGCATCGCCGCCGAGCCCGCGCAGGACGACGCGCGCCGCCTGCCGAATACGCTGGTGCTGCTGTTCAACGCGTACCACGAGGCCGTATCCTTCAAGCTGCCGTCGACCGGGGCCGGCGAGCGGTGGGAGCTCCTGCTCGATACCGCCGCTCCGGCCTCGATGCCGCGCCACTTCCGTCGCGGCCATCGCTACGATCTCGGCGCACGCGCCCTGGCCGTGCTGCGGCTCGAGCCCCGCTGATGGAGCGGGTCGCCTGGATTTCGCCGTGATGCCGGCGCACGCCTTCGTGGTGCGGCGGGACGGTGCCCCGTCGTGACGGCGCGCCCCGACCGTCCCGGGCCGGACGCGGGTGGCGGGTCGCCGCCGGGTCGGGCCGCGCCGCCGTCGGCGCGGTCGTTCAGCGACTACGACCGGCATCTCTTCGCCGAGGGCACGCACGTCCGGCTGTACGACAAGCTCGGCGCGCACCTCGCGATCGTCGAGGGCGTGCGCGGCACGCGCTTCGCGGTGTGGGCCCCGAACGCGGAGCGCGTCTCCGTGGTGGGCGACTTCAACGGCTGGCGGCGCGGCGTCCACCCCCTCGCCGGCAGCGCCGCCGGGGTGTGGGAGGGCTTCGTCCCGGAGGTGCAGGCGGGCGCGCTCTACAAGCTCGCCATCGACTCCCGCTATCACGGCTACCGCGTCGAGAAGGCCGATCCGTTCGCCTTCGCGGCCGAGCTGCGGCCGCGCACGGCGTCGAAGGTGGCCGATCTGTCGACCTACGCGTGGCGGGACGCCGACTGGATGGAGACGCGCGGGCGGCGTCACGCCCTCGACGCCCCGATCTCGATCTACGAGGTGCATCTCGGATCGTGGCGGCGGAAACCGGAAGAGGGGGATCGCTGGCTCACCTACCGCGAGCTCGCCGAGACGCTGCCGGCCTACATCCGCGGCGCCGGCTTCACGCACGTCGAGCTGCTGCCGATCACCGAGCATCCCTTCGACGGCTCGTGGGGCTACCAGACCGCCGGCTACTTCGCGCCGACCGGCCGCTTCGGCCCGCCGCAGGACTTCATGCTCCTCGTCGACGCGCTCCATCGCGCCGGCATCGGCGTCATCCTCGACTGGGTGCCGGCGCATTTCCCGACCGACGAGCACGGGCTCGGCTATTTCGACGGCACGCACCTGTACGAGCACGCGGACCCGCGCCAGGGCCGGCATCCCGACTGGGGCACGCTCGTCTTCAACTATGGGCGCAACGAGGTCGCCAATTTCCTGCTCGCGAGCGCGCTCTTCTGGCTGGAGCGCTACCATTTCGACGGCCTGCGCATCGACGCGGTGGCCTCGATGCTCTACCTCGACTACTCGCGTACGCCCGGCGAGTGGATCCCGAACCGCTTCGGCGGCCGCGAGAACCTCGACGCGATCGCGTTCCTCCGGCGCCTGAACGAGCGCGTGCACGGCGAGCATCCCGACGTCGTCACGATCGCCGAGGAATCCACGGCGTGGCCGATGGTGTCGCGCCCGACCTACGTCGGCGGTCTCGGGTTCGACTACAAGTGGGACATGGGATGGATGCACGACACCCTGAGCTACATGGCGCACGACCCGGTCCACCGGCGCCATCACCACGACCTGCTCACGTTCCGCATGCTCTACGCCTGGCACGAGCAGTTCGTCCTGCCGCTCTCCCACGACGAGGTGGTGCACGGCAAAGGCGCGCTGCTCGCCAGGATGCCGGGCGACGAGTGGCAGAAGTTCGCCAACCTCCGCCTGCTCCTCGGCATGATGTTCGGCCAGCCGGGCAAGAAGCTGCTGTGGATGGGCGACGAGATCGCGCAGTGGCGGGAGTGGAGTCACGATCGCAGCCTCGACTGGGATCTGCTGCGGTACCCCAGGCACGAGGGCGTGCGCCGCCTCGTCGCCGACCTCAATCGCCTGTACCGCGGGGAGGCGGCGCTGCACGAGCGCGACACCGACATCGCCGGCTTCGCGTGGGTCGATTGCAACGACGCCGAGCAGAGCGTGATCAGCTTCCTGCGCTACGGAGCGGACCCGGGCGAGGCGCTGCTGTTCGTCTGCAACTGCACGCCGGTGCCGCGCCTCGCCTACCGGGTCGGTGTGCCCTGGCCGGGCGACTGGCGCGAAGTCCTGAACGGCGACGCCGCCGTCTACGGCGGCAGCGGGCAGGGAAACCTCGGGCGTGTGTCGAGCACGCCGCTCGCATGGCACGGCCACGCGCAATCCCTGACGCTCGTCGCGCCGCCCCTCGCGGTCGTCGTGCTGAAGGGGCGCCGCGCCGCTCAGCCGAGCGTGTAGGTCACCAGGCCGACCGCGACGATTCGGCCGGCCGCGTCGCGCCCGTCGACCGCGAGACGTGCAGGCTCCGGCCGCGCCGCACGATGCGCGCCTCCGCCGTCAGCAGAATCCGGCTCGGACCAGGACGCCGCCATCGCGGCCGTATCGGTCAACGCGCTGACGGCGCCGCCGTGGACGACGTCGCCGACCGTCACCACCGATCGCCTGCCAGGGCCGCCCCGCTTGCAATTCCTACCACGGGACGGATGCAACATCTGCGCGCGGACCCGCACACGAACGGCGGGAGGCGTGTTTTCCCTGGCGCGCGCACCGCGTGCGCATGCGCCGCGGGGGCACGGGTCTTGCGACGATGGCAGCAGATACTCGTCGCGGGTGAGGCTCGCCACGGGTCAAAAAGGGGGCACCATGAAGAGCGTCGTCGGCATCTTCGAGCGGCGCGCCGAGGCGGAGCAGGCCGCCGAGCGTCTGGTCGGGCTCGGGCTCCGGCGCGAGGACGTCAACCTCCTCGCGCCCGGCGCGACCGAGGCGGACATCGCGGCGGTGAAGACCTCCGACACCGAGGGGCCCGGTACGGGAACGGCGATCGGCGGCGTCGTCGGCGCGGCGGCGGGGGCGTCGGCGGGCATCGGTCTGCTCGCGCTCGTGCCCGGCATCGGGTCGGTCTTCGCCGCGGGCACGGTCGCGAGCGCGTTGCTCGGCCTCTTCGGGGCGGTCGGCGGCGGCGTCGTGGGCCACGCGCTCGAGGAGTCCCTCTCGGAAGGCGTTCCGAAGGACGAGCTCTTCCTCTACGAGGACGCGCTGCGGAAGGGGCACAGCGTCGTCATCGCCCTCGGCGACGACGACGGGCCGATCGACGCCGCGCGCGCCGTGCTTCGCGCGGCCGGTGCGGAGGACATCGATACGGCGCGCGAGCGCTGGTGGATCGGCATGCGCGGCGAGGACGAGGAGTACCAGGAGCCGAGCTATCGTCACGGCGTCGAGGCGGCGCTCCATCCCGACCTTCGCGGGAAGCGCTTCGACGATGCGGCGAGGGATCTCGCCGATCGGCACGGCCACGCGGCCCGCAGCGAGACGTTCCGACGCGGCTACGAGCGCGGGCGGTCGTACTACGAGGAGCAGGCCGGCCGCCGTCACCACTGAGCCAGGCCGGCCGCGTATCGGGGTCGCGAGCGGCGCGCGCGGGGGCGGTGTCTCTGTGCTACACGCGACGCCATGGGCCTGACCGAATACAAGCGCAAGCGTCGCTTCGGCGTCACGCCCGAGCCGGCCGGCAAACGGCCGCGGAAGGGCCGCGCGCGCGCGCTGCGCTTCGTCGTGCAGAAGCACCGCGCGACGCGCCTGCACTACGATTTCCGTCTCGAGTGGCGCGGGGTGCTGCTGTCGTGGGCGGTGCCGAAAGGCCCGTCACTCGATCCCGCCGTGAAGCGGCTCGCGATGCAGACCGAGGACCACCCGATCGAGTACGCGCGCTTCGAGGGCATCATCCCCGAGGGCGAGTATGGCGGCGGAACGGTGATGGTCTGGGATCAGGGCACGTGGGCGCCGCAGGTCGAGGAGGTCGACGCGGCGCTCGCAAGGGGCGAGCTCAAGTTCACGCTCGCCGGACGGAAGCTCGGCGGGTCGTGGGTGCTCGTGCGGACGCGTGGTCGGCCCGGCGCCGTCGCGTCGGACCGAGCGTCCTGGCTCCTCATCAAGCATCGGGATGCCGCGGCGTCTGACGTGGACATCACCGAGACGGCGCCGCGTTCGGTGGTGTCGGATCGCCTGCTCGCCGAGATCGCGTGGCAGGAGGGCGGCGACGTCCGCAAGGCCGCCAGCGGCGATCCGACCGGCGCCCTGCAGGCCCTGATGCGGGACTCCTCGAAGGTCGCCATCCGCCGTCGCAGCAAGAAGCCGGCGGTGTGGCGCAGCCGCGTCAAGGGCTGATTCCGGTCGTGCGCGGCGGCCGTCGCCCATCCCGTGTCGCACCCGCGCGGGAGAAAAGTCCTTGACACGCGCCATGGTCCCGGGGGATGGCTCGACGGCGCGTAGCGCGCCCCGGAGGAGTCCTCATGCCCATGTCGCGCCGGCTGCCCATCCTCTTCGCCGCCCTCGTGCTCGTCGTCCTCCCCGCAGGCGCGGCCCGCGCCGCGGCGCCCGAGGAGATCTGCCAGATCGGGCGCTACAAGGCCGCCGGGAAGTACGCCCTCTGCGAGCAGAAGGTGCTCGGCAAGTTCGCGGCCACCGTCGACGGCTCCGGCATGAACGCCAAGCTCTCCAAGTGCCGCGTGAAGTACACCGCCGTGTGGGCGAAGCTGCAGGCGAAGACGGCGGGTTCCGGGTCGACCTGCGACGCGCCGCGCTTCGTCGACAACGGCGACGGCACGGTGACCGATCACCTCACCGGCCTGCAGTGGGAGCAGAAGGACGCGGCCTGCCTCGACAACCACTGCGTCGACAACCTCTACCGATGGAGCCTGACCCTGCCGCAGGCGGACGGCGCGTTGTTCACCACCTTCGTGTCGCTCGTCGCGGACGCGTGCTTCGCGTCGCAGTGCGACTGGCGGCTGCCGACCGTGCTCGAGCTGCAGACGATCCTGCTCGAGCCGTACCCGTGCGTCACCATCCCGTGCATCGATCCGATCTTCGGCGCCACGGGCGGCGCGTCGTACTGGAGCGGGACGACGTTCCTCAGTCCCCCGCTCTTCGCGTTCGACGTCGGATTCGGCGACGGAACGGTGAGCGTCGACCTCGACGATACCCAGCTCCGCGCGCGCGTCGTGCGGGGCAGCCTGTAGCGCCGGGCGCGGCGAGCGCGAGGCGGCTAGCGCGACTTGTCGCGCGCGAAGTCGAGCGACACGGAATTGATGCAGTAGCGCTGCCCGGTCGGCGCCGGCCCGTCGTCGAAGACGTGGCCGAGATGCGCGCCGCAGCCCGCGCACGTGACCTCCGTCCGTCGCATGCCGTGGCTCAGGTCCTCGTCGGTCGCGACGCCGCCGTCCTCGACGGGCGCGGTGAAGCTCGGCCAGCCGCTTCCCGAGTCGAACTTGGTCTCGGAGCTGAAGAGCGGCTCGCCGCACGCGACGCAGCGATAGACGCCGGGCTCGTGGTGGTTCCAGTAGGCGCCGGTGAAGGCCCGCTCCGTGCTCTTCTCGCGGCAGACGGCATATTGCTCCGGCGTCAGCTCACGCCGCCACTCTTCCTCGGATTTGTCGATCTTCGATCCCATGCGCGCCGCTCCTTCCCTATGTGCTACTGGGCGGGTCGGAGATCAGCAAGGTCCCCTGCGCGACGCAGACGAGCGCGCCGCCGTTGGTGACGTCGACGCGGACGACGGCGGAGCGGCGGCCGATCGAGAGTACGGTCGACTCCGCGGTCAGCGTGCCGGCCTTCACCGCGCGCAGGTAGTTGAGCTTGAACTCCGTGGTGGCGGCCCATTGGCGCGGCTTCATCAGCGGATAGAGCACGCAGCCGAGACAATGGTCGACGAAGCCCGCCATGACGCCGCCGTGGACGGCGCCGACCGGCGTGATCAGCTCGGGGCGCACCTCCATGGTCGCGACCAGGCGACCCGGCGTCATCTCGCGCAGGCGCACACCGAGGTACTGCGGCAGGCCGCCGCCCTGATCCGTCGACGCGACCATGGCATCGGCGATCTGCCGGTTGAAGCCCGCGGACGCGTCGTCGGTGTCCATCGTCGCGGCGGCGCCGCTACAGTCGTGCGAGAACGGCGTCCGCGCTCGACGCGCTGAGCCCCGGCCCCGGCTCCGGCATCAGCGCCTCCACCGTGCCGTTCCGCAGGATCATCGCGTAGCGCTGCGAGCGCTCGCCCATCCCGAACCCGGAGGCGTCGAGCGCCAGTCCGACGGCGCGGGTGAACTCGCCGTTGCCGTCCGCCAGCATGCGCACCTTGCCGCCGGCGCTGCTCTGCTTCCCCCACGCGTCCATCACGAAGGCGTCGTTCACGGAGATGCAGACGATCTCGTCGACGCCCTTGGCGCGGATCGCGGCGTTCTGGTCGACGAAACCCGGGAGGTGCTTCATCGAGCACGTCGGGGTGAAGGCGCCGGGAACGGCGAACACGACGATGCGCTTGCCCTTCGAGAGCTCCGCGAGGGACACCTGCGACGGCCGGCCGTCGACCATTTCCGTCAGCTTCACGTCGGGAATCTTCTCGCCTTCCTTGAGCGCCATGGGGTTCTCCTCCGCGTGGGGTAGTCCATGCCTGATCGCACGTCGCCCGGTCGGCTGCAACCGACCGATGCCGCGTGCTCGCGGGCTCGACTTTTGCTCGGCTCGAGGTCGACGCCGGTCGCGACGCGCGCGCCGGCGCCGGCCCGATGTTCAAGACGCACGACATGCCGCATGACCCGCCGCCCGCCGGCATCGACGCCGCGACGCACGCGACGATCGAGGCGGCGTATCATGCAGAAATCGGGCGCGTTCTGCGTCGGCGTCTCGTCCTGACCCTGTCGCTCTTCCTCGTCTTCGTCGGCGCCGGCGTGTGGGCGGAGCGCGCCTCCTACCCGGAACGGGCGTACTTCATCACCGCCATTTATCTGGCGGAGGTGGTCGCCTGCGCGACTGCAGCCCTGGCGCTGCGGCTCCCCGCGCTACGCCACCGGCCCGGATTGGTCGGCGCCGCCGTGACGTCGGTGCTGAGCCTGCTGATGGCCGCCTACGATGCCCACGTGGGCAACGTCGTGGAGCGCTCGGCGATGGCACAGGTCTGCCTGCTGACGGGTCTGGTCGTGATCCTGCCCTGGAGCTGGCGTGCCCAGCTCGCCGTTGCCACCACGGCGCTCGCCGGCTTTGCCGCCGCCGTGCCGCACCTCGTCGTCAACGACACGCTCACGTACTCGATCCTCGCCATGGCGACGGGCGCGATCACTTCGGTCGTGGGCGTGCGCTTCCTCGAGCGCTACCGGCGCGACGCCTTCCTCCGCGCCGCCCTCCTCACCGAGGAGGCCGAGGTCGCCGCGGCCCTCGCGGACGTCGCCGAGACCTTGAACGCCAACCTGAACGCGCCCGATATGCTCGAGCGCGTGAACCGCGTGGCCGCGGCGGCCCTCGCCTGCGACTGGAGCGCGACCCTGGCATGGGACGAGACGCGCGAGTGTTTTCGCACCCACAGCCTGGTCGGGGTGCGGCCCGAGGTGCGGGCGGAGGCGGCGTCGCTCGAGTTCCCGCGCAGCAGCCTGCCGATCCTCGAGGCATTCCGCCCCAACGAGCTGGTCGAGATCGCCGACTCGCAGCACCAGCGCCTCGTCCCGGTCGATCTCTACCGCCGGCTCGGCATCGCCTCGGCCCTGTACGCGCCGATCGCGCGCGAGGACGAGATCGTCGGCGTGCTCGTGCACGGCTACAGCCAGCGGATCGGGCCGTTCTCGGCGAAGCAGCGCCGCATCGCGCTCGGCATCGCGCACGCGACCGCGATCGCGATGGAGAATGCCCGGCTGATCGCGGATCTGAAGGCGGCGAGCCTGCTCAAGTCCGAGTTCGTGTCGACGATGTCGCATGAGCTCCGGACACCGCTCAACGTCATCTCCGGCTACACCGATCTGCTCGCGGACGGCGCGTTCGACCCGCTCACCCCGGCGCAGCACGATACCATCGTGCGTGTCCGGCGCAGCGCGCTCGAGCTGCTCGACCTGGTGAATGCGACGCTCGACCTGAACCGCCTCGAGGCCGGACGCGACGCGGTGGTGGCCGGCGTCGTCGACGTCGTCGATCTGTTCGCGGAGCTCGGCCGCGAGCTGGAGGCGCTCGTGCCGGCCGCCGTGTCGTTGCGCTGGCGCAGCGATCCGGACGCCGCGCTCGTCGAGAGCGATCGGGTGAAGCTGAAGACGATCCTCAAGAACCTCGTCGGCAACGCCCTCAAGTTCACGGAGCGGGGCGTGGTCGAGGTGACCGCGAGCAGGACCAACGAGCGCCTGGTGCTCGAGGTCCGCGATACCGGCGTCGGCATCGCCGCCGCCGATCTGCCGAAGATCTTCGAGATGTTCCGCCAGGCGGACGGTTCCGACAGCCGCCGCTTCGGCGGCGTCGGCCTCGGGCTGCACATCGTGCAGCGGCTCGCCGATCTGCTCGCGGGGACGGTCGCGGTCGCGAGCGCGCCCGGCACCGGCTCGACGTTCACCGTTCGCGTGCCGGTCGGCGACGTGGCGGCGCCGCGGTCCGTGCCCGGGATGCACGGCGCGCGGCGCGCGACCGGTTGACGGACGGCTACTTCACGATCTCGAGCAGCTCCACCTCGAAGACCAGCGTCGACCCCGGAGGGATGGTCGGCGGGTGTCCCTGGTCGCCGTAGGCGATGTCGGACGGGCAGATGAGCCTGGCCTTGCCGCCGACCTTCATCAGCTGCAGACCCTCGGTCCAGCACTTGATGACCTGGTTCAAGCCGAACGTCGCCGGTTGCCCGCGCTCGATCGAGCTGTCGAACACGGTGCCATTGATGAGCGTGCCCTTGTAGTGCACCTTCACCTTGTCGGTGGGTTTCGGCGACTCGCCGGTGCCGGCCTTGATCTCCTGGTACACGAGACCCGACGTTGTCTTCGTCGCGCCCTTCTCCTTGGCGGCCTTCTCGGCGAACTCCACGCCGGCCTTCTTCTCCGCCTCGGCGTGGGCGGTGACGCGGCTCTTCGCGATCTCCTGGAACTTCGGCTGCCATTGCTTCGCGTCGACCTTCGCCGGACGCTTGAGGATGCCGTCGGTGAGGCCGGCCTTCAGCATGTCGAGCTCGTGCTCGCTCAGGTTGAGGCCGCCGAGCTGCTGGCTGAGGTTGTTGCCGAACGAATAGAACGCCTTGTCCTCGTCGGTCTTCAGCTCGACGTCGGCCGCGCCGGCGGCGCGTGCCGCTCCGGCGAGGACGAGCATGGCGAGCACGAGCAGCGTGAGCGTCGTTCGCATGGTGCGCATCGTGGGCATGGTGGGACCCCTTTCAAAAGTTCGAGCGGTAGTAGCGACGTTGCGCGCCGGAGGCAAGGGCTCTATACGATGCGCATCGAACAGCTGCCGCTCGCGCCGCGCGTCACCCCTCGTGACGTCCTCACGGACGTGTTCGGCTACGACGAGTTCCGTCCCGGACAGGAGCGCATCATCGATGCGGTGCTGGCGGGCCGCGATTGCATCGGCGTCATGCCGACCGGAGCCGGGAAGTCCCTGACCTTCCAGATTCCCGCGCGCCTGCTGCCCGGCACGGTGCTGGTGGTGAGCCCGCTCATCTCGTTGATGAAGGATCAGGTCGACGCGCTGGTGCGGAACGGCTTCCGCGCCACCGTGCTCAACTCGACGCTCGACTTCGAGCGCCGCCGCGACGCGCTCCGCCGGCTGCGCGCCGGCGAGTACGAGCTGCTCTACGTGGCGCCGGAGGGCCTCGAGGGGTTCCTGCGCGGCTTCCTCGCCGACGTGCGCGTCTCGCTGGTCGTCGTCGACGAGGCGCACTGCATCTCCGAATGGGGCCACGACTTCCGTCCCGCCTATCGGCGCCTGCGCGGCTTGAAGCAGGAGCTCGGCGGTGTGCCGGTGCTGGCGCTCACCGCCACCGCGACCCGACGGGTCGCCGGCGACATCATCCGCCAGCTCGGCATGGTGAAGCCCGACGGGTTCAAGGGATCGTTCTACCGCTCCAATCTCGGTCTCTGGGCGCACAAGAAGGGCGACGGACGCGGGTCGCGGAAGGATCTGCTCGCCTACGTGCGGCGGCGCGCCGGCGAGAGCGGCATCATCTATACCTTGAGCCGCAAGAACGTCGACTCGCTCACCGAGTACCTGCGCGCCGCCGGCGTCCGTGCCGCTCCGTACCACGCCGGCCTCGACGACGCCGTCCGCAGCCGCCATCAGGACGCGTTCGCCCGCGACGAGGTCGACGTCATCGTCGCGACGATCGCGTTCGGCATGGGGATCGACAAGTCGAACGTCCGCTACGTCATCCACCGGGAGATGCCGCGCTCGATCGAGAGCTACTATCAGGAGATCGGCCGCGCCGGGCGCGACGGCCTCGCGAGCGACTGCATCCTCCTCTACTCGTGGGCCGACGTCATCGGCCACGCGCGGCTGCAGGATCAGATCGACGACGCCGACCTCCGTGCCTCCTCGCGCGACAAGACGCGCGCCATGTTCGCGTTCGCCGACGCGCCGGGCTGCCGTCATCAGGCGCTCGTCGCCCACTTCGACGAGTCCATGGCGCCGTGTGGCGAGGCCTGCGACCATTGTCGGGGCGCGAACGCGCTCGACCTGTTCCACGTGTCGGCGCGAAAGGGACCCGTTCCCCCCGCAGCGGCGGCCCCGACGCGCGGCCGGGGCACGGCCGGCGTCGACGAGCTGGACGGGGAGGGCACGCTCCTCTTCCAGCGCCTGCGCGCGGTCCGCCGTGCGCTCGCCGACGCCGAGGCGGTGCCGGCGTACATCGTCTTCAGCGACGCCGTCCTCGCGCGCATGGCGGCGGCGCGGCCCACGGACGAGGCGAGCCTCCTCGCCCTCTCCGGCGTCGGGCCCGCGAAGCTCGCCCGCTACGGCGAGGCGTTCCTGCGCGAGCTGCGCCGCTGAAGGGCGGCCGCCCGCGCGCGCGCTACCCGCCGTCCACAAGCGGACGCTGACCGCTCGCGCATTGCGGGTGCGCAGCGCACGTTTCGGCACCCCGCACTCGCCTGTGGACGTGGGCACGCGAACGGCCATGCATCTCGCGCGCGCCGCCGTGCGGGCGCGCTCCTTGCTGACCCACGGGTATGGCGAGTCGGCGTCGGAAGCTTCTATGGCCGGAGCGATGGCACGCGCGTGCTTGCGGCGCTCCGCTCCGCGCCGCGAGCGTCATCGGCGTGCCGAGCGTCACCGCCTCGCCGGTGACGGACCGTGCGCGTCGCCGCTCCGGCGCCGCCATCGGGCTCGCCCTCGCCCTGCTGGCGTGGGGGGCCCCGCCCCTGGGCGCGACCATCGTGGGCGGCGGGGGCAGCGCACGGGGGGACTGCCTCGCCGTCTTCCAGGCGCCGGCGAACACGCCCGCGACCCATCCACGGAGGGTCCGCTGCACCGACGGCGATCCGAGCTGCGACGCCGACGGCACGGTGAACGGCATCTGCGAGTTCCCGATCGCGGTCTGCGCCAACAGCGACTTCAGCCCGATGTGCTCGCTGCAAGGAGTGCAGTCGATCACCATCGCGCACGCCCTCGACGACGGCGATCCGAAGTTCGATCCCGAGCTGCAGGCGCTGCAATCGCGCGTCCAGAACGAGATCGATCCGCCGACGACCGTCGGCGACCAGTGCACGACCGCGACGACCTTCCACGTGACGGTGCGGGGTCCGTTCGCCGCCGGCGTGTGCAAGCCGGCGAAGACCGTCGTGCAGATGGTCGCGCTCTCGAGCCTCATCGACGGCCGGATCCATCGTGACGTCGATCGCCTGAAGCTGCGCTGTGACCCGGCGCCGGAGGGGTGCAGCCCGCGCGCCTTCTTCACCGGCACGTTCGACCGCATCCAGCACCAGGTCTTCAGCCAGAGCTGCGCGGTCAGCGGCTGCCACGACTCGCAGAGCCGTACCGGCAATCTGCTCCTGGAGCCCGGCGCGGCGTACACGAATCTGGTCGGCGTCACGCCGGACAACCCCGCCGCCGAGGGCGCCGGCTGGCAGCGCGTCCACGTCCTCGATCCGACCAGCGGCGATCCGGCGACGAGCCTGCTGATGCAGAAGCTGCTCGGACCGCCGCCCGGGTTCGGCGCCCGGATGCCGTTCGGACGTCCGAAGCTCGACCAGACCCTGATCGACCTCGTCCAGCTGTGGATCGCCGCGGGAGCCCCGGCGACGGGCTGGGTACCTGGGACCGACTGACCCCCTGAGGAGACTGCATGGGAGACGCGAACTCCGTTCTCACGGCCGCCGAGACGCGGCATCTGTTGAAGCGCACCGGATTCGGCGCGGCGCCGAAGGACGTGGCCAAGAGCCTGCAACGCGGCGATACGCGCGGCGAGGCCGCGGATCGCCTGCTCAAGTTCAACCCGAAGAAGTTCCAGCCCGGCGGCAAGGGCAAGAACCCGAGCCTGCAGGACAGCCACGATCAGTGGATCAGCTTCATGCTGAAGACGAAGTTTCCCCTGCAGGAGAAGCTCGTCCTCTTCTGGCACGATCACTTCGCGACCAGCAACGCCAAGGTCGGGAGCGCCCGCCTCATGGCGGAGCAGAACCTCCTGTTGCGGCTCCTCTGCAAGGGCAGCTTCAAGGACCTCGTCAAGGCGATCAACAAGAACGCGGCCATGATGGAGTTCCTCGACATCGTCCGCAGCAGCCGCAGGCAACCCAACGAGAACTACGCGCGCGAGCTGATGGAGCTGTTCACGCTCGGCGTCCTCGATAGCGCGGGGAACCCGAACTACCTGCAAGAGGACATCGTGCAGATCGCCCGCGCGTTCAGCGGCTGGCGCTACGACGACAAGAAGAAGGACACCGCGTTCCTCGACACCGGTCGCCACGACTTCGCGGCCGATTTTCCCGGGCGAGGTCCGAAGACGATCTTCACGGTCCTCGGCGGCTTCGGGCCCGCGGGACGCTCGTTCGCGGCGGGCGGCGAGGGCGCGGCGGAGATCGACACCGTGATCGACATTCTCTTCGATCATACCGATACCGACGGCAAGAACACGGTCGCCCGCCGCACCGCGCGGCGGCTCCTCGAGTTCTTCGCGCACGGCGACCCCGACCTCGCCGTCATCGACGAGGTGGTCGCCAACTCCGGCTTCGCGTCCAACTGGAACATCGGCGGTCTGGTGCGCGCGATCCTGGTGCACGACGTGTTCTACGAGACCGCCGTGCCGCCTCCTTTCAGCGCCGCGAGCAGGAAGTCGATCACCTGGCCGATCGACTTCGTGGTGACCACGCTCCGCACGCTCAACGTCACGCCCGGCGGCAAGCACGGCGACGCGCTGCGCATCGACGGCGGCGGCAACGTCCGCGACCGCCTCGGCGACATGGGGCAGAGTCTCTTCGAGCCGCCGAGCGTCTTCGGCTGGGACTGGGAGACCTCATGGATCAGCAGCGCCACGCTGCTCGCGCGCTTCTCGTTCGCGCGCGACGTGGTCGGCGCGCGCGTCAAGGGCAAGACGGGATTCCACCCCGAGAAGCTCGTCGACCTCGGCTTCACCGCGCCCGGCGCGATCGTCGACGCGGTGACGGATCTTCTCGGCATCACCGATCAGTTCACGGCCGACGAGCGGCAGGCGATGATCGACTACCTGAGCGACAACGGGTCGAACCCCATCATCGACCTCACGGATCCCGACGTGCAGAACGTCAAACTCCACGGGCTCTTCGCGCTCGTGCTCACGGCTCCGGCCTACCACACCCACTGACGCGGAGGACGACGCGATGGCCATCACACGACGGCAGTTCCTCAAGCGCTCGGGCGCGGTCTCCGCGGCGGCGCTGCTCGGCCCGGGGCTCTTCGGCAATCCGTTCGTGCGCCGCGCGCTCGCCGACACGATCGGCGACCGCTATCTGCTCGTGATCTTCCTCGACGGGGGCAACGACGGCTTGAACACCGTCGTGCCGGCCACCGACGGCGGCGGCTCCCTGCGGACGGCCTACGAGGCCGCGCGCGTCACCGGCGCCGGCGGGCTGCGGCTCACCCCGTCGGATCTCGCCAGCACGCTGATCGGTACCGATCCGACCGGCGCGCAGCTCGCCCTGCACCCCGGCTTCGGCGGCTTGAAGCAGCTCTACGATCTCGGACAGGTCGCCGTGATCCAGGGCTGCGGCTACCCGAACTACTCGCTCTCGCACGACGAGGCGCGCCACATCTGGATGGCCGGCGACCCCAACAACCTCGCCGGCGGCGGCGCCGGATGGGTCGGACGGCATCTCGCCGCCAACTACGTCGGCAGTGAGATCCCGGCGGTCAGCATCTCGGATGGGGTGGCGGGCGAGCTGCGACAGGGCACGACCAGCGTCCTGGCCGTACGCCGTCTCCGCGATCTCGGGTTCCCGTACGATCACGTGTCCGGCGGCGACCTTGCCGCCAAGCGGGCCGCGTTCGCGGCGCTCTGCGCCTCGGCCGGCAGCTCGGCGCAGCCGGGCCTGCGCTACCTGGGCACGAACGGCACGGCGACCCTGCTGGCGAGCGAGAGCTATCCCGCGCTCGACGATCTCTACGTGGGCGACCGGCCGGCGTTCAACGACGCCTACGATGCGGTCGGCAAGAGCACCGCGCGCGACCTGCGCGAGGTCGCGAAGATGGTGTACGGCGTGACGCAGGGCGCGCCGAACGTGCACGCCCGCTTCTTCCAGCTGAGCAACGGCGGCTACGACACGCACTCCGATCAGGGCGCCGCCGACCCGAGCGGGCAGCAGTACGGCCTGCACCAGGAGGTCGGCGACTCGCTGAAGGTCTTCTTCGACGACCTGGCGGACATGGGCGTCGCCGACAAGATGACCGTGGTGGTGTGGAGCGAGTTCAGCCGGCGGGTGCCGCAGAACGACTCCGGCACGGACCACGGCTCGCAGGGCCCGATGTTCGTCATCGGCGGCGCGGTGAACGGCGGCGTCTACGGCAATCACCCGAACATCGACGACGTCGCGCTCGACGACAACGGCAACAGCGTCTACTCCCAGGCGGCCGGGGCGTTCCGCTCCACCGACTTCCGCGACGTCTATGGCACGATCCTGAAGCACTGGCTCAACGTGCCGGAGCCGACGATCCTGTCGAGCATCCTCCCTCTCGACGGCGGGAATCCCAACACCCGCTGGACGACGAGCAATTTCGACATGGGCTTCCTCGGCTGACATCGGTTCGAGCTCCCGCGCGCCGCAGTCCCTCCTCGGCGCGCGACGGAGGGCGGTGGCCGGTGTCCCCGGACGCCGGCCACCGCTGCCTGTCGAGACGTTGACGGCGCGGGGGCGTCCACTATCGTCGCGCCGTGGGCGGCATCGATCGGATCGTCCTCGGACTCGCGGTCGCGCTCGGCTGCGGCCTCCTGATCGGGATCGAGCGCGAGCGTCGCAAGGGCCGGGGCGCGACGCGGGCGCTCGCCGGAGTGCGGACGTTCGCGCTGGCGGCGCTGACGGGCGGCATCGCGCAAGCCCTCGCGCAGCCGCTGCTGGTCGGCGCGGGCGCCGCCCTGATCCTCACGCTGAGCGTCGTCGCCTACCGCGGTCAGCGCCCCCGCGAGTGGACCGAGACCGGCACCGACGGCGCGTTCGATCCCGGCGTGACCACCGAGCTGGCGCTTTTCGTGACCTTTCTCCTCGGGGTGACCGCGATCGGGCACCCCTCCATCGCGGCGGGCGCTGCCGTGGTCGTGGCGCTGCTGCTGACCGCGCGCTCGGAGCTGCACCGGTTCTCGACCGAGTTGCTGAGCGTCGAGGAGCTGCAGGACGCGTTGCTGCTCGCCGGCGCCGCCCTCGTCGTGCTGCCGCTCGTCCCCGACGAGCCGATCGCCTGGCTCGCCGGCGTCAACCCGCGTCGTCTGTGGAGCCTCGTCGTCGTGCTCATGGCGCTCCAGGCCGGAGGCTACGTCGCGGTGCGCACGCTCGGCGCGCGTCTCGGCCTCGCGTTCTCCGGTCTCGTGTCTGGCTTCGTGTCCAGCACGGCGACGATCGGCGCCATGGGCGCGCGGGCGCGCGCCGCGCCTGCGCTCCGTGCGGCCTGCGTCTCGGGCGCGCTCTTCTCCAACGTCGCGACGATCTTCGAGCTGGCCGCGATCGCCCTCGCCGTGCATCCACCGGCGCTGGCCGCGATCACGCCATCGCTCGTCCTCGGCGCGCTCGCCGCCGTCGGCGCCGCGGCGTCGAGCTTGCGGCCGTCCGGCCGCACGCAGCCATTCGGCCGCACGCAGCCATCCGGCCGCACGCGGCCACCCGCGCCACCCGTCGACGTGGAGCGTCCCGCGGGACACGCCTTCAGCACGCGTGCCGCGCTCCTCTTCGCGGTGCTGCTCACGGGCGTCACGGCGGCGGCATCGTTCGCCACCCAGCGCTACGGCGCGGTGGCTCTCGGAATGCTCGCCGGCCTTGCCGGCTTCGCCGATGCCCATGCCGCCGCCGCGTCGGTCATGTCGCTCGCCGCCGGCGGGAAGATTCCCGCCGACGCGGTGCTGTTGCCGGTCCTCCTGGCGTTCACGGCCAACACCGTCAGCAAGATCGTGGTCGCCTGGACGATGGGCGGCCGCGCGTACACCCTCCGCGTCGGCGCCGGCCTCGGCGTGCTCACCGCGGCGGTGTGGATGCCGTGGCTCCTTCGCGCCTAGGCGCGCCGCCGCGCGGGACCGGCGTGGCGGCGGCTCAGCGCACGTAGCCAAGCGCGCGCAGGCGCTTGATCTGCTGCTGGTCGACCGTTCCCCAGGCGGCGGGTGCGCGCAGGCTCTCCTGCGTCGTCCGCGCCAGGGCGAGCAGCGTGTCGTGCAGGACGTCGTTCGGGCGGGGAACGTACGCGCGCATGTGCTCCTCGTTCGGATCCCGGGCGCGATCGTATTCGCCCTCGTAGCCGTATCCGGCGTCGAGCCAGAGCGTGCGCGAGCGGGTGCGAACCGCGTACAGCAGGCCGCGGACGCCCATCGAGTGGAGGAAACGTGCCTGCGTGAACGCGAAACCGTCGTCGCGGCGCGCGGGATCGAGAAGCGCCGCCGAGAGGTCGCGGCCATCGGGCGCGTTCGGCGGCGGAACGCCCAGCAGCCGCGACAACGTCGGCACCACATCGGCGAGCTCGATCGTGGTGGCGATGCGCTCGCCGCCGTGCAGCCCGCCCGGCAGCCGCCAGAGCAAGGGCACCCGGGTCTCGGCCGGATCGAGGCTCCGCCCGTGCGCGAATACGTCGTTCTCGCCGAACGCCTCGCCGTGATCGGCGAAGACGAGGACGTGTGAGCGGTCGAGCAGGTCGAGCGCGGCGAGGCCGTCGAACAGCCGGCCGACGAGGCGGTCGGCGCTCCGGATCTCCGCCGCGTAGAGCGTCCGGTAGACGCCGAGGTCGAAGTAGCCCCGACCCGGCGCGACGATCGCCGTGGCACCCATGTTCCACATGTTGAACCAGGGACCGGCTCCCGGATGGAGCTCCGGCCGCAGATCCGCGGGTGGGAGATACGGGGAGTGCGGCGCCATGACGTGCACCCACAGCAGGACGGGGCGCTCGGGAGCGCTCCGCAGCCAGTCGAGGGCGGCGTCGATCACCAGCGGATCGCTGGCGTCGAGCAACAGGCCGAACGCGGTCGAATCCGAGGGGATGAAACGGAAGGTCGCGAATCCCTGATCGAGGCGGGCCGCCGGCGCGAAGTTCGGATTGGTGACGAACGCCGCCGTCGCGTAGCCGGCCGCGCTCAAGGTCTCCGCGAGGGTCGTCTCGTCCGGCGACAGGGACATGCGGTTCTCGCGCAGGTGATGGTGCGCCGGATAGCGCCCGGTGAGCATCGTCGCGATGCTCGGCGCGGAGCTCGGCACCTGCGTGTACGCGTCGTCGAACACGAGCGCGCCGCGTGCGAAGGCGTCGAGGCGGGGCGAGGCGTCGGGGCGGCCGTTGTAGGCTCCGAGCCCGTCCTGACGGAGGGCGTCGATCGTGACCAGCACGACGTTGGCGCGACCGAGCGGCTGCGCGGCCGGGAGGTCGGGCGGGCGGCTCAGCGCGCCGCCGACCGGTGGACGTCTCGGAATCGCGGCGAGCGAGTGCCCGAGCAGGCGACCGAAAGCGCTATTGCGCTTGATGAGGGCGCTGCCCACATCGGGGCGGAGCAGCGCCGCGGCGAGCCCGAGACCTGCCAGCGCGGCGCCGATGACCGTGAGCGCCGTCCGCCCGCCTCGGGTCGGGGCGGGCGGGCGGGCGTCGTCGCGCAGCATCCGCGTCGCCAGCCATGCGAGCGCGGCGATCGCGATCGCGACGATGGGCGCGACGCGCAGCGGCGCGAACGGCTGGCCGAAGACGAGGAGCGCATACTCGAGCGCGGCGAAGATGCCGGCCACGAGCGCCACGGCGAGCGGGGTGAGCGCGTGCGCACGCTCGCGTCCGAGCAGGGTCGCCCCGGCAGCGCCGGCGAGCCGCACCCCCACCCTCCCGATCAGCACGAACGCGCAAAGCAACAGCGGAAAGAGCCACAGCTTCGTCGCGGACGTGAGCAGGCGGCTGTCGGCGCGCAGGAAGATCTCCCACAGCCCCACGGTCGTGAAGAGCACCGTCCAGGCTCCCCCCGCGCCGTGCCGCGCGCGCACGCGCGGCGCGGGCGCGTACGGTGCGCCGATCCTACCGCTGTCCGTCCACGGTTGTGCCACCCGCGATACGCACTACGCGACCACGCGGAATATGCAACCGGCTCAGAGCCGCGCGATGGCGCTCGTCTCGATCCAGCCACGCGTGCCGTCCGGGCGGACGACCTGTGCCCAATGCTCACGCGTGCCGAGCACGCGCACGACGCTGCCGGTCTTGGTCTCGAAGTGGGCCGTACCGCTCGCCGACGGTTCGAAGCGAACGGTCGCGCCGTGCGGCGCGACGACGACGGCGTAGGCCGGCAGATCCACGCGCGCGAGGCGGTAGGCGGCCGACGTGCCGACGACGAGCAGCGCGAGCCCCACGAGGGTCGCGGCGCGCGACGCGAGGCGCTCGCGTCCCGGCACGAGGCGTCCCGCGATCCGTAGCGCCAGGAGCAGCGTGTAGAGCAGGCTCGCCGCGAACAGCAGGGTGTCGCTGGTGAATCGCGTCGCCAGCGGAAAGAGGAGGCGGCCGACGAGGGGCCCGGCGTCCTCGTCCGCGCCGCGTGCGAAGCGCAGATTGGCGCGGAGGTCGGGGTCGGCGGGCATCAGCCGCAGCCCGCGCTCGTAGGCGAGGACGGCGTGTCCGACGTCGCCCGCCTTGAAGTACGCGTTGCCGAGGTTGAAGTAGAGCGGTCCGCTCTCGACCCCGGCCGCCAGGACACGCTCATACTCCGCCGCCGCCTCCGCGTAGCGTTCCTCCCCGTAGAGGGCGTTGCCGTGGAAGAAGAGGGTGTTGGGCGACGCCGCGGCGCCGTCCGCGCGTGCCAGGCCCGCTGCGCCCGCGAGCCCGGCCGCCAGCAGCAGCAGCGCGGCGCGCACCGGCGTCGGGCCGAGCCGGCGCTCGCGCTCGAGCGCCCGCACCAACGACTCGGCGCGCGCCAGCGAGTCGCGTGCGCCGGCGGCGCTGTCGCTGCCGGGCGAAAAGCGGACGTGCTCGCAGGTCGTGAAGAGCTGCCGCAGGCCGTCGGCTATCTCGGCCGGCACGCCGCGGGCGCGCGCGTGCGTGGCGACGGCGTCGGCGGTCACGGTGCCCGGTGGCAGGTCGAGCTTGGCCGCGAGGTAGTCGCTCAGCGCGCGGGCAAGGCGGTCGTAGAACGCCACGTGGTCGCCGGCGCGCAGCGCCGCCTCGGCATCGGCGATCGCACGGCGCACGCCACGCCCGGCGCTCGTGAAGCGGGCGAGCCGTGGGTCGGCGTGCAGGCGCCGGCGCCGGCGGTCCCAGATCCCGACGACGATCCACGCCGCCAGCGGGACGAGCTGCGCCGTCCAGAAGAGCGGGGAGCGATAGAGACGCCTGCCGATCGGCCGCAGCTCCCCCGGCGCGTCCTTGATGAACACGATGTCGCGTCCGAGCGCCTCCACGGGCGGCGCGGGCGCGGCGGCGGTCGCGCCGACGGGCGGCTCCGCAACGGCGTGCGCCGCGGGTGCGACTCCGAGCACGATCGGCGGACCGCTGACGGTGCGATACGCGGCGGCGTCGGGATCGAAGTAGCTGAAGCGCAGCTCGGGGAGGGTGATCGTACCGGGACGCGCGGGAATGACCACCTGCTCGAAGACCGCGCGACCCTGCCCGCTCGGCGGCGCGGTGCCGGGGCTGCCCACCGGCTGCGGAACGGTCTGCGGCGGATACACCTTGAGGTCGTCGCCCTCTGCGAACGCCGGCGGCCGGATGCCGTCGAGATCGCCCTCGCCGGTGATGGTGACCGTGACCGTCACCGGATCGCCCGCCGCGAGCTTGAGCGGCGCGGCGTCGACGTGCAGCGTGAAGCGCCCGACCGCGCCCGAGAAGCCGGCCGGCTTGCCGGCGTCGGGAAGCGGCAGGACCTCCAGCTGCAGCGGCTCCGACCGCAAGGTCAGGGGCCGGCGCTCGCCGCCGAAGAACTGCCGGAAGAAGGGATCGTGTCCCGCGGTGCGCGCCGGGACGCTGAGCTCCATCGTCGCCGGTCCCACCGTCAGCGTCCCGGTGCGCAGCGGCGTGATCGTCGTCGGGAACTCGACGATCTGCACCGGGCCGCGCGCGGTCTGCTCGCGCCGCTGCGTCGGCTCGCGCAGGGGGTCGAGCGCGAAGCCGTCGCCAGCGACGGTCGGGAAGTGCACGTCGCTCACCTGCACGGCGCCGACGGTCAGGGTGAGGAGCGCCGGCACGCGCTCGTGCAGGTAGGCGCGGGTACGCGGCGCGGAGAGCCGGAGCTGCAGCGGATCGCCGCCGGGACGGCCTGCCCCGGCGCCGCCCCCGCTGCCCGCGGCCAGCACGCGCACGGTGACGCTGCCGCCGTCGTAGCGTTGGCCGCCGTATTCGACGGCGATCGGGGCGATCGTGAAGGTCCCGGGCTTGAGGCCGCTCACGGAGAAATGGTGCGTCACCGATGCCGAGGTGCGGCCGTTCACGATCGAGAGCTGCGAGCTCGGGCCGACGTACCGGATGCTCAGCCCGTCGACGTTCGCGAGCGCCGGCGGCGGCGCGTCCTGCACACCCTCGACGGTCACGCCCAGGTCGGCCGTGTCCCCGACGGCCATCTCGGCGCGATCGAGCTCGGCGTGCACCCGGACGTCGGCCGCCTCGGCCGTCACCGGCATCGCGGAAACCAGGCCCAGGAGGAGCATCGCGCTCGCGATGCGGTGGCGGTGACGGGCCATCACCAGTCCATGGCGGGCTCCGCGACGCCCGCGCCGTGGAGCCGACGCACGATCTCGCCCGGCTGCACCTCCTGCGCCCGCTGCGCGTCGAGGAGCGCCGCCGCCTCCTGCCGTGTCATCTCGCCGTCGCGTTGCTGGCCGGCCGTGGTCGCGGTGTCGCCGGCGGTGTCGCCCGCGGTCTGCGTCCCGTCCGCCTGCGGCGAGCCCTCCTGCCGCCCTTCGCTGCCGGCCTGCTCGGACGGCGCGCCCTGCTCGCCGGCGCCGGGTGACGGCGCCGCCGCGGGCGAGGCCGCGGCCTGCGCCTCCGGCTGCGGTGCGGGGCTCGCGCTCGACTCCGGTTGCGAGCCCGCCTGCTGCTGATCGCCGCCCCCCCGCTGCTGCTCGGGCGACTTGCCGTCCTGCTTTTGCTCCTGCTGCTGCTGATCGCCCTGCTGTCCCTGTTGCCCCTGTTGTTGCTGCTGCTGTCGTTGCTGCTCCTCGAGCTTCTTCTGCAGCGCGGCGCGTTTCTGCTCGACCAGCTCGTAGTTGAGCTTGGCGTCGAGATCGTCGGGCGCGGCGACGATCGCGCGCCGATAGGCGACCAGCGCCTGCGCGTAGCGATCGAGCGCGGCCTTCGGATCGGTCGTGGCGATCGCCTCGCCCAGGCGATAGTCGGCGTTGCCGCTGTTGTATGCGGCGCGCGCGGTGCCGGCACGGTCCTCCTCGCCGGCGTGCGCCTGATCGAAGGCGGCGAGCGCCTCGTCGTACTTCCCCTGCTTGTACTGGGCGTCGCCGAGATTGAAATGGAGGAGCGCCGAATCGGGATGATCGACGAGCTGCTCGTTGTACGCGCTCGCCGCCTCGTCGTACTTGCCGGCCGCGAAGAGGCGGTTGGCGTCGCGCGTGCGCGCGTGGGCGTCGAGCCAGGCGATCGAGGACAGCGCGACGAGCATGGCCGTCGCGGGGAGCTGCCAGCGGCGCAACCTCACGGACCGGCCTCGCCCGGGCGCGCGGCGGCGCGCGCGCGCCGCCAGCGGAAGGCCGTCGCCCGGCGATCGCCCACCAGCGGCTCGAGCGCCAGCAGCAGCAGCGCCAGCGCGAGCGGCAGCTGATAGCGCTGATCGTAGCGCCGCTCGAGGGTGCTCGTGAGCTCGCGCTTCTCGAGCGTCGCGATGTAGTCGCGGTAGAGGTCGCCGAGGGCCAGCGACGCGCCCGTCGCGTGCAGGTAGACGCCGCCCGTATCGACCGCGATCTGCTTCAGCGTCTCCTCGTCGAGGCGGGACTTCACCACCTGGCCGTTGCGGTCCTTCACGAAGCCGCCGCGCTCGCTCGGGATGAGCTCGCCCTCGGTGGTGCCGAGCCCGACGGTGAAGATCTTGACGCCGCGCTCGCTCGCACGCGCGGTCGCGTCCTTGACCTTGCCCTCGTGGTCCTCGCCGTCGGTGATCAGGATGATCGCCTGGTGCTTGCCCTCGCGCCCTTCGAACGCCGCGAGCGCCGTGTCGATCGCCTCGGCGAGCGCGGTGCCGCCCTTCGGGATGATGCCGACGTCGATCGCGTCGAGGCTCTCCGCCGCCGCCCCGTAGTCGAGCGTCAACGGACACTGGGTGAAGGCGCGGCCCGCGAACGCGACCAGGCCGATACGATCGCCATGCAGCTCCGTGAGGAGGTCGCGGACGGCGAGCTTGGCACGCGCCATGCGGCTCGGCTTCACGTCGGTCGCCAGCATGCTGCGCGACGTGTCGATCGCGACGATCAGGTCGATGCCCTCGCGGTGCACCTCCTCCCAGCGGAACCCCCACATCGGCCCGGCGATGGCGGTGACGAGCAGGGCGACCGCGCCGACCCGCATCGCCGCGCGCCACGTCCGCCGCCGCGGGTCGAGATCGGGGATGAGGTCGGGAAGAAGGGGCTCGGCGGCGAACGTCGCGAGCGCCGCCTGTCGGCGCCGTCCCGACCACAGCAGGAACGCGGCCACCGCCGGCGCGATCCCCAGCGCGGCGAGCGCGAGCGGCTCGCGCCAGGCGAGGAGCGCGCCGATCACGGCAGCCTCCGCAGCACGGTCTCGGCGAGCGCGACCTCGACCAGCAGGAGGGCGAGCGCCGGCCACGCGAGCCAGGGGTACAGCTCGCGGTAGTCGAGGAACTCGGGCGCCTCGAACGGGGTCTTCTCGGCGCGATCGATCTCCTTGTAGACGTCGCGCAGGCTGGCGGTGTCGGTGGCCCGGAAGTAGCGTGCGTGTGTCGTCGCGGCGATCGTCTTCAGCACGTCCTCGTCGATGTCGACCTGCATCGGACGATAGACCTTGTTGCCGAAGAAGTCCTGCGTCGGGTACGGCGCCAGGCCGCGCGTGCCGGCGCCGACGGTGTAGACCTTCACCCCGATCGCCGCCGCGGCGTCCGCCGCCGTCTGGGGGGTGATGCGGCCGGCGTTGTTCTGTCCGTCGGTCAACAGGACGACGAACTTGCTGCGCGCCGTCGACGGGCGCAACCGGTTCACGGCCGTCGCCAACGCCGAGCCGATCGCCGTGCCGTCCTCGATCATCCCGACCTTCGCCTGCTCGAGATTCTGCAGCAGCCATCCGTGATCGAGGGTCAGCGGACACTGCGTATAGGGCCGCGCCGCGAAGAGCACGAGGCCGATCCGATCCTCGGGGCGTGCCGTGACGAACTCCTTGACGACGGACTTCACCACGTCGAGGCGGCTGGCGCGCTCGCTGCCGAGCGTGAAGTCCTCGGCGAGCATGCTGCCCGAGATGTCGACGGCGAGCACCACGTCGACGCCCTCACGGTGGACGCGCGTTTCCGCGCTGCCGAGCTGCGGGCGGGCGAGCGCCACGACCAGCAGCGCCATCGCGGCGGCGCGGAGCACGCCCAGCACGACGCGGCGCGCGCCTGCCCCCGCCGGCGCGATCGCACGCAGGACGGCGAGCGACGGGTAGCGCAGCGCCACGTCGCGCCGGCCGCGCCGTCCGAGCACGAGCGGCAGCAGGAGCAACAGGACGAGAAACCAGGGATCAGCGAGGCGCATCGGCCTCCCCCGGGTGCGTGCCCGGCGCCGCGGCCGGCGCCGTGTCCTCGACGAAGCGGCGTGCCGCGCCCCAGGCCCCCTCGCTGTCGGCGAGCGTCGGCACGAGGCGCGCGAACTTGACGAGGTCGGACTGGCCGAGGAACTCGCCGAGCAAGGTGCGATGCGCGGCGGCCAGGCGGCCGCCGCGCGCCGTCGTCAGCAGGAACTCCTCGGTCGTCATCTCCGGGGCGCGGACCCCGAAGCGGCGCTCGACGTAGGCGCGCACGATTCCGGAGAGCGCGGAGTAGAATTCCTTGAAGAGCCCCTGCTCCGTGAGGCGCCGGCGGCGCAGGCGCTCGAGGTCGTCGAGCGCGATCTCGTGCGCGGGACGCGGCGGCGCGGCCGGCACCCGCCGGCCGCGCCCGCGCAGCACACGGTAGACGCCGTAGGCGGCGAGCAGGACCGCCGCGAGCGCCGCGCCGAGGACGCGGTACGGCCGCCAATCGCGCGGCGGCTCGAGCGGCGGCTTGATGTCGCGGATGTCCGTCGGCGCGCCCGCTTTCGCCAGCACGCTGTCGATCGTCATGACGACGGTCACCGATGGGACGGTCGTGAGCTCCTCGCCGGGCCGGCGCCACTGCACGGGCGGCGAGACGACCTCGTAGTGGCCGGGCTCCCATCCGGCGAGCGAGTACCAGCGGGTGATCGTCGTCATGCCGGCGTCCGTGACCGGCGGCGCCTCCCCGAAGTCGAGGATGTCGAAGACGCCGAGCCGCTCGGTCGGCTGCGCGAGCACGATCTGCAGCCCGACGGGTGCGGTGATCTCGGTGGTGTAGCGGAAGGGCGTGCCGATCGTGGTCGTGTCCGGGTCGAGGTGCGCGCGCACACTGACGGGTCCGGGTGCGGGGCTGGCGGTCGGCGTCGCGTCCGGCGGTCCGTCGGCGCGGGCGAACCCACCGGCGAAGGCGCGGACGACGACGGCCGCGACGACGAGCGCGCGCGCGACGGTGCGCGGACGCGGCGCCCTCATTGCCGACGTTCCCGCATCCGGAAGAAGCGCAGCAGCGCCTCGGCGTAGGGCCGGTCGGTCGTGACCGCGATGGTATCGACGTCGGCGGCGCGCAGCATCCGATCGCGCGCGTGGCGCGCCGCGGCGGCCTCCCGTCCGAAGGCCTCGCGGATGCGGCGGTCGCCCGTATCGACGACGTAGCGCTCCCCCGTCTCCAGCTCCTCCAGCTCGACGAGCCCGACGTCGGGCAGCGCCGCCTCGCGCGGGTCGTCGAGGGCGACCGCGATCAGGTCGTGGCGGCGCGCCGCGATCCGCAGCGCCGTCCGGCAATGCGAATCGAGGAAGTCGGAGACGACGAAAACGACGCACCGGCGCTTGGTGACGCGCGTCAGGTGCTCGAGCGCGCCCGCGATGTCCGTGCCGCGGCCGGTCGGCCGGCAGGACAGCACCTCGCGGATGACGCGCAGGACGTGATGCGTGCCTTTGCGCGGCGGCAGCGCGCGCTCGATGCGGTCGGAGAACATGACGAGCCCGACCTTGTCGTTGTTGGTGATCGCGGAGAAGGCGAGCACCGCGGCCAGCTCGGCCGCCAACGCGCTCTTCAGCTCCCGCACGCTGGCGAACCGCGTGGACGCGCTCGCGTCGACGAGAAGCATGACCGTCAGCTCGCGCTCCTCCGCGTAGCGCTTCACGTACGGGACGCCGGCGCGCGCGGTGACGTTCCAGTCGATCGTGCGGATCTCGTCGCCCGGCTCGTAGAGCCGCACCTCGGCGAACTCCATGCCGCGGCCCTTGAAGACGCTCTGGTATTGCCCGGCGAACAGATCGCTCACCAGGTGGCTGGTGCGAATCTGGATCTTGCGGACCGCTTTGAGCTGCTCGCGTGTCAGCATGCGACGGGTCGCCGCGGCCGGTTCTCGGCGGCGCGCGGCGCTCGGGCGGCCGTCAGGGTACCGGTACGCCGTCGAAGACGCGGCGTACGACCTCGTCGGCGTCGATCTCCTCCGCCTCGGCCTCGTAGGTGACGATCACGCGGTGGCGCAGCACGTCCGGGCCGATCGATTTCACGTCCTGCGGCGTCACGTAGCCGCGTCCCTGCAGGAAGGCGTGCGCCTTCGCCGCCAGCGTGAGGTAGAGCGTGGCGCGCGGCGAGGCGCCGAACTCGACGAGCGGCGCGAGGTCGAGCTTGTACGCCGCCGGGTCGCGCGTCGCGAACACGAGATCGACGATGTACTCCTTGATCTTGTCGTCGAGGTAGATCTGGTCGACGAGCGCGCGTGCGGCGAGGATCTCCTGCGTGCCGACCACGGGCGTCACGCCGACGGGCGCGCGTGTCGTCGCCATGCGATCCAGGATCTGCCGCTCCTCCTCGCGCGTCGGATAGGCGATCTTGAGCTTGAGCATGAAGCGGTCGACCTGCGCCTCCGGCAGCGGATAGGTGCCCTCCTGCTCGATCGGGTTCTGCGTCGCCAGCACCAGGAAGGGCTCGGGGAGGGGATGGGTCTCGTCGCCGATCGTCACCTGGTGCTCCTGCATGGCCTCGAGCAGCGCGCTCTGCACCTTGGCGGGCGCGCGGTTGATCTCGTCGGCGAGGATCACCTGCGCGAAGACCGGACCGCGCTTGGTCGTGAACGAGCCCTCGCGGGGGTTGTAGATCATCGTGCCGATCAGATCGGCGGGCAGGAGATCGGGCGTGAACTGGATGCGACGGAAGGTCGCGTCGATCGCCTGGGCCAGCGTCTTGACGGCGAGCGTCTTCGCCAGCCCGGGCACGCCCTCCAGCAGGACATGGCCGTTCGCGAGCATGCCGATCAGCAGCCGGTCGACGAGGTAGCGTTGCCCCACGATCACCGCGCCGATCTGCTCGCGCAGCCGGTAGGTGAAGGCCGAGGCCTCTTTCACGTGGTCGTTGATCGCCGCGATGCCGCTATCCATCGATCATTGCTCCCGGTGCTTCATCGATACTCGGTGATACGCCGCGGGGATGTAACGGTGGGCGTTGATCGGCTGATGTAGCGGCGGCCGGGCAGGTAATCAAGATAGGTGCCCGGCGCCGCCTCGGGCCTCGCACGCGGCGTCGCGCTGCGTGCAGCGCCTCCGTCCTGTGCACCCCGGTGCAGATCGACCGGACACGATGGTTGAGTCGGCCGTCGTCCGGTGCCATGACGGGCGCATGGCGAACCTCTATGATTTCTCGGCGCGAACGATCGACGGCGAGCAGCGCTCTCTCCGCGACTATGCCGGCAAGGTCGCGCTGGTCGTGAACGTGGCCTCGCAGTGCGGCCTGACGCCGCAGTACGCCGGGCTGCAGGAGCTGTACGAGCGATACCGGGATCGCGGGCTGGTGGTGCTCGGTTTCCCGTGCAACCAGTTCGCCGGCCAGGAGCCGGGAGCGGAGAAGGAGATCAAGACCTTCTGCGAGACGCAGTTCGGCGTCACGTTTCCCCTGTTCGGGAAGCTCGACGTCAACGGCGCGGCGCGCGATCCGCTCTATGGCTTTCTCACGGCCGAGCCGACGCAGCCGGACGGTCCGGGCGACATCAAGTGGAATTTCGCGAAGTTCCTGGTCGACCGCTCCGGCAACGTCGCGGCGCGCTTCGCGCCGACGACGGCCCCGGTTTCCGACGACCTCGTGGGCGCGCTCGAGCAGCTGCTCGCCTGAGGCGGCGCGTCGCTCGGAGCGGGCGCGCCGGCTAGAACCAGCCCCGCCACCAGGACGTGCTCTCGACGTCCTGCGGGGCGACGACATTCACACGCCCGAGTTGCTGCTCGCCGCGGCGCGCGACGACGGCGCCGAGGACCTGCCCCTTCCTGATGGGCGCGCTCAGGCTCGGCGGGATGGTCGTCTCGATCTTCACCTCGCCGGCCTCCGTGCGCGGCACGGTGAGGCGGAGATCGGCAGCCGCGACGGCCGTGAGCGACGGGATGCTGCCGCCGGCGACGGTGATCGCGCCGCCGATCGGCTGACCCGCCGTCGCCGCCTGGATGGCGCGGAAGCCGGCGAACCCGTTCGAGAGCAGCGTAGCGGCCTCATCGAAGCAGCCCTTCTTCGTGGGCGCGCCGAGCAGGACGGCGAGCAGACGCAGCCCGCTCCGTGTCGCCGTTGCCGTCACCTCGAAGCCGGCGGCCGCGTAGTAGCCGGTCTTCAGGCCGTCCGCGCCGGCGTACGTGCGCACCAGGTGGTTGGTGTTCCGCATCTGCAGCTGACCGTCGCGGAAGGGCGCCTCCGACGTCCGTGCCCACTCCATGATCTCCGGGAATTCGGCGAGCTTGCGGGCGACGATGGCGAGGTCCATCGCGCTCATGAGATCCGGTTGCTGGCCGGCGGCGGGCGGCAGCCCGTGCACGCTGTGGAACTCGGTCTCCGTCAGGCCGAGCTCCTTGGCGCGCTGATTCATCAGCTCGACGAACGCGCCGGTCGATCCCGCGACGTACTCCGCGACCGCGACCGCGCCGTCGTTCGCCGACGCGATGACGATCGCCTTCAGGAGCTCGCGCAACGGGAACCGCTCGCCCTCGCGCAGGTATACCTGCGAGCCGCCGATCTTGCTGGCCCAGGCGGACGCGGTCACCACGTCGTCGAGGCCGATCGCCTTGTCCCGCACGTGCTCCATCGCGATCAGGAGCGTCATCATCTTGGTCATCGACGCCGGCGGCCATTGCAGGTGCTCGTTCTTGGCGAAGAGCACCTGGCCGCTGTCGCGATCCATGACCAAGGCCGCGCGGTAGGGCGCCTCGGGAACGAAGCGTCCGCCGCTGGCCGGGGGCGCGCCGCCGCGCTCGTCCGCTCCCTCGTCCGCGGCCGTGCGCCGCGCCTGCGGCTCATGCGTGCGGGCCGATGCTGCCGCCCCCGCGAGCGCATACGCCACGACCGCCATCCCGACCACCCATCGACGCGTCGCCGTCCCCATCCGCCACCTCCCCGCGACACCCCCGTGCCGCCAGCGTGCGCAGCATACACAATGGCGGGTGCGCTCGACCAGTGGCGGGCGAGGCGCGGACGCCACGCAGCCGCCGGGCGAGCGCGCGCGCTACCCTCGCCGAGATGCCCGGAACCTCCTCGTCGGCCAAGGCCGCGGCAATCGCCGTCTCGGATGCGCGGACGGGCGCCAGGGCCGCGAGCTCGACGGCGATACGCGCGTCGAGGCGGTTGATCGCCTGGCGCAACTCGTCGAGCGCGTGCGTCGGCGCCGCGGCCACGGGGGTTGCGCCCTGGATCGCTTTCGCGGCGGCGATCTCCGCCCGCAGAAAGGCGACGAAGCTCTCCGGATCGAGGCCGACGGCGGCGGCGCGGGCGACGGCGTCGCGCTCGACGGCCGCCTCGCGCGCGCGATCCTCGATCGGCAGGCCGTGCGCGCGCTTGGCCGCGGCGACCGCCGGCATGAGCGCGAGCCGGCGTCGGATCCGGCCGACCAGCGATGCCTCCGCGGCGCCGAGCGGCGTCTCGGCGGCGCCCGCGAGGAGGCGCGCGCGCAGCGCCGGCAGCCATCCGGACCGCTCGCGGGCGAGCAGCCATGCGTCGAGGTCGGCGGCGAGCGCGACGTTCGCGACCGGCAGCCAATACGCCTTCTCGTCGTGGGACAGGCGCGCCGCGACGCGCAGGCAGGGACCGGCGCCGTCGGGAGCGCCGCGCGCCGCGAGCACCTCCAGCTCGAGCGTGTCGGTGACGATGGCGTCCGCGGCCCCGTTCGTCAGCAGCTCGGGCAGGCGCGCATTGTCGTCAACGGCGACGATGGCCGCGCGCGGGAAGCGTGTGCGCGCCACCTGCTCCAGGTGCCCGCCGCGGTTGACGCCGATGGTCCACTCCGGTCGGTCGAAGCTCGGCACACGACGCGTGTCCGCGGCGCCGCCGTCGACGGACGACGTCCTGACCGCGAGGACGGCATCGGCGCGCGCGACGGTTGCGGTGAAGATGCCGCCCACCAGCCGGTCGGGGCCCACGGTGACGCCGCTCATGACGACGTCGAAGTCGCCGGCGGCGAGTCGCGTGCCGAGGTCGCGCCAGTGGAACGGCACGAACACGAGGGTGCGCCCGCGCTCGGCGGCATAGGCGCGGGCGACCTCGACGTCGAACCCCGCGAGCGCGCCGTCGGCGCCGCGGCTCGAGAACGGCGCGTAGTCGCCGCTCGTGCCGACGCGGAGCGGTGGCGCGGGCGACGGCGCAGCGGGCGGGACGGCGGCGCATCCCGCCGCGCCCACGAGCGCCAGCAGGACGAGGCCGCGCCCCGCGGCGCGGCGCGTTGACCACCTCCGGCGGACGACGTTAGAAGGCGCTGCAGGATGAGCGAGCTCCCCAGCGAAACGTCCGAGGTCCGCCGGGCGCACGTCTTCGACGTGGCGGCGCTGCAGACGTACCTGGAGCGACACGTGCCGGGCTTCAGCGGGACGCTGGCGGTGCGGCAGTTCGTCGGCGGCCAGTCGAACCCCACGTTCCTGCTCGCCGCCGGCGGACGCGAGTACGTGCTGCGCAAGAAGCCCCCCGGCAAGCTCCTCGCGTCGGCCCATCAGGTCGACCGGGAGTACCGGGTGATCAGCGCGCTCGCGGCAACCGACGTGCCCGTCCCGCGCGCGTACGTCCTCTGCGACGACGAGACCGTCATCGGCAGCGCGTTCTACGTGATGGAGTACGTGCGCGGACGGATCTTCCGCGATCCGCAGCTCCCCGGTCTCGTGCCGGCGGAGCGGCGCGCGATCTACGACGACATGAACGACGTGCTCGCACGCTTGCACCGCGTCGACTACCGGGCCGTCGGTCTGGAGGATTTCGGCAAGCCCGGCAACTATTTCGCACGCCAGATCGGCCGGTGGTCGAAGCAGTACGAGGCGGCGAAGACCGACCACGTCGAGGCGATGGACAACCTCATCGCCTGGCTCCCGACGCACGTCCCGCCGGGCGACGAGACCACGATCGCCCACGGGGACTTCCGGCTCGAGAACTCCATCTACCATCCCACCGAGCCGCGGATGATCGCCGTGCTCGATTGGGAGCTGTCCACCCTCGGGCATCCGCTCGCCGACCTCGCCTACAACTGCATGCTCTATCACGTGAACAGTCCCACCCAGGGCACGCTGATGAATCTCGACTACGCGGCGGTCGGCATTCCGAGCGAGCGCGACTACGTCGCGGCGTACTGTCGACGCACGGGACGGGCCGGGGTCGAGCACTGGGAGTTCTACGTCGCCTTTGCGCTCTTCCGCCTCGCCTCGATCGCCCAGGGCGTGTACAAGCGCGGGCTCGACGGGAATGCTAGCTCGACGCAGGCGAGCATGTACGGCGCGGTGTGCGCGTTTCTCTCCGAGACCGCGTGGGCGATGGTCGCGCCGCACGCCTGAGCGGCATCAGTGCGATTGCTGGCGGCTCCGGGCCTGCGCGCCAGCGACATGAGGTGCCTCCTGTTGGTGCACGCGCCATGATAAGGCGTCATGGCCCACGACGAAAGCCGCGGCGATCCATGCGACCGACATCCGACCCGCTCCTGCGCTTCCACCGCTGGTTCGCGGCGGCCGGTCGCGCCGGCATCGAGCTGCCCGAGGCGATGGCGCTCGCGACCGCCGACGCCGCGGGGCGCCCGTCGGTCCGCTTCGTGCTGCTCAAGCACGCGGATGCCCGCGGCTTCGTGTTCTTCACGGACGGGCGGAGCCGCAAGGGACGCGAGCTGCGCGCCCGACCGCACGCCGCGATGGTCTTCTACTGGCACGCGATCGGGAAGCAGGTACGGATCGAGGGTCGCATCGTCGAGGTCACGGCCGTGGAGGCCGACGCCTATTGGGAGACGCGGCCGCGCGGCAGCCGTCTCGCGGCCTCGGTGTCGTTGCAGAGCGCGCCCCTCGCCAGCCGTGCGCGCCTGCTCGCGGCGTGGCATCGGCTCGACCGTCGCTCGGCCGACGGGGCGCTGCCGCGGCCGCCGGCGTGGACGGGCTACCGTCTGGTGCCGCGCGCGATCGAGTTCTGGAAGCGCGGGGAGTTCCGCTTGCACGAGCGCGAGCGCTACCGGCGCACGCGAGCCGGGTGGCGAGGGACGTTGCTGCAGCCCTGAGCCGCTCCACGAGGGAGGGTGACATGCCGGGATTTCTCGTCCGTCTCCTGATCACGGCGCTGGGGCTCTGGGTCGCGCAGGCGATCGTTCCCGGCGTGGAGTTCGCCGACGCGGGCACGTTGATCCTGGCGGCCTTGCTCCTCGGCCTGGTCAACGCCGTGGTGCGGCCGCTCATCGTGGTCCTCACGCTGCCCATCACCGTCCTCTCGCTCGGGCTCTTCCTGCTGGTCATCAACGCCATGATGCTGTCGCTCGTGGCGGCGCTCCTCGAAGGCTTCGTGCTGCGCGGATTCTTCCCGGCGCTCTTCGCCTCGCTCGTGGTGTCGATCACGAGCTGGCTGGCGGCGTGGTACGTCGGTCCGGCCGGTCGGGTGGAGGTGATCGTCCGGCACGGAATCCTCTGATCGTCGCCAAGCGGGGCATAGTGCGCTAGACGAGCGGGCGGTGCGGGGCGGGTGTCGAGTGCGGATCCGGGCGAACCTCGCGGTGCTGGCGATCTTGTGGACGGCCCCCGGTGCCGTGGCGCTCGCCGAGGAGGCCCATCCGGGCGCCATGCCGACGCCGGCCGCCACGAGCGCCGCCCCCACGCCCGTCGCCGCGGCCACGATCGGCTGGGTGCGCCCGGTCGCCGCGGCCGCGATCGCGATCGGGTGCCTGGGCGGCGCCGCCAAGAACGCCTTCACCGACCATCCGACCGGCGAGTTCGCGCTCGCGCACGAGCAGTGGTTCGGCGAGCACACGTACGTCGGCGGCGCCGACAAGGCGTCGCACTTCGTGGCCTTCGAGATCCTCGCGCGCGAGCTCGCGGGCCTCTACGAGTACCTCGGCTACGAGCGCGAGCGCTCGCGCGCCATCGGGTTCGGCCTGTCGGTGGCTACCGGCGCGCTGATCGAGATCGGGGACGGCACGAACCAGTTCGGCTTCTCGTACGAGGACCTCGTCATGGACGTCGCCGGCGCCGGGACGGCGCTCCTGCTGGCCGAGGTCGGCGCCGAGGACCTGGTCGGCTTCCGCTTCGGCAAGGTGTTCGGTCCCGTTCCCGAACACGCCGTGAGCGGCATCGGACGCGACTACTCCTACGAGATCTACACCGCCGACCTGAAGCTCGCCGGGGTGGAACGGCACTTCGGCGTCGACCTCGGCCTCGCGCGCTATCTGCTCTTGTCGCTGACCTATGGGGTGAAGGGCTATCCGCGCGGAGCGATTCCCGACCGCGAGCGGCAGGTCGGATTCGAGATCGGCCTCGACCTCGGCGAGATGCTGAACGCCCTCCACGTCGACCGGCGCACCTGGTGGGGGATCGCGGCGCACATCCTCAGCGACGACTTCCGCGTGCCCTACACCGCCGGCGGCTACCGCTACGACCTGAGCCACCACCGCTGGCGCGGCCCGAACAGCGGCGAGGGCTGCGGCGCGTGTCGCTAGGCCCTTGCATCCGGGCGAGCCCGTCCGGTAAGCCCGCGCAGGCGACGATGGCTACGTCCGAGCGACGGCCGAGTGCTCCCATTCTCGTCGTGGAAGACGACGCGGAGGTGCGCGACTCGATGGTGCGACTCCTCGAGAAGGAGGGCTACCGCGCCGTCGGGGCCGCCAACGGGCAAGAGGCGTTCGCCTTGATCCGCGGCGGCGTGCGTCCGTGCCTGATCCTGCTCGATCTCGGCATGCCGGTCATGGACGGCCGGACGTTCCGCGCCACGCAGTTGCGGGACGAGAAGTTGGCCGTCATTCCCGTCGTCGTCTTCTCCGCGCGTCCCGACGCCGAGGAGATCGCCACCTCGATCAGCGCCGTCGCCGCGCTGCGGAAGCCGGTGCGATTCGAGCATCTGCGCCGGCTGCTCGAGGAGCATTGCCTGCCGGACGAGACGGTGCCCGTCGGCCGGACCATCCACTGAGGCTCAGTCTTCGCCACGTTTTATGCCGTGCGAGAGTCCGGCGCGCGTGGTGGGGGCGAGCCCGCGGCGGAGCGCGTCGTCGCCGAAGCGCGCGTGGATCGAGTCGACGGCGCGGTTCAGCCGCGCCCGCCGTGCCGCCTCGCGGTCGGCCGCCGGAAACGCGAGCTGCGCCGCCGCACTCGGCGCGAGCCCGCCGACGCTGACGCCGAGCAGCCGTAGCGCGGTGGGGGGATCGGCGCGCGCGAGGAGGGCCCGGGCCGCTGCGGCGATCGTCGCGCCGTCGTCGGTCGGCCGCTCGAGCGTCTGCGAGCGCGTGAGGAGCGGATAGCGGCCACCGCCGAGCGCACGCGCGAGCTTCAGCTTCAGCGTGATCCGGCGGCCGCATACGCCGTCGCGCCGCAGGCGGCGCGCGATGGCGTCGGCGTGCGCGGCGATCGCCTCGTGCAGGCGCGCGCGGGCGGCCACGTCGCGCGCGAAGGTCTGCTCCTCCCCGTACGACTTCGCCTCCCGGTCGGGCCGCACCGCGCGGGCGTCCTCGCCGCGCGCCAGGCGGCGGAGCTCGGCGCCGAGGCTGCCGAACACGGCCTGCAGTCGCTCCTCCGGCGTCGCCGCCAGCGCGCCGATCGTCTCGATCCCGAGCGCGGCAAGCCGCGCGCGCGCCACCGGCCCGATGCCGAGGATGCGGCCGACGGGCAGGGGGCGGAGGAAGGCGGCGACATCCTCCGCGGCGACGGCGAGGAGGCCGTCGGGCTTCGCGAGATCGCTCGCGATCTTCGCGACCATCTTGACCGGCGCGATGCCCACCGACACGGCGAGCCCGGTCTCGGCCCGCACCTCCGCGCGCAGGCGGCCGGCGACCGCGACCGGATCGCCGAGGAGCCGTCCGCTCCCGGTCATGTCGAGGAACGCCTCGTCGAGCGACAGCGCCTCGACCGCGGGAGAGAACCGGCCGAAGATGGCGAAGATGCGACGGCTCTCGCGCCGGTACTTGCGCATGTCGCCGGCAACGAACACGGCGTGCGGGCAGCGCCGGCGCGCCTCGAAGCCCGGCATCGCGGAGTGGATGCCGAAGGTCCGCGCCTCGTAGCTCGCGGCCGCGACCACGCCCCGCGCCGAGGCGCCGCCGACGACCACGGGGCGCCCGCGCAGCGCCGGATCGTCGCGCTGCTCGACCGCGGCGAAGAACGCGTCCATGTCGGCGTGGAAGATGGTGCGGGTCATGGGGTCGCGCGGGCCGACGCGGCGCCTGGTGGCAGGTCGGCGCTCCCTGTACACTGCGCCGCGTCGTGGCGGACCATGTCAACCACCGAGGGCACGATCGTGACCGATAGCGCGCGCGTGGCTCCCCCCGCACCACGCTGGTTCGAGGAGGCGCTCGCCGCGCCCTATGACGACCGCCGCGTCGACGTCGCGGGCTGCCCGATCCACTACCTGCGCTGGGGTGATCATACGAAACCCGGTCTCGTCCTCGTGCACGGCGGGGCTGCACACGCCCACTGGTGGAGCTTTCTCGCACCGCTCCTCATGCGGCAGTATCACGTCGTCGCGCTCGACATGAGCGGGCACGGCGACAGCGGCCGGCGCGAGGAGTACCCGCGCGAGATCTGGGCGGACGAGGTGATGGCGGTCGCCGCCGACGCCGGCATCGTCGGGGCGCCGGTGCTCGTCGGCCACAGCCTGGGCGGCATGGTCAGCATCGTCGCGGCGTCGCTCTACGGCGATCGCCTCGCGGGCGCCGTGATCGTGGATTCGCCCGTGCGGGCGCCCGATCCCGAGAGCCAGGAAGGCGCCCAGGGCAAGATGTTCCGCAACCCGAAGACGTACCCCGATCTCTCGACCGCCCTCGAGCACTTCCATCTGATGCCGCCCCAGCCGGTCACCAATCCGTTCATCGTCCGTCACGTCGCGAGCCACTCGCTCCACCCGGTGACCGGCGGATGGACCTGGAAGTTCGATCCCAAGGTGTTCATCCGTTTCTCCATGAAGCCGATGAGCGACTACCTCGCGGACGCG
Source organism: uncultured delta proteobacterium (assembly GCA_963753325.1). GTDB lineage: Bacteria > Desulfobacterota > Binatia > UTPRO1 > UTPRO1 > DP-19. The sequence continues at coordinate 2,874,705 of CAVWBS010000001.1, read as the reverse complement.
CGCTGCCGGGTCGCGATCCTGCGCGCCGAGTTCAGCGATCTGGTCCCGCCGGAGACGGGCGCGTACATGTACCAGCTGCTCGACCGCAACGCGCCGATCGTCGAGATTCCGCAGGCATACCATCATCTGATCCTCGACCAGCCGCTCGCCTTCATCGCGGCGCTGCGTGCCCTGCTCGCCGACTGGGAGCACAGCGTGCCCCGGCGATCACGCGCCGCCACGTGAGCGCCGGACGGTCCGGCATCCCGTGAGCGCCGGCACGCGGCTCCGCCGTCCCGTCACCCACGTCATCTTCGACATGGACGGCGTTCTGCTGGATACCGAACGCTTCTACACGGAGGTCACGCAGGTGATCGTCGGGCGCTGGGGCAAGACCTTCGACTGGTCCGTCAAGGGCAACATGATCGGCCGCAAGGCGCTCGATGCCGCGCGCTACCTCGTCGAGGCGCTGGATCTCCCGATCAGCGCCGAGGACTACCTGCGGGAGCGCGAGGCCGGACTGCGGGAGCTCATGCCGACCGCGAGCGCGATGCCGGGCGCGCGTGCGCTGACCGAGGCGCTCCGGATGCGCGGCATCCCGCAGGCGCTCGCGACCAGCTCCTCGCGGCCGCTGTTCGAGCTGAAGGCGACTCGCCATCGTGCCTGGTTCGCCGAGACGTTCCAGGTGGTGGTCACGGGTGACGATCCGCGGCTCACGCGCAGCAAGCCCGCTCCCGACATCTTCCTGCTGACCGCCGGCGATCTGGGCGCCGATCCAACCACCTGTCTGGTGGTCGAGGACGCGCCGGTCGGTGTCGCGGCGGCGCGCGCGGCCGGCATGCAAGTGCTGGCGGTGCCCGATCCCGGGATGGATCGCGCGCCGTACGCCGCGGCCGATCTGGTCGTCGACTCGCTCGCCGGCCTCGACCTCGCGCGCCTCAACCTGGCGACGGCGGCCTGAAGGAGGGTGGAGATGCAAGACGAGCCGGCGGGTCTGCCGCTTCTCTGGCACTTCCCGATCTCGCACTACAACGAGAAGGTGCGCTGGGCGCTCGACTGGAAGGGCATCGCCCACCGCCGCGAGGTGCTGGCGCTCGGCTACATGCCGCGCGCCTGGTGGGCGAGCGGTCAGGTCAAGCTCCCGATCCTCTTCCTCGACGGCGCCGCGGTGGCCGACTCGACGCGCATCATCGCGGCGCTGGAGCGGCGCCAGCCCGAGCCCGCGCTCTACCCGAGCGATCCGGACGCGCGCGCGCGCGCCCTCGCGCTCGAGGATTTCTTCGACGAGGAGGTCGGATCGCCGCTCCGAACCGCGATCCTGGCTCCGCTCCTCGCCCACGATCCCGAGGGCGCCCTCGGCGTGCTCACGATCGGCATGGGGGACGCGGCGCGGCGCGCCGCGGGGCGAATCTTCCCCGCGTTCCGGGCCTTCTACCGATTCCGTCACGGGATCGATGACGTCGCGCTGGCGAAGGCGCCCGCGCTCGTCCGCGGCGCCTTCGATCGCGTCCAGGCCGAGCTCGGTCCGAGCGGCTACCTCGTCGCGGACCGGTTCTCCGTCGCCGACCTCACTGCCGCGGCCATGCTCGCCGCGGTCGTCGCCCCACGCGAGCACCCGCACCTGCCGTCCGGTCCCCTCCCCGCCAACTGGCGCGACCTCCGCGCCTCGCTCGCCGACCACCCCACCTTCCACTGGGTCGAGGACATGTACCGCCGCCACCGCGGGAGAAGCGCCGCCGTGAACGCCGACTCGTGACCGCGCCGGCGCCTCATCGAACGATACGGAGGGCGCGCTCGAAGAGCCCGACCGTCATCGCGTGCAGCATGTCGCCGGTCGCGCGCGGCGCCTGGCCCGCGGCGGCCCGGGCGTTCGTTCCTTCGAGAATGATGCCGAGCTTGAAGCACGCGAGGACGCCGTACCAGTCGATCGCGGAGAGATCGCGGTCGCTGCGCGCGCGGTAGCGTGCCACCAGCTCGTCGACCCTCGGGAAGCCGCTCCACGGCTGCACCGCCATCGCGCCGCCGATCTGCGTACCGTCGTCGGCGGGCCAGGTCGCGATGAGCCATCCGAGATCGAGCAACGGGTCGGCGATGGTGGTGAGCTCCCAGTCGACGATCGCGGCCAGCTCGGGGCCGCTGCGGGAGAACAGTACGTTCCCCAGATGGTAGTCGCCGTGGATGATGCCGGGCCGGAACGTGGCGGGGCGATGGTCCTCGAGCCAGCGCGCGACGCGGTCGACCCCGGGAATCTCGGGCCCGCCGTATCCCGGCAGGGTCGCATAGGACGCGAGCTGCGACTGCCAGCGCGCCACCTGGCGCTCGAGAAAGCGCTCGGTGCGTCCGAGATCGGCCAGGCCGACCGCCTCGTGATCGATCGCGCCGAGCGCGACGATGCCGTCCACCATCGCGAGCCCCATGCGATGGCGGAGGTCCGCGTCCGAGCGGTGCGGCTCCGGGAGGCCGGAGGGAGCATGGAAGCCGTCGATCGGCTCCATCAAATAGAAGGCGGCGCCGATCACGTCCGTGGTCGGCTCGGCGGCGATGAGCGCCGGATGCGGGACGGCGCTGCCCGCGAGCGCCCCCAGCACGCGGGCCTCGCGACGCATGGTCTCGTCGCTGTTCTTGCGCTTGTGCTCCGGCGGGCGGCGCAGGACGTACGCCCGGCCGGCACGCTCGAACCGCACCAGCACGTTCTGCGTGCCGCCGCCCAGGCGCTCGGCACGCACGAGCGGCCCGCTTCCGAGTCCGCGTGCGTCCATCCAGTCCGCGACCGCTCGCAGGTCGACGACGGCTTGGGAGATCGTCGTATCGGGGTCCACGTCAGCCGACCGCGCGATGCTCCGCGGTGCATTGCAGCGCGAGACCGCCGTGGCTCCATGCGGCACCCGCGGCCATCGCCATCGCGACGAACGTGGTCTCGGCGATCTCGGCATCGCTCGCCCCCGCCTTGACGGCGTGCTTGGCGTGCGCGTCGATGCACCATGGACATTGCGTGATCTGCGCGATCGCGAGCGCCATCAGCTCCTTCGTCCGGCCCGGCAGCGCCCCGTCGGCGAAAGCCTTGCCGTTGAAGTCGAGGAAGGCGCGGAACGCGTCGGGCGCGAGCTCGCGCATGTGCTTGAACTGCGTCGCCGTGTCGACACCATGGAAGATCATGGATCTCTCCTTTCGTGACGGGAACGGACTACGTGCTCTCGGGGGTGCGCCGGATGCCGAGCTTCTTGATGCGGCTCCGCAGCGTGTTCGGATGCAGGGCCAGCACGCTGGCCGCGCCGGAAGGCCCCTCGATCCGCCACCGGGTACGCTGCAGGACCTCGACGATGTGCGCCCGCTCCACGTCCACCAACGTGGGACCCTGTCCCGCGGCCGCCGCTCCGCCATCACGCCGCGCGGGCGCGCGCTCGCCGACGGTGAGCGGCGTTTCCTCCGGCAGCATCTCCGGCACGACGATCAGATCCGCCCCGGGCGAGAGGATGACGGCGCGCTCGATGATGTTCTCGAGCTCACGGATGTTCCCGGGCCAGGCATACCCGCGCAGACGATCCATGACCTCCTCCGGAATCCGCGAGATCCTGCGCCCGACGTGGGTGACGGAGCGCTGCACGAAGTAGTGCGCCAGCAGCGGAATGTCCTCGGCGCGCTCGCGCAACGGCGGCAGCTCCAGCGGAAACACGTTCAAGCGGTAGTAGAGATCCTGGCGGAACGTGCCGTCGGCGATCGCGCGCCGCAGGTCGCGATTGGTCGCGGCGATGACCCGCACGTCGACTTTGATCGGCGTGCTCGATCCGACGCGCTCGAACTCGCGCTCCTGCAGCACCCGCAGGAGCTTGACCTGCACGTCCAGCGGGAGCTCGCCGAGCTCGTCGAGGAAGATCGTTCCGCCGTGCGCCAGCTCGAACCGCCCCGTGCGGCGGGCGACGGCGCCGCTGAAGGCGCCCTTCTCGTGGCCGAACAGCTCGGACTCCACCAGGCCGGCCGGTAGGGCCGCGCAGTTCACCTTGATGAGCGGCTTCTCGTGTCGCGGGCCGATCGAGTGGATGGCGCGCGCGATCAGCTCCTTGCCCGTGCCGGTCTCGCCCGTGATGAGGACGGTGGCGTCGGTGTCCGCGACCAGCTTGACGTTGTCGAGTACGCGCAACAGGGACGCGCTGTTGCCGACGATCTCCTCGAAGTTGTGGACCGACTTGATCTCCTCGCGCAGGTACTGGTTCTGCTGCGTGAGCCGGGCCTGCTCCCGCTCCATGAGGACGCGGTCCGTGATGTCGACGAACATCGTCCGCGTGTACGTGCCGCTCGGATCCGGTCGCGACCACCACTGGATCCACACCGGCTTGCCGTCGTCCTTGCGACGCAGCTCGAGCACGACGCCGCTGGTGTCGATGCCCCGGCCGATCGACTCGAACGCCTCGCGCACGCGTCGCTGCGCGTCCGGCGTATCCGGTGCGAGCGATATCCCCACGGTGCCGACCGCCTCCTCGGGCCGGACGCCGAGGATCTTCAGCGCGGTCCGGTTGGCGCGGATGAAGCGCGAGTCGAGATCCTCGTGCACGTAGGCGATCGGTGCCTCGTCGAAGAGGTCCCGGAAACGCTCCTCGCTCTCGCCGAGGGTGCGCTCGACGCGCAGCCGCGCGAGCTCCGCGGCGGCGCGCGCCGCAAAGATGCGCACGACGTCCAGCTGCCGCTCGTGGATCGTCGTCGCCGCCGGATCGAACGCCCGGAGGTAGCCGAGCGGCGTTCCGTCCGGCGCGAGCAACGCGACGGCGACGTGGCTCTCCGCGCCGAGCTCCGCGAGCATCGGGTCACGGGGGAACGCCTCCCGTGCGCCGCGCGCCTGGTACCGCGGCTCGGCGTCGACCAGGCCCTCGCAGGCCGTGCCGCTCACCTGCCACTCCCCGAGCGGGGCGCCGCCATGTGCGGCGCGGGTGCATGCGCCTCCCTCGCCGACCAGCTCGGCGACCAGCTCGGCGACCAGGGTATGGCGCATCCCCAGCACGTCGGCGAGATGGCGCAGCAAGGCGGCGAAGAAATGCTCGCTCGGCGCGGTCGCGGTTCCCAGCAGTACCGCTCGCAGGCCGTCGTCTGGGGCCAAGGGGGGACACATCGTCTGACACCCGGTCGGCGGCGACTCTGCATCACGTCGCGGCCGATTTCCACCGCCGCGGGCTTACCGGCCGGGGGGCACGTCGAGGCGGCCCAGCTCCTCCAGGTACGCGTTCAGCTCGCCCCCGAGCAGGAGAAACAACGCGAGGAGGTACATCCACAGCAGCAGGACGATGACGGCACCGAGCGAGCCGTACGTCTTGTCGTACGAGGCGACGTGCTCGACGTAGTACGAGAAGATGGCCGAGCTCGCCGCGAAGCCGAGCGTGAACAGTATGGAGCCCGGACGTATCCACCGCCACTCGTGCGGCACCGCGGGGCAGATCGAGTAGATGGCGGCGATCACGATCGTCACCGCCGCGAGCGACGCCCCCCAACGGACGATCGTGGCCACGGCGCCGGCGAAGGGTCCGAGCATGCTCGTCACCGCGGTGACCAGCTGACCCCCGAAAGGGCCGAGGACGAAGGCCACGACCATCAGCAGGGAGAGCGCGAGGGTGAGCCCGATCGCCTGCAGCCGCAGCCGCCACCACGCCCGATGCTCCCGCGCGTGGTAGGCGCGATTCAAGCCGGTGGTCACCGCGCCGAACGCGGACGATGCGGTCCACAGGGTCAGCGCCGCACCGACCGAGACGAGGCCGCCACGCGGCGCGCCGAGCAGTCCCTGCACGATCCCCGCGAAGAGCGCGTAGGCCTGCGCCGGAAGATACTGCGCCATGTTGGCGAGGAGCCATTCCGGCAATCCTTGCGCGGAGAACAGGCTTGCCACCGCCAGCACGGACAGCACCAGGGGAAAGAGCGCGAAGAAGAAGTAGTACGCCATCGCCGCCGCCGGCGTCAGGATGTCGTCCGCGGCGACGCGCTTCGCCAGCGCCCGCACGAAGGGTACGGGATGGCGGGAGGCGCGTCCCAGGGCACGCCATGCGCCCAGCTCGCGCGCCGACATCGCAGCGGCGCTGGTTCCGCCGCCCTCGTCGCCGTCGGCGCCCATCGGGACGGTCCGCTAGACGTCTCCGTCGCGCGGGGTGTCATGCACGACGTTCACCTTGGGCTTCGGCGCGGCCGCCGCGCCGAGCGTGACGTCGATCGGGACGCCGGTCCTGGCGCGCACCGCGGCCCGGACCCGCTCCACGTCGACGCGCGGGCCGAGCCCGCTCTCGGCCAGCACGCCGAGCGCGTGCTCCTCCAGGTCGGGATACATCTGATACACGTCCTGGTGCACCTCGACGAAGACGTGGCCCTTGGCCTCCCCGAACTTGACCGGCTGGTAGACGATCTCGCCCGGCGTGCCGGCGTCGACCAGGGGATACAGGGTCTCGATGTCCTCCGGATAGAGCCGGATGCAGCCGTGCGTCGTCAGCCGCCCGACGGTCCAGGGATCGTTCGTCCCGTGGATGGCGTAGACGTCGATCGAGAGGCGGATGCGGTAGGCGCCGAGCGGGTTGTCGGGTCCCGGCGGCACCACGGCCACCGGATGGTCCATCGTCCGCTGGATCGAGGCGGGCACCACCCACGTCGGGTTCTCGTCCTTCGACTTCACCTTGAACGCGCCGACCGGGCTCGGGGCCTCCTCCGCGCCGATGCCGATCGGCCACGTGAGGACCGGGACGTGCTCGCCGACCAACGCATCGGAGGGGAAGAAGTAGAGCCGCATCTCCGGGATGTTGATGATCAGGCCGCGGTACGAGCTGCGCGGGATGATGAAGCGGGACGGCAGCAGCAGATCGACGCCGGCGTGCGGCTCCCATTCGTCGATCGTCGGGTTCGCGTCGCGGACCTCGCGGAATCCGAGACCGCTCTGCCGCGCGATCTCGAGCAGGTTCTCGCCCTCGACCGTGAAATGGTGTTGCAGCCGGCCGACGAGCGGCGGCGTTTCCCAGCTGGCGGGCACGCGGGTCGTGACCGCGGTGATGCGCACCACCGGCCGCGTGTCGTGCGCCACCGGAGTGGCCGGTGCCGGCGCGGTGATCGCGGGCGCCTTGGCGACGACCGCCGGGCGGCGCGGATCGCGCCGCCCGGCGGCGCGCGGCGCCCCGCCGGCGACGGGCGTGCAGGCGCTCACCAGCAGCAGCCCCAGCGCCGACGCGGCGGCCAGGCGGGCGCGTCGGAAACCTGACGGTGCGTCGCTCGTGCACCGATCGTGTTCGTCCATACGGAAAGCGATATCCATCGCGCAACGCTCCGTCATTCAACGATCAGCAACCGTCGTGCCATCAGCGGCTCGTGTACGGAGGCGCGCGATCAAGGCGTGGTCGGCCGGCGGCAGCTCGTACTCGTCGAGATGCTCGGGGGCGACCCACGCGAGGGTCTCGGCGGTGAGGGGACGGATCGTCCCGGCTTCGTGCGTACAGCCGAAGAACGAGAGCTCGACGATCGTCTCACCGTAGGTCCACTCGACGCTGTGGACGTGCTCTCCGACGATGAACGCGGCGCCGAGCTCCTCCGCGAGCTCGCGGCGCAGGCAGGCCCTGAGCGACTCCCCGGGCTGCCGCTTCCCGCCGGGGAACTCCCACAGCCCGGCGAGATGCGTTCCCGCCGCGCGACGGGCAAGCAGGTAACATCCCCGCTCGTCGCGGATGAGACCCGCAGCCACCTCGACCCGTACCATACGCGGTCCCGACTCTTATCGAGCGCGGGACGATGGAACAAGCGTTCGCGGTGCCGTTACTGCTCGACCAGGTGCGGTGCGCCGGGCGGTGGATCGCTGATCCACGTGTACGTGTGGGCGGCCCCGGTGCCGCTGCCGCGAATCTGGAAGGACGACGCGAGGTCGCCGCTGGTGCCGCTCCGGATCGTGACGGCGACGCGGTCGAGCACGACGCCGTCGAGGTCGGCCACCGAATCGGTATAGCGCTGATGGCTCGCGTAGTAGGCTTCCTCCCCGGTCGCGACGTGGCGCACGGTCGATTCCACCCGCGAGTCGAAGGCACGTGTCTGCATGGAGCTGAAGTGGGGGAGGGCGATGGCCGCGAGCACGGCGATGATCGCGACGACGAGCAGGACCTCGAGGAGGCCGAAGCCGTCGACGGCGGATCCCCGGAGGAGCGGCGGCGTGCTGCGGTGGGAGCGGGCGGGTCGCATCATGGGGCCGACATTCAGCAAGCCCGGTGCCGTGCGCCGCGCGCAACGGCCCGGTCGCCCTCAGGGCCGGGGATTTCATCGCGGGCGCGCGGAGCTACACGATGGTGCCCTATGGCGGACGCGCTCGCGGCCGCGTTTGCGGACGCGCGAGAGACGATCTCGCACGTCTGCACGGGGAAGGGACGTCGCGCGTGGATGCACGCGCGATGGCGCGAACGTCAGACGGCGATGGCGAGGCGTCGACGGCGCCGTCTCCGCAGCGGAGTCACATGCGTGTGCGATGTCCGCAACTGGCGCAACGGGGCCCGCGGCGGAATCTGCGCAGCGGCGCGCCGTTCCCGCCACGACAGGAGACCACGGGCGAGGTAGTCGGGCTCTATGCCGAGCGCCTCGCAGATGGTGCGAAACGCGAATGGCGATTCCTCGGAGTCGTCACGGACCCATGCCTCGGCTTCCTGGGCGTCCTTCTCGTTGCGGCCCTGGAGCTGGATCACTGCATCGAGAAGCACGGCAAACATGAGGCGCTTCTCCGGCGATTGCGCCGCGCGTGCGGCCCAACGATCGAAGTACTGCTCCGGGAGCAATGCCTCCGGAACGAAGGTATCGGACAAGCTGTCCCTGCCGCTTCCGAGACCGACTTCGGCGACTTCGCTCTGGATCTGCATGATCAACCCTCCCCCTGGAATGGAGCGTCCGCGACGCAGCTTCCGATAGGGGCGTTGTGCAAGAGGCGTGCTACCAGGCCCCACACACCGGAATGCGGACATTTCCGCCGATCGGAGGGTTCGGCGTGTAAGAAGTGCAGACCATCGGGGCAAAACGTGCATGTTCGCTCCGCGAACCTTCGAGCGAATCGCGTGTTCCAAGGCCCCATGGTGCCCTGCCGCCGCGCGAGGCATGCGGGTTGCTGGGGAGGAGGATCAGATCGGGTGCGCGGCGGGTCGCCGCCGGAGGGTAGGCTGATGCGGATAGAATTCGAGAACTTAGAGGATCGGATTTTGTGGCACGTCATCCGCGAATTGGGTGATGCGCAAGACGGTGTCAGCATTCCGTACCTGCTGCAGACCCTCTCCGACCTCGGGCCGTCCGCCGTCGCGCGCGTCATCGAACAGCTCCGCCGCGACGACGTGGTGACCGCGGCGCCGCAGATCCCCGGACTGGGCGACCTCGGCTGAGCGCGGTCGAGCGGCCATGGCGGGGATCATCCGCCGAGGAATCGGAGGGCGGCGAGCAAGAGGCCGATCAACCCGCCGACGACGGCGCCGTTCAGGCGTATGAACTGCAAGTCGGCGCCGACGCGGTCCTCGATCTGCGCCACCAACGCGTTGGTTTCCAGGGCCTCCAGGTTCTCCCGGACGGTGAGGCCGATCTGGTGATGGTGACGGCGTAGAACATCGTGGGCCGTCCGCCGCACCCACCGGTCGAACGCGTCCCGCCGCTCCCCGTCCTCGAGCAGATCGAGGATGCCGGTGCGCAGCCGGCGATCGATGAGATCGGCGAGGTCGCCCTCCGACGCCCCGAGATCGTGCTCGAGGCGGGAGCGCAGCTGCGTCAGCATCTCGCGTACGAGCGGGGTCGATTCCAGGCTCTCGACGGCGGCCTGTCGGAGACGGCGCGCCTGCGCGGTCGCGTCCACGTCGCCGTCGGCAAGACGGCTCGCGTAGCTGCGCACGGCGTTCATGACCAGGGCGCGGAGGGGATGCGCGGCGTCCTCGGCGGCGCCGCGCAGCTCGGCGGACGCGTAGCCGCACGCCGCCTCGACGATCTTCCGCTGCACGACCTTGCGCCGCAGCAGCAGCGGGACGAGTCGCTTGCCCTCGGCGCGCAACGTCCGGGCGCCGCGCTCGAGCCACCAATGGAGCTGGGCGCTCGTGCGCGGCCGCTCGGCGAGATTGGCGAGCGACAGCGCAACCGACTCGAAGGCGGCGCCGGCGCTCTCGCTCTCGACCACGTGGACCAGCCACCGTCCGGCGGACGGGTCGACGGGAAGCTCGCGCAGCTGGTCCTGCAGCGCACGATTCAGGAACTCGACGACCTCGCGCTCGTTCAGCATGCGCGCCAGCGCGCGGAGCAGGTCCCGGACCGGCTCACCGAGGCGGTGCACGTGCGTCCGATCGGCAAGCCAATCGACGACGAGAGCGCTCGGGGCGAAGCGCTCGAGCCGCGATCCGATGACGTCCGGCGAGAGCCATTCGTCCTCGACCATCGACACGATGCCCTCGACGATCTTCTGGCGCCGGGCGGGGATGATGGCGGTATGCGGTATCGGCAGCCCGAGCGGATGGCGGAAGAGCGCGGTCACGGCGAACCAATCGGCGAGACCGCCGACGACCGCCGCCTCGAAAGCGGCCGACAGGAGCGTCAGCCACGTCGGCGCGATCCCGGCGGCGATCGCAACACGACAGCCGAGCGTGCCGACGATCGCGATGGCCAGCGAGATCGTTCCGACGTGATTGCGCCGCGCAGGGGCTGACCGCGCCGCTCGTGTCACGACCGGCGCGGGGGATGGCGCCGTCGACACCGGCGGCGACGAAGTCAGGGTGCGGCGCGGCGTGGGGTGCATGCAGCGAGCTTAGACACCGGGGTGTCGCCGCTCAACCGTGACGCACGCCGCGCCGGCCCCGGTGATTCAGGCGGGGGCCACCCCCGTGCGCCGGCTCGAGAGCCCGCTCCGGCCGGCGCGCGGCGACTCCTCGCCGCCCATGCCCAGCCGGTCGGCGAGACCGCGTCGGAGCTCTTCCCCGCTGGCGGGCGCGAACAACAGCGCCAGTCCGGCGCCGACGAGAAGACCGGCCCCGAAGATCGTCATCGCGCCCGCCATCTCGGCGCCGGCAGACCGCCGTGACGCCAGACCGATCGCGTTGATGACGTCCTCCCGCGTGGGCAGGTTCTCGGCAAGCGCATCCGCAATGCTGCTCATCTTCATCATGGCAAGCTCCCTCCTGTGCCGCTGACGGCTCGCATGTGCTCGTGCTGCGCCGGCGTTCCGATCAGCTCGCGCAAGAACATCTCGACCGCGAGCCGGCCGCCGAGCGCGGCCACGAGTCCGATCACGCGCGTCGGGAGGCCGCCACCGAGCACGTAGCCGACGGCGGCCGCGCCGGCGAGCGCGGTGTACGGTCGGCACTGCGCCTGATCGCGCAGGAACCCGCCGACCTCGTCGATGGCTTCCTCGACGGTCGAGCCGAACTCTTGCGCCTCGCGGACGCGCTGGTTCAGCCTCTGCCGCAAGGGCCGGGCGCCCAGTTGCCGTTCGCTGCTCATGGGACGCCTCACAGCCGGGAAAGCACCCGGCCGATCAGGAAGCCGCCGAGGACGGCCCCGGCCAGCGCGACGAACGGATTCTCCTTGACGAAGGCGCGGACGCCGTCGTCGATGTCATGCAATGTCGTCCCCGCGTGCTTCAGTCGATCGTTCAGGTCGTCGCCGCACTCCCCTATCCGGGCGCTTGCCTCGTCCGCCCACGAACCTTCCGACGTCACCATCGAGTCCTCCTTTCGTTACGACCGGGTGCCGAGCCACAATCCGAAGAGCGCGCCGCCGACCAGCCACGGACCGGGATGCTCCGCGATCCGGTCGCGCAGCTGGAACTGCTGCTGCACGGCGGTCTTCAGCTCGTCGACTGCGTCGAGCAGCTCGGCCTTGTCGTCCTCTATCGACTGTCGAAGGGCGTCGCGTTGATCGACCGGCTCGGCCCCCGCGTCCGTCAGTCCGTCCATCCCGTTCATGATCGTGCTCCGTGCGGTTTGGCCGGGGCGCCGCGCGCCGCGGCCCATTGGACGAGGACCACGGCCAGGCCGAGCACGACGTTCCCGCCGCCGACGATTGCCAGGCTCGCGGCTCGCGACAGGTAGGCCTCGAGATACGCGACGCATGCCGCCATCAAGACCCACCACCCTCCGAACGCGAAGAGCGCGGGGACGACGACCAGCGCCGCGCGCAACGTTCGACTCGCCAACGCCTCCTCGACATCGAGTCGCGCCAGCTCGATGTGCTCGGTGACCAGGCGCTCGCCGGCGCCGAGCGCGCGCTCGACGGCCTCCGTCGCCGAAGCCTCGTTGCGCGGGCTGCCTGGGGGCTCCGCAGCGCGCATCGACGCCGCATCTCTCACCTGTCCACTGGATTTCATCGCCATGTCGACCCCATCCATGTAATCAATCGTGCGCGTGGTAATCAATCGTGCGCGTGAGTCACCCCGCTGTCGGCGCGCTCGTCCCGCACCCGCAGGTCGTCCTGGACGGCGCGCACTCCGGAAGTCGCGCGGGCCGCGATCGCCGCGTCGAGCCGTTCCGTCTCCGTCGGTACGCTGCCGCTCAGGCGTACGACGCCATTCCTCACCTCCACGTCGACCTTCCCGAGCGCCTGTCGTGACGACAGGGCTTGCTCGACGTCGTGCTTCACCGCGTCGTCGTGCACGTCGACCGTCTTGCGCGCGCTGGTTGCAACCACTTGCAGTTCGTTCGCCACCCGCGCCACCCCGCCGACCCTGCGCGCATCCGCTTCCGCGGCCTTCTTCGATGCCGTGGAGGGTACGATGCCGAAGAGGGTGACCACGCCGTCCCGCGTGTCGACGTTGATGTCGAGGGCGGGCGTATCGGCGTCGGACAGCAACCGCATCTTGGTCGCCGCCGTGATGCGCAGGTCGCTGGCGCTGTCGGCCGCGCTGCGGCGCGTGGCGGGCTTGCCCGGCTCGGTGCGGCGGATCTCGTCGTCCGCGAGCTTGTCGGGACTTTCGACCTCGGTGGCGACGCGCCGCACACCGCTGACCCTGCTCGCGTCCTGGAGCGCGCGCAGGTGGTCGCTCAGCGTCGCCGCCTTCCCGCCGAGCAGGACCACCCCATCGTCGACCGAGCGAACCGTGATGCTGCTGTCCGCCAGACTCTGGTCGCGCTCGAGCGTCCGTTCGACCGCGGTCTTCAGATCGGCGTCCGAGCGTTTGGTGGCCGCCGCGCGTGCGGCCGGAACCACCTGCAGGAGACTCCTGACCTCTTTCACACCGTCGATGTCCTTGACGACGCGCTCCGCCTTGGCCGTCTCGTCCTTCGAACGGACCTTGCCGTGCAGCGTCACGCGCCCGTCGATGGTATCGACGTCGATGGCGGTACCGCTCACGCCCTCGGTCGTGAGCAAGGCCATCTTGGCCTTGGCGGTTATCCAGGCGTCGGGTGCCGCGGCGGCGGCACTCGGCATGGCGACGAGTGCGAGCAGCGCCGCAAGCACTGCCGCCTGGAGTCGTGCACGCGTCACCCCGGCTACCTTCGCGGCACGCGCCTTCACGGGCCGACCGGCGGCGTGCGCCCCGTCAGGAGACCGATCGCGAGGAACAGCACCGCGACCACGATGAAGACGTAGCCCATCTCGGCCGAGAGACCCGCGACGCCACGGAACCCGAGGACCGCCGCGATGAGCGCGATCACGAAGAACGTCAACGCCCAGTGCAACATGAGAGCCTCCTTCGCCCGCGCGCCTGGCGCGCGCGCAGCTTTCTCGTGCGGATCAGCAACCGATGTGCCAGACGACGTCGCCCGCGTGGACCAAGCCGATCGCGGGATCAAACGCGCGCACGCCGCTCCCGCTGCGGCGTTCTTTGCGACGCGCGGCTGTAAAAGGTACAAAAGAATCTCGGCGCCGATTGCGTGCCGCACGCGAACCCCCGAGCGTGACGATGGAGCGACAGGACGAGACCACGACCCACAGCGCCCGCTGGTTCGGCGCGCTCATGCGCGTCATGGACGTCGGCCTCGTGTTGCTCACGGTCAAGCACGACCTCGAGTTCGCGAACGCGCAAGCGTGCGCATTCCTCGGGTACGACGATGCCGACGATCTCGCCCGCCACTGGGCGGAGTTCCAGCGGCTGCTGGCGCCCGCCCTCGAGCGCGCCTCGGGCGACGGTGCGACACCCTTCGACGTCGAGGTGTCCGCTCGCGGGCGGAGCCGCAAGCTGCGTCTCGAGATCTACCGGCTGGACGAGGACAGCTGCGACGCGGTCCTCGTCGTCGTCAAGGACCGGGCGATGGTGGGCGCGCTGGAGGACGAGCTCGCGCTCGCGATCCAGATGCGGGCGCTCACGCGCTTCCTCATGGAGGTCGTGCACGATCTCCGCGCGCCGCTCAACGCCATGGTGATCAATCTCGAGCTCCTCAAGGATGCGTTGCCCGACGATGACGACGCGGAGCGCTCGGCGAAGCGCCGGCGCTACGTCGGAGTCCTCGGCGACGAGGTGCAACGGCTGAACCGCTCGCTCACGTCGCTGCTCACGCAGACGCCCCGGCTCGGGGAGGCGTCGCAGCGATTCGACGCGCGCGCGCTGCTGGAGGAGCTGGTGGCGCTGCTCGGCCCGCAAGCGAAGGCGCAGCACGTCGCGATCGAGACGGCGCTGCCGGCCCGGACGGTACCGATCGACGGGCGGCGTGATCGCGTCAAGCAGGCGTTGCTCAACATCGCGATCAACGCGCTCGAGGCGATGCCGCAGGGCGGAACGATGCGCGTGGGACTGGCCCGAGAGGAGGGCGCCGCCGAGGTGACCATCCGGGACGAAGGACCGGGCATCCCCCCGGAGCTCATGCCGCGCATCTACGCCATGCACGTGACGACGAAGAGCGGCGGCACCGGCATCGGACTCTACGTCGCCCGCTCGGTCGTGCTCGCGCACCGCGGCACGATCCGCGTCGAGTCACCCGCCGAGGGCGGCACGGTGGTACGGGTCACCCTGCCGCTCGCCGCCGACTGAGCGTCGCTCAGGACAGGCCGCGCCCCATCAGCTCGGCGAAGTTGTCGCAGTAGAAACGCCGTTGCGCCTCCTCGCCGATCCCCTCGAGCGCGAGCTCGAACCGGCGCAGCGGATTGCGCCCGCCCTCGACGTGCGGGTAGTCGGAGGAGAACATGCAGATCTCCGCGCCGGCCTGCTGCACGATCCAGCCGACCGGCTCCGCGGGGTAGGGCGTGACGCGGATCTGCCTGCGGACGTATTCGCTCGGCTTCAGGCGCAGGCGCTGCAGGCGCGCTTCGTGGCGCCCGAACGCGTCGAGCGCCGTGTCGAGCTGGCGCATCCACCCCGGCACCCAGGCGGCGCCCTGCTCGATGACGCCGATCATCAGTCGAGGGAACCGCTCGAGGATGCCGTCGATGATCAAGGTCGCGAGCGTCTGCATGGGCGGGTAGGGAATGGCCATGTAGTCCACCGAGCGGAAGTTCTCGGCGCCGCCATGGAAGTCCGCGACCGGGGGCAGCCCGTTCTCGAAGTACGTCGGGTCCAACAGCCGGCCGCCGCCCCCGACGTGCAGCACCACCGGCAGCCCTGCCTCCTCCGCCTGGGCCCAGACGGGGAACAGGCCGACGTGGCTCGGCCCGTGGCGAGCCGGACATGCCGACGGAACGAGCAGCGCTTTGCACCCGAGGGCGATCGCCTCGGCGGCGAGCGTGCGCGAGCGCTCGAAGTCCGCGAGCGGTACGTAGCCGACCGCGAGCAGACGCCGATCCCCGCTGCAGAAATCGACCATCGCGCGGTTGTGCGCGCGCGCCAGCCCGTACGCCAGATCGAGGTCATCTCCCAGCTCGGTGCGCAGCAGATAGTCGGTCGCGAAGGTATTGAAGACGAGCTGGCTCGCGAAGCCGAGGAGATCGAGCGCGCGCGGACGATCCTCCTTGAGGAAGGAGCCGAGCGCCCGCCAGTTCTTGCGCGTCATGAGCTCGCGCTCGGCGGCCTCGCGCTCCCCTGGAGCGTCACGACGGGCGAGGATCGCGGCGATCGAGCTCTCCTCTCCCGGCTTCACCGTGCTGACGTACAGCGGACGCATCCGGGCGCGCACCGCGGGGTCGGCCCAGGGGACGAGGAAATCGGGCGTCTCGACGAGGTGCGAGTCGGCGTCGTGGATGATCCGGTCTTCGGCGTAGGGCAACGGAGCGGTCTCCCTGCTGGCGCTCTACACCTCGGGGCGGCGCCGCGACAAGCGTTTCGCCATGTGCCATAGACGACGGCATGAAGGTCCGCGCAGCGATCTGCTGGGCCCCCGGACGTCCTCTCGACGTCGACGAGATCGACGTCGACGGGCCCCGCCGGGGCGAGTGCCTGGTGCACCTCGTTGCCAGCGGCGTCTGCCACACCGACGCGTACACGATGAGCGGGCGGGATCCCGAAGGGCTCTTCCCGGTGGTCCTCGGCCACGAGGGCGCGGGCATCGTCGAGGAGGTCGGTCCCGGCGTGACCACCCTCGCCGCCGGCGACCACGTGATCCCGCTCTACATTCCCGAGTGCCGTGCGTGTGAGTTCTGCTTGTCCGGCAAGACGAACCTCTGCGGGCGGCTGCGCGAGACGCAAGCGCTCGGCTTGATGCCCGACCGTACCAGTCGGTTTTCGCATGGCGGCCGCCCCTTGCATCACTACATGGGCACGTCGACGTTCGCGGAGTACACGGTCGTGCCGGAGATCGCGCTCGCCAAAATCCGCACCGACGCGCCGCTCGAGACCGTGTGCCTCCTCGGGTGCGGCGTGACGACCGGCATCGGCGCCGTGCTCCACACCGCCAAGGTCGAGCCGGGCGCGAGCATCGCGGTGTTCGGCCTCGGCGGCATCGGGCTCTCGGTGATCCAGGGGGCGGTGCTCGCGGGCGCCGAGCGCATCCTCGCGATCGACACCAATCCCGGGAAGTTCGCCCTCGCCACCGCGTTCGGTGCCACCGACACGCTCGACGCGAGCGCGGTCGCCGACGTCGCGGGGGCGATCGTGGAACTGACCCACGGCGGCGTCGACTACTCCTTCGAGTGCATCGGCAACGTCGAGGTGATGGGCCAGGCGCTCGCGTGCACCCACAAGGGCTGGGGTCAGTCGATCATCATCGGCGTCGCGGGTGCCGGCGAGGAGATCCACGCGCGGCCGTTCCTGCTGGTCACCGGCCGCTCGTGGCGCGGCACGGCCTTCGGCGGCACCAGGGGGCGCACGCAGCTGCCGCGCTTCGTTGATCGCTACCTCGCGGGTCGGATAAAGCTCGATGAGCTGGTGACCCGACGCCTGCCGCTCGCCGAGATCAACACCGCCTTCGAGCTGCTGCATCGTGGGGAGGCGATCCGCAGCGTCGTGATGTACCGATCATGAACGAGCACCTCGAGACCGAATGGCAGTTCGAGAGCGCCGTGCCGCCGGCGCGCTGGCTGCGTCGGATCGCTTTGCCGGCGGGCTTCTCGCTCGGCGTACCGCGCACCGAGAGCATCGCCGACGTCTACTACGACACCGACGACTGGCGCCTGCATCGGGCCGGGTACGCGCTGCGCTTGCGCCGGATCGGTCAGGAGCTCGAGGCGACGCTGAAGCAGATCACGGCGCCGCGCGCGGGCCGGCATTCGCGCCGGGAGCTCACCGAGCTCGTCGATGCGGCGGGCGCCGCGGGCCCGCAGAAGCCGCCGCGCAGCGCGCTCGATCATCTCGAGGGGCCGCTGGCGGAGCGTATCCACGCGGTCGCCGGCACCCGCGCCGTCCGCCCGATCGTGGCGTTGCGGACGCGTCGGCGGCGGCAGGCGATCCAGCGCGATGGACACGTCGTCGGCGAGCTCGCGGTGGACGTGACGAGCGTGGCGGTCGAGGGGACGAGCGTGCCGGCGCGATTCCACCGCGTCGAGGTGGAGGTGGCGCCCGCCGTGGGTCCGCCGCGCCTCGAGCCGCTGGTCGAGGCGTTGCAGCAGAGCGGCGCGCTGTCGCCCACCGATCGTACGAAGCTCGAGGAGGCGCTCCACCTGCGGGGCGTGAAGCCGAGCGCCATCCCCGATCTCGGCTCGCGTGCCATCGACGACTCGATGCGCACGGGCGACGTGGCGCTCGCCAGCTTGCGGCGGAGCTTCGAGCAGCTGCTGCAGCACGAGCCGGGGACGCGGCTCGGCGACGATCCCGAGGCGCTCCACCAGATGCGCGTGGCGACGCGGCGCCTGCGGGCGACGCTCGTGCTGTTCGCGCCGGCGCTGCCGGCGCGCGCGCAGGCGCTGGGCGCCACGCTGGGCTGGCTCGCCGGCGTCCTCGGTGACGTCCGCGACGTGGACGTGCAGCTCGAGCGGCTCGCCGGCTGGCGCAAGGAGATGGACGCGCGCGACGCGCACGCGCTCGACAGCGTCGCGGCCGTCCTGCGCCGCCGCCGCATCGTCGGCCGTCGGCGCCTGTTGCGCGCGCTCGACTCCGGCCGCTACGAGCGATTGCTCGCGCGCTTCTCGGCGTTGCTGCGCGGTCCGGCGCCGCGGAGCGGCCCGGCGCGCGCGGCGATCGTCGCGACCGCTCCGGCGTGGATCCGCAGGCGGATGCGCAAGGTGCGCAAGGCCGGCGACGCCCTCACGCCGACCGCGCCGGCGACCGCGTACCACGCGCTCCGCATCCGCTGTAAGAAGCTGCGCTACGCGCTCGAAGCCCACGTCGACGTGTATGGCAAGCCGTCGCGGCGGCTCCTCGCCGCCGTCGTCAGGCTGCAGAAGCTCCTCGGCGAGCACCAGGATGCCGAGGTCGCCTCGATCGATCTGCGTGCGCTCTGCGATCGCCGCGGCATCGGGCTCAGTCGGGACGCGATCTTCGTGATCGGCAAGATCGCGGCCCGCTACGAGCGTGAGGCGCAGCGGCTCCGTCGCCGCTTCGCGAAGCGCTATCGTGCGGCCACGCGACGGCGCTGGAAGCGTCTCCGTCGCGCGATGGCCAAGCGCGTCGCCAGGGACGCGGCTCCGCCGGCGCGCTCCGTGACGGCGCCACGGGCGCGGCGACGGAGCGCGGCGGGCCGCGCCGCCGTTTCCGGTGCGTCGGCGGCCGCTCCGCGCGCGCGCCGCGGCGCCCTGCCGGCGGCCGCCCGCGCTGACGCCGTGCCCGGCAAGGCTCCGGGCATCGCCGGCTGACGGCGCTCCGTCCGCGTTTCATCGCCTTGTCACGGGATCGTCACACTCCCGCCACCGGCAGGCGCGATACCCTTGGAGGCGAGGAGGTGCTCCATGACGAGCGCCATCGAGAAACTCGCCGACCGGGAGCAGCCGATCCTGCGGCGGCAGATCGTGTGCCGCCGCTGCAGTGTGCCGTGCAGCGTCCCGCACGACGTCGCCCTCGAGGACGTCGCGTGCATCGGCTGCCTCGGACGGTTGCGTGCGCCGCATGGTCCCGACGCTCCCGCCGGCGCGGTGAGCAGTGTGGCCGACTGGTGGGACAAGGCGTCGGCGCCCGGGCCGGGCTACGGAGCGGTGGAATGCCCGCATTGCGGCGCGACCTGCGTCGTCGAGGTGGGGAGCGCGGCCCGCACGGGCTGTGTGGTCTGCCTCCGGCCGCTCGGGGCGCTGCCGCTGATCCGGGTGGAATCTCGTCTCCCGTCGGCGCGGCGACGGTGGGATGCGTCGCTCCGATCTTCACGAGAGCCTCGACGGACTCGGCGGCGCCGCCGCCGCGCCGTGCTTGATGTTCCCGGGTGAGCCGCTGTGAGGGCGCTGCGCAGGATCACGAGCTCGGCGTGCCGGCACTGGCGGGCGGTGCGTGACGCCGCCGAGCGCTGGAGCGCGCGGCGGCGCCACCTGCGTCATCTCGAGCGCGTCGTCGGCTGATCTCGCCCCGACCGGCCGGACGGCCGGACGTGCTAGCATCCGCAGGGCATGTCGACCTGCGGCCGCGTGCGCGATCTCTTTCTCCGTGCGCTCGGCGCCGTCTTCGCGATCGCCTTCGTCTCGCTCTGGGTGCAGCTCGACGTCCTGCTCGGGCGCGACGGGTTGCTGCCCGCCGGGGAGTATCTCCATGCGCTCGCTGCCGCCGGCAACGCGCGGCTCGCGCCGACGCTGTTCTGGTTCGCGCGCGGCGATGCCGCGCTCCATGCGGCGGCCGTCGCGGGGGTGGTCGCGGGCCTGGCGCTCGTCGCCAACGTCGCACCACGCGCCGCGCTCGCGTCGGCGTGGGTGCTCTACCTGTCGTTCGTCAACGTCGGCCAGGACTTCCTCTCCTTTCAATGGGACAACCTGCTCCTCGAGACGGGCCTGTTCGCGCTCCTGCTGACGCCCGGCGGGCTCCGGCCGCGCGGCGCCGCCGCGCCGCATCCGCTCGCGATCCTCCTCATGCGCTGGCTCGTCTTTCGTCTGAACTTCGAGTCCGGGGCGGCGAAGCTCCTGACCGGCGATCCCACCTGGCGCAACCTGACGGCGATGGTGGCGTACTACGAGACCGCGCCGCTGCCGACGTGGGTGGGCTGGTACGCGCACCAGATGCCCCTCTGGGCGCACCGGGCCGTGGCGGGCTTCACGCTGGTGGTGGAGCTCGCGCTCGCACCGTTGGTGTTCGGGCCGCACCGTGTGCGCGGCGCCGTGGCATGCGTGATGGCCGTCTTCCAGGTGGCGGTGCTGCTCACCGCGAATTACGGCTTCTTCAACTACCTCAGCCTCGCGCTGCTGCTGCTCGTGCTCGACGATGGACACCTCGCCTGGGTTGCGCGCCGTTGCGGGATCAGGCTCGCCCCCGCCGCGCGAGCGGCACCGAGCGCGGTGCGCACGTGCGTGCTCGCCGCCGTCGCGCTGGTCGCGGTGCCGCTCTCCGTCGTCCCGTTCCTGCCGTTCGTGGATCGCCGCGCCGCGCGCGCGCCGGTGCTCGCGCCGGTGCGCGAGGTGCTCGAGGCGACGCGCTCGCTCAACGCCTACCATCTCTTCGCGCAGATGACGCTCGTCCGGCGCGAGGTCGTGATCGAGGGCAGCGACGACGGCACGACGTGGAGCGCCTACGAGTTCCGCTACAAGCCCGGCGACCCTGACCGGGCGCCGCCGTTCGTCGCCCCGCATCAGCCGCGCCTCGACTTCCAGCTGTGGTTCCTGCCGCTCGGCGGACATCTGCGGGCGCGCTACTTCGAGACGCTCCTGACGCGTCTCCTCACCCGCCCCGCCGCCGTGGCGTCGGTGTTCGCACGCGATCCGTTCCCGGGGACGCCACCGCGGTTCGTGCGCGTCGCGCTCTACCGCTATCGTTTCACGGATCGCGCCACGCGCCGCGCCACCGGGGATTGGTGGACGCGCGAGCTCGTCGGCACGTCACAGGCGCTCGCCGCGCCGGCGGGCGGGGGGAGTTGAGTCAGCTGCCCCGCGCTGGCACAAGCGGCGCACGCACGATCACGTGCGACACACGGAGGACTCGATCCATGAAAATCTATGATTTCGTCGGTGCGCCGAACCCGAAGCGGCTGCGGGTCTATCTCGCCGAGAAGGGCATCAAGGTTCCCTGCGAGCAGGTCAACATCGTCGCGGGAGACAACCGCAAGCCCGAGTTCCTGAAGAAGAACCCGCTCGGCGGCCTGCCCGTCCTGGAGCTCGACGACGGCAGCTGCCTCACGGAGTCGCTCGCCATCACCGAGTACTTCGAGGACCTGCATCCGAATCCCCCGATGCTCGGGACCACCCCGCTCGAGCGCGCCCGCGTGCGCGAGATCGAGCGCATCATCGAGCTCGGCGTCCTCGGCAGGATCGCGCAGATCTTCCAGAACACCCATCCGTTCATGGCCGGTCGTCTGAAGCAGTCGCCCGATGCGGCGCAGAACGCGCGCAACGTGCTCAACGGAACGCTCAAGGTGCTCGACGAGAAGGTCGGGACCAAGCCGTTCGTCGCCGGCGAGCGGCCGACGGTCGCCGACTGTACGCTCTACGCGGCGCTCGAGTTCGGCGATTTCGCGCAGGTGCCGCTCGATCCGGGC
Source organism: uncultured delta proteobacterium (assembly GCA_963753325.1). Taxonomy (GTDB): domain Bacteria; phylum Desulfobacterota; class Binatia; order UTPRO1; family UTPRO1; genus DP-19. Next base: position 2,852,881 of record CAVWBS010000001.1, on the reverse strand, counting down.
CTGAAGAACCTGACGCGCTGGTACGGCGCGTTCAAGCAGCGCCCGAGCGCCTCGGCCTGAACGGCCGTCGCCGTCGTCGCGGACGAGTGGCCCGGACGCTCACCCGCGCGACGGCGCGCGGGGCGCCGCGGCGATGACGTCGGGAGTGCTGAGGGAGGACGGCCGCGACGAGCGTCGGGCGCGCGCGTCAAGAGGACGGCGTCGCGTCTCGCGAACGATCCGACTCCGCCGCAATCTGAAGAAGCTCCGTCAGGCGCTCCTCCATTTCCAACAACCGATACTTCGCGCGACGGCTCTCGACGACGGTCGTGAGCGCGACGAGCTTGTCGCGAAGTTCGCGGAGATCCTCCGGCATCGCGATCACCCTCCCTGGCGGCGGAACGTTGAACGTGGTCTCTCGGAAGCGGGCGGATACTAGCGAAACCCGGAGCGCATCGGAAGCCCAAAGAGCACGCCGCGACGATCCGCTGTTCGAAAATGCACGCGGGCCGGCTATCCTCTTGATTTGCTTATTGGCGGGTCGACGCTGATCGGCATCACCGTCACGCGGAGGCGTCGACGCGAACCTCGGCTGAGCGGCGTTGTCGAAGTCGTCGAGCGGCTCCCGGGGCGACTGCGCCGTATGTTCGCTCCAACGGATCCGACGCGCGACGCTCGCGCTGGGGTCACGTAAACTTCACCGGCGAGGGGATTGCGCATCGTCGCGCGCGCCGGCATGCAGGAGATGCTCCCGAACGGTGGCTGTCGCCTCCTCACGACGGTGCACCGGAGAGCCCCGGCAGCCACGGCCGGGGCTCTCCCCCTTCCTCGGCGTTCCGCTGGTTGCTTCGGCATTCTCGACCCCATAGTACGCGGAGATGCCCGCCGGCGGCGCATCCCACGAGGAGGTCAAGCTCTACTTCGACTACAAGAGCCCGTTCGCGTTCCTTGCGAGTGGGCCCGCCTTCGGGCTCGACGCGCGCTTCCGCATCGGCCTGCGCTGGATTCCGTATCAGCTCCGCATCAAGGGCAAGGGCGCGCGCAGCCAGAACTCGGAGTGGAAGGCGAAATACTCGTATCTCGACGCGCGTCGCTTCGCGGCGCCGCGCGGCCTCGTGATCAAAGGGCCGCGCAAGGTCTACGATACCGAACCGGCGCTGATCGGCGCGTTGTTCGCCATGCGTGCGGGCTGCTTCCGGCGCTACACGGAGGAGGCGTACGCGCGCTTCTTCCGCCGCGAGCTCGAGCTCGACGAGCCGGGGGCGATCGCGGCGCTCCTTGCCGACTGCGGCGCCCGGGCGACCGACTACGAGCGCTTTCGCCTCGTTGACGGCGCCGACGCGTACGCCGCGTGCGTCGCCGAGGCGGAGGCGGACCACGTGTTCGGCGTGCCGCTCTTCCTGTTTCGCGGCGAGCCGTTCTGGGGGCACGATCGCATGCCGCTCCTCGAGGCGCGCCTCGGTGAGAGCGGCCTCGCCCGTTGAGCACGCGCGGCGCGGCGAGCGGAGACGGCGTCTACTACGGCTGGCGCATCGTCGCGGTCGCGTGCCTGACGCACTGCCTGACGGTCGGCTGTGTGTTCTACAGCTTCGGGGTGTTCTTCACGCCGCTCCGCGAGGAGTTCGGGTGGACGCGTGCGCAGCTATCGTGGGGATTCTCGTCGATCTCGATCTTCGGCGCGCTCTATTCGCCGCTCGTCGGGCGCGTCGTCGATCGCTACGGGCCGCGCCCGTCGCAGCTGCTCGGCGTGCTCGTGCTCGGGGGCACGTTCATGTGCCTGAGCGGCGTCCACTCGCTGCTGCAGTACTATTGTCTGCTCGCGCTCCTGCTGTCGCTCGGCTCGAGCTCGCTTGGACCGATCCCGAGCAACACGGCGGTGGCGGGATGGTTCCTTCGCCGCCGCGGGCGGGCCCTCGGGCTCGCGACCGCGGGCATCTCGCTCGGCGGCGTCGTCTTCGTGCCGCTGTCGCACATATTGATCGCGCGCTTCGGCTGGCGCGACGCCTTCATCGCCCTCGGTGCGATCGTGATCGCCACCGGCCTCCTGCCGGTGGCGCTCGTGATGCGCAAGCCGCCTCCGGAGCTTCCGCCGGTGGAGCACGGGTCGCCGGGCGGCCCGTCCGATCTCGCGGGCGAGCTGGAGCGGTCGGTGAGCGCGCGCGACGCGGTCCGTGATCCGAATTTCTGGCTCATCGCGCTCGCCTTCTCGCTGACGGTCATGGGACTGTCGGCGATCCTGCTGCACCAGATCCCGCTGCTCATCGATCTTGGAGTGGACGGTGCGCACGCCGCGCTGGCGCTCAGCGCGACGGCGGGTGTGGGCGTGGTGGGAAAGCTCGGCTTCGGCGCGCTCCTCGACCGCTTCGATCAGCGCCGGGTGATCGTCGGCTGCTTCATGCTGCAGGCGGCGGGGCTCCTGCTCCTGCCGTTCGCCTACCATCCAGCCGCCCTGGTGCTGTACGTGCTGATCTACGGCTACGCGATGGGCGGCAACGCGACGTTGCAGGCGACGATCCTGGGCGAGTGCTTCGGCCGCCTCCACTACGGAGCGATCGCCGGGCGCATCACGCCCTTCATCGTGCTGGCGCAAGCGGCGGCGGTGCCGGTCGTCGGCTGGATCCGCGATCGCACCGGGACGTATCTCCCGGCGATCGGCATGATCTTCGTGCTGACGCTCGCCGCCGCCTACTGCATCTCGCGCCTGCGGCTGCCCGCCCGGCGCGTGCCCCGTCATTCGCCGGGTATCGGCGGATTGTCGAGCGTGTAGTTCGCCACCTTCCAGGCGCCGTTCTCCTGACGCAGGGTCAGGACGAGCCGGCGCGTGAAGGCGTCGGCGCCGTCGGGCGCGACGTGCAGATCGTAGACGAGCGAGGCGGCGCCGTCCTGCGCGGGGCCCGCCTGCACGAACGTGTAGTGCACGCTCGGTTGGCGCGTCGCCTCGTCGATCGCCTGCCCGCCCTTCAAACGGATCTCCTCGTCGATCTTGGAGGCGGCGAGGCCGATGGCGAGCCGCCGCGCTGCCGGCTGGTCGATCTTGATGTAGAGCTCGTCGATGAAGCGCTCCGCCGCAGCCTGGCGCGCGTCCGCCGACTGGCAGGCAGAGGACGTGAGCACCATCAGCACGGCGAGCGCGACGCGAAATCGCATGACGCGCGATCTTAGCGGAACCCTTCGGTGCTCGAAAGGCGCGGAGGTCGATGCTAGGGTCGAGAGCGCGTGGCGTCACACGACAAGCCCCGGGACGGTTCCAGGAACGGTCGGCGACGGCGGCGCCCCGCGCGCGTCGTTGCCGGCGACGACGAGCGGCCGCGCGGCTTCGAGCCCGATCGCATGCGCCGCCTGTGGGACGACATCGACCAGGCGCGTGACAACCTCGGCCTCGGTCCGACAGAAGCGACGACGCCGACGTGGAGCGTGCTCGGGCTGGTCGGCGCCGCGGCGGGGCTCGCGAACGACGCCGCCGAGGCGTTGACGAGCGGCGCGGCCGGCGCGGTGCGCGGCATCGTCGCCGCGATCCCTGACCCGCTGCGCGCCATCGGCAGCGTCGTGCCCTGCGTCCGCCGACTGCCGCTCGTCGGCGGCCTGTTCGCCGGGGAGGATGTCCGCGCTCAGGCGTAGAGGCGGTAGTCGATCGTCGGGAAGAGATTGTCCGCGGCCTCGACTGCGTGCAGCCACGTCCCGTCGACCGCGTCGCGCTCGATCTCGTCGGCGAGACGATTGAAGCGCGCCAGGTGCGCCGTGACGCGCGTGGTTGCGTACTCGACCGTCGTGCCGCGTGAGATCATGAAGGGCCAGTCGCTCGCCTGCGCCAGCAGCAGCTCGCGTGCCGCCTGGTCGAGCGCGCGCCGCACCACACCCTCCGTGGCGGCATGGCCCCGCGCGAGCGCCACCATGCGTTCGGCGCCGTGGTGCAGGTGCCGGTACACCCAATCGTTGGCCTCCGTGAGCCAGACCTCGTGGTGGCCGCCGGCGCCCCACGTGCCGGCGTTCGGCTCGGTGACCTGGTTGGTCGGATACGCCTCGAGATAGGCGTCGGGCGCGATCATGCGGACGGTGCCTCGCGCCGCGAGCTCTCGGCAGAGCAGCTCGACCCAGAGCGGCCCCTCGTGCCACCAGTGCCCGAAGAGCTCGGCGTCGAACGGCACCGTGATGAGCGGCGGACGATCGAAGCCGGTCCCGACGCGGCCGAGGATCTCGGCGCACCGTTGCGCGTAGTCGGCGGCGTGTCGCGCCGCGGTCGCCTGCGCCAGCGCGGGATCGTAGGGCTCCTTGCGCTTCCCCCCGCCGGTGACCCGGTGGTACTTCACGCCGGTTGCGCCGCGCCCGCCGCTCGCGGGGAGGTACGGCCGGACGTAGTCGTAGGGCAGGTCGAATCCGATGTCGCGATAGAAGTCGCGATAGGCCGGAATCCGCCGGGTAGCCCGTCGTCGCGCTCCACACCTGCGCCGACGCCCCGGCGTCGCGCGCGAAGGCCGCCACCCCGGCGGGGCAGTAGATCGGTGCGTACACACCGTAGACCGGGGGGGATGCCGCCAGCGCCACGGCCTGCGTCTCGAGGCACACGAAGCGCACGTGCGCCGCGGCGAGCGCAGCGTCGAGCCCATGGTGGTACCCGCATTCGGGGAGCCACAGCCCGACGGGCTCGCGCTGGAAGCGGCGGCGGAACTCGGCCATGCCAACCGCGATCTGCGCCGTGACGGCGGCCGGGCTGGGTGCGAGGAGCGGCAACAGGCCGTGCGTCGCCGTCGTCGTCATGAGATGCAGGACGCCGGCGTCGGCGAGGCGGGTGAAGGCGCCGATCAGATCGCCGGCGCGCGCGTCCGCCATCCGCTGGCGCGCGTCGCTGAAGATGGCGTGTTGGCGCGCGGCGAGCGGCGCGAACACGGGGTCGCCGCGCAGCCGATGCCGCTCGCGCTCGGCGAGCTCGATCCGGCTCTCGAGGTGGCGCAGATAGCGCGCGCGCAGGAGCGGATCGTCGAGCATCGCGAGGAGGGTCGGCGAGAGCGACAGCGTGACCTGCGTCGCGATGGCGTCGTGTGCGAGACGCTCGAACACGTCGAGGAGCGGAAGGTACGTCTCGGTGATCGCCTCGAACAGCCAGAGCTCCTCGAGGAACGAGGTGTGTTCTGGGTGGCGCACCCACGGCAGGTGCGCGTGCAGGACGAGCGCGATGAGGCCGCGCTCACCGCTCACGGCGATGCTGTTCCTCCGAGGCGGGCGCGCGGGACGGCGGCGTCGAAGCCGGGGCTCGCGACACCGGTGCGCCCTCCGGCGGCGCAGCCGCCTGCGCCGACGGCCGCGCCGACTGCGTCGCGGACGGGCGCGCCCCGCCGGCGATGCGCGCGACCGTCATCCACCGCGTCGGGTCGTTGCCCGGCGCGGCCGCGCGCGCCGTCGTGACGGTGCCGGAGCGGACGCGCGTGACGAATCGTCCGTCGCTCCAGTGCCAGCCGATCTCGGCGCGATACGTGCCCGCGGCCCCGTCGAGCGGCACGTAGCAGGAGCCGACCGGTCGGTCGATGCCGATGTCCTGGTGGCGCAGCGGGTGCGCGTCCGCGAAGTGGAGCAGGCTCAGGTCGTGGATGCGCAGCACCAACCGGGCGGCCGCGGCTCCCGCCGGCTGCTCCGCGCCCGGGGCGAGATCCCAGTAGGCGAACAGCGTGTGCGGATCGCGCGTCAGGAGCACGACGCGGTCGTCGGCGTAGCTGTGGGGCAGGGGCGGAGACGCGGCGAGCGCGTCGCGCAGCGATGCCTCCCCGGCCACGCGGTCGGCGGCGGCCGCCGGCGTCCAGGGATCGGCCGCGGGATCGCCCGCCGGGCCACGCCCCGCGCCACGGTGCGCCGCCCGGCTGGCGCGGTGCCGCGATGACGCCTCCCCGTTCGTGATCACCCGACCGAGCGCGCCTCGCAGGCCACGCAGTCCGCCGACCACCAGCTCGAGGGCATAGCCGCAGAACTCGTCGAAGGACCGCGCCGCCACGGGACGAGCTTACCGGCCTCGGCCCGGCGCGTCAAAACGCCGGGGCTCAGCAGCGCGGCGAATCGTTCGCGATCGGGCTGTCCGCGCCGGGCAGGAGCGCGGCGTGGCGGGTCGCATCCGGAAAGGGACGATTCGCCAGCAGCACGCGCCCGGAGATCCCTTGCCACCACACGCAGACCGGCTCGGTGAGGTGGGCCTGGATGCGAGCGAGATATTTCGCCTTGGTGAGCAAGCCGACCGGGTGCTCGTCGCGCAGCGCCTCGGCCGCCGCCTCGGGCGACCGGATCCGCGCGAGCGGACGTCCGGCGTAGAAGGTGAACGAATGCCCGCGGGTGCGGAACGCGTACACCTGGGCCGCGTCGGGCAGCGCGCGCGCGACCTCGGCCGCCGCCCGCAGACTGATGAACTCGTTCACGATGGGGGACGCGACCCGGTAGAACAGCGCCTGGGAATAGAGCGTGGCGACCATCATCAATGCCGGGATCGCCTGCCACCGCTCGCGTCGCGCGAAGACGACGGCCGCCGCCGGAAAGACGAGCAGCGTCAGCGCCGACAGCGCCTGCCAGGCGAACGGGGGATAGCGGAGCGCGACGCCGATGGCGATCACGAGGGCGACCGTCGCGAGCACCGCCGCCCACGCGAACGTGGGAACGGCGAGGATGCGACGGCGCTCGGCGGCGGGCGCGGCCAATGCGTCGGTCAGATACGCCGCGACGCTCAACGCCAGCGCGGGAAAGATCGGCAGAAGATAGGTTGCGAGCTTTGCCCGGGAGAGCGTGAAGAACACGAAGATGACGCCCGACCAGGTGAGGAGGAACAGGTCGAGATCGTGGCCCTGTCGCGCGCGTCGGTAGGCGCGGGTGAGCGCCCCGGGCAGAAAGAGCGTCCACGGCAGGAACGTGAGCGGCAGCACCCAGAAGTAGAACCAGAAGGGCTCGCTGTGGCCGGCGCCGCGCGCCCCCCGCAGGAAGCGATCGACGTTCTGCTGCCAGAGAAACGTCCAGAGATAATCGCGCGCCCGTACCGCCGCAACGGCGTACCAGCTGCCGGCGATCACGAGCGCGACGAGCGCGCCCGCTCCCGGCCGGAGGCGGCGTAGCCGGCGGTAGCGGCCGCTGAGCGCGGCATACGCGCCCAGGACGAGCAGCGGCAGCACGATCGCGACCGGTCCTTTGACCAGGACACCGAACGCCGGGAGCACGTAGAGCGGCCACGTCCGAGCGTCGACCCCGCGCTCGTCCTCGGCGCTGAGGAGGACGTAGCCGTACAGCAGCGTGCCCGCGACGGCGAAGGCGAGCGGCATATCCATCCGCACCGAGCGCCCGAGCGCGACGAACTGCCCCGTGGTGGCGAGCACCGCGCCGACGCCGAGCGCCGTCCCCGCGCCGAGCCGACGCCAGGCAAACCCGACGGTCGCCGCGATCGTCAGGACGGCGGTGAGCGCCGCCGGCAGCCGTCCGGCCCATTCGTTGGCGCCGAACGCGCCGAAGCAGGCCGCGACGATCCAGAAGAAGCCGGGTGGCTTGTCGTAGTAGTGAGCGAAGTCGAGCGTCGGGACGATCCAGTTGCGGGTGAGCAGCATCTCGCGGACGGTCTCCGCGTAGCGCCCCTCGCCTGGGTCCCAGAAGTGCGGTCGCCCGAGATCGAGCGCAAATGCCACCGCGACGATCGCGGCGAGCACGACGATACCCGCAACGCGGCGTGCCGCGCTGCTCGTCGCACCGGAGCTCACCACCGGTCGCCCAGCTACCATGCGCCCGACGGCTCGTCCATTGGATGCGGTGCCAGCGCCTAGGGAATCTTTCCGCGCGGTCTAGGGAATCGGGGCAATTGTCCCGACCACCGTGGCGGCACCTATGATGGCGTCGTTCAGGGGGAGCTATCATGACGTCCAATCTCGGAATGCACGCGGCGCGCGACCTGGAGCGCGAATTGATGCGCGCCTACGAGGGCGAGATCCCGATTCCGTACTACCGGCAGCTGCCGTCCGCGCCGCCGCGGCCGCACGGACGCCGACACCCCGGCGAGATCGCGACTGCGCTGCCGTACATGCTGCCACCCGAGATGCTGCGCTCGCGTGCGGTCTCGCTCGAGCAGCTCGAAGAGACGGTCGAGCGTCTGGCCCGTCGCGAGGAGCTGAGCGGCTGATTCAGAAGATCGGCGTGCCTTCGCGTTCGGCGAGCGTGCGGAAGCGTTCGACGAGACGTCGCGTGACGGGACCGGGACGGCCGGTCCCGATCGTCCGGCCGTCGAGCGCGATCACCGGGACCAGCTCCGCGCCGGTGCCGCTCAGGAAGCACTCGTCGGCGGTGAACAGGTCGTAGCGCCCGAGCCGCTCCTCGCGCCATCCCAGACCGTCCGCCTCGGCGAGCGCCCGGACGGCGTCGCGGGTGATGCCGCCGAGCGCGCCTTCCGACGCCGGCGGTGTGCGCACCACGCCGTCGCGGACCGTGAACACGTTGTCGGCCGTGCACTCGGCGACGAAGCCGTCGACGTTCAGCATCAGGGCCTCGGCGGCACCGGCGGCGTGGGCCTCGAGCCGGGCCAGCACGTTCTTCAGGTAGTTGAGCGACTTGATGCGCGGATCGACACACGCAGCCGGCACCTGCCGGGTCGCCGCCGTGACGACGCGGATCCCGCTTTCGTAGAGGGCGGCCGGGTACACGGCGAGGTCGGCGACGATGATGATCACCCGGGGGCGCGGGCACGTCGTCGGATCGAGGCCGAGCGGACCGTCGCCGCGCGTGACGACGAGCCGGATGTAGCCGTCCTCCTGCCGATTGACGCGCACGGTCTCGCGTACCGCCTCGGCGAGCGCCGCGCGATCGAGCGGCAGGGTCAAACCGATCGCCTGCGCCGAGTCGGCGAGCCGCGCGAGGTGGGCGTCGAGCCGGAACACGCGCCGACGGTAGACGCGCAATCCTTCGAACACGCCGTCGCCGTACAGCAGGCCGTGGTCGAAGACCGAGATGCGGGCGTCCTCACGGGAGTGGAAGGTGCCGTCGATGTAGATCTTCACGGGCGTGGTCCTCTGCGGCGCGGGGCGGGGCGCCGCCGGCCGGACACCGGCAGGACGCGGTCGGAGTACACGTCGCGCCAGCGCGCGTAGTTGCGTCCATAGGTGCGGACGAGCAGGTCGTTGAAACGACCGACGATCTTCTGCACGTAGACGTCGTGCTTGAGGTAGTCCTCGACGGCGCTCACGAAGCCATGGTTGCTGCTCCACGCCCCCGAGGTCTGCGTTGCATCCCCGACGATGCCGGCGAGGGCGACGCGTGAGTCGACGCAGAGGGTGAGTCCACGGCCCCCCTTCTCGCCGTGGATCGTATCCTTGATGGGGTGGAAATAGACGGCATCGGCCTCGACGGCGAGCGTGCCGTAGGCGATGACGGCGACCTTCACGCCGCGGCGATGCGCGGCCGCGATCGCGTCGGCGAGCGTCCCGAGCTCCTCGTCCCACGCGGAGACGAGCACCGTACGCTCGGCACGGCCGAGCAGCTCGCCCGCGCGTGCGAGGAGCTCGTCCCGTCCGTGGACGTTCCACACGTACCCGACCTCGTCGTCGCCGGCGAGGTTCCGCAGATCCCGCCGCAGGCCCTCGAGGGCCTGCGTGACCCGCTGCGCGTAGCGCGCCACGAACTCGTCGGGGTCGGCGGGGATGTAGCGGGTGGCGCGTCCGCCGTCGGTGGCGAACACGAGATCCTTCTCGCGCAGCCGGCCGAGCACCTCGTAGACCTTGGAGCTCGGCACCCCCGACGCGCGCGCCAGCTCGTATCCGCTCGCCGGGTGACGCTTCACGAGGGCGAGATAGAGCTTGGCCTCGTTCTCGCCGAGACCGATGTCGCGCAAGCGCTCGTGGAGGGCGTCCATTCGATGTATTCACTACTGCAGTAGTGAATACATCGTCAACCGCGAGAATGCTAGAGATCGCGCCCGTGGCCGTGCAGCGCCAGCGGTCGCGGCGGGAGCGGGGAGGGGACGATGGCCGAGCGACCGGATCACCACACCGACAGCGGATTTCGCAACGTTGCGGCGTTGCCGCGCGCCGGCCTCGACGTCACGGTACCGTTCGTCCTGCGCCGGGTCGCCGGCTTGTGGCGCGAGCGGCCCGGTGCCCCCCCCGTGGTCGCGAACGACGGCGCGTTGCTACGCGAGGGCGTCGCGCAGGGCGCCCCCACGGTCACCTGGATCGGGCACGCCACCATGTTGGTGCAGATGGATCACGTCAGCTTCCTGACCGACCCGACGTGGTCGGCCACGGCGAGTCCGCTCGCCTTCCTCGGGCCGCGGCGTTTCGCGCCGCCGGGGCTGCCATTCGACGCCCTGCCGCCGATCGACTTCGTCGTGATCTCACACAACCACTACGATCACCTCGACGTGCCGACCGTGCGGCGGCTCGCCGCGATGGGCGCGCGCGTGCTGGTCCCGCTCAAGGTGGGCGCCCTGCTGCGCCGCGCCGGCATCGCCCGCGTCGACGAGCTCGATTGGTGGGAGGTCCGCCGCCTCGGCCCCGTCGCGGTCCACTGCGTCCCGAGCCAGCACTGGAGCGGCCGTGGTTTCGCCGATCAGAGCGTCACGCTGTGGGGCGGTTGGGCGGTGATCGGCCCGACGCAGCGGTTCTACTTCGCCGGCGACACCGGCTACTTCTCCGGCTTCGCCGACATCGGAAGCCGGCTCGGCCCCTTCGGTCTGGCGGCGGTGCCGATCGGTGCCTACGAGCCGCAGGCGATGATGCGTCCTCTGCACCTCAATCCCGAGGAGGCCTTACAGGCGGCGCTCGACGTCGGCGCGCAGCGCATGTTGGGCATGCACTACGGCACGTTCGACCTCACCGACGAGCCGCTCGACGAGCCACCGCGCCGTTTCCGCGCCGAGGGCCTGCGGCGCGGGCTCGGCGAGTCGGTATGGACGCCCCCGCTCGGTGAGACGCGACGCTGGTGAGGGCCGCCCTCAGCGGGCGTCGTGCAGGCGCGCCGCGACGTCGCCGAGCCGGGGCACGACGCACGCGTCGGGCGCCTCGCGGGCGAGCGCCGCACCGCCGACCAGCAGCACGGGAATGCCTGCGGCGCGGGCGCCGCGGAGATCCTCCTCGATGGTGTCGCCGACGTGCACGATCTCGTGCGGCGCCAGACCGGTCTCGGCGAGGACGCGCGCGAAGATGGCCGGGTCGGGCTTCGCCGCACCCGCCTCGCTCGAGATCGTGACGCGATCGATCAGCGGCGCGAGCCCGACGGCGGCGAGCAGGCCGCGTACGCGCGCGTCGAAGTTCGAGACCACGAGGATCGTGAGATCACGGGCGCGCAGATCGGCGAGGAGCGGCGCGGCATCCGGATCGACCCGCCACGCCTCGCCGCTCGCGAAGACGGTGAACAGATCGTCGAAGAAGGCCGCGAAGTCGGCGAAGGGCACCCCGGCGAAGACCTGCATGACGACGGCGCGCCACCAGTCCTTCTCCCGGGCGCGCAGCTCGCTCGGCGGGACGTCGGGAAAGGCGAGAGGCGGCGCGCCACCGAACGCGGCGCGAAACCGGCCGTGCAGCGCCTGCGGATCGATTGCCGCGCCATGACGGGACGCCACGGCCGCGTACAGCTCGCCGACGGGTCGAGCGGTGTGGATGAGGGTGCCGGCGGCGTCGAACGAGACGGCGCGCAGCCGCGCTGCTGGCAGCCGCGCGCTCAATCGAGGCCGCGCTCCGCCGTCATCTCCGGGTGCTCCCAGAACTGGATGAGCACGCCATGCGCGGAGCGGGGTGAGATGAACGCGGTCTCGCGGCCGTCGCGCTCGCGGCGATACCGACCGACGATGCGCACGCCCCCGCCTTCCAGCGCCGTCAGCACCGGCGCCAGGCGATCGACGTCGATCGAGACGTGATGGAAGCCCTCGCCGCGCTTGTCGAGGAACCGACGCACGAAGCCGTCGGGCTGCGTCGGATTCTGCTCGATCAACTCGATCTTGTATCCATGCAGGAAGAAGTTGGCGAAGCGGAACGACGGCTCGTAACCCTCCCGCGGCGCGACGCCGACGGTCACCGGGAAGAAGCGGGTGAAGAAGGCGAGCGACGCGTCGATGTCGCGGACCGCGATCGAGACATGGTTCACCCGCACCCGCACCGTGTCGTTGCCGTAACGGTGCTCCGCGATGGGCGGGTGCGCCGGCGCATCGTCCATGGCGTTCCAGAACTGGATGAGCGTACCGAACGCCGAGCGCGGCGAGATGAACGCCGTCTTGTCCTCGCCGTTCTCGTAGCGGTCGACGATGCGCACCCCGCCACGCTCGAGCGCGGCGATCACGTCGGGGAAGTCGGGTGCCTCGAGCGAGAGGTGGTGCAGGCCCTCCCCGCGCTTGGCGATGAAGCGCTCGACGAAGCTGCCCGGCGCCGCGCTGCTGATCAGCTCGAGCTTGAAGTCGCCGATGAAGAAGTCGCACCACGTGTAGTCCCCGGTATGGCCGGCGGCGCGCTCGTGCATCGGCCGTACGGGAAACCAGCGCGCAAAGAACGCGCTCGCCGCCTCCATGTCGCGCACCGCGACGGACAGGTGGTTCACGCGCATCGCGGCAGGATCGACCATGCGCGCGCATAGCGCAACACGCCCCGCCGGCAAATTTGGCGTTCGCGCATCGCCTATGTTACCGTCGGTCGCCGTGGCGGAGATCATCGACTTCACCGATGTCCTGCGACAACGGGCGCGGCGGCGCGAGCACGCGCTCAACGAGCGGTGTCTCGCGATCATGGAGGAGTGTCTGGCGCTGTCGCGCCTCGCCTACTGCGGCGCCCCCGTGCACGAGCGCGTCGCGCGCGCACACAAGCTGCGTCAGCTCGAGGATTCTGATCGCCTACGCGGCCAACCTGCCATGACGCGCGGCCGGTGGGGAGGGGGACGCGGACGCACGGCGCTCGCGATCGTGCTCGCGGTGACGCTCGCCGGCTGCGGCGTGTTCCGCTCCCGTCCAGCCGCGCCTCCGGCGCCGCAGAAGATCACGGCCGCGACCGTGCACGTGCCGCGTCCGGGGGAGCTCCCGGGGCTCGTCGGACGCATGCAGCGCCATCGCGTGGTGGAGCGCGAGACGCTGCTCGACGTCGCCCGCAACGCCGATCTCGGTTTCCGCGAGCTGCGCGATGCCAATCCTGGCGTCGACGAATGGATACCGCCACCCTCGACGGACGTCACCGTCCCGACGCGCTGGATCCTGCCACGCTCGCACTTCCGCGGCCTCGTGGTGAACGTTCCCGAGATGCGCCTCTACATGTTTCCGGTCGACGCGCGCCCGGGCGAGCAGGTGGGGCTGCTCACGTGGCCCGTCGGCATCGGTGTCGAGGAGGCGCCGAGTCCCGAAGGGCCGTTCGTGGTGCGCTCGAAGGACGCCAACCCGACGTGGATCGTGCCCGCGGACATCCAGCGCACGATGGACGCGCCGAGAAAGGTCGTCCCGCCGGGTCCCGACAATCCGCTCGGAGCCTACCGTATCCGTCTGTCGCGAGGGCTGTACTCGATCCACGGCACCAACGATCCGTGGTCGATCGGCCGCCTCACCACGCATGGCTGCATCCGGCTCTATCCGGAGGACATCGAGGCGCTGTTCCCGCTCGTCCGGACCGGCATGCCGGGTGAGCTCGTCTACCAGCCGGTGAAGCTCGGGGAGGACGGCGGGCGCGTGTACGTGGAGGTGCACGACGACGTCTACCGCCGCATCCGGAACTTCGAGCACTATGCGCTCGCCGAGGTGCAGAAGGCGAAGCTCGCCGCGCGGGTCGATCCGGAGCTGCTGCGTGCCGCCCTGCGCGCCAAGAGCGGCGTACCGACCGACGTGACACGCAGCACTCCACCGCCGCGCGCAAGCTCGCGCGCGCATCGGCCCTGAGTCCGCCGCCCGCGGCGTCAGTCGTCTGCGCGCACCAGGCCCTTGCGGATCGCGTAGCGGACCAGCCCCGGCGTGTCGTGGATGTCGAGCTTGGCCATGAGCCGGGTGCGGTGGGTGTCGACCGTCTTCGGCGTGATGCCGAGCGCGGTCGCGATCTGGCGATTGGTGTGGCCCTCGGCAACGAGCTGCAGGATCTGTCGCTCGCGCTCGGACAGCGTGGCGATCTCCTCGACGGAGCCGTCCTCGGAGGCGAGGAACCGCTCGACGATCACGCGCGAGATGTCCGAGCTCAGGTAGAAGTCGCCGCGATCGACGGCACGGATCGCCTGCAGCAGCTCGGAGGCGGCAGCCTTCTTGAGGAGATAGCCGCGTACGCCGGCCTGGAGCGCCCGCAGCACGTATTCCTCGTCGACGTACATCGTCAGCACGATGACCTTCGTCTGCGGCATCAGACGGTGCAGCTGGCGCGTCGCCTCGATGCCGTTCAGCAGCGGCATCGCGATGTCCATCACAACGATATCGGGAAACGTACGGCGCGCCTTCTCGACCGCGTCGCGGCCGTTCTCGGCGGCGCCCACGACGACGATGTCCTGCTGCTCCTGCAGGAGCGACAGCAGCCCTTCCCGGACGATCGTGTGGTCGTCGGCGACCAGTACCTTGGTGCGCTCGGGCTTCATGGTCCGGTGTTTCCCCGCAGGAGTTGCTAGCAGGCACGGCGAGGTGGTGCCAAGCACCGGGGAATTTCCTGCGAGTGTCAGGTGATGACCCGACACGCCGCCCTTCTCAGCCGCCCCGACAATCCATTAGCGTCGCCTCCCGTAAAGACGTGCTTCAGGAGGGAGCAATGGAAGTGTTCCGGAGCGTACCGATCCACGAGGGGACGAAGGTCATGGCGAGAACCGAGCTGCAGTCGATGGTGGGCACGAGCGCGCCCATCCGCGAGGTCGAGCGCGCGCTCGGATGGCTCGCGGTCGCGGAGGTCAACCTCCTCCTGCAGGGCGAGGTGGGGACCGGCAAGCGCGTGCTGGCCGAGGCGATCCACGCGCAGAGCCCGCGCGGCGCGGGCCCGTTCTTCGCGGTGCCGCTGAACGGCCGTCCGGAGGCCGAGATCGAGGCCGAGCTCTTCGGCCGCGACGGCGAGGGGGGCCTCGTCGCCACCCGTGGCGCCACCCTCTATCTGGAGGACATCGCGGCGTTGACGATGCGGCTGCAACGTCGGCTCGCCCGCGTCCTGCGCGGCGATCCGGGACGTCGCGGAGCGCGTATCATCGCCTCGACGCTGGTCGAGCTCGAGGAGGCGGTCCGGCTCGGGAGGTTCCTCTCCGATCTGCACGCGCATCTCGGCCTCATCCGGCTGACCATCCCGCCGCTGCGCGACCGGCGCGAGGACGTCGTGGCGCTCACCGAGTACTTCGTGCGACGCTATTGCGAGCGCACCGGCATGCCCGGCATCGCCGTCGCGCGCACGGCGCTCGCGGAGCTGACCGCCTACGCCTGGCCGGGCAATGCGCGCGAGCTGCAACAGACGCTCGAGGCGGCGCTCGCCCTGACGCGCGGACAGGAGCTCACCGTTGAGCGTGTGCGGACCGTCCTGGGCCGCCGCCCGCGCCGCTACGTGGCTCCCGACGTCTTCCCGCTGCGCGAGCTCGAGCGTGACTACATCGCGACGGTCCTCGCCCGCTGCAACTGGAACCAGAGCCTCGCGGCGCGCCGCCTGGGTATCGGGCGCAACACGCTGATGCGGAAGATCAAGTCGTTCAAGCTCGGGAAGTCCGAAGCGGCCTGAGCGGGCCGCGGCGACGATCCAGGCACTCATGAGGGTGGCGTCTCGTCGAGGCGCCGCCCGTCGCCCGGCAGCCCGGCCGCGCAGACCCGGCGGAGCCACGTGCGGGTCAATCCGACGCCGCGACGGCGCCGTCCGCGCGCGCGATCGCCGCTACCCGCGCGACGACGACCTCCTCGCTCGCGGGATCGACATCGTCTCGCGCGGCGGCGGCGAGAATGGTCGCCGTACCGTCCGGTGACCGCGCGAAGATGTAGGAGCGACCGTCGAACCGTGTCCCGAGGAAATCCCCGATCAGCTGGGGATTCACGACGTACCGGACGCCCGGCATGGCGGGAAGTTGCTTGAAGAGGCCCTCGCCGAGCCATTGCTCGCGCCGTAGCTGGTCCTCTCCCGGGGCGCAGAAGACCCAGCGCTCGTTCCATGGCCAGGGGTTGGCCGCCGGCTGTGCGACGATCTCGACGCCGGCGGCGGCAAGGCGAACGCCGAGCGGCCGGAAGTCCGGCTCGCGCTCGGTGTGGGGCTCGGCGAAGCCGTCGTAGCAGATGAGGACGCCGAGCCGCCCGCACGGCGTTTCGAGCGGCCGGAGGGCGTCGGCGGAGCCCGGGGTGAGCGGCAGCGTGTCCTCGAGCGTGGGAACGAGATGGACCTTGCGCGTGACGTCGATGCAGCGTCCGTCGGGCGCGAACGTGTAGGAGAGATTGTAGAGCCGCTCGTCGCGCGGACGGAACGGCTCGGCGGCGACGTCGCCCGCCGCGTCCGGGAGGATGATGCTGCCGGCGACCACCGTCGCGGCGAGGCGGCGCGCGACGGCCGCGAACGCGGCGCGGTAGATGGGCTGCATCTTGACGCTCTCGGCGAGCAGGACGGCCGCCGTGGGTGCCCTCGTCCGGTGCCGCAGCATCGACCCGAGGAGCCGCAGCGGGCGGCGCAGTACGACCCGGCGCAGCAGGGCGTCGACGTCATCGCCCGGGCGGAGGAGATCGGCATGACCGGCCGCCGCGAGGAACGTGCCGATGTGCTCGGGGAAGACGACGAGGGCGTCGTGCCGGAAGCGACCCTCGCCATCGCGCTCACGCGCCACGGCGATGCGCTCGCCGAGGGCCGTGATCTTCGCTGCGAACGCGTCGCCGTCGAGGTAGTCGTCGAGCCGCAGGAACGCCTGGACGGCGATGAGCTCGATCGTGCGACTGCGCGGCGGCTGCAATTGCAATGCTCCGAGCGCGCGGTTACTGTACGCCCGCGCAGCGGTCAAGCGCGCCCGTCGCCGCATGCGACGGGCCACGTCGCACCGGAAGGACGGCCCGCCATGGTTACCGTAGTCGCGAAATTGAAGGTGCAGTCCGGCAAGGAAGCCGAGTTCGAGCACGCCTGCCGCGTCATGATCGAGCACGTGAAGGCCGCCGAGGCGACCACCCTCACGTACGTGCTGCACCGTGCCCGCAAGGACCCGACCACGTTCCTCTTCTACGAGCGTTACGCGGATCGCGCCGGCCTCGACGCGCATGCGCAGAGCGCGCAGATGGCGTCGCTCTTCTCGACGATCGGCCCGCTCCTCGACGGCCCGCCGCAGATCGAGATGTACGAGGAGATCGACGGCAAGCGCTGATGCCGGGCATGTCGCCGGACTGGAGGGCGCGATGGCCGACTTCGTGAAGGTTGCAAAGACCGGTGACATCCCCTCCGGAACGGGGCTCACGGTCGAGGTCGCCGACAAGCCGATCGCCGTCTTCAATAGCGACGGGACGTTCTACGCGATCGACGATACGTGCCCGCACCAGGGCGGGCCGCTCGGGGAAGGCGAGCTCGAGGGCACGGTTGTCACGTGTCCGTGGCACGAGTGGCGCTACGACGTGCGCACGGGCGTGAACACCGACGACGCCGCCTGCAGGGTGCAGGCGTATCCGGTCAAGATCGAGGGCGACGACGTCCTGGTCGCCGTCTGAGCGCCGCCGCCCTTGCCCCGGCGCTCTAGCCGCGCGGCGTCCGGAAGTTGGGCGGCCGCTTCTCGTTGAACGCGCGCGCGCCCTCCTTGGCCTCGTCGGTGCCGTAGTACAGCTCGAGCGCCGCGAACCCGAGCCCGCCGATGCCGTGAATGTGATCGGTGTCGGCGTTGAACGAGATTTTGGCGAGCTTGAGCGCCGTGGGGCTCTTGGCGAGCAACTCGGCGCACCATGCCTCGACCTCGCGGCGCAGATCCGCCGCCGGCACGACCTTGTTGACGAGGCCCATCGCCAGCGCCTCGGCCGCCGAATACTGGCGGCAGAGGTACCAGATCTCGCGTGCCTTCTTCTCGCCGACCACGCGCGCCAGATACGCGGTGCCGAAGCCAGGATCGACGCTGCCGACGCGTGGTCCCGTTTGCCCGAAGATCGCGGTATCGGCGGCGACGGAGAGATCGCAGAGCACGTGCAGGACGTGGCCCCCACCGATCGCGAACCCGTTCACCATGGCGATCACCGGCTTCGGGATGTCGCGGATGAGCGTGTGGAGCGTGGTGACCTCGAGCTCCTCGTAGCCGCTCTCGGCGCGCTCCTTCTGGTCGCCGCCGCTGCAGAAGGCCTTGTCGCCGGCGCCGGTGAGCACCACGACGCCGACCTCGCGATCGCGGGCCGCGTCGCGGAAGCAGGCGATGAGCTCGGTGACGGTCCGCGCGCGAAAGGCGTTGCGCCGCTCGGGCCGGTTGATGGTGATCCACGCCGTGCCGTCGCGCTTCTCGAAGAGGACGTCGGTGAAATCCATGGTCGTGTGCTCCTTGGGGATTGCGGCCGCGCTCGCTCCGCACCGCCTGTCTAGCGGAAGCGCGTGACGAGGGCGATGGGTCTTGAGTTTCCTTTCGCGGTAGCGGATGCTCCCCCGACGATATGAATGCGGCCTACCGGGCGATCGTTCGCTCGCCGTGGTTGGTCGTGGCTGTGGTGGCGGGAGCGACGATCGTCCTTGGCCTCGGCGCCCTGCGATTGCGCGTCGACAGCTCCGTCACCACGCTGCTGCCGCGCGGCGATCCAGCGAAGCAACGTTATGACGAGGTCGTCGCGCGCTTCGGTGCCGACGAGGTGGACATCATCGGCATCGTGGCCGACGATGTTCTTGCGCCCGAGACGCTCGAGAAGATCGGCACGCTCACCCGTCGGGCGGGCGCGATCGCCGGCGTCGCCAGCGTCATCAGCCTGACCAACGTCCGCGACCCGATCGCGGACGTGCTGAACCCGCCGCTGCTCATTCCGAAGATCCCGGAGACGGCGGCCGCGCGCGAGGATTCTGCGGGCGCGGATCAGGGACAATCCCCTCTTTGCCGGCAACCTGGTCGCGCCCGACAGCCGCGGCGCCGCCGTCAACATCTTCCTCGCCGACGACGCGTACGACGACGTCAGTGCCGCTCGCATCGATGCCGAGCTCGAGCGCCTCGTCGCCGAGGTGGGCGCTTCCGGTCCCGAGAAGCTGTACCTGACCGGACTGTCGCACATCAAGGTGAACGCGCTCGCCTTGATGAAGCGCGACCTGAGGGCACTGACGCCCGCGAGTCTCGCCTTGGTGGTGCTGGTGCTCTTCTTCTCGTTCCGCACCCGCCGCGGCGTGGTGCTGCCCCTGCTCTGTGTGCTGGTCGGCGTCATCTGGACGATGGGCATCATGGGTTGGCTCGGCGAGCCGATCTCTCTCGGCACGCTGGTGCTGCCGTCGCTCCTCATCGTCATCGGCAGCTCGTACGCCACCCACGTGGTGGCGCGCTACTATCTCGAGCTCGAGTCGCCGACGACACCGGGCCAGCCGGTGTACGGCGCGTTGCAACAGGCGGGGCTCCCTGTCCTGGTCTCGGCGGTCGCGACCGTCATCGGGTTCTCGGCGTTGATGCTGAACCGCATCCAGGCGGTCCGCTCGCTCGGGCTCTTCGCGGTCATCGGCATCATCATCCTGTTCGTTCTCGCGATGACGCTCGTCCCGGCGCTGATCCTGATCCTGCCCGAGCGCCGCTACCGCCAGCCGGCGCTCGGTGGGGAGGGGGAACGGGGCCGGCTGCCGAAGATCCTCGCCAAGATTGCGCGCTTCGACATCCGCCGCCGGGGCGTCATCTTCGTCGTGGCGGGCATCCTCGTCCTCTGCGCGCTGGCGGCGCTGCCGCGCATCGAGGCCGACACGAACTTCCTCTCGTACTTCACGCCCGACTCGCCGGTCTTGCGCGCCCACGAGGCGATCAACGATCGCGTCGCGGGCGCCCTGCCGTTCTACGTCGTGCTCGGCGCGCCCGACCATCCGGGAGCGATGCTGACCATGGAGTCGCTGCGCCGGGTGCGGGACCTCGAGCGCTTCATCGACACGATTCCCGGCGTCACCCGCAGCGTCTCCATCGTCGACTACCTGGATTTGCTCGACCACGGCCTGCGCTCGAGCGGCGACGTCATGCTCGACGACCAGGGCAATGTCATCGACCCGTCGACGGTGAAAAGCTTCTGGGACGATCCGCGGCGGGTCGACGAGGTGCTGCTCTTCGTCAAGCAAAACCCCGGCGCCTTCCGCTCGGTCATCACGAAGGACTTCTCGCAGACCAACATCCTCGTGCGCACGCGCTTCGAGCGCTCGCGGCAGATCGCGACGGCGGTCGATCAGATCAACGGTTTCGGCGAGAAGAACTTCCCGCCGGACACGCAGCCGCTGGTCACGGGCAACATCGTCTTGCTCAACGGCACCACCGACGACGTCGTCTGGGGACAGGTGAAGAGCGTCACCGTCGCGCTCATCGTGATCTTCGTGGTGATGTCGCTGCTCTTCCTCTCCGTGAAGGTCGGCTTCATCGCCATGATCCCGAACGTCGTCCCGATCGTGCTCTTCTTCGGGGTGCTCGGCTGGGGGCACGTCAGCCTCAACATCGGCACCAGCATCATCGCGGCGATCGCGCTCGGGATCGCCGTCGACAATACGATCCACTTCATGGTGCGCTTCAATCGCGAGCTCCAGGCCACGTACGATCAGGAGGGCTCGCTCACGACCGCGCTCCGCACCGTCGGACGCCCGATCGTCTACACCTCGGTGGCGCTCACGTGCGGCTTCTTCGTGATGCGGCTCTCCGAGTTCGTTCCGGTGCGCGACTTCGGCGATCTCACGGCGGCGACCATGCTCGCCGCCCTCGGCACCAATCTCCTGCTGCTGCCGGCCATGCTGGCGCAAACGCGGATCGTCACGTTGTGGGATCTGCTGTTCGTGAAGCTCGGCAAGGACCCGCACCTGACGATTCCGCTCTTCCGCGGGCTGCGGCGCGCACAGGCGCGCATCGCGGTGCTGCTGGGGACGTTGCAGAACGTGCGCGCGGGGGACGCGGCCGTGCGGCAAGGCGAGACCGGCGAGTCGATGTACGTCATCATCAACGGCCGTGCGGACGTGGTGATCACCGGACCGGACGGTCAACGCCGGCTCGTCCAGCGGTTGGATCGCGGGGACGTGTTCGGCGAGATGGGCCTCGTCCGACGGCAGCAGCGAACCGCCGACATCATCGCCGTCGACGACCTCGAGCTGCTCGCCGTCGACGAGCGCTTCCTGCAGCGTCTGCAGCGGCGATATCCGCGTATCGCCGCGACCGTGTTCCTCAATCTCGCCCGCATCCTGAGCGACAAGCTCGAGAGCACGACGGGCCGTTTCGCTGCGGCGAGCTGACGGCTACAATCCCGCTGCCGCGCGAGCCACGGGGAGCCGGACGCGACCATGAGCGACGAAGCCGAGGAGACGAATGCGCAGACCCTCGCGGCGCGGCTTGGACGCGGCCTGCACGAGTACGGCTGGTACGGCGGCCGCGCCAACGATCTCGACGACCGGCGCTGCGTCGCGTTCGCGATCGACCACGTCGAGTTCGCCGGCGACCATCTGACGTTCCGCTTCGCGTGGAAGGGCGCGGTCGTGAGCGGCAGCCTGTGGGGCCGCTCGTTCACCGGGACCTGGCGCCAGAGCACCGGCGACGGCGAGGTCGCGCTGGAGTTCGCGTCCGATCTCGACAGCGCGGAGGGCTGGTGGGCGTGGCCGTACGAACCGGCCCGGCACCGGGCCTTCATTCGCCGGCGACCGCGCGCGGCGGCGCCGCGCGACCCTCGTTGAGCGGGGGGAGTGCCGGCGCGTCACGACGACGGGTGGCGGTCGTTGCGTGCTGGCGTTGCAATGGGTTCTCGGGCTTTGCTAATCGGGACGTATGCCTCGGAGCGCGCTCGCTGCGGGCGCGCGCGACGGCGCGTCCGTCGACGTGGACGGGTGGACCGTCGCGGCCGCGTACGACGATCCCGAGCGGGAGTATGCGGCGCTGCGGACGTCGGCGGCGCTGGTCGATTGGGCCTTTCGCGGCCGCCTGCGCGCGACCGGGACGGACCGCGTCGAATTCCTGCAGGGGATGCTGACGAACGACGTGCGGGCGCTCGCTGCGGGCACCGCGGGTTGCGCGGCCCTGCTGCTCACCGAGCAGGGGAAGGTCGTGGCCGATTGTCTCGTGCTGGCGCTCGCCGACGCGATCGTGCTCGACGCGCGCGCCGGCGCTCTCGCGGGGGCGCGCGACGCGCTCGACCGCTACATCGTCGCGGACGACGTGGACCTGGCGGCCGACGACGAAGCGCACGCGTGCGCGTTGCTCGGCCCGGAGGCGGAAGCCGCGCTCGCGCGGGTCGGGCTGACGCCGCCCCCGGCCCGACCCTACGCCCACGAGCTCTGCGCGACGATCTTCGGCCCGATCCGCGTGGTACGCCTGCCGCTCCCCGGCGACGGCGGCGTGCTCTGCCTGGTGCCGCGCGAGCGGGTCGTCGAGTGGTGGTCGGCGGGTCTGCGCGCGGGCATTGCGGCCGCCGGCCTCACGGCCTTCGAGACCCTGCGGATCGAGAGCGGCGTGCCCGCCTACGGCGTCGACGTGGGTCCGGACACCCTCGCGCTCGAGGCGCCGTTCGCCGCCGCGATCAGCTTCGGCAAGGGGTGCTATCTCGGCCAGGAGGTGGTGGAGCGCGTCACCGCGCGGGGCCACGTGAACCGCAAGCTCGTGCCGCTCGTCGTCGACGCCGCCGAGGTTCCGCACGGGGGCGACGCGATCGTCGCCGGCGACAAGGACGTCGGGCGCGTCACCAGCGGGACGTGGTCGTGGCGGCTGGCGCGGCCCATCGTGCTCGCGTACGTACGACGGGAGCACCTCGCGCCGGGGACGCAGCTCGCGATACGGACGGCGGGAGGAACGCTGCCCGCGACCGTGCAGCCGCACGAGCGAGCCTGACATCGACCAGGGAGCCGTAATCATGACGACTCAGCTCGGGAAGCGGTACGTGTGTGAGACCTGCGAGACGGAGGTGCTCTGCAACAAGGCGGGGCAGGGCGCGCTGTCGTGCTGCGGCGCCGAGATGAAGCTCAGGGAAGCGAGGTCGGTACCGTCCTCCGACTGAGGCGCGTCGTGGCGGTGCTCTACGACGTCACGCTGCGGAGGCCATGGCGCTCGGCATCGTGACGCGCATGGAGGGACGGATGGCGAACCAACTGGGGAAAATCTACCTCTGCGGGGCGTGCGGTGCCCAGGTCATCGTGACCAAGGGTGGCGCCGGCGCGCTCAACTGCTGCGGCCAGGCGATGGCGCAGAAACAGAAGTAGGCAGCGCGGCGAAGCCGAGCCGCGTCGCCTCGCGGTAGGTGGCGGTTGCCGTGGCGGTGGCGGCGAAGGCCGTGAGATCGTCGGGCTCGTCGATGTCGAAGGCGATGCGGGCATTGCGCCAGATCGTACAGGCGACGTGCCGCCGCTCCGCGGTGCTGGCGTGACGCTCCAGGCTGCGGCCACCGAAGCACGGCGGCACGATGGCCGGCGGTCGATGGACGATCGCGTTCGTGCCCGTGCCCTCCTTCGAGGGCACGACGGCGATGCCGGGCCGCGGCGTACGTGCGAGCAGCTCCTCGACGTCCGTGCTGCACACCAACGGTACGTCCGAGAGCACGACCACCACCGCCTGCGCACCCTGCTGGCCGGCGAGGGCGGTGCCGAGCGCCACGGCGCCGTTCAAGCCGCGCGGGGCACCCTCGTCCACGACGCCGGCGCCGGCGGCGAGGGCGTGCGCCGCCAGGCGCGGGTCGGCGGTGACGACGAGGACGCGATCGAGGGCCGTCGCCGCGAGCAACGCCTGCAGCACGTCGGCGAACATGGCGTGTGCCACGGCCATCCGATCGGCGTCGCCGAGCGCGGGGCGCAGGCGCGTCTTGGCGAGCGACAGTGGCTTGGCGGGAAGCAGTGCGACGTGCACGAGCGGTCTCCTCGCGAGCAGACGCGTTCAAGCGGCTTCTAGAAGCGCCCCGACGAGGAGTCAATACGCGCACCCCCACGAGGGGCCGCGCGCACGGCGCCGCGCCCGGGAATTCCTTGCCCGGGTCAGGATGAAGCGTTATAAGACGCGCCGCTTCCGCCTCCTCGCTCCTCGCGATAGCATCACCGGAACATGCGTATCGTGGCAGGCTCGGCGCGCGGGCGGCGCCTGCGCGTTCCACCGGGAAGAGCCGTACGGCCGACGGCCGATCGCGTGAAGGAGTCGATCTTTTCGATGCTCGAGAGTCGCCATTGCTGGGAGGGGGTCGCCGTCCTCGACCTGTTCGCGGGGAGCGGGGCGCTCGGGATCGAGGCGCTGAGCCGTGGCGCCGCACGGGCGGTGTTCGTCGAGAGCGACCGGACGGCCGCGACGGCCATCCGTAGCAACCTGCGGGCGGCCCGTTGCGAGGGCGAGGTCGTGGTCGCGCCGGCGGCGCGCGCGATCAAGGCGCTCGCGGTGGCCGGCCGCCGCTTCGGGGGGGTGTTCCTCGATCCGCCGTATCATCGCGGCTGGGTCGATCAGACGCTGCTCGCGCTGGAGGAGTCGGGATTGATCGAGGCCGGGGGCTGGGTCGTCGTCGAGCACGGGCGCGACGAGGAGCCTGCCGCCCGCGGCGGTACGCTGGCGCATCGCGAGACGCGTCGCTACGGCGACACGCGCGTGACGATCTTCAGCGTGGCCGGATCCGAGGAGCATAGCGATGGCAGCGCGTAGGAACGGAAGCCTGCGGACGGCGGTGTACGCCGGCTCGTTCGATCCGATCACGAACGGGCACGTCGACATCGTCCAGCGCAGCATGCAGGTATTCGATCAGGTGATCGTCGCCGTCGCGTTCAACCCCCACAAGGACAGCGCGATGTTCACACCGGAGGAGCGGGTCGATATGATCGCGACCGTGTTCCGCCATTGTGGCGAGCGCGTCCGTTCCGACAGCTTTTCCGGCCTGCTGGTCGACTACGCCCGCGCCATCGGTGCCAAGGTGATCATTCGCGGCCTCCGCGCGGTCGCCGACTTCGAGTACGAGTTCCAGATGACCATGATGAACCGCCATCTCGACGCCGACATCGAGACCATCTTCATGATGGCGGGCGAGGCGACGTTCTACACCAGCTCGCGGCTGGTGAAGGAAGTCGTGTCGCTCGGCGGTGACGTCGAGGGACTGGTGCCGGAGACCGTACTGCGCCGCCTGCTGAAGAAGGTGGGACGATGAATACTCAACGGGAATCCGCGATTCCGCTCGCCGGCCGCCTCGGCCTCGTGAAGCCTTCGGCAACCCTTGCCGTCACCGCGGCGACCGCGCTGCTGCGCCAGCAGGGGAGGGACGTCGTCGATTTCGGGACGGGCGAGCCCGACTTCGACACCCCCGAGCACATCAAGCGCGCGGCGATCGCCGCGATGGCGGCCGGGCAGACCAAGTACACGCCGGTCGGCGGCACCGCCGCGCTGAAGGCGGCGATCGTCACCAAGCTGGCACGCGACAACAAGCTCACCTACGCGCCCGACGAGGTGATCGCGAGCTGCGGTGGCAAGCACTCGCTGGCCACGGCGTTTCTCGCGCTCTTCCAGGAAGGGGACGAGGTCGTGATCGCGGCGCCGTTCTGGGTGAGCTACGCCGACATGCTGGTCCTCGCCGGCGCCAAGCCGATCATCGTCCAGACCGAGGAGCGGGACGGCTTCCTCCTCACCCCCGCGGCGCTCGAGGCCGCCATCGGTCCGCGCGTGCGCGCGGTGCTCATCAATAGTCCGTCCAACCCGGCCGGTGCGGCCTACGACGCCGACGAGCTCGGCGCGCTCGCCGACGTGATCCTACGGCACGAGCTGCTGGTCATCTCCGACGATGTCTACGAGCGCCTCACGTACGGCGGCTTCGTGCAGCGCCACATCCTGAGTGTGCGTCCCGAGCTCCGCCCGCATGCGCTCGTCATCAGCTCGCTGTCCAAGACCTACGCCATGACCGGCTGGCGACTCGGGTATACGGCGGGGCCGAAGCACGTCATCGGCGCGATGGCCACGCTCCAGGGACAGCAGACCAGCAACCCGTGCTCCATCACGCAGGCGGCGGCGATCGCCGCGCTCACCGGGTCGCAGGAATGCGTCGGCCGCATGCTCGAGGAGTTCGAGAAGCGTCGGGACTACGTGCTCGAGCGTCTCGCGGCGATCCCCGACGTGACCTGCGTTCCGCCGCGCGGCGCGTTCTACGTCTTCCCGAACATGCGGGCGTACCTCGGGCGCAAGGTCGGCGGCCATGAGCTAAGCTCGGCCTCCGATCTCGCGGCCCATCTCATCGCCGAGCACGACCTCGCGGTCGTCGCGGGGGAGGACTTCGGCGCGCCGACCCACATCCGCATCTCGTACGCGACGTCGATGGCGCAGCTGGAAAAGGGCCTCGATCGGCTCGCCGGGGCGCTCGCCCGGATCTGAGCGACGCCCGCGGCGCTACGGCGGGGTGAGGGGGCGCTCGCCCGTCCGGCGGAAGTGGAAGTAGTCGTCGAGGATTCGGGCGTGGTCGAACGCGAGCGGTGCCGGCAGCGTGGCCGCCGTGAACACCCCGGCCGAGGCGGCATCGTCGCCCGCCACCGGCGCGCCGTCGGCGCGGCCGATGTAGACGACGGTGAGGGTGTGGTGGCGGGGGTCCCGGCGCGGGTCGGAGTAGACGCCGAGCAGCGTGTCGAGCGTCACGACGAGCCCGGTCTCCTCCCGCGCTTCGCGGACCGCCGCCGTCTCCGCGCGCTCACCGACCTCGATGAATCCGCCGGGAATCGCCCAGCCGGGCGGCGGAAAGCGTCGCTCGACGAGGACGATGCCTCCGCCGGCGAGCTCGATGATCACGTCGGCGGTGGGATGTGGCCCCTCGGGTATCGGCGGCATGAGACGCTCGAGTATACGTGGAAGGTCGCCCGCTCTGCGACGGGCATCGCCTTGACAAGGTAGCACCCCGCCGTTACACGAAAGCGATTCTGTGCCCGGCACACACCTGGTGGGGCTCGGAATGAAGGGGGCGCGGCGGTCCATGCTGGCACATCTCCTGCTGGAGCCGGGAAAGATCGATTATCGCGAGGTCGCGACGCCCGTTCCCGGGCCGGGCGAGGTGCTCGTGCGCGTATCCACCGCCCTCACCTGCGGCACCGACCTGAAGGCGTTCCTGCGCGGTCATCCGAAGATGCCGATGCCGACCCTCTTCGGCCACGAGTTCTCCGGCGACATCGCCGCCGCCGGCGCGGGTGTGCGCGGCTTCCGCGAGGGCGACGCCGTCATGGCGGTGCCGACCGCGCCCTGCAAGACCTGCTACTACTGCCGGCACAAGCAGGAGAACCTCTGCACGATCATCATGGACACGATGGTTCTCGGCGCCTACGCGGAGTACGTCAAGCTGCCCGCGCCCGTCGTCGAGACCAACATGTTCCACAAGGAGCGGCAGCTTCCCTACAGCGAGGCCGCGCTGCTCGAGCCGCTGTCGTGCGTCGTCCACGCGATCGACCGCCTGGCGCCGCGTCCGGACGACCGTGTGCTCATCATCGGGGCGGGCGCCATCAGCTTGCTGCACCTGCTCGTGCTGAAGAGCATCGGCGTGGAAGAGGTGCTGGTGCTCGGTCGCCGTCAGCACCGCGCGCAAGCGGCGGTCGACCTCGGCGCCTCGGTGCTGCTGGCGTCCGACGCGGCTGCCGCCTGCGAGCAGGTGCTCGAGGCCACGGACGGGCGCGGTGCGGACATCGTCATCGAGTGCACCGGTCAGCCGCAGGTGTGGGAGCAGGCCGTCCATTACGTGCGCCGGGGTGGGACGGTCGTCCTCTTCGGCGGATGCCCCTCGGGCACCAGCGTCACCTTCGACACCGGTCGCCTGCACTACGACCAGATCACGCTGATGAGCCCCTTCCACTTCACGCCGCGCGACGTGCGCAAGGCGCAGCGTATGCTTTCCGAGCGTCGTATCGACGGTCGACCCCTGATCAGCGGCACGTATACGTTTCCCGATCTCGATCAGGTCCTCACCCTGCTGCAGCAGGGGCAAGGCATCAAGTACGCGCTGATCCCGCAGCAGGCCTGACCGGCTCGCCGGCGTCAGCGTCGTTCGGCGGTTCCCATGATTCCCTCCTCGATGCGCGTCGGCCTTCTCGATGAGCAGCTCGCCGTGCGGGTCGTCGACGTCGAGGTCCCGCGGCCCGGGCCGGGAGAGATCCTGGTGCGCACGCGCGCCTGCGGGATCTGCTCCGGCGACATCATGGGCTGGTACATGCGCAGCAAGGCGCCGCTGGTCTTCGGGCACGAGCCTGCCGGCGAGGTGGCGGCGGTGGGCACCGCCGTCGACGGCTTGCGGCCCGGCGACCGGGTCTTCGTGCACCACCATGCGCCGTGCTTCGCCTGCGCGCTCTGCGCCCGTGGCGAGTTCGTGCAGTGCGAGCACTGGCGCGCGGGCCGGCTCGTCCCGGGCGGCATGGCGGAGTACTTCGTGGTGCCGCCGACGAACGTGCGCGGCGACACCCTGCGGCTCCCCGACGAGCTGTCGTTCATCGATGGCAGCCTGATCGAGCCGCTCGCCTGCACCGTGAAGAGCATCCGCCGCGGCGCGGTGCGCGGCGGCGAGCGCCTCGTGGTGATCGGCCTCGGCATCATGGGTCAGCTCCACGTCCTGCTCGGGCGGCACGCCGGCGCGGCGCAGATCATCGGCCTCGACCGCGTGCCGTTTCGATTGGAGCGCGCCCGCGCGCTCGGCGCCGACGCCGTCATCCACGTCGACCAGCAGGATCCGGTGGACGCCGTGCGCGAGCTCACCGGAGGAGCGCTCGCGGACACCGTGATCGTCGGCCCGGGCAGCATCGAGGCGATGCAGCTCGGCCTCGCGCTCGCCGGCCGCGGCGCGCATGTGGTCCTCTTCACCGCGAGCAAGCCCGAAGAGCGCTTGCCGGTGCAGCCCTTCGACCTCTACTTCCGCGAGGTTCGTCTGGTGCCGAGCTACTCCTGCGGGCCGAACGACACCCGCGACGCGCTCGAGCTGATCGCGAGCGGCGTCGTCCGCGCCTCGCAGGTCGTGACGCACGAGTTCCCCCTCGCGCAGCTGGCCGAGGCGTATCGCACGGCGGCCGATCCGTATGGCGCGCTCAAGACCGTCGTGACGTTTCCATAGGTCGCGTCGGTGTCGCGGCGCCTTGCCAGGCGTTGACGGGCACGGGCCGGCGTTGCGCCTTCGCGGCGGAAACGGAAAGGGCGGCGTCTCCGACGAGACCGCCGCCCTCTTGGAACTCTACGTAGGTGCGCGCGCTACTTGCGCATGTGCTTCATGAAGATCGCTTCGGTCTTCTGCGCAGCGGCCTCGGCGCGACGAGCCGCATCATCACAGCGACCGGCCGCAGAATCGGCACGTGCCGCAGCCGACTCTGCTCGCTGCGCGGCGGCATCGGCGCGTTGCGCTGCCGTCATCGCCTCCGCGGAGTCACGCTTCGCGCACCCCATCGTCATCGTCGACACCAACAGCATGACGACCGCTCCTCCTGCCATCTTCCTCGTTAGATTTCGCATGCCTTCACCCCCTTTGTCCGCCACACGGCGTTGCTCCACTTCGGGTCGTCGTGTGACACAAATTGTGTGATGCCGCAAGCGCGGCTCGCACGCGCAGCGCACACAATCGTATCGCTCGACCGCTACGCGCCAGGAAAAAGTATCAATAGTCCTCGTCGTAGTCACCCCCTCCGGGTGCGCCGGCGGGAGCGGCCTTTTTCTCGGGTTTCTCGGCGATCGCCGCTTCGGTGGTGAGCAGCAAGCCGGCGACGCTCGCGGCGTTCTGCAGCGCCGATCGGACCACCTTCGTGGGATCGATGACGCCGGCCTTCGTGAGCGACTCGTAGCGGTCGTGCAGGGCGTTGTAGCCGTAGTCGTCCTTGCCCTCGCGCACGCGGCTCAGGACCACGGAGGGCTCGGCGCCGGCGTTGAACGCGATCTGGCGCAGCGGCTCCTCCATGGCGCGGCGAACGATGTCGACGCCGATCGACTGGTTGCCCTTCGTCTTCAGGCCTTCGAGCGCCGACTGCGCGCGCACCAGGGCCACGCCTCCCCCCGGGACGATGCCTTCCTCGACCGCCGCCTTGGTGGCGTGCATGGCGTCGTCGACGCGGGCCTTCTTCTCCTTCATCTCGACTTCCGTGGCCGCACCGACCCGCAGCACCGCCACGCCGCCGACGAGCTTCGCGAGCCGCTCCTGCAGCTTCTCGCGATCGTAGTCGGAGGTCGTCTCGTCGATCTGGGCGCGGATCTGCTTGATGCGCGCGTCGATCGCGTCTTTCTTGCCGGCGCCGCCGACGATCGTCGTGTTGTCCTTGTCGATCACGATGCGTTTGCAGCGGCCGAGATCGTTCAGCGTGAGGTTCTCGAGCTTGAGGCCGAGCTCCTCGGCGATGACCTTGCCGCCGGTGAGGATCGCCATGTCTTCGAGCATCGCCTTGCGGCGGTCGCCGAACCCCGGGGCCTTCACGGCGGCACAGCGCAGCGTGCCGCGGATCTTGTTGACCACCAACGTGGCGAGCGCCTCGCCTTCGACCTCCTCGGCGACGATGACGATCGGCCGGCCCGCCTGGGCCACCTTCTCCAGCATCGGCAGGAGGTCGCGCATGGCGGCGATCTTCTTCTCGTGGAAGAGGAGCACGGGATCGTCGATCTCGACCAGCATCTTCTCGGCGTTCGTCGCGAAGTAGGGCGACAGGTAGCCGCGGTCGAACTGCATGCCCTCGACGACCTCGAGGGTCGTGTCGAGGCTCTTCGCCTCTTCGACGGTGATGACGCCTTCCTTGCCGACCTTCTCCATCGCTTCCGCGAGCAGGTCGCCGATCGTCGTGTCGCCGTTCGCCGATACCGTGCCGACCTGGGCGATGTGCTCGCGATCCTTGACCGGCTTGCTCTGTGCCTTCACCGCCTCGACCGCCTTCTCGACGGCGAGATCGATGCCGCGCTTCAGCTCCATCGGGTCGTAGCCCGCCGCGAGCAGGCGCAGGCCCTCGCGGAGGATCGCCTGGGCGAGCACGGTCGCCGTCGTCGTGCCGTCGCCGGCCACGTCGGAGGTCTTGGTGGCGACCTCGCGGATCAGCTTGGCGCCCATGTTCTCGAACTTGCCCTCGAGGTCGATCTCCTTGACGACCGTGACGCCGTCCTTCGTGATCAGCGGCGCGCCGAAGCTGCGCTGCAGGAGGACGTTACGCCCGCGTGGGCCGAGCGTCACCTTCGCCGTGTCGGCGAGGACGTTGACCCCTTGCAGGATTCCCTCGCGTGCCTTGTCGTGCAGATGGACGATCTTCGCGCCCATGGGTGAGCTCCTTTCGAATGTCTGTGAGTGCGACGGAAGCCACTCAAGGATAGTTGTTCTCTTTGCGGTTTCAAGAGTCGGCCGTGGGGCACCGGGTGAGGCGCGCTCCCTGTCCCTTGCACTGCCAGACCCCATCCGCTAGTAGGGGCACGCTTTTCTCGCACCCGTGTCTCCTCTCGGGGGAAGTCGAAATCCGGGTGCCGATGAGGTCCTGATGATACGCGGTGTGGTGGTCGCGCTGGTGCTCCTGGCAGCACCGCCGGCCTGGTCGTTCGACCCTGGTCGCTACGTGTTCGGCGGGGCTCCCGAGCAGGGCACGTTCGTCCTCGACAATCAGACCGGTCGTGTGTGGCGCTACGATCGGGTCGACGACGCCTGGTACCTCTACGATCTCGAGGCCCTCGTCCGGTCACCGCACGGCGAGCCCGCGGTACGCGGTCAGCGTCGCGAGCCGGACAAGGATCAGGGCGACCGCGACAAGCATCCTCCGCCGGAGGAGTAGCAACCGCTCGCCCCGGGGGCGAGCCCCCACGCCCGGCCGCGGGCACGCCAGCGGCCGGGCGTCAGCGTCGGGCGGTGTCGATCCAACCGTTCGGGGCGATCGCCGCCGGCGCGACCAGCGGTACCGCGCCGACGATCCGGCCGCCCTGCGCGAACACCAGCTCGCCGACGCCGTGACGCGCCTCGCCGGGCGCCTCGCCCGGTGCCGGGAGCTGCAACCACGCGCTCAGCGAGAACGGCCCGTGCCGCGGAACCGTAAGCGCGAACGTCTGCGCGGCGACGGCGGTGAAGCGGCCGATCGTCCCGCCCTTCATCTCGATCTCGGCGCCGACGGAGGCGCCGGCGTGCACCAGCTCGATCCGGCGATAGCGCGTGAATCCCTCGTCGAGCGCGCGCCAGACCGCGGCAGACGCGTCGCCGCCGGCGGCGACGGCGAGCAGCTCCAGCCCGTCGCGCGCCTTCACGGCGAGCGCCGCGGGCGGATCGACGGCAACGGATCCCTGGCGCGACGCGGCCGGCGGATGGAGCGCGTCGGCGGGAAGATCGCAAGCGATGAGCGGATCGGTGGCGCGGACGATGAGCGCGCCGTCGGCGATCGGCGCGCCGTCGAGCGTCAGCCGGCGCCGGAGCTCGCCGTCGTGGACGAGCGCCCCCGCAAGGCGCGCCAGATCGCCGATCGTCGTACGAGCGGGGGGGGCGGAGGCCTCGGCGGGCCAGCGCTCGGGAACGGTCGTGTCGCGCAGCTCGAGGCGGGCGGCCGCGCGCCGCAGGCGCACGCGCGCCTGGTCCACGCCGGGGCCGACTGCCTGCGCGAGGCTTGCGACCGCGCTCCGGGAGCGATTCAGCAGCACCAGCTGCAGCAGCTCGCCGACCGAGAGCCGACCGTGCGCCGCGTGCGCTGCGGCGGCGTCGGCGCCGACGACGGTCATGGGGACGATGCTCGTGAAGCGGAGCGTCCCCGCCGCGATGCGCTCGCGAACCACCTCGACGAGCAGTAGATCGAGGGCGCGGTCCGCCGCCACCACGGCACCAGGCTCGGTCGCCTCGAGGGTCGTCCCGTCGAGCGCGTCGACCAACGCGTGACCGGCATGTGCGGGCCGCGCAGCGATGAGGAACGCCAGCATCGCTACCGCGCTCGCTCGTGCCATCCACCTGCCGCCCACCGCCACCCCCCCTGGAAACGCCGCGTGGCGAATAGCACATCGCGGGGCGCACCGCCAATTTCCGCTCGGCTCGCGCTCCTGCTCGACGCGGCGATTTCGTTGACAGGTCAACCGGATCGAAGCAAGATACCGGCCCGGAACGTGTGATCGCGTTCCGCTTTCCGGCAGGCGCCATCCCTCTCGTGAGCAGAAAGGACAGAAGTGCATGGCGACGGTGATCACCAGCGAGTGCATCAACTGCGGAGCGTGCGAGCCCGAGTGCCCGAACACCGCCATCTACCAGGGCGGCGTCGAGTGGGAGCTGAACGGCACGACCCATCCGCCGATCTCGAACGACATCTTCTACATCGTTCCGGAGAAATGCACCGAGTGCGTCGGTTTCTTCGATCACGAGGCCTGTGCCGCCGTGTGTCCGGTCGACTGCTGCGTTCCCGACCCGAAGATCCCCGAGACCGAGGGCGTCCTTCTGGAGCGTGCCAAGCAGCTGCACCCGGAAACGACCTTCGGCCCCGATTTCCCGTCACGTTTCCGTAAGGACGGCGCTGGTGAGGCTGCGCCGGCGGCGCCGGCAGCCGCCGCGGCGCCGGCAGCCGCCGCGGTGCCGGCGGCCGCGGCACCCGCGGCTGCGCCCGCGCCCGCCGCGCGCGCCGCCGCACGACCGGGCGGACGCGTCGAGAAGGCGGTCAAGGCACCGCCGGCCGCGAAAGGTCCCAAGGTCGAGAAACGCTTCCCCGGCGAGCTGCCCGACGACTTCGACGACCTGGTCGACCGTCTGCGTCGCGCGCGCAGCGGCGGGTCCGGTTTGCTCGCGCGGCTCGTCGCACCGCTGCTCCTGCCGGTCTTCGGCGCGCTGCCCGACGCCACCAAGCGGCGGCTCGAGGACGCGGCAGGCGATCGCGCGATCTTCAGCGCAGCCGGCGCCACGGCCTTGAACGTGATGCTCGACTTCTTTCTCTACCCGATCCTCTTCGGCGCCTTCGGTGCGGTGGTGCTCGGCCGGCAGGTCTTCAGCCTGCGCTTCGACAGCCTGATCTTCTGGGGCGTCGCGATCGCGGTCATCGAGACCGCGTGGCGGCTGCGCGACGGGCTCTTCGCGGGCCTGCCCACGGACGAGATGCGGCTCGGCCCCGCGTTCTACGGCCCATTCCTGATGCCGCTGGCGGTGCCGTTCGCGCGCACCTCGCACACGCGCGAGAGCGGCACGATCGCCTTCGACGGCTTCTACGATGGGCAGTTCGACGAGAAGCGCGACCGCCAACGCCGCTACGGGGAGGTCTACAGGCTCGAGGAGGTCGGCAACGGCTACTTCCTGCGGCTCGAGTTCCCGCAGCGCGTGCCGCCGACGTCGATGAAGGAGGAGCTCGGCGTGCCGGACGAGATGCCCGACTACGACTACGAGCTCGCCCTCAACAACGGTTCGTTCGTCGTCCACGGCAAGCTCGGGGATCCGCAGGTACGGAAGATCGCCTCGGGCGCGCCCTCGTTTCCGCCCGATTTCACGACGCGGATAGCGCTGGCGCGACCGGTGCGGGGCTTCCGCCACCGCTATCGCGACAAGACCCTCGAGGTCGTCCTGGTACGCTAGGGCGGGGCGCGGCGACGGGCCGGGTGCGTGGCCGTCGGACGGACGGAGTCGACGAGGACGATCGTGGCGATCTCCAGCGCAGCGCAGGGACGAGCGGGCGGGTGGACGTTCTCGGACATGCGTCCGCAGGATTTGCGGCAGGTCCTCGAGATCGAGCGGTGCTCGTTCGACAATCCGTGGACGAGCGCGCTGTTCCTGCAGGAGCTGCGCATCCCGTTCTCCCGCGTCGTGATCGCGCGCCCGACGGGCGCGGTCGATGAGCCGATCGTCGGCTACGCCTGCCGCTGGTTCGTCGCCGACGAGATCCACGTGCTGAACGTCGCGGTGCACCCGCAGTATCGCCGGGTCGGCCTCGGCACCGTCCTGCTGGACGAGATCGTGCGCGAGGCGCGCGACGTCCGGGCCGAAGCCGTGACCCTGGAGGTGCGACGCAGCAACCGCCGCGCACACCGCCTCTATCTCGCCTTCGGGTTCGAGGAGGTCGGGGTGCGCCGCAACTACTACGGGCGTGGGGAGGACGCGTTGATCATGCGGCTCTCCCTGCGGCGGGGCTGATACGGCGCCACCGCGGCTGCGCGTCGAGGTCGGCGGCGGCCTGACGCTGCAGAATCCCGTCATCGCCGCCTCCGGCACGTTCGGCTATGGGCTCGAATTCGCCGGCGTCACCGAGCTCGCCGCGATCGGTGCGTTGGTCGTGAAGGGCCTCTCCCTCGAGCCCAGCCGGGGGCATCCCGCGCCGCGCCTCGTGGAGACCGCGGCCGGGATGATGAACGCGATCGGCCTGCAGAACATCGGCGTGCGCGCGTTCATCGATTCCAAGCTTCCGACGCTGCGGACGAGCGGTACGGCGATCGTGGCCAACTGCTGGGGCAACGTCCCCGAGGAATTCGCCGACGTCGCGGCCGCGCTGTCGGATGCCGAGGGCATCGCCGCCGTCGAGCTGAACATCTCGAGTCCCAACAAGCGCGAGTGGGGACGCATCATCGCGACCGATCCCGACATGACGCGCGAGGTCGTGCGGGCGGCACGCCGGACGTGCCGGCGGCCGCTCTGGGTGAAGCTGTCGCCGAACGTGACCGACGTGACCGTGTTCGCCCGCATCGCCGAGGAAGAGGGCGCCGATGCCGTGTGTCTCATCAACACGCTCGTCGGCATGGCCATCGACCTCGAGCGCCGCCGGCCGCTGCTCGCCAACCGGACCGGCGGCCTTTCGGGGCCGGCGATCAAGCCGGTCGCGCTGCGGATGGTGCATGATACCGTGCGCGCGGTCGCCATCCCGGTGATCGGCATCGGCGGCATCGCGAGCGGCGACGACGCGCTCGAGTTCCTGCTCGTCGGCGCGCGCGCCGTGCAGGTCGGGACGGCGACGTTCGTCGATCCCCGCGCCACGGCGCGCATCGCGGGGGAGATCGCGGCGGCGCTCACGGCACGGGGGATCGACGACGTGAATGCCTGGATCGGCACACTCGATGCCCCGCCCGGAAATTGACGATCCCTCGTTTTTCCGCTATTCTACACGCGCTAACGTCTGTTTCATAAATTGGAGGATATGCATGTCGGATGTGTTCAAAGTGGGCGAGAAAGTCGTGTATCCAGCCCACGGCGTCGGAGTCATCGAAAGCATCCAGAGCAAGACGATCTCCGGCACGGCCAAGAAATTCTACATGTTGCGTATTCTCGACAGCGACATGACGATCATGATCCCGACCGAAAACGTCGGTAGCGTCGGGCTGCGTCGCATCATCGGCCGCGACATGGTCGCGAAAGTCTACAAGATCCTGCGCGACAAGAAGGTCGAGATCGACCAGCAGACCTGGAACCGCCGCTACCGGGAGTACACCGAGAAGATCAAGACCGGATCGGTCCTGGAGATCGCCAAGGTCCTGCGCGACCTGTTCGTGCTGAAGGGCGACAAGGAGCTGTCGTTCGGCGAGCGCAAGATGCTCGACACCGCGCGCAATCTGCTGGTGAAGGAGCTGGCGATCGCGAAGTCGCACTCCGAGGACAAGATCATGGAAGAGCTGAAGACGATCTTCGCGCATTGACCTCGCACCCGGTGCTCGCGACGGACACCATCACGAGGCCGGGCTCGCGCGCGGCCTTTTTTTTCCCGCACGTTCCCCCGTGATCGGCATCGTGCTCGTCGCGGGCGGCCGCGGCCGCCGCTTCGGGGGGGCGCTCGCGAAGCAGTTCCTCCCGCTCGCCGGTACGCCGCTCCTCGTGTGGTCGGCGCGCCGGCTCGCGACCCTGCCCGACGTGGCGTCGTTCGTCGTCGTCGCGCCACCCGAGGAGCATGGGCGCTGCGACGCGCTCCTCGCGCCGCTCGCGCTGCCTCTGCGGCTGGCGGACGCCGGGGCCGAGCGCCAGCATTCCGTGGCGTCGGGCCTCGCCGCGATCGACGAGCGCTGCGAGATCGTCGTCGTCCACGACGCCGTGCGACCGCTGGTCGAGCCCGCGGCGGTCGCCGCGTGCGTGAGCGCGGCACGCGCGGGCGGCGCCGCGGTGCTGGCGACGCCGGTCGCCGACACCGTCAAGCGGGCGGCGGGCGGCAGCGTCACGGCGACGGTTCCACGCGACGATCTGTGGCTGGCGCAGACCCCGCAGGTGTTCCGCGCCGACGTGCTGCGGCGCGCGCATCTCGAGGCGGCGCGGCTCGGCTTCGTCGGCACCGACGAGTCGGCGCTGGTGGAGCGCCTGGGTCTCCCCGTGCGCCTCGTGGCGGGAAGCCACCTGAACCGCAAGATCACGACCCCGGACGATCTCGCGTGGGCGGAGGCGATCGTCGCCGGGTTTCCGCACCTCCGTCTCTGAGCGTCGGGCGTACGGGAGCGGCCGGCTCAGGAACGGCGCGGGTCCGCTGTCGGGGCGACACCGTCGTTCAAGCTGCCGGAGCGGAATCCCTCGAGATCGAGCGTGACGTGGCGGAAGCCTGCCGCGCGCACGCCGCGCACCGCGGCCGCCCGCAGCGCCGGATCGGCGAGGCGGCCGAGCTCGTCGACCGGAAGCTCGATGCGCGCGATCGCTCCGTGGGCGCGCACGCGGACCTCACGGAAGCCGAGGGCGCGGATCGCCCGCTCCGCCGCGGCGACCTGCCGCAAGCCATCCACGGTGATCGCGGAGCCGTATGGAAATCGCGACGAGAGGCACGGGCTCGCCGGCTTGTCCCACGTCGAGAGGCCGAGCGCGCGGCTGATCGCGCGCAGCTCGGCCTTGCGCAGGCCGGCCTCGACGAGTGGATGGCGCACGCCGTGCTCCTCGGCGGCGCGCAGCCCGGGGCGGTAATCGCCGAGATCGTCGAGGTTCACGCCGTCGAGAATCGCCGCCCGGCCGCGGGCCGAGGCGCGCTCCGCGCAGATGTCGTAGAGGCGATCCTTGCAGAGGTAGCAGCGGTCGACGGGATTGGCGGCGTATCCGGGGATCTCCAGCTCGTTCGCATCGATGACCAGATGCTCGACGCCGAGCGCACGCGCGAGCGTGGCCGCGGCCGCCGTGTCCTCCTCCGGGTTGGTCGGCGAGACCGTCGTGAGCGCGCTCAGGCGGTCGCCCAGCACCTCGTGGGCGACCCGCAGGAGAAACGACGAGTCGACTCCCCCCGACACCGCGACGAGCGCGCTCGGCAGGGCCGCCAGGATGGTCCGTAGGTCCGTCAGCTTGGCGGTGAGCGCCGGCTCGAGAACAGGTCGCGGGTCCATCGCGGCTCAGATCCCCGCGGCGTGGAAGAGATCCGTGGTCAGGTAGCGCTCCCCGGTGTCCGGGAACATCGTGACCACGGTCGCCTGCGGCGGCAGCGTGCGGGCGACGGCGAGCGCCGCGGCACACGCGGCGCCGGCGGAGATGCCGACGAGGATGCCCTCCTCGCGCGCCAGACGCCGGGTGCAGAGGGTGGCGTCCTCGTCGCTGACGCCGATGACCTCGTCGTAGATCGCGGTGTTGAGGATCGGCGGAACGAAGCCGGCGCCGATCCCCTGGATTTTGTGGAAGCCCGGCTCGCCGCCCGCCAGCACCGGCGAGGCGGCCGGCTCGACGGCGACGATCCGCACGCCCGGCCGGCGCGCCTTCAGCACCTCGCCGACGCCGGTGATCGTGCCGCCGGTGCCGACGCCGGCGACGAACGCGTCGATGCGCGCGAACTGCCGCAACAGCTCGGGCGCCGTCGTCCGACGGTGCACCTCGGGATTGGCGGGGTTCGCGAACTGCTGCGGCATGAAATAGTCGGGGTGCTCGCCGCGGATCTGCTCGGCCTTGCGGATCGCGCCGTGCATGCCCTTCGTGTCCGGCGTGAGGATCATGGTGGCGCCATAGGCGTTCAGCAGGCTGCGCCGCTCCTCGCTCATGGTGTCGGGCATGGTGAGGATGAGCTTGTAGCCGCGGACGGCGCACACCAGCGCGAGTCCGATCCCGGTGTTGCCGCTCGTCGGCTCGATGATCGTCGCGCCCGGCTTCAGGCGCCCCTCCCGCTCCGCGCTCTCGATCATCCCGAGGCAGATGCGATCCTTGACGCTGCCACCCGGATTGAACGACTCGAGCTTCGCCCAGACGGCGGCGCTCCCCTCCGGAACCATGCGCTGCAGCCGCACGACGGGCGTCGCCGAGATCAGATCGAGGACCGAATCGGCGACCATGGCGGTGGATGACATGGAGAGCAAGATGATATCGGCGCCCCGGAAGGAGAGTCAACGTGAACGAGGTCCATGCCCGCGGCGGCGGCCGCATCGTCCTGGTCTTCGCCGGCGCGCTCGGGGATTTTCTCCTGCTCGCACCGTCGATCGCCGCGCTGCGGACGCAGGCGACGGTCGCGCTGAGCGTGCCGCGCGCGCTGGAGCCGCTGGCACGCGACCTCTTTCCCGGCACCATGGGTCCGCCGGCGGACGGCGCCGCGATGGCGACGCTGTTCGGCGCCGTGGTCGATCCCGGGGTCGCCGCGTGGCTCCGTGGCGCCGCGCGTCTCGATGCGTGGCTCGGCGACCCTGCGACGCTCGCGTGCCACGCGCGCGCGCTCGGCATCGCCACGGCTCGTCGGCTGCACGTCGAGCGGGGCGCGAGCGGGCCGCACGCCGGTGCGGCGTATGCGGCGATGCTCGGCGTGACGCCCCTCCGTCCGGCGATTCCATCCGCCTGGGAGGAGGGCGTGCGCCGCCGGCCGCGGGCGCTCGTCCTTCATCCTGGGGCGGGCGGAGCGGCGAAGCGCTGGGCGGCCGGCGGCTTCCGCGCGCTCGCCGACGCGTGGCGCGTGCGCGGAGGGGAGGCGACCGTACTCCTCGGACCCGCCGAGGAGGGGGAGGCGCCCGACTGGCACGACAGCGGACACGAGATCGTCACCGGCCTCGAGCTCCGGCAGGTCGCGCGGCTGCTCGCGGCCGTGCCGCGCTACGTCGGCAACGATTCCGGCATCAGTCATCTCGCGGCGCTGCTCGGCTGCCGCGGCGTCGTCCTCTTCGGTCCGACGCGCCCCGCACGCTGGCGCCCCCTCGCGGACGACCTGGCGCCGCTCGTGTTCGCCGGCCGGCGCGACGAGGATACCCGCGCGCGCGTGCTGACGCGGCTCACGACGGCCGGTCATCTTGACACCCCTACGCACCGGCACTAGCGTTTTTGCCATGGTGGACGTGCCGGGAAGGGCGCCGACGCGCCTCGCCGGCGCGAGCCGGCGGCTGGTCGTCCGACATGAGCATGGCGATGGCCGCCACGCTGGAAAGCGGACCTCCCGGCGGATATCGTGACGCAACGGCCGGGCTCGCGGTTCGCATGCGGGCATCCGGCAACGAGGTACGACAGTGGGCAACACGCTCAAGACGACCATTCTCCTCGCGGCGCTGACGGCGCTGATCATCTGGCTCGGCCAGGCACTGGGTGGAGGGCAGGGGGCGCTCGTTGCGTTCGTGCTGGCCGCCGTCATGAACATCGGCAGCTACTGGTTCTCGGATCGGATCGTGATCGCCATGTACCGGGCCCAGCCGATCACGGAGGCGGACGATCCCGAGCTCTTCTCCATCGTCCACGACCTGGCGTTGAAGAACCGCATCCCGATGCCGCGGCTCTACGTCATTCCCAGCGAGTCACCGAACGCGTTCGCCACCGGCCGTAGCCCGCAGCATGCGGCCGTGGCCGTGACGGCGGGCATCCGTCGCCTGCTCGATCGTCGTGAGCTCGAGGGCGTGCTGGCGCACGAGCTCGCCCACGTCATGAACCGCGACATCCTGATCAGCTCGGTGGCCGCGACGCTCGCCGGCGCGATCATGCTGCTGGCGCGCATGGCGAGCTGGAGCTTGATGTTCGGCGGCGGCCAACGCGACGATCGTGACGGCGGCGGCGGCGTGCTCGGGCTCCTCTTCAGTATCATCCTCGCGCCCATCGCGGCCTCGCTGATCCAGATGGCAATCTCGCGTTCGCGGGAGTTCCAGGCCGACGACACCGGTGCGCGCGTCAGTCGCGAGCCGGAGGCGCTCGCGTCGGCGCTGCGGAAGATCTCCGCGTACTCCGAGCGCATCCCGTTGCCGGCCGCGCCGTCGACGGCGCATCTCTTCATCGTCAACCCGCTGCACGGCGTCTCGCTGCAGAACCTCTTCAGCACGCA
Source organism: uncultured delta proteobacterium (assembly GCA_963753325.1). Lineage (GTDB taxonomy): Bacteria > Desulfobacterota > Binatia > UTPRO1 > UTPRO1 > DP-19. The sequence continues at coordinate 2,811,872 of CAVWBS010000001.1, read as the reverse complement.
CCCGCCGATCGAGCAGCGCATCGCCCGGCTCGAGCAGATCGCGAGCGAGCTCGGCCAACGCAGGTAGGCCATGGCCAAAGACGAAGACGAACACGAGAGCCGCGGATTCAAGGTGCAGGATCGGCGTCGCTTCGTCGACGCGGATGACGGCGCCGGCGCCGCTCCGTCGGCGCCCGAGATTGCGCGCGAGGAGCCGCCGGCCAGCACGCCGAGCGCCGCGTCGACCGGAGAGCCGCCGCACGATTCCGCACACGACGAGCACGAGCACGGCGACTACGGCGAGATGAACTTCAGCACCTTCGTCATGGGTCTGACGACCCAGGCGTTGATGCACCTCGGGGAGATCCCCGATCCGGTGCACCAGGACGTGCGACACGATCTTCCCGCCGCCAAGCAGATGATCGACCTGCTGGGCATTCTGCGCGACAAGACGAAGGGCAACCTCGACGCAGCCGAGGAGCAACTCCTCGGGGAAATGCTCTACGACCTCCGCATGCGCTACGTCGAGGTGGCGCGCACTCGCTAGCGACCACGCCGGACGCGGTATTCCAATCACAGCTCGGGAGGCATGATGGCAGTACGTACGATCAGGGGGGCGCTCCTCACGCTCGTTGTCGGCATCATCATCGGTGTCGGCGCGACGATCTGGCTCGCCCGGCCCAAGGAGCCGACGACGAAGCGTCTCGGGACGACGCAGCTCGCCGTCGCGCCGACGGCGCAGCCTCCCTCGGCCGGGGCGTCACCGGCGCCCGCCGGCAACGGCGCGACGATCCCCCCGGCGCCGGCGCCGCTGGCCGTGTTCCCCGACTTCGCGAGCCTCGCGGAGCGGTTGAGCCCCTCGGTCGTCAACATCTCCACCACCTCCCAGGCGAAGCCCGCGGAGCAGCAGTTCCACGGCGGCAACCCGGGCCCGCAGTGGCCCTTCGGGGACGGCGACCCGCACGAGTTCGGCGAGCCGTTCGACCGCTTCTTCGGGCCCGGTCCGCGCTCGCCGCAGCAACGCGCCCCGCGCCAGCGCAGCCTCGGCTCCGGCTTCATCATCGCCTCCGACGGCGAGATCCTCACCAACAACCACGTCGTGGAGAACGCCGACGAGATCATCGTCCGGCTCGACAACGGCAAGGAGTACAAGGCCACGCTCCTCGGCAAGGACGCGAAGACCGACATCGCGTTGCTGCGCATCGAGAACGCTCCCGATCTCAAGGCCGTGACGCTCGGCGATTCCGAGGCGTTGCGCGTCGGCGAGTGGGTAATGGCGATCGGCAATCCCTTCGGCCTCGACCACACGGTGACGGCGGGGATCGTGAGCGCGAAGGGCCGCTTCATCGGCGCCGGCAACTACGACGACTACATCCAGACGGACGCCGCCATCAATCCGGGGAACTCCGGGGGACCGCTGCTGAACCTGCGCGGCGAGGTGGTGGGCATCAATTCGGCGATCTTCAGCCGCACGGGCGGCAACATCGGCATCGGCTTCGCGGTGCCCATCAACATCGCCAAGGAGCTCGTCCCGCAGTTGAAGGAGAAGGGCAAGGTGACGCGCGGGTGGCTCGGGGTCCTCATCCAGAAGGTGACGCCGGACATCGCCGAGTCGCTCGGTCTGGAAGATGCGCGCGGCGCCCTGGTGGCGGACGTGGTGAAGGACGGCCCGGCCCTCGCGGCGGGCTTCAAGGTGGGCGACGTCATCGTCGAGTTCGACGGTCATCCCGTGCACGACTCCAACGAGCTGCCGCTCATGGTCGCGCGCACGCCGATCGGCAAGACCGTGCCCGTCAAGGTGCTGCGCGACAAGAGCACCAAGGAGATGACGGTCACCATCGCGGAGCTGAAGGACGAGGAGGTCGCGGCGGCCATGAAGCCCGAGGGCGAGAAGCTCGGCCTCACGGTGCAGACGCTGACGCCCGAGATCGCGCAGGATCTCGGGGTGACCGACGTCAAGGGCGTCGTCGTCACCGCCGTCGAGTCCGGGGGTCCGGCGGAGGACGCCGGGCTGCGCCGGGGCGACATCATCCTCGAGGTGAACCGCCAGTCGATCGACGACATCGGCGACTACCGCAAGCAGCTGCACGACGCCGACAAGACGCGCAACGTGCTGTTTCTGGTGCGGCGCGGCGACAACACGATCTTCCTGGCGGTGAAGCCGACGTCCTGATCCGGCGCGCGATGCGGGTGCTCGCGATCGAAAGCTCGTGCGACGATACCGCCGCCGCCGTCATCGACGGCGACGGTATCCGCTCGAGCATCGTCGCCTCGCAGGATCTCGTGCACGAGCGGTACGGAGGCGTCGTGCCGGAGCTCGCCTCGCGCCAGCACGTGCTGGCCGTCCTTCCGGTGATCGAGCGCGCGCTCGCGCAGGCGGGCCTGACGCTCGACGATGTCGAGGGGATCGCCGCCACCCACGGGCCTGGGCTCGTCGGCTCGCTGCTGGTCGGCCTCCAGGTCGCGAAGGGCATCGCGTTCGCGCGCCGCCTGCCGTTCGTGGGGGTGAACCATCTCGAGGGGCATCTGCTCGCCATCCTGCTCGACCGGCCCGTCGCGTTTCCCTATCTCGGTCTTCTCGTGTCGGGCGGCCATACGAGCTTGTACGTGGTGGAGGGTGTCGGTGCGTACCGTCTGCTGGGACGGACGCGCGACGACGCGGCCGGCGAAGCGTTCGACAAGGGCGCCAAGATGCTCGGCCTCGGCTTTCCGGGCGGGCGCGAGATCGACCGCCTGGCGGCCGACGGCGATCCGCGCGCCGTGCGGTTTCCGCGCGCGACGCTCAAGAGCGGCGGCTACGACTTCAGCTTCAGCGGCGTGAAGACGTCGTTGCGACAGTATCTCCTCGACCAGCGCGCCGCCGCGCTCCCCGACGTGTGCGCCGCGTTCCAGGAGGCGATCGTCGACATGCTGGTCGCCCCGTCACTGCGGGCGGCGCGGGAGCTCGGTCTGGCGACCGTCGTCGTGTCCGGCGGCGTCTCCGCCAATCGGCGGCTGCGCGTCCGCATGCAGGAGGAGGGTGCGCGGGCGGGGCTGGACGTCGCCTTTCCGCGCTTCGCCTACTGCACCGACAACGCCGCGATGATCGCGTACGCGGGCCGCGTCCGGCTGATACGCGGCGAGCGCGATCCGCTCACCTTGAACGCCCACGCGACGCTGCCGATCGGCGGCGGCGCGCTCGCGGTCCCGGCATGACCGGGCTCTCCGCCGAGACGCGCGCGCTGCTCGCCGAGGAGGGCCTCGCGCCCCGCAAGCACCTCGGCCAGAACTTCCTCGTCGACCGCAAGGTCGTCGCGCGCATGCTCGATCTCGCCGCGATCGGGCCGAGCGAGGCCGTCGTCGAGATCGGACCCGGCCTCGGGGCCCTCACCGACGGCCTGGCGACCCGGGCGGCACGCCTCTACGTCGTCGAGTACGATCGCGGCCTGTGCGTGGTGCTGCGCCGCAAGTTCGCGGACACGCCCGCCGTACGCATCATCGAGGGTGACGCGTTGAAGATCGATCTGCGTGCCGCGGTGCCGGAGGGCACGGCAAAGGTCGTGGCCAGCCTGCCGTACTACGCGGCGGTCCCGATGCTGTTTCGCTTCCTCGACGAGCGCGTGATCTTCGACGACCTCACCGTCATGGTGCAGCGGGAGGTGGCGGACCGGCTGCTCGCGCGGCCGGGGTCGCGCGCGTACGGCGCCCCGTCCTTGCTCTTCCAGCTGTACGCCGAGCCCGTCGGCCGCTTCCGCGTGGCGGCGTCGGCGTTCTATCCGCGGCCGCAGGTCACCTCCGAGGTCATCCGGGTGCGCCTGAGCCGCGCGCCGCGCGTCGCCGTGGACGATCCGGCACTGCTCCGCGCCCTCGTGCGTGCCGCGTTCAACCAGCGGCGCAAGATGCTGCGGAACGCGGTGCAGACCCTGCCGCCGGCTCTCCGTCTCGACACCGGGGCCTGGGACGACGTCTTCGCCGCGACCGGCATCGACGGCCGCGTGCGCGGCGAGACGCTCGATCTGACGGCGTTTGCCGCGCTGGCGGACGCCGTCGGGCGGGCACATGCCGCGCGCGGCACGGCGACACGACGGCCGCGCTGAACGCCCATGCCGGAGCTGCCGGAGGTCGAGACGCTCCGGCGCGGCCTTGCGGCCGCGCTCGTGGGGTGCACGGTGACGACCGTCACCGTGCACGAGCGGCGGCTGCGCCGGCGGCTCGCACCGTCGTTCGCGCGCCGGTTGACCGGGCGCCGGATCGAGGCGGTGCGCCGCCGCGCCAAGTACCTGCTTCTCGCACTCGACGATGGGAGCATCTGGCTGGTGCATTTCGGCATGAGCGGCACCCTCGTCGTCCTGCCGGGCGACGTCCCGCGCCGCAAGCACACCCACGTGGTCGTCACGCTCGACGACGGGCGCACCGTCCACTTCAACGATCCGCGCCGCTTCGGCCTCATGCGGGTCGGTGATCCGGACGCGCTCGCCGAGCTCGCCGGGCTCGGCGTCGAGCCGCTCGATCCGGCCTTCTCGACCGGGATGCTGCACGCCGCGGCGCGCCGGGGCCGGCGCGCGGTGAAGAGCCTCCTCATGGATCAACGCGTCGTCGTCGGCATCGGCAACATCTACGCCAACGAGATCCTCTTCGCGGCCGGAATCCGTCCCGGGCGGCGAACCTCACGCCTGTCGCGCGAGGCCGCGGCGCGGGTCGTGACGGCGACCGCCACCATCCTCGATGCGGCGCTCGCGGCCCGCGGCTCGTCGATCTCCGACTACCGCGACGAGCGCGGCGAGCCGGGCGCCTTCCAGGACCGTTTTCGCGTCTACGAGCGCGCCGGCGCCCCGTGCGTACGCTGCGCCACGCCGATCCGCCGTCAGGTGATCGTCGGGCGCAGCGCCTTCTACTGCCCGCGCTGCCAGACCTGAGCGGCAGCCCCCGCCGCGATCAGGAGGTGCGTGGCGACCCCGAGGCGCGCTTGCTGCTGGCGGCCGCCGGTGCCTTCAGCGGCTCGCCACGCTCGTTCTTCTCGTGCAGCACCTGCAGCAGCCGCGCCGCACCGCCGTTCGACATGATCTCCTGGAATTGCGAGCGGAAGTTGGCGACCAGGCTGACGTTCTCGATGATGATGTCGATGATCTTCCACGTGCCATCGATCTGCCGCAGGCGGTAGTCGACGTTGATGTCGTCGCCGCCGTTGCGCACGATCTTGGTACGGACGGTCCAGTCGCCGCGCGGCTCGGCATGGTCGTCGACGATCCGCACCTTCTCGTTCTTGTAGGTCTCGACGTTGCGGCCGTATGTCGCCGACAGGTTCTGGCGGAACTCGCTCATGAACTGCTGCTGCTGCTCGGCGGAGAGCTGGGTCCAGTTGCGTGCCAGGACGAGCCGCGACAGCGTCTCGAAGTCGACCTGCGCGTAGACGATATCCTCGACCTTGTGGCGCTTCTGCTCGGTCGAGAGGTTGCCGTTCGCCAGCACCGCGATCACCTGGCTCGTCGTCGCCTGTACCGTCGCGCGCGGTCCGCTGCCGTCGCCGACGGGCGGGTCGCTGCCGAGGGTGAGGCCGCAGGGCAGCGTGCTCGCCAGAAGCGTCATCAGCAGGGCGGTTCGCAGTGGCTTCACGATCGAGGTCCTCCATAGGGGGGCGCGGCCCCGGGCGACGGCCCGGTGTCGGGATGGTACAGCTCGTCTTCCTGCTCGTCGTTGCCGCCGGACGCGCGATCGTTCATCTGGGCGTTCCGTCGCTGCAGGTACGCGTCGCGGACGAACACATAGTAGTCGAAGGACGCGCGTTTGGCCTCCTCGACCTGCTGGAGCAGAAGCGCACGAGCATTGACAGCCTCGCCGATGCGGGGGGGGACGAGCATCCACCAGCTCACGAACCAGGGGGCGATCGCGGAGGCGCTGTCGCCCGCGATCCCGATGGTGTCCCTGACGTTCGACGGTCCGAGGAGGGGCAGCATCAGGTACGGACCCGCGGGCAGGCCCCACCACCCGAGCGTCTGCCCGAAGTCCTCGGCGTGCTGCGGCAGACCGAGCGGTGTCGCGTAGTCGAAGAAGCCGACCACCCCGACCGTGGTGTTGACGGCGAAGCGACCGACGTCGGAGGCGGCGTCCTTGGGCTTCGCCTGCAGCAGGTCGTTCAGGACGACCAGCGGCGAGCGCAGGTTCACGAAGAAGTTCGACACCGACCGCTCGACGACGTCCGGTGCGATCCGGTCCCAGCCGCGCGCCACCGGCTCGAGCAGGTACTGGTCGACGTGGTCGTTGAACCAGAAGATCTTGCGATTGAGCGGCTGCAGGGGATCGTAATCGGTCCGCGCCTCGTTGTGCAGGCCCCGGGCCGCCGGCGGCCCGCACGCGGCGAGGCCGACCGTCAACGCGACGACACACAGGGCGGCACGGATGCGAGTCGAGCTCATCGTTCGTCCTCTCCTGGCTATTCGGCCCTGGACGGCGCGGCCGGGCCGGCGTCGTTGTTGTGGATCAGCTTACCGATCAGGCGCTCCAGAAGCACTGCCGATTCGGTGAAGCTGATCTCGTCGCCCGGCTTGAGATCTTGCTCCTCGCCCCCGAGCTGCAGGGAGATGAAGCGGTCGCCGAGGATGCCGGCGGTGACGATCGATGCGGTCGTGTCGGTCGGGATCTTCAGGCTCTTGTCGATGTCGAGACGGACGCGGGCCCGCGCGTTCTTGTCGAGGTTGATGGTGTCGACCTGGCCCACCTTCACCCCCGCGATGACGACCGGGGCGCGCGGCTTCAGGCCGCCCGTCTCGTCGAAGGTGGCATAGAGGGTGAGGCCGCCCGGTCCGGCATAGGACAGGCCGCCGACGCTGATCGACAGGTAGGCGAGGGCGCCGAGGCCGGCGAGCACGAAGCAGCCGACGATGAAGTCCCGCAACGGTGAACGCGTCATCTCACACCCCCCAGAGCGCGGTGAGGACGTAGTCGAACAGCAGGATGCACACCGACGCCACCACGACCGTCGAGGTCGTGGCGGCGCTGACGCCGGCCGACGTCGGCGCGCTCGTGAACCCGCGGAACGTCGCGATCAGCCCGACGAGGCCGCCGAACACCACGGCCTTCAACAGACTGCCGAGGACGTCATCGCGGAAGACCACGGCCGACTGCAGGCTCGACATGTAGGTGCCGCTGTCGATGCCCATCAGGCCGACGCCGACGAGATAGCCGCCGAACAGGCCGCAGGTGATGAACAATGCCGAGAGGAGCGGCATCGCGAACGTCATGGCGACCGCTTTCGGCGTGACGACGAACTCGATCGGATCGACGGCCATCATGCGCAGGCCGTCGAGCTGCTCGGTGGCGACCATGGTGCCGATCTCGGCCGCGGTTGCCGAGCCGGCGCGACCGGTGGCGAGCAGCGCGGTCAGGACGGGGCCGAGCTCGCGGATGAGGCTCAGGCCGACGACCGCCCCGAGCGACTGCTCGGCGCCGAAGCGGACGAGGGTGTTGTAGCCTTGCAGGCTCAGCACCATGCCGACGGCCATGCCGGAAACGCAGATGATGATGAGCGACAGCACGCCGACGTCGAAGACCGCCTGCACGAGGAGCCGCCGGCGTGCCGGCAGCCGGAGCAGCGCGCGCAGCACCTGTGCGGCGAAGATCGCGAGGCGCCCCAGGTCATCGACGAAGCACAGCGCCGCCCACCCGAGGTCCTGCACCAGGCGCACGAGCACCATCTCAACCGCTCCCCGCGGCGCCGTCGACGCGGCGATCGCTGGTCTCCTCCGGCTCGAGTTCCTCGCTCAGGAAGGCGCCGACGCGCGGGTCCGCGCTCGTCCGCAGCTCCGCCGGCGTTCCGACGACGGGACCCCCGGGGAACAGGATGACGACGCGGTCGGCCATGCGCATGGTCGATGCGATGTGGTGCGACACCAGGATGAGGGTGATGCCGCGCTGGTGGTTCAACCGGACCAGCAACGCCTCGATGCGCTTCACCGAGATCGGATCGAGTCCGGAGAAGGGCTCGTCGCAGAGCAGGATGACCGGGTCGAGCATGATCGCCCGCGCGAGGGCCGCCCGCTTCAGCATGCCGCCGGAGAGCTCGTTCGGGAGCAGCGCCGCGGCGTCCGGCAGGCCGACCGCCTCGAGCCGCCGCCGGACCTCACGCGCGATCTCGCTCTCGGGCAGGCTGGTGTGTTCCCGCAGGGGGAAGGCGAGGTTGTCGAAGATCGTGAGCGAGTCGAGCAGGGCACCCCCCTGAAACATCATCCCGAGCTTCTTGCGCACCGGGTAGAGCTTGATCTCGGGCAGCCTCGTGATGTCCTCGCCGGTGACGTAGATGTGGCCCGCGCGTGGCCGCACCAGCCCGCCGATCAGGCGGAGCGCGGTGCTCTTTCCCGACCCACTGCCCCCGAGCACCACCGAAATCCGGCCGGCGGGAAAGCTGCACGACAGCCCGCGGAAGACCGGGCGGTCGCCGAACGCCATGTGCACGTCCACGAACGCGACGTGGGTCTCGCCCGCGGCGCCGCCGGATCTGGATTCGATCGCCATTCGTTTCGAGAGCTCCCCCGCGCCTAGACGAATCCGCCCATAAGAACACGGTTGTCGAGCGGAGCAAAGCGTCACGAGCGTTCCCGCCCGCCCGGGATGCGAGTATCTCCGGCCGCCGCTGGCCGCCGGGCCTGCCCGCCGCTAGCCAGGGCCCGTGGCGGAAGGCGAGAGCATGGGCCGCACCTGGGCGCGTGGGTGGCGCGTCCCGGTGCGACGCGAGCGCCTGCGGTGGGCCATCCGCATTCGCGGCCTCGTGATCGTCTCCTTTTTCGCCGTCGCCGCCGTGGCCCGTGCCTCGGGGCTCGTGACGTCGCTCGGGCCCGTGCTGGCTGCCGCGCTTGCCGGCGGGGCGATGAACGGGGTCGCGGCGCTGTGCGTGCATCGATGGCGGGGGGTCGGCGCGATGATCGTCTGGTCGGGCGCCGGCGACGCGCTCCTCATCACCCTCGTGGTCTTGGCGACCGGTGGAACGCGCAGCCCCTTCCTCTTCCTCTATGTCGTCCAGATCGTGACCGCGGCGCTCGTCGTCGGGGTGCGTCTCGCGGCGCTCGCCGGGGGCGCCGGCGTGATCCTTCTCGCGGCGACGATGCCCGGGGTCGGAGGTCTCGCCCCGAGCGCCGCGACCCTCGAGCCCGAGCGTCTGACCTGGTTGCTGGCGCTCGCGCTCACGCTCGGTCTCCTCGGTTTCATCGGCGGCTACCTGACGCGTCGTCTCGCGCGTGCCGAGCGCGACCTCGCGGAGTCCCGCCTCGTGGCGGTCGAGAAGATGCGTGCCTTCGAGGTGCTGATCGCCGGGGTCGCGCACGAGCTCGGCAATCCGTTGGCCGTTCTGGCGGGCAATCTCGAGCCGGTCGAGGAAATGGTCGCGGCGTACGCGGGTGCCGCCGTGGACGACGCGGCGCTCGCGGCATGGCGGCAGGAGGGGCCGGCGCTGCTCGCCAACTGCCGCGAGGCCGTGGAGCGGGCCGTGGCGCTGCTTGCCACGCTGCGCAGGCTCGGTCGTCCCTCGCACGGGGACGCGCTCCGCCCCGCCGCCCTGCGACCCGGCCTCGAGAGCACGGTGGCGCTCGTCCGCCACCGTCTGCCGCCCGGCGTTCGCGTGGTGCTGCGCTTCGACGACGTGCCCGAGGTGCTGTGCGATTCCGCCGAGCTCAACCAGGTCTTCATGAATCTCCTCCTGAATGCCGCCGACGCCCTGCGCCCGGGCGGTACCCTCACGGTCGAGCTGCGCCCGCAGGGCACCGCCGTTGCGATCGCCGTCCGTGACGATGGGCCCGGGATCGCGCCGGCGATCCTGCCGCGCGTCTTCGAGCCGTTCTTCACCACCAAGCACGCCGATCAGGGAAGCGGCCTCGGTCTCGCCATCTCGCGCGCGATCGTGGCGCGCCACGGCGGCCGCCTCGAGGCGCGCACGCCCGCCGGCGGCGGCGCCGAGCTGATCGTCACCCTGCCCGCGTGCGCCGTCAGCGCCAGAGGTCGGTCGGCGGGCGCAGATCGAGCCGGTCGCGCAGCCCTTCGCCGAGGAAGTTCAGGGCCAGCACGGCCACCATGATCGCGACACCCGGGACGAGCGTGAGGTGCGGCGCAACGAGCAGGAAGGCCCGGCCGTCGTTCAGCATCGTGCCCCAGGAGGCGGTCGGCGGTTGCGCTCCGAGCCCGAGGAAGCTCAGGGAAGCCTCGGCGACGATCGCCCCCGCCATGCCGAAGGTCGCCTGCACCACGAGCGGTCCGCTGAGCAACGGCAGCAGATGGCGCCAGAGGATGCGGCGGTCGGAGGCCCCGAGCGCGCGGGCGGCCTCGACGAACTCGCGCCGCCGCAGACGGTGCACCTCGCCGCGCGCCAGGCGCGCGTAGCCCGTCCACCCGATCAGGCAGAGAGCGAGGAGCACGTTCCGCAGGCTCGCGCCGAGTACGGCGGTGAGCGCGATGGCCAGCAGGAGACCGGGAAAGGCGAGCAGGACGTCGACCAGGCGCATCACCAGGTCGTCGACCCATCCTCCGGCCCATCCGGCGAGTGCGCCGATACCCGTGCCGAGGACCAGCGAGCTCGCCACCGCGACCAGGCCGACGACCAGCGACACGCGGCCGCCGTGCAGGACGCGCGCCAGGAGATCGCGCCCGAGCGTGTCCTGCCCGAGGGGATGAAGGCGTGAGGGGGGCGCGAGCGTCGCCGTGAGATCCTGCGACGCCGGATCGGCCGGGGCGATCCACGGCGCCGCCGCGGCCAGGAACGCGAGCGCCGCGAGGATCGCGGCCGCCGCCCGGACACGTCCCATGGTCCGGGTCACGGCATCCTCGTCGAGGCGCGCGTACGCGGGTCGAGCGCCGCGTTGACCAGGTCCGCCAGCGTGCTGGCCACCACGAACCCGGCGGCGATGACCAGGATGCAGCCCTGCAGGACGGGATAGTCCCGGCTCTGGATCGCCTCCACCGTCAGCCGGCCGACGCCGGGCCAGGCGAAGATCGTCTCGGTGATGACCGTGCCCGCCAGCAGCGCGCCGAACTGCAGGCCGAGGATCGTGACCACCGGCGCGACGGCGTTCGCCAGGGCGTGACGCGCGAGGATCGCGATCCGTCCCACCCCCTTGGCACGCGCGGTGCGGACGTAGTCCTCGCCGATGCATTCGAGCAGGCTGGCCCGCGTCATGCGGGTGAGGATCGCGGCCATGCCGAACCCGAGCGTGCACGCGGGGAGCACGAGGTGCGCGAGGCCGCCGCGTCCGGAGACCGGGAGGACGCGTAGCTCGATCGCGAACGCGATGATGAGGAGCGGCCCGAGCCAGAAGCTCGGCATGGCGGCGCCGAGCAGCGTGAAGCCGAGGGCGCCGCGATCGAGCCAGGTGCCGGGTCGGGCGGCGGCCGCGATCCCGAGCGGGAGCGCGATCGCGAGCGCGACCGCGAGCGCGCCGAACGTCAGCTCGAGCGTCGCCGGCAGCCGCTCCGCGACCAGGCGTGCGACCGGGCGATCGGTGACCAGCGAGCGGCCGAGGTCGCCGGTCGCGAGCCCGGCGAGGAAGCGCGCGTACTGTGCCGCCAGCGGTCGATCCAGGCCGAGCGCGTGGCGGAGCGCCTCGCGATCGACGGTCGCCGCCGACTCGCCGAGCATGACATCCACCGGGTCTCCCGGCACGACGTGCACCAGCAGGAAGACCATGGTCGCCGCGGCGACCATGGTGGGAACGGCGAGAAGCGTGCGGCGCAGCACCAGTCGCGTCACGGAGCGTGCTCGACGCGCCAGTAGGTGATGCGGCGCACGCAGTCAATCCTCGGGTGCATCCGGAGCGAGGAGGCGGGCCGACGCGAGCGAGCGCAGATCACCGTCGGGTGCCGGTACGAAGCCGACCAGACGCCGATTGCGCACGACCACGTTGTCGGCCCACCAGAGGGGGATGATCGGCAGGTCCCGTGCCGCCAGTCGCTGCACCTCGGCGTAGAGACGGCGCCGCTCCGCGCGGTCGAGCGTCGTGCGGGCCGCCTCGAGGAGCGCGTCCATGGCCGGGTTGGCGTACCCGGCGCGGTTGCTGCCGTCGGGGGGCGCCATCCGTGAATGGAAGATGCGATAGTAGACGTCCGGGTCGCCGACGCCGACCCAGGCGAGCGAGTAGAGCTGGAAATCGCCCCGCCGCACGTCGGCGTAGAACGTCGCCCACTCGTAGCTGCGGACGTCGACGATGAGGGCGAGCGCGCCGAGCTGCGCCTGCACGGCCTCGGCGATCCGGCGCCGCAGCTCGACGGTCGAGGTCTTGTACGAGAGCCGTCGCAGACCCGCGACGGCGTCGGCGCCGAGGCCGCTCTCGGCGAGGAGCGCGGCGGCGCGCGCCCGGTCGTACGGATACCGCGCCACATCGCCCGCGTACGCCCAGTGCGCCGGCGCGAGCAGACCGCTCGCCGCGTGCGCCGTGTCGCGCAGCATCCCGTGGATGATCGCTTCGCGATCGAGACCGTACGCCAGCGCCCGGCGTACCCGCGGATCGGCGAGCCGGGGGTCGCGAAGGTTCATGCCGAGATACTGGAACGTCGTGCCGGGCGAGACCTCGACCGCGAGATCGTCGCGACCGGCGAGCCAGGGGAGGAGGTCGGGCTCGAGCGCGTTCTGCACCAGGTGCACCGTACCGCTCGCCAGCTCGAGCGCGCGCACGGTGCCGTCCGGAATGACGCGGATGCGGAGAGCGCCGGAGTATGCGGCCGGGGCCCCGGCGCCGTCGTGCACGATCACGGCGCGGGCGAGGTCGACCCCGCCGTCCGGCAGCTGGCGGAGCACGCGGAAGGCCCCGGCGCCGAGGACGCGCTCGGGCGGAAGCTGTCCCTCGCGGGCGAGCGCGGCCGGCAGGATGCCGAGGTTGGCGCTCTCGAGGAACGACGCCGCGATGGTGCGCAGGCGAACGACGACCGTGCCGGGATCGGGCGCGGCGACGTCGGCCACGGCGGCGAGCGCCTCCCGCTTCGGGGAGCGCAGGGCGGGATCGAGGACGGAGCGCCAGGTCGCGACGACGTCGGCCGCCGTGACCGGCGTCCCGTCGGCGAAGCGCGCATCGGCGCGCAGGGTGAACGTGTACTCGAGCGGGGAGGCCTGCACCCAGGACGCGGCGAGGTCGGGCCGCGGCTCCGCGTGCTCGTCCATGCGGGTGAGCCCGCGGGCGAGGAGCGCCGCCACGATCGAGGAGTTGGCATCGGTGGCGTAGCGTGGGTCGAGGATCGCGGGCGCGCTCTCGAGCGCGACCACGATGGCCCCCGCCGGGGGCCGTGGCGCGGCGGCGCGACATGAGAGGACGCACAACATGGCGGCGATGATGGCGCCGTGGCGCCCGGGTCGTGCTACGGTGGCTGGATTCAGAATTGACACGTTTTCGAGCGCTGCATTAGCATGCGGCTCTCTGGGAGGAGAGGTGGTGGTGGGCAAGTTGGCATCGATGCGTGCCAATCGTCGATCCCTGATGGTCGCGTTCGGGCTGGCCCTGCTCCTGGGTCCGGCGGCGCGGGTGCACGCCATCCCGGCGGAGTTTCCCGTCCCGCGCAGCCTGCGGCCGGCGATCAACTTCTGGAAGAACGTCTTCGGGCGATACTCGGAGCACCAGATCCTGGTGCACGACACCGAGAATCTCTCGCGGATTTATTCGGTGCTCGACTTCCGCGACCTCGCGGCCTCCGGCGAGAGCGCGATCGGCCTCGAGCAGACCGAGCGCGCGGCGATGGCGGACGAGAAGGCGCGCATCCGTGGCGTGCTGCTCGCGCTCGACGCGCGCGCCGGCAACGACGGCGGTCTGAGCGAGGAGGAGCGCCGCATCTGGAACCTCTTCGCCAAGGACTCCAGCCCGTCCAAATTCGCTGCGGCCGCCGATCCGAGCCGCATCCGCACGCAGCGCGGCCTGCACGAGCGGTTCGGCGAAGGGGTCCGTGTCTCGCGTCGCTACCTCGCCGAGATGGAGGAGATCTTCCGCCGTGAAGGCGTGCCGGTCGAGCTGACGCGCCTGCCGCTGGTGGAGTCGTGCTTCAATCTCGAGGCCTACTCGAAGGTCGGCGCCGCGGGCATCTGGCAGTTCATGCCGTCGACGGGGCGCAACTACTACATGCGGATCGACGGCGTCCTCGACGAGCGTCGCGACCCGTTGCGCGCGACCAGCGCCGCCGCGCGGCACCTGCGCGAGAACTACGAGGCGCTCGGCAGCTGGCCGCTCGCGATCACCGCCTACAACCACGGCCGGGCCGGCATGATGCGCGCGGTCAGCGATACGGGCACGAGCGAGATCGGGACGATCGTGCAGCGCTACCACGGGCCGCTCTTCGGCTTCGCTTCGCGGAATTTCTACGCCGAGTTCATCGCCGCGCTGGCGGTCGAGGGCGCGTACGAGGAGTACTTCGGCGCCCTGCAGTTCGAGGTGCCGTTCCGCAGCGACGAGGTGCGCCTGGAGAGCGCGCTCGCCGGCAAGGCGGCCGCGAGCTGTGCGAACATCAGTCCCGAGGAGCTCGCAGCCATGAACCCGGCGGTCGACGAGACCGTGTTCATCGGCCGCGGCAACCTGCCGCGCGGCTACGTCCTGCGGGTGCCGCCCGGCACCGCGGGCGAGTTCGCGCAGCGGCTGGCGCAGATCGCGGCGGACGCACGCGTGGTCGCCGTGCCGCGGACGCGGGCGCGAGCAACGCGTACGGTGGAGCGCGGGAAGGGCACCAGGAGCCGAGGCGTGCAGACGGCGGCCAGCCGTACCCATCGCGTCGCCAAGGGGCAGACGCTGTCCACCATCGCCCGCCGGTATCGCGTGTCGGTGCAGCGGCTGAAGGGTGCGAACGGACTGCGCAGCAGCGACGTCAAGGTGGGGCAGATCCTCAAGATCCCCGCCGGGTGACGCGGGCGGGCGGCCGTCTCCGCGGCTTGAGCGGACGCCGGGGCGGTAATAGGCTGCGGGGGTGCAGTACCACCCGGTCCACCTGGACCTCCGGGGCCGTCCATGTGTCGTCGTCGGCGGCGACGAGGCGGCGCGGCGGAAGGTCGAGGGCCTGCTCGAGTCGGAGGCGCGCGTCACGGTCGTGAGCCCGACCGTCGTGCCGGCGCTCGCGGCGCTCGCGGAGACCCACGAGATCGTCCACCACCCGCGCGGGTACCGGCCCGGAGACCTCGCCGGCGCCGCCCTGGCATACGCGACGGTCGACGATCCGCGGCTGCAGACGGCGCTCGCCGCGGAGGCGACGGCGGCCGGCGTCTTCTTGAATGTGGTCGACGTGCCCAGGCTCTGCACCTTCATCGCGCCCGCCGTCGTCCGTCGCGGACCGGTGCTGATCGCGGTCTCGACCGGCGGCGCCAGCCCGGCGCTCGCCCGCCGCCTGCGGCAGGAGATCGAGACGCACGTGGGTGCCGAGTACGACCTCGCCGCGACGATCCTCGCCAAGGTGCGGCCGCTGGTGCGTGCGGCGCACGCCGACGCCGGCGCGCGCGCGCGGACCTTCGCGCACCTGGTCGACGGTCCGCTGCTGGATGCGCTGCGGGCGCGCGACGCGGCCTCGATCGACGCCATCCTCCGCGACGCAGTCGGCGACGGCGCCAGCCTGGCGGCGCTCGGGGTGGCGCTTCCCTGACGATGGAGCTCCTGCTGCTCAAGATGGCGCTCGTGGCGTACATCGTCGCCGCGGGTATCCTCGGGCTCCACCTCCTCGTCCTGCATCCCGCGCCCCGCGTCGTCGGCCTGCTCGTGCTGCTCGCGGGCTTCCTGGCGCACGGCGCGTCGATCGCCGCGCGCTCCGCGGCGGGCGGCCACGTCGCCGTCACCACCGAGTACGAGGCGCTGTCGTTCTTCGCCTGGCTGACGGTCGGCGTGTACCTCGCGGTCGAGTTGCGCTATCGGCTGCCGGCGGTGGGTGCGGTCGTCGCCCCGCTCGCCTTCGCGGTCACGCTGGGCGCGTTCGCCTTCTACTCCGGCGTGCGCGATCTGCCGCCCAACCTGCGCAGCGCCTGGCTGCCGGTGCACATCGCGCTGGCGTTCCTCGGCAACGCCGTCCTGGCGCTCGCGTGCTGCGTCAGCCTCGTCTACCTCGTGCACGAGCGACAGCTGAAGGAGAAGCGCGTCGGCAGCATGATGCGGCGGATGCCCTCGCTCGAGGCGCTCGATCAACTCAACTATCGCGCGCTCGCGATCGGCTTCCCGTTGCTGACGCTCGGTATCATCACCGGCGCGCTCTGGGGCAAGCATTCCTGGGGGCACTTCTGGTCGTGGGAGGAGCGGGAGGTATTCTCGCTGATCCTCTGGTTCCTCTACGCCGGCCTGCTGCAGGCACGGCTCGTGGCGGGGTGGCGCGGACGCCGCCTTGCCACCGCGACGATCATCGGCTTCGCGGTCGTCTTCGTCTCGTTCGTCTTCGGCCACGTGCTCTTCCCGGGGAAGCACGGCGGGAGCTTCGACTGAGAATGGGGCGCGACGCGCTCATCGTCGTCGGCGTCAACCACCGGACCGCTCCCGTCGCGGTTCGCGAGCGTCTCGGGTTCCGGCCCGACGAGCTGGGTCCGACGCTGACACGCCTGACCGGCATCGACGGCGTGCGCGAGGCGGTGATCGTCTCGACGTGCAACCGCATCGAGGTGATCGCCAGCGTCGACGAGGCGCTCCCGGCGGCGCAGGGGACGCTCGTCGGCTTCCTCGCCGCCGAGCGCGGCGTGGCTCCCGCGGACCTGTCGCCGCACGTCTTCGCGCACACCGGGCGCGAGGCGTTGCGCCACGTGTTCCGGGTCACCGCGAGCCTCGACTCGATGGTCGTCGGCGAGCCACAGATCCTCGGGCAGGTGAAGGAGCACTACGAGGAAGCGTCGCAGGCCGGTACCTCCGGCGCGGTGCTGCACAAGGTGTTCCACCGCGCGTTCGCCGTCGCGAAGCGGGTGCGCACCGAGACGGCCATCGCCGGCAAGGCGGTGTCGGTCGCTTCGGTCGCCGTCGAGCTGGCGCGGACGATCTTCGAGCGCCTCGACGACAAGACGGCGATGCTGATCGGCGCCGGCGACATGAGCGAGGTCGCGGCGCGGCATCTACGCGCCCAGGGCATCTCCGGCATCATCGTCACCACGCGCACCTTCGAGCACGCGGTCGAGGTGGCGCGCGAGTTCGGTGGGATGCCCGTGCCGTTCGACCGTCTGGTCGAGCACCTGCGGCTCGCCGACGTGGTGATCGGCTCGGCCAGCGTCACCGAGCACGTCATCACCCCGGCGCTCGTCCAGGAGGTGCTGCGCGCGCGCCGGCAGCGCCCGATGTTCTTCATCGACATGGGGGTGCCGCGCAACTTCGATCCGGCGATCAACGCGCTCGCGAACGTCTATCTGTACGACATCGACGACCTCGGCGTCGCGGTGGCGGGCAACGTCGACGAGCGCGAGCGCGAGTCGGTGCGCGCGGAGGCTATCGTCGAGGAAGAGGTGGCGCGCACCTGGCGCTGGTTCGGGAGCCTCGAGGTCGTGCCGACGATCGTCGCGATCCGCGAGAAGGTCGAGGCGATCCGTCAACGCGAGCTCGAGAAGGCGCTGCTCTCGCTCAAGGACCAGGCGCCGCGCCATCGTGCGCTGCTCGACGCCCTCACCTCGTCGATCGTCAACAAGATCCTGCACGCGCCGATCTCCACCCTGAAGAGCCCCGATGCCGAGGCGCGCGACCTGCTCGCCAGCGCCCGGCGCCTGTTCGACCTCGAGCCGCCGCCGGACGACGAGGATCCGTCGTGAGCGCGGCCACGCTCCGTCGGGGCCGCTGACGTGCGGCTGCGGCTCGGCACGCGGGGGAGCGCCCTGGCGCTCCGCCAGTCGGGCCTCGTCGCCGCCGCGCTCGAGCGCTACGGCCACGACGTCGAGCTGGTGACCATCCGCACGACCGGCGACGTCCTGCCCGGGAGCCTCGTCGCCGCCGGCGGCAAGGGGCTCTTCGTCAAGGAGATCGAGGAGGCGTTGCTGGCCCGCGCCGTCGATTTCGCGGTCCACTCGCTGAAGGACATGCCGGCCGTGCTGCCGGCGGGCTTGACGCTGGTCGCGACGCCGCCACGCGAAGATGCGCGTGACGTCCTGGTGACCGCCGTGCCGGCGGAGGGTCTGGCTGCGCTCGCCCCCGGCGCCCGGATCGGTACGTCGAGCGCCCGCCGCCGCGCGCAGCTCCTCGCGCGCCGGCGTGACCTGGCGCCGGTCTCGCTCCGCGGAAACATCGATACGCGGCTCCGCAAGCTCGCCGCCGGCGAGGCCGACGCGATCCTGCTGGCGGCGGCCGGGTTGCATCGTCTCGGCCTCGTCCCGGCCGCCATGACCGCGCTCGAGCCGGCGGAGTTCGTGCCGGCGATCGGTCAGGGCGCCCTGGCGCTCGAGGCGCGGCTCGACGACGCCGAGACGTGCCGCGCCCTGCGCGCCCTCGACGATCCCACGAGCGCCTGCGCGGTCGCGGCGGAGCGCGCATTTCTCACCGCGATCGGCGGCGACTGTCAGACGCCGCTTGCGGCGCACGCGACCGTCGCCAACCGCCGGCTCGTGATGCGGGCCCTCGTCGCCGAGGTCGATGGCAGCACGGTGCTCGCGGACGACATCGCCGGCGACTCGGGGGAGGCGGCCGCGCTCGGCGGGCGGTTGGCGCGGACGCTCCTGGCGCGTGGCGCGGGGGCCCTCATTGCCCGCGCCCGCGGCGCGCAGGAGGATGCGTGAGCGCCCCCGCGTCGCCCCGCGCGGGACGGGTCAGCCTCGTCGGTGCGGGCCCCGGCGATCCCGCCCTCCTGACGCTGCGCGGGCGCCGCTGCCTCGAAGGCTGCGACGTGGTCGTCTACGACAATCTCTCCAACCCGGCGCTGCTCGCCTACACGCGCGACGATGCCGAGATCGTGTTCGCCGGGAAGCACGGGAGTGGCGTGCGACTGTCGCAAGAGGAAATCTCGGCGATCCTCGTCGACCGCGCCCGGGCCGGGCGATGGGTGGTCCGCCTGAAGGGTGGCGACCCCTTCATCTTCGGGCGCGGCGGTGAGGAGGCGCTCGAATGCGTCCGCGCCGGGATCCCGTTCGAGGTCGTCCCCGGCGTGACGTCGGCGATCGCGGCGCCCGCCTATGCGGGCATCCCGCTCACGCATCGCGACCATGCGTCGACGGTGACCTTCGTGACCGGCCATGAAAGCGAGAAGAGGGACGATGCGCCGCCGCTGCCGTGGGAGGCCCTCGCGCGCCAGGGCGGCACGCTCGTTCTCTTCATGAGCGTGCTGCAGCTGCAGGAGAACCTGACCCGGCTCACCGACGCCGGCCTCTCGCCCACGACTCCGGCCGCGGCGATACGCTGGGGGACGACGGCGCGGCAGGAGGTGATCCGCGGAACGGTGGCGACGCTACCGGGCCTCGCCGCCGCGCGCCGTCTGCGGCCGCCGGCCGTGGTGGTGCTCGGCGAGGTCGTGAGCCTCGCCCCGCAGCTCGGCTGGTTCGAGCGCCGCCCGCTCTTCGGACGACGGATCGTCGTCACGCGCACGCGCGCGCAGGCGCGCGCCTTCGCGACGTTGCTCGAGGAGGAGGGCGGAGAGGTCGTCCCGCTGCCGACGATCGCGACCGCGCCGCCGGACGCGTGGGACGCCGTGGACGCGGCGCTCGGGCGGCTCCGCGACTACGCCTGGATCGTCTTCACCAGCGAGAACGGCGTCGCGGCATTCTTCGCGCGCCAATGGGAGCGCGGCGGCGATCTGCGCGATCTCGCGGGCGTGGCGATCGCCGCGATCGGTCCCCAGACACGGGCGGCGATCGAGGCGCGCGGTCTGCGCGTCGCCCTCACGCCGCCGGAGTATCGCGCCGAGGCCGTCGCCGACGCGTTGATCGGCGCGGGCGTCGCGGGGCGGCGCGTGCTGCTGGCGCGCGCCGCGGCAGCGCGCGCCGTGCTGCCGCGGCGCCTCGCTGCCGCCGGCGCCATCGTCGACGAGGTGCCCGTCTATCGGACGGTCGTTCCGCCGGAGTCGGCCGTGGCGGCCGCGCTGTTCGCGGGCGAGCGCCGCCCGGACCTGGTCAGCTTCACGAGCTCGAGCACGGTCACGAACTTCGTCCGTCTGTTCCCGGCGGAGGAGCTGTCGCGCGTCCTCGACGGCGTGGCGATCGGCTGCATCGGTCCCATCACCGCCGCGACGGCGCGCGAGCACGGGCTCGAGGTGGACGTACAGCCCTCGGAGTACACCATCCCGGCCTTCGCGGCGGCGATCGTCGAGTACTTCGCGGGTGGCCACGGAGCGTCCCGGGATA
Source organism: uncultured delta proteobacterium (assembly GCA_963753325.1). Lineage (GTDB taxonomy): Bacteria > Desulfobacterota > Binatia > UTPRO1 > UTPRO1 > DP-19. The sequence continues at coordinate 2,791,702 of CAVWBS010000001.1, read as the reverse complement.
TCTAGCCGCCGGGGCGGCACTTTTGTGGCGCTCGCGGCGCTACGTATCGTCATGCGAGGCGCGCACGGTGGCGGCGCCAGGGCCGTCCGGCGCCTCCCTCGCGCTCCCGCGCACCCCACGGCCGCGGCATCGATGTTGCTCTTTGCCCAGGCGCATGCCGCGCGCCGGAGACCCGATCCGCATCCTGCTCGTCCGCGTCGGCGCGGCTACGATCGCGGTGTTCCAGATCCTCTTCTGGGCGGTCCGCTCCGCGGCCGACCCGGCGGCGACGGCGCACGCGGCGCTGCGGCTCACCATCCTCGCCGCCTGTGCCCTCGGCGGCGCGGCGACTTTGAGTCGCCGGGCCGTCGAGCGGCCGCGCGAACTCGCGGCCGCCTTCGCGCTCTGCGTGACGGTGCTGCAGGTCTGGCTCGCCGTTGCGAGCGGCCTCACGATCGACTACGCGCTACCGCCGACGATCCTGCTCTTCGCGGTCTGCAGTCTCGCCACCGACACGACGGAGATGGTGCTCTTCTCGTTGACCGCGGCATTGACGCCCGTCGCGCTCACCGTCGCCTATCACGTCCCGGGCGCGCCGTTCCCGGGTCTGGCGCTGCTCGGCCTGGCGAGCGCCGGCGTCGCCGGCGGCATCGTGAGCTGGTTCCGCGTGCGGACCCAGACGGTGCTGACCCTCGAGATCGCCCGTCGCGAGGAGGTCGAGGCGCAGCTGCGCGGCACCCGCGCCCATCTCGAGTCGATCCTCAATGCGACCTCGGACGGACTTCTCGGCGTCCGCTACGAGCGCGACGGCCCGCGCATCACGTTCGCGAACCGGCGCTTCGGCGAGATCTTCGCGCTCGACCCGGCGGACGTCATCGGGGTGCCGGACGACAAGGTGCGCGACCGGGCTGCGCATTGCTTCCGCCGTCCCGACGAGTTCGAGCGCGACGTGTTGCGTCTCTACGAGCAGCGCGAGGAGAGCGGTATGCAGGAGCTCGAGGTCGTCGCGCCCCGCGCCGGCGTGCTCGAGCGTTGGACGGGACCGATCCGCGACGCGCAGGGCGACATCGTGGGCCGCATCTGGGCCTTTCGCGACGTCACGAGCCATCGCGACATGACGCGGGCGCTGCAGGACTATGCCGGGCGACTCGAGGCCACGAACGCCGACCTCGCCCGCGCCAGCCAGGCCAAGGACGCGTTCCTCGCCAATCTCTCGCACGAGCTGCGGACGCCGCTCAGCATCATCATCGGATACCAGAACCTGGTCCTCGAGGGCGGGTTGTCCGAGCGCGAGTCGGCGGAGTTCGTCCAGCGCAGCACCGCGAGCGCGACGCACCTGCTGCGGCTCATCTCGGACATGCTCGATCTGACGCGGCTCGAGGCCGGCACGGCCGAGGTCGCGGTCGAGCCGCTGTCGGTCGGGACGGTGCTCGCCGAGGTGCACGACCTGACCCACGTCCTCGCCAGCGCCAAGGGCCTCGAGCTGCGCATCGCGACGGCGACGGAGGCGCGCGTCCTCGCGGATCCGCAGCGCCTGAAGCAGGTGCTCCTCAATCTCGTCGGCAACGCCTTGAAGTTCACCAGCGAGGGCGTGGTGAGCGTCTCGGCGGAGACGCAGAATGGCGCCGTCCGGTTCGCCGTCCGCGATACCGGCCGCGGCATCCCTGCCGAGCAGCAGGCGCTGCTCTTCCGGAAGTTCATGCGTCTCGACACGCGGACCACGGCGCCGGAAGAGGGCGTCGGGCTCGGCCTCAGCATCTGCCGTGAGCTGGTGGCGCTCATGGGAGGGGCGATCGAGCTGTCGAGCGCCGGTCCCGGCACCGGAACCGAAGTGTGGTTCATCCTGCCACGGGCTTAACCACTTAGTTTCCTTCGCGAATGTCCTCGGGTGCCCGTAGACTGGGCGGCGCCCGCCCATTCGTTGAGCAGCGCTCCGCACACGCGCAGGGGCGCCCATCCGTCCGAATCACATTGACCAGGAGTACGTAGAGTGATCTCCATCGTTAGATGGAGTATTCGTCCAACTTTAGAATGATGGTCCCGTGATTGCTGTCTCGCACGGCAAATCGCATTTGCCGCCGGGAGTCACGCCCGGCGAGCCGAGGATCCAGACACATGAAAAAGGTCGAGGCGCTCATCAAGCCGTTCAAGCTCGATGAAGTGAAGGAAGCGTTGTCGAAGGCCGGGGTCCAGGGGCTCACCGTCACCGAGGTGAAGGGCTTCGGCCGGCAGAAGGGGCACACGGAGCTGTATCGAGGGGCCGAGTACGTCGTCGAGTTCGTACCGAAACTGAAGATCGAGGTCGTGGTCGACGACGCGAAGGCGTCGCAGATCGTCGAAGCGATCAAGGGGTCGGCGAAGACGGGTCAGATCGGCGACGGAAAAATCTTCGTGCTGCCGGTCGAAGAGGTCCTTCGTATCCGCACCGGCGAGCGCGGAAGCAACGCCATCTAGGGAAAACCAAACGCGGAGGGAAGAATTCCTATGAAGAAAGCAAAGCTAGTGGTTGGTGCGCTGGCGTTGTCGCTCCTCGGCATCGCCGTTCCGCTACGCCCGGCCGCCGTCCACGCGGACGACGCGGTCGAGCTCCCGAGCTACTTCACGGCGACGAACGATCCGAAGGCGCCGGCATGGCCCGATCCGACTGGCGGGGCGTCGGGCGTCTGGGCGGCACCCGCTGGCGACGCCAAGGGCGACGTTCCCGGCTCGCTCGCCGTCAGCGACGTCTACGATCGCGTCGTGCACAATCTCTTCGCGATCAACTACATGTGGACGCTCGTGACGGGCTTCCTCGTCATGTTCATGCAGGCGGGATTCATGTTCGTCGAGACGGGCCTGTGCAGGGCAAAGAACGCGGCGCACACGTCGGCCATGAACTTCATGATCTATCCGCTCGGATGTCTGGCGTTCTGGGTGTACGGCTTCGCCCTCGGATGGGGCAACTGGTGGAACGGGCCCGTTGCTCCCGGTTGGTACGCGTCGCTGGGTCCGGGCCTCTCGGTGCTCAACGGCGGTATCGGACTCGGCGCCGCGGTGGACGCCGCCGGCAACGCGACGGGTGCCTTCACCTACGGCCTCATGGGAACCAAGGGATTCTTCCTCACGGGCGCGGTCAACGATACCGGCGTGATGGTGCTGTTCTTCTTCATGATGGTGTTCATGGACACCACCGCCACCATTCCGACGGGCGCGATGGCGGAGCGCTGGGCATGGAAGAACTTCTGTCTCTACGGTCTCTGGGTCGCGCTCCCCTACTGCATCTACGCGAACTGGCTGTGGGGCGGGGGATGGTTGGCGCAGGGTGGCCTCAACTGGGGGCTCGGGCACGGCGCGGTCGATTTCGCCGGCTCCGGTGTCGTCCACGGGATGGGAGGCATCATCGGCCTCGCCGGTGCGATGGTCATCGGCGCCCGGATCGGGAAGTTCGACTCGAAGGGGCATCCGCAGGCGCTCCCGGGCCACAGCGTGCCGATGGTGGTGCTCGGCACCTTCGTCCTCGCGTTCGGCTGGTTCGGATTCAATCCGGGCTCGACCCTCTCCGGTACCGACCTGCGCATCAGCTTCGTGGTCGTCAACACGATGCTCGCGAGCATCACCGGCGCGCTCGGCTCCTACCTCGCGCTCACCTTGAAGGGCCTGAAGCCGGATCCGACGATGATGTGCAACGGCATGCTCGCGGGGTTGGTCGCCATCACGGCGCCCTGCGCCTTCGTGAATCCGGTCGGCGCGGCGATCATCGGAGCCATCGCGGGGGTGCTGGTGATCTACAGCGTGTTCTTCTTCGAGGCCCGTGGGGTCGACGATCCGTGTGGTGCGATCTCCGTGCACGGCGTCAACGGCCTCTGGGGCGTGCTCTCCCTCGGCATCTTCGCGACCGGCGAGTACGGGGCGGGCTGGAATGGCGTGGTGCGCGACGAGATGGTCAAGGCGTACGGCTCCGACGGGGTGCGCGGCCTCCTCTATGGCGATCCATCACAGTTCGTCATGCAGGCGATCGATTGCATCGTCCTCGCGATTTTCGCCTTCGCCATGGCCTACGTCTGGTTCAAGGTGAGCGACATGATCACGCCGATCCGCGTGTCGCGCGAGACCGAGATCGAGGGCCTCGACGGTCCCGAGATGGGCACGCTCGGCTATCCCGACTTCCAGATCCATCCGTCGAGTCAGCGGATGGCAGGATAGGCGTGTCTCCCGCTGGGGTGCGACGCGGCGCGGTCCGTCGGCTCCGGTTGGCTCGAAAAGGGGGGCGAGGGGGGCGACCCGCTCGCCCCCCTCGCGTCTGGCGCCGGTGGGGAAGGAGAGGGCAGAATGGTGCCGAGGTGGCCATGGACCCTCCGACCGGTCATCTGCGTGTCCAGCGGCCGTCCAGCTGATCGCCCATGTCGCCCATTCGCATCGCCATCGCCGACGACCACGCGTTGTTCCGCCAGGGGCTGCGTTCGATGCTGCGCCTGCAGGAGGACGTCGAGGTCGTCGCCGAGCTGGAGCGGGCGGCGGATCTGTCCACGATGCTCGATCGCACGCCCTGCGACGTCCTCCTCCTCGACCTCCAGATGGAGCGCAGCGTGCTGTGCGACATCGAAGGCCTCGCGCCGCGCGTCGCGATCGTGATCGTCACCGCGAGCGAGCGCGTCGACGACGCGATCGCCGCGATCCGCGCCGGGGCGCGCGGAGTGGTCTTCAAGCGCTTCGCGATCGAGACGTTGCTCACGGCCGTGCATACCGTGGTCGGCGGCGGCGTCTGGCTGCCGCCCGCGTTGCAGACGAAGGTGGTGGAGCGCCTGCGCGAGCCGGCGGGCGCCGGGCTCACCCCCCGGGAACGCGAGATCACCCGCCATGTCGCCCGCGGGCTGCGGAACGCCGAGGTGGCGGCGCAGCTCTCCATCAGCGAGGTGACCGTCAAGACGCACGTCAACAACATCTTCCAGAAGCTCGGCATCCGCGACCGCGTCGAGCTGGCGCTCTACGCGGTACGGATGGGGATCATCGGCGCGCACGAGCGCCAATCGTAAGCGCGCGCGATTGCCAGCGGCGCGCGGAGCGAGTATGCGCGTCCGCGTCCCGTCCATGATCGAAGGGCTCGCCGCATATTTCGCGCGCCGTCTCGTGCCGCGCACCGACGTCCGGCTACTCGCGGTCACGCGCATGAGCGAGGGCTTCTCGCAGGAGACGTTTCGCGTCGAGCTGGCATGGCGCGACGGCGACCGCGAGGAGCGGGGCGTCTACGTGCTGCGCCGCCAGCCGGCGGCGGGCCTCCTCGAGCCGTACGACACCGAGCCGGAGTTCCGCGTCCTGGCCGCCCTCGCCCCGACGCCGGTGCGCGTCCCGCGCGTCTACTGGTACGAGCGCGACCCCGCCGTCCTGGAGCGACCTTTCTACGTGATGGCGGCCGTGCCCGGGACGGTGCCGCTGCCGGTGATGGTCGACGGCAGGCCGGTCTTCTCCGATGCGGAGCGGGTGCGCCTCGGCGAGGACTTCGTCGCCAACCTGGCGGCGCTCCACGCCGTCGACTGGCGCGCCGCGGGGCTCGGGTTCCTCGGCGTCCCGGCGGCCGGTAGCGGTGCCGGGGCGCGCGAGCTGGCGCGCTGGGAGGCCCGCATCGCGCGCGCAGATGAACCGCCGCGGCCGATCCTCAACGAGGCGATCCTCTGGCTGCGCCGGGCGCTCCCGGTCGCGGACGCCACGACCCTGGTGCATGGCGACTACCGCACCGGCAACTTCCTGGTCCACGAGGGCCGTATCGCGGCCATCCTCGACTGGGAGATGGTCCATCTCGGCGACCCCATGGAGGACCTCGGCTGGGCGTGCATGGCGCTGTGGCGCGGCGAGTCGCCGTACATGTGCCACCTGCTCGAGCGCGAGCGGCTCTACGCGCGCTACCAGGAGCTCTCGGGGCGCCCCGTCGACGCCGGACGCGTGCGCTTCTACGAGGTGCTGGCGACGGTGAAGATGGCGGCGATCATGCTGACGGGGCTGCACGCCTTTCGCGAGGGCCGCACCCGGGATCTCCGCATGGCGTTGTTCGACCACCAATGGGCCTACATGGCCGCCGCGATCGCGAACGCGCGCGGATTGTTGTAGAGAGCGCGCCATGCGTCTGCCGCCCGCCACCCTGCTCGCCGGCGTCGCCCGCGCGCTCGAGGATGACGTCCTCCCGGCGATCGGCGACCGTGCCGCCCGCGGCCTCGTCTTCGCCGCCATCGAGGTGCTCGCCAACGTGCAGGACCTGGTGGAATGGCGCGCCGACGTGCGCGACGAGGAGCTGAGCGGCGCCGCCACGGCGCTTCGCGACGTCGTGGCGCGGCTCGCGACGATGGGGCTCGACGCCGAGAGCGCCCGGATCGCCGGCGCGCTCGCGGCGGCCGAGGCTGTCGGCGAGCGCGAGGCACGCGGGCGCGCGCTCGACGCCGCCCTCGTCGAGGCGCTCCTCGCGGCCGACGCGCTGCAGGGGCGGCCGGGCATCGACGACGCGTTCGCGCCGCTCCGCGCCCACCTCGTCAATCAGGCGCTCCGCGACGTGATGCGCACGCAGCGACCGTTGCTGAACCGCATCTCGCAAGGCTAGCCCGTGTCGATCAGCGCCGAAGACGATCGCCGCCACGTGCCCGGGCCGGCCGCCCGTCCGCTCTGGAACGAGTCGTGGTGGTTCCCCTTCTACGATCCTGCGAGCCGGATCGGCGTCGTGACCAGGATCGGTCTTCTGCCGCTGCAGCGGACCGCCAACGTGTGGGTGCTCGTCACCCGCGACGGCACCCTCGTCCACGACGCGACGGCGCTGGCGCTGCCGCTGCCGGCCGGCGACATCGACGACGGGATCACCGTCGGCGGACTGACCTACCGATCCGTCGAGCCATTGCGGCGCTGGCGCCTCACGTACGAGACACCCGCCGTCGGGTTCGACGTCGAGTGGCAGGCGTTCTCGCCGCCGCACCCGTGGCCGCTGCCACCCGGGACGACCGTCGAGGACATGCAGCGCCATCTCGAGCAGTCGGGCTGGGTGAGCGGAACGGTGCGCCTCGACGACCGGCGCGTCACGCTCGAGCGCGCCTTCGGTCATCGCGATCACTCGTGGGGCGGCGAGCGCGACTGGACGCGGCTGCACCACTGGTTCTACGTCTCGGGCGAGTTCGGGACCGACCTGTCGTTCAATGCCGTGAAGGTCTGGCTCGCCCCCGAGGCCTTCATCACGGTGGGATGCCTGTGGGACGGACACGAGGCGATGGACGCCGTCTCCATCGACGTCGAGGGCACCATGGGTCCGGAGGGCGGTCACACGGGGGCACGCATCGCCCTGCAGGACGCACGCCAGCGCCGCTGGCAGTTCACCGGACGGGTGCTGGCGCACTGTCCGGTGCAGATCGGTCCGACCCGTGTCGACGACGGGATCAGCGAGTTCCGCAGCGGCGAGCGGGTCGGCTACGGAATCATCGAGTACGGGCGCCAGCGCTGATCGCGTCGCGGCGATGGGGAGCAAGGGGCGTCCGTATCGATGCGTCGTGATCGAGGGATACGAGATCCTGATCGGTCGCGGCGACGCGGAGAACGACGCGCTCACCTTCCAGGTCGCGGCGCCGCACGACTACTGGCTGCACGTCGGCGGCGGCACACCGGGGAGTCACGTGATCGTGCGCGTGCCCGAGGATCGCCTCGAGGTGCCGAAAGCGGTCCTGACCCGCGCCGCCGCGCTGAGCGCCTGGCACTCGAAGGCCCGCAACGCGCGTCGCGTCGACGTGCACGTGTGCCGGGTCCGTGACGTCAGCAAGCGCCGCGGGGCGCCGGCGGGCGAGGTGCGACTGCGGCATTGGGAGGTCCTGCGCGTCGCGCCGAGCGCGGAGTGAGCGCTGCGCTCAGCGCCGGACGAGCGCGGCGGCCGCGCGCGTCGCGCCGATGAGGGCGGTGCGCGGGTTCATGATCGCGCAGACCGGAATCTCGCGCAGCAGCCCTTCGTAGCGCCCCTTGGCGACGAACGCGGCCATGAACGCGCTCTGCGCCATCAGTGAGGCGAGCTTCGCGACGATGCCGCCGCCGACGTAGATCCCGCCCGTCGCCATCGCGGTGAGCGCGAGATTGCCGGCCTGCGCCCCGTAAGCGTCGAGGAAGAGCTCGACGGCTTCGCGGCACGTTCCGCATGCCCCCGCGACGGCCGCCTCGCCGATCACGGCGCTCGGATCCGCCTGCGCCATGCGCCTCCGCACGTCCGGCGACACCGGCCGCCCGAGCGCCTCGTCGAGAAATCGGAAGACATTGTGCAGCCCCGGACCCGAGAGCACCCGCTCCCACGAGACGTGTGCGCCGAAGCGTTGCCGCAGGAAGCGCAGCAGATCGTCCTCGATCGGGGTGCGCGGGGCGAAGTCCGCGTGTCCGCCTTCCGTCGCGACCGGCGAATGGGTGACCCCGTTCCAGTGCAGCAGCCCCTGGCCGAGCCCCGTGCCGGCGGCGATGACCGCGCGGTGGCCGGGGCGCGCGACCCCGGCATTCAACGTGAGCAGCTCGTCGGGGCGCAGGAAGAGGGCGCCGTAGGCGGTGCTCTCGAGGTCGTTCATCAGGACGACCGGGACGCCACCGAGCTCCTCCGACAAACGCCGGCGCTCGATGTGCCAGGGGAGGTTCGTGGTCGTGACCGCGTCGTCGACGATCGGACCCGCGATCCCGAACGCCGCCGCCGCCACGCGGTCGTCGGGCCGCAGGAACGCCACGATCACGCGATCGAGGCCGCCGTACTCGCGGCTGGGAAAGGACTGCTCGCGTAGCTGCGTGGTCGTCCCATCGTCGGCGACGGCATGGAGGGTGAGCGCGGTCTTCGTCCCGCCGATGTCGCCCGCGAGCACGTGCGTCGCCATGGGCGTCCCGTCGCTCAGGCGTCGCGCAGCGAGCGCCAGCCGGCCTCGCTGAAATCGAAGAGCCGATTGGCCTCGTCGGGGCCGTTGGTGAACGGGTAGTAGTTGGGGAACTTCGGCGGCGGCAGCCGCGCCCAGCCTTCGTGGATCGAGGTGATGAACCGCCAGGCGTAGTCGACCTCGTCGGAGCGCGTGAACAGCGAGGCGTCGCCGCGCAGGGCGTCGAGCAGGAGCCGCTCGTAGGCCTCCGGGGAGCGGTCCTGGAATGCCTCGCCGTAGAAGAAGTCCATGTTGACCTCCTCGAGCTGGATGCGCATGCCCGGGCGTTTGCACGCGAACGACAGGCTGATGCCCTCATTGGGCTGGATGCGCATGACGAGCAGGTTGGCGCTGGCGTGCGCCGGTGTGAAGTCGTCGTCGCCGCCGACCTCGTGGAAGAGCCGCAGCGGCGGCTGCTTGAATTGCACCGCGATCTCGGAAACGCGCTTCGGGAGGCGCTTCCCCGTGCGTAGCAGGAACGGCACCCCAGCCCAGCGCCAGTTGTCGATGCGGACCTTGAGCGCGACGTACGTTTCCGTGACCGACTTCGGGTCGACGCCTTCCTCCTGACGATAGCCCTTCACGACCTGGCCGTCCCATTCGCCGACGCCGTACTGCCCGCGGACGGTTGCGGCGCCGACCTCCTTCGGCGTGAGGGCGGGCAGGGTGCGCAGGACCTTCACCTTCTCGTCACGGATCGACTGGGCGTCGAGCGCCGGCGGCGGCTCCATGGCGATCAGGCAGAGGAGCTGCAGCATGTGGTTCTGCACCATGTCGCGCAGCGCCCCGGCGTGGTCGTAGTAGGCGCCGCGCCGTCCCTCCATGCCGAGTGTCTCGGCGACCGAGATCTGCACGTGATCGACGTACTTCTGGTTGAAGAGCGGCTCGAAGATGGCGTTGCCGAAGCGGAAGCTCAGGATGTTCTGAACGGTCTCCTTCCCCAGGTAGTGGTCGATGCGATAGATCTGGCTCTCGTCGAGCACGTCCGTGACGATGCGATTCAAGTCGCGCGCGCTCGCGAGGTCGGTCCCGAAGGGCTTCTCGATGATGACCCGCGACCACGACGCGTCGCCGCGCGCACGGATGAGCCCGGCGTCGGCGAGGTTGCGGAGGATCACCGGAAAGAACTCGGGCGCGACCGAGAGGTAGAAGAGCCGGTTGCCCTGGAGGTTGAGCTCGGCGTCGAGGCGGTCGAGCCTCTCGCGCAGCTGAACGAAGGTGGCGCGGTCGTCGTTGTTGCCCGGCTGATAGTACAACGAGCTCACCAGCGGATCGTCGGCGCCCACGCTTGCGCCGTCGCCGCCGCGGGGGTGCAGCTCCTTGAGCATCGCGTCACGGTACTGCTCGTCGGACATCGGCGTACGCGAGAAGCCGACGACGGCATAGCGCTCGGGCATGTAGCCCGCCGCCTGGAGCTGATACAGTGCGGGAATCAGCTTCCGCTTGCTGAGATCGCCGGACGCCCCGAAGATCACGAGTGCGAACGGATCACGGGCGCGCAGCGGCTCGTATGCCGCCCCGTGGTCCGCCCCCCTGACCGAGACGCCTGCCTTCACTCGCGTCGGAAGAGCCATGCTTCCCCCCTCCCAGTCGTCGCCGCCCGTGCGGCGATCCCGTTCGAGACCTCAGCGCCGGCGCGTCGCCCGGGTGGGCTTCCTCGCCGTCCGGCGCGGCTTCTTCGTCGCGGCGCGGCCGCGGCCCGCCTTGCGGCGCACCGTCGCGCCGGCGCCGTTCCGCCGGCGATTCTTCGGACGCGTCCGACGGAGCGCGGCGCTCGTCGCCCGGCGCCTCGGCTTGCGCGCGATCGCCCGCGATCCCGCCTTCGCGCGCGCGCCCGCGGGGCGCTTCGTCGCTTTGCGCTTCACCGCCTTGCGCTTTGCCGTTGCGCCCTTGGCCGGCCGGCGTTTGGCCGTTGGCCGCTTCGCCTTCGGGCTGCGCGGCGCGGCCGGCAGCGCCTTGGCCGGCCGCTTCGCCGCCGTCTGACGGACCGGCGCGGCCGCGGCGGCCGCCGCCGTCGCGACCGTGGCGAGCAGCGACTCGTAGGACTTCGCAAACGAGGCCACGCCGTCGACCTCGAGCTTGGCGGTGACCTCGTCCATCGACACGCCCGCGCTGGCGAGACGCTGCAGGATGGCACGGGCATCGTCGACGTCGCGATCGATCCGCGGCGCCGGATGTCCGTGGTCCTTGTACGCGACGATCGTCGCCGGCGGCATCGTGTCGACCGTGTCCGGCCCGATCAGCGCCTCGACGTAGTAGACGTCGGGGTACGCCGGGTTCTTGGTGGAGGTGCTTGCCCACAGGGGGCGCTGCACGCGGGCGCCGTGCCGGGCCAGCTCGGCGAAGCGCGCCGTCCCGAACTTCTCGCGGAACTGTCGGTACGCGAGCTTGGCGTTCGCGATCGCGCTCCGGCCCTGGAGGGCCTTCAGATGCTCGATCATCTCCGGCGACGCGGCGGCGATGAGCGCGTCGAGCCGCTTGTCGACCTCGGTATCGACCCGGCTGACGAAGAAGCTGGCGACCGACGCGATCGTGCGGACCGGCTTGCCGGCCGCGACACGCCGGGCAATGCCGGCGAGGTAGGCGTCCATGACCTCGTCGTAGCGCCGCAGCGAGAAGATCAACGTGACGTTGATGTTGAGGCCGTCGGCGATGCATTCCTGGATCGCCGGGACGCCCTCCCGTGTGGCCGGGATCTTCACCATCAGGTTGGGCCGATCGACCGCCGACCAGAGCCGGTGCGCCTCGGCGATCGTCTTGGCGGTATCGTTGGCGTAGATCGGATTGACCTCGATGCTGACGAAGCCGTCGGCGCCGTCCGTGCGCCGATAGACCGGTGCGAACACGTCGGCGGCGTCGCGGATGTCGGTGATCGCGAGCACGTCGAAGATCGCGTCGGGCCGCTTGCCTGCGCGGGCGAGCGATCGCAGCTGGCTCCGGTAGTCCGTGCCGGACTCGATCGCCTGCTCGAAGATCGTCGGGTTCGAGGTCAGCCCCGTGATGTCGCCGTCGGCGACCATGCGTGCAAGGGCGCCCGAGGTGAGGAGCTCGCGGCGAATGTTGTCGTGCCACGGCGACTGCCCCAAGCGCTGCAACTCGAGCAGCGGGTTCGTCATGTCCACCCCTCCTTCGCCCATGATGGTCCGGGCGACCGCCGGTTACAAGATCAGGACGTGCGTCGGGTGCGCAGTCCACGGGGCCAGCGCCCGGCGGCTTGCGGGTCCGGGCGGATCAGGTTACAGGCGAGCGATCGTGCCGTGTGGTCTTCGGGGGGGCGTGGGACTCCGCACCGTCGCATTCGCCGCAGGCGCGGCCTCCTCCGCCGGAGCGGTCGCCCTGCTGCTGGCGCTGGGGCTGCTCGCGGCGGTCCCCGCGCGCGCGACGACGGTGCTCGCGATGCCGTTCGCCGAGCAATGCGCCGGCGCCGAGACGATCGTCGTGGCGACGGTGCGTGCGGTCGCAAGCCGTCCGTCGCCGCGGGCGCCGGCCTTCTTCGAGACCCTGGTGACCGTGGGCGTCGACGAGGTCGTGGCGGGGCGCGCCTCGGCCGAGCTCACGCTGCGCCTCGCGGGCGGCGAGATCGGCGCCGTACGGCAGTCGATCGACGGCATGCCCGAGTTGCAGGTCGGCGAGCGCTACGTCGTGCTGCTCGATCGTGATCGGGATCCGCCGTCCATCAGTCCGGTCATGGGCTTCAATCAGGGACTCTACCGGGTCGAGCGGATCGCTGGCGCGGACGTCGTCCGCGACCGCAGCGGCCGGCCGTTGCCCGCGGACGCCGCCGCCGCGCTGGCGGCGGGCGGCGCCGCGCAGCGCGAGAGCGGCGTGGGGACGGCCGGAGCGCCGTCGCCGTCGCTCGACACCTTCGTCGCCGCGATCCGCGCGGCCCGCCCATGAGGGCGCGCGGCGCCGTCCGGACGGCGCTCGCGGCGCTGGCGCTGCTCGCGGCAGTGGCGTCCGCGCGCGACGTCGCGGCACAGTGCGCTGCGCCGCCCGGCGACGCGTTCGCGTTCCTCTCGCTCGCGGGCGCTCGCTGTCCGGCGACGCCACTCGTGCGCTGGGTGCCTCCGGAGGTCGTCTACGACTGCAGCTTCCTCGGGGACGGTACGCACGACATCGGCTGCGGCGATCAGCCGTCCGCGTGCGTCCAGCAATGTCGCGATGCCGCGGCGACCTGGAACGCCGATCTGCCCGATCGCTTCCGCTTCGTGCAGGCGGACGCGACGCATCCGGTCGCCTTCTGCGACTCGACGGACGGGCGCACGTCCATCGGCGGGAGTACCACCTTCTGCGGCGGCCAGGGCTTCGGTACCAACGTCGTGGCGGTGACGTTGCGGGTGACGATCACGGACGGTCCGCAACGCGGCCAGCAGCGTGATGCCGACGTCGTCGTCAACCAGGCCTTCGACTCGCGCTTCACGCCCGGCCTGTTCCGCGCCGTCATCGAGCACGAACTCGGCCACGTGCTCGGCCTCGATCACCCCGATCAATGCGGGCGGGACGCCAACGTCTTGATGCGCTCGGCATTCCGCTTTCCCGACGGCGATCCGTGCTTCGTCGGCGCGCCGACCGCCGACGACGTGAACGGCGCGATGATGATCTACGCCGCCGCGGGCCCCGCGCCGATGCCCACGCCCAGCCCCGGGTTCCTCTGCGGCGACGCCGACGGTGACGGTACGGTCACGCTCGCCGACGCGACGGCGGTCCTGGCTGCGGCTGCCGGCCTCCGCGGCGCGTGCGACGCCGTCGCGGAGCGCTGCGACGTCGACGCGACCGGGGACGTCGACGTCATCGACGCCGCCAACGTCCTCCGCCGCGCCTTCGGCCTCCCGGGCGAAGCCATGTGCCAGCCGTAGCGCCCCGGACGCACGTCCGCTGGCGGTGAGCCGGAAGCACGACGGGACGCCGATGGTGCGAAATCTACTGCACGTCGAGCTGCGTCGCGTCGCCGGCCACCGCGACGGCGCCGGTGTCCAGGACGGCGATCTTCTTGCCGCCGACGCGCAGGTCGCCGGCGCCGACCGAACCGCCGTTCTCGGCGAAGTCGCAGGTCAGGGTGGTCGGCAAGGCGAGGGTCTGGCGCTGCAGCGGGTCGGCAGGCAGGAGCGCGACCCGCAGGGTGCCGGCGTCGTCGTCGTTGACGACCATCGTGTCGGCGGAGGCGAGACGGCATTGGGCTTGCGGGCCGCTGCCGACCAGCGCGACCCGTCCCGCCTCGTAGCCGACCGTGAAGCTCGCGCCGACGACGTCGACCGCGGCAGCAAGTGAAAGGGTGACGCCGACGGTCGGGACGGGCGACGGCGTGATGACGGGCGTCGTGGTGACGGCAGGCGTGTCGGAATGACCGCCGCCCCCTCCACCGCCGCAGCCGAAGGCCAGGACGAGGAGCAGCGGCAGGACGATCATCGGCACGTGTCGCATCGGCGCCTCTCTTACTCCGGATCGATCCGCAAGACGAGGCCGCGCGAGCCGTCGACCACGTAGAGCTCGCCGTTCGCGTCCTCGCCGAACGAGGTGATCCCGCCGAGCGCTCGCGTCGGATCGAGGGCGTCGGTGAGCTCGAGGGTGCTGGTCATCTCCCCGCCCGCGCGCACGAACGACCAGACACGGTTCGAGCAGAAGTCGGCGTAGAAGTAGCGGCCGACGATCGCCGGGATCGCGGTGCCGCGATAGACATAGCCCCCGATTACCGCGCACCCGTCGGCATGCGAGTACTCGGCGACCGGCAAGGTGATCCCGGTCAGGCTGCAGCCGGTCGGCGGGTTGAAGCAGTGCAGGCCCTCGGTGATGCGCCAGCCGTAGTTCCGTCGTCCGGTGCCGCGCGACTCGAAGTCGATCTCCTCGAACGCGTTCTGACCGACGTCGCCGACGTAGAGGTCACCGGTCCCGCGGTCGAAGCTGAAGCGATAGGGGTTGCGGAAGCCGAAGTCCCAGATATCGGGATCGCCGCCGCTCAGGTTGCCCGGGGGCGGCGTCGGATAGGCGTCGACGTCGACGCGCAGGATCTTGCCGAGCTTGGTGTCGAGCCGCTGGCCGTTGTTCATCGGATCGCCGCCGCTCCCGCCGTCACCGAGGCCGAGATAGAGCAGGCCGTCGGGGCCGAAGGCGAGCATGCCGCCGTTGTGGTTGGGAAAGGGCTGCGCCACCGTGAAGAAGACGCGTGCGGGCCGCGCATCGGCGACGTCGGGGTCCGCGGCCGAACGGCGGAACTCGGCAATGACGGTGGCGCCGTCGGTATTCGTGTAGTTCACGAAGAAGCGACCGTTCGCGGTGTAGCTCGGATGGAAGGCGAGGCCGAGGAGGCCGCGCTCGCCGCCGCTGGAGACCGCGTCGCTCAGATCGAGGAACGGCGTCGTCGCGAGCGTGCCGTTCTTCAGGAGCTTGATGCGGCCGGTCTGCTCGACCACGTAGAGCCGGGACGGATCGCCCGCGGCGGCGCCGACGAAGAGCGGCGCGTCGAAGCCGCGCGCCACCTCCGTCAGGCGCAGCGCCGGCAGGCAATCGTGTGTCGGCGCGAGTCCGGCCGCCCGCCGCAGGACGTCGGCCGCGTCGCCCGCGTCGACGCCGTTCGCGCCGTCGACATCGCAGACGCCCGCAGCGAGCGCGCAGGCGCTCGGCAGGCCGGCCGCCGCGCGCTGCACGTTGGCGGCGTCGACGATGTCGACGCCGTTGCCGTCCGGGTCGGCGCACGTCGGCGCGGCCGCGGCGCGTGCCGCGCCGAGCGCGAGCGACGCGAAGAGCGAGACGGCGAGCAGGGTGCGAAGCGTCGGCATGTCTCGTGGTCCACCACGTCTACGTCACGACGCGCCGCGCGCCAAGATGGTCGCCACGGGGTGCCGCCATGCGCAGTCGCGCGTTTTTGCAAACCTCCAGGCGATTCACTATCGTCACGCTGCGATGAGCTATCCGACGCATCGCCCGCGCCGCCTGCGACGAACAGCCGTCCTGCGACGTCTGGTCGCGGAGACGCGTCCCAGCATCGACGGGCTCATGCTGCCGCTCTTCGTCACGCCGGGGAGCGGGCGCACCCAGCCGATCGCCGCCATGCCCGGCGTGGCCCAGCTGTCGGTCGATCGTCTCGTCGAGGAGTGCAAGTCGGTCTACGATCTCGGGATTCCCGCGGTGATGCTGTTCGGCATTCCGGAGCGGAAGGATGCGATCGGCTCGTCGGCGTACGCGGCGGACGGTATCGTGGTGCGCGCCGTGGCGGCGATCAAGCGGGTGCTCCCCGATCTGCTGGTCGTGACCGACGTGTGCCTCTGCGAGTACACCGACCACGGCCACTGCGGCCTGGTCGAGGGGGGCGAGGTGGTCAACGACGCCAGCCTCGAGCCGCTCACGGCGATGGCCGTCGCGCACGCGCGCGCCGGCGCCGACCTCGTCGCGCCCTCGGACATGATGGACGGCCGGGTCGGGGCCATCCGCGCCGGTCTCGACCATACGGGCTTCGCGGACGTCCCGATCATGGCGTACGCGGCGAAGTACGCGTCGGCCTTCTACGGGCCGTTCCGCGAGGCCGCCGACTCGACGCCCCGGTTCGGCGACCGCCGCGGCTACCAGATGGACCCGGCGAACGCCGATGAGGCGTTGCGCGAGATCGCCCTCGACGTCGAGGAGGGCGCCGACATCGTGATGGTGAAGCCGGCGCTGGCGTACCTCGACGTCATCCGGCGGGCGCGCGAGCGCTTCGACGTGCCGCTCGCCGCCTACGCCGTCAGCGGCGAGTATGCCATGATCAAGGCGGCGGCCGCGGCGGGCATGATCGACGAGGCGCGCGCCATGTGGGAGACGCACACCGCCATCGTGCGCGCCGGCGCCGGCATCGTCCTCACGTATTTCGCGAAGGATTCTCGCGCGCGCCATGCGCGCGTAGGATCGACGTCGGGCCATGCGTCGGTTGCCGCGCCCGGCGGCTGGCGTGGCGAGCATCCGCGAGCGGCCGCGGCTCGCGATTCCCACGTCGAAATCCACGTGCGCCGCGGTTCCCTAGCGGCGCCGCTTTGTGCGTGCCGGACCATGAGGATGGCGACTGCGGCCGCGCCCTACGCTCTCCCCACCCGCGCCGCCGCTCTTCAGGGCGCGGAGGAGCTGCCTGACCGGTCGGGTATTGAGGACGTCGTCGCGTGTCGCCCAGCCGCGACGGGCCTGATCGATGCCGTACGCCTCCGGATAGGCGAGATGGCCGGTCGCGTGCGCGTCGGAGTCGATGACCAGCTTCACGCCGGCCGCGACCGCCTTGCGCACGTGATCGTCACGGAGATCGAGACGCGATGGGTAGGCGTCGAGCTCGAGAACCGTGCCGGTTTCGCGCGCGCACGCGATCACGGCGTCGAGATCGAGGTCCACGGGCTCGCGCTTGCCGAGGATGCGCGCCGTGGGATGGAAGAAGATGTCGACGTGCGGATTCCGCATCGCGCGCAGGACCCGGGCGGTCATCTCCGCGCGCGGCAGCCCGAAATGCGAATGGATCGCGACGCCGACGACGTCGAGCTGCGCGAGCGCCTCGTCGGCGATGTCGAGCGTGCCGTCCTTCCGGATGTTGACCTCCGCGCCCTTCAGGATGCGGAAGGCGTCGAGTCGCGCGTTCAGCTCGTCGATGGCCTCGCCCTGGGCGCGCAGCTTGGCCTCGTCGGCGCCGAAGGTCATCGCGAGGTCGCGCGTGTGGTCGGTGATCGCGAGGTACTCGAGGCCGAGCGCCTGTGCCGCGGCGACCATCGCCTCGAGCGTGTCGGCGCCGTCGGTCCAGGTCGTCTGGGTCTGCAGATCGCCCCGCAGGCTGCCGTGTTCCACCAGGACGGGCAACCGTCCGGCGCGCGCGGCGTCGATCTCGCCCGCGTCCTCGCGCAGCTCGGGCGGGATGAACGGCAGATCCAGGGCCGCGTACACGTCCTCCTCGGAGGCGCCGGCGATCGCCGTCTCGCCGCGGAATACGCCGTACTCGTTCAGCTTGAGGCCCTTCTTGATGGCGATCTGCCGCAGCAGCACGTTGTGCGCCTTCGAGCCGGTGAAATAGTGCAGGGCGGCCCCGAAGCTGGCGCGCGGGACGACGCGCACATCGAGCTGCAGGCCGGTGGCGAGGCGGACCGAGATCTTGGTGTCGCCGCGCGCCAGCACGCCCGTGACCTCGGGCAATGTGGCCACCCGCTCCATGACCGGGGCGGTGCGGCGCGCGACCACGAGGATGTCCGCGTCGCCGACCGTCTCGCGGCGCCGGCGGATCGAGCCCGCGATGGTGGCGCGCTGTACGCCCGCAAGCGCCGCGAGGCGCGCCTCGATGTCGCGGACGAGCGGCAGCACGTCGCCGAGCGGCACGCGCCCGCCGTGCGCTCGCGCGAAGGCGAGACCCCGGAGGATCTTCTCCTCGCTCTTCTCGCCGAACCGCGGCAGGGCGCGGATGCGCCCCGCCAGCGCCGCCGCCTCGAGCGTGGTGAGATCGGTGATGCCGAGCGCCTCGTACAAGGCGCGCGCCGCCTTCGGCCCGACGCCCTCGACGCCGGTGAGGGCGGCGACGTCGATCGGCGTGCGGGCGCGCAGCTCGTCGTGGTAGCCGATCCGGCCGGTCGTCAGCAGCTCGGCGATCTTGTCCGCGATGCTCTTGCCGACGCCGGGAATCTGCGCCAGCGCCTTCACCCCGCCGCTCGCGAGGAGCTCGTGACACGGCACGTCGCACACGGCCACGGAATCCGCCGCCTTCTCGTAGGAGCGCGGCTTGAACGGCACGTCCTCCATCTCGAGGAAGAGCGCGATCTCCCGCAGGACGCGCGCCACGTCGGCGTTCGCGAGCGCCATCGTCAGTGCACCAGCCCGCTCACGTCGAAGAAGACCACGTGCTCCCGCTCGCAGTCGTCGCAGGCGAGGCGCGCGAAGCGGAAGCGGCGCGTGCCCGCTTGCCGCGCGCCCTCACCGGTCGCGCGCAGGGCCTGTCCGCACTCGCAGCGCCGGGTGGCGAGCGCGCGATCGATCTCCTCGAAGGTGCGCACGGCGATGGCGTGATCGATCGAGCTGCCGGGCCCGGTGTCGAGGGCGCGCCGTCGCCGGCGGCCACGCCAACGGCGCGACACCCACGTCGTCGCGGCCAGCAGGACGATCAGTGCGAAAACGAGTCCCACGACGCACCGCTGCCGCCGCCGTCAGGCGGGCAGGCGCCCGGGTCGGAAGAGGACCTTGGTGTCGGCGACGACCAACTGCTCGTTCAGGAACAGCTGGACCGCCTGCGAGAGGACCTTGCCCTCGAGCGCCTTGCCGCGGTCCTTTACCTCGTCCAGCGTGTCCTCCCCGACGCGGATGTGGAAGACGTCCTGCAGGATGACGGGGCCCTGGTCGAGCTGCTCGGTGACGAAATGGGCAGTGCAGCCGGATACGCGGACCCCCGCCTCGAACGCTTGCTTGTAGGCGTTCGCGCCCGGGTGGTACGGCAGCAGCGACGGGTGGATGTTGATGATGCGATTCGGGAAGCGCTGCACCATCGTCGGCGACAGCACCTGCATGTACCGCGCGAGGACGATCAGGTCCGGACGCGCATCCGCGAGCCGCGCCAGGAGGAACGCCTCGTGCGTCGCCTTGTCGGCCGACGGAGTGCCAGTGGAACGGGATGCCGCGGCTTTCGGCCAGCGGCCGCAGCACCTCGTGATTCGAGAGAATGGCCACGAAGTCCCCGTTCACGAGGCCGGCGTCGTGGTCCGCAAGCAGCGTCTCCAGGCAGTGCGGCTCCTTCGTGACCAGGATGGCGACCCGCTTGCGCTCGCGTGCGCTGTGGAGGCGGACGCTCACCTCCATCCGCGTCTCTTCGCCGATGCGCTTCAAACCGAGGACCATCTCGTCGAGCGACGTCGTGAGCTCGGTCAGGTCGACGCGCATCGTCATGATGAAGAGCCCCTCCATCACGCGCTGCTCGATGTCCTCGATGTTGATGCTACAGCCCGCCAGGTAGGTGGAAACGCGCGCGACCACGCCCTTCTGGTCGCGGCCCACCACCGAGACGATCGCAAGGTTCTTCGACGCCATGGCGCTGGCCAGCGGCTACCCTAGATGGCCGGCCAATTCAACGTGACGCCGCGCGATGTGCGATGCGTCTATACGCGTCCTTGAATATTCTCGGCGACGGCTCTACGCTGGTGGCGGGTGCGCGTCTCGCGCAAGGAAGGACATGGCAATGCCCTCGAAACAAGCGGACATCCTGGTCGGACGGCGCTATCTGGCGAAGGGGTATCTCGATCAGGCGCTCGAGCTCTTTTCGCGCAACGTCGATACCGTCGCGGCGCAGGACTGGAGCGATCTGCGTGACCGACTGCTCGATCGAGGGCGCATCCAGGACATGGTGCGTGTCTGCAATCTCGGCCACGTGCCGCTTCCGAGCGAGCAGCTGCTCGTGCGCGGAGACAAGGCGCTGGTCACCAAGGACATCGACCTGGTGATCGATCTGTACGAGCTCGCCGGTGCCGACCGCGGCCGCTGGGAGAAGGTCGTCGACGTGCTCGTGGAGATGCCCGAGCGCAAGCGACAGGCGGTGTCGATCGCCGATCGCTACCTCGTCGATCCCGCGGCCGCGCCCACGGCCGCACGGCCCGGCCCGACGCCGATCAAAGCCTTCAAGTGAACGTGCGCCGCTGGACGGCGCCCGGTCCGCCGGCGACGGCGCGCGACCGATCCCCGTGACCCCGGTACGGCCGGTGGTCGCCCGCATGCACGGCTACGTGCCGGGCGAGCAGCCACGCGGCGGCACCGTCATCAAGCTGAACACCAACGAGAACCCGTATCCGCCGGCTCCGGGCGTGATCGCGGCAGTGGCGGCCTGCGCTTCGGCGGATCTGCGTCTCTATCCCGATCCCGTCGCAACCGCGCTGCGCGAGGCCGCCGCGCGCCGCTACGGCGTCACCCCGGCGCACGTCCTGGTCGGCAACGGATCGGACGACCTGCTCACGATCGTCATCCGTACGATGGTCGGTCCGGACGACGTCGTCGCGTATCCGGAGCCGACGTACTCGCTGTACGACACGCTGGTCACCATCCAGGAAGGCCGATCGCTCACCATCCCCTTTCCCCGCGACTTCACGCTGCCGCCCGCGCTTGCCGACGCCGAGGCCCGCGTGTTGATGATCTGCAACCCCAACTCGCCCTCCGGAACGCCCACGCCGGTGGACATGATCGAGGATCTGGCGCGCGCTCGCGACGGGCTCGTCGTCGTGGACGAGGCCTACGTGGACTTCGGCGCGGCGAGCGCGCTTCCACTGATCGCACGTTACGACAACGTGCTCGTCCTGCGCACCTTCTCCAAATCGTTCTCGCTCGCCGGCATGCGCATCGGTCTGGCGTTCGGCGACCCGTCGACCATCGCCGAGATGACCAAGGTGAAGGATTCCTACAACGTGAGCCGTGTCGCGATCGCGGCCGGCGTTGCCGCGCTCGAGGACTACGCGTGGATGGAGCGGAACGCGGCGCGCATCGTGGCGACGCGTGCGCGCTTGAGCGATGGGCTGCGGGCGTTCGATTACGAGGTGCTGCCGTCGGCCGCCAATTTCGTGCTCGCGCGGCGCGCGGGAGAGGATCAAGGACCCGTGCAGTCCCGCCTGCGCGAGCGCGGCATCCTCGTCCGGCACTTCGCGACGCCCCGCCTGGCCGACGCGCTTCGCATCAGCGTCGGCACCGACGACGAGATCGAGCAGCTTCTCGCGGCGCTACGGCGGCCGTAGCCGTCACGCACCCCGCTTGGGCTCGTCACGGCGCCGCCGGGCTCAGGGCGTCACGACGTCCGTGCCCTTGCCGTGCTTTATCTTGATCGTCCCGTGCACGGTTGCGCCGGTCGTGTCGATGGTGTCGTTGCCGTTGCCCGTGACGACCGAGAGATCGTTCACGACGCCGACGGCACTGAAGGTGACGGCGTTCGTCCCGCCGCCGGCCTTGACGTTGACGCTCGCGCCGTACTGCGCGTTCTTGATCTGGATGGCGTCGTCGCCCTTGCCGGACTTGACGGTGAGCGTCTTCTGCGACGCCGTCGCGTCGAGCGTCAGGGTGTTCGCGCCCTGCCCGAGATCGATCTTTACGGCGCCGTCGATCAGGTTGAAGCTGAACAGCGCCGAGTCCGCCGACCCGCCCATCCTCGCGCTCAGGTCGGACCCGATCGCGCAGCTGTCGACGTCCAACGCGTTGTCGCCCGACGGGGACACGAGGCCCCCGCACGAAGCCTGGACGGTCGTGCCGGGAGCGCCCCGGCCCATCTGGACGGCGAGCGTCGTCCCGATCGCCGAGTGGCAGACCGCGACGGCGTCCGAGCCGCCGCCGAGCGTCAGCTTCGCGCCGGCGTCCAGGTGCGAGTCGTGGATCGTGACGGCCTCGCTGCGCTTGCTGCCCTTCAGGACGACCCCCTTCTTCACCTCGACGGAATCGAGCACGAGCGCGCCGCCCTGATTGCTCGCGATCGTCTGACCGCACGCGGCGTTGCGTGCGCTGCCCGTGCCCGCGCCGGTCTTGACCGACAACGTCCCGTCCACGACGGGGCTGCAGAGCTGCAGCACGTTGTCGCCGCCTCCGAGATCGACGCTCACCGTGCCCTGCAGCTCGCCGCCGCTGATCGACAAGGTGTCCGCTCCCGCACCCATCTTGATCTTCACGGTGCCGGCGAGCGTGACCGTGTCGAGAAGCAGGGTATCGTCGCCGCCGCCGAGATCGACCTGCAGCCCGCCGGTCACACCCTCGAAGATCAGCGGATCCGAGCCGCCGTTGATCGTCGTCCCGGTGCCGGTGACGCGCAGCGCGTCCGGATTCAGCGCCACCTGGTCGAGCGTGACCGTGTTCGCGTCGCCGTCGCCCTTGAGCTTGAGGGTACCACCGGACAGCGCCGCCGAGACGTTGTCGGCGTGAGCAGTGTCACAGCAGGGCTGGGTGAGGACGAAGGCGGCCGCGAGGATCACGAGCGCGCTGCGGACCATGCGAGGATGCTCCTCGCGCGTGGTCTAGCGTAGATCGATACGCTCCGTCCAGCGAATAGTCACACCACGCTATATGCTCTGCGCTAGCGGTTCGCGTCTACGGCAAAGATGTCTCGACCGCGCCGCAGGTACACGACGTGCGGCATGATGAGCTGGACCTCGATCCCGCGCGCGGAGTCGCCCTGGTGCAGGGTCACCGGCTGCCCGCCGATGCGAAGCGATGCCGTCCGCGTGCTGAGGTCGTTGGAGTAGCCGATGGACGTCACCTCCACTTCCGACCCACCGGTCGATTCCGTTGCTGTCCTGCGCTCGCCCGGTGGCGCCGCGGTCTCGCGGCGCGACGGGCGCAGGGGGGCTTCCGGTCGCGCCGCCCCGGTCGTGGCTGCGCGGACGGGCGGCGCAGGTGGAACGATCGCACGAGGGGGCGCGCCGGGCGCCTGATCGACGGTCGCCCGAGCCGCGACGGCGGACGCGCGTGGCGGGTCGTCCGCCAGCGCTGCGAGCGGCGGCACGATTGGCGGCGCGACGGGCTCACGCGCGGCGACGACTGGCGGCTCGGCCGCCGGCTGCGCCGGTGCAGCGTCGCGCTCCCGCGGCGCGGGCGCCGCCGGGGGCTCGGGCCGCCCGGCCGTCTGCGGCAGCGGCGCCGGCCGTTCGGCGGGCGCCTGCGCTGCAGCGAGCGCCGGCTGCGGCGCGACGGCGGGCGGCGGCAGCGGTCGTGCGGCGGCCGGTGGAACGGCGGGGCGCTCCGCGACCTGGCGCGCCTTCGCTGGCGCGGACCGCGTCGTCGCGCCGCGCAGCGCAAAGTACGCCATGCCGGCGAGCGACCCCGCGGTGATGGCGAGCAGCAACGGCGTCGCCAGCGAGCGGCGGCGCGGCAGGTGCTCGTAGCGCGTGGCCATTCCGGGCGATGACGTCGCGGCCGCCCCCGTCGCCGTCGTCGCCCCGCGTTGCTCCAGCTCCTCGAGGGCCTTCAGGATGGTGCTCACGTTGCTCCTTGCCTCGCAGCAGCGAGCGTAGGACGCGGATAGCCACCCGCGGTTCGGTACAGCACGATGCGCGTCAGCGGGCCGACCTTGCCGTCCTCGACCAGCATGTTGGCGTGCTGGAAGGCGAGGACCGCGGCGTGTGTCTGGGCGTCGAACACGCCCGTGGGCGGCGAGGCGAACAGCCCGGCGCGTTTGAGAAGGAGCTGCAGCCGCGTGACGGCTACACCGCGCGCGCCGCGAGCGAGCGTCGGTCCGAGACCGTCGAAGTCCCGCCAGAGGACGTGCGCCTGCCCCGACCACACCGGGTCGAGCGCCGCCGCATCCACCGTGGTCGTCGCGCCGCCGATCGACAGGACGGCTTGCGCGCCGTCCAGGCCGAGCAGGGCGACGTAGCACGGCGTCGACGATCCGGGAACGCGCAGCGCGAGTACCGCGGGAAGGTCGAGCAAGCGGACCAGGCTGCGGTCGCCTGCCAGGCCGACGTCGTAGAGACCGCGACGCATCGCGACCAGCTCGAGCTCCTCGGGAAGCTTGGCCTCGTCCTGCGCCAGAGGATGCTCTCCCCACGCCGTCAGCACGACGTCGGTCGCCGCGCGCGCCGTCGGCTGCAGCTCGTTGCTCGCGAGCGTCCGCAGCAGCTCGGCGACCGAAACGGCCGTGGGAGCCTCCGCCGGCGCGCTCGCTCGCGCCGTCACCTGCCACGACGCGCCGGCCGCGGGCGGCGCGGCTGCCGGGCGGGCTTCCACCGCGACGGCTTCGCCGGGTCGCTGCCGCTCGCCGTCGCGGTCTTCATCGGTGGACGCCGCCATCCCGGACGCCGGCGCGGCCGCCTGGGGCGCCGCCGGCGCGGCGTTCACCGCCGCGTCGGGCATGTCCGCGACCAGCGCGATCTTCACTTGATCGGACGGCGTCGTGTCGAAGGCGGCGGGCACCCGCTCGGGACTCAACCGACGCATCGCCTCCGATACGCGCGGCTGCAGCCAGCCGAGCTGCGGCCCGCCGATGACGATGAGGAGGGCGCCGAGCGCGAGACCCGTGGCGGCGATCATCGCCTTGCGAGCCGGCGAGAGCGTGCCGGGAAGCGGCACCGACTGGATCTCGCGGTATGCCTGCAGGATCGTCCGCCGGTTGACGCGCGGCTCCCGCACGACGAATGACGCCAGCAAGGCGCGATGCGCCACCATGTTGATCAAGCGCGGTACGCCGCCCGAGATGTGGTGGATCAGCCGCAATGCCGGACCGGTGAAGATGTGCGTCCCGCGCCCCCCGCTCGCCACGGTGAGGCGATGCGTGACGTAGGCGGTCGTCTGGCGGGGCGACAGCGGTCCGAGATGCCAGCGCAGCGTGATGCGCTGATTCAACTGCGCGAGCTCGGGGTCGAGGAGGAGCTTCCGCAGCTGCGGCTGGCCGACGAGCACGATCCGGAGGAGCTTCTGGGTGTTCGTCTCGAGGTTCAGGAGGAGCCGGATCTGCTCGAGGAGCTCGATCGAGAGCGCTTGCGCCTCGTCGAGGATGAGCACGCAGAGCCGGCCCTCGCGGTACTGTGCCATCAGGAACTGGTGGAGCTGGTCGACCAGCTCGCCCTGCGTCTGGTCGTCGACGGGCAGCTTGAACTCGCGACAGATGCGGCGTAGCAGCTCGAGCGCGGTGAGCGGCGGCACGAACGTGTAGGCCGACGAGACGTTCGGGCCGAGCTCCGAGAGGAACAGGCGCAGCAACGTCGTCTTTCCGGTGCCGACGTCCCCCGTGATGCAGACGAAGCCGCTCGACTCGGTGAGGCACAGCTTCAGGTGGGCGAGCGCTTCTGCGTGCTTCGAGGACAGGAAGAGATAACGCGGATCAGGCGTCAGCCGGAACGGCTCTTCTTCCAGCCCGAAGAACTGCTCGTACATCCCCTCCGCCTCCACCAGCCGCTGCCGACGTGGTCCCCGCCTTCCGTATAGTGGAAAGGTGCGAGCGTCGCCAGCGAAAACACCCGGCTGCGAAGGGCGGAGAAGGCCCGTCAGACGAGGAGGGCCAGCACCTCGGACGCCGCGCGCTCGCCCGACCGCACGGCCCCGTCCATGTAGCCGTTCCAGTAGGTCGACGTCTCCGTGCCCGCCCAGTGGATCCGCCCGACGGGGACGCGCAGCGCCGCGCCGAAATCGAGCAGGGTGCCCGGGCCGAGCACGGCGACCGGACAGCCGCGGTTCCATTTCTCGGCCGACCAGTTGAACTGGACGACCTCGCTCGGGGAGAGTGCCTGGCTGCCGAAGTAGGTCGCGAAGTTCTGCAGCGCGGCGGCCGCGAGATCCGCCGCGGGCCGCGTCTCCCAGTAGCGCGCCTCGTGGCCGCCGATGAAGCCCATGAGTACGCCGTAGCTGCCGTCGGCGGGCGAGGTGTCGAACGTCGTCTTGGCGGGGCCGATCTCGCTCACGACCTGGCCGTTCAGGCCGCCCGCGCGCCAGAAGGGCGTCGGGTAGATCGCCTCGAACTTGATCAAGGTGCCCTGCGGCATGTGCTGCGTGAGCTGGTCGCGCAGGGGTGGCAGCGGCGGATCGTAGTCGATGCGGGCGGCGAGCGCCGGCGGCACCGCGACGATCACCTGCTGCGACCTCACCTTGAAGCGGTCGGAGTACACCGTGACGCCCGTGCCGGTCTGGATGATGCGGCTGACCGGCCGATTCAGGACGACGCTGCGCCCGAGCTGCTCGGCGACGCGCAGGGAGATCGATTGGGCGCCGCCGACGAAGCGGCTCTCCTGGGCGCCGCCCGCGGTGTTGAAGTTGCGCTCGAACGTCCCGGGCGTGGACTCGTTGCCCGACGCGGCGATGTAGAAGAGCGTGTAGAGGAGGGAGAGGTCGCGCGGCTCGGCGCCGAAGATGGCCTCCGTCGCCGCGGACGTGACGTTCATGAACTCGGGGTTGCCGGTCGTGTTGCCGCGCAGCCAGCCGTCGAGGGTCTGGCGGTCCCAGATTTCGGCGTTCGCCGCCGTCCACGGGCTGTCGACGGGCACGCTCTGCGACAGCTGGTCGAGCTGGGTGACCGCAAGCGCGACGTCCCCCGCCACCAGCGGATCGACGGGCGCGTTGCCGAGCGGCGTATTGGTCGGGTAGACCTCGCGCCGCCCGTCGCCGCCGACGAACACGCTGTTGCCGGTGTCGTAGGTGGAAAACGTGCCGACGCCGACGTCCGCCGCGAGCGCCTGTACGCGGTCCTGCGTGGGTCCGGTGAACATCCCGCCGAGCTCGGCATAGCCGCCGTTCGCGAGCGTATGGGTGAGCGTCCGCCCGCCGACGCGATCGCGCGCCTCGAGCACGACGACGGAGCGTCCGGCGCTGGTGAGCGCGCGCGCCGCCGTCAAGCCCGCGAGGCCGGCGCCGACCACGACGACGTCCGCGTGGTGCGTGCTCGCCTCGGCGCGCCGGGGCAGGGGGAGGGTGGCGAGCGCCGCGCTCGCGGCGGCGCCGCCGAGGAAGCGACGGCGACTGATCTTCGCGTCGGACATGATCGACTGCTCCTCTCCGGGTGATGCCGTCGAACGGTAGCGGTAGGCCACCGTCTGCCCCATCACCGGGACGAGGTAGGGCGCACGAAAAAACCGGGGAGGATCGCCACGCGCGACGAGGGTCTACCGGACCCGGTTCGCGTGGCTCGGCTGTCGTGTCGTGCCGTACGGAGGGGACGTGACGTGGCCGGCACCGCCGAGCGCGCGCCGCGCCGGCAGGGCGAACGCTACTCGTCGCCGTCGTCGTCGCCAGTGTCGCCCGTGTCCTCGGGCTCGCCGCCCGCGCCGCCGTCGTCGCCGCCGAGGGCCGGGGCGCCGCCCTCGGGAGCGGGCGTGATCGCGCCGCTCGGCACCGGGGTCGCCGGCTTCTCCCGGAAGTCGGCGACCTTCTTGTCGATGCGGTCGTAGACGAACGGCTTCATGCCATAGACGACGCCGGTGCCCTCGGCGGTAACGTACGACTTGGCGTCGCCGGCGTTGGGATCCGCCGGAGTCGCTCCACGGCTGCCGAGCAAGGTGCCGATCTTTGCGCCGCTCTCGTCGCTCACGGCGATCAGCAGATCCGGCGTCGCGAGGCCGTACTTGGCGAGGTCGCCGGCATGCTCCTCGACGATCTCGCTGCCCTTGAGGGTCGAGACGTCCTCGATGAAGCGGGTGATCGCCGGTGCGCGTTCGCTGCCCTCGCCGGGCGTGTCGAGATGCCAGGCGCCGTCGCGCTTCACCAGGGTGAAGCCCGCCCCGTCCTTGCGCGTGACGACGAGCTTCCCGGCCTTGGCCTTGTCGAAGGCGAGCACGGTCTTGTCGCGCAGCGTGGACAGGTCCTTGTCGAGGTTCTTCACCGTGTACTCCGGGATGGTGTACACGGTCGGCCGCTCGGCGCGCTTTGCGTAGACCGTCTTCTTCTGCGGGTCGTTCTTCGTCGCGCCGACGAGCAGCGTTTGCTGCGCGAGCTCCTTGCCGACGAAGACGCTCACCTCGAGATGCGGCTGATCGAGCCCGTAGGTGGCGAGCGCAGGTGACGGATCGTCGCTCGCGAAGTCGTCGGCGCGAATCCCGCGGATGCTCGCGAGGAGGGAGCGCATCTCCGCCGCGTCGGCCGGATGGTCCGCGGGGGTGGTGATTCGCCAGTCGTCCCCGTCCCCTTGGCGCTCGATCGTGATCGTCCCGCTCGGCCGTTTGAGCACGACGCGCCGCACCTGCGATTCGTCGAACGCCATGACGGTCTTGTCGCGCAGATCCTTGAGGTCCTTCTTCATGCCGGTCGTGGAGTCCGCCGCCCGTGATCTAGACCCCGCTTTCGTCGTCCTTCTGCACGTAGGCGGAGAAGCCGACCTGCGTGCCCTTCCCGACCTTCACGACCGGCAGCGCCTTGCCGTCCTTCAAGCCCAGCTTCAGGGTCGTCTCCGGCGGATCGAGGCCGTACGATTTCAGCTTGTCGCCGACGCCCTCGAGGGTGCGCGTCACCTGGGCCTCGGCGACGGCGGTGAGCAGGTTGTTCGACCGTGGCATCGTCGGCGTCCGCTTCGATCGGCTTGGTGATGCGCCAGTGGCGCGCGTCGTCGCGGGTGAGGCTGATCGCGCGGTCGGGATAGTCGAGATCGATCGAGGTGACGGCGTCCTTGTCGAACGCCAGTAGCCGCTTCTGCTTCGGCCTGGCTCTTTTCGTGCGGCAGCTCGACCCAGTAGACGTAGGCGCCGAGAGCCGCGAGGACGAGGAGGAGAAGGAGGGTGTTCCGCGGCCTCACTTGGTGCTCCGGCGCCACCACACGGTGAGGCCGAGGAGGAGCAGCAGCTCCGGCATGATCAGCACCGAGAGGTAGAAGATCCGCCGGCTCTCGTCGGCCGTGAGCTGCGCGCGCGACGCCTCGATCGCGCGCGGACGGATCGAGATCAGCTCCTCCTGACCGCCGAGCCAGTTCATCATGTTGAGGAGCAGGTCGCGGTTGAAGAGCTGACCGAGGAACTGGTTGGTGGCGAAGTCGGCGTCGCCGACCACGACGAGCTTGGTTTCGCCCTCCTTGCCGAAGCCCATCTCCTTGTGCTTGCCGGTGACCGCGACGGCGAGCGACACGGGGCCCTTCAGGTCCTTGTCGTCCTCGCGCCGCCTCGCCGCGGTCGAACACGCCGTCGACGTCGCTCTCGCGCCCACGCCGACGGGCTCGACTTCACCAGCTCGATCGCGCTGATGCCGGTCTTGCCGGCCGCGTTGGCGAGCACGGCGCGCGACATGGGGAAGATGGTGCGCTCGTGGAAGTCCTTGGTGATCGGGTGCGTGCCGTAGGTCGACGCCAGGATCTGCAGGCCGAGCGCCGGACCCTGGAAGAGCCGCACGACCTGGTCGACGACGACGGTGTCGGTGAGCTTCACGCCCCAGGGCTCGAGGAGCGCGCCGAGCTGCTCGCCGCGCCGCGGCGGCGACGAGGAAGAGCGCCGAGCGGCCGCCTTGCAGATAGGTGCGGAGCGCCGTCGACCTCGTGGTCGAAGAGCGGCCGCTCGGTACCGGCGACGACAGCATCGTGCACTCGGCCGGGAGGTCTGGCTTCGGTCGCGAGCAGCACCTTGCGGGTCTCGTAGTTCTCGTTGTGGAGGGCGTCCTGCAAGCCCGGAGAAGCCGCGCGCCTCGCGGTTCTCGATGTCGGGCTCGCCATGGCCGTCGAGGAAGCAGACGACCTTCTTCGTCGCTGCTCGTCGCCTTGATGAGGCCGTTGGTGATCGTCTCCTCGCTGATGTCGCGGCGTCACGGTCGCCGTCTGCTCGCCGTACTGGATGTGCACGGTCGGCAGCTCGGTGACCTTGTAGCGCTCGGCGAGATCGCGCTCCTTGATCGGGTCGACCATGTGGAACGTGAACTTGTCCGACGCGTTCTTGTAGCTGTCGAGCAGGTCCTCGATGCTGCGGGTCGCTCCCGGCCTCGACGAAGGCGTACGACCTCGACCGGCTTGTCGAGCTTGGCGAGCACGTTCCGCGACTGCGTCGACAGCGAGAAGACGTTCTGCTTGGTCAGGTCCCAGCGGTGGTTGTGGCGGCTCGCCAGGCAGTTCGCGATGACGAGGATGCCGATGAAGATCAGCGAGTAGACGACGGCGTTGGCGCCGTACTTCGTCGAGCGCTCGCCGAGGAACGTGCTCAGGTTCTCCCGGCTCGCGGTCAGGTAGAGCACGAGCAGCAGGATGCCGAGGCCGACGTGCAGAAAGACGTACGCCGAGGCGGCGGGCGTCACCGCGAAGGCGACGCCGCCGAACACCAGGAGGACGACGCCCCACAAGCCGAACAGCGAGGTCGAACGGCCGCCCACCATCTACCTCCAGCGAATCGACTCGACCGAGCGATGGGTCAGGAACAGCGCCAAGACGATGACGCTCGCGAAGTAGACGAGGTCCTTCGAGTCGATGACGCCTTTCACCATCTGCGCGAAGTGCTCGGTGAGGGAGATGTAGCGGAGGATCGCGCCGACGGTCTCGCCCGCGCTGTCTGCCGGCCAGGCGATGATGTAGAGCAGCAGCAGCGACACGAGGCAGCTCACCGCGGCGATGATCTGGTTTTCGGTGAACGACGACGTGAGCACGCCCACCGCGACGAACGCCGTCGCGAGCAAGGACAGGCCGAGATAGCCGCCGAGCACCACGCCGACCTCGGGGTTGCCGTACGACGAACAGGATCAGCGGATAGACGCCGGTGAGCGCCACCATCAGCAGCGACGAACACGAACGCGCCGAGGAACTTGCCGAGGACGATCTCCGAGATCCGGAGCGGCGAGGTGAGGAGCAGCTCGTAGGTGCCGGCCTTCTTCTCCTCGGCGAGGCTCCGCATGGTGATGACGGGCACGAGGATGACGAGTACGACCGAGAGATTGTGCAGGAGCGGCGCGATCACGAACTCGTTCAGGTTCAGCCGCTGCAGCACCTGGGGGTTCTGCTGCGCCGAGTAGATCGTCAGCAGCATGTTGAAGCGCGCCAGCAGGTTGAAGAAGAACCAGCCCCCGAGCAGGAGGAAGCCGGTCAGCACGACGTACGCGATCGGCGAGACGAAGTACGAGCGTACCTCGCGCCCGGCGATGGTGAGGACGTTTCTCATGCCGTCAGCGCCTCGCGCATCGCTCAGCCCTGCTCCTCGCTGCTCACGCCCGCCGCCTCGGGGGTCTCCTTGGCGATGGCGCGCAGGAAGACCTCCTCGAGGCTGCCGCTGCGCGTGAGCGTCTCCATGTCCTCTTCGAGGACCACCTGGCCGTCGTTGATGATCACGACCTTCTCGCAGATCTGCGACACCTCGGGGAGGATGTGCGTCGAGAGGATCACCGTGCGCTGGCCGGCGAGATCGCGCACCAGCGAGCGGATCTCGATGATCTGTCGCGGATCGAGGCCGATCGTCGGCTCGTCGAGCACGAGCACCGGCGGATCGTGGATCAACGCCTGGGCCAACCCGGCACGCTGGCGGAAGCCTTTGGAGAGGTGCTTCGAACAGACGGGTGCGGACCGAGTCCAGGCCGCAGGTCTCACCACGCGATCGATCGCATCCTCGATCGTGTCCTTCGGCATACCCTTGATGCGGGCGACGAAGCGCAGGTAGGCCTCGGCCGTCATCTCGGCGTACAGGGGCGGGTTTTCCGGCAGGTAGCCGATGCGGCGCCGCACCTCGGCGCTCTCGGTGAAGACGTCGAAGCCGGCGACCTTTGCAGTGCCGCTCGTCGCCGGCAGGAAGCCGGTGAGGATGCGCATCGTGGTCGTCTTGCCGGCGCCGTTGGGGCCGAGAAAGCCGAGAATCTGTCCCTGCGCGGCGGTGAAGCTCACATTGCGGACGGCGACGATGTCACCGTACCGTTTGGTGAGGTTTCGCACTTCAAGCATGGGTCGTGGTGCCGGGTCTCGGTCCTAACGTCGACGATCGATATGCGATCATGTCGCCAAATGAAGAAAAAAAACGTGCGGAAGCGAAAACGGCGCGAGGTTTAACCAGGGGGTCAAGAGTTGTCAAGATAACCTGGACACGGCACAAGGTGACATGCGCGACGCGGGGCAGAAGACCGACGCGGCGCCCGTGCGGAGCGGCACCAGGGCGCGTCGCGCCGGCGCCGGGACCGCGATGCTCCCGCTCGGGACGACGCCGGTGCCGGCACGCGAGGAGCCTGCGGCGGCGCGCCTCTATCTCGTCGACGGCAGCTCCTACGTATACCGCGCGTTCCACGCGATCCCGTTCCTCTCGACCTCGAAGGGGGTGCCGACGAACGCCTTGTACGGCTTCACCACCATGTGCTGAAGCTGCTGCGCGAGGAACATCCGTCGCACCTCGCGATCGTGTTCGACGCCCCCGGCGGGACCTTTCGCGACGAGCTCTTCGCCGACTACAAGGCCAACCGCGCGGCGATGCCCGACGAGCTGGTGCCGCAGCTGCCGCTGGTGCGCCGCATGGTGGCGGCGCTGGCGGTCGCCGTGCTCGAGGAGCGTGGCGTCGAGGCCGACGACGTCATCGGCACGCTCGCGACGCGCGTCGCGGCCGCGGGCACCGACGTCGTCATCGTGACCGGCGACAAGGACTTCCAGCAGCTCGTCTCGTCGCGCATCTCGCTGCTCGACACCATGTACGGCAAGCGCACCACGCTCGACGACGTGCGCGCGCGCTACGGACTCGAGCCCGAGCGCTGGATCGACGTCGTCGGTCTCATGGGCGACGCGATCGACAACATCCCCGGCATTCGCGGCATCGGTGAGAAGACGGCGGCGGCCCTGATTCGCCACGCGGGCAGCCTCGAGGCGCTGCTGACGACGCTCGATACGTTGGAGACGAGCGGCATCCGGGGCGCCAAGGGGCTGGCGGAGAAGGTGGCCGCGCATGCCGAGCAGACGCGGCTCGCGAAGTCGCTGGCCGCCATCCGCCGCGACGTGCCGCTCCACCACGAGCTCGACGAGTTCCGGGTGCTGCCGCTGCATCACGCCGCGCTCGAGGAGCTGTGCCGCGAGTTCGAGTTCCACTCGCTGCTACGGGAGCTCGGCACCGTGGCGGCGGAGACGCTCGCCCCGGCAAGCGCTGCCGCGCGCTCTGGTACGGCCGTTCTGCGAGACCTGCCCGCGGCATCGACGTGTGCGCTCGCCCTCGCCACCACCGCCGAGCCGGCGATGCGGGCGGCGCCCTGCGGGCTGGCATTCGCGCCCGAGCCGGATGCCAGCGTCGGGGTGACGGCACCGTGGCCCTCCGAGGTGATCGCGGTGCTCGCCGCGCCGGCGTGCGAGAAGGTCGCCGTCGACGTCAAGCGCGCCGCAATCGTGCTGGCGCGTCACGGGCTGCCGCTCGACGGCCCGCTTTTCGATCTCGGCATCGCGTCGTACGTGCTCGATCCGTCGCGCCCGAGTCACGCGGTCGACGAGCTGGCGCGGCATTTTCTCGGCGTCGCGCCCCCGGCGGCGGCCGCGCACGGCGACGATGCGCGGCCGGACCTGTCGCGGCTCGAATGGGAGGCGCGCACCGCGTACACGCTCCGGCCCGTCCTCGAGCGCGCGCTCGCCGAGCACGATGAGCTGGCGCTCTTTCGCGACGTCGAGATGCCGCTGACGCTCGTCCTCGCCGCAATGGAGCGCCGCGGTGTACGCGTCGACGGCGAGCTGCTCGCCGCGCTCGGCGGCGAGTTCCGCGCGGCGCTCGCGCGGCTCGAGGCCGAGATCTACGCGCTCGCCGGTGGCGAGTTCAAGATCAACTCGACGCCGCAGCTGCGCGAGGTCCTCTTCGAGCGCCTGCGAATCTCCACTCGCGGCATCCGCAAGGGAAAGACGGGCTACTCGACCGACGTCGACGTGCTGAGCCGCCTCGCGGAGGTCCATCCGCTGCCGGCGAAGATCCTCGAGCATCGCGGCGTCGCCAAGCTGCTGTCGACGTACGTCGACCCGCTCGTCGCGCTGATCCATCCCGAGACGGGACGGGTACACACCTGCTTCAACCAGACGGTCGCCGCGACCGGCCGGCTCTCGTCGACCGATCCGAATCTGCAGAACATCCCGATCCGCACCGCGGAAGGCCGGCGCATCCGCGCCGCGTTCGTGCCGGAGGCCGGCAAGGTGCTGGTGGCGGCCGACTACTCGCAGATCGAGCTGCGCGTCCTCGCGCACCTCACCGGCGATCCCGTGCTGGTCGAGGCCTTCGCCACCGGCGAGGACATCCACACCCGTACCGCGGCCGAGGTCTTCGAGGTGACGCCGGCGCTCGTCTCCACAGAGATGCGCCGGCGCGCCAAGGTCATCAACTTCGGCATCATCTACGGCATGGGGCCGCAGCGCCTCGCGCGCGAGCTGGCGATCCCGTTCGCCGACGCGCAGCGCTACATCGCCAACTACTTCACGCGCTACGCGGGCGTGACGCGCTTCATCGACGAGACGCTCGCCGAGGCGCGGCGTCAGGGCTACGTCGCCACGCTCCTCAAACGCCGCCGCTACCTCCCGGAGCTCACCAGCCGCGAGGAGGGCGTACGGCAGTTCGCCGAGCGGACGGCCATCAACACCCCCGTGCAGGGGTCGGCGGCCGATCTGATCAAACTGGCGATGGTGCGGCTCGAGGCCCGGCTCGAACGCGAGCGTGTGCCGGCGGCGATGATCCTGCAGGTGCACGACGAGCTCGTGTTCGAGGTCGACGCTGCGGCCCTCGATCCGGCAATCGCGGTCATCCGCGAGGAGATGGAGGGCGTGATGGCGCTGCGGGTGCCACTGCGGGTGGACGTCGGCAGCGGTCCCAACTGGGCGGCGACCGATTGACGCCCCGCCGGCCAGCCGATCGGTCCGGCGTCCGCCCGGCGCATTCGTCTCCGAATAACCAGCGGCGACCGACGTCTATAGGGGAGTGACGTCCGGGTGGAACGCACCGATGCCGAGCTCGTCCGGTTGGCGCGCGGCGGCGATCGGCCGGCCTTCCAGGAGCTCGTCGAGCGCTATCAACGCAAGATCTACACGCTCGCGCTCGGCATGCTGCACGATCACGACGCCGCGTGGGAGACGTCGCAGGAGACGTTCCTCAAGGCGCTGCGCAGCCTCGAGGATTTCAAGGGAGAGGCGAGCTTCTACACCTGGCTCTACCGCATCGCGGTGAACCTCGCGATCGACTATCAGCGCCGCGAGTGGCGCCGCCCGACGGTAACCGCCGTTCCCGAGGCGACCGCCGAGGCGCAGGAAGCGATCCGGGACGATCTGCTGCGCGACGATCCCTTCCGTCAGGTGAAGCGTCGCGAGATCGGCGAGCGCGTACGCGCGGCCATCGATCAATTGACCCCCGAGCATCGCGCGGTCATACTTTTGCGCGAGGTGGAAGGCCTCTCGTACGACGAGATCAGCCGTGTGATGGAGTGCGCGAAAGGCACGGTGATGAGCCGCCTCCACTACGCGCGCAGGAAGCTCCAGACGCTCCTGCAGGACTGTCTGTGACGCGCGAACGGCGCGGGTGCCCATGATCTGCCGCGACATCGAGAACATGCTCGATCGCTTCCTCGACGGGGAGCTCGAGGCGCGAAGCATGCGCGCGGTCGCGCTGCACGTCACCCGCTGCCCGGCGTGCGAGCGCCTGCTGCAGCAGCTGGAGCGCCTGCAGGACGTGTTCGTGGAGGGCATCAGCGAGGCAGTGGCGCGCGTCGACTTCACCGGCTTCTGGCCAGGCATGGCGACGCGCGCCGACGCCGTGCGGCGGTCGATGGGGCGCGGCCGGCGGGTGTGGGCGCTGACGGCGCGCCCGGCGACGATCGCCGCCGTCGTGGCCGCCGGGCTCGTCGCGATCGGGCTCTGGCGGACGACGGTGAGCCGCCCGGCCGCGACGCCGCCGAACAACCAGGCGCGCATCGACAGCCTCGCGAGCGATGCCGCGTCGGTCACGCTGCTCTCCGAGCCCGCCAGCAACACGACCGTGATCTGGATCGACGACGGGGGCGCGCGATGACGGGCCTGGCGCGACGGTGCGCGCGCGCCTCGCTCGTGGTCGTGCTGGCGGCGACGCTCGCGCCCGCCGCCCACGCGGGCGCCGCCGGCGTCACGGTCACGGTCGGCAGCGTGCTCGCCACCGACGGCGGTCCGCCGGAGTTCGACGCGCGGCTCGCCGCGATGAAGCCGCAGTTCGACAGCCTCTTCCGCTACGCGTCCTATCGCTTGATGAAGCGGGAGCGCCGCGGCCTCGATTGGGGTCAGAGCGCGAGCTTCGACATCCCCGGCGGACGCTACCTCGTGATCGCGCCCAAGGAGCTGCGCGACTCGAAGGTCAGCATGCAGGTGATGCTGCTCGAGGGCGGCCGGCCGCTGATCGATACCTCGGTGGCATTGCGCGACCACGGTGTGCTACTGCTCGGAGGCCCGAAGCAGGAGACGGGCGTCCTCATCATCGTGATAGGGACGGACACGGAGTGAGACATGCTCGATTACGTCTACGACCAGGCGAGACGACTGCTGAACGACATCCGCGCGGAGACGCGCGAGTACGGGCTCTTGCCGCTCCTCGAGCCCGTCGCGCCCTTCAACCAGTCGCGGCTGCTGCTGCCGTTGGTGGTCGCCGGCGCCTTGATGTCGCTGGTCTTTCTCTCGGGTATCGCGATCGGCGCCTTCGCGGCGCTCTTCGCCGCGCTCGTCGGACTCTACCTGCTGCTGAGCGAGGTGTTCGGCGTCACGCTCGAGCTGAACGCGCTGCCGCGCTGAGCGCCGACACGATCAGCTGGTGAGCGCCAGGCCGGGCAGCGCGATCCCGGCCGCCTGCAGCCGCGCGAAGAATGTCAGCAGCGCCGGCGGCATCACCGTCTCCGTCCTCGGTCGTCGAGTCGGGCAACGACTCGAACTCGAGGATGTGCAGCTCGGCGAAGTCTTGGCCGCACGCGCGGCGTGAGCAGGCCGAGGCGCTTCAGGTTGGGCACGATCTTCGAGAACAGGATCTGCCGGAAGCCGACCATGAACGGCGTGTTCATCGACCAGGGAGCCACGCTTCGGGTCGAGGCCGAGGCGCGGCCAGACCTCCTCCATCAGCAGGCGATCGCGCATCAGCATCGTCGCCTCGATGACGAACTCCTCGCGCACCTTCAGCTCGGCGCTGACTGAGCTCCTTCGTGTAGAGGTCCTGCAGCGAAAGGACGCCGAAGGCGACGTGGCGCGCCTCGTCGCGCATGACGTAGCTGGTGATCTGCTGGATCAGCGGCTCGTCGCGCCGCGGTGAAGCGCATCAGGCCGAACGCGGCGAGGGCGAGGCCTTCCACCATGATCTGCATGCCGAGGTAGATCATGTCCCAGCGCGACTCGCTGACGATCTGCGACAGCAGCGTGTGCAGATGGCGGTTCACCGGGTAGCTCACCCCGAGCTTCTCGGTGAGATAGCGGCGGTAGACCTCGACGTGGCGCGCCTCGTCGGCGACCTGATTCGCGGCGTAGAACTTGCCTTCGGTCCACGGGACCGTGTTGACGATCTGCGCCGTCGCGAGCAGCGCGCCCTGCTCGCCGTGCATGAACTGCGACAGCATCCAGGCGTTGAAGTGCAGGTTCGAGCTCGCGCCGGCGCGCCAGCGGCAGCGGCTCGGGGAGCGCCAGGATGCGGTCGATCACGCTCATCTCTTCCGCGGTCGCACGCGACGGATCGACGTCGATCGACCAGTCGATGTCGGTCGTGGCGTTCCACTGCAGACGTCTTGCCCTTCTCGTACAGCCGCATCAGCTCCTCGTTCCGCGTGCGGTAGTCCCATGTGAAGACGCTCGGAAACGCCGAGGCGATGCGCTCCTCGGGCCCGGCGTCCGGCAGCGCGATGTCGTGCGAGCCGTGGTGGCCCGGTGACGTGCACGTGTCCATAGTTCCTGCGCTGTAGGTCCGCCGGTCATCGGGTGTCAACGCGATTTGCGGGTGCTCCCCGATTTTCCCCGGATGACTGCCCCGCATTCCTTTGCCGGCTCACGTCTCGCGCCCGCCGACGATTGCCGCTTGCCGCTGTCCGCGGTCCCCGGTAATGCTCTTGTCCCATGGCGGAGCAGAAAGCGACGAACATCGTATGGCATCAGGGCGCGGTCACGCGCCTCGATCGCGAGAAGATGAACGGCCACAAGGGATGCACGGTGTGGCTGACCGGTCTCTCGGGCTCGGGCAAGTCGACCATCGCCGTCGATCTCGAGAAGCGGCTGTGGGAGCGCGGCGTCCGCGCCTACATCCTCGACGGCGACAACGTGCGGCACGGCCTGAACAAGAATCTCGGCTTCTCGCCCACGGACCGCACGGAGAACATCCGCCGCATCGGCGAGGTCGCCAAGCTGTTCAGCGACGCCGGGCTGGTGACGCTCACCGCCTTCATCTCTCCGTATCGCGCCGACCGCGATCAGGTGCGCGGGCTCATGGGGGAGGGTGACTTCGTCGAGGTGCACGTCGACTGTCCCGTCGACGTGTGTGAGCAGCGCGACGTGAAGGGGCTCTACAAGAAGGCGCGAGCCGGCGAGATCAAGGAGTTCACCGGGATTTCCGCGCCCTACGAGGCGCCGCTCGATCCCGAGCTCACGATCCGGACGGCCGGCCAGAGCGTCGAGGCCAGCGCGCGCCAGATCCTGCAGTACCTCGAGACCCACGGCGTCGTTCCGCGCGGCTAGCGCGAAGCCGGCCGCGCCGCCGCCCAAGGCGATCCGCATTTCGCTTGACTGCCGGGGAGCGCGGGTGTGTATCGAGGGTGCGGCCCGCCCGTTCCGCGCGATCCCTCCATCTCCAGCCACTTGCCGCGGACGGAGCCGGCGGAGGGCACATGAAATCAGCGCGCTGCTTGATCGCCTTCGGAGGGTTGTTGCTGCTGTTGCCGGCGCGTGCCGGCGCGCAATGCACGACGAGGCAGGACGCGAGCGCGGTGCTGAAGAGCGCCAAGCTCGCCGCGGCGTGCAACTACAAACGCATCCGCAGCGGCCCCGCCGCCACGTGCAAGTCCAGCCCGCCACCGGCGTGCGCCGGGACGCTCGTGGCCGACGCGCTCGCCCTCGCCTGGGGTCTGAACGATCCGGCGCCGACGGCGGTCGACAAGCGTGCGCTGCCCAAGCAGCTCCTCTGCCAGAGGACGATCAGCACCGGCGTCGTCAATTTCATCGGCAAGAAGCTTCGCTACCTGATCCAGGGTCTGTCGGCGGCGGACGCCGAGGCGAAGGCGCGGCGCTCGATCGACAAGATACCGCAGAAGTGCCTCGTGACGGTGGCCGAGGACGCGAGCGGCATCATCGTTCCGGACGTCGGTCCGCAGATGGATGCCGCCGTACCTCCCCCCGGCGGTGCCGTGGACGGACCGACCCTCGCCGACGCGCTCGTCACCCTGCTGGAGACCTGGGTCGACCGGGTCGGCCCTGCTCCCGCGCCGCTGCGGCCGAACATCGTCTTCATCCTGACCGACGATCAGCGCTTCGACACGATCGGCCTCACGCACTCGATCGACGGCGTCACGCCCGTCATGCCGACCGTGCAGAACGAGATCATCGACAAGGGCGTGAGCTTCGTGAACAGCTACGTCACCACCGATCTCTGCGCCCCGAGCCGCGCGAGCCTCTTGGCGGGCAAGTACGCGCACTCGACGGGCGTGCACGACAACAATGCGCCGGACGGCGGCTTCCAGGCGTTCGACGACGCGTCGACGCTGCCGGTCTGGCTGCAGGCGGCGGGCTACCAC
Source organism: uncultured delta proteobacterium (assembly GCA_963753325.1). Lineage (GTDB taxonomy): Bacteria > Desulfobacterota > Binatia > UTPRO1 > UTPRO1 > DP-19. The sequence continues at coordinate 2,751,833 of CAVWBS010000001.1, read as the reverse complement.
ACGGGCATCTACGGCAAGTACATCAACGGCTACCAATCGCCGTACGTCGCGCCGGGCTGGGACGAGTGGCATGTGTTCAAGAACGTCGCGTACTTCAACTACACGCTGGTCGAGAACGGTACCGAGGTCGCGTTCGGCAACGCCGAGGCCGACTACTCGACCGACGTGCTGCGCGACAAGGCGGTGCAATTCATCCAGAGCGCGTCGCCGCAGCAGCCGTTCTTCCTGTACTTCGCGCCCAAGGCGCCCCACGGACCGGCGACGCCCGCGCCGCGCCATGCGGGCAGCTTCTCCGGCATTCCGCCGTGGCGGCCGCCGAACTACAACGAGGCCGACGTCTCCGACAAGCCGGCATGGCTGCAGGGCATCGCGCCCTGGAACGCGACCATGATGGCCAACCACGACAATTTCAATCAGATGCAGCTCGAGTGCCTGCAAGCCGTGGACGAGGCCGTGGCCGCCATTCTCCAGGCCTTGACCGACACCGGGCGCGACAAGAACACGATGGTGATCTACGCCTCGGACAACGGCTACTCGTGGGGCTCGCACCGCTGGGAGCCCAAGCAGTGCCCGTACGAGGAGTGCATGCGCGTTCCGCTGGCGATTCGCTACGCGCCGCTGGCGCCGCTGCCGCGCGCCGAATCCGGATTCGGGCTCAACATCGACCACGCGGAGACGCTCGCGGAGCTGGCCGGCGCCACCCCCGACCCGGGGGTCGAGGGCATCAGCATGGTGCACCTGCTCGACGGCACGGCCGCGGACTGGCGCGCCGACTTCCTGGAGGAGCATTGGAACGGAACGATCACCACCTATGCCCAGGTGCGGGGGGCGCCGTGGAAGTACAGCGAGTACACCACCAACGAGCGGGAGCTCTACGACGAGTCGTCGGACGTCTTCGAGCTGACGAACGTCGTCGACGATCCGGCCAACGCCGCGGTGGCGGCGGCGCTCGCGCAGCGGCTGCGTGAGCTGCGGCCGGGCTGGCCGAATCCATAGACGGGGTGCGCGCGTCCCGATCGACGTTTCGCGAGACCTCGTCGCTGGTGGGCGTCGGCCTCGTCATGATGGCGGCCGTTGCGCTCGGCGCCGCCGGCACGGCGCCCAGCACGGTCGCCGTTCCCGGAATGATCGCGTTCGCCGGCGGGCACACGCGTATCGGGTCCGAGGGCGGTCCGCCGGCCGAGTCGCCGCCGTTCATCGCCGACGTGAGGCCGTTCCTGCTGGACGTCCACCCGGTCACGGTCGGCGAGTTCGGCGAGTTCGTCGCGGCGACCGGGTTCGTGACGCAGGCGGAGCGCGCCGGAAGCTCGGGCGTGTTCGACGGGGGGACGGGCAGGTGGGGGCTCGTGGCGGGCGCCTGCTGGCATCACCCGCTCGGGCCGTCGGCCGCCGCGGCCGCCGCGGATCACCCGGTGACGCAAGTGTCCTGGAACGATGCGGTGGCGTACTGCGCCTGGCGCGGCAAGCGCCTGCCGAGCGAGATCGAATGGGAGCACGCGGCGCGCAACGGACACAACGGGGGCCCGCAATACTCGTGGGGCGACCAGCTCGTCGTCGACGGTCGCTACAAGGCGAACACCTGGCAGGGCACCTTTCCGGACCGGAACACCGTCGCGGACGGCTATCGCTACACGTCCCCGGTCGGCGCCTTCGGGACGATGCCGTCGGGACTCACCGACATGGGCGGAAACGTCTGGCAGTGGTGTCAGGATTGGTACCGTCCGTATTCCACCCGCAATCGGCCGTTCACGCCGTCGGCGGACAGCGAGAGGGTCACCCGCGGCGGCTCGTTCATGTGCGATCCGAAATTCTGTCACGGCTTCCGTGTGTCGGCGCGCGGACACGCCGCGCCCGACACGGGGCTCATGCACATCGGGTTCCGCTGCGCGCGGGACGCCGCGTCCCCATGAGATTCTGGTCGGGACGCCCGCGCCGCCGTTTCGCGACACGTCCGGTAGTCCGCGGGCGTCGCAATCGCCCGCACGGCGGCCCGCCGCCGGGGTGTGTCCGCCGGGGTGTTGACAGGCCGCGGGCGGTGGGTTAGACGATCGCCCAATGCATTCGACCAAGACGCCCGACCAGGGCGGCGCCCGCGGCGCAGAAAGAACGGTGCCCCAATGACGTCCTCCACCGCGTACCCCGACACGGAGTTGCGCGCCGGTGTCCCGGCCGCCAGTCGCGCCGTGATCCTGCTCTACGGCATCGCGACCTATCTCCTCTTCCTGGGCGTGTTCACGTACACGATCGGGTTCATCGGCGGCTTCGTCGTCCCCAAGCACATCGAGAGCGGCCCGCTGGTGGAGCCGCTGCGCGCCGTCGTCGTCGACGTGGCCCTCCTTGCGCTGTTCGCGCTGCAGCACAGCGTCATGGCGCGTCCCGCCTTCAAGCGCTGGTGGACGCAGATCGTCCCGCCCGCGGCCGAACGGAGCACCTTCGTGCTGTTCGCGAGCGCGCTCCTCGCCCTGATCGTCTGGCAGTGGCGGCCCTTGCCCGGCGTCGTGTGGCGGGTGTCGAATCCGGTCGGTGCAGCGGCGGTGCACGGCCTCTACTTTCTCGGGTGGGGGATCGTCCTCTATGCGACCTTCCTGATCGATCACTTCGAGCTGTTCGGCCTGCGCCAATCGATCGGTCACGCCTTCGGCCGGCCGAGCGAGCCCGCGCAGTTCACCGAGCGGTCCCTCTATCGCGTCGTGCGACACCCGCTGATGCTCGGCTTCCTCGTCGCCTTCTGGGCCGCGCCGGTGATGTCTCCCGGACGTCTCCTCTTCGCGGGCGTGATCACGGCGTGGGTCCTGCTGGCGATCCGCATCGAGGAATCGACGCTCGTCGAGATGCACGGCGAGCAGTATGAGGGCTATCGGCGCCGTGTCCCGGCACTCCTGCCGCGCCTGCGCTCGCGGGGGTTCCCGAGATGACCCGACCCATCAAGGCCGCGGCCCGGAGCGCGGGTCGCAATCGGCCCGCCGCCGCCCGGATGCAGCCGGCGGGAGTCTCGGAGGGCCGACGGGAAGCCGTCGCGGCGCTGCTCGACGCGGCCGAGCGCCTGCTCGTCGAACAGGGGTACGGAGCGATCACGACCCGAAAGCTCGCCGACCAGGCCGGGGTGAACCCCGGCCTGGTACACTACTACTTCGGCTCGATGGAAGAGGTCATGGTGCAGGTGCTCCAGCGCTTCACGGCCCGTCTGATCGAGCGCCAGCGTGCCATGTATTCGAGCGACCGCCCGTTCCTCGAGAAGTGGCGCGCCGCCTGGGCCTTCCAGGAAGAGGACTTGTCGAGTGGGTACTCGAAGATCTGGCTCGAACTGCAAGCGATGGCATGGAACCGACCGGAGCTGCGCAGCCGCGTCCAGCACGTGAACGAGGAGTGGCGACGGGTGCTGGCCGAGGCATTCGCTCCGGCGCTCCGCCAGTACGGCTTCGACGCGCTGTCGCTCGAGGCGGTCGTGGGCCTCGTCATGACCATGGCGCAGGGGTACGCGCTCGAGCGGCTGTCCGGCATCGAGGAAGGCCACGCGGCCCTGCTCGCCGAGATCGAGGCCTGGATGCGGTCACGGACGACCCGGGCCAAGGGGTCCCGCACGAAGAAGGAGCGCTCGGCATGAGAACCACCTGGAGGTCGACCGGTGAGCAGAGTCGCGCCCGCTATCCCGACGCCGAGGGCTACGCCAGGCGCGGAGATGGCACGCGAATCTTCTACGAGGTGTACGGTGAGGGCGAGCGTACGATCGTCTTCGTGCCCCCCTGGGCCATCGTCCACTCGCGGCTGTGGAAGGCGCAGATTCCGTACTTTGCGCGGCGCGCGCGTGTGATCGCCTTCGATCCGCGCGGCAACGGCCGGTCCGACCGGCCGGCGGACGTGTCGCTCTACTCCGAGGAGGAGAATGCCGCCGACATCGGCGCCGTCCTCGACGCGACCGATACCGACCGGGCCGTTCTCGTCACCATGTCACGCGGATGCCAGCGCAGCCTCCTCTTCGCGGCGGAGCATCCCGATCGCGTCGAGGGAGCGGTCTTCATGTCGTGCGGAACGTTGCTCTCGCCCGAGCGACGGGAGCGCGACGCGTTCTCGCAGCAGGCGCTCCCCGCCCGCGACGTCCCCGCCGAAATCCTGCCCGCCATGAACTGGTTCAATCGCGAGGCCTGGCAGCGCGACCCCGCCACCTACCGCTCGTTCCTGATCTGGTTCTTCGAGACCTTCTTCGAAGCGCATTCGACGAAGCACATCGAGGACGCCCTCGGCTGGGCTCTCGAGACCGACGGGACCACCCTGGCCGCGACCCACCTGGGCCCGCAGCTCGACCCCGACCGCACGCGCGAGCTCTGCGCCCGCATCCGGTGTCCCACGCTCGTGCTCCATGGAACCGACGACCTGATCACGCCGTTCGCGGAGGGTGAAGCCCTGGCCGCGACCTTGGGAACCCGCCTCGAGGCGGTGCAGGGCTCCGGCCACGGGCCGATGGCGCGAAGGCCGGTGCAGGTGAATCACGCGTTGCGCGCGTTCCTCGAGCCCGGCTTCGAGCGCGAGCCCGCTCCGCGGCCGCCCCGTTCCGGACGGCGTGGGCCGAAGCGCGTGCTCTACATCTCGTCGCCCATCGGTCTCGGCCACGCGCAGCGCGACGTCGCGATCGTGCGCGCGCTGCGGCGACGGGTGGACGGGCTGCAGATCGACTGGCTGGCGCAGCATCCCGTCACGCTCGTGCTCGAAGGCGAGGGGGAGACGATCCATCCGGCGAGCCGTCACCTGGCGAGCGAATCGAGGCACATCGAGGGCGAGTCCGCGGAGCACGACCTGCGCTGCTTCCAGGCGATCCGCCGCATGGACGAGATCCTGATCAACAACTTCATGGTGTTCGACGACGTCATGCGCGAGGGGAGCTACGACCTCGTGATCGGCGACGAGGCGTGGGAGGTCGACTACTACCTCCACGAGAATCCGCGGCAGAAGCGCGCACCCTACGTCTGGCTGACCGACTTCGTCGGCTGGATCCCGATGCCCGACGGTGGCGAGCACGAGGCCTTCCTCACCGCCGACTACAACGCGGAGATGATCGGGCACATCGCGCAGCATCCGGACGTCCGCGATCGCGCGATCTTCGTCGGCAATCCCGGCGACGTCGTGCCATGCACGTTCGGGCCGGCGCTTCCCGCGATCCGCGACTGGACGGAGAAGAACTACGCCTTCTCCGGGTACGTCACGGGCTTCGATCCGGTTGCGCTCGGCGACCGGGAGGCGTTGCGCGCCGAGCTCGGCTACCATCGCGACGAGAAGATCTGCATCGTCAGCGTCGGCGGCTCGGGTGTGGGCGAGCACCTCCTCCGCCGCGTGATCGCCTGCCATGCCGAGGCCCGCCGCCGCGAGCCGGCGCTGCGGATGATCGTCGTGGCCGGGCCGCGCATCGACCCGACGTCGCTGCCCCGGCATCCGGGCCTCGAGGTCGTGGCATACGTGCACAACCTCTATCGCCATCTCGCGGCCTGCGACCTGGCGGTGGTCCAGGGCGGGCTCACCACGTCGATGGAGCTCACGGCCAACAGCCGTCCGTTTCTCTATTTTCCGCTCCGGCACCACTTCGAGCAGAACGTCCACGTGCGCCACCGCCTGCGGAACTACGGCGCCGGTCGCTGCATGGACTTCGACACGGCGACCCCGGACGTGATCGCGGGCGCGATCGCCGAGGAGATCGGCCGGCCGACCGCCTACCGCCCCGTCGAGACCGACGGCGCCGATCGGGCCGCGGCGCTGATCAGCGAGCTGCTCTGATCGTCCTCTATGGGGTCTGCTCGGCGCCCGACGCCGGCGGCTGCCGTCCACCCACCAGACGCACGTCGAGCGGACGGGCGCCATCGAGGTGCACGTCGCGCTGCGGAAACGCGATGACGATCCCGTGCGCGCGGAAGAGGTCGTCGATGCGGAATCGAACCTCGCTCTCGATGCGGCGCCGGTCGATCGGCGTTCGCGCCCGGACCCAGAAGAGCGCCTCGAACAGCAGGGCGTTGTCGCCGAAGTCGGCGAACAGGACGTGCGACTCGTAGGACCCGAGCACGTCCGGCTCCGCGGCGAGGGCCTGTCGGATGAGCCGCTCGACGTCGCGCGTGGGCGAGCCGTACGCCACGCCGATGTTCACCTGCGTCCGCAGCACGTCGTCGGAGAGCGTGAAGTTCACGAGATTGTTCTCGAGCAAGAAGCTGTTCGGCACGATCATGTGCGTGTTGTTCGGGACGCGGATCCGCGTGCTACGCGCGCCGATGTGATCCACCGTGCCATGCGTTCCCTCCACCAGCACGAGATCGCCGGGGCGGATGGGCCGCTCGAGCATGAGGATCAGCCCGCTGATGAAGTTGTTCATCACGTTCTGGCTTCCGAACCCGACGCCGATCGCGAGCGCGCCGCCGAGAATGGTGAACACCGTGAGAGGGAAATGCACGAGCCGGAGCGCGGTGATCGCGAAGGCGGCGAAGAGGGCGTAGAAGCCGAGCGTCTGGATGGCGGCCGCCGCTCCCGCGTCGAACCCGCCGTGCCGGACGAGGGTGTCGCCCAGCGCCCGCGTCAGGCGGCGCGACACGACGTAGCCGAGAAGGAGCAGGACGATCGCGACGACGAGGATCGCGGTGGTGATGACCTGCCCATCGAGGACGATGAGGGGATACGTGAGCGCCGCGTGCAGCAGCGATGCGAATCCGGTGATCGACGTCATGCCTACACCTCCCGATCGACGGCGAGCCGCCTCGACCGTTTGCCGGGCCGTCAGGGCGAGAGCAGCGACGAGAGCAGCCGGCGCGCGTCGGCGACGCCCGCCACGCGCAGCGCCGCCCGGCTCGGGCGCGGACCGACGTGGACGGCGATCGCGCCGCCGGGAAGCGCCGCGAACAGATCCTCGTCGGTCGCATCGTCACCGAACGCGGCGATGACGGTGCCCGGGGGCACGTGCTCGGTCAGCCGCGCGCCGACCACCGCTTTGGTCACCCCGTAGGGCCGTAGCTCCACGACCTTTTCCCCGGTGAGGATCTCCACCGGCAGGTTGCTCAGCATCTCGGTCAGGTGAAGGCGCAGCTCGTTCGCCTGGAAGGTGCCGAACTCGGGGTCGGCCATCCGGTAGTGCCAGGCGAGCGATACCGTCTTCTCCTCGATGAGGGACCCCGGGGTGCGCTCCGTCACCTGCTCCAGGATGGGGAGCACGCGCTCACGCCATTGGAGGGGTGCCACCCGCAGCGACGTCCAGCCGTCCTCGCCGCGCTCTCGCGACCAGAAACCGTGCTCGGCATGCAGCCCGATCGGCAGCGCGCCGAGCCAGCGGTCGATCGCGTCGCGCGGGCGTCCGCTCACCACGTCGACGGTCGTGTGCGGGCGGGCGGCCAGCGCGCGCAACAGCTCGAGCAGGCGATCGTCCGGCACCGCGAGCGCGGGAACGCCGGCGAACGGCACGAGCGTGCCATCGTAGTCGAGGATCAGCATGAGGGAGTCGGCCGCTCGCATCCGCTCCGCGACCTCCTGGATCGTCGTCACGGGCGTGGGCGCGAGCGGTGACGCCGCGGGCCGCTCGCGCGCGCTCGACAGCGCCGCGGTGAAGGAGCGCACCCAGCGATGCACGTCGTAGGTGAGGACGCGCCGCCGCAGGCCCTGCATGCGCACGTGGCGTTCCGCCGCCGGCAGCGTGAGGGCCTGGTGATAGACCTCCGCCGACCGGTCCACGTCGTACGGGTTCAGCTGCAGTGCCTCGGCGAGCTCCGACGCCGCGCCGGCGAACTCGCTCAGCACGAGCACGCCGTCGTCGTCCGTGCGTGCGGCGATGAACTCCTTCGCGACGAGGTTCATGCCGTCGCGCACCGGGGTGACGAGCATGACGTCGGCCGCGCGGTAGAGCGCCACCACCTCGGCCTCGGACAGGCTGCGGTAGAGATAGTGGACCGGCGTCCAGGTCGGCGTCCCGAACTCGCCGTTCAGGCGGCCGACGATGCCGTCCACCTGCTGGCGGAACTCCTGATACGCGTCGACGTTCGTCCGCGACGGCACCGCGACCTGGATGAGTCGCACGCGCTCGTGCGTCGCGGGGTGATCGCGGAGGAGCTTCTCGAATGCCAGCAAACGGCGCGGGATGCCCTTCGTGTAGTCGAGCCGATCGATGCCGACGAGGATGGCGCATCCGTCGGTGCCGCGCAGTGCCGTCGCCTCCGCCGCCACTTCCGGCGTGTCGGCGATCGCCGCCAGACGACCCGCATCGACGCCCATGGGAAAGGCGCCGAGCAGCACTTCGCGCTGGTCGACGTGCACGCGGTCGACGTCGGCGGCGATCCCGAACGTGCGCAGCAAGGCGGAGGCGAAGTGCCGCATGTACGCGGCCGTGTGGAAGCCGACGAGGTCCGCGCCCAGCAGCCCTTCGAGCAGCTGCTCGCGATGCGGCAACGTGCGAAAGACCTCGGAGGACGGAAAGGGGATGTGGAGGAAGAAGCCGATGCGCGCGTCCGGCACGAGCCGCCGCACCAGATGCGGTACCCGCATCAGCTGGTAGTCGTGTACCCAGACGAGGTCGCCGGGTCGGTGATGCGCCGCGACGGTCTCGGCGAAATGCTCGTTCACCTGCTCGTAGGCATCCCAGTCCTGGACATGGAGCGGCATCTGATCGATGCGGTAGTGGAAGAGGGGCCACAGCACCTCGTTGGAGAACCCCGCGTAGAAACCCTTCACCTGCTCTTCGTCGAGCCACACCGGAACCGTGTGGAGCTCGGCCAGACGGCGATCCAGGCCCTCGCGCTCGAGGTCCCCGAGAATCCGGCACGCTGCCCGGCCACCCCACCCAGAGGCCGCCGGATCGCTCGTGGGGACCGCGCAGGCCCGTCGCCAGGCCACCGGTGCTGCTATCGAGCGTCACCTGTCCGTTCTCGGCCGTCAGGGTGACCGGCAGGCGGTTGGAGACGATCAGCAGGCGGCCCATGGAGATGGGTTACACGGCAGCTCTCGGATCGTAAAGCGGGCTCGCGCGTGCGGAGGATCGTTCACGCGAGCCCGCCCGCGGTCGGTCGGAAGCACCGACCGGCTTGCGCGCCAATCCCACATTCGCGGGATGGTAGAAGTCGCGCGGTCCGCGTTACAGCCGTCGCATCTCCCGGCGGCGCCCGCGTCGTCGTGGAGGGCCCTGCGTCATGGACCGCCCGACCGCACTCGCCGCCCTCTGCGCCGTTCTCCTGCTGACCGCGGTCGAATCGGCCGCGCAGGTACAGTTCACCTTCGTCGCGGGGCAGGCGAACGCCGACACCCAGGCGAGCCGGTTCACCGATCTCAACCCGTCGAGCTGCAGCGACCCCCAGCCCGCCGATCGGAACCATCCCCCCGCGAGCTTCGCCTCCGCGTGCACGTCCAGCCGCGGTGGCGAGACCGGGGGCTCGGCAACGTCGGCGGCCAGCGGATCGTTCGAGGTGTCGACCACCGCCGCCGGAGTCGACGCCAACGGCAAGCCGCTCATCTCGGCGCTGACGGCCTCGGCCCAGGTGAGCGCATCCGCCGATGCCACGTCCGTCAGCAACGATCCGGGCGACCGGATGCTGGCGGGCGGCGGAACGGACGCCGGCGGAACGTTCTTCTTCCGGGGCGCGCCCGGTGCGCCGGTTACCATCGCCATCCAGGCCTCAGGAGAATCCGCCGCTGTCCGCGGCCGATGGATGCTTCGTCAGCCCGCCCGCCGGCCAGACGACCCTCGACGGCTCCGGATTCCTCACCGTGGACTTCGGCTGCCTCGCTGGCGCGCAAGGCCGCATCGCGGTCGACGGCAACGGCAGCGAGGCGCGCAGCCACTCGGCCAGTCTCTCCGTCTCATTCGGCCCGACGCCAGCCGAGGAGATCGTCTGGACCAATCCGCAAGGCGGCGGCTACGACATCGCCGGCAACTGGGATCCCGCGCGTGTGCCGGCAGAGCCGGATCGCGTACGCTTCGATCTCGACGGCGCCTACACCGTCGATCTCGTCGGTAGCCGCAGCGTGCAGCGTGCCGTGGTGCACGGCAGCCTCCTCGATCTCGTCGGTGGAACGCTCGCGTTGCTCGCGGCACCGGGCGGCGATCCTCCGCTCGCCATCGGCGGCGGCGCGACGCTCACGCTCCGCGATTCGACGCTGAGCTCTGCCGACATCGTGGTCGGCGACGCCCCGGGACCCGAGAGCGTGCTGCGGGTTGCCGACGGCGGTCGGCTCGAGCCTACCAATGGTCTGCGGATCGGCGACGCGGGTCCAGGAACGCTCGAGATCGTCGGCGGGACCATCGCCGCCGGCGACGTGTCGGTCGGCTCCCCGGAGAGTGCGGGATCCGCCGCGGCGATCCTCGCGAAGACCGCCGGAGCGAGAGCGGGAGTCCCGCTCGCCGGCGGACGCATCACCGTGCAGGCGAGCGCGTTGGGAAACGGCATCCTCAAACTCGAAGGCGCACAGCGGAAGGTGACCGTGGGCAATCGCGGCCCCGGATCGATCGAGGTACTCGAGGGCGGCGTCGTGGACAACGCCGGCGAGACGATCATCGGCGCCAGTCCGGGCCCGGCGACCGTGCGCATCGACGGCAGCGCGGATTCGGATCTGCGGGCGAACTGGATCAGCGGCGGTACCGTCACGGTCGGGAAGGACGCGGTCGCGACGCTCGACATCCTCAAGTCCGGGCTGATGCGTGCGCCCGACATGCGCATCGGCGCCGAATCGACCGGCGTCGGCGAGGTGACCCTCGACGACCTGGCCGAGGATCTCGGCCTGAACGGCCCGTTTCTCGGCATCGCGGACACGCTCGACGTGGGTGACGGTGGAAACGGTGTCCTCCTGGCGTTCGGCCCCACGTCGCGTGTGGAGGCCCAGCATCTCCGCCTCGGCGTCTCTCTCGACGGCCATGGCGAGCTCACCTTGCTACGTGGTGCGACGGTCTCGGTCGGAGACCTCGACGTGGGCATCGAAGGCTCGGGCGACGTCGACATCGGCGCAAACGACCCGTTCAGCATCATCAACGGCGGAATGGTCTTCGCCCGGAGCGTCAACATCGCGGGCGCGTTCGGCGCGCCCGCCGTCGCCGTGCCCTCGTCGGTCGAGGTGAGCGGCGACGACGGCCTCCTGAGCGTCACGGAGACGCTCCTGATCGGCGATCGCGACCTGAGCAGCGGGGTGACCGGGGGGGTCGGCTCCCTGCGGATCAGCGGAGGCGCCGCGCTCCATGTGGACGGCACCAATCCGGGGCTGATCCGTCTCCTGAACGGTGATCTCGTGATCGAAGGCGTGGGCTCGACTCTCGACAGCTCCCTCCCCGGCATTCTCCCCGCCGCCGACGTCGCCGTGCTCGGCGGTGAGTTCCTGATCGAAAACGGCGCAACGGCGATCGCCGACAAGGTCGTCATCAACGGCCCGCTCGATCCCGACCCCGACGCCCCCTCTCATGTGCCGACACTCACGGTGCGCATAGGAACGTTGCAGGTTGCGCATACGCTCAACATCGGCACGCCGGACGACGCGTCGCGCCGCGGTCACCTGCTGCTCGACGACGGCGTCGTCGAGGTCGCCGACTCCGTGACCTGCAATCCCGGTTGTCTCGTCTCCGGCAACGGGCTGCTGCGGATCGGCAGCACCGAGATCGACCTCAGGGGAGATGTCTTGACCCATGGAGACTTCTCACCCGGCAACTCCCCCGGCACGATCCGTATCGAGGGCGACTTCGCGCAGGGCTCGGCGGGCAGGCTGATCCTGCAGGCGGCGGGTCTGGCGGCCGGCGCCTTCGATCTCCTCGAGATCACGGGCAAGGCGACACTCGGCGGTACGCTCGACATCCACTTCCTGGACGGCTTCCTCCCGAAGCAGGGCGACGTCATTCCGTTCCTCTCGGTGGACGGCAAGATCGCGGGCGCGTTCGACGCCGTCACGGTGAACGGCGTCGCGCCCGGCTTCGACTTCACCATCGGCACCACGAACGGCGCCGTGGCGCTGACGGCCTTGAACGACGCAGCGCCGGCGCCGTGCAGCGACGCCGCCGATGCGGACGCCGACGGTCGAGGCTGCGACGACAACTGCCCGTTCGTCGCCAACAGCGACCAGAGCGACCTCGACGCCGATCTCGCCGGCGACGCCTGCGACCCGTGCACGCGCGGCGTTCCGGTCGTGAAGCCGCAGCTCACGCTCAAGAAGGGCATCCTCGGTTTCACCGGAAAGCTTCGCTTCGCGGCCGGCGTGGCGTTGAACCCGCTCGCCGACGGGGTACGCCTCCTCGTCACCGACGCCACCGGACAGCGGGTGCTCGATCTGACGGCGCCGCCGGGCGCGTTCGACAAGGCCGGCAAACAGGGCTGGAAGAAGCTCGGCTACGCCAGCCGGACGGGTGCGGTGACGGCCGTGAGGCTGTCGCAGGCCAAGCGCACACCCGAGGTGGTGAAGTTCAGCGTAAAGGGGCGGCTCGGCGGTGTCGATCCGGCGACGATCGCACGACCGATCGCCGCGATGCTCCTGCTCGACGCGTCGTCGGCGCCGACGAGCGCATGTGGTGAGGTGCGCTTCACCGGCCCGCCGGCGGTCAATCCGCTCTGCACGCTCGCGCGCGGTGCCCTGACGTGCAAGCCTCGCAAGAAGCGCTAGTGTCGCGGGCCGGACGCCGCTGCCTACGTCTCGTCGCGCAGGATTCCGAGCTGCAAGGCCTCGTACACCGCCTCGGCACGTGAGCGCACCTCGAGCTTCTTGTAGATGTGTTTCACGTGCGTGGTCACGGTATGGGCGGAGATGCCGAGCAGGTTGCCGATCTCGTGAACGGTGAACCCCTTCACGAGCAATGCCAGCACCTCGCGTTCGCGCTCCGTGAGGCTCGGCGGCTCGTCCCCTCCGAGCTCCTGACCGGGGACCGGCACCTCTCACGATTCTCACCATTCCACCCACAACTCGCTCGGGCCGCGGAACGACGTGTTGGGCGGAAACGTCTACCGTTGATCGGGCACGAGCCGGAGGCTCGGCAGCCGCCGTGTGAGCTCCTCGAGGATGACGCGGAGCTCCAGACGGGCGAGCGGGGCGCCGAGGCAGTAGTGGATGTCGAAGCCGAAGGAGAGATGTGTGCGCGCGTTGTCCCGCGCGATATCGAACCGGTCCGCTGGCGCGAAATGCGCGTCGTCGCGGTTTCCCGAGCACAACGCGAGCAGTACGTCGGCGCCTTCCGGGATCGACACTCCCGCGACCTCGACGGCTTCCAGTGCCTTGCGACGCCAGGTGATGACCGAGGAATCGAAGCGCAGGATCTCCTCGACCGCGTTGGGAATGAGCGCCCGATCGGCGCACAGGCGATCCCAGGCGTCGCGATGTCGCATCAGTGTGACGACGGCGTTGGCGGCCATGCTGGTGGTCGTCTCGTGCCCGGCGATCAACAGTCCGTGGACGACGTTGACGATCTCGTGGACGGATAGTTCGCTCTCGTCGCACTGGTTGATACGGATCAGGTCACCGACAGTAGCTCCCGGCCGCCTCGCCCGGGGGCTGATCTCCCCCATGAGCGCGTGGCGGAGCGATTTCCCTTGACGACACCTGCGCGGTTGATGGTAGGAGGCAGCTACACCAACGCCGTCTCTGAGAGGGCCCCCCATGCTCGCGTCCCGCGGCTGCCTCCGGATCCTCACCGCCCTAGTATTCACTCCGACCGCGTTCTTCGCGCATCCCGTGTCGGCGGAGATCGGCGACTTGATCGCCGATGGGGTCATCGGCCAATCCCGCTTCACCGATTCGGTTGCGCTCCCCATCGGGCCGAACGGATTCGGAGCTCCGAGAGGGGTGGCGATCGATCGCAGTGTGAGACCGAATCGCGTCTACGTTGCCGACAGCGTCTACCATCGCGTGCTCGGCTGGGCCGATGTCGATGCGCTCGCGAACGGTGCGCCGGCCGACATCGTGATCGGACAGCCGGACGCCTTTTCGTGGGGCTGCAACGCTCACACGGTCTTTGACGGCGTGCCGTCGGCGCCGACGCTCTCCTCTCTCTGCAGCCCGGCAGGGCTCGCGGTCGACGGGAGCGGCAATCTCTACGTCGCCGACAGCAACAACTGCCGGGTCCTGGTGTTTCGCGATCCCTTCAATACGGATGGGGTGGCGGATGCGGTGCTCGGGCAGAGCGCACCGGGGTACCAGGGCTGCGGTGTCGCCGCGGACAAGCTCTATGAGCCGATGGGCGTAGCGGTCGACGCGGCGGGGAACGCGTTCGTTGCCGACACCCTCAACTGCCGGGTGCTCGAGTTCGACAGCCCGCTCACCACGGACACGATCGCCGATCGCGTGTTCGGGCAGGCGAATTTTACCGACCGGACGTGCAGCGTCAGCAACTTGTATTTTCCCTCCGGCGTCTCGGTCGACACGAGCGAGCGGCTGTACGTCTCGTCGCCCCAGTACGTCCTCTCCGAGTTCGACGACGCGCTCACCAGCGACGCGGTCGTCGATAGAGTGCTCGGAACCGGGCAATGCAACGCAGGAGGAGAGAGCTCCGCGACGACCTGCGGGATCCTCGCCGCGGCGGCGGACGACGCGGGACGGCTCTACGTCGCCGACTCGGGCAACAGCCGGGTGCTCGAGTTCGACACGCCGCTCACGGTGCCGCAGGCGTCGCGCGTGTTCGGGCAGAGCGGCTTCACCGGGACGAGCGATCTCTTTCACGACGGCTGCAACACCGGCGGCGCGAGCGCGACGAGCCTCTGCCTACGGAAGGTGCGGCTGCTGACGCTCGGCGGGACCTACGACGAGGCCGGCGCGCTCACGCTCGACGACGACGGTCGCCTCTGGGTCGCGGACGGGCTCAATAACCGGGTGCTGCGCTACGACAGCCCGCTCAAAAACCGCGCGGCGGATCTGGCACTCGGGCAGGAGTCGCTGACCGACGTCCGCCAACCCGTCTTCGCGCTCGAGCAACCGCAGGCGGCTTTGTACCAATCGTACGTGCTCGTGCTCGAGCCGGCGGCGAGCAGGCTCCTCGTGTATCTGAACTACGACTACGCGCGCGCGACGCCGATCGCCGTCATCGGGCAACCTGATTTCGAAACCACCGGCTGCGACGCCGTCGGACTGAACGGTGGCGCGCTCTGCAATCCACGCGGCTTGAGCGTGGACGCGTCTGGCGACCTCTGGATCGCCGATACCGGCAACGACCGTGTCCTCAGATTTGCGCGCCCGTGGCTCAGGTACGATGTGGCGGCGAAGCGCTACGTGCCGAAGACGACTGCGGACGCGGTGTTCGGCCAACCAGACGCGTCCTCCAACGGCTGCGCGGCGGGCGCGACCGGTCTCTGCGCGCCGTTCGGCGTCGCGTCCGACCCCACCCACAGCCTTCTCTATATCGCGGACACGGGCAACAGCCGTATCGTACGGCACGAGAACCCGCTCGCCGACGCGATCGCGGACGGCGTCATCGGACAAGCCGATTTCGCGCAGACGGCTTGTGATGGCGGTGGGCTCGGTCCCGCTGCGCTCTGCGGCCCGCAGGGATTGACGCTCGACCAAGACGGCGCCCTCTACGCCGCGGATAGCGGCAACAACCGCGTGCTGCTCTACGAGCGGGGTGCGACGAGCGCGACGCTCGTCCTCGGGCAGCCGGGCATGGACATGTCGGGGCCTAGCGCCGGAGTAGGAGGCATGAACGCTCCGCTCGGTGTCTCGGTCGATCGACGCGGCAATGTGTACGTCGCGGATCACGACAACAATCGCGTCCTCGAGTACGACGCCCCACGTACCAACGATACTGCCGCCGATCGTGTCTTTGGGCAGCCGGATTTCGATAGCGTGGTGTGCGGCACGTCAGACCGGGGGCTCTGTGGGCCGGTCGGAGTCTCCGAGCAGACCTTCTACGACGATACCCTCGCGATCGCCGACGCCGGGAACAATCGCGTGCTCATCTTCGACTCACCGTTCTGTGTCGACGACTACCAACTCACGGCGGCGAACCGGAAATCGAAAACGGTGCGCAGCAAGCCCAAGAAGGCGAAGCTCAAGATCTCCGCCGGCGCTGGTGCTGCCGACCACACCCTGACCTTCGTCGGCTTGAACATCCTTCTCGAGCGGGATGCCGGCATCTACCCCAACGAGTCACCGCTCCTGACGCTCTCGACCGCCTCGGGCGTCGTCTATCAGGAGCGAGCACCGAGCCTGACGAACATTCGCCTCAGTGCCCACAGCGAAACCTGGGGAACCGAATACCTGAAGGGTGAGCGCGATGTCGGTATCGATGACTTCCAGGTCAAGGAGAGCTTCGTCTCACCTGCGATCGCTCCGAGTTACGCGAAGTACAAGTACAAGGGCCGGGCGGTCGGACTCGACCTGGGCGACTTCACGGCGACCGCGGCGAAGTGGCGCATTCAGTGGGGCGGGACGTGCTTCACGACCGACCTCGCCTGCAGGAACGGATCGTGCACGCCGGCGAAGTAGGTCCGCCGAGGCGTTTCTACGGGTGCGCGCCGTCTGGCGAGCTCGTGTCGGTAGGAGGCACTGATCACCTGGGGATGGAGGTTCTTTTCGGGGGAGACGTCAAGCGGGCGTGCGCCAGGTCGAGCAGCTTGTAGGCCATCAGCAGCCCTTCCGTTCGCGAGCCCGCGCCCTTCGTCACGCGCTGGCGCAGGCGCACCGTCGCGAACGGCGACTCGATGACGTTCGACGTGCGGAGATGCTTCCAGTGCTCAGCGGGGAAGTCGAAGAACGTCAGGAGTGCGTCGGCGTCCTGCTCCAACGTCGTGACGGCCTCCGGTCGGTAGACCGCATTAGCCGAGTTTCCGTGGATGGTTTGTTTTGCTAACAGGTTACGTCTTATCGGGCCATCGGACGTCCGAGCACGGCGACGACGCGCTCGCCCTCGGGCGACAGCGTCCGGCCGAGCGCCCGGGCGGCGAGATCGCGTGGCGCGGGCCCGCCCGCAGCAGCGCGCCGATGATCGAGCCCGCGGACGTGCCGACGATGATCTCGGCGTCGCGCGGATCCCAGCCGGTCGCTCCTCGAGGGCCGCGAGGACTCCGATGTGGAAGGCGTGGCCCGTGGCACCACCTGCTCCGAGGACGAGACCGATACGCGCCATGACGGGAGAAGGAGCCATCGCCTCCCCGGCCCCGAAGTGTCAAGGCTGACCGCGCCCGACGGGACGTCCCGCCGCCGCCCCCAACGCACGTGCGCTAGGAGCCGCCGCAGGGAGTGCGGCTCGCGAAGAGCCGTCCGGCGGCGTCGATGCACGCGAAGGCGGTGTTGCCGGTGCCGAGCGCGGTCGACGTGATCGCGCCCTCCCCGTCCACGGCGAAGCCGGGGCTCGCGAATGCGTCACCGGTGAAGCGCGCCTCGCGGAGATCGATGCCGCTCGCGACGGTGCCGAAGCCCGGCTGTACCCGCATCAGCGCCTCGGTCACCGCGACGCCCGAGGCCGCGGAACGGAAGGCAATGCCTTCCTTGAAGCCGCCCGCCTCGGCGGCGTCGCCACTCAGGATGCCGAGGGCGACGTCGGACGGCCGCGGCCCGATCGCGAACACGTTGATGCCGGTCACGGGAACGTCGGCGCCGAAGTTGCCGACGTCGACCTCGAGACCCTGGACGGCGCCCGACGTCATGTCGCTGTGCGCGTATGCCAGCACGTTGGCGCCCCAGATGCCGCCGATCGCGCCCCGGCCGTCGCTCTGCGCGTAGAGCGCGACCGTATCCTCGCGGCTCGCCCGGTTCTCGGTCGCGACCGTGAGCGTGCAGTGCCGGGTGCCGTCCTCGGGCGTGCGCTCGGCGATCCCGAAGCCCGCGCTTATCGGCGGCGGCCCGGCCTCGCCGAGCTGCTGCGACAGCGACCCGCCGTTCAGCTCGAAGAGCGTCTGGGCCGCGCTCGACATCGTTCCCCCGCCACCGCCGCCGCAGGCATAGCCCGCGGCGAACAGCGTGAGGCCGATCACGATGGTCCGTGTACGCATGGCGCTCCCTCCCGGCGACCCATGCCCGGGTGCCCCTCGACGAGACGAGCGAGTACGGCGAATCTTTCGCCTCCAGCACCGGGCTCGATTGACTGTCGGTAGACCGCATTGGCGGCCTTTCCGTGGCTGGTTACCAGGTTACGTCTTATCGGACGGTGTCGCCTTCGCCGCGTAAGCGCCCCCGTCAAGGACACGGTGCATAGGTGGACTCCGACGGGGTTGGGGGCCGGGGCACGCCTCGCAAGAAGCGCTAGTGTCGCGGGCCGGACGCCGCTGCCTACGTCTCGTCGCGCAGGATTCCGAGCTGCAAGGCCTCGTACACCGCCTCGGCACGTGAGCGCACCTCGAGCTTCTTGTAGATGTGTTTCACGTGCGTGGTCACGGTATGGGCGGAGATGCCGAGCAGGTTGCCGATCTCGTGAAAGGTGAACCCCTTCACGAGCAATGCGAGCACCTCGCGTTCGCGCTCCGTGAGGCTCGGCGGCTCGTCCCCTCCGTCCGGCAGCGCCCGGACGGGCTCACGAAAACGCCGCAACAAGTGACGAGCGATGGCCGGGCTGATCGGCGAGCCGCCCCGCAGGAGCTCGCGGATCGCATCCGCGATGGAGGCCCGCGAGCTGTCCTTCAGGACATATCCGCCGGCGCCGGCCTCGATCGCCGCGATGACGTGCTGCTCGTCGCCGAACACGGTGATCACCATCACCTCGGTGCCGGGGGCGCTGCGCTTCACCTCGCGGATCACCTCGATCCCGCTGCCGTCCGGCAGGCCGAGATCGACGAGCAGGACGTCGGGGGCGGCCTGGGCGAGTCGCTGGCGCGCCTCGCGGCACGAGGCCGCGGCGCCGATGAGCTCGAAGATCCGGACACTGCTCGACGGCGCGCGCCAGCCGTGCCCGCGTGGCGGCGTCGTCTTCGATCAATAGGACGGTGTGCGCGTTCTCGGTTGGTGCGCTCATGACGTGCTCGCCCGACTCGACATCGACCGCTCTCTAGCCCGCCGGCCCGTCCCCCGCGATCCCGCAAACGCGGGATTCCACTCCCGGCGCCACGGGAAGCGCGAGCCGCAGCAGGATAAGCCCGGTCTCCGACCGTACCGTCGTGAGCGTAGCCCCGATCTCCTCGGCGCGCGCCCGCATCCCGTCGTCGATGCCGATTGCGACCGCATCGTCACCGATTTCGACCAACGTCGAGCGCGCGCCGTCCGCGCCGAGCAGCGTCCCGGTGCGGATGGTGAGCGTACCCCCTCGGCCACGGGCCAACGTGCCGGCGAACGCCCGCTGCAGGATGCGGAGGATCTGCAGGACTCTGTGCGGAGAGAGCGCGAGCGGCGGAATCTCCTCGACGCGCCAATCGACCCCGACGCTGGCAGCATCGAGACGGGGCTGCCAGTGCGTACGCAACATGGCGAGCGCCGGCAGGAGGTCGCCTTCGACGGGATCGAGCGAGTCGATCACGAGCCGCAGGTCGTCGAGCGCCGCGCGTACCGATTCCTGGAGACGCTCCGCGCTCGTCTCCGGCCTCTCGAGCATCGCCAAGGTCGAGACGAGCTGCGAGCCGAGGCCCTCGTCGGTATCCCGCAGCACGCGTTCGCGCTCCTCGGAGAGAACGCGCGCCCGCTCGATGCCGCGGATCCGTGCGTAGCTCGCCTCGAGATCGGCATGCTCGTCTCGAACCCGTTGCTCGAGGGTCAGGGCGAGGGCTTGCGACTCCGCGAGCGCCCCCACGAAGCGTCGCACCAGCACCCAGCCCATCCCGGCGATG
Organism: uncultured delta proteobacterium; assembly: GCA_963753325.1. Lineage (GTDB taxonomy): Bacteria > Desulfobacterota > Binatia > UTPRO1 > UTPRO1 > DP-19. The sequence goes on along the minus strand of CAVWBS010000001.1, from coordinate 2,732,178 downwards.
GCGACCAGCGAGCTGTACGACGGCGCAGAGAGACCGCCGCGGGGACGGAGGCCGAGCTGCATTACGAGGTCGAACAGCACGCACCCGAAGACGGAGAGCGCGACGACGAACACGATGTTCAGCTCGACCGCGTCGGGATGCTGCCGCAGAAGCGGCACTACGCCGCGAAACAGATAGCAGCTCAGGGCGAACGACGCGACGAGCCAGAGATTCACGCCGACCGGGTAGAACCACGGCGATCCGGCAGCCGCCAGTATCCCGAGCACCAGCGAACCCGCGATGCCGAACGCCATGAGCATGCCTTCCGCCCGTGGACGGGAGACGCCGACGAAGCTCAGCACGAGACGTGCGCCGAAGATGCCCCACCAGCCGATCGCGACGTTGAAGAGCCAGTACCAGGCCGCGGTGGAAACCGGGTTCGGAATCGCCGTCAGGTTGAGCTCGGCGACGACCCAAGCGACGGCGCAGAGCGAGAACCAGCCGTAGTAAGCCTCCCTGCGCCACATCGCCCAGATCGCCGCCGTGAACGCGGCGACCACGAGGCGAAAGACGATCAGCGCCCACAGCAGCGTCTGCCGGATGAAGGCGGCGCGATGGTAGACCGGTGCGAGATCCTCGAGAGGCGCCGCATAGACGGCCGGCAGCAGCCCCGCATCGAGCAGATCCGCCTCGACACGGAGATGCAGAATGTTCTCGCCCGGCTGCTGCGCGCCCGCGGGCATGGCAAAGAGCAGCGGGCGATTCGCGTTGCGCCCCATGGGACCGTCGAAGCGACCACCGTCGCCGATGCGCTCGCCGTTCAGATAGGCCACCGCGTTCATGGTGACCGTGGGCAGATAGACCGCCCAACGCGACTCGCCGGCCGCGGGCGCGCGGAAGCGAAGGCGATACCAGCCTTCGCGCACACCCGGCCGACGCGCGCGCCAGTCGTCGGGCAATGTCACGGCATGCCACCCGCTGGCATCCGGCGGAATCGACTCGCCCGTGACCGCGGTGAACTCCGCGCGGTCGAGGCGCCCGGGAGGCTGCACCGAGAGCAGCGCTTCGAGCCATACCAGCGGCAGCCAGCTCGCCGCGGTCGCGCCGAGCAGCACCAGCCAGCGCACGCTCGAGAGGGGGACGATTCTCACGCCGCTCCCCGTATCTCGGCCGGGATCCGCAAGGTGACGGTCGTGCCCGACGGCGAAGCGTGGATCTCGACCGTCGCGCCGATGTCCATGGCACGGCCGCGCATGTGGTGGAGGCCCCGGCCGACGGATCCGGGGGGGTCGAAGCCGCGACCGTCATCGATGATTTCGACGCGGATCGAGCGACGGGCGGCGTCGAGGTCGTCCGCGCCGGTGCGAACGATGATCGAGCGCGCGCCGGCGTGCTTGAGAACGTTCGTCACCGCCTCCTGCAGGATGCGGAGGACCTGCAGCACCTTGTGGGGACCGAGATCGGCGAGGAGCGGCAGGTCGGAGACCCGCCACTCGACGCCGATGCCGGCCGCCTCGAGGCGCGGCTGCATGCGCGTCCGCAACATTGCCAGCGCGCCCAGGAGATCGCCTTCGAGCGGCTCGAGCGAGTCGATCATCAGCCGGAGGTCGTCGAGCGCGGCACGAATCGCCGCGGCGACCGCCTCGCGAGGCGTCGGGTGTCCGTCGAGCAACGAAAGCGTCGACACCAGATGCGTGCCGAGACCATCGTGCATCTCCCGCATGAGACGTTCGCGCTCGCCGGCAAGGATGCGGATGCGCTCGACCTCTCGGAGGCGCGCGTGGCTGCGCGCCAGCTCCCGGCGCTTCAACTCCACGCGACGCACGAGGTCGGCGACGAGCGCCTCGGAGTGGCGCAGCGCACCGACGAATCGTCGCAACAACGCCCAGCCCATGCCGACCAGGACCGGCGGCGCCGCGTAGGGCAGATAGAAATGGTCGGTCGCGTCCAGGCCGACGACGATGGCCCAATCGTGCACCGCGCAGCCGAGCACGCTCACGCCCAGGACGTTCGGCAGCACGACCCCGACATCGACCGCGGGACCGCGGACCACCCGCGCGATACCGCGCGTTGCGTATGCGAGGACGAGGAGTGTGCACGTGATCCACGCGCACGCCACGAGCTGCGCTCGACGCGAATCCAGCGCCACAAGCAACGCGACCGCGGCCGGCCCTGCGACACCGAGCACGAGGCTCCCGCCCGCGATGAATGGCGGCCGGTCGCCGAGGAAGGACGAGAGGAACAACGCGACGAGCAAGGCCCAGCAGCCGAGAGCGCCGTACCGCAGACCGTACCAGAAGATGCCTCCGATCGGGATGTCCACCACCAGCACGTTCAGATTCACGACGGCCCAGGCAAACATCGCCGCCGCAAACCACCCGTAGGAGGGCTCGACGCGCCAGCGGGCCCATAATGCGGCCGTGAACACTCCGGCAATCACGAGACAGAGGGTGATCACCCACACCGTCGTGCGCGCGGTGCTCGTGCCGACGGTCGCGACGTCCCCATGCGCCCGGGTCAGGATCGACCACAAGGACACGGGCACGACGATGGCGACGACCCAGCGGCGCAGGCGCGAATCCACACCCCTCGGATAGCAGGCGATCCGCCGATCACGGTAGGCCGGCGCGCGACCGTCTCGAAAGCGCATCGCAACGTGCGCGCGGGCTCATCGTGGTGACGATGAGCCCGCGCCACGGCTCCGGACTAGATCGCGGTCTTGCCCGTTTCACCCGTTCGGATGCGGACGACCTCGTCCAGGGTCGAGACGAAGATCTTGCCGTCTCCGATCTTTCCCGTTTTGGCGGCCGCCGCAATCGCCGCGACGACCGGCTGCACGAGCGGCTCATCGACGATCACCTCGAGTTTCACCTTGGGAAGAAAATCCACTGTGTACTCGGCACCGCGATACAGTTCGGTATGGCCCTTCTGTCGGCCGAACCCCTTGACCTCCGTCACCGTGAGTCCCTGGACTCCGGTTTTTTGAATGGCTTCTTTTACCTCGTCGAGCTTGAACGGCTTGATGATTGCCTCGATCTTCTTCATCGCGATCCCCCCTAGGACGAAGCGCCCTCGAACGACGTTACGATCTGGAAGTCCGGGTACGCTCGGTTTCCGTGCTCCCCGAAGTCGAGCCCGCCGAGCTCTTCTTCCTCCGAGACACGGAGCCCGAACGCGGCTCTGATCAGCAGCCACGCGACCGCGCTGGTGGCGAACGTCACGACACCTGCTGCGACGATGCCGATGATCTGCGGTGTCAACTGCGCAACGCCGCCGCCGAAGAAGAGGCCGTCCTTCACCGTGTTGGGCATGATCTCGCTCTGCGCGAACAGCCCCAAGGCGAGCGTCCCCCATACGCCATTCATCAGGTGAACGGAGATCGCGCCGACGGGATCGTCGATCCGGAGGGAGTCGAACATCCCGACGGACAGGACGACCAAGATGCCGGCGACGATTCCGATGATGACCGAGCTTCCGACACTCACGAACGCGCATGGGGCCGTGATCGCGACCAATCCGGCGAGGGTGCCGTTCAGAATCATGCCCAGGTCCGGCTTCCCGAGAACGTACCACGCCGTCGCGGTCGCAGAGAGCGTAGCGGCAGCGGCCGCCATATTCGTCGTCACCGCAATGTGACCGATGTGAGCCCAGTCGGCGGCCATGGTCGATCCCGGATTGAATCCGAACCACCCGAGCCAGAGGATCAGGCAGCCGAGCGTCGCGGTCGACATATTGTGTCCCGGGATTGGGTGGACGCGTCCACCGCGGTACTTGCCGATGCGGGGTCCGAGGATGATGACGCCGGACAATGCGCACCAGCCGCCAATGGAGTGCACGACCGTGGAACCGGCGAAATCGAAGAATCCCAGCTTGGCGAGCCAGCCCCCTCCCCAGATCCAGTGGCCGGTTGTGGGATAGAGGATGCCGACAATCAGAAACGAGAAAAGGATGAATGATAGAAACTTGATTCGCTCAGCGACCGCGCCGGAGACGATGGTCGCTGCGGTGCCGGCGAAGACGAGTTGGAAGAAGAATTTCACGAGGAGCGGCGTCCCCGTCCAGCTCAGCGCGCTATACACTCCGTGGTACGCGTCGGCCGTCGCAGGGCTGTTGTCGGCACCGCCAATGAGCCACAGACCGTGCATGCCGATGAGGCCATTCCCATCACCGAACATGAGGCCGAATCCGATGATCCAGTAGGCCATGGAAGACACCGCAAACACGATGAAGTTCTTTGCGAGGATGTTCACGCAGTTCTTCTCACGACAGAATCCCGATTCTACGAGAGCGAAGCCGGCATTCATCCAGAAGACCAGCATTGCCGTGATCAGGGTCCAGACCGTGTCGGCGGCGATCTTCAAGTCCGCGACGTCCTGGGCCTCGGCCACGACCGGAAGCGCCGCGATCACGATGATCACGGCGAATGGGAGGAGCAGCGTCCTTCTCCACGTCATACGTCACCTCCATCGATTGTCGTTCCTGTGGGCGTGCGAAACCATCCGGATTCGCGCGAGCGTCTCAGCACGTGCCCTGCGAACAATCAAGACCCGACGTGAATGCACCTCGCCCTGCACGGCTTGGTGCCCGGCGGGCTGGTGTTCGGGCGGCAACGGACGCGAGAGCCGGGTGGCGATCCGTCCCGTGTCGCCAGCCGCCGCCTACTTCCGCATCGATCCGATCAACACGTCGGCGACCTCGGGCCGGCTGAACTCCTTCGGCGGACGCTCGCCCGCGGCGAGCTTCTCCCGCACCTTGGTACCGGAGAGCGTGACGTGCTCGCTGGAGGGATGCGGACACGTCTTCGCCGAGGCCATGCTGTCGCACACCTTGCAGTAGAAGGTGTGATCGAAGAAGAGCGGGGTGATCGCCATCTCGTCGGCGGTGAAGTTGTCGAAGATGTAGTGCGCATCGTAGGTGCCGTAGTACGAGCCCACGCCGGCGTGATCACGGCCGACGATGAAGTGCGTGCAGCCGTAGTTCTTGCGGATGATGGCGTGGAAGATCGCCTCGCGCGGCCCGGCGTAGCGCATGTTGGCCGGCAGGACCGAGAGGACGGTGCGGTCCTTCGGGTAGTACTTGTCGAGCAGGACCCGATAGCACTCCATGCGCACGTCGGCCGGAATGTCGTCGCCCTTCGTCTCGCCGACCAACGGGTGGAGGAGCAGGCCGTCGACGATCTCGAGCGCGCACTTCTGGATGTACTCGTGTGCGCGATGGACGGGGTTGCGCGTCTGGAAGGCGACGATGCGCTTCCAGCCGCGCTCGATGAAGAGCGCCCGCGTCTCGAGGGGATCGAGGCGGTGATCGGCGAACGGGATTTCCTTCGGCCGATCGAGAAGCGTGATCTTGCCGCCGAGGTACACGTCGCCCTGGTCGTAGACGACCTTGACGCCCGGGTGGGCCGCCTCGGTGGTGCCGTAGACCTCGGCCGCCTCGCGCTCCTTGTCGTACGTGAATTTCTCGGCGAGGTGCAGGATGCCGAGCGGCCGCTCGTCCTCCAGCAGGACGATGTCGTCACCGGCGTGGAGATCGCGCTCCTCGTCCTTGGTGACGGCGAGCGTGACGGGGATCGTCCACGGCAGCCCGTTCGCGAGGCGCATGCGCTCGCGCGTGGCGCGGTAGTCCGCCTCGCCCATGAAGCCCTCGAGCGGGCTGAACGCGCCGACGCCGATCATCTCGAGGTCCGAGATCTGGCGCCGCGTCAGCTGGATGCGCTTCAGCGTCTTGATCTCCGCCATCCAGCCGGCGCGCTCCTTGTCCGTCGCCCAGCGGTTCACCAGGGTCCCGCCGTGCGGCAGGATCGTCGCGCCGCTCACGAGCGGACTCCGCGGCCGGCGCGCGGCGCAGCCGAGCCGGATACGATGTGCCCGGCGAGTGGGGCACGTGAGCCTCGGGAAGCAGCCTAACGTCATGGAACCGGACCTCCTTGGAGCGCTGCGTGGGATCGGGCGGAACGGGTACCTAATCAGATCTGGCCGGATTGCGCCAGGCTCGGGCGCTCATGGGGGAGACCGATGCGCGCAGACGCACGAGGGGCGCGCCCCGACCGCCGTGCTGGTGAAGGTGGCGGACGCCGGGTCGTACGCCAGCACCCGACCGCGCATGCCGGTGCCGACCCCGAGGAGGGCCTTCACGATCTCGGTCGCGACGACGGTGCCGAGGACGGCGTCGCGGACCGGTCCGAGCAGCGGGTCGACGGGGGCCGCGACGCCGAGCGCCGCCACGGCGCACGCGGGGCAGGGGGGGCTCTCGCTGGCGCGGCCGCCGTCGATCCAGAACGTATGGGTCGCCGCCAGCGGCTCACCCGGGGCGACCAGGGCCGCGTCGACCGCCGCGTCGGGAGCGGGCGGCCACGTCGCCAGGCTCACGTCGGGTTGCGCCGGATCGATCAGCGGGTGCAGCGCCGCCGGCAGCGTCAGGTGGCCGACGCCGGCCGCGGCGAGGTAGGCGGCGACGCGCTCCGCCGCCGGACCCTCGGCGCCGATCGCCACGTGCGCGGCGCCGAGCGTGGCCTGACCCTTCGGCCCGATCTCGGCGAGGATCAGCTGTCGGCTGTACCGCTCGATCTGCGCGTCATCGAGCCGCACGACGCTCTCGCGCTACCCCTGCCAGCCGATCCAGAGATTGGTGCTGAGGTAGCGGTCGCCGAAATCGCAGAAGACGGTCACGACGGTGCCGCGCTCGAGCGTGCGCGCCACCTGCAACGCGCCGTAGAGGTTGGCGCCCGAGGACTGCCCGACCACCAGGCCTTCGACGGCACCGATGCGATACACCATGTTGTAGGCGTCCTCGGTCGGGGCCGGGATTTTTCCGTCGAGCTCTTCCTCGTGGTAGATGCCGGGAACGATCGAGCTCGCCATGTGCTTCAGACCCTCGAGCCCGTGGAAGGCGTCATCGGGCTCGACGCCGATCACGCGGACGCGCGGGTTGCGCTCTTTCAGGTACCGTCCGGTCCCCATGATCGTGCCGCCGGTGCCGAGGCCCGTCACGAAGTGCGTCACGGTGCCCTGCGTCTGCTGCCAGATCTCCGGGCCGGTGGTCTTGTAGTGTGCCTCGGGGTTCGCCGGGTTGAAGTACTGATCGGGCTTGAAATACTTTTCCGGATCGCGCGCCAGCACCTCGCGGCAGAGGCGGATGGCGCCGTCGGAGCCCTCGAGCGGGCTCGAGAAGATCACCTTCGCGCCGTAGGCGGCGATGATCTTCTTGCGCTCCGCGCTCACGTTTTCGGGCATGACCAGCTCGACGGGATAGCCGAGCACGGCGCCGCACATGGCCAGCGCGATGCCGGTGTTCCCCGAGGTCGAGTCGAGGATCGTCTTCCCCCGGCGGAGCGCGCCGCTCGTGAGACCCGCCCGCAGCATGCTGAGCGCGGGGCGATCCTTGACCGAGCCGCCGGGATTGAAGCCCTCGAGCTTGGCGAAGACGCGGACGCTCTCGGGCAGATCGCGGGCGAGCCCGCGGATGCGCAGGAGCGGCGTGTTGCCGATGAGGTCGAGGACGCTCGGGCCTTCCATCGGGCGGGCGGAAGACGGCGATGCCGCGCTCAGCGCGTCCCGCCGGCGATCGCGGGAACGATCGAGAGCTCGTCGCCGTCCTTCACCGGCGTCTCGAGATTGTCGAGGAAGCGGATGTCGTCGCCGTTCACGTAGACGTTGACGAAGCGGCGCACCTTGCCGGAGTCGTCGCAGATGCGCTCCTTCAGGCCCGGATGCCGCGTCTCGAGATCCTGGACCAGGGCGGCGACGGTCGCGCCGCTGCCGCTGACGGACTCGGCGCCGCCGGTGAGCTTGCGGAGCGGGGTGGGGATGCGAACCTGGATGGCCATGCGTGGGTCTCCTCTCTTCGGGTCTTCTAGCTGTTGCGGCCGGCTCTCGCGAGCGTCGGTCCGCACGTGGCGCACGATGGGTTGCGCCGCAGGCGGACGTGTCGGAAGCGATTCGCGAGCGCGTCGTACGTGAGCAACCGATCGGTCAGGAGCGGGCCGCTCCCGGTGAGGTAGCGAAGGACCTCGGCCGCTTGCAAGAGGCCGATCGTGCCGGCGAGCGAGCCGAGCACCCCGGCCTCCTGGCACGACGGCACGTCGCCGGGCTCGGGCGGCACGCCGAAGAGGCAGCGGTAGCAGGCGGTCCGGCCGGGCAGGATGGTCATGAGCTGGCCGAGGAAGCGCACGATCCCGGCGTGGACGAGCGGCGTCCCGAGGGCGACCGCCGTGTCGTTCAGCAGGAACTTGCTCTCGAAGCCGTCGGTCGCGTCCACGATGCACGTCGCGTCGGCGAGGAGGGTCTCGGCGTTCGCCGCGGTGACGCGCACGCCGCGGCCCTCGATCGGCGTTCCGGGGGCGAGCGCCCGCAACCGATCGGCGGCGGAATCGACCTTCGGGCGGCCGCAGTCGGCGTCGCGATGTAGCAATTGCCGGTGCAGATTCGAGCGCTCGACGACGTCGCCGTCGAGCAGGATCAAGCGACCGATACGGGCGCGCGCCAGCGCCTCCGCCGCGGCGCAGCCGAGCGCGCCGACGCCGACGATCGCGACGCCGGCACCGTCACGCACGTCAGTATCCGCCGAGCGGCCCCGGCGCGCCGGCGCCCGCACCGCCGCCCGCGGCACGATCGCTCAACAAGCTGCTCTTCGACTTGACGGGATCGATCAGCGAGGGTGCGGTCGCGGCGGTGCTCACGCCTTGGCTGGGACCGTAGCGCGCGGTCAGATCGGCGAGCATCTGCGCCGATGCCGGTCCCCCGACCGACGGCGCCGGCAGGCTGACCCGCGTTGCCGGCGGGTCGTCGAGCCGGGCGTCCTTCTTCTTTTCGTGTTTCTTGCCGCCGCCGTCCTCGGCGGCCGCCTTGCTCTCCGTCGCGTCCGCGCTCGGCCGCTCCGCCAGGGCCGCACGGGCCAGGGTCTCGTGCTCGTGATCGCCGGCGCCGGCATAGGCGTCGGCCAGGGCCTCGAGGCCGCGCGTCGCAGCCGGCGTGTCCGGGTAGTTCTCGAGCAGGCCTTTGACGCGATTCTCGCCGGCCTTCAGGTTGCCGCGCTTCAGGTAGTAGGTCGCGATGCGGAGTTCGTGATCCGCGAGCGCGAATCGACAACGGGTCAGGCGGTGCTTCGCCTTCACCGCAAACGGGCTGGTCGGATAGCGCTCGATGACGACGCGGAACCAGCCGTGCGCGTTCTCCGCCGCGCCCTGATCGCGATCGCTGGTCGTCATCTGGTCCATGTAGCTCTTGCCGAGCAGGTAGTAGACCTCCGGCAGATGCGGGCTCATGGGGTGCATGCGCTGGAAGTCGTTGAACGCCGCGATCGCTTCCGGGTAGTGGTGGCTCTTGTAGTGCGCCGTCGCGATGCGGAGCTCGGCTTCCTCGGCGTGCGGATCGAACGGGTACTGGTCGAGCAGCTCTTTGTAGTGCTTCGCCGCGATGTCGTAGTCGCGTTGCGCGAAGGCGTCCGACGCCTCGTTGTAGTACGCGTCGGCGCTCAGCTTCGGCTTGGGGCTGCTGCCGCAGGCGGCCAGGACCGCGAGCGTCCCGAGCAGAATGGCGAAACGGGTCATCTCGATTCCTCCCGCGCGGGCCGGACGGCACCGCTCGTCGGCCGGACGCTAACGGAACCCGGGCGCGGACGCAATTCACGCGACGCGATCATGACGATCGTCGTGCCGTGGGTGCCGTCGCCTGCCGGCGCAGCAACATCAGCGCGCCGAAGTTGTAGGTGGCGTGCGCGACCACGGGGGCGACGAGCGAGCCGCCACGATCGGCGAGGAGCCCGAGGCCCGCGCCGGTGATCGACGCCCAGACGACGTAGATCCAGTTCACCGCGTGCAGCAGTCCAAAGAGGACGCTCGACAGGCCGAGGCCGACCTCGGGCAGAAGGACGCCGCGAAAAAAGAACTCCTCCGATGCGCCGGACAGCAGGGCGATCACGACGATGTCGCGGGTGCGCAGCGAGCGGCTGAACGGCACGAGCGTCGTGTCACGCACTCGCCGCATGGCGGGCGCCCAGAAGAGGAGCGGAATGGCGAGCCAGAGCAACGCGCCCACGAGGGCGCCCGTGGCGATCGCGACCGGCGTCGGGTGACAGCGCGCCGCAAGCGGCAGATGGCGCACGGTCGCCCAGGCGAGGCCGATCGTCACGAGCGCCGCCGACAGCAGCCATTCGAGGCGGAGAAACCGCCCGCGCGTCATCGTCGCCTTGACCCCATCACGACAATCGTACCATACGAGCGGCGCCTGCGGGCAGCGGTTCGTGCGTGAGCTGGTGGACATGTGGCGGAACACGCGGATGGTCGTCCTCACGGCGATGTGCGCCTCGCTCTACGCCGCGGTGCTGATCCCGTTCATCGTCGTGCCGCTCATCCCCGGGCTGACGCACTTCCGTCCCGCGAACGCCCTGCCGATCGTCTGCTCGTTCCTCTTCGGTCCGGCGGCGGCCTGGGGTGCGGCGTTCGGCAACCTGATCGGCGATTTCTTCACCGGGCTCGGGCCCGGCGATCTCTTCGGGTTCGTCGGCAACTTCCTCTATGCGCTCGTGCCCTATCGCCTGTGGCGCGCGTGCGCCGCCGGCGACGATCCGGTGCCGCGCAGCGTCGGTGGCTGGACGCTGCTGCTCGCGATCATCGCCACCGCGTGCGTGCTCTGCGCGGCGACCGTCGGCTTCGGGCTACAGCTCCTCGGCTTCGTGCCCTTCGCGCTGCTCGCCAACGTCATCGTGGTGAACAACTTCGTCACCAGCGCCGTGCTGGCGCCGCTCCTCCTCGCGGTCCTCTACCCGCGAGTGCGCCGGGCGCGTCTCCTGCACACGGACATCCTCGGCGTCCCGCCGCCGCGGCCGCGTTGGCGCCGCGCGCTCGGGGTGGGGCTCGTCGTTGCCGGGACGCTGCTGGCGTTCGTGCTCGGCAATCTCGTCTCCGGCGGTTGGCTCGACGCCTCGACGCTCGTCGCGGTGTCGCGCAATCTCCGCTTTCTCGTCCTCGTCCTGCCCCCGCTCGCGGTGGCGGTCGCGGGTCTCCTGCTGCTGTGACGGCCGGGGCCGCCGCGCGGAGCCCTGCGTCCCGTCTGGAGGTGCGGGCGCTGGCCTGCCGCTTCACCGAGCCGCCGGCGCAGGCGCTCGTTGGCGTCTCGCTCACGGTCCGTGCGGGCGAGCTGGTGGCGGTCATGGGTGCGAGCGGTGCCGGCAAGTCGACCCTGTTGCGCTGCGTGAACGGTCTCGTGCCGTCGCTCGCGCCGGCGGAGACGGCGGGCGAGATCCTGCTCGACGGTGCCGAGGTCCTCGGGGCGCCCCCCGGGGCGCTCGCCGGCCGCGTGGCGATGGTCTTCCAGGATTTCGAGGCGCAGCTGTTCTCCACCAACGTCCGCCTCGAGGTCGCCTTCGGCCCGGCGCAGCTCGCGTTGCCGCCGGCCGAGGTCGCGCGCCGCGTCGATGCGGCCCTCGCGCGCGTCGGGCTGCGGGATGTGATGCACCGCGATCCGCGCGAGCTCTCCGGCGGCCAGAAGCAGCGCCTCGCGATCGCGAGCATCCTCGCGATGGCGCCGGGCGTGATCCTGCTCGACGAGGCGGCGACCGATCTCGATCCGAGCGGACGACAGGAGCTCTACGCCACGTTGCAGCGGCTGCGAGCGCAGGACGTCGCGTTGGTGGCCGTCGAGCACGAGATCGAGCCGCTCGTCGCCGCCGATCGGCTCTACCTGATGCGCGATGGTGCGGTCGTCGCGATGGGCGCGGCCGAGACGCTGGCCCGCGACGTCGAGACGTGTCTCGCCTGCGGCGTCCGCCCGCACGACCTCGCCGTCCTCGGCCGGCGGCTCGGGGTCGAGGTGCCGCTGGACGTTCCGGACGCGATCACGATGTTGCGCCGCCGTTTCCCCGCCGCGAGCGCGGTCGAAGCGCCGCGCGAGCCCGGGCCGGCCGCGGCGGTGCCGAGCGGTCCGGCACCGGTCGGGCCGGCGCCGATCCTCGAGGTGGAGCACCTGACCTACCGCTATCGCGACGGCGCGACCGCCGTCGACGACGTGAGCCTGCGGCTCCGTCCGGGCGAGCTGATCGCGATCGTCGGCCGCAATGGCTCCGGCAAGACCACGCTCGCCAAGCACCTGAACGGGCTGCTGCGCGCGACGCAGGGACGCGTGAGGCTCGACGGCCGCGACGTGGCGCGGCTGCCCCTCGATCGCGTGGCGCAACGGATCGGCTACGTCTTCCAGAATCCGGACGATCAGCTCTTCGCGGCCACCGTTGCCGAGGAGGTGGCGTTCGGGCCCCGCAACTTCGGGCTCGCCGGGGACGCGCTCGCGGCGCGCGTGCGCGACACGCTCTCCGCCGTCGGGCTCGACGCGCGCAGCGAGGACGATCCCTTCCTGCTGTCGAAAGGGGAGCGTCAGCGGCTCGCGGTCGCGACCGTGCTCGCCATGGCGCCCCGCGTCCTGATCCTCGACGAGCCCACGACCGGCCTCGACCATCCGCAGCAGCGACGGATGCTCGACTTGCTGCTGCGGCTGCGCGCGAGCGGCACGGCGATCGTGCTCATCACCCATACGCCGTGGGTCGTCGCCGAATGCGCCGAGCGGGTGCTCGTGATGCACGCGGGACGCCTCGTCTTCGACGGGGACTTTGCGGGCTTCATCCTCGACCCGGACCTGCTGCGCGCCGCCGCGTTCGAGCCGCCTCCCGCGACGCGTGTCGGCCTCGCGCTCGGACACGCCGTACGATCGGTGGACGAGCTCGTGACCGTGCTGGCGTCCACGGGATCGGCCTCCTGAGATGGCGCTTTCACTCTACCTCGACCGCGGCAGCGCGCTGCATCGCCGCCATCCGGTGGCGAAGCTGCTCGCCATGGTGCTGCTCTTCGTTGCCGCCTTCCTGCTCGACGATCCGCGGGCCATCGCCCCCCTGACCCTGCTCGTCCTGTGTGCGACGGTCGCCGCCGGCGCGACGACGAACCTCTGGCGGTTGCGCTGGATCGTCGTGCCCGTGTTCGTGTTCACGCTCGCGATCTGGGCGTTCTTCTATCCGGGCCGCGCGACCGCCGCCGATCCCTCCGAGGCGTGGCGCTTCGGTCTCGGGATGGCGCTCAAGCTCGAGACGTTTCTCGCCGCCGGCCTCCTCTTCCTCGCCACCACCACCGTCGAGGAGTTCGCCTTCGCGCTCACCCGCCTCGGGGTGCCGTATCGCGTCGGGTTCGTCGTGACGCTCGCCTTTCGTCTCGTGCCGGTCTTCCTCGACTCGGCGCTCACCGTCGTGGACGCGCAGCGCTGCCGCGGACTCGACTTCGGCCGCGGACCGCTGCACCAGCGGATCGCCCGCTACGTGCCGGTCATCGTCCCGGTGTTCATCGGCGGCCTGCGGCGTGCCGACCAGATGGCGTTCGCCCTCGAGGTGCGCGGCTTCAGCGCCGGCCGCAAGCGCACGGGTCTGCCGCGACCCGCCGTCACGGCCGGCGACTGGCTGCTCGTCGGGGTCGCCGCCGCGATCGCGGTCGGGTACGCGGGCGCGTGGATCAGTGGCGCCGGACGCATCGTGCCGCGATGAGCGGCCGGGCAGCGGGACGGGTCGCCATCTGCCTGCTGCTGTGCGGCGTCGCGCCGGCGCGGCCGGCGGCGGCCTGGGGGCTCGCGGCGCATCGATGGATCGCGCTCCGCGCCGCGACCCTGACGCGTTGCCGCGCGCTCGTCGACGGGCACGCGGACGAGATCGCGGCGGCCGCGCTCGAGCCCGACACGGTGCTGAAGCCGCGCGAGGGCGCCGCCGAGGAGGTGCGGCATTTCCTCAATCTCGACGCCTACGGCCCGCCTCCCTTCGCGGCGCTGCCGCGCGACGAGGGTGCCGCCGTGAAGCGCTACGGCCGCGCCGTGGTGGAACGGAACGGCGTGCTGCCGTGGCACGGGGGGCGCGTCGCGCGCGAGCTGTCCGCCGAGGTCGCGCGCGGGGAGTGGCGCGCGGCACGCCGCACGGCCGGCCATCTCGCCCACTACGCGGGTGACGCGACGATGCCGCTCCACGCCACGGTCGACTTCGACGGGCAGCGGACGGGGCAGCGCGGGCTGCACCGCCGCATCGAAGCGCGCCTCGTCGACCAGCGGCTCGCGGCCTTCGAGCGCGACGCCGGCCGGGTCGGTCGCGGACGGGCGGTCCCGCCGGAGCGGAGCGAGGAGGCGCTCTTCGCGGCGCTCGAAGCCTCGTACGCGGCCGTCGGCCCGGTGCTGGCCGCCGATCGCGTCGCCCGGCGCGGGACGCGCGTCGGCTCGGCGCTGTATTTCCGGCGGCTCGACGCCGATCTGCACGCGCTTCTGGCGGCGCGCCTCGCCGCGGCGGCGGGTCTCACCGCGGCGCTGTGGGACGGCGCGTGTCGGGACGCGGCGCGCCGACGCCTCAGTCCGCCGGCGGCATCGCCGTCAGGGCCACGGCAAACGCGTCGTACGCGCGGCGATCGAAGAGGACGAAGCGCACCTCGGTGAGCGCCCCGGGATGTCGCGTCAGCGCCTTCGCGACCGTGCCGAGCGCGACCGGCGCCGCCTCGTCGAGCGGGTAGCCGTAGACGCCGGTCGAGATGGCGGGAAATGCGACCGTCCGGAGCCCGTGGCGGCGGGCGAGCGCGAGGCTGTTCTCGTGGCAGGCGGCCAGCAGGGCCGGCACCTGCGGACTCCGGCTGTAGACCGGTCCGACCGTGTGGATCACATGGCGCGCCGGCAGCTTCCCCCCGGTCGTGAGCACGGTCTCGCCCGTCGGCAAGCCGTCCGGCCACTCGGCCGCGCGGATCCGTCGGCAGGCCTCGGTGACCGCGGCGCCGCCGGCACGGTGGATGGCGCCGTCCACGCCGCCGCCGCCGAGCAGCGTATGGTTGGCGGCGTTCACGATCGCGTCGAGCGCGACGGTCGTGACGTCGCCGCGCGCGAGCACGAGAGCACAGCCGCCGATCGTCGCGCGGACGCCGCTCACGTCCGTACTCTAGGGCGAGGACGCCGGTGGCGACAATGGCGCGCGTGAACGCGTCGGACGCCTCGTCGAGGCGCTGGGGCTGCAGCTCGCGATGAGTCGTTATGCCCGATCTCTCACCTTGACTCCTTCGGGGGGCCTTCCTAGCATGCAACGCTCCGTGGGAAACGACGTGCAGAACGACGCCCGGCGACGTGTGGTGATCACGGGCGTCGGGCTCGTCACGCCGCTCGGAACCGGGGTCGAGAAGAACTGGTCCGGTCTCATGGCGGGTCGGTCCGGCGTCGGGCCGATCACGCGCTTCCCCGTCGCCGATTTTCCGTCGCGCATTGCCGGCGAGGTGCACGACTTCGTGCCCGAGGAATACATCGAGCGGCGCGACATCAAGAAGATGGACCCGTTCATCCAGTACGCCATGGGTGCCGCGCGCATGGCGGTCGAGACGTCGGGCTTGAAGATCTCCGCCGCCAACGAGGATCGCGTCGGGGTGATCGTCGGCGTCGGGATGGGCGGCATCGCCAGCATCGAGCAGTTCCATCTGCTTTTCCTCGAGAGCCGATTGCGCCGCGTTTCTCCGTTCTTCATCTCCAAGGTCATCGCCAACCTGGCGCCGGGGCAGATCGCGATCCATCTCGGTGCCAAGGGCGTGAACTTCACTCCGACCAGTGCCTGCGCCTCGGGCGGGAACGCGATCGGGGAGGCGTTGCGGCACATCCGCCACGGCTACCAGGACGCCGTCATCGCCGGCGGTACCGAGGCGGCCCTCTGCGGCCTCGGCATCGGCGGATTCATCGCCATGCGCGCGCTCTCGACGCGCAACGACGAGCCGGAGCGTGCCAGCCGGCCGTTCGACAAGGGGCGCGACGGCTTCGTCATGGCGGAGGGCGCGGGCGTCGTGGTGCTCGAGGCGCTCGAGCACGCGCAGACGCGGGGCGCGCGCATCCTCGCCGAGGTCGTCGGCTACGGCACAAACGAGGACGCGTTCCACATCACGGCGCCCGCGCCGGGCGGTGAGGGCGCCATGCGCTGCATCCGCCAGGCGCTCGCCGACGGCGGTCTCGTGCCGGAGGACGTCGACTACGTGAACGCCCACGGGACGTCGACGCAGTACAACGATGCCAGCGAGACGGAGGCGTTGAAACGCGTCTTCGGCGAGCACGCGTCGCGCGTCGCGGTGAGCTCGACGAAGTCGATGACGGGCCACACGCTCGGCGCCGCCGGCGGCATCGAGGCCGCGTACACGGTGCTGACGCTCGCACGCGGCATGCTGCCGCCGACGATCAACTACGAGGAGCCCGATCCGGCGTGCGATCTCGACTACGTTCCGAACGTCGCACGACCCGCCGCACCGCGGGTCGCGCTCTCGAACTCGTTCGGCTTCGGCGGTGCCAACGTGTGCCTCGCGTTCCGCCGCTGGGACGCGTGAGCGTCCGCAGCGTCGGCGTGATCTCGGACACGCATGGGTTGCTGCGGCCACAGGCGGTCGCCGCGCTCGCCGGTGTCGACGCGATCGTCCACGCCGGGGACATCGGCGCGCCCGAGGTCCTGCGCGAGCTGCGGCGTATCGCCCCGGTCACGGCGGTGCGCGGCAACAACGATCGCGCGGCGTGGGCGGGCGACATTCCGGAGACGGCGCTGCTCGAGGTCGGCGACGCGCGTCTCTACGTCCTGCACGACCGTCACGCGCTCGCGATCGATCCGGTGGCGGACGGCGTGGCGGCGGTGATCTCGGGTCACTCGCATCGTCCTCGCATCGAGGAGCGCGACGGGGTACTCTTCGTCAATCCCGGGAGCGCTGGTCCGCGGCGTTTCACGTTGCCGATCGCGACGGCCCGCCTGCGAATCGACAGTGGCGCCGTCCGCGGCGAGATCGTCCTGCTCGACATCTAGCAACGCCAGCGGAGGAGCACGTCATGGGCTACGAGTTCATCACCTACGAGAAGATCGGTCGGGTCGCATGGATCACGATCGACCGACCCGACGTCATGAACGCGCTGCATCCGCCGGCCAACCTCGAGCTCTCGGCCGCCTGGGACGACTTCGCGGCCGACGCGGAGTGCTGGGTCGCGGTCCTCACCGGCGCCGGCGACAAGGCGTTCTCCGCCGGCAACGACCTCAAGTACACCGCGCAGCACGGGACCAAGAGCATCACGCTCGGAAGCGGCGGCTTCGGGGGCATCACGGCGCGTTTCGACCTCGTCAAGCCGACGATCGCCGCCGTCAACGGCTTCGCCCTCGGCGGCGGGTTCGAGCTGGCGCTGGCGTGCGACCTGATCGTCGCCGCCGATCACGCCCGTTTCGGTCTTCCCGAGCCGCGGGTCGGCCTCGCCGCGCTCGCGGGCGGGGTGCACCGGCTGCCGCGGCAGATCCCGCTGAAGCTCGCGATGGGCATGCTGCTGACGGGCAGGCAGATCACCGCCGCCGAAGCGCAAGCCGTCGGCCTCGTCAACGAGGTCGTGCCCGCCGCCGGTCTCCGCGCCGCCGCCGCGCGTCTCGCCGACGCCATCGTCGAGTGCGCGCCGAGCTCCGTGCGCGCCACGAAGCAGGCTGCGCTCGACGGCCTCGGCCTTCCGCTCGCCGACGCGATGGCGCGCAGCTACCCGTTGGTCGGCGCGCTCTTCAAGTCCGAGGACATGATGGAGGGCGTCCTCGCGTTCACGCAGAAGCGCAAGCCGCAGTGGAAAGGGCGCTGACGCTCGCGCGACTGCCGTGCGCCTTTGCGCGCGCGTTCGCATCGCGCTCGACCCGCGCACGCGGCGCGCCGCCCGGTTGGCGCGTGCGCCGCCCATTCTCGCCTTGACCGCGCCGCGCGCACGGCCGTAGATCTCCAGCGATGGTTTCGCTGGCGCGTCTCGCCGCCTCGCTGACCGTGTCGCTCGCGCTCGCCGGGCCGGCCGCCGCGACCAGCTACTTCGTGAAGAATGGTGGCAGCGACGGCGCCGACGGCCTGTCGCTCGCGACCGCCTGGGCCACGCTCGGTCATGCGGCGGCCCTCGTCAATCCCGGCGACACCGTGCACGTGCAGGACGGCAGCTACCAGGGCTTCTATCTCGATCGCGGCGGCGCTCCCGGCAGTCCGATCACGTTCCTGGCCGACGGATCGGCGGTACGGATCACCGCCGACAACGGCACCACGCCCGACGGCATCAACGTCGAGAACACCCACGACGTCGTGATCGACGGCTTCGTCGTGAACGATCGGACGCGCGCCGGCATCCGGGTCGCGGTGTCGTCGTTCGTGACCGTGCGCAACTGCCACACGGGGCACAACGGCCACTGGGGCATCTTCAGCGGGCACGCGTACGACTTCACGATCGAGAACAACGAGGCGCACGACTCGGTCATCGAGCACGGGATCTACGTCTCGAACAGCGGCGATCGGCCGATCATCCGCGGCAACGTCGTCCACGACAACCACGCCAATGGCATCCACATGAACGGCGACCTGAGCCAGGGCGAGGACGGCATCATCTCGAACGCCCTCGTCGAGCGGAACGTGATCTATGGCAACGGTGCCGGCGGCGGCTCCGGCATCAACATGGACGGCGTCACCGACAGCGTCGTGCGCAACAACCTCCTCTACGACAACCACGCGAGCGGCATCAGCCTCTACCGCATCGACGGCGCCACCGGCTCCAGCAACAACCTCGTCGTGAACAACACCATCATCAACGCCCTCGACGCGCGCTGGTGCGTCAACATCAACACGGGCTCGACGGGCAATCGGGTGATCAACAACATCCTCTACAGCTACCACGCGTTTCGCGGCGTGATCGACATCGACGACTCGAGCCGTCCGGGCTTCGTGAGCGACTACAACAGCGTGATGAGCCGCTTCAGCATCGACAGCGGCGACACCGTGATCGGCCTCGCCGCCTGGCAGGGGCTCGGCTACGATCTGCACTCCTTCATCGCGACGCCGTCCACCCTGTTCGTCGGGCCGACGAGCGACTTCCACCTCGCGCCGACGAGTCCGGCGTTGGACGCGGGCACCGCGAACGGGGCGCCGCCCGACGACCTCGACGGCGGCGCGCGTCCGGTCGGTACGGGCGTCGACGTCGGGGCGTACGAGCGCCAGCTCCTGCACTGCGGTGACGGCAACGTCGATCCCGGCGAGCAGTGCGAGGCCGACGGTGATTGCGCTGCCGGCGAGGTGTGCACCGGTTGCGCCTGCGCCAACGCCGCCGCGTGCGGAAGCGGGATCGCGCTCGCGAAGCCGTCGCTGCGTTTGCGCGCCACGCCCTTCTCGCTCAGTGCGAAAGGCCAGGCCGTGATCCCCAGGCCTTGGACGGGCGTCGATCCGGTCGCGAACGGCATTCGTCTGGTCGTCGATGCGGCGTCCGGACCGGGCGGCCTCGACGTCACCTTGCCGGGGGGCGCCGCGGTGAGCCGTGTCGGCTGGACGCTGAACCGTTCCGGCACGACCTGGACCTACCGCGATCCCGCGGGGACGCACGGCGGCATCACGAAGGCGGTCGTGAGGGACCGCTCGCGCAAGACCGACGGGCTGCTGCTCTGGTCGATGACGGGCAAGGGCGTTGCGACCGTCGGGCTGCCCGACGTGTCCGCCGTGCGCACCACCGTCATCCTGGGCGCGCAGCCGGAATGCGCCAGCGTGGCGTGGAACCCGCCGGGCGGCCTCAAGCCGCGCTGCGCGGGAACCGCCGCCAAGCTCACCTGCCACTGATCCGGGGACCAGCAGGCCGCCCGCGGCGGGGCGGCCGCGTCAGGGATGCCGCCAGGCGAGCGACGCGGCCATCGCGAGGCCGATCACGATCACGGCACGGCGAATCGCCTCGCGGCCGACGCGACGCGCCACCGCGGCGCCGCCCCAGCCGCCGGTGATCGCCCCTGCGGCCAGCACCAGCGCGTCGGCCCACCCGACCTGCGCGTACGAGCCGAAGTAGATCGCCGCCACGGCGTTGACGGCGAACGCGAGCGCGTTCTTCAGGCCGTTCATCTGGAAGATGTCGGTGATGCCGAGGAGGCCGAGCGCGGCGAGCATGATGATGCCCATCCCGGCGCCGAAGTAGCCGCCGTAGACGGCGACGGCGAACTGGAAGAGCGCGGCGCTCAGGGCCCACCGCGGCGTCACGGATCGCGCGCGCCCCGTCGCGTCGTCGCGCCCGGCGGCGTCGAGCGGCGAGCGCGGGAGCGCGCGCATGATCGGTCCCTGCGCGGCAAAGAGCGCCGTCGCGAACAGGATGAGCCACGGCACGAGACGGCTGAAGGTGCGCGAGGAGGTGTGCAGCAGCAACGTCGCACCCGCGACCGCGCCGAGCACCGAAGGGACGGCCAGCAGGAGCAAGAGCCGCCCGCCGCCGCGCAGCTCGCGGCGGAAGCCGAGCATGCCGGCGAGCGATCCGGGCCAGAGCGCGATCGTGTTGGTGACGTTCGCGACGATCGGGTCGCGCCCGAGCCATACCAGCGCCGGGAAGGAGAGCAGGGTGCCGCCGCCGGCGACGGCGTTGACGAGGCCCGCCGCGACCCCGGCGATGAAGATGACGAGCGCCGCGCCGACACTCACCCGGGCACGTCGGCGTGCTGTCGGTGGTCCATCATCCGGCGCGATGATACCGTGACCGGCTACGGAACGTCGAATGACGGACGACCTCCTTCAGCGGCGGGTGCTCTTCGTGGTGGGGAAGGGCGGCGTCGGCAAGAGCACGGTCGCCGCGCTCCTTGCGGTGGCGCTGGCGGAGCGCGGCAAGCGGGTGCTTCTCGCGCAGATGGGCCCGGGCCGCCGCCTCGGCGAGGTGCTCGGCGTCGACGGCGGCACGGATGCGCCGATGGAGGTCTTCCCCGGCCTCTGCTTTCTCACCATCGACGGCGAGACCGCGCTGTCGGAATACCTCGGCCTCGTGCTGCCGGTGAAGCGCGTCCAGAAGATGGTCGTCGGCAGCAAGCTGTACCATCACTTCGTCGCCGCGGCGCCCGGACTGAAGGAGCTCATGACCGTCGGCAAGATCTGGTACGAGGAGCAGCTCGAGTCGGCGCGCGGCAAGAAATGGGACGCGATCGTCGTGGACGCGCCGGCGACCGGACACAGTCTGCAGTATCTCCGCATGCCGGCCGCGGCGCACGATGCGTTCGGCGCCGGCCTGGTCCAGCGCGAGGCGCGCAAGGTGCTCGACCTGCTGCGTGACCCCGCGCGCACGGCGGTGTGTCCGGTGACGACCGCCGAGGAGATGCCCGTCAACGAGACCAGCGAGATGTACCTGCAGCTCCGGGACCACCTGCGCGTCCCGCTCGGCGTGCTGTTCGTGAACCGCGTGCACGCGGCGCCGCTCGCGGCCGACGCTCTGCCGGCGCTGCCAGCGGCGTCGCCGCTCGTGGCGAACGTGCTGCGGTGCGGCCGGGAGGAGGCCGGGTGGGCGGCGATCAACGCGCACTACCTGCAGCGCCTGCGGTCGAGCGTTCCCATGGCGACGGTCGAGCTGCCGTTCCTCTTCTCCGAGGAGTTCGGCCTCGGAGAGGTCCGCCAGCTCCTCGCCGGCGCGGAACGGCAGCTCGCGGCGCTCGGCGCCGTCGCGCGGGCGGCGACGGCGGGGGGGCGTCGCGCGAAGCCGGCGGGCGGCCCGGCGTCCGGGGGACGCTGATGCTCGACGCGATCGTCCGCGATCATCGCGTCGTCATCTGTGTCGGCTCGGGCGGGGTCGGCAAGACGACGACGTCGGCGGCGATCGCGCTCTGGGGCGCGATGCAGGGGCGCCGCGCCGTCGTGCTGACGATCGATCCGGCGCGCCGGCTCGCCGACTCGCTCGGTCTCGGCGCGCTCGGCGACGAGCCGCGCCTCGTGGACCCCGCGGTGATGGCGCGCCACGGCCTCGATGCGCCGGGGACGCTCTCGGCGATGATGCTCGACCAGAAGGGATCGTGGGACCGCCTGGTAGCGCGCCACGCCCCCTCCGACGACGTCCGCGAGCGCATCCTCCGCAACCGCTTCTACCTGAACCTCTCGCGAGAACTTCGCGGGCTCGTACGAGTACATGGCGATCGAGCAGCTCTGCGTCCTGGTCGAGAGCGGGGCCTACGATCTGATCGTGCTCGACACCCCGCCGACCAAGCATGCCCTCGACTTCTTCGAGGCACCCGAGCGCATACGCGACTTCCTCGATCGCCGCCTGGTGCGCTGGCTGGTCATGCCGTACCTCTCCCGCGGCTGGGTCGCCGCCAAGGCGATGAATCGCACCGCCGGCTTCCTCTTCCGCAAGCTCGAGGAGGCGACCGGCATTGCCGCGCTCGCCGAGATCTCGGACTTCTTCTCGGCGATGAGCGGCATGTTCGACGCGTTCTCGGCGCGCACCGAGACGATCCACGACGTGCTGCGCGCGGCGACGACCGCCTTTCTCCTCGTCACCGGACCGGAGGAGCAGGTCCTCACCGAAGCGGAGTTCTTCTCCGATCGGATCCGCGCCCTGCGCATGCCGCTCAAGGGCGTCGTGTTCAATCGCGTGCACGAGGAGTTCCCCGCCGATCCGGAGGCGTTCGCCGCCGGCACCGTCGCGCACGGCGACGAGGCGGTGATCGAGGCGGCGGTCGTCGAGATCGGAATCGACGCGCCGAGCGCGCGCTGGCTCGCACGCAACTTCGTCGACTACCAGCTGCTGGCGCGCGGCGAGGCGCTCCGCATGGAGCAATTCCGCGGCGGCCTCTCGCGCAAGGTCCCGTTCGTGACCGTGCCGAACTTCGATTCCGATCTGCACGACGTCGCCGGCCTGACGCGCATGCATCGGTTCCTGTTCGGCGAGCGCAGCGCACCGCACACGCCGGCACGGGCGCGCCGTCGGCGGCGCTCGCGCTGAGCGCTCAGTGGTCGGAGGGGGCCGGCGCGGCGCCGTCGAGCTCGAAGCTCGAGCGGTAGCTGCTCCAGCTGCCGCAGCTCGGGCAGAAGCCGCGCCACTCATCGGCCTCCGCGTCGCACACACGGCAGTGGAAGGCGCCGACGGCGCCCGCCGCCAGCGCATGGCGGAAGGCCGTGACGGCGTCCTCGTGGGCACCGCGACGCACGTGCAGCTCGGCGAGCAGCGCATGGTAGCCGGGAAGCGAGTTCCAGGGCTCCGGCACGAGGGACAGCTCGTTGCCCGCCTCGTCGAGCCGGCCGTCGCGGATGAGCTGGCGGGCGCGGAAGAGCCGCGCGGTGCCGTCCTCGGGACGGCGCCGCACCAGCCGGCGCGTGAAGGAGTCGAGCCGCTTCACCCGCGGACCGCCGCGCAGGAGGCGCTCGAGTCGATCGAGGATGCCGGCGCGGGCGCCCCGTGCGAGCGCCCGGCGCCAGACGCGCTCGGCCTGGCGCACCTGTCCCATCTCGACGAGCACGTCGCCGAGGCTGACGGCGGCCGGCTCGAAATCCGGAAAGGCGCGCAGCAAGGCGCGCAGCTCGCTGGCGCGTCCGCCCGGATCCTGCACCGCGAGCGCGCTCTGGTAGCGCATGCCGACCAGGCGTCGCTCGGCATCGGCGTGGGCCGCGGCTCGCGGGTCGCCAGTAGATAGCTTTCCTGGACGCGCGCGGCGTCGGGCCAGCTCCCCGCCGCGACGTACGCGTCGCGCAGGGCGGTGAGGATGCGCGGGCTCATCGGGTCCGACTGGCGGGCGCGCTCGAGCGTCGCGATCGGCCGCGCGATGATCGCCGACGCCGCGCTGCGCCTCGGCCGAGGAAGAGCAGCAATTTCGGATCGGGGCCGCGGCGGTCGAGGCCCTCCTGCAAGCACGCCCGGGCGCGGCGATGCTCGCCGTCGTCGAGGAACGTGCGGGCGAACAGGAGAAACGCCGCGAGATCGTCCGGGCGGTCGCGCAGCGCCTTGGCCAGCAAGCGCACGCGCCTTCTCGTGCTCGCCCAGCCAGGCGAGCCCGAGCCCGTGCTCCTTGCGGACCTGCTGGCGCCGCGCGCGCCGCGCGCCGCGCTGCGAGCGCCAGCCGAGCACGGCATGGCGGCTCTGCGCGTACCAGCGCGATCACGAACGTCAGCGCCGCGCCGACGCTGAAGGCCGCGAGGAGCACGAGCGGCAGGGGCGCGCTCACACTGCGTCGAGCGCGAGAGCTGCACCGTCACCGACCCGGGATTCGAGATAGAAGAGGTATCCGAGGCCGACGAGCGCGGCGGCGATGGTCGCGAGGATGATAGTCAGCCGGAGCATCGTGGTTTGGTCGCTCGGTGGTTCAGTGACCCGCGAGCGCCTGCGTCCGGAGCGGCTCGGGCAACTGCACGCGGGGCGCGTGTTCCCACAGCCGCTCGAGGTCGTAGAACTCGCGAACCGGCTGATAGAACACGTGGACGATCACGTCAACGCAATCGAGCAGCACCCACTGCCCGCGCTGCATGCCCTCGATGGAGATCGGCCGTGCGCCCTCGGCCTCGAGCGCCTCCTCGATCGCCTGCGCGATGCTCTGCACCTGACGGTCGGAGCGGCCGGTGCAGAGGATGAGGTAGTCGGCGATCGACGTCAGCGTGCCGACGTCGAGCACGACGAGTCCAGCGCCTTCTTGTCCAACGCCGCCCGGATGCAGAGAAGCGCTTTCTGCAGGCCGTCGGGCGGGGTCAAGATGCCGCGATCCCCCCGGCGTAGAGTCTCGCGCTCGCGCAGGTAGGCCTCGACCGCGCAGGGCACGAGATAGCGGATCGAGCGTCCCTCGGCACGGCGTTGCCGTATGTCGGAGGCGGAGATCATGAGCGGTGTGATGGCGAGGAAGCGGAGCGCGTTTCCGGAGACGTGGACATACACGCGACGAGCGGAATCGTAACAGAACGTCTTTTCCATCGCAATCGGCGGGCGTGCGATCGTGCTCCCCGGCCGGGAGAGGACGCACACGTCGCAGCGCGTGAAGATCTCGTCGTAGCGCTTCCAGCTCTCGATCTCGGCGAAGGCGTCGGCACCGAGGAGGAACGTGAACCGGGCGGCGGGCGCGCGCGTCTGCGCGGCGAGGATCGTATCGATCGAGTACGAGAGCCCGGGACGATCGACCTCGCTGGTATTGAGGGCAAACGCCGGGTTGTCGGCGATCGCCAGCTCGACCATGCGGCGCCGATCGGACACCGACGCGATCGCGGCGCCGGGCTTGTGCGGCGGAATCGCCGCCAGCACGAACTCGACGCGATCGAGCGCGCAGGCCTCGCGGGCCTCCTCGGCCGCACGGAGGTGCGCCGCGTGCACGGGGTTGAAGGTGCCTCCGAAGAGGCCTACCCGCACGGGAGGTCCGTCCGCGCGCCGCTCACGCGCGTACCTGGCCGCTGCCGTGCACGACGTACTTGTACGTGGTGAGCTCGCGCAGGCCCATGGGCCCGCGCGCATGCAGCCGATTGGTGCTGATGCCGATCTCCGCGCCGAAGCCGAACTCGAAGCCGTCGGTGAAGCGCGTCGACGCGTTGACGAAGACGGCGGCGGAGTCGATGGCGCGGGTGAAGCGTCCCGCGGCGGCGTCGTCGGTCGTGACGATGGCATCGGCCAGTCCGGACCCGTGGCGGCGGATGAACGCGATGGCCTCGTCGAGCGAGTCGACGACCTTCACCGCCAGCACGAGATCGAGATACTCCGTGGTCCAGTCGGCGTCCGTCGCCGGCTTGGCGAACGGCAGGAGCCGCAGCGTCTCGGGGCAGCCTCGCAGCTCGACCCCGGCGGCACGGAGCTTCTCGCCGATCGCCGGCACGAAGCGCGCCGCGACGTCGCGATGCACCAGCAGGTTCTCCATGGCGTTGCACACGCCGGGACGCTGCGTCTTGGCATTGATGCAGATGCGCTCCGCGACCGCGACGTCGGCCGCACGGTCGACGTAGACGTGACAGATGCCGCTGAAGTGCTGGATCACCGGGATGCGCGAGCCCTCGGTGATCGCGCGGATGAGATCCTCGCCGCCGCGCGGGATGATCACGTCGATCGCGTCCGCCTGGCGCAACAGCACGCGTACCGCCTCGCGGTCCGTCGTATCCACGAACGCGAGCGCGTCGCGCGGCAGCTCGCCGGCCGCGTCGCGGAGCGTGGCGGCGATCAGGCGGCTGGTGCGGAAGGCCTCCTTGCCGCCGCGCAGGACGACGGCGTTTCCCGATTTGAGGCAGAGCGCCGCGGCGTCCGCGGTCACGTTCGGCCGCGACTCGTAGATGATGCCGATGACGCCGAGCGGCACCCGCACCTGCGCGATGTCGGAGGCCATTCGGCCGCGTCCACTCGCTGATCGTCTCGCCGACCGGATCGGGAAGGTCGGCGACCTGCTCGACGCCGGCCGCCATCGCCTCGATGCGCGCCGGCGTGAGCGTCAGGCGGTCGAGGAAGGCGGGCGCCGCACCTTCGGCGCGCGCCTGCCCGACGTCCTCGGCGTTGGCGGCGAGGAGGCCTGCCTCGGAGCGGCGGAGCGCGCCGGCGCCGGCCCGCAGCGCGGCGTTCTTCGCCGCCGTCGAGGCGCCGGCGAGGATCGGCGCGGCGGCGCGCGCCGCCCGGCACAGGGCGACGATGCGATCCTCGATGCTGCCGGCGGCTTCGCTGCTGCCGGCGCTGCCGATGCCGCCGGCGGCACGGTCGACGTCGTTCATGGCCCCTCCCATGCCTGCTCGCACTGCACGACCACCAGGTCGTCCCGGTGGATGATCTCGTCGCTCACCTTGTAGCCGAGCGTCGCCTCGATCTCACGCGAGTGGCGGCCCTTGATCTTGTCGAGCTCGGCCGCCCCGTAGTTCACCAGGCCGCGGGCGAACTCCCGACCGTCGAGGCCGACGCAGTGCACGCAGGCGCCGCGCCGAACGCACCGCGCACCTCGCGCAGGCCGGAGGGGAGGAGGCTCCGCCCGTGGGCCGTGATCGCGCCGCGCGCGCCGTCGTCGACCACGAGCGTCCCGCCCGGCTTCAGCGTGTAGGCGATCCAGCGCTTGCGGCTCGCGAGCCGATCGCGCGCCGGCAGCACGAGCGTGCCGATCTCCCGCGCCGGGTCGAGCACCGCCGTCGACCACGCGCGGCCCCGTGCCGTCGGCGATGACGGTGGCGATACCGGACGCCGCGGCCTTCTTTGCGGCAGCCAGCTTGGTGGCCATGCCGCCGGTGCCGAGCGGACCACCATCGCCTGCCATCGCCTCGACGTCGGGGGTGACCGCGGTGACCAGCGGGACGGGCGCCGCGTCGGGAACGCGACGCGGGTCGGCGGTGTACAGGCCGGCGACGTCGCTCAGGATGATGAGCAGATCCGCCTCGACGAGCGCCGCCGTGAGCGCCGACAGGTTGTCGTTGTCGCCGAGCTTGATCTCGTCGACGACGACCGTGTCGTTCTCGTTGACGATCGGGACGACCCGCCACTCGAGGAGCACGCCCATCGCGTGCTTCGCGTTCAGGTAACGGTGGCGATTCGAGAAGTCGTCGCGGGTGAGCAGCAGCTGCGCGACGCGCAGCCCGTGCGCGCCGAACGCGGCGTCATAGGCGGCCATGACCCCGATCTGGCCGACGGCCGCCGCGGCCTGCTTGTGCGGAATCGTGCGCGGGCGTTGCGGCAGCTCGAGTCGCGCGACTCCCGCCGCGACGGCGCCCGACGTGACCACGACGACCTCGCGCCCGTCGCGCAGCACGGCGGCGAGCTCCGCGGCCAGCGCCTCGAGACGGTCGCGCCGCAGGCCCGCGCCGTCCGTCAGTACGCCGCTGCCGATCTTCACCACGACGCGGCGCGCGCGGGTGACGAGCGCGCTCTTGTGCGCGAGCTGCGTCACGACGGCTCCGGGGCGAGCGCCGCGCCGACGGCGGCGTCGTGCCGCCTGTCCACCTCGTCCGCGGCCGCGCGGCGCGCCTGGCGGACGGCGGACGCGATGCGTGTCAGCAGCGCGCCCACGCCGGCGCCGGTGACCGCGGAGACGCCGTGCAGCTCGATCCCGAGTTCCGCGAATCGCGCCGCCGTGCCCGCGAGCCGCTCCCGCGCCTCGGTCACATCGAGCTTCGTGGCGACGACGATCTGCGGCTTTGCCGCCAGCTCGGCATCGAACGCGGCGAGCTCGTGGTTCATCGGCGCGATACGCGGCGAGTGGATCGCGCGTCGGCGGCGAGATCGATCAGGTGCACGAGCACCGCCGTCCGCGACACGTGGCGGAGAAAGCGCGTGCCGAGGCCGAGGCCGAGATGCGCGCCCTCGATCAAGCCCGGGGATGTCGGCGATCACGATCGCGTCGTCGTCGACGCGCGCCACGCCGAGGTTCGGTACGAGCGTCGTGAACGCGTAGTCGGCGATCCGCGGCCGCGCCGCCGACACCGCGGCGATGAGCGTCGATTTCCCCGCGTTCGGATAGCCGACCAGTCCCACGTCGGCGAGCAGGCGCAGCTCGAGCCGCAGCTCGCGCGTCTCGCCCCGGCAGCCCGGGCTCGGTGCGCCGCGGCGCGCGGTTCGTCGCGGTCGCGAAACGGGCGTTTCCCCGCCCGCCACGACCGCCGTGCGCGACGACGACCTCCGACCCCGGCCCGGTCGAGATCGGCGACCAGCGCTCCCGACTCGGCCTCGAGGATGCGCGTGCCGACCGGCACGCGTACGACGCGCGACGCACCCGCGGCCCCCGTCTGCTCCTTGCCGCGCCCGTGCTCGCCGCGCTCGGCCTCGAGGTTCCGCTGGAAGCGGAAGTCGAGGAGCGTCGTCAGCCCGGCATCCGCTCGTACCACGACGTCGCCGCCGCGCCCCGCCATCACCGCCGCTCGGCCCCCCGTGGGGCCGGTACTTCTCGCGCAGGAACGCCAGGCAGCCGCGACCTCCGTCGCCCGCCTTTACCGAGATCCGCGCTTCGTCGACGAACTTCATGGAACGACCGAAGTATAGCGCAGCGCAGCCGCCGCCGCGCCACGCCGTCAGGGTCGGGTCGCGGATGCCGCGGGGAGAGGCCGGCGGGGCGGGTGTGGCGGGGTTGCCGGGAGCGAGCCGGGGCTAGAGGGAGTAGACGCTGACGCGCTTGCGGTCTTTCCCGAAGCGCTCGTAGCGCACGACGCCGTCGATCTTCGCGAACAGCGTGAAGTCGCGTCCGAGACCGACGTTGGTGCCGGGATGGACGCGCGTGCCGACCTGGCGGACGAGGATGTTTCCCGCCTTCGCGATCTCGCCGCCGAAGACCTTCACGCCGCGGCGCTGGCCCTGGCTGTCACGGCCGTTCCGGCTGCTTCCCTGCCCTTTCTTATGCGCCATGCTCGCCCTCCGCGACCGGGGACGCGGCCGCCGTCCCTTCGATGCCCGTCACGCGGACGACCGTGAGGTGCTGGCGGTGACCCTGGCGGCGACGGTAGTTCTTGCGTCGCTTCTTCTTGAACACGAGGATCTTCTTGGCCTTCTCGTGACGCACGATCTCGCCGCGTCACGCGCACGCCGTCGAGCAGGGGCTTGCCGACCTTGCAGGCCGCCGTCGGACGACGTCAGCAGCACGTCGGTGAACACGAATCCCGCGCCCGGCTCCGCGGGCAGCTTCTCGAGACGGATCGTCTCCCCGGGATGCACGCGATACTGCTTCCCTCCGGAGCGAATGACGGCGTAGTCCATAGGTAATTCCCTCGCAGCCGAATCCCGTTCAGTATGTGAGCTTGCTCCTCCTGTCAACGCCGGGTACAGAACAGCATCGACCCCGCCAGTGCCCACACGAGAGCCCTCGTCGTGATGCTCGTCCGTGAGCCGATCCCCGGCATGGTGAAGAGACGTCTGATGCCGACGTTCGGCGCGGCCGGCGCCGCCGACCTCTACCGCGCGTTCGTCGAGGATACCTGCGAGCGTTTCGCGCCGGAGGTTCCCCTCGCGCTGGCGTCCGATCGTCTGCTCTCCGACGGCTGGGTGGCAGCGTTGGCGCGTCGCCACGGCCTGTCGCTGATCGTGCAGGGCGAGGGCGATCTCGGCACGCGGCTCCGCCGTCTCGCGACGATGGCGCTCGACTCGGTGCCGCGGGTCGTCCTCCTCGGCAGCGACGCGCCGACCTTGCCGCTCGCGCACGTCGCCGCCGCGTCTGCATGCGCTGGCGCAGGCGCGCGTCGTGGTCGGGCCGACGCTCGACGGCCGCTACAATCTCCTCGGTGTGCGCGCGCCGCTGCCCGATCTGTTCTCGCGCATTCCCTGGAAGAGCGGGCAGGTCCTGGCGCGCACGCTCGCGCGGCTGGCCCGGGCGCGCATCGCGCCCGTGGTGCTGCCCTGCTGGTACGACGTCAACACGGACGTCGATGTCGCGCACCTCACGCGCCACGTGACCACGCTCGCGACGCTCGGCGAAACGCCCTGCCCGCGCACTCGCCGGGCGCTGGCGCGCCTGGCACGCGGTGCGCCGGAGCGCGTGCGCCCCGGCCGGCGATCCCTCCGTGCGCCGTGAGACACCTCGTGCTCTACGGCAAGCCGGACTGCGAGCTGTGCGAGGAGATGAAGGCGGTGGTGGACGAGGTACGGCGCACGACGCCGTGCACGCTCGAGATCGTCGACGTGAGCGCCGACCCGGATCTCTCCGCCGTCTACGGGCTCGACATTCCGGTCCTGACGATCGACGGACGAAAGGCGTTCAAACACCGGATCGACGGCGGCGGCCCTGCGGCGCCGACTGGCGTGAGGGAGGGGGCGTGCCGATAGTCGCCGTCGATGCCATGGGCGGTGACCTCGCGCCGGACGAGGTGGTGAAGGGCGTCGCCCGCGCCTCGCTCTCGACGGCGATCGAGTGCGTGCTCGTCGGGGACGAGCATCGCATCCAGCGCATCCTCGAGTCCGTGTCGTACAATCCCGAGCACATCAGCATCCGCCACGCGGGCGAGGTGGTCGGCATGGACGAGGCGCCGAAGGAGGCGCTCAAGGTCAAGCGCGATGCCTCGATCGCCGTCGGCGCCAAGCTCGTCGCCGACGGGCACGCGCAGGCACTCGTGAGCGCCGGCAACACCGGCGCCTGCATCCTCGCCTGCGCGCGGCACTTCCGCGCGATCAAGGGGATCCGCAAGACGGCGCTGGCAAGCGTCTACCCGCGCCAGACGGAGTATCCGGGGCAGGACCAGCTGGCACTCCTCCTCGACGTCGGCGCCACGATCCGTTGCGACGCGCTCGACCTGGTGCAGTTCGCGGTGATGGGCAGCGCGTACGCGCGCCGCGTCTCCAAGGTCGACCGGCCGCGCGTGGGACTGCTCAACATGGGCATCGAGTCCTTCAAGGGCGGGGATGTGCTGACCGAGGCCTACCAACAGCTCGCGGGTCTCGGCGGGATCGATTTCGTCGGCAACATCGAGGGCAACGACGTCACCAAGGGACGCGCCGACGTGATCGTGTGCGAAGGGTTGCTCGGCAACGTCGTGTTGAAGCTGATCGAGGGCATTGCCGACGTCGTGACCGACGTGGCGAGCAACGCCGTGAAGCAGCGCGTCCTGTGGCGCCTCGGTATGGCGCTGCTGTCACGCGGCATCCGCGAGGTGGCGCACCTCGCCGACTACACGAAGTACGGCGGCGCGCCGCTCCTCGGCTTCGAGCACCTGTTCCTCAAGGCCCACGGCCGCTCCACCGCGCGGGCGATCGAGAACGCGGTGAAGGTGGCCGCCAAGGCGGTGCGCGACGGCGTTCCCGGAGAGATCGCCGCCGGCATCCAGGCGATCCGGTGATCGGGTGGAGCGGGCTCCTCGGGCGCTGGCCAGGGGCGCGTCGCTGGTCGCGCCTGATCGGGCGCGGCCGCGTTCGGCCACGGCCGGCGCCGGCGACCGTGATCTATCGGTGGGACCTCGACAAGACCTACCTCAAGAGCGACTTCGAGAGCCTGCGGAAGATGATGCGGGTGCCGTTCGAGCGCGCCGAGGACAAGGTGGACGAGCCCGGCGTCGTGGCCCTCATCCGCGCGTTGAAGACGAGCGCGCGGCGCGAGCAGCGCGCCGCCTTCGTGTATTTCATCTCCGCGAGCCCGCCGCAGATCGGGCGCGCGATCCGCGAGAAGCTGGCGCTCGACGGCATCGAGTGCGACGGCATGGTCTTCAAGGACCAGCTGCAGCACCTGGTGCGCGGCCGCTTCCGGTTCCTGCGCGAGCAGGTCGGCTTCAAGCTGGCGGAGCTGCTGAAGGCCCGGCTCGCGGCACCGCCCGGAGCGGTCGAGTTCCTCTTCGGCGACGACTGGGAATCCGATCCGCTCATCTACTCGTCTGTACGCCGACGTCATCGCGGGACGGCTCGACCCCGACGTGCTCGCCGACGTGCTCGTGCGGCTGCGCATCGATCCGGCGCGGCTGGTCGAGATCAAGGCGCTCAGCCAGCGGGTGGTCCCGGCGGATGCCGTGCGGCGCATCCTGATCAATCTCGAGCGCCGCACGCCGCCGGAGCGCTTCCATGCGTTCGGCGCGCGTCTCGTGCCGACCTTCAACTACTTCCAGACCGCGGTCGTGCTGCGCCAGGAGGGGGTCGTACCGACGGGCGCCGTGGTGGCCGTCGGGCGCTCGCTGCTCGAGCGCTCCGCCTACACACGCGAGCGGTTGCGGAACTCGCTCGACGATCTCGCGCGGCGCGGGTACGTCGCGCCCGCTGCCGCGGCGAGCCTGCGGCGCGACCTCGAGGTGGCGGAGGTGCTGCCGTCGGCGCACGCGCTCGGTGGCTGGCGTGGACGGCTGCGGCGCCGCTGGCGCCGGCGACGCGCGCGGCCGCCGGAGCGGCCGCCGATCCCGGCGAAGACGATCGAGTATCCGCGGCTGATCGACGCCTGGGTGGCCGCGGGCAGCCGGCTCGGCGGAGAGGCACCGTGACCGCGCGCCGTGCCGCCGCATGACCGCGGGTCGCGCCACCGCCGTCGTCGTGCTCAGCACCGCCGGCTCGCGTGCCGAGGCGGAGCGGATCGCGTCGACGCTGGTCGGGGAGCGGCTCGCCGCGTGTGTGAACATCGCGCCGGTCACGTCGGTGTACCGCTGGCGCGGGGCCGTGGAGCGCGCGGAGGAGCTCCTGCTCGTCGTGAAGACGCGGCGCGGGACCGCCGACCGCGTCGCGGCGCGCATCCGGGCGCTCCACAGCTACGAGCTGCCGGAGGTGATCGTGCTGCCGATCGAAGGCGGCGCGCCGGACTACCTCGCCTGGATCGTGGGCGAGACCACGCCGCCGCGTCGCCGCCCGCCCCGGGGGCGTTGACGCGGCGGCGCGGCTGAGCGATGCGATAGGACGACATGAAGGATTTCCGCGACAAGCTGGCGGTCGTGACCGGCGGCGGCACGGGCATGGGGCGGGCGCTGGCGGAGCAGCTGAGCGCCGCCGGTTGCCATGTGGCGACGTGCGACGTCTCGACCGAGAACATGGCTGAGACGAAGCGGCTCTGCGAGAGCGGCGCGCCCTCCGGCGTGCGGGTGACGACGCACGGGTGCGACGTGGCGGACGAGCGACAGGTCCTCGCGTTCCGCGATGCCGTCCTGCGCGACCACGCGACCGATCACGTCGAGTTGCTGTTCAACAACGCCGGCATCGGCGGCGGCGGCAGCTTCGTGAAGGACGACCGCGCCGAATGGGAGCGCACGTTCGGAGTGTGCTGGTTCGGCGTCTACTACTGTACGCGCGCCTTCCTTCCGTCGCTGATCGCGAGCACGCACGCTCACATCGTGAACACCAGCAGCGTGAACGGCTTCTGGGCCGCCCTCGGCCCCGGCATCGCGCACACCGCGTACAGCAGCGCCAAGTTCGCGGTGAAGGGCTTCTCGGAGGCGCTCATCACCGATCTGCGCGTCAACGCCCCGCACGTGAAGGTCGCCGTCGTGATGCCCGGTCACATCGGCACCTCGATCGTCATGAACACCGCCAAGGTCCTCGGCAAGCCCGACGCGTTGCACATGGGAGCGGACGACGTGCGGGCGGTCCGGGAGGTGCTCGCCCACCGTGGCCTCCCTGTCGACGCGATGAGCGACGACGACGTCCGGAGCGCCATGCACCACCTCGCCCTCGCGTTTCGCGACAACGCGCCGGTCACCGCGGCGCAGGCGGCGACGGTTATCCTCGAGGGCGTGCGCACCGACCGCTGGCGCATCCTCGTCGGGGACGACGCGCACGCGCTCGACCGCATGGTGCGTGAGTCGCCGGAGACCGCGTACGAAGAGTCCTTCGCCGAGGCGCTCCACGCCCAGGGTTTCCTGCGGCTGTTCGACTGAGCAAGGCCGCGGCGGTACGCCGCGGAAGGGCGGACGGGCGTTTAGCGGTGCACCGCCGCGAGATCGATGGGCACCCACGGCGTCGTGCGCTGCGACGTGCTGTGACGCCAGATGCGGTCGGCGGCCCGGGTGAGGTCGTCGTCGAGCGGCCCCTCGATCGACAAGACCATCGTGCCGTGGCGTTCGAGCCGGTAGGGCGCGGCGCCCTCGGACGACGCTACCACGGTTGCGTCGGCGGCGGGTGCGCTCGCGCTGCCGGGATGCTTGGCGGCCAGGATGGCCGCATAGCCGGCGAAGAACTCCGCCGCCTCGGTCTCGTTGTCCCACGCCGTCAGCCAGGCCAGCGCGACGTCGGTGCCGTGGGTGAACGCGACCAGACGGTCGCCGTCCCATCCCGCGGCCACCGCCTGCGCGCGCGCTCCGGAGAGGAACTGCTCGCCGAGCACGCGGATCAGGAACTCGCCCACGGTGGCGTTCTCCACGACCTGCCAGCCGTCCCGCACGTACGACGCGAGGCCGGCGACGTGTATCGACAGGGGATACTCGGCGTGGATGAAGTACTTGTCGGGATGGAGCACCTGCTCGGTCGAGACCGGCGGATGCGCCAGCAGCGCGTTCACGCCCTCCCAGCCCGCGCGCTGGTACGCCCAGGAGACGAAGTTCACGCCGGCGACGTACTGGAACACGACGGTCTCGCGCACGGCCGCCGGAATCTCCGGATAGGCGCGCGCCATCGCGCCGGGGATGCCTTCGAGCTTGTGCGCGAGCGACACCGCGGCGCCCGGCTTCAACTGACCGAGCACCGCGGCGAATCCGGCGAGCGTGGCGTCGCCCTCATAGACCGCGTGACGTGCCAGCTGGGCGTCGTCCTCGCCAAGATTGTTGCGCCCGAAGTCGAGGCCGTAGTACTGGTCCTGGAGCGCGTGCGTGAGCTCGTGGGCGAGTACGAGCTCGCCCGCGAAGTCGCGGCGCATCACGCCTTCGAGGAGGCGGGTCGTGAAGTCGGGGGTGACGACGCCCTCGACCAGGACCATGCGTCGCTCGATCGGGTCGTAGAAGCCGGCGATCTGCGCGCTGTACAGATCGAGATACGCGCGCTCGAGGTCGGTGCCGGCGGGAACCAATCCGAGCAGCGCATAGACGCGGCTCAAGGTGGCGAGCTCCTCGGTGCTGTACTGCGCGTGCAGCTCGCGGTCGAGCATCGTGCGCGCCTGCGCCACCGTGACGGCCTCGACCGGCACCGGCTGGCGAAAGGAGAGACCACGAACGGCGACGAGCTTGGCCCTCACGCGATCCGCCGCGCCGACGTTGACCTGGCCGTCGCGAATCAAGCGATAGGACGCGCAACCGCCGGCGAGCGTGCAGACGAGCGCCAGCGCGAGCGCGCGCCTCAACGTACGGGCTCCTCGGTGACGACGGCGGGGAAGCCGATGCTGCTCAACTCGACGGCGCGCCGCTCGGCATCGTGTCGCTCGTCGTACGGACCGACGCGCACTCGGTAGAAGAGCTCTGCGCGCGCCCGCACCGGGCTTATATAGACGTCGTCATATGTGGGGGCAAGGTTGGCGCGCACAGCGTCCGCCTTCTCGCGCTCGCCGAACGACCCGATCTGCACGCAGTAGCGCACGCGGGTGAAGTCGCCGGGTGGACGCGCGATCACTTCGATCCGCACCGGCGCCGTACCCGGTCCGACGACACCGAGCTTCTGGGCGGCCGCGTAGGAGAGGTCGATCGCGCGATCCTTCACGAATGGCCCGCGATCGTTGATGCGCACGTCGACGGCGCTGCCGTTCGTCAGGTTCGTCACCCGCGCGCGCGTGCCGAGCGGGAGTCGCGGATGGGCCGCCGTCAGGTCGTACGCGTTGTAGATCTCGCCGCTCGTGGTCGCGTGCCCGTGGAAGCCCGGCCCGTACCAGGACGCGACGCCGATCTGCGGGTGACCCGGCTCGGGCATCGGCGCGCGGGTACCGCACCCCGCGACGACGAGCGCGGCCGCGAGCAGCGTGACGCGCACGGCGCGCACGCCGAGCACGCGCCGACCCATACCCCGACCCCACCCCATGGCCGCCTTGTAGCGTGCGTCGTACGCGGCCCACAAGTGCGCGAGACGCCTCGTCGATTTACTTGCGGCGCCCGGCTATGGTAACCACAGGGGTCTGCGAGTCCGATCGCGAGCGGCGCGCCTGCGCGCCAGGCGCGCGCATCCCTCCGATCGAGCCGGCGCGCGCCGCCGCGCAAGAACGGGCGACGAAAGGAAGTCTCATGTCCGGGCATTCCAAATGGAGCTCGATCAAGCACAAGAAGGCGATCAAGGACCAGAAGCGGGGCAAGATCTTCACCAAGATGATCAAGGAGATCACGGTCGCGGCGCGCATGGGGGGCGGTGACCTCAACGCCAACCCGCGGCTGCGCACCGCCGTCACGACCGCCAAGCAGGCGAGCATGCCGGCCGACAACATCGAGCGCGCCATCAAGAAGGGCACCGGCGATCTCGAGGGCGTCTCCTACGAGGAGATCAACTACGAGGGCTACGGTCCCGCCGGTGTCGCCATCATGGTCTCGGTGCTCACCGACAACCGCAACCGTACGGTCGCCGAGATCCGCAACGTCTTCGGCAAGAACGGCGGCAACCTCGGGGAAACGGGTGCGTCGGCTGGATGTTCTCGAAGAAGGGGCTCATCACCGTCGACAAGAGCGCCGCGGCCGAGGAGAAGGTCTTCGAGATCGCGCTCGAGGCGGGCGCCGACGACATCGGCGACGGCGGCGAGATCTTCGAGGTCACCGTGGCTCCCGAGCGCCTGGAAGACGTGAAGGCTGCGCTGGAGAGCGGCGGGATCACGGTCGCCTCGGCCGAGGTCGCGATGGTGCCCCAGAACACGATCACGCTGCGCGGCCGCGAGGCCGAGCAGACGCTGAAGCTCCTCGAGGTGCTCGAGGATCACGACGACGTGCAGAAGGTCGCAGCAAACGTCGACATTCCGCAGGAGGAAGTCGAGCGCCTGAGCGCTTGATCCCGGGTGGCCGGGTGCCCTCCGCGTGGGAGCGAGGGGATGAGGGGTGGCGAGGATAGGACGCCGGCGCGCATGCGCGTGCTCGGGATCGATCCCGGTACGGCGGTGACGGGCTGGGGCGTCGTCGAGCGGGCGACCCGGAGCGTTCCGTCACGTTGCGCACGGGACGGTCGAGACGCGGCCGCACTCGTCGCTGGCGACCAAGCTGGCGAGCATCCACGCGGCGCTGGCCGAGCACTGCGCCACGTGGCGTCCCGATGCGCTTGCCCTCGAGAAGAGCTTCGTCGGCCGCAACGTGCAGAGCGCGTTCCGGCTCGGTGAGGTGCGCGGAATCGCGATGCTGGCGGCGGCGACCGCCGGCATCGCCGTCGCCGAATACACGCCGGCCGAGGTGAAGATGGCGGTCACGGGGAGTGGCCGCGCCGAGAAGGCGCAGGTCGGCCAGGCCATCGCCCGGGAGCTGGCGATCACCGTGGCGCTCTCGCCCGATGCGGCCGACGCGCTGGCGCTGGCGCTCTGTCATCTGCACACGTCGCGGATGCGCACGGTGCTCATCGCGGCCCTGCGCCCGCGATGCGCGGGGCGGCGATGATCGCTCGCCTCCACGGTCGATTGCTCGAGAAGGCTGCCCGAGCAGATCGTCGTCGACGTCGGCGGCGTCGGCTACCAGCTTTCGGTGTCGCTGCAGTCGTTCTCCCGCCTGCCGGCGCTCGGGGCCGAGGTCGATCTGCGCGTCCATACCCACGTCCGCGAGGACGCGCTGCAGCTCTTCGGCTTCCTCGACGAGGGCGAGCGCGCGCTTTTCCTGCTGCTGATCCAGGTGGCCACCGTCGGCCCGCGGGTGGCGATGGCCGTGCTCTCGGGGCTCGAGGCGGCCGAGCTCGAACGCGCGCTCGCCGAGGGGGACGCGCGGCGCCTGACGGCGATTCCCGGCATCGGCAAGAAGAAGGCCGACCTCATGATCCTGCAGCTGCGCGAGAAGGTCCGCTCGCTGCAGGTCGGTGCGGCAGGCCGAGCCCGGCGCGCCGTCGCGGTGACGGCGCCGAGGCGGTCTCGGCGCTGGTCAACCTCGGCTACAAGCCGGCGGAGGCGGAGCGCGCGGTGCAGCATGCGGCCGCGGCCGGCTCGACGCCGCTGCCGGAGCTCATCCGCGAGGCGTTGCGGAGGCTCGCCTCGTGAAGACGCCGCCGCGCCCGCTCGATCGACGCCGGGACCGTCGACGAGGAGGTCTCCTTCGACGTCTCGCTCCGGCCGGCCACCCTGCGGAGTACGTCGGACAGCCGGTCGTGAAGGACAATCTCGGCGTGGCGATCGACGCGGCCCGCGCCCGCGGCGACGTCCTCGACCACGTGCTCCTCGCCGGACCGCCCGGCCTCGGCAAGACGTCGCTCGCCTACATCATCGCCAAGGAGATGCGGCGTCGGCCTGCGCTGCACCTCGGGTCCGGTGCTCGAGCGCCCCGGTGACGTCGCCGCGATCCTCACCAACCTCGAGCGCGGCGACGTGCTCTTCATCGACGAGATCCATCGCCTGAATCGTGTCGTCGAGGAGGTGCTGTATCCGGCGATGGAGGACTTCCAGCTCGACATCATCGTCGGCCAGGGTCCGTCGGCGCGGACGCTGAAGCTCGAGCTCAAGCCCTTCACGCTGGTCGGCGCGACGACGCGGACGGGACTCCTCACGTCGCCGCTGCGCGACCGCTTCGGCGCGCACTTCCGGCTCGACTTCTACGACCGACGACGACCTCGGCCGGATCCTCCGGCGCTCGGCGGCGATCCTGAAGGTGCCGCTCGACGCCGAGGGCGCCGCCGAGATCGCGCGGCGCTCGCGCGGCACGCCGCGGATCGCCAACCGGCTGCTGCGCCGCGTCCGCGACTTCGCCCAGGTCCGGGCGGACGGCACGCATCACCGTCGCCGTGGCGGCCGATGCGCTGGCGCTTCTCGAGGTCGACGACACGCGGGTTCGACAAGATGGACCGCGCGATCCTGCTCGCCATCATCGAGAAGTTCGGCGGCGGCCCGGTCGGCCTCGATACGCTCGCGGCCGCCGTCGGCGAGGAGCGGGACACCATCGAGGACGTCTACGAGCCGTACCTCATCAAGGAGGGATTTCTCGCCCGGACCCCCAAGGGGCGGGTGGTGACCGAGCACGCGTTCGCGCATTTCGGGCTGCCGGCGGGCCGACTCGCCACAGGGGCGTCTCCTGTGAAGCGTGTAAGTGCCTGGAAAAGCAGGGTCCATGCGTATGGACAACTTTGCGAGCGGCCTCTACAATCCTACGCCTTCTGCGGTTCCGCGAGCTCATGGACCGGCCTTGGCAAGCTGCTGATCGTCTCGGGCATGGTCCTGGTGCTCGCTGGGTCGTGGTCGTCCTGGTCGCAGGCCGGGTGCCCTGGCTCGGACGCCTGCCCGGCGACATCATGATCCGGCGCGACAATTTCACGATCTACGTTCCGCTCGGCCAGCAGTCTGCTGGTGAGCGCGGTACTGTCCCTGCTGCTGTTTCTCTTCCGCCGCTGAGCCGTTCGACGACGTGAGAGCGATGCGATTCGGCATGCGACCCTGGAGGTCGGCGGCGCACGACGGGGCGGTCCCGCAGCGCGCCGTCCCCGTCCTGGAGGCGGCGCCGCCGCGAGGGCTGGATCATCCTCTGCACCGCGCTCGCGGTGCTGCTGTTCGCCTTCTTCGAGACCCGCCTGCCGCAGTTCTCCAGCAGCGAACTCGCTCTCGAACAACGTCATCTTCTTCCTGCTGATCAACCTCAACATCATCCTGCTCGTCCTGCTGGTCTTCCTGGTCGCGCGCAACCTCGCTCAAGCTGGTCTTCGAGCGCCGGCGGCGCATGCTCGGCTCGCATCTGCGGACCCGTCTCGTACTGGCCTTCCTCGCGGTCTCGATCTTCCCCGCGGTCCTGATCTTCCTCGTCGCGCTCGGCTTCATGACCAGCTCGATCGAGAACTGGTTCAACGTCCAGGTCGAGAACTCGCTCGCCGGCTCGCTCGACATCGCACAGGACGTACTACGCGCACGCTTCCGAGGACGCGCTTGCACCACGCGCGCGAGCTCGCCGACACGTGCTCGCGCGACGAGCACTCCTGCGACGGCGATCGCCGAACAGCTGCACCGACTTCGTCGCGGCGAAGCAGCGCGAGTACAACGTCGGCACCGTCCAGGTGTATCGGCGTCGATCGGCAGCGACGCGCTGTCGGCGCATCGCCGACGAGGTGCCGCCGAGACGGCAGCTCGGCACGCCGTCGGCGCTGCTCACGGCGGCGCTCGGCGGTCGCTACCGACACCCGGATGCAGTCGTCGGTCGACGGCGACGTCATCCGCGCGGCGGTGCCGATCGAGGCCGGCGGTGGCGTCGCGGGCGCGGTCGTCGTCGACTACTTCGTCCCGCAGAGCGTCGCGAACCGCAGCGCCGAGATCGCGCGCTCCTTCCAGGAGTACCGCCAGCTCAAGATCCTGAAGCAGCCGATCATCAGCAACTACGTCGTCACGCTGGTCCTCGTGACCCTGCTGGTGATCTTCTGCGCCACCTGGATGGGATTCTACCTCGCGAAGGGCATCACGGTGCCGATCCAGAAGCTCGCCGAGGGCACGCGCGAGGTCGCGCAGGGCAACTGGCAGTACCGGATCGGGTTCGGCGAGGGCACGCTACGTCGCCTCCGACGACGAGTTCGGCACGCCTCGTCGGATCGTTCAACCAGATGACGGCCGACCTCGAGACCAGCAACCTCGAGCTCGAGAAGCGCCGGCGCTACATGGAGACGATCCTCGCCGACGATGACCGGCGGCGTGGTCTCGCTCGACGAGGAGGGCCGCGTGACCACGATGAACGAGGCGGCCGAGCGCCTGCTCGGCCTCGATCGACGCGCTGGTGCTCGGCCGCGACGTCGCCGGGGTCTTCGCCCGCCCCGACCTGCCAGGCCGCGCGCGACCTGATGGCGGAGCTCGCATCGCAACACCGGGCGCGTGACCGGCGGCGGCCGCGCCCAGCGCCAGACTGAAGCTCGTGGCGGGCGGCCGCGTGCTCGACGATCGTCCTCACCGCCACGCTGCTGCGCGACGACGCCGGACAGCACATCGGCGCGGTGCTGTTCTTCGAGGACGTCACCGAGATCGTCAAGGTCCAGCGCATGGAGGCGTGGCGTGAGGTGGCGCGCCGGATCGCGCACGAGATCAAGAACC
The DNA here is from genome assembly GCA_963753325.1 of uncultured delta proteobacterium. Lineage (GTDB taxonomy): Bacteria > Desulfobacterota > Binatia > UTPRO1 > UTPRO1 > DP-19. The sequence continues at coordinate 2,691,033 of CAVWBS010000001.1, read as the reverse complement.
CGCTCACCCCGATCCAGCTCTCGGCGCAGCGGCTCCGCAAGCGCTACGGCGAGCGCTTGAAGGACGACGGGCCGCTCTTCGAGGAGTGCACGCGCACGATCGTGCGCCAGGTCGAGGAGCTGAAGACCCTCGTCAACGAGTTCGCGACGTTCGCGCGCCTGCCCGCCGGTGAGCACACGCCGGAGAACCTCAACGCCCTGGTCGACGAGGCCATGCTCCTGTTCAAGGAAGGGCACCGCGACATCCGCTTCAGCTTCGACGCCGACCCGTCGTTGCCGCTCCTTCCGCTCGATCGCGAGGGGATCAAGCGCGCGGTCATCAACATGCTCGACAACGCGGTCGCGGCGCTTTCGCCGCCGAACGGCGTCGAGCGTCGCATCGAGGTCAGCACGCGTTACCATCGCGCGCATGGCATCGTCGGGCTCGAGGTCGCCGATACGGGCAGCGGCATCGAGCCGAATGCGCGCGCCCGCCTCTTCGAGCCGTACTTCTCGACCAAGCAGGGCGGCACCGGGCTCGGCCTCGCGATCGTCTCGACGATCGTCGCCGACCATCAAGGATTCGTTCGCGTGAAGGACAACGAGCCGAGGGGCAGCCGTTTCGTCATCGAGCTCCCGGTGAAAGGGCAGGTCGAGCAGATCGTCCTGCACTAGGAGGGGTGATGGGTATCGAACACGATCCGGCGTCGAGCTTGGGGCTGGAGACCATTCTCGTCGTCGACGACGAGGCGGGCATCCGGCAGAGCGTGCGCGGCATCCTGGCCGACGAGGGCTATCGCGTGCTCGAGGCCGAGGATGGGCGTGGCGCCCTGCAGCTGATCGAGAGCGAGCGCCCGCGGCTCGTCATCCTCGACATCTGGATGCCGGAGATGGACGGCATCGAGCTCCTGCGCCGCATCCGCGACTCGGACCCGGTGACGCCCGTGATCGTCATCTCCGGTCACGGCAACATCGAGACCGCCGTCACCGCGACCAAGCTCGGCGCCTTCGACTTCATCGAGAAGCCGTTCTCGCTCGACGGTCTGCTGCACGTCGTCGATCGCGCGCTCGAGTCGCAGCCCGCCGAGGCGCCGGCGACCGTCGAGGGCAGACCTCGACGCCGCCGGCGCCACGCTCGCGCGCCCGCTCGGCGCAGCGCCCGTGGGTGCAGCGCACCATCAGCCGCAGCGTGGTCGTCGAACGGCCAGGGCCTGCACTCCGGCATTCGCACCGGGCTGATCCTGCAGCCGCTGCCCGCCGGGCAGCGGCATCGTCTTCGGCAGCATCTCCACGGCCGCGACGATCCCGGCGCGGATCGAGTACGTCGATTCCACCGGCTACGCGACCACGCTCTTCCACGACGGCATCGTCGCGAAGACGGTCGAGCACCTGCTCGCGGCGCTGCACGGCTATCGCATCACGAACCTGCTGGTGAAGATGCAGGGCGAGATCCCGATCCTCGACGGCTCGGCGTCGGAGTTCTGCGCCCTGCTCGAGAGCGCCGGCGTCGAGGACCAGGGCGGCGCCGTCGACGAGATCGTGATCGATCGCCGCTACGAGATCGGCGACCGCGAGACGGCGAGTACATCGCCATCGAGCCCGCCGACACGTTCGGCGTCCACTACGTCCTGCGAGTACCCGGACCCCGTCGGGCGACAGGAGTTCACCTTCAGTCTCGGCGGCACCGAGGACTTCAAGCGCGAGATCGCGCCGGCACGCACCTTCGGGTTCCTGCGCGAGATCGAGACCCTCGAGAAGATGGGCCTCGCGAGCGGCGGGCGGCTGCACAACTGCATCCTGATCGGCGAGAACGGTGTCGTGAACACGCCGCTGCGCTTCCCCGACGAGCTGGTGCGCCACAAGATCCTCGACATCATGGGCGACTTCTACCTGCTCGGGCGGCCGCTCCGCGGGTTCGTCACGGCCCAGATGACCGGCCACAGCGACAACGTCGCGCTGCTCAAGGTGCTGCGGGAGCGGTTCGAGCTGCAATAGCGCCGCGGCGCCGCACGCTCCTGGCGCGCGTTTGTTGCCCCTGCTCGGTCGCTCGATGGCTCGCTCACCAGCTGCTTGGGAGTCAGCAGCCTGCGCCGGGACATCCGGAAGGTTTCGCTACGCCGACTTCCGCGGGACGCGCGTTCGATTCCATCGTGCCGATCGTCCATTGCGGTGGCCGGAGGCGATGGCGCGCCAGCCCATCCTCTCGGCTTGGATGAGCGACCCGGAGTTGCAGTCATTGCTCGCGAGACATCACCCCGCGGACGAACCTACCGACGCCACGCGCGGGAGCGAGCGATGATCCGCTGGAGCCGTACGGCCGAGGTGAGCCCGAGCACCTCCTCGCTGCGGCCCCGATGCGGCGCGGGTGAACGGTCCAATCGGGCCGTCATGCCGACGGGCAAGCGGTAGAAGGCTTTTCGCCGCCAGGACTACGGGGAGACGTCGGGTGGCCGGCGCGAATTCCCGGATGCCGCGACCCGGCGTGTCTGTGCGAGCGCGAGGACGAGACCCGCGCCGGTAATCAAGGCGCCCATCTTGATCGCGGCCACATAGATCATGTCGAAGGTCACCTCGCGCTTCGTGCTCCGTGGGTCGTGCTCGATCTCCGCGATCGGCATCACCCCCCAGCCGCTCCCGCTCGGCTTCGTCGGAGAATAGGGCGGGGGAACGATGAGCTGCGACCGCGGGATCGGCGCGCTCACGATCATGTATGCCGAGAGCTGGGCGGTCGTCAGGCAGAGGAGGAGGGCGGCGCACGTGACGAGCGGACGCCGGAGTGCGGGACCCGCCCGCTTCAAGACCCGGTCCAACGACCAGCACGCTTGAATGATCAGGACGACGATCGGCATGATGACCATGCGCGTCGGTATGCGCTCGCCGCTCAGGAGCGGAATGCTGGGATTGTTGCGGAGAATCGCAATCGAGTCTCCGCACATGGCGAAGACGAACGGCGAGACGGCTGCGAGCAGGCGGATGTGGCGGCCGCGACCCGGGAGGAAGAACGGCAGGAGCAGTCCGCACAGGATGAGGAACAAAATCGCCGGCCCGCCAAGGTAGGCATCGTATTCCCACTCGTAGGGGTGAAGGAGCCGTATCCAGGGTTGTCCGCCGAATATCGCGGCGAGGAGCAAGTTCCAGCGGTAGCCGCCGAGCCACGCGAAGTGCGTGACGACGTCCAGCGGAAACACGGTGAGCGTCGGCACGAGACGAATCGCCGTCATGAGCACGAACCAGCAGGCGCCGTGGATGACGGCGAGGGCCGTGCGCGGGCGGGTCGCCGCGATGATCGCGAGAACGACCCAGCACCAGATCGCGATGTGCGTGGCGCCGTTCAGCAGGATGAGCGCCAGGATGCTCCCCAGCGCGAGGCCGGTGCCCGGGAGGACCACCCCGTCGGCAAGCGCCCAGGTGTACACGCACCACCAGGGGACGAGGAAGTACGCGAGCCACGCGACGTGTCCCGCCCTCAGGTGCCCGACGATGTAGCCATTCCCCAGGAACAGCACTGCCAGGAGGAGGGTGGCGGTCAACGAGAAGTCGTAGCGTCGCGCGAGGGCGAGTACGCCCGCGCATCCCGCCGCGTAGAAGGCCAGCGTGGTCAGCAGGATGAAGGTTCCGGGCGCGAGGAAGCGCAGGAGGAGGATGTGCGGCAGCAGGGGCGTGTCGGGATGCGCCCAGTAGAAGTTCACCCACTCGCCGTCGAGGCCGCTGGGATAATAGAGCGGCAGAGTCCAGTGGCGCAGCGAATCTTCCACCGCCGCGTAGTAGTAACCGGCGCGTGTCCAGTCCATGTACGTCAGCAGCCCGGGCTGCCCGTAGCCGACGAACGCCGCCCATCGCCAGGCGCCGAGGAGGAACACCGCGAGCATGACGGCGCCGTATCGCCGATCGCGCCTGCGAAGCGGACGCCAACGGTCGCGAACAAGGGTCCAGACCTCCTCCCCGCCGCCATCGGAACCTGACGTAGCTGGTTCGCGACCCGTCAGGGCGTGTCGGGTAAAGATTCCCATCGCCCTCGAAGTTACGGAGTGGGTGCCGCTCGGGAGCCTCCGGCGCGAGGTGGAGACACCCCGCGTGGCGCCCGAGCGGGTTCCTCTACCTCGCGGAGAACGGCGGCTCAAGCTTCCGCGGTGGGCGCCGCGGACCGTCGGCCGCTCTAGTAGCGACCCCGGGTGAGGCGCGTGAGAGCCCTGCGGTCCCTCTTCGAGGGGCGCCCGTCCGCACGAGGAGCTTGCGGCATCAGGCCGCGACGGTCCGCACGTTTGCTCCGGGCGCTTTGGCTCTCGGCGGTCTCCTCGTAGAGCATGGCGGCGACCGGGGCCGGACCGCGCCGGGTGGAGAGGGCGAGAACACGAACGGTGCGCTCGTCCTCACCCCGTTGGATGACGAGGAGGTCGCCTACATTCACCTGCTTGGCGGGCTTCGTGCGCGCGCCGTTCAGGTGCACCTTGCCGCCGTCCACGGCGACCGCGGCGAGCGCGCGGGTCTTGAAGAGGCGCGCGGCCCAGAGCCACTTGTCGAGGCGAAACGCCTCGGCGGGATCGTTGCTTGACATCATCCACCACCGGGCGTACGTAGCATTTGAACCTTTTAATCTGACCCTGCGAGGTCAGGAAAGGTCGGTCCGGTGACCCTCTCCACGTTCGTGTCCCACTCGTTCGAAAGCCCTCTCGGCTGCGGCCGGGAGGGCTTTTCTCTATTGCATCATGGCTGAGGAGGGCCTCCTGCTCGAGGCAGCGCAGATGCAACGCGCCCTGGCGCGCATCGCGCACGAGGTCGTCGAGCGCAATCCCCAGGTCGCCACGCTCGTGCTCGTCGGCATCCGCTCCCGCGGTGTGCATCTCGCGGAGCGGATCGCGGGCAAGATCCGCGAGCTGACGGGCCAGGAGGTGCCGGTCGGCTCGATCGACATCACGGCATATCGGGATGACGTCGAGCAGCCGCGCGAGCGCATCGAGGTGACCGCGACCGACGTGCCGCTGCCGATCGACGAGCATGTCGTGGTGCTGATCGACGACGTGATCTCGACGGGGCGGACGGTCCGGGTTGCGCTGGACGTGCTCGGGGAGCTCGGCCGCCCGCGGGCGGTTCAGCTGGCGGCGCTCGTCGATCGCGGCGATCGCCAGGTGCCGATCAAGGCCGATTTCGTCGGCCAGAACCTCCCTCACGGGGAGCGGCGCCGCGTGCACGTCCGCGTCCGCGAGCTCGACGGCGCCGACGAGGTACGGCTGCAATGACGCGCGACGTGCTCGCCATCGCCGATCTCGCCGACGAGGAGATCGAGGAGATTTTCGGCCGCGCCGAGCGCATGGAGGCCGCCCTCAAGAGCCGCGAGAAGGTGCACGCCGCCGCCGGCGCGATCATGGCGACGGTGTTCTACGAGCCGAGCACGCGCACCCGGCTGTCGTTCGAGGCGGCGATGTGGCGGCTCGGCGGCGCCGTCATCAGCGCCTCCGACATGAAGAGCTCGTCCGCCGCCAAGGGGGAGACGCTCGCCGATACCATCAAGGTGATCTCCAGCTACGCCGATCTGCTGGTCGTGCGGCACTTCTGGGATGGCGCGGCGCGCCTCGCGGCGGAGAGCGCCGACATTCCGGTCATCAATGCGGGCGACGGCAGCCACGAGCACCCGACGCAGACGCTCTGCGACCTCTACACCCTGCGCCGTGCCAAGGGCACGTTGAAGGGCCTGACGGTCGCGGTCGGCGGCGATCTCAAGTACGGCCGCACCGTGCACTCGCTGGTGCGCGCGCTGGCACGCTTCGGCGCCAACATCGTCATCGTGCCGGTGCGCGGGATGGAGTTCCCGGCGTGGCTGCTGCAGCAGCTCGCGGACGAGTACGCCTACCGACCGCGCATCGCGCGCCCCGACGATCTGAAGGCGCTCGCGCAGGACGTGCACGCGCTCTACCTCACGCCGGCCAAGCCGCATCAGCTGACGCTCTTCACTGACGAGGAGTTCGACCTGGAGGAGCGGCTGGCGGCGGCCGAGCCGATCACGCTCGACGCGCTCTACATGACGCGCCAGCAGCGCGAGCGGCAGGAGACGGCGGACGATGGCGTCGAGTATCTGCGCGTCGATCAGGAGACGTTCCAGGATCCGTCGATGCGCCACACGCTGCTCATGCACCCGCTGCCGCGTACGGGCGAGATCTCGGCGGCGCTCGACCGCGATCCGCGCAGTGTCTACTTCCAGCAGGCGGCATACGGGGTCCCGGTGCGCATGGCGCTCGTCACGTTCCTGCTCGATCACCGCGGCGCCGCGGCGGCGACGCCTCGCGCGCTGCCGCGCAGCGAGGGCACCATCCGCGTCGGCCCGCGCTGCGGCAACGCGAACTGCGTCACGCGGCGGGAGGAGGTCGCGTCGGAGCGCCGTTTCCGCCTGCGTCGCGAGAGTGGCGGGGGCGGCCATCTCGTGTGCCTCTACTGCGAGCACGAGGTGCGCATCCAGGTGATCGGCAACCGCAAGTCGCGGCACTTCCACGTCTACGAGGAGCCGATGTACGGCTACCTCGACGGGTGGATGCGCGACGGCACCCTCGTGATCTTCGACTCGGTGAAACAAGCCGAGGAAGCGGGGTACAAGCCGTACAAGCTCGGTCCGCAGAAGGCGATCATGAACGCCGGCGAGATCGAGCGCAGCCTCGCGGCGCTGGCCGACGCCATCCTCGCGGAGACGCCGGAGTTGAACGATCTCGTCATCGTCGGCATCAAGACCGCGGGCGCCTATCTGGCGCATCGCCTGGCGGAGCGCATCCGTGCCGCTCGCGGCGTCGAGGTGGAGCTCGGAGTCGTCGACGTGCACGCCGGCTCGGACGCGATCCAGCGCTGGCCGGGCAGTGGTGCCGACGGTGACCCCGTACCGATCGCCGATCGCTCGGTGGTCGTCGTCGACGACGTGATCAACTCGGGATGGACGGTCAAGGAGGCGCTCGCCGCCATCTGGCGCTACGGGAGGCCGCGCGAGGCGCGGCTTGCGGTCCTGATCGACCGCGGGCATCGTCAGCTGCCGATCAAGCCGACCTACGTCGGCAAGCACCTTCCGACGGCGCCGCACGAGCGCGTGCGGGTGCGCCTGCGCGAGCTCGATCGCGAGCACAAGGACACGGTCGTCATCTATTCCTACGTCGATCCGAAGGCGGCATGAGGCGCGCCCGATGATCGATCTCGCGATCAGGAACGGACGCGTGCTGGATCCGGTGCGCTCGCTCGACGTCATCGGCGACGTGCTCATCGACGACGGCAAGATCATGGGCGTCGCCTCGCCCGGCGAGGGCCCGCGCGCGCGGGCCGTGCTCGACGCCGCCGGCCTTTGGGTGACGCCGGGCCTCATCGACATGCACGTCCACCTGCGCGAGCCCGGCGGCGAGCACAAGGAGACGATCGCGAGCGGCGTGGCGGCGGCGGTCGCGGGCGGGTTCACGACGGTCGCGGCCATGGCGAACACCGATCCCGTGAACGACGACGCCGAGGTGACGCGCTGGATCCGCGAGCGGGCAGCGGAGGTCGGCCTGGCGCGCGTCGTGCCGGTGGCCGCGGTCACGAAGAGCCTGGCCGGGGAGGAGCTGACCGATTTCGCGGCCCTGCGCCGCGCCGGCGCGGTGGCCTTCTCCGACGACGGCCTGCCGATCATGGACGAGGCGGTGATGCGGCGCGCGCTCGAGGCCGCGGGCGAGCTCGGCATGCCGATCATCGCCCACGAGGAGGACCGCACGCTGAGCGCGGGAGCCGCGATGCAGGCGGGGCCGATCGCCGAGCGTCTCGGGGTGCGCGGCGTCGAGGGCGAGGGCGAGGCGCGGATGATCGCGCGCGATTGCGCGCTGGCGGTCGAGATCGGCGGACGCCTGCACGTGGCGCACATCAGCACGGCGGCCGGCATCGCGCACATCCGGCGCGTCCGCGCCACCGCGCGCGGCGTGAGCGCCGAGGTGACGCCGCACCACTTCACGCTCGACGCGGCCGCGGTCGAGACGCACGGCGCCAACGCCAAGATGAATCCACCGCTGCGCGATGCCGCCGACGTCGAGGCGGTGCGCGCGGCGCTCGCCGACGGCACGATCGAGGCGATCGCGTCGGACCACGCGCCGCATCACGCCGACGAGAAGGCGCGCGGGCTCGCCGCGGCGCCGTTCGGCATCGTCGGTCTCGAGACGGCCGTCGGGCTGACCCTGGCGCTGGTCCACGCCGGCTGCCTCTCGCCGGCGACGGCGGTGCGCGCGTTGACCGTCGGTCCGGCGCGCATTCTCGGCCTCACGAGCGGCCAGCTCACCCGCGGCGCCGCTGCCGACGTGTCGCTGCTCGATCCCGATCAGCCCTGGTCCGTCGAGCCGGCCACCTTCCGCTCGCGCTCGCGCAACACCCCATTCGCGGGAACGCAGCTGCGCGGGCGCGCCGTCGGTGTCTGCATCGGCGGGCGCGTGATCGGCGAGAGCGAAGCCCGGGTCCGCCGCTAGGGAAGGAAGGAGAGTTCTCTGAGCGACGACAAGGCACGGCCGGCCGTACTCGCGCTTGCCGACGGCACGATGTTCCGGGGCACCGCGTTCGGCGCCGACGGCGAGACCGGCGGTGAGGTCGTGTTCAACACCGCCATGACCGGCTATCAGGAGATCCTCACCGATCCGTCGTACTCGGGGCAGCTGGTCGCCATGACGTACCCGGAGATCGGCAACGTCGGCGTCAACCGCGAAGACAGCGAGTCGCGGCGGCCGTTCGTCACCGGCTTCATCGTCAAGGAGTACTGGGACTCGGCGAGCAACTGGCGCGCCGAGCAGAGCCTCGGCGACTACATGCGTGCGCACGCGATCGTCGGCATCGCCGGCATCGACACTCGCGCGCTCGTCCGCCATCTGCGCACCCACGGCGCGCAGGAAGGCGTCATCTCCACGGTCGATCTCGACCCGGCGCGCTTGGTGGCCAAGGCGAAGGCGCGTCCGGGCCTGGTCGGCGTGGATCTCGTGCGCGAGGTGACGTGCACCGAGCCCTACGACTGGGACGCGCCGCCGTGGCAGCTCGCGGGTGCTGCGCCCCCGACCACGAGCGGTCCGCGGCCGTTCGTGATCGCCTACGACTACGGCATCAAGTTCAACATCCTGCGCAACCTGGTCGCGAGCGGCTGCCGGGTGCGCGTCGTCCCGGCCTCCACCTCCGCGGCCGACGTGCTGGCGCAGAGGCCGGACGGCGTCTTCCTCTCGAACGGCCCCGGCGATCCCGATGCCGTGCCGTACGCGCGCCAGAGCGTCGCCGGGCTGATCGGCAAGGTGCCGATCTTCGGCATCTGCCTCGGCCACCAGATCCTCGGCCTCGCGCTCGGCGGGCGCACGTACAAGCTCAAGTTCGGCCACCACGGCGCCAACCACCCGGTGATGGACGTCACCACGGGGAAGGTCGAGATCACCTCGCAGAACCACGGCTTCGCCGTCGACATCGACTCGCTCCGCGGTCTCGCCGAGCTGACCCACCAGAACCTCAACGACCATACCGTCGAGGGGCTCACGCACACCAAGGAGCCGCTCTTCTCCGTGCAGTACCATCCCGAGGCGTCGCCCGGCCCGCACGATGCGCAGTATCTCTTCCACCGCTTCGTCGAGCTGATGGCGCGCACGAAAGGCTGACGTGCCGAAGCGGACCGACCTCACGACCATCCTCCTCATCGGCTCGGGACCGATCGTGATCGGCCAGGCGTGCGAGTTCGACTACTCGGGGGTGCAGGCGTGCAAGGCGCTGCGCGAGGAGGGCTACCGGGTCGTCCTGGTGAACTCCAACCCCGCGACGATCATGACCGACCCCGAGTTCGCCGACCGCACCTACGTCGAGCCGATGACCGCCGAGGTGCTGACGCGCATCATCGAGCAGGAACGGCCGGAGGCGGTGCTGCCGACGATCGGCGGCCAGACGGCGCTGAACCTCGCCATCGAGATCGCCGAGGCGGGGGTGCTCGAGCGCTACGGCGTCGAGCTGATCGGCGCCAAGCTGCCGGCGATCAAGAAGGCCGAGGATCGCGATCTCTTCAAGGCGGCGATGGAGCGCATCGGCCTCGATCTGCCGCGCAGCGGCTACGCGCGTACGCTCGCCGAGGCCGAGGCGGTCAAGCGTGAGATCGCGCTCCCGCTCATCGTCCGGCCGTCGCGTACGCTCGGCGGCACCGGCGGGGGTGTCGTCACGACCGAGTCCGAGTTCACCGAGATCGTGCGCTGGGGGCTGGCGGCGTCCCCGACCAGCGAGGTGCTGATCGAGGAGTCGATCGCCGGCTGGAAGGAGTTCGAGCTCGAGGTGATGCGCGACGCCAAGGACAACGTCGTGATCGTCTGCTCGATCGAGAACTTCGATCCGATGGGCATCCACACCGGCGACTCGATCACGGTCGCGCCGGCGCAGACGTTGACCGACAAGGAGTACCAGCTGATGCGGGACGCCGCGATCCGCATCATCCGCGAGATCGGCGTGGACACCGGCGGCTCCAACATCCAGTTCGGCGTGCACCCGGAGAACGGCCGGCTGGTGGTGATCGAGATGAACCCGCGCGTGTCGCGCAGCTCGGCGCTGGCCAGCAAGGCCACCGGCTTCCCGATCGCGAAGATCGCCGCAAAGCTCGCGATCGGCTACACCCTCGACGAGATCCCCAACGACATCACGCGCGAGACGCCGGCGTGCTTCGAGCCGACGATCGACTACGTGGTGACGAAGATCCCGCGCTTCACGTTCGAGAAGTTCCCCGCGGCGCGTGACGTCCTCGGGCCGCAGATGAAGTCGGTCGGCGAGGCCATGGCGATCGGGCGCACCTTCAAGGAGTCGCTGCAGAAGGCCATGCGCTCGCTCGAGACCGGCAGCTACGGCTTCGAGCCGACGCACGTCGACCTGCGCGATCGCGAGGCGCTGCAGGCGCGGCTGCAGGTCGGCAGCGCGGAGCGCCTGTGGGTGATCGGCGACGCCTTCCGTGCCGGCATGTCGGTCGACGAGATCTATCGCGCCTCGGGCGTCGATCCGTGGTTCCTCCGCAATATCGAGGAGATCATCGCCTTCGAGAGCGCTGCGCTGCGGCCCGGGATGCTCGACGGCGACGGCGCCGCGCTCGCGACTGCGAAGCGCCTCGGGTTCTCCGATGTCCGCATCGCCACCGTCGCGGGGACGTCGGAGGACGCCGTGCGGGCGGCGCGCCGGAGCAGCGACGTCGCCGCGGTGTTCAAGCGCGTCGATACCTGCGGCGCCGAGTTCGCGGCGCACACGCCCTACTTCTACTCGAGCTTCGACGCCGAGGACGAGACCGCGCCCGAGCGTCGGAAGAAGATCATGATCCTCGGCGGCGGGCCGAACCGCATCGGGCAGGGCATCGAGTTCGACTACTGCTGCGTGCACGCGGCGTTCGCCCTGCGGGCGGACGGCTTCGAGACCATCATGGTCAACTGCAATCCCGAGACGGTCTCGACCGACTACGACACCTCCGACCGCCTCTACTTCGAGCCGCTCACGCTCGAGGACGTGCTCGCGATCTGCGCGCGCGAGCGCCCCGACGGCGTGATCGTCCAGTTCGGCGGCCAGACGCCGCTGAAGCTCGCGGTGCCGCTCGAGCGCGCCGGCGTGCCGATCATCGGCACGAGCCCGGACTCGATCGATCGCGCCGAGGATCGCGAGCGTTTCGACGAGGTGCTGCGCACGCTGAACCTGCTGCGTCCCGAGAACGGCATCGCCCGCACCGACGCCGAGGCGATCGCCGTCGCCGATCGGATCGGCTATCCGGTGCTGGTGCGGCCGTCGTACGTCCTCGGCGGCCGCGCCATGGAGATCATCTACGAGGCGCACGACCTCGAGCGCTACGTGCGCCGCGCGTTCGCCGCCTCGCCCGACCGGCCGCTCCTGATCGACCGCTTCCTGGAGGACGCGATCGAGATCGACGTCGACGCGGTGAGCGACGGCCGCGACGTCGTGATCGGCGGCATCATGGAGCACATCGAGCGCGCCGGCGTGCACTCGGGGGACAGCGCGTGCTCACTCCCGCCGATCCACCATCGACGGCGAGGTGCAGGACGAGATCCGCAGCCAGACGATCGCGCTCGCCCGCGAGCTGCGCGTCGTCGGCCTCATGAACGTGCAGTACGCGGTGCAGGGCCGGCGGGTGTTCATCCTCGAGGTGAATCCGCGCGCGTCGCGCACCGTGCCATTCGTCAGCAAGGCGATCGGCGTTCCGCTCGCCAAGATCGCGGCCCGTGTGATGGCGGGAAAGACGCTCGCGGAGGTCGGCTTCACCCGCGAGGTCGTGCCGCCGCACGTGAGCGTCAAGGAGGCCGTGTTTCCGTTCCTCAAGTTCCCCGGTGTCGACACCGTCCTCGGGCCGGAGATGAAGTCGACGGGCGAGGTGATGGGCATCGGCGACACGTTCGGCGCCGCCTTCGCCAAGGCCGAGCTGGCGGCGGGCACCGTCCTGCCGCAGCGGGGACGGTGTTCATCAGCGTTCGGCCCGAGGATCGACGCGACGCCGTGGCGGTGGCCCGGCGGCTGCGCGACCTCGGCTTCTCGATCGTTGCGACGAGCGGCACCGGCGCCTTCCTGCGTGAGGCGGGGATCACGGTCGATCTCGTGAACAAGGTCTTCGAGGGCAGCCCGCACGTCGTCGACGCGCTCCGGGAGGGCACGATCGCACTCGTGATCAACACCCCCCAGGCCGATGCCCAATCGCTTCGCGACTCGTTCTCCATCCGTCGCACCGCGCTCGAGCGGAAGATCCCGTACTTCACGACGATCGCCGGCGCGCAGGCCGCCGCCGAGGCGATCGCCGTGGTGCGCGAGGGGGCGCTCACCGTCACGCCGCTGCAGGAGTATCACCGGACGATGCGCTGAGCGTCCCGGCGCAGGCGGCGCGAGGCGCCGATTCGTCACCCCAAGTGGCCCAATGAACGTCGCCCTCGCTTGATCGAGCGCTCATCCACCGCTAGCGGGGAAGCACGGTGAATGCCGGTCGCGTCGATCTGGTCGTGTGGTCCGACTACCTCTGCCCGTGGTGCCACCTCGGGACGAGCCGTGTGCGGCGCATCGAGGAGGAGTTCGGCGACGCGGTCCGAGTCGAGTGGCGCGCCTTCTTGCTGCGACCGCACCCGGAGCCCGGTCGAACGCTGGAGCGCTTCCGGGCCTACACGCAATCATGGCTCCGGCCGGCGGCCGAGCCGGACGCGCCGGAGTTCCGGACCTGGGCGGGCGACGCGGGGCCGCCGTCGCACAGCGTACCGCCGCACGAGGTGGCGAAGGCGGCCGCGATGCTCGGCCGCGACGCGTTGCGGGCGATGCACGATCGTCTTCTGCGCGCGTACTTCGTCGAGAGCCGCAACATCACCGACGCCGACACCCTGCGCGCGCTCTGGCGCGAGGTCGGTCTGGCGGACGCGGCGTTCGACGTCAGCGCGGCGCCCGCGACCCGGGCGGCGGTCATCGCCGAGCATCGGGACGCGCTCGCGCAGGGCGTGAACGGCGTGCCGGCGATCATGATGGTCGGCAACGACGTCCCGGTGCTCGGGGCCATGCCCTTCGAGTCCTATCGCCGCTGGATCGCCCGCGCGCTCAGCGGGGGCGCATCGTCGTGACACCGCTGCAGGATCTCGTCCGCACCCTCGGGCCACCGCTCGAGTACCTCGCCGGCGCGCCGCAGCAGATCGCGCGCGCCGCGCTGCCGGTGCGCGCGATCCACGAGAAGATCGCGCGTGCCCGGAGCGCGGTCGCCGACGGCTCGGCGCGGGACGCGCTCGGCGAGATCGACGTTCTCGTCGACCGTGTGGCGGGGAGCGAGCGCGACGCGGCGCTCGACGCGATCCGCCGTATGCTGCAGCTGCTCGGGGCGCTCGGAGGGTCGGGCACGGAAGGTCCGCGGCCGGCCGCGGCCGTGTATGCGAGCAGCACCGCGGCAGTCGCGCCGCAGCTCGAGACGCTCCGCATGCCGGTCCAGTTCGTGAAGGGCGTGGGTCCCAAGCGCGCCGAGCAGCTGGCGAAGATCGGCATCGCCACCGTCGAGAACCTGCTCTTCCATCTGCCGTTCCGCTACGAGGACCGGCGCGAGGTGCGGACGATCGCGGAGCTCCACCCCGGCGAGCACGCGACGCTGGAGGCGACGCTCGACGCGCCGGCGGAGCGCTTCGCGGGCCGGCGCCGCATCCTGGAGGTGGTGGCGCGCGACCCGACCGGGGCGCTGTCCCTCGTCTGGTACAACCAGCTCGCGCTACTTCCACTCGCGCTTCCGCGCCGGGCAACGGGTACTGCTGCACGGCCGGATCGAACCCGTCCGGCAGTCGACGCTCGGCCGCGCGCTCACGCCGCTGCGGATGGTCCACCCGGAGATCGAGCTGCTCGAGGGCGACGAGCACGCCGAGCTCGGCCGCATCGTGCCGGTCTACCTGAAGCCGGCCGGCATTTCGTCGGGGGCGATGCGACGTCTGGTGCACAGCGCGGTCGACGCGTACGCGGAGCGCGTCCCGAGCGCGCTGCCGGTGGCGATCACCCGTCGGCGCGCGATCATCGATCTCGCGACGGCGCTGCGCGGGGTGCATCAGCCGTCGAGCGAGGCCGACGTGGATGCGCTGAACCGATCGACGTCGCCGGCTCACCGCGCGCTCGTGTACGACGAGCTCTTCTACCTGCAGCTCGGCGTCGCGCTTGAAGAAGAGCGTGATCGCGCGCGAGCCGGGCATCGCCTTCCGCGTCCCGGCGGCGCGCGCCGAGCAGCTGGTCGCGGCGCTGCCCTTCACGTTGACCGGCGCGCAGGAGCGGGTCGGGCGCGAGATCCTGACCGACATGGCGGCGCCCCATCCGATGCACCGCCTGGTGCAAGGCGACGTCGGGAGCGGCAAGACGGTGGTCGCGCTGCACGCCGCGACGGTGGCGATCGAGAGCGGCTACCAGGCGGCGCTGATGGCGCCGACCGAGCTCCTCGCCGAGCAGCACTGGGAGACGATCCGCCGCCTGGCGCAGCCGGTCGGGCTGCGGGTCACGCTGCTCACCGGGGCGGTGCAAGGAAAGCTGCGCGGCCGGACGGAGCGCGCCATCGCGCGTGGCGATATCGACCTGGTGATCGGCACGCACGCGCTCATCCAGGAGGGCGTGGCGTTCCATCGTCTCGGCCTCGGCATCATCGACGAGCAGCACCGCTTCGGCGTCATGCAGCGCGCCAGCCTGAAGCGGCATGGCACGAATCCCGACATCCTGCTCATGACGGCGACGCCGATCCCGCGCACCCTCGCGCTCACGCTCTACGGCGACCTCGACGTCTCCGTGCTCGACGAGCTTCCGCCCGGCCGCCGCCCGGTCGTGACGCGCGTGCATCGCGCAGAGCCACCGTGCGCGCGTCCTCGAGCTCGTGCGGCGGGAGCTCGACGCCGGTCGCCAGGCGTACGTCGTCTATCCGCTGGTGAGCGAGTCGGAGAAGACCGATCTGCTCGACGCCACGCGCATGGCCCGCGATCTGGCGAGCCGGGCCGCTCGAGGGCTACCGACTCGGGCTCGTCCACGGGCAGATGCCCTCCGACGAGAAGGACGAGGTGATGCGCCGCTTCAAGCGCGGGGGACCATCAGGTGCTGGTGTCGACGACGGTGATCGAGGTCGGCATCGACGTGCCGAACGCGACGGTCATGGTCATCGAGCACGCGGAGCGCTTCGGCCTGGCGCAGCTCCACCAGCTCCGCGGCCGCGTCGGCCGGGGGGCGCATCGCTCGCTCTGCTTCCTGCTCGCCGCCTACGCCCGCGGCGATCAGGCGCGCGAGCGCCTGCGGGTGATGGAGGAGACGAACGACGGGTTCCGCATCGCGGAGAAGGACCTCGAGCTGCGCGGGCCGGGAGAGTTTCTCGGTACCCGCCAGTCGGGCCTTCCCGACTTCCGGGCGGCGAGCGTCCTGCGGGACGGCGAGGTCCTGCGCCTGGCGCAGGAGGACGCCGCCGCCTGGCTGCGGGACGATCCGACGCTGCGGCGCCCCGAGTCGCTCGCGTTGCGGGACGTGCTCGAAGATCGCTGGGCGGGACGTCTCGAGCTCGCCCGCGTGGGTTGACCCTCGGACGGGCCCGCCGCCGGGCCCAAGGTCCCGGCATCCCGTGGCGGGCGTATCCGGAATGTGCCTTGCCTTCCGAAATGTCGGCCGCTATCGTTCTCGCTGTGCGCGCTGTCTTGGCGCGCCGTCGGGACCGAGGGTCGACCGTCGTGAGGTGGAGAAGGGGAGGAGGCGCAATGAGGGGACGCGCTATGAGAATCCGCGCATCGATGCTTGCCTGTGGACTGTCGCTGGCCCTGGCGAGCGTCACGCACGCTCAGCCTGGAACCGTGTTCCTGGAGGGCCAGGGCGGGGCCATGATCCCCGTCGGGGACTTCCACCACGACCAGCACATCGGGGGCACGTACAGCATCGCGGCCGGGTACGAGATGCTCGAGTACCTCGACCTGATGCTGCAGTTCACCCAGAGCTTCAACGACAACCGGAACAGCCACGACGAGTTCGCCGGACCGGGCTTTTCGGGCGTGTCGAACGAGACCAACCAGACATTCATCGTCGGCATGGGTCCGCGGGTCAACTTCCTGCCCTCGAGCTACCTCGTCCGTCCGTTCGGCGTCTTCCAGGTCGAGTGGGACCACTTCGCCTACTACAACCAGGTCACGTTCAACCATCACACGCTCATCAGCGACGACGACCAGGACGCCGTCGGCCTCCAGGCCGGGCTCGGAGTGGAGGGGACGATCTTCCAGCTCTACAACCATCGCGACGACGAGATCCCGGTGCTGGAGCTGACGGTCGGTGCCTACGGCAGCTATCACCAGGCATTCCAGCCGGGTCGTGCCGACAAGCAGTTCGTCACGACGATGGGGACGTTCGGCGTCCGGTTCTGATTGATTTCGCCCCCCGTGCGCTGCGCTCGTCACCCCCCTCGAGCGGGGGCCCGTGGTCGTCGCACCGGGGGTGGCCGCGGGTCCTCCCGACTCCTATCCGCGTAACGAAGTATGCTAGGATCGTGGATCGCGTCCGCGACCACACGAGGATCTATGGACTTTCCGAGAATCAAGAGGCTCCCGCCCTATGTATTCAACATCGTCGGCGATCTGAAGCAGGCCGCGCGGCGGGCCGGCGAGGACATCATCGATCTCGGGATGGGCAACCCTGACGGCGCCACGCCGCCGCACGTGGTCGCGAAACTGATCGAGGCGGTGCAGAAGACGCCGAACCACCGCTACTCGGTGTCGCGCGGCATCTACAAGCTGCGTCTCGCGATCTGCGACTGGTACCGGCGCCGGTACGGCGTCGAGCTCGACGCGGACGCCGAGGCGATCGTCACGATCGGCTCCAAGGAGGGCATCGGCCATCTCGCGCTCGCGATCCTCGGTCCCGGCGACGTCGTGCTCTGTCCGAGCCCGACCTACCCGATCCACCAGTACTCGGTCATCATCGCCGGTGGCGATCTGCGCTCGGTGCCGCTCATTGCGGGCGAGGACTTCTTCGAGCACCTGCTCCAGGCGGTGAAGCAGGCCTGGCCGAAGCCGAAGCTGCTGATCCTCAACTTCCCGCACAATCCGACGACGGAGGTCGTCACGCTCGACTTCTTCATCAAGATCGTCGAGTTCGCCCGCGAGCACGAGCTGCTGGTGGTGCACGATCTGGCGTACGCCGACATCGTCTTCGACGGCTACGAGGCGCCGAGCTTCCTCCAGGTGCCGGGTGCGATCGACCTCGGGGTCGAGTTCTTCAGCCTCTCGAAGAGCTACAGCATGCCCGGTTGGCGCGTCGGCTTCGCCGTCGGCAACCGCGAGATCATCCACGCGCTGGCGCGCATCAAGAGCTATCTCGACTACGGCATGTTCCAGCCGATCCAGATCGCCGCGATCCACGCGTTGAACGGCCCGCAGGAGTGCGTGCGTGAGAACGTGGCGCTCTACCAGGCGCGGCGCGACGTCCTCTGCGAGGGGCTGGCGCGCATCGGCTGGGACATCCCGAAGCCGAAGGCGACGATGTTCGTCTGGGGGCGTATCCCGGAGCCGTATCGCGCGATGGGGTCGATCGAGTTCGCGAAGTTCCTTCTCAAGGAAGGCAAGGTGGCGGTCTCGCCGGGCATCGGCTTCGGCGAGTACGGGGACGACTACGTGCGGTTCGCGCTCATCGAGAACGAGCACCGTACGCGGCAGGCGGTGCGGGGCATCCGCAAGGCCTTGGGCGGCGTTCTGGTGCCGGCCGAGCGCAGCGCCCGGACCGGCTGACGCCCCGCCGGTCGCCGCACACCCGGATGGCCGCACGTGAGATCCGTGCCGGACTGATCGGCTTCGGTACGATCGGCACCGGTGTCGTGAAGCTGCTGCAGCGTCGCCGCGCGGCGATCGACGCCCGGCTCGGCGCGCCGCTCCGCCTCGTGCGTATCGCCGACGTCGATACCAGGCGCGACCGTGGAGTGCGCCTGCCGAAGGGCATGCTCGTGCCTGACGCCGCGCAGGTCTATGGCGCCGACGACATCGACATCGTGATCGAGCTGATGGGTGGATACGAGCCGGCGCGGCGCTTCGTCCTCGCGGCGCTCGCCGCCGGCAAGAGCGTGGTCACCGCGAACAAGGCATTGCTCGCCGTCCACGGCCGCGAGGTCCTCGGCGCGGCGGCGGCGGCGGGGCTCGACGTCGGTCTCGAGGCGAGCGTCGGCGGCGGCATCCCGATCGTCCGCGTGCTGCGCGACGGTCTCGTCGCCGATCGCATCCGTGGCGTCTACGGCATCGTCAACGGCACCTGCAACCACATCCTCTCGACGATGACGCACGAGGGACGCGCCTTCGCCGAGGCGCTCAGCGAGGCCCAGGTGCGCGGTCTCGCGGAGGCGAATCCGAGCTTCGACATCGACGGCACCGATTCCGCGCACAAGCTCGTGATCCTCGCCGCGCTCGCATTCGGTGCGGAGCTGACGCTGCGCGAGGTGCCCGTCGAGGGCATCCGCGGCATCGACCAGATGGACGTCCTCTATGCGCGCGAGCTCGGGTGCGTCATCAAGCTGCTCGCGATCGCGACCAGCGACGGCCGCCGCGTCGCCGCCCGGGTCCATCCGGCCCTCGTGCCGGCCGAGCACGTGCTGGCCGGCGTGAGCGGCGCGTTCAACGCGATCTATCTCGACGGCGAAGCGCTCGGCTCGAGCATGTGCTACGGCCTCGGCGCCGGCATGATGCCCACCGCAACCGCGGTCGTCGGCGACCTCGTCGAGGTGGCCCGCAATCGTCTCGCCGCGGCCGCGGGCCGAGTGCCGCCCCTCGGCTTCGCCGCCATCCGGCGCATGCCGCTGGTGCCGATGGGCGATCTCCGGACCGCATACTATCTGCGCATCATGGCGCGGGATCGGCCCGGCGTCCTCGGAGACATAGCTAGCGTGCTCGGACGTCATGCGGATTAGTATTGGAACGGTGATCCAGAAGGGCCGAAGCGCGGCGACGGTGGTGCCGGTCGTCATTCGCACGCACGAGGCCCGCGAGCGCGACGTCCAGGCGGCGCTGCGTGCGATCCGCCGCATGAAGGCGGTGCAGGGCCGCCCCTTGTGCCTGCGCATCGAAGAGAACCTGGCGTGAGCCGCGCCGGACGAACGAGGATCCATGGATCGTAATCTCGCACTGGAGGTCGTCCGGGTCACCGAAGCCGCCGCGCTCGAGTCGGCACGCTTCATGGGCCGCGGCGACGAGGCCGGCGCGGACAAGGCGGCCGTCGACGCGATGCGCCGCGCGTTCAACGCCATCCCGGTCAGCGCGACCGTCGTGATCGGGGAGGGGAGCCGCGACGAGGCGTCGTCGCTCTATGTCGGCGAGCAGATGGGCGACGGCGACGATACGGCCGAGGTCGCGCTCGACGCCCTCGAAGGCGCGAGCATCTGCGCCACGGGCGGGCCGGGCGCGCTATCGATCATCGCCCTCGCCGAGGATCAGGCGTTCTTCCGCTGCCCCAACACCTACATGGAGAAGATCGCGGTCGGACCCGAAGGCCGCGGGGTGATCGACCTCGACCGCTCGCCGAGCGACAACCTGAAGGCGCTCGCCGACGCCATGGGAGTGTACGTCGGCGACCTCACGGTCGCCGTGCTGGAGCGGCCGCGGCACGAGAAGCTCATCCGCGAGGTCCGCGCCGCCGGCGCGCGCATCAAGCTGCTCGCCGCCGGCGATCTCTCGGCGGCGCTCGCCACCACCCGCCCCGACTCGGGCATCGACATGCTGATCGGGGTCGGCGGCGGACTGCAGGGGGTGCTTGCCGCGGCGGCGCTCCGCTGCGCGGGCGGCGACATGCAGGCGCGCCTCGCGCCGCTGACGCAGGACGAGGTGCGCCAGTGCTATGCGCAAGGCCTCACCGACTTGAAGCGCAGGTACACGATCGACGAGCTCGTCCGCGGCAACGTCATGTTCGCGGCGACCGGCGTCACGACCGGCGACTACCTGGAGGGCGTACGGTTCTTCCGTGGCGGCGCCACCACCAACTCGGTCGTCATGCGGTCCCAGACGCGCACCGTCCGCTATCTGCAGACGACGCATCACTTCCAGTTCAAGCCGGAGTATTAGCCTTCCTCCTCATGCAGGGGGCCTCCTGCTTCGTCACCGAGACGGGCGGGAGCACGCTCGGAGGGGTTCGTCGGTCCGGCGCCCGGTTCGGCCTTGGCCTTGGCAGTCTCGGGGGGATACATCTATACGGAAACCCCGCCATGTCGTGGAAAGTGTGCCATGCCACGGTTTTCGAGCCGGAGGCGTATCTGGTCAAGGGATTTCTCGAGCATCAGGGCATTCCGTGCCTGCTCGAGAACGGCCGTTTCGGTATGGATCCCGGTGCGCATCGGGAGCCTCGGCACCATCCGCATCCTCGTGCCCGAGGAGTGGATACCCGTGGCGTCCAAGCTGATCTCCCAGCGCACCCGACCGGCGGACGGACCGACGCGCCGGCGCGGACCGGGGCAGGTGATCGCGGTCGATTTCCGGCGACAACGCCGCCGCTCGCAACGCTCGCGCCGCCGGCACGGTCACGAGATCCCATGAGCGCTCATCCCAAACGATCGGACGCGGCGTCGCCGCGGCGCTTCTCGACGGTCTCCGACATGGAGATCGCGCCGCTCTACGGCGCCGAGGATCTGCCGGCCACGATCCCGCGGCGATCGGCCGCCCGGGCGAGTTCCCGTACACGCGCGGCGTCGTACCCGACCATGTATCGCGGGCGGCCGTGGACGATGCGGCAGTTCGCCGGCTTCGGCGCCGCGCGCGACACCAACGCGCGCTTCAAGTTCCTGCTCGTCGCAAGGGCAGACGGGGCTTTCGACCGCGTTCGATATGCCGACCCTCATGGGCTACGACGCCGACCACCCGCGCGCGCTCGGCGAGGTCGGGCGCGAAGGTACGGCGGTGTCGACCATCGAGGACATGGCGGAGCTCTTCGACGGCATCGATCTCGCCGCGGTGACGACCTCGATGACCGTCAACTGCTCGGCGAGCGTCATCCTGGCGATGTACTTCGCGGTCGCCGAGCGCAAGGGCGTGCCGATGACCGCGCTCGGCGGCACGATCCAGAACGACATGCTGAAGGAGTTCATCGCGCAGAAGGAGTGGATCAGCCCGCCGGTGCCCTCGGTCCGGATCATCGTCGACATGATCGAGTTCTGCACGCGCGAGGCGCCCGCGCTTCCACCCGGTCTCGATCTCCGGCTACCACATCCGCGAAGCCGGCTCGACGGCGGTGCAGGAGGTGGCGTTCACGCTCGCCGACGGCATCGGCTACGTCGACGCGGCCGTGAAGCGCGGGCTCGACGTCGACGACTTCGCGCCGCGGCTCTCCTTCTTCTTCAACCTGCACAACGACTTCCTCGAGGAGATCGCCAAGCTGCGCGCGGCGCGGCGCTTGTGGGCGCGCCTCATGCGCGACCGCTTCGGCGCCACCAATCCGCGCGCGCTGATGCTGCGCACGCACGCGCAGACGGCCGGGTGCTCGCTGACGGCGCAGCAGCCGCTCAACAACGTCGTGCGCGTGGCGATCCAGGCGCTCGCCGGCGTCCTCGGCGGCGTGCAGTCGCTGCACACCAACTCGATGGACGAGACCCTGGCGCTGCCGAGCGAGCAGGCGGTGATGGTCGCGCTACGGACGCAGCAGATCATCGCCGAGGAGAGCGGCGTCACGAACACCGTCGATCCGCTCGGCGGCAGCTACGCCGTCGAGGCGCTGACCTCACGCATCGAGGCCGAGGCGGAGGACTACATCCGCCAGATCGACGCGATGGGCGGCATCGTGCGGGCGATCGAGCTCGGGTTCCCGCAGAAGGAGATCGCCGAGGCGGCCTACGTCTTCCAGCGCCAGCTCGACCGCGGCGAGAAGGTGATGGTCGGCGTCAACAAGTACCAGCTCGGCGAGGAGCCGCCGATCGATCTCCTGCGCATCGATCCGACGCTCGAGGAGCGCCAGGCGGAGCGCGTCCGCGCCTTCAAGGCGGCGCGTGACCAGCCGCGCGTGGCCGCAGCGCCTCGCCGCGGTGCGGACGGCGTGCCGCGACGGCGCCAACCTGATGCCGCTGCTGATCGCCGCCGTGAAGGACGGCGTCACGCTCGGCGAGGTCTGCGACGTCTACCGCGAGGAGTTCGGCGTCTACCGCGACCCCGCCTGGCTGTAGCATGGCAGCTCGCGACGGCGCGGTGACCGGGGGGACGCGGTAGCGTCGCGCAAGCTTCGCATCCTCGTCGCCAAGCCGGGGCTCGACGGCCACGATCGCGGCGCCAAGATCATCGCCCGCGCGCTGCGCGATGCCGGATTCGAGGTGATCTACACCGGGCTGCATCAGACGCCCGAGATGATCGCGGAGGCGGCGATCCAGGAGGACGTCGACGCCATCGGCCTGTCGATCCTGTCGGGGGCGCACAACACGCTCTTCCCCGCCGTGATGCGGGCCCTGGCCGAGCAGCGGCGGCGGCGACATCGCGATCTTCGGCGGCGGCATCGTGCCGCCCGACGACATCGCGAGTCTGAAGGCGAAGGGCGTGCGCGAAATCTTCACCCCGGGCGCGTCCACGGACGACATCGTCGCCTGGGTGCGGCGCCAACGTGCCGCCGCGCGACTGACGCGTCAACTCGTAGCGCGGCTTCCACAAGAGGCGTCGGGCATGAGCGCCCCCGCGCCCCGCGCCAGCGCATCCTTTCAGACTTCGGAGTGCGCCGAAGCGGCCGCAGGCGGATTCGACTCGGCGGTGGACGGCCGCGTGTACGAGTGCAGCTCTTTGAGGACGGCGGCGTGCACCGCGGCGTCATGATCGAGGAGGTAGTACGCGCCGCCGAGAAGCAGCAGCGCGATCAGCGCGATCGTGCCGAGCCCGCGGATGACTCTCACCTGGCGCGCGTTCGCCTCGCTCTCCCGGTCGTGGAGGCGGACGTGCGCGTCGCTCTCCAGTTCATCCATGAGGCCGCGGATCTGCTCGTCGAGGATGGTGCCGTCGTCGCGGGCGGACGGTGGCGCGCCGGAGGGCTGCGCGGGTGCGAGCGTCTCGGTGAGGAGCGTCACCTGCTGTGCGACCAGCGGGCGGACGGCGTCGACGCGGCGCCGTTGCAGCGCATCGCCGGCGGTGAGATCACGCAGGCGATCGAGATGCGCGACCGCGTCCTTGGTGGCGGCGAGATACATCTCGAGGATCGGTCCCTGGCGGGTGTCGAGATACCCCTGCCGCGCACTCTCCACCTCGTGCAGCGTCGCGCGCGTGACGCCGACCTCCACGAGAACGTCGCGCGCACGCGTGACGGCGAGGTCCAGCTCGGCGAGCCGTGAGGCGCCGTGGACGCTCGCGACGAAGGCCAGGACGAGGATGACCAGCACCGCGATGAAGGCGCCGGTCACGCGCGCGGAGATGATCGAGGGCTGCACGGCTCGCGGGGCGACTCTAGCGCGACAGCGCGCACGATGGCAAAAGGCAGCGGGTTGCGCGGCTGGCGGCCCTTGCCTAACGTCGGCGCCCATGGAGCGCTATCCGATCATCATCGTCGGTGGTGGGCCCGCGGGCGCCGCCACCGCGCTCTACTTGACGCGCCGCGCCCCATCGCTCGCCGCCGGGGTGCTGGTGCTGGAAAAGGCCCGCCATCCCCGAGCGAAGGTCTGCGCCGGCGGACTCATCCCGCATACGCTCGCCTGCCTCGACGAGCTCGGGATCGGCCTCTCGGTGCCGCACGTCGTCATCGACCGCGCCCGCGTCGAGGTGCCGGGACGGCGGGTGGAGGTGGGCGGACGGCGCTTTGCGGCCGTCATCCGCCGCGCCGAGTTCGACGCCGCGCTCCTCGCCGCCGCCCGCACCCGTGGTGTCGCCGTGCGCGAGGAGACGCGGGTGCGCGCCCTCCGGCGGACGACCGATGGTGTGATCGTCACGACGGACGAGGGCGAGTATCACGGGACCTTCGTGGTCGGCGCGGACGGGGCGGGCAGCCTCGTGCGGCGCACGTTGATCGGGAGCGAGGACCGGCGCGCGATCGGACGCGCGGTCATGGCCGACGTGCCGCTCGCCGCGGGCGGCTCCTGGGACGGGTATGCGCGTGCCCGCTACGACTTCGACTTCCGTCCCGTGTGCCGGGGTCTGCACGGCTACGCATGGGCCTTTCCCTGCGTGATTGCGGGACGGCCGCACGTGAACGCGGGCCTGTATGCGCGTCGTGCGGGGTCCGGCCCCGACCTGCGGCCGCTGCTGCGGACGCTGCAGGCGGAGCTGGGCGACGCCTCGGTACGCCACCAGGCGGCGCCGATCCGCGGCTGGTCGCGGGCGCCGTTCACCGCGGCGCGGACCCTCCTCGTCGGCGACGCCGCCGGTGTCGAGCCGCTGATGGGGGAGGGCATCTCGTACGCGATCGAATACGGCCGGTGGGCCGCCGACGAGCTCGCCACCGCCGTCGGTAGTGGCGAGCTCGACTGGCACGCCGCGGAAGCGCGCTTCCGCCGCTCGTGGGTCGGGCGGAAGCTGCGCCGGCTCGACCAGGCGGCGACGATGTTCTACGGACCGGGCGCGCGCATCTGGCTCGGCGTCGCCGCGCGCTGGCGCGGCGCGCAGGACGTCGGGCTCGCGTGGTACAATGGAGTTGATGGGTGGGATCGACGCAGTGGCTGGGCGGCGCTGCGCGCGGCGCTGACCGGTTCGGCTGTTGCCTCAGCTCTCGTGGAAGTGCAATAAATGGAAGCCCTTTTCCGCGTACCACGGAGGCCCTCATGAAAAAGGCAGTCATCGTCGGCGCGACCCGCACCGCCATCGGCACCTTCGGCGGCGCCCTGGCCCAAGTACCCGCTCCCGAGCTCGGGGCGATCGCGATCCGTGAGGTGCTGCGCCGGGCGGGCAACCTTTCGGGCGAGCAGGTCGACGAGGTGATCCTCGGCAACGTGCTGACGGCGGGTCTCGGCCTGAATCCGGCCCGGGTCGCCTACCTGAAGGGCGGCATCGCGCAAGAGGTGCCGGGTTACACGGTCAACAAGGCGTGCGGGTCCGGGTTGAAGGCCGTCGCGCTCGCGGCCCAGTCGGTCGCGCTCGGCGACGCCGAGGTCGTGGTCGCGGGCGGCATGGAGAACATGAGCGCCGCGCCGTATCTCCTCACGAAGGCCCGCTTCGGCTACCGCATGGGCCACGAGCAGATCATCGACTCGATGATCGCCGACGGGCTCAGCTGTCCGATCACCTTCGTCCACATGGGCATCACCGCGGAGAACGTCGCCGCCAAGTACGAGATCCCGCGCCAGGAGCAGGACGAGTTCGCGGTCGAGAGCCAGACCAAGACGGCCGCCGCGATCAAGGGCGGCAAGTTCAAGGACGAGATCGTGGCGGTGGAGATCCCGGCCAAGAAGGGCGACCCGATCAGGTTCGACACCGACGAACATCCGCGCGAGACGTCCCTCGAGAAGGTCGCCGGCCTGAAGCCCGCCTTCAAGAAGGACGGCACGGTCACCGCGGCGAGCGCGTCGGGCATCAACGACGGCGCCGCGGCGCTCGTCGTCATGTCCGAGGAGCGCGCCAAGCGGCAGAATCTCCCCATCCTCGCCACGATCCGGGCGTATGCGTCGGCGGGCGTCGATCCGGCGATCATGGGCATGGGCCCATGGCCGGCGTCCGAGAAGGCGCTCAAGAAGGCGGGCCTGCGCAAGGAGGAGATCGATCTCTGGGAGTTGAACGAGGCGTTCGCCGCGCAATCGTTGGGCGTATTGCGCGAGCTGCACATCCCCCGGAACCGCGTCAACGTGAACGGGGGCGCCCTCGCCCTCGGCCATCCGATCGGCGCCAGCGGCGCGCGTATCCTCGTCACCCTGCTCTACGCGATGAAAGACCGCGACGCCCGGCTCGGCCTCGCGTCGCTCTGCATCGGCGGCGGGCAGGGCATCGCGATGATCGTCGAGCGCTGACGCGCCAGGGACAGCTCGCGGTGGCGGTCGCGGCCTTCTTCGATGTCGACGGCACGCTGCTTTCGAAGAACTCCGGGCCCCTCTACATGAAGTTCCTGCGTCGCCGCGGCGAGATCCGCCGTCGCGACGTCGCGCGGACGCTCTACTTCTACCTGCGCTACCGCTTGAATCTCCTCGACATCGACCGCGCCCTCGAACGCTCGAGCGAATGGATCCGGGGGCGATCCGAGGACGAGATCGCGCGGCATTGCCGGGAGTGGTATCGCGACATGGTACGGCGACACCTCCAGCCCGAGATGGTGCGGCGCGTGCATGCCCACCGCGCGCAAGGGCATCTCGTCGCGATCCTCTCGAGCACCACCAACTATCTCGCCGAGCCGCTCGCCGAGGAGCTCGGAATCGAGCATCTCCTGGTGTCGCGCCTGGTCGTGCGCGACGGGCGCTTCACCGGCGAGGCGCATCGACCGATCTGCTTCGGTGACGGCAAGCTGTACTGGGCGCGTCGCTTCGCGGCCGAGCACGGGGTCGATTTCGCCGAGAGCTTCTTCTACACCGACTCCGTGACCGACGTGCCCATGCTCGAGATCGTCGGCAACCCGCAGGTGGTGAACCCCGATCCCCTGCTCCGCCGGGTCGCGCGCCGGCGCGGCTGGCGGGTGATGCAGCTCCGTCCGGACATGCCCGCCGCGCAGACCGCCTGACCATGGCCCGGCGCGCGGCCCGACGGGCGAACGGCGGCTGGTGGATCGTGGTCGTGCTGGTGGCGGCCGCGATCATGCTGTGGTGGATGCGGGCACGCCGGGTGGAGGCCCCGGCGCCGCCCGCGATCGGGACCGGCGCTCCGGGGCTGAACGCGGCGCCGTCCGACGGGGCGGCGAAGGACACCGGCGCCGAGGAGATCACCGCGCCGGAGAAGCGGGAGCTCGACCGGGTGCTGCGCGAGCGCGGCGGCGCCGCGGAGCACTGAGCGTGCACGTCGACGACGCGGGCCGGACGGTGCCGATCGAGGCGCCGCCACGACGGATCGTGTCGCTCGTGCCGAGTCTGACCGAGCTGTTGTTCGAGCTCGGCGCCGGCGAGGCCGTCGTCGGCGTCACCCGCTACTGTACCGAGCCGCCGCAGCGGGTCGCGGCGCTGGCCAAGGTCGGCGGCACGAAGAACCCCGATCTCGACGCCGTCCTGGCGCTGCGCCCGGATCTCGTCGTGATGAACGCCGAGGAGAACCGTCGTGAGGACTTCGAGGCGCTCGCCGGCCGGGGCCTGCCGGTCTACGTCACCGAGCCGAAGACGGTGGCGGACGGCGTCCGGCTGATCGGCCGCATCGGCGCCGTCGTCGGTCGCGTCGCCGCCGCGACACGGTTCGCGACGGCGCAGCAGCGCGCCGTCGAGGCGGTCCGGGCGCGCGCGCGACGCGCACCGCCCGTGCGCTACTTCTGTCCGATCTGGCGCAAGCCCTGGATGGCGTTCAACCGCGACACCTACGCGCACGACGTCCTCGCGACCGCGGGCGGCGCGAACGTGGTGGCCGGCGAGGCGGCACGCTATCCCGTCGTCACCCTCGAGACCGTCGCCGAGAGCCGGCCGGAGGTGGTGCTGCTGCCGGACGAGCCGTACCGCTTCACGGCGCGCGACCTCTCCGCGCTCGAGGCGCTCGACGTGACGCCCGCCGCTGCGTGGGGGGCACGTGCGTTTCGTCGATGGCAAGGCGCTCGCCTGGTACGGTCTGCGCATCGCCGATGCCGTGGACACGTTCGCGCGCCTGCTGGCCGAGAGCCGCGTCGCCGTCGCGTGACGGCCGCTCCGTTTGCCGCGCGCGACGACGCAATTGCGTGCGCGGGGACGACGAACATCCCTTGCGTTTTGCGTTGCGGACGCGCATAGAGATCGCCCGGGTTGGGGTGGGGTGATGGCCTCGATCGAAGAAAACCTCCGTAAGGTTCCGCCGCAGAATCTCGAAGCAGAGGAGTTCGTCCTCGGCGGCATTCTCCTCGACAACGACGCGTGCAATCGCGCCGTCGAGGTCGGGTTGCGCGCCGACGACTTCTACCGCGAGGCGCATCGCAAGATCTTCGCGGCGATGCTGGAGCTGGCCGAACACGGCTCGGCGGTCGACGCCATCACGCTGGCCGAGGCGCTGCGCCGGCAGGGGCAGCTGCAGGCCATCGGGGGCGCGTCGTTCATCGCCGAGCTCACCGATCGCGTCCCGAGCGCCGCCAACGTCGCGCACCACGCGCGCATCGTCAAGGAAAAGGCGATCCTGCGCGGCATGATCACGGTCTCCACCGAGATCGCCACCCAGGCGTACGACGGACGCACCGACGTCGAGCAATTCCTCGATCAGGCGGAGGGCAAGATCTTCGCCATCGCCGAGCAGAAGTTCAAGCCGTCGTTCTACAAGGTCCGCGACCTGCTCGTGGAGTCGTTGAAGGACGTCGAGCGGCTGTACGAGCGCAAGGAGCTCATCACCGGCGTGCCGACGGGCTTCCACGATCTCGATCGCCTGACGGCGGGCCTGCAGCGCTCGGACCTCATCATCGTCGCCGGGCGGCCGGGCATGGGCAAGACGGCGCTCGCCCTCAACATCGCCAGCTACGCCGCCCTGCAGAGCAGCATCGCCGTCGCGATCTTCTCGCTCGAGATGTCGAAGGAGCAGCTCGTGCTGCGCATGCTGTGCTCGGAGGCGCTGATCAACTACGCGAGCGTGCGCTCCGGCCATCTGCGGGAACAGGAGTTCACCAAGCTCACCAAGGCCGCGGGACGCCTCTGGGAGGCGCAGATCTTCATCGATGATACGGCGGGGCTATCGGTGCTCGAGCTGCGGGCCAAGGCGCGCCGGCTGATGCGCGAGACCGACGGCGCGCTCGGCCTGATCGTCGTCGACTACCTGCAGCTCATGCGCGGCTCGGGGCGGACGGACTCGCGCGAGCAGGAGATCTCGGAGATCTCGCGCTCCCTGAAGGGCCTCGCCAAGGAGATGCACGTTCCGATCGTCGCGCTCTCCCAGCTGAACCGGCAGGTGGAAGGGCGCGCCGACCGCCGTCCCTTGATGGCGGACCTGCGCGAGTCCGGCGCCATCGAGCAGGATGCCGACGTCATCGCCTTCGTCTATCGCGAGTCGGTCTACAACCGCGACCTCGCCAATACGCCCGAGGAGAACGACGCCGAGATCATCATCGCGAAACAGCGAAACGGTCCGACGGATACCGTCCGGGTCGTCTTCCGCAAGGAGTACATGCGCTTCGAGGATCATGCGCTGCCGGGCGACGAGGCGTATCTGGTCGAAGGCCCGGTGAAGGACGACTTCGACCTGCTGCCGGAGCCCTGAGGCCGCTCAGCCGGCCACGGCCAGCAGCTCGGCCGTGGCGCGGCTGACGTCGGGCGCACGCACCACCGCGGCGATGACGCTCACGGCGTCGGCGCCGGCGTCGAGCACCTGGCGGGCCGTTGCGGCCGTGATGCCGCCGATCGCGACCACCGGCTCCACGACGCGCGCGCGCGCCGCGCGCAACAGCGCCGGGCCGATCACGGGATCCGCCGCCGCCTTGCTGGTGGTCGCGAAGATGGGGCCGAGCGACAGATAGTCGGCGCCGCACCCCGACGCGGCCTCGAGCTGCACCTCGCTGTGCGTCGAGAAGCCGATCCAGCGCGTCGGGCCGAGCAGCTCGCGTGCGATCGCGACCGGCAGATCGTCCTGGCCGAGGTGGACGCCGTCGGCATCGACCGCCATCGCGACGTCGACCCGATCGTTGACGATGAAGCCGCGCGCCGGATGCGGCCGTCAGCTCCCGTATCCGGGCCGCGGTCTCGACCAGACGGCCGCTGTCGTCCCGCTTCTGCCGCAGCTGCAGCAGGCGCGCCCCGCCGGCGAGCATGGCGCGCGCCAGCTCGACCGGATCGCGCCCGGTGTCGAGCGGATCGACGATGAAGTAGAGCGCGCGAGGGGAGGATCATTTGCTGCCGCGCGGTATCGGGATGCCGAGCGACGTGATCTTCTTCCGCAGGGTATTGCGATTGATGCCGAGCAGGTCGGCGGCACGGAGCTGGTTGCCGCCCGTCTGCTCGAGGATGAGCTCGATCAGCGGCCGCTCGACCGCGGCGACGACGGCGGCGTGCAGCTCCTTCGCCGGGCGCTCCGGATCCTGCACCAGGGCCGCGACGGCGCTTCGCAGCGTGTCGGCGAGCGAGCCGCTCAGCGGTGGCGGAGGCGTCGCGTCGGAGAGCGAGAGGTCCTCGGGGTGAGCGTCCGTCCCGGGGCCATGACGGCGGCACGCAGCAGGCAGTTCTCCAGCTCGCGGACGTTGCCCGGCCAGGAGTGCCGGACCAGCATCTCCTCCGCATCCGGCGCGATCGCCGCGATGTCGGTGCCCATCTCGGCGTTGATCTTGGTGAGGAAGTGCCGGATCAGCTCCGCGATGTCGCCGCGCCGCTCGCGCAGGGGCGGCACGGTGATCGGCACGACCTTCAGCCGGAAGAAGAGGTCCTCGCGGAAGCGCTGTTCGCGCACCGCGCGCTCCAGGCTCTGATTGGTGGCCGCGATGATGCGCGCGTTGGCCTTCATCACCTGCGTGCTGCCGACCCGGCTGAACTCCCGCTCCTGCAGCACCCGCAGGAGCTTCACCTGCAGCTCGATCGGCATGTCGCCGACCTCGTCGAGGAAGAGCGTGCCGCCCGATGCCGTCTCGAAGCGGCCGGCGCGCCGCTCGGTCGCGCCGGTGAAGGCGCCGCGCTCGTGGCCGAAGAGCTCGCTCTCGAGGAGATCGCGCGGAATCGCGGAGCAGTTGAGCGCGACGAACGGGCCGCTCCAGCGCGGTGGAGTGGACGTGGGTCGCGCGCGCGATGAGCTCCTTGCCGGTGCCGCTCTCGCCTTCGATGAGGACCGTCGCGTCGCTCTTCGCGACGCGGCCGATCGTCTTGAAGATCTCCTGCATCGCGCTGCTGGTGCCGACGAGCGTGACGCCGGGCTCGTAGCGGCCGCCGATCTCGTTGCGGATCCGACCGACCGTGCGCGTCAGCTCGTGCATCTCCGCGGCGCGGGTGACGAGCGCGCGCACCTCGTCGAGGTCGAAGGGCTTGGTGAGGTAGTTGAAGGCGCCGCGCTTCATCGCCTCGATCGCGTTCGCCATGGTGTTCTGCGCCGTGATCATGATGACGATGAGCCCGGCGATCTGCGGTCTCGCGACCCGCTCCAGCACGTCGAGACCGCTCAGGTCCGGCATCCGGATGTCGAGAATGGCGACGTCGATGTCGCCGCCGGTCAGGGCGGCGAGGGCGTCGGCGCCGGTCGCGACGGTCTGGACGTCGTGCCCGGCCTGCGCCAGGGCGGTGCCGAGCACCAGCCGGATCGATTCTTCGTCGTCGGCGACGAGGACTCGTGCCATGATCAGATCCGTCCGCTCGTGGCGTCGGCGACGGGAAGGCTGACGCGGAAGCGCGTGCCCCGGCCCGGCTCGCTCTCCACGCCGATGGTGCCGCCGTGCTGGGCCACGAGGTGCTCGGTCACGGCGAGTCCGAGGCCGGTGCCGTTGTTCTTGGTGGTGAAGAAAGGCGCGAAGATGCGCTCGCAGTCCTCGGGCGCGATGCCGGGGCCGGTGTCCTCGACTCGACCGAGAGGAACTGGCCGCGGTTCCGCGCCGCGTGGCGCACGTGGAAATCCGTCTCGATGCGGGTCGTGATGGTGAGCGTGCCGCTCCCCGCCATCGCCTCGATCGCGTTCTTCACGAGGTTCAGGAACACCTGGTAGAGTTGCGCCTCGTCGGCCCAGACGTCCGGCAAGCTCGGGTCGAACACGAGCGGACGGTGAGCGCGGGCTCGGCCGTGGCGCGTTCGCAGGGTCAGGACCTCGTTCAGCACGCGGTGGACGTTGACGGCCGCCAGGCGGAGCCGCGGCGGGCGGGTCAGCTCGAGGAGCTGCTCGAGCAGGCCCGAGACGCGATCGACCTCGCGCGTGATCAACGTCGTGAAACGGGCGCCGGTTGCGTCGTCGCCGAGCTCCTCGGCGAGGAGCTGCGCGGCGCCCTTGATGCCGCCGAGCGGGTTCTTGATCTCGTGTGCCAGCCCCGCGGCGACGGCGGCGAGGTTACCGGCGCGGTTGCCGCGCTCGCCCGCATCGGCGAGCGAGCGCTGCGCCGTCATGTCGCGGAAGAGCAGCAGGGTCCCGACGACGCCGCCCAGCGCGTCGATGATCGGCGCCGCGACCAGCTGCACCGCGACGCGCCGGCCGAACGGCGACGCCAGCTCACCGGCATCGCTCGTGCGGCGCACCTCTCCGAGGCGGAGCGCTTTGGCGGTGTCGCTGATCCAGGGGTTGGCGGCGAACGCGCGCTCGGCGGTGCGACCGACGCACTGTGCGGCCGAGACGCCGGTCAGATCCTCGGCGCGGGGGCTGACGAACGCCACGCGGTCCTCGACGTCGATGAGCACGAGGCCGTCCCCGAGGCTCGCCAGGACGTCCTCGGAGTGCGCGGCCAAGAACTGGTTGGCGCTCGCGGTCGATGACGCGCCGCTCGCAGCGCCGGCGACGACCGAGGGTTTGGCGGCGGAGGTCATGATCGTCGACGCAGCGTATCATGGGCGGAAAGAGTCTGCACCGCTGCGTTGACAGGGCGGGGAGCCGGCCCTACCCTCGCGCCGTGCCGGGCCGTATCGGTCAAGGATTCGACGTCCACCCGCTCGTCCCCGGGCGCCGCCTCGTCCTCGGCGGGGTGGAGATCCCCCATGGGCGCGGCCTCGAGGGGCACTCGGACGCCGATGCCGCCCTCCACGCGCTGACCGACGCGCTGCTCGGCGCCATCGGCGCCGGCGACATCGGTCGCCACTACCCGGACGCCGACGCCCGGCACAAGGACCGCGTCAGCAGCGACTTCGTCCGGGAAACGATGGCGAAGGTCAGGGCCCTCGGATATCGGGTGGCCAATGCCGACGTGACGATCCTCGCCGAAGAGCCCCGCCTGGCGCCGTACCTCGACCGCATGCGGAGCAACGTCGCCGAGCTCCTCGGGGTGCAGCCGGATGCGGCCAACGTCAAGGCGACCCGCGGCGAGGGGCTCGGCGCGATCGGCCGGGCCGAGGGGATCGCCGCCCAGGCCGTGGTGCTGCTGGAGAAGTGCTGATGCAGACGTACGAGGGCGGGTGTCATTGCGGCGGGGTGCGCTTCCGGGTGACCGCATCGCTCGATCGGGTGAGCGAGTGCAACTGCTCGATGTGCACCATGAAGGGCTTCCTGCACCTGATCGTCGCCCCGGAGCAATTCGAGCTGCTGGGCGGCGCCGATCTTCTCGCCACCTACGAGTTCAACACCCGGGTCGCGAAGCACCGCTTCTGTCGGGTGTGCGGCGTGCACGCTTTCTACACGCCGCGCTCCGACCCCGACAAGATCGACGTCAACGTCCGGTGCCTCGACGACGTCGATCTGTCGTCGCTCACCGTCTCGCGCTTCGACGGCCGCAACTGGGAGCAGGCGATCGGCGGTCGCGTGCCCTGGCGTTGACAGGCTCAGTCGTCGTCCGACCCGCCGCCGTCACCGCACCCGCCGTCGTCGGCGCCCGTGTCGTCGCCGCCTGCAGTGCCGGACTCGATGCCCTCGACCATCTCGTCGAGGTCGTCGCCGCCGAGCTCGTCGCCGAGCTCCCCGCCCATGCGTCGCATCCAGCGTCCGACGCTCTTGGGGTCGTTCTCGTCGAGCCCGCCGAGCGACGAGGGATCGCTGAGCGCATCCAGGCGCGCGTCCTCGGAGCGCGGCATCGCGAAGCGCGACATCAACCGCTCGAGCGCCGCGCTGCCGCAGCGATCGCAGGTCGGATGCACCTCCTCACCGACGCGCAACGTCAAGACGGTCACCCGCTTGCGGCATGCCGTGCAGCGGTACTCGTACAGAGGCACCTCCCGCTTATAGCCGAGCGCGCCCCGCCCGCCAACGCGCGGGATGCGCGCCCGGGAGGCCTTGAACTCGCGGGGCGGAGGCACGTAGCATGCGGCCTCCTCATGCGGGACGCGTGTTGATGCGAGACGAGGCGCGCGCGCTGCGCGCGCTGCAGGTCGACCTCTCCCGACGCCAGCTCCTGCGGACGGGTCTCGGCGGGGTGCTGGTTATCGCGTTCGGCGCCGTGCTGCCGTCCGGCTGCCAGACCTACTCGCCGATCGCGCGCCCGCTCAAGTTCCTCTCGCGCAAGGAGTTCGCCGTGGTCACGCGCGCCGCCGTGCGCATCCTCGGTCTGCCCGACGATCGCGGCGACGAGATCGGCGGCTTCATCGATGCCCTGCTCGCCGACCTGCCATCGACGACCCAGAGCCAGGCACGCCTCATGCTGCGCGTCGTGGAGCATGGCACGCATCTTTTCGACCTGAAGCCGAAGCGGTTTACCCGGCTCTCGCCGGCCGAGCAGGACACGTATCTGCGGGGCTGGATGGAGAGCAGTCTCGGAGCCCGGCGCATCGTGTTCCGCGCGCTCAAGACGCTCGCCGCGCTCGGGTACTATGCCCAGCCGTCCGCCTGGGGGCCGATCGGGTACGACGGCCCGTGGCTCGGGCGGATCGCCGGGACCTCGGAATTCGTGTACGAGGATCCGGCGGCGCTCGCCATGGTGCGCGAGCGGCTCGCGCCGCGATGATCCTCGACACCGGTACGGTCGACAGCGACGTTGCGCTCGAAAGCGACGTCTGTATCGTCGGCTCGGGAGCGGGCGGGGCGGTCGTCGCGCGGGAGCTCGCCGAGGCGGGACGCTCGGTGGTCGTGGTCGAGGATGGTCCCTACGTCACCAGCCGCGACTTCGTGCAGCGCGAGGAGGTGATGTACCCGCGGATCTACCGCGAGGGCGGCACCACCGTGACCGCCGAGTACGCCGTCCTCGTCTCCCAGGGCCGTCTCGTGGGGGGATCGACCGTGCCGGGCTTCTGCCTCTGCATCCGGCCGCCGCGTGCGATCCTCGCGTACTGGGCCCGCACGTTCGATCTGCCCGGACTGGGGTACGAGACGCTCGCGCCCCATCTACGCAAGGTGGAGAAGCAGATCGGCGCCCGCCGCATCACTCCCGAGCAGGTGAACCCGAACGGCGGGAAGCTGATCCTCGGCTGCGAGGAGCTCGGCTATCGGGGATACCTGCCGTTCCACAATCGTCATGCCTGCCTCGAGTCCGGCTATTGCGCCCTTGGCTGCACCTACGACCGCAAGGGCGACATGCTGACGACGTACATCCCGGCGGCGTCGAAGGCGGGCGCGGTGATCGTCCCCGATTGCGAGGTCCGTACCGTCGCCACCCGCGACGGCCGCGCCGTCGGCGTCGACGGCCTGTTCAATCGCTCGGCGACGGGGCGGCGTCACGCGTTGCGCGTGCGGTCGAGGATCGTCGTGCTCGCCGCGGGCGCCATCAACTCGCCGCGCATCTGGCGCACGAGCCGGCTTCCCGATCCCGGCGACGAGGTGGGTCGCAACCTGCACCTGCAGCCGCACGTCGTGGTGAGCGCGCTCTATGGCGAGACGATCACCGGGTGGCGCGGCATCCCACAGAGCTATGTCGTCGACGAGTTCCTGCATCTCGACGAACACAGCGCCGGACGTGGCTATCTCCTGATTCCGACGGCGGCCTTTCCGGTGACCGCGGCGAGCGTGCTGCCCGGGTACGGCGCGCAGCATCGGGAGCTCATGACGCTGTACCCGCGGCTCGGAGCGATCGGCATCTTCCTGCACGACCACAGCCGCGGCCGGCTGGAGCTCTCCGACGACGCGCCGCCGACCGTCACCTACCGGCTCGGCACCATGGACTCCGAGCAGCTGGTCGACGCCATGGTGCGGGCGAGCGACATCAGCTTCGCGGCCGGCGCCGAGCGCGTCTTCCTGCCCTACAACGACGTCGTGACGATCAGCCGCCGCGGCGCGTACCAGGCCATTCGCGAGCGTGGGATCCGGCCGAACGATCCGCTCTTCCTCTCGTTTCAGCCGCAGGGCACGATGCGGATGGGCGGCGACCCGCGACGGTCCGTGGTCGACGCGATCGGCGAGGCGCATGCCGTCCGCAGCCTCTTCGTGGCGGACGCGAGCGTCTTTCCGACCAGCATCGCCGTGCCGGCGCAGCTCGCCGTGATGGCACTCGCGACGCGCTCGGCACAGCACATCGTGGCGAACGCGGCGCGATACTTCGGCTGAGCGGCGCGACGGCTCGGGACCGCGCGGCCGGGCGCGCGCGTCTACTTCAGCGTCTTCGCCGAGAACCCGCGGTCGTTGAACGTGAGCAGGGTGCGCTTGCCGCTCACGACCGACTCGAGGACGACCTCGCGTCCCCACAGCCGGTAGACGTAGCCGAGCGTCTTCTCGGCGTTCTCCAGGTGCAGGTCGCGGCCGTCGTGCTGGTGCACGAGGTAGAGGGTGCGCTTGTGGCCGAAATCCGCATCCTCGATGCGGATCACCGGCACCGTCGCCATGCCGACGCTGCGCAGGAGCTGCTCCTTCACGTCGCGCCAGCCTTCCTTGTCCGCGACCTTGCTGATCACGAGGTCGTCGCCCTTCGGCTCGTACTCGAACAGATCGAGCTCGCGCATGAGAATCTTCGGTGAGGTAACGGCGCAGGAACGACACGTCGCGGTCGGTGGCGCGTGCCTCGAGCAGCTTCTGCATGCCGGTCCATCGGCGGCGGGCCGTGCTCCTCGACCTCGTCCTTGGTCGGCTCATCGAAGCGGCGTTTGAGATCGGTCCAGACCTTGAGCCCCACGTGGTACGGGTTGAGGCCCCCGGGCTGCGGGCGCACGACCTGGTTGTGCCGGACGAGGAACTCGAGGTGCAGATCCTGCGGCAGCTCGATCGCGTTCATGATCTCGCGATGGACCCAGGAGGCCCAGCCCTCGTTCATGATCTTGGTCTCGATCTGGGGAATGAAGTAGCGGGCCTCCTCGTCGACGATGGTGAGGAGATCGCGCTCCCAGTTGGCGAGGTACGGGTTGTTGTCGCGGACGAAGAGGAGCAGATCCTCCTCGGGGCTGAGCGGGATCTTCTGGAGATCCGGCTGCACGTATTCCGTGCGGCGGTGCAGCCGCTGGTAGGGATCGGGCGGCGGCTCGGCGGCCTGGAGGATGCGCTCGCGCTCCTCGTCGGGCGTGAGCTTGCGGACCGCGAGGTTGCGCCGGCGCTGCAACGACAGGGCGTGCGCGGCGTCGAGGATGACCTCCACACGATCGATGCCGATCGACGGGTCCTCCGTGTAGCGCCGCACGCGCTCGGCGTGGGCCTTGAAGGTGCCGAGGGTGAACTCCGCGCGCGTCGTCTTGAACGTGAAGTTGTTCTTGAAGAAGTCGTTGTGCCCGTAGACGTGCGCGATGGTGAGGATCTGCAGGCACAGCGAGTTGTCCCGCATCAGGTAGGCGAGGGCGGGATTCGAGTTGATCACCATCTCGTACGGCAGGCCGCTGACGCCGTACTCGTAGAGGGTCTTCAGTTTCTCGAACGACTTGCCGTAGGACCAATGTGGGTAGTGGGACGGGATGCCCGAGTACGCCATGTACGTGAGCATGTCCGTGTGGTTGCAGAGCTCGAACTCCTGCGGATAGCAATCGAGGCCGAGCTCCCCGGCCTTGTCGCGGATCTTGGCGTCCCAGTATTCGAGGTCCTCGCAGATCCCAGCTGGCCATCGCTCAGTCCTTCACGCGCTCCTTCGCGAGGAATGCCTTGAAGCTCGGCCAGATGTCCTCCTTGCGCTCGATCAGGACGGTCTGGAAGTTCTCGGCGTCGAGGCGGCGGAAGATGTTCAGCATCGAGCTCTCGTAGTAGCGGGAGCCGAGCGGCTTGATCTCGCCGTACCCGAAGAGATTGCACACCTGCGCCAGCTCGTTGGCGGTCTTGAGCGCGGCGCTGTTGTCGGAGTCGAAATTGTCGCCGTCCGAGCAGTGGAAGGCGTAGATGTTCCAGAGGGACGGATGGTACCGCTCGACGATGATGTCGAGCGCCTTCTGGTAGCCGGAGGAGATGAACGTGCCGCCCGACTCGCCCTTGTGGAAGAACTCCTCCTCGGTGACCTCGTGCGCCTCGGTGTGGTGGCTGATGAAGACGATCTCGACGCTGCGGTATTTCGTCGCAGATGAACTGGTAGAGCAGGAAGAAGAAGCTCCGCGCCAGGTACTTCTTCATCGTGTCCATCGAGCCCGACGTGTCCATGATGCAGATCACGACGGCGTTCGACTCGCGCCGCACGTCGGTCGTGACGTGGCGGTAGACGAGGTCGTCGACGTGGAACGGGAAGCGCTCTCGCGGGCGTGCCGCTCGGGGGGCGTCT
The DNA here is from genome assembly GCA_963753325.1 of uncultured delta proteobacterium. GTDB lineage: Bacteria > Desulfobacterota > Binatia > UTPRO1 > UTPRO1 > DP-19. Next base: position 2,652,457 of record CAVWBS010000001.1, on the reverse strand, counting down.
CGCCGTCACGCGCGCTCGGGGGCGGCGCTCGCGGCCGTCACGCGGCGTCGAGCCGCGTCGTCGTCGGGCTCGTCTCGGCAGCATCGGCGGCGCCCGACGCTCGCGCCGCGGCGAGCTTGCGCTTGATCCGCGACTTGACGGTGCGGTGCTTGTCGAGCCGGATGCGGATGCCGACCTGGCGATAGCCGCGCCGCTTCGACATGCGCAGCGCCTCGATCTGGCGCAGCGCCTTGCGCTCGAGGTCGGGGAGGTCGAGGTCCTCGAACATGATGTCGATCAGCTCTTCGAGGGTGACGTCGGTCTCGTAGTAGTCGACGCCGGCGCGGTCGCCCGCCTTGTCGGCGCCCTCGCCCTGTCCCTCGCCGCTTGGCCTTGCCGACGACCTGCCCCGGTTGCGAGCTCGCCGTCGCCCTGGCCGACGCCGGGCGCGTTGTCGCCGTAGACGAAGCGGTACTCGCGGATGCCGCGGATCGGGACCTTGATGACCCGATCACGGCTCTTCCCGATGATCGACTCCTCGGCGATGATGTCCGCGATGTTCTCGCGGATCGACTCGCGGATCTTCTGCCGATGGCGGAGCCGGTCGCCGGCGCTGCGGTCGCTTCGCTCCGCATCCGAGGACCGAAACGGGCGGAATATCGTATTGATCGGCATGTGCCCCGGTGCGCGCGGCCGCTACGCGAGCGCGCGCCGACCCTCGTCGAGCGAGGGCACGGGGGCGCCGGGGCCGGTAGTGCGGCCCGGCCGCTCCAGGTCAGGTCGGCGACTCAATCCTTCCACAGGTTGTTGGCCGCGTACTTGAGGACGACGTCGACGCAGCTCTCGCAGTAGCCGTTGTCGAGGAGGTTCTTCACCATGGCGTTGTACTTGCCGGTCTGATCCTCGTCGCGCGTGCGGGCCTTGGTGATGATGCGGCTGATGTCGCGCACCGACGTCATGAGCTTCTTCTCGATCGCCTCCTTCAGCGGCTCGTAGCTCTTGTAGCGTGATGCGCTCGCCGCGCCGGCTGCCGGCCCAGAGGTAGGCGATGACCTCCTGCCGGAAGCCCTCGGCGGCCGAGCCGATGATCGCGATCTGCTCCTCGATGGACTTGAGGAAGCCCTCGTCGGGCTGCGAGATCCTCGCGCGTGTTGCGGTCCTTCACGCGCGTCTTGTTCACGAACGCCTCGGCGTGGTCGAGATAGTTCTGGAAGAGCGCCTCGGCCTGCTCCTGGTAGGAGTAGACGAAGGCCTTGGTGATCTCCTTCTCGAGGACCTCGAGGTATTCCTTGTGCAGCACGTCCTGCAGGAACTCGAGGTGCTGCTTGCGGGTGTCGTCGCCGACGTCGGCCTCCTTCACCATCGCGATCAGTGCCTCGCGGACGTTGATCGGGTTGATGCAGTTGCCCTCGACGTTGTCGGAGAGCGCGTTGTCGAGCGCCTTCATGATGAAGCGCGTCGAGATGCCGCTCATGCCCTCGCGCTTGGCGTCCTCGCGCAGCTCCTGGAAGTCGATCTTCTTGGTCTTGCCCTTCTCGACGACCTCCTCGCCGTTGTAGAGCTTCAGCTTCGTCATGAGGTCGCATTTGTTGTTGGGCTCGAGGCGCGACAGGATCGCGAACATCGAGGCGATTTCCAGCGTGTGCGGCGCGACGTGGGCGCGGAAGTCCGAGTTGCGGATGATCTTCTGGTAGATCTTCACCTCCTCCGACAGGCGGAGGTTGTAGGGGACCTTCACCACGACGATGCGGTCGAGGATCGCCTCGTTGGTGTGGTCGGCGCGGAACTTCTGCCACTCGGCCTCGTTGGAGTGCGCGCAGATGACGGTGTCGACGTAGACCAGGCCGTGGCGGCCCGGCGCCGGGATCACCTTCTCCTGCGTCGCGGTGATCATCGCGTGCAGGTACTCGGTCTCGTTCTTGAACACCTCGATGAACTCGACGACGCCGCGATTGCCGACGTTGAGGGCGCCGTTCAGGTCGAGCACGCGCGGATCGCCCTCGGAGTACTGGTCGAGCTTCGAGATGTCCTCGCTGCCGATCAGGACCGAGGTGTCCTGGTTGTTGGGATCGACCGGCGGGACGACGCCGATGCCGATGCGGTTGCGCTTCGAGAAGACGCGCGTCGACGATCGGAACCTCTTCGTAGCGGCCGCCGAACTCGTCCTTCAGCCGGAAGCGGCACACCGGGCAGAGGTCGCCCTCGATGTGCGTGCCGAGCATCTTCTCGAACTCCTTGCGCAGGTGGCGCGGGATGAGGTGCAGCGGCTCCTCGAACATCGGACAGCCCTCGATCGACGTAGATCGGGTCGCTCGCCTCGAGGCCGCGCTGCAGCTTCTCCGCGAGCGAGCTCTTGCCCGAGCCGACCGGGCCCATCAGGTAGAGCACCTGGCGGCTCTCCTCGCCCTTCAGCGAGGCGGCGTGGAAGTAGCGGACGATCTGCGCGATCGTCCTCTCGATGCCGAAGAACTCGTCGCGGAAGAAGTTGTAGACCTTGACGGACTCGTCCTTGTAGAGGCGCTTCACCCGCGGATCGTCGGTCTCGAGGATGTCGGCCGTGCCGATCTTGATGATGACGTCGTAGACCCGCGAGTGCGCGAGCTTCGGAAGGCGTCGGGATCCTCACGCACGCGCTCGAGGTACTCGAGAAAGGTGCCGCGCCAGCGCTTCTGCTCGTGGGCGGCGCGATCGTCCTTGATCAGCTTCTCAAAGACGCTCTTCCCGTTTTCCATAGCTGCTCCTTCCTGGACTCAGCCAGGAGCTCGGGCTACGCCGCGCCGAGCGCGACGGCGACGCGAGAGCCCGTGCGATCGAGTCTCATGCGAAAGTATAGTGGTGTGCGGAAAGCCCGATCAAGTATGCTTCGCCGTAGCGTATGCCGCGGAGCGGCGGCACGCGCGCGCGAGCGACGCGTGATGCGTCGGGACGACGAGGAGAGGTGACGCGTCGGGCGCGCCGTAACGGCGCTTCGTCCGACCCCACCTCCCGCCGGCCACCCTGACATGGCCTACCCCCCTCGCCGCGAAAACGGTAGCACCGCACTTCGCGCAGTGTCAATGTCGAATGTCGCCCGCCGCTTGCGCTCCGGTCGGCGTTTCGCACAGGACATCACTGGTGAACGCGACGGAACCGCTGCGCCGGGCCGCGCGCTGCTGGCCGGATCGTGAGGCGCATTCGCGACGGCGAGCGCGCGCTCACGTTCCGCGCGCTGGAGGCGCGGGTGAATCGGCTCGCCCGCCTCCTCGCGTCGCATCGGCGTCGACGCGCGGCGATCGGGTGGCGACGAGCCTCCCCAACTCGTCGGCGCACGTCGTGGCGCAGCTCGCCGTGGTGCGCGCGGGTGGCGCCTGGGTCGGCATCAATCGCCGGCTCGCGCCGCGCGAGGTCGGCGTACATGCTGGAGCACTCCGGCGCGCACGCCTTGCTGACGGACGCGAGCGGCCCGCCGCGCGGGGCGCCGCCGCTCGAGGTCCTCGACGTCAGCGGCGGCGATGCCGAGGTCGAGCGCCGCCTCGGCGCCGAGCGCGACGATGCGCCGGCGATGCCGATCACCGAGGACGACGTCGCCGCCTGCGCTACACCTCGGGAACCACCGGCAGGCCGAAGGCGGCCGTGCTCGCCCACGGGAGCGCGCTCGCGTCGCTCCGCAATCTGCTCGCCGAGCTGCACGAGCTCGGTCCCGACGACACGTCGCTCCACGTCGCGCCGCTCACCCACGCGAGCGAGGCGCTGCTGGCGCCCGCGTTCTGGCGCGGCGCGCGGATCGATCGTCGCCACCAGCACCGAGCGAGCGCGCTCGCCGACACGATCGCGCGCGAGCGCGTGACGACGCTCTTTCTCGTGCCGACGATGATCGCGCGCCCTCGTGGATGTCCGTCGGCGGCGCGCGCCGGATCGCTCCGCGAGCCTGCGCACCCTCGTCTACGGCGCGGCGCCCGATCGCGCCGGAGCTTCTCGCTCGGCGCTCGACGTCCTCGGGCCGGTGCTGCTGCAGATCTACGGCATCAGCGAGTGCCCGTTCCCGATCACGACGCTCCGCAAGGAGGATCACCTCGATCCCGCGCGCCGCGGCTCCTGCGGCCTGCCGACGGCGATGAACGAGGTGCGCGTCGTCGATCTCGACGGCCGAGCCCCTGGCGACCGGTGAGATCGGACAGATCGCCGTCCGCGGCCCGCAGATGATGCGCGAGTACTGGCGCGACCCGGAGGCGACGGCGGCGGTCCTGCGTCGACGGCTGGCTCCACTCCGGCGACCTCGGCCGCCTCGACGGCGGCGGCTTCCTGACGCTCGTCGACCGCAGCGACGACGTCATCATCAGCGGCGGATTCAACGTCTATCCGCGCGAGGTCGAGATCGTGCTCGAGGAACACCCCGCCGTCGCGGAGGCCGCGGTCGCGGCCGTTCCCCATGCGCGCTGGGGACAGGGCGTCGGCGCCTGGGTCGTGCTGCGCCCGCAGGCGCGCCCGACCGCGCGACGAGCTGATCGCCTTCTGCCGCGACCGTCTCGCCGGCTACAAGAAGCCCGTCGAGGTTCGTTTCGTCCCCGAGCTGCCGCGCAACTCCACCGGGAAGCTCCTCCGCCGCCGGCTGCGGCAACGGGTCAAGTAGCCGTGAACGTCCTGCTCATCACCACCGATCAGCAACGCGCCGACACCCTCGGCGCCTACGGCTCGCGGCTCGACGCCACGCCGCACCTCGACTGGCTCGCCGCCGGGGGCGTGCGCTTCGATCGCTGCCGCACGCAGAACCCGTACTGCCAGCCGTCGCGCGCGACCATCCTGACCGGACGCTACCCGTCGAGCCACGGCGTGCATTCCAACGGCGTGGACTTCTGCCGCGACGACGTCCCGACCACGCTGTCGGCGATCCTCTCGGCGGCGGGTGGACCACCGCCTTCCGCGGCAAGGCCCACTTCGCGTCGACGTACCCGCTGACCCCGACGGGCGCTCTCGAGTCGGTCGACGGCTCGGCGGCGATGGCGGACGATTGGCGCGGCCCGTACATGGGCTTCGGCGACGTCGATCTGATCCTCTTCGGTCACCACATCCGGTCCGAGCGTCGAACGTCCCGATCTCGCATTGGGGCCCGCCGCCGCGCGGGCTGCACTACGCGCGCCACCTCTTCCGCGATGGGGTGGAGGCCGGCGAGCGCCGCCTGCGCCAGATGCAGGTGGAGGCCGCCCGCCGCCCGCCGCAGGCGCCCGAGACGTGGGCGTCCGCGTTGCCGGAGGAAGATCACCCGACGACCTACGTCGCCGACCGCACGATCGACTTCCTGCGGCGGGTCGACGCGCGCCGGCCGTGGTTCTGCTGGACGTCGTTCACCGATCCGCACCATCCGATGGATCCGCCGGCGCCGTGGTGCGATCGCTATGCGCCGGCCGACGTCACCTTGCCCGAGAAGCGCGCCGGCGAGCTCGACGGCAAGCCCGGCCTGCACCGATTCTGGACGCGCGGGCTGCCGGAGCCGATGCGGTGGGCGAATCCCGGCGGCGCGACGCTCACCGACCTCGAGCTGGCGACCATGATCGCCGGCTACTACGACCTCGTCGCCCAGCTCGACCACGCCGTCGGACGCGTCCTGCATGCGCTCGAAGAGACGCGGACAGGCGCGGGACACGCTCGTCATCGTGACCACCGATCACGGCGAGCTGCTCGGCGACCACCAGATGCTGTTCAAGGGACCGCTGCACTACGACGGCCTCCTGCGGGTGCCGCTGATCGTCCGCCGGCCCCGGCGTCGACGGGGGCAGTGTCGTGCGCGCGTCCGGTCGGCACCATCGATCTCGTCCCCACGATCCTCGAGCTCGGCGAATCTGCCGCTCCCGCCGCACGTCGAGGGTCGTTCGCTTCGCCCCTTGCTCACCGGCGCCGGCGAGCGGCGCGAGTGGGTGCTGACGGAGAACGACCACGAGATGGGCACTGACGCTCTACCTGCGGACCATCGCCACCGCACGCTACGTCCTCACCCGCTACGACACGATGCCCGGCGTGGGGGAGCTGTACGACCACGGCGTCGATCCGGGCGAGTTCGAGAATCGCTGGGGCGATCCGGCCTACGCGGCCATCAAGAGCGACCTGCTGGCGCTCCTCGCCGACGTCGCCAATCCCCACCCCCGGCGCCTGCCGAACACGGGGTCGCTCGCCTGACGGTCGGCTAGTAGGCGTTGCTGAAGCCGGCGTCGGTCACGTCGAGCGGGCTGCGGTCACCGGCAACGATCGCGCCGACCTTGGCGTGCACGCCGGGCAGCACGTAGTTCACGAAGTACTTCGCCGCCATGACCTTGCCGGAGTAGAAGTCGAAGTCCTCCTGGCTCTGCTCGTCGCCCTGGCTGCGCTCGCCGTCGGCGATCATCGCGGCCTGCAGCAGCAGGTGCGCGATCGTCACCTCGGCCATGCTCTCGAGGAAGGCGTTCGCGACCAGCGTCACCTGATCGATCTTCCCGCCCATGAAGAACTCCATGAGCGCCGCCGGCGGCGCGCTGCAGCGCCTCGCTCGCCTCGCCGAGGGCGCGCACCTCGGCTGCCGAGGCCCGGCTGCCGCGCGTGCGTCGAGACGAACTCGCGAGATCTCGCGCGAGGAAGTTGCGCAGGTTCTCGCCGCCGTGCTCCTGCAGCTTGCGGGCGACGAGATCGAGCGCCTGGATGTGGTTGGTGCCCTCGTAGATCGAGAAGATCTTGGCGTCGCGGCAGTACTGCTCGACCGGATGGTCGGTGACGTAGCCGGCGCCGCCGTAGGTCTGGATGGCGAGCTCGGCGATGCGGAACGCCTGATCGGCGCAATATGCCTTGACGATCGGCGTGAGCAGATCGACCTGGCCTTGATGGTAGATCGCCTTCGCCTCGTCGGTCTTCTGCGAGCGCCATCGCGAGGTCGGCGTGGAGGGCGAGCTTCACCACCAGGGTGCGCATGCCCTCCACCTTGGCCTTCATCTCGAGCAGCATGCGGCGCACGTCGGCGTGCTCGATGATCGCCACGCGCGGGGCGTTGGGGTCCTTGAAGTGCTTGACGGACGAGCCCTGCAGGCGCTCGCGCGCGTAGGCGAGCGCGTTCAGGTAGGCGGTCGACGCGACGGCGAGCCCTTGCACGCCGACGGCGATGCGGGCGCCGTTCATCAGGCGGAACATCTGGCGCATGCCCATGTTGCGGCTGCCCGCCGACCAGGATGCCGCGGCAGTGGCCGTTCTCGCCGAAGTTGAGGACGGCGGTGGCCGACGCGCTGGATGCCGAGCTTGTGCTCGATCGACGCCGTGACGACGTCGTTCGACTCGCCGAGCGAGCCGTCGTCGTTGACCCAGACCTTCGGCACGATGAACAACGACAGCCCCTTGGTGCCCGACGGTGCGCCGTCGATGCGCGCCAGCACGAGATGGATGATGTTCTCCGTGAGGTCGTGGTCGCCGGCCGAGATCCAGCACTTGGTTCCGGCGATGGAGTAGATGTTGCCGTCGATCTGCTTGGCCCGCGTCTTGGTCGCGCCGACGTCGGAGCCCGCGTGCGGCTCGGAGAGGCACATCGTGCCGGAGAAGCGACCCTGGGTCATCGGCGGCAGGAACCGGTGACGATCCTCCGGCAGGGCGAAGTTCTCGATCAGGTCGGCGGCGCCGTGGGTCAGCCCCGGATACATGTTGAAGGCGGTGTTCGCGCCGCTCTGCAGCTCCTCGAGCACGACGGCGATGCTGCGCGGCCCCCCGAAGCCGCCCGCCTCGACGGGCATGGGGAAGGACATGAAGCCGAGCTCGAAGAGCTTCCGCCACGCCTCCTTGAAGCCGCGCGGCGTGTGCGTCACGCCGTTCTCGAGCACGCAGCCGGTGCGATCGCCCGGACCGCTGATCGGGCCGGTGTACCTCGTTCACGAAGCGGACGCACTGCTCGATCGTCGCGTCGCACTCCTCGCGCGAGAGATGGGAGAACGCTTCGAGGGCGAAGACCTGCTCGACGTGGAGATGCTCGTAGAGCGTGAACTGGATGGTGCGAAGGTCGACCTTGTAGTTGTTCACGGCTGCGTCCGACATACGAGGATCCTCCTCGGCGGGTTGGATTCCGCAAGCTGCCTCAAAACGCGCAAATGTCAAGAAACCGCCGCGGCACGGCGTGCAGGAGCGGGAGGACGTCGGCGCGGACGGCGATCCGGGAGTCCTGCTCAGGGCAGCGCCCCGCGCTGCAGGACCGCATACGGCTGCGCGTACATGCTGCGCTTGAGCGCGCCGTAGGTCTGGCGGTCCTTGCCCGCAAGCGCGGCGGCGCGGGCGATCGCGACCGGAAGGACGTCGGCGGCGGCAACGGCCTCGTCGACGATGCCCCGGCTGACCGCGTCGGCGCCTCCGATGCGCGCGCCGGTGAGGACCGCGTCGCGGAAGACGGGCGGCGAGAGCCGGCACGCGATCAGCGCGGTCATGCCGGGCGCGAGCGGCACGTGGATGTCGACCTCGGGCAGGCAGAAGAACCCGCGGTCGGCTCGCATCACCCGGAAGTCGTGGGCGAGAGCCATCATGCCCCCGGCAGCGAACGCGTGCCCGTTGATCGCGGCGACGGTCGGGACCGGCAGGGTCAGCAAGCGCCCGAGCAGGCGCTGGACGTCGCCGACGAACGTGCTCGCCTCGGCCTGTCCGTCGCCCATCATCCAGGTGAGGTCGAGACCGTTCGAGTAGAACTTGTCCTCGCCGGTCGTCACGAGCGCGGCGGGGCCGCTCGATTCCTCCACGGTGTCGAGCGCCGCGTTCAGGGCGTCGATCGACGCGCGATTGAAGCGATTCTCTCCGGCCCGCATGGTGAGAACGAAGACGTCGCCGTCGCGGCGCAGATCGACGAGGGGCATCAGGGCTCCTTTCGGCGCGGCCGAAGCCGTGCCGTCTGCTGTCATGAGGGGGTGTACTAGCCTGCGCGCCGGCCTGTCGCACGGGGGGTCCGGCGCCCCCGACGGTGTCGATGCCGGGCGTTGCCGGCGGGTTTCGCCGCCGAACGGGACGGATCGCCGCCCTACGCGAACCTGATGCGGCTCGCCTCGTCGAGGAGGCGGGCCACCTCGGCGTCGTCGTACTCGTACTCGCGGCGGACGCCGATGCCGAGGGTGCCCCGCACCGTGCCCACGGCGTCGCGGATCGGCACGACGATGGCGCCGTTCACGCCGGTCTGGCGGGCGCCCGGGCGTACGTCGCCCGTGGCGTCGACCTGGATGTTGCAGCTCGACACGGGGGCGTTGCGCTCGGCCGCGAGGCCCGCCATGCCCTTGCCGATCGGCACCCGGCGCACGAGCTCGACCACCGCCGGTGGCAGCCCCGACTCCGCTTCCAGGAGCAGCACATCGCCGTCGAGCCGGTGGATCGTGCCGGTATCCGCCGCGAAGCGGCGCATGATCGCCTCGAGCACGTCACGCATGCGCAGGCGATAGCATAGGTGGCACGATCGTGGCAGGGGAGGTGGCCATGCTCGATCTGTTGCGCGCGCTGCTCGCGGCGCGGACGGCCGTGGCCGTGCCTGGCGGCGGGACGCCCGGGGACGCGGCGGCCGATCCGGATGCGCTCGCCGTGGCGCTCGCGGGCGCCGGCCGGCGTGTCGGGCGGGCCGCGCTCGTGCTCGATGCGACGGAGGCGGAACGGCTGCGGGCGGCGGGGGTCGAGTGGCCCCTCGCGTCGCGTCTCGACGAGCTGTGGCGGATCGCGGCACTCCTGGCGGCCGCCGAGCGCGCCGGGTTCGAGACGCTCCTGGCCGACGCCTATCGCGGCGGTGACACCGACGAGCGCTGCGCCGTGCTGCGCGCGCTACCACTACTGCCGGGGCCCGGGCGCTTCGTGGCGCTCGCCGCCGACGCCTGCCGGACGAGCGTCAGGCCGATCTTCGAGGCGATCGCGTGCGACAACCCGTTTCCCGCGCGCCACCTCTCCGCGCTACACTTCAATCAGATGATCCTGAAGGCGCTCTTCCTCGACGTCCCTCTCGGCCGCGTCCGTGGCCTCGACACCCGCCGCGGCGACGAGCTGACGCGGATGGCGCGCGACTATGCGCGCGAGCGCCGCGCGGCCGGGCGTCCGATCTCCGCGGACCTGGCGGCCCTGGCCGGGGAGGCGGCGTGAGGTTGATCGATCCCCACATCCACATGACCTCGCGCACCACCGACGACTATCAGGCGATGGCCGCCGCGGGGATCGTCGCGGTCGTCGAGCCCGCGTTCTGGGTGGGGCAGCCGCGGACGCACGTCGGCACCTTCGAGGACGGCTTCGCCTCGCTCGTCGGTTGGGAGCGCTTCCGGGCGTCGCAGTTCGGCGTCCGTCACTACTGCGCCCTCGCGCTCAATCCCAAGGAGGCGAACGATCCCGGCCTCGTCGAGGGCGTGCTGACACTGTTGCCGCGGTGGCTCGAGAAGGAGAGCGTGGTGGCGGTGGGCGAGGTCGGCTTCGACGACCAGACGCCGGAGGAGGAGCGGGTCTTTGCGCGCCAGCTCGAGCTCGCGCGTGCGCACGACCTCCCGGTGCTGGTGCACACGCCCCATCGCGACAAGAAGCGGGGGACGGCGCGCAGCATCGCCCTCGTGCGCGAGGCCCGATTCCCCGAGGAGCGGGTGCTGATCGACCACAACAACGAGGAGACGCTGCCGCTGGTGCTCGCCAGCGGATGCTGGGCGGCGCACTCGATCTATCCGGACACCAAGATGGACGAGGACCGGATGGTCGCGCTGGTACGGCGCTACGGCGCCGAGCGCATCGTGATCAACAGCGCCGCCGATTGGGGGATTCCGGATCCGCTGAAGGTACCGAAGACGGCTGCGCGCATGCGTGCCGCCGGGATCGAGGAGCAGACCATCGAGACGATCGTGTGGCGCAACCCGCTCGCGTTCTTCGCGCAATCGGGGCGCCTCGACGTCGCCGAGCTGGAGGCGGAGCCGGACATCGATCAGCGGCAGCTCTACGCCGGCAACTCCGTCCTGCGCGCGGGTCGCGAGCCCCTCGTGCGGCGATGACGACGCGCCCCTCGCCTCGCGCACGATGCCTCCCGGCATGCAGCGGACGGTCGTCCTGAACGTCGTCGGCCTCGCGGCCGACATGCTCGGCGAGCACACCCCGAACCTGACGGCGCTGGCGCGCGCCGGCGGCGTGCGCCCGCTGGAGACGGTGGTGCCGGCCGTCACCTGCACCGCGCAGGCGAGCTATCTCACCGGCGCGATGCCGCGCCAGCACGGCTGCGTCGCCAACGGATGGTACTTCCGCGACCTCGCCGAGGTATGGCTCTGGCGCCAATCGAACCGGCTCGTCGGGGGAGAAGGTGTGGGAGGCGGCGCGACGCGGGGATCCCTCGTTCACCTGTGCCAACCTCTTCTGGTGGTACAACATGTACAGCTCGGTCGATTGGGCCGTGACGCCGCGGCCGATCTATCTGGCCGACGGTCTGAAACTGCCCGATTTCTATACCGAGCCGTCCGCCCTGCACGGCGAGCTGCGGCAGCGTCTCGGCGATTTCCCGCTCTTCTTCTTCTGGGGCCCGAACGCCGACATCCGCTCCAGCCGCTGGATCGCGGAGGCCGCGCGCCACGTCTACGACACGCGCCGGCCGACGCTGACGCTCGTGTATCTGCCGCACCTCGACTACAACCTGCAGCGCCTCGGTCCCGACGATCCCGCGATGGCGGCGGATCTGCGCGCGATCGACGACGTCGCGGGCGAGCTCATCGCGCACGTACGACGTGATGGTGCGCGCGTCCTCGTCCTTTCGGAGTACGCGATCGGCCCGGTCCACGGGGTGGTCCACGTGAACCGCGCCCTGCGCGAGGCGGGCCTGGTGCAGGTGCGCGACGAGCTCGGCCTCGACAAGCTCGACCCCGGCGCCTCGGAGGCCTTCGCCGTCGCCGACCACCAGGTCGCGCACGTCTACGTCAAGCGTCCCGAGCGCATCGCCGAGGTGCGCGGGCTGCTCGCGCGGCTGCCTGGCGTGGCGCGTGTCCTCGACGACGAGGGAAAACGGGCGCTCGGCCTCGACCATCCACGCTCGGGCGAGCTGGTCGCGCTGGCCGACGACGCACACTGGTTCACGTACTATTACTGGCTCGACGACGCGCGCGCGCCCGAGTACGCGCGCACCGTCGACATCCACCGCAAGCCCGGCTACGACCCGGCCGAGCTCTTCCTCGACCCGACGCTCGTGCTCCCCGCCGTGCAGGTGGGGTGGCGTCTCGCCAAGAAGATGCTCGGGTTCCGCATGCTCATGGACGTGATCCCGCTCGATCCCTCGCTGGTGCGCGGATCCCACGGCGTGCGGACGACCGGGCCCGTGCTGATCTCGAGCGAGCCGGGCCTGCTGCCCGGCGAGGGCGCCGTCCACGCGACGCAGGTGAAGTCGCTCATCCTCCGGCATCTCGGGTCCGCCGACTCGTGAGCGAGCACTCGCTTCGGCCGCGGGGTCGACGGTGGCTGGTGCCGTTCGCGCTCTTTCTCCTGGCCGCCACGATGATCACCCTGCGAACGGCGCGTCATCTGAACGTCGCCGGTCGGCCGGATCTCCCCGGGTACGGCCTGCACGATTTCCGCGACGTGCTCTACTACCCCGCCGTCGCCGTGCTCGACGGGCACAATCCGTACGACGCGGCGAGCTTCCGCAGCACGTACCCGGTGGCGCGGCCGCTCGCCCCCTACGCGCCCACCATGCTGCTGCTGCACCTGCCGTTCGGCCTCCTGCCGTACCGCCTGGCGGAATGGACGCACTTCGCGATGAACCTGACGCTGATCCTCTGCCTGGCCTACGTCTGCCTGGACGCCTGCGGCCTCCCGGCCGTCCCGGCGACGACGTTCGGCCTGGGCGCGCTGATCCTGCTCGGCCGTCCCGCGCACATGACGCTCTACATCGGGCAGTGCGCGGCGTATCTGGTCCTGGCGACGTACCTCGCCTTGCTCCTCGCCGAGCGCCGCCCGCTGCTGGCAGGGCTCGCGCTCGCCGTCGCCTGCGCGAAGCCGACGTTCGGTCTGCCGCTCTGCGTGGTGCTGCTGGTGCGCGGCGACCGCGCACCCCTCGTCTGGGGCCTCGGCATCGCCGCCGTCCTGGCCGGCGTCATGGTCGCGGTGCTGGCGCCGGCCGCCGGCGGGGTCCTGCCGCTCCTCGTCTCCATCCGCGAGAGCTACGCGCGCCTGATGCAGGACCCGTCGGCCAACGCCGCGTCGAGCATCATCCGTCTCGACGCCGTGGCGCTCGCCGGCCGGCTCTTCGGCCCCACCGCCGAGGGCGCGGCGACGCTGGCGTTCCTGGGGATCGGCGCCGCCGCCGTGTGGCGCATCATGCAGCGTGGCGGCGCGGACGGCCGCCTGCGCTCGGCGTGCGTCGCCTGCGTCATGATCCTCGCCTGCATGTACCACCAGTCGTACGACGGCCTGCTGCTCACCCTGCCGGTGGTCGCGCTCGCGAGCGGTCGCCTGGGGCGGGGCGCCGCCCCACCGGCGCGGGCGCTGGCGCTGTTCGCCATGGCCGTTCCCCTGATCAACTACCTGGCGACGGACACGGTCGTCGATGCTCTGCGCGTCGGCGCGGCGGGACGTGCGTTGATCGGCTCCGTGAACGGCACGGCGCTGTTGGTCGCCTTCGTGGCGCTCGTGCTCGTCACCGTGCGCGCGTCCGACGGGGCCCGCGTCGCCGCGTGAGCGTCCGCTGATGCGCGGCGACCGTACGGACATGCGGCCGAAGGGCCGGATCGCTCTCGCGCTGGCGCTCGTGGCGTTCGCGATCGCGCTCACCGCCGTGTCGGTCCGGACGTATCGGAACGTCATCGTTCCGGGACAGCCGCAGCTCCAGCGCTACGGCCTCCGCGACTTCCGTGATGCGGTGCACTATCCGGCGCGCGCGCTCCTCGACGGGGTCAATCCGTATCGCCCGTCCACGTACCGCGCGCGCTACCCCGTCGGTTCGAAGTTCCCGCTCTACACGCCGCTGACGTTGGTCGCGCACCTGCCGTTCGGCCTCGGCTCCGAGCTCGCGGCCGGGACCGCGCACTACGCGGTCAACGTGCTCTGCATGCTCCTGCTGGCGTACCTCTGCCTGCGCATCTGCGGCTTCCGCGGCGACCCGGCGTCGGTACTGGCGCTCGCCACATTCGTGCTCGTCTGTCGCCCGGGGTACACCAATGTCTACACCGGCGAATGTACCGCCTACGTGACCCTCGGCGCCTATCTGGTGCTGGCCTATGCGGACGACCACCCGGGCCTCGCCGCCCTCGGCATGGTGCTCGCCTGGATCAAGCCGACGTTCGGCGCGCCGCTCACGATCGTGCTCCTCGCGCGCCGCGACTGGGCCCGCGCGGCCCTGCGCGGCATCCTGATTGGTGCCGTGGTGTCGCTGCCCGTCGTGCTCGTCCTCGTGCGGGCCGAAGGCGGCATCGGCCCATGGCTCGCGTCCCTGGCCGAGAACTACGCGACGAAGAACACCGCGGAGACCTACTCGGGGGCGAGCGTCCTGGCGCTCGACGCGGGGGCGTTCGTGGACCGCCTGCTTGGCCGCGCCCCGGGTGCGGCCCTGGGCGGCATCGAGCTCACGATCACGGTGGTCATGCTGGCGCTGGGTGTCACGGCGGTCGCGCGTCGCGGCGCCGACCACGACCCGGCGACACGGTTCACCTCCATCACGATCGCCTGCCTGACCGTGTTGCTGGCGGTGCACCACCAATCGTACGACGCGATCCTGCTGCTGCTCCCGGCGACGGCGCTCGCGACCGGGCGTTGGTCGCCGCGCCTCCCGGGGCTCGGCTCGCGTACGCGCTTCGTGCTGTGCGCGCTCCTCGTCGTGCCGTTCGTCAACTACGCGGCGTCGTACGCCTTCATCGATCGGTGGCAGCTCACCGGGGCGGCGTGGCTCGCGGCGACGTCGGCGAACGGCGGCGCGCTGCTCTGCGCGTTCGCCCTCACCGCCGCCCTTGCGTTCGCTGCCGGAGACGGCACACGCTGACCACGCCGGCGCCCGGCTACGCGCCGAGACGCGCCAGCGCCTGCTGGATCTCTTCGAAGTCCTCGGCTGGGACGGTGACCCGGTTGGTCGAGTGGAAAGGGGGCAGCGCGCGCCGCACGGCGCCGACGTCGACACCGACACCGAGTACCTCGCGGCCGACGGATTCGACGAGGCGCTCCGGCTCGCGACAGAACTCCTCGTACTCCACGACCCGGAAACGCGCCGGCCCGAGCTCCGTTTGCTGCTCGCGCATGCGGCGCTCGTGATAGGCGAGCTGCGCGCACACGGCCTCGATGGGGCTCGTCGCGTCAGCGCCGACGATCCGATGCTGCGGGTCGGGCACGCCGTACGGGCCCCGGCGCGAACCCTGGATGACCTCGCGGGCGTGCAGGATCGACTGCGCCGCGAACGACGGATCGCGGCGGACGAACACGAAATGCGCGGTGGGGAGCGCCGGGGCGATGGTCGACGCCACGGTCGCGATGGCGTTGTTCTTGGTGAGCAGGGGCTTGCCGAGCGCCGCCTCGTAGGCGGCGAAGAACCGGCGCATGTCGTCGATGGCTCCCGCGTCGAGCGTGGTCGGCGGCGTATAGCGGTCCTCGCCCAGCCAGCGGTCCCACAGGTGCAGGCCGTCGTTCTGATCGGCGAATCCCCGCGTGCGTCCGTAGAAGCTGTGGAACGCGGGCGGGCGCGGCTGCAGCATGCGGCCGAAGACGCGATTGGCGACGATCGGAGCGCGCGGAAAGATCGCGGTGAGGTTGTTGAAGTAGCCGACCGGCAGCTGGGAGCGTAGCACCTGCGAGACGACCGTCGTCCCGCTGCGCGGCGCCCCGGTGACGATGACGATCGGCCGCTGCGGCGACGTCGCTTGCGCGTAGATCCGCCGTTCCGACAGCGCGAGGACGCCGTCGAGCGGAGCCGCGAGCGCGGAGAGCCCGGTCGAGAGAATGGCAAAGAGCGCGGCCGGATCGCGGGATCGGACGAGCCTCCTCACGAGGCCCACCGGATCGTGGAAGTTTCGGGGGATCAGACGCCGCATCGCCGCACGGTCCTATCTAGCGTGCGGGGGTGACAGAGTTCCAGCCGCCCATCGTCGCGCCACGCGCGCGCGTATCCCTCACGTGCCCCGTATCCAGTGCTGCAGGGCGAGCGTCGCCGGCCAGCCGAGCGTCGCGAGCATCGCGGTCGCCGGGGCCCCTGCGTTGGCGATCGCCAGCGCATCGACCAGCGCGATCGCGGCGATCAGCCCCGCCACCGCGCGCGGGAAGCGGTCCGGCGCCGTGCCCCGCAGCAGCATGACCGCCGCCAGGACGGCCGCGAGCAGCGCGACGTACACGACCGCGGGGAGGAGACCGCCGGTCAACGCGCTACGGCCGTGGACGAGCGGCACCATCAGGAAGGCCAGCGGCCAGGCGCGCCGCAGGCGAGCCGGCTGCTCCTGCTTGGCGGCGTAGGTGAGGCCGATCAGGTAGGCGAAGAGGCTCGCCGCGCCGACCACGACCGGCGGGGCCAGCGTGCGCGCGACGGCGAGGGCGGCCGTCACGTAGACGAGAAAACGGCACGCGCCCATCAAGAGCGGGCTGAACGGGTTGTTCTTGTGCCAGAGATCGTAGAGCACGATCGTCGCGGCGAGCGTCAGCGCGGCCGCCACGGCCGCCGGGTGCGGCGCGAGCGTGGCCACCAGCAGCACGCCCGCGGTGAGGAGGCCGTAGCCGACGGCGAAGACCTCCGCGGCGGCGATGGCGCCGCTCGGAATCGGCCGGTCCGGACGCTCGTGCGCGTCGATCCCGCAGTCGAACGCGTCGTTCAGGAACATGCCGCCGACGTAGAAGCACGAGAGGGCGCCGGCCAGGACCGCGTAGAGCAGCGGGCCCGGACGGACCCCCGCGAGGACGATCCCGGCCGCGACGTTCGTCCACACCGTCGGCAGGTTCGACACCCGGCCGAGGCGCAGGTAGGTCGCCGGCCGGCTCACGGGGTCGTCATCTCGGCGATCACCCAGGCGAGCTCGCGCGTCACCGCGTCCGCGATCGGCTCGTTCCGGAACTCCTCCGGCAGCACGTCCCACGTGTAGGTCTCGACCTCGAGATGCGTCGTCGGCGTGTCGCGGCGGACGAGCGCCAGCAGCTCGCGCACCCAGGACTGCGTCGACGTGAATCGTCCGAGCGACTCGCGGAAGAGCGGCACGTGGAAGTGGACGCGCCACTCGCGCGCCGCGCCCGCGTCCCCGACCCGCATCGCATGCGACGCCTCGTCGAGCGCCGCCGGCAGGTCCGTCCACCGCCGCAGGCCGTCCGGCGTGGGCTCGACGACCTGATGCAGGTAGACGTCGTCGGCGAAGGCCCGCAGCGCCTCGCAGTCGAGCGCCGACGCCAGCGTCGCCGCGAGGCCGGCGCTCACCTGGATCTTCGCCACCCGGATGCCGTGGGCCGCCAGCGTGGCGAGCGCATCCCGCGGCGTCTCGTACTCGACGGCCATGTGGCAGGCGTCGAGGCAGACCCCCACGTGGCGACGGAGGGCCGCGCTGCTGGCCGCCGCGTCGAGCCCCGGAACGCGTTGGCGCAGCAGATGGCGCTCGAAGAAGGCGACCGTGTCGGCGATCGTCTCGAGCTGGCAGCACGGCTCGGGCTCGAGCGCGAGCGCGATCGCGACCCCGCGGCGCCGGTGCAGGTCGTGGAGCGTCGCGACGTGCGCGGCGATGCGGGCGGCCATGGCGTCCACATCCGCCTCGCCGGCGACCCGCGCCCGGAAGGCGCCCGGTACGGTCGAGACGCTGCCCTCGCAGTCGGCCGGCAGGAGCGCGGCGAGGATGCGCGCGAGGCCGTCGGTGTAGTCGAGACGGGCGTCCTCGAGCCAATCCGGACGATAGACCGCGTCCTTGACCGGTGCGCCGTGGAACCGGCCGTACGGGAACCCGTTGATGGTGAAGACGTACAGGCCGCGTTCCGCGAGCAGCGCGCGGAATGCCTCGAGCTCCGCGGGGGCGGCGAGCGCACTCGCGGCAGCGGCGGAGAGGCGCAGGCCGACGCCGAACGGACGGTCCGGTGCGATCCGGGCCTTCACGGCGCAGACGTGCGTCGCGACGTTGCGCCGCACCTCGGGCCAGGTCTCGCCGGGATGGATGTTGGTGCAGTAGGTGAGGTGCGGCGCGCCGGGTGCGGCGAGCCTCATCGCGGATCCGGACGGAGCCGCGCGATCGCGGCGTCGAGCAGGCCCTCGTCCATCTGATGGACCTCGACGCCGTCGCCGATCGCGCGCAGCAAGGTGATGGTGAGCTCGCCACCCAGGTGCTCGCGGAATTCTGCGAGGCCGTCGAGCACGACCCGGCGGTTGCCGTTCCTCGTGTCGAGCGCCTCGTCCCACAGCGGCAGGCCGAGGCGAGCGAGGAGCGTCCGCACGGCCGGGGCAGTGGCCGCGTCGCACACCCCGGCGAGCTCGGCGTAGGTGGCGTCGATCGCGAGGCCGACCGCCACCGCCTCGCCGTGACGCAGACGATGTCGCGTCATCGACTCGAGCTTGTGTGCCGCCCAGTGGCCGAAGTCGAGCGGGCGTTCGCTGCCGAGCTCGAACGGGTCGCCGGAGGTCGCGATGTGGCGCAGGTGCAGCTCGGCGCAGCGGCGGATCAGGATCTCGAGCAATCCACGGTCGCCGCGTGCGAGGCCGTCGGCGTTCGCTTCCAGCCAGCGGAAGAACTCGGCGTCGCGGATCAACGCGACCTTCACGGCCTCGGCGGTGCCCGCGACGACGTCGCGCGCCGCCAGGGTCTCGAGGAAACGGCCGTCGTTCACCACGGCGAAGGGCGGCGCGAAGACGCCGAGGAAGTTCTTCTTGCCGAACAGGTTGACGCCGCACTTCACGCCCACGCCGGAGTCGGCCTGCGCCAGCACGCTGGTCGGCACGCGGACCACGCGCAAGCCGCGGTGCAGGACGGCCGCCGCGTAGCCGGCGAGATCGAGGAGCGCGCCGCCGCCGACGATCGCGACCACCGCCTGGCGGTCCATGGCGAGCTCGTTCCAGCGCGTGTGCAAGCGGGCGGCGACCGCGGTGTCGTTCTTCGCCGCTTCGCCGCCGTCGAGCAGCAGCGGATCGGCGACGAGCTCGAGGACGTCGCGGTGCTGCTCGGCGTAGGCGGCGATCGCCTCACCGATCCAGGGCGATGCCAGGGCGACGTTGCGGTCGAGCACGGCGAAGAGACGGTGGCGGCGCTGCGGCTCGCGGCCGGCGACGGCTTCTCGCACGCACGGGTTGCCCGGCGCGAACGCATCGCGCGTGAAGTAGACGGGGTATTCGAAGTCGACCGTGACCCGTTGCAGGTGACGGTGCAGCGCTGGCTCGCCGTCGCCCGCAACGCGATCCGGCCTCGGGTGTGCGCTCAGGATCGGCTCCGTTCCAGAGCCGGAAGCATAGCCTCGCGCCGCCGGTTCTGCATCAGGGGATCTCGGGGTGGACCTGCCATCCCACATGCGAGGTGCCTGTCTGCCGGCCGCGCCGGTGTCCCTGCCGGCCGCACGTCAGCGGTGCCACGCCTCGCCGCCCTCGGCCCAGACGCGCGCGTGCAGCTCGTCGACGATCACCGGGTCGCGCAGGAGCGTGGCGCGGTCGGCGGGCGCCAGGGCCGTGGGACCCTCCGCGAGGGCGCGATCCACGAGCGCCTCGCGGCGTGCCCGGATCGCCGCGCGCATCGCCCGCGGCGCGCCGAGGAGCGCACGGTGCAACGCGTTCAGCGCCGGGTCGACGGCGGCGCGGACGGCGCCAGGCCGCGTCGCGGCCGGCACGTGCGTGCCGGCCGCCGGCCGTCCGACCGTCGACGGCGGTCGATCCGCCAGCTCCTCGACGTCGCGCAGCTCGCGCGGCGGATCGGTCTCCTCGGGAATGAGGAAGAGCCCGGCGGCGCGCGCGCGATCCCCGAGCGGGACCCGGCTCGCGAGCACCGAGAGCGGAATGGAGAGGATGAGCGCACCGATGATCGGCATCACCCACCAGAAGTAGTTCGGATTCAGCCAGAAGAGGCTGCCGCCCCAGACGCACGCGACCACGGTGTCGACGCCGTGATGGCGGACCGCCTCGGCCCATCCGGTCTCGGTGTCGTCGCGGCCCTGCGAGGACCAGGTGACCGTGCGTCCGAGGAGATTCGTCAGGACGAAACGGCTGTGGAACACCATGCGGATCGGCGCGAGCAGGCTCGAGACGAGAATCTCGAGCACCACGCTGAGCGATAGCCGGCCGAGCCCGCCGTACGCCTTGGCCTCGCGCCGCTTGAACACGATGAGCGCGACGCTCAGGACCTTCGGCAGGAACAGGATCATCCCCGTCACCGCCAGAAGGGCGCGTGCCCAGTTCGGCCGCCAGATCGGCCACTCGGGGAAGAGGCTCGGGCCCGAGGGAAAGTAGTTCGGCTCGCGCAGCACGTCGAGGATCGCCTGGCTCGTGCTGAGCGACAGGAAGATGAACCACAGCAGCGCCGACACGTACGACAGGACGCCGTTCAGGAAGAGGGCGCGATGCGCCCCGAACAGGCCCTCGGTGAACAGCAGCCGCAGGTGCTGGAGATTGCCCTGGCACCAGCGCCGGTCGCGCTTCATCTCCTCGAGCAGGGTCGAGGGG
The DNA here is from genome assembly GCA_963753325.1 of uncultured delta proteobacterium. Lineage (GTDB taxonomy): Bacteria > Desulfobacterota > Binatia > UTPRO1 > UTPRO1 > DP-19. The sequence goes on along the minus strand of CAVWBS010000001.1, from coordinate 2,631,957 downwards.
ACCTCCTCGTAGCTGCCGGCGAGGTCGTAGGCGAGCCAGAGCGTCCAACCGGCGCGCCCCATGAGCGCCGCCTCGACGAAATCGTGGCTCAGGATCTCGCCGCCGAGCGGCGGCTTGCCGGGCAGACGGGGGAGCGCGCAGTGCGCCATGAAGGGCGCGACGCGGATGATGGCGTTGTGGCCCCAGTACTGTCCGTCGCCGAGCTGCCAGAAGTGCAGGCCGGCGGCGAACATCGGTCCGTAGACGCGGCTGCCGAATTGCTGGACGCGGGCGAAGAGCGAGCGCCGGTTCACCGCCGCGGGCGCGGTCTGGATCATGCCGGCGTCGGGACGGCTTTCCATCATCTGCACCAGGCGGACGAGGGTCTCGCCTGCCATGACGCTGTCGGCGTCGAGCATGATCATGTAGCGATAGTCGCGCCCCCAGCGGCGGCAGAAGTCGGCGACGTTGCCGCTCTTGCGCCGCAAACGGACACGCCGGCGGCGATAGAAGATGTGGTCGAAGCCGCCGACCTCGCGACACCACGCGAACCACGACGCCTCCTCGCGGACCGCGAGATCGACGTCGACGGTGTCGCTCAACACGAAGAAGTGGAAATGTCCGAGCGCGCCGGTCCGCGCGAGCGAGTCGTGGATGGCGCGCAGGCCGGCGAACACGCGCTCCACCGGCTCGGCGCAGACCGGCATGACGATGGCGGTGCGCGCCGCGCCGTCGAGGGGCCGCAGCTCGGTGTCGTCGAGATTGGTGATGGCGAAGCGCTCGCGGCCGCGCATCAACGTGACGAAGCCGAAGAGCGCGGTCCAGAACCCGATGGAGATCCAGCTGAAGAGCGCGCCGAAGAAGACGACGATCGCCACCTCGAGCGGGGTGCCGCCCTGCTGCGGCAGCACGTTCACCATGAACCCGCTGGCGACGACGCTGGGCAGGAAGACGAGGAAGCCGAGCAGCGCCCGCCGCCGTGCGGCCACCCGGGTCCACGGCAGGAGACGGCGCCGCCGGCGCAGCTCCACGTGTCCGGTCGTACCGGGGCCGTCGGCGCGCCTCCCGCGCAGGCGCAGCGCGAGGCGCCGGAACACGCGCCGCTCGATCGGATCGGGTACCATGCGGCCGCGGTGGAGCGGCGGCGCGGAGCGGAAGCGCGGGGCGCAGCCGGCGGGCGACGACGGTTGCGTGGCCGTTCCGCGCGCGCGATCACCGGCGGGCGGCGTCGCGTCGGGCGGCGCCGGCGCGAGCGCGGCGTCCAGGCGCCACGCGGTGAAGTCGTCGAGCGTGACGTCCCAGGGATGGGCCGTGGCCGGGTGGGCGGCCATCACGAGGGCGCGCACCTGCCCCAGGGTATCGGCGATCGCGTCGCCCTTCTCCGTCGCCGCGTGCGCCAGCGCCTGCCGGGCGATGCGCTCGCGATCGGGCTCCGTGATCCCCAGCGCCGCGAGATAGGCGAGCGCGTGCGTGTGGGCCTCGTCCCATCGCTGGGCCAGACGCTCGGGTGTGATGGTGATGCGCGCGGCGTCCGCGCCGCCGGCGGTCGACTCCGACGCGCGGGGCGCGGTCGCGCGCTCCCGCAATCGCATGTCGGCGGCCTGTCGGATGGATTCGCTCATGACGCGGCCGGTCTCATTGCACGAGGGCGTACGACCACGTCTCGGTGAGCGTATCGCCCCCCTTGTCGAGGAAGGCGCGCAGCTCGAGGGTGTCGCGCGTCAGCGGCTGGATCTCGAAGCTCAGGCGCCAGCCGCCCGTGACCTCGTTCTTCACGACGTGTTGATCGAGGATCGTCGCCGCCTCCTCCCCGTTCAGGACCGTCACCACCCCGCGCAGCACCTCGCTGGCGGGTATGCTCGCCAGCTTACCTCCCGCGAAGTCGAGCACGAAGCGACGCACGTTCGGCACCTTGCCGTAGTCCTGGCGCGTCGCCACGACCCTTCCGGCCGGGGGGCGCTTCGGATCGTCCCCGTACCACGAGAGCGTGTACGCGTAGGAGAGGGGCTCGCCGGGCTTCGGCAGCTGTCGCGGGACCCAGTAGCTCACGATGTTGTCGTTCAGCTCGGAGTTGGTGGGGATCTCGACCAGCTCGATCCCGCCGTCGCGCCAATCGCCGCGCGGCGCGACCCAGGCGCTCGGGCGCAGGTCCGGCCGGGTCTCCAGGTCCTCGTAGTGGGAGAAGTCGCGGTCGCGCTGCATCAGACCGTACCCCTTCGGGCCGAGCGCCTGGAAGCTGTTCACCTGCAGGGTCTTCGGATTCTCCAGCGGACGCCACAGCCATTCGCCGCTCGCGAAGTTCAGCAGCAGCCCGTCCGAGTCGTGCACCTCGGGGCGGAAGTCGGGCACGCGCTCGAGCGTGTTCTCGCCGAAGAAGAACATGCTCGTCAGCGGCGCGATGCCGAGCTTCTGCACCGGCTTGCGCAGAAAGACGGTGCTTTCGACCGCCACGACCGTCTGCGTGCCCGGGGTGACCACGAAGCGATAGGCGCCGGTCGCGCTCGGGCTGTCGAGCAGCGCGTAGAGCACGAGCTGGTGCGCGCCGGCCGCCGGCGTCACCAGCCAGAACTCCCGGAAGAAAGGGAACTCCTCGCCCGATGGGAGCGCGGTGTCGATCGCGAGGGCGCGCGCCGACAGGCCGAAGCCCTCGCCGCGCCCGACGGCGCGGAAGTAGCTGGCGCCGAGAAAGACGATCAGCTCGTCGAGACGGCGGGGATTCTTCAGCGGATAGTGGACCCGGAAGCCGGCATAGCCGAGATTCTGGGGGATCTTGCTCGCGAAGTCGTTCTTGCCGTAGTCGAAGAGGCTCGGCGAGAACGGGAACGGGCGTACGCCGTTCCGGTCGACGACGTTGATCCCGACCGTGCGGTCGTAGAAGAGGCCCGGGTGGAAGAACTGGACGCGGAACGGCGAGCGGGTGTCGGCCCACAGCGCCTTCTCCGGACGGAAGCGGATGTCGCGCCATTGGTCGTAGGAGATCTGCACGAGCCACTCCGGCACGGTGTCCTTCGTGTCGTGGAAGGTCTCCTGTGCGAGCCGGCGGGCCTTGGCGGTGACGTCGTCGAGGCCGAACGCCGCCGCGCGTGCGGCGGGCAGCAGCGCCACGGCGCACGCGGCGAGGGTACAGGCGAGAAGGCGCATGGACCCGTACTCTGGCAGCGGATACCCGCGAGATAAAGCCCCGCGGCCGGGCGGCGCCGCCGTCCGCGCGATGGGCCGGGCCGCGACGCGATCGGCGCGCCCGCGGCTCAGCGCATGCGGAAACGGACCGGCAGCGTCTTCAGGCCGCTCACGAAGTTGGAATGCACGAGGGCCGGGGTGCCGGCGAGCTCGATTCCGTCCACCCGCGACAACAGCTCGGCGAAGAGCGTCTCGATCTCCATCTTCGCCAGGATCCTGCCGAGGCAGAGATGCGCGCCGAAGCCGAATGCGAGGTGCGGGTTCGGGTCGCGATCGACGCGGAAGCGGAACGGGTCGGCGAAGACCTCCTCGTCGCGGTTGGCCGAGGCGTAGCACAGCATGAGGCAGGCGCCGCCGCGCACCGCCTGCCCGCGGATCGCGGCGTCGTCGGTCGCGGTCCGCAGGAAATGCTTGACGGGCGTCGTCCAGCGGACCATCTCGTCCGCCGCCTTCGGCAACAGCCCGGGATCGGCCCGCAGGCGCGCCATCTCGTCGGGATGCTGCAGCAGCGCCAGGAGGCCGCCGGCGATCGACGAGCTGGTGGTGTCGTGCCCGGCCGTGGCGACGATGACGTAGTAGGAGTTGCGCTCGAACTCGGGGATGGGCCGGCCGTCGATCTCGGCGTTGGCGATCACCGTGGCGAGGTCGTCGCGCGGCGAACGACGGCGGTCCTCCGTCAGCGCGTTGAAGTAGGCGCCGAAGTCGATCAAGGCCTGCATGAGATCGACGTCCGTTCCCTGGCGGCGCATGTCCGGATCCTCCGGACCGAAGAGCTCCTGCGTCAGCCTCAGCATGAGCGGCTCGTCGGCGCGCGGCACGCCGAGCAGCGTCATGATGACGCGCAGCGGGTACCAGGCGGCGACGTCGCGCACGAAGTCGCAGGCGCTCCGGTGCTCCGCCATGCGGTCGACGAACTCGACGGCGAGCTGCTGCAGCGCGGGCTCGAGGCCGCGCAGGCTCGACTTGAGGAAGCGCGACTGCGTGAGCGCGCGGTAGAGGCGATGGTCGGGATCGTCCATCTGCACCAGCGAGCGCACCGGGTTGGCGCTGCCGCCGGTGAGCGTGCGGGCGCGCTGCTCGGCGACGTGCGTCTGGAGAACGGCACGCGGCTCGTTGATGAAGCGGTGGTGCTGGCGCTCGATGTCGATGACGTCGGCGTGCTTCGTCACCGCCCAGAACGGCGGATAGCCCTCCGGCTCGATCCACGCCAGCGGCGCATCGCGGCGCATCGCCGCGAAGAGCGCGTCGAGGCGGGGCTGGTTCGCGTACGTCCGCGGGTACGCGATCTCTGGATAGTCGGCGGCGGTGACGGGCGCCCCGGTCACCCGGCGCAGCCCATGACGGCCTTCACCTCGAGGAACTCCTCGAACCCGTACTCACCCCACTCGCGACCGTTCCCCGATTGCTTGTAGCCGCCGAAGGGCGCGGCGAAATCCGGCCCGGCGCCGTTCAGATGCACGTTCCCCGTGCGCAGGCGTGCACGCCACCCGGAGGGCGCGCTCGGGATTGGCCGACGCGACGTACCCGGAGAGGCCATAGGGCGTGTCGTTGGCGATGCGGATGGCCTCTTCCTCGTCGTCGTAGGGGAGGATCGCGAGCACCGGCCCGAAGACCTCCTCGCGGGCGATGGTCATGTCGTTGCGCACGTTGGCGAAGACCGTCGGCCGCACGTAGTACCCGCGGCTCAGGCCCTCCGGCCGTCCCGGGCCGCCGGTCACGAGCTCGGCGCCTTCGGCGATGCCGCGCTCGATCAGACCCTGGATCTTGTCGAACTGCGCCTTGCTCACGACCGGGCCGATCGTCGTGCCGTCGGTCCTGGGACTGCCGACCCGGACGCCCTCGGCCGCCGCCTTGGCGATGGCCACGGCCTCCGCCTGCCGGCTGCGCGGCACCAGCATGCGCGTCGGGGCGTTGCACGACTGGCCGCTGTTGGTGAAGCAGCTGCGCACGCCGCCCTGCACCGCACGCTGCAGGTCGGCGTCGTCGAGGATGATGTTGGCCGACTTGCCGCCGAGCTCCTGCGCCACGCGCTTCACCGTATCGGCGGCGGCCTTCGCGACCTGCACGCCGGCGCGGGTCGAGCCGGTGAACGAGACCATGTCGATGCCGGGATGCGAGGCGATCGCGGTGCCGACCGTCGGCCCGTCGCCGTTCACCAGGTTGAAGACGCCGGGCGGGACGCCGGCGGCGTCCAGGATTTCGGCCACGAGGATGCCCGAGAGCGGCGCGATCTCACTCGGCTTCAAGACGATGGTGCAGCCGGCGGCGAGCGCGGGCGCGACCTTGCACATGATCTGGTTCACCGGCCAGTTCCACGGCGTGATGAAGCCGCAGACGCCGACCGGCTCCTTCAGGATGCGCGTCGTGCCCTTGTTCTCGACGAACGTATAGCTGCGCAGGACCTCGAGGGCCTGCGCCAGGTGCGCCAGCCCCGAGGGCGCCTGCGCGGCCTTCGCGAGCCACATCGGCGCGCCCATCTCGGCCGAGATGGTCTCGGCGAGATCGTCGAGCCGCGCCTGATAGGCGCCCATCACGCGCTCGAGCAGCGTGATCCGCTCCTCGCGCGTGCTGCGGCCGAAGGTCTCGAAGGCGCGGCGCGCGGCCGCGACGGCGCGGTCGACGTCGGCCGCGCTCCCGAGGCTGATGCGCCCGATCGTCTCCTCCGTGGACGGGTCGATCACGTCGAGCGTCTTCGGGGTGAGGGGAGGGACCCAGCGGCCGTCGATGTAGAAGTTGAGGCATTCCTTCATGGGAGATCTCCTTCGCGTGTGCGCGCGGGGGGCGCGGATCAGTCGAGACGTTCGATGATGGTGGCGTTCGCCATGCCGCCGCCCTCGCACATCGTCTGCAGGCCGAAGCGGCCCCCGGTGCGCTCGAGGATGTTGAGCAGCGTGGTCATGAGGCGGGCGCCGCTGCAGCCGAGCGGATGCCCGAGTGCGATCGCGCCGCCGTTCAGGTTCGCCTTGCGCAGATCGGCCTTGCACTCGCGCTCCCACGCCAGGATGACCGGCGCGAACGCCTCGTTGATCTCGACGGCGTCGATGTCGGCGAGGGCCATGTCGGCGCGCTCCAGGACGCTGCGGGTCGCCGGGATGGGGCCCGTCAGCATGATGACCGGATCGACCCCGCCGAGCGCGAAGGCGTGGAAGCGTGCGCGCGGCCGCAGGCCGAGCGCCCGTGCGCGCTCCCTTTCCATGACCAGCACGGCGGCGGCGCCGTCGGTGAGCTGGCTCGAGTTGCCGGCGGTGATCACGCCGTCGGGCTTGAAGGCGGGCTTCAACGCGGCGAGCTTGTCGATGCTGCTGTCGGGGCGGACACCCTCGTCGCTGGTGATCGTGTCACGCGAGCCGTCGGGCCGTTGCACCTGCACCGGGACGATCTCGTTCCCGAACCAGCCGTTCCGCGCCGCGGCGGCGGCCTTGCGGTGCGATTCCACCGAGTACGCGTCGAGCTCCTCGCGCGACAGCTTCCACCTGCTCGCGATGATCTCGGCCGACAGGCCTTGCTGCACCAGGCCGCCCGCGCCGTAGAGGTTCTCGTCGACGTAGCGCTGGATCATGGTCGGGCCGAAGGGTTGGCCGCCGACCGCGACGCTCGTGCCCATCGGGACGCGGCTCATCGACTCGACGCCCGCGGCGATGACGGCGTCGTAGGCACCGGCGATCACCCCCTGCGCCGCGAAGTGCAACGACTGCTGGCTCGAGCCGCACTGCCGGTCCACCGTCGTCCCGCACACGCTGTCGGGGAAGCCCGCCGCGAGCGCGGCGTTGCGCCCGACGTTCAGGCCCTGCTCGCCGACCTGGCTGACGCATCCCATGATCACATCCTCGATCTCGGCGGGATCGATCCCGACGCGATCGACCAGCGCGCGAAGCGTCTTTGCGGCGAGGTCGACGGGGTGCACCGGGTAGAGGGCGCCCGTCTGCTTGCCTCGTCCGAGCGGGGTACGAACGGCATCGACGATCACGGCTTCACGCATGGGATCTCCTTCGGCGAATGGGTGCGCGGCCGCGAGCGCCGCTCGACTCCCGCACTCTGCTGCAACCGCCGCCGTCGTTCAACTGCCCCCTGCGAGGCGTGCGGCGCCGGTCGTAGACCGCCGTGCGAGGCGGCGACGTGCGGCGATGATGCCGCGCGCCGCGAAGGACGCCACGACGAGAGGAAATATCCTAAAGGATGGGCGCCGGCGTGGGGGTGCAGGGCCTGCACCCGTGTGCGCATCATACCCCTCTTGCGCACGTCGGGTGCAGGCCCTCCACCCCCACGCCGGCGCCCCTCACTATGTGATCGTTCGTCTCAAGCCGCCGCGAACGGCCCGAGTCCCCGGCGCTCGAGCTCCGCCGCCAGCAGCCGCCGTAGGTGCTGCTTGCGGAAGAGCGCGAGCACGACCGTGCCGAAGTAGCCGTACGGGAGCTTCGGGCTCTCCGCGACGTAGCGCAGCTGCTGGTACGGGCGGGCCGCGTAGGCGTGGTGATCGGCGTGCCGCGACAGCCCGACCAGGGTGTAGAGCGTGAACCACGAATCGGTGTCCCACGAGTCGATCGTGCGCACCCGACGGGTCGTGCGGCTGAGACCCCAGTGCTCGAAGTAGTTGACCGCCTCGAGCAGCCGCACCGCGATCAATGCCTGCAGCAGGTAGACGACGAACGCACCCGGCCCGAGCAGGACCGCGATCGCGAACGCCACGCTCCATTCGGCGACCAGACCGTGGACGACGCGACTGCGGAGGAAACGCGAGATCCCACCGGCCCGCGGCGCCGAGGCGTTTCGCCTCCAGCGCCCAGGCGCTGCGGAACTGCGCCGGGACGGTGCGGAGGAAGAAACGGTCGCTGTGCTCGCCGAAGCGGGCCGTCGCGGGATCGTCCCCCGTGCCCACCCGGGCGTGGTGGCCGCGGACGTGCTCGGTGAAGAAGTGCTCGTAGAGCGTCGAGCAGAGCATGAGGCGGCCGAGCGTCTGCAGCCGCGCGGAGCTGCGATGGATCAGCTCGTGGGCGACGACGAAGCCCGAGTAGCCCGAGCCGACGCCGACGAGGACGAGGCCGACCGCCGTATCGGTCGTCCCGACGCCCTCGCGCGCCACCATACGCACCAGCAGCGCGACGTTCGCGAGCTGGAGCGCGGCGAGCGCGTAGAGCACGCCGTCGAAGGGCCAGCCCGGAAGCGTGGGGAGGGGCTGGCGCCGCTCCGTCGGGCCGCGCGTGTCGAGCACGATCGAGACGGCGATGACGAGCAACCAGGGCAGGGCGCCCCACCACGGATGCGGCGCGGTGCCGAGGAACAGCGTGCAGGCGACGGGAAGCACGAAGCAGAGCAGATGCAGTGCCCAGATGCGCATGGCGATCCCTTTCACATACGGGGGCGTATGTGGCCGATTCTTCCAACATACGTCGTCGTATGTCAAGAAGGGCTCGCATGCCCCCTTCCGACCGCCGCCGGCGGACGCGCGCCGACTCGGCCCACGCGACCCGCGCCGCTCTCGTCGCTGCCGCCGTGGCCGAGTTCGCCGAGCACGGCTTCGATGCCCCGAGCTTGGACGCCATCTGCGCGCGCGCCGGCTATACGCGCGGCGCCTTCTACGTGCACTTCCGCGACCGGGCCGCGCTCATGAGCGCCGTCGTCGAACACGTGATGGGCCTCTTCCTCGAGAGCATCCTGGTCCACGGCGACGCCGCCTCCGACCTCGCCCGCACGATCGACCGCTTCGCCGACGCGGTGATGCAGACGCTCGCGACACCGCGCCGCGGTGTCGCCCCGGCCATCCCGCTCCCGGCCGGGGTGCCCTTCGCACGCATCCTCGACGCGGTGACGCGCGATGCGGCGTTGCGCCGGACGTTCGCCGAGCTGCTCGGCCGCGCCGCCGACGGCGTCGGTGCCGTCGCCCGCGAGGGACAGCAGGCGGGAACCGTGCGCGACGATCTCGACGCCGGTCAGCTCGGCACGGCGCTCGTGATGCTCGCGCTCGGCGTCCTGGTCACGATCGACGCGGGGTTGCCCTTCGATCCGGCCCGGCTGCGCACGACCACGCTTCGTCTGCTGGCGCGCGCCGGCTCGACGACACGGCGGTCGGCGCGTCGACGCTGAGCGGTTGTCCCGCCGTGCCGACCGCGCGCGCGCCCACCCTCGAGCTGGTGCAGGTGTTCCGCGGCGCCGCCGCGCTGCTCGTGATGCTCTACCACGTGACGCAGGTGAACCACTTCTATTTCCCCTTCGCCGGCGGCGCGTTCAAGTGGGGCCACAGCGGCATCGATTTCTTCTTCATCCTGAGCGGCTTCATCATGCTGTTCGTGCACTACGATCGCGCGGGCGGGGCGGCGGCGACGGGCCGGTTCCTCGCGCTGCGCGCGGTGCGCATCTTTCCCATCTACTGGTGCGTGCTGGCGGTGACCGTCGCGGCCGTCTGGGCGCATCCGCCGCCGCCCGACAACCAGTGGGCGCCGCCGTCCGCCTTGACCGCGCCGACCCTGACGCGCGCCGTCCTGCTCTACGCGCAGCAGTCCGATGCGATCGTGCCCGTCGCGTGGACGCTCTCGTACGAGCTCGTCTTCTACCTCTTCTTCTCGACGTACCTGCTGCTCGGCGGCACGGTCTTCGCCGTGCTCGCGCTCGCCTGGAGCGCGACGATCGGGGCGCAGTGGGCCGGTCTCGTCCACCTCGGCTCGCATCCCATCCTGCTGCGGCCGCTGATCCTCGAGTTCTTCCTCGGGAGCCTCGCGGCGGTCGCCGTGCGACGCTGGACGCCGCGGCGGCTCTCGGCGTGGTGGATCGCCGCGCCGGTCGTGCTCGTGGCGGCGGTCGCGTACGCGGAGGTGCGCGGCGTGATCGACGGCTACGCCTGGTGGGCGGGACCGTACTTCCTGCTGATTCTCGCCGGTGCCGCCTACGACCGGACGACGAGGCGCGCCTACCCGCGTCTCCTCGTCCTCATCGGCGAGGCCTCGTACGTGATCTACCTCGTGCACTACGGCATGGTGGTGCTCTTCGCGCGCACGGTCGATTTCTATCGTCCGCTCGCCAGCATCGCGCCGAACGCGACACTCGCCGTGCTCGCCGTCGCCATCGTCATCGCCGGCCTGGGCGTGCATCTCGGCCTCGAGCGGCCACTTCTGGCCGCCGCCCGCCGCCGCCTCGGACGCTGAGCCCGCGCGGCGGGCAGCGCATTTTCCAGCCTTCTGCGCCTGCGCATGGACCGCTATCCTGGTCGCGTCCGCCATAGGGGTTCGTACGGCGGAAGGAGGACCATGGCCCGCACCAGGATTCTGGTGGTCGACGACCAGGATGGAATACGCTTCGCGTTGCGCGACTTTCTCGAGTCCCACGACTACGAGGTCGACGAGGCGACGGACTGCGCGAGCGCGGAGCGGCACTTCCGGTCGGCGCGTCCCGACGCGGCCCTGCTCGACTTCCGCATGCCGGATGGGACCGCGCTCGAGCTGCTGCCGCGGCTGCGTGAGATCGACCCGAACGTGCCCCTCGCGGTGCTGACGGGGCACGGCTCGATCGATCTCGCCGTCCAGGCGGTGAAGGAGGGCGCCGAGCAGTTCCTCACCAAGCCCCTCGAGCTCCCGGCGCTCCTGGTCGTCGTCCAGCGGCTGGTCGAGAACCGGCGCAACCGCCAGAAGCAGCTCGTCGATCGCGTGCGCGCCGGCCGCAGCGCCGTCGATCCGTTCGTCGGGACGAGCGTGGCGATCCGCCAGCTGGCCGAGCGGGCGCAGCGGGTCGCGCGTGCCGACAGCCCGACGCTCATCGGCGGCGAGACCGGGACCGGCAAGGGAGTGCTCGCGCGCTGGCTGCACCAGAACGGCGCCCGCGCCGAGGAGGCGTTCGTCGATCTGAACTGCGGCGGCCTGTCGCGCGAGTTCCTCGAGACCGAGCTCTTCGGCCACGAGCGCGGCGCCTTCACGGGGGCGAACGCCAGCAAGGCCGGCCTGCTGGAGATCGCCGACCGCGGCACGGTCTTCCTCGACGAGATCGGCGACGTCGACCTGGAGGTCCAGCCGAAGCTGCTGAAGGTGCTCGAGGAGAAGCGCTTCCGTCGCCTCGGCAGCGTCCGCGACCGTCAGGTCGACATCCGTCTGATCAGCGCGACGCACCACGACCTCGCGGCGGCCGCGCGTGAGAATCGCTTTCGCAGCGACCTCTATTTCCGCATCGCCACGGTGCCGCTGGTCGTGCCCCCGCTGCGCGACCGGATCGAGGACATTCCCCTCCTCGCCCGCGAGCTCCTGACGGGGATCAAGGCCGACCTCGGACGGCCGTCCGTCGAGCTCGGCCCCGATGCGATGGCCGCGCTGCAATCCTACGGCTGGCCCGGGAACATCCGCGAGCTGCGGAACGTGCTCGAGCGTGCCCTGCTCCTGACCGACCGTGCGGTCGTGCGGCGCGACGACCTCCAGTTCGAGGCCGGAACGCCGCGCCAGCCGGACGGCGACGACCTGAGCCTCACGCTGGTCGAGATCGAGCGCCGCCACCTCGAGCGCATGCTCGCCGCCGAGCACGGGCACGTGGGCCGTGCGGCCACGCGCCTCGGCATTCCGCGGAGCTCGCTCTACCAGAAGATCAAGCGCTACGAGATCGCGGTGTCCAGAAGCTAGACGCCCCGTCCCGGTTCCAGACGGCCAGCCTCTCCGCGAAGTCCGCCCCACGCCCTCCGTTCGAAGTTCGCCAGTGTTTCCAGAGTCCTGCCGACGTCGGCCCGGGTGGCACGGGCCATGCTCCCTCCTCGGCAGGACGCACGACAATGCCTCTGCACACCAATCGACGCGGCGTACTTCTGGTGGACGACGAGGAGTCGATCCGCTTCGCGCTCGCGCAGTACCTGACCGCCGAGGGATACGCCGTCGACGTCGCGCGCAGCCGCGCGGAGGCGGAGAGCCTCTTCGTGCAGCACCGACATCCGATCGTCATCACCGATCTCCAGCTCACCCCCGGTGATCCGCGGGGCGGCCTGGAGCTCATCGGCAGCGTTCGCGCGCGGGCACCGCGCACGACCACGATCCTCGTGACCGCGTACGGATGCCCCGACCTTCCCGCCGAGGCGAGACAGCTCGGTTGCGACCTCGTGCTCTCGAAGCCCATTCCACTCGGCGCGATCACGCAGGCGCTGGCCGATCTGGCCGGCCGGCGCGCTCACCACGCGAGCGAGCCCCCGGCTCGATTCGTCGCAGTATCCTAGGAGGACTGGACCATGATGAAGCCGCCGTCGATCGTCGGGCAGCACCCCTCGATGCAGAAGCTCCGTGATCTGATCGCGCGCATCGCGCCCTCGGACGCGCCGGTCGTCATCCTCGGCGAGAGCGGCACCGGGAAGGAGCTCGTCGCGCGCTCGTTGCACGCGCAGTCGACGCGCGCCGCGGGGCCGTTCGTGCCCGTCAATTGCGGCGCCATCCCCGCCGACCTCCTCGAGTCCGAGCTGTTCGGCCACGAGCGCGGCGCGTTCACCGGCGCGACGAGCAGCCGCGCCGGGCTGTTCCAGGCCGCGAGCGGCGGCACGCTCTTTCTCGACGAGATCGGCGAGCTCAGCCCCGCCTTGCAGGTGAAGCTCCTGCGCGTCCTGCAGGACCACATGGTCCGCCCGGTGGGCGCCGATCGCGCCGTACGCGTCGACGTCCGCGTCGTCGCGGCGACCAACCGCGATCTCGAGGCCGAGGTCGCCGCGGGACGATTCCGCGAGGATCTCTTCTATCGCCTGCACGTGGTGCCGGTGGTCGTGCCGCCGCTGCGCGAGCGGCGCTCGGACATCCCGTTCCTGCTTGCGCACCTGCTCGAGCGGCGGCAGGCGCAGAGCCCGATCGGGCCGTTCGCCGTCACCGAGGCGGCGATGAGCTGCCTCATCGAATACGGCTGGCCGGGCAACGTGCGCGAGCTGGAGAACGTCGTTGAGCGCATCGTCGTCCTCGCCGACGGACCCACCGTCGACACGGATCAGCTTCCGAAGCCGATGCACGATCCGCTGTCCGTGAGCCGCATGCCCTGGAAGACGCTGCCCGAGACCGGCATCGACCTGCCGAAGGCCGTCGACGAGTTCGAGATGCACCTCGTCGGCGAGGCGCTGCGGCGCTCGGGCGGCCGGAAAGGCGCGGCGGCCCGCATCCTCGGGATGAAACGCACGACCCTCGTCGACAAGCTCACCCGCTGGGAGGGCATGCAGGCGCCGCTCACGCGGGTCGCGGCGTAGCGGCGCTCGCGCCGTCCCTGCCGAGCCGCAAGAATGTGCCTATTCGGTTTGCCGTGGCGCCCGCTATAGTCGCCGGACGACGGTGAGGGTCCTGACGCACTCCCTCTCGACGACGTCGCCTGAAAGGACCCGGGTGATGAGGGGAATTGTCCACAGCCACGAGCCAAGCCGCCGCGCGCGGCGCACCACCCTCCGGCCGCAAGCCTAGAGCGGCCGAGCGCTCGCTCGCGATCGCGCTCGGCCTCGCGACGATCGCGGTCGGCGCCCTGACGGCGGTCGCCTTCCGGACCACCGGCGACTTCGCGCATTCGGCGGATTTGGTCGCGCACACGCTGGAGATGCGCTCGCTCCTCTCGGAGGTCCTGACCAGGACGCTGGAGGGGGAGGCCGGCGAGCGCGGCTTCGTGATCACGGGCGAGGAGCCCTTCCTCGAGCCCTTCAAGGCCGGCGAGGAGGGCATCCGCGCGACGCTGGAGCGCCTCCGGCTCCTGACGCGCGGCGACCCGAGCGACGAGCGCGACCTCCACACCCTGAGGGCGCTCGTCGGTCGCGCGCTCGACTTCCACCGTGAGGTGATTGTGGCGCGCCGCGACAGCGCCGCCGATGCGGTGGCGCTCGTGAGGACGGGGGAGGGCGTGGCGCGCCGCGACGCGGTGCTGCGGCAAGTCGCGATGATGAAGGACATACAGGAGCGCCGCCTGCGCGAGCATTTCGAGACCCTGCGGCTCCGTCATCGGGCGGTGCTCGTCGCGCTCGCGGTCTTCACCGTGCTCACCCTCGTTCTGGTGGGCGTCCTGTTTCTGGTGCTCCGGCGCGACACTCGCGGGCGCCGCGCCGAGCGCAAGTTCCGCGGGCTCGTCGAGTCCGCGCCCGAGGGCATCATCATCGTCGACAGGGACGGGCGCATCACGCTCGTCAACGCCCGCACCGAGGCGCTCTTCGGCTACGAGCGGAACGAGCTGATCGGGGAGCTCGTGGAGATCCTCATCCCCGAACGGGCACGGGCGCGACACCCCGCGCTCCGCGACGGCTACGTCGCATCGCCGCGAACCCGACCCATGGGCGGGAGCGCCGGGTTGTCGCTCTTCGGACGGCGCAAGGACGGCAGCGAGATGCCCGTCGAGATCAGCCTGAGTCCGCTCGACAGCCAGGACGGCACGCTGACCTGCGCGGTCGTCCGCGACGTGACCGAGCGCTGGCGCGCCGACATGGCGCTGCGCGAGGCGCGGGCGCTTGCCGACAGCATCGTCGAGACGATCCGCGAGCCGCTCGTCGTGCTCGACGCGGAGCTGCGGATCGAGCGCGCGAACGAGGCGTTCCTCCGCCGCTTCGGCTATGCCGCGGCGGACATCGAGCGTCGGGTGCTGGCGGAGATCGGCGAGCGGCAATGGAACGTCGCCGAGCTGCAGCAGCACCTCGCCGAGGTCCTCGTCGGCGGGCGCGGGTTCCAGGATCTCGAGATCGAGCAGGAATGGGCGCTGCTCGAGGGCCCGCGCACGATGCGGATCAGCGCCCTGCCGATCCATCGCGCCGGCGCCCGGACCGAGGAGATCCTGCTCGGCGTCGAGGACGTGACCGATCGCAAGCGGGCGGTCCAGTTCCTGCTCGAGCGCGAGGCGCTCGAGCGCACGAATCGCGAGCTGCAGGAGTTCGCCTACGTCGCCTCGCACGACCTGCAGGAGCCGCTGCGCAAGATCCAGGCGTTCGGCGACCGCCTCGGCAAGGGGTACGCCTCGAGCCTCCCGACCGAGGCGGCCGACTTCATCGATCGCATGCAGAACGCCGCGACGCGCATGCGGCGGCTGATCGACGACCTGCTCGCCTTCTCGCGGGTCACGACGCAGGCGCGGTCCTTCGAGTCGGTGGATCTCGCGGAGGCGGCGCGCGAGGTCATGTCGGATCTCGAGGTGCGGATCGAACAGAGCGGCGGCCGCGTGGAGATCGAGGCGCTGCCGGCGATCGAGGGCGACCCGAGCCAGCTCCGGCAGCTGCTGCAGAACCTCGTGGCCAACGCGCTCAAGTTCCGCCGGCCGGACGTGCCGCCGGTGGTGACGATCCGTGCGCGGGTGCTCGAGCCCGCGGTGCGGCAGCGTCGCGGTCCCGGGCCGACCTGCCAGCTGGAGGTGGAGGACAACGGCATCGGCTTCGAGGAGAAGTATCTCGATCGCATCTTCACGATCTTCCAGCGATTGCACGGCCGGAATGCCTTCGAGGGCACCGGCCTCGGCCTCGCGATCTGTCGCAAGATCGTGGAGCGACATCACGGCCGCATCACGGCTCGCAGCGTCGTCGGCTCGGGATCGACGTTCATCGTGACGCTGCCGACACGACAGCCGGGCGAGCCCGGCGAGGAGAAGGTCAATGGCGGCATCGGGGACGACGGCGATCACGCTGCTCATGGCGGATGACGACGAGGAGGATCGACTCCTCGCTCGCGACGCGCTCCAGCAGAGCCGGGTGCTGAACGAGCTCCGCTTCGTCGAGGACGGAGAGGAGCTGATGGACTATCTGCACCATCGCGGCCGGTACGCCGAGCCGGAGAGCGCACCGCGCCCGGGGTTGATCCTCCTCGACCTGAACATGCCGCGGAAGGACGGCCGGGAGGCCCTGGCCGAGATCAAGGCCGATCCGAGCCTGAAGAGGATCCCGGTCGTCATCCTCACCACCTCGAAGCGCGAGGAGGACATCGTCCGCAGCTACATGGACGGGGCCAACTCGTTCATCGTGAAGCCCGTCACGTTCGAGGGCCTGGTGGAGGTGATGCGTGCCGTCGGCCACTACTGGCTCGACATCGTCGACCTCGCCGAGCCGGAGGCGGTCGCGTGAGCGGCGCGTTCCAGCCCGTGCGCATCCTGCTGGTCGACGACGACGAGGACGAGTACGTCCTCACGCGTCACCGGCTGGCCGAGGTCGCCGACGCGCACTTCACGCTGGAATGGGCGGCCGACTATCGCGCGGCGCTCGAGGCCTTCGCGCGGCGCGACCACGATGTGTATCTCGTCGACTACCGGCTCGGCGCGCACAGTGGTCTCGACCTGCTCTCGGAGCCGGTCGTCGCGGCCTGCGAGCGTCCGGTGATCGTACTGACCGGCGAGGGGAGCCGGGAGGTCGATCTCGAGGCGATGCGCCGGGGCGCGACGTCCTATCTCGCGAAGGCGGAGATCAACGGGCGGCTCCTCGAGCGCACGATCCGCTACGCGGTCGAGATCGAGCGGGCGCGCGGCGAGCAGCGTCGCGCGGCCGACCGGCTGCGGCGCCACGGCGAGCAGCAGGCGGCGCTCGCCGTCCTCGGGCGCTACGGCCTGGCCGCGATCGATCCGCAGGCGCTCGTGCAGCAGGCCGTGCAGCTCGCCGCCCAGGGCATGCGGATGGAGAGCGCAGGCTTCTTCGAGGTCCTGTCCGCGGGGCGGGGCCTGCGGTTGCGTGCGGCAGTCGACTGGCCCGACGAGCCCCTCGACGGCTCCTCGACGATCGACGAGGCCGACACGTGGGTGGGCGGGGCGCTCGCCGCGGGCGCGCCCGTGCGGCTCACCCCGGCGCCGCCGGAGGCGACCCCCACCGACGAGCCGGAGGATCGCCGCCGCTCGGTCGCGGGGCTGAGCGTCGCCGTGCGAGGACCCGACGGTCCGCGAGGCGTGCTGGTCGTGCAGAGCCGGACCCCGCAGCAGTTCTCGGTCGACGACGAGCGCTTCCTCGAGGCGGTGGCGCACCTGCTCGCGCAGCACCTGGAGCGCAGCCGTGCGCTCGAGGAGCAGGCGCGGCTGCAGGATCGCCTGCGCCGCAGCGAGGTGATGTCGGCAATGGGCTCGCTCGTCGCCGGCGTCGCGCACGAGAGCCGCAATCCCATCTTCGCGATCACCGCGACGCTCGATGCGATCGCCTCGCGGTTCGGCATCCAGCCCGAGATGTCGCCCTTCTTCGACGTGCTACGCACGGAGATCAATCGTCTGAACGGGCTCATGACCGACCTGCTGGAGTACGGGCGGCCGCGCTCGCCGGAGATCGCCCGCATCTCGCTGGCCGCCGTGGTGGCGAACGCCGTCGAGGCGAATCGCATCCTCGCCGAGCAGCTCGGGATCACGCTCGTCAACGACGTGGCCGCCGATCTCCCCGCCGTCCACGTCGACGAGCGCCGGCTGGTGCACGCCGTGCAGAACCTGGTGCAGAACGCCGTCCAGCACTCCTCGGCGGGCGGGCGCGTGCGGATCAGCGCCGGCGCGGTCGCGCGCGACGGCGGATCGGCCCTGCGCTGCAAGGTGGAGGATTCCGGGCCCGGGTTCGTCGAGACCGACCTGCCCCACGTGTTCGATCCGTTCTTCACCCGCCGCCGTGGCGGCACGGGGCTCGGGCTCGCGATCGTCCAGCGCGCCGTCGAGGAGGACGGCGGGACGATCGTCGCCGGCAACCGCCCCGAAGGCGGCGCCATCGTGACGATCGAGCTGCCGGCCGCGCCCTGAGCGCGACCGCGGCTCAGGCGGCGACGGCCCCCGGAGACTCCGGCACCCTGACGCGGAGCGGTTGACGGACGCCGACGTGAGCGGCGAAGTTGCGCAGGCGCTCGAGGAGGCCCGTGGTCACCTCCTGGCCGCGCGCCACGAGCAGCATTGCGGTGTCGCTCACGACGTCGTCCGCCAGCAGCATGCCGATCCGCAGCTCCGCGAGCCGCAGCTCGTGGATGGTGCTTGCGTGCGCCGTCTCGCCGGTCTCCTCGGCGAGCGCCGCGACGAGTGCCGGGTCGTACCAACCCGCGCGTCCGCGCAGCGTCGCGAGCGCCGTCTCCGCGCTCAGGCCCGTCACCTGAAGCGCGTCGAAATCGAGCACGAGCTTCAGGATGGCGGCGCCCGCGTGCGGCCGGCGGCCGAGCTGGTCGAAGTGCTGCATCTGGTCGCGCACCATGGCGCACACCGTCTCGAGTCGTGGAATCCCCTGCAGCAGCTCGCACGCGATCGCCGGCATGCGCTCGACCATCGCCTGCTCCGCGGCGTCGAGGGCGCGGCCGTAGTAGAGCTTCTCGGCGGCGGATGCGGGAAGCGTGACGGCGCCGATCTGCGAGAGCATCGCCGCGATCTCGATGGGCCATCGCTCGACGATGCCGATCCGCGCGGCGAGCGCGCCGGCGAGCTGCTTGGCGCGCCCGGCGCGGCCGAACGCGGCGGGGTTGGCGAGCGCCAGGATCTGGGTGAGCGCGCGAATGCTGCCATGCAGGGTCTCCTCGAGGAGCTCGCGCTCGGCGGTCACCAGACGATGCTGCTCGACCGCCGCGTCCAGCGCCGCCAGAAAGGACTCGGGCGGACAGGGCTTGCAGAGGAAGCGGAAGACGTTGGCGTCGTTCACGGCGGCGATGGCGGCTTCGAGCTCGGCGTGGCCGGTGAGCAGCATGCGCGTCGTGGCCGGCGCGGTCTCACGCACCCTGCGGAGGAACTCGGCGCCGTTCATCGACGGCATCCGCATGTCCGACACGACGACCGCGAAGGGATCGCCGCTCGCCAGGACCTCGAGACCGGCGGCGCCGCTCGACGCGGTCACGACCTCGTAGCGCCCGCGCAGCAGGCGCCCGAGCGCGTCGAGCACGCGCGACTCGTCGTCGACGCACAGGACGCGGGGGAGAACGGTCACGCTGCCCATTGGGTCGTCTCCTCGGCGGCGCAGGCCCGCCAGTGGGGGATCTCGTCGATCAACCCGAGCTGGTCCAGGTATTCCAGGTCGAGTGCCGGCGGCGCTTCGTGGATCGCGGAGGGCGCCTGGCGCATGCTCTCGTGGGCGAGGGCGTCGGCGACATGGACGATACCGAGAATCTCGAAACGCTCGTTCGGCACGCGGCGCGGCTCGTGATGGTAGGCCACTGCCTCGACGATCGGGTAGGGCAGACCCCACAACCCGAGAAGGTACGCGCCGATCTCGGCATGGGTGTCGTGTCCGGCGCCGCGCTCCACGGCGAAGAGCGGCTGCCCCTCGTGCGCCGCCTGATCGAGCAGCGTGCGGAAGTGATCGGGCATGTGGCGGGCGAGGACGATCTTCCCGATGTCGTGCAGGATGGCGGCGAGGAACACGTCGTCGGTCCGCTGGTCGGCGCACAGGCGTACGGCGATCCGCGCCGTCAGCTGGGCGTGGTGGTGCAGCGCGTCGAGCGAGAAGCCGGGCATCCCGTTCGCGGCGAAGGCTTGGAACACCTCGACGGACAGCATCAGGTTCTTCAGCATCACGGTTCCGACGCAGCTCACGGCGCGCTCGACGCTGGTGACCCGCGAGGGCAGCGCGAAAAAGCCCGAGTTGATCAGCTGCAGCACCTTCGTGCTCAAGCCGATGTCCCGCTCGACGATGGCGCTGATGGTGCGCAGCGAGACGTCGGGATCGGCGAGTGCCTGCGTCAGCTCGGTGTAGACCGCCGGACGGCTGGGCAGGGTGCGCAGCTCGCCGATGGTGCGCCGGAGACGCTCGCTGCCGAGCAGCGAATGCAGATTCAGCGCGCGCTCGATGAACTGACGCATCCGTTCGGGCTCGCAGGGCTTGGTGAGGAACTGATGCGCGACCGGCACGGCGCGCATCGCCAGCTCCAGGTCGGGATGGCCCGAGAGGATCATCCGCACGATCCCCGGATTGCGCGCCTGCACCCGGGTCAGCAGCTCCGCTCCCGTCATGCCGGGCATCTGCATGTCCGAGACGACGACGTCGCACGGCGCGACGTCGAGGTGCGCCAGCGCCTCCTGCCCGCTGCCGACGAACGTCATGTCCCACTCGTTCCGGAACGGGTGCATGAGCCGCCGCAGCCCCGCGAGCAGCCGCGGCTCATCGTCGACGAAGAGGACGTGTTTCATGCCGCTACGCCCATCGCATGGGACGCGAGCGGCAGGCGGATGAAGAACGTGGTGCCGCGGCCGGTCTCGCTCTCGAACCAGAGCTCGCCGCCGTGCTGCTCGACGATGCAGGCGCGGGCGAGCGCGAGCCCCTGGCCGGTGCCGCGCCCCGCCGCCTTGGTGGTGAAGAACGGCTCGAAGATGTGCTCGCGCGCCTCCGCCGAGATCCCCGAGCCGGTGTCGCTGATGCCGATCAGCACGGCCGATTCCTCCGCCCGGGTGGCCACCCGGATCAGGCCCTTGCCGCCGCGATCATCGACGACGTCCGCGATCGCATGGGCGGCGTTCACCAACAGGTTCAGGAACACCTGGTTGATGTCGCCGACGTTGCAGACGACCTCGGGCAGCGCGCCGAGATCGGTCTCGACGTCGGCGACGTACTTGAGCTCGTTGCGCGCCACGACGAGCGTGTTCCGCAGCGCGCCGTTCAGGTCGGCGGGGGCCTTCTCGCGCACGTCGGGGTGCGCGAAGGTCTTCATGGCGCGCACGATCTCGGCGACGCGATCGACGCCTTCCAACGTCTGCGCCAGCGCCTTCGGCACCTCGTCGACGATGTAGTCGACGTCGCACGTCTTCTCGCGCTCGCGAATCTCCGCGATCAGCGCATCGACGGCGCTCGTCCCATCGCAGGCGGTCGCGAGCTCGTGGTAGCGCGCCAGGATGTCGCGCAAGGCCGTGACGCTTTCGGCGACGAAACGCGTGTTGTCGCCGACGAACTGGATCGGCGTGTTGATCTCGTGCGCGATCCCGGAGGCGAGCCTGCCGACGGCCTCCAGCTTCTGCGCGTGGCGGTGCTCGACCTCGAGCTGCCGCAGCGCCTCGACCCGGGCCACCTCGTCGAGCAGCTTGTGCTGGAGATCGAGCACCCGCATGCCGACGGCGAGACGGGCGTGGAGGATGGCAGGATCGAACGGCTTGGTGAGGTAGTCGTCGGCGCCGGCCCGCAGGCCCTCGACGACCTCCTCGGTCTGGCCCTTCGCCGTGACCAATATGAGGTAGCAGGGCCGTTCCGTCGGCGCGGCGCGCAGGCGGCGGCAGACGCTCGGGCCGTCGAGCCCCGGCATCATCCAGTCGAGGAGCGCGAGCGGCGGCGCATCGTCCTCCTCGAGCCTGCGCAGGGCGGCCGGGCCGTCGACGACCGTCTCCACCGTGAAGCCCCAGCGGCCGAGCAGGGCCGTGAGCATGCGACGCGAGATCGGATCGTCCTCGGCGACGAGGATGCGCGGCGCGTCG
Organism: uncultured delta proteobacterium; assembly: GCA_963753325.1. GTDB lineage: Bacteria > Desulfobacterota > Binatia > UTPRO1 > UTPRO1 > DP-19. The sequence goes on along the minus strand of CAVWBS010000001.1, from coordinate 2,610,537 downwards.
TCGGGGCGGGTCGTCGCGCCGTCGGGTTGTTGGACGGCGATCTCCACGGGGTGCGGCACCGACCGCGGGGCGGCCGCCTTCGCTCCGCGCAGCGCCGAGCGGAGCGCCTCGATCAGCAGGGCGTCGCGCACCGGTCGAGCGATCCGCGGAGCGTCGGGGGCGGCCCGCCCCGCCGTCCCAGCGATGCTCGCGAGCATGATCGGCGCCGGTCCCGCGTCGGGTCGTTCGACGAGCGCCGCCGCGAGCTCGAACGCTCCCGGCACCGTCTCGTCGAGCAGGAGGAGCCGCACCGGATCGCCGACGACGTCGACGAGCGCATCGACCTCCGTCGCGTCCGCGGCGGCCTCCGCGCGCAGGCCGAGCGACGACAGGCGTTCGAGCAAGCCGGCGCGCGTCGCCTCGTGCGGCGCGAGCACCACGACGCGGACGCTCGGAAACGAGGAGACGCCGCCGTCCGACGATACGGCGGCCGTGAGCGGCAGCGTGAACCAGAAGGTGCTGCCCGCGCCGGGCTCGCTGCTCACGCCGATCTGGCCACCCATCGCTTCGACCAGGCTCTTGCTGATCGTGAGACCGAGTCCCGTGCCGCCGTATTGGCGCGTCATCGAGCCGTCCGCCTGCGTGAACGACTCGAAGATGAGCGCGTGCTTGTCGGCGGGGATGCCGATCCCCGTGTCGCGTACGCTGACGCGCAACGTCGCGCGATGCGTGGCCGGATCCGCGCCGACCGGTGCCGGGGTCTCGATCTGCTCCAGGCGGATGACCACTTCGCCGCGCTCGGTGAACTTCACCGCGTTCCCGGCGAGGTTCAACAGGATCTGGCCGAGCCGTGTCGGGTCGCCGACGAGGCGCGGCGGCAGCGCCGGGTCCACCTGCGCGACCAGCTCGAGCTGCTTCCGTCCGACCTCCGTCGCCAGCGTCTCGAGCACGCGGTCGAGGACCTCGTGGGGGGCGAACGGAATCGATTCGAGGTGCAGCGATCCGGACTCGATCCGGGAGAAATCGAGTACGCCGTTGATCAAGGTCATCAGGTTGGCGGCGCAGCGGCGCGCGCTCTGCAGGAACTCGGCGCGCTCGCCGTCGTCGGTCGTATCGAGGGCGAGGTCGATCATGCCGAAGATGCCGTTCATCGGTGTCCGCAGCTCGTGGCTCATGTTGGCGACGAACTCCGACTTGAGTCGCGCCGACGTCTCGGCGACGTCGCGCGCGTGTCGCAGCTCGGCCTCGAAGTGCTTGTTGGCCGTGACGTCCTCGACCGCCCCGACATAGCCGTTGATCTCGCCGGCCGCATCGGTGCGCGGCCGCGCGTGCACGGAGATCCAGCGGACCTCGCCGCGCGCGGTGAGGGCGCGCGTCTCGCCCGCATAGTCTCGCCCCGCCGCGACGGCCGCCATCCAGTCCGCCATGATGGCCCCACGCTCGTCCGGGTGGATGAGCTGCGTGTAGCCGTCGCCGAGCGCTTCCTTGAGGCTGTAGCCGCTGATCTCCGCCCAGCGGGCGTTGACGTAGACGCAGTCGCCGGTGCGGTCGGCCTCGAAGATGCCGATTGGCGACCAGGCGCTCAACGACCGGAAGCGTTCCTCGCTGGCGCGCAGCGCGGCCGTGCGGTCTTCGACCCGCTGCTCCACCTCGCTCTTCGCCAGCTCCGTCTCTGCCTGCTGGCGTGCGGTGAAGCGCATCTCGCGCATGCCGCGCACGCAGGAGACCACGAGGAACGCGTCCTCGAACAGCACCCACGCGCCGTGCTCGACCGAGCGCCACGGGCTCGCGGCGAGCACGCCGTAGACGGACGCGGGCCAGACGATGCCGCGGATCAGGTGGTCGGTGACCACCACGACCGTTGCCGGAACGAGGACGCGCCAATCGCGATAGAACGCCAGGAACGCGAGGGATCCGAAGATGTGGAAGTGGCTCTCGATCCGGCCGCCGCTCAGATGGATGAAAAGGACCGAGGCGAGCATCTGGCCCACCGCGACGACGAACGGCGTGGCTGCGTCGTCGGGACGTGCCAGCGCCAGCGCCGCGATGGGAAGGGCGATGAGCCCGCCGAGGAAGCAGGCGATCCACACGTGCAGGTGCGCGTAGCTCGCCAGACCGACCCACGTGCGCGGCGTGATCAGCAGCGCGGCGGCGACGCCGCCGAGCCACTGCAGCACCAGGAGCAGCGCGAAGAGCCGGCTGGTATGTTCACGCAGGCCGCGCCGCCGCTCGCGGAAGATCTCGTCGGCCCGGCGATCGATCGTGGCGTCACACATCGGCGCGCTCAACTCTCGCTCCGGCGCCGGAAGAGGCACCCGAAGACCGGAGCGCGGGCGACGCCGTTCCGCGGCCGCATGATCGCCGTCGCCAGGGCTTCGAGGCCGAGGTTCTCGCCTTCCTCGCCGCGCGCCGGCGTGATGCCGCCGCTGAAGCGCAGGTTGCCGGCGGCGTCGTAGAGGATCGTCTGCCCGGACGTCATCGTATGGAAGGTCTCGGCCTCGGCCCCGCCGACGTCGGCGCCGACGACGACACCAGGGATGGCCGCGGCGGAGCGCCAGACGTCCGTCTGCTCCCAGCCGGCCGGCGCGCCGTCCGGGCGCAGGAAGAGCACGTGCGCATCGACGCGGCCGTCGAACGCGGCCATCAACCGCGCGAGCTCGCCGATCGTCGCGCGCGTGCAGGAGCAACTCGGATGGGCGAGGACGAGCAGCGTCGGCAGGCCGGCGGCACGCTCGATACCGCTGGCCTGCGGCCAGCGGGCCGGGGGGATGGCGTTCACGCCCGGCCGGGTGTCGTACGACAACAGGACGGCCATGCCCGCGAACACTCCGAGCAGCCAGAGCCCGGCGACGACGACCACCCGCGGGCGGACGCCTGGGAGCTGTGAGGAAATCGCTATGGCGGAGGGCTGCGGCATGTCGCGGGTAGCGATTGCAGCACACATGCCAACGCCCGCAGTCGTCGTCGTGCCGTGCAAGTGCGCGATCGCCAACGCGCGCAGACGAGCTCGCACGGCATCTGCGCGGCCCCGGCCGTCCCGAAGCCAGACGCAGGTTTCTCGTTCCTGGAAATCGGCAGGGCGGCCCGGCTACAGCAACCCCGGGTACGACCCGCCGTCGAGTTGGAGGTTCTGACCGGAGACGAACCCGGCGTGCGCGCTGCAGAGGAAGGCGCAGGCGGCGCCGAACTCCTCCGGCGTCCCGAGACGATTGGCCGCGATGGACGCGGCGATCTCACGGTACGCCTCCTCCACGGAGATGCCGCGTCCCGCCGCCTGCATCTCGGCCATGAAGCGTTGGCGGTCGGTGTCGATGCGCTCGGGCAGCAGGTTGTTGATGGTGACGTTGTCGCGCGCGACCTCGCGTGAGAGGCCCTTGCAGACGGCGGTGAGGGCGCTGCGCGCCGCCGTCGAGAGTCCCATGAGCGGATGCGGCGACTTGACCATCGCCGAGGTGATGTTGACGATGCGCCCGAAGCGGCGCGTCCGCATGCCGCCGACGACGGCGCGGATGAGGAGGACGGGCGCCAGGAGGTTCTGCTCCAGGGCCGCGAGCCATGCCGCGTGATCCCAGTCCTCGAAGCGGCCGGGCATCGGGCCCCCGTTGTTGGTGACGAGGATGTCGGGCTCGGGGCACGCGGCCACGAGCCGGTGGCGGCCGTCCTCGGTGCAGAGATCGGCCACCACCGCGGTCACCGACGCGCCGGTCTCGTCGCGGATGGCCGCCGCCGTCGCCGCGAGCCGTTCGGCGTCGCGTCCGTTGACGACCACCGTCACGCCCTCGCGGGCGAGCGCGAGGGCGCAGGCCTTGCCGAGCCCGCGGCTCGATGCGCAGACGATCGCTTTCCGCCCTTCGAGGCCGAGGTTCATCGTGCCAGCTCCATTCTGCGCTCGTCCTCGGGCGCCGGTGGCGTGAGCAGGCGCGCCAGCACGCGCGCGATCGCGCGCGCGGGATCGGCGACGCCGCGCCGCGCGCGCCAGGCGACGTGCTGGTCCGGTCGGACGAGGACGGCGCCGGTCGGCTCGATGCCGAGGAGCGCCATCCAGCGACCGTCGTCGTCGACCACGTCGCTCCCGATGGTGAGGCAAGCGAGGGGCACCGTCGTGTCGAGCGCCGCTGCCCACGCGCGTCCCGCGGGGCCGGTGATCAACGTGAAGCGGTCGTACGGCAGCAGATCGAGACTCGAGAGGCGGATGCCGGCGCGCCGCACCCAGGCGTGCGGCACGCGCGCGCCCGGGGTCGCGCTCGGAATGTACTCCCGCACCGAGGACTCCGGCTCGCGGCGCCCGTCGGCGGCGGCGACGTCGCCCGCGGCGTACCTGAAGCCGAGCTGCAGCCCGAGCATGTCGAAATGCTCCGCCTGGTTCGCGATCGCGGCGGCGATCTGTGCGCGCTCCCCCGACGCGAGCGCTTGATAGACCTCGCCGAGGCGGAGCGCGTTGGCGAGGCTCACGTCGGCGTTCCGCTGGGCGATGGGACGCCGCTCGGCGCCGTAGCTCTCGAGCACCGCCTCGTCCGCCCACCCCGCCTCGACCGCGGCGAGCTTCCACATCAGGTTGTGCGCGTCCTGCACGCCGGTGTTGAGGCCGAGCCCGCCCGTCGGCGGAAAGCGGTGCGCGGCGTCGCCCACGAGAAAGGCCCGCCCGGCGCGGTAGCGCTCCACGACCTGTGCCGTCATCGTCCAGGTGCGGACCGTGCGCACGCTGAACGGGATCGCGTCCGTTCCCATCGCGCGCCGGACGATGGCGCTGCAGACCGCGTCGGTGTAGTCCGCCGCCGACTCCCGGTCGGGATCCCACGGGTGCATGTAGACCCAGGTCGAGTCGATGGCGTGGGCGACGAAGGCGCCGACCGCGTCCGGCGCGGTCGTCCAGTAGATGACCGCCGGCCGCCGCCCGACGAGCGGGCGGAGAGCGGCCTCGATGTGGATCATGACGAAGCTCTGCAGGCGATCGGGCCCGATCGGCACGATGCCGAGCGAGCGGCGCACCGGACTCGCGGCGCCGTCGGCGGCGACGAGCCAGCGGCTCCGCAGCTCATAGCTCCTTCCGCCGTGGCCGACGATGCGCGACGTCACGCCGGCGCCGTCGTGCTCGGCCGCCTGCCATTCGTGGCCGTAGGCGACGTCGACGTCGGGCCGGCGCCGTACCGCGTCGAGGAGGATCGGCTCGAGGCGATGCTGCGAGAGGCTGCGCAGCGGCGTCGGGGTGAGCGCCAGCACGTCGTCGCCCTGGCGCTCGAAGGGCAGGCACCCGAGCTCCTCGCCGGCGAGGGTCGTGACCCAGCGCACGTGGCCGGCGTCGGCGGGATCCTGGCAGGCGGCGGCGATCGCCTGCATGTCGACGCCGCCGGCGCGGAAGATCTCGAAGGTGCGCGCGTTCACGACGTGTGCGGCCGGCGCCGGCTGCGGCGACGCGCGGCGCTCGACCACGCGGCTGGCGATGCCGAGACGCGAGAGCAGCAGCGCGGAGGTGAGACCGGCCGGGCCGGCGCCGACGATCAGGACCGGTGTCTCGCAGGGGCGGTTCACGACCAGGCTCCTAGCCGAGCGCCGCCTGGTCGGCGGCGATCCGCTGCGCGATGCCGGCGCGCCACTCGTCGAACGGTTGCCAGTCGCCGGTGGCGCGGCAGATCGCCTCCGTCTGCCGCAGGATCTCCGCGTCGTCGAGCGAGAGATCGAGGTACTCGCCGTGCGGCTGGCGGACGTACCACGGGCTGTCGACGACGAACTCGAGCGCGTTGCCCTCGGGATCGCGCGTGTAGATCGACCACGCGTTGCCGTGGTTCAGCGCGACGAAGTTGCTGTTGCCCTCCGCGGCGAGCCGCTGCCGCATGCGACGGAGCGTCGCGAGGTCCTCGAGCCGGAACGTGATCTGGAAGATGGCGCTGCCGAAGGCGCCGCCGAAGACCGGCCCCTCCTGCACCGTCCCCTCCGTGCGGCCGGAGGCGAGCACGAGCTGATGATGCTCGGCGGGATCGGTGGTGAGGAACACCAGGCGGCCGACCGGCACGTCGCCGCGGTCCGTCACCGTCATGCCGAGCACGCGCGTGTAGAAGTCCTCCATGCAGGGCAGATCGAAGCAGCTCACCCCGAGGTGGCTCAGCGTCAGCTTCCGGCCCTCGACGCGAGGGCTGCTTGCGGTCGTCATGGCGATCGCTCCTTCCCAGTGGATTACTCGGTTGTATAAACAGACTTGCGGAAGTTAGTCAAGAGAGTAAACTGCCGTCCCGATGGCCTCGAGGGCGGCGGGACGGCGCGAGACGGACGGCGACGGAGCGCGCGAGCGCATCCTCGCCGCCGCCCTCCAGGTGTTTGCCGAGCGCGGCTTCGACGGTGCCCGCACGCGTGAGATCGCCGAGCGCGCCGGCGCCAACCTCGGGCTGATCAAGTACTACTTCGAGGGCAAGGAGCGGCTCTGGAAGGCCGCCGTGACGCGTGCCTTCGACGAGCTGCGGGCGGACTTCGTCGCGGCGCTTCCCGCGCGCGCGGACCGCGCAGACGACGATCCGCTCCGGTGGCTGGAAGGCGCGGTGCGGCAGCTCGTCCGCTTCATGGCCCGCCGCCCCGAGTTCATGCGTCTCATGAACGACGAGGCGAAGCGCGACGGCCGCCGCATGCGCTGGCTCGCGGACCGCTTCGTGCGCCCCATGACCGATGCCCTGGCGGCGCACCTCGAGCGGGCGCAGGCGGCCGGCCTCGTTCCCGCCGGGTCGCCCGTCAGCCTGCGCTACATCGTGCTCGGGGCCGCCGGGCTCGTCTTCAGCCAGGCGCCCGAGTGCCGCTACGTGAGCGGCGTCGACCCGACCACGCCCGAGTTCGCCGAGCGCCACGCCGACACCCTGGTGGCGCTTCTCACCGGCCGCCTCGGGCGCTAGAAGGAGGCGGGCGCCGCGAGGCCGCCTTCCGCATGACCACCACCCTCACCGGCGAGACCACGGAGCTGCTGCAGCAGCTGATCCGGAACGCCTGCGTCAACGACGGGACCGCCGACTCCGGCGGCGAGACGCGCAACGCCGATCTCCTGCAGGCGTATCTCGGGCGGACCGGCCTCGAGGTGCAGCGCTTCGAGTCGCGGCCCGGTCGCGGGTCGCTGGTCGCGCGGATCGAGGGCTCGGACCCCGCCGCGCCACGCCTCTGCCTGATGGCGCACACCGACGTGGTCCCGGTGAACCCCGCGGGCTGGGCGCGTGATCCGTTCGGCGGCGAGCTCGTCGACGGCGAGGTGTGGGGCCGCGGGGCGATCGACATGCTCAACCTGACCTCGTCGATGGCCGTCGCCTTCCGCCATCTCGCGGCGAGCGGCTTCCGCCCGAAGGGCACGTTGATCTACTTCGGGGTCGCCGACGAGGAAGCGGGCGGTGTCTGGGGCGCCGAGTGGATGGTCGACCATCACTGGGATGCCGTCGCGAGCGACTACGTGCTCACCGAGGCGGGCGGCTGGTCGTTCCTCGGCCACGATGGCGCGCGCCGGGTCGTGGTGAACGTGGGGGAGAAGGGCATCGCCTGGCGGCGGCTGCGCGTGAAGGGCACGCCGTCGCACGGCTCGATGCCGTTCGGCGCCGACAACGCGCTGGTGAAGGCGGCCGAGGTGGTGCGTCGTCTCGCGGCCTTCCGCCCGGCGGCGCACCTCGACGAGCTCTGGCGGGCGCAGGTCGACGTGCTGCCCCTGCCCGACGAGACGAAAGCGGGGCTGCTCGACCCGGCGCGCATCTGGGACACGCTCGCCCAGCTTCCGCCGCCGATGGCGCGCCGTTGTCATGCCGCGACGCACACCAGCTTCTCGCCGAACGTGGTCCGCGGCGGGCAGAAGACCAACATCGTGCCCGACGCCGTGGACATCGAGGTCGACATCCGCACGGTGCCGGGAACGACGGCCGCCGACGTCGACGCGTTCCTCGCCGAGGCGCTCGGCGACCTCGCGCCCCACGTCGAGGTGGCGCCGTTGCAGCAGAACGATGCGACGGCGTCGCCGGTCGACAACCCGCTGTGGGAGGTGCTGACCTCGCGGGTGCGCGTCGCCTATCCCGACGCGCAGTTGCTGCCGAGCCTCATCGTCGGCGGCACCGACGCCCGCTTCTTCCGTGCCAAGGGCGCGACGGCGTACGGCGCCGGGCTCTTCTCCCCGAGCATGACGTTCGAGTCGTTCGGCAGCCGCTTCCACGGCAATGACGAGCGCGTCGACGTCGCGTCGCTCGCGCTCGCCACCGATCTCTGGGTCGGTGTCGCCCGCGCCCTGCTCGGCTGAAGCCGACCGCGCGTCCCGATTTGCAATAGCGCGACCGCCCTGGCGGCTTGCTCACGCCCGTCGTCTCCGGCCCTGGTGAGACCGAACGCGGGGCTGGAACCGGCCGCAGGCCGTTTTCGCCGCTCCCTGGCCGCGGCGCGGTGCGGCGCCAGGGTTGAAGAAGTTGCGACGAAGTTGCGACCCTATGCCGTATCCCGGCTCCCGCCGGCGTCCAGAAGTGCGACGTGGTCGCGGCGGGAGCCTACGAGGACTTCGCCGTCGCCTGAGCGCTCCACCTCGGAGGCACGAACAGCACGGGGCACCAGGCGCGATGCAGAAGCGCGTGCGCCGTGTCCCGTGTCGCCAGACCGGCAAACGGCGCGCGCGCATGCTGCCCCATGACGAGCAGGTCGGGGCCGATGCGGTCCGCGTACGCCGCGATCACGCCGGCGGGATCGCCCCACTCCGCATCGCAGGAGAGGCGCCCCGGTAGATCGTCGGGCATGAGCGCGCGGAGCCGCGCGCGGGCCATGTCGACGAAGTCGGCGGGCGGGCGCCCCGTGATTGCGGCCCGCGCCAGCGTCGTCCCCGTCGGAAGGACGTGCACCAGGTGGAGGTCGAGCGGGACGAGGCGGGCGAACGTCATGACCCAATCGATCGCGATCGTCGTCGCGGAGGTGAAATCGAGCGCCACGAGGACGCGGGGAAGCGGCTCGTCGGGCCCTCGCCGGAAGCGGAAGTGCATGCCATTCACGTCGTCGTCGTGGAGGACGAGCACCGCCGTCGCGCTGCGTGCGATGGTGCGCTCGGCGAGCGAGGCAGGCTCCGCCGTGCTCGCCCCGTGGCTGCCGAGAAGGAGCATCTCGGCGGGCAGCGCGGCGACGAGCCGCTCGACGGCGGCACTGGGCGTCGCGTTGGTGAGCATCCTCTCCACCGAGACGCGCCCTCCGAGGCGCCGGAGCGCCTCCGCGAGGAGCCGTGCCACCGCGTCGCTCATCTCGTTGCGCCGGCTCTCCGGCGGTGCTCCCCCGGTCGGGATGCCGGGTGCGCCGTCGTCGCGATGGTGTACGACGACGAGCCGTGCGTCGAGCAACGCGCACACCTCGATGGCGGCCTCGAGCTCGCGCGTGGATGGTGCCGAGAGGTCGATCGCGCACAGTACGTTCCTCACCGTGCGCGCGGTGGCGTTCTCGTCGTCCGCCATGGAGCAACTTCCGCGCGAATGCGGAGCAACCCGCGTGCCGGGTCCATGGACCGGGTCGCGCGTTGGTTGTTCGCCATCGGATCGCGACACGGTCGTGCTCGTGACCCGATGGTGCTCAAGCCCTGTGCGATGCACTGCCGGAAAAGGCAGCGCTGCGGCCGGCACGTTGCAGGCCGTCCCGAAGGCGCTCGGGACGGCCTGCGCATCTCACAGCGGGAGCGACTGTGCGGTCTACGCGTGCGCCGGACTATTGAGGTCCGCCCTGCACATGATGCAGCGGTTTGCCGTCGACCGCGGTTGCTTCCGCATTTTCGAGCTTCTTGATGTCGTCTGGCGTGAGCTTCGGCCGATCCACCTTGATCGTCAGCTTGTTGAGCTTGGCGGTCAGCGGAAACGGCGGATGGTAGTCCTCGTCGTTCACACCGGTCAGGGTGTCGGAGCCGATGTCGAAGCTCTCGTCCCATTGCAGGATCATGGGCAGGGTCCGCTCTGTCTGCTGTTTGGCGACTTCTTTGCCATCCACCATGAGCGTGCCGGTGCCGCCGCGACCCAGGCCGCTCAAGTTGTTGAAGGCGAGCGTACCCACGCCCAGGCCGTCGTACTTGAAGTCGAATGCGACCGTGTGCTTGCCGGGCGCGAGCGCGTCCGGGCCTTCCCACTTGATGCGTTTCAGGTCGATCAGGTTCCACAGAAACACGGGCTTGCCCTTGAGGAGGTAGAAACCGTACCCGGCAAAACGTCCGCCGGAGGTGAGAATCATGCCCTCGGCGCCGCCCTCGGGAACGGTGATGTCCGCCGTGATGGTGTAGGAGCTGTCGAGCAACATCGGTGAATCGCCCTGCGGCAGGCCGATCATGGGTCTGGTGTAGACGAACTCGGTGCGGCCGGCGGTGATGTTCGGGCGCGGAGCGACGATGCGAGCCGCGACCGAGGCGTCCAGCGGGAAGACCCGGTACTTCTGCGCTTCCTCGATGAACAACTTCTTCATCTCCTTCACCTTGTCCGGATGCTTGTCGGCGAGGTTCTGGGACTGGCTGAAGTCCTTGTCCAGGTCGTAGAGCTCCAAGGTCTGGTTGTTGAGCGGGTCGGGATTGGCGGCACCGAAGGCCTCCCACGGGGCACGGTTCACCTTGGTGCTCAGCAGCCAGCCGTCGTGATACAGGGCCCACTGACCCATCATCTCGAAATACTGAGTGCTGTGCCGGGAGGGCGATTTGGCGTTCTTGGCATCGAAGGTATAGGCAAAGCTCGTGCCTTCGATCGGCGCCTGTTTGATGCCGTCCACGTATTCGGGGGCGTGAATGCCGGTGACGTCGAGGATGGTGGGCACGACGTCGATGACGTGGGTGAACTGCTCGCGCAGCCCGCCTTGGTCTTTGATGTGGCCCGGCCAGGAGACGGCCATGCACTGACGGATGCCGCCGAGCTTCGAGGCGTTTTGCTTGAACCAGGTGAAGGGCGTATCGAAGGCCCAAGACCAGCCCGCCGACATGTGATTGTAGGTCTGCTCCGTCCCCCAGACGTCGTAGAATTTCATCTGATCCTCGACAGGCACGGCGACGCCGTTGAAGAACGCGACTTCGTTGGGTGTGCCGAGCGGACCCCCCTCGGCGCTCGTGCCGTTGTCGCCGTTGATGTAGATGACGAGCGTGTTGTCGAGCTTGCCCATGTCCTCGATGGCCTGGATGACACGGCCGATTTCGTGGTCGTCGTAGGCCGAATAGGCGGCGAAGACTTCCACCTGGCGGATGTAGAGCTTCTTCTCCTCGGGCGAGCAATCATCCCAATTCTTGAGGATTCTGCGTCGGCCACGGCTCCAATTGGGTGTCGGGCGGAATCACCCCGAGACGCTTCTGGTTCTCGAAGATCCTCTCACGCAGCTTGTTCCAGCCGTCGTCGAACAGGTGCATGCCGTGGATCTTGTCCACCCATTCCTTGGTCGGGTGGTGCGGCGCGTGGGTGGCACCCGGAACGTAATAGAGGAAGAACGGCTTGCTCGGATCGATCTGGTCGATCTGGTTCATCCAGTCGATGGCGTCGTCGGCCATGGCGGTGACCAGGTTCCAGCCCGGCTTGTCCTTGAAGGGATAGATCTGGGTCATGTTGCGGAACAGGTTCGGCTGCCACTGGTTGGCGTCGCCGCCGACAAACCCGAAGAAATACTCGAAGCCCATGCCGATCGGCCATTGGTCGAAGGGTCCGACCCGGCTGGCCGCGAAGGCCGGCGTGTTGTGGTCCTTGCCGAACCACGACGTGGAGTAGCCGTTGTCCTTGAGGATACGGCCGATGGTCGCCTTGTCCTTGGGAATGATGCTGTTGTAGCCGGGGAAGCCGGTCGCTTGCTCCGAGATCACACCGAAACCGGCCGAGTGGTGATTGCGCCCGGTAATCAATGCGGCGCGCGTCGGCGAACAGAGCGCGGTGGAGTGGATGTTGTTGTAGCGCAGGCCGCTGTTGGCGATGCGATCCAGCGCCGGCGAGGGAATGACGCCGCCGAACGTGCTCGGCACGCCGAAACCCGCGTCGTCGGTCATGATCAGCACGATGTTGGGTGCACCCTTGGGCGGCACGATGCGGGGGGCCCACCAGGCCTGGGAATGAAGGGCGTCGTCCTTGATCACGCCGCCAAACTTCGGGTCGGGTGCGGGGAGCTGTCTGCCGCTGATCGTCGTCGTCGCGCTCGGTGATCCCAGCGTACCGGTGACTTGCTGCCCGCGAGCCGATACCGCCACCGAGATGGCCGCGAGGGAGAAGAGGAGGGTCCGTGCTGCGCGTTGGCCTGTCGTCATCGTTCTTCCTCCTTTGTTTCCGCCGTGCATAGCACGCGTCATGATGTCATGGGACATCATGTCGCCTCGCCCGAACGGAAGCCCGCGAAATACGACCTCGGGTAGCAATGCTACCGCGAAAGTAGCGCCTCCATGGACGGGAGGACCCTGCCCGCCATGCTGCCCATCGTGTTTGCGTTCCTCGTCAGCGTCTTCCTGGCCGCGCCTGCCGCGGCGGACCTCAGCGTTTCCGGGAGCTCCGCGAAACTCGAGGCACGCGCGGCCGATTTCACCGGTCGGATGGACGTGACGAGCAATCAGGACCCCACCCCTCGGGAGGGACGCTGCGGCGCGCCTTGATCGTGCCGCCGGGACGGCGTACGAGGGCCGACCTTCCGGCCACGAGTCGAGCGCAAGGCATCCGCCCTCCAGCCGGCCCCCACTTGAACTCCACCCTTGCCCCCGAGGCGCCATGAAGAAATTGCGGACCGTTTCGATAGTGCTCGTCGTCTGTCTTGCGTCGTCCACCCCGGCGCTGGCCGGCAAGATCCTGCACGTCCCCAGCCAGTTCACGACGATCCAGGCCGCCGTGGACGCGGCCCACGACGGCGACGCCATCCACATCGCGAGTGGCACGTATGCTGAGGCCGTAACCGTCGAGGCCTTCACGCACCTCGAGCTGCGCGGAAGTGGTCAGGTGATCATCGACGCGACGGGTCTCGATTCGGGCATCGCCCTGTCCTCGTGCAACAACATCCGGGTGCACAATCTGACGATCAAGAACGCCACGAGCCAGGGCATCCGAATCCGGGACAGCAACGTCGTCACGGTGGATCACTGCGACATCGAGGGGTTGGGCGTGTCCGGGTCCGACGACGGGATCCGTATCGAAGATTCCGACGAGAGCACCGTCGCGAGCAATACGATCAACAACGTGGGTGCCGTTGGCGTCGATCTTGTGGCCGTCGGCAACGGCGACACGAATTCGGTCATTCAGAAGAACGAGATTCTGTCCCCCCACGTCGGCGGCATCGGGATCACCGGCAGCACGAACGCCGCGATCGCCAACAAGATCGGCAGCGCCGGCAGCTTCGGGATCGAGGTCGCGGCGGACGCCGACAACACCACGTTGCGGCACAACCAGATCGAGGTCAGCGTCGGGGACGGGATCCTCGTGGCCGGGCCGCACTGCCTCGTCGACCGCAACACGGTCGGCACGCCGTCAGGGGACGCCATCTTCATATTCACCACCGGGGTGAGCGCCACACTGGAGAAGAACTTCATCGACCGCGCCGCCATCGTGATCACCGCTGATTCCTGCGTCTCCCACGGCAATCGCCTGCGCGATGCCCACGGCGGCGGATTCGTGATCGGGGGCTCTGGAGGGACGTACAGCAACGACAACGTCGACGGCACCGACGACGCGGCTTTCGGCATCGGCGGCACCAACAACACCCTCGATCACTGCAAGGCCAACAAGCAGTCGCACATAGGATTCGAGATCTCCGCAATAGCGAACGGAAACATCTTCAAGGACTGCAGCGTGGCGCATTCCGATAGCGACGCGTTCGCCGTGAACGGAGACGACAACACGTTCACGAACTGCCACACGACCGGCAGCGGCACCGGGTTCGACGTGCGGGGCACAGGGAACGCGTTCACCGGATGCAAGGCGTCCAAGAGCGCGGGCTTCGACCTCTCCGACGCCGCCGAGGACGCCACCACCAACACGTACCTCGGTTGCCGCTTCCCGGTGTCCAACGTCACCCTGCCGTGAGGCCGCCTCCGGCCTTTCGGGCCAAAGAAGAAAGCCCCGGGTTGTCCGGGGCTTACGAAGTGATCCCAGGGGGAATCGAACCCCCGTTTGCGACGTGAGAGGCCGCCGTCCTAACCGCTAGACGATGGGACCAAGGAACCCGGGAAATGCAGCGCGCCGGAGCGAGCCTTCCTTCAAGTGCACCGCCGCGTTCGAGCTGAGGAGGCAGGACTCGAACCTGCAATAACCTGATCCAGAGTCAGGTGGCTTACCAATTTGCCCACTCCTCAACGCGGCCCCGGCCGCTGCAGGCCCGGGAACGACAGCCGGGGAGTCTACAAAGACCGATCGGGATGGTCAAGAAAACGCCCGCGGCGGGCGTGCGACGGGGTCGCCCGCGTGGTAATCGGCGGGAAGACGCGGCATGACCGCGCCGAAAGGGGAGGACCATGGAATGGAATCCCTGGCTGGCGACCCTGGTCCGCGCCATGAGCCAGGCGCACGCGGGCCTGTACCGGCTGCTCGGCGGCGCCAGCTTCCTGAACCGCAATACGCTGGTGCTCGTCACGCGCGGGCGCAAGACGGGACGTGAGACGGCGGCGCCGCTGCTGTACGTCGAGGACGACGATCGGCTCTACGTCGTCGCGTCGTTCGGCGGCAGCGACACGCCGCCCGGCTGGTATCGCAACCTGGTCGTCCACCCCGACGTGGCCGCGGAGGTGGGCGGGACGACGCGCCCCTATCGCGCGCGCACGCTCGGCGAGGACGAGGCGCGGCCGGTCTGGCCGAAGCTGCTCGCGATCTGGCCGGCGTACGAGTCGTACCAGAAGCGCACGACGCGGGTGATCCCGATCGTCGAGCTGACGCCGATCCGGGGCTGAGCTTCGGCCGACGTTGCCGCGCGCGCAGCTTCATGTACGATGCGGCGCGATGGCCACGGACGGGCCGGCGCCGGTCTCGAACTTCATCCGCACGATCGTCAGCGATGATCTGCGCACGGGGAAGCACACGCGCGTCGCGACGCGCTTTCCCCCGGAGCCGAACGGCTACCTGCACATCGGGCACGCCAAGAGCATCTGCCTCAACTTCGGTCTCGCCGAGGAGTTCGGCGGCACCTGCAACCTGCGCTTCGACGACACCAATCCGACGACCGAGGACGTCGAGTACGTCGACTCCATCCAGGAGGACGTGCGCTGGCTCGGCTTCGAGTGGAGCCACCTCCTCTACGCCTCGGACTACTTCGACCGCCTCTACGACTACGCCGTCGAGCTCATCAAGCAGGGGAAGGCCTACGTCGACAGCCTGAGCGCGGACGAGATCCGCGAGCACCGCGGCACGCTCACCGAGCCGGGACGCGACAGCCCGTACCGCACCCGCTCGGTCGAGGAGAACCTCGACCTCTTCGCGCGCATGCGCGCCGGCGAGTTTCCCGACGGGGCCCACGTGCTGCGCGCCAAGATCGACATGGCGTCGCCGATCGTCGTCATGCGCGACCCGCCGATCTACCGCATCCGCCGCGCCACGCACCATCGCACCGGCGACACGTGGTGCATCTACCCGCTCTACGACTTCACGCATTGCCTCTCGGACGCGCAGGAGGGGATCACCCACTCGATCTGCACGCTCGAGTTCGAGAACAACCGGCCGCTCTACGACTGGGTGCTCGATCAGCTGCCGGTGCCGTGCCACCCGCAGCAGATCGAGTTCGCGCGCCTCAACCTCAACTACACCGTCATGAGCAAGCGGAAGCTCCTGAAGCTCGTGACCGGCGGCTACGTGAGCGGCTGGGACGACCCGCGCATGCCGACGATCTCCGGCCTCCGCCGCCGCGGCTACACGCCCGAGGCGATCCGCGAGTTCTGCGAGCGCATCGGTGTCGCGCGCCGCGACAGCACGGTCGACATCGGCATGCTCGAGCACGCCATCCGCGAGGACCTGAACGCCCGCGCGCCGCGCGCCATGGCGGTGCTGCGCCCGCTCCGCGTCGTGCTCGAGAACTACCCGGAGGGCGCGAGCGAGGAGCTGGAGGCGGTGAACAACCCGGAGGACGCCGGCGCCGGGACGCGCCGCGTGCCGTTCTCGCGCGTCCTCTACATCGAGCAGGACGACTTCCGCGAGGAGCCGCCGCCGAAGTTCTTCCGCCTCGCGCCCGGGCGCGAGGTCAGGCTGCGCTACGCCTACATCATCAAGTGCGTCGGCGTGGTGAGGGACGCGAGCGGCGCGGTGACCGAGCTGCGCTGCACCTACGAACCCGACACGCGGAGCGGCATGCCCGCCGCCGCGCGCAAGGTGAAGGCGACCCTGCACTGGGTCTCGGCACCGCACGCGATCGACGCCGAGGTGCGGCTCTACGACCGCCTCTTCACCGAGGAGGATCCGGAGGCGGGGAAGGACGGCGCCGACTACCTGTCCCTGCTGAATCCCGGCTCGCTCGAGCGCCTGCCCGACGCCAAGCTCGAGCCGAGCCTCGCGGCCGCGGCGGTCGGCTCGCGCTGGCAGTTCGAGCGCCAGGGCTACTTCTGCGTCGATCCCGACTCGCGCCCGGGCGCCCTCGTCTTCAATCGCACGGTGACGCTGCGCGACACCTGGGCGAGGATCGAGCACGCGGCGGGCGGCGCGCGGGCGAAGGCGTAGGGCTCAGCGGATCGCGGCGAGGGCGCGCTCGACGCGCGCCAGCGTGCGCTCGCGCCCGAGGACGTCGAGCACCTCGAAGATGCCCGGGCTCGCGGTCGTCCCCGTCATCGCGACGCGCACCGGCTGCGCCAGCTTGCCCAGCTTCAGCCCGTGCTGCGCGATGACGTCCTGGAAGGCGCGCTCCAGCGCTCCGACCGTCCACTCGTCGAGCGCCATGAGCGCGGCGTGCAGCGCGCGCAGCGCCGGCGCGATCTCCGGCTGCAGGAACTTCGCCGCCGCCGCGGGGTCGAGCGGGATCTGGTCGGAGAGGTAGAAGCGTCCCTGATCGACCAGCTCGACCAGCGTCTTCGAGCGCTCCTGCAGCGTGACGAGCGCCTTGGCGAGCCAGGGGTCGTCGCCCGGCACGGCGAGGCCCGCCTGCTCGATGAACGGCCGCGCCGCCGCCGCCAGCGCGGCGGGGGAAAGCGCGCGCAGATGCTGCGAGTTCACCCACAGCATCTTCTCGATGTCGAAGATGCCCGCCGACTTGCCGATCGCGTCGAGGTCGAAGAGCGCGATCAGCTCCTCGCGGCTGAAGATCTCCTGATCGCCGTGCGACCACCCGAGGCGCGCGAGGTAGTTGCAGACGGCGTCGGGCAGGAGGCCCATGTCGCGATAGGCGGTGACCGCCATGGCGCCGTGCCGCTTGCTGAGGCGCGCCTTGTCGGCGCCGAGGATGAGCGGCACGTGGCCGAAGGCGGGGAGCGACGCGCCGAGCGCCGCGTACATGACGATCTGCCGCGGCGTGTTGGCCAGGTGGTCGTCACCGCGCAGCACGTGCGTGACGCGCATCTCGGCGTCGTCGACGACCACGCAAAAATTGTACGTCGGGGTACCGTCGGTGCGCAGGATGATGAGGTCGTCGAGCTCGGCGTTCTGCACCACGACCCGACCCTTCACGATGTCGTCGATGACGGTCTCGCCCTCGCGCGGACTGCGGAAGCGCACGGTGTGCGGGCGGCCGGCGCCGGCGGCCGCCGGGAGATCGCGGCAGGTGCCGTCGTAGGCGGGCTTCCGCCCCGCCGCGAGCGCCGCCTGGCGCCTGGCCTCGAGCTCGGCCGCCGAGCAGTAGCAGGGATACGCCTTGCCGGCGGTGAGCAGACGCTCGACCTCGGCGACGTAGCGCGCGGTCCGCTGGCTCTGGAAGAACGGTCCCTCGTCGCAGGTGATCCGCAGCCATTCCAGGCTCTCGAGGATGGCGGCGATCGAAGCGTCAGTCGACCTCTCGCGGTCGGTGTCCTCGACGCGTAGGATGAACGTGCCGCCGTGCCGTCGCGCGTAGAGGAAGTTGAAGAGCGCGGTGCGGGCGCCGCCGATGTGGAGGTACCCGCTCGGACTCGGCGCGAAGCGGGTTCGTGGTGGAGAGGAATGCGTCACTGTGTCAAAATTGTCGCGCTCCCATGGAGGGAGGTCGGGTTGTGAGCCCATGCGCGTCCGGAATGCCAGCCCTGGATTGACGGGGTGTTAGCCGGGCGCAGGGGGCTAATAGCCTGTATCCACTTCCACGGCTAGCGGCATAGCTCTTGCTGCCTTGCCCACGGGACGCTGCTCAGGAAAGGCGAAGCCATGAAGAAGAAGATCCTGGTCGTCGAGGACAACGAGGACAACCGGCGGATTCTCGTCTATCGCCTGCGTAAGATCGGCGACTTCGACATCATCGAGGCGCAGAACGGCCTCGAGGCGATCGAGATGACGGAGAAGCATCAGCCGGACCTCATCTTCATGGATCTGAAGATGCCGGTCATGGACGGCTGGGAGGCGACGAAGCGCATCCGCGTGACCGAGGGCGGCCGCCGCGTGGCGATCATCGCGCTCACCGCGCAGGCAATGGCCGGCGACGAGCAGAAGGCGCTGGCGATCGGCTGCGACGACTACCTGGCGAAGCCGGTCGTCGATCCCGAGATGGTGCGCGAGAAGGTCGAGCGCCTGCTGAAGAAGTACGGCCCGACGCTCGCCGCCGTGCAATAGGCTCAACGCAGCACCACGACGGTGCCGTAGGCCTTGCACGCGGAGGCCACGATCGAGGACGACGCCCCGGGAGGACCTCCCGGGGCGTTTTCGTTTCCGCCGTACGCGTCGTGCCGCGCGCGGCGGCCCGGCGCGCCTGGCTTGACGCTCGTGACGGCGCCGGCTAGCCCAGCATCATGGCGATGCTCGATGGTCGGATCGCGCTCATCACGGGCGGCACGGGCGCCCTCGGCCGCGCCGTCGGCGCCGCCTTCGCCGCGGCGGGGGCGCACGTGGTCGCGACCTACGTCGTCGACGCGGAGCTCGCCCGCTTCGAGGCGGCCCTGCCGGCGGAGCGGCGGGAGGCGGCCAAGGTCGATCTCGCGAGCCGCGCCGCCGTCAACGCCCTGGTCGCGCGGATCGTCGAGCGCCACGGCCGGCTCGACGTGCTCCTGAACATCGCCGGCGGCTTCGCCGCCGGAAGCGTCGCCGAGACGACGGAGGCGGAGCTCGATCGTCTGCTGACCACCAATCTGAAGACCGCCTTCTTCTGTACGCAGGCCGTGCTGCCGGCGATGATCCGGCAGCGCTGGGGCCGGATCGTGAACGTCACCGCGCGGCCGGGGCTCGTCGGGGGCGGTGGGATCGCGGCGTACGCGGTCAGCAAGGCGGCGGTCGCGGCCCTGACCCGTGCCGCTGCCGACGACGTGCGCGAGCACGGCATCACCGTCAACGCCATCGCGCCGAGCACGATCGACACCCCGGCGAACCGCGCCGCGATGCCGACGGTCGATCCGTCGCGGTGGGTGAAGCCGGAGGAGATCGCGGCGACGCTCGTCTTCCTCGCGAGCGACGCGGCGGCGGCCACGAGCGGCGCCATCATCCCCGTCTACGCGCGAGCCTGAGGCGTGCGGGCGGCGGTCGGCGCGGCAGCGCTCGGCGTGCTCGTCGTCGGCGCGTCCCTCGCCGCGCCCGACCGCGCGCGCGGCGCCGACCCGGCACGCGACGAGCCCGCCGGCGCGATCGCGACGCCGATGGCGGAGCCGTCGCCCGCGGCCGGCCGCGTCGTCTACCGGGCGAGCAGGGTGGCGTCGTTCGAGTCGCTCGGCGTCACCATGATCGCCTGCCGGCATCGCGATCCGGGCCCGCGGATGCTGGCCGTCGAGTTCTTCGATGCGCAGGGCAAGCCGGTGACGCTCTTCGGGCCGAGCCTGGTGCCGCGCTGGCTTCCGGGGAAGAAGCTGCTCTTCGTCTCCGATCCCACCTACTTCCGGAACCGCGACATCATCGACATGCGCGTCGCCCACCTGGCGAGCGGCACCGCGCGCATCATCTCCGACGCGCGCATCCTGCATTGCCGTGCGAAGATGCGCTTCGACGCGGGCGCCGGCCGGCCGAGCTACGTCCGCGGCGTCGGACTCTATCGCGCGGGCGTGGGAGCGACGCCGGTGCCGGTCGAGTGGTGAGACACGGCGCGCCGGGACGCTCGTGCCGCGTCCGCCCGGGCCAGCATCTGCGGCGAGGTGAAGAGGGCGGCCCCCTGCGGCGACTCGAGAAAGGCGAGCAGCTCGTCGCTGCCGAGCGTGAGGTCGACATCCGCCGTCGGCCCGTCGCCTTCGACGTGCCCGGCAAGCACGCCGTCGCGCACGAGCGTCGCGAGGCGCGGCTCGTCGAGCGTCTCGAGGCGCAGGCGATCCGCCGCGAGGAGCGTGTAGCGAGCGATCACCCAGCCGCGCCGCGAGCCGTCGCTCGTCGCGTACCGGATGCTCAGGTAGCCGTGCGACCCGCGGCGAACGCTCACGCCGGTATAGTCGTCCACCTTCCACCGCCGGTCCGCCGTCTCCTCGACCACGACGAGGCGGACGCCGCGGCCGTCCTCGCCGGCGGCGCCGACGAAGAGCATCGTGCCCGCATCCTTGCGCGCGACCGGCCGCCACATTCCCTGGAGGCGACCATCGAAGGGCGCGTGCTCGTCGCCCGCCGGATGCTCCGACACCGGGACGCACCCGGCCAGCAGCGCGACGCAGAGCAGCAACATCGCTCGCATGGCGCTTCCATAGAGGGCGTCGGGACCGCGAACAAGGGACGCGCCGCGCGCCGGCGGTCGGCGCGCCGTGCGCGGCCGGCGGCGCGTACCCGCTCACTATCGAAGTTCGCACAGCGCTTCGGAGGAAGCGGACCGCGGCGCGGTCTCGGCCGCCCGTTCCATGCGCCACGCCCCGTGAAGCGCCTGCGCGTGTGCGGCCGGCATCCCCATTCTGCGCGTCTCGCATGCAGGAATCACTTGGCTACGAAGTGCGGCCCACGATAGAACTATCGGCATGCGTCCACTCCTCGGCGTCCTCGCCGCTCTGCTCGTCATCGTCAATGGCACGCCTGTCTTTGCCGGCAATCCGGTCGTGGGCTTCACCGAGACCGTCGTCGACGGCAGCCTGTCCGCTCCCACCGCGCTCGCGTTCCTGCCGGACGGGCGCTTGCTGATCACGGAGAAGGATGGCGCCCTGAAGCTGAACGACGGCGTCAACACGAGCACGCTCGTGACGATCGGCGTCTGCACCGGCTCGGAGATGGGCCTGCTCGGCGTCGCCGTCGATCCCGACTTCACCAACACCGGCTTCATCTATCTCTACCGCACCGATGACTCGAACGGCTGCGGCAGCGCCACGGGCCGCTCCAGTCAGGTCGTGCGCGTCACGATGGGGCCGGGCGATACGGTGAGCCCCGGGTCGCTCGTCGTGCTGCTCGACGGCATCCGCACCGACAACGGCAACCACGACGGCGGCGTGCTGCGCATCGGCCCCGAAGGCAAGCTCTACGTCGGCGTCGGCGACACCGGCAACGGCGACAACCAGGGCGGCCCCGGCTCGGCGACCAATCCGTACGCGCAGGATCTGAACGAGATCAACGGCAAGGTGCTGCGGCTCAATCTCGACGGCACCATTCCGAGCGACAACCCGTTCTTCAACCAGGTGGGCAAGCGCGGCGAGATCTTCGCCTACGGCTTCCGCAACCCGTTCCGCATGGGCTTCGATCCGATGACCGGCTCGCTCTGGGTGGGCGACGTCGGCGACCTGACGGTCGAGGAGATCGACATCGTCAGCAGCGGCAACGACTACGCGTGGCCGCACTGCGAGGCGACGCTCCCCGGCGGCTGCGAGCAGCCGGGTGACGTCGATCCGATCTTCAGCTACCCGCACTCGGGCGGCTCGTCGCTCGGCACCTGTCTCATCGGCGGCTCGTTCTCGGGCACGTTCGGCGGGCTCGACAACCAGTACTTCTTCGGCGACTGCACGAGCGGGCGGATCTATTCGGCCGTCGTCAACGGCACGCGCGACGACATCGTCGGAACGCCGAGCCTCTTCGTCAGCAGCGCCGGCACGCCGGCCGACATGATCTTCGGGCCCGACGGCGCCCTGTACTACGCCAACGTCAGCGACGGCGTCGTGGCGCGCGTCGCGCCCGCGGTGAGCGGCGGCGACGATCTCATCGGCGGCAAGAAGCTCACCCTCAAGGACAACGTCAAGCCCGCGCGGAAGAACGTCACCGTCAAGTCGATCGACTCCGCCGTCATCCTCGGCGGGCCGGCCGACGACCCGACCACCCAGGGCGGATCGCTGCGCGTGGTCGGCGTGGGTTTCGACGACACCTACCCGTTGCCGGCCGCCAACTGGCAGACCATCGGCAAGCCGGCCGACCACAAGGGCTTCAAGTACAAGGACCGCCATCAACTCGCCGGACCGATCAAGACCGCGCAGGTGAAGGCCGGCAAGTTCGTGAAGGCGAGCGGCAAGGGCCCGGCCCTCGGCCACAGCCTGGCGAGCAACCCCGATCCCGTCGACGTCGTCGTCACCCTCGGCACGCGGAACTTCTGCATGCACTTCGGCGGCGTCCAGGTGTTCAAGCCCGGGAAGCAGTTCGTCGCCAAGGACGCGCCGACGTCGCCGGGCTGCCCTCCCTGACGACGACGTCGCGGCGATGCCGCCGGTCTCCCGGACCGGCGGCGTTGCCCTCGACCGCCGGACTGCGTACTCTCCCGCCGGTGGGCCGTTAGCTCAGGAGGTAGAGCAGCTGCCTTTTAAGCAGCGGGTCGTTGGTTCGAGTCCAACACGGCCCACTCGCCTTTCCATCGAGTTGCGGACCTGGAAGGCCGCCGCTTGGCGAAGACTGTCCGCCTTCTGTCCGCGTTCGCTTTAGCTCGGACACCCCCGTTGCATGGTTCGACGGCTGCAAACGAGCGCGAGCAACAGGGGAAAGAGAGCATGTGCCTGCGGGTCGAGGTGTAGCTTGCGCCCGGGGCCGTCGTTCTCGCCGCGCCGGACGGCGGCCTGTGCCGGTGTTCAGGTTGCTGCATACCCGACCCGTGGCTAGCATGGAGTGACGGACACCCATCCGACCCAGCATCCCGGCGGCCTGCGTGTCCCGGCCGCTACAGAGGAGTTCGCACCATGATCGAGCGCATCCCGGGTCTCCCAGAGAACGTTCTCGGCTTCGCGGCGAGCGGCAGGGTTACCGCCGACGACTACGAGGCGGTCCTCATTCCCGCCGTCGAGGCGGTGTTCGCGCGCCGGGAGAAGGTCCGCTTCCTCTACCACATTCGCAAGGACTGCTCGGGCTTCGAGGCGGGCGCTATGTGGGACGACGCCAAGGTCGGGCTGCGACACCTCGCGAGCTGGGAGCGGATGGCGGTCGTCACGGACATCGAGTGGATCCGCGCGGCCGTGAAGATCTTCGGCATCCTCATGCCGGGGCATGTGCGCGTGTTTTACGACGACGCGCTGGAGCAGGCCACGCGCTGGGTCAGCGAGTGATTGGGCTTTAGTCGGCTTTCGTCTGAACCAAGCCCGCTTCCGCTCGAACGCGGAGCGAAACTTAGCGGACGCATCGAAAGCCGATCTCCCTCGACATTTCATGCTGGACGGGATTGACGCCGTGGCGCGAGTCGGTGCAGGAGGAGGTGCGGTCCCTCTGTGATCGCGGAGGTAGGTCATGCGGCACGCCATCGGTATTGCCATCGTCGTCTCGGCGCTGTGTGGAACCTCCACCGCCGTGCAGGCAAAGTGCGGAGCCAAAGCAGGCGATGCTGCCGCGGTGGTGGCTGTCGAGGCGGCGATCACGGCGCAATGCAGTTGCTGCACTCCGAAGCGCACGTACGCGGCCTGCGTCGCCGCGGTGGTCCGGGGCCCCCTTCGCGCCAAGCAACTCTCCGGAAGCTGCGCCGCCAAGGTGCGCCGCGATCTCGGGCACGCCTGTCCGCTGAGCGCGACGACCGTGCCGTGTACCCTCTGCAACGCCGACGCCGACTGCGGCGCGGGAGAATTCTGCGAGTGCCGGGGCGCAGGCTGTACGAAGACCGGTGGGGTATGCACCACGCGCCCGCAGGTGTGTCCGGACATCGTGGCGCCGGTGTGTGGCTGCGACGGGACGACCTATGGCAACGATTGCCTGCGTCAGCAGGCGGGCGCGTGCAAACTGCATGTCGGGGCGTGTGTTGCGACCGGCGGCTGCTTCGATACGATCCAGGGCCAGTGCACGGGGGTCGCCTGCTCGCCCGCAGTAGGGTGTCCACAGCCGAACGAGTTCTGCTCGCCCGCATGCGGCGCGCCGCCGCCGACGGGCACCTGTTTCGATACGGTGACGCGCAAGTGTACGCGCGAAGCGTGCGGGCCTGATCAGGCGTGTTTGCCGAATCAGTTCTGCGTGACGACGTGTCCCCCGCCGCCACCGCCCGGGCACTGCTTCATCACCGTCGATGGGCAGTGCAGCGCCGAGCCGTGCGGACCGGGTATGCCGTGTCGGAATCCGAACGAGTTCTGCGACCCGGCCTGCGGGACACCGGGCTGCACGACGAACGCGGACTGTGACGACGGCAACGGGTGCACGGCGGATCGGTGCGTCAATGGGACCTGCGACCACGCGTGCATCTGCCTGACACCGGCCGGTGCGTCGACCTGTTGTGCGGGTCCGGGGACGTTGTGTGTCGAGCCCTGTGGCGTGGATCAGGCGGGCACGTGTGGCGGGACGTGTCCATCGGGCGCGACGTGCGAGACGCTCCCGACGGGCGCGGTGACGTGCGGTTGTGTCTCGGGCGTCGGGGGTCCATGCGGGGGATTTATCTTCCCACCGCCACCGGTGTGTGCGCCCGGTCTCGTGTGTCAGCAGGTCAATCCCGACGTGATGGGCGTCTGTGTCGTGCCGACGTGCATCCCGTTCGGTGCGCCGGGGTGCACACAAACCGCCGACTGCTGCCAGCCATGCGGCAACGGGACCATCGCGCCATGCGCCGTGTGCCTCCAGGGGTCCTGCATCGGCGCTCCATAACGGCGCGCGGGCTTGTGTACTCTCTCAGCGTTTGCCGACCATGGTCTCCGACAAGAAGCGTACACGTGAGGTCCCAGGGTGCTTTGCACGCCGATGGAGGTAGTCACTGGTGGTCGAGGTTGTGCTCGAGCCTCGAGCGGAGTTACAAGACGTGCGGTCACGAGGGAGCGCCCGCGTGAACGGCATCCATGACATGGGCGGCATGCACGGCTTCGGGCGGGTCGTGGTCGAGCCGAACGAGACGGTCTTCCACGCCGAATGGGAGAAGCGTGCCCTCGGCATGGCGTACCAGGTGGTGGGCCTCGGCTGGGTCAGTGTGGACGCGTTCCGGCACGGTATCGAGCGCATCGACCCGGTCACGTACCTGACCGTCGGTTACTACGGGCGGTGGCTCGCGGCGCTCGAGCGCCTCCTCGTCGAGGTGGGCGTGCTCACGACCGGCGACGTCGACGCGCGCATGGCGGGCAGGCCGACGCCGATACCGCCGGCGATGCCGGCAACCCCGAGTGGCCCGAGTCTCGGATTCGTGCGCGAGATCCAGCGCGCGCCACGCTTCCACGTCGGCGACGCGGTGCGCCCGCGCGTCACGAGCCCCGCCGGCCACACGCGTCTACCGCGCTATGTCGCCGGCCGGCGTGGCGTGGTGCACCGGCTCCAGCCGTCCTGCGTCTTTCCCGACACGAACGCACGGGGCCAAGGCGAGAGCCCGCAGTACCTCTACAACGTCCGCTTCGACGCGACCGAGCTGTGGGGCCCGGACACCGAGGCGGGCGTGGCACTCCACATCGATCTCTTCGAGCCCTACCTCGAGCCGGCCTGAGATGTCGCACGACGGCCACGATCATGACGATGACGAGCCGATCGCGCGGCGGAACGCGCTGCGCGCGGAGGCGCTCGAGTCGCTCCTCGTGGAACGGGGCCTCGTGCAGCCGGCGCTGATCGACGCGATCGTCGCGCGTTATGAGCATGACATAGGACCGATGAACGGCGCGAAGGTGGTGGCCCGCGCCTGGACGGATCCGGCATACCGCGAGCGCCTCCTCGTCGATGGCTGGGCCGCGATACAGGAGCTCGACCTGGTAACAGGCCCGGAGCTCACGCCGATCACCGTCGTCGAGAACACGCCGCGCGTCCACAACGTCGTCGTCTGCACGCTCTGCTCGTGCTACCCGTCCTCGCTGCTCGGTCTGCCACCCGCGTGGTACAAGAGCCCGGCGTACCGTTCCCGCGTCGTCCGCGAACCACGCGCGGTGCTGCACGAGATGGGGCTCGAGCTGCCGGTCGACATCGAGCTGCGCGTCTGGGACTCGAGTGCCGAGATCCGCTACCTGGTGCTGCCCGAGCGTCCCGCCGGGACCGAGGGATGGAGCGCGGAGGCGCTCGCGGCGCTCGTCACGCGCGACGCGTTGATCGGCGTCGCGAAGGCACGGCTGCCGCACGAGGCCCATGCCTGATCCGCGTCCCGAGGCCCTGCTCGACTGGGACGGGCCACTCTCGCCGCCGCGCCGCAACGGCGAGCTCGTGTTCGAGACGCTCTGGGAGAGTCGTGTCTTCGGTATGACGATGACGCTCTACGAAGCGGGTGCCTTCCGGTGGGAGGAGTTTCGCGTTCGGCTGGTCGACGAGATCGCCGCCTCCGAGCGCGAGCATCACCCCCATGAAGCCGCATACCGCTATTGGGACTGCTGGCTCGCGGCCTTCGAGCGACTCGTCGCGGAGAAGGGCCTCTGTCAGCCAGACGTCCTCGCCACACGCGTCGCGGAGCTCGCGGCCCGACCACCCGGGCACGATCACGTGTAGAAGCTGCGACTTGATCTGCGGGCGTGCGCAGAGTTCCGGCCGAGCGGTGGCTGTCAGGCTTCAAGAACGCGCGCCATATTGGCATAGTGCGGCATGCGCCCCGATCACCGTCTGCCCCTGCGCTTGTCGGCCATCCTCGTTGCGGTGCTCTTGGGCTCGGCCACCGGCTGCGGCGTTTTCGGGCAACGCCGCGAGGTGGCGCCTGCCCCGGCGCCTACTCCGCAGCCGACCGCGACCCCGGAACCCTATCTCCTGCTGCGGTTGAACGAACGGCGCCTCTACGTGGTGCAGAACGACGTGAAGCATCCGCCAGGAGGGTATCCGGTGGCCATCGGGCGGCCGAAGTGGCCGACGCCGATCGGACGCTTTCAGATCAACGAGATGATCGAGAATCCCGATTTCCTCGTCTTCGATTTCAACAATCCGGAGGCGCGCGACCGTGGACGCGTTCCGCCGGGCCCGAACAACCCGCTCGGCCTTCGGTGGATCGGGTTCGCGTCTGCACACGGCTGGCAGGTCGGGTTCCACGGCACCGCGAAGACGTCGGTGCTCGGACAAGCCGTGAGCCACGGCTGCGTACGGATGTCGAATCCCGACGTCGTCGAAGTCTACAAGCGTGTAAAGATCGGAACCGAGGTGGTGGTCGAGCCGTAGCGCCTCGAGCCTCCGGCGCTCATGGGTACACGACGACCGTCGTGCCGAGCTCGACGCTATCGTAGACGCGAATCACGTCGACGTTCCGCATGCGGATGCACCCGCCGCTGACGGCCCGACCGAGGAGCTCCGGCTGCGGCGTTCCGTGAATTCCGATCGTCCACCCGTCGCCGTGCGCGAACCCGATCCAGCGATCACCGAGGGGGTTCTCGGGCCCAGGGGGAATCCGCTTGAGGACATGCCAACGATCGTTCGGGTCGATCTGCTGGTAGTCCGGGTGCTCGATCTTCTCTTCGACGTGGAAGCGCCCGGTTGGCGTTTCGTGACCCGCGCGGCCAACCGCGATCGGAAACGACGCGACCGCTGCCGGGGCGTCATCCCTCATCACATCCAGACGCCGTGCCTTCAATCGGAGCACCAGATAGGTGGACCCCACCTCGCGCGGTACGGCGTGATCCGCCACCCGTGTTTCGGCGCCGCGACTCGGCTTTCGCACCTCGGGGCCGCAGCCGATCAGTCCCGACGCCACGGTGATGGTCATCAGAAGACCGGCAGCGATGCTGGGCGGCGGGGAGCAGGGATCCTCGCCGCCCATTTGCAACCAGAGACCGATCGTCCAGCTCAGCCACCGCGTCGCTGGGTCGGCGGCGGCGGAGGAGGAGCAGGACGGACAGCCGGCGGCGGCGGTGGCGGAGGCGGCGGTGGCGGAGGCGGTGCGGCCACTTCCCTCTCGGGCTCGAAGACGTACGTGACGGCGAGCCCGCCCGACACCCACTTCCGCTGCGAGCCGTCGCCGTTCGTCTTGGGATCCATGTAGGCGACGTCGTAGCGACCGAAGAGGCCGACGGTGGTGTTCGGCGCGACCTCGAAGTTGAAGCCGCCCGATGCGTTGTACCCGGGGCCGTCGTCGTCGAGCGGACGAGTCATGTCGCGATAGTAGCCGCCCTGACCCGCGACGTAGGCTTCGAAGCCGTCGCCCAGGAACGAGAGCTTGGGACCACCGGTAATGCTGAAGATGCTGCCGATGTCGTCCGAGTCGCCCCCCTCGCTGCGGGGACTGCAGCATCCTTCCTCGGTACCGAAGAAGCTGAACTGCGGATTCCCCAGGAGCGACAGTGCGACGTTGTCGGAGAGGTCGAAGCGATAGCCACCGTCAAAACCGACGGTCCCACCAACCCCCTCTACCGTGTGGCTGTACTTCTTCAACGGTACCGCGACGCCGGCGTTGAAGCCGACCTCGGGACCATCGGCACGGGCTGGCGCGCTCGCACTGCACATCCCAACCGCGAGGCCCGCCATGATCAGCAGCGTCCACCTAGACATGAGTTCCTCCTTGCTCGTCGTCACGAACGAAAACCCAAACCGAATCAGCGGGTGATACGTCCTTCCCAATACCTTCCGAGTTGGCGCGATGATAAGCAAGACAGTGTCGTCAGCGGTGTAGCACGACCGCTCGATGCCAGGCGGGCGCCTGAGCGATGCGCTGGACCGTGCCTATGGGGAAATCTACTGTACAATCAGCGGCTTACGTCGAAGCCGCGCGAATGGGATTGCTGCGGTGATCGCTCTCGAGATCAATAGCCGGGCCCGGGGGACCCATCGTCCACCTTCCCGGCGAAGGAGCGGAACAGGTAGACGAAGTACCCGAGCGCGAGCACGATCGCCGGTACCCACCACGCCAGGCCGATACGGAGCGTGGAGGACGCTGCCGCGGCGTTGGCGACCGTCAGCGACCAGGCTGGGTCGCGCGTCGAGATGAGGATGTTCGGATAGACCGTCGCCGCCGTGACGCCGAGGAGTCCCGCCATGAACGCCCCGAAGGCGAGGAACGCCGGCAGGTCACGGTGGCGACGGTGCGCCGCCACGCTCGCGCCGAAGCCGAGGGGGATCACGACCACGAGCGGCCAGACGAGCGGGCGCCGCCCGAGATTGCCGATGATCACCGGCTGCAGCGCGAGCGTGAGGGCGGTCACCGCGAGCGCCAACAGCGCGACCGCGGGCCACAGCCGCCGGACGAGCAGCCGGCAGCGCGTCTGCACCGGTCCGGCCGTCTTCCAGGTGAGGTAGAGGCCGCCGTGCGCGGCCAGCACCACCGCCGCGAAGACGCCGACGGTGATGGTGTACCAGTCGAGGACGCCCGGCTCGGGGCCGGGGCGCCAGTCCGTGAACAACGGGCCGCTGAACCAGCCGCTGGCGTCGATCGGCACGCCGCGCACGAGGTTCCCGAGCGCCGCGCCGAGCACGATCGCCATCGCCGTCGACGAGGCGCAGAAAGTGGCGTCCCAGAACTGCCGCCAGAGCGGGTGCGGCTCCTTGGAGCGGAACTCGATCGACAGGCCGCGCAGGACCAGCAGCCAGAGGACCATGACCAGCGGCAGGTAGAAGCCGCTGAAGCCGGCGGCGTAGGCGCGCGGGAAGGCGAACACGCTCACGCCGCCGGCGGCGATCAGCCACACCTCGTTGCCGTCCCACAGCGGCCCGATGGCGCGCAGCACCGTCCGGCGCTCGTCGTCGGTGCGCGCGACCAGCAGGTGGACGATGCCGGCGCCGAAATCGAAGCCGTCGAGCAGCGCGTACACGATCAGCATGAGCGCGATCAGTATGAACCAGAGGGTCGCCATGTCAGTGCGCCCCCTCTGCGGCGAGCGGACCGCGCGCCAGCTGGCGGAAGACCAGGTAGACGAACAGGAGGCCGATCAGCAGGTAGAGCCCCATGAAGCCGAGCAGCGTGAACACCACGTTCCCCCCGGGCACGAGCGGCGAGCTGGCATCACGTGTGCGCTGCAGCCCGTAGACGACCCACGGCTGGCGGCCGAGCTCGGCCGTCACCCAGCCGGCGGTGGTGGCGATGTACGGAAACGGGAACGCGAGCAGCAACGCCCACAGGACGGGCCGGCTCCGTTCCAGCCGGCCGCGCCAGAGCAGCAGCGCCGCCACCAACATGAGCGCGATGAACACCGTCCCGAGCCCGACCATGACGTGGTAGGCGTAGTAGAGCAGCTCCACGTTGTCGGGCCACTGGTCGCGCGGCACGTCGTTCAGCCCGGTGACGGTGGCGCCGAAGGAGCCGTAGGCGAGGTAGCTCAGCACGGACGGGACATACACCGGGTTCTGCAGCGTCCGATGCTCCACGTCGGGCTGGCCGATGATCACCAGCTCGGCCCGCGCCGTGCTGTCGAACTTCCCCTCCATCGCCGCCAGCGCGGGCACCTGGTCGCGGGCGACCAGCTTGCCGTGCGCGTCGCCGGTCGGGAACAGCTGCAGGCAGGACGCCACGAGCGCAGTGACCACGCCGACCCGGAGACAGACGCGCGCGTGCGCCGGGTACTCGCCCATGAGCGTCCAGTACGCGCCCACCGCGGCCACCACGAAGGCGCCGGTCACCACCGCGGCACACATCGTGTGGGCATATTCCCACAGCACCCAGCCGTTCAGGAGGTAGGCCCACATGTCGGCGAGCTGCAGGGTGCCGTCGCGGCCGACCGCGTAGCCGACGGGATGCTGCATGAAGGCGTTGGTGGCGACGATGAAGTATCCCGACAGCCACGACCCGACGAACACCATCAGCACGCTCACGAAATGTCCGCGCGGCCCGAGCCGGCGCTCGCCGAACAGGAAGAGCCCGAGGAACGCCGACTCGGCGAAGAACGCGAACATCCCCTCGAGCGCGAGCGTGAGCCCGACGACGCCCCCCGCGTAGCCCGAGAAGCGCGCCCAGTTGGTGCCGAACTGGAACTCCATCGGGATGCCGGTCACGACCCCGAGCGCGAAGTTGATCGCGAAGAGTCGACCCCAGAAGCGGACCAGCTCCCCGTAGACTGGATCGCCGCGACGGAGCGCGACCGTCTTCAGCACCACCAGCACGAGCGCCAGGCCCATGGTCAGCTGCGGGAAGAGGTAGTGGAAGCTGACGGTGAAGCCGAACTGGAGGCGATCCCATACGAGAGCGTCCATGCGCGAGATCCTCCACCGCAACGGTGGATCTGTAGTCGTCGCGCTCGCGCAGTACAAGCGGGCCCGAGCACATCGACTCCGAGGCTCGACGATCGATCGTCGGAGCATCGGCGTGGCGGCCGCTCAAAACCTGAACGCCTCCATCGGCACCGCGCGCGCCTTCTCGCATTCGGCCTTGAAATCGTAGGGGACGTCATCCACGCAGTCGGGCCATTTGCCCGTCGCCAACCAGAACTCGACGAGGCCCAGGCGCGCGCACAGGCGCGCGAAGCGCGGATCGTTGCGCAGCTCGGGCATGCCCGCCTGGAACAACAGCGCCGGTGCGGTAGCCGTCGGGGCCCATGATGTCGTCGCTGGTTCCGACCGGGCCGAGGCGCGCGCTGTCGGCCGCTCGGTAGGCTTCCTCGACGAGGCCCAGGTGCGCGGCGTACACGAGACGCGAGACGTCGACGCATCCCGTCCTGCCGACCTGGGCCTCGAGCGCGCGGCGGATGCCGCTCGATGTTCTCCGGCGTGGGGTCGCGCTTGGCCCGGATGAACGGCAGACCGTCCTGGAACTCGCGCAGCTGGCGCTTCGCGGCGAGCTCCAGCAATCGGTCGACCGCCGCCCAATCCTCCGAGGAAGGCGTAGCGCGCGCAGCAGGCTCGCAACGGGGAAGCTCATGTCGGGCACGCGCGCCACGAGATCCTCGAAGAGGGGCACCGCCTCGGCAACGCGTCCCGCGGCCATTCGCGCGAGCGCGAGCGCGTTCGCGGACATCGGATTCGAGCGCGTCCAATCGATAGGCGCGCTCCGTCTCCTCGAGGCTTTCGCGAACCCGGCCCATCGTGCGGAGGTACCAGCCGACGTAGAGGTGTCCGTTGCGCGCGCCATGCGCGCCTGCGTATCCGCTCCAGGATCGCGTCGGCCTCGACGAACCGTCCGAACGGCGGGATCACGAAGAGCTGCGCCGTCATGGCATCGACGTTCTGCGGATCGAGCGCCAGAGCGCGCGCCGCCTCGCGCGCCACGAGGGCGGCGCTCGCGGCGCGATCGGCAAAGGGCTGATAGAAGCGCAGCCAACGCCCGCAGGTAGGCGAGCCGGCCCCAGGCCTCCGCGAAATGCGGTGCGCGCTGCGTGACGACCTCCAGCAGGCCGACGTTGGTCCGCAGCTCGTCCGGTGCGTAGGATCGCGGGCTGGCGCGCAGGTAGAGGTCGTAGACCGCCGGATCGATCGCCCTGGTCGAGAAGCTCGTGAAGGTCCGGTCGAGGGCGGCCGCGATGTGCTCGGAGATCTCGTCCTGCACGGCGAAGATGTCCTCGAGGCTGCGGTCGTAGCGATCCGACCACAGCGTCGTCTGCGAGGCCGCCTCCACCAGATGCGCCGCGATACGCACCCGTCCGCCAGCGCGGCGGATGGAGCCGTCCAGGATGTGCGAGCACCGCAGCTCCTTCGCCACGTTGCGCGCGGTCTTGTCCGCGCCGCGAAACTGGAAGCTCGACGTGCGCCCGATCACCTTCATCTGGGCGCCGCGCGACAGCCGCTGGATGATCTCCTCCGACACGCCGTCCGAGAAGAACTGCATCTCCCGATCGTCCGACAGGTTGTC
Source organism: uncultured delta proteobacterium (assembly GCA_963753325.1). Classification (GTDB taxonomy): domain Bacteria; phylum Desulfobacterota; class Binatia; order UTPRO1; family UTPRO1; genus DP-19. The sequence continues at coordinate 2,577,669 of CAVWBS010000001.1, read as the reverse complement.
GAAGGGCAGCACGGCGAGCAGCGGCTCGGCGCTCGCGCGCGGCGTGGCGGCGACGGCCGACGCCGCGGAGCCGAGCGCGAAGGCCTCGATCGTCTCCGTCATCTTGTCGAGCTGCAGGCTGCCGCGTGACACCAGACGCTCCGCCATCGGGCCCCGGATCGTGCGGCGCACGTCGGCCGATACCAACACCGAGCCCGGATCGCTGCGCGCCATCAGACGGGCCGCGACGTTGACGCCGTGGCCGAGGAGGTCGCCGCCCGGCTGCACCACGACGTCGCCCAGATGCACGCCGACCCGCACCTTGGGCTCGCACGTGTCCGCGAGGGCGAACGCGGCCTCGACGGCGGCCAGGCTCGAGCCGAACTCCAGCATGAAGCCGTCGCCCGCCGTGTTGAACACGCGCCCGCCGTGCGCCGCGGCGATGCCCTCGATCACGCGCCGGAGCGCCGCAACCTCCGCCGTGGTCCTCGCCTCATCGGCTTCCGTGCGCGCGGAATAGCCCGCGACGTCGAGCGCAACGATCGTGGTGAGCCTGCGGGACGGCGGATCGTCGGGCATACGGCCTTTTCGGGTCAGCGCGTTCCGTGGGGAACAGGGCACCCTCTACTGCCGTTCACTACACGCAGGCAAGCAGCCGGCGCGTGCAGGTGATCCTCAGCCGATGACTTCCACCCCATAGGGAGAGAACTTCGGATCGATCGTGACCACTGGCACACGAAGACGGAACGCTGCGGCGATGATGAACCGATCAAACGGATCGCGATGGTGGTGTGGCAGCTCCGTCGCAGCGGTACACAGCGCTGAATCCAGCGGCACCTCCGTCAATCCGTAGCGGTCTTCCAGCTCGCGGAGCCATCGGAGCGGCGCCAACGGCAACTCGAGCTTGCCCTGCCGATACTTCAGGCCGATCTCGAAGCTGCTGATCGCGCAGAACCAGCGCGCCGGCTCTCTACCCAATCGTTCGCGGGCGGAACGGGAAAGCCGTCGATCGCCGTTCGCGAGAAAGAGTAGCGCACAGGTATCCAGGATCATCGAGCGTCGGGCGGCCAGTCGGTATCGCTGGCTTCCTCGGTTGGATCGTACTTGATCTTGATCGCTCCCAGTTTCTTGTCGGCGGCCATCGATACCTCGCGATGGTGCGGCACCAGGTCCGCGACCGGCTTGCCATTGCGGCAGATCACGATCCGCTTGCCGCTTTTCTCGATTTCGGCAAGCAGGCCGGAGAGGCCGGTCTTGGCCTCGTGAACGTTGATGGTCTTCATACCAAAGAAGGTTAGTCCACTTAGTCCATCCATTCAACCCGCCGCGATGTGTGATGGGCGGGGTCGTCCGCTACGACGGCCGCGCCGAAGCGCGCCACGCGCTCCTCATGCGGACGCTGTGCGACGGCGTTGGCCGGCGCTCGTGCGCCCGTATCCCGGGGCCCACGCGGCTGCCGCGATGTGCCGCTCGCCGCGCCCGGCGTGCACCTGTTCCTTCGCGACGAGCGACACGAGCAGCGAGGCCCGCTGCCGCCACTCTGGGCACTCGCCTACTCGCTAGGCACATGCTGCGGCCAGATGATCGCGCCACCGGCCAGGCAATCGCGCCACAATGGCGCACGGGATAGGCCCGCGCGTCGCCTCGGCCGGCGATCTCGACGTCTTTTCGCGCATTGCATGATGACGCGTCGCGACCAATCGTGATACCGCGCGTACTGGACGGATTCTTGCAAGTCATTACACCGATTTTCTCACTGGTCTTATATCGTTCGGCGTTCCGCATCGGGCACCGAGTCCGTAGACAGTTCGATCACCGACGACACCGGCGCAAGGGCGCGCCGAAGCGTTCGGCCAACGCGGCATCCATGAAGGCCCCCTGATATGACGATCGCCCATCGTTTCCCTCGCCGCCGCGCGATGCTGCTGCTGGTCGCCCTCGTTGCGCTCGCCCATCCCGGGCGCGCGCATGCCGGCTGCGATCTGATTCCGCAGTCGCAGCCGGTCTTCCGCGGTGCGCTCGGAACCCTCGATCGTCCCTTCGCCCGGCCCGGCGACTTCGTCGAGCTGCACGTGCGTCCGACGATCTGCGACGCGGCATCGCCCGGCCTCGGCGCCGACCCGAGCGCGCTCGCCGTTACGCTGCTCTTCACGCCCGCCGGCGGCCCGAAACGGGCCGTCGTCCTCACGACGCGGTCCTGTGCCGACGCGGCCGTGGTGCAGAAGCTCGAGACCTGCGCCGCGACCCCCGCGATGAGCAGCGGCGGCGTGTCGTGCATCCAGGTGAACCAATCGGGCCCCGTCGACATGGCGATCATCACCCGCGCCGACGGCATCCCGCGGCTGCGCTTCCGCTTCCCCGACACCGATGCCATCCTCGGCTCGGGCGGCGACGACAACACGCTCGCCGGCCCCGCCGCGATCGCGGTGAGCGACGTGAACGACGCCCTGCCGTGCGGCCTGGTGACGAGTACGTGTCGAAGCCAGGCCGGAGCGCTCGGATTGATCTCGTGCGTCGACGAGCTCTTCGCCCGCGACGGCACGTGCCAGCCCAACCCCGACCCGACGTTCGCGCACTTCACGGCGCTGCCGCAGCCGACCGACTATCAGGCCGCCTGCTATGCCGGGAAGCCGCCCTGCCTGGCCACGCCCGCGAGCGCCGAAGGGACGCGACTCACGCTCGACCAGGACGGCAATCTGCTCATACCCGTGCACTGGCAAGGCATCATCCTGCAGGATGCCTCCGGTCCGGTCCCGCGGCTGCTGCGTACGACGATCGAGTCGCCGGTCCCGATCACGCTGCCGAGCGCCACCTTCGTCAACTCGCTCACGGTCGAGGGCCAACGGCTCCCGCCCATCTTCGAGCCGCAGACGGACCCGACCGGTGCGGCGGCGCCGGGCTCACTCACGTTCTTCGGCTCGGTGGACGTCGCCGCGACGGTGCTCAGGATCGCGCACCATCGCGGTCTCTGCGAGGGCGGGACGAACGCCGGCCAGGATTGCGCCGACATCCTCGATTGCAACGGCACTCCCTGTGTGGATGCCTGCACCGGCGGGACGCACGACGGGCAGGTGTGCAATGGCGACGGCGACTGTCCGAGCGGGGGACGCTGCGGGGTGCTGTACGACGCCGCCGCGTTTGCCGGTCTTGCCGTCGACGGCGGCCCGGTGATCCTGCCGCGCACCAGCCCGGCCGCCGACGGCTTCTGCCAGCTGCCGCCCCACGGCGCGTGCACGAGCAACGGCCAGTGCACGACCGACGACCTGTGCGTGCTCTACGCGCTCGAGGCGGGGAACCCGGTCTCCCTCGACAGTCTGACGACGCGAACCGGCAATCTCCGCGCCTTCACGGCCGCGGAGTCCCTCGACGGCGTGGATCGCACCGGAGACGGCGATGTCGGCGACGTCGTCGTGACGCTGCAAGACCGCCGCACCGGCCTGTTGCAGCCGCTCGGCGCGCCGAGCGGATTCGTCGTGCCCGGCGGTGCCCCCCGTCCCGCGTGCGGGCTCGCCGGCACGCCGCAGGGGCGGGCGATCGTCGAGGTCCAGCAGGGCCCGTTCACGTTGCCCGCGCTCGCCCTCGAGGGCACCGTCGCGGCCTTCATCGAGAGCGAGGCCGGCGAGGGCAATTGCGACGAGAACGGCGACGGCGATCGGACGGACGGCATCCTGCGGGTGTTCACCGTACCGGGAAGCGAGCTGACCGCCGGCGTGTCCCCGGCGCGCGCGGTCGATCTGTCGCCGAAGATCGACGGCCGGACCCTCGCCGTGTCCAACGGACGCGTCTTCTTTCGCAGCCCGGCGGGCACGACGCAGCACACGGACGACCTCGTGAGCCTCGAGACGCTCGGCGATCCCGCGGCGAACAGCACCTCCGCCGGCACGGTCCTGCAAGTGTTCGATACCGGCTCGGCGCTCCTCACCGGTGACGCGCGCAACGCCGGGGCGCAGAGCATCACGAGTCTTTGCCCTGCCGACCTGGTCGCCGTGACGAACGGGATGGCCGCGTTCCTCCGCCCCGAGTCGTCGAGCGGCAGCACCGCGTGTCCGGGAGGCTCGCTGAACGGCCCGGGAGACACCGATCTCAACGACAAGGTCGTGCAACTCTGGCCGGGCTCCGGTGCGGTCCGGAATCTCGGCCGCGCCGCCACCGCGGTCGCGCTTTCCGCGACGCACGTCGCGGCGATCGTCTCGGAGGCGGGCCAGGGCAAAAGCGGCGGCACCGACCTGAACGGTGACGGCGACAAGCTCGACGGCGTCGTGGAGGTGTATCCGGTCGCCGGCGGCACATGGACGTCGACGGGCTTCGCCGCCGACACGATCACCTTCTGTGGCTCCGTGCTCGCGTTCATCACGCCGGAGGCCTCACAGGGCGCGACCGACCTGAACGGCGACGGCGACGCGCACGACCGCGTCCTGCAGATCTACGTCCCCGCGACCGGCGTCAGGATCAATACCGGGCAGGCCGCCGAGGAGATCGTCTGCAACGATCAGATCGTGGCGTTCCGCACCAGCGAGAGCGCGCAGGGCAACGCCAATCTTCAGGGCGGCAGCGGCGACAACGCTCCCCCGAGCTTCGTGCTGCAGGCGTGGGACCTGAGCCGCCCCGAATGCCTCACCGCCGCGCCGCCCGTCGATTGCCTGCGGAACAGTCACGAGGCGGCGGATCCCTGCCTGGCCGAGGTCTGCGATCCGCGTACGCCGTACAAGGTGTCGGGGCATACCGTGAAGTTCCTCACCTCCGAGTGCGAGCAGCGCGGCACGGTCGATGCGGCCTACTGCGGGAGCAACGGTGGCACCGACCTGAACGGCGACGTCCCGCCCGACGCCCGCGACGTGGTGATCCAGGTCTTCGACGCGAGCGCTGCGCGGACGACCGTCGGGGGAACCGTCGGAAACTTCGAGCACGATCCCTTCCAAGGGGGACCCGACGACGATGGCGATGGCAAGGGCGGCGTGGTTTTCGTGGCCTCCGGACGGTGCATCGAAACGCTCGCCACCAGCTGCGCGACCGATGCCGCGTGCTCGCCGGCCGGGTTCTGCGACGGGGGGACGTGCAAGCGCGATCATCGCACCTGCGTCACCGACCTCGACTGCCCGCCCGGCGTGCCGTGCATTACCGGTGCGGGCGGGGCGATCGTCGCCGCCAGCCCCGACACCGACGGGGACGGTGTGCCCGACCATCTCGACAACTGCCCCTACGTCGCCAATCCCGACCAGGCGGACGTCGACGGCGACCAGGTGGGGGACGCGTGCGATCAGCAATGCAACACGTGTCGGTCGCCGCTCGACGGCCTCGACCACTTCCAGTGCTACGACCTCCCGCGGCCGCGACCGCCCGTCATCGAGGGGGTGAGCCTCGTCGACCGCTTCGGTGCGACGGTCGGCAACCTTCAATCCCAGCGCATCTGCAATCCCGCCAACGCGAACGGCAGCGATCCGACCGCGCCGGCGCATCCGGCACATTTCCTCGGGTACCAGATCCGTCCCACCGGTCCGAGGCCCGAGCTGCCGCGCGGCGAGACCGTCGTCGACGACTTCGGCGCGATCACCCTCGATCTGTTGAAGCCGGACATCCTGCTCGTGCCGAGCGCCAGCAGTCTCGTGGCGCAACCGCCGCCGCTCGATCCGGTGTCGATCGATCTGTTCCAGTGCTACCAGGTGAGACACGCGCGCAAACGGATCAGCGGGATCAGCATCACCGACGATTTCGGGTCGCTCGGCGTCGACGTGAAGCGGCCGCGGCGACTGTGCGTGCCCGTCGAAGTGAACGGCGGGAGCCCCGGGGCCGCGCAGCACAGGGGCGAGCTGCTGTGCTACGAGACACGCCTCGCGAGCGCGTCGCGGCCCTTCATCGGGCCGCGTCAGAATCTTCGTCACCAACCAGCCGTTCGGCGCGGTCGAGCTCGAGCGGTTGCGGCCGACCGAGCTGTGCGTGCCGTCCGTGAGCCAGTGACCCGAGGGAGCGGAAGATCGCTCAGGAGCGTCGGCGAGATCCCGCCAGCGCGGGCTGTTCGAGCGCGTACTCGAGCTTGGCGGCACCGCGCGGCGGCTTGATCGCGCCCGACAGGATCGCGCTGGGCGTGACTTCGCGGCCGTAGTAGTCGGCGTTGCGGTCGTTGCGCGTGGCGATCACGGTGCCCTCGAGGGAGACGTCCGCGAAGAGGCCCTGGCTGCGACTGTAGGTATACACGGCCGCGACCGGCATCACGCCGGCCGCGAGGTCACGGCCGACCGGACCGGCCGCGACGCTCAGATCGGCGCCGAGCTTGATGTTCGCGGCGTGCGCGAACGCGTCGACCGCTTCCGGCGTGTTCAGCACCAACACGAACTCCGTCACCTCGCCGCCGATCTGCAGCCCGAAGCCGGCGCCGCCGGTGGCGATTGCCGACGGGCCGCTCCAGCCGCCGGGCGTGCGCGCCACGACCACGCCCCAGCCGCCTTGGCCGCTGAACATGAAACCGGCCTTCAGCACGGTCAGGACGGCGAGGCCGTTCGCGTCGCGCATCACGGCGTCGGGAATGCCCTTCTCCGGCATGTCGCGGAACCTCTCGATGACGGCGGCCGCCTGGTCGACTTCATCCTGCATCCCTTTCGCGAGGCAGGGAGCGACCTTCGCTTCCACCAGCGTGAACGCCGCGGCGATGCAGAGCACGAGCTTTCTGGTCATGGCGTCCTCCGATGTCGATGTGTTCGATTGCTGCTCGAATGTCGGGGCAGCAACACGCGTGCCAGGCGCGGCGGCGCCACCGTTGCAGGGAATTCGGGGATCGGCTCCCGTCCCACCGTGTAAGACTTGCAGCGAAGCCGGCGACCGCGCTGCCGTCCAACATTGCCGTCGCACCTGCTATCAGGGAGCGATCACCCTGCTTTCCATCCAGAACGTCACCAAGGCGTACGGCGCCGCGCCGCTCTTCACCGAGCTGTCGCTCACCCTTGCGGAGGGCGACCGCGTCGGTGTCGTCGGTCCGAACGGTGCCGGCAAGACGACGTTGCTGCGCGTTCTCGCGGGCATCGAGGCGCCGGACGCAGGGGTGCGTGCGCTGCGCCGGCACACGCGGCTCGGATACGTGCCGCAGGATCCGACGTTTCCGGCGGACGCGACCGTGGAAGACGTCGTGACGGCGGCGGTCGGCGAGGACGAGCTCGTCGATCCGACGGAGCGCGCGCTGCGTGCCGCCAAGGCGCTGAGCCGCGCCGATTTCGCGGATCCCGCGGCGCGCGTCGGCACGCTGTCCGGCGGTGGCGTCAAGCGGCTCGCCATCGCCCGCGAGCTTGCGCGCGGGCCGCAGGTGCTCCTCCTCGACGAGCCGACGAACCACCTCGACGTCGAAGGGATCCTCTGGCTGGAGGAGCTGCTCCGAGCCGAGCCGCTCGCGTACCTCGTCGTGAGCCACGACCGCTGGTTTCTCGAACGCGTCGCGGAGCGCATGGTCGAGATCAATCGCTCGTACCCGAGCGGCCTGTTCGAGACCGTCGGCCGCTACAGCGAGTTCCTCGCGCGCCGCGACGAGGCGCTGCGGGAGCACGCCGCCTACCAGGAGACGCTGGCGAACCGCGTGCGGCGCGAGATCGAGTGGCTGCGGCGCGGTCCGAAGGCGCGGACGACGAAGCAGCAGGCGCGCGTCGACAAGGCGGGCCGCTTGATCGACGAGCTCACGGCGGCGACGGAGCGGAGCGCGGAGCGACGCGCCGGCATCGACTTCGCCGCGTCGGGCCGGCGGACGCAGCGGCTCGTGGTCGCGGAAGGCGTCGGCAAGGATCTCGGCGGCCGGGCGCTCGTCGACGGCCTCGATCTCGTGCTCGGCCCGGGCATGCGCCTCGCCCTCCTCGGTCCGAACGGCAGCGGCAAGACGACGCTCCTCCGGCTGCTCGCCGGGACGCTCGGGCCCGACCGCGGCACCGTACGGCACGCGGACGACCTCCGCGTCGCCCACTTCGATCAGCATCGGGTGGGACTCGACCCGGCGCTGCCGCTGCGCCGCGCGCTCGCGCCCGAAGGCGACACCGTGGTGTACCTCGGCCGCCCGCTGCACGTCGCCGCGTGGGCCAAACGCTTCCTCTTCCGTCCCGAGCACCTCGGCTTGCCCGTCGGACAGCTCTCGGGCGGGGAACGGGCGCGCGTCCACCTCGCGCGGCTGATGCTCCAGCCGGCCGACCTCCTGCTCCTCGACGAGCCGACGAACGATCTCGACATCCCGACGCTCGAGATCCTCGAGGAGAGCCTCCTCGAGTTCCCGGGCGCGGTCGTCCTCGTGACGCACGACCGGTTCCTGATCGAGCGCGTCGCGACCGAGCTGGTCGCGCTCGACGGCCGCGGCGGTGCGGAGCGCTTCGCGGACCTCGCGCAATGGCAGTCGGCGCGCCGCCCGATTCCGCCGGCGCCTCCGGCCGTCGCGCCGCGGAAGACGGGCGCTCCCGCGTCGAACGGGCCGAAGCGTCTCGGCTATCGCGAGCGACGGGAGTGGGAGTCGATGGAGGAGCGCATCCTCGCGGCGGAGTCGGCGCTCACGGATGCGCAGGTCGCCCTCGAGGATCCGACGGTTGCGGCCGACGCCGCGGAGGTCACGCGCCGGTTTGCCGCGGCCGAGGAGGCGCGCGCCCGGGTGGAAGCGCTCTACGCACGCTGGACGGAGCTCGAGGCCAAGCAGCGCTGAGCGCATGGCATGACGACCGAGGGAATGCGCCACGATCCTCCGCGCCTCCCGCGCGTGATCGAGAGCGACGAGTGCCACGCGGCGGTGCAGGCCACGCTCGCGGCCGCGACCCGGCCGCTCTGGTGCCGGGCGGATGTCAGCGCGGCGGTCGTCCCGCTGACGCACGCCCTCCGCCGCGCCCTCAGGACCGCGGCCTCGGGCGGCATGCTGCGGCGCGGCCTGGAGGCCGCGGAGCGCGCGCTCGACGCCGAGCGGCGCGGCCTCGCCGCCCTACCGCGGGAGGAGGCGCGCCGCCACGGCGGTCGGGTGTCGCGCCTGCTGCTCGTCGCCAACGACGGTGCCGAGCGTTTCTATCGCCGCGTCGAGCACCTGGTCGTCGCCCACGCGCCGCGCGTGCTTCCCTGCATCGTGGCATGCGACAGCGCGAGCCTCGGCGCGCTGGTCTTCGGCCCGGGCGAGACGGCGAAGCTCGTGCTCGTCGAGCACAAGACCGCGGTCGCGGCGATCCTCCGCGGCATGGCGCGACCGTGAGGCGCGGAAGCTACCATCCGAAGCGGGATGCTTCCCGTCGACCTCATGCCTCGCGTCTACGACGGCGCCCGGGGTACGTCAACGGTGCTGCACCACGTCGCCGCGCCTGCAATACTTGCGCGAGAACGGAGGATGCCATGGCCGCGCGTAGACGCCGACACGACAAGCCGAACGGGACGCCGGACGTCGACGGGCTCGCGCGTCGCCTCGACGGGCTCGCACGTCGCCGATGGTCGAGCGCCGACGGGCTCGCTTGCCTGACCCTCGGAGCCGGCGAGGCCGAGATCACGCTGTACGCGCGGCCGGCGGCGGCCGCGGCCTTCCTCGAGACGGTCGGCGCAGCCGGCGCCGTGCTCGAGGACGCGCGCGCCGAGGTCGCGACGTTGCAGAGGCGCGTCGAGACGCTGGAGCGCCAGGTCGCGGCGGCCCGCGATGCCGAACCGGACTCCCGGCGGCCCGCCGCCGCACGCCGCGGGGCCACGACCGCGGGCGCACGCGCGGCAACGCTCGAGGACCTGCCGGCAGCGCTCATCGCGCCGTTCCACCCCGATGCGCGCACGCTGAAGGCCGCCACGGAGAACCCGCTCGTCGCCCTCGCCGTGCAGGCGGCCAGGACCATGCAGCCGGAGGCGGGCGAGCTCGAGCGCGCGCGTCTCCTCGCGATGGCCTATGCCGCGAGCACCGGAGACATGACGCGCTTCTGGGCGGCGCGGACGCAACGCTCGGCGAAGAAGATGCGCTCCGCCCGCAACGCCCGTGCGCGCGATGACGCTTGACCACGCCCGGCCGCCCGTGATCGAGGACGGTCGGGGAGGGCGATGACGGCCGAGCAAGTCCGGAGCGTCGCGGAGCGCACCGCGCTCGTGCTGTCCGGCGGGGGGGCGCGCGGCGCCTATCAGGCCGGCGCCCTGCAAGGGCTCGTCGACATCGGCTGCTTGGCGGCCGAGCGCTCGAACGTCGGACTCCTGATCGGGTCGAGCGCCGGGGCGATCAACGTCGGCCTCCTGGCGGCGACGGCCGACGAGTGTGCACAAGGCGTTCAGCGCCTCGTCGAGCTCTGGTCGGGCATCCACGCCGATCAGGTGTACCGGACCGACGTCGGCTCGCTCGGGTCGATCGGGCTCCGCTGGGTGCGCGATCTGACGTTTGGCGGGCTCGTCGGGGGAGTGAAGGGCAAGTCGCTCCTCGATACCGCGCCGCTGCGCCGGCTCCTCGCCGCGCATTTCTCGCAGGAACAGCTCTCGGCACGGGTCGCCGACGGGACGGTACGCGCGGTCGCCGTCGCCGCCACCGATTTGTACAGCGGCAGCGGCGTGCTCTTCGTGGATGGCGCGCCCGAGCTCCATCTGTGGACGCGGTCGCACTGGAGCGTCGAGCGCACCGAGCTCGGCGTGAGCCACCTCATGGCCTCGAGTGCCATTCCCGTCTTCTTCCCCTCGGTGAAGATCGGCAGCCGGCATTTCGGGGACGGATGCATCCGCAACACCACCCCGCTCGCGCCCGCGATCCAGCTCGGCGCCGATCGCATCGTTGCGATCGGCGTACGCGGGCTGCCCAGGCCGTCGGTGGACGACGGCCGCCGCCGCCCCGCGCCGACGCTCGCCCACGTTGCCGGCGTGCTGCTCGACGCGGTGCTGCTCGACGCGATCGAAGCCGACATCGAGCACAGCGCGCGCATCAACACGAGCGTCCTCCGCTGCGGCGGACCGGGCGGCGACGCGGAGCCCTTCCGCGAGATCCAGGTCCTGTGGCTCCGGCCGTCGAGGTCGGTCGGCGCGCTGGCCGCCGAGTTCGCCGACCACATTCCCGCGATCGTTCGCTACCTGCTGAGAGGATTGGGCAGCGAGGAGGCGACGCACGAGCTCGCGAGCTACCTGCTCTTCGACGCCACCTTCTGTGGCAAGCTGGTGGAGCTCGGGCGCGCCGATGTGCACGCGAGCCGCGGCGCGATCGAGCACTTCTTCGCGGCGGCGCTATGATCCGATCAAGCGATCCTTGATCCGCTGCAGCCGCTCGATGTCGAGCGTCAGCGCATGCTGGATCTCACGGCTATCCGTGTGTATGCGCTCGTCGTCGAGGGCGGTGATGTAGCGCCCGAGATGATCGGCGAGAAACCGAACGTCGTCGGACGACAGATCGAGGCTTGCGGTCATGCGAGCGTCCTCCTTCGTCTTCACCTGCCCAGGCTACGCTACCACGCGCCCCGGACTCCACAACCGTGCTCACGTTCATTGGCGAGGGAGGGTGCGCTTGCCGTCGATTTTCCTTGCCTGGCGCCATCCGGATTGGTAACGGGTCGATTTCATCCGGGGGCACTCCTTGCCCGATCCGTCGAACCAGTCGTCGCCGCGAGCCATCCGCGAGGAGCCGCCATGAACGCGAAGATTCTCGTCTTCCTCGTCGTCACATCGATCGTCAGCTGTGCGACGTGGACCGCGCGCGCGATCGCCGCCCCCTTCACGTTCCTGCAGGCCCCCTTCACGCAGGAGGTCTTCGGTGTCGCGCCGACCTTCATCGGCGGCCTCGCCTTCGCGCCGGACGGTGACGTGTGGGCGGACGAGTGTCTGTTCGGCGGCAGCCCGCTGTTCCGCTTCGACCTGCAGACGACGATCATCGTCAACAGCACCACGATCCATCCCCTGGTTGCCGGGAGCCCGTTCGCGAGCGCGGCCGGATGCGGCCTGACCAACCATCCGGACGGGACGCTCTACTCGAATACGTCGGCCGGCGTGACCAACCTCGACGCCGATACGGCCGCGTCGCTCCGGGCGGCATTCGGCCCCGGCGGCGACGCGCTGGGGATGACGACCTCCCCGGTCACGGGCGAGATCATCTATGCCGGGTCGGACGGTACCATCCAGGCCGTGGACCCGGTGACGATGACCTCTCGCGTGTTCTCGAGCGTGACCACGGGAGACTTCATCGACGGCCTCTTCTTCGATCCGAGCGGCGCGTTCCTCTTCGCGTCGAACCGCAGTCCGACGAGAGAGCTTACGATCATCGACAGCAGCACCGGGAATCTCGTCCAGAACGTGCCTCTGACTGCGGAGCCGGATGGCATCGCGTTCCGGGCGGTCGCACCGAAGTTCGTCGTGACGAGCAATACCGACGGCACCATGACCCGGTTCGACTTCCCCAGCGATGATTTCTCGATGACGCCGTCCGTGTCGCAGTTCGCGAGCGGCGGGTTCCGCGGCGACCTCACGCAAGTGGGGGCGGACGGATGTCTCTACATCACCCAGGACGGAACCCGCTACGACGACGGCACGACGGACGGCAACGACAGCGTCGTCCGGATCTGCTCCGGCTTTGCCGCGCCGTCCGGCATCGAGAACTGCAACAACGGCAGCGACGACGACGGGGACCAGTTGGTCGATTGCGCGGATCCGGATTGCGCGACCAACCCGCTCTGCGCGCCGACACCCACCCCGACCGCGAGCGGGCCCATCGACGGCGCGACCGTAACGCCGACGCCGACCGACACGGCGACGCCCACTGCCACCGCGACGCCGGTGGCGCCCGCGACGCTCGACCATTTCGACTGCTACGAGGTGGACGACCATCCGGCCGACGGGCCGGCCGTGCAGCTGGAGAATCGCTTCGGTGCGAGCTCCGCGACGCTCGGCGAGCTCAAGCGGCTCTGCGATCCCGCGACCAAGAACGGCGAGGACCCGACGGCGCCCGGGCATCCGGATCATCTGATCGGCTACACCGTCGCCGACATGGTGCCGCGCTTCCCCGGTGCGACGGGTGAGGTCGTCGTGAACCAGTTCGGCGTGCTCGCCGTCGATCTCAGCCGGCCGAATTTCTTCCTCGTGCCGGCATCGGAAAGCCGCACCGCGCCGCCACTCCCGCCGAACCCGGCCGGGGTCGACCACTTCACGTGCTACCGCGTCCGCGCCACGCATGTCCGCCTGTCGGGCATCCAGGTGGTCGACGAGCTCGGCACCTTCACGGTGGACGTGAAGCGCCCCTCGCACCTCTGCGTGCCGACGGACAAGAACGGCGAGGGGATCCTTGATTCGATCGATCAACTGTTGTGCTACCAGGTCCGAACCAAGCGGCCGCGCGTCAGGCTCAGCGGCCCGCACTTCTTCTCCACGCAGTTCGGCGCTCCCTCGCTCGCGTTCGCCGCGGGCAGCCGGGACAAGGTCACCCGGTTGCGGGAGCTGTGCGTGCCGTCGCAAGCCTCGAGCAACTGAATCACTCGGAGCTGCTGGTCACGTCGGCGGACGCCAGCGCCAGTTGCGGATCTCCGGCAGGTCCTCGCCGTGCTCGGTGATGTACCGGCGGTGCTCGATCAGCTTGTCCCGCACCCACTGCTTCACGTGCGCGGCGCGGGCGCTCAGTCCGGGGACGCGGTCGACGACGTCGGCGACCAGATGGAAGCGATCGAGGTCGTTCAGCACCGCCATGTCGAACGGCGTCGTGATGGTCCCTTCCTCCTTGTAGCCGCGCACGTGCAGGCCTCCGTGGTTCGTGCGCCGATACGTCAGGCGATGCACGAGCCACGGATACCCGTGGTAGGCGAAGATGATCGGCTTGTCGCGGGTGAAGAGCGTGTCGAAGTCGCGATCGGCGAGACCGTGCGGGTGCTCGCTCGGCGGCTGGAGCCGCATCAGATCGACGACGTTCACGACCCGGATCTTGAGGGCCGGGAGGTGCTCGCGCAGGAGCTGCACCGCGGCGAGGATCTCGAGCGTCGGGACGTCGCCGGCGCATGCCATGACGACGTCCGGCTCGCCGCCGCCGTCGTTGCTCGCCCACTCCCACATGCCGATGCCCGCGGTGCAGTGCCGGACGGCCTCGTCCATCGTCAGCCACTGCGGCGCGGGGTGCTTTCCCGCGACCACCACGTTCACGTAGTGCCGGCTCCGCAGGCAGTGATCCATGACCGAGAGCAGGCAGTTCGCGTCCGGTGGGAGATAGACCCGGGTGATCTCGGCCTTCTTGTTCATGACGAGATCGATGAAGCCGGGATCCTGGTGGGTGAAGCCGTTGTGGTCCTGTCGCCAGACGTGCGACGAGAGCAGGATGTTGAGCGACGCGATCGGCCGGCGCCACGCGATGTGTCTCGTCACCTCCAGCCATTTCGCGTGCTGGTTGAACATCGAGTCGATGATGTGGACGAAGGCCTCGTAACAGTTGAAGAGGCCGTGCCGACCGGTGAGGACGTAGCCCTCGAGCCATCCCTCGCACTGGTGCTCGCTCAGCACCTCCATGAGACGGCCCGCGGGCGCGAGATGATCGTCGCTCGGTACGACCGTCGCGAGCCACTGCTTGTCGGTCGCGTCGAGCACGCCCATGAGGCGGTTGGACGCCGTCTCGTCCGGTCCGAAGATGCGGAAGTTCCGCCGGTCGTCGTTCTCGCGGATCACGTCGCCGAGAAACGCGCCGAGCACCCGCGTGTCCTCCGCGGTCGCCGCGCCGGGAGCCGGAACGTTGACGGCGTAGCCGCGGAAATCGGGAAGACGGAGGTCGTGGAGGAGGAGGCCCCCGTTCGCGTGCGGGTTCGCGCCCATGCGCCGCTCGCCGCGCGGCGCGAGCTCCGCCAGTTCCGGGCGTAGACGGCCGGCGTCGTCGAACAGCTCCTCCGGGCGGTAGCTGCGCATCCACTCCTCGAGGATCGCAAGGTGCTCCGGATGCCCGCGGGGGTCGGAGAGCGGCACCTGGTGGGCCCGGTAGGTGCCCTCGATCTGCTGGCCGTCGACGACCTTCGGCCCGGTCCAGCCCTTCGGCGTCGCCAGCACGATCATCGGCCAGCGCGGCCGGCGCGTCACGCCGCCCGTCCGCGCCTCGCTCTGGATGCGCCGGATGTCCGCCACGATGCGGTCGAGCGTCCCGGCCATGAGCTGGTGCATCGGCTCCGGATCGTGTCCCTCGACGAAGTAGGGCGCGTAGCCGTTGCCGCGCAGCAGCTGCTCGAGCTCCTCGCGGTCGATGCGCGCCAGGACGGTCGGATTGGCGATCTTGTAGCCGTTCAAGTGCAGGATCGGGAGGACCGCGCCGTCGTAGCGCGGATTCAGGAACTTGTTGCCGTGCCATCCGGTCGCGAGCGGCCCCGTCTCCGCCTCGCCGTCCCCGATCACGCAGGCGACGACGAGGTCGGGATTGTCGAACGCGGCCCCGAACGCGTGGCTCAGGCTGTAGCCGAGCTCACCGCCCTCGTGGATCGAGCCCGGCGTCTCGGGCGCGACGTGGCTCGGGATGCCGCCCGGGAACGAGAACTGCTTGAACAGGCGCTTCAGCCCCTCCGCATCCCGCGACACGGCGGGATACAGCTCGCTGTACGTCCCCTCCAGGTACGTGTTGGCGACCAGCGCCGGGCCGCCGTGGCCCGGGCCGGCGATGTAGATCATGTCGAGGTCGTGCTCCTTGATGACGCGGTTCAGGTGCACGTAGACGAAGTTCTGCCCCGGTGTGGTGCCCCAGTGGCCGAGGAGGCGCGGCTTCAGGTGCGCCAGCGTGAGCGGCGTGCGCAGCAGCGGGTTGTCGTAGAGGTAGATCTGCCCGACCGCGAGGTAGTTCGCGGCGCGCCAGTAGGCGTCCATCCGCCGCAGGAGATCCCGTGCGAGCGCGGTAGCCATGTCGTCGCCTCCCTCCGGGATGCTATCGCATGGCGTGCGTTGGGAAATCCCACCCCGAGCGGGCGCTACTGCAGCTCGCCCATCACCCAGCGCGCGGTGTCGGCGGGGAGGTCCGGCAGGTACTGCAGGAACTGCTCGACGTTCTCGCCGGCGACACGGGTGCCGAAGTTGTCGCGCAGGAAGCCGTGGAAGTGCCCGGCGACGCGCTCCGAGAGCAGGCCGCAGCGTCGCAGGGTAGGGATGACGAAGCCCTGCACCGGGCCGAGCCGCCGGCCGCGCGGCAGATCGCGGGTGATCTCCTCCCGCTCCTCGTGCAGGCTGGTGAGCATTGCCGCGGGATCGACGCCGATCTCCGCCCAGATCTGCATCAGCGTCGTGAAGAAGCCCTGCGCATTGCGGTCGATCAGGCTGCGCGCGCATTCGAGCGCGAAGTCCTCGAGCTCGGCCCGCTCCGCCTCCCCGAGGCAGGGAACGCAGCGCTCGATGTACTGCACGCCATAGGCGTGGTGGCGCGACTCGTCGCGCGCGACGTAGGTGAGCAGGTCCTTGAGGAGCGGCTCCTCGGTCAGATTGCGCATCTCGCGAAAGGCGTACAGCGCCAGGCCCTCGACCACGATCTGCATCCCGACGAGCTTCTTCATCCAGTCGCCGGTCTGCAGCGTCTGGTCGAGGATGCCCTTCAGCGAGGGGGCGATCGGGCGGATGTCGTCGAGCTTCTTGATGTACCTGGAGAAGACCTCGACGTGCCGCGCCTCGTCCATCGTCTGGGTCGCCGCGTAGAACTTGGCGTCGGTGTGGGGCGTCGCGTTCACGAGCTGCGCGGCGACCATGAGGGCGCCCTGCTCGCCGTGCAGGAACTGGGACAGCCGGAAGGCGGCCGTCCGCCGGACGAGCTCGGCACGCGTCTCCTCCTTCAGCGAGCGCCAGTACGAGGTCCGCTCGATCGGCACCCCGGCGCCGATGGGAGTGCTGGCGAACTTCCGGAGATCGATCGGCCGATCCCAATCGAGATCCTTGGCGCCGATCCACTGCGCCTCGGCCGCCTTGACGTAGAGGTTGCGCAGCTCCTCCACCTCCGGCTCGTAGTTCCACTGGTAGACGATCTGCATCGCCGTGGGGAGATCGGGCTCCTGGGTCGGGCTGTTCAGCGTGAACTCGCTCATGGCGCGTTACCTTTGAACGATAGTCGGATTCAATCAAGAGCGCGCGGCAAGGCGCATGGCGTCCGGCGGCCGGCGGGGATGGCGTCCGGCATGGCGATGACGCTCCGAGCGGACGGGCGCGCCATGCCGGACGCGGGGTTGCGTCCGGCATGGCGTTCGCTTCCGCGCCGGGGCGGCGATTGGCCGCCGCGGATTCGCCATGCACACGCACGAGAGGGCCCTGCGGGCATTTCGCTGGATCGCGGTGTTTCCGCTCGCGCTCATCGGCGCCGGCGCGCTGCACCTGATCCTCGTCGTCGCCTACACCACGATCGCCGGGGGCGGGGAGGCGGCCCTCGCCGGCCGCCTGGTGATGCGCACCGCCGTGAACATGGTCTTCGGCGCCGCGGCCGTGGGTCTCGCGTGGATGCTGGCGCCGTCACGCAAGCACGCGAGCGCCGTCGGCATGGCGGCGCTCTTCGCGCTCCTCTCGACGGTGGTGTGGCTGGCGCGGCTCGACGTCGGCGCCGCATGGGATCGCTACGCGACCGTCGTGAGCGTCGCGGCGGCGATCCTCGCCGCGGGGGCGGCGCAGCGGATCGCGGTGCGGACGGGGCGCGCACCATCCGCACGGCGGGGCGTGAGCTTGCAAAGCTGAGCGGCACGGCCGATCGTGCGCGTCGTGACGTCGATCGCGCGCACCGCGGACGGCGGGGAGCCGGCGACCGCGCTCGAGCGCCGCTTCCCGGCGCTCGCCGGGCGGCTCGCGCGCGTGTCCCTGGTCGGCGGGCCGACACCGATCGCGCCGCTACGCGCGCTCGGCGCCGCGCTCGGCAGCGAACTCTGGATCAAGCGCGACGATCTGTCCGGGGCGGCATATGGCGGCAACAAGCCGCGCAAGCTCGAGCTGGTGCTGGGAGCGGCACTGGAGGACGGCCGGAAATCGGTCCTCACGTTTGGCGGCCTCGGCACGCACCACGGTCTCGCGACCAGCATCGCGGCTCGGTCCCTCGACCTGCGGAGCCTGCTCGTGCTCGTGCCGCAGCCCGTGACCGATGCCGTGCGACGTTCGCTGCTGCTCGACCACGCCTTCGGCGCCGAGCTGTACTATGCCGCGTCCGCCCGCCGTGCCGCGCTGCTCGGCGTCTCCCTCCTGGCGCGGGAGACGCTCGCCGGCCGGCGGCCGCTTCTGATCCCGCCCGGCGGGTCGTCGGTGACGGGCACGATCGGCTACGTCAACGCCGGTCTCGAGCTGGCCGAGCAGGTCGCCGCGGGCGACGCCCCCGAGCCCTACGCGATCTTCGTGCCGCTCGGGACCGGCGGGACGGCCGCCGGCCTGCTGCTCGGGCTCGCCCTTGCCGGCCTGCGGACGGAGGTCGTCGCCGTCCTGGTGAACGACATCACCCCGCCGAGCCACGCCGGCGTGCTCCACCTGGCGCGACGGTGCGCGCGTCGCCTGCATCGCGTCGACGCCGCGGTGCCGCGCGAGCCAGGGCTGATCGCAGCGCGTCTCGTCGTCGAGCGCGACCACCTCGGTGCCGGCTACGGCGCGGCGAGTGCCGCGGGGGAGGGCGCGAAGCGCCGCCTCGCCGAGCTCGAGGGCATCGGCCTGGACTCGACGTACACCGCCAAATGCCTCGCGGCGCTCCTCGACCGGGCCGCGGCGCCACCCTACCGCGGTCGTCCGCTCCTCTTCTGGCACACCTACAGTGCCGTCGATCCCGCCGTGCGGCTTGCCGCGCTACCTGACCCGAGTGAGCTGCCCCGCGCGTTCCACCGGTTCTTCGTGCCGGTGCGAGGGAACCCGACGGTCGAGTGACGCCGCCCGGGAGCGCGTCCGGTCGATACCCCACCCACGTCAGGAAACTTCCCGCCATCACGTCCTCCCCTGGCGGCGGCGATCCCCCGCGCCTTATGCAGCAAACGCGCATCATGTTTGTGGCGAACGTCGAGATAGTGGCGACGGCATCTGACCTCCGGTGGAGACGTCGCCGCCATTGGAATGCCGGAAGCTCCCGGCAATGCGGCATGCGCCACCTCAAAAAAGGGTCAATGCGGGCTGCGCTCACCGGGAGCGCACGGGAAAACGCGATCTTCGGCCGGTCCTGGTCCTCTCCTTGCTTCGTCGAGCCTCCAGGAGGAAGCACAGTGAACTATCACGCTGGTGACGTCGTCTATCCGGCGGACCTCCCTCGACGGTTCCCTTGTCGCGTCGAACAGGCAGAGCAGTTGAAGATGCCGAGCGGCTCGACACAGGTACTCCGTCTGGTCCCACTCGCGGGCCCCTGGCCCAGTGGTACGGTGCTCGTACGGCTTTGCGAAGCCGTGATGCCCGTCCTGCCGCGCGATGCGTGGCAGCTGGCGCCCGCTGCGTCGATCTCGCCTTCCCCTTCGCGGTCCACCTCTCCCATCGCGGCCTGAGCTGGACACGCGCCGCCCCTTCGTGCAGTGGAGGGGCGGTGCGTGAGCGCATCGCGTTGATGCTGATCGGCGGCCTGTCGCTGGCCGTCGTCCTGGCGGTCGCCTTCGTCATCGTCCGCCCGCCGCCGACGCTGCGGGGAACCGCGGTGCCGCACCTGCCGACCGTCAACGCCGCCCTGAACGGGCTGAGCGCCGCCCTGCTCGTCGTCGGCTTCGCGTTCATCCGCCAGCGCAACGTCGCGGCGCATCGGGCGTGCATGCTCGCCGCCTTCGTGACGTCGTCGCTCTTCCTCGTGACCTACCTGGTCTACCACGCCAGCGCCGGCTCGGTGCGTTTCACCGGCACCGGCTGGGTCCGCCCGGTGTATTTCGTCCTGCTGATCTCGCACATCGTGCTGTCGGCGGTCGTGCTGCCGCTGGCGCTCACGACGATCTACCGCGCGTGGACCGACGACTTCGTCCGCCACCGCCGGATCGCGCGCTGGACGCTGCCGGTTTGGCTCTACGTGTCGGTCACGGGCGTCGTCGTCTACCTCATGCTCTACCACCTCTAGAGGCGCGTCTCCGCGGGGCCGGCCGCGCCGTGTTGCTCGGTGCCGGATTCGTGCTACCCGTATTTGGTTGACCTCGGCCCGGACCGCATGGTTTCTCTCCGCCCCGTGAAAGCCTATCCCTCGTGAAGGTCGCGGTCCCGAAAGAGACCGTCGCCGGCGAGCGCCGCGTCGCGTTGACGCCGGACGCGGCGGCCGCGCTCGTCAAGATCGGCCTCGAGATTCTGGTGGAAGCGGGTGCCGGGGAAGGCGCGTTCCACGCGGACTCCGCCTACGAGAAGGCCGGCGCGCGGATCGTGCCGGACGCCGCGGCCCTGTACGGCGAGGCCGACGTGGTCCTGAAGGTGCAGAAACCCTCGCTCGACGAGGTCGGACCGGCTCCGCGAGGGCGACGGTGCTGCTCGCCGTTCCTGAACGCGCTCGCCAGCCCGGATCTGGTCCGGCGCCTCGCCGCGCGCGCGCGTGACCAGCTTCGGCATGGAAGGCGTGCCGCGCATCAGCCGGGCACAGAAGATGGACGCGCTGTCGTCGCAGGCGAACATCGCCGGCTACAAGGCGGTGCTCATCGCCGCCGAGTCGCTGCGCGAAGTTCTTCCCGATGATGATGACCGCGGCCGGCACGGTCTTCGCCGCCAAGGTGCTGGTGATCGGCGCCGGCGTCGCCGGGCTGCAGGCGATCGCGACCGCGCGGCGGCTCGGCGCCCAGGTCTGGGGCTACGACGTGCGCCCGGCGGTGAAGGAGCAGGTCGCAGAGCCTTGGGGCGAAGTTCCTCGAGTTCGACCTCGGCGTCGCCGACGCCGAGGACAAGGGCGGCTACGCCAAGGCGCTCTCCGCCGACGCGAGCCGCCGGCAGCAGGAGATGCTCGCCGAGCAGATCGAAGGATTTCGACGTGGTCGTCACCACCGCGCTCGTGCCCGGCCGGCCGGCGCCGCGCCTGGTCACCAAGGAGACGGTCGCGGGCATGCGGCCTGGATCGGTGATCGTCGATCTGGCCGCCGAGGCCGGCGGCAACTGCGAGCTGACGGAGCCCGACGCGGTGGTCGTCCGCCACGGCGTCACCATCCACGGCCCGACGCAACCTGCCGGCGACGATGCCCGTGCACGCCAGCCAGCTCTACGCGCGCAACGTCACCGAGCTGCTGCGCGAGCTGGTCAAGGACGGCGCCCTCGCGCTCGACTTCGAGCGACGAGGTCGTCAAAGGCGCGCTGCGTCACGCACGGCGGCGAGGTCGTCAACGAAGCGGTCAAAGCGACGCTGACGCGTCAGCGAGGAAGACGGCATGACGACCGAGCTCGAGAGTCGGCCTCTACATCTTCATGCTGGCCGGGTTCCTCGGCTACCACATCATCACCCGCGTCCCGCCGCTGCTGCACACGCCGCTCATGTCGGCGACGAACGCCATCGCGGCGATCTCGCTCGTCGGCTCGCTGGTCGTCGCGGGCAGCGACTACAGCAACGTCCCCAACGGCTGGGTCTGTACCCTGCTCGGGCTTCGCTCGCCGTCACCTGCTCCACGACCAACGCCGTCGGCGGCTTCCTCATCACCGATCGCATGCTGCGCATGTTCCGGACGGCGGAGCGAGCGCGCGCAGAAGCGGCGGCCGGTCGAGCTGCAGGCGTTCGGCGCGGTGGTCGCGCTCGTCGGCCGCGTCGCGGCGATCCTCTACGCGACGCAAGCCCGATCGGGCATGGCGATGGGCGAGTACCTGCACGGGCACGTCGCCGCCGAGGCGCTGCGCTACTGCTACATCCTCTCGGCGGCGATGTTCGTGCTGGGCCTGAAGGGCCTGAGCTCGCCCAAGATGGGCGCGCTCGCGGCATGGCGCTCGCGGCGTTCGGCATGTTCGTCGCGGTGGTCGGCACGCTCTTCCATCCCGCACATCGTGACCTACCGCTGGATCGCGCTCGGCTTCGTGGTCGGCGCGGTCGGCGGCGGGACGATGGGCCTGCAGATCCCGATGACCGCGGTGCCGCAGCGCACCGCGTTCTCGCACTCGCTCGGCGCGCTGGCGGCGTGCCTGGTCGGCGTCTCGGAGTACTTCCGCTACCAGGGCGCGCTCGATCGCGTGACGCTGACGGCGCTCGACTTCGAGGTGATCATCGGCGCGCTGACCTTCACCGGGAGCCTGATCGCCGCCGCCAAGCTCCAGGAGCTGCTGCCGGGGCGGCCGATCACGTATCGCGGGCAGAACGTCTTCAGCTTGGCGCTGCTCTCGGTGATCCTCGTCTCCGCGGTCTACCTGGTCGTCGACCGCAGGCGGCGACGCCGTTCTTCTACGTCATGGTGGTGCTGTCGATGGTCTTCGGCCTGTTGCTGGTGATCCCGATCGGCGCCGCCGACATGCCGGTGGTGATCGCGCTGCTGAACTCCTACGGCGGCCTCGCCGACGCGGCGATGGGCTTCGTGCTGATGAACAAGATCCAGATCATCACCGGCTCGCTCGACGGCACCTCGCGGTTTCCTGCTCTCCCTGCTCATGTGCCGCGCCATGAACCGCTCGGCGGTGAACGTGCTCTTCGGCGCGTTCGGCAAGGTGTCGGAGGACGACGCCGCGGCGCGCCGCCGCCGAGGCGAAGGGCACGGTCCGCAGCATCACGCGCCGATGAGACCGCCGTCCTGTTCGAGACCGCGCAGCAACGTCATCATCGTCCCCGGCTACGGCATGGCGGTGGCGCAGGCGCAGCACGCGGTCGCCGAGCTCGGCGAACATCCTGCACGAGCGCGGCGTGCGACGTGAAGTACGCGATCCACCCGGTCGCCGGCCGCATGCCGGGGCACATGAACGTGCTGCTCGCCGAGGCCAACGTCCCGTACGAACAGCTCTGCGAGATGGAAGCAGATCAACCCCGACTTTCCGCAGGCCGACATCGTGCTGGTCGTCGGCGCGAACGACGTCACCAACCCGGCCGCGAAGACCAACAAGAGCAGTCCGCTCTACGGCATGCCGATCCTCGAGGTCGAGCGCGCCAAGTCGATCATCGTGCTCAAGCGCAGCATGCGTCCCGGCTTTGCCGGCGTCGACAACGAACTCTACTACAACGAGAAGTGCATGATGCTGTTCGGCGACGCCAAGGACAGCATCACCAAGCTGATCAGCGAGATGAAGTCCCTGCTGTAGCGCCGGGACCGAGGGGCGTTTCCGGTCGTATTGACAATGAGCCCGTCCGGCCGCAGCGTTCGTACGTGTACACCGCCTGTGCGGGTGGCGAGCCGTGCTGCTGCATCCGCTGATCCGCTGTCCGTCGTGTCGTAGCCCCAACGTCGCCCCGGTGCGGGGCTCGGGCACGCTCGACCGCCTCGCCGTGCTGTGGCATCGACGGCCCTTCGCCTGCCGCTGGTGCCGCCGGCGCTTCCGCGCCCGCATCCGGCGGGCGGACTATCGGGCGGCGCAGCAGACGCCGGACAGCCGGCTGCAGGCCTGAGCGCGCGCGCCGCGGCCGTCGGCCGTGGGCGCGCGCCCCCGGACACGCTATGTCGTCGTGATGGCCGCCGCGACGGACGCCCACCGGATCGTCGCCGCGCGCGCGCTGCGCGGCTTCGCCGACGGCCTCGTGAGCGTGCTGCTGGCGGGCTATCTCACCCGACTCGGGTTCTCACCCTTCGAGATCGGCACCATCGTCACCGGCACGCTCCTCGGCTCTGCGACGCTGACCATCGTGCTCGGCCTCGCCGGCCATCGCCTGCCGCGGCGACCGCTGCTGCTCGCGTCGGCGGCGCTGATGCTGGCGACGGGCGCCGGCTTCGCCGTCGCGACCGGCTTCTGGGCGCTGCTCGCCGTCGGCGTGGTCGGAACCCTGAACCCGTCGGCCGGCGACGTCAGCGTGTTCCTGCCGACCGAGCAGGCGGCGCTGGCGCAGACCGCCACGGGGCACGGCCGCACGCGCCTCTTCGCGCGCTACAACGTCGCCGGCAACCTCGCCGGCGCGCTCGGCGCGCTGGCGAGCGGATTGCCGGCTCTCGTCGCGCACGCGTCCGGCCTCGACGTCGTGCTCGCCGAGCGCGGCGGGTTCGTGCTGTACGCGGCCATCGCCGTGCTGAACGCGATGCTCTACGCGCAGCTCGGGCGGGAGGTCGAGACCGGGCGGCAGGTCGCCGGGAAGCCGCTGGCGCGCTCGCGGCGCGTGGTCCTCCAGCTCGCCGCGCTCTTCAGCCTGGACTCCCTCGGCGGCGGCTTCGTGGTGCAGTCGCTCCTCGTGCTGTGGCTGTACCGTCGCTTCGGCTTCGCCGTCGAGACGGCGGGGGCGATCTTCTTCGCCGCGGGCCTCCTGAGCGCGCTGTCGCAGCTCCTCTCGCCCATGGTCGCGAAGCGGATCGGCCTGGTCCGCACCATGGTCTACACGCACCTGCCGGCCAACGCCCTGCTCATGGCCGCCGGCCTCGCGCCGAGCGCGCCGCTCGCGATCGCCTGCTTGTTGCTGCGCGCGTCGCTGTCGCAGATGGACGTCCCGGCGCGGCAGGCATACGTGATGGCCGTCGTGCCGCCCGAGGAGCGCGCGGCCGCCGCCAGCGTGACCAACGTGCCGCGCAGTCTCGCCGCCGCGCTGCCGCCGCTGATCACCGGTGCGATGCTCTCGCGCTCCGCCGTCGGTTGGCCGCTGGTCTGCGGCGGCGCCCTGAAGACGCTCTACGATCTCCTCCTGCTCGCGCGCTTCCGATCCGTGCCGGCGCTCGACGAGGAGTAGCGACGGCGACGCCGCCAGGCGCGACACCCGGCCGCGACGTGGTCATCGCGCGTCCCGCCTGTTAGACGTGAGCCGACGTGCCGTTCTCCTCGTCGCAGGTCTTCCCGTTGCGGTTGCCGAGGCCCGACCGCCGGGCGCTTCGCCGGCGCGTCGTGCGGGTCGTGACCGTGGTGACGCGCCGCCTCATGGGGCCGGTGGCGTGGCGTCTCTTCCGGGCCTCGCTGCCGGCGCACGCGTTCGCACGGCCGCTGCGCGAGGTGTTCGAGGCGCTCGGCGCGACGTTCATCAAGGTCGGGCAGCTCGTCGCGTCGGCGCCCGGGGCCTTCGGCGAGGACGTTGCGGACGAGTTCCGTGCCTGTCTCGACACCGGCCGGCCGGTGCCCATCGCGGAGGTGCACGCCGCGGTAGAGCTGGCGCTCGGCGCGCCGCTCGCCTCGGCGTTCGCCGAGTTCGAGGAGGCGCCGATCGGGTGCGCCTCGATCGCCGTGGTGCACCGCGCCCGCCTCCACGGCGGCCGGAGGGTCGCCGTCAAGGTGCTGCGCCCGGACATCGAGGCGCAGGTCGCGACCGATCTGCGGCTGATGGGCCCGCTCTTCGACTTCCTCGCATTTCGCGTCGGAATCCCCGAGGCCGGGCAGCTGGTGCGCATGCTCGACGGGTTCCGCGAGCAGCTCGCCGAGGAGCTCGACCTGCGCAACGAGGTGCGCGCCATGGTCCACCACCGCGCGCTCCTCGCGCGGCTCGAGCTGCCGATGATCGTCGTACCCGAGCCGCTGCCCGCGCTCTCGGGGCAGCGCGTCCTCACGATGGAGTACCTCGACGGCATCCCGATCGACGACGTGGCCGGCATCGCAGCGCACGGCCTCGAGCCGCGGCCGCTGCTCGAGCAGCTCGTGCGCGCCTGGTTCATCACCGCGCTGCGCGACGGCACGTTCCACGGCGACGTGCACGCGGGAAATCTCCTGCTGCTCCACGACGGACGCGTCGGCGTGCTCGACTGGGGCATCGTCGGACGGCTCGACGCGCACACGCACCAGTTCCTGCGGCGCTCGATCGAGGGCGCGCTCGGCGACGCGTCGGCATGGGACGACGTGGCGCGCGAGCTGATCGCCGCCTACGGCCCCGCGCTGCGCGACAGCCTCGGCCTCGACGAGCGCGGGCTGGCGCGCTTCTCGCGCGCCATCCTCGAGCCGATGCTGACCAAACCCTTCGGCGAGGCGAGCCTCGGCAGCTTCCTCGCCGCCATCCAGGGGAAGGTCGCCGAGGCGGAGGGCCGGCCGGTGGAGCGCACCGGCGTCCGGGGCGCCCTCGCGCGCTTCCGCCGCCAGCGCCGGCTGCACGTCGGAGTCGAGGAGCACGGTGGGCGCGGCACGGCGTTCGATCGCGGGACCTTCCTCCTGGCGAAGCAACTGCTGTACTTCGAGCGCTACGGGAAGATGTTCCTGCGCGACACCTCGCTGCTCGCCGATCGGGCGTTGATCGAGAGCCTGCTGCGCGATCCCGTCGGCACGGACGAAGCGGAGCCGCCGCGCGACACGATGGCGGGCGGTCGGCCCGGCTAGCTAGCCCGCGCGGCCGCGGAACTCGTCCATGCTGCGGCTGACGCCGAGGAACTCCATCAGCGCATCGAACGCCCCGACGGGGAGCAGACGTCCGAGGTAGGTCGCAGCGACGAGGCGGGGCATGATCACGCGGCGCCGGTCCCGGCGGATCGCGTGCAGGATGCGGCGCACGGCATACTCGGGCTCGAGGATCGGCAGCAGCCAGGCGAACCGCGTCTTCACGCCGGCGAACATGCCGGTCGCGACGAAGAACGGACAGACGACGGTGGTCACGATGCGGCGCCGCTCGCGTCGCAGCTCGAGCCGGAGCGACTCGTCGAACCCGACCGCCGCGTGCTTGCTGGCGCAGTAGTCGACGAGCTTCGCCGTGCCGACGATGCCCGCGGCCGAGGCGATGGTCACGACGTGGCCGCGGTCGCGCGCGAGCATCCCCGGCAGGAAGGCGCGTGTCGTCCAGAAGAGCGCCAGGGCGTTGATCGCGAAGGTCCGCTCGATGTCGCTGTCGGACGCGTCGAGCAGCGTCTTTCCGGACACGATACCCGCGTTGTTGATCAGGATGTCCACCGGCCCGTGCTCGGCGAGGACCCGCGCGGCCGTCGCCGCGATCGCGTGCCGGTCGCTCACGTCGCAGGGATAGGTCGCGGCCCGTACGCCGCCGCGATCGAGCTCGGCCCGCAGGCGCTCGAGACCATCGGCGTTGATGTCCCAGAGCACGAGCCGCGCCCCCGCGGCGCCCATCTGGCGCGCCATGAGGAGGCCGAGGCCGCTCGCCGCTCCCGTGAGGACGACCGTGCTGTCGCGAAACGCCGTCATGGTGGGCCTCCTTCGCATTCCGCCTGGAACGAGTCCAGCCGCGGCCGTCGTCGGCTCGGCTCCGAGTAGGCATGCGCGCCCCCGGGTGGGGCGCTAGGGTCGCTCCATGCGACGCCCCGGAGTCTCCGGATGCCTCATCGCCGCCCTGCTGCTCGCACTGATGCCACCGATCGACGGCAGGGCGCGGGCCGCCATCCGTCCCGCGGCGGGGCGCCGGGTTCCGGGCCGGGCGCCGGCGCGGATGCGTCTCGACGCCGACGCCCTGCCGGCCATCGGCGAATGCGAGACGACGCGAGGTATGCAGGTCTACGGATCGACGGAGCGGTGTCTGCGCGCGCTCTGCGCCGGGCACAACATGGTGAACGCCTTCGTGACCGACGGCGCCCACCGCCTGCGCCGCAATCCCTGCGCCGGCGTCGATCCGTTCGACCGGCCGTGACCCCCGCGAACGACGCAAGGTGTCAATGCCGTTGCCATTTTTGCCCCCGCCACCCTTATTTTCTTCTGGTCAACTCCCGCGCGGCCGTGATACTCGGCGGCACCCAAGTCGCGGTCCAGCGACTCACAGCGAAGAGGAGGCTCTGCGATGAAGCGGAGGTTCGGACTGCTACCGTGTCTCGGTATGGCCGTGGCGGTGCTCTCGAGCGGCGCGCCGGCATCGGCCAACACCATCACGCAGAACACGTCGTGGACGATCAATCGCGCCAGCACCTCGACGGTCTACCGTGTCGTCGGCTACGGCGATTCGATCTACGCCGGCTATCACGGGTCGCTCTCGAACGTCGCCCGGCGCGCGGCCCCCTGGGCCGACGGCGAGTACGCCTCCGCGCTGTGGAACGCCGACATCGAGGTCATCCGTCGCTGCAAGTCCGGCGCGGTCGCCTCGGACATCTACAACAACAAGATCGTCGCCGAGAAGTCGTACATGCAGGACGCCAAGACGCGGGTGGTCACCTTCGAGATGTGCGGCAACGACGGTCTGCAGGCGCGCAGCAGCTTCGCCGGGCAGAGCGGTACCTGCAACTACGCGCCGCTCAATACCGCCCTCGCCAACTGCACCACGTATCAGCAGAACGCGATGACGTTCATCAACGCCAACGCCAATGCGAATACGAAAGCTGAAGGTCATCGCGAACCTCTACTACCCGGGGTACGCGGCCGACAACGCGCTCAGCAAATGCACCGACGCGACGACCCACGCGAAGGTCAACAAGCAGAACGTCTTCCTGCCGTACATCGCGCGGATGAACTGGCGCGCGTGCAACTTCGCCAACACGTACGGCTTCAAGTGCGCCGACGATTTCGCGCAGTACATGGGCGCCGACTACGACTCGAACGGCGACGGACAGATCGACTCCGACGCGCTGCGCTACGTGCAGGGCGAGTCGGAGAACGACTACGTCACGCGCATCACGACGACGCTGCGCTCGACGATCCGCGACGCCAACACCCACTTCGCGACCGCCAGCACCAGCTACGACTACATCCAGTCGGACGACACCCATCCGACGTACTACCTGTCGTCGACGATCGGCGTCGGCCTCTTCGGCGGCACGGGCTCGGGCTCCGGTGCGCCGGACTTCGCGACGATCTCGGGCGGCAAGAATCCGGTATGGAACCAGTACGGTCACGAGCGCATGGGGTGGGCTCTCTCCACCTTCACGCCCGCGACCCCGTGACGCCGGCTCAGGACAGGAACCGCAGGCCCAAGAGCAGCAGCGCGCCGGCATAGTAGCCGACCGCGCAGCCGATCTCCGCCGTCCGTCGTACCCTCGCCGCGCGCGAGGGTGCGACGGACGCCGCGGCGAGGCACAGCCCCTCCGCGATCGCCCGCCAGGCGCTCGCGTAGAGGACGAGGTACACGGTGACGGTCGCCCAGTAGACGGCGAGCGTCCGCAGGTACGCCGCGAGGCCGAGCTGGTAATATTGGCCGAGCAGGCCGCCATAGGCGATGTGCTGGTGGGCGTTGAAGAGGATGGCCGTCGGCACGAGCGCGAAGACCACGAACTTCGCCACCAGGTGGTACCAGTGCCATCGGACGCGGGCGCGTGCGCCGGCGTAGGCGAGCAGCGGATGCATCGCGGGGTCGGGCGCGTCCGCGACGCGGGCGATGTCGACGAGCGACGCCACGAGGCCGGCCGTGTCCGCGAGCGCGATGCCGTAGGGCAGCGTGCGGCCCGAGCGCAGACGGAGCGTCACGCCCGCCGTGGGCAGCATGAGGCGCCACGGATCGACGCGGGCGATGGCGTCGGTCGGCACCTCGATGCGCTGCCGGCGGCGCTGCAGTACGAGGTCGGCGGCATCGACCTCGACGATCGCGTCCGCAGCGCGCCCGAGCAGCCAGGCGGCGGCGGCCGGCAACACACAGCCGGCGAGGAAGAGCTGCAGGACGTCGAGCGGGAGGAGTGGCGGGTCGGTCGCGCGCACGAGCGCGGCCAGGAGGAGGAGCGAGCCGGCGCGCGACGCGGCGACCAGCGCCCCGGCGACGACCCGCCCGAGGCGGCCATAGGCGTGGACGCGGAAGCTCGCGCACACGTGCGCCGTCCGGCTCATCGGCGGGCTCGCCGCCCGCCGTCGCGGCGCCGTACGACGCGAGACGTCATCACCGTCCTCCCTCACCCGGAGCGTCGCGGACCTCTGTTGCGGCGCGCGCGCGGCCTCTCATATATTTCGTCGCACGCAATGGCGAGCAACCCTCGACAGCCGCAGATGCGGGTGGACGGTGACGGCGTACGGACGTTCGAGTCGCGGCCCGCCCGCCACCTCGGCTGGCTGATCGCGGCCGCCCTCGGGGTGCCGATCGCCGCCACTCTGGTGGCGATCGTGGCGATCCGGCAGGGCGCCGTGCGCGCGCGGCCCGGCACGCTGCCGCCGACGGTCCCGCGCGTCGTGTCCGGCGACATCCCGGCGATCGCTCCGGCCACGCTCCCGCCCGCCGCCCAGGGTGCGCCGGCGCTCGCGGCGGTCGCGGCGCCGCCGGGCGCGCGCCAGCACGTCGTCCCGCATCGGACGCAGCGCGGCGCCGCGGCCGCGGCGGGAGCCGGCGCCGCCGCGCCCGACACGCCGAACATCGACGCGCGCGACGCGATCCCGGCGCTCATCGCGGCGGGCGAGCAGGGGGGGATCACGGTGTTTCCGCTGCCCGGCACGAAGCCGATCAAGCGCGGGCTGATCGTCCCCGACGATTTCCCGCTGCCGGAGGGGTACGTCCGGCACTACCAGACGACGGACGACGGCGAGCAGTTGCCGGCGATCCTCATGTTCCATCCCGACTACGACTTCGTGAACGACCGCGGGGAGCCGATCGTCGTTCCGCCCGATCGCGTCGTGCCGCCGGACCTCGCGCCGCCGGGTCTACCGGACAAGATGCTCGACGTGCCCGAGAAGCCGCACGAGTCGCGGCTCCCCTGAGCGCCGCGCTCCGTACCGTCGTCGCGACCGCGGCGAGCGCGCTCGCCTACGGGGTCTACGCGCGTCTCGACCCGCGCTGGCTCGTCCTCGGTTGGGTCGGCCTGGTCCCATGGATCGTCGTGCTCGATCGCGCGCGCACGTGGCCGCGCACGATCGCGATCGGTCTCCTCATGTCCGGCTGCTTCACGCTCGCGGTGTTCGGCTGGTTCGCGCCGGCGATCCGTACCTACACGGGCTTGCCGCTCGGCGCGGCGATCGTCGCCCTCGGGCTCGCCGGGCCGCTGGTGCAACCGCAATTCCCGGCGTTCGCGGTGGCGCGGCGCCTCGCGCGCCGGCGGATGGGAGCGCTGCGCGCGGCGTTCGTCTGCGCCTGTCTCTACGTCGGCGCCGAATGGGCGCTGCCCAAGCTCTTCGGCGACACCCTCGGACACGGGCTGTACGCGTCGCGCTGGATGCGGCAGGCGGCGGACGTCGCCGGGGCCCCCGGCCTCAGCCTCGTGCTCGTGGCCGCCAACATCGCGGCCGCCGAGGCGTGGCGCGCGCTCGCGGGCGAGGAGGCGGCCGGGGCCCGCTCGGGCGTCCGCCCGGCGCTCCGCGCCCGCCTGCGGCGCGCGTGCCCGCCGGCGCTCGCGATCGCCGGGCTCGTGGCGCTGCTCACCGGCTACGGCGCGCTCCGGCTGCGCCAGCTCGCGGCGCTCCCGGCGGGCGCGCCGGTCACGGCGGCGATCGTGCAGGGCAACATCAGCCACTACGACCAGTGGCGTGCCGAGATCGGCGCCTACGCGACCGTGCGGATGGTCCTCGACACCTACTTCGCCATGTCGGACGAGGTGCTGCGGCGCGGCGCGATCGATCTGCTGATCTGGCCCGAGACCGTGTATCCGACGACCTTCGGCGCGCCGAAGAGCGAGGACGGCGCCGCGTTCGATCGCGAGATCGTCTCCTTCGCGACGCGCGCGAGGGTGCCCCTCGTCTTCGGCGCCTACGACGTCGAGCACGCCGGGGCGCCCGGCGGCGAGTTCAACGCGGCGTTCTTCCTCGGGGCCCCCGACACGGCGTCGGGCGCCGCGCCGCCGGTCGCGAGCTATCGCAAGGCGTGGCCGTTTCCGCTCACCGAGCGCGTCCCGGCGTTCCTCGACACGCCGCGCGTCCGGGCGTGGCTCCCCTGGCTCGGGACGTGGCAGGCCGGTGCCGGCGCCAAGGTGGTGCCGCTGCGGCTGCGCGACGGCCGCACGCTGCACGTCGCGCCGCTCATCTGCTACGACGTGCTCGATCCGACCCTCGCGCTCGCGGCGACGCGGCTCGGCGCCGACCTGATCGTGACGTTGTCGAACGACTCCTGGTTCGCCGACGGGGCGGGCCCGCGCCAGCACCTGCTCGGCGCCGCGTTCCGCAGCATGGAGACGCGGCGCCCGCAGCTTCGCGCGACCAACACCGGCATCTCGGCCGTCATTACGCCGGCGGGCGACATCGTCGCCCGCGCCGGCCTCGATGTGCGGACGAGCGTGGTGGCGACCGTCGACCCCACGACCCGGCCGATCACGCTCGCCGTCGCCTGGGGCGATTGGCTCGGGCCGGTGGCGCTCGCGCTCGGGGGCGCGCTGCTGCTCAGCCGGTCGCGTCGCTCCGCCGCGTCAGGACGTTCACCTCGGCGCCGCGCAGCGTGACGCGGTAGTGCGCGAAGACCGCATGGATGATCCGCGGCCAGGGGGTCGTGCCGACGTCGTGCTCGGCGGTCAGCACCCCGGGCGAGAGGAAGATGCCGACGAACCGCTCCGCCTCGATCGCGGCGACCAGGCGGTCGACCGTCTCCGGGCGCGTGTTCCACAGCACCGTGATGTACATCCACACGTCGTTGATCACGAAATCGCCGCCGTAGTCGTGGACGACCTGTGAGTTCTTCAGATTCAGCATCGTGCCGTGGTCGAGGCCGCGCGCGGCGAGGGCGGCCCGCATCGCCTTGCGCGCCTCGACGTAGCGTTGCGTCTTCGCCGGCGTGGTCGCGGAGTAGGTCGCGGGGTCGGGATTCGCGAGCTCGAGCGCCGTCGCGACGCCGAGCGCCGCCAGACCGAGTCCCCACCGCCAATCGAGGCGCAGGGCGGGCGCGCTCGAAAGCGTGACCACGAGCAGCAGGAAGGTCGCGAGGACCGGCTCGATGAGGTCGTGGTTCTCGGCCCCTATGCCGGTCGTGACCCACGTCTGCAGCATCCAGGCGAGGAGCGCATAGAGAAGGAACGGCGTTGCGAGCGCGGGGTGTCGCCGCGTCGCGAGGCCGGCGACGGTGACGAGCAACGCGACGCAGAGCAGCAGGTCGAAGAGCGGTTGCGCGAACATCATCCGCCAGTGCAGGAGGAAGCTCTCGAGGTCGCGCGGGTAGTCCGTGACCGGGATCGTCATGGCGATCCAGAACTTCGTCCCCCAGCGGGCGGTGGCGGCGACCGCCAGCACGAGCCCGGCCGTGACGCCGCCGGCCATGAACGGGCCGAGACGGTCGCGGTGGGCGAGCGCGAACCACAGGAGGCACGCCGCGCCCGACGCGAGGAACGACTGTTTCGCGGCTGCGGACAGCGCGCACAGCACGCCCGCCGCCGCGGCGCCACCGCGCGTCCGCGATCGCCATGCGATCACGGTGGCCCACGCGGCGCAGCAGACGGCGAGACCGTCGGAGCGGAGGTACGCGGTCGTGAGCGTGACCGGGCGGATCAGGAAGAACGTCGCCATCGCCAGCGCGGCGACCGCGCCGCGCCGCGGGCCCGCGACGGCCAGGAGCGACGCCGCGCCCGCGACCATGAAGACCAGCGCCACGATCCGTCCCGTGAAGAAGGGGTTCGTGGCGTGCTGGGGCAGCGCGGCGACGATGACGTGGAAGAGCGGCGAGTACGGGGTCATGAAGAACGGCAGGTCGAGGAACGAGCGCGGATCGTAGATGTCGTAGCCGCGCATGATCGCCTGCACGGTGCAGAGGTGCGGGCCCTCGGAGATCAGGTCGAACGGGGCCGCCAGCTGCGCCGCCACGACCGGGATCAGACGGGAAAGCGCCGCGATGGCGAGGACCAACGCCGCCAGCCACGCGAGTCGAACCGATGCGCGTTCGGAGAGCACGCGAAAGGGCGTGCGTAGTCCCGACCGGCTCGTGCTGTCAACCGCGGCCGGCCCGCCGCGCGGCGCTCAGCGGAGGAGCAGCGGGCTCAGGCAGGCGAGGAGGAGCGCGATCAGGAGCACGTAGTCGAGCACCGGAACGTCGAGCTCCGGACCATCGGCAGACCGCATGTGAGGACATCGCATCGTCGGGACTCCCAACGCGTTCCACGCTGCGTGACGCGCGCACCTGACACAAGGGCCGTGGCGCGCGCCCGGCGGTCAGCGCGGGCAATGCGATTCGATCGCGGAGATGAACTGATCCACGTCGATCGGCTTGCGCAGGTATTCGTCGACGCCGAGCTCGAGAGCGCGTTCATCGACGAGGCCGTCGCCGGACATCACGATCACCGGGATGCGCGCGAGCGCCGGATCGCGCAGCTGCTCGGCGCGGAACTCGAAGCCGTCCATTCCCGGCATACGGAGGTCCAGCACGATCACGCAGGGGCGCGCCCCCGTCCGCAGATGCTCATGCGCCTCGGCGCCGTCGACCGCCAGCACGACATCCACGCCTTCCAGCCGCAGCAGCTCCTCGAGCGGCTCGCGAGCCGTCGCGTCGTCGTCGATCAACAGCACCGAATGGTTGTGCGACAGCGCCATCCGACCAAGGCCTCGAGCGCCTGTGTAGCGAGCGGGCCGGTAAGCTCGCAAGTACGGGGGGCGGATTCCGCCGACCCGGTGTGGGCTGCAAATCCTTCGCCCCCCGGCATGCAAGGTTGGGAGGAATTCGCATGGCGTGGGTCGAGGAGGAGCGAAATCGCTGCGAATCCGCGTGGCGCATGCCTTGCTCCGGACACGGGGATGGGGACCCGGCGCGGCATCGGTGGAACGGTCGGCGTAGCGCTCGCGCTCGGGGCGCTGGTCCTCCTGGCCGCCGGCTGCGGCCTCGGGAGGCGGCAAGCGCCGGCCACCGTGAACGCGCCCCCGGCGGTGACGAGCGCGGCGCCGACGCCGGGGCGGTTCACGGCCACGGCCTACACCGTGGAAGGGACGACGGCGTCCGGACACCAGACGCGCGCCTGGACGTGTGCCGCCGACCCCGACGTCCTGCCCCTCGGTACGAGGATCCGCGTACGGGGCGCGGGACGCCATTCCGGCGAGTACGTCGTCCGCGATACCGGCCGCAAGATCGTCGGGCGGAAGATCGACCTGTACATCGCCGACGATGCCGAGGCGAAGCGCTTCGGGCGGCGGGAGGTCAGCGTGGAGGTGCTGCGCTAGGCCCCCGGCGTCGTCGAGCCGGTCGATCGCCTCCTCGCCAACGGCCTGGCAGACCGCGCTCCGTCGTTACAGGACGCCGTCGTGAGGGCGAATCCGCATCTATAAGCGTGCGCCCGGAAATGATAGAGGAACCTGCCGTGACGACCACAACCCCGATGGATCGTGTCGCGCGCGGCG
The DNA here is from genome assembly GCA_963753325.1 of uncultured delta proteobacterium. GTDB lineage: Bacteria > Desulfobacterota > Binatia > UTPRO1 > UTPRO1 > DP-19. The sequence goes on along the minus strand of CAVWBS010000001.1, from coordinate 2,542,794 downwards.
ACGACGGCGGCGCCCGTGATTTCTTCGAAGGCTATGCCAGGGATTTCGACCACATCTACGACGAGGGCGGCAAGGGTGCCCTCGCGCGGTACGTCGATACCAGCCTCCGCAAGGAGATGCGGATCCGTTTCGAGAAGACGTTCGAGACGCTGGCGCCACTGAAGGGCCGCTCGCTGTTCGACGCCGGCTGCGGCGGCGGCCGGTACGCGATTCCCGCGGCCAAGGCCGGAGCGTCGGACGTGCTCGGCATCGATTTCAGCGAGACCATGCTCGCCCTCGGACGACAGAAGGCGGCGGCCGAGGGTGTCGGCAACGTTTGCCGCTTCGAGGTGGGCGATCTGCTGACCTATCCCGTCGCCGAGAAGAGCTTCGACTACGCGATCGCGATCGGCTTCTTCGACTACCAGAAGGACCCGGCCGCCGCCCTCGCGGCACTGGCGCGCGCCGCGCGCCGGCGCGTGTTCGTATCGCTCCCGAAGCGCTGGCACGTCCTCACCCCGCAGCGCTGGATCCGCTACACCTTCTTCCGCTGCTACATCCGCTTCTACTCCCGCGCCGACGTCGAGCGCCTCGCCGCCTCGGTCGACCCGAAGCGCGTCACGATCTTCGACATCGGTCGCGAGTACAATCTGCGCCTCGATTTCGAGTAGCATCGATCGGCGACGCGCGCGCGGGCCCGGTCTAGAAGTAGCCGGTAGGGTCTTCGCCGCTGCCGGGCTTCTTCTGCTCGCGGGCGCGGATGAACTTGCCGGTGATCATGTCCTTGTAGCTCATCCCCGGCGCGACCATCGGGTAGACGTGGGCGGTCTGGTCCACCATCACCTCGAGGAAGGCCGGGCCGTCGGACGCGACGAAGGCCTCGAGCTGCGGCCGCACCTGCGCGGGATCGGTCACGCGGCGTGCGAAGCCGAAGCCGTCGGCCTCCACCGCCTTGACGAAGTCCTTCTTGTGGAGGGCCTTGTCGGAGCCGGAGTAGCGGTTGGCGTAGAAGAGGTCCTGCCACTGGCGCACCATGCCGTCGCCGAGGTTGTTCAGCAGCAGCACCTTCACCGGAATGTCGTAGGTGGTGAGGGTCTCGAGCTCGCCGAGGTTCATGCGGATGCTGCCGTCGCCGTCGACGTCGATCACGAGCTTCCCGGGATTGGCGAGCTGCGCGCCGATGGCCGCCGGCAGGCCGAAGCCCATCGTGCCCATGCTGCCCGAGGTGAGGAACGTGCGCGGATGACGGAAATCGAGGTACTGCGCCGCCCACATCTGGTGCTGACCGACGCCCGTCGAGACGATCGCCTCACCCTTGGTGATCTCGTTCAGCGTCTTCAGGACGAACTCGACCTGGATCTGGGAGGTGGAGCGGTTGTAGTCGAGCGGATGCTGCGCCTTCAGCTTCTGCACGTGCGCGCGCCACGGGGCGAAGCTCTTCTTCAGGCCGGCGCCCGCCTTCAAGAGCTGCGCGAGGCCGCTCTTCGCGTCCGAGACGTGCGACCAATCGACCTGCTTCACCTTGCCGATCTCGGAGGCGTCGACGTCGAGGTGCGCGATCTTCGCGCCGGCCGCGAACTCCTTCACCTTGCCGGCGACGCGGTCGTCGAAGCGCGAGCCGACGGCGAAGAGGAAGTCGCAATCCTCGACCGCGTAGTTGGCGTAGGCGGTGCCGTGCATGCCGAGCATGTTGAGGGACAGCTCGCTCGTGGTGTCGACCGCGCCGATGCCCATGAGCGTGGTCACGACCGGGATGCCGAAGCGCTCGGCGAACGCGCGCAGCTCCGGTCGCCGCATCGCCGTTGATGACGCCGCCGCCGGCATAGATCAACGGCTTCTCGGCCGCGGCGAGCATCGCGAAGAAGCGCTCGGCGTCGGCGCCGGAGATGCTGGCGTCGCGCAGCGACTCGACCCGCTCCTGGTAGCCGCGCAGCGGCAGGAGCCCGCTCCCGTGGAAGACGTCCTTCGCGAGCTGCACGTCGCGCGGGATGTCGACGACGACGGGACCCGGCCGGCCGCTGCGGGCGATGTCGAACGCGCGCCGCATGGTCACCTCGAGCTTGTGCTCGTCGGTGACGAGGAAGACCGCGCTTGGCGCATGACGCCATGATGTTGAAGACCGGCGCCTCCTGGAACGCGTCCGTGCCCATGGCCGCGCGCGGCACCTGGCCGCAGATGAGGACCATGGGCACCGAGTCGGCCTGGCAATCGCGCACCGGCGTCACCGAGTTGGTCGCCCCCGGTCCCGAGGTCACGAGCGAGACACCGACCCGCCCGGTCGAGCGCGCATAGCCCGCCGCCATGAAGCCGGCGCCCTGCTCGGTGGCCGGCACGACCAGGCGAATCTGCTCGCTCGCCTTGCGGCCGTCGTTGAAGCGGAAGACCGCGTCGTAGGTCGGCAGGATGGCGCCGCCGCTGTAGCCGAAGATCGTGTCCACGCCCTCGTCCGCCAGGACCTGGACGATCATGTCGGCGCCGTTCATCTCGTTGCCGGCCAGAGGGTGCTTGGACGGCGGGGTGGTCTCGCTCGGGGTCCTGCGACGAGGCGTGGATTTCAGCATGGCCGCCACCATAGCGCGATTCGCCGCGCGGCGCGAGTTTTGCCGCCCGCGTCGGACCGGTCCGCGGTTGTCCGCGACGCGGGTTCGGACTAACGAGGGCGCACGATGGCGCGGAGCGGACAGAGCCGGAATACGATCGACGCGATCGCCGATCTTCGTCGCCCTGTCGGGGGACCCTTCGGCACCATTCTGGCCGACCCGCCCTGGCGCTTCCAGAATCGGACCGGGAAGATGGCACCGGAGCATCGACGGCTGCGTCGCTACGGGACGATGACGATGCAGGACATCCAGGCTCTGCCCGTGGGCGACTACGCCGCGCCGCGCTCGCACCTGTACCTCTGGACGCCGAACGCGCTCCTGTCGTGGGGGCTCGAGGTCCTGACCGCGTGGGGGTTCGCGTACAAGGGGAATCTCGTCTGGTACAAGGTACGCCACGACGGTGGGCCGGATGGTCGCGGCGTCGGGTTCTATTTCCGCAACGTCACCGAGCTCGTGCTGTTCGGCGTGCGCGGCAGCCTGCGGACGCGGCCGCCGGGGCGTCGCCAGGTGAATCTCTTCGCGACGCGCAAGCGCGAGCACTCCCGCAAGCCCGACGAGCTGTACGACATCGTCGAGGCGTGCAGCCCCGGCCCCTACCTCGAGCTGTTCGCGCGCCACCGCCGCGACGGCTGGTGCCAGTGGGGAGACGAGATCGACGACGCGGAGCCCGAGCTCGGGCTGCCGCGGACGCGCGTGCGCCGCTGACGGTCGCGTCAATCGCGATCGAGGAAGCGGCGGGGATGCAGTCCGAGCGCGTGACCCATGAAGGGGGGATGGATGCTGTAGCCGAGCAGCGCCTGCACCCGCGGTGAGAGCGCACGCGCCGTCTCCTTCGGGATCGAGAGCGTATAGTTCTCCTGCTGGCGTGCCCACGGTTCGCAGTATTGGTTCGAGAGCGCGAGGCGGGGACGGTCGCTGCGGTTGGCGCCGCCGCGGTGCACCAGCGTCCCGAGGAACACGATCGCCGAGCCGGCGGGCATCGTGGCGTCGACGAGGCGATCGGCGAAGCCCTCGGGAAGCGCCGGCACCCGCGGCTGGCGCGCGTCCGGCGGCGCCGTCGCGAAGTCGGCCGCCGCGAGCAGGCGCTCGATCGCCTCGTCCGGCCAGGTGTGGCTTCCCGGGACGATCTGCGTCGCGCCGTTCTCGACCGTGAAGTCGTCGACCGCGTAGATGGTGCTGACGCTCACGGCCTGGCGCGGCCGCGGGATGCGATAGAAGGTGTCGTCGGTGTGCAGCGGCTGCGGCGTCTCGCCGGGATGGATCTCGATCGCCTGGGACGCCGTGAGGAGATAGTTGGGCTCGAGGAAGGCGTCGCAGATCGCCAGGATGCGCGGGTGCTCGACCAGCGCGGCGAAGATCGGCGCGACGCCGACCAGCGAGTAGACGCGCTCGGTGCGGTGCCCCTCGAAATTGTTGCGGCCGAAGAGCTCGCGGTCGAGGTGCGGCTGCAGGGCGGCGCGCATGCGGACGAGATCGTCGGCTGCGAGAAGGCCCTCGACGACGACGAAGCCGTGCGCGCGGATCTGCGCGACGTCGTGCGCGACCACGGCGTCGTCCACCTGCGTCTCCATGGCCGCCGTTTCTACCGCGACCGCGCGTACGGGAACAGCGGTGCCGGCGCCGCGACGGGGGCGTCGTTGACAAGGCCGCGAGGCCCATACTAAGCGCGTGCCGACAGCCCGTTCGTCGCAGGGAAGCCGGTACGAGGCCGGCGCTGCCCCGCAACTGTGAGGGGGGACGAGCGTGACCAGCAGTGCCACTGGGCCAGGGATGCCGGCGATCACCGGTCTCCGCGTGCCTGGGAAGGCGGTCACGGGAGGAGGATCCCCGAGCCAGGACATCTGCGCCGGACGGAGAGCCGAGGACGGCCTTCCGAGGGGAGGGTGGCGAGCTGAGCACGACGACGCGCACACGGTGGACGGGGGCACTCGCGGTGTCGCTCGGGTGCCATGCGGCGCTGCTGGCGCTGCTGTCGGCCTTCGGCACCCGGACGTGGCGGCTCGAGCGGCCGATCGTCGTGACGCTGCTCGGCGATGCCGGCGGCGGTGGCTCGACGGAAGCCGCCGCCGGCGCCGGCGGCTCCCCTGACGGAGCGGACGCGGCACGTCCGCCCGCGACCACGGCAGTGGAGCCGATGCCGCCCGTGACCGACCTGCGCGCGGCGCCGCCGCCGTCCGTGTCGCGGTCCGCCGCGGCGCCCCTCCGCGCGCGGGCGACGCGTCGCGAAACCGCGCGTGCGGCGCCCGCGCGCCCCGCGCCCGCTCCGCCCGCGCGCGGACGCGGCGGCGGCGACGACGGCAACGGCGATGGCAGTGGCAGTGCCGCCGCTGGTGGCGACGGCACTGGCGGGGGCAACGGCAGCGGCAACGGCAACGGAAGCGGCAGCGGCGCCGGCGGCGACCTGCGGGCCTCCTGCGCCAGCTGTCCGGCGCCGGACTATCCGGCGCGCGCGCGCCGCCGGGGATGGCAGGGGACGGTCGATGTCGAGGTGCGCGTCGCCGGGGACGGCGCCGTCGAGGAGGCGCGTATCGGACGCTCCTCGGGCTTCCCCGTGCTCGACGACGCCGCGGTGGTCGTCGCGCGGCGCAGCCGCTTCCACGTCGCCGGCAGGACCCCGGTCAGTGGGCAGCTGCGCTACCGCTTCCTTCTCGAGCCCGCCGAGCGGCCGCTCTGACGCGCGCGCGTCCGATCCGATGCGGTGGAAGCGAGCGACGATCGCAATGGTGTGCGCCCTCGCCGCGGCGACCGCGGCCGGGCCGTCCGCTGCCGGGCAGGCGCCCGTCGCGCCTCCGGCGCGCATCGTCTCGCTCGCCCCGTCGGTCACGGAGACGCTCTTCGCACTCGGCGCCGGTGCCCGCGTCGTCGCGGTCTCCACCTTCTGCGACTATCCGCCCGAGGTGCGGAGCCTCCCCAAGATCGGCTCCTTCGTCGCGCCGAGCGTCGAGGCGATCATCGCGCAACGTCCCGACGTCGTGATCGGCGCGCCGAGCCCCGGCAACCACGAGGCGGCGCTCACCCTGGAGCGGCTCGGCATCCCGGTCGAGGCGCCCGATCCGGAGCATCTCGCCGCGATGCCGGAGGTGATCCGTCGGATCGCCGCGGCGGCCGGCGTCCCGCAGGAGGGGGAGCGGCTCGTGGCGCGCATCGAGCGCGAGATGCAGGCGGTACGGCGGCGGGTCGCCGGCCTGCCGCCGCGGCGGGTGCTGATGGCGGTGGGGCAGGATCCGCTCGTCGCGGTCGGCGATACGAGCTTTCTCGGGGAGCTGCTGGCGGAGGCCGGCGCCGTCAACGTCGCCCCGCCCGGCAGCGCGTGGCCGCGCGTCACGCTCGAGTACGTGGTCGCGCGCGATCCGGAGGTGATCATCGACACCAGCATGGGCACGGAGGAGCAGGGCGGCGCCGGCTTCTGGCAACGCCTGCCGTCGCTCGCGGCGGTGCGCGACGGTCGTGTGCACGCGTTCCGCTCCGATCGCCTCCTGCGTCCCGGCCCGCGCTTGCCGGCCGGCTTCGCGGATCTGGCGCGGCTGATCCATCCCGAGGCATGGCGGTAGGACAGCTCACGAGAGCGCGCCTGCTGCGCGTCAACGGCGCATTGCTGGCGGCGCTGGCGCTGACGCTCGTCGCGGCGGCGGTGATCGGACCCGTGCGGCTCGACTGGCGGCGCGCGTTCGATCCCACGCTCGCGAGCCCCGACGCCGTCATCCTCTTCCGCACGCGCATTCCGCGCGTCCTCATGGCGGCGATCGTCGGCGGCGCGCTCGCGACCGCCGGGGCGGCGCTGCAGGCGCTGCTGCGCAACCCGCTCGCCGATCCGCACCTCCTCGGCGTCTCGAGCGGCGCCGCGCTCGCCGGCGTCTGCGCGCTGGTGCTGCGGCCCGTGCTCCTCGGACACACGGTCGTCGTGCCGGCGGCGGCGTTCGCGGGCGCGCTCGCGAGCATGTGGATCGTGGTGACGCTGTCGCGCGTCGGCGGACGCGTCGAGTCGTACACGCTGCTGCTCGTCGGCGTGATCTACAACGCCTTCGCGGGCGCGTTGCTGATGTTCATCAACTCCGTCGTCGATTTCTACCAGGCGCACAGCGTGCTCTTCTGGCTGATGGGAAGCCTCGGGACGACGGACTACGGCGTGGTCGGCGCGCTCGTGCTGTACACGCTGGTCGGGCTCGGGGTGTTGCTCGCGCGTGCGCGTGACCTCGATTGTCTCAGCCTTGGTGACGACCGCGCCGCGGAGCTCGGCGTGCGGGTCGAGCGCGCGCGGCTGGTGACGTTCGTCGCCGCGTCGTTGCTCGTCGGTGCCGTCGTCTCGGTGAGCGGGATGATCGGCTTCGTCGGCCTCGTCATCCCGCACCTCGTCCGTCTGCGCACCGGCAGCGATCACCGCCTGCTGCTGCCGGCGAGCTATCTCGCGGGCGCGATCTTTCTCGTGTGGGCCGACACCATCGCGCGCACCGCGCTCGGCGGCACCGAGATGCCGGTCGGGGTCGTGACGGCGCTCTGCGGCGCGCCGTTCTTCACCTATCTGTTGCGCCGCGAGCGCCGCAGGGTAGGGGCGTGAGCGACACCCCGCTGCTCGCGCTGGAGCACGTCACCTTCGCGTACGGACGGCGCCGTGCGATCGCGGACCTGACGCTGGACGTCGCCGAGGGAGAGATGCTCGCGATCGCGGGCCCGAACGGCTCCGGCAAGTCCACCCTGCTCGGCCTGCTCTCGGGCGTGCGCCGGCCGTCCGCCGGCGTCGTGCGTCTCGCCGGCCGCGATCTCGGCGCCTGGGACCGCCGCGCGGTCGCGCGCACGGTGGCGGTCGTGCCGCAGGAGTCGGCGCTCAGCTTTCCCTATCGCGTCGGCGAGATGGTGCTCATCGGCCGCGCGCCCTTCCTGCGTGGGTTGGGTCTCGAGGGCGCGCACGACGTCGAGGTGGCGGAGGACGCCATGCGCCGCACGGGGATCCTGGCGCTCGCCGATCGCCCCCTCGCCGAGCTGTCGGGCGGCGAGCGCCAGCGGGTCATCGTGGCCCGGGCGCTCGCCCAGGAGCCGCGCCTCCTGCTGCTCGACGAGCCCACGACCTTCCTCGATCTGCGCCATGCCATCGAGATCCTGGACCTCCTCGCCGAGCTGAATCGCCGCGAGCGCCTCACCGTCGTCGCCGTCCTGCACGATCTCACGATCGCGGCGATGTACTTCCGGCGCATCGTCTTCCTGCGCGAGGGCCGATTGGCTCGCGAGGGCCCGCCGGCCGAGGTGATCACCGAGCCGACGCTGCGGGCGATCTTCGACGCGGACGTCCACGTCCGGATCGACGAGCAGGGCGTGCCGCTCGTGCGCCCGCGCCGCCGGCCGTCGTGACGTCGCGAGCCACGGCCGTCGTGCGGTAAGCCCGCAAGCTGGTTTGATTTCTCCTCCAGGATGCTGTTACCTAGAGGTGTTCGTCGGGCCGCTGAATGTACTTCGATTTTGCCAACGTGCTCGTCTTCCTGCTGCTCGGGCCTCGGGCTCGCGGCGATGATGCTCGGCCTCGGCCGGCTGCTGCGCCCATCGAACCCGTTGGCGCCGAAGCTCGAGACCTACGAGTGCGGCGAGCCGCCGACCGGCAGCGCCTGGATCAACTTCAACATCCGCTTCTACCTGGTGGCGCTGATCTTCGTGATCTTCGACGTCGAGGTCGCCTTCATGTACCCGGTGGTCGCGGTGTTCCGGGACTGGCTCGCGGAGCGGACGCGGGGCGTTCGCGCTCGTCGAGATGCTGCTGTTCATCGGCATCCTCGCGCGTCGGTCTCGTCTACGTGTGGGTGAAGCACGACCTGGAGTGGGTGAAGCAGCTCCCGGCCGAGCGGTCGGACGATCTCTCGAAAGCCGCCTGACCAGAAGGAGCGTCCCGTGTCGTTGCTCAACACCATGCCCGAGTTCACGGTCACCACGAAGATCGACGAGATGCTCAACTGGACCCGCAAATCGTCGCTCTGGTACATGCTCTTCGGTCTCGCCTGCTGCGCCATCGAGATGATGCAGACGGGCGGCCCGCGCTCCGACCTCGATCGCTTCGGCGCGGTGCCGCGCGCGACGCCGCGGCAGTCGGACCTGATGATCGTCGCCGGCACGCTCACCCTGAAGATGGCGCTCCGCACCAAGGTCCTCTACGACCAGATGCCCGATCCGAAGTACGTCATCTCCATGGGGAGCTGCTCCAACTGCGGCGGGCTCTTCCAGCTCGCCTACTCGGTCTGCGACGGCGTCGACAAGGTGATCCCGGTCGACGTGTACGTCCCCGGGCTGCCCGCCGCGTCCCGAGTCGCTCACCGAGGGCCTGCTCAAGCTGCAGGAGAAGATGATGCAGGAGAAGTGGCTCGTACGGCGCGGCGACGGCGAGCGCTCGCCGCCGTCGAGGCGTAGGCCCCGCCCGGTGGACGCCGCCGCCTTCCACCAGCGCTCTGCAGGCGCGATTCGCGGGCGGCCGTCGGCCCGCTCGAGAGCGGTGCCGAGCCCGCGATCCGCGTCGCGCAGCCGCCGCCATCGTCGCGGTCTGCTGCGTACCTCAAGAGCGATCCGGCGATCGGCGTTCGACTGCCTCTCGAACGAGTCCGGCGTCGACTACCCGAAGCGCGAACGAGATCGAGGTCGTCTACCATCTCTTCTCGTACTCCGCAGCGTCACGCCGGCGTGTGAAGGTCGGCGTGCCGCGCGACAACCCGACGATCGCCGACGCGTGTCGGCGCGTCTGGGCGCACCGCGATCTGGCAGGAGCGGGAGATCTTCGATCTCCTCGGCGTCGTCTTCGAGGGCCATCCCGACCTGCGGCGCATCCTCCTGCCCGAGGACTGGGTCGGCCATCCGCTGCGCAAGGATTTCGTCGAGCCGACGGAGTACCACGGCATCAGCACCAAGCGGGAGAGCATGCTGTGAGGTCTCGGCGGATAGCGACGTCGAGGTCGACGTCGTCGCGAGGACGGCCTCGCGACCGAGGAGATGACGCTCAACATGGGGCCGCAGCACCCGAGCACGCACGGCGTGCTGCGCTTCATCGTCAAGGCCGACGGCGAGGTGATGCGCGAGGCGATCCCCGACGTCGGCTACCTGCACCGCTCGATCGAGAAGATCGCGGAGAAGGTCGGCTACCACGGGTTCATGCCGTACACCGACCGCGTCGACTACGTCGCGGCGATGCCCTGCAACCAGGGCTGGGCGATGGCGTGCGAGAAGCTCGCCGGCATCGAGGTGCCGCGGCGCGCCGAGTACTGCCGGGTGATCGCGGTCGAGCTCAACCGCATCTCGAGCCACCTGCTCTCGGTCGGCAGCATGGGCATGGACATCGGCGCCTACACGCCGTTCACCCATGCGCTGCGCGAGCGCGAGTACATCAACGATCTGCTCGAGGAGCTGTGCGGTGCGCGCCTCACCTTCAACTACATGCGGATCGGCGGCGTCGCCTGGGACCTGCCGCCGGACTGGGTGCGCGAAGGCGCGTCGCCTTCCTCGACCGCTTCGAGCCGCTGATCGACGAGTACAACGCGCTCATCTCCTACAACAAGATCTACGTCGAGCGGCTCGCCAACGTCGCCGTGATCAGCGCGGCCGACGCCATCGACTACAACCTCGTCGGCCCGAACCTGCGCGGCTCGGGCGTGAAGTTCGACGTGCGGAAGGACCTGCCGTACTCGGTCTATCCCGAGCTCGACTTCGACGTGCCGGTCGGCACGCGGCGAGCGCGGCACGCGTCGGCGACTGCTTCGACCGCTACATGGTCCGCATCCGCGAGATGCAGCGAGTCGTGCAGGATCCTGCGCCAGTGCCCTCGCCGGCGATGCCCGAAGGCCCGGTGCTCGGCAAGGTGCCGCGCAAGTTCAAGCCGCCGGCCGGCGACGCTACGTCCGCATCGAGAGCGCGCGCGGCGACATGGGCTGGTACTGCGTCAGCGACGGCACCGAGTATCCGCACCGCGTGAAGATCCGCACCGGCTCCTTCACCGCCACGAGCATCATCGACAAGGTGAGCCGCGGGCTGATGCTCGCCGACCTGATCGCGGTGGTAGCGAGCTTCGACCTCGTCGCGCCGGAGATCGATCGATGAAGGACCTCGTCCTGCGGCTGACCGGCGAGGGTGGCGCGTTCGCGGGCGCGCCGTACCAGCTCGTCGCGGCGCTGGCGATGCTGATCTTCGGCGCGATCGTCGTGTTCGTCTTCGTGCTGCCGGTCGCCGGCATCACCAGCTGGCTCGAGCGGCGGGTGTGGGCGCGCATCCAATCGCGCATCGGGCCGAACCGGGTCGGGCCGCAGGGCTTCCTCCAGTGGCTCGCCGACGGCATCAAGAACATGCTGAAGGAGGACATCATCCCGACGGCGGCCGATCGCTGGCTCTTCTCGCTCGCGCCCTACCTGGTCGTCGTCGGCTTCGTCGCCACCTTCGCCGTCATCCCGTTCGGGGCGCAGCTCGTCGTCGCCGACCTCAACATCGGCATCCTCTACGTCACGGCGGTGACCGGGCTCGTCGTCGTCGGCGTGCTGATGGCGGGGTGGGCGTCGAACAACAAGTGGTCGTTGCTGGGCGGCATCCGCTCCGCGGCGCAGATCGTGAGCTACGAGATCCCGGCGGCCCTCTCGATCTTCCCCATCGTGCTCCTCACCGGCACGCTCAGCATGCAGGGCATCATCCGGGCGCAGGGCTGGGCGCCGTGGCACTGGTTCCTCTTCCACAACCCGTTCACGTTCGCCGCCTTCTTCATCTTCTTCGTGGCGGCGCTCGCCGAGGGCAACCGCACGCCGTTCGACCTGCCGGAGGCCGAGTCGGAGCTGGTGGCGGGCTTCTGCACCGAGTACAGCGGCATGCGCTATCTGCTGTTCTTCCTCGCCGAGTGGGGCAACCTGTACGTGATCGGCGCCATCGTCACCACGCTCTTCCTCGGCGGCTGGCAGGTGCCGCACGTCACCGACAATCCGGTACTGCTGGCGGCGCTGCAGTTCGTGACGTTCTTCCTCAAGTCCTACTTCTGGGTGTTCATCGCGATGTGGGTACGCGCGACGCTGCCGCGGGTCCGCGTCGATCAGCTCATGTCGCTCTGCTGGAAGTACATGGTGCCGATCGCGATCGTGAACCTCGTCGCCACCGCGATCTGGATGACGATCGTGCCCGCCGGCCTCGATCGCGTGGTGCAGCTGGCGATGACGGCGATGGGCGCGGGGATCATCGTTTTCTTCTTCGGCCGCGTGCGCTTCCATCTGCGCCGCGCCAAGCTGCGCGACGTCGACTACTACTTCAATCCCATCATCTGAGGCGCAGTCCAGGAGAGCACACGACCGTGGGGTACTTCACCAACATCAAAGAGTCGGTCGCGACGATCTTCGAGGGGATGTCCGTCACCTTCTCGCACTTCGTCCGGCGTCCCTACACGGTGCAGTACCCGGACCGCGTTCCGATCCGCATCCAGGACACCTTGCCCTTCCGCTACCGCGGCATCCTCGAGGTCGACCTCGAGATCTGCACCGGCTGTCTGGCGTGCGAGCGGGCCTGTCCGATCGACTGCATCGTGATCGACGCGGTGAAGGACAAGCAGACGAAGGCGATGATGTTGAACCGCTTCGACATCGACATCGCCAAGTGCATGTACTGCGGGCTCTGCAGCGAGCCGTGCCCCACGGGCTCGATCCACCACACCTCGGAGTTCGAGGGCGCCGACTACTCGCTCGAGAGCATGCTGCGGCGCTTCGTCAAGCAGCCGGTCGTCGCCTACAAGCCGAAGAAGGGGCCCGAGACCGATCCGGAGATCGCGCCAATCCTCGACCGCGGCATGGCGTACCTGACCGACTTCGCGGGCGCCGGCGAGGAATAGTCCCGCGCTCGCAATCACGGACCCGGCCGCGGTCTTGTGGCGCAGCGGCGTTCGCGCCCGGTCCGCGCACCTCCGATCAGGAGGCCGACGTCCAGATCGGGCTGCTATCTGAACGTCGTACAGATCGGTCGCACGGAGGTGGCCATGGGAAGGCACGTCGTCGTGACGGGGGCGAGCAGCGGCTTGGGCCTCGAATGCTGCCGGGCGCTGCTGGCGCAGGATCCGGAGGTCGTGCTGGTGATGGCGGGCCGCTCGCCCGAGCGCCTCGAGAGCGAGGCCGCGGCGCTGCGGCGTCGTCACGGTGACGCGCGCGTGTTGGTCGAGCCGCTCGATCTCGCCAGCCGCACCTCGGTGCGGGCGTGCGCCGCGCGCGTGCGGGCCGCCGATCCGCCGCTTGCCGCGCTCGTGTGCAACGCGGGCCTGCAATTCGCGCACGGCCTTACCTTCGGCGAGAGCGGTGCCGAGATGACGTTCTCGGTCAATCATCTCGGGCATTTCCTCCTGGCCAACCTGCTGCTCGACCACATGGCGCCCGACGGTCGGATCGTCATCGTCGCGAGCGGCACGCACGACCCGGCGCAGCGGACGGGCATGCCGCCGCCGCGCATCCGCTCCGCCAGGGACGCCGCCTTTCCCCAGACGATGGCGGAGCCGGACCCGCCGCGCCTCCTCGGGCGGCGCGCCTATACGACCTCCAAGCTCTGCAACGTCCTCACCGCCTACGAGATGGACCGCCGGCTGCAGGCGCTCGGCCACCGCTCACCCGTCGTCAACGCCTTCGACCCCGGCCTCATGCCGGGCACCGGCCTCGCGCGGACCTACTCGCGGCCGATGAGGGCGCTCTGGTCGGTGGTCCTGCCCGTCCTGCGGCCGCTGCTGTCGCTCGTCGTCGGCAACGTCAACTCGCCGCGACGGTCGGGTGCGAATCTCGCATGGCTGGCGGTCGATCCGAACGCCGGCAACGTCAGCGGCGCCTACTTCGAGAAGCGTCACGCCGCGCCTTCCTCGGAAGCATCGCACGATCGCACGCTGGCGCGGGAGCTGTGGGAGCTGAGCGTCGAGTTGAGCGCGCTCGGGCCCGAGGACAGTCCGCTCGTCCGCGTCCCCGCGACGGTGGACGCCGCGGCGATCCAGGCCTGAGGGAGCCGGCCGGCGACGGCTCCCGGCCGGCGCGCGTGACGGCGCCTGCGGTTTGCGGGGCGTCCCGGAGTTTGCTATTCGCGACGGGGCCTTAGCCAGTAGGGTCGGGTTGCCCCACACGAGAGGAATGGATGCCTGCGGTGTCGCTGTCTGTGGTGGTGTTCTACGCCTTCGCGCTCCTGACGGTCGGCTCGGCCGCGGCGGTCGCTTTTTCATCGAACATCGTCTACTCGGCGTTCGCCCTCATGGGGACGCTCTTCGGGGTCGCGGCGATGTACGTCTTTCTCGCCGCGGATTTCGTCGCCGCCGCCCAGGTGCTCATCTACATCGGGGGCATCCTGGTCCTGATCCTCTTCGCCGTCATGCTCACCCACCGGATCGCCAACGTCGAGGTGTCCAACCGCTCGGTCGGGCGGCTTCCGGCGGGGATCGTGGTCGGCGCCGTGGGCGGGATGATGGCGTACGCCGTCCATCACACGGCCTGGCCGGTGGTGGCGAGCATGCCCGACGCGCCGAGCACCTACGCCGTGGGGAACGCCTTCCTCGGCCCCTACGTGCTGCCGTTCGAGTTCGCCTCGTTCGTCCTCCTGTCCGTGCTGATCGGGGCGATCGTCGTCTCGCGCAAAGAGCTGAAGAGCTGACCGGATGGAGGGCGTCAGCCTCGAGCATTTCCTGATCGTCGGGCTCCTGGTCTTCGCGCTCGGGCTGTACACCGTGCTCACGCGCAAGAACGCGATCGGCATCCTGATGGGCATCGAGCTCATCCTGAACGCGGCCAACATCAACTACATCGCTTTCGCCCGCTACGGCGGCGCGAGCATCGACGGCCAGGTGTTCGCGATCTTCGTCATCATGCTCGCGGCCGCCGAGGCGGCGATCGGGCTCGCCATCGTCCTCGGCATCTACCAGAACTTCGACAGCATCGACGTCGAGGCGACGGACTCCCTGCGCTACTGATGGAGATCACCGCCGTCTCGTATCTGCGTTGGATCCCGCTGCTGCCGCTGCTCGGCGCGGCGGTGAACGGCCTCTGTGGCTCGACCATCCAGCGGCGCTTCGGCAAGAGCGCGATCAGCGCCATCGCGGTGACCCCCGTGATGCTCGCGTTCCTCATCGCCGTGCGGGCCTTCCTGCAGCTGAAGGGCATGGCGCCGGAGCATCGCTTCCTGCTCGACGACGTCTGGCGCTGGATCGACATCGGTACGCTCAAGGCCGACGTCGCCTTCTGGGTCGACCCGCTCTCGTGCGTGATGATCCTCGTCGTCACCGGCGTCGGCGGCCTGATCCACATCTACTCGATCGGCTACATGCACGAGGACGACGCCTACTGGCGCTTCTTCGCGTACCTGAACCTCTTCATGTTCGCGATGCTCACGCTCGTGCTCGGCGACAGCCTGCTGCTGATGTTCGTCGGCTGGGAGGGTGTCGGGCTATGCTCGTTCGCGCTGATCGGCTTCTGGTGGCGCGAGCAGTCAACACGACCGCCGGCAACAAGGCCTTCATCGTGAACCGGATCGGCGACTTCGGCTTCATCCTCGGCATCTTCCTCATCTTCTGGAGCCTCGACGCCGCCGGCCATGGCACCGTCGTGTTCCGGGACATCCAGCACCACGCGGTCAGCCTCGAGGGCCGGACGATCTGGGGTCTGCCGGTCGTGATCCTCGCCACGCTCTTCCTCTTCATCGGCGCCACCGGCAAGTCCGCGCAGATCCCGCTCTACGTCTGGCTGCCGGACGCGATGCAGGGACCGACGCCGGTCTCGGCGCTGATCCATGCCGCCACGATGGTGACCGCCGGCGTGTACATGATCGCGCGCCTCAATTTCCTCTTCGCGATGGCGCCCGAGACGCTGGCGGTCGTCGCCGGGATCGGCGCCGCAACGGCATTCTTCGCGGCCACGATCGGTCTCGTCCAGAACGACATCAAGCGCGTCCTCGCGTACTCGACGGTGAGCCAGCTCGGCTACATGTTCCTCGCGATGGGGGTCGGCGCCTACGCGGCAGGAGTCTTCCATCTGGTGACGCACGCGTTCTTCAAGGCCTGTCTCTTCCTCGGCTCGGGTAGCGTCATCCACGGCATGAGCGGCGAGCAGGACATGCGGAAGATGGGCGGCCTGAAGGACAAGATGCCGACCACCTTCTGGACCTTCTTCGTCGCGACGCTCGCGCTCACCGGCACGCCCCTCACGTCCGGGTTCTTCTCGAAGGACGAGATCCTGTGGAAGGCGTTCTCGAGCCCGCATGGCAACGCCACCCTGTGGATCATCGGCGTCGCCGGGGCCGGTATGACCGCCTGCTACATGTTCCGCCAGGTCTTCATGACCTTCTTCGGCGAGACGCGTGCGGACCATCACGTCGCGCACCACGTCCACGAGTCGCCGCGCAGCATGACGATGCCGCTCGTGCTCCTCGCGATCGGCGCGATCCTCGTCGGCTATCTCGGCGTGCCGGAGTTCCTCGGCGGCGGCAACCGCTTCGAGGCGTGGCTCGAGCCGGTGTTCGCCTCCGGACACGAGATGGCGGCGCACGCCAGCCACGACGCCGGGCTCGAGTGGACCTTGATGCTGATCTCCGTCGCCGTCGCCGCGACGGGGTTCCTGATCGCGTACGTCCTCTACTACCGCCACGCGGCGTCGCCCGACGCGATCGCCGAGGTCGGCGGCGGCGTGCCCTACCGGATCCTCTACAACAAGTACTACGTGGACGAGCTCTACTGGGCGGTCTTCGTCCGCGGCACCCTGGTGCTGTCGCGGATCTTCGCCTGGTTCGACGGGACGATCGTCGACGGCATCGTCAACGGCGCCGCGCGGGTCACCGTCGCCGTCTCGTGGCTCGACGGGCTCTTCGACAATCGCGTCATCGATGGGCTCGTCAACCTCATTGCGAACCGCACCTACGATCTCGGCTCGCGGCTGCGGCGGGTGCAGACCGGCAGCATCAACGCGTACCTCTACGTGATCGTCGGGGCGGTCACGATCGTGCTGCTCGCCCGGCTCTTCTAGCGCGGCGACTGGAGACTCTGACGATGAGCATCCTCACCTGGGTCACGTTCCTGCCGCTGCTCGGCGCGGCGGTGATTCTCTGTCTGCCGTCACGGGCGCACGCGCTCATCAAGCAGACGGCTCTGCTCTTCACCTTGCCGCCGCTGGTGATCGGCATCTGGCTGTTCATGCACTTCGATCGGACGACGGCCGCGTTCCAGTTCGTGCAGCGGGCGCCGTGGATCGAGTCGTACAACATCAACTACTTCGTCGGCGTGGACGGCATCAGCATCTCGATGGTCCTGCTGACGGTGCTGCTGTGCCCGATCTGCATCCTCGCCTCGTGGGGCATCGACAAGGGCGTCAAGGGCTACTTCGCGCTGTTCCTGCTCCTCGATACCGGCATGATGGGCGTCTTCGTCGCCCTCGACTTCTTCCTCTTCTACATCTTCTGGGAGGTCATGCTGCTGCCGATGTACTTCCTCATCGGCATCTGGGGCGGGCCGCGGCGCGAGTACGCCGCGATCAAGTTCTTCCTCTACACCCTGGCCGGCAGCGTCCTGATGCTGATCGCGATGCTCGTCCTGTACTTCTCCAACGAGCCGCACACCTTCGACATCACGCAGCTCATGGCGCAGAGCTCGACCTACGGCACGACCCCGATCATCTGGGGCCTCGGCCTGCAGCATCTGCTCTGGCTCGCCCTCTTCATCGGCTTCGCGATCAAGATCCCGGCGTTTCCGTTCCACACCTGGCTGCCCGACGCGCACGTCGAGGCGCCGACCGCCATCTCGGTGATCCTCGCCGGCGTGCTCCTGAAGATGGGCACCTACGGCATCCTGCGCATCAACTTCGGCGTGCTGCCGGTCGCCACCGCGGACCTGGCGTTCTGGTTCCTCGCCGCGCTCGGCACCTGGAACATCATCTACGGCGCGCTCTGCGCCATGGCGCAGACGGACCTGAAGAAGCTCGTCGCGTACTCGAGCATCAGCCACATGGGCTACGTGATGCTCGGCATGGCGGCCTTCACGCCGCAGGGGATCAACGGCGCCGTGCTGCAGATGTTCAACCACGGCACGGTCACCGCCATGCTCTTCCTTCTCGTCGGGGTCATCTACGACCGGGCGCACCACCGCGCAGATCGAGGGCTTCGGCGGACTCGCCGGGATCATGCCCGTCTACACGGGCGTCACCGCGCTCGCGTTCTTCGCGGCGATGGGCCTGCCCGGTCTCTCGGCGTTCATCTCCGAGGTGCTCGTGCTGCTCGGCGCGTGGCAGAGGTACCCGGGCCTCACCATCGTCGCCGCCAGCGCGGTCATCCTGACCGCCGGCTACATGCTCTGGACGATGCAGCGCATCTATCTCGGCGCCCCGAACGAGAAGTACCTCGGCCTTCCCGAGATCAACGCGCGCGAGCTGGTGACGCTCGTGCCGCTCGGCGTCATCGTCGTCATCCTCGGGGTGTACCCGCACGCCGGTCCTCGATCTGATCAACACCTCGCTGGTGAACCTCAACAAGGTCGTCGCCGCGGCGGGCCCCGGCGCCCTCGCGTCGCTGCGATGAGCCGCGCGCGGGCGGAGGGCGAGGCCAGATGAACCTCACGAACGTCCAGAGCCTGCGCCTACTCGTACCCCGAGCTGCTGCTGATGGCGGCGGCGATCATCGTCTTCGTCGCCGATCTCGTGGTGCGCGCCAAGGAGCATCTCGGGTCGCTGGCGCTCTTCGGCTGCGCCTTCGCGCTGCTCGCGGCGATCGGATTGCGCGTGCCGTTCACCGAGACGTGGCTCGTGCACGGGCTCTTCGGCTGGGGCGAGGGGTGGCTCTACTCGCGCATGGTCGTCGTCGACGACTTCGCGGTGTTCTTCAAGATCCTCTTCTGCCTGGCGGCCTTCGCGACCGTGTGGATGTCGATCGGCTCGAACGAGGTGCGGGGCACGAACGAGGGCGAGTACTACGGGCTCATCCTCGCCTCCACGGTCGGCATGCTCTACATGGCGTCGGCCGCGAACCTCCTGATGGCGTACCTGTCGCTCGAGTTCGTGAGCCTGACGTCGTACGTCCTCACCGGCTACCTGCGGCACAACCGGCGCTCGGGCGAGGCGGCGCTCAAGTACCTCATCTACGGCGGCGTCGCGTCCGGCACCATGATCTACGGCATGAGCTGGCTCTACGGCGCTCACCGGCAGCCTCGATTACGCGTACGATCAACGCCGCGCTCGCGCAGGGCACGACCCACGCCGCTCACGCTCTTCATCGCGGTCCTGCTGATCCTCGCGGGCTTCGGCTACAAGATCGCGTCGGTGCCGTTCCACATGTGGGCGCCCGACGTCTACCAGGGCGCGCCGATTCCGGTGACCGCGTTCCTCTCGGTGGGCTCGAAGGCGGCGGGCTTCGCGCATCCTCATGCGGCTCTTCTACCCGGGCCTGTCGCAGGCGGTGGGCGGCGGCGGCTGGCAGTTCCTGAGCCGGCGTCGAGTGGCCGCAGCTCATGCTCGTCATCTGCATGGTGACGATGACGCTCGGCAACCTGGCCGCGCTGAACCAGCAGAACGTGAAGCGCCTGCTCGCGTACTCGAGCATCGCCCACGCCGGCTACATGCTCATGGGCTTCGTCGTCCTGAACGACGACGGGCTGCGCGCCATGCTCTTCTACCTGGTCACGTACTACCTGATGAACATCGGCGCGTTCCTCGTCGTCATGGTGGTCGTGAACTCGACCGGGCGCGAGGACATCGAGGGGTTCCGCGGCCTCGCGTGGCGCGGCGGCGCGGTGCCCGCGGTCGCGATGGCGATCTTCCTCTTCTCGCTCGCCGGCCTCCCGCCGCTCGCCGGCTTCGTCGGCAAGTTCTATCTCTTCGCCGCGGTCGTGAAGGCAGCAGTTCTATCTGCTCGCGCTGGTCGGCCTCGCGAACAGCCTCGTCGCGCTCTACTACTACGCGCGCATCGTGCGGACGATGTTCCTCGACATGCCCGACGGCGAGCGAGGGCGTGGTCGTGCTCGACGCGCACAACGCCTGCCTCCTCTTCTTCCTGGCCGTGCCGACGGTCGTCCTCGGCGTCTACTGGGCGCCGGTGATCGACCTCGCCGACCGGTCGGTGCACTTCTTCCTCGGCTGACACGCCCGTTCGCCGACGGACGGCCGCGCGTCCATCAGACGACGGGGCGATCCCGGGTCGAGCCCGAGCAGCACCCGGCCGGCCACCTCGAAGCGTCCGGTGTCCAGGATCACGGTGCTGCGCGATCGCGGGATGGCCGCGCGCGGACCAGTCTGCCACGTTCAGCCACTGCGCGTGCACCGAGCCGCTGACGCAGGTGGCCGTGCCTACGAACGACCGTCCCACGCGAGCGGTGCCAGGTCGGGCGGCACCCATTCCCGCCGCGCCCGCTCCGACATCAGCAGATCGCGTGACCAGAAACGCAGGAGGAACGTGCGGGCGCCGAGGGGTCCCTCGACCAAGCGCGCGGCGCGGCGCTCGAGCGGCATCCCGGGCGCCCCGGTCGAGAGATAGCTGGCGATGAGACGGACGTACGCGACGGTGATCGTCTCGTGGTAGCCGCTGCTCGCCGAGTTCACCGTACCGTGCGCATCGTTCAACCGGCGTATGCCGGTCCGCAGCATCGTGAGCGCCGTCTCCGGCCCATGGTGATGCACGTGCCACGCCCCCACGCGCAGGTGGGCGGCGTGCGTCCACTGCGCGTGCGGTAGGGTGCACGCGCGAAAGGCGGCCGCCAGCGCATCGATCGACGTGCCATCCATCCGCGGAGAGTCTCCCAGGACGGACGGGTCTTTCAAGGGAGCGTCTACTCGTGCGACAGGTGCGCGTTCATCGCCGCGAGCAGGGCCGCCGTCTCGTACGGCTCGCCGAAGTAGCCATCGGCCTCGAGATCGATGGCGCGCTGCAACTCGCCGGCATCGCGGCGCGGGCTCAGGAGGAAGAACGGTGCCGCGCCGAGGGCGGCATCCGCCCGCAGTGCCGCCAGGACGGCGAATCCGTCGGGCGTGCCGGCGCGGACGTCGCAGAGGATCAGATCGGGATGCTCGCGGCGCATGGCCGACAGCGCATCCTCGCGATGCGCCGCCACGACGACGGTGCATCCCTCGAGCTCGAGGACCTCCCGCAGCTCGTCGCGCCCGGCGCCGTTGCCCTCGATGATCAGGATGGTCCGCACACGAGGCCCGCAGACGCTATCGGAGCGCGACCGCCGTCCCTTGAGCGGCGCGCACGCCTGTCCGGAGACGCGCGCCCGACTTGTCATGCCTGAGAGCATGCGAGGGTCGCAGGAGTGCCGCGGCGACGACGGCACAGCGAGCGCGTCGCACCAATGACGGTTGCGGCCGTTCCCGAGCAGCCATCTCCGCGACGATGCCGCGTGTAGCGGCCCTCGTGGACGGTCGCGTCCGCTTCACGGTGGCATACCCGTTGCTGGAAAATCCGCCTGATGGCACGCAAGCGCGCCCACCGCCCGGCGTCGGGCTACCTCGTGCTCGTGGTCGACGATCAGGAGGCGACGCTGCTGTCGACCAAGCTCGTGCTCGAGGCGGAAGGCCATCGGGTGCTCATCGCCAACAGCGGCAGGGAGGCGCTGGCGCTCTTCGCCGCGCACGACGTGCACCTGTTGCTCGTCGACTACTTCATGCCGCAGATGACCGGGGAGGAGCTCGTCGCCGAAGTGAGGAAGCGCGACAGCGAGGTGCAGATCGTGCTCCAGACGGGCTATTCGGGTGAGAAGCCGCCCCTGCAGATGCTCGGTTCGCTCGACATCCAGGGCTATCACGACAAGAGCGAGGGCCCGGACAAGCTCCTCTTGTGGGTCGGCGTCGCGCTGAAGTCATACGAGCACCTGCGGCGGGTGCGCGAGGCGGAGCGCCTCAAGTCGCAGATCGTCGCCAACATCTCGCACGAGTTCCGCACGCCGCTGAACGTGATCCTCGGGTACTGCGACGTGCTCGGCGACGAGCGTCTCGTCGCGCCCGAAGGCGCGGCGTTGCTCGGCTCGGTGCGGAGAAGCGCCGAGATGCTCCTGCACCTCGTGGACGGTTTCCTGCGCTTGTCGGACGCCGACGCGGGGTCGGGGAGCAGCACGCCGGTGGTGATCGGCGCCGACAGCGTCCGGCGCGAGACGCGGCGCTGGGCCGAGTACTTCGTCGGCTCCAAGCCGATCGTCTTGACGGTCGAGATCGGCGACGACGTGCCGGCGGTCCTCGCCGACGAAGCCAAGGTCCGGGTCGTGCTGATGAACCTCCTGTCGAATGCCGCCAAGTTCACCGAGGCGGGGGCGATCGGCATCTCGGCCGAGGGCGCGAGCACGGCGGTGACGATCGCGATCCGCGATACCGGCGCCGGGATCGCGCCGGAGCAGCAGGAGCGCATCTTCGAGCCGTTTCAACAGGGCGGGCTCGGCGACGACCCTTACTGCGAAGGGACGGGTATCGGCCTGGCGGTGGCGCGTCGTCTCGCGCGCCAGATGGGAGGCGACATTGCGGTGCGCTCGCAGCTCGGGGCGGGCGCCACCTTCCTCCTCACGCTGCCGCGGGCCTTTCCGGCCGCACAACTCGCCGCCGCCGGCACCTGAGGCGCTCCACGATGCTCCGACGCGCGCTCCCTCCGGTGTGCCTCATCGCGGGCGGGGCGCTCTACGCCGCCGCCTTCCCGCCGCACGACGTGAGCGTCTGCGCCTTCGTCGCCCTGCTGCCGCTCCTCCGGGTCGCGGACCGGGCGAGCCGACGGGGCGCCCTCGCGGCCGGCGCGCTCTACGGCGCGGCGTTCTTTGCGCTCACGGTACCCTGGGTCGTGACCGCCGTGCGCGCCTATTTCACGACCGGCGTGCTGCCGGCACTCCTCTTCAGCGCCGCGATCTGTGCCCTGTTCGTATCGGGATACCTCGCCCTCTTCGCCCTCGGCGCCAGGGCCCTCCTGCGCCGCGATCCGTGGCTCGCGCTGGTTGCCGTGCCGGCGCTCTGGGTCGCCGGCGAGTGGGCCCGTGCCACGTTGTGGAGCGGGCTGCCGTGGGAGCTCCTCGGGCACTCGCAGTGGCGCTGGCTCGCGCTCATCCAGGTCGCCGAGTGGGGAGGCGTCTACGTGCTGTCCTACGGCATCGCGGCGGTGAACGTCGGCCTCTATCTCGCGCTGCGGACGCTCGCGACGCGGGCGCCGGCGCGGACGCTCGCGGCCTCCACGCTGCCGCTCGCGGCCGCGACGTGCCTGCTCGTGGGCGCGCTCGCATACGGCCGCGTCCGCATCGCGCAGGAAGCGGCGCGGGCGCCGGGCGCGCGCGCGACCATCGCGGTCGTGCAGGGCAACACGTCCGGTGCGCTGGGTCGCATCGGCGTCGATCGCGCGGCGCTGATCTACGCCGACCTGTCGCGGCGCGTGATCGCGGACGCGCGGCCGGATCTCCTGCTCTGGCCGGAGTACGCGCTCGCCGACTACCCCGACGATCTCCCTCAACTCCTCCCGACGCTCGAGGCATTGGCGGCCGCGACGCGCGCGGGCCTGGTGTTCGGCGCGCCGCGGCTCGAGGCGAGCGTCGCCGGCAAGCGGGCGTTCAACTCGGCCTTCCTCCAGCCGCCCACCGGATCGCGGACGGCGTACGACAAGCGCCACCTCGTCCCCTTCGCCGAGTACCGCCCGGCGCCGCTCGGCGAGGCGGCGGCCGCCGGTGACGAGCCCACGTTCGAGGCCGGAATCGGCCCGACCGTGCTCGCGAGCGCCATCGGCCGCCTGGGCATGTTGATCTGCTACGAGGTGGTCTTCCCCGAGCTCGCGCGCGCGCGGGTGCGCGCCGGCGCCGAGGTGCTCGTCAACCTGTCCAACGACGGCTGGCTCGACACTGCGGGTCTCGGGGCAGGCGCTCAGCACCTGTCCATCGCGGTGTTCCGTGCCGTCGAGACGCGCCGCTTCCTCGCGCGTGCGGCGACCTCCGGCATCTCCGGCTTCATCGATCCCGTCGGCCGGCCGTTCGACACGCTGCAGCTCGGTGCGCGAGGCGCGCGCGCCGGCGTCGTCGAAACGCGATCCGACATCACGCCGTACGTCCACTACGGCGACGCCTTCGCCGCCGCATGTGGAGTCGTGGCCCTGGCGGCGTTGGGACTCGCGCAGACTCCTCGCCGCGGAGGCAGGCGCGCGTGATCGCGGAGCCCCTGCGGCGCTCGCGCCGCCGCACGCTCGCGGCCGGCCTGTACCTGGTCGTGATCCTGGGCGTCTCGCTCGTCAGCATCCCGGCGAGCCTGCGGTGGATCGGAACGACCTTTCCGGGGTTTTTTCTCATGGACAATGGGGTCGTCCCGTCGGTCGGCCTGGCGCACTGGACGGGTCTCGCCGGCGTCTCGATCTATCAGCGCCCGGTGACGGCGCTCGACGGGCGCGCGGTGCGCAGTACCCGGGAGATCTATGCGACGGTGGCAGGGTCGCCGCCGGGCCGGGCGTGGCGCTACGAGCTCGGACCGGCGGACAGGCCCGAGACGCGCGTCATCCCCTCCATGACGTTCACCTGGCGGGACTATCTCGAGATGTTCGGCCCGCTGGTGCTGAACGGCCTGGTGTTCACTGCGGTCGGGCTCCTGGTGTGGGCGCTCGGCGCCTCGTCGCCCGCGGTCGCGGGCACGACGCTCTTCACGCTCGACCTCGGATTGTTCTGCCTGACGGCACTGGATCTCTACGGACCGGGACGCCTGTTCCGCCTGCACGCGGCGAGCGAGGCGATGCTGGCGCCCACCCTGCTGCATCTGGTGCTCGTGTTTCCGGTGCCGCGCCTGGGAGGCCGGCGACGGTCCGTCTTGAGCGCCATCTATGTCGTGGGTCTCGCGATCGCGGCGTCGTACGAGTGGCAGCTCTTCACGCCCGCCGCGTATACGCGTGTCCACAACGCGTGCATGGCGGCCGTCGGCGCGGGCGGTCTCGCCCTCGTCGTCTCCTGCGTCCAGTGCTATGCGGTCAGCTCGGCACCGCTCGTGCGCCGTCGTCTCGGTGTGCTGGCGCTCGGTCTCGTCAGCGGCATCGCGCTGCCCGGCTGGGTGCTGCTCACCTCGGCGCTCGTCGGTGGCACCCGCGGGTTGAACGTCGCCGGGTTCACCGCTTTTCTCTTTCCGGTCGCCCTGGCGTACTCCGTCGTGAAGCACGACCTGTTCGAGATCGACGCCCTGTTGCGGCGCGGCGTCAGCTATCTCGCGCTCACGAGCATCGTGATCGGCATCCACGCGCTGATCCTCTCGGTGTCGGGCCTCGCGTTCCAGGGACTCGATCTCGGACGATCGCCCATCTTCCCGCTGGTGTTCACCCTGCTGGTCGCGATCCTGTTCAACCCGCTGCGCGCCCGGGTGCAGCAGATCGTCGACCGCGTGTACTCGCGCTCCCGCTACGATCCCCGTGCCGTGCTCGAGCACGCGAGCGCGCGGCTCGCCTCGTCGCTCGATCTCGACGCGGTCTGCCGCCTCGCCGTCGACACGATCACGCGCACGCTGCTGCTCGAGCGTTGCGCCTGCTGGCTGCGCATCGGCGCGCGCTTCGTCGTCGTCGACAGCCGCGGTCTCGAGTCGCTGTCGTTGCCCGTCGGGCACGTCCTCGTCGAGCGTCTCCGCCACGCACGCCGCGGCATCAGCGTCCACCACTTCGACGAGCGCCGTCCCATCGAGCGCGGCGCGCTCACCTGCCGGCGCACGCTCGCGCTGCTCGGCGCGGATCTCGGTGCTGCCGATCGGCTCCGGCGATCTGCTGGGATTCGTGACGCTCGGTCCGAAGCCGTCGCGGGCGCTGTTCACGCTCGAGGACGTCGCCTTCCTCGCCACGTTCCTCAACCAGGTGGCGATCGCGATCCGCAACGCGCAGGCGTATGGTCGCATCGAGGAGCTGAACCAGAATCTCGAGCTGAAGGTGGACATGCGCACGAGCGAGCTGGCGACGGCAAACGCGCGGCTCGCCGAGTCGGTGCGCCAGCTCGAGGGCGCCTACGAGCAGCTCAAGCACAGCCAGGACGTCCTGGTGCGATCGGAGCAGATGGCCATGCTCGGTCAGCTCGCCGCCGGCATCGCGCACGAGGTCAATACCCCGCTCGGCGCCGCGCTCAACGGGTTGAAGATCGGGCGCGAGCTCGCGGACGAGTACGCCGCATCGATCGGCGACCCTACGGTCGGTGAAGGCGATCACCGCGCGATCGCGGCGGAGCTACGAGAGCAGCTCCGCAACATCAGCGACTGGGCGGGCATGGCCGCCGCCTTCATCCGCACGATCAAGAACCAGACGCACGCCACGGAGGGTGGCAGCGACGGCCCTGTCGACCTGCAGCGGCTGATCGAGGACGTGCGCCTGCTGCTCGCCCATCGCCTGCGCCTGTCCTCGTGCACGATGGCCGTCGAGTGTCCGCCCGGAGCGACCGTCTTCGGCGAGGCCGGCAAGCTCGCGCAAGTCGTGACCAATCTCGTCGCGAACGCGATCGACGCGTGCGACGACACGAAGCGCGGCCACGGCACGGTGCGCGTGCGGGTGACGACGCTCGACGCCGTCGTGCGCATGACCGTCGAGGACGACGGCTGCGGCATCCCGCCGGCGCAGATGTCCCGCGTCTTCGAGGCGCTCTACACCACCAAGCCGCGCGGCAAGGGGACGGGGCTCGGTCTGTCGATCTGCCGCGAGATCGTCCAGCGGCGGTTCCGCGGGACGATCGCGGTCACGTCGCGTCCGGGAGGCGGCAGCTGCTTCGCAATCGAGATCCCGCACGTGCGGCTCGACCCCACCGCCGCCGCGGATACGGAAGAGGCGGTCGCCTGAGAGCGCAGCACCGGACCGCGGTGCGTTGCGGCGGCGCCGCGCTTCGTACTACTAGAGCACGGTCTCGGGTGGCTGACGACGATGGCGGGCACGCTCTATCTGGTCGCAACGCCGATCGGCAACCTCGAGGACGTGACCGCGCGCGCCGTGCGTACCCTGCGCGAGGTCGATCTGGTTGCGGCGGAGGACACGCGCCGCACCGGCCGGCTGTTGCAGCACCTCGGCATCAGCAAGGCGCTCCGCAGCTACTACGACGCGGTCGAGCGCGAGCGCGCCCCGGCGCTGGTTCGTGAGCTGCTCGCAGGGAAGAGCGTGGCGCTCGTCTCCGATGCGGGTACGCCGGGCATCGCAGATCCCGGCTATCGGCTGGTGACCGCGGCGATCGCCGCCGGCGTGCGGGTGGTGCCGATTCCGGGCCCGTCGGCGATCGCCGCGTTCCTGCCGATCTCGGGTCTTCCGACCGACCGGTTCGCCTTCGAGGGCTTCCTGCCGCCGCGGCAGGGCGAGCGCCGCCGCCGCCTGGCGGCGCTCGCCGCCGAGCGCCGGACGATGGTCTTCTACGAGAGCGGCCGCCGTCTGGGAGCGACGCTGGCCGACATGGTCGACACGTTCGGGACGCGACCGGCGGCCGTGGGCCGCGAGCTGACCAAGCTGCACGAGGAGGTGGTCCGCGAGGATCTCCCGGCGCTGGCGGCGCACTTCGCGGAGCGCGCGGTGCCCGGCGAGGTCGTGCTCGGCGTGGCCGGCGCGCCCGAGGCGGTGGTTCCCGTGGCCGCGGAGGATCTCGAAGACGAGATCCGGCGCCGGCGCGCCGCCGGCGAGACGGTGCGGGATTCTGTCGGAGGCGATTGCGCAGGCGCGCGGCGTGCCGCGCCGCGCCGTCTACCGCCTGGCGCTCGCGCTCGAGCGCGCGCCGCGCTGACCGCCCGCGCCGCCGCGCGTCTAGTTGCCGACGGCGAAGAGCGTCGCGTCGTTGATCGCGTACACGGTGCCGTCCGGCCCGATCAGCGTCGGCGTGTACGCCTCACCGACGCCGCTGGTCAGCGTGATCGCCTGCGAGAGGGCGCCGGTGGTCGTGTCCCACCGGTAGAGCGTGCCGTCCTCGTTGTTGGCGAGCACGCTGCGTCCGATGGGATCGACGGCGGCGGTATTGATGCACCACTCGCGCACGGCGGCGGGGAGGCCGGGAAAGTCGTCGTCGTGGGTCGGTCCCGCCACCGACAGGATCTCGCGCATGACCGTCAGGCCGCCGATCGGGTCGATCATCGTGTCGTTCGGATCCAGCAATGCGATCTCGTTGACGCCGCTCCCCCCGCCCTCGACGTAATCGTTGTACTTGACCATGAGCAGGTAGGCGGAGCCGCCCGCATAGGAGGGCACCATGGCGGCCGGCACGACCGACGGCGTGTCGTCCCATCCGAAGCTGCCGGCCGCGCCCTTCGGGTGCAATCCGGCGTCGAAGTGGAGGAGCCAGCCGCGGCCGTGGTGCGAGAAGAACGGGGACTCGAGCACGCCGAAGTACACGTCGCCGTCGGGGCCGACCAGCGGCGACGCGGTACCGTCGTCGTGCACGTCCGCGTCGTTGCCGGTCGCGGGATCCTTGAGGCGTACGGCGGCGATGGTCGTCAGCCGGCGCGCGTCGAGGGCCACGAGGTAGCCCCTCGCGGCGCCGGTGCCGCTACCGTCGTTCACGGCGACATAGACGATCCGACCGTCGGCGCTCAGCGCCGGCGCGCTGCTGTGCGCGACCTTGGCGATGCTCGGGTCACCCGCCGCCGTTGCCGCGCTGACCCAGCGGCCGCGCCCGCTCGAGACGACGCGCGCGATCCCGCTCTGCAAGCCGAGCGGCGTCGAGCCGGTCACCTGGAAGCCGAAGAAGAGGGTGTCGTGCGCATCGGCGACGAGCGGGGTGTTGATGAAGACCGCCGCGTCGTACGCGGCCGGATCGGCGGCGTAGACGTTCGACCGGTAGAACACCTTCTGGCGCACCCTGGCGCGCTCGGGGCGATCGACCTGCGTCCGCGCGTAGAGCGTGCCGCCGACGCCGGGCACCCACAGGCGCCGGCGGGTGAGGACGGGCGAGAAGCTCGGCGTCCACCAGTGCGGCGGGAGCGCGTAGTCGCTCGCCTGCGTCCACAGCAGCGCCCCGTCCGTGCCCCGCCGCCCCTCCACCTGAAAACCGCCGCTCGCGCCCGTCTTGACCGGAACGATGACCGTGTTGGCGGCGGTCACCAGCGGCGATCCGTAGTGGATCAGCAGATCCGCGCCGCTGTACTGCGGTGCGAGGTCGACCGGCGTCTGCCAATGGATATGGACGAGCGGCTGCGCCGCGACCCTCGAGAGCGCGGAGTGTTGCGCGTTGCCGGCATAGCCGGGCCATCCGCCGAGCGGGATCGTGGCGTCCGCCCGCACCGAGAGGGCCACGATCGCGAGGACCGCGACGAAGGCCGGACGCGGCGGGCGGAACAGGGGAAGACGGGACGGCACCGTCCATCCGGGTAGCGCATCGGGCCGGCCGAGCGCAACCGCGTCGCGATGGGAGTGCCGCGCGCCCCGCCCGTCAGTCCGCCTTGGCGCTGAATCGTCCCGGCGGGCCGGCCGTGTTGCGCATCGCCGGTGCGCCGTAGGCCGCTTCCCAGCAGACGCCGCTGCTGTTCTTGAGCTGCACCGTCACCGGCTGTGCCAGCGGGAAGCCCGCCGGCATGTCGAGATGCACGCCCTTGCCGTCGATCGTGATCTTTGCCGCGCCGTCCGTGAGGCCGGCCTTCAAGACGAGCTTCCGGATGCCGGAGGGAAGGGCGTCGGTGTTGGTGTACTGGAAGCCGGTCGCCGTCTCCTTCCAGCAGGGTCGCGGGTTCGCGGCGCGGCAGAGCCCGCCCGCCGGCACCGTGGCGCGCATGATGACGTTCGACGCGGCGTCGTAGACGCACAGCTCGTAGCTGTCGCTCGTGAGCGGATCGCCGAAGTCGGTCTTCAGGGTAATCGGGCCCTTCAGCCACTTCCAGGCGAACTGGTCGTGGTCGTCGGGCGACCGGTCGGTGAACGCGAGCGTCGCCTTCCGGCCGACGACCGGCTGCCGGCAACCGACCTCAGGGGCCGTGCCGCAGACCGGCGTCGAGACGGCGGTCGGCGTATCGGCGGGCGTGTCCGGCGCGGTGATGGAGGCGGATGGTGTCCCGCTCGGCGTCGCGGTCGCGCTCGATGCGGGGGTCACGCTGGGCGGCGCCGTCGGACTCGCCGTCGCCTTCGCGCTCGGTGTCGCGGTGATGGATGGCGTCGGCGTCGCGGTCGGCGTCGTGGTCGTGGTTGCCGTCGGCGTTCCCGTCTTCGTGGGCGTCACCGTCCTCGTGGGCGTCGCGGTTGTCGTGGGCGTCGCCGTCCTCGTGGGCGTCGCGGTCTTCGTCGCCGTCGCGGTGCTCGTCGGTGTCGCGGTCCGCGTCGGCGTTGCGGTGCGCGTCGCCGTGGTCGTGGGCGTCGCGGTTGCGACGACGACCGGGTTCCAGCCGAGGTCCCGCAGCGCCGTGAGGGTCAGCGTCAGGTCGTGGTTCGGCCCCGTGTACGAGGGCTCCATCAGCTCGTTCGGCGAGACCGCCGTGTCGAAGTGCGACACGGACGAGCCGGGCTGCTGCGGGTTCGGGGCGAACAGGTGCACGCGTCCGCCCGGACCGACGCCGCTCGAGAGCCCACCGCTCGCCGCCGACAGCAACGGCCCCGTCCAATGCAGATTGCCCGTGTCGATGCTGGCCGAGACGCGCTCGGCGTCGGTCATCGCCGGATATTGCTTTCCGGTCGTCGCGTCGGAGAGCCAGCGCATGTAGTCGTCGTCGAAGCCCCCGAGCTTGGCTCCGGTGGAGAGGTTCACGAACGACGCGAACCCGAGGCCGTGCCCGAGCTCGTGCAGGATGATGCTGACGAAGTCGAGCTGTCCGCCCGGCGGGCTGGCATCGTAGCCATAGTAGAACGTGCTCGGAAAGGCGCAGGTCGTGCCGATCGAGCTGTTGAACGTGGCGCTGATGTCGTTGCTGCCGGCGTTGAGATCGACGCCGGCGAGGCTGTTCGCCAGCGCGGCGGGGTACCAGGTGTTGGCGAGGGGCGCGCCCGAGAAGTCGCGCGCGATGCCGGCGGCACCGGCCTGCCCGAGCACGGCGGACGTCGAGCTGCAGGTGAGGGCCTGGAAGCTCGCACCCACCCGGATCTCGACCGCGCTGTTCAGGACGGCACCCCACAGATCCGCGGCGTACTGCATCGCGTTCAACCGCTGCTCCCCGATCGTCGTCCCGGGATTCCCCCCAGCGGGTGCCAGCGGCGTCGGATCGTTCAGGCCGCTGCCGGCGCCGTCGAGATCGATGATGGTGATCGTCGCGGTCGCGCGCGCGACGGCCGGTGTGAGGGCCAGCATCAGTGTCGCGACGAGGATCCCCGCAGAGCGGCGCGGACGCCCGGACGTCATTGCGGCGCCGTGACGCGCGTACAACCGGCCGCGACGTGCCCGTCGGCGCCGACCGTCGCGGTGACCTCCGACTGGAACGCACCCTGGAGATCGATCGTGACGCCGCCGGCGCGGCTCGTGCCCGGCATCTCGACGAGGCGGCGCGTGCCGAGCGACTGCGCGGTCGGCGGCGGCGTCGGCGCGGCCGGCACCGCGGCGGTCGGCGGCGGGACGAACGCGCCCGTCGCCGGATCGCGGTAGACGCGCATTCCGGCGGCGCCGTCGAGAGGCTCGGCGGCGCCGGCGCGGGTCGTGCCGAGGAGGATGCCGAGCGCGAGTACGAGACAGAGACGACCGAGAGGGCGCGCTGCAGGAGTTCGCATAGGGGTCGTTGCGCGACCGACGGAGTCACGCGCCCGTTCCGCGCGCGCCGGGGCGATCGCGTCCGAGGGAGGATCGGCCGCGCGCACGGGAAACTTGAGGGCGACGCACGCGCGCGGGCGACGCTGGCCTCACGCGCGTCATTCGCTATGCTCGACACCCATCCATGTCGAGGACGCCGCCGATCATCGAAGCCAGCGGGCTGCGCAAGCGCTACGGCGCGAGCGAGGTCGTCTGCGGCGTCGATTTCACCGTCGCGCCGAGCGAGTGCTTCGGGCTGCTCGGGCCGAACGGGGC
This sequence comes from uncultured delta proteobacterium, assembly GCA_963753325.1. Taxonomy (GTDB): domain Bacteria; phylum Desulfobacterota; class Binatia; order UTPRO1; family UTPRO1; genus DP-19. The sequence goes on along the minus strand of CAVWBS010000001.1, from coordinate 2,511,402 downwards.
CGGGAAGACGACGACGATCCGCATGATCACGTGCTTCGCGCCGCCGAGTGCCGGTCGGCTGACGGTCTTCGGATTGCCGATCACCGACCATCGCGCCATCAAGGCCCGGATCGGGCTGGCGCCGCAGGAGGAGAATCTCGATCCCGACCTCAGCGTGGAGATGAACCTGGTCGTCTACGCCAGCTATTTCGGCATTCGGCGCGCGGAGGCGCGGCCGCGCGTGCGGGAGCTTCTGGCGTTCGCGGCGCTCTCGGAGAAGGCGACGGCGCGCATCGCGACCTTGTCGGGCGGCATGAAACGGCGGTTGATCCTGGCGCGGGCGCTCATCAATCGTCCGCGGCTCCTCGTGCTCGACGAGCCGACGACGGGCCTCGATCCACAGGCGCGGCACCTCGTCTGGGAGCGTCTGCGCGATCTGAAGCGCCGCGGCGTCGCCATGCTGCTCACCACCCACTACATGGAGGAGGCGGCGCAGCTCTGCGATCGCCTGGTGGTGATGGACCGCGGGCGCATCGTCAGCGAGGGCGCGCCCCAGGCCCTGGTCGAACGCCACGTGGGGAACGACGTCCTCGAGGTCGGAACCGACGGCGATCCGGCGCGCCGCGCGCAGATGGAAACGCGCGTCCGGCCGTTCGGCGGCATTGTCGAGGCGACGGGGCGAGGGGTCGTGATCTACGCACGCGCCGCAGCCGACCTTCCCGGGATTCTCGGCGCGCTCGCGGGCGAGCACGTCGTGCATCGGCACGGGACGCTCGAGGACGTGTTCCTGACGCTCACCGGCAGGGAGCTGCGCGAGTGATGGCCTTGGTGCGCGGCGCGCTGCGGGTGTGGCGGCGCGACATGGAGAGCTGGCGTCGGTACTATCGCGCCTCGCTGGTCGGGGCGCTCGGCGAGCCGATCCTCTCCCTGCTGGCGATCGGCTACGGACTCGGCAAGTTCGTGAGCCTCGGCGGCGTGAGCTACGCCGAGTTCCTGGCGCCGGGCATCCTGGCTTCGGCGGCGATGAACGCGGCGAGCTTCGAGGCGACGTTCGGGGCCTATACCCGCATGGCGGAGCAGAAGACCTACGACGCGATCCTCGCGACGCCGATCGGCGTGCCGGAGCTGGTCGCGGGTGACGTGTTGTGGGCCGCGTCGAAGTCGTTGCTCTCCGGCACCGCCGTGCTGATCGTCGCGGCACTGGCGGGCCTCGTCCGCAGTCCGTGGGCCGTCGTGCTGCCGCTCGTCTCGCTGCTGATCGGGGTCGTCTTCGGCGCCATGGGCATGGTCGTGGCATCGCGCGCGAAGGCCTACGACGTCTTCACCTACTACTTCACGCTCGTGATCACCGTGATGTATCTCTTCGGTGGGGTGTTCTTCCCCATCGGGAGCCTCCCGCCGTGGGCGCGCCTGGTGGCGTGGACGATGCCGCTCACGCACGCGGTCGCCATCGTCCGCGCCTGCATGGCGGGGACGGTCGGCCCGACGCTCGCGCTGCACCTCGGCGTGCTCGTCGCCATGCTCGTGATCGCGTACGCCCTCGCCGTGCGCGCGGTCAGCCGGCGGCTGATCGTCTGACGCGCGGCGCTCAGTGGCGGATGGCGAAGTCCGTGAACCGCTCCGCCGCCGGCTCGGTCCGCTCGACGACGCCGGTCACCCGGGCGCCCGTCGGCCCTCTCCGGCACCAGTCGGCGAGGGCGCGCGCCGCGGCGGGCGGCCCCTCGATCACGGCCTCGACGCTGCCGTCGGGAAGATTGCGGACCCAGCCGCCGATCCCATGGCGGCGCGCCTCCGCCTGCAGCGCGCCACGGTACCACACCCCCTGCACGCGACCGCGGATGCACAGATGGAGACGCAGTGGTGGATCGGTGGCGTCCGCCATGGTGCCTATGACGCGCCGGTCCCGAGCAGCGCGAGGAACGCGCGCTCGTCGAGCACGGCCGTGCCGAGCTTCTTCGCCCTGGCGAGCTTCGAGCCGGGGTCGGCGCCGGCGACGACGAAGTCCGTCTGCTTGGTGACGCCGCTGCCGATCCGGCCGCCGGCCGCGACGATGCGGCGCTCCGCCTCGCTCCGCGTCACGCCCGCGAGCGCGCCCGTCAGGACGATCGTCTTGCCGGCAAGGGCGCCGCTCGGCGGCGCCGGCGCCTGCGGCGCGACGCCGGCTTCGCGCAGGCGCCGTACGACGGCGCGATTGTGGTGCTCGCTCGCGAACTGCCGGACGCTGGCCGCGACCTCCGGGCCGACGCCGTGAACGGCGAGCAGATCGTCCTCGCTCGCGTCCAGCATCGCCTCGACGTCGCGGAACCGCTCGGCGAGCACCTGGGCGAGGTGCTCACCCACGTGGCGGATGCCGAGCGCATGGATGAAGCGATCGAGCGGCGGACGTTTGCTGCCCTCGATCGCGGCGGCGAGGTTGGCGGCCGATTTCTCCGCCATGCGCTCGAGGCCGGCGAGACGCTCCGCGTCCAGGGCGTAGAGGTCGGCGAAGTCGCGCACCATGCCCGTCTCCACCAGCTGATCGACGAGCTTCTCGCCGAGTCCGTCGATGTCGAGGGCGTTCCGCGAAGCGAAGTGACGGAGCCGCGACTTGAGCTGCGCCGGGCACGCGGCGTTGATGCAACGGTAGGCCGCCTCGCCTTCCTCGCGGACCACCTTGCCGCCACATCCCGCGACGGGGCAGATCGTCGGCATCTTGAACTTCCGCGGCTTCCCCTTCCGGTGCTCCCGCAGCACCCGCACGACGTAGGGGATCACGTCGCCGGCACGCTCGAGCAGCACCGTGTCGCCGACGCGCACGTCCTTGCGGTCGATCTCGTCCTTGTTGTGGAGCGAGGCGTTGCGAACCGTCACCCCGCCCACGATGACGGGCTCGAGGACGGCGACCGGCGTCACCGTCCCGAGGCGGCCGACGGACGCCTCGATTCGCGAGCACGCGTGTGGTCGCCTGCTGGGCCTTGAACTTGTAGGCGATCGCCCACCGCGGCGAGCGCGACACCTGCCCGAGACGCTCCTGCACCGCCACGGCGTCGACCTTCAACACGACGCCGTCGATCTCGTAGGGGAGCGCCTCGCGCGCCGTCGCGAGCTCCCGGTAGCGCGCCAGCGCCGCGTCGACGTCGGCGCAGCGACGATTCTCGGCGCTCACCGGGAGGCCCCAGCGGGCGAGGGTCCCGAGGAACTCCCACTGGGTCGCAAAGCGGGCGCCGCCGAGGGCGCCGGCGCCGTGGCAGTAGATCTCGAGCGGCCGGCCGGCGGTGATGCGGGAGTCGAGCTGCCGCAGCGACCCGGCGGCGGCGTTCCGCGGGTTGGCGAACACCGGCTCGCCGCGCTCGGCACGGGCCGCGTTCAGGTGCTGGAAGCCGCGTTTGGAGAGCAGGACCTCCGCCCGCACCTCGAGGCGCGACGGCACCGGCGGAGCGCCCTTGTCGGGTCGGAGGACGAGCGGCACGCCGCGGATCGTCCGCAGATTGGCCGTGACGTCCTCGCCGGTGCTGCCGTCGCCGCGGGTCGAGCCGAGGACGAACCGCCGGTGCTCGTAGATCAGCTCGATCGCGACGCCGTCGAGCTTCGGCTCCGCGACGTAGGCGATCGGCGACTCGTCGCGCAGCGTCCGCCGTATGCGCCGATCGAACTCGTGGACCTCCTCCTCGCTCATGGCGTTGGCGAGGGAGAGCATCGGCTGCGTGTGACGCACGCTCGCGAAGCGCGTCGCCGGCGGCGCGCCGACGCGCTCGGTGGGCGAATCCGGGGTGCGCACCTCCGGATGCGCGCCCTCGAGCTGCTGCAGCCGACGGAAGAGGGCATCGTACTCGGCGTCGGAAATCTCGGGCGCGTCGAGCTCGTAGTAGCGGCGGTTGTGCTCCATGATCTCCCGCCGCAGCCGTTCCACCTCGCGCCGGACGGCCGCCGGTACCCCGGTCTTCGCCTGCTCGGTCATCGTTCGACAAATGGCGGCGCCCGGCTTGGATTGCAAGGCGGCGCAGGGCAAGATCACGTGTTTCCCCGAGAAGGAGGGCCGATGATCGGATCGATACGCGCGATGACGGGCATCCTGTGCGCTGCGCTGCTCGCGACCCCCGTGGGCGCGGCGCCGGCGCCCCCCGCGCCGGGCAGCGGCGACCGCGCGACGCCGACCCAGGGCGTCGTGCTGGACGTGCAGCGGACGAAGCTCGCGAACGGGCTCACCGTCCTCGTGCACGAGGACCGCTCGACGCCGGTCGTGAGCACCTACATCTTCTATCGTTCCGGCTCGCGCAACGAGCGCCCGGGCCGCACCGGCATCGCCCACCTGTTCGAGCACATGATGTTCAACGGCGGCATCCACACCGAGGGCAAGTTCGACGAGGTCATCGAGACCAACGGCGGCTCGACCAACGGCTACACGACGCGCGACTTCACCGCGTACATGGAGACCTTTCCCGTGCCGGCGCTCGAGCGGGTCCTGTGGATCGAGGCCGACCGCATGCGCGCGCTGGCGATCACGGCGAAGAACCTCGAGCAGGAACGCGGCATCGTGAAAGAGGAGCGCCGCCTGCGCATCGACGACGATCCCGGCGCCAAGATGTACGAGGAGCTCTACCTCGCCGCCTACGTCGCCAGCACCTACCGATGGAACCCGGTCGGCTTCATGGCCGATCTCGACCAGATCACGCTCGACGACGCGAAGAGCTACTTCCGCACCTACTATGCGCCGAACAACGCGACGCTCGTGCTCGCCGGCGCCATCGCCCCGGCCGAGGGATTCGCCCTGGCCGAGCGCTACTTCGGCGGCATCCCGGCGCAGCAGCCGCCGGCGAAGATCGTCAACGAGGAGCCGCCGCAGCACGGCCCGAAGCTGCGTCGTACTGCACCAGGCCGCCGAGCTGCCCGCGCTCGCGATCGGCTATCACGCGGTGGCGGCGCTCGATGCCGATCGCCCCGCCTTCGACGTGCTGCAGATACCTGCTAAGCGAAGGGCGAGAGCTCGCGCTTCTACCGCGCCCTGGTGCGCGGCAAGGAGCTGGCGACGACCGTCGACGTGAGCTTCAACACGGGGATCGATCCCGAGCTCTTCTGGGTCTACGCCCAGGCGCGCCCCGGCAAGTCGCTCGAGGCGCTGCGCGCGGGGGTCGCCGCGGAGATCGCCCGCATCCGCGATCGGCCGCCCGACGAACACGAGCTGCGCAAGGCGAAGAACCTGCTGCAGGCGGACTACGTCCGCGGCCTGAAGACCGTCTCCGGCAAGGCCAACCAGCTCGGCTTCTACGAGACCGTCTACGGCGACTACGCGGAGATGTTCCGCGAGGTCGGCCGTTGGGAGGCGGTGGGCGCGGCCGACATCCAGCGGATCGCCCGGACGTACCTCGTCGAGGACGACGCCACCACCGTCGAGCTCGTGCCGACGGGCAAGCCCGCGCGCGGCGCCGGTGGCGGCGGCGAGGCGGCGCCGACGGGCGTCGTACGGAGGGACGGACGATGATGACCCGGGGAACGACCTCGCTGCGGCGCCGGCGCGCCGCCCGTCTCGCGGCGCTGGCGCTCGCGCTCGTTCTCGGCGGCTGTCGCGGCGGCGTGCTGCATCGGCGCGGTGCCGTCGACCTCTCGACCCCTCCGCCGGCCGGTGCGCCCGCCGCCACGTTCCACCTGCCGCCGATCGCGGCGCGAACGTTGCCGAACGGCTTGACGGTGCTCGTCGCCGAGTACCACGAGCTGCCGATCGTCGTCTTCCACCTGCTGGTGCAAGGCGGCGCGGCCTTCGATCCCGCGGGGAAGGAGGGTGTCGCCGAGCTCACCGCCGATCTCATCCGGCAAGGGACGGCGCACCGCACCGCCGAGGAGCTGGCGCGCGAGATCGAGTTCCTCGGCGGCAGCATCGGCGGTGATGCCGGGTACGACTTCTCGACCGTGTCGGGCGAGTTCCTGCGCAAGGATCTCGATCGTGCGTTCGAGCTGTTCACCGACGTGGCGTTGCACCCGGCGTTCCGTCCCGACGAGTTCCGGCGCGTGCAGGGCCTGACGCTCGCCGGCATCGTCGCGGCACGCGAGAACCCGAGCAGCATCGCCGACCGCTGCTTCCAGGCCTTCCTCTACGGCAGGCACCCGTACGGCCATCCCACGGAGGGCACGGAGGCGAGCGTCCATCGCCTCACCACCGCGGACGCGCGCACCTTCTACGATCGGCACTACGGCCCGCAGGGCAGCGTCCTCGTCGTGATCGGCGACGGCCGCACGGACGATCTCATGGCGCGAGCGGAGCAGGCCTTCGGCGGCTGGCGCTCGGCGGCCTCGCCACCGGCGGCGCTGCCGGTGGCGGCGCGCGTGCAGGGCCGCAAGGTGCTCCTCGTCGACAAGCCCGATGCCACCCAGGCGCACATCAGGGTCGGCAACATCGCGATCGCCAGGACCGACCCGTCGTACGTGCCGGCCGTCGTGACCGGTACCATTCTCGGCGGGGGCTTCGGCTCGCGGCTGATCGACGAGCTACGGGTCAAGCGCAGCCTCACCTACGGGGCGTGGAGCTACTTCATCACGCATCGCGTCCCAGGAGACTTCCGCGCCGCCACCTTCACCAAGGTCGCGACCGCGGGTGAGGCCCTGACGCTCACCCTCGATCTGCTCGAGGCAGTTCGCGGCCTCGGGCGCGACGGCCGAGGAGCTGTCGCGCGCCCAGCATCTCCTCGGCGGGCAATACCCGCTGCAGCTCGAGACGCCGAACGCGCTGGCCGCCAAGCTCGCCGAGCTTACCGCCTACGGCCTGCCGCGCACCGATCTGGAGGAGAATCCACGGCGCATCGTCGCGGTCTCGCTCGACGACGTGCGGACCATTGCCGGCCGCTACGTCGCCCCGGAGAACGCCGTCGTCGTCGTCGTCGGTCCGGCGGCGACGATCGCGCCGCAGATCGCCGCGCTCGGTCCGGTCGAGCGCACGACACCGGAGGCCTGTGGGCGGGAGGGCGGTCCGCGCGCAGTACCATGAGGGGGGAGGCCGGGCGGCGGCATCAGGGGATGGAAATCCGGCGCCTCAGCGGCTAGTTAGTGCCGGCGCGTGCCCGAGCGTCTACCCACTCGCCCGGTCCTCCTCATCGACGACAACGAGGACGTTCGCGTCTCGATGAAGACGCTCCTCGAGATCGAGGGCTACCACGTGGTGGAGGCGACGGACGGCGAGGACGCGCTGATGCAGCTGCGCGACGGCCTGGATCCGTGCGTGATCCTCCTCGACATGCTGATGCCCGGGAAGGACGGCCTGCAGTTCCGCACCGAGCAGCTCGCCGATCCGGTCTTCGCGGCGATCCCCACCATCGCGTACTCGGCGCATCCGGGACTCGAGAGCAAGGCGGTTCTTCTTGGCTTGCCCTTCATCAAGAAGCCGGATCTTCCGGGGACCGTCCTCGATGTCGTCGGGCGGTACGCGCGTCCGGACGAGTGATCGCCGGTCCGTCGGTCGCGCGGGAGGCCTCCACCGCACCCGACGGGCGCGAACGGATCAATGCGCCCCACGGGTGCCGCGGACGCCTCCCGCGCCCCCGCACGACGCGCTTCGGCTAGACGACCGCCGCGTGCACCAGGTCGGAGAGTCGCTGGAAGCGCTCCAGGCTGTACGACTCCTCCATCGCCCCGGCCGTGAGGCACACGAAGACGAGCTCCCGCGCCGGATCGACCCAGTACATCGTGGTGCCGGCGCCGAGGTGGCCGAACGTGCCGGGGGACGCGAGGGTCCCGAAGGGCGCCGTGAAGACGCCCTCGCCGCGCAGCCAGAACGTGAGGCCGATGTAGGCCGGGAAATCGTCCCAGCCGCGCATCTCGCGCGCGTAGTTCCACAGGAGATTCGGCCGCAGGCCGGTCTGGTTGGTGGTCGCGAGCTGCAGGATCGTCGGGCCAAGGACGCGTGCGCCGTCGAGCTCACCGCCGCGGCGCAGGGCCTCGGCGAAGCGGCCGATGTCGGTCGCCGTGGCGAGACCCCCGGCCGCCGGCAGCTCGGCCTCCTCGGTCACGACGACGTTGAATCCCTCCATCAGCTCGGGGGGAAAGAGGCCGGGGCGACGGTCGCGCATGACGATCGGCACACGCCGCGCCGCGAGATCGGCACGCGCGCCGAGCCAGGTATCGGTCAGGGCAAGCGGCCCGAAGATCTCCTCGGCCAGGATGTCGCGGAAGCGGCGCCGGCCGCCATCCACCCGACGGACCATCTCGGCGAGGATCGCGTGCGCGGTGAGCGGACTGTAGTACACGACGGTTCCCGGGCGGTTCTCGACGCCCTGGAGACACACGGCCGCGACCGTCGCCTCGAGGCTGCCGAAGAGATCGGGTGGGAGGGGCGGCGGGGTCGCCGGCAGGCCGGACGTGTGGGTGAGCAGGTGGAAGACGTTGATGCGCTGCTTGCCGCGGTTGCCGAACTCGGGGATCACGTCGGCGACCGGCGTCGTGAGCGCGAGCTGACCACGCTCGATGCGCGACAGGACGGACACGGCGGTGAGCGTCTTCGTGATCGAGAAGAGATGGAACACGTCGTCGACGCGCGCGCGCCGGCCGGTCGCGCGATCGGCGAAACCGACCGCCTCGTGCAGCGCGACGGCGCCGCGCCGGGCGACCAGCACGGCGGCGCCGTCATAGCGCTCGGCGGCGACGTCGCGTTCGACGGCCGCGGTCAGGCGTGCGAGACGTTCGGGATCGAGGCCGACATCCTCGGGCGGGACATTGCGCATGGCGGCACGCTATAGCCGCGACGGGGGCGCGTCGGCAAGGACGAAATCGATCTGCTTGCGCTCGACCGAGATGCTCGCGACACGCACCCGTACCGCGTCGCCCAACCGGAACACGCGGCCCCGGCGCCGCCCCTGGAGCAGGTGCCGGTGCTCGACGTAGTCGTAGCGATCGTCCGTCAACGTTGCGACGTGCACGAGCCCTTCGACGAACCAGCGCTCCATCTCGACGAAGAAGCCGAAGGGCACGACGCCGGAGACGAAGCCCGTGTACGTCTCGCCGATCTTGTCCTGCATGAACTGCACCTTCTTCAGCTGCACCACCTCACGCTCCGCGTCCATGGCGTCGCGCTCGCGCCGCGAGCTCTCCTCGGAGACCGCCTCCAGCTCGCCGGCGCTGGCGGCGAGCGCCGCCCGGTCGCCGCCGAGGTGCGCCGCCAGCAGCCGATGGACGACGAGGTCGGGATAGCGACGGATCGGCGACGTGAAGTGCGTGTAGCAGCCGGCCGCGAGGCCGAAGTGGCCGGCGTTCGCGGCCGCGTAGCGGGCCTGCTTCATGGTGCGGAGCATCACGGTGTTCACCAGGCGCTCCTCCGGCCTGCCCGCGACGCGCTCCAGCACCCGTTGGAACGCCACCGGGCGCACCGTCTCGCCGCGCTGCTCGAGGCGTAGCCCGAACCCTTCGAGGAAGCGCGCCAGCTCGACGAGCGCGTCGGGGTCGGGGGCCTCGTGGACGCGGTAGGGGATCGGCACACGCATCGCGGTGAGAAACGCGGCGACCGCCTCGTTCGCGGCCAGCATGAAGCTCTCGATCATGCGGTGGGCGACGTTGCGCTCGGCCTTGACGATGCTCTCGGGACGACCGTGCGGGTCGAGCATGACCTCGGCTTCGGCCAGGTCGAAGTCGATCGAGCCACGCGCGTGGCGAAGCGCCGCCATCGCCTCGGCGAGGACCGCCATGCGTTCGAGATCCTCGACCAGCGATGCATGACGTCGCCGCGTGGGAAGGTCGTCGTCGGCCACGATCTGCCGCACCTCGGTGTAGGTGAGGCGCGCGCGGCTCCGCATGACGCCGGGGAAGAACGCGGCGCCGACCACGTGTCCGCTCGGATCGCAATCGAGCAGCGCCGCCTGCACCAGGCGGTCCTGTCCGGGCTCGAGGCTGCAGATGCCGTTCGAGAGCGCCTCCGGCAGCATCGGGATCACCCGATCGGGAAAGTAGACGCTGGTGCCGCGCGCGCGCGCCTCCAGGTCGAGCGCGCTGCCGCGCCGCACGTAGGCCGCAACGTCGGCGATCGCGACCAACAGGCGTGTCCGCCCGTCGCCGCCGTCGAGGACGGCGACCGCGTCGTCGAAGTCGCGTGCCGTCTCCCCGTCGATCGTGACCAGGCTCAGATCGCGGAGGTCGAGGCGCTCGGACGAGATCCACGACTCGCGCCACGGCCGCGGCGCGCCGGTGACGGGCGGCAAAGCGCCGTGCCGCGACGGACGGGCGACCTGCCGCACGACGCTCTCGGCCTCGCGCAGCACTTCCGGCGGGAAGGCGAGCGGGAGCCCGTGCGCATGGATCACCGCGTCGGTCTCGACGCGCGGGTCGCTGGCATCGCCCAGCACCGTCACGACGCGCGCCTCGAGGTCCTCGTGCGGACCGGGGTAGGCGGTGATCGCGGCGCTCACCATGTCGCCGTCACGGGCGGCCCCCGCGTCGACGAGCCGCACCCGGTAGCCGACACGCCCGTCCTGCGGCACGAGGCAGCTTCCGCTGCGGCCGTGGCGGACGACACCGAGAAGGCTCGTCGTGGCCCGTGCCAGGACCCGGACGACGTGGCCGCGCGGCCGCTCGAGGCCGCCGCGGCGCGTCCGGGTGATCGCCGCGACGACACGGTCGCCGTGCATCGCCGGCCGGATCGCCGCCCCGGGGATGTACAGGTCGTCCTCGTGACGGGCCGCGGCCGCGTCGTCGGCGACGAGGAACGCGTAGCCGTCGCGGTGTACCTGCAGCCGTCCGATGCGCTGGTTCCGCTCGGTGGCGCGTGCCGCGTGTCCGTGTCCGCCGCGGGGGTCGTCCTCGGCACCGCCATGGGCGCGCGCGGCCGGCGCGGCGTCGGGCGCGGAGGCCCCGTCCGTCGCCGCGCGCGGGCGGCGCGCTTGGCGCCGTCGTCGCCCGCGCGGTCCCGGCGGGGCGGGCGTGGTCTCGACGCTGCGCCGCCGCGCCCGCGAGGTCGCCTTCTTGCGCGAGCGCGGTGGACGGCCTCGACGGATGCGCGATCTCGCTGCGGAGGCTACTCGCCGCCCGTCAGGTAGGTGTAGCCTTCGAGCGCCTCCTCGTAGCGTCGCATGAGGCGGCCGGATTCGGCCATCGTCAGGCGCTTGTCGCGCAGCGCCACCTCGACGGCGCGGCGCACGCGCGAGACGAGGTCGGCCTTCGAGTACTGCACGTAGGAGAGTACCTCGCTCACCGAGTCCCCCTCGACCACGTGCTCCACCCGGTAGTCGTCGCCGTCGAGGCGGACGTGTACCGCATCGGTGTCGCCGAAGAGGTTGTGCAGGTCGCCCAGGATCTCCTGGTAGGCGCCGACGAGGAAGCTGGCGATGTAGTACGGCTCGCCGTTCAGGGGGTGCAGCTCGAGGAAATGCTTGACGTCGCGCAGGTCGATGAACTCGTCCATCTTGCCGTCGCTGTCGCAGGTGAGGTCGGCGAGCACGGCGCGGCGCGACGGGGCGCGGTTGAGGCGATGGATCGGCACGGTCGGGAAGAGCTGGCGCACCGCCCAGTGGTCCGGCACCGACTGGAAGACCGAGAAGTTGCAATAGTAGGTGTCGGAGAGCTGGCGCTCCAGCGTCTCGAGCTCGTCGGGTACGTAGGGCAGGTCGCGGACGATCTTCAGGATCTTCTCGCACGTCGCCCAGAAGAGCTGCTCGACGCGCGCGCGCGCCTGCAGGTCGAGGTAGCCGAGGTTGAAGGCGACGATCGCCTCCTCCTTGATCTGCAGCGCGTCGTGGTACGCCTCCTGGAAGTTCTTGCGCGAGACGCCGCTGTAGGTCTCGTAGAGCTGCTTGATCACCGCGTGCTCGTCGGCGTCCAGGCTCGCCGGGACGTGGCCGCTGAGGATCTCGTTCGTGCCGAGGACGTTGAAGACGAGCACCGAGTGGTGGGCGACCAGCGCGCGGCCGGACTCGGTCACGATGTCGGGGTGCGGCACGTTCTTGGCGTTGCACGCCTCGGCGATCTCGCTCACGATGTCGCGCGGCGTACTCCTGCAGCGTGTAGTTCACCGACGAGTGGAAGTTGCTCTGGCTGCCGTCGTAGTCGACGCCGAGGCCGCCGCCGCAATCGAGGTAGCGCATGTTGGCGCCGAGCAGGTGCAGCTCGACGAAGATGCGGCTGGCCTCGCGGAGCGCGTCCTTCACGGCGCGGATGTTGGTGATCTGCGAGCCGATGTGGAAGTGGAGCAGCTGCAGGCAGTCGAGCATCTGCTCGGTGCGGAGCCGCTCGACGGCGGCCACGGTCTCGGCGGTCGTGAGGCCGAACTTCGAGCGGTCGCCGGTCGACTCGACCCACTTGCCGGCACCTTTGGTCGAGAGGCGCGCGCGTACGCCGATCACCGGACGGATCTCGAGCTCGCGCGAGGCGCGCAGAATGGTCTCGAGCTCGCCGATCTGATCGATGACGATGATCACCTGGCGGCCGAGCTTCTGCGCCAGCAACGCCGTCTCGATGTAGGCGCGATCTTTGTAGCCGTTGCAGAGGATCAGCGCCTCGGGGTTGTCCTGGAGGGCGAGGGCGACGAGCAGCTCCGGCTTCGAGCCGGCCTCGATGCCGAGGTTGTAGGGCCGCCCGTACTCCACCAGCTCCTCGACGACGTGCCGCTGCTGGTTCACCTTGATCGGGTAGACGCCGCGATAGGTGCCGCGGTAGTCGTTCTCGGCGATCGCCTGCTGGAACGAGCCGCAGAGCTGCTGCACGCGCGTGCGCAGGATGTCCGAGAAGCGGATGAGGAAGGGCAGGTTGAGGCCGCGGCTACGCAGGTCGTCGACCAGCTCCTTCAGGTCGATCCGTACCGAGCCGTTGCCGGCGGGCGTCACCTCGATGTTGCCGGACTCGTTGATGCTGAAGAAGTCGCGACCCCAGCCGCTGACGTTGTACAGCTCGATCGAGTCGTTGATCGTCCACGCGCGGAGTTCTTTTTGCGTTGCGACTTTCTGCAATCTGGTGTTGGCCTCCCCGTCGAGCTCGACAAATGCGACAAGTACCCCGCGAGCCCCTCCGTGTCTAGATCGAGAGCACGCACCACCCTCCACAGCGTGGTGCACGGGGAGGATCTCGGTCTGCGGCGCCGACCTACTCGAGCCGCGCCAGGATCTCGCCCGCCTCGACCGCCTGGCCGGGCTGGACGAGGAGCTCTTTCACGACGCCGGGGCCGGCGGACTTGACCTCGTTCTCCATCTTCATGGCCTCGACGACGAGGACGCCGGTACCCTTCTCGACCGTGTCGCCGACGGCGACCAGCACGGTCACGATCTTTCCCGGCATCATGGCGCGGATTTCTTGCGGGCCGCCGACCGCCTCCGCCTCGACGGCGACGCCGCCGTGGCGCAGCGTATCGATCAGCCTCACCTCGATGCAGCGGCCGCCGAGATCGACGCGGTGCTTGTCGCCGTCCGTCCGCACGTCGCACGTCACCGAGTGCCGATCGATGAGCAGGGAGAACGACCCGGGGCGGAGCGCGCGTGCATCGACCGCGTGCTCCACGCCGTCGATCGTGATGCGGTACAAGTGGGGCGCGAGCTCGACGACCTCGACGTCGCGCGCGGCGCCGTCGACGCGCGCCGCGAGCTTCAACACGTCGTGATGCTTAGCCACGGAGAACCTCGTGACGCGCCATCGTGCGCCACGCGCTCGGCGCGTGCGCGGAGCTCTTGGCCGAGGTCGCGACGGGCTGCCGCTCGACCATGGCGACGACGGCCGCGATGATGGCGGTCGTGCTCGGGTCGGCGCCGTCGGGGGCCGCCGGAAGGCCCTTGTACTCCTGGGGAACGAAGTTCGTATCGTAGTTGCCGCCGCGAAAGCGCGGGTGCTCGAGCACCCAGCGGTGGAACGCGATGTTCGTCCCCGGTCCCTGGATGCGGTACTCGGCGAGCGCGCGCAGCATGCGGCGGATCGCCTCGTCGCGATCGGCGCCCCAGGCGACCAGCTTGGAGATCATCGGATCGTAGTGCACGGTCACCTCGGCGCCCTCGTAGACGCTCGAGTCGTCGCGGACGCCGATGCCGGAGGGGACGCGCAGCAGCGAGATCTTGCCGGGCGACGGGAAGAACGTCACCGGGTCCTCGGCGTAGATGCGGCATTCGATCGCGTGCCCGCGCTGCGCGATGTCCTCCTGCCGCCACGGCAGCGGCTCGCCGCCCGCGATCCGGAGCTGCGCCTGCACGAGGTCGATGCCGGTCACCATCTCGGTGATGGGATGCTCCACCTGGATGCGGGTGTTCATCTCGAGGAAGTAGAAGTTCCTGTCGGCGCCGACCATGAACTCGATCGTGCCGGCACCGACGTAGCCGACGCTGGCCGCCGCCTTGACGGCGACCTCGCCCATGGCGTGGCGGATGCGGTCGTCGATGAAGGGCGAGGGCGACTCCTCGACGACCTTCTGGTGGCGGCGCTGCACCGAGCACTCGCGCTCGAAGACGTGCACGGTGTGGCCGTGCGCGTCGGCGAGCACCTGGACCTCGATGTGGTGCGGGCCGAGGACGAACTTCTCGAGGTAGAGGCGGTCGTCGCCGAAGGACGACTTGGCCTCGGAGCGCACGGCGCGGAGCGCCGACGGGAGCTCGGCCTTGCCCGGGATCATCCGCATGCCCTTGCCGCCGCCGCCGGCGGACGCCTTCAGCATCACGGGGTAGCCGATGCGCTCGGCTTCGACCGGCGACCTCGTCGTCGGTGAGGGTGTCCTTGGAGCCCGGGCACGACCGGCACGCCGGCGGCGATCATGCGCTTGCGGGCCTCTACCTTGTCGCCCATGGCGATGATCGCGTCCGGCGGCGGGCCGATGAAGGTGATGCCCGTCGGCGGCGCAGCGGCGCGCGAACCCGGCGTTCTCCGCCAGGAAGCCGTAGCCGGGATGGATCGCGTCGGCGCCGGTCGCCCGTGCCGCGGCGAGGATGTTGTCGACGACGAGATAGCTCTCCGACGACGGCGCCGGGCCGACCGGGTAGGCGTAGTCGGCGACCTGCACGTGCAGCGCGGTGCGGTCGGGCTCGGAGTAGACCGCGACGCTCTCGATGCCGAGCTCGCGACAGGCGCGGGCGACGCGCACCGCGATCTCGCCGCGGTTCGCGATCAGCACCCGGCTTGACAGGGGCTTCATGGCGCGAGGCGCATGCGCCGCCGCTGTACGCCGGCCGCTCATCAGAGCGGGATGTTGCCGTGCTTCTTCGGCGGGTTCTTGTCGCGCTTGTTCTGCAGCATCTCGAGCGCGCGGATGAGGCGCGGGCGGGTGTCCTCGGGCGCGATGATCTCGTCGACGTAGCCGAGCTCGGCCGCCTTGAAGGGGTTGGCGAAGGTCTTGCGATAGTCGTCGACCAGGCGGTCGCGCACCTCGCCGTTGCCGTTCGCGCGCGTCGATCTCGCCGCGGAAGATGATGCTGACGGCGCCGTCGGGCCCCATGACCGCGATCTCGCCGGTCGGGTAGACGAAGTTGATGTCGCCGCGGATGTGCTTGGACGACATGACGACGTACGCGCCGCCGTACGCCTTGCGCGTGATGATGGTGATCTTCGGCACCGTCGCCTCGCAGAACGCGTAGAGCAGCTTGGCGCCGTGCCTGATGATGCCGCCGTACTCCTGCGTCGGTACCGGGGAGGAAGCCGGGGACGTCGACGAAGGTGACGATCGGGATGTTGAAGCAGTCGCAGAAGCGGACGAAGCGCGCCGCCTTCACGGAGGCGTCGATGTCGAGGCAGCCGGCGAGGAACGCCGGCTGGTTGGCGACGATGCCGACCGAGCGGCCGCCGAGCCGCGCGAAGCCGATCGAGCATGTTGCGGCCGAAGTCGCGCTGCACCTCGAAGAAGACGCGATCGTCGACGACGGCGCGGATGATCTCCGACATGTCGTAGGGCTTGTTCGGGTTGTCGGGGACGATCGTCGTCAGCGCGGCGTCGCGCGCGGTCGACCGGGTCGTCGGTCGGGACGAACGGGCGGATCTTCGAGGTTGTTGCTCGGGCATGTACGAGAGCAGCTCGCGGATCATGCGCAGGCACTCGTGGCCGTTCTCGGCGACGAAGTGGGCCACGCCGCTCCTGGTGTTGTGGGTGACGGCGCCGCCCGAGGTCCTCCTTGGTGACGTCCTCGTGCGTGACGGTCTTGATGACGTCCGGGCCGGTGATGAACATGTGGCTGATCTTCTTCGCCATGAAGATGAAGTCGGTCATGGCCGGCGAGTACACCGCGCCGCCGGCGCACGGCCCGAGGATGGCGGAGATCTGCGGGATCACGCCCGACGCCATGACGTTGCGCTGGAAGATGTCGGCGTAGCCGGCCAGGCTGACGACGCCTTCCTGGATGCGCGCGCCGCCGGAGTCGTTGATGCCGATCACCGGCGCGCCGGTCCGCATCGCCAGGTCCATGATCTTGCAGACCTTCTCGGCGAAGGCGCCCGAGAGGCTGCCGCCGAAGACCGTGAAGTCCTGGGAGAAGACGTAGACCGTCCGCCCGTCGATGGTGCCGATAGCCGGTCACGACGCCGTCGCCGGGGATCTTCTGCTTGTCCATCTCGAAGTCCGCGCAACGGTGCGTCTTGAACTTGTCGAGCTCGACGAAGCTGCCGCGGTCGAGGAGCATGTCGATGCGCTCGCGCGCGGTCATCTTGCCGGCCTCGTGCTGCTTGGCGATGCGATCCTCGCCGCCGCCGAGCTCGGCGTCCTGGTTGCGCCGCTCGAGTTCCTCCAGATTCTCTTTGAGGCCCATGGTCTCGTGCTCCTGCGGAAGGGTCGCAAACGAAAGCGCTTGAAAATACCGGCCGGGAGGGCGGAGTTCAAGGCGGCGGGCCGGTTACGGTGGGACGCCCGGAACGCCCTCGAAGCTCACGGCGTCGCCGTCGGCGACCCCGTGACGGTCGCTGAAGCCGGCGTTCACTTCCAGCACGTAGCGCGACTCGCCCGGTACGCCGCGCGGCGTGGTGGTGAAGGGTACGGCGTTCTTCACGATGCCGAGCACGTGGCGGTCTTCGCGGATGAAGATCATGTCGAGCGGCAGGACGGTGTTCTTCATCCAGAACGTGAGATGGTCCGGCTGATCGAACATGAAGAGCATGCCGGCGTCGGAGCCGAGCTCCTTCCGGTACATGAGGCCGAGGCTGCGGCGATCGGGCGTGTCGGCGATCTCGACCGCCGACCGGCACGTCGCCGCCGGCGTGTGCAGCACGACCTTGGCGCCGCCGGCTCGGTGGTGCATGCCGATCCGACCGTGCACGCGGCCAGGGCGACGGCGAGAAACGAGCTCTTCGAAATCGCGAGCTTCATCGCTTCCGTCAAAACTTGCCGAGGTCGTGACCTTATCCGCATACGCCAGACTGCAAACGTCAGAGGAGGGGACATGCCCGAGTTCGGTCTGCGATTCGTCATCCACACGCTGCTCGTGGTGGGGGCCCTTGGCTATTTCGCCAACACGCTCTACCGGCGGTTCCGCGTGCTCCAGGCGGTGCGGTGGACGGATCTCTTCGACAAGATTCCCGAGCGCATCCACGCGCTGCTCGTGTACGGGTTCGGCCAGAAGAAGTTCGTCATCGACAGGCAGGACCCTGGTCCGAGCTGGATGCACTTCTTCATCTTCTGGGGCTTCATGATCCTCGGCGTGCGCGTCGTCACCGCGTTCAGCCAGGGTTGGTTCGGCCTCGAGTTCCACCTGCCGCTGCTCGGCGTCGACGTGCTCGGCGGGCCGTACTTCCTGCTCAAGGACCTGATGGAGGTCATCGTCCTCGTCGCGGTCAGCTATGCCTTGATCCGCTGGATCTTCATCCACCCGCCGCGGCTGTACGGCTTCCGGCCCGCCGAGGATCGGCTCGCCGGCACGAGACGCACGGCGAGGCGCTGTTCATCCTCTGCTGCATCGGCGGCATCATGCTGACCGATCTCCTCTTCGAGGCGGGCCGCTTCGTCTACACTGCGGCAGGACGCGACCGAGCTCGCGACGCGCCGCTGGGTGCCGACCGCGTCGTTGCTGGCGTCGGCGATCGCGCCGCTCGGGCCCGGCGCGGCGCACGCGCCTTCTCCGAGATCGGCTGGTGGGGGCACAACCTGCTCATCCTCACGTTGCTGAACGTGCTGCCGCTCTCGAAGCACTTCCACATCATCACCGGCCTGCCGAACGTCTTCTTCCGGAAGCTCGAGCCGCTCGGCGCGCTCGCCAAGCAGGACCTCGAGAACGCGACCTCGTTCGGCACCTCGCACATCGACCAGTTCACCTGGAAGCAGGTGCTCGACATGTACACCTGCACCGAGTGCGGCCGCTGCTCGTCGAACTGCCCGGCGACCATGACCGGCAAGCCGCTCGCGCCGCGCCAGCTCCTGCTCGAATCTGCGCGACTACCTCTACGAGCACCAGAGCGAGCTGCTCAGCGCCAAGCGGCAGAACGGCGCGTCGCCGAACGGCGACGGCGGCGGAGGCGACGCGCCGCCGAGCGGCCGCGAGCCTTCGGCGCAGAACCTGATCGGCGACGACAGCGTCATCCACGACGAGGTGCTGTGGAGCTGCAACATCTGCCGCGCCTGCGAGGAGGCCTGCCCGGTGATGATCGAGTACGTCGACAAGATCGTCGACATGCGCCGCAGCCTGGTCCAGGAGGAGGCGCGCTTCCCCGCCGAGCTGACGCGCACCTTCAAGGGCATGGAGACGCAGTCGAACCCGTGGGGCCTCGGCCCGGAGAAGCGCGTCGCGTGGACCGAGGGGCTCGACGTCGTCCGCTGCTCGCCGACAAGCCCGACGCCGAGTACCTCTACTACGTCGGCTGCGGCGGCGCCTTCGACGACCGCAACAAGAAGACGACGATCGCCTTCGCGAAGATCCTCCAGAAGGCCGGCGTCGACTTCGCGATCATGGGCAAGGAGGAGCTCTGCAACGGCGACTCCGCGCGCCGCCTCGGCAACGAGTACCTCTACCAGAGCATGGCGCAGATGCTGGTCGAGGTGCTTCAACGGCTCCGACGTGAAGAAGATCATCGTCAACTGCCCGCACTGCTTCAACACCTTCAGCAACGAGTACCCGCAGTTCGGCGGCACGCTACGAGGTCGATCCACGCCGCCGAGCTCGTGAAGCAGCTGCTCGAGCAGCGGAAGATCGACGCTCAAGACGCGACGGCTTCGACGGCAAGCCGGTCACCTACCACGACTCCTGCTACTACGGCCGCTTCAACAACGTGTACGACGCGCCGCGCGAGGTCATCAAGGCGGTCACGGGCGACAGCGCCGAAGGAGATGGAGCGCCACGGCCGCACACGGCATGTGCTGCGGCGCCGGCGGCGGCCGCATGTGGATCGAGGAGGATCCCGACAAGCGCGTCAACCTGCTCCGTACCGAGCAGGCGCTGGAGACGCAGCCCGAGCGTGATCGCGATGTCGTGCCCGTTCTGCATGACGATGATCGGCGACGGCATCAAGCACAAGGACATGGAAGAGCAAGGTGCAGGCGCTCGACGTCATGGAGATGATCGAGCGTAACCTCGCTTGACCGGTCTCGACCCGGCGGCGGCTCATTCCATGGTGCCGCGCCGGGTCGCACGGTAGCCATGGCCCGCCGACCGCGCAAGCGCATGAGCCCGGCCGGACTGGCGGTGGCCGAATCGGGCGCCGTCGCCGGGACACGCGAGCGGCACGACGCCGGACACCGCGCCGCGGGTCGCGCGCCGCGCGCGGAGCCCATCGCCGTCGACGATGCGATCCGCGACTCCGATCTCTCGCGCATCACCGAGGACGAGAAGCTCCTGCAGCTCGGACCGGGCGCCGACTTCACCCACACCGACACCTGGCGCGTGATGCGCATCATGGGCGAGTTCGTCGAGGGCTTCGATGCCCTCGCGTCGCTCGACAAGGCGGTGACGATCTTCGGCTCGGCGCGGGTCGGTCCGCGCGACCCCGACTATCGCGCCGCGGAAGAGCTGGCGCGGCGGCTCGCGCGTCGCGGCTTCGCGGTGCTCACCGGCGGCGGCCCCGGGATCATGGAGGCGGCGAACAAGGGCGCGTGCCGCGGCGGCGGCCGCTCGATCGGCTGCAACATCGAGCTGCCCTTCGAGCAACGACCCAACCCGTACGTCGATACGCTCCTCACCTTCCGCTACTTCCTCGTGCGGAAGACGATGTTCATCAAGTACGCGTCCGCCTTTCTCATCTTCCCCGGGGGCTTCGGCACGCTCGACGAGATGTTCGAGGCGTTGACGCTGGTCCAGACCGGCAAGATCTACCAGTTCCCGATCGTGCTCTTCGGCCGCGCCTACTGGTCGGGGCTGGTCGAATGGTTCCGCGCGCGGCTGTGCACGGAGGGCAAGATCGCGGCGACCGATCTCGACCTGCTTCTCGTGACGGACGACGTCGCCGAGGCCGTGCGCGTGGTCGTCGCCGCGTGCCGGGCGCAGGAGCGGGCGGTCGCGGCCCGGGCCGCGGTGATGACGTCGCCGCCTGTCCGCCGGCGCCGCGCCGCCCCGCGGCGCCGATGAGCGGCCGCCCTTCCTCGGACCTCGCCGACATCGCCTGGCGTGCCATGCTGGCGCAGGGGCTGGAGCCGGCGTTTCCGGCGGCCGCGCTCGCGGAGCTCGACGCGATCAGCGGGCCGGCGGACGCGGCGGCACGCGACCTGCGAGCGCTGCCGTGGGCGTCGATCGACGACGACGAGTCACGCGATCTCGACCAGCTCACGGTCGCGGAGCCGCGTTCGGGCGGGGTCGTCCGCCTGCGTGTCGCGGTCGCCGACGTCGACGCCCTGGTCGTGCGCGACGGCGCCCTCGACGCGCACGCCCGCCGCAACACCACCTCCGTCTACACCGCGGTGCGCATCTTCCCCATGCTCCCGGAGCGGTTGTCGACGGACTTGACGTCGCTCGGCGCGCAGGCGGATCGCTTGGCGATCGTGGTCGAGTTTGACGTCGCGCCCGACGGCGCGGTGTCCGCCGGTGATCTCTACCGTGCCCGGGTCCGCAATCAGGCGAAGCTCGCCTACGACGGCGTCGCCGCCTGGCTCGAGCGCGGCGCGCCCATGCCGCCGGCGCTCGCCGCCGTTCCGGGGCTCGACGCGCAGCTGCGGACCCAGGATCGCGCGGCGGCGTGGTTGCGGAGCCGCCGCCACGAGGAAGGCGCCCTCGAGCTCGAGACGATCGAGCCGCGAACCCTGGTGCGCGACGGGCGCGTCGTCGGGCTGCGGCAGGAACGGAAGAACCGCGCCCGGCTGCTGATCGAGGACCTGATGATCGCGGCGAACGGCGTCACCGCCCGCTTTCTCGCCGGGCGCGGCCGGGCCGGCTTGCGACGGGTCGTGCGCGTGCCGGCGCGCTGGGACCGGATCGTGGCGCTCGCCGCCGGCCTCGGGACCCACCTGCCCGCCGCGCCAGACGCCAAGGCGCTCGCGGGGTTCCTCTCCACCGCCCGACGGGTCGCGCCGCTGCGCTTCCCCGATCTCTCGCTCGCCGTGGTGAAGCTGCTGGGCGCGGGCGAGTACGTCGCCGTGGGACCGGGGGCGGAGAGCGACGGCCACTTCAGCCTCGCGGCGCGCGACTACACGCATTCGACGGCGCCGAACCGGCGCTATCCGGACGTCGTGACGCAGCGGCTCGTCAAGCAGGCCCTCGGGATCGCGTCCGGCCCGGCCTACACGCTCGACGATCTCGCCGCGATCGCCGTGCACTGCACGATGCAGGAGAACGCCGCCAACAAGGTCGAGCGTCACGTGCGGAAGTCGGCGGCCGCACTCCTCCTCGCGGATCGTCTGGGCGAGCGCTTCGATGCGATCGTCACCGGCGTCTCCGAGCACGGCACGTGGGCGCGGGTGCTCGACCCGCCGGTGGAGGGCAGGGTAGTGCGCGGCGCGGCGGGGCTCGACGTCGGCGAGCGCGTAGCGGTGACGCTGCTCTCCACCGACGTGGAGCGCGGCTTCATCGATTTTGCCCGCACCTGACGCTCAGGAGCGCAGCGGACGCATTGCCAGGTCGCCGGCGGCGAGCGTCGCGAACGCGCGCAGCGTGCGCGGGTCGACCAGCGTATCGTGGCCGTCGTGGATCTTCGGGCGGGCATAGAGCAGCCGCAGCGCCCGCAGGTGCGGCATCGACAGATAGCGCTCGCCATAGAGCCGTACCATCGCGGCACGCACCAGCGGTGCATGCCGTCCGCTGACCATGGGGAAGAGGTGGTGCTCGACGTGGTATCCGAAGTGCAGATGCAACCGCTCGAGCCACGCCGGCGCCGTCACCGAGAGGGTGTTCGCGAGCGGATCGTTCACCTCCGTCAGCGGATTCAGGAAATGGTTGGTCGCGATGTACGACATCACGACCGCGTTGGCGACCAGCAACGGCAGCACGTACACGAAGAGGAACGCGCGTCCGCCGACGAGGGCGAGCAGCGTCGCCCAGCCGGCGAGCATGACCCCGGCCTCCGCGTACACGGTGCGGCGCGCGATCCGGGTGTAGTATCCGTTGCGCTCGCTGTGGAAGAGCAGTACCAGCAGCGAGTGCAGCGAGAACCACACGAAGAGGAAGAGGCCGCTGCGCGCGTATCCCGAGCCGGGCGCCATCGTCTCGAGGGCGCGTACGACGGCGCTCTTCCGCCAGAACCCGAGTGTGCCGTAGCCGTCGGGATCGGCGACGGCCTTGCCGGTGTTGCCGTGATGCGCCTGGTTGTGCCACGCGCTCCACAGGGTCGGCGACAGGCAGTAGGGCGCGAAGCCGACGGCGGCGACCGCCCTCTCCAGGCGGGGGCTGCGCACGACCGCGTGGTGCATGACCTCGTGCGAGAGGAACCCGAGGCAGCCCCAGCTGTGCCCGGCCACGAGCGCGCAAGCGAGCGCCCCGTACCACGGCGGGACGCAGCGCACGACGACGGTCGCGAGCGCGGCGATGATGCCGAGGTGCAGGGGCAGCCACAGCAGGCGGCCGGGAGCGCGGGCGAACGCGGCGCGCGGAAGGTGTGCCCGGACCTCGCGCGCGTAGTGCTGGACGGAGTGCCGTTCGTGCGTGCTGGTCGTCGATTCCATGTCGCCTCCCTGCCGGCGGAACCCGCCGGGAGCTACGGTTACGTCACCGTAACCTACGGTAGCGTAACCTACGCGAGCCGTGTAGAGGTGTCAAGGTGGGTGGACGGTCGAAGGCACCGCAGCGCCTGACGGCGTCGGCGCGACGGACGCAACTCGTCGAGATTGCACGCGGCGTGTTCGCCAAGCGCGGCTACGAAGCGACCTCCATGGAGGAGATCGCGGCGCGCGCCAAGGTCTCGAAGCCGATCGTCTACGAGCACTTCGGCGGCAAGGAGGGCCTGTACGCGGTGCTGGTCGACCGCGAGATGGACTACGTCGTCACGCGCATCGCGGAGGCCATCAGCAGCGGCTCGCCGCGCGAGCGCGTCGAGCGGGCGGCATTGGCGTTCCTGACGTACGTTCGCGACCATCCCGACGGCTTCGTCGTGCTGTCACGCGATGCGCCGGTCACGCTCGCGCACGGCGGGATGTCGAGCTTGCTGAACGACGTCGCCGAGCGGGTCGCCGACGTGTTCACGACGACCTTCAAGAAGGCGGGCTACGACGCCCGGCGGGCACCGATCTACGCGCACGCGCTGGTGGGGATGGTGACCTTCGTCGGCCAGTGGTGGACGGAGGTGCGCAAACCCGCCGTGGAGGAGGTGGCGCGCCACATCGCCGCGCTCGCCTGGATGGGACTACGCCGCCTGCCGAAGCGACCCAAGCTCACCGCCGAGTCCGGGCGCTGAGCGCACCACTCAGACGCGCGCCAGCACCTCGCGGGCGATGCGTTCGGCGGCGGCGGGCTTGCCGTAGCCGGAGAGGATGTAGTGCGTCACGCCCCAGTCGGCGGCGCGACGCCGCAGCTCGGCGGCGCATTCCTCCGCCGTGCCGATGAGCACCATCGGCATGCGGCGTACCTCGGACTCCGGCAGACCGAAGAAGCCGCCGAGGCCGGTCGCGAAGTCGCGCGCCGCTTCCGCGCTGTCGGCGAGCATCGGGATGAAGATCGCCGACGACAGCGTGAGCGTGTCCGGATCGCGGCCCGCCGCCTTGGCCTCGGTCCGTACGAAATCGAGCTTCCGGCGGAACGCCTCGTCGGTGAGCTTGGCGACCTCGGCCGGCAGGATGGTGCCGGCGCGGCCCGCGTCGGAGATCACGTTCACGATGTCGGCCTCGCGCGCGGCGATGCGCAGCAACCCCTTGCCGCTGCCGCCGAGCATCACCGGCGGATGCGGCTGCTGCACCGGCTTCGGCACGCTGATGGCGTCGCGCAGGTGGTAGAACTCGCCGTCGAAGGTCGTACGCGCGTTCGCCCACAGCTGCTTGATGACGCGCACCGACTCGTCGAGCATGCGCAGGCGCGGCTGGATGTCGGGAAACGCCGCCCCCATCATCTCGAACTCGAGCTTCGTCCATCCGGAGCCGATCCCGAGGATCGCACGGCCGCCGCTCAGATGGTCGAGCGTCGTCGTTGCCGACGCCGTCGTGCCGGGGTGGCGGAAGAGATTGCAGAGCACGAGGGCGCCGACGCGAACCTTCGTGGTGGCCGCGGCAATGGCACCCAACAACGTCATGGCCTCCCACGCCGGCGCGTCGTCGTCGAGACCGCCACCGCCGCGCTGTTCGTAGGCCCAGTGATCGGGGACGTAGAGCGCCGAGAAGCCGAGGTCGTCCGCCTTGCGGGCGAGCGCCATGATGTCGGAGGCGGGAAGTCCCGCCAGCTGTATGCCGAAGTCCATGGAGCCTCGCTATGCGTCAGGCGCCCGCTCGTGTCAAAGATGGCGCGCGTTTCACCCGGGCGCGTCATCGTGGTAGCAGACGCGACCGGTCCGCGCCGCGGCGCCGTACACGATGAGATCGCGCGTCCTCCTGTTCGTCTTCGTCACGGTCTTTCTCGACATGGTCGGATTCGGGATCGTGATCCCGCTGCTGCCGTTCTACGTCCAGTCGATGGGCGGCTCGGCGGAGATCGTCGGACTGATCCTCGGCGCCTTCTCGCTGACCCAGATGATCGCCACGCCGATCCTCGGCCGCCTCTCCGATCGCTTCGGGCGGCGTCCGGTCATCCTCGTGAGCCTGGGCGGCAATGCCGTCGCCATGTTCCTCTTCGCGTTCGCGGCCGAGCGCTCGTTGCTGCCGTTGTTGTTCGTGTCGCGCATCCTGGCCGGCACGACCGCCGGCAACCTGTCGGCGTGCCAGGCGACGGTGGCGGACGTCACCGACGGCTCGACCCGTGCCGCCGGCATGGGACGCATCGGGGCGGGCATCGGGCTCGGCCTCGTGGTCGGCCCCGTGCTCGGCAGCGTCCTCAGCCGCATCCACCCCGCGGCGCCGCCGATCACGGCGGGCCTGCTCGCGGCCCTCGACCTGATCGGCGTCGCGCTGTTCCTGCCCGAGACGCGCGGCACCGCGGCGGCCACCGACGCCGCGGCCGCGGACCTCGACACGCGCACCCTGGCGGAGACGATTGCGGATCCGCGCATCGTCAGCGTGATGGCGATGTACTTCCTCACGTTCCTCTGCATGACGAGCGTGACGGTGGCGCTGCCGCTGCTCGCCAATGCGCGCCTCGGCTGGGGCGAGCGCGAGGTGGGGCAGGTGTTCGGGCTCTACGGCTTCATGGCCCTCCTGGTGCAGGGCGGCCTGATCGGACGGTTGTCGCGCCGCTTCACGGCGGCGCGCGTGCTGGTCGCGGGGGCGCTGTGCGTCGGGCTCGGCATGGCGGCGATCAGCGATGCCCACGCGCCGGCGCTCCTGCTCCTCGGCGTGGGGCTGGCGGGCTTCGGCGTCGGCCTGACCAATCCGACGCTCGCGACGCTGGCCTCGCAGCATGCCGGACGCAACAGCGCAGGCGCGGTCCTCGGCGTCGCCCAGTCGTCCGGCGGCGCCGCGCGTACGGTGGGGCCGGTCTGGAACGGCATGCTCTACGCGCGCCTCGGTCCCGGGGCGCCCTTCGTCGGCGCGGCGCTCGCCGCGTCGCTCTCGCTGGCGGTCGCGATTGCGCTGCAACGTCGTCCCGCGGTTCTCGTCGAGACGGTGGGAGGCGCCGGCTCGTGAACCGCACGCGCCTGCAGTGGGAGGGCGGCTCGCTGTCGGCCGTGTGGCACGAGGCCGAGAGCGAGACGCTGCTCGCGCTGACGCACGGCGCCGGGGGCACCATGGAGACGCCCTCCCTGCGCGCGTACGCCGACGCGATGGCGGCGCGGGCGGTCCGCGTCGTGCGCTTCAACCTGCCGTACGTGGAAGCGGGCCGGAAGGCGCCCGGACCGGCGGCGCGCGACCAGACGTGCTGGCGCGCCGTCGCGACGACCCTGCGCCCGCACGCGCGGCGCCTGGTGCTGGGCGGCCGCTCGTACGGGGGCCGCATGGCGTCGCGCGCGGTGGCGGACGGCGCGCCATGCGACGGCCTCGTCTTCCTCGCGTATCCGCTGCACCCGCCGGGCACGCCCGACACCCTGCGCACCGCGCATCTCGGCGCGATCACCGTGCCGATGCTGTTCCTGCAAGGCACGCGCGACCCGTTCGCCCGGCCGCCGCTCCTCGAGCGCGCCCTCGCGGCCCTGCCGCGGGCCACGCTGCACTGGATCGAGGGCGCCGACCACGGGCACACGGTGCGCGGCCGCGCCTCCGCTGACGTCGTCGCCGAGCTCGCGGATGCGACCGAGAGCTGGCTGGCCGGTCTCTCGAGCGGCCGGGAGCGACGATGAGCGCCGGTCGCCGCCGCCGGCGCGGTCGCGGGCGGATCGCGCTGGTTGCGCTGGCGCTCCTCGTCGCCGGCTGCGAGCGCTACGAGTCGCTCGTGGTGCTGCCGGAGGGCGCGTTGCGCACGCAGTACCTCCTCGACTTCGAGTACGCCGTCGACGCGGAGCGTCTGGTCGCGTGGCACGGGTTCCTGCTCATCTTCAATCCCGGCCCGCGCCCGGTACGGATCGACGCGACCGTCTACTACGAGGATCGCGACCCGGAGCACTTCGCGCTCGAGGCGCGTCCGGGCACCACCACCGGCTCGGCGATCGCCGAGTGGCCGGTCGTGCCGCAGGGCCGGTTCGCGCTCGGCATCGTCAGCGCCGAGCCGGTCGTCGCCCAGGCGACCATCGCGTGGGACAATACCGGCGGCAATCTCGCCACGGGCGCGGCGACCAGATCGCCGACGGGCGTCCGCGAGGCGGCCACATCGTACATGGCGATCCCGCGTCTCGCCGATCGCTGGTATCTCGCGGACGGTCTCGTGATGAACCATCCGGATCGCTTCTGGGTGCGCGAGACCGAGACCACCCTCGTGCTGAAC
Organism: uncultured delta proteobacterium; assembly: GCA_963753325.1. Taxonomy (GTDB): domain Bacteria; phylum Desulfobacterota; class Binatia; order UTPRO1; family UTPRO1; genus DP-19. The sequence goes on along the minus strand of CAVWBS010000001.1, from coordinate 2,484,247 downwards.
CCGGGCGATCAGGATGCCGCGGTCGAGGTCAGCACGTTCTATCGACCGCTCGTCCGCCACCACGCCATCCGGGCGCCGGCGCGACGCCTCGTCGCCGTGCGCATGGACGATCTCGCCTTCGCCGACCACCACTACGGCCTGCGCGTGGCGAGCGACCGGCTCGTAGCCGTCCAGTCGCGCCGCGTCGTCTATTGGTACGGCTCGCCCGACGTGATGACCTTCTGGTCGACGCCGTGCGTGGCGCTTCCCTCCGTCGCCGGTGGACGCGCGCTCGGCGATGGCTGAGGGGCGTCGACACGTGCCGCCGGCGCGGCGGAGAGATGGAGCGCCGCGGGCCGCGCGCGGAGCACGGCGGTCGCGAGCGCCTCGGCGATCAGGCGGTGGCCGTCCGCGCCGAGATGACCGTCGCCGGCGAGGATCGCGGACTCGCCGCGCCGATGCGACGCGAGGAGGATCGGATCGGCGACGACCAGCTGGTTCGGCGTATCCGCCACGAGCGCGCCGAAGCGGGCGAGCACGCGGTCGTACACCGGGTCGCCGCCGTCGATGTAGAGCGGAGACGGAATGGTGAGGAGGATGACCGGAGCGCCGAGCGCATTCGCCCTGCGTACGAGCTCCGTCGCGAGGCGCACCACCAGCTCCACGTCGGTGTTCGCCGCCGCGCCGGCGGCGCCGCCTCCGGGCGGGGACGTGACGGCCGGCGGAGTCTCCGCGGCCGCGGCGGCCGCCTGGGGACGGGCGCCGGCGAGCATACGGTAGAGCAGGTAGAAGGCGAGGCTGCGGTTCCCGAGGGCGTCGCGGAGGGCGAGAAGCGGGCCGCGCCAGGCGGCGGGATGCCGCAGATCGTCGCGCAGCGCGACGCCGTCGGCGGTGAGGCGGAACCCGCCGTGGCGCCGCGTGTCGTCGACGTCGTTGAAGGCGTACTGCAGCACCACGACGTCGGGGGCGAGCGCGGCGCCGCGATGCTCGAAGTAGAGCAACTCCTCGGCCGTGCCGGCGCCGTTCACGCCGGCATTCACGACGCGAAACGTCTCGCCGGGGCGGGCGCGGGCGAGATCCGACTGCAGGAGGGTGGTGAAGATCCGGTCCTCGGGCAGCTGCACCGCCGCGGTGTACGAGTCGCCGACGACGAGCACGCGCCGCTCGCCCTTCGGCTTCGGCAGGGGTACCTCCGGGCCGCGCAGTCCGAGCGCGTTGATGCGCACCGGCGCCGACGGCGGCTCGACGCCGGGCAGATTGTGGTACGTGAATCGCGCGCCCGGGTACCAGGTGTAGAAGCCCTCGGGGTAGACGCGCAGGTGCGGGACGTCGACCTGCGGCGCGACGACGGCGCGCACCCCGAGCTCGAGAAGGACGAGGAGCACGATCCATTCGACGAGCAGCAGGGCGGGGCGTCTCACGCGCATGGACGACGCCGAGCACATCGCCCATGGGTGGCGTGCGCCGTCAAGACACCGCGCTGGTTGACGCCCGCGCGCGGCGGGGAGAGAACGTCTCGTCCATGACACGCGCGACGTCCACCTCGCCGCCCGTCGCGCTCGGGTGGATCGGCACCGGGTTGATGGGCGCCTCGATGTGCGGCCATCTCATGGCCGCCGGACATCCCATGACGGTATTCACGCGCACCCGCGCCCGCGCCGACGGCGTGCTCGCTCGGGGCGCCCGCTGGGGCGTCTCGCCGCGTGCGGTCGCGGCGGCGGCGGAGGTCGTGTTCGTGATGGTGGGAGCGCCGGCCGACGTCCGCGAGGTCGTGCTCGGCGCCGACGGTGTGCTGGCCGGCGCCGCCCGCGGGAGCGTCCTCGTCGACATGACGACGAGCGAGCCCGCGCTGGCGCGCGAGATCGAGGCGCAGGCGCGCGCCCGTGGCATCGGCGCGCTCGACGCGCCGGTCTCCGGCGGCGACATCGGCGCCCGCGAGGCGCGGCTCTCGATCATGGTGGGCGGCGAGCTCGCCGTCTTCGAGCGGGTGCGCCCGCTTCTCGCTCATCTCGGCCGCACCATCGTGCTGCAAGGTCCAGCCGGCTCCGGTCAGCACACCAAGATGGTGAACCAGATCCTGATCGCGACGGGCATGATCGGCGTCTGCGAGGCGCTCCTCTACGCCCATCGCGCCGGGCTCGACCTGCGGCGCGTGCTCGAGTCGGTGTCCGGCGGCGCCGCGGGATCGTGGTCGCTCACGAACTACGCGCCGCGCATGCTCGGAGGCGACTTCGGGCCCGGTTTTGCGGTGTCGCACTTCCTGAAGGACCTCGGCATCGCCCTCGCCGAGGCCCGCCGCTTGCGCCTCGCCCTGCCGGGCCTGGCGCTCGCCGAGCAGCTCTACCGCGCGCTCGAAGCGCAGGGCGAGGGCGCGAACGGCATCCAGGCGCTGCTGCACGCGCTGGCGCGTCTCTCGGCCGTCGACTGGTCCTGACCCGCGCCGTCAGGCGCGCGGATGCGCGGCGAAGAAGCGCCAGATGCGCTCGGTCGCGTCGGCGGGCCACTGATGGGCCTGCGATCCCTCGCAGGCGACGACGTCGGCGCGGCACCCGCCGTATGCCGTGCATCCGTCCACGTCGACCGGAGCAGCGCAGCCGTCGATCCGCGCCCACCAGTCGCGGCCTCCCCGCATGAGCGCCGGCGGAACGACCCGGTCGCGGCGGCCGAAGACGAGGAGCACCGGTAGCGGGCGCGCCGGGGCGCACCCCTGCAGCGGCATGACCCCGGCCACCGTCGCGATCGCGGCGAAGCGTCCCGCCAGGCGGCATCCGAGCAGGCTCGTGAAGAGCCCGCCGTTCGACATTCCGGTGGCGTAGACGCGGCGCCGGTCGATGCAGCGCTCGCGCTCCAGGTGGTCGAGCAGGGCGGCGACGAACCCGACGTCGCGCGTCTCGCCGGGGTTGATGTCCCACCCGCGCCCGACGGCGCCGATGAGGCGCGCGTCCTCGCGCCCCTCCGGGCAAGCGATGACCGCGCGCTCGCGCTCCGCCACGTCGCGCAGCCCGGTGCCGGCGCAGACGTCGGCGGCATCGCTGCGGAAGCCGTGGAACGCGAGGATCAACGGACGCGGGCGGGCGGGCTCGCTGTCGGGCGCGTCGAGCAGGTAGTCGTGCGTGTCCCCGCCGGCCGTGAGCTGCTGGCGCGCGTCCCGTTCAGCCGCGCGCGGCTCGCCGCGGCAGCCGGCGCTCGGATCCGTGTCCGCTGGGACGGGGATGCCGCGCGGCGGCGAGCTGCAGGCGCTCGCGATGAGGAGCGCGACGAGCGCCGAAGCGGCCGCCGTGCGAACCGCCGATGGGCTCAACTCTTCAGCTTGTGTACCGCGTCCTTCATTTCCGGAACGGCCTTGAAGAGATCGGCGACCAGTCCGTAGTCCGCCACCTGGAAGATCGGCGCCTCCGCGTCCTTGTTGATCGCGACGATCACCTTCGAGTCCTTCATGCCCGCGAGGTGCTGGATCGCGCCGGAGAGACCGACCGCGATGTACAGCTCGGGGGCCACGACCTTGCCGGTCTGTCCGACCTGCAGGTCGTTCGGCACGAAGCCGGCATCGACCGCGGCGCGGCTGGCGCCCATCGCCGCGCCGAGCTCGTCGACCAGGGGCTCGAGCACCGTCTTGAAGTTCTCGCCGTTCTTCAGCCCGCGTCCGCCGGAGACGACGATCCGCGCCTCGGTCAGCACCGGGCGATCGGACTTCATCTCCTCGAGGCCGACGAACTTCATCGTGAGCGTGGCATCGTCGAGCGGCACGGGGACCTTCTCGACCGTGCCGGCGGCGCCCTTGGCGGCGGCGTCGAAGGCGGTGGCGCGCACCGAGATGACGCGCGGCGTTCCCTCGAGCTTGACCGTCGCGAAGACGTTGCCGGCGTACATGGGACGCTGCACGGTGCCGTCGGCGTTGATCGCCGAGATGTCGGCCGCGAGCGGTGCGCTCAAGCGTGCGGCGAGGCGCGGCGTCAGGTCCTTGCCGATCGCGGTGGCCGTCGCGACGAAGGTGTCGATGCCCTTCGCCTTGATCAGCTCGGCGAGGGCGGCCGTGTAGGCGTCGGCGAGATAGTGCTCGAGCTTCGGGCTCTCGAGCTGGAAGACGCTCGTCATGCCGTACGATGCCGCCTCCGTGGCAAGGGCGTCGATGCCGGTGCCGAGGACGACGGCGTGGCACGCGCCACCGAACTTGGCGGCCGCGTCCTTGCCGGCCGCGAACGCGACCAAGGTGGTCTTGGGGAATTTCCCGTGCTGATGCTCCGCGAATACGAGGACGTCGCCCATGGGTCGTGCTCCTGCCTTCAGATGACTTTGGCTTCGGTATGGAGCAGCTCGACGAGCTGCTCCACCGACTCGACGCGTTTGCCGGCCTGGCGCTTCGGCGGCGGGTCCATCTTGACGATCCTCGCCCGCGGCGCGACGTCGACGCCGAGATCGCCGATGGCGATCTCCTTCAGCTCCTTCTTGCGGGCCTTCATGATGCCCGGGAGCGAGGCATAGCGCGGCTCGTTCAGGCGCAGATCCGCGGTGACGATGCCGGGAAGGGGGAAGCTCAACGTCTCGAGACCGCCGTCGACCTCACGGATGACGCTCGCGGACTTCTGATCGCCGCCGAGCTCGACCTTTGACGCGAACGTCGCCTGCGGCCAGCCGAGCAGCTCGGCGAGCATCTGGCCCGCGGCGTTGCTGTCGTCGTCGATCGCCTGCTTGCCCATGACGACGAGGTCGGGCTTCTCCGTCTCGACGACCTTGGCGAGCACGCGCGCGACCGCGAGCGGATCGAGCGCGTCATCGGTCACCACGAGCACGGCGCGATCGGCGCCCATGGCGAGGCCGGTGCGGAGCTGTTCCTGCACCACCTTGCCGCCGATGCTCACCAGGACGACCTCGCTGCCGGTGACCTTCTCCTTGATGCGCAGGGCTTCCTCGATGGCGATCTCGTCGAATGGATTGATCACCCACTTGATGTTGTCGGTCACGATGCCGGAGCCGTCGGGCTTGACCTTGATGCTGGTTTCCGGGTCGGGCACGCGCTTGACGGTCGCGAGGATCTTCACGTCGAGGTCTCCTTCCGTTGCGTGGAAAACGGGCCACCTAACACGGTGCGAAAAAATTGGTCAAGGTGCCCTTGCAAACGATGTTAGGAACGGCGCGGAGTCAGGCGTTGTAGCCGAGGCGGGACGACAGCTCGCCGCCGGCCTTCACGACGAGCGGCGCGATCTCCTTCTGCAGGCGATCGTTCGTCAGCCGGTAGGCCGGTCCGCTCACCGCGAGCGCACCGACGACGCGGCCGGTATAGTCCTTGATCGGCGCGGCGACCGAGCGTACGTCCTCGACGTACTCGCCGGTGTCGACGGCGTAGCCCTTCTCGGTGACCGCACGCAGCTGTTGCAGCAGCGCGGCGCGCTCCGTCGGCGTGCTCGCGGTGTACTTCTTGAGGCCGTCGGCGAGGCGCGACTTCAGCTCGTCCTCCGACTCGAACGCGAGATGGACCTTGCCGGGCGCGGTGCAATGCAGCGGCAGCAGCTCGCCGATCTGCGAGACGAGCCGCACCGGTTGGTCGGCATCGACGCTCTCGAGCGGCACCATGCCCCCGCGGCGCGCCACCGCGACATAGGAGCTCTCCCGGCACTGCTTCACCAGCGCCTCCATGATCGGACGGGCCTGGCGCAGGAGGCCCATGCGTCCGACGTACGCCTGGCCGAGCTGCAGGCTCCGGACCCCGAGCCGATAGTTCTCGGTCGCCTTGTTCTGCTCGATGTAGCCGCGCGACTCGAGCGTCGCGAGCAGACGGAAGATGTTGTTCTTGTGCAGCTTCAGCCGCTTGCTGAGATCGGTGACGCCGAGCTCGTCGGCGTCGCCGTAGAACTCCTCGATGACGTCGAGCGCATGGGCCACCGAACGGATGATGTAGTTGCTCTTTTCGCGACGCACCATGGGGCAGTATGGGAAGCTGTTTTATGGCTAGTGGTTTCGCCACGACGTGTCAAACGGCGGCGCAGCGGAACGCTGAAATACCGCTCCTGGCACGGTTTCTCGTCATCTTCCAGCGAGGAGACCGGATGTCGCCGTCGTGTCGGGTCGAGGCGGGTGTGGTGTCGCGCGACCGCGCAGAGCACGCCGAACGCAAACATTTTTTCGAGCGCGTGCGGCCTCACCCGGGGACGCCGTCGGCGCGCGCCTCATCACTGGTGACGAGCGACCGTGGCGCCGCCTCGCGGAGGGGCGCGAGCGCACGGAACGGCGTGCGGCGGCCGGCGGAGTCGGCCGTCGCGGTGACGCCGTTCGCGCCGCCGCCGTCGCGCAGCAGCATGCGGCGCACCGCCGCGAGCCATGAGAGCTGCGCCACATACTGCAGACGTGCGGCCTCCGCGACGAGCCAGCGCGCGCGTCCGGAGATCGAGAGCGGCTCGCGTGCGACGAGGGCGCCGAGCGTCTCCACGGCATCGCCGTAGCGTCGCGTCTCGGCAACGAGCGAGCGCAGGAGCGCCGGAATGTCGTCCGGCGGAGTGAACACCAGCTTCACGTAGAGGGGATCACGGATCGGACGCAGGCGCGGGGCCGGCGCCGCGAGCCAGTGCGCGAGCTGCCGCCGGCCGCGGGTCAGGATGGCGTAGCGGCTGCGCTCCACGGTTCCGCGTTCCTTCTGCCGTGTGACCAGGCCGGCTCGCCGCAGCCGCTCGAGCGTGGAGTACACCTGACCGGAGTTGAGCTGCCAGAAGTCGCCGACGGCGCGCTCGAATCGTACCTTCAGCTCGTAGCCCGTGAGATCCCGCTGTGCGAGCAGCGCCAGCAACGCGTGCTTGACCGGCATGTTCCCTCCTGGCGCCGCTCCGCGACGGTGCGGGGCGGGCGTCTCGCAGCACGGCGGAGCAACGTCGGTGCCAGCGGCGCAGACCATGCGCCGCGGGGTGGCGCCCGTCGTCCCGGACGTCGCGCCGTCCGCGGCGTGACGCACCACGCGTCGGGGAGGGACAGCGCGAGTCGGACCTCGGCCGGCGCGGCGAGACCCCGGCGGCAGGCGCGTGCACGCGGCGCGCGCCTCTGCTACGCAGCCGCCCGGAGGCGCGCATGGGACTCAGGATCGTCGTCATCGGACAGGCCGCATTCGGCGAGCAGGTGCTGACCGGGCTCCTGGCACGCGGGGACGAGGTCGCCGCCGTCTACGCGCCCGCCGACTCGGCAGCGCGCCCCGATCCGCTGGCGGCGTCGGCGCGTGCCGCCGGTATCCCCTGCCCGCAGCCGGCCAGCTACAAGACCGACGCGGTGCACGCCGAGGTCGCCGCGCTTGCCCCGGATTCTCATGATCCTCGCCTACGTGACGCAGATCGTGCCGCTGGCGCTGGCCGAGCTGCCGCGCCTCGGTAGCATCTGCTTCCACCCCTCGCTGCTGCCGCGGCACCGCGGCGGCAGCGCCATCAACTGGGCGTTGATCGCAGGGGAGCGCGAGACGGGCGTCTCCGTGTTCTGGGTGGATGCCGGCATCGACACCGGTCCGCTCCTCTTGCAACGCCCGGTCGCGATCGGTCCCGACGACAGCGCCGGTGTGCTCTACTATCGACGCATCGTTCCGGCGGGCGTCGCGCTGGTGCTCGACAGCGTCGCCCTGATCGCCGCCGGCCAGGCCCCACGCCTCGTGCAGGACGAGAGCCGGGCCACCTACGAGCCGCTCTGTCGCGACGCCCACGCGCGCATCGATTGGGGGCGACCGGCCGGCACGGTGCACGACCTGATCCGCGGCTGCGATCCGCAACCCGGCGCATACGGCGCCGCCGGGCCCACGCAGGTCCGGCTCTACGAGAGCCGGCGGGCGGACGCGCCGGGTGCCGCGGCGGCCCCCGGCACGATCGTCGCGAGCGACGCCGCCGGCATCGTCGTGGCCGCCGCGGAGGGCGCCGTCCGGCTCGGCAAGGCGCGCCTCGAGGGGACGCGCGAAAAGAAGCCCGCCGCCGAGGTGCTGGCGGTCCTGGGTCTCGCCGTCGGCGATCGGTTCGCGTAGCGCGGGCCGGTCGGCGCCTGGGCGATCGCTGCCGCGCGACTTCGCGAGGCCGCGAGACATCGTGCACACTTGCAACGCGAGCGGCCGCGTTACGCGAGAAAAACACGAGCACTTCCAACATTTTCGCCGTGTCCCGCCGGCACCGTATTTGCGAGATGGGGATGATCTGCCCGTGGTGACCTACGCCGTGCGCATCACGCTCCGCTCAAGAGCTCTCTGGCATCCGTGCGGCGCCGCCGTGCTCGCGCTCCTGCTCGGCGTCGGGGCGGCGCGTCCCGCGCTCGCGCTGACCGATGGCAACCTGCTGGTCACCGACGACGGCGCGAAGACGGTCTTCGAGGTCAACCGCGCGAACGGCATCGCCGCCAAGATCGTCAAGGACGCGAAGGTGCAGCATCCCTTCGACGCGATCGTCGACCTCGATCACTCGTTGCTGCTCGTCGATCGCGGCGCCGACGTCGGCCCGACGGCGACCGACGGAGCGATCTATCGCATCAGCACGACGACCGGTCTCATCGTCGGCACGCTCGCGAGCGGCGCGCCGCTCGTGAACCCGAGCGGGCTCGCGCTCGAGGCGAGCGGCGACGTCCTCGTCGTCGATCCGGACGCGGTGGTGAACGGCTCGAACGGTCAGGTGTTCCGCTGGCAGCGCGCCACCGGCAAGCTGGTGCCGCTCTCCGGCTGCCGCAAGTTCAACAACCCGGAGCGGGCGGTCGTCGACGGCAGTGGCGACATCCTCGTCGTCGACGCCGACAGCGCGGGGTCGGGTGCGGTGCTGCGCGTCGACCCGGTGACGGGCGGCTGCGTGACCCTGCTCCACGGCGTGAGCGGCGACCACCACGGCCTGGTCGAGCCGTTCGGCATCGCGCTCGCGCCCGACGGCGCGATCGTGCTGGCCGACGAGGACGCCGACCCGCTCGAGCTCGGGACGAACACGGGCGCCGTCTTCGCCTACGGCTTCGCCGCCAACGCCCTCACGCGTTCGATTGGCGACGTCGCGTTCAATCGGCCGCGCGGCGTCATCGTCGATGCCGCGGGCGTGTATCTCGTCGCCGACGCGACCGCCAGGAAGATCGACGCGGTCGCGACCGACGGCACGCTCACCACCGTCTCGGCGAGCGGCCTCTTCTCCGCGCCCGTCCAGGTCCGGATCCTCGGCCCGGCGGCGCCGCCACCGGTGCTCGGACGGCCGCGCGTCGACTTCCTCGTCGTCGATCGCGGCGCCGATCCGCGTGGTCTCGGTACTGCCGACGGTACGGGCGCGGTCTTCGGCGTCGACGGCACGACCGGCCTCACGACTTTTCTCGCCGGCGATCCCCTGCTGATCAACCCGTACGACGTCGCGATCGATAGGCACGGCGATCTGCTCGTCGTCGATCAGGACGCCGGGCCCAGCCGTCGCGGTGCGGTGTTCCGCGTCGGCCGCGACAGCAAGCAGGTCGAGGAGACGATCACGAACGGCCCGCCGTTCTCCAACCCGAGCGGGGTCCTCGCCGACGCCGACGGTACCCTGCTGGTCGCCGATCGCGACGCCTCGGTGAATGGCTCGCGCGGCGCGGTGTTCCGCGTCGACGAGGATCACGGGACGGTCACGCCGCTCTCGAGCAGCACCGAGCTGGTGAATCCGGTGAAGATCGCGCTCGACGACGCCGGGAACATCCTCGTCGCCGACGCCGGCATCCAGTGTCCGACGCCGATCGCGACCGCCACCGGCCCGACGCCGACCTCGACGGCGATGCCCACGCCAACCAAGAGCGGTGGACCGACGCCGACGCCGACGCCGGGACCGTGCGACGGCCCGGGCGTGCGCTCGTTCGGCTCCGCCGTGCGGGTGGTCGCGCCGAGCGGCGCGACCACCACGCTCACGGCCGAAGGGTCGTTCGTGAAGCTCGGCGGCATCGACTTCGATCCCACGTTCGGTATCGTCGTCGCCGACGAGGACGCCGACCCGAATCACTACGGCTCGAGCCCGGGCGCGGTCTTCCAGGTAGACGTGCTGAACGGCGCCGTGACGGCGATCGCGAGCGAGCCGGCCTTCTTCCAGGGTCCGCGTGACGTCGCGGTCGCGTCCGACGGTAGCTACGCCGTCGCCGATCCGTTCGCCAAGAGGATCTTCCGCGTCGATCCGGTGAGCGGCACGATCACGGTGCTCTCCGACAGCATCGACTTCAGCCAGCCGGTGGCGATCGTCGCCGTCAGCGACGCCGACGGCGATGGCATCCCCGACGCGCTCGACAACTGCCCGACCGTCGTCAACCCGGACCAGCGCGATCAGGATGGCGACGGCGTCGGAAACGTCTGCGACAATTGTCAGACGGTCGCCAATCCCGGCCAGGAGGACGTCGACCACGACGGGGTCGGTGACGTGTGCCTGCCGGCGAGCGCGGCGGCGCTCGCCGCCTGTCAGCGCGGGGCGGCGCAGCAAGCCTCGAAGCTCGTCGTCAAGGCGCTCAACATGATCGAAAGGTGCGTGAGCGCGCTGCTGAAGTGCGAGTCCGGAGCGGAGAAGGGCACGCTCGCAGGCGATGCGCTCGCGTCGTGCCGCGCCACGGCGCGCGCCAAGGCCTGCAGCGGCACCGCCGGCGACCTCGCCGATCTGCGAGCCGGGGCCATGGCCAAGCTCGGCGGCATGCGCGCGTGCGGCGGCATCGAGGTGCACCAATTGCGCAAGACGTCCGGCGGACTCGGCTTCGACGGGACGCTCGCCGACTGCGCCGAGCTGACGCCACCGGGAACGCTCGACGACGGGGTGGCGCTCTTCGACTGTCTGACGCGCGGCCTCGCCTGCGAGGCCGGCACCGCGGCGGCGGTGCTCTCCCCGCGCGCCGGCACGCTGCTGAGCGGCGCCGGCCTGGGCGCGGCGATTCCGTGCGTCGGCGCCGGGACGCCGGGGAACGCCGGCAACGCGGCGCCGAGCGATCGCACGGTGCGCGCCTGTCAGACGAAGGTCGCGAAGGCGGGCACGAAGCTCGTCAGCATGCGCATCGCCAGAGGCGAGAAGTGCGTGAGCGCGTTGCTCGGCTGTCGAACGCTCCAGGAAGCGGGCGCCTTCCCGACCCCGGCCGACGAGGCCGCCTGCGAGACCAAGGCCTCCGTCGCCTGCACACGCGCGCTGACGACGCTCGCCAAGGCGACGGCGACCGCGCACACCGCGATGGTCAAGGGCTGCGCGCCGCTCCTGACGAGCGAGCTCGGCTCGGCCCTCGGCTTCAGCGGCCTCGTCCCGGCTTGCGGCCCGCTCCCCTCGAACGACGACGTCGCGTCCTGCATCGTCGCGCAGACCAGCTGCACGGCCGACCATGCCATCGCGCTCGCCAGCCCGCGCGCCGGCGAGGTCCTCGCCGGCGCGGGTTTCACGGGCGGCTTCCCCTGCCTGGCGCCGTAGTCCGGGCGCAGCCGGCCGATACCCGGCGCCGGCGGTGCGGCCGCCCGGATCGTTCAAAAGAAGAGGTGGAGGCCGACACCGACCCATTCCACCTTGCGATGATAGAACTGGCCGTTCGGCGAGTGTCCGCGGAACCACTCGACCCCGAGGAGGAGCGCGCTGCCGGCGATCCGCACTTCCTCGAGCTCCAGACCGCCGAGCACCGAATACTGCGTGCTCCATGCGCTCGCCTCTTGGTTCTGCACATCGGCGGCGATGATCGGCGTCACGGTGCCGGCGCTGTCGAGCGACCACGGAATCGTCGCCTCGAGCCCGTACTGCACCGCCCACGGGGCGAGACTCGCCGGATCCCGATCGAAGAGATAGCTGGCGCCTCCGTACACGCGGAGCGCACGCTCGAGGAGGTCGTACGAGAGCTTCAGATCGAACGCCTCGTAGCTGAGGTTCACCCGGTTCTGCACCCGTCCGCGGAGCAGGAACTCGTCGCCGACGTGCGAGCTTTGATGGTAGACGCGGCCGATCGCGGCGAAGTCATCCGCGGCGTAGCTGCCGAGCAATGCGACGAAGTAGTCGGCGTTGATGAGATCCTTCGACGCGGCATCGAGATCGAAGATGGAGAACACGCCCGCCTGCAGTCCCGTCTCCCATTGTCCTGCCGGCGCCGCCGCATGACGGTAGAGCGGCATCGTCGCGCCGAAATTCGCGGAGCCGACGCTGCGGAGATCGGTATCGTCGATGTAGTAGCGATACGTGGCCGAGAAGCGCGGCCACTTCGGATCGGCGAGGAGCGGCCGGAAGAGCTCGCCGCGCGGCAGGAACTGGCCGCGCGGGACGGCCGCGGTGCGGGCGACGACGCCGGAGGCCGCCGCGCGCGGGGTCGCCGCCGCTGCAGTGTTCCCGGCGGCGATGCTCGCTGCCGGGGCCTCTTCCGCCGCGCTCCTCGCGGGCGGCGCGTCGACGACCTCGACGCGCACGACGCCGCGGATCGCGCCCAGCGCGTCGCGGATTGCCGCACGGTCGCGCTCCGCGAGGTCAACGGCGCGGACGGTGACGACGCCGTCACGCACGTCCACCTCGGCGTCGTGCACACCGAGCTCGCGCTCGAGCACGGCGACGGTGTAGCCGGCGAGGTAGCGATCGTCGCTCCCCGCGGCGCTGCCCGGCGCGAGTGCGAGGCTCAGCGCAAGGGACAGCGCGAGGACGATGCGTGCGAGCATGTCCGAGCATGGGTCGGGTCCGCGAGGTGGGCAAGCGCTCGCGATCCGGCGGCGAGGACGATCCCGATCTCGCAACGGGCGGTCACCCGGCCGCAAACTCGAGCTCGACCAGCAGCTGCCCCGGCTCGACCAGCATCCCCGCGGCCACGTGCACCTTGGCCACGACGCCGGCCGCGTCCGCGCTCGCGACCGTCTCCATCTTCATCGCCTCGAGCACCACGAGCGGGTCGCCGGCCGCGACCTGTTGGCCCTCGCGCACCACGACCTCGAGCACCTTGCCGGGCATCGGCGCCGTGACGCGCGGCGAGCGGGAGGCACCGGCGCGACCGGGATCGCGCTCCTCCGGCGTCGCGACGCAGCGGTAGATCTCGCCCTCGAGCGCCACCCAGATCTCGTCGCGCTCGCGCACGACGGTCGCCGAGACGACGCGACCGTCGAGCTGGAGACGCCATGTGTCACCGTGACGGTGGAGGGTGCCGCCGTGGGACGCCGCGCCGACGTGCGCGTCGAAGCGATCGCCGTTGCGCGTGACCGTTACGGCGAGCGGCTCGCCGTCGATCGTGATGCACAGGCTCATCGGTCGCCGGCTCCGGCGCGCCAGCCGCCGAGCGTCGCGAACGGGCTCGGCGCTGCGCCGTGTCCGTCCACCTGGCCCGAGGTCGGCATCGTGAGCGCGAGCGCGGCGGCCACGGCAGCGAGGTCGCGGCCGGCGCGTGCCGGCGGCCGCCAGCCGTCGAGGTGTTCGCGCAGGAACTCGGTATGGGTGGCGCCGGCGACGAAGGCGGGATGCTCGAGGATGGCGCGGAGATAGTCGCGGTTGGTCGCGACGCCGAGCACGATCGTGTCGCGCAGCGCCCCCAGCATGCGGCGGCGCGCCTCCTCGCGCGTCGCGCCCCAGGTGGAAACCTTCGCGAGCATCGGATCGTACTCGACGCCGATCACGCTGCCCAGCGCGATGCCGGCGTCGAAGCGGACGCCCGGCCCCGCGGGCGCGGCGAGCGCGCGGATGCTGCCGGTGGCGGGCAGGAACTGACGTGCCGGATCCTCGGAGTAGAGGCGGCACTCGAGCGCGTGGCCACGCGGGGTCACCGCGGCAAACGACAAGGGCTCGCCGCGTGCCACGAGGATTTGCTCGCGCACGAGATCGAGTCCGGTGATCCATTCGGTGATCGGATGCTCGACCTGCAGCCGCGTGTTCATCTCGAGGAAGTAGAAGCGCCCCGCGTCGTCGAGCAGGAATTCGACCGTCCCCGCACCGACGTACGCGACGGCGCGCGCGGCGCGGATGGCCGCGTCGGCGATCGCCGCGCGTAACTCGGGACCGACGGCCGGCGAGGGCGTCTCCTCGACGATCTTTTGATGGCGGCGTTGGATCGAGCATTCGCGCTCGCCGAGATCGACGATGCGGCCGTGGCTGTCGCCAAACACCTGCACCTCGACGTGGCGCGGCCGCTCGAGGAAGCGCTCGAGATAGAGGCGACCGTCCGCGAAGGCGGACGTCGCCTCCCGTCCCGCGGCGCGCATCGCGTCCGACAGCTCGCCGGCCGTGCGCACGATGCGCATGCCCTTGCCGCCGCCACCGGCCGCGGCCTTCACGACTACCGGGTAGCCGATGGCGGCCGCCGCCGCCGCGAAGGCCGGCGGGTCGGGGGCCAGCACCCCGCTCGCCGGAACGAGAGGAACGCCCGCGGCCTCCATGCGGGCGCGTGCCGCCACCTTGTCCCCCATGGCGGCGATCGCCTCCGGCGACGGACCGATGAACGTCAATCCGGCATCGATCACCGCGCGCGCGAACCCGGCGTTCTCCGACAGGAAACCGTATCCGGGGTGGACGGCGTCGGCGCCGCTCGCGCCCGCCGCCGCCAGCAGCGCGGGCACGTCGAGGTAGTCGACGCGTCCCGCCGCGCCGCGGATCGCGACCGCGGTGTCCGCGAGTTGCGTGTGCGGTGCGTCGGCGTCCGCTTGCGAGTAGACGGCGACGGTCGCGACGCCGGCGGCGCGGCAGCTGCGGATGATGCGTACCGCGATCTCGCCGCGATTCGCGATCAGCACTTTCGTCACCGCCGGCATGGGGAGCCGGATGTAGCAGAATCGGCCGCCCGTGCCGAGCGGGTGCCGTATCGGTTCGCATGCGCGCCGCCGGAGCGAATACGTCTGGATCGAGACGGCGGGCTTCGCTACAACACGCGGCGGAGGAGCGGTGGAGATGCCCATGCACCGATCGCTGGCGGTCGCGGCCCTGTCCCTCGCACTGTCGGCATGCGCCGGCCTTCCCGGAGCGGTCCGTCCGGGCGGCCAATCCTACACCGTCTCGGCGTCGTCGCCCGTCGTGCGGGCGCGCGTCTGCGGTCGCGACGGCGTGGCGCTCCCGGACGGCTGGCGGTTGCCGTCCGCGGACGAGGTCGGCGAAGGCTGGCGCGCCGCGGATCGCGAGCGCTTCCTGCTCACCGATCTCGATCTCGACGGCGACGGCCGTCCGGACCAGGCGCGCGTCCTGCTCCGCATCGACGGTGTGGGCTACGGGGTCTTCGCGTTCCTCTGCCGTGGCCACGCGGCACCCGTCCCGCACCTGATCCTGCACAACCGCGATCTCGCGTACTTCCGCGGCGTCGGCATCCGGCCGCTCGGGCCGGGGCTCTACCGTACCGCGTGCGGAGAGGGCTTCATCGAATGCTACGCGGGTGAGCCGCGCGAGATCCGGCTGGCGCACGCCGGCATCGACTATTTCAAGCCGGAGAGCGTCACCTCGCTCTTCTACTGGAGCGACGCCGCGCGGGAGTTCAAATGGGTGGCCCTGACGAAGTGAGTCGCCGCGTCAGACGCGCAGATCGAGTCCGATGAGCTCCAGATGGCGATGTCGCGAAACGTGTCCGAGAGGAACGCGTTCACGGGCCCGAACGGCGAGCCGGTCGCGTGGTGGAACAGCCGCCACAGCTCGGCAACGAAGTCCTCGACACGTCGCCGCTCGGCGACGCCCACGGTGCGGAACTTGTCGGCCAGATAGAGGACCCCGAAGCCGGCGTGGCGCGACTCGTCGCGCAGCACCAACTGAATGAGATCGCGCATGAGCGGCGGAGTCCAGCAGGCGGTGCACCAGATCCTCGAGGCTCGTAGAGATCAGCCTCGGCCGGAATGTCGACCACGAGACGCGGATGGAGCGTGGGCCGGGCGGGATCCATGGCGATCTCCTCGAAGAGGCGCTTCCAGCCCGGGCGCCCAGGCGAATCAACCTGCTCAGGGTCGGGGCGACGGCGGCGGACCTTGCCGCCGGGAGCCCTGCGCGCCGCGTTCCCGGCGACGCATGAACACCCACGGGTTCTCCTGGAACTCGCGACGGATCGCCGGATGGCCGCGCAGGAAATCGCGCAGGCTCGGGTGGCGCGCCAGGTAGGCGCGATCGTTCACCAGCGCCGGATTCGCGTGCAGGTCGCGTCGGACCTCCGGATGATCGTGCAGGAACCGATCGAGGCGCTCCAGCTCGTCCGGGTCGATCTCGCGCCGCGCTCGCGCCGTGCGCTCGAGCCGCTGGGCGCGCCGCAGCGCCGCGTAGGGGTCTGCATCGAGCGCGCGCCGCACGTCGGAATGGCGCGCGAGGAACTCGCGCAGGCTGCGATGCTCCTCGAGATAGCGCGTATCGTTGGCGAGGGCCGGCTCGCGCCGCAGATCGCGCGCGACCCATGGATGATCGTCGAAGAACCGCAGGAGGACGGCCGCATCCCACGCGTTTTCGGCGGCGCGCGCCCGGCCGTGGACCACGGGCACGGCACACAGGAGAAGCGCGATCGCGATGCCGCGCGGGATGCTCATCGGAGGACGGTCGCCTCCAGTATGCGCCGCAGTCCGGCGTCTTCGAGGGAGCGTACCGCGGTGGCGACCAACGCGCGCTGCGCCGCCGCGTGCCGGTCCGCCTCCGCGAATCGTCCCATCCGGTGCGCCAGGCTCGCGCGCATGCCGAGGGCCTCCCAGCTCCCGCGTGGGTAGCCGATGGTGCCGGCGATCCGCACGGCTTCCGCGAGCGCCAGATCGGCCTCGTCGGAGCGCTCGAGCGCGGTCAAGGACGCTCCGCGCAACGTGAGGGCGCGTGCCTGCACCTTCGGCACGCGGTGCTGCTCGGCGCCGCGCAGCTCCTCGTCGGCGTACGCCAGCGCGCGGTGCGGTGCGCCGGCCGCGATCGCCAGCCGTCCCATCGCGTCGAAGGCGTGCAACGAGTACCGCCAGCGCATGAACGGATCGGCCGGCTGCCCGAGCGCGTCGCGGATCGGCGCGAGGCAGGCCTCCGCCCGCGCACGGTCGCCGAGCGCGAGGTGATTGCCCGCGAGGTTGATCTCGGAGTTCGCGATGATCTCCGGGTCGCCGATCTCCCGTGCCAGCGCGGCGGCACGTTCGTTGAACCCGAGCGCGCGTGGATGGTCGCCGATCTCGGCGTACGCCCAGCCGAGCGTGTTCAGCAGCCGGCTCTTCCACGCCCGGTCGCCGATCCGGTCGCAGATCTCGTACGCCTCGGTGAGTCGCGTGATCGCCTGCCCGTACTCGCCGAGACAACACGCCGCCTTCCCCTGGAACCATGCCGGCCAGACGATCAGGTGCGGCAGGCGGAGCCGGCGTCCGGCGGCGATGACCTCCTCGCTGGCGGCGATTGCGCCGCGGTAGTCACCCGTCCACTCGGCATTCTGGGCAAGATAGAATTGCACGGTGGCGCGCGCCGCATCGTCGAGCGTGTCGCCGCCGATGCGCAGCGCCTCACGCAGCAGCTGCTGCTCCGTGGTGAGGTCGCCGCCGCAGACGCCACGATAGAAGCCTTCCACGGACAGCGCGAACGCGTCCGCGAGGGGCAGGCCTTCGGCGCGCGCGATGGCGCGCAGGGTGTCGATCGTTTGCGCCATGGTGTCGTAGGCGTGGTTCCAGAACTGGCTCTGGGCCGCGGCGGCGTAGTTGCCGGCGCGCTGCTCGACGACGTGGCTGTGCCCGGCGGCGCGGACGAAGGCCTCGCCGGAGGGGCCGAACTCGCTGACGTAGAACAGCGCCAGCGCGAGTCGCTCCTCGAGCTCGCGCCGCCGCTCGTCCCCGATGCGGCTCCCGAGACGATCGGCGATGGCGAGCGCCTCGCGGCAGTGGACGATGACCGAGCGGTTGGCGAAGCTCTCCGCGGCCTTCTCGGCGGCGCGGGTATGGTAGGCGAAGGCGTGATCCCAGTCGCCGGCGCGGCCGAAGTGGTGCGCCAGGGTCTCGTAGAACTCGCCGAGGCGGTCGGCGTAGAGCTCCTCGATGGCGAGCCCGATCGTACGGTGCAACTCGCGCCGGCGCTCGGCGACCACGCTCCCGTAGGCGACGTCGTGCGTGAGCGCGTGCTTGAACATGTACGCGAGCTCGGGATGCGTCGCCTTCTCGTAGATGAGCTCGAGCGCGCGCAGCTCCTCGACGTGCGTCTGGAGGTGGGTGCCGGTCTCCGTGATGCGGGCGAGGAGGCGGAGGGCGAACTCGCGGCCGATGACCGAGGCCACCTGGATGGCGCGCCGCGACTCGTCGGCAAGGCGGTCGAGACGGGCAACGAGCACGTCCTGCACCGTCTCGGGGACGACGATTTCCGTCGCCGCGCGTGTCAGCACGATGCCGCCGTTGTCGCGCCGCAGGGTGCCGTCCTCGAGCAGCGAGCGCGTCATTTCCTCGACGAAGAAGGGGTTGCCCTCGGCCTTGGAGGCGATCAGCGCCTGTACCTCCGCCGGCACCTCGTCCGCACCGAGCAACGAGCGGGAGACGGCCGCCATCTCCCGCCCGGAGAGGGCGCGCAGCGCGATCCGCACGTGATAGCTCTGGTCGCCGAACGGATGCCGGTAGCCCGGGCGATGCGAGCAGATGAGGAGGACGCGCATCGCGGGGATCGCTTCGCCGAGAAACGCGAGGAACTCCTCGGAAGCCGGGTCGATCCAGTGCAGGTCTTCCATCAGGATGACCAGCGGATCGCGCGCGGAGGCGGTGCGGACCAGCTCCTTCAGCGCCCGGAACGTCTCGCTGCGCCGGCTCGCCGAATCGAGCGCGGCGGCCGCCGGATCGCCGGCCGCGAGCCCGAGGAGCTGGCGCAGGTAGGGCAGCGTCCAGCCCAGGTCGCCGCCGAGCGCGTGCACGCCGCGCTCCAGCTTTCCCTGCAGCGCGGCTCCGTCGTCGCGATCGTCGATCTCGAAGAAGCGGCGGAGGCCGTCGAGGATCGGCAGGAACGCGGCGCTGGTGCCGTAGGCGGTGCAGTGCCCCTCGACCCAGCGATGCGGCGTGCCCTCGAGCCGCCGGCGGAACTCGGCCAGCAATCGTGACTTGCCGATCCCGGCGTCGCCCACCGCGAACACCACCAGGCCGGCGCCCGGGCGGGCGCTCTCGAAGCTCTCGAGGAGCTGCGCCAGCTCGCGCTCGCGGCCGACGAAGGCGGTCGCGGGCGTGAGGTCGAGCGTCGCGGTCCGGACGCGCGCACCGCGCACCGTGTGCGCCACGATGGTGTCGGCGTCGCCGATGCGCAGCTCGCGCCGCTGCAGCTCGCACGACGACTCGATGCGGCGGGCGATCGGCGTCGAGACGAGGATCTCGCCGGCGGCGGCGTGCCCGAGGAGGCGCTCCGGCAACGCCAGCGTGTCGCCGATCGGCACGACGCGGCCGGCCTCCTCGGGAGCGCCCGCGTCGACCCGGACGGTGCCGAGATGCACGGCCATGCGGAGCTCGGCGATCGTCGGGTCGTCGGCGTACTGGCGGCGGATGCTGAGAGCCGCCTGCACGGCACGCTGCGGCAGCTGCTCGAGCGCCCGCGGGACGCCGAAGAGCGCGCTCAGCCGCGACGGCGAGCGCCCGAGGAACAGGCCGCCGAAGCCGGCGATGCGCTCCGCGATCATCTGCTCGACCTGGCGAGCGGCGGTCCAGGGCTCGTGCGTCCCGTCCGGCAGGACGACGTCGATCGCCAGCACGGCGACCTGCCGGCGCTCCCAGGTCGGCTCGGCCGCCGGTGCGGCCCGCGACGCGGCCGGCCGTGCGCGGAGCGGGGGCGGCGCGACCGACGGGGCGTCCGGGGCGGCGGCCGCATCGAGCGCCGGCCGGGCGATGCCGTGACGCTGCATGCGGTGGCGGAGCGCGTTGCGTCCGATGCCGAGCAGCCGCGCCGCACGCACGACGTTCCCGCCGGAGCGCGCGAGCGCCTCACGGATGCGTGTCGGCTCGTCGGCGTCGCCGGACGGGAGGGGAGCGGCCCGCGTGGCGGCCTGCGGGACGGTCGTCGGCGCGGGCGCGAGCGGGACGCACAGATGCGCGAGCATTGCCGCGTCGACCTCGGGCGCGCTGCCGAGGAGGGTGACGCGCTCCATGAGATGCGACAGCTCGCGCACGTTCCCCGGCCACGAGTGCGCCGCCAACCAGGCGTGCGCGCTCACGGCGAGACGCTTCGGCGCGATGCCGTGGCCGGCAGCGTGATCGGCGAGGAAGTGCTCGGCCAGCAGGACCACGTCGTCGCCGCGCAAGCGCAGCGGCGGGATCTGGAGCACCACGACGGCCAAACGGTGGTACAGGTCCGGACGGAACGCCCCGGTCGCGACCAGTCCGGGCAGGTCGGACTGCGTCGCCGCGATGAGCTTGACGTCGACCTGACGGGGGGCGACGGCGCCGAGACGGCGCAGGCTCTTCTCCTCGATGACCTTCAGGAGCTTGCTCTGCAGGGGGAGGGGCAGCGCGTCGATCTCGTCGAGGAACAGGGAGCCGCCGGCGGCCACTTCGAACAGGCCGGGCTTCGCGCGCTTCGCGTCCGTGAACGCGCCCGCCTCGAAACCGAAGAGCTCGGCTTCGAGCATGCTTTCGGGAATGGCGGCGCAGTTGACGTCGACGAAGGCGGCCGCGGCGCGCGCGCCGCTCGCGTGCAACGCCCGCGCGACGAGGCCTTTGCCCGTCCCCGTCTCGCCCAGCAGGAGCACCGTCGGCGCCTTGGCCGTGCCCGGCCGATCGAAGGTGGCGAGGTGCTGGATCTCCCGGCGTAGATGCTCGATCGGCGGGGCGTTTCCGACGAGGGATGCGATGGGTTGGGCCGCCATGGCGTCGTCCGGCCACCTGCTGGCCGCGCGCGGCCAGATCTGGCCGCGGAGACGTGTTCCGGCCACCGGAATAGGCGCATTCTCCCGGATACACAAGGGGTTGCACGTGGTATCGCAGTTGCACTGGATAGCGACATCCACGCTGTGATTCGAAAGGGAGGACAATCAGATGGCAGCCACGGAGCAGGCAATGAGCAGGGCCCCCCAGGCCACCGAGGCCGAGATCGGGGCCTTCGTCCAGAAGGCGTTCGGGGACATCGGGTCGTCGTTGACGGCGGCATTGGTCGTCATCGGCGACGAGTGCGGACTCTACAGGGCCCTCGCGGCCGATGGCCCGCTGACGCCCGCCGAGCTCGCGAAGCGGACGGAGACCTCGGAGCGCTGCGTGCGCGAATGGTGCGCCGCGCAGGCCGCCGCCGAGTACCTCACGTACGACGCGGCGACGGGTCGCTATGCCCTGCCGCCGGCGCAGGCCGTCGCCCTCGTCGACGAGACGAGCCCGGCGTGCATGCTGGGCGGCTTCCAGGGCATGACGGCCGCGGCGCGCGCGGTGCCGAGGATCATCGACGCCTTCCGCAGCGGCAAGGGCCTCGGCTGGCACGAGCACGACCCAGCCCTCTTCCGCGGCACGGAGCGCTTCTTCCGCCCCGGCTACAACGCCCATCTGGTGAGCGAGTGGCTGCCGGCGCTCGACGGCGTGCAGGCGAAGCTCGAGCGCGGCGCGCGCGTCGCCGACGTCGGCTGCGGCCACGGCGCGTCGACCGTGATCATGGCGCAGGCTTTCCCGCGCTCGACGTTCGTCGGCTTCGACTACCACGGGGCGTCGGTCGAGAAGGCGCGCGCGGCGGCACGCGCGGCCGGCGTCGCCGAGCGGGCCACGTTCGAGGTCGCGGCGGCGAAGAGCTTCCCGGGCACCGGCTACGATCTCGTCGCGTGCTTCGACTGCCTGCACGACATGGGTGACCCGGTCGGAGCGGCGCGCCACGTGCGCCAGGCCCTCGCGCCGGACGGCACCTGGCTCCTCGTCGAGCCGTTCGCCAACGATCGCGTCGAGGACAACCTGAACCCGATCGGACGGGTGTTCTACTCGGTGTCGACCCTGGTCTGCACCCAGGCCTCGCTGGCACAGGAAGTCGGCCTGGCGCTCGGCGCGCAGGCGGGTGAGGAGCGTTTGTACGACGTGCTGCGCCAGGCGGGCTTCACGCGTATCCGTCTCGCGACGGCGACGCCCTTCAGTCTCGTGATCGAGGCGCGGCCCTAGCCGCGCCTCGCGGAGCTACCCGCGCCCGACGGGCGACTGAGCGTGCCCGTCGGGCGCGAGGTCGGTGCTGGTCAGCAGGTCGTGCACCTCGATCACGCTCGGGCCGCGGAACATCTCCTTGGGCGGCCGGTTGGCGTGGGCCTCTGCGAAGTCGGGGCTCTTGGTCCAGGCGACGAAGTCGTCGAACGTGCGCCACCATGTCTTGATCTCGTAGAAGCCCTCGCCGGCCGGGTCGTCCTTCCAGGTGCCGTCCTCGTGCGAGAAGGTCATCGGCCGCGGCCGGTGCACCTCGTTGCGGATGAAGCCCGGATGGCGATCGACCAGGTGCACGCGCCGACGGAAGCGGTCCTCGAAGTCGATCTCGTGGCCCTTGGAGATGGGAATGCGGTTCGTGACGACGATCATGCGCGCGTTCATAGCACGGGGGAGCGGCCGATGCTGCCGATATGGGTGCGACGGCGGCGGGGGCGTCGCAACGATCGGCAAAGGCGGACACCGGAGCGAAGAAATGTGTGGGGGGTGGGGGAGGAATGCCAGGAGCAGCGGCTCTGGTTTTCGTCCGCTCCGGTGCCCTTCCGGAATCACGGCGCGAAGCGCAGCAGTAGCCGCCGATGGAGCAAGCCCCGTACCACGGCGGGCAAGTCAGAACGGCCAGTTGGCGGCGACCACGCAATGCAATGCTGCACGAGTGCGTGTCGCGTGCGGCATGTGGGCCGAAATGGGTCGATCGCCCGTGGGTCCGCCGCGGGCGAGCGCCTTTGGCGAGGGCCTGCTAAGCTGTACGCCGCCGATGGCCGACTTCGAATTCCAGACCATGTTCCCGCATGGCGAGGACGCGACCGTCTATCGTCGTCTCGACGGCGCGTGGACGACGGCGGACACCTTCCGCGGCGAGCCCATGCTCGTCGTCGACGCCGCGGCGCTCACCCGTCTCGCCTTCGAGGCCGTGCGTGACGTGTCGCACCTCTTCCGGCCCGGGCACCTGCGGCAGCTCCGGCGTATCCTCGACGACCCCGAGGCGTCGACGAACGACCGCTTCGTCGCCCTCAACATGCTGCGCAACGCGTGCGTGTCGGCGGGCATGGTGCTGCCGTCGTGCCAGGACACGGGGACGGCGATCGTCATCGGCAAGAAGGGGCAACGCGTCTGGACGACGGCCGACGACGAGGACGCGCTGGCCCGCGGCATCCACGACGTCTACACCCGGACGAATCTCCGCTACTCGCAGCTCGCGCCGCTCTCGACCTTCGAGGAGAGGAACACCGGCACGAACCTGCCGGCGCAGATCGACCTGTATGCGAGCGCCGGGGACGAGTACCACCTCCTCTTCGTGACGAAGGGGGGAGGCTCGGCGAACAAGTCGTTCCTGTTCCAGGAGACGCCGGCGCGGCTGAATCGCGCAGCGCTGCTCGCGTTCCTCGACGAGAAGGTGCGCGCGCTCGGCACCGCCGCCTGTCCGCCGTACCACCTCGCGATCGTGATCGGGGGGACGTCCGCGGAGATGAACCTGAAGACCGTGAAGCTCGCGAGCTGCCGCGACCTCGACGATCTCCCGACGCGCGGCAACGGGCTCGGCCACGCCATCCGCGACCCGGATCTGGAGGACGAGGTGTGGCGCATGACCCAGCGCATGGGCATCGGCGCGCAGTTCGGCGGCAAGTACTTCTGCCACGACGTCCGCGTCATCCGGCTGCCGCGCCATGGCGCCAGCCTGCCGATCGGGATCGGCGTGTCCTGCTCGGCCGACCGTCAGGCCAAGGCGAAGATCACGCGCGACGGCGTGTTCGTGGAGCAGCTCGAGACGAACCCGGCGCAGTACCTCCCCGACGTCGACGCGGGAACGCTGTCCGGCGACGTCGTCCGGATCGATCTGCGCCGGCCGATGAGCGAGATTCGCGCCGCGCTGTCGCACTTCCCGATCAAGACGCGGCTCGCCCTCACGGGGCCGATGATCGTTGCGCGCGACCTGGCGCACGCGAAGCTGCGCGAGCGGCTCGAACGCGGTGAGGGCCTGCCCGACTACGTGAAGGAGCACCCGATCTACTACGCCGGGCCCGCCAAGACGCCGGCCGGATACGCCTCGGGATCGTTCGGCCCGACCACCGCCGGGCGCATGGACTCGTACGTCGGTCCGTTCATGGAGCACGGCGGCAGCTTCGTCACCCTGGCCAAGGGCAATCGCTCGCCGCTCGTCGCCGAGGCCTGCAGGAAGTTCGGCGGCTTCTACCTCGGCTCGATCGGTGGCCCCGCCGCCATTCTGGCGCGCGACAACATCCGGAAGGTCGAGGTGCTGGAGTACCCCGAGCTCGGCATGGAGGCGATCTGGCGGATCGAGGTCGAGGACTTCCCCGCCTTCATCGTCGTCGACGACAAGGGCAACGACTTCTTCGGGCGCCTGTAGTTTGCAACTAGCTCCGGGCGATGAGATCGCCGAGCTTCTCGAGGCCCTGCGTGAGGCCCTCCGCGTCGAACGCCGGCGGCGGCACCATGAACCGGCTGACCCCGAGATCCCGCAGGCGCTTCACCCCCTCGGCGTCGGGGACGGCCCGGCCCGAGGTGACCTCGATCGTCGCGGGATCGCGTCCGAGCCTGCGGCACTCGTCGCGCATCACGTCGAGCAGCCAGATCAGCTTCTCCTCGTCGGCGACGCCCGGGAAGAACCCGTCGCCATAGCGGGCCGCCCGGCGGGCCGCGAGCTCGGTGTGGCCGCCCACCACGATCGGCACCCCCGGCTTCTGCACCGGCTTCGGGTGGGACTCGAGCTTCTCCCAGCGATGGAACTTGCCATGGAACGGCGCGGCCTCGTCCTTCCACAGCGAGCGGATCGCGCGGACCATCTCCGCCGTGCGCGCGGCGCGCTCCGCGAACGGGATGCCGAGCGCGTCGAACTCCTCCTGCAGCCAGCCGACGCCGATGCCGAAGATCACCCGCCCGCCGGAGAGGACGTCGAGGGTGGCGACCTCCTTCGCGACGTAGAGGGGATGGCGCTGCGGCAGGATGACGATCCCGGTCGCGAGGCGAATGGTCTTGGTCACGGCCGCGACGTAGGCCAGCCACACCAGGGGATCGGGGATCGGCATCTGGTCGGGCGCCGGGATCTTCCCCGAGGGATCGTACGGGTAGGTCGAGGCGTAGCCGACCGGGATGACCACGTGCTCGACGGTCCACAGCGACTCGATGCCGACCCGCTCCGCCGTCTGCGCGAGGTGCGCCGTCAACTGCGGAAAGGCGAAGGGTCCGGCATTGGCGTACATCAGTCCGAATTTCATGGGCCTTCTGCTACACCAGCGCCGCAGCCCACGCCAGACGCGCGGGGCTTGTCGGCGACCCTGGCGATCACGCAAGTGCGCCGGGTGCGAGGCGCGGCGAAACGCGCCGGGGGAGGTCGGATGCGCGAAGGACACGATGGTCGGCTGGCGCTCGCACTGGGCGCGCTGCTGTGGATCGGGTGCGGCGGAGGGGGCTCCGGTGGGGGCGCGGTCGACTTCGTCTCGGTGCCGACGATCGACGCCGGGCCGAACGCGCGCGCGCCGCTCGTCCGCGTCGTCACCGCCGACACGAACGTCCCGTCGCGACTCGAGGTCAGCGCGACCGAAAGCGCGCCACGGACCGGCATCGTCGGGCCGGTCGACGGCACGGTGCTCGCGACCCACCATGCGGAGCCGCTCCTCGGTCTCCGCCCGGGCCGCGGTTACGACGTGACCGTGACCGCGATCGCGGGCGACGGCAGCCGCATCAGCGCCGCGCCGGTGCACGTCGAGACGGCGCCGCTTCCCGACGGGTTCCCCCAGATCGACGTACACGGTACCGACCCCGGTGGCATGGAGGCCGGGTTCACGCTGATCGGCACGCGCAACAAGAACCAGCAGGCCGCCTTCATCGTCATCCTCGACGGTGCCGGCGAGGTCGTGTGGTTCCTCGACGTCGACACGTCGGCGGTGGTCGTTCCCCTCGCCAACGGGCATCTGGCGACGATCCTCGGCAGCCGTACCGCGATCGAGGAGGTCGATCTGCTCGGCAACACGATCCGCACCTGGTACGCGGCGCGCGCCGCGACCCCGCCACCGGCCGACGGCATCCCCGTCGACACGTTCACCTTCCACAACGACGTCGCCGAGGCTCTGGACGGCACGTTCCTCGTGCCGAGCGATATCGTCCGGTTCGTCGACGACTTTCCCACCAGCGAGACCGACCCGACGGCGCGTGCGACGGCGCCCGTCCTCGACGAGCCGATCGTCGAGTTCGCGCAGAGCGACGGCACGACCCGCCAGACGTGGAACTTCCTCGACATCCTGAAGCCCACGCGCATCGCCTTCGACGGCACGACCGGCCTCCCGGCCAACGCCGACTGGGCGCATACCAACGCGGTGCTGCTCGACACCGGCGGCGACGCCGTCATCGCGTCGCTGCGCCATCAGGACGCGGTGGTGAAGGTCTCGCGTCCCGGCGGGCAGCTGCGCTGGATCCTCGGACCGCACGCCAACTGGGAGGGCTTCGAGCCGTTCCTCCTGACGCCGGTGGGCGAGCCCTTCGCGTGGCCGTATCACCAGCATGCGCCGCAACGTACGCCGCGCGGGACCCTCCTCGTGTTCGACAACGGCAACTATCAGGCGAGCCCCTTCACCGGCGAGACCAAACTGCCGGCGGCGATGAACCACAGCCGCGCCGTCGAGTTCGAGATCGACGAGCAGGCCATGACCGTGCGGCAGGTCTGGGAGTTCGTGGCTCCCGAGCAGCTCTACGCCCCGTTCGTCGGCAGCGCGTACGAGCTGCCGGTCACGGGCAACGTGCTCGTCACCTACGGTGGCCTCTGCACGATCGGCGGCGTGCCGAGCGACGACGTCGCGCACTGTCGTGGCACCGGGCGCATCATCGAGGTGGCGCGCACGAGCGGCGACCGCGTCGTGTACGACGTGGAGGTGCGGGACCCGGATCCGGGCGCGATCGGGTGGCTCGTCTACCGCGCCTACCGTCTGCCGCGGCTGGTCGTGTCCGATTGACTCCGATCGCGCCGCCGCGCTCTGATGGTCGTATGGCGGCCAGGATCACGGTGGCGCAGGTCGAGCCCGGTACGTTCCGGGTCGAGGTCGGCGAGGGCGGCTCGCGAACCGTCCACACGGTCACCGTCGAGGACGCGTACGTACGAAGCCTCGGTGGCGAGCAGGTGGATGCGGCCGTCCTGGTGCGGCGCTCGTTCGAGTTCCTGCTGGCACGCGAGCCGAAGGAATCGATCCTGAAGACCTTCGCGCTGCCGGTGATCGGCCGCTATTTTCCGGAGTACGAGGCGGAGATGCGCCGCCGCGTCTCCTGACGACGTCAGCCGCCCGAAACCTCGCGCAGGATCGCCTGCACGTGCTCGCGCAGCGAGCCGCGCCGGGTGCCGAGGCGCGTCCGCGCGCCGAGGGCGATCTCCTTGCCGACGATCTCGGCGGTGAGCACTTCGCTGACGAAGCGCGTGATCGCCCGCTGCATGTGGCGCGCCCGCGCACGTCGGCGTGACGCGCGCTGGCGCGCCGACAGGCCGGGTGCGTGCACGTCGGGCAGCGCATCCTCGAGCAGGCTCAGCATCACCCGCCGCAGGCGGAAGTCCCACGCCGGCGGGAGCTGCACCGTGAGCTCGCCCGGCTTGCGGCCGGGCCTGGTCGTGATCACTGGCGATTGCTTCATGGCTCGAGAGCGCCCGACCATAGTCGCGCACGCACGGCGGCGTCAATCGCGCGACCGGCTTTTCGTCGTCGGACGCTTCCGCTAGATTCCTTGAGGATGCATTGCGCGCGCGTGCTCGTCGTGGTCGCCATGGCCGGGGTGCTCCTCGGATCGGCCTGCTCGCCGTACACGCCGAAGGCGGTCGCCCGCGCCGCGGACCGCAGCGCGGATGATCGTGCGCTCGACGCCGGCCGCCGGCCGGAGGATTTGCTGCGCTTCCTCGATCTCAAGCCGGGCATGCGCGTCGCGGAGCTCGGCGCGGGCGGCGGCTACACGACCGAGCTGCTGGCGCGTGCGGTCGGCCCGACGGGCGTCGTCTACGCGCAGAACAGCCGCTTCATCCTCGAGCGCTTCGCCGCCAAGCCATGGGCGGAGCGCCTGGCGAAGCCCGTCATGCACAACGTCGTGCGCGTCGATCGCGACTTCGACGATCCGCTGCCGCCCGAGGCGCACGATCTCGACCGCGTCGTGATCGTCCTCTTCTACCATGACACCGTGTGGATGGACGTCGATCGCGTCGCGATGAACGAGGCCGTGCTCCGGGCGCTCAAGCCGGGCGGCCTCTACGTCGTCATCGACCACTCCGCGCGTCCGGGCACCGGCTACACCGAGGTGCGGACGTTCCATCGCATCGAGGAATCGGTGCTGCGCAGCGAGATCGAGAGCAGCGGGTTCGTGCTCACCCGGGAATCGGACTTCCTGCGCAACCCCGCCGATCCCCGCGATTGGAACGACTCGCCGGGCGCGGCGGGCGCGCGCCGCGGCATGAGCGATCGCTTCGCGCTCGCCTTCGTCAAGCCGACGAAGATCTCCGCCGCGACGCGCTGACGCGGAGCGCACCCGCAGGAGGCAGGACATGGTCATGAGGGGCACCGTTGCCGTCGCGTCGATCCTGATCCTGGGCCTGCCCTGCCGCGCGCTCGCGGAGTCGCACCACCAGGGCCACCCCCCGCAGCACGGGTCGTCGTCGCCTCATCATCCGCGGCCGCAGCACGGGCACGGCCCGTCGCACGGTCGCGCGCACGGTCCGTCGCACGGTCCGTCGCACGGTCCGTCGCACGGGCACGGCCCGTCGCACGCTCCCGCGCACCGGCCGCCCGCGCACGGCTGGTCCCACGCGCCCCACTATGGACGAGCGCCCCGGCCCTCCGAGTACTACTACGGCGGCCACTGGCACGGGCGCGTGCACGGTCCCGCGTACGTCTACCCGCACGGATGGCACTACCGCCGCTGGCCGATCGGCGCGCATCTCCCGGCGCTCTTCCTCGCGCCACCCTATTTCTACCCCGACTACGTCGCGCTCGGCTTGCAGGCACCCGCGCCGGGGTACGGCTGGGTGCGCTTCGGCCCCGACCTCCTGCTGGTCGACCTACGGACGGGCATCGTCATCGAGGTCGTCTACGGCGCGTTCTACTGAGCGCAGCGACCTCGATCACTGATAGTCCTCGTTCAGCGCGCGCAGGAACGCCGCCAATGGGGCGACGTCGGCCTCGTCGAGCCGGATGGTGCTCAACTCCGGCGACGCGTTCCGGATCTTGCCGTCGCGCGCGAGCGCGGACGTGCGGACGTAGTAGCGGACGACGTCCTCGATCGAGGCGAACGCCCCCGAGTGCATGTAGGGGTTGGACTGGCCGAGGTCGCGGATCGACGGCGTCTTGAAATAGGCCACGGTGAGGGGCAGGAGCCGGGCGGGTGCGCAGCCCTTGGCGACCGTGCCGAGCTGCTCGCACAGGATGCGCGTCAACGCCGTTTGCGGCCGCGGCAGGTCCGGGTTGGCGAAGACGTTCCACACGCCGAGGTCGGCACGTCCCGGCGCGCCCGACGATGGCGCGGCGCGGAAGCGGCTGGTTGCGTGCGGGTGGCGCGCCGAGGGCGGCAGGTAGGCGTCGAAGCGCGCGTTCCGCTCGCTCAGCCCGGGCACCTCGAGCTTGGCGAACGCGCCGCCCCCGAAGGTCGCGTCGTAGTCCGCCTGCGCGACGCCGTTGTTGTGCGGGCGATGGTCGGTGAACTGCGGTGGAGGGTGACACGCGACGCAGTTGCCGGCGTGCGCGCCGGAGCGGCGGAGGAAGATCTCCAGGCCGCGCAGCTCGAGGGCGCCGAACTGGAACGGCTGCTCGTGCAGCTCGAAATCGCCGTCGTCGGGCGTGATCCACGTCGGATGCTTCCGCTGCGCCAGCAGTCGGGTCACGCGGCTCGTGTACGCGGCGGTGGACTCGCCGGCCTTCGGTGCGCCGGGGAGGCCGTTCCGTGCCAGGAAGACGTCGTACGGCGAGGGCGCCGGGCGACCGGTATTGGTCGTGCCGAAGCGGAGCGAATCCATGTAGGCACGGATCAGCCCGGCGACCGTCTGCAGGATCTGCTCGTCGGAGGCCGTCGCGACGTCGAGACGATATGGACGGGAGATGCGCAACGGGACCGGCAGCCGCGCGTCCGTTCCGGCCAGGACCACACGATAGGGGATGCCGCCACGTCCGTCGGCGTACATGACCAGCCGCGCGTACGTCCCCGCGTCCTCGCGGATCACCTTCGCGACGTGGGCGCGGGCGATCGCCGTCTCGTCCGGCAACCATCCCAGATTGCGCCCGGTGAGGGTGTCGACGATCAGATCTTCCGGGCTCGCGAACTCGCCGTCGAAGTGCAGCAGCATCGGCACCTCGCGCGGCAGGTCGACGCCGACCATCGGCGGCACGTTGCGTACCGTGCGATCGAGCCCGTCGTCGCGACGCGAGATGGGAGTGCGGCGGCTGAAATCGCAGTACGTGCGGCCGGCACGCGGCTCCTCGGCGACGAAGTCGTCGCCCAGGTGGCACTGGCGGCAGCTCATGCTCTGGCCGCGGAACGGGCTGGTGAGCGACCGCTCCGCGCTGAACGGCATCTGGTCGATGACGGGGTCGCCCTCGGCGAGCGTCGCGTTCACGTCGCCGTGGCAGCGGGCGAAGAAGAACTGCGCGAAGCGCGGATCGAAGAAGAGTCGGTCCCCGAGCCGGACTTCGGGTGCCGCGGCGGAGAGGCGCAGGGCATCGACCGCCGCCGCGCCGGCGGGAGCGTCGCGCGCGCCGATCAGCGTCGCCGCGGACAGCAGCGCCGCGGCGAGCGCGCGCCCGCGACGGCCGAGGACGGCGTCAGGCGATGAGCGCCTTGGCGAGCGCACGCCACTGGCGCAGCGGAGGCGCGAGCGGATTCTCGTCGAGCACCTGGATGCAGACGTGGTCCGCCCCACGCTCGAGGTGCTGTCGCACGCGCGCCGCGACGGCGTCGACGTCGCCCCAGGCTACGATGGCGTCGACCAGGCGGTCGGAGCCGCCGTTCGCGATGTCCTGTTCGCCGAACCCCAGTGACGCGAGGTTCCGCACGTAGTTCGGGAGGTTCAGGTAGGTCTGCATGTGTGCGCGCGCGATCGCCCGCGCCTTCTCCGCGTCGGTTTCGAGTACGACGGCCTGTTCCGGCGCGAGCGTCTTGCCCGATCCGAGGATGCCGCGCGCGCGCGCCGTGTGCTCGGGGGTCACGAAATACGGATGCGCCCCGGCGGCGCGGTCTGCCGAGAGCCGCAGCATCTTCGGATGGAGCGCCCCGATGACCCGCTCCGGGGTCGACGCCGGCGGGGCGCCCATGAACGGTGCCGCGTCCATCGCGTCGAGGTAGGCGCGCATGAAGGTGTAGGGCCTGGTGTACTCGTGACCGCGCACGGCCTTCACCATCGGCTGGTGGCTGACGCCGAGCCCGAGAAGAAAGCGCTCCGGATAGGCCTCGCAAAGCGTCTTCTGCGCCGCCGCGGTGGCCATCGCGTCGCGCGCCCAGACGTTCGCGATGCCGGTGGCGACGACGATCGAGCGCGAGCCGGCGAGAAGCAGGGCGGCGTGCGTCAGCAC
This sequence comes from uncultured delta proteobacterium, assembly GCA_963753325.1. Lineage (GTDB taxonomy): Bacteria > Desulfobacterota > Binatia > UTPRO1 > UTPRO1 > DP-19. The sequence continues at coordinate 2,452,795 of CAVWBS010000001.1, read as the reverse complement.
CTCCTTGCCGAGCGCCTCGGGGATCCAGATCGCGCCGAAGCCGAGCTCCTCGGCCTGGCGCACGGCGTCTTGCGCCGCCGCCGCCGGCAGAAAGTCGAGGAACGTCCAGATGCCGATGCGACCGAGGTTCATGGGAGCGACGGGACCATCGAATCAGCGCCCGTGGCGCGGGTCAAGCGGCGGCGATCACGCCTCGGTGCAGCGCGCGAGGTGACGCTGCCGTTGACTCGGCATCGAGCGACTGCCAAATCGCGCTCACCGAAGGAGGAGTGTCGATGAGCCAAGGTCAGCCCCTGTCCGGCAAGACGGCGGTCGTCACCGGCGCGTCGAGCGGCATCGGTCGCGCGATCGCGGAGAAGCTCGGTCGTGCCGGCGCCGTGGTGTATCTCGCGGGGCGCACCCGCGAGGCGATGGAGCAATCGAGGACGCGCATCGAGAAGGATGGCGGGCGTGCCGCCGTGGTCACGCTCGACGTGCGCGACGTCGCGCAGGTGCAGGAGCTGGTGCGCCGCGCCGCGCGCGAGACCGGCCGCCTCGACGTGATGGTCAACAACGCCGGCCTGTCGCATCCGACGCCGATTCTCGCCGCCGACCCGGAAGAGTGGCGCACGATGCTCGAGACGAACGTCCTCGCGCTGCTCGTCGGCTCGCAAGAGGCGGTCCGTGCGATGCGCGCGTGCAAGGCGGAGGGCCACATCGTCAACATCTCCTCGATCGCCGCCGATCGACCCGACTCCGGGGTGTACGGCGCGACCAAGCATGCGGTCACGTGCATCAGCCGGAGCCTGCGGCGCGAGCTCGAGGAGGACGCGATCCGCGTCGTCGACGTCCGCCCGGGCGCCATCGCGACGAACTTCGCACGCAACTTCGATCCGGCATTCGTCGCCAGCTTCATCCAGGCGGCCGGAGTACGGGTCGAGGTGAAGCGGGGCGAGCGTCTGCCCGACGAGGTGATGGAGAAGCTGCAGCCGATGATGAAGCGCCTGCTCGCGAGCCCCGAGGACATCGCCAACGCGGTGCTCTACGCGGTGACGCAGCCGATCGACGTCAACGTATCGGAGATCGTCGTGCGGCCGGCAAAGCAGAATCCCGCTCTAGCGCCGGGCGCCATGCGGCTGCTCCTCCGGGTCGGCACGGCGACGGCGCTTCGCGTCGGTCGATGGAGAGGGGCACGCTCGGCAGGAGACCGGTCGCGCAGCGGAGGTGTCCGGCGCCCCTACATGCGGAAGACGCCGAACGTGGTGGCGGGAATCGGCGCCACCAGCGACGCGGCGAGCGCGAGGCCGAGGGCGTCGCGCGTCTCGGCTGGATCGAGGATCCCGTCGTCCCAGAGGTGCGCGGACGAGTAGTATGCGCTGCCTTCCTCGTCGTACTTCGCAAGGATCGGCGCCTGGAAGGCGCGCTGCTCCTCCTCGCTCATCGTCGCGCCGCGTCCGGCGAGCTGCTGCAGCTTGACCGTGAGGAGCGTGTTTGCCGCCTGCTCGCCGCCCATCACCGAGACGCGCGAGTTCGGCCACATGAAGAGGAACCGCGGCGAGTAGGCGCGCCCGCACATCCCATAGTTGCCGGCACCGTAGGAGTTGCCGACCACCACCGTGAGCTTCGGGACGCGCGCGTTGGCGACCGCGTTGACCATCTTGGCGCCGTCCTTGGCGATGCCGCCCTGCTCGTACTTCTTGCCGACCATGAACCCGGTGATGTTCTGGAGGAAGAGCAGCGGCACGCGTCGGGCGCAGCAGAGCTCGATGAAATGCGTCGCCTTGAGGGCGGACTCGGAGAAGAGCACGCCGTTGTTGGCGACGATGCCCACCGGGTAGCCGTGCAGGTGCGCGAAGCCGGTGACGATCGTCGGCGCGTAGCGCGCCTTGAACTCGTGGAAGCGGCTGCCGTCGACCAGGCGCGCGATGACCTCGCGGCTGTCGTACTGCTTGCGCGGGTCGCGCGGGACGATGCCGGCGATCTCGCCCGGATCGTATGCCGGCGCCTCCGGGGCGACGCGTGTGACGGGGCAGGGCGGCGTCGCGGGCAGGGCGGAGAAGATGTCGCGCGCGATCGCGAGCGCGTGACGGTCGTCACGCGCGAGGTGATCCGACACGCCGGAGATGCGCGTGTGCACGTCGCCCCCGCCGAGATCCTCGGCGGTGACCTCCTCGCCGGTCGCGGCCTTCACCAGCGGCGGGCCGCCGAGGAAGATCGTGCCTTGCCGCTCGACGATGACCGTCTCGTCGCTCATGGCGGGCACGTAGGCGCCCCCCGCGGTACAGGAGCCCATCACCACCGAAATCTGAGGAATGCCCTCGGCCGACATCCGCGCCTGGTTGTAGAAGATACGTCCGAAGTGCTCGCGGTCGGGAAACACCTCGGCCTGCAAGGGCAGGAAGGCGCCGCCGGAGTCGACGAGGTAGACGCAGGGGAGGCGGTTCTCGCGCGCGATCTCCTGCGCCCGCAGGTGCTTCTTCACGGTGATCGGAAAATACGTGCCGCCCTTCACCGTCGCGTCGTTGGCGACGATCACGGTGGGGCGCCCGTGGACCGTGCCGACACCGGTGCAGATGCCCGCGCCCGGGGCGGCGCCGCCGTACATGCCGTGCGCCGCCAATGGCGACAACTCGAGGAACGCCGACCCGGGATCGATCAGTGCGTCGATGCGGTCGCGGGCGACGAGCTTGCCGCGCTCGGTGTGGCGGACGCGCGCCGGCGCTCCGCCGCCGCCGCGTGCGTGGGCGAGCCGTTCGCGCAGGAGGTCGACGTGGGCCCGCATCGCGTCGGCATTTTCGCGGAACTCGGCGCTGTCCGTGCGGATGCGGCTCTCGATGCGGGGTGTTTTCATGTGGACCTCATGCGGGAATGTCGACGATCGCGCCGGCCTGCCTGAGGCGGGCGCGCAAGGCGGGGACGGCGAGCGCGGCGGGCGTCGTGCCGGCGCGGACGGCGAGCGCGGCGGCGGTGCCGGCCGCCTCGCCGGTCGCGATGCAGGGCGGGATCTCCTTGGTCGCGTGATGCACGCGGTGGTCGACCGAGATGCAGCGCCCCGCGACGAGCAGGTTGTCGATGCGCTCCGAGCGCAACGCGCGATAGGGGATGGCGTAGCGCACGCCGTACTTCGTCCAGTGTCCGGTGACGGCGATCGCATCGTCGAAGGCGCGGTCGATGTCGTCGCGCGCGAGCACGTAGACGCCGCGGAGGCGCCGGCTCTCGGTGATGCCGAGTTGACTCGCGATGTCGCACACGTGCGCGTCGCGGAACGCCGGCACCTCGGCGCGCAAGCGGTCGGCCTCGGCCATGACCTGCTTGCGGCACTCGAGCTCCGCGAACGTCAGGTCCTCCGGATCGGTGGCGTCGATCTTGCGGGCGATCCGCTCGGTCGCGCCCCAGGGCAGCAGGACGCGCCCCTGGCCGAGCGTGCGGAAGTACCAGCCGCCGCTCGCAACCGCCTCGTCGGCCTCGTGCACGCCGCCCATGCGGAACCACAGCCAGGGTAGTACGCGTTCGAGATCGAAGGCGCATCCGGCGGCGGCGAACACGTCGCCGTCGCCGGTCGCGTCGATGACGGTCTTGGCGCGGATCGCGAAGCGGCCGCTCTTGCCCTGGAACGTGACCGCGCCGATGTGCGACCCGCCCGGTGTCGCCGGCTCGAGGATCGGCTCGCAACCCCAGGCATGGAAGAGGACGCGCACGCCGGCGCTCGTGACCATCTCGTTCAGGACGAGGCGCAGATCCTCGGGGTCGTAGGCGACCGAGTACCGGACGCGATGCGGGCCCGATCCCCAGACGAGCCCCCAGCGCCGATACCGCTCCACGAGCGTCTCATCGGCGCGTCCCCATTCGCCCGGCGGTGGCAGGAACGCCGCCTTTCGCGCCGCCAGCCGGTCGGTGACCTCCTGGCAGAGGCCACGCACGACCTGCCGTCCCTCGCCGTCGTCCAACGTGAGGAGCAAGATGACCAGGCCGCCGGTGGCGAGGCCGCCGAGGGTGCCGTAGCGCTCGACCAGGATCGTCTCGGCGCCCGTCCGCGCGGCGGCGATCGCGGCCGCCGCGCCGGCGGTGCCGCCGCCGACGACGAGCACCTCCGTCTCCGCGTGGACGCGTGTGCGCCGCGACGGCTCGTCGATGCAGGCGTCGATGCTCAGCGCAGCTCTTCGCGGAAGAGGTCCCGCACGCGGCGCCAGGCATCGTCCGCCGCGCTCGCGCTGTAGTCGGCGCGGGCATCGCAGAAGAAGCCGTGGCCGACGCCGGGGTAGACGATGACCTCGTGACGGACGTGATGACGCGCCAACTCGCCGCGAATCCTCTCGACCTGATCCGGCGGGATGTAGCCGTCCTGGTCGCCGAAGAGGCAGAGGATGCGACCGTGGATCTTGCTCGTGCGCTCGATCGTCGGCGGTCCGTCGTTGCCCGGCGTGCCGACGGCGATGCCGCCGCCGTAGAAGCTGGCGGCGGCCGCGATCGGCAGCTCGCATGCCGCGAGATACGTCACGTGGCCGCCGAAACAGAAGCCCATCGCGCCGATGCCGCGGCCGGCGACGTCCGGGCGCTTCTCGAGCGCGCCGAGCGCCGCCGCGGCGTCGGCGATCACCTCCGACGCCTTTGCCTGGTTCATGCACGCGAAGCCCCGCTGCATGCCCTCCGCGTCGTAGCCGACGTCGAGTCCCGGCGCCGTGCGGTGGAACAGCTCGGGCGCGAGGGCGACGTACCCTTCGGCGGCGACGCGATCGGTGACCGAGCGGATGTGCTGATTGACGCCGAAGATCTCCTGGAAGACGAGGACGCCGGGATACGTGCCGGCGTCGCCCGGGCGGGCGACGTACGCGCCCATCGAGGCGCCGCCGACGGGAATGGAGATGCGCTCGCTCGTGGTCTGCATCGTCGGGGAGCTAACATACGGGGTGCGCGAAGGCGAGCGACGCGCGCCGAGCGCGGGTGCCTCCCCTACGAGCTCTGCCAGGACGCGCGCGATCCGACGCGCTTCGCCATGCTCGAGCCCTGGGAGTCGCCGGCCGCGCCCGACGTCCACCTGGCGCGCGAGTCGCACCGCGCCGCGGTCGCCCGACTGGCGCCGCTTGCACCCAAGCCGCCCCAAGTCGCGCGCTACCATCCGGCCGGCGACGGCCGCTGAGCCTGGGCTCACGTCGGGGCGGCGCGACAGTTTCTTGGCACTTGCCCGGTCAAATTTGCCGGGTGACCCGACGTCACGGCGAGCCGCACCAGCACACGCGCATGGAATCGAGCCCGTGCGCGACCGGAGATCTGGCCTGAATCGTGCTGGACCATGCGCACTCCCATGAGCACTCCTGCGTCGAAACGCTCGAACGGCATTCGCGCGTTGCTCCGTCTCCTGCAGAAGGAGGGCAAGCTCGCGGCGGACAGCGCGGAGCGCATCGAGCGCGAGGCCGACGAGCGGGGGGTGTCGGTCCCGCAGACGCTCGAGCGCGAGGGCGTCATCACCGAGAAGGACCTGGCGGTCCTGCTCGCCACGACGCTCCGGCTGCGGATCATCGACCTGACGTCGTACCCGTTCGATCCCGGCCTGTCGCGCGAGCTCAAGGAGCCGGTCGCCGTCAAGTACAGCATCGTGCCGATCCGCGTCGACGAGCACACGATCGAGGTTGCGACCGACAACCCGCTCGACATCGACGCGCTCAAGGCGGTGGAGTTCGCCACCGGCAAACGCGTGCAGGCGGTCGTCGCGACGCGTTCCGAGATCCACGACGCGCTGGCGCACGTCTACCGGTTGCAGGAGTCGCTCGATCAGTTCCTGCAGCACGTCCCCGACGAGTCGCTCACCGTCAACGAGCTGCGCGACGAGGGCGGCGATCTGCGGACCGCCGTCCGCGAGGCCGAGCTGCCGCCGGTCGTCAAGCTCGCGGATCTGATCCTCATCGAGGGCATCAAGGGCCGCGCCAGCGACGTCCACATCGAGCCGGGCACCGACGCGGTCGCGGTGCGCTACCGCATCGACGGCATCCTCGAGGAGTCGTTCCGCTTTCCGAAGTGGGTGCAGAACGCGCTGATCGCGCGGCTCAAGGTGATGGCCAAGCTCGACATCACCGAGCGGCGCGTGCCGCAGGACGGCCGCATCCAGCTCCGCTACGCGGACCGGCTCGTCGATCTGCGCGTGTCGAGCCTGCCGGCGCAGCACGGCGAGAAGATCACGCTCCGCATCCTCGACGCCAACAACGCCGTGCACGCGCTCGAGCGGCTGGGGCTCACGCCGTCCAACATCCAGCGCTTGCGCGACGCGATCCGCCGCCCCGAGGGCATGATCCTCGTGACCGGACCGACCGGCAGCGGCAAGACCACCACGCTCTACGCCCTGCTGCGCGAAAAGATCTCGCCGGACATCAACATCGTCACGATCGAGAACCCGATCGAGTATCAGCTGAAGGGCATCAACCAGGTCGAGGTCAACGAGAAACAGGGGCTGACGTTCGCGGGAGTGCTGCGCTCGGTCCTGCGGCAGGACCCCGACGTCATCCTGGTGGGCGAGATTCGCGACCAGGAGACCGCGCACATCGCCTTCCAGGCGGCGCAGACCGGCCACCTGGTGCTCAGCACCGTCCACACCAACGACGCCGCCGCCGCGGTGACCCGGCTCGTCGATCTCGGCATCGAGCCGTACGTCGTCGCCGCGGCCCTCAACATGGTCATCGCGCAGCGACTCGTACGGCGGGTGTGCCAGGCCTGCGCCGCGCCGGTGACGCCCTCGGAGGAGGTGCAGCGGTTGCTCGTGGTGCAGCCGGACGAAGCCGGGCTGCGCCGTGGCACCGGCTGCAACGCCTGCCGGCAGAGCGGATTCGCGGGCCGGGTCGGCATCTACGAGGTGATGCCGATCACCCCTTCGATCGCCAAGATCATCGAGACCGGCGGCACCGAGAGCGTGGTGCGCGCGCAGGCGCGTCGCGAGGGGGCGCCGTCGCTGCTCGACGACGCGCGCGGCACGCTCCTGAACGGCCTCACGACCGGCGAGGAGCTGATGCGGGTCGTCCAGGTCGATGCCTCCGTCCTGCGCTGCCCGTCGTGCCGGCACGACATCGCGGACGAGTACGCGTCGTGCCCGCACTGCGGCCACGCCCTGCGCTCGCTGTGCGTCGGGTGCGGCAAGCCGCTCGAGGAGAACTGGGTCACGTGCGCGTACTGCGGCGCCTCCCGGACCTCCGGCGAGGTTGCCCCGGTGGCCGGCCCGACGACGCGTGCGCGGAGCTACAAGGCGCTCGTCGTCGACGACAACGCCGCGTTGCGCGACATCGTCCGGCTGACGCTCGAGCGCTCCCAGCTCGGGCTGAGCGTGGTCACGGCCGAGAACGGCAGGCAGGCGCTCGAGTTGGTGGCGGTCGAGCGTCCGGACATCGTGCTGCTCGACCTGCAGATGCCGGAGATCGACGGCTTCGAGGTGTGCCGCCGGCTGCGCTCGGACGTGCGGACGGCGTTCGTGCCGGTGTTGATGCTGACGGCGCAGACGGGCGAGGAGGCGATGGCGAAGGCCTTCGCGGCCGGCACGGACGACTACATCGTCAAGCCGTTTCGTCGCGAGGATCTCGTGCTGCGCGTGCGCCGCATGCTCGAGCGCACCTACGGGACCGAGGGCCTCGCATCCGCGGACGAGGTCGCCCATGCCGCGAGCACGAACGACGGTGCAGTGGCGATCGACACGTCCGCGAACAGCGGTGCCGTCGATCTGGTGGAGGCGCCGCCGCGCGAGCCGAGCCGCGTCGAGCCGTCGCGCACGACGGCGCACACGGGCGCGGTCGGCAACCTGCTCGCCCAGGTGGTGGCCGACAAGGGTGCGCTCGGCATGGTGATCCAGCGGCTCGAGGAGCGGCTGGCGTCGCTTACCGCGCGCCTCGACGCGGAGATCGCGGTGCGCGCCGACGAGATGCGCAAGACGCTCGACAGCATCCGCGCGAACCACGAGCGCGCGCTGGCGCATCTCCGCGGCCAACAGGCGGAGAGCGCCAACGAGGCGATGCGTCAGACGGACGAGGCGCTGCATGCGATCCAGGAGGAGAGCCAACGTTTGCGGCGGGAGAGCGAAGAGGCCCTGACGGCCGCCCGCTCGCTGATCGCGGACCTCAAGAGCGAGGAGACCGACGAGGCATCCGTCACGCCGAAAGCGGAGCGGAAGAGCAAGCGGAGCCGCGACGGGAAGGACGTAGAGCGGGCAAAGAACGGCGAGGCCTCGGAGGCCCCGTGACGGAGCCGTCGCCTTCGATCGACGTCGGCGAGTCGCTCGTCGTCGTGATCCGCCGCTGCGAGCTGCAGATCGCGGCGCTGGCGGGGCGGCTCGACGCCGAGAGCGCGCGTCGCTCCGCGGTGACACGGGAGATCTCGTCGACCGTCGAGTCGCAGCTCCTCGCCGTCCGCAGCACCCTGCAAGGGCTCGCCGCGCTGCGAGGTGTCGTCGAGCGGATCGGCGGCGAGCTGGCCGAGGCGGGTCGCCAGTGCGCCGCGAGCGAATCGCACTCGGTCGCCCTCGAGGCCAGGGTGACCGCCCTGGCGGAGCGCGTGGAGGTGGACCTCGGCTCGGTCGAGGGCCGGCTCACACGGATGCACGAGACGCTCGAGGCGCTACGCGGCCAGATCGACGCGACGCGTCCCGCGGCCATCGCGGAGCGCGAGGATGGCGCGAGTGGCCGGGACGAGGGCGCCGCGCTCGAGGACACCGTCGCGCGCGCCGATGTCGCAAGCCTGCGGGCCGGCATCGCCGATGCGGGCGCCGAGATGGCGCGTCTCGGCAACGCCTTGATGCGCACGGAGCGGGGTCTCGCCGAGCTCCGCGACCAGGTGGAGCAGTCGCTGGCACGTGCGGCGTCGACGGTGCAGCAGGCGATCGACGGCGCTCGCGGCGAGGCCGCCGCGGTACGCGCCGACGTCACCGCCGCCCGGGACGACGTGACCGGGGTACGCGGCGAGGTGGACGCCGTCCGCGAGGCGTTGGGCGCGGTGCGCGAGGACGTCGCGGCCGTGCGCGGCGACACGGGGGCGGCCGTGGAGATGGCGCGGACGGGTCGGGCGGAGACCTCGGCGGCTGTCGAGACGGTGCAGGCCGAGCTCGTCGCCGTACGCGGCCGGCTGGACGAGACCGCCGGCGCGGCGGACGCGGCGCGGGAAGCGGTGCACTCGCTGCGCGGTGACGTTGCCGGTCTGCGGGACGAGCTGAAGGAGGAATTGCGGACCGCCGTTGGACGTCTCGACGGCGCCGTCGGGAGTACACGCGACGAGCAGGAGACGCTGCGCGGTCAGGTGCGCGAAGCCCTCGGGCGCGTCGAGACGCTCGCCGACGGCGCCCATGGGGAGCGTGCGACGCTGCGGGATGAGATGGAGAGCCTGCGCAGCGAGGCGCGGCGCGCCGCGGAGGACCTCGATGCGGCGCGCGGTCTGATCGGTATCCTGCGGGACGAAGGCCTCGCCGCCGTCCGCGGAATCGAGGGCGTGCGTCAGGAGGTCGACGGGCTGCGCGACGAGACCCGTGTCGCGACCGGGGCGATCGCAACAGCGCGCGACGAGATGGGCCTGCTGCACGCCGCCGTCGAGCGGACGCAGCACGAGACGCGGGCCCTGCGCGAGGCGTTGGGCACGACGCCGCGCGAGACCGCGGTGGACGCCGTGCCGGCCGTGCCCGAGGGATTCCGCGAGTTGGCGGAGGCGGTCGAGGCGCTGCGCTCGGGTCTGGCACGCCAGGACGCGCTGGTCGACGCGCGGATCACCACCGGCCACCGGGCGACCGAGGCTCTCCGCGGCGAGCTGGCGCAGATGCGTACGGACATGCAGGAGCTGCTCGTGCTCATGCGTGAGGACACGGCGAAGGCGCCGCGCTCCGCGAACGACGATCCGCTGGCCGCGCTCCTCGCGACGCTCGGCGAGCAGGTGGCGGCGCTGCATGGGATCGCGCGGCGCATTCCCGGGGGGCGCCTGCTCTGGGGCGCGCTCTTCCCGGCGCCCGTGCTCGGGCTGGCGACGGCGCTCCTGCGGCGCTTCGCGCCGCGCGCGTGACCGCCTAGGGGAGGACGCCGGCAGCGCCGACCACGTGCTCGGCGATGCGGGCGCGCGCGTCGAGCACGCGCAGCGGCAGGAACGGGGTGAGCCGGGCGATGTTCGCGAGGTGCCGATCGAGCTCCGCGCCGTCGCTGTCGTTGCCGAAGAGACGTCGGGCGCGCGCGCACAGACGATCGGTGGCATCCGCCAGGAACACGGCGATCAGGTCGCGCTCGAACTTGACCTTCTCCTCGCCGCGCCGCCGGATGAGCTTCGCCGTGCGCGCGACGGCGCTCTCCATCGCGTAGACGTCGATGATCATGTCGGCGAACGTCTCCAGGTGCTGCTGCTGGCGGCCGACCTCCGCGGGCTCCCGTTGCAGGAGGAGGCGCGTGGTATAGGCGACGAGACGCTTCGCCTGGTTGACGGCGTGGATCTCGCGCGCCAACGGCCCGTCGGTCGATTCGTGGTGCCCGTTGCCGCTCGCCAGGTCGGCCTCGACCTGCTGCATAAACTCCAGCATGGGTAGGCCCTGCGTCATCGCGCGCTTCATCACCGTCGCCGGGATGAGCAGCCGGTTGATCTCGTTCGTGCCCTCGAAGATCCGGTTGATGCGCGAATCGCGGTATTGTCGCTCGAGGGGATAGTCGGCGACGAAGCCGTAGCCGCCGAGGATCTGCAACGCCTCGTCGACGACGAAGTCGAGCGTCTCGGTGCCGAAGACCTTCACGATCGATTGCTCGATCGTGTACTCCTCGATGGCCTTGATCACCTTGGCGTCGTAGTCGGGATCGTCGCGCTCGAGCCGCGATATGCCGGCGTCGATCATCCCCGCGGTGCGATAGCTCAGCGAGTCGGCGACGAAGATGCGCACCGCCATATCCGCGATCTTGCGCTGGATGACGCCGAACTCGACGAGCGGCGTCTGGAACTGCTTGCGATCGCTCGCATAGCGCACGGCGAACTCGAGGCACTCACGCGCGGCCCCGAGGGCGGCGGCGCCGAGCTTCAGGCGGCCGATGTTGAGGATGTTGAAGGCGATCTTGTGGCCTTTGCCGAGCTCGCCCAGCATGTTCTCGGCCGGCACGAACACGTCTTCCAGGACGAGCTGGCAGGTCGAGGAGCCCTTGATGCCGAGCTTGTCCTCCTCCGGGCCGACACCGACCCCCTGGCTCGTGCGCTCGACCAGAAAGGCGGTGAACTTGTCGCCGTCGATCTTCGCGAAGACCGTGAAGAGATCGGCGAAGCCGCCGTTGGTGATGAACTGCTTCACCCCGGTCAGCCGGTAGCCGTTCGCGACGGTGACGGCCTTCGTCTTCGCGCCGAGGGCGTCGCTACCCGAGCTCGGCTCGGTGAGCGCGTAGGCGGCGATCATCTCGCCCGACATGAGGCGGGGCAGGTAGCGCTGCTTTTGCGCCGGGGTGCCGTAGAACAGGAGCGGCAGCGTACCGATGCCCGTGTGGGCGCCCCAGGCGACCGCGAAGGAGGCCAGCTTGAAGGCGCGCTCGCCGATCAACATCGACGCCGCCTTGCTCACCCCGAGACCGCCGTGCTGCTCGGGAATGTCGAACATGAGCAGGCCGAGATCGCCGGCCTTCTCCAGCAGCGAGCGCATCAGCCCCGGCGTCTGGGCCTCGATGGCGTCGATGTGCGGCAGGACGTCGCGGCGGACGAAGGTCTCCGCGACCTCGGCAATTGCCGCGTCATCGCCGGAGAGATCCTCGTACGTGAAGAGATCGCGCACGGTCTCGCCGACGAGAAACGCGCCCCCGGCCACGGCGCTGGTGGGAAGGATGGTACCGTCGATCATCTCGCACGTCAGTCAGCAACGGCCGTGCCACCGCTCGGTCCGTGGACGACGTTGCAAGCTCAGGCAATCACTGCGAAAAGGATGCGCGTGAACACGCGGGTGATCGTGCGCCCATGCAACGTCGGCGCACGCTCCGCGCGTGTCTGAGACTCCCGACGGCGCTCGGCGAGAGTCGCGTCACCCGATCCATGCCGCCGGGCGTATACCGGGCGTGACGACGATTTCGCCTCCTCGCGCCGCACCGGCCCCACCGGGTCGCGGCGTGCTCGGGCACGCCCTCGAGGCGTCGGCGCGCGGCATCGTGAGCGTACGGCTCGGGCGCGGCCTCATCCTCGCCGAGGGCGGGCGCGAGCCCTCGCGGCCGCGGCGCGCGGCGAGCTGCGGCAGTACCTCGGGGGCGAGCGGGCCTTCTTCGACGTGCCGGTCGATCTCACCGCCGTGCCGCCGTTTCAGCGCGCGGTCCTGCGCACCGCGGCCGCGATTCCCTTCGGCACGGTACGGTCGTACGCCTGGGTTGCCGAGCGTGCCGGAAACGCGCGTGCGGTGCGTGCGGTCGGAACGGCGCTCGGGCGCAACCCGGTGCCGCTGCTCGTGCCCTGTCACCGCGTGGTGCGGACCGACGGAGCCCTCGGCGGCTACATCTTCGGTCTGCCGCTGAAGCAGCGCCTGCTCTCGCTCGAGCGCGACACGCCGCTCGTCGTCGGCTGCACCTCGACCCGCATCGTGTGCGTGCGCGGCTGCCCGCACGAGCGTCGCATCCGCCCCGACCGCCGCGTCGTCTTCGCATCCGTCGGCGAGGCGCGGGCCGTCGGCTATCGATCGTGCAAGGCGTGCGGGGCGGAGGGCGGTGCCGCACCGGGCGCACGCGGACGAAACCGCTGATCTCGACCATCGCGTGGCGCCGCCGCCGCGACGGAGCGGACGGGGATCAGAGCACTACCTTCGACACCACGCTCAGGGATAGAATGGTTTACTCCCATGACCGTCCAGCGGGCTCCACGGTCGCCGATGCCACGCGGCGACCGGCCAGGCGCGCGCGCTCGCGGCTGGATCCCGGCGGCCGTCGCGACACCTTTTCTTCTCCTTTTTCTCGTCCTCAAGGCCTACGGCGTTCACCCGGCGCCGTCGGACGAGAACATCTACTTCTACAACGCCGTCCGTACGGCGTTCGACGGCCTTTGGCCGTATCGCGATTACTTCTTCGCGCATCCACCGCTCCACGTCTTCATCGCGGTCGCCGTCTTCAAGGTCGTAGCACTGCTCCATGGATTGCTGCACGGGAGCCTGGCGGCGGGCACCGCCGCGATGACCTCCGGGGGAGGATGGAGCGACGATGGGCTCGCCCTCGTGATCGCCAAGTCGATTCCCGCAACCACGACCACCCTGACCGGGGTATTGATCTACCGGGCCACGCGGCGCGCGGGCGGCGCGGAGGGTGTCGTCGCCGTCGCGGTCTTCCTTTTTGCGCTCGGCGTCCTCAAGGCTTCGTCGCACTTCACGGGGATCGCGGAGGCCGCCTGCTTCACGGCACTCGGCATCGTCAGCGTACTCGAAGGCCGTGATCGCCTCTGTGGCCTCGCCTTTGCCGCCGGATGCCTGGTCGCCATGTATGTGGCCCCGCTCGGCTTGGCGGTGTGGCTGGTGCTGCTCGTGATCTCCCGGCGGCGTGCGCTCACCGTCGCGCTGTGGACGGCCGCGCCTCTCCTCACCGTCCACACGTTCTTCTGGCTGCTCGCGGGACAGCCGTACTGGAATGAGCTCGTCGTGTATCACCTGACGAAGCCGAGTGATGTGCGAACGTTCGGCGACGCCCTGGGGCCCGTCTTCCACAACAACGCCCGCCTCTTCCTGGCACTGCCGATCGCGATCGTTGCGGTCATGCTCGAGGCCGCAGATCGGTTCGGCCCCCCCATGCCGTCGAGGCCGGCCGCGCCGAGCCTCGCCGCCGCCGCGACATCGAAGCGCGCAGCGCGACGGCGCGCGGGGCGCATGCCGCGCCAGCCCGGCCGCTCGATGCTCCGGGCGGCGGTCGCGGATCTCCTCTCCCTGGCGCGACTGCGCGAGGACCCGCGGCGCCAGCTCTTCGCCTATGCCCTCGCCGGCGCCACGGCGAGCTTTGTCTTCTTCTCGCGCCTGAATCCGGTCTTCGATTTCTACTTCGTCATCGTCTTCGTGCCGGCGGCGATGCTCGCCGGCTACGGGTACGGCGCGCTCCTGCGTGCCGGATGGCTTTCGGTGCGCGCGCTCGCACGGGGCGAGAACGCGGGCCGTTTCACGATCCCGCTCATTCTTCTCCTCGTCTGTGCCGCCACGGCGGAGCTCGCGGGCCGGGGTGACGATCCAGCATTGCGCGATGTCGTCGAGCAGATGGGGCACGTGCCGGTTCAGCACCGGTGGCGCGCGGCGCCCGCCCTCGGCGCTCTCAACTCGCTGATACGCGCGACGCTCTGGAGCGACGAGGAGCGGCTCGGTGAGCGCAGCTGGTCCGTCACCGAGTATCTCTGGCACGAGAGCGAGGTATTTCCCGCCCCGGCCGAAACCGCCGCCTACCTGCGCACCGAGACCCCGCCCGGTGCCACGCTCTTCGGGGACTCCTACGCCGCGCCGCTCGCCGCCCTCATGGCCGGGCGCCGGCTCCCGCTCGACGAGGCGGATACGAATCTCATGCGGTTTATGAGCGCGATCTCACCGCCGCGGGTCTTCATCGAGCGTCTCGAGCAGGCTCCGCCGCTCGTGGTTCTCGCCGATTCGGGTCTTCTCGAGTTCCCCGCCTTCGCCGACTGGATCGGCGGAAAATACACGCTCGTCCATCCGATCGACGACCCGAACTACGATGAGCTCGCGCTCTACCGGCGGATCGCGGCGAAGAACTAGCCGCGGTGGCGCGGATTCGCGCGCCTGTTGGTGGAGGTCGGGGCGGAGCGGGTCGCAGGGCCGCGGCATCCCGACCCGGTGTTCGCGTGCGGGGGAAGGCTCCCGACGCGATCCATTCGGAGCCGGGGGAGCAGCGCACTCACGGCTTCGCGCGGGGCTCCGTCGAGTGAAGCGAGACGACTTTGGCGCCCTGACCGGTGCCGCCGATCGTGGGTGGTGGTGCCGGCGTCACCGCCGGCAGGACGGCGCCGCCCTCGACCGCGACCACCGGACGGGCGTCGCGCGTCTCGAGCGTCCGGCGCGTGCGCCGCGCCTGGCGATTGCCCGCCTCCACACGCGGACGCTGGCTGCGCGCGTGCTCGTCGAGACGTCGGCGCGCGGCGAACACCCGCTTCGCGTCCCGGTAGCCCGCATCCATCAAGGCGGCGTTCTTGCGCGGGTAGGCGTTGAACACGTGCAGCGCGCCGAAGCCGCTGTATTGCTCGCCCGGCTCGATGACGGTCACCGGCACGCCGTTCAGGCGGCCGCTCTCCATCCGCGCGTACAGGTAGCCCATGTTGCCGATCGTGCGCCACATGACGTCGACGAAGCGCTGGATGAAGTCGGGGAAGGAGCGGAAGCGGCCCTTGTAGGGCAGCTGGCTCGCGATCGGAGCCAGCAGGTAGATCTCGGTGGCGCCGAGGCCGAGCGCATGCTCGAGCGGGATGTTCCACGCGAAGCCGCCGTCGACGAACGCGTCGCCCCGGAACTCGACGGGCGGAAACAGGAAGGGGATCGCGTAGCCCGCACGTGAGATGGTACGCAGCTCGCGCCAGTCCCGACAATCACGCTTGGAGTAGACTTCGCCACGCCCGCGCGACAGGTTCAGGAGGATGAACTCGAGCTCGAGCCGGCTCTCGAAGATCTTGGGGAAATCGATGTACTCCTCGACCGATCCGCTCAGCCGATCCATGGAGAACAGCGAGCGTCCGAAGATCGGGTTGTGGATCAGCGACGGCGAGAAGATCCGCGGCAGCGAGCGGAACTCGCTCCAGGCCTGCTCGAGCTGCGGCACGCCGCCCGAGGCGTAGCAGCACGCGTTGATGACGCCGATCGAGCTGCCGACGATCGTGTCCGGCTTGATGCCCTGCTCGTCGAGATACTTGAGCGCACCGACGTGATGCGCGCCGAGGGCCGCCCCGCCGCCGAGGATGAAGACGCGCTTCTGCCGGCGTCCCATGGCTAGAAGAAGATGCTGCGACGCTGTCGCAGGCCGCGCTGAATCATCTCGTGGATCCGTCCCTTCACCTGCTCCACCTTCCTCACGATCACCTCGTCTTCGTCGTTCGGGTTGCCGCGAAAGTCCATCGGCTCGCCGAAGTAGATGTGGTAGCGCGTCGGCAGCGGGAACGTGTTCAGGACCATGGGGAACGCGGGCATCGAGAGCAGGGTGGCGAGCGGCGCGAAGTTGCCGAGCGAGATCGCCTGCTCCTCCGACCCGACCACCGCGACCGGAACGATCGGGGTATTCGTCTGCAGCGCGAGACGCATGAAGCCGTTGCCGAACTCCTGCAGCTGGTAGCGATCACGGAACGGCTTGTTCATGCCGCGTACGCCCTCCGGGAACGCGATCACCGCCTCGCCGTGGTGCAGGATGTCGATGCAGTTCTTCGGGGTACCGACGACGCCGCCGACCCGCGACATGAACACGTTGAAGAAGGGCAGGGTCGGCAGCCAGTACTCCCCCATACCGCGCAACGGCCGCGGCGGATCGGCCTCGAGCACGGTCGCCGTGCCGATCATGCAGGCGTCGATCGCGATCTGGCCCGCATGGTTCGCGATCACGAGCATGCGCCCGCGGGGCAGATGCTCGAGGCCGTACGCCCTCACGCGGAAGTAGTACTTGTAGAAGAGCGCAAACGCGACGAGGGTGCGGCGGGCGACGTCGACGTTCAGGCCCCAGGGGTCGTAGCCGTAGCTGTTGAGCTCGAGGGGCGCCTTGGCCAGGCGGTCGCGGATCTCGCGATTCAGGTCGCGCACGAAGCGCGGTGCGAGGCTTTCGAGGATGCCGCCCGCGAGGCTCTGCAGGCCGTCGAGCGAGTCGGCGATCACGTCGGGCGTGCGCTCGCTCGGGATGCCGCCCGGCCCGAGGCCGAACGATCGCTCGATCATCGGCGGGACCGCGTCCATCGCCGTCGGTGCGACGGGGACGCGCGGCGCGCGGCGCGCCCGCGCATGGGGGCGTGCGCGTCGGGCGGGATTCTTGCCGGGCTTCGGCGCCGGATCTTCCTTGAGTACGTCGCTCAATGTCGCACGCTGCTGAACGTGTCTTCGAGATTGAAGATCGGACGGAACTCGGTCGCCTCGTGGAAGCGCCGGCCGTCGATCGTGCAGGGATACTTCACGAAGTCGAGGGCGGCGCTCGGGAGATGGTAGAGCCCGACGCGGAACAACCGCTCGACCGTCGAGCGCGCGAGCGGCTCCGGCAGCGGCACGGGTGTCCCGCCGGTCTCGCCGATCGCCACCTTGAGCGGCACGGCTCCGGGGCCGACCACGTTGAAGACCCCCCGCACGCCCGTCTCCAGCGTGCGGGCGATCGCCTCGGCGACGTCCTCCTCGTGGATGAACTGCATCATCGGGTTGAAGCCCATGACGGTCGGCACGTAGCGCAGCTTGAGGTAGCGACCGATGGCGCTGTGGACGTAGTACCCGAGCGTGTTGACGGGGCGCAGCAGGGCGGTCGCGATCTCCGGATACTTCCAGAGGAAGGTCGTGCAGAGCGTGTCGACCTCCGCGAGGTCACGGATGTCCGGGTAGTGCCGGCTGACGTTCAGCGACGTCTCCTCGTCCATGTAATAGGGGTTCTCGGGGAGTGCGCCGTAGACGTACGAGCTCGAGACGACGACGAGCTTCTTCACACCGTACTCGGCGCAGCATTCGAGCAGACGCTTCGTGCCGGCGACGTTGATCTCGTGCCGCACCATCGGGTCGGAGCGG
Source organism: uncultured delta proteobacterium (assembly GCA_963753325.1). Classification (GTDB taxonomy): domain Bacteria; phylum Desulfobacterota; class Binatia; order UTPRO1; family UTPRO1; genus DP-19. The sequence goes on along the minus strand of CAVWBS010000001.1, from coordinate 2,435,163 downwards.
AAATGCCGGACGAAGGCGAGATGGACGACCGCCGTCGGGCGCTCGCGGCGGAAGATGTCCTCGAACTTCTTCTTGCGCAGGTCCATCGTGTGGACGGCCACCTGACGCGGGTGGCCTTCCCACGGCACCCGGTCGACGCCGCTCACGTCGAACTCGTCGGCGACGCGCTTCGCAACCAGGCGCCCTTGCCCGCCCGCGATCCCGGTGATGAGCAGACGCTCCAAGAGCGCTCTCATACTGGAGCGGTTCCGGGCGTGCAACTCTGCGACGAAAGACGAGAAAAATCATGCCGTCCGCTGCGCTCGCCGTCGCCGCGCGTTGCTCAAGTCGTGCCCGCAGGCATCCGATAGTCCACTGTCGAATCGGCTGCGGCGTCGCCATGCGACATCGCATGGGCGCGCGCGGGAGCGAGGTGCTGGTGGTCAAGAGCGAGGCGGCACAGATGGCCCGGTTGCGGGCGCAGATCATCAACTCGAAGGATCTGCCGACCATTCCGGTGCTGCTCGCCCGCATCCTCTCCGTCGTCGACGGCGAGCGATCCTCGACGCGCGACCTGGTCGAGGTGATGCAGCGCGATCAGGCGCTCACCGCCCGTGTGCTGCGCCTCGCGAACAGCGGCTTCTTCGGCTTTGCGCGCGAGGTCTCGACCCTGCCGCGGGCGATCATGGTGCTCGGCTTCAGCACGGTGCGCAGTCTCGCGCTCGGGGTGAAGGTCTGGGAGAGCTTCCTGGGACACGGTGGCGCGTCGGTGACGGCGCTCTGGGAGCACGCGGCGCTGGTCGGCGGCGCGGCGCGGCTGATCGCGCAGCGCGTCCGCGCCGCGGAGCCGGAGGAGATCTTCACCGCGGGGTTGCTGCACGACGTCGGCCGGGTGGTCCTCGCCCTGCGCTTTCCCGCCGAGTACGCGACCGTGCTCGCCGGCGGGCCTCCGGCGGCGGCCGATGACGTGCCGCTCGAGGAGCGCGAGCGCGCCGCCTTCGGCATCGACCACGCGCAGGCGGGCGCGTGGCTGACCGAGACGTGGGCTCTGCCGCCGATGATCGTCGAGACGGCGGCGACGCATCACGATCCGATCGCGCCCGGAACGCCGCTCCGCGGACCCGTCATCGTGAACCTCGCCAACCGGCTGGTCCACTGGACGGACCTCGACGGCGGTGCCGTCGCCCCCGATGCCGAGCGGCAGCTCGAAGCCGTAGCCGGCAGCGGGCTCTCGCTCGCGCTCTGGGTCGAGATCGCCGCGATATTGCAGGGTCAGAAGGGCGACCTGCGCGAGTTCTTCGGAGGCACCGCGTGAGTGCCGGCGCCTTCCGCGAGGCGCTCGGCGAGACCGCCGACCGCTACGACGTCCTCCTCGCGCACCTCTCGGTGATCCGCGACCTCGCCGCCGTGGCGCAGCGGACGACGTCGTTCGAGGATCTCTGCGGGACCCTCACGGGGCGCATCGTCGCCGGCCTCGGCTATGAGCGCGTCAGCGTGATGGTCGCCCGCGATCGCCGCGAGCCAGTGGTCGTCGGCAGTGCGAGCCAGGGAGCGCGGCTCGCCGCGGAGTCGAGCGAGGTGCCGCCCATCCTGCGGGTGCTCGCGAGCGACGTCATGGCGGCGCGCCGGCTCCTGCGTTGGAGCGATGAAGGCGTCGGCGCGCGGCGTCCCGTGCCCGCCGGCCTCGAGTGCAGCGTCGTCGGCTGGCCGCTGGTGGTCGGCGGTGAGTGCATCGGTGCGATCCTCTGCGAGGAGATCGTGACGACCGGCTGGGACCTCGCGCGCCAGCGCGCGCTCGAGCTGATCGGGGAGATCATCGATCAGGTCGTGACGCTGACCGAGGTGCGCCTCTCCATGGCGTCGATCCAACGCCACCTGGAGACCGAGCTCGGGACCAGCCGTTCGCTGCTCAGCGATCGGGAAGAGACGCTGCGGGCGCAGTCGGATCGCATCGGCAGCCTGACGGGCGCGCTCGTCACCTCGAACCAGGCGAAGAACCACTTCCTCGGCCTGATGTCGCACGAGCTGCGCACGCCGCTCAGCGTGATTCTCGGCTTCACCTCGATCCTGCACGACGGCCTCGCCGGCCCCGTCACCGACGAGCAGGAGGGGCATCTGGCGCGGGTGCTGTGCAACGGCCGCCACTTGAGCCAGCTGATCGACGACATGCTCTTCTTCGTCGATGCCGAGACGACGCGCATCACGCCGCAATGGGCTCCAGTCGATCTGCCGGCGCTCGTCGCCGAGGTGACCGACGCGATGCCTGAGCGGGCGAAGCCGGACGCGCCGGCCCTGGCGCTGGGGATCGCCCCGTCGGCCGCGGTCGTGCGCAGCGACGCGGCCCTCCTCCGGCGGGTGCTCTTCCACCTGGTCGGCAATGCCTTCAAGTTCACCGAGCGCGGCTCGGTCCGGATCGAGGCGACGCGCGCCGCCGACGGCACCGCGGTCGAGATTCGCATCATCGATTCCGGGATCGGCATTCCCGCCGAGCACCTGCGGCGGATATTCGACCTCTTCCAGCAGGGTGACGATACGCATGCGCGCAAGCGCGAGGGCATCGGCCTCGGGCTGAACCTCGTCCACGCGTGCCTCGTGCTGCTGCGCGGTCGCTGCCGACTGGTGGCGCGCCCGGCCGGCGGGACGTGCGTCGAGCTGTCGATTCCGGACGTCGGCGTTGCGCGAATGTCACGAGCTCCCGATGCGCTCGTCGACGCCGCCGAGCTGGCGGCCGGCGAGGCGGCGCTCGTCGGTGTCGCGCACGACGGTGCCGAGGTCGCAGCGGTAGCGCGGCGCGCCACCGCTGAGATGGGCGCGCGCGCCAGCGCGACCGCGCTGCGATCCGAGCCGAAGCGGGCGAGCTGACCCGCGGCGTGCTACACTCGGCCCGTACCATGGGGGCCGTCGAGCACGCCGACCGGACGCGCGGCACTGCCAGCTCCGCGGCGGCGATGGCGGGACTCGCGGCGCTGTGGATCGTCGCCGCGGTGCTGGTCGATCCGCGGGCCGACGTGCCGCTCATCGACGACTGGTGCTATGCCAGCAGCGTCGAGCGGCTCGTGCAGGGCCACGGCTTCCACGTACCGAGCTTCAGCTCGACCTTCCCGCCGGCGCAGATCCTCTGGGGGAGCCTGTTCGCGGCGCCGGCCGGGTTTTCCCATACCGCCCTCCGTCTCTCCACGCTGGCATTGGCGCTGCTCGCGACGCTCGCCTTCCACGCGCAGCTCCGCAGCCTCGGCTGCAGCGCCGCGTCCGCGCTCCTCGGCGCGCTCGCCCTCGCCGTCTATCCGGTCGCGTTCGTGCTCAGCTTCACCTTCATGACCGACATCCCCATGCTCGCCGGCATGGTGGCGAGCCTGTGGGCGCTCGCCCGCGGCCTCGCCGTCGGAGCGCCGTCCGCGCACCGCCTGCGGTGGGTGACGCTGGGCCTGGCCTTCGCACTGGCGGCATTCCTCGTGCGACCCGTCGCCGTCGCGATCCCTGGGGCCCTCCTCGCCACGGTGGTGCTGCATCGCGGGCTGCCGCGTCGCAAGGCCATCGCGGTGCTGGCGATCGTCGCCATGGCGGCCATGGCCGCGTCGACGATCGCCGCGCGCCGGTACTGGGCGCCGGCCGACGGCGGGCCGAGCAGCGTCGCGTTCCGTCTCGAGCGCCTGCGGTACGTCTTCCTCGTCGCCCCGTCGGTGTACGCGGAGGCGCTTCTCAGCATGCTGGCGCATGTCGGCCTGGCCGTTACGCCGGTGCTCCTCGCGACGGCGTCCCCGGGCCGACGATGGCCGTGGAAGACCGCCGCCGGGCTGGTCGCCGCCTCGCTCGCGGTCTCCATGGCCGCGCCCGAGAGCGTGAGCGCCCTGAAGCCCCAGGCCACCTGGAGCACGCAGGAGCTCGGCGCCGCCCGCCCTCTCCTCCGCGGGTACCTCGCGTACGAGGGCACCCGTCAGATCCTCGCGCTGTTCGCGACGCTCGTCGGTCTCGTCGCGGCCGCGGAGCTCCTGGCGCGCACCCGCAGGGCGTGCCGCGCCGGCGGCGGCCTGCGCACGGCCGCCGGCACAGCCGTCGCGCTCTTCGGCGTGCTGTCGCTGCTGCTCTGCTTCGCGCTGTGGTTCTTCTACGATCGCTACTACCTGCCGCTCGTGCCGGTCGCGATCACGATCGCGCTCCTCGGGGGCGAACGGGAGGCGGGGCCGCGACCGGCGGCGGCGCTCCTCCTGGCGCTGTTCTTCGTCCTCGACGTGACCGGCACGCGCGACATGCTCGACTACGCGCGCACGGTCGACTCGGCGCTCTCGCGCCTCGTTGCTTCCGGCGTCGCCTGGAGCGACGTGGACGGTGGCTACGTCGAGAACGGGTGGCATCTCTACGCGCATCCCGAGCATCTGCCGCCGGGGACGCAGATCGATCGCGACGTGCCGCACGTCACCGGCTGGACCGAGCTGCCGTACGCCATCGCCAACGTGCCGCTCGCTGGCTATGCCGTCCGCGAGGTCGTGCCGGTCCCACGCCGTTGGGCGGCGAGCGGCCGGATCTACGTGCTCGCGCCGCCCGCCGCGCGGGCGGGGGGCGGGTGAGCCCCGGCAACCGTCCTACTGGTCGAAACGGCCGTGCCGTCCGGCGCCCTGCGCGAAGCGCGTCGCTCCGGCGGCCGTCTCGCCGGAGGCGATGACGGCGAGCCCGCGGCGCGTCTCTGCCAGCAACGCCTCCGAGAGCCCGAGGTTCCACTGCTCGTAGGACGACAGGCGGTCGCTGCGCATGCATCGCTGAGGAAAGGCGGCGATGTCCTTCGCCAGCGCGATCGCCGCCGCCAGCGCGGTCGCCGGGCGGGACGAGCCGGTTGGCGAGGCCCATGCGCAGCGGCCTCCTCGCCCGCGACGGGCCGGCCGGTGAGGATCATGTCGAGCGCGTGGCTGTGGCCGATCAAGCGCGGCAGCCGGATGGTGCCGCCGTCGATCAGCGGTACGCCCCAGCGGCGGCAGAACACGCCGAAGACCGCGTTCTCGGCGGCGACCCGCAGGTCGCACCACAGCGCCAGCTCGAGGCCGCCCGCGACCGCATGACCCTCGACGGCGGCGATGGTCGGCTTCGAGAGCAACATGCGCGACGGCCCCATCGGACCGTCGCCGTCCTCGGTGACGCGATTGCCGCGACCGTCGGCGACGCCCTTCAGGTCGGCGCCGGCGCAGAACGTTCCGTCGGCGCCGGTGAGGACGGCGACCGCGCAGCACGTCGTCGCGCTCGAAGCGCCGGAAGGCCGCCGCGAGCTCCGCGGCCGTCGGCGCAGTCGACGGCGTTGCGCACCTGCGGGCCGGTCGATGGTGACGACGGCGACGGGGCCGTCGGTGTCGTAGCGTAGGTTTTCCATGGGCGCGTCATAGCGTGGCCTCGCGCGGACACGCCAGCACCGCGGAGGGCGGGCCCGCGGCCGACGCCCACGTGCCCTCGCTCGTCGCGGGTCGCGGCCGCAGCCCGGCGAAATGACCGGCGAGCGCAGCGAGCAGGGGCGAAATGACAGGCGAGCGCAGCGAGCGGGGGCGAAATGACAGGCGAGCGCAGCGAGCGGGGGAGGCCGCGGGTTCACCCCGCGGCCGACGCCCATCGCGAGCGCAGCGAGCGGGGGCGAAATCCCCTAGACAGCCTTGAGGTGACGCGCGGGACGGGACGGGGCGGCACTCGTCTGGGCGGCGGGCAGTGTGCCGGCGTGACGCTCGCGATACTGCGCCAGGAGATCGGCCTGCAGCCTTTCCGCCTCCTCGGTCGCCGCATAGCGGAAATACAGGCGGCCGGCGCGGGCGTGCGGTACGGCAGGCGAGTCGAGGTGGGATGCGAGCGTGCTGGCGAGGCTTTCCGTGGCCGACCCGATGAAGAGGACGTTGCGCACGAGCGTCGCGATCTCGAAGACGCCCGGCGTCTCCGGCAGGCCGGACAGCTCGATGGCGTCCAGCGGTTTCCACGTCGTAAAGGCCGTCATCTCCTTCGCTTCCTTTGCAGGCGACAGCATCCGCGGAGCAACGGATGTGCCAGGGCTTTGCGGCGACAGGTCACGGCATCGCGAGCTCCGGCCGGAAGCGGGCGCCACATTTCTGTCGATCGCGGCACGAAACTGCCCCTCCGCTCGACCCCGAGGACCTCAACCGTGGGCGATCAGGGCCAGTCGGACGCCATGCGCGGCGCGCGGGTCGACCAGAAGGGCGCGCCGGCCGCCGACGATCGTCGGCTCGCAGCGGATGCCGGCGCGCTGCAGGGTCTGGGCGGCCTCATCGAGGTCGGCGACCTGGAGGCTGAGCGCGGCCATCCCCTCACCGCCGCTCTGCAGGGCTTCGGCGAGCGGGCTCGCCCCGGCGGGCGTCTGGAACTCGATTCGAGCGTCACCGATTGCGACCGCGGCGCTCGCCAGGGCCTCGGACGAGGCGGCCGCCGGGGCGGCGACGAGCCCGAACAGCCGGGCGAAGGTCGCCGCCGCGCGCGCGGCATCGGACGAGACGACCGTCACATGGTCGATGCGCTCGGTCTTCACGCGTGGGCCTCTTCGGCGAACGGCTGCGCATACTCCACCAGAACGCCGTGGGTCGATGCGGGATGGAGGAAGCAGATCGTGCCGGCCAGGCCGGGACGGGGCTTCTCGTCGATGAGGCGAACGCCCTTCGCACGGGCATCGGCGAGAGCCGCGGCGACGTCGCCGGTGGCGTAGCAGAGATGATGGAGACCCTCGCCGCGCTTGGCAAGGAACTTCCCGATGCCGGTGGTCGGCGCGAGCGGCTCGAGCAACTCGATCTCGCTCTCGCCGATCGTCAGCAGGGCCGCACGCACCCCCTGATCCTCGATGGTGGCGACCTTGTGAACCGGCAATCCCAGGACGTCACGCCAGAAGCCGTACGCCTGTTCCAGGTCGCGGACGACGATGCCGACGTGGTGGATCCGGGTGAGTGCGGCACTGCTCATGAGGGGCTCCCGACGAGCCAGTCGTTGGGGGTGGGGGGCGTCGTGGAGTAGTCGTAGAAGCCCTTGCCCGTCTTCCGACCGAGGCAGCCGGCGAGCACGAGCCGGCGCAGGAGTGGCGGCGGTGCAAGGCGCGCCTCGCGATACTCCTCGTGGAGGTTGCACGCCATGTGGAAGACGATGTCGAGGCCGATGAAATCGGCGAGCGCGAGGGGCCCCATCGGATGATTGGCGCCGAGCTGCATGGCCGAATCGAGCGCCGTGATGGACCCCAGCCCCTCTTGCAGCGTGCGGATGGCATCGACGATGTACGGCGTGAGGAGACGGTTCACGACGAACCCGGTGAAGTCGCGGACGATGACGCCGGTCTTCTTCAGCTTGGAGACGAACGCTTCCGCCGCGCCGATGACGTTCGGATCGGTGCGCAGGGTCGGGACGATCTCGACCAGTTTCATCAGCGGCGCCGGATTGAAGAAGTGGAGTCCGATGACGCGCTGGGGGCGCTTGGTCGCTTCGGCGATCGCCGTCACCGAGAGCGTCGAGGTGTTGGTCGCGAAGATGCCGTTCTCGTTGACGACGTCTTCCAGGCGGGCGAAGAGGTGCTTCTTCTCGTCCATGTCCTCGATGATCGACTCGATGACGAGGTCGCACTCGGCGAGGTCGTGGATGCGGTTGCTGCAGGTGATGCGATCGACCGTCTCCTTGAGCTCGGCTTCGGTGCAGCGCTGCTTGTCGACCTCGCGCTGCAGGGCCTTGGCGATTTTCTGCTTGCCCGCCTCGACCGTACCTTCGGTCATCTTGAAGAGGATCGTGGGGTAGCCGGCGCGGGCCATGACCTGCGCCATGCCCGTCCCCATCTGTCCGCTGCCGATGACGGCGACCCGACGAATCTCCTGCATCATGTTCTCCTTGCGCGACAGGCGTCGCTCTCGATCGCGGCACGAGCCACCGCCTCGCCCACCCGGTACGCGACAGACTTGTCGAGCGGATCCGGCAGGATCCGCTCGGGCGTCGGCTCGAGGATGGAGTCGGCGAGAGCGAAGGCGGCGCGGATCTTCATGAGGTTGTTGATGCTGGTGGCTCCGGCATCGAGAGCACCGCGAAAGATGCCGGGGAACGCCAGCACATTGTTGATCTGATTGGGGAAGTCACTGCGGCCGGAGCCGACCACGACGGCGCCCGCGGTGCGGGCGTCGCTGGGCATGATCTCGGGGATCGGATTGGCCATCGCGAAGACGATCGGGCGCGGCGCCATCGAGCGGACCATGTCGCCGTCCACGAGCTTCGCTTGCGACAGCCCGATGAAGACGTCGGCGCCGCGCAGCGCGTCGCGCAACCCACCCGTAAGCTGCCGTACGTTGGTGCGTTGCGCCAGCTCGGCCTTGTGGGGGTTCAGATCCGTGCGGCCGCGATGGATGATCCCCTTCGAATCGCACAGGATGACGTCCTTCACGGCGGGGCACAACCGCTGCGCGCCGCACTCGATCAGCAGGCGCGTGCAGGCCAGCGCCGCGGCCCCACTGCCGTTGAAGACGACCGTCAGCTCGTCCAGGCGCTTGCCGGTCACCTTGAGGGCGTTCAGCAGGGCGGCGACGACGACGATCGCCGTGCCGTGCTGGTCGTCGTGGAACACCGGGATGCCGAGATCCTGCAGCCGCGCCTCGATCTCGAAGCAGCGCGGCGCCGAGATGTCCTCGAGGTTGATGCCGCCGAAGACCGGGGCGATGTGCCGTACGCTGCGGACGATCTCGTCGGTGTCCTGCGTGGCGAGGCAGATCGGGAACGCGTCGACGCCGGCGAAGGTCTTGAAGAGAATGGCCTTGCCTTCCATCACCGGCAGGGCGGCCTCCGGTCCGATGTTGCCGAGGCCGAGGACGGCGGAGCCGTCCGTCACCACCGCGACCATGTTGTGCTTGCACGTGAGATCGAAGACGCGTCCGCGGTCGCGGGCGATCGTCATGCAGACCGCGGCGACGCCCGGCGTATAGGCGAGGCTCAGGTCGCGGCGACTCTCGAGCGGCATCCTGCTCTCGACGCGGATCTTGCCGTGCAGCTCGGCGTGGAGGGCGACGGCCTCGGCGTCCAGATCGCTCACCGCTGCTCCTCACGCGCCAGGGCGCGCGTGCTCGGTGGGTCGACGGGATGGGGCACGAATCCTCCTCTTTTCGGATGGCACACGCGACGGCCGGGCAGCGTGACTCGCTGTCTCGAATCCGGGGGGGCGAGGGCCGCGGGCAAAAAAGTCGCGCGATCCTAGCGATTGCGGGTGCAGGTCGTCAACATTCGGCCGCCGTCGATGCGCGCCGCGCGGCGATCTCCCGTACGCACGTTTGGCGCGTGCCGGATCGGATGATAGGAACAGTCGATCTCGCGCCCTCGGGTCCGTGGCCGAGCGGCATCGGAGGCTTCGGCTCATGAGCAGTGCAGACACCCACGACGCTCGCGTTTCGCTCCTCGACGCCCTCGAGGCGACCACCCGCGAGACGGTCGCCAAGGCCGCCGCGCTGACGAACGGCGGCCGCGATATCGATGCCCACCAGCCGCACGCCGAGCGCGTCGCGTATCTCGCGACCGAGGTCGAGGCGGCGAAGTGCCTCGCCGCCCACGCCGACGCCTTGCGCGCCGAGGGCCACGCCGATCCCCACGTCGACGACATGGCCTTGGTGTTCGCGGGCGAGGTGGCCGCCAAGGCGAGCGCGCAGATCGACGCGCACCTCGACGAGTTCGGGCTGACGCAGGCCTTTCTCGACCGCACGCTCGCCGCGCCCGCGGTGCGGAGCGCCGTCCGCTCCGCCCTGCGCGACGATCGCATCATCGCCCTCGGCCGCCACGCGCTCGCCACCCGCGGCGTGGAGAACGGCCGTATCGACGAGATTGCCGGCATGGCGCGCGACGCCGTCCGGCAGTTCGCGGCCACCGAGGTCGCGCCCCTCGCCGAAAAGCTCCATCGTCACGACGACCTCATCCCCGAGGATCTGATCCGCAAGATGGCCGAGCTCGGCTACTTCGGCATGGCGGTGCCCGAGGAGTACGGCGGAGGCGGCATGGGCAACCTCGTCATGATCGTCACCACCGAGGAGCTCTCCGCGGCCTCGCTCGCCGGCGCCGGCAGCCTCATCACCCGCCCCGAGATCCTCACCAAGGCGCTCTCCAAGGGCGGAACGGCGGCGCAGAAGCAGAAATGGCTGCCGCCGATCGCCGCCGGCGACATCATGGTCGGTGTCTCGGTCACGGAGCCCGACACCGGCTCCGACGTCGCCTCGCTCGCCTGCCGCGCCGACGCGGGGGAGCGCGGCGGCAGGCGCGGCTATCTCGTGAACGGCGCCAAGGCATGGTGCACCTTCGCGGGGCGCGCCAATGTGCTCGCGCTACTGGCGCGCACCGATCCCAATCCCAAATCGGGGGCCAAGGGCCTGTCGCTCTTCATCGCGGAGAAGGACACGTTTCCGGGGCACGCCTTCGAGATGCGCCAGCCCGACGGCGGGCTGCTCACCGGCAAGGCGGACGCGACGCCCGGCTACCGCGGCATGCACTCCTTCACGTTGATGTTCGACAACTTCTTCGTGCCGGCCGAGAACCTGATCGGTGAGGAGGGCGGCCTGAACAAGGGCTTCTATCTCCAGATGGCCGGCTTCGCGGCCGGCCGCTTGCAGACCGGCGGCCGGGCCACCGGTCTCGCGCAGGCGGCGCTGCAGCGCACGGCGGAGTACGCCAACGACCGCAAGCAGTTCGGCAAGGCGATCGGCGAGTTCGGCCTGACGCAGCACAAGCTCGGCCGGATGGCGACGCACATCGCCGCCGCGCGCCAGCTCACCTACGCCGGTGCGCGCGCCATGGACGAGGACGAGTCGATCGCCCTCATGCCGGCGATGGCCAAGCTCTTCGCCTCCGACGTCGCCGTGTGGGTGACGCAGGAGGGACAGCTGCTCCACGGCGGCTGGGGCTATGCGGAGGAGTTCGCGATCTCGCGCTACGTCGTCGACGCGACGGTACTGCCGATCTTCGAGGGCGTGAAGCCGATCCTCGAGCTCAAGGTCATCGCCCGCAACCTGTTCGCATGAGCCCGCGGAGGACGCGGCCAAGACCGGGAGAGTCCATGTCGTCATTGCGCCATTCCGTTGCCTCGGCCCCATGGCTGATGGCCGCCATCCTGGCCCTCGGCTGTGTCGCCCCCGGAGTCCTCGTTCCCGAGGCACGCGGCGCCATCGTCAACACGGAGATATGCGACAACTGCTTCGACGACGACGGCAACAACAAGACCGACCGGGACGACAACCCGGTGTGTCAGGCGCCGGCGAACGGCAACGGCGTCGGACTGAGCGACGAGAGCCAGGCGAAGCGCGCGCTCAAGTGCGAGAAGGCGATCGAGAAGGCCGGTCTCGGCTTCGCGGCCAAGAAGCTCGCCGGCCTGTCCAAGTGCATCGGCCTCGCCTTCGCCTGCACCCAGCTCAACAACGTCCAATCGTGCTTCGACAAGGCGAAGGATGCCTGCGACAAGCAGGGGCTGAAGATCGCCGCCGCGCAGACGAAGGCCAAGATGGCCGTCGTCAAGGCCTGCGAGGACAGCGACAGCGGCAGCATCTCGGCGAACGCGATCATTGCCGCGACGGGTCTCGGCTTCGGCGCGGAGCAGGGACTCCTCGAATGTGCGGCGACGATCACGAACGCCAGCGATCTCGCCGATTGCGTCATCGACCGTCACGAGTGCGGCGTCGAGCGCCTGCTGGTCGCGGCGGCGCCGCGCGCCAACGAGATGCTCGAGAGGATCGGACAGAACGTCGGAACCACCTTCCCGTGCGTGGCGATCGCCGACGCCACCAATGGCACCGACGGTGCGGGTGCCAACCTGCCCGAGGCGGCGCAGGCGAAGGCCGCCGTGAAGTGCCAGGGCACGCTCCTCAAGGCGGGTCTGAAGCTCGGCAAGCTCGCCGGCAAAGCGGTGCAGAAGTGCGCCGACGGGGCGGCGGCGTGCATCCAGCTGAAGCCCAATGATTTGTCGGCGTGTCAGACGAAGATCGGAAGCAAATGTCAGGCGACGTTCACGAAGTTCAATTCCCAGACCGGGCCGCTGATCAAGCTCGCCACCGCGACGGCGAAGAAGTGTACCGGACCGTCCCTGGATCTCACCCAGCTGAACGCCCCTGCGGGTCTCGGTTTCGTCAACGTGACGGATCCCGACAAGCGGTGCTCGCAGTTCGCGCCCGTTTCGTTCGATCCGACGACCGCGCTCGTGGGATGCGTGGGATCCCAGTTCATGTGCGAAGGCGCGCAGGTGCTCGAGCGCGAGGCGCCGCGGCTCCGTGAGTACGCCGGCTTCGTGGGCGTGCCTATTCAGGCGTTCGGGTTCTGACGCCGGTCCGTACGTAGTGCGGGGCCCGCTCCTCGACGCGGCCGTCCGTCACGAGGCGCTCGAGATGCTGGCGCATGCTGCGCCGCTCGACGTCGTCGGCGAGGGGGACGGCGTCGCCGGGACGGTAGACGAAACGGTGCGCCACGATCTCGTCGAGCGTGCGTGGCTCGGCGAGGAACGCGAGGAGGCGTTCCTCGCGGGCGGCGATGACACCGGCGAAGCGGTCGAGGCGCTCGAGGAAGGCCGTGCGCCCCTCGACGATGCCGACGTGGTGGAACGTGGCGTACCAGCGCGCGTCGACGGTGCGAACGTCCGCGAGCGTGCGCTCGAAGGCGGCGAGCGACGACCAGGCGTCGCCGTAGTACGGGCCGAAGCTCGAGAGGTCGATGTCACCGAGATAGAGCACGTCGTCCGGCTCGACGTGGAAGAGCGAATGGCCGCGCGTGTGCCCCGGCGCGTGGATCACGCGCACCCGGCACCGGCCGAGATCGAACACGTCGCCGTCGCCGAAGGCGTGCGCATCGGGACGCGGCGTGTAGTGGAACTCGTCGACGATCACGCGGCGGAATGCGACCTCGATCGCGGGCGACATGCCGTAGATCGCCATCATGGCGTCGAGGGAGTCGAGCCCCGGGCGGTCGGCGGCGTGCATGTACACAGGTGTCTGCGGGTAGAGATGATTTCCCGCCACGTGGTCCTCGTGGCAGTGGCTGTTGAGGATGCGGTCCGGCCGCGGCCGGTCGGCGCGCCCGACGAGGGAGAGCGACGGGTCGATCAGCACGGCCTCCTCGGTGCCGCGCACCAGGACGGAGTTGCCGTGCGGGTACTTGCCATTCCGCTCGCCGCCGAGCACCGTCGTCCGTCCGAGCACGCGATCCACGTCCCGCTCCTACGACGGCCGCGTGACCGTGTCACGTGCCGGCGACGTCAGCGCAGGCGGAGCGGCATCGGCAGATGCTCTCGGTAGATGCGGTCACGATGCTGCAGCAGGAGCGCATCCATCCGTGCCAGCAGCGGGGCATTGTTGGTCGAATAGAACTGGCGGCTCTCCTCGTACATCGGGCAGACATCGGCGGGGAGGGGCTGGATCAACGCGGCGAACGTCGACCAGTAGAGGTCGAGCGCGCTCAGCCGATCGCCGATGAAGAACGGCCGTCCGGCGTCGTATTGCCGGCGCAGCGCCTTCCCGAAGAGGTGCAGCAGGTCGAACAGGCGGGCCTCGATGACCTCGGGCGGCTGGAGCCCGTACCCGTAGCGCCCGCCGACGTACTCGCCCACCACCCCGAGCGGTGACCCGTCCTGCAGGACGGCATGCGTGAAGTGCAGGCGGCGGCACCACCCGAACCCGAGCTCGCCGCAGAGCTCGTGGAGGTAGCCGAACATGCGCGCGCGCTCCTCGGGGTCGGCCGGAATGAGCGCCGGCTCCGGTGCGAGGCGCTCGGCGAGGTGGAGGATGGCGCTCCACGTCGTGCGTGGCGGCTCGTCGTCGTAGATCGCGACGGGCGCGCTCGTCTGGCCGGTCCATTCGCCGAGCTCGGTGTTGGCGCCCATGACGCGCTGGGGAACCGGCGTCCACGGAACCTTCTTCACGTCGAAGAGCGCCTTCGCGCCCTCCGACCAGGGATTCGGAATGCCTTTCGACACGACGAGCCGCAACCCGCCGAGCTTCCGCGCCTCGTGCACCTCGACCCAGGGCGTGGCCATCGCGTGGTCCTCCCGGCTGCGGACCCTAGCGCTGGCGCGCGGGTGTGGGAAGTCGCGACCGCCCACGCCGCCAATGGGACCGGCGTCATCGCGAGGGATCGTTTGACCTCGCGGACCGAGTGCGCGAGGGAAGGCGCATGACCACCTCCACCATGTTGGCCGGAAAGATCGCGCTCGTGACGGGCGGCGCGCGTGGTATCGGTCGCGGCATCGCGTTGGCGCTCGCCGACGCGGGCGCCGACGTCGCGGTCGCCGACGTCGACATGCTGCCCGCGGGGTCGCAGCACTATGGCGAGGCGCGCATCAGCGGTGTCGCGCAGGCACGGCAGACCGCGGCGGAGGTCGGCGCGCGCGGCCGGCGCGGCCTGGCCATCGCCGCCGACGTCACCTCCAAGGCGGCGTGCGCTGCGATGGTCGCCGAGACCCTCGACGTCCTCGGGGCACTCGACATCCTCGTCTGCAACGCGGGGGTGGTGAGCCTGGCTCCCGTCGCTGCCATGGACGAGGCGACCTGGGACCTCACGTTCGCCGTCAACGTCAAGGGTGTCTTCCTCGCCTGTCAGGCGGCGATTCCACCCCTCACGGAGCGCGGCGGCTGCATCATCAACGTCGCGTCGGTGGCGGGCAAGAACGGCGCACCGGGTCTCGCCCACTACTGCGCCTCGAAGTTCGCCGTGGTGGGCTTCACCAACGCGCTCGCGAAGGAGCTCGCGCCCGCCAACGTGCGGGTGAATGCCATCTGTCCCGGCATCCTCCGCACGCAGATGTGGGAGTACCTGGCGGAGACGCTGCGCGGACCGGACGAGACGCGCGAGCAGTCGTGGGAGCGCTACGTCCGCCAGCTCATCCCGCTCGGACGGCCGCAGACCCCCGAGGACATCGGCCGCGCCGCCGTCTATCTCGCAACCGCGTCGAACGTCACCGGCCAGGCGCTGAACGTCGACGGCGGCATCGAGCTGCACTGACGGCGGCGCATTGCCCGGAGCGCGGCCGCCCCGCGCTCCGCCGGCCCGGCGGAGCGGCCCGGACCATCGGCCGGCGGCGAGGCGCGTTGGTGCGGTCATGGGCCGGCGCACGGCGCACGTCGTCGCGTGCGGTCAAGCGTCGTGCTAGGCGAGAGCACGTGCTGCTCGACGTGGCGCGCTATCGCGTCCTCTTCGCCGACTGCGACCCGATGCGCATCGTCTACTACGGGTCGTACTTCCGCATGCTCGAGATCGGGCGGGCCGAGCTCTTCCGCTTGCTCGGCCACCCGTTTCGCGACTACGTGGCGCGCGGCCGCTATCTCGGGGTGATCGAGACGACGTGTCGCTACCGGCGGCCCGCACGGTACGACGACGAGCTCGTGATCCGCTCCGCCGTTGCCGCGTTCGGGCGGGCACGGGTGGAGATCCTCTACGAAATCGCCCTCGCCGACGGCTCCGTGGTCGTCGAGGCCTCCACGACGCACGCGGTCGTCGACGACGACGGTCGCCCGCAGCGCATCACCCCCGAGTTCAAGGCCTCCGTCCTCGCGGCCCAGGAGGCGCTGCGCGCCTCGCGCCGGGGGTGACTGTGGGAAGCGCCGTGATATGCGGATCCCGACGGCTCGCGCCGGCGCGAGCCGCCGCGTCAGGAGGATGCAACCATGGCGGTTCGACCGATTCCCGCGGGCTACCACTCGGTGACGCCCTACCTGGTCGGGCGGGACGTCGCCCGGCTCATCGTGTTTCTCGGCGCCGCGTTCGGCGCGACCGAGACGGAGCGGGTCGAGGAATCCAGCGGCACGGTGCGGCACGCCGAGGTGCAGATCGGCGACTCGCGCGTCATGATGGGTGAGCCCGGCGGCGCCGTTCCGGCGGCACCGGCAACGCTGCAACTCTACGTCGAGGACGTGGACGCGGTCTACGAGCGTGCGATGCGCGCCGGGGCGACGTCGCTCGAGGCGCCCGCCGATCAGTTCTACGGCGATCGACGCGGCGGAGTGCGCGACCCGAGCGGCAATTCCTGGTGGATCAGCACCCGCAAGGAGGACCTCTCGCACGAGGAGATCGCGCGCCGCGCCGCCGCCGTGATGGAGGCGGAGGACGCCGAGGGCCGGTGAGGCCGCGCGTCTCCGGGCCTAGTCGTTGATGCGGAACACGTAGATCGCGTTCGAGCTGGCGCCCGCGGTGTAGACGTTCCTTCCGTCGGGGCTGACCGCGACGCCGCGTGCGAAGGCCCCACCGTTCTGCTTCTCGACGAACTGCAGTGCACCGCTGCTCTTGTCGCGGGCGAACGCCACCAGGCTGTTGTCGTGCGTGCTGGCGACGAACAGCTTGGTGCCGTCGGGACTGAGCGTCACCCAGAGCGCGCCCGTCATGCCATCGACCCCGTCGAGGCCCTGCACCAGGACGTCGGCGAACGCGAGGGTGCCCGTGCGCTTGTTGCGGCTGAAGGTGGCGATCGCATTGTCCGTCTGTCCGGTGGCGTAGACGAAGGCGCCGTCGGGGCTGACCGTCACGCAATGGGTCCCCGCGAGGCCGAAATCGTTGCCGCCTTCCTCCTCGAGATCCGCCTGGCGCAGATGGCCGGTGGCCGAGTCGCGCTTGAACACGGCGACGGCGCTCTGGTCGCCGCTCGCCAGATAGAGGTTGGCGCCGTCGGGGCTGATGGCGATCGCCAGTGGCCCCGCGATGCCGTTGACGCCGTTCACGCCTTCGCGCACGACGTCGACGAAGCTGAGCCAGCCGGTCAGGCCGTTGCGCTTGAAGATGGCGATCGCGTCGTCGGTCTGGCCGGCGACGTACACGAAGCCGCCGTCGGGGCTGAGCGCGACGCTGCGCGCGAACTTGAGCCCATCGACGCCCGCGATGCCTTCCTTTTGCGCCTCGATGAAGGTGAGCAGGCCCGTCGTGGCGTCGCGGCCGAAGACCGCCACGGCATTGTCGGTCGATCCCGTGACATAGAGGTGCTTCCCGTCCGGGCTGAGGGCGAGGGCAGAGGCGTAGGCGAGGCCGTCGACGCCGTCGACGCCGTCCTTGACCACCTGCGTTTGCACCAGCGCGCCCGACGAGGGATCGCGGCGGAAGGCGGTCACGGCGTCGTCGTTGGCGGCCGCGGCGTACACGTCACGTCCGTCGGGACTGACGATCACGGCCAGCACGCCGTGCAGACCGCTCACGCCGTTCGTGCCCTCGGCCTGGCTCTCGACCGGATCGAGCATCGCGGCGCGTGCGGCGATCGGCGCGAGGGAAAGGATGAGCGCAACCGCCGCGACGGCGATGCGCAGGAAACCGCTCGAGGGCGAAGGGCGGCAGGTGGCCATGGGCAACGATCCTCCGCGTACTCAAATACCAGCCGCGGCGTCGGGAGGCGATCCCCCCTCGATCGACCTCGGCGGTGCGATGGAGCACGGTCGCGGGCTCGTGTCGCGGACGCGGTCGCATGCCGGCGTCGCGCAGCCATGCCACGGCATCACGCATGGTCTCCTCGCACGGGATGACGGGCGGGTCGCACGACGCGGCGGAAGCCTTGAGTCGGAGGCGGCGGTCACGTAGGTCCAGCCGCTCGATGACCACCTCGCCCGCCCCGCTCGCCGGCCGGACCACGCTGCCCGGCACGATCGCCGATCCCGTCGTCCAGGCGCGAGCGCCCGGGCTGGTGAACGCGCGCTCGCGGAGCATGGCCGCGACGCGGTACTGGTGCCGATGCAGGTCCGGCGCGGCGACCGATCGTCGAAGTCACGCAAGCCCATGCTCGCCGCGCAGATCGATTTGATGATCGACTTCATGCTGCCGTAGGAGGTGGACGATGAACGAGGCAGGACGAGACGCCGTGGTCGCGCAGCCGGGCGTTGCGCTCACGGGGCGGTTGCTTTTCACCCTGATCTTCTTCCTCTCGGGCATCACGCACTTCACCGATCTCCGCACGTACGAGGCCATGATCCCGGGTGCGCTGCCGTTCCGGGCGTTCCTGGTGATGATCTCGGGCGTGGTAGAACTCGCCGGAGCGGCGATGATCGCCTGCAATTGGAACGCGCGCCTCGGGGGGTGGCTGATCGCGCTCTTCCTGGTTCCGGTGACGATCACCGTCCACGGCTCGGAGCTCCTCGCGGCGACCGATCCCGTCATGCAGCGCATCCAGACGTCGTTCATCCTGAAGGGCATCACCATGACCGGCGCGGCGCTGCTCATCACGCAGCTCGGTGTCGGCGGTCCACGAGGAGAATGATCCCATGATCGTCGTGCACCATCTCAATGCGTCGCGCTCGCAGCGCATCCTCTGGCTGCTCGAGGAGCTCGAGGTCCCGTACGAGGTGAAACGCTACGAGCGCGATGCGCAGACGATGCTGGCGCCCCCCTCGCTGCGCGCCATCCACCCCCTCGGCAAGTCGCCGGTGATCACCGACGGCGATCAGACCATCGCCGAGTCGGGGGCGATCATCGAGTATCTGGCCGGTCGTCATGGCGGCGGGCGGCTCGTGCCGCCCGCCGGGACCCGAGAACACCAGCGCTACATCTATTGGCTGCACTACGCGGAAGGATCGGCGATGCCGCCGCTGCTCCTCAAGCTCGTGTTCGATCGGGTCGAGACCGCCCCGATGCCGTTCTTCGTGAAGCCGATCGCCCGGCGGATCGCCGGCCGCGCCAAGAGCTCGTTCATCGAGCCGCAGATCAAGCTGCATCTCGGCTACATGGAGCGGGAGCTGGAGAAGTCGACCTGGTTCGCCGGCAACGAGTTCAGCGCCGCCGACGTGCAGATGAGCTTTCCGCTCGAGGCAGCCGCGGCCCGTGCAGGCCTCGACCCGAGCCTGCCGAAGCTCACGGCCTTCCTGCAGCGTATCCACGCCCGTCCGGCGTACCAGCGCGCGCTCGCCAAGGGCGGTCCGTACGAGCTGCTGCGATAGGCGCCCACGGCATGGCATCGACGCACCGGAGAGTCGTCGTCAGCCGTCGCGGCGGGCCGGACGTGCTGCAGGTCGTGGAGGAGCCCGTGCCGCAACCGCGTCCGGGGGAGGTGCGCGTCAAGGTGCGCGCCGCCGGCGTCGCCTTCGCCGACGTGCTGATGCGCGAGGGCATGTATCCGGGCACACCCAAGCCGCCCTTCACCCCGGGCTACGACGTCGCCGGCGTCGTCGACGTGGACGCCGGTGCCTGGAAGGCGGGGCAGGGCGTCGTCGCGCTCACGAAGATCGGGGGCTACGCCGAGTACGCGTGCGTGTCCGAGGCGGCGCTCGTCGCGGCGCCGCCGGGCCTCGATCCCGCCGCGACGGTGAGCCTGGTCCTCAACTACCTGACCGCCTACCAGATGCTGCACCGCATGGCGCGTGTCGCCGCGGGCGAGCGCATTCTCGTGCACGGAGCCGGCGGCGGCGTGGGCACCGCGCTCCTCGAGCTCGGCCGCCTCGCCAAGCTCGAGGCGCTCGGCACGGCGTCGCGTGGCAAGCACGCGCTCGTGCAGTCTCTCGGCGGCGTCCCGATCGACTACAAGAGCGCCGACTTCGTCGCGTGCGTCGGCGAGCTGGCGCCGGGCGGCGTCGACGCGGTGTTCGATGCCGTCGGCGGCAAGCACTGGCGCCGCTCCTATTCGGTCCTGCGCGGCGGCGGCCGCCTGATCGGCTATGGCTTCTCGGCCGCGACCAGCGGCGGGCGCCGCGACCTCCTCAGAGGTGCGGTCGCGCTGGCGCAGACGCCACGCTTCAGTCCGCTCGCCATGATGGACGTGAACCGCATGGCCGCCGGCTACAACGTCGATCGCCTGCGGACGCAGCGCCCGGAGTGGTACCGGGCCGACCTCGCCGCGCTCGTCGCCATGTTGGCGGCGAACGAGATCTGCCCGGTCGTCCACGCGCGTCTGCCGCTCGACGAGGCGGCGCGTGCGCACGAGATGATGGGCAGCGCCGCGGGGGCGGGGAAGATCGTGCTCGTCACCGACCCCGCCTGACCGTCCCCGGCGGGTAGCGACGCTACCCGGAAGGTAGCGCCTTTCAGGGTGGGAGAGGTGCGTCGCCGCCGAGGAGTACCGGGCCCTCGATCAGCGCGACGACCGCCCCGATGACGGTGCGGTATCCGGTCGGCGGCACCGGCCGACCCGTGGCGCGGGCTTAGGGGCCGATCGTCGCCGGAACGCAGAGCTCGCGCTGATGGTCGACCGTAAAGGTCGAGGCGCCGAACTGGTTGTCGACGTAGACCGGTACCGTCGGCCCGCGGAACTTGGGCGTGCCCGGCGCCGTCAGGGCCTTGTAGCACAGCAACGACGTTTCGGGCTCCATGATGCCCTCGCCGTTCTTGTCGGCGGGGATGCACAGCCGGACCGGCTTCTTCAACGCCAGGGTCAGCGAGCCGAACTCGTCGTCGAGCGTCAGCGACGTGACGCGGCGGTTCGCGTGGGCCGTCTTGTAGCACTTGAAGTGATTGATCCCCGGCACCGTATACGGTGGCGGCGGTGCGACGAGGCTCTTGGCGCTCGGGATCATGATGTAGTCGGGACGGACGAGGTCGAGGGTGAGCGGGCCGAACTGGTCGGTCACGGTGAGCGCCCGCACCGCAACGAAGTGCGGCGTCGTCTGTTTCATCACGTAGCCCGTCAGGTGGTCCGGATCGTCGACGTTCGTCGGATCGGCGCCGTCGACGTCGGCGGGATTGCAGACGCGTTTCGGCCGTATCAGCTCGACCGTGCTATTGCCGATCTGATCGTTGAGGGAGATCCCGGAGATGTGCGCGAACGGTACGCGCTTGATCTGGTAGCACTGGAACGGATCGAGCGACGGTATCGGCGAGGGGGTCGGCGTTCCGTTCGGCGTCTGCGTCGCGGCGACGACAGTTGGCGTGGCCGTGGTCGTGCCGGTTGCCGTGACCGTGGCGGTTGCCGTCGGGGTCGCGGTCAACGTCGCCGTCGGCGTGGCGACCGGCGTGAACGTCACGGTCGGTGTGGCGGTGACCGTCGGCGTCGGCGTGGCGGTAATGGTCGCCGTGACCGTCGCGGTCGCCGTGACCGTCGTGGTCGCCGTGACCGTCGCGGTCGCGGTGACGGTCGGAGTCGGCGTGGGCGTGGGCGTCCGCGTCGCGGTCGGGGTGGGCGAGGTCCAGCTCATACTCGCGGAGCCGTTGACCATGCCGGTCTGCGGCGCGCCCGCGAGCACGATGCCCTGATGCGTGGCGTCCTTGTACTCGAGGCCGACGGGCACCGTGAAGCTCGCCGCCGCCGAGATGGTGTCACTCCCCGGCGCATGGGCCAGGTTGGTGTAGGTGATCGTCGCCTGACCGTTGGCGTCGGTGGTGACGGGGAAGTTCTGCGCCGTCGAGACCCCGGTCACCGTGATGGTCACGGCGTAGCCGGCGATCGGTTGATTGTTGGTGTCGAGCAGCGTGATCGTCACGCTGTGCGTGTCCTGCGACGGATCGCCCTGGTTCAACGCCTGCGTGCCGGTAGGCGGCGCGATTGTCAGCGAGTTGGGCACCGCGGCGACGCTGCCGCACTGATTCTGTGCCGCGGTGATGATCGCCTGCGCGCGTGTGACGACCACCGATGGCGCGTCGACGCGGAAATCGTCGGTGTAGAACCAGATCGCCGCCTGGACGGCGCCGGCTTCCTGGGCGGCCGTCTCGCCGCCGGGGACCGCGCCGTTGGGGTAGAAGTTGTTGAGGATGTATGTGACCTCGCACCCGTTCAGATACGTAGGCGGCGCGATTTGCGGGACGCAGTCGTTGGCACCGATGGTATGGGTCAGGTCTATGCAGTAGCCCTGCGTGACCGGACCGGCATCGATTTGAATGTTGAAGGTCCCGGAGTAGAGCGAATTGCCGCCGTCGAACGAGTTCGGTGGGTTCGAGTCCGTGTGGCCGGTGATGTCGGTATGCACCGCCGGCGCGGAGCCGAAGCTGGCCGTGAGGCACGCCTGGCTCGCCAGCGCGGTGCGCGCCGTCGTGGCGAGCAGCGAGACGGCGGTCAGAAGGGCGACGGCGAGACAGGATGGAGCGGATACGGCGCGGCACGAAGGCATCATGATCGTCCTGGTCCTGGCTAGAGAATCGGGTTGAACGGCACGACTCGTACGGCGAGTTACAGACAATCCGACACGTCGTCAATGAAATTGTGAGGTTGCGGAACGGAAGCGATGCGCCAAAATGGAGCACCGGGTCGACGATCCGGTGGAGATGATCAGCATAATGGCCGCGTGAACAAGGACTTGAGGTTCCGTGTGGGATGCGGCCGAGACGATCTTCGCTTCGATGAACCCGCGTCGTACGTGAGACGAAATCGTCGATTGCGGCCGTCGCATCCGCAATCTTGCGCCGCGTCGGCGCGTCCGTATGCTCGCCGTCGAGGAACGGATGGAGACGCTGCCCGCATGGATGCGCCGCGCCCTGCTCGCGACCGCGGTGATGAACGTCCTCGCCGCCGCCGGGTTTCTTCCCGCCGCGACCTCGGTGCGTGCGCTGGCGGGGCTGCCCGAGGTCGGCCCGCCGTTCTATCTGTTGACGGTCGCGATGTTCGTGTTCGTCTTCGGCCTCGGCTATCTGAGCGCCGGCATGACCGGCCGGGCCGATCGGCTCTTCCTCACGGTGGCGGCGGTCGGGAAGATCGCCTTCTTCGCGCTGCTGGTCGGATGCTGGATGGTAGGATCCGTGCCGATGCGGGCGCCCGTGCTCGGCAGCGCCGACCTGGTCTTCGGCACGCTCTTCGCGACCTGGCTCGTGAGGAGCCGGAGCGCCGTCTGACCGTCCGCTAGCGGGGCGTGCGGCGCAGCCGCTCGGGAATGGCGGGCTCGAGCGCCAGCGCGCCCACCGCCGCCGCGGCGCACGTGACGGACGCCAGCAGCCAGAGCGCCACCCGGTGGCGGTCGAGCACGCGCCCGCCGATCGCGGGACCGATCACGAAGCCGAGCTGCCAGGACGCGCTCGAGAGCGCCATGTAGCGTCCGAGGAGCGCGGAGGCGGCGAGGTCGGCGACCAACGGAGCCTGGATGGCCCCCTGCATGCACTCGCCGAGTCCCAATGCCGCGGCGGCGCCGACCAGGACGAGCGACGTCGCGACCGGATCGAGGTGCTCCACGGCCGCCGGCACGACCAGCCAGGCGGCGGCCCAGAGCGCGCCCATGAGGGCGAGGGCGGGCATCCGGCGGCGGCCCTCGAGCGCGTGGGCGATCGGCACCTGGCAGAGCACGATCACCAGCGTGTTGGCGAAGAAGATTCCCCCGATGGCCTTCTCGCTGACGCCCGCGACGCTCTTGGCGTAGACGGGGAGGAACTCGACCAGCGGCACGATCCCGGCGGCGATGAACGCGGTGTTGACCACGAGGAGGCCGAGGAACGGACGGTCGCGGAGGACGCGGGCATAGTTGCCGGCGGCGGCTGCGTGCGTGGTCGGCGGCGGCGGCGGGATCCACGCCAGCAGGACCGCGAAGACGAGGAAGGTGGCGCCGTCGATCGCGAACAGCCAGGTGAACGTCCACGGCTCGGACGCGACCGCGATCACCCCGCCCGTGAGCCCGCCGAGACCGATGCCGAGGTTCAGCGTCGCGCGCTGCTGCGCGAAGGCCGCATGCACCCGATCGGGAGGCGTGAGCCGCGTCAGCAGGCTCGATTGACTCGGCCAGAAGACGCCGGCACCCGCGCCGACGGCCGTTTCCAGGACGATCGCCTGCCAGCCGGCGCGGATCATGGGGAAGCAGCATATGGCGGCGGTCTGGGCGAGGAGCGAGAGCACGAGCAGGCGTTTCGGGCCGTAGCGGTCGGCCGCGGCGCCGCCGGCCATGCTCGCGGGGAGCGCGGCGAGCGCGTTCGCCGCGGCGGCGAGGCCGGCGACGGTGAGGGAGATGCCGCGCACGTTGTGCAGGTAGATGATGACGTAGGGCATCACCACGCCGATGCCGAACGCGTTCACCAGGCCGCCCGCCTGCAGGAGCCACACCGTGGCGGGCAGGCGCGGATTCATGCTGCGGAGGTAGGCGAGGAGGGGCGGCACCGGAGCGTCATATACGGAACCGGTTGTCTCGAGCCACGCTTCTCCGTATGGCGACGGCATGGCCACGCGCACGAGCTCGACTCCGCCCCGCTTCGAGGGCTTCGCCGACCGCGATGGGCGGTTCTTCCGCGCCCTCGCACGCAATCAGCGGCGCGAATGGTTCGCCGCGCACAAGGACGAGTACGATCAAGGCTGGCTCGGTCCGATGAAGGGACTCCTCGCGGAGCTGCGCGCCCGGCTCGAACCGCTCTACGATCACGACCCGCTCGGCGAGCCGAAGGTCTTCCGCATCTATCGCGACGTGCGCTTTTCGAAGGACAAGGCGCCGTACAAGACGCACATCGGGGGCTACCTGCCCCTCGGTGGAACCGGTCAAGGGCCGTCGGCGGCGTCGGCGCTCTACGTGCACGTCGGCGCCGACGAGGTCTTCGTCGCGGCGGGGCAGTACATGATGGACGGCGATCAGCTGCGGCGCTTCCGCGCCGCCCTGCTCGACGAGCGCGGCGTCGCGCTCGCGACCGCACTCCGCAAGCTGACGCGCGCCGGGTACGAGGTCGGGTCGCACGAGACCCTGCAGCGCGTGCCGCGCGGCCTCGACCCCGAGCACCCGCGGGCCGATCTGCTGAGACGCAAGGGCCTGATCGTGATGTTCCCGACGTTGCCACGCGCGCGCCTGGTGTCGCGCGCGCTCGTCCCGTGGCTGGTGGCGCGCGCCACGCGCGCCGCGCCCGTCGTGGAATGGCTCGCCGCCTTGACGTGAGGCGCGCGCGGCGCGCCGAGAGCGGCAGCAGATGACGTGACGAACGGAACGGGCTAGAGCGGCAACTCCCTCATGCCCTTCCGCGGCGCGCCGACGAGACACGCCATGTTGCCGGCTGGATGGCGGTTCTCGTACATCATCTGGTGCGTGTGCGGGATCTGGTCGAAGGTGAAGACCTCGCCGAGGCACGGGTCGACCTTGCCGGCGAGGACCAGATCGTTCAGACCCTTCGCCTGGTCGTCGTTGGCGAAGTGCGAGCCCTGGAAGCGCTTCTGGCGCATCCAGAGATAGCGCAGATCGACGGTCGCGTTGTAGCCGGTCGTCCCCGCGCAGATGACGACCATGCCGCCGGTGTCGCACACGAAGATCGAGGTCGGCACCGTGTCCTCGCCGGGGTGCTCGAAGACGATGCGTGGGCTGCGGCGCTCGCCGAGCGCATCCCACAGCGCCTTCCCGAAGGCACGCGCACCGGCGGTCCACTTGTCGTACGCGGCCGTGTCCTTCCAGTGCGGCAGCATGCCCCAGTGATCGAATTTCTTGCGGTTGATGCAGCCCTTCGCACCGAGCGACGTGCAGAACTCGAACTTGTCCTCGCCCGAGACGACGGCGATGGGGATACCGCCTTGGGCCTTGACGATCTGGATGGCCTGGCTGCCGAGCCCGCCCGAGCCGCCCCAGACGAGCACGACGTCGTTCGGCTTCACGGTGTGCGGCGGCCAGGCCATGAGCATGCGGTAGGCGGTGGCGCCGACCAGCATGTAGGCGGCGGCGGCCTCCCACGTGAGGTGCTTCGGCTTCGGCAGGCACTGGTGCGCCTGCACCTTGGTGAACTGCGCGAAGCTGCCCCAGTTGGTCTCGTAGCCCCATATCTGGAAGCTCGGGGCGAACATCGGGTCGCTGCCGGCCTTGACGGCGGGATCGTCGCGGTCCCAGACGCCGCAGTGGATGACCACCTCGTCGCCGACCTTGTGCGTCGTGACGTCGTTGCCGACGGCATACACCACGCCCGATGCGTCACTGCCGCCGATGTGGAACCCCGTCGTGTCGCCGCCGCGCGCGTGGACCTTGATCACGTCGATCGGTACCCCGAGCGCCGCCCAGACGTTGTTGTAGTTGATGCCGGCGGCCATGACCGAGACCAGTACCTCGTCCGGGGCGAGCTCCGGGACCGGTACCCGCTCGATCTTGAAGGCCTTCAGGGGGTCGCCGAATCGATCGGCCCGGATGACCTGGGCGTACATCTCACGCGGCACGTGGCCGACGGGAGGAACCTGGCCGATCTCGTAGAGGTCGCGCTTCTCGCTCATGCGGGCACCTTCGGGGACGCGGAGTCGAACGCGGCGACCTTAGTGGAGCGTCCGGGCCATTTCAAATCGCCCGGCGTCGGCGCGAACTCAGCGCGCCTGCGCCGTCGGCCTTGGGCGCCGCGTGCCCGCGGCCAGCGCAACGCGCCGCCGGCGCGCCGGCGCGAGGGTGCGCCGGCTGGGCAACGGCCGACCGTCCACCTGCACCACGGGATCCCACGCCATGAGCCCGCGCGCGAGGTACTGCGCGTCGAGGCCGAGGCCTTCGCACACGGAGGAGAACGAGAACGGCAAGCGCTCGTCATCGCGGCTGCGAATCCAGCGCATCGCGTCGGCGGCGCCCTTCGAGCCCGGCCGCGAGAGCTGCAGCACCGCGTCGAAGAGCACGGCGGCCATGAGGCGACGCTCCGGCACGTCGGAAGAGCTGGCGGCGGTGAAAACGTCGCCGATGATCGATGCATGCGGGTTCTGCATGCGTCGCTGCCCCGACCTCATGTCGATGGCCCTCCGGATCGTGTTCCGTTGCCCGTCACGCCCAGTCCCCCACCGATCTGGACTCTAGTCGCGTCAGCGACAGAGTCAATTGAAATCCGTGCAAACGGCTCGTGCGATCGTGGCGACGCGGCTCAACGTCCCATGAAGCGGAGAAACTCCTCGACGGAGTCGAAGCGCATCGTCATGTTGCGGCGCTTCTCGTGGCCGATCGTCGAGGTGGAACGATCGGCGTAGTTGTGGCCTGGGTAGACGATCGTGTCGTCGGGCAGGCTGCGGAGCGTGTGGTTCAGGCTGTGGTAGAGATCCGCCGGATTGCTGCCCGGCAGGTCACTGCGGCCGCAGCTGCCGATGAACAGCGTGTCGCCGGAGATGAGGTTGCCGTCGGCGAGGAAGCACGACGAGCCGGGTGTGTGACCGGGCGTGTGGACGAAGGTGAGCGGGACGTTGCCGACGGTGATCGTGTCGCCGCCCTCGACCGGCACGAGATCGGAGTCGGAGAGGTCGGAGACGCGGTGGACGAAGCCCGCTTCGTCCTTGTGGATGTAGACCTTCACCGGTACCTTCGCGAGCAGCTCGGTGGCCCCGGCGACGCTCATGCCCATGAAGCGGCCGCCGAGATGGTCGGGATGGAAATGGGTGACGAGCGCCTTCGTGATCGTCATGCCGTCGGCGGCGGCGACGTCGAGGATGGCGTCGACGTCCCATGCGGCGTCGACGACCGCGGCCTCACGCGTCTCCGGATCACCGACGAGGTAGGCATAGTTCTGCATCGGGCCGATCTCGAGCTGACGGAGGTAGATGCGGTGGGTCATGTGGCGCGCGTGCGGGCCGCCGGCCGCCGGGGCGGCAGGGTGAGCCCCTTCTCCCACAGGTACTCCCGTTCGCCCAGATGCTTGGACGTCCAGCGCGACAGGACGAAGAGGAGATCCGAGAGGCGATTCACGTAGCGCAGGGGGCCGTCCCCGGTCCGCTCGCGACGGCCGAGCCGCAGGATGTCGCGCTCGGCGCGGCGGCAGACCGTGCGTGCCTGGTGCAGGAATCCGGCGATCACCCCGCCACCGGGGAGGACGAACGACTTCAGCGGCGCGAGGTCCTTCTGGCATTCGTCGATGGTCCGCTCCAGGATCTTCACCTGGGCGTCGCCGACGCGGATCATGCCGTCCCACTCGGCCTCGGGCGGCGTCGCGAGCTCGCTACCGAGATCGAACAGCTCATTCTGCACCTGCCGCAGGATCGCGTCGAGGCGATCGTGGATCGGCGATTGCGGCATCGCATCGTTGAAGGCGCGCACGACCCCGAGGACGGAATTCAGCTCGTCGATCGTCCCGTAGCTCTCGATACGCGGGTCGTCCTTCGGGACGCGCTTGCCGCCGACGAGGTGCGTCTCGCCCTTGTCGCCGGTGCGCGTGTAGACCTTGTTGATGCGGATGGGCACGGATCAGACTTTGGCGGGGCCGTGCTCGACCGGCAGCCCGGCCTCGCGCCATCCGGGCGTCACGAGACGTCCGGTCTGGTCGCGCGCGCCGCCGAAACCGCCGCTCACGTTGGTCACGTCGGTGTAGCCGGCGTCGTGTAGCAGCTCGCAGGCACGTTGCGAGCGGCGACCCGCCTGACAGCCGACGAGGATCTTCGCGTGGCGCGGCAGCAACGCCTCGACGTCGCTCACGAAGTCGGGATTCGGACGCGGCTGTCCACCCGCGCCGAAGAACATCACGGGCACGTGGCGGGCACCCGTCGGGTGTCCGGCCTCGAACTCGGGACCGGTGCGCACGTCGAGATACACGGCGTCCGCGTCCTGGCGCAGGACGTCGTAGGCTTCCATCGGCGTCATCTGAGGGATCTCCATCGTCGTCTCCGCTGCGTGCGCGCCCATGGCGCCGTCGTGAGCGTAGCAGAGGCGGGATGCGAAGTCGTCAGTCATCGCGCGGGGTGAAGAGCCGCAGGTACTCGTCACGCGTCGCGGCGGGACGGCGGGCGACGGCGAGATTCTCCTCGACATGGGCGCGCTGGCGCATGCCGACGAGGGCGCTGGTGATGCCGGGCGTCGAACGGACGAACTGCAGCGCGCGCTGCGCGTCGGTGTCGAGGCCCGCCATCGCCTGCTCGAGGATCTCCGGCAGGCGGCGCGCCAGCTGTCCCTGCAGGAGCGCGCCGCTCGCGACGACCGTAACGCCCAGCGCGTCCGCCGACTCGACGAGTGAGCCCAGGTGGTCGCCGACGCGCTGGTTCTGCAGCGCGAAGGCCTCGGTCATGCCGAGGTTCACCGGCAGCTGAACGGCGCGGAAGTGGTGGCCGTTGCCGATGTCGCGCGCCGCCAGTTCGACCAGGTCGGCGAGCGACAGATACTCGCGGGCGGACGGCTCGAGGCGGAAGCCGCTCCAGGTCGCGACCCCGTAGCAGCCGATCTTGCCCTGCTCGACCGCGCGCTCGAGTACGCGGAAGGCGCCGGCCATGCGGGTGTGGAACGTCTCGCGATCGACGGCGGAGAGTTGTGTCTCGGGATTGTGGAGGTAGTAGACGTCGATCGTCGAGAGGCGGAGGTTCTTCCGGCTGCGCTCGATCTGGTCGAGCAGGTAGCGCGGGGCGAGGGAGTGCGAGCCGGCGACCACGTCCTGCACCGTGAGCAGCCCCGAACGCACGTACGTGTCGTGGACGTAGCGCCCCGGATCCTGCGGGTAGTGTCCGTCGAAGGGGATGTAGCCGCCCTTGGTGCAGACGACGATCTCGTCGCGTTGCAGCTCGCCCTCGGCGATCAGCGCCGCGAGCGCCATCCCGACCACGCGCTCGCTGCGCTGCGCGCGATAGTTGATGGCGGTATCGATGACGTTCGTGCCGAGCGAGACGGCGGCGACGAGCGCCTCGCCGTAGGCCGCGTCGGTCGTGTCGTCGGGCTCCCCGAGATAGGTGCCCATGCCGATCGACGACAGGTAGAGGCCGCGCAATGCCTCGCGGTAGTGCTCGGGCGTGACCCCCGCCGTCCGCTCACGGAACCGTCGGGTTCCGTCCCGACTCGCGCCCTCCGCCATGGCGGTCCCCCTCCTTCTGCGGCTGCTTCCGGCAACGTTCGAGGATGATCGCCTTCAGCCGCTCCGGGTCGATGGGCTTCTTGTACAGCACCTTGCCATCGAGCCCCGCGAGTTTGCTGCGCTTGATGACGTGGTCGCGGTCGTACAGATAGCCGGTCATGAGGATCACCGGCAGCTCCGGCCGCCTCTCCTTCAGCTCCATGTAGAGATCGTAGCCGTCCATGTCCGGCATGACCACGTCGCTCACGACCATGTCGAATGAGCGCGCCGCGATCAGCGCCAGCGCGTCGCTGGCGCAGGTGGCGAAGGCCACCTCGGAGCCGTGCGACCGCAGGAGCTCCGTCATGGAGTGGCAGATGCCGAGGTCGTCGTCGACGACGAGGATCGTGAGGCCGCCGAGCGGCCCCGCCGCCGGCGCGGCGCTCGCCACCGGCGCGACGCCCGCCATCGGCTTCCCCGCGCGTACGGTGGCGGTGGGCTCCCCGCCGGGCCGCAAGCCGACGTCGCCGTCGCCCCCGCCCGGCGAGGCGTCGCCGGCGGCAGCGACCGTGGTCGGCCTGGGGTCGAACACGACGTTCGGGCCGACGGTCGCGCCGCGCGCGTCGATGGCGGCCTCCTGGAGCCGCAGGTCGGTCATGAGCGTCCCCGGCAGGTACTGCCGCGTCTCGTAGGTGCCTCGCTCGGCCATCTCCTGCACCCGGCTCACGATCCCCTGGATCTTGCCGAGCTCGCGCTCGAGGGTCTCGAACCGGTCCTCCTCGATGACCATCTGCTCGTCGCTCGAGACGCGGCGGACGAAGCCTTCGACGAGCTCGAGCGTGTTGGCGATCACCTCGAGCGGATTGTTGATCTCGTGCGCCAGGCTGACGGCGATCTCGCCGAGCGTGATCAGCTGGTCGTGATGGCGGATGGCGCGCAGGTCCTTCGCGAACCCGATCGAGCCCGTCTCGTTGCCGTGCTCGTCGTAGATGATGCTGCCGGAGATCGCGACCGGGATGCGCTCGCCGCCCTTGGCGGTGAAGACGGTCTCGAAGTTCTTCAGCTTGCCGCGTTCGGCGTCCTCGTCGCCGCGCATGGCGCGCATCACACGCCGTGCCTCGTCCAGCGTGGCGTAGATCACGGTGACCGGCCGGCCGCGCACCTCCGCGGAGGTGTAGCCGAGCGACTGCCGGGCGCCGTCGTTGTAGAAGACGATCGAACCCTCGCGATCGACGGCGACGACGATGTCCGGTGAGCTTTCGAGGAGTTTCTCGAAATAGATGCGGGGAAGCGCCATGGAGCTTTCAGCTCGGGCTGCTCACGTCGCGAAACGTCCGACGCTTAACTTCTCGGCCGATCCGAAGCATGTTAGGCGCGGTCTCCCGTGCCGTCAAGGTTGAGCACATCGGATGGACGCGAGGGTACCGGCCGTGCGCACCCGGCCGCGCGCCCGCTGCTCGCGCTCGTCCTCCTGATGGCGGCGGGATGCTACTGGAGCAAGTACGACAAGCTCTGCCGTACGCACGTCCAGCTGCTGATCCAGATGGCGCAGAAGCTGGATGCGGTCACCCGCGAGGAGGACGCTCCTCCGGCGTCGTTCGCCGAGTACCGCTATCCGCTGGAGCGTGCGCGGGATTTCGTCCGCATCGTGACCCCACGATTCGCCGGACGCCGGTCGCTCGCCGCCTTGCGGGAGCACTGCGATGCCTATGGCGTCGTCCTCGAGGCGAGCGAGCGCTGGCGAGCCGAGGACGCCGCGGCCTCCCGCGCGGCCATGGACGCCGCGCTGACGCGGCTACGCGCCACCGGCGCGGCGGTGATCGCCGCGCTCGATGCCGAGCGAGGCTAGACGTCGCGCCGCATGCGTATCGTCCGCCGCCATCTCAGCCGGTCGAAGCGCGCGTGCGCGCCGCGGCGACACCCTCGAGCTCGGCGAACGAGGCCTCGATGTCGCCGACGAAATCGTGCAGATCGGGCACGAGATCCCAGTCGGAGATGCAGCCCCAGCAGAGGCGTCCGGCATAGCTGAAGAGCGCGACGCCAAGCCCCTGGTTGAGGAGGAGGTTGACCATCGGGTAGCACTCCTGCAGCGGCGCGCCGAGCAGGTACAGAGGAATCTGCGGGCCGGGCACGTTGGTGACGACGAGGTTGAACGGCCGCGAGCGGGTCGCGAGCTGCACCGCGAGCGCCAGCAGGGTCGAGCTGGTCCATTCGCTGACGGCGGCGAGCACCTCGGCGCCCATGGCCTGCTTCGACTCCTTCAGCCGGGTCGTGGTCGCCCGCACCGCCTCCAGACGCCGCAGCGGATCGCGCTCGCCGACGGGCAGATCGGTCATCCAGAGTGCGATGCGGTTGCCGAGGGTGCCGCGCTCCTCGGCGGTGCGCAGGCTGACCGGAACGTTGGCCCGGATCTCGAGCATGTCGGGGTTGATGCGACGCCGCTCGAGGAAGCGGCGCAACGCCCCCGCCACGGTGGCGAGCACGACGTCGTTCACGGTGCCGCCGAGACGGTCCTTCACCGCCTTCACGGCGGCGAGCTCCATCGAGGTCCAGTCGAAGCGGCGGTGCGGGCCGATAGGCCGGTTGAACGGGGTCGGCGACGCCGGCCACATCGTCGACCCGAGCGTCTCGATGAGCGCCTGCGCGCTCTCGAGCGCGCGTGCCGCGAGCGTCAGGGGCGCCGTGAGCCCGCACGGCGTTGCGCGCAGCGCCGCGAGGGGCTCGCCGACACGCCGCAGCCATTCGTCGCGCAGGAGCGCGAAGCGGCTCGGGGCGGGGCGCGGCAGCCACGTCGGTGCCGACGGGACGGCCGCGTCGGGCGAGGGGCTCATCAGCACCGCCATGAGATCGACGCCGGAGATGCCGTCGATCATGCAGTGGTGCGTCTTCGCGACCAGCGCGAAGCGGCCATCGGCGAGCCCCTCGACGATCCACATCTCCCAGAGCGGTTTGGCGCGATCGAGCCCTTGCGAGACGATGCGCGCCGCGAGCCGCTTCAGCTGCCGCTCGTCGCCCGGACGCGGCAAGCTGGTATGGCGAACGTGGTAGTGGATGTTGAAGTGATCGTCGTCGACCCAGACGAGGCGCGTCCCGAGGGGCACGCGGACGAGTCGCTGGCGATAGCGCGGGATCAGGTGCAGACGGGCGGCGACGTACTCGCGCACGCGCTCGATGTCGATGCCGCCGTCCCGACCGCGCAGCGGCCCCGGCTCGAACAACGTCACCGCGCCGACGTGCTGGTGCGCGTTCGGATCCTCGATCGCGAGGAACGAGTTGTCGACGACCGACAACCGATCGTAGGCGTAGTCAGGCATGGGGCGGTACGGACGCGGGCGCCGTTAGGGCCGCCAGTCTAGGGACGAAGGACCGTCGCCTTCAAGGGGAAAACGGCGTCGCGGCGGCCGGGGCCGTGCCCACGTTGTCGCTCTGGCAGCGGGCCGGCTACGGTCGCAGCAGCACGACCTTCTTCGGGTCCTTCAGACCGCCCAGCAGCTCCGAGATCGTCGACCCGATCTGCGGGTGGGTGACGTGGGGCGCGAGCTCCGAGAGCGGCAGCAGGACGAAGCGTCGCTTGTGCATCTCCGGATGCGGGATCTTGAGCGAGCGCTTGTTGACGGTCTGGCTGTCGAACAGGAGGAGATCGAGGTCGATGATCCGCGATCCCCAGCGCTTGCCCTTGACGCGCTTGCGGCCCATCGTCGTCTCGATGGCCTTCGTCCGCTTCAGCAGCTCGTCGGGCTCGAAGTCGGTCTCGAGCTCGAGGACGCTGTTCACGAACCACGTCCTGGCGTTGCCGAGCGGCTCGCTCTCGTACAGGGACGAGGCCTTGACGATCCGCGTCTGCGGCAGCGCGGCGAGCTTCTCCTCCGCCTCACGCAGATTGGCCTTGCGGTCTCCCAGGTTGGAGCCGAGCCCGATGTAGACGCGATGCATCTCAGAGCCTGAGCGTGCCGAGACGCTCGACGGCTTCCTGCAGCCGCGCCGTGGCCACCGTCAGGGAGAACCGGATGTACCCCTCGCCTGCGGCACCGAAGCCGCTGCCGGGCGTGACCGCCACACCGATTTCCTGCAGCAGCTTGGCGGTGAGCGACGCCGAGGTGAAGCCGCGCGGCACGCCGACCCACACGTAGAACGTGCCGCGCACCGGCTGCGCCTCGAGGCCGAGGCGGGCGAGGGCCGCCAGCAGCAGGTCACGCCGCTCGCGGTAGAGCGCGCGCATCGCCGCGACCGGTGCCTGATCGCCGGTGAGGGCGGCGATGCCGGCCTCCTGCACGGCCTGGAAGATGCCGGAGTCGACGTTGGTCTTCACCTTGCCGAGGCCCGCGATGAGCGCGCGATTGCCGATCGCGAACCCGACGCGCCAGCCGGTCATGTTGTAGGTCTTCGACAGCGAGTGGAACTCGATACCGATCGCGTCTGCGCCCGGCGTTGCGAGGAAGCTCGGCGGCGGCTCGTCGTAGTAGATCTCGGAGTAGGCGTTGTCGTGCGCGACGATGATCTCGTGGCGGGTCGCGAACTCGACGACGTCGGCGAAGAAGCGGGGGCTCGCGAGCGCCGCCGTCGGGTTGTTGGGATACCCGAGCCACATGAGCTTGGCCCGGCGGGCGACGTCCGTGGGGATCGCCGCGAGATCGGGCAGGAAACCGTTCTCCCGCTTGAGCGGCATGAGGTAGGGCGTGCCGCCGGTGAAGCGGGCGCCGATCCCGTACACGGGGTAGCCGGGATCCGGCACGAGGACGACGTCGCCCGGATCGACGAAGGCGACCGCCATGTTGGCGATGCCTTCCTTGGAGCCGATCAACGAGACGACCTCGGTCGCCGGATCGACCGTGACGCCGAAGCGCCGTTGCACGAAGGCGGCGGCGGCGGCGCGGAAGCTCGGCAGGCCCTCGTAGTCGGGATAGCGGTGGTTGACCGGGTTCGCCGCCGCCTCGGCGAGCGCGCGCACGATGTGCGGAAACGTGGGACTGTCGGGATCGCCGATGCCGAGGCTGATGATGTCCACCCCGCGCGCCGCGACCTCCTTCTTCATGCGGTCGATCTCGGCGAAGAGATAGGGCGGAAGTTGACGAATTCTCTCGGCAGGTCTGATGGTTACGGGCACCGCCCTCGCTCCTTCGCCGCCTGCGACGCCATCCCGCGGATGGCTCTCCCGGACAAAAAAGGTCGCCTAATTACCGGAATATGTAAGGGTTCACAAGGGCAACCGCGGCGCGCGCCGTCCCGGCGCGGCCGCCGGACGTCGCGCGCCGCGCCCGCCCGTGCTCCGGGGCTGGGTCACCGCTCGCGCGCGAGCGCGTCGCCGGCGGCGGTTCCGGCGACGAAGCCGCTCGCCCAGGCCCACTGGAAGTTGAACCCGCCGATGCGGCCGTCGCAGTCGAGGATCTCCCCAATGAGGTAGAGCCCGGGGCGGCACCGCGACTCCATCGTCCGGTAGTCGATCTCGCCGAGCGGGACGCCGCCCGCGGTCACCTCCGCGTGGTTCCAGCCGCGGTCGCGCTCGACCGGCAGCTCGAGATCGCTCACACGGTGGACGAGCGCGCGCCGGCCGGCGCGTGGCGTCTCGGCGAGGCGCGCGGCCGGGTCGAGGCCCGCCGCGCGCGCGAGCGCGGCCCCGAGTCGCTCCGCGAGCGCAGCGCCGAGGATGCGCGCGATCGACGCCCGCGGCCGGGCGCGCGCCGCCGCCAGCAGGCGGCGCTCCACCTGCTCGAAGCTCTCGCCCGGAAGGAACCCGCAGCGCAGCGTCGCGCTCCGTCCCATCTGGTGGGCCAGTGTCCAGTGGCGGCTGGCGTCGAGCACGACGGGGCCGCTCACGCCGACATGGGTCCAGAGCAGGCTGCCACTCCGTCGGTCGGCGAGCCGGCCGTCGACGTACGTCCGCAGCTCGACCGGTTGCGACGAGCCCGTGAGCTCGCGGTGGATGCCCGGCCGCAGCACCAGCGGCACGAGGGCGGGCACGGTGGTCGTGACGCTGTGCCCGAGCCGCGACGCGATCGTCCATCCGCCGCCGTCGCTGCCGGTGCGCGGCAGCGAGCGTCCCCCGGTCGCGAGGACGACGCGCCGGGCGCCCAGCACGCCGCGGTCGTGTCGGATCTGCCAGGACGCCGCGGGGGCCGCGGCGGTGGGTACCGGCACGACGTCGTGCACGCGATGGGCGGCGCGGACGTCGACCCCGAGCGTGGCGCAGCGCCGCAACAGCGCGTCGAGCACGGTCTGTGCCCGGTCGGTCGCCGGGAACAGCTTCCCCGTCTCCTCGCGCTTCAGCGCCACGCCGAGCGCGGTGAACCAGCGCACGGCGGCGGCGGCGTCGAAGGCCGCCAGCACGTTGCGGATCACCGGCTGCGTGCCGTTGAAGTCCCCGGCCTCCACGACGTCGTGCGTGACATTGCAGCGTCCGCCGCCGGAGATGAGGATCTTGGCGCCGAGCCGCGGCGCGCCGTCGAGGACGACGATGCGTGGGCGGCCGGCCGCCGCGGATGCGGCCGCTTGCGCGGCGAAGATCGCGGCCGCGACGCCGGCGGCGCCCCCGCCGACGATCGCGAGGTCGCAGTGGTCCGTCGTCGCGCCGCTCAGAGGCCGAGGACGTCGCGCATGGTGTAGAGCCCAGGTGGCTGGCCGACGAGCCAGTGCGCCGCGCGCAGCGCTCCGCTCGCGAGGCACTCGCGGCTCTGCGCGCGATGCGTGAGCTCGAGCCGCTCGCCGGTGCCGAGGAAGTAGACGGTGTGGTCGCCGATCACGTCGCCGCCGCGTACGCCGAAGATGCCGATCTCCGCGGCCCCGCGCGGTCCGGGCTCACCTTCGCGTCCGAACCGCGCACGTCCGGCGAGCGGCGCGCCCTGCGTGTCGGCCGCGACCTCGCCGAGGCGGAGCGCCGTGCCGCTCGGCGCGTCGCGCTTGAGGCGGTGGTGCACCTCGACGATCTCGACGTCGAAGCCGGGACCGAGCGCCCGGGCCGCGATGGCGATCAGGCGCTCGAGGACGCTCACCCCGACGCTCATGTTCGGCGCGACCACGGCGCGCGCGCGACCCGCGAGGGCGTCGATGCGCGCGCGTGCGGCGCCGCCGAGGCCGGTCGTGCCGACGACGATCGCGGCGCCCGCGGTCGCGGCGGCCTCGAAGTGCGCGAGCGCCGCCGCCGGTGCCGTGAAGTCGAGCGTGACGCTGTCCGCGCTGGGTGCGTAGGAGTCGGTGACGCGGACGCCGAGCGGCGCGAGCCCGGCGAGCTCGCCGGCGTCACGCCCGACGGCCGGATGGCCGGCGGCCTCGACCGCCGCGAGGAGATGCGCCCCGCGATCCGCGGCGGCGAGCTGGATCAGCAGCCGGCCCATCCGGCCGGCGGCGCCGCAGACGACGATCGGCGTCGCCATGCTAACGGAGACGGCCGAGGTCGCGCAGCGCGGCCTCGAGCTGCGCCCGCCGGCCGCGGTCGCTCATCGGCACGAGCGGCAGCCGCAGCTCGTTGCGGCAGAGGCCGAGCAGCGACACCCCGTACTTGATCGGGATCGGGTTCGTCTCGGAGAAGCAGGCGCGGATGAGCGGCATCACGCGGAACTGCAGGGTGCGGGCACGCTCCCAGTTGCCGGCGGTGCACGCCGCGACGAGCTCGACCATCTCCTGCGGCACCAGGTTGCCGATGGTCGTGATGACGCCGGCGCCGCCGAGCGCCATCACGGACAGCGTGACCGAGTCGTCCCCGGCGAGGATCGCGAGACGGTCGCCGGCGCGCTCGAAGACCTCGATCGTGTGGTCGAGCGCGTCGGACTCCTTCAGGCCGACGATGTTCGGGTGCTCTGCCAGCTGCGCGATGGTGACGGCCTCGATGCGCGAGGCGGTGCGCCCGGGGATGTTGTAGAGGATCAGGGGCAGATCGACGGCGTCGGCGATCGCCAGGTAGTGACGGACCAGGCCTTCCTGGGTCGGCTTGTTGTAGTAGGGCGAGATGAGGAGGGCGCCCGACGCCCCGGCGCGCTTCGCCTCCGTGGTGAGGCGGATGGCCTCCGCGGTCGAGTTCGAGCCGGCGCCGGCGATGACCGGCACACGGCCGTTGGCGCGCTCGACGGTGAAGCGGACGACCTCCGCGTGCTCGTCGTGCGACAGGGTGGCGGCCTCGCCGGTCGAGCCGCACGGTACGAGGGCGGCCGACCCGGCGGCGATCTGCGCATCGATGATGGTGCCGAACGCCTCCCAGTCGATGGCGCCGTCGCGGAACGGCGTCACCAGGGCCACGAGCGATCCGCTGAAGCGCGCGCGCGTCATGTCGTCACACCCATGTCGTCACACCCCCGTCGCCGAGTAGAGCAGCTCGAGATCGACGTCGGCGGTGAAGACCTCGGCGGCATCGCCGCGCATGTAGACGTGATCGTCGGCGCGCCAGTCGACGTCGAGGTCGCCGCCGCGGAGATGCACCAGCACGTGGCGACCCGTTCGGCCCGTGAGCGACCCCGCGACGATCGCGGCGCATGCGCCGGTGCCGCAGGCCATGGTCTCACCCGAGCCGCGCTCCCAGACGCGGAAGTCGACGACGTCCGGCGCGCGCACCGCCACGAACTCCGTGTTCACCCGCTGCGGGAAGAAGGGATGGTGCTCGAACGTCGGACCGAGACGGTCGAGCGAAAGCGAGGTGACGTCGGGGACGAAGACGACGCAGTGCGGATTGCCCATCGAGACGCACGTGATCCGCCACGTCGTGCCGTCGACCTCGAGCGGCTGATCGACGACGCGGCCCTCGCTCGCGACCGGGATGCGCGGGCCGTCGAGGATCGGCACGCCCATGTCGACCGTGGCGCCGGTGACGCGGCCGCGGCGGTCGACGGCCAGCTCCAGCGTCTTCACGCCACAGTCGGTGGCGATGCGCATCGGGTTGGTGCCGAGCCCGCGATCGTAGACGAACTTGCCGACGCAGCGGATGCCGTTGCCACACATCTCTCCCCGCCCGCCGTCGGCGTTGTACATCTCCATGCGGCAGTCGGCGTCGCGGTCGGGACGGATGAGGATCAGGCCGTCGGCGCCGATTCCGTGGTGCCGGCGCGACACGGCTCGCGCCAGACGCGGCGGATCGGCGACGTCGCGCTCGCGGCAGTCGACGTAGACGTAGTCATTGCCGGCGCCGTGCATCTTGGTGATGCGGATCGTGCCGCCCATCGAGCAAACCATACGCGTCCGCGCCGCAGACCGCCAGCGCGTGCGTCGCGCCGGCGTCGACCCGGCAGGGGCCGCAGGCGGTGGCGCCCGGCGGGCTTTCGCACGGCGCCGGGGAGGGGCGGGTCAGTGCAGGGGTGCCGCGCCGGCTGGGAGGCCGGAATCGAGATCGCGCGGATGTCTCGCCGCCGCGTGGCGCGGCGCGGCCGCGCCGGGAGAGGGCGACGGTCGCGGTCGCTCCCACGTGAGGGTGGCGGCGCCCGAGGGGGTGCCGTAGTAGCCGTCCGTCGTGTAGGCGACGACGCGATAGTGGTACGTCGTATCCTCGGTGAGCGCCTTGTCGAGGTACTCGAAGCGTTTCGCCTTCTGGAAGCGCCCGCGGTCGGTCACGGTGACCCGGGCGAGCTCGCGGAAGGCCTCGTTGTTCCGCGAGCGCTCGACGACGAAACCGGCGAGATCCTCCATGGTCGAGCCATCGACGTACTCCGTCGGCCGCGACCACCCGACGTCGATGCCGTCCGCTTGCGTCGTGAGCGAGACCTCGGTCACGGTGCGCGGCGCGACGAACTGCGGCGGCTTGACGTCGGTCTTCCGCCCGCATGCCGCGAGCGTGAGCGTCGCCAACGTGAGAAGCGCGACGCGCGTCGCACGCCGTGCGACCCTCGACGGTGTCGTAGGCATGGTCCGCTTCACGCGCGCGTCAGATGCCGCGCAGGCGGCGCGCCACGTTGGTGGGCGCGGTGCCGCCGCCGGCGGTGCGCCGCGCCACGGCGGCCTCGACCGACAGCCACTCACGTAGATCGGGACCGAATGTCGGCGACAGCTCACGCCATTCCTTCATCGACAAATCCTCGAGACGGCGGTTGGTCTCGACGCAACGCCGCACCGCGAGCCCGACGATGTGGTGCGCCTCGCGGAACGGGATGCCCTTGGTGACGAGATAGTCGGCGACGTCGGTGGCGAGGAGGAAGCCGTCGACGGTTGCTGCGCGCATGCGGTCGGCGTGTACGGTCAGGCGCGGGATGAGCGCCGTGAGGATCGCGAGACACCCCTTCACCGTGTCGACCGTGTCGAAGAGCGGCACCTTGTCTTCCTGCAGGTCGCGATTGTAGGCGAGCGGCAACCCTTTGAGGATCGTCAGGATGGCCATGAGATTGCCGTAGACGCGTCCGGTCTTTCCGCGCACCAGCTCGGCGACGTCCGGATTCTTCTTCTGCGGCATGATCGAGCTGCCGGTGGCGAAGTCGTCGGGCAGCGAGACGAACCCGAACTCCGACGACGACCACAGGATGATCTCCTCGGCGAGGCGCGAGAGATGCGTCGCGAGGATCGCCGACGCGGCGAGCAGCTCGACGATGAAGTCGCGATCGGAGACGGCGTCGAGGCTGTTGGTCGCGACGCGGGCGAAGCGCAGCTCGCGCGCGACCTGCTCGGGATCGATGGGGAAGGTCGTGCCGGCGAGGGCACCGGCCCCGAGCGGCATGACGTCGGCCCGCCGGCGGCAGTCGGCGAAGCGCTCGGAGTCGCGTTCGAGCTTCTCGTGATAGGCGAGGAGATGGTGCGCGAAGAGGATCGGCTGGGCGCGCTGCAGGTGCGTGTAGCCCGGCATGATGACCTTGGCGTGCTTGCGCGCGGCGGCGGCGAGCGACTTCTGGAACGCCGTGATGCTCGCGAGGATGGCGCCGATCTCGGCCCGTACGAACAGGCGCAGGTCGAGCGCCACCTGATCGTTGCGGCTGCGGGCGGTGTGCAGGCGCCCGCCGACCGGCCCGATCTTCTCGATCAGGCTGCGCTCGATCGCCATGTGGATGTCCTCGTCGGCGGCGTCGAAGCGGAACGTGCCCTGGACGATCTCCTGCTCGATCTCGGCGAGGCCCTTGCAGATGCGCTTGCCGTCGGTCGCCGGCACGATGCCGCGGCTCACCAGCATGTGGCAGTGCGCCAGCGATCCGGCGATGTCGTAGGGCGCGAGGCGCTTGTCGACGCCGATCGAGGCCGTGAACTGCTCGACGATCGAAGCGGTGGCCGCCGCGAACCGCCCCTCCCACAGCTTGTGCTTGCGCGGAGCCATCAACGCTCGGGTTATGAGCCGGACGCGGCGCGCTTTGCAACCAGCGCCTGGATGCGGAGGCGCAGCGCGCTCAAGCGGATGAAGCCCTCGGCGTCGCGCTGGTCGTAGATGCCGCCCGCCTCGAAGGTGGCGATCGACGGATCGTAGAGCGAGCGCTCGGCGCGCCGGCCGGCGACCGTGACGGCGCCCTTGTAGAGCTTCATGCGGGCGGTGCCGGAGACCGTGCGCTGCGCCTCGTCGATCATGGCCTGCAGCATGCGGCGCTCCGGCGTGAACCAGTAGCCGTAGTAGACCATCTCGGCGTAGCGCGGGACGAGGGAGTCGCGGAGATGCATCACCTCGCGGTCGAGGGTGAGCGACTCGACGGCACGGTGCGCCGCCTGCAGGACCGTGCCGCCCGGCGTCTCGTAGACGCCGCGCGACTTCATGCCGACGTAGCGGTTCTCGACCAGGTCGAGCCGACCGACGCCGTGCCGCCCCGCGAGGGTGTTGAGGCGTGCCAGCATCGCGGCGGGCGTGAGCCGCTGGCCGTCGAGCGCGATGGGATCGCCGGCCTCGTAGGTGATCTCGACGTACTCGGGCGTGTCCGGCGCCTGCTCCGGGGCGACGGTGAGGATGAACATGTCGGCGTACGGCTCGCGCCAGGGGTCCTCCAGCACGCCGCCCTCGTAGCTGATGTGGAGGAGGTTGCGGTCGGTGCTGTACGGCTTCTCGCGCGTCACCGGCACGGGGATGCGGTGCTGCTCGGCATAGGCGATCAGATCGCTGCGGCCGCCGAACGTCCAGCTGCGCCACGGCGCGACCACGATGATCGCGGGCTCGAGCGCGTAGTAGGTGAGCTCGAAGCGCACCTGGTCGTTGCCCTTGCCGGTGGCGCCGTGGGCGACGGCCGGAGCGCCGGAGGCGCGCGCGATCTCGATCTGCCGTTTCGCGATCAGCGGCCGCGCGATCGAGGTGCCGAGCAGATACCCGGCCTCGTAGACGGCGTTCGCCCGCAACATGGGGAACACGAAGTCGCGCGCGAACTCCTCGCGCAGGTCGTCGACGTACACCGCGCTCGCGCCGGTCGCGGTGGCCCGCTCGCGGACGGTGTCGAGCTCGTCCCCCTGGCCGAGGTCGGCGCAGAAGGCGACGACCTCGCAGCGATACTCCTCGATCAGCCAGCGCAGGATGACGGACGTGTCGAGGCCGCCGCTGTACGCCAGCACGATCTTGTCGAAGCTCGGCCGACTCGCGCTCATCGTGCGCTCTCCTTTGCCAGCCAGGCCATGAGCGCCTTCTGCACGTGCAGGCGGTTCTCCGCCTGGTCGAATACGACCGATTGCGGGCCCTCGAGCACGTGCTCGGTGATCTCCTCGCCGCGGTGGGCCGGCAGGCAATGCATGACGAGCGCGCCCCGCGCCGCGTGGCGCATCACGCGCTCGTTCACCTGGTAGGGCGCGAACTCCCGCCGCCGCGCCGCGGCCTCGTTCTCCTGCCCCATGCTCGTCCAGACGTCGGTGTAGACGACGTCGGCGCCGCGGACGGCCGCGGTGACGTCGTCGGTGATCTCGATCGCGGCGCCGGCGGCGCGGCAGCGCGCCAGAATCTCCGTGTCCGGCTCGTAGCCGGGCGGACACGCCAGCGCGAAGGCGAAACGATACAGGGTCGCCGCCTCGAGCCAGGAGTGCACGACGTTGTTGCCGTCGCCGACGAACGCGATGCGGAGCTCGTCGAGCTTGAGACGGCGTTCGTGGAGGGTGAACAGGTCGGCGAGCACCTGGCAGGGGTGGTGCAGATCGGTGAGGCCGTTCACCACCGGCACGTGCGCGTGCTCGGCGAGCTCCACGAGCACGGAGTGGAGGAACGTCCGCGCCACGATCATGTCGACCACGCGCGCC
Organism: uncultured delta proteobacterium; assembly: GCA_963753325.1. Classification (GTDB taxonomy): domain Bacteria; phylum Desulfobacterota; class Binatia; order UTPRO1; family UTPRO1; genus DP-19. The sequence goes on along the minus strand of CAVWBS010000001.1, from coordinate 2,392,620 downwards.
AGCGTGCGCGCGATGTCGGGGACGGTCTCGCGCTCGCCGAGGCGGATGTCGGCGGGCGCGAGGTAGATCGCGTGGCCGCCGAGCTGCGTCATCCCCGTCTCGAAGCTGATGCGCGTCCGCAGGCTCGGCTTCTCGAAGATCATCGCCAGGGTGCGTCCGGCGAGCAGGGCCGGCGGCTTGCCCGACCGCAGCCCGGCCTTCAGCTCGGCGGCGAGGGCGAAGAGCGCGTCACACTCCGTGCGCGCCAGATCGACGACCCGGAGCAGGTCGCGCTTGCGAACGTCCGCTTTCACGAGCCCAACACCTCCTCGAGGATCGCCAGGCCGCGTTCGATCTCCGCCTCGGCGATCACGAGCGGCGGGAGGAGCCGCAGCACCCGCTCCGCCGTGCAGTTGATCACCAAGCCGCGGTCGAGGCACGCCGCGACGATCCCCGGGCCGGGCTCGTGCAGGGTGATGCCGAGCATCATCCCGTGGCCGCGTATCGACTCGATCTTGCGAGAGCGGCCGGCAAGCCGCTGCAGCCCCGCGAGGAAGTGCGCCCCGAGCGCCCGCACCCGTGGCAGGAAGCCGTCGGCGGTCATGGTCTCGACCGTGGCGACCGCGGCGGCCGTCGCCAGCGCGTTGCCGCCGAACGTCGAGCCGTGCGCGCCCGGGCCGAAGCACGCGGCGATGTCGTCGCGCGCCAGGAGCGCGCCGATCGGCACGCCGCTCGCGAGCGCCTTGGCGAGCGTCATCAGATCGGGCTCGATGCCCGTCTGCTCGTAGGCGAACAGGGTTCCGGTGCGGCCCATGCCGGTCTGCACCTCGTCGAAGATCAGGAGCACGCCGCGCTCGTCGCACAGCCGGCGCGCCGCCTCGAGGTAGCCGGGGCTCGGCATCACGACGCCGCCCTCGCCCTGTACGGGTTCGAGCATGAGCGCCGCCGTCGTGTCGTCGAGCGCGCGTTCGAGCGCGCCGACGTCGTCGTAGGGCACGTACTGGAAGCCTGGCGGCAGCGGCTGATAGCCCACCCGGACCTTCTCCTGTCCCGTCGCCGTGAGGGTGGCGAGCGTGCGCCCGTGGAACGAGCCGAGCGCGGTGATGATCCGCGTGCGTTTGCCGCCGAGGCTGTGGCCCCAGCGCCGCGCCAGCTTGATCGCCGCCTCGTTGGCCTCCGCGCCGCTGTTGCCGAAGAAGACGCGGTCGGCGAACGAATGGCGGCACAGCAGCTCCGCGAGCCGCGCCTGGGGCTCGCAGTACTGGAGATTGGAGACGTGCAGCAGCCGCCGTGCTTGGGCGGTGATCGCGTCGACCACGACCGCCGGCGCGTGGCCGAGGTTCGTCACCGCGAGGAACGAGAAGAAGTCCAGGTACTCGCGCCCGTCCGCATCCCACAGCCGGGCACCCTCGCCCCGCACGAATGCCACCGGCGCGCGCGCGTACGTCGGCATCAGATAGCGGTCGGACGCGGCGATGATCTCCTGACCGGTCATGAGCACGTCACGGCGGAAACCCGCAATACTCTGCTCGCCGGATGGCATTGTCAACGCGCATGAGGGCCAGGGTCTTCATCTCGGACCCTCCCACGGGCGGGAGGCCCGCGCCCGTGGCACGTTTCGGTCTGGGTCAGTGTGACCGAACGACTCGCCCAGATCCCTGAGCCCGCTCGGCCCGAGCGTCCGCCCCGGCGTCTCAGCCGCGATGACGGAGGCGCGTCGGGCTGCGGCGCTTGGCGGAAGCGGTGCGGACGACCTCGGTACCGACGCCCTCGGTGGTGAAGATCTCGAGGAGGACGGCGTGGCGGACGCGGCCATCGATGATGTGTGCCTTGCCGACGCCGCCCTTCAGCGCGTCGAGACAGCACTCGACCTTGGGGATCATGCCGGCGTTGATGACGCCGCCGGCGATCATCGCCGCCGCCTCGTCGCCCGAGAGCGTCGAGACGAGCGTGCCCTGCTTGTCCTTGATGCCCTCGATGTCGGTGAGCAGGATGAGCTTCTCCGCCCGCAATGCCTGGGCGATCTTGCCGGCGACCAGGTCGGCGTTGATGTTGTAGGTCTCACCGTCCAGGCCGACGCCGATGGGCGCGATCACGGGGATGAAGTTCGCGGCGTCCAGCGACTCGATGACCTTGGGGTTGACGCCGACGATCTCGCCGACGAGCCCCATGTCGTGCTCCGGCGAGTTCTTCGGCGCGCCCGGGAGGTGCATCTTGCGCGCGACGATCAGCTCGCCGTCCTTGCCCGACAGGCCGACGGCATGCCCGCCCTGGCGGTTCAGCAGGCCGACGATCTCCTTGTTGATGCTCCCGCCGAGCACCATCTCGGCGATCTCCATCGTCGCGGCATCGGTGACGCGCATGCCGCGCAGGAAGCGCGAGCGGATGCCGAGCCGATCGAGCATCTCGTCGATCTGCGGGCCGCCGCCGTGCACGATCACGGGGTTCATGCCGACGTAGCGCAGCAGCACGACGTCCTGCGCGAACGACTGCTTCAGCTCGTCGTTCGCCATGGCGTGCCCGCCGTACTTGATGACGATCGTCTTGCCGAAGAAGCGCTGCATGTAGGGCAGCGCCTCCAGCAGGACCTCGGCCTTGTGGATGGGATCCTTCATTCAGAGGATGTAGCGCGAGAGGTCCTCGTCGGTGAGGATGGCCTCGAGCTTGCCGCGCACGTCGCCGGCGTCGATGACGACCTCGTGGCTGCCACGCTCCGGGGCATCGAACGAGAGATCCTCGAGCAGCTTCTCGAGCACGGTGTGCAGGCGCCGGGCGCCGATGTTCTCGGTGCGCTCGTTCACCGAGGCGGCGATGCGAGCGATCTCCCCGACCGCGTCGTCGGTGAACCGCAAGGTGACGTGCTCCGTGGCCATCAGCGCGATGTACTGGGTGATGAGGGCGTTCTTCGGCTCCGTCAAGATGCGGACGAAGTCGTCACGGGTCAAGGCGTCGAGCTCGACGCGGATCGGGAAGCGCCCCTGGAACTCGGGGATGAGGTCCGACGGTTTGGCCACGTGGAAGGCGCCGGAGGCGACGAAGAGGATGTGATCGGTGCGCACCATGCCGTGCTTGGTGCTGACGGTGGATCCCTCGACGATCGGCAGGAGATCGCGCTGCACGCCCTGGCGCGACACGTCCGGTCCGATTGCGCCCTCGCGTCCCGCGATCTTGTCGATCTCGTCGAGGAACACGATGCCCGACTGCTCGACGCGGCGGACGGCCTCCTTGGCGACGACCTCCATGTCGACGAGACGGTTCGCCTCCTCGGCGGCGAGCGTGTTCAGCGCCTCCGGTACGGGCACGTGCTTCTTCTTCGTGCGCTTCGGAAGGAGCGTGGAGAAGAGCTCCTTCATGTTGAACTCCATCTCCTCCATGCCCTGCGGCGTGAACACCTCGACCATCGGGGAAACCGTCTTGGTGATCTCGAGCTCGACCAGGCGGTCGTCGAGACGGCCCTCCCGCAACATGCGCCGCAGCTTGTCGCGCGTCGACGTGCCGCTCTCCGGGGCGGGCGCCTCGGTGCCCGGGGCCGCGGGCGGGGAGGGCGGCAGCAGGAGATCGAGAAGGCGCTCTTCCGCGACCTCGCGCGCGCGGCGCTCGACCTTGTCCTTCTCCTCCGTCTTCACCATGCCGATGGCCAGCTCGACCAGGTCGCGGATGATCGACTCGACGTCACGGCCGACGTAGCCGACCTCGGTGAACTTCGACGCCTCCACCTTGAGGAACGGCGCGCCGGCGAGCTTGGCCAGGCGGCGCGAGATCTCCGTCTTCCCGACGCCGGTCGGGCCGATCATGATGATGTTCTTCGGCGCGATCTCGTCGCGCAGATCCTCTGGGACCTGCTGCCGACGCCAGCGGTTGCGCAGCGCGATCGCGACGGCACGTTTGGCCGCCCGCTGCCCGACGATGTAGCGATCGAGCTCGGAGACGATCTCGCGCGGTGTCATGGTGTAGGGCGGCGGCTCGAGCGCGGTGGGCGCGGTGTCGCGCGCGAGCTGCAGCGGGCGCGACGGCTCGGTCACAGCTCCTCCACCGTCACCTGGTCGTTGGTGAAGACGCAGATCATCGCGGCGATGCGCATCGATTCCTCGGCGACGGCGCGCGCGTCGAGATCGGCATGCCGCACGAGCGCCTTGGCGGCCGCCAGCGCATAGTTGCCGCCGGAGCCGATCGCGATCACACCGTCGTCGGGCTCGACGACGTCGCCCGCGCCGGACACGACGAGCGTCGACTCGGCGTCGGCGACGACGAGCAGCGCCTCGAGGCGGCGCAGTGCGCGGTCGGTCCGCCAGTCTTTGGCCAGCGCCACGGCGGCGCGCCGCAGGCTGCCGTTCATCGCCTCCAGCTTGTCCTCGAACTTCTCGAAGAGCGTGAAGGCGTCGGCGGTCGCGCCCGCGAAGCCGGCAAGCACCTTCCCCTGGTAGAGCCGCCGCAGCTTGCGCGCGTTGTGCTTCAGCACCGTCTGGCCGAGCGTCACCTGGCCGTCGCCCGCCAGCACGACCTTGCCGCGATGGCGTACGGCGACGATCGTGGTGCCGTGCGGGGTGACGCCCATCGAGGGAACACTAGCCTCGCCGGAGGGGCATGTAAACGTAGCATCCGGCCGCGCCGTCACGCGCGCGGGAAGGCCTTGTCGTACACCTCGGCCAGGCGGTCGAAGTTGACGTGCGTGTAGCGTTGCGTCGTCGAGAGGCGCGCGTGACCGAGGAGCTCCTGGATCGCGCGCAGATCCGCGCCCCCGTTCAGCAGGTGGGTCGCGAACGAATGACGGAACGCGTGCGGGCTGGCGTGGGCACGCGTGCCCGCCGCGGCGGTATGGCGCGCGACGATACGGGCGACGCTGCGTACCGTGAGGCGGCCGCCGCGCGCGTTGAGGAATACTGCGTCGCCGTCGCGGCGCGGCGGCGCCGGCCAGCGACGGCGATAGGTCTCGAGGGCGTCGAGCGCGACGGTCCCGACCGGCACGATGCGCTCCTTGCGCCCCTTGCCGAGCACGCGCACCACCTCCGCGCGACGATCGAAGTCCTCCCAGTCGAGGGCGACCAGCTCGCTCACCCGCAGGCCGCTCGAGTACAGCAGCTCGAGCATCGCACGGTCGCGCAACGCCGTCGGCGAGGCGCCGCCGACGCCGTCGAGTACGCGGAACATCTCGTCGACCGACAGATGCGGCGGGAGGTAGTGCTCGCGCTTCGGTCCGGTGAGCTGCGCCGCGGGGTCGTCGCGGCGGGTGCCGGTGCGCGCGCACCAGCGAAAGAAGTGTTTGAGCGCGGCGAGCTTGCGTGAGATCGAGCTCTTGCGCTGCGTGCCGGCGAGCGACGCGAGATAGGCGCGCACGCCGTCGACATCGGCGCGCGCGAGGCGCGTGGCGCGCGTCGCGAGGAATGCGGCGAGCTGGCGTACGTCGGTCTCGTAGGCCTTGATCGTGTGCGGCGAGGCGTTCGTCTCGTCCCGCAGATAGGCGCGGAACGCGTCGATCAGGCGCTCCGCGTTCCGCTCATCGCCCCGCTCCATGGCTCGCTCCCGTCGGTCCGGCGACCCTGGCGACATCCATGCGCCGCACGCTGCGGCTGTTCGCGCCGTGAGGCACATGGTATCAATCGGCGCCGTGAGCTCGCAACGCGAGGAGGGCCGTGCGGGAGCGGTTGCACGCGTCACGCTGACGAGCCGCCGCGGCGTGACCCTCGCCGGGTTGCTGCAGACCCCGCGCGGCAAGGACGACGATCTCTCCGCTACGCCGGTGGTCGTGCTCTGTCACGGTATGGAGTCCACTAAGGAAGGCACCAAACACCAGGCGCTCGCGCGCCGGCTGGACGCGCTCGGCTATGCCTCGCTGCGCTTCGACTTCTCCTACGTCGGGGAGTCCGGCGGGCGGTTCGAGGATCTCACGATCAGCGGCGAGGTCGACGACCTCGCCGGCGCGTGCGCGTTCCTGCGGATGCGCGGCGCCGAGGCGCTCGCGCTCGTCGGCTCGAGCCTCGGCGGGACGGTGGCGCTTCTCTACGCGGCCGGCGACCCGTCGGTGCGGGCGCTGGTCACGATCGCCGCCGTATCGCGGCCCCTCGGCATCCTCGAGCGCCTCGGTTCCGACGCGGTCGCGGCCTGGCGCCGCACCGGCTTCCGCGCGGAGGCGACCGGACGCCTCAAGCGCGACTTCCTCGACGACCTCTCCCGTCACGACGTGCTCGCCGCGGCCCGCGCGCTGGGGGCGGCGACGCTCGTGACGCACGGTGAGGCGGACGACGTCGTGCCGGTCGCCGACGCCTACGCGCTCCACGCGGCGCTGCCGGCCCCGAGGGGGCTGCGCGTCACGCCGGCATGTGACCATCGCTACTCCGATCCCGGACATCTCGCGGCCCTCCTCGACGACACGGTGGGCTGGATCAGCACGCATCATCCGCGCGAGCCGTGACATGGTCGCCGTCTGCCATGCGTGCGGCAAGGCCGGCAGTCGACGCGAGCGCATTGGCCGGCGCGATCGGTGCGAGGGGTGCGGCGTGGATCTGCACTGCTGTCGGCAATGCCGGTTCTACGATCCGCGCGCCTGCAACGCCTGCGCCGAGCCGCAGGCGGAGCGGGTGCTGCAGAAGGACCGGGCCAACTTCTGTGAGTACTTCACGCCCGGCGCGCAGCCATCGGGCGACGGAGCGGCGACGGGCGCGGGGCGCAGAAGCCCGCCACCCGGCGATGCGCGCGCCGACCTCGAGCGGCTGTTCCGGCGGCGTTGAGCCGCGGTGAGGATCGCGCTCGCGACGGTCGTGCTGGTCCTTGCCGTGCTGCTCGGGTGCGGCGTGCTGGCAACCATCAACCTGCGCGTCTTCGTCGACGCCCACCGGGACGAGCTGATCGCGCGCGGCCGGCGCGCCGTCGGCCGCCGCGTCACCATCGGGTCGGTCACGCCGTCCTGGTGGCCGATCGGCATCCGTTTCGGCGACGTCGTCGTCGGCGAAGACCCGCGATTCGGCGCGGGCGTGTTCCTCGACGCGGCGGCCGTCCGCGTCGCCGTCCATCCTGTCTCGCTCGCGCTCGGCCGCGTCGAGGTCACGCGCATCGTGTTCGATCGGCCGCACATCACCCTGGTCCGTGATGCGACCGGCCGCTGGAACGTCGTGGGCCTCGTGGGCAGGGGCGGGGGCGCCGGCGGCGAGGGTGAGGGCGAGGGGGGCACGCACGGCCACGGGCCCAGGCTGCCGCCCATATGGCTCGGTCTCGCGGCGAGCGAGATCCGCGACGGCCGCATCGACGTGGAGGATCGCAGCGGCAGCGAGCCGCGGCGACTCAGCGCCGTCGGCGTGCGCGTGCGTGTCTCCGAGCTGCGCCTCGGTGCCGACGGTCACGTCCGCGTCGATGCGGCGATCTTTCCCGGGAGCGTTCGTCCCGACCTGCATCTCGATCTCGACCTCTCCAGGCTCGGGACCGAGGACGGCGCGCACACGCCCTTCACCTGCCACCTCGAGCTCACCGACGCCGATCTCGAGACGCTGGCGCTGCTCGCCGGCCGCCGGCCGCTCTGGAGCGGACACGTGGCGCGCCTCACCGCCGACGCGAGCGGCACCCTCGAGCGGTTCATGGTCGCCGTGGCGGCGCGCAGCGACGGCGAGTGGCGTCTCGGACCGCACGTGCCGCTGCCGGCAATGGCGGTACGGGTCGACGCGCGGGCGGAGGTGACGCGCGACGCCATCCGGCTCGAGTTCGCGAACGGCGAGCTCGGCCCGCTCGCCTGGACGGCCAGCGGCACCGCGACGTTTCGCCCGTGGCATTTCGAGGCGGCCCTGCGCGGCACCGGCGAAGCGGCGCAGGTCGCGGTCGGCGAGCGGTCGGTGTCCGTCGCCGATCTCGCGCTGATCGTGAGTGGCGACGAGGCCCTCCGGATCGCGCCGATGCACCTTCGGCTCGACGATACGCCGGTCGATGCGGAAATCCACGTCGCGGGTCTCGATCCCCTGCTCGCCGGTGGACGCGTCCACGCGGCCGGGCCCCTCGGGACGGTCGACGGCAGTCTCGACGTCGATAGCCGCGTGAGCGTCCGCGGGCGTGTCGAAGCGACGGGGCTGGACATCGGCGCGATCCTCGGGCGGGCGACGGGCGCGGAGGCTCCCGTGACGGGGCGCATGACGTTGTCCGCCGTGGGCTCGATGCCGTTCGCCGCCGAGTCGCCGCTCCGCGCCCTCGCGGCTTCCGGTACGGCGCGTGTCGAAGACGGGACGATCGGCATGGTGAACGTCGCCTCGAAGGTGTTGCGCCGGATGCCCGCCGCGCGCCTGCTGCCACAGGTCGTCACCACCGCGACACGGGCGCGATTTCCCGACGTGTTCGAGGCCGAGGGAATGCGCCTGCGCAGCGCGACCGTGCCGTTCACGATCGCGGACGGCGTGCTGTCCAGCTCGCACCTGGTGGCCGCCGCCGATGCGTACGAGATCACGGGCGGCGGGACCCTCGACGACACCCGCAATCTACGGCTGCGGGGCGATCTCGTGCTCTCGCCGACGCTCTCGGCCGCGCTGCGCGGCGATTTCCCGGCGCTGCGCTACCTCGCCCGTTCCGACGGCCAGCTGGTGCTGCCGTTTCGTGTGCGCGGGCCGCTCGACGGTCCCGTCATCGAGCCCGAGCTGAAGCGTATCCGCGCCCGTGATCCGGCCGGTCTCGTGGGGGCCGCGGGAGCGGGGAAGCTCGGCGCGCCGCCGCCCCGCGACGCCGGCGACGCCGACGTGGAACGGCTCGATCGGATGCTGCGCCCGTGAGCGCCGAGATCGTCGAGATCTTCCTCGAGCTTCCGCCCGCGGACATCGCGTTCGTCAAGTTCATCCTCGAGTCCTACGAGGGCGTCGGCGTCATGCGGACCATCGATCGCACGAAGGCGCTGGTCGTCCTGATGATCGCCGCCGATTTCCTCGACGACGCGCGCGCCCTGCTGGCGTCGCTGCGCACGGAGGTGCGGTGGCGCGAGGTCGAGCGCCCGGACGGGCTGGAGGAGTGAGCGCGTCGCCTCAGGTCGGCTCGACGCTCGTCTCCGTCGGCGCCGGCCGCGCTCGTCCGAAGAAGTAGGCGACGCCGATGCTGATGACGTAGAGGATCAACAGCGGCGTCGCCATGAGGAACTGCGACGCCGCATCGGGACCCGGCGTCAGGACGGCGGCGACGATGAAGATGACGACGATCGCGTAGCGGAACCACGAGAGCAGCAGGCGGTGGGTCACCAGGCCCACCCGCGCGAGGAAGAAGGTGATCACGGGCAGCTCGAAGGTGATCCCGAACGACAGCAGCATGCGCGCCGCGAATGCCAGGTACTCGCTGATGCGGATCGTCGGCGCGACCCCGATCGTATGGTACTCCTCGAGGAAGAACGCGTATCCGACCGGGAACACGACGACGTAGCAGAAGCAGGCGCCGCTGACGAAGAAGAGCGTCCCCGCGAGGACGAAGGGAATCGCGGTGCGGCGCTCGTTGACGTACAGGCCGGGGGAGATGAAGCGCCAGGCCTGGTAGAAGAGCACCGGGCTGGTGGCGAAGATCGCCGCGATGAACGTCACCTTGAGGCGGGTGAAGAACGCCTCGGTGACGCCGGTGCCGATGAGGAGCAGGTGGTCCCCGCCGGCGTTCACCAGCGGAGCGGTAAGCAGCGTGAAGATCCGGTCAGAGAAGCCGTAGCAGACGGCGAACCCGACCGTGACGGCCACGAACGACTTGACGACCCGCCAGCGCAACTCCTCGAGGTGCGCCGTGAGTGGCATGGTCGCGTCGGTCATTCACGAACGCGATTCGTCGGGCTTGCGAGCGGTTCCTGCGGCGGCGACGGTATCCGCCGGGACGGCACCGGGCGCGGCGGCGACGACCCGCTCGCCCTCCGGCCCGGCCGCGGCGGGCGGGGCGATGGTCGGTGCCACCTGCCCGGGCGCGCCCGGTACCGCGGGGTTCTGCGCGGCCGCAGTCTGCGTCGCGGCGAGCTGCGCCGCGGCAGCCTTCCGTTCGGCCTCACGACGCTCCGCCTCGGCGGCACGGGCCTCCGCCTCGATCGCGCGCTGCGCCTTCTGCAGCTCCTCGTTGATGTCGCTGGTGGCGCGGCGGAACTCCGCGAGGCCCTTGCCGAGAGCCTTCGCGACCTCCGGAAGCCGTTTTGGCCCCAGGACGACCAGCGCCACGACCAGGATCACCATCAACTCGGGCATGCCGATGCCGAACATCGCCTCTCCTTCGCGCCTGGGACGCTACGTAATCGAGGATAAGGAGTCAATTATATGTGGCGCGCCGGGCGATGTCTCTGCCGTCGATGCGCGGCGACGTTGTTGCTATGCTGACGCGCATGCGGACGGGACTGGTCATCGACCACCGGTACGAGGAGCACGACACCGGGCCGGGGCATCCCGAGAGCCCGGCCCGCGTGCAGGCGATCCGGGCCATCCTCGACGACTATGCCCGGGCCGGCCTGCTGCCGCTGCCGCCACGTACCGCGACCGACGATGAGCTCGCCCTGAACCATGCGCCCGCGTACATCGCCCAGGTCGCCGCCACGGCGGGCCGGCCCGCCTGTGCGTTCGATGCCGATACGCCGACGTCGGCGCGGTCGTACGATGCGGCCCGCCTCGCCGTCGGCGGCTATCTGGTGCTGCTGGACGCCGTCATGGAGGGCACGGTCGCGAACGGTTTCGCGTTCGTCCGGCCGCCCGGACACCACGCCGAACCCGATCGCGCGATGGGCTTCTGCCTCTTCAACAACGTGGCGATCGGCGCCCGCTACCTGCAGCGCCGTTTCGCCCTCCGCCGCATCCTGATCGTCGATTGGGACGTGCATCACGGTAACGGTACGCAGGACAGTTTCTACGACGATCCCGACGTGCTCTACGTCTCCACCCATCAATACCCCTTCTACCCGGGCACAGGCGCGGCCGGGGAGGTCGGGGGCGCGGGCGCGGCTGGGCGCACGCTGAACGTGCCGCTGCCGGCCGGGTGCGGCGACGACGAGTACGTCGCCGCGTTCTCGCGCCTGATCGTCCCGGTCGCGGAGCAATTTCGCCCCGAGTTCGTGCTCGTCTCCGCCGGCTTCGACGCCCACCGCCGCGACCCGCTGGCGTCGATGACGGTGACCGAGGAAGGGTTCCGCGCCATGACCAGGCTGCTGTTCGGCGTCGCCGAGACGCATGCCGGAGGCCGCCTGGCCGCGGTGCTCGAGGGGGGATACGACCTGCGCGCGCTGCAGGCGAGCGTCGTGACGGTGCTGGACGAGCTCGGCGGCGCCGGGCCGGACGCGGGCGTAGCGACGCCGCGGCCGCGCGCGGGCGTGCTCGACGCGACGATCGCCGCGCAGCGTCCGTTCTGGGATCTCGCCCGCTGACCGCCGTCAGGGGCGACGCCGCGTCGTGAGCACGCCGCGCCTCCTGGAGGTCCGAGGGACGTCCAGGAAGACCCGCCCGGCGGCCCGCCAGGGAAGCTCTGCGCAAGCGGCTTCCGGCTGCGGATCACGAGCCCTCCGCGAGCGACGGCGGCGCGGGAGCCCTCGGCGTATCGCACGGATACGCGGCCGGGCTCCGCGCCTTGCGCTCGCGGCGGCTCGCGATTCTCGCGTCGCAACCCACTTGCGCTGAGGTTCGGTTCGGTTCCCTAGCGGTAGAGGGGCTCCTCCTGGATGGCGCCGTGTGGGGGGGGGCGCCGGTCGTTGGCGCGGTACTCGCCCGCCTCGGCCTCGTCACGCCGCGGCCGGCGATCGTCGCGCATCCGATCCGGCCGGCCGTCGTCGCGCGGCGCGAGGTAGTCCTCCGCCCGCGGCGCCGGGCGGCGGTCGATGCCCTGTTCGTCCACCTTGATGTGCCGCCGATCATCGTTGAAGTCGGGGGCGAGCACGTCGTGATCGTCGCGTCGATCGCCGTGTGGCGCGAACTCCTCCTCACCGTCGCCGTCCTCGCGCGAACGGAGCTGCTGCACCGCGTGATCGAGCTCGTCGTCGAAGAGCGGCTCCTCGCGGGCGACCTTCGGCTCGGTGCCTTCCTTGAAGCACTCGAGCATGGCTGCCGTGCTGTCGGGCGAGGCGCGCTGCCCGGTGCCCGGCACCATGCTGACGAACGTGATGCCGCCGGGGACCGCGAAATCCTCGACCGGCGAGTCACCGAGCGCCTGCTGCATGTACGCCAGGAAGATCGGGGCGGCGACGTGGCCGCCCGTCGCGTCCTTGCCGAGGCTGCGCTCGCTGTCGTAGCCGAGCCATACGCCCGTCACGAGCTCCGGCGTATAGCCGACGAACCAGGCGTCGTGCATGTCGTTGGTGGTGCCGGTCTTGCCCGCGACCGGCCGCCCGAGCGCCTTCACGCGCTTGCCAGTGCCGCGCTGTACGACGCTCTCCAGCATGCTGGTGATGAGGTACGCCGTCTCGGGCGAGAGCACCGACTCCGAGTGCGGCTTGAACTCCTCGAGCACGTTGCCGTTCGGATCGGTGATCTTGGTGATGAAGATCGGGTCGAGCCGGCGCCCCTGGTTGGCGAAGACGGTGTAGGCGCGCGTCAGCTCGAGCAGCGAGACCTCGGCCGAGCCGAGGGAGATCGAGAGGTTCTTCTGGAAGGGGCGGGTGAAGCCGAACCGCGGCAGATAGCTGACGAGGTAGTTGAGCCCGATGTTCTGTGCCACCTTCACGGTGACGACGTTGCGCGAGAAGGTCAGGGCGTCGCGCAGCGTGGTCGGTCCGTTGAACTTCTCGTCGTAGTTCTGCGGCATCCACGTCTGGTGGCCGCCGGTCAGGACGATCGGCTCGTCGATGATGACCGACGCCGGCGTGTAGCCGCGATCGAGCGCCGCCGCGTAGACGAACGGCTTGAACGAGGAGCCCGGCTGGCGCAGCGCCTGCGTGGCCCGATTGAACTGGCTGCGCTCGTAGTCGTAGCCGCCGACCATCGCCTTCACGTAGCCGGTCGTGAGGTCGATCGAGACGAGCGCGCCCTCGAGCTGTGGATCGGCGTCGAGCGTGAACTGCGGCGTGTCGCCCGTCGCGGCGATGCGCCGCACCGCGACGATGTCGTTGGTGCCGAGGCCCGGCGGCAGGGGGTGCTCCTTGGTGCCCACCAGGCGGCCGGTCGCATGGCTGACCTGCACCTTGAAGGTGCCGCCGTCGGCGGGCCCGAGGATGAGCGCACGCACGGAGCGGCCGATCAGCGGCGGGCCGCCTTGCTTCGCGCGGCGCAGGGCGGCGAGGAAGCTCGTCGCCTCGGCGGCGTTCAGGTGCTTGATCGGATGCGCGCGGGTGCGGCCGTGGTCGACGTTCTCGATCCCGGCGCGGAGCGCGGCCTCCGCGGCCTTCTGGAGGGGCAGGTTCACGGTGGTGTAGACGTTCAGGCCCGCCTGGTAGGGCGCGGTGCCGCCGTAGCGCTCCTCGAGCATCCGGCGCACGTACTCGACGAAGTGCGCCGCGGCGAGGTACGTCGGCGTCTGCGCTTCGTGCCGGGCCAGCTCGATCGGCGTCTTCAGGGCCGCTTGCGCCTCTTCCCAGGTGACGTAGCGCTCGCGCGCCATGCGCTCGAGCACGTAGCGCTGGCGGTACTTCGCGGCCGTCCAATGGCGCACGGGCGAGTAGCGGCTCGGCGCCTGCGGCAGTCCCGCGATCAGCGACGCCTCGGCGAGCGTGAGGTCGCGGACGTCCTTGCCGAAGTACTCCTGCGCCGCGGCGCCGACGCCGTACGCCCCGTTCCCGAGGTAGATCAGGTTCAAATAGAGATAGAGGATCTCGTCTTTCGTCAGCTGCCGCTCGAGACGGAGCGACAAGAGCACTTCCTTGGCCTTGCGCTCGTAGCTGCGCTCGGGGGTCAGCAGAAGCGCTTTCACGACCTGCTGCGTGATCGTGCTGCCGCCCTGCACGACCTCGCCGCGCGTCAGGTTGGCGATCAGCGCGCGCGTGATGCCGAGGAAGTCGACGCCCTTGTGCTCGTAGAAGTTGGCGTCCTCGGCGGAGATGAACGCCTCACGGACGATCGGGGGGATCTCGGCGATGGGCACCAGGTAGCGCTTCTCGGTGTAGAACTCGCCGAGCAGCGCGCCGTCATCGGCGTAGACGCGGGTGGCGACGGGCAGCTGATAGCGCAGCAGCTTGTCGACGGGTGGGAGGTTGGCGCTGATCTCGTTGTAGACCACCCAGCCGGCCACCCCGGCGCTGGTGAGGGTGACGAGGACCACGCCGATCGCGATCCGCCTCCACACCCGCCTCTTCCGCTTCGGCCTACTGGGTTGCGCGCGCTTCGACATCCACCGTCCGCTCCTCGTCATAATCAGACCCCCCGCGGACCGTCAACTCGCATCCTTGCGCGCGCGGTGCGATGCGGCGCAGCCTCCCTGCGATGGGACACGTGTTGTGCGTGGACGACGACGGGGCGGCGTTGATGACCGTCACGCGGGCATTGCGCAGCGTCGCCGCCGTGGTGGCGGTCCGGTCGGCGACGGAGGCGCTGGCGGCGCTCGGGCCGGATACCGCGGTGGTGGTGAGCGACCAGCGGATGCCCGGTACCTCGGGGACGGCGCTCCTCGCCGAGGTCGGCGCCCGCGACCCGACGATCGGCCGGCTCCTCCTCACGGCGTACGTCGACGCCGACGTCCTCATGACTGCCATCAACGAGGGGCACGTCCACCGCTACCTCACCAAACCCTGGGACCCGCGGGAGTTGCGGGCGGCAGTCGGGCAGGCCGTGGCCGCGACCGATGCCGAGCGCGAGCGCCGGCGTCTCGCCGCCGACATGGCCGCTGCCTACGCGCGGCTGCGCGAGATCGACGAGATGAAGACCCGCGTCGTGACGCTGGCGGCCCACGAGCTGCGGACGCCGTTGCACGTGCTCGGCGGCACGGTGGAGGCGCTGGCGGCGCTCGTCGTCGGGGAGGGTGCGCAGGCGCTGCTCGCGACGGCACGCCGGAACCTGGCATGGCTCGGCCGGGGGGTGCGGGCGATGACGGATCTGGCGCGGCTGGCTCGCCCGGCGCCCGTCCGCGCCGTCGCGCTCTGCCTGGCGGCGGTCGCGCGCCGGGCCGTCGACGAGATGCGGCCGCTCTGCACGGTGCGCCGTCTCGCCCTCACCCTCGACGCGCCCGACCGCGTGCCGGCTTGCGGCGATGCGGACGGCCTGCACCATGCGCTCATGAACCTGCTGCTGAACGCCGTGCGCTTCACGCCTGACGGCGGCCGCATCGCCGTCGCGGTCGCGGTCGATCACGGCGCGACGGCCCGCCTGTCGGTGCGGGACGACGGCATCGGTATCGCGCCGGCCGTCCAGGCGCGCGTTGGCGAGCCGTTCTTCACCGCGGCGCCGCTCGCGTACCATCACAGCGATCCGTTCGCGTTCCGCTCCGGGGGGATCGGTCTCGGCCTCGCCGTCGCGCGCGCGGTGATGACGGCCCACGGCGGCCGGCTCACTTTCGAGAGCGAGGAGGGCCGCGGCGCGACGTTCGTCCTCGAGCTGCCGAAGCAGCGAGGCGCGGATTGACTCGTCCGCCGCGCGTCGAAAGAATGCGCCGTGCCCGCGACACGCATCCCCTTCATCGACCTTCCGGCCCAGTACGCCGCGCTCGCCGCAGAGGTGCGCACCGCGATCGACGAGGTCCTCGCCTCGCAAGCGTTCGTCCTCGGGCCGACGGTCGCGCGCTTCGAGGAGGCGCTCGCACGCTACCTCGGCGCGGCCGCGGTCGTCGGCGTCGGCTCGGGGACCGACGCGCTCTATCTCGCCCTCCGGGCCCTCGACGTGGGACCGGGCGACGCCGTGGCGACGACGCCGTTCAGCTTCGTCGCCACCGCGACGGCGATCGCCCGCGTCGGCGCGCGGCCCTACTTCGTCGACATCGAACCCGGCTCGTTCAATCTCGATGCGGGGGGGGTCGCACGCTGGATCGCGAAGGAGTGCCGGCGCGACGGCGACGTGCTGCGTGCGCCCGACGGCGAGCGCGTCCGCGCTGTCCTGGCGGCGCATCTCTACGGACGCCTCTGTGACATGGACGGCCTCGCGCGCGTCGCGCGGGACGAGGAGCTCGACCTGATCGAGGACGCGGCGCAGGCGATCGGCGCCCGCATGGTGGACGGGCGGGCCGCGGGTGCGCTCGGGCAGTTCGGCTGCATCTCGTTCTACCCGACCAAGAATCTCGGCGGCGCCGGTGACGGCGGCGCCGTCGTCTGCCGGAGCGAGCACGACGCCGCCCTGGTGCGGCTCCTCGCGCGCCACGGTGGCGAGGGTGGACCGTACCGGCACATCGAGCTCGGTCTCGCGTCCCGGCTGGATGCGCTGCAGGCCGCGGTGCTCGCCGTGAAGCTGCCGCGGCTCGACGCCTGGAACGGGGCGCGCCGCGCGCACGCCGCGCGCTATGAGGCATGTCTCACGGCGACGTTCGGACCCGATGGGCCGGTGCGCGGGCCCGGTCTCGTCCCGAGCCACGTCTACCATCAATACGTCGTGCGCGTCCCCGATCGGGAGCGGGTGCGCGCCGCGCTCGCCGCCGACGGCATCGAGACGCAGGTGTACTATCCGATCCCGCTGCACTTGCAGCCCTGCTTCGTCGGCCTCGGCTATGGACGAGGTGATTTTCCGGAGGCCGAGCGGGCCAGCCGCGAGGCGCTGGCGCTGCCGATCTATCCCGAGCTGGCGGCCGACGGTCCCGAGCAGGTCGTGAGCGCGCTCGCCCGCGCCGTCGGCGCAGGCCGATGAACGGTACCGGTACCGCGACCACGCTCGCCTACGGCGACGCAGGGCTCCGGATCGACCTCCGGGCGGGGCGATACGCCGAGCTCGCGGCGACGCCGCCGGCGCCGCTCCGCGACGTGCCGGCGGCGTTGCGCGCGGCGCTTGCCTCGCCGATCGACGCGCCGCCGCTCGCGGAACACGTGCGGCCGGGCGATCGCGTGACCGTCGTCGTGTCGGATGGCACGCGTGCCACGGGCGTGCGCGCGTTGCTGCCGACGTTGCTCGCGGAGCTCGACCGCGCCGGTGTGCCGGGCAGGCGCGTGCGCGCACTCTTCGCCCTCGGCATCCACCGGCGGCAGACCGCGGCGGAGCAGGCGGCCATTCTCGGGCCGGAGGTCGCCGCCCGCATCGCGCACGCGGATCACGACTGCGACGACGACGCGGCGCACGCACCGCTCGGGGGTGACGGTCCCGCCGCGGTGCTGCGGATCAATCGCCAGGTGCTGGAGGGCGATCTCGTGATCGTCACGGGCGCCCTCGGGTTCCATTACCTGGCGGGGTACGGTGGCGGCCGGAAGGCGCTCGTCCCCGGAGTGGCGGCACGCCCCAGCGTCCGTGACTTCCACCGATACTCGCTGGCGCGCGATCCCTCCGCCGGGCGTGATCCCGCCATCGCGCCGGGTGTCCGCGCCGGCAATCCGCTCGATGGCTTGGCCAGCGAGGCGGCGGCGCGCGTGCCGCGCACGTTCCTCGTCAATACGACGATGGTGCCGGATGGCATCGGCGGTATCGTCGCCGGCGATCTGCGCGCCGCCTTCGCGCGCGGCTGTGACGACTATCGCGCGGCATTCACCATTCCGCTGGCCGAGCGCCGGCCGGTGGTGATCGTAAGCGCCGGCGGGGCGCCGCGCGACGGCGATCTCGTCCAGGTACAGAAGGCGATCGGCGCGGCATCGGCCGCGCTCGCGCCCGGGGGCATGCTGCTGGTGCTCGCGCGATGCCAGGATGGACCGGGCCAGCCGGAGCTCTGGCGCTGGTTCGCCCATCCCGACCGCGCCGCGCACCTGCGCGCCCTGCACGCGGGCTTCAGCGTGCCCGGCCAGACCGCGCTCGCGCTGCGCGAGCACGCCGAGCGCGCCGAGATCCATCTCTACTCGACGTTGCCACCCGAGCTGGTCGCCCGGACGGGCATGCGCCCGCTGGCGCGGATCGACGACTTCTTCGCGGCCGTCGTCCGGCGCTACGGTGCCGACGTCCCGGGGTACATCCTGCCCGAGGGAGCGCGCTACCTTCCGGTCGTCGGGGCGGCGGCGTGATACGGGCACGTGCCCCGCGCCGGGTGTCGCGCGCGCTCACCATCGCCGGCTCGGACAGCAGCGCCGGGGCAGGCGTCCAGGCCGATCTCAAGACGTTCGCGGCGCGCGGCGTCTATGGGACGAGCGTCGTGACGGCGCTCACGGCGCAGAGCACTCGCGGCGTCCATCGCATCCTGGCCGTGCCTCCGCGGTTCGTGCGCGCGCAGCTCGACGCCGTCCTCGACGATCTCGGTGCGGACGCGATCAAGACCGGCATGCTGCTCGATCCGCGTACGGTCGAGACCGTGGCGCGGGCGCTCGCCGGCCGGGGCATACCGCTGGTCGTCGATCCGGTGATCGTTGCGAAGGACGGTGCGACGCTGCTCACCCGTCGCGCGGTGCAGGCGTTGCGGGCGTGTCTGCTGCCGCTCGCCACCGTCGTGACCCCGAACCGCGACGAGGCGGCGGCGCTCACCGGCCGTCGCGTGCGCGATCGCCGGGAGATGGAGCAGGCCGCGCGCGCGCTCGTCGCGCTCGGCGCCGCCGCCGTGGTGGTGACGGGCGGCGGCTCGGCTCGCGAGGCGTGCGATCTGCTCGTCAGCGGCGACCGCGTCCGCTGGCTGCGGGCGCGCCGGCTGCGGGGATCGCAGCCGCACGGCACCGGATGCACGTTCTCGGCGGCGATCGCGGCGGCGTTGGCGCAGGGCGCGACCGTCGAGGACGCGGTCGCCGGTGCCAAGGCCTACACCCGGTCCTGCATCCGTCGCGCCCGTCGCCTCGGTGCCGGGCATCCGATCCTCGGACATCTGCCGCCAGGACGCCTCGGGTGAGCATCCGCCCGACCACGGGCGCCGCGCTGCGTCGTCTGCGCGCGTTCGGCGCCTCGAGCGGCGGGCTTTCCGCATTGTTCCCGCCGTCTCCCTGAGCTATGCTTACGGCCGTCGGCCCGGTCGCACAATGGGACGGGCGAGCGTGATCACGCGCTCAGGGCAGCCCTCCCGCGCAGTCCCCTTCTCCGGTCGGACGTCTGCAGCTCTCGAATCGAGGTCAGCCCCGACGTGGAACGGATGAGCGACAGAAGAATCGCCGGTGGTGAGACCGGCGCGCGCAAGCCGCGACCGCGGAAGAGTCACGGGCTCGCCGTGCTCGAGGACATCGGCGCGCTGATCGGCCATTCCCACGACCTCCAGGAGACGCTCGAGAACATCGTCAAGATCGTCGCCGAGCGCATGGGGACGGAGGTCTGTTCGCTCTACCTGTTCGACCCGAAGGAGGAGCACCTGACGCTCTGGGCGACGACCGGTCTCGAGCGCGCCGCCGTCGGCAAGGTGCAGATGCGCATCGATGAAGGCCTGACCGGCATGGTCATCGAGAAGAACGAGCCGGTGATGGTCGTCGATGCCCTCGCGCACCCGCGGTACAAGTATTTCCCCGAGACCGGCGAGGAGAAGTACCACTCGTTCCTCGGCGTGCCGATCGCCGAGAAGCGCAGCGCCCTCGGCGTCCTGGTGGTGCAGACGTTGCGACGGCGCCGCTTCGCGCCGCACGAGCTCCGCCTGCTGCGCGCGATCGCGGCACAGGTGCGTGGCATCATCGTCCAGGCCCGGTTGGTCGAGAGCCTCGAGAGCAAGGAGAAAGAGCGCCAGGAGTACCGCAAGCGGATGGTGGACGCGATCCGCCGCCTGCACGCGTACGAGAAGACCGGCGACAAGCCCGCCGCGGGCGCCAAGCGGCGCCCCGGACAGTTCCGGCTGTCGGGCGCCGGTGCGTCGCCGGGGTTCGGCATGGGCCATGCGCATCTCTTGCGTCCCGAGGTCTCCCTCGACCAGATCGAGGAGCGCCGCGCCGAGGATCCCGACGGCGAGCATCAACGGCTGACGGGGGCCATCGCGCGTTCCGTCACCGAGATGACGCGCCTGAAGGAGCGCATGCAGGCCATCGCGCCCGAGGTCGACGGTGCGCTGTTCGACGTCCAGCGGATGATGCTCGAGGACGCGACGTTCGTCGGCAAGATCGAGCGCGGTATCCGCGAGGGCGCGGTCGCCGAGACGGCGCTCAAGCGCGTCGTGGCGGAGTACGTCGACGCATTCCTTGCCATGTCCGACGGCTACCTGCGCGAACGCGCGGCTGACGTCCGCGACATCGGTCAGCACCTCCTGCGCAACCTCCTCGGGTACGAGGAGCGCGAGGCGGGCTTCGACGGCGACGTCGTCCTGGTGGCGCACGAGCTGACGCTCGCGGACCTCTCGATGATGGAGCACGATCGCCTGAAGGGCATCGTGCTCGCGACCGGCGGGGTGACGTCGCACGCGTCGATCCTTGCCAAGTCCTTCGAGATCCCGACCGTCGTGGGCGTCGGCCACGTCGCCGAGGTCCTGCACGAGGGCGACACCGTCGTCGTAGACGGCAACTCGGGCGTCGTCTACGTCAATCCCAGCGGCGACGTCCTGCGCGAGTACAACCGGTTGGACAAGGAATACCGCGCCTTCAATCTCGAGCTCGACGCCATCCGCGAGCTTGCCGCCGTCACGACCGACGGCCACCGGGTGAACCTCTTCGCCAACGTCGGCCTCTTCGGTGACCTGCACTTCGCGCACCAGCACGGGGCCGAAGGCATCGGCCTCTACCGCACCGAGTTCCCGTTCCTCTCCTACAAGGAGTTCCCGAACGAGGAGGAGCAGCTCGGTCTGTACCGCAAGGTCCTCGAGCGGATGGACGGGAAGCCCGTCACCATCCGCACTCTCGATCTCGGGGCCGACAAATATCCGAGCTATCTCACCATCGGCGCGCGAGGAGAACCCGTTCCTCGGCTGGCGCTCGATCCGCATCTCCCTGGAGCTGCCCGAGATCTTCAAGGCGCAGCTGCGCGCGATCCTGCGCGTCGGAGCCTACGGATCGGTGCGGATGCTCTTCCCGATGATCTCCAGCCTGGAGGAGCTGCGTCGGGTGAAGGAGCTGATCGGCGAGGCCCGCCAGGAGCTCGAGGAGAGCGGCCATCCGCATGATCCGGCCATGCCGATCGGCATCATGATCGAGGTGCCGTCGGCGGTCTGGATCGCGCCGCGCCTCATCGAGGAGGTCGACTTCTTCAGCATCGGCACGAACGATCTCATCCAGTACCTGCTCGCCGTCGACCGCAACAACTCCAAGGTCGCGCCCCTCTACGAGCCGCTCCATCCGGCCGTGCTGGCGGCGATCGCGGACGTCGCGCAAGCGGCGAAGGACGCGGGCAAGACGGTCGGCATGTGCGGCGAGATGGCGTCGGATCCGCTCTGCACGCTGCTCCTGCTCGGCATGGGCCTCGACGATCTCAGCATGGGCCCTTTCTTCATCCCGGTCATCAAGCGCTTCATCCGCTCGGTGCCGTTCAGCCTCGCCGAGGAGGTGGCACGTGACATCCGTGCCCTCGCGACGGCCAAGGACGTGAAGGGCTATCTGTTCGCACGGTTGAAGGAGCTCGGCATCATCGAGCTCGCCGACATGTATCATTGACCCGGTAGGGACCCATTGCTAGAAGCGCGCCCTGGCCGGGAGGGCCGCGCGCCGTGCTCGCCGCCAGTGCCATGGTCGCCCAGCGCCGCCGCAGCTCGGTAGACTGCGGTCCGTTTGCCACGTCGACGTGGCGTGCGCAGGCGGTCGAAAGGAGACGCCATCATGTGGATGAAAGAGGACGACGACGACGACGATTTCGATGACGACGACGATTTCGACGACGACGATGACGACGACCTTGACGGCGACGACGAGGACGACGACGACGAGTGGAATGCCGACGAATGATCCGCCCCTGATGTTGTGACGGCAGAGGGGCGCCGATAGAATTCGGAGCTGCGCATGCCGATCAAGTCCAAGGGCTACGCGGCCCAGGGCTACGCGGCGCAGAGCCACGCGTCGGTGTCCCCACTCTCTCCATTCGACGGGATCGACGTCCGGGACGGCGATCTCGTGCTTCGTACGCTCGACAACGCCGACGTCGGTCCGCTCTTCACCCTGATCGACGCCGAGCGCGAACGGCTCGGCCGGTTCCTCCCCTGGGTGGAGGAGACGCGCACGGAGCGCGACACGCTGCGCTTCATCGAGGATGCCGCCGACGAGCGGCGCCGGCGGCGGAGCCTGGTGCTGGGGATCGTCATCGGCGGGGCGCTCGGCGGCACGATCGGCCTCCACTACGTCGACTGGTTCGATCGCTCGGCCGAGATCGGCTACTGGATCACATCCACGCTCGAGGGACGCGGGTACGTCACCCGGGCGACGCGACGGCTGATCATGGTGGCCTTCGGGCCGGCCGGCCTGCACCGTTTGGTTATCCGCTGCGCCATAGACAATGCGCGCAGCCGGCGCGTCGCCGAGCGTCTCGGCTTCCGTCTCGAGGGCATGCTGCGCGAGGCGCAGTGGGTCGGCGGCCGCTTCGTCGATCAACACCTGCTCGCGCTCCTGCGCACCGACCCGGCGCGTTGACGCCGGTCGCGCCGCGCGGCGTCGCGCGGACGGGATTCACCCTTGCGCCGGTGCTTCGATTCGAGATAGGTCAGGGGCCGATCGTTCGCGCGTCCATGTCCCTGAAACCACTCGCACTCGTCGGCCTTCTCGGGGCGCTCCTCCTCCCGCCAGCCGCAACCGCCACCGTCACGATCACCGATTGCTCCTCCGACGCGCACTGCGTTGCGATCGGGAAGAAGACGGTCATCGAGGTGCCGAACGACACGGTCGTCATCGCGGGCGCGATCGTCCCTCTCGCGGGCACGACCACCCTGCAGGTCCACGCCAAGGCCATCGCGGTCGACGGTCCGAGCGGCGGCCGGATCAGCGTGACCGGCAAGGGCCAGTCCATCGTCCTCGAAGCCGCGAGCGTGCTCGTGACCGGCTCGCTCATCAGCGCCGACACGAACGGCAAGATCCTCATCCGCGCCGCCGACACCGCGCAGCTGCAGGGACCGTTCGACGTCGATTCCGGCGGCGAGGCCCGGGTGACGTGCTCCGGCATCGGCTGCACGCTGAACGTCGTCAACGTCCATTTCCACTGCAACCATCTGGTGCTCGACGCCCAGGGCGACATCATCTGGGACGGTGACCACGTGGACACCTTCGGCCCGCGCGATCTGGTCGTGATCGATGCCAACAAGGGCTCGATCCGCAAGTCGGGCGCCATCACGATCGCGCTGGCACGCGGACGACTCACGGCGGAGGTCGATCTCGACAAGGTCGATGCGGTTTCCGAGGCGGTCGAGTTCTGCCAGACCTGCCAGGGGACCCCGACGCCGGCCGGCCGCACCCCGACGCCGACGGTCACGCCGTCGACGCCGCTGCAGACCGCCTCGCTGCCGCTCGGCACGCCGCCGGGCACGCCCACGGCGACCGCCACCGACCCGACCCCGACCCGCACGCCGACGCCGGCACGGACGCCGACCGCGACGCACACCCCCGTGCCCACCCCGACGCCGTGCGAGGAGTGCGGTACCGTACGCGGTGGCGTTGAGAGCACGTTCTTCATGCGTGCCGCCGGCGACATCGACATCAGCGGCCAGCAGTACAACGTCTCCGAGGGCATCACGATCACCGCGGGCGGCAACGTCAACCTGACGAACACCGAGCTGAACAACCAGCTCGGCAAGTGCGGCGAGATCGTCGTCACCGCGGGCGCCCAGATCACCATCGAGGGCGCCACCCTGATCGACGACGATTGCCGCGGTAAGCCCGACGTCTCCGAGCTGAACTCCCGGGAGGCGGTTCCGCATACCGGCTTCAACGGCGTCGTCGGGAACCCCGCCGTCGACGACTGAGCGGCGCGTCGCGCCTGCGGAGGGTCGCCATGGATCTCCATCTCCAGGGACAGGTGGTGGTCATCACCGGCGGTGCCTCGGGCATCGGCCGCGCGACCGCCGAGTACTTCCGCCGTGAGGGAGCTCGCCTGGTGCTGGCGGACGCGCAGGTCCCCGCGCTCAAGCAGGCGGTCGCAGAGCTGCGGGCCGCCGGCGCGGAGGTGCTCGGCGAGCACGTCGACGTGCGCGACTACACCGCCTGCGAGCGCATGATCTCGGGGGCGATCCTGGCCTTCGACCGGATCGACGTCCTGGTCAACAGCGCCGGGATCGGCGGCATTCCGGCGCTCTTCAGCGAGAACAGCCCGAGCGACTGGAGCGACCTGATCGCGATCAACCTGCTCGGCGTGATGCATTGCTGCCGCGCCGCGATCGAGCGCATGATCCCGCAACGATCGGGGCGCATCATCAATCTCGCCTCGGAGGCAGGGAAGGCGAACGAGAAGCGGATCGTCGCCTACGGTGCCACCAAAGGCGGCGTCATCTCGCTGACGCGCGGCCTCGCCGCTGAAGTCGGACGCTATGGCATCACGGTGAACGCGGTCTGCCCCGGCGTCACGCGCACCCCGATGACGAGCTACATCACCGACGAGATGGAGCGGGAGTGGGCGAAGATGTATCCGCTCGGCCGCCTCGGCCGGGTGGAGGACATCGCGCCGCTGATCACGTTCCTCGCCTCCGCCGAGGCGTCGTGGATCACCGGTCAGGCGATCAGCGTGAGCGGCGGCTTCGGGCGTTCCTGAGCGCCGCCGCGCCGCTTCAGCGGGAGTTGTTTCCTCGCTGGTTCCCGTGCTGCTTGCGGAGTCCGGCCATCGTGACCGCCTCGAGCGATGCGCTACATTGTGCTCTACGAGGAGCGCGGTCCACGCGCGAGCCACCGCGCCCACGTGGCGTGCGCGCCATCCACGAGGATCTTGCCGCGTTCGCGCAGCGCGCCCTGCGCGCGACGCGCCCGCTCCCAGCGCGACGTGCACACACCGGCGAGGTCGATCCGCACATGGTCCGCCTTTCCACCGACGTCGACGAGTGCGAGCGCTTCGGCGAGCCGCGCCGCGCGCCGCGCGGCAACCTCGGCGCGCGCGCCGCGCCCCGCGGGCGCCAGGCCGGGTACGAAATGCGTGTCGATGCCGAAGACCTGGAGCCGTCCCTCCACCAGCGCGTAGTCGATACGGCCCCACTCGATCTCCGCGAGACGCGCGATCTCGGTGATCGTCGACGCGTGCGGGTTCGTCTCGACGTAGTCACGCTCGATGCGTGACGCGGCGTCATCGACGGCCCCGGCCTCCGTCACTCGCCACTCACCATCGGAGAGGACGTGCCAGGGGACGACGCATTCACCCACGATCAGCGCGGCGTACGTGTGGTGCACTCCGCCCGGGTCGCGTGCGTCGACGGCCTCGATCACGACGGCGGTCTCACGGCTCCGCCCGCGGCGGTCGCGCTCGGCGATCGCCACATCCAGGTCGTCGGGCGAACGCAGGAGCTCCGGCGGCGCGGCCGCTCGCTGATCCGGCGTCCACAGGAACACGGGGAACCGCCGCGGCCGGCGGGCTTCGGTGAGGCGGTAGGCGTCGAAGCCGTTCAACCCTCGGGCATGGAGGAGTCGGAGGAGCGAGTAGCGGCGGAGCGATCGGGTCGGATGATTGAGCAGCCGTACCGTGGCACCGGCGTCGGCGAGAACGCCCCAGAGTCGCGCCGCCGCTTCAGACGCTCGCGGCCCGAGACGCTCGAGGTCGCCGAAGACGTACGTCGCGGGCGGCAGCCAGCGGCGGGCAAGTGCTCGCTCGTAGGTCCAGCGGACCATCGGGGCGGTCGCGGCAACCCTCTTCCCCGGCGCAGCCGACGGGGCGGTCCGCTCACGACGAGCAACCGTGGCGAGGAAGACGATCATGCGCCGGAATGGGGACGGCATGCCCGACGCATCGCGCGCGTGGCAGGTTGACAGTCCGGCACAGGTCGCCGAAGGTCGACCGCCGAGCTCCCGTGATCGTCTTCGTGACCACGCGCGCGCACCAGTACACGGTGCGCGGCTTCCTCCGTTCCTACGGTGCGTTCCTCGGCAATCGCGTCGGCCTCCGCTCGTACGAGCGTGTGCTCGGGAGCGCGCGGCTCCCGCGAGCAGTCTACGTCTTCGCGGATGTCGAGCGCCTCGCCCCGCCCGAGGCCGAGCGGGCGGCCGAGCTGTGGCAACGCCTCGCCGACCGCGGGTCGCGCCTCCTGAACCACCCGACGCGGTCGATGCGCCGCTACGAGCTCCTGCGCACACTTCACGAGCGCGGGATGAACGTGTTCGACGTCTATCGCGTTGCGGAGCACCGCACGCCGAGACGCTTCCCGGTCTTCCTTCGCGCCGAGAACGACCACGGCGGCAGCCGGACGGCGCTGCTCCCCGACGGCGCAGCGCTCGCCGAGGCACTCGCGGCCCTCGATCGCGAAGGTCGGAGCCGTGAGGATGCCCTGATCACGGAATTCTGCGATACGCGAGACGCCGCCGGTCTCTACCGCAAGTACGGCGCCTTCTGCATCGCCGGGCAGATCGTGCCACGTCACCTCTTCTTCAACGACGGCTGGATGGCAAAGAGCGCGTCGCGCTTCGACTCGCCGCTCCTCGAGGAGGAGCGGACCTATCTCGCAACCAACCCTCACGAGGGTTCCCTGCGCACGATCTTCGCTCTTGCGGGCATAGCCTACGGTCGGATCGACTATGCCGTGCACGAGGGTCGTGTCCAGGTGTGGGAGATCAACACCAACCCGATGACCGTCTCCTACCAGCACTCGGGCGGGCCGCCGCGCCTGGCGCTGCAACGTGAGTTCGCCGCGCGCTTCGCGGCCGCGCTGTGCGCGCTCGATCAGGGCAGTTGAGCTCTCCGGCCGTCACTCCTCCGCCGCGAGACGCGCGAGGAGCGCGGCGCGCCCGTCCGTCGGCGCGCGCAGCCGGACGTGCTCGACCAGCGCCTCGCGGACAGAGAGTGCGCCGCCGTCCGCCTCGCTCGTGAGCGGAACCAACCCGCCGTCGTCGGTGATGCGTAGCGCCGGAACGTCCTCGGGCAAGTCCGCGGCGCGCGTATGGCGCGCGATGTCGATGGTGTCGTGCCGGAGTCGCTCGAAGATTGCCCGACCGAGCGAACTGAAGACCGCCTCGCGTGCGAGCACGTCGACAGCCAGCTCGAGCTGACGCGGAATCTTGAGGAGACGCTCGGCGACGTAGTCCCGGTCGGAGCGGGCGGCGGGGCCCGCCTGGTGGACGGCGAGCCAGAAGCGAGCCACCGGCAAGTACACGAAGAGGCCATGGAGCAGCCCTTGCAGGGGACGAAGATCGTTGCGCCACGGCGAGTAGTGCCGCGCATCGGTCCACGGATTGCCCCGCGTGACTTCGAAGAACGGGCCGCGCTCCTCGAGGGCGAAGAGCACGTTGTGGTGGTACTCGTGGATCAGGCGATCGGCCATCGCGAGCGGGTGGCGGGTCGCGCTGACGACGCACGCGCCGGGAAGCTCGGAGTAGCTCACGTTCGTGAACGGGCCGCTCTTGCGCGGTTTCAGCGCGGCGAGGCGCATGCCGTCTCGGAAGTGCGCGAATGTCGGCGCATCGTGCCGCGCCATCGCCGCCAAGGCGGCTTCGATCACGTCGCGGTGAAGCTCCTGGTATTCGTGCCCCGCCGCGTGCAGCGCCTCGGCGCTGTCGAGCCCCGGAAGCTGGAACGCGTCCGGGTGCAGCGGCAGCTCGCAGCCCGCATGGTGCGCCACCGGACATTCCCGACGCGTCACGCCAGCGTCCCGAGCCATCCGCCCGAGCGCGAGACGACCATCGCGTACGCCCTCGATCGTGACCTCACCCTGCCCCACGAGCGACCACCGCGCGCCGGCCACCGTGAAGGGCAGCTTCGCCCTGAGCGGCGTCGCGAAGATCCAGTCCTCGCCCGTCTGGAGCGCGAGCGCGACGCAGAATTCCTTGAACACGTCGAGATGCCACTGCAGCGCCTCGCGATCCGTCGTCAGGCCGAGCGAGGCGCGGTAGGCGCGGGCCATCGGCGAGAGCGGCGCACCGCCGAGACACGCTCCCAGCAACTGGTAGGCGATCCGGGTCCAGAAGTACGACCGTGGCTGTGCCCACACGGTGGTGAAGACCGCGGGGTCCGACGCGGCCATGCGCGCATAGAGGGCGAGGAACTCGCCCTCCGCTCCTTCGAGAGGTGAGCGTTGCGCCAGGAGGCGCGTCACCGCGATCAGCACGACGGCGCTCCGCTCGTGCCGCTCGCCAAGGATCCCGGCGTCGAGAGGCGGCAGGTCGATCACCGCCATGGTGGAGGCGCCGTCACCGCACCGCGGCTGCCCCCGTCTTCACGACAGAGGCGGCCGCTGATCCGGAGGAACTACTTTTCGCCAGATGCCGAGAACTCTTCCGTCCAGAGTTTCGACTCGGTTGGCCGCTTCTCGAGCTGCTCGGTGACCTCTTCGACCGCAACCTGGTCCTGGCTGACCTTCGTGAGATCGATCGCCTTCTGTTCCTTCATGGGCCCCCCCTTGCTCGTCTTCCCGATGCAGAGCGGGGGGCAGACTAGCCCCCTCGGGGACGTGATGGCAAGGGATGCGGCTTCGAGTATCGCCTGCTCCAGCCGCGTTCATGCACGGCGCAGCCGAACTGTGGACGCACGATCTCGGGTTCGTGGAACCTCCGGGCCTACGCCGGGTAGCCGTATCCGCGGACGCTCACTCATGACGTCACGCCGCTCGCTGCCGTGTCGTCGCACCCGACTCGCCGGGACGCTCGCCGCGGAACGAGAGCGGCGGCATGCGGCCGCTCCACCGCTCCACGAACGCCCAGAGCTTGATCGTCCGACCGGTCAGATCGAGCGCGAGGAACGGCAGGGCCCGGAGTGGTCCGTCGCCGATGCCGCGACGCCGAAGCTCCGTCATGCCCCACACCAAGCGCGCGACGTGCACGAGAAGCGGCAGCAGACAGATCACGGCGACCGTCCGCGACCAGAACGCGACGAGAACGGCGACCGGCAGGCCGGCGACCAGGGCCGCCGACAACGCTGCCTGCCCGAGCGCCATCGGCCACGACGTCATCGCCACCGTGCCGCGCCGGCTTCGCAGCATCGTGCGGGTGAGGCCGCGGAAGGTCCACGGCGTGAAGGTCACGCCGCGCGCCGTCGGCACGTAGCCCACCGCGCACCCGTTCGCGGCGAGAACGCGGGCGAGATGGAAGTCTCCCTTGACGGTCCGGAGCTCGGGGAACAGGAGATCGACGCCGATCCGCTCGATCGTCTCACGGCGTATCGCCACGAGCTCGCCGCTCAACATGCCATCGAAGTGCAGGTCCTTCACCAGCTGGCGATTGAGCTCCCAGTACCGCGACACCCAGGTGTCGTAGCGCGGAAGCGCGGCACCGTGCACGGCACGCTCGCGGCCGTCTCGCACGGCGCGCGCCAGCTCCGCGACCGCGTCGACGGCGAGCTCCGTGTCGGCGTCGAGCATGACCACGACGGGCGCGCCGGCGCGCGGGCACGCTACCTGCAGGGCGACGTGCTTGTTGCCGCGCTCGAGGCGCACCGTCTCGAAGCGGCCGAACCCCGCCTCGGCGGCCGCCCGCTCGGCGGCACCGGCGGTATCGTCGTCGCCCGCGGCGACCACGATCACCTCCAGGCGCTGCGCACCGACCGTTTGCCGCGCCAGCGCTTCCAGGCAGGCGGCGATCGAGCCCGCCTCGTTGCGCGCGGGGACGATGACCGTCACTTCGAGAGCCACGCGCTCCCTTAGCGTCGATCGTCTTCGAAGGAAAGAAAGCCGCCCGCGGGCCCCGTGATGCCCCCCGCCGGCAGCGCGTGCCCGGCGCGTCCGTCCCGCGATGCGAATCGCTCGCGAAAGTCACCCGTCGAACGGTGCTGGCAGTGTATGACGACGGCGTCGGCCGACCGGTCGTAGGTAGTCGGCGCAACACGAGCATCAGGGTTGATTCCGACGTCGCCCTTGTCCGCGGATCGCAGCCTCAAGTCGAACACCCCTCCCATTCCGAATTGCGTCCCGCGCTTCCGCTTCGCAGAGCGCCTTCAGGCCCCGGACGTCGTTCTCGGCACGCTGCCTGACGGCGTCGAGGAAGAGGGATCTCGTCTGCTGAAGGAATGGCTGGTGATTCCGAGGTGGGTGGAGATTTTCCGCACCGAGGGGACGCGCTATGCCTGCCGCTCGCGGTCGAGCGCGCGGTACTGAATCGCCTCGGCGACGTGCGCGGCGCCGAGACTCTCGGCAGCATCCAGATCGGCGATCGTGCGCGCGACCTTGAGCACGCGCGTGTAGGCGCGCGCGCTCAGGCCGAGCCGGCTCATGGCGCGCTCGAGGATGGTGGCGGCGGCGGGGTCGGGCCGCGCGAAGCGGCGCAGCTCGCGCGCGCTCATCTCCGCGTTGCAGGTGGTGGCGCCGGCGGAGAAGCGCAGACGCTGGCGCGCGCGCGCGGCGAGCACGCGGGCACGCACGTCGCCCGAGGTCTCACCGGGCGCATCGGCGGTCAGCTCGTCGTAGCGTACCGCCGCGACGTCGACGTGCAGGTCGATGCGATCGAGCAGCGGTCCGGAGAGCCGGGCGCGGTATTGCGCGAGGCGGTTCGGCGTGCACCGGCACACCCGCGTCGGGTCGCCGCGAAAGCCGCACGGGCAGGGGTTGGTCGCGGCGAGCAGCATGAGCCGCGCCGGGTAGGTGACGCGCCAGGCGGCGCGGACCAGGGATACGCGGCGCTCCTCGAGCGGCTGGCGCAGGCTCTCGAGGACGTCGCGCCTGAACTCCGCGAGCTCGTCGAGGAAGAGCACGCCCTGGTGCGCCAGCGCGATCTCCCCCGGCCGTTGCCCGGCGCCGCCACCGAACAGGCCCGCGGTGGAGATCGTATGGTGCGGCGCCCGGAAGGGGCGGCCGGTGACGAGCGGCCGGTCGTCGAGCAGCCCGGCGGCGCTGTGGACCTTGGTGACCTCGAGCGCTTCCTCGAACGCCAGCGGCGGGAGGATCGTCGTCAGGCGACGTGCGAGCATGGTCTTGCCGGCGCCCGGCGGCCCGATGAGCAGCGTGTTGTGTCCGCCGGACGCGGCGATCTCGAGCGCCCGCTTGGCGAGCTCCTGGCCGCGCACCTCGGCGAGGTCGAGCGCGCCGTCGGCGGCCTCGGGGGCGACGGCGGTCGGTGCGGTCGGCGGCGGCGCCGCGCCGTCGCTGGCGAGCACCTCGACGGCCTCGCGCAACGACCCCACCCCGAACACGTCGATCGCCGGCACCAGCGCCGCCTCGGCCGCGTTGCTGCGCGGGACGAGGAGCCGCCCGCAACCGAGCGCGTGCGCCGCCGCGGCGACCGAGAGCGCGCCGCGGATCGGCCGCACCGTGCCGTCGAGCGCGAGCTCGCCGGCGATGATCGTGCCCGCCAGACCGCGACGCACCTCGTGGCCGGTGGCGGCGAGGATGCCGACCGCGATCGGCAGATCATACGCGGCGCCCTCCTTGCGGAGATGCGCCGGTGCAAGGCTCACCGTGATCCGACGTGGCGGAATGTCGAAGCCGGAGTTGCGCAGCGCCGAGCGCACGCGGTCCTTGCTTTCGCGCACGACGTGGTCCGGGAGACCGACCGTGGCGGTGTGCGGAAGCCCCGCGGCGAGATCGACCTCGACCTGCACGGGATGCGCCTCGATGCCGACGAGCGCGCAGGAGAGGACCGTCGCGAGCACCGACTGCGCAGCCTGCGCGGGCGCGGGCGGCGGCGCAACGCTACGGATACTGCTGCGGCGGCCGGCTCAGGCGAAGAGCTCGCTGTGCTCCGCGAACGCGCTGCACACGCGGGTGGCGCAATCCGCCTCGGCCTCGGTCGAGAGTCCGAGCGCGTCGAGGCCCGCCATGCTCGGACGCGTCGGACCGGTCCCGTAGCCGATCGCGTAGGCGATGGTGTCGGCGGCGCTCAGCAGTAGCGCCAGCGGGCGACCGCCCTGCGCGTTCAGCGGATCGTGGTGCCAGCGGATCGCGTCCGCCTGCGCGGCGTCGAGGCCCCAGTCGGCGGCGAGGATCGCGCCCACCTCGGCGTGATCGAAGCCGTACCACTCGCGCTCGAGATCGGCGCGCCCGCCCGCGCCACCGTCGACCAGCCCCTGGATGACGTCCGCCGACGTCGGGTCCGCGAGCAGAAGGGCGATGCGCCCGACGTCGTGGAAGAGGCCGGGCAGGAAGCCGCTGCCGGCCTCGATGCCCTTGGTCATGCGTGCCAGCTCCTCGGTGCCGATCGCCACCGCCAGGGCGTGACTCCAGAGGTTCTGCGCGAGCGGTCCGGGAAGCGCGTGCAGGCGCCGGAAGCAGGCGGCGACCAGCACGTCGCAGGTCTTCCGCAGGCCGAGGGCGACGACGGCGTCGCGCATCGTGCGGGCCGGTGCGCGGCGCGCGTATGCGGCCGAGTTCGCGAGCCGCAGCACACGGGCGGCGAGGCCGAGGTCGGTCTCCACCAGCTCGCACACACGATCGATGCTGGCGTCCGGCGAGCGCGCAAGCGAGAGCGCGGCGGCCGCGGCGCCCGGCAGGGACGGGAGCTCGCCGGTGCGCGAGAGGTGTGTGAGCGTCTGGCGGATGCGCTGACGGCGCAGTCGCTCGGCGACGGGCGCCTCCGCGGGATAGGGGTCGGTCATCGTGCGGCTCCTTCCTCTGCGGCGCGCATGCCGCTCCGGTCGCGCGGCTCGCCGAGGATGCCGCGGACGGCACGATCGAAGCTCGACTCGTCGAACGGCTTCCGTAGCGTCGCGACGATGCGGATGTCGCCGGGCTCGGGCTCGCTCGCGGGATGGTCGGTCGTGAGCAGGACGACCGGCAGCGCGTCGTACGCCGCCTCGGCCGCGCGGCCCGCCGCCGCATGGATGCCGGCGTCGACCAGCATGAGCGCCAGCGGAAACTCGCGCGCGCCCGCCAGCGCCTCCTCGGCGTTGGTCGCCTCGAGCGCGGTGCAGCCGTAGCGCTCCAGGTGGCGCTCGACGACGGCGCGCACGACGGGGCTGCGGTCTGCGGTGAGCACGGTTCTCATGGCGTCACGGGTCCCTCCGGCGGCGATGGGCGCCGCTGAGGAGCAACGGCCGTGCCGCCGGCGCGCCATTGCGAATGCGCGCTCGCACCGGAGGCGCCGTCAAAATTTTGTCCATCGGGCGATCGCGCGCGACGAAATTTGGCCGGCGCCGGCGCGCCGCGGCTCACTCGAGCGTGCGTCGCTCGCGCTTGCGCGCGGCGCGGGCGCGCTTGCCCGCGAGCCGCCGCTCGACGGCCCCTGCCGATGGGCGGGTCGGCCGACGCTTGCGCGGGGTGCGCAGTGCCGCCCGGAGCAGCGTCGCGAAGCGCTCCAGCAGCGCCTCGCGGTTGCGCGCCTGCTGGCGCTCGGTGGCGCAGTGGAGGATCAGCTCGCCCCCGGACGTCAGGCGCGTGCCCAGCCGCGTGAGCAGCCGCGCGCGCTGCGCGGGCGAGAGCGACGGCGCGTCGCGGACCGTGAAGCGCAGCACGGCCTTCGAGGCGACCTTGTTGACGTTCTGTCCGCCGGGTCCGCTGGCGCGCACGAACGTCAGCGTGATCTCGCGCGCCGCGATCAGGAGATCCGGGCGGATCCGGACGCCGGGCCCGGTCATCGCGAGCCCGGCCGGCTAGGCGCGGGCGCCGACGAGCGCCTGCACCGCGTCACCGAGCCCGTCGACGCTCAGATGGAACATGGGGAAGAGGCGGCGGACGAGACGGGTGGTGTACGTCTGGTCCCAGAGCGTCTGCTCGTCCGGGTTGATCCATACCGCGCGGTCGAAGTGGGACACCAGGCGATGGAGCCAGGCGATGCCCGGCGTCGCCGACGTCGCGTGCGGGTTGATGCCGCCGTGGGCGTCGAGGAGCTCCGACGGATGCATGGCCGCGTCTCCGACGATGGCGAGCTTCCAGCGGTCGTCGAGGCGGCGCAGGACGTCGGCGGTCGGCACGGCGTCGGCGCGGGTGAGACGCGCGCGTGCGTAGACGTGGTCGTACACGCAATTGTGGAAGTAGTACGGGCGGAACTCGCGCAGCCCGCGCTCCTCGTGGAGCGCGGTGAGGAGCTGGCTCACGGGCTCGAAGTACGGGTCCATGGTGCCGCCGACGTCCATCAGCAGGAGGAGGCGTACGTCGTTGCGGCGGGGGGCGCGGAACACCAGCTCGATCTCGCCGGCGTTGCGGCACGTCTCGTCGATCGTCTCGTCGAGGTCGAGCTCGGTCTCGATGCCGGTGCGGGTGAGCTGGCGCAGGCGCCGTAGCGCGACGCGCATCTGCCGGCCGTCGAGCGCGACGTCGGTGCGGTAGTCGCGGAAACGCCGCTCACCCGCGACCTTCATCGCCGAGCGGCCGCCGCCGGATCCACCGACGCGAATGCCGGTCGGGTGCTGCCCGCCGTGGCCGTACGGCGAGCGTCCGCCGGTGCCCACCCAGCGGTCGCCGCCGTCGTGCCGCTCGGTCTGCTTGGCGAGCGTCTCGAGGAAGCGTTGCATCAGCTCGTCGGACGTCAGGCGCTCGAGCGCGGCGAGCTCCTCCGGGGACAGGTTCGGGAAGTTCTTGGGATCGGCGAGCCACTTCAGCACCTCGTCGGTGATGTCGTCGAGCGATCCCTCGACGCCCTGGAACACGCGCGCGAAGACGCGGTCGAAAGCGTCGAAATACGTCTCGCTCTTCACCAGGCAGGCGCGCGCGAGGTGGTAGAAGCGCAGCAGGCTCGCGCCGTGCAGGCCCTGGCGGAGCGCCGCGAGGAACGTCATCCACTCCTGCAGCGCGACCGGGACACCCTCGTCGCGCAGGCCGTAGAACAGATCTAGGAACATGGTCCGCCCGCCGACGGTCTCACTGGTTGTAGCGCGGCCCGAGGTCGCTCCAGCGGGTCGGGTAGCTTCCGCCCTTGGTGTCGTAGCGCTGCAACGCGTCGGCGTCCTGCTCCTTCTTCAGGAGCGCGCCGATGAAGGGAATGTGGCCCTCGATCTGCTCGCGCGTGACGCCGGCACGGAGCAGGGCGGAGATCCAGTCGATGAGTTCCGACGTCGAGGGTTTCTTGCGCAGCTCGTTCTGCTCGCGCAGCCAATAGAACTTGATCAGCACCTGGTCGAGCAGGGTGGCGTCGAGGTGCGGGTGGTGCACGTCGACGATCTGCCGCATGAGCGCGGCATCCGGGAACTCGATGAAGTGGAAGATGCAGCGGCGCAGGAACGCGTCAGGCAGCTCCTTCTCGTTGTTCGAGGTGATCACGACCACCGGCCGTTGCCGCGCGACGACCTCCGCGCCGGTCTCGACGATGGTGAAGCGCATCTCGTCGAGCTCGCGCAGCAGGTCGTTGGGGAACTCGAGGTCGGCCTTGTCGACCTCGTCGATCAGGAGGACGTGGCGCTCCGCTGCCGCGAAGGCCTGCCCGAGCGGTCCGAGCTTGATGTAGCGATCGATGTCGGACACGTCGCCGCCGCCGAACCGGCTGTCGTTCAGCCGCTGGACCGTGTCGTAGACGTAGAGGCCGTCGGCGGCCTTCGAGGTCGATTTGATGTGCCAGGCGAGCATCGGCATCCCGAGGCCCTCGGCGACATGCCGGGCGAGCAGGGTCTTGCCCGTCCCGGGCTCCCCTTTGATCAGCAGCGGTCGCTCCAGCGCGACGGCGCAGTTGACGGCATCGACGAGCGGTGCCGAGGCGATGTAGCCGGCCGTGCCCTGGAAGCGGTGGAACCCGTTCGACTCCTGCATGAAACCTCCTTGCGTGCTCGGCGGATTATCCGGGCGCCCTGGACGGATGCAACATTGGCGTCTCGTCGCGTGCCGTGGGTTGCCTGGTCGGGCGGGGGCTGCCAGTGTGGGCGCACTCTGCATGGTGGATCACGAGGAGTGGCGCTTCGGCGACGAGCCGGCGGGCACGGTTTGTCCGGTCTGCGGCAAGGCCAACCGGGCCGGACAGGTGCACTGCGCGTTCTGCGGTACACCCCTCGATGCCGACTCGGCAAGCGATCCGCTGGCCCTGCGCACGATCGGCGAAGCGATGACCGGCGGCCGGCCGGCCCGCCGCCGTCGACGAGAGCGTCCGTGGATGTGGCCCGCCGCGGCGATCGCCGTTCTCGCCGCGGCCGTCGGCGGGTACTGGCGGCTGCAATGGTCGGCGGAGCATCTCAGCCTGGATGATGACGGCGTGGCCCACCGCACGTCCGTTCCCGCCGGCGACGTGGTCGCGACGCCGCTCGCGGTGCCGGCCACGGTCGCGCCGCGCCTCGATACCGCGACGGCGCCGCCGCCTGCGGCCCGTCCACCCGTCACGGCCGCCGTGCCGCCGCCCGCCCGCGCTCCGGCGCGCGCCACCCCGGCACGCGTGGCGGCGCCGCTCCCGGCGCGGACCCCGATCGCTCGTCGCGGCAGCAGCCGCAGGCTCGCGCCGCCGCGCAACGAGGCGGCGCAGCGCGCTGCCGTGCCGCCGGCGCCGGTCCTGGAGCAGACGCCGGTCCCTCCTCGGGCGGCGGGCGAGGGGGTCGCGACCCCGGCGGTCGAGGGCGGGTCGGTGGAGGAACGTCCGGCGCTCGGCAGCGACCTTCTCGATGCGCAACGCGCCTATCGGACCGCGATCGAGCGGTACAACGCGCGCGCCGACGAGTACAACGACATCGCCGATCAGGTGCAACGCGGCGCGGGCGACGCGGATTCCGCCCAGGCCGAGGCGTTGCACGCACGGCTGGAGCGGGCACGCGAGGCGGCGGAGCGCGCCAAGTCCGAGGCCGACGCGCTGCGGTCGCGGATGGACGCCATCGAGGCGAAATATCGATAGGGGCGCGCGGCTCCGCGTGGGTGCCGGGTACTTTGCGTCTTTCGGGGTAGCGTCGGCTTTGCCACAATGCCGCTCGCATGCGGGGGACGGGTGAGGCGGCGGCGTGGATCGCGCTGCGGAGCGCGAGCGGTCTGAGCGACGCGGCGGCGCGTCGCGCCGTGGAGCGCCTCGGCAGTCCGGAGGACGTGCTCGCCGCGTCGAAGACGGCGCTCATCGCGGCGCGCCTTCCGGCCGCGGCGGTGGCAGGCATCCGGGACGTCGATAGCGACCAGGCCGTCGCCGAGGCCGAGCGCATGGCGGCACTGCAGGCCAGGCTCGTTCCGTATGGCGACGACGAGTACCCTTCGGTCCTGCGCGAGCTCCCGGACGGACCGCTCTACCTCGTGGTGCAGGGTGAGCCGCTCGACGACGAGCCGGCGGTCGCGATCGTCGGCGCGCGCCATGCGACGCCGTACGGGCTCGACGTGGCGACCCGCTTCGCGCAAGAGCTGGCACAGGCCGGGGTGACGGTCGTGAGCGGCCTGGCGCGCGGCGTCGATGGCGCGGCGCATCGCGGCGCCCTGCGGGGCGGCGGGCAGACGGTCGCCGTCTTCGGCACCGGCATCGACGTCGTCTATCCGCCCGAGCACGCCTCCCTGGCCGCGGAGATCCGCGCCGCGGGCACGCTCGTTTCCGAGCTGCCCTGCGGCGCGCCGCCGCTTCCCGAGCACTTCCCCGCCCGCAACCGCATCATCGCCGGGATGACGCACGGCACGTTGGTGGTCGAGGCGGCCGATCGCAGCGGGTCGCAGATCACCGCCCGCCTGGCGCTCGACCAGGGGCGCGAGGTGTTCGCGGTTCCGGGCCGCATCGACTCACCGCTCTCGGCCGGGACGCACCGCCTCATCCAGGAGGGGGCAAAGCTCGCGGGGAGCGTGGAGGACGTGCTCGCCGAACTGACGCCGACCCTGCGGGCGCGCGCCACGTCCCCGACGCCGGCGCCGGAGCCCGCCTCCGACGACGAGCGGCTCCTGCCGCTCCTGGCCGGGGGCCCGCTCGGGGCGGACGAGCTGATCCGCCGAAGTGGGCTTGCGCCCGCGTCCGTTTTGGCGCGAATCCTCGACCTGGAGCTGCGCGGCATGCTGGTGCAGCTGCCTGGAAAGCACTTCCAGCTTGCGAATCGGCCATGACGACCCCATATTTGCCGGTCCTGGTCGATTCCAGTAAGGGAGGGTGAGGCCCGGCAGGCGGCATACGGGCGAAATCGCACATGGCAAAAAACCTCGTTATCGTCGAGTCCCCCGCAAAAGCGAGGACGCTCGGCAAATATCTCGGCCGGAACTACACGGTGAAGGCCTCGGTCGGCCACGTGGTGGACCTGCCGAAGTCGAAGCTCGGCGTCGACATCGAGCATGATTTCACGCCCGAGTACGCGGTCATCCACGGCAAGGGCAAGGTCATCGAGGAGCTGAAGAAGGCCGCGAAAGACAAAGAGAATATCTATCTCGCCCCCGACCCGGATCGGGAAGGCGAGGCGATCGCGTGGCACATCGCCGAGCGTCTCGGACGGAAGAAGAACGTGCACCGGGTCCTCTTCAACGAGATCACCAAGAAGGCGGTGCAGGAGGCGATCAAGCACCCACTGA
Source organism: uncultured delta proteobacterium (assembly GCA_963753325.1). GTDB lineage: Bacteria > Desulfobacterota > Binatia > UTPRO1 > UTPRO1 > DP-19. The sequence goes on along the minus strand of CAVWBS010000001.1, from coordinate 2,354,490 downwards.
AGCTCGACCAGAACAAGTTCGAGGCCCAGGTCGCCCGGCGCATCCTCGACCGGCTCGTCGGCTACCAGCTCAGCCCGCTGCTCTGGAAGAAGGTCCGTCGCGGCCTCTCGGCGGGCAGGGTGCAGTCGGTCGCCGTCCGGCTCATCGCCGAGCGGGAGCGCGAGATCCGCGCCTTCGTGAAGGAGGAGTACTGGACGATCACCGCCCAGCTCGAGGGCGCCGCGCCGCCGCCGATCAACGCCAACCTGTTCGAGCTGGACGGCAAGCGTCTCGACCACAAGACGTTCCGCCTGGAGAACGACGCGGCGGCCACCGGCGTCGTCCGCCAGCTCGACGGCGCCGACTGGATCGTCTCCAAGGTGGAGAAGCGCGACCGCAAGCGCAACCCGACGCCGCCATTCATCACCTCCAAGCTGCAGCAGGAGGCGTCGCGCAAGCTCGGCTACCAGCCGAGCCGGACCATGCGCATCGCGCAGAAGCTCTATGAAGGTGTCGAGGTCGGCGACGAGGGCGCGGTCGGCCTCATCACCTACATGCGCACCGACTCGACGCGCATCGCCAACGACGCGCTCGACGCCGTGCGCGGCTACATCGGCAGCCGCTACGGCGCCGACTACGTGCCCGAGAAGCCCAACGTCTACAAGTCGAAGAAGAGCGCACAGGACGCCCACGAAGCCATCCGCCCGACCAGCATCGACTACGACCCCGAGCGCGTGGGGCCCTACCTCTCCAAGGAGGAGCTGAACCTCTACACGCTCATCTGGAACCGCTTCGTCGCCTGCCAGATGGCGCCCGCGCGCCTCGAGCAGACGACGGTCGACATCAAGGCGAAGAACGCGATCTTCCGCGCCACCGGTCAGGTGGTGAAGTTCGACGGCTTCATCCGCGTCTACACGGAGGGTCTCGACGAGGCGAGCACCGAGGACGACGAGCGGACGCTGCCGGCGCTGGCCGAGGGTGATCGGCTGAAGCTCCTCGCGCTCACGCCCGACCAGCACTTCACCCAGCCGCCGCCGCGCTTCAGCCAGGCGACCCTGATCAAGGAGCTGGAGGAGAAGGGCATCGGCCGTCCGTCCACGTACGCCTCGATCATGAATACCATTCTCGGCAAGGAGTACGTGCAGGAGGACGAGCAGCGTCGACTGTATCCGACCGAGCTCGGCATGCTCGTCACCGACCTGCTCGTCGTCTCGTTCCCCGACATCCTGAACGTCGAGTTCACCGCCGGCATGGAGGAGACGCTCGACGGCATCGAGGAGGGCACGCAGAACTGGGTGCAGGCGATGAAGGTCTTCTACGCCCCGTTCTCGAAGGATCTCGAGAAGGCCGAATCCGAGATGCGCAACGTCAAGGCCGAGGAGCGCCCGACCGACATCCGCTGCGATCAGTGCGGCGAGACGATGGTGATCCGCTGGGGCCGCAAGGGCGAGTTCCTCGCCTGCCGGCGCTACCCCGAGTGCAAGAACACCAAGAACTTCACCCGGACCGAGGACGGTGAGATCGCGATCGCCAAGGCCGAGACCACCGACGAGGTGTGCGAGAAGTGCGGCAAGCCGATGCTGGTGCGCTTCGGCCGCTATGGCAAGTTCCTCGGCTGCTCGGGGTACCCCGAGTGCAAGACGATCCTGCCGATGGTGAAGCCGAAGAGCCTCGGCATCAAGTGTCCCGACTGCGGCGAGGGGGAGATCCTCGAGAAGCGCTCGCGGCGCGGCAAGATCTTCTACAGCTGCAACCGCTATCCCAAGTGCACCTTCGCGAGCTGGGACCAGCCGATCCCGCAACCGTGTCCGCTGTGCAACGCGCCGTTCATCGTCGAGAAGACGACCAAGCGCGCCGGCACCGTACGCCGCTGCATCAAGGAAGGCTGCGCGTTCCAGGAGACGGTCGCGCAGGAGACGGTGGGCGAAACCGGGACCTGAGGCGGGGCCCGATCGGGCTCGGGCCGCTGGCGCGCGCGCGCGAACCGCAGTAAGAGCGGAGATCCCAATGAGCGCGCGTGTGAACGTCATCGGCGGCGGTCTCGCCGGATCGGAGGCCGCGTGGCAGCTCGCGCGCCGCGGCGTCGACGTCGATCTCTACGAGATGCGGCCCGTGCGTCCGACCGAGGCCCATCAGACCGATCGCCTGTCGGAGCTCGTCTGCTCCAACTCGTTCCGCAACGCCTCGCTGGAGACCGCGGTCGGTTGCCTCAAGGAGGAGATGCGCCGGCTCGGGTCGCTGATCCTCGCCATTGCGGATCGCACCAGCGTGCCCGCGGGCGCCGCGCTCGCGGTCGATCGCGAGCGTTTCGCCGCCGGCGTGACCGCCGCGATCGAGGGCGAGCCGCGCATCCACGTCCGTCGCGAGGAGGTCACGGCGATCCCGGCGAGCGGCGTGACGATCGTGGCGAGCGGGCCGCTCACCTCGCCGGCCCTCTCGACCGCGCTCGAGGGGCTGCTCGGCGACAAGCACCTCTACTTCTACGACGCGATCGCGCCGATCGTCACCGGCGACTCCATAGACATGACGGTCGCGTATCGTGCCTCGCGCTACGGCAAGGGCGGCGAGGACTACGTCAACTGCCCGCTCGACCGCGACCAGTACTACGCGTTCGTCGACGCCGTAGTCGGCGCCGAGAAGGTGCCGGCGAAGCAGTTCGAGCGCGCCGTCTACTTCGAGGGCTGCATGCCGATCGAGGAGATGGCGCGACGCGGGCGTGACACGCTGTCGTTCGGCCCCATGCGGCCGGTCGGCCTCGCCGATCCGCGCACCGGCCTGCGCCCGTACGCCGTGGTCCAGCTGCGACAGGACGATGCGGCGGCGACGTTGTTCAACATCGTCGGCTTCCAGACGAAGATGACCTATCCCGAGCAGCGGCGCGTCTTCCGCATGATCCCCGGACTGGCCGGGGCCGAGTTCGTGCGCCTCGGCAGCCTGCACCGGAACACCTTCGTGAACGCGCCTGCCCTCCTGCTGCCGACGTTGCAGCTGCGCCGGGCGGAGCGCGTGTTCCTCGCCGGGCAGATCATCGGCGTCGAGGGCTACGTGGAGTCCGCGGCGGCCGGATTGCTCGCCGGAATCAACGCGGCACGCCTGCTCGCCGGCGCGCCGCTCGTCGTGCCGCCGCCCACGAGCGCGTACGGCTCGCTGCTCTGCTATGTCACGCAGCGCACGCGGCGCGACTTCCAGCCAATGAACGCCAACTACGGGCTGTTCCCGCCGCTCGCGGGACGGTGGCGCGGTCGGGAGAAGAAGCTCGCGCTCGCCGGGCGCGCGCTCGCCGATTTCGACGCATGGCGAGCGGGGCACATGGTCACGCCCGCGCCCGAGCTGCCGGCAGCCGCGGCCGAGGCCTGAGGGCGCGCTCGGGAGGATGACGGTGGTTTCACCGGCCGCGCAGCTCGCCGCCGCGGGAGTCGACGGGCCCGACCGGCTGACGCAGCGGTTCGCGGGGCTGTGGGGCGACCGCGACGTTCCGGCCGCCGTCATGGCGGCCTGGCTCGACGCCGCCGATCCCGCGCTCGCCGTCGCGAGTCTCGAGCGCCTCGCGGAGGCGGAGCCGGAGAGGACCGCGGCGGTACGCGCCGACCCGGAGCTGGCGCGGAATCTCGTCACGGTGCTCGGCGCCAGTACGATCACCGCGCGGCTGCTCCTCGCCGATTCCGACTCCTGGGCGGAGGTGCTCGCGCCGGCCGACGCGGGAACGGCGGTGGCAACGCGCGTGCCCGCGCCGCAGCTCGCCCCCGGGACCGATGTCGACGGCCTGGCGAGCGCCCTGCGCGCGTTGAAGCGGCGCCGCATGCTGCGGATCGTGGTGCGCGATCTGCTCCACCTCGCGACGCTGGAGCAAACCACGGCCGCGTTGACCGCGCTCGCCGAGGACGCCCTCGAGGTCGCGATCACGACGGTTCGGAGCCTGCTCGCCGCCGACTACGGCGACGTGGTCGGCGTCGAGGGTCCGATCGGCTTCTGCGTGCTCGGCATGGGCAAGCTCGGCGGCGTCGAGCTCAACTTCAGCTCCGACATAGACCTGATCTATCTCTACGACCGCGACGACACCGAGAGCCGGGGCGGGCGACGGGGCCGGCTTTCGGCGCGCGAGTTCTTCACGCGGCTCGGCCAGGAGGTGACGCGCGTGCTCCACCAGGCCACGGGGGAGGGCTTCGTCTTTCGCGTCGATCTGCGCCTGCGCCCCGAGGGCGCGAACGGACCCATCGTCAACTCGATCGCCAACGCGCTCACCTACTACGAGTCGTGGGGGCAGACCTGGGAGCGGGCGGCGCTGCTCAAGGCGCGGCCCGTTGCCGGCGACCGGGCCCTCGGCGAGCGTTTCCTGCGCGACCTCATGCCCTTCATCTACCGGCGGTATCTCGACTTCTCGACGATCGAGGACATCAAGGGCATGAAGGCGAAGGTGGCGACGGCGCTGGCGAGCGCGCGCGCGAAAGGCACCAACGTGAAGCTCGGGCGCGGCGGGATCCGCGAGATCGAGTTCGTCATCCAGAGCCTGCAGCTCGTGCACGCGGGCAAGGACGAACGCATTCGCGAGCGCAACTCGCTGCGGGCCTTGCGGCTCCTCGCCGAGCATCGCTATCTCGAGAGCGACCAGGGCGTGCGGCTGGCCGCGGCGTACCGCTTCCTGCGGCAGGTGGAGCACAAGATCCAGCTCGTCGACGAGCGCCAGACGCACGTCGTGCCCGCGGGGGCCGCGGAGCTGCATCTGGCGCGGCGTCTCGGCTACGGCCGGGAGGATCCCGCCTCGGCCGTGATCCGTTTTCGCGCCGACTGCGACGCGTACATGGACACCGTGCATGCCGCGTTCTCGTCGCTGTTCTACTCGTCGCGGGAGGCGATCGGCCGCGCCGCCGATCCCCGTTTCCTCGCGCTGCTCGACGAGGCCGATCACGACACGATCGGCGCCCGGCTGCGCGCGCTTGGCTTCCATGCCGTCGACGAGGCGGCGGCCAATCTCGCGTTGCTGCGCGACGGGGCGCCGGCTTCGCCGGCGACGCCACGGCGCCGGCAGCTGCTGCGCGAGGTGGCGCCCGCCCTCCTCGGCGAGATCGTACGCGCGCCGGACGCCGACCTCGCGCTGCGCAACATGGCGCGCTTTCTCGCCGCCATCGGCGCGCGCTCCAGCTTCCTCGCGCTCCTGGCGGAGAACCCCGCGACCATGGGGGTCCTCGTGCGTCTCTTCGGCTCGAGCGCGTTCCTATCGCAGGTGCTGATCCGGCATCCCGAGGTGCTCGACAGCCTGGTGCGTGCCGACCTCGTCCGTGTCGAGATCCCGAAGGCGGACATGGGGACGGAGCTCGCCAGCTTGCTCGCCACCGCCGAGGGCTACGAGGACCGGCTCGACGTCCTGCGTCGCTTCCGCAACGAGCAGCTCCTCCGGGTCGGGGTGAACGACCTGCAGGGGTTGCTGCCGTTTCCCGCCGTCAGCAGCCAGCTGAGCGACCTCGCCGACGTGTGCCTCGAGGCGGCCTGGCGGATTGCCGAGGAAGAGGCCGCGACGCGCTACGGCCTCAGTACGTCGCCGGGCCGCTTCGCCGTCGTCGGCATGGGCAAGCTCGGCAGCCGCGAGCTCACCTACAACTCCGATCTCGATCTCATCTTCGTCTACGACTCCGCCGCCGACGACGCGCCGACCACCGTGACGCCACACGAGTACTTCACGCGACTGGCGCAGCGCCTCCTCACCACCCTGCAGGTGCCGACGCGGGAGGGCATCGCCTACAAGATCGATACCCGGCTGCGTCCCTCCGGCAACAAGGGGCCGCTGGTCACGTCGCTCGCGGCGTTCGAGCGCTATCATGCGACCAGCTCGCAGCTCTGGGAGCGCCAGGCACTCATCAAGGCGCGGGCGATCACCGGCGATCCGGGTCTGATGGGCGAGGTCGAGACCATCATCGAGCGCTTCGTCTACGCGACGCCGTTGCGCGACGAGCAGGTGGCCGAGATCCACCGCCTGCGGATGCGCATGGAGCGCGAGCTCGCCGGCGACGAGGATCACGGCTTCAACATCAAGACGGGCCGCGGCGGCCTCGTCGACATCGAGTTCCTGACGCAGATGCTGCAGCTGCGCCACGGGACGGCCTGCGCGAGCGTCCGGCGGCGCGCCACCCGTCATGCGCTCGCGGCGCTGGCCGACGCCGGCTTGCTCTCGCGGCCCGACGCCGCCGCGCTCGAGGAGAGCTACGCGTTCCTGCGCACGCTCACCAATCGTCTCCGTATCGAGCGGGATCAGCCCGTCGAGGCGCTGGAGCGCGAAGGCGAGCGTCTGCCGGCGCTGGCGCGCCGTCTCGGGTACGACGGTGCCGGTGACGAGGTCGGGCGTCATCTCCTCGCCGACTACGCGCGTCACCGCGAACGGGTGCGCGCGCTCTACGAGCGGTGGTTCGGCGTCGATGTTCCGGAGAGCGTGCGGGCGCGTCCGCAGCCAAATTGACATCGCGGAAGGGCTCCGATAGCGAACGCGGTTCGGAGCGCACGTGGAAAAGAGCGAACTGATCTGGATGGACGGCGACTTCGTGCCGTGGGATCGCGCGCAGGTGCACGTCCTCACGCACACGCTGCACTATGGTCTCGGCGTGTTCGAGGGCGTGCGCTGCTACGAAACGTCCGACGGCCGGTCCGCCGTCTTTCGTCTGCACGATCACACCCGTCGGCTGTTCGCCTCGGCTCGCATCTTGAGCCTGACGATCCCCTACGACGAGGCGGCGATCGATGCCGCGTGCCTCGAGACCGTGCGGCGCAACCGGCTGCGCGCCTGCTACATCCGCCCGCTCGTTTTCCTCGGCGAGGGCGAGATGGGCCTGCACGCCGCGACGAATCCGGTGCGGGTTGCGATCGCCGTCTGGCCCTGGGGCTCCTATCTCGGCGATGCCGGCATCCGGAACGGGATCCGCGTGAAGACGTCTTCGTTTCAACGTTTTCACGTGAACACCTTCATGACCAAGGCCAAGGCCGTCGGACACTACGTCAACTCGATCCTCGCCAATCAGGAGGCGCGTCGTTCGGGCTACGACGAGGCCCTGCTCCTCGACACCGACGGCTTCGTGGCCGAGGCGAGCGGTGAGAACCTCTTCATCGTGCGCGACGGCGTGGTGAAGACGCCCCCACTCACCTCGGTCCTGCCCGGCATCACCCGCGCGACACTCATGACTCTCCTGCGAGAGCGCGGACATACCGTCGTCGAGGAGCGCTTCACCCGCGACGAGGTCTACATCGCGGACGAGGCCTTCTTCACCGGCACGGCCGCCGAGGTGACCCCGGTGCGTGAGCTCGACGATCGGCCGATCGGGAGCGGCACGCCGGGCCCGGTGACGACCGCGATGCAGGCGGCCTACTTCGCCCTCGTCCGCGGGGAAGATCGCAGCCATCTCGAGTGGCTGGCCTTCACCTGAGCCGTCGCATCTCGTCCCGGCCGCGAGGGCCGGACGGCCCTCCGATCACCCCCCGGTGTCTCCGGTTTGCATCTCGACGCGGGCGCGCAAGACCTTGCTATAGCTCGGAAACGCACCAAACGCGCGGCATCGCACGATCTTGCAGCCGTGCAAGATTCCAGCGCAGAACGACAGTCTCGACATCGACCGTCTGCGGGGGTTGCCGATGTTGAAAATCCGGACAGTTGCGCGACGGGCGCCGACGGCTCCGCGCTGGTCCTGCTCTTGCTGACGCTCACGCGGATGCTGACCTGCGTCCGCCTGCTGCTCGTCCTGCTCGTGCCGTCGGCGGCCCTGGCCGCCCCGTTCGCCTACGTCGCGAACCACGGCGACGACAACGTCCTCGTCATCGATACCGCGACCAACACGATCGTCACCACGATCGACGTCGGCCACAGCCCGCTCGGCGTCGCCGTCGATCCCGAGGGCAGGCACGTCTACGTCGCGAATCAGGACGGCCCCGACGGCAACGTCTCGATCATCACGACGGCGGACAACTCCGTCGTGCCGCTGAAGGTCGGCGACGATCCGACCGGCGCTGCGGTGAGGCTTCCGGGAACCCAGGTCTACGTCGCCAATCGCATCGACAAGACCGTCTCCGTGATCGACACGTCCGTCAATCAGGTGGTGAAGACGATCGACGTCCAGAAGAACCCCCTCGGCGTCGTCATCAATCCCGCCGGGACGCCCGCCTACGTCGTCAATCGCGGGAGCGACTCCGTCAGCGTCATCGACACCGACTCCTACGTGGTGAAGACGAACATCCCCGTCGCCGGAAGCAATCCGACGCACCTGGCCGTGAGCCCGGCCGGCGACCAGCTCTACGTCACCAGCGAGAGCGGGGCGCTGGTCTCCGTGATCAACACGGCGAGCCTCTCCGTCACCGGAACCGTCGCCGTCGGAAGCGTCCCGGAGGGCGTCGCATTCACCCCCGACGGCACGCGCGCCTACGTCGCCAACAGCGGCACCGACGACGTGTCGGTCATCGATACGGCGACGCGGCAAGTGATCACGACCATTCCGGTCGGCGACCAGCCCGACGACGTCTCGGTCCGCCCCGACGGCGCGCGCGTCTACGTGACGAACCGCAACGACAAGAGCATCTCGGTCATCGACACGGCGACCAATACCGAGGTCGACACGGACGGCGACGACTCCAACGGCATCACCCGCATCCATGCCGGTATCGCTCCTGTCGCGCTGAGCGATGCGATGATGCCGGCGCTGCGCCCGCCACGATTCTCCAAGACGGCGCTCGCCTGCCAGGCGGCCATCGCGGCCCAGGCGCGCGCGTTCGTGAAGACCGACCAGGGGCAGCAGTCGGCCTGCCGCAGCGTCATCCTCAAGGATCTCGCGGCGGGGAAGGGCAGTCAGGCGGGCGAGGCGTTGTGTGCCGCCCTCGGCAGCCCCGACTCGACCGTGGGGCGCGCGCGCAGCGGCGCGCGCAACGCGGTCCTCAAGAAGTGCGGCAACGTCGCGCCGTCGGCGGTCGATCGTCCCTGCGATCGCGGCGCGAGCGGCTTCGACGCGGTCGCCGACTGCGTGCTGAACCAGCACGCGGCGCGCGTCGCCGAGATGATCGCGGATACGTTCTCCCCCGGCGACCCGGCGGTCCTGAGCAAGCAAGGCCTCGCGTGCCAGTCGACGATCACGAAGGCCGCCAGCCAGTTCGCCCGGACCGAGCAATCGCTGCTGGGTGCCTGCATCGTGCGCGTCCTCAAGGACGCATCCAAGGGCAAGAGCCTCGCGCTCGCCGCCGCCGCGTGCCAGAAGGCGCTCGACCCCGGCCATCCGGGGGCGACGCTGCCCAAGCTCCGCCTGTCGCTCGCAGCGAAGATCGCGAAGAAGTGTCTCGGGCTCGCACCCGATGCGATCGGCAGTCCCTGCGACGCCACCGCGACGACCATCGCCGACGTCTCCGCCTGCGTGCTCGACGGCCAGTCGGCGCGGGTCGAGAGGATGGTCGGCGCCGAGTTCAACGACGCCTGCCCGCTGCTCACGGCCGTCGGCGTCGGTCGAGCATATCCAGGAGTCTGCGGCGGTCATTGATTGAGGTCGCCCCCGCGCGGCGGCGCCGCGCGAGCGCCCAGCGTCACGCCCACGCCGTCGGGATGTCCGGTCGACCACGGCGCCTCCCGTCCGGCTCGCCAGCGGGGTGTCAACCGGCGCGAGTGAGAGTCTTCGAGACGGGCCGGCGGGCGGAGGCGTTGATGGTGCGCTCGAGCGCGCGCACGGCGGCAGCGGGACCGGCGAGCACCATCCATTCGCCGTCGCGCAGGACGCGATCGGGATCGGGAACCTCGAAGCTCCGTCCAGGAGTGTTGCCGGCCTGGACGGCGAGCACGCTGACGCTGAAGTGGGCGCGGAAGTCGAGCTCGCGCAGCGAACGCCCGAGCCATTCCGGAGGGATGGGGAGCGTCGTGACCCGGTAGGCCTTCGACCATTGCGGCAGCTCGTCGGCGCCGGGCGAACCGGGGACGGTGCGTACCGTGAGCAGCGTCCGGTTGTAGGCGCGGATCACGTCGGCGCGCGAGAGCAGGCCGATGATCCGTCGCGGGTCCGTGGTGTCGACGACGGGGATTTCCTCGATGTCATCGGTCTCCATGAGGCGAAGCGCGCGGCCGAGAGTCGTCTCGGGGGTGACGGTCGGGATGTTCGTGTCGCAGACATCGACGGCGATCACCAGATCGTTCGCGGCAGGATCGATCAGCAGGCGGCGGATGTCATGGACGGAGATCGTGCCGACGAGACGTTGCTCGGCGTCGAGCACGGGGAAGCTCGTGGCGCGGCTCTCGCCGATGGTCTGCAGGATGTCCGACATACGGGCGGCGGCGGGAATCGGCTCGAACTCGTGATGGAACGCCGCCGAGACCGGGATGAGATCCATGAGCTGCTCGCGCGGTGGTCGCAGGGTCGTCCCGGCCCGTGCGAGGCCGAGGGTGTCGATCGACTCCGGCTCGATGCTGCTCGCGACCATCACGGCGATGATCGCCGTGATCAGGGCCGGCAACGCGATCTGGTAGTCCCCGGTCATCTCGAGGAGGAGGAAGATCGCCGTGAGCGGCGCGTGCGTGCACGCGGCGAGGAACGTCCCCATGCCGACGAGAGCGTAGGAGCCGCGCGGGCCGGTCAGCCCGGGGAGGAGCAGCGCCGAGAGCGCGCGGAACGCGCCCCCGCCGGTGGCACCGATGAAGAACATGGGGCCGAAGACGCCGCCCGGGGCGCCGGAGCCGAGGGACAGGGCGCTCGCCAGGACCTTCGCGATCGCCAGGATGCCCATGAGCGGGGGCAAGAGGCGCCCGTTCAGCGCGGCGTCGATCGTCGGGTAGCCGTCCGACAGGTTCTGCGGCAGGAAGACGCCGATCACGCCGACGAGCGCGAGGCCGCCGATCAGCTTGGTCGGCGTGCGGTAGCGCAGTCGGCCGAGTCGCTCCAATGCGACGTGGAAGAGACGCGTGTAGCCGACGGCCAGCACGCCCAGGAGGAACCCCATGAGCGCGTAGGTCAGCAGCTCCCAGTAGCTCGCGAGCACGAACGTGCGGACGTGGAAGATGGTGTCGGTGCCGAGCATGGCTCGCGACGCCAGCACCGACGAAGTCGTGGCGATCACGATCAAGCCGAAGTGCGTCAGCTGGATCTCGCCCTGTAGGAGGATCTCCTGCGCGAACATGACGCTCGCGATCGGCGCACCGAACGTCGCCGCGATGCCGGCGGCCGCGCCGCAGACGACGAACAGCTTGGCGCGATCGGTGGAGACGCGCAGGACCTGCGCGACGGCGGAACCAATCGACCCGCCGATCTGCGCGATCGGCCCCTCGCGGCCGACCGAAGCGCCGCACCCGAGCGAGATGGCGGCACCGAGCGTCTTCACGATCATCCAGCGCTTCTTCACGCGCCCGCCCTCGAGATTGACCATCTCGAGGAAGCGGGGGAACCCGTAGCCGAGCGTGTGCTCGGGGAAGAGGCGTGAGAGGCCGTACAGCGCCAGGCCGCCCGCGGCGAGGACGAAGGGTGTCGTCACGCGGGTGAGGAACGGGAGCATCTGCGCCAGCCACGCGCCGAGCGTATCGAACGCGAGTCCGGATACGGTGATCGCCTCGCGGAAGCAGACGTTGCCGAGCGCACCGAGGACGCCGATCAGCGCCGCGATGGCGGCGAGGCCGGGCGTCGAGCCGTGTCGGTTCCGGCCGGACTCCTCCGCCATGGCGCCCAGCATGCCTCAGCAGATGCCGCCTTGCTACCGCTCGGGGCCTGCGATACGTCAATTCGGTGATGGACGCGCAGGAAATCCAGCGCCGTCTCGAGGACGCGTTCCCCGATGCGACGGTGGCCGCGGCCGACTCCACCGGGGCCGGTGACCATTTCGCGGTCACGATCGTGACGGGGCAGTTCGCGGGAAAATCGCTGGTCGAGCGGCACCAGATGGTCTACGGCGCGCTCAGCGCGCTGATGCCGCGCATCCATGCTTTGCAGCTCAAGACCGTCACGCCCAGCGAGCGCTGAGGCCTGCGAGGAGATCGGAAACATGGCCGACGACGTCAGCAGCGAGATCGAGAACGAGATCCGGAGCAACAAGATCATGATCTACATGAAGGGCAACCCCACGTTCCCGCAGTGCGGATTCTCCGCGGCGACGATCGAGATCTTTCAGGAGCTGGGCAAGCCATTCCAGACGGTCGACGTCCTGAGCGAGCCCGCGAAGCGTGACGCGATCAAGCGCTACTCGAACTGGCCGACGATTCCCCAAGTGTACATCGACGGGAAGTTCGTCGGTGGCTGCGACATCGTACGTGAGATGTTCACGAGCGGCGATCTGCAGCGTCTGGTCGACCGGGCCTTCAGTAGCTGACCTTCAGGCGTCGAGGGCGGCGCTCAGGTCGGCGATCAGGTCGATCGTGTCCTCGATGCCGACCGAGTAGCGGATCAGGTTGTCCTTGATGCCGACCTGCAGGCGCTCCTCGGTCGTGAGCTCGTAGAAGCTCATGAGCGCCGGCTGCTCGATGAGGCTCTCGACGCCGCCGAGAGACGGCGCGATGCGTGGGATGCGGCACGCGTCGACGACACGCGAGGTGCTGTCGAGATCGCCCTCCACCTCGAACGTGACGACGCCGCCGAAGCCGCGCATCTGCCGCCGCGCGACGTCGTGGTTCGGGTGGCTCGGCAGGCCGGGGTAGTAGACGCGGGCGATGCGCGGATGGGCCGCGAGGAACTCGGCGATCGCCTGCGCGCTGGTGTTCTGGCGCTCGATGCGGAGCGCCAGGGTCTTCAGGCCGCGGAGAAGGAGATAGGCGGCGAACGGGTCGACGACGGCACCCGTGACGCCCTGCATGGCGCGTACGCCGTCGATCAGCTCGGCGGAGCCGAGGACGGCACCGGCGAGGATGTCGTTGTGGCCGCCGAGGTACTTGGTGGCGGAGTGGAAGACGATGTCGATGCCGAACTCGAGCGGACGCTGGTTGTAGGGGGTGGCGAACGTGGCGTCGATGATGGTCTTCACGCGGTGCCGCCGGCCGATCTCGGCGAAGCGCTCGAGATCGAGGATGCAGTTGTACGGGTTGGTCGGCGATTCGCTCAGCAGGACCCGTGTGGTCGGTCGGATGGCTTCGATCAGCGCCTCGAAGTCGCCCGCCGGCACGGTCGTCACCTCGATGCCGTAGCGATGCAGCACCGCGTGCAGGAACTGGCGGGTGCGGCGATACGAGTCGTCGGTGACGACGACGTGCGAGCCGCGTGACAGCATCGCGAAGAGCGTCGTCGTGATGGCGGCCATGCCGCTCGCGAAAAGCAGGCAGTCCTCGGCGCCGTCCAGTGCCGCCAGCTTCTTCTCGGCGATGCGCTGCGTCGGGTTGCCGTAGCGGCCGTACTCCTCGCGCTCGATCCGCTGCTCGAAGTGATCGCGCAGCTCCTGCGTGTTGGCGAAGGAATAGGTCGCGGTCTGGATGATGGGCGTCGCAAGCGCGTTGCTCGACTTGCGACGCGGCTCCCCGGCGTGCACCGCGGCGGTGCCGATGCCGGGCTTGCCCTTCGGGTCGGGGGGGCTCGGGGGCCGGCCGGCCATCAGCTCTCCAGCAGCCGCGTGCGCTCGACGTGCTTGGCGATGGCGTCGGCGACCTTGCCCGGCTCCGGAGCGAGCTCGACCGGCACGTTCTGGTAGGTCGAGCGGACGCCCGTCAGCCTGCCGAGGTGGTACGCCGTCTTCTGGTCGGCGAACTTGAGGCCGTGTGCCGTCGAGATGACGACCACCCGGTCGCTCGCCCGCACGATCTTGCGCTCCACCAGCTTGCGGAGCGCCGCCAGCGCGACCCCGGTATGCGGGCAGTTGAACATCCCGGTGCGGTCGGCGCGCGCCGACTCGTCGGCCAGCTCCTGCTCGCTCGCTTGCTCGACCACGCCGTCGAACCGTTGCAGCGTGCGGATCGCGCGGTTGATGCTCACCGGGTTGCCGATCTGGATCGCGCTGGCGAGCGTCTTCTGCGCCGTCACCGGCTCGAAGGTCTCGAAACCCTTCAGGAACGAGCGGTAGAGCGGGTTGGCGTGCTCCGCCTGCGCGACGCAGATGCGCGGCAATTTCTGGATCAGGCCGAGCTCGTGCATCAGCAGGAAGCCCTTGCCGAGGGCGCTCACGTTGCCGAGGTTGCCGCCCGGAATGATGACCCAGTCCGGCACCTCCCAGTCGAACTGCTGCACGATCTCGATGGCGACGGTCTTCTGTCCCTCGATGCGCAGGCTGTTCATCGAGTTGGCGAGATAGATCCGTTTTTGCTTCGTGATCTCCTGCACCACCTTCATGCAGCCGTCGAAGTCGGTGTCGAGCGAGAGCACGAGCGCGCCGTTGGCGATCGGCTGTACGAGCTGCGCCGGCGAGACCTTGTCGCGTGGCAGCAGCACGACGGCGGGGATGCCCGCCGCGGCGCAGTAGGCGGCGAGCGCCGCCGAGGTGTCGCCCGTCGAGGCGCACGCGACGGCGTCGATGTGCAGGCCGTCGGCGATCATCTGCTTCACCGCCGAGACCAGCACCGTCATGCCGAGATCCTTGAACGAGCCGGTGTGTGAGTTGCCGCACTGCTTCACCCAGAGGTCCTCGACGTGCAGCTGCTTGCCGTAGCGGTTCGCCCAGAAGAGGTTGCTGTTGCCTTCGAACATCGACACGACGTTCTCGTCGTCGATGAACGGGAGCACCCATTCCTTCTTGCCCCATACGCCGGAGCCGTACGGATAGGTGTTGCGCTGCTGGCGCTCCTCGAGCAGCCGCATCCAGGCGGAGGGCGCGCGCGTCTTCAGCGCATCGACGTCGTGCTGGACCTCGAGCAGGTCTCCGCACGTCGGGCACCGGTAGATGATCTCGAGGAGGCTGTAGTGCCCCTCGCAGCCGTTGATGCAGCGGAACCACGCATTGTAGCTCATTGCCGACAAAGCTTCCGCCAGGCCCGCCCAAAATGCAACTCACCGAACGCGCAATTGACTTGACGCCGAGGCGCGCCGTAGGTTTGCGGCCCATGTCCTCCGCGCACGACATCGGTGATCCGTTCACGCAATGGTTGGGCGTCGAATACCTGGTCGACGAGGGCGGGTTGCGTCGGCTCGCGCTCACCCTCGGGCCGACGCACATGAGCCGCGCCAATCGCGTCCATGGCGGGGTCCTGTTCAGCCTGCTCGACACGGCGCTCGGCGGCGCCGTCGTGGGCGGGCTTCCCGCCGGCAAGGGCTGCGCGACGCTCGAGCTGAAGATCAACTACTTCCGTCCGATCCAGCACGGCCGCGTGGTCGCCGAAGGGCGCCTCGTCAACCTCAGTCGCAGCACCGCGTACGCGGAGGGCGAGGTGCGGAACGAGCAGGGGAAGATCCTCGCGAAGGCCTCCGGCACGTTCTTCGTCACGGACGCGATCGTGCAATCGGAGCGCGCCCGGATTTAGCCAGCTGGGGCGGTTCGACGGCGGCTGCTGCCGGTGTCGGTTGGCGCGCCCCGCCGGATGCGGTCGCCGACGTACGTGAGGAGGGGCGGCGCGCCGCGACGGAGACCGAGCTGCCAGTAGACCGGCCGCGGCGCCGTGCCCCAGGCGCGGATCGTACCGCCGTGGATTCCGTGGAGATGATGCGCGGCGCAAATGGTCACCCGGTTCTCGCGCGCGTTCCCGCCGCCGCGCGAGCGGAACTCGAGGTGGTGATCGTGCAGGTTGCGCCGCCCGCTGCACGCAGGCACGCGCAGCGCCAGCCGTCACGCGCGAACACCGGATCGCGATGGCGGCCGAGTTCTTCCCAATACCATACGGCGTGTCGGACGACGCTCTCGAAGGCCGCCCAGCGCGGCTCGCCCGGCCGCGCGAACGCGTCCATGGTATCGCGCAAGAGGGCGACCACCGAGGCCGGAGCGGTGAAGGCGACCTCGACGTCGCAGAGCTCCGCGGCACGCGCATCGGAGCCGCCATTCGACCCTTGGTTGGGCAGGGTCGCTCCTCGGGGGCCCGCACCGTTTTGCACTGACCCGCCACCACGCACCGGCGCCTCAGGTGCCATCTTTTGGCACTCGTCCCGGGACATCTCGGCCGCGGGCGAGACGAGCACGCCATCGAGCGGCGGCGGGTCGAGCGGCACGTCGGGGCCGAACGCATCGCGCTGCTCGAGCGCCCAGGCAACTTCATCCGCGAGCCGCTGCGCGGTGACCGCTGCAGCGCGGGCGATCCAAGAGTCCTCGTTCCGCCGCTCCAGGACCGGCAGCAGGGTCGCCGCTCGCGTCCATGTGAGCGCCCCCTCCCGGTAGGCTCGGGCGAACGCGCTCGTACGCTGTGCGGTCCTCTCGACCTTGAGCAGCGCCCACGCCTTGCGGGGCGAGATGCCGAGGCGTTCGCGCACGTAGGTTGCGACCGAGGCGCAGCCGAGGCAGCGATACAACTTGAGATCCACCAGGAGGCGGAGCCGCTGGCCGATCCGCGGCTCGGCCCGGCGGATCGCGCGCATCGCCTCGCGCAGGCGGACATCGAGCGCGAACGGATCGTGCCCTGAGGGATCGTGTGCCGCAGGATCGTGCGGTGGCGGTGAGGCCAGCGGGCGCGACGTTTCGTCCGCTCCGGAGGTCGCCGCGTGCTCCGAAGAGTACACGTCGCGGCGCGGGACGGCGTTGCGATCGACCGGCGTGAGCGCATTGCGAACGACGGCGCGAGCATCGCTGCCAGCGGGTGTGCCAGCCGCCATCGCGGATGGCCCGTCGGACGGGCACCGGCGCAGCGCGGCGAGCAGCGCGCGGTCGCCGACCCGTCCGTCCTCCGGGCGCCCGGATAGCGCCTCGGCGGCCACGAGCTCGACGGCGCGCCAGGGCACGAGTGAGGCACCCGCCATCCGGCTCGCAAGCTCTATCGCCCGCCGCCAGAGCGCCCGGAC
Source organism: uncultured delta proteobacterium (assembly GCA_963753325.1). Classification (GTDB taxonomy): domain Bacteria; phylum Desulfobacterota; class Binatia; order UTPRO1; family UTPRO1; genus DP-19. The sequence goes on along the minus strand of CAVWBS010000001.1, from coordinate 2,337,691 downwards.
GCGTGCGGGACACGCGAGGCGAAACCGTACGGCGGGCTCGCCGTCGATCGTACCGTCTTCTGCGTCCGGATCGGACCGCGCCGCGGCGGCAGGTGCGACGGCATCCGCGAGCGCCTCGAGCTCGCGCGCGCTCGCGTGCCGCGCGCGGGCGAGCCACTCACGCTCTGTCCCCGCTGTCGTCCCCCGGCAGAGGGCACGGACCTGCGTCCACGAAAGCTCACGCCGCGCGAAGGCGTCGGCGATGAGCGGCAACGCCTCCAGCCGTGCGGCGACCCAGGCGGCGCACTCGACCGTGCGCGCCGAGACGCCGAGGCGCTCGTGCGCATAGTCGCCGAGATGGACGAACCCGAGCCGATGGTAACCCCTGCCCGCGAGCAGCGGGCGGGCCGCCTGCCCGAGCTCGTGACGCGCTGCTGCCTCGCGACCGCATAGCGCGTGCAGCTCTGCGTCGATCGTCATCGCCAAGTCGCCTCGCTCCGTCTGCACCGTGCGCGCGATCTCGCGGGCGACGCCGTCACGGGCCATCGCCGGCCGCACGCGTCGCGGCTGGCGCTCCCGCCAGCGCGTCCAACGGAGGTGACGAAGCACCTGCGGCTTCTTTGCCGACGTAGTATCACGCACGGTAGACGATCCGGTTAGAGATCTAATAGGCGAACAGCAGGCGAATATCAACGGCCGCCGCCGGCGGGGGCCAACCCGCACGTGATCCCGCAGGATCCGCGTTAGTCCGCCTTCGCCTTGAACTGGTCGAACTGGTTCTTCTTGGGCGTGCTGTAGACGGCGCTCCAGCACTCGCCGGTGCTGCTCCTCAGCTGCACGGTGACGGGCAGATTCGTGATCGGCAACGCGGGCAGCGGGAGATGGCCGCCCTTGCCCTTGACCAGGGCCTTGGCCTTGCCGTTCACCGCGCCCGGCTTGAGTTGCAGCTTGAGCACGCCGTCGGGGGTGAGATCCTTGTCGCCGTACTTGTCCTTCTTGACGCTCGTCTGCCAGCACGGCTTGCCCGCGCACGTGCCGCCGGCGGGTACACGGAAGCGGGCGACCAGGCTCGGCACGCTGTTGTAGATGCACAGCTCGTAGTCGGTGGAGGTCGCCGGGGCACCGAAGTCGCCGATCGCCGTTGCCTCGCCCTTCACCCACGTCCAGACGAGGCGGTCCTTCTTGTTGGGCGTCTTGTCCTTGATGAGCAGGGCCGCCTTGCGCGGCGCGACGGGCATGCGGCAACCGGGGACGGGGATGGCATCGCCGACGCAGACGCCGGCGGCGCAGCGGTTGTTGATTTTGCAGAGCGTGCCGGGGTCGCAGGCGATGTCGTCGGGAAGCTGGGTGCACGCGCTCGGCGTCCCCGTGCAGGTGAAGCACGGCTCGGCTGCGCACTCGTCGCTGCATCCGTCGCCGTTGGTGAGGTTGCCGTCGTCGCAGTCCTCGCCGGGATCGATCACGCCGTCGCCGCAGGCGAGCTGGGACGCAAGGTCGGCCATGCCCGGCACCGTCGGCATGACGAACGTGGCCGCGCCGCTGATCGGGTCGACCTGGTAGAGGTCGCCGCTCGGCCCTTGCGTGCCCCAGAGGCGGCCGTCGCGCGAGAACGCCAGACCCCAGAAGGGGGTGGACGGGATGCCGATCGGGGTCTGCGCGCCGTGCTGCTTGTCGACGATCACCAGCATCCCGTCGTTCCGTGACGCGTAGAGGATGCCGGTCGCGGGATCGGCGGCGACGTCGCCGGCGTAGGGCGGCACTCCCTGCGCGACGCCGACGAACGTCCCCTCGGGATCGAGCGGATCGATCTGGAAGAGTCCCGAGCTTTCCACGGCCCAGAGGAACCCGTCGCGCCCCTCGCCCATGCCGACCACACCGATGCTGTTGCCGATCGCCGTCACTCCGACGCCGGGGCGGTATCGATAGAGCACGTAGTTGAAGTCCGGGAAGACAGGCGTCGAGATGACGTAGATCGCCGACGGATCGATGGTCGCGATGAGCAGCGACGAGAACGGCAACGTCGGCGACAACGCGGTGACGGTCATCGCGTCGGGATTGATCTCGTAGATCGTCTGGCTCTCGATGCCGTAGAGCTTCACGCCCATGCCGGGCGTGATCGTGGCCGTGGGCGTGGGTGTCGGTGTCAACGCGGTGGACGTGGTCGTCGGTGTGGCCGTCGGCGTCGGCGGGGGCACGACCTGTCCCCACCAGGTGCTCCAGGTGTCGGATGGGCTCGCGGCGTATTCCTGGATCGTCCACAGATCGGTGTCGTTCACGGGGTCGACGACGGTGGCGCTGAAATCACCCCAGCGATTGTCGGGCCCGCTGAACGTCTTGTAGTAGGACGCCTCGCCCGCCTTCAGCAGCACGTCGTCCTCCATCGTGTTCGGAGGGTCGTTTGCCGCGCGGAAGGAGTAGTTGGCGCTCGCGTACTGCGTCGCCGAGAAGGTCGAGTAGCCGAGCAGGACGCCGTCGTCCTTGTTCACGGCGATGCTCGGATAGGCGTAGAAGGTCGCGTTCGACGGGTCGTCGACGCGGCCGCGCTGCAGCACGACGCCGGTCGGCATGAGCTGCCACCACTGCGCCGCCGTGCGCGTCGGCGCGCCGCCGGCCGGAAGGAAGACGTTCTGCGCCGCCCACAGCGTGCCGTTCCGGTAGACGAGGCCGAGCATGCGGGCGTCGCCGTTCTGGATCTTCTGCGCCGAGCCGAGCTGCGGGGCGGAGTCGGCGAACGCCGGCGGTCCGAAGTCCCACGGCGCGGCGACCGAGATGAACGGTCCGAGCGACAGCGTCTCGGCGCCGAGCGGGCCGTTCAAGGTGTAGAGGCGGATGAAGCCGTTGCCGCCGGAGTTGCCGTTGAAGTTGGTGAGCAGGTACTCCTCGGCGAGGGCGTTGTCGTAGGTGAGCGCCGGAACCTGGGTGCCGCCCTGGCCCAAGAGCATGAGGTGGGTCGCCGGGTTGCTGCCGCCGGCGTACGCGTCGAGCTTGTCGATCACGAACACGTCCGAGCGCACGAAGGAGTCGTCGGCGGTGCTGAACATGTTCAGCTGCACGACGATCCAGTCCTTGTTGAAGCCGAGCTGTGGATAGTCGGCCCACACGAGATTGGCCGCGTCGACGTCGTACGCCGCCAGGTTCCAGGCGCCGGTCGGATCGTCCGTCTGCGAGACGCCGAGCAGGAACCGCGACGACGGGCCGCCCTCGTCGGCGGCGGCGACGGTGATCCAGCGGCCGTTGTAGGGCTCGAACACGATGTGGGGATCGAAGACGTTGCTGCCGCCGTAGACCGCCGACCAGAAGCTCGGGAGGCTCACCGTGCTGATGACGCCGCCGGTCCGAGTCTGGACGCGGACACCCGAGTTGAGCGCGACCATCAGGTGGTTCGGTCCGACCGCGCCCTCCGTGTCCGGCGGCACCGTGGAGCCGTCGTCGATGAGCGCGACGAAGCTCGACGCGGCGGGTGGCGAGCTGAGGAACGAAGGCGCGAACGGCAGCGCCTCCGCCGCGCGCGCGGCGGCGCCGCGGCTCGACGCGGCATCCACGGGCAGCGCGGCCGGAATGGGCATCGGTCGCGGCGCGGCGCGGCGAGTGGCGCGCCGTGCGGCGCCGGAAGCCTCACGCGCCGCCAGATCGTCGAAGTGGACGACGGCGCGGCGTGTCGCGGTGGCTTGTGTTCCGGCGAGGCGCTCCTGCGCGGCGGCGGGGTGGGCGAGGGTGGCGGAAAGCAGCAGGGCGGCTGTGAGCACGCGCGTGGTCATGGTCGGCACCTCCAGGGACGGCGTGGATGGCGATGGCGCGTGTCGCCGCGGACGGAAGCCGGCCGGCGGCCCGCGAGAGCGTCGAGCGATACCAGAGTCGGGGTGGCGCCGACAACGACGAAATGCAGATGCCATCGGGCGCGATTGGTTGCTACCGAAATTTGAACAGGGGTGCGGAGCGACGGCGCCGCACAAGACTTGGTCGTCGACGCTCGCGACAGCCTGCTGGACAAGCCGCACTTCGGCGCGTTTCACGGCACCGATCTCGAGCTGCCACTCCGTCAGGTGGTACAGGCATCTTGCCTGTACCACCTGACAGATGTTGCGACCGTGCTCGCGATCAGATCGGCGGTCCGACTCAGGGGACGTCGGATTGGGCGGCCTGCGTTTTGGCTTCGTCAGCGTCCGGCGCCAACAGGAAACCTGCTTTCCGGAGATGGTTCGTCGCATGGACGAACGCCGAGACGTATTTGCCGTGGTTCCGGTACACCGAGCCCAGCGGCACGGCCTCGCACATGCCCCCGTGAACGCATTGCGCGTCGCTGATGCAAACCGTGCCGGGGGTTTCCGTGCCGCCGACGCATTCGCTCCCGAGCGGAGCCGTACGACCGTAGAGGACGCAGAATGAGAGCGGGGAGGGCGGGCTGGAAGCGTTGCCGACGCCCTGAAGCGTCTCCGTCGGCACGTCCAGCTCGGGCAGTCGGATGCCGCCCAGCGCATTGTTGTACTGGTCACGCTGGATCACTCCACCGACGACGGTGATGGGTGGCGCGCTCGGCGGCGGCGTTCCGCCGTTGATCCACTGGCTCAAGTGCCAGATGGCGGAGTTCATCACGTAGCGCTCGTTGGCCATATTGCTCGGGAAGACGCAGGTCTGCGCCGGGTAGAAAGGCTCGGTGGTCGCCTGGTTCGCGCTGAACGACATACTATCGTAGTCGTCGACGTGTGCCGTACCCGCCGGTTCCCAGAGCCGGTAGTTGAGGCCGTCGGGTTGGCGGGCCGCAAAGTGGCCTACCGTGTCCGTTTCGGTTTCGAACACCAGCACCGGCGGGCCGTCCGTCCGAATGAACGATGGGCTGGGCACCGTGCCCCCGCTGCCCGAGAAGAGCGCGGCACCGACCGCTCCGCGACTGTGAATCAAGAATCCGTCGAAGAGTCCGGCGCGCGGCTGGACCGCATCAGCATACGTGGTCATGCGCCCCGCGGACTGCGACTCACCGTCTGCGATCATTCCCGTGATCACGTAGGCACTGCTGCCGAGCGGGTTGACGCCGACCGGATGCCGAATGGCCTGGGCGGCCTGTGAGAAGATGTCGTAACAGTAGTTGTCGCCGGGGTGCACCAGCGATCCGTAACGCACCGGGTCCCAGCCCTTGAGCGCGAAACCTGGGAGAAGTGGCGAGCCGTTGACACCGACGGACTGGGCGCTCACGCCGACCCAGATGAAGCCGTCGCGCAGCAGCTCCGTACGGAAGTAGCCGTAGTCGGGCGGAAGATCGATCAGGGCGGTGACATTGAACCACTCGACTACGACGATGCCGTTGAACTTCTTGGGATCGGTCGGCCGCCGGACGAGCATGCGGCTCCTGTACGCCGCCGGAGGAATCGTGGCGCTCGGCCGCGCCGTCCAGAAGCCGCTCGAGTCCCAGGCGGGCGCGGTCGGATCGCGCTCGAACGCCGTCGCGGTACCCTCGAAGAAGTACTCCTCCTCGGTGTAGTCGGCATCAATGAACTCCTGCAGGTTGCTGGCGCCGTCGAACGCGTCGGGAACGTGGATGCCGTTGGCGGGTCCCGGCGGCGACGGGCACGTCGGGCTGCACGACGCCGTGATGGGTCCGGTGACCGTCGGATTGGGCACCGCAGCCGCACCCACTGGCGTGATGCCGACGGCGAGCGCAGCGACCGCGACCAGGCCGAGTGCGGTAGCGCCCATTCGCAACAGCCCCGTCTTGCCGCCTCGTGTCCGAACCGTTGCGGCGTTGCGGCGATCCTGTTTCCTGAGATCCATGGTGACCTCCTGTGTCTAGCTCTCCCTCGATGAACGGCCATTGATGTTGCGGTCCTCGCCTCGATCAAGTCGATCGCCGAGTGCGAGGTCGTGGCGGATGGGATTCCTCCCAGAATGCACGGCTACCGCCGTCTGGGAGTTGCACGCCTCGCCGTTCGCGTCAGGTTTCATTCCGATTGCGCCAAAATGAAGGGGTGAGTCGGTCACCGTTTTTCTGCTTGCGCGGGTTCGGGTGGCTGTGCGAGATTTTGCCGCGGGGGACCGACGATGGGTCCGGGCGCAAGGCAGTGTGCGGCCGCACCGTCCGTGCTCAGCACGGTAGCGGTGATGATCATACGGGCGCTCGATGCCTGCGGCGTGGACGGGCGAGCGCTGGCGGCTCGTGCGGGAATCGACATGGCGGCGCTCCGGGATCCGAATTCCCGGCAACCGTTCGTGGCGATGACACGCCTTTGGAAACTCGCCGCGAAAGCGACGGGCGATCCTTGCTTCGGTCTGTGGGCCTCCCGCTTCGTAAACGAGACAACCTATCACGCCCTCGGGTTTGCCGTGGTTGCCAGTCGAACGTTGCACGAGGCGTTCGAGCGGTACGTGCGGTACAATCGGCTGGTGAGTGGCGGCGTCGCCCGGTACCAGGTGCGACGAATCGGAGAGCGGGAACAGCTGTTGTATGTGCCGCTCAAAGGGCAGCCGCGACCGGCCGACGAAGCAATCGACGCCGCCCTATCTCAGGCCGTGCGCACGGCTCGGATGTTGTCGGGCGAGAAGGTGAACCCTCTTGCCGTGCGGCTCGAACGGTCCGAACCGTGTCCCTCGGAGGCGTTCCGGAAGGTATTTCGCGCTCCCGTACAATTCGGGCAATCCGAGAACGCGCTTGAGTTCTCCGCCGCCGATATGAACGAACCGCTGGCAACGGGCAATGCGGAGCTCGCGCGCCACAACGACGAAGCCGCAGCACGGTATCTGGCCCGCATCGACTCCGGGCACGTGTCCAACCGGCTGCGCAGTTGGCTCGTCGGCCGGCTTCCCTGCGGCGAGCCAACCGAGGGGGCGGCAGCGCGGGCGCTGGGCATGAGTCTGCGCAACCTACAACGCCGACTGCACGAGGAAGGCACCACCTACCGCGAAACTCTGAACGGCACGCGCCGGCAACTGGCCCACGGCTACCTCGAAGAGCGTCGCGGGTCGGTTACCGAGATCGCCTTTCTGGTAGGGTTTTCGGATTCGAACAGCTTCTCGCGTGCCTTCCGGCGCTGGACCGGCCAGTCCCCGCGAGCCTATCTCCAGCGGGTGGTGCTCGCCGCGCGAGCGGCGCGAGCGGAGGGTATGACCCCTTCGATCTTCTGGCTCGCCGATTCTACGAGTTCCTCGGCGACGAAGTCTTCGGGGTAGTCGGACCCGTCGCCCATGGCGGCGACACGGGCGTCGGATATTCCGATTTTTGTTGCCACCGACGGCTAGAGTTTCTCCCGACACGGCACGCGCGCGGATCTGATCAGAGCCAATGGTGCGCGCGAAGCACCAGCTGCCACGAGAAGCCGGTGCCGTACGGGGTCGGGTCGAGCCAGGGGTCCCAGGCGCCGATCCAGGCCAGGGGGAACGACAGCGCGTACGCGGTCCAGAAGAGGACGCGGGCAGTGGGGCTGCGTAGCTCCGCGTAGCTGTCGGTCATGAACACGTAGAGCATGGGGATGAACAGGCAGAACCAGCGCACGCCGTAGGCGTTGCCTCCGGGGTCGGTCGAGGTGAGGAGGTAGTACGTCACCAGGACGAGCGTGGGGACGAGCGCGACGATCGCCTCCGCGCGATGGGGACGGCCGGGGGATGCGGCGATGCGGAACGTGCCCCAGACGACGAACAGCATCGCGGGTGTGTGGATGAAGAGACCGCGGTAGCCGATCAGGCAGAGGCCGACGTAGCGCAGCAGCTCGCCGAATGAGCCATGGGTGAGCGCACTGCCCGCCAGGTGCCCGTGGTCGGCGAAATAGGATCCCGGGTAGTCGAAAAGCCGCGGCTGCAGCGGCAGGGGCAGCGGGCTGCCGGAGAGCGCGGTGGCGTAGGCCACGTAGCCGAGGATCGGGACGGCCGCGGCCGCGATGAAGACGCGGGCGGCCTCACGCCGACGCGGCGCGCCGGGCCAGATCAGGTAGGCGAGAAACGCTGGGAAATAGAACGCGGCGCCGTGATCGGTGAGCGCGCCGAGGCCGGTCATCAGGGCGCTCCCCGCGACGCTCACGAGACCACCGTCGAACCGCCGCCACCGCCATAGGAGGAGAAAGCCGGCCAGCAGGGCCATGGCCGACGGCGGATGGTTCGAGAAGGTCACCGTGTACGCGGTATTCAACGTGCCGAGGCCGACCGCGAGCACGGTGGCGGCGCGCCACCAGGGATCGGGGACGATGCGGCGCAGGAAGAGCGCCAGGACGACGAGGCCCGCGATCGTCGTGCCGCCGATGACGATCAACGTCGTCCAGTAGTAGGCGCGCGGCAGGTCGTTGCGAAACGTGATGCCGAGCGCCGTCTCCGCGGCGTAGACGGGCACGCCGGCGAACGCCAGGGCAGGGGGCTTGTCGGAGTAGTACTTGCCGTCGATGCGGCAGATGTCACCCGTGAAGCGCGACATGTACGTGCCGTCGATCCACAGGTGGCCGTGCTCGACGATGGCCTCGATCATCGCCAGACGCGAGGCATCGTTCCATCCCCCCTGCTTGCTGTGCGTGGCGAGCACGAGGAAGATCGCGACGGCGACGAGCGTCGCCGGGACGGCGGCCCGCCTCACGCGTCCTCGCGCCGGCCCGGGCGCGCGTCATCATCGTCACGTGCGACGGCAACGAACGTCGCCGCGGTGGCGGCCAGGCTGAGGAGGATCAGCGCCCATTCGCGCGGCCGATCGCGGTCGCGCAGCGCGCGCCGCTCGGCCTGGCGGGCGGCCGGCAGGCTGCTCTCGTTCGGCAGCAGGTGGACGGCGAGCAGGCTCCCCCATTGCCACGACAGGATCTGCAACGTGGACGCGACGATCATGGCCGCCGCGGGCCAGCGGCCGCGCGGGATGAGGCACGCCGTCGCGATCAGGAAGGGCGCGGTGAATGCCGTATAGGTGCTGTGCACGCGGGTCGGGAACGTCACCGCGGCGAGCGTGACCAGCGCCGCGAGCGGCACGAAGGCCAGGGCCGCGCGTCCGGGCGCGCGCGTCTCCCACCGTCGGATCAGCACGCCGGCGGCGACGACGGCGAGCACCAGCAGGATCGTCCCCCACGTGTCCCGGGTCACGCCGAGCAAGGTCGTCCGCGAGTCGAGATGGCCGGCGAGCAGGAGATCCGCGTACCAGACGTTGAAGGTCATCATCGTCGTCCAGTGCAGGTTGTAGACGTAGTTGGCGAGGTACGTGGCGCGCAGCCACGCACTGCCCGACGCGAGCCAGTAGGGGAGGGCGAGCACGTTGAGCGTGAGGAGCGCGAGCCCGCCCCCGGCGACGACGCGGGCGCGCGCGCTGCGGAAGACGAACGCGTAGGCCCAGAGCGGCCCCAGGAGAACGCCGGAGGGCTTGAGGGCGAGCGCGATGCCCCAGAGCACGCCGGCGAGCCCCCAACGCTCGCGATTCATCGCCCACACCATCCAGATCGACGGTGCGAGGATCCAGCTCTCGGTCTGGCCCCAGAAGGGCCCGTCGGCGAGGATCGGCGGCGCCAGCCAGGTGGCGGCGAACGCGACCGACGCGACCAGCGGTCCGCAGGCGTCCAGCAGCAGTGCCGCGACACCGAGGGCGGCGATCAGCTCCGCGACCGTGGTGCTGAGCGCGAGCACGACGCGCGCGGTCAGCGTGTTCGCGATCCGCTCCGGATCCAGGGCGCGGAGGAGGTGGCCCTCGAGCCAGAAGACATAGGCCGCGAGCGGGGGATAGTTGAGCCGCTCGTTGGCGCCCGACGTGATGGTCTGCGCCGGCGGCCGGCTGTCCGCGTAGAAGCGCGCGGGGCAGAGTCCGGGGGGCCGCGTGTAGAGCTCGAGCACCCCGACGTCGACGGCTTCCCGCGCCCAGCAGACGTAGTCGACGTGGTCGCCGTAGAAGCCGTACCGCGGCGCGATCGTGAGCAGCATCACCCGCGCCGCGATGCCGGCCAGAAGCGCCGTTGCGATCACCCACGCGACGCGGGACGTTCCCATGCGGCGTCTGCGATGCCTCGCCGCCCGGGCGCAAGTCAAGCTACGCTACGATGGGCAGTGCGCCGACATGCGGCGCCGTCGATCCGACGGCGTTGCGGGCGCCGCAGCCGGGAACGAGCCCGGCTGCGGCATCTCCCGAAACGCTAGTTCCGGGTGATCTTGATCTGCCGAGGCTTGGCGCGCTCGCTCTTGGGCAGCTCGAGGGCGAGCACGCCGTTCGTCAAACGCGCGGCGATCTTGTCGGCGTCCACGTCGTGCGACACCGTGAATCGGCGCTCGTAGTTGCCGACCTTGTACTCGGTGTAGACGGGCGCCAGCCGCTCGTAGTCCTTCAGCGCAACCTGGCCCTCGATCGTCAGCACGCCGTCATCGAGACGGATGTGGAGCGTGTTCTCGTCGACGCCCGGCATGTCGGCCCACAGGTACATCGAGTCGGCCGTCTCGTAGATGTCGACGTCAGGCAGGTACGTATGGCCGGCGCGGGTGCCTTCCTGGGCGCTGACCTCCTGCTTCTCCCTGACGCTCAGCTCCTGTTCGGTCATCGAATGGTTCCTCCTTCCTGCAAAATGGCATCGTGATCGTCGCCTCAGGCCGCCTTGATGCTGATCTGCCTCGGCTTCGCCTCTTCACGCTTGGGGACGCGGATGGTCAGGATCCCGTGCTTGTACGAGGCCTCGGTGCGGCCGAAATCCAGATCGTCGGGCAGCTGCAACGAGCGCGCGAACTGGCCGGCGCTGCGCTCGCGGCGATGGAACGAGCCGCTCTCCGGCGCCTCGGCCGTGCGTGATCCGCTCACCGTCAGCGTGCGTCCGTGCCCTTCGACCTTCAGCTGGTCCGGCGCCACGCCCGGCACCTCGACCTTCACGACGTAGCCGCCGGGGTCGTTGAACACGTTGACCGGCGGAAACACGCCGTGTCCCGACGCCGTCCACTGATCGCCGAACGGACGCTGCCACGCGCGCTCGAGCTCCCGCTGCAACGTCAGCAACCCGTTCACGGGATCGAGCTCCGGCATGAACCGAAAGAACGTCATCTCTTTTCCTCCCTCCGTGCTTGATGTGCGCGAACGACCCGTGTCATTCGATCGTTCGCGATACTCCAAACGTAAGACGTCGTTGGGCGCTGTCAACGGGCGTCTACCGCGAGGGTCGTGCAGGAGCGCGCTCTCTCATTTCGCAAGGCCGGTGCGCGGCGGGGGACGAGGAGGGCGCGGTGGCGCGCACCCGACGTTCGCAAAAGGAGCAATGCTCTCCACGGGTGCAAGGCCCTCGATGCCCCCCAACCCCCCGCGCCGGGGGAGGGGTGCTTGCGTCGTCACCTACAGACATGTAGGTAGGGGCGATGCCGCGCCCCGCCGGCGACCGTGCCGACGACACGCACGCCCGCATCATCGACGCCGCGCAAGTGATCTTCGCCCGTGACGGCTTCGTTGCCGCCAAGATGCAGGAGATCGCCGATGCCGTCGGCATCCAGCGGCCCAGCCTCTTCTACCACTTCACCAACAAGGAGGCGCTCTTCGTCGCGGCGCACGAGCAGGTGTTCGCACGGATCGAGCCGATCTTCCGTGAGAGCCTGGTGCCGGAAGGCGACCCGTTCGTACAGCTCGACCGGGTCACCCGGACCGTGCTCGCCGTGATGGCGGAGCAGCCCTCGTTCGCGCGCATGGTGGCGCGCACCGCCGTGGATCGACATCCGGCCGCGGTGCGCATCGTGCGACGCTATCTCCAGCCGCTGGTCGATGTGTCGGTCGACTTCATCCGGCGCGGGCAACGCCGCGGCGTGTTCCGCAACGACTTCGATCCGTTCTTCTTCACGCTCAACAGTTGGGGCGCCGCGCTCATCTACTTCATCGCGCGGGATTTACTCGCGCCGTCGCCGGCGCCGAACGCCGCCAGGGATCGCGAGCTCTTCACCCGCAGTCTGCTGCAGATGGGCAACCGGGCGCTTGCCGTCCCGGAGCGCCGGCCCGCGGCGCGCGCGGCGACCTGACCGCCCTTTCTCATCGAGGAGGCTTCATGGAACGCACCATCTTCACCGAGGAACACGAGCTCTTCCGCGAGCAGTTCAAGAAGTTCTGCGCGCGTGAGGTGACGCCGAACATCGAGCGCTGGGAGCAGCAGCGCATCGTCGACCGCACGGCGTGGCGCAAGGCCGGAGAGCAGGGCTTCCTCTGCCCGACGGCCAGCCCCGAGTACGGCGGCGCCGGGGTCGATTTCGCCTACGCGGCGATCATCGACGAGGAGATCATTCGCGCGGGCTCGTCGGGCTTCGCGATGTCGCTGCACAACGACATCTGCGTTCCCTACATCGAGAGCTTCGGCACCGCGGAGCAGAAGGGGCGCTGGATGCCCGGATGCGTGAGCGGCGAGCTGATCACCGCGATCGCCATGACGGAGCCCAATACGGGCTCGGACCTCGCGGCCATCAAGACGAGCGCCATCCGTGACGACGGCCACTACGTGTTGAACGGCCAGAAGACGTTCATCTCGAACGGCATCCTCTGTGACCTCGTGATCGTCGCCGCCAAGACCGATCCGCAATCGACGCATGGCGGGGTGAGCCTCTTCGTGGTCGAGGACGGGACGCCGGGATTCGAGAAGGGGCGCAAGCTCGACAAGATGGGCATGCACTCGCAGGACACCGCGGAGCTGCATTTCAACGATTGCCGCGTGCCGGCGGCGAACCTCCTCGGGCAGGAGGGCGGCGGCTTCTACTACCTCATGGAGAAGCTGCAGCAGGAGCGCCTCGTGTGCGCGATCGGGGCGCAAGCGGCGGCGGAGGTCGTGCTCGCGGAGACGATCAAGTACACGCAGGAGCGCACGGCGTTCGGCAAGCCGCTCTGCAAGTTCCAGAACACGCAATTCAAGCTGGTCGAGGTGGCGACCGAGCTCGAGATCGGCCGCGTCTTCGTCGATCGTCTGATCGCCGAGCACATCAAAGGTACGCCGATCGTCAAGGAAACCAGCATGGCCAAGTGGTGGGTGACGGAGATGTGCAAGCGCAACATCGACGTCTGCCTGCAGTTCTACGGCGGATACGGCTACATGGAGGAGTATCCGGTGTGTCGCGCCTATCGTGACGCCCGCATCCAGACCATCTTCGCCGGTACGACCGAGATCATGAAGATCATCATCGCCAAGAGCATGGGCCTCTGACCCGAGAGAAGGAGACGACATGAAGCTCGACAAAAACGTGTGCGTGATCGGCGTCGGGATGACGAAATTCCACAAGCCCGGCGAGATGGACTATCCGGATCTCAGCAAGGAGGCCGGCGAGCAGGCATTGAAGGACGCGGGCATTGCCTACGAGCGGATCGAGCAGGCGTACGTCGGCTACGTGTACGGCGACTCGACGTGCGGCCAACGGGCCGTGTACCAGCTCGGGTTGACGAGCATCCCCGTCTACAACGTCAACAACAACTGCTCGACGGGCTCGACCGCCTTGTATCTCGCCTATCAGGCGATCGGCAGCGGCATGAACGAGTGCGTGCTGGCGCTCGGATTCGAGAAGATGGAGCGCGGCTCGCTGGCGGCCAAGTTCACCGACCGCACCAACCCCATGGACAAGCACGTCCACGTGATGTTGACGGCCCAGGGGTTCGAGAAGGCGCCGCCGGCGGCGCAGATGTTCGGCGGCGCCGGACGCGAGCACATGAAGAGGTACGGCACCACGAAGGAGCAGCTCGCCAAGGTCGCGGTGAAGAACCGCCGGCACGCGGTGCACAACGAGCGCTCGCAGTTCCGTCAGGCGTCGAGCCTCGAGGAGGTCCTGGCGGCGCCGATGGTCTACGAGCCCCTCACCAAGTTCCAGTGCTGCCCGACCAGCGACGGCGCGGCCGCCGCGGTGCTCTGCTCCGAGGAGTTTGCGCGCAACCTCGGGATCACGAATCCGGTCAAGATCACGGGGATGTCCATGCGGACCGACTTCCAGACGACGTTCGAGCCGGTCTCCATGATCAAGATGGTCGGGCAGGATTCGACGCGGGCAGCCGCGCAGGACGTGTACGAGCGCGCCGGCGTCGGCCCCGAACAGATCGACGTGATCGAGCTGCATGACTGCTTCACCCCGAACGAGCTCATCACCTACGAGGGGCTCGGCCTCTGCGGTGAGGGCGAGGCGGGCCGGCTGATCGACGAGGACGCGACGACCTACGGCGGCAAGTGGGTCGTGAACCCGTCGGGCGGACTGCTCTCGAAGGGCCATCCGCTCGGCGCGACCGGTCTCGCGCAGTGCTTCGAGCTGAACCAGCAGCTCCGCGGCCTCGCCGGTCAGCGGCAGGTCGAGGGTGCCAAGGTCGCCCTGCAGCACAATCTCGGTCTCGGCGGCGCCTGCGTCGTGACCATGTACCAGCGCGGCTAGAGCACACGCCGTGGCGGGTGGCGGTCGCCGCCGCCCGCCAACGGCACGCCGCATCCTGCGCGGCCGCCGGACGCCGAGTACGCCGGAGGCGCCGTTCGGCTGCCGCTCATTGGATATGCGCGGCGCGCGATGATAGACGGGCCGTCCCGATGATCGGCTCCCGCGTGCTCGCCGTCGCCTTCGTGCTGCTCACCCCCGGTGTCGCGGCCGCGGAGTCGTCGCTCGGCGCGGCGCTCCCCCTCTACACGGTCGTGCCCTTCGGGTTGATGCTGCTCGCGATCGCGCTCCTGCCGCTCTCGGCGCCGGAGTGGTGGGAGCACAACCGCAACAAGGGCATCGTCGCCGCGCTCTGCGGCGCCCCCGTGGCCTTCTACCTCATGACCGCCTGGGGACACGATGGCACGGCGGAGCTGATGCATATGGCGCGCGACTACTGCTCGTTCCTCGTCCTCCTCGGTGCGCTCTTCGTGATCACGAGCGGCATCTACGTCGAAGGCTCGCTCTCGGGGACGCCGTTGATGAACACCGCGCTGCTGGCGATCGGCGCGCTCCTGGCGAGCATCATCGGCACGACCGGTGCGTCGGTGCTGCTCATCCGACCCTTGCTGCGCGCCAACGAGTCGCGGGTCGCGCGGGTGCACCTCGTGGTCTTCTTCATCTTCATCGTCTCCAACTGCGGCGGCCTGCTGACCCCGCTCGGCGACCCGCCGCTCTTCCTCGGGTTCCTGAACGGCGTGCCGTTCGGCTGGACGCTGCGCCTGTGGCCCGAGTGGCTGCTGGTGAACGGCATCCTCCTGGTCGTCGCGAACGTGTGGGACCAGGCCGTGCTGGATCGCGAGGAGCGGGAGCGACCCGGGTCGCAGCTCGAGGAGGTCATGGAGCACGCGCCGCTGCGCATCCGCGGCGCCCTGAACGTCGTGTTCCTGCTCGCCATCATCGCCATCGTGTACGCGTCCGGCAGCGGCATCGGGACCGCCGGACGATCCTGGCCGTTCGGCGTCCAGGAGATCCTGATGGTGGCCGCGGCGATCGGCTCCTATCTGACGACGCTCGAGGTCTACCACACGCAGAACCGCTTCACCTTCGCTCCGATCATCGAGGTCGCCGTGCTCTTCGCCGGCATCTTCGCTACGATGGGACCGGCGCTGCTGATCCTGAACGCGCGTGGCACCGAGCTCGGCCTGCGCGAGCCGTGGCAGTTCTTCTGGGCGACCGGCAGCCTGTCGAGCTTCCTCGACAACGCGCCGACGTATCTGACCTTCGCGGCGACCTCGGCGGGCATGAACGGCGTGGTCGCCGAGGGCCGCTACCTCGCGGAGTTCCTCCATCTCGGCCCGGTCGCGCAGGAGCTCCTCCGGGCGGTGAGCGTCGGCAGCGTCTGCATGGGCGCGAACAGCTACATCGGCAACGGGCCGAACTTCATGGTGAAGGCGATCGCCGAGCACAACGGGGTACGGATGCCGAGCTTCTTCGGCTACATGGCCTACTCCATCGGCATCCTCGTTCCGATCTTCATCCTCGTGACGGCGATCTTCTTCCGCTAGAAGCGGACGGACCGGGCGATCGCCTCGGCGAGGCGGGCGAGATAGGCGGCACGCGGGATGTCGATCGCGCCGAGGGAGGCGAGGTGCGGCGTCTGCAGCTGCACGTCGAGCAGGCTGAAGCCGCGGCCGCGCAAATGCGCGACCAGGGCGGCGAGCGCGATCTTCGAGGCGTCGCGCGCGACGTGGAACATCGACTCGGCCGCGAAGAAGCCGCCGATCGCCACCCCGTAGAGACCTCCGGCGAGCTCGTCGCCGCGCCATACCTCCACGCTATGCGCCCATCCGAGATCGTGCAGCTGCGTGTAGGCGGCATGCATCGCGGCAGTGATCCAGGTCCCTTCCGGCCGGTCGGCGCAACCGGCCATCACGGCGCCATAGGCGCGGTCCATGGTCACCGTCAGCATGCCGCGACGCTGCGTGCGCTGCAGTCTGCGCGACAGGTGCATGCCGTCCAGCGGCAGGATCGTCCGCGGATCGGGCGACCACCACAGCAAGGTTCCGGCGGCGTCGGGCCAGGGAAAGATGCCGGCGCGATAGGCCGCGAGAATCGTTCCCGGGGCCAGGTCGCCACCCCCCGCGAGCAGGCCCGACGGGGTCGCCTCGGCGGGATCGGGTATCTGGTAGCGGGTCGGCGGCGGCTCGACCGGCGGCGTCGCCACCGCGATCAGTGGGACGGGCGCTGTTGCGCCAGGCGCAGCTCGTGCATGCCGCGGAACAGGGCCGTCACGTCGACGGGGGCGTCGTACGGCTCGCCGCGCAGCTCGCGGTACGCGCGCTCCACATTGAACAGCAGTCGCTCGGGCTCGGTCCACGCGGCGTAGGGTCCGAGGTCGAGACGCTTGGCGGCATCGAGCGCCGAGAGACCGAGGGCGTGGAACCGGCGGGACTCGCTGCGCACGTACTCGAGATACGCCTTCATCTCGCGTGGCCCCTCGACGCCGCAGATCGGCCCGTGCCCGGGGACCACGATGTCGGGCGCGAGCGCGATGATCCGATCGAGCGCCTCGGTCCATTTCGCGTAGGTGCCCTCCCAGCCGATCGGGGTACAGCGGTGGAAGAGGACGTCGCCGGTGAACACGATCCGCTCGCGCGGCAGGTGCACGATGACGTCGCCCGCGGTATGGGCCGGACCGACATAGATCAGCTCGGCCCGTATGCCATCGAGATCGAGGTCCAGACGCTCGTCGATCAGCGTCGTCGGCGGCGTCAGCTCGATGCCGCGGAAGTCCCACGCGTCCAGCCGCTCGGCGAACACCGCGAGCGCCGGGTCCGCGCCGCCGCGCAGGTCCTTCATCGCCTGCAGCACGGCGGGCGGTGCGTCCTTGCCGAACGACGCCGCGCAGGCGCGATGGCCGATGATCTCCGCCTCGCCGAAGAGCTGATTGCCCCAGCAGTGGTCGCCGTTGTGATGCGTGTTGACGACGCGACCGACGGAGCCGCGCATGACGGGCGCGTACGTCGCGATCATCTCGCGCGTGTGGGGAAGATCCCAGAACGTGTCGACGATCATCCCGCCGCCACGGCGTACCAGTCCCGAGTTGCTGCAGCCGAGTCCACGGTCCTCCTGCAGGCACGCAAAGACGTCGGGGGCGAGCTCGACGAGGTCCATGCCCATCGCCATACCACACGCGCCGCGATTTGGCGCGGGAACCGCTCTTGACGCCGCGCGCCGCCCTGGGGCACGGTGCATGGGGAAGGGGGGCAGGAGATGGGCCGTAGGGGACTCGTCGCGCTTGCGATGTTGGGAGCCGGTTTCGCGTTGGTCACGGGTAGCGCCTTCGCGTTCGACATCGACGGCACCTGGGCCGGCAAGATCAGCTGCAAGGGCATCTTCGGCGGTGAGCCGCAGACGGTGACGCTGTCGCCCAACCTGCTCATCGACGACAGCGGTGAGCTGCAGCTCTCCGTCGACGGGGTGCACTACGCCGGGCTGGCATTCTTCGCTGCCGCGAAGCCCGACAAGGGGGAGCTGGCGCTCGTTCGCTGCGGCACCACGGCGGTGCGTTCGAGCGACCAGTTCGGTGGCGAGTTCGGTCGGCTCAAGGTCTCGACCAAGCGTTCGAGCGGCGCGGGATCGCTGTCCGGGACGACCTACCGCGCCTCGGTCCTGTTCGCGAACAGCCTCTACACCTGCAAGTGGTCGTTCAAGCGTACGAGCACGAGCCATCCGACCCTGGCGGGCTGCTCGACGCCGCCGCCGCCGCCGAGCTGACGCACGCTCAATGCCGGCGCAGCTTTTCCTGCTGCGCCCCCCTGGCGGCGCGACTCTCGGCGCTCGTCCATACCGCCGCGCCTCGGGCGGCATCCTCGTCCGACTCGCCCTCCACGCGGGCGACGGCCTCGGCGATCAGGGCCGCCTTGGTGTGCGCGTAGGCGTCGCGCGGATATGTGGCGAGCCGTGCGGCGCGCCGCACGGCGGTGGCCGTCGCGTCGGCCTCCGGTAGGAGCTCGTCGACGACCCCGAGCTCCACGGCCTTGCTGCTGGAATGGAGAGCGGCGCCGAGAGATCGAAGCCGCCGCTGAAGAAGCGGCCGCTCCCGGTCAGTATGAGCGCGCGCACGGCATCGTCCGCCTGCGCACTGGCCAGGGCCGCCGCCAGGTCGGTGAGCAGCGTCTCCTCGATCGCGTTCGCCGGGGGACGATCGAGGCGGAGGAGCCGGACGCCGCCCGGCCGGTCCTCCACGCGGACGGTGGCGCTCAGCGCTGCATCTCCGGCGGGAAAGTGAAGCCCGGATTCACCTGCGCCAGGATGCCATCGGCACGCTGACGAACTGCGTCGAGCATCTCGGGGTGCGGGAAGATCCAGAACCGCTCCTCCCGGATGGCGTCGACGACGCCCGCGGCGATCTCCTCCGGCGACTTGCCGGCCTCGACCATGCCGCGGAACGCCATGTGGAACGCTTGCGCCGCCTCCGAGCGTTGCGCTGCGTCGGCGAGCTCGGCGGGGCGGTTGCGCTCCGACTCCATGATGCGCGTACGCACGAAGCCCGGACACAGAACGGAAACCTTCACCGCGGCCCCGGCCATCTGCAGCTCGTGATGGAGACATTCCGAAATCGCCACCACGGCGAACTTCGAGGCGTTGTAGATCGTCAGGTACGGCATCGCGAGATGGCCCGCCATCGAGGCGGTGTTGACGACGTGCCCCTCGACCCCGTGGGCCAGCATCCGCGGGACGAAGGCACGAATGCCGTGGACCACGCCCCACAGGTTCACGCCCATGACCCATTGCCAGCTCTGCAGGCTCTGCTCCCAGGTGGGCAGGCCGTCGCCGCCGACGCCGGCGTTGTTGCAGAGGACGTGGACGGCGCCGAACCGATCGAGCGTGGCACGGGCGAGCGCCTCGACGTCCCCGGCATGCGCGACGTCGGTGCGCACCGCCAGCGTCTGCGCCCCGCGCGCGGCGAGCGCACGCTCGGCCGTGGCGAGCGCCTGCTCTTCGACGTCCGCGAGGACGACGCGCATCCCCTCGGCGGCGAAGCGCTCCGCCATGGCCAGTCCGATACCGCTCGCCGCCCCGGTGACGACGGCGACCTTCTCGCGCAGGGTCTTCATGGGCCGTTCTCCTAGCACGTTCCTTGACGCCCCGGGTACCCTGTGGTCAGGTCTGGTCGCGATCGATGCGTCACACGCTCGTCATGGTGCTCGCGCTCCTGCTCTCCGCCGGGGCGATCGTGTACGCGCTCCTGGTGGTGGGCAGCGACCTGCGCCAGGTCTCGGACGAGCTCGACGTGGTGACCCGCGACATGGGTGGCATGGCCGACGACGTGCGCTCGCTCGCGGACGACGTCAACGCCATCGCCGACGCCCTCGCGGGTGAGGACGACGGCGACGACACGCGGCAGTCCCCGGCGGCGGCGCGCGTCGTGGCGGCACCCTCCGCCCGCCGGCTCCCCTCCGCGGGCTCTACGCGGCGCGCCCGCGTCCATCGTGCCAGGGCACGCGGGCCGCTCGTCGTCGAGACGCGGCGCTAGGGCCGGCAGGTCAATTTCAGCACGTCGGTGTCACGTACGCGCGCCGACGTGGTCGCGGTCAGCCGCAATGTTCGCGTCGCCGCCTTGCGCGTCGCGCCGCTCCGGCCCAGGGGGACGAGCACGTCGGCGAAGGCGGTGCAGCGATCGAGCGTGGTCGACGGCGGCTCGAACAGCATCAGCCTGGTGCGACAACGCTTGGTGCCGCCGCAATCGGCGCTGCTGGTGCAGGGCGTCGCCGGCTCGACGCCCACCGACTGACACTGCCTGCGGATCGCCGCGCCCACGCCGGCGAGGGCGGCCTCCAGCGCGTCGCGGTTGAGGACGTCGACGGGGTCACGCGGGTCCGCCTCGCGTGGCGCCTGGAGGACCACCCAGGCGACGTCCGCCGGGGCGCATGCCGGTCCTCCGGTGCGGCTGCGCAAGCGCTGCTCGCGGACGTTGAGGCACGAGGCGACGTGGAAGGTGCAGGCCGCGTCGCCCGTGCCCGGACCGAAATCACAGCTCGGATCGTCGTCCCGACAGACGAGCCGCGCGGCGGGGAGGCCGTTCACGCCCCGTTCCGGCGGGGGCTCCGTCAGCCATTCGTGCGTGCAGTCGGTGTTGTGCGCTCCCGTCCCGGGTACCAGCTCGCTGCCGCAGCTCCCATCGCAACCATCGCCGGGGAGAAGATTGCCGTCGTCGCACTGCTCGCCGTCGTCGAGCATGTCGTTGCCGCAGGCGTTCGGGGTGGGCGACGGCGATGGCGTGGTCATCGGTGTCGGCGTCGGGCTCGAGGTCGGCGTCGGGCTCGGTGTCGACGTCGGGCTCGAGGTCGGCGTCGGGCCCGCGCCGGCCGTGGGTGCGATGGTTGGAGTGTGGGTCGGCGTCGCGGTCGGTGATGCAGTTGCGCTGAGTGTCGCCGCCGGCGTGGGCGTGGGCGTCGCGGATGGGGTGGCGGTATCGTCCGGAGTCGCCGTCTCGGTCGGCTGAGCGGTTGGCGTCGGGCTCACGGTCTCCGTTGCCGTTGCCGTATCGTCGGGCGTCGGAGTGGGTGTGTCGCTCGCGGTCGGGGTCGCGCTCGGCGTCGCCGTATCCGTCGGAGTCTCGGTTGGCGTGGGCGTGGCCGTTGCCGTCACCGTCGCGCTCGGGGTCGGGCTCGGCGTCCTCGTCGGCGTCGGGCTGAGCGTACGGGTCGGCGTAGGCGTGCGTGTGGGCACCGGGGTCGCGCTGCGCGTCGTCGTGACGGTCGGCGTGTGGGTCGGGGTGGTGGTGCGGGTCCCCGTGACGGTCGGCGTAGTCGTCGGCGTCGTGGTGCGCGTGAGCGTGACGGTCGGCGTGGTCGTCGGCGTGGGCGTGCGCGTGACCGTCGCCGTCGGTGTCGTCGTGAAGGTGGGGGTGCGGCTCGGTGTGGTCGTCGGCGTTCGCGATGGGGTTGCTGTTCGCGTCGGGGTGACCGTCGCCGTCCGGGTCGCGGTGGCGGTCCGCGTCGCGGTGATGGTCGGCGTCGGGGTGCGCGTCGGCGTTCGGCTCGGCGTCGACGTGGCCGTCCGGGTCGGGGTCAGCGTCGGCGTCCGTGTCGGCGTGAGCGTGCGCGTCGGAGTCACCGTCGCGGTACGCGTCGGGGTCGCGGTGCGCGTCGGCGTTGCGGTGGCCGTCTCCGCGGACGTAGGCGCCCCGCTCGGCGTCGCGGTCGGAACTGCGGTTGGCGTGTCGACTGCGCTCTCGGTCGGCGTGGGGATATCGGTCGCCGTCGGCGTCGGTGTGTCGGCACCCGCTGACACGGCACACGCGATGGTGCAGGTGCCGACGGCCGCGACGGCGAGCAGGACCATGGACGCGCGTCGCCGTCGGGCGCCGAGCCGCCCGACGATCGTCAGCCGCGCGCCGGGCTCACGCCGCCCTGGTGACCGCATTCGCGGTGACGTCGCTTCCAGCGCCGCTCGCCGGATCGGCGACGACGGTGCCGTTCGCGGCGCCGAACTGCTCCGGCAGCGCCGGCTCGGCGCTTTTCAAGGAGCCGACGTCGATGATGTGGGTGCCGCCGCCCTCCACCGAGACCAGCGCGAGCGCGGTGACGAGAGCTGACCGTGTCCGCACGTCCGACCCCCTCCTCGCGGGGCGCCAGCGCGCCCCGGCTCGATGCGGCCCCTGCCGCACCGTGTCCCCAGCCACCTCGTGCGGTCACCTGCCGGCGACCCTCACGCCATCGCGCGGTTCTTAACGTCGGCGGGACGCCGGCGTCAAACCCGTGTGCCGCCCGTCAGGCTCGATCGACGATGAGCTCGATGATGTGGCCGTCGGGATCGCGTACCCACATCTGCCCGACCTCGGTGCTGGTCTCGAAGACCTCGAGCCCATGCTGCCGCAGGCACGCCAGCGTCGCGCCGTAGTCCGCGATGGCGAAGGCGGCGTGCCGGGCCATGGGATTCAGGGCCGGCGGCGGCGGGCCGACGTCCATGGTCTCGGGGTGCTGGATCAGGTGCACCTCGCACGCGCCCGCCTGGTACCAGGCCCCCGGGAACATGGCCGCGAGCGCCGCGGGACGGGGCTTCTCCGCCAGCCCGAGAACGCCCTCGTAGAAGCGTCGCGAGCGCGCGATGTCGCGGACCGGGAACGACATGTGGTGGGCACGAAGCGCGATGGTCATGGGACAGGCATGCACGAGGCCGCCGTCGCTCGTCAATCAGAATCCCGAGGGTCGCAAACATGGCGATCGCCGCGGCACCCATGACGGTAGCCGCCGCCCATCCGAGCCAGCGCAGGAGCGGCGGAGTGGTGCGGCCGCCCATCACCGTCGGGTCGCTGGTCAGCAGGACGATCATCACGATGAGCGGCGGCGCCAGCACGCCGTTCAACACCGCGGACCAGAACAACATGGTGACCGCGTCGAAGCCGGCGAAGTCGAAGAGGAGACCGATCCCCATCGACACGGCCACGACCGTGTGGAAGCGGCGGGCGCGGGGCGGCTTGTCGTCGAGCGATCCGCGCCACTTCGCCGCCTCCGCGATGGCGTACGCCGAGGACCCGGCGAGGACTGGCACGCCGAGCATGCCCGTGCCGATGAGGCCCAGCGCGAAGAGCCAGGAGGCCCCGGCCCCGGCAAGCGGACGCAGCGCCTCGGCCGCCTGCTGCGCGGTCGTGATTGCCGTCTGTCCGTGCGCGTGGAGGGTCGCCGCCGTGGAGAGAATGATGAAGTACATGATGAGGTTCGAGAAGAACATGCCGGTCGTGACGTCGAAGAACGACCGGCGGAGCTCCGCCCCGGTCGCACCCTCGCGCTGGACGATGCGGGTGCGCCCCCTGGCGCGCTCCTCCTCCACCTCCTGGCCCGCCTGCCAGAAGAACAGATACGGCGAGATCGTCGTCCCGAGGATGGCGACGAACGTCGCGAGATATCGGGTCGACCATTCGACGTGGGGAACGAGTGTGGCGCGCAGGATCGCCGGCCAGTCGGGATGCACCAGGAATGCCGTCCCCACGTAGGCGAACAGGACGAGCGTCAGCCATTTGAACGTCCGCGCGATGCGTCGATACGAGGACCAGAACAGCAGGCTCACGACCAGGGCGGCATATACCGGAATGCACAGCCGCGAACCGATGCCGGTCACCATCTCGGTCGCTTCCGCCATGCCGGCGAGATCCGCGCCGATGTTGACGACGTTCGCCGCGACGAGGATGGCGCACGATGCCCAGAGTACCCAGGGCGGGTAGCGGCGCCGCACGACGCCGGCCAGGCCGCGCCCCGTGACCATGCCGAGCCGTGCGCACATCAGCTGGACCGCCGCCATCAGGGGGAAGGAGAAGAGGGCGGTCCAGAGCGGCGTATAGCCGAACGACGCGCCGGTGACCGAGTACGTGGAAATGCCGGAGGGGTCGTCGTCGGCGGCGCCGGTGATGAGGCCGGGACCGAGGTCGGCGAAGAAGCGAACCATGCGCCCGGGCACCTCGGCGACGGGGCCCGTCCCGTCGCCGCCCTTGCGAACGCGGCGGGAGCGGCTCCTGGACTGCGCGGCGCCGGTCGTCGGCGAGGCCCTGCGGCGCATCAGGATCTCCTGGGTGATCGGCGACCGCCCATCGCGACGCCGTTACGCGACCGACGGCCTGCGCGTTTCTACTGCATGACGACGCCGAGCACCTTGCCGCCGGCCTTGAACTTCCCATTGATGACGATGCCGTTGATCGTCGTCGTGACGTTGCTCCCGTCCGTGAACTCGAGGGTGATGGGCCCGCTCAACGAGGTGGACGTGGCCTTGGCGCTGAAGCCGGAGCCCTTGCCCGTCCCACCGCCGGACAGCGTCGTCGCGCCGAAGCCGTTCAGGGCCGGGTTGCCGAGGGTGGTGGCGATGAAGTTGGCGTCGGCCGCGCCGGCGATGGAGGTGAAGTCGGCGTTCGAGATCAGCGTGACGTTGGACAGGCTCCACACCTGGGTGGTGAAGGTCTTCGTCGTCGGATTGAAGACGATCAGCTGCGATTCCGTTCCCGGCGTCGAATCGTCGGCGGCGAGCGCGAGCACCTCGGTCTTCTTGTCGGGCTTCGTGGTCAACGACCGGCCGAGCGCCAGATTGATGACGTCGTTCGTCGACAGCTTCCGCACCTTGATGACGGCATTGTTGTGATTGTCGAGGCCCTCGAACTGTACGGCCAGCGCGGCGCACGATCTCCGCGGCAGGCGCGTCCTTCACGTCGAGATACAGGCCGATCCGCCCCCGTGCCAGGTCGAGCGCCTCGTCGAGCGTGGAAATCCTCGTTCCGGCGAAGGCCGCGCCGCTCTTGATGCCGGCATCGAGGCTGCGAATCCGGGCGAGCGGCATGCGCGCGACGAGACCCTCACCGTCGGTACAGCGGCCGACGTCGGCGTCGTGGCTGAGCACGAGGGCGCCGTCGGCCGTCGTGCGAACGTCGACCTCGACGTAGTCGGCGTGGAGCCCGATCGCCGCCTCGATGGCGGGAAGCGTGTTCTCCGGATGGTGGCGATGCTCGCCGCGATGCGCGATCACCACGACTCGCCGACCCGACGGCGGCGCGGTCACGAGAAACGAGAAGAGCAGGGCGAGTCCGAGCGCTCGGCCGATCATCGGGGAGTCTTTCGCCGATGCCGGCCCGGGACACAACCACGGAGCATAGGATTCGGCCGCGAGCGTGGTCGTATGCCCCGAAGTCGCGCCGCCGGGTGGAGGTGCATGCCCCTGCGGCGGTTCCTAGCGCACACGCTACATCGGTGCGGCGGGTCCAGCGGGCGCTTCGGCTTGACACGCCCCGGCACGCAGGGCGATGCTCCATGCCCCACGGCCATGGCGCGTATCGGTCTCGTGCTCGGTGCAGGCGGTGCCACTGGCCACGCCTTCCACATCGGGGTGCTCGCGGCGCTCGAGGAGGCCCTCGGCTGGGACCCGCGCGAGGCCGAGATCATCGTCGGCACGTCGGCGGGCTCGATCATCGGCGCGCTGCTCCGGGCCGGGCTCGCGCCTGGCGACCTCGCGGCGCGCGCCCTCGGACGCCCGTTGTCGGAGGAGGGCGAGCGGGTGGCCGCGGTGCTGGGTCGTCCGATTGCCGCGCCGCCTCCCGATGCGGCCGGTCTGCCGCGCTTCCTCATGGCGGCGCCGGAGCTGCTCTTCCGGATGGCGCGACGCCCGTGGGATGCGCGCCTCGGTGCGCTGATCGCCGCGGCGCTCCCCCTCGGGCGGGTGTCCACCGACCACCTCGTCGGCGGGATCCGCCGCGCATTTCCGTCGCGGTGGCCGACGCGGGCGCTCTGGGTCACGGCGGTGCGGCTCGATGACGGGCGCCGCGTCGTGTTCGGTCGCGATCCGGAATCGGGCGCCGACGTCGCGAGCGCCGTGGCCGCCTCCTGCGCCGTGCCCGGTCACTATCGGCCGGTCACGATCGCGGGCGTCAGGCACGTGGACGGTGGCGTGCACTCGCCGACCAACGCCGACCTGCTCGCGGACCAGGACCTCGACCTCGTGATCGTGAGCTCGCCGATGTCCGCCGAGCTCGAGATCGCGCGCCCGACTCTCGACCTGCCGGTGCGCGGCCTGTGCCGCGCCCTTCTGCGCCGGGAGATGCGCGTCCTGCGCCACGGGCATGTTTCCGCGCTCGCGTTCGAGCCGACCCCCGCCGACAGGCGGCTCATGGGCGTCGGCCCCCTCGATCGCGATCGCCGCCACGCCCTCATCCAGCAGGTGCGCGAATCGGTGCTGCGCCGTCTCGACGATCGCGGTCTGCGACATCGTCTCGACGCGGTTCGCCGCGGGCCGCGGCCGCACGGCGCTCCGGGGCGCCGGCACGCAGGGCCGACCTCGCGCGTCGTCGAGCTCGGCGTTCCCGTCCATTTCGTCGACTACGGGGGCAGCGGCCCGACGATGGTGCTGGTGCACGGTCTCGGCGGGGCGCACGTCAACTGGATGGGCGTCGGCGCCGAGCTCACCCGTCACGCGCGCGTCCTCGCGCTCGATCTCGCGGGCTTCGGCCGCACGCCGACCGAGGGGCGGTCGGCCTCCATCCACGCCAACCGCGCGCTCCTCGCGCGTTTCATCGCCAAGGTCGCCGGCGGCCCCGTCATCCTCATGGGCAACTCGATGGGCGGACTGATCTCGCTCATGCAGGCCGCCGCCGAGCCGGCGAGCGTCGCCGGATTGGTCCTGGTCAACGCGGCCCTGCCGCCGCCGCGCTCCGTGCCGTCCGATCTGCTCGGCGGCCTCGCGTTCGCGGCCTCCTTCCTGCCCGGGGTGGGAGAGCTCGTCGTGCACGGCCGAAAGGCGTTCTTCGGTCCCGAGGGCTCGGTGCGGCATACGCTCGAGCTCTGTTGCGTCGACGTCTCGCGCATCGCGCCCGAGATCATGCACGCGACGATGGCGCTCTCGCGCGAGCGACTCGGTGTCGCCGGTGCCAACGCGGCCTTCCTCGAGGCCGCCCGGTCGCTCGTCGCCTTCCTGGCCCGTCGGCGGGCGTTCCATGCAATGGTGCACGCGGTTGCGGCACCGACGCTCGTCCTGCACGGCGCGGAGGATCGCCTGGTGCCGCTCGCATCGGCGCACGCGTTGCTGCGGCTGCGCCCGGAATGGCCCCTGCACGTGTTCCCGGACATCGGCCACGTCCCACAGCTCGAGGATCCCGCCGGGTTCATGTCCGCCGTCGAGCGGTGGCTCGATGGCGAAGGCTACGCCGCCGTCAGAGCCTCGCGACGTGCTACTGGAGGCTAGCCTCCGGGAGGGTGGGATGCGCAAACGTGCCTACGATCGTCTGAGCTTTCTCGACACCTCGTTCCTCATCACCGAGAGCCCGACGAGCCACATGCACATCGCCGGCACCGCCACCTACGAGGCCGGCCCGCTGCGCAGCGCCAACGGTGGCATCGACATCGACAAGATCCGCGCCTACGTCGAGTCGCGGATGGACCGTTTGCCGCGCTATCGCCAGGTCCTGAGCTACATTCCGCTCGAGAATCACCCGGTCTGGGTCGACGACCAGCACTTCAACATCCACTACCACGTCCGGCACACCGCTTTGCCGCGTCCCGGCGACGCCCGCCAGCTCAAGCGGCTCTCGGGCCGCATCGTCTCGCAGCAGCTCGACCGCTCGAAGCCGCTCTGGGAGATGTGGGTGGTCGAGGGCCTGGAGGACGGTGATCGGTTCGCGATCATCACCAAGGTCCACCATTGCATGATCGACGGCATGTCGAGCGTCGATCTGCTGAACGTCCTGCTCGCCCCGAAGCCACGCGATCTGGTCGAGGCTCCGGCACGATGGATCCCGCGGCCCGTCCCGACCGGGTGGCAGCTCCTGCAGGCCGAGACGTGGCGGCGCTTGCGCGCGCCCTTCGACGGTCTCCAGAGCATCCGCGAGCTCATGCGCAACGCGGGGGATCCCCGCTCCGACGTGCGCGCCATGTTGCGCGCCGTGCGCGATACGCTCTGGACGACGTTCCGCACCGTTTCGGACACGCCGCTCAACCGGCAGATCGGGCCGCACCGCCGCTTCGACTGGCTGGCGATGGATCTCGAGGAAGTGAAGGCGGTGAAGAACAAGCTTGGCGGCTCGCTCAACGACATCGTGCTCACGACCGTTGCCGGCGCGGTACAGCGCTTCCTCGAGGGACGCCGGGTGAACGTCGATTTCCTCGACTTCCGCGTGATGGCGCCCGTGAGCGTGCGCACCGAGCAGGAGCGCGGCACGCTCGGCAATCGGGTGTCCGCGTGGATGATCGATCTGCCGCTCGCCGAGCGCGACCCGCTGCGCCGTCTCGCCAGGATCCGCGAGACCACCGAGCGTCTGAAGAGCAGCAAGCAGGCGCTCGGCGCCGAGATGCTGTCGCGCGTCGGCGAATGGACGCCGACGACGCTGCTCTCGCTCGGTGCACGGATGGTGACGCGTGCGCTGCCGTTCAATCTCGTGGTGACGAACGTTCCGGGCCCCCAGGTGCCGCTGTATCTGCTCGGCGCCAGGATGCTCGACAACTACGGTCTCGTGCCGTTGACCGATTTCCTCGGCCTCGGCATCGCGCTCTTCAGCTATTCGGGCAAGCTGTGCTGGGGCTTCGCCGCGGACTGGGACCTGCTGCCGGATCTGCGCGACTTCGTCGTGGCGGTCGAGGACGCCTTCCGCCAGCTGCGCGAGAAGGCGGGGTTGCTCGAGGGCGAGGGCGCCCGCCCGCAGCCGAAGCTCGAGGTCGCGCCCCGCGGCGGGCGCACCTGATCGCTCAGCGCGCGCGATCGCGGACGTATCGCGTAACGATCCCGGGCGGCGTGCCCGGACCCGCTGCGATCCGATTTCACGAGGAGGTGGACCCATGGCCCTCGAAGCCGCGAGCGAGTGGCGGAAGACCGCCTGCATCCTGTGCAGCCTCAACTGCGGCCTCGAGGTGCAGGTGGGTGGGCCCGGCGGTCGCCACCTGATCAAGGTCAAGGGCGACCGCGATCACCCCGTCTCGCAGGGGTATCTCTGCGAGAAGGCCCAGCGTCTGGACTTCTACCAGACGGCCGGCGACCGGCTCGACACGCCGCTCCGCCGGCGTGGCGACGGCAGCTTCGAGCCGATCGACTGGGAGACGGCCATCCGCGAAATCGCCGCGAAGTTCACGGACATCAAGGCGCGGTACGGCGGCGACAAGATCCTCTACTACGGCGGCGGCGGACAGGGGAATCATCTCGGGGGCTCCTACGGCGCCGCCACGCTGGCGGCCATGGGCAACCGCTATCGCTCGAACGCGCTCGCGCAGGAGAAGACCGGCGAGTTCTGGGTGAACGGTCGCATGATCGGCGCGGGCGTCCACGGCGACTACGAGCACTGCGAGGTCGCCGTCTTCATCGGCAAGAATCCCTGGCAGTCGCACGGCTTCGCGCGCGCCCGCGCCTGCATCCGCGAGATCGCGAAGGATCCCAAGCGCTCGATGGTCGTCATCGATCCGCGCCGGAGCGAGACCGCGGAAAAGGCCGACTTCCATCTCGCGATCAAGCCCGGCACCGACGCCTGGTGCCTCGCGGCGCTGGTGGCGATCATCGTCCAGGAGGATCTCGCGCGACGCGACTGGCTCGCCGAGCACACGAGCGGCCTCGAGGAGATCGAGCCGCGGCTGCGCGCGATCGACGTTCCCGCGTATGCCGCCGCCTGCGGCGTCGAGGAGGGTCTGCTCCGTCGCGTCGCGCGCCGGATCGCGGCCGCCGCGAGCGTGTCGGTGTACGAGGACCTCGGCATGCAGATGTCGGTGCACTCCACGCTCGGCAGCTACCTGCAGCGTCTCATCTGGGTGCTGACGGGTAACTTCGGTCGCCAAGGCACCAACTACGCCCAGCTGCCGTTCGTCTCGCTGACCGGCGCCAGCAAGGGCGAGCGCCGCGGGCAGGGCGACGACCGCGCCAAGGTGAGCCCGGTCGTCGGCGCCAAGATCATCATCGGCCTCATCCCCTGCAACGTCATGGCCGACGAGATCCTCGCCGACCACCCCAACCGCTACCGCGCCATGCTGATCGAGAGCGGCAACCCGCTGCACTCGGTCGCCGACACGCCGCGCATGCGCGAGGCGATGCGGCAGCTCGAGCTGTTGGTCGTGATCGACGTCGCCCTCAGCGAGAGCGCGCGCGAGGCGCACTACGTCCTGCCGGCGGCGAGCCAGTTCGAGAAGGTCGAGGCGACGTACTTCAACCTCGAGTTCCCGCGGAACGCCTTCCACCTGCGGCACCCCGTGCTGGAACGGCTGCCCGGCACGCTTGCGGAGCCGGAGATCCATGCCCGCCTGGTCGAGGCCATGGGCGAGCTCGGCGACGCCGACTATGCGCCGCTGCGCGAGGCGGCGGCCGTGGATCGCCTCACCTTCGCCGCCGCCTTCCTCCAGGCCATGGCGACGAACCCACGGGTACTGAAGTACGCGCCGGTCGTGCTCTATCGTACGCTCGGGCCGACCCTGCCGGCGGGGCTCGAGGCGGCCGCGGTGTACTGGGCGTTCGCGCACCAGTTCGTGCAGGCCCATGTGACGGCCGCCGCGCGGGCCGGTTTCGACGGCGACCCGTTCAGCGCCGGCGAGAAGCTCTTCGAGGCGATCCTCCACGGCAAGACGGGCGTCGTCTTCTCCGACGAGGAGTACGATGCGAGCTGGTCGCGTGTGCGGATGGCCGGGCATCGCATCAACCTCGCGATCCCCGAGCTCTACGGCGAGCTCGACTCCCTGGCGCAGGGGCCGCGCCCGCGCGACCGCGAGTACCCCTTCGTCCTCTCGGCGGGCGAGCGGCGCTCCGACACGACCAACACCATCATCCGGAACCCCGCCGCGGTCGCGAAGGAACGCGCCGGTACGCTGCGGATGAGCGTCGCAGACGCTGGGCGCCTCGGGCTCGCCGACGGCGACCGTGTCCGGCTGAAGACCCGTCGCGGCAGTGCGGAGGTGCCGGTCGAGGTGACCGAGATGATGCAGCCCGGTCACATCTCCCTGCCCAACGGTCAGGGAATGGACTACGAGCCGCGCGATGGCGGCGCGCGGCGCGTCGGTGTGGCGCCGAACGAGCTCACGGGCTCCGCCGAGCGGGACTTCCTCGCCGGAACGCCGTGGCACAAGCACGTGCCCGCGCAGGTGGAGCGGATCGCCTGAGATAGGACGGGGCGCAGGTCGCGCGACCCCGCCCCGAGCCGACGCCCGTCAGGGCGTCGGGGTCTCGTCCGGCGTCGGCGTGTCGTCGGGGGTCGGCGTCTCGTCCGGCGTCCCGGTGTCGTCCGGCGTCGGCGTATCGGCGGGCGTGGCGGTCTCCGTCGGCGTGTCGGTCGGGGTGGCCGTCTCCGTCGGGGTCTCGGTCGGCGTGTCCGTCGGCAGCGGCGTGTCCGTCGGGGTCACGGTCGGCGTCGGGGTCTCCGTCTCGGTGGCGGTCGGTGTGGCCGTCTCCGTCGGCGTCGGGGTCTCGGTCGGCGTAGCCGTCGGCGTCGGCGTGTCCGTCGGCGTCGGCGTGTCCGTCGGCGTCGGCGTGACCGTGGCCGTCGGCGTCGGCGTGTCGGTCGGGGTCGGCGTCGGCGTGTCGGTCGGGGTCGGCGTCGGCGTGTCGGTCGGGGTCGGCGTCGGCGTGTCGGTCGGGGTCGGCGTCACGGTCGCCGTCGGGGTCGGCGTGGGCGTCTCCGTCGGCGTCGGCGTGACCGTCGCCGTCGGGGTCGGCGTGGGCGTGGGCGTCTCCGTCGGGGTCGGCGTCGGCGTCGGGGTATCGGTCGACGTGGACGTCGGCGTCACGGTCGGCGTCGCCGTGCGCGTCGGGGTCGGCGTCGGGAGGTTCGTCGGCGTCGGCGATGCTGCCGGCCCCGCCGCGGGCAACGTGAAGAGTCCCGAGACGCTGATCGCGGGACCGGAGGCCGGAACGACGACGGCGGACAGCGTGCGCATCGTGCCGACCTGGTCGACGGGATAGATCACGCATCCGTGCGCGACGCCCGGCTCATCGATGATGGGCACGCCGGTTTGCGCCGGGAAGTTGCTGACGTCGCACGTTGGCGGCATGTTCGTCGAGCCGTCGGTCGCGACGACGCCCATGACGGGCGTGGCGACCGAGAAATCGACGCCCGTTCCGTCGGGAACGGCGTTGCCGTAGGCGTCGGTCACGATCGCGGAGACCACGGTCGTGAGGGTGCCGTCGCCGTTGCTCGCGGCGCCGTTGGTGAGCAGCGACAGGACGACCTCGGTCGGGACGCCAGGGGTCGCCATGGGCGTCGGCGTGCCGAGGATCGGCGTGACGAAGTCCTTCGGCGCCTTGCGGAACGGGTTGGCGATGAAGAGCTGGCGGATTGCGTTGCCGTTGCCCTTGAAATCGTCGTCGGAGGTGAATGCGGAGAGGATGAACAGCGACGTCTTTGCGGTGTCCGCGCCGCGCGGACCGGCGGTCACCTGCGACAGCAGCTTGCGGCGCACGTTGTACGTGTAGACCTGGTTCTGCGGTGTCCCCATGCCGAGCAGGTCGGCGCCGGAGGTGAAGCCGAGGAAACGGCCGTTCGGGCTGAGCGACGCGCCGACGCTCGGGCTCGCGCCGTCGGTCACCTGCGTCGTCGTCGTCTTCTTCCGGCGCGACTTGGTGAGGAAGATTCTGGCTGACCGGCGCGCCGCCGCCCGCAGGCACGATGTCCTGCTCGTAGGCGATCAGCGTGCCGTTTTGATTGATCGAGGGCCGCCGCGCCTCCTCCGCGCTGCCGGTCGTGAGCTGCTTCAGCACGCCCTTGGTGGTCAGATAGATGTGCTGCGGGCCCGGATTCGCGCCGTTGTTCACGAGATCGCCGCGCGACTCGAACGCGACCGCGAGACCGTTGAAGCTCTGCACGCCGTGCGTGCCGCCACCGTGCGTCAGGCGGACGATGCCGGTGCCCTGCGCCGGATTGCCGGGCGGGGGAACGCAGGGGAGTGCCGGACAGGACGATCCGAGACGCGACATGTCGGCCTGGTACAGCTCGGCGATGCCGCCGACGCCGCCGCCGCCGTTCACGTCTGCGGTGGACTCGAAGACGACGAAGCGGCCGTTGCCGCTGATGCCCGGATTGAGCGCGTCGCCGGCGACGTGCGTGAGCTGCGTGATCTTCCCGGTGAGCGTCGAGTAGACGAAGATTCTGGCGACCGGACACCGGCACCGGCGTGCCGTCGCACGCGTTGGCGGAATCCGCGCAGAGATCGCCGTCGGCCTCGAACGCGATGCGGAACTGGACGAACTGGCCGTTGCGCGTGATCGACGGATTGCGCGCGTTGTGGGCACCGAACGTCACCTGGCTCAACCCCGGGACGCCGCCGAGATCACGTTCGAGCAGGCTGAAGATGAAGATCTGCCACGACGCGTTGCCGTTGCCGATGACGTCGCCGTTCGACTCGAACGCCCACTGGTCGGGCGCCCAGCCCGAGACCGCCCCGACCTCGCCGCTGGTGAGAGAGGTGGCCTGCACGAAGGGCGGCGTGAAGCGGTGCAATGCGCGGCTCACGCCCACGCTGACCAGCAGGATCGCGGCGGCGATCAGCAGTATGGCGCCGATGCGCGTGGTGGCGAGCTGTCGTCGACGTGTCGGCATGGGCATCTCTCCGCGGGCGCTCGGCTGCGAATCTGGGGATTCAGCACGCTCCGCGCGGGGTTCGGCGCCGCGTGGAGCGATCGGGTGACGGCTGGATTGAATTGTGTCTCACGTCGCAACTTCTACGGCAAGCTGCAAACGTGCCGACGCGAGAGGAAATCGTCTCAACATTTTCACCTCGACACGGGCGGCGATCAAGCGGTGATCGATCGTTCGCATCCTGGCGAGCCGTATAGGGCCTGCGCCATCGGCCACGCGTTGCGATCGAGTTCGCGGCTCGCGGCCTTCGAGCGCGCGCGTCTTCTCCTCGAGGGCCTGCTCCACGTGCTTGCGGGCGGTGATGTCCGTCGCGATCACGCAGAGCGCGTATGGGCCCTCGCCGTCGGGAGCGTGAAACCGACGGCCGTTTCGAGCGCCATCGGGAGGAACGTGGCGCCGCGATCAGCCGCGGCTCGCCGTCGCAGTAGCCGGTGATGGTGAAGAGACTGGTGATCAAGGCGACGAGTGCGACCGCATGCGCAACGCGCCGGCCACCGGTCGTGCGGACCTCGAGCGGGAGCACCGCCCTACGGTCCTGAAAAGCGTAGCATTCGCCTGCTGGGCGCGGCAGACGCCAAATCGAAGCGCCTGGTTTGACGGCTGGAAATCGGGGATCGTCCTGTTCAAGATATGTGCGAGGGGATCGCGTATGAGCGTGGAGACGAATGAAGTCTGGCCGTTGATGGAGGAGGGTGCCGGCGAGCGCGAGTGGCGCAGAGGTCAGACCGCCCTGCCGCTCGACCTCATCGATCGTCTTCGTCGGGCCAAGGTCGAAGCGGACGCCGAGATCCTGCGGCGAGGACAGGAGCTGCACGATCTGCGGAACGAGCTGCACGCTGCGCGCATCCAGCTGTTCACGCGCGATGCGGAGATCACGCGACTCCGGAGCGATCTCGAACGGGTCGGTCGCTCGCAGACGTCCAAGAACGCCTGACGGTCGCCCGTCGGCGGGAAGATGCGGACATTCCTCCTCCGCGAGCCGCGAATCGAGGCGTGGGCGCGCGCTCGCGTTACGCGCGCGAGCGTCCCGCTCCGAACTGGCGGCGGTATTCGGCGGGCGAGAGTCCCGTGTGCCGCTTGAAGAGGCTGCGGAAGAAGGCGGGATCGTCGTAGCCGATCGTCTGCGCGACCTCCTGGACGCCGATCCGGCTGTCTTCCAGGAAGCGGCGCGCGGCATGGACGCGCAGCCGCTGCAGATACTCGATCGGGCCCACCCCGGTCGCCTGCTTGAAGCGGCGGATGAAGTTCCGCGGACTCATGCCGAGCTCGCGGGCCAGCGTCTCGAACCGGATCGTCTCCCGGCAGTGGCGGAGAATCCAATCCTCGGCGCGCGCCACCGTGTCGTCGCCGTGCGGCCGACCGAGGGGCAGGACCGCGAAGCCGGCCTGGGTGGCGCGCGGCATGTTGATCAGGAGCGCCTTCGAGCACTGAACCGCGGTCTCCCGGCCGCACAGCCTCTCGACCAGATGGAGCGCCAGATCGAGCGCGGCGTGCACGCCGCCCCCGCAGTAGACGCCATCGCTCTCGGTGACGAGCGAATCGGGACGCCAGTCGACGGCGGGGAAGCGCTGCCGGTAGAGCGGCGCGAGCGCCCAATGGGTCGTTGCCGGCTTGCCGTCGAGGAGGCCTGCCGCGGCGAGCAGCGCCACGCCGGAGCAGACACCCGCGATGCGCGCGCCGCGCGCGCGCATGCGCGCGAGAAGCCGGATGGCCGCCTGATTGCGCGCGAGGGATGCGTCGAGATCCACGCCGCCGGAAGGCACGAACACGAGGTCCGTACGCGTGATCCGCTGGATCGACTCGTCGGGATGGATCACGTAGGACGCGCCGGTGCGGACCGGCTTGCCGCCGCTCGACGCGGAGCGCACGCGGAACCGCGGCGCCGCCGGGCCGCCGGTCAAGCGGCCCCAGAGGACACCGGCGTCGCGAAAGATCTCCAGCGGCCCGACGGCCGTCGAGACGTGGCCGTCGTCCAGGAAGAGCACCGTGACGTCGATCATGGGAGGCCCGTTGGCAGAATCACCTCGGTAGATTGTCAGTCACGCCATCTGGCGGCAAGACGTCGCGGCAGGCAGAAACGGCGCCAGGGAGGATTCGAGATGCGAAAGTTCATGATCGAGCGAGAGATCGGCGGGGTAGGGGCGTTGGATTCGTGCGGGCTGGCCCAGGCGGCCCGGAAGTCGAACGCCGCGCTGGCCGAGCTGGCGCCGAGGGTGCAGTGGCAGCAGTCGTACGTCACGGCGGACCGCACGTTCTGCGTCTATCTCGCCGAGAATGAGGATGCGATCCGGGAGCATGCGCGGCGGAGCGGATTTCCCGCCAACCGCATCGTGGAGATCACGACCGTCATCGATCCGTCGACGGCGCTGGGATGACTCCCGGCACGCCTCGGTTGTCGCGATCCCGGGCCTCGCCGAAGATGCCGTTCAGCTCGGCGAAGGGCGTTGCCCCGGCGAGCCCGGTGAACGAGCCCGCGTCGGCGATCGCAGTCGCCGCGCGAATGAAGCCGCCCCACGCAACGCGCGCCAGGGCCGAGCCGACGCTGATCCGGCGGACGCCGAGCAATGCGAGATCGGCGACCGTGAGTCCGACGTCGGCCATCACGACCGCGTTCACCGGCTTCGACGCCGCCGCGCGTACGATCGCGCGCAGATCCGCCGGCGTGCAGGCCCCCGGCGCGAACAGCACGTCCGCGCCCGCCTCGGCGTACGCCGAGAGCCGGCGTAGCGAATCCGTGAGCGGGTCCCGATGGCCGACGAGGTAGCTTTCGGCCCTCGCCGTCAGGAGTACCTGCTGCCCCGTGGCGTCGACGGCCGCGCGCGCCGCCGCGATGCGCCGGACCGCGAGGGCGAGGTCGTAGAGGGGTCGCTCCGGGTCGCCGGTGCCGTCCTCGATCGACAGTCCCGCAACGCCCGTCTCGACGCACAGGGCGACGTTCGCCGCGACCTCCTCGGGTTCATGCGCGTATCCCGATTGGAAATCGGCGTTGACCGGGAGGTCCGTCGCAGCGACGATGTCGGCGATGTGCGCGAGCGCGACGTCGCGCGGCAGGCCGTCGACGGCGTCCACTTCGCCGCGTGAGAACTGGAAACCGGCGCTCGTGGTGGCGAGCGCGCGAAACCCGAGGCGCCGGAGGAAGCGCGCGGTGCCGACGTCCCAGGGATTGGGAATGACGAAGCAGCCGGATCGGTGCAGCGCCGCGAACGCGGCACGGCGGCCGGCGATGTCAAGCATGCGCGGGCCGGACGCGGCGTAGAAAGGTGCGCTCCTCGCGGAGGATGAGCCGCTGCTGCTCGGCGAACGCGAAGTTGCGGCGTCCCTCCGTGTCCTCCCGGAGGGTCGCACGATAGGCCTCGTAGGCGGCCAGATCCGCGAACGAGACGAGGCCGTAGGCGACGTCGTTCGTGCCTTCGTGCGGCAGGAAGTAGCCGAGGAGCTCGCCGCCGCAGCGGGGGATGATGCGCAGCCAGGCGCGCGCGTAGGTCTCGAACGCGTCCCGCTGGAACGGGTCGATCTGATACCGGATCAAGCACGTCACGCTCATGTCGCCCTCCTCTGCTGCGTGTCGGGGCGATCATTGCGCCCGGCCATCCATGTGTCCAATGCATTGATCTAATAATATAGATGCAAGATACTGATTGAATGGAGCTCGCGAACGTCGAGGCGTTCATCGCCGTCGCCCGGCTGGGCGGCTTCACGCGCGCGGCTGATGCGCTGCACCTCTCGCAACCGGCGCTCAGCCGTCGCATCGGGCTCCTCGAGGGCGATCTCGGTCAGCCGCTCTTCGAGCGTGGCCGCAAGGGGGCGGCGCTGACGGACGCCGGCCGCGCGTTCCTGCCCCACGCGCAGGCCGCGGTCGCGTGTCTCCGCGACGGCGCCGCCGCCGTGCAGGTCCTCGTGCAGGGCGACGTCGGCCGTCTCACGCTGGCGATCGTCGGGACGCTCGCCAGCACGGAGCTGACCGCGCGGCTACGGGGCTTTCACGACGATCATCCGCGTATACGGATCCTGCTGCGCACCGGCACGAGCGCCGAGGTGAGCGGTCTCGTTCGCCGCGGCGAGGCCACGCTCGGCTTGCGCTATTTCGCCGATCCCGCGTCCGACATCGTGTCCCGCGATCTCTATCGGGAGCCGTTGCTCGTGGTGGCCGCCGCCGGCCACCCGTTGGCGGGGGCGCGGCGGATCGCGGCGGAGCGCCTGCGCGACGAGGCCTGGGTGATGTTCCCGCCACGGCGGGGCGCCGTCGTCGATCCGTTCGGACACGTGGTCGCGCGCGCGCTGGCGGCAGCCGGTCTCGATGCATCCGAGGCGGTCGTCATCGACAGCCTCACGGCGCAGAAGCGGCTCGTCGAGGCGGGGTTCGGGATCGCCCTGGTGCCTGAAAGCAGCGTCCGCGAGGAGCTCGGACTGGCGACGCTGCGACGGCTGGACGTGCCGGCGCTCCGTACCGGCGTCGAGGTCGCGCTGATCCATCGCAAGGGCGCGTTCCTCAGTCCCGCGACGCGGCGCTTGTTGGCGATCCTCGGCACCTCGCGGCTCGGTCGCCGACGGCGACGGCGTCCCGGTGGCACGCGCTCGATCGATCACATAGTGTCGCGCCCGCGAGCGTGACGCGATGCATTCCTGGGCTGTCGCCGTCGGTGTTCTGCTCAATCTCGTCATCCTGTGGGATGCGTTCGAGACGATCCTCCTCAACCGTCGCGTCTCACGACGGTTCCGGCCGACGCGCGCGTTCTACCGGCTCCTGTGGGCTCCCTGGCGGGGCGCGACGCAGCACCTTCATCCGGGCAACCGACGGGAGAGCATCCTCACGGTATTCGGGCCGCTCTCGCTGTTGCTGCTGATCGCGCTCTGGGCATGCGGCCTGATCGTGTCGTTCGCGCTCCTCCACTGGGGCCTGGGCTCGCGGATCCGCGACACGCAGGGAGCGTCGGGCTTCGCCGTGGACCTCTACATGAGCGGCACGACCTTCTTCACGCTCGGGCTCGGAGACGCGACGCCGCAGACGGCGCTCGCCCGTGCGCTCACGGTGGTCGAGTCCGGCACGGGGTTCGCCTTCCTGGCGCTCGTGATCGGCTACGTGCCGCTGATCGGCCAGGCCTTCTCGCGCCGAGAGGTCAGCATCTCGATGCTCGACGCGAGCGCCGGCTCCCCGCCGACGGCGAGCCGATTGTTGCGCGAGTACTTCCGCGATGACGGCGCCGATCTGCGCGAGCTGCTACGCGACTGGGAACGCTGGTCCGCGGAGCTCCTCGAGAGCCATGTCTCGTTTCCGTTGCTCTCCTACTTCCGGTCGCAGCACGACAACCAATCGTGGGTTGCGGCCCTGACCGCGATCCTGGACGTATGCGCCGTGGTCCTCGCGCGGATCGAGGACCGCCCGATGCCCGCCGCGCGACGGACGTTCGCGGTGGCGCGACACGCCGTGGTCGACCTGTGCGCCATCTTCCACCTGCAGCCGACGCCGCCGTCGGCCGATCGCCTGCCGCGCGCGGAGGAGGAGCGGCTCGCGCGCCTCGTCGCGGCGGTCGGTGTTCGGCTGCGCGTCGACGAGCCCTCCGCCGCCCAGTTCCGTGCGCTGCGGGCCGCTTACGAGCCCTACGTCCACGCCCTGTCGACGTTCCTTCTGATGCCGCTTCCCGACTGGGTGGCGCCCGAAGGCGTGGTCGACCGTTGGCACACGATGGCGTGAATGCGCGAGCCAGGGGGGCTACTCGTCGGGCGCGAGCTGCAGTACGATGGGCGATCGTGCAGGCCGACGAGACGTCGAACACCGTACATCCGGCCCCGACGGGCCCCGCCGCGCGGTCCGGCAACGGCGCCGGAGACGCGACGGCCGGCGAGAGCCGCTCGCTGGCGATCTTGCGCGACACCATCGCGGCCGGCCGTCCCCTCACCTACATCCATTCGACCGAGGAGCAGCGCATCGCGCAGCTCCTGCGCGAGGCGGCGCGGCGCTTCTTCACGCCGGCGCTGCCGGTCTGGACCTGGAGCCTCACCGAAGGCATGCGGCGTGACGACGGTACGACGGTCGAAGCGACCACGCCGCGCGCCGCGCTCGATTTCATCGCGACGTACGCCGAAGGGGCCATCTTCCACCTCAAGGACTTCCACGAGCCCATGCGCGAGGCGGCCGAGATCCGCCGGCGGCTACGCGACCTCTACGAGCGATGCTGGAACACGGACAAGTTCGTGGTCATTTCCTCGCCAGTGCGCTGCATCCCCGACGATCTGGCACGCGATCTCGTCTACGTGGAGCTGAGCGTCCCCGATCTCGTCGAGCTGCAGGCGTTTCTGCGGCAGGAGGGCGAGCGCCTCGCCGCGGCGGGCGGCACGGTGGAATCCGACGAGGCGACGGTGCGGCAGCTGGCGCAGGCGCTCCAGGGCCTCACGTCGGACGAGGCGCGCCACGCCGTCCGGCGCGCCGTGAGCGAGGGCCACACGCTCGGAGCGGCGTCCGTGCCGACCCTGCTCGACGAGAAGCGCCTGCTCGTGAACCGCTCGGGGCTCGTCCAGTACGTCGCCGACGGCACCGGGATCGGACACGTCGGCGGACTCGAGCACCTGAAGAAGTGGCTGCTCGAGCGGCGCACGCTCTTCGCGATGCGCGACACGATCAGCGCCGACATCGTGCCGAAGGGCGTCCTGATCATGGGCATCTCCGGCTGCGGGAAGAGCCTCTCGGTCAAGGCGACCGCGTCGTACTTCGGGCTGCCCCTCTATCGCATCAACATGACCGACATCTTCTCCGGCGCGCACGGCCCGGCCGAAGCGGCTTTTGCGCGGGCCTGTCGGATGCTCGAGGAGGTCGCGCCGGCGGTGGTGTGGTTCGACGAGATCGAGATGGGCATCACGTCGCAGGAGACCAGCGGTGAGCAGGGGCGGATGTTCGCCTTCTTTCTCACCTGGATGCAGGAGAAGGCGCGCGGCGTGTTCGTGGCCGCGACCGCCAACCGCATCGATCTGCTGCCCGCCGAGATGATCCGCAAGGGACGGTTCGACGAGGTCTTCTTCGTCGACCTCCCCGGCGACGACGAGCGCGTCGAGATCCTGAAGATCCACCTCGAGCGCCGTGGCATCGATCTGGCCCCGTTCGACTTCGAGATGCACAAGCGCTTCACCAAGGGCTGGACCGGCGCCGAGATCGAGCAGTGCGTGGT
Organism: uncultured delta proteobacterium; assembly: GCA_963753325.1. Taxonomy (GTDB): domain Bacteria; phylum Desulfobacterota; class Binatia; order UTPRO1; family UTPRO1; genus DP-19. Next base: position 2,297,218 of record CAVWBS010000001.1, on the reverse strand, counting down.
GTCGGCCCTCAGCGCCGCGCGCCTGCAGGATCGCGACCTCACCGACGACGACCTGCGCCGTGCGGCGGTGGCCGTGGTGCCGCTCTCGAAGACGATGCGCGAGCAGGTGGAGCACATCCGTACCTGGGCGTACGCGCGCGCGGTGCGTGCCTCCCCGCGCTCGGCCTGACCCGCCGTCGAGCGGTCGCTACAAGAGCCGCGCCAGATGCAGCGCCTTGTGGACGGCGGGAGGCGCGCCTTCGAAGCGGACCGTCGCCCCGGCGGCGCGCGCGCGCTCGACGAGCGCGCCGAGCTCGCGCAAAGCGGCGGGATCGACACGCTCGACGTCCGCGAGATCGACCGTCAGCGTGTCGGCACCGCCCTCCAGCGCGGCCCGGGCGCGTGCCGCGAGGTCGCCGCCGTCGCTGAATCGCATGCGTGTCATCGGACGCCTCCATACGCCGCCCGCAGGAGCTGCTCGAGCTCCTGGAGCAGCGGCATCCGCGGATTGGAGCGGATGCTGATGTCGTCATAGGTGCTGTGGATCAGGTCGGGGAGGGCGCGCTCGAAGGCCTCGCTGCCCGATGCCGAGCGCCGCGAACGAGGACGGGACGTCGCACGCCGCGAGGAGCGCGGTGATGCGCGCGACCAGGATGTCGATCTTTTCCTCCACGCTCGTGCCGCCCCAGCTCATGCAGTCGACCAGGGCCGCGTACTTGAGATGCGCGACGTAGGACTTGACGTTGGGAAACGGCATGAACTTGCTCGGGACGGCCGCGTTGTAGCGGATCACGTGCGGCAGCAGCACCGCGTTGGCGCGCCCGTGCGCGATGTCGAAGGCGGCGCCCACGCTGTGCGCGAGGGCGTGGTTCACGCCGACGAACGCGTTCGAGAAGGCGAGGCCGGCGATGCACGCGGCGTTGTGCATCTTGGCGCGCGCCTCCATGTCGCCGCCGTTGCGATACGTGCGCGGCAGATTCTCGAAGATCAGCCGCGCCGCCTGGAACGCGAGCGCGTCCGTGTACTCGGAGGCGAAAACCGACACCGCCGCCTCGAGCGCGTGCGTGAGCGCGTCGAGCCCGCTGTCGGCGGTGACGATCGGCGGCAGGCCGCGCACCAGCTCCGGGTCCACGATCGCGACGTCGGGAATCAGACTGTAGTCGTAGAGCGGCACCTTCCGACGGCGCTCCGGCGTCGGTGATGATCGCGTACGGCGTCACCTCCGAGCCGGTGCCGCTGGTGGTCGGGATCGCGACCAGCGTGACGCTCCGCTCGGCCTTCGGGTACTGGATCACCCGCTTGCGCGGATCGAGGAAGGTCGTCTCGAGGCTGCGGAAGTCGAGCTCGGGGTTGGTGTAGAAGAGCCGCATCGCCTTCGCGGCGTCGAGCACCGAGCCGCCGCCGACCGCGACCAGGTGATCGGGTCGATGGTGCTTGATCGCCTCGACTCCCCGCATCACGACCTCGATCGTCGGCTCGACCTCGACCTCGTTGAAGACGTGGAAGAGCACCCCGCGACGGCAAGCACCGCGTGGATGCGTGTCCTTGAACCCCAGCCGATCGAGGTCCTGGCTGGTGACCATCAGGACGTTCGTGCAGGCGAGGTCGCGCAGGTTCTCGATCGCGTGCGCGTTGTAGTGGATGCGGCTCGGCGCGCGGAACCACTGGTCGATCGGCGTGCGCTTCGCCATCTGCTTGACGTTCAGGTAGTTCTTGACCGTGACGTTCTCGATCGTGCTGTTGCCGCCACCGGTGCCGCAGCCGAACGAGAACGTCGGCGCGAGATCGTTGTAGACGCCGCCGAGCGCTCCGACCGACGAGGGGCAGTTGACGATGATCCGGCCGGCATTCAGCGCGTCGGCGTAGCGCATCGTTACGGCGTCGTCCTCGCAGAAGATCGACGCCGTGTGGCCGACGCCGCCGAAGTAGAGGACGTCCATCGCGGCGTTGATCGCCTCGCGCTCGCCGTCGACCGGCAGGATGCCGAGCACCGGGAAGAGCTTCTCGCACGACAGCGGGTGGGCGCGTCCGACGCCGCTGCGAGCGGCGCGAGCAGGAGCTTGGTGTCGGGCGCGACGTCGATCCCGACCGTGTCGCGCGATCGTCGACCGCGCTCTGGCCGACCGCCGTCGGCTGCATGCGGCCGGTGCGCGGCGATCGATCGACGGTGTGCTCCAGGCAGCGCGACCTCCTCGGGGCTGCACACGTGGGCGCCGAGCTCGGCGAAGAGCGCGAGCGTCGCGCTCGTATATCGGACGGTCGACGAGCACCGTCTGCTCCGACGCGCAGATCGGTGCCGTTGTCGAACGTCTTGGAGGTCAGGATGTCGACGACCGCCATGTGGAGGTCGGCGCTGCGGTGGATGTAGCAGGGCACGTTGCCGGCGTCCGACCCCGAGCGCCGGCTTTCCGGAGCTGTACGCGGCGTCGCACCATGCCGGGTCCGCCGGTCGCGTCGATCAGCGCTGACGTCCGGGTGGTGCATGAGGTAGCGCGTGTCGCGCTGGGTGATACCCGTCGACCCAGCAGATCATGCCCTCGGGCGCGCCGGCGGCGCGCGCCGGCCGCGTCCATGACGCGCGCCGCCTCGTTCGAGCACTGCTCGGCCGATGGGTGCGGACAGAAGATGATCGTGTTGCGCGTCTTCGCGACCATCAGCGACTTGAAGAGCACGGTCGAGGTCGGGTTGGTGATCGGCGTCACGCCGAGCACGACGCCGATCGGCTCGGCGATCTCCTTGAGGTTTCGCTCCGGGATACTCGCGCGATGACGCCGACGGTGCGCTCGTCCTTGATCGAGTGATAGACGAACTCGGTCGCGACCATGTTCTTGATCGCCTTGTCCTCGACGAGGCCGATCTTCGTCTCGCCGCACCGCGAGCGCCGCGAGGCCTTGCGCCGCGTCGAGACCGGCGAGCACCATGGCGCGCACGATGCGGTCGACCTGCTCCTGCGAGTACTGTGAGAACGCGGCGGCGGCGAGCCGGGCGCGTTCGACGAGCTCGTCGAGGTAGCGCCGGCGCTCCGCGGGGACGTCGTCGGCGGACTTCGCCCATGGCGGGGCGGGCGGGACGGGTGACAGGCGATCCCTGGCAACGGGTGCGAGCGTCATGACGGGTGCTCCTCCATGAGGCGCGCGTCGAGGCGCGCGCGCGCCACGCTCGGCGCGTCGTAGCGATAGGCGGCGTGCGCGGCGGCATCGGCCACCGCGGTCGTATAGGTCGCGCCGTTGAAGTAGGCGACGAACGGCGCGGTCAGCGGCAGCACCAGCAGGCCGGGCTGCCAGCGGACGACGCGATCGGCGTCGTCGTGGACACAGCCGCCGACGAGCGCCAGCGACGCGTCGCCGAGCGACAGGGCGCCGAGGTCCCGGCAGAGCGCCTCGAATCTTCCCTGCTCGCCCGCATCGAGGAACAGGAAGAGCCGCGAGCGGTAGAAGATCGCGGCGTCGTGGAAGAACTTCGGCACGCTCGCGACGCCGTCCTTGCCGAGCTCGCGCGCCATGGCGACGACGGCGGAGAACGCCCGGCGCAGGATCCCGAGGCCGGGACGCCGTTGCAGCGGCAGCGGCGGTCGATCCGGCGCGAACGACGCCGTCGGGTCCTCCTCGCGCAGCCAGTAGACGACGAGCAACTCCATGGGCCGCTCGACCGCGTAGCCGCGCTTCGCGAAGGATGCGGGCGCGATGGTCGTCTCGAGGAGGATCGTGTCGAGAAGGAGATGCCGGACGCCGCCCTTCGTGCCGTAGAGGAACGACGTGGGGCAGGGCGCCCCCGCGACGGCCTCGATGCGCGACCTCGAGCGCAGCGAAGCCGCCCGCCCCTCGAGGCAGCGTGCAGCGCGCCGGCGCGTCGGCGAGGCGTCGCACCGCGACCGCGGCGGCATCGTAGCGGCCGAGGGCGCGCATCACGAGCGGCTCTCCCGCGAGCAACCAGCGGAAGTAGTTGAAGTGGATGCGCCAGCTCGCCGGCCCGTAGCCGCCCGCCGTGACGACCGACCATCGGGACGCCGCGCTCGCGCAGCTCGGCGGTGACGAAACGGTCGCGCTCGAGCATCCCTCCTCGCTGACGTCGAAGTCGCCGAGCGCGTCCTCGACGAACGGATCGCTGCCGGCGACGTAGCACGCGAAGTCGGGCTCGAACTCGTCGACGATCGCCGGCAAGATGGGCGCGCAGGGCGGCGAGATACGCCGGCGTCGCCGGTGTGCGACGGAAGCTCGACGTCGCGGTTGTGGCGCTTGGTGATCCAGCACCAGTTGTTGCCGTGCATCGAGAAGGTGAACACCGACTCGTCGCTGCGCGAAGATCTCGGCGTTGCCGTTGCCGTGATGGCAGTCGAGATCGACGATCAGCACGCGCCGGACCCGCCGCTCGCGCTGCAGCAGGCGGATGGCGATCGCGACGTCGGCGATCGGCGCAGAACCCCTCGGCCTTGTCGGCCTGGGCGTGATGGAAGCCGCCGCCGAGGTTGACGCCGATCGCCGCGCCTGGTTCGACCGCGGCGCGTGCCGCCGCGACCGTCCCGCCGGAGGCGAAGAGGAAGGGGTCGAGCAGCCGCTCGCCCCACGGATGCTCGGGGTCGAGCAGGAGCAGCTTCGCGAGCGTCTCCGGCTGTCGGATCTCGTCGAGGTAGGCGGCCGTGTGGACGACGAGCAGCTCGTCCTCGGTCAGCCGTGGGGGCGGCGACGAAATCCGTCTCGCGGACCAGCCCGGTCGCGACCAGCGCGTCGCGGATGCGGCGCGGCCGTTCGACGTCGAAGGTCTGCCGCATGCCGGCCTCGCGGACGTCGTAGACGTACTCGTCACGATAGAAGAGCGAGATCGGGGTCGAGGGTCGCACCGTTCGTCCTGGCACCTCCACCACACCAGAGCGCCTTTCGTGCCAGCCCTCGCGGACCCGGCTCCCGTGCGTTGTCGCGGCGCGCATTCCCATCCGCGCGAATGCCGTACGGTTCCGCGTGGCAATCATGGGACGTACCTCCGCCGCGCGTGGCGTAGGGGAGGGTACGGTCCTTGCTCATGGGCTCACCATGACGAACCCACTTCCCGCGCAGGAGGCGCGGAACAGGATGCCCTGCGGCCCCTCGGCTCCGGCCGTGCGGTCCACCGAAGGGCGTCCGCTGCCGGCGGCCGCGGGAGCCCTTCAATGGCCCGACCGGATGAACTCGAGCGATGCGCTCTTCTGGCTGCTCGACACCATCCCGGAGCTGCGCTCGACGATCGGCATGGTGATGATCCTCGAGCGGGCGCCCGAGCCCGGCCGACTGCGGGCGGAGTTCCAGCGCGTCATGGACATGTTCCCACGCATGCGGCAGCGCGTCGTGGAGGTGCCCCTGAACCTGGCGCCGCCGGAGTGGATCGACGATCCCCAGTTCGATCTCGACTACCACCTGCGCTCGATCGCCGTGCCCGCGCCCGGCGGGATCGCCGAGCTATTGGCCGAGCTCGGTCCATTCTACGCCAGCCCGTTGGATCGCGATCGGCCGCTCTGGGAAGCCTACCAGGCGGAGGGCCTGCTCGGCGGCCGCACAGCGGTGTTCCTGAAGATGCACCACTGTCTGATGGACGGAGTGGGCGGCTCGCGGCTCTTCTCGAGCCTGCTCGACGAGCGAGCGGGCGTGCGGACGGCGCCGCGCACCATGCCGGCCTCGCCGCGCTCGACCACGGCAAGCGCGCGTCTGTGGCGGGCGGCGTCGTATAGCGTCGGCGAGCTGCTCGACGCGGAGATGGCGGGCCTGCGCGGGCTCGCAGCGGCGGTCGCGAGTCCCATCGAGACGCTCCGGACGCTTGCCGCCGGGGTGCGCAGCGCCCGCGGCCTGGGACGCGAGCTCACCGTGCCGCGTGCCGACAGCCCGATCCACGATCAGCGGAGCCTCTCGCGCGGGCTCTCGACGTTCGAGATGCCGCTCGCCGACGTCGACGCCGCCCGACGCGCGCTCGAGGCCACCAACAACGACATCGTCCTCACCGTCGTGAGCGGGGCCCTGCACCGCTGGCACACCTCGCGCGGCGCCGACGTCAAGGAGCTGCGCGCCCTGGTCCCGGTGAGCATCCGCGGTCACGGGGACGTCGTGAGCGGCAACCGGATCGCGCTGCTCGCGATGGGGCTTCCCATCGGCGAGCCGAGCCCGATCCGGCGCCTGCGGCTGATCCAGGCGCGCATGGGCCAGGTGAAGGCCGACCGCCGCGCCGGCCTCTATCCGTGGCTCGCGCGCGCGATGCTGCTGCTGCCGTTCCCGCTCGCCATCGAGATGGGGCGGCAGCAGACACGCCGCACGAACCTCGTATGCACCAACGTCCCCGGTCCGCGGCACACCTGCTACCTCGCGGGGCAGGTCATCGAGAAGATGTATCCCTATGGGCCGCTGGTGGGCGACCATCCCGTGGCGATCGCCCTCTACAGCTACCGCGACACGATGTACGTCGGCCTCGACGTCGATCCGCTGGCGATGAGCGATCTCGACCATTTCCGCGATGCGCTCGCGGAGTCGTTCGACGAGGTCGTCAGGATCGGCCGCGCCGGCGACGTTCGTGGAGAGGTGCTATCCGAGTGAACGGTCTCCGGGCACGACGATCGCGAAGCGGCTCTGCTTGCCGAAGCTGACGGCGTCGTCCTCGGTGGCGGTCAGGATGTCGATGCGGAAGCCCTTGATGGCCGAGCCAGAGTCCTCGGCTCGGAACCATCCAAGGTCCTCGATCCAGACCCACGAGCCATAGGGAATCAGCGTCGGATCGACCGCGATGATGCGCGCGTCCGGATCGGCCTCGGTGAGCGTCGCGGTGCGGCCGTCGTTGAACTTCCCGTAGCGCGCACTGCGCGGCAGGTACTTGCTGATGGTGAAGCGGCGCCCCCACGACTTCGTGCCGACCGAAGGGGCCTGCTCGGTGGCCGAGAGGATCTGCTCGTGGCTCCGGGCAAGCGCGCTGAGCGCCATGCTCGCGCGGAGCGAGGTCTTGCGATACTGGCGGACCTCGTCCGATCTGGCCGACAAGCGCGTGGACTGCAGGGAGAGGCCTGCCAGCGCGGCGAGAGCGATCGAGAACGCGGCAGCGAGCGCGAGCCGTTGTCGCGCGCCGGCGGTGCGGAGACGGGCGAGATCGTCCTTCAACTGCATCAGCGCGCGCGGATCGACGACGACCGCGTTTGCCCATTCACTGCTCAATGCGTCACGTCGCGACATGCGCGTCTCTGGTTCAAGCGCCGTGCCGGGAATCGCCCTGCCGCTGCAGCGCCGGAGAGCGACGGAAACGCATGCCGGTGCAGGGCTGCACGGCGGCCCATCGAAATGATGGGAGAGGCCCGCAAGCGCATGCCACAGCACCCGTGCGAGGGTCGCCTGGACTCATACGGCCATCTCGTCCACGTAGCACCACCGCCAATCCTCTCCCGGCTCGAGCGAGCGCACGATCGGATGTGCGGTCTTCCAGAAGTGGGCCGTCGCGTGGCGGTGCCGCGACGAGTCGCAGCAACCCACGTACCCGCAGGCCAGGCAGAGACGCAGGTGCACCCAGGGCTCGCCGAGTCGGAGGCACTCTTCGCAACCGGGCGAGCGCGGGTCGATCGCCAGCGCGAGCGCGAGATGGCTGCACCGCGCTCGGGCATCGTCGACGGCGGTCACCTCGCCGGCCGGTGCCGCCCGGACGGTGGCCGCGGCGGCGAGCGCCGCGGCCGCGGCCAGGAGCGCGGCCAGCAGCGCCACCCAGCGGAAGGCCGCGACGAGCGCCGCGGCCGCCGCTCGCGCGATGCTGCTGCGCTCGTCGGCCGTCGCGGCGGCCGGCACGGCCACGGTGCCGAGGCCCCAGTCCGCCGACGTCACGGCGTTGCGCACGGAGGGCGACAGGTCGATCGTCGCGAGGCGCTGGGCGAACGCCCGGGCGAAGAGCTGGGTCGCGACGAGCCCGATGATCGCGACGGCGATCAGCGCCGCGACGCGCGCGACGGTGTTGTTCACGCCGGATGCGACTCCCACGTCCTGCTCGTCGACCGCGCTCATGACGCTGGTCGTGAGGGGTGCGACCGTGGCCGCCATGCCGAGCCCGATGAGCGCCATCGCCGGAAAGAAGGTCGTCCAGTAGGAGCCGCCCGTCCCGGGGAGTGCGAGCAACCCGACGCCGACCGCGACGACGAGGGGCCCGACGATCAACGGACCCCGCGTCCCCACCCGGTCGGCGAGGTCGCCGGCGGTACGGGAGAGCGCGGCGAGCGGGATGGCGAAGGGAAGATAGGCCGCGCCTGTCGCGGTCGTCGAGTACCCGTGGACCTGCACGAGATCGAACGGCAGGAGGAAGAAGACTGCGGTCAGCGCGAAGTAGAGGAAGAAGGTCAGCAGGTTCGCGCCGGAGAAGGTCGCGGAGCGAAAGAGGCGCGGGGGCGCCATGGGCGCCGCGGCGGCCCTCTCGTGCCAGGCGAATCCGACCAGCGCCGCGACGCCGGCGGCGACGGCCGCGGGCGCGAACGGGCCGTTCGGCAGCGCGATCAACCCGTAGACCAGCGTCGAGAGCCCGAGCGTCGCGAGGGCGGCGCCCCACCAGTCGATCTCGGCCCGCCGGCGCCCGATGCGCACCTCGGGCACGCGCAGGAGGCCGGCGATCAGCGTGACGAGGGCGAGCGGCACGATCAGGAGGAATGCCGCGCGCCAGGACATGGCATCGACGAGCAGGCCGCCGAGAATCGGTCCGGCAGCCCCCGTGAGCGCCGTGGCACCCGACCAGACCCCGATCGCACGCCCGCGCTCGGGTTTCGGGAACGATGCGCTGAGCAGCGCCAGGCTGTTGGGGACGAGGAGGGCGCTGCCCATCCCTTGCGCGGCCCGGGCGACGATCAGATGGGTGCCGTCCGTGGCACAACCGGCCGCCGTCGACGCGACGGCGAGGATGATCAGGCCGAGCGCGAAGACGCGCCGCCGACCGTAGCGATCGCCCGCCGATCCACTCGCGAGCGTCAGCGCGGCCAGGAACATCGTGTAGATGCTGGCGATCCACTGCATCTGGCCGACCGACGCGCCGAGCCCCTGCTGGATCGCCGGCAGCGCCACGTTGATGACCGAGGCCTCGATGAACGCGATGCTCGAGCCGAGCACCGTGACGGCAAGCACCCAGCGCTTCGCATGCGAGGCGCACCCCGGAGTGCTCGGCGCGCCGCGGATCACCCCGACGTCGCACGGCGGTGACGCGATGCTCAGCACGGGCGCAGTCTAGCGCACCGGCGCGCCCATGGTGACCGGCGCGCCTCGCGATCGGATGGCGCGATTGCTAGGAAAGGCTCGTCGCGCCCGGCGGAGACCCGCCGGGAGGCGCCCGGTCGCCATGATGAATCGTTGGTCCTGCCTGCTCGTCGTCGCGCTGGCCATCGGCGGGACCGGGCCTGCGCATGCCGACTGGCGCGACCACGTCACGCTGACGGCGCAGGACCGTGCCCGTGCCGAGGTCGTCGACTTCTTTCGCCCCCCGGCCGGCCGCGCGCCCGCGGGCGCGCCGCGCTACGCGTTCTACGGCAATCAGCTGCGCGCCGGCCTGCGGCTGCTGTTTCCACACGCCGACCTCGGGATGGAGGTGCAGGATACCCGCCTGGTGCATCTGCCGGACGACGCGAGCTTGGGTGCGCCCTTCGGCAATCTCGGGCCGGGCGCGATCTACTTCGCCAACACGCGCGATCGCGATCAGGGCGAGCCGTTCCTCAAACAGGCGCATCTGACGCTGCGGCGGAGCGGCCTCTCGGCGGAGGTCGGACGCTTCGAATACCGCGACGGATTGGAGACCGTGCCGGGGGACGCGACGCTTGCCGCCCTGAAGCGCATGCGGATCGCCGAGCGGCTCGTCGGCCCCTTCGGCTACACCCACGTCACGCGCAGCTTCGACGGCGCCCGGTTCGCCATCGATCGCCCGGCGTGGAACACGACGGCCTTCGTGAGCCGCCCGACCGCGGGAGGCTTCGAGGTGAGCGCGAATCGCGAGATCGACGACGTGAGCCTCGCCGGGATCACGCTCACCGCGAAGCGCCTCCCGCATACGCCGCCTGCCGACGTGCGGCTCTTCTACCTCTACTACGAGGACGACCGCGGTGCGGCGGTGAAGGTCGACAACCGTCCGGCGGCGGTGCGGACGGCGGACAAGGGGCACATCGTGGTGCACTCGTGGGGCGGTCACGCGATCACCGTCGTCGACGCCGGACCCGGCTCGCTCGACGGGCTCGTCTGGGCCGCCTTCCAGGGCGGGACCTGGGGCGTCCTCGATCACCACGCGTGGGCCTACGCGCTCGAAGCCGGCTACGAGCTCCCGCGCCTCCCCATGGCGCCGTGGATTCGCGCCGGCTACGACCGCTCCTCCGGCGACGACGACCCCGCCGACGGCGAGCATCGCACCTTCTTCCAGGTCCTGCCGACCGCGCGCATCTATGCGCAGTTTCCCTTCTACAACCTGATGAACGACGAGGATCTGTTCGTGCAGATGATCGCCAACCGCTTCGGTCGGGCGACCGTCCGCGCCGACTACCACTGGCTGCGGCTCACCGAGCCCCACGACCTGTGGTACTCCGGTGGGGGCGCGACGAACGATCGCGTCTTCGGGTTCGCCGGCATCCCTGCGAACGGACATCGCGGGCTTGCCCATGTCGTCGAGGGCGGGGTGGACGTGAAGGTCTACGAGCGGTTGTCCGCCAGCGCCTACTACGCTCACGCCTTCGGTCAGGGCGTGGTCGGGGCGACGTTCAGCGGACGGAGCGCGAATTACGGGTACGTCGAGCTGACCCTTCGCTACTGAGCGTCACGTGCTGACCATGACCGTGCGGCCGACGGGACGCGCGCCCTGCTCCGTCGGCTCGACGTTCAGAAAGAGCTGCCACACCGGCGAGGTGTAGGCGTCGACCGGGATCGCGAACCGGCTCGTTACCACGCCGTGCCCATCGGCGTTGAACTGGCCGCACGGTACGGTCCCATCGCCGACCCGCGCCCAGAGACGATAGGTCTGCCCGGGCGGGAGGGGCGGGAGGCCGCGGATCGCGACGGCGGCCCGCTTCGCGTCGAGATCGAGCACCACGGTCCCCGCCGCCAGCGAGATGCCCGTGCCGCGGAGCGCGAACTGATGGACCACATTCGGCTGCTGCAACGTCGTCGCGACGTCGCGCTGCAGCTCGAGCTCCTGTCGCAGGCGATAGCCGTCCCAGGCGAGCGCCACGATGAGCAGCGCCGCGATCGATCCGACCACGCGCGCGACCGAGAAAATCCGTGTCGACCGACGGGACAGGGGCGCGGGCGGTCGCCGTACCTCGGTGCCTGCAGACGGTGTCGGACGCGCCACCTCGGCGCCGCGTGCCGCCTCGAGGATGCGGCCGCGCAGGGCGGGCGGCGGCGCGGTCACCGCGGCATAGGGGATCAGACCGAACGTCCGCTGCAGGCGCGCGATCTCGGTGCGAAGCGCGGGGTGCCGTTCGACGAGCCGCTCGATGTCCCGCGTCTCGTCGTCGCGCAGCTCGCCGAGCACGTAGCGAGTCATGAAATCCTCGAGCGCCTCGCGGTCGGTCGGGTCGATCATCGCCTCATCCCGCAAGTGGCGCGAGCGACTCGCGCAGGCTGAAGAGCCCCCGGCGTGCCCAGCTCTTGACCGTCCCGAGAGGTGTCTCGAGCTCGGCCGCGATCTCGCTCTGGCTGAGGCCCCGGTAGTATGCCATCTCGAGCACGCGGCGCTGCGCCTCCGGAAGCCCGGCGAGTGCCGTGCGCACGCGCTCCGAGCACTCCGCGAGTGAGAGCTGCTCGGGGGGCGACGCGACGAGGTTCTCGGGGATGACGTTCCCGCAGCTCTCCAGGAACCGGGTCTTCCGCGCTCGGGCGCGGATCTTGTCGATCGCGCGCGAGCGCGTGAGCGTCACGAGGAACGCGCTCAGCGAGCCGCGCGCCGGATCGTAGTCGCATTTCGTGCATAGCCCCAAGAAGATCTCCTGCGTCAGGTCCTCGGCCTCGGAGGGCACGCCGAGCACCCGCAATGCCAGTCCATACACCAGCCCCGCGTGACGATCGTACAATGCCCCGAGCGCGCCCGACGGATCGACCGCGAGCGCCGCGAGCAGCTCCGCGTCCGTCTGCGCCGGAGTATCGGCGGGGTCAGGTGGCGTTGCTGTCATGCGTTCCCGGGCACCGGCGAGAGACGTGGTGTGCGAGCATGTTGCGTGCCAATGACCAGCCGTCGCCACTCTGCCACCGTTCGATCATGGTACGCCGGAGGGAACCGATCGGATGCACGGCACCTTCGTCGATCGGTGGGGGACTCAGTGACGCTCGCCTTCCGTCCCCGGAACGACGGTGAGGCCGATGAGACTCGCGCTCCCGCCCACGGCGCCGAGTGGCCGCGCGGTCCCGGTCGTGAGGTCGATCTCGTACAGCGCCGGGCCCGCGACGGCAAACGCCCGCTCCACCGCGCCGTCGCTCATGATGTCGAATCCGGCGAGGGGGCCGAAATCGACCCCGAGCGGTCCGATGGTCATCAGCACGCCGTCGTTCGGCGGATCCTGCAACGCCAGGACGTCGAGGCCGCTATCGATGTCGAAGAGCTTCGTTGCGGCGGCGTCGGCAACCGAGTTCGTATAGGCCGCGGCGGCGATCGCCGGCCGCCTGCCCGCGTTCGGGTCCGTCGCCGCATAGTGGAGCGGCGCGTCCGCCGCCGCGGCGCCGAGGTCGACGTGGACCCGCAGGTTCTGGCCGTTGCCGCCGACGAGCCGCAGCCGATCGGTCTCGGGATTGAAGTCGAGCCCGGAGCGCGGACCCGCGTCGAAGGGGATCGTGAGTGTGCTGACCAGGGTGGCGACGCCCGACCCGTGATCGATCGTATAGACGTCGTTCGTCGTGCTGACCCCGTAGAGCAACTGATTCGCGGGACGACGATCGATCCCGATGAGCGTGCCGTTCACCCCGCGCACCTTCGTGGGGGTCGCCTCGCCCGGTCGCTCGGAATGAAAGCGGACCAGCGTGTTCGAGTCGTCGAGCGCGATCAGTTCGACATCGCGAGCCTCGCCAGGCAGCCGCATGGCAGCCACGAGGAGCATGGCGAGGATCGGGATTCTGATGCGCATCGAAGGATCCTCTTTCGATCCGGTTCGCCGACGTCACCTCCTGCCACGACGCCGGTGGCGGTCGCAACTCCGGGGAACATGCCCCGCATCCGACCTCGGGGCTCGCGCGTAGCCTCCACAACGACACGATGGTGGGTCGACGATCCACCCAAGGAGGACACGATGCGTAACACGAGTGGGTACAGGGACATGAAGGGTCGCGTTCTGGCTGCGGCGCTGTGTGCGCTGGTCGGAAGCGCGGGCGCGGCGCACGCCGCATACGTCAAGGGCACGAGCGGCGACGATCTGCTCTTCGGGCTCGACGACGATACGCAGGCGAACGCGCAGATTCAGCCCGTCGGGGCGGTGAATCAAAGCCTCGACAAGGCCGACGTCATCGAAGGCGGCAACGGTGACGACGTGCTGGTGGGACTCGGCGGTGCCGACGTGCTGCTCGGCGGCCCGGGCAACGACATCCTCGTCGGCGGTACCGAGCAGGGCGCGACTCCGAACAGCGATGCCATGATCGGCGGCGACGGCAACGACATCGCGCTGTGGCGCGCCGGCGACGGCAGCGAGGCCTTCGTCGGCGGCAAGGGCAAGGCGGACGCCCTGATCTTCGGCAACGTCGATCGCGACGCCGACAACGTCCCGCTCATCAGTCCGACGACTGGACGGCACGCCAGGACCGGCATCCCCACGGCGGACGTCACCGGGCAGGGCGGCTTCTGCACGCTCGAACGTGTGCAGGACCCTGACGCCGGCTACCAGTTCCTGGTGCGGTTCTTCGTCCGTGCGACCGGCAATCTCGCGGTGACCCTGCGCACGGTCGACGTCGAGCAGGTCTACTGCACGAGTCAGGCTGGCGGGCAGATCACCTTCGCCGACCTGACCGCCGCCGACCCCGAGTTCGTCGTCGTCTCCCTCGACGACGTGAAGAAGATCAACTCCACCGTCGGGAAGATCATCCGCTGAGTCGATTCCTCTTCCCCCGCCACGACCCACGCCGAGGCGGCACGCTGCCCGTGCCGCTTCGGCGTGTCCCCACGAGGACCCGGCCCGGTGGATTGCCAGAGCGCGCTGGCCTCGACTTGTCGCGCGCCGCACGCGGCGATAGCCTATCGGGGCCGCCAAGGAGGCTTCGCATCGTGACCACCAAGGCCCGGCAAGAGCAGGTTCATGGCATCGTTCGCGACTACTACGGCGAGGTAGCCCGCACGGGCTCCATCCCGGACGTCCCGTGCTGCGCGTCGCAAACGGCAGATCTGGCGCGCCGCAGTGGCTACACGGACGATGATCTGGCGGCGGTACCCGAAGGCGCGAATCTCGGCGTCGGGTGCGGGGCGCCCCTGGCCGAGGCCATGCTCCAGGCCGGCGAGGTGGTGCTCGATCTCGGTTCGGGCGCCGGGTTCGACGCGCTCCTCGCGCTGAAGGAGGTCGGGCCGAGCGGGTGCGTCATCGGTGTCGACATGACGCCGGAGATGCTCGAGCGGGCGAGGAAGAACGCCGCGAGCGTCGGGGCGACGAACGTCGAGTTCCGCGCAGGCCACATCGAGGCGTTGCCCGTGTCCGACGCATCGGTGGATGTGGTCATCTCGAACTGCGTGATCAATCTCGTCCCGGACAAGGGGCAGGTGTATCGCGAGGTCGCGCGGGTCCTGCGCCCCGGTGGGCGTCTGGTGGTGAGCGATGTCGTGTTGGACGCGCCGCTACCGGCGTGGGCCGCCGAGCAAGCGGTCGCGATCGCCGGGTGCGTTGCGGGGGCGGCGTTGCGGACCGACTACCTGGGGGCGATCCGGTCGGCCGGCCTCGTCGACGTCGAGGTACTCGGGGACAAGGATTTCGGCCAGGTCGCGCTGGCGCTCCTGCCGAAGAACGTCCTCGCGGAGGCGAGGGCGGCGAACGTCGATGTCGAGAGCATCGCGCGCTCGGTGCGCTCGTTGACGATCCGCGCTCGGAAGCCGTCGCACTGAGGCCGATTCCCGACTTCGCAAATCGGGCGTCCGTCTGCCGGGTACCGCGCGTCCTCGGGCGCCTGCGCCCGCAACGGGCGCCGACTGCCTGCCGTCAGAGCCGCCGCAGCCGAGCGGCACCCTCCTTCAGCCCGGCGACGATCAGGGAGTCGCCCTCGCGGACGCGCTCGTTCGCCTGGGCGACGCGCAGATGTGTCCCGTCGGCACCGCGGCGGCTGCGGATGAAGATGACATGGGCGCCGTAGCGTCCCGGGATGTCGAGCTCGCGGAGGGTCCGGCCGATGAACGCGCGCGGGGCGCGGAGCTCCTCGACCACGTACCCGTCGCCGACCTCGACCTTGCGGCCCTTGCCGACGAGGCTGACCGTGCTGGCGAAGGTGCCGGCCAGGTCGCGGCGTAGCAGCTCCGCGTTGCGTGCCCGGATGACCGCCTGCCGGTGAATGCTGCCGATCAGCTTGCGCGGATCGCGCGGATCCGTGACCGGCAGCTCCTCGGCGTCGACGTCGCTGAAGAGGCGCATCACGACGTCCAGGTTCTCGTTCTCGGTGACATACGGGATCGAGGTGTCGGCGAGGTCGGCGGCGACGAGGATCGGGCGCAGCGTGTCGAGGTCGAACAGCAGCCGCCGCAGCATCGAGAGCCGCACGACGCCCACGAGGCTGTCGTCGGTGTCGGTGACGAAGAACTCCCCGTGCTCGCTGCTCACGGCGAGCTCGAGGACCCGCTCGAGCGGCGCCGGGGCGGGGATCACCTCCGGCGCCCGGTCGATGACGTCGCGCACGTGCAGCCCGAGGAGTACGTTCGGCTCCTCCTCCTTGAACGGCTCGAGGCCGCGCAGGCGCAGCTTCAACGTGTAGATCGAATCCCGGCTGAAGCGGGTGGCGATCAGGGTGCTGATGACGCAGGCCACCATCAGCGGTGCGATGATGCGGTAGTCGCCGGTGAGCTCGAAGATGATGATGATCGCGGTGATCGGCGCGTGCGTCGCCGCGCCGACGACCGCGCCCATGGTGACGAGGGCATAGGCGCCGGAGGCGGCCGTCCACGCCGGCAGGGCGTGATGGATGAGCGTACCGCAGGCGCCGCCGGTCATCGCGCCGAGGAAGAGCGAGGGGGCGAAGACACCGCCCGAGCCGCCCGACGCGAGCGTGATCGAGGTGGCGAGCAGCTTGCCGGCGACCAGGATACCCAGAAGGGCGAGCGGAATCTGGCCCGTCAGGGCTGCGTTGATGCTGTCGTAACCGACACCGAACACCTGCGGGAGCCAGATCCCGATCGAGCCGACCAACAGCCCGCCGAGCGCCGGCTTCAGGTACTCCGGCATGCGTAGCCGCTCGAAGAGCTCCTCGCTGCGATAGAGCACCGTGACGAAGGCGAGCGCGACGAACCCGGACGCGACCCCGACCAGGACGTACGGGAAGAGCTCGAAGGGACTGATCAGCTCGTACGGCGGCACCACGAATGCCGGGAAGTTGCCGAGGAAATGCCGGGACACGACCGTCGCGACGACCGACGAGATGACGATCGGGCTGAACTGCGGCACGCCGAAGTCGCCGAGAAGGATCTCGACCGCGAACAGTGCGCCCGCAATCGGTGCGTTGAACGCGGCGGCGATCCCGGCCGCGGCGCCGCAGCCGACGAGGGTCCGGAGCTGATTCGCGTTCACTCCCAGGAGCTGACCGATCGTCGAGCCGAGCGCGGCCCCGATCTGCACGATCGGTCCCTCGCGGCCGACCGAGCCGCCCGAGCCGATCGAGATCGCCGAAGCCACCGCCTTCACCACGACGACGCGCGGACGGATCGCGCCGCCGCGGAGGATGATCGACTCCATCACCTCCGGCACCCCGTGGCCCTTCGCCTCGCGCGCGAGGAAGTGCACCAGCGGGCCGACGACGAGCCCGCCGAGCGCCGGGGCGACCAGCCGCCACGACCACGAGGCGTGTTCGACCAGCGCCAGGGGGTGCGTACCGCGGCCGAAGAAGACGTCCTGGACGGCGAGGATCAGCGCGCGCAGGGCGACCGCGCCCAGACCGCTGCCCATGCCGCAGATGATCGCGACCACGACCATGAACAGGTGGCCGCGGGCGACGGTCGGCGTCCGACGCTCCCAGTGGAACACACCTCGCTTCCGTGGCGTCGGCGTGGGCACGGCCGCCACCATAGAGCGAGGTCGTGCCGAGGGCCAGGTTTGCGCCTCGGGGGAAGCCCGCAGGCCGGGTGAGGCCGATCGGGTGGATCTGGGCGCCCGGCGTCTCGGGGCTATGCGCTCGCCTGGTTCCTCGTCAGCGACCGGATGCCGGCCCCCGCACCCACCGCGCGTCGACGCGGCCTGCACCGGTACGATTGACGAGTTCGCCGGAGCACGTCATCCATGGGGGCGTGGCGCTGTCGGGCACGTCGCTTCCACGCTACCTCTTCACCGGGCGGGCCCTCCAGGTGCTCCTGCACCTCCCGAATTTCGCGCGGCTCTACTGGCGGCTCTTCCGCGACCGGCGGGTGTCGATCCTTCCCAAGGCGCTGCTCGTGTCGACGCTGCGTCTACGTCGATCTCGCCGTTCGACGTCATCCCCGACTTCGTCCCGGTGATCGGCGAGATGGACGACGTCGCGGTCGTGCTGGCCGGACTCTGGCTGTTCATCCGGCTGTGCCCGCCGCCGGTGGTCCGCGAAACGGTGCACGGCATCGCCGCGGAGCGGGTCGCGGGCTCGTGCCTAGGCCGTCCCTCATCGCCGCCGGGATCGCGGTCGTCATCGCGATCGACGCTGCTCGGTGTCGGCAGCGGCTTCTTCGTCGATGCCCTGTGGTTCCGTCAGCTCGGCGTCTTGGTGGTGTTCCGCACCGTCCTGGTCGCGAAGCTCGCATGCTTCGCGCTCGCGTTCGCGTTCTGCTACGCGGTCGTCGCGGCCGTCGGGCTCGCCGCCGTGCGCTGCGTACGGAGCGCGGGCGGCGTGCAGGTCGTGTTCCGGCGCACCGGCAACGGCCCGGCCACGCTCCCCGAGCTGATCGCGCCGGTCGCCGATCGCCTCCCGTGGCGCGCCATGGTGCTCGCGGCCGGCGGCGGTGATCGCGGTGTTGGTTGCGATCGCGCAGGCGGCGAGCTGGCAGACCTACCTGCTCTGGCTCCACGGTGGGACGTTCGGGATCGACGGATCCCGTACTTCGGTCGCGACCTCGGCTTCTTCGTCTTCGCCTTGCCCGCCTATCAGGCGCTCGTCGGCGGGGCGATGGCGACGGTGGTCCTCGCCGGTCTGCTCGCCGGCGCGGTCTTCTGGCTCCATGGCGCGATCGATCTCCGCCGGCCCGGCGCGCTGATGCCGCCGGCGGCGCGTCGGCACTGCTGTCGCTCGTGCTCGCGCTCTTCCTGCTCGTCAAAGCGGCCGGGTACTGGATCGGCCGCTACGAGCTGCTGCTCGCATCGTATGGCGCCGTCTTCGGCGCCGGCTACACGGTCACGCACGTGACCCTGCCGTTCCAATGGGTTCTCGTGGCCGCGGCCCTGGCGGGCGCCGGCCTCGCGGCGGCGAACGTGCGCGCGCAGGGCTGGCGCCTGCCGGTCGCGGCGGTGGTCGTCGTGTTCGGCGACGGCAATCGGCCTCGGCGATCCTGCCCGATCTGTTCCAGCGCCTGCGCGTGCGCCCCGACGAGCTCCGCCTGGAGCGGCCCTACCTCGAGAAGAACATCGCGATGACCCGGCCGCGCGTACGGCCTCGAGGCCATCCAGCCGCGGCCGTTCCCGTCGGTGCAGAGGCTCGACGAGGCCGCCGTCGAGCGCAACCAGGCCACCTTCTCGAACATCCGGCTCTGGGATCCGCAGCCGCTCCTCGACAGCTACCGCCAGTTGCAGCTGATCCGGCTCTACTACGACTTCCACGACGTCGACGTCGACCGCTACGAGCTCGAGGGCGCGCGGCGCCAGGTGATGCTTGCGGCGCGCGAAATCTCGCCATCGCTCCTGCCGCCGAACGCGCGCACGTGGGTGAACCAGCGCCTGCAGTTCACGCATGGCTTCGGCGCGGTGATGAGCCCGGTCACGGAGATCGAGGGCGAAGGTCTGCCGGGGTTCTTCCTGAAGGACATCCCGCCGCAGTCGCCGGTCGGCCTGGAGTTGGCGGAGCCCCGCATCTATTTCGGCGAAGAGACCGACGACTACGTGATCGTGAACGCCGCGGCCGAGGAGTTCGACTATCCGAAGGGCGAGCAGAACGTCTCGAACTCGTATGGCGGAAAGGACGGCGTCGCGCTCGGGTCGTGGTTGCGCCGCGCGCTCTTCGCCTGGAGCTTCCGCGACGTGAATCTGCTGATCTCCGGGAACCTGCGGGCGGAAAGCCGCATCCTCTTTCGGCGCGCGATCGCCGACCGCATCTCGACGATCGCGCCGTTCCTGCTCCTCGACCGCGACCCCTACGTCGTGGTGTCGGGCGGCCGGCTCTACTGGATCCAGGACGCCTATACGACGGCCGAGACCTTCCCTTATTCCGAGCCGGTCGCGGGGGCAGACCTTCAACTACATCCGCAACTCGGTGAAGGTCGTCGTCGACGCCTACGACGGGACGGTCACCTTCTACGCCATGGACGAGAAGGAGCCCGTCCTCGCGGCCTACGCCCGGATCTTTCCCGGGCTCTTCCGGCCATTCGCCGAGATGCCCGAGGATCTCCGAGGCCACGTGCGCTATCCGGAGGATCTCTTCCTCGATCCAGGCGGAGATGTACCGCACGTACCACATGACCAACCCGGACGTCTTCTACAACAAGGAAGACCTCTGGAGCCTTCCGACCGAGCACCGTCGGCGGCAGCGCGCTCGCGCGGCCGAGCCCTACTACGTCATCATGAAGCTGCCGGGCGGCGCGCGCGAGGAGTTCATCCTCATGCAGCCGATGACGCCGTCCAACCGCAACAACATGGTCGCCTGGCTGGCCGCGCGCTGCGATCCGCCCGACTACGGCGAGCTCGTCGAGTACGAGTTCCCGAAGGAGCGGCTCATCTACGGGCCGCAGCAGATCGAGGCACGAATCGATCAGGACACCACGATCTCGCAGCAGCTCTCGCTCTGGAACCAGAGGGGATCGAAAGTCATCCGCGGGAACCTGCTCGTGATCCCGGTCGAGGATTCGCTGGTGTACGTGGAGCCGCTCTATCTGCGCTCCGATCAGGGGCAGATCCCGGAGCTGAAACGCGTGATCGTCGCCTACGGCGACCGGCTGGCGATGGAGCCGACGCTCGAGGCGGCCCTCGCTGCGGTGTTCAAGTCCGGTGCGCCGCCGCCGGTGGTCGAGTCGGCGACTGCACCCCCGCCGGAGACCGTGACGGCGACGACCGCGCGCGCGCACTACCGCGCCGCGCTGGACGCGCTGCGCGCTGGTGACTGGTCGAGCTTCGGCCGGGAGATGGAAGCCCTCGGCAAGGCGCTCGAGCAGTGAGACGGGCGCGCGGTCGGAGCCCGGCCGCGACTGCTTCTCGAGGCCTCATTCCAGCTTCGCCACGCGCTCGGCTTCGCGGCCGGACGACCGAATGGCCCGCCGGCCGAGCAGATTGAGCTTGTAGCGGCGGATGGTTTCCGGCTCCACGCGCCGACCGTCGGGGGCCGCGAAGGCGAGCGCGTCCTGTGGGCACTGCACGAGGCAGGCGCCGCACCGGATGCACCGGTCGTCGCGCACGATGGCAACCTTGTGGACCTCGGGGCGTTTCTCGAAGACGGCCTCCGGACAGACCGCCCAGCACGACCAGGCCCCCTTGCAGCGGTCGAGATCGAGGACGACCTGCAGCTGCTTCTCTTCGAAGAGGCCCGCGGGTGCGGTCGGAGTCGAGCCCGCGAAGTCGAACGTGAGGAGGCCGGTGCAGGCGACCGCCGCGGCGGTCCAGCCGAGCGCCGCGCCGAGCGTGAGTGCACCCCCGAGCGCCAGCGCGATCAGCGCGCCCCCCGTGGCGGCGGCGCCCGTAACGACCTGGCGTCCGCGCTCGCCGAGCGGCAGACGGTCGTAGCCCAGGAACACGGTGACCGCGAGCGTCCACACGAGTGCGAGCGCACCGCCCGGATGCCGCCAGCCGAAGGGCAGGGCGCCGAGCGAGATCGGCGTCGCCCAGGCCGCCGCCATTTCGAGACGTGCGCGCAGGTCGAAGCGCACGAGCCGCATCGCCTCGGTCTTCTCGTGATTCGCCGCGAGGTAGGCCGGGATGTCCTTCGCGTCGGCGGGCCCGAAGCGGACGATCCAACCCGTGCGCCGGCGGACCTCCTTGGCCTCGATGCCGGTGGCCGCGAGCTGGGGGACGATGACCTGGCGGTGGACGACGCGCGATTCGAGGCGCGCGACCTTGAGCGCCGTAACCACCTGGTGGGTGCCGAGATGGCCGCCCGAGGCGGCACACCAGACGTTCACGCCGCGAGAGTCCGCGACCACGAGCCATGCGTCGATGCCTCGCAGCGCGCGCAGGACGCGCCGCACCGTGAGATCGTAGTTGCCGGTGAGCAGCACCGGGCTCGAGCGACCGGGGCGGCCGACGGCGCGTACGCCCGTTCTCGTCCGGAACGGTACGAGCCGGAAGCCCGTCTCCACGATCTCCGCGAGCCAGTCGCGCCACGACATCAGTGCGGGCCCTCCTCGGGCGGTCGTACGGCGACGACGAGGCCGGGGCCCGTCGACCCGAGCCGGCGATCCTCGCGGACGTCGAACCCGGCGGCCCTGATGCGGCCGCCCAGGTCGCGCACCGTCCGCGTCGACGTCTGCGTGAGGACGTAGGTCACCGCCGCGGCGGGCCAGCGTGTCGCCGCATACGCGAGGCGAGGCCAGAGCCCCTCGGGCCGCACCTCGTCCGCGACGACCAGCCGTCCCCCCGGACGCAGGACGCGGCGGGCGGCCTCCAGCACGTAGGCCTGCTCGTCCTCGCTCATCTCGCTCAAGACGAGCGTCCCCGCGACCGCGTCGAAGGCGCCGGCCGGGAAACGATCGCCGATCTCGGCCGCCGCCATCTCCTGGAGCGTCAGACCGGGCTTGCCGCCGAGCTTCTCGCGCGCGACCGCGAGCATCTCCGGATCCTGGTCGATCGCCGTGACCGTGGCCCCGTGCGCCAGCAGGCGCGCCGTCAGATTGCCGGTGCCGCAGCCCAGCTCGAGGACGCGCGGATTCGTATCGCGCCCGACCGCGGCCGCCGCGACGGCGTCGTACATCGCATCCACGCGACCCAACGACAGCAGTCGCATCCCGAGGTCGTAGCGGTGCGGTGCGGATTCCAGGATCCTCATGTAGACATAGGTGCTCATGGTTCGTTCTCCCGCCGCAGCGCGGCGACGAGCATCTCCCGCGCCATCCTCCGCACCGTCCCTCGCGTGATGCCGGGCTCGACGAGCTCTTCGAGGAGCAGGCCGTCGAGACAACCGAGGACGACGGTGGCGAGCGCCTCGGGAGCGCCCTTGCGGAACGCGCCCGTGCGCTGGCCCTCGCGGAGCAGACGGGCGAGGGCCGTCCGGGCGTGGGCGAACGTCTCTTGCACTCGCCGCCGCCCGCGTGGTTCCCGCAGAAAGTCGACCAGGAGCGGTCCGACGGCGGCCCACTCGTCCAGCATGCCGACGATGGCGTCGAGGAGCCTCCGCAATCGCTCGTCTGGAGGCGTCTCGGCCGCGGTCAGCGCGTCGAACAGCTCGGCCTCGCGGCGCAGCGTCTCGTCGGCAAGGGTCGCAAACAGCGCCTCCTTTGTCGGAAAGTAATGATAGAGGCTGCTCTTGCCGACGCCGAGGGCCGCGGCGACGCGTTCGAGGCTGGTGCCGCGGTAGCCGTGCCGGGCGAAGGTGCTGGCGGCCGCCGCCAGGATATCGCGGCGTCGGGCGGGGATGTCGACGACTTTGGGCACGGTTTTCGACGACTCAGTCGACGAAAACCATACCGCCGGGCTCGATCACCGTCAAGGCCCTGCATTCCGTGCGCGAGCGTGCTCCGGCAGCTCCGCCGCGCCTTCGGCGGCTGATGCCGCGTCCGTCAGGCGGCGAGGTAGCGCGGCAGCTCGAGGTCGTCGCGCAGCGAGCGCGCCACGAGGGGCTTCGCCAGCGCGCGGATCGAGAGCGCATGGACCGCGAGGCTGCGGACGGCGAGCGCCAGCGTGCTCCCGGGGGCGAAGAATCCGCGGAACCAGCGCGCGCCCTTCTGCTTGCCGGTCACGAACGCGCGCAAACGGGCCTCGAAGGCGGCAAAGGCGCGTCCCACGTCGCCGCGGGCGCGATGCAGCTCTCCCGCGAGGACGTACGCCTCGGTCATCGCGAGACCGGTCCCCTCACCGGCAAGCAGGGACGGACACGCGGCCGCATCGCCGAGCAGGACGATCCGGCCCGAGGACCAGCGGGGAACATGGGTCTGACTGACGCGGTCGAAATAGAGGTCGTCCGTCCGATCCATCCAATCGAGGATCTCCGGCACCTCCCATCGCATGTCGCCGAAGGCGCGGCGGAGGACGGCCTTCTGCTGCTCGCGTGGGGGTTCGGGGCCGATCAGATCGGCGCGGCACACGAGGAGGATCAGCGTCTCGTCCCCGCGGAGCGCCACGCGCGCGACCTGACGCTTGCGCACGGTGCGCGAGACATACGTCAGCTCGTCGCGCCGCGGGTAGCCGCGCAGGCGGAACGCCGCGACGTAGCAGCCGAGCGGCCGCTCGAAGCGCGACTGCGGGCCGAAGGCGAGCGCGCGGATCTGCGAGTGCAGTCCGTCCGCGCCGACCACGACGTCGAAGCGCTCCTGCCGGCCGTCCGAGAGCGTGGCGCGTACGCCGTCGGCCTCCTGATCGAGCGCCGTGACGTGGACGCCGAAGTGCGCGGGGATGCCGTCGCAGGCGCCGCAGAGCGCGGCCGCGAGATCCGCGCGCGCCAGGCTGATGAGACGTCCATGGAGCGCGTCCCGCATCGGGCTCAGGTCCACGCACGCCTCCGCTCGACCGTCGTCGTCGACCATCCGCATCCGCCGCATCTCGTAGCAGCGTTCGCGCAGCATCGGCAGAAGGCCCATGCGCTCCGCAATGTCGTAGCCGAGCCCCCAGAAGTCGATGAGATAGCCTCCGGTGCGCGGCGCCGGCGCCTTCTCGAAGAGGACGGGGTGGTGACCCGACCGCCGCAGCCAGTACGCGAGCGTCGGGCCCGCAACGCCGATCCCGTTGATGGCGATCTTCATACCCGAGGCGGGATGCAAGAAGGGTTCCAGCGTCCGATCCTCGGCGACGCCGCCGCGGCGGGCATTCTCGCACGCCAGCGGATGTCTAGCGTATCCTCATTCTGTACGATCGATTCTGTGAATGGCCGCGCGACCTCTTCGCACGCACACACGGTCCTCCTCGTCGAGGACAACCCCGACACGCGCGACGCGTTGCAGGCATTGCTGAACGCGCACGGGTACGCCGTCATCTGCGCCCTCGACGGAGTCGAGGCCCTGAGGCTTGCACGGCGGGAGCCCCGCCCGTGCGTCATAGTGCTCGACCTCAGGTTGCCCCGTGTGGATGGGTACGAATTTCGCTGTCGGCAGCGCGCGGACCCCGCGATCGCTGGCATTCCCGTCGTGGCGGTGTCCGGCATCGACGATCTTGCGCGGCACGCTCGCCTGCTCCAGGTGTCCGCATACGTGCAGAAGCCTCTCGAGATCGAACAGCTCATGGCGACGATCGAACGCCTCTGCGATCAGCGCGGTCCTGTGGAACGCCGGACAGCGTCAGTGTAGCGAAGACGATGGAGCGAAGCGGTACGTAGGAGGCCTCGGTGATCCGCAAGCTCCCATCGGGAGGGTATCGGCTCTATTCGCGCAAGCCCGATCCCAAGACCGGCAAGCGACGCAACCTCGGCACCTTCAGGACGCGGCGAGCGGCCGAGCGTCACGAGCGGGACGTCCAGTACTTCAAGCGGCACTGACGGCGGGTCGAGGACTGCGACACGCGTGGGGGAGGCTCGCGGCCACTGCCCATTTGCCTTCGAGCACGCCGGTCGGTACACGCCCGTCGTGATGCGGCCACTCCGGGCGATCATCTATGCGGCACTGGTCGCGACCCTCCTCGGGATGGGGCCATGCGGCAAACCCGGCGTCATGCCGGCGCCGCCGACCACACCCAACCCGGACCAGCCGATAGTTCCGGAGCCGCCGGCCGCTCCGTAGGTTTGGTCACTCTGCTGACGAGCGTGGCGGGGGCCGAGCCCCGACAGCGGGAGCGCCATTCCCCGTTCGTTTTGATCTACGTTTCATATACCGATCGCCCATCGGGGGGTCCATCGTGGACTCGGAGCTGGTGCGCATCCCGAGCGTCCATGCCTCGGCGGCTATGGGTTCTCGGTCAGGCTAGCGTCGGATGATCTCGAGGTACGGAGCACCCGCGAGCGCGGCAATCGCGATCCGGCCCTCCACGAGCGCACGCAGCTCGCCGCCGACGAGCGTGTTCCGCCATCCCTCTGCAAGCGGGTGCCCGGCGAGATCGTCGGTCACGATCCCCTCGACGAAGCGCTCGCACTCCCCGCGCGTCGCCACGAGCTCGGGCGCGAGATCCGCCTCGTCGCAACGGATACGAAGCAGGACGGACGCGAGCTCCGATGCCGTCGCGACGCGGCGAGCGACGTCCACGGACAGCTCGCGCGGCGTCTCGACCGGCTCGGCTCCGATTCCGGCCGAGATAGCGTCGAGAAGGCGCCTGAGCGCCGAGCCCGCGATCCCTCCGGCGCCTCGAACCCGCGCGATCGCAGCGGGATCACGTGGCATCGTGCGCGCGATCTCCAGAACCGTCGGGTCCTTCAATACCCAGCCCACGGGGAGGTCGTTCGTTTGCGCTTCCGCCTCGCGCCACGCGGCCACCTCGCGCAGGACGGCGAGCTGGCGTCCCGTCAAGCGGCCCCGTCGCGGAAGCTTGAGGTAGGCGCGACGGGGATCCGGCGCACCGATGCGGTCGCCGTATCTCCGGTCGAGCTCGTCCTGTGCCCAGGCGGTGCGGCCCCGCCGCTCGAGCTCGCGCGAGAGCGCGTCGGCGATCGCATGCAGATGGCGGACGTCGTCTGCGGCGTACGCCACCTGGGTCGCCGAGAGCGGGCGCCTCGACCAGGTGCTGAAGGTCTCGTTGTGCGGAAGGTGGATGCGCAGCACCCGCTCGACGAGCCGGTCGTAGGCGAGCGAAGACCCCAGCCCGACGAATCCCGCGACGAGCTGCACGTCGAAGACCCGCACCGGCCGTACGCCGAAGCGTCGGGCGAACAACAGGAGGTCGCCCGACGGGGCGTGCATCAGCAGCTCGACGTCCGGGTCGGCTACCAGCTCCGCGATCGGACCGACATCGCCTCCTTCGAGGGGATCGATGACCGCCAGTCGCCGCTCGGTCGCGACCTGCACCAGGCATGGAATCGGCGCATACGTCCGCTCCCAGAGGAACTCGGTATCGAGCGCGAGACGGCCTTCGGACCGGGCCTCGTCCGCGAATGCCTGGACCTCGGCGGTCGTCCCGAGGTGCTCGATCGTAGGCGTTGCCGGGGACATTCGACCTGCTTGTATCAGACTCAGCGTGCCGAAGCGCGTCGCGTGGGACGCCCTGGAGCCGTGCGGAGTCGGTCGGGTGATCCATGCGAGCGGCGCCGTGGCGTGAACACTTCGGGTCGCGTGAAGGTCGAGTATCCTGCTACACGCGACGGGCCGGTTCCCCGCGGGCGCGTCCGCCGTGCGGTGATCGATGCCCGCGCGATCCGCATATGAAGACCAACAGAGCGGCCCACTTCGCGCACCCGTGGCGGGTGCACACCCTCGCGGCGGACTTCGAGTTGCTCGACGTGTGGCGGTTCGAGGTCCGGCCCGGCGGACCCCGCGGTTTCGACGCCTTCCTCGACACATACTGGGAAGCCATTCATGCCATGGAGCGCTCGGTGCTCAGTCGCGTACGGGTCGTCGTCGGACGAGTGATGGGGTGGGACGACCATCCGAACAGCCGCCCGATTCCCGGCTGCGCCGAGCACCTCGTCGCGGAGCGCCTCGACGCGACCGATCGTGCGCGTAACCGTTTCACCGTCGACGAGCCCTCGCCGCTGCCGGTCGCGAAGCTCAGGCCGGTGTACCGCTTCGACGACGAAGCGCTCTACGAGGTCTCGAACGACACCGTGCACGCGCTGATGCACGTCAGCTGTGCGCTGGACGCCTCGCCGGAGCTCGCCGTCTACATCAAATCGCGCGGCTCCTTCACCCGGCTCTACCTGGCCGCCATCTGGCCCGCGCGCCGCATGATCATCTACCCGGCACTGATGTCGCACGTCGAGCGCCGCTGGGCGGCGGAGCCCTGCACGGACGCCGCGCCGCCGTGATGGTCGGCCGCCACCCGGCCGCCAGCGGGGGGTGGCATCACGAGCGTGTGCGACCGGCGGCTTGCAGACGCACCGTCCCGCGGAGGAGGCCGGGCATCAGACGGCGGTGGACCGCGGACGCGGGGACCCAGACGAGCGCCGCGATCGGACGGTCGTAGTGGATGAACGTACCGATGGACAGATGCTCGTCGTCCAGTCGGATCACGAGATGCGCGGTGAGGAACCACGAAGACGCCTCGAGCCTCATCCAGTCTGCGCCGCGCTCGGCGATCTTCCATCCGCCCACGCGCTCGGTCGGAGGCCGCGACCTCAGCCGCAGACCGAGGACCCCGCGCCAGATGAATTGGCCGCCCCGGCCCGCCACGTCTTCGATCGCGGTCCGAGACCACTGCTCCGGCGAGGCACCTGCGGCTCCGTTGGTCGTCACGGAAAAGAGATCGATGTAATCGGGACGCTCCATGCCTCCGAGGGAGCGGATCCCCTCGGGGATGTTGCACTGCCGGCTCACGGACGCCATGTCGTTCGCCTCTCGCCCGCGTGCGGTTACGGTTGCATCGACGCGAGCATCGCCCGCATCTGCTCGTGTACCGCGTTGACGGCCTGCAGCGGCCGGATCATCACGCGGAACTCCGCGATGCGCCCGGTGTCATCGCAGCGGATGACGTCGACGCCGTTGACGTACTTGCCGTCGAGCGTCGTCTCGAACTCGAGCATGGCCACGTTGCCGGCGAGGACCTGCTTCGTGTAGCGAAACGCGCCATGAGCAGGGTCGCCCGGCAGCGTCTGGGCGGCCGCACGGAGGTACATCATCGTTACGTCCTTGCCGCGCTGAGGGGTGTAGACGATCGGCGAATAGAAGACGACGTCGTCCGCCAGCAGACCGTCCAGCGCCCCCGGCTCGCCCGCAAGGAACCGGTGCCACGTCTCGACCACCTTCTCGATCATCGGGCCTCCTCCCGGCAAACTGTGAAACACAAAGTATATGCTTCGAGTTGCAAAGTATACGCCCACACGTGTAAGGTGGTCAATCCGACGGAGGAACCGTGGCGGAGAAGCTCTACGGGCAATACTGCGGCTTGGCGAAGGCGCTCGATCTGGTCGGGGAGCGGTGGACCCTGCTGGTCATCCGCGAGCTTTTCTTCGGGCCGCGTCGTTTCTCGGATCTCGAGGAAGGGTTGCGAGGGATCAGCACGTCGGTACTGACCGAGCGGCTGAACCGGCTCGAGGATGCGCGACTGATCGCCCGGCGCACGCTGTCGCCTCCGGCCGCGTCGAGGGTGTATGAGCTGACCGAAGAGGGGCAGGATCTCGCCCGAGCGATGGTTCCACTCGCGGCATGGGGTGTTCGAGTCCTCGCGGCCAACCGTCGAAAGCGCGCCGAGGCGTTTCGTCCCGCCTGGGGGTTCCTCTTTCTCCGCGAGACCTTCGATGCCTCGTCGGCGTGCGACGTGCACGACGTGTATGAGTTCCACATCGACGACTCGGTGATCAGCGTGATCGTGGACGATGGCGAGATGCAAGTGATCGAGGGGCACAGCGGCCGGCCTGCCGACGTGGAGATCCATGTCGATGCGACCACGTTCGTCGACGTGGGAGTGGGGCGCCTGCGCGGGCGCGATGCGATACGCAAAGGAAAGCTGCGACTCGCAGGCAGCGAAGCGGCTCTCCGTCGCTACGCGAGCATCATTCGCCCCCTGGCCCCGCCGCGACCGGGAGGTCCACGGTGAACCGCGCCGAGACGACGATCGGCGCGGCGATGATCGTCGTGTTCGCGCTTGCGGGAGCCTCCGCCACGGCAAGCGACGCCCCGATCGAAATCACCCTGGAGCGCACCGCGTGCTTCGGCTCATGTCCGGTCTACACGGTGACGATCGCGGGCGACGGCTCGGTATCCTACGAGGGACGGTGGTACGTGGGCGTGACCGGTAAGCAGGGCGCTCACATCGACCCGGCGGCCGTGCGCGCGCTCGTGCACGGCTTCGAGGCGATCGATTTCTTCTCGCTGCGTGACTCCTATCGATCCGTCGAGAATGCGGACGGGAGCGTGACGGAGGTCACTGATCTACCGACCACCTTCGTGTCCCTGCGGCTCGGCGACCGCGTCAAGCGGGTCGAGGACTACTTCGGCGGACCCAAAGCGCTCCGCGATCTGGAGGACCGCATTGACGAGGTAGCGGGGACCAGGAAGTGGATCGAGCCACGGTGACGCCGCCCGTCGTCGCTCGCGCGCGTAGCCGAGCACTGCGCGCCCGCGACCCTTCGTGCGTCGTTTGCGCGTTGCGTTCGTTCACGGCGCGCGCGTGACGCCGGGGATCATTCCGATTCCTGCACCGGCCACGATCAGCCACGTCGCATTGAGCTGGAAGCGGAGGAGCATGACGCCGCTCCCGATTGCGAGGCCGGCCGTCGCGACGTCCACGACGGCCGCACGGCCCAATTGCCACGTGACGACCGCCATCAGCGCCAGAGAGCCGACTGCTACACCGTCGAGGATCCACGCCGCGAGAGGCG
This sequence comes from uncultured delta proteobacterium, assembly GCA_963753325.1. Classification (GTDB taxonomy): domain Bacteria; phylum Desulfobacterota; class Binatia; order UTPRO1; family UTPRO1; genus DP-19. The sequence continues at coordinate 2,267,432 of CAVWBS010000001.1, read as the reverse complement.
ATCCGCGCAGACGGGACACGAAGGGACCGCTGGCGGCGACGAGCAGGAAGGCCGGCAGGAAAATCCCCAGCGTGGCGACGGCTGCGCCTGTCCAGCCCGCCAGCAGGTAGCCGATGAAGGTGGCCGTGGTGAAGACAGGTCCGGGCGTCACCTGTCCGACGGCCACCGCATCCAGCAGCTGCTGCTCGGTGAGCCACCGCAGCCGTTCGACCAGATCGGCGCGCAGGAATGCCAGCAGCACATATCCGCTGCCGAACACCACCGCGCCGATCTTCACGAAGAGGAGGAACAGGCTCGCGAGCGTGACGGAGCCACCAGCCACGCTGGCCGCGGCGGCCGGCGAAAGGGACAGCAGCGCCGCGGCGCCGCCCGTGCCAGCCGTGTTCATCCTGCGCGCCATCGCGAGGGCGACGCCCGAGACCGCGAGTACGGTGAGCGGGGCGAGCCCGGCGAGGCTCATCGCGGCTGCGGCGATCCCGACGGCCACAGAGGTCGTATCCCGGATGGCCGTCCGGCCGAGCCGCCACAGCGCCTGGAGGAGAATCGCCACGACGACCGGCCGAATGCCGTACAGCACGCCCGCGACCTGCGGCAGGGCGCCGAACCGCATGTACGTCCACGCGATGGCCGTCACGAGCAGCACGGCCGGCACGATGAAGCAGGCGCCCCCGACCAGCAGTCCGGGCCAGCCGGCGCGCACGTAGCCCAGGTAGATCGCGATCTCGCTCGAACTCGGTCCGGGAAGGACATTCGCCATCGCGAGCAGATCGAGGAATCGCTCGTGCGTGAGCCAGTGCCGCCGGACGACCGCCTCGTCTTCCATCATGGCGATGTGGGCCGCAGGACCGCCGAACGCGGTGAAACCCAGACGCAGGAATACCGCGGCCAGTTCGCGCAGCCGCGCGGCCTCGACGGCTCCGACCGGCGCCGGGCGGTCGCCTGCCGATGTGCTCACGGCGAGGGGCGGGCCTGCGTCCTGGATCGCCATCCATCGAGCGACCGGGGGCCGGCCCCCACGAGCGGCAGGCAGAGCGGGCCCGTCAGCACCGCGAAATCACCACGCCACGCTCCGACTTCGCGTATCATTCGCTGACCGCTCCGTCCCCCCGGCGGACAATCGCCTGCGCGAGGTGTAACACCAGGCCGAGCCGGCGGTCCATCCATCTGGAGGTCGAGAGGAGGAACGTGTCGTGTCGAAGCTTCCCGCTCTCTTCGTCGTGCTGACGACGGCGATCGCCCTCACGGCGGCGGATGCTCTCGCCGCGCCCCCGCGCGGGGCGACCCGATCCGTTGGGCCGAGCTACCTGCCGGACGCAGCGGCGTCACGGATCGTGACGGTCACGGAGACGGGTGCGGTCGCCGCCGCGATCACGGTGCTGACCGAAGCCGTCGCGATCAAGGAGACCGGACCCGCGGCGACGGTGGCGCGTTTCGGGGAGGTCTACGCCTTCTCCCCCGCCTTCGTCGCCGTCCATCGGGACGAAGCGACCGAGATCACCTTCTGGAACCTCCAGCCCGACGACGAACACGACCTGATGCTCGTGGCTCCCGACTCCCGGGTGTTGATGCACGTCGTTCTGCCGCCGCTGCGGAAGACGACCTACGTCTTCACCTTCCACCAGGCGGCTCTCTTCACGTTCTACTGCACGATGCACCAACCCGAGATGAGCGGGCAGATTCTCGTTCTCGCGCCGCCACGGGCCTGACCATCACCGGACGCACGGTGGCCGGATTCGATTCCTCCGCCCGTCCGTGTCCAGAGTGCGGCTGGATGTCGGAGGAAAGTGCCGCGCCGGCACAGGCGAGGCCCCTACGGAGATGTAGCGGATGATCCTGAAGGCGCAGCAGCGCGTGTGAGCCGCTGCCATGTCGCCTCGTCCACGACCTCTTGCCGATACGTCGCGTGGCAGCCGACGCAGGCTTGCAGCGTTCGGTCGAGTGCGGTCAAGACGGCGGCACGGTCACCACGCCGGGCCGCTTCACCGATCGTATCGGCCGTGTGATGGAAGCTGAGGGCGAGGGGCGTAAAGGCGGGCGCGGCGGCGCCCATGTGCTCGCACATCTGTCCCATCGCCTCCGAGTAGCCAATACGGCTCGCAGCCTTCGCGACGCCGTCCATGTCGTCACGCCCGACCGCGGCAACGATCTCTTGGATCGCGACCAAGTGCTCGCGCATGTTCTGCTTCTGATGCTCGGCCATCATGCCGAGGAGCGGCAGCGGCGTGCGCTGGTCCAGGCTTGATGGCGGCATCGTGAGCGCGTGATCTTCCGCGTGACCGCGTTGCGGGCCCAACGGCACCAACAGCAGAGCGACCAGCAACAGCAAATGTGTCCGATGCATCCCACGTCGATACGCCCAACTCTTGGGGTCGTCGAGGGGTGGGGGAGCCGATTCTTGGCAAGAACCTGCCTGGCGACGCGGTGTCCAGGTCGACCTGAGCTATTGTCCGTTAGACCCCTGCAGCGAAAAATCACCGGCGCGAGCCCTTCAGACGGCGTCGGGGTCGAGAAACCCTCGATAGATCCGTTCGGCGGGCGCGCGAAACACCCGATGGAGCTTGATGGTGTCCGTGATGTTGGACATGTCGAGCGTTCTCCCTTCGTGTTGGTCGGTGTCAGCCTTCGGATACCGTGACGTTCGCGCCCGGTCGAATTCGACATTGGGGCGGGGCGGTAGAACGCCGGTGGTCGACATCGAGCCCGTGCTGTCGGCCACGGCCGACGCCTGGGATCGCGCGGAGCGGCCGCGAACGAATCCACACGCCCGCCCGGCGGCTGGCGACGATCTACGAAGCGCCCGGATTCGTGGGCCCGGCGGACTGCCGTTCTGGGTGCCGGCCCTCCTCGCGCCCCACTCAGCGCAATCCCTCGATGGCGTCTGGTCGCGCCAGCCGTTTGACGGGCGTCCGACGATCGGCGCATGCTCCGCGCCAAACTTTCGCAGCTCGAGGGAGACAAGCATGATTACGTTCCGCGCCCTATGTACCGTCGTCCTGGTCGCTGTTGGGGCGACCTCGAGCTGGGCAGTCGTGGAGACGTCCTGTCCCGCGCCGTGCAAGAAACCCCCGTCGACCAATGTGTTCGTTCGTGAGCTCAACGGGAACTTCGACGCGGCGGGCCTGATCGCACCGCTCACGGCGACGCTTGCCCACGGGAAGAAGCATTCGGTCCTACGGATCGACGTGATGTTGCTATCGACCCTGACCAACAACGCCAGGGGACTCTTCGAGACGGTCAGCGTCAATAGTACTTCGCTCGCACAGCAGCCGATTCAGGCATGTCCGACCGACCAGCCGTGCGTGCTCACCGCGACCTACTGGCTCGAGCTCGACGCCGCCGAAGCCGCGAGCCCGGGGATGTTCTTCAAGGGCCCGCTGCAGGTGAATGTGTCCGGCGGCGTCATCAACATCAATGCCGGCATCGGGAACCACTACGAAGCGACCCTTGCGGTCCAGCTGCTGAAGGCAAACTGAAGCGACGGCGAAGCGCATCGTCACATCCAGGACGAGAACATCCCGGGTTTGGTGGGACGTGAAGGCAGTCCTCGCCTGCGCGCGACCGCCTCGGCCATCGCGATGGACTGGCGAGTTCGCTACGGCGCGAAGCGCGCCGCGTGCCCGCCGGTAGGGCGGAACGCCAGACGCCGCCGAGGCGGCATTGCACTTCGAGGGTTGGGCGACTATCCCGGCGTTGGAGAGAATGGTGGGCGCGGCCGAATACGACGAGCGGCGGCGACGCCTGTCGCGGTGGTTCTCGGGCGTCCTGTGGCTCGGTGGCGTACCGCCGCTGATCTCCGGTGTGATCGCCGTCGCGCTGCCGCAGCTCTACGGCAACGCCGTGTCCGCGAGAATGGGCGAGTTCCTGGCGCCAGCGCAGTGGGCACTTCTGACCTTCGTGCTGAGCTTGCAAGGCGGCGACGCTGCCGTGGGGGGCCTGGCTCGCATCTTCGTGGCGATCTGGGGAGACCTACGGCTCAAGCAATGGATGGGGGCGGTGGCGATCCTTCACAGCGGCTTCGAGCTGTGGCTCCTGCCCGGCCGCTTCCTGGCCTGGTGTATGCGCCCGGACGCCCCCGGGTGTCGCCCGTTCATCGTGACGGAGGTGTGGGCATTCATGGCTCTCCACGTCGTCCTCGTGGTCGCCTTCGCCACCCTACTGCTCTGGAGCTGGCGTCGAGCGTAGCGAGGGCGCCCTCGCATCGCCGCGTGGGCGCGTGGCTCCCTCCGGGCGGCGCACTGGTACTCCGGCGGGCAACCCGTCACGATGGCCGCTGCCGGCGGCGGCCATCGATGCCAGTCGACGCGTCGCGTGGCCGCACCCCGTTCACCCCCAGGATGGAGGTCGCTCATGCGTCTCAGGCTGCAAGGTGGCGTTCCCGTCTCGCTGCTCGCCGGCTTCCTCGCCGGTCTCGTCCTCTCCCCCAGCCCGATCCGCTCCATCGGTGCCGGTGCGGACGACGGCGCAGCGCCGCCGGGGCACTCGGTCGCGCCGGCGCAGCCCACAACCGACACCGACCGGGCGATCGCCGCAGGCGAAGAAACCCCGCTACCCGAGGGACTCGGCGCCGACGAGCTGCGTAACATCCGCGTCTTCCGCGCCTCCGCGCCGTCGGTCGTCAACGTCACCAGCATCGCGCTGCGCCGCGACCTCTTCTCGCTCGACGTCATGCGCATCCCCCAGGGGACGGGCAGCGGCATCATCTGGGACGCGGACGGCCACATCGTGACCAACTTCCACGTGATCCAGGAGGGAAACGCCTTCACGGTGACCCTGGCGAATCACCAGACCTACGACGCGGAGGTCACCGGCTACGCGGAGGACAAGGACCTCGCCGTCCTCAGGATCAAGGCTTCACGGGCGGAGCTCCGCCCGATCGAAATCGGCCGCTCCCGCGACCTGGTCGTCGGACAGACGGTCCTTGCCGTCGGCAATCCCTTCGGCCTCGATCATTCGCTCACGATCGGCGTCGTGAGCGCGCTCGGCCGCGAGCTCCAGTCGCCATCGGGGCGTACCATCCACGACGTCATTCAGACCGACGCCGCCGTCAATCCGGGGAACTCCGGCGGTCCGCTTCTCGACTCGCACGGCCGCGTCGTCGGCATCAACAGCGCCATCTACAGCCCGAGCGGCACCTCGGCGGGGATCGGCTTCGCCGTTCCGGCCGATACGGTGCGCCGCCTGGTTCCGCAGCTGATCGCGCACGGCCGCATCGTGGAGCCGGGCATCGGCATCAGCGTCGTCTCGGACTCCGTCGCTCAGAAGCTGGGCCTCACGGGCGTGCTCATCTATGGCGTGCAGCGCGGAAGCCCCGCCGCCGGGGCCGGCCTGACCGGGCTCGCGAGCAATGGCACGGGCCGGATCGTCCTCGGCGACCGGATCGTCGCGGTGAACGGCAGGAAGGTCGATTCCGGCGACGACCTGCTCGACGCTTTCGAGCGGGCGGGGGTCGACGCGACGATCACCCTCGACGTCGTCCGCGAAGGGCGTCATCGCCAAGTGAAGGTGACGCTGGTCGCGGTGGAGTAGGGCCGGAGAGAGGCGTACGACTCGCAACGGGCGGCGATCCAAAGCAGCATGCGGGTGCGCAGACGCGTCCGTCAGCTCGTCTGCCAGCGCGGAATGGTGTGTTCCCTTCGGTGACGTTCAGGCCTTCGCGGCGTCGACGACTTTCGACCAGTGGGAAGACTCGGCCTTGCCGTACTCGTCGTGCCAGTTCCACCACTTGTACGGCGGCGTTTGCGGATAGCCCTTCGGCGAGTCCTCCCACTCCTCCTGGCGCCCGAGCGCGGTGATGTCGAGGTAGTTCCAGGTGCTCCCCATCTGTTCGTCGCCGCGATTGTTGACGAAGTAGGTGCGGAAGACCTTGTCGCCGTCGCGGATGAACGCGTTCGTGCCGTGCCACTCGTTCACGCCGAAGTCGGTGTCGAAGCCATCCGTGATCGCGTACCACGGGATCTGCCAGCCCATTCGCGCCTTCAGCCGCTCGATGTCGGCCCGCGGCGCGCGCGAGGCGAATGCGAGCGTGGTGTCCCGGGCGTTCAGATGCGCGAGATGCGCGACCTGGTCGGCCAGGAAAGAGCAGCCGCGGCACGCATGATCGGGCCAGCCGAACACGCCGGGCTCGAAGAACGCGCGGTAGAGGATCAACTGGCGGCGGCCCTCGAATAGCTCGAGCAGGCTCGCCCGGCCCTCGGGTCCGTCGAACGAGTACTCCTTCTCCACGGCGACCCACGGCATCCGCCGACGCTCGGCGGCGAGCGCGTCACGGGCGCGGGTCAGTTCCTTCTCCTTCACGAGGAGCCGCTGGCGCGCCCCTTCCCACTGCTCCGGCGACACGATCGGAGGCGGATCCATCGGCAAATCTCGTTTCGGCTTTTCCATGTTCTCTCTCCTCGTTCCCCTTCGCTCTGTTGCGAAGTCTGCTCACGACCGCCCTGGCGATGCCGCCCGTGGAGGCGGCGCTCGCCGTGATCAGAGCCACTGACGTCATGCATACCGGGCACATCGCTCTCACCGCCTTCTCAGAAGCCCTATAGCTCCGGCGACGGAGTTAGTCAGCGTTACAAGTGTGGCGCGATTCGGGAACTCCTGGAGCGCGTCGCGTGGCGCTATTCGGCGCCCACGTGCGCTCCCTTCTCGGCGACCGAGCGCTTCATGAGGAGCAGTAGGACGAGGAGCAACATCGCGATCACCGCCAGAAACGAGAAGACGTCGAAGTACGCGAGCGACAGTGCTTGGCGCATCCGCAGCCGCTCCAGCACCTGTAACGTCATCTGACGCGCGCGCGCCGGGTCGCCGGTATGGCTGAGGAAGAACTCCTGGCCGCGTTCGAGCAAGCGATGCACGGCGGGATTCAATTGATCGAGGTGCTCGTTGAGCCGGAGCGCATGGAACTGCTCGCGGCGCTGGTGGACGATCTGTGCGACCGACGTCCCCACGCTGCCGCCCTCGTTCCGCAGCAGGGCGAGGAGGCCGACCGCCGGTCCCCGCAGCTCCATCGGGATGTAGAGGAACGCCGCGACGTTCAGCGGCGCGAACAGCATCGACAAGCCCATGATGACCACCACCCGCGGCCACACGATTTGCCACGGTCCGACGTCGAGGGTGAGGCGCGACATCCAGTAGTTGCCCGCCGCCATCAGCAGGAGGCCGGCGCCCATGAGGCGGCGCGCGTCGACCCCCCGGCCGATCAGCCTGCTCACGATGAGCAGCACCAGGATGGAGAAGAGGCCCGCCGGCGAGAGCACCAATCCCGAGCGCGTCGCATCGTAGCCGAAGAGCGACTGCAAGAGCTCCGGCAGCGTGACCGTGTTCGCGTAGAGCACGCCGTAGGCGGCGAAGATGATGATGCAGCAGGCGCGGAAGTTCCGGTCCATCAGCGTCCGCAGGTTGATGAGCGGGTTGGCGATGCGCAGCTCGCGGTAGACGAGGCCACAGAGCCCACCCCCGAACAACGCCAGCAGCGTCTGAATGCGGAGGAACGGATCCCCGAGCCAATCCCATTCCTGTCCTTTGCTGAGCAGGATCTCCCACGAGGTCATGGTGACGCTGAGGAGGCAGAGGCCGAGGGTGTCGAACGGCGCGCCGCGCGCGACCTGACGGGCCCGTTCGGCCTGCAGATAGTCTGGATCGACGACGACGGCCCGGCACAGATAGAGGGCCAGCAGACCGATCGGGACGTTCAGCAGGAAGATCCACCGCCAGCCGTAGTTGTCCGTGATGTAGCCGCCGAGCGTCGGTCCGACGACCGGCGCGAGGAGCGCCGCGAGCCCGAACACCGTCATGGCGGCACCTTGCTTCTCCTTCGGGAACGCATCGAGCAGCACGGCCTGGCTCGAGGGCTGGAGCCCGCCGCCGGCGAGTCCCTGCAGCACGCGCGCCGCGATCACGGCGCCGAGACTGCCGGCGATGCCGCAGAACGCCGACGCCGTCGTGAAGAGCGCGATCGAGAGCAGGAAATAGTTGCGTCGACCGAGGCGAAGCGCGAGCCATCCGGAGATCGGGAGGACGATGGCGTTGGCCGCCAGGTAGCTGGTGATCACCCACTCGCTGTCGGTCGCCGGCGCCGACAGCCCGCCCGCGATGTACCGCAACGCCACGTTGGCGATGGTCGTGTCGAGGACCTCCATGAAGGTCGGGATCACGACCGCCACGGCGACCACCCAGGGATTGACGGTCCGCGCAGCCGGCGACGCGTCCGCGGCCGCGGTCATGGTCGGCCCGGCGCAGGCGCGACGGTCGTGGCGTCCCGGTACGGCTGCAGCACCTTCCCCGCGTCGGGGCCCGTCGGCTTCTCGCGCACCCACACCCGCGGCACCACGGACAGACCGATGAACAGGGGGGTCTTGTCGGGGTCGTAGTCCTTGAGCTCGATCCGCACCGGGATCCGCTGCACCACCTTGACGTAGTTCCCGGTCGCGTTCTCCGCCGGTAGGAGCGCGAGCGTGGAGCCGGTACCCATCGTGAGACCGGAGACCCGGCCCTTGAAGCGCACCCGGCTGCCGTACATGTCGACCTCGAGGTCGGCCGGCTGTCCGATCCGGAGGTCGGCGAGCTGGGTCTCCTTGAAGTTCGCGTCGACCCAGAATCTCGGTCAGCGAACGAATCGCCATCACGCTCTGTCCCGCGACCACGTTGTTGCCGGGATTCACCTCGCGGCGGGTCACGACGCCGTCGATCTCCGCGATGACGTCGCAGTACCGCAGGTCGAGCCGCGCCTGATCGAGGTTGCGCTCCGCCTGCGCCAGCCCGGCTTCGGCCTCCTTGACGGCGGGAGCCTCCTTCAGGATCTCCGCGAAGATTTGGTCGATGTCGCCCGTCGGATCACGGGCATAGAACTCCGAAATCATCTGTCGCGGCGTCTTGTTGAACGAGATCGTCAGCCCTAGGTCCGCCGCGGCGCGCATCAGGCTGGCCTGCGCTTGCCGCACCGACGACGCGGTCTGATCGACGTCGTCCGGCACCGCGCTCAGGTCGGAGCCGTTCGCGGGTTGAGCGGGAAGCCCGAGGCCGACCCGGATCTCGTAGACGGCCTGGCGCGCCTCCTCGACGCGCGCGCGGGCGACGAGCAGGGCTTCCCTCCGGAGATCGAGCTCCTCCTTCGAGATGGCCTGGGTCTCGATGAGATGCGTCCCACGATCGTAGTCGGCCTGCGCCTTCGCCACCGCCGCCTCCTCGGACCCGAGCGCGGCCACCTTCGAGCGCAGGAGCGCGACTTGGTCGTTCACCCCTTCGATCGCGCGCTGCAGGTTGAAGCGCAGGCTGCGGGCCTGTCCTTCGGCGCCGCGCGTGTGGGCGCGGGCGGCGGCGAGATTCGCCTTGGCGGCGTCGACCGCCGCACGCGCGATTGCGACCTTCACCCGATACGGCTCCCGGTCGAGCTGCACCAGCAGATCGCCCTTGTGCACGCGGTTGTTGTCGTCGACGAGCACGCGCGCCACCTGGCCCGCGATGCGGGGGGCGACGAAGGTCACGTGGCCGTTCACGTACGCGTCGTCGGTGGACACCGTCCGCCACGCCGTCACGGCGGCGGGAACGACCTTCACCAGCGCGACGAGGAGAACGCCGCCTCCGATGACCCAGCGGTAGCGCCGGAGGGCGCTCCGGATCGGCGACGGCTGGATGGGCGGCGGCGCGGGAGGAGGCGCGGCGGCTGGCTGGGATTCACGTTGCTGATCCATGCGAGTTCACTCCGATGGCGGCGGCGCGGGCGGGCCGATCGCGGTGCCGATGTCCCAGCCGCCTCCGAGCGCCTGGTAGAGGTCGATCACGACCAGCCGCCGATCGAGGTCGATGCGGGCGAGACCGTTCTCGGCGGGAAAGAGTTGTTGCTGGGCTTCGAGGACCTCGAAATAGCTCGCCAGCCCGGTGAGGTAGCGCTGGGTGGAAACGGCCACGGCGCTGCGGTTGGCGTCCACGGCGCGCGTCTGTTCGGTCCGCGCCTGATCGAGCTTCTGCCGCGAGATGAGCGCGTCGGACACCTCGCGAAACGCCGTCAGCGCCGTTTGCCGATAGCGCAGCTCCGCCTCGTCGCGCGCCGCGCGCGCCTCGCGGTATTGCCCGTAGAGGCGGCCGCCCTGGAAGAGCGGTCCGCTGACGCTGGCGGCGAGCGACCAGGCATTGGCGCCTCCGGAGGTCAGGGCCGAGAGCTCCGTGCTCACGCCTCCATAGAGCGCCGTCAACCCGATCTTCGGCAAGAACTCGCCGATCGAGACGCCGACCCGGGCGTTGGCGGCGCGCAGCCGATTCTCCGCGGCGTGGACGTCCGGCCGTCGCTCGAGGAGCGCCGCGGGCAGTCCCGCGGGGATGTCAGGCGGCACGGCTTCGTCGAGCAGGCTCGCAGTATGCGGGATCGGGCCGGGATTCCGTCCGATCAGCATGCTGAGCAGGTTTTCCCTGAGCGCGATCTGGCGCTCGAGCTCGGGAACGGTGGCGGCGACGGCGGACAGAGCGGCGTCGGCACGCGAGGTCTCCAGCCTGGACGCAATGCCGTTCCGCAAGCGGGCAGTGAAGAGCTTCAGGCTGTGCTCGAACGACGCGACGGTGCGGGTGGCGATCGCGAGCTCGGCCTCGAGCTCGAGCAGCTCGAAGTAGCTGCGTGCGACCGCGCAGACGAGCGAGAGCGTGACGCCGCGCTGCGTGTCCGCGTCGGCGAGCACCTCGGCGCGCGCGGCCTCGTCGAGGCGGCGGATGCGGCCCCAGAGATCCACCTCCCAGGACGCGTTCAGGATTCCCAGAAAGGCATTGCCGACCCGGCCGTTCGGCGGCAGCGGCGTTTGCAGGAACGTGTTGCGTCCCCGCGCCGCCTCCCCGGCGTAGCCGATCTGCGGAATCAGCTCGGCGCGCGTCTGCATCGCGAGGGCGCTCGCCTGCTCCACCCGGGTGACGGCAATCTTGAGGTCGTAGTTGTCGGCGAGGGCCGTGTCGATCAAGCGCTGCAGGGTCTCGTCGCGAAAGAGGTTCCACCACGAGACGTCCGCGAACGAGGCCCCCGGCGCCGGCGCGGGGCCGCCGCGAAACGCCGCCGGCGCGTCGATCGCCGGACTACGATAGCTCGGCCCGACCGCGCACGCACTGAGGATCGTCGCCGCGATGGCCGCACCGACGATCGCGGTCGGGCCGCGCCCGGAGCGACGAGAGATGGAAGGCCGCGATGCCGCGCGCGGGGTCACCGGGGCGCCGGGTCGGTCACGCAGGCTGGCGGCGAAAGAGCCGTCGCTCCTTGATGATCTTCGCGACCGGTTCCGGAACCGCTTCCTCCCATGTCGGGTCCCCGCTTTGCAGACGCTGCAAGACGTCCTGCGTGCGGAGGTGGAGCAGCGCGGGATCGCCATCGAGGGCCTCGATGCGCTGGTTGTCGAGGAGGTGCCGATACAGGTAGCGGATCGTCCGCGGGATCGGCATCGCGTCGGCGGTGATCACGGCCCCGGACTCGGGGTCGAGAGTGGGATAGACGTAGACCGTGACGGCGCTCTTGAAGAGCCGGCCGATGGCCTCGAGTCTTCCGCCCGGAAGGTCGTCGTAGGTTTCGTCGATGATCGCGCGCAGGGTGGGGACGCCGAGCGCGATGCCGATCCGATCGCTGGTGTAGCGCGACAGAGCCTCGACCAGCGCGTAGTTCCGCTGTGAGCGCGAGATGAGGACGTGATGTCCCAGGGCATGGAGCACCTCCGCGCGGTCGAGGAAGTCGCGGTGGTCGACGCCCTGCTCGGCGGTGAGGCTCCGGAGCGACATCTCGAGCAAGATGACCGGTTCGCGCCCGCCGGGCTCCGCGCCCTGCAGGAAGCGCTCCCGCGCCCGCGCGAACAGATCGAGGATCACTTTGGTCGGGGGCCGGAACCCCCCGCGTTCGACGAGGAGCGGGCGCTTGTAGAGGACCTCCGACGGTTGCACGACGTCGCCGTCGGCGGTGAGCATCGCCGCCTCGGTGAACCCGAGCTCGACGAGTTGGAGGCTCGCCAGGCGATTGTCGAATCCCCCGAACGCCGGCCCGGCGAGCTTGACCATGTCGATCTCGGCGCGCCCGCGCTCGAGCCCATCCATCAACGACGCGACCAGTCGGACCGGCTCAGGGTGATCGTAGAAGGCGCCGTGCGCGAGATTGACGCCGATGACGCCGAGCGCATCCTGTTCGCGCGCGGGATCCTCGTCGAGGAGATGCACGTGGATCAGGACGTCGGAGGGCGCGGCGCGCGGGTTCGCCTGGAAGCGAATTCCGAGCCATCCCTGACCGTTCTGGTGCCGGGAGAAGCTCCGCGTGGCGACCGTGTCGGCGAGGACGAAGAAGGCGTTGCGGTCGCCACGTCGCGCGCCGAGCCGTTCGAGCAGCAGCGCGTACTCGCGCTCGAGCATCGCCTGCAGACGCTGGCGGCTGACGTAGCGCTCCGACGGTCCATAGAGCGCGTCGCTCATGGCGGTGTCGTAGGCGGAGATCACCTTCGCCACCGTTCCGGCTGCGCCGCCGACGTGAAAGAACCAGCGCGCGACTTCCAGCCCGGCGCCGATCTCGGCGAACGTGCCGTACTTGGCCCCGTCGACGTTGATGCGGAGTGCCTTCTCTTGGGTGGACCGGTTCGGCGTCATGATCCTCGCGCTGGAACGGGCTCAGGATGCTCGGCGGTCCGACGTTCCGGCGCCGCGAACCAAGAACCTGGACCACGAAGGAGACGGGCCACGGGGCTTCCTTCCAGGAGACGGCCGAAGTCTACGCACAGGTCCATCGACTGGCAATGCGGGGTCGCGGATGGCCTCGCGAAGGGTGGGCCTGGAGAGTCGCCCGGGGCCGCCCCGACCGCGCAGTCGATCCGTCACGCTCGAACCGCGACCGGGGCCGGCGATCACCTCGATTGGTGATTGTCGTGCTTGCGCCCGCAGACTACGACACGCTCAAGTGGAGGAGTGGTGACCGCTGAACTCCGATGCCTGGAACGGCAAAATGCCGTTCCTCGCACAGAGCGGGTCGGTGCTCCACGGCGAGGACGACGAGATCGTTCGCGTGAGGGACTCGGCGATGAAGTCGACCCGGCTCATCAAGGGCGCGGTCGACACCGAGCTGCTCGCGTGCCTGCGGGGCTCGCCGGCGCCACGGGTCCCTGACCAGATGATGGTTGGACCTCAATCGGAGGCTGAAAGGAGTGCGCCATGAAAATCGTCGTCATCGGCGGAAGCGGACTGATCGGGTCGAAGCTCGTCACCCGTCTTCGTGAGGATGGCCATGAGGCCGTGCCGGCGTCACCGAACTCGGGCGTCAACACGCTCACGGGTGAGGGCCTCGCCGAGGTCCTCAGCGGTGCGGCCGTAGTCGTCGACGTGTCGAACTCTCCGTCATTCGAAGACGCGGCTGTGCTGAAGTTCTTCCAGACCTCGACGGCCAATCTCCTGGCCGCCGAAGCGGCAGCCGATGTGGGGCACCACGTCGCGTTGTCGGTCGTCGGCAGCGATCGGGCGCCGGACAGCGGGTACCTCCGCGCGAAGATCGCCCAGGAGAAGCTGATCAGGGATTCGTCGATCCCGTACTCGATCGTCCGCGCCACGCAGTTCTTCGAGTTCTTCTCGCGCATCGCAGACGAGGCTACCGACGGGAATACGGTACGCGTCGCCCCCGTGCTGTTCCAACCCATAGCGGCAGCGGATGTTGCGATGGCGGTTTGCAGGGTCGCGGAGGGAGCACCGTTGAACCGCATCGTTGAAGTGGGGGGGCCGCAGCAGTTTCGTTTCGACGAATTCATCAGACTGGGTCTCGGTGCACACCAGGATCCACGGGTCGTCATCGCCGACCCGCACGCGCGCTACTTCGGCACGGAGCTGAGCGAGCGCACGCTCGTGCCCGGTGCCGATGCCGGGTTGGGTGAAATCCGCTTCGAGGACTGGCTCGGTCGGTCCGCCGTCCACGCGGTGTCGGCCTGAAGGGGTCCGGGGAGCGCGCGCCGCGATTCCCAGACAGCCCCGATGACCGGGCGCCGTCAAGACGCGTCGTGCACGCGCCTCCAGTGGTCGTACATGCGGCTCACGACCGTGAATCCGAACGCCGTCGACCACCCAATCAACAGAAGACCCATGAGACCCTCGATTCCCGCGAATATCCGCCAGCCCGGCCCGAGGACCACGTCGCCGAAGCCGATCGCGGTGTAGGTGCCCAGGGAGAAGTAGACCGCCGTCTCCATGGTGGACAGCTCGCGTGCTTGCCAGAAGACGACGGCCCACAGGCCCACCTGGACCAAGTGCATCAGAACGATTCCCAGGAAGACGCGAAGCAGAAGTCCGATTCGCCGTATCACCCTCGGGGATTCGAGGACGTGACGGACGCGGGCGAGCCAGTGGATGAGCAGGAGCATTCCCGCGCTCTGGACGATCACGCAGGCCGCGACCAATGCGAGGGCAACCAGAGCAAGGCTCATGGACCGGCCTCCTTTTCCGGCTCGCCGGTAACCGTCCGACGGCCCGTCCTCCAGGAAGCGGTGTGACCCGCTTCATGCCCAGCGAGGATTCCGTCCGAGACCTCGCGCGCGAGCACGCAGCACGCCGGGTGGCGGTCATCCCGCGTGGCCGGCGGCGGAAAGCCGGCGGTCGAGATCAAAGGCGGCGCTGATGAGCGCCAGGTGCGTGAACGCCTGGGGGAAGTTGCCGAGGTGCTGCGCCTGGGGGCCGAGCTCCTCGCCGTACAACCCCAGGTGATTGGCGTACCCGAGCATCTTCTCGAAGAAGAACCGCGCCTTGTGGAGATCTCCCATGCGGGAGAGGCACTCGACGTACCAGAAGGAGCACATCGAGAAGGTGCCTTCCTCGCCGGTGAGCCCGTCGGAGAAGCCGCCCGCAAGGCGGTACCGATAGACCAGCGAGTCGCTCACCAGCTCATGCTCGATCGCGCGCAGCGTCGAAAGCCACCGCGGGTCGGTTGGAGATACAAAGCGGACGAGCGGCATCAGGAGCGCGGCGGCGTCGAGCGTGCTGACCCCGACGTGCTGGATGAACGCACGTCGCGTCGGCTCCCAGAAGCGGGTGAAGACGTCCTGGTAGATCGTGTCCCGCGTCTCGTACCAGCGCGCCAGCGGAGCGGGGAAGGAGCGCTTGGTGGCGAGCCGGATGGCGCGGTCGATGGCTACCCAGCACATCACGCGCGAGTAGAGGAACTCCTGCCGCCCGCCGCGCACCTCCCAGATGCCCTCGTCCGGCCGACGCCAGTTGACGCACACCCAATCGATCAGCCGCACGACGTTCGTCCACGCGTCGTATCCCATGGGGGAGCCGTACTTGTCGTAGAGGTAGATCGAGTCCATCAGCTCGCCGTAGATGTCGAGCTGAAGGTTGTCGACGGCGGCGTTGCCGATACGGACCGGGCTGGACCCCATGTAGCCTTCGAGGTGCGGAAGGGCCGCCTCGCGCAGCGCATGACGGCCGTCGAGCCCGTACATGATCTGGAGCGAGCCGTCCGGCTCGAGCTCGCGGCAACGCGCCATCACCCAGCGCATGAAGGCCGCCGCCTCGTGCGTGTAGCCGAGGCGCATGAGCCCGTAGAGCGTGAACGACGAGTCGCGGATCCAGGTATAGCGATAGTCCCAGTTGCGCATTCCCCCGATCGTCTCCGGGAGACCGAACGTGGGCGCGGCGACGATTGAGCCGTGCTGCCGCGAGGTGAGCATCTTCAGCGTCAGCGCCGAGCGGTTCACCATCTCCCGCCAGCGGCCCCCGTAGGTGCTGCGCGCGACCCAACGGCGCCAGAAGTTCACCGTCTGCTTGAAGGCGTCGCTCTGATAGTCGCCGTGTTCCGACGGCGACGGTTCCTGCGCGACCACCACCTCGAGGACGAACCAGGCCGACGCATCGGCGCCCAGCGTGAACTCGGCCAGCGCCGTGCCGTTCTCGACACGCATCGGGACCGATGACCGCAGCCGCAACACGAGGTCGCCGTCGCCGGAGCGCCCGAGAAAGAGCAGCTCGGTGTCGCTCCGACGCTCGACCGTGTGGGTGGCACGCGCGTAGTCGAAGCGCGGATCGCAACGCATCTGAAAGCGCACCTCCCCCCGCACCGTCTTCGCGCGCCGCACCAGGTTGTGTGCCAGGCCCGCGTCCTCGACGGGCATGAAGTCGGACACCTCCGCGACGCCGTCCGTATCAAGGAACCGCGTCAGCAGCACGTTGGTGTCGGGGAGATAGAGCTGCTTGCGCGCGGCGCCCGCAAGGAGCGGCGCGATCTGGAAGCGTCCGCCGCGCTCCGCATCGAGGAGGGCTGCGAAGACCGACGGCGAGTCGAAATGCGGCAGGCAGAGGAAGTCGATCGATCCGTCCATGCCCACCAGGGCTACGGTGTAGAGGTCGCCGATGACGCCGTATTCGCCGATGGGTCTGTAGCGACTCGCCATCGCTGCCGAGCCTAGCATGGCGGCGGGCCCTTCGCGCAGCCCGGCGTCGGCAGATGCGTTGCGTGCGGCACCCCTGCCGCCAAGAGGCCCTTCCGCCCGTTGACATTCACCATCATTGTGTGACATATTCACAATAGTTGTGAAGAACAGATCGCACCGCGAATCGAGATCTGGGCGATCCGACGAGGGCAGACTTCGGACGATCGGCTTGATCTTCTACGAGACCCGCGTCCTGCGCGGACGCCGCTGGTCGATGCGTCGCTTCGCCGAGGAGGCGCTCGACGGCCGCATCGAGCCCGTGATGCTGAGCTACATCGAGAAGGGAGAGCGCTTCCCCAGCGAGGACCTGGTCCGACAACTCGCCGCCTTCCGCCGCGAGGATCCAAAGCGCCTGCTCGCGGTACTGTGGCGGGAGCGAATTCTGTACGCGATCGGACGCGAGCTGGACCGTGCTCTCCAGGCCGACCACGAGGTCGGGGGCGTCGACGACGGCGCGCTCGCCGTACGGCTGAGCCGCGCGATGGCGGCGCTCCCCGACGACGGCAGCTGGATCGGGTACAGGCACTGGCGGGGCGAGTTCCGCCGCGAAGGGAAGCGCCGCCCGCGGACGGCAGGCGAGGAGGTCGTGCTCGATGCCCAGGTCGAGGACACGCTGCGGCGCCACGGGCTAGTCGAGATCCGCGGCGGCCGGGTGCGTCGGAAAGGACGCCACCTGCAAGCGAAGGGCATCGAGGAGCGACGCGCGGTCGCCCGGCAATTCGCCGAGCTCTTCGCGAAGGGTCTGCTCGATCGGGTCGCTCTGCCCGACGTTGAGACCGGCACGTACCTTCGTAACCACTACGCGAACATCGAACGCGCGCGGCTTCGAGAATTCCACGAGGCGCTGGACGCGACGCTCCGAACGCTCACGGAGCGCTTCGCGGCCACGCCATCGGGCGAGACCGCGTTCATGAACGTGCTCACCACGGCAACGCTGGGGTGAGCAGCTGAGCGACTGCGAGGGTTGCAATGCGCACATGGCATCGGTTGGTCGCACTGGCGGGCGTCGCGGCGCTGATCTGTGCATGCGGCGGCGGCAGCGGCTCGACGGGGATTCAAGGGGCGGTCGGCCACGTCAAGGTGACGATCACGAACGAACGGGCGACGGCGAGCACGGCGGAAGCTACCGGGGCGGATGGGCTGTCGCCGAGCTCCAGCCCGCCGGCCGCCGGTCGCTCCCTGAGCGTCGACGCGGGGTACAGTGGGCTCGCCCATCACCTCCAGGTTTTCGACGGCGCGTCGTACACGGCGGAGCTCCACGACTGCGACGGCACACGCGACACGCGCTGCACGATGCGGACGAGCACCGCCGGGACCGCGTTCGGCGCGCCGACACCGATCAGCGTCGGCGGCGTGCCGGTCTGCCTCCTCATCGACTACGCGTCGGATTTCACCGGTACGCTCGACCTCGCGAGCGGCGATGTCTTCGAACAGGCCCGCGTGACCGTTCGCGTGCACCTCTCGAACCAGGTCGATCAGCCGTGCCCCGCTTGCATCACGCCCGACCACGACCCGCAGCTCGGCGCGAGCGGCATCTGCGCCGGGGGGCGCGACGAAGGACAGCCCTGCACGGTCGACGGCCTCGCGGACCCGAGCTTCCTCGAGTTCCGCGGCACCAGCGTCCGGTGTCGGCCTTCCAACGAGCCGCTCGGCGAGTTCACCAGTCTCGCAACGGCGACGACCGGCGACTTCGTTCTCGCGACCTCGCCCGAGAGCCCGAACTGCCGCGCGAACGGCTCGACAGATCGGAAGTGTCTCTGTGACGTCTGTGACGATGCGGCGGCGACCCCATGCCATTCGAACGTGGACTGTCCGGCGGTCGGCGACAGGCCGGGAAGCTGCGGCACGACGAACGTCGGCAACCCGACGCGCCAGAATCCGTGCGAAGACTTCGTCTGCGCGGCGATCGGAGACGGCACCGGCATCTGCCAGAATGGCCCCATCGACTCGCATTGTACCGTGCAGACCTTTCGCGCCTGCGAGACAAACGACGATTGCCCGGTCCGTGGCGACACCTGCACGTTCTCACCGCGGCCGTGTTTTCTCGATCGCATCGCGCTGACCGGGACGCCGGACGTCCCGAAGGAGGGCGTGGCGCACCCGACGCTCGTCGGCGGGTTCTGCCTGGGGACTTTCACAAGCGAGGCAGCGAACAGCGCCGGCGGATTTCCCGGTCCGGTCAGCTACGTTTGGCCGGCACAGCTCGAGATCGAGCAATGACCCTCGGAACGTATTAGAGGTAGAGCGACGCCGTGGCCTCCGCGGCATCGCCGCCAGCGCCGCTACCGAAGGGCCTGGGGCGAAGCAGCGCGGCTCGCGCCGCAAAGAGTCCGAAGCGCCGCGCGCGCGCCTGGAGGATCCCGAGGAGCCGTGCTGTGCCGACCGCGGCGGGCCTCGAGGAGCTCGACCGTCACCTCGACGCGTGCCGACTCGCCGACGGCCGCCCACGCTTTCGTGCGCCGGATCGCGACCGGACTCCGGGAGGCGCAGCGGCGCTTCCGCCGCATCCGTGGCTGCGGCGAGATGCCGGCGCTCATCCGGGCACTCGATCGGCACCAAAATTCAACGTCCCCCAATCGCCGGAAGGGCGCGAAAAAGGACGAGGACTCAGGATGCGAGGAGGGGGACTTGAACCTGCCAGAGGCTACGAGAATACAAGCGATTTCTGACGCGTCAACGACTTATCACGTAGAGCTCGCAGCCGTCCGGGAAGCTGCGCTGCCAGGCGATGCGGCCGGCGAGGAGGCGCTCCACCTCGCGACGGTAGAGGGCGAGGACATCCTCCGGCACCCCTTCGGCCTCCAGCAGCACGGCCCCGAGGTCGAGATTCCGCACGAACGCCTCCACCTCCCACGGTTGATAGCCCGGCAATTGCGTGAGCCGTCGCTCACGATGGTCGGCCGGATTGGTGAAGCTGTGTTCCGCATTCGTGAGCACGAGCAAGTCACCGAGGACTAGCGTATCGAAGAACTGCGTGAAGGTTCGGTGCGGCACGCGGGACACGTACGCTGCCACCGTCGGCTTGCGGTGCACCGTCTGCCAGTAGTCTCCGATGCTGTTGGTCGGCCCCAATCCGAAGCCGCCCTTGCTCTCGACGATCCCCCGCGGCAGCTCCAGGAGCGTGCGCTCCCCCGGAAGCGACGCAACCACCCGGATCGCCTCCGGGACGGGCAGCGTCGCGAGGGGGATGCCGATCCGCCCGTAATCGAGGACCACGAGCGCGAGCGCGATCCCCATGGCCCATGAGGGGCGGAGCCGCGCGAGTCCAGCGCCCGCCACGGCGAGGAGTGCCACGTTTGCCCCGAGCATGAAACAGCGCGGGAGGTCGAAGCAATCGATCCCTGGCACCTGCATGAACCACCACCAGGGCGTCGCCATCCCGGCCGCGAACGTCCGCCCGCCCCAATCGAGCTGTGAGCCGCCCGCGAGGAGCGCGAGCAGCACGCCCCCGAGCACGAGGCCGAGCACGCGCGCGTCACCGTCGCGTCGCCAGAGCGCGAGAACCATCAGCAGGAGCGCGCCCATCCCGAGGTAGTAGCTCCCGGGATCAGGCCCCGTGTCCGCCTTGAAGCGCGCTAGATGCCCGAGCAACCCGTCCCACCGTATCCCCGTGCCGGCGATGCCCCCAGAGTATGCGACCGAGAGCGCCGTTCCCGGGACGAAGAGATCGCGGAGATCGCTGTGCGCATGACTCCAAAAGAAGTCACCGCCGATATCGAGATCACCGAGATCCGGGAGCGTCACAAAGGCGGCGAACAGGAGCGCGAGCATCCCGTTGAGGACCAGCCCGTAGAGGATCGGCTGGAGCAGCTCGCGGCGCAGCCCCACGACGACGACGGCGGCCGCGATCACGAGGAACATCGCCGCGGCGTAGTATCCCGTCAGGGCCAGCGCCCACGTGCCCGCCGTCAGCACCAAGAGCCGCCGCATGCTCGGCGCCGCCTGCCATCGCAGGAGCGCTGCGAGCGTCCAGGGAAAGAGCGCGCCGCCTGCGACCTTGAAGTGCCAGGGCGAGCCAATGAACGAGACCAACGTCGGCGAGGCCGCATAGAGGAGTCCGGCACCTGACGCCGCCCACGGCTCCGCGCCGAGCGCGAGCACGGCCGCGCGCATGCCGAGCCCACCCACGACGGGCGCGACCAGACAGAGCACGCCGAAGAAGGTAACGAGCCCGGCGGCACCCCACCACCAGAACGGACCCGCGAGGAAGGCCACGAGCGGCGCGCTATCTAGACCGGCGAGGTTCACCCCGATCGGGACGAACACCCGATGCGTGATCCCGAGCGGGCTCCGTCCTGCCACTAACTCGGTCCAGAACGTATCGACGGCCCAGATGTTGTACGCCTGATCCCCGAGCCAGCCGGGCACCGCGACCCCGAGGGACGTGACGAGCGGCCAGGTGAGCAGCACCGACGCGACCCCATAGAGCGCCGCGGCGGTCCGGGCCCTCATCTCCTCTTCACGGGACGATCGCGTTCCGCCGACGGCAATCCGCCAGCGCCGAGATCTCAGCAACCGGATGAGAATAGGCGCATGTCACCTCGGAATAGGGTCGTCCTCAGGGATAACTTGCGTCAATACGCAATCGATGCCGGTTCAACTCCTCGCCGTGCCGGCGGGCGCGCTGTGTATCCGCTCCCAACAGCTCGGAGGACGCGATGAGAATTTCGCAACGTCCGCCACCGCGCCGACTGTTCGGCCGAGTCGCCGGGGTGCCCCCACCGGGCCGCTCGGTGCGGTGTCGGCGATCCCCGGATCGGCTCTTCAACCGCATCGGCCCCATGTAGTCGCGCTTGCCGATCGGCACACCCCTCATGCGCAGGATGTCGTACGCCGTGGTGGCGTGGAAGTAGAAGTTGGGGAGCGAGAACGACAGGATGAATCCCTCGGCCGTGAACGGGATTTCGAAGTCGCGGAACTGGAAGACGACGTCCTTGCCCTCGAGCGCGTTCACCTCGGCGGACGTCACCTTCTGAAGCGCATCCCGCGCGTTCCCGACGAGCTGCCGCAGCCCGCGGCAGTCGTGCGCGGGTGCCGCCGGCGGCGGTTCGAAAAGGCCCTTCTTCACGCCCTCAATCGCACCCAGCGAATGGTGCGCGACGGACTGCAGCTGGAAGCGGAAGGGTAGCATGTCGGGAGCGACACGGGTCTCGACGATCTCGGCCAGGTCGACCTTGTTGGCGGTGAAATGATCGAGGCCCTTCGCGAGAACACCGACCACGCCTTCCAACGTCTGAAGGTAGTCCGCAACGCTGACATCATAGAGTGAAATCCCCATGGCGGACCCTCCCGCCGACGGATTACCTGCGCACGCCCCGGCCGGCTGGGGGCTCGGTTGCCGGTCGCGCGCAATCCGCGGTTTCTCCCGTTCGGCGCGGACCGCCGAGATGCTCAGCCGATGCCGTCCGTCGGATCCTATGGTCGTGGGCAGAAGGGGGTTCGTGGTTCCACCAGGTAGCTTCCGAGCGTCCGGATGCGTAGGGTGTGCTTCCATGAACGTAGACACCGTCGTGACAACCTTCATCGCGTGCGACGCGCCCACGGCCTTCGAGGGGGCATCGAGCACGGAGACGCTGGCCCGGATCTTTCCAGGTAAGGGCCCCATCCCGGGCGTGGTTAGTGCGCAGGTCGTCGGCGGCGGTCCGATCACGCGCGGCGCCGTCCGCAGGGTGAAGACCAACGACGGCAACGAGCTCGACGAGACCTACATCCAGTTCGACCCGCCCACGGGCTACGCGTACGAGATGTCGAAGTTCAAGCTGCCGCTCAGCTTGCTGATGAAGAAGGCCACCGGCATCTGGCGTTTCTCCCCGGAGGGAGGCGGCACGCACGTCGTCTGGACGTACTCAGTCGAGCTGCCGAGCCTGCTCGCGGCGCCACTCGCCGCGCTCATTGTGAAGGTGTTCATGAAGGACGCCATGAACCTCTGCCTGTCGATCCTGAAGTCCGATCTGGAGAATCGCTCGCCTCCGGCCTGAGGAGCGTGGTAGCGCGCCGGCTCCGCATACGCACCGCCGTCGAGCGCGGAGCCTACAGGCGGCCCCGGTTTCGCGGGGCGAGACCGCCGAGTCGCTTCGAGTGGTGCTCGCCCGTCGAAGCACGGTAAGAGGGGAGTCATGGCGACTGCCATTCCGATGCGCTCCGGCAATCCTGCCCTCAGCGCGGAAACCTTCCGCGCCGCCCCGCGCGCCCTCGGCGACGAGGCGATGACGATCCAGGGCACCGTCAACAAGACCGCACTCGCGCTGCTCATCCTGCTCGTCACGGCCTCCTACACCTGGAACCTCGGCGTCGGGAACCCGCAGGTCCCCGTCTTCATGATGATCGGGATGATCGGCGGCCTGATCGTCGCGATGGCGACGATCTTCAAGCAAACCTGGGCGCCGATCACGACGCCGATGTACGCGGGGCTCGAGGGCCTCGCGCTCGGCGGCATCTCGGCCCTCTTCGAGGCGCGCTACCCGGGCCTCGTGAGCCAGGCGGTCTTCCTCACCTTCGGAACGCTCGGCGCGCTGCTGATGGCGTATCGTTCTGGCCTGATCAAGCCGACCGAGAACTTCAAGCTCGGTGTCTTCGCTGCGACCGGCGGCATCGCGCTCGTCTACCTGGTCAGCTTCGTGATGAGCCTGTTCGGCGCCAGCATTCCGCTCATCAACTCGAGCGGTACGTTCGGCATCCTGTTCAGTCTCCTCGTGGTCGGCATCGCGGCGATGAATCTCGTGCTGGATTTCGACTTCATCGAGCAAGGCGCGGCTCGAGGTGCGCCCAAGTACATGGAGTGGTACGGCGCGTTCGGCCTCCTCGTGACGCTCGTATGGCTGTACCTTGAGATGCTGCGACTGCTCGCGAAGCTGCAAGATCGCCGCTAGAGGGGGTCTTGGATCCCATGAACGGCCACGGATTGCCCCCAAGGGGGCAATTTTCGATGGGTGACATGAGGGCCGCGAAACGCGACGCCGATAGGGCAGGGCGCAGAACCGAACCCGCACATCTCGATCACGAGGCAACCCACGGCAGGAACTTCGGCTCGTTCTCGCGCGTGCTCGACGACTCGGCGTCGAACAGGCCCGCGTCGTCATCGCGATCTGCCACACGCACGCGCCGCTCGGGGGAGGGTCGCGTAGGCCAGAAGCAGCCCGAACGCGAACGCGACGGCCGCCCAGACACGCATGAACGCCGTCCGCCTCACCTACGATCACGATGTCGTCTGTCTGCCATCCCAGGTGTTTCGCTTGTAGATGCACTTCGACGACTTCGGTGTTTGTCAGGATCCGGGGGGTCGCCCGTACTAACAGGAGCCCGAGCGCCTACGTGCTGCTCGAACTGCTCGCCTGCGCCGCCGGTGACCGCAGGACTGGGTGTTGAAGGGCTCAGGGGCTCTCCATGGCTAACTACGTTCTAGGATGTTCCCACGGCCGCTTGCTTGGAGCCGCGCATTTCCTCCAAGAACCTGCGTTCATCGCGCGTGCTGAAGGGAGCTTCAACTGAACTCGCATCGCGACGAAGGCGATCGGTCCCGCCGGTCAGCTCTGAGTGTGCGTTCGTGATCAGCCTTGCCGACACGACGTCCGATTCGAGCAGGCGGGCGATCCAGTTGATCACAAACGAGCAGCTTCGGAGCTCAATGCTGCTAACGCAGTGACACCACAAATGATTCGAAGTGCGAGGAGGGGGACTTGAACCCCCACGGGTGTTACCCCACTAGCCCCTCAAACTAGCGCGTCTGCCATTCCGCCATCCTCGCGCGACAGCGACCGAGAGGTAGCATCGGGCGGTGGCGGTGTCGAGTGCGCGTGTCCGGCCTCGATCGCGGGCGCGTTGCGCGCGCGCCGGGAGCGACGGACAATCACGGCATGGAGGTCGCGGCTGGCCGGCTGATCGCGCTCTTCTCGTTCGATCTCGGCTTCGAGATCGACGTCGGACGGGTGCGCGAGGCGCTGCCGGAGGGGGTGCGGGCGGGCATGGGCGACGGCGGCAAGGTCACGCCGGCGCACGCGCAGTACGCGTCGCCGCCGCTGGTGCAGGCGCTCGGGACGCGCCGGGTACCGGTGCTCGAGCGGCCGCTCGACGCGGAGGTCTCGCTTCGCGTGCACGATTTCGGCGCGGCGTCGATCGTCTTCAACGTGCCGCTCGACGGCGTCGACGTCGCGTCGCTTCCGATGCTCACCGCCGGCCTGACGGCGAGCGCGGTGCTCGAAGCGCAGGCGCGGGCCGTCCTGGCCGAGGTGCTGCCGAGAGTCCGGCCGGCCATCGCGCGGCCGAACGTCGACAACGCCGACCTGATGGAGGACTACTACGTCCTCCAGGTGACGAGCTTCGCGCCGGCCGTGGACGCGCGCGCGTTGCTCGAGACGCATCGCGATCTCCTGGCGCGCATCGTCCACGGCGAGCCGGCGCGCCTGTCACCGTCCGAGACCGACGAGGTGCTGCGGACGGCCGTGACCTACACCCCCGACGACCTGATCGTCACCGACTGGAACATCGCCCTGGTCTACGACCGCGTCTACCAGGACGTGCTGAACGTGCTCGAGCTGCTGAACGTGCAGCTGCTCGAGCTGCGCTACCTCGACCGCATGCTCGACACGCGCGTCGCGCGCCTCTACGAGCACGTGGCGCGGCGCCGCGGGCTCCTCTCGTTGACGCCGTTCTCGCTGCGCGTCCGCGAGCTCGCCGAGCTGCGCCTCGACACGACCACGCTGCGCGAGCGGACGATCAACGCGCTGAAGCTGGTCGGCGATCTCTACCTCACGAAGATCTACACGCGTACGGCGGAGCGCCTCCATCTGGCCGCCTGGCAGCGCAGCATCGACGGCAAGCTTGAGGTCATCCAGAACGTGGCCGACGTCTACAGCCACCGCGCCGCGACCGCGCGCGCCGAGCTGCTCGAGCTGACGGTGATCCTCCTGATCGCGCTCGAGATCGTGCTGGCCGTCGCCGGACGCTGACGACGTCCGCGCCGCGCAATGCGTGCTACGGCGCCGCGGGTGCGTTGGGTGCCGGCGCTGCGGGTGCGGCGGGCGCCGCGTCTGGTGCGGCCTCGTTCCCGGCCGCTGCACCTTCGTCCTCGTCGGCGGCTCCGGCGGCCGGCTCGTCGTGGCTCGGCGCCGCCGCGCTCTCCGGCATGATCGTCGATCCGCCGATGTGGCGGCTCGCCCCGTAGGTCAGCGTGAGCGAGGTCGCCATGAAGACGATGGCCGCGCCGGTGGTGAGGCGGGTGAGGAAGCTGCCGGCGCCGCTGCTGCCGAAGACGGTCGTGCTCGCGCCGCCGAAAACGGCGCCGATGTCGGCACCCTTGCCGGCCTGGAGGAGCACGGTGAGGACGAGGACGATGCACGCGATGACGTGCACGATGGTGACGAGGACTATCATGACTCTAGGACTCCTTGTTGAACGCGATGATGCGGCTGAAGGCGTCGGCCTTGAGGCTGGCGCCGCCGACGAGCGCGCCGTCGACGTCGGCCTGGGCCATCAATACATCGATGTTGTCCGGGGTGCAGCTCCCCCCGTAGAGAATGCGCACGGTCTCCGCCCCGGCCTCGCCGGCGAGCTCGCGCAGGAGGGCCCGGATGGTGGCATGCACCTCCTGCGCCTCCTCGGGCGTGGCGCTCTTCCCCGTGCCGATGGCCCACACCGGCTCGTAGGCGATGATCAGGCCGCGCACCACGTCGCGGCCGAAGCCGGTGAATCCGTCGCGTACCTGACGCTCGATGACGGGCAGGGTGTTGCCGCCCTCGCGCTCGCGCAGGGTCTCGCCGACGCAGACGATCGGCTTCAGGCCGGCGCGCAGCGCGGCTTCGATCTTCTGGCGCACGGTCTCGTTGGTCTCGCCGAAGTACTGCCGCCGCTCGGAGTGGCCGATGATGACGTAGCCGCAGCCGACGTCCTTCAGCATCTCGCCGGCGATCTCGCCGGTGAAGGCGCCCCTGGGCTCCCAGTGGAGGTTCTGGCCGGCGAGGCCGATCGGCGCGTCGGCGATCACGCGCGCGACGGTCTCGAGCGCGGTGTAGGGCGGCGCGACGACCACGTCGCGATCGCGCGCGCTGGTTGCGGCGTCCTTGATGCCCTCGATGAGCTCGGTCGCGGCGCCGCGTGTGAGGTGCATCTTCCAGTTGCCGGCCAGCAAGGCCCGGCGTTGCGCCGACTTCTTCATTGCGCGAGCACCGTGAGCCCCGGCAGCGGGCGCCCTTCGAGGAACTCGAGCGCGGCGCCGCCGCCGGTCGAGATGTGCGTGATGTCCTCGCTCCGGCCCGAGCGCGCGAGCGCGGCGATCGAGTCGCCGCCGCCGACGACCGTCGTGGCGCTGCTGTCGGCGAGGGCGTTCGCCATCGCCATCGTGCCGCCGCTGAAGGCCGCGACCTCGAAGATGCCCATCGGTCCGTTCCAGAAGATCGTGCGTGCGCCGGCGATGACCTCGCGATAGGCCGCGACCGTCTTCGGACCGATGTCGACGCCCTTCTCGCCGTCCGGGATGTCGATACCGACCTCGTGCGCACCCGACGCTCCCGAGAGATCGGTCGTGGCGAGGTGATCCATCGGCAGGCGCAGCTTCAGCTTGCCGCGCACCAGGAGGGCGCCGGCGACCTCGAGCCGATCGCGCTCGACCAGCGAATCGCCGACCTTGCGGCCGGCGGCGAGCAGGAGCGTGTACGCCATCGCGCCGCCGATCAGCAGCGCGTCGACCTTGTCCAGCAGGTGCTCGATCACCTTCATCTTGTCGGAGACCTTGGCGCCGCCGAGCAGCGCGACGAGCGGCCGGTCGGGCGTCTCGGTGATCTTCGAGAGCGCCTCGACCTCCTTCCGCACGAGCAGGCCGGCGGCCTTCACCGGCACGACGTGCGCGATGCCCTCCGTCGACGCGTGCGCCCGGTGCGCGGCGCCGAAGGCGTCGTCGACGTAGACGTCGGCGAGCGCGGCGAGCTGGCGCGCGAAGGCGGGATCGTTGGCCTCCTCCTCGGGATGGAAGCGCAGGTTCTCGAGCAGGAGGATCTCGCGCCGATCGAGGCTGCGGCTCATGCGCTCGACCTCGGCGCCGACGCAGTCGGGCGCGAGCAGCACCTTGAGATGGAGGCGCTCGGCGAGCGCCTCGGCGACGGGCTTCAGCGAGTAGGCGGGATCGACCTTGCCCTTCGGCCGGCCGAGGTGCGACGCGAGGATGACCCGCGCGCCTTGGGCCACGGCCCATTGGATGGTAGGCAGCGCCGCGTCGATCCGCGTCGCGTCGGTGATCGTGCCGTTCTTCAACGGGACGTTGAAATCGGCACGGATGAACGTCCGCGTGCCGGCGAGAGCGAGGCTGTCGATGTAGCGGAGCGCCATCGGGCGCGCGAGCTCAGCCGAGGCCGCGTCCGAGGAGCAGGGCGACGTCGCGCATGCGATTCGAGAAGCCCCACTCGTTGTCGTACCAGGACAGCACCTTGCAGAAGTTGCCGTCGATCACGCGTGTCAGCCCGGCGTCGAAGATCGACGAGAACGACGTGCCGTTGAAGTCGCACGAGACCAGAGGGTCCGTGCAGTACGAGAGGATGCCCTTCAGCGGCCCCGTGGCGGCCTTCTCGATGGCGGCGTTGATCTCCTTCTCGGTCGTCTTCTTGTCGAGCTCGGCGGTGAGGTCGACGAGCGAGACGTTCGGCGTCGGCACGCGCACCGCCATGCCGTCGAGCTTGCCCTCGAGGGCCGGCAGGACGAGCGACACGGCGCGCGCGGCGCCCGTCGTCGTCGGGATCATGGAGAGCGCCGCCGCGCGCGCGCGCCGCAGGTCGTCGTGCGGCAGGTCGAGGATGCGCTGATCGTTGGTGTAGGAGTGGATGGTCGTCATCAGGCCGCGACGGATGCCGAAGCTCTCGTGCAGCACCTTGGCGACCGGCGCCAGGCAGTTCGTCGTGCACGAGGCGTTCGAGATGACGTGGTGCTTCTGCGGGTCGTAGGTCTCGTGATTGACGCCGTAACAGATCGTGAGGTCGGCGCCCTTCGCCGGGGCCGAGATGATCACCTTCTGCGCGCCCGCGCTCAGGTGCTTCGCCGCCTGGTCGCGCGCGGTGAAGAAGCCCGTCGATTCGAGCACGAGCTGCACGCCGAGACTCCTCCACGGGAGCTGGGCGGGATCGCGTTGCGCGATGACCTTGATCTCCTTGCCGTCGACGGTGAGCGAGCCCTCGCCGTGCGTGACCTTGGCCTTCAGCGTGCCGTGGACCGAGTCGTACTTGAGCAGATGCGCCAGCGTCGCGGCATCGGTGATG
Organism: uncultured delta proteobacterium; assembly: GCA_963753325.1. GTDB lineage: Bacteria > Desulfobacterota > Binatia > UTPRO1 > UTPRO1 > DP-19. The sequence goes on along the minus strand of CAVWBS010000001.1, from coordinate 2,238,799 downwards.
TCGTTCACGGCGACGATGTCGAGCCCGCTCTCGCCGAGACAAGCCCGGAACACGTTCCGACCGATGCGACCGAAGCCGTTGATGCCGACACGCACCGCCATGGCAGTACCTCCTGAGACGTCGTGGGCGGCCACCGGGAGGTCCTCAGAGGGGCCGCGGGTAAGCGATCCGTATCGCACGCGCCTGCCGGACAGTCAACCAAACTTCCTCAATGAGGACGCGAGATTGACTGCCTTCCCCTCCTATACTAGCGTTTCGCGACATCGTACCGTGCGGCGGGTTTGTAGGGGCTCGGGGGAGGGGTGAGAAGACGCATGTGGCTGTCGACCGTCCGCCAGCTGACGTCCCAGGCTGAGCCGCTCTCCATCCCGCACCCCCAGGAGACCATCATCCAGATGGTCACCGGCTCGGGGGCCATCGTACAGGGCGTCCTGCTGATCCTGCTCGGCTTCTCGGTCGTGAGCTGGGCGATCATCTTCACCAAGCGCCGGCAGATGCGCCGCGCGGAGCGCGAGTCGGAGCGGTTCATCGACATCTTCTGGGACGCGAAGAACCTGACCGCGATCAACACCACCAGTCTCGATCTCAAGGAGAGCCCGGTCGCACAGGTGTTCCGGGCCGGCTACCAGGAGCTCGTCCGCCTCACGCGGGCGAAACGTCAGGCGGCGGGCGGCGAGGACATGTCGACGGATCTCGGCGGGGTCGAGAACGTCGAGCGCGCCATGAAGCGCGCCACCACGCAGGAGATCACCAAGCTCGAGCGCTCGCTCACCTTCCTCGCGACCACCGCCAGCGCGGCGCCGTTCGTCGGCCTGTTCGGTACCGTGTGGGGGATCATGAACGCGTTCCGCGGCTTGAGCGTGACGCAGTCGTCGAGCATCCAGGCGGTCGCGCCCGGCATCTCCGAGGCGCTGATCGCCACCGCCATCGGCCTCGCCGCGGCGATCCCCGCGGTGATCGCCTACAACCACTTCGCCGGCCGGGTGCGGGTACTGGCGGCCGAGATGGACAACTTCGCGTCCGAGTTCCTCAACATCGCCGAGCGGCACTTCCTGAGCTGAGCGATGGCCGCATTCGACAGCCGCGGCGGCAGTGGGAGCATCGCGCAGATCAACGTCACGCCGCTCGTCGACGTGATGCTGGTCCTGCTCGTGATCTTCATGGTGACGGCGCCCATCATCCAGCAGGGCGTCGCCGTCGACCTGCCGAAGACCCGTGCCGCACCCCTCGCGGCGCAGGAGGAGCCGCTCGTCGTCGGCGTGGCGCAGAACGGCACGATCTACCTGAACGACAACGCGATCGCGCTCGAGGATCTGCGCGCCAAGCTGGTGGCCATCGCCCAGGCGCGTCCCGATCATCAGGTGCTGCTGCGCGCCGACCGCAACGTGCCGTACGGCGACGTCGTGCGCGTGATCGCGGCGGTGAAGGAGGCCGGCGTCGCCCGTCTCGGCATGGTGACGGAGCCGCCGCCCGAAGGCCGCTGAGCGATGTCCGATCGACGCCGCGAGCGCGAGCGGCGGCGACGAGCCGACGACTCGCTCGTCAGAGGAACGCTGGTGTCGGCGTTGCTGCACGCGGCGGCCATCGTCCTGGTGCTGCTGGCGCCGCATCGGATGCGCGCCGCGCCGCCGACCGCCTACACCGTCGAGCTGGTCGATCCGGGCGCGACCGGCGGCAAGCTCCTCGCCGGGCCGATCGGCGGCGGCTCGGCCGGCCGCAAGGCCGTGCCGCCGCCGCGCGTCGAGCCCCCCCGCCGCCACCTCCGCCCCCTCCGCCCCCTCCGCCGCAGGAGGAGAAGCCGGCGCCCGAGCAGGTGGCGAAGGCCGAGCCACCGGAGCCGCCCGAGGACGAGGACGCGGACGCGGTGGCGCTCGGGAAGGCGACGCCCGTCCCGCAGGCGACGCCGGTGCGCCGGCCGACCCGCGTCGCGCCCACGGCGCGGCCGACGCCGAAGCCCGCGCCGTCCCCGCCTCCGCCCGCGAAGGCGAAGCCGAGCCCGGTCGTGCGCGCCGCGGCGAGGCCGAGCGCGACACCGGCGACGCTCGCTCGCCGCGGCGCGCCGAGTCCCGCGCCGTCTCCGGCCGCGCACGGCGCCCGGGACGAGGTGAAGGATCGCGGCCGCGCGACGCCCGCGGGGAGCGTCGACGACCAGCTCGCCGCCGCGATCAAGGGCGTCGAGAGCCGCGTGGAGAAGGCCGGCACGCCCGGCCTCTCCGGCGGCGGGCCGGGCGGCGGACAGGGCGGAACCGAGCGCACGCTGAACGGCCCGGCCGGTGTCGGTGGGGAAGGGCCCGGCGGCGGGGGGACGATGCGCGGGCTCGAGTTCGTGGTCTACTACAATCAGATGCTCACCAAGATCAAGGAGAGCTGGGCGTACGTCGGGGACCGCAGCGACTTGCGCGTGACGGTGCGGTTCAGCATCCTCGACTCGGGAGAGATCACGGACATTCGCTTGACGGAGCGCTCCGGCGACTCGGGGTACGACGCGTCGGTCGAGCGCGCGGTGAAGCGCGCCGGGCCGCTCGCGCCGCCGCCGCAGGCGTATCGAAAGGACTTCGCGGACGTCGAGCTCACGTTCCGTCCGGCCGATCTGCGCCGGCCGTCGGGCTGAACAGACGAGGTGGAAGGAGGCGTGATGGGAGGAGCATCGGCAGGGAAGCGGCGCGGGGCGGCCCCGGGAAAACGCCGCGGAGGAAATGCCGTCGCGCGCGCGATCATGACGATCGTGGCGGGTCTCGCGGGAGATCCCGCGCGGAGCGTCGCGTTGCTGCTGGCGGCGATCGTCGCGCTGCTCGGCACCGACGCGGCGGCGCAGGTGCGCGGCACGATCGTCGGTCCGGGGTCGACGAGCTATCCGATCGCGATCTCGCCGCTCAAGGGGGACGAGCGCGACGGCGGGCGCTTCGCGGACATCGTGGCGCGCGACCTCGACCTGTCCGGTTTCTTCAAGGTGATCGACCGCGCCGCGTACATCGAGAACGTGCAGAGCTCCGGGGTCACCGCCGAGGAGATCAACTTCGACAACTGGAAGACGATCGGCGCCCTCGCACTGGTGAAGGGCACGGTCGAGCATGCCGGCGACGGCGTCGTGATCGAGGCGCGCCTCTTCGACGTCGTCGAGCGCAAGCAGGTCGCCGGCAAGCGGTATCGCATCGAGGAAGGCAACGTGCGCCGGGTCGCGCACCGTTTCGCCGACGAGATCATGCTGGCGCTCACGGGCGAGCGTGGGCCGTTCGACTCGCGGATCGCGTTCGCGTCGCGGCGCGACGGGCGGTTCAAGGAAATCTGGGCGATGTCGCTCGACGGCGGCGATCTGCAGCAGGTCACGCACGAGCGCATGATCGCCCTCTCCCCGAACTGGAGTCCCGACTCGCGCTCGCTCCTCTTCACGTCGTATCGCACCGGCAACCCGAGCCTCTTCAGCATCGATCTCGGCGGCGGGACGCCGCGCCTCGTCTCGTCGCAGCGCGGCCTGAACCTCGGCGGCCGCTACTCGCCGGGCGGCAAGGCGATCGCGGTGGCCCTCGAGAGCGGCGGGCAGACGGACATCGCGCTGATCGATCCGAGCGGGCAGTTCCTGCACTGGGTCACGCGCGATCGCGCGCTCGACGTCTCGCCCTCCTGGTCCCCCGACGGACGGTCGCTGGTGTTCTGCTCGGATCGCGGCGGCGGCCCGCAAATCTATGTCGCCAGCGCCGACGGCGGGCCGGCGCGCCGCCTGAGCTACCGGGGCAACTACAACACCTCGCCCGCATGGTCGCCGAAAGGCGACCGCATCGCGTACGCGAGCCGCGTCGGGCGCCGGTTCCAGGTCTTCGTGGTCGACACCAAGGGCGGCGATGCGACGCAGATCACCGATACGGGTGGCGACAACGAGGATCCGTCGTGGTCCCCCGACGGGCGCTATCTGGTCTTCAGCTCCACGCGCGACGGTCGCGGCGCGCTCTACATCGCCGATGCGACCGGCGCGCACCAGAAAAGATTGACCCCGTCAGGGGGCGATGATAGCACTCCCGCCTGGTCGCGTTGGCTCGAATGAACGGCTGGCAGCGAGTGGAGGAGGGGGCACGTATGAGTCGATCACTTCGTCTGGCGACGATCCTGTTCATGGTCGTCGCGCTGGCCGCCGGTGGTTGCGCCAAGAAGAAGAAGACTCTCGACGAGTCCTCGACCGACATCACCGGGGGGGCCGGCAGTGAGAGCGGCCTCGCCGCCGGCAGCAGCCTCGATCGCTTCAAGCACGGTCTCAACCCCGAGGAGGGCGGCGTCCTGAAGGACGTCCACTTCGCCTACGACTCCTACGATCTCGACGGCACCGCGCGCGACGTCCTCGCCGCCAACGCCGAGTGGCTGAAGGACAACCCCCGCGCCCGGACCGAGATCGAAGGCCACTGCGACGAGCGCGGTACGGTCGAGTACAACCTCGCGCTCGGTGCGCGTCGCGCCAAGGCGGTGAAGGACTACCTCGTCACGCTCGGCATCTCGGGGGATCGGCTCTCCACCATCAGCTATGGGGAAGAGCTGCCGCTCTGCCGCGAGCAGAGCGAGCAGTGCTACGCGCGGAACCGGCGCGTGCATTTCGTGCCGCCGCAGTAACCGAACCGCCCGAACATCTCGGAGGTCGTTGCCGCGCACGCGGCGGTGGGGGGACGCCTTCCCGCTCGGGAGGGCTGGCGGGCATGGTTCGCGTGGCGATCCTTCCGTACATCGCCCCGCACTCGGCACACGTACTCCCTCACGAGCGCTCAGGCGTCCCCCCACCGCCGCGTGCGCCACGCCGCCTCCGGTCGTCGCGGACGTTTCGCAAGGTGCGCGCCTGGCGCTTCGCGCTGGTGCGCGTGCCCAAAGCGGGCGCGTGGACGGCGCCGTCTTCCGTGGTCCTCCGTCCTTTGGTGCGCGGGGCGGGTGGTGGCGGGGGAAGGTGCGCGCGCTCGTAAGAGCGTGCGTGTGCCGAGTGCGGGGCGATGTGCGGAGGGATCGCCACGCGAACCGTGCCCGTCAGCTCTCCCGAGCGCGCGCACCCTCCCCCCGCCACCACCCGCCCCGGACGACGACCGGACGACGGCACACGGTTGCGCGGCCCGGTTTGTGAGCCCGCCGCCGCGATGCTAAGAGCGCGGCGTGCGCGTCTTCGGGAGAGTGTCGCGGGGCACCGTCTCGTGGGTGGTGGCGGCGGGGCTCGTGGCGGGTGGGTGCGCCTCGCAGGCCGACCTCGCCGAGATCCGGCACGACCAGCGGATCATGCAGCGCCAGCTCGCCGACACGCGCGCGTCGCTCGACAGCATGCAGCGCCAGGTCGCGTCGATGCGCGGGAGGGTGCAGGAAGTGCGTCACGCCGATCGCGCCGACAGCTTCGAGGCGCGACTCGAGGCCCTCGAGCAGGCGCGCAACGGCGGCGCGGCCATGGGCTCGGAGGTACCGACGCCCGCGGCGACGCCGGTGCCCGGCGAGGGGCGCGCCGAGCCCGAGCGCGGCGATCAGGCCCGCACCGAGGTCGCGCGCACCGAGATCGGCGCGCCGGGCGAGAGCGGGGAGGCGCCGGAGCCGTATCGCAAGGGGGTCGCGCTGGTGCAGCAGCGTGAGTACGATCGCGCGATCCAGCAGTTCCGCGACTTCCTGCGGACCACCCCCGACTCGCCGTATGCCGGGAACGCGCATTATTGGATCGGCGAGTCGTACTACACGCTCGGCGACTATTCGCAGGCGATCCTCCAGTACAACGAGGTCCGGCAACACTACCCGAAGAGCGATCGCGCGGCGCCGTCGCTGCTCAAGATCGGCCTCGCGTTCCTCCAGATGGGCAACAAGAGCGAGGCGAAGCTGGCGTTCCAGAAGGTGGTGAACGACTACCCGGGCACGCCCGAGGCCGGGCAGGCGAGGGAGAAGCTCAAGTCGCTCGGCACCTAAGTGGACCTCATCCGCCACATCGAGTCCCACCCGCGGCGCTTCGTCGCGCCGGTCGTGACGCTCGGGAACTTCGATGGCGTCCATCGCGGTCATCAGGCCATTCTCGATCGGGTGGTGGGCGACGCGCGGGCGCGCGGCGATGAGGCGGTCGCGATCAGCTTCCATCCGCATCCGCTGGCGGTGCTGCGCCCGGAACGCGCGCCCGGCGTCCTGACGCCGCTGCGCGAGAAGGTCCGCTGGGTCGCCGCGAGCGGCCTCGACGTGCTCGTGCTGCGACATTTCACGCGCGCATTCGCCGCGCTGGAGCCCGAGACGTTCGTCGAGCGCTTCCTCGTCGCCCGCCTGCATGCGGCGCGCCTCGTCGTCGGCCACAGCGTGAGCTTCGGGCGCGACCGCCGCGGCGATGCGACCCTGCTCGCGGAGCTCGGCCGACGGCACGGCTTCGAGGTCGAGGTGGTCGGCCCGGTGCGGGCCGACGGGCACGAGGTGTCGAGCTCGTTCGTGCGCCGTGCCGTCGCCGCCGGCGACCTGCGGCTCGCGGCAGCGCTCCTCGGCCGTCCGCACGCGCTCGTCGGGCGCGTGGTGGTCGGCAAACGTCGCGGCGCGGCGCTCGGCTTTCCCACCGCGAACGTCGCCGTGCGCGCCGGGCTGCACCCTCCGGACGGCGTGTACGCCGTGCGCGTGGAGATCGCCCCTGCGGGCGGGCGGCCGGCGTCGGAGACGATCCGCCGCGACGGCGTCGCCAACATCGGCCGCAACCCCACGTTCGGCGAGAACGCGCGCACGCTGGAGGCGCATCTGTTCGACTTCGACGGCGACGTCTACGGCCGGCGTTGCCGCGTCGCGTTCATCGAGCGGGTGCGGGGCGAGATCGAGTTCACGAGCGTCGAGGCGCTGGCGGCGCAGATCGGGCGCGATGCGGAGGATGCGCGCGCGATCCTCGCCCGCGAGCCGCGCGATCCCGCCGCGTCCGCCTGAGGTCCGAGCGGGACGATGACGCGGCACCAGCTCGTGGTCGGCGACCGCGACGCCGGCCGGCGGCTCGACGTGTGGCTCGCCGCCGCAGGGATCGCGCTGTCACGCTCGCAGGCGCGCCAGCTGATCGACGCGGGAGCGGTTCGTGTCGACGGGACGCCGCGCAAACCCGGCCATGCGGTCCGCGCCGGCGAGCGCGTGGAGGTCGACGTCCACCCGGCACCCGCGCCACGCGCCGAGCCCGAGGATCTGCCCCTGCACGTCCTCTACGAGGATGCGCTCCTCGTCGCGATCAACAAGGCCCCCGGCATGGTGGTGCATCCGGCGCCCGGGCGCTGGCAGGGGACGCTCGTGAACGCGCTGCTGCATCGCTGGGGCCGGCTGCCGACGGCGGACGACGTGCGTCCCGGCATCGTGCATCGCCTCGATCGCGACACCTCCGGCGTGATGGTCATCGCGCGGACACCCGCCGCGCTCGAGCACCTCGCGCGGCAATTCCACGACCGCACGGTCGCGAAGCGCTATCTCGCGGTCGTACGCGGCGTCATGCGCCGCGACGAGATCGTCATCGATGCCGCGATCGGACGGCATCCAACCGAGCGCAAGAAGATGTCGACGCGCGCGCGCCGCGGCCGCGTCGCGGTGACGCGGGTTCGCGTCCTGGAGCGCTTCGCGACGGCGACGCTCGTCGAGGCGTCGCCGCAGACCGGACGCACGCATCAAATCCGGGTCCATCTCGCGGCGCAGGGCTTCCCGATCCTCGGCGACGCGGTGTACGGCGGCGGAGCATCGGCGGGAAGACGGACGCGCGCGCCGCTCCCGTCGATCGCGCGGCAGGCGTTGCACGCGGCGTCGCTCGAGGTGACGCATCCGGAGCGCGGCGACCGCGTGCGATTCGAAGCACCGCTCTGGGCCGATATGGAACGCTTGCTCAGCACATTGCGCACAGCGACGTACTGAACGGTTTCTATTGACATCCCTGGCGGTATCCATTAGCGTCGACTCCGAGTCGTGGTGGTGGAGGGGCGCTTCGATTTTGCCCTCACGTCCAAAAGCGAATCACTCCTCGGAATGTAATTCCTCTTTCGGTCGGGTTGTGGTGACCGTTACGGAACGGGAGAGCTCGGAGGGATGACGAGGCCGCCGGGCAGCAAGGGCGGGGAGCGGAGGATGCGGGTGGAGCATCGGTAACACGAACCGTTCGGAGCAATGTCCACCTCGGTACTCACGTAGGTCTCGTAGGTCTCGTTACTCTCGCCTTTCTCTCGCTGACCACAATTCGCCCGTTCGGGTGCGCCAAGATCTAACGTCCCAGTAGAGGAGCTCGTATGGTACGCAATCGAGCACGCGCCGACGCGCAATCCGTATCGCAAGAAGAGCGGATCGCCATCGAACCCGAGCCGCCGCCGGCACCCGGGCCGACTCCGGTCGGGGTCCCGCCGCCGGCGTCGCCGTCGACGTCCGGCCCAGCCGGCCTGAACCTCAAGGTCCTGAAGGAGAAGAAGATCAACGAGCTGGCGCAGCTCGCACGCGACTTCAACGTCGAGGGCGCGTCGACGATGCGCAAGCAGGAGCTGATCTTCGCCATCCTCCAGGCGCAGACGGAGCAGAACGGGTTCATCTACGGCGAGGGCGTGCTGGAGATCCTGCCCGACGGCTTCGGCTTCCTGCGCGCGCCCGACTACAACTACCTGCCGGGCCCCGACGACATCTACATCTCGCCGAGCCAGATCCGCCGCTTCAATCTCCGCACGGGCGACGTCGTGTCCGGCCAGATCCGTCCGCCGAAAGAGGGCGAGCGGTACTTCGCGCTGCTCAAGGTCGAGGCCATCAACTACGAGGAGCCCGAGCGCGCGCGCGAGAAGATCCTCTTCGACAACCTGACGCCGCTCTATCCCGACGAGCATCTGCGCCTCGAGCACAATCCGACGGAGTACACGACGCGCATCATCGATCTCATGACGCCGATCGGGAAGGGACAGCGCGGCCTCATCGTCGCCGCCCCGCGCACGGGCAAGACGATGATGCTGCAGAACCTCGCGCACGGCATCACGCACAACCACAAGGAGGTCGTGCTGATCGTCCTCCTGATCGACGAGCGGCCGGAAGAGGTCACCGACATGCAGCGCTCGGTCGAGGGCGAGGTCGTCAGCTCCACCTTCGACGAGCCGGCGACCCGGCACGTGCAGGTCGCCGAGATGGTGATCGAGAAGGCGAAGCGCCTCGTCGAGCACGGCAAGGACGTCGTCATCCTGCTCGACTCGATCACGCGTCTCGCCCGCGCCTACAACTCCGTCGTCCCGCCGAGCGGCAAGATCCTCTCCGGCGGCGTCGATTCCAACGCGCTGCGCGGCCCGAAGAAGTTCTTCGGTGCGGCCCGCAACATCGAGGACGGCGGCAGCCTGACGATCATCGGCACCGCGCTCGTCGACACCGGCAGCCGCATGGACGAGGTGATCTTCGAGGAGTTCAAGGGCACCGGCAACATGGAGATCCATCTCGACCGCCGCCTGATGGACAAGCGCATGTTCCCCGCGCTCGACATCAACCGCTCCGGCACCCGCAAGGAGGAGCTGCTCGTCCCACGCGAGGTGCTGAACCGCGTGTGGATCCTCCGCAAGCTGCTCACGCAGCTCAATACGGTCGAGGCGATGGAGTTCCTCATCGACAAGGTGCATGGCACCAAGGACAACCAGGAGTTCCTCGAGTCGATGAACTCGTAGGAACGGCACGCCGGCGGCGGCTGAAACGGGCCCATGTCCGGCGGTGCCCCGGTCGCTCGGTTTGCGCGCCCTCGCGTGACGAGGGTGGGCGACACTCGACGACTCGTCGTTCTGCTCGAGTCGCCACCTCCCATCGGCATTCCCGCCGTGCGCTCGGGCGCCGCGGAGGATTTCCGACGCATTGCGCCGGTTGTACGGTTGTTGGTATAGAGGCATGTTTGCTGGCTGGCCGTTGATCCCCCCTGGAGCATAGTGCGGCGGCGTCGAGCGTCAGTGCCGAAGGAGTGCGCATGAGAGAGCCCGTATGAGCGAAGTGACGATGAAGCAGCTGCTGGAAGCCGGTGTGCATTTCGGCCACCAGACCAGCCGCTGGAACCCCAAGATGAAGCCGTACATCTTCGGCGCGCGCAACGGCATCTACATCATCGACCTGCAGCAGACCGTGAAGATGTTCCGCGACGCGTATGCGTTCGTGCGTGAGCTCTCCGGTCAGGGCGGCTCGGTCCTGTTCGTCGGCACCAAGAAGCAGGCGCAGGACGCCATCCGTGAGGAGGCCGAGCGCTGCGGGATGTTCTACGTCACCAACCGCTGGCTCGGCGGCATGTTGACCAACTTCCAGACGATCAAGCAGTCGATCGACCGCATGCGCAAGCTCGACGAGACGCTCGAGAGCGAGACGATGTCGGAGGCCTTCACGAAGAAGGAGCTGATCACGATCCGCCGCGAGCGCGACAAGCTCATGGCGTCGCTCGGTGGCATCCGCAACATGAAGAAGCTCCCCGATGCCCTGTTCGTAGTCGATCCGAAGAAGGAAGAGATCGCGGTCAAGGAAGCGAACAAGCTCGGCATCCCGGTCGTCGCCGCCGTCGACACCAACTGCGACCCCGACGTGATCGACTACAAGATTCCCGGCAACGACGATGCCATCCGGGCGATCCGCCTGTTCTGCACCGCGATCGCCGACGCCATCATCGAGGGCCGCGAGCAACACGAGGAGCGCCAGCGCGGCCAGGGTGCGGACGAGGAGGACGCCGACGTCGGCGAGGCCGATGCGGGGATGACCACGGAGCCCATGGGAAGCGAGATCGGATGAGCGAGGTCAACGCCCAGCAGGTCAAGGATCTGCGCGAGAAGACCGGCGCAGGGTTCATGGATTGCAAGACGGCGCTGCGCGAGAGCGCCGGCGATCTCGAGGCCGCGGTGCGCTACCTGCGCGAGCGCGGTCTCGCCGCCGCCGCCAAGAAGGCCGGGCGCGCTACGGCGGAGGGGGTGGTCGGCTCGTACATCCATGCCGGCGGCAAGATCGGCGTCCTGATCGAGGTCAACTGCGAGACCGATTTCGTCGCGCGCACCGACGACTTCCAGCAGCTGGTCCGCGGTCTCGCGATGCAGGTCGCCGCGGCGAGCCCGCTCTACGTCTCGAAGGACGAGATTCCCGCCGCGGAACTCGAGCGCGAGCGCGAGATCTACGCGGCGCAAGCAGCCCAGTCGGGCAAGCCGGCTCCGGTCATCGCGAAGATGGTCGAGGGTAAGGTCGAGAAATACGCGTCGGAGGTGTGTCTTCTCGAGCAGGAGTACATCAAGGAGCCGGGTAAATCGGTACGGCAGATCGTGACCGACGCGATCGGCAAGCTCGGCGAGAACATCACCGTCCGCCGATTCGTGCGCTTCCGTCTGGGAGAAGGCGTGGATCAAGGCAAGGGCGATGACGGGAAGCTCGAAGGCTAGCGTCGGCGAGTCTCCAGCCGACGACGTTCCACGCACCGGCGGTACCGCGCCGGTGTCCTCGCTCCGTTACCACCGCGTCCTCCTGAAGATCAGCGGCGAGGCCCTCGCCGGCGACGCCGGCTTCGGCATCGACGCGACGGCGGTCGGCGCCTTCGCGCGCGAGATCAAGGAGGTCCACGCCCTCGGCTGCGAGCTCGCGCTGGTGGTCGGCGGCGGCAACTTCATCCGCGGCCTCAGCGGCAATTCCTTCGGCGTCGACCGGGCGACGGGCGACTACATGGGCATGCTGGCCACGGTCATCAACAGCCTCGCCCTGCAGAGCGCCCTCGAGGGGCTCTCGGTCAGCACGCGCGTGCTCTCCGCGATCGAGATCCGCGAGGTTGCCGAGCCCTACATCCGGCGGCGCGCCACGCGCCATCTCGAGAAGGGTCGCATCGTCATCTTCGCGGCAGGCACCGGCAATCCCTACTTCTCCACCGACACCGCCGCCAGCCTGCGCGCGATGGAGATCGGCGCCGAGGTGATCCTCAAGGCGACGAAGGTCGATGGCGTCTACAGCGCCGATCCCAAGACCGAGCCCGATGCCGTCCGCCACACCGAGCTGACGTACATCGACGTGCTGAGCCGGGGACTCAAGGTGATGGACTCCACCGCGATCTCGCTGTGCATGGACAACGCGCTGCCGATCATCGTCTTCAACCTCCTCGAGCCCGGCAACATCCACAAGGCCGTCCGCGGCGACGCCATCGGTACGATCGTCCGCGCGGGCGGCTAGGAGCGACGCATGGCCTCGATCATCGACGACTGCAAGCAGGAGATGGAGCAGACGGTGGTGGCGTTCAAGCGCGACCTGGCACGCCTGCGGACATCGCGGGCGTCCACGGCGCTGCTGGAGGGGATCGTCGTCGAGTACTACGGCGCGCGCACGCCGCTGAACCAGCTCGCGTCGCTCTCCGCGCCCGAGCCGCGGCTGCTCGTGATCCAGCCGTTCGACCGCACGGTGATCGGCGACATCGAGCGCGCCATCTTCGGCTCCGACCTCGGGCTGACGCCGGTGAACGACGGCAAGCTCATCCGCATCCCGATCCCCGAGCTCACCGAGCAGCGGCGCAAGGATCTCGTGAAGCACGTGAAGAAGATGGCCGAGGAGTTCCGCGTCTCCGTCCGCCAGCACCGGCACGACGCCATCGACATGCTGAAGGAGCTGCACAAGGAGCGCGAGCTCACCGACGACGATCTCAAGAAGAGCCACGATCGGGTGGAGCAGCTCACCAAGGAGTACGTCGAGCGGGTCGACAGGCTGCTCAAGGGCAAGGAAGAGGAGATCATGGCGGTCTGATGGTCGAGATCGACAAAGAGCGCTTGCCGCGCCACGTCGCGATCATCATGGACGGCAACGGACGCTGGGCCGTGCAGCGTGGGCTCACGCGCGTCGCCGGCCACCGGCGCGGCAAGGACTCGGTGAAGGAGGTGGTCGAGACGGCGCGCCGGCTCGGCATCTCGTACCTGAGCCTGTACGCGTTCTCGAGCGAGAACTGGCAGCGTCCCAAGGACGAGGTCTCGGCGCTGATGCGGTTCCTGCGCCACTACCTGGTCACCGAGCTCAAGCGGATGATGAAGAACGGCATCCGTCTGCTGACGATCGGCAACACGCGGCGCCTGCCGCGCGAGGTGCAGGCGGCGCTGCGCGACGTCGTCGAGCGCACCAGGCGCAACACCGGCATGACCGTCATCCTGGCCGTGAGCTACGGGGGACGCGAGGAGCTGACCGAGGCGGTCCGCGGCGTCGCGCGGCGCGTACGCCGCGGCGATCTCTCGCCCGAGGCGATCGACGAGGACGTCGTCGCCGCCCACCTCGGCACCGCCGGCATCCCCGATCCCGATCTCCTGATCCGGACCAGCGGGGAGATGCGCATCAGCAACTTCCTCCTGTGGCAGATCGCCTACACCGAGATCTACGTCACGGACACGCTGTGGCCGGACTTCCGTGAGCTGCAGTTCCTCGAGGCCCTCAGCCAATTCCAGAGTCGGGAGCGTCGCTTCGGACGCACCCGCGAGCAGACCGAACGCGAACGCCTGCGTGCTGCGCACTAGACTCGCGACCGCCGTCGTCGCGATCCCGTTGCTGGTGTGGTTGGTGGTGTGGAATCCGTGGTCGCTGTTCGTGTGGCTGGTCGGGGGGGCCGCGCTGGTCGGCGTCACCGAGTACTTCAGCATGGCCTTCCGCCAAAGCCCGGCCGATCGCACGTTCGGCATCGTCGCGGGCGCGCTGGTCGTGGTCGCCATGGTGGTGCCGACCCACGAGATGTCGGGGATGACGCTGTCCGGCGTCGTCATCGCGGGGTTGATCCTGGCGCTGGCGCGCAACTCGGACCTGCGCGGCGGCGTCGACGCGCTCGGGATCACGATGCTGGGCGTGATCTACGTCGCGTTCCTGCTGCCGCACTACGTCTGGATGCACGACCTGCCCGATCCCGAGCAGCCGCTCGCCGGTGTCGTTGGCGGCTGGCGGTGGGTGGTGCTGACCCTCGTGATCGCGATGGGCGGGGACGTCGGCGGCTATTTCGGCGGCCGCTACTTCGGGCGGCGGAAGCTGATGCCCGAGGTCAGTCCCGGGAAGACCATGGAAGGCACGTGCGGCGCGATCCTCGCCAATCTCGCCGGCGCCATCTTCTGCAAGGCGGTGTTTTTCCACGCGCTGCGCTGGCCGGAGGTCGTGGGCTTCGGAGTCGGCGTCGGCGTGCTGGCGCAGGTCGGCGATCTCTGCGAGTCGATGTTGAAACGCGCCTTCGACTCCAAGGACTCGGGGTGGATCATCCCCGGCCACGGCGGTGTGCTCGACCGCATTGACAGTCTCGTCTTCCCCGCCCCGTTCGTCTACTATTACGCGAGGTTCTTCTTCCATCACTAGCCACGCACAGGGGTCCTACGCATGGTGACGTCGATTCTCTCCGCCGTTCTCGTCCTCGGCCTGCTCATCTTCCTGCACGAGCTCGGGCACTTCACCGTTGCCAAATGGTCGGGGGTGATGGTGCAGCGCTTCTCGCTCGGCTTCGGGCCGCGGGTGCTCGCCTGGACGCGCGGCGAGACCGAGTACGCCGTCAGCGCCGTGCCTCTCGGCGGCTACGTGAAGATGCTCGGCGAGGATCCCGAGGAGGAGGTGCCGGCCTCCGAGCTGAAGCGCGCGTTCTCGCATCAGACGCTGTGGAAACGCCTGGCGATCGTCATCGCCGGTCCGGGGATGAACCTGATCACCGCGTTCGTCGCGTTCACGCTCGTCTTCGCCCTCTACGGTGCCGGCACGCCCACCGATCTGCCGAAGATCGGCGGCGTCGTGGACGGCATGGCGGCGGGGAAGGCCGGTCTCGCACGGGGGGATACCGTGCTCGCGATCGACGGCAAGCCGATCCCCTCGTGGGAGGCGCTCTCGGACACGGTCCGGGCGAGCGGCGGCGCTTCCCTGCGCTTCCAGGTGCGGCGCGAGAGCGGTGCCGTCGAGGAGGTGGTCGTCACGCCGGAGGAGAAGCCGGAGCGCTCGCCATTCGGCGAGGAGATCGGCAAGGCGTATCTCATCGGCATCGAGCGCGCGGTCGACATCGCGCCGGTGTCGCTCGTGAGCGCGATCGGCCTCGGCGGCTACCAGACCTACTTCTGGGTCAAGATGACCCTGCTCTCGGTGGTGAAGATCTTCCAGGGAGCGGTGTCGCCGCGTGATCTCGGCGGGCCCCTGCTCATCGTGCGGGCGGCGGGACAGCAGGCGCAGCTCGGCCTGGAGTACCTGATCCGCTTCCTCGGGCTCATCAGCGTCAATCTCGGGGTCTTGAATCTCCTGCCCATTCCCGTGCTCGACGGTGGTCATCTTCTGTTCTTCGGCTTCGAGGCGGTGCGTGGCCGTCCGCTGGCGATCCGCCATCGCGAGATGGCGCAGCAGGTCGGCCTGTTCCTCCTGCTCGCCCTCATGGTGTTCGTCGTCTACAACGACATCTCGCGCATCGTCGCGGGCTGATCCGTCCTGCGTCTCCTCGCGCTCGACACCGCGACCCGCACCTGCTCCGTCGCCCTCCTGTGCGACGGCGAGCTGCGCGCCGAGCGCACGGAGCGCGCGACCTCGAATCACGCCGCCACGTTGCCGCGGCTGATCGAGGTGGTCCTCGCGGAGGCGGGCGAGCGCCTCGCCTCCGGCGATGCCGTTGCCGTGACGATCGGGCCGGGGTCGTTCACCGGCCTGCGCATCGGGCTCAGCTTCGCCAAGGGGTTGGCGTTCGCCTCGGGGCTGCGGATCGTCGGCGTCCCGACGCTGGACGCGCTTGCGCTGGCGGCCCCGCCCTGGTCGGGCGTCCTCTGCGCCGGGCTGGACGCCCGCAAGCAGGAGGTCTACGCCGGCCTGTATCGTACCGAAGACGGCCGGATCGTCCGGCTGGGCACGCCCGTGGCGCTCGCGGCGTCGGCGCTGATCTCGCGGCTCACCGTGCCGTGCACCGTCATCGGCGACATGGTCGAGGCCTACGGACCGCTCTTCGCCGCCGCGCTCGGCGAGGGCGGCACGCTCCTCGCGTCCGACGTGCACCCGCCGCGCGCCGCGGCCACGGCCCGGCTCGCGGCCGCCCGCCTGCGCGGCGCGCCGGCGGGCGACGACCTCGTGGCCCTCGCCCCGGCGTACCTCCGACCGCCGGAAGCCGAGCTGAAGCAGAGCGATACGAGCCCGTCGCGACCGTCCGAGGGCGCACTCTTCGTTGACAAGGAACCCCTGCTGTACTAGAAGCCAAAATGCAGTGATTCTGGATACTTGTGACGCCTTCGCGGTCCACCTCATCATCGCAAATCGTCCCTTCCCCGTACAGGAAAGGAGTCTCGCATGGAGTCCATGGACGAGCAGCTCATCCTCTCCCTCGTCGATCGAGACCCTGAGCTGAAGCACCTGCACGAAGAGCACGTACAGCTCGAACGGCAGCTCGCGCAGATGAATCACAAGGGATTTCTGAGCGCCGAGGAGGAAGTCGAGCGCAAGCGCCTGCAGAAGGTCAAGCTCGCGGGCAAAGACCGGATGATGGCGATCCTCAGCCGCTACCGCTGAGGCGCACGCGGCAACACGCGCGACCTGCGTCGCGCGGCGATCTCGGCCGGCAGGAGAGCAATGCGACATACGATATCAGTGTTGGTCGAGAACGAGTTCGGTGTGCTCTCGCGCGTCGCCGGGCTCTTCAGCGGCCGGGGATTCAACATCGAGAGCCTGTCGGTCGCCGAGACCCTGGATCCCACGGTCTCACGGATCACCCTCGTCACGACCGGTGACGACGCCGTTCTCGAGCAGATCACCAAGCAGCTCAACAAGCTCGTCTCGATCATCCGCGTCTCGGACTTCAAGGACACGGAGCACGTCGAGCGCGAGCTCGTGCTCATCAAGGTCACCGCGGACGAGCGCACCCGCGCCGAGCTGATGAACATCGTCAGCATCTTCCGCGGCAAGGTCATCGACGTCTCGCCGCAGACGTACATCGTCGAGATCACCGGCGGACAGGACAAGATCGACGCCATCCTGCAGCTGCTCCGGCCGATCGGCATCGTCGAGATCGTGCGGACGGGGCGCGTCGCGATGTTCCGTGGCGCCGGCACGCTCGCCGGCGGAGCCGCGGAGAAGGAGAAGGTCGCATGAAGGTCTACACGGAGCGCGACGCGCACCTCGATCGCCTGAAGGGCAAGAAGGTGGCCGTGATCGGCTACGGCAGCCAGGGGCACGCCCACGCGCAGAACCTGCGCGACAGCGGCATCGACGTCGTCGTCGGCCTGAAGCGCGGCAGCGCCTCCTGGAAGAAGGCGGAGGACGCCGGCTTGAAGGTCCTTCCCACCGCGGAGGCGGCGGCGTGGGGCGACGTGGTGATGATCCTCGTCCCCGACGAGCTCGCGGGCGAGATGTACGCCTCCGAGATCGCGCCCGGGCTGCAGAAGGGCAAGTACCTGGCGTTCGGCCACGGCTTCAACATCCACTTCAAGAAGATCGTCCCGCCCGCCGACGTCAACGTCTTCATGATCGCGCCCAAGGGGCCCGGCCACCTGGTGCGGAGCGAGTACCAGCGCGGACGCGGCGTGCCCTGCTTGCTGGCGGTGCACCAGGACCCGAGCGGCGACACCAAGGACGTGGGTCTCGCGTATGGCGCGGCGATCGGCGGCGCGCGCGCGGCCATCATCGAGACGAGCTTCCGCGAGGAGACCGAGACCGACCTCTTCGGCGAGCAGGCGGTGCTGTGCGGCGGTCTCACCGAGCTCATCCGGGCCGGCTACGAGACCCTCGTCGAGGCCGGATACGCGCCCGAGATGGCGTACTTCGAATGCCTCCACGAGGTGAAGCTCATCGTCGACCTCATCTACGAGGGCGGCATCGCCAACATGCGCTACTCCATCAGCAACACCGCGGAGTACGGCGACATGACGCGCGGCAAGCGCGTCATCGGCCCCGAGGCGCGCACGGCGATGAAGAAGATCCTCGGCGACATCCAGAGCGGCAAGTTCGCCGACGAGTGGATCACCGAGCACCAGTGCGGCTCACCCCACTTCCGCGAGCTGCGCAAGGAGGCCGAGCATCATCCGATCGAGGACGTCGGCACGCGCCTGCGCGGCCTCATGCCGTGGCTCGGCTCCAATCGGTTGGTCGACAAGAGCCGGAACTAGCTCGAGCGCGACGTCGTGCGCCCACGAGCATAGGCGGCATGCGTCTCGCCCCTGAGGGCTACCGTTTGATCGGCGCCGCGGCGGCCGTGACGGTGCTGTCGCTCGTCGCAGGCTGGACGATCCTGACGCTGCTCGCGCTGCTCATGACGGCGTTCCTCGTGAACTTCTTCCGCGACCCCGACCGGCTGACGCCGCCCGGCGATCACGTGATCACGTCGCCGGCGGACGGCAAGGTCGTCGCCGTGCTCGAGGGGGTCCGGGCGGAGCGGTTCCTGCCACACGAGTGTCGGCGGGTGAGCATCTTCATGTCGCCGCTCGACGTGCACGTGAACCGCATTCCGATCGACGGCACGGTCGTCGACGTCTCGCAGCGGAGCGGACAGTTCCACGCCGCGTACCTGGACAAGGCGTCGGAGTTCAACGAGCAGACGGCCGTCATCCTCGAGGACAAGCGCGGGGAGCGCATCGTCTTCGTGCAGATCGCCGGCCAACTGGCGCGCCGCATCGTGTGCCGTTTGCGGCCCGGCGACCGCGTGCACCGCGCCGAGCGTTACGGTATGATCACGTTCGGCTCGCGGCTCGACCTGTATCTGCCGATGGCCGTCGCAGTGAGCATCCGCGTCGGGGAACGCGTCACCGCGGGAACGACCGTGATCGGGGCATATCCATGAGGGGAGCGCGAGGAGCGATCCGGGCGATCGGTGCCGGCCGCCGGCCGCCACGCGAGCGCCGTCCCGACGAGCCGCTGCATCGCGGCGTGTACCTGCTGCCGAACCTCCTCACCACGTGCGGGCTCTTCTCCGGTTTCTACGCCATCATCGCCACCATCGACGGCGCGTACCAGGCGGCCGCCATCTGCATCCTGGTCGCGCACGTCTTCGACGGGCTGGACGGTCGGATCGCGCGGCTGACGAAGTCCTCCAGCCGGTTCGGCATCGAGTACGACTCCCTCGCCGATCTGGTGGCGTTCGGGGTCGCGCCCGGCATCCTCGCCTACAAATGGGCGCTCGAGCCGTGGGGGCACTGGGGGTGGCTCGCGGCCTCGCTGTACGTCACCTGCGGCGCGCTCCGCCTGGCGCGCTTCAACGTCCAGGTGGACTCGGTGGAGAAGCGGCGCTTCGTCGGCCTGCCCATCCCGGCCGCGGCCGACACGATTGCCTCGACGGTCCTCCTGTACTATTTCTTCGGAGGCGAGGGCGCGACCCACAAGCACGTGATCCTGCTGGTCGTGATTTACGGGCTGGCGGCCCTCATGATAAGCAACGTCAGCTACAACAGCTTCAAGGGGCTGCACTTCAGCGCCCGGCAGCCGCTGTGGATCCTGGTGGCGCTCATCGTGGGACTCAAGTTCGTGATTGCCGAGCCACAAATCTTCATGTTCACGGCGTTTCTACTCTACGCCCTGTCGGGTCCGGTGGGTTGGCTACTAACGTACCGGAAGCGCCAGCGGGCACGGGACGAGGCTCTCGCCAAGATCGGATGAACGGCTGAGCGCGGCGTTCCCGGGTTGAGAGACTCCCGCTGGCAAGCATGCCACGCGGGAGTTTTTGTTTGTGCGACCCGGAGACGCCGGGCGGAGACGAGCCATGACGACGAATCGCGTACAGATCTTCGATACGACGCTGCGGGACGGTGAGCAGTCGCCGGGTGCCTCGATGAACGTCGAGGAGAAGGTGGCGATCGCGCATCAGCTCGAGCAGCTCAACGTCGACGTCATCGAGGCGGGCTTCGCCGCCTCGTCCGAGGGCGACTTCGACTCGGTGCGGCGGGTGGCGGAGACCGTCACACGGCCGATCGTCCTCAGCCTCTCGCGCACCAAGGAGGGCGACCTCGAGCGCGCGATCCGCGCCGTCGACAAGGCGAAGCGCCCCGGCCTGCACGTCTTCATCGCGACGTCGGACATCCACCTGAAGCACAAGCTGATGATGAGCCGGCAGGAGGTCGTCGATGCCGCCGCCTGGGCGGTCGGCTATGCGCGCAAGCACCTCGACTACGTGGAGTTCTCCGCCGAGGACGCGTCGCGCAGCGACCGCGACTACCTCGTGCAGGTGTTCGGCGAGGTCATCACGGCCGGCGCCAGTACGCTGAACGTGCCGGACACGACGGGCTATGCGCTGCCGGAGCAGTTCGGGGCGCTGTTCACGCACCTCATCGCGAGCACGCCGGGCGGCGACACGGTCTGCTGGAGCGCGCATTGCCACAACGATCTCGGCATGGCCGTCGCCAACTCCCTCGCGGCCGTGAAGGCCGGCGCGCGCCAGGTGGAGTGCACCGTCAACGGGCTCGGCGAGCGCGCCGGCAACACCTCCATGGAGGAGGTGGTGATGGCCCTCAAGACCCGTGCGGACTTCTTCGCCCTCGAGACCGGCATCGTCACCGAGCAGATCTACCCCGCCAGCCGCCTCGTCTCGCAGATCACGGGCATCGCCATCCCGATCAACAAGCCGATCGTCGGCGAGAACGCCTTCGCGCACGAGGCCGGCATCCATCAGGACGGCGTCCTCAAGAACAAGATCACCTACGAGATCATGAAGCCGGAGACGGTCGGCCTCGCCGCCAATCGGCTGGTGCTCGGCAAGCACTCGGGCCGGCACGCCTTCGTCGACCGTCTGCGGGCGCTCGGCATCGCGACGCAGGATCTCGACATGAACAAGGCGTTCGATCGGTTCAAGGCGCTCGCGGACAAGAAGAAGAGCGTGTACGACGAGGACCTGATGGCGATCGTCGCCGAGGAGTCGGTGCGCGTGCCCGACCGCTACGAGCTGGCCTACCTGAACGTCACCTCGTCGAGCGAGGAGGTGCCCCAGGCGACGGTGCGGGTGCGGGTCGCGGGCGAGGAGCGCGCCGAGCACGCCACGGGCGACGGCATGGTCGACGCCTGCTACAAGGCGATCGCCAAGGCGACCGCAACGCACTGCAAGCTCGAGCGCTACGCGGTGAAGGCGATCACCGGCGGCACCGACGCGCAGGGCGAGGTATCCTGCCTGGTGCGTGACGGCGACCTGACGGCGACGGGGCAGGGCGCGCACACCGACATCATCATGGCGAGCGCGCTCGCCTTCCTGAACGCCCTGAACAAGATCGAATACCGCCGCCGCTACGCGGAGCGCGTCCGCGTCGACGGGCCGTGATCGGAGACCCCATGCAAACCATGACCGAGAAGATCCTCGCCCGCGCGTCCGGCCGGCGTGCGGTGAGCCCGGGCGACAACGTCTGGGTGAACGTCGACGTGCTGATGACGCACGACGTCTGCGGCCCGGGCACGATCGGCATCTTCAAGCGCGAGTTCGGCGCCGCGGCCAAGGTCTGGGACCGCGAGCGCGTGGTGATCGTGCCCGACCACTACATCTTCACGAGCGACGACAAGTGCCATCGCAACGTCGACATCCTGCGGCGGTTCGTGCGCGAGCAGGACATCCCGCACTACTACGACGTCGGCACCAGCGACTACAAAGGCGTCTGCCACATCGCGCTCCCCGAGGCCGGCCACACGCGTCCGGGCGAGGTGCTGTTCGGCACCGACTCCCATACCTGCACCGCGGGCGCGTTCAACGAGTTCGCGACGGGCATCGGCAACACCGACGCCGCGTTCATCATGGGCACGGGCAAGCTGCTGGTGAAGGTGCCGCCCACCATGCGGTTCGTGTTCGAGGGCGAGTTCCCGCCCTGGGTGCTCGCCAAGGACGTGATCCTGCACATCATCGGCGACATCGGCGTCGACGGCGCGACCTACAAGGCGATGGAGTTCGCCGGCGAGGCCGTCGAGCGGCTGACGATGGAGGAGCGCATGACCCTCTGCAACATGGTGATCGAGGGCGGCGGCAAGAACGGCATCATCGAGGCCGACGAGACGACCTTCGCCTACCTGCGCGCGCGCACGACGAAGCCGTTCACCCCGGTCGCGCCCGATGGCGGCGCGTCCTACGTCACGACCAAGGTCTACGATGCGCGGCGCATCGAGCCGACCGTCGCGCAGCCGCATTCGCCGGACCGGCGGGCCACCGCCCGCGAGCTGCGCGACGTGCGCCTGACGCGCGCCTACATCGGCTCCTGCACCGGCGGGAAGCTGACGGACTTCGTGAACGCGGCGCGCGTGATGCGCGGACGCAAGGTCGCGGTCGACACGTTCCTCGTGCCGGCGACGACGGAGATCTCGCAGGCCATCCGTACCGAGCGCCTCGGCGGCGAGACGCTCCTCGCGATCTTCGAGAACGCCGGCTGCACCATCTCCCTCGACGCGTCGTGCGCCGCGTGCCTCGGCGGCCCGAAGGACACGTTCGGCCGCATCAACGGCCATGAGGTCTGCATCTCCACGACCAACCGCAACTTCCCCGGACGCATGGGCGCGAAGGAAGGGCAGGTCTACCTGGCGTCGCCCTTCACGGTCGCCGCGTCGGCGGTCACCGGGCGGATCACCGATCCGCGCGAGCTGCTCGAAGGAGCCGCGTGATGGCCGACACCGTCATTCGCGGCAAGGTCTACGTCCTCGGCGACAACATCGACACCGATCAGATCATCCCGGCGCAGTACCTGAACCTCGTGCCGACGATCGCCGAGGAGTACGAGAAGCTCGGCAGCTACGCGCTCTGCGGCGTGCTCGACGCGCCCCGCTTCGTGCCCGAGGGCACGACCAAGACGAGCTACCCGATCATCGTCGCCGGCCGGAATTTCGGCTGCGGCTCGTCGCGCGAGCACGCGCCGATCGCCATCGGCGCCGCGGGCGGCCGGGCCGTCGTGGCCGAGTCGTACGCGCGCATCTTCTTCCGCAACTGCGTGGCCACCGGCGAGCTCTACCCGGTCGAGACGGCGACTCCGCTGGTCGGCGAGTTCGTGACCGGCGACGAAGGCGTCCTCGACCTCGACGCGGGGACGCTCACCAACGTGCGGACGGGCGGCCGCTTCGCGCTGCGGCCGCTCGGCGACGCGCGGCCGGTCATCGACGCCGGCGGGCTCTTCGCGTACGCCCGCCAGACCGGCATGATTCCCGCCACTGCGACGCCCGACACCCGCGAGCAGGTGCCGCTCAACCGCGTCGTCGAAGACTGAGCAGCGAGCGATCAACAGGATACGGGGGCGACATGTACAAGATCGGAGTCATTGGCGGTGACGGCACGGGACCCGAGGTGACGGCGGAGGCCGTGAAGGTCCTCGCGGCGGCGTCCAAGGTCTGCGGGTTCACCTACGAGACGACGTCGTTCGACTTCGGTGGCGACCGCTATCTGCGCACCAACGAGGTCCTGCCGGAGAGCGCGGTCGGGGATCTGAGGAAGCTCGACGCCATTCTGCTCGGCGCGATCGGCCATCCCGACGTCAAGCCCGGCATTCTCGAGAAGGGCATCCTCCTGCGGCTGCGCTTCGAGCTCGATCTCTACATCAATCTCCGGCCGGTGAAGCTCTACCCGGGCGTCGAGACGCCGCTCAAGGACAAGGGCCCCGAGCACATCGACTTCGTGGTCGTGCGCGAGAACACCGAGGGGCTGTACGCGGGGGCCGGCGGGTTCCTCAAGAAGGGGACGCCGGACGAGGTGGCGGTGCAGGAGTCGGTCAACACCCGCCACGGCGTCGAGCGCTGTCTGCGCTACGCGTTCGAGTACACGCGGGCGCGCAATCGCCGCAAGACCCTGACCCTGGTCGGCAAGACGAACGTGCTCACCTACGCGTTCGATCTGTGGGAGCGCGCCTTCCACGAGGTCGGGACGGCCGATTTCCCGGACGTCAAGCGCGACTACGCGCACGTCGATGCCACCTGCATGTGGATGGTGAAGAACCCGGAATGGTTCGACGTGCTGGTCACCGACAACATGTTCGGCGACATCATCACCGATCTCGGCGCGATGATTCAGGGCGGGATGGGCATCGCGGCGGGCGGCAACATCAACCCGAGCACGGTGTCGATGTTCGAGCCGATCGGCGGGTCGGCGCCGAAGTACACCGGCCAGGGCGTCATCAATCCCATGGCGGCCATCGCCGCGTGCCAGATGATGCTCGAGCACCTCGGCGAGCGCGACGCGGCGGCGCGCGTCGATCGCGCCATCGCCCACGTCGTCTCCACCGAGCTGAAGTCGATGCAGGCGGGGCGCATGGGGTACTCGACGTCGCAGGTGGGGGATCTCGTGGCGGCGGCCGTGGCCACGGGCTGAGCGCGCGATGGCCGAGCGCGACTACACGGTAGCGATCGTCGGGGCCACCGGGGCCGTCGGCAGCGAGCTGCTCCGCATCCTCGACGAGCGCCGGTTCCCCGTCGGGGAGCTGCGCCTCTTCGCCTCCGAGCGCAGCGCGGGCGCGCTCGTCGAGACGGCGCGCGGCGAGACGCGGGTCGAGCTGCTCGACGCGGACGGCTTCGGCGGCGTGGATCTCGCCTTCTTCTGCGCCGGCGGCGCCGTCAGCGCCGAGTACGCGCCGATCGCGGTCGACGCGGGCGCCATCGTCGTCGACAAGAGCAGCCAGTTCCGCATGGAGCCGTCCGTGCCGCTGGTCGTGCCCGAGGTGAACGCCGACGACCTCGCGACCCGCGAGCGCGGGATCATCGCCAGCCCGAACTGCACCACCATCCCGATGGTCGTCGCCCTGAAGCCGATTGCCGACGCCGTCGGCCTGCGGCGCCTCGTCGCGTCGAGCTACCAGGCCGTCTCGGGCGCGGGCAGAGCGGGCGTCGATACGCTGTCGCGCGAGACCACGGCCCTCCTCAATTTGCGCGGCATCGACGAGGAGGAGCCGTCGCCCTTCGCGCACCGCATCGCGTTCAACTGCATTCCGCAGGTCGACGCATTCCTCGCCGACGGATCGACGAAGGAGGAGCAGAAGGTGATCCTCGAGAGCCGCAAGGTCCTGCACCGCGAGGACCTGCCGATCGCCGTCACGTGCGTGCGGGTGCCGACGTTCTACGGGCATGCGGTCGCGCTCACCGTCGAGCTCGATCAGGCGCTCGACGCGCGCGACGCCGAGCGCCTGCTGCGCGAGTCGCCGGGCATCGTGCTGTCCGAGGCCGGCGACGAGCGTCCGTATCCGACGCCCGCGGACGTCGGGGGCACCGATGCGGTCTACGTCGGCCGCGTACGCAACGACCCGTCCACGCCGAACGGTCTGCAGCTCTGGGTGGCCGCCGACAACGTGCGCAAGGGCGCCGCGCTCAATGCCGTGCAGATCGCGGAGATCGTCGTTCGCGAGCTCTAGCGACGGCGAGCCGCGCATGCAGTACCGGCTGCTGCTCGAGTACGACGGCACCGACTACCACGGCTGGCAGCGGCAGCCGGACCGGCCGACGATCCAGGAGGTCCTGGAGACCGCGCTCGCCACGGTGCTCCGCCATCCCGCGCGCCTGCACGCGGCCGGGCGTACGGATGCCGGCGTCCACGCGCTCGGCCAGGTCGCCACGTTCCGCAGCGAGCGCGCCCTGGAGGGGCGCGAGCTGCGGAAGGCGCTGAACGCGCTCACGCCGCCGGACGTCGCGGTTCGCGAGGTCTCGATCGTGCCCGATGCCTTCGATGCGCGGCGCAGCGCGACCTCGCGCGTCTACGAATACCGCATCTGGAACCAACCGTGGCGGTCGCCGTTCTGGCACCGCTACACCTGGCACGTACCGCGCTCGCTCGATCTGCGGGCGATGCGCACGGCCGCCGGCGCGCTGGTCGGGGAGCACGACTTCTCCGCTTTTCGCGCCGCCGACTGCGACTCCGAGAGCCGGACGCGCCGGGTGCTGCACAGCGGCTTCACCGAGGCGGAGAACATGTGCACCTACCGCATCCAGGCCAACGCGTTCTTGAAGCACATGGTGCGGACGATCGTCGGCACGCTCGTGTCGGTCGGCATCGGCGAGCTCGCCGTCGAGGACGTCGCCGAGGTCCTGCGCGCGCGTGATCGCACCCGGGCCGGCGCCACCGCGCCGCCGCAGGGCCTCTCGTTGGTCGCCGTGTCGTACGAGTAGTCGCGATCGGTGTCCACCCCGGGTATGAGCCGCCCGACCGTCTCCTCGTGGAATCGTGCGATTGGCGATCCGGCTGCGCCGAACTGGCGCATTCGCTCGGTGTCCGCCCGCCGAAAAACCGCAGAAGCCCACGTTTGTCGTTGACGAGCACGGCGTCCGGCGGGCTATAAGCCGCCCGGTATCAGCGCCGCATGCGTATCGCGCACGACCCGGAGCGTTTCCTGGAGACGCGAGAGGCAGCGAGCCCGCTCGAGCGGGCGCGACGGCGTCTGATCGTCAAGCGGTTTCCGCTCTTCGCCTCGTGCTGGCTCGGGGCGATGCTGGTGTGGATGGCCGTGATGGTCGGCGAGGCCCTCGTGACGGCTCCGCAGGCCTCGGCGTTGCTGTTGCTCCAGGCGACGGCGCTCGCGCTCGCGCTGCTGGTCGCGCGCCGCGACCCTGCGGGCGCGCTGGTGCGTCCCAGCGTCACGACCTCCGTGGTGCTGCTCGGCATGTCGTCGACGGTGCTCTTCGCGCGCGTCGGCGGCGACGGCGACATCCTCGCGTTCGTGCTGCTGACGCTCTACCTTTCCTCGGCCCTCTTCTTCGGCTGGGGATGGCGTTCCGCCCTCCTGGTCTGGGTGGCCACGGTTGCGCTCTGGGCGGCGGCGATTCCGCGACTGCACTTCTTTCTGCCGACCCCCGAGCTCGTCGCCGCGATCGGCGTCGGGTCGCTGGTGTGCCTCGCCCTGGCCGAGCTGACGGCGCGCTCGTTCGGCGGGCTCTTCGAGCGTGGCGAGCGCGAGGCGCTGGCGAATCGCGCCCTCGCCGCCTCGCACGACGCCTACCGCGACCTCGCCGAGAACGCGAGCGACCTGATCTACACCCACGATCTGTCGGGGCGGCTGACCTACGTCAACGAGGCGTTCGCGCGCTTCGCCGGACGGCCGGTCGGCTCGCTCATCGGCCGCACCTGCCAGGAGCTGACGGCGCGCCATCCCGAGGCGCCCGACCTCGTGGCGATCCTGGCGCGCGCCGCGTTCGGCGAGGTGCCTCCGCCGGTGCTGCTGCCGGTCGCGCTGCGTGACGGCCTGCACTGGCTGGAATGCGCCGTGTCGACGATTCGCGATGCGGAGGGCGCGGTGATCGGCCTGCGCGGGATCGCGCGCGACGTCACGAAGCGCCGCAACGCGGAGGAGCAGCTGCGCACGTCGCTCGACGAGCTGCGGCGCAGCGAGGAGATGCTGCGGCTGCTGGCGCGCCGCCAGGCGACCATCCGCGAGGAGGAGCGCAAGCGGATCGGCTTCAACCTGCACGACGACGTCTGCCAGGAGCTGGTCGGCCTCGGGATCGTGCTCGAGTCGCTGCGCCGCCGCGTCGCCGACGTCTCGCCGGGGCAGGGCAACGCCCTGGCGCAGATCGGCCGCTACCTGAACGAGGTGGCCGAGCACCTGCGCGGCCTGGCGCACGATCTCCGCCCGTTCCTGCTGCGCGACCTCGGCCTGGAGGGCAGCCTGCGCTCCCTCGCCGATGGCATGTCGTCCGGGACGACGCGCGTCCTCGTCAGCTTCCCCACCCCGGTGCCGCGCCTGGACGAGGAGGTCGAGATCGGCGTCTACCGCATCGTGCAGGAGGCGTTGACGAACGCGGTACGCCATGCGCAGGCGACCACGGTCGCCGTGATGCTGGCCGTCCAGGGGGCGACCCTGCGTCTCGAGGTGAGCGACGACGGCCGCGGCTTCGCGGCCGACGACGGCCTGCACCAGCCGCGCCTCGGTTTGATGGCGATGCAGGAGCGGGCGCTCGCGCTCGGCGGCCGCGTCGAGGTCACGTCGGCGCCCGGTCGCGGGACGAGCGTCGAGCTCGTCTGTCCCACCGCCGAGCCCCTGCGGGCGTTCGGCGGCTGAGCGCGCGACGACCGCACCGATCGGGACGCCGGCCCGCGGCGTCCGCCGTCACTCTTCGTCGTCGGGTCGATCCGGATCGCGCCGACGGGGGGCGCGGGTCGCGATCGTCTTGGCCGCGGCCTGGCGGCGCAGCCGCTCGCCGATCGCGGCCTCGGCGCCGCGCGCGCTCGGCTGGTAGAAGCGCGCTCCCGCGAGCTCGTCCGGCAGACAGTCCTGCGCGACCACGGCACCCTCGTAGTCGTGGGGATAGCGGTAGCCGTCGCCATAGCCGAGGCCCTTCATCAGCGGCGTGGGAGCGTTCCGTAGCGCCAGCGGCACGGGCAGGGCGCCGCGCGCCCGCACCGCCTCGGCGGCGGCGAGCATGGCGCGATACGAGGCGTTCGATTTCGGCGCGCTCGCGAGGTACGTCGTCGCCTGCGCCAGCGGGATGCGGCCCTCCGGCAGGCCGACGAAGTGGAACGCCTCCTTCGCCGCGACCGCCACCTGGAGCGCCTGCGGATCGGCGTTGCCGACGTCCTCGGCGGCGAAGACGACCATGCGGCGTGCGACGAACATCGGATCCTCGCCGGCGTCGAGCATGCGCATCAGCCAGTAGACCGCGGCATCCGGATCCGACGCGCGCATGCTCTTGATGAACGCGGAGATGACGTTGTAGTGCTCCTCGCCGCCCTTGTCGTAGCGGAGCGCCTTCTGCTGCAGGGCCTCCTCGACGAGGGTGAGCGTCAGCGTGCGCTCGTTCCGTTGGCGGGCGAGCGATGCCGCGACCTCGAGGGTCCCGAGCGCGATGCGCGCGTCGCCATCGGCGCGCGTCGACAGGAACTCGCGCGTCTCCGGCGGCAGCGTCAGCTGCGCCGTCCCGAGGCCGCGCTCGGTGTCGCGCAGGGCGCGGTCGAGCACCTGGCCGATCTCCTCGGCCGTCAGCGGCTCCAGCACGAGAACGCGCGTCCGCGACAGCAGCGGCGCGATCACCTCGAACGAGGGATTCTCGGTGGTGGCGCCGATCAGCACGACCGTGCCGTCCTCGACGTGGGGCAGGAACGCGTCCTGCTGCGCCTTGTTGAAGCGATGGATCTCGTCGACGAAGAGGATCGTGCCGCGGCCGTGCAGCGCGCGGCGGTCCTTCGCCTCGTCGATCAGCTGGCGCAGCTCCTTGATCCCGGAGAGGACCGCCGAGAACCCGACGAACTCGGCGCGTGCGGCGTGCGCGAGCAGGTGCGCCAGCGTCGTCTTGCCGGTGCCGGGCGGCCCCCAGAGGATGAGCGAATGAAGCTCGCCGCTCTCCACCATGTCGCGCAGGAGGCGGCCCGGGCCGAGGAGGTGCGCCTGGCCGACGAACTCGTCGAGCGTCGCGGGGCGCATCCGCTCGGCGAGCGGCGCCGTCTTCCGGCGCGCGCGGTCGGCGACGGTGCCGAAGAGATCCGGGCGTGTGTCGCGGCGCTTCATATCCGGCAAACGTAGCATATCCGGCGTCGATGCCCGCGCGGGGCGGTTGCTATTTCCGCACGCGCCCACCATAAATTCGAGGCGTGCCGGAGGCGCCCCGCATCGTCGGCCTGGTGGTCAAGCGCGACCGTGTCGAGGCGGAGGCCCTGGCGCGCCAGATCGCGGCGCGCCTGCGTGCGCGCGGCGTCGAGATCCTGGTCGAGCCCGCGATGGCCGCGATCGAGGGCACGCGCAGCGTCGAGAAGGCGGCGATGGCCGCGACCGCCGATCTGGTGGTGGCCCTCGGCGGCGACGGCACGTTGCTCTCCGTCGCCCGTCTCGTCGGCGCGCACGAGCTGCGCGTCCTCGGCGTCAATCTCGGCGGTCTCGGGTTCCTCACCGAGGTATCCACCCGCGAGGCGCTGGCGGCGATCGATCGCGTGTTCACCGGCGAGTACCGGATCGACCGTCGCACCACCCTGGCGGTCCGGGTGCGTCGCGCCGGCGCCCTGATCGCCGCGTCGCAGGTCCTGAACGATGCCGTGATCAACAAGAGCGCCCTGGCGCGCATCATCGACCTGCACACCTCGGTCGACGGCGAGCACCTCTGCGTCTACAAGGCCGACGGCCTGATCGTCGCCACGCCGACGGGCTCGACCGCGTACTCGCTGTCGGCCGGCGGCCCGGTCGTGCACCCCGCGGTCGGGGTGACGCTGCTCTCCCCGATCTGCCCGCACACCCTGACGCAGCGGCCGCTCGTCCTGCCGGAGACGGCGCTCGTCCAGGTCGAGCTGCGCGCGCCCGACCAGGAGGTCGTGCTCACGCTCGACGGGCAGGAGGGCCTTCCGCTCCTCGACGGCGACGTCGTCGAGATCGCGCGGTCGCCGCACACGGTCGCGCTCGTACGCACGGGCGGCGAGGGGTTCCATTCGGTGCTGCGCGAGAAGCTGCATTGGGGAGCGCGCTAGTGACCGGCGGCGGGCGCCGGCGCCGGCGGCAGCGATGCTGAGCGATCTCCGCATCCGCAATCTCGCGATCATCGAGGACCTCGAGATCGCCTTCGAGCCCGGCCTGAACGTCATCACCGGCGAGACCGGGGCGGGGAAGACCATCCTCATGCGGGCGCTCGGGCTCCTGCTCGGCGATCGTGGCGGGGCCGACCTGCTGCGCGCGGGCGCCGACGAGGCCGAGGTCGAGGCGCTCTTCAGCGGGCCGGCGGTGACCGCCGCGCTCGGCGTCGCGGACGACGAGGCGACGATCCGGCGCGTGATCACCCCCGCCCGCCAGCGGGCCTACGTGAACGATCGCCTGGTGACGGCCGCCCGTCTCGGCGAGATCGGCGAGCATCTGGTGCACGTGTACGGCCAGCACGAGCACCACACGTTGGTGCGGCCGGAGACGCAGCGCGCGCTGCTCGACGCCGCGGGGGACCTCGGCGCGCCCGTCGCCGCGATGACGGCGGCGTACGCGACGCTGGTCGAGGCCGAGGAGCGGTTGCGGGCCGCGCGGGACGGCGCCGCGGGGCTGGCCATGCGGCGCGAGCTGGTGCGACAGCAGGTGGAGGAGCTGGCGAGCGCCGCGCTCCGCGACGGCGAGGTCGTCGAGCTGAGGCGCGAGCGCGAGATCCTGCGGCACGCGGAGCGGCTGCGAACGGCCGCGGCGGAGGCGGAGCACGCGCTCTACGCCGGCGACGCCGCCGTCGTCGAGACGGTGTCGATGCACGCCGGCCGGCTGGCGACCCTCGCGGCGATCGATCCGGAGCTCGGGGAGGCGGCGCGCCTGCTCGACGAGGCCCGGCCGGCGCTCGAGGAGGCGGCCCTCCGTCTCGCGGCGCGGGCGCGGGCCATCGCCGCCGATCCCGAGCGGCTGGAGCAGGTCGAGGAGCGCCTGGCGCTGGCACAGCGTCTGGCGCGGAAGCTCGGGTGCGAGGTCGGCGACCTGTCGGAGCGGCAGGCGCGCCTGGCGCGTGAGCTCGCCGTCCTCGAGGGCGACGGCGCCGATCCCGCGGCGCTCGAGCAGGATGCCACCCGCGCGCTCGCCGAGGCGTGGCGCGCCGCCGATGCTCTCAGCGCCGGCCGCCGCCGCGCCGCCGCCCTCCTCGGCAAGCGCATCACCGGCGGCCTGCATGAGCTGGCCCTCGCCGGCGCCGAGCTGTCGATCTCGCTCGAACCGCTCGGCGGCGATCGTGATCGCGCCTCGCTCGGCGCGTCCGGTGCCGAACGCGTCGTCTTCCTCTTCAAGCCGAACCGCGGCGAGCCTCCGCGGCCGCTCGCGCGCATCGCCTCCGGCGGCGAGCTCTCGCGCGTCATGCTGGCGCTGAAGGCGGCGACCGCGGGCGGCTCCGACGTTCCGACGCTCGTCTTCGACGAGGTCGATGCCGGCATCGGCGGCGCCGTGGCCGAGGTCGTCGGCCGGAAGCTGCGCCAGCTCGCGCGCGGCCGCCAGGTCCTGTGCATCACGCACCTGCCGCAGATCGCCGCCTGCGCCGAGCATCACTACGTCGTCCGCAAGCGCCCGAGCCGCGGCCGCACGCGCTCGTCCGCCGAGCGGCTGTCGGATCAGGAGCGCGTCGAGGAGCTGGCGCGCATGCTCGGCGGCGTCACGGTGACGGCCAAGGCGCGGGAGCACGCCGCGGAGCTGCGGCGCCTCGGGGAGCGCGCGGAGCAATGAGCGACGAGCGCCGGGATCGACCCCGCCCCGAGCCGGGCACGCCCGACGACCCGGCGGGCGCCGACGACGTCCCGGAGCCCGCGCTGCGGCGCCACGCGGTCTCGCTGGCGGCGATCGGCGCCCTCGGCATCTGGAAGATCTACGAGGCGCTGGTCGCGCCGACCATGCAAACCGCGATCGCGCCCTCCCTCTACACGATGGGCCTCGCCGGGTTCGCCGTCAGCATCCTCGGCCCGAAGTCGCTCCGCCTCGCGACCTTCCTCGGCGGCGCCGCCCTCTGCGTCGCGGCGATCGCCCTCGCGGCGCGGGTCTGAGCCGCGAGGGCGCTTCGTCGCCGCGCGTCTCATTGCGGCGCCCGCGATGACCGAGTACTCCTCCGATTGACGCCGCAGGCGCGGCGCGGAGAATCCTCTCCGCGCACATCACCCGCCGCCGTCGAGCCGGCAGCCGAGAGGAGTCTTTCGATGCGCCATCGTCGCGTGTCCGGAATGGTCATCCCCGCCGCTCTGCTCCTCAGCCGCGTATCGTCAGCCTATGGTGGCACGGTGTACGTCGCCAACACCGGCACCGACGGGCCGAGCTGCGGCGCGAAGGCGAGCCCGTGCCGATCGATCCGCCAGGCGATCGTCGCCGCCGTGGCCGGTGACAAGATCATCGTGGGCCCCGGGCGGTACGGCGATTTGAACGGCAACGGTGTCCCCGGGGACTCGCCGGGGGAGGAGAGCCCAACGGGCTGCAGCTGCATGCTGGCGATCGACAAGGCGGTCTCGATCACCTCCAGCGCCGGCGCCGCGGCGACCGTGATCGACGCCCGCACGATCACCGGTCTCAATGGGACCTACAACATCGTCATCTTCACCGATCGCGGAGAATTCGGGCGGCCGGGGAAAGGCTTCACCGTGACCAACACCGGCAGTAGCTCGGGCACGGGCATCCTCCTCGAGTCGACCAAGGTCGCGGTGCAGGGCAATCAGGTCATCGCGACCCCCTTCTTCGTAGGCGGCGCCGCCTTTTCCACCGGACCCGGGATCTCCGCGCTGGCCGCGTCCCAGGACATCCTCATCGGAGGCAATCAGATCATCGACTGGGGGGTCGGTGTCAGGGTGGCAGGCGCCGGCAAGCGCGTCGTCGGGAACGTGCTCTCGCGAACCGGGATCGTCGCCGATGGGATGAATGGAACGGATCTCGTCGCCGGAAACGTCGTCACGGCGGCGCCGCAGGCCATCATGGTCAGCGGGACGGTCGACGTGATCGGCAATGCGCTCTACGCAAACGATGTCGGCCTGATAGTGGACCCACTCGTATTCGATGGGCACATCGAGAAAAACAATTTCGTCGGGAGCCGCACTTGCGGACTGCAGAACGGTATCTTCGACATCCCCGGCATCCTGGGCCTGCCGGCGACACACAACTACTGGGGCGCGTCGACGGGACCGGGATCACTGCCGACGGCGGACGACGTCTGCAACGTCGGAGGCGTGTCGACCGTCACCGCGCCGTTCGCGACCAAGCCTTTCCGGGTGAAAGCGCCGATCAAGCTGTGAGGCCCACCAAGCCTGGAGAGTGATTTGCCGCGTGGCGGAATATTCTGGCGGAAGCGGGCACCTACCGTGGCTTCCTACCTGCCTGTGGGGCGGGAGCTCAGTTGAGAGAGCGCTTGAATGGCACTCGTCTCCCGGCCTGCGACACGGTCATGCGCACGTAACTACGCGCTCACGCGGGCTCCAGGTGTCGCGGGTTTCCTTGACGCCGGCGGCGCCCCGGGCGCACACTCCAACATCAGCTGAGGCGGTCGAGCGGTCGGCGACCCGGCAGCGCCGCGCGCCCGCAGCAGAGAAAGGCCTGGCCAATGCCATGTGCTGACCCAAACGATCCTGAGGGGCTTCTTGCACCGCGCGGCGCGGATGTGAGACGCGGCGAGAGAGCGAGGGGGCGGAGGTCGGCGCACGTCGTCCTGGCGGCCGCGGTGGGGGGAATGCTTCTCGCTGGCCTTGCGATCGGGCCGGTGGTGCACGCGACGACGATCACGACCGTCGCGGGCACCGGAACCCCGGGGTTCAGCGGTGACGGGGGCCCGGCGACGGCGGCCCAGCTCGAACACCCAGGACTCCTCGCGCTGGATGGCGCCGGCAACCTCTACATCGATGACCTGCTGGGACGCATCCGGCGGGTGGACGCGACGACCGGCATCATCACGACCGTCGCGGGCATTGGCGGCGTCGGCTTCAGCGGCGACGGCGGCCCGGCGACGGCGGCCGCGATTCGAGCCGACGCGTTTGCGGTGGACGCCACGGGCAACCTCTTCCTCGGGGACTATTACGCACCGCGCATCCGGCGCGTGGACGCGGCGACCGGCGTCATCACGACGTACGTTGGCAATGGCTACGAAAGCTGCTTCCACGTCGGCGACGGCGGACCGGCAAGCGCGGCGCAGCTCTGCGGCCCCATGGGCTTGGCGGTGGACGCCGGCGGCAACCTCTTCATCGCCGACGGCTGGGACGGTATCCGGCGGGTGGACGCCGCGACCGGCATCATCACGGCGGTCGCATCCGGCGTTTTTCCCTACGTGACCGGGATCGGGGTGGACAGCGCGGAC
Source organism: uncultured delta proteobacterium (assembly GCA_963753325.1). GTDB lineage: Bacteria > Desulfobacterota > Binatia > UTPRO1 > UTPRO1 > DP-19. The sequence continues at coordinate 2,204,302 of CAVWBS010000001.1, read as the reverse complement.
AACCTCTACGTCTTCAACAATGGCGACGATCCCCCCGGCCTGTCCCCGGCAGGCAACCACGTCTACCGGGTCGATGCGTCCACCGGCAACGTCACGGCGATCGCTGGCAACGGAGCGTATGGCTTCAGCGGCGACGGCGGCGTGGCGACCCTGGCCGGAATCGCGCTCTCCTTTCCGCTGACCCTCGCGGTCGACGGCGCCGGCAACCTCTTCCTGGGAGACATGGGCGTCCGTGTGCGGCGTATCGACGCGGCGAGCGGTATCATCACCACCGTCGCCGGCACTGGATCGGTCGCATTCAGCGGCGATGGAGGACCGGCCAACATGGCCGGCCTCGCGGGCTCGGAGGTGGCGCTGGACGGGAGCGGCGGATTCTACATCGGCGATTTCCGCAACTATCGCGTCCGCTTCGTGTCGCCGCAACCGGCAACCTGTGGCGACGGCATCCCGAATCCGGGCGAGCAGTGCGACGCGGGCGCCGCGAATGGTCCGCCCGCCTCCTGCTGCACGGCCGCGTGTGGGTTCGCGCCCGCGGGCAACGCGTGCGGCGACAACGACGCCTGCACCCAGAACGACCAGTGTGCCGCGAGCGGTCTCTGCGTCGGCGGTGAAACCGTCGACTGTGAGAACGGCGATCCGTGCTCGGTCAACACCTGCGATGCCGCGACGGGCTGCGTGCACAGCGAGACGGCGCACAGCCTCGGCGGCGGTGAGCTCGGCTGCATCCCGCCCGACCGCAACGCGCTCGCCTGCGCGAACCGCACGAACAAGCACGCCGCCAAGCTCGCCGCGACGTTGGTCCGGTGCCACGGCAAGTACGTGGCCGCCGCGCTGGCGCAGGCGACGTTCGACGAGGAGCGCTGCGAAACCAAGGCGCAGGACAAGTATGTGGCAGCGACCGCCAAGCTCGTCGGCTGTCCCGCATGCCTCGATCGGGGGGCCGTCGGAGACGCGATGACCGCCCTGATCGAGTCGCGCGCGCTGGCAACACTCTACTGCGACGCCACTTCTGGGGTGCCGCTCGCGGATGCGGACGACGCGGGCTTCCTGCCCGCCGACGCCGCGGCGGCGAAATGCGACGCCAAGACGGCGCAAGCGCTCTGGCGGCTCGTCGGAGCCGAGGTGCACTGCCACACGACGCTCGCCGCGGACGATGTCGCCGGGGCGTCCTTCGGTGTCGGAGCTTGCGAGTATACTGCCGAAAACCGGTTCGACGTGGCGACGAGCAAGCTCACGGGATGCCCGGCTTGCTTGACCGCGCAACTCCCGGCGCTGAAGAGCGACGCCGGCATGGCACTCGATCAACAGAATACCCGCATCTACTGCACGCCCTGAAGCCCGGCAGATCGCCCGCGCCGCGATTGACCGTTGGGGCCGCGTTGTGCGCGACCTTCCGGCGGGACGGTGTCCAGCCGCTGATAGACACCGGTAGCGACCCGGCGGGGCGGGTGGTGCCGCTCCGGGGGCGAACAGCAGGAGAACCCGGAGAGTCAGCCGAGAATCAGTGTCGAAGGCTGAGAATCGGAAATCGGACGTGGCTTGTCGCGCGACGGAATTATCTGGTAGAAACGGGCACTTCCCGTAGCTTCCTACCTCTCTGTGGGGCCGTAGCTCAGTTGGGAGAGCGCTTGAATGGCATTCAAGAGGTCGAGGGTTCGACTCCCTTCGGCTCCACTCCGTTTTGCTCAGTCGCGAAGCCCAGCTTCTTCTTGGCTGCTATCTGAGTCGGGAGGTCGAGAACCCACACGGAGAACTCGCCCAACCTACGACGCCGCGCTTTGACGATGAGGGCATCGAAGTCCCGCTGTTTACCGATCATCCCGAGCACATCGAGTGGGCCGTAGCGGGTCGTCAGCCTCACGCAGCGCCGCGACCAGCCGAGCGACATTCGGGCGGTCGCGCGTCGCAGTCCTCACCGCACGACGCGGCCTCGCGGTACGCCGGGACCGCTCACGATCGGGGGCACGTGGACGAGCTGCTCGTAGAGCGTCCGTCCGCGAGCGAGGGACGCGTGCGTCGGTGACGCCTTGCCGCGCTCATGGCGAGCACGCGGTGTGCGCGAACCCGCCCGGACGCGAGTGGACTACCCTCCCACCGCTTTCCAGCATGGGGAGCAGGAGGCGACGATGACCAAGACCACCACCATCACGATCCTGATGACGATCCTGGCGTGGATGCTCGTGACGGCGGGGCCGTTCGCGGCGAGCGCCCGGGCGCACGTGGACGTGCACATCGGCATCGCGGTCCCCCCCGCCGCCTGTCGTGACGTACCAGAGCGAGCCACCCGTGGAGATCGTTCCGGAGACGCAGATCTACTACGCGCCCAATCCGGACTACGATCTCTATCGATATGACGGATACTGGTACGTGAACCGCAACGGATACTGGTATCGCGCGCGGAGCTACCGTGGACCGTTCGGTCCGATCGTCTACGACCGGGTGCCGCACGCGATCATCGCCATTCCGGGATCGTATCATCATCATCCGATGCATCCCGCGAGCTGGCATCGCGGTCCCGAGCCCCACCGCGGAGGCCGTCATGACCACGATCATCATCGCGGCCACGATCACGACCACTGAGCAGGCGGCCGAGCATGGCGTAGTACTTTGGTCCTAGGGAGGTTGCCGGATTGTCGGCGCTCCGCGACGCGAGTACGAGTGCGTCGTATGGAACGCGCTCGCAGAATCGTGTCCGACACCTCGGTTCCCGAAGCTCTCCTGCCCGAGCAGTACTTCACCCGCGTCACGGGAAGTGTCCACGAGATGCCCGAGAAGCGGCTGATGGCCGCCGTCCTTCTCGACGCGCTGGTGCAGCTCCAGCACGACGGCACGACGGGCGCGTCCGAGGTGCGCAAGTGGATCGCCGGCAGCGGCCGCGGGAATCTGTTCTCGTTCCCGAACGTCTGCGAAGCGCTCGGGCTCGATCCCTCGTACCTGGCGCGCGGCCTGATGGATCGCCCGCGGATCGCGCCGCGCCGCGTCCGGCTGGTGCGGCGGCGGATCAGCATCGGCGGCCGGCGCCGCTCCGCGGGCTGAATCCGCCGCTCACGGATCGGCGGCCGCCGCCGTCTCCGCAAGGCGAAGATTGTTCCGCGCTTCCGTGAAATCGGGACGCAGGCGCAATGCCTCCGTGAACTGCGCGATCGCTTCCGTCCGCCGCCCTTCGAGGTAGAGCACGCCGCCGAGGTTGTTGTGCGCCTCGGGATAGGCGGCACGCGCGCGAATCGCCGCCTCGAAGTGCGCGGCCGCGGCGGCGCGGTCGCCGCGCCTCACCAGGGCCAGGCCGAGGTTGTTGTGGGCGATGAAATTGTCCGTCGTCACGGCGAGCGCGTGCTCATAGAGCGCGACGTCGTCGTGCCAGTAGCCGGTCTGTTGCCACGTGAGGGCCGCGCAGGCGGCGATGGTCGCGGCGCCGAGCATCGCGATCACGGGGGTCAGGACGCGTGGCGCCGCGCGCCCGAGATCGACGAGACCGAAGGCGAGCAGCATCGTCAGCCCGACGAGCGGCACGTAGGTGTAGCGGTCGGCCCTCGACTGCATCCCCACCTGGATGACGCCGATCACCGGCAGCAGGCTGACGAGGAACCAGAGCCAGCCCACGAGGAGATACGGCGCCCGTCGCCGTGCGGCGAGGGCACCGGCGGTGAGCGCAAGGATCATCGCGGCCGCCGCCGCGGCCGCCGCGCGGCCGACGACGCGCGGGTAGGGGTAGAACACGGTGAGCTTCGCCGGCCAGAGCGCGCGGCCCACGTAGGCGGCGTAGCTGATGAGGGCGTGCGCGACCCGGTCGCCCGCCGGCAGGGTAGCGAGGCTCGTCGTCGACGTCGGCGCCTGCGTGATGATGGCGACGATGGCGGAGGCACCGGCGAGGACGACGAGGGGGAGCTTCTCGCGCAGGAGCGCGCGCAACTCGGCTCTCGGGGTGGTCTCCGCGATGCGGCGCAGCGGCCACCAATCGAGAAGCAGCAGCAGGACCGGCAGCGTGACGAGCATGGGTTTCGCCATCAGGCTGCACGCGAAGAGCACGGTCACGAGGGCGCCCGGCGCGCGCCCACGCCTCACCCGGGCGACGTAGACGGCGAGGGCGAGGAAGCCGAAGAGGGTGCTGAGGACGTCCTTGCGCTCGGCCACCCAGGCGACCGACTCGACGTGCAGCGGATGGAGGGCGAACACGGCGGCCACGAACAGGCTCGTCCAGGTTGCACATGTCGCGTCGTCGAGCGCCAGGAAGAGGATCACGGCGCTCGCGGCATGCAGCAGGACGTTCGCGAGATGATGCCAGCGCGGATCGAGACCGCCTGCCGACACGACCGCCATGTGCGACAGCCAGGTGAGCGGGTGCCACGTGGCCCCCACGTCGGAGCGGAACGCCCACGCGATGCCGTCCAGCGTGAGGCCGCGTTCCACGATCGGATTGTCGGTCACGTACGTCGGATCGTCGTAGTTGACGAATCCGGCGCTCCACAGCCGCGCGAAGGCCGCGAGCGTGGCGACGAGCAGGAGGGCGCCGAGTCCGGCGCGCCGCATCGTCGGGGTCGCCATCCTCAGCATTCGAGCGTGAGCCGCCGAACCGCGGATGCCCGCCTAGGACGGGCCGGGATGCGGCGTGGCCGGCGGTCCGACCGGACCGGCCGGCGGCGGGGCGGCGTCTGCCTCGACCGGCGGCGGCATGCGCGACAGGACGTGCCCCCGCTTGTCGAAAATGGTCATCGACGTCTCGCCGTCGGTCGTGACCGCCATCATCGCGCGCCAGACGTAGTGGTCGTCGAAGAGCGTGAAGCCGACGGTCCCGTCGGCGGTGAGGCCCAACCGCACGCGATCGCGCACGACATTGTCGAAGAACCAGAGGCCGAGGTGGCCATCCTCGGCGGCCGCGAAGGTGATGCGCCGCTGATCGAGGCCGTAGAGCGTGAGGTTGGCGCTGTCGTCCGTCACGAGCGCCTGGACACGCGTTCTGCCGGCGTCATCGTAGAGCGACAGCCCCGTCGCGTCGAGGCGCGCCCGTACCTTGCCGGCGTCGTCGCGGATCGCCACCTCGCGCGCCTCGAGGCGATCGCGGATGCCGTCCCGCACGACCGGTGTCGCCGCCACGACGAGCGTCACTCCCGCGAGCGCGAGCGCCGCCGCCACCATCCATCGGAGGCGTGCCACCTGCCGCGCGAGCGCGGCGACGTCCGGCGGCGGCGTCATCGAGGCCTCACGGGTCCTGCGCGCAGCGGAAGCCGAGGAAGTAGAGCCGGAAGTGCGGCGGGTGGTTGTAGCGAATCGTCGTCGTCACGCCCCGTTGCGGTAGGAAGAACGCGCCGCCTCGCTCGACCCGGCGCTCGCCTTCCGGCGGGCCCTTCGGATTGTCCCGCACCTTCAATTGATAGTAGCTCGGACCGTACCAGTCGGCCGTCCATTCGCGGACGTTGCCGAGCGTGTCGTAGAGGCCGTAGGCGTTGGGATGCTTCCGTGCGACCGGCTGCGTGCGGGTGATCGTGTTCTTCGCGAACCACGCGTAGTCCTCGAACGGCCGCGGATGCCCGTCGGTGCCGGCCTTTGCCGCCTTCTCCCATTCCGCCTCGGTCGGAAGGCGCTTCGGCGGCTGCTGCGCGGCGCAATAGGCCTGCGCCTCGAACCATGAAACCTTGTCGACCGGGCAGTCGTCGCACGGAGAGTACGTGGGGTCGCGCTTGTGTTGCGGAGCGAAGCGCTCGTACTGCGCGTTCGTCACCTCGGTGAGATCGATGTAGTAGGCGTCGAGGTAGACCGGGTGCTGCGGCTGCTCGTGCGGGATCTCCCATGGGTAGGCTTGCGGGTCGCCGTCCGCGCTTCCCATGAGGAACTCGCCCGCGGGGACGAACGCCATGCCGGGCCGCTTCTCTCCGGCCCTGACCGGATGGTTCGCAAGCGCGGTCGTGGCCTGGGGACTCGAGGCCGTCGGGATCGCGGGCGGCCCCTCATGCGAGCACGCCCCGAGGAGGAGAAGGGCCACGCCGCCGATGGCGAGCCGTCGTGCCGGAAAACGCGTCGCCATCGAGAGATCCCAACTAGCGCAAGCCCTCCGTGCCGCGCAAGCCGGTGCGCACGCGACGTCCGCGGCCGAAATCCTGGGCTTTTTCGACGCCTTGCGCCATCGATGACCTGTCGGAGACACCGATTTTTCAGTTGACATGCGGAATGCTCATAGAGCATAGTCGCGACGGCTCGTGTCGAGTCGTGCCGACCGCGTCTGGTCACCTTGGGCGCGACACGAATGCCCAGAATTCCTATCCGTACCCCGTTTCCGTGATTGCTTGAATTCGACGACTTTGTCACGTGGCCCGTTGTTGTAAGGAGCACCCGTAACTGAAGAGCCGCCTGGCACTGCGCTGGACGGAATGCGACCCACAAACCCCAAGGAGGATCGGTCATGAGAGTAACGTGTAGAAACGCCGTACTGGGCGCCGCGGCATTTGCGATGCTGCTGGCGTTCGGGACAACGGCCCAAGCTGCCGCGCCGAACAAGTGCCTGGCGGGAAAGATCGCTTGCGTGAGCAAGAAGAAATCCTGTCTGCTCGGCGTCTACGGAAAGGGAGAGAAGAAGGGTCTCGCTCCCGACGCCGCGAAGCTCCAGAAGTGCAAGGACAAGTTCGACGGCGGGACCGCCCCGGCCAAGGGCTGCTTCGCGAAGCTCGAGGCGAAGAACGACGGACCGTGCGCGACCTTCGGTGACACCACGACGGAAGAGGCCAAGGTCGATGCCTTCGTCGCCGACGTGATCACCGAGCTCGATCCGGGCTTCCCCACCCCCTCGCTCAACAAGTGCACCGCGGGCAAGAACAAGTGCGTCGCGAACAAGGACAAGTGCATCCTCGGCGTGAACGCCAAGGGCTTTAAGAAGGGTCTGCCTCCGGATCCGGCGAAGCTCCAGAAGTGCAAAGACAAGTTCGACGGCGGCTTGGTTCCGAGCAAGGGCTGTTTTGCGAAGCTCGAGGCCAAGGGCGGCTGCGCGACGACGGGTGACACCGCGGCGCTCGAGGCCAAGGCCGACGCCTTCGACGCCGACGTGCTCGCCGAGCTCAACGGCGGCGGCGGCGGGGCGACCTGCCCGACCGAGATCCAGTTCACGGGCACGTCGACCAAGGGCGTCCTCGACACCGGCTGGACCGGTAACGGCCACGACGCCACCACGATCAGCGACGGCACCGTCACGGTCAGCGTGACGGGTTGCACCGGCACCGCGCCGAACTGCGACGTCTGCACCTACAGCGGTCCGCTCGAGAACCACGCGGGTCAGCTGCACGTGCGCCGTTGCCAGGGTGACAGCTCCATCGTGTGCACGACGGACGCCGCTTGCGGCGCCAACGCGCCCTGCAAGTTCTTCTTCGGCAGCTACCTGCCCCTCGCGGCGGGCGGCGTGTCGACCTGCGTCGAGAACGTCTTCGAGGGCGGCATCAGCGGTACCGCCAACGTCGACACCTCCGGCGCCGGCGCCGGCACGAGCGCGGGCGCGGCCAGCATAACGTCGGTCGTCTTCAGCGGCCCGACGCTCTCCAATCCGTGTCCGCGGTGCATCGGCGACGGCACGGCGAACGACGGCACCAAGGGCGGCACGTGCGATTCCGGTCTGCACTCCGGTGCAGCCTGCGATGCCAGCGGCTCGTCGCCGAACGCGTCGTTCGGCACGACCAGCCTCGATTGCCCGCCGCTCACGGGCGGGAAGATCGCGGCCCTGCCGATCGACCTCACCAACACGACCGGCACCAAGACCCGCACCACGACGGCGGCCAACCCCCTCTGCCGTGCGCCGGGCTGGGGCGCCTTCCATTGTCAGTGTGATACCTGCGACAACGCGGCGGCAACGCCGTGCAGCAGCAACGCCGATTGCGGCGGCGGCATCTGCGGCGGCAAGCGGTGCGCCAGTGGTGCCAACGTCGGCGCGCCGTGCTCAAACAACACCGAGTGTCCGAGCAGCGCATGCACCACCCCGGGCGCGGCGACCGCGGCGCACCAGTGCGACGCCGGCCCAGGCTCCGGTGATTGCGTGGCCGATGCCGGCACGCCGAGCCCCAACGATCGCATCTGCTCCTCCGGTCCGTTCGAGACGTTCTGCGGTCCGGTGGAGACGTTCCGTGGATGTTCAAGCGACGGGGATTGCCCGTTCTCGGGTGACACGTGCTCCGTCGGACGCTTCCGCGATTGCTTCGACAACGGCGTGCTCGCGGAGACGGTCTCGGCGACGGGTCAGGCCGATCCGCCGTCGGGCCATCAGTCGGATCCCGACCCTCGCGGCGATGTTCTGCGTCGGGCCGACGTCGTCGTCGTCGGTCAACTCGGCGGCCGGTCTCCCTGGCCTCGGACGTCTCGAGCTCCAGGGTCACTCCGTCGACAACGGCACGCCGTAAGCGTCAACGATCTCAACCCCCGTGGCGGCTCGCCGCCACGGGGCCGCTTCGAAGCCCCGGGCGTCACGCGACGCCCGGGGTTTTTTTCTTGTGGAGTTGCGTCGGTCGCGGTCACCGAGCGGAACTTCCTTGCCGAAAAACAACCTCGGCGAGGCGCTTGCGGCGACCGGCTGCGCCGAGGAGGCCGCGCGCATCCACCCGGGCTACGCGCCCGCCCGGAACAACGTCGGGCTCGTCCTCGCCAACCAGGGCCGCTACGCCGAGGCGGAGCGGGAATTCCGTGCCGCCCTCGCCCGCGCGCCGGATCGGCCCGTGGCCGAGAGCAACCTCGCGACGAGCGCGCGAGCCTCGGCGACTACCCCGACGCGTCTCGCACACTACGAGCGTGCCCTCGCGCGTCGGACGCCTCGACGAGGCCATCACGCACTGCCAGGCGGCCGAGCGGCTCGCGCGCGATCCGCGCTCTGCGCGGCGTGCGCTCGCCCGGACCCTCCGGCAAGCGGGGCGGGTCGCGGAGGCGGAACGGGAGGAGGCGCTCGCCGCCCGAGCCCGTGAGCGCCGCGGCACCCGCGCGGATTCCGATTGACGGCCGCCCTTTCTTTGCGTCAGGCTCACGGCATTCCTACCACAGTCTCACCGGGACCGTCACAACGAAGGAGAATCGCCAATGCGTCGCGCGACAGTCACGCTCATCGCTACGCTCGCGCTCATGCTCGCCGGCACCGTCGTCGACGCGAAGCTCACGAGCGGCTCGTGCCTCGCGAAGAAGCGTAGGGCGTGGGGCAACCTGCGCAAGTGCGAAGCGACGGCGGCCGCCAGGGCGCTGGAGGGGAAGGCAGCCGACGTCACGAAGTGTCGGTCGACCGTTGCAGCAGAAGCTCACGAAGATCAGGGACCAGGCGGCCAAGGCGGCCGTCGCTTGCCGCTATCTCGACAACGGGAATTTGACGATCACGGACTACGATACCGGCCTCCAGTGGGAGAAGCTGACCAACGACGGCAAGCTGTCGCGGACTGCCCGAACGAAGCTCAAGCCCAGGTTAACGATGTGGCGCTTCCGGGCGCACGATGTCGTGGTCAGCGGTCGAAAATCCGAGCCTGGGGATGCTGAGAGTGGTCAGGCACTTCAGCGAGCCTACCACGTCGCTCAATTGCATCCGGACTAGTACGGACAGCCCCCCCGGAGGCAATTTGCATCTGAAAAGGGAGCATCTCTCTCCCGAGGATGCCCGGAGGTGCCGCACCCGCACCCGGTAGTGTCCTAATTTGACGGAGGGCGCCGCAACACCTTCCGCACGACAACGGGGGCAGGAGATCGGCATGATGGCTGCCGCGCTTCGGGCCGCTTCCCTTCTCGCTCTTGGGCGGTCGGTCACGATAGCAGTCGCTGAACCATTGCGGTTCAAGCAGAAGAAGTTGCATCTCAGCTGCCTGACGGAGCTGATGTCCCATCTCCGGAGACACCACATAGACCTTCTTTCCAGCTTACGGACTGCCTCGATGAGCGGGGTATCATCGCCGTCCGCCGACAGTAGATAGGCCCACTTCGTACTTGTTGTCGTCGCTCACGCCGAGCATGTCGATGGCGAGGTGCACGTCCACGGCCTTTTCTACGAGCACCTCAGCTTTGCCGCACTGGATCGCGTAGGCCATCAGGTCGTCGTACGCCTTCTTTGGAAGCTTGTCGCGCATCCCGCTGACGTACTGGCGAAGCTCAACGCCGGCCCGATCTCTCGGGTCGTTTCACTTCTACGGCGACCTCGATGAATCGAGATGAGCGGCGAGGTGTTTATCTAGAATTGACGGAGAGATCGCCGCTGCCCCTCGTACCGTTCGTGATCATCGTCCTGAGGCATCACCCCGATGTAGTAGCGGGTGCCGAAGCCCACTTCGCGCGCACGAATGACCTTCCTTAAATCTTTGATAGTCGAGCTCCATCCGGTGCTCGATTTTGCTTGTCTTGAAGACTGTGGAAGAGGTTGTTCCCGTCAATGAAGACGAGCGCTCGGGGCTGTGCGGCGGAGGAGCGCTCGTCATTCGGCGCTCCAAAAAAACCCCGGCGTGTGACGCCCCGTAGGGCGGCAGACACCGGGGGGTAAAGGCCCCGGCGCCACGAGGGCGCTGAAGCAGACATTGAGGGTAGTCATCCGGATGTGGCCATGTCAAGGGCCCCTTGACACCTCTCATGAGCGCTCTGGGCCTGTGTTTTCGCGGGTTCACTATGTGTCTGCCGCTCCTTCTCCTCTGCGACGATCGCCGCCCGGACCGCATCAAGTGCGCTCTCTACGGGCGGAATGTGCAGACAGCCACATAGCGTCTGCCTCCCGTGTCCGTCTCGTGCGACCAAGCATAGGCGAGGTTCGCCTTCGGGTGATCGAGCAACGCGAACACGTCGACTACTCCATCCCACACCGTCTTGCCCTGCGACGTCTCACGAACTGACTCGGATCGTAGATGCTCGCTATCGCATCCGTGCAGATCGCGGATCGCCTTGCGCAGTCGTTCGCGCTCGTTCATGCGGACATCTCTACCAGATCCGCGACGGTCAACGGGCTCGGCGCGACGCCGGCTGCCATGGCTGGCGTGCAGCGAATCGAGCGGTGGAACCGCACGAAGTTGTAGTGGCAGAAGTGTAGGTTCATCGCGGCGCGGTGATTCTTGACGGTCTTGCTGAATCCGTTGGTCAGCCGCGTGAGCCGACGCACCTGGGTGCGGATGCTGAGGTTCTGACGCTCGACGTACGATGTGCTGACCAGCGTCGCATCGGGGTAGCCGATGACGCCTTCCTTGTTGATCGCGACGATGCGCGGCGGGCTGTAACGACCACGACCGGACGGCTGCTCTTCGTAGGACTTTACAATCTGCGCATAGTCCACGCCGTTGCCGAACGCGTGCTTCACGGCCGCGACGTACGGTGGAAATCCGTCCGTGGAAAGCTGGACGCGGTTGCGGAGGCGGCTCTTGAGATCGAGCATGAGGTCGGTCGCCGCCTGGGCGCCACGGAGACCGACGAGGTAGCTGATCACCAGCTTGGAATCGGCGTCCAGCGCGACGAAGGTATACTGATCACCGACCTTGTAGCGATCATCGTCCACTGTGACGTTGCGGTTCTTCTTGGCGACGTATCCCCAGATTTCGTCACACTCCACGCGAGTTGTCGGAAGGTCGCGCAGGGTACGGTCGCTGTACGCCGCGCATGCATCTGCGACACGCACCATGAGGCGAAGGATGGTATCGCGATGCACACCAGTTACGCGTTCGATCGAGCGCACCGACGCGCCTTCGACAAGCATGGAGACCACGGCCACCTGCTTCTCGGTCTTGAGGACGTTCGCCACTGTCGCCTCCGTCTTAGCTGAGGGCGGGGGAATCGAACCCCGCTCGTGCTGCCCGCAAGAGCCCTCGACGTGTAACCGCCTTCAACCGCACCAGCTTGGGCGCCCTCCGCGTTTGCATGGCATTGTTCTACCCGAGACAATTGACACCGTCAAGACAATTGAGTACATTGAGCCAATGACTGACACTATGCCGGAGGCCCTCACCAATCCATTCCGACCGGGAGCTGGGCACATGCCTCCGTACCTTGCCGGCCGGGAGCGGGAAAAAGAAGAGTTCGGACGGCTACTTACTCAGTCGCCCGTCCTCGACAATTTGGTGCTCACTGGGCTGCGCGGCGTCGGAAAAACCGTGCTAGCCGACACGTTTCGACCGATGGCCGTCCAGCAAGGATGGCTGTGGGTAGGTACAGACCTGTCCGAGTCGGCGAGCATTAGCGAACAGATGATGGCCGTACGCCTGCTGACCGATCTTTCGGTCGCGACGTCGTCTCTCGCCGTCGAGAGCCAGGACGCGCGGCGGATCGGCTTCGCCAATTGGACCGGGACAGTGCAGCGTCAACTGACCTTCGATGTGCTGAGTGAGATTTACAACGCCGTGCCAGGTCTTGCGGCTGACAAGATCAAAGCGGTTCTCACCTTAGTGCGCAGCGCTCTGAGTGCGCGGCCCGATATCAAGGGGATCATCTTCGCATACGACGAGGCGCAAAATCTGGCCGATCATGCGGAGGCGAATCAATATCCGCTCTCGGCGCTTCTCGACACGTTTCAGTCCATCCAGAAGATGGGATTTCCGTTCATGCTAGTCCTGGTTGGCCTTCCCACGTTGTTTCCCAAACTCGTAGACGCTCGGACGTTCGCGGAACGGATGTTCCACATCATGTTTCTGAGCCGCCTGGGTCGCCCCGACAGCATCGAGGCAATTACTGTCCCTCTGCGCAACATCAAGCAGGAAGACGTGCTCAGTCCGACCTCGATCGAGACGATCGTCACCATGTCTGGGGGATATCCATTCTTCATCCAGTTCATCTGCCGGGAAATCTACGACGTGTTCGTGCAGCAGAAGAAGGCCGGCGATGTCCTCGGCGTTCCCGTGGCGGAGATCACTCGGAAACTTGATACAAATTTTTTCGCTGGACGATGGGCCCTCGTCACGGACCGACAACGCGAAATGCTCGCAATCATCGCGCGACTACCTACGGCCGCTGAGGAGTTCACAATCCAAGAGGTTGTGACAGAGTCTAGGCGCGGTCCCGGCAATCCATTCAGCCCGAGCCACGCGAACCGAATGCTCGCCGCCCTCGCCGAGCGGGGCCTAGTCTACAAGGGTCGGCACGGAAAGTACTGCTTTGCCGTGCCGTTGATGGACCAGTTCATCCTTCGCCAGATGCCCCTGCCACAGATTCCCCCGTCCCCAATACCGGGGGCGACCGAAGGATGATCGTGCTCCAACTACCGGCAATGCAGCCGCCGTCAAATTAGGACACTACCCCGCACCCCGGATACCGCGGTGCGTCTTGACGCCGACGCCACTCCTGTGTCCTTGAGGTGCCCTCCGGTCGGAGACGCCGGAGCGCCGCGTTGTCCGCTCCGTAGTATGCGGATAGGCGGCGAAGGAGACACCGTCCGATAAGACCTAAGCTGTTAACCAGCCACGGAAAAGCCGCTAATGCAGTCTACCGACCCTATGCGTACCCCGTTTCCGTGATCGCTTGAATTCGACGACTTTGTCACGTGGCCCGTTGTTGTAAGGAGCACCCGTAGCTGAAGAGCCCTCTGGCGCTGCGCTGGACGGAATGCGACCCACAAACCCCAAGGAGGACTGGTCATGAGAGTAACGTGTAGAAACGCCGTACTGGGCGCCGCGGCATTTGCGATGCTGCTGGCGTTCGGGACAACGGCCCAAGCTGCCGCGCCGAACAAGTGCCTGGCGGGAAAGATCGGTTGCGTGAGCAAGAAGAAATCCTGTCTGCTCGGCGTGTACGGAAAAGGAGAGAAGAAGGGTCTCGCTCCCGACGCCGCGAAGCTCCAGAAGTGCAAGGACAAGTTCGACGGCGGGACCGCCCCGGCCAAGGGCTGCTTCGCGAAGCTCGAGGCGAAGAACGACGGACCGTGCCTGACCACCGGTGACACCTCGACGCAAGAGGCCAAGATCGATGCCTTCGTCGCCGACGTGATCACCGAGCTCGATCCGGGCTTCCCCACCCCCTCGCTCAACAAGTGCACCGCGGGCAAGAACAAGTGCGTCGCGAACAAGGACAAGTGCATCCTCGGCGTGAACGCCAAGGCCGCGAAGACCGGTCTGCCTCCGGATGCGGCGAAGCTCCAGAAGTGCAAGGACAAGTTCGACGGCGGTTTGGTTCCGAGCAAGGGCTGTTTTGCGAAGCTCGAGGCCAAGGGCGGCTGCGCGACGTTGAGTGACACCGCGGCGCTGGAGGCCAAGGCCGATGCGTTTGACGCCGATGTCCTCGCTGAGTTGAACCCCGTGCCGTCGTGCCCGACGAAGATCCAGTTCACCGGCACCTCGACGAACGGTGTCCTCGATACCGGCTGGACCGGCAACGGTCATGACGCGACGACCATCTCCGACGGCACCGTGACGGTCAGCGTCACGAGCTGCGACAACGCGGTGCCTCCTTGCGGCGTCTGCACCTACTCGGGGCCGATCACGAATTTCATCGGCCAGCTGCGCGTCCACCGTTGCCAGGGTGACAGCTCCATCATCTGCACGGTCGACGGAGATTGCGGCGCCAATGCCCCCTGCAAGTTCTTCTTCGGCAGCTATCTGCCGCTCGCGGCGGGCGGCGTGTCGACCTGCGTCGAGAACGTCTTCAACGGCGGCATCAGCGGCACCGCCAACATCAACACCTCCGGCGTTGGTGCCGGCACGAGCGCCGGCACGGCGAGCGTGACGTCGATCGTGTTCAGCGGTCCGACGCTCTCCAATCCCTGCCCGAACTGCATCGGCGATGCCATTGCCAACGACAACGTCGCGGGTGGAACGTGTTCGGCCGGTCTGCATGCCGGCGCCGCGTGCGACGCCAGCGGCTCGTCGCCGAACGCGTCGTTCGGCACGACCAGCCTCGATTGCCCGCCGCTCGCGGGTGGGAAGATCGCGGCCCTGCCGATCAACCTCGACAACACGACCGGCACCAAGACCCGCACCACGACGGCGGCCAACCCCCTCTGCCGTGCGCCTGGCTGGGGCGCCCTCCATTGTCAGTGTGATACCTGCGACAACGCGGCGGCAACGCCGTGCAGCAGCAACGCCGATTGCGGCGGCGGCATCTGCGGCGGCAAGCGGTGCGCCAGTGGTGCCAACGTCGGTACGCCATGCGCGGCCAACAGCGAGTGTCCGAGCAGTGCCTGCACCACCCCGGGCGCGGCGACCGCGGCGCACCAGTGCGATGGTGGCCCCGGCTCCGGCGATTGCGTGGCCGATGCCGGCACGCCGAGCCCGAACGATCGCATCTGCTCCTCCGGTCCGTTCGAGACGTTCTGCGGTCCGGTGGAGACGTTCCGTGGGTGTTCAAGCGACGGGGATTGCCCGTTCTCGGGTGACACGTGCTCCGTCGGTCGCTTCCGCGATTGCTTCGACAACGGCGTCCTCGCGGAGACGATAAAGTCGACGGGTCAGGCCGATCCGCCGTCCGGCCATCAGTCGGATTCCGACCCTCGCGGCGATGTTCTGCGTCGGGCCGACGTCGTCGTCGTCGGTCAACTCGGCGGCCGGTCTCCCTGGTCTCGGACGTCTCGAGCTCCAGGGTCACTCCGTCGACAACGGCAACCCGTAAGAGTCAACGATCTCAACCCCCGTGGCGGCTCGCCGCCATGGGGCCGCTTCGAAGCCCCGGGCGTCACGCGACGCCCGGGGCTTTTTTTTTCGGCTTTGCCGCTATGGTCAAACTTCCTCAGCTTCGACACCCTGCGCCATGAAGAGCCTTGGCATCTGCGGCATTTTTTCGTTGACATACGAGTGAACGCCAGCGCATCTTGCATTAGCTGCTCCGTGCCGGACCACTTCTCGCGAGCGGCGAACGACCCGTGCAGAAGCCCCAGCATTGCCAACGTGCGCGACGTTCCGACCACGGCCCTTCGCCGTCGGTCGAGGTAGCCCGACGCGTCGCCATCGACCCCTTCAAGGAGGAGAGCTCATGAGAGCCACCGTCAGAGGCGCCGTCGTCGGCGCCGCTACCCTCGTTGCCGTGATGGCGCTCGGATCGACCGCGCACGCGGTGCCGGACACGCAGTTCAAGTGCCGGCAGACGATCAACAAGGAGTTCACGAAATACGTGAAGCTCCTCACCAAGAGCACGCAGAAGTGCAACGAGGCCCAGGTGAAGGCGGGCACCAGCCAGAACGCGCCGGGCGGCACGATCGACGCGTGCGATACGAAGGTCAAGATCCCCACCGGGTTCACCAAGATGACGGGCAAGATCAACGGCAAGTGCGACGCGGCGGGCATCACGCCGGCCGACGTCAGCTGGCCGGGTACGTGTCCGAACTTCGAGGGCGGGACCTGCACCAACGCGATCGCCAACGGCAACGACATCGCGACCTGCCTCGATTGCATCGCGCGCGGCGCGGTCTCGCAGGCGATGGACCTCTACTATCTGAACCTCGCCGATCCGGCCGGCAACTCCGATCTCATCAAGTGCCAGAAGACGATCGGCAAGGAGACGTCGAAGTTCCTCCTCGCCAAGCAGAACATCCTCGGCAAGTGCAGCAAGGCCGTCGACAAGGGCAAGGGCACGCTGCCGTGTCCGGTGCCGGGTGACACCAAGGCCGGCCCCAAGATCACCAAGGCCGACTCGAAGAAGGTCAGCAAGATCTGCAAGGCGTGCGACAGCGAGTCGCTCGACGGCGTCTCCTGCACCGGTCAGACGTTCAGCCCGGCGCAGATCGGCTTCGGCGCGTTCTGCCCCGCGGTCACCGTGCCGCACGGTGGTCCGGCCTGCGGTGGTCCGATCAACTCGCTGAACGATCTCGTCCATTGCGTCGACTGCGTCACCGAGTTCAAGGTCGACTGCGCGGACGCCCTCTCGCGTCCGGACCAGATTCCGTATCCGCCCGAGTGCGTGAACGCGGTGCCGACGCCGACACCGACGCCGACGCAGACGGTCACCCCGACGCTCACCGCGACGGCAACGCTCACCGCGACCCCGACCGTGACCCCGACCGCGACGCCCACCCTGACGGCGACGCGCACCGCGACCCCGACCGTGACGGCCACGCCGACGCTCACTGCGACGCCGACGCTCACCGCCACGCCGACCGTCACGGCGACGGCCACGAAGACCGCGACGCCGACCGTCACGGCAACGGCCACGAGGACCGCGACGCCGACAGTCACCGCGACGCCGACGGTCACCAAGACCACGACGCCCACGCCGACGGCGACCAGCACGCCGAGCCTCTGCGGCAACGGCGTCCTCGATCCGGGCGAGGACTGCGATCTGAGCGCCGGCGCCACGTGCGCCAGCGCGTCCAACACCGGCACCGGGTTCACCTGCAACAGCTGCCAGTGCTCCTGCCCGACGTTCGTCGAGTTCACGGGCACCTCCACCCTCGGCATCCTCGACACCGGGTGGACCGGCAACGGGCACGACGCGACCATCGTGAACAACGGCACGATCACCGTCGGCGTGACGGGCTGTGCCGGCTCGAGCCGTCCCTGCGGCGTCTGCACCCTGGCCGGCCCCGTCGACAACCTGAACGCCGCGACGTACCCGAGCGCGCCCGGCCCGAGCAAGGAGATCAACGATCACCGCTGCAGCAACAACACCTCGGTCGTGTGCACCAGCAACACGCCGTGCTTCTCGCAGTGCGTCGGCGGCACGAACGACGGCAACGCCTGCGCGTCGGCGTCGGCCTGTCCCGGCGGCGCCTGTGCGGCGGCCGGCACGTGCGAGTACCAGTTCGGCAGCTACCTGCCGCTCGCGGCCGGCGGGGTGGCGACGTGCGTCGGCAACCAGGTGAACGGCTCCATCGTCGGCACCGCGAACGTCGAGAGCGGCGCCTCGGCGACGGCCGCCACCTTGACCTCGAGGGTCTACTCCGGGCCGACGCAAGACGAGCCGTGTCCGAAGTGCCTCGTCGGCGGCGTGGACAGCGACACCCCCAACGACGGCAATCGTGGCGGTACCTGTACGAGCGGGCAACGCAGCGGCAAGGCCTGCGACGTCAACGGCACCTCGCCGAACGCCAGCTGGAAATCGACGAGTCTCGACTGTCCGCCGCTCATCGGGGGCCTCATCGCCACCCTGAGCATCGATCTGAGCAACACGACCGGCACCAAGACCCGCACCACGACGGCGGCCAACCCCCTCTGTCGTGCGCCGGGCTGGAACAGCGGCACCTATCATTGTCAGTGCGATACCTGCGACAACGCGGCGGCAACGCCGTGCAGCAGCAACGCCGATTGCGGCGGCGGCATCTGCGGCGGCAAGCGCTGCGCCAGCGGCACCAACGCCGGCGCGCCGTGCGCGGCCAACAGCGCGTGCCCGCTCAGCGCCTGCACCACCCCGGGTGCGGCGACCGCGGCGCACCAGTGCGACGGCGGTCCCGGCTCCGGCGACTGCGTGGCCGACGCCGGCACGCCGAGCCCGAACGATCGCATCTGCTCCTCCGGTCCGTTCGAGACGTTCTGCGGCCCGGTGGAGACGTTCCGTGGATGCTCAAGCGATGGGGATTGCACGTTCGCGGGCGACACGTGCAGCGTCGGTCGCTTCCGCGATTGCTTCGACAACGGCGTGGTCACCGAGACGGTGAGCGCGACGGGCGTGCAGAGCGCGCCGGTCAACGACGAATCCGATCCGACGCTGGCGGCGCTCTTCTGCGTCGGTCCGACGTCGTCGTCCTCCGTCAACTCGGCGGCCGGACTCCCCGGCCTCGGACGGCTCGAGCTGGGCGGCCACGCGAAGGGCTTGCCCTGACCCGTGAACCGGAGCGGACCGTTCGCGGTCCGCTCCGGCGTCGCCTCCAGGCCCCGGACGCCGCGCGTGTCCGGGGCCTCTTTTTTGCGCGCGCCGTGCCCGGGGCGTTCTTGCCTCCGGCGCAGCCCGGGGATACGCGAGAGACGTTCGCCCGGTGTGATCGCGCGGAGGAGGCGCCATGAAGTTCAGCTGGTTTCATCTCATGCCGTACCGCTGGTTGCCGGCGGACTTCCGCGAGCGCTACCACAGCGTCTGGGTCGACCTGCCGAACGCGCTGTACGATCCGGTGCGCGGGCACGGCGCTCTACAACGAGTATCTCGACATGCTCGAGTACGCCGATCAGATGGGCTTCGATGCCGTCGGCGTGAACGAGCATCACCAGAACGCGTACGGGATGATGCCTTCGCCGAATCTCATGGCGGCGGCGCTGGCGCGGCGGACCGCCAACGCCATGCTGCTGGTGCTCGGGAACTCGATCGCCCTCTACAATCCGCCGGTACGCGTCGCCGAGGAGATGGCCATGCTCGACGTGATGTCGGGCGGGCGCCTGATCGCCGGCTTTCCCGTCGGCACGTCGATGGACATCAACTACTGCTATGGCCAGAACCCCGCGACCGTGCGCGAGAAGTACCGCGAGGGCCACGATCTGGTCATCAAGTCGTGGGCGTCGCCGGAGCCGTTCGCGTGGAACGGCACGTACACCAAGCTGCGCTACGTCAACGTCTGGCCGCAGCCGATCCAGAAGCCGCACCCGCCCGTGTGGATCCCGGGCCTCGGCTCGATCGAGACCTGGGACTGGTGCGTCGATCACGGCGTACAACTACAGCTATCTCTCCTTCAGCGGCTACAAGCGCGCGCAGAAGATGCTCGACGGCTACTGGGAGCGGCTGACGCAACGCGGGCGTCGAGGCCGAATCCGTACAGCGCCGCGTTCTTCCAGCAGGTCTGCATCAGCGACACCGATGCGGCGTGCGAGCGCGAGTGGTGGCCGCACGTCGACTACTTCTTCAACAAGTGCCTGCATCTGTACCCCGGCACCTCCGAGGCGCCCGGGCTATCTGCAGCGAGGCCTCGCTGCGGGCGGGCGTCGTCGCGCAGGCCGGCAACACCAACCAGAACATGGGGCGCGACAAGACGCTGGAAGCAGCTCGTCGACGAGCGCTACATCGTCGCGGGCTCGCCGGCGACGGTCCGCCAGCAGCTCGAGGAGCTGGCGCGGTCGCTGCGCGTCGGTCACCTGCTGCTCGGGCTGCACATCGGCTCGGCGCCGATCGAGCTCACGAATCGGTCGACCTATCTCTGCGCGACCGAGGTCCTGCCGCATCTCCGGCCGCTCTTGGCCGGAGTGCGAAGACCGCTGGTGGCCGCGGGCGCTCGCCGCGGCCGAGCGCGTCGCGCCCGGCAGCCGGAACGCCCTCGTACGATCGAGGGCGGAGCGGCCGTTCGCCGGCGCGCGCGAGGACGCCGGCTCGCCCGTGCGAAAGCCCGGTGCCGAGGTGCGTCCGTGAGCCGCGCCGGCGCGCCGTCGGCGGGCGCGGCGAGCGCCGGCGGGACTGCGCGCGCCGCGGCTGCTCGCGCTCGGCGCCGGCCGTCCGACGATCGAGGTGCTCGAGGCGGGGGAGGGCGCGCCGCTCGTCTTCCTGCACGGCGCCGGCGGCGTGCCGGCCTGGGAGGGCGTGCTGCCGCTGCTCGCCCGCGACTACCATGTCTACGCGCCGCTTCTCCCGGGCTTCGGACGCTCGACCGGCCTCGAGTGTCTCGAGGACCAGTTCGATCTCTTCCTGCACGGCTTCGACGTCATCGAGGCCCTCGATGTCGAGCGGCCCTATCTCGTCGGCGAGTCGATCGGCGGCTGGATCGCGTGCCGAGATGGCGGCGCTCCGTCCCCACGCGGATCGGCCGGCTCGCGCTGGCCGCCCCGCTCGGCCTCTGGCGCGACGAGTTCCCGGTCGCCGATCTGTTCGGGCACATGGTGCACGAGATGGTCCCGCTGCCTCTTCCACGATCCGCACGGGCCGGCGGCGCAGCGCATGCTGGCGCTCACGGAGCTCTTCAGCGACAAGGACGACCGCAGCGAGGAGCAGATCGAGATGCTGATCGACGCTCGCCCGCGGCTTCCGTACCGCCGCGAAGTTCCTCTTCCCGATCCCCGAGAACGGCATGGAGCGCCGTCTGTGGCGGATCGCCGCGCCGACGCTCGTGCTGTGGGGCACCGGCGACCGCTTCATCGCCCCCTGCTACGCCGACATCTTCGCCGAGCGGGTGCGCCACAGCCGCGTCACGCTGATTCCCGATGCGGGCCACCTCGTCGGTCTCGAGCGTCCCGAGCCGTACGCCGAGGCGGTGATCCGCTTCGGCGGGATGTGATTCCGCTCCCGTTCGCTGCGGGTGTCCTTCCTTGCGTCCGAGCGCGGTTGTCGATCGGCGCGGATTCCGGTACGAGCCACCGGACCATGATCGAGACCGTCACGAGCCTCTTCCATCAGCTTTCCGACGTCGAGGGCATCGTCCGCTGGGGCGGCTGTTCATGCTGACCACCATCATCTTCGCCGAGACCGGCCTCCTGATCGGGTTCTTCCTGCCGGGCGACTCGCTGCTCGTGACCGCGGGGCTGCTCGCGTCGCCGGGCCAGGGGTTGATGAACATCGAGGCCATGGCGACGCTCCTGCCCACCGCGGCGATCGCCGGCAACTCGCTCGGCTACTACGTCGGCCGGGTGACCGGGCCGCGCCTCTTCACGCGCGAGGACTCGCTCCTCTTCAACAAGAAGCACCTCTACCGCGCGCACGCCTTCTACGAACGCCATGGCGGCAAGACCCTCGTGCTGGCGCGCTTCATGCCGATCATCCGCACGTTCGTGCCGGTCGTGGCCGGTATGGCCGAGATGAACTTCCGCGCCTTCACGCTCTACAACGTCGTCGGCGGCATCCTGTGGATCTCGAGCATGATCTTCCTCGGCTACTTCATCGGCGACATCCCGTGGGTGCGCCAGAACGTCGAGAAGGTCATTCTGGTGGTGATCTTCCTCTCCATCCTGCCCGCCATCATCGAGTTCATCCGCTCGCGCGGCCGCGACATCGAGCCGCCGCTGTAGGGACGGGGCTAGGACCGCAACCGGCTGTGGCGCGAGCCGTACGCGCCGTAGATCACGAGCCCGATCACCAGCCAGATGATCAGCCGCGCCCAGTTCTCCCAGCCGAGATAGATCATCAGGGTGAGGTTGGAGAGGATGCCGAGGATCGGGACGAGCGGGACGAGCGGCGTGCGGAACGGGCGGGGAACCTCCGGTCGGGTGCGGCGCATGCACCAGGACCGCGGCGCAGACGATCACGAACGCGAAGAGGGTGCCGATGTTCACGAGATCCGCGAGCACCTTGAGCGGCAGGAGCGCGGCCACGGTGGCGACGACGATGCCGACGAGGATCGTCGAGCGATAGGGCGTCCGGAAGCGCGGGTGCACGGCGGCGAAGATGGCCGGCGGGAGGAGCCCGTCGCGCGCCATGGCGAGCAGCACCCGCGCCTGGCTGAGCATCATGACGAGCAGCACGCTGGTGATGCCGGCGACGGCGCCGAGCGAGACGATGACGGTCGCCGACGTGAGGCCGTGGCGGGCGAAGGCGCTGGCGATGGGCGCGTCGATGTCGATCTCGGCCTAGGGCACCATCCCGGTCAGGACGCCCGCGACCGCGATGTAGAGCACCGTGCAGAGGGCGAGCGACATGAGGATGCCGATCGGGACGTCGCGTTGCGGGTTGCGCGCCTCCTCGGCGTGCGTGCTGATCGAGTCGAAGCCGATGTAGGCGAAGAACACGTAGGCGGCGCCGGCAAAGGTCCCCGAGACGCCTTTGGGGAAGAACGGGTGCCAATTGGCGGGGTCCACGTGCGCGAACCCCGCGACGATCACGAAGACCACGACGCCGAGCTTGAGCGCGACGATGGCCGCGTTGAATCGTGCGCTCTCCCGGATGCCGATCACCAGGATCACGGTGATCAGCAGCACGACGGTGAACGCGGGCATGTCGAAGACGATCGGGAGCGCGCCGAGGTGCCATGCGCCGGCGAGCGTCTCCGGCGTCGCCGTCAGCGGGTCCGTCGCGAGCGCGGCGGGGATGGAGGCACCGAACAGGTGAAGAAAGGCCTGGAAATAGTGCGACCAGCCGTGCGCCACCGCGCACGAGGCGATGGCGTACTCGAGCACGAGATCCCAGCCGATGATCCAGGCGAGGAGCTCGCCCAGCGTGGCGTACGCATAGGTGTACGCGCTGCCGGCGACCGGGATCATGGCGGCGAACTCGGCGTAGCAGAGGCCGGCGAACGCGCAGCCGCTGCCCGCCACCACGAAGGAGAGCATGAGCGAGGGCCCGGCGAAGTCGCGCGCCGCGAGGCCGGTCAGCACGAAGATGCCGGCGCCGATGATCGCGCCGATGCCGAGGGAGGTGAGGGCGACCGGCCCGAGGACGCGGTGCAGGCGATCGGCCGCCTCGAGCTCCCGATGGAGCTGCTCGATCGACTTCGTGGCAAAGAGCCCGCGGCGCAAGCGGGTGGAGCTACCATACAACGCCGGGGGCGGCAAAACCCCGGGGCGCCCGCAGGTCGGCGTTTCCGCGACGCCGGCGGGCGCCGCCCCGGATTACGCGCCGCGGCGCGCCGCGCTCGCCGGCGGCGCGGGCGCTATGGTGTTTTTGCCCCACGTTTCGTGATCATGTAGCGTCAATGAAGAAACGGGTTCGATCATCCGTCTCTCAGAAGGAGCCGCGCGCGTGGAAAGCCTGAACATGTTGCAGATGATCCAGCAAGGCTGGATGGCGACGTATCCGCTGATCCTCATGTCGATCGTCAGCCTTACGGTCATCGGGGAGCGCTTGTGGGCCTACCGGGGGATGATCGGCCAGACGGCCCGGCTGACGCGCGCCGTCTACGGCGACGTCGTCCGCGCCGACGTCGGCGCGGCGCTCGAGCGCGCGGAGGCCGAGCGCGCCACGCCCGCCGGGCGCACGTTCGGCGACCTGCTGCGGCAGCGCGCGGCGGTGTCCGCCGAGCAGCTCGATCAGATGAGCACGGAGCGTCGCTTCGAGGAGGTCGAGCGGTTGAAGGGCTCGCTGTGGATCCTCGGTACGGTGGCCGCGAGCGCGCCGTTCATCGGCCTCTTCGGGACGGTGATCGGCATCGTGCGCGCGTTCCACAGCATGTCGGTGATGGGCAGCGGCGGGTTCGCGGTGGTGGCCGGCGGCATCTCGGAGGCGCTGATCGCGACGGCGCTCGGCCTGATCGTCGCCATCGTGGCGCTCATCTTCTACAACTACTTCCAGACGCGCCTGGACCGCATCGAGGCGGCGCTGACGATCGGCACCGCGCGGGTGCTCGAGGCGCTGCGGCTCGAGCGCCCGGCCGAGCCGGCGCGGGAGCGGGTCGCCGATGCCCGTCGCTAGCCTTTCCGCGGGACGTCGCTCCCGCATCATGGCGGACATCAACATCACGCCGCTGACCGACATCTTCCTCGTGCTGCTCATCATCTTCATGGTGACGAGCGTCGCGATGGTCGATTCGGGCGCGAAGGTCATGCTGCCGGAGGTCGACGACACGCAGGCGGCGCCGCGCGAGATCACCATCACCGTGACGCCGCTCAAGGAGATCTTCGTCAACGCCGATCCCGTGCCGTTCGAGCAGCTCGAGCCCTCGCTGCGGGCGCTCCTCGCGACGCGTCCGGACACGCCGGTCGTGCTCCAGGGCGACCGCGACGTCATCCTCGGCGACGCGGTCCGCATCCTGTCGGCGGCGCAGCACGCCGGCGCAACCCAGGTGGCGATCGCCGCGGAGCGCGGGCGGCCCGCGGCGCCCGCTCCATAGCCATGAGCACGATCGAACGGCCCCCACGCCGTTCGCTGCGCGGCATGCTCGGCGGGCGTGAGGCCCCGACCCGCCCGCCTGCCTTCGACGACGACCCGCTCGCCGGGGCGTTCCCGATGCGCCGCGGCGTGCCGGCGTTCCTCCTCTCGGCGGCGTTCCACGCCGCGCTGCTCGTGCTCCTGGCGACGATCAGCTTCGCGGTCGTGCGCCGCGACGAGAAGATCAACGTCACCATACGCGAGCCGGAGGCCGAGCTGAACGACATCGATCCGGCGAGCCTGCCGTCGCTGCACGACATCGCGCACTCGCTGGCGCCGATCTCCGCCTCGGCGCGCACCGTCGCGTCGGTCGCCGGGCCGAGCACCGGGCAGGCGGTCGCGGCGGTGCGCGCGCCCGACATGCCGCGCATCGCGGGCGTCGTGCCGTCCGTCGGCCAGAATCCCGGCACCCTCGACGTCGCGCTCGGGATCGGGGGCGGCAGCGGCCTGGTCGGCCTCGGCGGCGGCGGCGGGTTCGGCGACATGCTGCAGGGGCTGCGCAAGGTCGGGATCGATCTCGTGCTGGTCATCGACACGACCGACAGCATGCAGTCGGTCCTGGCGGACGTGAAGCGCGAGGTGCGCGCGTTCATCGGCGACCTGCAGCAGATGGTCCCGGCGAGCCGCGTCGCCGTCGTCGCGTACCGCGACAAGGGCGACGAGTACGTCACCAAATGGGTCGACTTCAGCTTCCACACCGACAAGGTGCAGAGCTTCGTCGCGGCGCTGCGCGCCGACGGCGGCGGCGACTACCCGGAGGCGGTGAAGGCGGGCATCCAGGCGGCCGTGCGTGAGCTCTCGTGGCGCAAGACGGCGCGTCGCATGCTGATCCTCATCGGCGGCTCGCCGCCGCACAAGGAGGACATGCCCGAGCTGATGCAGCTCGTGCGGACCTTCCGCGAGCACAACGGCGCCGTCGGCGCGATCGACGTGACCGACCGCCTGCACGTCGAGTACGAGCACGCCGACTGGGTGGCGCACGGCTCGCCGGGCGAGTTCAAGGCGACCGCGACGCCGGCCTTCTATCGCGAGGTGACCGATTCCTTCAGCGACATCGCGCGCGGCGGCGGCGGCGAGATGCTGCGTCTCGGCGAGAACAAGGCGCTCCTGCGCGAGGTGATGGCGCTGACGTTCGGCACGCGCTGGCGCGTCGAGATGGCGCGCTACATGGACAAGCTCCAGTGAGCGGAGCCGCAGGGCCGCGGCGGACCCGGCTCGCGCGCCGCGCGGGCGCGTGGACCGTCGCCGCGACGCTGCTCCTGGCGGCGGTCGCACCGGCGGCGTTGGCGGCATCGATGGGCGAGCTGCGCGCGCAGGCGAAGGCCGTCGGCATCTCCCCGGGCAGCGGCGGCCCGGGCGAGGCGGCGGCGATCGACCGCCTCGGCCGTCTCGCGATCGAGTTCCTCGACGCCGCGGACAGCGGCGAGTCGGGCGGGGTCGCCGCCTACGAGGCCATCACCGACCCGCTGGAGCGCAGCTACCACGCCCATCGCGATGCGCTCGACCGCGCCAGCAAGGACGTGATCGACCGGGACGGCGACATCGACGCCCTCTACGAGACTCCCGCATGGAAGGAGCACACGCAGCTCGCGGCGGCGGCGCTCTACTATCTCAACTGGCTGCACTACCGCGGCGCGCTCTTCTTCACGGGGCAGAAACGCAAGGCCCTGCTCGAGGAGGCCGCGGACGGGTTCGGCGAGTTCGCGACGGCGGGGCGGGACGTGCCGATCGCGGCCGAGAGCCGTCTCGGACGGGGCCTCGTGTATCTCGAGCTCGACAAGAGCGAGTGGGCGATCGCCGACTTCCAGGCCGTCACGGAATCGAAGAGCACGACTCCCGACAAGGTGCGGAAGGCCCGCCTGGCGTTGGCGGAGGCCTACGTCAAGACCGGGCGCAGCAGCGACGCCCTGAAGGCGTCGAAGGCGGCGCTCGACGGCGCGACCCCCGCGGATGCACCGCGCGCCAAGTTGACGCGCGCGCGTGCGCTCCTGATGGCGGCCGCGTCGTCGCCCGGCGAGCGCGCCGCATATCGCTCCGAGGCGAGCGCGCTCCTCGCCGAGCTGCAGGCGGCCGGTGGGCCGTGGGGCGGCCGCGCCAAGGCCATCGTCCGCGCCGGTCTCGACAATCCGAGGATCTGGGCGGGCCCGAAGGCCAAGGCCGAGCCGCCGCCGCCCTCGGAGTGGGACGTCACCAAGCAGCTCGTCGCGTCCGGCAAGTTCAAGGACTCGATTCCGCAGCTGGAGAAGATCCTCGCGTCGACCGACGAGGAAGACCGCAAGCAGCACCTGGAGGCGCACTACCTGCTCGGGCATTGCCCGTTTTCGCACCGGCGACCTGAGCGGCGCGGTCGCGGAGTTCGACGCAGGTGCTGGCGGCCAAGGAGCAGACATCGTTTCGCGACGACGCCGCCTACTTGACGTTCAAGGCGAACGAGGCGCTCTACGCCGCCGATCCGACGCCCGAGCGGCTGCCCGCCTACGAGCAGGCGATCACGACCTTCGTCGGCGCCTATCCGCGGCACAAGGCCGCGCCGGAGGCGCGCTTCCGCCTCGGCGAGATCCGCCAGCGTCAGGCGCGCTACGCCGACGCCATGGCCCAGTACGCGCTGGTGAAGGGCGATCCCGCGTTCGAGCTGCGCGCCACGTTCGCGACCGCGCAGTGCAGCGTCAAGCTGCTCGAGCAGACGCCCGAAGGTACCAAGCCCGATCCCGCCCTGTGGGCGAGGGCGGACGCCGCCCTCGACCGGTTCTGGGAGGAGATTCGCGCCGAGGAGCCCGCCGCCTTCGGCGACGCGCCGGTCAACGAGCTCATGGGCCAGGCGGCGCTCATGCGCGCGTATCTCGCGGCCCTCGCCGAGCCGCCCGACTACGAACAAGCCGTCGCCTGGCTCGCCGGCTTCGAAGAGCACTATCCGAAGCTCGCCGATCGGGAGCCGCAGGTCGTGAAGCTACGGCTCGCGGCGCTCGCCCGCCTCGGCCGGATGCGGGACGCCGCGGTCGAGGCGGATCGACCGGCCGTCGCCGCCCTCGATCCGCTCTTCCTCGACGACATCGCGACGCGCTTCCTCACGACGGCCGCGCGCCTCGAGGCGGCCGGCAAGCACGAGGAGGCGGAGGCCGGGCGGCACGCCGCGCTCCGTCTCACCGAGCGTGCCCTCGCGTCGAAGGACGCCGACGGCATGAGCCCGATCGTGCGGCGGCGCCTGCGTTCGACGCTCGCCGCGCTCTACGAGGAGAGCGGCCAGCGCGATCGCGCGCTCGGAGTCTATCGCGAGCTGCTCGCGAGCGAGCCGGACGTGGTCTCGGCCCGTGCCGGCGCCGCGCGCATCCTCGAGGCGGAGGGCAAGCCCCAGGACGCGCGTGCGCTGTGGGACGAGATCCTGAACTCGCAGGCCGGCGAGCCGGGGTGGCTCGAGGCGCACTATCAATCGGCGCGCCTGTCCGTCGCCAGCGGCGATACGCAGCGGGCCTGCACGGTCCTGAAGGACGTGCCGACTGATCTGCTCAACAGATCGAACGGCGATACCCCGAAGAAGATCCAGGATCTCCTCCGCGCCCACTGCCAGGGCTAGCGCGCGCGGCGGCGGAGCGCGTAGACCGGCGCGCCCGAGACGACGATCAGCAGCCCCGGCCAGGTGAAGCGTGGCTTCACCACCAGCAGGTCGAGCATGACGACGCTCGCGACCGCGATGTACGCCACCGCCAGCGTCCGCTGGGCGGACGTCCCGCCGTACCGCAGCGTCGCCGCCACCGTGAGGGCATAGAACAGCAGCGCCGCGAAGATCACGTAGTCGAGGAGCTCGCCGTAGGTGCCGGAGAGGGTCAGGAGCGCCGCCCACGCGCCCTGGACGACGAGCGCGAACACCGGCGCGCCGCGCCGCGACAGGCGCCCCGCGGCGGCGACGAAGAGGTCGTCGCGCGCCATGGCGTACGAGACGCGCGCCCCGGAGAGGATGAGGCCGTTCACGCAGCCGAACGTCGACACCATGATGCCCGCCGCCACGGCGACGACGCCCGCATGGCCGAGGACGGCCTCCATGGCGGCGGTGGCGACCCGGTCGCGCGCCGCATGGGCGATGCCGCGCGCCAGCGGGTCGGCGCCGTCCGCGGAGCCGATGGCGGGCAGGACGAGCAGGTAGGCGAGGTTCGCGGCGAGGTAGATCAGCACGACCAGTCCCGTCCCGATCACCAGCGCCCGCGGCACGGTGCGCTCCGGATCGCGTACCTCCTCGGCCGCGAAGGTGACGTTGTTCCAGGCGTCCGAGGAGAAGAGCGCGCCGACCATCGCGCTGCCGATCGCCGCCGCGAGCGACAGGCCGCCCTCGGGGACGCGCGGCGCCGTGAGGTTGTGGACCAGGAGCCCGGGCGATCCGGCGGCGACGCAGAGGACGACGACGGCGACGAGCGCCGCGATCTTGGCGACCGTGAAGGTATTCTGGATCGTCTTCCCGACGGTGATGCCGCGGCAGTTCGCGGCGGTGAGCGCGGCGATCAGCGCGATCGCGACGGCGCGCTCCACCGACAGGCCCCCGATCAGCTCGGTGCCGTCGATCGACGGGACGAGGACGGCGGTGAAGCGGGCGAACGCGACGGCGACGGCGGCGATGGTGCCGGTCTGGATGACGAGGAAGAGCGTCCAACCGTAGAGGAAGCCGACGAGCGGACCGAACGCCTCGCGCAGGTAGACGTATTGGCCGCCGGCGCGCGGGAAGCGTGCGACGAGGTCTCCGTACAGCGCCGCCGCGACGACCGTCATCGCGCCGGCGAGCGCCCACACGGCGAGGAGCCACGCCGCCGATCCGAGCTCGCGGGTCATCTGCGCCGAGACGATGAAGATGCCCGAGCCGATCATCGAGCCGGCGACGAGGGCCGTCGCGTCGCGCGTGCCGAGGGCGCGACGGAACCCGCCCGCCGGAGGATCGCGTCGAAACGCTGCGCCGGTCGCGGTCACGCGCGAGCGCGTAGCACGGCGGGGGCCGGGTGGCGAATGCACGAGGCGCGCCGCGATGGGCTGTTCGCGGCGGGCCGGAAGAGCGTATGATACCATTATCCTGCCGGTATGCGCCCGAGGGACGCGGCGCCGGCAACTCGTGCCGATCGTGGAGGTTTCGATGAAGCGAGGGTTGGTCGTGGCCGCATCGCTGCTGCTGATGCTGTCGTTGCAAGGCCGAGCGTCGGCCAAGAAGCTCGACGAGTTCCAGAAGAAGGAGCTCCAGGAGATGCGTCAGGAGCGACGCGACACGAAGGCGGAGCTGCAGGACGAGCAACGCGAGCGGGAGGAGGAGAACTACGAGCGCAACAGGGAGCGCGGCGTCCAGCACCGCGCCGGCGACGACCTCGAGGGCGACGATCAGGACACGGGCGGGGAGGATTGACCGCTACGGCTCCCTCACTCCCGCGGTAGTCCCAGGCCGCGCTGCGCGACGATGTTGCGGAGGATCTCCACGGTGCCGCCGCGGATGGTCAGGCCCGGAGCATTGAGGATGGCGCGCGCGACGCGGGCGGCGAGTGGCGTGCCGCCGCCGGCGAGAAGGGCGTCGTCGCCGAGCATCTCGCCGGCGAAGCGCGCGAGGCGCTGCTCGAGCTCGGTGCCGTAGAGCTTGGCGAGCGCCGTCTCCGCCGTCGGCGTGATGCCCTGCGAGAGCTTCCAGGCGATGCGGTAGATGAGCGTCCGGCCGACCGCGAGCTCGCCGTGGAAGCGTGCCAACGCCTGGCGGATCAGGGGTTCATGCGCCCGCCCGCTGGCGCGGAGGTGTGCCTCGAGATCGCGGAAGAGCGGCGCGTAGCTGAGCAGGCGCTCCATGCCCGCGCGCTCGTAGTCGAGCTGCGAGGCGATCTGGAACCAGCCGCGGTTGCGCTCGCCGATCAGCCACGCCTTCGGGACACGGACGCTCTCGAAGAAGACCTCGTTGAAATGGTGCTCCCCCGTCATGTCGACGAGCGGGCGCACCGAGATGCCGGGCAGGGCCATGTCCACCAGCAGCTCGCTGATGCCGCGATGCCGCGGCGCGTCCGGATCGGTGCGCGCCACCAGGTAGCAGTAGTGCGCGTGGCTCGCGAGGCTGGTCCAGACCTTCTGCCCGTCCACCACGAAGGCGTCGCCATCGTCGACTGCGCGGGTCTTCAGCGCCGCGAGGTCCGAGCCTGCGCCGGGCTCGCTCATGCCGAGGCAGAAGACGAGCTCGCCGCGCACGATGCGGGGAAGGATGGCACGCTTCTGCTCCTCCGTGCCGTGGGCGAGGAGCGACGGCCCGATCTGCCGATCGCCCATCCAGTGTGCCGCGGTGGGGGCGCCGGCACGCAGCAGCTCCTCGGTCACGATCGCGCGCTCGAGGTAGCTGCGCTCGCCGCCGCCGTAGGCGCGCGGCCAGGTCATGCCGATCCAGCCCGCCGCCCCCATGCGGCGCGAGAACTCGGGCGAGAACCCGCCGATCCAGCCGTCCTCGGGGATGGCCGACGGCCGGGGCAGGGCCGCCGCCAGGAAGGCGCGGATGTCGTCGCGGACGCGTTCCTCCGCCGGCGAGAAGCCGAAGTCCACTGCGGTGCGCTATCCAGGCCGCTGCGGGGTGTCAATCGGCGCGCCGTGCGTCCGTCTGCGGCAGCCGCGAGCCACCCGCGCTCCAGCCGCGCGATAATGCGTTCTAAAACGGTGCATCATCACTTGACACTAAAAATTCACGGCGCTACAAGCGGCGAGCCTGCTCCGTAAACTCAAGCACTGCACGGATTTTCGCCGCGTGAGCGCCTCGAGGGCGTACGCACGGATGCGATCATAACCGGGGGTACTCATGGCGTTGGACTACGACGTTCCCGAGGATAAGCGTGCGCTCTATTGGCTCGGCGACAAGCTGATCGAGCATCGCAATCCCGTCATGATCCTGGTGCTCCTGGTCACCGGGCTGTTCGCGTACTGGGCGATGCAGCTCCAGCTCGTCACCAGCTTCGGCGACCTTCTGCCCCAGAGTCACCCGTTCGTGAAGATCCACAACAAGTACTCGGGGACGTTCGGCGGCGCCAACAACATCGTCGTCATGTACAAGGTGAAGGACGGCACGATCTTCACCCAGCAGAACCTCACCAATATCTTCAAGATGACCGAAGCGATCGACACGGTCTACGGGGTGAACCACAACCAGATCGAGTCGATCGGCCACCGCACCGTTCGCCATCTGCGCGTCGCCGCGGGCGGCACCCTGCGCGCGGAGCCGGTCATGTTGCGCGCGCCGCAGTCGCAAGAGGAGGTCGACTCGATACGGCGCATCGTCCACAACGCGGAGAACGTCTACGGCCTGATCGTCTCCCTCGACGACAAGGCGGCACTCATCCGCGCCAACTTCATCGAGGGCCGTCTCGACTACCGCCGCATCTTCGACGAGGTGAACGCCAGGGTCGTCGACCCGTACGATGGCGGCAACGTGACCATCTACGTCGCGGGAGAGCCGCGACTGTACGGATGGGTCTACCGCTATGCCGGTGACGTCTTCTGGATCCTCGTCGTCACCTACTGCATCGAGTGGGTGCTGCGCTGGATGTACTTCCACGACTGGCGCGGCGCGCTCCGGCCGACGCTCACCGGCCTGATCGCGGCGTTCTGGGGCATGGGCTTCATCCATCTGATCGGCCTGGCGCTCGATCCGCTGATGCTGGTGATGCCGTTCCTCATCACGGCGCGCGCCGTCAGCCATGCCATCCAGATGCACGACCGGTACTACGAGGAGTTCGAGAAGTGCGGCTGGAACAAGCGCCGCGCCATCGTCGCGGCGTTCGCCGAGCTCTTCGTGCCGACGTTCTCCGGCGTCATCACCGACGCGCTCGGCGTGCTCGTCATCATCCTCGTCCCGGTGATCATGCTGCAGAAGCTGGCGATCACGGCCTCGTGGTGGATCCTCGCGATCACCGTGTCCGAGATGCTGCTGAATCCGATCGTCTACTATTATCTGAAGCCGCCGGAGCCCGAGCTGGTGATCCTGCGCGAGCGCGGCTGGTTCCGGAAGCAGATCCAGCGCTTCACGCACATCCTCATATCGCCGGCCGGCAAGGCCGTGACGCTCGGCGGCTGGACGATCGCGGTGCTGGTCGGGCTCTATCTTCATGCGCGGCCTCACGGTCGGTGATCCGACGGACGCGTCGCCGCTGCTCTTCTCGAACTCTCCGTACAACGTCTCGCACACGGCGATCCAGGACAGCTTCGGCGGCGTCGAGCCGCTGATCGTCGTCGCCGAGGGCTACGACAAGGACGCGATGAAGGACCCGCAGACGCTGCGGACGATGGAGAAGTTCCAGCGCACGCTCGAGCGGGATCCGGCGATCGGCTACAGCTTCTCGCTCGCCGACATCATCCGCGCCGTCAACCGCGTCTTCCACGAGCTCGAGCCGAAGTGGGGGGTGATCCCCGACAGCTGGACCGACATCGGCGGCCTCTTCTTCATCTTCTTCTCCGGCTCGCCGCCGACCGAGACGGCCAAGTACGTCGATCCGAGCTACACCACCGCGCACGTGACGTTCTTCGCGCGCAACCACCAGGGCGACAACATCCGCCGCATCATCGCGCGCTGCCGGACCTTCATCAAAGAGAATCCGATGGACAAGGCGGCGTTCAAGCTCGCCGGCGGCCTGATCGGCGTGCTCGCCGCCGCCAACGAGGAGCTCGTCCGGAACGACATCCTGATGAACTTCCTCGGCTTCTTCACGATCTGGATCATCCTGTTGTTCACCTATCGCTCGTTCAGCTGTGGCCTCTATCTGCTCGGGCCGCTGATCGCGTCGAACATCATCGTCAACGCCTACATGGCGGTGAACGACATCGGCGTGAACATCCACACCCTGCCGCTGGTCACCGTCGGCGTCGGCTTCGGCATCGACTACGGCCTCTACATCGTGAGCCGCATCATCGAGGAGATCCGCGTCCGCGGCGACCTCGTCGATTCGACGCGCGAGGCGCTCGTCACCTCCGGAAAGGCGGTGACGTTCACGGCGGTCACGATGATCGTCAGCACCGCGTTCTGGACCTCGTCGAACATCCGTTTCAACGCGGAGATGGGCCTCCTCCTCGCGATCTGGATGGCGATCAGCTACGTCGGCTCGCAGACCCTGCTGCCGATCCTGATCCTCACCTTCAAGCCGAAATTCATCATGAAAGAGGCCCACTACACGCAGACGCAGGCGCAGGCCGCGGCCGCGAAGCGGGCGTGAGGTAGCCGATGACCCTCAATCTCTGGACGTCCGCGGCGATCGTGCTCGGGTTCAGTTTCCTCGTCGTCGGCCTCGACGAGTACGTCGCGAAGCCCTGGCGGAGGAAGCACTGGGAACGCCTCGCGGCGTCGGGTGACAAGGAAGCGCAGGAGATGCTGCGCATCGCCCGCTCGGCCCACGTCGTCGACGAATAGAGTCCCGGCGATGACGGCGTTTCGCCTCGCGCGCATCGCCGGCATCGCCATCGGGCTCGCGATCGCCTTCATCGTCTCCCAGCGGGCGACGTTCGCCCGTACCGGTGAGACCATTCCCGGCATTCTCTGGGCCGTCGGCGCGCTCAGCGTCTTCTTCCTGGTCGGGGCCTTCGCGACCGAGGCAACCCAGGGCGCGGAGGCCGACGTCCGGAAGGATCTCCTGTGGGGTCTCGGGCTCGGCGGCATCCTCGCGATCGTGCTGCGGCTCACGGGCGCGGCGTAGGCGGACGCGTCCCGCGCCCCTACGGCGTGGCATGGGGCGGCGCGGTGACGACGCCGATGCGCTCGATGCCGGCCGCGCGGCAGGCGTCCATCACCTCGACGACGCGAGCGTACGGAAGCGTGCGCGCGGCGGCGAGCATGACGGCTTTCTCCGGACGGGCCGCGTAGATCGCGCCGAGGCGCGCCGCGAGGTCGTCCGCGGGGAGCGGCGTACCCTCGAACGTCACGCTGCCATCGGCATCGACCGTCAGCGTCGGCGTCGCGGCGGTGTCGTCGTCGCGCGCGTGCGCCGCGATCGGCAGCTCGACCGGCACCTCCTCCTTGAGGAGCGGCGCCACCAGCAGCAGGATCACGAGCAGGACGAGCACCACGTCGACCAGCGGCGTGACGTTGATCTCGGCGCGGAGCTCGTCGGAGTCGATCGGTGAGAGCGCCATGGCAGCCTCACGCGTCGGCGGCGAGCCGGCTCCGCGCCGCCGCTCCCGGGTCACGATGGACCGAGAGGCGCGCCACGGCCAGCTCTTCGCCGACGCACTCGGTTGCCGCGAGCAGGCGTCCGATCCGCTGCGAGAGGTGATTGAAGAGCCAGACCGCCGGGATTGCGACCATGATGCCGAAGGCGGTGGTGACGAGGGCCTCGGCGATGCCGGTCGAGACCGTCGCGACGCCGCCCCGGCCCGTCGCCCCCATCGCGCGGAACGCGTTGATGATGCCGATCACCGTGCCGAAAAGGCCGATGAAGGGCGCCGTCGAGCCGACCGTCGCCAGGACCGCGAGACCGCGCCGCAGGTCGCTGCCCATGGTGATCAGATGGCGGCGGACGGTGCGGTCGTGGATCTCCGCGGCCGCGGCCGCCGGCGCCCCGGCAAGGGCGCGCGTGACGGTCTCGACGAGCCGGGCGGCCGGGCTCTCGGGGTGGCGTGCCGCCGTCTCGGCGGGGACGCCGGGGGCGGGCGCCGCCGACCGCCAGGCCGCGAGGAACGCGACGGTCGCCCGCTCCGCGCGCCGCAAGCGCAGCCATTTCTCGGCGGCGAGCGCGCCGGTCACGATCGACATCGCGGAGAGCAGGACGACGATGGCACGTGCCAGCGGGCCGGTGTCGCGCCACAGGTCGAACCACGACAGATCCATTCACATCTCCTTCAGCGCAGGACGAAGCGCACGGGTATCTCCATCAGGACGCGGACGGGCAGTCCGTCGCGCGAGCGCGCCGGCCGGAAGCGCCACCGGCGGACGGCGCTGACGGCGGCGGCGTCGAGCATCGGGACGGAGCGCATCACGCGGATCGACGGCTCCTCGACGCGTCCCGCCCGGTCGAGGACGACCTCGAGGACGACCTGACCCTCGATGCGCAGCGCGCGCGCCTGGGCCGGATAGTCGGGCATGATCCGCTCCACCAGCTCGGGCGGCGCCGCGACGTCGCGGAGCGTAAGCGGCGCGTCGCCGAGGCCGCCGACGGTGCCGTTTGCGCCGCCTGCGACCGCGCCGAGAGCGGCCCCGCCGGCCGTCGGCCCCGGTGCGCTCGCCGTCGTTGGGCCGATCGTTGCGGGTGCGAGGCGCGGGTGCGCCGTCGCGGCGGGGTGGGGGCGCGTCGCGTGGGCCAGTGCCTTCGGAAGCGGGGGCGGCATGGTGTCCGTGGCCTCGCGCACGGGCGCCTGCTCGGCGACGGGCATCCGCCGGGGGGCCTGTGCCTCCGTGGTCACGGCGGTCGAGCCCGCGCGCGGCGGTGCGGGCTCGACCCACACGAGACGCGCCAACGGCGGCCCGGCCGGCGGCAGTCGCCCCGCGCCGAACGCCAGCAGCGCCGCGCCGACGAGCGCGCCGTGCACCCCGAGGGACAGCGTCCACGCCGCCGGTCTGACGGTTGCCTCCACGGATGGTCTCAGAAGCGCACGATGATCCCGCCGCGAACGGCGATCGGCTCGACCGGCTTGAAGTGGACGTCCGACACTCCGGGAGGCGCCGTGCCGGCCGCCGGCGCCGGATCGACGCCGGGCACCAACGAGGGATAGAAGTAGTCGATCTCGTGATCCTTGCGGTCGAGCAGATTGAAGCCTTCGATGGCGATCGAGACGTGCTCGTCGAAGGTGTATCCGAGCTTGGCGCTCACGAGGGCCGTCGCGCCCGAGTCGACGCTGCCGTCGACGCTGAGCGAGCGCGGGCCGAAGTACCGTAGCCGCAGCTCGCCGAAGAACCCGTGGTCGCCCGGCTGGTGCACGGCGATCCCCGTCGCGACGACGCTCTTCACGGCCTCGGGGATGTCCGTTCCGCTGAGGCCGGTCTCGTCGTCGTCGACGGTGTGTGTGAAGGCGGCGTGGGAGAACGAGAAGTCGGCATCCAGCGTCACCCACTCGCTCGGATCGTAGTAGTTGGCGAGCTCGACGCCATAGCGCTGGCTCGGGGCGCTCGGCGCGGTCGATCCGGCGTCGCCCTCGAACACGAGCTCCGACCCGATGTGCAGCCACCAGAAGGCGAGCGTGCTCTGCAGCCCCGGCAGACAGGTCGTGCGCGCGCCGACCTCCGCGCCGTAGGTGCGCACCAGCAGATCGTCGGGTTCGACGGCCTCGCCGCTCTTCGGCTCGACGTGCTGCGTCGCCCCGCGACCATCGTTGCTGTGGTAGCCGAGACCACCGCTCAGGTAGACCTCGGTGTCCGCCCACGGGCCGAAGATCAGCGAGCCCTTGGGGCTCGCGATCACGGCGTCGCTCGTGCCGGAGTTCCGCGAGTCGTGGCTGCGGACACCCGCGTGGAAGAAGTCCACGCGCAGGCCGGCGACCGAACGGATCTTCTCCGCCCACCGCAGCGTGTTCTCGAAGTAGGGCGCGACCGTCGGCTCCCACACCTGGTCGGCGCGCGTCGTGGCGCGGATGCTCGGCGTCGCGCCGTCCTCGTACGCGAACTTCGCGACGCGATCGCGACGGACGGTCTGATAGAGACCGTTGTGGATCGAGTCGCTGCGGATCTGGAGACCGACGGTATTCTGCATCGGACGATCGCGGAGCTGCCCGAACCACGTGTGGGACACCTTGGCGCCGCCCACCCAGCGCTTGTCGCGCTGCTCGATCTGATCGCCCTCGGGACTGTCGAGGAAGTAGGTGAAGTTCGAGAAGAGGTCGAGGTCGTAGTAGAAGCCGTACAGCAGTGCCTCGCTCGCCGACGTCTCGTCGGCGCGATGCCATTCGCCGGAGAGACTATAGCGGTGCGATCGGCCGGCGTCGCTGGGATCGAGCGAGTCGAAGCGACCGAAATCGCCGTAGCTGTCGAGCGGAGTGGTGAAGGTCCGATCCAGCGCGCGTCGTGCGATCTGATCGGTCGAGTTCCACTTGCCGGCGTAGGCCATCGCCGTGACGCTCGACCCCGAGGATGGATCGCCCTGGCTGTAGCGCACCACGCCGTTGATCTTCTGGTAATCGTCGGGCCTCGTCCATGGGCCGTCCTCGTGGAAGATCTCGATCGCGTCGAGCAGATGGCCGGCGCCGACCGGGGGCGAGGACGCGTAGAAGCCGCGCACGTAGCCGAAGCGGCCGCCCTCGACCTCCGTGATCGTGTGCGGCAGGCGATCGACGTACCGGATGTCCGCGCCACCGGCGGTCGAGAAGTCCCCCAGATCGGCGTAGTACGGGCCCTTGCGGAAATCGATGCGCTGGACGAGCTCCGGGATCATGAAGTTCAGGTCGCTGTACCCCTGCCCGTGGGCGTGCGTCGGCAGGTTGACCGGCACGCCGTCGACGCTCGTCGCGAAGTCGGTGCCGTGGTCGAGATTGAACCCGCGCAGGAAATACTGGTTCGCCTTGCCGCCGCCGCTGTGTTGCGTGAGGATCAGCCCTGGCACGGTCTCCAGCACCTCGCCGGGCCGCGAGAGCGTACGGTACTGGAGCTGATCGGCGCCGACGGTGCCCTGCGAGGCGGCCTCGGCGATGCCGATGAGGCTGTCCTGGCGTCCGGTCACGACCGTTTCCGGCAGACGGATGACGGTGGATTCCATGTCCTGCGGGTCCGGTAGCGAAGGCTTCTCGTCCGCCGCCGGCGCGCGGCGGGCGGACGTCATGGAGAGCGTGACGATCGATAGGGCGAGCACGATGCTCCGCACGCGCATGGATTCCTCGCTGCCGGCCGGCGTGGCGCGTCATGCCGGCGGTGGCCGGGCAGACCGGACCCCTGGACGACCGGGACCGGTGAACGGTGCTCTTCCCGGACGCGCGGGCGCGCCGGGAGCGAAAGGACCGCTACGCGAGGGCCGGAGGAGCCCGCGCCGTGCCCGCTCGCGTCGTCGCGGCGTGCTCGCCGTCGACGGTGCGGGCGTGTGCAGACACCGGCCGTCCGACGACGGGGACAGGAGGCCGCGGCGGAACGTGCGCGACCTGCAACGTGCGGTAGAGATGGACGTGGCGGGGCGCCTGTTCCGGCGCGGGAAGCGCATGGAGGCCGCGCCGCGGCCGCTGCGGCGCGATGCCGGCGCCGAAGAGCAGCGTGTGTGTGCTGCCGGGACCGCCGCCGACGTGGACATGCGGACGGTCGCCGCCGGCGTGCTGGTGCGTCGCGGAATCGACGAGCGGACGGACGGTGTCGATGGAGAACGCCAGCAGCAGGACCGCGATCAGTCGCTGCCGGCGGTCGATCTGTGGCGCGCGGCGCATCGATCCCCGAGCTAGCGAAGGATCGCGGTGCCCGTCAAGGGCGACCGTGGACCCGTCATGGGCCGCGATACGGCGGAACCAACGCAATTTTCTTGACTTCCCGTCACGACTCTTACATACGCGAAGGAGTAGTCGTTGGACGGCGCGGAAGCGGCGTGGAGGGGTGGGGATGGCGAGCGCACGGTGCGCCGGAGAACGGTGCGCCCCAGAGGCAAAAGCGGTGCACGCGTCGGCCGGCGGTATCGGCTACGCGACCGTCGGCCCGTCCGGCCGCAGTGGCAGCTTGAGGATGCCACGACCGCGATGCTCGATCGCGGTCGTGGCGGGGACGCGGGCCGGGGGAGGAGGATGGAGCGTCGTGGGAGGTGGAGGTAGCCGCGTCCCGGGCGAAGGGCAGCAAGCGAGGTGCCACCACCGAGTCGTTCGCCGGGCGCGCGCACGGGAGCGCGTCGGGGATTGCACCGCGTGGGCTCCGAACGCGCGTCCGGCCGGCGTTTTCGCTTCCCGGCTCCCGGATGCCGCATGGCGCAAGCCGCACAGCCTCACCAATGGTGTACGCGCCACCGCGCCATTCATGCAGCCCGGCGAGCCCGCGGAAAATGTTTGCGCCCCTGCACGGAACGTCGCCGACGACCACGGCGCGACGCGCGCGCGCGCTGACGAGATGCCATGGCGGCGATAGCCGGCATCCTGCCGCGCGACACCGGGCTCGACCGCGAGACCCTGACGCTCACGCTCGCCGGATTCAGCGAGGCGATGCGGCGCCGGGCGCCGATCGAGGGCGGGATGGGCGTCGCGTATGACGGCTCGATCGGCCTGGCGCATCGCGCCAGCGAGGGGCCCGGCGGTGAGGCCGTGTTGCAGCCGCTGCGGAACGAGACGGGCTCGCTCTGGTTGGTGGCGGACGGCGAGCCGTCGAACGCGCGGGACCTGCGCCTCGAGCTGATCGGCGACGGGCACCACTTCCGCTCGGCCTGCGGCAGCGAGGTCATCCTCCACCTCTACGAGCAGCTCGGCGTGAGCGCGTTCGAGCGGTTGGCCGGCAGTTTTGCCTTCGCGCTCTGGGATCGCGAGCAGCGCGTCCTGATCCTCGGCCGGGATCGCTTCGGCGAGAAGCCCCTCTACGTCTTGGACGGTCCCGATCGCTTTGCGTTCGCCTCGGAGGTGCACGCGCTCGCTCCCGGGGCGTCGCCTGCGCCGGCCGCCGCGGTCGCGTTCCTCACCTTCGGTTACCTGCCCGAACCGCTCACGGTGGCGCCCGCCGTCCGGGCGCTCGCTCCCGGCTCCTTCCTCCGGGTCCGGATGAGCCGGGCACGGACGGAGAGCTTCTGGGATCACGCGAGCGCGGAGCCGACCGGCGCGACGGCGACGGATCGGCTGACGCTCGGACGCTTGGTGCGGGAGAGCGTGCACACGGCGGTGGCCGGCGAGGAGGACATCGGCATCGTGCTCGATGGCGGCACGAGCCGCTCCGCGCTGCTCGCCCTCGTCAGCCCGACGATGGCGCGCGGCCTGCGCACGCACACGGTGGCCTTCGAGGCCGACAGGCGCGGACGAGCCGTCGAGCGCGCCGAGCGCGCGATGGCGGCCCGCACCCGCGCCATCGCCGACTGGTTTCGCGCCGAGCACCACGAGCATCACGTCGGTGCGGCGGAGTTCGGCGCGGCGTTCGAGCGCGCGGCCGGCGCCGATCAGCCGTCGCTCGGCGGCGCGCTCGCGCTGGTGAATGCGGCGTACGTCGCGATGAGCGGCGACCGGATCCTCCTCTCGGGTCTCGGCGGATCGGAGCTGTTGGCGACCGGGGCCGGACGCTGGTCGCCGTGGGTGTGGCGAGCGGGCCGACGCGCGTCGTCGCGCGCGCTCGTGCGGGCGGCGCTGCGTGTGGCGGCGCGCCTGCGCCCGTTCGGGGATGCCGGTCGCCTCGTGGACGCGCTCGCCACCGAGGATGCGGTGGTGGCGGCGCATCTCTCGGTCCGTGGACTGCTCGGCACGGCGGCGCTGCGCCGCGTGCTGCGGGCCGACGTCCTCGAGGAGGCACGCGCCGGCTTCGACGTACTGGCGTATCTGCGCAGCCTCGCCTCGCGGGTGCCGGACGCGGCCTTCTTTCCGAGCAGCCGCTCGCCGCGCGAGGCCGCCGTGCGCGTGGCTGCCGGCGTCGAGCGCGGGGGCAGGCTCGTGTCGGGCCGCCTGCGGGACATGGAGGGAACCGCGTCGGCCGTCGGGTTGGCGCTGCGCGTTCCGTACCTGGACCATCGCCTGTGCGACTGGCTCGACGCGGCGTCGAGCGCCGGAAGCGGCAGCCGCATGCTGCACGAGGTTCTGAGCGGGATGCTGCCGCCGCCGCTCCGACGCCCCGTGCGGCCCGCGACACCCCCGATCGGATCGTGGCTGCGCGACGGCCTGCGGCCGCTCGTGGAGAGCTGCCTTTTCGCGGACGACCCCGATGGACTGTTCGTCCGCGAGGGCGTCGAGACCCTGTGGCGCGCCTTTCTCGCCGGCGACGTCGGCTGGCGCGGGGTCTGGCCCGTCGCCGTCCTCCGCGCCTGGATCGCCGCGCGCCGCGATCGCGTTCGCGTCGCACCGCGCCGCACGGCGCGCGATCAGCACGCCGCCTGAGCGCTTCGCGGCCGCTACAACGAGGCGACGAAGCGCGCCCAGTCGTCGACCGCGTCCTCGCGACCCGGTACGAGCTGGAACGTGAGCTGATGGTAGCCGGCGTCGCGCAGCATCGCGACCCGGTCGCGCAGCTCCTCGGCGGTGCCGGTGAACGTCGCCATGCGCAGGAGGTCGGGCGTGACGAAGCGCTCCTCCTCGGGCCGCACCCACATGAGATGTCCGGCGTGCATCTGGAGGTAGCGCGCGTCGGGCGGCTCGTACGTCGCGTATTGGGTGCGGTACGCCGCGACGAGCTCGCGCAGATCGGGCGGCAGCATCTCCTCGTCGATGGCGCGCTCCACGAAGCCGTGGAAGACGACCGGCACGAGTGGGCCGGCCTCGGCGCGCACGCGCGGGCTGGAGACGTCCTCCCCAGGCCGCAGGACGCAGCCGAGCGTGAAGGCGGTCGCGTAGAGGGCGTGCGGCGCACGACCGACGGCGCGGCAGGCGCTCTGCATCTCGCCGATCTCGTGCAACGCGCGCGGCAGGATCGAGAGGAACGTGATCCAGCCGTCGGCGACCTCGGCGGCGAGCGCCCGCGCCTTCGGCGCGAACGCGGAGAGGTGCACAGGGATCGGTGTCCGGATGTCGATCAGCCCGGCGTCGGGATTGAGGAAGCGGATGCGCCGGCTCGCGCCCTCGCAATCCCAGCTCACAGTCTCGCCCGCCAGCATGCCGCGGACGACCCGCAGGTAGTCGCGCAACGCGTCCACCCGCATCGGGCCGAGGCCCATGGTGTTGCGTGCCGTGAAGCCCGTCCCGACGCCGAACACGATCCGGCCCGGCGCGAGCGCGTTCAGCGACGCGAGCGCATTCGCGGTCACCGGGGCGATCCGGTTGGTCGGTACCAGCACGCCGGTGCCGAGCAGGATGCGCGAGGTGCGTGCCGCCGCCAGCGCCATCGCGACGAAGACGTCGGCGCAGAGAAGCTGGGTGTCGTAGAACCACGCGTGCGAGAAGCCGAGCCGCTCCGCGCGCTCGACGACCTTCCACGCGTCGACGCCGGTCGGCAGGGCGATTCCGAAGTCCATCGGGTCAGACGCGCCGGCCGGCGGCGCGCCGCTCCGCCTCGACCTTGAACTCGAGCACCGACTGGCGCAGTGCCGTGGATTCGAGGGCGCGCCGGATGAGGCCGGGCACCCAGAAGCTGAGGATGACCGCCTGCGAGCAGGTGGCCTTGGTGCGATCGCCGTCCAGGGGATCGAAGACGTAGCTGCCGACGATGTCGTCGACGTCGCCCTCGACGTAGGTCCAGCTCAGGCGATGGGGCGGCTCCCAGGTGTACTCGAGCACGTAGCGCACGGTCCGCAGCTTCATGTCGAGGAAGAACTCGACGCGGCGCGCGAAGCCGTCGTGGTAGCGATCGAGCACGCCGATCTTCGTGATCGGCGAGGACCACGACGGATACGCCTCGAAATCGGCGATCGCCGCGTAGCAGAGGTCCGCCGGCGCATCGATGCCCGTCGAGAAGCTCTGCTGCACGTCGGCCACGAGGCGCACCGTAGGAAAGGGATCGTCGTCATGTCAATAGATTTCGCCCCCGCTCGCTGCGCTCGCGATGGGCGTCGCGACCCGGAGTGAATCCGGGTCGCTCCCGGCGCTCGCTGCGCTCGCGACCCTCGACAAGCGAGGGCGGGTGGGCGTCGCGATCCGGAGTGAATCCGGGCCGCTCCCGGCGCTCGCTGCGCTCGCGACCCTCGACAGGGGAGGGCGGGTGGGCGTCGCGACCCGAGTGAATCCGGGCCGCTCCCGGCGCTCGCTGCGCGCGCGACCCTCGACAGGCGAGGGCGGATGGGCGTCGCGATCCGGAGTGAATCCGGGTCGCTCCCGGCGCTCGCTGCGCGCGCGCGGCGTGGAGTCTCGGGCGGGTGTCGGGCGGGCGGCGGGCGGCGGCGGCTTGTCGGCGGCGGGGGGGAACGACTATGGTCGAGGTGATGGCGACGAGGCGCGGTACGAAGCGACGCGTGACGCGCGCGCGGGTCGTCGCGCTGACGGGCGTGAACGGCGTGCCGGGGGCGCGCCTGTTGCGACGCCTCGAGGAGGACGACGACGTCCGGACCGTCGTCCTGCTGGATCGACAGGCGCCGGCGCTGCCACTGCGCAAGGCGGTCACGGTCATCGTGGATCTCACGTCGACCTTCGCCGACGCGGCCATTGCCGAGGCGCTGGCGCGCGAGCGGGTCGACGTCGTCGTGCACGCGGCCTTCCACGCGGCGCCGGTGCACGCCCTCGACCACGCGCACGAGCTGGAGGTGATCGGGACGCGGGCCCTCCTGCATGCGATCGCACACGACGTGCTGCGCGGCGGGACGGTCCAGCAGCTCGTCGTCCTCGGCACGACGATGAGCTACGGCGCGCTGCCCGACAACCCCCAGTATCTCGGCGAGGACGCGCCGCTCCGCGGCGGCAACGGCTATCCCTTCGTGGCCGACAAGGTCGCGGTCGAGCGCGAGGTCGCCGCCTTCCGCCGGCGCACCCGGCTGCCGACGGCGGTGCTGCGGGCCGCCTGGATCCTCGGCACGGGTGGAACCGTGGCGGCGCAGACGCTCGCTCCGCTGATCATTCCC
The DNA here is from genome assembly GCA_963753325.1 of uncultured delta proteobacterium. Classification (GTDB taxonomy): domain Bacteria; phylum Desulfobacterota; class Binatia; order UTPRO1; family UTPRO1; genus DP-19. The sequence goes on along the minus strand of CAVWBS010000001.1, from coordinate 2,160,251 downwards.
GCCGTGATCGGCGCCGATCCGCTGGTCCAGGTGGTCCATGCCGACGATCTCGTCGATGCCGCACGGCTCGCGTGCCATGCGGGACGCGATGGCACCTTCAACGTCGCCGGCGCGGGCGTGCTCCCGCTCTCGACCGTGATCAAGCTCATGGGGCGATTGCGAGCCGCTGCGCCGGAGGGCGCGCTGCGGCGAGCGCTCCAGGCGCTGTGGATCGCCGGCGTCGGTCCCGTGCCCGGTGCGCACGTGTCGTATCTGCGCGAGACGATGGTCGCCGACCCGGCGCGTGCCACCGAGGTGCTCGGCTTCCACGCGCGCTACGCCATCCAGGACGCGCTGGCGCATCACGTCGCCCTGCGGCGGGGCGCGGCGAGGCCCGCCGCATGACCGGCGGGCTGGATTCCCGCTGTCGCCCGCGGACGCGCGTGCTATAGTTCGAGGTCGCAGCCCACTGCGAGAAGAGGACGGTCGTGCCCATGCCCCAAACGCGTCGAACCCGCGTCCGCACCGTCGAATGGAACAACGGACGCGTGGTGATGATCGATCAACGCCTGCTGCCAGCGCGCGAGGTCTACCGCGTCTACACGACCTATCGCGAGGTCGCGCGCGCCATCAAAGAGATGGTGATCCGCGGCGCCCCCGCGATCGGCGTCGCCGCGGCGATGGGCATCGCCCTCGGCGTCCGCTCGCTGCGCCGGGAGGAGCTGCGTCGCGAGTTCGACCGTATCTGCCGCACCTTCGCGGCTACCCGTCCGACGGCGGTCAACCTGTTCTGGGCGATCGAGCGCATGCGCCGTGTCTACGCGGACAACCAGAGCCGCGACATCGAGACGCTGCGGCTCATGCTCGAGCGCGAGGCGCGTGCCGTGCACGAGGAGGACATTGCCGCCAACCGCGCGCTCGGCGCCCACGGCGCGGCGCTGATCGAGGACGGCACGAGCGTGCTCACCCACTGCAACGCCGGCGCCCTCGCGACGGCGGGCTACGGCACCGCGCTCGGCGTGATCCGCGCCGCGGTCGAGGGCGGCAAACGGATCAGCGTCTATTGCACCGAGACCCGCCCGTTCCTGCAGGGCGCGCGGCTGACGGCATGGGAGCTGAAGAAGGACCACATCCCCGTTACGCTCCTCACCGACAGCATGGTCGGCCACCTGATGAAGGCGGGAGCCATCGATTGCGTGGTGGTCGGTACCGATCGTACCGCCGCGAACGGCGACGTCGCCAACAAGATCGGCACCTATACGGTGGCGGTCCTGGCGCATCGCCACGGCATCCCGTTCTACGTCGCGGCGCCCACGTCGTCGATCGACCTCGGGTGTCCGAAAGGCAGCAAGATCCCGATCGAGGAGCGCGATCCGCGCGAGGTCTCGCACATCTTCGACCGGCAGATCGCGCCGTCGGGCATCAAGATCGCGAACCCGGCCTTCGACGTCACGCCCCACGACCTCGTCACAGCGATCGTCACCGAGCGTGGGATCGCGCGCCCGCCGTACTGGCGCAGCCTGCCGCGCGTCATGAAGGGCGAGGTGTCGCGCGTCGACGCCAGGCCGCGCGCCAAGTCGGGCGGCAAGCGCGAGGGACGCGAGAAGACCCGGCGTCCCACCTCGGGCTGAGGACCCGGCGCGGACCTGCCGACGTCCGGCGACCCGGCGGCGCCCTCAGGCGCGTAGCGCGGCGTTCAAGCGGGCGTGCGCGCGCGAGCCGATGACGGAGAGCGGCGGCACGCGCCGGTGGCTGAGGCGCCAGCGCGTCACCGCGACGAGACGCCGGTGCGCCTCGTCGATGCGTCGACGTCGCAGGCGTCCGTCGACGACGGCGCGCTCGACGGCCTCGACGGCCGCGCGCAGATCGTCCTGCCGATGACAGTAGAGCAGGGCGTCGACGCCGGCGTCGAGCGCGGCGACGGCGGCATCGCCGGGGCCGTAGTGGTCGGCGATCGCGCGCATCTCGAGGTCGTCGGTGCAGAGCACGCCGCGAAATCCGAGCTGCCGGCGCAGGAGACCGGTCACGACGGCGCGCGACAGGGTCGCCGGGCGCTCGCGATCGAGCGCCCGGTAGACCACGTGCGCCGTCATCAGCATCGGCACCCGCGCGGCGATGGCGCGCCGGAAGGGCACCAGCTCGACGCGCGCGAGATCGCGCCGGCTGCGAGCGACGACCGGCAGCTCGAGGTGTGAATCGGCCGCGGTGTCGCCGTGGCCGGGCGCGTGCTTGCCGCACGTGAGGAGGCCGACGGCGCGGGTGGCCCGGAACGCGGCGAGGGCGAGCCGCGCCACGGCCTCGGGGGCGGAGGCGTAGGCGCGATCACCGATCACCGGATTCGCGGGATTGCTGTGCACGTCGAGGACCGGCGCGAAGGTCAGGTCGACGTCGATCGCGGCCAGCTCCCGCGCCATCGCCGTGGCGACGGCCGCGACGGCGCGGCGTCCGTGCGTCGCCACGGACGCCGCTGCCGGGAACCGCGTGAACGGCGGCGAAAGCCGGTGGACGCGCCCGCCTTCATGGTCGATGGCGACGAGCGGTGGAAGCGCGCGATCGAGGCCGTGGATGGCGCGCGCGAGATCCCGCATCGCCCGCGGCTCCCCGGCGTTGTGCCGGAAGAGCACGACGCCGCCGAACGGGATGTCGGCGTGCAGCCGCCGGCTGGCCTCGTCGAGGCTCGCGGCCGGGATGCCCGCGAAGAAGAGGCGGCCCACCGTCGCGCGGAGAGCGCGCACGTCGCCACGTCGGGTCCTGCGCTCGGCCATCGCGCTGCGAGCGTCTATCAGTGCCGCCACCGGCGCTCAAATCGCGGCGCGCCGGCCGCCGACGCTCGACTCGATGCGGAGCGCGTGCTAGCGCGGGCGCGTGCGCGAGAAACGCTACATCGCCGTCGAGGGGCCGATCGGCGTCGGGAAGACGAGCCTCGCGCGGCGGCTCGCCGACGTCTTCGAGTCGACCCTCGTCGAGGAGCTGGCCGACGCCAATCCCTTCCTGTCGCGCTTCTACGACGACACCGCGCGCTACGCCGTGCAGACACAGCTGGCGTTCCTGCTTGCGCGCTACCGGCAGCAGCGGAGCCTGGCCACGGCGCCGCGGGACCGCGGTATCGTCGCCGACTACCTGTTCGCCAAGGACCGGATCTTCGCCGAGCTGAACCTGCAGGGCGAGGAGCTGGCGCTCTATAGGGAGGTGCAGGGCCTCTTGACCGAGCCGGTCCCGGCCCCGGACCTCGTCATTTACTTGGAGGCGCGGCCTGAGGTATTGTTGCGTCGCTTGCGAAAGCGCAACCGGGACTTCGAGCGGCGGATCACGCAGCAGTATCTCGAAGGGCTGATCGAGGCGTACCGGACGTTCTTTCACGAGTATGCAGAGTCTCCGCTTCTCGTGGTCAACTGCTCGGCGATCGATTTCGTCGAGCAGGGCAGCGACCTCGCTGACCTGATCCGCGAGATTCGGGGTGTGAAGCAGGGAGTGCAGCACTACATACCGCTTGGATCCCAGTAGCCGGCAGTTTGCCGGCGAGCGGGACCGAGACGGAGAGCGAGAGCGCCGAAGCACGGGCGCGACTGCGACTCGCGACGGCCATCCTGGCAGGCGAGTGGCGGGCGGTCGACGTGCGAGGATGCGCTCGGAGCCTTCCGGACCGGTCCGGGAGGCTTTTTTCATGGAGCGGAAAGTGACGGTGCCCGACCTCCAGCGCATGAAGGAGGCGGGAACGAAGATCACGGCGCTCACGGCGTACGACTTCCCGTTCGGCCGGATCGTCGACGACGCCGGCATCGACGTGATCCTCGTCGGCGACACGCTCGGGCATGGTCGTGCAGGGGCTCGAGACGACGCTGCCGGTCACGCTCGACGAGATCATCTACCACTGCCGCATGGTGGCGCGGGCGCGGCGCGGGCGCTGCTCGTCGGCGACCTGCCGTTCCTCTCCTACCAGGTGAGCGTCGAGGACGCGCTTGCGCAACGCCGGCCGCCTGATGAAGGAAGGCGGGGTCGAGGCGGTGAAGCTCGAGGGCGGCATCGACGATGGCCGACGTCATCCGCGCGCTCACGTCGGTCGACATTCCGGTCATGGGGCACGTCGGCCTCACCCCGCAATCGGTCCACCGCATGGGCGGCCATCGCGTGCAGGGGCGCCGGCGCGGCGCGGGCACCGGGCGAGCGCCAGCGCGTCATCGACGGACGCGATCGCGGTCGAGGAAGCGGGCGCGTTCGCCGTCGTGCTCGAGGGCATTCCGCTCGACCTCGGCGGCGGAGATCACCGAGCAGCTGCCGATCCCGACGATCGGCATCGGGGCCGGCCGCCGACTGCGACGGCCAGATCCTCGTGCTTGCACGACCTGCTCGGCCTCTTCGACCGCTTCACGCCGAAGTTCGTGAAGCGCTACGCCGAGCTCGGCGCCGCGGCCTCGTCGGCGCCGTCGCGGCGCTACGTGCGCGAGGTACGCGAGGGCGATGTTCCCGGACGACGCCCACTCGTTCCTGCTGCGCGCGGAGCAGGCGGCCCCCTCACGGGAGGCGACCGACGCGAGCGACACGCCGCCGCCGCCGGGCGGCGGCGAGCCCGCCCGCGGCCGGCGGCGCCGCGCGGTCGCCTGAATCCGGCCGGAGGACCGATGCGCACGATCGACCAGGTGGGCGCGATGCAGGCGTGGAGCCGCGAGGTGCGCGGCCGCGACGGGGCGCGGATCGCGCTCGTCCCGACGATGGGCGCGCTCCATGCCGGCCACCTCTCGCTCGTCGAGATCGCCCGCCGGCAGGCCGACAAGGTCGTCGCATCCGTGTTCGTCAATCCGACCCAGTTCGACCGCGCCGACGACTTCGCCCGCTATCCGCGCGACCTCGAGCGCGACGGCGCGCTTCTCGCCGTCGGCGGGCGTCGACGTCGCTCTTCGCGCCGGACGGCGGACGAGATGTACCCGCCGGGCGCGCAGACCTACGTCACCGTCGAGCGGCTCGCCGAGCCCGCTCTGCGGCGCGCACCGCCCCGGTCACTTCCGCGGCGTCGCGACGGTGGTGCTGAAGCTGTTCAACATCGTGCAGCCGCGCGTCGCCGTGTTCGGCGAGAAGGACTACCAGCAGCTCGCGCTCATCCGACGCATGGTGCGGGACCTGCACCTCGACATCGACGTCGTCGGGGCGCCGATCGTCCGCGAGGCCGACGGGCTCGCGATGAGCTCGCGCAATCGCCACCTCGACGGTGCGGATCGCGCCGCGGCGCTGCTGTCTCGTACGCGCGCTCGACGCCGCCGAGGCCTGCGTCGCCGGCGGCGAACGCGACGGGCCGGCCGTGGTCGCCGCCGCGACGTCCGAGATCGCGCGCGAGCCGCGCGCGCGTGCCGACTACGTCGCCCTCGTCGACCCCGACACCCTGGCGCCCGGCCGCCGAGGTCTCCGCGCGCGCGGTCCTGGCGCTCGCCGTCTGGATCGGTCCCACGCGTCTCATCGACAATCGACTACTCGCCGTACCGGCGCTCAGCCGGGAGAGGAGAAGCGCATGACGCGAAACATGCTCAAGTCGAAGATCCACCGTGCCACGGTCACCGACGCGGACCTCAACTACGACGGCAGCATCACCGTCGACGCGGGGCTGATGGAGGCCGCGAACATGGTTCCGCACGAGCTGGTCCACGTGTGGAACGTCAACAACGGCGAACGCTTCCAGACCTACGTGATTCCGGGCGAGCGCGCGTCCGGCACCATCTGCGTGAACGGCTCGGCGGCGCGCCGGGTGCACCGGGGCGACCTGCTCATCATCGCCAGCTTCACCTGGCTCGACGAGGCCGAGGCGCTACGGCACGAGCCGGAGGTCGTGCTCGTCGACCAGCAGAACCACATCCGCAAGAAGAAGCGGCGGGGTGGCCGTCGAGGCGGCGTGAGCGAGCCGCAGACCATCGCCGTCAACCGCAAGGCCCGCCACGACTACTTCATCGACGAGACGTTCGAGGCCGGCATCGTCCTGACCGGCAGCGAGGTCAAATCGCTGCGCGACGGCCGCGCCAACCTGAAGGACAGCTACGCCCGCATCAGCAACGGCGAGGCCGTGCTGATGAACGTGCACATCAGCCCCTACGATCCGGCGGCGCGCGAGAACCACGAGGCGACGCGCAGCCGCAAGCTCCTGCTCCATCGCCGCGAGCTCGACCGCCTGCTCGGGAAATTGCGGGAGAAGGGCCTGACCCTCATCCCGCTGCGGCTCTACTTCAACGCCCGCGGTCGCGCCAAGGTCGAGCTCGGCCTCGCCCATGGCAAGCGCCAGTACGACAAGCGGCAGACGATCAAGGAGCGCGAGGCGCGGCGCGAGACCGCGCGCGCATTGCGCAGCGGACGCGATCGCCGCTAGCTGTCGGATGGCTAGCGCGTGTGGCTTCTGAGGAACGCGATCGTCAGCGGCCAGGCCTGAGCGGCGGCCGCGAGGTTGGCGTCCCCGCCGGCCTGGGCGCGGAGGAATCCGTGGCCGGCGCCGGCGAACACGTGCGGCTCGTACGACGTGCCGCGCTCCGCCATCCTCGTCCGGGTCGGCTCGACCGTCGCGGTGACACGCGCGTCGTCGCCCCCGTAGAGCCCGAGGACGGGTGCCCGCAGCGCGCCCAGGTCCGCCGGCGCGGTGCCGTAGTAGACGACCGCGGCGGCGAGATCCGGCCGTGTCGCGGCATAGGCGAAGCTCGTGCTGCCTCCCCAGCAGAAGCCGATCGCCGCCGTCTTGCCGCTGGCCGAAGGCAGGGCCGCGGCGAAGGCGCGCACGGCGTCGAGGCGCATCATCACCTCGTCGTGCGGGAGGCCGGATACCGCCTTGATCGCGTCATCGCGGCTGGCGTACGCCTCCGTGCCGCCCCCGCCCGGTCCCTTGCCGGAGAGGAGGTCGGGCGCGACGGCGATGAAGCCCTCGGCGGCGAGCTGATCCGCGACGGCGCGAATCCAGTCGGTCAACCCGAAGATCTCGTGGATGACGAGCACCACCGGCGCCTTGTCGGGGCGCTGCGGATACACGATCCACGTCCGCACGGGCGTGCCGTGGACGTCGACCGACACGAGCTCACTATGCCTCGGCGAGAGATCGAGCCGGGCCTTGGCGCCGTCCTCGCCGGCGGGCAGCGCGCCGCTCCGCGCCGCGGGCGTCGCCGCACCGGACGGCCCCGCGACGCACGGGCACGGCGCGCCGACCGCCGTGAGGAGGGCGATGACCATCGAGATCGCGGCTCGCATCGAGGACATTGTACGCCGCGCGCCGGAGATGCAGAAGGCCTTGACGCCTCGTGGACGATTCGCCAGTTCAGGTGGGGCGCAGCGGAAGGAGGGCAGGATGAGGGTCGCGATCGTGGTGATGGCGGTGGGCGTGATGCTGGGCGTCGGCGCGCCGGTGCTCGCGAAATCCCCGGTGCGGATGACGCCGGACGGCACGGCGATCCTCGTCAACAAGGACGTCGGCGGCGCGCGTTGGGCGATCAGCCTGGATCTCGAACGGGCGACGCTCACGGGCAACGTCTTCGTCGGCGACACCGCGGAGCACTTCTTCTGGTGCGGCCTCATCGACTCGAGTGGCGATCCCGGCGACCTCGCGACGCAGACCCTGCGCATGCATTGCTTCACCGCCGACCCCTGCAAGGACGTCGCGAGCTGCCTGACCGGCTTCAAGGAATGGCAGTCGGTCGGCGAGCTTCAACTTCCCGGCTCCTTCTTCCTGCCGTAGCGCATGCCCGCGAGGTGCGTTCCCACCCGGGCGGTGCGGCGATACGGCCGACGAACGCTCCGACCTCGCGGGCGACGGCGTGCCGCTGCAGGTCGAGGGTGATCACGTGGTCGCAGCCGGAGAGCCAGCGGAGCGTCTTGTCCGCGCCGCCGAGCAGGGCGTGGATCTCCTCCGCGTTCCGTCCGCTCGTGACGGTGTCGTCGACGCTGTGAAGCACGAGCGCCGGACAGCGCGCCAGGCACGCCCGGCGCCGGACCTCGCGCACCATGCGGTTCAGCTCGCGCAAGGCGCCGGTGTAGGTGCGGAAGAGGCCGAACCGGGTGCTCTCGCCGCGCCGCGCCGCCTCGACGGCGCGGGTGATGCGGCGCTGCAGACGGGCATCCTTCAAACCGTAGGGCGGCATCTCGGTCCAATACGTGTGCCGGCCGAGCACGGGGAACACGTGGGCCAGGGGAAGGAGATGGCGCGTCCATGGGATGCTGGAGCCGTCGTAGCGCATCGTCGGCGAGAGGAGGGCGATGCCGGCCACGAGCGGGCTCTCGGCCGCGAGCAGCACCGCGAGGAGCGCGCCCATCGAGAGCCCCGCAACGACGACGGGCTCGCCCTGGGCGGACAGATCGTGGAGCGCGCGCCGGGCGCCGCCGACCCAATCGCGCCACGTCGTGGCGAGCAGCTCCCGGTGCGTCGCGCCGTGCCCGGGGAGGAGCGGGGCGGCGATCTCGCATCCGCGCGTGCGCAGGTAGCGCGCGAGCGGGCGCATCTCGGACGGCATCCCGGTGAGGCCGTGCAGGAGCAGGACACGCGGCGTCATCGGGCCTCCGCCACGGGCGAGGTCGGACGGGATCCTTCGGGCCGGCGCGGCAGTCGCAACCAGCGTTCCAGGCTGCGGCGCACGTCGGTGAAGTCGGCGAAGGACCGGACGGGAATGGCTTCGCGACGGCAATATCCGTAGAGCGCGGCGCGCGCGAAGACGAGGTCGGCGCGGTGCGCGCAGCAGAAGTCGCTCCGTCCGTCGCCGATCAGGACGCGTACGGGTCGCGCTGCGGCGCGCGTGAAGAGCGCGCACTTGCAGAAGCCGGCGCCGCAGCGCCATCCTCGTCCGGGGGACGGGAAGCGGAGCGTGAGCCGTCCGTCAGCGCGCGCTCCGAGGCGTGCCGCCCAGATCCCGTCGACGACGATGCCGTCGCGTGCGAGCAGGTGGCGGATCACCCGATCGATGCCGCCGCTGACGATGCGCAGGCGCACCCCCGCATGCCGGCACCAGTGCACGAAGGGGGCGAACGTGGGGTCGAGCCGCACGCCCGCGAGCGTGCGCTCGATCGCGGGCCAGCCCCCGTGGATGAGGGCTACCTGGCCGGCCATGCAGGTCCGGGAGTCGATCTCGCCGCGCACCCAACGCTCCTCGAGAACGCGCCACGCGGGCTCGGCCAGCCGCTCGAGGAGGAGATCGACGGTGTCGCGCGGGGCGACGGTGCCGTCGAAGTCGCAGAGGGCTTCCAGCGCGAACGACATGGTCATGCCCGGCACTCCCGCAGGAGCAGATCGAGCAGGTCGTGCGCGAGATCCATCTCCGCGGTCGTGATGTCGAGCGCGGGCGCCAGCGTGATGACGTTCTTGTAGTAGCCGCCGATGTCGAGGACGAGCCCCAGGGTCCGGCCGTCCACCCGCAGGTCCCCGGCGAGGCCGCGCTGGAACATGCGATCGGCGAGGGCGCGGTTGGGCGTGAAGCCGTCGCGCTCGCAGAGCTCGATCCGCAGCGCGAGGCCGAGTCCGTCGACGTCGCCGATCTCGGGGTGACGGCGCTGCAGGTCCTGCAGCAGCGACAGGAAGTAGCGGCCCTTGTCCAGGACCCGCCGCCGGTAGCTGCCGGCGGCGAAGATGCGCATGACCTCGAGGCCGACGGCCGTCCCGAGCGGGTTGGCGGCGAACGTCGAATGCGTCGATCCGGGACCGAACTGCTGCGGCGCGATGAGGGCCTCGCGCGCCCAGATGCCGGAGAGGGGGTTCAGGCCGTTGGTCAGCGCCTTCCCGAACACGACGATGTCCGGCGCGGCGTCGAAGTTCTCGAAGGCCCACTGCGCGCCGGTGCGGAAGAAGCCCATCTGGATCTCGTCGTCGACGAGCAGGATGCCGCGGTCGCGGCACAGCTTGGCCAGCCGCTCGAAGTATCCGTGCGGCGGCACGACGTAGCCGCCGGTTCCCTGGACGGCCTCGACGAAGAAGGCGCCGAACTCCGCGCGCCCGGTGCGGGGATTCCAGGCGCCGGCGTACTCGTGCTCGAAGCGACGCTCGATCTGGCCGACGCAGTAGAGCTCGCAGGTGTCGCGCGTCTTCCCGTACGGGCAGCGGAAGCAGTACGGATACGGCACGAACTCCGCGCGATCGGGAAACTCGCCGAACGGCTCGCGGTAGCGATACGACGAGGTGATGGCGGAGGCGCCGAGCGTGCGCCCGTGGTAGCCCCCTTCGAACGCGAGCATGCGACTGCGCCCGGTGGACTTCCGCACCAGCTTCAACGCGTCCTCCACGGCCTGCGAGCCGCCGACGTTGAAGTGCACCCGCCCGGAGCGATGGAACGCCCGCTCGATGCTGGCGACGATCGCGGCGGCGAGCTCGATCTTCTCACGGTGCAGATACTGGCTGGCGACCTGCGGCAGGCGATCGAGCTGCGCCTTCAGGGCGTCGCTCAGCCGCGTGTTGGCGTAGCCGAGGTTGACGGCCGAGTACCACATCTGCAGATCGAGGTACGGCGTGTCGTCGCCGTCGTAGAGGTAGCTCCCCTCGCAACGGGTGAAGATCTTCGGATGCTCGGCGTAGTGCACCGTGTCGCCCTGCGAGCAGACGCGCTGCTCGAGCGCCAACAGCTCCGCGTCATCCGGAGGCGGCATGGGTCTCCTCCGCGGGGAACGGCGAGAAGCCGTGGGCGAGGGCCGGCTCCCACACGAGCGCGAGGCGCTTCGTCGCGGCGGTCCGTGCGAACTCGTGGGTGCCGCTCGCGAGGAAGCGCGGGCCGTCGTAGGGGGAGCCGTCGAGGACGCCGTCCGCGCGCCCGTGCTCGGTGATGATCGCATAACGACTGGGGATGGCGACGTCGAACCGCACGCCTGCGGGCGCGGCGGGCAGGAGCCGTCCGAGCACGCGGATGGGGCCGACCGGGATGTAGTTGGCGTTCAGGAACGCGCGCCCGGCGGGCGGGAAGTTCGCGTGGTCCAGCACGGCGACGGCGGTCCGCGTCGCGACGAGGCGCTCGGCGACGTCGTCCGCGATGAACCCGCGCGCCAGGCGGGTCTTGGTGATGTGCTCGATCGCGTAGAAGAAGGGCCGCCGCCGGAAGATCGTCTCCCCCTTCACGTCCATCACGTAGTCGCCGGGCGCCGTGAGCCGCAGCACCGCCGCGACCATGCCGGCGTGCTGGCGGGTGCGATCCTGCCAGGGGGGCGCCCACCAGACGAGCGCGCCGCCCTCGAGGGCGAGCAGGACGAGCGGGATGGCGACGGCATGGCGTCGGAGCGGCGTCGTTCCCGCGGCGGCCGGCGCCGGCTCGAGGGCGAAGCCGGTCGCCAGGACGATGACGAGCGGATCGAGCGCGAGGAAATCCTGGCGCGTCACCAGAGGCCAGACGCCGAAGAGCAACGTCAGGGCGATGCCCGCGGTGAGGAGCACCAGGATGCGGCGGCGCGCGAGCGCGGCGGGGGCGTCGCTGCGGGCGACGCGCCGCGCGGCGAGCCAGAGCAGTGGCGCCGCCGCCGGCAGCACGAGGGCGCGTGTCCCGGCGCTCTTCCACATGCCCAGGCCAGGCAGGACGTTGTGCGCGACGGCGCCCGCGTACATGGCGGGCAGGGCGCCCCGTCGCGCGAAGTAGGCGACGAGGACCGTCGGGACGACGGCGACGCCGGCCACCAGCGCCGCGCACCGGAGGGCGACCGCCCGCCAGGACGACGACCCGTCCTGCGACGGCACGAGCTTCGTCGCGACGAGCGCGGCGGGGGCGATCGACGCCAGCAGCAGCACGGTCTTCAGCGACGTGCCGAGCGCGGCGCCGAGCGCGACCCCGCCGGCGAGAGCGCGCCATGGTGTCGCCCGGCCGTGCACGAGCACGGCGACGCCGAGCAGCCACAGGGCGGCCCACAGATCGTCGGCCCGGAACTCGAGCGAGGTGAAGAAGAACCCGGCGTAGAAGGCGGTCAGCACGGCGGCCCATGCGGCGAGGCGACGCGAGAAGAGCGCGACGCCGATGGCGTAGGTGCAGCCGACGGCGAGACCGTAGAGCGGCAGGACCGTGAGCCGCATTGCCGCCACGACGCTCGCCCGCTCGCCGACGAGCGCGAGCGCGGGCGCGAACAGCAGATGGAAGAGCGGCGCGTGATTGTCGAAGACGTCGCGATACTGCAGGAGGCCGTGTGTCCAGGCCCAGACGACGTGCAGGTGTTGCGGCTCGTCGGTGTCGATCCGGTAGTGGAAGACGTCGACCAGCCGCAGGATGGTGAGCCCACCGACGAGCGTTCCGAGGATCGCCGCTTGCGTGCGGTCGAGGTGTGCGTCGAGATGTGGGCGATCCACGCGCAAGGCCTCAGGTGGCGGCGCGTCGTCGCTCGAGGGTCGTCGAGCTCACGTCGATGTGGGGGAAGCAGCGACTGTGCCAGCGCGCGGCGGCGCGCGGGCGGGCGCGTCGTGGCGAACCGGCCCGCCACGGTTGGAAGCGCGCAAGATCTTGCGGCGTCGGATTAGCGCTGCCGCACGTTCAACCACAGGAGCGTGCGACAACTGTCGTCGACGTCCTCCGCGGCGAGGTATGCGATCGCGCCCGGCTCGGCGTTCAGGTAGGCGCGGATCGCCGCCGCCGACGACAATACCGCGGGCGGCATGATCCCTTCGAAATAGCGCGCGTTCCAGTACGAGACCAACTCCTGCGGCGACCGTCCGAGCACGATGTGCGAGAAGCGCTCGCGCACCGGATTGCCCGCCGGGAGGTTGATCGGCACGGCGCGCAGGCCGTCGGGCCACAGGCGCTGGCGCCGCAGGTAGACGTCGCGGAGCGTGTCCTGGGTCACCGCGGCGACCACGCTGTCCCGTCCCACGACGACCGCGATGCGCTCGTCGCCGTGGACCGGGGTCGAGGCCGCCAGCAGGGTGAGCAGACAGCCGACCGCCAGCAGCCGGGCCACGGTCAGAAGAACAGCGCGATGGAGGCCAGGAGGCCGCGCGGGACGTCCTCGCTGGGCTTGGTGGTCAACTGGTAGTTCAGCTTGAGGATGACGTGCGTGTCGAGGCGCCAGGCGATGCCGACCAGGCCGGCATCGGTGCTGCTCCGATCGAACGAGCGGAAGTGTTCGTAGCGCGCGACGGCGTAACAGCCGTCGAACAGCGGGAACGAGTCCTGGACGTACAGCCCCCAATCGTCGAGGGCGCCCGACTCCGGCGAGCGGGCGTAGTCGAACTCCCCGAGGAGGTCGTTGCCGGCGATGCTCAGGTTCACGTCGAGGCCCGTCATCGGCTGGAGCCCGGCGTGGTGGCGCCGCTCGGCGCCGCCGGCGTTCACGCCGAGCGTCAGATAGGCGTTGCCGAGGGCATGCGCGGCGGCGGCCCGGGCGCCCGCCAGGGTGACCCCGGCCTCGTCCGAGCTCCGCAGCGGCAGCTCGTCTTGTGCGCCCCCATACAGCGTGCCATCGATGCTCCAGCCATGCAGCGTGGCCTCGTAGAAGAAGCCGATGCCCGTCGTGTGCTCGGGAAACGTGTTCTCGGTGACCAGGGGTCGCTCGACCGTCCAGGTCAGGGGAGCGCGGCGGATTCTGGTTCCAGACGCCGAACGGCGTGAGGAACTTCCCGACCCGCAGCGTGAGGTGCGGCGTCGCGAGCCAGTCGGCGTACAGGCGCTCGACGAAGACGTCCGAGCTGTCGAGGTCGGCGCCCTGGCCGTCGATGACGGTGAGCGTGTTCTCGAGACGCGTCTCGCTGAAGAACGACAACCTGGGCAGAGGCTCGAAGCGCGCCAGCAGGTTGATGTCGTCGAGCTCGACCCTCGCGGGAGCGTTCTCGGGTACGGTCGCGGCGACCGTCAGATCGCCGCCGAGCCACAACGGCAGCCGCGGAACGACGTAGTTGCCGCGCTCCTCCTGCGTCAGGCGCGAGCCGGGATCCTCTTGCGCGCCGGCGGCCCACGCGGCGGGCGTTGACATGAGCGCGAGCGCGACGAGCACCGCCGCGACGATGGACGACGCGACGCCGCGCGTCTCGCTCGCGAACTCACTCGTGGCGCGGCTCATCCTGTTCGCGGTCGTTCTCGTCGTGGCCACGGCGGCGTTGATCGGGAGCCTCGCGTACACCCGTGCCCGCCGCGCGCTCGAGCGCGAGGCGCGCACCCGCCTCGCGATCGTGGCGCGTGACGTCGCCCAGAGCGTCGATCGCGAGATCGTCGAGCGCGAGTCCGACGTGGCGAGCTGGGCCCGTCTCGGGGTGATGCGCGCCGTGATGTACGACGATGTCGACAAGGAGTTGGCCGAGTTCATACGGCAGATCCTGAGTGGTAACCAAGCCTACGTCGGGATTCTCTGTGTCGACGCGGCCGGCCGGTCCGTCGCCAGCGCCGGCGACGTCGCCGCGGTCGCGCCGCAGGCGGGCAACGCCGGCGGTCCGGACGCGCCCGTACGCGTGTCGCTCGTCGCCAGCGCCGATGCGCGCGATCGACTGCTGCAACTCGAGGGGCCGATCTTCAACCCGGAGCGGAGCGAGCAACGGATCGGCGCGCTGCTCCTGCTGGTCGACCCGCGGCGGCTGCTGCGCGCCGCGGAGCAGGCGCTCGGGACGCGCGGAACGCATCTGACGTTTGCGCTGCAGGTCCGCGAGGGTCGTCGTCCGTCCAATCGGCGGGCGCGGCGCTCCGGAACGGAGGCCGGCGCGGCACCGCTGTTGATCGGCGCGGCGCCGGTCAGGCGGATCGTCATCGCGGGCAAGGCGGTCGACGTCGTGGTCTCCCAGCCCGTGGCCGAGGCGCTGGCGGCGGTGACGACCCTGCGCAGCGCCCTCCTGAAGACGGTCTCGATCGTGCTCCTCGTGAGCGCCGTCCTGAGCGCGATCGTCGCGTGGTGGATCGGGCGGCCGATCCGGCGGCTGACCGCCACCGTGCGCGAGATCACGCAGCACGGCCTGCAGGAGGCGGAATGGCAATTTCCGACGACCGACGGCGGCGAGGTCGGGCTCCTCGCGTCCGCGTTCCGGGCCATGCTGGAGCGGCTCGCGGTGGCGCAGGCCGAAGCCGTCATGCAGTCGCGCCTCGCGCTCCTCGGTGAGATCGCCGCCAACGTCGCGCACGAGGTGCGCACCCCCCTCTCGATCCTGAAGACCTCGGCGCAGCTGCTGGCGCGACGCGAGCTGCCTTCATCCGAGCAGCACGAGCTGGCCGACGCCGTCACGGGGGAGGTCGACCGCCTGAACGCCGTGGTAACCGATCTCGTCGATCTCGCCCGGCCGAAGCGGACCGCCTACCGTATCGCGTCGCTCCCCGACGTGGTGCATCGCGCGACGGCGTTCTTCGCGACCACGGCGCTCAAGCAGGGCATCGAGCTCGACGTCCGCATCGCTCCCGACGTGCCGCCGTTCTACGGGAGCGCCGACCAGATGTATCAAGTCGTCCTGAACCTCGTACACAACGCGCTCCAGGCGCTCTCCGGGCCCGGGAGGATCGTCATCCGTTGCGCCCGCGACGGCGAGTGGGTCGTCCTGGACGTCGAGGATACCGGCCCGGGATTCGCGCCCGAGATCCTGCCGAAGGCCTTTACCCGCTTCTGTACGACCAAGCCCGACGGGACCGGCCTGGGTCTTGCTATCTCGCGGCGTATCGTCGAGGAGCATGGCGGGACCATCGTGGCCGAGAACGTTCCAGGCGGAGGTGCGCGCGTGCGGCTGCATGTGCGGGCTCGGGAGCAAGCATGATCGGGGCCACGATCCTCGTCGTCGACGACGACGAGCGCCATCGACAGACGCTCGGCATCCTGGTGCGCAGCCTCGGCTATCAGGCCGTACCGGTGGCCGACGTCGCCGCCGCGACCGCGGCCCTGGCCCAGCGCGAGGTCGATCTCGTCATCTCCGATCTCCGCATGTCGGGCGGCAGCGGTCTCGACCTGCTCGACGTCGTCCGGCGCACCGCGCCGGACACGCCGGTCATCCTCCTGACCGCCTACGGCACGGTCGAGACCGCCGTCCAGGCGATGCAGAACGGCGCCTTCGACTACATCCAGAAGCCGTTCGACTCGGTCGAGATGGAGCTGCGCATCCAGCGCGCCCTCACCCTGCGGCGCTACCGGATGGAGAACGACTACCTGCGCGAGGAGCATGCCGGGCAGTCGGGATTCGACGACCTGATCGGCGTCTCGCCGGCGATCCGGCGGGTCTTCGCGATGGTGCAGCAGGTGGCGCCGTCGGAGGCGTCGATCCTCGTCACCGGCGAGACCGGAACGGGCAAGGAGCTCCTGGCGCGCGCCATCCATCGTCGCAGCCCGCGCAGCGAGCACCTGCTCGTTCCCGTCAATCTCGCGGCGGTCCCCGCCGACCTGCTCGAGAGCGAGCTGTTCGGCCACGTCCGCGGCGCCTTCACGGGCGCGGTCGCGGAGCGGCCCGGCAAGTTCGAGCTCGCCCACGGCGGCACCCTGTTCCTCGACGAGATCGGCGACTTCCCGCTCGCGTTGCAGCCCAAGGTGTTGCGCGTGCTCCAGGACGGGGTCGTCGAGCGGGTGGGCGCCAATCAGCGTCGCGAGGTCGACGTCCGCATCATCTCGGCGACCAATCGCGACCTCGCCGCCGCCGTCGCGTCCGGCGCGTTCCGCGCGGACCTCTTCTATCGCCTGCGCGTGATCCAGATCGAGATGCCGCCGCTGCGCGAGCGGCGGGACGACATCCGCTACCTGGTGGCGCATTTCCTGCGCAAGTTCGGACAGCGGCGGCCGGGGGGAGCGCCCAAGATCACCGAGCCCGCGCTGCGTCTGCTCGAGGAATATCCGTGGCCCGGGAACGTGCGCGAGCTGGAGAACGTGCTCGAGCGCGCGGTGGTGCTCTGCCAGGGCGACACCCTCACGGCCACCCTCCTCGACGTCACCACCCCGCGCCGGCCGACGGCGGACGACCGGCCCGGTCTGCGTCTCGACGACGCGCTCGATCGGCTGGAACGCGAGATGATCCTGCGCGCGCTCGACGAGACCAAGCAGGTCAAGGCGCGCGCGGCGCGCCTCCTCGGCGTGAGCGAGCGCAGCCTCTGGTACAAGCTGCGCAAGCACGACCTCTCCTGACGCGACCGCGACCGCGCAAGAATCTGCACGTATCGGACGCTGCCTGCGTGGCGCGTGTGCGCGGCGCCGACTGCAGGCGCGGATGCGGCTGGCATGGGTCGTGGAGATCGTGGCGGGCCCATGCTGCCACGCGTTCGAGTCGGTCTGCCGGCGTTCGTCGCCGCCGTGATGCTCTGCGGGCTGACGCGTGCGACGCCGGCCCGCGCCGAGCAGTTCGTCGCGACATGGCAGGCCACCAGCGCCACGACCGACGCTGCAGGGCGGCTCGTCCGGATCCGCGAGACGGGCGACGCGCTGATCGCCGGCTGCGGCGACGACCAGCTGCCGCCGATCGCGTCGTCGCAGCTGGCGCTCGTCTACGACACGGCGATGGACGCGCTGGAGGTCGTGCGCGTCTGGGACGGCTCGGTCGTGTGCGTCGCCTTCCGTTTCATCGCGAGCACGTACGTCGGCAGCCCGGGCGGTGGGGGCATCCGGCAGGCGCTGGTCGTCGATGGCGCCGACGGCCACGCGATCGGCAGCGTCGTCGGTCCCATCGCGACGGCTCCAGGCGCTGACGGTGCGATCTCGACGATCGCGTGGAAGGGGAAGCTGAGCGCCAGCCAACGCGATCCCGAGGACGGCACGCGGCGCATCGTCGAGGGCGTCTTCCGCACGGGGATGCGCTTCCTGCCGCGCGCGACGCACCCGGGCACGACCGCAACGGACCGCAGGTGACGTTCTCTCCGCGCGACCGGCTCCTGGTCCTTGCGCCCCATCCGGACGACGAGACCCTGGGTGCGGCGGGACTGCTGCAGCGCGCGCACGCCTGCGGGGCCGCGACGCGCGTCGTCTTCGCGACCGACGGCGACGACAACCCGTGGCCGCAACGCGTGAGCGAGCGTCGCCTCTGGATCGGGGCCGAGGCGCGTGCCCGCTGGGGCGCACGCCGCCGCGCCGAGGCCTGCGCCGCCCTCCGCGCCCTCGGGCTGCCGCGCGAGAGCGCCGTGTTTCTCGGGCTCCCCGACCGCGGCCTGACGCGCCTGCTTCTCGAGCGGCCTGCGCCGCTCGTGCGCGAGCTCGCGACGCGCATCGCCGTGTGGCGGCCGAGCGTGCTCGTCGCGCCGTCCGTGCGCGACCGGCATCCCGACCACAACGCGCTCGCGGTGCTGGCACGCGAGGCCGTCGCCAGCCTGGGGGTGGACGAGCGGCCGATCGTCCTCACGTACGTCGTCCATCCCCTGGCGACCGCGCCGACCCACCACGGATTCGCGCTGCGCCTCACGGCGCACGAGCGGATGCGCAAGTGCCGCGCCCTCGACTGCCACGCCGCGCAGCTCGTCTTCCATCGGCGGGCCGCGCGGCGCGCCGCATGCGCGGTCGAGCCGTTTGCGTTGCCGTCGCCGGCGGCGTCCGCGGATGCGAGGACGGCAATCCGGCGGGTCGCGGTCCAGGGCGGAGCCCTGCGGATCGACCTGTGCGGATGGCGGTGGCGCTGGCGTCCGGCCTCGCTGCTCGTCGTCGGCCGGGACGACGACGGCTGGACCCGGACGTTGCGTCTCGCTCTCGTGCCGGGACGGGCAGACGTCGTCGTGCGCGAGCCGGCGTCGGGCGCGGTCGTCGGATACGGGCAACGGGCGGCTCGTGGGCGCGAGACGCACCTCGTCGTCGAGATGCCGCGCCGTGCGATGGCCGCGGGGCGGCTCATGTGGCCCGATGGGTCGCGGTGCTTCGTGAAGCTCGTGACCCATCTCGGCTTCTTCGATCGCAATGGCTGGACCGAGGGCCCGACGGCGGGGCAGGGCTCCGCGGTCGCCCCGGAGGCCATTTCCCGGCGCGAAGAGCGCGGTTGCGAGCCCGCCCGGGCGTTCCTATACTAAAGGTGTTGGATGCTCGGCTCCGGAAGGGCCGGGTCGTCACATGGGGGCGATCTGGGTTCGACGGAGGCTGGAAAGCCAGAGTCGCATGCCGGGGTTCCGCAGGCCCCGTCAACAAAAGCGGACTGCTATAAACGCAGACGAACCACTAGCACTGGCGGCTTAATGCCGTCACGGTCCACCACCCTGCGCCCGTAGGGGCGGCTGGACCGACATACTTCGGGCTAGGTCGCCGCCGGCGCCGGTAAAGCGGCGACCGAAAACTTTCTCCGGATGGCGCATAGGATCCTGCCCCTGGGAGCCGACCGCGCGACATTAGTACACGGGCTACGCATGTAGTGACTCTCGGTGGACCACCTTCGGACGGGGGTTCGATTCCCCCCGCCTCCACTTTCACGACTTCCCAGGGGAACCGAAGAAGTCACGCGAAGTTCTCGCCGGGATGGGTCGCGAGTCACGGCGACCGCATCTTGCGCCGGCTTGAAAAGGACGTGTTCCCCTGGCTCGGCGCGCGGCCCATCGCCGACGTCAAAGCGCCCGAGCTGCTGGCCGTGTTGCGTCGGATCGAGAGCCGGGGCGCGCAGGAAACGGCGCATCGGGCGATGCAGAACTGCGGTCAGGTCTTCCGCTACGCCGTGGCGACAGGCCGGGCGGAACGCGATCCCACGGGTGATCTGCGCGGCGCCCTTCCGCCACCGAAGGAGAAGCACCACGCCTCCATCATCGAGCCGAAGCGCATCGGCGCCTTGCTCCGGGCGATTGACGCCTACGAAGGCTTCTTCGCGACCAAATGCGCCCTCCGGCTGGCCCCGCTGGTCTTCGTTCGGCCGGGGGAGTTGCGGCAGGCGCAGTGGCCGGAGATCGTGCGGGTTCGCAAGCTGGAGCGCGCGGGACGTGTCGGGTAGCCCACACGCGGAGCCGTGCGACGATTGCCAGCGGCCGACTTGCGTAGCGGTGTCGGAATCGGACCCGCGCGGTCGATCGTTTGCCGGGTCCTCCCGTGAGATCGGAGCGTATGAGGGCCAGCGGAGGGCACGATGCGACGAGATGCAGCGCCAGAACTTGTGCAACACGGAACGTGCTCGATGACACCCAACCGACGGTTGCTGAGCATGCGGGCCTACGCGCGTCGCATCGGCGTGAACGTCTCGACAATCTCCAGGCAGGTCGCAGACGGCGTCATCCCAATCCGGCACGAGCAAGGCCGGAAAGGTATCGATCCCGACGAGGCGGATGCAGCCCGCGCGGCATGCCTGCACCCGTTCTGGGGCGGCAAACGCGTTCCGATCGAGTGAGCGGGAACCTCGCTTGGCGGGACGGAAGGAATCCCGCGTCGATCGCGTAGCGAGCACGCCCGCCTTGCCGCTCGACTTCCCCATGTGCTACCGTGCCGCACATGGACAGCATTGGAGTCCGGCAGCTCCAGCAGAACGCCGCCGCCACGGTGGAGCGCGTCCGTCTCGGCAAGAGCATCGAAGTGACCGTTCGGGGTCGCCCGGTGGCGAAGCTGGTCCCGGTCGGCGGCACGCTCCTCGACCGACTCGAAGCGGCTGGCAAGTTGACTCGCGCAACCGGCAACCTGAATGACCTCGGACCGCCCAGGGTCAAGATGCCGCGCGGCGAGTCCGCCTCGGCGCGCCTGGCGCGCATGAGAGCGGACGAGCGTTGACGGTTTATCTCGACACGTCCGCCCTGGTGAAGCTGGTCGTCGTTGAGAAGGAATCCCGCGCCCTGCGGACCTTTCTGCGGCACGAGCCGGAACCGTTCTCGTGTGCCATCGCGCGCACGGAACTGCTGCGCGCCGTTCATCGCGGTGGGAGCGCCGCCATCGAGGACGCCAGGCGTGTGCTCCGAAACCTCCACCTGATCCATCTCGACGATGCGCTCCTCGACGCCGCCGGCATGCTGGACCCGGTGAAGATGCGTTCCCTCGATGCCATCCACCTTGCCGCCGCCGCCCTCATCGCCCCCGAGCTGACGGCCCCGGTGACCTACGACAAGCGGATGGCAGAAGGCGCGGCCCATCTGGGTTTCCCGGTCGTTTCTCCTACCTGACGCGAGCAGGATTGGGGGCAACTTTGGGGGCAACCCGTCCGACGCGCAGCCGCTGAAGTCGGAAGCGGTTGCATCGTCACGCGAAGCCGCACACCCCGTTGCAGCGAGTCGAGCGCCTCGCGCGCGACGGACGTGCTCGGGGCATCGGGTCGACGCCATCTGAGCGCGAGCCGTTCGGGGACGAAGACGCCTCGCGGCGGATATGTCAATTGCGGCGCCGATCGACCAGGTGGTTCTCGTGCGAGCGGATCAATGCCTGTGTGACGGCGAACAGGACGGCGGTCGAGATGCCGAACATCAGCATGCCCGCGACCGCCTCGAGTGGCGCGAGCAGCCGCCATTCGCGCGACATGACGATGTCACCGTAGCCGAGCGTAGTGAAGTTCATAGCCGAGTGGTAGAAGGCGGTCGGGAAGTCGCCGAACTCCCCGACCCCGAGGAACAGCGCCGCCCAGCCTGCGATTTCGACGAGCTGCGCCGTCACGATCAGCAGCAGCGCTCGCGAGAACACGCCGACGCCCCGGAACCACCCAGCTGGGCGATTGTCTCGTCGTATTTCACTTCGGACGAGGCCGGCGATCGCCGTGATCGCGATCGCCTGGACGATCACGAGGGACGCAATCATCAGGCAGCCGACCAGGAGCGGAGCACCCAGGTTCATGATGAGCGACCCTCGCGTTCACCACGTACGCCTCTCGCGTGCAGAGCGTCGCCGAATCCAGATTCCCGGGCTCGTGGTCCCACCCGACGCTCGCCGCCATGCGGACGGCCCTGCGCGAGACCGAGCTCGCGGGCTTTGCGCTCGCTCATCACCACGGTTGCCGCGGCGCTGTCGCCGATGGGCGAGCACATCGGACGGGTCAGCGGCTCGTCGATCATCGGCGCGGCGAAGACGTGCTCGACGGTCAGCACGTCGCCGGACTGGGCGCGCGGGTTGACGTTGCCGTGGGAATCATTCCGAGCGCGAGCGTCGGTACGGGGGTCTCCCCGCGTTTTGCCGGGGAGCTCCCCGAGCGGCGGAAAGAGATCGTCGTGGAGCTTCAGTCCGAAGATCTTTTCGAGCTGCGTCGAGACGAGAATCAGCGCCGCCCGCGATTCGCCGCTGCTCTCCCGGAACACCCGGGCGATCGGCAGCAGTTCCTTCCAGCCGGATGCGCGCGACGGGGTCTCTTCCGGCTCGCTCGCCCGCGTTCTTGGTGGACGAGGTGTGGCGCCACCAGCCGATCCCTGCGCGGTCATCGTGCTGTACCGCGCCCTTCGTCCGTGGCCGTGCAGGGCAATGCAGGGGCGGGGCGCACGCGTGGCGACTTCGGCGGCACGGTCCCGGTCAGGAATGTTTGTGCCTCCAGTGCTTCCCGGGCGAAGACCTGCTGTTTCGTGACGACGCGCTGGGCGCGCCCGTCGCTCAGGAACGCGACCGTCCAATTGAAAAGGACGGTCGTGAGTCTCGTCATCATGGTCATTGCATCGCCGTCCAGGCCTCGTCGGGGAGCTTCCAGCCGCCGCCGAGCGCCTTGTAGAGGGCGACGACCGTGAGGAGCTGGTCGCGCTGTGACTGCGCGAGCGCTCCTCGGCGGGATAGAGCTGCTGCTCGGCTTCGAGCACCTCGAAGTAGTTCGCGAGCCCGGTGCGGTAGCGGAGCAGCGACAGCTCGACCGCCGCCGCGAGCGCATTCACCTGTCGCTCCTCGGCCGCACGCTGCTCGACGAGCTTCGACTGCGCCGCCAACGCATCGGAGACTTCGCGCAGCGCCGGACGATCGTCGCCCGGTACGCGGCGATCGTCTCGTCCCAGAACGCCTGCCGCGCGCGGTACTGCTCGACGAGTCGGCCGCCCTGGAAGATCGGTCCGCTCACGCTTCCCGCGATGTTCCAGATGCTGAAGTTGTTCTTCAGGATGTTGCCGATCTTGTCGCTCTCGCCACCGTACAGCGCCGAGAGACCGATCCGCGGGAAGAAATTCGCGACGGCGACGCCGATCTCGGCGTTCGCGCTCATCATGTCGTGCTCCGCCCGCAGGATGTCGGGACGGCGTTGCAGGAGGTCCGAGGTCAGACCCGCCGGCGCCGCGGGCGGCGACTGCGCCGTGAGCGGCATGCCGCGTTCGATCGGCCGCGGCGCCGCGCCGAGCAGCGCGCAGATCGCGTTCTCCTGCTGGATGATCGCCTGGTCGAGGCGGCGATCGTCGCGACGCTCGCGGCGAGCGACGCCTCCGCGCGCGACGTCGAGATCTTGGTGTCCTTGCCGCCCTCGTAGCGCTGCGTGAACAGGTCGAGCGTCCGCTGATACGTCTCCGCGCTCGAGCGCGCGATCTCGCGCTTGCGATCGAGCTCGAGGAGCTGGAAGTACCCCGCGGCGACGTCGCTCACCAGGGTCAGCATGACGCCGCGACGAGCGTCCTCGCTGGCGAGAAACTCCGCGCGCGCGGCCTCGGTCGAGCGGCGGATCCGGCCCCAGACGTCGATTTCCCACGCGACGTCGAGGACGCCCGAGAAGACGTTGAACGTGCTGGTTGCCGCCGGGTACGAGCGGCAGGAAGGCCTTTTCGCGCGTGGCGGCGCCGTCGTATCCCACCTGCGGATAGAGCTCCGACGCGGCGACACCGACCTGCGCGCGGAACTGCTCGACGCGGGCGACCGCCGTCTTCAGATCGTAGTTGTTCTCCGAGCGCCTCATGGACGAGCCGCTGCAGCGCCGGGTCGCCGAACACCTCCCACCAGGGCAGGTCGGCGAGCGACGCCGGATCGCGGGACCCGGCTGGCCGCGGAACCGCTCGGGCAATTGCGGTGCCGGCCGCTCGTAGTTCGGACCCACCTCGAGCCGCCAGAGCGCGCCGAGAGTCCGCGCGGCTCCGCCGTCGCGGAGCAACCGGCGAGAGTGACCGCGACGAGGAGAGTGGCAACGAGGTGCGAGGTCTTCATCGTCCTTCTCCGCCGTCGGAAGCGGCATGCTCACGACGGGCTCGCGCGCGAGCTGCGGCGCCGCTGCGACGGCGTGCTCGGTCTGTCGCCCTCGCGACAGCCGCTCGACCAACACGAAGAGCACCGGGACGAGGAAGATCGCGATGCCGGTCGAAAACGCCATGCCGACGATCGTGACCGTGCCGATCACCTGGCGCGCCACCCCGCCGGCGCCGAGCGCGGTCCACAGCGGCACCAGGCCGAAGATGAACGCGAACGACGTCATGAGGATCGGCCGGAGCCGCTTGCGCGCGCCGTTCAGGGCCGCGTCGACGATCGACGCGCCGTTCTCGAGCTCGGCCTTGGCGAACTCGACGATCAGGATCGCGTTCTTCGCCGAGAGGCCGATCAGCATGAGCAGCCCGACCTGGGCGTAGACGTTGTTCTCGAGGCCGCGCGCCCAGATGCCGAAGAACGCGCCCGCGACGGCGACCGGCGTGCTGAGCAGCACGCTCCACGGCAGCGACCAGCTCTCGTAGAGCGCCGCGAGGATCAGGAAGACGATCAGCAGCGACAGCGCGAAGACCGCCGCGCCGCTCCCCGCGATCGACTCCTGATAGCTCATGCCGTTCCACGCGTACCCCATGTCGCGCGGCAGGACCTGATCGGCGACGGCCGCGACCGCGGCCATCGCCTGACCCGAGCTGTAGCCCGGCGCCGGAATCGCGATGACCTCGATCGCGCGATACTCGTTGAAGCGGTTCGAGTACTCGGGACCCGACGACTTCTCGAGCGAGACCAGCGTCGAGAGCGGCAGCACGTCGCCGCGCTGGTTGCGGACGTAGAAGAGGCTCAGATCCGACGGATCCGTCCGGTACTGCGGCTCGGCCTCGAGGAAGACGCGCCACACGCGCCCGAAGCGGTTGAACTGGTTCACGTAGTGCCGCCGAGGAGCGCCTGGAGCGTCGTGTACACGTCCTGGATCGGGACGCCGAGCTTGAACACCCGGTCCTCGTCGACGCGCGCGAAGAGCTGCGGCACGGCGGGCGCGTACGTCGTCGCCAGGAACGCGATCTCGGGCCGCTTGTGCAGCGCGGCCATGAACCGCTGCGTGTTCTGCCAGAGGTAGTCGACGGTCTTGCCGGCGCGATCCTGGATGAACACGTCGACGCCGCCGGCCTGGCCGACGCCGGGGATGGCGGGCGGCAGGAACGCGAAGACCTGCGCATCGGGCAGCCCGTAGAGCTTCCGGTTCACGGAGGCGACGATCGCGTCCGACTGCAGCGCGCGCGTCGCCCGCTCTTCGTACGGGGCGAGCTGGACGAAGTAGGCGCCGTTGCGCGGGCTCGCCGTCTGCGACAGGAGGCTGTACCCGGACACGGCGTTGACGTAGTGCACGCCGGGCTCGGCCTTCAGGATCTCTTCGACCTTGCGCATGACCGCGTTCGTCCGCTGCATCGACGCGGCCTCCGGGAGCTGCACGTTCATGAAGAAGAAGCCCTGGTCCTCCTGCGGCATGAACGACGTCGGCATGATCTTCCCGAGACCGCCCGCGAGCGCCGTGAAGGCGGCGAGCACGGCGAGCGCGACGACGAACTTGCGGATCAGGAATCCGCACGCACGGACGTAGCCCGTCTGCGCCGCCGTGAAGCCGCGATCGAACCCGGCGAAGAACCGGCCGAGCGAGCCCGCGGCGCGCGCCCTCGGGCCGCGGCCGGAGGATGAGCGCGCCGAGCGCGGGGCTCAGCGTGAGCGCGTTGAACGCGGAGATGAGGACCGAGAACGCGATGGTGAGCGCGAACTGCCGGTAGAGCGATCCGGTGATGCCGGCGATGAAGGCGGCGGGGATGAACACGCTGGAGAGCACGAGCGCGATGCCGACGAGCGCGCCGCTCACCTCGTCCATCGCCTGGAGCGCCGCATCGCGCGGGGACAGGCCCTGCTCGATCTTCGCCTCGATCGCCTCCACCACCACGATCGCGTCGTCGACGACGAGGCCGACCGCGAGCACGAGCCCGAGAAGCGACAGCGTGTTGGTCGAGAACCCCATCATCGGGAAGAACACGAAGGTGCCGACGAGGGACACCGGAATCGTGAGGATCGGGATGAGCGTCGCCCGCCAGTTCTGCAGGAAGACGAAGACGACGAGGATGACGAGCCCGATCGCCTCGAGCAGCGTGATGACGATCTCCTTCGCGCCCTCGGTCACCGGGACGGTCGTGTCGAGCGTCAGGGCGACGTTCATGTCCGACGGGAATTTTTCCGCCAGGCGGGCCATGGTCGCCTTCGCGCGATTCGCGGCATCGAGCGCGTTCGACCCGGGCACCTGGTAGAGGCCGACGATCGTCGCCGGGACACCGTTGCCGTATGCCTGCTGCGTGTAGTTCTCCGCGCCGAGCTCGAGGCGCGCGACGTCCTTCAGCCGCACGAACGATCCGTCCGGGTTCGCGCGCACGATGACGTCGCCGAACTCCTCGGCGGTCATCAGGCGGCCGCGCGCCCGCACCGTGTAGGTGAGCTGCCGGCCGGGCGGTGCCGGCTCGCCGCCGAGCGTGCCCGCGGGATTCACGACGTTCTGCGCCGTGATCGCGTTCACGAGATCGGTCACCGTGAGGCCCAGCTTCGCGATCGTGTCCGGCGACACCCAGACGCGCATCGCGTAGTTCGCCGCGCCGAAGATCTTCACCTGCCCGATCCCGGGCAGGCGGGCCAGCTCGTCCTTGATGTTGATGACGACGTAGTTCGACAGGAAGTTCTGGTCCCACGTCTTGTTCGGCGAGTTGATCGTGAAGAGGAGCAGCGGGATGCCCGCCGTCTGGATGGTCGTGAGGCCGTAGTCGTTCACCGCCCTGGGCAGGTTCGCCTGCGCCTGCGCCAGGCGGTTCTGGACCTGCACCTGATCGATGTCGATGTCCGTGCCGGTCTCGAACGAGACCTGGAGCGTCATCGTGCCGTCGTTGCCGGAGATCGCCTGCATGTAGATCATGCGCTTCGCGCCGTTCACCTGCGCGTCGATCGGCGTGGCGACCGACTGCTCGACCGTGAGCGCGTCGGCGCCGGTGTACATGGCGGTCGTTTCGATCTGCGGCGGCGCGATCTCGGGGAACTGCGCGACCGGCAGCCGGAACACCATGACGGCGCCGCCGACCACGAACAGGATCGAGATGACGATCGCGACGATTGGCGTCTGATGAAGAATTTCGACATCGCTCAGCCCTCGCTGGCGGCGGCCGCAGCCGTTCCGATCGGCGCGTCCGCTCGGCTTGACGACCATTCCGTCCCGGACCTTCTGCAGTCCTTCCGTGATGACGCGTTCCCCGGCCGTGAGCCCCTCATCGACGATCCAGAGGTCGCCGACTTGCTCGCCGGGTTTGACCGTGCGGAACGCGACCTTGTCGCCGTCGCCGACGACGGCCACCTGGTACTGGCCTTGCGTCTCGACGAGCGCGCGCTGCGGCACGACGAGCGCGCCGCGCTTCACGACGGTGGCTGCCCGTACCTTGGCGTAGAGGCCGGGCCGCAGAATGCCGTCGGGATTCGGGAACAGGGCCTGGATCTGAATCGTGCCGGTCTCGACGTCGACCTGCCGATTGGCGACGTGGAAGCGTCCCGGATGGGGATAGGGCTTGCCGTCGGCGAGAATCATCTCGATCTCCGGCTCGTCCGCGCTGCGCTCCGTTCCGCTGGTGCGCCTGAATGCGATCGGCGAATCGCAGGTACTCGCGCTCGCTGATCGGGAACGTCACCTTGATCGGGTCGAGCTGCGAGATCGTCGTCAAGCAGCGTCGACGGCGTGACGAGATCGCCGACCTGCACCGGCGCGATGCCGGCGACGCCGGCGATCGGCGCGTAGACGCGCGTCCAGCCGAGGTTCAGCCGCGCGGTCTCGACCGCGGCCGCGGCGGCATCGACCTGCGCCTTCGCTCCGCGGGCCGCCTGGACGGCGTCGTCGAGCTCTTCTCTGCTGACGGCGCCTTTCGCCTCCAGCGGCGTGTAGCGCGCGACGTCGAGCTCGTATTTCTTGAGCGCCGCTTGTTGACGCGCCAGATTGCCGCGCGCTTCGTCGAGCGCGGCTCGGTATTGGCGGTCGTCGATCTCGAAGAGGAGATCGCCCGCTTTGACCGAAGCGCCGTCACCGTACGTCTGCCGAAGGAGGTAGCCCTGCACGCGGGGCCGCACCTGCGCATTGACGAATCCCTCCGTCGTCCCGACCGCCTCCGAGTAGATCGGCACGTCGCGCTGGGCGACCGTGGTGACGAGACCTCGGCGATCGGCGGTGCGGGTGGTGTCCGCTTCCGACAAGCGCTCGATCCGAGCGCCGCGGCGGCGATCGCGATCAGGAAACGTCGGTCCCACATTGCCATCACTGACCTCGCTCTTTCGCGATCTCGTCGATGATCGCGCTCGTCATGCACGCCCGCGCCGTGAGCAGTGCGCCGTCGTCGCGGAGACGGCCGAGAAGCGCCTTGCCCGCGGCGCTGACGAACGTCACGCCGTCGAGATCGACGCGGATTGGAGCCGCGTGGTTCTCCCCGCGCAGGCTCGCCCAGCACCGCGCCAGCTCGTCGACCCACGGCCCGGTGAGGCGCCCTTCGACAAGGAGCAGCGTTTCGCCGGGTCCGGAAAGTGTTCGCAAGCGGAGCATCGTCGGGATTGGTCCTTTCGTTGCTCCAAAGCGCAACGATCATGCCGCGTGATGCGGAGCCGGTGACACGGCCGGAGACGCGGCCAATTCAGGCATTTGTCGCGTCCAATCGGCGGCGGCCGGCGCCGGTGACGAACCGCCGTCGTCACGTGACGACGGCGGTTCGTCACGAGTACCGCGCCTCAAGGATCGCTACGGTCGATCGACGATCTTGTCGGTGGCACGTGCGTTGCGTGAGCGGCCAAGTAATGGAAGCCGCCTTCGTCAGTGCGTTCGCTGGAGTATTCGGTCGCTCGTGGGCGGTTCCGCGACCGCCGCGACGGCCTGGATCACGCAGAGGACGCGCGGCAAGCACGAACGGATCGGCGTGGAGATCCGGCAGCGCGAGACGTTCTACGCGGAGTTCGTTCTCTCGCGTGCAGAGATGCGTGCGCTCGTTCGGGCCGGGACCGCCGACCCCGTCAAGCCGTTCGGGAGCGAGTCAGGGCTTCGGACGCACGATGCCGAGCTTCTCCATTCGCGAGTGGAGGGTCGTCCTCTTGAGCCCCAAGCGGCGCGCGGCTCCGGCGGATCCTCCGATGACCCACTGACTCTCACGGAGCGCTTTGAGAATCGCTTCGCGCTCGGTTGCTTCGAGCGTCCCCTCCGGACCTGGCAACGGCCTGCTGCGCGTACGAAGCTCTGCCAACGGCACATGCAGGACGGATCCGCTCGTGAGGATCACGGCGCGCTCGAGCGCGTTCTCGAGCTCGCGCACGTTGCCGGGCCAGTCGTAGGCCGCGAGCGCGGCCATCGCGTCGCTCGGTATCGTTTCGATCATCTTGTTCATCCCGCGCGCGAACTTCTGCACGAAGTAGCGCACGAGGCGAGGGATGTCCTCGCGCCGCTCCCGAAGCGGGGCAGCACGATCGGGAAGACGTTCAGACGGTAGTACAGGTCGCTGCGGAACGTTCCCGCGGCGACCATCTCTTCGAGGGCCCGATGCGTCGCTGCCACGATGCGCACGTCGGCACGCTTCGTCCGCGTGCTGCCGAGGCGCTCGAACTCCTGCTCTTGCAGGACGCGGAGCAGCTTCGGCTGCAGCTCGAGCGGAATGTCGCCGACCTCGTCGAGAAAGAGCGTTCCGCCGTCGGCGAGCTCGAACCGGCCGATCTTCTGTGCGACGGCACCGGTGAAGGCGCCGCGCTCGTGGCCGAAGAGTTCGCTCTCCAGCAGGCCCGTGGGAATCGCGGCGCAGTTCATTTTGACGAGCGTCCGCGCCTTGCGGGGCGACAGCTCGTGGATCGCCCGGGCGATGAGCTCCTTGCCCGTCCCGGTCTCGCCGCGAATCAGCACCGTCGACGAGGTCGGGCCGACGGTCTCCACCTGCGCGAGGACGGCCTTCAGCACCGGCGACTCGCCGACGATCTCTTCGAAGTCGTAATGGCTCCGCAACTCGTCCTCGAGGTAGACCTTCTCGACCGCGAGCTTGTCGCGGAGCGTCGCGATTTCGTCGAACGCGAGCGCGTTCGCGACCGCGAACGCGATCTGACCGGCCGCGGCCGCGAGAATCGCCACGTCGTCGTCGCTGAACGGCTCGCCCCGCAGGCGGCCGACGACGATCGTGCCGACGCGGCGCCCGCGCGCGCTCATCGGCAAGAGACACGCCGACTCCACCCCCAGCTCGGTGAGCAGGGGCCGATTGCGGGCCCCCAGAGTCGCGATGACGTCGCGACCCACGCGGAGCGGCGTTCCCGTCCGGAACGCCGCTGTCGCCGGATTTCCGACGTCGTCCATCGGGAAGAACTCACCTTCCCGAACGGCCTCTTTGTTCTCGAACGCGACGGCGGCGACCCGGAAGCCGTTCCGCTGGGCGTCGTGGATCACGAGCGCCGTCAGGTCGTGCGCCACGACGCGCCGGAGACACGCCGCGATGTCGCCGAAGAGTGCCGTGGGGTCGAGGTTCGAGACGAGCGCGTTGTTGATCTCGAGCAGCGTCCTGAGCCGGTCGTGCTCCTGCCGTAGGCGCCGTTCGGCTTCTTCCGCACTCTCGTGATGGAGCGCGTTGTCGACGGCGAGCGCGACCTCGTCGGTGAGCTGCTGCAGGAATTCCGGATCGACGTCGTGGAACGCATCGGTCTCGCGGCTCGTGAAGCCGAAAGCACCGAGCCGGCGCACCGGCGACGTCAGCGGAAAGACGCAAAACGACCGCGTGCCGTACGAGCGCGCGACCTCGATGATCTCGGGGAACCGCGTTTCCCGCTCGACGTCCGGGACGAAGATTGGCTGCTGCGTCAGCCATGCGAGCCCGGCGGCGTCGTCTTCCTGAGCCGTTGCGATCGGCTTCCCCGGGCGCGCGGACCCGCCGGCGAACCGGAGGACCATCTCCCGACGCGCGGGATCGTGGAGGACGACGGCGAGCCCGTCGAACCGGAACGCCTTCTGCAGCACGACGACGAGCTCACCGAGGAGGCCGTCGAGGTCGCAGCGTGAGGCCGCAAGCCGCGACACGTCGAGGAGCACGCGCTGGAGGTCGACCGGCGCGCGCCGTTTCGTCTCGTCGTCACCGCCGATGGTTACGCGCTGCGACGACCGCGCGGAGTCGTCTTCCATGGGCGGGTCTCTAACACCGCACGTAGCCTTCGAGCCAGCCGCGCCGAAAGCCGCGCCGAAGGTCGCGCCGAAGGTCGTCATCGAAGCCCGGAGCGACAACTCGCCGGCGGGAAACAGCTGTCGGCGCACCGTCGTAGGGCGGCGGTCTTCGCGATCGCAAGCAGCTTAAAACGTGGGAAGAATGCGATACAAACCCCGGCAATGACGCCGCTTCGCCGCGTCACGATCCAAGAGGGCCGAATCCCGCCGGTGATTTGAATCCGTGCCTGGAGCGTTTCGACTCCCGTCGTCTCTGTGTCGAAACATACCGACGCGCCCGCCACTCCGGCGCGTGAGAAACTAGGCCTTCTCGCGCGTCCCGCGATTTGGGTCGCTATGCGCCGCAATCGTCCGGCGAATCGCTTTGGCCACAGTCTCGTCGGTCACGCCGAGCACCCAGGCGAGCGATGCCGCAGACATCTCCAATGGCCGAAGCCGCTGTGCGCGCGCGGAGATCGCCTGATACGGAAAAGGATCACGAATCTCACGCATAGAGAAGTGCAGGGGAATCTGCGCGGCGGTTCGAATTGGTCGCGATCGCCGTTCCGGGTCGTTCCCTTGCGTGAGTGCGTGCCACACGCAGGTGTCCTTCATCGCGTACGGGCCACCTACCCGGATGCCGAGTTCGCGAGTAGCTCGACGACGGGTGCTCGACGACGGGTTGCCGGTCTGCTTCACCATGTGCTACCATGCCGCACATGGGCAGTATCGGTGTCAGGCAGCTTCAGCAGAACGCCGCCACGACGGTGGAGCGCGTCCGTCTCGGCGAGAGCATCGAAGTGACCGTTCGGGGTCGTTCGGTGGCGAAATTGGTTCCGGTCAGCGGCACCCTGCTTGACCAACTGGAAGCGGCGGGCAAGCTCAAGCGCGGGAAGGGTGACTTGCTCGATTTGGGTCCGCCGCTGAAGCCACGGCGGGGCGTTCAGCCCCCGTCGGTCGCTCTGGCGAAGATGCGGGCGCACGAACGCTGATGCTCTATCTGGATTCGTCCGCGCTGTTGAAGCTCGTCATTGCCGAGAAGGAATCGCGCGCCCTGCTGAGTTTTCTCAAGCGCGATCCAGGGGAACGTGTTTCGTGCAGCCTAGTGCGCACCGAGGTCCTTCGCGCCACTCGTCGGCACGGCGCTGCGGCCCTCGAACGAGCCCGCGGCTTGCTCCAAACCTTACAACTCGTCCAACTTGGCGATACACTACTCGATGCCGCCGGCATGTTGGGGCCGATGGATATGCGCTCCCTCGATGCGATCCACCTTGCCGCCGTCGCCCTCATTGCACCCGAGTTGACGGCCCTGGTGACCTACGACAAGCGAATGGCCGAAGGCGCGACGCTTCTCGGCTTCCGGGTCGTTTCGCCCGCTTGATCCCTCGCCCCAAGTATCCCACACGCGGCGATCGTGACCCATGAAGAATCAGTGGGTTGCGACCGTGCTTCGATTCCTCCCCGCCTCACTTGAGCCCCAGCGTGTCGAGAATTTCGATCGCGCGGGGGTGTGCAGGCAACTGCCGACGGGCCAAGGTTACAGCCGTCCGGACATACCTCAGTGCCGATTTCGGCAGACGCTCGGCCGCGACCTCGATTGATCCTCGATGCCTCTCGCTCGAGATCGCCAGTAGAACCGCCGCCTGTGAAATATCTTTCGAAGACTTCCAACTGCGGAACCTCGAAGAAGTCGATGTCGGACTCTCAGGGTCTGGATGACGGTCTTGCCGGTGAGCGAAGGCGAGCTGTGTTGGTCAGCCCAGCCGAGTTGGTATTGGTAGCGATCGCGTCCACTTCCCGTCATCCCGGAAAGGGCATCGTATGGCGCCCGGTCGCCGCCTCGGCAATATCGCTCTGCTAAGTTGTCGGGTCCGTCGCTGACGGGCTGTATCTCGAGGTCGGCCTCGTTGCGGCGCCCGAGTGACGAGCCATCGCCCGCGCTCTCTCGTATGGACGCTGACCGCGGAAGGTGCGTGGCGGCGCTCGTCCGATCAGCCGCTCCGTGAACGCGATCACTTTGAGCGCGCGTCCGAAGAGGTCGAGACCGAGGAAGTACGGCAGATCGCGACGGTATCCCGGTTGGCAGAGGGGCCCGACGCGGAGCACGAGCATGCTCGTGTGGACGAACAGCGGCGCGAGGGCGATCAGTGCGAGCGAGGCGGACCAGCGCGAAGCCACCAGCGCCGCGGGCACGCCGCCGACGATCGCGGCCGAGATCGCGGCCTGCAGCGACGCGGCCCCGAGAGGAAGAACCGCCATTGCGCTACGCCGACTGCGCAACATGGTGGTCGCGAGCCCCGAGAGCGTCCACGGGACGAGCGTCGTCGCCCGCGCGCTTCGAACGTAGCCGATCGCGCATCCTTGCGCGGCTAGGACGCGCCCCAGATAGAGATCGTCCTTCGGGCCGATCGAATCGGGAAAGAGGGCCGTGAGATCGGAGCCGGCGAGCGTCGCGCGCCGAATGGCGACGAGCTCGCCACTCAGCTCGCCGTCGAAGCGCACTTCCTTGACGAGCCTCCGGTTCAGCTCCCAGTACCGCGAAACACGGGTATCGTAGCGGGGGAGGGCGGCACCGTGGACGGCACGGACCGGGCCTTCGCCGATCGCGCGCGAAAGTTCCTCGATGGCCGAAGGCGCCACGACGGTGTCGGCATCGAGGAGCACGACTATCGGCGCGGTTGCGCGTGGGCACCCCAATTGCAATGCGGTGTTCTTGTTTCCGGACGCGAGGTGCAGCACCTCGAACCGCCCGAACGGCAGCCGAGCGGCGGCTCGCGCGGCGGCGCCCGCGGTGTCGTCCTCGCCTGCAGCGACCACGATGACTTCCAGCGCCGATGCTCCGATCGTTTGCCGGTTGAGCGCCTCGAGGCATGCAGCGATCAACGGGGCCTCATTCCGTGCCGGAATCACGATCGCAACGTCCACGCGCATGCAAGGCGTGGCCCGTACCGCGGACGACCACCCCTGCCGGGTCGCTGATCATCCGGATCGACGCTGAGCGTATGACTCGCGCAATTCCTTGCGTGTCAGTTCTCGAGGCGGCGTGCCGGCGGCCCGTCCGCGCGGCCCTGCAGATCGTAGTGACGCCGGAGAATTCGACGCGCGTCGCATGCGGCGCGTACACGGGGACTCACGAGCGCCGCGAGCTCGGGGTCGGCGAGTGTCGCGCCCGGATGACAGTAGAGCTCGCTCACACCCTCCGGAAGGTCGCGAATCACCCGCAGGACATAGCGTTCGTCGAGCGCCCCGGTCTGATGGTGGCCGTAGACGCGATCGGCGACGCGCAAGCCGCACGCCTCGGCAACGCGGACGGCGCGCCGGCACAGGATGGCGAAGATTGCCGCCTCGGTACACTTGCGAATGACGTGCCGCCGATCGAATGCCAACGCCGGACGGAGGGGATCGCGCGGGAGTCGCAGCGCAGGGATTCGGTACTCTCTCGCGAGAGCGGCAATCGTCGGAAATACGGCCGGATGCACCTGGAAATCGAGGTGCGCATCGAGATGCCGTGGCGTGTATCCGCCGGCGAGGCAGCGTTCGATCTGGGCGCGCAGCTCGTCACGGAGTTGTGTCCGCGCGGCGGTGGACGAGACGAGGGTCAGTCCCTGGACGACCGGGCTCTTCGGGAAGCGTCCCTCCCGATCGACGAGCGCCGGGATCATCGGCGGCGGCAAAATTGCTTGTCCGCGTACACAGGTGAGGTGTACGCCAATCGCCAACGTGGGAAGCTCGCCGGCCGACCTGAGTGCGTCGAGGGCGGCGACGCCGCCCGCCATCCA
This sequence comes from uncultured delta proteobacterium, assembly GCA_963753325.1. Classification (GTDB taxonomy): domain Bacteria; phylum Desulfobacterota; class Binatia; order UTPRO1; family UTPRO1; genus DP-19. Next base: position 2,125,457 of record CAVWBS010000001.1, on the reverse strand, counting down.
GCTAGCGCCCGTGAGTATTCCGTCCCGAGCGCCGCGCATGACGGCTTCGTTCACCCGTGGGGATGCGCCGAAGTCGTCAGCCGTGATGGCGAGTTGCAGCATTCCGTCGCTCATATGATTGACGCTGCCACGAGACGCGCGTAGGTCACGCCACGAAAGGTCCAATGATGATGAAAAGCACGTTGCTGCTGAATCCACCATCGTACGACGACTTCGACGGCGGCGCCGGGTCGCGCTATCAGGCCACCCGCGAGGTATGGTCGTTCTGGTATCCCACGTGGCTTTGTTACCCGGCGGGCATGATTCCCGGAAGCCGGGTGTTGGATGCGCCACCGCTCGGGATCGGCGTCGCGGAGACGGTCGCGATCGCACGGCAGTACGATCTCGTCGTTCTGCACACGAGCACGCCTTCGTTTCGCGTCGATGCGGAGACGGCCGCACGCATCAAGGCCGCGCGGCCCGAGACGATGATTGCCTTCGTCGGCGGACATCCGACGGCCGAGCCCGAGCGCTCGCTGCGCGAGGCCCCCGCGATCGACGTCATCGTGCGCAAGGAGTTCGATCAGGCCGTGGTCGACCTGGCCTCCGACCGCCCGCTCGCCGAGATTCCGGGCCTCAGCTACCGCGACGGCGAGCGCATCGTCCACAATCCCGACCTCGTCCCGCTCGACTCGACGGCGCTCGATGCGCTCCCCTTCGTGACCGACGTCTATGCGCGCGATCTCGACTACAAGCGCTACAACAGCCCGTATTGTCACTATCCCTACGTCTCGCTCTACACCGGCCGGGGCTGTCCGGCGCGCTGCACGTTTTGCCTGTGGCCGCAGGTCACGACGGGGCACTCCTATCGGACGCGCTCGCCGCAGAACGTCTATGAGGAAGTCCGGCGGATGCCGCAACTGTTCCCGGAGATGCGCGAGGTCTTCTTCGACGACGACACGTTCACCGCAGATCCGGAGCGGGCGCGGGCGATCGCGAAGCTCATCGGACCGCTCGGCATCACCTGGTCGACGAACTCGCGCGCCAACGTCGACCGCGAGACCCTGAAGGTCCTGCGCGACAATGGTCTGCGCCTCTTCGTCATCGGCTACGAAAGCGGCAATGACGAGATCCTCCGCAACATCAAGAAGGGTGTGGGCCTCGAGCGTGCGCGCCGCTTCACCCGCGACTGTCACGACCTCGGCATCATGATCCACGGCACGTTCATCCTCGGATTGCCCGGTGAAACCCGCGAAACGATCGCCGAGACGATGCGCTTTGCGCGCGAGATGAACCCCTCGACGATCCAGGTGTCGCTCGCGTCCCCCTATCCGGGCACGCACTTCTACGAGTGGGTGCGCGACAACGGATACCTCGCCGTCGATCAGATGGTGGACCCGAGCGGATATCAGAAGTGCGCAGTCGGCTACCCCGGACTGTCCGGGGAGGAGATCTACGCCGCCGTCGAGCGCTTCTATCGCAACTACTACTTTCGGCCGTCCTATATCGTCGGAAGCGTGCGCAAGATGGTTCGGGACCCCCGGGAGCGCCGACGCATGCTCGGGGAGGGACGCGACTTCCTGCGTACGATGTGGAAACGACGGCGGACGGCGGCCGCGCGCGCGACGGCGAGCCCCGCGATCTGACCGCTGGCCCGTCCGTCCGGCACCGGCCGGGCTCAATCCGTCGGCAGCGCCGCCGCGGCCTCGCGCCGTGCCCCTGCCGACAGATCGGCGCGCGCGACGATCGCCAGTCCGACGAGCGCCCATGTGAGCTCTCGAACGCGACGCAGGACCCCCACGGTGAGCCCCAGGGCGGGATCGAGGCCGAGCGCCGTGAAGATCAGGACCTTCCCGCCTTCCTGGGTTCCGACCTTGGCGGGGATGAAGAACAACATCGCGTCCACGGCAACGGAAAGCGCCTCGATCGCGAGCGCGCGCGTGGCGGTCACCGGGACGCCGAGCAGCCACAACATGAGCGCGATCTCGAGCGCGCCGAGCGCCCACCCGACGAAGAACCACACACACGATACGAGGAACTGCTGCTCGGGCGCGCGGTGCACCTTCGCGATCTCCGCGTCGAGGCGCGCGACGCGCTCGGCGAGGTGGGAGAATCGTGAGAGCGGACCGAGCCGGGTCACCAGGCTCAGGAGGGGGCCGAACATGCCGCGCCGTTGCGCCACGAGAAGCAGCAGCACGACCGTGGAGAGCGCGACGATCGACAGCACCGAGGCGTCGCGCAGGACGGGGGAGAGCGGTGTCGATGTGAGGACGAGCGCGAATCCAGCCGCGACGAACGCTGCCTGCCCCACGGTCTGACTGAGCTTCGCGACCGCGAGAGACGTCGCGACATCCAACGAGGCCCCGCGGCCGCGCAGCATGCGTGCGCGCACGACTTCACCGCCCAGGCTCGCCGTCGGCGTCAGATAGTTCACGCCATCGCCCGCGATGCGGGCAGCGAGAAGCCGTGGCAATGGTGGCGCCGTATGGGCGGGAAATGCGGCGCGCCAGCCGAGGGTGTTGGCGAGCACTGCCAGCGCCTCCTGGCCGACGATGAGAACGATGCCCGGGCCGACCAGACGCAAGTGGTCGACCAGTCGGGCACCGCCCAGGTGGACCACCAGTGTGAGGAAGAGGATGATCCCCGCACCGACCAGGGTGAGCTCCACGATCCGGCGCGGACGTCGCGGGTAGGTCATTCCACCGAGCCGAGGGCTGAGATCGTCTCCCCGCGTGTCGCGCTCAGCCGATGGACGAGGACGAACAGGACGGCAAATACATAGCTGCCGACGGCGGCGCCCCAGAGGAACCATTCGAGGCGATCGACGAGCGCGAGCACGACGAGGAGGTACGCGAAGTCGCGATTCATGAGCGCCTCGAGGCCGCTCAGGACGCGCCGCGGCGGCCGCGCGACGGTCGTGGGGCGCCGCCATTCGGTGCGTACGACCAGGTAGTAGTACGACACGGCGCCGCTCAGCGCGAAGCCGCCGAGCAGGAGGGCGGCGAGCGCCGCGGCGTGCCCGTGAGGGATGCGATCGCGGACGCCGAATGCCAGGCCGATGAAGACGGCGAGGTGCACCAGGTTGTCGGTGGTCACGTCGAGCTTCTGTCCGAAGGCCGATTCCCGAAAGGTGAGACGCGCGACCTCCCCGTCGCAGCCGTCGACGATCGCGGCCGCGAGGAACAGGAGCGTGCCGGCCACGCCCGATCCGTAGGTGCCGTGTGCCAGTACGGTGGCGCCCGCGAGCCCGATCGCGGTACCGATGGCCGTGACGGCGTTCGGGCTGAGCGGCGTCGAGCGGACGATCCATCGGCTGATACGGCACGACAGCCGCCGATCGATGAGACGTGCCAGCACGCCGTCGCTTGCCGCGCTATCCGCCCGCAGGCGAGCGCATAGCGCGATCTCCGCCGCGGCCACGTCACGGTCGTCGCGGACGGGTCGACACACCTCCGGGTCGACGGAGATCGACCGGAGCCCGGCGCGCGTCAGCGTCGCGAAGAGGCGATCGCCGGCGTCGGCATCGAGTGCCCGGTCGCCGAGATCGCGGCCACGGCAGGACGCCACGGCGGGGCGACCGTCTGCGAGCGCGATCGCCGGGTCGCCGGAGGTCACGCGCCGCAATGCCCCCGGCGTGACGAGGACGTGCGGCGCGACGATCGTCAGCTGGGAGTCGGCGTGCAGCTCCGCGCGATCCGCCACCATGACTGCGGCGTGACGAATACGCGGGTCGCACAGGATGACGCGCGTCGCGAGCGCGGCATCGCGTGCGAGGACCACCACCTCTTCCACCCCGAGTCGGAGCGCCGAGAGCACGGCGCGCAGCGCCAGCGGCACGCCCGCCACCGGAACGAGACTCCACGCCGTCGGCGCCAGGACGATGGCGACGCGCTTCGCCTGGGGCGGGCGTGTAAACGGCTGCTCCAATCGAGCGACGCTCCCTGATCGGGAGCTGGCCGTCAAGTGCGATGGCCCGTCCGCCGGGTCGGTGGCAATGAAAGTCTGCAAGTTCTTGCGCGGACCGGCTCAGGGTTCGCACGGTCTGGCCCGCCGGTCGCCGCTGGCCGGCGTCTTCGCCGATGGCACGGACACTGCTCACGCATGACGAGAGAACATGGAATACGCTATCGGCGCTCTGGCGGCCTTGCTGGTCGTCGCTGCGATCTACAATGTCGCCAGCGTCGTCGTCGCCCTGGGCTTCGGGCGCCGGGTACGCGCGTACGCGCCGGAACCGATGGACGCGTACCCGGGGGTGTCCATTCTCGTCCCGCTCGAGGGTCCCGAGCCGGGACTCTTCGAGAACCTCGCCGCCTACTGCCGCCTCCACTATCGCGGCCCCGTGCAGCTCGTTGCGGGCAGCATCGATCCGGGGGATGAGGCCCTCACGCTCGCCCGTCGTGTGGCCGACGGCCATCCCGGGGCGGACATCACGATCGTCGACGGTGCCGCCAGCGTCGGCCCCAATCGCAAGGCGTCGCTGCTCACCGCCCTGAGCGTGCGCGCGCGACATCCGATCGTGGCGGCGATCGACAGCGACGTGCGTGTCTCGCGGGACTACCTGTCACGCGTCGTGCCCACGGTTCTTCAGCCCGGCGTCGGCCTCGTGTCCTGTGTCTATCGGGCATCCGGCTCCACGACGCCCGCGGGAGCCTTCGAGAGCCTGTGCATCAATACCGACTTCTGCCCCTCGGTCATGATGGCCGCGGTGCTCGGTCGCCGCGACATCGCGCTCGGCGCGAGTGTCGTCATGCGCGCGAGTACCCTTGCGGGGATCGGCGGCTTCGCCGCCGTCGCCGACTATCTCGCCGACGATCATCGGCTCGGTGAGCTGGTGAGCGCGGCGGGCCAGCGGACGGTGCTGGCGCCGTGCGTCGTCGAGAGCGATCCGAATCCGGCCACGCTCCGGGCGGCCTTTCGCCACCAGGTCCGATGGGCGCGTACCGTTCGCGCATGCGCGCCGGTTGGCTACGGCGCCACCATCCTCACGCACGGGACGACGTTCGCGGCGTGCGCGCTCGCGCTCCACTCGCCGCTCCCCTGGGCGATGATCGCGCTCCTCACGGCGACGTTGCTGTCGCGCGCCGCCGCGGCGACCGCGGGCTCGTGGGCGCTCGGTGCGCGGATCGGCTGGAGGATGGCGCTCCTTCCGATCCGCGACCTCGCGTCGACCGCGATCTGGGTGGCGAGCTTTGCCAGCGACCGCATCGAGTGGCGCGGCCGGAACTACCGGATCGGCCCCGAGGGGCGCCTGCGGCTGGTCGACGTACGGCATGGTCGGCTCGATGTGGCCACCGAGATGGGGTCGTGGTCGGACGTCCGCACACGGCATCGGGAAGCGTGACGGAGTCGTTCGGCGACGCGATCGGTCTGAGCGTCGTCGCGCCCGCCCGCGACGAGGCCGCGAATCTGGAGCGGCTCGTGGCCGAGGTGCGTGCCGCGCTCGACGGCATCGCGGCATGGGAGCTCATCGTCGTCGACGATGGCAGTGCCGATGGGACTCCCGCGGCGCTCGGCCGTCTCGCGCGCGCCGACCGACGGGTGCGCTCCCTGCGGCTGGCGCGCCGTACCGGACAGACGGGCGCACTGATCGCGGGCTTCCGTGTCGCGACGGCGCCGCTCATCGCGACGCTCGATGCGGACCTGCAGTGCTCTCCGGCAGATCTGCCCGCCCTGGTGACGATGGTCGCCGACGCGGATCTCGCGTGTGGCGTTCGCGCCCGGCGCCGGGATCCGTGGCGCCGCCGCGCCGTGTCCGCGGTCAGCAACGGGGTCCGCCGATGCCTGGTCGCGCCGCGCCTGCGCGATCTCGCATGCCCGTTGCGGGTGTTCCGGGCAGACGCGCTCGCCCGTGTCGAGGCCTCGTGCGCCTGGTTCGACGGCGCACATCGTTGGCTGCCTGCGCTCTTCGTCCTCGCGGGGCTGCGCGTCCTGCAGCGACCGGTGGCACACGACGTCCGGCGTGCGGGCGTCTCGAAATATACGGCGACCGGGCGCGCGGTGCCGGTCGCGCGGGAGTTGCTCCGGGTGCTGGCGATCGCGCGCGATCTGCGCCGTGATCGCCGGCGCCGTCTGTGCGCCCCGCCGCCTCGGGCGCCCCTCGGCGCGCCCAGACCTTCGCGGCACCCGCCGCTGTCCTGAGGATGCGAGCAGACTGAGGTGTGCGGGATCTACGGCATGGTCCGCGGGCGGATGGCGCCGACGCGCGACGTTCTCGCGCGCATGGCCGCCCGGCTCAGGCACCGCGGCTGCGATGGCAACGGTACGTGGATCGACGACCGGACAGGCCTCGGATGTCGCCGCTTGTCGATCATCGACGTCGCGGGGGGTACGCAGCCCCTCGCCAACGAGAGCGTGGACGTCCTCGCCGTCTGCAACGGCGAGATCTACAACCATGCGGCGTTGCGAGCCGAGCTCGTCGCCCAGGGGCACCGCTTCCAGACCCGCAGCGACGTCGAGGTCGTGCCGCACCTCTACGAGCAGCATGGCCTCGGGTTCGTCGAGCGGCTCGACGGCATGTTCGCGTTGGCGGTGTGGGATGCGCGCCGTGGGCGGTTGATTCTCGCCCGCGATCGCCTGGGCGAGAAGCCGCTCTACTATGCCCCGACGGCCGCGGGGTTCTTCTTCGCGTCGGAGCCGAAGGCGCTTCTGGCGACCGGATGCGTGAACAGGGCGCCGAACTGGCGGGCACTGGGCCACTATCTCCGCCTCGGCTACGTGCCGGCCGACGTGAGCGCGTATGCCGAGATCGCCACGCTACCGCCCGGCGCCCGTCTGGTTCTCGAAACCGAGCGTATCCACGTCGAGCGCTACTGGTCGCTGGAGGCCTTCGTGTCAGAGGCGCCGATCGAGACCGAAGCCGCCCCCGCGGCGACCGCGTTGCGAGCGCTGCTGGAGCGGGCGGTCGAATCTGCGCTCGTGAGCGATGTGCCGGTCGGTGTGTTCCTCTCCGGAGGCCTCGACTCGACGGCGATCGCGGCGATCGCCCGCCGCACCGTCGGCCCGGATCTCAACACGTTCGCAATCGGGTTCGATTGCGCCGCCTTCGACGAGCGCGCCCATGCGGCCGTCGCCGCGACGGCGCTCGGCACGCGGCATCACACGGTGACGATCACACCGCAGCGGTTCCTCGAAGGGCTTCGAGGACTCACCCCGCTGCTCGATGAGCCCATCGCCGATCCGGCGCTCGTGCCGACGTACCTGCTCGCGCGCGATGCGCGCGCCCGGGTCAAGGTCGCGCTCGTCGGCGAAGGCAGTGACGAGCTCTTCGGCGGTTATCCGACCTATGTCGGAGCCCTCCTTGCGGGGCGGTACCGCCGACTTCCGCGGGCAGTCCGCCGCCTCGGAGCAACGGCCGCGGAGTGTCTGGGCGCGTCCGACGGGAACACGACGCTCCGCTACCTGGCGCGGCGATTTCTCGAGACGGCCGAGATGCCCCCGGTGGATCGGCACCACGCGTGGGTCGGCTGTTTCCGCCCGAAGGAGTGTGCGGCGCTCGTCACCCCCGATGGCCCTCTCGCGCAGTCGGCGGAGCTGCCGTCACCTCCACCGGCGCGCAGCGAGATCGACGCGCTCCTCGCGCTGGACCTGACCGGATACCTTCCGGGGGATCTCCTGGTCAAGCTCGACCGGGCCACGATGGCGGCGTCGCTGGAGGGACGCGCGCCGTTCCTCGAGCACCACCTCGTCGAGTTCGCGTGCCGTCTGCCCGCGACGATGAAGATCCGCGGCACCACCGGCAAGGTGCTGCTGCGACGAGCGGTGGCCGATATCGTGCCGGCGTCGATCCGGCGGCGGAGAAAACGGGGGCTGACCACCCCGCTGGCGCCGTGGATCGCGGGGCCCCTCTTGCCCTTCGTCCGCGCCGCGCTGGCGCGGCTGGATGCGGGCCTCGTGCGGCGCGACGCCGTCCGCGGGTTGCTCGAGGCGCATCTCGCGCGCCGGCGGGACAATCGCCGCGAGATCTGGGCGCTGGTCATGCTGCAGCTGTGGCTGGAGACGAATCAATCGTCGAGCGTTTCGGCATGACCGCGCGGTCCGGCGTGGACGGCGAGCCGTCGCGCCTGCTCGGCGTCCTGGTCATCTCGTTCCTGGCGGCGGCGGTCTTCGTCATCCGTCTCACCGGCCTGCCGAACCTCGTCGACAACGAGTTCCGACTCGGCGCCTGTGTGCTCAACGCCATTCAGGGCGGCAATTGGATCGCCCCGCACAACTCGCTCGGGACCCTCGACAAGCCTCCGATGCTCACCTGGCTCGCCGCGCTGGCCGCGCTGGCCCTCGGGCGGGTCGACCTGTTGACGCTCTACCTGCCGACGGCTCTCGCCACCGCGGTCCTCGCCGTTCTGATATTGACGTGGGGCGCACGACACGCCGGAGGGTTCGCGGGGCTGTTCGCCGGCGTCGCCTATCTGACGAGCAACGTCGCCGCGCAGCAGATCGCGACGGCGCGCTGGGACGGATTGTTCGCGCTGACGGTGGCATTGGTGGCGCTCGCCGCCTTCCGGGCATGGGACACGGGACGCGGCTGGACGCTCTTCTGGATCGCGGCCGCCGTGTCGACGCTCACCAAGGGTCCGCTCGGCATTCTCCTCGGAGGGATGGGCCTGCTCGCCGTCGGCTGGGAGCGCCGGTCGGGGCAGCCGCAGGACCTGCGCGGCTCGCACGTGCTCGGCGTGACGCTCTTCCTCGTGATCGTCGGCGGCTGGTTCGCTCTCGCGTATCGGCAATGGGGTTCCCGCATCGTCGACAACTTGATCCGCTCGGAGCTCGTGCGTCACGCGGTGATGGGCGTGCCGGGGCACCGCTTCGGAAAGCCGCCGAGCGACTTCCTCGCCAACTTCGCGCCGTGGAGCGTCCTCACGATCCTCGGGTTGTGGCAGATCTGGCGCCATCCGGCCGTCGACGATCGGCGGCGGCGGTTCGATCGGTTCTGCTTCTGGTGGTTCGTTGGTGGGTTGCTCGTCTTCGCGATCTCACCGCACAATCCGGCGCGACTCCTCTACCCGGTGATTCCACCGGCCGCGCTCATTGCCGGCTGTGAAGCCGATCGCTTGACCCGTTCCCTGCGACCGGCGGTGCGGATGGGCATGTGCGCGGTGGCGATCGCCATCGCCCTGACGGTCTTCACGCTCAAGTACCACCGATGGGATCAACGACGGGAGCACGTGCGGCGTACCCTCGCCATCCTTCGGCTGCACGACGCCATCGCCAGCCGCGTGGGCGAGAACTTCCCACTCACGTATGCCCGGGACGTGCCGTTCGCCCTGCAGCTCTCGTTCAACACGATGCGGCCCCCGGTCACGGCGCGCGAGGCGGCGGCTCTGCTTCGCGCCGAGGTCCCCGCCTTCGTCGTCGTCCGCGATGCGATGCGAGTGCGGCGGGACGTGGGACACGGCGCTCCGCCGCTGTACGAGGTGGCCCGCACCACGATCGGATCGACGCCCTACCTGAGCCTCCTCAGCAATCGGGCGACCCTCGCGCCGGCCGATCCAGTGGCGATCGGCCTCGGGCCGCTTCGTCTCGTGCTCAGCCATACCCGGCTCGGCGGGACCCAGGACGGAGAGATCGTGGTCGCGCCGCAATCGGATGCCGCGACCGTCGCGGTGGTGAACGGCGCATCGACGCCGGCGACCGTCGCCCTGCGAGTAGTGGGCCGGGAAGGATCGCTGCTCAATGCGACATCGCGGCTTGCGGCCCACGAGTCCGTCATGTGGCATGTCGGCGAAGAGTGAAGGCCCGCTACCGTCGCATCTCGTACGTCCCGCTGAGCGGCGCGACCTCGCCTTCCCACACCCGCTGGTAGCGCGCCTGGTCGTGCACGGCTTTGCGGAGCATGCGCTGGCAGCACGCCATCTGCTTCTCCGTGCTCGACGGTTGGCTGTAGAGCTGGAGCGCGAATCTCGACATGTCGCGCACCATGAAGTCGAAGATCTGATCGAGGAGATCGTCCGAGATCCCGTAGACGGGCGCGTTCTCGAGGATCAGCTGCGCGTACACGACGAGCGCGAAGATCTCGCCGCCCGCCAGGAGGAACGCGACGTCCTTCATCTGATCCGGACCGGGCGGGTCGCTCGCGAGCAGGTCGCGGAAGATCTCGGCCTGCTCGGCGAAGCGCTTCACGTTCGGGAGCGCGACGTCCGCGAACGCCTTGCGGTAGTCGTGGAACTGGATCTGCCCGAGGCCCTTGGTGCCGCCCTGGTGGAAGAGGAAGTCGTCGTTGGCGCCCTGGCTCTGGGTCGCGACCGGCGGGAACTCTCCCGGGGCGAAGAAGAAGTTCGGCATGAACTTCACGATGAGCGCGATATTGACGTGCACCGTCCCCTCGAGCTTCGGGAGGCCACGGATGTCGGTGGCGGCCTGGCTGAAATACATGTCCTTCTCGAAGCCCTTGGCGGCGATCGTGTCCCAGAGGAGGTTGATGACGTCCTCGCCCTGCGTGGTGACCTTCATCTTCACCATCGGGTTGTACAGGAGGTAGCGACGGTCCTCGGCGGAGGCGATCGCGCATGTAGTCGGCGGCGCGCAGCGCAAAGAGCTTCATGGCGACGAGGCGGCAGTAGGCGTCGACGAAGTTCTGGCGCACGTGCGGGAAGTCGGTCACGTGCATCTTGTAGAGGACGCGGTTCGAGGCGTGGGTGATCGCCTCGTAGAGGGCGTGGGTGCAGATGCCGATGGACGCCCAGCCGAGGTTGTACTTGCCGATGTTCACGGTATTGAGCGCGGCGTCCCAGGCGTCGCGGCCGCGGTGCAGGATGTCGGCCCGGGTGACCGGATAGTCGCGCAGCTCGAACTCGGAGACGTAGTTCTGGCTCGCGACGACGTTCTTGATGAGGTGGTAGTCCGGGTGGCGCGGATCGGCGGCGAAGAAGACGTAGTCCTCGGTTCCGTCGATGCGGCCGAACGTCGAGACGATCGCCGCCTCGTTGCCGTTCCCGATGTAGTACTTGCGGCCGCTGGCGCGCCAGCCGTCGCCGTCCGGCTTCAGCACCATGTCGGTCGAGTAGATGTCGGCGCCGTGCGCCTTCTCCGACAGGCCGAAGGCGAAGATGCCGCCGTCCTCGAGCGCCCGCGCGGCGCGGCGCCGGATCGCCTCGTTCTTGCTCATCCAGATCGGACCGAGGCCGAGCACCGAGACCTGCCAGGTGTACCAGTATTGGAGGCCGTAGAAGCCGAGGATCTCGGCGAACTCGCAGATGCGCCACGTGTCCCAGCGTCCGTCGGCGGCGCCCTCGCCGGCCGGCGTGCACATGGTCGCGAAGATGCGGTTCGCCTTCACGAAGTCGAGGAAGTCGCGCGTACCAGACGCGGTCGTAGTAGTCGGCGAGGAGCTCGTCCTTCCCCTTGGTCTCGAAGAACGCGATCGTCTGGCGCATCACCTCGGCGGAACGGTCGTCGGCGTACGGACGCGCCTGCGCGTGCGGATTCAACAGGATCATGGGCGCACCTCCTCGTGCACCCGTTGCTATGACACGGGCGCGCGAAGGCTGTCGAGGAGTGAGCTCACGGTCCCCTCGGTACGATCGCAGCGATCGCCTTGGATCGGGCGCGCGTTGGTGTCATGACGCGGTGCCACCATGCACGACTGCGATGCGATCGTCATCGGATCGGGCTCGGGGGGACTGACGGCGGCGTTGGCGATGGCCCGCGCCGGACGCCGCGTCGTCGTTTTCGAGCAGCACTATCTTCCGGGTGGATACAGCCAATCCTTCACCATGGGGGGCTTCAGTTTCAGCCCGGGAGTCCACTACGTGGGAGCGCTCGGCCCCGGCGGGGGGCTTCGACGGATCTACGAGGGCCTCGGGGTCGCCAACGAGCTGGTGTTCCTCGAGCTCAATCCCGATGGCTACGATCACGCCGTGGTCGGCGACCAGCGCTTCGACATACCGAAAGGCAAGGATCGATTCGCGGCGCGGCTGAAGGAACGCTTTCCAAAGGAAGCCGCGGGCATCGACCGCTACTTCGAGCTGATCGGTCGGATGGTCGACGAGCTGGGATTCGCCGCGCCCATCCATGCGCTCGGCGACCTCACCTCGCTCGCGACGCACATGCCGACCGTCTTGCTCCACGGGCTCCGGCCGCTCAGTCATTTCCTCGACGGCTGTACCGCCGCCCCGTTGCTGCGAGCCATCCTTTCCATCCAGTCCGGTGACCATGGCATGGCGCCTTCGCGCGCGCCGACGGCGCTCCATGCCGGCCTGCAGGGCTACTACTTCGACGGCGGTTGCTATCCGCGCGGCGGCGGCCATGCGATTCCCGAAGCGCTCGTGCGTCAGATCGTCCTGCACGGCGGCGAGGTGGTCTTGCGCACCGACGTCGATCGTATCCTCATCGACGCGGGGAGGGTCATCGGCGTGCGCCTGGCGGACGGGCGCGAGGTGCGTGCCAACATCGTCGTATCAAACGCCGATCCCGGCGTGACCTGGGGCCGACTCGTTCCGCCGCAGTACGTCGGCTGGCGTCTGCGTCGCAGGATTCGCCGGATGCGCTACTCGGTCTCGACGCTCAGCCTGTTCCTGGCCGTCGACATGGACCTGCGCGCGGCCGGCGTCGATTCGGGCAACATCTGGTACAGCAGAACGCCCGATATCGACGCCGTCTACGAGTTCGCCGCCCGCCGCAACTTGACCGGGGCGGAGACCATCCCCGGACTGTTCTTCAACGCGACGACGCTGAAAGATCCGTCATTGCGCAACGATGGCCTTCATACCGTCGAGGCCATGACGCTCTCCTCGGTGGATGCCTTCGCGCGATGGAAGGACACCCCGCCCGGCAAACGTCCGGAGGACTACGCGCGTCTCAAGGTGCAGTTGACCGAGCGAATCCTCGACGCGATCGAGTGCTTCGTGCCGGGACTACGCGAGCGCACCGTGTTCCGCGCGCTCGGCACGCCGCTCACCAACGTGCACTACCTGCACGCGACCCGCGGAGGCATCTACGGCACCGAGAAGACGCTCGGCAACCTCGGTCCTTTCAGCTTCCCGGTGGAGACCCACGTGCCGGGACTCTATCAATGCGGTGCCAGCACTCTCGCTCCCGGCATCAACGGCGTGACCAATTCCGGACTCGACGCTGCCGCGGCCGCACTCGGCTGCAGCCATGACGACCTGTTGACCGCGACCGGCCAGTCACTGCGCATCTACCCGTCGGAGGAGCCGTCATCGTGGCCCGAAGATCTCCGCGCGAGGTGAAAGGGGCCGGTCCGGACGACCGCGGGTTCGGTCCCCCGTCCCTCGCGGGACGCGCCGCCGTCGCCGTGCACTGCGGCGAACCCATCGCCTCGCGCGGGTCTCGCCGCCGGCGCCTGTGCCATCTCCCGCGGCATGACGAACGTGACGCGGTGGCCGATCATCGCGAATCTCGCGGCGTACGCGCTGCAGGGGTCGCGCGGTTCGCGTCGGGGCGTGCCGGCGCGTCGGGAGGGCGGGCGCTGCTCATTCCAAGGCGTACCCGTATGTGATGGATGCCGGCATCGCCGGGGATGTCGATCGTGTTCCCGGCGATCGCGACGCCATCGACCGAGATCTCCGCGATGCCGCGGCCGACGTGATCCGGATTGTCGACCGCGATTTCGATCGAGCCCCCGCACGTGCGCACGGTCGCGGAGAAGCCGGGCCAGTCATGGGGGAGGCAGGGGTCGATCTGCAATCGTCCGTCCGCTCGCCGCAGTCCGAGGATCGCTTCGACGCCGAGCCGCCACGTCCACGCTGCCGCGCCCGTGTACCACGTCCACCCTCCACGTCCGACGTAGGGCGGTGCTCCGCCCACGTCGGCCGCGATCACGTACGGCTCGGCGCGGTACACGAGCGCGTCGGCGGGCGTCGCCGCGTGCGTGATCGGATTGATGAGCCGCAGGATCCGCGCCGCGCGATCGCCGTCCCCGATCGCCGTGAACCCCCACCCGAGCCATGCGCCCGCATGCGTGTACTGCCCGCCGTTCTCACGAATGCCGGGCGGATAGGCCTTGATGTAGCCCGGGTCGCGCATCGTGAGGTCGAAGGGTGGCCACAGCAGACGGACGATCTTGTCCTCCGGGGACACGAGCGCGCGCTCCGCCGCATGCAGCGCCGCTTCCGTGCGACCGCCGGTGCCGGCGCCGGACAGAGCCGCCCAGGACTGCGTGACGGAATCGATGCGGCACTCGCCGCTCGTCGCGGAGCCCCACGGCCGGCCCTGGTCGTCGTACGCGCGCAGGTACCAGTCGCCGTCCCACGCCTCGTGCTCCACGGCGGCCGCCAACATGATGGCGCGGCGGCGCCAGTGCCCGCTCTCCTCACGCTCCCCGCGCCGGTCGCACAAGCGCGCGAACGCCCGCATCGTCGTGATCGCGAACCACGCCAGCCAGACACTCTCGCCGCGGCCGCCGGCGCCGACCCGGTCGAGCGCGTCGTTCCAGTCGCCAGTCCCGATGAGCGGCAGACCATGGGAGCCCGTCGTGATCCCGCGCGCGAGCGCGCGACGGCAGTGCTCGAACAGCGGTGCGGGGGCTGCGGTCACGTCGAAGCGGTCGTAGCGATCGTGCTCACCCGGCGCGAGCGGCGGCGCGGTGAGGAACGTCGCGGGCTCGTCCAGGATTGCGGCGTCACCAGTCGCCTCGACGTAGTACGCCGTGACGTAGGGCAGCCAGAGCAGATCGTCCGAGCAGCGGGTTCGTACCCCGCGGTTCGCCGGCGGATGCCACCAGTGCAGCACGTCGCCCTCCTCGAACTGCCGCTCCGCGCACGCGAGGATGTGTGCCCGGGCGAAGCCCGGCTCGACGTGCATGAGCGCCAGCACGTCCTGGAGCTGGTCGCGAAAGCCGAACGCGCCGGCCGATTGGTAGAAGCCGGTGCGCGCGAAAAGACGCGCCGAGATTGCCTGGTAGAGAAGCCAGCGGTTCAGCATGACGTCGAGCGCGGGATCCGGCGTGCGTACGGTGACGGCGCCGAGAAGCCGGTCCCAGTGCGCTTGGAGCGCGTCCCAGGCGGCGTCGACCGTGTGCGGCTGACGCCAGCGACGCAGCAGGTCCTGCGCGTGCGCGCGATCGCGGCCCTCACCGAGGACGAACAGCACGTCGGTGCGTTCGCCCGGAGTCGAGCTCGAGGTGAACTTGGAGCGCCGCGCAAGGGTCGCACGCGGACGGCGTCGTCCCGCTCAGGCCCCAGCGCGACAGTGCGGCGGGCGCGCTCAGATCGCCGTCGCGGCCAATGAACTCGCGTCGGTCGGTGGTGAATCCGTGCAGCGGTCGGTCGGACGCGAGGAACGCGACGCGCTCCGCAAAGTCCGGATTCCACGCGTTGCGGGCGAGCAACGCGGCATTCTCCGCGTCATACTCCGTCACGATGAACGCCCGCGCCGTGCTCGGCGTCGTGCCGAGAACCCACTCGGCGTAGTACGTCGCGGTCATCCGCCGCGGCCGCTCAGCGCCGTTCACCAGCCGCAGGCGCACGACCTTCACCGGATCGTCGGGGGGCACGAAGACGGTCAGCGCTTGCTCCAGACCGTGACTCCGTCGCGTCCACGTGCTGAAGCCGGCGCCGTGACGTATCTCGCACGCGGTGTCCGGCCCGGCGGGGCGCGGCGTCGACGTCCATACTTGCCCGGTCTCCTCGTCGCGAAGGTAGAGGGCCTCGGACGGCGCATCGAGGACCGGGTCGTTGCGCCACGGCGTCAAGCGATGCTCGGCGCTGTTCGATGCCCAGGTGTAGCCGCCGCCCGCTTCGGTGACGAGCGTGCCGAGCTCTCGGGTTTGCCAGCACGTTGCACCACGGCGCGGGCGTTCGCGCCCCCGAGGCAAGCCAGATGACGTACTCGCGGCCGTCGGCGGTGAAGCCGCCGGTGCCGTTGTCGAAGCGCAGGTCCGTCGGACGCGCCAGCGTCGGTAAGGGCTCGGTCGGCGCGATCGGCTCCGTCGCTGCGAATCGCGGCGGATATTGCGGTTCGGGGCGACCTTCGGCGAGCTGTTGCGCGAGCGAGCGTCCGTCCGCGGTCGAGGACGGCGTGCGCGGTGGCCTCCAGCAGTTGCCGCTCCTCCGGGGTCACGTGATCCGCACGCACGAGGTGGATGCCGCCACGTCCACCCAGGGCGTCGTGGGCGCCGAGATCCCGCAGCATCCGAGCACACGCCCGCTGACGGTATCCTCGTATCCCGAGAGTCCGTCCCAGAAGAGGACGAGATCGATCGCGACGCTGCGCCGCCGCCACAGGCGGTGAGCGCGGACCACGTCTTCGACGAGCGCCAGTCCTTGGTGTCCGAGAGGCGGACGAGCAGGATCGGCACGTCGCCGGATATTCCCGTGCCCCAGAGCCGCGGCTGCCCGAGGCGACTCGCCGCGATCGTGTCGGGCGCGGCGCGCAGCTCGGGCGCGGCGTACAGCAGGATCGAGAGGAGGCGCTGGATCTCGGGCACGCGCCCGGGTTCGACGCCGTCCGCTGTAGTTCCGCGCGCGCGCCTCGAGCTCGGCGTCGCGGCAACGCCCAGCTCGACCGCGTGCACGACGCCGTACCGCTCCGCCGAGCTCGACCGCGGTTCGGCGCGAGCCGCGCGATCGGTGGTGACGAACGCGAGGCGCACGGTCGCGTTCGGCGCGAGGTCGACGTCGCCAGCAGGCTCATGATCGGATCGAGCGTCGTACCGACGCGACCGGAGCAGGTCGCAGTCCCGAGCGCGCGCCGGCCGCGAGACTCCCGCCGTTCCGCCCGTGGAACGCGCGCGCGATCGGTCTCGTAGCCCGCGAAGCGTCACGTCGCGGTCCTCGACGCACGAGCCGGTGCACGAGGACGGCCGGCCCTTCGTCCTTGCGACGCGCGGCCGGCGCGCGAACAGCAGCGCGTCGATGCGCGCCGCAGGTGCTCGCTCGTCGACGAACAGCTTGCTCAGAACGCGGGATGGACGGGCGTCCTCCGCGGCGGGCGCCGAGCACGGCCTCGGCGGCTCGTGACGGTCAGCCGCCGCGGCACGTCGGTCTCGTTCGTGCAGCGTGAGCGACGCGAATCTCGACGTCGTCGGCCGGGGCGACGGCTGATCTCCGAGCGTAGCCGCGATGCCCTCGTTCGCGGCGATGGAACTCGAGCCATGTGCGTCGTGAAGCGTCACGTGCGTAGTCGTCGCGCTGCGACGATCGTCGGCGCGCCGACCGGCCGACCAGAGCGTGCCGCTCTCGTCGTCGCGGACATAGATCCACAGTGCCGCGTCGTCGTGCGTGGCGTCGGGCTCGTAGCGGGTGACAGCGTGACGCGTGCCAGCTCAGGCCGCCCGCACCAGAGTCGGTGACGAGCGCTCGACAGGCGACCGTTGCCGAGCACGTGCGCCTGCCGGGAACGGCCCGGCGCGACAGCGGCCACGGCTGCGGGGCCGGCAGTCGGCTCGCCCGGCGGCGCACGGGGCTGCGACGGCCGCGGGCGCGGCCATTCGGCGGACACGACGGTCGGCGGGCGCTCGTCGCAGCAAGATCTCGACCGTCTGCGATCAGCGGATCGGCGTGGAACGCGCTCGCACCATCAGCCGCTGGTGCAGGAGGTTGCCGAGCGCGACGAGGAGCATGCCCTGGTGGTGCGCCATGTACGAGCGCACGATCGTGAACGGTCGCCCGTCGGGCAGGCGCGCGGGGTGAAGTCGAGCGCTTCGTAGAGTCCGTAGCGTGCCGCAGCATGCCCGAGCTCGCCGAGCGCGGCGAGGTTCGCGACGACGGCGCGCGGACGGAACGGGAGCGCGAGCGCCGACGCGTAGGGCGCGATCACGACGATCCTCGTCGAGCCCGCGCTTGAAGCCCGAGGCCGGGCACGCCGAAAGCGCGATACTGATAGTGCTGGTCCGCGTCGAGGCGGCGTAGCCCGACTCGGAGACGCCCCACGGCACGGCGTGCTGCGCGGCCCACGCGATCTGCGCGCGCGACCGCGGCGCTGCTGGCTCTGCGCGAGCAACGTGCCTTCGCGGCTTCGAGCAGCAGCGGCGGCATCAGGTACTCGAACATCGTGCCGCCCCACGACAGCAGCGCCGGCGTGCCGAGCGACCGGGTGATCGGCCGACCGAGCTGCGTACCAGTGGCTCGACCGGGACGTCGCCCTTGGCGATCGCGAGAAGCTCGCGAGCCGCGCCTCCGACGCCAGCAGGTCGTAGTGGTGCGGATCGAGCGCGGTCGGCGTCGACGTTGTAGCCGATGTGGAACAGCCTCCGCTTCGTGCGTCGTAGAGCAGCCGGAAGTCCATGGCGCGCGACCAGCGCGTCGGCCCGGCGACGACGTCGCGAGCCGCGCGTGCACGGCGGCCGCGTGCCCGCTGCGATGTCGAGCGCGTGCTGCACGGCCGCGAGCCAGCGTCGCTGCGCTCGTCGACGTCCGATGAGCCAGCCGTCGGCGCCTGCGCGCGGGCGGCTGTACGATCGCCCGGCGCACGGGCGCAGGCGTCTGCGAAGCGCGTCGAGGCGCAGGGTCGCCGCGGGGATGACGCGAGATCCGGACGATCGGCGGCAGGGCTCCGGCGCGCTGGCGGGCGCGCTCGTCGCAGCGAGCGCGAGCCACGGGAGCAGCGTGTCGAGCTCGCTGCCGCATGCTGCCGCAGCTGCTGGTGCACCGCGCTCGAGCGCAGCTCGCGAGCGCGTGGCAGCGCTGCCATGTCCGCGGTGCGCGCCGGGTCTGGAGGATCCTGAGGTCTCGCGAGCAGGTCGAGTCGAGCTCGACGCCTCGTCGCGCAGAGGTCGTGCAACGTCGTCGCGGCCCTCGCGCGGATCGTCGCGCCCGCGCCGTCGCGCGCGCACGCGATCGCGATCGAGCGCAGTGCGCCGGCGGCAGCGTCGGCCGCGATGCGTGTCGACGACCGCTCGGCGAGCAGTCCGAGCGAGTCGCGCGAGACCTTCCCACGCGCTGCGGACGCAGCACCGGGCCGGTCGCGATGCTCGCGGCAGCCCTTGCTCGAGCGCGACGAGGCAGCGCCGCGAAGTTGCCGCTGTCGACGGTCGAGACGTAGCGCGGCAGCAGCGGCTCGAGCGTCCGCGTGTCGTACCAGTTGAGGAGGTGACCGCGGTAGTGCTCGAGCCGCAGCGAGCGTCGTCGAGACGTGCTGCGCAGCGCGAAGCGACAGCTCGCCGAGCCGAGGTAGCCGAGGTCCTACGCCGCGAGCGTCGACGAGGAACATCAGGCCGATGTTGGTCGGCGACGTGCGGTGGGCGACCTCGCCGTTCGGCTGCTCCTGGTAGTTGTCGGGCGGAAGCCACTGGTCATCGGGGCCGACGAAGGTTTCGAAGAATAGCCACGTGCGGCGGGCGAGCGGATGCGCACGAACGTGTGCTCCTCCGGCGTCAGACGCTCGCGTCCGTGCTCGTGTCGGCGCGCTCGAGGCGCCAGCGCGATCTCGGGCGACGAGGAACCAGAGGGCGAGCAGCGGCGCGGCGCGCGAGCAAGGCGATCGGGCCGACGCAGCGACCACGGCGATCGCGATCGCGACGGCGGCCGCCGGTGCACCGGCCATCTCGTACCAGACGAGAGCGCCGTAGGTGATCGGCGAGCGCGGCCGTCGTCTGCGCGGCCGGCGGTCCACTGCAGCAGATGGCGGCGCGTGATGGCGATCGCGTACGAGTGTGCGCACGATGGCGTCGACGGTGACGATCGCCTCGTGAGGCAGAAAGACGAGCGCGAGGAGCCAGCGGCCGGCGTGATCGCGGGTGCGTCCAGCGGCGCGCGGCGAGCGCGGCGTGTGCGGATCGTCCACGACGTCCGCGGAACGAGGTGGTGCCGACGTCGCTCACGAGGCTGTCGGCCGGACCGAGCACGCCGAGCATCGTCCACACCAGCGGTGCCCGGCAGGCAGAGCCAGCCGGCGACCAGGAAGCAGGAGCCGCGTCGACGGCAGCAGGCTGCGCCGCAGGTTGTCGAGGATCTTCCAGCGGTCGATGGCCGCGAGCCGATTCGCCGCCACGCCGTGCGCCGTCGGGACGCGACGGCGAGAGCCAGGGCAGGAGCTGCCAGTCGCCGCGCATCCAGCGGTGCAGGCGCCGGGCATACGCGAGGTAGTGTCGCGGGATAGTCTTCGTAGAGCACGACGTCGGTGGCGAGCGCCACGCGTCCGTGTGCTCCTTCGAACAGGTCGTGGCTGGCGAGCGCGTTCTCCGGCACGCGGCCTTCGAGGCTCCGCGCGAAAGCGTCGACGTCGTAGATGCCTTTGCCGACGTAGATACCGGTGCCGAAGAGATCCTGATAGACGTCCGACACCGCGTCGGCTGTAGATGTCGACGCTCGTGTCGCCCGAGAAGAGGCGTGCGAATGGTGAACGGTTGCCGCTGTCCGGCGAGATCGCGATGCGCGGCTGGACGATCGTGTACCCGGCGTCGCACGCGACCGCTTTCGGGGTCGAACTCGGCGACGATTGAGCGGATGGGCGAGCGTGCCGACGAGCTGTGCGGCAGCGCCCTGTGGCAGCAGCGTGTCGCTGTCGAGGGTGATCACGAAGCGGATGCCGTCGAGGCCGGCGGGATCGCCCTCGCGAACGACGTCGCTCGTTCGGTCGTCGCCGCCGAGCAGGCGGTTGAGCTCGTCGAGCTTGCCGCGCTTGCGCTCCCAACCCATCCAGCACCCCTCGGCCGGGTCGTAGCGGCGCTCACGGTGCAGGAGGTGGAACGGCCGTGAGGTCGTCGATCCGTGACGGGCGTTCAGCGCCCTGATGCCGGCGGTCGCCGCGTCGACGAGCGCGTCATCGCCTGGCATGTGCGCTGACGCGGCGTCGGTGAAGTCGCTGAGAAGGACGAACTGCAACGCCGGATCGGGATTGGCGAGGAAGTGGCGCTCGAGGCGCCGTAGGAGGCGCGCCACGTCCGGGCCTTCGCCGAGCAAGCACGGGATCACCACTGCCGTCTTCCAGGCGGGCCGAATCCCTCCCGCGAAATCGAGCTTCGGGAGGACGTGCGGTGACACGAGCAACGTCACGACGGCGTGCACGGCGGTCAGGGCGAGCGCCGAGGCGGGCAGGAGGACGAGCGACATGCCGGCGATCCACGCGAGGGTATGCGCGCCGGCGGCGTGCAGGTAGGCCGCGGGGAGCGCGGCGGCTGCCGCGGTCGCACCCACCACCGCCGACGCGTAGAGCGTGCCCGCATGGCTGCGCATGCGGCGTCGCCACCGCTCCCCCGCGCCCGGTCGATAGCCGAGCGTTGCTTCCAGGCTCGGGCGACCCTCGTCGATCAGCCAATAGCCGACGTGTGCGCGACTGGTGTCGCCGGCTCCGAGGCGTCGCGCCGTCTCGATCGCGCACCGCGCGACCTCGACTTCCGAGCGCCCGGCGCGGTGGGCAAGCTCTTCGACGACCTTGCGATAGCCGTTGCAGGTGTCGAAATCCATCTGGGCGTACACGTGCAGCGGATCCTCTTCGAGGACGCGCTCGACCGCGCTCGTTCGCCGGAAGAAGTCCTTCCACGACAGCGCCGCGACGGTGGCGAGCCCACGGATGGCACGCGCGACGCACTCGGTGTCGTCGAGCGGCGCCGGTGCCGGTGCACACGCGTCGGCGGTGAAGGGTGCGGCGAGGACGGGCGTGAGACGCGCCACCGCCCCGACCAGCAGCTCGAGGCACGCCAGACGCAGCATGGTGGGGAACGCCCACAGCTCCGCGATGTCGAGTACCCTGACCTCTTGGTACGCGTTCACGAATTGCGCGATCGCCTCCGGCGTGAGCTGCGCATCCGTCGATCGCAGCAGGGCGCGCGCCAGCTCATAGACGCGGGGCGCACCGGGGCCGTCATCCGTCGCGAGCGGACGGAGCCGGGCGTAGAAGCCTGCCGGCATGTCCTCGCGGATTTGCCGAATGGCACGCCGCACGACGTAGGCGTTGTCGAGAACCCATTCAGCCGCCTTGGCGGCCTCGCCGTCGGGTGCCGCGAGCGCCTCCTCGGCTCGCGTCAACCACGACGGAATGGCGTCGAGCCCCGCGAGCGGCGTGACGACGCGGGGCGAGCCGGTGGCGACGGCGTGACCGGCCCCGAGCTCGTGCGCCAGACTCTCGAGCGCGCCCGGGCGCCGCAGCTCCCGGGCGTCGGTGCTCACGGTTGGGCCAGGGCAGGCATGCGCGCGTGTATGGAGCGGCGCTCGGCCAATGGGTCACGGCGTCGGGCGGTCGCGGGTCGCCGTTCGCGGACGATGAGCACCGGCGTGGTACGGTGCGCAAGCAGATGCGCCGCCACGCTTCCGCAGGGCTCGTCGATGCGACCCGATCTCCCGTGAGCCGAGAGGAGGACCAGATCGACGCGCTCACGCTCGATCATGCGGATGAGCTCCCTGCGGACGTCCGTGTCCCGGGCGAGCAGAGTGCGCACGGCGATGCCGGCCTCCGCCACGCGCGAGCTGAGGTGCTGGAGGTAGGAACGCGCCACCGCTTCGTTGCGGTGAATGAGGCGCTTCTCGAGGTCGAGATCCTCGGACGAGGGCGGCCCGATGCGGGTCAGTTCCGGCACCGGGACCACGTGCGCGAGAATCAGCTCCGCTCCGTGCGCCCGCGCGATCTGGATTGCGAGCGGCAGCACGCTCTCGCTGTATGCCGAGCCATCCATCGGGACCAGGACACGAGCATAGGATGCCGGCTCGCCCACGGCCGACGAGGCCGGGACCAGCAGAACCGATCCCGGGACGCCTTCGAGCAGCTTCTGCGCCGTACTGGCGAGACTCCATTCGGTGCATCCGCTTTCGCCGTGCGTACACAGTACCGTGAAGTCCACGCGGCGGCTGGCCGCCCAGGTCCGGATCTGCTCGGCCGCATGGCCCTGGATCACGACGGTTTCGATCGTGAGATCCGGCGCCCGGTGGCGCGCCGCCAACGTGTCCACGTAGCGCCGTCCTTGCGCCGCCTGGATCTCCCACGCGAGCGGATCGACGGGTGTTGCGTCGCTTCGATGATCCGGTTCCAGGACGTGCAAGAGGGTCACGTGGCCGCCGCAGCTCCGCGCGAGCGCGATGGCGTGCGGCAGGATGCTTTCGGAGAGCGGCGAGCGGTCGAGACAGACGAGCACGTGCGACGGAGCCGGAGATTTCCGGGGAGGTCTCGACGCTTCGTTCGGCGGTCCGGTTTCCATAACCTCTGACCTAGCAGCCGACGTGCCGGCGGAAAGGGCTCGTAACGGGACACGCGACGTCCCGCGGCGTCGTGACGCCGTCCTCGCCGCCCCGCCGGTCGACGTCGAGGCGCGTCGACTACGGTACGGCCACCAGATCGCGCGCCACCGCCCGGCGTTCGGCAATGGCTTCGACGGTCGCAGCGAGGGCGGTGGCCGAGAGGTCGCCGGGTCGTTGGCCCGTGCGCGCCGCCTCGCGGGCGACATCGGTGAGCGAGAGGATGCCGACCAGGTGGTCCCCGGCGTCGACGACCGGCAGGCGGTGCAGTTGGTTGGTGCGCATCACCTTGAGTGCGACGGACACCGCATCCGTCGGCCTGCAGGTGCAGAGCGACTTCGCCATGGCGCTCTGCACCTTGGTCGCCTGCAATGGCCGCCCCTGGGTATAGGCGGCCATGCAGACGTCGCGATCCGTGATCATACCAACGACGGTCGCCGCGCCATTCGCGTGGGAGACGACCGGCACGCAGCCGCAGTCCTCCTCCCACATGATCTGCGCCGCGGCACTGAGCGGGTCGTCGGGCTCGCACGCCCTGACGTTTCGCGTCATGAGCTGCTCGACCTTCATCACGGAGACTCCGTGCGGCTACGCGCCCGCGATCTTGATCTCATGGCCCTTCGGCGTCTTGCTCTTCGGCAAGGTGATGGTCAGCATGCCGTCCTTCATCTTGGCATTGGCCTTGTCCACATCGACCGCCGCCGGCAGGCTGACGGCGCGCCGGAACGCCCCATAGCGAATCTCCTGCCGGTGGTAGTTCTTCTTTTTCTCCTCCGTCTCCTTCCGGGTCTCGCCATGGACATCGAGAACCCCGTTGTCCACCGAGATGTGAAGGTCGTTCTTGTCCACGCCCGGAATCGCCATCTTCACGGTCACGTCGCCGTTCGACTCGGCGACGTCGGCGGATGGCTCCATGACCTCGGACCCGCCACGGGCGAAGAACTCGCGCAAGAGCTCGTCGAAGGCGTCGTCCCGGCGCCGCAACGCGCGGAACGGATCCCACTGCGTAAGGGCTGCCATGCTGTACCCCTTTTCCCTCTGGGGCCGGTTCATTCCGGCGATCCTGAAAGGCGTAACGCAAGAAGCACGCCAAGTGCCTTGTCGCGCGACGTCCTTCTGGATGGCACGTTCGCTTGGCCCGATGTTCCCAGCGGCGCGAACAGGCGCGGTTGCGTTTCGCAGCTTCGAGAACCGCGGCGCGCGCGCGTAACCGCATTGCGGCCGAATGACGAAGCACCAAACGCCGAGCGTGATCCTGGTCTTGTGCTTGTCGCGCATGCGTCGGATCGGCGGGACGCGCCTCACGCGCGAGGCCTCTGTCGACATAGACGCCGAGGCCGAACAGATTCCCGGACGGTGGCATGGCGCCCGGCTCGCACGGGGGGAGGAGGGTCTCGAACTCCGGCTCGGTCGCTAGCCTGGCGGTCCGCTCCGGCACGACCGCGGCAAGCTGCAGGGCGTCGAGCCCGCGCACCGCGCGGAGCGCAACCATCACGAACCGCTCAGCGGTCTTCGCGAGCACGACATTTGCGAGGGCGCGGCCGCGGATACGCTGCGCCGCCGCGATTTCTTGGACCGTGTAGGCGGGGCAGGTGCGTGAGGATCTCGCGGGGAACGTGCTCGCCTTCCAGCTCACGCTTGGGAGCGGCGAGGACAAGGTGCCCATCCGCTGGCCGCCTGCTTGCATTGTGGGTGGAGCAACAGGGAGATGATCATGACCGATCAGCACCGCGCTCCGTGTCAACAGATACTGGCAACGCTCGACGGATCGCGGCTCGCGGAGGCCATCTTGCAGCCGGTCCGCATCCTCGCGACCCGAATGGGGGCGGCGGTCACGCTGTTCCACGTCGTAGCGGTGCCCGATTCGGTGCGCGCGATGGCGCGGGAAGCCGGCATCACTCTGGACGAGGTGGTCGCTCAGGAGCGGGCGCGGGCGCAGCGCTACCTAGACGGCGTCGCACGCCGCCTTCGCGACGCCGGCATCGCGGTGGCGACCGCCACCGGCGTCGGAGACGCCGCGGTCGAGATCGTGCGATGCGCCGAGCGCGAGCGATTCGATCTGATCGCTCTCGCGACCCACGGCCGCTCGGGCCTGCAGCGCTGGATAAACGGCAGCGTCGCCGACGCCGTGCTGCACGCGGCAACCCTGCCGCTGCTGCTCGTTCGTCCGGGTGCCGAGACGGGACCGCCGTTCGAGCTGCGTCGGATCGTCGTCGGACTCGACGGCTCCGAGCTCGCGGAGGCCGTGCTGCCGATCGCGGAGAGCCTCGCCGGCAAGTTCGCCGTGCCTCTCGTGCTGACGCGGGTGGTCGAGTCGTCCGCGCTGGCCTTTGCCGGCGATCCGCTGGCGAGCGTATACGTCGACTATCAGCGGCTGGTCGCAATGCTGCGTGAGGCCGCCGCGCAGTACCTCGAAGAGCGTGCCGCCGAGATGCGCCCACGCGGCCTCACCGTCGAGACGAGCGTGCCGCTCGGCATCGCGGCCGACGCGTTGGTCGCGGAGGCGCGGGCGCGGGCAGGAACGCTCCTCGTGCTCGGCACCCATGGGCGCACCGGCTGGCGCGCGGTCGCGCTTGGCAGCGTCGCACGTCGGGTCGTCCTGCTCGCGCCCTCGGCGGTCCTGCTCGTTCGCGTGCCGTCCAGCGGCGCTCGTTGAAAGAGTATGGCGCCGACCGACGCGGCAGGCGACCGCGGGGGTGCCGTGACTATGAACGCGTCGACCGACATCACTTCCGTGGAACGCTCGATGAAGAGGAGGCACGCGCGATCGTCGCGTTCCTGAAGGACCACCAAGACCGACCGCGCTAGAGCCGGGCGCTGCCCAGGTGCCGCACGCGTACCAGGCGCCGCGAACGATACCTCCGCTACTGAGCCTCAACGCCTCTTTCGCCGGGCAGTGACGGGGATGGCGAGCACGGGCCGGCCGGAATGGCGCAGCACTCGCTCGGTGACGCTGCCGAGCAGGACGTGCGGGAGGCCCGTCCGGCCGTGCGTCGGTACCACGATGAGGTCGACGGCGAGCCGGTCGGCGAGCTTGCAGATCGCGTCATGCGCGGACCCGGCGGTGATCACGTGCGTCATGACCGTGGCGGCCGCGCCGAGTCGACGGCGCACGAGTTGCGCCAGGCGCTCGAGCGCGCGGCGTGCATCGCGCTCGCGCGCCGCGAGGTCGTCGACCCAGACGGGCGCCGGCGGTGCCGCGAAGTGCCGCGGCTCGATGATGTGCACGAGATGCATCGCGAGCGGTCGCGCCGCCGACACGAGATCCAGACGCTTGATGACCGCGCGCGTTCCCGTCGAGAAGTCGACGGGCAGCAGAATCCTTCGACGTCGCATGGGTATGCTCCCATCCCTCAATGATACGGATCGATGCGAAGGTGATCGGTGATGCCGCGAATGCCGGGCGCGTGGCGGATCGTATCGAGGATCGCGTCCTTTTCCGCCCACGAGCGGACGTCGCCCTCGAGCGCGACGACGCCATCGCGGAGCTGGGCCCGGATCCCGTGTGCCTCACGGTGCGCCCGCCGCGCGAGCACGTCGTCGATCATCCGGCGGACGTCGATGCTCGGCGTGCGCGGTGGCGCGCTCGTGAGTGGCGCAACCGCGATCAAATTTGCGATCCCCCGCACGCCGACGAGCTGCCGGACCGCCGCCTCCGCGTCCTCGCGTTCGCTCCAGCGGTCGACGGTTCCGGTGAGCGTCACCCAACCGTCGGCAACCGTCGACTGGATGTGATCATCGGGCACCATGACGTCCCAGGCGAGCGCGTGTCGCACCGCGTGCGCGATCTCCGTGTCGCTGCGCGCGTGTCGCTCCGATGGCGTCACCGCGAGCTCGTTGGCGATGTCGGTGACGCCGAGCACGCGCTGCGCCGCGCTTTGCGCCGCGAGCCTCTCGGCATAGGACCCGGCGGTTCCCGTCAGCGTCACGACCCCACCCGCGACGGCGACGTCGACGGCGCTGCCGTCGAGGCGCGTGTCCCACTCCAACTCTTCGAGGACCTCGTGGCGGATGCGGTCGTCCGTTTTGCGTGGCATAGCGAAGCCATCCTCCTCGAACGGCAGAGGAGCAAGGGCCGGGCCATCGCCGACGCATGTGCACTCCTCGTCGGCGACGACGGATGCCCGCCGGCCCGAAGCGCGCCGTTTCCGGGGATCGCGAAGTCCGCCCGGATCCTTTCGCAATCTTGCGAGGGCGATCGTGGAGCTCTTCATCTCTTCGTCATCGCGACGACGAGGTCGACGGTGGACGTGACCGCGTGGACGAGAAACCTGAAGTCGACGACGGCCATGGCGGAGCCGTCACCCCACTCGGGTTGGCGGGGGCCGGCCGTTGCGTCCCTCGCGACCAGGACCCCGAAGCCTTGCTCCAGCAGGTCGCGCAGTGCGATTCCACGCACATGTTCGCCAAGTATCCCGCCGAAGATGACCTTCTGCGGCTCGATGGAACCACCGCGGTGTCGCTCCGATCCACGTGCATCATGCTTCAACGAACGCCAGCAGATCGGCGTTGACCTGGTCCTTGAGCGTCGTGCACATGCCGTGCGGCGCGCCCTCGTAGATCTTGAGCGTCGCGTTCTTGACCAGCTTGGACGACAGCATCGCGGAGGCGCCGATCGGGACGATCTGGTCGTCGTCGCCGTGGAGGATCAGCGTCGGTACGTCGAACTTCTTGAGGTCCTCGGTCAGGTCCGTCTCGGAGAACGCCTTGATGCAGAAATACGAGGCGGGGAAGCCGGCCATCATGCCCTGGAGCCAGAAGGACTCGCGCACGCCTTCCGAGATCTTCGCGCCGGGCCGGTTGTAGCCGTAGAACGGCATGCTGAGATCCTTCCAGAACTGCGAGCGGTCGGCGGCGACGCTGGCGCGGAGCTGATCGAACACCTCGATCGGCAGACCGCCGGGATTGGCGGCCGTCTTCAGCATCAGCGGCGGGATGGCGCCGATCAGCACGGCCTTGGCCACGCGCCGCGTGCCGTGACGGCCGATGTAGCGGGCGACCTCGCCGCCGCCGGTCGAGTGGCCGACGTGGATCGCGTCGCTCCAGATCGAGCGCTTCGACGAGCGCCGCGAGGTCGTCGGCGTAGGTGTCGAGGTCGTTGCCGTCCCAGGGCTGGCTCGACCGGCCGTGGCCGCGGCGGTCATGGGCGATGCAGCGGTAGCCGCGGGAGGCCAGAAAGAACATCTGGTCCTCGAAGGCGTCCGCCGAGAGCGGCCAGCCGTGGCTGAAGACGATCGGGCTGCCCGGTGCCCCAGTCGTTGTAGTAGATCTGCGTACCGTCCTTGGTCGTGATCGTGCTCATCGTCGTTCCCTCGTTGGTTGCGGATGGTCGTCAGTCGTCCTTCGCCTGGAGTTGCAGCGGCGCGCCGGGCCGTGCAGCGGTACCGGAAACGATCACCAGATACCGACCCAGGGCGTTGACGATTGCCGCTCCCGCCGGGTTCGTGGTGAAGGCCGCGAGCGGTTCGAGGGGCCGGTACCATCCGCCGTTCGCGACAGCGCGAGCACATAGGGCCGTTTCGGCTCGAGGCCGGTGACGGCCGCCTGCATCACCTGCAGCAAGCCCTGGTCGAACAGCGCGACGCTCGTCGGGGCCGTCCGGTCGCGCGGGGGATTCCTCCCCCGGACGGACACGAGGGTGAGATGCGCCGCTTCTCCCCCGGTGCCCAGCGGTTGCAGCCCCTGCCTGCCGTCGCCTTGCGCTGCGGCGTCGGGCACGTAGTTGACGGCCTGAGCCGCCTGGCCGATCGGGACGGTCGCGACCACTTTGTTCGCCAGCGTGTCGATCGCGACGAGACGATCCTCGTTCTCGAGCCCGACATAGACCCGGGTGCCATCGCCCGACGGCCAGATTCCGTGGGGCAGTCTGCCGACCGCGATGCTCCCCACCTTCGAGAAGTCGTCCGTGCGGTACACCTGGACCTCGTTCAGGCCGCCTACCGTGACGTAGGCGAAGGCGCCGTTGGCGTTGCGCACGAAGTTGACGTGGTTGGTGATGGGCCCGGTATCGATCGTCGTCAGCACGGCAAACGGGGGATGCGCGTCGAACACGGTGACCTTCCCGACGTCCTTCAACGTGAACCAGACCTGCTTGCCGTCCGGGGTGGCGGCGATGTTGGGGCAGAACGGGCTCGCCTGCGGCACGTGCCCGACGATCTGATGGTCCGCGGTCGTGACGACGACGGTCTCCGCCGTGAAGGAGGAGCAGACGTACCCGTACTTCCCGTCCGGCGAGAAGATCTGCATTCCCGGGCCGTTCGGCACCGCAATGCGCATCTTCTCCTCGTAGGTGTTGCCGTCGAGGACGGCGACGTAGTTCTCGCCGCGGATCGTTACCCACACTTCCTTCCCGTCGGGGGTGAAGAACGCCTCGTGCGGCGAGCGTCCGACATAGGTGACGTGCTTCACGGTGTTGGTCGCGGTGTCGATGAAGGTGACGGAATTCAAGCCGATCGAGACGACCGCGATCGTGCGATGGTCGGGGGAAAACCCCATGCCGTGCACGAGAAGCTGGCCGCGATAGAGGGGGCTGAGGTTGCCGGGCGCGGGATCGCCGAGGCGGATGACACCGAGGAGCTTGTTGTCGGCGGGGTCGGTGACGGACACGGTATTCGAGAACTGTTCGGCCGCGTAGACGCGGTCGCGGTGGCTGATGGCAATGTCGGGCGCGTCGGCCGCTCCCGGGGCCTGGCCGGCGCGACCGACGCGAGCGGCGAGGATACCCGTGGTAAACAGCACCGCGGCGATGACGGGGCGTCTCATCATCGTGGCTGGCGGATCGCCAGCCGCATGGCGGCGATCTCGTCCCGCTGCGTCACGATGATCTCTTGCGCGAGGCGTCTGAGCTGTTCGTCGGTTCCGTAGCGCAGCTGCGCCTCGGCCATGTCGATCGCACCCTGGTGGTGCGGCACCATCGCGGCGACGAAGTCGACGTCGACGTCGCCCGACGGCTTCACGTCCATCGCCGCCATCATCTTCGACATGGCGGCGTGGTTCTCGGCCAGGAACTGCGCCTCGCGGCTCGCGGCCAGGGGGGACACCGCAAACAGCAGGATGCCGCCGATCAGTCCGGAGAGCGGAGGGAGCAGAGAACCGGCGAAACGAAGCATGGTGCCTCCTTCTCGGAGAAGTTCAG
Source organism: uncultured delta proteobacterium (assembly GCA_963753325.1). Taxonomy (GTDB): domain Bacteria; phylum Desulfobacterota; class Binatia; order UTPRO1; family UTPRO1; genus DP-19. The sequence goes on along the minus strand of CAVWBS010000001.1, from coordinate 2,095,283 downwards.
TAGGCTCCCGCGGACCGCGTCACGGGGACGAGCACGATGCGGACTGGATTGCCGATCTTGGCCGCGAGCCGATGCACGGCCTCCGCGGCCTGCGTCAGCGGCAGGACCTCGGTGACCGACTTCGACAGATCGAGCCGGCCGCTCACGACGAGATTCGCCAGGGTATGGAGATCGGCGGGCTCGCCCCCGTAGGCGCCGATGGCGCGATGCTGCCGCTGCAGGAAACGGGCCCCCTGCGGGAGGGTGATGGGGTGCATGCTCATCCCGACGAGGACGAGACGTCCGTGGGGTGCGAGCGCGTCATCGATCGCGACACGGACCGGAGGGATGGCGACGAAGTCGACGGCGACGTCCAGGCCCCGCCCCCGGGTCGCCTCGCGGATCCTCGCGCCGAGGCCGCCGTCGGCCGCGTCGAAGGCGTAGTCGGCGCCGAAGTCCAGCGCGCGCGCGCGGGCGGCGGGAAGCGTGTCCACGGCGACGATCGGGGTCGCGCCCGCGAGCCGGGCGATACGGATCGCGTGGGCACCGAGCCCGCCGGCGCCCCACACGCCCACGCTCTCGCCCGCGCGGAGGCCGCCCTGGCGCATCAAGGCGCCCCAGGGCGTGGACACGGCGTCAGGGATGATCGCGGCCTGCTCGAAGGGGATCTCCTCGGGGATCGGCGCGAGCGAATGGTGGTGGGTCACGGTGTAGTCGGCCCAGCCGCCGTCGTAGTGGACGCCTCGTACGAGCGGTGTGAGGCACCAGCCCGCGTCGTACAGGCAGTTGAAGCAACGGCCGTCGCGGTCGCCGGCCGTGAGACAGACCTTGTCGCCGACGTGCCAGATCGGCGGCACGTCGGGCCCGACGGCCGCGATCGTCCCGGCGATCTCATGACCCATCGTGATGACCGTCTGGTTGTCGCGGGTGCGGATGTCGGGAAGCGAGCGGTCGATGACGTGGACGTCGGAGAGGCAGACTCCCGCCGCCCGGACCCGGACGAGAACCTCCGCACGCTGCGGTTGCGGAACGGGGATCTGATGGATGCGGAACTCTCCGGACCCGAGATCGAGCCTGGCCGCCTGCATGGTGTCTGGAACGGTGGTCATGGGAGGCGGCACCTCCTGGCGGCCGTGACCGTAGGCCCGGCGAAGAACACCAGGACGACGAGCTGTGCGACCAGGAACGGCGGCTCGGTCTGCGGCGTCCCCTCGACCGAATACCGACTGCGCGTCGAACGCAGTCCCTTGTCGGTGGCCATTGCTTCGCCTTCTACCCGAGTCCCGGGACCCGGAGAAGGCCAATCCGGAGCGAGAGCCGGTTCGCCTGCCGGGGCATCTTTCCTTGCGCGCGCAGCGCCTGGCGAGGAGCGGGGAGGTGTGTATGTATCCAACGAGAAACGATCTTCCAGAAGCCGCGCGAGGCCGCGTCGTCGACCTGCTGAACGCGCGGGTCGCCGACGCGATCGATCTGCGGACCCAGTGCAAGCAGGCGCACTGGAACGTCAAGGGTCCGGTCTTCATCGCCCTGCACAAGCTGTTCGACGAGGTGAACGAGGCCGTCGAGGAGTACGTCGACCTGATCGCCGAGCGTGCCGTCCAGCTCGGTGGGGTTGCCGACGGCACGGCGCGGGTCGTGGCCAAGCGCTCCTCGCTGCCGGAGTATGCGGCAAAGGGTGGCGACGGCCGGGCGCACGTCGAGGCGCTCGCGGCCGTGCTGGGTGCGTTCGGCAAGCTCGTCCACGCGGAGATCGACCGTGCGAACGAGCTCTCCGACGCCGACACCGCCGATCTCTTCGCCGAAGTCTCACGTGGCATCGACAAGTGGCTCTGGTTCGTGGAAGCACACCTCCAGGCCGATCGATGAGAGGGAAAACGCCCTGAACCGCGTCCCCGACGCAGAGCTGATCCTCGTCTTAGTAGGGCAAGGCGCGGGCGACGACCATCATGACGGCACGGCGCGGACCCGGAGGAGCAGGGCCTCCGGATCGGCTCCCGCCCGCCACGGGAGCCCGACGGCCCCGAGGCCGCGCGTCACGGCGAGCATCGCGGAACCGTGCTCGTACAGGCCTTCGTCGAGGCAGAACTGGCTCTGGCGGATGATCGGCGGGCCCGAGGGGAAGCGGATCTGGCCGCCGTGGGTATGCCCGGAGAGCACGAGCGCGACCCCGCGGCGCTCCGCCTCGTAGAAGTCGTCCGGATTGTGGGCGAGGAGCAGGTGCGGCGGCCCGTGGGCGCCGGCGAGTCGCTCCCAGTCGGGCGCACCGAGGGTGCGGTCGTCGATGCCGCCGACGACGAACGGCCCGCTCTTGCCGCCGACCAGACGCGATTCGTTGCAGAGGGTCTGGATACCGATCGAGGCGAGCATCGCGCGGATGCGCCCGGGCTCGCCGGTGAAGTAGTCGTGGTTGCCGAAGCAATACCAGGCCCCGAGCGGCGCCTGCGCCAGCACGGCGAGCACGGGAAGAAAACCGTCGAGATCCTCCACCCACCCTTCGACGATGTCGCCGCTCAGCGCGACGAGATCGGGTTGCAGCCGCATCAACTCCGTCAGCAGCGGTCCCAGCACCTCGGGATGGAGGAACGCGCCGGTGTGGATGTCGCTCAGGAGCAGGATGCGCAGGGCATCCGCCTCCCGGGGCCAGCGCGGGGGCGTCACGGTGGCCATCCCGAGCGAGAAGCGGCGCGGGAGCAGCCAACAATAGGGGTGCCAGATGCCGAACACGTGCGGATACACGTGGCGCGTCGCCAAGCGATCGATGCCGCGCTCCGTCCGCTTGAAGAGTCCGCGGAACGGATCGAGCCAGCGACGCTCGCGGCCGGTGGTGCGGCGCGGCGGCGGGAGTTGCCGGCAGGGCAGGGAAAAATCGGACGGAAGATCCGCGCCGCCCGCGAGCTCGAGCGTGGTGCCGCCGGAGTCGCTCACAGCCAGCGCTCCTTGAGGCCGAGGCGCCAGAGGATGGTCGTCGCCGCGATGTCGCATAGGAAGATGACCGGCAGCACTGCGACGACGACCCGGAGCGGTGGTACGTAGACGACCGAAACGCAGACAACCGCACCGACGAAGAAGTCGAGCTGATCGAACACGAGCCAGGGCGCGCCGGGTGCGATGTCCGCCTGTCGCTTGAGCAGCGACTTGAGAGCATCGCCCACGCCCGCGCCGAGTCCCATGAGCAGTCCGTGCAGCGCGGATTGGGTGTCGTAGTCGACCAGTGCGAAGGCGCGAAAGAGGCCCATGCGGTAGACATAGCGCTGCGCCTCCCAGGTGCCGACACCCGCAATCACGCAGGCGAGGAGCCCTCTCCAGGTCTTGTGGCCGCCGAGCAGTGGTCGCCCGCGCAACGTCATGCCGCCGTCGATCGCGCGATCGAAGCGCGGCAGAAGAACCGCCGCAATCACGGGGCCGACGTCCGCCGCGTATGCCGGACCGAAGTAGTACAGGACTCCCACGACATCCCGGATCGTCATCGCTCGGTGATCACGCCTGCTATCGCGTTCGCGATCGCCCGTCGAATGTACGTCTGGGCGGAAGCACATCCCGCACCGAGCCGGGAGTGCCCTTCACCCGTGAGGGACGCGCGCGAACCCGACCCCGATGCCGGCGCACCTGCGGCCGTCGCCGCAGTGCTGGTCGTGTACCATCAGCGCGACCGTGTTCGGACCGTCACGGAGCACGCCCGGCGGCGGAACGAGGTGGAACTCGTGCCACGCGCTCGAGATCGTCAACGGGGGCGCCGTCCAGTCGTTGACGGTCGCGGTGATGGACGCGCAGCAGTCGCGCGGATGCTCGGCGCATCGCGCCTGCAGCGCGATCTTCAACACCGCGGCGCCCGCGACGCCCGGTACGGTGAGCCGCCGCTCGGGGAGCGCGCCGGTGTCCCCACGCAGGCCGGGGTCCCCTTCGCCCGCCGGCGTCGACGCCCGCAGAAGCGCGTCGTCGAGCGCGGACGGCAGCGACAGGCGCGCGACGGGCAGGCGATACGTCACCGCGAAGGCCGCCGTCGCGAGCGCCGCCGCGACGACGCGGCTCCGGATCGAGAGCCGCATGAACGCTCCCGCGCCGAGCGCCCAGGCGACCGCCGCGAGCACGCTCCCGGGGACGTCGCTCACCCAATGGCTGCCGCGCAGCACGCGCGCCGTCGCCTGCAGGCAGACGCTCGCGGCCACGAGCACGCCCGCCAGCGCGCGCACCCACCGCGGGGCCGCCGAGCGGCGGACGAGGAGGTAGGCCGCCGCCGCGACGAGCGTCGTGTTCATGATGTGCCCGCTCGGGAAGCTGTTGGCGCCGCTCGTGATCGGGAGCGCCCGTGGGCGCAGCCGCTCGAGGATCGTCTTGAGCAGCTCGCCGACGGCGGCGCCGCTCACGACCACCCCGACGCCCGTCGCCAGCTCGCGTGGATGCCGCCACCCGCGCACCAGAACGGCGATCGCGATCAGCGCGACCAGGAGGCCGGTCACGACCCACTGCAGGGCGTCGGCCTGCATCGGCGTCGCGCAGCTGCGGTGGAACTGGAGCCATTGGTAGGTCGCCTCGTCGACCCACAGGAGCCACGGCATCGCGACGACGGACGCCACCGCGCCGGCGAGTGCCCAGAGCCCGACGCGCTCGGCACGAGTCATGAACGGTGCCCGGACCCTCGACCTAGCGGGGCGAGACGTCATCGACGCGCGTCGGCGACCCGACGTCGCGGCATCGCTGCTCGGTCGCCGCCCCTTCCGCCAGGATCAGCCGGTGACGCCCGAGCGGCACCGTGAGGAGCCGTCGCATGCCCGTCGGCGCGGCGCGCGCGGCCCACGCGGCCTCCGGCATGAGCATGTAGCCGTCGGTGAGCTCGCGAGGCGTCGCGGGCCGCACCGGCACGGTGCGGTCCAGGTAGAAGAGCAACGACGCCGACTCGCTCGTCGCGGCGTCGAAATAGAGCGGCTCCCGGCGCGGGACGGTGGCGTCGATCGTTCGGGCGGCGGCGCGGTACTGCGCGCCGCCGCAGGCGGAACGCTCGGCGAGCGGAGCGAAGCAGAGGTTGAAGACGATGAGCGGCAGGCAGGTCACCGCGAGGCACCCCTTGGCCAGTCGCCGACGGGCGTCGTCACGCTGCGACTCGACCCACCAGACGAGCAGCGCGGCCGCGGGGGGCCAGAGCGGCAGCAGGTAGGCGCGCCGCTTGTACGCGGCGACGGAAAAGAAGAGGAGGGTCAGGACCCAGAACACGGCGAGCACGAACGGACGCGGATCGGCGGCGGCGTCGGTCCCCCGCGCCCGGTGCGTGCGCCACCCGCTGACGACGGCCATGGGCACGACCAGGCTGAGCGGCAGCGAGTTCAGGAGGACCGGCTTCACGTAGTAGAACGGCGACATCGTGCGGATGCCGCCCGTGAACCGGCTGAAGTTCTCGTCGAGAATCTGCCGGTGCAGGACGTCGAGGTGCCCGGCCGCGAGGCAGGCGAGATACCAGCTCGCGCTCACCGCGAGGAGCGTCAGGAGCGGCCCCGGTGACGCGAGGGCCCGCAGGTCGGTCCAACGCCGCTCGATCGCCAGCGCGAGGCCTACCGCGGCGAGGGGCAGCACCATTCCGACGGGGCCCTTCGCGAGCACGCCGAGGCCGAGCGCGACCGCCGCGACGTACAGCCGCGCGTCGGCGAACGTCGAGGCGCGCCGCCGCGAAAGGGGGGCGCGATCGCCGCGCGTGAGCCAGGCGAGAAGCGCGAAGAGCGCCAGCGACTCGCAGCACGTCAGGGCCATGTCCACGCGTCCGAATCGCGCCTCGATGACGTACTGGTAGGCCGCGAGCAGGATCAGGCCGGAGAGGATGGCGTTGCCGACCCCGAGCCAGCTCCGCACGAAGAGCATCGTGAGGAGGACGCACGCGAGACCGAATACGACCGACGGCAGCCGCACCGTGAGCTCCGTCACCTCGTGCATCCCGAGCACGCCCGCGATCGCCGCCGCCGCCCAGTGGAACAGCGGGGGCTTGAACATCGGCTCGTGCCCGTTCAGCATCGGCGCGAGCACGTCCCCGTGCTCGACCATCTGCTGCACGACGAGCGCCTCCACGGCCTCGTTGCTGCTGCAGATCTCGGCGGCACCCACACGGAAGAGGAAGAGCGTCCCGGCGAGGACCACGATCGCGCCGATCCCGACGATGCTCGCCGCCGTGGGGCCGAGCGGAAGGCTCTCCCATCGCGCCCCGAGGTGGGCGAGGAACCGCCGGCCCCTCACCAGCAAGGTGCGCGTGCGGTCGGCCGGGAGCGCCGGAGCCCCCGTCTCCGGCGGACCGTATGTCCATGACGTGCGCGACGGCGTGTCGCAGAAGAGCAGGGGACGTGCCACCCCGTCGCGCGTTCCGCCACGGGAACTGCGAGAGCATCCCTACGGTCACGGTGGGGATGGCGCAGGTTCTTGCGGTATTCCGCCGTTGACGAGGCGGCCGGCGTGGTACATACTTGCGAAATATCGCAATGACGCAAACACGGAGGCCTGGCGGGCCCAAGGGATCGCTCGACGGACAACTCGCGCTTCGCCGCTTCAAGGCCGAGGTGTTCCAGGCGCTCGCGCACCCGACCCGCATCCACATCGCGGAGTGTCTCCACGGGGGCGAGCTGCCGGTCAGCGTCCTGGTCGAGCGGATCGGCATCGAGCCGGCGAACCTGTCGCAACACCTGAGCGTGCTGCGGGCGAAGGGCCTGGTCGTCAATCGCAAGGAGGGGACCCAGGTATTCTACGCCCTCCGTGATCCGCTGCTGAGCGAGGTGCTCGCCATCATGCGCCGCTATTTCCAGGCGCACGTCGAGGAAGCGCTGCAGATCCTGAAAGGACTCTAGGGTGGAGGCGGTGGAGGAGATGGGTGGCGGCGGTCGGGATGAGAGCGCGCCGGCGCTGCCGAAGCTGGTGCTCTGCCTGCGAGGCTACACCGCGCAGGCCTTCGCGGCCGACGCCGTGGCGGGGGTGACGGTCGGCCTCGTGGCCCTTCCGCTCGCGATGGCCTTCGCGATCGCCAGCGGCGTCACGCCGCAATCGGGCATCTACTGTGCCATCGTCGCCGGGTTCCTCATCTCGGCACTCGGCGGATCGCGGACGCAGATCGGTGGCCCGACCGGCGCGTTCGTCATCGTGGTCGCGGGCATCGTGGCGAAGCACGGCCTCGACGGGCTCTTCATGAGCACGCTCATGGCGGGCGCGGTGCTCGTCCTGCTGGGGGTGACCGGTCTCGGCACCACCGTCAAGTACATCCCGCGCCCGGTCGTGATCGGCTTCACCAACGGCATCGCGGTGCTCATCGCGAGCACGCAGATCAAGGACTTCTTCGGGCTGACCGTTGCGGCCGTGCCCGGCGAGTTCCTGGGCCGGCTCCAGGCGCTCGCCGCCCATTGGCACACGCTTTCGTGGCCGGCGACGGCGATGTCGGGCGGCGTGCTGGCTGCGATGCTGCTCGTGCGCCGCTACCGTTCCGCGATACCGGGCTCGGTGGTCGCGCTGCTCCTCGGCACCGCGATCGCGTGGAGCCTGCACCTGCCGCTGGAGACCATCGGCAGCCGCTTCGGGGACCTTCCGAGCGGCTGGCCGACGTTCGTGATGCCGCGCTTCCGGGCGGATCTGGTCCTGCCGCTGCTCGCGCCCGCGTTCACCGTCGCGATGCTGGGCGCGATCGAGTCGCTGCTCTCGGCGGTGGTCGCCGACCGGATGTCCGGGGACACGCACAACCCGAACGTCGAGCTCTTCGCGCAAGGCGTCGCGAACCTCATGTCGCCGCTCGTGGGCGGCCTGCCGGCGACGGGCGCCATCGCCCGGACAGCGATCAACATCCGCTCCGGCGCGCGCACGCCGATCGCCGGCATCATCCATGCCGGCACGTTGCTGGCGATCGTGCTCGTCGCGGCGCCGCTCGCCAGGCACATTCCGCTCTGTGTCCTCGCGGCGATTCTCATGGTGGTGGCCTACAACATGGGCGAGTGGGCGGAGATCCCGGACATCCTGCGGCTCAGCCGGGGCGACATCGCGGTATGGGTGATCACCTGCACGCTCACCGTCCTCGCCGATCTCACGGTGGCCGTCGAAGCGGGAATGATCCTCGGAGCGCTGCTCTACATCCGCAAGGTGACGGTCACGACGACGGTCTCCCGGGTCACCCCGGAGTACGTGGCGGATGGCGTGGTGCATAGCCTCCAGTCCAATCCCATTCCGGATGGCGTGGTCGTCTACCGCATCCACGGCCCGTTTCTCTTCGGCGCGGCGGACAAGCTCGCGGTCATCCAGGGCGCGCTCGCCGCGTTGCCGCGGGTGGTGGTGTTGCGGCTGCGCAACATGACCGCGATCGATGCCACCGGGCTGCACGCGTTGGAGCGCCTGGCGGATACGCTGCACGCCTCGGGGCGTCACCTCGTGCTCTGTGGCATGCGCGACCAGCCGGCCCAGCTCATGGAGCAAGCGGAGTTCCACCGCCACATCGGCGACGCGAACCTCCAGCCGCACCTCGCGGCGGCCCTGGCGCGCGCGCGCGCGATCCTGACTCCGGCGCCGGCTCCGCGCGAGCCCGAGCGGCGCTCGGCGTAGGTCGGACCCGACCGGCAGGACATCTCCGGCAGCAGAGTCGCGTGGAGCGGCTCCGTCCCGCTGTACGAGATCCCGAGCGCCTTGCCGATCGCGTCCCCCTGATCCTGGTCCGGAGTCGGGGCGGAGCCGCCGACGGTCTCGTCACCGACGTCGGGTTGGTCCCATCCGGCATCGAGGTCGCCCGCCGACAGCTCGGGCCGCCGTCCGGCGCGCGCGGCGGTCTCGGCTATCGGCGTGCGCTTTGCTACAATAGGCACGTGCCCGATTTCAACGACCTGCCGTGGTGCGACGAGTCGGGCAACGTGCGCGTCGTGGTCGAGACGCCGCGGGGCTCGTCGTGCAAGGTGAAGTACGATCCGCGCACGGGCGCGTTCCTCTTCGAGCGCTCGCTCCTTCTCGGCGTCACCTATCCGTACGATTGGGGCTTCGTGCCGGGCACGCAGGCGGACGGTGACCCGCTGGACGCGATGGTGCTGCTGGAGTCGGCGACCTGGCCCGGCGTCGTGATCGCGAGCAGGCCGCTCGGTGTCGTCCGCCTGACGCAGCGCAAGCCGAGCGGAGCGTCGCGCCTGCGGAACGATCGCGTGATCGCGGTGCCCGCCGGCGATCCACGCCACGCGGACGCGTCCGGGGTCTCGAAGCGCGTCCGTGCGGAGCTCGAGGAGTTCTTCGTCAGCGCGAGCCGCTTGACCGGCAAGGAGGTCGTCGTCGAGGGATGGGCCGGCACGGCGGCGGCGCGCGCGGCGATCGGCAAGGCGGCCCGCGATTACGCGCGGCGCCGCGGCGCCGTCTGATCCGCGCATGGCCACGCCCCGCACGACAACCCGACGATGGTCGAGCGTGGCCGCGCTGCTCGTGGCGATCGTGCCGGGCAGCGCCCACGGGGGCGCGGTCGAGCGCGGGCGCTACCTCGTCGAGCGGGTGGCCATGTGCGGCGAGTGCCATACGCCGCGGCGCGAGGACGGCACACTCGACCGCGACCGGTGGCTGGAAGGCGGACCGATTCCGGTCCACGCCCCGGCGTTCGCCACGCATTGGGCGATCGTGGCACCGCGGATCGCGGGCCTCACCGCCTACACCGACGAGCAGGCGATCCGGCTGCTGACGTCGGGAATCGCCCGGAGCGGCCGGATGCTGCGTCCGCCGATGCCGACGTTCCGGCTCTCAGGTGAGGATGCGCGCGCGGTGATCGCGTACCTCCGCTCCCTGCGCTGACGACCGGCGCGCGCGACGACGGGCGGCGCGATGCCCGCGCCGGGGCGGTTCACGACGGGCGGCCGGGCGGCGCGGTCTCGCCGTGCAACAGCGCGACGGGCGCGGCGTGCAACAGCCGGGACAAGCGGAGCGGGGATCGGTCGGCGACCTCGTAGGTGCCGCCAGCGATCACGTCGGTCAGCGTGCCGGGCGATCCGGGCGGGAGGACGAGCGTCGTGTCCCGCCAGGCGTCGGGACGGAGCGCGCCGTCCGGCTCGGCGAGCGCGGCCACCAGCCGCGGGACGACGGCGATCACGCAGGCGCGCCCCACGCGGCGTGCCAGCGCCACGACGTGCTCGGCGCGCTCCCCGGCGGCATCGAGCGGCAGGTAGTCGCCGTCGCGGAACACGGCGCGCTGCGCCCGCCGGAACCGCAGGGCGCACGCGGTGACGAACAGCTTCAGCCGTCCGTCCTGCCAATCGTCGACGAGCGCGGAGACGCCCGCCGCGCGGCGTGCCGGGGAGCGCTCCGCGAGCAGGGGCTCCAGGCGCGCGAGCATCGCCGCGTGCGCCGCGAAGCCGACGGGACGGCGGTTGTCGGGGTCGACCATCGTCAGGTCCCAGAGCTCGGTGCCTTGATAGAAATCGGGCACGCCCGGCGAGGCGAGCTTCAGGACGAGCTGCGCGAGCGATCCGATCGTGCCCAGGCGGGCGACCCGCCGGGCGAACGGCTCGAACGCCGCCCGGAAGGCCGGCACGCGCGGCCCCGTCAGCACCTGCTCGACGTAGGACGAGACGGCGCTCTCGTACGCCGTGTCCGTGTGGATCCAGCTGGTGTGGAGCTTCGCCTCGCGGGTGGCCTTCGTCATGTACTCAGCCACGCGCGGGGCGAGCGTCGCGAAGCCCTCCCCGCGCCAGATGCCGACGAGCGTCTGGTAGAGGAGATACTCGTCGTTCCGGTCGGGTGCGCGCTGACCCTCGTTCACCGTGCGATACGAGGCATGCAGCCGCGCCCACCCGGCGACGGCGCGGCTCCACTCCATCGGCATCTCCGAGAGGACGCTCAGGCGCGCGCGTGTGTCCTCGCCGCGCTTGGTGTCGTGCGTCGCGGTGCACAGCAGCCCATGCGGCCAGTGCTCCCGCCGCAGGCGATTGGCGGCGTGGAAATCGGCCGGCGGGCGCCCGAACGTCTGCGGCGCGCCGCCGACCTCGTTCAGCGACAGGAGGACGTTGTAGCGGTAGAAGGCGGTGTCCTCGACGCCCTTCGCCTGCACGGGCCCCGTGTACTGCTGCAGCTTCATGGCGAAGGCGATCCGCCGTGTGCGCTCGTCCGGCGTCAGGCCCGGGACCGGCCGGTCGAGGAGCACGTCGCGCACGAAGTCGAAGATCGAGGGGTCGATGCCGGGGTTCCGCCGCCGCGCGCGCCCGATCGCCGACTCGATGCGGCGCGCGTCCGACTCGGTGTGCCCGGCCTCCGTGATGTACGTACGGTAGACGGGAAACGCCGCGGTCACCTCGCGGAGCATGTGGTGGAGGCTCTGCAGGGTGAAGTCGCGCGACCGCCGGTCCGCCTCGGAGATGCGGTTCAGGGCGTGCGCCAGGACGTTCAGCTCGCTCGCGAGCGTGGCGTCCATCACGTCGCGCTTGCCCTGGTACGCGAGGTCCTCGAAGCGCTCGCGCCGCCCGGTGAACCGCTCCCATGTGCGGCGCATGGCGCGGACGTTGCGGCCGTCGACGAACAGCCCGGCCACGTCGTTCAGGAAGTCGTATCCCGTCGTGCCCTCGAGCGCCCAGTCGGACGGGAGTGCCTCCCCCGGCACGAGGATCTTCTCGGCGACCGTGTAGAGCGGCCCGCCGCCGCCGAGCGCCTCGCGCAGGCGTTCGAGATATCCGCGCGGGTCGAAGAGGCCGTCGAGGTGATCGACCCGCACCCCGGTGATCATGCCCCGACGGACGAGCTCGCCGAGCAGCGCGTGCGTCGCCGCGAAGACCGCGGGCTCCTCGACGCGCAGACCGATCAACGCATTGACGTCGAAGAAGCGGCGGTAGTTGATCTCGTGGAACGCGGTGCGCCAGTAGGCGAGGCGATAGCCCTCGACCTCCAGCAGGGCGTGCAGCGCGTCGAAGCTCGCCGGTTGACCGGGCCGTCCGTTCGCCGCCTCCACGCTCGCCTCGACGTGCGCGGCGATGGCCGGCGAGCGCGCGATCAGCCGGGCGAGGCGGACGCGGCACGCCTCCTTCTCGTGCTGGCGCTGCGCGATGCGGTCGGGATCGGTCTCGACGATCGCCGGCAGGTCGTCGAGCGCGCGCAGGATGGCGAGCAGCTCGCCCAGATCCGCGTCCTCCTCGCCGAGTCGCGCGCGCAGCGCGTCGAGGCCCTGACGCAGGACGAGGGGCGCACGTCGGGGGTTGATCGGGAGCTCGGTCTCGCCGTAGCGGAGGCGGAGCGCCCCGTCGCGCAGCACAAGCCTGAGCTCGCCGCGCTCGAGCGCGCGGCCGTACTGATCGCCGAGGAGGGGCAGCAGCACCTTGTTCCGCAGCTCCGGCTTGACGGGGTGCCAGTCGACGTCGAAGTAGCGGGCGTACGGCGAGGCCGGGCCGTTCTCGAGCACGTCGTCCCACCAGGCGTTCGCCTGCGGCCGCTCGAGGCTCATGTGGTTGGGCACGATGTCGACGAGCATCCCCATGCCGTGCGCGCCGAGCGCCGCGCTCAGTTGCGCGTACCCGCTCTCACCGCCGAGGGCGGTGCTCAGCCGGCCGTGGTCGACGACGTCGTAGCCGTGCGTACTGCCCGGATGCGCCTCGAAGATCGGGGAGCAGTAGAGGTCCGTGACGCCCAGCCGATCGAGGTAGGGGACGGCGGCGGCGGCGTCGGCGAACGTGCAGGCGGCGTTCAGCTGGAGGCGATATGTCGCGCCGGGTATGCGCACCTCAGGCCGGGATGAGGATCATGGCCGACGGCCGCGCGAACGCGACACGCAGCGGCTCGATGGAGCGGAGCAGGGGCGGCCGGGGATCGGCCGCGAAGCGTGCCTCTTCCGTCGTCATGACGACCGACCAGCGCTGCGCCGTCCGGGCGAGCGCCGCCGGCACGACGCACGTGCCGCCGCCGACCAGACGGACGACGATCAGGAGGATCTCCCCGTCCTCCGCGTCGCGGCGCAATGCCAGGGTCGCGTCGTCGATCGCCTGGACCGCGAAACCGTCGCGGCGCGCGTCGCGCAGCGGCGGCAGGACGCGTCGGAGCGCGATGAGGCTGCGATAGAGCCGGAGGACGGCGGCGTGGGGCTCGTGCTGCCGCTCCCGCCAATCCAGCCGGCTGGAGAGAAACGTCTCGGGGGCTTGCGGATCGGGGATGCGCGCGCGCGCCTCGGGGGCGGCGAACGCCGCAAAGGCCGCGAACTCGCGGCGGCGGCCCTCGGTGACGGTGCGTCCGAGTGCCGGCTCGTGATCGGTGAAGTAGCGAAACGGCGTCCGCGCCGCCCACTCCTGCCCCATGAAGATGAGCGGCGTCTCGGGCGCGCACAGGAGGAGCGTGGACGCGGCCCGGTAGGTGGCCGGGTCGACGACGTCGGTCAATCGATCGCCCAGGGCGCGGTTGCCGATCTGATCGTGGTTCTGCAGGCAGATGACGAAGCGGCGCGGCTCGAGCGCGCCCGGATCCGTGCCGCGCCGCGCTCCGCGGAAGCGCGAGGACTGGCCGGTGTAGAACCACCCCTGACGCAGCGTCGTCGCGAGATCGCGGACCGTGCCGGTGAAGTCCTGGAAGTGGCCGTCGCCGTCTCCGGCGAGGAGCCGGCGCATCTGATGGTGGAAGTCGTCGGCCCAGATGGCGTCGAGCCCCATGCCCGCCGGCGGCGGCAGGACGAGCTCCGCGAGATTGCGATCGTCCTCCGCGATCAGCAGGACCCGACGCCCGTCGACGCTGGCGTGCACGCGCGCGCTCAGCTCGGCGAGGAAATGCCGCGGACCGTCGTCGGCGAGCGCGTGCGTCGCATCGAGGCGCAGGCCGTCGACATGGTATTCGTGCACCCACATCAGCGCGTTCTCGATCAGCAGGTCGCGCGTCTGGCGACTGCCCTCGCCGTCGAGGTTGACGCCGGCGCCCCAGCAGCTCCGATGCCGGGCGGTGAGGAATTGCCGGCTGAAGACCGGGGCGTATGCCCCCGCCGGCCCGCAGTGGTTGTAGACGACGTCGAGAATCACGGCGAGGCCGAGGTGATGGGCGGCGTCGATCAGCCTGCGGAGCGCGTCGGGGGTGCCGTAGCAGCGTGCCGGCGCGAAGAGCGCGGCCGGATCGTAGCCCCAGTTGCGCTGCCCCGGGAAGTCCGCGACCGGCATCAGCTCGACGGCCGTGACGCCGAGATCGCGCAGGTACGCCAAATGTTCGATCGCTGCGGTGAACGTGCCCTCCTTCGTGAAGGTGCCGACGTGCAGCTCGTAGAGGACGAGATCGTCGAGCGCTATCCCGCGCCAGCCGATGTCGGACCACGAGAACGCACGCGGATCGACGATGGCGGACGACCGGTGTACGCCGTCGGGCTGGAAGCGCGAGGCCGGGTCGGGCAGCGGACCGTTGCCGTCGAGGAAGTACGCGTAGCGATCCCCGGGCAGCGCGCCGGGAACGACCGTCTCGTACATGCCGTCGCCGAGGGGTTGGAGGAGCGTGCGGCGGTACGATCCGTTGGCCCTCTGGGTGCGCACCTCGACCATGCGCGCGTCGGACGCCCAGACCCGGAAGCGGGTGCCGTCCGCGGCCGGGATCGCGCCGAGCGTCGCGCGCCACGGCGACGACGGGCGGACCGCCGGCGCCGCGACCTCTGCCGTCCCGGCATGTGCCGGCGTCGAATCCTCGCCCGCGCGGCTCGCAGGCGGTCCGTTTGTGCGACGCTGCGGGATGGCGAACGGAGGCTTGACGAAATGGCGGGGGTCGTCAATCACGCGTGCGGCGCCGCGACTTCCGTGCCAGCCGCACGGCATGTAAGATTTGCCTCCGCTGCGCAGGGGGCGGCGTCAGGGAACGCCGCGGCCTGAACACCGTCGTCCGGTGGCGGATCGCCGACAGGCGCCGGCGGCCGGTCGGGTCCCGGGCCGGGATCGGGTCGCGGGGCCGGCGGGTCCTGGATCGGCGGGCGGGCCGGTGGCGGATCGCGTTCGGGGCCGGGCGGCCTCATGGTCCGCCATCCTCGCGACGTCGCCCTGCCGCTGCCAGCGCCGCGAGCTCTTCCCGCAGCGTGCGCGTCTCGCGACCCGTGAGATGTCCGCGGCCGTGGGCATCGGCGACGTCCAACGGCGCGGTCGACACGCGGTAGAATCGCAGGATGCTGCGGCGCAGGCCGTCGGAGACGTTCGCGAAGTCGTGCCCCGCCAGCTTCTCGACCAACGACGCATAGGCCTCGTCGGCCGGCTCGTACTCCCCGTCCCGGATCGGTCTCCCGGTGTCGAGGTTGTCGTCCGTGAACGAGACCCGACCGCTGCGAAGCCGGGCGACCGTATCGCGGTAGCGCGCGGTCGAATGCCGGAGCGCCGCCGTGAAGAGGACCGCCGCCGCCGCCGGCAGCGGCTTGTACGCCATGCGCTTGAACGGGCCGACGTTCGGCACGAGCTTCACCAGGAAGGCGAAGAACTTTGCGAAATAGCCGGGCTCCCGGAACGTCTTGCCGAACTGCTTCTCGAAGTCGGCGCGCGACAGATCGTAGACGAATCCGGCCGGCGTCGCCTGCGGATCGAGCGCACGGATGTCGGCCTCGTACAGCTCCCAGGCGATGCCGGTCGCCTCGTGGATGAGCTCGCGGAACGCGAAGCGGTAGGTGAGGATCGCGACGTCGGTGCTCTCGAAGAGATCCGCGAGCCGTAATCCGTAGGTCTTCTGGAAGGCGTCGTCGAGCGCCCGCTGCGATACCTCGAACTCGAGCGCGTGGTCGAAGAGGTCGCGCGTGCGCTTGTCGCGCGACATCTGGTAGATGTCGAAGCGGAACTCCGTCATCAGATGCGCCCCATGGTCGTCGGCATAGGTGACGACGCCCCCGTACTTCCGGCGGAGATCGGGATAGATGTCGGGAACGGCGCGGTTGGTCCCTTCCGGATGGCCGATCGAATCGGTGATGTAGTGGGCGGTCGCGCCGAGCGCGAACGCGTACTCGTCGGGGTCACGCGCCGATGCGAGGAGCGCCGTCAGGAAGTCGCCGGTGCGGACGTAGTGGAGGAGATCCGTGAACAGCCGACTGCCGAAGGGATAGTATCCGAGGTCGGCGATGTGCGCGCCGCCGTATGCGTAGGCGCGCGCGCCCTGGATGTCCTCGGCGGATGCCTGCGGGAATCGGCGCCGGATCTCGGGGACGATCGAGCCCTCCCACGCCATGTCGACGACGGCCTGATGGGCGAGCACCGAAAAGCCGTGCGCCGGAGGCGCCTGCGCGAGCAGCGCACCGATCGTCAGCACGAGGAGGAGCCGGGGCGCCGCCATGCGGTGGACGCGACGCCCTCGGCTCGGTGGCTCCCCGCCGCTACGCGTGCGCGCCGGCGTGGCTGCCCTTGACGGAGGTTTCGCCGGTGCTGGAGATGTTGCGCGCGCCCTCCTCCTCGAGAATGGTCTTGACGCGACCGCGCTCGGCGCCGTCGTCGGTGTGCACGGAGATGAGGATGTTGCCGTCGCGAATCTTGCTCTCGTACTGCTTCGCCTCGAGTTCGGGCATCCCCATGCCGACGAGCGCTCCCGCGATGCCGCCCACGGCGGCGCCGACCGCCGCCCCGCCGAGGGCCGCCATGATGGGGCCGGCGGCGATGAACGCCCCGACGCCGGGAATGGCGAGCGAGCCGACGCCGACGAGCCAGCCGAGACCGGCGCCGAGGAGGCCGCCGACGCTGCCGCCGGTTGCCGCCCCCTCGGGCGCCTTCGTGTGGGCCTCATGGGCGAAATCCCGGGTGCCGGCGTCGTCGGGGAGGAGCACCGAGATGTCGTTGCCGTCGAAACCGGCCGCCTTGAGCTTGATGGCGACGCGCTGCGCTTGCGCATCCGTCGCCAGGATTCCGAATACCGCTGTGTTCTTCATGGTCGCTCCGATTCTCTAGCGTTTGGCGATCTCGAGCCGATTGTCGACGCGCGTCACACCCGCGACGTGCGTCGCCTTCGCCTCGATCGTGGCCTTCTCCTGTTGGGACGTCACCGGACCGCGCAGCGTCACCACCCCTTCGTTGGTGATGATCTTCACGTTGTGGGCCGAGGTGGAGAGGTCCTTGTCCTGGACGACCGCCTGGCGGATGGCTTGCGTGATCCGGAGATCGCTCTCCGAGTTCGACTGACTATCGGCCGTGACGGCGTTGGCGCTCCGGTCCCGGACGTTCTTGCCGGAGTTGTCGGGCGGGGACGTCCCGGCCCGGACCGGCGAAACCGACACGAGCGCGATCGCCACCACGAGAGTGAACAGCGTCCATCGTAAGGTCTTCATTGATCCTCCTGACGGGGGCCTCGTCCTGCGGTGTCTCCGAGCAAGAGTCGCGCCTCGGGGTCCGGGCTGCGGAGATCCGCCGTTTCCGGCGCTCCCGGGGAAAAGCCTTTGTAGATCTGTCCAGTCCTTCGCCCCGGGTTTTGCACGGCGGTCGAACGATGGCACCGGTGGTGCGTCGTGCCGTCGCGGCGGTTGACGGCTCGTCAGCGCCGGGTCTCGGAGAGCAGATCCCGCAGCAGCCTGGCCTGTCGGTCCGAATCCTGCGCCGTGCCCTCGAATCTGGCCCTCGCGGAATCGCTCGACTTCAGGCGCGCCGCCAGCCGCCGGTACAGCTCGGCCCTCTCCTCCAGCGCGCGCACCGCCGCCCACTGTGCCCGCTCGACGGCATCGCCGAGCGCGGACATCATGCTCTCGGAGGAATAGCGGTGGCCGATGCGGCACTGGAACTCGACGACGTTTCCGTCCCGTACCCACAGTGTCCCGTGGCAATCGGGGCACGTGAACTGCGAAACCTCGAAGCCGTCCTCCTTGTCGGGATCCACCATGATCGCTCCTTCGTGCGAGGCCTTCTGCGGCCGGGCCGCGATCGGCGCCGTCGCCAGCGTCGCGAGCGTGGCCGAGAGCGCAACCAGCGGAAGACAGAAGTCGACGTGCACGTGCGTGAGGGCGCTGCGCGGCATGTCGGCGCAGAAGGCCTCCGCGGGATCCTGCACCAGCGTGGCGCCGCCGTGCGCCTTCACGTGCGCGAGCCCGGCCGTGCCGTCGTCCTGCGCGCCGGTGAGCACCCCGCCGGCGACGCGCGGTCCATATGCGAGCGCCGCCGAACGAAAGAGGGAGTCGATCGCCGGCCGGAACCGATTTTCGCGTGGACCCGACCAGACCCGCACGCGACCGCGCTCGACGAGCAGATGGCGATCGGGCGGCGCGACGAAGATCGTCCCCCGGTGGATCGCCTCCCCGTCGATCGCATGGTGGGCGGGCAGGGGTCCGGCGCGCGTGAGGAGGGCGGGCATCAGGCTGGTCGCGTCGGGGGCGACGTGCAGCACCACGAACATCGCCGCCGGCAGATCGGGCGGCAGCGTCGAGACCAGGCGGCGGAGCGCGTCGACGCCTCCCCAGGACGCGCCGACGACGATGACGTCGCGCCGCACGTCTGCCGGCGCCACGGACGATTGCAGCGGTGTGAGGTCCTCGGACATCACCGTTCCCGCCCACGATGCGCGGCGGGCGCGGCGGGAGCAAGGGTCACGCGGCCGGTGTCCGACATGTCGCGGTGTCAGCCCTCGGGGGCTCGCCGCTGCTCGTGGATCGCGCGCTCGACGGCGGCGATGAGGGTGCTCTCGACGAAGGGCTTCCGGATGTAGGCGTCGAAGCCCGCCGCGCGCGTCCGCTGCTCGTCGTCGTGCGCCGCGAAACCGGACACGGCGATGACGGGCAGCGCGCGATGGCGCGGATCCGCCCGGATGCGGCGGATCAGCTCGAAGCCGTCCATCAGCGGCATGCGCAGATCGCAGAGCACGACGTCGACGGTTCCCTCGTCGAGCTTGGCGAGCGCCTCGTGTCCCTCCGCCGCGTCGACGACGCGGATCCCCGCGTGCTCGAGCATGAGGTGGGCCGCGTCCCGTGTGTCGGGCGCGTCGTCGACCACCAACACCGCGCGGCCCTCGAGGGTGCTCCCCGCGGCGCGCCCCGGCGACGTGCCGTTCCCCGCCACGATCGGCAGCCGCACGTAGAACTCGGCACCGCGCCCGAGCCCGTCGCTCCGCGCCTCGATGGTCCCGCGATGCAGCTCGGTGATCCGGCGGGCGAGCGCCAGGCCGATGCCGAGCCCGCCGTAGCGCCGCCGGTTGCCGTGGTCCTGCTGCTCGAACATGTCGAATATCTGGGGCAGGAACCCGGCATCGATCCCGATGCCCTGGTCGCGGACGTGCAGCACGGCGGTGTCCCCCTCGCGCACCAGCTCGACGACGATGCTCCCGCGCTCCGGCGAGAACTTCACCGCATTGGCGAGGAGGTTCCACACGACTTGCTGCAGCCGTCCCGGGTCGCCCTCGATCACGAGCGGATCGTCGGGCAGCCGCCACCGCAGCGTCTGGCTCTTTGCGAGGGCGGTCGGGCGGACCGTCTCGACGGCCGCTTCGACGGTGCTGCGCAGGTCGTGGGGCGTGCGCTCGAGCGTGATCTTGCCACGCGTGATGGCGCTCAGATCGAGGAGGTCGTCGATGAGCTTCGCCTGCAGTCGCACGTTGCGCTCGATCACCTCCATGGCGCTGCGCACGTGCGCGGGATCGGGTCCCCGCTTCAGGATCTGCAGCCAGGCCATCACCGGGGCGAGCGGGGTGCGCAGCTCGTGCGACAGCATGGCGAGGAACTCGTCCTTCAGGCGGTCCGCGCGCTGCACCTCGGCGAACAAGCGGCCGTTGTCGACGGCCGTCGCGATGCGGCGTGCCAGGTCTCCGGCGAGGGCGAGGTCGTCGGGCGTATAGCGCCGGCCCGAGGCCGCCGTGGCGAGCCACAGGAGGCCGGACCGCCGCCCGCGAGCGGCGATCGGCACCAGCATGAACGACTGGAGATCGAGTTCGCGCAGAAGCCGACGATGGTCGGGGTCGGGGGTGAGCGCGTCGAGCGTGTCGTGCCGGACGCGCTCGGCCAGCACCGGGCCGACGACGGCGGGGTCGGACCGTCCGTCGACCGGCCACGTGCAGCGTTCGAGCAGGGCGGCGGTGTCCGGATCGATCGTCCCGAGATACGCCACCCCGGCCCGGGTCGCGACGCCGTTCTCGTGGAGGTCGATGGCGCAGAGGTCGGCGAGGCCCGGTACCAGTTGGCGAGCGAGGATCGGCAGGGTGCCGCCCACCTCGAGCGATGCGCCGAGCGTGGCGCTGGTATCCGCGAGCATGCGAAGCGCCTCTTCCGCGCGCCGCAGGGCCGTAACGTCGGTCGCGACGGCCACGGCGCCATGGCGTTCGCCGGTCGGCGTCTTCAGGGCGGCGGCAGACGCGATGATCCGGGCCGGCTCACCGCTGCCGGTGCGGACGACGCCCGGGACGCCGCGGACCGTCTCGCCCTCGAGCGCCGCGGTGAGACCGAGCTCGGCGAACGCGGAGGGCGGGGATGCGTGGCCGGGCATCGCGGCATCGTCCGCCAGGGCGTCGGCCCCGAACAGGCGAGCCGCGGCCGGGTTCGCGTGCGCGATACGGCCGTTCCGGTCGGCGATGACGACGGCGTCCGGGATCTGGTCGAGGACGAGCGCGAGCTCCGCGCGCTCCTTCTCCACCTCCGCGTAGAGGCGGGCGTGCTCGAACGCCAGCGCCAGCTGGTCGGCGCAGGCCTCGAACATCTGCATCTCTTCCGGGACCACGTTGCGGCGCGCGGCGCGGTACATGGCGAGCATCACGCCGAACGCCTCGAACGGGCTGCGGAGCGGCAGGATCGCCATCAGCATCATGCCGAGATTGCGCATCAACACCCGCTCGCTGCTTTGCGCCGCATCGGCGTGGCTGACCACGCCGATGGTCCCGCTCGCCAGACTCCGGCGCGTCAACGGGTAGGATCCCGCGGGCAGGACGTCCGGCACGCCCGGAAGCCGTGCCTTCGACAATCCGAACGACGCCGCCAGGCGAAGCGGCTCCGTCGCTCCGCCCAGATAGACGACCGCCGCGCCCTGGTTGGCGACCTCGGCGGCCGCGCGCACGGCGGCCTCCGTGATGCGCTCGGCATCGAAGGACAGGCTGGCACGCGCGAAGCCGGTCAGGGCTCCGACCCGCGCGCGCGCATCCCGCAGGCGTCGATGGAGCTCGGCCTCGGAGGTGACGTCGCGCGCGACGCAGAGGAGCAGCGGCGCGCTCCCGTGCGAGATGAACGTCACCGTGAGCTGCCACATCCGGTTCCGCGCCTGCTGTCGCTGCAGCGTCGTCCGCGGCGCTCGGTCACGGGCCACGTCCCGCAGCGTGTCGAGCGTCGCCGTCGGCAGGTCGATCGCCGCGAGGACGTCGGCGAAGGCACGTCCGTCGAAGGCGCGCTCGTCCATGCGTCCGTCGCTCGGCACGCTCGCGGTGAAGGCGGTGTTCGCCGCGACGACGCGAAACGGCGGGTCCGCGGTGAGCAGCGCCATTGGCGAGGACGACTGCCGGAACACTGCCAGCGCCGGCGACAGCATCACCTCCTCACGCGTGCCCTCGCTCCGATTCCACGTCGGTGGCGACGCCGATGATCCCGAGCAGCTCGCCGATCGGGGACAGGATCGGGGCCAGGTCGACGCTGGCCCGTCGTTGCTCACCGCCCGGTCGCGCATGCGTGAGCGCATGGATGCGGGCGGGGCTGCGGGTCTCCTTCACCCGCTGCAACGGATCGTGCGCCAGCCGTGTCACCTCGCCGATCGGCAACGACAAGAAGTCCCGCCCGATGGCCGCCTCGCTTCGCAGTCCCCACATGAGCGCGGCGGCGCCGTTCCAGTGCG
This sequence comes from uncultured delta proteobacterium, assembly GCA_963753325.1. GTDB lineage: Bacteria > Desulfobacterota > Binatia > UTPRO1 > UTPRO1 > DP-19. The sequence continues at coordinate 2,073,657 of CAVWBS010000001.1, read as the reverse complement.
TGACGACGAAATCGGGGTCGAGGACGAACAACGCCCCGCCGAGTATCTCCAGGATGCCACGCTGGAACGCATCCGCGTGGTGGAGCTCGGCCGTACGCCGCTCGAGCTCGCCGTTCAACGCCCCCAGCTCCGCGTTCATCGACTGCAGCTCCTCGACGGTCGTCTCCAGCTCCTCGTTCGTGGTCTCGAGCTCCTCGTTGGTCGACTGCAGCTCCTCGTTGGCGGTTGCCGATTGCTCGGCCTGCCGATCGAGCTCGTCCCGGAGGCGCCCGTATTCGGTGATGTCGTCGCCATGGATCAGCACGCCGATCAGCCGCGCCGTCCTCGAGGAGCGGCCAGGATCGACAGGTCGACGTGCGCCATGTCGCCGGAGCGCCGCGCGAACACGACGTCGGCGGGACGCCCTGCCCGTGCTCCGCACCGCCTCGACGCCGGCGCGCAGGCTGTCGATGCGATAGCTGAGGTCGAGATCGCGGAATTCTTGTCGATCGCGCTGCCGGCCGGGATCTCGAACAGCGCTTCCGCGGCGGCGTTCCACGTGATGATGGTCTCCGCGGGGTCGATCACGCATGATGGCGGTGCTCAGGTCGTCGACGAGCTGCTGGAGGATCGCGGCGAGCCGGCCGCGCGCTTGTCCCCGGCGCGCGATGGAAAGCCCCGTCGGCCATCCTCGTCCTGGAGCGGGGTCGCGATTCTACCGTGGTTCCCGGAGGGGACACGCGTTGGAAGATCCGCCATTTGAAGTCGACCGGCGACAAATGCCGCGAGCGCGAGAGCAGGGCCTCGGACCGGCCGAGAAAGAGATATCCGGCGCTCCGCGCGGCGTACTGGAAACGCGGGAGCAAGCGGCTCTGCAGCTCGCTCTCGAAATAGATGAGGACGTTGCGGCAGACGACCAGATCGACGCGGGAGAGCGGCGGGTCCTGGGTCGAGGTCGTGGCGGCCGAAGATGCACCACTTCCGGATGTCGCGCCGGACGCGAAAGGCTGGCCATCGGCGAAGAAGTAGCGCTCGGCGAGCGCCCGCGGCACATCTTTCACCTGATCGAGGCGATAGATCCCGCACGCGCCGTCGCCAGCGCGTCCTCGTCGATGTCCGTCGCGTAGATCTTGACGTCGAGCGGTCACGCGCGTCCGCCGAGCTGTCTCGGCGAGCAGCATCGCGGCGATATAGGCCTCCTCGCCCGACGAGCAGCCGGCGCTCCAGAACCGCAGCATACGGGTCGCGTCCGCCTGCTGGACGATCGTTCGGCAGCACGCTTCTCGGCAGCACCCGCCATGCCTCCTGTCACGGAAGAAGCGCGTGACGTTGATCAGGATGACGTTCAGGAGCTCGGCGTGCTCGTTCTCGTGATGGCTCGAGGTATCGATGTGCTCGTCGAACCGCTCGATGTGGACCTGGACCATGCGGCGTCGATGCGGCGCCGCAACGAGGCCTCCTTGTACTCACGGAAATCGAAGTCATGCTCCAGGTGCAGCTTTTCGAGCAAAGCGTCGAAGCCGGGGTCGGCCGCGAACGGCTCGGAACTACCGAGGTCTTCGACCTCGAGATCGTCGCCGTCCATCTCTGGCCTTCTCGCGGGGGGTGCCCGCGCATCTGCGCACGTCGATTGCGGACGAACCGGGTCGATTGACGCGGCGCTGGATTTCCACGGACTTGGCCGATTGCCGACACGTCCTTTGTATGTGGCTGCCCGGCGAACTGTCAACGTGATCCGCCGTCAAGGCTCGAACGCGGCCGTCCACCGTGCCAGCTCCTCGGGGGTCATGCCGCCGCCCTCGAGCCGCGCGTCGCGGTACCCGTGGTGGCGCACGTCGTGCAGATACTGGCGCGAGAGCAGCGTGCCGCGGCAGACGCCCTCGGGCGCCACGCCGCTCTCCACCGCCGCCCGGGCGAGCAGTTCCGATCCGCAGGCGTGCAGCAAATGCGTGCAGCAAATGATTGGATGTCGCCGACGGCCGCTACTCGCACGACGTCCTGCATCTCGGCCTCCCATGCTGACGTGACGCAACGAGTGTGCCGTGACGCTCGCCGCCAACCGGCGTGCGGCCGGTGTGCGGGTCCGCGCGCGGCGGGGGCGCTCGCAGGGACGATGCGCCTGCGGCGGGCTACTCCTCGTCTTCGTCCAGCTCGCCGTCGTCCTCTTCCCCGCTCTCGTCCTCGAGGAGGGACTCCTCCTCGTCCCGCGGCATCTTCGCCGGCTCCTGTTTCCCAGCCGACTTGGACTTGGCGCCCTGCGTGCTGGTCGAGGGCGTGCGTTGCGTTTGGCTCTTCATGGCGTCCTCCTTTTTCTCGTGCGGTGTCCGCGTTCGGCGCGGCCCGTCCGACGCATTCCGGGACAAGCGAAGGTCGTGCCGATCGTCTGCGACGCTCGAAGCGCGCGGCGCCCGTTGTATCGTCGCCGACGAGCGCCCGATCGCACGGGTGCAGGGATGTCGGGACGCGGCCTTTCTTACGCGGGCTTGTAGGAACTTCCGCGACCGGAGGACGATCGGACGTGCGGATCAGGGGGCCCTCCGCGTGGTCACGTGGCACGAAACCTGCGACCGCCGACCCGCAACGTCCCGCACGACGTGTGAAGGAGGAGCCATCATGTCGAGCATCGACACGGCGATCGAAGTCGACGTTCCGGTCCGGACCGCCTACAACCAGTGGACGCAGTTCGAGGAGTTCCCGCGTTTCATGGAGGGCGTGCGCGAGGTGCGGCAGCTCGACGATCAGCAGCTCGACTGGCGCGCCGAGATCGGCGGCAAGGAGAAGTCTGGCGCGCCGAGATCACCGAGCAGATTCCCGACGCGCGGATCGCCTGGCAGAGCACGTCCGGCGCCCGCAATGCCGGCGTCGTGACGTTCCATCATCTGGCGCCGTCGAGGTGCCGGGTGATGCTCCAGCTCGCCTACGACCCGGAGGGATTCGTGGAGAACGTCGGCGACGTCCTCGGAGCGGCCAAGCTGAGGATCAAGGGCGATCTCGAGCGCTTCAAGCAGTTCGTGGAGTCAGAGGGGCACGAGAGCGGCGCATGGCGCGGCGCGGTCCGGCATCCCCATTGAGGGGCGCGAGACCCCGAGGTCGGCTCCGACGACGCGACGCGCCGGCCGCGACGCCCTCACCCCTGGCTCTGCTCGAGCCCGGGCAGGATCGCCTTGAAGAAGGCGTTCTGCACGAGCCGGGTCAGGATCTGCCACGTGCTCGCGTTGGGATTCTCGATCGGTCCCGTCACCGACGCCTTGGTGGCGACATCCTCGGTCTTCGGGTTCTCGAGAAGCTTGGCGACGCCGCCGACGACGCCCTGGTAAATCTGGCTCAGCACGGGCTTGTCGCGGTCCTGCTGCGGATCGTACACCTTGACGTCGCGAAACAGCGGCTTCACGTAGCCGTCGACCCGATCGTTCCGGACGTCGAGCTCCGAGTAGAACGCGAACACGCCCGCGCTCACGTCGACGTCGGCCTTTGCCCGTAGCAGGTCGTTCATCGCGCGCAGCGGGGTGTCGTCGATCTTGACCGCGAGGTCGAAGTCCGGGCTCTTCGTCGCCGGATGGAAGACGGCGTGCAACGTGCTGGGACCGCTGCCCATGAACTTCCCCTCGATGTCCACGATACCCGCGCCCTCCTTCGCCTGGTTGCTGAAGTTCCGTACCGTCAGATCGACGTCGCCGAGGAAGACGCGGTACGGCGGGTCGGCCGTCTCGTCGACCATGCCGATCGTGCCGTCGGTCATGCGGACGTGCTCGGCGCGGAGCTGCACCCCGGGATCGTTGCTGACGTTCTTCGCCGCCTCGATCGTCTGCTGGCGCATCCGCGCGGATTGCGAGGCGTTGGCCGCGGTCGCGACGTAGTCCGCGTCCGCGCCGGCGATCGTCACCTCGCGCAGGTCGACGCGGCGCATCTTCGGCGCGTACTCCAGGCTGCCCCTGGCGGAGAACGTCCCCTTCCGGATCGTGGCGTAGTCCTGCAGCACACCGGTGAGGTAGGCGAGCGGCAGCTTCGCGAGGTCGATGTCGGTCTGCAGCCCGGCGTAGGGCTCGGCGAGGAAGTCGGCGTGGCCGTCGACGTGCAGCTTGCCCCGGTCGAACACGACGGCGTCGACCACGAGGTCCGACGGATACTCCCGATCGGGCGAGCGGATGTTGCGGATGTTGGCCGCCGCGAGGTCCACGTGCGTCATGTGCAGCGGTTTGAATTCGCCTCCCGGGGCGTAGGTGATGTCGCCATCGACGACGCGGATCTGGTTGATCTTCAACGGGTAGATCCGCTCGAAGGCGCGTTGCCAGCTCCGGCCGCGCTCCGCCGCCGGGGTGGGATTGTCCACCTCGCGCTCGCCCTGGCGCGCGTCGAGGTGCAGCGTCGGACGATCGATGCGGAAGTCGGCGACGAGCCGGCCATGGAGCAGCGCCAGCCACTGCACGCTCGCCGTGAGCTTCGGGATCTCGCCGAGCGGCGGTCTCGGGTTCGCGTCCTGCGCGATCGTCCAGTCGACGAGCTCGAGCGCACAGTTCCACGGGTGGAAGCGTACCCGGCCGATCGCGACGCGGTAGCCCTTCAGGTCGGCGTTCATGCCGCCCTCGATGCGGCGGCGGAGCGGCTCGTCGAGGAGGAACGAGCCGACGATCGCGACGACGACGGCCACCGCGGCCGCGCCGAGCAGCCAGCGGAAGATCCCGCGCCACGGCGCCCATGAACGCCTCGCCATGGACCAACCCCACCAGAGGGGCATCAGGTGGGCAAATTCGTGACGTGCGCGTTCACGCGGCGGGCTGCAGCTCCACCTTGATCCACCCCGGCTGTCGCTGGTCGAAGGCCTTGTACGCGTCGACCGCCGAGGTCAGCGGCGCGACCTGCGTGAGGACGTTCGTCGGGTCGATCACGCCGCTGCGCACCATGTCGACGAACATGGGCGCATAGCGGCGACGATCGCAGTTGCCCATCTGCACGGTCAGGTTCTTGTTCATCGCCTTGCCGATGGGGGACGACCGGGCGGTCGCCGGGTAGGGGTAAGACGGGATCGCGCCGGCGGGGGGCGCGCGACGCTTGCCGTCCGGCGCGGAGCATGCGAGGTGGACGGCGAGGATGGGCTGGCGACCAGGGGACGTGCGGCTGGATCGACGCGATCGGCGGGATGCGCTCCTGCTCTTCGTGGTCGCGCTCGTCGCCTATCGGGCCGCCTGTCCTGGGCCGTCCGGGTACGATCAGTACGCGCTGCTCGCGCGGGCGCTCCTGCACGGGAGCCTCTCGCTGCCGGAGCGGCCGCCGGCGCTCGAGATGGCGGAGTGGCAGGGGCGGGCCTACTTCACGAATCCGCCGACACCCGCGTTGCTCCTGATGCCGTTCGTGTGGCTCGCCGAGCACGAGCCCTTGCGGAGCTGGCTGCTGAGATGGAACGGCGGGTTCGAGCTGCCGCTGGCGTGGCTGCAGACCGGGCTGTCGCTGCTCGTCGGCGCCGGGAGCGTGGCGTTGGCGCGGCTGGCGCTGGCGCGCATTCCGGTGTCACGACGCGCCGCGAACTGGGGTGCCGTGCTCTTCGGATTCGGCTCAATCCATTGGTATCACGCGTCGATCGGCTCGGTCTGGTACATCGCCGAGATCGTGCACTGCGCGGCGATGTGGCTCGTCGTGCTGGAATGGCTCGGACGCGCGCGCCCCGCCTTGCTCGGGCTCGGCCTCGCGGCGGCGTTCTGGTGCCGCATGGAGACCGTCGTCGCGGTGCCGTTCGTGCTCGTGGCGCGCCCCGACCGCTGGCTGGTGACGGTGCCCGGCCGGCGCGTGCCGCGGCTGCGTCTCGGATGGCTCGCGGCGTTCGGCGCGCCGATCGTGGGCGTATTGGCCCTCAACGCCGGCTACAACTGGGTGCGCTTCGGCGTGTTCGGCAACCAGGCGTACGAGCTGCTGCTGCAGCACGCCGCCGGCTTCGGCGACAGTCTCTTCAACTTCAACAACTGGCGGGCGCACGTGTACATGCTCTTCCGTCAGCCGCCCGTCTACCAGGCGAAGTACCCCTGGGTGATCCCGGCCATCTCCGGCCTGTCGATCTGGTACACGACGCCGGCGTTCGTCTACGCGCTCCGCGCGCCGCTCGATCGGCTGACCGCCGCGTGCTGGGTCGGCATCCTGCTGTTCTGCGCCGTGCTCTTCCAGTTCGGCGGGACGGGCATGAGCCAGCTCGGCTACCGCTTCGCGCTCGACTTCTATCCGTTGCTGACGGTGCTCACGATCCGCGGTATGGCTCCGCCGCTGCGCTGGTGGCACGTGGCGCTCATCCTGTTCGGCGTCGCCGCCAACGCCTGGGGCATCTGGGTCTTGAGCTTCCTCGAGGTCGCGAGGTTGTTCTGATGTCGCGGAAAGGAACGTCCATGGCGCCGTTGCGAAGGGCACTCCTCGCGGTGCTGCTGCTGACGGCGCTCGCATCGCCCGCTCGCGTGCGGGCCGACGCCGAGCCCGCGAGCGGCGCGGTGCTCTACCGCCGCTACTGCGCGTCCTGCCACGGTCTCCGCGGAACGGGCGACGGACCCGTCGCCGACCTGCTGGTCGTCCGCCCGACCGACCTGACGCGACTCACGTCGAGCGAGTCACAGCTCATGCGACAGATCGACGGCCGCAGCGCCATCCGCGCCCACGGCACGGCCCAGATGCCGGTCTGGGGCGAGGTGTTCGAGGAGTCGCTCGTCGGCGAGCCGCACCGCCGGCGGACGGCGCTGCAGGCCGTGCAGGCGCTCGCGGGCTACGTGCGCTCGCTGCGTAGGGACTAGCCATCCAGTCGAACTCCCACCGTTTGCGCCTGCGCCGTCTCGGCATCGACACGCTGCAGGAGCACGTCATCTACATGCGGGCCGATTGTGAGGTCTGTCGCTCGGAGGGATTCGAGGCCGAGACGCGCGTCGAGGTCCGCTGCAATGGACGGACGCTCACCGCGACGCTGAACGTCGTGACCGGCGATCTCCTCGGTCCGGGCGACGCCGGCCTGTCCGAGGCGGCCTGGGCGCGGCTCGGCGCCAAGGAGGGCGAGGAGGTCGATCTCGCGCACGCGTCGCCGCTCGAGTCCTTCGCATACGTGCGTGGACGGGCGTACGGCCACCCGCTGGACGACCTCGCGCTGCGCGCGATCATCGGCGACATCGCGGTCGGCCGGTACTCCGACGTCCAGCTCTCCGCGTTCATCACCGCGTGTGCCGCCGTCCCGCTGTGCGAGCGGGAGATCGTCGATCTGACGCGCGCCATGATCGACGTCGGCGGCCGGCTGCGCTGGAACACGACGCCGGTCGTCGACAAGCACGGCATCGGCGGCATTCCCGGCAACCGGACCACCCTGGTGATCGTGCCCATCGTCACCGCCTTCGGATTGACGATGCCGAAGACGTCGTCCCGGGCCATCACGTCGCCGGCGGGGACCGCCGATACGATGGAGACGCTCGCGCCGGTGACGCTCGACGAGCCGACGCTCCGCCGGGTGGTGGAGCGCGAAGGCGGATGCATCGCGTGGGGCGGCGGGCTCGCGCTCAGTCCCGCCGACGACATCATCATCCGGGTGGAGCGCCCGCTCGATCTCGATGCCGAGGGGCAGCTCGTCGCCTCCGTGCTGTCGAAGAAGGCCGCCGCCGGATCGACCCACGTCGTGATCGACGTGCCCGTCGGGCCGTTGGCGAAGGTGCGGAGCGCGGCAGCCGCGATCCGCTTGAGCGGCCAGCTCGTGAGCGTCGGGGAGGCGGTGGGACTGCATGTGCAGGTCCTGTTCACCGACGGGCTGCAGCCGCTCGGCCACGGCGTCGGGCCCGCGCTCGAGGCGCGCGACGTCCTCGCTGTGCTGCGTGGCGAGCCGCGGGCGCCGGCCGATCTCCGGGAGCGCGCGCTCCTGCTCGCCGGGCAGATCCTCGAGCTCGCCGCGGCCGTGCCCGCCGGAGCGGGCCGCGACGCCGCGGCGGCGATCCTCGCGGACGGCCGCGCCTGGCGGAAGTTCCAGGCCATCTGCGACGCCCAAGGTGGCATGCGTGAGCCGCCGCGCGCGGGCCACCGCCACCCCGTGGCCGCGGCCCGGGCGGGCCGCGTGGCCCGCATCGACAACCGGCGGCTCGGGCAGGTCGCGAAGCTCGCCGGCGCGCCGGTCGCGCGGGCCGCCGGCCTCGATCTGCACGTGCGCATCGGAGCGGTCGTCGAGCGCGGCGCGCCGCTCTTCACCGTGCACGCCGAGACGCCCGGAGAGTTGGCCTATGCGCTCGCGTTTGCCGGCGCGCACCCCGACGTCGTCGAGGTCGCGCCGCGCTGAGGGAGGGACGACCATGCGGACACGCGCGATGCCGGTGAGCTGGGCGCTCCTCGCGGCGGCGAGCGCCGTCTGGGGATGCGTCGCGACCGTGCAGGACGGGCAGCCGAGCGTGACGGTGCTCGGCTCCGACGCCGCCGATCGCGGGCGCGCCGAGTTCGTCCGCTCCTGCGCGTCCTGTCACGGCGTCGACGGTCGCGGCGGAGGCCCGGTGGCGGCGGTGCTGCGCTCGCCACCCCCCGATCTCACGACGCTCGCGGTGCGGGCGACCGGCCGCTTCCCGCGCGAGCGCGTGATCGCCGTCATGACCGGCGACATGCCGGAGGCGGCCCACGGTACGCGGGAGATGCCGGTGTGGAGCGATCGCTTCGGAGAAGCGGGCGACGGCGCGTCGGTCGCGGCATCGCTCTATGCGCGCGAGCGGATGGAGGCGATCGTCACGTATCTCGCCTCGATCCAGCGCGCCGGCCCGTAGCGATCGGATCGGGCTGCCGCGTCAGGCGAGCTCGCGCTCGAGGCGCTTCAGGCTCTGCGCCTGCCCGATCACGAGCAGCCGGTCGCCGGGCATGAGATCCTCGTTGGGCGACGGGTTGAAGCGCGTCGTCCCGTCCGGCTTGCGGATCGCGATCACCATGACGTCGACGTGGTCACGGACGCCGGAGGCGAGGGTTCCGGCGCGGCGTGCGATCGCGACCTCCTCGAACTGCAGCTCGACGCTCTGGTGGTAGGTGGTGAGATCAACGAAGTCGAGCACCGCCGGACGGAGGATCGCCTGCGCCATGCGGTGCCCCCCGATCGTGTACGGCGAGACGACGCGTGTCGCGCCGGCCTGGCGCAGCCGGTCGGCGCCGGCCTCGCTCTCGGCGCGGGCGACGATCGTGAGCGCGGGGGAGGTCGCGCGGGCCGTCAGCGTGAGGAAGACGTTCTCGGCGTCCGACGGCAGGGTGGTGATCACCGCCGCCGCGCTCGCCATGCCCGCCCGACGCAAGGTCTCCTCCTCGGTGGCGTCGCCGGTGATGAGGAGATAGCCCTGCTCCTCCACCCGCCGCCCGGCGTCCTCGTTCCGATCCACGACGACGAACGGCATCGGCTTCGCCTGCAGCTCGCGACACACCATGCGGCCCATCCGGCCGAAGCCGCACACGATCGCGTGCCCGCGCAGCGCCTCGATGGTCCGCTTCATCCGTCTCCTCCCGACGAGCGCCTGCAGCTCGCCCTCGATGGTCTGTTGCGCGATGAGCGCAACGGTATACAGCACGACGCCGATGCCGAGCACCATGAGGCCCATCGTGAGGACCCGGCCGCCCGCGCTGAGGGGCCGGATCTGCAGGCCCTCGGTCGCCAGCACGCCGATCGTGAAGAACGTCGCCTCGCCGGGGCTGTAGCCCTCGAGATGCATGTAGCCGATGGTTCCGGCGAGCGTGAGGATCGCCAGGGCGCCGACGCCGAGCAGGATGTGTCGCACCCGACCCATGGGACCGGCGACACTACCGCCGTCCGTGAGATTCGCAACCCGTGATTGCCAACGGCGGGAACGGGCCGGAGCGCGTTTCGCAGTTCTGGCAATGGCGCGTCGCGTGAACGGCCGGCTTTCCGGGGGCCCGGAGCTGGCAGGCAAATTGGAAGCAGGTGAAGTGACGGAGACGGGAGCCATGAGAGTCCAGGACTGGATGACCACGGAAGTGGAGGTCGCGCACCCGGAGGAGGACGTTGCGTCCGTCCGCGAGCGGCTGCGCAAGCGACACGTGCGGCAGTTGCCGGTGATCGCGGCGGGCACCCTCGTCGGGATCGTCACCGATCGCGACGTGCGCGCCGAGCACGATCCGTCCGCGAAGATCGCACGGGTCATGAGCCCGTATCCCATGACGACGACGCCGACGACGCTGGTCGAGGACGCCGCCGCAATCCTCGCCGCGCACAAGATCGGCGCCTTGCCGGTGATCGACGACGGAGCGCTGGTCGGGATCATCAGCGACAGCGACCTGTTGCGGGCGCTGGTCGAGCTGACGCGACTCCTCGAGCCGACCACGGTGGTTGACGTCGAGTGTCCGGACGGCATGAGCGAGGCCCTGCGCGCGCGCAGCGTGCTCGAGCGTCACGGCTGCGAGGTGCTGTGGATGCGCAGCGCTACCGACCCGCAGGGCGGCGCCCACATGACCCTGCGCGTCCGGGCGTCGCGCGGTCGCGCCCCCGAGCAACTCCTGGAGGAGACGGGGTTCCGCGTGTCCTCCTGCCTCATGGGAAACGGCCGCGGGTCCGTCGGGTCGGTCGCGTAGGGTCGACGTCGGCGCCCCTCGGGAAAGCGCCGCGGCCTCGCTCCACTCTCCGCCGCGCGGCTGGAACGTGCTAGGTGGTGCGCTGCGGCGATGAGGCGACGGCGGGTGGAGCGGCGGTGGATGCTGGTCGTGGTCGCGGGCGTCTCGCTGGCACGCCCTGGCGCTCCGGGGGCGGGCACGGCCTCCGCGGATTATCTGCGCCAGGCGGTCGCACGCGTGCGGCAGGGCGGACCACGGACGGCCGACGGCGAGCCCCTCTCGTCGGCGATCCTCCTTCCCGCGTTCTACGAGCACCGGCAATTCCGGCCCGCGTGGACGCCGGCGGCCCTCGACTCGCTGATCGACGCGGTGCGGACGAGCGCGCTCGACGGTCTCGAGCCGGGTGACTATCATCTCGCGGCACTCCTCCGCGGTCGTGGCGCGCTCACCGCGCCCACGACGACGGACGCGACCCGCGCCGCGATCGACCTGATCGCCACGGACGCGCTCATCCGTCTCGGCTACCATGCCCGGTTCGGCAAGGTGGATCAGCAGCGCCTCTTCGCCAACTGGAACTTCACCGGGCCGCTCGCCGACGCCGACCCGCTCGCGCTCATGGACGACGCCATCGCGTCGAGCAGGGTCGTCGAGGCGATCCAGCGACTGCTGCCGCAGCATCCCGTCTATCGCGCGCTGGTAGCGGCCTTGGCGCGCTATCGCGCGATCGGCGTCGCGGGCGGATGGCCGTCGATCGCGAGCGGTCCGACGGTCAAGCCCGGCGCCAGGGACGCTCGGATGCCCGCCCTGCGACGCCGGCTCATGACCGAGGGCGATGCACCGGAGGGTCCCGCGGATCCCTCGCTGGTCCTCGACCCGGCGCTCGCCGCCGCGGTCGCGCGATTCCAGGCCCGCCATGGGCTGGTCGCGGACGGGGCGGTCGGTGCGGCGACGATCCGCGCCCTGAACGTCCCGGTGTCGGCGCGCGTCGATCAGCTCCGCATCAGCCTCGACCGTGCGCGCGCCCTCATGCACGACCTGCCGCGCCGCTTCGTCCTGGTCAACGTGGCGGGGTTCACGGTGTACGTCGTCGACGGTGACTGGCCGATCTGGGAATCGCGGGTCGTGGTGGGGAAGCCGTTCACGGAGACCCCGATCTTCCGTGCCGACATGACGTACGTCGTGCTGAACCCTACGTGGACCGTGCCGCCCGGCATCATGCGGAGCGAGATCCTCCCGGGGCTGCGTCGCAATCCGGACTACCTCGCGGAGAAGGGCCTGGAGTGGCAGGACGGCGATATCGTGCAGCCCGCCGGCCCGAAGAACGCGCTCGGCAGGATCAAGCTCATGTTCCCGAATCCACATTCCGTCTATCTGCACGACACGCCGGCGCGGGCGCTCTTCGCGCAGACGACGCGGACCTTCAGCCACGGGTGCATTCGCGTGCAGAAGCCGCTGGAGCTGGCGGCGCTCGCCCTCGACGACCCGGCCTGGAGCGTCGATCGCCTGGAGGAGGCGATCGCGACGGGTCGCACCCTGACGGTCACGCTCGGCCACCGGCTCCCCGTGCTCGTCCTCTACTGGACCGCGGCGGTCGGCGAGTCCGGCGCGGTCTACCTGTTCGACGATCCCTACAAGCGCGACAAGACGGCCCTCGCCGCCCTCGATGCGCCCTTCCGCTTCCGCGATCCGCGTGCGCTCCTGCCGTCAGCGGGGGTCCGGTGAGGGCGGGCGCGCGAGAAATTCCCGGTTGCCGCCCGCGCTCCGGACGGGATAGGTTCCTTGGCGGCGATGGGCACACGGTGAGAAGACGGGTGCGCGTTCTCGGGGTGGCCATCATGGCCGCGCTGGCGCTCGCCCCGGTCGCGCGGGCGGGCACGTTGGGGGAGCGCCTTGCCGCGTCGTCGCCGGGCCTGCGCCCGCAGGTCCTCGCGCTGGCGCTGCGCGCCTACGAGCATGCGCGGCGTCTCGGGCAGACGGCGAGCTCGATCGTCACGCTCATCGACTACAGCCTGCCGTCGACCGAGAAGCGCCTGTGGGTCATGGACCTCCGCCGCGGCGCCCTCCTCTTCAACGAGCTCGTCGCACACGGCAAGTACACGGGCGACAACGAGGCCCACGCCTTCTCCAACCGGCCGGGCAGCCAGCAGTCGAGCCTGGGCGCGTTCCTGACGGGTTCGACGTACGCCGGGAAGCACGGCCTGTCGCTACGCCTGAAGGGCCTCGAGCCGGGCATCAACGACCGCGCCGAGGAGCGCGAGATCGTCCTGCACGCCGCGCCGTACGTCAACGAGGCCACGGCCCGGGCGCTCGGGCGTCTCGGCCGGAGCCAGGGCTGCCCCGCCGTCCGTCCCGAGGTGGCGCCGCGCATGATCGAGACGATCAAGGACGGCACCTTCGTCTTCGCGTACTATCCGGATCCCGAGCTGCAGCGAACGTCGGCGTACCTCAACTAGGCTAGCGCAGGTACGGCTCGGCGGCGGCGGGCACCGGCAGCTCCGTCTCGTCGGCGTAGCACCACGCCCAGCGCTCGCCCGGCTCGAAGGAGGCGACGACCGGGTGCTGCGTCCGCCGGTAGTGGTGCGTCGCGTGACGGTGCGGCGAGCTGTCGCAGCAGCCGACGTGGCCGCACGACAGGCAGAGGCGCAGGTGGACCCAGGCCGAGCCCATGCGCAGGCACTCCTCGCATCCCTGGCTGCCGGGCGGGACCGGAACCAGCGTATCGGCATGTCGACAGGTCATGGCGTTTGCTCCTCGCGCGTCATGGCTTGGGAATGTGGATGCGGCTGACCATCAGCGCGCCGCTCAGGGCATAGACGAGCGCGAACGGATGGAGGTGGCCGATGCCCATCCGCCACCGGCCGAGCCACATGCCATCGCCGATCGCGCCGCGCGACCAGGCGACGACGAGCAGGGCGACGATGACGACGCTCGTCGGGATCGGCGTGCCTTCGTAGTAGCGCACCTTGCCCGTCCCGGCGGCGAGCGCGGCAGCCGTCACGTTGAAGCGCGCCAGGCGGGCGATGCCGCAGCACACGAAGGCGCAGAGGACGAGGGCGTCCCACACGCCGCGCAGCCCGAGCGTGAAGCCGAGCACCGCGGGCGCGACCCCGAACGAGACGACGTCGGCGAGCGAGTCGAGATCGGCGCCGAAGACCGAGGTGCGTTGCGACGAGCGCGCGACCATCCCGTCGGCGAGGTCGAGGACCAGGGCCAGCGGCAGGAGCACGAAGGCGGCGATCAGGAATCCGTCGTGGGGGCCGCCCTCGAGGTAGTTGAGGCAGAGGAAGATCGCGCCGGTGCCGCAGCTCGCGTTGGCGAGCGTGATGAAATCGGCGGGCACGAGCGCCCGCAGGAGCGGGCGCGAGGACGGCGCGTCCATGGCCGTCCGTGTGTAGCGGATGTGCGCCCGAGCGTGAAGTGCGTGCTCCCCTGGCGTCCGCCGGCTCCCGTCGCTACGCTGATGGGGCGACCACGGGAGCACGCCGGTCGCGGGAGGTCCTATGTCGGCGCGTTCCATCCTCTTGATCGTCACCCTCCTGGCCGGAAGCTGCGCGGCGGGCCCCCGTGGCGCGGCCGTGCAGCCGGCACCTCCGGGACCGGTCGATCTGGTCCGCATCCTCTTCGGCGACTACTCCGGCCTCTGTCCGCGCGACTACGAATACTGCCGCGGCGGGCGGCACTCGATCTGCTGCCCGTTCGCGCGCGGATGCTGCGCCGCCGCCGACGGGTCGCCCGCGTGCTGCGTCGAGGCGCCGGGTCCATATCCCGACGAGTACGTGCAGCGACCCGGCGGCCCCGCCGACGATGCCAGCGGATACGGCGAGGACTCCGATCAGCCGCCGCCGGACGCGTCGTGTCCGGAGAGCGAGCTCACCTGCTCGCAGGGCGGCCGCCGCGTCTGCTGCTCGCCGCGCGACGGCTGCTGCGTCGACGAGCACGGGCCCTACTGCTGCCGGCGGTAGGCGTCAGCCGTCGCGCCGGCAGACGAGCACCACCTCGTCGACGCGCGGATCGGTGCAAAGGCCCGGCGCGAAGGCGAGCGGCCGCTGCGCGCGCAGCGCGAGCGGCATGATGATGCGCTCGTAGATCCGCATCGCGTGCGCGCGGTGGTGTTCGAGCCACCACATGCCGAGCCGGAGGAGCACCGTGCTGCGCGGCTGCATGCCGTAGGCGGCGCTGCGTTCGAGGACGAGGCCGTGGGCCGTGAGGAGCGCCGCCAGCGCGTCCGGCTCGTAGCGCCGCCGGTGCCCGACGAGATCGTCGAAGGAGGTCCACGCCCGCATGTAGAGCGGCACCGAGAGCACGACCGGCGCGCCGGGGCGGCTGACGCGGGCGATCTCCGCAAGCGCGCGCCGGTCGTCGCGCACGTGCTCGACGATGTCGAACGCGCAGACGAGGTCGAACGCGGCGTCGCGATAGGGCAGGGCGCCGATCTCCGCCGCGGCGGGCAGACTGCCGGCGGCGCGGAGCGCCTGCAGCGCGGGACGGCTGACGTCGACGAAGTGCGTGCCGGGTAGCGGGATGCGCGGGCGCATCCCGGCGCCGATCTCGAGCCGGCGTGCGGCGCCGCGCGCGAGCGGCGCGAGCAGCGCCCAGGTGTTGAACTGCGGCGGCAGGCGCAGGCGGACGTCGCGCCACAAGCGGTCGTAGAAGCGCTGGTTGTCGCGCACGTCGTGCGCGGCGCCGGTCAGCGGTCGAGAGCCGCGCGATGTGACCATATGAATGGTGTATCAGAAGCTGAAGCGTCAGCGTATGTACGATCGTCGCATGTAGGCGTACAGTCCGCGGCAGTCCTCCTGCGGGGCTTCGGGGATCGCCCCATGATCGAGAGCAGCAGCGAAAGGAGACTGTCATGGAACTGCAACGGTTCGGAGTCGCGACGGCGCTCGGTCTCGCGGTGATCGTCGTCGGTGGCGTGCCCGCGAGGGCGGGCGGGCGCGGCGATCACCTCCTGTGCTACCGGATGACCGACAAGCTCGCGGTCACCGCGGCGGTCGACATGATCGCCGACCTGCAGCCGCAGTTCACGCAACGCGGCTGCACGATCGTGAAGCCGATCGAGTTCTGCGTCCCGGCGAGCAAGCAGAACGTGCAGCCGCCGCCCGCCGCGACCGAGGTGTCCGGCCAGCCGCTGCGGCAGGACTACGTCTGCTATCTCGCCAAGTGCGAGAAGAAGTCCGTCGCGCCCGCGAGTCAGCTGATCGCGGACCAGTTCGGTCTGCGGCCGGAGGGCAATTTCAAGGCGGCCAAGATTTGCGTGCCGGCGACCAAGTCGCCCGCCCGGTGCGGCGCCGCGACGAGCCCGGTGTGCGGCGGGGTGTGCCCGCCGGGAGAGGAGTGCCGGCCGGGCGCCGCCGGCGCCCGCTGTGCCTGTCTGCCCGCGCCCTGTGGTGGGCGGCCCGACAAGGCCGGAGCGTGCGGTGGCGATTGCCCCGCCGACCAGATGTGCCGGCCGTCGACCGACGCCGCCGGCAAGGTGGCGTGCACCTGTCAGCAGCAGCCCCCGCCGCCGTGCGGCCAGAATCCGCTCACGGGGAGCTGCGCCGGTGACTGCACCGATCCCACGCTCAAGTGTCTGCCCGACGTCGATGGCGTCTGTGCCTGCCAGCAGCCTCCCGGCCCGGCAAATCTCTGCGGCATGGTTCCCGGTGGCGGCTGCGGTGGCGACTGCCCGAATCCCGACGACACCTGCGTCGTCGGCACCGCCGACCCGAACAAGCCGTGTGTCTGCGCGCCGGCACCCTGCCGTCAGGATTCGCTGACCGGCGCGTGCACGGGGAGCTGCGACGTGACGGCCGGCGCCGGGACGTGTCACCTCGACGGCCAAACGCATCAGTGCACCTGCGGAGCACCGCCGTGCGCCGTCGATCCGGCCAATGGCCAGTGCGGCGGACCCTGCCCCGACGGTGAGCTGTGCGCGGCGAACGCCGCCAACCAGTGCGTCTGCACCCAGCCGTGCGGGTTCGACCAGCAGCAGGCCTGTGGCGGCGGCTGTCCGCCGGGGACGGCGTGCAGGGTGCAAGGGCAGGAATGCCTCTGCGTTCCCCCGCCGCCATGCGGTTTCGGTGCGGAGACCGCAGGATTCTGTAGCGGCAGCTGCCCGGCGGGCACGTCGTGCCATACGACGGCCGGGGTGAGATCGAAACTCTCCTGCGTGTGCCTCGACGACTGATCCAGCCGTACCGTGGAGCGGCGGGCCGGGCGCGCACGCCCGGCCCGCGCTCCGCGCTGCGGTCGTCACCGGCGACACGCCGTCAACCGACCGAATCGGCCTCGACGCCCGGCAGCGACGCCGGCGGCGTCCGCACGAGACGGTCGAGACGCGGCGCGATGCCGAGGCGGCGTTGCAGGACGACGGCGCCGAAGAACAAGGCGATACGGAGGCGCGTCACGAACGTCGGCCGCCAGTTGCCGGCGAGCACGGAGATGAGCGCCTCGCGGATGCCGAATGGTGCGCTCGGGCGGAAGAAGAGGTCGCGGAACGGCGGATCGTAGAAGCCGACCGCGAAGCGGCGGAAGTACTCGTAGCGACGGCGGACGCCGCGCTCGTACGACTCGAAGCGCGGCCGCGAGCAGTCGCCCACGGCGAGCGCGGCGTGGAGCGCGTCCGCCGCGTCGATGCCGGACTGCATCGCCAGCAGCACGCCGGTCGAGAAGATCGGATCGAGGAAGGCGCCGGCGTCGCCGACCAGGAGCCAGCGATCGCCGGCGAAGCGGCTGGCGCGATAGGAGTAGTCGGCGTCGAAGCGTGCGGCGCTGATCCGCCGGGCCTCGGCCGTCATCGCGGCCGCCGTCGGCGTTTCCGCCAGAGACTGCGCCAGCGTCTCCTCGAGCGACGCCGCGGAACGGCGGGCGTACGCGTCCTTCGGGATCACGACGCCGACGCTGGTGACCGTCGCCGAGATCGGGATGAACCAGAACCAGCCTCGGTCGGGACGCATCACCATGCGGATGTCGCCGCCACGGCGCCCGCTGCGCCGCGGGATGCCCTCGTACTGCGCGTGCACGGCGACGTTGCGCAGCCGGGAGTCGAAGCGCCGCTGGCTGTGGCGGCGCGCGACGAACCCCGTGCGACCCGAGGCGTCGACGACCGCGGCGGCACGCGCTTCGTGCGACTGCTCGCCGTGGCGATACTGGACCGTCACGCCGCCGTCCGCGAACGTGACGTCCACCGCCTGCGCCGGCTGGCGCACCTCGGCGCCGGTCGCGGCGGCGTGCGTCAGGAGCACGCGGTCGAACTCGTCGCGCGGGACCTGATAGGTCTGCGGCCGCGGCGTCTGCAGCGCGGCGGAGAAGTCGGCGTACTGCTCGACCCGTCCGTCCGAGGTGATGAAGCTCGCGCCCCACTTCGCGACGAAGCCGGCCGCGGCGACCGCGCCGTCGACGCCGAGCGCGCGGAACATCTCGTCGCTCCACGGGAGCTGCGACTCGCCGATGTGGAAGCGCGGGAACGTGTCGCGCTCGAGCACCAGCACCCGCCGGCCGTGCTGTGCCAGGCGCGTCGCCGTCGCGGCGCCGCCCGGGCCGCCCCCGACCACGACGACGTCGTAGCTCTCCACCGTCCGGCCCACGAGCGTGTGCCGCTCAGGGAGGAGCGATCTGTCGCAGTCGCCCGAGCAAGCGCTCGATCCCGCCACCGGCGAACGACTTCGAGCGTTCGCCGGCGACGAAGATCTGCGTGAACGGCAGCACGTCGAGCTGCGCGATCCAGGGGTGTGCGCGCTTGAAGTCGATCAATCCGCCGCGATCGAGCAGGATCTTTCCGAAGCGGACGGAGGGGAACTCCCGGTCGGTGGCGAGGAACGTCGTCAGCTCATCGGTCCAGGCGCCGCAGGCCGGGCAATCGCTCTTGCCGAGCATGAGCACCGCGACGGGCGCCTGGAGGAACTCCTCCCAGCTGCGCCCGTCGATCTGCTCGAGCGTGCTCATCGGTCAGCCGACGAACGACTGGCCCTTCTTCCAATCGGCGCCGCACAGGCCGCCGCTCTGCAGCGCCTGGACCGTGCGGAGGATCTCCGACGGACTGCGGCCGACGCTCAGGTCGTTCTGCGAGACGGAGCGGACGATGCCCTTGTCGTCGACGACCACCGTGGCGCGATAGGCGATGCCCTGGTCCTCCTTGAGGACCCCGAAGGCGCGGCTGACGGCGTGGTTGGTGTCGGCGAGCACGGGATGGGTGATCTCCTCCGGGAAGGTCTTGCGATCGGCGAACCATGCCTTGTGGGAGAAGAACGAGTCGGTGCTGACCCCGATGACGTCCGTGCTGTCGTCGCGAAATTCGCCGATCAGCGACTGGAAGCCCTTGATCTCCGTCGGGCAGACGAAGGTGAAGTCGAGCGGGTACCAATAGAGGACGTGCCACTTGCCCTTGTAGTCCTTGCTGCTGATCGTCTTCTGCTCGCCCTTCACGTATGCGAGCGCGCTCCAGGCGGGCTCGGGTTGGCCAATCATCGTCATTGCGTGTCCCCCTTGCGTATGAGTGTCGATGCCGGACCGACCGGCCGATGCGTTGAAACTGACTGCGATGAAGCGGCTCGTCAAGAGCGCGCGGATCCGCTCTGGACCCGCGGGCGACCACCACTGTATGAGGCCGCCGTGCCGGCGCGTCCCCCCTACGTCAGCGCCCTGATCGCGAGCTTCCTCGGCTGGACGCTCGACGCGTTCGACTTCTTCGTCCTGGTCTTCGTGCTGCCGAGCATCGCCCACGACTTCGGCACCGACGTGCCCGCGGTCGCGCTCACCATCACGGTTACCCTCGCGTTCCGGCCGCTCGGCGCCCTGATCTTCGGCCTGCTCGCCGATCGCTACGGGCGGCGCCTGCCGCTGATGCTCGATCTCGTCTTCTACGCCCTGATCGAGGTGCTGTCGGGCTTCGCCCCGACGTACACGAGCTTCCTCGTCCTGCGGGCACTCTTCGGGATCGGCATGGGCGGCGAGTGGGGCGTCGGCGCCTCGCTCGCGATGGAGCAGGTACCGCCGCGCTGGCGCGGCGTGCTGTCGGGCGTCCTGCAGGAAGGCTACGCGGTCGGCTACCTGCTCGCCGCCTGCTGCTATTTCTTCGTGTTCCCGCGCTGGGGGTGGCGGCCGATGTTCTGGATCGGCGGGTTGCCGGCGCTGCTCGCCCTGTTCGTGCGCTTCGGCGTACAGGAATCGGCGGTGTGGGAACGCACGCGCCATCGGAGCTGGGGGACGCTCGTGCGCGGCATCGCCGCGCAGTGGCGAGGCTTCCTCTACCTCACGCTCCTGATCACCATGATGGTCTTCGTCTCCCACGGGACGCAGGACATGTACCCGACCTTCCTCCGGCTCGAGCGCGGCTTCACGCCGGAGCGGGTCGCGGTGATCGCGATCATCTACAACATCGGGGCGCTGCTCGGCGGCATCCTGTTCGGGTACGTCTCCGACCGCATCGGCCGCCGTCGGGCCCTCGTGCTCGCGCTGCTGCTCGCGATCGTCGCGATACCGCTCTGGGCGTTTGCGCCGACCACGCCACTGCTCGTCGCCGGCGCGTTCGTGATGCAGTTCATGGTGCAGGGCGCATGGGGCATCATCCCCGCCCACATCACCGAGCTGTCGCCCGACGGGGTGCGCGGCTTCCTGCCCGGATTCGCCTACCAGTGCGGCGTCCTCTGCGCCAGCAGCATCGCCTACATCGAGGCCGTGTTCGCCGCCCGGACGACATACGGCCAGGCGATGGCGGCGACGGCGCTCATCGTATGCGCGCTCGGGGCGGTCGTCGTGGCCCTGGGGCGGGAGCGCAAAGGCGCGGAGTTCGGGGCCTCCGCCTAGGGCAGTCGGCGGCAAGGCGGGCTCGCAAAACTGCAGGCACCGCGATCTTGCGCGATAGGACTCGCTATAAGTCCGCGCCGCGAGGGGGCTAGGCACGGCCGGTCTTTTGCACTACGACTCCGCTGGCCCGGTATCCGTTCTCGTGACCCCCCACGCTCCCTTTCCACCGCGACGCGGCATGCGCTCGCGGCTCGCGGCCTCCCCGCGCACGCTCGCCGCGCTCGGCGCCGCGCTCTGGCTCGTCGGCGCTCCCGCGCATGCCGTTCTCGCGGCCGGCGCCGTGAGTCGCACGTGCGGCGCCGATCCGGTCGCGAATACGGCCGCCGTCCTCTGTGCGGCGCCGAGCGGTCCGTGCACGGCCAGCTCCGTCACGCTCGGCGCGGCCATCGACGTGCAGAACGGTGGGTGCGCGTTCGACCTCGGCGGCCGCGCCTTCACCGTGAACAAGACGTTTCAGATGACGGGGGCCGGCTTCATCACGGTGACCAACGCCGGCGACATCACCATCACCTCGACCGGCAAGCTGAAGGCGCGCGGCGACTTCGTCCTCGCCACCGCGACGCCGACGCCGCACGTGACGCCGACACCCACCCTCGGACTCGGCACGAACGTGCCCACGCCGTCGCCGACACAGACCTTCGTCGCCACCGGGCCACCCGGCACGATCGGGGGCGGGACGATCACCCTGATGAGCAGCGGCACGATCACGCACGCCGGGTTGCTCGACGTATCCGGTGACTCCGCGGGCGTGATCACGCTCGACGCGGTCGGCGACGTCCTCGTCCAGAGCGGCTCGGAGACCACGGCGGTCGGCATAGCCAGCGGCGACGATGCCGGCGAAGCCGACGGCGGCACCGTCGAGATCACCTCCCGCGGCGGCAGCATCAGCGTGAGCGGGCCGATCACGGCGAGCGGCAACCAGCAGGCGGCCGGCGGCGAGGTCGACCTCACGGCCGCCCACGACATCGACGTCGAGCAGACCATCGACGCCAGCGGCGGCGCCGACGACGGTGGTACGATCGACATCGAGGCGGGCGACGATCTCACGGTCGGCCGCACGCTCACCGTCGACAGCAACGTCGGCGCCGGGTTCGGCGGCGACATCACGCTCGCTGCGGGCGAGGACCTCTTCGGTGGGCCTGCCGACGGCGGCGCGCTCACCGTGAACGGGGCGATCTTGCGGTTCAACGGCAGCGACTCCGAGGCCTCGAGCGGCGATGGCGGTGAGCTCGATGCCAGCGCGGCCGGACCCCTGCAGTTCCTCGGCACCGGTGTCACCATCCGCGGCAACGGCGGCAACCTCTTCGACGGCGACGGCGGCACCGTGTGCATCGACAACACCGACGCGAACCCGAACCGCATCGGGCCGCTCGAGGGCAACGTCCGCATCGACGGGACGGTCCTCCTGCACAGCGGCGGCGACGTCGGGTCGGGCGGCGACTTCGAGGCGAGCGCGGGCGCGGACTTCGTCCTGAACGCCTCCATCGATACCAGCGGCACGTTCGACGGCGGCACCGTCGCGCTCGACGCTGGCGGCGCGATCACCGTGAACGCGCCGGTCACCGCCGTCGGGACGCTTGCCAGCGCGTCGGCGGGCGAGGTGACGATGCTCGCCGGCCAGGCCGCGGACGCGGCGCTCACGGTCGGCCAGAGCATCAATGCCTCGGGCGGCGCGTCCAGCGCGGACGGCGACTTCGTCACGCTCAGCGGCTGCAGCCTCACGGTGGCGAACGGCGTGAAGGTGGCCGGACAGGGCGGGACGAACTTCCAGGGCGTCTCGGGCGCCTCCGAGATCGATCTCGTCGCCCGTCATCCGATGCAGCTCGGCGCAAGCGCGCAGTTCCTCGCGAATCCGGGCGGCAAGATCGTGACCACGCATCCGTCGACGGCCGCGCCGGTGCTCGGCGCCGGGGTCGTCTTCAACCCGCCGCGGACCGACGACGTCGAAGACGAGAGCCTCCCCTATCCGGCGTGCCCGGTGTGCGGGGATTCGATACGCCAGGTGGGCGAGATTCTGCGACAAGGGCGCCGGCGCCGACGGCGCGTGCTGCAACGCCGACTGCAGCGCCTTCACGTGCCCGACGATCACGCCCACCGCGACCGTCACCCCGACGCGCACTCCGACGGCCGTCGCGACGCGCACCCCGACGCCGACGGCGAGCCTCATCGTCGCCCTGACGCCGACGGCGTCCGTCACGCCGGTCCGCACGGCGACGGCGACCGCCGCTGCCACCGCCACGCCCTCGGCGACGCCGGTCGGCACGGCGACCGCCACCGCCACCGCCACCGTCACCGTCACGCCCTCCGTCACCGCCACGCGCACGCCCACGCCTACGGTGAGTGCGACGCCCTCGGGCACCGCCACGGCGACGCCGAGCGCGACTCCGTCGGCCACCGCGACCCCGTCCGTGCTGCCGACCGCGCAGGCCACCGTCACGGCCGCCCCGACCGCCCCGGCGACCGCCAGCCCCACCCCCGGGGCGACGGCCACGCCGGAGGTGGTCGTCGGGCGCGCGCTCGACGCGTGTCAGGTCGCGGTCCAGAAGGCCGTGGCGACGCTCGCCGGCGCGGAGACGAAGATCCTGCAGAAGTGCGTGACGGGGGCGTTCAAGTGCGTCGAGACGAAGCTCGAGCCCGCGGCCAGCACCTGTCGTGCCGCGACCGGGCTGAAGTGCGTGGGCAATCTCCACGCCTGGCGTGACAAGGCCCCGAAGATCGTCGGCGCCCTCGCGGCCAAGTGCGGCGCGGACAAGGTGGCCCCCGCCGACCTGCTCGGCCCGGATGGGCTCGGCTTCGGCGCGCTCGATCCCCTGTGCGCCGCGTTCGGCGGCGGCGTCGACTCGATCGCGAGCCTGGGCGCCTGCGTTGAGCGTGCCGTCGCCTGCCGCATCGAGGCGGCGCTGGCGGTCGCGATGCCGCGTGCCGGCGACCTGCTGGCCGCAGCGGGCGCCCTGAGCGATCTCTGCATCCCGGCGTCGAGCGGCGATCTGAGCGGTCTTCCCAACCCGAAGAGCGACGGCGCCGCGGCCACCGCCTGCCAGAGCGCGATCGCCAAGGCCGGCGCGACCACCCTCGCGCACACGATCGCGACGGCGCAGGGCTGCGTCGCGCTCGTCCGCAAGTGCGAGGCCACCTCCACCTCGCCGGAGAGCTGCGCGCCGAGCCTGGCGCCCAAATGCGCCGCGCTCTTCGACAAGCTGACGCTGCCCGGCAAGGGCGTCTTCGCCAAGCAGGACGCCGTCATCGGCAAGGCCTGCGCGGCGGTGCCGGAGCCGGACTTGCTGACGACCCCCGGCCTCGGGTTCACGCTCGACGGCGAGCGCTGCGCCGCGCTCGGCGTCACGAGCCTCGCGGGCGCGGCCGACGCCGCGGAGTGCGTGCTGCGGGCGCAGCGTTGCGCGGCCGCCGACGTGCTCGACCTCGGCGCCCCGCGCGGGGCCGCCGTGCTCGCCGCCGTCGGCCAGCGGCCGGCCGGCGGCGACGGGCTCAGCTGCCCCGCCTTCGACGGGCCGCCGTCACCCTGACGTCTCGCCCTGCTGCTGGATCAGCTTGGCCACGAGTCCCGTCCAGCCGGTCTGATGGCTGGCGCCGATGCCGGCTCCGTCGTCGCCGTGGAAGTACTCGTGGAAGAGGACGTAGTCGCGCCAGTGCGGATCGCGCTGCAGGAGGTCCTGGCCGCCGAAGACGGCGCGGCGTCCCTCGCCGTCGCGGGTGAAGATGCGGATCAGCCGCCGCGACAGCTCGTCCGCCACCTGCCGTAGCGTGAGCTGGCGCCCCGAGCCGGTCGGACACTCGACGGTGAAATCGTCGCCGTAGTAGTAGTGGAAGACCTGCAGGGACTCGATCAGCAGGTAGTTCACCGGAAACCAGATCGGGCCGCGCCAGTTGGAGTTGCCGCCGAAGAGGCCGCTGCGCGACTCGGCGGGCTCGTACGCGACGCCGTGGCGCATGCCGTCGCCGGTGTCGTAGACGAACGGCTCGTCCCCGTGGCGGCGCGACAGGGCGCGCACGCCGTAGGCCGAGAGGTACTCGGCCTCGTCGAGCATCCGCCGGAGCACGCATTTCATGCGGTGTCCGCGGACGATGGCGAGCAGGCGCCGATCGCCGCTGCCGGGCTCGTGCCAGCGTGAGACGAGGCCGGCGAGGTCCGGACGGTGCGCGAGAAACCATTCGAGCCGCGCCTTGAAGTCGGGGAGCGCGTCGAGCACCGCTGGCTCGACGGTGGTCACCGCGAAGAGCGGGATGAGCCCGACGATCGAATGGATCTTGAGCGGCCGCGCCTCGCCGCGGCCGGTGCGCAGCACGTCGTAGAAGAACTCGTCCTCGTCGTTCCACAGCGACACGCCCGTGCCGCCGAGATCGTTCATCGCCGACGCGATGTAGAGGAAGTGCTCGAAGAACTTGGTCGCGATGTCCTCGTAGACTCGGTTCGCCCGCGCCAGCTCGAGCGCGATCGTCAGCATGTTGAGGCAGAACATGCCCATCCAGCTCGTCGCGTCGCTCTGCTCGAGGTGCCCGCCGTCGGGGAGGCGCGCGCTGCGGTCGAAGACGCTGATGTTGTCGAGGCCGAGGAAGCCGCCCTGGAAGACGTTCCGCCCGTCGGCGTCCTTGCGGTTGATCCACCAGGTGAAGTTGAGCAGCATCTTGTGGAAGACGCGCTCGAGGAAGGCGAGATCGCCGCTGCCGCACTGCTTGCGGTCGATCTGGTAGACGCGCCACGCCGCCCAGGCGATCACGGGGGGATTCACGTCGCCGAATGCCCACTCGTACGCCGGAATCTGCCCGTTCGGATGCTGGTACCATTCGCGGCCGAGCAGCAGGAGCTGCTCCTTGGCGAACGCGGGGTCGAGGAGGGCGAGCGGAATGCACTGGAACGCCAGATCCCAGGCGGCGAACCACGGGTACTCCCACTTGTCGGGCATGGAGATGACGTCGGCGCAGTTGAGATGCCGCCAGTCGCGGTTGCGGCCCGCCGCGCGCTCCCCGGGAGGCGGGGGCGGAATCGGATCGCCGTCGAGCCATACGTCGACGTCGTAGTTGTAGAACTGCTTCGACCACAGCATGCCCGCGAACGCCTGGCGCTGCACGCGACGCTCGTCGTCACTCAGCGTCCGCGGCTGCAGGGCGTCGTAGAATGCGTCCGCCTCGTCGCGCCGCGCGGTCATCACCCCGGCGGCTCCCGCGAGATCGAGGCCCGCGGGCGGCGCGAGGACCAGATGGACGACGACCTCGCCGCCCGCGGGCACGTCGACCCGATAGTGCGCCGCCGCCTTCGTGCCCGTGCCCGTGGGATTGACGGCGTCGTGCCGCCCGTGGACGACGGCCTCGTCGATGCCGTCCTTGACGAACGGGGACGCGTTCGGGACCCCGAACAACCGCTCGCTGTTGGTCTCGTTCTCGGTGACGAGGACGGCCGGCTCGACGGCCGCAAGCGCCGCGCCACCAACGCGGACGGTCGCGGGCCCGCACCGCAGGGTGAACGCGCCGAGGTCGCCGTGCTCGGCGGTGATCTCGGCGGCGGCGATTCGGGTGGCGGCCGCGCGCAGCCGGGGCTTCGCGCCGCCGTCCCACGACCAGGTGTTGCGGAACCACAGGGTCGGCAGCAGGTGCAGCTCGGCTGACGCGGCCCCGCGGTTGCTCGCCGTGATCCGCATCACGATCTCGCTCGGCGACGCCTTCGCGTACTCGACCACGACGTCGAAGTAGCGGTCGCCGGCGAACACGCCCGTATCGAGCAGCTCGTACTCCGGCTCGTCCTTTCCGCGGCGGCGATTGGTCTCGACCAGATCCGCGTAGGGGAAGGCTGCGTGCGGATACTTGTACAGCATGCGCATGTAGGAGTGCGTCGGGGTCGCGTCGAGGTAGTAGTAGCATTCCTTGACGTCCTCGCCGTGGTTCCCCTCGGGTCCGGTGAGCCCGAACAGCCGCTCCTTCAGGATCGGGTCCCGGCCGTTCCACAGCGCGAGCGCGAGGCAGAGGCGTTGTTGCGCGTCGCAGATGCCGGCGATGCCGTCCTCGCTCCAGCGATACGCGCGGGAGCGCGCAGCGTCGTGCGGCAGGTAGTCCCAGGCGCCGCCCCACGGGCTGTAGTCCTCGCGCACGGTGCCCCAGGCACGCTCGCTGACGTACGGGCCCCACGTGCGCCAGGCTTTGCCGTCGCTCGCGAGGCGCTCGTGCTCCGCCGACGTTGCGCGCGTGCTGCGACGCGCGGCCCCGGGCGCGGCGCCGGCCGGCAGTGTCGGGCGGGCGGGCGTCGCGTCAGCCATTGTCGCTGAACCCCGGATAGAGCGTCATGCCGCCGTCGACGTAGAGGGCATGTCCGGTCACGTAGTCGGAGTCGTCCGAGGCGAGCCACACCGCCGCCCTGGCGATGTCGTCGGTGACGCCGACCCGCCCGTACGGAATCAAGGCGAGGAGCCGGCGCTCCGCCTCGGGCGTCTCCCACGCCGTGTGGTTGATGGGGGTCTTGACGGCGCCGGGATTGATGCCGTTCACGCGGATGTGATGCGGGCCGTACTCCTGCGCCAACGTCTCCATCAGCATGCCGACCCCGCCCTTCGAGGCGGCGTAGTTCGCGTGCCCGCCCCAGGGGATGATCTGGTGCACCGATGACATGCAGATGATCTTCCCGAGGGCGGAGGAGAGCTCCGGGACCATGCCGCGGCGCAGGAACTCGCGGATGGCCTCGCGCGCGCACAGGAACTGCCCGGTGAGGTTGACGTCGATCACCTGCTGCCACTGCGCCAGGGTCATCTCGTGGAAGGCGGCGTCGTGCTGCAGGCCGGCGTTGGCGACGAGGATGTCGAGCGAGCCGAACGCGCCGATCACATCCCGGAACATCGCCTGGACCTGGTCTTCCTTGCTGACGTCACCGTAGACGGCGAAGGCCTCGCCGCCGGCGCCGGTGATCTCGCCGACGACGGTGTCGGCCTGGTCCTTGCCCGAGACGTAGTTCACCGCCACCCGGGCGCCGCCCGCCGCGAGGCCCTTGGCGACCTGCGCGCCGATGCCGCTGCTGGCACCGGTGACGAGGGCGCGCTGGCCGGCGAGTGGACGTGGGGAACTCGAAGTCGACATGGCGCTCTCCTTGTTGAGTTCGCGTGTGCTGCTCGTGCGAGGAACACGGGTCAGATGCCACGAATGGGGCGCGGTTGCATGGATCCCGGGCTCAGGGCTCGACGAGCTGCACGGCGTGGCCGTCCGGATCACGGACGAGGACGGCGCGCTCGAAGCCGAGCGCGCCGGGTACGGTGACGACGCCGTCCGAGACGGTGCTCGCGCCCGCGGCGCGGACGGCCTGCGAGGCGACTGCGAGGTCGCGGACGACGATCGTCACCTGCCAGTGCCCGACGTCGCTGGTACGCAGGTCCGAAGGCGTCGGCCGCCCATCGGAGGGTGCCGCATACTCGAGGAATTCGACGCCGGGATGGCCGGCCGCGGCGTGGAGGCCGGTGATGTGCACGCGCGCCCCGGGGACGCCCGTCAGGCGCTCCTGCTCGGCGCCGACGTTGAAGCTCGTGCCCCCGACCGCGAGCCCGAGCGCGTCGCGATAGAACGCCAGGCTCGCGTCCGTGTGGGCGATGCCGATCGCGGTGTGGTCGATGCCGAGGAAGAGGCGCCCCGCGGGGTGCTGCCAGCGCGGGTCGCCCTTGCCGGGCGGGAAATGGATCAGCTCGAGGGCGTGACCGTCGGGATCCCGGAAGTAGAAGGCCGAGATGCCGGCGGCCGCGACGGTGGAGGCCGGCAAGGTCTGCGGTCCGCCGGTGGAGATGGCGCGCACGCGCGGACCGACGCGCGCGTACGCGGCGTCCATGTCCGCGACGACGATCGCGACGTGCTGGAACCAGCGGTCGTTGCTGCGGGAACGGGGCGGATAGGGACGGCCCTTCGGCGTCGCGAACTCGGTGAGCTCGAGCTGCTCGTCGCCGAGACGCAGGCGCACCACGTGCGCGCGCGCGCCACGCAACCCCCAGAGGCGATCCCATGCCTCGCCGGCGAGCGTCGCCTCGCCGAGCTTCTCGAACCCGAGGACGTCGACGAAGAAGGCGGTCGAGCGCGCGACGTCGGCGACGGTCATGTCGACGGCGCCGACGGCGCGCGCCGGTGCCGCGGCGGTCGCGGGCGCGGCGCGCGCGGCATGGTCCGGCGCGGGCGAGACGTGCGCGCATGCCGCCAGCCCGAGCGCCGCGAGGGCGAGCAGGGCGCCGGGGCGCCCCCGCCGCGGGTGCGGCGGCGCCCCGGAGGTGCCGGCGCGCGGGCGTGCCGCGACCGGTGTCCCGGATCGCACGTCGGCCGTCCGGCTCAACGCAGGCGCGCGAGCAGGTGGTCGCCGACACGCATCGCGTTCGCCATGATCGTGAGCGCCGGGTTCACGGCGCAGCTCGACGGAAAGATGCTCGCATCGACGACGTAGAGGTTGTCGACGTCGTGGGCCCGGCAGTTGACGTCGAGCGCCGACGTCGCCGGATCGGTGCCGAAACGAACGGTACCGTTCTGATGGGCGACGCCGGCGAGCGGGATGCGCGCCGGGATGTAGGCGTTCAGCGGGATCAGGTGATCGTGGCAGCCGAGGTGCTTCAGCATGCTCTTCAGCTTCGCGATCAGGCGCTGGTGGCCGGCTTCGTTGTTCGGCGTGTAGGCGAGGCGAATCTGCCCGTCGCGCTCGAGCGTCACCCGGTTCTCCGGGTCGGGGAGATCCTCGGACGTGAGCCAGAAGGACAGGGTGTGTTCGGCCATCTTCTCGAGCGTCCAGCCGGGAGCGATGCGCGGCGCGCCGGCGCGCAGGATGCTGGCGTCGGTCTTGCCGATCATCGAGATGTGGCCCATCGGATAGTCCCATTCGGGGGAGGCGTAGTAGAAATCGTTCAGTCCCCACGTCTTCTGGAAGCGCGTCGGGTTCGGATCGCGCGAGACGGCCAGCAGCATCGAGTTCAGGTGACACATGTAGTGGCGACCGACGACGCCCGAGCTGTTCGCGAGTCCGCTGGGATGGCGATCGCTCGCCGAGCGCAGGAGGAGCGCGGCCGAGTTGATCGCGCCGCAGGAGACGACCACGATGCCGGCGGAATAGGCCTCCTTCACCCCGTCGCGGATGATGCGAACGTCGGTGACCTCCCGTCCCGATTGATCGGTCGACAGGCGCTCGACGTAGGCGTTGGTCAGCAGCGTCACGTTCGGATGGCGCAGCGCCGGGTCGACGCAGACGACCTGCGCGTCCGCCTTCGCCTGCACCAGGCAGGGGAATCCATCGCACGTGTCGCAGCGGATGCAGGCGCTCGTCCGCGGATTGGCCTCGTCGCGCATGATGCCGACCGGCATCGGGAACGGCCGATGCCCGAGCCGCGTCAGGTCGTCGACGAGCTGCTGGATGCGCGGCTCGTGGCTGAGCGCCGGGTACCTGTACGGCGCACTCGCGGGCGGCTCCGTCGGATCGACGCCGCGCGTGCCGTGGACGTGATACAGGTGCTCGGCCTCCGTGTAGTAGGGCTCGAGGTCGGCGTAGCCGATCGGCCAGGCGGGCGACACGCCGCCGTGATGGCGGACCTCGCCGAAGTCGCGCTCGCGCAGCCGGATGAGCGCGGCGCCGTAGAACTTGGTGTTGCCGCCGACGAAGTAGTGGGTGCCGGCGTGGAACTCCTTGCCGCGCTTGTCGAGCCACGGCTCCGTCACATGGTAGCGATTCTCGACCACGACCGCGTGCGAGTCCCAATTCTCCTTCTCGCGCGGCACGTAGGTGCCGCGCTCGAGGAGCAGGATGCGCTTGCCCGACGGCGCGAGCCGATGGGCGAGCGTGCCGCCGCCCGCGCCGGTGCCGATGATGATGACGTCGTAGTGATCGTTCGGTGACATGGCTCCTCGTGTCAGCTGGGGTACTCACAGCGGAAGGGGCAGGGCGCGTCGCCGTCGTGGTACATCTTGGCACAGAGGACGCGCGGCGCGGCCTGCAAGCGGAGATAGCATTCCGCCGCTGCGAGCATCCCGAGCGGCGGCGCGACGAAGTAGATCCAGAGCGCGCTCCAGAAGCGAGCCGACAACGCCGAGGCGAGCGTCCGCGCCGGGTTCATGCTCATGCCGGAGAGCGGGGCCTCGAACGCGATGTACGTCGCGACGAGCGCGCCGGCGACGTACGGGGTGAAGCGGTTCAGGTCGGGGACGTTGGAGACGATCAGGACGGCGAGCATGAGGCCGAAGGAGATCGCGATCTCGGCGACGAAGGCGACACCGTCGCCGTACGCGCCCGCGGTGACGACGTAGCGGACCGCGGGATGGGCGAGGGTCGCGCGCAACAGGAGGGAGGCGAGCGCGACCCCCGCGGCGCCGCCGGCGAACTGCGCCAGCACGTAGAACGCGGCGTCCCACCCGTTCACCTTGCCGAGCCGGAAGTACGCCAGCGTGAGCGCCGGATTGAGATGCGCGCCCGAGCGCCTGCCCCAGGGCGAGAGCACGAGCGCGACGGCCGTGGCGCCCATCGCGACGCCCATGAGACCGCGCCGCAGCAGCGACGACGGGAGGATGCGGACGAGCGGCGAGCCCGGATGCCCGAGCAGCGTGCCGAAGACGCACGCCGAAATCATGAAGAGACCGAGGCCGACCGCCTCCGCGGCGTAGTCGCGCCAGTGCGATGTGAGGGCCGTCCGCATCGTCGTCGGGTCTTTGGATGCCCGCGGCGGTCGCTCAGTTGCGCGAGCTCCGCACACGAACCGCCACGGCGCATGGGCCCGGCGGCACTCCGATCCAGTGTTGCACGAACCGATAGCGCCGTCCGCGCGAGACCGTCAGCCCGCGGGTGGTGTTAGCCGGCGGCCGCGAGCCGCAACGGTGCCGCCTGCCACGGGGGCGTCCGGCGGAGCGTCGCGAGCGTGCGCTCGATCGCGTCGACGGTGCCCCAGTCGCTCCAGCCGATGCCGTCGGCGCGCAGCACGACGAGGTGCGCGGCCAGGCGGACCAGCACCTCGCTCGAGAAGTTCCATGCCGGCAGCCCGGCGTAGAGTGCCGTCCGCGCGCCCGGCTCGCGCGCCGCGTCGAGCGCGACGACGTCGTCCGGGCGGAGCGTCCGGACGAGCGCCAGCAGCCGCCGGACGCGGCAGACGATGACGAAGCAGTTCCAGAGCGCCCCTGCGCGGATGATGCGCGCGGCCACGGGGTGCGAGGGCTTCTCGCAGAACGCGCGCACGCGGAAGGCCGACAGCCCGGCCGGCCCGGCGAGCGGGCCGGCGGGCAGGATGTAGCCATAGCCGGGATCGGGCCGCTCGGGTCGCGCACCGAGCAGGACGAGCCGCGTCGGATGCGTGCCCACGAGGGCGACGGCGCGGCGGACCGCGTCGCGGAACGCGGGGACGTTCCCGACGTAGTGGTCGCTCGGGAAGATCGCGACGGTCGCGTGCGGGTCGCGACGCGCGAGCTCGAGGAGCGGCAGCAGGACGCCGGGGCCGGTATCACGATTCCGGGGCTGTACGACGACGTTGGCGCGGGCGAGCGTGTCGAGCTGCGGGAGCGCGAGGGGGAGATGGTCGCGGTTGACGATCGCGAGCGTACGCGCGCGCGGGACGAGACCATCGAGGCGGGCGAGGGTCTCCTCGAGGAGCGAGCGCTCGCCGGTGATCCGGCAGTACTGCTTCGGGATCGGTGCGCCCGCGATCAGCCGGGTGAGCGGCTGCAGGCGGGTGCCGTCGCCGCCGGCGAGGACCACGGCCCAGAGCGGTGAGGGGACGCCGGTCGTGTTTGCCATGCCGGTTTCGATGCCGGATGGCACGCGCGGGTGCGATGTCGCTACCGCGGATCGCGGCGGGCGCGCGCGGCGGCGAGGATCGCGTCGACGAGCGCGCGGGGCAGGGTCTCGGCGGTCTCGTCCGGCGTCGCGGTCGTGCCGGCGAGACGGATCGTCTCGCGATAGGCGCGCAGGTACTCGAGACACTCCGGACAGGCCGCGAGGTGCGCCTCCAGCGGCCCGCGTGCGCGCGGCTCGAGCGACCCGTCGACGAAATCCGCCAACACCGCGAGCACCTCCTGGCAGGTCATCGGTGATTCGATGCCGCGGCGGCGGGGGGGATGCGCTGGACCGGATGGGTCGGTCCTGGCACACTCGCCCTCCCGTCGAAGCAGGAGGTCCGAAGCATTTCCGTGAGCGACCCCAGCGTGGAGAAGGCCGCGGACGAGGCTGCCGCCCTGCGTGCGGTCGTCGAGGGCGTCGAGGCGGAGACCGGCGACGAGTTCTTCGCGCTGCTGGTGCGCCACCTCGCGACGGCGCTCGACGTGCAGTACGCCTTCGTCTCGGAGTTCACGGAGGACGGACGGCACTTCCGCACCCGGGCGCTGTGGGCGCGGGGTCGCCCCGGTGCCAACCTCACCGTGCCGATCGCCGGCACGCCGTGCGAGGCGGTCCTGAGCGGCGAGATGTCGCATCACGCCGACGATCTGCAGGCGCGCTTCCCGAGGGACGCCGGGCTCGTCGACTGGAGCGCGCGCAGCTACTGCGGCGTGCCGCTCCTCGATCGCGACGGCGTGGTCGTCGGCCATCTCGCCATCATCGACGACCGCCCGATGCTCGACGGGCCGCGCGGCCTGTCGATCCTGCGCATCTTCGCCGCCCGCGCGCGGGCCGAGCTCGAGCGCCTGCGGATGGAGGCGATGCTGCGGCAGAGCGAGGAGCGCCTGTCACGCGTGCTCGCGTCCGCCATGGACGCCATCGTCGTCATCGACGAGGCGCGCCGCGTCGAGATCGTCAACGACGCCGCCGAGAAGGCCTTCCGCTGCACGGCGGCCGAGACGATCGGTCGGCCGATCGACCCCTTCCTGACACCGCCGTTCCTGCGCGCCCTCGACGACGCGATGGTCGCGGGCGGGTCCGCCGCGCGTGCGCCGTACATCTGGGCGCCCCAGGGATTGAAGGCGCGGGACGCCGCCGGACGGGAGTTCGCGGTCGAGGTGACGATCTCCGACGTCGAGGTGGGCGGCCGACGGCTCCATACGCTCATCCTGCGCGACGTCGAGCAGCGGCGGCAGGCCGAGGAGGCGCTGCGCGTGTTGCACCGGCAGAACGCCTACCTGCAGGAGGAGATTCGGGCCGTCCACAACGTCGAGGAGATCGTCGGTCAGAGCCCGTCGTGGCAGGACGTGCTCGAGAAGGTGCGGTTGGTCGCCCCGACCGATTCGTCGGTGCTCATCGTCGGCGAGACCGGCACCGGCAAGGAGCTGATCGCACGCGCCCTGCATTCCGCGAGTCGCCGGCGCGACCTCCCGCTGGTGAAGGTGAACTGCGCCGCGCTTGCCGGAAGGCCTGATCGAGAGCGAGCTGTTCGGTCACGAGAAGGGCGCGTTCACCGGGGCCGTCGAGCGTCGCATCGGGCGCTTCGAGCTGGCCGACGGCGGCACCCTCTTCCTCGACGAGATCGGCGAGATGCCGCTCGACGTCCAGGTGAAGCTGCTGCGCGTCCTCCAGGAGCGCGAGTTCGAGCGGGTCGGCGGCAGCGAAGGCGCTCAAGGTCGACGTGCGCGTGATCGCCGCGACGAACCGCGACCTCGGGCGCGCCGTGACCGAGGGGACGTTCCGTCAGCGATCTCTTCTATCGGTTGAACGTCTTCCCGCTCCACCTGCCGCCGCTCCGCGAGCGCGCCGAGGACGTCCCGGCGTTCGTCCACTATTTCGTCGCCCGCTACGCCGCCAAGATCGGGCGCCGCATCGACCGGCTCGACCGCGACACCCTGCGGCGGCTCGTCGCGTACGACTGGCCGGGCAACGTCCGCGAGCTCGAGAACGTCGTCGAGCGCGCGGTGATCCTGTCGCCGGGGCCCGAGCTGCTGATTGCGCCCGAGCTCCTGCCGACCCCGTCCCCCGGCCCGGACGCGCCCCCGGCCGGCGCGCCGGCCGGCGATTCGATCTCCCTCGAGCTGGTGGAACGGCAGCACATCGTGGCGGTCCTCAAACAGACGGGGTGGAGGATCGAGGGTACCCAGGGCGCCGCCCGGATCCTCGAGATGAATCCGAGCACGCTCCGCAGCCGGATGAAGAAGCTCGGGATCCAACGACGTATCGAGGGCGAGTCGTAGATCCGTGGGATTTCGCGGGCGGCCTGCGACCGCTGTCGTGGACCCTCGTTGCTCCATCGCCTTGCTCGATGCGGGGTTGCGGTCCGCCGCCCGCCGCTCGTGGCGCGGTACGCTCGTTGCTCCGGAGCCTCGGCATGATCAAGATCACGCGACTCGCATCGGGAACCTCCGCCACGGCGCGCCTGCGCGTCGACGGCCGGATCGTTGGCAAGACGGTGGACGAGCTCGAGGACGCCTGCCTCGCGGCCCTCGAGGAGGACGAGCCCTTCGTCCTCGACCTCGCCGGGGTGAGCTTCGTCGACGCCGCCGCGGCGCGCATGATCGACACGCTCGTCGCGCGCGGCACCGTCGTGGTCGGCTGCTCGACGCTCATCACGGAGCTGCTGCGCGCCGGCACGGAACGGGGCGACGAGCGCCCCGCGCGCGACGACGAGGCGGCGCTCGTGGCGGGCCTTCGTCGCAACGACCCGCGCGCGTTCGAGGATCTGGTGCAGCTCTACGGCGGGCGCATGCTCGCCGTCGCCCGCCGGATGCTGCGCGTCGAGGAGGACGCGCGGGACGCCGTGCAGGAGGCCTTCGTGTCCGCCTTCAAGGCGCTCGACGGCTTCCAGGGCAACGCGCGCTCTCCACCTGGTTGCATCGCATCGTCGTGAACGCGGCGTTGATGCGCCTCCGCCGGCAGCGCCGCAAGCCCGAGGAATCGATCGACGAGCTGTTGCCGCGCTTCGACGAGCAGGGCACCTGGGAGCAGGAGCCTGCGCACTGGGCGACCCCCTTCGAGCTGACGGAGCAGCGGGAGACCCGGGCCGTCGTCCGCGAGTGCATCGATCGTCTGCCGAAGGCGTATCGCACCGTGCTCGTGCTGCGCGACATCGAGGAGCTCGACACCGACGAGGCCGCGGCGGCGCTCGGCGTCAGCGTGAGCGCCGTGAAGACGCGTCTCCACCGCGCCCGCCAGGCGCTGCGTACGCTGCTCGAGCAGCGGCTCGGCCTCGACGGCGCCGGGGCCGCCGCGGGCATGCCGGGTACGAGCCCGGCGTACAGCATGGCGGGGTAGCCGTCGCGGCCCGCTACGCGACGTGCGCCGGCGCGATCGTGCGCAGCGCGTCGGCGCTCGCTTCCTCGAGCGTCGCGCACTCGAGCAGCGTCGCGCGACGGTGGGGGTCGCTCTCGCCGGCGGCCAGGCCTCGCCACGCGCTTGCGCCTGCACGTTCCAGGGTGGCCTGGACGGCGAACGCCTCGGTGCGCGACAGGCCCTCGAAGGCGGCCGCGTAGGTGCGCGCGGCGTCGGGCAGGAGCGACGCGTGCCCCGCGGCCTCGGCCGCCGCGACGGGGAACTGCTCCTCCACGCGCATGGCGATCGTCCGTTCCCGCTCGGCGCACGTCCGAAGCAGCGCGGCCTCGGTCGCGGAGGGCGTGGCCTCCGCCCAGGCGTCGTAACGCTCGGCGGCGGTCCGCTCCAGGCGGGCGAGGACGGCCGGGCGCGCGTGCGGCGCGAGATCGGCGAGCAGCTGGGCGAGGCGGGCGGCGAGCGAGGCCGCGATCGACGCGGGATCGCATCCCCCCGCCTCTAGCACGGCGGAAGGGGCGCCGTCACGGCATGCCGCCGCCGGCATCGGAGCGACATGGCGACGCGCATCGTGATCGTGGGCGGCGGGTTCGGCGGCGTCTATGCCGCGCTCGAGCTCGAGCGCCGGCTCGGCGCGCGACCGAGCGTCGAGGTGACGATCGTCAACCGCGACAACTTCTTCCTCTTCACGCCGATGCTGCACGAGGTCGCCGCGAGCGACCTCGACGTCACGCACATCGTCAACCCGGTCCGGAAGCTCCTGCGCCACGCCCGCTTCTTCGACGGCGACGTGCGCGGCATCGACCTCGAGCAACGGACGGTCGAGGTGGCACATGGAGCCGACGGCCACACCCACGCGCTCGCCGTACGATCACCTGGTCATCGCGCTCGGCTCGATCACCAACTTCTTCGGTCTTCCCGGCCTCGAGGAGCGGGCGCTGACGATGAAGTCGCTGGGCGACGCGCTCGCGCCTGCGCAATCGCCTGATCGCGCTTCTCGAGGAGGCCGACACCGAGTGCTGCGCCGGCGTTGCGCGAGCGCCTGCTCACGTTCGTCGTCGCGGGCGGCGGCTTCGCCGGCGTCGAGACGATCGCGGCCATCAACGACTTCGTGCGCGAGGCCCTGCGCTTCTATCCGCAACCTCTCGCGCCGGAGATGATCCGCATGGTGCTGGTGCATCCCGGCGAGGTGATCCTGCCCGAGCTGTCGCCCGTCGCTCGGCCGCTACGCCGAGCGCAAGCTCGCCGCGCGCGGCGTCGAGGTGCGCACCGGACGAAGGTCGCCGCCGTCGGCGACGACGACGGTGACGCTGAGCGACGGCACGCGGCTCGAGGCCAGCGACGCTGGTCTGGACCGCGGGCACGGCGCCGCATCCGCTGCTCGAGGGCGTGCCGTGCACGAAGGAGCGCGGCCGCCTCCGCGTCGACGACGTTCCTCGAGGTGCCCGAGCTGGCCCGGCGTCTGGGCGCTCGGCGACTGCGCGCTCGTGCCCGACCGGCACGGGCGCGTTCCATCCGCCGACCGCGCAGCACGCGATCCGCGCAGGGCCGCTGCGTCGCGCGCAACGTCGTCGCCGAGCTCACGCGGCGGAGGCACGCAGCGGCCGTTCTCGTTCCGGACGATCGGCCAGCTCGCGTCGCTCGGCCGCCGCACCGGCGTCGCCGCAGATCTTCGGCCTCCGCTTCTCGGGATTCATCGCCTGGTGGCTCTGGCGGACGATCTATCTCGCCAAGCTGCCGCGCTTCGAGAAGAAGCTGCGGGTCGCGCTCGACTGGACGCTCGATCTCTTGTTCTCGAAGGACCTCGTGAAGTTCGCGACCACTCGGGCGCGACGATCTCGCGCCCGCGTCGACCCGCGCCGGCCGCGCGCGTCGCGTCGATCCGCGCCTAACGGAAAGGAACGCTCATGCCATGACGCCGTCATCGACGCGCATGCTCGCGCTCCGCGCGCCTCGTCCTCGCGATCGCCGACCGCTTGCAGTGGCTGCCGCCGACGCTCGCGCGCTCACGGTCGGCTGGATCTTCCTCTGGTCGGGTTGGGGCAAGCTCCACGACCTCGACAAGAGTCATCGACTTCTTCGGCCAGCTCGGCATTCCGCACCCCGAGCTGCAGGCGCCGTTCGCGTCCGGCAACGAGCTCGTCTGCGGGACGCTGCTCCTGCTCGGCCTGTTCACGCGGCTCGCGAGCGTGCCGCTCATCATCATCGATGATCGTCGCGATCGTGACCGCGCAGCGCGAGCAACGTATCGTCGCTCGGCGACCTCTTCGGCCTCGTCGAGTTCTGCTACATCGCCCTGCTCGTGTGGCTCGGCGTCGCGGGCCCGGGGCCGCTCTCGCTCGACGCACCTGCTGGTGCGATTCGCGACGTCGCGTCGCGAGCCGCGCCCCGTCGGCTCCCTGCGCTCGGCGGCCGCGACCCGTTGATTGAATTCGCCGCCGGGAGGTGCGAGAGCACGCCGGCGTGCGGAGCGAGGGACAAGCGCGCGCGCCGATCGTCGTCGTCGGTGCGGGGCCGACGGGGATCGCGACGGCGCTCGGGGTCGGCGCGGCGCCGTGCGTGGTGCTGGAGCGCCGGTCGTCGGTCGGTGGCCTCTGCGCCTCGCTCGAATTCGAGGGGGCGCTTTTCGACCTCGGCGGCCACGCCTTCACGACGCCGCACGCGGCGGTGCGCGAGCTGGTGTTCTCGGCGCTGCCCATGGTCGAGCAGCGGCGCGAGGCACGCTGCTGGGTCGACGGCCAGGTGATCGAGTACCCATTCCAGCGCCACTTTGCGGCGCTCCGTGGCGAGCGCGTCGCCGCCGAGTGCGCGCACGGTCTGCGCGAGGTGGCGGAGGAGCGTGGCGGGCCGTGGGCGCACTTCGAGGACTACCTCGGTCGTCGCTTCGGGGCCGGCGTCGCCAGGCACTTCATGCTGCCGTACAATCGCAAGCTGTGGGCGCGCGACCTGCGACGGATGGACACGGACTGGGTGGGCGAGCGGGTGGCCGCGCCGGCGGCGGTCGCGGCGCGGACGGGCTCGCCGGGGGCCGCGGCCGCCGAGCGGACCCTGCGGACGCGGCTGCCGCTCTCCGAGGAGACGCGGGTGGCCTACCCGGCGGAGGGCGGTTACGTCGAGATCGTGCGCGCGCTGGCGCGCCGGGTCGCTGACGTGCGACTCGAGACCGCCGTCACGCGTGTCGATCTCGCGCGTCGCGAGCTGGCGACCTCGCGCGGCGACACGATGCCCTTCGATCGCCTGGTCTCGACCATCCCGCCGGCCGAGCTTCTGGCGCTCGTCGTCGACGCGCCCGCGAGGCTGCGCACCGGCGCCGCCGCGCTCGAGGCGGTCTCGCTCGCGCTCGTGCTCGTGGTCGTCGACGGTCCGGTCGCGACATCGATGCAGCGACTGTACGTCGCCGACCCGCGCATCCTGGCGCACAAGATCGTCCTCAACCACACGTCGTCCGACGCCCTGCGGGCGCGCCCGTGCCAGGCGGTCGTCTGCGAGATCGCCTTCTCCGCCGAGAAGCCGCTCCCGGCCGACGTCGAGGGGCGCGCGGTGGAGGATCTCGTCACCGTGGGCGTCGTGCGCCGCGCCGGCGACGTGCGCGCGACGCGGCTGATCACGATCCGGCACGGCTACCCCGTGCCGACGCTCGACCGCGCCGGCCGCGTGGCCGAGATTCGCACGTGGCTCGAGGGCCGCGGCGTCTTCCTCGCGGGCCGTCTCGGAGAATGGGACTACGTCAACGCCGACGAGTGCATCCGACGCGGCCTGGCCCTCGGGCGCGCGCTCGTCGGCGGCGCGCCGTCGGCGGGCCGGGATACCGCGTCCGCATGAGCGTCGCGCGACCCGGGGTCACGATCGTCGTCACGGCGCGCGAGCGCTTCAGCGCCGCCGTGGCGGCCCTCGATGCCGTCTACGCCACCACGGAGCCGCCATTCGAGCTGGTGTACGTGGACGGGGGCTCGCCCGCCACGGTCGCGCGGGCCTTGCGCGCGCGTGCCGGGCGCTACGGCTTCAGGCTCCTGCGCAGCGAGCAGTACCTCTCCCCGGACGACGCCCGGAACATCGGCTTCGCCGGGGTGCGCACGCCCTACGTGGTGTTCCTCGACAACGACGTCATCGTCGCGGCCGGCTGGCTGGACGCCCTGCTGGGATGCGCCGAGGAGACCGGAGCCGCCATCGTCGGCCCCGTCTACTGCATCGATCGTCCCTTCCACACCACGGTCCACATGGTGGGCGGCGTGGCGCACGTCGAGGAGCGCGACGGCCGTCGACGCTTCATCGAGGAGCACAACGCGATGTACCGTCCGCTGGCGGCGCTCCGGCCGACGCTGGCGCGCAGGCCGACCGAGCAGGCGGAGTTCCACTGCATGCTGGTGCGCGCCGAGACGATGCGCGTGCTCGGGCCGCTCGACACCCGCTTCTGCGCCGTCCCCGAGTCGCAGATCGACCTCTGTCTCGCGGCCCGCGCGCGCGGCGAGCGCGTGTTCGTCGAGCCGGCGGCGCTCGTCACCTACGATCGGCCGCGGCGCCTGCGCGCCCACGACGTGCCGTACTTCCTGTGGCGGTGGAGTCGCCGTCGCTGCGAGTGCGGCCTCGAGCACTTCCGACGGACGTGGCGCCTCGATGCCGACGATCCGTACGTGGCGCGTCAGCTCCGCTTCATGGCCTCGCATCGGCACCGTGTCCTGCGGGGGTTTCCGCCGCTGGTGCCGCTGTGGCTCGGGCTACGCCTCCTGGGGCGCCCACGCCGTTTCCGCATCGCGGAGCGCCTGGTCGAGGTCGGGACGTCGCTGGTGCGCGATCCCGTGGCGTCGGTCATGCGCTGAGAAGACGGTCGAGTCGCAGCACCTCTCCGAGCGACCATGCCTGCGCAGGGCAGCCGCCGGCCCGATGCGGCGGGTCACCGTCCGCCACCTCCGGGAGGTGGCCGAATCCGACGTCGCGGGCATGGGCGACGAGCGGCGCGAGGAACCGTGTCCGCGCCTCGCGGCGCGCCTCGGCGCCGCCGCCGCGCACGCGCACCCAGGCTTCGACGAACGGTCCGATCAGCCAGGGCCAGACCGTACCCTGGTGGTAGGCGCCGTCGCGCTCGCGGGGACCGCCGTCGTACCGCGGCACGTACCCGGGCTCGTCGGGCGCGAGCGAGCGCAGCCCCATCGGCGTCAGCAGCCGGCGCTCGACGGTATCGACCAGACGGCGCGCGCGCGCGCCGTCCAGCGTGGGGTAGGGCAGGCCGCCGACGGCGAGGATCTGGTTCGGTCGGCAGCGCGGATCGGTCGTGCCCTGGACGTGGTCGACGTCGACGACGTCGGCCAGATGGCCGCGCGCCTCGTCCCAGAAGCGCGCCTCGAACGCGGCGCGGCCGCGCGCGTAGACGTCGTTCCATGCCGGCGTGCGGTGCCCGGCGATCCGTAGCGCGTTCAACCAGAGCGCCTGCACCTCGACGGGCTTCCCGATCCGCGGCGTGACGACCCAGTCGCCGAGCTTCGCGTCCATCCAGGTGAGCTGCACGCCCGGCTCGCCGGCGGCGAGCAGGCCGTCGCCGTCGAGGTGGATGCGGTGGCGCGTGCCGGCGGCGTAGCCGGCGACGATCGCGTCGATCGCCGCCTCGAGCGCGGCGCGCTCGGCGGTGCGGACGGTGGCGCCGCCGCGCGCGGCCGTGTCGAGCAGCTCCTGCGCCGCGACGACGAACCACAGCGAGGCGTCGACGGCGTTGAACTCGGGGGCGTCGCCGCCGTCCGGGAAGCGGTTCGGCAGCATGCCCTGTGACACCGTCGCGGCCCACTCGAGGAGGATCGCGAGCGAGTCGGCGTGACGGCCCGTCGCGGCGCAGAGGCCGCGCAGGGCGATGAAGGTGTCGCGCCCCCAGTCCGTGAACCAGGGATACCCGGCGATGACGGTGCCGCCGTCGCCGCGGCGGACGAGATACGCATCGGCGGCGCGCGTGAGCCGGGAGGCGAAACGGCTCCGCCGCCGCTCCTCGGCAGCGCGCCGCAGATCGAAGGCATCATCGAGGACGTGGCCCTCGGCGGCCAGCGTGAGGACGGCGGCGCGCTCGGGCGAGAGGGCGAAGCGGACGATGCCGGGCGACGCCGAGATCCTCGACGTCGTCGAGCCCGCGGGCGCGCTCGGCGGTGTAGAGGAAGCCGCGGTACCACTGCGGGTCGTGCGCGTAACGGCCGTTCCCGCCGGCGACGACCGCCGGCAGCCCGGCGTAGGACCGCCAGGCGATGCGGTCGCCGTCGCGTTCCGCGTCGAAACGGAACGCGGGGTTCTCGTGGTGCAACGCGTGGTAGTCGCGCCCGGAGAGGAGGGGCCGCACATGCAACGTGCCGCCCTCGGCG
This sequence comes from uncultured delta proteobacterium, assembly GCA_963753325.1. Taxonomy (GTDB): domain Bacteria; phylum Desulfobacterota; class Binatia; order UTPRO1; family UTPRO1; genus DP-19. The sequence goes on along the minus strand of CAVWBS010000001.1, from coordinate 2,031,912 downwards.
CCGCGGCAGCGCCAGTAGAGCGTGACGGCGGCGCGGCCGGGCTGCACGAAGAGCCCGTGCTCGATGGTGCCGCCCCCCGGCAGCGCGAACGTCCACCGGGGCCACGGGTCGGGTGTGAAGCCCGCGATGTGGCTCGCGCCGTCCGGGTGCAGGACGTCGGGGGCGTAGCGCTGCGTGGAGAGCGCCACGGTCCCGGACGGCCGCTCGAGCCAGACCTCGACGCCGTTCACGAGCACGACGCGCCCGGTCGGCGGACGGGTCGCGACGAGCAGCAACGCATGGTAGCGCCGCGTCCGCGCCAGCCCGACGGTCCCGCTCGCGAACCCGCCGAGGCCGTCGGCCTCCAGCCATTCGGCGTCCGACGGCAGCGGATCGCTCACGCTCGGCCTCTACGCATGCGTCCATGGGATGCCGGCGCGCGGGCGCACGTTGCGCGCGGGGCCGCACGCCTCGCGCGGACGGCCGTGGTACAACGCCTCCACCCGAAGGAGGACACGGCATGGCCCACGAGACGATCGGCTACGAGGTGCGCGACGGCGTTGCGACGATCACGCTCAACCGCCCGGGCGCCTACAACGCGCTGAACCTGCTCCTCGCGCGCGAGCTCTACGGGGCGGTGCTCGCGGCGGACGAGGATGCGGCGGTGCGGTGCGTGGCGATCACCGGCGCGGGCCCGGCGTTCTGCGCCGGAGGCGACGTCAAGGACTTCGCCGCCGCCGGTCCCCGGGCCGCGACGTTCATCAAGGAGCTGACGACCTATCTGCACGGTGCGGTGTCCCGTCTGTGCCGCGCCGCCAAGCCGGTCGTCATGGGGGTGAACGGCGTCGCCGCCGGCGGCGGGCTCGGCCTGGCGCTCGCGGGCGACGTCGTCGTCGCCACGGCGTCGGCGCGCTTCACGCTGGCCTACGCGGGCATCGGCGCGTCCCCGGACGTGTCGTCGTCCTACTTCCTGCCGCGTCTCGTCGGCGTGCGCCGCGCCGTCGAGCTGCACTTCACCAACCGGGTCCTGGCCGCGGCGGAGGCCCTGGAGTGGGGCCTGATCACGCGGGTCGTGCCCGATGCCGAGTTCGCCGCCGCCTTCGCGGCGCTCGCGCGCGAGCTCGCCGCCGGCCCGACGCTCGCGTTCGGCCGGACCAAGCGGCTCTTTCAGGACGCGACGCACGAGAGCCTGGAGACGCAGATGGAGCTCGAGGCGCAGGCGATCGCCGCCAGCGCCCGCACGGAGGATTTCGCACACGCCGTCCAGGCGTTCGTCGAGAAGCGCGCGGCGACGTTCCACGGGCGATGATCGCGCGATCGCCGCTCAGGGGTCGTCGAGCGCGTTGGCGCGGGCGACCGCTCCGAGCCACGCCGCGCTCGGCTTCGGGTGGCGGGTCTGCGTCGATCGGTCGACGGCGACGAGGCCGAACGTCGGCCGGTAGCCGAGCGCCCATTCGAAATTGTCGAGCAGGCTCCAGTAGACGTAGCCCTCCACGGGCAGGCCGTCGGCGAGACAGGTCAGTACGCCGCCGAGGGCCCGCCGCACGTACGTGATGCGCTCGGCGTCCTCGGCGGTGCCGATGCCGTTCTCGGTGACGAGGATGGGGAGTCCGGTGATCGCCGCGGCGCGCCGGATGCATGCTTCGAGCGCCTCCGGCCAGAACTCGTAGCCCATCTGCGTCAGTGGCACGCCCGGCTCGGGGGAGCGCAGGCCGTCGGGTCCGTAGCGCACCCGCGAGTACGTCTGGACGCCGAGGAAGTCGTCGCCCTGGAGCGCCTCCAGATAGACGTCCTCCATGTCGTGACGCTCGCGATCGCGGACGGGCTCGCCGCCGTCCACGGCCTGCCAGTCCTGCATCGCCAAGGTCAGCCCGATGGGCGCGCGGACGCCCGCGTCGCGAATCGCGGCGCTGGCACGCCGGTGCGCGTCGAGGAGGATCGCATTCGCCCGATCACGCAGCCGAGCGTCGCGCATGCCCGGCGGGAACAGGCCCCAGCGGTAGCCGAACTCGGCCACGATGTTCGGCTCGTTCAGGGTGCAGACCCGACCGATCAGATCGCCGAGATGCGCCGCGGCGCGCCCGCAGAAGCGCGCGAAGCGGGCGGCGGTCTCGCGCTCGGCCCAGCCGCCGCGCGCCGCGACCCAGCGCGGCGTGGTGAAGTGGTGGAAGGTGACGATCGGCACGATGCCGCGCTCGCGACAGACGGCGCACATCCGCTTGTAGTGCTCGAGGGCGGCGCGCGAGATCTCGCCGTCCTCGGGCTCGATGCGGCTCCACTCGAGCGAGAAGCGATAGGCGCCGAAGCCGAGCCGCGCGAGGAGGTCGATGTCGTCGCGGTAGCGGTGGTAGTGGTCGCACGCATCTCCGCTCGGCTCCTGACACGGCGAGCCCGGCGTGTGCTCCCAGGCCCACCAGTCGTTGTTCCAGTTCCCGCCCTCGACCTGATGCGCCGCCGTCGCCGTTCCCCAGACGAATTCCCGCGGAAAGGACCGTGCCATGGGGCAGCTATGCGGGGCGGCGCCGGGACGGTCAAGGAGCGACGGACGCAGGCGCCGCCGCGACCACGTGCAGCGGGCGCGATTGTGGCATAGTAGGGCACGTCGTGCGGGGGCGTTGGATCGGGGTCGCCGGCGTCGCGGTGCTCGTCGTCGCGACGACGGGATGCCACGCGCCGGACGGCCATGCGTGGCGCGTCTTCGGGCGCGGCGGTCCGGACGAGCCCGTCTGTCCGTTCACCAGCCGCGCCCGCCCGCCCGACGGCGTGCTCTCGAGCGAGGACGATCCGGTCGACCTGCCGCGCAAACGCGCCTGGGAGGAGAGCCACGGCGGCAAGGAGTCGGCGCGCCCGTTCGTCCGCGCGCGCCTCGTCGGTCTGCCGGCACGCGCCGTGGTCGATGGGCGCACCCTGCCGCGGGGCGACCGCGCATTCCTCGAGCGGATCGCCGCCGACACCTGGCGCGGTCTCGTCGCCCTCACCGACCGCGAGAGCGGCCTCCCCGTGGACCACGTCCGTCTCGGCGCCGACGGGCTCGCCGTCGGCGACTACACCAACATCACGAACGTCGGCCTGCGGCTCATCGCCATCGTCGCGGCGACCGACCTGGGTCTCGCGACGCGCGTCGACGCGGACGCGATGCTGCGGCGCGTGCTCGACACGCTCGAGCGCCTCGAGACGTATCGCGGGCTCTTCTTCAACTACTACGACACGACGTCGCTCGAGCGCTCGAGCAACTTCCTGTCGTTCGTCGACGTCTCGTGGCTCACGGCGGGCCTGATCGCCGTGCGGACGACCGTGCCGGAGCTTGCGGCGCGTTGCACGGCGCTGATCGACCGCATGCCGTACGACCTGTTCTACGATCGGCGCCGGCGCGCGGTCTCCCACGGCTACTTCGTGCACCGCCATGCGCCGTCGCGCTACGACTACGGCGTGCTCTACACCGAGGCGCGTCTCGGCGTGCTGCTGGCCATCGGCAAAGGCGACATCCCGGAGGACGCGTGGTACGCGATGATCCGCACCTATCCCGCGTCCTGCGCCGGGCAGATGGGGACGCCGATCGACGTCACGCGGCGGACGATCCGCGGGCACACGGTCGTGGGCGGGCGCTATGCGTGGGGCGGGACGACGTTCGTTCCGTCGTGGGGGGGCAGCATGTTCGAGGCGCTCATGCCGGCGCTCGTCCTCGACGAGGCGCGTCTCGCGCCGCGCAGCCTCGGACGGAACGACGTCGCGCACGCCGACGTGCAGCGGCGCTTCGCGACCGAGACGCTCGGCTATCCCGTGTGGGGAATGTCGCCGAGCGCGATTCCGGACCACGACGGCTACCGGGAATACGGGGTGCCGCCGCTCGGCGCGCGCGGCTACGCGCCGGGCGCGGTCACGCCCCATGCGGCGGCACTGGCGCTGCTCGTGGCGCCCGAGGCGGCCGTGGCGAACCTGCGTGCCCTTGCCGCCGGCTTTGCCGTCTACGGCGACTACGGGTACTACGACGCGGTCGACCCGCGCAGCGGCGCCGTGGCGCCCGCGTACCTCGCGCTCGACCAATCGATGCTCTTCCTCGCCCTCGCCGACCACCTCGCGCCGCACGGTCTGCGGGAGCGCTTCGCGGCCGATCCGATCGTGCAGCGCGCGCTGCCGCTCCTCGCCGCCGAACGGTTCTTCGACTGATGGCGCGCGTCGACCTCGAGCACGTCGAGAAGGTCTACCCCAACGGCACGCGGGCCGTCGTCGACTGCACCCTCCACGTCGACGACGGCGAGCTGCTGGTCCTGGTCGGGCCCTCGGGCTGCGGGAAGTCCACGGTGTTGCGGATGGTGGCCGGGCTCGAGGACGTGAGCGCCGGGACGCTGCGGATCGGTGGGGCCGTCGTCAACGACGTCTCGCCGCAGGCGCGCAACGTCGCCATGGTCTTCCAGGACTATGCGCTCTATCCGCAAATGACGGTGCGGCGGAATCTCGAGTTCCCGCTGCGTATGCGCGGGCTGCCCGCCGCGGACCTCCGGACACAGGTCGAGCGGGTCGCCGGGCTGCTGGACCTCGCGCCACTGCTCGAGCGCTATCCACGGCAGCTCTCGGGCGGCCAGCGTCAGCGCGTCGCCATGGGTCGCGCGCTCGTGCGCGAGCCGGCGGTATCGCTGCTCGACGAGCCGCTCTCGAACCTCGACGCGAAGCTGCGGGTGCAGGTGCGCGCGGAGATCGCCGAGCTGCAGGCGCGCATCAAGACGACGATGCTCTACGTCACCCACGACCAGACGGAAGCGATGACGCTCGGCCACCGCGTCGCGGTGATGGACAAGGGGCGCCTGCAGCAGGTGGCGCCGCCGCGCGTGCTCTACCAGACGCCGGTGAACACGTTCGTCGCCGGCTTCATCGGCACGCCGCCGATGAACCTGCTGCCGGTGCGCGCCCGGCCGGTCGACGGTGGCACCGAGCTGGAGATCGGCGCGCAGCGCGTCATGGTCGCCGCGACGCCCCGGTTGCAGGCGAGCGGTGGAGGCATGGCCACGCTCGGCGTGCGGCCGGAGGACGTACGTCTCGCCGCGACCGCTGGCGCCTCGGCCGCCGGGGCGACCCCGGGGCCCGCCGTGCTCGACGCGAGCGTCGAGCACGTGGAGTGGCTCGGCCACGAGACCCTGGCCTATCTCCGTCTGGACGGCGGCGGGCACGCGCAGCCGCTCCATATGGTGGCGCGCCTCGCCGGCATGCTCGCCCTCGCCGCCGACGATGCCGTGCGCCTGACGCTCGACCCGGCGCGGCTCCATCCGTTCGGCGGCGACGGTCGCGCGCTCGACTGATCGGCCCGCCCGCGGGGGCGCGGGACGTTGCCTCGCAGTGCCGCAGTTCGCTAAGCCTGAAGGCATGGCAGGGACGCATGTCTCGGCGGATGACGCCGCGGCGCTGGTGAAGTCCGGGAATTGGGTCGACTACGGCTTCGGTCTCGGGCAGCCCGACGCGTTCGACCGTGCGCTCGCGACGCGGGCGGCGGAGCTCTCGGGCGTGAAGATCCGCGCCGCGTTCACGCTGCGCCCCCGCGCCGTCCTGCAAGCCGATCCCGAGGGCGAGCATTTCCTCTGGTTCAGCTGGCACTTCTCCGGATACGACCGCGGCCAGCACGACCTCGGGCGCTGCAACTACATCCCGCTCAACTTCGGCGAGGCGCCCGACTACTACCGGCGCTTCGTCGCGCCGGTCGACGTCGTCTGCGTGAAGACCGCACCGATGGACGAGCACGGGTACTTCAACTTCGGCGCGGCGGTGACCTACCACAAGGCGATCGTCGAGCGTGCCAAGCTGGTCATCGTGGAGACCTGCGCCACGATGCCGTACGTCTACGGCGCCGAGGAGTCGGTACACGTGAGCGACGTCGACTACGTGATCGACGGCGGCGCCGAGCCGCTCGCCGAGATCACCAATCCTCCGGCGACGGAGCTCGACCATCGCGTCGCGCGCCGGATCGCGGCCGAGGTCGAGGACGGCGCCTGCCTGCAGATCGGCATCGGCGGCATGCCGAACGCCGTCTGCGGCCTGCTGAAGGACGCCGGCGTGCGCGATCTCGGCATCCACACCGAGATGCTGGTCGACGGCATGATCGACCTCTGCGAGGCCGGCCTCGTGACCGGCGCCCGCAAGACGATCAATCGCGGCGTCGTCACCTTCACCTTCGCCGCCGGGTCGCGCACGCAGTACGACTTCATCGACCGCAATGCCGGTGTCCAGAGCTTTCCCGTCGACTACACGAACCTGCCGCACCACATCATGCAGAACGACCGGGTCGTCTCCATCAACAACACGACGCAGATCGACCTGCAGGGCCAGGCGGCGTCCGAGTCGGCCGGGATTCGCCACATCAGCGGCACCGGCGGCCAGTTGCAGTTCGTGCGCGGCGCCTACGCCTCGAAAGGCGGCAAGTCGTTCATCTGTCTGTCGTCCACCTACGAGCGCCACGGCCGGCGCGCGAGCCGCATCGTGGCGGAGCTGACCCCGGGAAACATCGTGACCACGCCGCGCAGCGACGTGATGTACGTCGTCACCGAGTACGGGATGGTCAACCTGAAGGGGAAGTCGGTGGCCGAGCGGGCGCTGGCGCTGATCGACCTCGCGCATCCCGACTTCCGCGAGTCGTTGGCGCGCGATGCGCGCGAACGCAACCTCGTGCCGCGCGGTTTCTGATCCACGGCTACCGCATCAGGAGCGCGGCGTCGCGACGGCGGGGGCGGAGCCGCCGGATAGACGCCGAGGATGAACGCGAACGAGGTCATCAGGATCGGCCGGAAGCGCAGCCGCGCCGCCTCGACGGCGGCGGCGAGATCGAGCCCGTAGGCGCTGCTCGCGGGCGAACCTCAGACGGTAGGGGTTGGCGGGCCGAGGACGATCTCGACCCGGTGCGGACCGGCAGCGAGCGGGATGCGACCGACTCCGTCGCGGACGGGCACGGTCGCGCCGTCGCAGGAGACCGCGACCACCCGTGCGGCGTTGCCCGTCGGATTGGCCACCGCCACGTCGTAGTCGCCGCGCCCGTCCGGAAGCTGAAGGCGGACGCCGTAGCCGGGCCACGTGTCGGGGACCCGCGGCGCGACGACCAGCGTCGCACCGTCCTCGACGCGCACGCCGAGGATCGACTCCACCGCGACCCGGTACATCCAGCCGGCCGAGCCCGTGTACCAGGTCCATCCCCCGCGGCCGACGTGCGGCGCGGCGCCGTAGACGTCGGCGGCGACGACGTACGGCTCCACCTGATAGACGGCGTTGCCTGACGGCGTCGCCCCGTGGGTCACCGGGCTCAGCATCGCCAGGAGCACGGCGGCGCGGTCGCGGCGGCCGAGCTCGGCCAGCGCCTCGACGACCCAGACCGCCGCGTGCGTGTACTGCCCGCCGTTTTCGCGGATGCCCGGCAGGTAGCCCTTGATGTAGCCGGGATCGTGGTCGTCGCGGTCGAAGGGCGGCGCGAGGAGGCGGATCAAGGCGTGCGGCTCGTCGACCAGCAGCCGCTCGACGGCGTCCATTGCCCGGGCGGCGCGCGCGCGCGGCACGGCGTTGGAGAGCACGGCCCATGCCTGCGCCAGCGCGTCGATCCGGCACTCGGCGTTGGCGGCGCTGCCGAGGGGGGTACCGTCGTCGTAGTAGGCGCGGCGGTACCACTCACCGTCCCACGCGGCGGCTTCGAGCGCGTCGCGCAGCGTGGTCTGGTAGGCGCGATAGCGCGCCTCGCGCTCGCCGTCGCCGCGGCGGATGCAGAGCGGGACGAAGTCGTCGATGACGCGAAAGAGGAAGAACGCCATCCAGACGCTCTCGCCCCGGCCCTCGCGTCCGACGCGGTTCATGCCGTCGTTCCAGTCGCCGGTGCCCATGAGCGGCAGGCCGTGCGCGCCGGCGGTGAGCGAGCGGTCGAGGGCGCGGCAGCAATGCGCATAGACGTCGGCACGCTCGGCGGCGACGCCGGGAACGAGGAAGATCTCGTCCTCGCCGGGAGCGAGCGCGCGCCCGGTGACGAAGCCCGCCTCCTCGTCGAGGATGCCCGCGTCGCCCGTGCCGCGCACGTAGTGCGCCGTGAGGAACGGCAGCCAGAGGAGATCGTCGGCGAAGCGCGTCCGGATCCCCTTCGCGGTCGGGGGATGCCACCAGTGCAGGACGTCGCCCTCGACGAACTGGTGCGCCGCGTGGAGGAGGATCTGGGCGCGCGTGAGGCTGGGACGGGTCAACGTGAAGGCCGCCGCATCCTGAAGCTGGTCGCGGAACCCGAAGGCGCCGCCGGACTGGTAGAACGCCGAGCGGCCCCAGATTCGGCAGCTCACGATCTGGTAGGGGAGCCACCCGTTCACCATGCGATCGAGCGCCGGGAGCGGCGTCGTGATCTGCACGCCGGCGGCGAGCTCGCTCCAGAACGCCCGCGCCGCCGCGAGCGCGCGGCGCACCGCGTCCGGCGCCCGATAGCGGCCGACGAGCTCGCGCGCCTCGGACGCTCCGACGGCCTCGCCGAGCAGCACCGCGCACTCGACCGTCGCGCCGGGCGGAACCTCGAGCCCCACCTCGAGCGCGGCGCACGGGTCGAGCGCGGCGCCGGTCGCGCCGTCGAGGGCGCCCTGCAGGACGCCCGCCGGCGCGGCCGGCGAACCGTTCCGACCGAGAAAGGCGGTGCGATCCGCGCTCAGCGCGACGGATCCCCGGCCCGCGTGGACGGCCGCGGCGAACACGACGCCGTCGGCGAACTCGTCGTTGAGGCGATTGCGGGCGAAGAGCGCGCCCGTCTCCTCGTCGCGCTCGGTCACGACGACCCGGCCGCTGATCGGCGGCAGGACGCCGAGGACGAGCCGATGGTAGGCGAACAGCGCGAGGTGGCGCGGGCGCGCGCCGCGGTTGGTCACGCGCAGATACGTGATCTTGACCGGATCGGGAGGCGTCTGCGGGACGAAGGTCGAGACCTCGTGCTCGAGCTCGCTCCAACGACTGTGCCAGACGGAGTACCCGAGGCCGTGCCGCACCTCGAACGCGGCGCCGTTCGTCCGGACGGGACCCGGCAACGGCGCCCACACCTCGCCGGTGTCGCGATCGCGCAGGTAGAGCGCCTCGCCGTGCGGATCGCGGACGGCGTCGTTCAGCCACGGCGTGACGCGATTCTCGCGGCTGTTCCGGCTCCAGGTGCACGCCGCGCCGCTCTCGCTGACGAGGAAGCCGAAGCGCTCGTTGGCGATCACGTTGACCCACGGCATCGGCGGCGGATCGAGCGGGCCGGCCGATCCGCCGGTGACCGTGAGGACGTACTCGCGGCCGTCGGTGGAGAATGCCCCGGGCGCGTATGGCGGGGCCTCCGGCGCGCGCGGCAGCGGGGCGGGCTCGCCCGTTCTCGGGACGAGCGTCGCCGTGGCGGGCGCCGCCGCCGGGCCACGGCCGCCCCCGAGGTCGGGGAGACGCTCCAGGACGACGAGGTGCGCCCAGGCCTCGATCACGTCTTGTGCGTCCCGCGTCAGCGTCTCGCGGGCCCGCACCAGAAGGCGCGGCGGTGCCGGGCAGGCCGCCCGGGCGATCTCCGCCTGTAGCGCGGGCGTGTCGCAGAGCACGAGGACGTCGGTCGAGAGGCCGCACGCCTCCCAGTAGCGGTGCGCCGCTGCCATGCGCCCTACCAGCGCCGCATCCTCGGGGCGTGCCGCGTGGACGACGACCAGCGGGACGTCGCGGCGGAGGCCGTGCACACCGAGCGCGTCGAGGCTGCCGTGGGCGCGCCGCATCACGTCGGCCGGCGCGCGCAGCCGCGGGTCGCCATAGAGGAGGGCGCCGGCGAGCGCCTGCAGGTACTCGCCCGCGGGTTCGGAAAGGCCGAGTGACGCGAGCGTGGCGCGCTCACGGGCCGCGGCGCCGGCCAACAGTGCGGCGGGATCGGCGTCACGGCAGCGCCGCGCCGCCGCGATCGCGTCGGCGCGCGTCGCCGCCGCGCCGAGCAGGATCGTGAACGTGGCACGCCCGCCGGGTTCGAGGGTGGTCACGCGTCGGAGGCTGACGATCGGGTCGAGCACGTTGCCGACGGTACCGGAGAGGGGCGCGGCGGTCCGCAGCGCGCGCGGCGCGGCGAGCGTGTGCCCGCGCCCGACGAAGCGTACCCGATCGGTCTCGTACTGCAGCCCTTCCCCATCGGACGACGGCGTGAGGAGGTGGCAGCCGTGCACGAGCCAGGGATGCCGCTCCGCGGCGGCGCGCGGCCGGCGGCGAGCGAGGAGGAGCCCCTGCGCCGGATCGGCCTCGGTCTGGACGAACAGCTTGGCGAACGCGGGATGGGCGGCATACGCCGCCGGATCGAGCAGGACGACCTCGGCGTAGGTGGTCACCTCGATGCGGTGGGCGCGCGTCGTCCGGTTCTCGAGCTCGAGGCGTCGTACCTCCATGTCATCGTCCGGCGCGACGCAGACGGTCATCTCGGTGGCGATGCCGCCGTCGAGGCGGGTGAGGCGTACCGCACCGGGCGTCGAGGTGGCGTCGTAGCGCTCGGCGGGCGCGCGCACCGGCTGGTGACCCGCCGACCACAGCCGGCCGTCGTCGAGATCGCGCAGATAGATGAAGAAGCCGTCCGCGTCCTCGGTGCGGTCGGCGGCCCACGACGTGAGCGCGACCCCGCCCAGGCTGGATACGCCGCTCCCGGCACCGCTCAGCAGCACGCGCTGGCGGCCGTTGCCGAGCAGCCGCGCGTGCGGTGTCGGGTCGTCCAGGCGGCCGAGGGCCGGCGGCTGCGGCGCGTCGTCCACGGCCACTCAGTACTCCAGGACGACGTCGGCGGGCAGCGCGCCGACGGTCGCGTGCGCGGCGTCGAAGCTGGTGATCGCCTTGCCGTTCACGGTCACGCGCTTCAGCGGCTGCGGCAGGGGCGGTTGCAGGACGATCGTGGTCGGCGGGACGCTCACGTCGCCGCTGAGCTTCATGCGCAGGCGGCCGGGAGCCTCGAGCCGCAGCGTGTAGCCGAGGACACCGTAGTAGGTCGGCAGGCGCTTCACCCCCACGCCCGTCTCGCTCGCCACCCAGTCCCAGGGCAGGCCGGCGGCGAGGACGAGCGTGCGGCCCTCCTCGCGCTCGTACGCGAACATTGCCCGCAACGACTGCACGAAGCCGGCGCCGACCCAGGTGTGCGGCATGTCGCCGATGAAGCGCGGCGCCGCGACGTCGCGCCACACCACCTCCTGCCAGGAGTTCCACGCTGGCGGACGCAGATCGGCGACGATGCTGGCGAGGAGCTCGTCGGCGCGTTCGCGTTGCCCGAGGCGGACGAGCACCTCGACGTTCCGCAGCTCATACGGGGAGTACGCCTCGCCGGCGCCGTGGATGTAGCGCTCATGGCCCTCCCAGTAGCGGTCGAAGGTGCGGACCAGCGCCGCCGTCGGCACGTGCTCGAGCTCGTCGCAGGCCGTGACGGCGATGGCCGTCGACGTCGGGTCGAAGTCCCCGAGCTCGACCGAGCCCGGGATGTAGTCGATGTGGTGGTGCAGCATCGCCTTCTCGATGGAGGCATAGAGGTCGTCGCGGAGCTGATCCCGCAGCGCCGTCGTTGCGGCAGCCCGCTCGTCGTCGCCGACGACCGTGGCGAGCATGGCGCCGTCGTTCAGGCCGCGCACGGCGAAGAAATCGTCCCAGTACGAGTGGACCGGATGCGAGGAATAGCCCTCGTGACTGATCGACTCCGGAAGCAGGCCGTGGAACATCTGTTTTTCCGGGCGCGAGTAGTCGTCCGTCAGGCGGCGGGCGCGCAAGGCGGCGATCGAGTCGAGCGCGCGGGTCACGACCGGCCAGAGCTGCTGCACGAAGCCGACGTCGTGGGTGTAGCGATAGTACTCCGCGACGGCGTAGATGAACTCGCCGTCGCTGTCGTACTCGGCGACCGCGTCGGCGCCGTGCCGATCGACGCAGCACGGAATGCGGCCGTCGGGAAGCTGGTACTGCGCGAACCACTCGATGAAGGCGCGCGCCTCCTCGGTCGATCCGGTCTCGAGGAGAGCCGCGGCCTCGATGGCGCCGTCGCGGATCCAGGACCGGGCGTAGGTGCGCGAGCCCGGTCGCAGGGCCGGACCGTCGGCGTTGTTCAGTATGTAGGCGATGCTGGTGCGCAGCGTCTCGTTCAGCTTGGCAGCCGCCGGTGGGAGCTGCAGCTCTACGCGCCCGAGGCGCGCGGTCCATTCGGCGACGGTGCGCTCGTAGGTGCTCTCGAACGCGTCGGGGTCGGGGGTCGGAGCCGGCGGGCTGGTCTGGCGATCGTGCAGCGGTACGGCGAGGTGCACTTCGACGCCGCCTCCGCTCGGTATCGACAGCGGGTACTCGAGCACGCCGGAGGCATAGCCGAAGCTGTCGCTCACGTGGGTCTCGCCCGGGAGCTCGCCGCGTCTGAGGAAATTCGTGGTCAGGCTCTGCGCGAAATTGGCGGCGCCGAAGCGCGCGGGCGGGGTCAGCGACTGCACCGTGCGCTCGCCGTCGACGAGCACGGAGCGGCCGTCGAAGTCGAGCACGTGGATCGGCGAGACGCCGCCGAGGATGTTGAGGGATTGCCACGGCGGCAGCACCTGGAACGGCCGCAGCGCCACGTAGAGGCGGACGTCGGCGGGCGCATCGGCGGTATTCTCGACGCGATAACGCACATAGAGCGTCGAGGCGCCTTGCGGTCCCGCCGCCCAGGCCGTGGTGTGGAGGGTCACCGTGTCGTGATGCCAGGTCACCGTCGGAATGGGCAACGCCCCCCCGACGAGCTGCTGCGAGATCTGGGCGTCGCTCCACGTGACGAGGCTGCCGTTGGCGTAGAGGAAGGGCTCGAGCGAGAACGCGCGCACGTCCACCTCGATCGCGCCCTCCTCGTTCATGATCGCCTTCTTGCCGTCGCCGTGGTTGCCGATCACCGTCCAGTAGGTCTGCTTGCCGAGGAAGTATTTCGGAAACGTTCCCGGCGGCGCGTCGGCCGCGATCGCCGCGAAGAAGTCGTTCAGCGACTCCGAGAAGGCGGGGGGCTTCACCACGATCTCGTTGATACCGAACCCCTCGCCGCTGCTCTCGTCGAGCGCGAGGCGCACGTACCGCCATTCCGCATCCGGCATGTAGATGTAGTCGCGCCGGCCCGAGCCCGTCGTGTTGGTGTACGCGGCGATCCACGTCTGGGCGTCGTCGGAGACCTCGATGCGATAGCGGGTGGCGTACGCCGCCGGGTCCCAGTCGATCACGAGGCCGCCGAGCTCGCGATGCTTCAGGAGGTCGAGGAGGATCCACTGCGGACCCTGGCCGTCGCTGTGCCAGCCGGTGGCCTGATCGTCGTCGACGGCGAGCGGCGCCTCGTGTCCGGCCGCCGCCGTCGACGCCGTGACCCTCGGCCGCCAGCCGTTGGCCTCGACCGGCTCGCGCGGCTCGAGGCGCAGGTCGTCGAGCCAGACCGAGCCCGCGCCGCCGGCGCCCGGCGTGATGGCGATCTCGATCGCCCCGATTTCGTGCGGCCAGCCGCCGCCGGCGGTGCCCCACGCGAAGCGCAGGCGCGCGCGCTTCACCACGACCTGCTGCCAGTCCTCCGGGAAGGTGAAGTCGCGCCGCCGGCTCCACCACACGTTGGCGCCACTCGGGTCGACGAGCTTGAACTCGAGCGTGTTGGCGGGTCCGGTGCCGCGCAGATCGAGCTTGAAGGCGAAGTTGTCGGGCAGCGCGATGGGGAACGCCTTGTGGACGAGCACGTAGCCGCCGCCACCGTGGAAGTCGTAGTCGATGCGTAGCGCGCCGCCCGTGTGTCCGGCATCGGCCGCGAGGGTGACGCTCGCGCCGGGCGACGCGGCGGCGCTCCAGCCGCTCACGTCGTCGAACTGGTCGAGGATGTCGTCGGCGACGGCGCGGGCGGGCAACGTCGCGACCAGCACGACGGCGATGAGCCAACCGGTCGCTCGGCTCATCCCTCGGTTGCGTGCGCCGGCGTCATTCCTTGACGCTCCCGCTCACGATCCCCTCCAGGTAGTAGCGCTGCAACGCGAGGAACATGACGACCACCGGTAGCACGGTCAAGACCGCCCCGGCCATCATCAATTCGACGTCCTGCACGTGCTCGCCGGCGAGATTGGCGAGCGCGACGGGCAGCGTCTGCCGATCCTCGCCCGTGAGGACGATGAGCGGCCACAGGAAATCGTTCCATGTCCCCATGAAGGTGAAGATGGCGAGCGTCACCAGCACCGGTGTGCAGAATGGCACCACGATCGACCAGTAGATGCGGAGCTCGCTGGCGCCGTCGATCCGCGCCGCATCGAGCAGGCTCTGCGGGATCGCGAGCGCGTACTGGCGCACGAGGAAGATGCCGAAGATGCTCGCCATCCCGGGCACGATCACGCCGAGCAGGCTGTCGACGAGATGCAGCTCGCGCAGCATGAGGAAGAGCGGCAGCATCGCCACCTGCGCCGGAATGACGAGACCGCCGAGCAGCACCCGGAACAGGCGGTCGCGACCGGTGAAGGGGAGCTTGGCGAAGGCGTACCCGGCGAGCGAGTTCACGAGCAGCGAGATGCACGTGACCGCGCTCGCGAGCACCGTGCTGTTGAGCGCCGCCCGTGCGAGGTGCAACCGGGTGAAGAGGGCGCGATAGTGCGCGAGCGTCGGGACGCTCGGGAAGAGGTGCGGGGCTGCGGTTGCCTCGCCGCTCGGCATCAGCGAGGCCGAGACCATCCAGACGAGGGGCAGCAAGGTGGCGAGCGCGAGCGTGATCAGTGCCGCGTAGAGGAGCGGGGTCGCGACGCGGCCCGGCGCCGCCAACGGACGGCTCGCGGCGCTCACGACGCCACCGCGGCGCCCTCGCGCTGGCGCAGGCGCAGCGTGATCAGGGTCAACGCGAGGATGATCGCGAACAGCACGAAGGCGAGCGCGGCGGCATAGCCCATCGTCCACCAGCGGAAGCCCTGCAGATACATCAGCATGACGAGGCTCAGGGTCGCGTGCGACGGGCCGCCCTGGGTCATCACGTACGGCTCCGCGAAGAGCTGGAAGTAGCCGATCATGGTGATGACGAGGACGAAGAGGAACGTCGGCGCCAGCATGGGCAGCGTGACCCAACGGAACTGCGCCGTCGCGCCGGCGCCGTCGACGCGGGCAGCCTCGTAGAGGCGCTCGGGAATGCTCTGCAGCCCCGCGATGAAGATCACCATGTTGAAGCCGAAGTTCTTCCACACCGCCATGAGGATGATCGCCGGCATGGCGAAGCGCGGATCCCCGAGCCAGTCGATCGGCGCGACGCCGATCGCGGCGAGGGCATGGTTCAGGAGGCCGAAGCGCGGATGGTAGAGGTAGCGCCACACCACCGCCACGGCCACGAGCGTCGTCACGACCGGCAGGAAGAAGATCGTGCGGAAGAGCGCCCGGAAGCGGACGGCGCGTCCGCTGACGAGCAGCGCCGCCGCGAGCGACAGGCCGATCGAGCACGGCCCGGCGACGACCACGAACATCACGGTGTTGCGCAGCGCCACCCAGAACAGCGGGTCCTGTGCCAGGCGGCGATAGTTCTCCAGGCCGACCACGCGCAGGTTGGCGCGGCTCGCGACCGCGTAGATGTCGAAATCGGTGAGACTGAGGAGCAGCGACGCCACGACCGGCACGACGAAGAACACGGCGATCAGCACCAGCGCCGGCGCGACGAACGCCCATCCTGCGCGCCCGTTCCTCATCGCGCCGCCACCGCCGCGCGCGCCATCATCCAGCGGCGCTTCTCGAGGATGGCGTCGACGTCGCGGTCGAGCGCGGCGAGGGTCTCGTCGAGCGTGGCGCGTCCGCGGATCGCGCCCTCGAGCCGATCGCCGATGGTGCTGGCGATGCGCTCCCATTCCGGAACCTTCGGGGTGGAGCGGACGTGCGCGAGCTGGGTGGCGAAGGCCTGCAGGTGCGGATCGTCGCGCAGCTCGGGGGCCGCCCACGCCGCTCGCCGGGCGGGCAGATCGCCCGTCAGCCGATAGAACGTCGCCTGCTGCACCGGATCGGAGAGATACTCGACCCACGCCCATGCCGCGTCCGCGCGCGGCGTTCCGGCGGCGATCGCCAGGCTCGAGCCGCCCGCGAGCGACACGCCCGGCGGCGTGCCGTCGGGTGCCGGAAGGGGTGCCGTGGCCCAGGCGTCGGCGAGCGACGCGGGCAGGCGCCGTGTGAACTCGCCGACGTTCCACGGACCGGTCACGTAGAGGGCGAAGTAGCCGCGCGCGAAGTCCTGGTACACGTTGGCGACCTGCGCCGCGCCGGCGCGCGGCGCGAGACCACGCCGGAAGAGATCGAGATAGAAGGCGAAGGCATCCCGCACCGGCGCGCTCTCGAAGTTGCCGAAGCGGTCGCGGTCGCGCAGGAGGTCGGCGCCGCGCTGCAGCGCCAGGATGACCGGCGTCTGCCACTCGTCCATCGGCAGCAGCACGGCGAACGCGTCCGCGTCACGCGCTTTCACGTCCTCCATCGTCTCGACCCAGGCGCTCCAGGTCGCGGGCGGCCGGGGATGTCCGGCGGCCCGCAGCAGGTCGGCGCGATAGAAGAGGACGCGCGTATCGACGTACCACGGCACGCCGAAGATCGTTCCGCCGATGACGTTCGGATCGAAGACCCCCGGCGGATAGGCGTCCGGCCGGATGGCCGCGGCGACGCGTGCGTCGAGCGGCGCGATGGCCCCGAGGGCGACCAGCTCCGGAAGCCAGGTATTGCCGACCTGCACCACGTCGGGCAGGGCGCGCCCGACGTATGCGGTGAGGAGCTTCTCGTGCGCGGCGCTCCACGGGATCTGCTGGACATGGATTCGCACACCGGGGTGGCGGTCCTCGAACGGCGGTACGAGTCGCTGCACCACCTCGCCCTCGCGGCCAAGCGCCCAGAATTCGACGACCGTCCCGCCCGTCGAGTGGCTGCACGCGGCGGTGCACAGCGCCACCGCCAGGACCGCACGGCCGAGGCGCCGCGCGCGTGGACCGTCGTCGTCGCCGTGTCGTCTCCGCATCGTGACCGTCCCCGCCCCGCAGGACACTGCCGCAGTCTACCCGCGAAGGCGAGCGTCGTGAAGAAACGCCGGGCGGCGCTGCGGCTATGCGGCCGATCCGACCGGCAGCCGCGCGACGGCCACATGCCGCTCGCGCAACAGGCCGCCGACGATGCAGAGCGGACGCCGCCGGACGAGCGGCGCCGGGGACACGGGGCGTGTCCACGGTGGCTGCCATCGTGTGGGCTTCGGGTCCGCGGCGGAGATCAATCGTTGCCGTGGGACGTCGAATTCGCTGCGGCCGCCGTCGTGTTGCAGGCGCTGCTCCATGGGATCGTGCGCACGGTGGGGGTGCCGCCGTCCGTGTCGGCGAGCACGGTGACGATGCTGAGGTCGAAGTTCGGCGTCTTGCCGGCCGGGGGCGGGCCCTGGTTCTCGACGGTGCCCCTGATCGCCAGCACGAGTCGGTTGTGGTCGACGTGATAGGTGCCGTCGGTGTGCCAGGCGGGATCGGTCGGGTCGAGGCCGAGTCCGTTCACGTGCGCGTGCTGCTCGCGATACGTGTTGAACTCGTGGCGGTCGTAGGTGAGCTCCATGCTGTCGGGATCGCCGGGATCGACGACGGCGTAGATGCCGGCGTTCTGCGGCGTGAGGAGCTGCATGAGGAAGCCCTGGGTATTGTAGATCATGACGTCGGAGGCGTCGAAGAGGAGCGGGTAGTTCTCCCCGAGGCCGTTGAAGATCATGTGATCCGTGATCGCGGTGATGTCGAGCGGGATGAGGACGACGTGGTCGGCCGTCACCGCCGCGCTGTAGCACGTCGCGACGGTCTCGCCGTCGCCCTGCTGCAGCACGACCGGCGCCTGCATCATGGTGAAGTCGGCGCTCGACACCTGGAAATCGTGGCCGGGTCCCTTGACGTCGATCGCCATCGGGCCCGGATCGAGCCGCGGCGCCCGCACGACGACCTGCCACTTGTAGGTGCCGTCGGCGAGGTCACGCTTGTAGACGGCGCTCGCCCTGATCTTGTTGTCGGCGATCCTGACCTCGTAGTTCCCCGCCTTGTTGTCCGGCGGGAACAAGGTGATGGGATCGCCGGGGGAGGCGAAGGCCGGGCGCACGACCTGGAGCGGCGGCGGCGGCTTGTTGCACCCGCAACCGGCGTCGGCGGGCACGCCGCGGAGCGCAGCCGTCGTCATCAACGCACTCACCATCATCAGGGAACGGATACGCATCGGTCGCTCTCCTCCAGGTCGGCGATGGGTCGGACAGCAGCGGCCGAAGCAAGGATCCGGCCGTGTTGAACGCGAGCGGTGTCGTGGAGTTGCACGCCGTCGCATGGGCGCCCGACACGGCGGCCGGCTGTCGGTGACACAGGGGTGTGTCGCCCGTGGCGCACCCGTGCGGCGCCGCAGCGGAAATCCCGCGAACGCGCTGGCCGATGCGCTCCGTCGCGGGCGGCCGCGCACCGCGCATTTCGACGATCGTGCAGGGTTGCGAAAGCCGGGGCCTCCAGGATCCTGCCGACATCGAGCGGGCGCCCGCCTTGACCGGGACGTCGCGGTGTACCATCAAGTGGCCCTCCGCAATGGGGTGCGTGTCCGACGAGCGGCCCGAAGCCGCCCTGACCGCGCGAGGGCGCTCCGCCGTCGCGGCGCTGCTGCTCGCCGCGCTGTCGCTCGTGCCCGCGGTCGTGGCCGCGGCGCCGTTCGGGTTCGACGACGTCGCGGCAAAGGCCAAGCGTCTCGCCGACAAGGGCTTCGAGGCGCCGAAGGCGCGCGTGCCCGAATGGCTGGGGAAGATCACCTACGACCAGTGGCGCGACATCCGCTTCCGCCCCGATCAGGCGCTATGGCGGGACAACGGGCTACCGTTCCAGGTGCAGTTCTTCCATCCCGGCCTGTACTACGATCGTACCGTCAAGGTGAACGTCGTCGACACGAGCGGCGTCCACGTCCAGGACTTCTCGCCGAGCCAGTTCGACTACGGCCGCAACGACTTTGCGAGCAAGGTGCCGCAGGATCTCGGCTACGCGGGCTTCCGCGTCCACGCGCCGATCAAGAAGCCGGACTACTTCGACGAGGTGATCGTGTTCCTCGGCGCGAGCTACTTCCGCGCCGTCGGGAAGCAGCAGGTCTTCGGGATGTCGGCGCGCGGCATCGCGATCGACACGGCACTGCCCTCGGGCGAGGAGTTTCCCTACTTCAAGGAGTTCTGGCTCGACCGGCCAGCCCGCAAGAGCAAGGATCTCGTCCTCTACGCGCTGCTCGACAGCCCGAGCCTGACGGGGGCCTTCCGCTTCGCCGTGCAACCGGGCGAGCAGACGCTGGTGAACGTCGACGCACGGCTCTTCCTGCGGCGGCAACCGCAGCAGATCGGCTTCGCGCCGCTCACCAGCATGTTCTTCCACGGCGAGAACACCGGCAGGCAGTTCGACGACTTCCGGCCCGAGGCGCACGACTCGGACGGCCTGCTGATCGCGCAGGCCACCGGCGAGTGGCTGTGGCGGCCGCTCGACAACCCGCGCGCGCTGCAGGTCGACAAGTTCCGCATGCCGGCCCTGCGCGGCTTCGGCCTGATCCAGCGCGACCGCGACTTCGCCGACTATCAGGACCTGGAGACGCACTCGGAGCTGCGGCCGAGCGGCTGGGTCACCCCGCACGGCGACTGGGGGGCCGGGCACGTGGAGCTGGTCGAGATCCCGACGAAGTCGGACACCAACGACAACGTCGTCGTCTACTGGGTGCCCGACGTGCAGCCGAAGCTCGGAGAGCCGTACGACCTGTCGTACACGCTCACCTGGTACGGGGACGATCCGACCCGTCCACCCGGCGGGCGCACCATCGCCACGCGCCGCGACTCCGGCAACAAGGAGGACGCGCAGCGGTTCGTCATCGACTTCGCGGGGAAGACGCTCGAGGCCATCCCGGGCGACCAGGTGGTCCGGGGGGACGTCACGATCGCGCCCGAGGACGACGCCGCCGACCTGCTCGACCAGCACGTCGTGAAGAACCCCGCGACCGGCGGCTGGCGCCTCACCTTCCAGGTCCGGCCGAAAAGCCGGACGCCGGTCGAGCTGCGGGCCTTCCTCGACAAGGAGAGCGACACGCTCACGGAGACCTGGACCTATACGCTCGTCCCGTGAGCGGAAGGACGGTGCGCGCCGGGGCGTTCAGCCGACGCCCGGAAGGAGGCCGAGCGCGCGCAGGATCGTCGCCGAGTCGAAGTAGACGCGCTCGCAGACGATGCGCTCGCCGGCGAACAGGAAGAGCGCGATCATGCGGCAGGTGAACGCGCGCCCCGTCGGGGGAATGCCGCGCATCGGCCCCTTGTGCGTGCCCATCAGGTCGAACTCGACGATCACGCCGTCGTCGATGTGGTGGAGCGCGATGACGCGGTTGCGCTGATCGGGGAATGCCGCGCGCGAGGCGGCGTAGTAGCCGCGGACCGCATCGGCGCCGTCGAAGACCTCGCCGGTCGGGATGAGCTCGTAGCGCGGATGTCCGAACGTCCGCAAAGTGGCTTCGAAGTCGAGGCGGTTCTCCGACTCCATGTGCTCGCGGACGACCGCGGCGCGGCGGTCACGTAGGCTCGCGGTCTCCATGGGCTCCCGGGGGCTCATACGCCCTCGTCGTCCGACGGTCCAGGGCGCCGGACCTCACGCGTCATCTCGATCATCGTCCGGCGGAAGCCGAGGCGCTCGAAGATCCGCTGTGCTGCGGCGTTGCGCTCCGCCGTCCACAGCATGACGCGCGGCACACCGCGGCCGGCGAGCCACTCGGCCGCCGCCTCCACGAGGCGCGCCCCGATGCGTGCCCCACGCGCCGCCGGCTCGACGAAGACGTCGTGCACGAAGCCGGCGACGTCGCGGAGCTCCTTCCACGAGCGCGGCTCGATGCCGGCGTAGACATAGCCCACCACGCGTCCGTCGCGCTCGGCGACGAGGATGACGACGTCCTCGTCACGCAGCTGGGATTCGAGGAAGCGCCCGTAGCCGGCCTCGATTCCGGCGCCGGCGGGAAGGAAGCGCGCGTGATCGAGCTCGTGGTGCACGCGCACGAGCGCCGCGCCGAGGGCGCCGAGGGCGGCGGCGTCGCGCGGCTCGGCGCGGCGGATGGCGGGCAGACGCTCTTCGCTCACGCTCATCGTCTTGCTGGCGCCCCTTTTGCGGGCAGTGCGACGCACCGCGGCAGTCGGCCCGATCACAAGGAGGCGATCCATCGCGTACGCGGGCCGGCACGAGCATTGCACGAAGCCACCGGCATGCACACCCCGTCACATCCGAGCATGGCGACGTATGCCGCCGAATGTCTCTACTGCGCCCGCGAGGTCTTCCGTGCCGCCCGCCGTCTCGGTGGCGTGCAGCTCGACATGATCGAGAACCACGTACTCGTGTGCCGTCCGCTCGATCCGATCGAGCGCGTCGACGACCTCCTCGGCCACTTCAAGATCACCGAGACCGGCGCCTGATCACGAGCTCCACCCGCTACCCGTAGCCGCGCGAGCGGCGGCGGCGGCATGTAGACGCCCTCGACGAGGGCGCATGTCGATCAAGTACGCCGTGCTCGGGCTTCTCGCGGACCAGCCGATGCACGGCTATCGGCTGAAGGACGCGTTCGACGAGCGTGTCGGCGGCCTGTGGGGCCTCACCACCGGCCAGATCTACCAGACGCTGAAGCAGCTCGAGCGCGCGGCGTTCCTCGAGGCACGCGGCGAGCGCATCGGCAATCGCCCGGCGCGGCGCATCTACTCGCTCACGCCGCAAGGCGCGCGCGCGCTGCAGGCGTGGCTCGACCAGACACCCGCGCCCTGGTCGCGTCCCTTTCGCGCCGAGCTGCTCATCCGGCTCCTCTTCCTGCGCCCGGGCGACCTCGGGCGGATCGGCCTGGCGCTCGACCGCGAGGAGCAGGACGCCCTCCATCTGCGGGCCCGCATCGCGCGCATGGCGCGCGACGGACGACCGCCGAAGGGCATCGACGTGCTCGGGCTCTTCCTCGACGCCATCACCCACCACCTCGACGCCGACGTGACCATGCTGCGGCGGGTGCGGCAGGCGCTCGCCGAATGGGGCACGACCGAGGGCCTCGACGTCACGGCGCTCGGCGTCGGTATGCCGCCCGACGGTCCGGTGGTCGCCGCGCTCGCGGCGGCCCCGCCCGCGTCGGCGCCGCGGGCGCCGGCGTCGGACCGGTCGCGGGCGGTGGCCGCCCTGCCGGCGCCCCGGCAGACGACCATCCGCCGGCTGCCGGTGAAGCGCGTCGTCCGGGTGCGCAAGCGCCGCGGACGGGCGGGAGCGCAGCGGCGCGTTCCTCCTGCGCGGCGCGTGGCGGGCCGTTGAGCCGTGCCGGGCAGGCGGTCGGTGTGGCGCTCGCGGCGCTGCTGACGACCGGCCGCGGCGCGGCCGAGGCGACGCCCGTGCCCCCGCGTCTCGGCCTCGAGCCGTGGGGCAGCGTGCAGACCCAGGAGATCGTGCGGCATCCGGACGTCGACGAGCTGCACTTCGTCCAGCAGCGCAACACGCTCCGCCTCGGGGGGCGCGGGCGCCTCGCGCCGCCCGCCCGAGATCTGCTGCCGTTCGACGCGGTGACGTTCACGGTCCTCTATCGCGGTGTGTACGACAGCGTCTACGACACGGCGCCGATCGTGCGGGAGCGCGATCTCCGCGGCCGCAAGCCGGGCCGCGCCGCCGCCCGGGATCTGCGCGATCTGCCCCGTCGCGCGCGCGCCGCGCTGCGCTTCGAGAACGACCTGCGGGCCGCCTTCGTCGATCTCCGCGCCGCGCGCCTCCGCCTGCGCCTCGGGAAGCAGCAGCTCGTCTGGGGCGAGGCGGACTTCTTCCGCATGCTCGATCGCGCCAATCCGCTCGATACGACGTGGCACTCGGTCGAGGAGATTCCGCCGCCGTCCTTCGGGTGGGACGACCTGCGCATCCCGCTCTGGATGCTCGACGCCGAGCTCACGCTCGGCGACCTGGGGGCGCTCCGCGACCTGCACGTCGAGGCCTATTGGAATCCCGGCGACTGGCGCCCGATGAAGGTCGCGTTCCTGCCGCGTCCATGGGGCATCCGCCTCCTCGATCCGCTCACCAACCGCGAGGACGGCGCCTTCGTCGCGCCGTTCGCCGGCGTGCGCCGCCTCGATCATTCGACGCTCTTCCGCCAGGGCCACTACCGGCGCACGCCGGCCGAGAACAGCCAGCTCGGCCTCCGCGTCTCCGCGACGCTGCTGCGCGGCCTGCGCGCCGGGCTCTACGTCTTCCGCCAGCGCTGGGCGGCAGACGACGGCACGCCGATCGCGGTGCTGCGCGGCCTCCCCGATACGCCGGGCGGCCGGCAGCATACGCAGCAGCTGCTCGCGCGCGGCACGCTCCCGGTGACGTATATCGCGCCGTTCATATACACGGCGGGGCTATCGGGCAGCGCGTATTTCGCTTCGCTCCAGACCACCGTCCGCATGGAGACGGTGTATGATTTCGCGTTGCCGATGTTCGATCGCACCGCCGCGACGACTCTCGCGCCCTTCCTCCCCGGGATCGCACGCCGGGACTACTGGAAGGGGATGCTCGCGCTCGATCGTCCGCTGCGCATCGACGCGCTGAACCACGGCGGCGCCGTCTTCGTCATTGCGCAGGGCTTCGTGCACCATCTCATGCGCGACACCGACGGGCTCACCGGGCCGCTCGATCTGCCGACCGCCGGCGCCCGCGGACGACCGTATTGCGGCAGCCCGCCGGGGCGGCCGTGTCCCGATCCGAACGGCAACGGCAGCTTTCGCGACGACGTCCGCAGCTGGGAATCCCTGCTGACCGTGGCGGCGTTCACCGGCTACGCCGCCGGGCGCCTGCAGCCGGTTCTCGGGCTCGTGCTCGATCCCGTCAACAGCTACAGCCTGAACGCCTTCTGGAGCCTCTGCTGGGCCGCCAACACGGCCCTCAGCGTCGATCTGACGCAGCGCTACTTCGCGACCGCACAACGCGACGTGCAGAAGGGGCCCTTCGATCCGTGGATGATCGGCGCCATGCGCGGACGATCCGAGACGGCGCTCCGCGTGACCTATGGGTTCTGACGGCGCGGCGCTGGCGCTGACGGCGCTGCCGGTCGTGCTGACGACCGTGGTCCTGCGGGTGCTCTCGCCGGAATCGGTTCCGGCGCTGCCGGCGCCCTATCGGGACTTCGCCGCCTACGCCGCGGCCAACTGGCTGACGTTCGTGCTCGTGGTGCGGGTGATCGGCTGGCAGCGCCTTCGCGCCTACGGCCTCACCGTTCGGCCGACGTGGCGTGCCGTCGGCGCCGCGCTCCTCGGGTTCGCCGTCGGTCTCGTCGTCTACGGCATGGTCGGCGCGCTGCTCGCGCGCCTCGGGCTGCCGCCGGTGCGCGGCATGCGCTTCGCGTCGCCGACGCCCTTCCAGGCAGCCGTGCTGTTCCTGTGCGTCGTCGTCACGGCGGCGTTCTGCGAGGAGGTCTTCTTTCGCGTCCTCTGGATCGGCGTGCTGCGGAGCCGCATGCCGGTATGGCGGGCGGGCATCGTCTCGATCGCCGCGTTCGCGGCGATCCACTACCCGTACTTCGGCCTCGGCGGAGTGATCTTCATCAGCGTGTGGGCCCTCGTGCCGCTCTGGCTCTTCGTCGCCTTCGGCGACGTCGGGGCACCGCTCTTGATGCACGCCCTGAACAACACCTTCGCCTACCTCGTCGTGCCGTTGCTCCTCGGCGGGCGCTGAGCCGCCGCGGCCGCGGGCCGCCGCCGGTGCGCTGGCAACGGGAGGGGGAGCCAGGATAAGAAATCCGCCCGATGGAAGTCCTGCGCTCGAACCTCGACACGCGCTCGGAGACCTACCGCACCAACCGCGAAGGCTTCCTGGAGCAGATCGCGTATCTGAACGAGCAGCTCGCGCTGGCGCGCGCCGGCGGCGGGCCGAAGTACGTCGAGCGGCACATCCAGCGCGGCAAGCTCATGGCGCGCGAGCGCATCGAGCTGCTGCTCGATCGCGACTCGCCGTTCCTCGAGATCGCGCCGCTCTGCGGCTGGGGCACCGAGTTCGGCCTCGGCGGCAGCGTCATCTCCGGCGTCGGCGTCGTCTCCGGCGTCGAGTGCGTGATCACCGCCAACGAGCCGACGATCAAGGGCGGCTCGATCAACCCGTTCACGGCGCGGAAGACGGGCCGCACGATGGAGATCTGCGCCCAGAACCGCCTGCCGATCATCAACCTCACCGAGTCGGGCGGTGCCGACCTGCCATTCCAGTCCGAGATCTTCGTCCCTGGCGGCCGCGGGTTCCGCGAGCTGACGCGCCGCTCGGCGGAGCGCATCCCGACCATCTGTCTCGTCTTCGGCTCGTCGACCGCGGGCGGCGCGTACGTGCCCGGCATGTCGGACTACGTCGTCATGGTGAAGGGCGGCGCGAGGGTGTTCCTCGGCGGCCCGCCGCTCGTGAAGATGGCGATCAACGAGGACACCGACGAGGAGGCGCTCGGCGGCGCCGAGATGCACAGCCGCATCTCCGGCGTGTCCGACTACCTCGCGATGGACGAGCACGACTGCATCCGCATCGGCCGCGAGATCGTCGCGCAGCTCAACTGGCGGAAGCTCGGCTGGACGAAGCGGATCGCCGTCGAGGAGCCGCTCTACGACCCCGACGAGATGCTCGGGGCCGCCTCGATCGACATCCGCAAGCCCTTCGACGTGAAGGAGATCATCGCCCGCATCGTCGACGGCTCGCGTTTCCACGAGTTCAAGCCGACCTACGGCACGACGCTCGTGACCGGCTACGCGCACGTCCACGGCTACCCGGTCGGCATCCTCGCCAACAACGGCGTCCTCTTCTCCGAGTCGTCGGAGAAGGGCGCGCAGTTCATCCAGCTCTGCAACCAGACCGACACGCCGATCGTCTTCCTGCAGAACATCACCGGCTTCATGGTCGGGCGGCGCTACGAGGAGGGCGGCATCATCAAGGACGGCGCCAAGCTGATCAACGCCGTCTCCAACTCGACGGTCCCGCACCTGACGATCATGGTCGGCGCCTCGTACGGCGCCGGCAACTACGGCATGTCGGGCCGCGCCTACGATCCACGCTTCGTCTTCACCTGGCCGAACCACCGCATCGCCGTCATGGGCCCCGAGCAGCTCGCCGGCGTGCTCTCGATCGTGCGCCGCAACGCCGCCGAGCGCTCCGGGCAGCCCTTCGACGAGGCGACCGACCAGATGATGCGGAAGATGGTCGAGGACCAGATCGGCAAGGAGAGCTACGCCTTCTTCGCGACGTCACGCGTCTGGGACGACGGCATCATCGACCCGCGCGACACCCGGACCGTGCTCGGCATCACGCTCTCCGCCGTGCACTCGAACGTGATCGCGGGGACGACCCGCTACGGCGTGTTCCGGATGTGACGGCCGCCGTTCGAGGGCGGAGGCGGGACGGCTCTCGAATCCGGCGTACCGGCGGGCGGGACGGGGGGTGGAGCGACAGCACCTCCGCGAATCCGCGCGCCAGACACTGCGCGAAGAGCTCGGTCTCGGTCACGGCCGCGGGATCGACGTTGGCGCCGATGCAGCAGGTGTCGCGGTGGGTATTGAGCGTGATCATCGACGCGCAGCCGGGCAGGGGGCCGAAGCCGTAGACGCGCTCGATCCGCGCGCCGGCGAGGTAGAGCTCCTCGCGGAGGCCGGGCACGTTGCTGGCCTGGAGGTCGTTCGACTTGGTCATGCCGCCGGCGACGGCGCTCAGCAGCGCGGCAGGCAGGCGGGCCAGGGCGGGGGCGAGGAACGAGAGGCCATCGATCCCGGGCTCGCTACGCAGCGTGCGGACGATCGCGCCGACCGCCTGCATCCGCCGCCGCGGATCGGCGATGCCGACCGGTCCGGCGAAGCGGACGCCGGCGATGCGATTGCCACCCTCGGCATCGCCTTCGCGCCGGATCGAGATCGGAATCGCCATCGGCATGCTCGTGATCGGGCGCCCGAGATCCTCGTGGTAGAGGCGGAACGCGCCGAGAAGAGCGGCCACGAACGCGTCGTTCAGCGACGCGTCGGCCGCCTTGGCGGCCGCGCGCAGATCGGCAAAGGCGACGTCCAGGGCCAGGAAATGCCAGGAAAGGCTGCGCGCGCGGAGGAGCGGCGAGCCTGCGGCATCCGGGTCGGCCAGGACCCGCGCCATCGAGGAGCCGAAGCGGAACGCCGTCCGGACCGTCTCGATGGGGCGCGCGAGCGTGCCGAGCGCACCCGCGGCCTGCTGGACCAGGCCGGGGATCGCCATCACGTCGCGCCCGAGCTGCTCGAACAGCAGACCGATCGGCGTCGGGCGCTCGGGGGGTGGCGACGGCGGTTGCGGCTTCGACGGGTTCGATTCCCGCGTGCGCGAGTGCAGCTGCGAGAACAGCTGAACGCCCCCCATGCCGTCGGTCGTCGAATGGTGCATCTTCAGCATGTGGGCGGCGCGCCCATCGGGAAGGCCTTCGAACAGGTAGGACTCCCAGGGCGAACGCGCGCGGTCGAACGGGGTCATGGCGACCTGCTCGGCGACGGAGAACAGGGCCGGCCAGCCTCCGCCGTCGGGGAGGCGGACGCGGCGCACGTGATAGTGGAGATCGAAGTCGGGATCGTTCGCCCAGCAGGGATTGCCGATCCCGAGGGCGGGCTCCACGACCTTCTGCCGGAACCGGGGCACCATGCGGGTGCCCCAGTCCGCGGCCGCGAGAAAGCGATCCCAATCCGGGAGGCAGTCGAGAATCTCCAGGCCGGAGATGGTCGAGCGCAGCCGCGGGTCCGCCTCGATGCGCCACATGAGCGTCTCGAGCGCGTTCATCTCGCGCGCCTCGCCCCAGTGCAGCCGTCCGTCCGCCGCGGACCGTGGATCCGATGTCGGCATTCAGGAGGCACCGTGGTGAGACGGTGCGCTCCTGTCAAGCATCCGCGACGAGCCGGCGCGTGGCCGGGGTGTCAGTTGCCGCGGTCCTTGAAGCGGCCGGGCGGGCCGGCCTCGTTCTTCAGCGCCGGCGCATCGTAGCGCGTCCCCCAGCACGTCCCGCGGCCGTTCCGCACCTGGACGACCACCGGTTGCAGGATCGGCATCGTCGGCGTCCCGAGGAGCGGGCCCTTGCCGCGCACGCTGATGCGCGCCGATCCGGGGGTGGATGTGCTCCTCAGGAGCACCGCCTGCAGCCCGGACGGCGTCCGCGCGCGGTCGAGGTAGCGGAAGCCGCTCGCGGTCCCTGACCAGCAGGGCTTCGGCTTTGCCGAGGCGCTGCCGGCGCACGCGCCGCCGGCCGGCGCGCTCGCCTGCAGCACGAGTCGCGCGGCGCCGTCGTAGACGCAGAGCGCGTAGCCGTCCGTGGACGTCGGATCACCGAAATCGGCCTTCGTCGTGACCGCGTCGTGGGTCCAGGTCCAGCCGAACGTATCCCGCTCGTCCGTCGCGGCGTCGACGATCGTGAGCACGTCCTTGCCGGGAGCCTCCGAGCCGCGACAACCCGCATCCGGCGCTGCACCGCACGTCGGTGCCGCGACGCCGGACGGGGTGGAGGTCGGGACCGGTGTTGCGGGCCGCGGCGTGGCGGTGCCGGGGGTCGCCGTGGCGCCGGCCGGGGTCGGCGTGCGCGTCGCGGTTGCGGCCGGTCCGGGCGTGGCCGTTCGGGTGGGCGTACGCGTCGGTGCCGGCGTCGGGGTGCGCGTCGCGGTCGCCGGCGGCGGCGCCGCCGCGAGCTGCCAGCCGATGTCCTCCAGAAACTCACGTGTCAGCGCGACGTCGTGGTCGGGGCCGGTGTACGACGGCTCCATCAGCTCGTTCGGGGTGAGCGTGGTGTCGACGTGGGACACCGACGAGCCCGATTGGTACGTGCCCGGCGCGTACATCTGGATGTGGCCGTTCGGGCCGACGCCGGCCGTCAGCGCGCCGCTCAGCGCGTCGGCGAGCGGGCCCACCCAGTGCAGGCTGCCCGTCGCCACGCTCGCGGAGGCGCGCTCGGCGTCCGTCATCGCGGGAAAGAGCTTCGCGGTGCGATGGTCCTCGAGATTGCGCATGAAGACGTCGTCGAGGCCCGAGAGCTTCGCGCCCGACTGCGCGACGAACGTGAGGAAGCCGAGCCCGTGCCCGAACTCGTGGAGCGCCACGCTCGCGAAGTCGATACGGCCGGCCGGAGGCTTGCCGTCGAAACCGTAGTAGAACGTCGCGGAGAACGCGCACGTGGTGCCGATCGCGGCGTTGAAGGTTGCGCCCATGTCGTCGGTCCCCGGCTTGAGATCGACGCCGGCGAGGCTGTTGGCGAGCGCCGCTGGATACCAGGTGCTCGCCAACGGTGCGCCGGCGAAGTCGCGATGGACGGAGTTCGGTCCCGTCTGGCCGATTACCGCGGACGTGCTGGTGCACGGCAACGACGCGAAGCTCGCGCCGATGCGGATCTCGACCGGGCTCTCGAGCACGGAGCCCCAGACGTTGGCGGCGAACTGCAGCGCGTTCAGCCGCTGCGCTCCGAGGGTGGTGCCGGTGTTCCCGCCGGTCGGTGACGCGGGCGTGGCATCGTTCAGGCCGACGCCCGCCGCGTCGTGGTTGACGACGGTGATCGTCGCCGCCCGCGCGGCGGACGCCGAGACGACGAGGCCGAGCAGCGTGAGCAGCGTCCTCCGCGTCCGCGTCACCGGCTGGACTCCGCGGGATGGCAGTGCGTATGCACCGTGCCGTCGGCGTCGATCGTCGCGGTCTGGTCCGACTGGAAGCGACCCTGCAGGTCCATCGTCACGCCGCCCGCGGCGCTGGCGCCGGGCTCCTCGACCAGCTCGCGCGGCGCGCCCTCGAGCACCCGCTTGCGGGCGGCGGTCTCGGCCGAGAGGGTATCGGCGCCGTCGTCCCCCGGGGGCGCCGTGAATTCGCCGGTGGCGGGGTCGCGATAGACGCGCATCCCGGCGGCGCCGGTCACGTCTTCGGCGGGGCTGGTGGCCGTGATCAGTAGCGTGGCGCAGAGCGCCGCGGCGACGAGCGCCGCCGCACGCGCAAACCATCTCCGACTTCGAACGACCATAGGGACCCTCGTTTGGATGTTGAGCGAATCGACAGCTCGCCGCGCCACACGACGAGCAAGCGTGGTGCCGCTCCGCGTCGTCGCCCGGCCGGGCAAACGTGCCACAATCCACCGGGCGCGCAACCGCCCGCGCGATCACCCGCGCATGATTCGTGCGCCGCCGCGCGCCTCTCGGTCGGAAGAACTAGTCGGAGCGCGTCAGGAGGCGACCGCGGCGATCTCGCGCGTGAGGCGGGTGGCGGTCTGGGAGGCGCTGCGCAGCAGGTTCTCGAGCAGGACGAGCTTGACGTCGGGCCGGGTCTCGGCGAGCCGGCGGAACGCCGCGACCGGGAGCGTGTAGCACTCGGTGGCCTCGTCCGCCCGGACGTCGGCGGAGCGGACGGCGTCGCTCAGGATGGCGAGCTCGCCGAACGTCATGCCGGCGGAGAGCGTGGCGACCCGCTGGCGCTGCCCCGACGCCAGATCGATGGTGACGCTCACCTTGCCGGCGGTGAGGAGGTAGATGTCGGTCGCCGGATCGCCGCGCCGGACGATGACCGCGCCGGGATCGTACCGGCGCCGCTCGAGGAGGGTCTCGAGGTGCGCCAGCCCCTCCGCGGACAGCCCGCGACAGAGCTGATGCGCCGCGAGCGCGATGGTCGTGGGGGCGTCGGGAGAGCGACGGGCGGCGAGTGCGCGCTCCTCGCACCATTCGAGCGCCGTGTCGAGGTCCGGAAAGGTCAGCAGCCAGCCCTGGCGCTCGCCCATGAGGCGTTCCGCCAGGAAGCGCAGCAGCCGTGGGTGCGCCGCGCCGTGCACGAGCCCGACGACCTGGCCGCGGCACGACAGCGTCACGATCAGATCGAGGAGGATCTGCGCGGCGGCGTCGTCGACGGCGGTGACGCGGGTCAGGTCGAGCAGTGCCCCGTCGAGATCGACGCTGCCCTCGACGACGTGCCACGTCGCGGTCTCGATGGCGGAAAAGGAGAGATCGCCTTGCAGCTCGTAGATTCGGGTGCGGGCGCCGACCTGGCGCAGGATCTCGCGCTCGGCCTCCGAGCGGAGTCGCTTCGAGTGCACGGAGGCGAGATCGTAGCGGCCGCGGATCGCCGCGCGCGAGGCGCGCGGGGTGCGCAGGAAGTGCAGGTTCAGCTCGCGCGAGAGATCCTTGCATACGGCGACGCCGCGCACGCTGTTCCCGCGGGCGTCGAGCGGCGGCGAGAAGACCGCGATGCCGAGCTGGCCCGGCAGCACCGCGAGGATGCCGCCACCGACCCCGCTCTTGGCCGGCATGCCGACCGAGTAGACCCACTCGCCGGCGTAGTCGTACATCCCGCATGTCGTCATCACGCTCAGCATGTGGACGACGCAGTCGGCGCGGACGGCGCGCTCGCCGGTGAGCGGGTTCACGCCCCCGTTCGCGAGCGTTGCCGCCATCAACGCGAGCGCCTGGCAATCGACGGCGATCGAGCACTGCCGGAAGTAGACGTCGAGCGGTCCGTCGGGCTCCTCCGTGATGATGTCGAAGTTGCGCAGCATGTGGGCGATGGCGCGGTTGCGGTGCCCGGTATCGCGCTCGGACTCGTACACCGCCTGATCCAGGGCGAGCGGCCGGCCGGCGTACAGCGAGAAGGTGCCGAGCACGCGATAGAACCGGTCCTCGTTCGAGCGGCCCGCCACGAGCGACGCGGCCGCGATCGCGCCGGCGTTGATCATCGGGTTCAGCGGCCGGCCGGTGCCGGGCTCGAGACTGATCGAGTTGAAGGCGTCGCCGGTCGGCTCGACGCCGATCTTGGCGAGCACGGCGTCGGCGCCGCGATCCTCGAGGGCGAGCCCGTAGACGAACGGTTTCGAGATCGACTGGATGGTGAACGGCCGACGCGTGTCGCCGACCTCGTAGGTGCGGCCGTCGGTGGTGGCGATGCAGATCCCGAACCAGCCCGGGTCCGCTTTGGCGAGCTCGGGGATGTACGTCGCGACGGCGCCGCCGGCGAGCCCGGCGAAGCGGGCATGCACACCCTCGAGGTAGCGCTGGATCGGAAGCGGGGCCGCGGCGGCGGTCGCTGGCATGCAGGTCTCCGGTTCGCGAAGTTCGTCGGTCGTGTGTGCTTGCCCGAGTGGTCCATGGCGGGTTATCACACCGCGTCAAAGCCTGCACGCAAGCAATGCAGCAGCCGGAAGCGAGGCAGTGGTGACTGACGCCGACCCGCCAGGCGACACCGGGGCGGCGACGCCCACGGCTCGGGCTACCCGAGCGACGGTGATGTTCGCCGACGTCCTCGGCTTCACCGAGCTGACGGAGCGGGTCGGACCGGAGCGCGCGTATTTCGCGGTGACGGGGGCGTTGCGGATTCTCGACGCGACCGCGCGGCGCTACGGCGGCGCGGTCGACAAGTACCTCGGCGACTGCCTGATGGCCGTCTTCGGGCACCCCGTGCCGCTCGCCGAGCCAGCCGCGGCCGCGATCGCGGCGGCGCTCGAGATGCGGGACCGGCTCGCGGAGTACGCGCGCGGATTCGCCGCCGACGCGCCGCTCGACGTCGTGATCGGCATCAATACCGGTGCGATGGTCGCCGGCGACGTTCGCGGCCGCGTCGTGCGCGAGTTCCACGTGCTCGGCGACGCGGTCAACGTGGCGGCGCGCCTCAAGGCACGCGCCCCGCGCGGCCGGATCTTCGTCGGGCCGGAGACCGAGCGCGAGACCGCGTCGCGCTTCGCCTACGAGCCGCTCGGCAGCATGCCCCTCAAGGGCAAGAGCGCCGAGGTGGCGATCTTCGAGCTCGTCGGCCCGCAGGCGCACAGCGATCGTTCGGACGCCACCGTGCTGGCGGCGAGCGGGGCCTTCGTAGGACGAGCGCGCGAGCGCGCGTCCCTGTCGGAGCGCCTCGCCGCGCTCGCCGCCGGGCACGGCGGCGTCGTGCTGGTCACCGGCGCGCCGGGGTGCGGCAAGTCGCGGCTGCTGGCCGAGGTGGAGACGGCGGTCCCGGCCGAGCGCATCGGCTTCGTTCACCGGGCGCGACGCTCGTCCGAGAGCGGCGAGGGGCGGACGCTCGCGGCGCTGTGCGCGCGTCTCGAGCCGCGGCCGGACGAGACGCCACTACCCGGGGGCGCGGCGCCGGCGGCGCTGGCCGACGCGCTCGTCGCGCGGTTGCGCCACGCCGCCGCCGCACGTCCCCGCGCCGTCGTGATCGAGGACCTGGCCGCGATCGATGGGGCCTCGCGTGCGCTTCTCCCGAGCGTGATGGCGGCGCTGCGAGGCCATCCCGTCCTGTTTCTCCTCACCGCGCAGCGCGGAGCGGGCGCGGCGGCAGCCGACGTCGACGAGCTGCTCGCGTCCGTGGGTCGCGACGAGCTGCGCCTCGAGCCGCTCTCGGAGGAGGAGAGCGCGCAGCTCGTGGACGGCGTCGCCGGCGGCCAGATCGACGCCGACGCGCGCGCGCTCGTGCTCGAATACGGAGGGGGCAACCCGGCGCGCCTCGTCAGCGGGACGTTCCTCGAGCCGGCGCTCCGTGCCGAGCGCGAGCGCGCGCGGCACGAGCGGCGCTCCGGGGAGACGGAGCGGCGGCGCGCGACGATCCTCTTCGCCGACATCACCGGGTTCACCTCGCTGACCGAGCGCATGGGCGCCGAGCGCGCCTACCCGATCGTCGTCGGCTGCCTGCGGCTGCTCGACGAGATCGCACGCCGCCACGGCGGCACGGTCGAGAAGTATCTCGGCGACTGCGTCATGGCGCTGTTCGGCATTCCGGAGGCGATCGAGGATGCGCCGCGCGCCGCGGTGAACGCGGCGATCGAGATGCGTCGTCGCGTCCGGGCCTACAGCGAGAGCGTGAGCGCCGAGACGCGACTGGACGTGCACAGCGGGATCAATACCGGCCTCGGCATCGCTGGCGACGTGAGCGGACCGCTGGTCCGGGAGTTCGCGGTCATGGGCGAGCCGGTGAGCGTCGCCGACGAGCTGAAGGACGTGGCGGCGGCGGGCGAGATCTACGTCGGCCTGGAGGTCTACCGCGCGACGCGCGAGGTCTTCGAGTACCGTGAGGTCGACGTCGCCAGCCGTGCGCGGCGCCGGGTACCGGTGCGGGCCTTCGCGGTGCTGTCGGAGCGGGAGCGCCTGCATCGCGCGCGCATCGGCGCCGAGCGTCGGGTCCTGCTGACGCTCGTCGGCCGTGCGGACGAGCTGGCGCGTCTGCGCGCGGTGCTCGCGCGCCTGCGCGCCGCGCAAGGCGGGGTCGTCAGCGTCGTCGCCGAGGCGGGTCTCGGGAAATCCCGCCTGCTGGCGGAGCTCGCGAGGACCGACGAGGCCCGGGACTCGTCCTGGCGGGAGGGGCGATCCATCTCGACGGGTCAGCATCGCAGCTTCCACACCATCGCGGACCTCTGCCGCTCGCTCGCCGAGATCGACGACCGCGACGACGACGAGCGGAGCCGTGCCAAGCTCGTGGCCATGGTGCGGCGCCTGCTCGGCGAGGAGGCCGACGAGATCCTGCCGTTCGTCGTCGTGCTGCTCGGTCTTCCGCTGAACGAGATCGAGCGGGAGCGCCTCGCGGCCCTGCGTGGTGATGCGATGGAGAAGCTCGTGCTGCGCAGCGTGACGCAGCTGCTGCGCGCGGAGAGCAGGCAACGGCCGTTGGTGGTGGTGTTCGACGACCTCCACTGGGCCGACGTGTCGTCGCTCGATCTTCTCGAGTCGTTGTTGCGCCTGTGCGCCGAGCATCCCATCCTCTTCATCCAGCTCTTCCGCCCCGGGTTCGAGGCCACGTCCGAGCGGGTGCGCGAGCAGGCGCGCGTGCGCTACCCCGAGCGCTACGTCGAGATCGAGCTGCAGCCGCTCGACGCCTCGGCGTCGCGCCAGATGTTGAGCGACCTCTTCGCTCAGGGCGCCCTGCCGCACGCGGCGCGCCAGCGGATCGCCGAGAAGGCGCAGGGGAACCCATTCTACATCGAGGAGGTGGTGCGGGCGCTCGCCGACGAGGGCGCGGTCGAGTACGCGGAGGGCCGGTTTCGCGCCACCGACAAGCTCGCCTCGATCGTGATCCCCGGCTCGATCCACGAGGTCGTCATGGCGCGCGTCGACGGCCTGGCGCCCGGGAGGCGCCAGCTCCTGCAGACCGCCTCGGTCGTGGGCGGCAACTTCCAGGCCGACGTCCTGGCGGAGATCGTCGGCCGCTCGCCGAACGAGGATCTCGACGCGTTGGTGGAGGCGGAGTTCCTGGTACGCTCCGAGCGTGCCGGCGGACGCGAGTACGGCTTCAAGCACCGCCTCCTCCAGGAGGTGACCTACGAAGGCCTGCTGCACGCGCGGCGCGCCGAGCTGCATCGGCAGGTCGCCGAGGCGATGGAGCGCGTGGTCGCCGCGGATGCTCCAGGCTATGCGGGCATGCTCGCCTTCCACTACAGCAAGGGGGGCGTGGCCGAGCGCGCCGAGGCGTTCCTCTTCCAGGCCGGAGACGAAGCCGCGCGCGCGGCGGCATCGAGCGAGGCGTTGCTCTTCTTCGAGGAGGCCTCGAAGCTCTACCTCGAGCTGCACGCCGACGGTGGCGATCCCGTGAAGCGCGCGCTGCTGGAGAAGAACATCGCGCGCGCGCTCTACTATCGGGGGCGATTCCTCGACGCGATCGAGCACTTCAATCTCGCGCTGCGCTTGCTCGGCGACCGCGTCGTCGAGGGTCGCCTGGCGCTCGGCCTCCGCTTCAGTGCGCATCTGCTCGCGGTGCTGGCCCGGCTCTACGGTCCGTCCCTGCGTCGGCGGCGCGCCCCCGCGACGGCGCGGCAGCGTGAGATCATGGAGCTGCGCTACGCGCGCGCCGAGGCGACGGTGACCAGCCAGCCGACCCGGCATCTCTTCGACAGCATGGACAGCCTCGCGTTCCTGCAACGCATCGATCCCACCTCGGTGCCGTCCGCGGGGAAGTTCTACGCCGGCGGCGCGGCGTTGTTCGCCTTCGGCGGGATCTCCTTCGGCGTCAGCCGGCGCCTCTCGGCGCAGGCGCGCGCGCTGGTCCACCCGGACTCCCTCGACGAGTACATCTACGAGCGGGCCATGAGCTTCACGCATCGCGTGCTGGAAGGCGATTGGGCCGACGAGCACGAGATCGAGCCCGCGCGCATCGCGGAGAGCGTCCGCAACGGACAGCTCTGGGGGCCGACGACGTATCTCGGGCTGCTCGGCGAGAAGCGCATCCACCGCGGGGACATCGCCGGCGCGCGCGCCAGCGTCGAGGAGATCGATCGCATCTGGGACCTGTTCCAGTACGACCTCGCCAAGACGAACCACTACTATCTCTCCACGCTGATCCCGCTGGAGCTGGGCGACCTGCCCGGCGCGATCGTCGCCGCGAACGCCTACTACGACGAGAATCCCGAGGATCTGCTCCACATCCTCGCGCTCGGCGCCAAGGCCAAGGCGCAGACGCTGCTCGGGAGGCTCGACGCGGCCGAGGAGACGCTGCGCCACGCGGCCGAGCTGGTCGCCCGCTCGTCGCCCGTGCCACCATTCCACGCCAGCGCCTATCAACGTTCGCGGCTCCTGCTCGACGTGACGTGCCTCGAGCGCGCGCTCGCCGAGCGTGATGCCGCGGCGGCGCGCGCCTGGGAGCGACGGGCGCGAAAGAGCGTGCGGGTCGCGCTGCGGGGCGGTACCAAGGTCGCCTGGCGTCGCACGGAGGTCCTGCGACTCGCGGGGCGCCACGCATGGTTGCGCGGTCGACGGGCGCACGCGCTCCGTCTCTTCGAGCGTGGCGTCGAGGTGGGCGAGCGGCTCGGCGCCCGCCCCGAAACGGCGCGGACGTTCGCCGAGGTCGGTCTGCTCCTGCGGAACGACGGTGGCGGCGGTCGGTTGCGCGGTCTCGACGGCGCCGCGTGCCTGCAGCGCGCGCGGACCATGCTCGAGCAGCTCGGCATGACGTGGGATCTGCAACGGCTCGCCGACCGCTAGGTCGGTCGGCCGGTCGCGCGGCCGGCGCGCTTCTCCTCACGGCGACGTCGGCGGGTCTCTGCGCCCTCGCGTTTCCGCCGCTGCGCGCCTGGCCGCTCGCGTGGGTCGGTCTGGTGCCGCTCCTGGTCGCGCTGCGCGAGGCCTCGGCCCTCGGGCGGCTCGCGCTCGGGGTGGTCTGGACGTTCGCGATCGGGTGGGGCGTCGGCACCTGGATGCCCGGCGCCGTCGCGCACTATTTCCACCAACCGATCGCGATCGGTCTCGCGCTCTTCCTGCTCGTCACCGGCGCGATGGCGGCGCCGTACTACGCGGCGTTTGCCGTCGTCTATGCGCCGCTGATGCGCACCCGGCCGACGGCCGGGCCGCTTCTCGCCGCCGCCGCCTGGGCGGGGGCGGAGCTGCTCCGCGGCCGGCTGCTGAACGGCACGCTCCTCTACGTCGGCAACTCACCGTGGGCGACGCTCGGCTACTCGCAGGCCCGGGTCGGGCCGCTGATCCAGATCGCGTCGCTGACCGGCGTGTACGGCATCTCCTTCCTGCTGGTCGGCGTGAATGCGGCGGTCGCCGCGATCGCCGGCGCCGTCCTCGACGGGACGCGGGTCGGGCGCCGGTGGGCGGGCCTCGCGATCGCGGTCGCGGTGGCCGCGCTCGCGCTCGCGTCCGGCGCACGGGTGCTGGGCCGCGCGGGGTCCGCGCCGCAGCCGGGGATCGCTGCGGTGCCGATCGCGATCGTGCAGGGGAACCTCGGCGCCGCCGCGCGCTGGGGCACGGAAGGGGCCGCGCGCACGCTCGAGGTCTACACCCGGCTCACGCGCGAGAGCCTCGACCGCGAGCCGGCGGCCGTGGTGTTCTGGCCCGAGACCGCGCTCACGTTCTTTCTCGAGCAGGACGCGCTCTACGGACCCGCCCTGCGCGCCGCGCTGCGCGACCGCGACGTCGAGCTGGTGGTCGGGGCACCACGCGCGGCGGACGCCGACGGCGGGGCACCCTACACCAACAGCGTCTACGTGCTCGCGCCCGACGGTACCTTCACGGGACGCTACGACAAGCAGTACCTGCTGCCGTTCATGGAGTACTTCCCGCTCCGGGTCGAGCTGATCCGCCGGCGCTTCGGGCGCATCCGGGAGTTCACTGCGGGCGCGCCGACGCCGCCGCTCGTGACGCGCGCGGGGCGTGCCGGTGTCCTCGTCTGCAACGAGGCGTTCCTCCCGCCGCTCGCCGCCCGGCGGGTGGCCGAGGGTGCGGCGTACCTGCTGAACCCCTCCAACGACAGCTGGGTGCCGGATGCCGGGTTCGCCTGGCAGCAGTTCGACATCGCGGCGCTCCGCGCGGTGGAGCAACGCGAGTACCTGTTGCGGGTGTCGGACTCCGGCCCCTCGGGCGTCGTCGATCCGTTCGGTCGGGTCGTCGCGGCGACCGCGCCGCTCACCCGCGACGTCCTGCGCGCGGCGATCGCGCCCGTGGCAGGGCGCTCGTGGTACGGCAGGGTCGGCGATCTGTTCGGCGGCCTCTGCCTGGCCGCCGTGGCGCTCGCGCTCGCGCGGCGGCGCTAAATCTGCGGGTCGTCTGTGCGCAGCGGTCGCGCGAGGACGCGCATGACCTCGAGCGCGAAGTGCGGCGTCGTCGTGGACGGGATAGAGGATCGCACCCTGGCGATACGGCTTTGACTCCTGCGTCCGGAAGATGTGAAACCACGACATGGCGTCGCGTCTCCTTTCGATCCCGCTTGCATGCCAGGTTGCCGGATGACCACACCACCACGGTGGGCGGTGCCGTACGCGCTGCTCTGCACCCTGCTCGGCCTCGCCCTCGGGTGGTTCCCGGTGCTGGTGCACGGTCCGATCCCGGCGAAGTACAACATCCTCTACATCCGCGGCGCGGTCGCCGTCTGGGGATGGTACACGGCGCGCTTGATGATCGGCTTCGTCGTCGGGATCACGCGCTGGCCGCGGGCGTGGTACGTCCGCGGCCCGATGTGCGGCCTCATGATGCTGTTTCCCCTGAGCCTCGTGTCGCTCGCCACGCCGGGCTGCGGGGCGCCCTGCATGGGCCTCAACCTCACGACCGCGACGGCCATCGGCACGACCGTCGCGGGCCTCGCCTACGCCTTGACGGGGCGCCACCGCGGCGACTGAGGGCAGCGCGGCACCCTCCATGCGTGGCCTCCTCGTCTCGGACCTGCACTACTCCTTGAAGCAGTTCGACTGGGTTCACGGCGTCGCCGAGCGCTTCGATCTGGTCGTGATCGCGGGCGACTCGCTGGACGTCTCCTCCGTGGTGGCGCTCGGCGCGCAGATCGTCGTCGTCTCGAAGTACCTGCGGCGCGTCGGCACTCGCACGCGTCTGGTCACCAGCTCCGGCAACCACGACCTGAACGCGCGTGGTGCGGATGGCGAGCGGGTCGCGACCTGGCTCACCCGGGACGCCGTACCCGGCGTCCTCACCGACGGCGAC
Source organism: uncultured delta proteobacterium (assembly GCA_963753325.1). Taxonomy (GTDB): domain Bacteria; phylum Desulfobacterota; class Binatia; order UTPRO1; family UTPRO1; genus DP-19. The sequence continues at coordinate 1,992,632 of CAVWBS010000001.1, read as the reverse complement.
TACGCGGAGATCGGCGACACGTCGATCACCGTCTGCCGCTGGTGGGACGGACCGCTCGGACGCGACGAGATCGGGCGCCAGCTCGCCCGCGACGCCGCGCGGCGGCTGCGGCGCTGGATATGGGTCTACCACGCGCCACCCGACCGCTCGCCGGTGAGCTGGACGGGTAGCAAGTACTATGGTGACGGTGAGCTGGTCGAGTGGATCGCGACCTACCGTCCCGACCTCGTCCTCACGGGCCACGTCCATCAGTCGCCGTTTCGCCGCGGCGGTTCGTGGTTCGACCGGATCGGCGACACCTGGGTGTTCAACGCCGGCCGCGAGATCGCTCCGGAGCCGGCGCACGTCGTCTTCGACACCGGCGCGCGCACGGCCGTCTGGTCGTCGACGGCGGGCGAGGAGGTCGTGCAGCTCGACGCGCCGCTCGCGCGAGCGGGGCCGTCGCTCACTCCGTCGTAGGGTCGGGCTCCGGGCAGCGGTCCGAGCCGGGCGTTGCCTCGTGGTGGTCGTGGTGGTGCAGCAGGCTCTCGAGCACGTCGTCGACCATGACCAGGTGATCGCTGCGGTCCTGGAACTGGTGTTTGAGGTCGACCAGGTAGCCGGTGAGGGAGTGCAACCGCCGGGCCAGCAGACGGGCCAGCTCGAGCGCGACGTCCGGACTCGAGCGCATGAACGCGAGCGGATCGTCGGCGACGCGGAAGGTCGACGGGACGACCGCCCGTACCGTCGCCGAGTGTGGGGCGTCGAGCAGCGCCGCGATCTCGCCGAAGAACGCGCCGGGCTCGGACGCGGTGTTGATCGGCACGTCGCCCTTGACGGTCTCGACGCGACCGCTGACGAGCACGTAGAGCCTCCCCGAGCGCGTCCCCTCGGCGAGCACCGTCTCGCCCGCCGCGAAGGTCTGCAGCGGCAGTCCCTGGCAGTGCTCGAGCAACGCCGTGCTCATGGTGAGGTCGCCGGCAGGCAGAGCTCCGTCGGACGCAGGCGCTCGAGCATCGCCGAGCCGAACTGATTGGCGACGAAGAGCTGTTTCGGACCGACGAACGGTCGCGAGGCCGGCCGCAGACGCACGTCGTAGCACATGAGCTCCGCCGGATGGAGGGCGGCGCCCGGCGTCGCGCCGTTCTGATCGACCGGGACGCAGAGCCGGCGCGGCCGTTTGACGTCGATGCCGAGGTCCCCGAACTCGTCGATGATCGCCTGGTCGCTGAGGCGCGTCCGTCCGTGGCTCACCCGGTAGCACTGGAAGTGGTCGATGGAGACGTTTGCGAGCGGCGAGGGTGTCTCCGTCAGGCTCTTGGCGCTCGGTACCAGCAGCAGATCGGCCTTCGTGAGATCGAACGTCAGCGAGCCGAAGGGGCTCACGACCGTCTGGCCGCGCGGGATCTCGAGGCGCGGGCTCGTCCGCCGGATCCGATACGCGACGAGGTGCTGCTCGTGCGACGGTGCCAGAGGATCGTCACCGTTCAGGTCGGCGGGGTTGCAGACCCGCTTCGGCTCGATGAGGTCGACGGTCGAGGCGCCGAAACGATCGACCAGCGTCACGCCACGCACCGGCGCGGCGCCACGCGTCGCCGCGTCGTAGCACTGGAACTGATCGAGGTTGCCGAGGTCGCAGGCGTCGCCGACCCGGTCACCGTCCGCGTCCCGCTGGTCCGCGTTCGGCGTGTTGGGGCAGTTGTCGAGCTGATCCGGGACGCCGTCGCCGTCTCGATCGGCGCTCGCGGCGACGTACGCGCCGCGCGGGCCCTTGACGCACGGGACGTCGGGCGGGCAGTCGAGGTCCGTCACGCAGGTGCGGTGACCCCGCTTGCACGTGCCGTCCTGGCAGAACGCCGGCGAGCCGCAGTCGGTGTTGGTCGTGCACTCTCCCCCCAGGGTCTCGATGCAGCGCCCCGAGGAGAGGAAGACGGTGCCGCCCGTGCCGCTGCCGTCGCCGGTACCGCCCTGGAACGGGTCGTGCGTGGCGTCGCCGGCCGTGCCGAGGACGGTGATCGCGGTCGCGGTGATGTCGAAGAGCTGGATCACGACGTCGTCGGCGGCCGGCGGAACGTCGCCGTTCAGGTCCGTGCCTCCGGTCGCGCATCCGTCGAGCACCGAGCCACGCTGCTCGCACTCGTTGGTGAGGAACTTGACCGTGTGCCCGATGACCTTGTACGGCGAGCGCGGATCGCACACCTCGGTGCGGCACGGCGTGGCGCTCTGCCGGCTGTTGTGCAGGCAATCGCCCGGCGGGGAGGCGCCGACGCACTCCGGCCGGGTCAGGTCCCATGCCTGGAGCACGAACGCGGGCGGAGCGGGGGACCCCTCGCCGCCGCCCTGCAGATCCTGGTCGCCCTGCGCCACCTCGCTGGTGCGGAAGGCGACGATCTCGTCGTCGCAGACGACCTCCTCGGCCGCCTGTCGGGTGTTGATGAGCACGCCCGTGGCGGGCACGTAGAGCTGGAGGACACGGTCCGCGTGGTCGCCGTCGGCGTTCAGATCGGTCGCACCCTGCGAGGCCTCGGGCGTGATGAGGGCGAGAACGGAGCCGCAGAACTGGATGCTGTCGGCCGCGACGCCCGTCGACGTCCACGAGCCGCCCGCGACCGGATGCACCTCGACGATCCCGTCCTGCCTGTCGGCGTCGCCGTTCAGGTCGGTGCCGCCGCCGTCGCCCTCACCCGCCTCGGACACGATCGCCGCCACGTGCGTCGACGACAGCGCGACCGCCGTCGCGGCGCGCCCGAGGTTCTGCACCGGTCCGGAGCCCGGCCAGAGCTGCACGACCTGGTCGGCGACGTCGGTGTCGCCGGGGCCATTCAACGAGCCGGCGGGGCACGCGGCGGTGCCGGTTGCAGACTCGGGACGGAGGAACGCGACCATGCCGTTCGCGCTCGCCGCCGCGCCTGCGGGGCAGAGCGTGGTGAGCGCGCCGATCGGTCCTGCGCGCCCGGGACCGCTCAGGAAGCTGCCCGCCCCGACGTCGAGCACCTCGAGGACGCTGTCGTTCAGGACCCCGTTCGGGAAGAGGTCGGCGGCCGTCGACGTCGGATCGGGTCCGTGGATGAGGACGTCCCGCGAGCCGTTGGTGTCGGCCCCGGAGGTCAGGAGATCGGGCGCGCTACTGACGAAGAGCACCTCGTCGCCCTTGGGGGAGATCCGGAGCGTGTCGGAGGGAGACGAATCGCCGGCGCTCGACGTGCCGCCCGGTCCGACGTTCACCCGCTCGCTGACTCCGAGGAAGCGATCGCGGACGTAGACGTCGTAGGCGCCGTTGTTGTCGACGTCGGGGCCGAGCAGCGGCGCGTCGGTGGCGAACGCGACGAACCGTCCGTCGGCGGAGACGCTCGGAAAGAGGGCGGAGAACGAGGTCCCCGGCAGCGCGCCGTCGTTCTGCAGGTCGACCGGCTCCGTGTGGCCGGTCAGCCGGTCGAGGAGGCTCACGTCGACGCGGTTGAGGTCGGTGTTCGGCGTGCTCTGGTACACGATGAAGCGGCCGTCCGGCGACATCTTCGGCACGTAGGCGAACGCGTCGTCGATCGGATCGCGATTGTCGTCGAGCGTGACCTGCGTCGTCGTGCCGGCGACCCGGTCGCGCAGGAACACGTCCGTGCCGCCGCCCGCGTGCGGCGCGTCGTCGGGCAGGTTGGTGGTGCGGAGATCGAAGACGACGTAGCGGCCGTCGGCGGAGATGTCGTACCGGCGGAGCTCCGCCTGCGTCCCGGCGTTCTCGGCGCCGTCGTTCGCGACGTCGATGCGCTCCGTCACGTGCGTCTGCAGGTCGTGCACGAAGATGTCGAGGTCGTTGTTCATGTCGTCGGGGACCAGGTTCGACGCATAGCTCTGGAAGACGACGTAGCGCCCGTCCGCGGAGATCACCGGCGCGAAGGAGTGGTCGTTGCTCTCGATGCCGCCCGGTCCGACGCTGACCCGGATCGTCGCCGTGCCGCCCGGCTCGTCGAAGATGCCGTTGCCGTCGCTGTCGCGATCGCGGACGAACACGTCGGCGCAGGGGCTGCCGCCGCAGAGGTTCGTGTCGCCGGATACGAGGTCCGGCGCGACGCTGTCGAAGGCGACGAAGCGTCCGTCGGCCGAGATCGACGTCCCCTGTGCGACGGGGCCGACCGACTCGGCGCCGGCGCTCGAGACGCTGACGCGCGTCGTGGCGCCGGTCACGCGGTCGCGCACGAAGGCGTCCGCCGTGCCGTTCGTGTCGTTGCCCGGGCCGATGAGGTCGGGGGCGGTGCTCACGAACGAGACCCAGCGTCCGTCGGCCGAGAGATCGGCCCTCTCCGAGGCGCCGGTGGCCTGGGTGCCGGGCAGCCCCGTTCCGAGGCTCACGCGCTCCGTGCGGCCCTTGGCCATGGACGCCTCGGACGAGCGGAAGAACACACGTCCGTTGGAGATCGCGAGGCTCCGGCCGTCGACCAGCGGGGACGGATCGACGGCGCGGGGCGGCGTCAGGCCGGCCACCGCGCCGCCGGGTACCGTGAAGACGCGCAAGATGCCGTCGGCGCGGTCGCCGTCGCCGTTCTCGTCGCACAGTCCCTCGCCGACCTCGCGTTCGATGAACGCGGCGACGTCGTTCTCCAGCGCGAGCGCCGGGATCGTGAAGGGGCCCTGCGGGACCTCGGCGATCGCGCGTCCCTCCGGCACACCGCTCAGGCCGCAGCCGGGAAGCGGCGCGCCGCCGGACGTGAATCCGTCCGGTGCGCCGAGCGGCATGAACGCGCCGGTCGCGCGGTCCTGCAGGGTCACGACCACGTCCGCGAGGTCGCCGTCGCCGGTGCGATCGACGTCGTCGAGGCTCTCCGCCGCCGTGAACGCGCGCAGGTCGCTCGTCTTGGTGGTGAGGCTGTCGAGCGAGACCGGATTCTGCGCCTCGAGCGCGTACAGTACGCATTGGTCGCCAGTGGAGCACTGGCCGTCGTTCGTGCACGCGGGGTGCGGATCTTCCTGGCAGATGCCGTCGGCGCCGGGCACGCTCTTCGGGAGCACGACCGGGCCACCGTCCGTCGCGAGAGCGGCAAACGCGGCGGCGTCGTAGAGGACGCCGCAGTGTCCGTCGCTCGGACAGTCGCCGTCGTTGGCGCAGATCAGGCCGTCACGCGAGCCGCCGACGCACGCGTTCGCGCACGTGCCGTTGCCGTCGCAGTCGAGCGCGCTCGCGCAATCCGCGCCGGCCGTCGTGCCGTCGGCACAGATGCCGCGCCGGTGCGCGATGCGCAGCACCGTATCCGCCACGTCGACCGAGCCGAAGAAGGTGAGCACGCCGGGCGGCGCGGTCGGATCGACCTCGGGCTCGAAGATCGGCGGCAGTCGCTGGCCCTCGGTCGTGAGCGACGTGACGAAGGTGGCGCTCGGCAGCGTGATCGGCAGCGGTGGCTTGATCGTGGTCCGCAGCAGGCGCGGGACCGGGGAGTCCTGGTCCTGCAGCAGGATGCCCTCCCAGTGCACGGGGATGAAGATATTGCCGTCGCGGTCGAGCGTCAGGCGCGTCTCCTGGCCCGTCGCCGTGCAGGGCGGCGACTCCGCGAAGCAGGTCGCCTCGTAGTCGGTCGGCACCGGCAGCGCGGTGAAGCGGGTGAACGTCGGATCGGGATTCGGCTGGCACGTGCCGTCCTGGGCGAAGATCTGATCGACGCAGGCGAGGAGCCCGAGGGAGCGCGCCTTGCCAAGGCACGTGTTGGTGACGAGAGTGCACGGCAGATCCTGGGTCGTGGTGGTCACGGCGATCGTCGCCGCGCCGGTGAGCGTCCGGATGTCGCCGCCCGGGGCGAGGATCGCGTCGGTGTTGGGGAAGCGGAAGCGCAGACGCGGAATGCCGTCGGCGCGGGTGATGAGCGCGGTGTCGCTCGTCCCTTGATTCACCTGGATGCAGCTGACGCCGCCCGCGCTCATGCCCGGCGTCGCGCCGCAGGCGGCGAGCTTCGGCGTGAGCGTCACGTCGGCGCAGGACTGCGTCGTCAGGACGATCGCGCGCTTCGGGCCGTTCGTCGGCGTGAAGAGCAGGGTGACCACGAGCGCGGTGGGATCGGTGCCGAGCCCCGGAGAGCTGCCGTCGCAGACCGTCGGCCGCACGTGCAGCTCGACGAAGTCGCCCGGGCCCGCGAAGGGGCGGTCGAGCGTCCCGACCGCACCGCGGAAGATCGGCTGCGCCTGCGCGATCAGGTTGCACCCGGCGCGGGCGTCGTCGCGTCCCGCGAGGAGGAGCGCGAGCGCGAGCGCGAAGGCCAGGCGCTTGCCACGACGGAAGGTGGGCACGGTATCGCTCCTCAGGAGGGGGCTGAATCTGGGCTGCGCCGCCGAGCTCGGGCTCCCTCGGTCCGCGAGGCGGCGTCACGTCAGGCGCAAACGAAGGGGCTCCATACCAGAAACGACGGAGCGGCATCTACCGCGAATGCGAAACACGATCCTCGGCATTGCAAAAGCGCATCCATCTCGGCCGCCATGGCGTCGCGCCCGGCGTCGAGCCGACCTTGCCCGAGGACGGGCATCGTTCCGCGCTGGGGGGCCCGGAAAGGCTCCGTTCCGGCACCCCGGGTGCGGCCGCGCTCGCGAGCGTTCGTCACCGAGTGCTGCTCAGGAAGCGAGCGCGTGCCTATGGGAGTGGCAGAGCGTCGGCCCTTTGGCGCCGCTTCCCCCACGCCTCCCCGGGGCTCCGTCCCGCGACCAGGTGATACGCCTGCGTCCGGTTGATCTCGAGGAAGTGGTGCGAGCTCCAGAGGTAGAGGAGGAAGGCGCGGACGGCGAGCTCGCCGTGACGCGCCGCCAGCGCCGTGCGCTCCCGCTCGAGGGTGCGGGCCCAGTCGCGGACCGTGCAGGCGCAGCTCACGGTGTCGTCCGCGAGCTCGTGCACGTTGAAGCCGGCGTCGGTCAGGGTCGCGACCAGCCGGCCGAGCTCCACGTAGCCGCTGATGCCCGGGAAGATGTACTTGCGGAGGAAGGCTCCCGCGAGGCGGCCTTCGCGCGAGGTGACGAAATCCGCATAGGCGCGCGCGCCCGGCCGCAGGTGGCGCGACAGGAAGCGCCCGAGGTGGCGATAGTCGGGGAGATGCTCGAGGCTCCCCATGAACACCGCGCCGTCGAACGCGTCCGCCGGCCGGTAGTCGAGGAAGTCGACGCACTCGACGGTGCACGGGAGCGCGCGCTCGCGGATCAGCTCGGTCACGAAGCCGTGCTGCTCGTGCGACAGGGTGATGCCGTGGACGCGGATGCCGCGCGCGCCCGCGTACTCGAGGAACGACCCCCAGCCGCATCCCACGTCGAGGACGCGCATGCCCGGCGCGAGGCCGAGCGCATCGATTGCGAACTGCAGCTTGCGGCGCTGCGCCTGCGCCAGGTCGTCCTCGCGCGTGGCGTAGAATCCGTGCGTATAGGAGCGGGACGGGTCGAGCCAGGCGAGGAAGAAGTCCGGGGGTCGATCGTAGTGATGCGCGACGGACGCACGGTTCAGGCGGCGACGGTCGAGCAGGAAGCGCAGCCACACGAGCGCCTGGCGCACGCGCGAGCGCGTGCCGAGGTCGAGCTCGTCGGTGACGAACAGCGCCTGGCGGAGATCGCCTTCCACGTCGATCTCGCCGCCGAGGAAGGCCTCCGCGAGCACGAGATGGTCGCCGCGGAGCAGCGCCTGCAACGCCGCCGTCGTGCGGAACAGCACCCGGGCGCGCGCGGGGTCCGGGCCGATCGCCACGGTGACGCCGTCGGGCAGCACGACCGTGAGGCTCGCGCCGGCGGCGGCGACGCGCGCCGCCAGCGCCTGGAGCGGCGGTGGGACGGCGGCGGCCGTCATCGCTCGACGCCGTGCCGGGTCACGTCCACTGCGCGCGTCAACGCGGCGGCGTCGCGCCGGACGATGCGCTCGATATGACATCGTCCCACTCGTTCTCCAGGACCGTGATCATGCGCCGCCGTGCCTGCTCTGCGGTCAGACCGTAGAAGCGGGGCGCGACGCTTTCCGTCTGCGCCTCCCCGGCATCACTCACGCGCGCGAGCGTGCTCGTCCACCGCTCGCCGTCGTGGAAGACCTCGAGAAGAAAGCGGGCCGGCGCCATGCCTTCCTTGCGCGCCAGCAGGATCTCACGAGCCATGACCGGAGCGTAGCGCGATTCGCGCCCGGGCGCACGCGCCTAGGCGGCCGGCGCGAAGAAGGCGAGGGTGCGCACCTCGATGCTCTCGCGCGGGGCGGCGCCCGCCGGGGCGGTCGGGTCGTCGAAGGCGGTGTGCGCGGTGAAGCGCGCGACGCCGGGCTCCGAGTCGTAGCATTTGAGGAGCAGCGCTTCGTCGCTCTGCATGCCCGAGAAGTAGAACCAGCGGTGCCGCGGGTTGAAGCGCATCGAGTAGACCTCGCCCGTGCGCTCGGCATATCGCAGGTCCGTCTCCACGAGATCGCCGGGCTGGATCGTACCGGCGGCGCACACGGCGAGCGGCGCGTCGCGCACGGGACCGCGCAGCGGCCTCCAGACGTTGATCACCGCGAAGCGACGGCGCAGCAGGGTCTCCGCCTCGGTCGGGAGGAGATCGCGCACCCGCTGCGGCGCCGAGCGCTCCGTGTAGTCGTTGTGCGCGTAGCGGACCGGCGCCTGGACGCCGTCCCGCGGCCGGCCGGCGACGGCGGCGCTGCGCAGGTTGTGGTCGAACGCGAGGACGCGCGGCGCGCCGGTCACGGCCCGGACCAGCGACTCGACCTCCCGATAGTAGCGATCGACGATGCCGCCGGGGTCGCGCGAGACGTCCACATCCGCGGTGAACGGCGCCAGCGAGAATCCTTCCACGTCGAGGGTCGGCGCGCGCGGGAGACCGCGGGCGTCGTGGATCGGCAGGTGGCGACGGTCGCCCCTGGTGTTCCGCCATGGCGTGCCGGCCGGCGGCTCGTACAGGTAGAACGCGGGCCGCTCGGGCATCTCGGCGATGTAGCTGAGCGTCGCCTCCACCATCACGCGCTCAGCGGTCTCCGAGCCCGCCGCTGCCGTACTGGCTGGCGGGTCCGGAGCCGCCGGGTCCCAGACGGCCGCTGTCGCCGAGATGGCCCTTCCCCGGCACGTGGTTCACCTCCACCCGGATGCCGTCCGGATCCTCGAACAGCACCGAGTAGTAGCCGGGGGCGAAATACCCGTCCTCGGGCGGGTGAATGATGCGCCCGTCGAGCTCGTCGACGACGAAGCGGTGGATGGCGTCGACGTCCTCGCGGCTGCGCGCGCGAAAGCAGAAGTGATGCAGGCCGGGGCGGTCCTGGTTGAACGTCGTCGCGCGATGCTCGGGTGTCGAGGCGCGCACCAGGATGCCGGTACGGCCGCCGATGCAATAGATCACGCCGTCGCCCTTGATCAGCGTGCGCATCTGCAGGAAGTGGCAGAGCCGCTCCCAGAAGGGCAGGCCGCGCTCGGTGTCGTTCACGGTGAGCTGGAGGTGGGCGATGCCGTTGATTTCGACGCTCATGCCGCGGAGCATTCCCTGCGCGCTTTGCCGAATCAACAACCACGCGGTCCGTGAATTGACCGGGCGCGACCGGTGGCGCGTTCACGCCTCAGCCGCCGCGTTCGAGTCGCGCCAGGTTGTCGGCGGCAGCGCCGTAGTCGGGGCGCAGGCGCAGGGCCTCGGCGAAATGCGGCCGGGCCTCGGCGGGCCGACCGAGGCGCTCCAGCGCGACGCCCAAATTGTTGTGCGCCTCGGCGTAGTCGGGGTCGATCGCGAGCGCGCGCTCGAATTGCTGCGCCGCGTCCGCCACCCGGTCGCGCGTGAAGAGCACGTTGCCGAGATTGAAGCGCGCGCCCGCGAGGCCCGGGTCGAGGGCGATCGCCTGCTCGAGCTGGCGTTCCGCCTCGTCGAATCGTCCGCTCGCGGCGAGCGCGAAGCCGAGGTTGCCGTGCGCGGCCGCGTTCGACGGGTCGAGCCGTACCGCCGCGTCGAGGCGGGTGAGCGCCTCCTCACGCCGGCCGAGGCCGAGCAGCACGGCGCCGAGGTTGCTGAGGCTCTCCGCGTCGCCGGGCGCGAGGCGGACGGCCTCCTCGAATTGCGTCCGCGCTTCGGCGGCGTTGCCCGCATGCCAGAGGGCGCTGCCGAGCTTCGCGTGCGCGGTGGCGTCCTCCGGCTTCAGGCGGAGTGCCTCGGCATAGTGCGCCAGGGCGCCGGCGTCGTCGTGCTCCTCGAGCAGGGCGTCCGCGAGCGCGACGTGCGCCTCGGCGAACGTCGGCGTCAGTCGGACCGTCTCGCGGAGCTGGGCGATCGCCTCCTGCCGACGGCCGTCGCTCGCGAGCGCCTCGCCCAGCTTCTCGTGCGCCATGTAGTTGTCGGTGGTGACGGCGAGGGCATGCGTGAAGAGCGTCGTGCTCGTCCGCCACTGCGTCGCCTGCACCCGGGTGAGGAGCATGCAAAGGCCGAGGACGATCAGCACGGGCGCGGCGACCAGCCGCGGTGACGGTCGCCAGCGCTCGACGGCCGCCGCGGCGGCGAAGACCGCCGCCAGGAAGATGCCGATCAGGGGCACGTAGGTGTAGCGATCGGCCATGCTCTGGTGACCGACCTGCACGAGGCCGATGACGGGAGCGAGCGTACCCAGATACCAGAGCCAGCCGACCAGGACGAACGGCGCGCGCCGCGCCGCGCCGATGGCGAGGACCGAGATGGCGGCGAGCGTCACGACGGCGCCGGCGACGAGCCATGGATCGAACGTCGACGGATACGGATAGAAGCAGGCGAGGTCGACCGGCCAGAGCGTCTTCCGCAGATAGCCGACCGAGGCGAGCGCCGCGTTGGCGAGCCGGCTCGGGAACGGCACGCCGCTCAATGAGCGCACGGCGCCCGCCTTCCGCCCCTCGACCAGGCTGAACGCGGTGTCGGCGAGCGCCACCGCCACGAGCGGGAGCTTCTCGACGATCAGCGCGAGCGGGCGGGTGCGTCGCGCGAGCGGCCAGTAGTCGAGCAGCAGGAGGAGGAACGGGAACGTCACGAGCATGGGCTTGGCCATGAGGCCGAGCACGAAGCTCGCGACGACCGCCGCGTAGCGCGTCGCGCCGCCGCGGCGCACCCAGGCGACGTAGGCGCCCATCCCGAGGAACAGGAAGAGCGTGCTGAGGACGTCCTTGCGCTCCGCCACCCAGGCGACCGACTCCACGTGCAACGGGTGGACGCCGAAGAGCGCGGCGACGATCGCGCTCGGCCAGAGCGCGCCGGTCGCGCTCTCGAGCACGAGCAGGAGGACGACGGTGTTCGTCGTGTGGATGAGGAGACTCGTCAGGTGATGTCCGCTCGCGGCCGCGCCGAAGAGCTGCCAGTCGAGCATGTGCGAGAGCCAGGTGAGCGGGTGCCAGTAGACGGCGGCGGTGGAGGTGAGCGCCCACCCGACGTTGTCGAGCGTGAGGCCGCGCTGCACGATCGGGTTCTTCGTGACGTAGAGCGGATCGTCGAAGTTGACGAAGTCGTTCCACACGACCGGCGCGAACGCGAGCACCGTCGCCGCCGCGAGCAGGGCGGCCGCGATCAGACGCGGTTGGCGATTCGGCATCCGACCGCCTCATGCCACACGACCATGGCGACGACCATCGGGGCGGCCGGAGCGATCGCGCGGCGGCCCGACCCGCCGCGCGATCGCCCCTCACGTCACGGGCGGACCTTGGTGGCGTTGCCGAGGAAGCACTTGCCGCCGATGTTGACCTGCACGAGGGTCGTCGCCGGCGTCTCCGCGGCGCTCCCCTGCGGCCAGGCGGCCTTCGTCCTGACCGTCAGCTTGAACAGCCCGGGCGTGTGGGGGTTCTGCCTGAGGAGCACGCGGATGACGCCCGTCGATCCCTTCGGCGCCGCGAACTTGAAGCCCCGCCCGTGGAGCAGGATCGCCGCGCCGGGGACCGTCTGCGCGAAGATCGGGCCCTGCGCCTCCGACGCGCGGACGGAGACGTCCTCCTGCGCGTATTGCGCGAGCGGCATGTCCTTGCCGACGAGCGAGAGCTTGCCGTTGTGATCGACGACCGTTGCGGTCTTCCAGGCGAACTGCGTCGTCGACTGGCAGATCTGCGTCGCGCCGGCGGGGATGCTGGCCGGATTCTCGGGATCGCTGCCGCCGTCGAGCTCGTCGCGGTCGGCGTACCCGTCGGCGTCGCGATCGATGCCGATGCGGTTGCCGGAGCCGGGCGGGACGCAGGTGAACGTGAGCTCCTGCCCCGGGGTCTGGGCCTTCTGCTGCAGGATGGTGCGATCGAGCGGCGACTCGTCCGCGCGGTCGGGCGCAAACGCGTTGCTGCCGATGTACACGTAGCCGCGATCCTCGCCGGCGACGCGGCCCTTCACCACCAGATCGCAGGCGCCATTGTCCGCCGTTTGCACGAGCAGATTGATGCGCGGGGCGACGGCGGCGGAATTGCTGCTGGTCAGCGTGACCTGCTGGCCGACGACGGGCCCGACGTTGCTGGGGAACGTCAACATGAAATCTTCGAGCTGCCGCCGCAGCGGGTCGCCGCTCGGTCCCGCCGGGATGCCGTTGGGATTCGTCTGCGACTGCACGAACGCCGCGGCGTTGTGGAAGCGGAACAGGGTGTCGACGCTGCCGTCGTGGAGGAACCCGAAGCCGCGCACCTGATCGCCGAGGAAGAGGTTGTTGCCGTTGTTGATGCCGACGGCGGCGACGATGCCGAACATCCCGACCTTCTGGTACATGTTGCGCAGGTGCGGGACCTTCAGGTGCTGGGTCTCGCCCTCGAACGACGATTCCCCGTCGGTGCCGAAGAAGCCGGGCTTGTCGATGCCGAAGATGGCGTTCCCCGTGGGATCCAGCCGATGGCACCCATTGCAGGTCTCCAACGTGTCACTGACGACGTTGCTGAAGAAGCTGCTGCCGGCGAGCTCGTCGCTGCTGACCCCGTTGAAGCCCGCGATCGGGTTCGGCGGATACGTCACCTGCAGGATGAAGTCCGTGTACGCCTGCATTTCCGCGGTCGTGAGCTGGGCGCTCCGTCCCAGCAGCCCCGGGAAGGCGACGTTGAACTTCTTGAAGGCGGCCTGCTCGTCGAAGGTGCCGCCGTTCGGCTGGACCGTCGGCGCGTCGTTGCCGCCGGTGCGGTCGCCGCGCCAGTGCATCGGACCCTCGTTGGCGAGGCCGCGCAGGCTCTGCGTCGTCATCGGGCCCTTGAGCGGGTGGAAGTCCTTGTAGACCGACGGCGGGCTCGGGAACGGTCCGACGCGGAACGGCCCCGGGTTGTTGAGCAGATCGCCGTCGGGATCGCCGAGATCCCACGCCAGACTGTCGAAGTCCGAGAAGATGTGGCAGCTGGCGCACGCCGAATCGCCGTGGCTGGAGCTGAGACGTGCGTCGTAGTTGAACGGCCGGCCGTTGACGATGCTGGGCGGCTCGGGGTTGTGCAGCGCGAGGTGGTCGAGCTCCATGCCGGTCGCCGTACTGACGACGGAGATGCCGTTGTCGAAGCGGGTGAGCACGTAGAGCCGGGTGTTCGCCTCGTCGAGCACGAGACCCGTCGGTCCGCACGAGCCGCTCGGACAGGCGCCGAGGCCGGTGAGCGTGACGTCGCCCGCGCCGGGCACGAAGGAGTCGTCCTCCAGATCGGCCGTGGCGTAGATGCCGATCTTGCTGGACCCGAAGCCCGCGACGTACAGCGTCTGGCCGTCGCTCGAGACCGCCATCCCGAGCGGGAAGGCGAGGCTGGCGGGATTCTCGGCGTTGGGCGTCGACGCACAGCAGGTGCCGTAGTCGATGTGCTTGTTGAGGTGGCGCGGCGTCACCGTGGCGCCGTCCAGTACCGTGATGCGGCTCTCCGCCAGGTGGCCGCGCACGCTGGCGGGCTCGCCGACCGGCTTGAAGAGCGCCGAGAAGACGCCGGCGCCCTCGAAGCGGACGTCGTTCTGCGCATCGGTGTTGGCGACGTAGACGTGCCCGTTCTGCGGGTTGACGGCCATGTTGAAGAGGATGGTCCCGACGCCGGTGTAGACCGCGGTCTCGGCCGGCGTGCCGGCGGCCGCGTCGATCGCGAAGACGTCCTCGTCGGGCAACGAGAAGTTGACCGCGTTGTCCCAGACGCGGCCGAGCTCGTCGAGCCAGTGCGTGCCGTCGTACTTGACGATCAGGCCGACCTCCGGCTGCGGCACGCCGTTGTGATCGGTGTTCGGCGCCGGCAAGCCGCCCGGCGAGCGGACGACGCACGTGCTCCCGGGACACTGGCTGTTCGCGGTGCAGTTGGCGTGCATGTTGGGACCGGCGGCGCACACGGTGCCGCAGGGCGGCGCCGACGCGCCGCCGTCGCACACGACCGCCGCGGACAGCGTCGTGGTGCGGTTGCCGGAATGGAACACGGCCGCATAGACGGTGCCGGCGTCGCAGGTGTTGCCGGCGCCGCAGTCGGCGTTCAGGCTGCACGCGAGCGTACCGTTGTTCGAGCAGTGCGGCGGCGAGACCGTGAGGGCGCGCGGCGTGTCGCCGAACAACGTGACGATGGTCTCGGGCGTGCCGCCGAGCGTCGCGCCGAGGTTCGCCGCATCGAACACCCAGACGTCGGCGCGTCCGATGCCGGGCGTCGTGAGCACGGTATGGATGGTCGGCTGGAGCGGCGTGTTCTGGCCCCGGTGCGCGGTGGTGACGAACGCGCGGCTCCGGCCCGTGCCGGCGAAGACGATGTCGCGCGGCTCGTCACCCACGAGCAGGGTGCGGACGACGCGCGGCGCGTCCGGATCACTGACGTCGACGATGCTGATGCTGTCCGAGAGATGGTTCACCACCCACACCTCGGTGGCGCTGCGCGCCGCGACCGCGACCGGCTCGAGGCCCACGGGGACCGACGAGCGGTGCGTGAGCCCACCACCCGAGACGTCGAAGATCTCGAGGCGGTTGTCCGGGGTGTTGACCGCGAACAGATGTCCGCCCGCCTGGGCGAGCGGCCGGACCTGGCCGCTCTCGAAGAGCGTGTAGTTCGAGGCCGCCCCCGCCGGGGCGAGGCCGAGAGCGTACGCGGCGGCCGCCAGCAGGAGGAGGAACCGGCGGGCGAGACGAGGCGTCGGACGAGGGGGCATCTGCACTCCTTTGGCGCGTCGCACGATGGCAACCCACCCACCGCGGCGGCACCTGACGCGCCGGTTTCGGCCTGGGTGACGGCGGTCGTTCGCCGTCCACGGCGGCGGATCGAATCACGTTCGGATGGCAATGAAAAGGAAAATCTCGAGCGGCGGCGACGCGGCTGGCGCGATGTGTCAACGACGCCGGCAGTCGAGGAATTTGTCGTCCGCGATCGGTCCGATGAGGAGCCGCTCGCCGCGTACCGCGCCGACGCTCGCGGCCGAGAGGTGATCGCCGAGATCGAGGTAGGCCTCCTCCACCGCGGCGCCGCCGGGTCGCGGCAGCACGTGCAGGATTTGCGACGGCGCCTGCGCCTTGCGGCCGGCCATGTAGCCCACGAGGGTGAGGAGCTGGGGATGCGCGCCGACCCAGAGCGAGCCGTCGGCGGCGATCTCGATGTTGTCGGGCGCGCTGTCGAGCGCGATCTCGTCCTCGAAGGTGAGCGCGCCCGACGCCGGGTCACGACGGTAGCGCCGCAGGGCCGCGCCGATCGTCGCCGCGACGTACACGGTCCGGCCGTCCGGGCTCAGGTTGATGCCGTTCGCCAGGCGAATGCCGGCGGCCGCTTCGCGGAAGGCGTGTCCGTCCCACATGACCACGTTGGCCCACGGCCGGCGGGTGTAATCCTCGATCGTCCGCATGATCCCGGCGACGTAGCGATGGTCGTTCGTGACGTAGACCTGGGTCGGCGACGCGGCGAGGAGGTCGTTCGGGGAGACGAGCAAGGGATCGGAGAGCGTGGCGCGCCGCACGAGCGCACCGCCGATGACGTCGTAGATCTCGATCGTGCTCTGGCGGCGGCGATGCACGACGACGAAGAGCATGCTCGTGCCGTCGGGCGCCACGTAGAGGCTGAGCCCGTGGGGGCAGAAGTCCGCGCCCGCATCGGGCGTGAGATCGACCGGGCGGGCGCCGGGGACGTTCAGATCGTAGGCGTAGATGCCGCCCTGGCCCGGGCCGCCGGCGAACACCGCGCGCCGGTCGCACGCGGACAGGTAGGCGATGCCGGTGCGGGGATGGATGGTCAGATCCTCCGCGCCGACGACGCCGGAGACGGGCGCGCACGTGCCGTCGAAGTGCGGGGTCAGGTGCTTGAGCTCACCCGCGGTGTCCAGCAGCCACGCGTACCATGCGCCGATCGTCACCAGGACGATCCCCGCTCCGACGAGCAGCCGCCGCCACATGGGGGAGGAACCTGTCACGCGCGCCCGTCCGACGCCAGAACGTCGGTGGCGGCGCCCGCTCTACCCCTGGCGCATCGATTCTTCTAGATTCCCGGCATGGCGAACGACGAATCCACCTGGCGACGGTGCAATACGTGCAAGCGGCCGATCGCCTTCGGCGCCGGCTACTGCACGTGCAGCGTCTCGACGTGCAACCGCAGGGGCACCGACTTCGTGTTCTGTTCGGTCGACTGCTGGGACGCGCACGTGCCGGTGCTGCGTCATCGGGACGCCTGGGCGGATGAGCGGACGGCCCCGACGGCGGAGGCCTGGGCCCGCACCCGCGAGCTCGAAGCGGCCGCGGCGCCGCGCTCGCACGCCGATGGCGGCGGCACGACCGCGGCGCCGCCGCGCGACGTGCTGGTCGTCGTCTCCAAGCTGAAGCTCTACATCCGTCAGGCCGCCGGCATGAACACCTCCGACGACGTCGTCGAGGCGCTCTCGGACCGGCTGCGCCGGCTGTGCGACGACGCGATCGCGCACGCGCGCGCCGACGGACGGAAGACGGTGATGGCGCGGGACTTCGGGCGGGGATCGGCATGAGGGTCGGGGTGGTCATGCCGCCGCTGCCACGGCGCTCGGCCGAGCTGGCGCGCACCGCCGAGGCGCTCGGCTTCGCGAGCCTCCTCTATCCGGACAGCCAGAACCTGGCGCCCGACGTGTGGCAGCAGCTCGCGCTCGCGGCGCAGGCCACGACGACGATCCATCTCGGTCCGGGCGTCACCAACCCCCTGACGCGCGATCCGGCGGTCACCGCCGGCGCCGCGCTGACCCTGCAGGTGGAGAGCGGCGGACGCGCCATCTGCGGAGTCGGCCGCGGCGATTCCTCCCTGCAACGCATCGGCAAATCGACGGTCACGATCGCAGAGTTCGAACGCTTCCTGGTGACGCTGCAGGCGTACCTCGGCGGCGGCACGGTCGATCGCGACGGCTTCACGAGCCGGCTCGAGTGGCTGCGCGCCGTGGGCGTCGCAAAGGTGCCCGTCGAGGTGGCGGCGACGGGGCCCCGCGCCATCGCGGTGGCGGCGCGACACGCCGACCGCATCGCGTTCGCCGTCGGCGCCGATCCCGAGCGCCTCGCGTGGGCGCTGGAGACGGCACGCGCGGCGGCGCGGGCCGCCGGCCGCGATCCGACGGCCCTGCGCTGCGGCGCCTACCTGAACTGCGCCGTCCACCCCGATCCCGCGGTCGCGCGCGACGCCGTGCGCGGCACCGTGGCGACGTTCGCACGTTTCTCGTCGCTCGCAGGCGCCTCGCTGGACCATC
The DNA here is from genome assembly GCA_963753325.1 of uncultured delta proteobacterium. Lineage (GTDB taxonomy): Bacteria > Desulfobacterota > Binatia > UTPRO1 > UTPRO1 > DP-19. The sequence goes on along the minus strand of CAVWBS010000001.1, from coordinate 1,975,109 downwards.
TCCCGCCGCGGCTGCGCGATGTCGCTGCGCGGCTCCGCCGTGCGTACGACATGCGCGAGCACACGCGGGCCCGCGCCGAGCACGCGCGCGCGCTCGAGGACGAGTTCATCGACTGGTTCGCGGCCGCCGGGCCGATCGAGACCGTGCTGCCCAGGTTCCGCCGCCTGGCGGCGCTCGGGCTCGACTTCTGTCACGTGGTCCCCGGGTCGAGCGAGCTGGGCCGCGACGTCGCGGCGACGGTGCTGCAGCGCATCGCCGGCGAGGTGGTTCCGCTCATGCACGGCGCCGGCACGGCGACGCGCGCCGATCGCCTGCGCGAGCGTCTCGAGCGCGCGCTCGCCGCGGCGCACCTCGAGCTCCACGACGAGAGCGACGCCCATGCCGGTCATCCGGGGGCGGCGGGCGGCGCCGGACACTACCGGGTGGTGGTCGTGAGCGCGCGCTTCGACGGCCGCGACGCCGTCGCCCGCCACCGCATGGTCTACGAGGCCGTCGGCGACCTCATCCCGGGCGAGGTGCACGCGCTGGCCATCACCGCCCACACGCCCGACGAGTGGCGGCGCCGCTCCGCGTAGCCGTCGAGACGACTCACCGGCGCGGCGCGGCGGCGAGCGGCGCCAGCAGCGGATCGGCGTCGGCGATGCGGCGACACCTCCCTTGCGGGTCGCGCCGCCATGCTTCGGCGAGGAGGCCGCGCGCCGCCGCCGCGTCGCCGTCGAGGATCGCCGCCTTCGCGAGGGCGCAATATGGCCCGCAGGCGCTCGGGTCGAGCGCGATCATGCGGCGGGCGTCGGCGGCCGCGTCGTGCGTGGCGCCGGCGTGCAGCCGCTCGTCGGCGTGGAAGGCGAGGGCGAGGAGGAGGTAGGTCTTCACGTCGTGCGACGCGGGGTACGCGCGGAACGCAGCCTCGAGGCGCGACACCTCCCCGGCGAGCTGCTGCGCGCGCCGTGCCGCCTCGCCCTCGACGGCGGCGAGATCCTCGCTCGGCGCGACATCCCACAGCCGCCGCGCCTCGCGCAACGTCAGATCGGGCCGCCCGAAGGCGAACGCGAACATGCCGAGGTTGAAGCGCGGAAAGACGAGCCGGGCGCCGCCGAGCGCGGCCGGCAGCACCGGGGTCGCGCGCTCGGTGGCCGAGAGCTCAGCCAGGCGCGCGTCCAGATCGACCCGCCGGGCCGCGACGTCGCGCGTGGCGTCGTCGACGTGCACGAACACGGCGCCCGCGGTGTCGAGGAAGACGAGCGCCCAGTCGGGCGCCAGCGCGAGGCGTTCCACGAGGTCGGCCGTCGCGGTGGACGCGAGATCGAGCACGATCGTCTTCGTGCCGTACGTGCGGCGAATCTGGTCCAGTGGAGTGCCGGCGAGGACCAGCGTCCTGTAGGTCGACAGGAAGGATGCCGGGTACATCGACGTGCTGCCGGCGATGAACACCCGGTGCCGCGGATACAGCCGATAGAGCAGGTAGCCGCCCACGTCGAAGTTGTTGAGCAGCGGACCCGGCAGGCGCTCGTGCTCGAGGAAGTCGACGGCGGCGGCCGGGAAGCGCTCCCTGTCGACGCCCCAGCCGCTGCGCGTCGGGGCGCGCACGCCGACGTTCAGCCGATCGCTCAGGCGCAGCCAGGCGATCGGCAGCGCCACGGCGACGACGGTGGCGACCGCGACGGCGCGCCGGGGTCGCGGACCGTGGCGGCCGAGGATGTGCGCGGCCGCCCGCGTCCATGCGGGCGCCAGCACGAGCAACGTGGCGGGTGGGACGAGCGCGAGGTTGCGGATGAGCGGCACGGCAAGGGCCGTGACGCCTGCGAGCAGCATCGGTGCGAGCAGGCAGCGCTCGCGCAGCAGTGTCGGCACCTCGACCGTCGCCATCACGAGCAGCGCGAACGTCAGGCGGTAGGGCGGGCTCTGCAGGGCCGGAGGCGGCGCGAGGAGCCACGGGAGCGCCGCGCCCAGCGCGACGAGCTGGCGGACCGCGGCCGTGCGGTCGTCGGCCCGCGCCGCCGCGTCGGCCGCGCCCCTGGCAGCGCGCGCGGAGACGGCGCGGGGAAAGGCCCATGCCAGCCAGACGGCGACGACGCCCGCAACCGCGAGCAGCACGATATGCACCGCCCCCACGCCGGCCAGCAGCGTCGTCGAGGGCGTGAACTCCTCGATCGCGCCTTTCAGGGTCGGGTCGCCGTTCAGGTTGGCGAGCTGCGACAGCGGATACACGAGGGCTCGCCATCCCTGCGGGTGCAGCAGGCAGGCGGCCCCCCCGAGACCGAGCAGCACGAGCTGCTCCCGCGCCGTTCGCGGAGCGCGTCCGAGGCGCGTCGGCGTCCGATCGCCGAGCAGGGTGCAGGCGAGCCCCGCGCCGAGGACGAGCAGGCCATTGATGAAATAGCCGTGGACGTTCACCCACAGCGCCATCACGAGCGCGACCATCCAGCGTCGCGAGCGCTTCGAGAGGTCGGCTACGCTGAGGGTCAGCATGACGGCGAGCAACGCGTGGCTCGCCGTGTCGGGACGCGGCTCCAGTCGGAAGGCGCACGCCAGCAGCACGAGGGCCACCCCGGCCACCGCCACGGCGGGCGAGCTTCCCCAGGCGCGCTGCATGGCGTACCAGGCGCACGCGGCCAGGACGCAGAGGAGGATCTGGTAGACCATCAGGCCGTGCTCGCCCGCGACGAGCGTCATCACGGCGACGACGACCGACGGCAGCCATTTGTCCTCGACGTAGGGGTAGTGCGGATACGGGTCGAGAAAGGTCGAGATGCCGAGCGACGACGGGTGCGCCACGATCGCTTTTCCGACGACGACCTGCAGGAACACGTCGGGATCGACGATGCGATGGAGCCCGAAGACGCAACCGAGCAGCGCCGCCACGGCGAGCGCCGTCCGGCCTGCCGACGTCGAGACAGCGATGCGGGGCGCGTGCTCGCGCACGAGGGGCGCGAGCGTAGCAGGTTCGTCCGCCGAGGACGAAGCGGCGCCGGCTATGGGTGGTGACTCACCGAGGCGCTCCCGGGCTACTCGTCGGGGGACTCCATCGGCGGCTCGCCCACGAGCTTCCGCATCTGCTCGCGCAGGGTGCGCATCTGGCCGTGGAGATCGGCGGCACGTGCGAGCTGCTCCGGCGTCAGGACGCCGCGGACCTCGATCGCGACGCCGACGCCCTCCTGCAGGATCTCCTTGCGCAGGTCGGCGACGCGTTGGATCTGCGGCGCCAGATCGTCGGCCTTCACCGGATCCGTGCTCACCAGGCGCGCCTCGAGCGCCTGCTGCGCATCGCGGAGCTGCGGGAAGAGCGCCTGGAAGCGGGGACGATGTGCGTTCAGGATCGTCCGCACCTGTTGGCGTTGGGTGTCCGAGAGGCCGACCTTGCGGATCAACATCGGCAGCATCATGCCGGGCTCGGGCCCGAGGCCGCCGCCCCGCATCGGGCCCATGGGCTGGGCCTGGGCGGGCGCGATCGAGAGGCTCAAGCCGAGCAGGCTCACCGTCAGCAATCGTCGTAGGGTCATGCGTCTCCTCGTTTCCGTCGCATCAGTTGCACAGGGGATCGCCGGCGTCGGCCGCGGTCTCGCACGGGCGGTCGCCGAGCAGGGCCGCCTCCCAGCGCGTATCGTCGGCATCGGCCTCGAGCCAGACGGCGGCGTCGTCGATCGTGAACACGTCGCGCGCCAGCTCGTCGAGCGAGGGATCGGCCGCGACGGCGCTCGCCGGCCGCGCGGCGCCGCCCGCGATCTCGCCGGCGTAGCGGGCGCCGACCGCAAGCGCGACGACGAGGCTCGCGGCGATCGCCAGCGGGGCCGCCAGGCGCAGCAGCTCGCGCGTCCGCAAGGGCGCCCGCCGGCCAGGCGCGCCCGCTCCCGTCCGTGGCGGCGAGAAGCGCCAGGCGGCGCGCAGCACGGCCGCGGCGGTGCCGCGCGCATCGACGATGGCGGTGTACCGTGCGGCGCAGGGGGCGCAGCGGGCGAGGTGCCGTTGCTGGCGGCGCGTGCCGTCGCCCTCGGCCAGGCGAACGAGCGTGCGTTCGCGGAGGCAGCGCAGCGAGTGCCGCGCAACGGGGGTGCTCCCGATCATCGTGGCGCTCCCGTGAACGGGCGCAGCGCGCGCTGCAACGCGTGCGTCGCGCGATAGAGGTGGCGTTTGACGCTGCCGGTCCGCACCCCGAGCATGGTCGCCACGTCATCGGTCGAGTAGCCCTCGACGTGGCGCAGGAGGAATACCGCCTGCTGGCGCCCCGACAACGTGGCGAACACCCGTTGGATCGTGCGGCGCTGCTCACCGCCGATCGCCTGGAGCTCGGGGCTCGGCGTGTCGGTCGACAGCTCGGCGGCGTCGAGCGTCGGTTGCGCGCGCAGGGCGTGCCACCAGCGCGAGCGCCGGCGACGATGGCAGGCGTTGACGGCGACCGTGGTGAGCCACGGGCCCCAGCCGACGCGCCGCTCGCCGCGCTGCTGCTCGCGATGGAGGATGAGGAATACGTCCTGCGTCACGTCTTCGGCCTCGCTCGGATTGCGGAGGAGGATCGTGCAGAGCCGGAGGATCCGGGCCTGGTGCCGCCGGTAGAGGTCCTCGTACTCGTCGATCCGCTGCGCTGCGCGCCGGCCCGCCACGATCCCGTCTCCCTCCCTCGAGTCCATGATCCGCCGTTCGGTTGACCGCCGCATCCCCCCGCGTGGACGACTACCAATGGGATATGCGAGAAGGTCTGGCGAGGGGGGTCGCGATGGGATCGACGGATATGCCGAGGTGGTGTGCAGGTGGGACGACGTGCGGACGAGGGGCGCGGCTCCGGGCCGGGGGCGGGCTACTCGCGGTAGCGCTCGCGCTGGCGGTCGCCGCGTGCGGGGGGGGCAGCAGCAGCAACAACAACAGCAATCGCACGCTCGACGACGTCGCGTTCGGCAACGGCCTGTTCGTCACCGCGGGGAAGGAGGGGCGCCTCTTCACCTCGAGCGATGGGCAGAAGTTCGAGTCGCGAGCCTCCAACATCGAGGACACGGCGCTGAACGGCGCGTCGGGCGGTCCCGGTCTCCTGGTCGTCGTCGGCGACGACGGCACCATCATCACCTCGCCCGACGGCGTCAGCTGGCAATCGGAGGTGTCCGGCACCGCCGTCTCGCTCCAGGCGGTGACGTTCGCGAACGGCGTGCTGGTGGCGGTCGGCTACCAGGGCACGATCCTCACCTCGACCGACGGGCACATCTGGTCCGCGCGCGAGAGCGGGACGGTATCCGCGCTCCACGGGATCGGCGTTGGACCGCTCGGGTTGGTCGCCGTCGGCGACGACGGCGTAGTCGTCACCTCCGTCGACGGGGTCACCTGGACGTCGGCCGTGTCCAACACGACGGACACGCTGTATGGGGTGACGTTCGGCGACGGCGTGTACGTCTTCGTCGGCGCCAATGGCGTGGTCGGCCGCGCGACCGACCCGCATCTCTGGGCCTCGGCGCGCCAGCAGCTGCCGACATTGCAGGACATCGTGTTCGCCGACGGCCGGTTCGTGATCGTCGCCTTCTTCGGCTCGATCTACACGTCCCCGGATGCCCTGACGTTCGTCACGCAGGCCTCGGGCACCGGCAACGACCTGCGTGCCGTCGCCTTCGGCAACGGGCGGTACGTGGCGGTCGGCGTGGACGGCGTCGTGCGCTCGTCTCCCGACGCGATCGCCTGGAACTAGGACCGGAGGCCGCGGGCGGAGGTCGCCGGGACGCTCGGGGGCCGCGCTCTTCGTCGCGCCGAGGCGTCCCGCGCGACTCGCTGCATGGCTCGCGGTCGCCGATCGATCAGGCCGCGCGGACCGAGACGTCGTCGTCGTCGTCGGGGGGCTCGGGATTCTCCTCGTCCGCCCACGCGAGCAAGGACGACCATGCGCGGCGCTCCCGCATCGCCGTTGCGGTTGCGACACCCATGAGGACGACGCCGATCGCGAGATAGACGAGTCCCCACGTCAGCCAGAAGGCGAGGGCCGCGCTCGCCCCCTCGATGCTCGATGCAGCGGCCGCCGGCCCCGCCGTGGCGACGACCCCCGTCGTCGCCAGCATGCTCCACGTCGCCATCCTCGCCATCGCTCCCTCCTCTCCGCACACGTCGCCATCACCGCGCTCTCACGCGAAATGATGGTGCCCGAAGGGATGTGTGCGTGAGCGCGCGAGATGTGCGTAGCGCGCTCACCACCCGATGACGCAATGCGTGTGCCAGGAACGGCGACACGTCGACGCCCGGGAGACGCGAAATTCTGGCCCGCGTCGTGTCAGCAATCTGACCGGACGTTCGAGAATGTCCGTCGAGCTGCTTCGCGAGGTGCGAAACACCTTGTGTTGGCGCACGCCGCGGGCGGCGTGCACCCGCTCGTCAGGACATGTGGGCGACGATGAACCAGACGAGAATGACCGCTCCCGGAACGCCCAGGAGCCACGCAAGCAGGTAGCGCACGATCGACCTCCTTGATCGTCGACGATCAGTACCGCTCGACCGTGGTGTGCTCACGCACCTCAGCGGCCGGTGGCAGAGTCTGGACGGTGGTGCGGTGTTCGACCGTTGGCTCGGTCGGGACCTCGCGTACCGTCTCCTTGTGGCTGACGAAGCAGCCGGTGGTGGCGGCGGCGATACAGAGCGTCGCCAGCAGCAGGGTGTTGCGCATCATTGGCCTCCCACGACGTGTGTGTCGTCCCTTGCACCGTCTCGACGGGTCGGCTTGTCGACGAGCGTCTTCGGGCTCATCAGCAGGCTGCCGTCTTTCACGATGACATCCAGATAGTCGCCGCCCGCCAACCCGAGCGCCTCGAAGGCCTTCTTCGGAATGATGATCTGACGGCTTGCCCCGATCTTCACGGCGGTCACCGCGCGATCTCAATTTCCCGTCGCGCGGTCGATCTTCCGACCCGCCTTCTCGACCGGCCCCTTCGGATCGATCGTGTCGGAGACCTTGTCGGCGGCTTTGTCGATCTTCTCGCCGGCCTTCTCTGCCGGCCCCTCGTGGCGGTTGCACGCCGAGACCATCATGCTCGCGGCGAGCACGGCGGACGCGGCGGCGATGGCGAATGCTCGCATGACGTCTCCTACGGGAGCAGCCGAGGACCGCTGCCGATCAGACCGACCGCCAGCAGCACGACTGCCACCACGATGAACACGTACCCGAACTGTGCCGACAGTCCGGCCACGCCCCGAAAGCCCAGGATCGCGGCGATCAGGGCGACGACGAAGAACACGAGCGCGTAGTGGATCATCGGGCGCGCCGCGCGACCTTCTTGCCGCTGGTCCCGGTCAGCGCGTCCTTGACGGTATCGATGGCGGTTTCCACCGCCTCCTTCACCCCCCCGACCATCTGGTCGATCTTGCCCTCGCGCTTGAGCGACTTGTCGTTCGTCGCCGCGCCCGCAGCCTCCTTCACGCGGCCCTTTGCCTTGTCGATCTTCCCACCCATGTGATCTCCTTTCGTCTGTCGGCCTCACCGACCTTCGCGGGGGCAGTGCAAGGTCGAAGCCAACCTTCGTCGCGCGCGCCCGACGACGAAGAAATCGCGGCACTGTCAGGTCGGAGGGCACGTGCCGACGCGTGACCGCCGCGCAGTTTGCGGGAGGCAATGGAAAAACGGGTTCCGGCGATTTCCGGTTTTACAAACTGCCGGACGCATCCGAGCGTGCGCGCTCCACCATTGCCGCGGCCGTACGGTGGCAGGGCGCGCGCCGTTCGTCGGCGCGCGACTTGCTGTAGACCGACGTGCCCGCGTCGCCGTGGTCCGCCTTTCTGCGCCCGTTCCGTCCAGCGTTCTATCTGGCGACCATCGCGCTCGTGGTCGCGGTGCTCGCGCGGGGGGAAGCCGTCATCGTGCCGCTCGCGACGGCGGCGATGCTGAGCTTCGTGCTGACGCCCCCGGTCGCGGCGCTCGAGCGATGGGGTCTGCCGCGCTTCGTCGCCGTCCTCGCGGTCGTTGCCCTCGCAATCGCGCTCGTCGGCGGGTTCGGCTTCGTGCTCACGCGTCAGGTGTCCGACCTGGCGGCGAACATGCCGCGCTACTCGAGCTCCATCAGGGCCAAGCTGGCGGACCTCCGCGCGACGGAAAAGAGTCCGCTCACCGACTTCCAGGCCAGTATCGATCGCCTGAGCCGCGAGCTCGACGCCCAGGAGCGCAAGGGCGGTGGGCCGGGCGATACCCCGGTGACCGCCGCGACCCACCGCAACCCGGCGCCGGTCACCGTCGTTCCCGATGAGCCGACCGACGTCGAGCGACTGCACGCGATCATCGTGCCCGTGATCGCGCCGCTCACGTACGCCGGCATCGTGCTCATTCTCCTGCTCTTCATGCTCGCCGATCGGGAGGATCTCCGCGATCGCGTGATCCGCCTGACGGGGCCGGAGAACGTGACGTTGACGACGCGCGCCATGGACGAAGCCGGGACGCGCATCGGGCGCTTCCTCTTCACGCAGTCGGTCATCAACGTGGGCTTCGGCGTGTGCGTCGCCGTCGGCTTGCTCGTGATCGGCATTCCGTACGCGGTCCTGTGGGGCGTCGTGGCGGCGATGCTGCGTTTCGTGCCGTATCTCGGCGCCGCCCTCGCGATGCTCGTTCCTGCGGCGCTGGCCTTTCTGCAGTCGCACGGGTGGACGACGACGCTCGAGACCGTAGGTCTCTTCGTGGGACTGGACATCGTGACGGCCAATGCCGTGGAGCCGCTCGTGATCGGGTCGCACACCGGCGTGTCGTCGCTCGCGCTGCTGGTGTCGGCGCTCTTCTGGACCTGGCTGTGGGGACCGATCGGCCTGCTCCTGGCGACACCGCTCACCGTGTGCCTCGCCGTCGTCGGGAAGCACGTTCCTGGCCTGGAGGTGCTCGCCGTGGTGCTGGGCGACGACCCGCCGCTCACTCCGAGCATCAGCTTCTACCAGCGGCTGCTCGCGGGCGACGAGGACGAGGCCGAGCAGGTCGTCGCCGAGCGACTCGCCGAGGGACCGCGGGCGGACGTGTTCGACGCGATCATCGTGCCGACGATGATCGGCGCCGCGCGGGATCGACTGCGCGAGGAGATCTCGGAGACGGAGTACGAGAACGTGCTGGCGGCGACCGCGGCGATCGTCGGCCAACGCGGCGGGACGGATGCCGTCGCGTCCGCGGAGGCCGGCGCGGTGCCGGGACACCGCATCCTCGGTGTTCCGGCCCGCAGCGCCGCCGACGAGCTCGCGCTCGAGATGCTGTGCCAGACGCTCGCACCGGGCGGAAAGTGGACGGTCGAGCGGCTCTCGGCGACGGCCCTCGCCTCGGAGGTCGCGGAAACGGTCGCGCGCGATGCTCCGGACGTGATCGCGATCGTCTCGACGCCACCTGGCGGTCTCGCCCATGCGCGCTATCTCGCCAAGCGGATTCGCCAGCGCTGTCCCGGCGCGCGCATCTGCATCTTCCGCCCGGGCGCCGACGACCTGCCGTCGGACCCGGAGCGCGCGATCGAGGACCCCGAGCGGATGACCACGCGCTTCGCGACCCTGTGCGGCGACCTGCCGTATCTGCTGGTCGCGCCCACGAGCGCCGGTGCCGGTCAGGAGGCGCCGGCGGCGGCGGCCGCCGCCTCCTGACCGCGGGTGCGCGGCCGCAGGGGTTCGCTAGGTCGGGCGCCGCTCCGCGGCGCGGACGATCGGCGACGGCGTCCCGACGCTGGTCAACCAGAGCTGGTGCACCGCGCGCGTCGCGCCGACGTGCAGCAGGCGGCGGGCGCCGGCGCGGTCGGGAAAATACGTGCTGCTCACCTCGACGAGGACGACGTAGTCGAACTCGAGCCCCTTCACCTGCTCGATCTCGGTGACCTCGACTCCGGGCGCGAAGGTGAAGTCCTGCCGCTCCACCAGGCGCAGGTGGGGAACCTCGCCCGACTCGAGCCCGCGATGGTAGAGCTGACTGATCTCGCGCGACGGCGTCAGCACGGCGACCGACGCCAGCGACTCCTGGGCCGCGAGGTCGAGCAACGCGTCGGTGAGGAAGGCGAGGCAGGCGCCGTGGTCGGTGAAGCGGAAGAGCTCGACCTCCGGCCCCTCGCGTACGGTGAGGGGCGGCCGCTCGTCCTCTCGCAGATCCCCGAGGAGCGCGAGCGCGAACTCCGCGATCTGGCGCGAGCAGCGATAGCTGATCTCCAACGTCTCGACCTCGGTGCCCTCGAGGCCGAGATGCGTGAAGAACGCGCTCCACGAGGTGAAACCGGCGTCCGTCAGGACGTGCTGCTGCGTGTCGCCGGCCAGCGTGATGCTGCGGCGCGCGTCGAGGCAGTCGAGCAGGACCTGCACCTCGACGGGCGAGAAGTCCTGTACCTCGTCGACTGCGACGTGGCGATACGCCAGCGGCGCGCCGCCGCGGCCGGGTAGCCGTCCCACCCGGAGCTGCCACGCACGCAGCAGGAGCGCGTCGTCCTCGGCATCGAGCTCGGGCTGGGCGCGATGATCGCCGTCCACCCAGGCCGTGATGCGCTCCTGCTGATCGCGATTGGCGGCGACGGCACGCGCCAGCTCGTCGCGGGAGAACGCCCCGGGCGCCACCTCCGCGAAGACGTCTTCGAGGAGGCCGCCGTCGCGCAGCATGCTGGCCCAGTCGTCGACCGCCTGCGCGGCCGTCGCCGGACCGGGGACGCGCGCGACCTGCCGCCGTTGCGCCACGAGCAACGCGGGATGGAGCTTCAGCCGATGGACGACGGCCGGCGTCGCCTCGCGCAGGATGCGCGGCAGGGCGGGGAAGAGGCGCCGCGCCTGCTCCGCCGCCCACTCGTGGAACGTCCGCACCTGTACCCGCTCGACGCCGAGCGACGGCAGCACGTGCCCGACATAGTCCCTGAGGGCGCTCGAGAAGACGACCACGAGCGTCCGCTCGGAGTCGATCGCCGCGTCGTCGTAGGCGAGATAGGCGATGCGGTGGAGGGCGACGGTGGTTTTGCCCGAGCCGGCGGTGCCGCGGATCACGACGAAGCCGCTCGAGGGACGCGTGATCAGCTCGAACTGCCGGGGATTTATGAGGCCGGCGATGTCCGGAAGGTGCTTGTCGGCGCGGATCCGCAGGCCGTGGGGATGGGTCCCGAGCCGCCGCTCCGTTCCGCCGTCGAGTCCGTGCGCGCGCAGCGCCGAGCCCTCGCCCCCGGCGAGCCGCGGCGGCTCGCGCGCGATGCGGCGCCACCCGTCGGCGCTGCTCGCGTCGGGGACGAAGACGCCCTCCGGCGCCTCGACGCGTTGCAGGCGGCGGTCGCGGATGGCGACCGTGCGCCGGACGACGACCTCGCCGCTGCGCTCGCGCCCGGCGATCTCCTCGTCGTACGCGTCGCCCTGGCGGTAGCGGTAGAAGACACGCGAGATCGGCGCGTGGCGCCAGTCGACGATCTGCACGTCGCGCTTCAGCCACGTCGCCTTGCCGAGGAGGACGTCGAACTCCGCCCCGCGCTCCCGCAGTCGGAGATGCGCGAAGTAGGGCGAGTCGCGGCTCACCTGCGGCATGCTGCGCGAGGCGCGCAGCTGGTCGAGCAGGGCGGTCTGGCGATTCCACTGGTCGAGGAGCGCCGCGTGGTCCTCCGCCTTCTCGCCGGCGCGCAGGGCCTCGCGTAGTCCGGAGAGCTCCTCGAGCAGCGCCGATTCGGACGGCGGCGTGCTCGCGGGTGTCTCGGCGAGCGTGGCCATGACACGCTCGAGAAGCGCCAACTCTTCGGTGACGATCGACATCGGTCCTGAAACGCGAAGGCGGCTATCGTTGCAGGTCTGCTCGAGGAACGCGAGCCACTTGGCGTCCGGGGGCTCGACTCGCTATGCTCCGGCCCATGCGGCTCGAGCGCATCGCATGGAGCGGCGGAAAGCCGCCGAAGCAGGACGAGGCGCGGCGGCGTCTCGAGGAGGAAGGCTACGAGGTGGTGTGCTGGAGCGATCCGCCCGGCCGCACCTACACGCCCCATGCCCACCAACGCGACGAGTGTCTGTGGATGCTGGCCGGATCGATGACGTTCACCATCACCATCGACGGGACGACGTATCGTCTGGACGCCGGCGATCGCCTCATGCTGCCGAGCGGCGTCGTGCACGCGGCCGAGGCGCACGGCGCGGGCGCGCGTTATCTGATCGGCGAGCGCTGAGACCGGGGCGTCGCGTCGGAGCCGCTGGCGGCGCGATCGCGCAGCACGATCACGAGGCGCACCAGGAGGAGCGTGCCGAGCGCCAGCGCGTAGCCCTCGGGCTCGGACACGTCCCTCTTGACCCGCAGGTAGAAGTGGATGACGCCGAGGACGCCGGCCGCGTAGGCCAGCCGGTGCAGCCCCTTCCAGCGTCGAAAGCCGAGCCGCCGCACGGCGCCGTTCGTCGAGGTGAGGGCGAGCGGCACGAGCAGGACGAAGGTCGCGGCGCCGACGAAGATGAACTTGCGCTCGAGGACGTCCTTCGTGATCGCCCCCCAGTCGAAGCCCTGATCGAGCGCGACGTAGGTGACGACGTGCAGCGTGGCATACCCCGCGGCGAAGACCCCGAGCATGCGGCGGATGCGGAGCGGCCACGTCCAGCCGAAGAGGAGCTTCGCGGGCGTGCAGGTGAGCGATGCGACGAGAAAGACGAGCGCGACGAGGCCGAGCTCGTTCAGCGCCTGCGCGATCGGGTCGGCCCCGAGGGTGCCCTGGGCGGCGCGCTGCGCGAGCGAGGCGAGCGGCGTCAGCGCGCCCACGAAGATTCCGGGCTCGAGCCAGGGGAGGGGCTTGGCGCGGCGGGCCCGGGGCATGCCGCGCGTCGCGGTGACGGCGGGGGCGCTCATCAAAAGAAGCGCCGCAAATCCATGCCGGCGTAGAGGCCCGCGACCTGCTCGCCGTAGCCGTTGAACGGCAACGTCGGCCGGCGGTGCAGCTCGCCGATGCGTCGCTCGGTCGCCTGGCTCCAGCGCGGATGGTCGACCGCGGGATTGACGTTGGCGAAGAAGCCGTACTCGTGCGGCGCCGCCAGGTTCCACGTCGTGCGCGGCTGCGTCTCGGTGAGGCGGACCTCGACGATCGATTTCACGCCCTTGAACCCGTACTTCCACGGCACGACGAGACGCAGCGGCGCCCCGTTCTGCGCCGGCAGCGTCTTGCCGTAGAGGCCGACGGCGAGGAGCGTGAGCGGATGCATGGCCTCGTCGAGGCGCAGTCCTTCGACATACGGCCAATCGAGCACGTGCCCGGACTGCTCCGGCATCTGCTCGGGATCGAGCAGGGTGGTGAGCTGCACGTATCTGGCGCGTGACGTCGGTCCGACCCGGCGCAGCAGACCGGCGAGCGGAAAGCCGACCCACGGGATGACCATCGACCACGCCTCGACGCAGCGCATGCGGTAGACGCGCTCCTCGAGGGGGAACCAGCGTTGCAGCTGGTCGATGTCCACCTCGTCCGGCTTCTCGACCTCGCCCGTGATCGACACGGTCCAGGGGCGCGGGCGGAGCGTGCTCGCGTAGGCCGCGGGGTCGCCCTTGTCCGTGCCGAACTCGTAGAAGTTGTTGTAGGTGGTGACGTCGCGCTCGGGCGTCGCCGCCTCGCCGCCCGCGTCCTCGACGCGTCGGGCGACGGCCAGGTCGGCCGGCGCGGGCGCGCCCTTCGCGGTACGGTCCGTGACGCGTCGCCCGCGGGTGAGGAAGCGCAGGCCGCCGCCGACCGTCGCCGCGGTGGCGGCGAACAGCGCCGCGTTACGGATGAAGTCGCGGCGGCGGAGATAAAGGGCCTCGGAGGTGATCTCCGACGACGGCGGGGCCGGACCGAGCTGCGCCATGATCCCGTTCGATGCCAGGCGCGGACGCCCGGTTGCCGTCGATCGACTCCTCCCTTTTCGTGTCGCGGCTCCCCAGGCCAGGGGATTGGCCCCTGGAGGACCGCTCCATACGCTCGCCGCAACCCCGACGATCGGATCGTCCCACGCGCCACGGCCGGCCACAAGTCCCACGGCAGAAGCACGGAGGAATGCATGCGGTACCTGATGCGAGCATTGCTGATCGTCGCCGTCGTCGCGGGTGGGCGATCGGCGGACGGCCAGACGCTGCAAGGCCACTACCAGGAGTTCGGCGACGCGACGGGCTTCCTCAACATCCTGCCGCCCGGTCAGGACGGCGTGCTGAACGGCGTCGAGGCGGTGCAGGCGCAGGCCGGCACGTACCCGCCGCACGTGAAGGATCAGCTCGACATGTACGGCAACCTGGTCTACGCCGTGCCGGGCCTCACCGAGGGCCAGCTCCTCGACTTCTACAAGGACGCGTCCTTCGGCGTGCCCGAGGACGACATCGACCGCGTCTACTCGCCGACCGCGGGCGTCACCGTCGTCCGCGACCGCAGCTTCGGCGTGCCGCACATCTTCGGCACGACGCGCTACGCCACGATGTTCGCGCAGGGCTACACCGGAGCCGAAGATCGGCTCTTCCTGATGGACGCGCTCCGCCATCTCGGACGCGCGCGCGCCTCGGAGCTGCTCGGCGCGTCCCCGGCGAACGTCGCGATGGACATGCGGCCAGCTCGCGATCGCGCCGTACCTCGAGTCGGATCTGACCGCGCAGCTCGAGGCGATCCGCACCACCGATGCCGAGGGGCAGGCGGGCTACGATGACCTGCTCGCCTACACCGACGGCGTCAACCAGTACATCAACGAGGCGCTGAGCGATCCGTCGAAGCTCCCCGCGGAGTATCCGGCGCTGCAGGTCGCTGCCCGCGGCGTGGAGGCCGGAGGACGCCGTCGCCATCGCGTCGCTCGTCGGCGGCATCTTCGGCAAGGGCGGCGGCGGCGAGCTCTCGAACTTCTGCGGCCTGCAGGCGATGACGGCGGCGCTCGGCAGCGATGCGACGACGGCGCGCGCCGTCTTCGACGACCTGCACTTCGCGAATGACGCCGAGGCGCCCACGACCTCCTCCGACCCGGCGCCGTACATGACCGACCTCGGTCCGGTGGACCCCGCGTCGCACCCCGACATCGATTGCGCCAGCCTGCGTCCGGTGAACGGCGCCGCCCCCTCGCTGCAGGATCTCCTCGATGCCATCAGCGGCCTCGCGCCGCCCCTCGCGGTGCCGCACGCGATGAGCAACGCCCTCCTCGTCGCCGGCGCTCACACGAAGAACGGCCGCCCGATCGCGGTGTTCGGGCCGCAGACGAGCTACTACATGCCGCAGCTGCTGGTCGAGAAGGACGTGCATGGCCCGAACATCGACGCGCGCGGCGTGGCTTTCGCCGGCACCGACCTGTACGTCGAGCTCGGGCGCGGGCGGGACTTCGCCTGGTCGGCGACGTCGGCGAGCGCCGACAACGTCGATCAGTGGGTGCTGAAGCTGTGCGAGCCCGGCGGCGGTCCCGCGACGGTCGACTCGCTCGGCTATCTGCACGACGGTACGTGCAAGCCGATCGAGACCTTCAACCACACGCAGGTCGCCAAGCCGACCGCGGGCGGCATCTCCGGCGCCGGCGAGAGCGGCGCCCAATGTGCCAACAACATCGACGACGAGGGCGACGGCTTCGTCAACGACGGCTGTCCGGCCGTGGGGCTGCCCGAGCTGCTCACGCAGTGCCTGAACGACGTCGACGATGACGGTGACGGCGTGGTGAACGACGGCTGCCCGCCGGTGCTCGACGTCGTGCTCACCTGGCCGGTGCAGCGCACCCCCGACTACGGCCCGATCGTCGCCCGCGGCACGCTCACCGACGGCACGCCGATCGCGATCGCGACGCTGCGCACGACCTATCAGAACGAGCTCGCGTCGGCGCGCGGGTTCCGCCGCGTCAACGATCCGGGCTTCATGACGAACGGCTACGACTCCTTCCAGCACGCCATGGGCGAAGGCGTCGACTACACGTTCAACTGGTTCTACGTCGACGCCGCGAACATCGGCTACCAGCACTCGTGCAAATGCCCGCAGCGCGCCCAGGGGGTCGATCCCTACCTGCCGACCTGGGGGACCGGCGAGTGGGATTGGCGGGGATTCATCGGCCTCGCGGCGCAGCCCGCCGCGCTCGATCCACCCGAGGGATTCCTCACCTCGTGGAACAACAAGCAGGCGCCGCAATTCACGGCGAACGACCGGCAGTTCTCGTACGGTCCCGTGTTCCGCAACCAGATGCTGTCGAAGCGCATCGAGGCCGCGATCGGCGCCGGCGCCATCGATCGCGCCGACCTCGTCGAGCGCCATGGAGGACGCCGGCACGGTCGACCTGCGGGGTCAGGAGGATCTGCCCCTTCCTGCTGCAGGTCATGGGGGCGACCGCGCCGGGGGGCGCCGATCCGCGGGCGCAGGACATGCATGACCGCCTCGCGGCGTGGATGGCGGGGCAGACGCACCGCCGCGACCTCGACCACGACGGCCAGTACGACGACCCGCAGTCGCCGGCGATCATGGACGCCTGGTGGCCGCGCCTGGCGCACGCGATGTTCGACGCCGATTCCGCCGACGCCATCGACAATCTCGGGCTCACGCTCGACGACCCCGATCGCCGCCTGCACATCGGCTCGTCGTTCGACGACGCGTTCTACGGCCAGGTCGACAAGGATCTCCGCCAGGTGCTGGGGCTGCCGGTTGCCGATCCGTGGTCGCGCACATATTGCGGCGCCGGCGTGCTCGCCGACTGCCGCACGGCCCTCTGGACGGCGTTGTCCCAGGCGGCCGCGGATCTGGAGGCGGAGTTCGGCAGCCCGAACGTCGCCGACTGGAAACGCGCCATCGCCGACGAGGACGTCCGGCACACGGCGGTCGGCGTCACGAGCGTGCCGGCGATCCACTGGATCAACCGGCCGACGTTCCAGCAGGTCGTGCAGATCGCCAGAGGCGCGTGCGGCAACACGCCCGCGACGGGGTGCAAGCAGCCGACCGCGAGCGGCGCCGCGCTGCTCGCGATCAAGGATCGCACGCCCGACGCCAAGGATCGGCTGCTGTGGAAGTGGGCGAAGGGCGCGCCGACGAGCCTCGCAGAGCTCGGCACGCCGCTCACCGGCACCGGCTACGAGTTCTGTCTGTACGACGGCGGGTCGAACCTCATCTCGCACGCGAGCGCGCCGGCCGGCGGCGCCTGCAATGCCGCGCGCCCGCGGCCCTGCTGGCGGCAGACCGGAACCGGCTTCAAGTACGTCGACAAGGATCTGACGCCGAGCGGCGTGCAGAAGTTGGTGCTGAAGGCCGGGCTGGCGGGGAAGGCGAGCATCATCCTGAAGGGCCAGGGGACCTCCCTCGCCACCCCCGCGCTGCCGATCTCCTCGCTACCGGTGCGGGCGCAGCTCGTGAACGGCAACGGCGTCTGCTGGGAGGCCCGGTACGGGGCGACGCTGCGCGATCAGGCCGATCTGTTCAAGGCCAGGAGCGACTGATCGAGGCCCGGAACGGTGGCGCGTCGGGCCGGGCGAGGTGGGCTTCCGTGAGTCGTCCGTGGAGGTAGCATCGCGTGATGTGGATGGCAGGAGCGCTGCGGATCGGCGCGCTGGTCGCGGCTACCATGTCGTGGGTCGCGGGGCCGGCGCGCGCGTGCCCCGCCGAGGATGCCACGCGTGCCGCGGCGAGGGTCGGCTGTACCGGCGGGCACGTCGAGGCGGTCGAGGTGCGCTTCGACGCGGCGCAGGTGGACTCCGACACGCTGCTCGACGTCTTGCGGGGAAGCGCGCCGCAGGCGTCTCCGGGTATCGCGCCGTCGCCCGCGCCGCCCTTCGATCCGTCGACGTTCCGGAAGCCCGGCCCCGATACCCTGCGCCGGCAACTCGCGCCCGAGCAGTTCGCGGTGACGCAGGAGGCGGCCACGGAGACGCCCTTCCGCAACGCGTACTGGAACGAGCACCGGCCGGGCATCTACGTCGACGTGGTCTCGGGCGAGCCGCTCTTCAGCTCACGCGACAAGTTCGATTCGGGCACCGGCTGGCCGAGCTTCACCCGCCCGCTCGAGCCGGCGAACGTGCGCGAGCGCCGCGATCACTCGCTCCTCATGGCGCGTACCGAGGTGCGGTCCGCGCACGCCGACTCGCATCTCGGCCATGTGTTCGACGACGGCCCACCGCCGACGCACAAGCGCTACTGCATGAACTCGGCGGCGCTACGCTTCGTTCCGGCCGAGCGGCTGACGGAAGAGGGGTACGGGCAGTACGCACCCCTCTTCCGCTAGCGTTCGTCCGGCGCTGCGAGCGGCTCGCTCAGCGGAGCAGCAGGAGCCCCGGCTTCGCGAAGGCGTTGCCGTTCGGATCGCGGACCTCGGCGTTCAGCAGCTCGAAGGAGCTGCCATTCGGCAGGTCCGGCATGCCGCTCTCCGACAGCATGACGCCGACCGTGGTGACGAGCGCGCCGTTGCCGTTCGCGAGGCTGAACGGGAGCTCGCTGGTGAGGTCGACCGTCGTCATGTCGCCACCCACGGGATCGTTGACGGTGGCGCGCCAGGTCAACGAGAACGTGCCGCTGCCGTTCGCCGGCGTGTTGCCGCCGTCGATCATGCCGCGAACCTTCAGCTTCACGGCGATGTCGCCGGCGTGCGAGCAGGCGCGCTTCAGCTGAAGACTGCCCTGGCCACGCGTCTCGTCCCATTTCCAGCCGCTCGGCGGACTGCCGGCACGCTCGTTCGGCGTCTCGGTCTGGCAGGCGGGAACGCCGCCCTCGGTCGTGCGGTCCGGTGAGTTGCCGCCGGCTTCGCCGCACACGACGAACGGCTGCACCAGGTCGGTCTTCAGTGAGGTCGCGCTCTTCGGCGCTTCGAACGCGGGCGTGCCGGGCGGCCGGGCCGGGCCGCACGGTCGTGTGACGTTGCAGTTGGGGAAATCGGGATGCAAGCACATGCCCGCGCCGTCGCAGATGTCGTCGGTGCAGATGTCGTCGTCGGGGTCGCAGGCGGTGCCGCTCGCCTCGAACTGGCACGTGGACGAGCAGCAATCCCCGTCGAGCGTGTTGCCGTCGTCGCATTGCTCGCCGCCATCGACCGCGCCGTTGCCGCAGCACTGGACGACGATCGACAGGTTGTCCATGACGTTCGGGCCGTCGCCCGCGCCAGAGACGGTCCACGTGAAGCTGCTGATCCCGGACCAGTCGGATGGATCGGGCATGACGACGCCGTCGTCCGGGTACAAGGCGCTGCAGCAGCTCTCCGATCCGGTCTTGAACGGCTGGAGCGTGCCGCCGCTACCCAGGCCCGTGAAGTCGAACGAGGTGACGGCGAAGGGCTGGCCTCCCATCGAGAAGGTGTAGACCAGGCCGTCGGCGTCGCCCTCGTTGTCGAGGTCCGGCGAGGTGTTCCCGTCGTTGTCGCCGAGGGTGAGCATGGCGTCGGCGGGCGGGGAGACCTTGGAGGCGCAGACCGTCATCCCCGATTCGGTGTAGCAGTGCGGGGTGCCCGATCCGGCGTCGAACGTGATCGTGACCGGCGTGTCCATGCAGGCGGCGTGGGCGCGCTCCGTCGATGCCTCAACGAAGCCGCCGGCGATGAGCGCCGCGAGGATGGTCAGGGCGCGATGCGACATGGAGGCCTCCCTTGGACCGGCCGGGACGCCCCGAGAGAGTCCGGCACGAGCACGTCCCACGTCACGATCCGGGGGGACTGTGCGCAAAAGTTCCTCTCCACGTCAAGGAAAAAACACCTCACGGGAACGCCGGCGACGTCGCGCTCAGCTCCGGCGCAGGACCCGCCCGTGGTGGCCGCCGCCGTAGCGGCCGTCCTCGACGACCGGGACGCCGTTCAGCAGCACCGTCCGGACGCCGCGCGGACGGGCGTCGGGCGTCCGGAAGTCGGCGGGTCCGTCGATCGTCGCCGGATCGAAGAGGACGAGGTCGGCCGCGTAGCCCGGGCGGAGGAGGCCGCGCTCCTTCAGGCGGGCGCGCTCGGCGGGCAGGCCGGTCGCTTTGTGGACCGCGGTCGGCAGGGTGAGCAGTCCGAGCTCGCGCGCGTACCGTCCGAGGAGACGCGGGAAGGTGCCGAAGCTCGCGGGGTTGTGGTGACCGCGGCTGGTGAGGATGGTGTCGGTCTCGACGGCATTCAGGGCGTGGGTGAGCGTGTCGCGCAGGGCATGCTCGTCCTCGGCGCTACCGCTGTACTGGAAGAGCATCACGCGCGCCTTGCCGCCGCTGGCGCGCGTCAGGTGGAAGTAGGCGTCGAGCGGATCCATGCCGAGCAGGGCGCCGATCTCGTCGAACCGCTTGCCCTCCAGATGGGCGAGCGTCGGCTCGACCGCGTGCAGCAGCTGGATGTCGGAGACGTCGATGGCGATCAGCCGCCGCAGGAGTCGGAGCTCGGTCCGCAGGCGCACGCGCACGAGCGGCGAGGCGAGGTTGTCGGGCAGCCCGTGCTGTGCCCAGGGCGGATAGATGACGCGGATGGTCGTGTTGCCGGCGGTGTACGGGAAGGTGTCGAAGGCGACGTCGAGCCCGGCGTCGCGCGCACGCTCGATGGCGACGATGGCGTCGCGTTGCGTCCGCCAGGTCGCCCGCCCGACGAAGATCAGGTGCGAGATTTGCAGCCGCGCCCGGGCGCCGCGCGCGACCGCGAGGATCTCGTCGAGCGCCCGCAGGTTGTGGGCGCGCCAGCGCAGCGGGTTCAGCGAGAAGAACGGCGAGATCCAGCTGTAGGCGCGCACGTGCGAGGTGAAGAGCGCGCCGTACTCGGCGGCGATCGCCGCCAGCGCCGTCAGCTCCTGCGGCGTCGCGAACATGCCGGGCGCATAGCCGAGCCCGGTCGAGAGGCCGACGCAACCGGCCTCCATCGCCTCGCGCACCCATCGCCCCATGGCCGCGACGTCGTCGTCGCGCGCCGGCCCGAACCGATCCCCCATCACCGCCAGCCGGATGGAGCCGTGGCCGGCGAGATGCGCGACGTTCAGCGCCAGCGGCGCCGCCGAGAGGCGGTCGAGGAACTCGCGGTGCGTCCGCCATTCGAACGGCAACGCGCGATCGCGGACGAGCTCACTCCCGTCCTGCAGCAGCTGCGCGCTGCGCGGCTCGACCGGCGCCGGCGAGAAGCCGCAGTTCCCGGTGACGATCGTCGTGATCCCCTGCTCGAGCAGCGGGGCGAGGATGCCGCCGTGATCGTCCTGCGGCACGACCCAGTCCGAGTGCGAGTGCAGGTCGATGAATCCGGGGGCGGTGGCGAGCCCGCGCGCGTCGATCTCGCGCTCGCCCTCGAGCGCGGCCGCCTCGCCCTCGGACGCGATCGCGACGATCCGACCGTGGGCCACGCCGATCGCGGCGCGCACGGGCGGCGCGCCGCCGCCGTCGTACACGATGCCGCCGCGGATCACGGTCTCGCACCGCACGGCCGGGGCGTAGCGGCGCCGCGCTACGAGGTCAATCCGTGGCGCTCAGCCGGGGTCGGGTCGAGGCGATAGATCCCGCCCTCCAGCGAGAGCAGGTACAGCTCGCCCCGGGCGTCCTCGCCGAAGGACGAGAGGTTCGCGAGGCGCGAGGCGGGGTCGATCGCGGGCCGCCAGTCCCACGAGTCGCGTACGCTTCCGCTGCCGTCGCGGCGCAGGCTGCGCACGATCGCGGTGCAGTAGTCGGCATAGAAGTAGGCGCCGGTGAGCGCCGGCAGCGCCTGCCCGCGGTAGACGAAGCCGCCGGTGATCGAGCAGCCCTCGTCGTGGCCGTATTCGATGATCGGCGCGATGAGGCCGTCCGGCTTGCAGTCGGTCGGCTTGAAGCAATGCCGGCCCTCCAGCACGTTCCAGCCGAAGTTCGGGAGTGCGCCGCTCGTGCCCGCTGCCAGGGCGGCGGCGGGCAGCACGTCGACCTCCTCCCACTTGTTCTGTCCGACGTCGGCGATCCAGAGATCGCCGGTCGCGCGGTCGAAGCTGTAGCGCCACGGGTTGCGCAAGCCCTTGGCGACGATCTCGGGGCGCGGGCGGCCGGCCGCGGCGCGCGCATCGACGTCCAGTCGCACCATCTTGCCGAGCAGCGCCCGGTCGTTCTGTCCGTTGCCCTGCGGATCACCGGCCGAGCCGCCGTCGCCGAGCCCGACGTAGAGCTTGCCGTCCGGCCCGAAGACGAGGTTCCCGCCGTTGTGGTTGTTGTAGGGCTGTTCGACGTGCAGCAGCTCGCGCTCGGAGGCGGGGTCGACGTGGTCCCGGTCGCCGGCGCGCGCGCGGAACTCGAGGACGCGCGTGTCGCCGTCGCGATCGGTGAGATTCACGTAGAGGCGCCCGGTGCGGCCGTAGTCCGGATGGAAGGCGAGGCCGAGGAGGCCCTGCTCGGTACGGGTGGAGACGCGCTCATGCAGATCGAGGAAGGGCGCCGTCGCCGGTTGCACGCGGCCGCCGTCGAGGATGCGCACCCGACCGACCTGCTCGACGACGAAGAGGCGCCCACCGGGATCGCCGGGCGCGAACGCGAGCGCGACCGGCTTGTCGAGGCCGTCGACGACGCGCGTGAGGGTGACGCCGCGCGCGATCTCGGACGGGACGCGGGGGGGAGGCTGCGGGCCGCGCTCCGCCGCGCATGACAGGCCGACGAGCGTCAGGATGATCGCGACGGTGGCCCGGAGCATGCGGTGGCGGAAGCGGAACGTCCGCCTCCGCCGCCCACGCTAGCAGCGACGGTCGCGGTCGTCGAGGCCCGATCGGATCGAGCGGCACCGCGTGGTTGCCGCGCTCACCCCCGTAGCAGGCTGCGCGCGATCTGCGAGATCTGGATCTCGTCGGTGCCGCGCGTAGATCTGCAGCACCTTGGCGTCGCGGCAGAGCTGCTCGACCTGGAACTCGGCCATGTAGCCGTTGCCGCCGAAGAGCTGCACCGCCTCGAGGGCGACCTCCATCGCCGCCTGCGCCGCGTAGAGCTTGCACGCCGACGCCTCGGCGAGATCCATCGGCTTGCCCGGCGCCGACATCTCGATCTGGCGGAAGACGAGGTTCTGGATGTTCATGCGCGCGACCTCCATCTTGGCGAGCTTCAGCTGGATGAGCTGGAACTCGCCGATCGGCCGGCCGAACTGCACGCGGGTGCGCGCGTAGTCGAGCGAGAGCTCGCGGCACTGCTCGACGATGCCGAGCGCCATCGCGGCGACGCCGGTGCGCTCCATCGTGAAGGTCTGCCTTGGCGCCGCGTGCGCGCGGGCGCGTCCTCGGTCTCGCCGAGCAGGCGGTCGCGCCCGACGCGCACGTCGTCGAGGAAGAGCTCGCCGGTGGGCGAGGAGTGCAGGCCCATCTTCCGCAGCGGCTTCGACTGCGTGAGGCCGGGCGTCGCCGCGCTCGAGCACGAAGGTCAGCACCTTGCGCTCCTTCGGATCGTTGCCCTCGTCGAGCTTGCAGATGAAGACGATCGTGTCGGCGTAGGGGCCGTTGGTGATGAACGTCTTGTTGCCGTTGAGCACGTAGCCGTCGCCGTCGCGCCGCGCGGTCGACTTCATGCCGCCGAACGCGTCCGAGCCGGAGCCGGGCTCGGTGATCGCCCAGGCGCCGATCTTCTCGAGCGTGAAGAGGTCGAGCGCCCAGCGCTCCTTCTGGCGCATGCGTCCCCTTGGACATGATCGCGCGTCGGCGGTGAGGCCGACGCTCACGCCCATCGCGGTCACCATGCCGGGGCAGTAGCGGCAGAGCTCGATGATCGGGATGAGCTGCATGCCGGCGTCGCCGTCGCCGTCGCCACGCTCGGGCGCGGGCGCGACGCCCTCGCCGCGGGCGCGCGCCTGCTCGGCGGCCTTCTCGCGCGCGATGCGCCGCGCGAAACGTTGACGGGCGACCTCGTCGAGCCCGAACGTCCGCATCATCTTGCGGAGCACGTCGTAGGGCGGGGTGTCGCCGTGCTCGAGCTCCTCGAGCGTTGGGCTTGATCTCCGCCTCGATGAAGCGGCGCATCGCATCGCGGATCATCAGGTGCTGCTCGCTCCACTCGATCATGGCGTCCTCCGACCGCTGGGGTGGTGCGATTCTGACCTGCCTCGATGCGCGATGCCAGCGCGCGGGAGGCTGTACTCCGTCCGGCGGAGCCGCTATGCGGGCGCCACCGGCCGGCGCGCGATCGGCACGCGGGCGGTGACGTCATGGAGACGTTCCACTTCGATCCGTTCGACCAGGCGACGCGCCGCGACCCCTACGCGCTCTACGCCCGCGCCCGGTGCGAGCATCCGGTCTACCGGCACGAGGGCCTTCCGGTCGTCTCCGTGTTCCGCTTCGCCGAGGTGCAGAACATCCTGAAGGACGCCGCGACGTGGTCGAGCAATTTCGACATTCCGGGCGTCGATCGCAGCGAGGCGCCGCCGAGCATGATCGGACAGGACCCGCCGGCGCATACGCGCCTGCGGGCGCTGGTGAATCAGGCGTTCACGCCGCGTATCATCCGCAATCTCGAGCCGCGCATGCACGCCATCGCGGGCGATCTCGTGACGGCGGCGCTCGAGCACGGCGACGTCGATCTCGTCGAGGCGCTCACGTATCCGCTGCCGGTCATCGTGATCGCGGAGATCATCGGCGTCCCGCCGGAGGACCGCGAGCAGTTCAAGCATTGGTCCGACGTCGCCGTGGAGGGCCTCGGCAGCGCGCTCTTCCGGCCGCCGACGGCGGAGCGTATGAGCCGTCTGAACCAGGCACGCGACGAGATGAGCCGGTATTTCGCGATGCTCGCCGATGCGCGCCGCCGGCAGCCGCGGGAGGACCTCTTGACCGGCCTCGTCCAGGCCGAGCTCGAGGGCTCGCGCTTGAGCCACGTCGAGATGCTGCAGATGCTGATCCTGCTGTTGGTCGCCGGCAACGAGACGACGACGAGCCTCATCGGCAACGCCGTGCTGGAGCTGCTGGCGCACCCCGGCGAGCTGGCGCGCGTGCGCGCCGACCCCGGGCTGCTGCCCTCGGCCGTGGACGAGGTCATGCGGTACTCCTCGCCCGTGCAGATGGATCCGCGCCGCGCGACACGTGCGGTCGACCTCGGCGGCGAGCCCGTCGCCGCCGGGCAGCTCGTCATCTCGTGGATCGGCTCGGCCAATCGCGACGCGGAGGTGTTCACCGATCCGGATCGGTTCGACGTCGGGCGGCGCGACAATCGCCACCTCGGATTCGGGTTCGGTCCGCACTACTGCCTGGGCGCCCATCTCGCACGCCTGGAGGCGCAGGTGGCCGTCGCGGCGCTGCTGGCGCGCACGCGCGCGTTCGAGCGCACCGATGACGAGCCGCTGCCGCTCCATCCGAGCATCGTCTTTCGCGGCGTGACGCGGCTGCCCCTGCGGCTGCACCCGTGCTAGGGGGTCCGACATGAGTGCCCCGACCGTGGCTGCCGCACGAGTCTTCGGTGCGGTCGTGCTCGCGAGCGCGCTGGCGGCGATCCCGGCGGCGGCGACGGGGCTGCCGGCGGCGGTGCGCGAGCAGCTCGCGTCGTCCACCTACGTCTACATCTCGACGCAGCGGAAGGACGGGAGCTTCGGCAAGCCCGCCGAGATTCTGGTTCATGTGGCACGACGGCGCGGTCTGGGTGGGGACGCCGCCGACGACCTGGCGCGTGAAGCGCATCAAGCACAAGCGGCCGAACGCGCGGATCGCGGTCGGCAAGGTGGACGGGCCGTCGTTCGAGGCGGTCGGCTCGATCGTGACGGACGCGAAGGTCGCCGCTCTTCTGCGCGCGACGTACGCCAAGAAGTATCCCGACCGCTGGCCGGGATATGCGGACAAGTTCAAGGCCGGTCTCGCGGATGGCTCGCGCGTCCTCGTGCGCTACGTCCCGAGGTGACGAGTCCGTTTGCGACGATCGGCATGAAGGGCCGCGCATCTTCCTCCGCTGCGGCGCGCCTGGCCTCGACGCGGGGGCCGTGCTAGCGCCGGACCGTGGCCCTCACCATCGAAACGCCGACCGACGTCGAGGAATTCACGGAGTTCCTCGACTTCTTCGACGAGGCGAACGCGCCGCGGGCCGCGCGCTGGCCGGCATTCGTGCCCTTTCAGCTGCCCGTGCTGACCGGCGAGAGCCCGTTCGCGGAGCGCCGGCGCATCCGGCCGCTGCTGGCCCGATGGAACGGACGCATCGTCGCGCGGGTGCTCGCCGTCGTCGACGAGCGCTACCAGGCGCACTGGCAGGAGCCGGTCGGGCACCTGAACATGTTCGAGGCGTTGCCGGAGCCCCAGGCGGCGTCGCAGGCCCTGCTGCGCGCGGCGGGCGACTGGCTGGCGTCGCAGGGCGCCCGCGCCGCGCGCCTCGGATTCGGCATGCTGGAGTCGCCGTTCGCGACCGACGCCTACGACGTGCTGCCGCCGTCCTGGCTGCGGCAGAATCCCGCCTACTACCACACCCACATCGCGGCGGCCGGATTCACGCCCGAGCGACGGTTCGTCGACTACAAGATCGAGGTCCGCGCCGAGCTGCGCGCGCGCTGGACCGTCGCGCTGGACGCCGCCAGAGCGCAGGGGTTCGAGATCGTGCGGCTGTGCGACGTTGCGCCGGCGCGGCGCGCCGCCGAGTTCGCCGCGGTGTGGAACGAGGCATTCGCCGCCCACTGGGGCCAGGTGCCGTTCAGCGAGGCGGAGGTCGGCGCCCTCATCGAGGCGCTCGGTCCCGCGGGCATGCTCGACGTCTCCGTGCTCGCCTACGAGGGGGGCGAGCCCGCCGGGGTGCTGTGGGTCGTCCCCAGCATGGCCGCGTGGGCGCTGCGCGCACCGGGGCGCGATGTGGCCCCCGCGGAGTCGCTGAACAATCTCGGGATCGGGGTTCGCGCGCGTGGGCGCGGCCGCGGTCTCAACCTCGCGATGGCCGCGCACGCGTACCTCGACCTGGCGCGGCAGGGTGCGACGCACCTCAGCTACACGCTCGTCCTCGACGACAACTGGCCCTCGCGCCGCACGGCGGAAAAGCTCGGCGCCGCCGTGTGCGCGCACTACGTCGCCTACTCCCGCCCCCTCGTCTGAGCGCGCGGTGCGCGCGCGCCCGCCCGGATGGCCAGCGGGATGGCGGACACGTATAAGACGCTCGACGTCAGGAGGAGCAGAGCCATGAGCGCGAGCGCCGACCCGCAGGCCAGTTCCGCCCCGCCGAACCCCGGGGAGATCTTCGCCGCCTTCACCGCGTTCCATCGGAGCGGCGCGCTGAAGGCGGCGGTCGAGCTGGATCTCTTCTCGGCCCTCGGGGCCGGCGCGCAGACCGCGGAGGCGCTGGCGCAGCGCTGTGGCGCGGCGCCGCGCGGCGTCCGCATCCTCGCCGACTTCCTCGTGGTGGATGGCTTCCTCACCAAGGAGGGCATCGGGCCGGGCGCCCGGTACGCCGTGACGCCGGCGTGCGCGATCTTCCTCGACCGCACGTCGCCGGCCTACATGGGGAACGCGGTCGAGTTCCTGCTCTCGCCGCTCATGCTCGAGGCGTTCGCCGACGTCGCGGGGGCGGTGCGCCGCGGCGGCGCGGTGAGCCGCGGCAACGTGCTCGCGCCCGACCACGACATCTGGGTGCGGTTCGCGCGCGCGATGGCGGGGCCCGCCCTGTTCGTGGCGCGCCTCCTCGCCATCATGCTCGACGCTCCGGCCGGCGCGCCGTGGAAGGTGCTGGACATCGCGGCCGGCCACGGGATGTTCGGCATCACCCTCGCCACCGAGAATCCGAACGCCCGGGTCGTCGCCGTGGACTGGGGCAACGTGCTCGAGGTGGCACGCGAGAACGCGCGCGCCGCCGGGGTGGAGGACCGGCTGGACACGATCCCCGGCAGCGCTTTCGAGGTCGATCTCGGGACCGGGTACGATCTCGTGCTGCTGCCGAACTTCCTGCACCACTTCGACGTCGCCACCTGCGAGACATTCCTGCGCCGCGTGTACCAGGCGCTCAAGCCGGGCGGGCAGGCCGTCACCATCGAGTTCATGCCCGACGACGATCGCGTGACTCCGGCGATCCCCGCGGCCTTCGCGCTCGTCATGCTGGTCGCGACGCCTGGCGGCGATGCCTACACGGCGACGGAGCTGCAGCGCATGGCTGCCCACGCGGGCTTCGCGCGCAGCGAGGTGCGCGACCTCGCGCCGTCGTTCCACCGCGCGATGATCTCCCACAAGGCATGATCGTCGATGACGCTGTGGAGCGGCTCGGCGAGGAGGTGCGCCTGCTCGACGGGATACGGACCACCCGCGCGCTGCGTCGCCTCAAGACGGATCCGGTGCCGCCGGCATTGATCCGCAAGGTGTGCGAAGCGGGGATCTTCGCGCCGAGCGGCGGCAACCGCCAGCCGTGGCGGTTCATCGCGGTCACCGAGCCGGAGCGCCGCGCGTGGGTCGCGGAGCGCTACCGCGAGGCGTTCCACGCCTACATCCGTCCGGCGCTCGCGGCGGCCCGGCGTCCGGCCTATCCGGCGGCGCGGCGGCGGAACGTCATGTCGGCATTGCACCTCGCCGACAACCTGGCCGCGGTGCCGGTGCTGCTCTTCGTGGCCGGCTGGACGCGCCGCGGCATGCCGCAGCTCCAGGCGCTCTTCCCGGCGATCCAGAACATCCTGCTCGCGTGCCGCGCCGTCGGTCTCGGCGCGTCCCTCACCACCATCCATACCAGTTTCGGAGCGGAGCTCGACGCCTGGCTCGGACTGCCGCCAGAATGTCCCACCTGCGCCATGCTTCCGATAGGCTGGCCGCGCGGCACCTACCGGCGGCCGGTGCGCAACCCGGTCGACCAATGTCTGTTCTACGAGCGATACTCACCACAGGAGGTCTGAATGATGCAGAATTCGAGGCGAATGGGCGCAATCGTCGTGTTGGCGTCGGTCCTGCTGCTGGCCGGAGGCGCGCGCATCGCGCGCGCGTACGGCGGCGACTACGACGAGGGAGGGCGATACGAGGAGCGCCGCCCGCACAGCTACAACGACGAATACATCTTCGCGACCACGCGCATGGTGAGCGACTGGGACGTCGAGCCCGCCATCAAGGTGCCGCTCTTCCCGCCCGCCGTCGTCATCGACCTGGTCTTCCTCCCCGCCGAGATGATCGCCGGATTCTTTTGATCTCGCCCCCGTGCGCACGGCGCGCTTCGTGCGCCGTGCGCCGGCTCCCGAGCACGCTTCGCACGCCACGGGCGTCGGATCGCCGCCCGCGCGATGCCTTTGCGTCGACGCTCGGCCCGTGCTCGAATCCGCCGCCATGACGACGGAGCAGCCGCCGTTCGCGATGTCCCTGGAAGACGCCATGCGCACGCAGCGCGCCATCCGCCGTCTCAAGCCGGACCCGGTCGACGACGCCCTCGTCCTCCACTGCATCGAGCTCGCGGTGAAGGCGCCGACGGGCTCGAACGCGCAGCGCTGGGAGTTCATCGTCGTCAAGGACCCCGCGGTGAAGGCGGCGCTCGGCCGGATGAACCGCGGCGCGCTCCGCTTCTACATGGCGATCCAGCGCCGGAGCGCCACCCGCCGCGGCGACGCGGCGATGTTGCGGTTGCTCGCCGCCGTGCAGTGGCAAGCAGATCACTTCGACGAGATTCCGGTACTGGTCGTCGCCTGTCTGCGGGGACTCATTCCGCTGTGGCCGCCGATGGTGACGATGAGTCTCTACGCCTCGATCTATCCGTCGGTGCAGAACCTGCTGCTCGCCGCGCGCGGCGCCGGTCTCGGCGCGGCGCTGATCACGCTACCGCTGTGGAGCCGGTTCCTCGCGCAGCGCACGCTCGGGCTGCCGTGGACCGTCGCGCCGTGCGCGGTCATCCCGCTCGGCTGGCCGCTCGGTCGCTATGGACCGACGACACGCCGTCCGGTCGGCGAGGTCGTCTCGCTCGATCGCTACGGCAACCGCGCGTTCCGCGTCCCGGCCTGAGCGCCGTGACGGAGGCCCCGCACCCGGAGGCGCCGAGCCGCGCGCGCGACAGGGTCGTGGCGTTCCTTCTCGCGCTCGTGGCCGTCGCCTATCTCGATCGCGTCTGCATCGCGACGGCGGCGCCCGCGATGCGCTTGGAGCTCGACCTCAGCGACACGGCCATGGGGCTGGTGTTCAGCGCCTTCACGTTCGCGTACGCGCTCTTCGAGGTGCCGAGCGGCTGGATGGCCGACCGCTTCGGCGCGCGCATCACGCTGACACGGATCGTGGTCTGGTGGTCCGCGATGACGGCGGCGACGGGGATGGCCGTGGGATTCGCGTCGCTACTGGCCGTCCGCCTCCTCTTCGGATGCGGCGAGGCGGGAACGTTCCCCTCGATGGCGCGGGTGTATGCGCGCTGGCTGCCGCGCGCGGAGCGCGGCCGGATGTTCGGTCTCGCGATCATGACGGGAGCCTTCGCCGGGGCGGCGACCCAGCCGCTCGTCGTGGCGCTGCTCGCGGTGACGAGCTGGCGGCACGCCTTCGCGCTCTTCGGCGTCGTCGGGCTCGTGTGGGCGGTCGCCTGGTGGCGGTGGTTTGTCGACGATCCGATGCAGCACCCGGCGATGAACCAGGGCGAGCGCGACCTGTTGCGCGGCGGCGGCGCCGAGGCGCGCGCCCGCCAGACGATGCCGTGGCGGCGCCTCCTCGCCAGCCGGACGATGTGGGCGCTCTGCACCATGTACGCGGGCGCGATCTACGGCTGGTATTTCTATCTCACCTGGCTGCCGAGCTACCTCCTGCGTGCGCGCGGGTTCGATCTCATGCACGCCGGCTGGCTCGCGGCCCTCCCGTTGCTCGCGATCGGGGTCGGCGTCCTCGCCGGCGGCTGGGCGAGCGACGCGCTCGCGTGGCGGTTCGGGTCGCGCCTCGGCCGCCGCATCCCGGGGCTGGTCGGCTTGCCGCTCGCCGCGCTCGCGATCACCGCTGCGATCGAAACCGACGTGCCCATGCATGCGGCGTTCTTTCTCGCAGCGGCCGCCGGACTCGCGGCGCTCGGCGTGGCGCCCGCGTGGGCGGTCTGTCTCGAGATCGGCGGCGCGCATAGCGGCGTCGTGAGCGGCGCCATGAACACGTTCGGCAACCTCGGCGGCGCCGCGAGCCCGATCGTCGTCGGCCTCTCCCTCGAGCGCTGGCACTCGTGGGAGGCGCCGCTGTGGAGCGTCGCCGCGTGCTATCTCGTCGCCGCGGTCGCCTGGCTGGCGATCAATCCCGAGCGCCTGATCGACTGAGCGGTGCGGACCGGTCGCCGCGGGCGCGCCGCGCCTCCGTCAGGACGGGCGGTACGAGGAAGCCGGGGATGCGGAAGATGCGGCGCTGGCGGAGGACGGCGAAGCCGCCACGCTCGAGCTTGCGCCGCAGCGCCGACGCTGTCGGCCAGCGGAGCGGCGTCCCGATCAGGCGCGACACGACATGGATCGCCTCGCTGACGACGCCCAGCGGTGGGTTGACGAAGCCGAGCAACAGCACGCCGCCGGGCCTGAGCGCGCGATGGATCTCGGCGATCGCGGCGTCGTGATCGGGGAACCAGTGGAATGCCTCGGTGGAGACGACCGCGTCGAACGCGCCGTCGCGGAACGGCAGACGGAGCGCGTCGCCGCGCACGAGGTGGGCGATCGTGGCGGCCGGCCGCTCGCCGCCGAGTCGCTCCGCCGCCTGGGCGAGCATGCCGGCGGAGAAGTCGCAGCCGACGAGGCGCGGCGGCGTCAGATCGTCGCGCACGCGCCGCAGGAGCTGCCCGGTGCCGCAGCCGAGGTCGAGCACGGCCGTCGGCGCGTGGGAGCGGAGCGCCGCGAGCACGGCGTCGTGCACCGGGCGGTAGGTGGCCCACTGCACCACCGGCAGGTCGTAGATGCGCGACCACGCGTCGAAGAAGCCACGCCGTGGTCCGTGGAGCGCGACGGCCCCGCGGTGGCCGGGTGTCGGGGAGCGGTGCGGCGGGATCGGCACGTCGCCGCGGCTACTTGGCGGCGATCAACGTGATGCGCGGCAGCGCGAAACGCAGACGCTCGCCGTCGAGGGCGATGCGCAGCGTCGTGGCGAGCGCCGGCGAGGCGTCGAGGAACCGGCGGCGCAGCTCCGCGACGGCTTCGGGAGGCGTGCCGATGCGCGCGGTCCACGTGTCGAAGTCCATGCCCGCGCCCTCGTCGTAGTAGCCGAGCTCGCACTCGACCACGCGCAGGCCCGCTTCGGTCACCATGTCCCGCCATTCCGACGGCCGCCAGTTGCGGACGTGCGACGGGTCGCGCAGCAGCTCGATGCCGTTGATCGCGCCGTCGAGCTCGTCCTCCTCCGGCACCGTGGTGTCGGCGACGAGCAGCCGGCCGTCAGGGCGGAGCACCCGCGCCATCTCGGCGACGGCGCGCGCCAGGGACGAGAAATGATGGGTGGTGAGCCGGCAAGTGACGAGATCGAAGGCGGCGCTCGCGAAGGGCAGGGACTCGGCGGCGCCCTGGTGCACGCTGACGTTGGCAAGGCCGCGGCGCGCGGCGTTGCGGCGCACCTCCTCCAGCATGCCGCGGGTCAGGTCGAACGCGGCAACCCGGGTGACCACGGGCGCGAACGCGAGTGCCGTGTGTCCCGCGCCGGTGCCGATGTCGAGGACGTGATCCGTCGGGCGCGGCGCGAGCCGGGCCACCAGACGCGCCAGCGCCTCAGCGTCGGCGTGGCCGGGGCTGCTGGTGTACTTGGCGGCGTTCGGCCCGAACGCGGCTTGTACGCGCGCATACGCGGCGGTGTCGTGCTCGCGATCCATCGCGCGTCGATAGTAGGAAGCGCGCGTGGATGTCGCAACCCTGGACCGCCGCCGGCGGCTCGCGTAAAGGAGCCGCCGTGCGTGTTCGAGATGCGCTCGCGTGGGCGGCGCTCGCGCTCGCCGGTGCGTACGCGCTGGCGCGCATCGCGCTCGTGCGCGGCGAGACGGTGAACGCCGTCTGGTTCGTCATTGCCGCGGTCGCGGTGTACGCGATCGCCTACCGGTTCTACGGGGCCTTCCTCGCCGCGCGCCTCTTCGCGCTCGATTCGCGCCGGCAGACGCCCGCCGAGCGCGTCAACGATGGGCGTGACTTCGTGCCGACCAACCGCTGGGTGGTGTTCGGCCATCACTTCGCGGCGATCGCCGGGCCGGGCCCCCTCATCGGGCCGACCCTGGCCGCGCAGTTCGGCTATCTGCCCGGGACGCTCTGGATCCTGGCCGGGGTCGTCCTCGGGGGCGCCGTGCAGGATTTCTGCATCCTTTGCGGCAGCCTGCGGCGCGACGGCCGCTCGCTCGGCCAGATGGCGAAGGACGAGATCGGCCCGCTCGCCGGGTTCGCGGCGCTGGTGGGCGTGTTCTTCATCATGGTCATCCTGATCGCGGTGCTGGCGCTGGTGGTCGTGAACGCGCTGCGCCAGAGCCCGTGGGGCACGTTCACCGTCGGCGCGACGATCCCGATCGCCATGGCGATGGGCTGGTACATGAAGGC
The DNA here is from genome assembly GCA_963753325.1 of uncultured delta proteobacterium. GTDB lineage: Bacteria > Desulfobacterota > Binatia > UTPRO1 > UTPRO1 > DP-19. The sequence continues at coordinate 1,941,992 of CAVWBS010000001.1, read as the reverse complement.
CGTGCGCCCGCACGACGTGGCGGGCGCGACCGTGCTCGGCCTGGTGCTGCTCGCGCTGGCGTTGGTCGGCGGCCGCTGGGTCGACCAGTATCCGGCGCTCGCCGGCTGGTTCACGCTCAGCGGGCCGGCCCTCGCCTGGGCGATCATCCTCTACGGGTTCGCCGCGTCCGTGCTGCCGGTGTGGCTGCTGCTGGCGCCGCGCGACTATCTCTCCACCTTCGTCAAGCTCGGCACGATCGGCGCCCTCGCGCTCGGCATCGTCGCCATGCGCCCGGAGATCCACCTGCCGGCGCTCACCCGCTTCGTCGACGGTACCGGCCCGATCTTCGCCGGCAAGGTCTTTCCGTTCTGCTTCATCACGATCGCCTGCGGCGCGATCTCCGGCTTCCATGCGCTGATCTCCTCGGGCACGACGCCGAAGCTGCTGCGCGAGGAGACCGACGCGCCGATGATCGGCTACGGCTGCATGCTGCTCGAGTCGTTCGTCGCGATCATGGCGATGATCGCGGCCGCGGCGATGCAGCCCGGCGTCTACTTCGCCATCAACAGTCCGGCCGGGATCGTCGGCGTCGATCCGGTGGTGGCGACCGCGACCATCTCGCAGTGGGGTTTCCCCGTGAGCGCGCCGCAGATGGCGACCTTGGCGAGCGAGATCGGCGAGCGCACGCTGTTCGCCCGCACCGGTGGCGCGCCGAGCCTCGCCGTCGGCATGGCGAGCATCTTCTCGCGCACGCTCGGCGGCACGGCCCTCGCGCTCTGGTACCACTTCGCGATCATGTTCGAGGCGCTGTTCATCCTGACGACGCTCGACGCCGGGACACGGGTCGGCCGTTTCATGCTACAGGATCTCCTCGGCCACGTCTGGGCCCCGCTCGGCCGCACGAGCTGGTATCCGAGCGTGGTGGCGACGAGCCTGATGGTGGTCGGCGCGTGGGGCTACTTCCTCTACCAGGGCGTGGTCGACCCGCTCGGCGGCATCAACATCCTGTGGCCGCTCTTCGGCATCGCCAACCAGCTGCTCGCGGCGATCGCCCTGGTCGTGGCGACCACGATCGTCATCGGCAGCGGCCGCGCCCGCTATGCCTGGACGACGCTCATGCCGCTCGCATGGCTCCTCGCCGTCACGATGACCGCCGGATGGCAGAAGATCTTCGCCGCCGACCCGGCGATCGGCTTTCTCGCGCAGGCCAAGAGGCTCGCGCTGGCGGTCGCCGCGGGCGACGCGCCCGCCGATCGGCTCGGGGCGATGCGCGCGCAGGTCTTCAACCTGCGGTTGGACGCCTTCCTGACCGGCTTCTTCATGGCGCTGGTCGCGCTGATCGTTCTCGAAGCGCTGCGGGTCTGGCGTCGCGATCTGCGCGGCCCCGCGGGCGACGGCGCGCTGCGCCTCGGCGCGCCGTCGCCCGACGCCGTATAGCGCGGCCGGCACCGATTGCACCGCTCGACGTGTAAAGCTTGCGTCGAGGAGACCCTCATGCGGCGCCTCGCATGCGTCGAACGTGGCGCGGCGCGAAGGGCCCACACTGGTATGCAGCTTGCTCCCGAACAGGGACGAGATGCTCCCAGAGGAGGAACGCATGGCGCGATCCAGCACATCAAACGGCCGGTCGGTATCGCAACGTACCGTCGGCAGACGGAAGACGACGGCGACCCGGCTGCTCGAACGGGACCACGAGATCGTGCAGCAGCTCTTCCGGCGGTTCGAGAAGGCCGGCGATCACGCCTACGAGACCAAGCAAGGCCTCTTCGAGGAGATCCAGCGCGAGCTCGACGTCCACGCCAGGATCGAGGAGGAGATCTTCTATCCCGCGGTGGAGAGGGAAGCTCCCGCCGCCGACGACCTCGTGCGCGAGGCGATCGAAGAGCACGACGTGGCGAAGACGCTGCTCACCGAGCTCGGCGCCATGTCGGCGGAGGACACGCAGTTCGATCCGCGGATGAAGGTGCTGATCGAGAACGTCCGACACCACATCGAGGAGGAGGAAGGCCAGATGTTCCCGAAGGCGCAGCACCTCCCCGAGGCTCGTCTCCTCGAGCTCGGCGCCGAGCTGAAGGCGCGCCAGGAGTCGCTGCGGCAGCCGCTCTTGCGCCGCATCGTGAGCGGCGTGAGCGACGTGCTCTTCGGCGGCGGCGAGTCGCCGCCGAGTGGCGGGCGCCGCAAGGCGCGCGCACCGCGTCGCGCCAGCGGCAAGAGCCGCGCACGGGCGACGGCGGCGAAGACGAAGGGTCGTCGCCGCACGACGACCACGACGAAACGTCGTGCCCGCGGCGGCGCCGCCAGGCCGCGAAGACGCACGGGCCGGGCACGCGCCGCCACGAAGAGGCGGTAGCGACGGGTTCCGGCCGGCGTGCGTCCCGCGACACAGAAGGCGCCGTCGGAGGCGAGGCCGCAGTCCGCATGCGAACCGCCATGATGGTTGCCGTGTCGCAGATTGCGTGTCGCCAGTAGTTGCCGCGCACGCAATACTTTGCGGCACCGATGGTTCTCCGCGCACGTCGACCATTCCGCCCGGGGCTCGTCCTGATCCTGCTCACGCTCGTCGGTGCCGTGGTTCGGTTCGGCGGTCTGACGGCGCAGTCGTTCTGGCTCGACGAGTATCTGTGGACGCAGAACTCGGTCGGCTCCATCGACGACATCTTCCACCTGGCCGACGGCTATCCGCCGCTCTTCGGCGTCGTCGTGCACACGATGATGGCGGCGGGCCTCGGCTCCGATTGGTGGCTGCGCTTCCCCTCGGCCCTGGCGGGCACGCTCGCGGTGCCGCTGACATATGCGGTGGCGCGGCGGGTCGGCGGGCGCGCGCCGGCGCTCGCGGCGACGGCATTGATGGCCGTGAACCCCATGGCGATCTGGTACTCGCAGGAATGCGGGGCCTACGCCCTGTTCATGCTGGTCGCGCTCGCCAGCACGCTCTGCTTCCTGCGGCTCCTCTCCGGTGGGTCGGCCCGCTACGCGTCGGGGTACGCCGTCGCGGTGTGTCTCGGCTTCGGCCTGCACTACTACTTCGCGTTCGTCGTCGCCGCGCAGGCGGTGGTCGCATCGTGGGACTTCGCGTGTCACCGCGAGCGCCGCCGGCTCTGGCTGGCGATGGGCGTCGCGGCGGCCGCGGGCTTCCTCGTGTGGGGCCAGGCCTTTCTCTACGACGTCGCCTCGCAGTCGGCCGAGGACAGCATGCGCGCGACGTCGATTCTGGCCTTGCCCTATACCGTCCTGACGTTCGTCGGCGGGTTCTCGCTCGGTCCGCCGCTGCGCCAGCTGCACCACGCCGTCTACAGCGACGGTCCGCTCTGGACGGTCGTCGCACCGTATTCCGCGATCACCGTGTGCGCCGTCGGGCTCACGGCGCTGCTCGCGCTGCTCGCGGGGACGCGCCGTCTCACGGCGCCGCGCGTCCTCATCGCGCTGCTGGTCGCCGTTCCCGTCCTCGGCGCCTGGACCGCGTCCCTCGCTCTCGTCGGTTATCGCCCGCGGTATGCCGTCGCGGCGCTGCCGCTCGCCGCGATCTGGTGTGCGAGCGCGCTCGGCACGCGCGTACGCGTGCCGGCGGGAGTGCTGCTCATCGGCCTCGCCAGCCTGCAGCTGCTCGCCCTGCGGCAGATCGACGATGCGGCCTACGCGCGCGAGGACACGCGCGCGGCCGCGGCCTACGTGGACGCCCACGATCCCGCGGCGACGGTGGTGCTCGTCGGCGACGCGGCCGACGCCTTCGATCGCTATGCCGGCAGCGCCCGCACGGTGGCGATCATGCCCTGGGAGGCGAACGACCCGGCGCTGCTCCGGGCGCGTATCGACGTCTCGCTGAGGAACCGGCACGAGGTGTGGCTGCTGCTCGCCCGCCCCTGGACGACGGATCGCTACGAGCATGTGCGGGCGTTGCTCGAGGCACGCTATGCGGCACGCGAAGAGGTGCATTTCGCCGGGGTCGCGCTGCGCCGCTATGCCGAGAGGCCGGTCCTGGCGGCCAGCGAGAATCCTTCCCGCCGCCCCCGGCCCTGACGGGCCGCCTGCCTGAGCGCGGCCCTTCGCTCGGGCGTGCCCGCGGTGTAGACAGCGGTCACGTCGGCGATCGAGGAGGACTCGCGTATGGTGCAGATCGGAACGTTCGCGCCGCAGGGATGGCGGCTCGAGCTGCGCGGCATCGAGGGTGCCGCCGCGCAGTGGGCACGTACGAAGAGCGTCGCCCGCGAGCTCGAGCGCCTCGGCTACGACTCCCTCTGGCTCTACGACCACTTCCACACCGTTCCACGCACCGAGATCGAGCCCACGTTCGAGTGCTGGACGACCATGGCGGCGCTCGCGGAGGCGACCTCGCGCATCCGCCTCGGCCAGCTGGTGACGTGCGCCCTCTATCGCAACCCGGCGTACCTCGCGAAGATCACGAGCTGCGTCGACGTGATCAGCGGCGGGCGGATCGACGTCGGTCTCGGCGCGGGGTGGAAGGAGGACGAGTTCGCCGCCTACGGCTACGATTTCGGGACGATCCGCAGCCGCCTCGATCGCATGGCGGATACGGCGCGCATCCTGCGCGCCATGTGGACCGAGGAGCGCGCGACCGTCCAGGGCAAGTACTTCGCGGTCGCGGACGCGGTGAACGAGCCGAAGCCCATCCAGTCGCCTCACCCGCCGCTCTGGATCGGCGCGCAGGGCGAGAAGGTCGCGCTACGCATGGTCGCCGAGGTCGCCGACGGCTGGAATCACAACCGTGGGCCGGCGGTCTTCGAGCCGAAGCTCGAGATCCTGCATCGCCATTGCCGGAACGCCGGGCGGGATCCACGCACGATGCGCGTCTCGGTCGAGCGCTTCTGCGCCATCTTCGACGACGACGGCGAGCGCCAGGCGTTCATCCAGCGTCACTGGCCGGGCGCGAAGCCCGAGCGGATCAACGCCTTCCTCGACGACGGCTGCGTCGGGACGACGGAGAAGGTGATCGAGGAGCTGCGTTTCTTCGTCGACCGCGGTGCAGAGCTCGTCATCCTGTGGTTCCAGGATCTGGCGGATGTCGGCTCGGGAACGTCGCAGGCCGAGCGCTTCATCGAGCGGGTCGCCCCGGCGCTGCGGGGACGCTGATGTCGCGTCCGCGACGGTCGGCGCAATAGCTCGCCGCCCACGCCGCTCGCAGCGGCCGGCGCGATCGGCTACTAGGCGAACACCGCATGGCCGGCGAGATCGCACAGCACCGTGCCGGTTCCGTGTCCGCCCCGGCGTCGGCGCCCGTCGAGACGCCGCTCGTCTGGCGCTCGATCGCGGCGCTCGGCGTCGTCTACGGCGACATCGGCACGAGCCCCCTGTACGCGGTCCGCGAGTGTTTCTCCGGCCACTACGCGATCGAGCCCAGCGTCGGGAACGTGCTCGGCGTCATGTCGATGATCTTCTGGGCACTGATCGTCGTCATTTCCATCAAGTATCTCGTGTTCGTCCTGCGTGCCGACAACCGCGGCGAGGGCGGTATCCTCGCGTTGCTCGCGCTCTTGCGAAGCGGCGAGCGCCGTCACCCGGCGGCGATCGTCGCGGCCGGGCTGTTCGGCGCGGCCCTGCTGTACGGTGACGGGATGATCACGCCCGCGATCTCGGTCCTGAGCGCGGCCGACGGGCTCGCGGTGGCAACGGACGCGTTCGCCCCCTACGTGCGTCCGCTCACGATCGCGATCCTCGTACTGCTCTTCGCCGCGCAGCGCCACGGGACCGCCCGCGTCGGCGCCGCCTTCGGGCCGGTGAGCCTGGTCTGGTTCGTCGTGCTCGCCGGGTTGGGTGTGCGGGCGATCGTCCACGAGCCCGCGGTCCTCGTTGCCGCCTCCCCGCTTCCGGCCCTGCGGTTCGCGGCGGCCAACCCTCGCCACGCCCTCTTCGTCCTCGGCGCCGTGTTTCTGGTCGTCACCGGCGGGGAGGCGCTGTACGCCGACATGGGCCACTTCGGACGGCGCCCGATCCGCCTCTCGTGGTTCGTGATCGTGCTTCCCGGCCTTGTCCTCAACTACTTCGGGCAGGGCGCCCTGCTCCTCGCCAGTCCCGCCGCCGCGCAGAACCCGTTCTACCTCCTCGCACCGCGCGGGGCCGTGCTGCCGCTCGTCGCGCTCGCGACCGCGGCGACGATCATCGCCTCGCAAGCGGTGATCTCCGGATGCTTCTCGCTCACGCGCCAGGCGGTGCAGCTGGGGTACGCCCCGCACCTGCGCATCGAGCACACGTCGTCGGAGACGATCGGCCAGATCTACGTCCCGCAGGTCAACTGGGCGTTGATGGCGGCGACGATCGCCCTCGTCGTCGGCTTCGGCTCCTCCAGCAGCCTCGCCGCCGCGTACGGCGTGGCGGTGGCGTCGACGATGGTCATCACGACGGCGCTGCTCGGCCTCGCCGCGCGCCACGTGTGGGGCTGGAGCCGGCTCGCGGCGGGACTCACCGTCGTCGCGTTCGGGCTCGTCGACCTGGCGTTTCTCGGGGCGAACCTGCCGAAGATCCCGAACGGCGGGTGGTTTCCGCTCGTCGTCGCGGGGCTGGTGTTCGTCGCGATGTCGACATGGCGCCGCGGCAAGCGGCTCGTCGCGCAGAAGCTGCACGATCACGCGGTCCCGCTCGAACGCTTCCTCGCCGACCTCCGCGCGCACCCCGTGACGCGCGTCGATGGCACCGCCGTCTTCATGAGCAGCGCCAGCCACGGCGTCCCGACGGCGCTGCTCCATAACGTGAAGCACAACAAGGTCATCCACGAGCACGTCCTGCTGCTGACCGTGCAGACCGCCGAGATCCCGTACATCCCGTCCGGGGAGCGCGCGCGGGTCGCGTCGCTCGAGGACGGATTCCATCGCGTGACGCTCCACTACGGTTTCATGGAAGATCCGCACGTACCCTACGACCTCGAGCGCGTCGCCGATCAGGCCGCTCTCGACCTGCGCATCATGCAGACGACGTTCTTCCTCGGCCGCGAGACCTTGCTGCCGCGTGCGCACGTCGGCCTGCCGCTCTGGCAGGCGCGCCTCTTCGCGCTCATGGCACGCAACGGCGAGAGCGCGACCGAGTATTTTCATCTACCGCCGAACCGCGTCGTCGAGATCGGCGTCCAGGTCGAGATCTGATGGTGCATACGGCCTTCTTCAACGCCACGGTGGCGCTCGCCTCGGGCATGGCGGCGCAGGCGCTCGCGGACCGCCTGGCGTTGCCGAGCATCGTCATTCTCCTCGCGGCGGGCGCGGCGGTCGGACCCGACGGGCTCGGCCTTCTCGACCCCGCGGTGTTCGGAAGCGGCCGGGCCGATCTCGTGAGCTTCGCGGTGACGGTGATCCTGTTCGAGGGCGGCCTCGCGCTCGACCTCGCGCGACTCCGGCAGGTGCAACGCGCGCTGCTGGGACTGCTCACGTGGGGCAGCGTCGTCTCGCTCGTCGTCGCGATGCTGGCCGCGCGGCTCGTGCTCGGCGTCGAATGGCCGGTCGCGCTTCTCTACGGCGCGATCATGATCGTCACCGGTCCGACGGTCGTGACGCCGCTCCTCACCCGTTTGAACGTGGACCGCGCGGTGCGCGATCTCCTCGTGAGCGAAGGGGTCCTGATCGACCCGATCGGCGCGATCGTCGCCATCGTGCTGCTCGACTACGTCATCGGCCGCCAGGCGGCGCTGCAGGCGGGATGGCTCGTCGTCCTGCGCCTGATCGCCGGCGGCGTCGCGGGCGTATTCGGCGGTCTGGTCGTGGCGGCGCTCCTGCGGCGCCGATGGATTGCCGCCGATCTGGTGAACCCGGTCGCGTTGTCGGCGGCGTTGCTGACGGCCGCGTGCGCGAGCGCGCTCTCGGCGGAGGCCGGGCTGATGGCGGCCGTCGTCGCGGGCGCCACGCTGGCGAATCTCCAGGTTCCGGACATCGGGCGGATGCGCCAGTTCAAGGAGACGCTCACCGTCATCCTGTTGTCGTTCATCTTCGTCGTGCTCGCCGCGGACGTCCGACTCGGGGCCATCGCGGCGCTCGGCTGGGGGGGCGTCGCGGTCGTCGCGATCGTGGCCTGGATCGCGCGGCCGCTCGCGGTGCTGGCCGCGACCGTCGGGACGGACCTCACCTGGCGGCAGCGCCTGTTCGTCACGTGGATTTGCCCGCGTGGCATCGTGGCCGCGGCGGTGGCGGGCCTCTTCAGCCTCCTGCTCACCGATGCCGGTATTCCCGGCGGCGAGACCCTCGAGGCGCTCGTGTTCCTCACGATCGCGCTCACCGTCACGGTCCAGGGCCTCACCGCGCGCCGCGTGGCGCACCTGCTGCGTGTCGACGCCCCGTCGAAGATCGGCGTACTGGTGATCGGCGCCGACCGTCTCGGACGGTTGATCGCCGTCCTTCTGCGGCGGCTCGGCCGGCAGGTCGCGCTCGTCGACCGCAGCCCGACCCTCTGCCGCACGGCCCGCGCGCACGGTCTGCCCGTGTACGAGGGCGACGCGCTCGCGCTCGAGACGCTCGAGGAGGCGGGCGCACGGTTCGCCGGCGCCGTCGTCGCGCTCACCCGCAACTACGAGTTGAACACGCTCGTTCTGCAACGCGTACAGGACAACTTCCGCGTCGAGCGTGTGCTCGCGCTCACCGACGCGGAGGCGAAGGCCGACGGCGCGCCGCGGCTCTTCCCCGGAAACTTCCCCGGCGTGGACGACGTGAACGTCCTGCTGCGGCGCGGGGACGTTCGCATCGTCCGGTACGACGTGCCGGAGGAGCAGGTCGCGACCCCGATCGACGCCCTGCCGTACGGCGAGGGCGAATGCGCGCTCCTCGTCGAGCGCGATGGCGGTGTCTTGATCGCGACGAGCGATCAAACGATCGTTCGTGGCGACCGGGTATGGTGTCTGCGCACCGCGGCCGCGGACACGCCCATGGCCGCCCGCTTCGCGGAGCATGTCGAGCGGGCGCCCTGAAGCAGGATCGATCGCGAGCGAGGCTCCCTAGTCCGATCGACGGACGGGGCGTGCGCGGTAGAGCACGTGCCGGCGCAAGGCATGACCCTCCGGGAGGGACGGATGGTCGAAGTCGTCGCGGGCGGAGCGCGTCATCCGCAGGCGCTCCATCACGGCCCGCGAGCGAACGTTGTCGGCCGCCGTGAACGCCACGATTTCGCCGAGCCCGAGCCGCTCGAAGCCGTAGGCGAGGGCGGCGCGTGCCGCCTCGGTCGCGTAGCCATGGCCCCAGTGCGCGGGCGCGAGCCGCCAGCCGATCTCGGTACAGGGCGTGAACGCCGCCGCGAAGAGCGGCACCGAGAGACCGACGAAGCCGATGAACGGCGCGCCGTCGCGCACCTCGACGGCCCACAGGCCGAAACCGTAGCGTGCGAGCGCGGCGCGGATACGCGCGGCGAGTGCGTCGCTCTCGGCGCGGCCGAGCGGCGCGGGCAGGAACTTCGCGACACGCGGGTCGGCGTTCAAGGCCGCGAACGGCGGGAGGTCGGCGTCGCGCCAGTTGCGCAGCACGAGTCGCTCCGTGCGCAGGCGGACGATCCGCACGCGGCGGTCAGCGCTCGCCGCTCGTCTCGCTGACGGCGAGCGTGCCGGCGGCGTAGCGTGCCCGCAGCACCTTCTTGTCGAACTTGCCGACGCTCGTCTTCGGCACCTCGGCGATGAACGTCCAGCGCTCGGGGAGCCACCAGCGGGCGACGCGCTCGGCGAGGAAGGCGCGCAGCTCGTCGGCGGTGACGGCGGCGCCGTCGCGGATCACGACGCAGGCGAGCGGGCGCTCCTCCCAGCGCGGATCGGGAACGCCGACGACCGCCGCCTCGAGGACGTGGGGGTGCGCCATGATCTCGTTCTCGAGCTCGACCGAGGAGATCCATTCGCCGCCGGACTTGATGACGTCCTTGGCGCGATCGGTGATCTGGATAAAGCCGTGCGCATCGACCGTCCCGACGTCGCCCGTGCGCAGCCAGCCGTCGTGGAACTTCTCCGGCGCGGGGTCGCGGTAGTACGCGCCCGTGATCCACGGGCCGCGCACCTCGATCTCGCCGGCGCGGACGCCGTCCCACGGCAGCGGTACCCCGGCCTCGTCGACGATCCGGAGGTCGACTCCCGCGATCATGCGGCCGGTCTTGGCGCGCCACGACATCTCGTCGGGCTCGCCCTTGGGCGCGAAGGCGATGGCCGCGAACGGGCTCGTCTCGGTCATGCCCCAGGCCTGCACGATGCGGACGCCGTGGCGCTCCTGGAATCGCTCGATCAACGCGCGCGGCACGGCGGAGCCGCCGCAGACGATCAAGCGCAGCGACGAGAAGTCGACGGCGCTGGTCTCCGCGTGGTGTAGCAGGTCGTTCCACACGGTCGGCACCGCGCCGGAGATGGTCGGGCGCTCGGTGGCGATCAGGCGCGCGAGCGGCGGCGCTTGCAGATGGCGTCCGGGGAGGACGAGGTCGGCGCCCGTGCTCCACGCGGCGTACGGCAGCCCCCAGGCATTGGCATGGAACATGGGGACGATCAGCAGGATCCGGTCGCGCTCGGCGAGCGCATAGGCGGCCCCGGAGGAGATCGCGAGCGAGTGCAGGTACGTCGAGCGGTGGCTGTACACGACGCCCTTCGGGTTGCCCGTCGTCCCGCTCGTGTAGCACATGGCCGCGGCGGCGCGCTCGTCGATCACCGGCCAGTCGTACTCGGGGCGCTCGGCGGCGAGGATGTCCTCGTAGTGCAGCACCTGCGGGCCGAGGGCGGCCGCGTCGCCCGCGCCGATCACGACGACGTGCCGGACCGTGGTGAGCTGATCACGGACGCGCGCCAGCAGCGGAACCAGGGAAGCGTCGACCAGGACGACCTTGTCCTCGGCGTGCGTGGCGACGTAGGCGAGCTGCTCGGGGAAGAGTCGGACGTTCAGCGTGTGCAGCACCGCGCCCATGCAGGACACCGCGAAGTAAGCCTCGAGGTGCTCCTGCGCGTTCCAGCAGAAGGTCGCGACCCGGTCGCCCGCGCCGATGCCGAGCCGGCGCAGCGCGCCGGCCAGGCGCGCGGCGCGATCGCCGACCTGCGCGAAGCTCGCGCGCCGGACCGTGTCGCCCTCGCAGGTGACGACCTCGCTGTGCGCGTGGACGGCCCGGCCATGGTGGAAGAGATCGGTGATCGTGAGCGGGTGGTCCTGCATCGTGCTGAGCAGCATGGAGGGCTCCTGCGCGGTTCCTAACGTCTCCGCCCGCCGACGGTCAATGCGCGGGCCGGACTTGCACGTCGCCGCCGGGCGCGTCAGAGTGACGCCCCATGGCGACCTTCGACCCCCGGCACAAGAGTCGCGCCCTCTACGAGGGACGCGATCGCGCGCCCGCCCGCTCCTACCTGAAGGCGATCGGCTTCAACGACGCGGATCTGACGCGTCCGATCATCGGCGTCGCGAATACCTGGACCGAGACGATGCCATGCAACTTCGGCCTGCGGGCGCTCGCCGAGCACGTGAAGCGGGGCGTCCGCGACGCCGGCGCGACGCCGATGGAGTTCAACACGATCGCCATCAGCGACGGCATCACGATGGGTACGGAGGGCATGAAGACCTCGCTCGTCAGCCGCGAGATCATCGCCGACTCCATCGAGCTGATGGGCCGCGGCCACATGTTCGACGCGGTCATCGTGCTGGTCGGCTGCGACAAGACGATCCCCGCGGGCGCGATGGCGTTGTTGCGGCTCGACGTGCCCGGGCTCGTCCTCTATGGCGGCTCGATCCAGCCGGGCCGCTTCCAGGGTCACGACGTCACCATCCAGGACCTCTTCGAGGGCGTGGGCGCCAACGCTGCGGGGCGATTGAGCGACGCCGCGCTGAAGGATCTCGAGGACCACGTGTGTCCCGGCGCCGGCGCGTGCGGCGGCCAGTTCACCGCGAACACGATGGCGATGGCGCTCGAGTTCCTCGGGCTGTCGCCGATGGGCACCGCGAGCGTCGCCGCGACCGATCCCGCGAAGGTCGAGGTCGGCGTCCGCTGCGGTGCGCTCGTCGTCGACTGTCTGCGCCGCGGACTCACCCCGCGCGCGATCGCGACGCGCCCGGCGTTCGAGAACGCCATCGCCGGCGTCGCCGCGAGCGGTGGCTCGACCAACGCCGTGCTGCATCTGCTGGCGCTGGCGCGCGAGATCGGCGTTCCGCTCGCGATCGACGACTTCGACCGCGTGAGCCGCCGCACGCCGCTGCTCTGCGACCTCAAGCCCGGCGGCCAGTACACGGCCGTCGACCTCGGGCGCGCCGGCGGCACGGGCGTCGTGGCGCAGCGCCTGGTTGCCGGTGGCTTCGCCGACGGTGGCGCGGTCACCGTGACGGGCAGGACGTTCGCGGAAGAGGCCGCGCAGGCGCACGAGGCGCCGGAGCAGGTGGTGGTGCACCGGCTCGACGACCCCCTCAAGGCGACCGGCGGCCTGGTGATCCTCAAGGGCAACCTCGCGCCCGAGGGCTGCGTCGTCAAGATGGCGGGGCACGAGCGCCTCACCCACCGCGGGCCGGCCCGCGTCTTCGAGCGCGAGGAGGACGCGATGGCGGCCGCGACGCACGGCACGATCAACGCGGGCGACGTGGTCGTCATCCGCTACGAGGGGCCGCGCGGCGGTCCCGGCATGCGCGAGATGCTCGGGGTGACGGCCGCCCTGATGGGCGCGGGAATCGGCGAGCACGTTGCGCTCCTTACCGACGGCCGTTTCAGCGGCGCGACGCGTGGCCTGATGGCGGGCCACGTTGCGCCCGAGGCGGCGGTCGGCGGGCCGATCGCGGCCGTCCGCGAGGGCGACGTCATCACGTTCGACGTCACCGCGCGCCGCCTCGACGTGGAGATCTCGGACGCGGAGCTGCAGAGCCGTCTCGCCGACTGGCGGTCCCCGCCGCCGCGCTACACGAGCGGGGTCATGGCGAAATACGCCGCCCTCGTGTCGTCCGCCGCCGAGGGCGCGATCACCCGGCCGCGCTGACGTCGCCGTGCCCTCACGCCGTCGGCACCGCCAGCGGCAGCTGCTGCTCGAGCGGTGTCGGTCCGGCGAGCACGGCCGCGCCGTGCACGGCGGCGCGGCGGCAGGCCTCGGCCAGCGGCAGGCCGCAGGCGACATACCACGTGAGCGCGCCGACGAAGCTGTCGCCGGCACCGTAGCTGCCGCGCCGCACCGCCGGCGCCGCCGCGGCGGGAAAGCGCTCGACGCCGCGTGCGGTCTCGATGCGCCCGCCCGCCGCGCCCTCGGTCATGACCAACGCTCCCGGCGGCACCGGATAGTCGGCGAGCGTGCTCGCCTCGAGCGGATCGGAGGCGCTGCCGACGACGAGGTCGGCGGCGACGCCGGAGCGCAGAAGAACGGGACGGCGGCGCGCCGTCACCACGACCACGCGCGCGGCGCGGGCGGCGCGCAGCACGTCCGGATCCTGTCCGGCGAAGAAGACGGCGTCGCAACGGCCGAGCACGTCCCAGGGAAGCGGATCCGCCAGCCGCGGCTGCAGCGGCCGCCCGATCACGACGATCGTGCGCTCGCCGCCCGACGTCAGGAGCACGAGATCGCGCGTGTGCGGCGCGTCGCGCCGCGCCGCGTGGACGACGGCGCGCGTCTCCGCCAGACGTGCGGCGACCGCCGCGCCCGCGTCGTCGCTCCCGATCGCCGTGAACAGATGGATCTCCGCCGGGCTCCGCAGCAGCTGGAAGAAGGTGACGCCGCCACCGCCGCCGGGAAACCAGCAGGGCGCGTCCAGGTGGACGATGTCGCCCGGCGTCGGCAGGGCCGCCACGCTACCCACGGTCACGTGCTCGACGTGCCCGATCACGGCGAGGCGGCGCGGCGCCACGGCGCCCACGCGGCGACTCCTCAGTGCCGCCGCCGGTCCTCGGCGGGACCGCGGTGGTGGCGCGTGAGGTTGTGCGCGGTATTGACGAGCCCGACGTGCGAGAACGCCTGCGGGAAGTTGCCGATCAGCCGGCGCGCGGTGACGTCATACTCCTCGGAGAGAAGGCCGACGTCGTTGCGCAGCGCCAGGAGGCGCTCGAAGAGCGCCTCGGCCTCGGCCCGGCGTCCGACGAGCGCGAGGTTGTCTGCGAGCCAGAACGTGCACGGCAGGAACGCGCCTTCGCCCGGTGGCAGACCGTCGACCGTCTCGCTCGTCGAATAGCGCGCGACGAATCCGTCCTGCAGCAGGTGACGCTCGATGGCGGCGAGCGTGCCGCGGATGCGCGGGTCGCTCGCGGGCAGGAACCCCACCAGGGGCATCATGAGGAGGCTCGCGTCCAGGAGGCGCGAGCCGTACGCCTGCACGAAGGCGTTGAGCCCCGGGTCGAAGCCCTTGGTGCACACCTGATCGTGGATCGTGGCGCGCAGCGCGCGCCAGCGATCGACCGGACCCTGGAGGCCGAAGCGCTCGGTCGATTTGACGGCGCGGTCGACCGCGACCCACACCATCATGCGCGAGTGCGTGAACTCCTGCCGTGGACCGCGCACCTCCCAGATGCCCTCGTCGGGCTGGTCCCACGACGACTCCAGGTAGTCGAGCAGGGAGCGTTCGAGCGCCCAGTCCGACGCCTCCTCGCGCAGACCGTGGCGCCGGCACTGGTACATGGTGTCGAGCACCTCGCCGTAGACGTCCCATTGGAGCTGGCGCGAGGCGGCGTTGCCGATGCGGACCGGCGTCGCGCCCTCGTAGCCCGACAGCCAGCCGAGCTCGAGCTCGGGGAGCCGCCGCTCCCCCGCGATGCCGTACATGATCTGCAGATCGGCGGGGCTGCCGGCGACGGCGCGCAGCAGCCATTCGCGCCACGCGCACGCCTCCTCGCGGTAGCCGGAGATCAGCAGGGCATAGAGCGTGAACGTCGCATCGCGCAGCCAGCAGTAGCGGTAGTCCCAGTTGCGCACGCCGCCGAGCCGTTCCGGCAGCGACGTCGTCGGCGCGGCGACGATGCCGCCCGTCGGCGCGAAGGTCAGCGCCTTCAGCGTGATCAGGGAGCGCACGACCGCATCGCGCCAGCGTCCGTCGGCGTCGCAGGTCGCGGCCCAGTCGCGCCACCATCGCGTCGTCGCGTCCACCGCCTCCTCGGGGTCGATCGGCCGCGGCGGTTCCTCGTGCGACGGATGCCACGTCAGGACGAAGGGCACGCGTTCGCCCGCGCCGACCTCGAACGTCGCGACGGTCGTCAGATTCTCGCCTGCGAGCGCGACCGGCGTGCGCAGGAGGAGCGAGTCCGGTCCGGCGACCGCGCGGATGCCGTCGGCCGTGCGCCGTACCCACGGTACCGTCAAGCCATAGTCGAAGCGGATGACGAGCCGCATCCGCATTCGTACGCGGCCCCGCGTCCCGACCACGAGCCGCACCAGGTCCGGCTCGGTGCCGCGCAGCGGCATGCAATCGATGACCGTGACCGCGCCGCCGGCGCTCTCGTAGTCCGTCTCCAACACCAGGGTATCGTCGCGATAGCGGCGGCGGACCCGGCAGCCGGCGTCGGCGGGCGCGAGCAGCCAGCGTCCGTTCTGGGAGGTGCCGAGCAGCGCGCCGAAGCAGGCGGCGGAGTCGAAGCGCGGGAGGCAGAGCCAATCGATCGAGCCGTCGCGGGCGACGAGCGCCGCCGTCTGGCAGTCGCCGATGAGGGCGTAGTCCTCGATGCGCGAGGCCATGGTCAGGACCGTTCCCGCGACCGCGGCGCCACCAGGGGCGCGCTCCAGATGGGGACGCGCGGCCGGGTCGTGATCGCGTGCGGCGCCGAGACGAAGCCGGCGACGCCGCCGGCGGCGAACAGCATGCCCGCCCATTGCGCGCCGGTCGGCCGCTCGCCGAGCAGCACGAAGGTGGCGACGAGGGAGAGCAAGGGGATCGAGGGCACGACGATGGCCGTGGTGCGCGCCAGATCGAGGCGGGTGATCGCCTGATACCACAGCAGCGTGCCGACGTACGCCAGCACGATTCCCTGGACGGCCAGCGCCAGCAGCAGAACGCCCGGCGAGGTGCCGGTGGGGACGCCGGTCGCCGCGCCCGCGAGCAGCCACGCGAGGGCGAGGACCAGACCGCCATGGACGTAGCGCGCGCCGGTCAGCACCGACGGCGGCACGCCGCCGAGCTGCCGGACGACGATCAGGTGCGACAATTGCCAGCAGAGCGGCGTCGCGAGCAGCGGCCAGATGCCGGGCGACGGCGTGAACGCGCCGTGCGCGCCGAGCGCCAGGGCGAGGCCGGCGAGCACCAGGGCGACGCACGCGAGACGTCGCGCCGTCGGGCGCTCGCCGAGCGCCGTCCAGGCGGCGATCAGCGAGTAGACCGGCTCGATCTGCAGGCAGAGGGTGGTCTCGATCGCGCTCGCGTGACGGGCGCCGCGGAACAGGAGCCAGAACGCGGCGCCGGTTCCGAGCGCGCCGACCGCGAAGAGGCGCGGGCCGATCCGCGGGTGCACGAACAGGACCAGCTCGCCGCGCGCGGCGAGCGCCGCCAGCGCGGCGATGCCGGCGCAGGTGGCCGTGGCGGCGGCGACGAACAACGCGTCGGCGCGATCGGTGGTCAGCTTGGCGACGGCCGGCACGAAGGCTCCTACCAGCGCGCACAGCGCCGCGGAGGCGAGCCCCGCCCGCTCCTCGGCGCGCGTCACGCGCGGGGCAACCGACGATCAGTGATAGTCGTTGTCGTACCCCGGCGCGGGCCGGTCGTACTGCCGCTGCGCGCTGCAGCCCTCGTGGGCCAGCTTCCAGACCACCGCGCGGCGCTTGTCCGGGTTCTTGTGTGCCTGCGCGAAGCGCCGGTACTCGTCGTAGCGGCACGGGTCGCGGCGGACGATCTCCCACGCGTCGCGATCGGTCATCTCGCGGCGGTAGCCGTAGTACGGACGGGGCGCGCAGCCGGCGGCGACGCCGGCGAGCACGAGGGCGAGCAGCGCGCGTCGGATCATTCGAGCGTCCTCCTTGCGAGCGTCATCGGGTCCATGATCCCGTATGCGAGCCCGAGGTCAACGGCTCGGGCGGGGTACGGCGGGCCGCCCACTCGATCTGCCGCGCCAGTCCGAGGACGACGCGCGTCTCGTAGTCGTCGAGCGCGGCGCGCCCGAAGATGCGCCGAAACGCGCGCATCATGTGGACGCCGTTGTCGCGGTGGACGAAGCCGATCGTCCGCAGCGCGCGCTCGAGTGCCGCGAACATCTGCTCGCCGAGCGCCGCCGGCGCGCGGCGGCGCGTGACGCCCGCGGGGCCCGTCGCGTGAGCCGCGAGACGCAGCTCGTAGCCGCAGATCAGCACCGCCTGGGCGAGATTGAGCGACGTGTACTCGGCGCTCGCGGGAATGGTCACGAGGCGGTGGCACCGCATGAGGTCGTCGTTCGAGAGCCCGTGGTCCTCCGGCCCGAAGACCAGCGCGACGTCGTTCCCGGCGCTGGCGGCGAGGATGGCGGCCGCCAGGTCGCGCGGCGAGGCGGGGTCGGCGCGCTCGTCGGCGGCCCGGCCGCTCACCGCGACGACGAGTCCACAGTCGCCGATCGCCCCGGCCAGGCTGTCCACCCGGCGATGCCGCGCCAGCACATCGTCCGCGTGCACGGCCATGACGCGCGCGGCGGCGACGTCGAGCGCCTGCGGCGCGACGAGGACCAGATCGGCGAGCCCCATGTTCTTCATCGCGCGTGCGGCGGCGCCGACGTTGCCGGGGTGCTGCGGTCGGACGAGGACCACGCGGATGCGCGCCAGACTCACGTCCGGACGCTAGCACGGCGAAGCCCCGCGGACCACGGCGGGGCTCAGGGCGCACCACGGCCCTTGGCCGTCGGCGCGCGCCGCGCCCAGCGCGCCGCCCAGCCGTGCAGCGGGGCGAGCGCCGCGAGCAGCGCCGCTCCCTCATCGCTCAGACGATAGCCCGTCGTCCGGACGAGCTCCACGATGCCGGCGGCGCGGAGCTCCGCGAGGCGTTCGCTCAGGACGCTCGGCGACATCGCGTCGCAACGTTCGCGCAGCGCGCGGAACGTCAGCGCGCCGTCGCGGAGCTCCCACAGCACGCGCAGCGCCCAGCGCCGGCCGAGGAGATCGAGCAGCGCCATGATCGGCCGCCCGGTCTGCGAACCACGCGCGCGGCGGCCCGGCGTGGGCGCTGTCGACGCGCGGCGCATGGCTCGCGGGCGCGGGGCGCCTAGAGTCCGAGAACCGCGTTCAGCACGAGGCCGAGGACGAACAGGCCGCCGGCGAGACGATTGTGGTAGAAGGCGAGCGCGACGAACCACAGCGGCCAGATACGGTAGCCGGCCGGCGCGACCTCGGGTTTCGGCCTGGAGTACGCGCGCAGCACCTCGAACAGCCGCGGAATCGCGAGCGCCACCAGGAGGACCCCCCAGCCGACGACGCCGTAGAAGGCGAGGGCCGCGACGGTGACGTAGAAGCCGATCATCAAGGCCTGGTTCAGGCGCAACGAGAAGGCGCGGCCGAGGATGACGGGCAGGGTGTGGATGCCGCGGGCGCGGTCCTGCTCGTACTTGTCGATGTGCTTGCCGATCAGCACCGTGGTCACGACGATCGCGTACGGGATCGAGGCGACCCAGGTCCACCACGGCAGCGTGCCGGCGGTGACGTAGTAGGTCCCGCAGATCATCAACGGACCCCACACGACGAAGACGCCGGGCTCCCCGAGGCCGTGATGCTTCAACTTCAGCGGCGGCGCGACGTAGAACACGCTGATGGAAAGCCCGGCCAGCGCGAACGCGGCGACCGGCCAGCCGCAGGCGCGCAGCAGCACGATGCCGATCGCCAGATCGACGACGTTGCAGCCGACGATGGTCGCCCGCAGCCCGTTCACGCTGATGAGACCCGACAGCAGCGGGTGCGGGGCGTACAGCGCGCGCGTATAGCCCTCGGTGTCGACGCCCCCGGTGGTGTCGAAGTAGTCGTTGATCATGTTGTTGGTGGCGTGCGCGAGGACGAGCCCGAGCAGGGCGAGCGCGAAGTAGCCCCAGCGCGGATGGGGAGCCGTGGCGGCGGCCAGCAGGCCGCCGATCAGTGCCGACGTCAAGGTCATCGAGAAGACGCAGGCGCGGGTGATGAGGAGCCAGCGTGACACGACGTCGATACGGCGTCCCTCGGGGATGTTGCCGGTGGCGATGATCTTCCGCCAGGTGTCGAGCAGGCGCGGTGCGTCGTCCGCGGCGGCGTCGAACCCCGGCCCCACGCTCAGCACGCGCGCGCGTTCGGGCATGCGCCCGATGTATGGAGTGGACGCGCACGGGTCAACCCCGGCGGAGCCGTACATTTTCAAGTGGTGGAATTCAGTTGACCCCGGCGGCCGGCTGCTCGCATAATTCGCCTCTCGCCGCGTGGGCCGCGGCAGCCCCAACGTGAAAGGACTTCACCCGGCATGCGTACTACGCTGACTCTCGCCGCCGCGCTCGCCTGCGCGCTCGTGGCGGCCTTGCCCGGCCGCGCCGGCGCCGTCGCCCGGAGCTGCGGCGCGGACGGCGTCGCCAACACCGCCAACGTCCTCTGCGCGTCGCCGAGCGGCCCATGCACCGCCACCACGGTCACCATGAGCACCAGCATCGAGGTGACCGGCACCGGGTGTCTCTTCGACATCGGCGGACGCGCGCTGCAGCTGCAGAAGACCTTCCAGATGAACGGCCAGGGGTTCATCAAGATCGTGAACGCCGGCGACGTCACGCTCACCGGCACGGGCAAGCTGAAGGCGCGCGGCGACTTCGTCATGCCGAACGGCTTCATCGTCCAGGGCGGGCTGATCACGATCGTCAGCAACGGCGCCATCACGATCGTGAACGGCGGTCTGATCGACGTCTCGGGCGACGGGGCGGGCGAGATCGACCTCACGTCACAGGGCGACCTCACGGTGCAGAACGGCTCGACCTTGCAGGGGATCGGGATCACGAGCTTCGTCGACACCGGCGACCGCTTCGCCGACGGCGGCGTCGTCTCGCTGACGTCGCTCGGCGGCAGCGTGCTCGCCAACGGCGCGATCAGCGTGAGCGGCGACAACCAGGCGGAGGGCGGCGAGGTGGACATCGAGGCCGCGCGCGACGTGCAGGTGAACCAGCAGATCGACGCGACCGGCGGCGGCGGCGACGGCGGCGACGTCGAGATCGACGCCGGCGACTCCGTCTCCATCACCAAGACGATCGACGTCAGCAGCCGGGTGGGCGGCGGCTTCGGCGGCACGATGACGTTCTCCGCCGGCGAGGACGTGCTCGGCGGCGTCACGCCCGGCGGCTCGCTCACGATCAACATCAACAACGCGACGATGAAGCTGAACGGCAGCGACGCCGAGACCTCGGGCGGCGACGGCGGCGATTTCGAGGCCGACGCGTCCGGCACGCTGCAGATCATCGGCAGCGGGCAGGCCATCCAGGCGAGCGGCGGCAGCACCTTCGACGGCTCGGGCGGTACGATCTCCCTCGACTCGGGCGACGACGACCCGAACACCATCGGCCCGCTCGACGGCAACCTGACGATCGCCGGCGCGATCGTGATGCGGAGCGGCGGCGACGGCGGCGACGGCGGGGACTTCGATTTCAGCGCCGGGCGCGACTTCGTGCTCACCGGCTCGCTCGACGTGACCGGCCAGGACGACGGCGGCGACGTCACGGGCGATAGCGGCGGCGCGATCACGCTGTCCGGCCCGATCACGACCAGCGGCGTCGCTGCCACGGGCACGGGCGGATTCGTGGACTTCACGGCCGGCCTGGCGTCGAACGCGGCGTTGACCGTCTCGCGCAACATCATCGCCACCGGTGGCAGCAGCAGCGGGGAGGGGCAGAGCATCTCGCTCGCGGGCTGCGCCCTCACGGTCAGCGACAACATCAAGATCGACGGGCACGCGGGCGTGAGCTCGACCAACGTGCCGGGTGGCTCGGAGATCGATCTCATCGCCCGTCAGCCGATGCAGCTGCGGAGCGGCTCGCAGTACCTCGCCAACCCGGGCGGCACCATCGTCACCACGCATCCGGCGGGGAGCAATCCGCAGATCGGCGCCGGGGTCGTGTTCAACCCGGCGCGCATCGACCACGTGATCGCCGACGGGCCCTATCCCAACTGCCCGGTCTGTGGCGACGGCATCCGCCAGACGGGCGAGGTCTGCGACAAGGGCGCCGGCGCCGACGGCAGCTGCTGCAACGCGACGTGCTCGGCGTTCACCTGTCCGACGGCGACCGCGACCGTCACGATCACGCCGACGCGCACGCCCACACCGACGCGCTCGCCGACGCCGACCGCCGGCGGCGGCACGCCCGGACCGACCGGCAGCGCCACGCCGACGCCGCTCGCCACCCCCACCGTTACCCGCACCGCCACCCCGAGCGTCACCGCCACCGCCACCGTGACGCCGACGCCGGTGCCCACCGTCACGGCGGGTCCGAACATCGATCACTACAAGTGCTACAAGGCGCGCACGGCGCCCGGCGGCACGGGCTTCGTGCAGCAGCAGCTCGCGCTCGACGATGCGTTCGAGTCGAAGCTGACGAACGTCATCAAGACCGACTCGTTCTGCGATCCGGTCGACGTGAACGGGCAGGGCATCAACGACCCGTCGGCCCAGCTGCAGTGCTACAAGATCCGGGACGCCGCGGGCCAGCAGAGCTTCGCGTCCCGCGACCTGACGGCCGACGACGAGTTCGGCGTCCGGCCGCTCACCGCCAAGAAGGCGAAGCTCCTCTGCGTGCCCTCGACGCGCGACGGCCAGCCGTCGGCGCTGCACATCGATCACTTCAAATGCTACACCGCCAGGGTGCCGAGCGGCTCGCCGAAGTTCGCCGAGCAGCAGCGTACGCTGCACGACGCGTTCGAAACCAAGATCACACGGGTGACCGGACCCGAGACGGTCTGCAACGCGGTCGCGGTGAACGGCGGCACGGTGCTCAGCCCGTCGGCGCAGCTGCACTGCTACTCGATCAAGGACGCCTCCGGGCAGACGCGCTTCGCGCGCACTGGGGTCGCGGCCGCCAACCATCTCGCGAGCGAGCAGCTGAGCGTGGAGAAGTCGCACCTCGTCTGCGTGCCCTCGACGCGCCCGGCCGAGCCGGCGTGCGGCGACGGCTTCCTCGATCCCGGGGAGCAGTGCGACGACGGCAATACCCACAACGGCGACGGCTGCGACGCCAATTGCACCCTGGAATCGTGCGGCAACGGCATCCTCGACGGCAGCGAGCAATGCGACCACGGCGCTGCCAACGGCACCGACGACTGCTGCTCCAGCACGTGCCAGCTCGTCGATCCGGACGGCGACGGCATCTGCAATCGCGATGACGCCTGTCCCGCCGACGCGGACAACGACAGCGACGGCGACGGGTTCTGCATCGGCCTCGCCTTCCATCCGCCGAAGATCGGCGGCGGCGATCCCTGCTCGCGCCCGGCCGGCACCGGCACCTGGATCAAGCCCAAGGTGGTCTTCACCAAGCTCGGGCCGCCGAGCGGCGACGAGAAGCTCTCCCTCAAGGGCGCCTTCATCATTCCGACGGGCGGGCCGACACTGGCGCTCGACCTCTACGGCGTCCACGTGCGCGTCCTCGACGCGCAGAACCACCTCGTCGTCGACGAGCACGTTCCGGGCGGCGCGTACCTGTCGTCCGGCCTGCCGATCGGCTGGAAGGTCGCCGGCACGCCGCCGGTGAAATGGAACTACCTCGACAAGGCGAACCATCCGCCGATCCGCAATGGTATCAAGAAGATCACGATCACGAACAAGTCGAAGAGCGTGCCGGGGCTGGTGACCGTCGTGCTGAAGGGCATCGAGGGCACGTACGCGGTGGCGCCGGGACAGGAGCCCCTCACCGTCACCCTCGAGCTGAACGAGCAGGCGCTCCCGGCAGGCGGCCTGCCCGGTACCGATCAGTGCGGCGAGGTGGTGTTCGGCGTGGCGCCCACGGTGCCCGCCTGCACCTTCAGCGGCGGGCCGACGCGCGACACCAAGCTGAACTGCAAATAGCGATCGCTAGCAGCGCTCCACCGTGACGGGGATGCCGTTCAGGACGGCGTTTCCCGAGAGCGGGTCGAACGCCGTCTCGTCGGCCAGGAGGTTGCTGTTGACGCCGGCATGGGCGCGCGCCACGCGCAGGCCCACGTCCGGCTGATCGTGGCCCCAGCCGTGCGGCAGGCTGACGACGCCCGGCATGATCGCGTCGGTCACCTCGACGGGCGCGGCGACGCTGCCGACGCGTGAGGCGACGCGCGCCGTCTCGCCGTCGCCGATGCCGAGACGCGCGGCGTCGGTCGGGTTCAGCTGCAGGGTGCAGGTCGGCTTGCCCTTCACCAGCACGTCGAGGTTGTGCATCCAGGAGTTGTTCGAGCGCAGGTGTCGCCGGCCGACCAGCACCATGCGCCCATCCGTGCGGTCGAGCGCGGCGCGCAGCCGCTCGACGTCGGCGACGATCGCCGGCGGCGCGAGCTCGATCTTTCCGGAGGGCGTTCGCAGGACCTCGGGAAGGCGGGGCTGCAGCGGGCCGAGGTCGATGCCGTGCGGGTGCGCCTCGAGCAACCCGAGCGTCAGCCCCTCGGGCCGCGCCCCGAAGTGATCGCCGTAGGGGCCGCCGCGCAGCAGGAGATCGACGAGGCGCTCGGGACCGCGGCGGGTCGCGAGCGCGCCGAGGATCTCGTCGACGTTCCGCCCCGCGAGCGGGGAGCCGCTCGACGAGACCTCGCGCTGCACCAACGCCGCGGCGACGAGATCGTCGAGCGCGTCGACGTCCGCGCCGCACCCCTGGCCGCCCGCGATCGCGGCGAGCCGTAGCAGGATGCGCCACTCGTCGAGCTCGCCGTCCGCCAGCGGGAATACCGGCGGCGAGTAGCGTGCGACGTTGCGGATCGCGAGATTGTACAGGGCGAGATCGTAGTGGCCGCGGGCGAGCGTCGAGGCGGGCGGCAGGATCACGTTGGCGTGACGCGTCGTCTCGTTCAGGTAGATGTCGACGCTCACCATGAAGTCGAGCGAGGCGAGGGCGGCGCTCAGTCGACCGCCGTTCGGCGTGCTGAGGGCCGGGTTGCCGGCGATCGTGACGAGGGCGCGGATGCGTCCGTCGCCCGGCGTCTCGATCTCCTCCGCGAGGCAGACGACCGGCAGCTCGCCGTAGACCTCCGGCAGACCGCGTACCCGACTCGTCCAGCGTCCGAATTCGACGCCCCGGCCGCGGCCCCCCGGGCCGTGCGCGGTGCGCGATCCTGCCGCCGCCTTGGTGAACATTGCGCCGCCGTCGCGGTCGAGATTGCCGGTGAGGACGTTCAGGACGTCGACGAGCCAGCTGGCGAGCGTGCCGAATTCCTGGGTGCACGTGCCGATGCGGCCGTATACCGCGGCGCGCGGCGCGGCCGCGAGCTCGCGGGCGAGGCGCCGGATCGTCGTCGCCGGGACACCGCACGTCGCGGCGACACGCTCCGGGGCGAAGTCGCGGGCCAGGGTACGGACCTCGGCCAGGCCGGCGACGAGCGAGGCGAGCCGGTCGAGACGCTCGAGCTTCTCCTCGACGAGCGTCTGGACCATGGCGAAGAGCAGATACGCATCGGTCCCGGGGCGTACGAAGACGTGCTCGTCGGCCTCCTCCGCCGTGCGGCTCCGGCGCGGATCGACCACGACGAGCCTTCCGCCCCGCTGGCGCAGCGCCCGCAAGCGGCCTTTCATGTCCGGCGCGGTCAGCAGGCTGCCGTTCGAGGCGAGCGGATTGGCGCCGAGCATGAGCAGGTAGTCCGTGCGATCGACGTCCGGGACCGGGATGCTGAGGATCGTCCCGAACATCAGGCCCGCCGAGACCTGCTTCGGCATCTGGTCGACGGTGCTGGCCGAGAAGACGTTCCGGCTGCCGAGCGCCCGCAGCATCACCGGCACGTACAGCATGCCCGAGAGGTTGTGCGCGTTCGGATTGCCGAGGTACGCGCCGACCGCCTGCCGGCCGTGCGCGGCGAGCACCGCGGACAGTCCGCGCTCGACCTCCGCGAAGGCGTCCTCCCACGCGACCGGCTCGAAGCCGTTCCGCCGGCGGACCAGCGGCCGCCGCAGGCGATCGGGATCCGCGTCGAGCTCCTTCAGCGCGTAGGCCTTCGGGCAGATGAAGCCGTGGCTGAACACGTCGTCGTCGTCGCCGCGGATGCTGGTCACCTCGCGCTCGCGCGTCGTGATCGTGAGGCCGCAGGTCGCCTCGCACAGGGGACAGGTCCGGAAGGTCGTCATGGTCGCTCCATTCGCCGGCAGCCGAAGCCCAGGTGACGCCGGGGGTCGATGCCGATATCAATAGGGGGGCATGCGCCGCCAAGGTCTGGGGGGAAGGGTGACGCGAAGGGGCCGCGAAGGCAAGCGTCAGCGGGGAGGCCGCCGGCACGTGCTCGCGCTGCTGGCCCTCGTCGCCGCCCTGCCGGTCACGGGCGGACGCGCCGGCGCCACCGAGGAGCTCAAGGTCCCCCCGAAGCTGCGCCTGCTGGTCGTGGCGCCGCACCCGGACGACGAGTCGCTCGGGGCGGGTGGGCTGATGCAGCAGGTGCTCGATGGTGGCGGGCGCGTGCACGTGCTCTTCATGACGAGCGGCGACGGCTACCCGGAGGCCGTCGCGCTCGCGACCGGCCACCGCCAGCCGACGGCCGTCGACTATCGCGGCTTCGGCGAGCTGCGGCGCGCCGAGGCGCTCGTCGCGCTCGAGCAGTACCACATCCTGCCCATCTCGGTGACGTTCCTCGGCTTCCCGGACGGCGGCCTGGCCGAGATCTGGCGCCGCGGCCCGCACGTACCGGCGTACGAGTCCCCGTTCACGCGCGACGATCGGCCCCCCTATCCCGAGGCGTTCAACCCGAACGCGCGCTACACCAGCCGCGCCCTGATCGGGCAGATCTCGCACCTGGTGGCGCTCGCGGATCCCGATTGGATCGCACTGCCGACGCCCCTCGACACGCACCCGGACCACTGCGCGACGTTCACGTTCGTGCTGGCTGCGCTGAAGTCCCTCGGCGCCGCCGGCGGCGAATCGAAGATCCCCGACCTCCTCCTCACGTACCTCGTGCACGACGGCCGGTGGCCGCCGCCCCCCGGCGTGGGTGGCCCGCTCCCGGAGCCGCCATTCACCTTCGCTCCGGCGAAGTGGTATTCGCTGCCGCTCGAGCGCGCGCAGGTCGAGGCCAAGCTCGGCGCGCTCGAGAGCCATCGCACGCAGGCGGCCGTGATGGACCAGCTCTTTCGCTCGTTCGCCCGGCCGAACGAGATCTTCGGCGTCATCGAGCGCTCGCAGCTCGCGACGCTGAAGCCGGGCGATCCGGCGTGCGGTCCGGAGCTGCCCTCGCGCGGCCTGACGGGCATCCCGGCGGCCGGCGCGCCCGCCCCGTCGCCGTCGATGGTCCCGCATAGCAGCGGCCGGAGCCGGTGACCGGCACCGCCGAAGCAGCGTCCTCCGGTCGTGAGCGGCTACGCTTCCTCGACGTGGCGCGTGCGCTCGCGGTGCTCGCGATGCTGGTGGCGAACCTCGTCAACCTGCTGCCCGCAGAGCGTCCGTACTGGCTCGCGCACAACCTCGGGAACGAGCTCCTCCCGCTGGATTTCCCGGCGCCGATCTTCCAGTTCCTCATCGGCGTGTCCCTCGTCCTGTTCCTCGAGCGCTACCGCGGCGGCGGCGATCCACGGCACGCGCGACTGCGCGCGGCGCGGCGGTTCCTGCAGCTGATCGCCCTCGGCATGGTGCTCGACGGCGTCCTGGCGCAGCGGATCGAGTTTCGCTGGGGGGTGCTGCAGACCCTGGGCGCGGGCGGTCTCCTCGCCGCGGCGCTCGCCGGCCTGCCCGACGCCGTCATCCTCCTCGCTGCCGCCGTCATCACGGCGACGCACTACGGTCCGGGCAACAACGCGGTGCATCGCTCGCTCACCGACTGCGCGCCGTTCCTCGCCATCACCCTGGTCGGCTACGTCGTCGGTCGGCCGCTCGCCGCGCGTGACCGGGTCTCGTACGAGCGCCGCGCCGTCACGGTTGCGCTCGCGTGCCTCGTGCTCGCGGTGCTCCTGCGCGCGGTCGGCGTGCCGTTCAACAAGGTGATCGGGACGAGCAGCTTCGTCCTGCTCGCCAGCGCCGCGTCCGCCGCGTTGATCGTGGCGCTCTCCGGCCTCGAGCGGCGCGGCTGGCGTTTCCCGGACGCCCTGGTCCGGCTCGGCGCGAACGCGCTCACCGCGTGGGTGCTGCAGTATCTGCTCGTGTACTACCCGATCGAGTTCCTCGTCGGACACCCGCTCGCGCTGCCCGAGGCGAGCGGTCTCGCCGCGGTCGTGCTCTGCGTGGCGGTGCTGAGCGCCCTGACGGTCGCGCTGGCGCGACGCGGCATCCGCGTGCCGATCTAGCGCCGCCTTCCCGGCCCGCCCTCGTCCCGGCCGCCGACGGTTGCGAGCCACTCCAGCGCGAACGGCCAGGGGCCGTAGCCCGACGCGACGTTGATATGCCCGGCGCCGGGCAGGATGCGGTACGGAACGTCGAGGGTGCGGGCGATCTCGACGATCTCCTCGGCGCTCGCGTAGTCGTCGTCGTCGCTGCCGACGACGAGCGTTCGCGTCGCGATCGGCGCCCAGGCGTCGCGCCGACGCGGCGGCGGGAGGAAGCTCTCCACCGGCTCGAACGGCAGGAGGGGCGACGGCGGGGCGACGAGGAGCGCGGCGCGGATCGGGAGATCCGGTCGGGTCGCCAGCAGGTGATCGACCGCCCAGCACCCGAGGGAATGGCAGACGAAGGTGACCGGCCCCTCGGCTGCGGCGACGACGGCCGCGAGCCCGGCGACCCAGGCATCCCTGCACGGCGCGCACGGCGTGGGCAGCTCCGGAAAGGCGACGGCCTGGCCGCGCGCCCGCAGCTCGTCGTGGAGCCAGCGCTGCCAGTGTCCCGGGCCGGAGCCCTCGTAGCCGTGGACGATGACGATCACGGTACCTCCAGCCGGAACCAGTAGAAACCGTGCGGGGCGAGCGTCAGGAGATAGGGCAGGTCCCCGATCATCGGAAACCGCGTCTCGCCGTAGAGCTCGATCGGCACCCGGCCGGCGAACCGGCGCATGTTGAGCTCGGCGGCCTGCGCGAAACGCGAGAGGTTGTTGACGCAGAGGATGGTCGCGTCGCCGTTCGCGCGCACGTACGCCAGGATCTTGTCGTTCTCGGGCAGCACGAACTCGATCGCGCCGCGGCCGAAGACGGGGTACTTGCGGCGTACGCGAATGAGCCGCTTCACCCAGTTGAGCAACGACGTCTGCGTCCGCAGCTGCGTCTCCACGTTGAGCGATTGGTAGTGGTAGAGGGGATTCACGTTGACGGGCAGGTAGAGCCGCTCCGGGTCGCAGTGCGAGAAGCCGGCGTTGCGGTCGGGCGTCCATTGCATCGGGGTACGCACCCCGTTGCGGTCGCCGAGGAAGATGTTGTCGCCCATGCCGATCTCGTCGCCGTAGTACAGCACCGGGCTCCCCGGCAACGACAGCAGCAGGCTGTGGAGCAGCTCGACCTGCCGACGGCCGTTCTCCATCAATGGCGCCAGCCGGCGGCGGATGCCGAGGTTCAGCCGCATGCGCGCATCCGTGGCGTACTCGTGGTACATGTAGTCGCGCTCCTCGTCGCTGACCATCTCGAGCGTCAGCTCGTCGTGGTTGCGCAGGAACGTGCCCCACTGGCAGCTCGCGGGGATGTCGGGCGTCTGGCGCACGATGTCGATGATCGGACGGCGCTCCTCGCCGCGCAGCGCCATGAAGAGGCGCGGCATGAGCGGGAAGTTGAACGCCATGTGGCACTCGTCGCCGTCGCCGAAATAGGGACGGACGTCGGCCGGCCACTGGTTGGCCTCGGCGAAGAGGATGCGGCCGCGGTAGTGTGCGTCGATCTCGGCGCGCAGCTCGCGCAGGTACGCGTGGGTCTCGGGAAGGTTCTCGCAGTTCGTTCCCTCGCGTTCGAAGAGGTACGGCACCGCGTCGAGCCGGAAACCGTCGAGGCCGCGATCGAGCCAGTAGCGCATCACCTCCAGCATCGCATTGCGGACGGCGGGGTTGTCGAAGTTGAGGTCGGGCTGGTGGTGATAGAAGCGGTGCCAGTAGTACTGGCGCGCGACCGGATCCCAGGTCCAGTTGGAGACCTCGCTGTCGAGGAAGATGATGCGTGCCTCGCGGTAGCGCTGGTCGGTGTCGCTCCACACGTAGTAGTCGCGATACGGGGAGTCCGGCGACCGTCGCGCCTCCTGGAACCAGGGATGCTGATCCGACGTATGGTTCAGCACCAGGTCGGCGATGACGCGCAGGCCGCATGCGTGCGCGGCGTCGAGGAGGCGCTGGAAATCGTCCAACGTGCCGTAGTCCGGGTGGATGCCGCGATAGTCGGAGATGTCGTACCCGTCGTCGCGCAGCGGCGACGGGTACATGGGCAGCAGCCAGAGGCAGTCGACCCCGAGGTCGCGGATGTAGTCGAGGCGCTCGGTCAGGCCCGGGAAGTCGCCGATGCCGTCGCCGTTGCTGTCCATGAAGGCGCGGACGTGCAGCTCGTAGAAGACCGCGTCCTTGTACCAGTCCTCGCCGCTCACCGGGACCCTCCCGACCTCCTCAAGGGGTAGAGAAGCGAGCGCGGCCCGTCAACGGCCGATCGGCGGCCGGCGGGCGAGGAGCGCCAGCGACCGGTCCGCGAGGTGATACCGTCCGCCCGCGGCCGGCTGCGCGGCGATCTCGTCCTGCGCGCTGTCGAAGAGCGGCGCCCACGGCGATTCCGCATCCGCGGGTAGCGTGAACGTGACGCCGCGGTCGTCCGCGTTGAAGAGCAGCAGCAGGGTGCCGTCGACGCGAAGCGCGAGCGTGCGACGCCCCGGGTCCTGCCAGTCCTCCTCGCGCAGCGGTGCGCCCTCCGCGCCGTACCAGACGAGATCCGCGGCGGCGGGTCGGTCGGCATCGCGCAGGCCCGGATGCCGGCGCGCGAGGCTCGTCAGACGGCGCGCGACCCGGAGCAGGGCGGTCCGCTCGTCGTCGAGCTCCCAGTCCATCCACGTGGTCGGATTGTCCTGCGAGTAGGCATTGTTGTTGCCCTCCTGCGTCTGCCCGATCTCGTCGCCGGCCCGGAGCATCGGGACGCCGCGCGAGAGGAGGAGCGTAGCCAGCAGATTGCGTTGCTGGCGGGCGCGCAGCGCGCGGGTCGCCACGTCGTCGGTCGGCCCCTCGACGCCGCAGTTCCAGCTCCAGTTCTGATCGGTGCCGTCGCGGCCGTCCTCACCGTTCGCGGCGTTGTGCTTGTGGTCGAAGCTCACGAGGTCGCGCAGGGTGAAGCCGTCGTGCGCGGTGGCATAGTTGATGCTCGCCGTCGCGCCCCGCTCCGGGGCGCCGAACACGTCCGGCGAGCCGACGACGCGCGCCGCGAAGTCGCCCGCGCGGCCGGCGTCGCCGCGCCACCAGCGGCGGACGCCGTCGCGGTAGCGGTCGTTCCACTCGCGCCAGGGCGGGGGATATCCGCCGAGACGATATCCCTCGGCCGTGGCATCCCACGGCTCCGCGATCAGCTTCACCGCGGCGAGGAGTGGATCGGCGCGCAGCGCCGCGAACAGCGCGGCGTCGCGCTCGAACGCGTCCGGGTCGCGCGCCAGCGCCGACGCGAGATCGAAGCGGAAGCCGTCGACGTGCATGACCTCGACCCAGTAGCGCAGGCTGTCGACGACGAGCGCGCGCACGCGCGGATGGCGCAGATCGAGGGTATTGCCGCAGCCGGTGTAGTTCACGTAGGTGCGGAGGTCGCCCTCGACGAGACGATAGTAGAGGCGATTGTCGATGCCGCGGAAGGCGAGGGTCGGGCCGAGACGATCGCCCTCGGCGGTGTGATTGTAGACCACGTCGAGGATCACCTCGATGCCGACCCGGTGCAGCGCGCGTACCATCGTCTGGAACTCGCGCACCTGCTCGCCGCGGCCGCCCGCGCTGGCGAAGCGTGCGTCGGGAGCAAAGAAGCCGAGCGTATTGTAGCCCCAGTAGTTCGTCAGGCCGTGCCGGGCGAGATGCCGCTCCGACACGCCGTGGTGGATCGGCAGCAGCTCGACCGCGGTGACGCCGAGCGCGACCAGGTGCTCGAGGACGGGCGGCGCCGCGAATCCGAGATACGTCCCGCGCAGCGGCTCCGGGACGTCCGGGTGCCGCGCGGTCGCGCCCTTGCAGTGCGCTTCGTAGATGACGGTCCGCTCCCACGGGGTGCGCGGCGGCCGATCGTCACCCCAATCGAAGGCAGGATCGACGACCAGGCTGCGCGGCGCGACGTCGGCGTCGTCCCGATCGTCGCGCGCCAGAATCCTCCTCCGGACGGCCGGGTATGTGGCCGAGGAGGCGGTCGCTCCACTCACGGAGCGGCGTGATGGCGCGGGCGTAGGGGTCGGTGAGGAGCTTCGCGGGGTTGAAGCGATGGCCCTCGTGCGGCGCGAACGGGCCGTCGACGCGATAGCCATACGGGGTGCCGAGCGGCAGCCCGCCCACGTGCCCGCGCCAATCCCGTCGCCGGTGCGGGCGAGGGACGTCCGTCCGATCTCGCGCGTGGAGTCGTCGCGATCGAAGAGGCAGAGCTCGACGGCATGCGCGTGCTCCGAGAAGAGCGCGAAGTGGACGCCGCTCCCGTCGCACGTCGCGCCGAGCGGCGGGAGTGGTGTGGCCGGGGCGCTCACCGCGCCGTCAGCGCGAGGCCGCCCGGCTCGGCGCGTATCATCCGGGCGAGCCGTCCGCGCGGCAGCGGCCGCGCCGTGCCGGCGACGGCCGGACGATCGAGCGCGCCGACGCGTCCGATCACGAACGTGGCCGCTCCAGGATCCATCAGGGGTCAGGGTGCACGATCCCCCGTGGCAGTTCAACGTGCCTCCTCTGTCCCGCGCCGCCGGCCGGTTGCCCCAGGCTTTGGCGACTGGCAGAGACCATCGGGCCGAAGTACACTCATGGGCTCTCCGCGACGGCGCGGAGTGCGGACCATGGCCGACGACCGCGACCAGCGCAGCGCCCTCCTGAAGCGACTCCTGACCGAGCGCATCCTCGTCCTCGACGGCGCGATGGGGACCACCATCCAGACGCTCGACCTGGCCGCGGCCGACTTCGGCGGGGCCGACCTGGAAGGCTGCAACGAGCACCTGGTGATCACCCGGCCCGACGTGATCCGCGGCATCCACGAGGGGTTCTTCGCGGCCGGCGCCGACATCGCGGAAACCGATACGTTCGGCGCGACGCCGCTGGTGCTCGCCGAGTACGGCCTGGCCGACCAGACGCACGCGATCAACGTCGCGGCCGCGCGTCTCGCGCGCGAGGCCGCCGCGGCCTACGGCACGGCGGAGCGCCCCCGCTTCGTCGCCGGCTCCATGGGACCGACGACGAAGACCATCTCGGTCACGGGCGGGGTCACCTGGGACGAGCTGGCGGGACACTACTGAGGTACAGGCGGCGGGGCTGATCGAGGGCGGCGTCGACGTGCTGCTGCTCGAGACCTCGCAGGACACGCTGAACGTCAAGGCCGGCCTCGTCGGCATCGACCGCGCCCAGGCGCGTCTCGGGACCAGCGTCCCGATCGCGGTTTCGGGCACCATCGAGGTCATGGGCACCCTGCTCGCCGGCCAGGACGTCGAGGCGTTCTACGTCTCGCTGGCGCACCGCGATCTGCTGTGGATCGGGCTCAATTGCGCCACCGGTCCGGATTTCATGACGGACCACCTGCGCACCCTCGCTGGCCTGGCGCGGTTTCCCGTCGCCTGCGTGCCGAACGCCGGCCTGCCGGACGAGAACGGACGCTACAACGAGACGCCGCCGATGGTCGCCGCCAAGGTCGGGCGCTTCATCGCGGAGGGCTGGGTCAATCTGGTCGGCGGCTGCTGCGGCACCGTCGCGGAGCACATCTCCCTGCTCGCCGAGACGGCGCGCGGCGACACGCGCCGCGACGCATTCCGGACGTCCGGCGCTCGGCGGTGTCCGGCATCGAGACCCTCGTGATCGACGACGACACACGGCCGGTGATCGTCGGCGAGCGCACCAACGTGCTCGGCAGCCGCAAGTTCAAGCAGTTGATCGCGCGAGGACAAGATCGAGGAGGCGAGCGAGATCGGTCGGCTGCAGGTGCGCCGCGGCGCCCACATCATCGACGTCTGCCTGCAGGACCCCGATCGTCCCGAGGTCGAGGACATCACCCGCTTCCTCGAGATGGTGGCGCAAGAAGGTCAAGGTCCCCATCATGCTCGACTCCACCGACGCCCGG
The DNA here is from genome assembly GCA_963753325.1 of uncultured delta proteobacterium. Taxonomy (GTDB): domain Bacteria; phylum Desulfobacterota; class Binatia; order UTPRO1; family UTPRO1; genus DP-19. The sequence goes on along the minus strand of CAVWBS010000001.1, from coordinate 1,908,950 downwards.
GTGCTCGAGGAAGGCGCTGAAGCGCACGCAGGGCAAGTCGCTCATCAACTCGATCAACCTCGAGGACGGCGAGGAGCGCTTCAAGCGCGTGGTGCCGCTGGCGCGGACGTTCGGCGCCGCGCTGGTGGTCGGCTGCATCGACGAGGACAAGGCCCAGGCCCAGGCCATCACGCGCGCCCGCAAGCTCGCGATCGCCGAGCGCTCCCACGCGCTGCTCACCGAGCAGTACGGCGTCGCGCCGGAGGACATCATCTTCGACGCGCTCGTGTTCCCGGTCGGCACCGGCGACCAGAACTACATCGGCTCGGGCGTGGAGACGATCGAAGGCATCCGCCTCATCAAGGAGAACCTCCCGCGCTGCAAGACGATCCTCGGCGTCTCCAACGTCTCCTTCGGCCTGCCGGCCGCGGGCCGCGAGGTGCTGAACTCGGTCTTTCTCTACCACTGCGTGCAGGCCGGTCTCGACATGGCGATCGTCAACTCGGAGAAGCTCGAGCGCTACGCCGAGATCCCGGCGGCGGAGCGCGCGCTGGCCGAGGACCTCATCTGGTGGCGCGGCGCCGATCCGATCGCCGCCTTCGCCGCGCATTTCCGCGACCGCAAGACCAAGCAGACGGTCGAGGACTGGAAGCGCCTCCCGCTCGACGAGCGCCTGGCGCGCTACATCCTGGTCGGCTCGAAGGAGGGCCTGTACGAGGACCTCGACGAGGCGCTGCAAGCCCGGCGGCCGCTCGAGATCATCAACGGCCCGCTCATGGCGGGCATGGACGAGGTCGGCCGGCTGTTCAACGCGCAACGAGCTGATCGTCGCCGAGGTGCTGCAATCGGCGGAGGCGATGAAGGCCGCGGTGGCCCACCTCGAGCCGCACATGGAGAAGGCCGAGAGCTCGACCAAGGGGAAGATCCTGCTCGCCACCGTCAAGGGCGACGTCCACGACATCGGCAAGAACCTGGTCGAGATCATCCTCGGCAACAACGGCTATCGGGTCGTGAACCTCGGCATCAAGGTGCCGCCCGACGAGCTGGTGCGGGCGTATCGCGAGCACGCGCCGGACGCGATCGGGCTCTCCGGCCTGCTGGTGAAGTCGGCGCAGATGATGGTGATCACCGCGCAAGACCTCGCGCGCGCCGGCATCGCGTGCCCGATCCTGGTCGGCGGCGCGGCGCTCACCAACCGCTTCACGCGCACCCGCATCGCCCCCGAGTACGCCGGCCTGGTGGCCTATGCCCAGGACGCGATGACCGGCCTCGACCTGGCGAACCAGCTACAGGATCCGGAGCGGCGCGCCGCCCTCGACGACCGGCTCGCGCGGGAGGGCGCCGCGCTGACGGCGGCGACGGCGGCCGAGGTGAAGCCGGCGGCGCCGCCGCGCGCGTTCACCCGGGCCCTGCTGCGGCAGGATTTCCCGATTCCGCAGCCGCCCGACCTCAAGCTGCACGTGCTGCGCGACTACGATCTCGACGCGATCTTCCCGTACATCAATCCCGTCATGCTCTTCACCCGCCATCTCGGGTTCAAGGGCCGGTTCACCGAGGCGCTGGCGGCGGGTGATCCCAAGGCGCGCGAGCTGCGCGCCACCGTCACCGCGGTGGAGGAGGAGATGCTGCGCCGGCCCGATATCGGCGCGAGCGCGGTGTACAAGTTCTTCCGCGCGCAGAGCGAGGGCGACGCGCTGCTGATCTTCGGTCCGGAGGGGGATCGGCCGGTGCAGCGCTTCGACTTCGGTCGCCAGCAGAAGGACGGTGGTCTCTGCCTCGCCGACTTCACCGCGTCGCGCGAGTCCGGTCGCACCGACTACGTCTGCATGTTCGCGACCACCGTCGGCCCGGGCGTCCGGGCGCTCGCCGAGCAGTGGAAGACCGCGGGCGAGTACCTGCGATCGCACGTGCTCCAGGTGCTGGCGCTCGAGGGCGCCGAGGCGTTCGCCGAGCTGCTGCACCAGAAGATCCGCGAGATGTGGGGTTTCGCGGACCCGTCCGGCATCACGATGGCCGAGCTCTTCAAGGCGCAGTACCGCGGGGTGCGTGTGTCGTTCGGCTACCCGGCGTGTCCGCGGCTGGAGGATCAAGCGCAGCTCTTCGCGCTCCTCGACGTCGAGCGCCAGATCGGCGTGCAATTGACCGAGGGCTTCATGATGGAGCCCGAGGGGTCGGTGTCCGCCCTGGTCTTCCACCATCCCGAGGCGCGCTACTTCAGCCTCACCCCGGAGGACACGGAAACGCTCGAGCGCCGCGTGCGCGCGGCCGAAGGCGCGTGATCGATCGGCGCTCTGCCGGGCGTCTCGCGCAACCGAACTGCCGCCGCTGCTCGCCCGCTCAACGCGCACTCACATAACGGTCTCCAATCAGCGCGAGCAGCGGCGGGGCGTTCCGCCGCACTCCGAGTTCCCAGTGGATGCCGTCAGGCGCCTCGCCCCACGCGCGCACGGACCCGCCACCGTGCAGCCCGTGATGGTGGTGCGTCGCGCAGACCGTCACGCGGTTCTCGCGCCCGTTGCCGCCCGAGCGCGAGCGGAAAATGATGTGATGATCGTGCAAGGCTCCCCGCGCACTGCACGCCGGCACCGCGCAGCGCCAGCCGTCGCGCTCGAACACAGGATCCCGATGGCGCGGCTGCGCTTGCCATTCGGCCCGACGTGCTCGAGCAGTTGCTCCAAGCCACGCCAGCGCGGCGCACCGGCCGGTGTGAACGCCGCGAGCGCCGTCTCGAAGAGCGCCGCCACCGACGCCGGCGCCGGGATGCTGAGCACGACCTCCGGCGTCTCGTCGGGGAAACGCGCACGCATCTGCGCATCCGTGGGCATGACGAGCGCGCCCGCCGGCGGCAGAGCGACCGGTACGCAGAGCGGCCGCACGTCCTGGTGATTGAGGGCCCAGGTGACCTCGTCACCGAGCCGCCGGACTGTCACCTCCGTCGCGCGCGCCACCCACGCGGCCTCGTGGGTCTCGCTCAGGACGGGCGCAATGATGAGCGCGCGCAGCGCCGAGATCGCGCCGCGCTCGTACGCCGCCGCGAGCTGCGGCGCGCGCCCCGTGACGCGCTCCACCGCGACGAGCCCCTGCGCCGTGCGCATGCCGAGCCCGAGGCGCTCCTTCACGTACCGCGCCGCCGTCCGGAAGCCGAGCCAACGGTAGAGTCGGAGGTCGAAGACGAGTCGTAGGAGCCGCCCCGTCTGCCAGTGGACCCGGTGCATGGCGGCGAGCGTCGCACGCAGGCGCGTGTCGAGCGCGAAGGCATCGAGGCCATGGAGGCCCGCCGCGAGTGCCGCGACCTCGTCCGGAATCGCTGCGGCGATCGTTGGGTCGACCTTGCTCGGGACCTCGCCGTCGCGGGCACCCTCGCCTTCGCTCAACGCGTCCACGCCGCGGCACCCGAGGGCGCGGCCCGCGGGAAGATTCGCGTCCGGCGGTGCATCGGCACCATCCCGCGCCGTCGCGACCCCGGGCCCGTTCGACGGTGAGGCCACCGTGCCGCTCGGTGTGACGCTTGGCGGCGTGTCCCCCGCGCCGCAGGCGGAACCACCGACCGGCGACCGCAGCATCGACGAATCATCCTGCGCCTTCCTGCGCAGTGCCCCGTTGTCGTTCGAATTCCCCTCCTGAGTTGTCGCCGACGTCCCCGTTGTGGACGCCGCCGCGCGCCTTGACGTCTCGCGCCTGCGTCGGTATCCGCCAAAGGACCTGGCCGGGCGGCGAGACATCCGCTCGTCCGCCCCGTGATTGTGAAGGAGCAGGAAGGAGCAGGAAGGAGCAGGAAGGAGCAGGAAGGAGCAGGAAGGAGCAGGAGCAGGAAGGAGCAGGAAGGAGCAGGAAGGAGCAGGAAGGAGCAGGAAGGAGCAGGAAGGAGCAGGAAGGAGCAGGAAGGAGCAGGAAGGAGCAGGCGAGACGGCTGGAGGTCCGGCGATAGTAGCTATGCGCGCAATCATCGGTGCCACAGTACTTGTCTTTCTCCTGAGCTGCTACGCACTCGACACTACGGTAGACGCCTTCGACGTGCAGGCCCACACCGCGCTGACGTCAAACGCTATTGCTGCCTCAGCTGTGGACCCGTTCCCGCGTTCCATGTTCCCGCTCGACTTCCCCAACCGGCTGGATACTCCGTTGGAGAACGCCCGTGATTGAAGGAGCAGGAGGAGCAGGCGAGACGGCTGGAGGTCCGATAACGCCAGGTTACGTCCGCCAGGCGGTCAGTGCTTCCTATCGACTACTCGGCGACATAACATTTGTAACCCAACGTGGTAGCACACTGGAGTATGAAATGCATCGGCAACGCAACGGGTCGTCCTATTCTTATCCAGTGATGTTTGCACCCGACACGGATGGCATATGGCGCCTCGCCGCATTCTGACGATAGTGGCGCTCGCGGCAATTGTTACATTGGTCGCGATTGCGACCGGAACCCACGTGTACCGTGGTAAAATGATAGACTCTGCCACCGACAAACCACTTCCGGGCGTCGTGATAGCGCTGGTATGGTGTACGTATCCGTGGTTTGCGATGGATCACAGCGACACGTTTTTTACCGCTAGAGAGACTACGACGGATGCCAACGGCGACTTTTCCATCAGCAATTGGCGGCCGCTAGACTTGAATCCCTTTACGCTGGTACGGGGACCGTCGATAGCGATCGCCCGTCTGGGTTACGAGCCTCTCAACGAGATCGCCCGCATGTCGTTGGAAAATGATTTGCTGAGCGGCGAGCGTGTTCCGCTGGAGCCGCGTCGGCCCCCCGGCCGGGGCCCTCGCGCTTGCAATAAGTGGAATCCGTGCCCGGACGGAGAGGGGCTCACTACGTACTGCGGTGCACCTCGTGAGGCAACGCCACTGTTGGCAGCGCAACTCGTTTCGGAACGCAACTAGTCTGTGGAGGGGAGATGACCCTACGAGGAGCGCGCCGGGCGCTACTGCTGTGTGCGGTGGTCATTGCCTGGCCGCATACGCTGCGCGCTTTCAACTCGGCGGCACATGAGGATCTCCACTGTCGGTGCGATCGACTCCTCGAGTCTCGACGAGTTTCTTCGCGTAACGTTCCCGTCCGAGTTCCCGAATGGTACTGACACCATCGTCTCTGGCTGTGCGACGGCGACACTAGAGAAGCCGTGCACTGTCAGCAATACGATTATTGAAGGGGCCATCCAGGAGGACGATGGGGTACGATACATGAATCATTTTCATGACCCGACCGTTGAGTGGCCCGATGCAGGTCTAAGAGTTCTCGTCGGGGGGCAGTTGTTGCCCGGAGTAGCATCGGGAGAGGACGCAATCCGGTGGCAGCAGGAGACGAGTACGTCGCAGTTCGCATCGTGGCGTGTAGCACGTGATGAGTACAAGGACGCACTTCTCTCCGAATGGGAACGGTCCAGGGTGGCGGGTCTTACCACCATCGTCGGGTTACTCGGCTCTCTGATGCATATCGTAGAAGATCAAGCAGCACCTGCGCATACACGCAACGATCCGCATCCACTGAATGATGGATTTCACGTATGGGCCGACAAGAAGGAGGGCAGCGATCTTATAAAAGCAATTGCGGCTACGCATCCCCATGCTGACCCTGGGCTACTTCAAACGCCGAGCGCATCGGGATATGCGCCTGTGCCTATTGCAAATCTTATCGATACCACTGCTGCTGATCGCGCGTGGACCGGCTGCGGTACCGATCTCGGTCTTGCCGAGTACTCGCATGGTCGCTTCCTCAGTGATGATAGGCTGTTCGGGGCTGAGCCGGTATTCGGTGCCGGTGGCTCCTACGCTGAGCCCTCACTGGGGGATATGATGCTTGTCGACACTCCGGGACCTCTTCCCGGGTTAGTGCGCTCGTACTATCAGTATCGTCCGGAGCTAGCGTGCGATTCTCCGTATTCACTGGCGGCATCGACGGTGTGGTCTGATGTAGTCGATACGGTGACACTAGGCCGACCCCTCGAACCTCCGTTGGACGATAGCGTGTTTGCGGGATACGGAGCGCTGCTGTTCCCGCGTGCTATCGGCTACTCAGCCGCTCTTCTGGACTACTTCTTCCGCGGCCGTGTGGCTGTGTCGCCGGTGTGTTGTGTGGCGCCTGGAGGTTCCACTTGTTGGAATGGAGAACCGGGTTCCTCGACGGCAGTCCGCGTGAAGATATCGAATATCTCAGCAGCCGGCGAGGAGACGGTGAGTACTGAAGGGGCGAATAGTGAAGGAACTGCGTGGGCAGTAGTCGAATCAGGGGCAACCCCGGGACGTTTCCAGGTATCAGCCCCCTTGCGTTATACTCGGTATCCGCCAAAGGACCTGGCCGGGCGGCGAGACATCCGCTCGTCCGCCCCGTGATTGTGAAGGAGCAGGAAGGAGCAGGAAGGAGCAGGAAGGAGCAGGAAGGAGCAGGCGAGACGGCTGGAGGTCCGGCGATAGTAGCTATGCGCGCAATCATCGGTGCCACAGTACTTGTCTTTCTCCTGAGCTGCTACGCACTCGACACTACGGTAGACGCCTTCGACGTGCAGGCCCACACCGCGCTGACGTCAAACGCTATTGCTGCCTCAGCTGTGGACCCGTTCCCGCGTTCCATGTTCCCGCTCGACTTCCCCAACCGGCTGGATACTCCGTTGGAGAACGCCCGTGATTGAAGGAGCAGGAGGAGCAGGCGAGACGGCTGGAGGTCCGATAACGCCAGGTTACGTCCGCCAGGCGGTCAGTGCTTCCTATCGACTGACCGGACATGTGTACCACAAAGACTCCGCCCCGCAAACACTGCAAGGCGCGCGCTCGGGTGGCGCAGGGCTCCCACAGATGCATCAGCAGCGGTCTTAGGGTACGGACTTAACGATGACGCTTCCCACGGTTGTACACAACCGGCTCAGCTATGTCGGTGCGGCCATCGCAGCGTTTGCCGCGATGGCATTCGGGTTTCTGCTCGTGCTGCACACGTTCACCGATGCGGCACGCGCCCCGTACGCCTCGTTGGTCATCTTCATCGCAGTCCCGGCCGTCTTGCTGTTCGGTCTCTCGCTCATCCCCGTCGGGATGCTGATCGAACGGCGCCACATCCGCCGCACCGGCATACATTCCATACCCGCGTTCCCGGTGTTGGATCTAAACGACCCTCGGCAGCGGGGCCTGACCTTGCTGGTCATGGCCGGATCGATCGCCATCCTCTTCGGCACGATGTTCGGCAGCTACCAGGCCTACGAGAGCACCGAATCGGTCGCCTTTTGCGGCACACTGTGCCACACGGTCATGAAGCCCGAATACCTCACCTACCAGTACTCACCCCACGCACGCGTCAAGTGCGTCGATTGCCACGTCGGCCCGGGAGCGGATTGGTACGTGAAATCCAAGCTCAGCGGCTTGTATCAAGTGTACGCGGTGCTGTTCGACAAGTATCCGCACCCGATCACCGGACCGATCACCAGCCTGCGTCCCGCCCAGGTGACCTGCGAGCAGTGCCACTGGCCGGAATACTTCTTCGATGCGCAGCAAAAACATCTCATCCATTTCCTGCCGGACGAGCAGAACACGCGGTGGGACATCGACCTGCTCGTCAAGATCGGCGGCGGCCGGCCGGGCACACCGCAAACCGGCGGTATCCACTGGCATATGAATATCGACAACCGCGTCGAATACATCGCCACCGACAAGCAACGGCAACAAATCCCCTGGGTACGGATGACCAACCGCAGCACCGGCAAGGTCACCGAATACATGTCGACCGCAACCCCGTTGTCGGCGCAAGACAAGGCGGCGGCGACGGTGTGGACGATGGACTGTATCGATTGTCACAACCGCCCGAGCCACATCTTTCACTCGCCCCAAGAGTCGGTGAATCGCGCCCTTGCCGCCGGGACAATCGATCCGTCGTTGCCGTTCATCAGGAAAACCGCGGTGGAATTGCTGACCGCCACGTACGTGTCCACGGACGACGCGCTGCAAGGCATCGCGCGTGGGCTGCGGAGCTTCTATCAAAAGGAACACCCGGAGGTGCTCGGCAAGCAACAACCGGCCATCGACGCCGCCGCCAGCGAGTTGCAGGTCATCTATCAGCGAACGTTCTTCCCGTACATGAAGGCCCGTTGGGACGAGTACCCGAACAACATCGGCCACCTCATGTTCTCAGGATGCTTCCGCTGCCACGACGACCAGCATCAGAGCGCCGACGGCCGCGTGATCGGCCGCGATTGCACCACGTGCCACACGATCACGGCTCAAGGCAAACCCGGCTCGATGCTCTACGCGTCGGAGCAGCCGAGCTTGAGCTTCGTGCATCCGGAGGACATTGGCGATGCGTGGCAATCCATGCCGTGCAACGGATGTCATAGCGGCACCAATCCGTGAATCGCCGCGGCAGGCGAGCCGAGCATGCCACTCGTGGGTGGCAGTTCCCGTGATTGAAGGAGCAGGGAGGAGCAGGCGAGACGGCTGGACGAACCTCCGGTAAACAAGGTTATGTCGACCCGTCCGAGCAGAACGCGGCTAAAGAGGACTATCAACGATCAGCGAGTGAACACGACGTACGCCAGCATCGGTGCCACGACCAGCACGACGATATGTCTGGCGGTCATCAGCTGGGTCCCGCCGACCGGGCGTCCGCCCTTGGGGCGGGCACCGGTGCGCGCGACCACCGCAACGAGCACGACGGCGATGGCGAGTAGTCCGAGCCAGGTCAATGCGAGCATCCTCCTGCTCCGCTATGCCTGGGCGGTCCGCGCTAGTCACTCCGGCGCCGATCATTCCCGAGGCTCGACGATGCCGCCCTCCGCATCACGCTAATCGCGGTGCGCTTCACGTCGCCGATGGCGGCCAAGATCAACTCGTCTCGTCGATGCAGGGGTGGGACGTGAGGACGAGAATGGCCCGGGAACCTCGCACAACGTCAACCGATTCTGATGCGACTCAAAGGACCCATTACTCCTAGGACTTGCAACAGCCAGATTACAACCACCACAACTACCAATATGTTTATGATCTGTTTGATCTTCCTGTCCATCGGTATGTAGTTGTTGACGAGCCATAGCAACACGCCGACGACTACGAGGTAGATGACCACAGTCACAAGCGGCATGGGTCCCTCCTTTGAGCGCTTCCTACTCCAATGGTCAATGCAGACTCCCCACGAGTGGGCGGTCTTCTGACGGCAACGTCGCAAGAAGTCCAGCGCCGCGCGAGCAGCTCGCTTCGCGCGGAACGTGATCTTGGAGTTGGCGAGGCGCGCGGTATCGCTCAGGCTGGCGGGCGGCGATCCGCGCGACGGTGCCGTCGAGAGGGCCGTGCTCCACGACGACGCCGGGTACGAGCGCGGCCTGGTCGCGTAGATGCAGCCGATAGAGAAGCATGCCGACCAAACAACGCAAGATCACATACGGCCAGGCACGGGGCTTCCGGGAAGGATCATGGGGGTTGTCTCGGGAATGGGAGCACTGTGTGACAGCAGTCCGCGCCGAGACAGAATCGTCGTCGACCACAAAGTGCTGTAGTCCGGTAGTCCGTCCTGACCTGCGCGATGCATGCAAGCGATACCCCTCGACGGAGCTTCGCGACCACACGTGGCATGAGGACCCCCGACCACAGTCCGGGTTCAAGCCCGCCGGGGGAGTCGTCCGCGTCCCGGAAGCCACGGCTAACGAAACCTGAACGGGAAGATCAGGGTGAAGCCCATCGACGGGGGCGGCACGTAGACCGGCGGCGGCGCGTGGTAGTAGTAAACGGGCGGCGGCGCGTAGTAGTAGGACTCGTGTTGCCGGTGGCGGCGGTGCCCGCCGCCGTGCCGGCCATGGTCGTAGTGCTCGTGCCGTGCGCCCCGGTGGCCGTCGTCGTGGTCGGCGCACACCGGCGTCACGCCGACGCCGCACTGGAAGGCGAGGGCGACGGCGAGGGCCGTGGCGATCGCGATGCGGCGCGCCGTCATGGCTTGTGCTTTCGCGACCGGACGCCGGCGTCTTCGCGGAAGACGGCGTCGGCGGTCTTCTTCTGCTCGTCCGACATACTGTCGTACACCTTCTGGAACGCCGGCACGAGTTTGTGGACGCCGGCCGCGTGGGTGTCGACGATCGATGCATAGGAGGTGAGCTGATCGACGGCAGTCATCGACTTGTCGTTTCTCGCTTTGCTTCGCAGCTCCTTCATGCTGGCGGCATCCTCCCGCATCGCCTGAGCGAACTCGTTCCATACGGCCTCCTGCGCGGCCGTGATGTGGAGCTGCTTGTGCAGGCTCTTGATCCGCGCCTCGACGTCGTCGCCCCTGGGGGACCTCGCTGGGTTGGCCGCCATGGGAATGACGCGTGCCGACGCGGCGACTGATGGGCTCGCGGAAGCCATCATCCCCAGGGCGACCGCCGCGACGACGATACTGTGATGCCGAAAGTGCTTCATGCTCTTTCCTCCTTATGACTCTCTGACGTTGATCGAAGGCGCCCTACCTATCACGCGTGCAGTCCGCGCATCTCGTTCGCGCGGGATCGCCACGTCCGCGGCCCTCCCGCACGAACGAGGAAGAGGACGATGTGCCTGCCGATGAGGCATCATTGTAGGCACATTCCAGATTCGTGAAGAATGGATCACGCTGCTGCGATCTCACTTGGTCTCTGTGGTGGTGGTCTCCTTCTTTTGGATCATGCCCCCGGCAGACTTGGTGTTCACGGGTGCGCCCGCATCATGCCTACCACCGGCCTTTCCTCTTGCTCATTGCGCTTCGTTACAACGATCATGCCGCCTGCCGCCCCTGGGCCCCATGGAGCGTTGTCACGTGCCGACGGTCCTGGGAGGGGGAATATAGCTGGGCGTATGGCCTTGCTGGCGCGTCGCGCCACACGTCCTCGAACATGCGTTGCCGCCAGCAGCATTTTCGGCGTCGGGCACCTATTGGCAGCATGTCCTTGATAGCGCTGCCTGTGCCCGTTGTCGTCTCCGCTGGAGCTACCGGCGGAGTAGCAGCACAATGACAACAATGAGGAGGACGAGGCCTAAGCCGCCGCCGATATACATTGAGCGTTCTCCTTTCGCATGTGGTCGCCTCGGAGCAAGCACTAGCTTACGCGCTTTTCACCGCCGTCGCGATGTCCTCGGGCCCTGTTCTGTTCGAAGATCTTTTTAGCGGGCGACCGCTCCGCACTGTCGTCGGTGTGCACAAAAGTGAGGAAGTACTCGCCCGTCAATTTCGATTCGTAGCCTTCGCCCTTCGTCGACGGGTCCCCGGCTGACGTGAGCGTTCGCCGACCCAGCCCCGATAGCCGCGGTCAGAACCACCAAGCAGAGCCTCTTCATCGTTCGTCCTCCCTCCCCGGTCGATATGTCACCGGTGGACCGCTAACCTGGGAGGTCAACGCAGACCGCGACTCAGCTGAGCTCATTTGATCTTGTCGACAACCCAAGCAACGGCTGTGCCAGGGCGGCGTTCGTCACGCACAGCATACCAAGGTGTTTTTCCAGCTTCGAATTCTCAGCACTGGGAGTGCTATCTCCCATGATTTCTCACCGCTGGAGACTGTTTGCTCTTCATTCGAGTGGCGGCCGTATTCCCCCCGTCGCCGAACGAATGTGCATTATGATTCGCGAATGCGAACGCGGGGACCTTCGCAAGTTGTGAGATCCGCCAGACACGTCCAGGCGCGACCGCGCCCGACCATACGTAGAACTACGTGCAGGGTGGCCACCGATCAGTCTGTGCTAACGGCCACCTCATCATCAGCATGCGGGTCGCAAGACAGCGTTCTGCTCCGACGTCATGAAGACTTCCCGCTGGTCCATCACGCCCGTCGTCCTCGTGGGCTTCGGCGCAGCGATGCTGCTCGTTCTCGTAGGGGGCCTCGCGGCGCTGCGCGAGCAGACCGAGACCTTCCGCGCCGGTGATCGCTCCCGTCTCAAGGACGGCTTGCCGCCCTCGCGCCACTGATTACGACCAAGCTCGACGAGCTGCGCCGCACCGTTGATCTCCGGCGCAACGGCGACGCGGCGGCGGCGATCGCCGTCGTGCAGACGCACGTCGGGAAGCAAGCGATGGGGCCAACGTAGGACCGGTCCATCTCGAGTTGCGGCATTGCTGTGTTGGCCCCGAATCTCAAGTCCCCCGAACCGTCCTATGCCGCACTCGCCGACGCGCGGGCGATGAACGGACACTCCAGGCGCACCGTCGTCCCCTGGCCTGGCGCGGATCGGAACATGAAACGACCGCCGAGCGCGAGCGCGCGCTCCTCCATGCCCACCAGGCCGAGCGCCTTCGCGTGCGGCGCGGCGGGATCGAAGCCGCGGCCGTCGTCCTGTATCTCGAGACAGAGCCTCCCGTCGCTTGCCTCGACGGAGACGACGATCGAGCGTGCGTGAGCGTGACGGGCCGCGTTCGTGAGCGCTTCCTGGGCAATGCGATATACCGCGACCTCTGCCTCCGCGCCGGACCTCGGGATCGGCGTGCGAAAGTCCGCGACGACCCGGGTCTCGGCCGACGACATGCCGTCGGCTAGCGCGCACAGGCTGCCTTCGAGACCGAGGTCGTGAAGCAGCATCGGACGCAGTTCGTGCGCCAGCAGTCGAAGATGCTCGACGACCTCAGCGACGTAGGCAACGAGTCGACTGAATTCGGCGGCCTGCTCCGGTGGCATCGGCGACATCTTGCGGTGCAGCGACGCGGCGAGGATGCCGATGCCTACCAGCTCCTGGCACACGTCGTCGTGCAGATCGAAACCGAGACGCGTGCGTTCCTCCTCGCGGATCGTTGCCTGGCGCTGGGCGAGTAGCCGCAGCGTCTCCTCGCTGCGGCGCAGATCCTCGAGAGACGCGCGCAGCGCCTCCTCGCCGGCCTTTCGCTCGGTCGTGTCCTGCATCTGCGCCAGGAAATACAGCGGCGTCCCGTTCGCATCCCGTACCAGCGAAGAAGTTGCGCTGACCCACACCACGTGACCGCGCTTGTGGAGATAGCGCTTCTCGAGTTGATAGGAACGCGCTTCGCCGTTGAGGATGCGGCCTGCGGCGGCAATCGTCGCCTCGAGATCGTCCGGGTGTGTGATGTCCTGGGCAGTCATCCCCAGCATTTCCGCTTCGGAGTAGCCGAGCATGTCGCAGAAGGCTCGATTCACCCGCAGGCCGCGGCCGTCCGGTGCGGCGATTGCCATGCCGATGGAGGCGTCCTCGAATGCGCTGCGGAAGCGTTCCTCACTCTCCCGGAGGTCGGCCTCGGCCTGCTTGCGATGCGTCACGTCGCGGCCGACCGACTGGATCTCAAGGATTCGGCCATTCGCGTCGCGTATCGCCGCGCCTTCCCACTCGAACCAGCGCCATCCCTCCGGGGTGAGTTGACGGTTCTCGATGCGGCAGCGGTAGGGCGGCACGGTTACCGCTTGAAACGCGTTCAGTACCGTCGCACGGTCCTCTTCGTGGATGAGGTGTATGAGATTGTGGAATGACTGGCCGATGATCTGCTCGCGAGTGTAGCCGACGCTGCGGCAGAAGGAGTCGTTCGCGAAGATGATGCGGTTCCCGAGGTCCACGCGGGCAACCACTTCCACAGCCGACTCGATGACGCCGCGGTACCGTGCCTCGCTCGCACGCAGCGCCTCCTCGGCGACGCGCCGCTCGGTGATATCGCGGCTGATCCCACGCATGCCGACGATCGTCCCGTCCGGACCGTGAATGGCCGAGGCGAGCACCTCGAGCCGACGCGGCCCGCACGGCGTCCGTTCCTGCAACTCGATCGTCGGCAGACTTTCCCCCGCGAGCAGGCGCGCGATCGCGGTGCCGGGAGCGAGATTGCTCGGATCGTCGGTCATGAACTCTGCCATGGGGCGACCGAGGAGGTCCCGGGGGGACGCGCCGAAGAAACGTCCCGTGGCATCGTTGACGTACGTGAGGCGGCCGTCGAGGTCGGCCGCCCAGATGAGATCCTGCGCAGTCTCGGCGAGATCGCGGTAGGCATCTCGTGATTCTGCCAGCACACGGGTCATCTCCTCGTTGCTGGTGCGACGGAGCCACTCGGCGCGAAAGCTGCGGGCGGCGCCCTCCGCGACAGCTAGCGAGAGGAGCCAGCCGCTGGTCACCGCGGCCGCGAGCTCGAGCGGCGTGAAGAAGAAAGAGAACGCGGGCAACGTCAGGATCCATGGGACAAGCATCGAGCCCAGCATGGCGAGCTCCGCCTGCCACCCCCAGCAGAAGACCAACGCCGCCGCGAGACAGAGTGTGAACGCCACGAACGTCGAGAGCTCGCCTTGGCCGTGTATCAAGGCGAAGAACACCGTGGTCGAGATTCCGAGGAGAGCGCAGGTCGCGTTTGCGAGCGTCAGAACACGCGGCGCCCCGGGGTTGGCACGACAGACTGCGAACACCACGAGGAGCAACGCCGCCTGCAGCGATACGACTAGGACGGCCAACAACGTGAGCCGCGACTCGACGGTAAAGACGACGAGCCAGAGCCCCATCGCGCAGAGCCAGCCGAGCGCGAACAGGGGTAGCCGCCGCGCGATCAGCCGTCGCCGTGCGCGTTCGAAAGGACTCAATGCCACGCCGCGTCTATTGGCTGGGTCGTCTTTCCCCATGATCCGCGCTTATGCCTGCGGCGATGGATTGTAGCCTGGGTGGGCCATGCGTCAACGCGTGCCGCCGACGAGTGGTGCCGCGCGGAAGACATCGGAACTGTTCACCCTTCGCGAGATGAAGGACGGAGTCAGCCGAGGCCGTGCCCGTCCGTCCGCGATGGGTGAGCCATCGCGGACGGACGGGCAAGTGTAAATCAGTACACTACGCTCGAGGGAACGCAGAGTTCGCGGAGGTGATCGACGGATATGGTGCTCGCGCCGAACTGATTGTTGATAAAGATTGGATCGACGCCGCGGAAGAACGGCTGGCTGGTCTGACGCATCTTGTAGCAGAGCAGACTGTCGCTCGTCGGATCCGGGATGCCCTCGCCATTCTTGTCGGCCGGGATGCACAGCCGCATCGGCCGCTTGATGTCCTCGACGACGGTGCCGAACTCGTCGTCGACCTTGATTCCCGCGATCCGTGCCTTCGCCCGGGCGACCTTGTAGCACTTGAAGTGATCGATCGTCGGCGGCGTCAGTGGGGGCGGCGCTACGCTCAGGCTCTTCGCGGTGGGTACCAGCAGATAGTCGGCCCGCCGCAGGTCCATCGTCACCGTCCCGAACTGGTTCGTCACCGACACGCCGCTCGCGCGGGGGAAGGGCGTACGCTGCTTGATGATGTAGCCGGTCAAATGATCCGGATCGTTGGGTGCGTTCGGATTCTCGTCGTTCTTGTCGGCGGGATTGCACAAGCGCTTCGGCCGGATCACGTCGACCGTGCTGGGTCCGAAATGGTCGGCAAGGCTCACGCCCGAGAGCCGCGTGAAGGGCTCGCGAGGCATCTGGTAGCACTGGACGTGGTCGAGCGGAACCGGCGTCGACGTGGGTGACGGGATTGGCGCTGTCATCGTTGCCGTCGGCCCCGGCGTCGCGGCCGGCGTCGCGGTCGGGCACACGCCTTGCTCGAAATTGTACGTCGTCCCGCAGGCCGTCAGATCGTCGGTCGCGCCATTGAAGTTGTCCCATGCGCCGGCGCCGCCGCCCGCCTGCACCCGCAGGGAGGGGTTATCCGTGGCGACCTTGACGCCCGGGTGCTCGGCCGCGTAGTCCGCCAGCGTGATCAGCGGCGGACCGCCCGCGCTCTCGTTGTCCGACCACCAGCCGCCGATTCGCGCGTCCCAGAACTGCCAGGTGTTGAGCACGACGCAATTGACGGGATCGAGCGGGCACTGGTCCGGGACCGGCGGGCCGGTGATCATGCCGTAGCCGCCGTTCTGATAGGCCGGCTCGAAGAACAGCCGGTCGTCGGTCGTGCCGTCCCCGTCTTGGTCGACGCGCAGCTGGAGGTAGGTTGCCTGCGCGCCCATGTTGGTGGTGACGTACGTCCAGTAGGTGAGGGGGAGGCTGATCACGTCGGTGAGCAGGGTGCCGTTGCAGTTGCCGGTTCGCAGGCGCGTCGCGTCGTCGCCGTTGGTGCCGATGACCTGCTGCATGCTGCCGGTTCCGAGCGGCGGCGCGCCGGGGCCGGAGACGAAGTTCGCGTCGGTGCCCGACGTGGTCGTGGCATCGCCCACGTCCGCGCTCGTAGTAGCGTCGAAGTTGACGAGCTCCCAGCCGTCGAGGCTGCATTGCGTGACCTCGACGCCGCAGCCCGTCATCTGGCTATTGTCGATCGCGAGGTCCCAGATCTCTTCGTTGGCGAACCAGCCGTAGCGGTTGCAGCCGACGCTCGCGATGGCGTTCGTGGTTGTGATCGACCAGTGGTGCACGATGGCGTTGCCCTGCATGAGGTCCATGTCGACGACCAGAAACCCGCCGACGTCCTTGAAGGTGTGTCGCAGGGTGTACCAACCGGACGTGCTGATGCAGAATGGATCCTTGCCCGGATTGTAGGGATTCGCGCCGCTCCGAAACGCGTTGGTGCTCGCAGTCATGACGAAGCCCTGTCCGCCGGGGCAGGTCGGCGGGCCGTCCGGTCCGGTCCCCACATTGAAGACGAAGTCGCTCAGGAAGTTGCCGGTCGAGTCGTTGATCGCCGAAGAGAAGTCGAAGCGGGTGCCGGGGCACGAGGTATCGCTCGGATCCGCCGTGAGGCAGGCGATGTTGCCGCCGTACGAGTCCGGATGGGCGATCGCATACGCGACATCGAAGTAGACGTCGACCTGCGTCGTGTAGCCGCCCGTCCAGTCCTTGTTGTAGCCGCCCCAGCGCGTGAAGGCGCCTTGGCAGAAGACCGTCGGCCCTCCGCCGGCGATCTCGGTGTCACACGTCGCGCGCCGGAGTCGCGCGTGATGCGTCCCTGCCGACGACGTGATGCCGCTCGCGTAGGGGACCGGGGAGACGTAGCCGTCCGCTTCGCGGTTCGCGGTGCCGTCTCCGGGAAACCAACCCGAGGTGTCCACCTCGAATCCCTGGAAGAAGGTTGGGCTCGCTGCGCGGGATCGCGCGGGAGCGAGCATGACGAAGAGCGTCGCCAACGCGAGGACCGCGACGCGAAGCGAACGAACGTGGACGCACCGATCGGTGAAATGGGTGGGCATATCGACCTCCAAAAGCGGGACCCTGCGTGAACTGCTATGCGCTATGGCCTATACGCTGCTCTCCCGCGTCTCGCAGGTCGGTGAGACAACATCAAGAAAAAATATCGTCGAGCGCGAACGAGTACGCTGATTTGTTGCGCCGCAACGGAGCAGTTCGATCTGCCGAATACGAAGCATCGCATCGGCAAGCCGTCGTTGCGCGAAAGCGCACCAACCACTACCGCTGAGCGCACGTTCGAAGAAGCGCGCTGGCGTAGGTAGTTCTACTTGATATGGACCACCGCGAGACGCAGGTGCTCGTCATCGGAGGCGGACGCGTCACTACGCCGAGGAGCACGGCGTCGACAACGCCGTCTACGTGTACATTCCCAGCGCGCGGCCAGGTGCACGAGCGCCGCATTGCTGGGTGGCCGTGATTGAAGAGGAGCAGGCGAGACGGCTGGAGGTCGGATAGCGCCAGGTTACGTCAACCAGGCGATCAGTGCTTCCTATCGACATGAGCGGAACGTCGAGGACGCCCGTCAGCGTGTGGTTGCCAGGGAGGAGGAAGGAGCGGTCCTTGGGGACGTGGTCGACGCCGTAGAAGCACGGCGAGATGATGACGCCACGGTTCGAGGAGACGCGGACGGCCGCGATCTCGATGTCGGTCGGACGGTAGCCGACGCTCGCCGACGCGCGTGATCAGCTCGGGTGGCCCGAGCGCTGGGGACGCACCCGCATGTGCCAGGCCTCTTGCAACCAGCTCAGGACCGCTGCCCCACGCGAGTCGACGGCGTCAGGCAACGCTGCCTCGAGCAGCGTCTCGAGAATCAGCTCCCGTGCCGCCGGCCGCGCGACGGCGGGAACGAACATCTTGAGATCTTCCTCGTCGTGGAAGCGCCGGTCGGCCTCCAACGCCGCGGCGCGATAATCCGCGTTGCCGACGGCGGCTGCGATCCGCTCGATCTGCGCGCGCTCATGCTCGGTGACGCGGCCGTCGGATCCGACGACCAGCTCGAGGAGCGCCACCAAGACGATCCGCTCCTCCGACGTCAGCTCGACGAGATCCACGCCAACCCTCCTCGTCTCGGGAGGTCGGATTGTCAAGCGGTCTGGGGCCGTTCTATCGATGCAGGCAGCACGTCATCGCGGCGAACCGCTACGACGAGCAACTTCATGCACCCTGATTGGGGGGTGCCCCCCGTTTGTATTGAGGAAACCGCGTGTCCAATCGGATCCGCACCCTTCCGCGGGCGCGGGGGTGGAGCGTGTCCACTGCCGCCGCGATCGGCGCTGGGCATGCGAGCCCGACGACCGCCGGCGTGGTCTCGAGCAACACGTTCACGTTCGCCACCCCCATCAGGGTGCCACAAGGATGGTCCTCTCGAGGGTAAATAACCGCCGAGCTCACGCGCATGCGTGCGAACGCGCGCACGCTCGATGGCGAGGAAACGAGCGGAGCAAACTGCGTCGCCGCGGGGATCAGCCGTAGGCGCTCCGTTCTGCGCGGATATGCGGGTTGCCGGGCGCCGGCTCCCGTCATGCACTTGCTGTGGACGGTGCTGCGGATGATCGCGATACGCCGCCGATGCGGTGCGGGTGGGAGCCGGTCTGCGTCGACAAGTACGAGGCGAGCGTCTGGCAGATCCCGCCCACGAACGCCGGACTCATCAAACGAGTACAGAAGGGAAAGGCATCGTTCAGCGATTTCACGGTCGCCGGTGCGACCCAGCTGGCGGTCGCCGGCGCGTGGCGTGAACCTGGCACACGAGCATCCACCCGTCTCGGACCCGGCGAGCCGTTGCGTCCCGAAGCGCCATCCGGCGTACTGGTTCTCAGCATGACGCGGCCTCGGATCGTCATCGTCGGAGGAGGGTTCGGCGGCCTGCAGGTGGCGCGGCAGCTGCGGCGGGCGGACGCCGACGTGGTCGTCGTCGATCGCCACAACTGACGCGCCCCGATCGTGCGCGGCGGAGAGGGTGCGCTCAGCGTACGAGCGCGCGGCGACCGTGCTGCAACCACGCCGCGCACTCGGGCGTCAACCGCTCGGCGACGTGACGCTCGTACGCCGCGACCTCGTCGGCGGTCAGCACGTCGCGCCAGCGGCCGTTCATTCCCTTGAAGACGAACGTTTTCAAGCCGCCCTTGAAGAGCATGTCGACGGCGCCGATGCGCGCCTCGCCCTCGCGCATGCGCTCGAACGTGCAGCGCGCGACCACCTCCTGCCAGCACGCGCCCGGCACGTCGGCGCCGATGAAGTCGGCGACCCGGTGCATCTCGCCCGCGAGGTCGGCTTTCAGGTCGTTGTAGTGGACGAGGAGCAGGTTCGGCCGCGCACGTTTCGCCCAGAAGGTGGCCACGTGGGGGAAGAAGAGCGGCGTCTCCTCGCCGAGCCAGCGTGCGAAGAACGCGTGCACGTCGCCGTCCCACGCGGGTAGCTGCGGCACGCCCTCGGGCGCTTCCGCGTTCATCGACTCGCGCACCTCGTCGCGGAAGTGCTCCATGTGGTTGCAGAGCGACATGAACGCGTCGCGCCCGTCGCGCGCGACGAAGATGTAGCGCGCGTCGTCGAACCATGGGATTCCGTCGGCCGGCGTGTGGCTCTTCATGAAGCGTCGATGCTCCTGCGCCTCGAGCAGGGCGTGCATCTCGGCCGCCGGCATCAGCGTCATCTCGATCCAGGGACTGATCGCGAGCACCGGCCCCGGCAGGTCCGAGTCCGGCCAGAGCAGGCTCGCGACGATCGACTGCATCCACGTCGTGCCGCATTTGGCCGGGGTGCAGACGAAGATGTCGCCGGCGCGTGGCGTGAAGCCGTTCCAGCGGGCGGTGTCGTCGACGGCGGAGCGATATTCGCGGCAACGTTCCATGCGATTCGTATCGGCGAATAGCATACACGCACCCGGCCGTCTCCATGCTTCCGATCGACGCGCCACCGCGGTGAGGGAACTTCCGAGCATCCGATGCAACATGAGAACTACCTCCTGATCTACCGGTCCGTCGTGCGGCACGCTGTCCGCCGCCAAACGAGAGCTGGAGGCTCCGACACGAAGGCTGCCCTCGTCAAGAGAAACCTAATCGAGGGATCAGGCCGTCCGCGCGTCAATGGCGATGCCAGGGGCCCTCGTAGGTTGATGTTGGCCGCTGCTGCACCCATGCGGCGTCTACGATTCAAGAAGGTAGGGTGTTCGAACCCGCCTGAGCGCGCTCGTGGTGCGTGAGGCCGGCAAGGACGAGGCGCATCGGCAAGAGCTCGCGTAGCTCTTGTGCGTGCCGTCCGCGAGGGTGAACTCCCGACGCTTCAACCGGGACACGCCGAGTGTCTCGAGCACACTGCCTGGAACGACGCTGTAGATCGCGCCGGTATCGACCAGGAATTCGAGCTCGCTCGCTCGCCCGGCTGATGGGGACTGGAGATCCTTGCGGAAACATACGTCACGCCTACCGAGCGGAGTGTACCTGACCTGCCTGGGTTCGACATAGGCGCTACTCGTACCGCATTTGCCGTTCCGAATCACACCGGGCAACGTCGTGAGCGAGAGGCCGCGATTGTGCCAGGGCGGCGAGAACCGGTCATGGTTTGTGCCGAGGGACCTCCCTCGATATATCGCCCCCGATCATGCTATGGCCCACATCAAGGGGGTGGGGCGGATGGAGAGGAAAAGTGGCTGGCGGAAAGAGAACCGGGCGCAGGCGCGCTGCTCGTGTTGCGGGCGCACGCGATCCTGGGCCGAACTCGGCACCTTCACGACGGATCTCTCGTTCGACTTCGATCTCGCGGACGGCACGCTCACCCAGACCGTGCTGTATTGTCGCGATGATTCAGCTTGTCGAGGGACGGCCCAGACCTTGCGTCTGATTCCCGATGCGCCGGTTGCGATTGCTCGGCAGCGAGTGGTGTGTCCCTGAGCAGGTCGCGTCGATCGGGCGGCGCCCGCGTTTGAGATCGTCGCCCAGGGTATTGATCGCCGCGCAGAGGCGTGATCCCTGGGCGAGGGCGGATGAGGGTGACCGGCTCGCAGAGGGGCCGCGCGTCCTGATGATTCAGCGCCCAGGTGACCTCGTCACTCAGCCGGGTACCCCGGTGGACGCGTAGGAGGATTCGCCGACGATGCGGCGATGCACCTTTGAACGGCTCCGCAGCGGTGAGCATGGAACTCGACACCGCTTCATGCGCGTGCTCAGGGTCCGACATCCGCCGTATGCGGTGGTCGGAGCGATTCCCCTTCGAGTGCCTGATGCTCGGGGGACGCCTCGTCGAGCAACGCGATCCGCCTTGCGTACAGGTCTATTCCGGGCAGCGCGCTTGTCGAGCTCCCAGCCGACGTCGAAGCCCGCGAGGAACTCGTTGAAGCTCCGTTCTGGAGGCACCGCGACGACGTTCTCGCTCGCGACCGAGCGGCGATAGCCGCCGACGGCATTCTGCATCTGGGGGAAGAGCGTCCCGATCGCGATCCCGCGCCGCGCCTGCGCCTCGAGCACGCGCACGCCGGCCGCCTGCAGGGAAGGATTCCGCCGGTAGGCTTCGACGATGAGGTTGGTCAGGACCGGGTCGCCGAATGACTCCCACCACGGACCGATGGGCTCGGTCGAAGGCGCGATGCCGGCGGCGTCCCGAGGGATCCAGCCCGCTGCGAGAGGCAGCATCGGCTTCGCGTAGTCCGGTCCGATCATCGTGCAGCCGGACACGAAGAGGATGGCGAGCAGCAGCAGTACTCGGATCGCAGTATGCGGCAGGTCACCCGCTCTTCTCATGGAGTCCTCGCCCATCGCGCCGCGCATCCTGCTATCCTGCAATCGACTCGTCCGAAAGGGGCGATGGTTGGAAATCTCGGTGATTGAAGAGGAGCGGCGAGACGGTTGGAGGTCCGACAAGGCCAGGTTACGTCAACCAGGCGACAAGGCGGTCAGTGCTTCCTTCTGTCGACGAGGAGCCCCGACGACGTTGCATCCTGGGCCAGGCTCGAACCGATGCTGGTCTTGATATGCGGTGCCTGAGGTGGGGAGTGAGGTGGACGCGGGGCTCGGAGGCCTGCCGTCAGAGTGCGCCGTACTTGGCGGCGAATCATTCGCGGACAGTCGTAGGCGCGGCGTTTGACGACATCGTCGTGAGGACTCATCCCGACTTCGCGGACGTTGGTTGGCCGGATCCCTGCTTCGCGTGCGGTATGTCGTTCCCGTTTCTCCGATGGTCGTAGGGCATCACGGCGCCGGGAGTCAGGTCATCGCGTACGTACGCCGCAGATACGCGATGATGTCCGCCGACTCGAACATCGCGACGCTGCGGTTCGGGTCGATGAGGTACGGCACCATCATCTTGCCCGCGCGGGCGGTGAATGCCGCACGGCGAGAGCTTCCGCGTGCGACGTTGCGGAGGTGGTATGGGAGCGCGAGCTCGCAGAGCACCTCGCGGACAAGACGACAAAACGGCGAGCCCTCGTAACTGTAGAGCGCGAGCGGCTGCTCGGGCGCGCGGGCGGGACGGTGCCGCTCGCCGTGGCCGAAGCGCATGCCCGATGCGGCAATGGAGCCCGCGAGCGTGAGCGGTCCGGCGGAGAGCATCAGCGGTACCCCGCCGCTGCCGTAACGCTCGAAGAGATACCGGTTGATGTCGTCCGACTCGTACATCGCGACGCCGGTGTTCGGATCCACGAGGTACGGGAACTGCTCCTTGCCGCCGCGCTTGCGGACGACGTCGCGAAACCGCGGGCTGCCTTTCGGGCAGGGATAGATCATCGCCTCGAGGTCGAGAACGGTGAGCGCCTCGCGCACCTTCCGGCAGTAGGGGCAGGCCTCGAACTCGTAGAGTTCGAGCAGCTTCTCCGGCTGCCTGCCCACCTGACCGACCCGCTCGCCGTAACCGAGACGCGCCGCGGTGGCGAGCAGCGACGTCGTGACGTCGAGCACGCGCACGGGCCCGTCGAATCACGCGCGGCCGGAACAATCAACGGACGACGCCCGTCGGCGTGGTGTGCACCCCCGACCGGAGGAACGCCGCCCAGATGAGCGCGCCGAGAGCGCGCGAGCAACGCCGCCGCGTGCTCAGGCGGGTAGGGCTGACGCGGCCGGCCCGCGGTCCGCCGCGGTGACGAGCCGGCGCGACCACACCCGCAGGAGCGTGAGCGCCACCACGATCAGGCCGACGCTCAGGCCGAGCCAGAGGCCGATCACCCCGAGCCCGGCGCGGAAGCAGAGGAGGGCGCCGACGGGCAGCCCGAGGAGCCAGTGCCCGGCGAGATTCGCGAGCATGGGGGTCCGCGTGTCACCGGTGCCGCGCAGGACGCCCGTGGCGACGACCTGCACGCCGTCGAAGAGCTGGAAGGCGGCGGCGACGCGCAGGAGGACGACGCCCGTTGCGATCACCGTGGCGTCGTCCGTGAACAAGCGGAGGATCGGGCGCGGCGCGACAAGGAACGTCAGGCCCGAGGCCAGCATGACGAGCGTCGCGACGCCGAGCGCCGTCCAGCCGGCGCGGCGCGCCGCCGCGAGGTCGCGCTCGCCGAGCGCGCGGCCCACGCGTACCGCGGCGGCCGAGGCGACGCCGAGCGGTATCATGAAGCTGACGGAGACGATGCCGAGGGCGACCTGGTGGGCGGCGAGGGCGGCGGCATCGAGCGTCGCCGCCAACGTCGTCGCGGTCGCCACGACGCCCACCTCCAGGGTGAGCTGCGTGGCCGCGGGAACGCCCAGGCGGATCAGGCGCACGAGCTGCGGCAATCGCGGTCGCAGCGAGACCCGCCACAGACCCGTCGGGTGGTGCCGCTCCTCCACGATGACGTACGCGACCAGCGCGAGCGCCTCGTAGCATCGCGACGCCATGGTGGCCCAACCGGCGCCCGTCGCCCCGAGCGCCGGAGCGCCGAGATGCCCGAAGATGAAGATCCACCCGGCCGCGGCGTTGACCACGTTGGCGGTCAGCACGGCGAGCATCACCGGCAGCACCCGGCCGAGGGCCTGCAGATAGCGGCGCAGCGCCGAGAAGACGAGCAGCGGGAACAGGCTCCAGATCATCGCCTCGTAGAACGGAACCGCCTGCGCGGCCACGGCGGGGCGCACACCCGCCCATCCGAAAAGCGGCCGGAGCGCCAGCGCCACGACCGTCAGGACCACCGTGGCGACGACGGCGAGCTGCAGGCCGTCGACGAGCGTGCGGTGCACGGCGTCGCGGTGCCCCGCGCCGGCCGCATGGGCGACGGCGTAGTCCAGGCCGAGCAGCAGGCCCATGCCGAAGATCGCGACCGTGAAGAAGACGTTGCCACCGACGCTGACGGCGCCGATGGCCTCCGCGCTCACCCGTCCGACGAGCATGATGTCGACGAGCCACATCGCCATCCACCCGAGCTCGGCGGCGGCGACCGGCGCCGCCAGGCGGATCAGCTCCCGCAGCTCGGCGCGGCCCGGGTGGTCGCGGCGATGTTCGGCGGCTCCCATGGGAAACCGTCGAGCCTACCGGGGCGTCGTTTGCGAAGCCACCGGTAACGAAAAAACGGGTCGCGACTCGGTTGCCGAGTCACGACCGGAAACGGGGCCGCGGGAGGTTCCCACGGCCCCGTCGTGTGATCAGTCGATCATGCCGGGACGCATCGGCGGCGGCGGTGGCGGTGGCGGTGGCGGAGGCGGTGGCGGCGGTGGAGGAGGCGGTGGCGGTGGCGGAGGAGGAGGCGGTGGCGGCGGCGGAGGTGGTGGCGGCGGCGGAGGTGGCGGTGGCGGTGGTGGCGCCGGTGGCGCCGCAGGGGCGTTGAAGAATGGAACCACGCGTCCGACGTTGTCGGGGAAGGGGTTCGCCGGCGCAGGCGGCGGAGGCGGCGCCTCCTTCGCGGGTGGTGGCGGTGGAGGCACCTTCGCCGGTGCCTCGACGGGATTGCCGCAGTCGGACAGGACGACCAGATGCCCCGTCTGCGGGTCGAAGAATCCCGTCTCGCCCTCGTGCAGCTGGCGGTGCCAGTCGTTGTCGAGGATGTGGCCGTGGCCGTGGCGTTCCCGCAGGATGCGCCAGGTCCGGTACTCCTCCGTATCCTGACTCGGGCGGGCGACCAGCGTGCCGAGGAAGCGGCGCGCCTCCTGCGGATCCTGATGATCGATCCAGCCGCCCCGGTAGAGCGCCTCGGCGTAGTCGTCGATCGTCGCGTTCAGCTTGTGCGCGTCGAGCAGGCGCAGGAACTGCTCGGTCGAGGACACCGGGCGGCGCAGGTTGGCGAACTTCTGCGAGCGATAGCGGCTATGGTCGTAGGCGTGGCCGGTCGCGGGCAGGCTGAGCATGGCCAGCGTCACGCCGAGAACTGCCATCCGTGCTGCGGTCTTCATGCGATTCTCCTCGTTCTGGTGTGTGCCGGCTACAGGGTGAAGGTCTTGAAGACCGACATCGTTCCGTACACGCCGTAGTCCCCGCCGCCGACTCCGACCTTCAGGCCCGCGTCCCAGGAGCGTTTGTAGACGCTGAGGGCGGGCCCCACCTGGACCTTCACGTCACCGTGATCAGGATTGCGCACGAAGTCTCCGTCACGACGAAGCTGGCCCTCGTTGTAGAGGTAGCTCTCGACGCCGCCGAACAGGACGACGTCCTTGGCCGGATCGGAGATCGGGGTGCTGAGGTAGATCGAGTTCTGCCATCGGGTGCTGTCGAAGCCGTAGACGCCGGTGACCTGCAGGTAGATCCACCGATCGCCGATGAGCTGTGCGGTGCTGAAGTCGCCTTCGATGATCGGATCGAAGATGTCGCCGAAGTAGCTGCCACCGAGGACGGCGACCATCGTGTTCGGGGCGACGTGGAAGCCGAGGCCGCCCTCGCCGATACCGGAGTCGCCCTCGTGGAAGCGATCGGAATCGAGGATGTGCACGCCGGTGATGCGCGCCAGGAGCGAGACGTACTCGTGCACGCCGATCGCGCCCTGGACACCCTCCCATCCCTCCACGTACTCCTTGTTGCCGAACAGGCCCCCGTACAGCGTGAGCGAGGCATGCTCACAGCGGCCGGCCGCAGGCGTCGCCAGCGCGAGCGCGAAGGCGCCGGCCACCGTCCACAGTACTCTCCTGCCTATCCGCATTGGTGTCTTCCTTTCCGATCGGTCGCAGACTTCATTGCCTATCAACCCATAAAAGCTACCGAGTGGCCTCTGCGTATGCAACGGAGTATCTCAATCGGCGCCCGGCGCAACCCGCGCCACGACGTCGATGGAGCCATTGGTCAAGAATATGACGCGGGACCCGGCGCCGAGGGCGTGCGCCGCGCGCTGCAGGAGCCACGCCGGCGGGAGGAGCCGGCGGAGACGCTCGAGGGCGAACGCCACCGTCACATACTGACCCGCGCTCCGCACGGCGAGCACCTCGAAGGCCGCCGCCGTCAAAAGGGCGCGGATCCCGCGCGGGCTGTAGTAGCGGACGTGCTCCGGGATCTTCAGGGACACCCAGCGCCGGCCCGAGACGCGCGCCAGCGCCGAGCGGATGTTCGGGGTCATGAGGAGAAGGCGTCCGCCCGGCCGCAGCCGCTGGCGAACGCTCGCGAGGAAGGGCAGCGGCGCCGGGACGTGCTCGAGGACGTCGAGCATCGCGACCGCGTCGAAGCCGGGCGTGGGGGCAATCGCGTCGACGGATCCCAGTCGCACGTCGAGGCCGCGCGCCCGGGCCGCCGCCACCGCCCACGGATTGAGATCGACGCCGACGGGTCGCGCGACGCCGAGGCGCGCCGCCTCCTCGAGAAAGAGGCCCGGCCCGCAGCCGATCTCGAGCAGCTCGCCGACCGCGCCGTGCCGGAGGAGCCACTGCGCCTGGCGGCGGAACGAGCGGGCGTGTTGCGGCGCACGCGCGGCATAGTCGGCGTACCCGACCTCGTCGTCGCCCCGGAAATACGCCTCGGAGGCGTAGAGCGCGGCGAGCTCGGCCGGGCTCGGCAGCGGCGCGAGCTGGCCGATCTCGCAGCGTCGGCAGTAGAGCAGCCGCCGCTCGCCGAGCGCGAAGCGCAGCGCTTGCGTGCCGCCGCAGAGAAAGCAGGCCTCGGCGGTCGGGTGCGAGTCCAGCGTCACGGGTGGGCGCTCTTACTGCGTCGCGGCACCGGCCGCAACGCGCGTCGAGCGCGCGCGGCAGAGGCGTCCTCGGCCGCCATCCGCGCGCGTCTTTGACTGGGCGCGACGCGCGCTCTAAGCGCACGAGGCGGAGGGTGAGCGCATGGAGCCGGGTATCTTCGAGATCATGTGTTCGCTGCGCGCCATGCGGCGCCTGAAGCCCGATCGCGTGCCCGCGGACGTCATCTGGAAGGTGCTTGAGGCGGGTACGATGGCGCCGAGCGGCGGCAACTCGCAGCCGTGGCGATTTCTCGTGGTGCAGGACACGCAGCTGAAGCGCTTCGTGCAGGAGCGCTACGTGCGTGCCCTGCGCGTCTATCTGCAAGCGAGCGTCGAGGCGGCGCGCCGCCGGCCGACCCCGCCGCCGCCGGATGAAGCCGCGAAGCAGATGCGCGCCGGGGCCGCCGCGCTCCATCTCGGCGAGCACATGCACGAGGCGCCGGTGCTCCTGCTCGTGTGCATGATGCCCCGCGACCTGCCGCTCCTGCGCGACGCGCAGGGCAACCAGCGCGGGGCGGCCCTCTACGCCTCGGTCTTCCCCGCCGTACAGAACGTGCTGCTCGCCTGCCGCGCGCTCGGCCTCGGCGCGACGCTGACGACGCTGCATCTCGCCTTCGAGGGCGAGATCAAGGAGCGGCTCGGCGTGCCGCCCGAGGTGGAGACGGTAGCGCTGCTGCCGATAGGGTACCCGATGGGGCGTTTCGGTCCCACCAGCCGTACGCCGGTCGAGGACGTAACGTACTGGGACGGCTGGAGTCAGCTCCGGGCCCGGCGCTAGCGGCAACGGCTGCCCTTGCCACGCGCACGTATCGTGCGCAGACTCGATCCGGGATGAAGCGCCCCGAGATCGACAAGACCAAGATGCGATTCTCGTTCACGTACGTGGCGGTCGCGCTCGCGTTGCTCTTCGTCCTGCAAGGCGTCCTCGGCAGTCCGTCGCCCGCGACGGTGCCCTACAGCCGCTTCCAGACGATGCTGGAGAAAGGCCAGATCGAGGAGGCCCTCATCGGCGCCAGCAGCATCCGTTTCAAGCTGCGCGACACCGCGCCGCTCCCCGAGGATCTGCAGAAGTTGCTCGATCGGCAGCAGCCGCTGGCTGCGCGCTGGACGGGCGCCGCGCCCGAGCGGCTGTTCGAGGTCGACCCGGCTTCCCAGCATCGACGACAATACCCTGCTCGAACGAGCTCACGCAGAAGGGCGTCATCTTCGCCGGACGCATCGAGAACACGTTCTGGCGGGATCTGTTGTTCGCGTGGATCCTGCCGATCGGCATCATGATGGCGATCTGGGGCTTCGCCGTCACGCCGGCTCACGCAGGGCGGCATCGGCCAGGCGCTCACGTTCGGGAAGAACCGCGCGCGGATCTACAGCGAGCAGGACATCAAGGTGCGCTTCGACGACGTCGCGGGCATCGAGGAGGCGAAGAGCGAGCTCGTCGAGGTCGTGCCAGTTCCTGCAGGACCCGGAGCGCTACCAGCGGCTCGGCGCGCCAGATCCCGAAGGGCGTCCTGCTCGTCGGCCCGCCGGGGACCGGCAAGACGCTGCTCGCGCGCGCGATCGCCGGCGAGGCGAGCGTGCCGTTCTTCTCGATCAGCGGCTCCGAGTTCGTCGAGATGTTCGTCGGCGTCGGCGCGGCGCGCGTGCGCGACCTCTTCGAGCAGGCGAAGACGAAGGCGCCGTGCATCATCTTCATCGACGAGCTCGACGCGGTCGGCAAGTCGCGCAGCGCCGGGCCCGTCGGCGATTCGGGCCGGCACGACGAGCAGGAGCAGACGCTCAATCAGCTGCTGGTCGAGATGGACGGCTTCGACCCGTCGAAGGGCGTCATCCTGCTCGCCGCGACGCAACCGGCCGGAGGTGCTCGATCCGGCGCTGCTGCGAGCAGGCCGCTTCGACCGGCGCATCGTCGTCGACCTGCCCGACCTGCGTGGGCGCGTGAAGATCCTCCAGGTGCATCTCCGCAAGATCAGCGTCGCGGCCCGTCCTCGACGTGGAGACGATCGCTGCGCGCACGCCGGGCTTCTCGGGCGCCGATCTCGCCAATCTGGTGAACGAGGCGGCGCTGCTCGCGGCGCGCCATGGCAAGCGGCAGGTCGAGCAGGCGGACTTCGAGGAGGCGGCCGATCGCCTGACGGCCGGCATCGAGCGGCGGAGCCGGGTGCTCTCGCGAGGCCGAGAAGAACATCGTCGCGCATCACGAGGCCGGGCACGCGCTGTCGCCGCGCTCGCTGCCGCACGCCGACCCGGTGCACAAGATCACGATCATCCCGCGTACGCTCGGTTCGCTCGGCTTCACGATGCAGCTTCCGCTCGAGGAGCGCGTGCTGCAGAGCAAGCCCGAGCTGGAGGATCGGCTGGTCGTCCTGCTCGGGGGCCGCGCCGCCGAGGAGCTGGTCTTCGGCCAGCATCACCACCGGCGCCCACAACGACATCGAGCGCGCCACGCCAGATCGCCCGCCACATGGTCTACGAGTTCGGCATGAGCGACGACGTCGGTCCGCTGAGCTTCGTGAGCGCCGGCAGCGGTCGCGCTATCTATGCCGCGGCGACGGCCATTCGGCGGCCGCGGCATCTCCCGATGAGCGAGGCGACCGCCCAGCTGCTCGACGCCGAGGTCGCCGTCCTCGTGCACGCCGCGCACGCGCGCGCCGCGAGCTCCTGCGCGGCGCATCGGCCCGGGCTCGAGCGTCTGGCGACGGTCGCTCCGCGCACGCGAGACGCTCGAGGGTGACGACCTGGCGCGCGCGCTCGCGGACGCGCTGTCGTCCGGGGACGGGTCGGCGACGGCCGCGGAGGCGGCACCCGCCGGCGAGAATGGGTCGCCGTCCGCGGCCGCGCGCCGCGTCGCGCGCTGACGCCGGCTCAGGCGAGCGCGCGGAAGGCGGCGTCGTCGGCGGCGATCGCCGCGCGCACGGCCTGCAGCGCCGCCGCCCTGGCGCGCAGCTTGGTGCCGGTGTGCGCCTGGCGGTCGAGCGCTGCGAGGCCGACAGCCGCGTCCCGGGCGCTCGCGGCCAGCTCCGCTGCCGGGACGATGCGGTCGAGGAAGCCGGCCGCTACCGCGTCCGCGGGCGCGTAGCTCTCGGCGTTGATGACGGCGCGGTTGAAGTGCGCGGGGGTGAGCCGCTGGCGCGAGATCTCGACGCCGAAATGCGGCATCGTGATGCCGATCGCCACCTCGTTCGCCTGGATCCTGTAGTCGCCGACCGCCCCGACGCGGTAGTCGGCGGCGAGCAGCAGGAAGACGCCCATCGCGCGCGCGTGCCCCGTGCAGGCAACCACGGTCGGCGTCGGAAACCGGAGGAGGCGCTCGCCGAGCTCGAAGCCGGTGCGCAGCAGACGATAGGCGTCGGCACCGCCCGCCATGAGCACCCGCAGGTCGAATCCGGCCGAGAACGCTCCCGGACGCCCGGTCAGCAGCACGGCCGCGCTTTCCGCGGCCGCGCGGTCGAGCGCCGCGTTCAGTGCCGCGAACATCTGCAGCGACAGGACGTTCACCTTGCCGTCGTCCATGGTGATGGTGGCGACCGACGCGTCGAGGCCGTAGGTGACGAGGCTGCTCATGGATGCGCCCTTCGTTGCGGTGACCCGCGTGGCGTTCGCGGGTAGACTGGCCACCGCGCAACGTTGTTGCAACGACAATCGTGAGCGGTCGATCCCCCTACGGGCCGGACGCCGCGATCGTGTTCTGGGCGGGCGACACGGGGAGCGCACGCCAGGGTGGGGCCTGGAGTGCATCGGCTCAGCCGGCGTGAATCCGCGCCCCGGACGATAGGCCGCGCACCGATGCATGGCGATGACGCGCGTGCTCAGGGCGGTCCGCCGTCGCCGTCCGCGAGGTAGATCTGGGCGGCGTACTGACGCACCATCCGGTCGGTGTTGAACACGGGCAGGAGCGTCCGCATGGAGGCGCGGACGCGCGCCAACCAGCGCACGGGGATGCCGTGCGCGTCGCGCTGGTAGAAGAGCGGGGCGACCGCCTGTCTCGAGCACCTGATACAGCGACTCGGCGTCGGCGTCGTCCTGTGACTTCGGATCGCCATCGACCCGATCGCCGACCGCCCAGCCGTTGTCGGCGCCGCAGCCTTCGGCCCACCAACCGTCGAGCACGCTGACGTTGATGCCGCCGTTGGCGACGACCTTCTGGCCGCTCGTGCCGCTCGCTTCGAGCGGCCGGCGCGGCAGGTTCAACCAGACGTCGCAGCCCTGGACCAGCCAGCGCGCCAGCGCGACGTCGTAGTTCTCGAGATAGACGATGCGGCCGAGGTGCTCCATCGGTTGGCTTCACCCGCGCCAGCTCCTGCAAGGCGCGCTTCGCCTCGCTGTCGAACGGGTGCGCCTTGCCGGCGAGGACGAACTGGACCGGACGCCCGGCATGGTTGAGCAGCCGCAGCATGCGCTCCGGATCATGGATGATCAGGCTCATGCGCTTGTACGTCGCCATGCGGCGCGCGAAGCCGATCGTCAGGACGTCGGGTCGAGCAGGGCGTCGGCGGCGTCGATGAAGTCTCGGTCGCTCGCCGGTTGCGCGCGCGTCTGGGCGTGCGCGTGCGCGCGCACGGCGGCGACGAGATGGCGGCGGAGCTGGTTGCGCATCTCCCACAGCGCCGCGTCGGGGATGGCGTCGATGCGCCCCGGCAGCTCGGGATCGTCGAGCCGGGTCTCCCAGTCCGCGCCGAGTATTCGGGTCAGGAGCGCGCGCGCGACGCGGCGCCGTCCAGGTCGGGACGTGGATGCCGTTGGTGACGTGGCGGATCGGCACCGCCGTCGGCCGCGGTCGGGCCAGAGGTCGCGCCACATCTCGCGGCAGACCTCGCCGTGCCGGCGGCTCACACCGTTCGTCGAGCGCGCGAAGCGGATCGCGAGCGGCGTCATGCCGAAGGGCTCCCAGGCGTCCTCGGGGCGGCGGCGGCCGAAGCGCAGCAGCTGTCGCGCGTGATGCCGAGCTCGGTCCAGTACGACGGCGAGGTGCGTGTCGACGAGCTCGACGCCGAAGACGTCGTGGCCGGCCGTGACCGGGGTATGCGTCGTGAAGACGCACCGGCTCCGCACCCGCTCGCGTGCCGCCGCCAGCGGCCTGCCGTTGCGCGACCTCCTCGCGCAGCAGCTCGAGCGTGAGGAACGCCGAATGGCCCTCGTTCATGTGGAACACCGCGGCGGATGCCGAGGGCGCGCAGCGCGCGCACGCCGCCGATGCCGAGCGTCAGCTCCTGCACCATGCGCGTGTCCTGATTGCCGCCGTAGAGGTGGCCCGTGATCCAGCGGTCGCGCTCCTCGTTGTCGTCGCGGTTGGTGTCGAGGAGGTAGAGCGGCGACGCGTCCGACGCGCACGCACCAGACGCTGACGTGCACCGTGCGGCGTGCGACCGAGATCGCGACGCCGAGCGCCTGCGCCGTCGCCGCCGTGCACGCGCTCGATCGGCAGCGCCGGCGATGTCGAGGTCGACGTAGCGCTCGTTCTGCCAGGACGAGCGGTCCATCTCCTGGAGGAAGTACCCCTGACGGTAGAGGAGGCCGATGCCGATCGAGCGGCACGCCGACGTCGGAGGCGGACTTCAGGTGGTCGCCCGCGAGGACGCCGAGGCCGCCGGCGTAGATCGGCAGCGATTCGTGGATCGCGAACTCCGCCGAGAAGTACGCCACCGGCCGCTCGGGGCGTGAGCCGCGGCGCGAGGGTCTGCGCCCACCGCCGGCGTCGTCCGCAGATCGCGCGGCGAAGCGGTCGAGCAGGTCGCGGGCGCGGATGCGAAAGCGCGGGTCGATGTCGAGCTCGGTCAGGCGCGCGAGCGGGACGGCCTCGAGGGGGCGGTCGGGTTGTGGCCGCTCGCGTCCCAGCGCGTGCGGCGGATGTCGCGGAAGAGCTCGGCGCCGTCGAGCTGCCAGCTCCACCAGTAGTTGCGCGGCGAGCGCGCGAAGCTCACGAAACAGCGGCGGAACGATGGCGCTCGAGTGCGACCCGAGCTCGACGTGGACCGGATTGCACCTAAAGAGATAGAGGAGCCGTCTGCGATGTCGCAATCGTGCGCGGCGAGCGCCGTCGCACACGAGCGGAGTGGACGGACGCGCTACTGCGGACGGACCCGCTCGGGGTGGCCGGACCAGCTGCCAGCCGACGCTCGTCGCGGCTGACGCCGAGGAGCAGACCGGCGAGCGCCTCGGATGGACGAAGAGCGTGTCGTTGGCGGCGCCGCCCGGTGCGCCCGACCAGTCGTGCGGCGCGTACTCCTCGGCACGCGCGATGATCGGCCGGAGATCGGGGGCCTCCGACGAAGCACATGTAGAGACGACTGACCGCGCCGCGCCATGAAACGGCCCATCGTCTTCGCCGCGTCCAAGGGGGTGACGCACTCGATCCGGTCGAGACGCACTGTCGGATCGAACATCGTGAGGACGCCGCGGTATCCGAAGACCGCGCTCTCGATCGGGCAGAAGCATTCGGTCTCGAGGCCGAACGTCTCGGCGTAGTGACGCGGCTCGCCTCGGCCCGATCGGCGACGAGGTTCGTGACCTCGTAGAGGTCGGACCTGGCCGCGCGGCACGCTCGCGCCGCGACGGTCTGCGTAGCGGCGAGGGACGACGCTGCGGGCGCAGCGGCGGCGCGGCGTGGCCGCCGGTCGCTCCGACGGCGCGCGAAAGGACGCAACGAGGCCGTGGCCGCCGGCGTTCCGGCGACAGGAAGAGCTGCCCCTCCGCTTCCGCGAACCGAGCTCGCATGCGCTAGCGCCCCCGCAGACGTGATCCGGCGGTCGCGACGCCGCCGGCGAAAAGGCCGGCGCCCGACGCGGAGAGATGATCGGCCACCGCGACCGGCGCCGTCGGGCTCGCAGCAGCTCGATCTCCGCGCGCCGAGGCGGAGGCCGTCCGGCGCGCGGCGAGCGGGGCGATCGCATCCTCGCCCACGCTCTCCGCGCCGAGCAGGCGGTGAAACGGCCGCGGTCGCGCCTCGTTGCGGTCCGCCACGGCCAGCTGCTACCCGTTCGATCTGCACGTCGTCTTGTCCGCCTCCATGGTTCCTACGCGGGATGTCGAGCGGATGCCACCCGAGATTCCCACGGTCAGGGCCCGGCCACTTTGACTAGCATCTTCACAGCCCCGGCCGCGGTGCGCCGCATCCGGCCCGCGGACCCACGTAAAAAGGAGACGTCCGATGGCACAACCCAGCATGAAGTCCGCGTATCCGGGTGTCGGTCCTAGGTGCGACAGTTCATCGGCGGCCGCACGCGCAAGATGCTGATCGACGGCAAGTGGGTCGAGGCGGCGTCCGGCAAGACGCTTCACCACCTACGATCCCGCGACCGAAGAGCCGCTCGCCGAGATTCCGGCGGGCGACAAGGAGGACATCGACCGCGCCGTGCAGCGCGGCGCGCCGCGCGCTCGAGAGCGGGCCTGGCAGCGCATGACGGCGTCGGAGCGCGGCCGCGCGATCTGGAAGCTCGCCGACCTCATCGAGGCGCGCACCGAGGAGTTCGCGCAGCTCGAGACGCTCGACAACGGCAAGCCGCTCGCGTCGCGCGCGTCGCCGACGTGCCGCTCGTCGTCGACCACTTCCGCTACTACGCGGGCTGGGCGACCAAGGTCGAGGGCGAGACGATCCCGGTCTCGATCCCCGGCCAGCGCGTTCCTCACCTACACGCAAGCGCGAGCCGGTCGGCGTCGTCGGCCAGATCATCCCGTGGAACTTTCCGCTGCTGATGGCGGCGTGGAAGCTCGGCGTCGCGCTCGCCTGCGGCAACACGGTCGTGCTGAAGCCCGCCGAGCAGACGCCGCTCTCCGCGCTGCGGCTCGGCGAGCTGCTCGACGAGGCCGGCTTCCCGCCGGGTGTCGTCAACATCGTCACCGGCTACGGCGAGACCGCCGGCGCCGCGCTCGCCTCGCATCCCGACGTCGACAAGGTCGCGTTCACCGGCTCCACCGAGGTCGGCCACCTGATCATGCAGGCGGCCGGTGCCGGCAACCTGAAGCGGGTGTCGCTCGAGCTCGGCGGCAAGTCGCCGAACATCGTCTTCGCCGACGCCGATCTCGAGCAGGCCGCCGCCGGGCGCCGCCAACGCGATCTACTTCAACCACGGCCAGTGCTGCTGCGCCGGGTCGCGCCTCTTCGTCGAGCAGAAGGTCTACGACAAGCTCATGCCGCGCCTGATCGAGCACTCGGAGAAGATCAAGATCGGCCCGGGCATGGATCCCACGTCGGAGATGGGGCCCCTGGTGTCCTCCGAGCAGTTCCAGCGCGTCACCGGGTTCCTCGAGGCCGGACGCAGGGAGGGTGCGAAGGTCGCCACCGGCGGCGGTCGCCCGAAGCAGTTCGACAAGGGCTACTTCGTGGCGCCGACGGTCTTCACCGACGTGAAGCCCGAGATGAAGATCATCCGTGAGGAGATCTTCGGTCCGGTCGTCTGCGCCATTCCGTTCAAGGATCCGAACGAGGTCCTCACCGCCGGCAACGATACCAGCTACGGTCTCGCCGCCGCCGTCTGGACGCGCGACATCGAAAAGGCGCACCGCCTCGCCGACGGGCTGAAGGCCGGGACCGTCTGGATCAACTGCTACAACATGTTCGACGCGGCGGCGCCGTTCGGCGGGTACAAGCAAAGCGGGTTCGGGCGCGAGATGGGAAAGGCGGCGCTCGAGCTGTACACGCAGACGAAGACGGTCTGGGTGAACCTCGGGCCGCAGTAGGGCGATCCGGACAAGGAGGCGGCGGGTGGGGGTCGCCGTCTGCACCCGACGTGCGCAGGAGGGGTACGATGCGCACCACGGGTGCAGACGGCGCCCCCCCCCCGCCGCCGCATCATCCTGGGATCACGCTTCGCTGTGGTTCGCGCGCGCGTCGTGCGCACGGCCGCCGCGAAGCGAGGCCCAAATGGTGGCGGCCGGCGTGCGGGGGTCCGGGCCTGCACCCGTGGTGCGCATCGTACCCCTCTTGCGCACGTCGGGTGCGGGCCCGGACCCCCGCACGCCGGCCGCCCTCCCTATGGTCCTCCCGTCGAGCAGACTGGGTGGCCCGTACGCGCCGGGGACGTGCAAGACGGACCCGCTTCCTGTAGAAACGTGGCTCCCGTAAGCTCTGGACGCCCCGCTCACCGCACCGAAAAGGAGACGAATCCATGCGTGAAGCCGTCATCGTTGCGAGCGCTCGTACGCCGCTCGGGAAGTCGTTTCGTGGTAGTCTGAACGCTACGCGGCCGGATGACATGGCGGCGACGGCGATCAAGGGCGCCTTGGCCCAGGTGCCGAAGCTCGCCGTGACGGAGATCGAGGACGTCATCTGCGGCTGCGGCCTTCCCGAGGGCCCCTCCGGCATGAACGTCGCGCGCGTCGCCACGCTGGCGGCGGGCCTCCCCGAGACCATCGCGGCGACCACCGTGAACCGCTTCTGCTCGTCCGGGCTGCAGGCGATCGGCATGGCGGCGCACCAGATCATCAACGAGGGCGCGAACGCCGCCATCGGCGCGGGTACCGAGTCGATCTCGATGGTGCAGGGGCAGCAGAACATGAACAACCTGGTGAACTCGCCCGTGCAGGAGCTCTGGCCCGGTCTCTACATGGGCATGGGGCAGACCGCGGAGATCGTCGCCGAGCGCTACAAGATCTCGCGCCAGGACCAGGACAACTATTCGCTGCTGAGCCAGCAGCGGACCGCGGCGGCGCAGCGCGAGGGCAATTTCCCCGAGATCATCCCGATGAGGGTGAAGAAGGCGGTGAAGGACGAGTCGGGCAATCTCCGCTTCGAGGAGGTCGAGATCACGCACGACGAGTGCAACCGTCCCGACACCACGCTAGCGGGGCTGCAGAAGCTGAAGCCTTCCTTCAAGGAGGACGGCACGGTGACCGCCGGCAACGCGTCGCAACTGTCGGACGGCGCCTCCGCCACCGTGCTGATGTCGCGCGAGCGCGCCAAGGAGCTCGGCATCGAGCCGCTCGGGATCTTCCGCGGCGTGGCGGTCGCCGGCTGCCGGCCCGAGGAGATGGGGATCGGGCCGGTCTTCGCGGTTCCGAAGCTGTTGAAGCGCCACGGCTTGACGATGAAGGACATCGACATCGTCGAGCTCAACGAGGCCTTCGCCTCGCAGCTGCTGTACTGCCAGCGCCAGCTCGGGATTCCGGACGAGAAGCTCAACCCCCTCGGCGGCTCGATCTCGATCGGCCACCCCTACGGCATGACCGGCTCGCGGATGGTCGGGCAGCTCCTGAACGAGCTGCGCCGGCGGAAGCAACGCTACGGCCTGGTCACGATGTGCGTCGGCGGCGGCATGGGCATGGCGGGGCTCTTCGAGGCCTGCTGGTAGGATCGTGAGCGGCGGTGGGACGCGCGGCGTCCCGCCGCCGGCCGGCCGCGGCCGGTCGTGACGAGAGGCGAGGGACGCCATGGCCTACGCGGCGCTGGATCTGACCGGCAAGGTCGCCCTGATCACGGGTGGGAACAGCGGGATCGGCCTCGGCATGGCCGAGGCGCTCGCGGACGCCGGTGCGGCCGTCTGCATCTGGGGGACGAACGACGGCAAGAATCGCGCAGCCGCCGAGGCCCTCGAGCGCCGCGGCGCGCGCGTCCGGGCGCTGCGCTGCGACGTCGGTGACGAGGGAGCGGTCGAGCGCGCCTTCGCGGAGACCCTCGCGGCCTTCGGGCGGGTCGATGCCTGTTTCGCCAACGCCGGCGTGGGCGGCGCGGCGCCGTCGTTCGTCGACATGTCGACGGAGGAGTGGCGGCGCGTGCTGCGCGTCAACCTCGACGGGGTGTTCTTCACCTTGCGGGCGGCGGCGCGGCACATGATCGCACGCGGCGGCGGCGGCGCGCTGGTGGTGACCAGCAGCCTCGCCGGGGTCGAGGGCATCGCGCGCGGCGAGCACTACGCCGCCACCAAGGGCGGCGTCATCGCCATGATGCGCGGCCTCGCCGTCGAGCTCGCCCGGCACGGCATCCGCGCCAACGCCATCCTGCCGGGATGGATCGATACCGCGATGACCGAGCGTTCGCTCGACAGCGACGTCGTGCGGCGAAAGATTCTGCCGCGCGTACCGATGCGCCGTTGGGGCGAGCGCGGCGACTTCGGCGGCATCGCCGTCTATCTCGCGAGCGACGCGAGCGCCTACCACAGCGGCGACACGATCGTCATCGACGGCGCCTACCGCGTATTCTGACGGCCGTCGCTACGGCCGCAGGTCGACGCCCAGGCGGGCGTGCGGCACGTCGATCACGACGCGGGAGAACGCCTCGAGCTGGTTGGCGCCGAGGATCCCGTCGAGGGTGATGTGCGCGCCGTCGTCAGTGGTTGTCGTGACGTCGTGCATGAACACGGCAGCATCGGTCAGGGCGAGGACGCCGCCGTCGCTGGTCGGGATCTCGATGCGGTCGACATGCCATCCGGGCATGGCCTGCTGCCCGCCGGAGATGCCGCCGACGGGCGCCGAGAGTGGCGCCGGCTCGGCGAGGCCGAGCGCGCGGGCCGTCTGCGCGGAGAGGATCGTGATGGCCGAGCCGGTATCGAGCAACCAGTCGCCGCGCGCGCTGCGCCCATCGTGCTCGACGCGCACACCGCGCAGCATCGGATTCGACGCCAGGGTCGGCGGGGCGCCGCGATTCCGCGGGTCGTGGCGGCGGCTGAAATCGACCAGCGCGAGCGGCAGCCAGCAGTCCACGTGCGGGTCGTCGCCCGGCGCGAGGAGGACGACCGCGGCCGGCGCGAGCCCGCCGCCGGCGGGGCGGATGTCGGCGATGACGTGCTCGAGCGCGGGCATGCCGACGACGTCGACGACGGCGCCGGGATTCGCGAGCATGGTCTCCGGAGTCGTCGCGACATCGTTCACGAGCAGCCGCTGCGCCGGTAGGACGATCGGGGCGGACGCGGCGCCGCGTCCGCTCGTCGTGCCGTCGCCGCCGACGTCGAGCGCCAGGGCGTAGGGCGCCGAGACGGCGAGAGCGTGGTCGCCGGTCATGCCGGTCTCGGTCCAGCGCGCGCCGGGCTCGGCGCGGACGCCGTAGCGCGCGGCGGTGTCGTGCGAGAGCAGGTGGGCGCTGGCGCCGGTATCGAGGATGGCGAGCACCGGCAGGTCGCCGAGGAAATCCGCCGCCTCGTCGCCGCTCGGCGCGAGCGGGCGGCCGGCGGCGTCGCGCAGGCGCATCGCCACCACGGGCGGCAGCAACGTGGCGTCGGCCGCGGCGCGGGCGACCAGGGTCCGCGACGACGCGGCGGCCGGCAGCGGGGCCGCGAGCGCCGCGGCGAGCGCTGCGAGCGTCAGCAGTCCGCGGAGCCGCACGCTCTCATGGTGCGCGCCGCGGCGAGGCCGCGGAAGAGGGAAAACGCGGCCGATCAGCGCAGCGCGCTGGCGGTTCCGACGACGGTCTTCGTGCCGTCCGGTTTCTCGCACCAGACATCGAGCAGCGCACGGCGACGACTGCCTTCGGGAAGCTCCTCGCGCACCTTGCCACGCACCACGATCGCGTCGCGCGGCCAGACGACGTTCACGAGCCGGACGTCGAGTTTGCCCGCGAGGTGCCAACCGAGGCCGAAGGCGTGCGCCATGAGGTCGGCGACGAAGCACACGGAGAGCATGCCCTGCACGACGATGTCGGGGAACCCGAGCGCGCGCGCCATGCCCTCGTCGGTGTGGTAGTTCTTTTCCGGGCCCGAGAAGGCG
Source organism: uncultured delta proteobacterium (assembly GCA_963753325.1). Taxonomy (GTDB): domain Bacteria; phylum Desulfobacterota; class Binatia; order UTPRO1; family UTPRO1; genus DP-19. The sequence continues at coordinate 1,869,269 of CAVWBS010000001.1, read as the reverse complement.
ACGCACATCGCGCGCGTGATGACGCGCTCGAGCGGCGGGATCTCCTCGCCGGGGCCTTCGCCGATCGTGAAGCGCCGGTCCGGCCGCCTCTCGCGCTCGCGGTCGACGACGAGCGTACCGTGGCGCTCGGCCGCGAGGAAGCTCTGGTGTGTGCGGCTGCGTTGCAGCCAGCGGCCCTGCTCGTCGGTGATCAGCACCTCGTTCACCACGTAGTCACGATCGCGCTTGACGTAGCGCTCGACGACCGTCGAGCGGGTGCGCACGGTGGTGCCGACGATCAGCGGCGCGTAGAACTCCCATTCCTGGCGCGCATGCAGATTGCCGAAGACGTTCGGCAGGTACCATGCGAGGCTGCGGTAGACTTCGGAGTGGAACAGCGTCGCGGGCGCGACGCGCGTGCCGTCGAGCGCGAACCGGGCCGCGGCGGCGCCGGTGCCGGCCTCGTAGCGTGCGATCGTCGCGTCGTCGACCACCGCCGCGCGGCCGCCGAGGTCCTTGCCGACGTGCACCTCGTGCTGCGCGAAGAACGGGCTCGGGTCCATGGCTGGCGCCGAAAATCCCTCGTGACCTTAGGCAACGGACTTCAGAACCCAGACACTAGCAGCCGCGAGCATCCGCCCACAACCGATGGTTGCGGTGGTGGTTGCGGTGGGCGCGACGCTCGTGCGAAGAACAGCGATCGTGCTGCGTCTGGTGTTCGTGATCGCGGTCGCGATCTGGCTGGGAACGATCGTCTGCTTCTCGTACGTCGTCCTTCCCGCCATCCACCGCACCAGCGCTCCCGGCGACGCCACCCGCCTCCTGCGGCGCCTCTTTCCACGCTACTACTTCGCCGGCATCGGCTGCGGCTTCGTCGCGCTGGCCGCGGTCTCCGCCGCGCGCTCGGGCGGCCTGCCGGTCGCGGAGGCGTTGCGCCTGGCCTTGCCGGTCGCGGGGGGACTCCTCTGCAGCCTGGCGTCGCAGTACGTGCTCCTGCCGCGTCTTCGCGCCATTCCGAGCCGCGACGACGAACGCTACCTGCGACTGCACGCGGTCTCGAGCATGCTCAATACCACCGTGCTGGCCCTCCTCTTCCTCGCCGTCGCCGGCGCCGTCATGCGTTGACGGCAGGCGAAGCCGCGCGGGGACATGGTCAATTGACGGCCCCCCGGGCGCTTCCTACAATCCCGCTCATGCCCGACGCGCTCATCCCTTCGGCCGGCTGGCCGGTGTCGCACTGGTTCTACCGCATCGATCGCGCACGCTGGGGGGTGCTCGCGGCCGAGGAGCGTGCGGCGGCCGTCGAGCGGTTCCGCGGTGTCCTGAGCGGCGCGCTCGGCGAGGAGGGCATGCAGCTCGTGCCGCTGGCGATGATCGGCAAGGGCGACGTGGGCCTGATGGTGGTCCACCCCGATCTGCGCCGCCATCAGCAGCTCGGTCAGGAGATCGCCGCGACGGCGCTCGGGGCGTGCCTCGAGCCGATCTATACCTTCCTTTCGATCTCGGAGGCGAGCGAGTACGTCACCAGCGAGGCCGACTGGTCGCGTGCCTTGATCGAGGAGCAGAAGATCGATCCGACGTCGCCCGATTTCGCCACGCGGATGGAGGCGTTCCGCAAGCGGATCGCGCACTATCTCGAGGCGCGGATGCACCCCCGTCTCCCGGACAACTTCCCGATCGTGTGCTTCTATCCGATGGCGAAGGCGCGCGACGCCGGACGGAACTGGTACGCGCTCCCGTTCGAGGAACGGAAGAAGCTGATGCAGGGCCACGGCGATTCGGGCCGTCGCTACGCGAGCCGCATCACCCAGCTCATCACCAGTGCGACCGGCCTCGACGATTGGGAGTGGGGCGTGACGTTGTTCGCCGCCGACCTGAAGGCGATCCGCGACGTGGTCTACGAGATGCGCTTCGACGCGGCGAGCGCGCTCTACGGCTTGTTCGGATCGTTCTACGTGGGCGTGCGCTTCGCCCCGGACGAGCTGCCGGCCGTGCTGCGGCTGTAGGGTCCGGGTGGCGACGCGCAGCTTCCGTCCGTCCCGGCGACCGGCCAAGGGCGGCGCCGGCGCGAAGCCCTCGATGGAGGAGCTGGTGCGCGAGGCGAAGTCGGCGCGCGCCGCGCGCGCGCACGGCTACCGCGAGCGCTCCCTCGCGCTGCACGGGTGGATCTGCGCGCGCTGCGCGCGCGAGTTCGATGCCGACACGCTGCACCTGTTGACGGTGCATCATCGCGACGGCAACCACGAGCACAATCCGCCCGACGGCAGCAACTGGGAGAACCTCTGCGCCTACTGCCACGAGGCGGAGCACACGCGCGGCATGCTGGGCGACTACCTCACCGGTCGGGACACGCCGCCCCGCTCGTAACCCGCGGTCGCGCCACCGTTCTTGCGCTCGGGGTGTCGGACCGGCAGCATGCGGCCGTGCGCCTCGTGGACCGACGAGCGCTTCACCTGATCGCGGCGCTCGTGCTCGCCGCCGGCTGCGTGCGGACGCGCACGCCCGGCGCGGTGCGGCCCGATGGTGCACCGCGCTGCTATACCTTCGCCTGGCGCGACCCGGTCGTGCCACGCGGTGGGACGACGCACGGGCCGGCCGTCGAGCTCGACCCGACGCCGAGCGACGCCTGGCGGCGTCTGCGCGATCCGGCCGGGTCGGCGCTGGCGCACGACCGCGCCGCCATTCTCGCGATGGCGGGAACGTATCGCGTCACCTTCGACTTCCTCGAGGTCATGGGCTTCCGCCCCGATTTCGTCCACGACCGTCCGTACCAATCGTGGGGAACCGAGTACGTCTACGTCGTACGGGACGAGCCGACCCGCATCAGCCTGCAGCACCTGCTGGTGATGTTCATCGAGCAGCCCGACGGACGCGTCGAGGGACCGTTCGTCACCAAGCACTGGCGGCAGGAGTGGCGCTACGAGGATCGCAGCGTGCTGACATACCGCGGTCATGAGACGTGGGCGACGGAGCGCCGTTCCGCGGCGCGTGCCAAGGGGACGTGGACACAGGCCGTCTTCCAGGTCGACGACTCGCCGCGCTACGAAGCGGCCGGCCGTTGGGAGCATTTCGGCAACGTCTCGACGTGGCTGAGCGAGCGGACGTGGCGGCCGTTGCCGCGCCGCGAGTACTCCGTGCGCCACGACTACGACGTCCTCATCGGCACCAATCGGGTGACCATCACGCCGACCGGGTGGGTGCAGGAGGAGGAGAACCTCAAGGTCGTGCTGGACGGGCGCGGGGTGCCGGCCGGCGACGCGCCGGTCCTGGCCAAGGAATACGGGCTCGCCCGCTACGAGCGCGTCAGGAACTTCGACGACTCCGCGGCGCGGCACTACCGGGAGCGTACCGAGCCGTTCTGGGAGGATGTCCGCCGCGCCTGGGAAGACGTCATCGCGCGGCACCGGCGGTTCACCCTGCGCGCGGCGCCCGATCGCGGCGAGCTCTTCGTGCCGCTCTTCCAGTATGCCGACCGGCTCGCGGCGGGGACGCCGCTCGATCGTGCCGACGCGGAGCGCTTCGCGCGGACGACGGTGCAGGGCTACCTGCGCGACGGGTCGTGACCGGCGCGACGCCGGGCGTCGGCACGCTGCAGCACTGGAGCGAGGTCGCGGACGCGATCCGCGCCACCGCGCGCCGGCTCGAGAAGCGTGCGCTGCTGGTCGAGTATCTCCCGCCGCTCGACGACGCGTCGCTCGCGATCGCGGCGCGCTTCTTCTCCGGCGTGGTGTTCCCGCGGCACGACGCCGGCACGACGAAGGTCGGGGGCGCGCTGGCGTTCGCGGCGCTCGCCGCGGCGAGCGGCCGGGACGAGGCCGCCCTCGGGGAGCGCTACGTGTCCTTCGGCGACACCGGCGACCTCGCCGGTGCCGTGCTGCGCCACCGCGCGCCGAGCGGAACGACGTTGGTCGAGATCGAGCGCGTGTGCCGCACGCTCGCCGCGACACGCGGGACCAACGCGCGTCTCGCCCTGCTGTACGAGACGCTGGCGCGGCTCGGCGGCGTCGAGGCGCGGTACCTGACCAAGCTCCTCGGCGGCGAGCTGCGCATCGGCCTCAAGGAGTCCCAGGTCGAGGAGGCGCTGGCGGCGGCGTTCGTACGGCCGATCGCGGCGATCCGCCGTGCCAACCTGCTGCGCGGGGATATCGGCGAGGTCGCGCTGGCGGCGCGCCATGGCACGCTCGCCGCCGCCACGCTGGCGCTCTTCCATCCGATCGGCTTCATGTTGGCGCAGCCGCTCGCGACCGCCGCCGAGGTCGCGGCGGCACTGCCGGTGCCGTTCGCGGTGGAGAACAAGTACGACGGCATCCGCGCGCAGGCGCACGTCGGCGCCGGCCGGGTCGTGCTCTTCTCGCGTACCCTCGACGCGATCGAGCACGGCTATCCCGAGGTCGTGACCGCGCTCGGCGCGCTGCCGACGGGTATGGTCCTCGACGGGGAGCTGCTCGCCTACGATCCCGCCGCACCCGCGCGCGCGCTGCCGTTCCGGGCGCTGCAGCGGCGCCTCGGGCGCAAACGCCCGAGCGCCGAGCTGCTGGCGGCCGTTCCGGTCGCGTTCGTCGCGTACGACGTGCTCGCGGCCGACGGCGTGCTGGTGGTCGACGAGGCCTACGAGACGCGCCGCCGCCGGCTCGAGGCGCTGCCGTGGTCGGGGCCGACGATCCGGCTCGCGCCGACGCGGCCGGCCTCGACGGGCGACGACGTCGAGGCGGCGTTCGTCGCCGCGCGCGCCGCCGGCAACGAGGGCATCGTCGCGAAGGATCGCGGCGCCGCCTACGCGCCCGGCCGGCGCGGCGGCGCGTGGATCAAGCTGAAGCGTCCGCTGGCGACGCTCGACGTCGTCGTGGTGGCGGCGGAGCGCGGACACGGGCGTCGCCACGCCGTCCTCTCCGACTACACGTTCGCGGTGCGCGCCTCCGAGACGGACCCGACGCTGCTGACCGTCGGCAAGGCGTACAATGGCCTCACCGATGCCGAGATCGCGGCGCTCACGCCGCGGTTCGAGGCGCTGACGCTCGAACGCGCCGGCGGGTACCATCGGGTACGCCCCGAGGTGGTGCTCGAGGTGACGTTCGACGTCGTCCAGCCGTCCAGCCGGCACGGGGCCGGCTACGCGCTGCGCTTCCCGCGCATCGTGCGGGTGCGGGACGACAAGCCGCCGGCGGAGGTCGACACGCTCGCCCGCGTGCGGGCGCTGGCCGAGGCTCCGCCGGCGTGAGCGCTCAGTCCTGCTTCAGCTCGATGACGCCGCAGGCGATCCGGCCGCCGGAGTTGCCCGACGGCTGGGTGGTGAGATCGTCGGGGTCGCCGTGGATGACGATCGAGCGCCCGACGATGTCGTTGTCGCCCCTGCCGATGGACAACGCGTCGGTGGTGATGGTCCACGTCGCGTTGCCGTCGGAGTCGGCCTCGAGATTACCGAGGTCGCCGGCGTGACGGCCCGCGTCGGTGGGCCCGGCATGGTGCCCGTCGTGCGGCGCGAAGTGCGGCCCCGCGGAGGACGCGTCCGACGCGCTGCAGTCGCCCTTCTCGTGGATGTGGATGCCGTGCTTCCCGGGGGTCAGGCTCTTGGCGTTGACGACGACCTGCACCTTGTCGCCTTCTTGATTGAAGGTCGCCGTGCCGGTGACCTGCGTGCCGCTCTTCGGTTGGAAGGTCGCGATCGCGGTCTTGTTGCCCCTCGAGCACGCGGCGATGGCGAGCGCCAGCGCGCCGATCATGAGCATTCGATGCATGGGTCCTCCTCCTCCACGGATACGATTTCGAGCGACTATGACGATGCGGCCCCGGGAATGCAATTCCGGCACGCGGTGGTTCCGCCGCCGCTCCGCCCTCGCTAGACTCGACGCATGGTGCCGCACGACGCCGACGATACGCGGGACCACTCCGGTGCGCCGTCGGCGCATGCCGAGGCGCCCCTCCGCCTGGGCGTGAGCAGCTGCCTCCTCGGCGCGAGCGTACGCTTCGACGGCGGCCACAAGCGCGATCGATTTCTCACCGACGTCCTCGGACGCTACGTCGACTGGATTCCCGTCTGCCCCGAGCTGGAGAGCGGCATGGGGGTGCCGCGCGAATCCGTGCGGCTCGTCGGCGACCCGGCTGCGCCCCGTCTGATCGGGGTACGCAGCGGCGCCGATCACACGGCTGCGATGCGGCGGTATGCCGCCGGCCGCGTGCGGGCGCTCGCGGCACTCGACCTCTCCGGTTACGTGTTCAAGAAGGACTCGCCGAGCTGCGGCATGGAGCGGGTGCGGGTCTACGGCGACGGTGGCATGCCGGGACGCCGCGGTCGCGGCATCTTCGCCGCGGCGTTCATGGATGCGTATCCGCTGCTGCCGGTGGAGGAGGAGGGTCGCCTCAACGATCCGGTGCTGCGCGAGAACTTCATCGAGCGGATCTTCTGCTATCGACGCTGGCGGACGCTGCTCGCCGCGCCGACCCGCGGCGCCGTCGTGGCGTTCCACACCGCGCACAAGTTCCTCGTCCTCGCGCACAGCCCGCGCGCCTACGGGGCGCTCGGACGGCTGATCGGCGACAGCAAGGGCGTGCGCGCCCTCGCGCTCGCGCGACGCTACGGGGAAGGCCTCATGAAGGCGCTCGCCACCCCCGCAACCGTGAAGCGGCACGTCAACGTGCTGCAGCATCTCGCCGGATTCTGCCACGCGCATCTCGCGGCCGGGGAGCGCCAGGAGCTCGTGACCCTCATCGAGGACTACCGGCACGGGCTCGTTCCGCTGGTCGTACCGCTGACGTTGCTGCGCCATCACGTCGAGCGGCACGGCATCGCGTACGTCCGGGGCCAGATTGTATCTGGCGCCGCATCCGAAGGAGCTGATGCTGCGCAACCACGTGTGATCCGGAATCAGTCGTCGGCGAGGGCGCGTCCCCGCAGGCGGCTGCGGACGGCGCCGAGCTCGCCGGTGTCGACCGGGACGCCACGCTCGAAGGCGATCACCTGCCCGGAGAGCGGCGACACCCGTGGCCCCGGGGTGAGGATGCCGACGAGGTTCAAGGGGTCGGCGGCGCCGAGCAACACGGGCTGCCCGTCGTCGCTCTCGCGCCGCGTCGCGCGCAGCGCCTCGACCGCCTCGGGCAGGGCGAACTGCTCGCCGACGAGCCCGGCGACGAAGCGTCCGCCACGGATCTCGCCGCGCGCCTCCAGCCGGCGGTACACGCCGAGCAGCGTGCGCCATGGCGGTACGAGCGTCTCGCGCGCCAGCAGCTCACGGACGACGACCCCGTAGCGCCGCAGCAGGCGCCGCGCCGCGCTCTCGACCAGCGCCTCGGCCGTGGGCGGCGTCTTCGGGGCGCGCAGGAGCGCCCAGCGGCCGACGGGCAGGGCGCGGCGCGGCGCGCGTCCGCCGCGCAGCGCGCGCAGCCGGCGCTCGGGACGCGGCGTGTCGGCCGGCGCCAGCAGGGCACGGAGGCCCGCGAACCCGTCGCCCGTGACGAGACCCCGAGCGACCAGCTCCCAGAGGGCGTCCTCGGCCGCGACCGGCAGGAGTCCCGTCGCGCGCGCGATGTCGCCGATGAACGATGCACCCTCGGCGGCCAGGTGCTCGGCGACCGTGCGCGCGGCGTGCGACAGGCCGGGGGGCAGGACGGCGGGATGCGCGGCGAGAAGCGGCGCCAGATCGTCGCGCAGCGCCAGGGCGAGCGGCGCGACACGGGTCGGCGCGGCGCGCCGCCGGCGCGGCGCGGGCTCCTCGTCGCTCCCGACCGCGCGGTCGTCGGGGTGCCCCGCGAGCGGCGAGAACCGTCCCCATGCGACCACGCCGGCAAGACAGAGCTCGTCGAGGAAGCCGGGCTCGTACCCCTCGAGCCGGGAGGGAAGCACCGTGTGCTCCCACGCCGGCGCCGGCAGCTCGAGGCCGTGCAGCTGCGTGATGATCGCCGCCACGCCGTCCCGGCGGTGCAGCCGCGTGCCGGGCACGAGGTGCTGCCAGCGGAAGAGGAAGCGCAGGAAGTCCGCCGGCTGCACCGGGTCGATCTCGCGTCGCAGGTGGCCGATGGTGAGGCGGTGGATGCGGGCGAGCAGCCGGCGCTCGCACCATTCGACCTCGGCGGCGCTCGGGGTGAAGCGTCCCTGCAGCACGACGCCTTCGCCCTCGAGCCGCGCCAGCGCGACGGCGATCGCGCTCGCGGCGATGCCGAGCCGGGTCGCGAGGGCGGCCGCGGTGACGGGGCCGATGGATTCGAGCCAGCCGCGCACGATCGTGACGCGCGCCGCCTCCGGCTCGACCGGCTCGTCGTCGAGCGCCGTGATGCGCGCTGTCGGCGCGTCCTCGATGGCCGCCTGCGGCAACGCGGCCCGGGCCAGACCCACGCGCTCGGTTGCGACCAGCGCCTCGTAGCGGCGGCCGTCTGCCTCCCAGCGGACGTCGGCGACACGGCCCGTCGCGCGCAGCGCCTCGACGAACGCCCACCAGGGCTGGGCGTCCTCCGCGGGCAGCAGCCCGAGGCTGAGGAGCGCGTCGTGCAGCTCGTCGGGGTCGCGGACGTCGGGCCACGCCTGGGTCCGGACCTCGTCGATCGCGGCGGGGTCGAGCGCGCCGATTCCCGCCGCGAGATCGGGGTCGGTACGGCGCAGGGCGACCGCGCGCGCGCGCCGCTCCTCGAGCGGGGCGTCGTCGAGGATAGGCGTAGGGGTTGGCGTTCAGGATCTCGTGCGACATGGGCGACGGCGACGGCGTCTCGACGGCGACCGTGCGGATGGCGCCGTGCTCGATGCGCTCGAGCACCGCGCGCAGCCCGTCGGTGTCCATGGCCTCGTGCAGGCAATTGGCGAGAGTCTCGTCGACCAGCGGATGCGCCGGCGGCTCGATCGGGCCGGCGTGATTGTCGCCGCACGCGACCTGCGCCGGGAAGACCGCCGCCAGGAGATCCTCGGCGCGCATGCGCTGGATCGGCATCGGGACGCGCTTGCCCCCGGAGTGGCGCAGCAGAGCGAGGGCGCGCGCGGCATTCCAGCGCCAGCGCGTCCCGAACATCGGGGCCGCGAGCGCGGCCTGCACGAGATCGTGCTCCAGGGTCGCCCGGCGCACCATGCCGAAGACGCTCGCCAGCGGAAAGCTGTGCTGCTCGCCGAGCGAGATCACGATGCCGTCGTCGGTCGCGGCGGCCTGCAGCTCGAAATCGAAGCTGACGCAGAAGCGCTTGCGCAGCGCCAATCCCCAGGCGCGGTTGATGGCGCCGCCGAACGGTGCGTGCAGGACGAGCTGCATGCCGCCGCTCTCGTCGAAGAAGCGCTCGGCGACGATGGTCTCGCACGTCGGTACGGTGCCGAGCACGGCGAGCGTGGCCCGGACGTACTCGACGATCTGCTCGGCGCCCCCGAGGTCGACGCCGCACTCCGCGGCGACCCAGGCGGCGACCGGCGCGAACGGCGACGGCGCCACGCCGGCGATCAACTCGCGGCTCTCGCCGCCGCTCGCGACCGCCTGTGCGGCGCCCCCGCCGACGTCGAGCGGCGCGGCGCGCGTCGCGACGTCGTGCACGCGCGCTGCGACGTCGGCGCGTAGCCGGGACACGACCCGCGACAGCTCGAACGTCCGCGCCGGCGACTCGCCGAGCCAGAACGGGATCGTCGGCGGCGTCTGGCCGGCGTCCTCCACCCGGACCCGCCCCGCCTCGACGCGCCGGATGCGCCACGAGTGGTTGCCGAGGATGAAGATGTCGCCCGCCATGCTCTCGACCGCGAAGTCCTCGTTCACCTTGCCGACCAGCGCGCCGGCCGGCTCCTCGACCACGTCGTAGTCCGCGGTGTCCGGAATCGCGCCGCCGCTCGTGATCGCGGCGAGCCGGGCGCCGCGGCGCCCGCGGACGCGGCCGTTCACCTGGTCGCGGTGGAGATGGGCGGAGCGTCGCCCCCGGCGCGTGGCGACGCCCTCGGCGAGCATGGTGAGGACCGCCTCGAACTCCTCGCGCGCCAGGTGCCGATACGGATGGGCGCGCCGGACGAGGTCCCAGAGCGCCTCCTCCGCGATGTCCTCGGCGGCGGCGGTCGCGACCATCTGCTGCGCCAGGACGTCGAGCGGCTTCGCCGGCATGTGCAGGGTGTCGAGATCGCCCTCGCGGATGGCGCGCACCGCCGCGGAGGTCTGCATCAGCTCGTCGCGGGTGAGCGGGAAGAAGATGCCCTTCGGCACGCTGCCGAGCCAATGGCCGGAGCGTCCGACCCGTTGCAGCAACGTCGCCAGCGCGCGCGGCGCGCCGATGTGGCACACCAGATCGACGTGTCCGACGTCGATGCCGAGTTCCAGCGAGGCCGTGGCGACGACGACCGGCACGGCGCCCGACTTGAGACGCTGCTCGGCGTCGAGCCGCAAGCGCTTCGAGAGGCTGCCGTGGTGCGCGACGACGCGGTCGGGACCGAGCCGCTCGCTCAACGCATGGGCCACGCGCTCCACCAGCCGGCGTGTGTTGGCGAAGACGATCGTGGTGCGATGGGCGCCGACGTGAGCGGCGATGCGGTCGTAGATGTCGGCCCAGAGCTCGTGCGTCGCCATCGGCCCGAGCTCGAGCGCGGTGGTCTCGACCGCCAGCTCCATGGCACGCTTGTGGCCGGTGTCGACGATCGTGCACTCGGGGGCGCCGTCGGCGGCCAGCCGTCCGCCGCCGACCAGCAGGCGCGCGACCTCCTCGATCGGCTTCTGCGTCGCCGAGAGGCCGATGCGCTGCACCCGCCGCCCGGCGAGCGCGTCGAGCCGCTCGAGCGACAGTGCGAGATGGGCGCCGCGCTTGTCGCCCGCCACGGCGTGGATCTCGTCGACGATGACCGTGCGCACGTTGGCGAGGGCACGCCGGCTCTTCTCCGCGGTGAGCAGGATGTAGAACGACTCGGGCGTGGTGATGAGCACGTGCGGCGGCTTCTTCGCCATCGCCTGGCGCTCGGCGGCGGGGGTATCGCCGCTGCGCACGGCGACCCGGATCGGCGGCAGCGCGTGACCGGCGGCCAGGGCGCGCGCGCGGATCGCCGCGAGCGGCTCCTCGAGGTTGCGCTGGATGTCGTTGCCGAGCGCCTTCAGCGGGGAGACGTAGACGACGAGCGTGCGGTCGTCGAGCCAGCCGGAGCGCGCGAGGCGGACCAGCTCGTCGATCGCCCAGAGGAACGCCGCCAGCGTCTTGCCCGAGCCGGTCGGCGCCGCGATCAGGGCGTCGCGGCCGGCCGCGATCGCCCGCCATCCGGCCTGCTGCGGCGGTGTCGGTCCGGCGAAGCGCTCCGCGAACCATCCGGCGACGTCCGGATCGAACCCGATCTCCCGCATCGGCTCACTATAGCGCATCGCCCGGCGAATGTGAGAGAAGGGCCGGGCGGAGGATCCTCGATGAACCGGGAAGAGTGCGTGCTGTTCAGCGGCGCCGCCGGCGGGGCGGAGGCGGAGTTCGGCATGGCGGCGGAACGCCACGGTATCGAGGAGGTGAACTTCACCTTCGAGGGGCACAAGGACGCGCGCCAGCGCGGCATCCGGGTGCTGACCCACGCGGAGCTCCAGCACGGCGACGTCAGCCTCGCCTACGTCGCCAAGCTGATGCACCGCCGCTACCCCGACACGGCGATGTTCAAGAAGGTGCTGCAGAGCATCTGGCACCAGGTCAACAACGGCCAGGAGATCTACGTCGTCGGCACGATCCAGCCCGACGACACGGTGAAGGGGGGCACGGGCTGGGGCGCGGAGTTCGCGAAGCTCTGCAACAAGCCGCTCTTCGTCTTCGATCAGGAGCGGGACGGGTGGTTCCGCTGGATCGGCGACGGCTGGGCGAGCGCCGCCGATCCGGTGATCGCGCACCCCCACTTCACCGGCACCGGCACGCGCTTCCTGCAGGACAACGGTCGCCGCGCCATCCACGACCTCCTCACGCGCAGCTTCGCGTGATGGTGCGCACGCTCCCGGAGCGTCACGATCCGGGAGCGCGCGTCACCGCAGGAGGAAGGGGAGGTCAGGGCAGCAGAGTGGCGGTACCGGGAAGCGTGAGACGGCCGAGACCGGGCAGCCCGGCGACGCTGTTGACGGCCGGCGCGGTCGTTGGCGCCACGCAGAAGAACGTGCCCAGGGTGCCGTTCGATACGCCGCCGACGAACGGATTCCGGCATGCCCTGGACCTGTACGGCGTTGCCGACGACGCCGTTGTCGGTGAAGCACTCGCGGAACTTCCCGTTCGTGCAGCTGTCGCCCGGGGCCGTGCAGTCGCTGTCGTCGGAACACCCGCGGAAGGTCTGGATGGCGCAGAACAGCTCGAACGGGCCGTTGGCGCACGTGCCCTCGTTGATCGAGTCGGTGTCGGAGGCGTCCGGCGTGCAGGTGCTGTCGTCGCACTGATTCGGCGCCGTGGCGAAGCCGGGCCGGCTGCACGCGCTCATCGGGCACTCGCTCGGGGCGGTGCAGAGCGTACCGGCATTCGGGCCCGTGATGCAGCGCTTCGCGCCGCACGTGGCGCCGCCGGGGCAGTCCGCGTTCGTGCTGCATGCCTCGGCCCCCGCATCGGCGCAGGTGTCGCAGAAGCACTTGGCGCTGGTGGCGCCGGCGGCGCTGCAGTCCGGGTTGTCGGCGGAGAGCGTCCGCGTCTGTAGCCCGGTCGAGAGGCTGAGCGGGATCGTGAGATTCCCGACGTTGGCGCCGGGCAGCGGCGGGCAGTCGAAGCTGGTGCTGCCGAAGAGCGAGCTGGTGCCGTTCACGATGCACGGAGCCCCGGAATTCTGGCCGCTGCTACAGGTGCTGCTCGTGCCGAAGCCACCGCTGCCGCACACCGGGCACGGCTGGTCGACGGTGGGACCGGTGAAGACGTGCGAGAGCAGGATCGTCGTGCTGGTGCTGTCGCCGCTGGCGGTGTCGACCGTGCCCGTGAGCGGGCCGTTCACCTGATTCACGACGCACACCGACACGCCGCCCGATGACAGCGGGAGCGGCGCGCCGAAGAAGAACTGGCACGTGCCGAGACCGGTGCAGTCGCCGTCGCTGCTGCAGGGAACCGATGTGTCGGCGGTGCAGCGGCGGTTGTTCGAGGGATTCATCGCGGTCGTGAGGCCGGCGTTCGGTACCGGGCCCGTGAGGGTGCACACGCCGCAGGGCTCCACCTCGTTGTCGCAGGCGCTCAGGTCCGCGGTGATCAGGCCGTTCGTGATGACCTTGCTGTCGTGCGACAGTCCGGTCCAGCCGGTGTCGAGATCGGCCGCCTCGCCGCTGCCGAGGAACGTGATCTGGCTGGGGCACGCGACCCCGCTCGGGGTGGAGGTGGCAACCGGTCCCGGCGTCTCGGTCTCGGTCGGGGTCGGCTCCTCGGTCGGCTCCTCGGTCGCTGTCGGCTCGACGGTCGGCTCGGCCGACGCGGTCGGGGTCGGCTCGCCGGTCTCGGGAGGCGAGGCGGTGGCGGTCGCCTCACCGGTGGGCCCTGCCGTGGCCGTCTCGATGGGCGTCGGCTCACCGGTCTCGACAGGGGTCGCCGTCGGCTCGCCGGTCGGTCCGGCCGACGGGGTTTCCTCTGGTGTCGGCTCGCCGGTCGCCTCGGCGGTCGGCGTCGCCAGCGGCGTCTCGGTCGCCGTCGGCAGCGGGTTGGTGAAGGGCACGAGGAGGGCGACGAGCGCGTCGGTCGCGCTCTCGAGCGAGGTTCCGAGGCAGTTCTGCAGATCACCCACGGAGAAGCTGTCGTCCTGCGTCGGGCAGGAGCCGGGAAAGCCGAGCGCCGTCAGGTCGGCGCCGCGGCAGCCGCGACGCAGCTTGTCGTCGAGCAGCTTGAACGCCTTCGCGATGAGCTGATCGGTGTCGCGATTGCCCGTACCCGGAGGAACCTCGGCGAGGCAGTTGACGTCGGTCGAGAGCTTGCCCTTGAGCTGCAGATCCAGGCAACGCGTGCGCGCCCGCAGCTTGCGGTTGATGAAGAGCCGTGTCTCGCCGGCGATCACGTTCTGGCACTGCGCGTCGTCGCCGGAGAGGTCGGTTCCGTCGCCCGGAATCGCGAGAGCGATCGCCGCGTCGACGAACGACTCGAGCTCCGTGGCGAGACACGCGCCGAGCTCGTCGGTCGTGAAGGCGCCGCCACTCGCCGGACAACTGCCGGGGAACCCGAGATTCTCCAGCGTCACGCCGCGACAGACCCGGTTCAGTGCGCGCGTCAGCCGCGCGGTCGCCTTGGTGATCTGACGATCGCGTTTGGCCTCGTTGCACCCGCCGTGTCCGTTGTGACAGTCGACGAGCGCCTTCAGCTTGTCGGACACGAAATCCTGCGAGCTTTCGAGGACCGCGTCCCCGCATGCGATCTCCTGCGGCGTGAGTGCGTTGGCGGCGCGCGGCGACGTGACCGAGGTGATCGCGGCGACGAGAACGGCGGTGGTGAGCAGTGCGACGCGCATTGAGTTCCCTCCTTGAGTGCCCTGACCGATGCGTCGGTGGCCTTCCGTGGCGTGTAGTGCGTCGACACAAGCGGCGCGCCACATCCGGGTCAATCACCGCAAAGGGTGAAGGAGTCCGCATGGCGAGCGCCGCATCGAATCGGCGTGCGACGTCGTCGCACGACGGAAAATGTTGCATGCGAAGTCGCATGCGCCCAGTGCGCGCGCGCACGGCGCGGCGTGCCGCCGTGCGATGCGAGCGACGCCGTCGTCGGCGACGCAAATGTGGCGATGGGCATCGGGTGCGCCGCTCACGCCATCTCTCGGCGTCGCGCGCGCACGTCGGTGCGTTGCGGCGAATGGCACAGCCGTTGCTGTTTTCCGCGATGGCAAAGGGTCGGCTGCCGCTTCTCGCCGAGCTCGCGCTGCGCTCGAGCACGACCGGTTGGCTTGCCGCCTTCTACGGTGCGCTCTACATCTGCGCCGCGAGCGATCTCCACGCCAGCGGCTCGCTCTGGATCTTCGGGTGGCCCTTCGCCGCGCTGCTGTTGGGGGCCACGGCCCTGCACGCGTGGCTCGGCGGGATCGGCGACGCGATCGGCGTGCCGTCGCCGTTCTCCTGGGTGCGCACCACGAACGCCGTCGTGACGGATACCGCGCGCGAGGTTCCGGTGGACGAGGGGTCCCTCGCGCTGGCGCTGGCACGTCTCCCGGCCGTGCCCCTCGCGCACACGCTCTGGTGCTCCGGCTTGTCCCTGCTCGTCGTGGTGGCGATGGCGGTCCTGGAGTGGCGCGTCGGCGGGGGAACCCGCAACGTCGGACCGATCTGCGTCGGCGGCGTGATCGCGACGTTGCTCTACGCTGCGGCGACGTTCACGGCGTGCGAGATGCTCATCGGGGAGCCGTGCCGACGGGTGCGCCGCGTCGGCTTCGAGCGTGGGCTCGACCCGTACACCGGACCGACGGTCGATACCTGGGTGCGCGTGGTCGTTCTCGTCGCCCCCACGGTGCTCGCGCTGGCGGTCGCCCTGCGGCTGACGCCGACCCTCCCGTTCGCATGGCTGGCGCAGACGGCGCTCGTGCTGGTGAGCGCGAGCGTCTGTGGCGTGCTCGGGTGGCTGCACGCGCTGGCGATCCGTCGTGCCGGCGCCGATCTCGCGAGCGCGGCGACGGCGCTCACGCGCGACGGCGCCGCGGGCCTCATCACGGGGGCGATCGATCGGCATCTGGTCCACATGGCGCGTGCGTTCAACGGGGCGGCGCGCGCCGTCGATCGCTCACGGCAGACGTTCACGGCCCGCTATGCGGCGCTGTTCGAGGGCGCGGGGGACGCGATCCTGCTCGTGGATGCCACCAGCGGCGAGGTGCTCGAGGCCAACCGGCGCGCCGAGGAGCTGACGGGCCGTGACGCCGAGGCGCTCAAGGCCAGCCGTTTCACGGATCTGTTCGCCGACGTCCCGGTGTCGATGGGGACGGTCGACGGCACGACCCGCTGGCCGCACGGTGCCTATGTGCGCCGCGAGGGCCGGGAGAGCTGCCCGGTCGACGTGTCGTTGAGCGTCGTGCCGCTCGGTGAGCACACCGTCGTCCAGGCGATCCTCCACGACATGAGCGCGCGGGAAGGCATCGAGATGGAGCTGCGCCATGCCCTCGAGCGGCTGGAGAGCCTCTATCATCTCGCGGTCACGCTCGGCGGCAGCGTCGAGCAGATCGGCGATCACCTGACCGTCACCCTGGCCGAGCTCCTCGACGCGCCCGTCGTCGCCGCGGCTCGACTGGTCGGCGACGAGCTCGTCTTCCTGGCGCGCTACGAGCGCGGCATCATGCTGCACGAGGGCCGGTTGCCGCTCGTCGGCACGGCGTGCGATCAGGTGCGCGCGACGCGCCGGCCGTGCGTCTTCGCCGACGCCGCGACGCGCTTCCCAGGCGATCCGCTGCTGGGCGGACAGGAGGTGCAGACGTTCGTCGGCGTGCCCGTCCTCGGCCGCGGCGGTGCGGTCGAGGGCGTCGTGGTCGTGCTGGATACCGCGCGCCGCTCGCTGAGCGAGGAGGACATGCGCCTGATCTCCAGCTACGCGCAGCGGCTGGCACGCGCGTTCAACGAGGAGGAGTACGCGCGGGATCGTGAGGACTTCGTCCGCAAGCTGTCCGCGCAGAACCTGGCGCTCAGCGTCGCGCAGGAGCGACTCACCCAGGCGGATCGCCAGAAGAGCGAGTTCCTGGGCATGATGTCGCACGAGCTGCGGACGCCCATCAACATCTTCATCGGCTATACGGAGCTGCTGCTCGATGCGGCGCGGGAGCGGGCGGCGCTGCCACCGGACGAGCATCGCGCCGTTCTCGAGCGCATGCGCGATGCGGCGCGGACGCTCGCCAGTCTCGTGGAGGACACGCTCAGCGTTCTGCGGCTCGAGAGCGCCGGCGTGGCGGTGCATCTCGAGCCGATCCCACTCGGCACGTTCTGCGAGGAGCTCCGCGCCGGCGACCGCTTCCTCGGCAAGGAGCTCGCGGTACGCGAGGAGTGGCTGGTCGACGCCGATCTCCCGCCCATCGTCTCCGACCGCCTCAAGCTGAGACAGATCCTGACCAATCTGGTGGGCAATGCGCGCAAGTTCACGCGCGGCGGCAGCATCCGCGTCCACGTCGCGCGGGCGCCCGAGGCGCGTTTCACGATCACCGTCACCGACACCGGCTGCGGCATCACGGACAGCGAGCTGCCGTTCATCTTCGACCTCTACCGCCAGGCGGCGAACGGCGGTGTCCACAACGGGTGCGGCATCGGCCTCTACATCGTGCGACGCTACTGCGAGATTCTCGGCGGCTCGGTGAGCGTGGAGAGCGAGCTCGGCCGGGGGACATGCTTCACGGTCAGCCTGCCCGAGCGTCCCCCGGTCGAGCGCTGCGACGATCGCGAGCGCGCCGGCGGGCGGCATTCCGCCGAGGGCGACACCTCGCCGGCGCCCCCCTGCGATCGCCTGTCGGCCGCCTGACCCCGCCTGCCGCGCCGGCGGGCGAGCGGTGGCCCGCGGCGCGCACTCGTGCGAGAGTGAGGGCTGCCGATGGCGACCGCCGACGAGACCACGACCCTCACGCGCGCCGGACGGGCAGTCCCGGTCGAGATCTTCCGTCCGCGCGCCGATGAGCGCACGGCGCCGCGAGCGGGCCTGGTCGTCATCCACGAGATCTTCGGCCTCAACGACGACATCCGACGCATCGCCCGCCGCTTCGCCGACGAGGGCTACGTCGCCGCCGTCCCGAACTTGATGGCGGGCGGCATCTTCGTCGCCTGCGTCCTGCGGGCGGCCGTCGCGCTGCGCGCCGGACACGGGCCGGTGGTGGACGAGCTCGAGGCCGTGATCGCCATGCTCGAGGCGCGGCCGGACGTGGCGCGGGTGGGGGCGGTCGGGTTCTGCATGGGCGGGGGCTTCGCGCTGCTGCTCGGCACCCGGCGGCGCGTCGGCGCGGCCGGCGTATTCTACGGCGACGTGCGCTCGCGCGACGAGCTGGCGCACGCCTGCCCGCTGACGGGCGGCTATGGCGGACGCGATCGGATGTTCGCGCCGCAGGGACGACGGTTGATTGCGACCCTCGAGGAGCTCGGCAGAGAGCACGACGTGCGCCTCTACCCCGACGCGGGCCATTCCTACATGAACCAGGCCGGCCATCCCGTGATGGCGCTGCTCACCCGGCCGCTCATGCACGTGGAATACAACGCGGAGGCGGCGGAGGATTCCTGGCGCCGCATGCTTGCGTTCTTCGCCCGCCATCTCGGCGGCGCGTGACGTAGGCGCCCCCGGCATCGGCGTATTTCGGAATCGGCCCCGACAGCGATATGCTGGCGGCGTTGCGACGCGACGCGGCGGCCCGGGTCCGTGCGCGCGCCGCGGAACCCATGAGCGCGATACTCGATTTCACCGACGTCCGGGCGCACGGCTTCGCGCGCGTCGCCGTGTGCGTGCCCGAGGTGCGGGTGGCCGATCCGGCGTACAACGCCGACGCGCACCTGCGCCTCCTGGGGCGCGCGCACGCGGCCGGCGTCCACTACGCGCTCTGTCCCGAGCTCGGCTTGAGCGGCTACTCGTGCGGCGATCTCTTCTTCCAGGAACCGCTCCTCACGGGCGCGCTGGCGGCGCTGGCCGAGGTCGCGCGCGCCACGGCGGGGTGGAATCTGCTCGTATCCGTCGGGGTGCCGCTCGTTCACGAGGGCCTGCTCTTCAACGCGGCGGTGACGCTGTACGGCGGCCGGCCGATCGCCGTCGCGCCGAAGGCGTATCCGCCGAACTACCGCGAGTTCTACGAGCTCCGCTGGTTCCGACCGGCGAGCGACGCCCGCGACGACATGATCGACCTCCTCGGCTCGCGCGTGCCCTTCGGCGCCGACGTCCTCATCCGTCCGTCGCACCTGCCCGGGTTCGTGCTCCACTGCGATGTCTGCGAGGATCTGTGGGTGCCCATCCCGCCCGGCGCGCTGGCGGCGCTCGGGGGGGCGACGGTGCTCGCGAACCTCTCGGCGTCGAACGTCACGGTCGCCAAGAGCGAGTACCGCGAGGAGCTGGTGCGGAGCTCGTCGGCGAAGAACCTCGCCGTGCAGATGTACAGCGCGGCGGGATTCGGCGAGTCGACCGCCGATCTGGCGTGGGACGGGCACGGCCTGATCGCGGAGCGCGGCGAGGTGCTCGCCGAGACCGAGCGTTTCGCGCTGACCGGCACGATGGCGGTCGCCGACGTCGATCCGCGGGCGCTCGTCGAGGACCGCATGCGCCAGACGTCCTTCGGCCAGAACGCCGCCCGCCATGCCACGGCGCTGCGCAGCGTCGTGATCGCCGGTGGCTCGGAGCGCCGCGGCGCGGAGATCTTCCACCACCTGATGCGGACCGTCTCGCCGCATCCCTTCGTCCCCGCCGATCCGGCGCGCCTCGATCAACGCTGCGCCGAGGTCTTCACCATCATGGCCACCTCGCTGGCGCGACGGGTGACGGCGCTGCCCGCCGATGCGCGGACGCTCGTGCTCGGGGTGTCCGGGGGACAGGACTCGACGCTGACGCTCCTGGTGGCGGCGCGCGCGCTCGATCTGCTGGAGCTCCCGCGGGCGACCCTCCTCGGGGTGACCCTCCCGGGCTTCGGCACGTCGGGACGGACGCACACGAACGCCTGCGCGCTCGTGCGCGCGCTCGGCGCGACCCTGCGCGAGATCGACGTGCGGGAGCTGGCGAACGGGGTCTTCGCCGCGATCGGCCACGAGCCGGGGCGGCACGACGTGACGTTCGAGAACGTCCAGGCCTGGACGCGGAAGTTCTTGCTCTTCTCGCTCGCATCCGAGACGCGTGGCATCGATCTCGGGACCGGGGATCTCTCCGAGCTCGCGCTCGGCTGGTGTACCTACGGTGCCGATCACATGTCGCACTACGGCGTGAACGCCGGGGTGCCGAAGACCCTCGTCTCCGCCCTGATCCGCTGGGCGGCCCGCCACGTGTTCGCCGACGAGCCCGCGACCGCCCGCACGCTCGAGGACGTGCTGGCGACGCCGATCAGCCCCGAGCTGCTGCCGCTCGACGCATCGGGGGCCGCGGTGCAGGAGACGGAGGCCCTGCTCGGGCCCTACGAGCTGAACGACTTCTTCCTCTATTACTTCCTGCGCTTCGGCTTCGGCCCGCGACGGATCGCGCGCCTCGCCGTGCACGCCTTCGGCGACCGCTATCCGCTCGCGGTGATCCGCGAGCGCCTGATCGTGTTCCTCGAGCGCTTCTTCGCGAGCCAGTTCAAGCGTGACTGCGTGCCGGATTCGCCCAAGGTCGGATCCGGAGGCTCGCTCTCGCCGCGTGGCGACTGGCGCATGCCGTCCGACGCCTCGGTTGCGGCCTGGGTTGCGGAGGCGCGCTCGATTCCCGGCTGAAAGGGTCGAGCTATTCCGCCGGCGCGGGCGCGACGGGCGCCGCGGCCGCGCCGCCACGGCGCCGCCGTCGCCGGCGGCGCCGTGACCGCCCGGGCCGCGTGCCGTCCGGCCCATTGGTGGCGTCCGGACGGGCGCCCCGGGGCGTGGCCGCGCCCGCGCCCGCGAGGGCGCCTACTGGCGCCGGCTCGCGCCGGAGCGGCGGCGTGCCGGCATCGACGTCGACGGGCGCGGGCCGCATCATCTCCTGCGCGGCGCGCACGGCGTCGCTGACGGGCGGCCGCCCGCTCCGACGCTGCTGCCGGCCGCGCGCCGCGACGGCACGCGCCAGGTTCCGAGGTAGCCGCATGCGGCGTTTGCGCTGCAGCGGCTGGATGATCTGCGGCGCGCGGGCGGTGACGCCGCGACACACGTCGCAGATGCGGCAGGGGCTGGCGCCATCCTCGCCGAAGTATCGGCGCAGGAACACGGAGCGACATTCGGTGCTGGCGGCGTACTCGGCGACGCTGTCGAGACGGCGCGAGTCCTGGGTGCGCTGCGTGGCGAACCGGCCCGCGAGGCTGCGTGCCTCCTCCTCGACCTTGTCGGGCGCGACCAACACCTCGACGTCGCCGTCGTCCATGCGGATGAGCCCGGCCTCGGCGAGGATTGCGAGCAGCGCTTGCGTGGCGCGCGGGCCGAGCGACGCGGAGAGGGCCAGCGCCGCCGTCGACGGGGCGCGCTCCTCGCCGGCCCAGGCGGCGAGCGCCGCACCGACCTTGTAGAGCTGGTCCGGGCGCACCCGGCTCTTCGCGAGCAGCGCCTCGTGGATGTCGCGGTCCTCCGGATCGAAGAGCAGGATGCAGTCGGCGCGACGTCCGTCGCGGCCGGCGCGGCCGGCTTCCTGGACGTATTGCTCCAGCGCCGCCGGCGCCTGATGATGGATGATGAAGCGGATGTCGGGCTTGTCGATCCCGAGTCCGAACGCGCTGGTCGCGACCATGACGGTGCGTCGTCCCGCCTTCATGTACAGCTCTTGCTCGGCGTTGCGCTCCGAGCCGGTCATCTTGCCGTGGTAGTGGTGCGCCGGCACGCCGAGCGCCAGCAGTCCGGCGTAGACGGTGTCCACCTCGCGCGTCGTCGCACAATAGATGATGCCGGGACGCTGCAGGCGGTAGGCGAAGCGGGCGAGCGCCCGCGAGCGCTGGTCGCCCGTCGCCTGGATGACCTGGAACGCCAGGTTGGAGCGATGCGGCGAGCTCGCGACCACGATGGGATCGCGGAGCGCGAGGAAGCGCGAGATGTCCTCGCGCACTTTCGGGGTGGCCGTGGCGGTGAGCGCCAGGGTCGGGGGGCTGCCGAGACGCCGCAGCTCCTCGCCGATGCGCAGGTAGGCCGGGCGGAAGTCGTGGCCCCACTCGGAGACGCAATGCGCCTCGTCGACCGCGGCGAGCGCGAGGCCGCCGCCGCCGAGCGCGCCGGCAGAATCCGGCGAGCCGAGCGTCTCCGGCGTCGTCATCACCAGGACCGGGCCGCCGGCCGCGATCCGCGCCAACGCCTCGCGCCGGGCCGGCCCACGGACGGTGCCGTCCAGCCGGATGCACGCGATGCCGCGCTCGACGAGCTTCGCCTGCTGATCCTGCAGGAGCGCGAGGAGCGGCGACACCACGACGGTCGGCCGCGGCAGGATCATCGAGGGAATCTGGTAGCACGCGGATTTGCCGAAGCCGGTGGGGAGGACGGCGAGCACGTCCCGTCCCGCGAGCGCATCGGCGATGATGCGCTCCTGCTCGGGACGCAGGCGCGTGAAGCCGAGGCGCCGGGCGGCCGCGATGACGCGGCCGGAGACCTGCGTCTGGCCGGGCACGCCATGGCGGCGTCCGCGCCGGCGGCGGCCGCGCCGGCGCCGGCCGGCGCGCGGCTCAGCGCTTCTGGATTCCGCTGGAACGGCGTCACTGACGGACGCCGACGGCTCGTCGGGCATTACGGGCATTCAATCACCCCGGACCTTCCCACGATTGCGCAGGCCGGCCCGCGAGGTGTGTCCGAGCTATGCGGCGGCGCTGCGGCCACGCCCGTCGATCACCGGAGCTTGATGCGGCATCCTGCGACGCCAGCGCGGCCCCGGGACGGGCACGGCGGTTACTAGAGTCACATAATGCAGCACTTTCGCGCCGACCGCAATCCCGTGGTTGCACGATTCGTCGGGGGCCGGCAGAGATCGAGGAGGACACCGATCGCCATGCGTATCCCCGCCCTCGCCCCCCGATCTGCGCCCGCCCGGTGACGGGACGCCGCTCAGGCGCGCCAGGGCGCACCGCGGCGCGTCCGCGCCGACGCCGGCCCATCGTCCTCGCCCTGCAGGGATGCGAGCATCTGGGCGGCACCCTGGCGCGCCGGCTCGGCGCGACGCGCGGCAAGGACCCGACCCGCGCGTTCCCCGACGGGGAGACCCACGTGCGCGTGACGACGCCGGTGCGGGGCCACGATGTGGTGCTGCTGTGCGGCCTCGACCGTCCCGACGAGCGCACCCTGCCGGCGCTGCTCACGGCCGCCACGCTGCGCGACCTCGGCGCGCGCACCGTCGGACTCGTGGCACCGTATCTCGCCTACATGCGCCAGGACGCGCGGTTCGCGCCGGGCGAGGGAATCACCTCGGTCTACTACGGGCGGCTGCTGTCGGCGCACGTCGATTGGCTGGTGACGGTCGACCCCCATCTCCATCGCTACCGGTCGCTCGATGCCGTCTATACGGTTCCGGCGCTGGCGTTGACGGCGGCGCCGAGCATCGCGGCGTGGATCGGCGCGCACGTGCGGCAGCCGGTCGTCGTCGGGCCCGACGGCGAGAGCGCGCAATGGGTCGAGGCGGTCGCGGCGGCGGGCGGTCTGCCGTCGATGGTGCTGGCCAAGGTCCGGCGCGGCGACCGCGAAGTGGAGATCTCCGTTCCCGGGGTGCGGAGCTGGCGCGGTCACACCCCGGTGGTCGTCGACGACATCATCTCCACCGCCGGCACGATGATCGCCACCGTGCGCCTGCTGCGCCGCGCCGGTCTCGCGGCGCCGGTGTGCGTCGGGGTGCACGCGGTCTTCGCCGACGGGGCCTATGCCGGGCTGCGGCGCGCCGGTGCCGCCCGTGTCGTCACCTGCAACACGATCCGCCATCGCTCGAACGCGATCGACGTCGGCGGCGTGCTGGCCGACGGCGTCCGCCGCGCGCTCGGCTCATGCGGGCGCTGAGCGTAGGCCGCGTCGCCGACCGACCTGCAGCACGGGGCCCGCGTGCCGCTGCTCGGCGAGGCGCGGCCGGTGCGCACCCAGGAGATCGCTGCGAGTCAGCATGGCGACGACCCGGTGGGGCGTGGCGCGCGTCACGACCGGCAAGCGGCCGACGTCGTGATCGGCCATGTGGTCGGCCGCTTCGCGCAGCGAGCAGTCGTCGTACACGACCAGCGGCGCGCGGGTGACGAGCTGCTCGATCCGGCGCGACGTGTCGGCGTCCGCGGCGCCGATCAGATCGCGGCGGGTGAGCACGCCGACCAGCCGATCGCGTCCGTCGAGAACCGGGAAGCCCTGATGCTGTGTGCCGTGCGCGCCCGAGCCGAGCCAGGCGCGGACGGCCGCCAGGCTGTCGCCGGCGCGGAGCGCGACGACGTCGTGTGAGGCCGTGTCGCGCACCAGGACCTGATCGAGGAAGTCGGCGACGTACTCCGCCGGCACGCGCACGCCGCGGCGCACGATCTTCTCGGTCATGATGGTGGTGCGCATCATCAGGCAGGACATGAGATAGGCCGCCGTGCAGCCGCCGAGCAGCGGCAGCAGGCCGAGCGGCTGCAGCGTCGTCTCGAAGGCGAAGACGACCGAGGTGAGCAGCGCGCGCGAGGCGCCGGCGAAGATCGCCGCCATGCCGACCAGCGCGGCGATGCGCGGGTCGAGCCCCGCGTGCGGGAGGAGCGTCATGCGCCATGGCGCCGAGCGCGGCGCCGAGCCCGCCGCCGATGGTGAAGAGCGGCGCCAGCGTGCCGCCGGACGTGCCGCTGCCGAGCGCGATCGCCCACGAGACGAGCTTCAGGGCGCACAGCAGGAGCACGGCGCGGCCGGCGAGATCGCCGGCGACGATTCCGCTGATGTTGTCGTAGCCGACGCCCAGCGTGCGCGGTGCGAGTAGCCCGACCACGCCGACGACGAGCCCGCCGAGCGCCGGCCACCACATCCAGTGGATCGGCAGCTTCTCGAAGGCGTCCTCGATGGCGTACACGAGCCGCGTCACGTCGACCGCGGCGACGCCGACGAGCGCGCCGATGGCGATGTAGAGCGACGAGCGCCGGCACCGTCGGCGGCGCAATGCCGGCGAGCGGGAACATCGGCGCGGCGCCGACGAGCGCCACCCGCAGTCCGGCGGCGGTCGCACTGGCCAGCGCGACCGGGATGATGCGAGCGCGGCCGGCAGCTCGAAGAGCAGCAGCTCGATCGCCAGCAGCACCGCCGACGACCGGGCTGCCGAAGGTGGCCGCCATGCCGGCGGCGGCGCCGGCGGCGAGCAGCGTCTTGCGCTCGTCGGCCGTCATCGCGAGCAGCTGCCCGAGCAGCGAGCCGAGCGCGCCGCCGGTGGCGATGATCGGTCCCTCGGCGCCGAACGGCCCGCCGGTGCCGATCGCGATCGCCGCGGAGAGCGGCTTGAGGAACGTCATGCGCGGCGGGATGCGGCTCTCGTTGAGGAGCACCTGCTCCATCGCCTCGGGGATGCCGTGGCCGCGGATCGCCTGCGAGCCGTAGCGCGCCATGACGCCCACGACGAGGCCGCCGGCGACGGGCACCGCGAGGCTCGCGAGCCCGAGGTGGTGGTCCGCGGGCGAGACGAACGCGATCGAGACGCGGCCGTAGAAGGCGAGATTGGTGACGAGACCGATGAGCGCCGTGAGCGCGCGGGCGATCACCGTGGCGCCGGCGGCGAGCGCTACGGCGAGGCCGCTGACGAGCACCACACGCCGGTCGACCAGCGCCGAGGGCTGCGGCAGGTTCGCCGCCGCGAGCGTCGGGCCGAGCGAGGGCGCTACCGGCAGGCGATCCGCGCTGGAGGCGCGGTCAGGCTCGTCCACCCGAGCAACTTTCCATGCGCGATGAGCCTGAGCAAGGCGTTGGTCCCGCGCGGGCGTCGCCCACGCGGACCGCCGCTCAGAGCGTCAGCTCGAGGCTCCAGCCCTCGGCCAGCTCCGTCTCCGGGATGGTGATGCGGCGCAGCGCTCCCGAGGCGCCGCGCAGCGCGACGTGGTCGATCGTCACCGGCGTGCCGAACGTGACGGACGACCTCGATCTGCGATCGTGCCGTTGCCGGGATCGTAGTCGAGCATCGCCCACAGCGGGGAAAGAAGAACGGGCAGCGCAGCCGCGCGATCTCGCCCGCCGAGCGTGGCCAGACGACGAGCGTCCGCGCGGGCACGTCGAGCGCGGCTCCGGTGAACGCGCTGCAGCACCGCCCACACCGCCGGATGCGTCATGTAGATGGACTCGTCGTTGCCGCGCAGGCCCGCCGCTCCACGCGTTGCCATCGCGCCACAGACGATCGTAGATCAACTGCATGCGTGCGCAGCGCCTGCGTCGACCTGCCCGACCTGGATCTGCAGCGCTGGCCTGGTAGGGATAGCACCTGCCAGACGTAGGTCATCTCCTCGCCGGCGGCAGCCCGGCCCCATCGCCGGTTCACGCACCTCGGTGCCGTCGAAGTGCGCCTCGGCGCGCGGCAGCGCGCGGTAGCGGCCCTGCGCGCCGCGACCGCCGCGTCACCAGCGACGCGCGCTGGTGCGCGGGTGGCGCAGATGGCTCGCGGCCCGGACCGGATCGGCACCGGGTCCGCCCCGGCGTAGCGCGCGAGCCAGTCGCCGGCGAGCGCGCGGTGAACATCGTGTCGTGCGTCGGCGGCTGGTGCGATAGAAGCCGCGCTCGTCCCACAGCTCGTCCTCGAGCGCGCCGGCGCAGGTGGCGAGCGCGATTGATAGGCTGCGGCGCGCTCGCGGGCTCGATCGCCCGGCCATGTCGGCCATCATCGCGCAGGCTCGCGAGGTAGAGCGTCGCGCGTGTAGGCGAACACGCCCGGCAAGCTCCCAGACGTCGAAGGTGGTGCCGCCCTCGGGAACGCCGCGCGGCGCGATCGCGCGCAGGTACTCCATGCCGCGCACAGCGTCCGGCCAGAAGCGCTCGAGCACGTCCTGGCGGCCGGTACGGCGCCACAGCTTGCAGACCTGCAGCGACCAGCGACATCGTGAGATCGGTCCATTCCTTCGCCGGCAGGAAGTCCCTTGATGGACGATCGGCCAGCCGTAGGGCACGTCGGTCGTGCCGAGGCCGAGGTCGCAGTTGCCGTTGCCGTGCGGGATCGCGCCGCGCTCGTCGCCGCAGGCGGCGGAACTCGTCGAGCTCGGTGAGGTTCAGCTCGGTGAAGAACGTCGCCAGATAGGGTGCGCGGCGAGCCGTTGGTCGTTCGTGCCGGTGAGGCCGCCCATCGGCCAGCGCCAGTCGACGCCCTCGATCGTGTACAGCCGGCCGCTCGCCGGGACGACCGAGTTGCACAGCACCGCGTCGATCGAGTTCGCGAGCGCGCGCACCAGCCAGGGCGGCAGCGATCGAGGCGTCGCAGCAGCCGCGACCACCTCGGTCGAGTCGCTCCTCGAGCTGCCGGCGCTCGTCGAGCACGTACGCCGCAGCGCGTCGAGGTCGCGAAATACGTGGCGTAGACGTGGCCGACGCCACGTGCCCTCGCGCGGCCCGGCGTCGGTCGACGGCGGATCCCGTCGGTTGCGGGCCCACGGGTGCCGGCCCGGTCACGTGGTCGGCCGTCCACCAGGCCAGCACGAAGACGATCTCACGCGTCGGCGCCCGGCGCGAGCGTCATGCGGGCCGCGATCGCCGCGGCGGGGCGACGGGGAGCCGCCGGCCGCGCCGCCGGTCGGATGCGAGCGGACGCGTCCGTCGCGCGCGAACTCGTCGAGGACGCTCGCCCGCGGGGCGGCGGCATCCCACTCCTCGCAGACGGTCACCTCGAGGTCGGCGTCGGGCTCGACGAGCATCAGGTATTCACCCGTCACGCCGGCGCGGTGCGAGCGCGGGCCATGGTGCTGAGCGGTGCGGAAGCGGACGCCGCGGCGGCCCGCGGTCTCGACCCTCAGCTGGTGGTTGCCGCCGATGTCGTCGTACACGCGCGGTGCGCGCACGGCGCGGAGCACGTCGTCGGCACCGAGCTCGACGCCGAGATGGCCGGTGCCGCCGCGTCCGAGGACGTTCTCGAACGAAAAGAGCAGCGCCGCATCGACCGGATCGTCGCCGGGATTCTCGAGACGGAAGCGAAAGACGGCGGCCGGCAGCGTCGAGGCGCGGACGTCGTGGGGGACGTGCGGGGTGAACCCGTCGAGCGTGACGCTCGACGGGCAGCGTATCGTCGTAGCGCAGACGGAACGTCGGGAGCGTGCCGACGAACGTGGTCGAGCGCACGTGGCGGACGCCCTCGTACTCGCGCCAGGCCGGTGCGCCGGGGACGTCCGCGCCCGGGGCCATGCGCAGCAGCACGGTCTCGCTCGGCGCCCCATCGCGCTCAGCGAAGCACGCGTGGAAGCTCCCGGCGGGGCCGCGGATCGGGCACATCCAGTTGTTGTTCAGGCGCAGCTCGCCGAAGCTCCCGTCGGTGTTGAGGGCGATCCCGCCGCTCCCCATGCCGCCGAGGGGAAAGCCGCGGGCCACCCGCATGTCGACGTAGGCTCCCGACGCCGGGTCGAACGGCATGGCTCGCCCTAGCTGGAGAGGCGTGGGCGGATCAAGGGCCGCGGTGCTGCAACAGGGCCGCGGTGCTGCCCGCGTGCGGCCGCGTCACCCGCTCACGCGAGACGCTTCGTCTCGGCGCTGACCTCGGCCAGCAGACGCTCGGCGCGCCGCTGCGTGCGCCGCAGGTCGCGGTCGCGGCAGCGCGCGAGCGCGAGATCGAGCTGACGGGCCGCCGTATCGCGCTCGCCGCGCCGGAGCGCGATCTCGGCCAGACCGAGGAGCGCCGCGGCCTCGGTCGAGGCGGCGCCGAGCACCTGCGCCTGCGCCAGCGCTGGCCCGTACCAGCGCTCGGCCTCGACCCAGTGGGCCGTGCCGAGGCGCAGCAGCACGTCGCCCCGCGCCACGGAGCGGATCACCTCGCGCAGGCGGCCGCCCCCGCGTCCGTGCGTCAGCTCGGCGACGCGGCGCGCCCGGGCGACCTCGCCGGCCATCAGCAGCGATTCGATGACGAGACGGCTGTTGAGGGGCAGGCTGCCGCTCTGCGCGAGGCCTTCCTCGATGGCCTCGACGTACGCCCCGACGTTGGTCGGCTCGCCGAGCTCGAGGCGTGCCGCGAGGGCGACGGCCGAGGCGATGCGGATGCCGGCGAGGCTGCCGATCGACTGCGCGATCTCGAGGCTGCGATCCGCCCAGCGCTTGGCCTCGGCGTAGTCGGTCTGCTCGAAAAAGACCTGCGCCAGCGTCGCCGCCGTGCTGCTCTGCGCCGTCCGGTTGGGCGCGTGCAGCGCGAGCTCGTGGGTCTCGCGCGCGCTCGCCGCCGCCGTCGCCAGATCGTCGCTGATGTAGAGGATGCCCTCGCGGACCCAGCGGGCGCCGAAGTACACGTCGGTCGCGCGCGCCCGCTCGCCGCGGACGTCGAGATCCTGCACCACCCAGTCGATGGTGCGGCGCGCGAGCTCGAGCTGCCCATCGAGGGCATAGGTCCAGGCGAGCCCGCGCGAGATGCTGGTCGCCGCGAGCTCCAGGCCCGCGCGCTGCGCCAGGACGAGGCCTTCCTCGACGAGCGCCAGCCCCTGCGCAAACCGTTCGCGATCGTCGCCGGTGAGCGCCAGGCCGTGAAACGTATAGAGCCCGGCGAGCGTCTCGACGTTGCTGATCTCCTCGGCGAGGGCCCGCCCGCGTTGCGCCGCGCGCTCGGCTTCGTCGGTGTGCGACGGCCCGTAGAGGACCGTGATGCGCACCAGGCCGAATGTGGCGCTCACGACCGCGTGCTTCAGCTCGGTATCGGTGCCGTTGCTCTCCGCGAGGGCGGCATCGGCCAGCTCCCAGGCCTGGCGATAGAAGGCTGCGGCCGCGGCATACGAGGGCAGCGCCTCGGCGCGATGCGCCGCGCGGAGGAGCGCCTCGATCGCCTTCCGGCGGTTGTCGCTGCGCGCAAAATGATGCGCCAGCAGCGCGACGCGCTCCGGATCGCGGTCGGCGCCGTCGCGCTCGAGCAGCAGACCGATGCGTTCGTGCAGCTGCCGTCGCTCCTTGAGGAGCAGCGCCTCGTACGCGACCTCTTGCACCAGGCTCTCCCCGAAGCGGTACTCGTCGGGTGTGCGCACCTGTTTCCGGTGCACGATCCCGCGGCGCTCGAGACGTTCGAGCTCGCGGCCGACGTCGATGCCTTCGCTGGCGAGCAGCTGCGCGAGCTGGCCGCGATGGAACTGCCGCCCGAGGACCGCCGCCACCTGCGCCACCCGCTTGGCGTGGGGGCCGAGGCGGTCGAGCCGCGCGCCGATCAGCTCCTGCACGGTATCGGGGATGCCGATCTCGGCGACGGGGCGCGTGAGCCGGATGTGGCCGTCACCGCGCAGCAGGTAGCCGTCGTCGACCAGCGCGCGCGTGATCTCCTCGGCGAAGAACGGGTTGCCTTCCGCGCGCCCGAGGATGCGCTCCTCGAGCGCGTGCGGCAGCCGACCGCCGGCGACGGCGCGCATGATGGCCTGCACGTCGTCGTCGCCGAGCGTGCCGAGGCGTACGCGGGTGAGGGCAGGGCTGTTGCGCCAGGTCGGCTCGAAGTCGGGCCGGTGGCTCACGACCAACGCGAGGCGCTCGTCGTGGATGTTCGCCGCCGCGAGCGCGACCATCTCGCGCGAGGCGTCGTCCATCCAGTGCAGATCCTCGAGGATCATCATCACGGGCCGGCGCTGGCTGGTGAGCCGCACCAGCTTGGCGACCGCCTCGTAGGTCTGCTGGCGCTGCTCCTCCGGCGGCACGCTGTCGCCGGTCGGATCGTCGTGGACGGAGAGGAGGCGACAGAGGTGCTGATGCAAGGTCGCCGGCGCGTCGGCGAGCTCGGAGAGCTGCGCGACGATCTTGTGGCAGGCGTGTTCCATGGGCTCGCCGGTGACGAGGCCGAAGTACTGGCGCAACATGTTCGTCATGGGCGCGTAGGGGATGCCCTGGGTGAGCGCGGCGCAGCGCGCCTCGAAATAGGCGATGCGCTCGGTTCCCATCCGTTGCTTCAGCTCGTAGATGAGGCGCGATTTCCCGCTCCCCGCGGGGCCGGCGATCGCGATCATCTGCGGACGCCCGTTCAGCACCTCCTGCCAGCAGGCCGCGAGCGTAGCGAGCTCGCGGCCTCGGCCGACGAACGGCGTCAGGCCGCGGGCCTCCGCGATCGCCATGGGCGTCGCGTCGTGGCTGGCGGCGCGGATCTCGTAGGCGACGACCGCCTCGCGCCGCCCCTTCACCTCGAACGTTCCGGCGACCTCGCTGACGAACGCGTCGCGCACCAGCCGGTGCGTGGCGTGGCTGACGAGGATCGCGCCGGGCCGCGCCGCGGTCTGCAGGCGCGCGGCGAGATTGGTGGTGTCGCCGATTGCCGTGTAGTCCATCTTCAGGTCGTTCCCGACGGTGCCGACGACCACCGGGCCGGTGTGGATGCCGATCCGCACCTGCAGCTCGAGCGAGCCCGGCCGCCGCCCGGCGTTGAACGCCGCCAGGGCGTCGCGGATCGCGAGGGCGGCACGCACCGCGCGGTGCGGAGCGTCCTCGTGCGCGATCGGCGCGCCGAACAGCGCCATCAGCCCGTCGCCGGCCAGCGTGTTCACGACGCCTTCCAGCGCGTAGATCTCGCGGAACGCCAGGGCCATGTATTCCTCGATGAGGTCGCGATACTCCTCGGGATCGAGGCCCTCGGCGATCGCCGTCGAGCCGACGAGATCGCAGAAGAGGATGGTCACGAGCTTGCGCTCCTCCAGGGCGGGCGGAGGTGCGGCGCGCAGCTTCCGTGCGAGATCGTCCGGGATGTGCTGCGCCAGGCGTTGCAGGCGCTCGTCGGCCGCGAGCGGCGTGCCGCAACTCGGACAGAAGCGGAAGCGCGCGTCGAGGGCGGCGCCGCAGTTGGGGCAGGCGGGCGCCACGGCGCTGCCGCAGTTGGCGCAGAACGGCTTCCCGGGGATCAACGTCTCCTGACAGGTGACGCAGTGCACGACGACGACCTTCGTCTCGTCGCGGCGGTGAGTCAAGATCGCCGACAGGTCGGACTAGCGCGTGCGCGCCGGCGGGCCGCCGCGCATCAGCGTTGCGGAAAGATGCACGCGTGGACGCATGTTTCCCCGGCGACTTCGCCGGCGAGGATCTGGATGGCGCGCTCGGTCTCGGCGAGCGGGAAGTCGTGCGTGTGGAGGTCGGCGAGCGGCAGGCGGCCCGACTCGATGAGACGGATGGCGGACGCATACGCAGGGCTGGTGACCCCGAACGCTCCGAGGATGCGCGCCTCCTTCATCACGATCAGGTCGCTCACGAAGCCGGGCACGCTGCGGAAGCCCTTCACGCCCGCGAGGACGATGCGTCCGCCGGGCGCCACGTAGTGCAGCGCCTCGGCGACCGGCTCGGGCGCGTTCGCCGACACCTCGATGACGACGTCGGCCCCGCGTCCGTCGGTCAGCTCCTTGACGCGACGGCGGACGTCCTCCTGCTCGACGTCGATGACGTGATCGGCGCCGAAGCGGCGTGCGAGCGCGAGCTTCGCGGCGTCGCGCGTGAGGCCGGTGACGATGATCGTGTCGGCGCCCGCGGCGCGCGCCGCGATGACGCAGGCGATGCCGCGCTGACCGGGACCGAGCACGAGCACCGTGTCGCCGGGGCCGGTGTCGGGGATGTCGACCGCCCAGCGGAAGCCGGCGCCGAGCGGGTTGAACATCACCGCGACCGCCGCGGGCACGTCGGCGCGTACGCGGTGCACGAGCGAGCACGGATCGAGGTAGAGATACTCGGCATAGCCGCCCCACAGGCCCGGCGGTTGCGCGAGCGGTACGTAGCCGTGGGCGAAGAACCTGCCACGCGCGCGACACATCGGATAGCGCCCGGCGAGGCACACCCGGCAGCGACCGCACGGGATGGGGGCCTCGACGGCGACGCGGTCGCCGACGTCGACGCCCCAGCGCGCGGCGGCGCGATCGCCGATGCGCGCGATCGTGCCGAGCGGCTCGTGGCCCGGGATCACCGGGAACGGCACCGGCAGGAGCCCGGCGTACTGCTCGGCGTCGCTGCCGCAGATGCCGCATGCCTCGACCTGCAGGAGCGCGCTGTCGTCGTCGATGTCGGGGAGCGCCAGCGTGCGCTCGACGAGCGCCCGCGGCCCCTCCTGGACGATCGCGCGGCTGCGACCCATGGCGGCGACGACCGGCGGCGCGGCTCAGGCGCCGCCGACGACGATCTCGGCCTCGACGCGCACGGCGCACGAGACGGAGTTGGCGATGAAGCACGCCTGGTGGGCCGTCTCGACGAGGGCGTGCGCTTTCTCCCGGTCGCCGCCGGCCGCGATGGTGATACGGGGGCGCAGGTCGACCTCGGTGAAGCGCATCCGCTTGTCCGCGATCGTCATCGTGCCGCGGCCCGCATCCTCGTACGCGAGCACCTCGAGGCCGGCGCGGCCGGCGAGCGCCACGTAGGACAGCATCTGGCAGGAGACGAGCGCGGCGACGAAGAGCTCCTCGGGATTCAGCCTGCCCGGATCGCCTTTGTACTGCGGCGCGCCCGAGGCCTCGACGGCCGGTCGGCCCTCGAACGTGAGCCGATGGTTCATCGGATTGGCGGCATCGCCCTTCCGCCATTGCACCTGCGCTTCGTAGTGGTGGACCGCGGCCATCGACGACCTCCTCGCTCCCCGCGCTACGGGGCGGAACCTGGTCGGTTATGGCTCGCCGATCGCGGGCCGTGCAAGCCGGAGCGCGGAGCATGCGGCGCCCGCGCGGACGCGATCAGGCGACGCGGTGGTTGTTGATGCAGTGCGCTTTCAGCAAGCTGCTCAGCTTGTCGAGGTTCGATCGGGGCCGGACGGCGAGCGTCGGAATCGTCGCCCATTGCGGGTCGGCGCTCTGCTCGCTGCGGAACGTCTCGACGCCCGCGCCTGCGCGCATGTGGTCGACGAGGATCAGACAGGGATGCAGGCCGTCGCGCAGCAGGCGGAGCGCTTCCTCGCCGCTGGTCGCGGGGACGGCGGTATGCCCTTCCTTCTCGACGACCGCAATCACGACGTCCCGGAGGTCGGGATCGTCTTCGACCACGAGCACGTGTTCCGGCATGTGTTCGCCTCGCCGCCGTCACGCCATCGGCGCGCGTGACGGAGGCTCCCGCACGGTACAGGAACTCGAATCATCGCTGGAAGACCGGCGGGACGTGACTTTGCGGGCCGACGAAAGGGGAGGTGCGTGACGTGCGCTATCGAGCGTGCGTCGTTCCTGCTGAAGCGCTGCGGCGTCTCGCAAGGCGCATTTGCGTCGGCCGCCGGGTTCGTTAACCTACGAGCGATGGCAGCCGAGGTGCGGAGTATCGCGGTGCGGGGTGCGCCCGATCGCGCGGGCGCGGCCCGGGGAACGCCGGGATGGCGCGCGATCGCGCCGGCGCTCGAGCGGGTGCGCCGCGCCGCGGACGAAGTCGCGTATCGGGCGCAGCAGTACGCGATGCTCGCACCGCTCGCCGCCGCGCGCCGCCTGGTCTCGCTCGCCACGGGCGCGCGCGGGCCGGATGGGGTGGCCGGCGCGACGCTGGGGCGCCGTTACCAGGATCTCCTCGCGCGCGACCTCGCGAACGTCGATGCCGGCCTCTATCCGCGGAGCCTGCTCTTCCAGATCCCCTTCGGCGCGTATGCGCGCGCGATGCCGTCCTTGCTGCTCGATCTGCCGCGCGTCGCCCGGCGGATGCGCGCCGGCGACACGCAGGATCTGCCGTCGGATGTGGACGTCGAGCGCTACCCGAGGTATTTCCGCCGCAACTTCCACTGGCAGACCGACGGCTATCTGAGCCGGCACTCGGCCGCGCTCTACGATCTGGCGGTCGAGCTGCTCTTCGCCGGCACGAGCGACGTCATGCGCCGGCAGGTCATCCCGCCGGTCACGCGCTACCTGGCGGCCGCGCGCGAGCGGCAGATCCGGCTGCTCGACGTGGCGTGCGGTACGGGACGGATGTTGGTGCAGCTCGCCGCCGCGCATCCGCGTCTGCGGCTGACCGGTCTCGACCTGAGTCCCTACTACCTCCAGGAGGCGCGTCGCGTCCTCGCCGACGTGGCCGACGTCTCGCTGGTGTCGGAGAACGCCGAGCGGCTGCCGTTCCGCAACGCCCACTTCGACGTCGTGACCAGCGTGCATCTCTTCCACGAGCTGCCGCGCACGGCGCGCCGCAGCGTGCTGGCCGAGATGCACCGTGTGCTGCGTCCGGGCGGCCTGCTCGTGATCGAGGACTCGGCGCAGCTCGCCGAGAGCGGCGATCTCGCGTTCTTCCTCGGCCGCTTCGCGGCCGAGTTCCACGAGCCCTTCTATCGCGACTACGTCGCCGACGACCTCGTCGGGCCGCTCGTGGACATCGGCTTCCGGGTGGAGTCGGTGGAGCCGCATTTCGTCGCCAAGGTCATCGTCGCGCGCAAGACGTCCGGCGCCCGGGGACCGTCACGCCACGCCATCTGACGGGTCGGCGGACGATTCCGCGCGCGCTGGCGCATGCGGCCATCGCGTTCGTCCTGGTGGGCTGCGCGGCCGTGCGGGGCCCCATGCCGATCGCCGAAGCCCCGGCGCGCGCCGACGCGGCCCGGTTCCGCGCCCGGATGATCCACGAGGGCGCGAAACCCGATCTCGCCGACTGGGAGACGTGGATCACCTTCTACTACACCGACCCGCGGCCGGAGCGGACGGTGGCGGCCATGCGATTCCTGTCCGAGCGGGGAGACCTGGAGCGCAACCCGCAGCCCATCGCGGTATTCTTCGGGCGCGTGTTCGCGCAGAATGCGGGCTCGCTCGCGTCGTGGGTCGACGCGTTGCGGTCGGGGCCGGAGGACGAGCGCCTCGTCACGGCGTTGGCGCTGTGGTTCTCGCGCGTCGCCGAGCGCGACGCACGGCTACGGCAGCTCGAGGGCGGGTCGGCGCGCCTCGCGCGCTACGTCGCGCTGCTGCAGAGCGACGTCGCGCCGGACCTGACGACGATCGACGCGCGACAGCCGGTGGAGCTCGACATGCTGTGGGCGAGCTTCTTCGCGACCGGCGACACGCGCTTCCTCGAGCGCATCGTCCGGGTGCTGCCGCCCGGCACGCCCGCGGGGGCGAGCGCGTTGCTGCCCGCAGCGGCCCGCTGGTCCTTGGGCGCCAACGCCGCCGCGCACTCGGCGGTGCTCGAATTCTGCCGTCAGGAGGCGCTCCGGCAGCCGGAGCGGGCGGCGGCGCTGAACGACATCGTCGCCGAGGCGGAGCGCGCGCGCACCGAGGCGGTCGGCGCTCCGCTGGCGGCGGCGGCCCACTGACCGCGGCGCGCCGGTGGGGCCGCTCGCTCCGGTGCTGCGCGGCGGCGCCGATCGCGCGGCGCTACGCGGCGGCGCCGGCGCGGCTCTCGTCGAGATCGTCGACGCGTGGGCCGGCCGCGAGCCAGCTGCGCGCCGCGCGCCGTCCGGCCTCGTACGAGGCGGCGAGCGTCTCGCGCTCGAAGTAGAGGTACGAGCCGGCATTGAAGCACTCGCGCGCCGGCCGGACGGGCTCGTAGAGCGTCACGTCGCGGTAGTGATGGCTGTCCTCGAGGCGCGAGAGCCGGTTCCGCTCGAGCAGCAGCTTGCGATCGACGTTGTAGGCGTTCTCGAGGAAGCTATCGACGGTCCGCTCGACGGCGCGGCCGAAGTTCGGGAACGGATGCGCCAGGGGATCCGGCGGCTCGGTCGCGAGGACGGTGATGATCTCGTCGGCCCCGAGCGCCACCGCGGGCGCGAGGGGCGTGTTGACCAGCAGGCCGCCGTCCCAGAGGAGCTGCCGTCCGACCGCGACGGGAGGGAAGAGCAGCGGAATGCTGGCGCTCGCGAGGACCATGTCGACGGTGATGGTGTCGACGACCGTGTAGTCGGGCGGCAGCGTGAGCGGGGTCTTCCGCGTCGCGAAGCGGACGACGCGCCCGGTGTGCGCATCGACCGTGCTGACCGCGAGATCGATGCCGACGTTCGGCAGATGCTCGCCGCCGAACGTGTCGACGAGCAGTTGCCGCAGCGGCGCGGTGTCCGCCAGGTACGGCTCCTGGATGCCCTCGAGGAAATGACTCACCAGCTCGAAGCGGGTGCTGAGCAGGAACTCGACCGCGAGCGCCAGCAAGCTCCCCGGCTGCGGCGGGACGTGGTTCCGCGCCCGTTGCGCCAGCGCGCGCCAGCGCCGGCCGGGCCGCAGCCAGGCGAGGGACTCCGTCACGCCGAGGCGCGCCAGGGTCCGGACGGCGGTGCGGAAGAAGCGTGCGCTCGCGATCGCCGGCGGGTTGTCGGCGATGCGGTTCCAGAAGTCCATCATCTCGCGCGGTGAGCGCCCGGCGGCGATCAGCGCCGCGTTGAGCGCGCCCGCCGACGTGCCGGAGAGCGCCATCGGACGATGCGCGAAGCGCGGATCGTTCTGCAGCTCCTCGTACACCCCGACCTGGAAGACGCCGCGGGCGCCGCCGCCCGACAGCACGAGTCCAAGGGTTCGTCCGCCTGGGTTCCGCATTGGGTTGGGAAAGGCCTGCCGTTGCCGGCTCCCCCAGAGATAGCCGAACCGGGTGACCCTCGCAAAGCGGGAATAGCGTCGTCGGCGCCATAGCGGACGCACGGGCGTCGGATCGTCCCCCACTTCGGACGCCGTCTCCGGCGGCGTCGTCGTGGTCAGGCGTCGCGCGGCGGATCGGCGGATGCCGGCGGCGGCCGCATCGCATGGACGCGTGTGAGCGTCACCTCGATCGTCACGACGCGCCGGGGCGTGCCGCTGCGCGCCGGGCGGGCGTCGCGCAACGAATCGGGGACCTCGCGCGCGCGTCCATAGAGGATGACCGCCGCGCCCTCGCGCCACGTCGTGAAGGCGACGCGCGCGTTGCGGGCCAGGTCGCGGCGCCGGACCGTGTTGTCGTACACGACGAGCACGAGCCGGGCGCCGCGCAGCTCGGCGTGTACCGGGGCGATGTGCGGCTGTCCGCCCGGACCCACGGTCGCCATGGCGACGAGGCCGGTCCCG
The DNA here is from genome assembly GCA_963753325.1 of uncultured delta proteobacterium. Lineage (GTDB taxonomy): Bacteria > Desulfobacterota > Binatia > UTPRO1 > UTPRO1 > DP-19. Next base: position 1,831,855 of record CAVWBS010000001.1, on the reverse strand, counting down.
CGCCAGAACTCGAGCAGCTCGGCGGCGCGCATCTGGCGCTCCGGCGCGCCGACGGAGTCGGCAAGGGCGGGTGTGGCGGCGCGGGCGCTGCGATCGATCACGTCCTGCAGCGCCGCGAGCTCGTCGGGGGTGGCGTTCGCCGGCGGCGTCGTGCGCATGCCGCCGACAGTGCCGGCAACCTGCCCTGATCGCAAGCCGTCTGCCGCCGCGGCGCCCGCCCAGCTTGCGACCGGGGCAGCCATGCCGTACGGTTGCGGACCATGCCGCGGGGCAGGGCGAAGGAGCTGATGCAGGCGCACATCCGCGCGGTGATGCACGGCCACCTCGTCACCGCCGCGCCGACCGATCTCCTGGTCGAGGTCGCCGGGCACATCGCGGCGCACGGCATCGGCGCGGTGCCGGTCGTGGACGGCGAGCACCGCCTCCTCGGCATCGTCAGCACGGGCGATCTCGTCTACCTCCTGCACGACGGCAAGCGGCTCGACGGCTTGACCGCGCAGGACGTGATGACGCGCGATCCGATCGCGATCGACGAGTTCGCGCCCGTCGACGAGGCGATCGGGGTGATGCGCAACGCGCAGATCGGGCATCTGCCGGTGACGCGCGAGGGGCGGCTGGTCGGCATGCTCACCTCCGCCGACCTCATCCGCCACCTGCTGCAGAACTACGCCGGCCCCGACGTCGCCTGACCGGCGAGGATGCGCCGCACGGCGTCGACGATGCCGTCGGCATCGTAGCCGAAGTGGGCATACAGCTCGGGCGCGTAGCCGATCGGCGCGTAGACGTCGGGGACGCCGAGGCGGGTGAGGCGCACGCCGGCACCGGCCTCGGCCAGCGTCTCGGCGACCGCGCCGCCGAGCCCGCCGACGATGCTGTGATCCTCGACCGTCACGATGGCGCGGGTCTCGTGCGCCGCGGCGAGGACGGCCGCGACGTCGAGCGGCTTGATCGTGTGACAGTAGAGGACGCGGACGCCGAGGCCTTCGCTCGCGAGACGGGCGGCGGCGCGATTCGCCGCGACGACCTGCCCGCCGCACGCGATGACGGTGGCGTCGGTGCCCTCGTGCGTCACCAACGCACGCCCGAGCGTCAGCGACCGTCCCTCGGCGCCGCTCGGGTCCATGCCGTTCGCGATGCGGAGGTACACGGGCCCGGGGTGCTCGTACGCGAGGCGCGTTGCCGTCGCGGTGTCCTCGGCATTGGCGGGTGCGAGGACCGCCATGTTCGGGATGAGGCGCATGAGCGCCAGATCCTCGATCGCGTGATGGGTCGCCCCGACGTAGCCGCCCGACAGTCCCGACCAGATCGACATGAAGATGCCCTTCAGCCCCGGGTAGCCGAAGTCGCTGCGGATCTGCTCGAACGAGCGCATCGTCTGGAACGTGGCGATGTTGATGACGAACGGTACGAAGCCGGACGCGGCGAAGCCGGCGGCGGCGCCGACCATGTTCTGCTCGGCGATGCCGAGGTTGAACGAGCGCTCCGGGAAGGCCGCGAAGAAGTCCGTCGCGCGCGTCGAGCGCGACAGGTCGGCGGTGAGCACGACGACCTCGGGGTGCGCCGTGCCGAGCTCGACGAGGGTGCGACCATACGACTCGTAGCTCGTCAGCAGCTCGAGCGTGTCGACGTTGTAGGTCGTGCCGTAGGGCATGGGCTCAGCGTGTGCCGCGGATTCTCGGCGATCGCGCGCAACGCGTCCTCCTCGCCGAGCGCGCCGTAGTGCCAGGCGGCGCCGCTCTCCATGAAGGACACGCCCTTGCCCTTCACCGTGTCGGCGACGATCGCCGTCGGCCGGGTGTGGTCGTCGTCGGGCAGGCGGCCGAAGGCGTCGAGCAGGGCAGGGATGCTGTGCCCGTCGAGACGGTACGCGTTCCAACCGAACGCCGCGTACTTCTCGTGCAGCGGCTCGATGGAGAGGATCTCCTCGGTGTCGCCCTCGGAGCTGTAGCGGTTGCGATCGACGATCGCGCACAGCCGACCGAGCTTGAAATGGCCCGCCGCCTGGGCCGCCTCCCAGATCGAGCCCTCGTTCTGCTCGGCGTCGCCCATCAGGCAGAACACGCGGCGGCCCTTCTTCGCGACGCGGTCGGCGAGCGCCATCCCGACGGCCACGGGCAGGCCGTGGCCGAGCGAGCCGGTGCTCATGTCGACGCCCGGGATCTTCCGCATGTCGATGTGCATCCCGAACGCGCTGCCGAGATGGTTGATGTCGTCCATCGCCTCGTCGCGGAAGAAGCCGGCGGTCGCGAGGGTGGGGCAGTAGCTGGTGGCCCCGTGCCCCTTGGACAGGATGAACCGGTCGCGCTCCTCCCACCGCGGACGGGCCGGGTCGATGCGCATCACGTGGAAATAGAGGACGACCAGGATGTCGACCATCGAGAGCGAGCCCCCGAAATGCGTCGAGCCCGATTGCACGCCGAGCCGGATCGTCTTCTCGCGGATCTCGCGGGCCCGCGCCTCGAGACGCGCCACGACATCCCGGACCCGCGGGTCGTCGGCCATGGGCGACCTATAGAAGGTGCGGTTTTTCCCCGTCAAGCCGCCGACGGCATTGCATTCTGCAATGTCCATCCCGCCGCGAGGAGTCCGGTTGCGGCTTGCGATCGGCAGGCGTGTCGGTATGCTACCGCGTCCTTCGCAGGACGCCATGGCGACGATCCCGTCGGGACCTCCGGTCCCTTCCAGCGCGAAAGCGGCACGACAACCGGTTGAGCCGGTGCGCGGCCGGATCACGCGCCGGGTCCTCGGCGGTCCGAAGGACCCGCTGGCGCCGGAGGTCTTCCATCAGCTCTCGCTGGTCGCGTTCCTCGCCTGGGTGGGCCTCGGCGCCGACGGCCTCTCGTCCTCCTGCTACGGGCCGGAGGAGGCGTTCCTGCATCTCGGCAGCGAGCGATTCCTCGCGCTCTTCCTCGTCCTCGCGACCGCGATCACGGTCTTCATCATCTCCGCGAGCTACTCGCAGATCATCGAGCTCTTCCCGACCGGCGGCGGCGGCTATCTGGTCGCGACGAAGCTCCTCGGGCCGCTCCCCGGCGTCGTCTCCGGATGCGCGCTGGTGTTCGACTACGTCCTCACGATCTCCATCTCGATCGCGAGCGGCGCCGACGCCATCTTCAGCTTCCTGCCGCCGGCGGCGCAGCCGCTCAAGCTCGAGACGGCGATCGCCGCGGTGATCCTCCTGATCATCCTCAACCTCCGCGGCGTGAAGGAATCGGTGGTCGTGCTGGTGCCGATCTTCCTCGGCTTCCTCGTGACCCACATCCTCGTCGTCCTCCTGGCGTTGGCCGGGCACGCGCAGGCGCTTCCGGGGGTCGTGTCGTCCGCGGTGCGCGACACGCGCCTCGAGATCGGACGGGTCGGCTTCCTGGCCATCGCCATCGCCTTCCTGCGCGCGTACAGCCTCGGCGGCGGCACGTATACCGGCATCGAGGCGGTCTCGAACGGCCTGCAGATCCTGCGCGAGCCGCGGGTCCAGACCGGCAAGCGCACCATGCTGTACATGGCGGCGTCGCTCGCCTTCACGGCCGGCGGCATCCTGCTCTCGTACATGCTGCTCGATCTCCACCAGCAGGAGGGCCGCACCCTGAACGCCACCTTGATCGACCAGGTCGCCGGTGGCTGGCACGTCGGCGGCGTGGCCTTCGGCCACGGGTTCCTGCTCTTCTCGCTGCTGAGCGAGGGGGCGCTGCTCTTCGTCGCCGCCCAGGCGGGCTTCCTCGACGGCCCGCGGGTGCTCGCCAACATGGCGATCGACTCGTGGGTGCCGCACCGCTTCTACCAGCTGAGCGATCGGCTGGTGACGAAGAACGGCATCATGCTCATGGGCGGCGCGGCGCTCGCGGTGCTGCTCTACACGCACGGCGAGGTGAGCCTGCTCGTCGTGCTCTACAGCATCAACGTGTTCCTCACCTTCACCTTGTCGCAGCTCGGGATGTGCGTGCACTGGTGGCAGGAGCGCGCCACCGAGCCCCGCTGGCGCCGCAACCTCCTCGTGAACGGCGTCGGGCTCGCGCTGACGTCGTGCATCCTGGTCGCGACGACCGTCCTCAAGTTCGCGGTCGGCGGCTGGGTGACGGTTGTCGTGACCGCGGCGTTCGTCGGGGTGTGCCTCTACATCCGGCGGCACTATCGTCAGGTCGAACAGGCGCTCAAGCGGCTCGACGAGGAGCTGTTGGACTTCCCCGTCATCGAGACCGAGGCCGGCCCGCCGCAGCGCGACGTGTCCAGGCCGACGGCGGCCATCCTGGTGACCGGCTACAACGGGCTCGGGCTGCACAGCGTGCTCGCCGTGCCGGGCCTCTTCGGCAACCACTTCAAGAACTTCGTCTTCATCTCGGTCGGCGTGATCGACTCGCAGAAGTTCAAGGGCACCGCCGAGCTCGACAACCTGCGACGGTCGACCGAGGAGATGCTGCAGAAGTACGTCCGCTTCTGCCGCCAGCACGGACGGTACGCCGAGTACTGGTACGCGCTCGGCACCGATACGATCGAGGAGATCGAGGAGCTGTGCGTGCGCGTCGCGAAGACCTTCCGGCGTACGGTCTTCTTCGCCGGCAAGCTCGTGTTCTCCGAGGAGAATCTGCTCACGCGCCAGCTCCACAATCAGGCCGCCAACACGATCCAGCGGCGCCTGCAGTTCCGCAACCTCCAGATGGTCGTCCTGCCGGTCCGGGCGCTGTAGCGCCCGATGCAGGCGCTCGCGCTCGCCGTCGTCGCCTGTCTCGCGGGCGCGATCAACGCCGTGGCGGGCGGGGGATCCCTTCTGACCTTCCCGGCGTTGTTGTGGCTCGGCCGCGATCCCATCGTCGCCAACGCGACCAACACCGTCACGCTCTGGCCGGGGTCGCTCGCCGCGGCGCTGGCGCTCCGCCGTGACCTGCGCGGCGCACACGGCTGGCTGGCGGCGTTCCTCGTGCCCTGCATCGCCGGGGCGGTCATCGGGGCGTGGCTCCTCCTGCGTACGCCGTCGCGGCTCTTCGGCGCGATGGTGCCGTATCTGATCCTGTTCGCGACGGCGCTCTTCGCCGTGCAGGGGCGGCTGACGAGGCGGCTCCCCGCGCGGCGGCACGCCGGAGTGCCTCCCATCGGCGGTGCCGCCGCCGTCGGCGTCCTGGTGTTCCAGCTCGTGGTCGCCGTCTACGGCGGATACTTCGGCGCCGGGATCGGCATCCTGACGCTCGCGGCGCTCGGCCTCGCCGGGTTCACCGACATCCACCAGATGGTCGGGATCCGCAACGTGAACGCCGTCTGGATCAACGGCGTCGCCGGCTTGTGCTTCGTGCTCGCCGGCGTGATCCGCTGGCCCGACGCGATCGTCCTCGCCGGCGGCCAGATCGTCGGCGGCTACGTCGGCGCGCGGTTGGCGCGCCGCCTCGCGCCGCCGCTGGTCCGCCGCGTCGTCGTGCTGATCGGCCTCGCGATGGCCGGCGCGTTCTTCATCCGCCTCGGCTGATGACGGCCGGGCGGTGGACGACCGATCAATAGCTCTTCGGCAGCCCCAGGACGTGCTCGCCGACGAAGTTGAGGATCATCTCCTTCGAGATCGGCGCCGTGCGCATCAGGCGGGTGCGCTCCCAGTAGCCGATCACGCCGACGTCCTCCGAGAAGCCGGAGCCGCCGTGCGTCTGGATGGCGCGGTCGGCGGCGTCGATCGCGAGATCCGTGGCGAGGTACTTCGCCATGTTGGCATAGGTGCCGGTCTCCATCGGATCGATGCCGGCGTCGAAGGCGGCGGCCGCCTTGTAGGTGAGGCCGCGCGCCGCCTCGAGCCGGATGCGGAGATCGGCGAGCGGGTGCTGCACCGCCTGGTAGGCGCCGATCGGGCGCGTGCCGAACACGACGCGTTGGTTGGCGTACCCGATCGCCATCGCCAGCAGCCGCTCCGTCTGGCCGCACGCGCCGGCGGCGATGAGGACGCGCTCGGGATTGAGCGTGTTGAACATGACGGCCGCGCCCGCGTGCTCGTCGCCGACCCGGTTCTCGAGCGGCACCTCGGCCCCGTCGAAGTGGACGGTCCACTGCGCGGCGCCGTCGATGGCGCGCATGGGCAGCGGCGTCATGGTGAGACCGGGCGTGTGGCGATCGACGACGAAGACGGAGAGGCAGCTCGTCCGCGGCAGCCCCTCGCGCTCCAGCTCCTCGCGCGAGCGCGTGCGCGCGACGAGGAGCACGTGGTCCGCCTGGTCGATCCCGGTGATGAACGTCTTCTCGCCGTCGAGCACGTACGTGTCGCCGCGCCGCACCGCGCGCGTCGTCATGCGAAAGGCGTTCGTGCCGGCATTCGCCTCGGTGATCGCGAACGCCATCTTGAGCGTCCCCGCCGCGATGGGCGGCAGGAAGCGGCGCTTCAGCGCCTCCGAGCCGCTGCGGGCGATACTCATCGCGTCCATGCCGGTCAGCAGGAAGAGCGGATGGCCGAAGCCGCGGCTGGCCATGGCGTCGGCCGCCGTCGCGAGCGCCGTCAGGCCCATGGCGGTGCCGCCATACTCCTCGGGCACGAAGGCGCCGAGCAGGCCGGCCTCGGCGAGCGCGCGCCAGAACTCCTCGGGCACGCGGCCGTGCTCGCGCACGGCGCGCTCGAATTCCTGGCGGCGGCTCTCGAACGGCCGCAACATGCGCGCGGTGGTCTCTTGAATGGTCCGTTGTTCGTCGGAGATGCCGAAGGTGAACGTTTGCATGCGTCCGGGTAGCACGGCCGTCGCAAAGCCGTCCAGAACGGGGGACGCGTTGAACTGGGCGCCGTCGGCGGCTACAGGACAGCGCACGTGCACGTTCTCGCGCTCGATCAGGGCACGTCCGCAACCAAGGCGCTGATCGTGTCCTCGGAGCGGGGCGTGCTGGCCGAGGCCGAGGCCGCGGTGTCGCCGCGCGCCTTCGGCGGCGACGCCGTCGAGCAGGATCCCGAGGCGCTCTGGGCGTCGATGCTCGCCGCCGGTGGCGCCGCGGTCGACGCGGCCCGCGTTCGTATCGACGCGGTCGCGCTCGCGAACCAGGGCGAGACGGTGCTCGCCTGGGACCGCGGTACCGGTCGTGCGCTCGCACCGGCGCTGTCGTGGCAGGATCGTCGCGCCGCGAGCTGCTGTGCCCGCCTCGCGCCGGACGCGGAGCGGCTCCGCGCGATCACCGGGCTGCCGCTCGATCCGTACTTCGCGGCGCCGAAGATGGCCTGGCTGCGCGAGCAGGTGACCACGGCCGGTGTCGTGACCACGACCGACACGTGGCTCCTGCACCGCTTGTGCGGGGCGTACGTGACCGACGCCGCGACCGCGTCGCGGACGATGCTCCTCGACCTCGAGCGCGGCGACTGGTCCGGCGAGGCGTGCGCGGCATTCGGCTTCGACGCGGCCGATCTGCCGCAGGTCGTCGGATGCGCCGAGGCCGTCGGTACGACGAGCGTCTTCGGCGACCCGCTTCCCGTCGTGGGTCTCGCCGTGGACCAGCAGGCGGCGCTCTTCGCCGAGGGTTGCCTCACGGCCGGGACGGCCAAGTGTACCTATGGCACCGGCGCATTCCTGCTCGCCCCGGTCGGAACGCACGCGCGCCGCTCCGCCGCCGGTCTGGCGACCTGCGTGGCGTGGCGTATCGGCGACGAGACGACCTATTGTCTCGACGGCCAGGTGTACACGGCGGGCGCGGCCGTGCAGTGGCTGCGGTCGCTCGGCCTGCTCGGCATCGACGAGCCGCCGGACGTGGTGCTCGCCGCCGCCGCGCGTACGGACGTCGTGTTCGTGCCCGCGCTGGCGGGTCTCGGGGCGCCGCAATGGCAGCCTTCGGCGCGCGGGGCCTTCGTCGGACTGTCGTTGGCGACGGGCCGCGACGATCTGCTGCGTGCCGTCGTGGAGGGCATCGCGGCGCAGGTCACGACGTTGGCGCGCGCGGTCGAGCGCGACCTCGGAGGCGCGCTCGCATGCTTGCGCGCCGACGGCGGGCTCACGCGCTCTGCGAGCCTGATGCAGGCGCAGGCGGATTTGCTGCAGGCGCCCGTCGAGGTCTATCCGTCGCCGCATGCGACGGCGCTCGGGGTCGCGGCGTTGGCGCGCCTCGGCCTCGGCGACGCGGCCGACGGCGCGGCCGCCACCAGCGGCTGGTCGCCGGCGCGCGTCTACGAGCCGCGCATCGACGCCGGGGAGGCAGGTGAGCGCCTCGCGCGCTGGCAGCGCGCGCTCGACGCCGTCGTGGCGCTGGCATGAGCGCCGCCGCGCCGTTCGACGTCGCGGTCATCGGCGCCGGCGTGGTCGGCGCCGCGATCGCACGCGACCTGGCGCGTACGCAGGCCCGCACGCTCCTCCTCGAGGCCGGGTCCGACGTGGGAGCCGGGACGAGCAAGGCCAACACGGCCATCTTGCACACGGGCTACGACGCCAAGCCCGGGACGGTCGAGGCGCGCTTGGTGCGGCGCGGCCACGCGCTGCTCATGCGCCACGCGCCCGACGCCGGCATCCCGGTGGAGCGCCTCGGTGCCGTCCTCGTCGCGTGGGACGAGGAGCAGCACGCGGCGCTGCCGGGAATCGCGGAGGCGGCGCGGCGGAACGGCTACGACGCCGTACGCCCCCTGACCGCGGCGGAGCTGTACGCGCGCGAGCCGCATCTCGGGCCCGGCGCGCTCGCCGCCCTGGAGATCCCGGACGAGAGCATCATCTGTCCCTTCACGACGCCGCTCGCGTTCGCGACCGACGCGGTGGCGAACGGCGCGGTCCTCGTCCTCGAGGCGCCGGTGCGATCGGTCACGCGCGGCGCCGACGGCGGCGTGCACGTCCTCGCGACGCCGCGGGGCACGTTCCACGCCCGCTGGGTCGTGAACGCGGCCGGGCTCTACGCCGACGTGATCGACCGCATGTTCGGGCACGACGGGTTCACGGTGACGCCCCGCCGCGGCGAGCTCATCGTCTTCGACAAGCTGGCGCGGTCGCTCGTGCGCCGCATCGTCTTGCCGGTGCCGACGCGCACGACCAAGGGCGTGCTGGTCAGCCCGACGGTCTTCGGTAACGTCGTGGTCGGCCCGACCGCCGACGACATCCCCGACAAGACTGCGGCGGAATCGACGCGGGCGGGGCTGCGTGTCCTGCTCGAGCGCGCGCACCGCCTCGTGCCCGAGCTCGCCGCGGAAGAGGTCACGGCCGTCTACGTCGGCCTGCGGGCGGCGACGGAGCACGGCGACTACCAGATCCGCGTCGATCCCGAGCGGCGCTACGTGTGCGTCGGCGGCATCCGCTCGACCGGCCTGTCGGCGTCCATGGCGATCGCCGAGTACGTGTGCGACGGCATGCGCGACGCCGGCGTCGCGCTCGTGTCGCGCGATGACGTCCGCGCCGTCCGCCTCCCGAACCTCGGCGAGGCGTTCCCACGCCCGTACGAACGCGCCGACCTGATCGCCGCCGATGCCGACTACGGCCGCATCGTCTGTCATTGCGAGCGGGTCACCCGGCGCGAGCTGCTCGACGCGGCGCGCGCGGTGATTCCGGCGCGTACGCTCGACGGCCTGCGCCGGCGGACGCGCGCCACCCTGGGGCGCTGCCAGGGATTCTACTGTCTCGCGAGCGTGACGCGGCTCCTCGCGGACGCGAGCGGGCGGCCGATGCACGAGCTGCTGGCGCTCGACGACGCCGCGGCCACGCCATGACGGCGCCGGAGACGGCGGACGCCGCGATCGTCGGCGGCGGGCCCGCCGGCCTGGCGGCGGCGCTCGAGCTGCGCCGGCTCGGCATCGCGCGGGTCGTCGTGCTCGAGCGCGAGCCGGCGGCGGGCGGCATCCCGCGACACACCCGGCACTGGGGATTCGGCCTGCGGGACCTCCACCGGATGCTTGCGGGACCGGCGTACGCCGCGCGCTACGTGCGGGACGCCGCGGCGGCCGGCGTCGAGCTGTGGACGGCGACCAGCGTCACGGGCTGGGCCGGCGCGCGCGAGCTCGCGCTCACGTCCCCGCGCGGGCGCACGACGCTCCGCGCGGCCGCGATCGTGCTGGCGACCGGCTGCCGCGAGCGGCCGCGGGCGGCGCGGCTCGTGCCGGGCGCGCGCCCGCTCGGCGTGCTGACGACGGGGGCGCTGCAGCAGCTCGTGTACGTCGAGCGGCAGCGCGTCGGGCGGCGCGCCGTCATCGTCGGCGCGGAGCACGTGAGCTTCTCCGCCGTCACCACGCTGGCGCACGGCGGTGCCGCGACGGTCGCCATGGTGACGGACGATGGCACGCATCAGAGCATCGCTCCGCTCGTCTGGGCGACGGCCGGGTGGCGGCGCGTGCCGCTCGTGCCCCGGAGCGCCGTCACGCGCATCCTGGGGGGCCGGCGCGTCGAGGCGGTCGAGGTGACGCCTCTCGCCGGCGGCCGGACGCGGCGCATCGAGTGCGACACGGTCGTGTTCACGGGCGATTGGATTCCCGATCACGAATTGGCGCGCGCCGCCGGACTCGTCATGGATGCGACACGCGGGCCGCGGGTCGACCTCGCGCTCGCGACGTCGGCGGCGGGCGTCTTCGCCGCCGGCAACCTCGTGCATCCCGCGGAGGCGGCCGACGTCGCGGCGCTGTCCGGCCGCCACGCGGCGCGCGCCGCGCACGCCTTCCTCCGGGGCGACGGGCGATCAGCGGACGAGGCGCTCACGATCGAGTGCCGGCCGCCGCTGCGCTGGATCTCGCCGAGCGTCCTCGGCGGCGCGACGATGCCTCCCCGTGGGCGCTTCGTGCTGCGCGTCGACGAGCGTGCGTGGCGTGGGACGGTCGAGGTGACGCAAGGAGTGCGCTGCCTGTGGCGCGAGCCGCCCCGGAAGCTCGTCCCCGGCCGCTCCGTGCGCCTCGACGCCGCATGGGTGACGAGCGTCGACCCGGCCGGCCCGGCACCGGTCGTCCGGGTCGCCGGCGCATAAAAAAAGGCGGCGCGGGAAAGCTGCTCCCGCGCCGCCTCGAAGAGGGCCTTACGTCAACTCACGGGCAGCTGACGACGCCGTCGAGCTGGAAGGGCTGCTGGCTGTCGCACGTCCCGCCCGGGCAATCCGAGCCGGTCGAGCAGAGCACGTAGGCCTTGTTGGAGGTCGTGCTCGGGCTGCAGACGCCGAACGCCGCCTCGATCTGACAGGCACCGCCCGGACAATCGGCATCGCGCTGGCACGATGCGCCGGGGTTGCTGCTCGCCGGACTGCACGTGAACGGCGGCTTCGCGTCGACGAGGTTGCAGACGCCGCCCGGGCACTCCGAGTCGTGCTGGCAGCTGGCGGCGGCGTTGCTGCCTCCTACGCAGGAGCCGAGCAAGCTGCAGTCGACGCCCGTGCAATCGGCGTTGTCCCAGGTGCCGCCGGAGCGCATGTCGTTCAGCCAGCTGACGAACGTCTGCACGCCGCCGTGCGTCTCGGTGTAGACGCGGTTGCTGCCGTAGATCGTGTGCCGCGATCCCGGGCCGATGTAGTAACGGTAGTTGTTCGGCGCCTCGGCGAGCGCGTCGAGATCGTATGTCCGCGCCTGCGAGTTCCAGCCGCAGCTGCTGTGCCAGAAGCTGCCGTTGTCGAGGACGCTGTTGACCATGACGTTGTAGAAGAACGTCTGGCTGCCGCTGCCGCCGTCGAAGGCGGACGTGTACTGGCCGAAGCGGCTGCCGCGCGGTTCGTAGAACGCGGCCGACTTGCCGTACAGGTCGGCGATGCTCAGGGTCGTGATGTCGGCGTTCAGGCCCGGGATGTTCGTCGGCAGGTGCTGCTGCACGTGCCAGTCCGGCTCGAAGTTGACGCTCAGGAACGTCGGGGTGACGACGCCGTTGCCCGCGTCGCCGATGACGTTGAACTTCGAGGCGGGGTACACGTCATGCAGGATGATGCCGTGGAGGATCGCGCCGTAGGCGCCGGCGCTCGACCCGGTGACGAAGATCTCGCTCGGATTCACGAAGTGCTCACGCGCCCACTTCTCCGCGACCTTGGCGTTCACGTACCCGCGATGCTTGATGCCGTAGCCGCCGAATGGCGGCGAGCCGGAGTACGCCACGTCGTGATCGCCCCAGTGGATGTCGCCCGTGCAGTACGAGATGAACACGGCGCTCCAGTTGCGGAACGGGTTGTCGGGGTTGCTGAGATCGCCGAAGCCGGTCGTCGTGTTGGCCGGGTTGTCGCTGCTGCACACCCCGCCCGGACAGGCGGAGTTGCTGGTGCAGTTGCCGCCGGCGTTGCCTCCACCGACGCACTTCTGGTTGACGTTGTCATCGAACGCGCCGGTCACGGTCGAGCACGTGGTTCCATCCCAGCACGCACCGCCGCCCTGGTAGTACATGAGCAGCTTGTTCGCGTCCGCGCCCGATCCGCGCTTGACGAAGTACATGTACGGGGTTCCGCGGGAGCAGAGGGGTCGCAGCTGGTGGCTGCCGAACTCGTTCGTGTAGTTGCTGTAGTCGATCAGCGCGGGGGGATTGACGGTCTCCCAGGTGCTGGCGAGGGTCGGGGCGGTCGTCGTATCGCTCACGACGGTCGCGCTCAGGCTGTCGACCAGGTTCTCGGTGTTGGCGCCGTGCGGCGAGCACGTCGCGCCCGTCCCGGTGACCTTGGCCGTGAACTTGTCGGTGGCCTTCGTCTGGGCCGCGGCGCGCTTCAGGCCCGTCGGGTCCTTGTCGATCTTCTTGATGTACCCGCTCTCGGCCTTGAGGAACGAGTTGCACTTGGTCGACGCGGCCTTCAGCAGGGTGGCGCCGCACTTGGCGTCGTCGGAATTGCTGAGCACCAGGCCGGTGTTGACGTCGGCGGCGATGGCCGCGACGGCGTTCTGGATCGTCGTGTTCTCGTCGGCCGCAGTGGCGGTGGTCTCGACGCAGTCGGAGCCCTTCGCGGCGGACTTCGTCTCCGCCTTGGCCCATTTGTCGGAGAGCTTCATCGCGCTTTTGGCGATGGCGTCATCGCGGGCCGTATCGTCCTGCTTCGAGTCCCATTTGCTCCAGGCTTTCAGGTCGAGCTTGCACTTGGTGGCCGCGAGCTTCATCTTCGCGGCGACGCAGGTGTTGATCGGGTACGGACCGGCGTGCGCGGACGTCGCGATCACGAGTCCGAGGGCGGCGCACAAAGCGGCCGCGAGGGGCTTCATCGACATGGCTTTCTCTCCTCCATCATCAAAGAACGGCACTGTGGGTAGGACAAAAGATGTAGTCCAGAAGTCGCATTGTACGATGGGACAAGTCAAGAAAATTCTTGGGAGTTTGGCCTACCAGATGACGTGGGTGCATGCGCTCCTGATGATGTGGGCGCATGCGCTCCTGGGACAGAGGGCATACTCGTCCCGAGGACCGCGCTAACTAGCCGTCCCGCCGACGACGCGGCGCGCAATCCCGGTCAGCGGCCGACGATCGAGACGAAGCTCACGCAACGGCCCGGCATGCCGCCGAGATTGTGCGTCAGCCCGAGCGTCGGCTTCTCGATCTGCCGCGGGCCGGCTTCGCCGCGGAGCTGCAGCCACATCTCGTACATCATGCGCAGCCCCGAGGCGCCGATCGGATGGCCGAACGACTTCAGGCCGCCGTCGGGATTGACCGGCAGCCCGCCGTCGAGATCGAAGAAGCCGTCCATCACGTCCTGCCAGGCCGTGCCGCGCGGGCTGAAGCCGAGGTCCTCGTAGAGGACGAGCTCGGTCGGGGTGAAGCAGTCGTGCACCTCGGCCATGCTGATCTGCGTCGCGCGGATCGGTGATGCCGGCCTGATGGTAGGCGTCCGTCGGCCGACGCGACGACCTCGCGGAACGTGGTGAAGTCGTAGTCCTGCGCGAGCGGCCCCTCGCCCGGACCGGCGACGAAGGAGAGCGCCTTGATGAAGATCGGATCCTTCGTGTACTTGTGCGCGTCCTCGGCGCGGACGACGATCGCCGCCGCCGAGCCGTCCGAGACGCCCGAGCAGTCCATGATGCCGAGCGGATCGGCGACCTTGGGCGAGTTCTTGATCGTCTCGATCGGCACCTCCTTGCGGAACTGCGCCTTCGGGTTCTTGGCGCCGTTGCGGTGGTTCTTCCACGCGATGCGTGAGAGCACGTCCTTCCCCTTGATCGGGCTCGAGGCCGTACTTCTTGAAGTACGCGGGCGCGAGGAGCGAGAACGATGCCGGCGCGGTCATGTTGCCGAGGGTGCCGTCGTTCGGCGGGTCCGAGACGACGAGGCCCGAGAAGCCCGAGTCCTTCAGCTTCTCGACGCCGATCGCCATGGCGATGTCGTAGGCGCCCGAGGCGACGGCGTAGCACGCCTGGCGGAGCGACTCCGAGCCGGTCGCGCAGTAGTTCTCGACGTGCGTCACCGGCTTGTAGGGGATCTTGAGCGGCATGCGAGAGCGTCGAGACCGGAGAGCTGGCCCATGGTGCCGAGCCAGTAGGCGTCGACGTCCTTCGGCGTCGATGCCCGGCCGACGCGTACGCCTCGTAGGCGGCGTCGATCAGGAGATCGTCGGGCCCCTTGTCCCAGTGCTCGCCGAACTGGGTGCAGCCCATGCCGACGATCGCGACGCGGTCCTTGATGCCGTTGCTTGCCATGGAAGCCTCCTGCGGGAATCCGGGTCGCGCAGCGCCGCTCAGCGCTTGGGGCGCGCCTTCCAGAAATAGTTGTGGATGCCGCCGGCAGTGTACATGCGGCGGAACGTCATCTCCACCTCGTCGCCGATCGCGACCTTCTCGGGCTCGCAGTCGGTCATCTCGCAGAGGAAGCGGCCGCCGCCCTCGTAGTCGACGACCACGTTCACCGTCGGCGGGTTGAGCGAGAAGGCCAGCCGATCGAGGGTGAAGGTGGCGATGCGCGCCGGCCGATCGGCGAAGGGGTAGGGCTCCATCTGATCGCGCGTGGTGCAGTGGATGCAGATGCGCTGCGGCGGCAGCTGCGGCGTGCCGCACGTCATGCAGCGCGAGCCGACGAAGCCGAACTTCCACGTCTCCGAGCGGAACATCGGCGGACCCGCCGGGCGCTCGGGATCGGGACGCCGTGGCGGCTCGGTCGGCAGGATCTCGCGCCACTTGAGATAGCGTGGCGTAGGCGACGTCGCCCTTCGACTCGATCAGCCGGCCGACCGAGCGCGGCTGGCGATACGCCGATGCCGCGGTCCGGTCACCCGCAGCACGAGTCGCGTCGGCGCCGTCGCCGGCGGCGGCGACGAAGGATGCGATCCCCGGGCTTGGCGGCCGCGAGCGCGTTCGCGAGCAGCAGCCCGGGGTGCGCCGCGCCGGTCTGCCCGACGGTGAGCGCGAGCGAGTCGCCGAGCTGCGCCGGATCGAGCTTCATGCCGCGCACGATCTCGTCGGCGGCGCGCGGGTTCGGCGCGTCGAGGATCACCTTCGCGAGCTCGCTCGGGCGCGACCTTCGCCTTCGTCAGCACGCCCTGGATGGCCTTGCCGAGGAGCGGCGCGTACGCCTGGGTCAACGCGAAGCGCTCCTCCCAGGAATGCGAGAAGCGCTCGCCCGGCGTGCGCCAGGTGTCGAGGAACTCGCGCGTCAGCGACGCGGTCGCCTCGATCTCGGCGATCACGTGCTCCGTGCCGAGCACGAACGCCGCGGCGCCGTCGCCGCCCGCCTGCTCGGCTCTTCGCCTTCGGGCGCCGCGAGCCGGCAGTCCGCCATCGCGACGAGCGTCGCGACGCCGCCGCGCGCCGCGTCGGCGCGCCTGGAGCAGCGCCGCGAGCCCGGCGCGCACCGAGCCGGTCAGGTCGGCGGCGCGGATCTCGAGCGGCAGCCGCGCCGCCGCGCCGATCAGCGCCGCGTTCAGCTTCTCGGCATAGGGCGGGGTCGTGGTCGCGAAGAGCAACGGCGCCGACCGGCGGTCGCGGGCGCCGTCCGCAGCGCGTCGCGCGCCGCCTCGACCGCCATCGAGACGCTGTCCTCGTCGAAGCTCGCGACCGCGCGCTCGCCCTTGCCGGCGGGGATGCCCAGCGCCTGCCCGATCGCGGCGCGCTTGAGGCGCCGGTAGGGGACGTACGAACCGTAGGAGACGATGCCGACCATGGGCCGCATCAATGGCGGAGTGCGGGTGATACGTCAACGCGGCCTTGCGCCTCCGTCCGGGGCGGCGCTAGGCTCGGCGCGAGAGGACGTCATGACCTACCGCAACATCCGCTGCGAGCCCGCCGACGGCATCACGACCATCACGATGAACCGCCCCGACCGGCGGAATGCCCTGTCGGTCGAGTACATGGAGGAGATCACCGACGCGCTCCGCACGATCGGGGGGAGCGACGCGCGCGCCGTCGTGCTCGCGGCCGAGGGGCCGGTCTTCTGCTCCGGTCACGACTTCGGCGACATGGTCGAGCGCGATCTCGCCGGCATGCGGCAGCTCTTCGCCGTGTGCGCCGAGATGATGGCGACGGTGCAGCGCATCCCGCAGCCGGTCGTCGCGCGGGTGCACGCGCTCGCGACCGGGGCGGGGTGCCAGCTCGTCGCGACGGCCGACCTCGCCGTCGCCTCCGAGGGGGCGCGGTTCGCGACCCCGGGCGGGCGCGGCGGCTGGTTCTGCACCACGCCGATGGTCGCGGTGAGCCGCGCCGTCGGCCGCAAGCGGGCGCTCGAGATGCTCCTCACCGGCGACGAGATCGATGCGGCGACGGCCGCCGCCTGGGGTCTCGTGAACCGGGTCGTGCCCGCGGCCGCGCTCGTCGAGGAAACGGACAGGCTCGCCCGCGCCGCCAGCCGCGGCAGCGCGTACTCGAAAGGCGTCGGCAAGCACTCCTTCTACGCCCAGATCGATCTCGATCAGGCCCACGCCTATGCCTATGCCTCCGAGGTGATGACCATGATGGGGCTCGGGCCCGACGGGCGGGAAGCCATGGCGGCGTTCGTCGAGAAGCGCAAGCCGCGCCTCTCCTGAGCGCCCGTCCGGTGACGCGCGCGCTCGTCATCGTGGCGTGTGTCGTCGCGGCGCTGGCGGCGTCGTCCGCCGTCGTGCTGGCGGGCGGCGCGGCGGCGACGTCCGACGCCGCGCTGCGCGCCACGCTCGATCGACTGGTCGCGCTCGAGCGTCCCGGCGGGGGCTGGACGTTCGCGGCGCCGCCGGGGACGCGGCCCGCGCCCGTCACGGCGCCGCTGAAGCTCGCCGAACGCATCGCCGCGCCGCTCGGCCTGGCCGACTGGGACGTCGTCGTGTTGCGCAGCCCGGGGACACCGGCCGCCGCCCTGGCCCTGCTCGACGGCTACGAGCGCACGGGCCGCGCGCTCTACCTCGAGGCCGCGGTCCGCGCCGGCGATCTCCTCCTGCGGCTGCAGATGCCGTCGGGCGGGTGGTTCTCGGAGATGCCCGTCGTGGGCGACCATCTCGCGCGCTGGTTCACGATCGTCCACCGCACCACGCTCGACGACGACGTCACGACGGGCGGCGCGCGTCTGCTGCTCGGCCTCTGGCGCGTCACCGGGGAGGCCCGCTTTCGCGGCGGCGCCGAGCGCGCGCTCGGCCTGCTGCTCACCGCGCAGCTGCCCTCCGGCGCCTGGCCGCTCGTCTGGCGCCCGTGGTGGAAGCGCGCCATCTGGCCGACGTTCGAGGATCTCGCGACGATCAACGACGACACGACGCCGGCGGCGATCGAGACGCTGCTTCTCGGCGCGAGCCTCCTCGGTCGGGCGGATCTGCGCGCCGCGGCCGAGGCGGGCGGCGAGTGGCTTCTCACCGTGCAGCGCGCCAGCCCGCAAGGCGCGTGGGCGCAGCAGTACGACGCGGACGGCCGTCCGGTGCGCGCGCGCCGGTTCGAGCCGCCGGCGCTCGCCTCATGGGAATCGCGCTATGCGGTGGAGGCGCTGCTCGCGCTGGCCGATGCGACCGGCGACCAGCGCTACTGCGCCGCGACCACCCGTGCGCTCGAGTGGCTCGTCGCGTCCGCCCTGCGTCCCGGCTGCTGGGCGCGATTCTACGGCCTCGCCTCGAATCAACCGATCTACGTCGGCCCGGACGGCGCCACCGTGTCGCGGGTCGGCGACGCGCGCCCCGGCTACGACTGGACCGGAGACTTCGGCATCTCGACGCTGCTCGATCGAGTGGGGGACGCGCGCGACCGCGCGGCGGCGGGGAGGCACGTCACCGGTGACGTCGCGGTCGATCGCCCGGTCGCCGTAGCGCCCGGCGACCCCGGCACGTGTCCGGACGAGGCCGCGCACGGCTACGACCGCGTCGCGCCCGACGATCCGCGCGCGCTCGTCGCGCGCGCCGTCATCCTGCGCGCCGCGCTCGACGATCCCGCGCGCTCGAGCTGTGCCGCGCCTGCCGCTCAGCCGCGGAACGTGAACGCCGCCGCCGCCCCGTCGTGATGATCTCGGGCAGCACCGTTGTCCACGAGGGACCACGTTCTTGCGACCCGGCGCCCCCGCTGATAAAAGCCGCCGTCTCGTCGAACGCTCGATCCTGCCGGCCGCGGCCGAACGAGCGCATGCCCGGCGCCATCGTCCCCGTCGTCTAGCTCGGCCTAGGACACCGGCCTTTCACGCCGGTAACACGGGTTCAAATCCCGTCGGGGACGCTCTCATTCCGGATAGTTGCGGCATTTCATCGCTCTGGTGCCCAAGGCGATGTCCAAACCGTACCGGAGTCTCGATCTTCGCGAACTCGAAGTCGTTCGCCTCGGATGAATGGATGAAACGACCGTGGTGCTTCAGGATCATCGCGACCGCGACGCCGGTCTGCTCCGACAACCACGTGAAACTGATGCCGTTCGTGAGCGCAAGCGACAGGTAGGTATCCTTCGCTGAATACAGATCGCGCAGCGGCGTGATCTCCAACGTCCGCTGCGCATCGCGGAACAGGTCGTAGAAGTTGGCCGCCTCGATCGGCTCGCCGCGGACGTTCTTGAAGAGGTAGTCGTCCGGCCGTGCTTTTGACGCGATCAGCGGCTCGAGCAGCTCGGCGTTCTCCTTCGTGAGCCGAACCGCCCGGCGCGATCGCGACGTTTGGGCGTGGCCTCCTCGCCCAGATGTCGTGACCGTTCAACGTGAACGGTGCCGCGCCCGCAGATTGACGCTGCCGATACGCACCGCCACCGCTTCAGTTGCAGACGAAGCTTTGTGCGCACTGCGGCTCGGCACCGTTGTCGTGCGCCTTGTTGCCGCCGCCGTCGGTCCCCGCCACCCCTCCGAGCCCCTGCATGAGGTTGCCGGCGGCAGTGTTCTTCGCGAACGTGCTCGTCAGGGGGAAGTTCTCAAAACCTTGGCTGCAGCCGATGGCCGTGTTCTGCACGACGGACGTGGACAGTGGGTTCGCGTTGACGAAGAGGCCGCCGCCGTGGTTCCCGATGAGGACGTTCTTCTTGACGAGCGTGCTCTGCGGTGAGTTCGTCAGGAAGATGCCTTCCATGCTGCCGCCGATGAAGTTGGAATCGAACGTCATCGCGACGCTGCCCGCGTCGAGCACGACACCGTCCTCGCCGTTGCCGACGACGAACGTGCCCTTCACGGTGCCCGATGCGAGGACGCCGTAGGTGCCGTCGATGAGAATGCCGTTCATCTCATTGGCGGCGACGATGCCGCCCTTCACCGTGCCGCTGCCGGCGCCGGTGAGGTGCATGCCCGCGCCCGTATTGCCTGCCGACGTCACGTTGCTCAGGACGCCGCCGGCGCCGCTCGAGCTGAGGCCGTCGCCGGTGTTGCCGACGAAGAAGCTCGAGCTCACCTTCGCGGCGGTTGCCGTATCACTGAGGACGAGGCCCGGCCCGGAGTTCTGCACCACGACCGTCTTGCTGATGGCCGTGCCGCCCCCCACCACAGCCACGCCCGCGGCGACGCTGTCCCGCACCTCGACGTTGACGACCTTGAGTCCGGCCGAGTTCGCACCGGCGTGAATGCCGACGCCGAACCCCTGGAGGATCCCGTTCTTGATCGTCACGTTCCGGTGAAAATCGACGTCGACGCCGATCGTGCCGCCCGTCCGATCGCCGTGGAAGCGGTGGCCGTTCAGGTCGATCGTGATGTCGTCCGCGTCGACGACGATGCCGCTCGTGCCGACGCAGAACGGCGGCTCGCTGTCGAGCTTGATCGACGTGGCGACGACCATGTCGCAGGTCGGCGTCGTCGATCCCGGCTTCGGCGTGAACGCCGGCGGGCAGGTGATCGCATTGGAGCACTGCGTGCCGGCGTTGGCCCGCGCCGCGTTGCCGCCGCCATCGATCGCCGCCGCCGTGAAGATGCCGGCGCCGTTCGCGTCGGCAATGTTCTTGGCGAGCGCCGTCGTCGGCTCGGCCACCTCGAACCCGACGTCGTCGTTGCCGATCGCGACATTGCCCTGGACGAGCGTGTTCAGGCACGCCGCGTCGACCCGGACGCCGTCGCCGCCGTTCCCGCGCAGCCGGTTCTTCGTGATGACGCCGCCGTTGGAGGCGTTGGTGACGTGGACGCCGTCGCCGCCGTTCCCGGCGATGAGGTTGCCGTCGATGACGGCCGGGATACCGAGCGACTCCTGGGTATCGACGCCCGCGTCGTCGAGGTGGACGCCGTCGAGCAGGTTGCCGACGATCGTGCTGTGCTTCAGCGTCGCCGTCCCCGTGTCGAGCTCCACACCGGCAAGCGCGTTCCCCGCGGAGGTCGCGGAGCTGATGCGAATCTTGGACCCGAACTGCACGCGAATGCCCGCCCCGTGGTTCTGCGCGGCGATGACGTTGGTGGCCGTCACGTTCGTGGCGTGCTGCAGGAAGAGCCCCTCGAAGCCGTTGCCGACGAACCCGCTCGACGTCACCTTGCCGCTGTTCAGGATGAGGCCGGCCGACCCGTTCGTGAGGAACGAGCATTTGTCCACCGCGGCATCGGTCAAGATGCCGCCCTCTTGCCCGTTGTCGCGTATGACCAGATGCGAGAGCTTCGTCGGCCTAAAGCCGTCGCGGATACCCCGGTCGAAGCCCCGGATGGTGCCGTTCTTGACCGTGACGCCGGAGTGGTTGCCCAGATCGACGCCGGTGGAGGCCTTCGAGGTGCCGCTCAGCGTGAACCCGGCGAGGTCGATCGTGATGCCGTTGACGCCGACGATCAGACCAGGGCCGACGCAGGTCTCATCGGCGGTGAACGTCGTGCTCGTCGTGAGCGTTTGGCCGCAGAGGTCGCTTGCCGCCGAGACGTCGTCCGCGGACGCGAGCCCGGCCAGGAGGAACGCCAGCAGGATTGGTCGCCGCATGGGGCGTCCATCGCAACAAACCCCGCTTGTCGCAACCTTGCCATGCGCCCGCGCCGGTCCTCTATACCGGAGCTGCCGGCAACTCCGGCAGCCGCCCGCACGCTGGTTGATGGACGTCCTTCGGCCTCCTGTGGGCGGTGTAAGATTCGCGCCCGAATTTCGTCGTGCCCTCCGGACCGGCGCGATCCTCGGGGGATCGCCCGGGTGCGGCGTGGCTCGCGCCGAATGCGGAGGAGGTCATCATGCGCTCGCGAATCGTCGTGATCGGAATGGCGCTGTTTGCCGCGGGCTATGCCTGCGGGGGCGGGGGCGGCGGAGCGTCGAGCGCGTCGCAGACGCTCTTCGAGCTGAACGGCGGATCGCTTTCGCAGCAACTCAGCGAGGCCGGCCCGCCGCCCATCACGGCCGGGTTCGGGATCGCCGAGCGCACGCCCGAGGATGGCACGCGTCACTGCACGCTCACGGTCGCCAACGAGAACCACGAGAGCCGCGAGGATACCGTCGCGTTCTACGCGCAGGCCGACGGCCATGGTCCGATCGGCGGCCTCTGGGGCGCGAACATTCTTGCCTATGCACACAGCGACATGACGTCGGGGGCCGTGCAGGGGCTCGAGGTCGATGTCGGCAATCTCGGCGCCGACACGACCGTCAGTGGGATCAACGTGTTCGCGATTGGCCCGCGTCCGTCGGATGTGGCGCTCGGCATCCTGAGCGGCGACGCCGCGGGCGCGGGCGGCTTTCGCGAGGGCATCGCGTTTCGTTCGGCGGCCTCCGGTGTGGCCGTGACGGAGGCGTTGATGCGGGTCCAGCCGGGCTTCGGAACCGTCGCGACGGGCGTCGACCTTCGCGAAGCGCGTTTCACCGGCCCGGCGTTCGCGAGCCCAGGCTTCTCCGTCGACCCGCAGGGTGCCGTGGTCTCGGCGCCGCTCGCCACGGGAACCACGGCCTTTGCGTGCATCGATGCCGACGGCCGACTCTTTCCCAGCGCTACGCCCTGCGTCGGCCCGTAACGCCGATCGCCGCCGGAACCCGCCGCCGCGGGAACATGACACGACGTGTTCAGGATGCACCCGGATCCTCCACGGGCGGCATCTCCTCCGTCCGCCGCTTGAGCTCGCGAAGGAGGGTACCTCTTGCGCCCCCCGCTCGCGCAAGAGCGGCTCGCGCGTCTCGCGCCGACGGCCGCGTCGTCTGCACGCTGCGCCACCCGTGCCATGACGGCACGCGCCACTCCTATCAACCAACCGACGGCAAGTTCGTCGGGGGCTGCGACATCGTGCGCGAGATGTTCACGACGGATGATCTCCAGAAGCTCGTCGATCACGCGTTTGCGAGCTGATTGACCGGAGTCGCCGGCCTATGCGGCGCAGGTCGCCGACGACTCAGCAGAGCGGCCCGGGGGGCACTCCGCGGGGTCGTCGTTGCCGCAGGCGACGTTCGTGCCCCGTAGGCGCGGTCGCGTAGCGCAGCCGCACGTGCCGCCGCTGCTCGCGCGGTCAACGTGTATTCACATAACGATCTCCCATCAGCGCGAGCAGCGGTGGGCCATCCCGCCGCACCCCGAGCTCCCAGTGAATGCCGTCGGGCGCCTCGCCCCACGCCCGCACGGATCCGCCGCCGTGCAGCCCGTGCTGGTGGTGCGTCGCACAGCCCGTGACGCGGTTCTCACGGCCGTTGCCGCCCGCACGCGAGCGGAAAATGATGTGATGATCGTGCAGCGCCCGCCGCGCGCTGCACGCCGGCACCGCGCAGCGCCAGCCGTCACGCTCGAACACGGGATCGCGATGGCGGGGCTGCGCCTGCCATTCGGCTCCGACATGCGCCAGTAGCCTCGCGAAGCCGCGCCAGCGCGGCACCCCCGCCGGGGTGAACGCCGCCATGGCGGTCTCGAAGAGCGCCGCCACCGACGTCGGTGCGGGGAGGCTGAGTACAACCTCCGGTGTCTCGTCCGCGAAACGCGCACGCATTTGCGCGTCCGTCGGCATGACGAGCGCGCCCGCCGCCGGCGGCGCCACCGGCTCACAGAGCGGCCGGACGTCCTGATGATTCAGCGCCCACGTGACCTCGTCACCGAGGCGTCGCACGGTCACCTCCGTGGCGCGGGCCACCCACGCGGCTTCGTGAGTGGCACTGAGCACGGGCGCAATGATGAGCGCCCGCAGCGGTGAGATGCCCCCGCGCTCGTACGCCGCCGCGAGCTGCGGTGCGCGCCAGGTGACGCGCTCCACCGCGACGAGCCCCTCCGCCGTGCGAATCCCGAGCCCGAGCCGTTCTTTCGCGTACCGCGCTGCCGTCGAGAA
Source organism: uncultured delta proteobacterium (assembly GCA_963753325.1). Taxonomy (GTDB): domain Bacteria; phylum Desulfobacterota; class Binatia; order UTPRO1; family UTPRO1; genus DP-19. Next base: position 1,808,495 of record CAVWBS010000001.1, on the reverse strand, counting down.
CCCGAGCCAGCGGTAGAGCCGGAGATCGAATACGAGCCTCAAGAGCCGCCCCGTCTGCCAATGGACCCGGTGCATGGCGGCGAGTGCTGCACGCAGGCGCGTGTCGAGCGCGAAGGCATCGAGACCATCGAGACCGGCCGCGAGCGGAGCGACGTCGTCCGGCATCGCGGCGACGATGGCCGGGTCGCCGTCGCTCGGGGCATCGATATCAAGAACACCGTTGCCATCGCGCCCTGCGCCCACGGCGCTGAGCGCACGGGCACGGCCCGCGGCACGGTTCGCGTCCAGCGTTGCATCGGCGCCGACCGGTGACCGTATCGTCGGCGACTCCGCCTGCGCCGTCGCGCAGAGTGCGCGGCGCGCCACAGGCGACGCGAGCCCCTCGGCGGCAATCGCCTCGCAGGCCTCCCAGAGCGCAAGGGGCTGCCCCGCCATGCGCCGCGCCAGCTCGACCGTCGCCCGCCACAGGGCGCGCAACCGCCGCGGGCAGCCGAGCCGGATGCGGACGACCGGCTCGCCCTCGATCGCCCGCCGCTCGTCTTCCGTGGATGCGCCAGCCGGTGCGTCGTCGCGGCCCGCGCACGACGCGGCCGGGCGCGGCAGACCGTGCTCCGCGCCACCGTCGCCCACGGGATCGTCGCTGCCTGGACCGTCGCCCGCGCGAATACGCTGCTCGAGCGCGCGCACCGTGAGCCCACGCGCCTGGGCGATCCAGCGCGCTTCGGTGGCCGGGGTTGCGACGTCGACCAGCAGGCGGACGTGCGTCCACTCGAGGGCCCGGGCCTCGAACGCGCGCGAGAGCCCCGGCAACACCTCGAGCTTCGTCGCGACGCGCGCCATGCTCTGCAGCGCACGCGCCGAGATTCCGTACCGCTCGCGCGTGCAGTCGCCGAGCCGGGCGAAGCCGAGGGGATGGTGCGCCCGGCGCCGCAGGAACGCCGCCGCGAGGGTGCCGAGCGCGCGCCGGCAGGCCGCCTCCTGGCGCGCGAGCCGGCAGAGATAGCCGTCGACGAGGATCGCGCAGTCGCCGCGCTCGAGATGGCGGAGCTCGTCACGCCAGGGCCGCGCGAGCATCGCGGGCGAGACGCGCCAGGGCACGGCAAGCGGAGCGCAGGGCGCAGGGTGCATGGACGAAGATAAAGCGAAAGTGCGCCGCGTTGTCAAGCGCGGACCGACGTTCCCGCCGCCGTAACCGGGGCAACGCGTACTCGTAGCGACGCATGCGCACGCACCACCGACGATGCGGATTCCGATGGCATCGGTTTCCGCACCAGCGTGCGACATCACGCGACCCGCGCATCCACGGGTCCACGCATACCGCCCGCGGGCCGCCGAGCACACGGTCCTCCACCGTATCGTGCGCGAGCATCTCGCGACTTTCCTCGCGGCCGCGGAACGGGCGGGCGGCGTACCGACCTTCGTCGAGCGGGAGTTCCGCCAGTTCCTCGGCTGCGGCGTGTGGGGCCGCGGCTTCGCGCGCTTTCGCTGCGACGCCTGCCACGCGGAGCGCCTCGTGCCGTTCTCTTGCAAGGCACGGGCGGTCTGCCCGAGCTGCGGCGGGCGGCGCATGGCGGAGCGCGCGGCGCATCTCGTCGATCACGTGCTCCCCGCCGTCCCGATGCGTCAATGGGTGCTGAGCCTGCCGTTCCGGCTGCGGTATCTCCTGGCCTGGAACCACGATCTCTGCCGCGAGGTGCTCGCCGTCTACGCGCGCGCCCTCCGCGGCTTCTACCGCCGCCGCGCCCGGCGCGCCGGGATCACGGACGCGGAGACGGGGGCCGTCACCGCGATCCAACGCTTCGGCAGCGGCCTCAATCTGAACGTCCACTACCACACGCTCGTCCTCGACGGGGTCTTCGCTCGTGCCGGCGACGACTGGCGCTTCGTGCCCGCGGCACCGCCGACGCCGCGCGAACTCGCGCGCCTCGTCGCGGCGATCGCGCGCCGGGTCGAACGTCTGCTCGCGCGCCGCGGCTTCCCGCTCGGCGAGGTAGACGGGGACGGCGGCGATCCCCTCGCCGAGGGTGCGCCGGCGCTCGCCGCGCTCTGCGCCGCGTCGGTCGCCGGGCGCAGCATTCTCGGCCGTGCTCCGGGGGCGCGTGTCGTGCGTGTCGGAAGCGGTCCCGGCGGGTATACGCCCAAACCCGAGGCACCCTGGCACGCGCGCTACGCGAGCTTCGATCTGCACGCCGGGCGTACTGTGCGTGCCGATGACCGCACGGGACTAGAGCGTTTGTGTCACTATCTCCTGCGTCCGCCGCTCGCGCAGGAGCGCATCGAGCTCCTCGCCGGGGGCCGCGTCGGCGTGACGCTCGCGCATCCCTGGGCTGACGGCACGCGCGCGCTCACGTTCTCCGCGGTCGAGTTCCTGGAGAAGCTCGCCGTGTTGATCCCGAAGCCGCGGGTGAATCTTCTCATCTACCAGGGTATCCTCGCACCTCGTGCGCGGCACCGTGCCGCCGCAATCCGCGCGGTGCCCCCGGCCTCGGTGCCCGCCCCGGTTCCCGACGGACCCGCGCCGGCGCCACCGGCGATGCCTCACATCACGGCGACCAGCGCTCCGGGCAAGCCAGCACCATCGGTATCGGACGGCGCAAGCGCGAACGGCGCCGAGGCCCGCGGTGCGCCGGCTGAAGCATCCGGACCGCCGCCGCACGCGTCGGGACGCTATCGCACGTGGGCCGAACTGCTCCGGCGGATCTTCGAGATCGATGTGCTGGCCTGCGCCTGTGGCGGGCGCCTACGGTTCATTGCGACGATCGAAGATCCCCCCGTCGTGGACCGCATTCTGCGCCATCTCGGACTCCCGACCGCCCTCCCACAGCTCGCCCCGGCGCGATCACCGCCACCAATCGCCGAGCCGTTGTCGTTCGATTTTCCCTCCTGAGTGGCCGCCGACGTTTCCCGTCGCGGACGCCGTGATGCGCCTTTGACTTGTCGCGCCGAGGTCAGTATCGGCCCGGGAACACCGGGCAGGGCGGCGAGACGTCCTCTTGTCCGCCCCGTGATTGAGAGCACAGGCGAGACGGCGGAGGTCCGATAAGGGCAGGTTACGTCAACCAGGCGGCTCGTGCTTCCTACCGACATGGGCATCCGCGAGCGCTTCAGCGCCAGCGGGTTCGTGCCGGACGTCCTGCGCTACGGCGTCACGTACTGGAACTACGTCGGCGAGCCGGTGCACTACGTGCTCGGCGCCCTCGAGAAGCAGTACGGCGGCGACGAGGCACGCATTCTCGCCGAGGTCGCGAACAACCCCGACAACCACCTGCGCTATGCCGTCGGCAACGGCGCCTCGCCGGCCGACATCGACCGCTTCATCAAATGGCTCGGCCTCGAGGACATGTACGAGCTCTACGGCTCGACCGAGGCCGCGATCGCCACCTTCCGCACCAAGAGCGATCCCCGCGGCAGCGTCGGCTCGATCACGGACCCGGCGGTGAAGATCCTGAACGAGCGCGGTGACGAGTGTCCGCCCGCGACGCTCGGGCCTGACGGCAAGATCACGAACTACGCCGCGGCCGTCGGCGAGATCTGTCGGGTGGCCGCCGACACGGCCCTCTTCCAGGGCTACTTCGACAACGCGGAGGCCAACCGCGCCAAGTACCGTGACGGCGTGTACCACTCCGGCGACCTCGGCCACATCGTGGCGACCGACGGCGTCCGCTATCTCTACTTCGACGGCCGCACCGACGACTGGATCCGCAAGGACGGCGAGAACTTCTCGGCGCAGCAAGTCGGACGTCTGCTGAACGAGCATCCCGACGTCGACCTCGCGGCGGCCTACGGCGTACCGTGCGCCGTCTCCGACGAGCTCGTGATGGTCGCCTTGAAGCTCAAGCCGGACGCGCGCTTCGACCCCAAGGGCTTCTTCGACTTCTGCGAGTCCCAGGTCGTCGACGGCGGCATGGACCGCAAGTGGTTTCCCGATTTCGTCCGGCTGGTCGACGACTTCGAGTTCACCAACACGCAGAAGATCCTGGTGCGCAACCTGAAGGCGCTGCACTTCTGTCGCCGCCGTCTGCCGGACGCCGTGATCTTCTGGCGCACGCGCGGCGACACCACGTTCCGTCCGTTCGGCGCCGCCGACTACCAGGCGCTGCGCCGGGAGTTCGAGAGCGCGGAGCGAACCGAGCTGCTGGATCGGTGACGCGCAGTCGCGCTACGGCGTCGCGAGCGGGCACTCCAGCACGACCGTCGTCCCCACGCCGGGCGCGGAGCGGATGATCAGACGGCCGCCGAGGGCGGTCGCGCGCTCCTCCATCGCGACCAGGCCGAGCGGGGTCGGACCGAGCCGCATCCGATCGAAGCCCCGGCCGTCGTCGCGGACCTCGAGCCGCAACACGTCGCCGTCCGCCCCGATCGTGAGCTGCACCGCGCGGGGCGCCGCGTGCCGCAAGGCATTGGCGAGCGCCTCCTGCGCGACCCGATAGACGCCGACCTCCGTCTCCTCCGCGAGACGCGGCAGCGCCGCGGGAAAGCTGACGGTCACCGCGACGGTCTCGCTGGCCATCCCCTCGCCGAGCGCCCGCAGGCACTCCCCGAGACCGAGATCCGACAGCTGCAACGGGCGCAGGTCGCGCGCCAGCATGCGGAGGTGCTCGCCGACCTGCCGCAGGTGGCTCTGGACCAGCAGCAGCATCGGGTCCGACGACGCCGACACCCCGCGGCGCCGGGCCGACTCGACCAGGATGCCGATGCCGACCAGCTCCTGACACACGCCATCGTGCAGGTCGAAGCTCAGGCGCTTGCGCTCGTCCTCGCGAACGGCCGCCTGGCGGCGCGCCATCAAGCGCAGCTGCGCCTCGCGCTCGCGCAGCGCCGCGAGCGAGGCCCGCAGCGCCTCGTCCGCGGCCCGCCGCTCGCTGACGTCGTGCCCCACGCCCTGGATCTCGGCGATCGCGCCGGCCTCGTCGGCGATGGCGCACACCTCCCACTCGATCCAGCGCCAGCCCTCGGGCGTTCGCCCGCGGCTGGTGCGCCGGTAGCGAGCCCCGCCGGCGAGGTCCTTGAGCGCGACCCGTGATTGAGAGCACAGGCGAGACGGCGGAGGTCCGATAAGGGCAGGTTACGTCAACCAGGCGGCTCGTGCTTCCTACCGACTATCAGATTCGATGACCGCCCAGGCTTTCCCTTGGCCACTAGTTTCCTCACCTGATGGCGAAGCATTTGAAACATTCACCCGTAGCCACGTGGCCTCACCGGGCTCATCCTTCCAGCAGTGCGACGTCCCCGGAGCAAGACAGCACGCCGGCTGCACATCGAGCTCACCGCGTACAAAATAGTCAATGAGGGCCGCCGAATAACTCACCGCCCGCGGAAGCAACAAGTCCGCGTATCCCTCGAAGATTGTGTTCGTCAACCGGGGCACTACTAAGCCACTTGGGCCGGAGCCGCCCGGGTCACCGTTGTCGACGAACTCCACCCAGGCCGGAACAGGCGCAACCGCATAGTCTGGGTCACACGCATAAGCATAATTGTAGTAGTAATACTTTGTTCTGTATCCGCTTACAGGCTCCACCAGCTCGCGAATATCCATTTCGGAGATTGACGGCTCTCGATACACAGGCCCAGGTCCAGGCCCAAGACTCAGCTCCACCAACCGATCATCGCTGACGAACCGACCATTTGAATATTCCGCAAGACCCATGTCCATGCCGCACCCCACAATTCCCGGATCAGTCTCATTCGTCGTGTCGATGAGATTGGCAATGGGCGCGGGTGCGGCGCGTGACGGACTTGGCCACTGCAGTAGTACCGGATCTGGCCTTAGCAACTGCGCTCCGGCGACGCCCAAAGCATCAATCCTTGTTAGTGCCCGGTCCTTAGCCGCCCAGTGGTGAAAGCCGTCGCCAAATCTATGTGGATCATTGCGTGTGTGAGCAGGTGCTGCCATATCTTGCACAATGTGAATAAGATGACCGACATCCCTGAACGTGGCGGCTAGCCCTTCTACCCGCGCATCCCGGGACGGTGCGACGAGAGCGGTGGCGTATCGGTCTCTAGCATGCCCCCATGAAAAGGACTGTCCGAGGTCCTGCTGCCAGACGGCAGCATCATCCCAATCAGATCCAGGCGGCAACCACTGCCCATGATTGACTATCGACAGCCTCAATCCGGCATCGTCCCAGGCAACCGTTGGATCATGAAAATGATTGAGTGATCTCGCCCAATCGTCCTCTCCCGTGCAGCCGTCCGCAATGGCCGTTATTACGTTACAGCCAACGTGATTCTCGCACCCTGCGTCAACCGGCGTTTGTACGCCTTGAGCAAAGTCTGAACCAAAGGACGCCTGGAGGAACGCGTCTAGTTGTGATGCGTTGGTCGCGCTCAGCGCCAGGTGGTAATGGGTTGAAACTGCAAACCCGTGCGCAACGCTGACGACCCACGGGCTTACACACAGCGCGAACAGCGCAGCCAGCAATAATCGCATCTTTACTTGCTCCCGCTGCTGGTGAGTCTCGCCATCTGCGCCTTCACGGCCTCGGTTAGCAAGGGCACGCGGTAAGGAGGGGGGCTGCACCTCGGGAAAAGACCTGCTCCGCCTGGGCATGGGGTGCTTCCCGTGCAGGAATAACGCTCTGTCGGGACCAGGCGCTTTAGCGATACGGTCCCGCCCCGAAGAACGGCTTCGCGAAGGTCAGGATTCCCAAGTGAATTAACGGGCCGGTAACCCAGCATATATATGATGAGATCCGGAGCGCGCACACGTGCGAATGGGATCCAACTGGCGGCACGCCGAGCATCTATGGAGATGTGCCCTTCGGAGTCACTGATCGCCTCGTGCGCAGAGAAGAAGCTTTCCGACGGCTGCTCCAAACTGAAGATGGATTGTCGGCACCAGACGACCACGAATACTGCTCCGGCTAGCGGAAGGCGCGTGTCAGCGTCGATGACCGTGACCTGATATTGCATCCCGGGAGCGTCAGCGCGGGCGACAGCCAGCGTTACGCCCACCAGGCATGCCACACAGCCTAGCCTCAAAAACCAGCGAGTCGCCATTCACCGTCCGTATCTTTGACAAATAGCACCGGGTACGAATAGGTGTAGCCGCCCGCTGTTCGCAACATAGAGTACTCCACAGACGGGCCGCGTTGAGTGACAAACGTTATCGAGGTGAGCATTTGGTCAAGTTGCGTCAGTGGAATGGTCAGTGCGGCGAAGACGCCTTCATAGAAGCTCCGATTGGTAACTGTGATATACGTCAACGCGGTGGGAACATCGCCGGCTCGCAGCGCCGTCTTAAAAGTATCCCACGTTGCCAGCAGGCGAGTGTTGAGGTCGGCAAAGGATAAGAGCTCAAGGGAGAGTGTAACGCGGTGGGCAATACCGCGTGTATCTGTTGCTGTAAGCGTGGGAAAATAGACGCCGGGATCTACATAGGTAAAGCGTTCTTCACGTGCAGCCGAGGCGTCGCCGGACCCCTCGATCCCGGCGTAGAACGTGTAAGATGCCAATGGGAGATCGCTGCCGACAGTAAAGATGACTTGACTTGGAGCCAAATCGAGTTCAGGGGACGCCGCCAGTGTCACCGGCGAACCGGCCTGCGGACACATATCAGGTGGCGGGGCACCTTGTGCCTCAAAATGGCCTTGCTGATCAACCGCAATGGCGTCGCCGCCGAAAGTCGCACAATATCGATGGAGGCCTACCGTCACAATAATTGCTACCGTACCCTGACTGGATTCGTCGAGGGTGATGCCGGCGGTATTTGCGGCAAGTGTGAGCCCAAGTTCATCGTCGATCTCGGCTGAAGCCACGGGCTCTCCATCAGGAGGGGCATACGTCCAGTGGGCTTGGTTGGAATCGGACATCCACGCGGATGCACGCAGAGGAAGGGCCGCCGTTTCGCCAGAGGCCGCGATGATCTCCAGTGTAGCTCCAGAGCTGCGCAGGTCATCGAGGATTCCGCCACCCGGCGCGGCCAGTGTCGAGCTATTCAGGACAACCTGTAGTCGATGCACAGCAGGTGATGCTGTATCCGTAATGTCGATACTCGTGCCAGCGAGAGGCTGATCTCCCACTACGGGCGTCCGAGTAGCAGTTACCGTGGGAGTAGAAGTCCCGGTTGGGCTTATTGTCGGAGTGTCCGTAACGGTTGGGGTCGCTGTCAGCGTCGGCGTATCCGTAGCAGTGGGCGTCGGCGTGACGGTTGCCGTCGGCGTAAGGGTCGGTGTCGGTGTCAACGTGGGTGTCGCGGTGACGGTTGGCGTCGGTGTGACCGTTGGGGTCAGCGTCGCGGTCGGCGTGGAGGTAGGCGTCAGCGTGACGGTCGCCGTTGGCGTCGTGGTCGCGGTCGACGTCGGAGTGGGCGTCACGGTCGGCACGACGATCTCAAAGGCCGCACCGATGGGGACCACCGACACAAAGCTACCGGCGTACTTGATGGAGACTACATCGGTCCTGCTTACGGCAAGCGTGTGGGTGTTGTCACAGCAACTTAGGCTACCGGCGGTCACCGTGCAGCTCGGCCGCGTGCCCGTGCAGTCCGGGTTCGAGCCCGATGACGCCGAGCAGAGGGTCATCGTAAAATCCGACGCCTGGGACGTCGGAACAGTCGCGCAAAGGTGGCGCGCGGTGCCGCCGTTAGCGATCGCCCACCCTCCCGTTGCGGCGATCGTTCCAAACCCATCTTGCGGACCGGAGTAGCGCGTAGAGGCCATGTTGCCAGTGGTGTTCCGCGTGCCAACCCAGCTGCCGAGCCCGCTCGCCGTGACGACGACCTTGATCCGTCGCAACTCGGAGCCCGTCCCGGTGTGCACGCGCTTCACAACCAACAGATCGCCAGCGCTGAATCCGCAATTGGTCGTGCAGCTAGTGCTGCCTTGCTCGGTGTCCCCTGCGCAGGTGCTGCTTGGGCAGGCCGAGTTCGCGGTGCACGTCGCACCTGCGTTGGCGCCGCCGGCGCATCGCCCGCTGAACGTGACGGTCAGATCGCTATCGGTGCCGGTTGTGACATTCCTGGCTGTGAACACGTCTGTGCGAGAAATCCCGATGGCTGTATCGTAGACTATCCGCAATCCGCTGAGCGTCCCGTCTGCCGGCGCGATCCAAGTGCCAGAGCTTTCCGTGCTAACCGTACAGCTGCCCGCACTACTGCTGGTGCCTACCGGTCCGCAGTAAAACGTGCCGGCGCTCGGCGATCCGCCCAGGACGGCCCCGAAGGACACGATACTGTCGTAAAGTCCTCCACCGCTGATCGCGATTGCGAGACCAATGGTGCAGGTAGGCGCGCTCGCACTGCCACTTCCCACCGACTGGACGGAGAGTTTGTCCGTCGGGTTGAAGCTGACCGTGCCGACCGCGTCCTCGCACGTCTCCGCTCCGCCGGTCAGCGCGCAAGTCAGCGTCGTATCGGCAGTGCCGTTCTTCACAATCGTGAACGTCTGGGTACCGCTTGAGACGGGGCCAAAGCACACCACTTCGAGATTGCTGACGTCGGCCGCAAATGGGAGTTCCATTTCGGCGTTAGCCGCCGTCGTCGTCGAACCGCTGTTGTAGAATTGCGCCGTCGTGCCTCCCGCCGACGCCCCATAGAGCCACAGCATGCTCTGCAAGCTCGGCGTTGAGGTTACCGTGGGCGTCGGCGTGGCCGTCAGGGTCGGTGTGGGCGTCGGGGTAACGGTCTTCGTCGCCGTCACGGTTGGCGTCGCGGCTTGTGTCGGAATGCTGGCGCTCACTTGCACCAGGACGGAGACCGCGACCGCGACCAGAATCCTCCCGCGCTTGTGGAAACTCGGACCCACTCGCATCCCGTCCCCCGCGCACTAGCAGAGCGCCGCGCGTTGACCGCGCGCAACCTGCACGCGTTTCCGATCTTGGAGGTCAATGGACGGCAGCAATCGCCTACGCGGCTGCCTACTGCCTTATCCGCGATCCAAAAGTCAAGACAATTTTCCGATACTGAACAGCATTCGTTCCGATTCGGAATGGTCGCTTCAACGGAATAGTCGTCTCAGAATGGTTCAATTCGCGAGTATCTCCTCGCTAAGCAGACGCGAGCACGTGTCGGACGACATCGAGCCAAGAACACGACCACCAAACTGCCGCGTTCTTCGGCCCGGCATAAGCCAATCGTCCTATCTGCAGCGGGAACGGAGCCGGCAACCGCAGATGTGCTTGCGTTCTGCTGGACGTTCGCCAGCGCCGTTGTTGGCCCACTCTGACGCCAGACCAGGTGCCCTAGTGTGCAGAGATCGGCCCCCAGCCTGCGCTTACGGTTCAGTGCTCCCACGAGACCGAAGCGCGTGCGCGAAGGGGCCGGTACCTCTCCGGCTTCTCTCCGGGTTCAGCTAGCGACAGCCACCCCCGTGATTGAGAGCACAGGCGAGACGGCGGAGGTCCGATAAGGGCAGGTTACGTCAACCAGGCGGCTCGTGCTTCCTACCGACGAGGGTCAGGGCGTCGCGCGTCTCCCCGCCGAACATGATGATCTTCTGCCGATCGCTGTCATAGACCATCTGGTGGGCGAAGCGGGCGGGCGGATTGCCGAAGGTGGCGAGGGGGGTCCACTGCTCACAGGCGTATTGCGCCCTCGCCGTTGCGGGGGTGCAGGTGATCGCGAGGGCGGCGATCAGCGCGCGGTGCAAGCAAGAGTGCATGCGGCAGAAGCCGGCAGGTCGAGCTGAATATGCACCCCTTGCCGTCCGGACTGCAAACCTTTTTGTGTGGGGCAGGTATGCGGCGACGCAGACGGTGTGGCGCAGTCGCGCGTCCGTTCGCGCCGCGTTCGGGCAGTGCGTGCCGGTTTGTGAGCGAACCTTCGGTCATTCCTTCTACCTGCTAGGCGAATCGTGCAGATCATTTCGCCGCAAGGCTGATCGGCAGGAGCGGGCTCGTCGTGACGCTGCCCACGAATGGGGGAGATAAGAAGCTTCAGTCGCGTATTCCCTTGGGGGAGTAGCCATGGGTCAATCCCGTTTCGTCTCCGTCTTCATCTGCGCCCGCATGGCCTCACGCAGAAGCGGAAGATGTTTGCAGCTGTGGCAAACGGCAGTCCAAACGCGAACGTCCGGTAAGGGCAGGTTACGTCAACCAGGCGGCTCGTGCTTCCTACCGACGCCGCTGACCGCGATGGCCGTGGCGCACGCCCGGGCCGGGGCCGACGTCGTCGCACCCTCGGACATGATGGACGGGCGCGTCGGTGCCATCCGCGCCGGCCTCGACCATGCCGGCTTCGCGGACCTGCCGATCATGTCCTACGCCGCAAAGTACGCCTCGGCCTTCTACGGCCCGTTCCGCGAGGCGGCGGGCTCGACGCCCCAGTTCGGCGACCGCCGCGGCTACCAGATGGATCCCGCAAACGGCACCGAGGCGCTGCGCGAGATCGCGCTCGACATCGAAGAGGGCGCCGACATCGTGATGGTGAAGCCGGCACTCGCGTATCTCGACGTCATCCGCCGCGTGCGCGAGCGCTTCGACGTGCCGCTCGCCGCCTACGCCGTCAGCGGCGAGTACGCGATGATCAAGGCCGCCGCCGCCGCCGGCATGATCGACGAGGCGCGCGCGATGGTCGAGACGCACACGGCGATCGTGCGCGCCGGGGCGAGCATCGTGCTCACCTACTTCGCGAAGGACCTCGCGCGCGTGCTGCGCGGGTAGCGGCCTTCTTGGCGGTGGCGCGCTTCGGACGCGCCGTCGGTCCCGACGGCGGCGCCGCGCCACCCTTGCCGCCCTTCAAGGCGCCGAGGAGCTGGACGACCGGCCAGGTGCTGATCACGTCGTTGCGCATCGCCCACCCGCGCCGCGCCTGAGTCGATAAGAAATTCAAGCCGCGTAGTTGACGTAACCGGTTGTTATCGGACCTGCTGCTCTCAATTACGGCGCATGGGTCACACGGGTGCTTCAATCGCGATCCACTTGAGCGGGCAGGCGTGGCGGGAGTATGCCGGACGGGCGATGAACAACGACGCGCCCCCTAGACGGTCGGTCCGAGAGACAACGGCGGCCACGCTTCGCCAGATGGCGCGCGACCTCACTCGCCCCTTCCCACGGCCCGTCAATTTGGCCATCGGTGCCCTTGTGCTCTATAAATTTGTGACGGACGTACTGCGCGATCCTGGCGGCCCGGTGACTGGCCTCCTCCGGGTCGGCCGGCAAGTCATGTTGTTCGGCCTGCCCTTCGTCGCGGCGCTTGTTCTCCTCGCGACGGCATGTGACCGCTTGCGCCGTGTCCGTGATCGCCGGCGTGACCAATCGAAGTGAACCACTACCCGATGCTCTGATGCTCTACTGTCGGCCATTGGGCGGGTTTGAGCGAAAGACTTAAGGGCAAAGAGCACGACCGGCGAGAGCGGCGATGAGGCACATGATCGGCGCCCCTTCGAGCGCCGAAAGTAGAGCGAGCCCAAGTATCGAGGCAAGCGATGACGCGGATCTGCCATCACGGCGCCGCCGCTTGCTGGGTTGTCGCAAGGGACGTCTGGAAAATGCTTGCCGGTGATCCATTCTGATACGACTAATCGTCGTTGGACCACCATGCGCGGCACACCACTGTCCTTGATTTGTTGGGCTCGCGTCAGGCAGTAAGCGATCACCTGCGTCGTCGACTGGCCTCCACAGATCGGGGCGCGTGCAGGTGACGTGCTGTCAACGCACGTCAGGCTGCTAGCGCGGGGAGGACAGGATGCGACTGGGTTTCAGTCTCCGTACGCACCGGAAAATGTTGGTCGCCGTCGCTGTTGTTGTGCAAACGGCCGCCACCACACCGAGCCGAGCTGCGACTGTCACACCGACGCCCACGGCGACGTCGACACCGAGCCTTCAAAGCATGCTGTGGCTCTATGGGGCGTCGGCGGGGGGCACGACTGCCGAATTCTACAACAGCGGCTCGACGACGACGGTAGCCAATGCCGAGATGGAACTTCCATTTGCAGCCGACGTCAGCAATCTCGAAGTCGCGTGCTTTGGCTCTGTCTCAAGCGGCACCCAGACGTTCACGATTGTGAAGAACGGCACCGCCGACACAACGCTGACTTGCCAGCTGACCGGCGGCGCGAAGACGTGCGAGGACGCGGTCGGGACGGTCAGTTTCAATCCGACAGACAAACTCGCCGTCCAGTCGGTGGGAAGTGGCAGTGCGAGCGCACCTACGTGCACGATTGGTCTCGCAATTGCGCGCAATGGCGGAGGACTCTACGACAGTATCGTATCCTTTGGGGCCGTCTTAGGCGGATCACCGAGTGCGGGCACTTTCTACTGCGGACCTGTGGGGACCAGCACTAGCGCGGGCAGCTGCACAGTCGGCACGGAAAGCTCTGGCACTTGGATTGCGCCGACGGCCGGGACCCTCAGCGGGTTGCGCGTAGTCTACGATACAGCCATCGGGATTGCTCGCACCGATGTGTTTACCGCCAGGAATGTCACAACCGGCATCGATAGCGATCTCACCGTCACGTTCTGCGGGCGATGCGCGGGTGGCGCCAACGCTGGTGCGACGTGCACTGCGAACTCGGCCTGCCCGAGCAGCACTTGCGTAGGGGATGCCGAGCAAGGCAGCACTACCTGCACGACGAATTGCGGCTTCAGTGCCGGCGATCTCTTGGTCGTGAAGCGTGTACACAGTGGCACCGGCTCAGAGTTGCGGCGGATCAAAGTTGTCGTCACGGCGAGCGGACTCGGCAGCTGGCTTGGCACGCGGAACACCACTGGCAACATGGCGTCCACCCGCTACTCCGGTCCGCAGGACGGATTTGGGACGCAGGCAACGACGGGCGCATGGGCGATCGCCAACGGCGGCACCGCGCGTCACCTTTGCGCGACCGTTCCGACAATCCCAGGCGTCGGATTTTACGATGACCATCTGTTCGGCATCATCGGGCTCGAACCCGGACTGCACGGGTACGCGGCCGAGCTGTACGGTAGCTGCAGGTAGCCTAAGCTGCTGCGACAATACGCACGCACTCGCAGTAAGCAGAACCGACGTGCTCTCCATCAAATATGCCGGCAGCTTCGTGTCGGCGGTGCCCATCGGTGCCGCGTTTGAGATCGCTGTCCCGACCGTCAGCACCACGCCGACTGAGACCGCGACTGCAACGGTGACGCCGACCCCAACTCTCACGCCTACGGTGACCGTGACGCCGACTCCCACTGTCACAGATACACCGACACTGACTCCCACGCCCACGACTACGGACACCCCGACCGTCACCCCAACGCCCACTCTGACCGCAACGCCCACGAACACTCCAACACCGACAGTTACGGCTACTCCCTCTTGTGGTAACGGCATCGTCGAAGGAAGCGAGGAGTGTGACGACGGCAACACGGAATCCGGCGACTGGTGCTCCGCCACGTGCGCAAGCGAACTCCCTGAGGGGTGCATCCTGGCGACGGAGGCGGAGTACAGAGCGGCGTTTGGCGCCGATCCGACTTTCCAGATGATGCTGATCCGCGGGCAACTCTCCGGCTACGCGACCACTCTTCTGAACGTCGCTCGATGCACCGATACAAACGGGCAACCGATGTACTTAGCGCACGTAAAGCATGCGAGCAACACCAACCCCTCCGTCCTATTATTCATGTCGCGCTTTGATATCGATGCTTCGTTCACCACCATCACATACGAAGACCGCGACACGAGCGGCCGGATCTATTTTATCTGGGGAGCAATAGAGTTCGACTATACCGTTGACCCGCCTACACTCACGGTGTTGGATGGGCACAATCAACCAGTAGAGCAAGCAGTCGCCCCATCTGCTCTGCGCTCGCTCCTCGCGTCGCTCTCCTGGCCGCCCGGCGCATTCGCCGCAACGACGGGTGGCTACAGAGACCCCTGTCAAGTGAAGGATGAGGCTGCTCAACAATGCGTGGCAGCGGGAGTGCCCACTTGCGGCGCGTGCTACGACGGGGCGGCTCAGTGCTGGCAGGCTGCTAAATCCCGGGCTGGTGGAAAGTTGGCGGGAGCGCTCCGCTGTCTCTCAACTGCCTACACATGCGTCCAATGCACGGCGACTTTGATTTCGTGCGATTTCGTTTTGGGGGACCCTTGCCTTACCTACGACTGCACCCGCGGCCGATGCGGCATGGCCGCCAATGATGACGGCGATGTGTTCTATAGGTGCGCGGCGACATATCCACCAGAAAGCGCATGCGGCACATGTCAGCGTTGTGACGCGGGTGAGTGCGTATCCTGCGACGCTGGATGCGGCTCATGTGACAACGGTTCGTGCGTTAGTGGTTGTGAGGAGTGCAGTACATGCACCGACGATGAATGCACGCCACTAGCCCAACAGGATACTGCCGCCTACGCCAAGGTCACCGGCGAGGTTCACTGGCCCTTCGATTCTGACCAATGCACAATGGCGACCGGGTGCGCGGAGTGCGGTTGGTGCCTCGCGCCGGGCTGGACGCAGGGATGTTCATTGTGGGTGCAGGTAGAGGCGCAGTACTTTAATTGCACGGGACAGTATATCGGTTACTGTTTTGGTGAATATTTTGCTCCGGTCATCTGCGGAGCGCAGTGCGGCGTGGATCTGGTCTGCGATCCAGAGGCGGGAACCGCAGCCGCGTGGCGCAACGCGCATTGCGATCCCCCGGACTTGCCACCAATACCGCAAACACCTGCGGTTGGCGACGTCTTCAGTTTTTTATCGCAAGCCGATCAGGATAACGGGTGTTGCCAGGCGCCCCAATAGCATCGCAGCTAGCGCCATGGTCGGATAACTCAGGCGGTACGGCCAAAAGAACAAAGCTCGCCAAGAGCGCGCATTATGCACGACATAGCACAGTCTGTAGGGTAGGCTATATTGACGAGGGCGTTCGCCCTTGTTTCATCGATTGGCATCCACAGCGAGCTGCCGGATCGTATTGTGTAGTCGGTGTGCCGCTGCCCGTAGATAGCCCGCGGGACGTGCGACTGGGGGCTCGGAACGGCTTGTTCTTTGAGCAGCGACATGATACGTGGCGAGGATGCGTGCGTTTATATCCGCGGTTACTTTGCCGCTTATTGTGTGTATCGCCAGCCACTTCGCTGTGCCAGCGATCTTGTTTGATTTGTCGGTATCACAGAATGGCGTTGTCGCCGTGTATGTCGTGGGCGGTGTGCTTATCATGATGTGGGCGGGTGCGCGCGTCGCCCGGATCATCGGTGCGGATATGAGAATATCTGCTGCCGCAGGTCTCGCCGTGTTTGCGTTAGATCATATCGTGCTTCGAGGAGGAGCATTTCTGTTGTTGCTTATCACAGGCCTTAGGGGTTCCCCGGATCTTACGTCGCGGGAGTGTATTGCGGCGTTTGCGGGGGTGGTCGTTTCGTTTGTCATGTTCGCACCCGTCGCGCTGATATTGGGAGGTCTTGGGGGAGGGTTCGCGCGTCTTCTGCCGAGCAAGCCCGCGATCGTTCACTGAGGGATTCGGCTGGCCTTATGTTCGCGAAAGGCGGAGTAGCCTCTGAGCGGAGCGGGCGCGGTGCCGTCGAGATGCGCGCCACGCGGACAACCTTCAGGGCGCAAGGCTGACCTCACCCTCCCCGCAACGATCGCCTTCGGGTCGATAGTCGGGGCAATCGCCGGAACCGGGCGGCACCGTGAAACCCGCGAACGTCGTCTGCATGCCGCCCGCCATCGCCTTTCCGTCGCGCACGACAACGAAGAAGCCCGATCCGATCGCCGCATCGAAGTTCGCAGTGGGTGGAGGCCGCGGGATCAAAGAGCAGTCATGGTTGCGCTCGCGACTGCAGGCGCAGGATCGGGGTGTACTCGATCCCGTCCACGACGATGGTTGGAATGTCCCACCGCGTTCCGCACATCGGGCATAGGGGTACCCCAACGGATTCCGAATGTTCTTGAAACGTCACCAGCACCTCGGTGCCGCAGTTTCCAGGGCAAACCCGGCCTCGAAGTTCATGATGCGGCTCGAAGGCGTTCAAATCACGACCACAGTACGCGCAGCCGAACGGAGCCGAAGCGACCGGGGCATAGTAGAACCGCTGGCAATGCTGACAGTACAGTCGACCCATTTAACGCTCGACCTCGATCTCCAGCCCCGCATGACGGGTACACGTACTATGCGCTGCCGTCGCGATCGAGTCGACTTGGCCCCGCCGCATTGCGCGCTTCAACACTTCGCTCACGGCGTGACTCGTCCACGGCCGTCCCCTCATGGTCGGGATTCCCTCGGCGTTCAGCTGTCGGGCGATATCCGCCAACGAATGCCCTGCTTGGGCAAGGGTGTGGAATCTTCCGGTGACCGCGTCGTGCGAGCGGAACGTCGAGTAGAGACGCAGGCGTCCCGTCCGCCCATTCCACGATGACGTGGACCGACTCCGTCGTCCGGGCCTCGATCCGCACCGAAGAGATCATGACCCGCAGCAGCTCCTTGCGATCTTCGTTTGTGGTCGTCGGCGCGTGCCAGACGGTGTTGAGGTCAGCGCAAAGACTCAGTAGCTCCGCGCGCGAGGCTTCATCGAAGAGGATCGGCTGCTGGAGGTCGCTCTGAAGGAGCCGTTCCAGGCGCTGCACCAGTCCAAACGCGAACGTCCGGTAAGGGCAGGTTACGTCAACCAGGCGGCTCGTGCTTCCTACCGACAAGGTGAGGTCGGCGACGGCGTCGTCGTTGTTGTCGACGTGGATCTCGTAGAGCACGGTCGGGTCGAACGGCGTGCCGAGCGTGCTCGCAGCGGTTTCGAGGAACGGATGGACGCTCAGGATGAGCGTCACCTTGGGCGTCGGATCGTTCTCGTAGCTGCGGAAGGCGAACAGGTCGGTGATGTTGGCGGCCGGATCGAGCGCCATCGCCGGCGCGTCGCGATGGCCCGCCGCGAACACCGCGCTCGTCGTCCAGCCGGGAGGGAACGGCCCGACGCCGATCGCGACCGCCGCGAGCCACGCGCTCAGGACCGCCGCATCGACGAGCCGCATGGGCCTCTTCTTGAAACCAGCGCGCGACCCCGTCAAGGGCAGCTCCGGGCCGGCGTCCCGGCAGGCGTCGGCGCCACGCGTCTTGTCTCGGCGCCGTGCTTCGCGGTAACCGACCTCCGTGACCCGCCAGCTCTACTCGACCGGCTCGGCCTACGAGCCCCTCATCGGCTGCTCGCGCGCGGTGCGCACGGGCGACCTGCTCACGATCTCCGCCTGTGCGCCGCTCGCCCCCGACGGCAAGACCACGGCGGCGCCCGATGCCTACGGCCAGGCCCGGCGCTGCCTCGAGATCATCACCCGCATCGTCGCCGACGCCGGGTTCTCACTCGCCGACGTCGTGAAGACGCGCGTCTACTTCAAGTCGTACGACGCCTGGGAGGAGATCGCCAAGGCGCACGGCGAGGTGTTCGCGACGATCCGGCCTGCCAACGCCTTCGTTCAAGTCGTCGGCTTCGCGAGCCCGGAGTGGCACGTCGAGATCGAGGCCGAGTGCTGCCGGAGCAGCTAGCGCGCCAGCGCTGCCAACGCCATTAGCGCATCGTCCAGCAGCGCGCGACGTCGATCTCCACCGCGTCGAACGGCGCGGCGCACAGCGGCCCGTCGCCCGTGTGCGTACCGTCGACGACCCAACTTCCGCCCTCCCGCCGATAGCACTCGACCGTCCGCACGAGGGGATCGAGGATCCAGAGATGCGCGACCCCCGCACGCGCGTAGATGCGCATCTTGCGGCCGCGATCGATGCGCCCGGTCGGCGGCGAGATGACCTCGCACACCCAGTCGGGCGCAAGTGTGAAGCCGACGACGTCCGGGATCTCCGGCATGCGCTCCCGGCGCCAGCCGGCGATGTCGGGTACCAACACGTCCTCGTCGAGGTGGAGCTCGGGCTCCGTGATTGAGAGCACAGGCGAGACGGCGGAGGTCCGATAAGGGCAGGCTACGTCAACCATCCTCGATCTGGCGCGCACCGAGCTGAAGCGCGACCCCTCTTCGTCACCGCCACCGGCAACCTCAACATCATCACCACCGAGCACATGAAGCGGATGAAGGACAAGGCGATCGTCGGCAACATCGGCCACTTCGACAACGAGATCGACATGGCCGGCCTGAAGAAGGTGAAGGGAATCGAGCGCATCAACATCAAGCCGCAGTACGACGAGTGGCGCTTCCCCGACGGCCACAGCGTCATGATCCTCGCCGAGGGCCGCCTGTTGAACCTCGGCTGCGCCACCGGACACCCGAGCTTCGTCATGTCGGCGTCGTTCTCGAACCAGGTCATCGCGCAGCTCGAGCTGCACACCAACAACGCCAAGTACGAGAAGAAGGTCTACATGCTGCCGAAGCACCTCGACGAGGAGGTCGCGCGGCTGCACCTCGATCATCTCGGCGTGAAGCTGACGCAGCTCACCAAGGAGCAGGCCGACTACATCGGCGTCCCGGCGGTCCGTACAAGTCGGACCACTACCGCTATTAGTTCGCGAAGACGGGCCGCCGCGCGGCCGGGGATCTCCCGGCCGCGCGGCGAGCTCTGGTCGTTCTGGGGCCATTCGCGCGTGTTCGATGTCTGCCGCCCTCGGGCGGCTGAACACACGGTCCTCCACGCGGCGAGCATGGTGAGCGCGGCGTTCCCGCGTTCGTCGAGCAGGAGTTCCGCGACCTTCGTGACCTGCGGCACCTGGGCCCGTTGTCTGATGGTCGTGGATGCGAGCCGACGTAAGCGGGCAGACATCCTCGACGCCCAACTGTCGATGGACATTCGCAGGTTTCACTTCGATGGCGTCCATTCCGCTCGGGAGTGCGCCTCAAAATCCCGTGGGGGCAACTCCGTGGCGGTTCAAGTCCCCCCTGCGGCACTTCCCACCCGATCAAGTCGGAAGAGGAACGATCGTGAAGATCGCCGGTTGTCATGTGCTCCTTTAGTGTAATACAGTAACCGATGTGCGCTTCTCGTGGGATCCGTCTAAGGCGCGGGCGAATGTTCGCAAGCATGGCGTCACCTTCGAGGAAGCCGCAACAGTCTTCGCCGACCCGCTGGCACTGATTGTCGACGACACCGTGCACGCCGACCGCTCACTGATCATCGGCGAGTCGATCGTCCAGCGGATCCTCGTGGCGGTGTTCGTGGAGATTACCGACGACGAGATTCCGCCTCATCAGTGCGCGCCGCGCTACGAAACACGAAAGGAGGAGCTATGAGCAAGGCCAAGCGAAGTAAGCCGCGTGAACCGTCGCGAACGTCGCTGCGCGACATCCCAGAGATCGAATTCTCGAGGGCAAGGATCCGGCGCAATCCTTACGCCGTACGCATCGCTAATGAGGGAATTACTATCCAGGTTGGACGGGGCCGCCCGAAGAGGCTCCTTGAAGTTGGAGGCACCCATCCTCGTTCCGTCCGGTTTCCCGACGTCGTGTGGAAGCAGATCGAGGCACGAGCCAAGGCAAAGGGTATGACCCTCCACGCGGCTCTACGCGAAGCGATCCTGGCGTGGCTCAAGGCCGCCGCTTAGACGGGGTCGACGACGTCTGTAGCGCTTCGTGTCGCGACATTTGTCTGCACGCAGAGTCGTCGAGTTGCATTGAGTTTCCGCAGCGCCACCACGTGAGGGAATAGAGGGGAGGGCGAATGACCGAATAGGGCTGTTGTGTTACTACGACCATGGCATCGTATCGCTCGTCCTCAAAGAAGGCTTGGAGGGCTTCTCGGAGGGCTTCTCAAAGCCTCGGTGGACACCTCAAAACCGGCCAATCGTTGACGGCTGAAAAGCGGCCAATGGCGAGCGGTCCAGACGGTGCGTTGGTCTCTACGCCGCTGATCCCTCCGTCTGCAAGTCCATTCCGGTTTTGGTGCGCCAGCTTCGCGGTCCGCACTTGAGGATGTGCGCGTGGTGCAGGAGGCGATCGAGGAGCGCGGTGACGGCGGCGGTATCGCCGAGGAGTTTGCCCCAGTCATCGACGGGACGGTTCGACGTGAGCACGGTGCTGGCCCGCTCGTAGCGGCGCATGATGAGTTCGAGGAGGTCTTCGGCGGCGGTGGCGGGGAGTTTTCGCATGCCGAGATCGTCGATGATCAGGAGCGGGACGGTGGCGAGGTCGTGCATGCGGTCGCGGCGTGTGCCGTCGATGCTGGCTTCGGCAAGCTGATCGAGGAGCGCATGGGCCTCGAAGTAGAGGACGCGGCAGCCCTGCTGAATCGCGGCCTGGCCGATCGCCTGCGCCAGGTGACTCTTCCCAGTGCCGGGCGGCCCGAGGAAGAGCGCATCTTCGTGCTGCGCGACGAAGCGGGCGGTGGCGAGCTCGAAGACGAGCGCCCGATTGAGCTTGCGGTTGAAATCGAAATTGAAGGTGTCGAGGGTCTTGGCGGGATCGCGAAAGCGCGCCTGCGTGCGGCGGCGGGCGAGCAAGCGATCTTGGCGTCGGACGAGCTCGTCGGTGACGAGCGCGGCGACGAGGTCGAGCGGGGCTTGGCGTTCGGTCTGCGCCTGCCGGAGGCGGGCGTCCAAGACGTCGGCCATGCCAGAGAGGCGGAGCTGGCGGAGCGCGCGGTCGAGTTCGGGCAAAGTCATTCGGTGGTCTCCTGGGCGGCGGTCTGGCGATCAATGTGATCGCGATAGTGGGTGAGCTGCCGGATGAGCGGATCGATCTGGCGGAGCGTGGGCGCGCGGCCGGCACGGCGCTCGAGATAGCGGCGCACGAAGCGGTACTGGGGGACGCCGAGCTCGAGCGCCGCGGCACACGCATCGTCGACGGCGGCGACGCCGTGCTGCTTCGCGAGCGCGAGGACGCCGAGGATGCGCCGGATGCCGACGATCCCGTCCTGCGCATGGATCGCCGTGCAGAGCGCGCCGATCGAGGGACCCGCCGTGCGGGTCCGGGCGAGGAGCTGCTCCGTGCTTGGCGGCGTGCGGCGCGGGCGATCCTCGTCACGAATCCGATGCAGCCCGCGCGCCTGCCGTCGATGCTCGCAGAGAAGCTGGCCGGTGTGGGGATCGAGGAGGCG
This sequence comes from uncultured delta proteobacterium, assembly GCA_963753325.1. Taxonomy (GTDB): domain Bacteria; phylum Desulfobacterota; class Binatia; order UTPRO1; family UTPRO1; genus DP-19. The sequence goes on along the minus strand of CAVWBS010000001.1, from coordinate 1,786,646 downwards.
CACGCGCGCGTCGTCCCACTGCACCGGCAGCCGCGTGCCGAGCGGGATGCGCGCCGGCACACTGTAGTAGGCACTGGCGACCTCGACACAGCCATCGAGATGCACCGTCCGGACGCCGTACTCGTAGTAGCGAAAGGGCTCGAGCGGGAGCGGCCGAAGATGCGGCTGCTCCTCGGCAAACATCGCGGCGACCTGCCGCTTGGTCGTGCCGTGGATGCGCGTGTCGGCCCAGCGCGTCTCCCAATGATCGAGGTACTGCTGGGCGGCCGCGACACTCCCGAAGCGCATCCCGCGCAGCGGGGTCCGCTGCGCATGGCCGACCCCCGACTCGACCTTGCCCTTCCGGTCGGGATGGCGGACGCGGCACGGGAGCGCGACGGCCCCGTAGTGCGCGAGCACGTCGCGATAGAGCGGATTGAGCGTCGGGTCGTAGACGTCGGCCTTGAGCACGCCCTCTTTCAAATTGTCGAGGACGAGCACCCGGGGCACGCCGCCGAGCCGGCGAAACGCGGTCTCGTGGAGTTGCGCCCAGATCGCGGCACTCGAGCGCCGCGTGAGCAGTCGCACGGCCTTCCGACTGGCGCCGAGCGTCAGCACGAAGAGCCGCGTCCGGCGGTACTTGCCGGTTTGCGGATCGCGCACCATGGCCCCGTCGCCGTAGTCGACCTGCGCTTCCTCGCCGAGCGGCGTGACGATCACCGGGTGCGCCTCGGCCGTCGGCGTCCCGCGGAGCTGCCGCACGAAGCGGCCGACGCTCGCGTAGCGCGCCGGGAAGCCGTGCTGCGACACGAGATCCTGCCAGATCGCGACGGCGTTCCGGCCGCGCCCGAGCGCCTCGGCGATCACCTCGCGGTACGGCTCGCACGCACTCGCTTGCGGGCTCCGCCCCGGGCGCGGCGGCCACGCTGGCGGTGCGGAGTCGGTGGACACCTCATTGGCCGGTTTTGCGGTCCCGACGTCGCCAGAGTCGGTCGACACCTCGTTGGCCGGTTTTGGCATCGGCCGCCGGCCCCACCCGCCCGGCGCCCGCACCGGCAGCCCCGCGGCCTTCAAATACGCGCTGGCCGTCTCCCGTCGGACGCCGGTCGCGTCCTCGATGCGGCGGAGCGGCCATCCGAGCTGCCCCAACGCCACGACCTGCTGTCGCTTCCCCTCGCTCAAGACATTGGCCATCCCGGCAGGGATCACGCGATCCCCGCCCGCTCAATGTCTGGGCGCTACCGTTGGCCGGTTTTCAGGTGTCGATCATTGGCCGGTTTTGGGTGTCCACCGAGGCTCAAAGATCATCCGTGATTGAGAGCACAGGCGAGACGGCGGAGGTCCGATAAGGGCAGGTTACGTCAACCAGGCGGCTCGTGCTTCCTACCGACTCACGGGGCAGGCGATCGGCCACTTGACGGATGAACATGGACGTCTGCATACGCGCAGCTCCCGTCACAGATAGAAGAGGAAGAGGCGGCGGAATCCCTGTTGCTGAAATCCCACGGGTGCCTCTTTCCAGAAGTGCGGTTCGCTGTATGCCGGATGCGTGCAGAGGCAGCGCGTACAATGGGGGCAGATTTTCGAGGCGTCGATCTCCTGACGGTCACACCAGACGGCCGCGAACAGATCGAACTCCGTCGCGCAGTACACACAGCAGACGGGATGAGGTGGCGCCTGAGCGACATTCGCCGCCACAGCTGTTCCCCTCGCCGTCCGTGGCTGGTGTGTGTCGGCGTGGAGGCGGTCGGCTGCCCGAGAAGCGAACGTGGGAGGACGGTGATCGGTCACGGGAGGTTCCTTTCGGAATCCGCGCCAAGCACACGTCGGGGCACCTGTACTCCCCACCGCGCTGCGAAGCTTCAACGGGTTCTCCTCAACACTACCATATCGAGGGAGTGGCGCCGTAAGCCGGCAACAGTACGTGCGTAGTTCTACGCACGTGCGCTTTAGGACGCCGCATGAGAGCATGGGCGATCTGGCGAGGTGTCCGCGCCTGGCTCGCACGCGCACATCGCCGGCTGACGCATTCCGCGTCATAGGCCTCTCACGAGCCGGCACGGTCGAGCACTCGCGTGTGCACCTCGCCGCGCGTGCATGACTCGCGCCCAAGGATCGAGGCATGCCAACGGATGACGCAGCGGCCCTTCGCACGTTGAGCCTCACCGCCGCGCGATGGCGCGCGATCCTCAACACCGCCCAGGATGCCATCATCGGCATCACCCGGGACGGGATGGTCACGCTCTTCAACCCGTGTGCCGAGCAAATGTTCGGCTACGCGGCCGCGGAGGTTGTCGGGCAGAACGTGCACATGCTCATGCCGGCGCCGTACCGCGAGGAGCACGACGGCTATCTCCGCGGCTACCTGGCGACGGGCGTCGCGAAGGCGATCGGCCGCGTGCGCCGTGTGGCCGCGCAGCGGAAGAGCGGCGAGGTCTTCCCCATCGAGTTGTCGGTCTCGGAAGCCCGGGTAGGGCAAGACGTGCTCTTCAACGCGATCATTCGCGACATCAGCGAGCGGGAGCGAGCCCTCGCCGAGCGCACCGAGCTGATCCGGCGGTTGCATCAGGGCGAGCGGCTGGCGGACATCGGGGCCATGACCGCGCGCATCGCGCACGACTTCGGCAACCCGCTCGCCGGCCTCCTCATGACGGTGCAACAGATGGCGCGCCAGCTCGCGCGCGGCGCCGCGCAGCCGATCGCGAACCTCCGGCCGCAGATGGAGCGCCTCCAGGTGGTCGCGCAGCGCCTCGACACCATCCTCCATGACTTCAAGGACTTCGCACGCGACCAGCGCCTCAACCCGCAGCCGGTCGTGCTCGCGCCGTTCCTGCGCGAGGTCGTCGGGGTCTGGCAGCCGGAGGCCGACCACCGGGGGGTGTCGCTTTGCCTCGACGAGATGGTCGACCTCACGGTACACATCGACCGCGCCAAGTGTCAGCGGGTCTTCGACAATCTCTTGAAGAACGCCTTCGAGGCCGTGGAGCACGGCCCGGGCGCGGTGCAAGTCCAGGCGGCGCCGCTCCCCCATGAGCGGATACGCATCTCCGTCGCCGACACCGGGCCGGGGATACCCGCCGAGCTGAATGTATTCGCCCTCTTCGAGACGACGAAACCCCAGGGGACGGGGCTCGGGCTACCGATCTGCCGCCAGATCGTCGCTGCGCACGGCGGCGGCCTCGATTTCGCAAGCCTCGTGCCTCATGGAACAGTCTTCCACGTGGATCTGCCGATCGCGGGGCCGTCGTTCGCACTCGCGGGACAGTAAACCCGCTCCTATTCCCATTCCGACGAGGACGTGTCGATGAGGGCCGCCGCGGCGGCCTCGCAACCGTGCGGGGCATTGCGCGTCATCCTCGTCGACGACGAGCCGACGTTCCGCGCCTCGCTCGCCGAGATGCTCCGGGACGACGGCCATCGCGGTGGATGATTACCCATCGGCGACGGCCGTCCCGCCGCTCGACACGCTTCCCCCCAACGCGATCCTCTTGACCGATTTCGAAATGCCGGGTCTCAGCGGGCTCGCGCTCGCGGACACCTTCCGGCACGCGCACCCGACCGGACACGTGATCCTCATGAGCGCGTATGCGGTCGAGAGCGCGGTCGCAGCCAGGTCGTGGCTCCGCTTCGTGGCGAAGCCGATCGACTATGAGACGCTGCACCGGCTCTTGCACGAGCTGTAGTCGGGCATGGCCCCCCTGCAACGTTACGATGGAGTAGACGCGGAGCGGAGGCGCTGGCTCTGCACCCTCGCATATGGATGAGAGACGAGCCCCGTCAGACCAAGGGCGAGCGCGAGCGTCGACAGCAATGTGCGGGGTGCGGTCACCGTACCGCTCTCATGAGCGCGCGCCCCACCGCCTTCACCGCGTCTTGGTCTGATGTCGGGACGGTGCCCAGGGCGTCGCTCTCAGCCGTCAGAGTGGCGTACCGGGCAGTCTGAACACCACTGAGGTCCACTTCCAGGGCTTCGGCGCCGAGGACATTCGCGCTCAGCGAGATCCGTTGGCCCGGGAGCGCGAAAGGGTCGCTGAAGTTGTTGGGATCACACGCCCCCGTGCTGTCGAGGAACAATACGAACGTCTCGCCCTGCACGGTCTCGCCGTTGCGATTGAATAAATGGATCAGGCACGTGCTCAGGTCCCCCAAGGAGAACTCGAACGGAAGGGATGATCCCGGAGTGAGATCCTGCACGCGGAACACGGCGACGCCACTTCCGAATTCGTCGAGACCAACGAGCCCACGGGTGCCGCTCGACGTAGTTGCGGTATGCTGCAACCGGTAGGTCTCAGTGAAAGTCGAGATGATGGTGAACGTGAAGTGCCACGTTCCGATCAAAGCCGATAGCGAGTCGGTTGGTGTGGGCTGAGCTGTCGGCTGCGGCGCACTTGGCTCAGCGAAGAAGGACACAGGAAGAGTGACGTTAGCGATGAACGTCCACATGCTCGGAGTACAGGGTCCGATGTCGCACGCGTCGGCTCCCCAACACGATTCACCAAGGTTGCTCCCGTCGTTCGAGGTTTGCTGGCACCAAATGAACGACGGGGCGCCGCCGTCGGTTCGGAACACGTTGCCGGTCACTGTGTGGTCGTCGAGGTTCTGGGTGATCGCCCACCGCTCGTTTCCCACGTCTTTGTTGATAAGCGTACACTTTCCGTCTCTGCTCGCCTGGACACCTGAGTCGCGTGCAGCGGCCGGAGCGGGAAGAAGGGGATGTCCCAAGCACTGTTGAATTGATCGGCTGAAAAGAAGAACGGCGGCTCCTTCTCCCGTCCAATGGTAGGACGGGGGTCACCACAACCAAGGAAGGAAGCCGCCGATGAAGAAGACTCGCACAAGACCCGTCGCCGGGGAAGCGCCTGCGTCCCCATCGCTCGCCACCGTCCAGCTCCCGCTGCCGTTGCTCGACGTGCTCGCCGATACGCGCACGGCGTTCTTCGGCTTGTGCATCGAAGCCGGCCAGCAGGTCTTGCTCCGGATGATGGAGACGGACCGCGTCGCACTTTGCGGCCCGGCGCATGTGCCCGACCCGGAGCGCCGCGCGTATCGCCATGGGCAGACGCGCGGCGAGGTCACGCTTGGCGGCCGGCGCGTGCTGGTGCCGCGGCTCCGGGCGCGGAGCGTCGACGGGGCCGAGCTCGCGTTGCCGAGCTTTGCGTATGCGGCACGACGGGATCCCCTGGACGCGCACACGCTGGCTACGCTGGCCGCGGGCGTGGCCACGCGGGCCTATGCGCGCACGCTCGACCCGCTGCCGCCCGACCGGCCCGCGCGTAGTGTCGCCAAGAGCAGCGTGTCGCGGCGCTGCGTCGCGCTCACCCGGGCGCAGCTCACGGCGTGGCTGAGTCAGCCGCTCGACGCGCTCGACGTGCGCGTGATCCTGATCGACGGGCTCCACTTCCGCGACCACGTGATCCTCTTGGCCTTGGGCATCGCGGCGGACGGGGTCAAGCACATCCTCGCGCTGCGGGAGGGGACGACGGAAAATGCGGCGGTCTGCAAGAGTCTGCTGGCGGATCTCCGCGAGCGGGGCCTCGCCCTCGATCGCCCGACGCTGTTCATCGTCGATGGCGGGACGGGGCTGCGCAAAGCGATCCGCGAGCACGCCGGACGGGCCGCGCTGGTCCATCGCTGCCAGTTTCACAAACGCGGCAACGTGCTCGAGCATCTTCCTGAAGCGATGCGGCCACGGATTGGCCGAGCCCTCGACGAAGCCTACGCGCTCCCCGACGCGGCGCTGGCCGAGCGTCGCCTCACGCAGCTTGCCGCCGGACTTGAGCGCACGCATCCCGGCGCCGCCGCGTCGCTCCGCGAGGGGCTCGCCGAAACTCTCACCCTCCAGCGTCTCGGGGTGACCGGCACGCTCTATCGCTCGCTTCGTACGACCAACGCGATCGAGAATCTCAACGGCCTCGTCGGTCACTTCATGCGCAACGTCCGCCGCTGGCGCGACGGCGCGATGCTCGTGCGCTGGATCGCCGCCGGCCTCCAGGACGCGCAGCAGCGCTTCCGTCGCCTCAAGGGCTGCACCGCCATGCCTGCGCTCGTCCGAGCGCTCGACCGTCACCAGGTAGACACCAAGAAGGAGGTCGCGTAGACGACCGTCACCGGAGTCGCCGCTCGCTGCTCAGGCGATCAATTCAACAACGAGCGGGACATCCCCACACCCCAGGCGGCAACGGGCAGCGCTTCGCGGAGCCTATCGGGGCTTAACGCCTCGACGCGGTCGGCGAGCTCCCTCAGCGCAGCCGCTGTGCGTGTCTGTCCGCGCGTCGCAGTAGCCTGAACCTAACCGTGCACTCGAACTTTGGTCAATAGGAGTGCCCTCCTGGACCCGCCTGGTAGGACGTCACGACTGAACGCGCAAGGTCGTGCGAATTTGATTGAATGGATCCCGGTGATGGCCGACTACACGCGGTCAGGTGCGTCCCGGCAGCCCCAATTCGGCTAGCGCTTCGCCCCATCTGGCTGGCGCGCCATCCCGCGTAGTACCCGCTGCCACACGAGCGGCTCCTGCTCGCGCAACTGATCCTCAGACCGGCGTCGACATGCGCGACGCGCTGGACGCCCGTCGTTGCATCCGCCGTGTGGTGTTCGCCGTAGAGGGAGTGAGCGTGCACGGCACGCAACTCGACGCGACGAAGGGAGAAACACCATGTTGCACACGGAGAAGGAAACAATCGGCTACGGTGGAATGCTGCGCTTGACGCTGGCGGGGATGGTCCTCATGGGGACGCTCACTTACCCGGTTTGGTCGGAAGCGGGCGTGCAGATCGGGACCAACGGTGCGGACGTGCTCATCGGCCGCGACGACGACAACAAGGCGAACCCGGCGATCCAACCGGCCGATCCGCCAGATCTCGCCGACCAGAGCCTCGGCAACACCGACGTCCTGCTTGGGAAGAACGGCGATGACGTCCTGATCGGCCTGCTCGGCAGCGATGTCCTGGATGGCGGACCGGGAAACGATATCCTGATCGGCGGCACCGAGCAGGGCAACACGCCGAACAGCGACATTATGATCGGCGGCGACGGCAACGACATCGCCTTGTGGCGCGGCGGTGATGGCAGCGAAGCCTTTGTCGGCGGCCGCGGCGTCGACGCCCTCATCTTCGGAAACATCGACAAGGACGCGAACAACGTACCGGTCCTGTCGCCGGCAACCGGCCGGCATGCGAAGACCGGCCTGCCGACGGCCGACCTGACCAGCCAGGGCGGCTTCTGCACCCTCGAGAAGGTGACCGACCCCGACTTCGGCTACGAGTTCCTGGTCCGGTTCTTCGTCCGCGCGACCGGACGTCTTGCGGTCACGCTCCGGACCTCCCAGGTGGAGCAGGTTTTCTGCACCAGCGAGACGGCTCGCGCGATCACCTTCGCTGACTTGACCCAACCCGACCCCGCATTCGTCGAGGTCACACCCGACGAAGTCCGCGCGCTGAACGCCACGGTCGCGCAGATCATCCGCTGAGACAGCGTCAGACCCGAGGCGGTCACCTCCCCGAACCTCGACCACACCGCCTCGAGCCTGCGGAGCGCCGGTCCCGTCCAGGGACCGGCGCTTTGTTTTGCCGCACCGACACCTGTCACGGCCCCGTGATTGAGAGCACAGGCGACACGGCGGAGGTCCGATAAGGGCAGGTTACGTCAACCAGGCGGCTCGTGCTTCCTACCGACGATCGGCGCCGACGATCGCCAGCGGGTTGTTTTCACCTCGTTCTAGCGGCTCTCCCGCTTCTGCCCCGGGGTCCTACTACCGACAGCACCCGGCAACGACCGTAGCTGAGGCGCCGCAGCGTCAGAGCCCAACCACTCGAGTCGGGGGGTGATGCTCGAGCTCGCGGGCACGGCGCGGCCCGTCTTCATGTTCGACGATCCGTCCGCCTGACGCCGCCGTCCTTCAGCGGGACCGACTTCGTGACCGCGAACGAGCGAGAGGGCCTCCCATCCTGCTGCCGGATTCGCCACCGCAGCTCCTGCGGACCCGGGAGGCAGGCGACGAGACGAGCCATAGGTCTGCCTGCACAGGCGCTGGCCTGTCTGCGCCCTGGAATGCAAGCGGAGACCGCCAGTTGGTCCGTTCCGATACAAAATGCAACTGTTTTCGAATCAGATGTGGACAGCCGCGATGATTTGTCCGCAGTGATTTGACATCGTAGACAATCTGTGCCAGCGAGCGCACCATGCGCGCCACTGGCCGGGTGTTGCTGGCAGCGACGCTTCTCACGTCCGGCTGCTTCCTTCTGAAACCCCATCCACCTACGCCACCTACGCCCCCTTCCGGCTGCTCCGGGTTCAGTACGCCACAGCAGACGTTTCTCGCCCTGTATTCGATCTTCGGGTGGGTCGAGGCCACCGTTCACTCGGGCTCTCCGGCGTGGCACGTCGCGACGCTCAAGCAATCGACGGATTGGCTGCTCTGCGACCCGGACGTCAACCGCAAGAACGGCCGCATCCGTTACGCGGTCGTCAGGCTCGCCGCGGGAATCGTGGTAATGAACCGCGAGCACCTGTCGCCGGCGATGGTCGCGGACTTCCAGCTCCAGATGAACAGACTGGTCGGTGGACCGAATAGTCTCGTCCCGACGTTGAGCTTGGTCGCCGGCGCGACGACGCTCTCGGCGCTCGAGGATGTCGCGGGGATCATCATCGACACGTCACACGAGGCGTCCTTCGACGATTTGAAGCAGACGTGTTGTCACTGCATCGATAGCTGCGATGTCGGCACCGGCGACAACGAAGCGATCGCGGAATTCGTCGTCAACACGAACCGCAATCCTCAATGTCTCTTCCACGTGATCGATCCCCAGTGCTGGCCGTCGGTGGTGCCCGGATACGTGAACCAGACGTTCGTGCTCGGCAATGCACCGCCCTGCAAGTCTGGAAAGCCCTCCTGTCGCTCGAAGAAGACATGCGACGCCACGCTCTCGCCGCCGCTGCAGATGACGATGCCCCCACAGGCCGGCACGCCGTGGTGTGGCCTCGCGTTCGAGGACGTCCACGGCGACGCGAACGATTCATCGACGCGCTTCAAGAACATCCTGAAGGTCGGGACGGTCTATCTTTTCTCCCCGACGCCGCAAACGACGCCGGCGGTCCAGCAAATGGGAACGCCCCGGCCCCCGGCTGGATTCCGGGCAGACTACGGGCTCTGCGAGAGCCCCTACTGGCAGGTGTGCGATCCCGGCCAGAGCCCGGGCGGCAGTACTCCCTCGCCGATCGGCACTCCCTGCCCGGAGGGAACGTGCGCCGTCACCAAGGATTGCGGCTTCGCGACGGTGGAGAGCACCGGGCAGATTTCGACCGGCTGGTCCGCGCTCACCGGCTCGAAACACATCGCCTTCAAGAGCGGCTTGCCGCACGACATGAACCTGTGGGCCCCGCTCGCCTTGGAGGTCATGGTGAAGGAGATTGCGATCGCCTCATGCGTTCCGGCAGGAGAATGCCCTCAGGCCGCGATGCCGAACGGCTGTACGATCCCGTCCGGATCGCCCCAATGCTTGTGCGCTCACGATAGCTGCACCCAGCAGCCGAGCCCCTTCGCACCATCGTATCCGGTGCCGTATTGTTACTGACGCGCTAGGTCTGTAGAGGAGACGTCATGCCAAATCCCGTAGTCGACGGTATCACCGGCGAAGCCGCAAACGCTCTCGAGCGGTGGTTCGATCGTTGGACGAACGCGTTGGACGTCGCGCGACACGGCTACTACTCGTTCGAGCAGTTCGCGAGAGATGCGGCGGAAACCTGGGTCGACGGCACGTGGGTGAGCTTGCTGCCCCTGTCGCAGCTCGGCGCCAACGGGGCGCCCATACCGTTCACCATCACGCAGAACGCGGTGTGGCCGACCGTCCGCTTCATGCTGTTCAGCAAGAACGACCAGGCCCGCATGCTCTCCGTGCCGGCCTTGCCCGCGGGTACCACCGGCGGAACGTCCAGCAACCTCAGGGACAAGTTCAACAACACGATCCCGAACGGCAACGTCACCATCACGGTCATCATGGCGTCATCGACCCTGAAGGTCGCACTCACCAACCTGAGCACCCTGAACCCGATGCCTCCGGCTGGCATATACACCGGCAACATCACCGTTCAACCGAGCGGTCAGATGGTCGCGAGCATTCAGGTCATCTTTCCCTGAGTTTATGTTGATAGTCATCTTTAGCGGCCTTTTCGCTCCGGCTGAGTGACATAGTGCCCAAAGTCGGACATTGGCCCTGTACTGCCGTTCGCCACAGCCGCTCGTTTGAGCGGCAAGCCAGGGTGCGTCATATCCGCTGCCTTCTGGATCTTCACTTCGATGCCTTCCAAGTTTGCATGCATTGTCACCCTCCTCTCCTCGCCGATCTTACCTCTTACGAGCCCCCTCGAGAATGCCGTTTGCCCTAGTGCTTCGAGAGGCGGTCGGTCTTCCCTCCGGAGATATTGGCAAGAGTTGTGGATCGCGTTGTCGGCGCCTGATGCCGTAGCGGGCGCTACGCCGCTGCGATCCCGTCACTGCTCCTCGGGCCACGATCCTCGCTCTCAAGCGCTGAGGTGTACGGCTCTCGCGTCTCTTTCCCCTTCTCCTCTCGGACTGCTCCACAATGGAGCAAATTGATGCGGCGCGCCGGCGCGCCTCTGACCACATTCTTTCCGGCCACGATGACCACTTCCCTCGAAATTTCATTGACGGTGCCCCCGATGGTGCACGATGATTCGCCTCTCAACCTCGGGCCGCCATGCCCGCGAACAATACAGGAAGGAAATGACATGCTCATCCGATCCCTCCACATCCCTTCGCTGGCAATTGCAGTCGTATTGTTCACCAGCGTGACAGCCCAGGCGGTCACACTTAGTACGCCATTCGTCCGACCGAGCGCCGGTCAGAGTATAAGGATTCTAGTCACCAATCTTGGCAAGAAGGACATAACTGTCACGGTGACGCTCACGACGTTGTTCGGAGACGTGGACCCTCCGAATGCGGATGATTGCACCGGCACTTCGCTTGCCGCCGGAGCTACTTGCCCCGTGATATACGTGGCCGATCACCAGGGGTTCGCCACCGTAACCTCGAGCGGCAAAGTCAGGGCGGCGATCAATGTCATTGGTTCCGCCGCCGACAACTTCCCCCTTGTCACGGTAGTCCCGGCAACCAAGTAGCGTCCTGCCGCGTCAGGGTCGGCGAGTAGTCCACCTCGACGGCAACCGTAGACCCTGACCGCATTGAGACTGCGACCCTCCCGACGAGCGAGCGGTTATCGCTCGTCTGCCGCCTGTGTCCCCATCCGAGTTTCGGCCACACGGTCGATTTTCGGCCGTAAGCTCCCCCGTCAAGGACACCACGCATAAGTAGACTCGGACGGGGTTGGAGGCCGGGACAAGAAGCGCGTCGGAGGAATGCGTCCGAGCGCGTCGTGCGGCCGGCACGTGTTGTAGGTCAGCAGCCACTCGTCCGTGATCGCCTGGACCTCGGTCACGGAGGCGAAGACGTAGGCGTCGAGCACTTCGTGGCGGTAGGTGCGGTTGAAACGCTCGACGAAGGCGTTCTGATCGGGCTTCCCGGGCTGGATGAAGCGCAGCTCGATATTGTTCGCCTTGCACCAGTCCGCGAAACGTTGCGCGGTGAATTCGGGGCCGTTGTCGAGGCGCAGTGCCGCGGGACGGCCGTAGATCGTGATGAGCTGCTCGAGGACGCGGATGACGCGCGCCGCCGGGATCGACGTGCCGACCTCGATCGCGAGTGCCTCCCGATTCGCTTCGTCGAGGACGTTGAGCGTCCGAAAGCGCCGGCCGCCGTAGAGCGCGTCGAGCATGAAATCGACGGCCCAGACACCGTTCAGCGTCGTCGGCGCATGGAGCGGTTGCCGCAGCCGGTGTGGCACCCGTCGTTTCGTCCGGCGCGGCAGATTGAGCCGCATCGCGCAGTACACGCGGTGGACGCGCTTGTGATTCCACCCGTGCCCGTCGAGCCGCAGCCGATCGAAGCACTTCCAGAAGCCCCAGCGACCGTGCTCCTCGACGAGCGCGCTCAGCACTGCCATCACCGCCCCATCCCGCATCGCCGGATCGACCGGCCGCCGGTACCATGCCGTCCGCGACAGCCCGACCACCCGGCATGCATGTCGGACCGAGAGCTGATGCTCTGTGACCAGGAGCGTGCTCACCTGGCGCCTCGCGGCCGGCCCTACAGCTTTCGCTGCAGGACGTCCTTGATCGCGGCGTTCTCCATCGCGAGCTCGGCATACATCCGCTTGAGCCGCGTGTTCTCCGCCTCGAGCTCTTTGACGCGCCGGAGCTCCGCCACCGTGGCGCCCGCGTACTTCGATCGCCAGATGAAGTACGTCGACCGACTGATGCCGTAGCGTCGCAGCAGATCCGCGACCGGGACGCCGGCTTCAGCCTCCTTCAGGATCGAGACGATCTGCTCCTCCGAGAACCGTGACTTCCGCATGCACCCTCCCGCAATCAGCCCGGGAGTCCATTAGCATGTGGTGTCCGCAGAGGGGGAGCTTACGCGGCCGATCGCGTCCGCGTGGAAGCGCATGAATTTCTGAACGCCGAAAATGGATCGCGCCAAGTTGGCTTGATCCACCGACGCCTCGGCCAAGGTCCGCGAGTTTTGGATGGATGTGGACAGGTGAATGGGACGATGCGAGGGGTGCACTACGCGGCGCGCGCTCGGGACTTGCCGCGCTTGCTTGCCTGCTGCCCGCCCTCCACGAAGGCGACGCCATCTCGAACAAGCGGCAGCAGGTGCGCGCCGTCGAGCCGTCGCCAGCGGGCCTGCGCCATGTCGAGGAGCTTGTAGGCCATCAGCAAGCCCTTCGTCCGCGAGCCCGCGCCCTTCGTCACGCGCTGGCGGAGCCGCACCGTCGCGAACGGCGACTCGATCACGTTGGACGTGCGCAGATGCTTCCAGTAGTGGGATCCAATGGGACCACGATCGCATCTTCTCCCTTGTGGTCTTGCCAATCGCGACCGTCACGTGATCGGTCTTGGCCTCGCGCGGGACGACCGCCGTGTAGGGGTCCTCGAGATAGTGGTCGAACGTGCCTTCGATCGCGAGGTACTGGTCGTTGCCGTCCGCGCGGAGCCGCTTGGCGCGTTCCCCGGCGTATTTGCGTTGCAGGGATTCCTTGTCGAGCATGGCCGGGGCATCCTCCTCGGTGGCGATGCGGGCAGGGTAGCGGGATCGCATCAACCTGGGTCGACCCGGCGCACTGGTACTACACCTGGGGCGACGGGCTCCTGATCTAGAACTCGTGACCTCCTCGCTCGCCCGGGTTGCACTATGCAATCCGGCGCCGCGGCCACACGCACGATGGCAAGTCTTCTGTGCGATCGATCAAGACCGACTGATGCGCCATAACGGCGCACAAATTGCCGCTCGATCCGTCAACGCTTATAGGGTTCATCCTTTTCACTTGACAGTAGTGGCCGTACATCTTGAGAATGCGCGCTCCACTTGACGGGGGCCATCTGCATCGTCGACCACTCTTGGAGGTCGCCTCATGAAACTCCCTTCGCTGATGATTGCCGCGCTGCTGCTGACGTGTGCGGTGGCATGGGGAAGCCCCGGCGACCTCGACTCCACGTATGGAACGGGCGGCATCATCGAGGTGCCGAACGGAAGCGCCTGGTGGACCAACCTCGCACTCGTGCCGAGCTCGCCGGAAGGCGCATTCGTGCTGGGGAACAGCACGGGGGTACGGAAGTTCCTGCCGGACGGATCCGCGGACGCGGCGTTCGGATCCGGTGGCATCGCGAGTTTGCCGAGCGGTATCCTCTTGAGCAACTTCAACGTGCTGCGGGTCGACACGAGCGGGCGCGTTCTCGTCGTCGCGCGCAATTTCCCGGCCCAAGATTCCAGCATCGTCGTGCGGCTCCAGACCGACGGTTCACCGGATGCGTCCTTCGGATCGGGGGGCCAGGTCACGATCCCCGGGGTGCCCAATTGGCTCGCGCTACAGGCGGACGGGAAGATCCTCGTGACCGCCGACGCAAACGGTGGGGGACTCGTAACGCGACTCCTCGACGACGGCACGGTCGACACTTCGTTTGCCGGCGGACAGCTTCAGCTCGCAGCCGAGGCCGTGGGAGCGATCACCGAGCAGCCGGATGGAAAGCTCCTGTTGCTCGTCGACGTGACCCCGCTGGCCTTCGAGAGCCAAACCGTCGTCAGGCGGCTCAATGCCGACGGAACGCTCGATACAGCGTTCGGTACCGGCGGCAGCGCGAGCGTGCCGTTCATGCCGGGCGTGTACACGGATCCCATCCACCCGACGACGGAGCCACTGAACGTCCTCGTCCAATCGGACGGCCGGATCCTCGTCCTCGTCGCCGGCGAAACGTTTACCGAGCAGACCGTCTATCGCAACAAGGTCGTGATCGCGCGGTTCCTCGCTGATGGAACCCTCGACACCTCATATGGCGCCGACGGCCTCGTGCTCTATGACGGCGACGCGGCGTCGGCGACGCTACAATCCGACGACAGCCTCATCATCGGCGCGTTCGGCAACGGAGCCGGGCAGCCGTGGCATCTACGGCGTGTCCGCACGGACGGCGCTCAGGATCCGGGGTATGGTACCTGCGGATCCTCCGATGACATCGTGCGGCCGGCGTGGGGCGTTGCCCGCCAGAGCGACGACAAGATCGTAGTGCTGTACAACATCGGCGTACCCGTCGATTTCGCCGTCGCACGTTTGGAGAGCGGCGCGAACGACGTGAGCGCCGAGCCCGACGCGGACGGCGACGGCATTCCCGACGCCTGCGACTCATGCCCGAACGACGCCGATGCGCGGCAGCCCGACCGCGACGGCGATGGGGTCGGCGACATCTGCGACCCCTGCACGCAGCTCGGCGAGCGCCTGCCGGCGAAGGGTGCGAAGCTCCAGGTTTCCAACATCGCGACGCCGCCCGGTGACGAGAAGCTGGTGCTCAAAGGGAAGGTGCTCGTCCCGCTGTCGCCACCGCTCGATCCCGTAACGACCGGGGTGCGCATCTTCGTCGGCGAGACGGCCAACTTCTACGTGAATCCGGTGATGGCCTACGACGTCACGATTCCCGGTGGCGCGTACGATCCGGTGCAGAAGAGCGGGTGGTTGGTCAATTCGAAGCAGACGGCGTTCAAGTACAAGAACGCCGCCGGCTTCATGGGGATCACCGGCGTCGTGGTGAAGATCGGCAAGAAAGCGCCCTTCATCACCACGGTGGGAGTGAAGGGGAAGAACCTCTCGATCCCGGGATTTCCGAGCGGCGATTTCTTCGCGACGCAGATGGGAGTGGTACAGCTGCGGCCGGGTTCGCCGACCCAATGCGCCTACATCGACTACCTGGCGTGCCTAGGATTCTCGACACCGACGAAGGTGGTCTGCAAGAAGCTCTTTTGATTCGCGTGCACGGAAGATGCGCCGGCGGAGAATCGAACTCCGCCGTATGACCTTGAGAGCTGCCGTCCATTCACTTGACCAGGACGATCTCAAAGCAGGAACCAGCCCTTGCCAGGCATCGGAGGGGTACGTCTGGCTGCCTGCACGCGGGAAGCGCTGCGGGGTCTGGAGCATGGAGCGCGTCTGATTGTCGTATGGGCCGCCATCAACTGGTTGACGTAACGCCGCCCTGTCGGACCCTGGCGCCCCACCTATTCCTCTTCATGGGCTCGGTCGTCCTTCGGCCTCCTGTGGGCGGTGTAAGATTCGCGCCCGAATTTCGTCGTGCCCTCCGGACCGGCGCGATCCTCGGGGGATCGCCCGGGTGCGTGGCTCGCGCCGAATGCGGAGGAGGTCATCATGCGCTCGCGAATCGTCGTGATCGGAATGGCGCTGTTTGCCGCGGGCTATGCCTGCGGGGGCGGGGGCGGCGGAGCGTCGAGCGCGTCGCAGACGCTCTTCGAGCTGAACGGCGGATCGCTTTCGCAGCAACTCAGCGAGGCCGGCCCGCCGCCCATCACGGCCGGGTTCGGGATCGCCGAGCGCACGCCCGAGGATGGCACGCGTCACTGCACGCTCACGGTCGCCAACGAGAACCACGAGAGCCACGAGGATACCGTCGCGTTCTACGCGCAGGCCGACGGCCATGGTCCGATCGGCGGCCTCTGGGGCGCGAACATTCTTGCCTACGCACACAGCGACATGACGTCGGGGGCCGTGCAGGGGCTCGAGGTCGATGTCGGCAATCTCGGCGCCGACACGACCGTCAGTGGGATCAACGTGTTCGCGATTGGCCCGCGTCCGTCGGATGTGGCGCTCGGCATCCTGAGCGGCGACGCCGCGGGCGCGGGCGGCTTTCGCGAGGGCATCGCGTTTCGTTCGGCGGCCTCCGGTGTGGCCGTGACGGAGGCGTTGATGCGGGTCCAGCCGGGCTTCGGAACCGTCGCGACGGGCGTCGACCTTCGCGAAGCGCGTTTCACCGGCCCGGCGTTCGCGAGCCCAGGCTTCTCCGTCGACCCGCAGGGTGCCGTGGTCTCGGCGCCGCTCGCCACGGGAACCACGGCCTTTGCGTGCATCGATGCCGACGGCCGACTCTTTCCCAGCGCTACGCCCTGCGTCGGCCCGTAACGCCGATCGCCGCCGGAACCCGCCGCCGCGGGAACATGACACGACGGCATGCGGGGGGAGATGCTTCACGTCCCTCATCGTGGCGCGTATCGGTCTCGCGCTCGGCGCTGGCGGCGCCAACCTCTTGCGCCCACCGCTCGCGCAAGAGCGGCTCGCGCGCCTCGCCGACAGGCGCCGGCGATGCGGCGATCGCGTCCGGCGCCCGGCGCACAGAGGCGCTGATCACGGTGTGCCGGAGCCTATGGGATCGATCCGACGCCGGCGTGGTGGCGCGCGCCGCCGCATCAGCCTGAGAAGGAGGCGCCAATGAGCGACATTCGCCGCGTCGTGACGGGGCTCGACGCTGAGGACCGTGCAGTCGTCCAGTTCGACAGCCAGCTTGCGCTCGAGCCGGGGCCGTTCGGCATCAACTCGGTCAACCTGTGGATCACCGACAGCTATCCGGCGGGCTTCTCGTTCACCCATGACACCGTGCCCCGGCCGATCGGCATTTCGCCGCCTGACAACGGCACCAAGTTCCGCATCGTCGAGTTCCCGCCGCTCGACCAAGCGACCGAGGCGAAGATGCCGCCCGGCCTGCTGCATGCCCTAGTCGGCGACCAGGCGCCGAAGCGCGGCCGTGCCGTCAGCCACCCGCTGATGCATCGTACGCGCAGCGTCGACTATGCGATCGTGCTGTCGGGCGAGGTCGACCTGATGCTCGATGAGACCTCGGTGCACCTGAAGCCGGGCGACGTCATCGTCCAGCAGGCAACCAACCACGGCTGGGTCAACCGTGGTGCCCAACCGTGCCGCATCCTATTCGTCCTGATGGACGCCAAGGAGCCGTAGCGCGTTCGGGCGCTACGACCTCGCCATCACGCCGTCTGCCCGGCCCTCCAGGGCTGCTACACCGAGGGCGACACCGAGGCCGAGGCCCGCGTCCTGATCGAGGACGCCATTCGCCTCCACGTCCAGGACCGCCTCGCGTGCGGAGAGCCGATCTACCCACGAGGTCGGCGCGACCAAGGTGCGTACCGCGATATGAGCCCACGCCTCCCTGCCTTGACCGGGCAGGAAGTGCTCGCGGTTCTCGATCGTCACGGCTTCGTCGCCGTCCGCCAAAGCGGCAGTCACGTCATCCTCCGCCACGCCGATGGCCGGCGCACGACGGTTCCCGTGCGTGCCGGGCGCACCTCGGTCGAGGGCTGCTGCGCCAGATCATGCGCGATACGGACCCGAGCGCGGACGATCTCACCGAGTAGCCGCCTCTCCAACCGATGATCGAGCTCTGAGCGAGGCGGATGCTGCCGGCGTGCCGCGGGTCCGCTGGGCGCGACGCGGGTCGTGAGCCGCTGGCGCGGGCTCGCATCGGCACGGCTTCTCCGTATAGAGACGGCAAGGTATCTCATCGACCTATGGGAATTCTCGACCGGCTCAAGCCGCAACCCCGCTGGAAGCACTCCGACCCTGCCGTTCGACTGCGGGCGATCCCCGAGCTCGGTGACCCGATCGAGCTCGCGGCATTGGCGGAGCACGACCCCGACGCCGAGGTCCGGAAGGCGGCCATTGCGAAGGTCGACGACCCGGTCGTGCTCGGACGAGTGACCACATCGGATACCGACCCGGGCGTGCAGGATGCCGCGGCCGATCGCCTGCTTGGGCTGGCCCTCGACGCGATCGAATTCGGAAGCCGCGACAGCCGCCGGCCTGTTGTCGGACGTCCGGCGCGTGTCCTTGATCGCGAAGAGCACGGCGGCCGCTGCCGTTCGTGAAGTCGCGCTCGCCAGATTGACGGATGAACGTGCGCTCGGCGGCGTTGCCCGTCACGCGAAAGTGGAGAGCACGGCGCTCGCCGCCGCGGCCCGCCTGGTCTCGGCCGACGAACTGCTCTCCACCGTGCTGAACAGCGAGCATCGGGACGTTGCGCTGGCCGCGTTCGATCGCGTGGTGAATGTGGGGCCGGCGCCTGGCTCGGACGTCGCGCTCCTCAAGACCATCGAGGCGCGGACGCAGCAGAAGGCCGTGGCGCGGCGCGCGAAGACGATGCTGCAGGCAATCGAAGACGCGGAAAACGCGCGTCGCGTCGCTGAAGAGCGAGCTGCGGAAGCAAGAGGCGTCGCTGTGTGCCGGCGTCGAGAGTCTGACGAACATCGCGGATCCCGATCGCATCGCGGCGGACCTTGCGCGCATGAGTGCGGCCTGGGACGCGCTGGCGGGCACTGACGCGGCGGCCGCGCGGCGATTTGCCGCGGGAGCCGACGCTGCTCGTGCGCGGATGACGCAGCGTCGAAGCGAAATCGAAGCCGCGCGTGAAGCGGCACGTCGACGCGGCGAAGCTCTCGCGAGCCGCGAGGCGCTCTGCCGGCGCGTCGAAACGATCGAAGGCGACGACATCCTCGAACAACTGGCTCTCGATCGAAGCGGAGTGGGCTCGGCTCACGCCGCTCGTCGGTTATGAAACGGAAGCGGATCAGCTGGCGGCGCGCTTCGCGCAGGCCGTGAAGTGCCTGCCGCAAACGTCTCGCGTTCGGCGCCGACACTCCAGGAGACCCGCAACCGCGCTCGACGCTCTCGTCGTCGAGGCGGAAGCTCTGCGCAGTCAGGGAGACAAGGCAGCCGCCGCCCGTTGGCGGGTCGCTGTCGCGCGAAGCGCGCGCGCTGGTGGCCACGCTGGACGATGCGTCGCGGCCGGTCTCCGACTTGGTGGATCGCCTGGCCGTCGTCTCGGAGGCATTCGAGGCGCGAGCGGCGGCGGAACGCGCAGCTGGCCGCGAAAGCCACACTGGATCAGGCTCTCGAAGCTCACGCGGTTGGCCGCCCGCGCCAAGCGCACGGCCGAGTCGGAAGCCGTCACCTTGCGCGAAGGCGAACGACTGCTGCGCGACATCACCACCGCCTTCGAGGAAGTGGGCAGGGGTGAGACGACGAAGGAGGCCGGTGAAGCCGTTGCGGCCCTGCGCACGTTGCAGGAGAAGGTGGCGCGTCGCGTGAACGAGCTGCGCGACATGGACGAGTGGCGCAGGTTTGCCAACGTCCAGCAGCAGGAAGAGCTCATCGCGATGGCGGAGGCCATCGTCGCGTCGCTGAAGGCCGAGGAAGAGGCGGGCGCGGCAGACCGAGTTGGCGGCCACGGCCAAAGCCCTTCGCGAGCTCCAGTCGCGATGGCGGGCAGTGGCGGACGCGCCGCAAAATGCCGCGCAACGGCTGTGGGAGCGCTTCAAGGCCGCGACGGACTTCATCCGCAGCCGCTGCGAGATCTATTTCGCCGAGTTGCGTCGGGAGCGAAGCGCGAACCTCGCGGCCAAGGCCGCGCTCATCGAGCAGGCTGAAGCGCTGGCCAAGTCGACCGACTGGAGCAAGACGGCCGCCCGCTTCCAGGAGCTGCAGAAGGCCTGGGAGGACACCGGGCCGGTGCCGCGTGATGCGGCGCGCGACCTGGCGCGGCGCTTCCGCGCCGCGTGCAACACGTTCTTCACGCGTCGCCGCGACGCTCTCGCCTCCAAGAAGCAGGAGTGGAGCGACAACCTCGCGCGCAAGGAAGCCTTGTGCGAGCGCGCGGAACAGTTGACGGAATCGACGGACTGGGACGCCGTCGCCTCCGAGCTGAAACAACTGCAGGCCGACTGGAAAGCCATCGGCCCCGTCCGCCACGACAAGAGCGAAGTGGTGTGGAACCGGTTCCGCTCCGCCGCGGACAAGTTCTTCGAGCGCTACCATGACCGGCACAAGCTCGCCGCCGCTCAAAAGCTCGCCGAGCACGCCGGCGCTGGTTGCCGCGCTCGAAGCCCTTGTCGCTCTCGAGGAGGCACCCGCCGATCTCGCCGCGCAGGTCCAGGCGCTGCGCACGGCGATCTCGAACGCTCCGCACGTCGACGGCGCTGAGATGCGGCGCGCTTCACGAACGGTGGTGGGCGGCGCTTGCGCGCTGGTCGTGCGGTGGCCGGCCGCGTTCGCGGGCACGGACCTCGACCCTGCCGCGATTCACGAGCGCATGGAAAAGCTCATCGTGAAGGTCGAGCGGCTCATCAAGGAAGAACAGCGCGCTCGCGCCGGCGAACGAGTCCACCACCGAGGTGCTCGCGGCGCGGCTGCGGGCAGCGCTCGCGAACAATGCGATGGGTGTCCGCGCCGACGATTCGAAGTGGCGCGCCGCCGGCGCTGTGGTCGCGGAGGCGCAGGACGCGTGGCGGCGCATCGCACTACTACCCGACGAAGACCACGCGCGCGCTCGCGGACAGGTTCAAGGCCGCCTGCGAGCGCGTCATGGATCAGGTGAAGCTGCATGTCGGGACTGTGGGCGGCTCCGACGGGGGTCTGGAGGGAAGCAGCCCCGGGGGCCGGCCCAGCCGAGCAGGACGCGCCGGTGGTCGGGGCCCACGGACCCAACGGTCCACTCGAGGTTCGGGGTCCGGAGCAGGCCCCGGCTAGCGTTTTCTACCGGCGTGATACGCTCCGCCCACCATGGGCGGGAGACTCGATCGCTGGGCGCGTGTCGCCCTGATCGCGGTGCTGGCGGCCCTGGTCGTCGTGTTCTTCGTGTCCGATCTCGGTCGGTTCCTCACTCTCGGAGCCCTCAGGACGAACCGCGCCGACCTGCAGGCGTGGCAGAGCGCGCACCCGGTCGCCGCGCTCGCCGGGTTCGTGGCGATCTACATCGCGACGGCCGCCCTCTCGCTCCCCGGCGCCGCCATCCTCACGCTGGCCGGCGGGGCGCTGTTCGGCGTCTGGATCGGCACGGTGGCGGTGTCGTTTGCCAGCAGCATCGGGGCGACGTTGGCGTTTCTGGTCGCCCGCTTCGTGTTGCGCGACGCCCTGCGCAGGCGCTTCGGCGCCCGGCTCCGTCCGATCGAGGACGGCGTGCGCCGCGACGGCGCCTTCTACCTCTTCACGCTGCGCCTGGTGCCCTTGTTTCCGTTCTTCCTCGTCAACCTCCTGATGGGACTGACGCCGATCCCCACGCCGGTGTTCTACGCGGTGAGTCAGGTCGGCATGCTGCCGGCCACCATCGCCTACGTCTACGCCGGCAGCCGACTGGCGCAGATCGAGCGCCCGGGCGACGTCGCATCGCCGGCGCTGATCGGCGCCTTCGTGGCGCTCGGGCTGCTGCCCTTGTTGCTGCGTAAGCTCACCGACGCGCTCGCGGCGCGCCGCGTGTATCGCGGCCATCGCAAGCCGGCACGTTACGATTACAATCTGATCGTGATCGGCGCCGGCTCGGCGGGGCTGGTGTCGGCCTACGTCGGCGCAGCCGTCAAAGCGAAGGTGGCGCTGATCGAGAAGCACCGCCTCGGCGGCGACTGCCTGAATACCGGCTGCGTCCCGAGCAAGGCGCTGCTGCGGAGCGCCCGCCTGCTCGCCGAGGCGCGCGGGAGCGCGCGCTTCGGCATCCCCAGGATGGATGTCACGTTCGATTTCGCCGCGGTGATGGCACGCGTGCAGCGGATCATCGCCGCGATCGAGCCCCACGATTCAGCCGAGCGCTACACCGGCCTCGGAGTCGACGTCCTGCGGGGCGACGCGCGCCTGCTGTCGCCGTGGGAGGTCGAGGTCGGCGGCCGGCGCATCAGCGCCCGTAGCATCATCCTCGCAACCGGCGCGCGGCCGCTGGTTCCCGATCTGCCGGGTCTCGATGCGGTGCCGTACCTCACCAGCGACACGCTGTGGGATCTGCGCCAGCTGCCGACGCGTCTGCTGGTGCTGGGTGGCGGCCCGATCGGCTGCGAGCTCGCCCAGGCGTTCGCCCGTTTCGGCAGCGAGGTGTCGCTGGTCGAGATGGCGCCGCGGCTGTTGCCGCGCGAAGACCCGGACGCCGCCGCCGCGCTCGCGGCGCGGTTCACACGCGAGGGTATCGGTGTTGCCACCGCCCACAAAGCCCTGCGCGTCGAGCGCTCCGACGCCAGTGGCGCACGCCTGGTGTGCGGCCACGACGACCGGGAGGTGGCGATCGCCTTCGACACCTTGCTCGTCGCGTTGGGGCGCACGCCCAACGTCGCCGGCTTCGGCCTTGAGGAGCTGGGCGTGCGGTTGCGCGGCAACGGTACGGTCGAGGCCGACCCCCTGCTGCGGACCAACTTTCCCAACATCCTGGTGTGCGGCGACGTCACCGGTCCGTTCCAATTCACCCACGTGGCTGCACACCAGGCATGGTACGCGGCGGTGAACGGCCTGTTGGCGCCACTCTGGTCGTATCGCGCCGACTACCGCGTCATCCCGTGGTGCACCTTCACGGAGCCCGAGGTGGCACGGGTCGGCTTGTCCGAGGAGGAGGCCCGGGCGCAGGGCGTCGCGGTGGAGGTGACCCGCTACGGCATCGACGAGCTGGATCGCGCGATCACCGATGGCGCCGATCAGGGGTTCGTCAAGGTGTTGACGGCGGCCGGCACGGACCGGATCGTCGGAGCCATGATCGTCGGCGCGGAAGCCGGTGAGCTCATTGCGGAGTTCGTCCTGGCCATGAAGCACGGCTTGGGCTTGAACAAGCTGCTCGGTACGATCCACGTGTATCCGACCATGATGGAAGCCAATCGGTACGCCGCCGGCGCCTGGAAGCGTGCCCACGCGTCACCTCGCGCGCTACGCCTTGCCGAACGTTTCTTCGCCTGGCGCCGAGGCTGACGGTATCCCATGCTCCGGAGAGGACGATGCGGCAGCGACCGGACGCCGCCGTGACGGACGTGCGCGAGCACACGCACGTGCTTCGTGAGCTCGCCGTCGTGGTACCGATCGGGCCCGGCGACGGGGCGTGGCGCGCGTTGTTGCCGCAGCTCGCCGTCTTGCCGCCGGAGGCGCGCGTCGTGCTGGTGGCCGCGGCCGATCGGGAGCTGCCCGCCCGCGGCGATCCGAGCTGCGCCACGCTGCGGGCAGATTTGCGGTTGCTGACGGCGCCGTGCGGCCGGGCGTCGCAGCAGAACGCCGGCGCGCGGGAGGCGGAGAGACGATTCCTCTGGTTCGTGCATGCCGACTCGCGCCTCCACGCCCGCACGCTGACGGCGCTGGCGCGGAGCCTGGAACGGCATCCCGATGCCTTGGGATACTTCGATCTGCGCTTCGATGACGGCCCGCTGGTGGTGGGGCTCAATGCGATCGGCGTGCTCATCCGCAGCCGCTGGCTGGGTCTGCCGTTCGGCGACCAGGGCCTCTTCCTGTCGCGCGCCAATTTCGAGCGCCTCGGCGGCTTCGACGTGACGCTCGATCGCGGCGAGGACCATGCGCTGGTGTGGGGGGCGAGCCGTGCCGGCATCGCCCTGGTCGCCGCACGCGCCCCGATCTACACGAGCGCGCGCGAGTATGCCGAGCGCGGCTGGCTCCGCACCACCGCGCGCCACGTTTGGCTGACCGCGGCGCAAGTCTGGCGCGAGTCCCGGCGGGGAAACGCGGCGACATGACCGGCGCCATCGCGATCTTCGTCAAGACGCCGGGCTACTCGGCGGTCAAGACGCGGCTGGCCGAGACGAGGGGCGCGCGCTTTGCGCGCGAATGGCACGAGCGCGCGGCCCGCACCGTCGCCGCGGTCGCCGGCGCCGCCGCGAGCCGTAGCGGCGCCGCCGCCTACTGGGCCGTGGCAGAGCCCGACGCGATCGCGCAGGGTGCGTGGCCGGAATTGCCCAATCTCGCCCAGGGCGATGGCGGACTGGGCACGCGCATGGCGCGCGTCCACGCGGAGCTGGTGCGGCGCCATGGCCACGGCGTGCTGCTCGGCGCCGATTCACCGCAGATCAGCGTCGAGCTTCTTCTTCAAGCCATGCGCTGGCTCGCGATCACCGAGCCCCCTCGGCAGGCCATCGGGCCGTCGAGCGATGGCGGATTCTGGCTGTACGGGGCCAATCGCATCACCGGCGGCGAACGTTGGGAGGGCGTGCCGTACAGCCAACCCGATACCGGGCATCGATTCCGGACGGCCTTCGACGATCGCGGCGACTGGCTCGTGCTCCCGGCGCTGACGGACGTCGATCAGGCCCGGGATCTCGCGCCGATGCGCCGCGAGCTGGCAGCTCTCGCGACGCCCTTGCCGGCGCAACGGTCGCTGGGGGAATGGCTGCGGCGAACGAGCGGCCCCTCCGGCCGTGTCGAGGACGCGTCGTGAACGCCCAGTGGTTGCTGGCCCACGAAGCGGCGCTCCGGGGCGCCGCGTTCTTCGCGCTGCTTGCGGCCCTGGCGCTGGCCGAGCGGGTCCTGCCGTGCCGTGGCGATACGCGGCCGGCGTGGCGTCACGTGGTCAATCTCGCGTTGGGCGGGCTCAATACGGCGCTCATCCGCGCCATGTGGCCGCTCCTGGGGATCGTGTGGGCGGCGCGCATGCGCGATGCCGGGATCGGGCTCCTCGCGATGGCATCGTGGCCGGGACCGATCGAAGTCGGCGTTGCCGTGCTGGCGCTGGATCTCGACGATCTACCTCCAGCATCGTATCCTGCACCGCCTTCCCTTGCTGTGGCGCACCCATCGCGTGCATCATTCCGATGTCGCCTTCGACGTAACGCTGGGAGCGCGTTTTCATCCGTTCGAGATGGTCATCTCACAAGGCATCAAGGTCGCCGCCATCGCCGCACTGGGTGCGCCGCCCCTCGCCGTCCTGCTGTTCGACATCATCCTGCAGGGCGGCTCCCTCTTCACGCACGCCGACCTGGCCTTGCCGCCGCGCGCGGATCGCGTCTTGCGCTGGTTGATCGTCACCCCGTCGATGCATCGCGTGCACCACTCGGTGGCCCGAGACGAGACCGACAGCAACTTCGGATTCAATCTGACATGGTGGGATCGCCTGTTCGGCACCTACCGCGCCGCACCGCGGCGGCCGCCGACGACCATGACGATCGGCCTCGACGATTTTCGCGAGCCCGCCGACCAGCGGCTCGTCGCCCTGCTGATCCAGCCCTTTCGCGGCGCCCTCGCCGGCGCGGAGCTGCCCCATGCGTGACACCGGGCCGCAACTGCGCGCGCGCGCCTTTCCCTCCGTCCGCCGTGGAGCATTGGCGACCGTGCAGATGAACCTCGGCTACCTCTGCAACCTCAGCTGCATCCACTGTCACGTCGACGCGGGGCCGCGACGCACCGAGCTCATGGATCGTGCGACGATGGAGCTGGCGCTGCGCTTCGTGCTCCGCCACCACCTCACGACCGTCGATCTGACCGGCGGATCACCGGAGATGAATCCGCACTTCCGCTGGCTGGTCGAGCAGGCGCGTGCGCTCGGCCTCCGCGTCATGGATCGCTGCAATCCGACCATCATCGAGGAGCCTGGCTACGATTGGGTTGCGCCGTTCCTGGCCGCCCAACAGGTCGAGGTGATCGCGTCCCTGCCGTGCCACTCCGCGGCCAACGTCGACGAGCAGCGCGGTGCCGGTGCGTTCGAGCGATCGATCCGGGGGCTACAGCGCCTGAATGCCCTCGGCTACGGCCGTCCCGAGGCGAGCCTGGTGCTGAACCTCATCTACAACCCGAACGGAGCCTTCCTGCCGCCGCCGCAGGACGAGCTCGAAGGCGAATACAAGCGCCTCCTGAGCGCGCGTTTCGGCATCGTCTTCAATCGCTTGTTCACCCTGGCCAACATGCCGATCAAGCGCTTCGGCTCGTGGCTGGTGTCGACCGGCACGTTCGAGGATTACATGCGCCTGCTGCACGACGCCCACCGTGCGGAGAACGTCGAGAACGTGATGTGTCGCACGCTGATCAGCGTCGACTACCAGGGGTACGTCTACGATTGCGACTTCAATCAGATGTTGCGCCTGCACCTGGGCGGAGCGGCAGCACCTCGCCACCTGCGCGAGCTGGTCGAGACGCCACTCGACGGCACGCCGATCGGCGTCGGCGGCCACTGCTACGGTTGCACCGCGGGTCAGGGATCGAGCTGCGGCGGGGCGCTGCAGACGGGCACCTCGTAGCGACGCGGCGCCGCGCCGCGCATCGACGATCGGTCAGGAGCCCGGCCTTCCCAGCCGCTTCGCGAGCTCCGTTTGAAACAGGCGGATGCGGCGCGCATTCGTGCCGAGATCCCCCTTGCCGATGCGTGAATGGGAACGCACGTTGACGGTCGTCCCGCCGCCGTCGCGTCCGATGGTGACGGTGACGTCGTCCTTGAAGCGGAACAGCCGCGTCGTCGCGACCCCGCGAATCTCGCCCTGGGCACCCTGGGCTTCCGTGATATCCCATCCCAGGTCGCGCGCCGTCGCGAGAGCGGCATCGAACACCGTCTCGTAGGGTTGCTGGAACACCTGCGGGTGCAGATCCGGATACTCCGGCGTCGCTCCGGTGGTTACGTCGTTGATCGTGGGCCAGAAGAACGCCGCTACGATCCGGAGGACGACGAGGACGGCGAGGACCAGGCCGCCGCGACGCGCGAGCTTCCGCATCGTCGTTCCATCGCCCGTTCCGAACCACTCGTCAACCGTCCGCCGTTGGGACGGGGCTCGAATCCGTCGTCGAATTCAGGGCGTGGGGGTGGCGGTCGGCGAGGCGGGGTCAGCGTCGTGTCCGGGGCTTCGGGAGCCCGTTGCACGCCATCACCTGGTGGAGCAATTGTCCGGAGAGGATACGTGCCCGGTGCGACGCTTCGGGGAGGACATCCGCCGCAGTGGCCGACGGCAGGCGCGTCGGTCTGCGCCTTGGTCGACACGTAGTGAAGCGACGACCGAACGGTATGGAGGAGCGCCCACGCGCGACGGTTGGAGAGTCCGCGCGCCGAGGCGTACGCGACCTGCTGCCGTCGCGCGGGCGCGCCTACCCATTGTTTTGCCGCGATCTCCTTCATCACCTCGATCTCCAGGTCCCGCTCGGCCACCAGCTTCTTCAGCCGACCGTTCTCCTGCTCGAGGCCCCGCAGCCGCTTCGTGTCGCTCGCCGTCATCGTGCCGAACCGTTTCCGCCACGCGCAAATCGTCTGCTCGCTCACGCCGTGCTTCTTCGCGACGGCGGCGACCGGAGACCGGTCGGTCTCCCGCAGGATCTTCACCATCTGCTCGTCGGTGTATCGGCTCTTCCGCATCGCGCTCTCCGTTCTGGGTGCCGGAGCGGCAGATTCTCACGTCTCGCGCGGTCCGAAAAACGCCGGGCAGGTCAGCTCCATCGACGTCGTGCAGCCGTCGCGGCGGCTGAGTGAGGCCGCCCGCACAGCCGTCCCTTTCGCGGCAACCCCGGCTGAGGGTGTCGTCAAGCCGCTCCGCGTGGAAGTACGCGCGTAGAACTCCCGGCTATCCACGGATTGCGTGATTCGCGTATCACATCCCGTCGTCCGTCCCTCCTTGGACCCCCGCGGCTGGCCGCCTGTGATGGACCGGCCGGGCGTAATCCAGCCGCGGGGACGACACAGCGGCGGCGCAGCACGAGCCGTGGCGAACTGAGTCTCGCACATGCTGCTACGCGCTCGCTCGACAAGCTCGGGCGGGCGGCCTTCGCGTATGCCCGTTGCAGCGATCGGCGCGTCGTGACGGTCTCGCGCACCTGCCGCTTCTCGTGCGCGAGACACGGGCACATCGCGGCGGGTCATGTCCGTGCGCGATGACGAGCCGCTGCGCGTCGCTCACCGACTACGTTCGTGCTTCCCCATGGCTTCTCACGACCGAGAAAGGGAATGCCGGACGCTCGCCAGCGGTAGCCGGCGCAAGATTCACCGACACATTCCATCGCTCTGAAGCCGCGTCCCGGACGGGCACGTAGTGGTGGTGGTCGTCGTGGTCGACCGCCGGGGGTAGGATTCGCGTGGGGTGCAGCCCGCCAGCATCGCCGTTGCGAGAATCAGCACGCTGAGTGTTCGCATCATGATGAGCTCCTTGTCACTTACCTGCTGTTGTCGCCATGGTGTTGTGTGCCTTTGCCGTGGCCTTGCCCTCGGTTGCCGTGACCGTGATTCCCTTGAGTGCCACTTGGTCTCTGTGATCGCTGCTGTTGGGCATGCGGTTGTTGGCCATGGTGCTGCGCCTGCGGCGCATGCGGTTGTTGCCCATGGTGCTGCGCCTGCGGCGCATGCGGTTGTTGCCCATGGTGCCGCGCCTGCGGGCCTTGTGGTTGTTGCCCATGGCTTTGCCGCTGCGGCGTCAGTCCCTGGACTCCCCAGGTTTGATGCTTTTGCCAGTAGTTGTCCTTCTTCCAAGTGTTCCAGTTCCGTTCTACTTGTTCGTGGGGCATGCGCTCGTAGCTCCACGCCCGACCTCTCCATTGATGGTCGCGGTATTCATGTCTCCAGTCGTGCGGCACCTGGCGATAAAACGACGGGACGCGTGAATAGTAACCCCAACCCCGATCGTAGTAGTGCGAACGGTACCAGCGCCCCTGCCACGGACGCCACCACCAGCCGTCAAAGAAGAAGACGTCTTCGTCGATGTCCGGGACGACGTATACATACGTCTCGGGCAATACGACCACCTCGGGTGGTGCCGAAAATACCAGGGGGGGAGGAAGTTGAATCCCGACGTGTATGTCGACTTGCGCGCGCGCCGGAAGGGCTAGAACGCTCAGCCACACGCCCGTGATCCCGGCCAGCATCAGTCGTCTCAGGTGACTCGCGGTCATAAACTCTCTCCTCTTCTTCGTGCTGACGGTTGACGTACGCCGCGACCGATCCAGGCGACGACGATGGCGAGTACCGCGACGAGCATGGCGTGAAGATAGGCGACGATGCCAAGGACGAACGCTTCGACGAGCCACGTCGCCGCGATGCTCACCCCCGGGGAGTACCACCACGCCAGCGGCCCAGGGCTGGCGGCGCCACACGCCGAGCGCAGCCGCGAGCGCACACGCCGCTTGCAGGACGAAGCCGATCAGCAGCAACGGCAGGGGCTGGCCGAGCAGCATCGCGGGCGCGTAGGCCACGACGTACACGCCGTAGCCCGCTAGTGCGAGGGCGATCAGGAGCAACGCGGTGGAGCGATCGTTCATGCGCGCTCCCGCTCGGGCATCCACCCGCGTCTAGCCGCCCAACGCGCCGCGAAAGCGCTTGACGGCTGCGGTGGCGGTTGCCCGGGCGTCGACGAGGACGGAATCGACCGTGCGCTTGATGTCGGCCCACGAGACGCCGGCAGCGCTGGAAACGCGCCTGAGGGTACCCGCGGCCTCGCGCCGCTTCGCCTTCAACGCGCTCACCTGCGTGCGCGCGTCCCGGCGCAATTCGCGAATCCGCGCGTGCGCGTCGGCCTCGAGCTTGTGTTCCGCCTTCCGCAAGCCCCGCTGGATCTCACCGATCGATGCTTCCAGGTGCCTGACGCCCTGCCGAATCTCGGCGTACAGGCTCCGCGCCTCGCGCGACATCGCCTTCTGCGTGCGTCGGGGAGCGTTCACTACCGTGGGACGTCTCTTTGACGCTTTCTTGCTCGACATGGTCTCTTCCTGCTCCTCGCGTCAGAAGTTCAGTCGTCCCGTCAGAAGCAGGATGACCAAAATGATCAGGATGATGCCGCCGACCCCGGACGGTCCGTACCCGTAGTTGTGGTAGCCCCAGTTGGGCAAACCTCCGAAGACGAGGAGCAACAGGACAATCAGCAGCAGCAGGGACATGAGGATCTCCTTTGTGCCCGAAGTTTTGCCGGTGCCCGAGAACGCCAGAGACACGGTGCCCTTGATCGCCACCTGCGCAGCTGACCATACACCTGCTCCGGCATGGACGTCCGCGAAAGCGTACCCGCCGAACAGTTCGCTGATGTCACCGACTTCCGAGAACGTGCCGCTGCCGTTGATGGTCTTGGACTTTCCAGCTGCAATCCCGCCGCCTTTCGCCCGGAGCGACACGCGGGCGGACTGGCCATTGTCGCAGGTGATGGTGCCGCTCCCGCTCGCCGTTGAGTAGCCCACTGACCACCCCGCGAGAGAATACCTCACCTTGCACTTCGTCTCACCGCTCCATGCGGGAGGGGCCAGCGCGATCAGCTCGAGCGCGGCGGCGCGTCATCTCCCCGCTCATCGGTGCATTCAGGCGAGGCCGGCCGACTCCGATACCTGCGTGCAGTGTCACCGACACATTCCGTCGCGCTGAAGCTGCTTCCCGGCCGGGCAGCTGGTGGTGGTCGTCGTGGTGGTCGACTGCCGCGGGTAAGACTCGCGGGGAGTGCACCCCGCCAGCAACGTCACTGCGAGAATCACCAGGCTCAGCGTCTTCATGCTTGTCAGAAATGGCCCCATCCCGTGCTTGTATAGGCTGTGTCGCAATGCGGGAAGCCGGAATACTACGCACGTAGATCTACGCCCGCGCGTGAGATCCAGGACACCGCGTCGGTTGTCGGTTCGCCGGGGAGCGGAGGCTCCGGGCTCGTATAGTTTGCATTTGCAGAACGCTTTGGGTGGACGATGTTACATTCCTTCACAGTCACTATCCCTCCGGGAGGTGCGAGGGCGCCGACGAGTGCGTGCAAACACTGAAGAACTACGATCCGGACCTTGGGCTGTCTGCTCTGGTACCATGCGTGCTTCGTGTTAACGTGAATACGAGGAAAATGCGGCCGAGAGACTGCGATCGGCCGGGAAAGGAGAACGCTCAATGTATATCGGCGGTGGCTTAGGTCTTGTCCTCCTCATCGTTGTCATTGTGATGCTACTCCGTTAGCCCCAAGGCTGGGTGGGCGGCGCTCCTTTTCCGCGCTCGCTCCGAGAGGTTGTTCCCAGTGTCTGAGCACGCGGAAGTCAGGGACGCCTACCATCCGTGACGGGCGATCTTCGTCCGCATCACGAGCAGCGGGCGAGCGCCCCTTTTTGGCCGCGCGGAAACGCGTGAGAGGAGCCTTCGTTCTTCAGGGTGGGAGTGCGATGTAATTCGCGCGCTTGATCGAGGGGAGGGACTGCGACAGCGGAACGGCAGCCAAGGACGACAATGCGCGGTACGTGCTTACGTCCGACATCGATTGTACGGGCGAATCCAGGCCGGTTGGGAGGGTTCACGTTCAGCAATGGTGACGTCCTCTGCTCCGGCAAGTGTCAGATCCGTGGTCCGGGTACGATCAGCAGTATCTGCGCGCGCGATTGAGCGATGGTGACGCGCTGGGCTGAAGGCGCGGAGCGCCTGGGGAGCCGCTAACCGTGGGCGATACGGCAGCAATCGGGGTGACGAGGCGGGATCGCGTGCGGTGCCTGGTCGGACCGCAATGTGAGTGCGCGCATGACGGCAAGTAGTTCTACGCGTATTATTTATCTCGTGCTTCACATAGGAGGAGGACATGTCGCCCCCTCGCTCGGTCTTTGCCGAGGAACTCGTCCGAATTCATAACGTACGCGCCATCAGTGACGGACTCGCGCTCACTTGTGAGCTGAGCGACAACCGTCGGATCAGAGTTCCGATCACCTGGGTCGCACTCGCAAGTGACGTGCGGCGCCCCGGCGACTACGGGACGCTCATCATCCCGAAACGGCTCGCCCGAGATCTCGGCGTCGATGGCGAGGAGGGTGCCTCCAATGCCGAAATGCATCGCAGCCGCCGACCTCCCGATGTCCTTTCATATCGAGGACGCGCTTAGCGGAGGGTCTCCGCTATGAGGAGGACTCTCTTCTGGGGATGACCATGAAAGGCAACAATCGCACGTGGGCGAGGTGGATCGACACCGCCGCCGCCTTTTCGAGCGCGCTATGTCGGGCGCCTGCGTCACGCTGACGTCAGCGGAATGGCGCCCTCGTCCAGTTCTTCCGCGGCCTCGCGACCGCGCCTCGACACTCCGTCGACGGCGGAAGCCTGCTTGGAGCTCCTGGTCCCACGGGCTCGGCAGGGCCATGAACGTTTGTTGCTCTCGATTCTCCGCGATGCCGTAATCCAACTTCAGCGCCATGGAACGATGAGCGCCGCGGTGGCCGCGCGATGGGTTGGCGGTGAAGAAGGCATGGGTGGGAACGATCGTGTCGTTCCGCGCGGTTTGCGATGCCCTGCAGGTCGACGCCGACGAGCTCGCGCGCGGGTTGCTGCGCGGAGACGGTACGGGGAGCCGTGTCAGGCCTAAAGTCGTCCCTCCGGGACGTTTCCACGCGCCGAGACAAGATCCGCCACGCCCTATCCGAAAGCGGCCGCTACTGTTTCTCTGGATACTGGTCCTTGCTGCCGTTCTCCAGGCACATGGTCGGTGAGGGTAGCGATGGGTGCAATGTTCGTGGTCGTCATCGTCGGCATCGGCTACGTGTTGATGCCGTAGCCGTCATGCGACTGAACGCGCAGCGATTCCTCAGCGTCGTGTTTGGCGGCAGTGTCGATATGAGCCGGGCTTGGGCACTAGGCTCCGGCCGGAGGCGCCAACCTCGGTTCGAAAGCTGCATGCGCAGCGAAAGCGGGAATCGACAATGACAACGAAAGCAGTGTTCGGGATACTTGTAAGTACGGCGCAGGCGGTACGCGTTGCGGAACGGCTGAAGGCCGCGGGCTTCACAGGCAACGACGTCTCGGTGTTGCTGCCCGACGAGTCCGGCTCACGTGACTTCGCCTCCGAGAACGACACCTTGGCGCCGGAGGGCGCGGCAGCGGGCGCCAGCGCCGGCGGGATGCTCGGTGGAGGACTGGGGTGGCTCGCTGGGATCGGCTGCCTTGCGATTCCGGGGCTCGGTGCGTTCATCGTCGCCCCGGACCAATGATGGCGGCGCTCGGAGGCGCAGCGGTCGGAGGCCTGACAGGCGCGCTGGTAGGGATGGGCATCCCCGAGCTCGAGGCGAAGAAGTACGAAAGCAGAATGCGCGATGGGAACGTTCTGGTGTCCGTGCATACCGAAGACGGTGCGCAGCATGACCGGGCCGAGACGATCCTCGAGCAAGAAGGCGCTCGCGACGTCGCGTCCGGCGGTGAAGCCTCGGTGATCCGAGAGTGCGCGTCCGAACCGGCGCACTCACCTCGATGAGGCGGTCGATGTCCTTCCGCGTTCTCACAAGCAGCGGCCGTTGACTCTGGTTGGCGTCCGGTCGTCGACGCGCGTCGAAGTCGCCACGCGGCACTCCGCCCCGGACCCCGGCCAATCACCGCCATCCTCACCGTTTATCTTCCTCCGAAATTCCCGGTGGTAGCCGCTGGTGGCCGGCGGTGGCTGTGTCTCTGTAGCGAACGGCCGTAGAGGGCGAACGGCCGAGAATGAGCACATGTCAACCCGCCAGGGCGAACACGGTTCTCTCGCGTCGGATCCTCGGTGCTCGTCCACTCTCGGATCAGTCGACTCAGTCGTCGGTCTCGCGGGTTTCGGTCGTCCGTCGCTCGACGAGGGCTCCACCCGACTCAGTCGTGGTCCGCTTCTCGATGACGGCCGGCGCGGCCGGCGCCGTCTGTACCGACTCACGATGCACCGTGGTCGTCTCGCGGTGTCCGCTGCATGCCGCGATCATTGCGAATGCGATGATGCCGGCGCACGAACCTATGAGCTTCTGCATATGAATCGTCCTTCAGGAATGGTCGACTCGATTCGATCCGGGCGGCGTCGCCATTCTCGCACCGCCGAACCGCTGTACCACGAACGCGATTGCGACACGGGTACCGAACGGGTGTGTTCCACGCCCGAGGTCAGCGCCCGGGCATCCTGCGGCAATAGGCGACTCAGCGCCTACTGCGCCCTCCAGACGGAGGAGCTCCATGCGCTCGTCGACGCGGCACCGGGCCGCGTCGACCGGGCTGTTAGCGTTCCTTAACGCGTCTCAGTGTGCGTGGTGGTCTCCTCTTTGTGAATTACCGACGCGGGTCGAGTCGCAACGACACGGGTGACGATCGTGCGATCGCCATCCTTTGTGTACTCGACAGTCACCGGGGCGTTCCGGATCGTCTCATACGAGACGACATTTCCTTGTGCATCCACGAAGGCAGTGTGTTTGGTGTAGGTGTATGTCACCGGAGCCGGAGCCGTTTCGGACTGGATGATCATGGTCGAGGTGCTCGGGTTGATTTCGGACACCACGCCCGAGTAACTCGTCGTCTTCTCGGACGTAGTAACGGATGTGTCAGCCGAGCTGATCGCTACGCTTCCGAACAGACCGAGCGCCAGTGCGAGCGAGAGAGTCGAAGTGAACCGTCGGGTATTCATGCATATCTCCTTGTCGAAGCTTGGTCTCGAGACGTACTCCGAGATCGGTGTTGTTGTGGGATCACCAGCGCGGTATCGGTGCCGCTGACGTGGTTTGCGTAACGCTACAAGAAGCGCGGCGACGCCGTAACCTCGGAGTACTACGCACGTACTCCTACCCGTCATAGGCCTCGAGCAGCCCCTGCATGCGGGCCTGCGCCGCGACTTCGATGAGGAAGAATTGCCGCGATCTGTTGGTCGAGCAACCGCTGGCGATTCTTGCTGAGCGTGCTCGTGCCCCCCACCGGCTCGTCGACATTGAGGCCGACGAACCAGCGAAAGAGCAGGCTGCGTTGCATTTCGGCATTGAAGGCGCCGTCCTCGCCGGGTTCAGATGAATTGTGACCACGAGGGCACTGTTTCTTCGGCATCGTCGGCGCGACCGAGCTGCTCGAGTCGTTGATCGTCCAGCTTCCGCACGAGAGCACGACTCGATCGCGGAGTTGTCTCCGGCCGTGCGACGCGTCGGGCTCGACGCCCCGCGCCCCGAGAGCCGTCTCGCGAGGCGCGTCGCCGGCACGAGCGGCTGAGCTTCCAGGCGTCCCGCGGCAGTCCTCGCCGACGCAACCCGTATCGATCAGGGTCCATGGCGACAAATCCGATTCCCCCGAGCAGAGGCACCGTTCACAATACGCCTACGGTGGCGGGGAGCTGCCTGCTACGGTCGGAGAACGCGAGGAGTTTCGATGGGGCCATTGTCCTTCAGCTCGGGCGAGCGGCGGAGTTGTGCATCCCGCATCTTCGCGTTTGCCGTCGCGCTGACGGTCTGCTTGCCGCACGGCGCGGCGCGGGCGGCTCCCCTTGACCGGGCAAGTGACGTGCCGTTTGCCCCCGGCACGAGCGGGCACGTGAGCTTCGCGTCGCCCGAGGTGCGCGCCGCCGACGGCGCTCAGGCGGAGCCCGGCGCGGGAAGTGACGCCGCGCAGGCGGCGCCGTTCGCGGCCACCGGGAGGAGCGGCGCCCTCGTCATCAACGCCACCTTCGACACCTCGATCACGAGCAATCCCAACGCGGCGGCGGTGGAGGCGATGATCAACGCTGCCGTCGCGATCTACGAATCCTCGTTCAACGATCCCCTCACGGTGTCGATCCTGTTTCGGTATGCGACGACCGCACCGAACGGCTCCGGCCTACCCGGCGGCGCTCTCGCCACGAGTAACTACATATTCTACACCGTTGCTTGGAACACCTACATCAACCAGCTCAAGGCGGATGCCAGCACGGCGAATGATTCGATCGCGAATGCCGGCCTTCCCGTGAGCGCGTTGTCCGCGAGCATCCTGCCGTCCAGTGCCGGTGGGAGGGCGATTGGGCTGAACACGCCACCCGCGATGTTCGCCAACGGCACCGTGGGCGCGGGCGGCCCGTTCGACGGGATCGTCACGTTGAACTCCGGCCAGCCATTCAAGTTCACGCGGCCGCCCGCCGGAGGCCTTTTCGACGCGCTCCGCACCACCGAGCACGAGATCGACGAGGTGCTCGGTCTCGGCTCGGCGATCGGCTTCTCAGCCAACCTCCGCCCGCAGGATCTGTTCAGCTGGTCCGGCGCGGGTGCGAGGAACCTGACCTCCGGCGGATCGCGCTACTTCTCGATCGACAGCGGTGCGACGAACCTCGTCGGCTTCAACCAGAGCGCGAGTGGAGATTTCGGTGATTGGCTGAGCGGCGCCTGCCCGCAGATCACGCCGTTCGTGCAAAACGCGTTCAGCTGCGCGGGCCAAGCCTCGGACGCGACGTCGGGATCACCCGAAGGAATCAATCTCGACGTCATCGGGTACGACCTGGTCGCCGGCACGCCGCCGACCTCGACGCCAACGGCGATGCGCACGCTGACGCCGACCCGCACCAGAACCCCGACCGTGACGCCGACCCTCAGCGCGACGCCCACCGTGACGCTCACCCCGACGCCGGGTCCGACGCCGACCTTCGGCCCGCTCGATCACTTCACCTGCTACGGCGCCGGTGCGACCAAGGGGTCGACCAGGTTCCTCGGCATCGTGAATCCCCCGGGTGTGAGCCTGGTCGACGAGTTCGGCTCGTCGACGGTCGCCGTGCGGAAACCGAGCGTGCTCTGCGCACCGACCGACGACCGTGGCGGGGATCCGAGCGCCCCGGCGCATCCCGAGCATCTGATGGGTTTTCCCATCAGGCACAAGGGCAAGCTGGTCTTCCCGACGAGGCTCAAGGTGGTCGACGAGTTCAACGCCGGACCGCGCGAGCTCTTCGTGGATCCGAAGAGGCAGTCGCAACTCCTCGTGCCCTCGGTGAAGAGCCTCGCCGGCCCGACTCCGCTCGCGACGCCGGCAGCGTTCGTGACCGATCACTTCCAATGTTACCGGGTGTTCGTCACGCCGCGCACGCCGCGGTTCGTCGCCGTCCCCGGCGTCGCACTCGACGATCAATTCGGGTCGATGACGGTCACGGTCTTGCGACCGCTGTATCTCTGCTCGCCGGTCGACAAGAACGGCGAGGATCCAACCGCGCCGACCGACGTCACCCACTTGATGTGCTATCAGGTGAAGCAGACCGACAAGGTGAGATTCGCGAAGGTCGTCGGGTTGTTCGTGGACAACCAGTTCGGACCGGAGCAGGTGGACGCCCGGCACCCGTCCACCCTCTGCGTGCCGGCGCTCGCGATTCCGTAGGTTTCGACGGCCGGAGTCGGGATGCTGCGCCGTCGCGGGCGCGTGTCGACGCGGTTGGCGCGACGATCCTCAGGCGCGCGCGATCGGCGCCGGCACGTTCGCCACCGCGAGCGTTGCGCCGCCGCTTGCCGCTCCCTTCAGCTCGATCAGGATCTCGCGGAACACCTCGCCGGTCGCGTTGATCGCCGTCTCCGTCGCACCGGGTGGCACGAAGAACACACTGCCGCGCTGCACGGGGATCTCGACACGCCCGACACCTTCGATCTCCGCATCGACTCGCGAGCCGTCGAGCACGCACAAGACGTAGGGAAGGTCGTGGCGGTGGCGGTCGGAGCGCTCACCCGGCGCCAGATTCATCTCCCACACGCGTACGAGCTCGTTCTCGAAGAGCAATTTGTTGCCGACGCTGCCGAGGGGACGATCGTCTTGCGTCATGCCGAATCTCCGGCTCCAACGAGTCTACAGCGCGCGCACACGCCGCACGAGATTCACCTTATCGCGGATCCAGGCGGAGGAAGTATCTCGGTGGGAAGCCCGTCAGGATCCGGAAACCCAAACTATGCCTGTGCTCGCTCTCGACGCGGTCATGCTCCGCGCCCGTGACGGCGACAGCGCGATAGGCGCGCTTCTCGCCATCAACCGTGGCCTGCACCTCCGGGTTCCGCAACGCGCGGTGGTACCAGGCTCGGGGCCAATGGTTGGCGGCGACGTAGAGGTGCCCATCGCTCTCGAGGCGTGACACGACACGCTCGTGCGAGGTGCCGTCCTTGTCGAAGGTGGTGATGACGAGCGTCGAGCCCGCGGTGGGCTGCAGGAACCCGAGCAACGACTCGAACGCGACGACGATCGCGACGTAGACGAGGACAACGATCGCCATGATCTTCAAGACCGTCATTCAATTCGCGCTCCCGACGCCCACGGCAGTCCAAACTTGGAGAAGACCGAGCTCCCCAGATGGACGGAGGCATCCCTTCTCGGACCCTGCGTAACGCCATCCCGACCTCGAGGGCAAGCGATTCAGCCCTCTGGACCAAGGTCCAGCGCGTTCTTTACGCTCGCCGCGGGCCCTTCGTGATCCTGGCCGCACCGGCTCTCAACGGAGGTGCACTCCAGACGCGCGTTGACATCGAAACCGAACGTCGTGCCGGTCAAGACGCAGAACCTGCCTATCGGCGGCGTCGCCTAACAGCCGATAGATCGGTAGCGTCGCTCCCGTGTCGGCCGCCGTTCGTTTCCGCACGCTCCGCAGCATCCCCGATGCCTCCGGATCGCGTCTCCTCCTTTCCTGTCGACGGCCGCGCGCGCTGGATGTTAGGGTGCCGCCATCATCTCCGGCCGCTCGGGCCTCACGGTATGGAGGAGCCCATGACGCGCGATCTCCGCTCCCGTATCAAGTACTGGTCGAGTCTTTGTCTCGTCGTTGGTATCGTGCTGTCCACGGCCAGCGCGACGCCGGCCGCGTTCACGACCGAGAAATGTCTAGCCGGGAAGGCCAAGGCATGGGGCAGGCTCCGGCAGTGTCAGCGGACGGAGGACGCGAAACGGCTCCAGGCCAAGCGCTTCGACCTCGCGAAGTGCCAGGCCAAGCTCGATGACCAGCTCGTGAGGAGCACCGCGAAGGCGGCGAAATCGGGAGTCGCATGCCGCTTCGGGGACAACGGCGACGGCACGGTGGTCGACTATGATACCGGCCTCCAGTGGGAGCAAAAGCGGGGAGTCTTCGGGGGCCTTTGTCTCGTCGCGGACACGCACTGCGTGAACGACACCTACAACTGGAACGAGGCGCGCGAGTTCGTGGCCGGTGCCAGCGACGACGGGTCGACGCTCACGAATTGCTTCGCCGGCCACTGCGACTGGCGGCTGCCGAGGATCACGGAGCTGCAGACGATTCTCCTCGAGGCGAACCCGTGCGGCACGAGCCCGTGCATTGACCCGACCTTCGGGGCGACGGCTCAGGGGGGCTACTGGTCGTCGACGACGTTCCAGGCCGTTCCCGCCAATGCTTGGGCCGTGTTCTTCCAAAACGGCGGCGTCAGCGTAAACGGCAAGACCGGCAGCGCCCTGTACCTCCGCGCCGTGCGGGGCGGCTTGTGACCACGTTGGCAAACCGCACCGTCGCTGGACGACAGGAGACGCTAGCCGTCGAAAGTTGCGGAATCCGATTGTCGGACTTCCCTCGCGCATCTCGCACTCACCGTATGCGGGCCCGGCCCGCACCTCGATCGCGAGCCGCCTGACGGCGCACCGCCATGGCGCCGGTCGTCAGGAGGTCTCCCCTCGGTGCTCACCGGTAACGTCGTCGCGCGCGTCCCACGGCATCGCCGCCGTGATCCAGTGGGTGATCCGCTCCGCCTGATCGTTGCGGTACAGATGCCGCGGCGGCTGCGCGAACGTCGAATAGGGACGGCAGCGAATCACGACCCGGCCCTCGTCCATCGCCATCGCCTGCACGACGGGCCGCGCTTCCGCCGGAAGCGGCTGTCCTGACATCCGTCCGGCGACCGCCATCATCACGTCGACGACGAGATCCGGGTCGGCATCGAGCTGTGCGTCGCAATAGACTTGGACGTACGCGAACGGCCAGTGCTCGTCCAGGACGCAAAGGCTCACCTTCCCGCTGCGCGCGACCGCTTTCGCCTTTGCGCGACCGCCCATGGTCGAGATCAGCAGCTCGTCGTCGTCGGTCGGAACGTAGTAGACGATCGACATCGACGGCCCGTCGGCACGCCGCGAATAGCCGAAGACGCACGTGCGGTGCGTGCGCACGAACTTCCGCCGCTCGGACGGGAGCATGTCGCGGTCGGTCGGCGCGACAAGGGGTTCTGGGGCCAAGGGTAAGATCTGCACCGTCGTCCTCCTCCCGGTATATTATCGGCCGATAATAAGCTACGATGTTGGCGTGAAGCAAGCGACGCGCAGGATCCGGCGCGCCCGGATGGTGCGTGAGGACATTCGTGAGCGCCTGCTCGACGCTGCGCTGGTGGAGTTCGGCGCCAAGGGGTTCGCCGGCGCCTCCACGCGCGCGATCGCCCAGCGGATCGGGGCGCACCAGCCGCAGATCAACTACCACTTCGCATCGAAGGAGGCGCTCTGGACCGCGGCAGTGGACCGCCTCTTTGCCGCGCTCGGCCGTGCGATGCGAGGGCTCGCAGTCGGGACGTTGCGCGCCGGCCGTTCCGGTGACGTGGCGGAGGTCGCCGCAACCTTCGCCGAGATCATTCGTCGCTTCGTCCACTTCGCGGCGCGGCATCCCGAGCTGAACCGGATCATGGTGCACGAAGCGACCGCGGAGAGCGATCGGCTCACGTGGATGACCGAGCGCCACGTGAAGCCGCTGTACGAAACGCTTCGCCCGCTGTGGCGCCAATTGCGTGACGCGGGGATCGCAGCACCGATCGACGACAGGTTGGTCCACTACGTGATGGTCGGTGCCGCGTCACTCGTGTACGTGAACGCCCCCGAGGCCCGCTTGCTGACCGGTATCGAGCCGACCGCTCGCGCGTGGGTGGAGAATCACGCGGAGGGGCTGGTCGCGACGCTGCTACCGAACGCGCCCCGGGCAGCGAGTCGACGACGACCCTCCCGTGGACCGGAGCCGAATGCCTCGCCCCGGGTACGAACGAACGGCTATGGGGAGGCCCGGCGGATTGGGCGATCGCGTAGAGGCTCCTGACTTCTCTGGCGCGCTCCGCCAGCGAGACCGGTTCCAATGCGGGACGCACCGGCACCATCGACGATCGCGGCCCCAGGCAGGCCGAGTCGCGTAGAACTGCGCAGAGCTCGCCCGAGGGAAGAACCTGATGGTTACTCCCAGCGGATGTCCGGAAGGAAGAGGTCGCCGAACACCACGACGCTGATGCCGTCGTCGGGCGGCCGCCTTCAGACGGACGGTGGCAGTCCGAGCAGCGCCATCGCGGTTTCGATGAGGTCGCGGCGGAGTCCGGCGCGATCACGAGCGTCCACGCCCACGGCCCGAACCAGCCAGGGCTCGAACACGAACCAGCCGAGCGCCATGGCGATGAACAGCGTCGCGAGGGTGCGCGGGTCGCGTCTGCTGGCGAGGGCGCCTGATGCCTGCAGGCGTTCGAGCAGGTCGACGATACGGCGGACCGTCGGGAAGTCGCCCTGCAGCTCCTGCGGCGACTTGCCGTCGAGGATGGAGCGGGCGAGCAGCTTCCAGTAGCTTGCGCGCTCTGCCGTGGCGTCGAGGAATCGCAGGAGCTTGGCGACGTCGCCCTCGGTGCCCTCCTCGGCGGCCGCGATGTCGCCGGCGAGCCGGACGAGCACCTCGCGGAGCAGCGTATCCTTGGTGGTGAAGTGACGATGGATCAGGCCATTGTTGACGCGTGCGGCGGCCGCGATTTCCCGGGTGGAGACCCTGGCCGGACCGCGTTCGGCGAAGAGCGTCGTCGCCGCGCGCACCAACGCGTCG
Organism: uncultured delta proteobacterium; assembly: GCA_963753325.1. Lineage (GTDB taxonomy): Bacteria > Desulfobacterota > Binatia > UTPRO1 > UTPRO1 > DP-19. Next base: position 1,745,092 of record CAVWBS010000001.1, on the reverse strand, counting down.
CGGCTGGATTCCCTGGGGCGGCGCGGCTGACGCTTCTTCGCCGTCGTCACGGGGCGCTGAACCTCGCCGCGAACTTACCATGGTCGTTCTTCTTGACGTCGGCGCCGTCGAAGACCGAGTCCCAACACTCGGCGGTCTCGCTGTTCACCAGCTGCACACGCACCCCGGAGCCGAGCGGGATCGATGGCATGGGAACGTGCTCCCCCTTGCCGGTCACCTTGGCAAGGGCTCCGTTGGATTTTTCCCTCAAGAGAGCGACCTTGACGCCGGCCGATGCCGCCAGTCCATCCTTGTAGTGATAGCCGCCCCCGGCGGTTTCCCAACGGATCGGGCTGTTCGGGATCGGCGCCTCGAGGACGCGGCTCGTGCCGCCGGCGTCGTAGACACAGAGCGCGTAGGTGGCGTTGTCGGTCGGATCCGGAGGAGGCGGTCCCGGTGTCTTCGCCTTCCAGGTCCACGTGAGCCTGCTCTGTGTCGCCGGGGGGGCATTCCTGATCGTCACGGCGGCCCTGGCGGCAGGGCGACAGCCGGTTTGCGGCGCGGGCGGACAGAGGTGCAAGTAGTCGTAGGCGGTTGCGGCGTCGGCGCGGGCGGCGTCGAGCTCGCTCGCGGCGACCCCGAGGTCGCCGTCGACCGCCGCCTCCGCGGCGACGAAGTGGGCATGCGCGCCGGTCATGAGCGCGCTCGCCTGGGCGGCGGACCCGGCATCGACGGCGGTGCCGATCCCGGCCGTCAGCGCCGCGAGTGCCGCGTCGAGCTGGACCTGGCCGCGCTTGGCCATCTCCCGCGCCTGGTCGACGTCGGCTGGGAGCGCGGCCAGACCGCGGCTCGCCACCTCGCGTCCCTGGTCGGCCCCGGCGGCCGCCTGGCGTTTGCGCGAGACGGCCGCTACCGAGTCGGGAAGGAACCGCGAGACGCCCTGGAAGGTCCCCGTGTAGATGGCGCCCCTGGGCCCGACCTCGGTGGCCGCGAAGAAGGAGTTCTCGCAGCTCTGCGGAAAGCGATCGAGCGTCGGATCGAGGAAGGGCCCGAGGATGCTCGCCGATACCGCGTCGCGGACCGCCTGCGAGCAGACGGTCTGGGCGCTCGGGGTGAACATCACGGACGTCCCGCTGTCGAAGTCGAGCGTCTCCAGGCCCCAGACGCCCCCGCGCTGGCCGATGGCGTACATCAGGCCGGTTGCCGCGCTCATGGTCGGGATCCCGTTCGGCAGACTGACCGCGTCGTTGACCCACGTGGTGCCGCAGGTGTGCGTGACGGGATCCCAGTCGATGCGCTCCGCGCCGCGCGGCGCGTAGCGATCGTTGCTGCCGAAGAGTGCGGCAATGGCGGTGGTGAGAGCGGGGACGATGGCCGGCGCGGGTTCCGCGGCGAGGAGGTTGTTGACGACGACGGCGCCATATCCACGAACCAGCACCGATTGCTCGGAAAGGCTGCGCGTCGCGAGCGGGTTCCCGAACCGGACGGGGACCTCGCAGGCGATGCGCGGGTCCTTGCCCGGCGCGATCGGCTGCCAGCCGGCGGGAATCTCGTCGCGCCACATCAGCACCAGGTGCATGAGTTCCTGACCGTCGGTGATGACCACGAAGCGGTCCTGATCGATCTCGGTGCCCATCAGGCTGGGGGTCGAGCCGGAGCCGGGACCGAGACGCAGCACCGAGAACGGGGGGTCGCTCTCGTACTCGGTCCGCCACACCTTCGACAGGCCGGTGCCGTCCCACTGATACTTGATCACCGCCGCGTCGGTGACGACGTAGATGCCGCCGTGCTCGTCCGCCGCGATGCTATTCGACACCGTCTCGAGATCCGTGTCCGGGATGGCGCTGTTGGCGCAGTCGGCCCCGTTCTCCGACGGCAGTGACACGACGTTGCCGGCGTCCATGAGCGCGGCATCGGCCGGAATGACACTGAGGACGGCCTGCGCGGTGACGAGGGCGAGGTGGCGATCCGGGAGCATGACCCCGCCGACCAGGAGGTCGCTGGACCGACAGAACGCCGTCGGCGGCAGGAACACGCGCTTGACGAGCGCGATCGGCGAGCCGCGGTCACCTGGCGTCGCGTCGCCGAAGATCTCCACGAAGCCGGCGCGCCCGAGCAAGAAGTTGCCGTCGGGATCCGTGACACTGTAGGCGCCCGACACCCCGAGCGGGATGACCGGCGGCGAAACCTCCTCGTCGGCGGGCACGTAGCTATCGATCAGGGTGAAGGTCTCGGCGTCGATCTTGACCACCGCGCCGGTCAGCCCGAGCACGGCGCCCCAGATGGCATGGCCCCCGTCGGCGTACGGCGGACTGGTCGCCAGCGTGATCGGAGGACCCGAGAGGTCGAGGTGCGCCGCGGAAACCGTCTCGCCGGCCACGGGCCCGGGAAAGGGCGACGAACCCTGGGCATAGCCCCCCCGGTGGGAGATCGGCCACTCCGCCTGGGCGACGGCGGGATTGCAGAGCGGCTCGTTCTCGATGAGGGGCGTCAAGCACGGATCGGCCTGGGCGGCGATGGCTGCCGGTCCGCCTGCGGAGCCGAACAGGATCAGGACTGCGGCCAGCGTCAGGCCGAGCAGCCGAGGTGACGGTCGTTCCATCGGGGGTCCTCCTCACGACGTCGGGGATGTACGCAGTTGCGTACACTACGTGTACGCAACTGCGTACGCGACGTCAAGAGGTTACGCCTTGATGCCGTCGATCATGATCGCCGGCGGGTAGGCGAGGAACTCCGCCCAGTAGTCGCCCTCGTCGCGCGCCGCGGGGTCGGGCGCGAGCGTCAAGGGATGTACCGCGATGTCCCGGAAGCCAGCGTTCCGCAGCGCCCCCTGGATCGCCTCGATCGGCAGGTAGTAGTTCTCGATCTCGAACGACGTCCCCTCGTCCAGGTGGATCGTCCAGGTGATGGGTGCGCCGTCGAAGACGGAGTCGCCGACCTCGATCTCGAACCCGTACTTGCCGTAGTCGGGAACCGGTTCGAAGAAATACAGCTCGGGATTGGTGGTCAAGGTGACGAAGCGGCCACCCGGCCGGACGCGGCTGGCGATCCCGCGGCTCATGACGGCGAGCTCGTCGCGGTCGTGCGCATAGACGAGCAACCACCCCGAGACGGCGAGGTCGAACACGGCGTCCGCCTCGGCCGAGCGAGCATCCGCGACGAAATACTCGACTCCGCTGGGATCCTTCGCCTCGTGCGCCTTCGCGAGCGCGATCATCTCTTCGGAGATGTCGAAGCCGACCGTCCGCCCGGCCCCCGCCTGCTTGAGCTTGCGGGTGAAGAAGCCCTCGCCGCACGCCATGTCGACGACCTTCTTGCCGCGGACGTCGCCTATCAGCGTCATCATCGAGGGGCCCTCGATCCGCAGGCGCCAGGGTTGCTCCTTCGCGCGGCGATAGAGAGCGCCGATGCGGTTGTAGTCGGTGGTCATTGACGACGCCTCCCTTGCCCGACGCCCCCATCGTCGTCCACGGGGCGGGGGCACTTCAGTTGTTACGCATCAGCGGCGGCGCGGTCGCGTTGTCTTCAGCGCCGCAGCCACGATCGGCTTCGCCCATTCAGGAGTACGGGTGAGGTCGGCAGAGTTCAAGATCGCACCGCGCTCGAGGTCCAGGACCAACAGCGGCCTGGGCGCCGCGCCGGCGACCAAATTGGCCTCCGCGCTGTTGTCATAGACGCGAAGCGAGGCGAGCAGGGGCAGCAGGTCGATGAGGTTCAACCGACTGTGATGATAGCGGCGGCGGATGTCGGATTCGGGAATGTCGTGGCCACCGCGGCGAACGCGAGCACGGACGCGCTCGATGTGCAGCTCCGGGCTCGCGAGACCGGCGAACCAGACGTGAACGTCAATCCCTCGGCGCGCCGCCGCCGCCAGCAGCTGCGCGATCGTGCTGCCGCCGAGCGTGGTCTCGAACGCGAACTCGAGACGCTCGGCGATCGCTTTCTCGAGCAATCGCCGACCCTGCTGCCAGGCGACGCCGTTGGCGTCGGCCTGCGTCAGCCCGGGGTTCGCGTTCAAAATCCGTCGCGCCGCCTCGTCGGGATTGAAATATTCACCACCGGAGCCACGAATCGCCGCTCCGCCGATGCTGCTCTTCCCCGCGCCGTTCACTCCCGCGAGGACGTAGATGCGGGGAGAGGGGGAGGGCACACGGTGGCCGCGCTACCGCGCTCGGATTCGCGCACGCCGGGGAACGGCCCGCCCGGCGGCACCGGTACGAGACCGGACGGCAGCGGCGACGGCGGCACGGCCGAGCTCCGCGGGCGAGGCCCGGAATGCCCGGTCGACGCCCTTACGCGCCGCCGGCATCTGCATCCGCGCCAGCAAGTCGTCGAACTCGGCGGTGAGGTCGTCGAGACTGCGCGTACGCGCGTGCACGAGCGACGAGAACTCGACGTACGACATGAGAACGGCCTTCGGCGTATCGTGCCGAGTAATCGCGACGGCACCTTCCGCGACCGCTTGGTCCAGGACGGCTCCGAACTCGTTCTTCGCTTTGGTGGCAGCGACGGCGGGCAGGTCGACGAGCTCGCCACGGCTGTTGCGGAAGGTGAGCGTCACAGAAGCCATTATAGCTAAACCGACCAGATTGTCTACCGGCACGAGCGGTGGCCATCGAGTAGTCGGGTGCTGACCGTCGATCCTGGCGAAGATCGAGCCATTCGCGTTGCGGCCGCTCACGTTCCGCTCAGGCAGCGCGCCTGGCAGTCTTGCTTGCGCGGGATACAGACCTCCAGGTCGCACTGCGGGACCATCATGCACGTGGATCCGTTGGCGCACTCCTTGTACTCCCGGTCGCAGGTTGGCAGACAGCTCGGTCCGGGCTGAGCCGCGGATACGAAGGGTTTGGGTGGCGTCACGGGTTGGCAGGCCGCGAGTACGGTCGCAAGGCCCAGGTAGGCAATGGCTCGAATCATTGGTCCTCGGTTCTCCGCGCGGAGACTGTGCTCCGCGGTTGATCGCGGCAGGCTCTTAGCGGCTTTCGTGCCCGGGCGGTAGCGGGAGGGCGACGCGTACTCGAGGTGCGTCGGCAATGCCTCGCGCCTTGCCTCGCGCTCACTATGTGGGCACGGGCGCGCAACATGTAGGCAGATGGCGCTCCTCCGGTGGCGAGCGTTACGGGCGTTGTGTGCCCGTCGCTTGGCGGCGACCTTGCAGGAGACGGCGGCCGTTCCCGACCGGGTATCGATATTCCCGCCCGATCAGAATGGGGACGTGTGCGTCGTAAATCCCGTACCGAGGAGGAGAAGATGAATCGAAAACTCTTGCCCGTCGCAGCTACGGTGGTCGCAAGCGCCGTCCTGATCCACCCGGCGCTCGCGGATGAAGCCGCGGTGGCCGCGCCCGCCTTCGATCCGGCGGTTGCAGACACGGTGTGGACGCTCGTGACCGCCTTCCTGGTCTTCTTCATGCAGGCCGGGTTCGCAATGGTCGAGGGCGGCCTCACCCGTGCCAAGAACGCCTCGAACATCATGATGAAGAACCTGATGGACTTCTGCATGGGATCGCTCGCGTACTGGGCGGTCGGGTTCGGGATAATGTTCGGGGCCGGCAACGCCCTGTTCGGCACGAGCGGGTTCTTTCTCCACGACGGCGGCGACACGTTCGCATCACTCGCGTGGACCCACGTGCCGCTCGAAGCGAAGTACTTCTTCCAGCTGGTCTTTGCCGCGACCGCGGCGACGATCGTCTCGGGGGCGATGGCCGAGCGGACGAAATTCAGCGCCTATCTCGTCTACAGCTTCATCGTCAGTCTCGTGATCTATCCCGTGGTCGGGCATTGGATTTGGGGAGGCGGGTGGCTCGCGTCGCTCGGCATGTGGGACTTCGCCGGATCGACGGTCGTGCACTCCTGCGGCGGCTGGCTGGCGCTGACGGGAGCGGCGATGCTCGGCCCGCGCCTCGGCAAGTACTCGGCGGACGGCAAGGCGAATCCGATCCTCGGGCACAACATGCCGATGGCGGCCCTGGGAGTCTTCATCCTCTGGTTCGGCTGGTTCGGATTCAATCCCGGGAGCACCATGGCGGCGCAGCCGTCGATCGCACACATCGCGACCACCACCAACCTCGCGGCCGCCGCAGGCGCCATCACGGCGATGATCACGGCCTGGATCATGTTCAAGAAGCCCGATGCCAGCATGACGCTGAACGGCGCGCTTGCGGGCCTCGTGGCCATCACGGCGCCATGCGCGTTCGTCTCGGCCTCGAGCGCCGTCATGATCGGGCTCATGTCCGGCGTCGTCGTCGTGCTCTCGGTCGTCTTCCTCGAGCAGGTACTGCGTATCGACGATCCGGTCGGCGCGGTCTCGGTGCACGCCGTCTGCGGGGCCTTCGGCACGCTCTGCCTCGGTCTCTTCGCCCAGGATCAGTTCTCACCCGGGACGACGGGAGACGGCCTGCTGTTCGGCGGGGGTGCCAAGCTGCTCATGGCGCAGGCCACGGGGGTTGTGAGCGTCATGGCATGGAGCTGCGCCACCGGGTTTCTGCTGTTCGGCGCCATCAAGATGACGATGGGACTGCGCGTCACGGCCACGGAGGAGATGGAGGGTCTCGACGTGCACGAACACGGCAGTCCGGCGTACCCCGACTTCCAAGCGATCGATCACCACGGCGTGTCCACGAGGCCGCTGGGTATTGGACGTCCCGGCGGGGGTGCCGTCGTCGTGCCGCACGCCATACCGTCGACGAATTGATCGAGAGACGGAGCCCTCCGCGCCGGGCCGGTCGACCATCAGCCCGGCGCGGACGGCGCCGCTCTGCGCGGCGTCATCCTCGACGACGGGCGTAGAGGTCTTCCGCTGAGGCGAGGACCGTGGCTTCGGCTCGCCCGTTGTTGGCCGGGTTGAACGTGCGGGGGGGTACGGTACGCTACGGAGCCAGGAAGCTCACAGCCGTCGAGCAGTCCGGCAATTCCGCGAGCGATCGACGAGGAGGAGAGACGCCAATGTTCAGCCACGTGATGGTCGGTGCCAACGACCTCGATGCATCCAGGAAGTTCTACGACGCCGTGCTCGGTACGCTCGGCATTCCGGCGGGCGTCACGGACGAGAAGGGACGCATCTTCTATCTTTCTCCGACGGGAGTCTTCGCCATCACGAAACCCATCAATGGGGGCTCGGCCAGCGCCGCCAACGGCGGGACGGTCGGGTTTACCGTCGCCGATCCGGCCCGCGTGGAGGCCTGGCATGCGGCCGGCGTCGCCAACGGGGGGACGACCTGCGAGGACCCTCCGGGCGTGCGCGAAGGGGGCATGGGAAAGATGTATCTCGCGTACCTGCGGGATCCGTCCGGCAACAAGCTTTGCGCCGTTCACCGAATGGCGTGATCGGCCGCTACGCTGGCGAGCATGGACGGGGGCGAATGAGCCAGAGAAATTGACATGGACGTCCTGCTGCAATTTCGCTACTCGCCCTACAATGAAAAGGTCCGTTGGACGCTCGACCTGAAGCGATTGCCGCACCTGCGCCGGAGCCTGCTGCCGGGACCGCACGCGCCGATCGTCTGGTGGCGGACCAGGCAGACGGCGACGCCCATCCTCGAGCTCGACGGCCGATGGATCGCCGGCTCCGCCGCCATCGTTGCCGCGCTCGACGAGCGTGTTCCGGCGCCGCCGCTCCGTCCCGTCGGGGCCGAGGCACAAGCCGCGGCGCGTGCGATCGAGACGCGCTTCGACGACGGCTTCGTGCCCCGCATGCGGCGGGCCGCCCTCGCGGCCTTGATGACCGACCCCGACTCCATGTGCCGGCTCTTCGGCGAGGGCCGCGGACCGCTCGCTCTCGGGCTCTTCCGCGCCGCCTTTCCGATCGGACGCACCCTGATCGTCAAGGGCAACGGCATCGATGGCCCGGGCGCGATCGAGGACGGCAAACGGGCGTGCGGCGAGGCGCTCGAGTTCGTCGCGACCATGAGCGCCCGAACGGGGTACCTGGTCGGCGACCGGTTCTCGACGGCCGATCTCGCCGCCGCCGCCGGCCTCGCCATGGTCTTCCCGCCTCCCGGGTCGCCGATGGAGGCGCCGCACCCGCGTCCGCCCGCTTCGCAGGCCCTGATCGACGCGTGGGGCACGCACCCCGGTCTCGCGTGGGTCGCGCGGATCTATACCCAGCATCGCCCGATGATCCGCGACTTCGACGGCGCCTCGCCGTACTGAAGCCCGCCGCGGCGCGCGCCCGGGCGGCTCAGCGGTGGGCGTGGAAGCGATCGAAGCGCGGATTGCTCGCGTAGGCGGCCCGCAGGAAATCCACGCCCCGGGCGCCATCGCCGGCGTAGATGACGGCGGCGTGGCAGAGCACGTGGGCCGCGGTGGTGCCGGAGGCGAGGGCGGTCTCGATGGCGGCACGGGCCGCGGTGCGCTCGCCGTTGATGTAGAGCGCCCAGGCGAGCGCGTCCCAGGCAGCGCTGGGGTGGCGCCGCGCCAGGTCCTTGCGCGCCCAGGCGACGGCTTCGGCGGGACGCGGGCGGACGTCGGTGTAGAAGACCGCCAGGTGGTGGTCGTACCGCCGATCGCCCTGCTCGGCGGCCCGCAGATACGCGGCCTCGGCGCGATCGTGCCAGGCGCGCGCCTCGTCGGCGCGGCCGATGAAGAGGTAGAAGTCCCCGATCTCCTGCCAGAGCTCGGGGCGGGCGCCACGTTCCGCGAGTCGCAGGTAGCGGCCGCGCGCCTCGTCGAAGCGCTCGGTGGCGGCTTGCACCTCGGCGAGCCGCACCTCCGCGTCGTAGCGCCCCGGGTCGCGTGCGATCGCGGCGCGGTAATCGGCTTCCGCCTCGGCGACGCGCCCGTGCGCGAAGTGATGCGCGCCGCGCCGGACGTAGGCCCAGGCGATCGCCGCCGGCGGAGCGTCCTGCCTCTCGCCGACGTCGATCGCCCGGGTCCAGCCGTCGCCGGCGCCCGCGTCGTCGCCGGTCGCGTCCCGCCACTCCGCCTGGCGCGCGAGCGAGTGCAGGCCCGGGGCGAGCCGTGCGAAGGTCTCGTAGGCGGTGCTCGCCGCGGCGAGGTCGCCGATCTCGAGCAAGGCGTCACCGAGGACGGCGTGTCCGTCGGCCGCCGTGCCGTCGGCCGCCGTCGCGCGCCGTGCCGTCGAGAGCGCGTCGCCGAAGCGATGCTGCGCGATCTCGGTCGCTGCCAGCGCCACCAGCGCCGGGACGTAGTCCGGACGGAGCGTCAGGGCGTGTGCGGCGGCCGCGGCCGCCGCGGCGTAGGCGTCGGGATCGCCGGTGGCGCGTCCCTTCTCGAGGTAGGCATCGGCGAGAAGCGTCAGCGTGTAGAAGTCTCCCGGCCGCCCGCCGCGCTCGTGATAGAAGGCGATCACGCGATCCGCCCGCGAGTCGGCGGCGGCCGCGGCGGCAGCGATGGCCGTCGTCAGAAGCAGCGCCGGCAGCAGGAGCGTGCTGCGCAGGGTACTCACGACTGGCCGCTCAGTGCGGATCGGCGAGGTATGGAAAGATCGATTGGAAGGCCGCGTCATTGGCGCCGACGCCGTCGCCGGTCAGAGCGCCGTTGGTGAGCTGGACGAGCATGAGGTCGACGACGTCGTCGTCGAGCTTCCGGCCATTGAAGTAGGCCGTTGGCTGAGCGGTGTCGATCGGCAGGACGTCGGGAATGAAGAAGTCCGCGAGCGCCGCCGCTTGTGTGGGGTTGTAGTACGTCGACAGCGTCTGGGTGATCGCCGGCAGGAAGACGTCCTGTTTCGCGAGCTTCGTCTTGTTGAAACGGTCGCGCAGCCCCAGGGGCAGGAACAGGCGCGAGACGAGCGGCCGACCTACGGTATCGACGGCGCCCTTCTTGGCGATGGCACGCGTCGCGATGGTCGTCTGCGACGGCCGTGTCAGGGCGCTGGTCGGCACCTCGATCACGAAGGCGTTCACGTTGGTGCCCGCGTAGAAGTCTCTGCCGGGCGCCTGCAACTGGCCCGTCTCGAAGGCGACGACGTCGAAGAAGAAGGGATCGTCGAAAATCCCGCTCGTGAACCGGCCGCCGTTCCCCAGGTCGAGCTCGGAGCCGACCGGCCCACGGGCCTGGAAGAGGTCCGGCGCGCCCTTGGACTTGATCTTCACGTCCTGGAAACCGTTCTGCAGCTTGCCGAACTTCACACCGAAGACGACGTCGGGGTTGAAGTCGTCGTCGTTGTAGATCTCGACGGTGTACGCGACGCCGGCGGTAAAGGTGTCGGGGCTCAGGATGCCCGCACCGGGATTGGTCGTGACGATCAGCACCGTGCGATCCAGGTCCGCCGGCGACTGGAACACGAAGAAGTCAGCGAGGTCGGCGCGGGTGTCGAGCTGCAAGAGCGGGGCATCGCGGTGGTCGGCCGCGAACCCGGGTGCGGCAACCAGCGCGACTACCACCCCGCAGGTCGCGAAAAGGACCGTTCCGGGGAAGCGCATCGTACTCCTCCTTGGTTGATTATTCGCTGCGCCCCTTCAGGTGCCGGGCATCGTTCCGCGTGATGCCGCTCGCGGGATAGCGCGCCTCCCAGCACGAACGTCCCGGCCCGTGGAGTTGCACGGTGAGCGGAGGCGTGACCGGCAACGTCGGAAGGACGAGCCCGGTGCCATTCACGAGGGCCTTGGCGGCCCCCGCCGCACCCGGCCGGAGCGTCATGGACCGGAGCCCGTCTGCCGGCCGCCGCCGATCGACGTACCGAAACCCCTTCGCGCCCACCGGCGAGCCGAGGCCTTTCCAGCACGGCACGGCGCCGCAGGTCGAGCCGCCGGTCGCCTCCGACCGGAGCAGCAGCGTGGGCTCGACGAGCGGTCCTTCGTAGACGCAGAGGGCGTAGTCGTCGCCGAGTGTCGGGTCGCCGAGCTCCGCGGCGGAGGTCGCGTCGCCGTGGAGCCACTTCCACACGAGCAGATTACGCTCGGTGGTGAGCCCCGCTCTCAGCAGCAGCCGCGCGGCGCCCGGGACCGCGGGCTCGTGGCAGAACGCGCGCGGTGCCGGCACGCAGCTGAGCGTCGTCGAGTCGCAGGCCTCGCAGGCCGGGCAGACGAGTTCCCGCTGGCAGGTCGCGGAGCAGCAGTCGCCGCTCCGGGTGTTGCCGTCGTCGCACTCCTCTCCCGGATCCACGATGCCGTTGCCGCAACTGCAGATCTGCAGGGCCCAGTCGTCCAACGTGCCGACGTCGCCTTCCGCGCGGTCGAAGACGCGGAGCGCCCACGTGCCGGCGGCACTCTCACCGATGAACGCGGAGAGCGACTCGCTCGGCCGGTGCGGCAGTCCGTCGGTCGCGGGACAGCTGATGTCGCCGCAGGCGCTGTCGTCGAGGTCGAGACTGAAGTCGTGGTCGGTGCCGCACGCGCGGTTCATCACGATGACGTCGGTCCCCGCCGGGCTCGTGAGATGCACCTCGAGGTCGCTGAGAAAGGTATGTGTGCCGCGGAGACCGAGGACGTTGACGTCCGTGATCTGCGCGGGAGGTGCGACGAGCGTCGAGGTGGCGACCCCGAGGTCGGCGATGCTCATCGGGAGGTCGGTCGGATGATACACCGCGCAACCGGCGCCGGGGACGCAGATCTCGAGGCCCCAACCTTCGAGGGTGCCGACGTCGCCTTCCGCGCGGTCGAAGATCTCGAGCGTCCACGTGCCCGCCGCCTCCTCGCCGGCGAAGATGGCGAGCGGAGCGCTCGGGCGGTGCGCGAGCCCGTCGGTCGGCGGGCAGGCGAGGTCGCTGCACGCGCCGTCGTCGAGATCGACGTTGAAGTCGTGGTCGGTGCCGCACGCCCGGTTCATCACCACCGCGTCGGTGCCCGCGGGACTCCGCAGATGCACCTCGAGGTCGCTGAGAAATGAATGCGTACCGCGAAGACCGATGAGCCGCACGCTCGTCACCGGGCCGGCGAGCGGTACTGTGACGGTCGAGCTCGCACTGCCGAGGTCGGGAATGTCGCGCGGCAGGTCCCGCGCGACATAGACGGGACAAGTTGGCGGCGGCGCGCCGACTTGCACCGGGACCTCGACCACGTTGTTCGTCTCGTCGGCTTCGGGGATCGCGTTCTGGGGGTCGATCGTGACGCGCAAGGTATAGGTCCCCGAGGGGAGGCGCGCGTCGGTGATGTCGACGTACTGGCACTGGATGCCGGCGGGATAGACGTCGGCGCAGCCCGCCGTCAGGCCCTGATTCTCGCACGTGTACTTCGGATCGGCGCATTCGGAGTCCTCCATGCAGAACCCGAACTTGTTGCCGGCTGCGACCACGGTGCCGTTCGCGTCGAGGATCTCGGGGCGGACGAAGCTTCGCAAATGCGCGTGGCCGTGGGCGGCGCTGCAGAAGAACAACGGGTTCGCGCAGACGTCGCCGGACTGCGTGGTGCAGTCCGGGCACCCTGGACTGCCGAGGACGAGGTCGTCGGGTCCGAGGTTCCGGGTCTTCAACGTGAAGCGCACCAGCCGGCGCGCGGTGGTGCCGGTGGCGCATCCCTCGGCGACGTCGCCGGGCTCGACGTCGCTCACGAAGACGCTGACGTCCGACACCTCCGGCGTGAGGTCGGGAAGAGCCGCCGCGCTACGCGCGCAGACGGCCACGACCAGGGACGCGAGCAGGGAAACGTGGAGGAGCCTCACGGGTGTTCTCGAAGCGAAACGCACGGGGCGGCGCGTGCGCCGCGCCGCCCCGCCAGAGTGGCTAGTTGCCGATCGTCGAGGGGACGCACAGCTCCCGTAGATGATCGACGGAGATCGTGCTCGGCCCGAACTGATTGTCGATGAAGATGGGCTCGAGTCCGCGGAAGAGCGGCTCGTTCGTTTGCCGGATTCTGTAGCACGTCAGGAAGGCGTCCGGATCGACGATGCCCTCGCCGTTCTTGTCGGTCGGCACGCACAGTTGGGCCGGCTTCTTCACGTCGAGCACGATCGTGCCGAACTGGTCGATCACGGTGAGGTTCGTGACCCGCGTCTTGGCGCGCCTCGCCTTGAAGCACTTGAAGTGATTCACGGCGGGATCGCCGAGCAGCGGACCCGGCGGGCCGTTGATACCCTTCGCCGTCGGCACCAGCAGGTAATCGGGCTTCCCGAGGTCGACCGTGATCGTGCCGAACTGATTGGTCACGCTGACGCCGCGGATCGTCTTGAAGCGGGGGCTCGTCTGCTTGAGGATGTAGCCCGCGAGATGGGTCGTGTGCAGCGGCGCGGTCGGGTCCTCGCCGTTCTTGTCGGCGGGGTTGCAGAGCCGTTTCAACCGCACGAGGGTCACGGTGCTCGCGCCGAAGGTGTCGTCGAGCTGTACGCCGGTCAGCGCGGCGAAGGGTTCGCGCGGCGTCTCGTAGCACTGGAAGTGATCGAGGCCCAGCGGCGGAGTGGCGGTTGTGGTCGGCGTCGGTGTGGCGGTGCTGCCGTCCGGGGAAGCGGTGACCGTCGGCGTTGGCGTGGCCGTCGGCGTCGACGTTTCGGTCGGCGTCTCGCTGGCCGTCGGCGTGGGCGTACCGGGTGTCTCCGTCGCGGTCTCGGTGGGCGTCGGTGTCCCGGTGGTGGTGGCCGTCTCCGTCGGCGTCGCGGTGGCGGTGTCCGTCGGGGTCGGCGTCACCGTGGCGGTCGCGGTGCGCGTCGGGGTCGTGCCGGGCGGCGTCTTCGTCGGCGAGGGCGCGGGCGGTGTCTTGGTCGGCGTCGGCGCCGGGGGTGTCTTCGTGCGCGTCGGCGTGACGGCGGGAGGCGTCTTGGTCGGCGTCAGGCCGGGAGGCGTCTTGGTCGCGGTGGCGCCTGCAGGGGTCTTCGTCGGCGCGGGCGGCGGCGTCTTGGTTGCGGTCGGCGCGGGCGGTGTCTTGGTCGCAGTCTTCGCCGGCGGTGTCTTGGTCGGGGTGGGGGCGGCGGGCGTCTTCGTCGGCGCCACCGTCGCGAGGACGGGCGCTGCGCTCAGGACGACGATCACCAGGGTGAGAAGGACTAGACGAGTCTTGGAGGGCATTCTCGTACGCGTCATGGTGCACCTCCCTGTGCGCCGCCGTGCCGCGACGTCGCGACACGGTTCAGGTTCCGGTTACACGGTTCAAGTTCGGAGCACGCGGAAAACGTTCACCCGCGTTTGCTCGTACCTAGCGCCGCCGGACGCGCATCGTCAAACGAATCAAGGCGGAAAATTGCGGCGGCCGGAAGGGCTGGCGTCATCGGAGCGACCTCGAGAAGCAGGCGCCCCGTGTGTGTGCCGCATCCGGGCGGCTCGGGAGCGCCAGGCCCGACCGCGCCCCGTCAACGGAGTCGCGGAGGGAGTGCACGCGATCGTCAAGGGTAGTACGACTCCGGCAGGACCGTCCGGACCGGGGACTGTCCGAAGCACTGAAGGAAGTCCGGGTCATAAGCACTGAAAGATGTCCGGTCGTCAGGCTGCCCGCTCCCCGGCAGCGGCAGGGGTCAGACGCTCCCCGCCGCGGGAGTAGGCGGCGAGCAGCTGACCTTGGAAACTGATTCCGAGTGTCGCATCGGGAAATTCGTGGACGAGCACGCGGCAGCGGACGAAATGCGGGCGCACCGGGCTGCGCGGGAGCTGGAGGAGGCGGCCGGCGAAGTGCACCGTGTGGTCGTTCTGCACTTGGCGTGGGTGGTGGCTCGAGAGGACGAGCCGCAGGTTGAGGCCGCGCAGCGGGACGAAAGCCGACTCGCGCTGCGCGGGCTTGACCGTGAAGCGCCGGTTGAAGTCGGGGACGAAGGTGTCCCGCAGGTAGGTGTTCGCCGCCGCGTACGTGCGGATCTTGGCGACGCGCAACTCCTGGGGGAGGCGGCCCTGGATGGTGCCGAAGGCGCGCTCACTGCGGCCGCGGGCTTCGGGCGAGCGCGCAAAGATTCTGGCGGATCCCGAGCGTCGCGAGCGCGCGGCTCACCTGCCCCTGTTGGTCGGCGTCCGGCGGGGCGCCGGCCGTACTCGTGCGGCCAAAGTGACTGCCGCGATCGGTGTAGAGCTCCGCGAACCGTCCCGCCTGCGTCAGCACGGCGTGGAGACTCGCAAAGGTGGACGCGGTGCCCTCTTGCGGGACGAAGCGCGCATCGAGGATGCGGCCGTCGGCGTCATCGAGCGCCACCACGAGATCCTGCATCGGCACCTGCGGCAGCCACCGATGCGTGGACGCATCGAGGTGGACGAGCATGCCCACCAAGGGACGCCGCTCGCGCTTGCGCCGGTACTGGCCGCGCGCCGGCGCCTTCTCGGCGAGGCCCGCGGCCTGCAACACGAGCCGCGTCCACGTGTACGACAGCGTGAAGCCGTGCTGCTCGGTCGCGCGCTCCCAGAAATGGCGGATGGAGAAATCCGGGTACTGCCGGCGCTTGAGGGCACACAACCGCGCGATCGTCGCGAGCGGGATGCGCCGCCGCCGCGGCGTGCAACCTCGCTGATCCCGAATCCCGTCGTAGCCTTGCGCGAGCCACCGCGTCTTCACCCGCAACATGTGGCGCGGCGTGTAGCCCAAGATATCCGCCGCCTGCACCCAGCTCAGCTTCCCTTCGATCGCTTTCACGATCACGTCCTTCGTCGTCATCGCCTTGGCCTCCCGGGCCACCGCCGCGTCGATTCGCATCGCCACGACGTACCCTGCCAGGCGGACATTCTTGAGTGCTTATGCCCCGGACATCTCCAGTGTCCTCTACACGTCCGGACCGGGGACGCGCGCACCAACCGCGAACCGTGCTAGGGATCATTGTGCGCTGCATGAGATGGGGAACACTGGTTGCTCTCGCGGCGGTCGTGACGCTCGTCGACGCTGCTGCGGCGCAAGAGCTCGCCGGAACGTGGGTCCCGCAGGATGTGACTGCGGAGATCCTCGCGCGCCAACCCCAGAACGTGCGGGTGCTCACCATTCGCGAGGCGCGCGGCGGGCTGATCGGGAAGCTCATCGTGCCGACGCTCGCGGGTGTTCCGGTGGCCGTGGAGCGACACGGCGACCGCGTTCGGCTGGTCATCCAGATGGCGCGCGGCATGGAGACGCCGCTCGAGGGCACGCTCACGGCCGATCACCTGAGCCTCACGCTTGGCCGGCAGTACCAATCCGCCGACGACGCTGCGGAAACCCTCCGCGGAGGAGCTCGAGCTCCTCGAGCGCCTCGCGCCCAGGAAGCTCCCGATCCCGTCCATGAAGGCGCTGCCGGCCAACGGTCTCGCGCGGACGCCACCCATGGGCTTCAGCACCTGGAACCACTTCCAGACCGAGATCGACGAACGCACCATCCGCGACATCGCCGACGCCTTGGTGGCGAGCGGCATGCGCGATGCGGGCTACGTGTACGTCAACATCGACGACGGGTGGCAGGGCGAGCGCGACGAGCGCGGCAGCCTGCGTCCCAACGGCAAGTTTCCGGACATGAAGGCGCCTCGCCGACTACCTGCACGGACATGGCCTGAAATTCGGGATCTACACCTCGCCCGGCCCGCGAGAGCTGCGCGGGATTCGAAGGCAGCTACGGCCACGAGGAGCAGGACGCGCGGACGTTTGCGGAATGGGGCGTCGACTACCTCAAGTACGACTGGTGCAGCGCCGGACTGATCTACGACGATGCCGAGATGCCCGCCGTGTATCTGAAGATGGCCGAGGCGATCCGCGCCACCGGCAGGCCCATGGTATTCAGCATCTGCCAATACGGGCGCGCCGACGTCTGGAAATGGGGCGCCGATGCGGGCGGGAACCTGTGGCGCACGACCGGCGACATCGCCGATCAATGGCAGGTCATGTCGACGATCGGGTTCGCGCAGGAAGCGCTCGCGCCCTTTGGCGGGCCCGGCCATTGGAACGATCCGGACATGCTCGAGGTGGGCAACGGGCACATGACCGCGGCCGAGTACCGAACGCACATGAGCCTCTGGGCCCTGCTCGCGGCGCCGCTCGTCGCCGGGCACGACGTGCGGAGCGCGGCACCGGAGACGCTCGCGCTCTTGACCAACCGCGAGGTGGTCGCGATCGATCAGGATCCCCTGGGGCTTCCGGCGAGACGCGTCGTGCAGCGCGGGCCGCTCGAGGTCTGGACGCGGCCCCTCGAAGGCAAGCGAACCGCGGTGGCGCTCTTCAACCGCGGCGCGCAGCCGGCCACGATCGAGGCGACCTTCGCCGAGCTCGGGATCCGCGGAGGAGCGGGCGCGCTCGATGTGTGGGGGGGCCGCTCGCTCGACGTACTGGAGGGAAGCGTCTCGGGGGATGTCGAGCCACACGGGGTCCTGCTCCTGGTGCTCGAGCCGTCCCGGGAAGATCAGCCGCGTACGTCGAGTCGGTGAGATCGGCTCACTCGTCGGGGAGATGCACGGGCACCGTGACCACGTTCGGCGCGCCGCCATGCTCCGGGATGCGGCCGGCCGGATCGACGGTGACGACGATCTCGTAGTCCCCGGACGGGACGCCGGTGACGTCGATCCATTGGCCGTCGAGGAACGCGGGGTAGTCGTCGCCCCAGCCGGGCGAGATGCCCTGGAAGTCGCAGTCGTAGCCGCCCGACGGGCCCGGGCCGTAGGCGAGCGAGTCGCGGATGCAGAACGCCTGCTTGTGCCCGAACGCGACGCTCCCCGACGGCCCCCGCAACTCGTAGTCGGCGAAGTCGCGGAAATGGAAGTGGCCGTGGCACGGGCTGAACTCGAAGTCGTCGGCGTTGAACGGCGCGAGCGGACGGGCCGGATCGCCGAGCACGAGCGCGCGGTCGCCGCGATTCACCACGATGGCATCGAAGCGCAGGAGGCGTCGCTCGCCGGGCGCCCCGACCGCCCCCTCGGCGACCGAGCAATCATCGGCGGCGAAGGCGCGCCGGTCGAGCCTGAGGGACGCGACGATCGCGTCGCGATCGACCGTCAGATCGACGCCGCCGCGGTGGTCGCCGGAGTCGCCACAACCGAGTACCAGCGTGATCGCCACGAAAAGCACGACGCAGGTGGACGATTCCAATTGACGAAGCCGCGACGGGGACGTTACAAACGCCATTGACGGGATTTGGTCACCGCTCGGTGATCGGCACAGGTGGATGGGCAACGGCGCACGGCCTCCGGCCAACGGCGCCGAGCCGAGGTGCGGAGCGCGCCTCGCGGAGGAGAGGGGGTTTCACGTGCGGAACATCGGAACTTTCGTCGTCACGCTTGCACTCCTTGCGGCGAGCGTCCTGCCGGCGCGCGCCGGCATCCTGATCAACGCCAACGCGATCGACCGGCCCGACGCGAAGGGCGACCAAGTGATCTTCTACTACGACGCGCGCGACACATTCACCACCTTCATCAATCTCAACAACGCCGACGACGGCGCGTTGACGGTGCAGGTGCTCTTCTACGGTCCGGGATTCAGCGAGCCCTTCGTGCATACCGTGACGCTCTCGGGCGGAGCGACCACCATCATCGACGTCGGGGCCCTGAAGAGCGGAACGCCTCCGGTGCTACCCGGGCAATTCGGCGTGGCGATCGCCACGGCGATCAACGAGGCGGGACAGAGCGTCGTCTCACGGGCCTTGTCCGGAAATTTCACGGTCGCGAATCTGCAGGTGCAGTCCGCGTGGGGCGCGGCCGGAGCAGCGCGCACCGCCGTGACCTCCGGAGAGCTCGCGAGCCATCACTTGACGGCCGAGGCGATCTCCCTCGGGCCGAATCTCGGCGACGTCATCGACGGGTCGAGCGTCGTCCTTCCGCCCATCCAACCCCTGAACGCCTACCTCTCCGCGTACTACAATCCGGCGACGCTCGCGCCGGCGGGTCAGGGAGGCAACCAGCTCATCTTCATCTCCTTCGAGGACGTGGCCGGAGAGACCTACAGCGCGACGAGCTCGTCCACCGACTGGGCGGTCGACGCGAAGACCGGCAGCGGCACGGCGATACCGGAGGGGTCCTTCCTGGTGAACGGCGTCGCGGTCTCGGACGTCGTGAGCGTGGTGGGCGAGAGCGCGAACGGCTCGAGCGGGTCGATCTCCTTCAATGCCACCACGAGCGGCGCCCCGCTGAACCGCTTCGTCTATTTCACGGAGACGCTCGGCACCTTCGCGACGGGGTATCTACTGCCGCCGACGACCCCGGTTCCACTTCTGTAGCCGCCGCGCGGCGCAAGGTTGCGGTCGAGCGAAGCCGGCGCTACACCCGCCTCGTATGCCGGCTTCCCTGCCGCAGCGCACCCGCATCTACCGGTGCCACCACCTCGACTCGACGCGCTGGGACGGCATCGTCCCCCGCCGCGACGACATCGTCATCACGACGTCTCTCAAGGCGGGCACGACGTGGACGCAGCGCATCTTGAGCCTGCTCGTCTTCCAAACGCGCGAGCTTCCCACCACGCTTCATTGGGTCTCGCCCTGGCCGGACTGCCGCTTCATCGGCGGCAAGGCCGAGATGATCGCGATCGTCGAGAGCATCGAGCACCGCCGCTTCCTGAAGAGCCACCTGCCGCTGGACGCGCTCCCGTACCGGGCGAGCACCAGGTACATCTATGTGGGACGCGATACCCGCGACGTCTTCATGTCGATGTGGAACCACGTGCGCATGTACACGCCCCTGGCTCGGGAGATGCTGAACTCCGGCGAGGACGCGCCCGCGGAGCCGTTTCTCGACCCCCCGGAAGACATCCGTGCGTTCTGGCGGCTGTGGATGACGCGCGCGACCTACCCGTGGGAGAGCGACGGGTTTCCGTACTGGTCGCACCTCCACCACGCCCGCAGCTATTGGGACTTCCGGCATCTGCCGAACATCCTCTTCGTGCATTACAACGACCTGAAGGCCGACCTGCCGGGGGAGATGCGCCGCATCGCCCGCTTCGTCGAGATCGACGTCCCGGAGGAGAAGTGGCCGATGCTCGCGGACGCGGCGACGTTTGCCTCGATGAGGCGCGACGCGGCGGTGCTCGGACCGGAGATGGACATGATCTTCGAGGGCGGCAGCGACCGCTTCCTCTTCAAGGGGACCAACGACCGCTGGCATGACGTCCTCACGGCGGAGGATCTGGGGCTCTACGAAGCGGCGGCGGCGCGCGCGCTCACCCCCGACCTGAAGCGCTGGCTCGAGCGCGGGGCGACCTCCGGGATCGTACCGGGGTGACGCCGGATGCTCGGGCGAGGGCGACCGGCTCGTCAGAATCCGAGCAGGGCGTCGCGAACGCCGAAGAACGCCGGCTTCGCGCGATAGGCGACGTCGAACGGGAGCGGTTGGTCGTACGCGCCGAGATAGTCCGTGATCCACGTGTACCTGTCTGTGAAGCCCCAGAAGGTCACGGAGTCGCATTGCGCCACGGCGAGGCACGCGGCGACCATGTCGTGGTAGACGTCGCGTTGGTGGGCGATCCCTCCCGGGATCACCGGATGGCCGCCGCCGATCTGCACGTCCATCTCGCTGATGTGGACGCGTAGACCGAGGTCGGCGAAGCGTTGCAAGTTCTGGATGACGCTGGTCTGCGTCGGCGGCGCGCCGAAGCCGCCACCGAGATGCATTTGGAAGCTGACGCCATCGATCGGTGTGCCCTGCGCCAGGAAATCCACGACCATTTGATAGATGAAATCGGACTTGGCGTTGAGGCCGTCGGCGAGGAAGTCGTTGTAGAAGAGCAGGGCGTCGGGATCGGCCTGCCGTGCGCGCACGAAGGCGTTGCGGATGTAGTCGGATCCGAGCTTCCGGAGAAAGATGGAATCGCGGTAGGCCGCGCCCCCGTCGATCGCGGCCTCGTTGACGACGTCCCAGATGGCGACCTTGCCCGCATAGGCGCCCATCACGGTATCGATGCGTTGGTCGACGGCGCTCTGGAGCTCGGCCGCAGTCATCGTCTCGTTCACCCAGGACGGGAGAATGAGATGCCAGACGAGGGGCGCACCCTTGAGGCGCAGCGCGTGCTGCTGCGCAAAGGTGACGATCGTATCGACGGGACCGAATTGATACACGCCCCTCACGGGCTCGAGGTTGCCCCACATGAACTCGTACTCGGCGGTGACATAGTCGAATTGGCGGAGGATCGTGTCGCGGTACGCCGGCTCCATGCTCTCGAGGACGTTGGCACGGACCGCGGTTCCGACGAGGCGGCCACTGCGAGCTCCGAGCGCCGCCAACGTCCCGCGCACCAGGTCGACGACATCGGCGCTCGCGGTGTCGGCGAGACTCGCGACGGCCGTGGCGTCCCCGACGCTCGCGCAATCGCCCCGGGCCTCGGCGCTGGCGAAACGCGCTGAGAATCTGGCGCCGGCCACGGCCAGCGCGTTGCCAAGGGCGGCCGGATCCAGCGCCAGCGCGTACGTCGCCTGGGCCTTCAACTCGGCCTGCGCACGGCGGGCGGCGGCGAGGATCTTCTTGCCACCGCAGACCGAGGGGCCGCCGCCCGCCGTCGCGGCGAGCGCGCCGGCGAGGCCGGTCAGCGCGCCGGCGATTGACGATGCCTCGCCCGTGACGGCGCAGGCATTCGCCGCCTCGGTCTTGGGGAAGGTCTTCGATAGTCGGCCGGTGCTGGCGGTCACGCAGCCGATGTCCGCGGTGACGCCCTTGCTGACGGCCTTGGCGTAGCACTTGAGCAGGTGGAGCGCGGTCGTCCCCGCGGCCGTGAGCTTCACCTTTTCGCAGCGGGCGAGCGGCGCCGGTGCGGCCTGTGCCGAGACGGCGTACAGCACGGCGAGCGCGCCGAGCGCGCCGCGGAACGTTGGAGAAGCACGCGGGGACACGTTGCGGAGAAACGTATCAGAGATTGCACGACGTGTGATACCGACGGCGCGGCCGGGGACGAAGGGGGGGGCGACGGGCCGCTCGGGCTAGAGTGAACCGTGTGCCTGGGATCCGGCATCCGCCGCCGCCGCCCTGGGAGGCTCCGCGGGTTGATAGGAGCCGGCCGGAGCGCGGAAGGCGATGAGGAGACGATTCCACGCGTTGATGGCCGCGATGCAGAGAGTCAGGTCGACGAGCTCCGCGTCGGTGAAGTGCCGGCGCATCTCCTCGAACACCTGGTCCGGGACGTGCCCGACGGTCACTTGCGTGACCGCCTCGGTCCACGCCAGCGCCGCGCGCTCGCGATCGGTGTAGTAGGGAGCCTCCGCCCACGCGTCCAGGCCGTAGAGTCGCTGCTCTGTCTGCCCGGCCCCGCGCAGGTCCTTCCAGTGCATGTCGATGCAGTAGGCGCAGCCGTTGATCTGCGAGGCCCGTAGCTTCACGAGATTCATCAGCTCCGGCTCGAGGCCGCTCTGCGCGAGGTACTTCTCCAGGCCCAGCATGGCGTGCATGGCTGCCGGCGACACGTTGGTGAGATCGATTCTCGGTTCCATCGAATACCTCCCTCCGTTGTTGATGGAGAGAAGTGCAAGAACGATGCCTCGAGCCGCGGCCGGAACCGGCACGGAGAGAGGCTAGGACCCGAAGAATGGTGGCCGCTTCGAGGGTGGCGCGACCCCGCTCAGCGGCCCGTTCGGAGTCCCGGGGGAGCGCATGATGCACAATGTAGAAGGTTCATTCGTGTCGGAGACCTGGCAACGCTAGTATCGCAACAGGGAGGGATTGCGGATGAAGGCGAATCCAGACCGCGTACACCTCGACACCGAAAAGATCGACGCGAAGCTCGACGCCGAGCGTGCTCGGCTCGTGGCGCTGCTGAGACGACTTGCGGATCGCCTCGAAGCCGCGCCGCTCTCTCGTGTCAGCGAGGGGCTCGCGTGGGTTGCCGGGGGGGTGGAGGTGTTGGTGCGCGCCGTCGAGCGGGCGCTCGGACGCGATCAACGCGCCTGACGGCGCCCGCCGGATCGCCGATCGTGCCCATGCGGCAGGCGGCGGAAACCTGCAAGGCGCTCGAGCGGAGGAGCTCGACGAGCATGTCGGGATTGGCGCACACCAGGGCCTGCATGGTGTACGCGCCGCCGCCGCGAAGGGGAGCACGGATCCCGGCGCTCCGCCGGCGCCGAGCCGACTGGAAGCGCATCTTCCCCTTCAGGTGGCAGATGCAAGCCGACTATGACATTTGGAGACAGAAACGCATCGCGTGCGACACGGAGAGTAATAGAGCCGTCGTGTCGGAGTAGGGTGCGGTGGGGATCGCCCGACCGCGCGAAGAGAGGACGGGTGTGCAATGAGATGGTCTGGCATCGTGATGGGCGCCATTGCGCTGCTGGCGTCGGCTCCCTGCCGGTCCGCGATCGCGGACGAAGCGGTGTCCGCGCATCCGTATTCGGGGGACTTCTTCACGCGCTCGACGCTGACGGGAGATTGGGGAGGTGTGCGCGACGATCTCGCCGCGAAAGGCGTCACCTTCGACGCTGCCGTGACTCAGATCGGGCAGGGCATCGTCTCGGGCGGCAAGAGCGGCACCTGGGAGTACGGCGGGCGCGGTGACCTCATCGGCCGTCTCGATACCCAGAAGCTCGGGTTGTGGCCCGGAGGATTCTTGACGGTGGAGCTGGAGGGCGATTGGGCCAAGTCCGTCAATGCAAAGACCGGGGCCCTCATGGCCGCGGATACCAGCGCACTCTTTCCGCTGCCGAGCGGCAACAACCTCGCCCTGCCGGCGTTGAATGTTGCCCAGTTCCTGTCGCCGTACGCCGGCGTCACCGTCGGGAAGTACGCCACCATCACCGAGACCTCGGGCGACATGAACGAGTTCGCGCACGGCAAGGGCACGAGCCAGTTCTTCAATCTCGCCTTCAACGCCAACCCGACTCTCCTCATGGGCGTGCCGTACTCGACCCTCGGCGCGGGGGTGATCGGGCTGCCGACCAAGGATCCCGACGAGGCCCTCGTGACGCTCCTCGTGCTCTCGGCCGTGGGAGACGCCAGTAGGGCCGGGTTCGACGACCTGAGCACGGACAGATTGACCTTCACCGGCGAGGGTAGGGTGCGAACGGACCTGTTCGCGCTCACCGGGCACCAGCTGGTGGGCGCCCTGTACTCGAACAAGGAGTTCACCTCGCTCGACCAGCGGATCCAGTTCGAGCCCGTGCGCCGCGCCCTCGGTCTGCCCCGCTCCCGGACGATCGCGAAGCAGGACGGCTCGTGGGCCGTCTACTACAACTTCGATCAGTTCCTCTACGAGATCGACAAGGAAGCCGGGCGCGGTCTCGGCGTGTTCGGCCGGTTCGGGGCCTCCGACGGTGGCCCGAACCCGATGCACTATTTCTACAGCGCCGGCATCGGCGGCACGGGCCTCATCCCGGGCCGCGAGCGCGATCGCTTCGGTATCGGCTACTACTACCTGGATATCGCGAACCCCACGCTGCGGGTCCCGATCCTCGGAACCAGGTCGTTGTTGCGCGATGAATGGGGCTTCGAGGCATTCTACAACGTTGCCCTCACGCCGTGGCTGTTGCTCACGCCCGACGTCCAGGTCATCGGCCCGGCACAACGGCGGGAGATACTCGGCCTCGTCCAGCGCGAGAACGTCGCCACGGCGGTCGTTCTCGGTGCCCGGCTGAACGTGATCTTCTAGTCGTCGCGGAGGAGTCCCGGCATGATCGATGCCCTCGTGACAGGGGCCAGGGGCCTGGTGATCGCGCTTCTGGCGATCCTTCTCGCGGGCGCCCCGCTGCCGGTCCGTGCAGCCGACGAGGAGCCGGACGAGGCGGCGAAGGTCGCCAAGCAGTTGCAGAACCCGGTGGCGGCGCTGATCAGCGTTCCCTTCCAAAGCAACTTCGAATGGGGCGGCGGCCGGCATAGCGATGGCTTCAAGTACACGCTCAATTTCCAACCGGTCATTCCGATCGCGCTCAGCGACGACTGGAATCTGATCTCGCGCACCATCGTTCCGGTCGTGTACCAGGACGACGTCGTGCCCCACAGCGCGCAGGGCGGCATGGGGGACGTCGTCCAGAGCCTGTTTCTCTCGCCCGCGGCGCCTGGGCCCGCCGGTCTGATCTGGGGCGTCGGGCCGGTGTTCCTGTTGCCGACGACGACGACGATGTTCCTCGGTGCGGAGAAGTTCGGCGTCGGGCCGACGGCCGTCGTCCTGCGGCAGGACGGCGGCTGGACCTACGGCGCTCTCGCGAACCACCTCGTCTCGATCGGCGGCACGAGCCGGACGGCGGACGTCAATGCGACGTTTCTGCAGCCCTTTGTGTCGTACACGACGAAGACGTACACGAGCCTCGTGCTCAACACCGAGTCCACCTACGACTGGCAGGGCAGCAAGTGGACGATCCCCATCAACGCCACCGTCGGTCAGATCCTCAAAATCCGCGGGCAGCTCCTCAGCGTTCAACTGGGTCCAAAACTGTACGTCGAGGGGCCAACGGGCGCGCCCGACTGGGGCATCCGCTTTGCCGTGGTGTTCCTCTTCCCCCGGCACAAGTGATCACACGGGTCTGTCTGGCATGAGGCAAGGCCGCGACGCGTCGAGGCGGGAGAGTTCAACACCGTGAGCGCGGCGAGCGCGCGACCGACGCTGGCCTTCCGCCGCGCCGGCGACGCGACCCTGGTCGCGACGCTCGGGGGCTCCTGGCATCTGCAGCGCGACATGCCGGCCGCGGCAGTCGTCGAGCGCGAACTGCAGGCGGCGCGTGCACGCCGTCTCGCGTTCGAGGCGACGGCGGTCACGCGTTGGGACAGCAGTCTTCTCACATTCGTCCTCGACGTCACCGAGCTCTGCGGCCGCCATGAGGTCGTCGTCGATCGCGAGGGCCTGCCGACGGGAGCCCGCCGTCTCCTGGCGCTGGCCGAGGCCGTTCCCGAGCGTTCGGGCGCACGTCAGGGTACGACCGTACCGCCGTGGCTCGCGCGCATCGGCCTCGCCGTCCTCGCCGCCCGCACGCCGGTCGGCGAGATGGTCGGCTTCATCGGCGACATCACGCTCGCGCTCGGCCGGCTGGTGCGCGGCAAGGCGCGCTTCCGGATCGCGGACCTGGCGCTGCTCGTCCAGCAAGCGGGCGCCCAGGCGCTCGGCATCATCACGCTGATCAGCTTCCTCGTCGGCCTGATCCTCGCGTTCGTCGGCGCCGTGCAGCTCGAGCAGTTCGGCGCCGCGATCTACGTCGCGAACCTCGTCGGCATCGCCATGGTGCGGGAAATGGGCGCGATGATGACGGGGATCGTGATGGCGGGCCGTACGGGGGCCGCGTACGCGGCGCAGCTCGGCACCATGAAGGTGACGCAGGAGACCGACGCGCTCTCGACCATGGGGATCTCGCCGCTCGATTTCCTGGTGCTGCCGCGGATGATCGCGCTCTGCGTGATGATGCCGCTCCTCTGCGTGTACGCCGACGTCATCGGCATCGCCGGCGGCGCGGCGGTGGGCGTCGGCATGCTGAAGCTGCCGCTGCGCGTCTACTACGACCAGACGATCTCCGCCGTGCACCTCGGCGATCTCGCCGGCGGGATCTTCAAGGCGTCGGTCTACGGCGTGCTGATCGCGATCGCCGGGTGCCTCCGCGGCATGCAGTGCGGCAACAGCTCGTCGGCGGTCGGCGACGCGGCGACGAGCGCCGTGGTGACCGGCATCGTCTTCATCATCTCGGCCTGCGGCCTCTTCGCGGTGATCTTCTATGTCCTCGGCATCTGAGCCCCGGGCGCACATCACCGTCCGCAACCTGACGATGGCGTACGGGAGCTTCGTGCTCATGCGCGACCTCAGCTTCACCGTCTGCCACGGCGACGTCTTCGTGATCATGGGCGGCAGCGGCTGCGGCAAGAGCACGCTGCTGCGCCACCTGATCGGGCTGAACGAGCCGGCGCGCGGGGAGATCTGGTACGACGACGAGAACTTCACGGCCGCGGAGCCGGCGCGGCGCCAGGCGATGCTGCGGCGCTTCGGCGTCCTCTATCAGAGCGGCGCGCTCTGGAGCTCGATGACGCTGGCGGAGAACATCGGCCTGCCGCTCGGCGAGTACACCGACCTCACCCCGGCGCAGATCCGCGAGGTGGCGTCGCTGAAGCTCGCGCTCGTCGGGCTGAAAGGCTTCGAGGACTTCTACCCCTCGCAGATCAGCGGCGGCATGCAGAAGCGCGCCGGCCTGGCGCGGGCGATGGCCCTCGATCCCGAGGTGTTGTTCTTCGACGAGCCGTCGGCGGGTCTCGATCCCATCAGCTCGGCGCTGCTCGACGACCTGATCCTCGAGCTGCGCGCGAGCCTCGGCGCGACCATCGTCGTCGTGACCCACGAGCTGGCGAGCATCTTCGCGATCGCCACCAACAGCGTCTTCCTCGACGTCGAGACGCGAACCATGACCGCGCTCGGGCCGCCGAAGGAGCTGCTGCAGACGGGGAACGACAGCGTGCGCCGGTTCCTGCTGCGCGGAGCCGCCGACGGCCACAAGGAGGCTTCATGAGCAACAAAGCGAATCCGGTCGCGATCGGCGCGTTCGTGCTCGGCGCCGTCGTCCTCACGATCGTGGCGCTCCTGGTCCTCGGGTCGGGGAAGCTCTTCCGGCGCACCACGCGGGCGGTCTGCTTCTTCACCGGCGACGTCATGGGACTCAACGTCGGCGCGCCCGTCAAGTTCAAGGGGGTCGACGTCGGGTCGGTCGCGGAGGTGCGTCTCCGGATCCCGGAGGAGACGTCGCAGCCGACGCCCGAGTCGGTGAAGGAGGGCGTCCGCATGCCGGTCATCATCGAGATCGACAACGACAAGGTGACGCAGGAGGGCGCCACGACGCCGCTCGATGCCGAGCGCTTGAGGCACTTGATCGACGTCGGGATGCGGGCGCAGCTCGTGTCGCAGAGCCTCGTGACCGGCCTGCTGCTCGTGAAGCTCGATTTCCAGCCCGAGGTGCCGGCGGTCTTCGTGCTGCCGCGCGACTCGAAGCTGCTGGAGATCCCCACGGCGCCGACCAGCCTGCAACAAATCCAGGCCGCGGCGCAGGACGTCATCCGTCGACTGGAGGCGATCGATCTGGAGCGCCTGGTCGGCGCCGCGACCGGCGCGCTCGAGGGCGTGCAGCGCCTCGCGAATTCTCCGCCGTTGCAGCAGGCCGTCGACGCCCTGCCGTCGACCATCTCCAACGTGAACGCGACGATCGGCTCCATGAAAGACCTGCTGGCGCGCGTCGACCGCGCGCAGGGGCCGCTGTTCCAGAGCCTCAAGGCGACATCCGACCGCGCGGGCGTCGCGCTCGACCAGGCGGGGACGACGCTGCATTCCATGCAGGGGTTGATCGCGCCCGACGCGCCGCTCGCCGTCGATCTCACCGTGACGCTGCGCGAGCTCACGGCGGCCGCGCACTCGGTGCGGCTCCTGGCGGACTCGCTCGACCGCAACCCGAGCGCGATCGTGCGCGGCACGGAAGTGCAGGTGGCGAAATGAAGAAGACGTGGACGATGGCGTCGACCGTGACGATCCTGGGCGCTCTCCTGATGGGTGCCTGCTCTCCCCTCGGGCCGATCCCGGACCGCTCGCGCTACTACGTGCTGACGCCGCCCGTCGCGCGCGCGGAGCCCGGGTCGCGGCACGAGTCGGCGATCGTCTACGGCCTCGGGCCGGTGACGCTGCCGGCGTACCTCGACCGCGGACAGATCGCGACGCGGCTGTCGCCGACCGAAATCGCGTACTCGCAATGGGACCGCTGGGCCGAGCCCCTGGGCGCGAACGTCGCCTGGGTGCTCCGGCAGGGGATCGCCGACGACCTGGGCGTGGGCGACGTCGTGCCGTATCCGTGGCGCGGGGCGGGCGTCGACTACCAGGTGGAGGTGCGCATCGCGTCCTTCGAGACCGACAGCAAGGGGGAGACGCGATTGCTCGCCCGTTGGTCGATACGCGACGTCCGGCACGACCGGCTGGTCGTACGGAGGGAGACCACCTTGACGCGCGCCGGAGCACCCGGGGACCGCGACGCGAGCACCGCCGCCCTGAGCGCGACGTTGGGGGAGCTCAGTCACGAGATCGCGGGCGCCCTGCGCGACCTCCCGGCCCCGGCCCAAGCGATCCCGCGGCGTCCCGCGAAATGACCGGGACGGCGATGCCGGGGTGCGCGCTCTCGGCACTCCGGGTCGTCTTCAGTCGCCCGCTGCGGACGTCGTGAACCGACCGAAGCGCCGGGCGAGCGTCGGGAGCACGAGGAGGTTGAGGATGGTCGAGGTGACGAGGCCGCCGAGGATCACGATCGCCATCGGCCCGTCGATCTCGCCGCCCGCCCGATTCGACGACAGCGCGACCGGCAGCAGCCCGAGGCCGGTGACCAGCGCCGTCATCACGATCGGTACGAGGCGGTCGCGGGCGCCGTGCAGCACCGTCGCCTCGTTCCACGGCTCGTGCTCCTCCCGGACGAGATGCTGGTAGTGCGCGATCATCATGATCGCGTTCCGGAGCGTGATGCCGAACAGCGTCACGAACCCGACGAGGGCGCCGAGGGAGAGTGGCGTCGACGTCACCGCCGCCGCGAGCACGCCGCCCGCGAGCGCGAGCGGCAGGTTCAGCAGCAGGAGGGCGAGGTTCCGCCAGTTCTCGGCCACGATGGCGAGCAGGAGGAGCACGCCGACGAGGCCGAAGGCACCGTGCAGCGCCAGGTCGCGAGTCGCCGCCGCCGCGGCCTGCGCGGTGCCGGAGAGCACGACGTAGGCGCCGTCCGGCAGCGGCACGTCCCGGGTGATCGTCTTGCGCGCCTCGGCGACGAATGACGACACGTCGCGACGGCGCACGTTGCAGGTGACCGTCTGGCGCCGCCGACCGCCCTCGTGGCGGATGATGTCCCGGGCGCTCGACGACGCGCACGTCGGCGAGCGCGCGCAGCGGCACGATGGCGCCCGCCGTGCTCTGTACGGCGAGATCGGCGATGGCCGCCGGATCGGCGCGCGCGTCGGGGGCGAGCACGACCACGACGTCCACGGGCTGCCCGCCGCGATAGACCTGCCCGACGGCGCTGCCGGCGAACGCGGTCTCGACCTGCTCCAGCACCTCGGCGGGACGAAATCCGTAGCGCGCGAGCGCGTCGGGGCGGAGCGCGATCGTCGTCGTGCGCCGCGAGGGTCGCCGCCGCCGCGGCGGACGTCGACCGCCCCGGGGATCCGCTCGAGCGCCGCTGCGGCGTCGCCGGCGATCGCGTCGAGGACGTCGAGATCGTCGCCGAACACGTTCACCACCACCTCGGCCGTCTCGCCGCTGATGGTCTCGGAGATCCGGTCCCCGAGGAACGTCAGGACCTCGGACGCAACGCCAGGCACGTCCGCCAGCACGGCGCGCACCCGCTCCGTCGTGGCGGCGTCGTCGCCGTCGTGCGCCAGCTCGACGTGCAGCTCGCCGCGGTTCGGCCCCCACGTGTCCTCGCCCTGCTCGGCGCGCCCCAGCTGCTCCTCGACGGTGGCGACCCCGGGTACCGCCAGGAGCGCGTGCGACAGGTGTCCGCCGATGCGCCGCATCTCCGTCAGCGACGTGCCGGGTGTGGTCGCCACCTGGATCACGAGATGGTGCTCCTTGAAGTCGGGCAGGAACTCGCCGCCGAGCAGCGGTGCCAGGGCCAACGCGGCGAGCGCGCCGCAGGCGATCACGCCGACGACCAGGCGCTCGCGCCGCCACACCCGCTGGAGGAGGCGGGTGTACGCGGCGCCGATCGCGGCCTGCAGCCGCGGCGTCTCCGTCCGCGGCGGCCTGTTGCCGAGCAGGGTGAGGGTGAGTGCCGGTGTGACGGTCAGCGCGACCCCCAGGGAGGCGAGCACCGCGAGCAGGTAGCTGAGTGCGAGCGGCGCGAAGAACTTCCCTTGCAGGCCGCCGAGACCGAGCAGCGGCAGGAACACGAGCGCGACCGCGAGCGTCGCGAAGACGACCGCACGCCGGATCTCGAGCGAGGCCGCGAGCGCCACCGCCATCGCCGAGCGCGGCGCCGCCGCTGCGGCGTTCGCGCGCAGGCGGCGGACGATGTTGTCGACGTCGATGATGGCGTCGTCGACGACCTCGCCGATCGCGATCGCGAGTCCGCCGAGGGACATCGTATTGAGCGTCACACCGAGCCGGTCGAGGATGATGACCGCGGTGAACAGCGAGAGCGGGATCGCGATCAACGAGACGAGCGCGGCGCGGACGTCGTTGAGGAAGAGCAACAAGACGACGATCACCAGGGCGATGCCGACGAGGAGCGCGGTGCGGAGATTGGCGATCGCCGCCTCGACGAAGCTCGCCGGACGGTGCAGCGCGGGATGGAGGGTCACGCCCTCGCGCGCCAGCAGCGGCGCGAGCTCGTCGAGGGCGCGCTCGAGGCCGGCGGTCACCTCGACGGTGTTGGCGCCGTACGCCGCGGAGAGCGACAGCAGCACGCCCGGCTCGCCCTGGATCAGCGCGTCGCCGAATTTCGGCGCCGACCCCTCGACGACGGCGGCGACGTCGCCGAGCCGGACGGGCGTCGTCCCCGACACGGCGACGACGGTCGCCGCGACGTCGCCGGTCGTGTGCGCGTTGCCGGCCGCCTCCATCACGATGCGCTGCGCGGCGGTTTCGACGAAGCCGGCGCCGCGCAGCGTCGTCGCCGCGCGGGCGCTGGCGACGACGTCGGCGAGGGTGACGCCGTGGGCGCGCAGCGCGTCGGTCCGCACCTGCACCTGCATCTGGCGCACCTCGCCGCCGAAGACGTTCACGCGCGCGACCCCGGGCACCATGAGAAGCCGGGGGCGGATGGTCCAGTCCGCGAGCGTGCGAAGGTCCATCGGCGACCGGGTCGCGGACGTGAGGCCGATCTTCAGCACGTCCATCGTCGCCGACGTGAGCGGGGACAGGCGCGGCGGCCGCACGTCGCTCGGGAGGCGCGGCCCGATGTCCGCCAGGCTCTCGGCGACCACCTGCCGCGCCTTGTAGACGTCGACACCGTCGCGGAACACGGCCGTGATGACCGAGAGGCCCTGGATCGATTCCGAGCGCAGCGTGTCCAGGCCGGAGACGCCGCCGAGCGTGGTCTCGATCGGCAACGTCACCAGCAGCTCGACCTGGTCGGGCGCGAAGCCCGGCGCCTCGGTCTGGATCTGCACCTGCGGCGGCGCGAACTCCGGCAGCACGTCGATCTTGGCGTGCCGGGCGGTCCACACACCGTAGAGCGCCAGCATCGCCGCGAGCGTCACGACGACGCGGCGATGCGTGAGCGAATGGGCGACGATCGTCCGCAGCACGTCCCGCTCAGTCCTCGTGCTGCGGCTCGGCGGCGAGGGTCGCCGCCGACAGGAGCTGCGCCGCGCCGCGCGTCACCACGTCCTCGCCCGGGCTGACGCCGTCGGTCACGAGCCACCCGGCGTCGAGCGGGGCGGCGAGGGTCAACGGCCGGCGCTGGAAGACGCCGGGCGTGGTGGCGACGAAGGCGAGCGGCGCGCCGTCGGCCCACACGACCGCCGTCCGCGGGACGGCGACACCGGCCACCGGGTCGTGGCGACGCGGCACGCGAGCGCGGAGCGCGGTCGCGGGCGGCGGCGGATTGGCGGTTACGAGGACCAGGTAGGCGTCACCCTGCAGGAGCGGATCGGTGGTCGGCGCGGCGCCGAGGACACGCGCGTCGAGCACGCGCTCGGGCCGCCCCACCGCGCTGACGCGAACGGTCGCCGGCGCGTCGACCACGTGCGCGCCCGCGGGCAAGTCGATCCGCGCGAGCGCGGCGCGTCCGGCAGCAAGGTCGGGCGCGAGCGCGTCGGCGCCCTCGAGGGCGTCGCCCCACGCGAGCACGGCGCGCGCCGTCGCGGACGCGAGCGCCAACGTCGCGCGCTCGGCCGCGGCGCGCGCGCTCTCCAGGTCGCGCGTCGAGGCGTTCTGGTCGTCGCGGTGCAGGCGCGTGACACGCGCCTGCTCGGCGCGCGCCACCGTCGCCGTGCTGCGCGCCGCGGCGCGCGTGTGCAGCGCCTCGAGGAACGGCAGCGGGTCGACCACGTGACCGAACGCCTCGATGGCATCGACGGCCGTCGCGGAGGCGACCCGCGTCGTCTCGATGCCGGCACGCGCGGCGACGTCCGGGGCGAGGGTCACGGCCGGCGGCGCGGCGCGTGCGGCGGCGGCGAGCGCCGCCGTGGCCGCCAGTGCCCCGATGATCAGCCGCGATCGTCGCCGGAGCGGCCTCCGCGAGGGGGAGCGAGACGATCGGCGCGCGCGGTCCGGCAGGACGCGCGCCCTCACGGCGCGCTCTCGTGGGCCGCGTAGGCGGCGGGCGGGTCGAGCGTGAGGTCGGGGAGCGGTCCCTCCATCGCGGCCTCGACGTCGACGAGCGCCTGCTGGAGAGCGCTCTCGGCGTCCGCCGCGTCGCGTACGGCGCGGGCGCGCTCCAGCTCGGCGGCGAGGACGGCCGTCCGGTCGAGGGCGCCGGCCGCGAGCGCGCGCGTGACGGGCGGAGATTCGCCTCCCGCTCGTCGACGACGGCCCGGGCGTGCTCGCGGCGGGCGCGCGCGCCGTCGCGACGCGCGAGCG
Source organism: uncultured delta proteobacterium (assembly GCA_963753325.1). Taxonomy (GTDB): domain Bacteria; phylum Desulfobacterota; class Binatia; order UTPRO1; family UTPRO1; genus DP-19. The sequence continues at coordinate 1,711,947 of CAVWBS010000001.1, read as the reverse complement.
CCTGCTCGAGCTCGGCGATCGCGGCCGCCTGTGTGGCCGCGAACCTGGCCGCCGCCTCGGTACGCGCCGCCAAGGCCTCCGCGATCGGTCCCTCGTTGCGGTTCATGATCGGGAGGTCGAGCGCGAGGACGACGCCCCACTTGTTCTCGCCCTGGTCGAACTCGTAGCTGGGCCCGAGCCGCAAGTCGGGATATTGGCGCGCGAGCTCGAGGGCCAGCGTCGCCTCGACGGCCGCATACTCGGCGAGCGCCTGCCGCACGTCGGAGCGCTCGAGCAGCGCGCGTCGCCGCATGTCGCCGGGCGTGACGGCGAGCAGGGAGTCGGCATCGACCGGGTCGAAGCCACCCGGCAGCTCGACCGTGGCGAGCGCCGCGGACGGCACTCCGACCGCGGCGGCGACGCGCGCGGCGGCATCGCCGATCTGCGCGTCCAGCCCGGCACGCTCGCTCGATGCTTGCAGGAGCGCGAGCCGGAGCGGTGCCGCGTCGCTGGCGGCGGCGGCACCCTCGTGCACGCGCCGGTCCACGAGACCCACGAGACGCTGGTCGATCGCGACCTCCGCGGCGACCGCCTCGCGCTGGCGGCGCGCGGCCGCGAGGGCCACGACCGCCGACGCCAGATCGCGCCGGGTCCGCCACGCCTCCACCGTGACCGCCGCGTCGGCCGCCGCCGCGAGCGCGTCGGCGTGCTCGAGGCGGCGCGCGCGCTTTCCGGCGGTCTCGAGGGGCCAGTCGAGGTTGACGGTGGTGAGCCAGGGGGACACCCCCGTCTGCGGATTGGCCACGAGCTGGGGCGCGATCGACAGCGTCGGATTCGGCCGCGCGCCCGCCGTCTCGATCGCCGCGCGGGCGACGCCGGCATGCGCGCGCGCGACCGCGAGGCGTGGCTGGAAGTAGAGCGCCGCGAGCGTCAGGGTGCGGAGATCCCAGGTGCGGAGCGGCCAGGGGGCCGGGGCACGGCCGAGCGCGGTCGTGAGGAACGCCGCCAGCCCGGGATTCCGCGAGCGTGCGCGCGCCGAGGGCGGCGGCGACACGCGCCGGGGCGAGCGGCCGCGGCGGGACGTGCTGGCACGCGTCCGCGGCGAGGAAGAGAAGGACGAGCACGATGAGACGGAGGACGCCCATGGCGGCATCTCCCAGCGTGCAGGGCACGCCCGGCGCCGACAAGGCGCCGCGGCGCGACATGACGCACTCTTCATGTTCCCCGACCGGGCTGGCGCACCCCGCGCATTCGTCGCTACCATACCGCTCCGGAGACGACTGGAATGCACCTTCTGCTCCTCGAGGACGATGCGCAAACCGCCGATGCGCTCCGCGCCGGGTTCAGCCGCGACGGCTTCGACGTCACCCATGCGTCCAGCTGCGCCGACGCCTTGCGCGCGGTCGAGGAGGCACAGTTCGACGCCGTGATCCTCGACCTCATGGTGCCGGGCGGAAGCGGATACGACGTCCTCCAGCGACTTCGCGGGCGCGGCGACGAGGTGCCGGTGTTGATCCTCACGGCGCGGGATCGCGTGCCGGAGCGGGTCGAGGGGCTCGAGCGCGGGGCCGACGATTACCTGGTGAAGCCGTTCGCGTTCACCGAGCTGCGGGCGCGCGTGCGCGCGTTGTTGCGCCGGCCGACCCGCCGCGTCGACGCGTTCCGCGTCGGTGCGCTCGAGATCGACCCGCTGCACCGCCACGTCACGGTGCGCGGCCGCCACCTCGATCTCACGCGCGTCGAGTTCGACATCCTGCTCGCGCTCGCGGAGGCGCCCGGCGAGGCCATCGCCCGACGCGATCTGCTCGCGACGGTATGGGGCTATCGCTTCGATCCCGGGACGAATGTCGTCGACGTGCACGTCGCGCGCTTGCGCCGGAAGCTCGAGAGCGCGGGCGCCCCGGGCGCGATCCGCACGATACGCGGCATCGGATATGCCCTGGGGGACTAGCACCGGCTGGCGCTCCCCGCGCGTCGACGTGCGGCTGGCGGTGCTGCTCGCCGGCGCGACGGCGGCGTTCACGTCGCTGCTCCTCTGCGGTCTCCTGGCGTTTGCGCTGCTCGAAGCGCTCGAGGAGGAAGGCGCGATGGTCGACGATGCGATTGCCGCCGCTCGGTCGGCCGGGGTGGAGCAGGGGGCCGCGCCTGTGGTCCCCGTGCACCACGGCGTGGCGTATCGGATCGTCGACGCGGCGGGGGAGACGCACGCCGGCGGCGCGCCGTGGCCGCCGGCCGGCACCCTGCGCGACGTCTCGCTCGCCACCGCGCTCACCGCCTCCGGCGACGACTTCCTCGGCCGGCAGCGGCCCGGTGCGAACGGCGCGGTAGTCGCCGCGGCGCTGCCGCTACGGCATTTCGTGCGCGAACGGCGCGAGCTCGTGGCCCGCGGCGCGGTCGTCGTGATGCTCGGGCTCGTGGGCTCGATCGCGCTCGGCGTCCTCGCGGCGCGCCGCGCTCTCCGGCCCCTGCACGAGGCGTTCGCGCGAATGTCGGCGTTCAGCGCCGACGTCGCGCATGAGCTGCGAACGCACGTGAACCGCGTCCTGAACGGCGCCGAGGTGGCGCTCGGGACGAGCCGCGACGCCGCCGCGAAGGACGACGCGCTGGCGGCGATCCACGACACCGCCGAGGAGATGCGCAGAGTCATCGAGCAGCTGCTGTTGCTGGCGAAGGGCGAGGAGGGCCGTCTGCCGGTCACGCGCGGCCCCGTCGACCTCGGCACGCTGCTCACGGAGTTGGTGGGGTTCTATGCCCCGGCCGCCGAGCGGGTCGGAAAGACGCTGAGCCTGGTGCCGGCGCCGCTCGTCGTGCCCGCCGATCGGGCGCTCATCGAGCACGCGCTCGCAAATCTTCTCGAGAACGCGCTGCAGCACAGTGCCCGCGAGGCCACGATCCACGTCGCGGCGACGGCACGCGACGGCATGATCGCGGTCGTCGTCGAGGACTCCGGTCCGGGGATCGCGGCGGCCGATGCGGCACGCATCTTCGACCGCTTCGTGCGCCTCGACGCCGCGCGCGGGGGGAGCGGCGCGGGGCTCGGCCTCCCCATCGCGCGCATGATCGCGCGCCTCCACCACGGCGACGTCACCGTGGCGCGCTCGGTCCTCGGCGGCGCCGCGTTCCGCCTGACGCTCGCGGCCTGACGCGTCATGACCGGCGGTGACCGATGATTGCGTCACGGGGATGCCGTGTCGCGCTCGTTGCCGCGGCGATCGCGGCCAGCCTCGTGCCGGCCCTCCGCAGCCGGGCCGTTCGCGACGCCATCCGCGAGCCGATCACGAACGCGATGGTCGCGGTCCTGGTGCGGCCCTGGGCGCCACCAACGGAGTGGGCGGAGGGCCGAGCGCTGCCGTCGACGATGCTCGAGCCGGCGGCGGCGGTGGTCGGCGGGGAACTGTACGTCTTCGGTGGCTTCACGACGACGGAGCGCGCGCACGAGTATCCGGCGACGACGCGGGTGGCGATCTACGATCCCGTGGCCGACCGCTGGCGCGACGCGCCCGGGATGCCGGAGCCGGTGACGCATGCGAATGGTGTCGTCGTGGGGCGCGAGGTGTGGTCGGCGGGCGGATTCGTCGGCGACGATCCGGGGGTCGCCGTCGCGCGGGTGCGACGGTTCGACACGATCCGGCAGCGTTGGCGGGACGGCCCGCCGCTTCCCGAGCCCGTTGCCGGTGGAACGCTCGCGCTCGTCGGACGAACGCTGCACTACGTCGGCGGCTTCGCGGCCGATCGGGACACGGTGGTGCCGACGCATTGGGCGCTCGACCTCGAGGCGCCGGCAGGCATGGGAGCGGACGGCGCGGCACGGTGGCGCCCGCGCGCACCGATGCACGTGGCGCGCGGGCACCTGGCCAGCGCCGTCGTCGACGGTCGCTTGTTCGCGATCGGTGGTCAAACGCGGCACGACACCGATCCCGTCGACCTCGCCGACGTCGAGGTGTACGACCCGGCAACCGACGCGTGGACGGCGGTAGCGAGCCTGCCGACGGCGCGATCGCATTTCGAGGCGGCGACGTTCGTCGACGCCGGGCGGATCATCGTCGTCGGCGGCAGGAACGATACCGCCTCGCTCTTCATCAAAGGGGCCGGGCTGGCGGATATCCTCGTCTACGATCCGCGGACGAACCGTTGGGAGACGCGTCCGGGCTTGCCGTTCGGGATCGAGAGCGCGGTCGCCCTGCCGATTGGCGGGCGCCTCGTGGTCACCGCGGGGGCCACCTTCGGCGACGTCGTGCCGCAGCGTCGGACGTTGGTCGGCGCCGTGCCGTGAGGCGTCGCGACGCGGCCACGCGGCTAGAGCTTGGCGCGCAGGATCTTCCCCGTCTCGCTCTTGGGCAAGGACTCGCGGAACTCGATGCGGCTCGGAATCTTGAAGTCGGCGATGCGCGGCGCACAGTGCGCCACGATCTCGTCGGCGCCGCACGGGCCGTCGGCGACGATGACCGCGCGGACCAGATCGTCGCCATGGGCGCTCGGCGCCGCGAGCACGACCACCTCGCGCACCCGCGGGTGGGCGCGGATCGCCTCCTCGACCTCGAGGGGGTTCACCTTGAAGCCGCCGCGATTGATCAGGAACTTCTTGCGGCCGGTGAGGGTGAGCGCTCCCCGCGCGTCCTTCCTGCCGAGATCGCCCGAGAGATAGAAGCCCGCACGGAAGCTCGCAGCGGTGGCGTCCGCGTTGCCGTCGTACGCCGAGATCGCCGCGGGGCTCGCGATCGCGACCTCGCCTTCGACGTCGGCGGCGAGTGCGGTGCCGCCGTCGTCGACGATCTCGCAGCGCACGTCGGGGAGCGGCTGGCCGACGGATCCGAGCGCCAGCGTCGGGTCCGGGTCGACGTTGACGCTGATGGTGCCGGTCTCCGTCGATCCGTAGAGCTGCCGCGCGTGGACGCCGTACTTCGCCGCGAAGCGACGATTGTCGTCCGGCACCAACGGCGCGCTCGCGGAGAAGACGATCCGGAGGCTCGTCAGATCGACGGCGCCGCGCACGGGCGTGTCCGCGAGCACGATGAACATCGACGGCACGCCGCCGAAGTACGTCAGGCGCTCTCGGGTGATCAGGTCCAGCACATCGCGGCGCTTGAACTCGGCGACCGGATACAAGGTGGCGCCGACGAACATCGACGTCAGCATCGTGCGGACGAGCCCGTTCACGTGGGTGAACGGCGTCGCCCCGAGGAACCGATCGGCGCCGTCGAGCGCGAAGGTACGGGCGAGGCGCTCGAGCTCGAACGCGAGCTGGGCGTGCGTGCGGATGACGCGCTTCGGATCGCCGGTCGAACCGGAGGTGTATTGGTGCAGGAGGGGCGGCGAGTCGCCGCCCGGAGCGCGCGCGGGATCCGCCTCGCCGGCGGCGGCGACGGTACACGCCCCGGCGGTGTCGATGGCGATCAGCGCCGGCGCACGCGTGGACTGCGCCAACGCGGCGCGGGCCACGTCGATCAGCGCGGGCGGCGCGACGAGCGCGACGGCGCGCGTATCCTCGAGATAGTAGGCCAGCTCCTGGCTGCGGTAGCGGACGTTCAGCGGCGCGACCACTCCGCCCAGACGCACGATGCCGAAGAAGGCGGCGACGTAGGCGGCCGAGTTCGGCACCATCAGCGCGACGCGCTGCCCGGGGGTGTGGCAATGGGGCGCCAGGCAACGGGAGACGGCCTCGCTCCGCTGCCGTAGCTCGGCGTAGGACAGCGTCTGCCCCCGTTCGACGACGGCGACACGAGAGCCGCCCCGCTCGGCGACGCGGTCGAAATGGTCGGCGATCATACGGGCGGCAAACGGGTCTCGAGAAAGCGGAGGAGCGTCCCGACGGTGCGGAAATGGTCGGGATGGAGGTCTGCGTCGTCGATCGTCAATCCGAACCGCTCCTCGAGGGCGGCGACGACCTGCAGCACCTCGAACGAGTCGAGCCCGATCCCTGCACCGAGGAGACCGGTCTCCTCCGCCAGGGGTCGATCGTCGGCCAGGGCGAGGCGATCACGAAGAATGGCGTGAACCGCCTCCAGCGTCGCGGACGTGGGCACGGCCCTCACACCGCTTCCTGCCGCGTGACGCCCGACGACGCGAACGGCGCCGCCTCGCGCGATTCCCGCGGACCCATCGTGTACCAGCCACTCCAGATCTGCGGGTGACGCAGCACGTACCGCTGGAGAAGGCGCGCATAGTCGCGAGTCAGCTCGTCGACGACCTGGTGGCGATCGTGGGCCGGCGGGCGGCCGGATGCCTCGACGCCCGCGTTCAACGCCGGCTCGACGACGACGTCGTATGCGCCCGGTCCGGTCGGCACGCAGAAGACGGGTAGGAGTGGCGCGTCGCTGGCCACGGCGAGGCTCGGCGCGCCCGTTGCGAGACGGATCGTTCCGGCGAGAAACGGCACGTCCACGGTGCGCTGTCCATGCTCTCCCGCCCGGATCGAGACCAGGCCGTTGGCGCGCAGGCGGCGGTCGATCCGGCGTGTATAGGCGAGCGCGCCGTCGGCTGCCATGACGATGCGCTCGCGTAGATGGCGATCCTCTATGCGGGTGCGAAGCGGGCTCAACACGCGCATGCCGAAACGGGACTGGCGCCGCTCGAAGCAGGCGTTCGGGGAGAAGCCGCGCGTGGATGCGCTCAAATGGCTGACGGGGAAACCGGATTCGGCGAGCGCCATCTTGATCACGAGGTCGGCATGGGAGAACGGCGCCGTCCACAAGACCGCGCCATGCCCACGACCGTGTGCCGCCTCGAGGTGCGCGCGTCCGACGAGCCGCAGATGTGGTCGCCATCCCCCCGGGCGGTGCGCCCGCAGAATCTCGAGCCGCTCCGCCATGTATCCGTCCAGGATGGCGACCCGGAGGGCATCGAGAGGCAGGTCGATCGCCCGTCCGTCGAGCGCGGCCGCCAGGGCGGCGATGCGCGCCCGGGTGGTCGCGGGCCAGAGGCGCGCGATGGCGATGCTGATCAGGTGTCCGACCGGCCGCCAGGCCCGCTCGGGGAGGAGCCATGCGATCGGCGTGAGGACGGCGATCGCCATCGACTCGAAGAGGTCGCTGCGGGAGAGCCGAGGGCGCGACGACGAGGGGTCGATCGGGTGCACCGACGGCCACACTGGGGTCAAACTCGGCGTTGGTCAAGGTGCGATGCGCGGCTCTTCGCGCACGGGCGGGTGCGGTGTAAGAGGCGGAGCCGATGGCAGACCGCAAGACGCTCGTCGCCGTTCTCGCGTGCCTGGCCGCCGTCGCGATGGTCTCGCTGCGGGTATGGACGCATCTCAACGTCGCCGGCGATCCGCACGCGCCGCGCTACGCGCTGCAGGACTTTCGCGACGCGGTGTACTACCCGGCGCGGGCGTTTCTCGACGGCGTCAACCCGTATGACCAGCCGCGCATCGCGGCGACGTATCCGGTCGCCGACGGCCTCGGCCTCTACCCGCCGCTCACCCTGCTCGTGCATGCGCCGCTGGCGCTCCTGCCGTATCGCACGGCGGAGCTGGGGTACTACGGCGTCCAGGTCGCGTTGACGATCGCCCTCGGCTGGGTGGCGCTGGCCTTCTGCGACGTGCGGCCGACCGTTGCGCGCGTCGCCGGGCTCGGCGCCGTGCTCGTCGCGAGCCGGCCCGGACACTGGAACCTCTTCAATGGTCAGGTGACGCTGCAGGTGCTCCTCCCGACGCTGGTGGCGCTCTGGTACGTGGAGGAGCGACCGGTCGTCGCGGCCGCGGCCCTGGCCCTCGCCACCTTGAAGCCCACGTACGGCCTGCCGCTCGCGGCGCTGCTGCTCGTTCGCCGGGGGTGGCGACCGGTCCTGCTCGGAGGCGTCATCGCGCTGGCACTCACGAGCGTCGCACTGGTCCGCCTGATCGCCATCGCGGACGGCCCCGGTCCCCTCGTCGCGTCGATCGAATCGAGCTATGCGACCCGCGTGCTCGAGCGGCGGAAGCAGCCCGACCACTCGCCGTTTCGCGTCGATGTCGTCGCCCTCGTCGCGCGACTCCTCGCACGCACGCCGACAACCGGGGCGGCCATGGCATTGACGCTTGGGACCCTGGGTGTGGCGGCCGTCGGCATGCGGCGCATGGCGGCCGGTCATGGGCAGGACGCCGCCGGACGCGACGCGGCGAGCGAGGATGTCGGTGCGGCGCGCGTGCACGCGACGGGCATCGCGTCGCTCGGCATCGTCGCCTGCTGCTATCACCAGCAGTACGATCTGCCGGCCCTGGCACTGCCGCTCGTGGCGCTCGTCTGGCGCGCGGATGCCTGGCCGTGGCGCGACGCGCCCGGCGCGCGCCGTTGCGCGCTCGTCCTCGTGACGCTGCCGCTCGTCAACTATCTCGCGTCCGACACCGCCGTGACCGCCCTCGGCCTGTCATCCTCCGCGCTGCTCGCGGCGAGCTCGATCGACAACGTCGCGCTGCTCGCGCTGCTCGGCATCTACGTCGCGCTCGCGCGAACGCGTGGGCAAGCCCTAGGTGCGCGGCTTGCGAGCGACGCGGGCAGTGGCTAGGAGGCAGGGGTGGGGACCGCCTGGTCGATCCGCGGCGAATATCTCGAGGCCTGTAGCTGCCGGTATCTCTGCCCGTGCATCGCCAGCAACGCCACCGCGCCGGCCAGCGAGGAGTTCTGCAAGTTCGCCATGACCTACCGCATCGACGGCGGGAGCTATGGGGGACTCGAGCTGGCGGGGGTGACGTTTGCGGTGGTCGCGCAGTCGAAGGCGGTGATGGCGGCGGGGGGGTGGATCGTCGGCCTGATCGTCGATACGCGCGCGAGCGCCGAGCAGGCCGACGCCGTGGCGGCGATCGCGAGCGGCCGGGCCGGCGGCCCGATGGCGGCGCTGGCCCCGTTGATCGGCGAGTTTCGCGGGGTCGAGCGGCATCCGATTCGCTTCGACCTCACGGGTCAGCGGCGCGCGGTCGCGATCGCGGGGATCCTCGAACAGGAGGTCGAAGGCGTCCCGAGCGTCGCGGTGAGCGGCGAGTGCCTGGCGATCGACAACTCCTTCCATCCCGCCAACCGACGGCTGAATCTCGCGACCGCCGTGCGCAACCTCATCGCCTGTTTCGGCATCCGGTGGGACGACGCCGGTTCGCAGCGAAACGGGCATTTCGCGTCGTTTGCGTGGACGGGATCGGCCTGAGCCGGGACCCCGCCCCCGCCGGGACGGCACGATTGATCATCGCCGCGGCCCTCGCCGTGGTGGGGAGCCTGTGCTGGTGGATGCTGGGCCGGAGCGCGGCCGTGATGGCCTCGATGCAGGGCGACGGGATCCTGCTGGCGCTCGCCAGCGCCATGATGGAGCCGTCGGCGACCGCACCCTACCTCGCGGCGTCGGCGCTGATGTGGATCGTCATGATGGGCGCGATGATGACGCCCGCCGCATTGCCGATCACGCTGGTGTTCGTTCGCCTCGATCGCGAGCGCCACGGCCGCGCGCTGCCGCTCGAGGGAGTGCTCTTCGCGGCCGGCTATCTGACCGCATGGGCGCTCTTCGCCCTCGTGGCCACGGCGCTGCAGTGGGCGCTGCATCGTGCGGCGCTCCTGCACACGGACGCGTTGGCGATCGGCCGCCCGCTCGCGGGCGCGATCCTGATCGTCGCCGGCCTCTATCAGCTGACGCCGCTCAAGGAGGCATGTCTCGCCCATTGCCGGACGCCGATGGGATTCCTCCTGAGCCATTGGCGTGATGGCCCGGGCGGTGCCTTCCGGATGGGCCTGCGGCACGGCGGCTCCTGCCTCGGCTGCTGCTGGGCGTTGATGCTGCTGATGTTCGTTGCGGGTGTCATGAGCGTCACCGCGATGGCGGTCTTGAGCGTATTCGTCCTCGCCGAGCGTCTCCTGCCCGGCCGTTGGGCGGCGCAGGTGCCCGGCGCGGCGCTTCTCGGTTGGGGCGTGTGGACCCTGGCGCGGACGGTGGGCTGACGAGCCGGGACGACCGTCTCGTCGGCCGTCGCGCGACTACGGCAGGAACAGACCCGCTGTGGCGAGCGTGTCGCCGTTGGGATCATCGACCGCGACGTACAGCAGCTCGAGGTTGGAGCATTTCGGCAGCCCCGGCAGGTTGTAGGGCGGTGCGTTGAGTATCGCATCGAGGGTCGTTTGCACCCGCGCGTTCCCCGCGACCAGCGGAACGTCCGACTGGATCGGGAAGTCGACGACGGTCGTGTCGCCGACGGCGCGATCGTCGAGCGTCATCCGGAAGATCATCAGCAGCCGCCCGGTGCCCGAGGCGGGTCCGAGAGGCTCCAGGACACCGGACAGCTTCAGCCGGACGCGAACGTCGGCGCTGTTGTCCGGCGGATCGAGCGGGCTCACCGGGAACGCGCGCGAGGCGTTGAGCTGGACCTGGCCGATCCCCTTCGACCGGTCGAACCTCCAGCCGTGGGCCGGATTGCCGGACAGCTGATCGAACGTCTCGGGCGGCGTGCACGCCGGGATACCGCCCTCGGTCGTCGTGTTCGGCGACGGCTCGCCTCCATAGCGGTCGTCGCAGAAGAGGAACGCCTGGGTCAGGCTCGTCTTGAAGACGGCCGCCTTCTTCGGATGCCCGAACGCGCACTGCGCGAACGCCGGGGCGGCCGAGGCGGCGAGAGCGAAGGCGGTCACAACGGCGGCCGCACGCAGGAAATGGGACATCGACGGCTCCTCCCTGAGGCACGGCACAACGGCCGGAGCGTGGATGTGCGGAGGCCAGAGCGTGGATGTGGGGAGTGTCGCGCGGCGAGGGCGCGACTGTCAACGAAATTCGCCCCCGTTGACGCTGTGCGGCGGCGCTACGGAAAGAGGCCGCGCAGTCGTGTCGCCTCGACGACGCGGTTGAGCGCGATGACGTGCGCGGCCTCCCGCAACCGCAGCCCGCGGGAGCGGGCGACGCTGCTGACGTCGCGGAAGGCCCGGGTCATGATGCGCTGCAGGCGATCGTTCACCTCGCGCTCGTCCCAGAAGAACGACTGCATGTCCTGCACCCATTCGAAATAGGACACGACCACACCGCCGGCGTTCGCCAGGATGTCCGGGACCACGTAGACGTCGCGCCCGGCGAGGATGGCGTCCGCGGCGGCCGTGATCGGGCCGTTGGCGGCCTCGACGATCATACCCGCGCGGATGCGGGTCGCGTTCTCCTCGGTGATCTGCCCCTCCAGTGCCGCCGGGACCAGGACGTCCACGGGAAGCTCCAGCAATTCGCCATTGCTGATCTCGCGGTGGCCGGCAGCGAGGCCGGTGCGGTCGAGGAATCCGCCCGCCCGGCGCCTGGCGTAGAGCGTCTCGACGTCGAGCCCGCCGTCCCGGTAGAGACCGCCGCGCGAGTCGCTGACCGCGACGACGCTGGCACCGGCCTTCGCCAGCAGGCGCGCCGCCACCCCGCCGACGTTGCCGAATCCCTGCACGGCGACGGTGGCCCCCTGCAGGGGTCTGCCGCGCACGCCGCACGCCTCCTGCGCGATGTACAGGACCCCGCGCCCCGTCGCCTCCAGGCGCCCCTCGCTGCCGCCGATGTCGACCGGCTTGCCGGTGACGACCGCGGGGATGGAATAGCCGTGATGCATGCTGAAGGTATCCATCATCCACGCCATCACGCGGGCGTCGGTACCCATGTCGGGCGCCGGGATGTCGCGCTCGGGACCGATCATGATGCCGATCTCCGTCGTGTAGCGTCTGGTCAGGCGCTCCAGCTCGCCGTCGGAGAGCGACCGCGGGTCGACGACGACGCCGCCTTTGGCCCCGCCGTAGGGCAGATTGACGACCGCACACTTCCACGTCATCCACATCGCGAGCGCCCGCACCTCGTCGAGGCTGACGCCTGGGCTGTACCGCAGGCCCCCTTTGACGGGTCCGCGCGCGTCGTTGTGATGCACCCGGTAGCCCGTGAAGACACGCGTCGATCCGTCGTCCATGCGCACGGGGAAGTGCACGGTGAGCTCGCGCTTCGGATGGGTGAGGATCGCCGTGATTCCCGCGTCCAGCCCGAGGATGCCGGCCACCGTGCGGAGCTGGGCCTGCGCGGTATCGAAGGCGCTCTCCGTGACCATCGCCGTGACGCTCATCGCGCCCGCGTTTAGCACGCGGTCACGGGTGAACGGAATCCGTCTACCGGCCCTCTCCGACCTCGACGGAGCTGAGGACGAGGGTGCCGCTCGCGGCACGGTAGACGCCGAACGCGACGACCTTCTGGGTCGGAGGCGCGTCCATGAAGCGCCGCACCATGTCCTCGTCGCCGAGCAGGCGCAGGCTCGGCTGCAGCGAAGAATGCCGCAATACCTGCGGGCCTTCCTCCTCCGGCTTGTACGCCTGCAACGCCGTCACGCCGAACGTCCGTCGCGGCCCGCCGGCGTTCGAGGTGATGCGGATGCCGTCGAGCACGCCGGGCGCGCGGCGATCCCGATCCCAATAGCCCTCGATGCGAATGGGGCGGGGTGCGGCGACGGCGCCGACGGATGCGGCCCGGCCCGAGGCGGGATGGAGCGGGAACAGCAGCGCGAGCGCGATCGCGCCCAGCACAGGGCGCATCGCACGAGTGGTCGATCGCGTGGTCACGAGCCTCATGCTTCCACTACGATCGCCGTCCCCGACGAGCGCAAGCCCCGCCGGTGCGCGGACTACGATCCGACGACCGTCTCCGGGTGGGTCTTGGTGTCGCCGCGCTGCCGCCGGGCGTGATCCTCGAGTCGGCGACGGGCGGCATCGAACGCATCGCGCACCGCAACGAATACGTCCTCGTGCGCATGATGCTTGTCCGGCGCGCGGCTCACGACGAGCTCGCTGCCGGGCAGGGTGAGATCGATGGCGACGTGGAACAGCTTGCCGTGCTGCTGCCGCTGATGTGGCGCGGACACGATCACGTGGCAGGCGGTGATGCGGTCGTAGTAGGTGTCCAGTTTGGCTGCGCGCTCGCGGATCTTGGCCTCGACGGCGTCGGACGGCGGAACGTCGCGAAACGTGATCTGCACCGGTACCTGCATGGTCCCTCCTCTGGTCGGGTGCCACTCGGGCGCGCCGGAACTCGGGCGCGGTCCCGAGCGGAAACCTCGCAAGGATCCTGCCAACTCGCCGGCAGTGGATTCCGCCTCGGAATTCACGACCGCGGCATGTCGTGGATTCCCAGGCGCAGGAAGCCCTCGCTCGGTGCTTCTTGCTGGTGACATCGCGAGCGCTCGCGCGCGAGCCCGCCCGGGCGTGCGCGGTTGCCACGGTCCTGGACCTGGGAGGGCGCTGCGCCTAGGGTGCGGTGCATGATCGACTATCGGAAGGACGGCAACGTCGCCATCATCACCATCAATCGTCCCGATGCACGGAATGCCGTCAACACCGCCGTGGCACGGGGGCTCGAGGACGCGGTCGACAAGCTCGAGGCCGACGACGAGGTGTGGATCGGCATCCTGACCGGCGCACGGACGGAGAAGGGATTCATTTTCTGCGCTGGCGCCGATCTGAAGCAGATGAGCGTCGATCCGGCGGGGATGATGACCGAGCGCGGCGGATTCGCGGGCTTCGTCAAGCGCGAGCGGATGAAGCCGATCATCGCGGCCGTCGACGGGCCGGCGCTCGCGGGCGGGACCGAGATCGTCCTCGCCTGCGATCTCGTCGTGGCCTCGCGGAGGGCGGTGTTCGGGGTGCCGGAAGTGAAGCGCAGCCTCATCGCCGCGGCCGGCGCGCTCTTCCGCCTGCCGCGCAAGCTGCCGCGCAACATCGCAATGGAGCTCGCGCTGACCGGTCGCCTCGACTTCCCCGCGGAGCGCGCCCACCATTTCGGTCTCGTCAACGTGCTCTGCGAGGAGGGGCAGGCCCTCGCGGCGGCACGCACGCTCGCGGCGCAGATCGCCGAGAATGCCCCCCTCGCCGTGCGCGAGAGCCGGCGCGTGATGCTGGCGTCGACGGACGAGCCCGACGAGACCGGATGGCGGATGTCCGCCGAAGGCATGGGAAAGATGTTCGGCACCGAGGATTTCCAGGAGGGTCTTGCGGCGTTCGTCCAGAAGCGCGCGCCGAAGTGGAAGGGGCGCTGAGCGCCCTCGACCGCGCCGCCGCGTGCCGGAACCCTCTCGCGCGTCGCCGGCCGGTCGGCACGCGCGGACGGACGGGCGAGCGGAGCTATTTCGCCGCGGCGGGGCCGGGCACGAGCGGGTAGCCGGCCTCCCGCCAGTTCTTCAGGCCACCGTCGAGTGCCGCCGCACGCTGGAAGCCCATCGCGCGCAGCGTCGCCGCCGCCAGCGTCGAGATGCGGCCGAACTCGCAGCACACGACGATGCGCTTGGTCGGATCGGGGAGGTCGTCGTTGACGCGCAGCTCGAGCTGGCCGCGCGGCAGGAGCTGTGCGCCGGCAATGTGACCGGTGTCGTACGCATCGCGTTCGCGCACGTCGAGCACGATCAGGCCCTCGTCGCCGGCCGTGAGCCGCCGTTCGAGCTCGGCGAGGGCCATGAACGGCACCGCGGCCGCTGCCTCCGCCAGCATCTGCGCGACCGTCTTGCCGCCGCTCATGTTCGTCCGCAGCGCCTCGGTCAGGTGCGTCGGCATGCCGAGGTTCAGGTTGCCCATCAGCGCGACGAAGGCGGCCTGATCGCGAACCTGCAGCCGCGGGTTGTTGGCGCGCTCCTCGCCGATCGTCGTCTCGGCGCGGCCTTTGTACTCGTGCGCCGGATGTACGCGAGTAGCCGGTGGCAGCTCGAGCAGGCGCCCGAACAGGCTCTCGTACAGTGCGGCCGAGCTACCGGTCGGGAGATCGGTGCGGCCGGTCGCGCCGATCAGCAGCGTGTCGCCTGTGAGGAGCCGATCCTCGACCTGCAGGGACATGGAATCGCGGGTGTGTCCCGGGGTGTGCATCACCTGGAGGCGCAGCTTGCCCGTCACGATCGTGTCGCCGTCGTCGACCCGCATGTCGACCCACGGCGACGGGCTCAGGCGATGCATGATCACCCGCGCCCCGAGCTGGCGGGAGAGCAGAGCGCTCGCCGAGAAATGGTCGGCGTGCGTGTGCGTCTCGATCAGCGTCCGGATCCGCAGGCCGTCGCGGGTGGCGAGGGCGAGATAGCGATCGACCTGGCTCGCTTCAGGATCGATCAACGCGGCGACGCAGGTCTCGGCGCAGCCGATCAGGTAGGACCGGCAGCCGCCGATTTCGACCTGCTCGAAGATCATTCAGCTCACGGGATCGGCTGCTTGACGATCCGAAGATACGGCTTCGGGGCCTTCCATCCCTCCGGGAAGAGGCCTTTCGCGTCGGCGTCGGACACGGACCCGGAGATGATCACGTCCTGGCCGCGTTGCCAGTTCGCCGGGGTCGCCACCTTGTGCTTGGCCGTGAGCTGCATCGAATCGAGGACGCGCAGGATCTCGTCGAAATTCCGGCCCGTCGTCATGGGGTAGGTGAGCATCAGCTTGATGCGCTTGTCCGGTCCGATCACGAAGACCGAGCGCACGGTCGCGTTGGTGGCGGCGGTGCGACCCGTGGCGCTGCCCGGCTCCTCCGCCGGCAGCATGTTGTAGAGCTTGGCCACGGCCAGATCGGTATCCCCGATGAGGGGATACTTGACCGCCGCGCCCTGCGTTTCCTCGATGTCCTTGGCCCAGCGGCCATGGTCGTCGACCGGATCCACGCTGAGACCGATCAGCTTGCAGTTGCGCTTGGTGAACTCCGGTTCGATGCGCGCCATGTATCCGAGCTCGGTCGTGCACACCGGCGTGAAGTCCTTCGGATGCGAGAAGAGGATCACCCACTTGTCGCCGATCCAATCGTGGAAACGGATCGTCCCTTGTGTGGTTGCGGCGGTGAAATCCGGTGCGACGTCGTTGATTCGTAGTGACATGGACCCCTCCTGGGCAGGCTGGAATCGTTCGCGGTGCCGACACCCGTGCCGGCGGCCACGGATTTAACGCCTTCGCCGAAGGAGGTGCAAGGGGCTCCCTGCACCGCCTGGACTCAGTGCCGGACTATGGGCACGGCCGACCTTCGGCGGCATCGCTGTCGCACGTGCAGCGCGCCTCGCCGGCGCCCAGGACGTAGCAATCGTTGCCGCGCGCGCCGTTGCATGCGTTCGAGCTCCCGGCGGCGCCTTCCTTGGCGAAGCACTTGCTGTTCGCGGGGAGCGCGCAGTTCGGCAGATGGAGGAGCGCGCACGGCGGGAAGTCGCGATCGTGGCAGCTGGTGCCGGGTGACGCGTCGCACTTCCCCGTGGCCGCATTCGGTGCGAAGCCGTTGTTGTAGCAGTCGAGCAGATCGATGCACTGGCCGACCGTCCGGGCGGTGCTCGTGCCGGTGCAGACGGCGTTGCATTGCTGGAAGAGCGGGCCGACACTCACCTGTGAGCACGTCGCATTCGCGAGCGGGTTCCGTCCCGCGGCGATGTCGCTGACAATGCAGTTCAACGCCGTCGAGGTGAGCTGCCGCGCGAGCTGACGCGTCTGCTCGCCCTGTACCGCGACGCAGATCGCCTCGAGCGCGGAGCCGGCATCCTCGAGTGCGGTCGTCCGGATGCGCTCGCCGCAGATCGCGATCGGGCCGCCGGCGTCGAGCACCGTCTTCGTGACGTTCTGACTGCACTGTTTCTCCGTGCCCGCATGGGTGCCCCAATACCCGGGCGTGCGGCAAAACTCCTCGCCGGGCGTGGCGGTTGCCGTGGGGCTGGGGGTGCGGGTCGCGGTCGGGGTCGGCGTCGGCGATGCGGTGCGTGTCGCGGTCGGCGTGGCCGTCGGCGTCGGCGTGACCGTCGGCGTCGGCGTGACCGTGGTCGTGGTCGTCGGGGTCGGCGTGGTCGTGGATGTCGGCGTGGGCGTCGGCGTCTGCACGGCGTTGCAGATCGGCTGATCGGAGTTCACCGGGAACTCGTCGTTCGGCCCATGGTGCGAGGTGCCGTTGAAATAGCGGAACACCGCACGCACGTTCGTCGGATCGGCGCATTGCGAGCTCTGATCGGCGGCGTGGACGGCGTACGCGACCTGCATGGACGTGATGGTCGCCTCGCCGGCCGGATCGCAGGTCACCGCCGAGCAGATCAGTGGTACGCCGCCCGGCGGCGTCACGTCGCAGCACTCGCTGCCGAACAGGGTCACGCACGATCCCCCGGGACACTCGCTCGCCGCCGTGCAGTTGGCGTTCGGATTGCCGCCACCGACGCAACGCTGCGGCGAGATCGGCGGATGATCGACCGGACATCCTCCGGAGGAGGGAAGATCGATGCACATGGAGCCGCCCTCGTAGCCGCACGCCGTCGGATTGAAGGAGAGCGACGCCTCGTAGTAGATCGTCTCGCCCTCGATCTTCGAACCGGCGATGGGTGTGTCGCCCGGAGAGCATCGGCCACCGCCCGGGCATTCACTGTCGGCCGCGCAGTCGACGCCGTTATTCAGGCCGCCGCTGCACTGGTTCCCGGGAATCAAGTCGCGTAGCTCGCCGACGGCCGGTGCCTGGCCGGTCTTCGGGCAGTTCGGTGGGTTTGAGACGGCTCCTGCCTTTGCTGTGCCGAGGAGCACGAGCGCGCACGCCAGAGGAAACACGGTGCGGGCCCGGCGGGAACAACGGAGCGACGGTGAGAAGAAGCGCACGTGCGTACCTCCCTGCGGGGGAAAGAGCGGAGCCGGGTGATCCGCGGACGAAGCGGACCTAGCATTTCCGATCGCGTGCCGCAATGAAAACTCTAGGGCGTACTCCCCATTCCATTCTTATGATCGCACAGGGGAGATGCTGTCGTTGCAGAACCGCACGGCCCAAACCTCCCGAGTGGCTTGCCTCGACGCTTATCCACCAGGCCCGCCGACGATTGACTGTAGTGGACGCTCTGCGATGACCGCGAGAGAGTCCCGTTGGAGACTCCTACCCGGAAATCAAAGGAGGTCCGTCATGCGTCTGGTCAAGATTGCGCTCTTGGTTGCGGCTCTCGTCGCGGCCTCGCCCGCGAACGCGCGGACGATCTTCGTCGGTCCCCACGATTCCATCCAGGCGGCCGTCGACGCGGCACACTCCGGCGATCGCGTCGCCGTGCGCGCCGGCACGTATCATGAGGCGGGGCGGCCGTGTCCGACCGAGCCGGGCAACACCTGCGGCGTGGTGATCGACAAGGACGGAATTTCGCTCGTCGCGCTCGGGCGCGTCGTGTTGGAGAACGCGGGCGGTCAGGATCAGGGCATCGCGATCGCGAAGGACGGTGCGGTCGGCCCCGACTGCCTCACCGATCCGCAGCAGCGCATCCACGGCGCGCTCGTGAGCGGCTTCACGGTGAACGGCTTCGACGGCGACGGTATCTTCCTCTTCTGCGCGGACGACTGGCGCGTGGTCGGCAATGCCACCCACGACAACGCGGAATACGGGATCTTTCCCTCGCATTGCGGCGCCGGCACGGTGGCGCTGAACGTCGCGACCGGCTCCAACGATACCGGCATCTATATCGGGCAATCGCACGACGTGCGCGTCGACCTCAATCTCGCGACCGGCAACGTCAGCGGCTTCGAGCTGGAGAACTGCAGCAACACCCGGATGGACCACAACGAGTCCTTCGGCAATACCGCCGGCATCCTGACGTTCACGAACATCTTCCTCGATGTGAAGCAGAACACGAACAATCGCGTCGATCACAATCTCATCCACGACAACAACAAGCCCAACACCTGCCTCGATCCCTCGGACGAGGTGTGCGCGGTGCCGCCGGGATCGGGCCTGCTCGTGCTCGCGGCCGACGCCAACAGGGTCGATCACAACCTGGTCTTCCAGAACGACTCGTTCGGCATTGCGGTCGCGAACTATTGCGTCGCCAACAACCTCACCGACGAGCAGTGCGCCGGGCTCGACATCGAACCGAATCCCGATTCCGATCGCATCGTCCAGAACGTCGCGTTCGGCAACGGGGGGGCCCCGTCGCCGCTCATCAATCCCGTGTTCGCGGTCGATCTCGCCTGGGATTTGACCGGGACCGGCAACTGCTGGAAACACAACCGCGTCGGCACGCAGTTCCCCGACGATCTGCCGAGCTGTCAGTAGCCGACTGCATTCGATGACGGAGCCGGCCGGCATGACGCCGGCTCGGCTTCGTCTGGAGCGCCGCTCCGCAGCGTATGGACGGTCCCGCGCGGCGGATCGCGCTCAACGGCGTCGCGTTCAGTCGGGGGTCTCGACGCGCTCGGTGGTCGTCTTCTTCTCGACGATTCCCGCCGGGTTCCGCTCGACCACCTTCGTCACCACCCGCTGCCCGCCTTCGTCGGTCGTGTAGATGGTGACCGGCGCGTTGCGGATCTTCTCCCGCGTCGTGACGTTGCCGGCGGAGTCGACGTACGTCGTCTTCTCGTTGATGGTGTAGCGCATCGGCTCCGGCCGTTCCTGGGTCTTGAGGACGATCGTCGACGCGGCCGGATCGATGTCCGTGACGACCCCCTGATACGTCGTCGTCGTGGTCTGGGTGCGCACCGTGTCGGCCCGGGCCGGGGCGAGCAGCAGCAACGAGGCCGCTACCCCGAGCGCCGCGATCGAGGTCCTCCTGGGAATCTTCTGCATGGACACTCCTTTTCTTCGAGACATTCACGCCCACGCGTCCTCTTGCGCCTCCCGTCTCGAGCTCTTCCCGACACGCAGCGCAGGATCCATGCCGCCGACCGAACCCCGGGGTCACGAGCCGCGACGGTGTGTGCGCGCTCGAAGACGGAGCGATTCTACAAAATGCGTCTGAAAGATTTGCCCGGCGACCGGGGGCAGGCGCGATCGTGCACGGGCCATCCTCCAGCATGGCAGCGCGAGGTTCCTCGACCTGCTCGAGCCGCATGAAGGCCTCCCAGTCGAGGGTGGTGGAGTGGTGGCAGGCCCCATCCACCGTTTCGGCAGCTTCGGCATCCGGCGTCGGTTCGGCGCGCCGTCCCGAGCTGCGGCGTCGGCCGATTGTCGTTGACAGCGAGCCACCGGGACGCATAGCTCTCGGAGGCCGGTGGGGAGGGGGCGAGCATGAGTCCGATCGAGTTCACGGCGCACAACATCCGGTTGGATGACGGCACGCTCACCAAGCCGGAGCTCACGGCCGACATGTCGACGGCGCCGCGCTTCCTCTCGGCGAAGCGCGTCCTGGCCCTGGCGTTTCCCGGCGACAAGAGCCGCTACTCGATCCTCGACCTCGGCTGCCTGGAAGGCGGCTACAGCGTCGAGTTCGCCCGGCTCGGCTTCCGCGCCGTCGGCCTCGAGGTGCGCGCGAGCAGCATTGCCGCGTGCCGCTACGTGCAGTCCAGGGTGAACCTGCCGAATCTCTCGTTCGTGCAGGATGACGCGTGGAATGCCGAGCGGTACGGGCCGTTCGACGCGATCTTCTGCTGCGGACTGCTCTACCACCTCGATCGCCCGCGGACCTTCATCCACATGCTCGCGCGTCTGGCCAGCCGTGTGGTCATCCTCCAGACGCACTTCGCCACCGACAAGCCGACCAACAAGTTCGGCCTCTCCGGCATGACCGAGCATGATCACGCGGCGGGGCGATGGTACGGCGAGTTCGCGAGCGTGCCCGATGCGGCCCTGAAGGAGGCGAGCCGCTGGTCGTCGTGGGACAACACGCGCTCCTTCTGGCTCACCAGGCAGTGGCTCCTGCAGGCGTTGAACGAGGGCGGATTCGACATGGTGTGCGAGCAGTTCGACACGCTGGCGCCGACGATCGTGGACTCGATGAACGTCGGCTACTACCAGCAGGAGGACCGCGGCACGTTCGTCGGCATCCGCACGGACGCCGTGCGCGCCTGAAGCCTGCTCGTCCTCCTCCGGATCCGGCCCGTTAGGGTGCGCGTCGAGGGAGGCGGCGCGGACGAGGCAACGGCGCTGGTCGTGCATCGGCGGTGAACGCGTGGCGCCGGCACGGGTACCGTGACGCCGTGCGTCCGGAGCGATCCGACCAGCGACGACGGGCCGTCGACGCGCTTCACGCAGTCGGCGGGGCCCTACGGTCTCGTCGACGGCACGATCATCGCCCACGACTGGAGCGACCTCGTCGGCTTTTGGACGACTGCCAGCGTCCCGTCCTGCAACCTGTCCCTGCGTCTCTACTGCTTCGAGCAATAGGCGGCGATTCTCCTTGTTGACGGTACGCGCGGCCTGTTAGGGTTGCCGCTCCCCCTCCCGGACTCCCCGTGACGCATCGCCTCTTCCGGACCACATTCGCCGTCGTGGCGTTCACGCTCGCCGCGCCGGCGGCGCGGGCGCAGGTGCAGAGCGCGGCGCAGCGGCGGTGCATCGACGGCCTGGGTCATGCGGGGGCGGCGGTCGCCGCCACCATCGCGCGGAACTTCGTCGCGTGCGTCGGCTTCGCGCAGAAGGGGAAGCTCGCGGGGCAGACGATCGAGCAGTGCCTGGCTGCGGATCCGCACGGCCGGCTGGCCAAGGCCGAGGCCAACGCGGCGAAGGTCGAGAGCAAGCTGTGCCGCATGCCGCCGAGCTTCGGGCCGACCACGGCCGCCGACGTCACGGCCGTGTTCACCGACGTCCTGCGCGTCCATCGCGTCTTCGGCGATGATCTCGACGCGGCGGTGCTCTCCGCCAGGACCGACAAGGCGGGTGCGGCGTGCCAGATGGCGATCGCGCGCGGCATGGCGGGCGTCGCCGCCGCCAAGCTCGCGACCTTCGATCGCTGCGTCGCCGGCGGCCTGCGCAGCGGCGCCATCGCCTCCGCGGCGGCGCTGGAAGCCTGCTTCGAGGTCGATCCGCACGGCCACATCGCCGGCGCGCTCGCCAAGGCGGAGCGCGCCGCGAGCCGGCGGTGCGCGTCGACGCCGCCCGGCGGCGCCGCGCCCGGCGAGTGCGCCGGGGCGCCGCTCGCCGCGCTGGTCGCGTGCGTCGCGCAAAGGGTCGATTGCGGCGTGTGCGCCGCGCTCGACGGCAGTGATCACGTGAGCCATGGCTGCGACAGATACCTGGACGGCGTCGCGACGGAGCGCTGCACGCTGCCGGTCCCCGTGACCCAATCGGTGGCGCGCCAGTGGGACGAGGAGGGCCTGGCGGCGATCCGCATCGATCTGCCGCGCCCCCCGGTGCACGCGCGCAACCTCTTCTACCTCGCGGCGGCGATGTGGGACGCCTGGGCGGCCTATGACACGGGCGGCACGGCCGATGCCTTTCTCCATCCGGAGTCGCCGGCGACGAGCGATCCCGAGCGCGATCGGGCGACCGCGATCAGCTTTGCGGCCTACCGGGTGCTGTCGCATCTGTACGCGCTCTCCGTGAACGCGCCGGTGACGCAGGCGCGCCTCGACGCGCGCATGCTCGCCCTCGGTCTCGACAAGACCTTCACGGCGACCGTCGGCGATGCTGCGGCGGCCGTCGGCAACCGTGTCGCGGCCGCAGTGATCGACTACGCGGGCAGCGATGGCGCCAACGAAGCGGGGAACTACGCCGACCCGACGTACGCGCCGGTGAACGATCCGTTGATCGTCAAGCTCCCAGGAGACGACCCGTCGCTGCCCGGGACGGTGATGAACGATCCCGACCGCTGGCAGCCGCTCGCGCTCGACTTCCAGGTCAGCCAGAACGACATTCCGATCCCGGGCAAGGTGCAGGTGTTCGTCGGTTCGCAGTGGAACGAGGTGAAGCCGTTCGCCCTCAGCCGCAACGCGCCCGGAGATCTCTACCTCGACCCGGGCGCGCCGCCGCAGCTCGAGGACGCCGAGTTCCGCGACGGCCCGACGCAGCTGATCGAGATGTCGCAGGCGCTCGATCCCGCCAATCCCGCGATGCTCGACGTCTCGCCCGCGGGCTTCGGCAACGACCCGCTCGGGACCAACGACGGTACCGGCTATCCGATGAATCCCGTGACGGGGATGCCGTACGCGCCGCAGCTCGTGAAGCGGGCCGACTTCGGTCGGGTGATCGCCGAGTTCTGGGCCGACGGACCGTCGTCGGAGACGCCGCCCGGCCACTGGAACCTGATCGCCAACGCCGTCGCGGACGATCCGGCGACCGTGAAGCGGATCGGCGGCACGGGACCCGTCGTGAACGATCTCGAGTGGGACGTGAAGACCTACCTGGCCGTCAACGGCGCGACGCACGACGCCGCGATCGCCTGCTGGGGCGCAAAGCGCCACTACGATTCGGCGCGGCCGATCTCGCAGATCCGCTACATGGGCGGCCTCGGTCAGTCGACGGACCCGATGGGCCCGTCGTACGCCGCGAACGGCCTGCCGCTCGTGCCGGGCCTGATCGAGGTGATCACGCCGGCGAGCAGCGCTCCCGGAGAGCGTCACGCCGCGCTCGCCGCCTTCGTCGGTGAGGTCGCGTTGCACGTGTGGCCCGGGCCGCCCGCCGATCCCACGACGCAGGCCAGCGGTGCCGCGTGGATCCGGGCGAAGAACTGGCTGCCGTATCAGCGCGACACCTTCGTGACGCCGGCGTTCGCGTCGTACTTCTCCGGACACAGCACGTTCAGTCGCGCCGCTGCCGAGGTGCTGGCGCACCTCACCGGCAGCCCGTTCTTTCCCGGCGGCTTCGCGGAGTTCGTCGCGCCGGCGAACGCGTTCCTCAGGTTCGAGCGCGGGCCGACGACCGACGTGCGCCTGCAATGGGCGTCGTACTACGACGCCGCCGATCAGGCTGGGCTGTCACGCCTCTACGGCGGCATCCATCCCCGCGTCGACGACTTCGCGGGGCGGATCGTGGGCGCGCAGGTTGGCATCGGGGCCTGGACGCTCGCGGCGAAGTACTTCGACGGCACCGCCGTCCCCTGACGCGCCGCCGGTCAGCGCCCCGTCCACCCCGGGGGGCGTTTCTCCACGAATGCGCGCTGCGCCTCGCGTGCATCCGCGCTGCGACGGAGCGGCGCGCCGATCTCCTCCTGACGCCGGTACCCGTCCGCGAGGCCGAGGTGCAGGATCTCGCGCACGCCCCGCCGCGTCTCGCGGACGGCGAGCGGCGCGTTGGCGGCGATCGCATCCGCGGTCGCAAGCGCCGTCGCCATGAGCTGATCGGGGGCCACCACCCCGTTCACGAGACCGATCGCGAGCGCGCGGGCGGCGTCGATCGGCCGTGCCGTGAGCAGCAGCTCGTGGGCGTGCACCCACGGGATCTGCCGCGGCAGGAGGACCGTCGCGTTGCCGGTGGGATAGAGGCCGAGCGCCACCTCCTCGAGCGCGAAGGTGGCGTGCGGCACCGCGTAGCGGATTTCGGAGGCGAGCATCAGGTCGAAGCCGCCGGCGCGCGCATGGCCGTTCACCGCGCACACGAGCGGTGTCTGCAGGTCGAATCCGGCGAGCAGGGCGGTGGCTACGCTGCGCAGGGCGGCGAACGTCTCGTCGTCGACGCGCTCGCCACGCGCGAACCGCTGC
Organism: uncultured delta proteobacterium; assembly: GCA_963753325.1. GTDB lineage: Bacteria > Desulfobacterota > Binatia > UTPRO1 > UTPRO1 > DP-19. The sequence goes on along the minus strand of CAVWBS010000001.1, from coordinate 1,687,729 downwards.
GACAGGGGGATGGTCGTCTTCATGTCCATGCCGGCGCAGAAGACGCGCTCGCCCGCGCCGGTGAGGACCGCGCAGCGAATGTCCGGGTCGGCGGCGATGCGGCGCCAATGGTCGGCGAGCTGCCGCAGGGTCGGTGGGTCGAGGGCGTTCGCCTGGGCCGGGCGATCGATGGTGACCACCGCGACGTGGGGATGGTCGGCGGGTTGCTCGAAGCGGGCGCTCATGAGGTCATAGCTCCATCGGCAGGCGGAGGTGGCGCTCCCAGACGAGGTCGCGATGCGCCAGCAGCCGGGGCGTGATGGCGGCCCGCACCTGCGGGTCCTTGGCGGTGAGCATCGCGCGGAAGAAATCCGGCATGGGGCAGCGCTCGGGCGGCAGGGGGCTGATCACGTTCGAGAACGCCGCCCAGTAGACGTCGAGGGCAGTGAGCGTGCGCCCGAGGAGATATTCGCCCCCGCCGGCATGGCTGCGGGCGAGGCAGGCGTCGAGCTGGCCGAGCACCTCGGCGCAGCGCCGCGGGGCGACGCTGGCCGCGCCCCCCGAATAGCCGTACTTGGCGCCGAAGGCGGTGAAGAACGGGTCGTTCGGCGCGGCCCGGAGCTGCGTGTCGATCGTCAGCAATCGCCCGCACCAGCCGAGGCCCATCTCGCCGCAGATTTCGTGGGCCAGCCCGAAGAAGGCGGTTCGTGCCGCCGGCTCGGCCGGGATGAGGGCCGGCGCCGGCGCGAGGCGCTCGGTCAGGAAGAGGACGTCGGCCCAGCCGCTGCGCGGACGCTCCTGCTCGTAGGCCAGGACCGGATAGCTCTCCTGGCCCGTCCACTCGCGCAGCAAGGTGTCGGGATCGTCCGCTTCCTGGTGGGCGCGCACGAACGGAATGCCCTTGATCTCGAGCAGCCCCTTCGCCGCCTGCCCCCACGGGCTCGGCACACCGCGCAGCATCAGTAGGCGGACGCCGCCCAGCGCGCGCGCGGCGGACAGGCTCACGGGTTCGGTCATGGTACCTCCGTATCACGGGCCGGCAAGCCCGGTCGCTCAATCCTTCGGTTCCACGCCGTCGAACTCCTCGTCGAGCCGTCTCTCGATCCGTTCCCGCTCGCGACGCTCCTGACGCTCGGCCGCGCCGTCCTCACGGTCGTCCTCCCGCCAGCGCTCGAGGGCGTCGGCGTTCGGATCCTCCTCGTCCGGGCGCGCGTCGCCTCCAAGCGCCGGCGCGGGCTGCTGCCCGGCCGGGGCCGCGACGGCGGGCGCTGCGTCGGCGGCCGGGGCCGGGCGCGCGACCGCGAGCACCGTGCCGATGGTGATCGCCAGCAGCGCGCCGAGCGCGAGGTGCGGTGGTCGATGGGCCATCAGACTCTTTTCCTCCACCGCGGGCCGCGGTCAACTCCTGCTTGTCCGCCAGCCGGTCGCACGCTACCGTCGCCGCGGTTTCATGATACCGGGACCCATGGGCGTAGCCACGATGGCGGGCGCGTCGCTCGCGGTGATCGGATGGCGTGGCCGCGCCGCGCCGGTGCCGGACGGCGGCGCGAACGCCGTCGCGAGCGGCCTCGCGGCGCTGCTGCTCGTCACCCTCGCGGCCACGCTCCTCCTCGGCATGGGGCGGGTGCCGACCTATCGCCACGGCCCGGTGCGTCTGTACGCGGGCGACGTGCACGGTGACGAGAACTCGCAGCAGCTCACCGACCCGTACACGTTCACACACGTCACGCACGGCGTCCTCCTCTACGCGCTGTTGCGCGGCGTCGCCGGACGCTCGTCCCTCATGCTCCGCGCGCTCGCGGCGATCGGGGCGGAGAGCACGTGGGAGGTCCTGGAGAACACCGACGCGGTGATCCGCCGCTATCGCGCGGCGACGATCGCGCAGGGCTACGACGGCGACAGCGTGGTGAACTCCCTCGGCGACATCGTGGCCGCGATCTGCGGGTTCGCGCTCGCCGCCGCGTTGCCCGTCTGGGGGACCGTCGTCCTGACGATCACGCTGGAGACGGTGCTGCTTCTCTGGATTCGCGACAACCTCGTCCTGAACGTGCTGATGCTCGTCTGGTCGCTCGATGCCGTGCGTGCCTGGCAGGGCGGCGGCTGAGGCGGCCGGTGCGCCGCGCGGAGACCCAAACGCCGTACTTCCGCGACGCCGGCGAACGGGTGGAGGACTTCACCGGGGCGCGCTGTCTCGCGCGCGTGCGCGCCGCTCTCGGCACCGACGCGCTCCCGATCAAGATCCTCGACATGCAGGAGACGCACGATCCGGCCTGGAAGATCGGCGCGGTCCTGCCATCGGCCGAGGCGATCGACGTCTGGATGCGCGGTGGCGAGTTCGCCGCGAACCCGATCGGCATCGTGTTCGACCCGGAGGCGCTCAAGCCGGGTAGACGGCGATCTCGGTCGCCTTGACGCTCACCCAGACGTCGCCGCCGCGATCGAGGTGCAGCTCCTCCATGGCCGCGCGCGTGATCTCGGCGACGATCGGGATCGCGCCGCTGCAGCGGATGCGGATGCGTGGACCCTCGACGTCGAGCGCCGCGACCGGCGCGTACCAGACATTGCGCGGCGTCCCCTCGGGCGGGCGGCGGTGCAGGGCGACCGCGCGCGGATGGATGACGGCGAACACGTCGCCGCTCCCGGCCCCGGGGACGCTCAGCGTCGCCTCACCGTCGAGGACCACATGGTCGCCGCCCGCCCGGCCACGGAACAGGTTGACGCCCACCAGATCGGCGACGTAACGGGAGCGCGGCCGCTCGGCGATCTCCGCGGGCGAGCCCGCCTGCACGACGCGGCCCTGCTCCAGCACGATCAAGCGGCTGGCCAAGGCCATCGCTTCGAGTGGATCGTGCGTCACCAGCAGGCGAACGCCGGCGAACGCGTCGAGCGTGCGGCGCAGGGTGTGGCGGAGCTCGGCGCGCGCTCCGTAGTCGAGCGCGGAAAGCGGCTCGTCGAGCAGGAGCAGTCGCGGCCCGACGGCGAGGGCGCGCGCCAGCGCCACGCGCTGTGCCTGCCCGCCGGAGAGGGCCCCCGGCCGGGCACCGCCGCGGTCGCCGAGACCGACGCGCGCCAGCCACTCCTGCGCCCGGCGGCCCGCCTCCGCCCGCGCCATGCCGCGGCAGCGCAGTCCGAAGGCGACGTTCTCGATGGCGGTGAGGTGCGGGAAGAGCAGGTGGTCCTGGAACACCACCGCGAGCGGACGCTCCTCGGGCGGAACGTGCACGGCGCGCGCCGGGTCGTCGAGGACCTGGTCGTCGAGAACGACCCGTCCGCTCTGCAACGGCACGAGGCCCGCGAGGGCGCGCAGCAGCGTCGTCTTGCCGGCGCCGTTCGGGCCGAGCACGGCGACGGTGCTGCCGGGATCGACGTGCAGCTCGAGCCAGAGGTCGAGGGAGCCGAGCGTCAGGCGCAGGGAGGCGCGCAGGCTCACGCCGTCCCTCCGAGCCGGTCACGCAGGGCGACCAGGACCGCCAGGGAGAGGCCGAGGAGCACGAGGCTGAGCACGATGGCCGAGCTCGGGTCGCTCTCCAGGGCGAGGTAGACGGCGAGCGGCAGCGTCTGCGTACGGCCGGGAAAATTGCCGGCGAACGTGATGGTGGCGCCGAACTCGCCGAGGGCGCGGGCCCAGCAGAGCGCGGCGCCGGCCAGGATCGACGGGCGGATGAGCGGAACGGTCACCCGCCGGAAGACCGTCCAGGGGCTGGCGCCGAGCGTGCGTGCCGCGTCCTCCAGGCGCGTATCGATGCCGCGCAGGGCGGCCTCGACCGTGAGCACGAAGAACGGCATCGCGACGAACGTCTCGGCAAGCACCGCGCCCGGCGTCGTGAACGGCAGGCGCACGCCGAGCGCTCGATCGAGCCATTGGCCGACGAGCCCGCGCCGCCCGAAGGCCGCCAACAACGCGACGCCGCCCACCACCGGCGGCAGGACGATCGGCAGGAGCGTCAGACCGCGGAGCAGGGCGCGGCCGCGGAAATTGAGGCGCGCCTGCACCCAGGCGAGCGGCAGCCCGAGCAGCATCGCGCAGACGGTTGCGGAGAGCGAGCAGAGCAGCGACAGCCAGAGCGCGGTGCGTGCCGCGGGGGTGGTGAGCGCCGCCCAGACGTCCGTCTCCACGGCGCGCCACAGGAGACCGAGGAGGGGCAGGGCGAACAGCGCCGCGCCGGCGCCCGCGACGGCGACGGCGAGATGCGGGACGGTGCCGCGACGCGCCTGACGGACCCCCCGGCGGGCCATCTCACCTCGGCAAGAAGCCGAGCGTTCCGAGGATCCGCTGGCTCTCGGCGGAGAGCGCGAACGCGACGAACGCCGCCGCGGCGCTCGGGTTTGGCGCGTGGGCGAGCGCCACGATCGGATAGCGCGCCACGACGTTGGTCGGTTCGGGAATGACCACGCCCGCGACCTTGCCGGCCGCGGCGCGGACGTCGGTGACATAGATCACGCCCGCGTCCGCCTCGCCCAGGGCCACCTTGGTGACGACCGCTTTGACGTCCGTCTCCTGGCTGGCGGCCGGCATCGGGATGCCGGCCTTGGCGAACGCCTCGGCGGCGTAGCGGCCGCAGGGGACCGTCGGTCCGCAGAGCGCGACGACGAGGCCGGGCCTCCCGAGATCGGCGAGACCTTCCACGTGCTTCGGGTTGTCCGGCGCCACGGCGATCTGCAGCGCGTTGCGCGTGAAGGTCGCCGGCGCGCCCGCTGCGTCGCCGGCGTCCACGACCTTCTGCATGTTCGCCTCGTCGGCGGCGGCGAACACGTCGGCCGGCGCCCCCTCCGCGATCTGCCGCACCAGGATCGGCGAGCCGGCGAAGTTGAGCCGCACGTACGCGCCGGCGTGCGCGCGCTCGAACGCGGTCGCCACGGACTGGAAGGCCGCCGTCAGTGACGCTGCGGCGAACACCGTGACGGTTCCGGTCGGCCGCTGCGTCGTCGCGGGCGTCGGTACGGCCGCAGCGGGCATGCTCGTCGGCACGACGGAGAGGAACGCGGCGACGCCGGCCAGGCGGCATGCCGTCGGCGACCTGGTCACGAAGCGCATCGGTCAGAAGCGGAGCATCGCGTCGAGCTGCGTCCGCACCAGCGTCGGATTGCCGGTGAGCGCGGCGTTGGAGATCTTCCTCTCGAGGACGTTCTCGACGTACGCCTTTGCCGTGAGCTGGAGGTTGGGCAGCAGGACGTAGTCGAGCCGCACGATGTGCGCCATGAGATTGGTGGCGCCCTTCTGGGTGGCGCGCGACGTCCCGGTCGCCGCCGGCGTGGAGAACTCGTTGATGTCGCTGAAGGCGAGGATCGACACCACCGAGTTCTTCTCGACCCAGGCGTACGTATAGGACACGCCCCAATCGCCCGGGTTCCTCAGCGTGTCGCGGTACCAGTCCGTGCCGGCGCGGCCGACGCCCGCCCCGACGTACAATCCGAGATTCCGTCCGTCGGCCAGCGTGTTGTACGCGAGATCGCCGAAGATGCCGGCGGGAAGGTGTACGCCGACGGGATCGGCGGCATCGAGAGCCGTCGACACGTTCAGCACGTTGAAGCCCGATTTGTAGCCGAGGATGGTGCCGTTGGCGTCCCTCACCACCGAGTTGCTGTTGGCGAGCTGGCTGTTGAAGCTCGAGTTCGCCTTCGAGTCCGTCGGCGGATCGGCGAACGGGTTGAGGAACTTGCGTGCGACCGCGTCGATGTGCTGGTAGTCGTAGTCGGCGATCGCCACCGTCCAGCTGCTGGCGCTGCTCGGCGCGGTCTCGAGGAGGATTCGTCCTCCCGGAATCCAGGGGTCGGTGCCGTCCGCGATCTCGTCGAGGATCCACTGGAATCCGCTCACGCGCAGGCCGCGGACGAAGCCGTCGCGGTGATCGAGGAGGGTCATGGTCTCGGTCGCGCCTTCGGGGGACACGTCGTCGTCCCACACGAGCTCGGACGGTCGATAGGCGTTGATGCCGAACTTTCCGGCCGTCACCGTGAGCCAGCCGGGCTCCGACCCGATGCGTCGTCCCGGCTTGAACGTGAGATAGCCCCAGTCGAAGTTGATCGACTTGCGTGTGAATGTACCGTCGAGCGTCTGATTGCTCGAGATGGGATCGTTCGGGTTGCCGGTCGCCAGGCGCACGGTGGCGCTGACCTCGTCACTCGGCGCGAACGTGGCGCCGAGACGCGCCCGGACCCGGAAACGCATTCGGGCCGGCAGCTCGCTCTGGTAGAAGCCTTCGGTCCGCAGACGGAGGTCGCCGAAGGGCGTCACCATGTCGAGCCACCTCGGCAGCTTCGCCTTGATGGCCTCGAGGCGCGATGCGTCCGCCGTGCCCGTCTGGTTGGCTTCCGCTTCGGCCTGCCGCAGCTCCTCCGGCGTGATCAGGCCCTTCTTGACGAGGATCCTGCCGAGCGCGCTCGCCGAGAGCGCCTCGTCCGCCGACGTCGGCCGGGGCGTGCCGATGAGCATGGCGAGTGCCATTCCGACGATCCAGCGCCCGATCCCGGTCGTTCCGCTCACCGATGCTCCTCGGAGCGCTCGCCCGGATGGAGGATCGTCCGCGCGCCGACGCGCGCGCACCGGGAGCGGCCGCTGAACGCCCTGCCACGCCCAGACGGGCGCGCCCGGCACCGCGCCGGCAGGGAGGTGGAACAGATTTGCCATCTGGCAGGCGAGGGCGCGTGTCAGCGTGCGCGCCGCCGCCGTCGACGGCACCACGCGCCGCGTCTCGATGGCGCTGATCGCCGCCCGGGACAGCGCGGTCCGCCCGGCGAGGTCGGCTTGCGACCAGCCGCGCGCGACGCGCCGGCGCCGCAACTCGTTGCGCAGGGGAGACACCATCGTGTCAGTAGTGGACACGATCGTGTCTGGCAACCGCGCCCGTCAGCCCCGTTCGAGCGTCTGTCGCATGACCCGCATGCCTTGCTCGATCATGCCGGCGATCACCGGTGCGAGCTCGTGCGGTAGCAGGTCGGCGATCCAGACGACGCGGCTGCGATCGTCCTCGCCGGGAAAGACCTGCAGCGACGCGTTGTGGTGGGTCATGCGGCCGCCGACGACCGACCAGACGAGGCGCCGTGCGACGTCGTCGACGTCGACGATCAGCTCGCGCGCCACGAGCCCGTTCCCGAAGGTCACGATGCGCGCCCCCTCTTCCAGGCGGGTGGCGACGACGAACCCCGGCGCGAGCCGGTCGTGGATCGCGCCCAGGTCGCGTATCGCGTCCCACACCTCCCCGGGGCGCGCCTCGACGACGATCTCTCGATGGATGGAAGCCATGCGTGCGTCTCCTTTGCCGCCGTATAGGGCAGGAGGGGGCGCCGCCTCTTGGCAAAAATTGCGGCCGGGTGGCGACTATGACCCGGCCGGCACGGCCATGCCGCGCTGCACCGCCGGCCGGGCGCCGACCCCGTCGAGCCAGCGCCGCACGCTGCCGAACTCGGCGACCTTCTCGGGCATCATCGACTGGAAGGGTCCCCAGGCGGCGACCACCCACGGGTAGGTCGCGATGTCGGCGATCGAGTAGTCGCCGGCCAGGTGCTCGTGGTCGGCGAGGCCGACGTTCAGGACGCCGAGGATGCGTACCGACTCGCCGATGAAGCGTTGGATGGCGTACGGGATCTTCTCCGGCGCCTGGTTCACGAAATGCCCCGTCTGGCCGAGGATCGGGCCGACGTGGCTCATCTGGTACATCAGCCACTGCATCACGGCGGCGCGCGCGCGCACGTCGCGCGGCAGGAGACGGCCGGTCTTCTCCGCGAGATGCACGAGGATCGCGCCGGATTCGAAGATCGCGAGCGGACCGCCGGCGACGTCGTGGTCGATGATGGCGGGGATCTTCTGGTTCGGGTTGATGGCGGTGAACCCGGGGGTCGCCTGCTCGTTCTGGGCGAGGTTCACCGGAATGACCTTGTAGGGCAGGCCGACCTCCTCGAGCATGATGGAGACCTTCCGTCCATTCGGGGTGGTCCAGGTGTGGAGGTCGATCATCGGGTCTCCTTCAGGCGATGCGGACGAGCTGCTTGCCGAGGTTGCCGCCGGTGAAGAGATTGCGGAACGCCCGGGGAGTCTGCTCGAGACCCTCGGCGACGTCCACCGCGTTCACCAGTTTGCCCTCCGCCGACCACTGCATGAGGCGTCCGACCGCCTCCATGGCGCGATCGAGGAAGTCGAGGACGAGGAAGCCGCGCATGGTGGCGCGGTAGATGATCAGGTTGGTGTAGTTTGCCGGGCCGTGCGCCTTCGAGTGGTCGTCGTAGCCGGCGATCGCGCCGCAGAGCGCGATGCGCGCGCCGATCGCGAGGTTGTCGAGGGCGGCTTCGAGGATCGTGCCCCCGACGTTGTCGAAGTAGACGCTCAGGCCCTTCGGCGCGAGCGCCTTCAGGCGCGCGGCGACGTCCTCGCTCTTGTAGTCGATGGCCGCGTCGAGCTTGAGCTCGCCCGTCAACCAGGCCTTCTTCTTCGCGCCCCCGGCGATACCGATCACGGTGGCGCCGAGATTCTTGGCGATCTGCGCCGCGAGCGAGCCGGTCGAGCCTGCCGCGCCCGAGACGACGACCGTGTCGCCCGCCTTGACCGCCGCGACGTCGACCATCCCGAAATACGCCGTGAGGCCGGTGATGCCGAACAGGCTGAGCGCGGTCTCGAGCGGCACGCCGGGCGGCAGCTTGATGGCGCCGAGCGGGCCCTTGCCGTCGGTGACGCAGTAGTCCTGCCACCCGAAGCCGCCCTGGACGGCGTCGCCCACCGCGAAGTCCGGGTGCTGCGAGGCGACGACCCGCCCGGCCGCGGCGGCGCGCACCACCTCGCCGAGCGGCACCTTCGGGAGATACGTGTCGATCTCGATCCAGGCCCGCTGCGTCGGGTCGCACGACAGGAGCTCGTTGCGGACGACGAACTCGCCCGCGCGCGGCGCGGGCACGGGACCCTGGCGCAGCGCGAAGCAGTCGTCGGTGAGCGGGCCCTCGGGCCGCTTCACGAGGATCCATTGTCGGTTCGTGTCGGGCATGGCTGGTCCCTCCGTCGCTCGACGCGCCGGGTGGCGGACGTCGCTGAGCCGGACCTTACGTGCTCCGCCGACCCGAACCAACCCGCCCGGTGCTCCAAGGGGCCGTCGGCCTTCAGACGTGCAGCACGCCCTCGACGCAGGTGACCGTGTGGCCGCCGAGCCAGATCGTGCCGTCCTCGTCGAGGCGTACCGCGACCCGGCCGTCGCGTCCGAGGCAGCGCCCCTGGGTGGCGACGTACGCGCGTTGCCGCAACAGCCCCTCGCGGCGGACGAGCACCGCGACGCAGCCGTTGCCGCTGCCGCAGACGGGGTCCTCGGGAATGCCGTCGCCGGGCGCGAACGACCGGACCTCGACGTCCGAGTCGGCGCCGGACGGGCAGAGGCCGAAGACGGTGACGCCGTGGGCGCCGATCGCCTCGCCGGCGGAGAGCCGCTGCATGTCGGGCGTCAGCGCGCGCACGACGTCCGCGCTCGCGAGCTGCGCCGTGAACCACACCGGCCCGACGTCGATGATCGCGGCGCTCAGGATGCCGTCGGGCGGGACCCCGAGACCCGCCGCAACCGCGGCGAGCTGCGCCGGCGTCGGCGTGCGGATACCGGCGGCCGGCAGGGCCAGCAGCAGACAATCGCCGTCGATCGTGAGCTCGATGCGTCCCTTGGCGCACTCCTGCACGAGGCGTCCGGCCGTCCGCGGGATGAGGCCGTGGCGCAGCACCGCGTGCGCCGACCCGATCGTCGGGTGGCCGGCGAAGGGCAGCTCGCGGCGCGGCGTGAAGATGCGCAGCCGGTAGTCGGCGGCCGGATCGCGGGGCGCGCAGACGAACGTGGTCTCGGAGAGGTTCGTCCAGCGGGCGACGGCCTGCATCCGCTCGTCGGAGAGGCCGTCGCCGGCGAGCACCACGGCGACGGGATTGCCGCGGAACGGCACCTTGGTGAACACGTCGACCTGCCGGAAGGCGAGGGGCTTCATCGCGTCCTCCTGTCTCACCATGCGGATTGGAGCGCGCGTGTGGCGGCGGCGATCCGCCGCTCGTCACGCTGGTGGAACGTCCACTGCTTGAGGCGCTTCGCGCGACCCAGCGCGGCGCGGGTGGGGAACCTCGGGCCTCGTCGGCATGATTCGCCAAACTGGCCATTGGCGAAGTCAAGTCAACGAGACGTCACCCCCTCCGAGCAGGTCGCCCAGCTGCCGCACGGTGGCGACGAACTCCCACGCGAGATAGGCGGACACCACCAGCACGACGATCGTCGCGACCCATTTGGCGGGCCGGTCGAGGCGGGGCGTCCGCCAGACGAGCGGCAGCACGAAGGGTCCGAGCGCCGTCAGCGCGAGCACGACGATCCAGAACGGCCGGTAGTACCACGCGAGCGCGGCGCCGCGGCCCTGGCCGCAGTGTCGGCAATAGCGGTCCGCATCGTCGATCGGCCCGTTGCAGCTCCAGCATCTCGCGGCAGGCTCCGGCATCCGCTCCGAGTCTGTCACGAAAGGGGGGCGGGGTGGAGCCGGGGGCCGTCGCGCGGCGGACGCGGCCGGACCGGCGGTGATAGGCGCGGTGTGGAGGCTCGCGTGGACGGCATTCACGGTCTCGGCGGCATGAGCGGCTTCGGCGCGATCGAGAGGGAGCGCGACGAGCCGGTCTTCCACGAACCCTGGGAGGCGCGCGCCTTCGCGCTCAACGTCCTCGGCCTCGCGGTCCTGCGCGCGTACAACGTGCACGAGTATCGCCACGCGGTCGAGCGCATCGACCCCGCCCACTACCTCGCGGCGTCGTACTACGAGCGCTGGTTCACCGGCGTCGCGTCGTTGTTGGTGGAGAAGGGCGTCGTCACGCGCGAGGAGCTGGAGCGACGGGCGGGCGGGTGCCGCTCTCGCGAGCGGCGGCGTCGATCGCGCCGGCCGCCGCGGCGCCCGACACGCCCGCCCGGTTCGCCGTCGGCGATCCGGTCCGCGTACGGGACGCGCGCACGTGCGGCCACACGCGTGCGCCGCGCTACGTGCGGGGAAAGCGGGGCATCGTCGTGCGCGTGACGCCACACTTCGTCCTGCCCGACGCGGCCGGCCACGGGCACCGCGCCCCGCGCGAGCAGACGTACCACGTGGAGTTCGCGGCGAAGGAGCTGTGGAGCAACGAGGGTGGGTCGGACGAGTCGGTGATCGTCGACCTGTGGGAGAGCTATCTGGAGGTGCCGCGTGAGTGATCCGCGCCGCCCCGTGCCGCCGGCGCCGATCGCTGCCCGGGTGGACGCGCTCGCGGGCGCGTTGACGGCGCGCGGGCTCGTGCCCGAGGCCTTCCTCGAAGGCGCCATCGCGGACATCGAGGAGCTGCGCCCGCGGAACGGAGCATGCGTGGTGGCGCGCGCGTGGACCGACCACGCCTATCGTGCCCGGCTCCTCGCCGACGGCACCGCGGCCTGCGCCGAGCTCGGGTATGAGCGGTCCATCGTCGTTCTCGAGAACACCCCGACCGTGCACAACGCGATCGTCTGTACGCAGTGCTCGTGCACCGCATGGTCGCTGCTCGGCCTGCCTCCCGACTGGTACAAGAGCCCCGCATACCGCGCCCGTCTGGTGCGCGAGCCGCGGTCGCTGCTGCGCGAGATGGGACTCGACCTCCCCGAGGGCGTCGCGGTGCGCGTGTGGGACACGAGCGGTGAGACGCGCTACCTGGTGCTGCCGCTTCGCCCGGAGGGCACGGAGGGCTGGAGCACGGAGCAGCTCGCCGCGATCATGACCCGCGAGGCGATGATCGGCATCGCCCGGGTCACCGTCCGCTGACGCTCGCGCGCTCGATCCAGCGCCGGCGGTCGGCGGGCGGGATCGCCACATAGGCGCGCATCGCGGCGAGCGCGTCGTCGGAGAGCATCGTTTCGAGGAACGCCGCGCCCTCGATGTCGAGGCCGGTCTGGAGATCGGTATCGCTGCCGGCATAGACGGCGCGCTTCGCGGCCGCGACCGCGACTGGCGGCAGGGTGGCCATCTCGCGCGCGATCGTCCGGACGCGCGCGGCGGCGTCGTCGGTGAGTTCGTGCACCAGGCCGAGCCCCAGCGCGTCCTCCGGCGTCACCACCCGGCCGCGCAGGATCAGCTCGACCGCGCGCCCCGCGCCGACGAGGCGCGCCAACCGCTGCGTGCCGCTGCCGCCGGGCAGGATGCCGAGCTTGACCTCGGGAAGGCCGAAGCGATGGTCGCCGCGCTGCGCGACGCGCAGGTCGCAGGACAGGCAGAGCTCGAAGCCGCCGCCCATGGCGTCCCCGTTCATGGCGGCGATCACGGGCTTCGGCAGGTCGCGGAGCGTCGTCAGCATCCCATGGAAGCCCGCCGTGAGCGCCGTGCCGACGGCGCGGAGCGCTTCCCGGTCGCTCGCGAGCCCCAGCAGCTCCTCGACGCTGTAGTGGGTGATGAACTTGCCGGGGAGACCACCCGTCAGGACGACGGCGCGGATCGTGGGGTCGTGCCACGTGTCGATCAGCGCGGCGAGCTCACGGGTACCGTCGGCGCAGAGATAGTTCATCGGTGGATTCACGTACGTCGCGAGGGCGATCCCGTCCTGCACGTCACAGTTCCAGAGCGTCATGCGGCCTCCCGTTCAAGTGCGATTGCCGGCGCGCGGATCCCCGGCGAGCGATCGCTCGCGCAGGACGAAGCGCTGGATCTTCCCGGTCGGCGTGCGCGGCAGCGCCTCCAGAAAGCGGGTGCGCCGCGGTCGTTTGAAGCGCGCGAGGCGCGCCGTGCACGTCGCTTCGAGACGGCTCCCCAGCGTATCGTCGCCCGGCTGGTCGGGGACGATCCAGGCGACCAGCTCGACCAGGCCGCTGGCGCCCGGCACGCCGACGACCGCGCATTCGCGCACGCCGGCGACGGCGCCGATCACGCCCTCGATCTCGGCCGGAGACACCCACTGCCCGGAGACCTTCAGCAGATCATCGGTGCGTCCGAGAAGCCGGATGGCGCCATCCGCGTGCGCGACGGCCTGGTCGCCGGTCACGAGCCAGCCGTCGACGAACGCACGCGCCTCCGCCTCGGGGCGGCACCAGTAGCCCGCGGCGATGCTGGCGCCGCGGACCCGCAGCGCACCCGGGGTGCCGGCGACGACGGGGGTGCCGCGCTCGTCGACGACCCGGACGTCGTAGCCCGGGACCGGGCGCCCGAGCGTGCCCGAGGCCGGCTCGCCGGGGCGCTGCGAGAGGAAGATGTGCAGCGCCTCCGTGGCGCCGAGGCCGTCGAGGATCTCCACGTCGAAGCGCGCCTTCCACTCGCGCGCGATCGCCTCGGGCAGTGCCTCGCCGGCCGAGACGCAGCGTCGTACGCGCGCCAGCGCCGTCGGTGCGCCGGCGGGCGCGGCGTCCAGCAGCGCGCGGTACGCCGAAGGGACGGCGAAGAAGAGCGACGGCGTCTCCTCCGCGAGGATGCGCCACGTGCGCGCCGGCGCGAAGGACTCGGGCGAGAGGACGCTCGTCCCTCCGGCGGCGAGCGGGAAGTAGAGACCGGCGCCGAGCCCGTAGGCGAAGAAGAGCTTCGAGGTCGCGTGGGCAACGTCGCGCGCGTCGAGTGCGAGCACGTGTCGACCGTAGCTCGCGACCGCGTGCCCGACGGCGCGCTGCACGTGGATGACGCCCTTCGGCCGGCCCGTCGTGCCCGAGCTGTACAGCCAGAAGGCGGGGGCGTCGGGCGCGGCGTCGTAGGGCGCGGCCACGGGGGGCTGCCGCTCGACGAGGGCGGCGAAGTCGCCGCTGCCGTCGGGCGCGACGGCCAGCATCGTCGCTGCCGAGGAGGGGACGTCACGGCGCAGCGCTTCGGCGACGGGCCCGGCCGCGACGACCGCCCGGGCCTCGCTCTCGGCGACGATCGATGCATAGGCGTCGGGTCGCAGGAACGAGCTCAGGACGACGGGGACGGCACCGTGCCAGATCGCCCCGAGAAACGCCGTCACGAGCTCGGGGCCATCGGGCAGCGCGAGCACCACCCGTGACGCGGGTGCGACGTCGAGTGCGACGAACGCCCGCGCCGCCTGCCGGACCCGTCGGCGCAGCTCGCCGCGGGTGACGTCGAGGCGACGGGCGTCGCCGCGCACGCGGATCGCCACCGTGGCATCGTCGCCGGCGCGCACGATCTCGGCCGCGGCGTTCATGGCTCAGCCGCGCCAGCGGCCGGCGCGGTAGCGCGCGAGGTTCGCTTTCGTCTCGGGATCGCTCCAGCAGCGGCGTTGCGCCCGCACGTAGGCGGCGAGGAATCGCTCCAACGGCAGGTCGTAGGCGCGCAGCGTGAGGCGCTTGGTCTCGACGACCGCGGTGCGCACGTTGGCGGCCAGCGTCGTCGCGACGGCGAGGGCCGCCTCCTGAAGGCGCGCGAGCGGCACCACGCGGCCGACGAGGCGCAATCGCTCGGCGCGCGCGGCGTCCCACGTCTCGCCGAGGAGCATCATCTCGCGCGCCGCATCCATGCCGACCACCCGCGGCAGCCGATACGTCGCGAGGCCGGGAACGATGCCGTGGCGCACGGCGGAGAGACCGAACGTCGCACCCTCGCCGGCGAGGCGGAGATCGCAGCAGAGGGCGATCTGCAACCCGCCGCCGAGGCACGGACCCTGGATCGCGGCGACGGTCGCGACCGGGATCGCCTCGATCTTCGCGAGCGCGACGTCCCAACGGCGAAACCAATCGGCGCCGAGCCGATCGCCGGCGAGCGCCGCGAGATCGATGCCGCTGCAGAACGCACGGCCACGGCCGGCGACGATCACGGCGCGCGCGCGCCGATCGCGCAGCGCCCGGCCCGCGGCGCGGTCGAGGTCGTCGACGGAATCGTCGTCGGTCGCGTTCAGCTTCTCGGGTCGGGTCAGCTCGAGCCGGCCGATGCCGTCCGGTCCGGCGGGCGTGTACCGCGCGTGCGGGGAGCGTCGTGTGCGGGGGGTCATGGCTCTGCTATGGCCGTGCGTCACGCCTCGTTGAAGCGCACGTACTCGAAGTCGATCGGACGACCATCGATACCGCGCGCCGGCGGGGCGATCCACCCGGCGAACTGCCCGGGCGCCGTCACCGGACGGGTCATGAGGCTCCGCACGTAGGCGCGGTCGGCGTCCGAGGGCAGGAACTCGTCGGCACGGCGCCGCAGGTCGTCCGCGTCGAGCGGCGTGCCATCGGGAGCGAACGCGCCCGCGGCGAAGGTGCCGACGCTGCGATGGAAGCGCTCCGACGGCAGGCGGAACTCGATGCCCAGGTCGGCGACGATGCGGTTCCACTTGTCGATGGCGCTGCGGCAATCGTCGCGGTACGCGTCGCGCACGTCGAGGTTGAGGGCGAGGCGCGGCGCCACCTCGCGCTCGACGAGCCGTCCGTCCTCGAGGAGCTCGACGCGCGTCACGCCGTCGAGCAGGCGATGGTCGGGGTAGCGGGCCTCCTTCGGGCGGCCCTTCAGGCCGCCGGCGAAGTAGCTGGCGGCATTGGTCGAGACCTCCGATCCGAACAGGTCGAGCGAGACGGCGTACCAGAAGTTGATGTAGCGCTGCAGCAGCGCGAAGGGCAGGGCGCCGCAGGCTTCCGGATCCTTGCCGGCGCGGACCAGCTCGGCGGTGCGCTCGATGATGCGCGCGACGCCGGTCTGCCCGACGAACATGTGGTGAGCCTCCTCCGTCAGCATGAAGCGGCAGGTCCGCGCGAGCGGGTCGAACGCCGATTCGGCGAGCGCGAGGAGCTGGTACTTGCCGTCGCGGTCGGTGAAGGTCGTGAACATCATGAACGACAGCCAATCGTCGATCGGCTCGTTGAACGCCTTCAGGATGCGCGGCTTGTCGGCGCTCCCGCTGCGGCGCTGCAGCAACGCCTCGGCCTCCTCGCGGCCGTCGCGACCGAAGTAGGTGTGGAGCAGGTAGGCCATCGCCCACAGGTGGCGGCCCTCCTCGACGTTCACCTGGAAGAGATTGCGGAGGTCGTACAGCGAGGGGCAGGTCTTGCCGAGGAGACGCTGCTGCTCGACCGAGGCCGGCTCGGTGTCGCCCTGGGTGACGACCAGTCGGCGGAGCGGCGTGCGGTACTCGCCCGGGATCTCGTTCCACACCGGCGCGCCGAGATGGTCGCCGAAGCCGATCGTCCGGCCGGGGTCCGCCTGCGCGAGGAAGATGCCCCAGCGATAGTCGGGCATCTTCACGCGGCCGAACTGCGCCCAGCCGGCGGCGTCCACCGAGATCGCGGTGCGCAGGTAGACGTCGTCCGCCTGGAAGCCCTCGGGACCCATCTCCCGCCACCACGACAGGAACCGCGGATGCCAGGCCTCGAGGGCGCGTTGCAGCCGCTTATCGGAGGAGAGCTGGACGTTGTTGGGGATCGTCTCGTCGAGCGCGACGCCGCTCATCGCCTCGCCTCCGTCAGGTGCGCCGCCAGTCGAACGTCGGCCGCTCGCCGGCGCGCCCGTACGACGTCAGCGCGCCGTGCTCGCCGGTGGCGTTCGGGCGGGTGAAGATCCAGTTCTGCCACGCCGACAGGCGCCCGAAGATCTTGGTCTCGAGCGTCTCCGGGCCGGGAAACCGCAGGCTCGCCTCCATGCCGGTCAGCGCATCGGGGCTGAGTGCGGCACGCTCCTCGACGGCCAGGCGGATCTCGTCGGGCCAATCCAGGTCGTCGGGTGCGAACGTGACGAGACCGGCACGGAGCGCCTGCGCGGGGCCGAACGGCCCACGCCGAGCGAGCACGTGTCGCACGTGCTCCTCGTCGCCGAGGAAGCGCGTCGCCAGGCGCGAGATCCCCGCGGCGGTGGGCAGAAGCCCCGCGTTCGAGGGCGACAGCGCGACGGCGGTGGGCGTGTCGGCCGAGGCGAGCATGTAGGAGCGGTCGGCCGCGAGCGCCAGCTCGAAGAGCGACCCGGCGAAGGCGGAGCCGCCGTCGACGAGCGCGTAGAACGTCCGCGCCGTGAGGTCGAGCCGTTTCAGCACGCGCCGCTGCAGCAGCAGCGTCTCGCGCACGAGCCAGTGTGTCGGCTGCGCGGCGAGCATGGCGTCGACGGCGAGCACGGTGTCGGGATCGCCCTCGGTCCGCAGCAGGACGACGCCGATCTCCGGCTCGTTGGCGCGCAGGTGGAGCAGCGCATCGTCCAGCTCGCGCCAGGCGGCGATCGCCCACGCGCCCGCCCCGGCGACCAGCAGCTCGGCCGCGTCCCGCGGCTGCGGCGCGCGCGGGGCGCGGACGAGGAGGGTCGCGACCCGCTTCGCATGGTCGAGCGTCAGCGCGACGTGTGAGTACGTCACGAGCGTCGCCGTCGCCCGCCGGACGAGGGGCGGCCAGACGATGCCGGGACCGGGCGGCGGCGCGTCCCGCGCGGCGAGCTCGCGCCCCCGCTCGGCGACACGGGCGCCGAACCCCGAGCGCGGCACGATTTCGTCGACGAGGCCCCACTCGACGGCGCGCGCGCCGCGTACGCCCTCGGCGGTGGTCGCGAAGAAATCGGCGAGGTCGCGGCGCACGCGGCGCTTGTCGACGAGCCTGGTGAGTCCACCCGTGCCGGGGAGGACGCCGAGCAACGGCACCTCGGGGAGCGATACCGCGGAGGCGCCGTCGTCGATGAGGAGGATCTCGTCGCATGCGAGCGCCAGCTCGTAGCCACCGCCCGAGGCGGTGCCGTTCAAGGCGCATAACGTCGCGACGCCCGACTCGCGGCTCATCTCCTCGAGCGCGAGCCGCGTCTCGTTGGTGAACTTGCAGAAGTTCACCTTGAACGCGTGGGAGCTCTGGCCGAGCATCCGGATGTTGGCGCCCGCGGAGAAGACCCGCTCGCGATGGGCCGTGATGACGAGCGCCCGCACCTCGGGATGGCAGAAGCGCAGACGCTGGATGGCGTCGGCGAGCTCCACGTCGACGCCGAGATCGTAGGAGTTGAGCTTCAGGACGTATCCCGGAACGAGACCGGCGCTCTCGTCGACGGCCAGCGTGAGGGTGGCGACCGGACCGTCGACGGCGAGCGTCCAGTGCCGGTAGCGCGACGGCTCGGTGTCGAAGCGAATCGCCGGCATGTGCCGCTGCTAGCGCAGCGGGCCGCGGGAGGCAAGCAATATGTTGCGTTGGGGGTTGCGGAGATGCATTATAATGCCACTCATGGACGACCTCCTGCCCGCCATCGGCCGCGAGGTGCGCCGGCTCCGCCACGAGTCGGGGGCGTCGTTGCGCGACCTGGCGGCGCGCAGCCGCCTCTCGACGCGCTTCCTCTCCGAGGTCGAGGCGGGGCGGGCGAACATTTCCGTGCTGCGGCTGGCGAGCCTGGCCGACGCCCTCGGGACGAGCCCCGGCGCGTTGCTCGCGCGGACGGAGCGCGCCGAGGCGCCGCAGGCGCCGCGGCCGGTCGCGCTCCTCGGGATGCGCGGCGCGGGAAAGAGTACCATCGGCTCGCGGCTGGCGGCGCGCCTGCGCGTGCCGTTCTTCGAGCTCGATGCGCTGATCGAGCAGACCGCCGGCGTGCCGCTCGCCGACGTGTTCGCCCTGAGCGGTGAGGCGGCGTACCGCCGGCTGGAGACCGACGTGCTGCGGCGGTTCCTGCACGAGCACGGGCGGGCGGTGCTCGCGACCGGTGGGGGGATCGTCGGCAACGAGGCGGCGTTCCGGCTCCTCCGCCAGCGGGCGTTGACGGTCTGGCTGCGCGCCGATCCCGAGGATCACTGGGAGCGTGTCGTGCGCCAGGGCGACCTCCGACCGATGGCCGGCCGCCCCGCGGCGCGTGACGAGCTGAGACGGCTTCTCGAGTCGCGTCGTTCCGCGTACGCGCGCGCGCATCGGCAGATCGATACCAGCCGTCTCCCGGTCGGCGAGTGCGTGCGCGCGCTGGCGCGGGCGCTGGGCGGCGGCATGCGCACCGGACGCGCGCGGCCCTAGCCGGCGCCCGCGACCCTCGCCGGCGCGAGGGGTATCGACGATCGCCGAGGCCGCGAGGTAGAAAGCCGTTGGATGGCTGACCTCGCGTGCAGGACCGTCGACGTGCTGCCGCCGTCGGCGCGCGGGGAGGGACGCCTCGTCTTCCAGGCCATGGGCGCGATCGTCTTCGGCGCCCTGGTGGTGGTCGGCCTGCATGGCGGCGGCCCCGGACCCGACGACGGATCGCGAACGGTCGGTCTCGCCCCGTTCCAGACGCTGTTCCGTGATGCCGCGCCGCCGCTGCAGCGGGCGTTCCGCGAGATGCAGGAGGGGCTGGGGGAGGCGGAGCGGCTGCGCTCGTCCAGCCGGCAATGGCCGGAGGTCGCAATGCTGGCGTCGGAAGGCATTCCGCCCTTCAGCGGCGCGTCCCGCGCCTGGCGTCTGGTGCGCGACGGACGCTATCTCGCCTACGTTGGCACGCCGGCCGCGGGCGCGCGGGACGTGCCGGCCGTCCTGGCCCTCATCCAGGAGCCCGAGCCCGGATACAGCGAGACCGTGGCGCCGGGTGCGCCGGCAGACGAAACCCATCACCGGCTCGCCGACGGAACCCTGCTGCACGTGACGCTGTGGTTCCGCGCGGACGGCGTGGTACCGGGCGACGATGCGTCTTTGACGCGGCCGTTCGCCGCGGGGTGGACGCAGGTGCTCGTCGGCGCGCAGGGCCCGTGAGGAGGACGGCGGTGGCGTGGAGGGGAAGCGTGGGCGGTCTGATCGCGCTGGCGGTGCTGGCAGTCGTCGCGCCGGCGAGCGCAGCCGAGCAGGCGGCCGGCGGGTCGCCTCGGCTGCGGGTCGGGGTGACGCTGCATCCGTACTACTCGTGGACGAGCAACGTGGTCCGCGGGACGCCGGTCGACGTCGTGCCGGTCATTCCCGGTGACGTCGACGCGGGCAACTATCAGCCGTCCCCGCAGGACATCGCCCGTCTGGCCGACCTCGACGCGATCGTGGTGAACGGTGTCGGCCATGACGAGTTCATCTTCGACATGATCAAGGCCGCGGGCAACACGACCGTCACGATCGTCCGCCCGAACGAAAGTGTGCCGCTGATGCGCGCGGCGCACGGCACGGCGATGAACTCGCATACGTTCCTGTCGTTCACGAACGCGATCCAGCAGACGTACTTCATCGCGCGCGCGCTCGGGCAGCTGCGCCCGGCGCTCGCCGCGACGTTCCAGGAGAACGCCGCGGCCTACGCGCGTCGCCTGCGCACCATCAAGGCCGACGCCGCGCGCACCCTCGCCGACGCCCGCATCACGCGTGTCGTCACCGTGCACGACGGATACGCCTACCTGATGCAGGAGTTCGGCATCGAGATCGTCGGCGTGGTCGAGCCGGCGCATGGGCTGGTGCCGTCGGCCGCGGAGCTGGAGAGGATGGTCGAGCTGATGCGGCGGGAGAAGATCCGCGTCGTCTTCAGCGAGGAGAGCTTCCCGGCCCCGCTGCTGAAGGTCCTGCGCGAGTCGACGGGCGCGCGCGTGTACACCATCAGCCACATCGCGACCGGCGCCTACGCGGCCGACGAGTTCGAACGCGAGATGCGCCGCAACGTCGCGGCGATGATCCAGGCGCTGGTCACCGACCCCGGTGGGACGCCGGCGTCGTGAGCGACGACGGATCGTCGCCGCTGCTCGAGATCGACGGGCTGTGCGTCCGCCGCGGCGGCGAGGTGCTGCTCGAGGACGTGTCCCTCACCGTGCCGTGCGGGTCGACCACCATGCTCGTCGGCCCGAACGGCGCCGGGAAGAGCACCTTGCTGGCGGCGGTGCTCGGGGAGACCGAGTTCAGCGGGCGCATCCGGCTGCACTGGCGCGCCGCCGGTCGCATCGGTCTGGTGCCGCAGCGGTTCGCGGTCGACCGCACCTTGCCCCTCACCGCGGCGGAGTTCCTCGCGCTCTCCCGCCAGCGCCGTCCGGTGTGCCTCGGCGTCGCCGCGGCCACCCGGGCGCGCATCGACAGGCTCCTCGCCGCGGCGGAGCTCGATGGCCGGGGCGAGCGCGCCCTCGGGGAGCTTTCCGGAGGCGAACTGCAGCGCTTGCTGCTCGAGCACGCGCTCGATCCGCTGCCGGAGCTGCTGCTGCTGGACGAGCCGGCGACGGGGCTCGATGCCCCGGCCATGGCGCGCTTCGAGGAGCGGCTCGTGCGCGCCCGCCGCGACGCGGGTCTCTCGGTCCTGATGGTCACGCACGACCCGGCGCAGGTGCGGCGGCTCGCGGATCAGGTCGTCGTTCTCGATCGCCGCGTCGTGCGGCGCGGCGATGCGACCACGGCATGACCGCCCTCTACGAGCGGCTCGCGGCGCTGGCGCAGGCCGGCACCATTCCGGCGAGCCTCGGCTATCCGTTCGTGGTGCGCGGCATCATCGCCATCGTGCTGCTCGGGCCGCTGCTCGGGGGCATGAGCCATCTGGTGGTCGCGCGCCGCCTCGCGTTCCTCAGCACGGCGCTCGGGCAAGCGGCGCTCACCGGATTGACGATCGGGCTCGTGCTGGGGGAGCCGCTGAACGCCCCGTATGGCGGCATCTTCGGCTTCTGTCTCCTGTGCGCGGTCGCCATGGTCTACGCCAAACGGCGCGCTGCCCTGCCGACCGATACCTTGATCGGGGTATTCCTCTCCATGACCCTCGGGCTCGGCATCTGCCTGCTGGTCGCGGTGACGAAGCGCTTCAACATCCATCAGATCGAGGCGGTGATGTTCGGCAGTCTGCTGACCGTGACCGATGCCGACCTCGCGCTGCTGGCGCTGCTCGGTCTGGCGGTGATCGGTCTGCTGGCGTGGCACTACAACGAGCTGCTGCTCGACAGTGTCAGCCCCTCGCTGGCGCGCGTCGCCGACGTTCCGTCGGCCCGCCTCGAATACCTGTTCGTCGTCCTGCTCACGGTCGCGATCGTGGTGTCGCTGAAGATCGTCGGCGCGCTATTGGTCGAGGCGCTGGTGATCGTCCCGGCCGCATCGGGGCGCAATCTCGCCCGCACCATGACGGGCTACGTGGCGTGGAGCGTCGCCGCCGCGACGATCGCCGGGCTCGGCGGCCTCGCGCTCTCGACGGAACTCTTCGTTCCGAGCGGCGGCGCCGTGGTGCTGGCGCTGGCCGGCATCTTCTTCGTCACCCTCGCCGTGGGCGGGGTCGTCGGACGGCTCGGCCGTGCGTCGCGGGCGGCGACGATCGGGCGCTAGCTGTCGCGGCCAGGTACGTTGTTCACCCGGGACCTCCTGGGGCAAAGAGATCGTGACCAAACGAATCTCAGCCCAGGAGGTGGATCCCGGATGAGGGTGCATCGTAACGCAAAGACCACGCCGAAGGGGAGAGCCGTGATCATCCAGCGGGTGGACGTGGAAGGCTGGACGCGCGCGGAGACGGCGGCCGCGTTCAGCATCAGCGTGCGCACGGTCGCGAAGTGGCGCGCGCGCTATCGGCGCGCCGGGGCAGCCGGGCTGCTCGATGCGCGATCGGCCCCCCGGCGCATTCCGCACCGCACGCCGGCCGGGCGGGAAGCGGCGATCGTGGCGCTGCGCCAAAGCCGACTGCCCGGGGCGGCGATTGCGGCGCGGCTGCGGCTGCCGCGGTCCACGGTCGGGGCGGTGTTACGTCGGCGCGGCCTCCAGCGCCTCCCGCCGCTGAGTCCGCCGCTTCCGGTGCAGCGCTACGAGCGGGCGCGGGCGGGCGAGCTCCTGCATGTCGATATCAAGACGCTGGGCCGCATTGCGCGCGTCGGGCACCGCATCCACGGGGATCGCCGCCAGGCCGTTCGGGGCATTGGGTGGGAGCACGTGCACGTGTGTGTCGACGACGCCAGTCGAGTCGCCTACGTCGAGGTGCTCCCGACGTTGCACCACGCCGATGCCGTCGGATTTCTCACGCGCGCCGTCGCCTGGTTTGCCACGCACGGCGTACGCGCCGAGCGGGTGATGACGGACAACGGCTCAGCGTATGTGTCGCGGGCCTTTGCCGCGACCTGTGCTGCCCTCGGCGTCCGCCACGTGCGCACGCGACCGCGGACGCCGCGCACCAACGGCAAAGCCGAGCGGTTCATCCAGACGCTGCTCCGCGAATGGGCCTACCGCCGGTCGTACCAGACGTCCGCCGTCCGTCGCCGTGCACTCGACCCGTGGCTGCGCTACTACAACCAGCGGCGGCCCCACACGAGCCTCCACTACCGACCGCCGCTTACTCGGCTCCAGCAGGTCTCGGCGTGAACAACGTACCTAGCCTCAACAGCTAGCCGCCGCGCGCGTCAGTACGCGACGTACGGGCCCGCGCCGGCCGGCGTCGACTGTCCTTCGATGGCGACCAGGACGCGTCGGCCGAAGAAGAACGGCAGGCCCCAGTCGAACATGTGCGGTCCGGGGCCGGCGAGGTCGTCGTAGGCGAACGCGTCCTGGTTGGCGAACAGCGTCCGCGCGTTCGCGACCTGGAAGCCCACCGCGACCTCGGTACCGTTGGTGGCGTGCTGCGTCGCCTGCAACGACAGCGTGGAGGGCGGGCAGTAGAAGTCGGCGTTGGTGTTGCACGTCGGGATGCCGGTCGTCGCGGGATCGAGGAAGAAGAAGCCGTTCGAGCCGGTATCGACGAAGCTGACGGCGAACGACTCGCCGTTGAAGACGGTCGTGAACGTGCCGGCCGTGGTGAGCGGCAGCGCCTGCGCGGCGCCGAGCGCGTTCGCGTCGTTGGTGCCGATGCCGAGGGTGAGCGAGCCGGTCGCCGTCGGTGCGCCGGCGTCGGAAATCGACGGCAGCTCGATCACGACGCCGTTGTTTTCCCCCGGCATGAGCCAGACGGGATTCTGCACCTGTTGATCGACCGCCTGGCTGACGGGATCGCAGGCCGCGCCGGCGCAGGTGAAGTAGACGTTGCCGCTGGCGCCGCCGCTCGAGGCGCAGAAGGCGCCGCAGTCCTGACGGAACACGCCGATCCCGAGGATGCCGTTTGCGCCGAGCTTGTCGAGTGTGTCGGCCGCCGGCAGCCCGGAGCCGGTGCAGCCGTCCGGCGGTGCGGCGAACGTCGGGTCGCCGATCACCTGCAGCGGCACGTCGTGCGCAGCCTGAGCGCCGATCACGACGTCGCCGAAGCGGATCGGGCCCCAGGTGAACGCGTCGAGAAAGGGGAAGCACTCGGCGATCGGGCCGCCGCCGGCATCGGTCTCCGTCGGCAGGGTGAGCGGCAGCGCGGAGGCGAGGATACGCACGCCGCTCGAGCCGGTGTCGACCAGCACGTGATCGACGGTGACGCACGAGACGGAGCCGGGAGCGCAGACCGTGATGGTGGCGAAGAGCCCGTTCACGTAGGTGCCCGTGGGGCCGGGATCGACGACGATCGTCTCGATGTGCGGCACGCCGTCGGCCGTCGACGTCGCGCCCGGCGCGGGCGTCGTCGCCGTCGCGCGCGGCGTCGGTGTTGCCGTTGCCGCGGGCTGCGAGTTGTCGGAGCCGCCGCCACCGCCGCAGCCGGCGGCGACGACGAGGACGAACGTGGCGAGTGCCAGGACGCGGTGCGTAGCTCCGGTCACGGCAACTCCTGCGCGCGGACGCCTGCGGGCATCTGATCGGTCAGATAGGCGAGGCCCACGAAGGCGCGGAGGCGGCCGCCGAACTCGACCACCAGCGTCTGGTCGTGCACCGTGAACGGTCGGTGCCCCGGGCCGCGTGCCGCGGCCGCGCGCGCGAAGCGCGGGAAGTAGGTCCCGAGGAGCTGGCGCAGATCGGGCGGCCCCGGACTCGACCAGGTGAGCGCGAAGACGTGTCCGCTCGGGGAGACGTACTCGCGCACGACCGCGCCGGATTGGACGGTGATCTCATGTACGGCGTAGCGCGCCGCGCTCGCGACGCGCAGGGCACCGCGCAGGTGCGCGCGGTCGGCCTCGACCGAGGACACGTCGTCTCCGAGCGCCGCGTGGGCGACCGGGGAGGCGGCGAGGGCGGCAAGCAGCCCCGCCAGCGCGCAGCGAGCGAGCGTGGAAGCCATGGCGCCAGAGAGCATAGTCGAGCGCGGGTTGCTACTCGATGGGGGTGCTCGCGCGCATGCGGCGCCGGGCGCGGGAGCGCCGGATCACTCGTTGCCGTCGGCGACGGCGACGCCGTTCTTGCCGCCGTTCTTGACGCGATACATGGCGCGATCGGCCAGACGGAACAGGCGCTCGACGGTCGTGGCGTGCGAGGGGAAGGTCGCGACGCCGATGCTGGCGGTGAGCGCGCTGAGGTCGACCTCCATGCCGTCGGGCCGGGTGCAGCGCGCGACGGCGTCGCGGATCGACTCCGCGACGGCGGCCGCGACGGCGCTGGAGGTGGCGGGCAGGATGACGACGAACTCGTCCCCTCCGAAGCGGGCGGCGATGTCGCCCGGGCGCAGGCGCTCGCCGATCAATCGGCCGACCGTGGCGATGGCGCGGCTGCCGACGAGGTGTCCGTGACGATCGACGATGCCCTTCAGCGCGTCGAGATCGAGGACCAGCAGGGACACCTCGCCGCCGCGTGCCAGCGCCGCCGGCAGCTCGGCGTTGAAGCGGCGCGTGTTGCCGAGGCCGGTGAGATCGTCCGTGAGCGACGCGATCGTCACCTGCCGATAGAGCTGGGCGTGGGCGATGGCGCCCGCCGCCTGCGTGCCGAGCGTCTGCACCAGGCGTAGCTCGTTCGCGGTGAAGCTCGCGCCGTCGCGTTTGTTGATCACCTGCAGGACGCCGAGGAGCGTGTCCTGATGCACCAATGGGACGCACAGCATCGCGCGGGGGACGAAGCCGGTCTTGCGCGCGAGCGTGGGATCGTGACGGGGATCCTCGGAGGCGTTCTCCAGGCGCACGGCCTCGCGGTGACGGGCAACCCAGCCGGCGATGCCCTGATCGAGCCGCAGACGCACGCCGTCCACGCCGCCCGACCGGATGACGTGCGACGAGGAGAACGCCAACTCCCGTCCCGCGTCGTCGCGCAAGAGCAGGGTGGCCGTGAGGCTCGGCACCGCGGCGGCGATCCGTGCGAACGCGGCCTGAAGGGCCGCCGCATCGTGCGCGATCGTCTCCCCGTCGAGCGTGTCGGCGAGCACCGCCGCGACGGCGTCCAGCCGCCGCTGGTCGGTTTCGTCGAACGGGCGATCGTCGGCGCGCTCGCGCAGCTCGATGATCCCGCGCTCGCCGTTCGCCCCCTGCAGGCGGGCCGTGAGCGGCGCGCCGTCCGAACGGATATCGGAGCGCCGGCCGCCAGCGAGGGTCTCCGTGCAGATCATTTCGCTGGCGGCGAAGACGAGCTCGTGCCGCTCGGCGTCGTAGAGGAGGAGCGACAGCGCCTCGGCCGAGGTGACGGCGCGGATCGCGTCCAGCACGCGGCGAACGAGCGCGCCGAGGTCGAGCGTCGAGCTGATCATGCGCAGGCTCTCGTACAGCGTCTCGAGCTCGCGCAGACGCTGCGCGACGTCGACCACATGGGTCTCGCCGGATCGGTCGGGGCGCGGGCCGGTCGGGTCCACGACTGTGGTGTACATCAGTCCGGACCGGGGGCGCCATTCGCCCACCGAACGGGCAGCGCTGCCGCTCGGACGGGCACGCGGGAGCGCGGCGGCGGCTCCGTCGCCCGGAAGAGGGGCGATCGTGCTCGCGCCAGGGCCGACGCCAGGTCGGTATCGGAATTGCTCATGAGCTGTGGCATGTGGCGCGGAGCGCGGCCACCCACGACGAGGCCATCCGACGGACGCGTCCCATCGCGCCCGCACCGTCTCGAATCGCTCGATGCCATGCGCGGGCTCACCGTCGCCGGCATGATCCTGGTGAACAACCCCGGGAGCTGGACCGACGGCTATCCGTGGATGGCGCATTCCGCGTGGAACGGCTGGACGTTCGCCGACCTGGTCTTCCCGTCGTTCCTGCTGATCGTGGGGGTATCGATCGACCTGTCGCTGTCGCGCCGCGTGGCGCGCGGCGACGGCGTGCGGCCGCTGCTGGTGGGGCTCGCCCGGCGTGCCCTCCTGCTCTTCGCGCTCGGCGTGCTGCTGAACGGCTTCCCCGACTACTCCGAGCCGTCGACGCTCAGGATTTTCGGCGTCCTGCAGCGGATCGGCCTCTGCTCCCTGCTCGGCGGCATGCTGTTCCTCTGGACCGGGGCATACGGACAGGCCGTGACGGTCGTGCTCCTGCTGGTCGCCTACTGGCTCATCCTGACCTTCGTGCCGGCGCCGGGCGTCGGCGCGGGCACCCTGGCGCCGCAGGCCAATCTCGTCGGCTACGTCGACGACTGGCTCTTCCACGGCCACCTCTATCGCGACGGCTTCGATCCCGAGGGCCTGCTGAGCACCGTCCCGGCCCTGGCGACGACGCTCCTCGGGATGCTCGCGGCTCGCTGGCTGCGTGCGCCCGTCGACGGCCGGCGGAAGACGCTCGGTCTCGTGGCCGCCGGCATCGGGCTCGCCGTCGCGGGCGAGATCGCCGACCACTGGTTCCCGATCAACAAGCAGCTCTGGACGAGCTCGTTCGTCCTGCTCACCGGCGGTCTCGGGCTCCTCGCGCTCGCGCTCTGCCATCACGTCGTCGACCATCGCGGCCATGAAGGGCTCGCCCGGCCGTTCGTGATGCTCGGCAGCAACGCACTTGCGCTGTATCTGCTCTCGACGATCGGCGCGCGGCTGATGGAGCTATGCCAGGTATCGGCGGGGGACACCTACGAGTCCCTGCGGCTGTTCCTCTACGAGCGCCTCTTCGAGCCCTGGGCAGGGGCCCTCACGGGGTCGCTGCTGTTCGCCGTCGCCTACCTGCTCGTCTGCATGGTGCCGACGACCCAGCTCTACCGCCGGCGTCTGTTCCTGCGTATCTAGCCGCGCCGCTGCCCGACCGCGCACCCGTGCACGGTCGCTGCGGCCTGCCCGTCACCGCGCGGCCGCTTGCAAGGCGGGGCGCGCCTCGAGCCGCTCGACGTATCGGGCGAGCTCCGGATAGCGGGCGTCGAGGACGCCGAGCAGGCGCGCCGCGATCAGGGTGAAGCCCATCATGATGTCGGCGGCGGTAAACTCGTCGCCGAGCAGGTACGGCTTGCCGGCGAGCGCCCGCTCCACGAACGCGAGCGCGCCGTCCGCACGCTCGCGCGCGTGGGCGATGACCTCGGGATGGCGATCGGCGTCGCCCTGGTAGAGGCCGTGCCAGACGAGCACGCCGAGCGGCGGGAACGCGGTGCTCTCGGCGAAGTGGACCCACTGGAGAAACGGGCCGCGCAACGGCGAGCCGATCGCCGGCGCCAGGCGTCCCGCGCCGTAGCGCTCGAGGATGTACTCGACGATCGCCCCGGACTCGCAGATCGTGACGCCGTCGTCCTCGATCACCGGGAGCTTGCCGAGCGGCGTGTCCTGGGAGAAGACCCGCTTCGGCACGTTGAACGTCACCCGCCGCAGCGTGTAGGGCAGGTCGAGCTCCTCGAGCAGCCAGCGGACGCGCACGGAGCGGGTGCGGGGCGCGAAGTAGAGCGTCACCATGAGGGGCCTCCTCCCCCTCGCGTCGTAGTCACGCGCCGACCGGCTTGCAACAGGCGCGGCGGACGTTGACGCCGGCGTCCGCGTCCGCACAATCATCGAGCATGCCGCGTCCATCGCCGCCGTGGTTCTCCGTCGCGCTCGTCGTGGGGGCCGTGCTGCGGGGCGCGCTCGCGGCGGCCGAGCCGCCGCTGCAAGCCCTCGCGGAGACCGTGGGAGCCGGGCAGGGCGTGTACGCGGTCGCCGCCGACGGCACGGTGCTGGTATCGCAGGCGGCGGATCGGGCGGTGCATCCGGCGTCGGTCACCAAGGTCGCGACGACGCTCGCGCTGCTCGAGCGCCTCGGCCCGGCGCATCGCTTCGTGACCACCGTGAGCGGGACCGGCACGCTCCAGGACGGTACGCTCCGCGGCGACCTGGTCGTCGAGGCGAGCGGCGATCCGCTGCTCGTCGACGAAGGCGCATTGCTGCTGCTCGACCGCTTGCACGCGCGCGGGGTGCGCACGGTCGCCGGACGGCTCGTGGTGCACGGGCCGCTGCTCTTCGACTGGCAGCCCGACCCGGCGGGGCGGCGCCTCGAGGCGGTGCTGCACGGTGAGTCCGGCGGGGCGGCTCGTGTGGCGCTCGCGCAGCCGGGCGTCGCGTCCCCGGGCCGCGGCTACGACACCGCCCCGCTCGCGTTCGGCCATCGGACGATGCCGCTCGCGCGGGCCGAGACGCTGGCGACCTATCGCTCTCCGCCGCTGCTGCACCTCGTGAAGGCGTTGAACGGGTATTCGAACAACGTCTTCCACCTCGTCGCCGACGCGATCGGAGGCGCGTCGGTGGTGCAGGCGCGGGCGCGCGCCCGGGTGGCGTCCGACCTCGGCACGGAGATCGTCATCGACAACGCCGCCGGCGCGGGCAGCACGAATCGCCTCAGCCCGCGGGCGACGGTCGCGCTGCTCGGCGCGCTCGCGACCGAGCTGGCGCGCGCCGGCAATGACCTGACGGCAGTGCTGCCGGTCTCGGGCGTCGATCCGGGGACGCTCGAGAAGCGGCTGCTCGATCATCGCGGGACGGTCGTCGGAAAGACCGGAACGTACGGCTCGGTGGGTGCCTCCGCGCTCGCAGGGGCGCTGCGAACGCCGGGACGGGGCATCGTGCTGTTCGCCGTGCTGAACCACGGGCTCGCCGTGCCGGAGGCCCGCGCGCGTCAGGACGCGTTCGTGCGGGCGCTCGTCGGCGCGACGGACGCGCAACCGTGGCCCTACACGACGCCGATGCCGTCGCCGTACCTCGAGGCGGAAGTGCGATGAGGGGGTCCTTGCCGAGCGCGCGCGTCGTCGAATATCTGAGAGGCGCGTGAGCGCGCTCGCCTTCAGTCGCGTCACCATCTTCGCCGGCTTCCTGGCGTGCGTCCTCTACGTCCACTACCGGGGGCGCGTCCGCCTGAGCTTTCGTCGGCAGCTGACGGATCATTCCACCTTCCTCGCCCCGTACAACGTGCTCGTCTACCTGCTCTCGCGGGTGCCGACGACGCCGATGCTCGACGTCGCCGACTTTCCCGCGCTGGCGCCGCTACGCGACCATTGGCGCGAGATCCGCGAGGAGGCGATGCGCCTCTTCGAGGCCGGCCACATCCGCGCGTCGGAGCACCACGACGACCTCGGGTTCAACACCTTCTTCCGCAAGGGCTGGAAGCGCTTCTACCTGAAGTGGTACGGCGAGCCGCCGCCGTCGGCGAAGGCGTTGTGCCCGCGGACGGTCGAGCTGGTCGAGTCGATCCCCAGCGTGCACGGCGCCATGTTCGCCCTCATCGGGCCGCAGAGCAGAGTCGGCGAACACCGCGACCCGTTCGCGGGCTCCTTGCGCTACCACCTCGGGTTGATCACGCCCAATCGCGACGAGTGCCGCATCTTCGTCGACGGCCAGCCCTATTCCTGGCGCGACGGCGAGGATCTGGTCTTCGACGAGACGTACGTGCATCGCTTCGAGAACCTCACCGACGAGACGCGCATCATCCTGTTCTGCGACCTTGAGCGGCCGCTGCGGACCCCGCTCATGCGTGCCCTGAATCGCTTCGTGATCCGCCACGTCATGGGTATGACGGCCACCAAGAACGTCGACGGCGAGCGGGTCGGGCTCGCGAACCGCGCCTTCGGTCGCGTGTACGGGCTGCGCACGCCCTTCCGTCGCTTCAAGAAACGGAACCGGCGCGCGTACTACGCGATCAAGTACGCGCTCATCCTGGTCGTCGTGTGGCTCGCCGTCTTCGGCGGCTATCACGCCCTGCGCTGAGCGCGCCGTGGACGCGACACTGCTCGCGCGACGGCTGTCACGATTCGCGGTCGCGCTCACCGGCATTCTCGCCGCCGTGCTCGCGCTGCGGCCGATCGACGATTTCGACGTCTGGTATCACTTGAACGCCGGGCGCTTCATGCTGGCCGCCGGCCACTGGCCGACCACCAATACCTTCGCCTACACGGCTCCCGACTATCCCTGGATCGACCTGCACTGGCTGTTCCAGCTGTTGCTCTACGGCGCCTACTCGCTCGCGGGCGCGAACGGCTGCATCCTGCTGACGGCCGCGCTTCTGCTCCTGACGGTCGGGGTCCTGTACGTCTCGGCCAGGCGGACGGCTCCGGACACGTTCGTCGCCGTATTGATCGCGACGGCGCTCGTCGTCGCGAGCCCGCGGTTCGTTCCGCGTCCGGAGATGCTGTCGTTCGCACTGCTCGCCGGCTACGTCTGGCTCCTCGACGGCTACCCGGCGAACGGCAAGGCGATCTTCTGGCTGGTCCCGTTGCAGGCCGTGTGGGTCAATTCGCAGGGCATCTTCGCCGTCGGCCTGGCGGTGATCGGCTGCTACTGGATGGGCGCCACGGCGGCGTTCCTGCCGCTGCCGCGCGGTTGGCGCCGGGCAAACGGGCTGCGGCCGCCGGAGTGGCGCCGGCTCACCATCGTCCTCGGCCTGGCCTGCGCGGTCTGTTTTCTCAATCCCTACGGCCTCCGGGGCGTGCTGTTTCCCTTCGAGCTGCTGCCGCGCGTGACGGGCAGCTCCGTGTTCTCGGGGCGGATCGGCGAGTTCCGGCCGCCGTTCCAGTCCGGCTACGGCGTGCCGCTCGCGTACACGTGGGCGACGATGATCGCCGTTGCCGCGCTGTCCTTCGCCGTGAGTGTCCGCCGCTGGCATCTCGGCCGCCTGCTGATCACGGCGGCGTTCGCCTGGCTCTCGACGCAGGCGCTGCGCAACGTGGCGCTCTTCGCCTGGATCGCCGTGCCCGCGATCGCCGCCAATCTCGGGCCGCTGCTCCGTCCAGGCGTGCTGTCTCCGGGCACGGCGGCGCGCGGCGCGCGGCGGCGGCAGGGCAGCGAGGACGGCGCCCGCTCCGGATTCGCGACACTGCTCCCGGCGTTCGCCGCCGCGACGGTCGTCCTTGCGCTGCTGGTCCTGCTGGCGTTCGTCGCGACGAACCGCTTCGCCCGCGCGCTCGACATCGAGCGCGAGGTCGGCATGGGCGTGTCGCCGCTCCACTTTCCCGTCGCCGCCGAGGAGTTCGCGCGGACCGTCGGCATCGGGGGGCGGCCCTTCAACGACCTCGCGACCGGCGGCTACCTCGGGTGGCGTCGCTTTCCCGAGGAGCGCGTGTTCGTCGACGGACGGCTCGAGGTCTACCCCGAGGAGTTCTTCCGCTTCTACTTCAGGGTCCTCGACGATCCATCGACGTGGCCGCGCGTGGTCGAGCGGTACGCGCCCGACTACGCGATCCTCTACCACGTGTGGTCGAACCGCCATCCGCTCGCCCGCTACCTGCGCGCGGGACATGGCTGGGAACTGGTCTACTACGACGAGACGGCGTCGCTGTACCTGCCGACCGACGAGGCGCACCGCGACGTCCGCGAGCACGCCGAGCGGGAGTTCGCGATACTGCGCGCCCGCCGGGCGCCGCCGGCGGCGCCCGGCGGGCTCTGGAGTCGCCTGAGCGTGCCGGTCGCGGCGCTGCGCCGCGACCGCGCCTACGGCGACTTCCTGCTGGCGATCGGCGACGCCGCCGGCGCGGCGGAGGCCTACAAGCGCGCGCTTGCCATCGACCCGAGCGTCGCGCAGATCCAGTTCGATCTCGGCATCGCCTACTGGTCCTCGGGACACCCGAACGAGGCACTCGTCGAGTGGCGCGACATGGTCCGCCGCGACCCCCACGACGATCGCGCGCGGAGCGCCGTCGAGGAAGGCGAGCGTCGGCTGAGCGCGCACTGAGCGGGTCGGGACGACCGGCGCGATCCGGCCGCGCGGCGTTGACTGACGTCCGCGCCGGTGCGAGGGTCCGCCATCGCGCCGCGCGGCACGGGCGGCGCTCAGGAGGTGCAGCATGGCAGCATCGCGCGCGGCAATCGTCGTGGGCGTCGGGCCGCCGCGGGGCCTCGGCGCGGCCATCGCGCGGCGCTTCGCCCGGGAGGAGTTCCACGTCACCATCATGGGCCGCTCCGCGGAGAAGCTCGATGCCACGCTCCGCGACCTGCGCGCCGCGGGCCACGCCGCGGAGGCGGTGGTGGGCGACGTCACCGACGGCGTGCTCGTGCGCGCGATGGTCGCGGCGGCCGACCGTGCCGACGCGCCTCTCGATGCGGCCATCTTCAATGCGGGAGGCAATTGGCCGCGCCCGTTCCTCGAGATCGACGCCGCGTTCCTCGAAGAGATGTGGCGCGTCAACGCGCTCGCCGGCCTGCTGTTCGCGCAGGCGGCGCTCGCGGCGATGCTGCCGCGCAAGCACGGGACGTTGATCTTCACCGGCGCCTCGGCGTCGCTGCGCGGGCGCGCCGGCTTCGGCTCGTTCGCCTCCGCCAAGGCGGCGCTGCGTGCGCTCGCCC
The DNA here is from genome assembly GCA_963753325.1 of uncultured delta proteobacterium. Taxonomy (GTDB): domain Bacteria; phylum Desulfobacterota; class Binatia; order UTPRO1; family UTPRO1; genus DP-19. Next base: position 1,654,603 of record CAVWBS010000001.1, on the reverse strand, counting down.
AATCGGCGGCGCGCGAGTTCGATCCGCAGGGCATCCACGTCGCCCACGTCATCGTCGACGGCGCGATCGACGGCGACCGGATCAACACCTTTCTCCCGGGGCTCAAGGAGGCGCGCGGTGCGGATGGCCTCCTCGACCCCGACGCGATCGCCGAGAACTACTGGACGCTGTACGCGCAGCAGCGCAGCGCATGGTCGCACGAGATCGACCTGCGACCCTGGGTCGAGTCGTGGTGAGCACGGGCGCTCAGGCGCCGACGCGGAGCTGCAGCAGGATGAATCCCGCGATCGCGACGACGCAGAGGACGTGTCCGCGATAGATGTCGCGCGCGAGCGCAATCTGGACGGGGAGGGCGTCGGCACGCCGCCCGAGACGGACCGCGGCCGGAACGATGCGGACGAGCGCCAGCGCGATCGGCGCGGTGCCGAGGCCGAGGACGAGCAGGGCCGGCAAGCCCGTCAACGTGCGCCGCAGCAGTACCTGATCGGCAACGCCCCAGATCTGCAGCAGCATGACGCCGCCGATCAGCCCGTTCATGGGGGAAGCGTCGGTCGTGACGCGCCGGTAGTAGCGCGCGATCGAGGCGATGGTCGCCTCGCGCGCGTCCTCGGCGCCGCGCAGATCGCGAATCTGCACGTCGAACATCAAGTCCATCCACAGCACCGCGAGCAGGAAGCCGCCGGTTGCGAGGAGGAGCGCGCTCACCGCGACGCTCCACGGCGGAAGGCGGCGCGAAAGCGGCGGACCGGTGGATCCTCGTCGTCGACGAAGTCCTCGAACGAGAGCAGCGCCAGGTCGCCGCTCGCGATCGCCTCGAGCTCGGCCCGGGTGAGGGGCCACGGCATCTGGCCCTCCGGTTGGTCCGCCTCCCGGCCGCGCGCGACGATGAGCAGCAGGCCTCCGGGAGCGAGCGTGCGGCGCAGCGCGGCGACGGCCCGGCGCCGCGCTGCGGGCGGCAGCACCTGCAGCGTGTAGCACTCGATCACCAGGTCGAAGGCCGCGACGAGGTCCGCGGGCAGGTGGAGCAGATCGAGCGTCCGATAGTCGACGGTCGTCTCGGGCACGCGGCCGCGCGCCTGCGCGATCGCCGTCGGCGACACGTCGAAGGCGACGACCGCGAAACCGCGTCGCGCCAGCTCCTCGGCCGTGTCGCCGAGCGCGGTGCCGACGTCGAGGGCCCGTCCGGGCCGCGGCCGCTCGCGGTCGAGCCAGCCGACGACGTGCGGATTCGGCGCACGATCGACCCAGGGCACGACGGCGTCGCCCCGGGCGGCCTCGGCGTAGAGACGCTCGAACCAGCCCACGGCGTCGCCGGCCGCGATCGACTCGGCGGCGAGCGTGCGGGCGCGGGTGCGATCCGCCATCCGCTGTCAGGCCGGACGCGCGGCGCCGGCCCGCGGCGCCCACCGGGCGAGCGCCTCGAGGAGCTTGCGGATCATGGTGCGCGTCGGCTCGTCGGTGAGCCGCCCGTTGGCGTCGATCTTCTCGTGCGCACGCGAGACCAGCACCTCCGGCTGCAACAGGGCGCGTGTGTCGGTGAAGACGAAGCTCTGGCGGAGCGCGAGCTGCGCCCGCGCGGTGCCCGTGCCGCCCGGTGTGGCGCCCATGAGGGCGGCCGGCTTGGCGTTCAGCACGCAGTTGCCGGGTGGCCGGGAGGCCCAGTCGACGGCGTTCTTCAGGACCCCCGGGACGCCGTAGTTGTACTCGGGGGTGGCGATGAGCAGCGCGTCGGCACCGGCGATCGCCGTCTTCCAGGCGACGACGGGCGACGGATCGCCCGCCGCCTCCACGTCCGCGTCGTACAGCGGCAGCGCGCCGATCCCGTCGAAGACGTCGATCGTCATGCCCGCCGGCGCGAGCTCCTGGGCCGCGCGCAGGAGGGCGCGGTTGAACGACGCTCTGCGGAGGCTCCCCGGGACGCCGAGTACGTGGAGAGGCATGCGCACCATCATGGTGTGTGCGCCGGGTCGGAGCAAGGATGCGCGGGCGTAGCCGTCGGAGGCCGGGCGACCTTGACAGCATTCCGGGGGCGGCATTTACTGACCCGGGAGTCCGTTAATGGCGATGCCGACGAGAGAGGCTGCGGGGACGGGGTCGGGCGCGGGGGAACGGACGCTGCGTCCGTGGGCGTGGGCGCTGTTCGTCGTGATCGTCCTGGTGCTCGGCCTCTCGTGGCTGCGACGGACGCGCAACGACGACGCGGGCGGGGCGGCGCCGCCGGCTGCCGTTGTGCGCGCGGTTCCCGTCGTCGCGGTCCCCGCGCGCCAGGGCGACATGCCGGTCTACCTGACGGGACTCGGCTCGGTCACCGCGTTCAATACGGTGAACGTGAAGAGCCGCGTCGAAGGACAGATCATGAAGGTCGCCTTCCAGGAGGGGCAGCTCGTGCACCAGGGCGATCTGCTCGCCGAGATCGACCCGCGTCCTTTCGAGGTGCAGCTGGCGCAGGCGGAGGGCCAGCTCGCACGGGACGCTGCACAGCTCAAGGACGCCAACGTCACGCTGTCGCGCTTCCGCGATCTGCTCGTGCACGGCGTCGTCGCCACGCAGGACTACGACGACAAGGTCGCTGCCGTGGCGCAGCTCGAGGGCGCGCTCAAGGTGGACCAGGCGATGATCGACAGCGCGCAGCTGCAGCTGACCTACAGCCGCGTCCCGGCGCCGATCAGCGGCCGCACGGGGTTGCGCCTGGTCGACGTCGGCAACGTGGTCCATCCGACCGACGCGAACGGCATCGTGATCATCACGCAGCTGCAGCCGATCGCGGTCACCTTCACGATCCCCGAGGACGACCTGCCGCCCGTGCTGGCGAAGGTGCGCGCCGGCGAGCATCTCCCGGTCGAGGCGTACGATCGCGCCGGGACCAAACAGATTGCCGCCGGCTCGCTCCTGACCCTGGACAACCAGATCGATCGGACCACGGGCACGACGCGCCTGAAGGCCGTGTTCCCGAACGACGACGAGGCGCTCTTCCCGAACCAGTTCGTGAACGTCCGGCTGCTCGTCGATCTGCGCAAGGAGGCCGTGATCGTCCCGTCGGCCGCGGTGCAGCGCGGTCCGCAGGGGACGTTCGTCTACGCGGTGAAGCCCGATCACACGGTCGAGGTCCAGCCGGTCACGCTCGGGCCGCAGACCGGCTCCGACGCGGCGATCGACCGTGGCGTCGCTTCCGGGGACGTCGTCGTGATCGACGGCCTCGACAAGCTCCACGCAGGCAGCCTCGTCGAGGTGTCGGCCCCGACCACGCCGGCGCCGGCTGCCGCCACGGTGCCCACGTCGCCGCCGGCATGAACCCGTCCCGCACCTTCATCCTGCGCCCGGTCGCGACCTCGCTGCTGATGGGCGCGATCCTCCTGGCGGGTGGCCTCGCGTACCGGCAGCTGCCGGTTTCCGCGTTGCCGCAGGTCGACTACCCGACCATCGAGGTGCTGACGTTCTATCCGGGAGCGAGTCCCGACGTGATGGCGTCGTCCGTGACGGCACCCCTGGAGCGGCAGTTCGGACAGGTACCGGGGCTGACGCAGATGAACTCGACCAGCGCGTACGGCAGCTCGGTCGTCACGCTGCAGTTCGATCTCGATCTCGACATCGACGTCGCCGAGCAGGAGGTGCAGGCCGCGATCAACGCCGCCTCTACGTACCTGCCGAAGGACCTGCCCAACCCGCCCATCTACAGCAAGACCAATCCCGCCGACGCGCCGGTCCTGACGATGGCCCTCACGTCGACCACCCTGCCGCTGTGGAAGGTGCAGGATCTCGCCGACACCCGGCTGGCACAGAAGATCTCGCAGCTTCCCGGCGTCGGTCTGGTGAGCATCAGCGGCGGCCAGAAGCCGGCGGTGCGGGTGCGCGCCAACCCGACGGCGCTCGCCGGGTACGGGCTCGGGCTCGAGGATCTGCGGACCGCCATCGCGCAGGCGAGCGTGAACCAGGCGAAGGGCAATTTCGACGGCGCCCGCCACGCCTATACCATCGGTGCCAACGATCAGCTGCTGTCGAGCGACGACTACCGCCCGGTGATCGTCGCCTATCGGAACGGTGCGCCGGTGCGCGTCGACGACGTCGCCGACGTGATCGACGACGTCGAGAACGTGCAGCAGGCGGCGTGGATGAACGAGCAGCCCGCCGTGATCCTCAACGTCCAGCGCCAACCGGGGGCCAACATCATCGGTGTGGTCGACCGCATCCATCGGCTGCTGCCGCAGCTCACCGGCGCGCTGCCGGCGTCGGTACGGGTGTCGATCCTCACCGATCGGACGACGACCATCCGCGCCTCGGTCGCGGACGTGCGCTTCGAGCTGATGCTGACGGTGGCACTGGTGGTGATGGTGATCTTCCTCTTCCTGCGCAGCGTGTCGGCGACCATCATCCCCAGCGTCGCCGTGCCGCTCTCGTTGATCGGCACCTTCGGCGCGATGTATCTGCTCGGCTACAGTCTCGACAACCTCTCGCTCATGGCGCTCACGATCTCGACGGGCTTCGTCGTCGACGACGCGATCGTCATGATCGAGAACATCTCGCGCTACATCGAGGCGGGCGAGTCGCCGCTGGCCGCCGCGTTGAAGGGGTCGGAGCAGATCGGCTTCACCATCGTGTCGCTCACGGTCTCGCTGATCGCGGTGCTGATCCCGCTGCTCTTCATGGGGGACGTCGTCGGCCGCCTGTTCCGTGAGTTCGCCGTCACGTTGAGCGTCACCATCCTCGTCTCGGCGGCGGTGTCGCTGACGCTCACCCCCATGATGTGCGCCAAGCTCCTGCGGCACGTGCCGGAGCGGCAGCAGGGACGCCTGTATCGCGCCTCCGAGCGCTTCTTCGCGACGGTCATCGAGCGCTATGGACGCTCGCTCCGGATCGTGCTCCGCCATCAGACGGCGACCCTGGTCGTCGCGGTCGCGACACTCGCGGCGACGCTCCTGCTCTACGTCGTGGTGCCGAAGGGCTTCTTCCCCGTGCAGGACACCGGCGTCCTGCTCGGCATCTCGGAGGCCGCGCAGACCGTGTCCTTCGCGGCCATGGCCGAGCGGCAGCAGGCGCTCGCGCACGTGATCCTGCAGGACCCGGCGGTGGAGAGCCTGTCCTCCTTCATCGGCGTCGACGGCACCAACGCCACGCTCAACAGCGGACGGCTGCAGATCAACCTCAAGCCGCTCGCCGAGCGGCGCGTCAGCGCGAGCGACGTCATCCGCCGACTGCAGCCGCACCTCGCGGACGTGCCGGGCGTGAGGCTCTTCCTCCAGCCGGTGCAGGATCTCACGATCGAGAACCGCGTCAGCCGCACGCAATACCAGTACACGCTCGAGTCGCCGAACGCCCCGGAGCTGCACGAGGCGGCGGAACGGCTGGTGGATCGCCTGAAGGCGCTGCCCGAGCTACGCGACGTCGCCAGCGACGCGCAGCAGGGCGGCCTCGAGGCGACGGTGGTGATCGATCGCGATACCGCCGCACGCCTCGGCGTCACACCGCAGGCGATCGACGACACACTCTACGACGCCTTCGGCCAGCGCCAGGTGTCGACGATGTACACACAGCTCAACCAGTACCACGTCGTGATGGAGGTCGGGCCGGAGTTCGGGGGGAATCCGGAGGCGTTGCGCGACATCTACGTGCGGACGGCCGACGGTCAGGCGGTGCCGCTCGCCTCGTTCTCGCACGTGGAGCACACGATGACGGCCCTGGCGGTGAACCACCAGGGCCAGTTCCCGGCCGTGACGCTCTCGTTCAACCTGGCGCCCGGCACGGCGCTCGGTACGGCCGTAGAGGCCATCGAGCGCGCGGCGCGCGAGGTGGGGCTGCCGGGCAGCGTGCGGGCGAGCTTCCAGGGGACGGCGCAAGCGTTCCAGGCGTCGCTCGCCAACGAGCCGTTCCTGATCGCCGCCGCCCTCGTCACCGTCTACATCGTGCTCGGCGTGTTGTACGAGAGCTACATCCACCCGATCACGATCCTCTCGACCTTGCCGTCGGCCGGCGTCGGGGCGCTGGTGGCGCTGCTCCTCTGCCGGACGGAGCTCAGTGTGATCGCCTTGATCGGCATCATCCTCCTGATCGGCATCGTCAAGAAGAACGCGATCATGATGATCGACTTCGCGCTCGAGGCGGAGCGCGAGCAGGGCAAGACGCCGGAGGCGGCGATCTACGAGGCGTGCCTGCTGCGCTTCCGGCCGATCATGATGACGACCCTCGCGGCCCTGCTCGGCGGTCTGCCGCTGGCGCTCGGCGGCGGCACGGGGGCGGAGCTGCGTCAGCCCCTCGGCATCACCATCGTCGGCGGGCTCCTCGTGAGCCAGCTTTTGACCCTGTACACGACGCCGGTCATCTATCTCGCCTTCGACCGCCTCGCCGCGCGTCTTGCACGCTGGCGTGTCGGCAATCCGATCGACGCGCACGCGCTCGAGCAGGGGGCCGCACGATGAACGTCTCGGCGCCGTTCATCCGCCGGCCGGTCGCGACCTCGTTGTGTACGGTGGCCCTCGCGCTCGCCGGCGGGCTCGCCTTCCGGCATCTGCCGGTCGCCCCGATCCCGCAGGTCGAGTTCCCGACGCTGATGGTGCAGGCGGGACTGCCAGGCGCAAGCCCCGAGACGATGGCGTCGGCCGTCGCGATGCCGCTCGAGCGGCAGTTCGGCCGCATCGCGGGCGTCACCGAGATGACGTCGACCAGCTCGCTCGGCAGCACCGCCATCACCTTGCAGTTCGACCTGAGCCGCAACATCGACGCGGCGTCGCGTGACGTGCAGGCGGCGATCAACGCCGCCGGCGGGCAGCTGCCCGCGAGCCTCCCGAACGCGCCGACGTATCGCAAGATCAACCCCGCCGACGCGCCCGTCGTGCTGCTGTCGCTCACGTCGGATACGATCGACGTCGGGCGCATCTACGACGCGGCGGCGTCGATCATCCAGCAGAAGCTGTCGCAGGTGGACGGCGTCGGCCAGGTGGTGGTGGGCGGCGCGGCGTTGCCGGCCGTGCGCGTCGAGCTGAACCCCACCGCCCTCGACCACTACGGGATCGGGCTCGACCAGGTGCGCGCCACGCTCGCGGCGGCGAACGCCAATCGCCCGACCGGCACGCTGCACGACGCGAGCCGCGCCTGGAGCATCGACACGACCGATCAGTTGATGCGCGCCGACGAGTACCGGCCGCTGATCATCTCGTACCGGAACGGCGCGGCCGTTCGTCTGGCCGACGTTGCCGAGGTCGACGACTCGGTCGAGAACCTGCGCAACGCCGGCATCGCCAACGGCAAGCCCGCCGTGCTGGTGATCATCTACCGGCAGCCGGGTGCGAACATCATCGACACGGTCACGCGCGTCCGCGCGTTGCTGCCGCAGCTCGAGGCGAGCATCTCGCGCGGCATCCAGCTGTCGGTGATCATGGACCGGACGGAAACCGTGCGGGCGTCGATCTCCGACGTCGAGCGGTCGATGGGGATCTCGATCGCGCTGGTGATCCTGGTCGTCTTCCTGTTCCTCGGCAGCGGCCGGGCGACGTTCATCCCGAGCGTGGTGGTGCCGCTGTCGCTGGTCGGGACGTTCGGCGTCATGTACCTGCTCGGCTACAGCATCGACAATCTGTCGCTCATGGCGCTGACGATCTCGACGGGCTTCGTCGTGGACGACGCCATCGTGGTGATCGAGAACATCACGCGCTATCTGGAGATCGGGATGCCGCCCGTGCAGGCGGCGTTGCGCGGCTCGCGCGAGATCGGCTTCACCGTCCTGTCCATGAGCCTCTCGCTGATCGCCGTGTTCATCCCCATCCTCCTGATGGGCGGCATCGTCGGCCGGCTGTTCCGCGAGTTCGCCGTCACCTTGTCGGTCGCGATCGCCGTGTCGCTGGTGGTGTCGTTGACGACGACCCCGATGATGTGCGCGCTCTTCCTGCGCTCGGCGGCGACCGAGCATCGCGGCCTGGTCGCGCGCGCCAGCGAGCGGGTGTTCGCCTGGCTGCACCGTCGCTACGAGACGAGTCTCGGATGGGTCCTGCGCCATCCGGCGCTGACGCTCGGCGTGGCGGTGCTCACCGTGTGCGTCAACGTCTACCTGTATACGGTCGTGCCGAAGGGCTTCTTCCCCGTGCAGGATACCGGCCGGCTCTTCGGTAGCATCCAGGCCGATCAGGCGACGTCGTTCCAGGGCATGCACGCGAAGATCGCGGCGTTCGCGGCGGTGGTCGCAAAGGACCCCGCCGTCGCCAACGCGGTCGGGGTCGCGGGTGGGGCCTCGGGCGCGACCAACACGGCGCGCATGTTCATCGCGCTGAAGCCGCTCGGTGAACGCAAGATCAGCGCCGACGAGGTGATTGCGCGGCTGCGCCCGAAGCTCGCGGCGGTGCCTGGCGCCACCCTCTACCTGCAAGGGATCCAGGACATCCGCGTTGGCGGCCGGCTCACCAACGCCGCGTATCAATACACGCTGCAGGACGACGACCTCGCCGAGCTGAACGAGTGGGCGCCGAAGATGCTGCGCCGGCTGCAGACGGTGCCGGGCGTGGTCGACGTGAGCAGCGATGCGCAGAACCGTGGTCTCGAGGCGACGGTGGTGATCGATCGCGACACGGCGGCGCGGCTCGGGGTCACGCCACGGGCGATCGACGACGCCCTCTACGATGCCTTCGGCCAGCGCCAGGTGTCGACGATGTATACGCAGCTCAACCAGTACCACGTCGTGATGGAGGTCGCACCGCGCTTCTGGCAGAGTCCGGAGGCGTTGCGCGACATCTACGTGCGCTCGATGACCGGGCAGGCGGTGCCGTTGTCGGCGATCACGCGCACGGAGCGCACGACGACCGCGCTCGCCGTCAATCATCAAGGGCAATTCCCGTCGGTGACGCTGTCGTTCAACCTCGCGCCGGGGGTGTCGCTCGGCGCCGCGGTCGAGGCGATCCAGCGCGCGGCGCGCGAGATCGGCATGCCGGGCGGCGTGCGGGCGAGCTTCCAGGGGACGGCGCAGGCGTTCCAGGCCTCGCTCGCCAACGAGCCGCTGCTGATCGCGGCCGCGCTGGTGACGGTCTACATCGTGCTCGGCGTCCTGTACGAGAGCTACGTCCATCCGATCACGATCCTCTCGACGCTGCCGTCGGCGGGGGTGGGCGCGCTGGTGGCGCTCCTCCTGTGCGGCACGGATTCTCAGCGTGATCGGCTTGATCGGGATCATTCTGCTCATCGGCATCGTGAAGAAGAACGCGATCATGATGATCGACTTCGCGGTCGAGGCCGAGCGCAGCGAGCGCAAGGCGCCGGACGCGGCCATCTACGAGGCGTGCCTGCTGCGCTTCCGCCCGATCATGATGACGACCATGGCGGCGCTGCTCGGCGGGCTGCCGCTGGCCCTCGGCGGCGGCACCGGAAGCGAGCTGCGCCGACCGCTCGGGATCACGATCGTGGGCGGGCTACTGGTCAGCCAACTGCTCACCCTCTACACGACGCCCGTCGTCTACCTGTATCTCGACCGCCTCCGGCTGTGGTGCCTGCGGCTGCGCCGGCGAGCTCCGCTGGCGGTGCCGCTGGAGTCGCGTGCGTGATGCCACGCCGGGCAGCTCCTCCGTGCGCCCGCCGACGTGGCCGGCCGCCGATCCCGGGCCTGCGGGAGAGCATCCTGCGCCGGGCCGGGGCGATCTTCGGCCGGCGCGACTACCACGAGGTGCAGATGGAGGACGTGGCCGCGGCCTGCCAGGTGGGGAAGGGCACGCTCTACCGGCACTTCCGCAGCAAGCGCGAGCTCTATCTCGCGATCACCTTCGAAGGCATCGCGCGGCTGCGTGGGGAGCTCGAGGCGGCGCTGGACGAGCACGACTCGCCGGCACGCCGCGTGGAACGCATCGTGCGCAGGACGTTGACGTTCTTCTGGGAGCGCCGGTTCTTCTTCGCGCTGATCCACCGGCAGGAGCACCGCTCGGACGAGGACGCCAGGGAATGGTTGCGACAGCGCGCGCAGCTCTCGGCGCTGATCGAGGGTACGCTGGCCAAGGCCGTGGCGGCAGGCCACGTCCGTCGCATCGACTGCCGGCTGGGGGCGGAGATGCTGCTCGGCATGATGCGCGGCGTGAATCGCTACCGCGCTCGCGACGATCACCTGGATCAGCTCGTCGCGACCGTCGTCGACGTCTTCATGCGCGGCGTCGGCACGCGCTCGGGTCGGCGGGTGCTCGCCGGCCGGCCGCGCCGGCGGGCGGCGACCGAGGCGTTGGCGCGCCACGCCTCGTAGCGCGCGAAGCCGGGAGGCGGGCCCGACGTCCGCCCCCCGGCTTCACCCGTCAGTCGGTCTGCGTCAGCTCTCCGCTCGTCAGGTTCAGCGAGTAGTGGTGCACCGAGGTGTCGTCGAAGGTGACCGTGAAGGTCGCGCTGGCACCGCCCTGCGCGACCGTCATCGCGACGGTGTCCACGTCGAAGTTGTCGGCGTCATCCGAGATGCTGCCCGATCCGGAGACGAGATGCCGGTTCGAGTCGATCGTGATCTGGTTCGTCTGCACCGTGAAGTTGCCCTCCGGCGTCATGATCGTGAGCGGTCCGTTCAGCACGAAATCGCCGCTCAGCGAGACCGTCAGGGTGAGCGTGCCGGCGAAATGCACCTGATGGTTGTTGTGGTCGAGGTCGAGCGAGGTGACGTCGAACACGATTGTGCCGCCCGTGAGGCTGCTGAGGGTGATCACGACCGTGCCATCGACCTGGAAATGGCCGAGCGAGGCCTGTGAGACCTTGCATCCTGTGAGCGTGATCGTGCGCGTCGGGACGCCCTCGTCGTCGACACGGGTCCCGCCGTCCGGGCAGGGGTCGTTCTTCACCGCCTCCACCTGGACCGCCTCGCCGAATGCCGCGCCCGCGGTCAGGCTGCTGACCGATCCGCCGGTGAGGAGGCTCGTGCTGGTGAGAAAGGGCAGGAGGCCCGTCGTGATCGCCTGTACGTCGGCGTCGACGCCGCCGCCCGGGCTCATCGTGGCGGTCGGTGTCGGTCCGCCGGCCTCCGTGGGCGTCGCCGCGCCCGCGGTCGATGTCGCTTCGTCGACCGGCGTTGCCGTCGTTACGCCCGCCGTCGGCGTCTTCGCCGGGGTGGGCGCCCCCGGTGTGGGGGTCGCCTCGTCGCCGATGGTGATGTTGGTGTCGTTGCCGTCGCCGCATCCAGCGACGAGCACGAGCGCCGCCAGCGCGCCCGCGACCAGGTTCACGTTCCAGGAAACTCGCATGCCACCGACCTCCTTGCCCATGTGCGGCGCCCCGTATGACCCGTGGCGACCATCCAGATGCTGCGTCGTTACGCATGGCGTTAGCAAACGACTTCCGAGACCGTCAAGCGGGCGTCATCGATTCGACGATCGTTGCCGGATTTGGGGCAGGGAGCGCGTCCCGCGACATCTGGGGGGACGCGGGCGATACGTAGTTGCGGTCGGGGACCGGATGGACCGTGCATTGCATCGGGCATGCGTCCGAGGAGGTGCCAATGATCATCGCATGGATACTCGCCGCGCTCGTCAGCGCCCTCATCGCGCCGGGACCGGCCGCGGCCGGGGAGGAGCGATTCCTCGCCAACCCGAAGCTCGCGACCGACTGTGAGGCGGCGCTCATCTCCGCCAGCACGTCGTTCGCGCTCGCCAAGCTGAAGCAGCTCGACAAGTGTGCCATCACGGCCCTGAAATGCATCCAGACCGTCGCGCCGAACGACGACGCCGAGGAGGACCCGATCGACGTCTGCCTGGAGAAGGCGCTGGTCCGCTGCGACAAGGCGAACGAGGTGATCGTCGCGGAGGAGCAGAAGCTCGCCGACGCGATCACCGCCAAGTGCTCCGCCCTCGACCCAGCGGAGGTGCTGCGGGCCGACGGCGTCGGCTTCGAGGACATCGCCGCCGATTGCCTCGATCAGGCGGGGGTGACGTTGACCGACCTCGCGAGCGTCACCGAGTGCGTGGTCACGGAGCACGAGTGCGCGGTCGAGCGCATGTACCTCATGGCGCATCCCCGCGCCGGCGAGCTCTTCGACCTCGTCGGGACCGACATCGGCGACTGTCTCGAGGATCTCGGCGGGCCGGGCGAGGGCGTCGAGGACCTCCGCCTCGGACGGCGATTGTCCCAGTGCCAGCAGAACGTCACGAAGTCGAGCGCGAAATACGTCGCCAGCAAGCTGAAGAGCACCGGGCAGTGCCTGAACGGCCTCTTCCAGTGCGTGCAGCTCAAGCCCGGAGACAAGGGGTGTCTCGCCAAGGCGCAGGCGAGCTGCGACAAGGGCTTCGCCAGCGTCGTCGCGAACGGCATCAAGCTCGTGCCCGCGGTCGACAAGAGCTGCGACGCGATCCCGTTTCCCGACCTGACCCTGGAGACCGGCATCGACTACGACGCGGTGGTCGAGGAGGAGCTGTGCGTGCCGTACGGCATCTCCGGCATCGGCACCGTGAATCACTACGCGAACTGTCTCTATCGCTCGAACGAGTGCGACGGCGAGGAGATCCTCAAGTTCAGCGTGCCGCGAGCGGCGGAGCTTCTGGGGCTGGTCGGTCGTCAGCTCCCAGGCAGCTTCTTCTGCATCCCACCGGAGGACTTCTAAACACCGGCCCGCCGAGGGGGCGTGCGAAATGCGACGGCCGCGTCGACGGGGTGTCGACGCGGCCGTCCGCGTACGCTGGGCGCCACCGGCGCCCTACGGATCACTGACCGAGGATATGCAGCTCCACGCGCCGATTCTGCGCGCGTCCGTCCTCGGTCGCGTTGGTTGCGACCGGTCGCGACTCGCCGAAGCCCTCGACCGTCATGCGGCTGTGGGCGATCCCGCCGTGCTCGAGATAGGCGGCGACGCTGTGCGCCCGACGCTCCGAGAGGCGCTGGTTGTACGCATCGCTGCCGATCGCGTCGGTATGACCTTCGACCGAGATGTCGATGTCGCGCTCTTCCTCCAGGGTACGGATCGCCTCGTCGAGGATCGGCCGGGCGTCGGCGCGGATGTTCGACTTGTCGAAGTCGAAGTTGACGCCGCGCAGGACGATCTTGCGTGACGGACGGGGCGCCGGAGGCGGCGGCGGAGGCGGCGGCGCGACCCGCGGCGGCGGCGGCGGCGCCTGCTCGAAGACGTGCTGCACCGCGAAGCCGGCGAGCACGAGCTGGCGCGCGACGTCGGAGTGCGGCGCCGCCACCAGGTTCATGTAGTTGTAGTTGCCGAAGAGGCCGACGGTGGTGTTCTCGGCCACCTCGAAGTTGACGCCGCCGCCCGCGTTGAAGCCGACGCCGTCGTCGCTCATTGGACCGCTCATGTCGCGGTAGTAGCCGCCCAGCCCCTGCACGTACGTCTCGACGGGACCGGTGAGCAGCGAGAACTTGGGACCGCCGGTGAGGCTGAACAGGCTCGACTCCTCATGGTCGTTCTTGCCGCTGCAACAGCCCCGCTGCGTGCTGAAGAACGTGAACTGCGGCTGGCCGATGAGGGAGATGGCGAAATTGTCGGTCAGGTCGAAGCGATAGCCGCTCCAGAAGCCGAACGTTCCGCCGACGTCCTTGGCGATGGTCTTCTTGTACTTGTCGAGCGGGATGGCGGCGCCGACGTCGACGCCGACCTCGGGCCCGTCGGCGCGAGCGGGCACGCTGCTCATCAGGCACATGCCGATCGCCATGGCAGACAGTCCCAACAACAGTCCTCTACGCATATCTTCCTCCTTCGTCTGACAGCTGCGTCTCACGCCCCCGGGGCTGGGTTGGGCGCGTGGGTTTTGCATGTCGGCCCGGGTCATCGATGGAAGATGAAAGAATGGGGCTGAGACCCGAGCCGAACGATCCGACAGTGTGAAAGGCAAACGCGTCGCCAAGCGCATCGAAAGCGTACGCCGTTCCGGCTCCGCTCCCAACTATGACCACGCGCCGCATCATAGTAACGGAAACCGTCAAGCGCGCAAGATCCAGACGAGTGGCTCGCCGCAGAAAGGGGGGTCGACTCCCCTGGGGCCGGGGCGTATCCGTGGGGCAACACTAAGGAAGGCAATTCATGTGCCGGCCCGCGGAGTCCCCATGAAAGTGACCAACCCGCCGAAGCTATTGCTGATCTTCGCCCTCGCGGCGATGTGTCTCGACATGTTGCCCCCGACCCGGGTCCACGCGCGGAGCGGGTCCCGCGATCCACTCGTACAGTGGGAACAGCAACGGACGCGCACCGAGCGACGGAAGGAGAAGCGTCGTGAGGAGCTCGATGCGCAGGGCGCCGAGATGCGCGATGCCAAGAAGTCGGCCGAGGACAGCAGGCAGAATTTGCAGCTGCAGGAATTCGGACAGCCCAATCAGCAGAGTGATCGCTGGACGCATCCGTGAGCGCGGCCGAGGAGGGCTTCCCCCGGCGGTGACGGCGCGTCAGTCGAACGTGATCTGCTGACCGACGTGTATGCGGCGCTCGACGCCGTCGCGATCGCGCAGAGTCACGCCATCGTCGGCGATGCCCGCGACCTCACGACTGCCGAGCCATTCGCCGCTCGTCACGGTCACGACGTCGTTGGCGGTGCGGAACGTGGCACGCGCGGCGCCGCTGATCGTGACGACGCTCTCGAGGCGTGCGGTCACGAGCGGATGCGGAGGCGCTTCGGCGGGTGGATCGACGGGTGGTGCGTCGGCGGGGGCGAGTGGCGGTAGGAAGGGTGCCGACACGGCGGTGACGGACGGGAGGTGCACTGCGCCTGCCGCGAGCGGCGCATGGAGCGGAGCCGCGGCAACGGTGCTCGGCGACGGCCGCAGCCAATGATGCAACGGCTGTCGGAGCGTCCACGCCGCACAGAAGGCGAGGCCGGCGATGGCGACCTCCGCCAGCCCGCGTGGCAGCCGTGACCGTACGACCGCCGGGCGGGTGCCGAGCGTGAGCCGGAAGCTCGCCTCCGCGCTCCAGCGCGGCGGCTCGGCGGCCGGACGCAGTGGCTCGGCGGGGCGGTCGGAATAGAGCAGCGGCCGCAGCGCCGGTGACGGGCCCGTCGGCGACGGCGAGCCGTTCCCATGGATCGTGTCGCGCCGGCGCGCGGCGAAGGCGGACGAGTCCGCGGACGCGAGGGGATCGGTGGCGCCGCGCGGCGCCTGCGCCAGGGCGAGCGCCGTCGAGGTGCTGCGCGGCCGGTACCGGACGCCGCGCTCCTCGGCGAACGCGAGAATCGTCTTGAACGCGAGCCGGCTCGGCTTCGCCCGCCCGCGCTCCCAGCTCGAGATGGTCGACGGGGACCACCCGGCGGCGCGCGCGAACTCGGCCTGGCTCATCTCGAGGGCCATCCGGAGCGAACGGATGATCTGTCCCGGATCCGGCTCCATGAGAGCGGAACGAGGAAGCAACGCCCATGCCATCGCGAAGCTCCGGCATCCGGCGCCTCCCGCGGCGTCAGGTGACACAGAGCTGACACGGCCGGCAGGGAATGGACGATTCAGGGCTCGATCTGCACCCCGCGCCAGAACGCCACATGGTCCTTGATCGCGGCCGCCGCGGCCTTCGGCGCCGGGTAGTACCATGCCGCATCGGCGTTCGTCTCGCCGTTCACGACGACGTCCAGATAGCTCGCCGTACCCTTCCATGAGCAGACCGTGTGGGTGGCGCTGTCACGCACGTAGCGGCGATCGATCGCGTCGGATGGAAAGTACTGGTTGCCCTCGACGAGCTCGCAGCGGTCGCTCTCGGCGAGCACGACCCCGTTCCAGATGGCTCTCGGCATGCGCTCCTCCGGTTGCGGACGAGCCTACGCCACGCGCGCGGCCGGCGGAAGCACGCGCGCTTGGCAGTCGTGACGGTTCTCCGTATATGCCAGTTCCCATGACGATCAGCGCGTTCATCAAGCATCACTATCGCCACTTCAACGCGGCGACGCTCGTCGACGCCGCCGAGGCTTGGACGGCGCTCCTCGCCGGCGGCGGACGTATGTTCCTGACCCTCGCCGGCGCGATGTCCACGGCGGAGCTCGGGCTGTCGCTGGCGGAGATGATCCGCCGCGACAAGGTCCACGCCATCACCTGCACCGGCGCGAATCTCGAGGAGGACGTGTTCAATCTCGTGGCGCACGATCATTACGTGCGCGTACCGCACTATCGCGAGCTGTCGCCCGCCGAGGAAGCGGCGCTGCACGCGCGCCATCTCAACCGGGTGACCGATACGTGCATCCCGGAGGAAGAGGCGATCCGTCGCATCGAGCAGGCGGTGCTCGACCAGTGGACGGCGGCGGACCGGGGTGGAGCGCGCCTCTTCCCGCACGAGTTCCTCTATCGCATCCTGCTCTCGGGCGGCCTCCGCAGCCTCTACCAGATCGACCCCAAGGACTCGTGGCTCCTCGCGGCGGCCGAGAAGGGGCTCCCGCTCTTCGTGCCCGGATGGGAGGACTCGACCCTCGGCAACATCTTCGCGGCGCATTGCATCGAGGGGACGATCCGCAACGTGCATACGGTACGAACGGGCATCGAGTACATGACGGCGCTCGCCGAATGGTACGCTGCGACCTCCGTGCAGGGGCCGATCGGCTTCTTCCAGATCGGTGGCGGCATCGCCGGCGACTTTCCCATCTGCGTCGTGCCGATGCTGCATCAGGACCTGCGACGCGAGGGCGTGCCGCTATGGGCGTACTTCTGTCAGATCAGCGACTCGACGACGAGCTTCGGCAGCTACAGCGGGGCGGTGCCGAACGAGAAGATCACCTGGGGCAAGCTCGCGGAGGCGACGCCCAAGTTCATCATCGAGTCCGACGCGACGATCGTCGCGCCGTTGGTGTTCGCCTACGTTCTCGGCTGGTAGCGGCCCGACGGTCCGGATGAAGGCGATCGCGCTCCTGCTGCTCGGGGTGTGCTCGTGCGCCGCGCCGGCGGCGCGCCAGGGCGCGGGCACGGGATCGGCGCCGTTCGGCAGGGTCGACTACGACGCCGCGGCACGCGACGCGCGTACCCTGCTGACCGCGCTGGTCGCGGCCGACACGTCGAATCCGCCGGGCAACGAGGCGCGCGCAGTGGCACTCGGCGTCGACCGTCTGCGGCGGGCCGGCATTCCGTACGAGGTGACCGAGTTCGCGCCCGGCCGGCGGAACGTGGTGGCGCGTCTCGCGGGTGACGGGTCGGCGCCGCCGCTCCTGCTTCTCGCCCACACGGACGTCGTGGGGGCGGCGGGACAGACGTGGTCGACCGATCCCCACGTCGTGACGGAGCGGGACGGCTACCTGCTCGGGCGCGGTGTGGACGACGACCTCGGTATGGCGACGCTCGCGCTGGAGGTCATGCTCCTGCTCCGCGACGCGGGCGTGCCCCTCAAGCGCGACGTGATCCTCGCCTGGACGGGCGACGAGGAATCGGGTGGCGCCGGCATCCGCTGGCTGCTCGCCCATCGTCCGCAGACGGTGCGCGCCGGGCTCGCGCTCAACGAGGGCGGCGGGCTCGTGCTGGGCGACGATGGACGGATGAAGTTCGTCGGCCTGCAGACCGCCGAGAAGACCTATCAGGACTACGAGGTCACGGCGCGCGGACCGACCGGCCATTCCTCGGTGCCGCTCGCCGACAACGCGATCGATCGGCTGGCGAGTGGACTCGTGCGCCTCGCGCGACACCGCTTTCCGGCGCGGCTCCTCCCGGTGACGCGCGCCTACCTCGCGGCGCGCGCCGCCGTCGAGGCACCGCCTCTCGCGGCCGCGATGCGTGCGGCCGCGACCGCGAAGGGACGGCTGCCGCCGGCCGCCGTCGACGTGCTGGATCGTGATCCGATGCTCGCCGCGTCGTTGCGGACGACGTGCGTCGCCACGACCATCACGGGTGGGACGCGCCGGAACGCGCTTCCGGCGGAGGCGACGGCGAACGTCAACTGCCGCATCCTCCCCGACGAGAGCGTCGCCGAAGTGCAGGGCACGCTCACCCGCGTGCTCGGCGATCCGCGGCTCACGATCCACCCGACCGACGAGTTCGGGCACGCCGAGCCCTCGGCGCTCGACGGCGAGGG
Source organism: uncultured delta proteobacterium (assembly GCA_963753325.1). Classification (GTDB taxonomy): domain Bacteria; phylum Desulfobacterota; class Binatia; order UTPRO1; family UTPRO1; genus DP-19. The sequence continues at coordinate 1,636,710 of CAVWBS010000001.1, read as the reverse complement.
ACCCGCCGCGATCCGGCGCGTCCTCGACGCCATGTGGCCCGGTCTGCCGATCGTGCCCTTCATGTCGCGCGGCGCGACCGACTCCCGGTTCCTGCGCGCCGCCGGCATCCCGTCGTACGGAATCAGCCCGATCGCGACGACCGAGTCGGACGCGCGGCGGGCACACGGCGTGGACGAGCGCATTCCGCTGGCGAGTCTGCGCCCGGGCGTCGAGTTCTTCCATCGCCTGGTGCTCGAGCTCGCCGCGGCGCATTGACGCCGCCGACCGCTCAGCGTCCGCGATCGAAGCCGCGCTGGATGTCGGACATGCGGAGCGGATCGGCGCGGCCGAGTGTCCGTTGGTAGGTGGCGAACGTCGTCGCGCTCACCTGCGCCTGCGCCAGGCCGGCGCCGATGGCGACGTACGTCGAGTCGGCGGCATCCCAGTCCGCCACGCCGTGACGTTCCGCGATCCTGCCGAGCCCACCCTCGAAGTCGGCGTCCTCGCCGTCGGCGTCGACGTAGGCATAGGTGTAATCGCGGACGTCGGCGCGATAGGACTCCTCTTGCGCGTCGGCGCCGCCGGCGCTTCGCAGGGAGTCGGGCCGCGTCGAGAAGGGGCTCTCGGGGCCGGCGAGGAGCGAGCACCCGAGCGGGAGGAAGGCGAGCAGCACGACGGCGACACGGTTGGGTGTCATGGGGGAAGCCTCCAGGGATCGAGCGTAGCAAGGCGCCGCTCGCCGATCGATACGCACCTCGTCGTGGCACATCATCGAGCGTCCGCCATGGCGCGATCCGCTTCATGATGGCAGCGGGCCTCGACATGCGCTAGCTTCGGCGGCGCCGAGGAGGGCGACATCGTGAACTTCGACTACACGGACAAGGTGAAGGCGCTGCAGGCCCGCGTGGGCGGATTCATGGACGAGCACGTCTATCCCAACGAGCGGACGTTCCTGGCGCAGATCGCCGCCGGCGACCGCTGGCAGCCGACGCAGATCGTCGAAGACCTGAAGCTCAAGGCGCGCGCCGCCGGACTCTGGAATCTGTTCCTGCCGGAGAGCGAGTACGGCGCCGGTCTCACGAACCTCGAATACGCGCCGCTGGCGGAGATCATGGGCCGGTCACCGATGGCCTCCGAGGTCTTCAACTGCTCCGCACCGGACACCGGCAACATGGAGGTCCTGGCGCGCTACGGCTCGGCGGAGCAGAAGCGCCAGTGGCTGGCGCCGCTGCTCGAGGGCAAGATCCGCTCGGCGTTCGCCATGACCGAGCCGGCCGTCGCGTCGTCGGACGCGACCAACATCCAGGCGAGCATCAAACGCGACGGCGACACCTACGTGCTGAACGGCCGCAAGTGGTGGACGTCGGGTGCCGGCGACCCGCGCTGCAAGATCCTGATCTTCATGGGGAAGACCGCCCCGAACGATCCGGATCGCTATCGCCAGCAGTCGATGATCCTGGTGCCCATCGACACCCCGGGCGTGAAGGTGGAGCGCATGCTGTCCGTCTTCGGGTACGACGACGCGCCGCACGGGCACGCCGACGTGACCTTCGACAACGTGCGCGTCCCCGCCTCGAACATGCTGCTCGGCGAGGGCCGTGGGTTCGAGATCGCGCAGGGTCGCCTCGGGCCGGGCCGTATCCACCACTGCATGCGTACCATCGGCGTGGCGGAGCGCGCGCTCGAGGCCATGTGCAAACGGCTCATGACGCGCGAGGCCTTCGGCAAGCAGATCGCCCGCCACAACGTCTGGCAGCAGCGCGTCGCCGACGCCCGCATCGAGATCGAGCAGTGCCGCCTGCTGACATTGAAGGCCGCCTACATGATGGACAGCGTCGGCAACAAGGCGGCGCGCGCCGAGATCGCGATGATCAAGGTGGCGGCACCGAACATGGCGCTTCGCGTGATCGACGACGCCATCCAGGCGTTCGGCGCGGCGGGCGTCTGCCAGGATTTCCCGTTGGCGGCGTCCTGGTCGGGCATCCGTACACTGCGGCTCGCGGATGGCCCCGACGAGGTGCATCGCAACCAGATCGCGAAGCTCGAGTTCAAGAAGTACATGTAGTCGTCGCCGTGGCGTCGGCGTCAGCGTCCATCGCCGGGCGGCGCGCGCAAGGTGCCGTCGGCCAGGACGAAGCGCCGCTCGACGGTGGCGGCGACGAAGCCCGGATCGTGCGTCACCACGAGCTGCGCGACGCCGGTCGCGCGCACACGCTGGAGCGCGTCGAGCACGTCGTCCCGCAGCGACGGGTCGAGCGCGCTCGTCGGCTCGTCGTAGAGCAGCACGCGCGGCGCCATGGCGAGGGCGCGCGCGATCGCCACCCGCTGCCGCTGGCCCCCGGAGAGGTGCGCCGCGTAGGCGCCGCCCTTGTCGGCGAGGCCGAGCGTCGCGAGCAGGTCGCGCGCCGCGCGCTCGGCGTCGCGCCGCGGCGTGCCGTGTACGCGTACGGGCGCGAGCACGCAGTTCTCGAGCGCGGTGAGGTGTGGAAAGAGCTCGAGGGTCTGGAAGACGAGGCCGACGTGGCCGCGCAGACGGGCGTGCGCGCCGCTCCGTCCCGCCTCGACATGTACGTCGCCGACCTCGATGCGGCCCCGGCGGAAGGGCTCGAGGCCGGCGAGGCAACGCAGCAGGGTCGTCTTGCCGGCGCCGCTCGCGCCGCTGATCGTGACCAGGGCACCGGGCGCGACGGCGAACGAGACGTCCCGGAAGGTCGGCGTCATGGCGCCCGCGAAGGCGTGCTCGAGGTCGGCGACCCGCAGCATCAGCGCGCCCCGTCCGCGGTGCCCGAGGTCATGCGGGGCGCAGGTGGCGACCGAGCCGCAGCTCGGTCCAGCGGGCGAGTCGCGCGAACGGCAGGCCGATGAGCAGATACCAGGCGGCCACCACGAAACCGAGGCCGAGATGGTCGCGGGTGGCGTTCGCGAGCGAGACGTAGGTCTTGGTGAGCTCGGTCAGGGTGACCAGGGAGACGAGCGAGCTGTCCTTGAGGAGCGCGATGAAGTCGTTCGTCACGGGCGGGATCGCGACCCGTATCGCCTGCGGCCCGATCACCCAGCGCAGCGCCTGCGCCGTCGACAGGCGCAGGCACCACGCGGCCTCCAGCTGCCCGATCTGCACGCTCTCGAGACCGGCGCGGTAGTTCTCCGCCTCGGCCGCCGCGTAGTTCAGCCCGAGCGCCAGCGCACCGGCGAGGAAGGGGTCCAGGGTGATGCCGAGCTCGGGCAGGCCGAAGTACAGCATCACGAGCTGCACCAGCAGCGGCGTGCCGCGCATGAACTCGATGTAGCCCGTCGCCCCCCAGCGGAGCGGGCGGGCCCCGTAGACGCGCGCGAGGGCGAGTACGGCACCGAGCGATACGGCGATGGCCATCGCCGCGAGCGCCAGAGCCAACGTCATCAAGGCGCCGCGCGCGAAGAGCGCCTGGCTGCGCGGGTACCACTCGCGCAGCCGCACGGACAGGGGCGGGAGCGCGCCCACCGCGGCGCGCCAGGCGGCGAACGCCTCCGCGACCTGGCCCGTTCCCGGCGCCGGGTCGCCGAGGAGCGCGGCGGTCTCGGCGTTCCAGAGGCCCCACCGCTCGTAGATGCGGCGCAGCGTGCCGTCGCGCGCGAGGGCTGCGAGGGCCGCGTCCAGCGCCGTGGTGAGCGTCGCATCCTCGCGTCGCGCCGCGATCGCGTAGCGCACCTCGCCGAACGCGCCGTCGATCACGCGCAAGCGCGGATCGATCTCGGCATAGTAGCGGGTGATCGGCCCGTCGAGCAGGACGGCGTCGGTGCGGCCGAGCGCGAGATCGGCATAGATCTCGTTCTGTCCACCCTCGTACGTGCGGACGAGCGCCCCGTTGCGGCTGAGGATGCGCTCGGCGAGCGAGCCGGGGAGGGTGCCGACGGGGCGCCCGCGGACCTCCTCCAGGGAGCGCGGCGCCGCGTCGTCGGCCGCGCGTACCGTGAGGCGCTCGGAGGCGGCATAGTAGGGGCGGCTCAAGCGGCAGACGCGCTCCTTCTCCGGCGCGACCTCGATGCCGTTCAGCGCGACGTCGAAGTCGCCGCGGGCGAGCAGCTCGAGCAGCGACTCCCATTGCCCGGCGATCGGGCGGGCGCGGACGCCGAGCACGCGCGCCACTGCCTCCGCGATCTCGACCTCGAACCCGATCAGATGGGTGGGATCCATCGGATCCTGGAACACATACGGCGCGCCGCCCTGGGCGTCCGCGCCCCAGCGCAGCTCGCCGGCGGCGTGCACGCGCGCCAGCGTATCGTCGGCTGCGGCGGCGCTGCACGCGCACAGCCCCGCGAGCAGCGCAACCGCGAGCGTGCGTTGAATCCTATGCGTCCTCGTGCGATAGCCGCCCACGTCGGGAGGCAAGGCATGACATACTCGCTCACGGCGGAGAAGAGCACGCCGACACGCCGGCGCGCGCTCGTCACCGGCGCGTCCTCGGGAATCGGCGCGGCGTTCGCGGCGCGTCTGGCACGGGAAGGAGCGGACGTCACGCTGGTCGCGCGCTCGCGCGAGCGGCTCGACGCACTGGCGGAGCGCTTGCGCGCCGGCGGCGCCCTCGCCGAGGTGATGGTCGCCGATCTCCGGGAGGCCGCCGACGTGGAGGCGGTGGTGGCGCGCGTGGCGGCCGACCCGCCGGACGTGCTGGTGAACAACGCCGGCTTCGGCACCTTCGGCGCGTTCGCCGAGCTCGATCCGGTGCGCGAGGAGGAGGAGATCCGCGTCAACATCATCGCGCTCATGCGCCTCACGCGCGCGGCGCTTCCCGGCATGCTCGCCCGCGACAGCGGCGCGATCGTCAACGTGTCGTCGGTCGCCGGTTTCCAGCCGGGCCCCTTCACGGCGACCTACAGCGCGACCAAGGCGTGGGTCAGCAGCTTCACCGAGGCGGTCACCGAGGAGCTGCGGGGGAGCAACGTCTGCCTGCAGACGCTGTGCCCGGGTTTCACGCGGACGGAGTTCCAGGACCGTGCCGGCATCGATGCGACGAGCGTCCCCGCAATGGCGTGGATGGCCCCCGAGGACGTCGTCGACGCGTCGCTCGCGTCGCTGCGCCGTCGCGAGGTGATCTGCGTCCCGGGCATGACGAACCGCGTCGTGGTCGGCGTGACCGGGCTCGTGCCGCGCGCGCTGCTCCGGAGGGTCGCGGGCACGCTCGGGCGGCGTTTCCGTCACACCAGTCCCGGCCGGCCCTGATCGCCATGCGACCTGCCGTGCGTTCAAGTTCGCGCGGCCGGGGCTCGATATGCCATCGTGGCGGCGACGCTCGGCGCAGGCACGTACGTCTCCTCGCGGGTCGGTGAGCACATGTCCACCCAGGTGTGGCACGTGCCGGTGGAGATGCCGCTGCTCGAGGTCGGCCGGCTACTGGCGGACCGCAGGATCAGTTGCACCGTCGTGACGGACGGCGACCGTCCGGTCGGGATCCTCTCCGAGCGCGACCTCGTACGCGAGACCGCGCGCGACCCCGTCGGCTGGACGACGCGCACCGCCGGGGAGACCATGGCGCAGCCGCTCGTGGTCGTCGATCCCGACACGACGGTGCCCGACGCGATCGCCGAGATCGGGCGGCGCGGCATCCGCCGCCTTCCGGTGGTGTCGCGCGCCGGCCGGCTCTGCGGCATCGTCACGCAGACGGACCTTCTGCGCGCCGCGCATGCGCGGCTCGAGGAGTATGCGCGCGATCTCGAGCGCATCGTTCTCGAGCGCACCGGCCAGCTGCGCGAGAGCGAGCGTCAGCGCAACGACCTGGTCGATCTCACGGTCCACGACATCAAGAACTGGACGCACGCGACCTCCTCGGCGATCGAGATGCTCGAGATCGACGCCGGGCAGCTCGAGGCCATGCTGCCGATCATCCGACATTCCACGCGCAGCATCACGACGCTGGTGAGCACGCTCCTCGACGTCAACCGTCTCGAGGGCGGATGGATGCCGCTGCGGCTGAGCGACGTGCCCTGGTCGTCGGTCTGCGGCCCGGTCGTCGAGGATTTGTCGGCCATGGCCCGCGCCAAGGAGCTCGACATCGTGGCGACCGGCGATCTCCAACTGATCGTCCGCTGCGACCAGCAGCTGGTGGAGCGAATTCTCCTGAACCTGCTCGACAACGCCGTGAGTGTCGCGCCGCGCGGCACGGCGATCGAGCTGCGGACCGCCACCCACAGCGATGGTGGGGTGATCGTGTGCATCGGCAATCGCGGGCCGGTGATCCCGCCGACGCTGCTACCCAACCTGTTTCGCAAGCACCAGCAGGGTGCCGACCGCGTCCGCGGCTGGGGCCTCGGTCTGACCTTCTGCCGGCTGGCCGTCGAGCATCATGGCGGCTCGATCGGCGCCATCTCGCCCTACGTCGACGGCGAGGGCGCGGCCTTCGAGTTCAGCCTGCCGCGCGATCCGACCCCGCGCCATGCGAGCGCCGCGCCGAGCGGCGTACCGGAAGCGGGCGAGGAATAGGCCGCTCTCCGATCGCCCGCCGCGCTCGCGTTGACGCTTCCCGGCGGCGCGGGTAGCGAGGGGGGATGAGCGGCCTCTTCGAGCTTCTCGGCGCGTTTCGACCGGAGGAGTTCCACGTCGTCCACCGCCGTGACGTCGGACTGACGGCGTTCCTCGCCATCGACGACACGCGGCTCGGGCCCGCGACCGGTGGCATCCGCTGGCGCGCCTATCCGAGTCCGGAGGAGGGCGCACGCGACGTGCTGCGCCTGGCACGGGCGATGACGCACAAGAACGCCTTCGCGGAGCTGGACCTCGGCGGCGGCAAGACCGTCCTGCTGCGCGACCCGGCGACGCGGCCGGCGGAGGCGTTTCCCGCCCTCGGCGAGGCGATCGAGGCGCTCGGCGGCCGCTACATCACCGCGTGCGACTACGGCACGACCGCGGCCGAGCTGGCGCTGGTGACCACGCGCACCCGATTCGCGCTACCGGAGGATGCGACGGGAGGTCTGGACCTCGGAACCGCGACGGGCGTGCTGGTGGCCATCCGGGCCGTCTGGCGCCGCGTCTGCGGCCGCGAGGGTCTGGACGGCGCCCGCGTGCTCGTGCAGGGGGTGGGCGACGTCGGGCTCGTCCTCGTGCGCCTGCTGCTCCAGGCCGGCGCGCGGGTGAGCTTCAGCGAGGTCGACGAGGCGCGGGCGGCGCGTTGCGCGGAGCAATGCCGGGTGCCGCGGGTGCCGGCGGGCGCGGCGCTCGCCGCCGACGTCGACGTCATCGCGCCGTGTGCCGTCGGCGAGGTGATTACCGACGAGGTCGCGCGCTCCATGCGGGCGCGCGGCATCGCCGGTGCGGCGAACAATCAGCTCGCGAGCGACGACGTCGGGCGCGTCCTGCAATCGCGCGGCATCTGGTATGCCCCCGACTTCGCCGCCAACGCAGGGGCCGTGATCGTCGGATTCGAGACCTTCGCCGGACGCGGGGCAACGGCCCTCGAGACCGTGGGTCGCATCGAGCAGCGGGTCGATGCGGTGTTCGAGGCCGCGGCGCGCGACGGGGTCACGCCGGCGGAGGCGGCGGTGCGTCGGGCGCGGCGGCGGCTCGAGGCGGTACGTCCGGTAGGCTAGCATCCGTTCGCGCCGCGCGCGCCCGCGGGTCAGGCGCGCGCGAGGACGGTGCGGCGGACCCGTCCGGGGCGATACGCGAGACGGATGACGAGCGCGCCAACCGCAAGCGCCGCCAGCGGAGCGTAGGCGGGCGACTTGAGGGCGCGTGGCACGTAGCCGACGCTGAAGACGAACCAGAGGTAGTACATGCCGACCGTGTGCAGCAGCCGCCATCGACGGACGCCGAGCCGAAGGACGGCGCCGTCGAAGGACGTCGCCGCCATGGCGGCGAGCAGGAGGTAGCCGAAGCCGCCGAGCACCGTCACGATCGTTCCGCTGCCGGCGACGAGCTCGCGGCCGGACCAGTGGTAGAGGGCGAGGATCGCCGCGAGATGCAGCCCGTGCGAGACCGCGAACGACAGGCCGAGATAGCGACGGTTGGCGAGCAGCCACGCGGTCGTGGGGCTCCGCCAGGCACGACGGAGCGCCGACGCGACGAACGCGGCGAGGAACAAGGCGAACGACGTGCGCGCCGTGGCGCGGATCACGACTCGGATTCCGGGCTCGTCGACGCCCTCGAGGCCGAGCAGGAGACCGATCATCGCGAGGAGCGCGACCGTCGACCACGCGACCAGCGTCCAGCCGCCCGGCAGTGGCACGCGGTCCGTGGGGCGCATGGGTGCGACTGTGCCCGGGGCCCGGGGGTGACGCAACGTGCGGTCGCCGAAGGCGGTTCTGCGCCGGGGCCGCGCGTCGCTTGGCGACACGGTTGGACGCTGCTACGAGGCGCCATGGACCGACGCGAGAAGACCTTCGTCTTGCGCTTCACGCTCGAGACCAGGATCCCCGCCGCGCTCCTCGACGAGGACGATTTCGACGAGGAGACGTGGCTCGACGAGTGGGAGACCGCGCTCAAGCCGAGGGTGATTCGCGCCGTGTTCGGCAGTCTGCGCGGTACCCCGGGGTGGAGTGCGCGCGTCCGCAATCGCGGCGTGTCGCCGCTCGACGAGATCGAGATCGTGCTCAGTCGGCGCTTCGCGAGCCCCACGGAGGACGACGATGCGGCGGAGTGACGAACGCATCCTGACCACGCATGCCGGAAGCCTGCCGCGCTCGGCCGCGCTCGTGGAATTGCTCGTGCGCGTCAGCAAGCGCGAGCCGGTCGATGCCGACACGTTCGCACGCGAGGTCGACGTGTCGACCCGTCACGTCGTGAGCCGCCAGCTCGCGGCGGGCATCGACATCGGGAACGACGGTGAGCAGCCGCGCGAAAGCTTCCTCACCTACGTGCAGCACCGCATGAGCGGGTTCGGCGGAGCGAGCGATCGTCCGATCATGCGCGACATCGTGCAGTTCCAGAGCTTCCTCACGCTCAAGCTTCCCGAATTCTCGCGTACCATGGTGAGCCTCCTGAACGCGCCGCAGGCGACCGGTCCGGTGCGCTACGGCGACGGGGCGCCGCTCGAGCGCGAATGCGAAGGATTCGCGCGCACGCTGGCGGGTCAGCCGCGGGCCTTCGAGGAGACGTTCATGACGGCGGCGTCGCCGGGGATCGTCGCCGCGGCGATGACCAATGCCTACTACGCGACGACGGACGAGTACGTGCTGGCGTTGGCGGAGGCGCTCGCCGTCGAGTACCGCGCCATCGTCGCGCACGGACACGTGCTCCAGCTCGACTGTCCCGACCTCGCGATGGAGCGGCACACCTCGTTCGCCGATCGTCCGCTCGCGGACTTCCTGCGCTGGGTGGAGCTGAACGTCGGCGCGATCAACCGCGCCCTCGAGGGCATCGATCCGGGTCGGGTGCGGCTCCACGTCTGCTGGGGCAACTACGAAGCACCGCATACCCTCGACGTGCCCCTCGAGGCGTTGCTGCCGTTGCTGTACGAGGCCCGCGTCGGGGCGCTCGTGCTGTCGATGGCGAATCCCCGCCACGCGCACGAGCATCGCTGTCTGGCGCGGCTGCCGCTGCCGACCGGCATGCTGCTGGTGGCCGGGGTGATCGATACGACGACCAACTACGTCGAGCATCCCGAGGTCGTCGCCGACCGCCTCGAGCTCGCGGCCCGCGCCGTCGGCGACCCGCACCGGGTCCTCGCCGGGACGGATTGCGGCTTCGCGACGGCGGCGGGTCTGGGCGAGGTGGCGGAAGAGGTGGTGTGGGAGAAGCTCGCGGCGCTGCGCGCGGGCGCCGAGCTCGCGACGCGCCGCCTGATCGGTCCTCAGCAGAAGCGCAACGAGGACGGCGGCGAGACACGGCTCTAGCGCCGGCGGCGCGACAGCGCCGCCGGCGGCTGGCAACGCAGCGTCAGGTGATCGCTGTCGGCGACGCCCGCCGGCGTGGTCGCGCGGATGCGGAGGACGCGGGTACCCCCCGGGACCCGGATGTCCTGGAACGGCGTGCAGGCGCTCACGCTCGCGTCGGGAGGCGAGAAGGAGACGACCGCCCCGGCGATCGTCGCGCCGGACGCGACCAGGGATGCGACGGCGCTCTTCAGCGTGGCCGCGTTCGCGGCATCGGCCGCGTCCTTCGGCCGCGTGCTGCTCGGGCGCTGCACCTGGAACGAGGCGATCGCGCTCGGAGCGCAGCCCGCGACGGCGACGCGAGGATCGGCGTTGTTGACGCACACCGCGACGTGGAAGGTGCAGCCGTCGCCCTTCACGCCGTCGAAGTCGCAGCTCGGATCGCCGTCGTGGCAGACGAGCTTCGTTCCCGGAACGTTCCGACGCGGGACGTTCGCGCGCTGGATCGGGGGAACCGGCTCGACGAGCCACTCGCTGACGCAGTCGGTGCTCGGCTTGCCGGCGCCCGGCGCGCACGCGCCCGGGGCGGGAAGCTCGCAGCTTCCCGCGGTGCCGGGGGTGAACGAGACGGTGAGCGCGAGCGTCCCTCCGCCGGGGCTGCCGAACTGCGTCGCTTCGAGCAGATACGTGGTGCCCGCCGACACCGCGAAGCCGATCGCCGATTGCAGCCCGCCGTTCACGTCGTCGCTGCACGCGACGGGCGCGAGGCTACCGCATGCTCCCGTATAGGCCGACAGCACCGTGTCGTAGGTGCTCCCGGCGGTCGAGACGGTGACGGTGCCGGTGCCGGGCGCGACGAGGCGGTACCAGACGCTGTTGGCGTTGGCGTGCTGGGTGGCGCCGCAGGTCTGCACGGGATCCGTCGCTTCGCTGGTGGCGCCGTCGGTGGCGATGCTGTCGGCGAACGGCAGCGGGTCGACGACGGTCGCCGCGCTGCAATCGTCGTTCACGGGGCGCACCGGCGCGTTCAGGATGATGTCGACGCTCGTCGTGGTCTGACCCGCCGTGGCGACGATTGCCGTGCCCGGCGCGTTCGGATCGTCCGGCGGATTGCCGCCGGCCTCGCCGGCGCCGCTCCAGAACTCCGGCGGCCCCGGAAGCACCACGGGCGTGCTGAACGGGCCAACGCCCGAGCCGCCGCTGAACCCCGGGTAGATCGCCTCGACCTCGACGGTGTAGCTCGCGCCGGCAACGAGGCCCGGCAGCTGGAAGGACCCGTGCAGCGCCGGAACCGCGCCCGTGTCGAGCGTCCCCGAGGCGTAGCCGATCGCATCGTGACGGGGGTCGGCGACGTTGCGCGCGATGACGTAGGCGCCCTGGAACGGCGTGACGCCGTCGCTGCGCAGGATCTGTCCGGTGATGCGGCCGAAGGAGTTGGTGAACGCCGCCGTCGGATAGAGCGTGGAGATGGAGACCTCGTCGTCGCGCGCCAGGGTGGCAGCCTCGGTCCCGTTGACGAGGATCGGGAACATGGTGGCGATCGCGTCGTCGTTGCCCGGGTTGCCGTCGAAGGCCTCGACGAGGTTGATCTGCGAATGGTCGAGATCGAGGTAGTGGCCGAACTCGTGCAAGAACACGGCGCCGAACTCCGCGACCGTGATCTCCGGATTGTTCCCGGTCTGGATGCCGTCGATGAACTTGCCGTTCAGCACGGCGGACGCTTCCGTGATCGTCGGCGGACTGAGCGTGCCGCATTCGGGTCCGGCGAAGCCGAGAATCGAGTTCGAGGCGCCGCTTCCGAGAAGGGCGTCGGTGATCGAGCCGTCGGTGTCGAAGACGATCGGGCTCACGCCGTCGCCGCAGACGCCGAGGAAGCTGTTCACGTTCGCCGTCGTGACGTCGACGGGCAGCTGGCCGCCGTTCGTGATCGACAGCGCCGCGGTCGGGACCGCCTGCCACTTCGCGAAGTTGTTGCCGACGAGGGCGGTCGCCGCGGCGTTCGAGAGCGTCCCGAGCGTGCCGCGGTCGGGATTCCAGTCGACGACGCCGCCGCTCCAGGTCAGCGGCGCGCCGCTCGAGTTCACGATCAGCGGTCCTGCGGCGTGGGCACGGGAGGCGAGCAGCACCAGCACGCACGCCGTGCCGCGCAGCGTGGCGCGAGCCCATCTGCGGCGCGACGGGCCTCGCCCGGGCCGGCGGTCAGCGCGCGGCACGAGCCAGCGTCCGTATGCGCGTCATCAGGTCGTTCACGGAGATCGGCGCGCCGCTCGGGGCCGTGAGAGCAGCGGCGCCGCTGCGCGCCGTCCCGCGGGCGAGCGCGGCTCGCGCGGGCGCCTGCAGGTTCACGTTGCCGACGTCGTTCTCGGCGGTCGCGCCGCCGGGTTCGTGCCGGATGCGGAAGCGGCCCTGACCGAGGCCGACCGGGCTGGTGAAGCCCTCCCGGCTGTCCGGCTGCAGGAACAGGACCACCTCATCGCCGACCTGATAGTGCGGCAGAGCCGGCACGCGGTAGATCGCGCCATCGGCGAGCGGCGTCTCGGCGCCGATCTGCTTGATCTCAAGGGTCTTGGGGAGCGCGCCCTTGAGCGTTTCCTCGACGGTGAAGGTCGTCCACGTGACCGGCAGACCGTGTCCGTCGCGGCCGCTGTGCACGGCGACGACGCGACCCATGAACACCCGGTCGGCGGCGTTGGTGAGCGCCTCGAGATCGAGCGGGAGGACGGTGGTCGCCGCGGCGCGCGTGACGACCACGAGCAGCATGGCCATGACGGTGGCGAGGTGCCGGAGTGCGGGGCTCATGACGGGCGGCGTACCGGCGCGGGCGGTCCTCACGGATGCGCTGGCGGGGGCCAGCGTACGCGCGCGAGGTTGATGGTGTCAATGGAAATCCGTGCGACCGCATGCGACGTGGCGTGCGGTCTAGAGCACCATGCCCTTCGGTACGACGACGACGCCACCCTCGCTCACCGTGAAGCGCGCGCGGTCTTCGGCCTCGTCGTAGCCGATGGTCGTCCCGGCCGGCACCTGGATGCCCTTGTCGATGATGGCGCGCTTGATACGCGCGTGCCGCCCGACCTCGACCCCGTCGAACAGGATCGACTCGCTCACCAGCGAGAAGCTGTTGACGCGCACGCGCGTGCCGAGGATCGATCGGTCGACGTGCCCGCCGCTGATGATGCAGCCTTCCGAGACCATCGAGTTCGTGGCGAGCCCGACTCGGTTGTGCTCCGGATCGGCGAAGACGAACTTGGCAGGCGGGTTCGGATAGAAGGCCGAGATCATGGGCCACGACTGGTTGTAGAGATTCAGGACCGGGGTGATCGAGATCAGGTCCTGCGACGTCTGCCAGTAGGCGTCGATGGTGCCGACGTCGCGCCAGTAGCCGCGCTGCTGCTCCGGCATGTTCGGGATCTCGTTGGTCGAAAAATCGTAGGCGAAGACGCGGGCGTCCGCGACCATTGCCGGCAGGATGTCGCGTCCGAAGTCGTGGTCCGAGTCGCCGCGCGCGGCGTCCTCGGTGACCGCCTTCACCAGGACGTCGCACGTGAAGATGTAGAGGCCCATCGACGCGGGAACCATCCCGGTGGCGCCCGCCTCGGGCTCGGGCTTTTCGCGGAACGCCGTGACTCGGCGCGCGTCGTCGCAGTCGAGGATGCCGAACTGGTTCGTCTGCGCCGCCGGAACCGGAATGGTCGCCACGGTCGCGTCGGCGCCGCGCTCGATATGGAAATCCAGCATCTGGCAGATGTCCATCTGATAGATGTGGTCCGCACCGAACACACAGACGTATGCGGGATGCTCGTTTGCGAGGACGTCGAGATTCTGGAAGACGGCATCCGCGCTGCCGCGAAACCACTGCCGCCCGACGTTCATGGTGGCGGGCACGGGCGCGACGTAGTGGCCCATCTGCGGGGCGAGCTGCCAACCGCGGGCGAGATGCTGCATGAGCGACCCCGACTTGTACTGGGTCAGCACGCTGATCTTGAAGATGCCCGAGTTCACGAAGTTCGAGAGGACGAAATCGATGATGCGGTACCGTCCACCGAACGGCACCGCCGGCTTGGCGCGATCGCGCGTGAGAGGCGCGAGCCGCTTCCCTTCGCCGCCGGCCAGGATCATGGCGACGACGTCACTGCGCTGCGCTCTAGCCATCGACCGCCACGCTCCCCATCATCCGGTGATCCTAGCACGAGGGCGTCGTCGGTGGAGCGGCAACCGCACCTGTGGCGGGCGCGCCGCCGAGACGCTAAAAGGGAAATCATGCCGAGCCTGGATCAGGTCGCGCGCGCCAATCCCGGATACGTCGACGAGCAATACCGGCGTTACAAGGCGGATCCGAGCTCGGTCGGCGAGGAATGGGCGCTGTTTTTCGCCGGATTCGAGCTGGCGGGCCGCGGCAACGGTGCCGGCGCCGCCGCGAGCCCCGCGATTGCGCCGGCCGCCGAGCCGGTCATCGGCGTCTTCGATCTGGTGCACTCCTACCGCGAGCTCGGCCATTTGGTCGCCCACCTGAACCCGCTCGCGCCCAAGCCCGAAGGGCATCCGCTGCTCGAGCCGTCCGAGTTCGGTTTCGGCGACGCCGACCTGGACCGGATGATCGAGTGCGGGAGCTTTCAGGGTTGCAGGCAAGCGACTCTCCGCGATCTCCTCCGGCGGCTGCAGACGACGTACTGCCAGACGCTCGGGGTCGAGTATCTCCACGTGCAGGATCGGACGCAAAGGCTGTGGCTGCAGGAGCGCATGGAGCCGACCTCGAATCATCCCGATCTCGGCCGTGAGGAGCGGCTCCATATCTTCGATCGCGTGCTGGTCGCCGAGGGGTTCGAGCAGTTCCTGCAGACACGCTATCCGACGGCGAAGCGATTCTCGCTCGAGGGCGGAGAATCGCTGATTCCACTCCTCGACACCCTGATCGAAGAGGGCGGCGGGCAGGGCGTCGAGGAGATGGTCATCGGCATGCCGCACCGCGGACGCCTGAACGTCCTCGCCAACGTGTTGCACAAGCCGTACGAGATGATCCTCGCCGAGTTCGAGGGCAGCTTCCTCGTGAAAGAGGCGACGGGCGACGGCGACGTCAAGTATCACCTCGGCTACTCGCGCGATCACACCACCCGCGGCGGCGCCAAGGTCCACCTCTCGCTCAGCCCGAACCCCAGCCACCTCGAGGCGGTGAATCCCGTCATCGAAGGAATGGTCCGGGCGAAGCAGAATCGCCTGGGCGACACCGTTCGCGAGCGCGTCGTCCCGGTGCTGATGCATGGGGACGCGGCGTTCACCGGGCAGGGGATCGTGTCGGAGACGCTCTCGCTCTCCGAGCTCGAGGGCTACCGGACGGGCGGTACGATCCACATCATCGTCAACAACCAGATCGGCTTCACGACCTCGCCCGAGGCCTACCGCTTCACCACCGTATCCGAGCGACGTCGCCAAGATCATCCAGGCACCGGTGTTCCATGTGAACGGCGACGACCCCGAGGCGGCGGTGCAGGCGGCACGCCTCGCGATCGGCTTCCGCCAGCGCTTCAAGAAGGACGTCATCATCGACCTGGTGTGCTACCGCAAGCACGGTCACAACGAGCTCGACGACCCGACCTTCACCCAGCCGGTGATGTACCAGCAGATCGCCAAGCATCCCTCTCCGGTGCAGCAGTATCGCGAGCGTCTGATCGCGGACGGCACCCTCACGCCGGAGGAGGCCGACCGCCGTGCCGCCGAGTTCCGCGATCTCCTGAACGACGCGCAGGGGTACGCGCGCGATTTCATGCCGCGCCTCCCGATCTTCGCATTCGGCGGGCTGTGGAAGGGGCTCGGGTGGGCCGGCGACGACTGGAGCGCCGAGACGGCCGTCGGGCGCGACGTGCTGGACGAGGTGACGGCGTCCTTCACCCGCGTGCCCGAAGGCTTCACGCCCCATCCGAAGGTCGGCGCGCCTCATGGAGGCGCGCGTCGCGATGGTGCAGAACGGGACCATCGACTGGGGCTGCGCCGAGGCGCTCGCCATCGGCGCGACGGTGCTCGAGGGCACCACCGTCCGGATGAGCGGACAGGACGTCGGGCGCGGCACCTTCAGCCACCGCCACGCGGTGCTGCACGACGTGCGGACGGGCGACCGCTGGGTACCGCTCGACCACGTGCGTGACGGCCAGGCGCGCTTCGTCATCCTCGACAGCATGCTGTCGGAGAACGCGGTGCTCGGCTTCGAGTTCGGGTTCAGTTGCGCGGACCCGTGGAAGCTCGTGATCTGGGAGGCGCAGTTCGGCGATTTCGCCAACGGCGCGCAGGTGATCATCGACCAGTTCATCGCCAGCTCGGAATCCAAATGGCAGCGCATGAGCGGGCTCGTGATGCTGCTGCCGCACGGCTACGAAGGGCAGGGGCCGGAGCATTCCAGCGCGCGTCTCGAGCGCTACCTGCAGCTCTGCGCCGAGAGCAACCTCCAGGTGTGCAATCTCACCACGCCGGCGCAGTACTTCCACGCCTTGCGCCGGCAGATGCACCGTACCTTCCGCAAGCCGCTCGTCGTGATGAGCCCGAAGAGCCTGTTACGGTACAAGTTCGCGGTGTCGAGCGCGCGCGATCTCACCGAGAGCGGCTTCCAGCCCGTCCTCGACGACGGCGGGGCGACCGGCGCGCCGGAGGCCGGCGTCGCGATCGATCGCGGGCGCGTCACGCGCCTGCTGCTCTGCAGCGGCAAGGTGTACTACGCGCTGCTGAATGCGCGTCGCGATCGCGAGGTCGACACGACGGCGATCGTGCGGCTGGAGCAGCTCTACCCGTTCCCGCAGCGTGAGCTCGATGCCGTTTTCGCCGCCTACCCGCAGGCGCGGGAGATCTACTGGGTGCAGGAGGAGCCGTGGAACATGGGCGGCTGGCAGTTCATCGCGCAGCGGCTGCCGCGGCTTCTGCCGGCGTCGCGCACCTTGCGATTCGTGGGACGCGACGAGGCCGCCAGTCCGGCGGCCGGGTCGTACAAGCGGCATCAGGCGGAGGAAGCCGAGCTGATCAATCGAGCGTTCGCACGCGAGCGTGCGAGCAACAGTGGAACAATCGCCGCGGCACGCTGACCGCCGGCGGAACGTCGACACGGGGCGCACCGCGCCCGGGGTGAGGTGGCATGGCAGTCGAGGTCCGCATTCCGACGCTCGGAGAGTCGGTCACGGAGGGAGTGATCGTCCGCTGGGTCAAGCGTGACGGCGACTCGGTCGCGCAGGACGACATCTTGCTCGAGCTCGAGACCGACAAGGCGAGCATGGAGCTCCCCGCCGAGTCCGCCGGCGTCCTGCACATCCTGCGCCAAGAAGGCGAGACGGTGAGCGTCGGCGACGTGGTCGCGCGCATCGAGGCCGCCGGTCAGGCGACGCGCGCCGCGGCGCCGCTCGACCGCGCGGAGATCCGCGAGCAGACGCCGGTGCGCCCCGCCGTGCCCCTGCCCGCGCAGGGTTCCGGCCCGGTCGCCCGCCCGAATTTCGAGGCGGCATCCGAGCAGGAGACGACGCGTGCGACGCCCGGCCGTGGCGTCGGACCCCTCAGCCCCGCCGTCCGGCGTCTCATCGATGAGCACGGACTCGATCCCGCGCTGATCGCGCCATCCGGGAAGGGTGGCCGGCTGCTGAAGGAGGACATCCTCGCCTACCTCGACCAGCAGGCGGAATCACCGGCCGTCCCGAGCACCGCGCCACGGGTGGCTGCCGCGGCGGCGGCCGCCGCTGCCGCCGCGCCGGCGGTCCCACCACCGGCCCCGGCCGGCACCGTCGAGGGCGAGGAAGCGGTCCCGATGAGCCGGCTCCGCAAGCGCATCGCCGAGCGACTCGTCCAGGCGCAGCACACGGCCGCCATCCTGACGACGTTCAACGAGATCGACATGGGCGCGGTGATGGCGCTGCGCGCCGCACAGAAGGAGCGCTTCCAGAAGCAGCACGGGGTCGCGCTCGGGTTCATGTCGTTCTTCGCACGGGCCTGCGTCGCCGCGCTCGCCGAGGTCCGCGAGGTCAACGCCGAGATCCGCGGCGACGCGTCGTCTACAAGCGCTTCGTCCACCTCGGCATCGCGGTCGGGACGGAGCGCGGCCTGGTCGTGCCGATCGTGCACCACGCCGAGCGCATGTCGTTCGCGGAGCTCGAGAAGAACATCGCGCATCTCGCCGGGCTGGCGCGCGACAGCAAGCTCAGCATCGACGATCTCTCCGGGCGGCACCTTCACGATCTCGAACGGCGGCGTCTACGGCTCGCTGCATGTCCACGCCGATCCTCAACCCGCCCCAGAGCGGGATCCTCGGCATGCACAAGATCGAGAAGCGCCCGGTCGTCGTCGGCGACCAGATCGTGATTCGCCCGATGATGTACGTCGCGCTCTCGTACGATCATCGTCTCGTCGACGGCGCGCAGGCGGTGACGTTCCTCGTGCGCGTGAAGGAGCGCCTCGAGGATCCCGGCGCGGCTTCTGCTCGACGTCTGATGGCGGACCGAGCGGTTCGATCTGGTCGTCATCGGCTCGGGGCCGGGCGGCTATACGGCCGCGATCCGGGCGGCTCAGCTCGGCATGCGCGTCGCGTGCGTCGAGAAGTACGCGACTCTCGGCGGCACGTGCCTGAACGTCGGCTGCATTCCGAGCAAGGCGCTGCTCGACTCGAGCGAGCACTACGCGGAGACGCGCGATGGTCTGAAGGTCCACGGCATCGCCGTGGAGGGCGTCCGGCTCGATCTCGCCGCGATGATGGCGCGCAAGGCAGCGCGTGGTGCGCGGCCTCACCCAGGGGATCGCGTCGCTCTTCAAGAAGAACAAGGTGGAGCGCGTCACCGGGACGGCGCGCTTGACCTCGGCGCACCAGATCGCCGTACGGGGCGCGTCGGAGAGCATGCTCGGGACGGAGCGCGTGCTGATCGCGACCGGCAGCAAGCCGGCGGCGTTGAGGAGCCTGCCCTTCGACCGCGAGCGGATCGTCAGCTCGACCGAAGCGCTCTCCCTGACGGCGGTGCCGGAGCGGCTCCTGGTGGTGGGCGCCGGCGCCATCGGCCTCGAGCTCGGCTCGGTGTGGGCGCGGCTCGGCGCACAGGTCACGGTCGTCGAGTTGCTCGATCGGGTCGTCCCGACCATGGATCGCGGCATGGGAAGGCAGCTGCAGAACGCGCTGAAGAAGCAGGGGCTGACCTTCCGGCTCGAGACGTCGGCCACGAACGTCGAGCGCACCGACGGCGGCGTGCGCGTCACGCTGGAATCCAAGGGCGAATCATTCGTCGAGGAGGCCAACGTCGTCCTCGTCGCGGTCGGACGTCGTGCCTATGCCGACGAGCTCGGCGCGCGGGAGATCGGCGTCGCCGTCGACGAACGCGGCCGTGTCAGCGTCGGCCCGCACTTCGAGACGAGTGTGCCGGGCGTGTTCGCGATCGGCGACGTCATCGCCGGCCCGATGTTGGCCCACAAGGCGGAGGAGGAAGGGGTGGCGGCCGTCGAGCACATGGCCGGACGGGGTGGCCACGTCAACTACGACGCGATTCCCAACGTCGTCTATACCTGGCCGGAGCTGGCGAGCGTCGGTCTCTCGGAGGAGGAGGTTGCGCAGCGCGGCCTCGACGTGCGGGTGGGGACGTTCCCGTTCATGGCGAACGCCCGCGCCAAGTGTCTCGGCACGACGGATGGTGGCGTCAAGGTCCTGGCCGACGCGCGCACCGATCGCCTCCTCGGCGTGCACATCCTCGGGCCCCGCGCGTCCGATCTCATCGCCGAAGCGGCGCTGGCGATGGAGTTCGGTGCCAGCGCCGAGGACGTGGCCCGGACACCGCATGCCCATCCCACCCTCGCGGAGGCGTTCAAGGAAGCGGCTCTCGGCGTCGCCAAGCGCTCGATCAACATCTGAGCGGAAGCGCATCGCGCCGCTCAAGCCATTGATATCTCTCGCAGTTCCGCGGGTGAGTGCCGCCTATTGAAAATGATTCTCAAAGTCGGTACATTCCCTTCCCATGATCGTGTGCGTCTGTGCAGGGATCTCCGAGCGTACGTTGCGTGCCCACGTTGCCGACGGTGCGACGACGATGAAGCAGATCGAGCGTCGCTGCGGCGCCGGTGCCGGTTGCGGCGCGTGTCGTCCGCTGGTCCGCGAGTGCTTGCGTCAGTGTCGCGCCGAGAGCGCGCAAGCCGCCATGGAGTTCGCCCAGACGGACACGCCCGAGTTGGCGATCGCCTGAGCAGGGGCCGCGACCGGCCGTGAAGGGCAACAAGAAGGTCCTCGAGCTGCTGAACGAGGTCCTCACCGGCGAGCTGACGTCGGTCAACCAGTATTTCCTTCACGCCAAGATGTGTCGGAACTGGGGCTACCTTCGACTCGCGGAGCGCATCCACAAGGAGTCGATCGACGAGATGAAGCACGCCGACGTGCTCATCGAGCGCATCCTGTACCTGGAGGGCATGCCGAACGTGCAGCGTCTCTTCAAGGTGAACGTCGGTGAGTCCGTTCCCGAGCAGCTCGGCCTCGATCGTGGCACCGAGGTCGAGGCCGTCGCCCGTCTGAACAAGGGCATCGCGCTCTGCGTCGAGGTCGGGGACAACGGCAGCCGCGAGCTGCTGGCGAAGATCCTCGTCAGCGAGGAAGAGCACCTCGACTGGCTCGAGACGCAGCTCGCCCTCGTCGACGGTCTCGGCGAGGCGCAGTACCTCGCGCAGCAGTTGCACTAGCCCGCCGCCCGGCATGACGGCGCCGCTTGCCGCGTTCGCGATTCGGCCGGTCAGTTCAGGCAGCAGGTGACTTCGAGGATTACTGTCCAGACGGAGTTGGCGTTGGTGCAGGTGACGGCGCCGCCGCCGGTGCTGCTGGCGGACGTGACGGTGCCTGGGTCGCAGGTAGCGCCGAAGAGGCCGCCGTTGAAAGGATTCAGGAGACGGTAGGCGACGACGCTGTTGCGGACGGCACGCAGGCCGGAGTCCTGGGGACAGCTGACGGTAACGGTGTTGCGCGGCCCGACGGGCGCGCTCATCGTGCCGCAGCCGGCGACCCCGGGAGCGGGGGAGGCCGGGATGCCGAGCAGGGGCCAGGTGGCGGGAACGTCGACGCCGTCGGCGCGCTCGAAGCCGTTCAGCACGAACAGGTTGTCGGAGCCCTGATCGACGACGTCGTTCGGCCGCTGTCCGAGGACGAGGTTGCGCTCGATCTCGTTGCCCTGCGACTCGCTGTCCAGGCGGATGCCGGTGCCGCGGTTCGCGACGACGCGGTTGCCCGCGAGGCGGCAGTTGGCGGCGGACCGCAGATCGATCGCGGCGCTGTTCGCGCCCGCGTCGTTCAGGAAGATCTCGCTGTCGGCGAGCCCGACGCGTGTCGCGTGCTCGATCCGGACGGCCGCGGCGGTTTCGCCGCCGTTGCCGTTCCGATCCAGGACCAGATCGCGCCCGCGAGCGTTCACGACGCCGCGCAGGGCGAGGCCGATGCCGCAGTTGTCGGTCAGGCGCACGTCGCGGACCTGCAGCTGCGCCGTGCCGTCGGCAGCGATCCCGGTCTGGAAGCCGCGAACGATGCCGGGCCCGAGGATCTGGGCACGCTCGGCGGTCGGCTCGACGGCGATGCCGACGGTCGTCGCGCCGTTCTGGCAGGACTCGCTGGCCTCGATCACGTGGCCGTTCAGCTGCACGACGGTCCGCGGGTTGCGGACGATCAGCCCGGTCGTGGGGCAGCGCAGGTCGCGATCGAGGACGATGCGGTCGTCCACGACCATCCCGCAGCGGGCGATGACCGCTGCCGCCGGTCTCGCGCTCGCAATGCCGGCGAGCAGGGCGAGGCCGGCGAGGCACGTCTGCGCGGCGCGCGGGGACACGGGTGCTACAGCTCCGGGCTGGACGGCAGGTCGGTGTCGCCCATGAGGAACGCGTCCACCCCGCGGGCGGCCTCACGCCCTTCCCAGATCGCCCAGACGACCAGCGACTGCCCGCGCCGCATGTCGCCGCAGGCAAATACGCCAGGCACGCTCGCCTGGTAGTCGGCGCCGACGCTCGACGTTGCCGCGCTCGTCGAGACGGACCCCGAGCTGCTCGATCATCCCTGGACGCTCGGGGCCGAGGAAGCCCATCGCCAGCAGGACCAGCTCGCAGTCGATCGTGAACTCGCTGCCCGCGACCTCGAGCATCTGCATCCGGCCGTTGTCGCCCTTCCTCCACTCGAGGCGCACACCATGAAGCGTGCGGACGTTGCCCTCGGCGTCGCCGGAGAAGGACTTGGTGCTGATGCTCCAGTCGCGGCTGCACGCCTTCTTCGTGCGAGCTCGAGCTGCGCAGGATCATCGGCCAGTAGGGCCAGGGCGCGACGTCCGCCGTCCGCGATTCGGGCGGCTTCGGAAGGAGCTCGAACTGGTAGACCTGCTTCGCACCTTGGCGGTTCGACGTGCCGAGGCAGTCGGATCCCGTGTCGCCGCCGCCGAGGATGACGACGTTCTTGCCGGTCGCGAGGATCTGGTTCGGCACATCGGTCGCCGGCGACCTTGCGGTTCTGCTGGGGCAGAAATTCCATGGCGAAGTGGATGCCGCTGCAGCTCGCGCCCCGGGATCGGCAAGTCGCGTGCCGCCGTGGCGCCCCCGGCGAGAACGATCGCGTCGAAGTCACGGCGCAGGCCGTCGACCGCGACGTTGACGCCGACGTTCGCCTCGACGTGGAAGACGACGCCCTCGTCGCGCATTTGCTGCAAGCGGCGCTCGACGAGCCACTTCTCGAGCTTGAAATCCGGGATGCCGTACATCAGGAGACCGCCGATCCGGTCGGAGCGCTCGAACACCTCCACGGTGTGGCCGGCGCGGTTCAGTTGCGCCGCCGCCGCGAGACCCGCCGGCCCGGAGCCGACGATGGCGATGCGCTTGCCGGTGCGCTTCGACGGCGGCATCGGGGCGATCCAGCCCTCGGTGAAGGCATGGTCGATGATCTGCTTCTCGATCTGCTTGATCGTCACCGGAGTCGTTGTTGATGTTGAGGACGCAGGCCTCCTCGCACGGTGCCGGACAGACGCGCCCCGTGAACTCGGGGAAGTTGTTCGTCGAATGGAGGCGGTCGATCGCGTCCTTCCAGCGGCCGCGGTAGACCAGATCGTTCCAGTCCGGGATGATGTTCCCGAGCGGGCAGCCCTTGTGGCAGAAGGGGATCCCGCAATCCATGCAGCGCGCGCCCTGCGCCTGCAGCGCCGTCCTCGGACAGCTTCCCCTCGAGCTCGCGCCAATCCCGCAGGCGCTCCGTGACCGGACGCCGTTGCCGGCATCTCCCGTTCGATCTCGAGAAACCCGGTGATCTTTCCCATCGTGGTCCCGTGTGCGCTCAGACGGCCGCGAGCCGTGCCGTGTCCGTGTCCAGATGCGCCGCCTTCAGCACCTTGCGGTACTCGACCGGCATCACCTTGACGAAGGACGTCATGTGCTCGTGCCACGCCGAGAGGACCCGCCAGGCGACGGCGCTCTCGGTGTACTCGTAGTGGCGGCGGATGAGGTCCTTGACGGTCGCGAAGTCGTGCTCGTCCATCGGGTCGAGCTCGACCATGCTCGGGATTGCACGTGCCGCGCGAAGGTTCCGTCGGCGTCGAGGACGTACGCGACGCCGCCGCTCATGCCGGCCGCGAAGTTGCGCCCGGTCTTCCCGAGCACGAGCACGAGCCCCTTGGTCATGTACTCACAGCCGTGGTCGCCGACGCCCTCCACGACGGCCGTGACGCCGCTGTTGCGGACCGCGAAACGCTCGCCGGCCATGCCGCGGCAGAAGACCTCGCCGCCGGTGGCACCGTAGAGGGCGACGTTGCCGACGATGATGTTGTCCTCCGGCACGAAGGTCGAGCCGCGCGGCGGGAAGACCACGATGCGGCCGCCGGAGAGCCCCTTGCCGAAGTAGTCGTTCGCGTCGCCCTCGAGCGTGATCCCGATGCCCGGCGCGAGGAACGCCGCCGAAGCTCTGGCCGGCGGAGCCCGTGAAGCGCAGCCGGATCGTGTCCGCCGGAAGCCCCTCGCCGCCGTAGCGACGCGACACCTCGGCCGAGAGCATCGTGCCGACGGTGCGGTTGACGTTGCGGATCGGCAGCGACACCTCGACCGCCGTACGCCGCTCCGAGCGCCGGCCGGCAGCGCTCGAGCAGCTCGTTGATCGAGCGCCCTCGCGAGGCCGTGGTCCTGGGCTTGCGTACAGCGGATCGGGATCGCACTCCGGCACCTCGGGGCGGTGCAGGATCTCGGTGAGGTCGAGGCCGCGCGCCTTCCAGTGCTCGATCGCCTCGCGCGTCTCGAGCTTGTCGACGCGGCCGACCATCTCGTCGACCGTGCGGAAGCCGAGATCGGCCATGATCTCGCGCAGCTCCTCGGCGATGAACGTCATGAAGTTCACGACGTGCTCGGGAGTGCCCTCGAACTTCTTCCGCAGGACCGGGTCCTGGGTCGCGATGCCGACGGGGCAGGTGTTGAGGTGGCAGACGCGCATCATGATGCATCCCGACGCGATGAGCGCGGCCGAGGCGAAGCCGTACTCCTCGGCCCCGAGCAGCGCCGCGATGGCGACGTCGCGTCCGGTCTTCAGCTGGCCGTCGGTCTCGACGCGGATGCGGCTGCGCAGGTCGTTCATCACCAGGACCTGCTGCGTCTCGGCGAGTCCGAGCTCCCACGGAATGCCGGCGTGCTTGATCGACGTGAGCGGGGAGGCGCCGGTGCCGCCGTCGTGGCCGCTGATCAGCACGACGTCGGCCTTCGCCTTCGCCACGCCGGCGGCGACGGTGCCGACGCCGACCTCGGCCACCAGCTTCACGCTGATGCGCGCGCGGTTGTTGGCGTTCTTGAGGTCGTGGATGAGCTGCGCCAGATCCTCGATCGAGTAGATGTCGTGGTGCGGCGGCGGGGAGATCAGGCCGACGCCCGGCGTCGAGTAGCGGATCTTGGCGATGTATTGATCGACCTTGTGGCCGGGGAGCTGTCCGCCCTCGCCGGGCTTGGCGCCCTGGGCCATCTTGATCTGCAGCTCGTCGGCATTGACGAGATACTGGCTGGTGACGCCGAAGCGTCCCGACGCCACCTGCTTGATGGCGCTGCGTCGCGAGTCACCGTTCGGATCGCGCTGGTAGCGGACCGGGTCCTCGCCGCCTTCGCCGGTGTTGGACTTGCCGCCGAGCGGTTCATGGCGATCGCCAGGTTCTCGTGCGCCTCACGGCTGATCGAACCGAGGGACATGGCGCCGGTCTTGAAGCGCTTCACGATCTCGCTCGCGGGCTCGACCTCGTCGAGCGGCACCGGCCGCGACGGCCCGGAACTTGAGGAGACCGCGCAGCGTCGCCATGTGGATGCTCTCGTCGTTGACGAGCGCGCTGTACTCCTTGAACATCTTGTAGCTGCCGGCCCGCACCGCGTGCTGCAGCTTCGCGACCGAGTTCGGATTGTACATGTGGAACTCGCCCCGGCGGCGCCACTGGTACTGCCCGCCGACCTCGAGATCGCCGTCGAGCTCGGGCGCGACGTCGAAGGCGTGGGCGTGCCGGCTGGCCGCCTCGTGCGCGAGGGCATCGAGGCCGATGCCCTCGATGCGCGACGCGGTCCCGGTGAAGTACTTGTCGACCAGCTCCCGCGTTCAGGCCGATCGCCTCGAAGATCTGCGCGCCGCGATAGCTCTGCAGGGTCGAGATCCCCATCTTGGTCATGACCTTGAGGACGCCCTTGTTGGCGGCCTTGAGGTAGTGGTCGGCGACCTCGCCCGCCTCGATGCCCCGCAGCTGTCCGGTCGCGATCAGCTCGCCGAGCGTCTCGAGCGCGAGGTAGGGGTTCACCGCGCCGGCGCCGTAGCCGACGAGCAACGCGAAGTGCATGACCTCGCGCGGCTCCCCCGACTCGACGACGAGGCCGCAACGGGTGCGGGTGCCCTCGCGGATGAGGTGGTGGTGGACCGCGGCGGTCGCGAGCAGGCTCGGGATCGCCGCGTGGTCCTCGTCGATTCCCCGGTCGGAGAGGACGAGGATCGTCGCGCCGTTCTCGACCGCGGCCGAGGCCTCCCAGCAGAGGATCGCGAGGGCCTTGTCCAAGCCCGCGGCGCCGTCGCGCACCCGGTAGAGCATCGGAATGGTGACGGCGCGCAGGGTACCGCTCCGCGAGTCCCTTGATCTTGGCGAGATCGGCGTTCCCGATCACCGGCGCCTCGAGCTCGAGCTGATGGCAGTGGCGGGGTGTCTCCTCGAAGAGGTTCTGCTCCGAGCCCATCGTCGCCTTGAGCGACATGACGAGCTCCTCGCGGATGGGATCGATCGGCGGGTTCGTGACCTGCGCGAAGAGCTGCTTGAAGTAGCTGAAGAGGAGCTGCGGCTTGTCGGAGAGCACCGCGAGCGGCGTGTCGGTGCCCATCGAGCCGACGGCCTCCTGGCCGTTCAGGGCCATGGGCGCCATGAGGATGCGGAGATCCTCGATCGTGTAGCCGAACGCCTGTTGACGGGTCAGCAGGGTGTCGGGGTCGTCGGCGGGCACCGCGGCCGCGGGCGGAGCCGGGAGGCGGTCGAGCCGCACGAGATGCTCGTCGAGCCAACGCTGATACGGCTGGCGGCCGGCGATCGGACGCCTTCAGCTCCGCGTCGTCGACGATGCGTCCCGCCGCCGTGTCGACGAGGAACATGCGCCCCGGCTGCAGGCGGCCCTTGGCGAGGACGTTCTCGGGGGCGATGTCGAGCACGCCGACCTCGGATGCCATGACGACGAGGCCGTCCTTGGTGACGACGTAGCGCGAGGGCCGCAACCCGTTCCGGTCGAGGACGGCGCCGATCACCGTGCCGTCGCTGAACGCGATCGAGGCCGGGCCGTCCCACGCCTCCATCATGCACGCGTGGTACTCGTAGAAGGCGCGCTTCTCCGGGCTGATGTCCTCGTGCTTCTGCCAGGCCTCGGGGATCATCATCATGATGGCGTGCGGGAGCGAGCGGCCGGTGTGGACCAGCAGCTCGAGGGCGTTGTCGAACATCGCCGAATCGCTGCCGCCCGGCGCGATGATCGGGAAGAGCTTCTCGCATGTCGTCGCCGAAGAGCGGCGAGGCGAACATCGATTCGCGCGCGTGCATCCAGTTGATGTTGCCGCGCAGGGTGTTGATCTCGCCGTTGTGCGCGACGAAGCGGTAGGGGTGGGCGCGGTCCCACGAGGGGAACGTGTTGGTGCTGAAACGCTGGTGGACCAGGGCGAGGGCGCTCGTGAAGGCCGCGGTCGGTCAGGTCCTGGTAGAAGGCCGGAATCTGGTCCGGCAGCAACAGGCCCTTGTAGACGAGCGTCCGTGACGACAGGCTCGGTAACGTAGAACGATTCCGAGTCGCGCAGGCTCGAGCTGCGCACGAGGTGCTCGACGCGCTTGCGTATCGACGTAGAGCTTGCGCTCGAGCGCCGCCTGATCGGTGACGTCGCGACCGCGGCCGATGAAGATCTGGCGGATCTCGGGCATGACCCGCCGGGCGAGGTCGCCGCACTTGGTTTCGTCGACGGGCACCCGTCGCCAGCCGAGCAGGCGCTGGCCCTCCTCGCGCACGACCTTCTCGAACAGCTCGAGGCATTCGTTCCGCTCCTCGATCTGCTCCGGCAGGAAGACCATGCCGACGCCGTACTCGCCGCGCGGCGGCAGCACGATGTCCAGGGGTTCGCAGGCGGCGCGCAGGAACGCGTCGGGGATCTGCACGAGGATGCCGGCGCCGTCACCGGTCGAGGGGTCGCAGCCGCAGGCGCCCCGGTGCGTGAGGTTCTGCAGGATGCGCAAGCCGCGCTCGACGATCGTGTGCGAGGCCGCGCCGTTGACGTTGGCGACGAAGCCGACGCCGCACGCGTCGTGCTCGTGGCTCGGATCGTAGAGGCCCTGCGGGCCCGGCCGTCTCGCCTGTGCCATGATCATGTCCTCCGCTTACATGCTGCCCTTCAGCTGCACGCCGGCCTTGTCGCCGCCGTTGCGTCGTGCCCGCTTGCCGCTCGGCACGATCGCGTCGAGCGGCATCTGGACCCGCTCGGTATGCGTCGACAGCACGACCATCGTCTCCGTCTGCACCACGCCTTCGATCGACCGGATGCGCCGGATCAGCTCCTCGAGCGACGAGGTGTTCGCCGTCTTGACCTTGAGGAGCAGGGTGTGGGCGCCGGTGACGTGATGGCACTCGAGCACGCCGTCGAGCGCGTCGATGGCCTTCTCGAAGGCGCCGATCGCCTTCGGGTGGCCGATCGAGACGCCGATGAAGGCGGCAATGTCCATGCCGAGCAGCCTGGCATTCAGTACGGCGTGATACCCGGTGATGACGCCCGAGTCCTCGAGCTTCTTCACCCGCTCGGTCACCGCCGGGGCCGACAGGCCGACCTGCTCGCCGATCTTCGCCAGGGGCAGCCGGCAATTCTCCTGCACCAGGCTCAGGATGTGGCGATCGATCGCGTCGAGATCGAGCTGCTCGTCGGCGAATTTCATTAGGTGTTGACCCCTGCTGACCGAAGGGAACTATTGGTAATTGGAGTCCGTGTCAAGGTTTCTAAGGAAAATTGCCACTAGGACAGAAGTTCAATGGGGCGACGCCGTCCCCCCGGCCTTTACGCTGACGAAGGGCCTCCCTAGAATCGCTGCTCGCGAGGCGGGGCATGCGGGAGATCGTCGCGGGGATATGGACGTGGCCGTGGTTCTCGGCGCCACATGGGTACGCGTTCAACGGCCATCTGGTCCTGTGGCCGGAGGGCAACGTGTGCATCGATCCGGTCGATGGCGGCCCGGGGGTGCTCGACGGGCTCGCCGAGCGGGGGGTTGCGGTGATCGCGGTGACGAATCGCAACCACGTCCGGATGGCGAACGTGGTGCGGGAGCGGACCGGGGCCCGGACCCTGGTGCACCCGGACGACGCCGGATACGCGCGCGAGCAGGGCGCTGTCGTCGACGGCGCCCTCGCGCCGGGAGCGCGCCTCGGCCCCTTCGTGGTCGTGGCGGTGCCCGGGAAGTCGCCGGGTGAAGTCGCGCTGCATTGGCCGGAGCGGCGCATCCTGCTGGTCGGTGACGCGATCATCGGCAATCCGCCCGGTCAGTGCGCGTTTCTTCGCGACAAGGTGATGGACGACCCGCCGCGCCTGCGGGCGAGCGTGCGGGCCCTCCTGGCGCTCGACTTCGACACGCTCCTCGTGGGCGACGGCGCGTCCATCGTCGGCGGCGCCAAGGAGCAGGTCGCCCGTCTGGTGGCGGCGTGATCCTCACGCACGACGTCATCCTGGCCGAGATCGCGGCCGGGCGGATCGAGATCGACCCCTTCACACCCGATCAGGTCGGCACCGCCTCCATCGATCTCCATCTCGGCGACGAGATCCGCGTGATGGAAGGCGGGCCGCCCGTCATCGAGCTGGACGACGATGCCGACTTCCGCACCGTGACGCAGGTGCGTCCGCTCGACGACCGCTACGTGCTGGCGCCGGGTGAGACGATCCACGGCATCACGCGCGAGCGCATCCGGCTTCCGCCGGATGTGGGTGGCTGGCTCGAGGGTCGGAGCCGCTACGCGCGACTCGGGCTGATGATCCACGTGACCTCCGGTTTCGTGGCTCCAGGGATCGACAATCGCCAGGTGCTCGAGATGTCGAATGTCGCCGGCCGGCCGTTGGCGATCCGCGCCGGCATCCGTCTCTGTCAGATCGTGCTCCAGCGGGCCGAGGGCGAAGCCGTGTACCACGGCCGTTTCGCCACGCAGATGAAGCTCTGACGAGCCGGTCCTACCTCCCGGCGAGCGACGGATCCAGTTGCACGGCGCGCGCGGTCATCTGGTCGGCCTCGGCGACCCTGCCGAGCTGGCGCAGCGCTCTGGCCTTGTTGAGGTACATCCGCGCATTCGTCGGATTGGCTGCCAGCGCTCGATCGAACAGCGCGATCGCTTCGTCCGCGCGTCCCGTCATTGCGTAGACGATCCCCAGGTTGCCGATGACCGTCGCGTCCGCGGGATCGAGGCGCAAGGCCTCTTGGAGGAACTCCTGGGCCTTGGACAGATCGCCGGTGTGCTTACCGTACAGTTGACCGAGGGATGCGTACAGTGCCGCGCTGGGCTCCTGCGCAAGGAGGATCTCGTAGGCCCGGATCGCCGAGGGCCAGTCGCCTTGCTCGGTCGCCTTCTCGGCGATGTAGCGGACGGCATCCGTGACGTCGGGATTGCGCGGCTTCATGCGGAAGCAGGATTCGTAGTACCCGAGCGCCTCCGCGTATTCCCCGCTGTCGGCCAGCGCGACCCCCATCGTGTAGACGGACGGATAGTAGTCGTCGGTGATGCTGAGCGAGATGCGGAGGTGATCGATCGCGTGCGTCAGGTCCGCCCGTCGTCTTGTCTCGTCGGGCTCATCCTCCGCCATGGTTACGTAGACCCAGCCGGCAGCCATCTGCGCACGGGCGCTGCCGCGTGACGTCTCGACGTCGGTCAGGGCCAAGGTGGCGTCATTCCTCCACGCGAAGTTGCGCGCGAAACTCTTGGCGCTCCCAGCGACGATCAGCAATACGCTCACCGCCGCCACCAGGCGCGCATCTGGGAGACACCGGTGCAGCGCCACTGCGAGCAGCGCGCAAAAGGCGATCGATGGGATGTAGATGAAGCGCTCGTTCATGAACGTGCCTACGCCGAACAGAAGATTACTGACGGGTGCAAACGTCACGAGGTACCAGGCGATCCAGAATGACACGACGGTGCGCGGTCGAATGCCGATCACCATGACGGCGACGAGGGCGGCGAAGACCGCCATGGACGCCAGGACGCCGGGATCCAAGAAGCCGGTGAGCTGGATGTGGTACGGGTAGTAGTCGTGCGTGAGCGTGTGGGGGAAGATGAGCAGCTTCAGGTACAGGAGCCACGTCAGCAGCACGGTTGCCAGGCGCTGGCCGTCCTGCGCGTGGAGGAATGGATCGTTCATGAGTTCCGGCGCGACCGTGGGGCTGCCGAACCCGAGCACCGCCAATCGGAGCGCGAGATAGCCGAGCGTGGCCACGGCGAATGGCATGGCCGTCGTGAGTGCCCTGCGTGGGCTGTGACCCAGAAAATACCAGGCGATCAGCGGCACGACGGCGAGAAGACCGACGGCGGATTCCTTGCTGAGGAGGGCGAGAAAGAAGAGCACGC
Organism: uncultured delta proteobacterium; assembly: GCA_963753325.1. Classification (GTDB taxonomy): domain Bacteria; phylum Desulfobacterota; class Binatia; order UTPRO1; family UTPRO1; genus DP-19. The sequence continues at coordinate 1,605,893 of CAVWBS010000001.1, read as the reverse complement.
CCGCCAGTACCGGCGCGGAGCGAGTTCTCGTCTCGGTGGAGCGCCACCAGCAAAGCAAAGCCGAGAGCCCGAAGAGGAGACTCAGCAGGTCATCGCGCCCTTTGATGTTCGCGACGACCTCCGTGTGGACCGGATGGACAGCGAAGAGCGCCGTGGCCAAGAAGGCGACGTTGCCGTACCAGCGCGCATCGGCCGAGTCCGGGAAGACTCGCGCCAGCAGGAGAAACACCAGCACGACCGTCGCGCCGAACAGCAGCACATTGAGCGCGTGCGAGACGGCGGGACGCTCGCCGAGGAGCGCGTACTCGACCGCGAAGGTCGCGAGCGCGAGCGGACGATAGCGACCACCGGCGACGGGAATCGTGCGACGTTCGTAGTACCCCGCCATGGAGTCGTGCGCGAAGATGGCGGGGATACCGGCGAGGCCTCGATGAGTGAAGCGATTGCCCGTGATGACGATATGATCGTCCAACGCGTAGTCGAAACCGAGCGTGTTGCCGTACACGACGAGCGCGAGCACCGCCAGGATCGCGCAGTGTATGAGCCGCCGTGACCTGAGCGGGGACGCGTCCGACGCCGAGGGGGAGAGTGGGGACGCGGCGGGACGTCCGGCCTCTGATTCGAACGCCCGCGCGCGCGCCTGTGTCCTGCGATCGTTTCGCGCCCGGCCCAGGCGAGTTGCTCCCGGGCTTACGCCGGCTTTGCCGGATCCAGCGTCGTCAGCAGATCGGCCATGTCGTCGGCGTGCTCCTCCTCGACGGCGAGGATGCTTTCCATCATGCGCCGGGTCGTCGGATCGTTGTTGCCGAGATAGCGCACGATGTCGCCGTAGGATTCGATGGCGATGCGTTCGGCGACGAGGTTCTCACGGATCATGTCGATCAGGGACTCGCCCTCGATGTACTCGGCGTGGCTGCGGGTGAGCAGCCCTTCCGGGTTGAAGTTGGGCGCACCGCCGAGTTGGGTGATACGCTCGGCGATCTGATCGGCGTGGCCTTGCTCCTCGTTGGCGTGCTGCAGGAACTCGGCGGCGACGGGCTGCGCGTGGATGCCCATCGCCATGAAGTAGTGGCGGCGGTAGCGCAGATTGCAGACGATCTCCGTGGCCAGAGCCTCGTTCAGGATCTTGACGACCGTCTTCACGTTGGCCTTGTAGTTCTCGGTCACGGCACCGCGTTCGATGTGCTGCCGCGCACGGCGGCGGATCTTCTTGATGTCGGAAACGAAGTCACCCTTGCCCATATCGGCCCCCTTTGCGCTGGCAGGATTCCACGATGCGTCGCGAAGTCAACTCGACGCCTCAGCGGGGCCCCATGCGTAACGCCCCGTCGAGGCGGATCGTCTCGCCGTTGAGCATCGGGTTCTCCACGATGTGGCGTGCGAGGGCGGCGAACTCCGATGGCCGCCCGAGCCGCGACGGAAAGGGAATCGCGGCGCCGAGCGCATCGCGATGCTCCTTCGGCAGCAGCGCCAGCATCGGCGTATCGAAGGTGCCCGGCGCGATGGTGCAGACGCGGATACCGAGCGAGGCGAGGTCGCGCGCGATGGGCAGGGTCATGCCGACGACGCCGCCCTTCGACGCCGAGTAGGCCGCCTGGCCGATCTGGCCGTCGAACGCCGCGATCGAGGCGGTGTTGATGATGACGCCCCGCTCGCCCTCGTCGTTCGGGTCGTTCCCGGCCATCTGGGCCGCCGCGAGCCTGATGACGTTGAAGGTGCCGATCAGATTGATCTCGATCACCTTGGTGAACATCTCGAGCGGCATCGGGCCTTGTTTGCTGATGGTCTTCATGGCGACCCCGACGCCCGCGCAATTGACCGCGATGTGGATGGCGCCGAACGCCTCCTTGGCTTGCGCCACGGCCTTGGTGACCTCGGTGCCGCTCGTCACGTCGGCGGCGAGGAAGACGGCGCGCGCGGCGCCGAGCTCCGCCGCGAGTTGAGCGCCGGGCGATTGCGGCCGATCGAGGATCGCGGCGCGCGCGCCGCCGCCGACCAGGTTGCGCACCGTCGCCTCGCCCAGACCGGATGCGCCGCCGGTCACGATCGCTACTGCTTCGTCGAGCTTCATTGTGCCTCCTGCGGGTCGTGGTGTGGAGAACGTCGCGGCGACCTTACATGAAGCGCCCGCGTTTCTCACCCCCGCCTCAGTCGAGGACCAGGGCGAACTGGCGAGGCAGGTCGGCGCGCTCGCGAACGTGGAACCCCGCGGCCTCCGCCTGCGCCCTGACGCGCTCCTCGGGGATGGCATGGGCCTCCGGCGCGTACTCCTTGGCGGGCCGATCGACGATCACCAGTCGCCCGCCCGGGCGCAGGTCGCGTCGCAGCGCCGCCAGCATGGCCTCGGGCGCCCGCACCTCGTGGAAGGCATCGACCAGCAGCGCGGCGTCGAGCGAGGCGGGGGCGAGATCGGGGTCGGTGGGGCGGCCTCGCCGGACCGTGACCGCCGGGGTGGAGGCGAAGCGGGTCGCGAGCTGGCGGAGCGCGTCCGCGTCGATGTCGACCGCGAAGACGCGTCCCTCCGGCCCGACGAGGGTGGCCAGTCGCTCGGTGAAGTAGCCACTCCCGGCGCCGACGTCGGCCACCGCGGCCCCCGGGCCGACACCGAGGAGCGCCAGAACACGGCTCGGCTCCTGCCATGGATCGCGGTCGGCCTCGAAGAGGCGGTACACGTCCGGGGGGCGCGCGGTGATGGTGGCCGTCACCGTGATCGCGCTGCCCCCGCGGCCGACGCGGAACGTCAGCGACGTGCCTGGGCGCGTGCGCCGCACGGCCTCGGTCAACTCGTGCGCGCTGCGGATCGTGCGCGCGCCGGCGCGCCGGACGACGTCCCCCGCGCGGAGCCCGCTCCGCGCCGCCGGACTGTCCGGCAGGACGCGCTCGATGCGAGCCGCCGACCCGGCGGGCGTGTGGTCGTCGCCGAGCGTGACGCCGAGCCAGCCGCGCGGCGTGTCGCGCGCGCCGGTCGCCAGCAGTACGGCGGTGACGAGGGTCAGCGCGACCGACCGCGGCAGGGTGAGGCGGTGGCGGCGCCCGGGCGACCGCGGCGCGCTCACGACGGCGGTCGGTCGCCCTGGCGCTCGAACCACGAGAGGATGGCGTCGTTCTCGCTGCGCGGGTAGGCGTGCGACAGATCGGGAAGCTCGCGATAGGTGAGATCGGCCCGCGCCTCGGTGAGGACGTCGCGAGTCAGGTGGGCGTAGCTCACCGGGAACAGGAAATCGCGCGCCCCGTGCACGAGGTAGATCGGCATGCCGCGCGCGCGCGCCAGGTTCCCGTTCGCGGCGTTGACCGGGTGGAGGACGCCGCAGAGCGGCGCGAGCGCGCGGAACCGGTCGGGATGGGCGAGCCCGTAGACGAGGGTGAACGTCCCGCCGTCCGAGAGCCCGGTGAGCAGGACGCGCTCAGGCGCGACGTGATAGCGCGCCGCGAGCCAGTCGAGGATCTGGAGCAGCCCGGACGCCTCATCGTCCGACCACGTCGAGCCGATCGCCGTCGGCGCTACGACGAGATAGCCGCGCGCCTTGGCCTCGCGTACCCAGGTCCAGAGGAAGTCGCGGCCGTTCCCGGCGCCGCCGTGCAGCGCCATGATGACGGGCCACGGCCGCGCGGCCTCGTACTGCTCCGGCACGTAGAGCGAGAAGCCGCCGTGATCGCCACCGGCGCCGACGCGCACGAGCGGCGCCGGTGGGGGCGAATGCGTAACGGGCGGCGCCTGATCGGGCGACCAGTAGTCGTGGAAGGGCGGCAGCAGGGCGCGCACGACGTAGAAATGCTCCTGGGCCTGGGCGTGGTGATGGAGGGCGGCGAGGATCCGCGGAATGCGCTCCGGGGCGGGCGCGCGCGGAAAGTGCCCGAAGCCTTCGATGCAGCTGAACGTATGGGCGAACGCGGCGGCGAAGATCTCGTCGAACGGGCGGAGCTCCGCCGATGCGGTCGCGGCGGCGAGCGCCTCGCGCGCGCGCGTCAGCGGTGCCGCATGTCGCTGCTCGATCTCGGTGGCGAGTGCGACCGAACGCTCGGGCGCGAGAAGCTCGGCGACGCGCTCCATTGCGGCGAGCGCGTCGGCGGCGACGGCGCTCGCCGCGAGCACGGCGCGCAGGTACGCGACGTCCTCGGGCGCGCGGCTCATCGCGAGGCGCAGCCGGCCATGTGCGACTGTACTTGCGCCTCGGGACGGCCGTCAAATAGGAAGGGGTCATGTCCGACGGCGCCAGCGTGCTCCTACTGCTCCGGCACGGCATCGCCGAAGATCCCGGCGAGGCGCAGACGGACGAGGAGCGCCGGCTGACCGGCGAGGGGCGTCGCAAGGTACGTGAGGTCGCCGAGGGCATGCGCGCGCTGCAGCTCCCGGTCGACGTCATCCTGACCAGTCCGCTGCGCCGCACGCGCGAGACGGCCGCGATCGTCGCCGGCGCCTACGAGCTGGACGATACCGCCGTGATCGACGCGCCGGCGCTCGCGCCCGGTGGTGGCCCGGACCGGGTGCTCGCGGCGTTGCAACCGCATGCGCGCGCCGGCGCCGTGCTGCTCGTCGGGCATCAGCCGGATCTCGGCGAGCTCGCGTCGACGTTGCTGGTGGGTACGCCCGGGCTGGTGCCCCTGCCGTTCAAGAAGGCCGGCCTCGCGGTCATCTCGGTGGCCTCGTTGCCACCGCGTGCCGCCGGTACGCTGGAATCGTTCCTGACCCCGGCACAGCTGCGCCGCATCGGACGCGCGCGTTGAGCCGCGCGTGACCAAACCGCTTGTCGCCGGCGGCGCCAGGGACTAGAGGAACGCCATGGCGACCCGGTGCGGACGTGTGGAGGAGATCTGGCGGTATCCGGTCAAGTCGTTTCGCGGCGAACGCGTCGAACGCGCCGAGCTCACGCCTACCGGTCTCGTCGGCGATCGCGCGTACGCGCTGCGCGACCGCGCGACCGGCCGCGTCTTGAGCGGAAAGCGCTTCGCGCGCCTCTTCGAATGCGGAGCGACGTATCCCGACGGGCCCGCCGCGCCGCCGGAGATCACGCTGGCGGACGGCCGTCGCACGCCGCTCGATCGCGCCGCGGAGACGCTCAGCGCATGGCTCGGACGCGACGTCGAGGTCGTGCGCGCGACGGCCGACGCGGCCGCGTCCTATGAGATCGCGATCCAGACGGTCGACGAGATCGAGGCCGGCGTCGACCAGCTCGCAATCGATGCGGGCGACTTCCCCTGTCCGCCGGGGAGCTTCTTCGACGCGGCGCCGCTGCATGTCCTGACCGACTCCACGCTCGCGGCGCTCGGCGAGGCCTGTCCCGAGGGCCGGTTCGACGTGCGCCGCTTCCGGCCGAACGTCTTCGTGGCCAGTGACGGAGCCCGCGGCCGCATCGAGGAAGGGTGGACCGGTCGCACGCTGACGATCGGCGCGGACGTCCGGGTGTCGGTACTGATGGGTACGATCCGGTGCGTGATGACTACATTGCCGCAGTACGACTTGCCACGCGATCCGAGGATCCTTCGTACGGTTGCACAGCAGGGAGGCGGGAATGCGGGCATCTACGCCACGATCGAGCGGCCGGGGACGATCTGCGTCGGCGAGACCGTGACGCTGGAGTGACGCTCGGGACGGGACGCGGTGCGCGGCTCGATTGGCGGTAGGCGGGAGTGGGGGAGTCTCGTAGAATGTGCGGGTCGCAGGGGTTCGGGTCTGGCCGGCCAGCCGGTCTGGTGTCGTCCAAGAGGGTCAATTCATGAGCAGTGCTGCTCTGCTCGTCGAGGACAATCGCTCTCATGGCGAGCTGATCAGCGATGAGCTGTCGTCCGTTCTCGACGGATGGAGGCTCGACATCGTGCCGACCGTCGCCGAGGCGCGGCGTCGGATCGGGCGCGACCGGTACGACCTCTTCGTGCTCGATTTCCGGTTGCCCGATGGCGACGGCATCGAGCTGCTGCGCGAGATCCGCGCCGCCGGGCTGACCACACCGACGCTCTTCGTGACCACCGCGGCGTCGGCGAAGCTTGCGGTCGAAGCCATGAAGCTCGGCGCCGACGACTACGTGGTGAAGGAAGAGGGCTACCTCTCCGTATTGCCGTTTCTCGTCCGTGAGGTGCTGGAGCGGCATCGCCTGGCGGCAGAGCGACGCACCCTCGAGGAGCGGCTGCAGCGCGCGGAGCGGGCTGCGACCCTCGGGTTCCTCGCCTCCGGTCTGGCGCACCACATCAACAACCCGCTTGCGACGATCCGGACCTTCCTGCAGCTGCTGCCTTCGCGTCGCGACGACGAGGAGTTCTGCACCGAGTATCTCGAGATGGCGCTGGCGGAGAGCGAGCGCATCCGCGATCTGGTGAAGGACATCATGCGGGCGGCGACGGTCCCGGCAGAAGGCAATGACGTCCAGCAGCTGGCGCAGATCCTGGAGCGCGCCGAAGACAACGTCGCGAGCGACATCCGTGCGAAACAAATCGTCTACAGGCGCCAGCTCCCGGACGGCGTTCCGCCGGTGCGCGTCCATGCCGAGGCGGCGACGTGCCTGTTCCTCAGCTTGCTGCAGAACGCAGTACGGTTCTCGCCCGAGGGTGGGGCGATCGATGTCTCCGCGCGCGTCGACGAGCAGTCGGGCCGGGTCGTGACGACCGTGCAGGACGAGGGACCCGGCATCCCACCGGAGCACCGGGCGAAGATCTTCGAGCCGTTCTTCACCACCGCCGTCGACGGCCTGGGCATGGGCCTGTTCGTCGCGTCGCGGATCGCGGATTTGCAGAACATTGCGCTCGATCTCGAGACCGATCCCGTGTGCGGCGCCACGTTTCGCGTCGGACTTCCGCTCGCCCGCGCCCGGCGCTGATTCTGCCGCCGGCGGCGTCTTCCAAGCGCCGTAGGGTCGGCCGGAACGGCGATCGAGGAGCCTGGCCCCCTCCTCGACGCACCACGTCTTGCGTGCGTTCGCAAAACTGATCTATTTGGGGGCACCCCTCGGAGAAAGCACGACCTCGGTTGCGACGTGTCGTAGTCACTGGATTAGGATGCGTAACCCCCTGCGGGACCGGTATCGAAGATCTCTGGGGAGCCATCGTCCGCGGTGAATCGGGCATCAGGCCGATTTCGCGGTTCGAGGCTGCGGGATGCGGCAGCCAGGTCGTCGGCGAAGTGCAGGGCTTCCATGCCTCCGACTTCCTCGCGCGGCGCGAGATCGAGGCGTTCTCACCGTACGTTCATTACGGCGTCGCGGCGTCGCGCATGGCGTGGGAGCACGCCGGGTATCCGGCGACCGCGGTCGAGTCGGACAGGATCGCCGTTGTTCTCGGCAGCGCGGTCGGCGCGCTCGGGCGCGCCGTGCACGAAGGTGTCGTGTTCGCCGAGAAGGGCATCGGTCGTGTGCACCCGATGGTCCCGTTGCAGTATCCCGGGACGCTGCCCTCCGAGGTCGCCATCGCGCTCGGCATCCACGGGCCCGTCTACGCCGTGTCGACCGCCTGCACCGCGGGCGCCGATGCTGCAGGTCTGGCGATCGGCCAGATCTGTCCGGCATCGTCGACGCGGCGCTGGTGGGCGGCAGCGACGCGCCCATCGTCCCCGTCCTGTTTGCGGGATTCGATCGTCTCCAGGTCCTCTCGCGTCTCAACGATCCGCCGGGACGCGCGTCGCGGCCGTTCTCCAGGGATCGCAACGGCTTCGTCTTGTCGGAAGGCGCCGGTGTCCTGATGCTCGAGGCGGAGGAGGTGGCGCGCGAGCGCGGCGCGCAGATCTACGGCGAGATCGCCGGCTTCGGCGCTACCACGGACGCCCATCATCACCTCCATCCCGAAGCCTCGGGCGTGCAAGGCGCGCGCGCCATCACGCTGGCGCTGCGACAAGCCGGTCTCACGCCGGGTGACGTCGACTACATCAACGCACACGGTACGGGCACGCTGAAGAACGATCTCATCGAGACCGGGATCGTGAAGCGGGTGTTCGGCGAGGCGGCCTACAAGGTGCCGATGAGCTCCTCGAAGTCGATGCTCGGACACATGATCGGCGCGTCGGCCGCGGTGGAGCTGATTCTCTCGGTCCTGGCCATCCGCGACGGCATCATGCCCCCGACGATCAATCTCGACGAGCCGGATCCCGATTGCGACCTGGACTATGTCAGCGAGGGCGCGCGCCGCGCGGCCGTGGACGTGGTGCTGTCGACGTCGTTCGGCTTCGGTTCGCGCAACGCCGCGGTGGTCGTGCGGAGATATTCCTCGTGAGCAACTCGGACGGAATTGCCGCGAAGATTCGTGAGATCATCTCGGTCGAGTTGAGGATTGATGAGACTCGGGTGCGGGATGCCGCCCGCCTTCGCTCTGATCTCGGAATGGATTCCGTCTCGGCCCTGAACATTCTTTTTGCGGCCGAGGAAGCTTTTGGTATCGAAGGCATCGAAATCACCGACATCGCGACGGTCACTACGGTCGCGGACGTAGAGGCTCTGGTTCGTCGCTATGTTTCCGGCGCGACATCCTGACACGAGTGTCACCCGCCGGCATGGCCAGCGTGCCGAGCCGGCTCCGTACCGTCCAGCCGCGGCGTCACGGAGGGGGACAGCCGAGCGCTTCGGCGCCAAGCTGCTGGAGCGGTACCTGCGGGGCGTCGCACGCCGAAATGTCATTACCTATACAAGTGCCGACGGCGCGATCATGAACGGTGATGAGCTGAATGACGTCGTGGGGCGGATGGCCGCGTCATCAATGCCGATCATCGTCACATACTGGATCGCGGATGCGCTCGCGGTCGCAATGTTGCCGTTGTTGGATGGTGTATTTGGAGATCTTCTGCGGGTGGTCACTTGCGTAGTCGACGATACCTTTACCGGGCGCGTAGCGGGACGGTTCGTAGAGAGTATCGGCGGATGTGCAAACCTGGTGGCGCTGCCCGGTGACCCCGAGCGGCTGCGGCAGGTATACGCCTTGATGCGACGGCGCACCTCCTGCGCGTTCCCCGTGGACGGCGGCGGGCCGTACGGCGAGGTGGGTACTGGGATCATCGCACTTGCGACAGCAATTCGCGCAACAATTGTTCCCATCGCCGCTATCGCCCGCCCGGCGCTTCCTCCTCTTCATGCATCATTGGTGCGCTTACCCTTGCCGGGGACGAAGATCGTTGTAACGATCGGGCCACAGGTAACCGTCTCGCAGTGCGAGGATCGGCGGGTCGAGGCAGACCATCTCCGTTCGACGCTCGACAACATCCATCGCGTTGCGATTGAACGCGCATTGCCAAAATCAGCCTGATTGTTTCGCGCCGAGGCGTTTGTCCAGTCAGATGCCGATTCGACCTTGAGCATTCGAGGGTCGCTGCGTTACGCTCCGGTGCGGGACATTGCACGCGCGGTGCGGTTCGGATGAGTCTCGACGCCTCGACAAACGCTCTCAATCTACGCCGGCGGTACATCGAAGGGCTGCTGACCCGGGCCGTCGGGGCGTTGGCGTTCGCGTGCTTCTTCGCGATTGCCGCTTGGAGCGGCGCCGGTCTGACGTGGCACGACGTCCAGCCGACCATCACCATCCTCACCGGGCTCGCGCTGATCAACGTTCCGTATTGGTTCCTCGGCAGACGAACCGGTTTTTCGCTCGGGTACTTCTATCTGCACTGGACCATAGATCTGATCGCCATCACCGCAGCAATCTACTTCGTGGGCGGCATCGATGCACCAATAGTGCAGTTCGCCTATCTCTCCATCGTTCCTACGGCGGCGATTTTCGTGTCGCGACGTGCCGCGTTCTTGTTGGCGACGGGCGCGACCGCGGCGTATGCTGCTCTCGCGATCCTGGAGAGCAGCGGATGGCTGACGCCGCATAGCGAAATTTGGGGTCATCACTATGGGCCGCAGCTTCGGGTATTCATCGTCTCGTTGTCCGGAGTCTTCTTCTTCGTCTTTGCATATCTGGCTGGGACCCTCGCGGAATTGCTGCGCGCGGCTAACGCCGAACTGGCGACCGCCAAATCGCAGATTGAGGATCAGAACCGGATACTCGAGGAGCGGGTGAGGGATCGCACCCGTGAACTCGAAGCCCGGACTACGCAGCTTCAGGAACGAACCGACGAACTCGAAGAAATGGTACACATCGTAACGCACGATCTCCAGAACGTCGCGGTGGCAAGCATGGAGACCGCGCGTAAACTCGTCGAGGTCGACGGCGGGTCCTTGTCTGAACGTGGGCGCCGCTCAGCGGATCGTCTTATACGCGATTGTCGGTCGATGACGACGATGCTCCGGAACCTCTTGGAAGTGGTCAACAAGACGGAGGTGGCTGAGTTTCGACATCTCGTCGACGTTGAGGCGGTGGTTCGAGAGGCCGTGGCGCGTGCCCACAGTTCGATCGAGAGCAAGGGGATCGACGTCGTGGTTGGCCCACTTCCGGCGCTGCCGGCCGAGGAGCAAAAACTCCATCACGTCTTCGAAAACCTCTTGAGCAATGCTTGCAAGTACGTCGGTGATAAGCCGGGCCCTCGCATCGAAATCTCCGGTGCGGCTCACAACGGTAGTATCGAATACGTGGTGCGAGACAATGGCGTCGGGATCGATAGCACCCAGCTTGGGAGGATTTTCCAGCTTTATCATCGGGCACCGGATCAGATGGTCGGCGGTGTGGTGCAGCAGGGCCACGGAATCGGCTTGGCGGTAGTCAAGCGCATCGTGCAACGGTACGGGGGAAAGATCTGGGTGGAATCGTCGCCTGGCATGGGTGCGACGTTCCATCTCACCTTCCCGCGTGGAGAAGGGGCGGCGACATGAGTAGCGCAGCGCTATTGGTCGAAGATAACCAATCGCATGTAGAACTGATCACGGACGAGCTCATTCCTGCACTCCCCGGGTGGACGATAGACGTGGCTCCTACCCTTGCAGAGGCCCGCCGTCGTATCGGCAGTAGGGTCTACGATCTGTTCCTCCTGGACTTCCGACTGCCCGACGGTGATGGCATCGAGATGCTGCGTGAGATCCGGGCGCGTCAGGCCACGACGCCCATTTTGTTTGTGACCACCGCTTCGTCGACCAAGCTGGCGGTCGACGCGATGAAGCTCGGTGCCGACGACTACCTCGTGAAGGAAGAGGGCTATCTCTCGATGCTTCCATTTCTTGTCGGCGAGGTGTTGCGGCGACGACAGCTCGCGGGCGAACGGCAGGCGCTCGAGGATCGCCTGACGCGAGCGGAGCGCGCTGCGACGCTGGGCTACTTGGCTTCCGGCTTGGCGCACCATATCAACAATCCTCTGGCGACGATCCGGACGTTCCTGCAGCTCCTCCCCACGCGCTACGAGGACGCAGAATTCCGAACACGCTATCTCGAGATGGCGTTGGCGGAGAGCGAGCGGATCCGCGATCTGGTGCGCGAGATTATGCGCGCGACGACGGTGCCGGCGGAGGGGCGTGAGGTACAAGAAGTCGGCGCCGTTCTGCGGCGCGCGCAGGAGGCGGTCGGCAACGCGCTGCGTGCCAAAGGGCTTTCGTGGCGGGAGGACATTCCGGCAGATCTGCCAGCGGTGCGAGTACACGGAGATGCCGCAACTTGCTTGTTCGTTTCGCTTCTTCAGAACGCCGTGAGGTTTTCGCCGGACAAGGAGGCGATCGAGCTCACGGCTCGGTTCGATCGGGAATCGGGACACGTCGTGGTGAGCATCCGGGACCACGGTCCGGGCGTTCCGCCGGAGCATCTAAGCAAGATATTCGAGCCATTCTTCACGACCGCCGTCGATGGTCTTGGCATGGGGCTGTTTGTCGCATCCCGGATCGCCGACTTGCAGGATATCCGTCTCTCCACGGAGAACGGCTCCCCCACTGGGGCGATATTCACGGTCGGTCTACCGATAGCGGTGGTGGAAGCCAGGGCCGAGGACTTGCATTCGGAAGAGCAGCCATTGATCACGCCCGCGGCATGAAGGTGACCGGCAGCGATTCGAGGCTGCGCAGTACGACCGTCTGCCGCCACTTCAGCTCGGGACTGGCGAAGCTGAGATCGCGGGAGCGTGTCAAGAGTGCCTCCAGTGCGGCCCGCGCCTCAACCTTCGCCAACCAAGCCCCGAGGCAGTAGTGGAGCCCGCCGCCGAAGCTGAGTGGGGTCACGCTTGTCCGCATCACGTCAAGCCTATCTGGATCGACAAAGCGTTCATCGTCACGATTGGCAGCGCCAAGCAGCGCGACAACGACGTCGCCTTCTTCGATACAACGGCCGCCGAGGTCGACCCGTTCGATGGCAACCCGGCCCGCCATCTGCACGGGGGAGTCGAACCGCAGCAACTCGTCGATTGCCGACGCTATCAACGCCGGCTTCCTAGTGAGGAGTGCCTGTTGGTCCGGATTTAGCAGGAGAGCCAAGACGCTATTGCCGATGAGACCCGTCGTCGTCTCGTGGCCAGCGCCGAACAGAAATATGCAGGTGCTGATAATCTCCATTTCAGTGAGATGTCCGCCGTCCTGCTCCGCTTGAATCATGAGCGACGCAAGATCTTGCTGCGGGAACCGGCGACGATCCGTAATCAATCCGCGGAGGTAGTCAGTGGACTCGCGAGCGGCCTCGTCCGCACGTGCCACGACGTCAGGCGTCAGCATGTAGTCGAGCGCAGCCGATAGATCACGAGACCAGAGTCGGAACAACTGGCGATCTTCGGCGGGGATCCCCAACAGCTGACAAATCACCAGCACCGGGAGTGGGTAGGCCAGCTCACCGATAACATCCATGTGGCCCCGTGCGATTCCGTCATCAAGTAAATCATTGACGATTTGCTTGACGAAGGGCTCGAGAGAGCTTACGACGCGCGGAGTAAAGGCTTTGGCAACGAGGCCGCGCAGCCGCGTGTGATCGGGAGGGTCCCGATAGAGCATCATGCCGGCGAACAGGTCGCGCAGCGGACCGATCCGGCCTATCTGGGTGTCCAGAAAGCGGTCGAAATCGCGGCCGAACCGGCGATCGCGGAGCACGAAATCGGCATCCGCGTATCTCGACACGAACCACAAGCCCAGCGCGCTTTTGTGCACGGGGTCTTGCTCGCGGAGTTGTCGATAAGCCGGGTAGGGGTCGAGGCGTACGGATGAATCATAGGGGTTGAAGTCCATGCCGTCCTGTCTATCTCGAGAGAGTCCTCTAGGGAGATGTATGCTGGCGGGCGAACAGAAATCTCGGTCGTCCGATCAAGATGAGTGCCGGGAGGAAGGAGATCGACGCAGCGCTAGATACGATCATCGCTAAGGCGACCATCGTACCAAGTTCGACGTGGTAAACGAACCCGGAAATGCACAGAACGAGATAACCTCCGGCGATGGCTGAGGAGACGTAGACGATCGCTTTGCCGGACGTCCGGAGCGCGCTCGCGAGTGCGAGAGACGGGTTCGCGGTCGACGTGAGCTCCTCGCGGAAGCGGAAGATGAAATAGATCGCATAGTCGGCGCCAATGCCCACCGCCATGGCTGCAATGGGTGCAGTGACGATGTCGAGGGGTACTCGCGCAAAACCCATGACGCCGAGATTGACGAGTACGGCCACCAGCAACGGCGCCGCCACCAGAAGGCCGCCAACGACCGATCTCAGCATGATCCCGGAGACCAGCGTAATGATCCCGGAGATTTGCAGCATATTGAGCAGCTTGCCGCGCACTAGGACTTCCGTGAGCGCCGCGTTCGATGCGTTGCTCCCAGAGTAGGTGACGGTATATCCAGGCGGAAACGTCTTAGTCACAAACGTCCGTACATTCGCGATCAATGCCTGCGTATACTCGGTCGAGTCGTCTTTCATGAACGTGCGGATCGGCGCGGTGCGATGCTCTTGATCGATCTGGCTATCGAGGTCTTCCGGGCCGCCCGACAGTGAGTAGAGGAAGAAGTATTGGGTGACTAGATCGTGCGAGGATGGGATGCGCAGCTCGTTGAGCGCTCCCCCCTGCAGAGCCCTGTTCATCTCGGCGATGAGGTCGGCGACCGACGTCGTTCGTCCGACCCGCGGATCACGCTCGACGAACCTCTGCAATCCGCGCATCGCTTCTAACGCTTCGGGTTGCTCGAGTGAGCCATCCGTGGGTCCGTTCACCAGGAATACGAGAGTATTCGTTCCGGCGAACGTCGTGTTCAGGGTCGTGTCGTCGATGCGGACGGGGTCCCCCGGGCGGAACTGCCGTTTGAGTGTAGTGTCGACATGAATACGCGTCGCCCCAAACGCGGCGATTGCCATGACCGCTAGGGAGGCTTCGGCGACCCAGAGCGGTCGTGCGGCGACCAAGCGCGCGACGCGTCCGAGCGCGCGCTCTAGGACGCGTCCGCTCAGCGCCTCGCGTCGCATTTCAGCCTGGCGTGGAGGCGGCAGCATCACCCGAATGGCAGGAATCAGAGTGAGCTCGATGATCATAGCCGACAGGATGCCAAATCCCGTCATCAGTCCGAAATTGCGGATGCTTGCGGTGGAGAAGATCGTCAGCGAGAAGAACGACAGGGCGGCGACGGCGGCGGCGGTGACCATCACGGGTCCCAAGCGGATCATTGCGACCATCGTGGCCTTTGTCGTGTCCCCGTAGCGCTCGTACTCTTCGTAGTAACGTTTCAGGATCTGGACGGCATGCCCTGCGGCGACCGCCAGAATGAGAATCGGAGTAGTTGTATTGAAGGGATCCAGGGGCACGCGTCGAAGTCCCATGAATCCGAGTGACCAAACGACGGCCAGGAGGGCCGTGACCAAGGGAAGGATCATCCCCTGGAATGTGCGGAACGCTTCGTAGTGAATCAACGCGATCACTAACATGGCTACCGGAAAGAGCAGGACTGTCTTTTCGGTGATCTTGGCGATCGCCGCGAGTATTGCGATGGGCCCACCGAGATGGATGCTGAAGGTCTGATCGTTCTCCTCCGCGAGAACACGGGTCACGCGCTCCCGAATCTCGGGATAGCCAGGCATCTCTTGCGTGAGACGGAAATTCGCGACGATTGCGGTCGCTCGCGCGTCGTCCGACACGATGATCCCGCGGTAGAACGAGTTCAGGAACGTGCGTCGTCGAGCCTCTCGGGCTGTTGCCTCGTCGGACGGGGATCCCTCGATCAATGGTCGGACAAGGATGGTGTCGTCTCGGCCTTCGATCGACTTCGCGAGCGGAGTCGCGATCCCGAGATAAGACGCGTGAACGAGCCCTGGGAGATCCCCGATGCGGTTGGTGATACGCTGCAATTTCGTGAGGAAAGCCGGCGTGAAGACGTCGCCATCCGTGGGGAACAGGCCGACGAGCAGAAGATTCTTCTCCCCGAATTTCGTTTCGAGAATATGTAAGGCTCGGATGTAGGGATGATCCTGAGGTAGATTCGCATCGGGGTCGATTTCGACGCGCAGGGCAGGGAGTTGGAGCGCCCAGAAGACGGTGAATGCGAGAATCGTCAGGAGAACCAGACGTGGATGGCGGAGCAGCCAGGCGACGTAGGTCTCAAATGCGCCGCGCAGCACCCGCAAGATCGCCGAGAACCCCCCCCCGAAACCGCCCACGCAGGCGTTATCTCGTGAGCACCGCTGGGTGGTCAAGCGAAGGCCGTCGGATTTTGTGTGCGGGTACTCGATCGGGTTGCATCGGCGCGCCCCGGCGGTTGGCACAAGCCGGCGCCGCTGCTAATCGAGCCGAGGCCATGGGAGCCTGGCGGGCGCCATCGATGACGGTCATTGGACTAATGGTGGGATTCTTGATGGTCGCTGTGGCGACCGCGGGCGGCTTCCCCTCCGATGTCGAGACCGCCCTGCGATCCTCCAAGGAGCTCTACGTCGCCACCCGCCGCGCCGACGGGTCGCAGAGCAAGGTCGTGCCCGTCTGGTTCATGTTCGACGGGCAGGCGATCTACTTCGCCACCGGGCCCAAGAGCTACAAGGCGCGGCGGATTCGGCGCGGCAGTCCGCTGTTCGTATGGGTGGGGAGCGCGACGGGGCCGCATTTCGTCGGGAAGGCGACACTGGAGAAGGATCCCGAGCTCGCGGCGCGGATGGCGCCGGTCTACTCGAGCAAGTACTGGATCGCCTGGCTCGGGCTCTTCCGGCCGGATCCGGAGCGTGTCCGCTCGGGCAAGACGATCCTCGTCAAGGTCGTGCCCGGGTCCTAGACGACTTCGGTACGGTCGTCGGTCGCCGCCCGTGGACGGACGGCGGGAGGCGGCTGGCAGGGCTTCCGGCGACCCGATAAAAGCGAGACGTGCTCACCGTCTCGAACCTCAGCAAGACGTATCGCGGGCAACGCGTGCTCGACGGCGTCAACTGGTTCGCGCCTGATCGGACCTGTATCGGCCTGACGGGGATGAACGGGGCCGGCAAGTCGACGTTGCTGAAGCTGATCGCCGGGCAGATCGAGCCCGACGGAGGTGAGATCAGCCTGCCCAAGGGAACGACGGTCGGCTACCTGCCGCAGGAGGTGATCGGCATCTCGGGCCGCACGGTGCTCGACGAGGCGATGAGCGCCTTCGCCGATCTGCATGCCCTCGAGGCCGAATGCCGCCGGCTCGAGGAGGCCCTTGCGACCGCTCCCGTCGAGGGTCCGGAGCACGACCGCTTGATGGCGACCTACCACGACGTGCGCGAACGCTTCGACGGCCAGGTGCGCTACGACCTCGACGCGGAGGCGGAGCGGGTGCTCTCCGGACTGGGCTTCGCCTCGGCGGACTTCACCCGTGATCTCGGGACGTTCAGCGGCGGCTGGCAGATGCGCGTAGCGCTCGCCAAGCTGCTGTTGCGCCGCCCGAGAGTGCTGCTGCTCGACGAGCCGACGAACCACCTGGATCTCGAGGCGCGCACGTGGTTGGAGGAGTTCCTGCGCGCGAGCGAGTCGCTGGTGATTTTGGTGGCGCACGATCGCTACTTCCTCGACGTCTGCGTGCAGCGCATCACCGAGGTGTCGCGCGGCCGGCTGACGGACTACGACTGCAACTACACGGCTTATCTGGCGCAGCGCGAGGAGCGGCGGGCGCAGGAGGCGGAGGCCTATGCGGTCCAGCAGGAGGAGATAGCGCGCGTCGAGGCGTTCATCCGGCGGTTCCGCTATCAGGCGTCGAAGGCCGCCCAGGTGCAGAGCCGTGTGAAACAGCTCGAGAAGATGGAACGCCTGGTCGCGCCCGAGGGCCACGAGCGGCGCGTGAAGATCCGCCTGCCCGAGCCGCCCCGGAGCGGACGGATCGTCGTGGGTCTCGAGCATGCGGCGAAGCGCTACGGCGACGTGACCGTCTACGACGACGTCGACCTGGCGATAGAGCGCGGGACGAAGGTCGCGCTCGTCGGTCCGAATGGTGCCGGCAAATCGACGCTGATGAAGCTCCTGGTCGGGGTCGAGCCGCTGACCGAAGGGCGTCGCGTTTGCGGGCACAACGTCCGGCTGGCGTACTTCGCGCAGGACCAGTCCACCGTGCTCGATCCCGAGAAGACGGTCCTGCAGGAGCTGAGCGCTGTCACCCCGACGGAGATGATGCCCCGGGTGCGGGATGTTCTCGGTGCGTTCCTGTTCAGTGGCGACGCGGTCGAGAAACCGACACGGGTGCTGTCGGGCGGTGAGCGCAACCGACTCGCGCTCGCGAAGCTCCTGGTCGAGCCGGCGAACTGCCTCCTGCTCGACGAGCCGACGAACCATCTCGATCTGACCGCGAAGGAGGTCCTGCTCGAGGCGTTGCTCGAATACGAAGGCACGGTCGTCCTGGTCGCCCACGATCGCTACATTCTGGATCGTCTGCCGACGCAGGTGATCGAGGTCGGGCACGGGGCCGCGCTCCGCTACCTCGGCAACTACGAGGAGTATCTGGCAAAGAAGCTCGCCATGGAGGCGGACGGGGGCGACGGCGCGGCGCGCGGTGCTCCCGCCGGCCCGAACGGCCGCCCCACCGTAAAGGCCGGCGCGCCGGCCGAGGAAGACGGTTCCGCACCGGCGAGCAACGGCACGCCGGCATCCCCGACCCGGGCCGATCGCGAGACGGCGCGGCGGCAGGCGCGGACGGAGGAGAAGCGTCGGCGCGAAGCCCAGGACGTGGAGACGACGATCGCCGCCAAGGAAACGGAGCTGGCGGAGATCGCGACCGTGATGAACGACCGGGATTTCTACCAGACCCATCCGGAGCCGCAGCGACTCTTCTCCAGCTACGCCCGACTGAAGCGCGAGATCGAGACGCTCTACGAGCGTCTCGAACGCCTCAGCGCCTAGCGGACGTGCTTGCCCGTGCCGGGTAGAGCGGCAGGGGCTCGGCCGGCATGTCGAGCGCGACCAGCTGTCCGGCGCCGGAAAGCGTGACGTAGAGCCGCCCGTCTCCCAGACAGCAGTTTGTCGGCTCGCTTCCTTCGGGAAACGGGATCTCCTCGGCGATCGTCCCGTCACGCTCGAAGATCCAGAGCACGTCACCGAGGCTGCCCGCGACATAGAGCCGTCCCGTCGCGTCGAAGCAGAATCCGTCCGGATAGCCGCGCGGCAGGGTGCAATGGGTCGCGATCTCCGCACCGGGGCGCGGCGCGAGGACGAGCACCCGCTGCGTCATGCTTTGCGCCACGTAGAGGCGATCGTCGGGGCCGAAGGCGATGCCGTTCGGAAAGAGAGGAACCTCGGCGACGAGCTCGACGGTGCCGTCGAGTGCGGCACGCGCCACGCGGCCGACGCCGACCGTCGGCAGGTTCTCCCAGTCGTGTGGGTCGGTGTAGTAGAGCAGGCCGTCGGGCCCGAAACAGAGGTCGTTCGGGCGGTTCGGCGGGGCGCCCGGGAGCCGCACGGCGATGTCGCGAATCTCCCCCGTCAACGTGACGCGTTGGAGGCGTCCCGCAATCGGATCGGGTGCCGTCCAGCGCCCGGACGGTCCGAGCGAAAGCCCGCCGTTGTTGGCGACGTACAGCGCGCCGTCGGCGCCGAGCGTCGCGCCGTTCGCGCCGCCGCCGGTGACGGCGAGCGTGCGTACGTTGCCGCGCTCGTACAGCGAGACGCACTGGCCGCGAATCTGGACGAACGCGACGCGCTCGCGCCCGAGCCAGACCGGACCTTCGGGAAACGCGAGGCCATCGGCGAGCAGCCGGGACGGTGCCATTCGACAGCTGGAGTAGCGGCGTCGCCGAGGGCGGTCAATGCGAAAGCGGCGGATACTTTCACGCCGCATAGGTTTCTCCTTGCCGAGCGAGATGCGGGGTGCTACGTCGCCGGAGACCGAACGACAGTTTGAATCCGAACCGATCTCCAGGGGGTATCCGATGCATCCAGTTCAGGCGCGGTTCGAGCGTCGCCGGTGCACCGCCGTCGCATGGGGCGCCATGGTCGCCGCGATGGTGCTCTGTGGCGCCGCGCGCGTGTGGGCAGTGTCCAATCCTCCCGATTGCCCCCGGACGGGCCAAGCGCCCGCGCTCGGCGAGTTCCGCGATCTGCTCCCAGGCGATCAGTGCAGCGGCGGCCCGAACACCGGCAGCGACTGCACGGACGACAGCGCGTGTCCGGGTGGCGGTCGCTGCTCGCCCGGTGACACGCCGATCGCCGGAGCGAAGATCGAGGGCGAGACGATCTACTACGAGGGCTCGCTGTCCTTCAACCCGGCGGCATGCGGGTACGAGGGCGGAAGCCTGTGCATCGACCTGCCGTCGCCCGGTGGCTGTCCGGGAGGCAACCCGCCGATCTCACCGCAGCGTTGTGTCGGTGGAGCGAACAACAACGCGATTTGCAGTGCCGCCAGCGAATGCCCGGGCGGATCGTGCGTCGTACTCTTCGGGAGTGAATGCTGCGACGTGACGCCACCCGGTGGCATTCCGCTCCTCTGCTCCGCGCCCGAATGCAATCCCGCCGGGATCGTGAGCGTCACCTCGGCGCAGGTGCCGTACGTGGTGCACTTCGCGGATCGCACCGCGTTGTGCACGGACCCAACGAACGTTCGGGGGGTGTTGCGCTACTTCAACGGGACGTCGCACCACGGTCCGAACGACGAGTTCCCCGTGAACTCCGACCAGCCGATCTGCAACGACGTGATCACACCGACCCCGACCCCCACGGAAACGGCCGCGCCGACGCCGACGGATACGCCGACGCCCACCGATACGCCGACCCCGACGCCGACCGACACCCCCACCTCGACGCCCACGCCGACCGAAACGCCGACATCCACCGCGACAGCGACGTCGACCGTCACGCCGACGGGGACCGCCACTTCGACGCCGACGCCGACGCCGACGGCGACCAAGACGACCACCCCGACGAAGGTCTACCCGACGAAGACCCCGACGCCGAAGAAGACCATCTGCCCGACCGAGACGTCGACGCCGAAGAAGACCGTCTACCCGACGAAGACGCCGACGCCGAAGAAGACCATCTGCCCGACCGAGACGTCGAGGCCGAAGAAGACCGTTTGCCCGACCGAGACGCCGACGCCGAAGAAGACCGTCTATCCGACGAAGACGCCGACGCCGAAGAAGACCGTCTGCCCGACCGAGACGCCGACGCCGAAGAAGACGTCGTATCCGACCGTGAAGCCGACGCCCGGCAAGGAATTCTGCCGCACGCCCAGCTACTGGGGAACGCATGCCGGCAGCGGCAAGTGGTGCAGTCAGGACATCACCAAGGCCGTGCTGGATGCCGGCGGACCCATAAGCGTCTGCGGCGAGCGTCTCAGCACGACGACACTCGAGGACGCTGCCTCGGCCGTCGAGGGTATCTGTGTGGATGTCAGCGGAGCGTCGACCCGCCAGCTCGCGCGTCAGCTCTCCGCGACGGCGCTCAACTGCATCGTCAGCGACCTGGCGTCGGGACGCGATCCGCTCGCCAACCCCACCTGCTCGCAGACGAGCATCGGGGCGCTCTTCAGCGACTGCAATGCGGTCTGCACCGGCGCGAGCTCGGCGCATACCATCGGTCAGTGCATCGATTTGCTGGACTGCTTCAACAACGGATTCACGCCCAATCCGGACGCCGGGACGTGCGGTGCGTGGTCCGGCGGGTCATGGGGAGGCTCGTTCGGCTCGAGCTGCCACGACGCCAGGCTTCCGGGCTGCGGCGTCCTCGACCTCCCGAATTGCTCGCTGCCCCACCGCGATCAGTGTTTCGGCCAGGAAGGTCAGGCCGGAAGCTCGGGCAAGTGCGACGCCGCGCGCGGCAATGACTGCCTGGTCGTTGCGCCGGGAGAGGCCAACTGCACGTGCGACAGCGACCCAGGGGAAGGCAATCCCTGCCCGTGATGCGAGGATGAACGGCGGCGGGCAGGGCGTGACGCGCCTCGTCCGCCGCCGTTGCGGTCGCGCGGTCCGCCGCGACCGCTGACCATCGCTCCCTAGGGGGTCGGGCTCACCACGGCGGGGTTGCGCTGCAGCGCCGCGCGTTGCGCCGCCGTGAAATCGTCGGGATCGATGGTGCCGAGGGCGCCGAGATAGCGCGCCATCTCGATCTCGAGGTCGTGCGCGATGTGCTCGAGGTCCGCATCGCTCTGCTGATCGAGACCGTCGAGCGTTGATGCGACGACACCCGAATGGGCGGTGCCGGAAACGATCGACGGGCCCGGAGCCCCGCCGCTCACGGCGACCGCGCCCGACTGCGTGAAGAACTCGCGCACGAAGAAGACGTTGAGGACCCGGTCGCCGCGGCCGGCCGAGAGGGCGAAGAGGGTGTCCATCTCGTCCGACTGCCGGTTCAGGTTGACGTCGGGCACCAGGCGATCGGTAGTGCTGTCGAGGACGTCGAGGACGGCGAGCTCGGTGCCGGTCTGGCCGCCGATGTCGACGAAGTCGACGAGCTGCAGATCGATGCCCGCTGCGCCGAACGCGAGGCGCATCTGTTGAACGATCTTCTGGAAGGACACCGACGTCGCCGCGTTGGCCGCGCTCAGGCCGGGCGTCCCGACGAAGAAGACCCGGACGGGCAGTACCCCAGGGGCCGTCGGATCGCGGTGGTTGATGATCGCCGTCAAGTGCACGTTGGCGGCGACGCGTGTGCCCGCGGCGTCGAAGCTGGCGACGCTGAACGAGTACGTGCCCTGGGGAAATGCCACCGGGAGGCTCGGAACGATCGCCGTGGCGACCGAGCCGCCGACGTCCTGCGGCGAGACGCTTCCCGTCAGCGGATTCGTGTCGCCGGCAGCGGTGGTCACGAGCGTCGCGCCGGTGGGGGACACGAGCCGCTCGATGTCGATGTCGGTCGCACCGCCGCCGTCGGCGACGATCACCAGCGCCGACGCGTCGCTCACGCCCACGTCGAAGGTCTGCCCCTGGTTCGCGGGCGTCAGGGCGACGGTCCCGAGATCGAGCACCGTCACCTCCGCTCCGTCACCGGATGGAGGTGGTGTGCTGACCTTCGAGGTGTTCCCGTCACCGCATGCGGACACCGCGGCTGCCAATGCGGCCGCGGCAAGCATCATCACTGGCCTTGCCATCTTCATCCCCCTCCCCGCCGCTCGCGGCGTCCCAGACTCGCGCGATAGCGCGATCGGGCCCACGAATCAACGGCTCGAGGGGCAGCCCGCCGTCGCGCGAGCGGCGGCCAGCGCCGCACCGCTCGCGCCGCGGTCGAGGATCTCGTCGATCAGGTCCGCGAGCTGGCGCGCCGCCGCGGCCGGTGGGATGCCTCCGCGGTGGATGTTCGAGACGACCGTACGATCGGGCTCGGCGGAGCGCCGGGTGGGCTGGTAGATCACGTAGGCGGAGAGGCTCTCGGCGGTCACCAGACCGGGGCGCTCGCCCACGAGCAGGCAGAAGACCTCCGGCCGCAGCAGCGCGCCGATCTCGTCCTGCACGCGGACGCGGCCGTTGCGGATGAAGAGCGGGGTGCCGAGCCGGCGGCCGCGGCGGCGGAGCGTGCGTGTCAATGCGCGGAGGAGCGCGGCGCCGTGGGCGACGACGGCGGCGGAGGACAGGCCGTCGGTCAGGGCGAGCTGCACCTCGGGATGCTGGCGACAGCGGCGCAGTCGCCCGGCGGCGCTGCCGTCGAGCGTCCGCCCGAGGGCGGGCATGCGGACGTAGGCGTCGCGCGTCCGCGCGCGGGTCGCGACCTCCGTCAATCCGAGCCGCCGGACGAGAGTGCTCGGCACCTCGCTGGTGATCGCGTCGCGGGCGCGTGCGTGGTCGGCGACCATCGCGAGGTGGGCCGCGGTGCGCAGCCGCGGGCCGGCGCGGCCGATCGCGAGGCGCGCGGGCGTCGCGGCGAGGAGCGCCGCCAGGCGGGTCGTGGGGCCGCGAGCGGAATCCGGCGCGCGGTGGCTCATGACGCGATGAACACGCCGGGATCACCGGCCCGGGCCGTCAGGCGACCATCTTCCATGAGGCCGCGCTCGACGAGCCATGCCTCGAACTCCGGCGCCGGACGCAGCCCGAGCAGCTGACGCAGGGTCGCGCCGTCGTGGTAGCTCGTGCATTGGTAGCTGAGCATCACGTCGTCGCCGCCCGGCACGCCCATGAAGTAGTTGCATCCCGCGGCGGCCAGCATGGTCGCCAGCGTGTCGCAGTCGTTCTGGTCGGCGTCGGCGTGGTTCGTGTAGCAGGCGTCGGCACCGAGCGGCACGCCGAGGAGCTTGCCCATGAAATGGTCCTCGAGGCCGGCGCGCACGATCTGGCGGCCGTCGGCGAGGTACTCGGGCCCGATGAAGCCGACCACCGTGTTCACGAGGAACGGGTCGTAGCGACGGGCCAGGCCATAGCATCGCGCTTCGAGGGTCACTTGATCCGCGCCGGCATGGGCGTTTGCCGACAGCTCCGAGCCCTGGCCGGTCTCGAAATACATCAACTGGGCACCACGCAGCGTGCCGCGCTCGTGGATCATGGCGCGGGCCTCATCGAGCATCGCCACGGTGATGCCGAAGCTCGAATTGCCGGCCTCGCTGCCGGCGAGACTCTGGAAGAGGATGTCCATCGGCGCGCCGGCCTCGAGCGCGCGCATCTGCGTCGTGACGTGGGCGAGCACGCAGTTCTGCGTCGGAATCTGCAAGCCCGCGATGGTCTCGGCGGTGAGGCGCAGGAGTGCCGTGACGTTGTCGACGGTGTCGATGCACGGATTGATGCCGATCAGGGCGTCGCCGGCGCCGTACGAGAGCCCCTCGTAGATGGCGGCGCGGATGCCGTCCGCGTCGTCCGTCGGATGGTTGGGCTGCAGGCGCGAGCTCAGCCGGCCCGGCAGGCCAACCGTCGTGCGCGCGCGCGTGCTGACCGGCATCTTGCGCGCGCCGTACACGAGATCGAGGTTCGAGCAGAGCTTCGCCACGGCCGCCGCCATCTCGGCGGTGAGGGCCCGACCGATGCGGCGGATCGCGTCCCCGCCGGTGCCGTCGTCGAAGAGCCAGTCGCGCAGTTGCGCCGTGCTCCACCCGCGGATCTCGCGGTACGTCGCCTCTTCCACCTGGGCGTCGATGACGCGGCTCACCTCGTCGTCGTCGAGCGGAATCACCGGGTGGGCGCGCAGGTCATCCAGCGTGAGCTCCGCGAGCACGCGCTTGGCCGCGGCGCGCTCGAGGTGGGAGCGGGCGCCGATGCCTGCGAGAGTGTCGCCGGCCTTTGGCTCGTTGGCGCGCGCCAGGACCTCGCGCACCGATCCGAAGCGGTACGAACGGCCGTGGACGCGAGCGGTGAGCCGCACGCCGTTGTGGTTAGCCGATCACGGGCGGGGCGACAATCGCGCCGCCGCCAGCAAGGCCCCTGGATCGAGCCAGACCCGCGTGTCGCGACGAACGTCACGCAGGACGACCGTGCCGTCGCCGTCGAGGACGAACGCCGCGGGCGCGGCGACCGGCCCGTCCTCCGGGGCCGGCACCTGCAGGCCGAGGCGCTCGATGAGGCCGTCATCGTCGACGAGGAAGAAGGCGGACGGCCGATGCTCGCGTACGAAGGTGAGGCTCCGCGGGGTCGCCGCCGGGGCGGTGAGGATCACGACGAGGCGGAGGTCCGAGCGCCCGGCAACGGCGTCGGCGAGGTCGAGCACGCGCGCCTTCGTCGGGGGCGACCAGTCGAGGCTCGGTACGAAGACGATGATCACGGCGCGGCCGGCGAGGTCGTGCAGCGCGACCCGGGCGCCGCTCACGTCGGGCAGCGTGAACGCCGGGAACGGCTCGCCGACGTGCGGGCCGGCGGTCGGCAGCTCGTCGCGCACCATGCCCTCCGCGCCGTAGCAGCCGTCGATTCGCAGGGCGACGGCGACGAGGTACAGGCACAGCAGCGTGACGCCGATCTTGCCCGCGACGGCGCGCCCGGGGGCGGGCGTGGTCACGCGTCGCCTCGCCGCGACGGCCGGAGCCAGACGAAGGCCAGGGCGACGAGCGCCATCGCCGCTGCCTCGAAGCGGAACGGGTCGTCGGCGGTGCGGTACTCGCCCGAGTAGCGTGCCAGGAGCCGGACGATGCTTCCCAGGATCAAGGCGGCGGCGGTCGCCGTGCCGACGCCCGCGGCCTCCTCCGGCCGCCGTACGGCGGCGACCAGGCATCCGCCCCACGCGATCAGGGCCGAGCCGGCGAAGGCGGCGATGTAGTAGCCCCAGTAGTTGGTGTCGAACAACGGGTGGGCGAAGACCTGGAAGAGCGCCCGATCCAGGAACGCCGCAATGAAGAGCGTGCCGATGAGGAAGCAGAGCGCAGCGCTCACGCCGGCGAGCGCGCGATAGAACAGATACGTGCGGCGGCGCGGGGCCACGCGCGCGTCCTCGCAGGCGTCCCCCACGTTGTCAATTCGTGCGCCGAACATGTAAGAGACGTGCGCCTCGACGATGCGCGACCACCGTCACCACGGGAGGAGCCAGGCCGTGCGCCGTTGCGCGCGCGGATGCCTCGCCGGCGACAGCCGCATCGAGACGGTGGACGGACCGCTCGCGATCGCATCGCTTGTCGGCAAATCGATGCCGGTGTTGACGCGGCTTCCCGGCCAGCGCCTCGGGTTCCGCCTGATGACGAAGATCGCGTGTACGGCGACCGGCGTGCCGGTGGTGCGCGTGACGTTCGACAACGGCGAGCACGTCGTGGTCGATCGCGCGCACGTGTTCTTCGCCCGCGAGATGGTCGAACGCCCCGTGGAGCAGCTCCAGATCGACGAGATGCTCGATACCAGCTTCCACTTTCCGCCCGGGTACGAGTTCCGGCGGATGGATGGGACGACCGAGGTCTCCGTCGGCGCGGTACGGGTGCAGCGCGTAGAGGACGCCGGTACCGCCGACGTCTTCACCGGACTCGTGAACGAGAGCGGCTGTTACTTCGCGACGGCCGGGGTCCTCTGCAAGGCCTGAGCGGGAGACGTCGGCGATTCCTGACCCCGCCTGGTTGCGTTGGCGACAGCTAGGGAACCTCTGCGCAAGTGACTTCCGGCTGCGAATCACGATCCATCCGCGAGCGACGGCGGCTCGCGATTCTCGCGTCGAAATCCACTTGCGCAGCGGGTCCCTAGCGCGGAGGCCCGGGCTCGGCCGATGGCTGCTCGTCGGGCGCGAGCGCGTCGTCGGCCACCGGCGGTGATGCCGGCGGCGGTTTCCGGTAGGCCGCGCCGGGCCCGTCGCACGGTTGCTTGCGCCAGTGCTCGCGGCCGCGGTGGTGCGCGCAGCGTCGGCACGATCCGTGGCGATGGCCGTGGGAGTAGGGCACCCGAACCAGGGTGATCAACCGCGCGCCGCGGGGAGACTCGACGCGCAGCTCGACCGCGCTGCCAGGCCGGCCACGGATCAGGCGCGCCGCCTCGGCGACCGTCATGCCGCGCGTCGCCTCGCCGTCGATCGCGCGGATACGATCGCCCGGCTCGATGCGGGCGTCGGCGGCCGGGCTCGTCGGGGTCACGTCCAGAACGGCGATGGGACCGCGTGTTGCGCCGCCGGGACGACCGATCGAGAGGCCGATGACGCCGTTCCGGCCGTCATGGCGGCAGGGGTGTCCGCCGTCGTAGGGGTGACGCGCGCGCCTTCCGTCGTGATGCACGTATGCGGTGCACGATGCGAGCGCGAGGGCGATCACGCTCACGGCCAGCTGTTTCGGGGCTCGCATGGGGTCCTCCTCGACCAGGGTCGAGGGAACCTTATACGAAGATCCCGCGCCGCTTGGCGAGTAGGTCGGAGAGACCGGCAGCGATCGCGGTGCGTACGCGCTCGGTCGTCTCGGCGACGACCTCCTCCTCGGCCCGCCCGCTGGACGGCGACGCGAGGATCGGCTCGCCGAAGTGCATGTACCACCGCGTCGGAAGGGGCACGGCGCCCGCGACGCCGCACAGCGGAAACGTCGGCGTGACGGGAATCCAGGGGACGCCGACGAGGCTCCCGACGCGATACAGCCGCGCGATCACCGGGAACGCCTCCTCCGCGCCGACGATCGACACCGGAACGATCGGCGCGCCCGAGCGGACGGCCAGGCGTGCGGTGCCCGTCTTGAAGGGACGCAGCTGATAGCGTTCGGTGCACCGCTTCTCGACGCCGGCGATGCCCTCGGGGAAGAGCCCGACCACCTCCCCACGGGCGAGCAACTGCTCGGCGTTGGCGAGGGACGCCGTGACGCCGCCGAGCCGTCGGTACGACGGTCCGATCAATGGCAAGGCGTCGACGAATCGGTCGTAGAGGACGCGCAGGCAGCGCGCCGGCTGGCGCAGCTCGAGGGCGACCGCGAGCATGAACGCGTCCGCCGGCACCGCACCGGAATGATTGGCGACGATCAGGGCCGGGCCGCTGTCGGGGACGTGTTCGATCCCGGACACGCCGACACGCCAGTAGCGCTCGAAAAGGAAGCGGAACGGCGTCAACCAGCCATCGCGGAACTCACGATCGAGTCCGAACGGATCGAGCGCGGGCGTCGCGGAGCGGGGCGATGCGTCCCGCTCCGGAGCACGCAACGCGTCGGTGGGCGCGGGCGCGGCGATCGTGGGAGCCGGGGCGAGGGCCCCGGCGCTCGGCGACGGCTCGTGCCCTTCGCCTGCAACGCGGTGCGGCGGGGGGATGGCGTTCGTCAGGACGCGGATGCCGTGCGTGGCGAGATCGTCGAGCGCTCCGAGGAGCTGCAGCGCCCCGGGACTCGAGACGAAGCGCGCCTCGATCGTGATCGGGCGGCCGTAGCGCGCCCGCATCGCCAGCGCATCCTGGCGCAGGCGCCGCACGGTGGCCGCGTCGAGATCGGCCACCAGCGTCGCGCAGGCGAACGGCACGTCGTCGCAGCGGACGGTGGCCGCGAGCAATCCCATCGAGGTCGACGGCTGCGGCAAGCCGGGATCGGTGGAGACCGTGACGTGTGGCTCCGGGAGCATGGATGCGCCTAGGCGGAATCGCTCGCGCCGCCAGAGCGATCGCTTGTACTGTTCCCGCGCCCAGCGCCCTTGTCAACGAGCTATTTGGCGTTCGCCATGACGATCGGCATCGCGTCCGCCGGGCGCTTGCGTCTTCGCCCGGGCGTCGCTATTCCGAGCCGCTGACGCGCCGTCGCCCGCGTCGACCCGCGTATGCGAACGTGATTGAGACGATACGTCGGCGAGCGCTTTTCGCGCTGCCGAGCCTCCGGGGCGGCGGGGCCGAGCGCGTGGTCGTGACGATCCTGCGGCATCTCGATCGCACGCGCTTCGAGCCGCATCTCCTGCTGGTCGAAGCCGTCGGACCCTATCTGGCCGATGTGCCAGCCGACGTGCCCATCCACGTGCTCGCGGCGCCGCGCGTGCGCCACGCGCTGCCGGATCTCGTGCGCACGATCCGCGCGGTCGCGCCGGACGTCGTCGTGTCGACACAGGGCTACCTCAACTTCGCGCTGCTCCTCCTGCGCCGGTTCCTGCCGCGAGTGCAGCTCGTCGTCCGCGAGGTGATCGGCGAGCGCTACATGGAAAACAGCCGCTTTCAGCCGCTCTTCTACCGATGGTATCTTCGCCAGGTGCGACGAGCGGATCGCATCGTGGTGCAGTCGGACGTGGCGTGCGACGAGCTGTCGGCACGGGTGCGCGCGCGTCCGGGGCAGATCGTTCGCGTCTACAATCCGGTCGACGTCGAGCATATCCGCGCCCAGGCCTCGATGCTGCCGTCGCCGCTGATCGACGGCGGTCCGCACGTGGTCGCCGCCGGCCGTCTGGGCCATCAGAAGGGCTTCGACATGCTGCTCGACGCGTTCGCCGCCGCGTCCGCGCGCGGCGTCGCGGCGCGTCTCACCATCCTCGGCGACGGGCCCGACCGGGCGGCGCTCGAGGCGCAGGCCGCGCGCCTCGGGGTGGCGGGGGCGGTACGCTTCGCCGGCTTCCAGGCGAATCCGTTCGCGTATTTCGCCGCCGCGGATCTCTTCGTCCTCTCGTCACGCTACGAAGGGCTACCCAACGTGGTCCTGGAGGCGCTCGCGTGCGGCTGTCCCGTCGTCGCCTTCGATTGCCCTCGCGGGGTGCGCGAGATCGTGCGCACCGGGCGGAACGGGGTGCTCCTGCCTCCCGCGGACGTCGCCGGGTTGCGGGATACGCTCGTGCGCCTCTTGCGCGCTGCCGACGAGCGCGCCACCCTCAGAAAGCAGATTGCCGCCACGCTCGCGCCGTTTGCCGTCACGGCCGTCGTCCACGAGTGGGATGCCCTGCTCGACGACGTGACGCTGCACGCCGGCGAGTGAACTTCCAAGGAGATTCGATGAGTGCGATGGAGAAGCCGGTCAGGCCGGCCGAGCGTCCCGACGACGCGTTGGCGTTCTCGATCCTCGCCTGCCCGAGCTGCGGCGGCGATCTGCGCCCCGTGGGGGACGGTATCACCTGTGCGGCGTGCCATTCGCACTATCAGCGCGATGCCGTCCTGCGCTTCGTCGATCGCGAAGCCTATACGGAGTCGTTCGGTCTGCAGTGGCGGACGTTCTCGCGGGTGCAGCTCGACGGCGGGCGCCTCGCCGACTCGGAGCGGCGCCTGCGGGCCGAGACCGGCCTGCATCCGGCCGACATCGAAGGCAAGGTGGTGCTCGAGGCCGGATGTGGCATGGGGCGCTTCCTCGACGTCGTGTCGCGAGACGGCGCCGGGCTCGCGGTCGGCGTCGATCTCTCCAGCGCCGTCGATGCCGCCGCCGCGAACCTCGGGCAGCGGGCGAACGTGCTGATCGCGCAAGGCGACATCTTCCGTCTGCCGTTCAAACCGCGCGCCTTCGATGTCGTCTACTCGATCGGCGTCCTGCACCATACGCCATCGGCGGAGCGCGCGTTCAAGACGCTGGTGTCGCTGGTGAAGCCCGGCGGAACCATCGCGATCAGCGTCTACGCCGCGACCGTCCGTCCCGGGGTGCCGTGGGCGCTCAACATCTTCCGCCGGCAGGCGTGGCGGGTGATCACCAAGCGGCTGCCCCGCCCCGTGATGATGTGGTGGTCCAAGTACGTGGTGCCGGTGTTCTGGGTGATCGATCGCGTCCCGGTCGTCCGATACGTGCGCTATCTCTTCCCGGTCCTGATCTACAAGAACTATCCGCTCGAGTGGTCGGTGCTGGACACCTTCGACACCTACGCGACCGAGCTCGAGTCGCGACACCGGCCGAAGGAGGTCTTCCGCTGGTTTCGCGAGATGGGCCTCACGGAGATCGACCTGCTCGACAGCGACGACGGGTGGGTGAGCGTGCGCGGCCGGGTTCCGGTCCGGTCCGTCTAGGAGCGCTCGCCCGATGTGCGGCATCGCCGGGATCTTCCACTTCGATCCGCACGCGGTCGTCGACGAGACGCTGCTGCGGGCGATGAGCACCGCGATCACGCATCGCGGGCCCGACGAGGACGGCTTCTACGTGAACGGTCCGCTCGGGCTCACCAACCGCCGGCTCAGCATCATCGGGCTCGCCGACGGTCGGCAGCCGATCACGAACGAGGACGAGACCGTCTGGACCGTGTTCAACGGGGAGATCTACAACTACCCGGACCTCAAGAAGCGGCTCGAGGAGCGCGGCCACCGTTTCCGCACCACCACCGATACCGAGGTGCTGGTGCACCTCTACGAGGATCACGGCTCCGGCTTCGTCGAGCACCTGAACGGGATGTTCGCGATCGCGCTCTGGGACGATCGCGCCCGCCGCCTCCTGATCTATCGCGATCGGCTCGGCGAGAAGCCGCTCTACTACACGACCGTCGCGGGGCGGCTCCTCTTCGCCTCCGAGATCAAGGCCATCCTGCGTGATCCGCGCGTCGAGCGCGCGGTCGCACCCGAGGCGCTCTACGACTACCTGAGCTTCCAGTACAATCCGCGGCGGCAGACGATCTTCCGCGGCATCCAGCGCCTGAAGCCGGGCACGATGCTGGAGGTGACGGCCGAGGGGATCACGGAGCGCACCTACTGGGAGATTCCGGTCGCCCGCCCACGGGCGCGCCCGGAGGCGGAATACCTCGACGAGCTGCGGATGCTGCTCCGCGACTCGGTGCGGCGGCGGCTGCTGAGCGAGGTGCCGCTCGGCGCCTTCCTGAGCGGTGGCCTCGATTCGAGCGTCGTCGTCGGGCTGATGACGGAGGCCCTCGAGCGCCCGGTGCAGACCTTCTCCGTCGGGTTCACGGTGCCCGGCGGCTACGACGAGAGCGAGCACGCGGCGCGTGTGGCGCGACATTTCGGCGCCGAGCACCATCCCCTGGTGGTCGAATCGGTGGACGTCGAGCGGCTGCTCCCGCAGACCGTGCACTCGCTCGACGAGCCGATCGCCGATTTCGCCGCCATCCCGACGTACCTGGTGTCGCAATTCGCGCGCCGCTCGGTGACCGTCGTGTTGACCGGCGAGGGCGCCGACGAGCTCTTCGCAGGCTACGACCACTACCGCTTCCCGAGCCTGCTCGAGCGCTACAGTCACGTTCCCGAGCCGCTCCGGCGCCTGCTCTCGCACGCCGGCGCCGCGGCCCCGGCCCGTATCGGCAAAGCGCTCGCGGCGGGAGCGCTCGATGTGCTCGGCGGCTTTCGGCTGCTCAAGTCGGTCTTTCGTCCGGCCGAGCTCGAGGAGGTGTTGAGCGGGGACGTCCGCGCCCGCTTGAACGGCGCCGCGGCGCAACCGGATTTCGCGCGGCTGTTCGAGCGCGGCCGCGACCTCGACGTGCTGAACCGCTACCTCCTCGCCGATCTCGCCACCTGGCTGCCCGAGGACCTGCTCATGAAGGTCGACAAGATGAGCATGAGCGTCAGTCTCGAGGCGCGCGTCCCGTATCTCGACCACCGCATCGTCGAGCTCGCCGCCACGATGCCGTCCGATCTCAAGTGGCGGGGCGGCGGCAAGTACATCCTGAAGCGCCTGGCCGCGGGGCTGATCCCGCGGGACATCATCGAGCGGCGCAAGCACGGCTTCCGCCTGCCGCTCGACCGCTGGTTCCGCCGCGAGCTGCGGCCGATGGCCGAGGACCTGCTCCTCGGGGGGCGCGCACGCGGGCGGGGCTTGCTGGAACCGGGCCCGGTGGCCGCGCTCTGGCAGCGCTATCTCGGCGGCGACGACACGCGCTTCATGCAGGTATGGACGTTGCTGAATCTCGAGCTCTGGTGCCGCGGCTTCCTCGACGGCGATGCCCTGCGCACGTGAGCGCTGATCCGGCGTCCGGCCTCCGCCTGGCGTACGTGACGCCCGGCTTCCCCGATCTCACCCAATCGTTCGTGCGCCGCGAGGTGGAGCAGGTGCGGGCGTTCGGCGTGCCGCTCGAGGTATGCTCGTTGCGGCCCCCGCCGCGCCAGCTCGGCGACCCGGAGCTCACGCGCTTCGTCGACCAGACGATCTACGGGGCATGGCTCCTCTCGCTCGATCTCCTCCGCGCGCATCTCCACTTCCTCCGCCGCGCGCCGGGTCGCTATCTCGCGGCCCTCGGCGCCACCCTGCGGTTGGCGCTGCGCCAGGGCCGCCACCCGCGTCTGGCCGTGGCGACGCTCGGCATCTTCCCGAAGAGCGTCTACTTCGCGCGCGTGCTCGGCGAGCGGGGCGTCACGCACGTGCACGCCCATTTTGCGAACCACCCCACCACCGCGGCCGCGACCATGGCGCGACTCCTCGACCTCCCGTTCAGCTTCACCGGCCACGCGTGGGACATCTTCGTCCCGGCGAACCAGATCGGCCTCGCGGAGAAGATCGCCGCTGCCCGGGCCGTCGTCACCTGCACCCGCTACAACGAAGACCTGCTACGGGCGCTCGCCGTGCGCGGCGGGGCCGAGAAGATCGCCGTCTCGTATCACGGGGTGGCGCTCGCCTCGGTCCAAGCGGCGGCGCGCGAGGCCGGTCTGATCGTGTCGGTCGGCAGGCTGACGCCCAAGAAGGGCTTCCATGACCTGATCGCGGCGTGCGCGCTGCTCGCGCGCGACGGGGTCGCGTTCCGGTGCGTCGTCGTCGGCGAAGGCGAGGAGCGGGAGGCACTCGCGGCAACGATCCATGCCCGGGGTCTCGACGGCCGCGTCGAGCTGGTGGGCGCGATGCCCCATCGGGCCGTGATGGAGCTGGTGGCGCGGGCCACGGTGTTCACGCTGCCGAGCGTCCGCGCGAAGGACGCCTCGATGGACGGCATTCCGAACGTGATCCTGGAGGCGTTCTCGGTCGGGACGCCGGTCGTCTCCACGAACCTCTCCGGGATTCCGGAGGTGGTCCGGGACGGCGAGACCGGCTCGCTCGTCGCTCCCGGCGACAGCGTCGCGCTCGCCCGCGCGTTGGGCGACGTCCTGCGACGGCCCGAGGTGCACGCGGAGCGGGCGCGACGCGGTCGCGACCTGGTCGCCGCATCGTTCGACCCGTCGCGCAACGTGCGCGCCCTGCTGGTGTGGATCACGCGCCGCGAGCGCGCGCCGGCGATTGCTTGAGCACCTCGTGGCCCGGTGCTACGAGATCTCCATGCTCGAGCGGATGCGACGGCAGACCGAGGACATCGTGCGCTACTATGGCGAGCTCGGCCGGCGCATCTCCGGAAGCGGCGTGCAGAGCGTCTCGCAGCTCCTCGAGCTCGCCAAGCAGGTCGAAGGCGCCGTCGCCGACGTCGGTTCCGAGGAGCTGGTGTGGGTGGGCGCGGAGATCAAGCGCCTCCTCGACGAGCTGGTGCACATGGATGCTCAGCTGCAACGTTTGCGTGAGCTGAAGCTCGCGCTCGGCCAGGAGCCGGAAGCCGATCCCGGCCGTCGCCGCTCGTCGGTTTGACGGTCGCACCGGCCGGGGTGGCGTCGCGCACCCCGCATCCGTTGCAGTTTTGCATGACGGGTCGATAGGCTGGTGCCGTGTTACTTGTCGAAATCGCTCCGGTTTTCGGTTCGTCTACGCCCTTTCGTGGCATTGGAATTGCTTCATCTCGGTACTGCCGTCACCCGGCCCATGATCCCGCTACCGAAGGAGACCCCCGCCGTGACCCACGAGATTCGCGAACTCATCGACCGCATCCTCTCCTCGTACGACGAGATGGACCGCCGATTCACGGCCGCGGGGGGCCTCGGAAGTCTGCTCAGCTTGTACGAGCAGGTCCGGCGGGAGCTGGAGCGGGTGTCGTTCCAGGAGCTCGATCGGATGACGGGCGAGATCAAGAACGTCATCGAAGCGCTCCTGACGATCGACTACGAGCTGCGTAAGGTGCAGAACTTGAAGCTGGTATTCGATTCGCGCAGCGGGATGGCCGGGCAGTAGGCACGGGCTTCGTCTGCAGGGTCCGATAACGGCCCGGCCCGAGCCTCGCGGGCACGCCCTCGAGTCCGGACACACCCCGTCCGAAAACTCTGCAACGTCTCGACTGGTAATCACGCGAAATTGTGGGTTGAACGCCCGCGTCCGCGCGGAGTAGACTTTCCCCGTTCGCCTCACAATTCTGCAAGACCCGGCGTCTGGACGGCGCCGCGTCGACCCAGAGTGGCGCAACTCGATCATGACTGCCCACCGCGAGCGGCCACCGACCGCAATCGACCCGAGCCACACGCCCGGGGAGGCCACCGAGCACGGCAGCCTCGTCGTCGTGCAAGAGCGCGTGCTCGCCGAGATCTCGCATGAGCTCGGCAACTTCTTTCACAAGCTCTACTACTGGTCGGACTACATAAAGAGCGACAGCGAAGGGGCGCGCAAGGCGGACTCGACGGCGGGGCACATGCTCGAGCGCACCATCAGCAACCTCGAGGATTTCCTCAAGGTGGCGCTCGAGTACTTCTATCCGATCCGTCTGAACTTCACGAAGATCGCCGTCGGCGAGCTCCTCGACGGCTTCATGACCCATCTCGGCGCGCACCTGAACGGCAACGAGGTCCGGGTGTTCCGCGACGAGATCGGGGAGCCCGCAACCATACTGATCGACCCCGCACGCATCTCACAGGCTTTCCGCATCGCCCTGCATCAGGTCCACGAAGACCTGAAGTCGGGCGGGGCGCTCACCGTCGGGCTCGGGAAGGTCACGCGCCGGGATTTCCCCGGCCTCGAGGTCCGCCTGTCGGTCGAGCCCAAGGTCGCCCCGTCGCCGCTGTTCCGCACGGCGGAGGCCGGCGTCGAATGGGCGGTTGCCCAGAAGCTCATCGAGATGCACGGCGGAGAGATCGTCGAACGCTGCGATGCCAACGGAAGCAGGACCGTCGTGATCTTCCTTCCGCTGTACGTCTAGGAGTGGAAATGGATACCCGCATTCTCATCGTCGACGACGACCCGCTGATCTGCCGTCAGCTCGAGGATCTCTACCAGTCGCAGCAGTATCTCGTCAGCAGCGCCGGCAACGCCTCCGAGGCGCTGCGTCTGCTCGGCGAGCACGACTTCTCGCTGGCCGTGGTCGACCTCCGCATCCCGGGGACGGACGGGATCGGCCTCACGCGCGAGATCCGCGAGCACTGGCCCGATCTCGACGTGATCATGATCACCGGCTACGCCAGCATCAAGGGCGCGGTCGAGGCGATCAAGCAGGGCGCCAGCGACTACATCACCAAGCCGTTCCAGAAGGAAGAGATCCTCCTCGCCACGGAGAAGGTGCTGGAGAAGCGCCGCCTCCTCGACGAGATCAACTACCTCCGCAATCAGCTGTCGAACCGCTACTCGTTCGCCAACATCGTCAGCCGCAACCGCGTCATGCACGAGATCTTCGAGACCATCGAGGTGCTCGCGCAGAACGACGCGACCGTGCTGATCACGGGCGAGTCCGGTACGGGCAAGGAGCTGGTCGCGCGCGCCATGCACTATCAGGGCAAGCGCAAGTCCGGCCGCTTCGTCGCCATCAACTGCGCCGCGTTCCCGGACACGCTGCTCGAGAGCGAGCTCTTCGGCTACGAGCGCGGCGCCTTCACGGGCGCGGTGCACGACCGCGTCGGCAAGATCGAGCTGTCGAGCGGCGGCACCCTGTTCCTCGACGAAATCGAGAGCATCACCCTCAACATGCAGCTCAAGCTGCTGCGCGTGCTCGAGGAGCGCGAGGTCGAGCGGCTCGGCGGCAACCGCAAGGTGAAGGTCAACATGCGGGTCATCGCCGCGACCAACGTCGAGCTGACCGAGCTCGTCGCCGACGGCCGCATGCGCGAGGACTTCTTCTACCGGATCAACGTCGTGCCGGTGAAGATTCCGCCGCTCCGCGACCGGATCGAGGACATTCCGCTCCTGGTGAGCGAGTTCCTGCGCAACAGCGAGATGGCGCGCGAGCGCGGCATCACCCGCACCTCGAACAAGGTCCTCTCCGAGCTGATGGGCTTCAGCTGGCCGGGCAACGTGCGCGAGCTCGGGAACGTCCTGGAGCGCGCGATTCTGCGCACGACGGGCCCCGTCATCCGGGAGGTCGACCTTCCTGGGACGGGGAAGCGGAAGGATTCTCGACTCGCTGCGGCGTACCTACGACTATGAGGTTCCCCTCAAGGAGTACTTGCGCCGGGCGGAAAAAGATTATTTGAGTCACGTCCTCAAGAAGAACCGTGGCAGCATCAATCTCAGCGCCAAGCATGCGCTCGTCGACGCGGCGACGCTGCACCGCAAGATGAAGCTCCATGGGCTCGCACGTGAAGATTTCCGCGGGCGGGGTCGGAGCGAGCCGGACCAGGCCCTGGTCGGCTGAGCCGCCTCCTACCGCGGCGAGGCGATCTCGCATGACGGTGGGCGACGGATGTACCTGACGTTCTTCGGCTTCCGGGAGAAGCCGTTCAATCTCACTCCCGACCCGAAGTTCCTCTACCTGAACGCCAGCTACCGCGAGGCGCTCGCCGCGCTGCGCTATGGGATCAACGAGCGCAAGGGGTTCGTCTCGCTCATCGGCGAGGCAGGGACCGGCAAGACGACGCTGCTGCGCCGCTTGCTCGCGGAGCTCGGCGCCGACGTCCGGAGCGTGCTCATCCTCAACCCGGCCGTCGACTTCGACGAGCTGCTGGTCTTCATCCTGACCGACCTCGGGCATCCACCCGCCCCGGGAACGCCGAAGCTGCAGCTGCTGCAGGCGCTGAACGCCGAGCTGCTCGATACCCTCGCGCGCGGCGGCAACGTCGTCGTCCTGATCGACGAGGCGCAGGATTTCTCGATCCCGGTGCTGGAGGAGCTGCGACTGCTCTCCAACCTGGAGACCGCGAAGGAGAAGATCCTGCAGTTCGTCCTGGCCGGACAACCGGAGCTCGACGGCATGCTGGCGCGACCCGAGCTGCGCCAGCTGCGGCAGCGGATCGCCGTTCCGGCGCGGCTCCGCCCGCTCGGGAAAGGGGAGGTCGCGGCCTACGTCGCGGCGCGCATCTCGGCGGCCGGCGGCGACGCGCGCGGCATCTTCGCTCCCGCGGCCCTGCGCCAGCTCTACCAGTTTTCCCGCGGCGTCCCGCGACTGGTGAACGTCGCTTGCGACAGCGCGCTCGTGACCGCGTATGCGGCCGGTACGCGCCTGGTCGATGGCAAGTTGATGCGCGAAGCCATCCGCGATCTCCGGCGAGGACCGTATCGTGGACCGGTCGCGGCGCGCTGGCGGACGCGGCTCGCCACGGTGGCCGTCGCCGGCATCGTCGGCGCCGCGATGGGGATCGGCGCCTCGCGTCTGGCGGGCGGCTCGTTCCTGCGCTGGCGAGTGACGCGCACTCCCATGAGCGAAGGGACGCCGCACGAGGTGCCACAGCAGGTGTCAGGTGCTCCAGGCGCCGGCCAGCCGGGCGTTGGCGGCCCGGCACCGACGGAGCGCCAGGCGGCCTCCGAGCAGGGGGCGGCGCGTGCCACGGACGTCCCGCGAGGTGCCGACGTGGTGCCGACACCGGCACTCGCCGCCGCGGCGCTGGCCGGCGAGGTCGCCGCCACTCCGGCGGCACCGTCGGCCGGGCGCGAGGCCGCGGCGGAGGTCGCGATGCCCGAAACCCGCCGGATATTCGTGCAAGCGGGCGACGATTTGTGGCACATCGCGCGGCGCAACTACGGGTACGTCACGCAGGAGCTGCTGATCGAGATTCAGCGCGCCAACCCCGGCCTGACCAATCTCGACCTGGTGACCACCGGGCAAACGATCGTTCTCCCGCCGGCACCAGCTGGCCCTCAGTTGCCGCAGGGCGGCACCGTCCCGGGCGGCGATCGCGAGCACGCGAACACGCCGAATTGATGTCGACGTCGGCGCTATGCCATGGCGTTCGTGCAGATAAGCGCTGACATCCGCTCGACTTGTTGGGGTGCGACTACCCCACCTCGTGGCTGGGGTGCACGATGCCGCACAAACGCAATTCAGCCCAGCGTGCAACCGCTCCGAAATGGAGCGTCGTCGGTACCCGCGCGCACCTGCTGGCGCGTGTAGGTAGTTGAGTCCGGAGGAGAAACCCCCGCCCGCAGGATGCTGAAAAAGATGAGAGCTTCCGCGCTGGTCGGAGCCTCTATGGCATTGAACTTGCTCATTCCGCTGCCGTGCCGATGCCCCCCGAGCACATCCCGCAGAAAGAGTGGTTCGTCGTCCGCAGCAAGCCTCGCAAGGAGGATTGTGCGGTCCGCCATCTCATACGGCGCGGCATCGACGTCTTCTTCCCACGCATCCTCGAGCCGGTCGGCTTCGGCAACGATTGGACGACCGTACCGTTGTTTCCAGGCTATCTCTTCGTGGAAATCATCCTGCATCATGACTTCCACCAGATCATCTGGACCCCCGGCGTAAAGGGCTTCGTCGCCTTCGGGGAGGTCCCGACGGCGATCCAGGCGCGGGTCGTGCACTTTCTGCAGCAGGAGGCGGGAGCCGATGGCGTGATCCGACCGACGCGTCGCTTCCACAAGGGCGATCGTGTACGGATCAAGCGCGGTCCCTTCGCGGGTTTGATCGGCATCATCGAGAAACCGTGCCCAGAGCACGGACGCATTCGTGTCCTGATGGATTTCCTCCGCCAGGGCACGGCGGTCGAAGTTCCCGTAACGGCGATCGGTCTGGCGTAGCGTCCCGTCCCCCGCTGCACACCCGATGTGGGTGTCGAGAGGACGGTTCGGAAGAGATTTCAAGAAGTTGCGAGAAAACGGATGGCGGAGCTTCATCATCGAAACAGCAGCACGGAGCATGCGACGATGGCATCGCTGATAGCTACGAGAACCTGGAAGATCCCCATGCTGATTCTCCTCACGACGGCCACGCTCGGCCTGGCCGGCTGCATGGAGGTGGGACGCAAGCTGCCGCCCCCCGAGGAGACCTACGCCCTGACCCAGGGCGAGGTCACCCGTCCGGAGTATCGACTACAAGCGGGCGACCGTGTTGAGATCAAGTTCCCCTTCCATGGACGCGAGAACCAGGAGCTGCCCGTCCGCCCGGACGGCAAGATCAGTCTCGAAGTGACCGGTGAGATCCTGGCCGCGGGCATGACCCCGCACGAGCTCGAAGACGTCATCAAGGAGCGGTCGAGCCGCTACCTCCGCAACCCGGAGGTCGTCGTGGTGGTGACGCAGATCGGCACGCACCGCGCCTTCGTCGGGGGCGAGGTCGGCAAGCCGGGCTTCGTCGACCTGCAGGAGGGGATGACGCCGCTCCAGGCGGTTCTCGCCGCCGGCGGCTTCAAGGACTCGGCACAGAAGGACAGCGTGCTGTACATCGCGCGCACCAACGACGGTTCGTATCAAGCGAGCCGCGTCGACCTCGACGCGGTGGTGCGCGACGGCGTCCCGGAGACCGTCCGCCTGAGCGGCAATGACGTCATCTACGTCCCGGCGACGCGCGTCGCGAACGTGGGGACGTTCGTCAAGCAGTACGTTCGTGACGTGCTGCCGGTCGACTCGCGCGCCGGCATGACGGCGCCCGTACCCTGAGCCCCGAGCCCCCGATGGAGAAGCCATGAACCCAGAGATCATACGGCCGGGCAACGGACACGGGAACGGCGGCATGCCGATGCCGTACTACGTCGACCCGATGCAGCAGTCCGACGGCGCGGTCAGCATGAAGCTGATGCTGTACGCCATCTTCAAGCGCAAGTGGCAGGTGCTCGGCCTGGTCGCGGTGGTGGTGCTGTCCATCGTCGCCTCGGGGTTGCTGCGCCGGAACGTCTACAAGACCACCTCGAAGGTGATGCTCCGCCCGAGCCGCGCCGAAGTACAGCTGAGCGCCGGCGACCAGCGGGAGATCACGCTGCCGGTCGCGGCCAGCACCGAAATGATCAACTCGGAGATGGAGATCCTGAAGAGTCAGGAGCTCATGCGCCAGGCCATCCTCCGCATGAAGCAGAACAACACTCCCATCTTCGGCAGCGACACGACGCTCAGCGAAGCGGAGCAGATCGCGGCATTGCAGGGCATGATCTCGGTGTCACCGGCGCCGCAGTCGAACGTGATCGCGATCGATCTCTTCGCCAGGGATCCCGAGAAGGGCCGGGCGATCCTCGCCGCCATCACGGATGCCTACCTGGCGCGCCACGCGCAGCTGCACGGCACTACGGGCGCGGCGGACTTTTTCGAGTCGCAGAAGCAGACCCTGCGCGAGCGCGTCGCCGACGCCGAGGCGCGGCTCTCGGCATTCGTCGATCGCGAGGGCCTGGTGCTGCCCGAAGACCAGATCCGCTCGATCCTCAAGGACGCGGCGCGCGGTAGTGACGCCGTCAGCCTGCAGATTTCCAAGATTCGCGGACTCGAGCAGCGTATCACGACGTTGCAGCAGCAGATGGCGAGCACGCCGGTCACCATCGAGCGTGAGGTCGAGCGCGTGAACCCCATGGCGCAGGGCCTCAGCCTCGAGCTCTCCAAGAAAGAGGGCGAACGCACGGCACTGCTGCAGAACTACACCGACGAGGACCGCTCCGTGCAGAACGTGACGGCGGAGATCGCGGCGCTCAGGGCGAAGATCCATGAGGAGAAGAACGACACGATCATCGGCACCTCCCGCATCTCGGTCAATCCCGTCCGGCAGGATCTCGAGCGCCGGCTGCTGAACTCACAGATGAACCTCGACGACCTGCGCGCCCGCGTCTCCGGCATGCAGCAGAGGATCGAGTCGGCCGCGGCCGAGTCGACGAAGCGCGCCGTGGACATGCGGCAGAAGACGATCGAGCTCACGCGCCTGCAGCAAGAGGTGTCGGCGGCGCGCGACGCGTATCAGCTCTACGAGAAGAAGCAGGAGGAGGCGCGCATCTCGGAGGCGTTGGACAACGAGCGCTTCCTCAATGTGAGCGTCCTCGACAGCGCGACGCTGCCGACGGAGCCGTTCAACAAGATGAACCCGCTGATCATCGTCGCGGCGCTGATCGCCGGCACCGGTCTTGGTGTCGGAACGGCCGTCGGGCTGGAATTCCTGGGCCGCAACTTCAAGTTCGAAGAGCAGGTCGAGCAGCATCTCGAGCTCCCGGTGTTCGCCGTGATTCCCGATATGAGCGAGATCGCCGAAGGGCAGCAGGTCTGAGCCCTCCAGGGCACGAGGAACCATCATGAGCAAGATCTACGAGGCGCTGCAGAAAGCCCAGGAGGAACGCGAGGGGGTCCCGCCCCTCGAGACCGAGCGCAGCCGTCGCCGCTGGTTCCGCTCGGGGAGGACCCGGGCGACCAATGGCCACCGCGTGCAGTCCGCTGGCGCCCTGCGCATCGATTTCGATCTGGCGCCGGACGTCGAGGAGGCCTATCAGCGTCTCGGGACCAACCTGCTCACCCCGTCGCAGGACCCCGGCGTGCTGCGCGATCTCATGGTCGTCGCGTCCGTGCACGGCGAGGGCGCGACCACGACGGCGGCGCTCTACGCCTCGACCCTCGCGAAGCGGAAGAAGCTCGACGTGTTGCTGATCGAGGCCAACTTCCGCACGCCGGCACTCGAGCAGGTGTTCCCGATCCGCCGGAACGGTGGGTTCGCGGAGCTGATCGCGGGTACGCAGGGCCTCGACACGGTCGTGCAGGCGACGCCGCAGCAGAATCTCTTCGTCATCACCAGCGGGCACTACGAGACCTCGCCGTCGCACGTGCTCGAGGCGGCGCACATGTCGGACGTGCTCGCGCAGTTGCATGAGCGCTTCCAGTTCATCGTCTTCGACTCCGCGCCGGTCAACGTCTACACCGACGCACAGATCCTCGGCGCCCGCGTCGACGCCACCGTCTTCGTCATCGAAGCCGACCGTACCCGCATCGACGAGGTGCAGCGCGCCAAGCGGCAACTCGAGCGCGCGGGTGCCAAGATGCTCGGGGTCC
The DNA here is from genome assembly GCA_963753325.1 of uncultured delta proteobacterium. Taxonomy (GTDB): domain Bacteria; phylum Desulfobacterota; class Binatia; order UTPRO1; family UTPRO1; genus DP-19. The sequence continues at coordinate 1,563,597 of CAVWBS010000001.1, read as the reverse complement.
TGCTGAATCGTCGCAAGAACTACATGCCGCGATTCCTCGAGGGCATGATCTGAGCGCGCGATGAGCGTGGCGACTCCGCAGGTTCTCGGCGCGCAGTACTCCCGCCGGACTGCGAGCGGTGCGAGTGCAGTCTGGTGGGGCGTCATGCTCCTCATGCTCGGCGCGCTGCTCGTCTTCGCGACCATCTCGGGTTTCGAGGCGACGGCGCTCGGCCTGATGGTCGCGACGGCCGTCCTCGCGACCGTCGTCGTCCAGCCGGCCATCGGCATCCTCATGTTGATGGCGAACTACCTCGTCGCGAGCTACCCGAGCCCGATCCGCGGCGAAGGTCTCCTCACGATCAACAACATTCTCGGCGTGATCCTCTGTGTGTTGCTGGTGGCGCAGCTCGCGCAGCGCCCGGATCTGTGGTTCCTGCGCGTCCGCCAGTTGTACGTGTTCCTCGCCATCGGCGCCGTCTTCGTCCTCTCGACGATCGTCTCCAACCACAACTTCCCCGATCTGCAAGTCACCGCCGGTCGCTTCCGCCTGCTCGACCAGACGGGCCCGATGACGCAGGACTTCATCACCCGCCTCGCCTTCTTCATCCTCACGCTGCAGTTCCTCGCCCGCAAGCGCGACCTCAAGCGCGCGATCACGGTCACGATGATCTGCCTCGTCATGATCGTGCCGTCGGCCCTCCTCGGGTATGCGACGGGCAAAGCCGTCGCCGGCTACCGCGCCGCGGCCGACTTCTCGGCCGGCACCAACTCGAACCGTCTGGCGTTCCTCTGCCTCATCCAGATCGCCTTCTGGTGGTACTTCATGCGGGCGGAGCGGTCGCCGGGCCGCACGATGCTCTCGGTGGGCGTGATCGGCAGCCTCATCTTCACGGTCTTCCTGGCCGCCTCACGCAGCGGCGTCCTCGGCCTCGGCATCCTGTTCTACCTGCTGACCAAGACGCGCGGCGGCGTGCGCGGCGGGCGCATCCAGGTCCTCGCGGTCGCGATCATCGCGCTCGGTGTGCTGCTCACGGTCATTCCGGAGGAGAACCTCGACCGCATCGCGAACCTGAACCCGTTCGCGACGGGCACCCACGATGTCGGCAGCCACTCGACCGAGCGTCGCGTCGAGACCGTCGAGCTCGGGTGGCGTATCTTCCGCGACTATCCGTTGTTCGGGATCGGCCTCGGCAACTTCCGTGAGGTCGCGCGCCAGGTGTATCTCGATCCCTACTGGCGGCCGCCGCACAACTCGTACGTGTGGTCGCTCTCGGAGGGAGGCATCTTCTGCCTGATGCTCTACCTGCTGCTCTTCTACTTCACCTGGCGGGACATCCAGTGGCTGCAGGCGTCGCCGGCGGTCCCGAACGATCTCCGCTGGATCGTCGCCGCGCTCGCGCCCTGCCTGGCGTTGCTGCTCTTCTTCAGCGCCTTCGCCGACATCTGGCTCAGCCCGATCACCTACATCATCATCGGCCTGACCGTCGCGATGCGGCACTATGTGAGCCAACGTCGTGTCGTCCTCGTTTGAGGCGGTGCCTCGGACGATCGCGTTCCTTCCGCCGCGGCTCGTCACGGGAGGCACGCAGCGCCACCTGCTGGAGGTGCTGAAGTTCCTCGACCGACGGCGTTTCCATCCGGTGGTCATCAGCGCCAAGCGCGGAGGCGAGCTGGGGCGCGCGATCGTAGCCGCCGGGGTGGAGCTGGTGCAGCTCGACCTCGGCGAACGCATGCTGAGCGCGGACTTCGTGCGCTGCGTGCGCGAGACCGCCGCCGTGTTCCGCGACCGCCGCGTCGATGTCGTGCAGTGCTTCCAGTGGCGTCCCGCGCTGATCGGCATGCTGGCCGCGCGGCTGGCGGGCCGCGGGCGCGTCGTCGCGGGACGGCGTAGCGCTCCGATCGAGCACGGCGGCCGCGGCTTTCTCGAGGAGCTCGTGGTGCGGATGGCCGATCGCATCGTCGTGAACGCCGAGGCGATCCGGCCGCGCGGTGCCGCCGGGGCGCGCACCGAGGTGATCCCGAGCGGCGTCGATACGTCGATCTTCCACCCGCCGCCCGGATCGCGGGCCGAGCTGCGGGCCCGCCTCGGCCTCCCTCCGGGGCATCCCGTCATCGGCACCGTCGGCCGTCTCGAAGTCCGCAAGGGCACGGACGTGCTGCTCGAAGCCGCGGCGCGCCTGTGGAGAAATGGCCTTCCCGAGCTCCGGCTGCTGGTGGTAGGTGATGGGCCTCTCCGCGACGAGCTCCCCGCGCTCGCCGCACGACTCGGTATCGCCGATCGCGTTCTCATGCTCGGTGACCGAGCGGATGTGTCGGACGTGTTGGGAGCGCTCGACGTCTTCGTCCTGCCGTCGCGAACGGAGGGCATGTCGAACGCGCTGCTGGAGGCGATGGCGACGGCGCTCCCTGTCGTGGCCACCGCGGTGGGCGGGAATCCCGAAGTGGTGACTGCGGAGACGACCGGCATGCTCGTGCCTCCAGACGACTCGATTGCCATGGCCGACGCGGTGGCGCGCCTCGTCGCGTCGCCGCAGGACGCGGCACGGCTCGGCGCTGCGGCGCGCGCCCACGTCGAGGCGCACTACAGCGCGCCGGCGATGGTGCGGCGTCTCGAGGCGGTCTATGCCGCGGTCGCCGAAATGGCGCCGCGCCAGCGGATGGCGTCCGCCTCGGTGGTCGGCGCGGAAGCGCACGTGAGTACGGACTCGGAGGGATATCGTTGATGGCGTCGAAATCGCGGGTGGTGGTCGTCGGCCTCGACGGCGCGACGTTCCAGCTCATCAAGCCGTGGGTCGACGCCGGCCAGCTGCCGACGTTCGCGCGGCTGTTGCGCGAGGGCGCGCATGGCGATCTGCGCAGCACGCTTCCCGCGCTCACCCCCCCGGCCTGGACCTCCGCGGCGACCGGCCAGAATCCCGGCAAGCACAACATCTACAACTTCTACAAGGTGAGTGACGGCGGAACCGGTAAGCTTCCGCTCACGCCCGCCGATCTGCGCAGCCGCCGCGTCTGGGACATCGCCAACGCCTACGGCAAGCGCGCCGGCGTCGTCCACCTGCCGCTGACGTATCCGCCGGAGCATCTCGACGGCTTCGTCGTATCCGGCATCATGACCCCAAAGGGCGTCGAGGATTACACCTTTCCGCCCGAGCTGCGCGAGGAGCTCGGCGCGCGCATCGACGGCTATCGCTTCGACGTCGACGCCGATGCGCTCAAGGTCGGTGATCTCAAGGCGTTCGCGGCCGACGCGTTCGACCTGCAGCGGATCCAGACGGCCGAGACGCTGTACGTGCTCGACCACAAGGAATGGGACCTCCTGTGGGTGATGTTCCATACCCTCGACAAGGTGCAGCATTTCTTCTGGCACCTCATGGATCCGAAGCATCCCGCGTATCCCGGTCCGAACGAGTTCGCGGACGTCATCCTCACGTTCCATCAGCGGCTCGACCAGACGCTCGCCGACATCCTGGCCCGCCTCGACGACGACACCTCGCTGGTCGTGATGTCGGATCACGGCTCCTGCCGGCTGGAATCGTACTTCCTCATCATGAACTGGCTCGAGGACACGGGGTTCCTGCACATGAAGGGCGCCACCCGCTCGCCCCTGAAGCGCGCGCTCGGAGGCATGGGCCTCGAGGCGCGCGGTGTGGTCCAGAGCTTGCGGCGCGCCGGGCTCGGCTGGGTGCCCCGGCTCGTGCCCTCGCGCCTGAAGCAGCATGTGCCGCAAGCGCGCGCCTCGTTCGCGCGCATCGCGCCCCATATCGATTGGTCGCAAACCCGCGTCTATTGTCCGTCGGCGCCGGGCAGCGGTCTGCGGATCAATCTGCGCGGGCGTGAAGCCCAGGGAACCGTCGATCCCGAGGACTACGATCGGGTGTGCGAGGACGTGCGAGCGCGTCTTCTGACGATCGTCGATCCGAGCACCGGACGCCGCGTCGTGCACGCGGTCCATCGCCGTCACGAGATCTACGCTGGCCCGCACGTCGAGAACGGCCCGGATCTCCTGGTCGAGACGACCGATCCCTACTGTCTCATCGAGGGCATGGGGCCGTCGGCGATCGTGCCCTCGGGGCACAACGACGGCGAGCGGACGGGGAACCATCTACGCAACGGGATCTTTCTGCTCGCGGGTGCGGCGGCGCGCCGCGGCGTGGCGCTCCCGACGCTCGACATCTGCGACGTCGCCCCGACGCTGCTCTATCTGCTCGACGTCCCGGTGCAGGAAGACATGGACGGCGCGGTGACGCAGGGCGCCATCGTGCCCGAGTTGCTGGCGCGGCGTCCGGTCCGGACGGACCAGCTCGAGCCCCTTCCCGAGGTGGCCGCCGCGGAGATGAGCGATCAGGATCGTCGCGCCATCGAGGGCATGCTCGAAGGGCTCGGCTACCTGTGACCGGCTCCCCGATCTTCTGCTACCACGACGTCGTCCGGTCGGATGAGGCGCTGGCATCGATCGCCGCGGCGCATCGTCCGTACGTGCTGACGCGCGCCCAGCTCGTGGCCCATCTCGACGCGCTCGTCGGGGTGACCGCGGACGGTATCGCGGTGGCGCGGACCGTCGGGGAGGTCGTCGATGCGCCGGGCGCCGGACGCTTCGCGTTGTCCTTCGACGACGGACACGAGAGCGGGTACACGGAGGTGCTGCCGCTGCTTGCGGAGCGCGGCTGGCGCGCCACGTTCTTCGTCGTCGCCGGCTGGGTCGGCGAGGCGCACATGCTCGGCTGGGGCCAGCTGCGGGCGATGGCGGATGCGGGGATGGAGATCGGAAGCCACTCCCTGACCCATCCGTTCATGAATGCGCTGTCGCCGGACGCGGTCCGCCGCGAGTTCGAGGACTCGAAGCGCATCCTCGAAGACGGCCTGGGACGTCCGGTGCACGTGGCCTCGCTGCCGCGTGGCAGCGCCGCCCCCGGCATGGCGGCGATCGTCGCCGAGCTCGGCTATCGCGCATTCTGCACCAGCGAGCCCGGGCTGGTATCCGCCACGACGAACCCCTTCGACGCACCGCGTATTGCCATCAAATGGCGCACATCGGCACCGTTCCTGCTGCACGTTCTCGCCGGTCACCGACTCACCCTCGCGACGTTGCGGTCGTCGTACGCCGTGAAGCGTCTCGGCAAACGCCTGGTCGGCGCCGAGCGCTGGCGTCGCGTGCGGGGTGCGGTGATCACCGGAACGGAGCGGGCAGGACAGTGATGATGGGCGCGTTGGAGCACGTTGGATGAAGGTCCTGTTGATCGGTCTCGACGGAATGACGTTCGACATCGCCCGTCCCCTCATGGAGACGGGCGAGATGGCGACACTCGCCTCGCTCGAGCGGCGCGGGGTGAGCGCGACGTTGCTGTCGACGTATCCGCCCATCTCCGCGCCGGCGTGGGTGACCTTCCTCACCGGCAACAATCCCGGCCGTCACGGGATCTTCAACTTCCAGAATCTCGATCTGTCACGGTACTCGAGTTTCAGCGAGACGCTGGTGAACTCGACGTACTTCCGCGGCAAGACCCTGCTGGACCATGCGGGCGCGCAGGGCACACGCATGCTCGCCTATCGGATTCCGCTGACGTATCCGGCATGGCCGATCAACGGCCTGCTGGTGTCCGGTCCGCCGACGCCCGATCGCAAGAAGGCCTATGCCGCTCCGGCGGAGCGGGCGGCCGAGCTGCCGGCGATGACGCTGCTCTCGCACGATGAGCTCGCGCGCGCCAAGAAGGCGAGCGACATCGCGGCGATCGACGCGTGCAACGCGCACGAGCTCAAGGTCATGGACGAGATCACCCGGCGCGCGTTCGCGGACGGCACGGAGATCATCGTCACCTTCACCGGCATCCCCGACGGCTTGCACCATTCCTTCTGGCATCTGCACGACCCGGCGTCGCCGCTGCACGATCCCGCAGCCTCGGCGCACGACAAGAGCGTGATCACGCGCTGGTACGTGGAGATCGACCGCATGATCGGCCGATGGCTGGCCGATCTCGACGAGGAATGGGCGGTGATCGTGCTTTCGGATCACGGCGGAGGACCGGCACCGACGCGCTACCTGCACGTCAACCACTTCCTTGCGGAGCGCGGCTATCTGAAGCCGACGAGCGCGTCGCGGGCGCGTGTGGCGAGCCTGGTCAGCCGGCAGGTGAACGCGCTCCGTCGCCGGGTTCCAGGGAAAGTGTGGCTGAAGAACCACCTGCCCGCCGCGCTCAAGTCGCAGGTGCGCCAGCTGCGGAACGGCACCGGGCGGATCGAGTGGGGTGCGACGCGTGCCTACGCGGTCCCGATCTTCTTCCCGATCACCGGCATCAACCTGAACGTGCGCGGTCGTCAGCCGCAGGGCATCGTGCAGCCCGGCGCCGAGTACGAGCGCCTGCGCGACGAGCTCATGCGTGCCGCCGCGGAGCTGGCCGATCCCGCGAGCGGGACGCCGCTCTGCCGTCGGGTGTTGCGCAAGGAGGAGGTGCTGGCCGGGCCGCATCTCGACAACGTGCCGGACATCCTGTTGGTCACGGCCGACGGCGTCGACGGCGGCCACGACGTGGACGAGCTGCTGGCGGCCGTGCCCGAGGCGACGCTGCGCAACGTGAGTGGCTCGCACACGATGGAGGGCATCTTCTTCGCCGCCGGGACGCCGTTCCGGAGCGGCGCGCGACTCGACAGCGTCGACCTCGGCGACATCCTGCCGACGGCGCTGCACCTCGCCGGCGTGGCCATTCCCGACGACATCGACGGCGGCGTGCTGGCCGACGCGCTCGCGCCGCAGTACCTCGCGACGCATCCCGTGACGACCACCAGCGTCCGCGCCGGCGACGGCGACGACGGCGATGCGCTGTCGGCGGGCGAAGAGCAGGAGATGCGGAAGTTCCTGCAGGATCTCGGGTACATCGAGTAAGGCATGACGTCACGCGCCCTGAACCGTCTCCGCCACGCGAGCAAGGTCGCGGCGCACCACCTCGGCGTGCTCGCCGTCCTGCGCCGGTTGCGGCGTCGGGAGTGCAGCCTCATCCTGCGCTACCACGCGGTCGCGCCCGACGACACGCCCTTTCCGGCGTACGCGGGGCCTGACATCACGATTCCGCGCGCGCTCTTCGCCGCGCAGATGCGTTTCCTCCGCCGTGCCTACGCGCCGGTGCCGCTGGCGACGATCGTCGAGGCGATCGGTCGCGGGGAGGCGCCGCCGGCGGGGACGGTCGCGATCACGCTCGATGACGGATACGCCGACAACTATCACCAGGCGTTCCCGGTCCTGCAGGCGCTCAACCTGCCGGCGACCGTGTACGTGGTCACCGAGACGCTCGACGGCGGCCCGACACTCTGGATGTCGGAGCTGCGCGCCGCGGTGATGGCGAGCCGGGCCCCACGCCTGCGCGTCGAGATCGGCGGCGGCTACGAGTTCGCGCTCGGGGGCGAGGAGGAGCGGCAGCTCAGCATCAAGGAGCTGACGAACGTGCTCGTGCCGGTCGATGCCTCGTTGCGCCGGCGCATCCTCACGACCATCCGCCACGAGCTGGCCGTGAACGGGAGTGCCGATCTCGCCCACACCATGCTGACGTCGGCGCAGATCCACGAGATGCATCAGGGCGGCATCACGATCGGCGCGCACACACAGACCCACAGCAACATGACCCTGGTGTCGGCGGAGCAGGCGCGGAGCGAGATCGCCGGCTCGCGCGAGCGCCTCGAGGCGGTCCTCGGCGCGCCCGTGCGCGACTTCGCGTATCCCAACACGGGGGGCCGCTATCCGCACTGCAACCAGAGCGTGGCGGCCATCATCCATTCGCTCGGCTTCCGCTCCGCCGTGACGTCGCGTCCGGGCATCATCGGGGTCAACTCGGACGCCTTCCTGCTCCCGCGCATCGGCGTCGCGCCGCGCTTGTACCGGGAGGCGGCGCTGGCGGTGACGCTCGAGCGCTACCGGCTCTTCGGCGAGGCGCACGCATGACGCGCGCCCGCGGGAGGATGGGCTGATGTGCGGTATCGTCGGCGTATGGCATCGAGCGGACGGCCGCCCGGTCGATGACGAGACGCTGCGTCGCATGAACGCGGCCATCATCCATCGCGGGCCCGATGACGAGGGACGCTTCGTCGACGGCGCGTTCGGTATGGGGATGCGCCGCCTCAGCATCAACGACCTGGCCGGCGGAAATCAGCCCCTCACCAACGAGGACGGCTCGGTCGTCGTCGTCTGCAACGGGGAGATCTACAACTCCCCAGAGCTGCGTCGTGACCTCGAAGCGCGCGGGCATCACTTCCGGTCCCATTCCGACGTCGCGGTCATCCCGCATCTCTACGAGGAGCGGGGCGAGGATTTCGTCGCGGCGCTCGACGGCATGTTCGCCCTGGCCCTGTGGGACCGGCGCCGCCGCCGTCTCGTGCTGGCGCGCGACCGCCTCGGCATCAAGCCGCTCTACGTGGCCGAGCGCGGCGGCGCCCTGGCGTTTGCCTCCGAGGTCTCGGCGCTCGTCGCCGACGGCTGGTGCGAGGTCATCGATTTCGCGAGCCTCCACCACTATCTCGCGCTCGGCTACATCCCGGCGCCCGGCAGCATCTTCGAGGGCGTCCGCAAGCTCGAGCCGGGAACACAGCTGACCGTGGACGAGGGCAGGGCGCCCGTGCAGCGGCGCTACTGGGAGCTGCGCTTCGCCCCGGGGACGCGCGTCGCGAGCGACGAGGAGTACGCGGAAGAGGTCCTCGGGACGCTGCGCGCGGCGGTCAAGAGCCATCTGCTGTCCGACGTCCCGGTCGGCGTCTTCCTTTCGGGTGGCGTCGACTCGAGCGCTCTGGTCGCGCTGATGAGCGAGGTCGGGGGGCAGCGGATCCAGACGTTCTCGATCGGCTTCGAGGAGAAGACCTTCGACGAGCTGGCGCTGGCCCGGAAGGTGGCGCAGCGGTACGGCACCGATCATCACGAGCTCGTCGTGCGTCCTGACGCGGTGCGGATCCTGCCGGAGCTGGTGCGCCACTTCGGCGAGCCGTTCGCCGACTCCTCGGCCGTGCCCGTGTACTACGTTTCCGAGCTGGCACGTCGCCACGTCAAGGTCGTGCTCTCGGGCGAGGGCGGCGACGAGGTGTTCGCCGGCTACGAGACCTACCTCGCCGGCAAGTACTCGGCGCTCTACCGCCGGCTGCCGGGCATCATCGGCCGCACGCTGGTTCCGGCGCTGGTCGACCGGCTGCCGGTGTCGCATGCGCGCGTCAGCCTCGACTACAAGGCGAAGCGCTTCGTGCGCGGCGCGTACCTGCCGCTGGAGGACGGGCACTTCTGGTGGAAGGTCGTGCTGTCGGAGGCCGTCCAGGCCGAGCTCTGCGCCGGCCCGGCGCGGAACGGGCACCGGGAGACGGCCGAGCTCTTCCGCGCGGCCGCGGCGCGCGCCGGCACCGACGACTGGCTGGCCCGCCTGCAGGCGATCGACGCGCACGTCTACCTGCCCGACAACATCCTCACGAAGGCGGACCGGATGAGCATGGCGCACTCGCTCGAGGCGCGTGTGCCGTATCTGGACCGCGCGCTGGTGGAGCTGGCGGCACGACTACCGAGCGACGTGAAGTTGCGCCGCTTCACCAAGAAGTTCGTCCTGAAGCAAGCGCTGCGCGGCCGCGTCCCGACGGAGATCCTGCGCGCCAAGAAGCGCGGGTTCAACGTGCCGGTACCGTCCTGGCTGCGCGGCGAGCTGCGGGACATGCTGCACGACGTGCTCGCGCCCTCGGCGTTGGCGCGCGTCGGACTGTTCCAGCCCGAGTACGTCCGCCGGCTGATCGACGAGCACGTGGGCATGCGGTTCGATCACAGCCGCCCCTTGTGGACGCTGCTCGTATTCATGACGTGGCATCAGGAGTGGGAGCGCGCCCGTGCCGCAGGGCGGGGCGCAGGGGCGGCGCCGCACGCCGCAGATCGCCCGTCGCTCGCTGCGGCGAGCCTCCGTTGACCCGAGGCCATCGATGAGCTTGCAGACCCACGCCGGCATCTCCGTGACTCCACAGTCGCTCTCGGTGACGGCACGTCCGGCGGCGCCCCTCGACTGGCAACGGATCGTCGTCGGCCCGGCGACGCCGCTGTGGCAGCGGGCGCTCGCGTTGATCGGGCTGGTGCTACTGTCCCCGCTGATCCTGATCATCGGACTGATCACCAAGTCGACGAGCCAGGGCACCATCCTCTACCGCGGCCAGCGGGTCGGCCGCGGCGGCAAGAACTTCACCATCTACAAGTTCCGCACGCTCGAGGTCGGGGCCGAGCAGAAGATCGGCGCGCGGCTCCTGGAGCACGGCGACGGCCTCTACACGCCGATCGGCCGGTACCTGAAGCGCGCCAAGCTCGACGAGATCCCGCAGCTCGTCAACGTCGTGCGCGGCGAGATGAACCTCGTCGGTCCGCGGCCGGTGCGTCCGGTCTTTCTCGAGACCTTCTGCCGCGAGATCCCCGGTTACATGCAGCGCTTCGCGGTCAATCCGGGGATGACCGGCCTGGCGCAGGTGCGCGGCGGCTACTTCACGCATCCACGAGACAAGCTGCGTTACGATCGTCTGTACGCGGCCAATCGTTCGTGGTGGCTCGACGTCCGTCTGGTGACGCTCACCTTCATCAAGGTGCTGAACCGCTGGGCGACGCTCGGGGTGGTGCTGACGTTGCTGCTTCTCTCCGCGGCACTGCTTCCGGGACTCTTCCACTACCCGTTCCAGCTCGACGTCGGGAGCTTCAAGCTGAGCCCGTTCGAGATGCTGGTCGCGGTGACGGCCGCCTGGCTGATCGTGCAGCGTTCGCCGCGGCACGAGCTCTGCGTCTACGACACGGCGATCAACCGTCCGATGGCGGCGTTCGTCGGCTTCGCGGCATTCGCCGCCTTCTTCTCGCCCGAGCCGGTGCCGGCGCTCCAGGGCATCGCCTACTACGTGGCAACCGGCTTCAGCCTCGCGTTCCTCATCATCAACACGCGGCTCACGCAGCGCGAGGCGAATCTGGTGGCGAACGTGGTCGGGCTGTCGGCGGTGTCGGTGTCGCTGATCGGCCTCGTGCAGATCGGTCTCGACAATCAGCTCGGCGCCCAGGGCGCCCCGCGCATGTCCTCGACACTCGGCAACCCGGTCCTGCTCGCCACGTATCTGGTCCTCGGGCTCCCGTTCCTGCTGACCCAGCTCCTGCACAGTCGGACGCGGGAGCAGCGCGATCTCTGGGTCGGCTGCGCGACGATCGCGCTGATCGGCGTGTTCCTCACGCATACGCGGATGGGCCTCGTGGCCCTGGTCGTGACGGTCAGCGTCTTCCTGTGGAAGACGTCGCATCGCTACATCGGCATCGTGGCGCTCAGCGCCCTGGTCGTCCTGACGGCGATGATCGGCGGTCGCCAGATGCGGCTCTCCGTGCCCGAGGTGACGGCGGAGGCCGCGCGTCGCGGCGAGACCGCCGAGCACGTCTTCACGGCCCCGCCGCTCGAGCTGCTCCTCGGTGTCGGCAGCACCCGGCGCCTCGCCATGTCGCCGATTCCCGATCAGGACGCGCGCTGGATCTCGACCAGCATGCACCTGACGCTCATTCGCCAGAACGGCCTCATCGGGTGGGCGCTGATGCTGTGGATCATCGGCTCCGTGCTGGTGGCGTTGTATCGCGGCTACCAGTGCATCCACGATCCGCACATGCGGCGCATCGTGTGGGCGATCTTCAGCTCGTTGACGGGTCTCCTGCTCCTCATGACCGACGCCAATGTCTTCTTCAACGTCACGATCCAGATCTACGTCTGGGGCATGATCGGGGTCGGCATCGGCATCATCACCCACCTGAATGGCCGCCGCGCGACGTTCCACGTGCTGTGGCGGTTCGGGGAGCACGGAGACTGACCGTGGCGACCACGGACGCGGAGAAGCCGAGCCTGCTGCGGAACGCGCTCGTCGGCATCGGTGCCGGCCTCGTGGCGGGCACCGTCTGGTGGGTGGTCGAGTCCCTCACCAACTGGGCCCTCGGCGGGGTCGTGCCGGCGCACGTGGCGCGCACCATCCTCGGCCTCGACCTCGCCGTCGCGGGCACCGCGGGCATCGTGCTCGGCCTTGCGCTCACCTTCGTCCCCGGCGGGGCCAGCGGGCCGGCCCTGGCGCTCGGGCTCACCATGGCGTACGGCCTGATCCGCGTCTTCGAGCCGCCGGGGATGGGAGGCGAGGCCCTCTTCGTCCTCCTGGCGACGCTGAGCGCCGCGCTCGGCGTCCGGTTGGTCGGTGACGAGCGCCGCGGGCCGCTCGCCTTCGTACACCTGACCCTGCTGACCACCACGATCACCGCGCTCGGGAAGGCGATCATCGGCGAGGCGCAGAGCGACTATTTCAGCAAGACCGAACCGAGCGGCGCCAGTCTGGCGTTTCTGCTGGCGGCGCTGCCGCTGGCGGCGGTGATCGCCGACCGGGGGGTGGCCTTCGCGCTGCGCCGCCGCACCGTGCGCTTCGCGTTCGAGGTGGCGATCGGTCTCGGCGCCGCCGTGCTGTGGAACCACTGGAGCCCGCCGCTCTGGACCGCGCCGATCGACCAGATGACTCTCGTCGCCGAGCCGCCGGCGGCCGGGACGCCGAACGTCCTGCTGATCGTGCTCGACACGACCCGCGCCGATCATCTGTCGACCTACGGCTACGCACGGGAGACCTCCGCGAACCTGACGGCGCTGGCAAAGGACGGGTTGAACTTCACCGAGGCGCGCTCCCCGGCGGAGTGGACGGTCCCCGGCCACGCGTCGATATTCACCGGGATGTACCCGAGCCGCCACGGCGCGCACTACGCGGGCGACTGGACGTCGGGCCCGATGATCTACGGACGGAAGCGGGTCCTGCCGCTGCCCGACGAGCGCACCACGCTCGCCGAGGTCCTCCGCGATCGCGGCTATGTCACCGGCGGCTTCGCCGCCAACTTCGCCAACCTGGATCGCGGCTTCGGCATGGCCCAGGGCTTCATGCACTACGAGGATCATCCGGGGCTGCTCTTCCGTCCGGTGCCCCACGTCGTGCGCTTCGTGCAGCGCTTCCGTCCGGCGTTCTGCAAGAAGCCGTTCCGCAGCGCGCAGGAGATCAACGAGGCGGCGCTCGACTGGCTCGACAAGGCGCCCGAGGGGCGTCCGTTCTTCGTGTTCCTCAACTACCTGGAGCCGCACCACTGGCTCGCGGCCCCGCCGTACGATCTCTGGAGCCGCGATCTGCCCCATGCGCGGCAGTTGGCGCTGAAAGGCCTCTTCACCCACAAGGTGCCGGTGCACCTGACCGACGAGGAGCAGAAGTTCATCGTCGCCAACTACGACGGCGAGGTCATGGCGATGGACGCCGCGCTCGGCGAGCTGATGGCCGCCTTGAAGGCGCGCAACAGCTACGAGGACACGCTCATCGTCGTCACCGCCGATCACGGGGAGCTCCTCGGCGAGCACCAGATCGTCGGGCATGGCGGCCGGATGATGTACGAGGGCCTGCTGCACATTCCGATGGTGGTGAAGCTACCGGGCAAGGATCGACCGCGGGGCGACCGACCCGATCGCGTGCAGCTCGTCGACGTGTTGCCGACGGTGCTCGCGACCATCGGCGCGCCGCTTCCCGACGGCGTCCAGGGCCAGCCCGTGCAGCACGTGACGCACGACACGATCGCGGAGGAGCAGATCAATCCCGAGTTCGTCGCGCAGTTCGGCGACGTCTACAATCGCGCCCTGCGCGTCTACTACGACGGGCCGTACAAGTTGATCAGCACGTCGCGCGGCGACCGCTTCCTCTTCGATCTGGGCAGCGACCCGAACGAGGACCAAAACATCGCGAGCCGGGACCCGCAGCGGGTCGCGGCGATGGAGCAACGACTCGAGACCATGATGAGCCACATGGACATGCCCGGTGCGGACGTCACCAAGGTTGCCGAGACGACGGGAGCGGCGCGATGAGCATGCCGGGACGTCGTGACGACGCCGGAGGGGAGCCCTCCGAGGCGCCGCGCATCTCCGTCATCATGCCGGTGTACAACGCCGAGCGGCTGCTCGGCGAATGCCTGGCGGCATTGCGGAGCAGCGAGCACGCGGCCTACGAGATCCTGATCGTCGACGACAGCTCGACGGACCGCTCGCGCGAGATCGCGACGGCGGCGGGGTGCCGCGTGATCCCGAGCGGCGGCCGTCTCGGTCCGGCGGGCGCGCGCAACCGCGGCGTCGCCGAGGCGGGCGGAGACGTGCTCTTCTTCGTCGACTCCGACGTGATGGTGCGGCCCGACACGATCGGCCGACTCGCCGAGACCTTCAGGGCCGACCCGACGCTCGACGGCGTGATCGCCGTGCAGGCGCCGGCGATGCGCTTCCGGAACATCTGCAGCCGCTACAAGAACCTCTGGATGTACTACACGTACGTCCGGCGGGCGGGAGAGGACGTCCCGCTCTTCTACACCACGGCGGCGGCCATCCGTCGGCAGGCCTTCGTCGATTCGGGGGGCTTCGACTTGAACTATCGGGATCCCAATGTCGAGGACACCGATTTCGGCCAGAGTCTCGCACGGCAGGGGTACCGGGTGCGTGTGCTTCCCGCGCTCGAGGTGGAGCACGTCAAGGGGTACGACCTGCGCGGTCTGCTGCGCACGGATTTCCTGCGCTCGATGTCACTCGCCCGCCTGAAGCTCCGCAAACGGGCCGATACCATGGGAAACGACACCTCGGTCCCGACCGGCTACATCGTGAGCGTCCCGCTGGTCGCCGTGGCGGTCCTGTTGCTCCTCGCGGGAGCGATCACCGGGAGCAAGGCGCTTCTCGCCGGAACGCTGGTCGCAATCTGCGCCATTCTTGTGCTAAACAGGCCCTTCCTGCGCCTGCTTCACCTACATGGCGGTGTGGGCGTCGGGTTGCTGGGCGCGGGACTGTTGCTCGTCGAGCTCTTCACGGCCGGCGTCGGCAGCGCCTACGGGATCGCGACCTTCATCGCTGGCAAGAAGTACTAGGAGGATTCCCCAGATGGGCTACCTGGATTACCTGCGCCACGGCAAGAACATGGTGTCGAAGAAGGGCGCGATGCCGGTGTACATGGTCTACTTCATCACCGACGCCTGCAACGCCAAGTGCAAACACTGCCTGCTCGCCGACGGCGCCCATCCCGGCTGGGAGACGCCGACGATGGAGTTCAAGCGCAAGGAGCTCTCGCTCGAAGAGGTCGACAAAGTCACGGCCAGCATGGGGAAGAGCCTCATGTTCCTGCTGCCGACCGGCGGTGAGCCGTTCCTGCGCAAGGACATCGGGGAGATCGTCAAGATCTTCTACAAGAACACCGGCGTCCGGAACGTCGGCATCCCGACGAATGGCAGTACCACCTCCCGTACGCTGAAGATCGTCGAGGACGTGCTGAAGTCGTGCCCCGACCTCGATTTCGGCATCGACGTGTCGCTGGATGGCGTGGGCGCGCTGCACGACGAGATCCGCGTGTTCCCCGGACTCTTCGAGCGGTCGATCGCGACCTACCGCGAGCTGAAGAAGCTCTCGAAGCACTACCCGAAGCTCAACGTCAACGTCGAGACCACGGTGTCGTCGCACAACGACAAGCACCTGATGGAGAACTACGCGTACTTCCGCCGCGAGCTCGAGGTGGACAACGTCTTCACCCTGCTGACGCGCGGCAGTCCGAAGGAGTCGATCGCGAAGTTCTTCGACGTGAAGCGCTACGAGGAGTACGCCGAGCTCATCGAGCAGGACATGAAGAGCGGCGCGCTCTCGGGCTACGACACCTTCCCCTTCGCCGACTTCATCAACGCGAAGCGCATCGTGCGCCATCGGCTGATCGCCGAGATCGCGAAGACCAACACCTACCAGATCCCATGCTACGCGGGCAGCCTCGGTGCCTGCATGTTCGCGAACGGCGACATCTACCCTTGCGAGCTGCTGATCGACCGCAAGCTCGGCAACGTGCGCGAGAACGACTACGACTTCAAGAGGATCTGGTACGGTAAGAAGGCGGACGAGGCGCGCAAGTTCATCCGCGACACCAAGTGCTTCTGCACCTACGAGTGCTTCCTCACCGTGAACATCCTCTTCAATCCGCGCATGATGCCGAAGATCCTGCGTGAGTGGGGCAGCCTCAAGATGCGGCGCGCGTTCCGCAAGCTGACCGGCGCCAAACGGCCGGAGTCCGCGATCCTGGCGCATGCCGCGGCCGGCAACGGCCACGCCTGCATCAACGGCGCGATCCAGCAGCACAACGCCACCCTGTTGAACGGCTCCGCCCACCCGAGCGGCGAGACAAAGCCGTCGGACGAGGCCCGGCTCTAGCATCGGATCACCGCACAGTCCCTAGACGTTCCCGCGGCAATCCCACCCGCCGCCATCCCCGACCCCGCGGTCGCGATCCCAGCGGCCCACTTGGAGGCTCCATGTACAAGGGCAAGCGCATCTCCGTCGTCATCCCCTGCCACAACGAGGAGGATGGCATCGTCGCCGTCCTCGACCAGATGCCCGCGATCGTCGACGAGGTCGTGGTCGTCGACAACTGCTCCACCGACGCGACGGCCAAGGTCGCCGCCGAGCACGGTGCGCGGGTCATTCCCGAGAGCCGCAAAGGCTACGGCTACGCCCACAAGGCCGGCTATGCGGCCGCGCGCGGCGACATCGTCATCACCATGGACGGCGACGGCACGTACCCTCCCGACAGCGTGCCGCTGCTGCTCTACGTCATGCTGGAGGAGAAGGTCGATTTCATCACGGCCCGGCGCTGGTACTCGAAACAGGGCGGCACGAAGAGCCCGATACGGCTGCTCGGCAACGCCATCCTCTCCGGCACGATGATGGCGCTCTACTTCAAGTTCATCGTCGACTCGCAGTCCGGCATGTGGATGTTCAAGAAGGAGATCCTCGACGATCTCGATCTGACCAGCAACGGCATGGCGCTCTCCGAGGAGATCAAGATCGAGGCGTTCACGCATCCGAGCGTGCGCGCCATCGAGATCCCGATCTACTACGGCGAGCGGATCGGCGAGTCGAAGCTCAACATCTGGCGTGACGGGTTCTACAACCTGTTCTTCCTGCTGAAGAAGCGCTTCATGCTGCGCAAGAAGCAGCCGCGCCTGCGCGTGGTCGAGCCGGTGCGCTCGGCCGACCCGGTCGAGCGGCGCGCGGGGGGCATGAGCTGATCGTGTAAGGTGGCCGCGCGGTCCGAACGCGCGGGTCCGATGGCACTCCCGATCGTACATTCCACCGCCGGGTACCTCGTCCAGCGGCTCGATACCCGGCGGACCGCCTGGATGGGAACGGCGCGGGCGGTGGCGTTCATGGCCATCGGCAATCTGCCCGACGTCGACTTCGTCGTCGGGTTCGTGCTCGGCCGTCCCGGTGCCTTCCACCGCGGCATCTCGCATACCGTGCTCGCGGCGCTCGTCTTCGGCGCGATCGCCGCCACGGTGGCGCGCTGGCGGCGGTGGGATGCGTGGTGGCCGGCGTTCCTCCTGTGCGCCGCCGCGTATGGCTCGCACCTGCTCGTGGACGCGTTCACGGTCGATCAACGCGGGCCCGCGGGCGCGCAGTTCTTCTGGCCGCTCTCGGACGCGTACTACATCTCACCGGTCACGATCTTCGGCGAGATCCTCATCGACGGACGGTCGCGGCTCGGCTTCGTGCGCAGCATCGTCGCGTGGCCGACCGTCGGCGTCCTGGCGCGCGAGGCAGCGTGCGCCTCGATCGCGCTCGTGGCGGTGCGGCTGATCGAGATGGTGCGCGGTACGCCGCGCGCACTGGACCGACCGCCGCTGGCCGACCTGGGCGACCTGGGCGACCGCGTTGAGGAGGATCCGCCTGATCCGTCTCTGGCCTCTCGTCGTCTACGTCGGCCTCCTGATCGGCCTGTTCGTCCGCGTCGGGCCTCCGGTGCACGGACGGGACGGTGGGCCGCTGATCGCCAGCGCGGACGACGCGCGGCTGGTGCGGCGGCAGCACCGCGTGTTCTATGCGCTGCTGCTGGCGGCCCCGCTCGAATGGCTCGTCCGTGGACGTCCCGTGGGCTGGGGACAGCTCGCGGGCGGGACGCTCCTGCTCGCGGGGGTGATCGGCTACCGCCTGGCGGGGGGCGTGCTCGGGCCGCAGCTCTCGCCTCTCGTCGAGCCACGCGAGCCGGCCCGGCTCGTCGACGCCGGCGTCTATGGACGGCTGCGCCATCCCATGTACCTCGCCGAGCTCGCCATGGCGGCCGGTGCCCCCTGGCTCCTGGCGGCTCCGTTCAGCGCCGTCCTGGCCGCAGTGTTCGCCTGGGTCGTCGTCGCGCGGATCGTGATCGAGGAGCGGGCGCTACGGCGGCGCCTTCCCGAGTACGCGGCGTATGCGGCGCGAACGTACCGGTTGATCCCGTATGTCTACTGATGCGCCCCAGGACGACGGCCGGGGCGCGCCGCGGTTGGTCGCGGTCGCGCTGCTGATCGGCTGGGCCGCCGTCGTCTACGTGCGCTACCTCGCGGGATACCTGCGCTAGATGCTCGATCTGCTCATGCTGGCGCTGGTGGTGACGAGCGCCCTCGGCGTCGGGCGCCGGCTGCTGAAGGCGGTGCCGTTCGAGGGCGGCCTCGAGGAGAATCTCTTCGCGGTCGGTCTCGGCCTCGGCCTTCTTGCCTACGTGACCCTGGCGCTCGGCGAGGTCGGTGTGCTCCGCCGCCCCGTGCTCCTCGCCGTGCTGGCGGCGGGCATGGTATTCGGCTGGCGCGAGCTCGTCGCCGCGGCGGCCGGCGTACCGCGCGGCCTGCGCCGCTGGCGGGCGTTGCGGCCGAGCCGCAGCGAGCAGGCGGTCATCGTGCTCGGCATCGGCTTGCTCGCGTGCGAGGTGTTGATGGTGTTCGCGCCGCCGGTCGGCGGCGATCAGACGAAGTACCAGCTCGTCTATCCGCGGCTCTTCGCCGATGCCCATCGGCTGGTCGCGACGCCGTGGAGCTTCTGGGGCTATCTCCAGTACCTCATGAACATGCTCTTCGCCGCGGCATTCGTGCTGCGCGGCGACGTGCTGGCGCGCCTGGTGAACGTCCTCTACGGCGGGCTGCTGACGTTGGGGGTCTTCGTGCTCGGCCGGCGCGCCTTCTCGCGGCAGACCGGTGTCTGGGCCGCGGCACTCTTCCTGACGATGCCGCTGACGGCGACGCTCATGATCCGGGCGTGGGTGGAGTTCACGCTGACGTTCTACGTCGTGGCCGCGACGATCGCGCTACTCGCGTGGCGTCGTTCCGACGCCCATGCGTGGCTCGCGCTCGCGGCGCTGATGGCCGGCTTCGCCGCCGGCACGAAGATCATCGGCCTGCTCGTGCCGGCCGCGCTCGGCATCGTCGTGCTGGTCCATGTCCTGCGCGTCGCCTCGTGGCGGGCCGCCGTCGCGTCGACGATCGGGTTCGGGCTCGTGGCCGCGGTCGTCGCCTCGCCGTGCTATTTGCGCAATGCCGTCGACACCGGGAATCCGATCTTCCCGTTCGGCTACGGGGTCTTCGGCGGCCACAACTGGAGCGCCGAGTCGGCACGCGGGCTGGACGCGTACTACGACGCCTACCGCGAGCGCGAGGCCGCGAAGCGTCACGGCCACGCCTACGCCTCGGTGTGGCAGGCGGTGCGCTTCCCCTGGGACGTCACGATGGCGCCGCAGTCCTTCGAGGAGGTCGGCCGGTCGGCCTACGACATCGGGCCGTTCCTCCTGGCGTTCGTGCCGGGCCTGCTGTTGCTGCCGCGGCGCTCGGAGGGATGGGTGCTGGCGGGGATCGCGGTGGCCTACGGCGCCCCGGTCGTCTTCGGCATGTGGGCGCACCCCCGCTACGTTCACCCGGCCTTGGCGCTGCTGTTGCCGGTCGGCGTCGCGGTGCTGCGGCGGCTGCGTGCCTTCGGTCCCTGGGCGGCCAGGGCCGTCACGGCGGTCCTGGCGATGACCGTCCTCGCGCAGACGGCGCTCAGCGTGAGGGTGATCGCGCCCCTGTGGGGCGACAGCGCGCGGGTCGCCTTCGGGCGCACGACGCGCGACGCCTTCCTGCGGCGCAACGAGCGTCGCTACGATCTCGCATTGCTGGTACAGGCACGGGTGCCGCCCGGCGGGAACCTGCTCGTGCTCGGCATGATCCCACATCCATACTATTACATCGGGCGGCCGTTCACGCTCGCCAGCCCGTTGGAGCAGGACGCCATCGACTACCGGAGAATCGCCACGCTCGACGACTTCATCACCACCGTGCAGCGCCTCGGAATCACGCACGTCGTCCGTGAAGTCGAGGCGGAGAAGCGAGGCGCGAACCCCGTCGGCGAGCGTGTGCTGCAGCTGTGGGACGGGCTCCTCGCGAACGCCGACAAGATCGGTGAGGTCGACGGCGGCTCGCTCTATCGCCTCCACCCGGTGATCGCGCGAGGCGAGGGTGGGGCATGAAGACGCGCGGCAGCGGGCACATGCTCCTCGACATCCTCGGGCTGATCGGCTCGCGCGTGATGCTCGTCGTGTTCGGCCTCGGGACGGGCATCATCACGGCGCGTCTGCTCGGGCCGCACGACCGCGGCATCTTCACGATCCTGCTGCTGCTGCCGCAGACCCTCGTGAACTTCGCGAAGATGGGCGTGGCGCAGGCGAACGTCTACTACATCCGCAAGCGCGGCTCGTCGATCAGCGCGGTCTCCTCGAACTCGATGGTCCTGGCCGTCGTCGTCAGCGTGCTGCTCGTGGTGGCGTGCTACCTCGCGCGGCCGTGGCTGCTCGATCCGTTCACCGGTGGCGCTACCCCGGCGCTGGTGATGCTCGCGCTCGTGGCGATCCCCTTCGCGATGGTCGAGAGCTACTTCCTCGCCATCCTGCAGGCCGTGGAGGATTTCCGCGCCTACAACCTGCAGTCGATCTACAAGGCGATCTTCGGCTTCGTGACCATCGCCGTGGCGCTGCTCGCGTTGAAGGGGCGTCTCTGGGCGGCGTTGATGTCGCAGGTGCTGGTCGGCGCCGGTGCCAACATCTGGCTGCTCTACCGGGTCCAGCGCATCGCGCCGTTCGGGTTGCGCTGGGACGGGTCGCTCGGTCGCGGCATGCTCGAGTTCGGCGTCAAGTCGTACTTCCAGACGCTGGCAGCGCATCTGCACTACAAGATCGACGTCTATCTGATCGCCGCTTTGCTGCACGACCCCGCGCAGGTCGCCTTCTACTCGATCGCGGTCAACATCACGAATCCGATCCTGCAGATCCCGGATGCGATCGGCACGGTCATCTTCCCGAAGCTCGCGGGCTCCTCGGAAGCCGCGGCGCATTCGCGCACAGCGGTCACGTGCCGGCACACCTTGTTCGCGACCATCCTCGCCGCCATCTTCTACGCCGGCGTCGGCAGCCAGGTACTGACGATCTTCTACGGCGACCGCTACGCCCCGGCGATCCGCCCGATGCTGCTGATGCTGCCGGGCATCATCATGATCTCGCTGTACCAGATCCTCACGCGCAACTTCACCAGCCGCAATCGCCAGCAGGTGAATATCGTGGCCGCGGGGATCGCCCTCGGGGTCAACATCGGCCTGAATCTGGTGCTGATCCCGCGCTATGGCATTTCCGGTGCCGCGGTCTCGACCGCCATCTCCTACACGCTGGCGGCCCTGCTCCTGCTGTTCATTTTCGTGCGCGAGTCGGGGGCGAGCCTGCGCGGAACCGTGGTGATCCGCGCCGCCGACCTGGCGACGTACCCGCGCATGCTCGCCGCGGCGGGTGACCACCTGCGCGGGCGCGAGCCCGGCCGCGACGCTGCCTAGCCGCCGCCGGTCGCGTCGAAATCATCCGTTGCGGGCGCTCATGATTGCGTCTATGTTCGTGGGATTCCGCTGTGTTGCCGCCGGCACGATCTCGCCCCGCGGCCCCGATCCAGTTCGAAGGGAGCGATCGCGTTGACGCAGAAAGTGCTGGTGGTCGGCCTCGACTCCGCGCCGCCGCGCCTGATGTTCGAGGTCTTCCGGAAGGAGATGCCGACCCTGTCGGCGCTCATCGAGCGCGGGGCGCATGGGCGGCTCGAGAGCACCAATCCGCCGATCACGGTGCCCGCCTGGACGTCGATGATGTCGAGCAAGGATCCGGGACAGCTCGGCTTCTATGGCTTCCGCAACCGCAAGGACCACTCCTACGACGGGTATGCGTTCGCCAACTCGGCGCTGGTACGTGAGCCGCGGCTCTGGGACATCCTCGGCGAGGCCGGAAAGAGATCGATCGTCCTCGGCGTGCCGCAGACGTATCCGCCCCGTCCGTTGAACGGCGAGATGGTGACGTGCTTCCTCACGCCCTCGACGAAGGCGCAGTACACCTATCCCGAGAGCCTGAAGGCGGAGGTCGAGCGCATCGCCGACGGCTATGTGCTCGACGTGGACGACTTCCGTACGCCGCACAAGGAGGCGCTACTGCAGCGCGTGTACGAGAAGACGCGCAAGCACTGGGCCGTCGCGCGCCACATGATCACGACGCGCGAGTGGGACTATTTCATGCTCGTCGAGATGGGGCTCGACCGGATCCACCATGGCTTCTGGAGCTACATGGATCCCGAGCACCACAAGTACGAGCGCGGCAATCCGTTCGAGCAGGCGATCCGCGACTACTATCGCTACCTCGATGGCGAGCTGCGGTCGCTCCTGGCGCTCGTGCCCGCCGATACGCTCGTGCTCGTCGTGTCGGACCACGGCTCGAAGCGCATGGAGGGCGGGATCTGCTTCAATCAATGGCTGATGCAGGAGGGGTATCTGACCCTCAAGGATCCGCCGCGCACCCCGACGCCGATCGGCAAGGTGGCGATCGACTGGTCGCGGACCAAGGCCTGGGGCGACGGCGGGTACTACGGCCGCTGCTTCATGAACGTGAAGGGACGCGAGCCGGAGGGCATCATCGATCCGGCGGACTACGAGCGCGTCCGCAGCGACCTCGTCGCCGGCATCGAGGCGATCGTCGACGACAAGGGCCGCAACATCGGCTCGCGCGCGTACCGTCCCGAGGACATCTACCGCGCGGTGAACGGCGTCGCGCCCGACCTGATCGTCTACTTCGGTGACCTCGCCTGGCGTTCGGTCGGCGCGGTCGGGATGGACTCCATCTACACCTTCGAGAACGACACCGGGCCGGACGAGGCCAATCACGACTGGTACGGCATCTTCGTGATGTCGTCGCCACGCGGACCCGTGCCGCTGACGGGCGACGTGGGCGACGTGTCGATCTACGACGTGGCGCCGACGCTGCTCACGCACTTCGGCCTTCCGGTGCCGACCGACATGATCGGCCGGTCGCTGCTCCCGGCGTAGGGGCCGGCGTGCGGCACGTCGCCGTCGACATCGTCACGGGCTTTCTCGGGAGCGGCAAGACCACGCTCCTGCGGCACGTGCTCGAACACGGCCTCAAGGGCAAACCGGTGGCGCTGATCGTCAACGAGATCGGCGAGGTCGGCATCGACGGCCAGGTCGTCACGGGCCTGAACTACGTCGAGAAGATGGTCGAGCTCTCGAGCGGTTGCATCTGCTGTTCGATCGACGAGTACCGCTTCGATCTCGCGATCCAGGAGATCATCGAAACGGTGCATCCGCACCTGATCGTCATCGAATCGACGGGTCTGGCGGATCCCGAGCCGCTCGCCTACCGGGTGAAGAGCGCGGGGTTGAATCTCGACGGGATCATCACGGTGGTCGATGCGTTGAACCTCGAGCGGTTCCTCAAGGACGCCGAGGTCGCCACGGCGCAGATCACCGCGGCCGATTTCCTCGTCATCAACAAGATCGATCTCGTCGCCGGGGACCAGCTCGCCAAGGTCGAGCGCCGGCTCGCCAAGCTGAACCCGCGGGCTCTCCGGCTGCAGAGCGTGCGCGGTGCGATCGACTCGGAGGTGCTGTTCGCGACGGGCGTCGCCAGCTATCGCGAGGCCGCCGCCACGCCGCGCGCCGCGTCGGACCATCTGCACCGCGACGCGTTCGCGTCCTTCCTTTACCGCAGCGAGGTGGAGCTCGATCAGCCCGCGTTCGAGCGTGTGCTGGAGACGCTGCCCGATGACGTGATCCGGGCCAAGGGCATCGTGCGCCTCGCCGGCCGCGACTGGCACTGCCTCTTCAACGTGACCTGCGGGCGGGTGGAGATCGGATGGCTGAAGCTGCCAGCCGACCGTACGGAGAACCAGGCCGTCTTCATCGGCCGCGATCTCGACCGGCATCGCGCCGGCATCCTCGACGCGCTCCGCCACTGCGAGCGCGTTTCCGAACACCGACAGGGAGAATCCGCATGAACGGCAATCCGAAACGGCCGGACGAGCCGGCCGAGCAGCCCCCCGCGACGCCGGAATCGACCGAAGGCTATTCGCCCGAGGAAGAGGAAGAGGTGCAGAAGCGCCTGGAAGATTTGGGCTACATCTGAGGAGACCCCTCGCATATGCTCGCGGCGGAGGTCCTGCTACGACCGACCGTCGTTATCCCAGCCCCGCATCAACCGCCCACGCGTCGGCGCCTGGGCGGGACATCCGTTCTCCGGAGGGAGTCCGTGGAAATCCTCGACAAGATTCGTGAGCGCAAGGCGCGTACCGGGGTCATCGGACTCGGCTACGTCGGCCTGCCGCTGGCCATCGAGTTCGCGCACGCCGGCTTCAATGCCGTCGGCATCGACGTGGACGCCCGCAAGGTCGACGCCATCAACGGCGGGCAATCGTACATCGTCGACACCTCGTCGGAGGAGATCGCGTCGCTCGTGGCGACGGGCCGCCTGAAGGCGACGACGGACTTCCGTGCCATGGAAGAGCTCGACACGATCAACATCTGCGTGCCGACGCCGCTGCGGAAGACCAAAGATCCGGACATGACCTACGTCGTCGCGGCGGTCGCCGAGATCAAGAAGTACCTGCGTGCCGGCCAGCTGATCATCCTCGAGTCCACCACCTATCCCGGGACGACGGAGGAGCTGGTCCTTCCCCAGCTGCAGGAGTCGGGACTGAAGGTCGGACAGGACTTCTTTCTCGCCTTTTCGCCCGAGCGGATCGATCCCGGCAACAAGCAGTTCAACACCCGCAACATCCCGAAAGTGGTCGGCGGTGTGACGGCGCGCTGCACGCAGGTCGCCAAGACGCTCTACGAGCAGAGCATCGAGACGGTCGTGCCGGTGTCGTCGACGCGGGTCGCCGAGATGGTGAAGCTCCTCGAGAACACGTTCCGGAGCGTCAACATCGGGCTGGTGAACGAGCTCGCCCTCATGTCTGCCAAGCTCAACATCAACGTCTGGGAGGTCATCGACGCGGCGGCGACGAAGCCCTTCGGCTTCATGCCGTTCTATCCGGGCCCCGGTCTCGGCGGTCATTGCATCCCGATCGATCCCTTCTACCTCGGCTGGAAGGCGCGCATGAACGGCTTCGAGCCGCGCTTCATCGAGCTCGCCGGGCAGGTGAACGAGTCGATGCCGAAGTTCGTGGTCGACAAGGTCACGGACGCGCTGAACGACGACGGCAAGGCGGTGCGGAACGCCCGCATCCACGTGCTTGGCGTCGCCTACAAGCGGGACGTCAACGACATCCGCGAGAGTCCATCACTGCACGTCATCAAGATGCTGATGGACAAGGGTGCGGCGCTGACGTACAGCGACCCGTTCGTGCCCGAGATCCACGATGAAGGCATCGAGATGACGGCGCGCCCGGTGCGCGAGGCGCTCGAGGAGGGGACGGACTGCGTCGTGCTTCTCACCGATCACAGCGCCTACAACTACTCGGAGATCGTCCATCTGGCGCCCCTCATCATCGATACGCGGAACGCGCTGCGCGACTTCATCGGCGGCAACATCATCCGTCTGTGACACGCGGCGGGAAGGCCAAGGAGCGGGGATGAGCGCGGACAACGCACTACGACGACGACTCTTGGCGGCGTATCGCCAGGCGCACGAGGCCAACAAGGAGATGCCCTTCCTGCATACGCGCCAGCACCTGGCGGAGCAGCTCGGGGAGTCCTACGAGGTCCTGGCGCCGCAGGTCGAGTATCTGGAGCAGAACCGCTATCTCCACTGGAAGGCCGCCGACGTCTTCAAGATCTCGCCGAAGGGTCTCCGCGCGACGCACACCGCGGATGATCTCGCGCGCGAGTTCCCGGATTGATGGCGACGGAGAGCCGGCGCGGACCGGTCGCGAGCGCCGTCGCCGGCGCGACGTTGGCGGCGCTGGTCGTCGGCCTCGGCGAATCCGTGGTCGTCATCGTCGAGCGCCATCTCGGCGCCGATCCCGGGCTGCTGTACTTCGCCGTGGTGTTCTACGGCCTCGCCGGCCTCGTGGCGGGTCTGCTCGTCGGCGTCGGCCTGCGTGTCCTCGGCGTGCGCAGCGGAGCGACGGCGTACGCTCTCGCGGGGGCGCTCTCCTTCGCCGGCCTCGTGACGGTGATCGGCCGCTTTCGCGTCTT
This sequence comes from uncultured delta proteobacterium, assembly GCA_963753325.1. Taxonomy (GTDB): domain Bacteria; phylum Desulfobacterota; class Binatia; order UTPRO1; family UTPRO1; genus DP-19. The sequence goes on along the minus strand of CAVWBS010000001.1, from coordinate 1,537,310 downwards.
CCGCGACGTCCTGCACGAGACCTTCGACGGCAAGGCGATCTCGCCGCTCATGTTCCAGCTCGGCTCCGTGGTCGCTGCGCTGCTACTGGCGGCGCTGGCGTATGCGATCCTCCGCCGGCTCGGTCGGCGTGAGGGGCTCGCGACCTCGCCCGTCGCCGTCGTCGCCCTGGTGATCATCGGCGCCGCGGCGAGCGGTCTGGGCATGCGCCTCGGGGGGCAGCACCGGGCCGTCGTGCATTCGCCGCGGGCGGCGCGCGGCACCGCGACCGGCCCGAGCGTGCTGCTGATCATGGTCGACACGCTGCGCGCCGATCATCTGTCGTGCTACGGGTACGACGCGATCCGCACGCCGGCGATCGACGGCCTGGCCGCCGACGGTACGCGCTTCGCGCACGCCTACTCGAACGCCTCGTGGACGAGGCCGTCGGTGGCGACGATCCTGACCTCGCTCTACCCGTCGACACACAAGGCCATCCACAAGTCCGACGCGCTGCCTGACGCGGTGACGACGCTCCCCGAGGTGCTGCAGGCCGCCGGCTATCGCACGATCGGCTTCGCCAACAACATCAACGTCGCGCCGCTCTTCAACTTCCAGCAGGGCTTCGACGACTACGTGTTCCTCGAGCCGGATTTCTTCTTCGGCGCCACCGAATCGGCGGCACAGCTGGCGTTGTACAACCAGCTCCGCCTCATGCGCGAGCGCTACTTCTCGCGCTACAAGCACGTCGAGAACTACTATCAGCCCGCGGAGGTCGTCACCGATCGCGGGCTCGAATGGATCGCCGCCCACGGCGCGGCCGGGCCGTTCTTCATGTTCCTCCACTACATGGACCCGCACGATCCGTACTTCACGCATCCGTTCAACGGCGAGGCGCTGGCGCGGGTCGCGAACCCGAACCCCGATCCGGCGGAGGCGCCACGCTACCGGGCGGCCTACGACGGCGCGATCACCTACCTCGACGGTCAGCTCGGACGGCTCTTCGAGCGGCTGAAGGCGAGCGGTGTCTACGACAAGACGATGATCGTGCTGACCGCCGACCACGGCGAGGAGTTCTGCGAGCATGGGGGCTGGTGGCACGGGCAGACGTTGTACGACGAGCAGCTGACGGTTCCCCTGATCGTCAAGGCGCCGCGTGGCGGGCCGGCGGGCATCGTCAACGACGCCATGGTCGGCAGTGTCGACATCGCGCCGACCATCATTGCGGCTGCCGGTACCGCGGCCCCCGAAGCGATGGTCGGGCGGCCGCTCACGTTGACCGCGGGCGCGACGGCGCCGCGTGATCACGCGTTCGCGGAGTCGGACCTCGAGGGGAACGTGCTGGAGTCCTATCGCAACGCTGACGGCTGGAAGCTGATCGAGGCCAACCCGCGCAACCCGCGGGGACTGCCCCCGCGCCAGCTCTTCGAGACGCGGACGGACCCCCACGAGCGGCACGACGTCGCGGCGGCCGAGACGCAGCAGGCGTCGACGCTCGCGGCGCATCTCGCCACCGTGCAGAGCCGGGCACTCGCAGCGGCCGTCGGCGGCCGCGAGACGGCGATCGACAGCGCGACCGAGGAGCGCCTGCGGGCGCTCGGCTACGTGAACTGAGCGCAGCGTGATCGCGATCGTCGGTCTCGACGGAGCGACCTGGGAAGTCGCCGGGCCCTTCATGGAGGCCGGCGACATGCCCGTCCTGCGCGGTCTGGTCGAGCGGGGCGCGTCCGGGGTGCTGCGCTCGACCACGCCGCCGGTGACGTTTCCGGCCTGGTCCTCGTTCATGACCGGCGTCAATCCCGGCAAGCACGGGATCTTCGATTTCACGCGGCGCCTTCCCGGGACGTACGAGATCGCGTTCGTCAGCAGCCGCGATCGCCGCGTTCCGACGATCTGGCAGCTGCTGTCGGAGGCCGGGCGGCGGGTCGCGGTCCTCGGCGTCCCCACGACGTATCCGCCGGAAGCGGTGAACGGCATCGTGGTCGGCGGCTTCGACAGCCCGGTCGCGACCGGTATCGACGGCTCCTTCGTCCATCCGCGTGCCTTCTACGACGAGATGCGGGCGGCGGTGGGGCCGTATACGATCACCGACTTCCAGGAGCTGCGGATCGGGCCGGGATGGCACGATCGCGCCTTGCCGAGCATCCTGAGCGCCGTCGACCGCAAGCGGGATCTCGCCCGTTACGTGCTCGCGCGCGAGCAGTGGGACGTCGTCATGGTGCTCTTCGGCGAGGCCGATACCGCGAGCCATCACTTCTGGATGTTCGCCGATCCGCTCTCGCCGCGCTTCGCCCCCGAGCGGATGGCGCGGCACCGGGAGGCGCTGCGCGACGTCTATCGCCGTCTCGACGCCGCGCTGGGATCCGTGATCGCCGATCTGCCCGCGGATGCGACGTTGCTCGTGGCCTCGGATCACGGCTTCGGCGGCGCGGGCACGACGGTGCTGCATCTGAACCGCTGGCTCGCGGACGAAGGGCTGCTGCGCTTCCACCGGGGCGTCCGCGGGCTCCCGGGCCGCGCCGTGCGGGGAGCACGGCGCCTGGCGCTGCGCCGCCTGCCGCGCGGATGGCAGGAACGCGCGGTCCGTCGCGGCGCGCGGCAGCTGGCGCGCCGGCTCGAAGGATGGTCGCGCTTCGGCGCGATCGACATGGAAGGGACGCTTGCGTTCTCCGAGGAGCTCAACTACGCGCCGAGCATCTGGCTGAACGTGCGTGGCCGCGAGCCGCTCGGTGCGCTCGCCCCCGCGGCGTACGACGAGACGGTCGCCGTCCTGAGCCGGCGGCTGCTGGCCTGGCGGCATCCGCTGAGCGGCGCGCGGATCGTGCGCGCGGTGCATCGGCGGGACGCGCTGTACACGGGACCCCATGTCGCCGACGCGCCCGATCTCGTGCTCGAGCTCGAAACCGAGAACGGCTACTCGTACGTGTGTCTGCCGAGCGACGGCGCGGAGACGGGCAGCGTCCGGACGCTCGGTGCCGGGGAGTACCTGGCGGGGAAGGGTGGCGGCATGAACGGCAGCCATCGTCCCGAGGGGCTCTGGGTCCTGACCGGGCGCGCGGTGTCGCGTATGCAGGGCGAGGCATCGATCGTCGACGTCGCTCCGACGATCCTCCATCTCGCCGGTCTCGCGGTGCCCGCCTGGATGGACGGGCATCTCCTCCCGGGCGTCGCCGGGGAGCCGGTCGTCGCGCGCGAGCCCCCACGCTCGCCGTGTCTCGGCGCCACGCCGGAACGGGAGGACGACGAGCTGTGGCGACGTCTCGCGGCGCTCGGCTACCTCGAGGGGCGCGCGTGAGGGACGGCGCCGCGCGGGTCGCGGTCGTCGCTGCCTGTCCCTTTCCGACGTTGCAGGGCTCGCAGCTGTTGATCCGGCGGCTCGCTCAGGGGCTGCAGGCACGCGGGCACCACGTCGTCGTGGTGGCGTACGCCGAGGGACTGGAAGGTGCGCTGACCGGCATCCCGATGCGGCGCATCCGGGCGATTCCGGGGTGCCGGGCGCTCGGCTCGGGGCCGCGCGCCGCCAAGCTCGTGCTCGACGTCGCGCTCTTCGCGGCCCTGGTGCGGCTGGTCCGCGAGGAGCGCATCGACATCATCCACGCGCACAACTACGAGGCCGCCCTCGTGGGCCTCGCCGCCAGCCGCCTGACCGGCGTGCCGCTGATCTACCACAGCCACAACGCGCTCGCGGAGGAGCTGCCGACCTACTTCCGCGGGCGCCTGACACGGCGGCTGGCGCACGCGCTCGGCGCGTTCGTCGACCGTGAGGTTCCCCGCCGCGCCGATCATTGCATCGCGATCTGCCGCGAGCTGGTCGGGTTCCTGCGCGCACGCGGCGTCGGCGCGGTCGACGTGGTGGCCCCCGGCGGCTCGCCCGAGGAGTTCCCGCCGCGGAGCTCCGAGGAGCTCGACGCCATACGGCGTCGCTTCGGCATCGGATCGGGTCCCGTGCTGCTCTATACGGGCAACCTCGACGGCTATCAGAACCTCGAGCTGCTCCTGGCCAGCATCGGCCGCGTGCGCGGCGTCGTGCCCGACGCGCTGCTCCTCCTTGCGACCCACGCGGCCCCGCGGGCGCTGCCGGCGTGTCTTGCTCAGCGGCGACCGGGTGTACGGCTCGTCACCGCCGACGACTTTGCGACCGTGCGCGATCTGTTGCAGATCGCCGACGTCGCGCTCTGTCCGCGCCGCGAATGGTCGGGGTTTCCGATGAAGCTCCTGAACTACATGGCGGCCGGCAAGGCGGTCGTGGTCTCGGCCGGCTCGGCCAAGGCGGTACGACATCGCGTGAACGGGCTGGTGGTTGCCGACGGCAGCGCCCATGGGTACGCGGACGCGATCGTGGACCTGCTGCAGATGCCGGAGATGCGGGCGGCGCTCGGTCGCGCGGCGCGCCGCACGGTCGAGGACGAATACGGCTGGGATCGCGTCATCGACCAGGTGGAGGCCATCTACGCGGTCGTGCTGGCGCGCCGCGGCGTGGACGCCGCCTCCCTGACGACGGGTGAGGTCCTGCGCGTCGCGGGTATCGAGTGAGACGAAAGGCGATGGAGGCTGGCATGCGAAAACCGACGATAGCGATCACGATGGGCGATGCCGCGGGCATCGGCCCGGAGATCGTCGTCAAATCCCTCGCGGATCCGCGGATCGGGGAGTGGTGCGATCCCGTCGTGCTGGGCGATCTGCGCGTACTGCGGGCGGCCGCGGAGCGGGCGCGGGTCGCGACGTCCTTCGAGGCCGTCGAGCGTCCCGGCGCGCTGCGCGACGGCGCCGTCGCCGTCGTCGACTATCGCAACGTCGATCCGGAAGCCGTGCGCATGGGCGTGATCGCGCCCGCTCTCGGCGAGGCGGCGGTACGCTACACGCGCGAGGCCGCGCGGATGGCATTGGCCGGCGAGGTCGACGGCATCGTCTCCGCGCCGCTCAACAAGGAAGCCATGCGCGCGGCCGGGCACCACTATGAGGGGGCGACGGAGATCTTCGCCGAGATGGCGGGCGTCAAACGTTACGCGATGGTCCTGTTGCTGGGCGAGATGCGTTTGATGCTGCTGACCAACCACATGGCGCTGCGTGAGGCATGCGACAAGGTGACGAAGGAGCGCGTCTACGAGAAGGTGATGCTCGGGCACGAGGCGCTCGTCTCGCAGGGCATCGCGGCGCCGCGGATCGCCGTGTCCGCCCTGAATCCCCATGCCGGCGAGGGCGGGCTCTTCGGACGCGAGGAGATCGAGGAAATCGAGCCGGCGTTGGCGCGCGCGCGTGCGGAGGGCGTGAATGCCATCGGCCCGGTCCCCGCGGACACGGTATTCTTCAAGACGAAGCAAGGCATGTACGACATGACGGTTGCGCTCTACCATGACCAGGGTCTCGGCGCCGTGAAGCTGCTCGGCTTCGGGAACGTCGTCACGCTGCTCGTCGGGCTGCCGTTCATCCGCACCTCGACCGGCCACGGCACGGCATTCGATATCGCGGGGACCGGCAAGGCCGACCATCTGAATCTCCTCGAGGCGGTACGCGTCGCCGCGGAGCTGGGCGGACGTCGTCTGCGGGAGCGCGCTGCCTGATGGCGCGCCCGCACGAGACGGCGCTGCGCGAGGAGCTCAGCCACTACTGCCGGGTCGCGTACGAGCGGCAGCTGGTGTCCGGGACGGGTGGCAACCTGAGCGCCCGCATCCCCGGCACCGACGAGATCCTTATCACGCCGAGCGCGGTGTCGTTGCGCGAGTGTGCGCCCGACGACTTCATCCTTGTGAACCTCGAGGGTGACAAGGTTGCCGGCCGCGCCGATCTGGTCGCGTCGAAGGAGGTGTTTCTCCACACCGCCGTCTACGCCGCACGACCGGACGTCAGGGCGATCTCCCACCTCCACCCGCCGTACTGCATCGTGTTCGCGGTGCGGAACCGACAGATTCCGCTGGTGACGATCACGGCCGAGGTGCGGCTCGGACCGACGCCGGTGGTTCCGGAGGCGCCGTCCGGCTCGCGCCTCCTGGCCGAGCTGGTGCGCGACACCGCGCTCGCCTGGCCGGACGCGCGCCTGATCCTGCTCGAGCGCCACGGTGTCCTCGCGATCGGCGAGAGCCTGCGCGAGACGATCGACGTGGCCGACCTCGGGGAGGACACGGCGCGTGTGGCGCATCTGCTGTCGCTCTCGACCGGCGTCGAGGCGCGGCGGACGTGGGACGTGTCTGTGAGGGTCGAGTCCGGCATGCACTGCTATCCGGGCGATCCGGTGCTCGAGACGCGCCGGGTACGGGCGATCGCCGAGGGCGACGCCGCCAACTTGACCCATCTCTCGCTCGGGGCCCATACCGGGACGCACGTCGATGCGCCGGCGCACTTCATCGACGGCGCACCGACGCTCGAGCAGGTGCCGCTCGACCGCTTCGTCGGCCCGGCCACGGTCCTCGACCTGTGTGGCCGGCGTGCGATCGACGCCGACGCGTTGCGCGGGCACGATCTTCCCGCGGGGGGCATCGTGCTGTTCAAGACGGACAACTCCGAGCTGTGGGCGAAACCCGGATTCGACGAGGGGTTCACGTACCTCACGTACGATGCGGCCGAGCTGCTGGTATCGCGGCGCGTGCGTACGGTGGGAATCGACTATCTCTCGATCGAGCGTTTCGGCAGCAGGGATTTCGCCGTACACAAGCTCCTGCTCGGTCACGGGGTGCCGATCATCGAGGGACTGGACCTCCGGGCGATCAGCGCCGGCGCATACACGCTCGTGTGTCTCCCGCTCAATCTGCAACGCGTCGACGGCGCACCCGCGCGCGCCATCCTGATGCAATGACCGGTCTCCAGGTCATCGCCGACGACGTCACCGGCGCCTGTGACGTCGGTGCCGAGCTCGCCACCGCGGGGTTCGCCGTGCGTGTGGCGGTGAACGGCGACGTAGACGAGGCGGAGTCCGACGACATCCGGGTGGTCAACACCCAGAGCCGGGCCGTGCGCGCGAGCGAGGCGCACGCCCGCGTGCTGCGCGTCACCCGCCGGCGCCCCGTCGATCTGTTGATGAAGAAGATCGACACGGCGTTGCGCGGGCATCTCGGTGCCGAGCTCGATGCGGCGATCGACGGCTTGGGGGCTGCGGCGGCGTTCCTCGCGCCGGCGATTCCCGCGGTCGAACGGGTGACGCGCGGGGGATGCCAATGGTTCGGGGGCAGGGCGCTCGCCGACACCGAGTTCGCCTCGGATCCCGAGGGGGTCGGCCCCGAATCCTCGATCGCCGCCGTAGTGGCGCGCGAGAGCCGGCGTCGGAGCGAGGTTATCGATGTCGGGACGCTACGGGCCGGGCGCCTCGCCGAGCGCGCCCGGACACTCATGGGCGCCGGCGCCGAGCTGTTCGTAGTCGATGCGGAGACCGACGACGACCTGCTCGGGGCGGTTCACGCGGTCCTCGACCTGCCTCGGCCGCTTTGCCTGGTGGGCTCGATCGGGGTGACTGCCGCCCTCGCCCGCGCCCTCGATGTCCGCGCGCGGCCGGGAGCGGCCATGCTCGCGGAGCTTCCCGGACCGGCGCTGATCGTCTCCGGCAGCTTGCATTCGGTGGCGGCCGCGCAGCTCGATGCGGCGTGTGCGGCGGCGGCGGAGCGGCTCGTGCCGTCGCGCCTGGAGCATACGCTGTCGTCCGACGCGCACGTCGAGCTGCTCGGGAAGGCGCGCGCCGCTCTGGCGAGCCGGCGCAGCGTCGTGCTCGCGGCGCCGCGGCCGCGCGAGCGTCCCGACATTCGCGATCGGCGCGCCGTCGAGCATGCGCTCGGCGAGCTGGCGCGCGACGTGCTGCGGCTCGGCCTGGCGAGCGCGGTCGTGCTCGTCGGCGGCGAGACGACGTTCTCCGTGTTGAATGCGATCGGCGCGACGGAGCTCACGGTGCACGGCCGCGTCGCCCCCCTGGTGACGCTCGGCGCGATCACCGACGGCGAAGCGGCGGGTCTGCCGATCGTGGTCAAGGGTGGTTCGGGCGGCGACGTCGAGAGCATCCGTGCGCTGCTGCGCCACGACGCGACCCGCCGCGTCGCGAGTTGACGGAACGGTGCGCGTCGCTACCGATACGGTCGTCACGCTCGAGTACCTTGCCCGTCTCGACGACGGGACGGTGGTCGACTCCACCGACCGCTGCGGGCCGGTTTCGTATCTGCACGGTAACGAGCAGATCTTTCCCGCCCTCGAGAGGATCGTCGAGGGGCTGGAGCCGGGCGAGAAGCGCGAGATCCGGCTCCCGCCCGAGGAGAGCTACGGGCCGCGGCGCGACGAGCTCGTACGGCGCGTGCCGCGGGCGCAACTGCCGGAGACTCCGGTGCTCGTACCGGGGGAACGTTACGAGCTGCGTGGCAAGGACGGCCAGCGGCTCGTGTTCACCCTGATCAGCATCGACGGTGACGAGGTCGTCGCCGATTTCAACGCGCGTGGGACAGGGCAGGGATTGCGGATCACCGCCAGGGTGATCGCGGTGCGCGCCGCGACCGCCGACGAGATCCGCCGCGGCACCCTGCGCTGAGCCGGACGCAACGCGCGTCGCTCGTTCCCCCCTCCGACTCCCGGCTCCCGCCGGGCCATCAACGCCTCACCTTCAGCGCGCGCGACCGGATGTCGCGCGATAAGGAGCAACAGGCCATGAGGAAACGCGAAAAACTCACTCCCGAGGAGCGTTTTGCTCTCGCCCTGGCTCTCGTCAAGCGCGAGCAGTCACTGGGAGAGATCTGTCTCCACTACCAGGTCAGCCACACGACCGCGTACAAGCTGCGCAACGCCTTTCTCGACGGCGCGAGGAAAGCGCTGGCCGCCGTCGGGCGATCGCCGGAGGGCCGCGACGACGTACCCGGGGGCCTCGACACCGACGACGCGCCCAACGGGAAGCAGGCGATCGGGTGAGGATCGGCGGTCCTCCGGCCGCCGATGATCGCGCGTTGCCGGCACGCTCTGCGCCGGATATCGTAGTCGGTCACGGCTCGAAGGAGGGCGAATGTACCTGGTAACCGGAGGCGCGGGGTTCATCGGCTCGAACGTCGCCGAGGCGCTGGTGCGCCGCGGCGAGAAGGTGCGCATCTTCGACGATTTCTCGAGCGGCAAGCGACAGAATCTGCGCACGTTCACGTCGGACGTCGAGGTGATCGAGGGTGATCTGCGGGACATGGCCGCGCTGCAGCGGGCCGTCAAGGGTGTCGTCGGCGTGTACCATCAGGCGGCACTGCGGTCCGTGCCGCGCTCCGTCGACAACCCGCTGGCCACCAACGACGTCAACATCACCGGAACTCTGCAGCTGCTGATGGCGTCGCGCGACGCGGGCGTGAAGCGTATCGTCGCCGCGTCCTCCTCGTCCGTGTACGGAGCCAACGAAGAGCTTCCGAAGCGCGAGGAGCAGATGCTGATGCCGGTGTCGCCGTACGCGGCGTCGAAGCTCGCGGGCGAGCACTACTGCCGCATCTTCAGCAGGCTATACGGCCTCGAAACGGTCAGCTTGCGCTATTTCAACGTGTTCGGACCGCGCCAGGACCCGGACTCGCAGTACGCCGCGGTCGTGCCGCTCTTCATTCAGGCGGCCCTGGACGGCGTGCCCCTGACGGTGCACGGCGATGGTATGCAGTCGCGGGACTTCACGTTCATCGACAACGTCGTTCAGGCGAATCTCCGCGCCATGGAGGCCCCGGGCGTGGCCGGCGAGGCGTTCAACATCGCGTGCGGCGCGCGCTACACGCTGATGGACATCGTGCACGCCATCGAGGCGGACTTCGGCCGGACGCTCACGTGCAACCATACTCCCTCGCGCGCTGGCGACGTCCGTCACACCCTCGCCGACATCAGCAAGGCGGAGCGCCTGCTGGACTTCCACCCGACCATCGGCTTCGAAGAAGGCATGACGCGCACGATCGCCTACATCAAGTCCCAGGACTTCGGCGGCCGCGCCGCCACCGCGTAGTCCGCGGATCCCCCGCCGGCTCCGCGCCGGCGGCCGGGTCGCGTCCCGCCTGCCCAGCGGTGCCGCGCGCCGTCCCCGGCGCCGGCGGCCCCATCCCCTCCGCATGAAGGAACGAGCCCGTGAAAATGTCCCACGTCGGGATCGCGACGACGCTCGCGCTCCTCGTCGCCAGCGTTGCGACCGCACAGGTGCCCGGGGACCACTACGTCTGCTACAAGGCGCGGCCGGCGCGGGCGGGACACGGCGCACCGCCGTTTCCGGAGTTTGCGCCCCGGCTCGCTTCCCGGGTCGTCGACGGGCTCGGCGCGGTGGCCGCGGGCGACCAGCACCTGCGGGATCTCAAGAAGGTGGTCACCCTTTGCCTGCCGGCCGACGTCGACGGCTCGGGCGTCACTGACGACGTGACGCACCTCGAGTCCTACCGCGCCAGTCGCTCGCGCACGATACCGCACCAGCCCGCGCCGCTTGCCGGCGTGCACGCCATGTCCGACCGGTTCGGCACGCTCCGCCTCGGGATCCGCGGCGTGGAGCGCGTCCTGGTCCGCGCCGAGGTGGCCCTGGGTGCCGGAGGCCTGTCGACGCCGCCGTCGCCGGGGGCGGACGCGTTCGCCTGCTATCCCGCGAAGCCGGTTCGCGGTGCCGGTGCGCCCTTCCAGTCCGTGGACGTGACGACGCACGACGAGCTCGAGACCGTGACGCTGCACCTCAGCAAGCCGACGCGCGTCTGTGCGCCGGCCGACCTGAACGGATCGGATCCCGCGGCTCCGGGGCAGCCGGGGCACCTCGTCTGCTATCGGGCGCGGCTCGCCCGGACCGTGGTGCGGCAACGTCCGCTGGCCGCCACCGTGGTATCGACCGACGGGCCGTTCGGCGCGCAGGTGCTGGCGTTGACCGGTGTCGAGGAAGTCTGCGTCCCGGGCCTGAAGGACGTGCCCCAGCCGACGTCGACGCCGCTCGTGCTGCCGTCGTCGGGCGGGGGCCGGACAGCGACGCCGCGGCTTCCCACGGTGACGCCGCCGCCGACGCGGACGGCGCCCGCGACGCCGACGCGCACCCGCACGCCGGTCGCGTCGAAGACGCCCACGCCGCCGCGCACGGTGACGCCGAAGGCCACCCCGACCATGACCGTGGTTGGGACCGCGACGCTCACGGCGACACGGACGCCCACCGTGACCCCGACGCCGACGTCGACCTCGACGGTGCCGCCGACGGTCACGATCACGCGCACGCCGCCGCCCACCGTGACGCCGCCCCCGCCGCGTACGGTGACGCCCACGGGCACGGTGACGGCGAGCGGGACACCGACGCGGACGCCGTCGCCCGGCAAGACGCCGACGCCGACGGTGACGCGCAGCCCTTCGCCCACCCTGAGCGTCACGCCGCCGCCGACGAGGACGCCGCCGCCGACCCGCAGCGCGACGCCGACCGTCACGCGCTCGGCAACCCCGACGCGAACGGCGACGCCACCGCCCACCCGCACCGCGACGCCGACGCGCTCACCGACCCCGGTGGGAACGCCGGTCAGGCTGGTCGTGCAGCCGTCGACGCGCACCGTGCAGCAGGATGCGAGCGCTAACTTCACGGCCCTGGCGGTGTACAAGAACGACGCGACGCAGAACTACACACAGAAGGTCAACTGGATCTCGGGCGACCCGTCGATTGCCGTCGTCAGCAACGCGACCGGCATGCGCGGGCGCGCCACCGGCGTCGCGCCGGGCGACGTGACGATCAGCGTGCACGACGACGTGACCGGCCTGACGTCGTCGAAGGCCAACAGCGCCACCCTGACGGTCCTCGGCCCCCTGCTCAGTCTCAGTGTCGCGCCGGCGACCGCGACGCGGAACGTCGGCGAGACGGTGAACTTCACCGCGACCGGTCACTTCGCCGGCGGTCACGACGAGAACCTCACCCAGAAGGTGATCTACTCCTCCGACAACCTCGGCGTCGCCATTCCCGACAACCTCGAGGGCAATCGCAGTCTGGTCGAGGCGGTCGGGGAGGGGACGGCGACGATCTCGGCGACCGATCCGGACACCGGGATCACGTCGAGCGCGTCGGGTGGCGACGCGGTGCTGACGGTGGAGCCGTAGGCAAGCGAGCCGTCAGACGGCGAGCGGCAGCTCGATCGTGAAGCAGGTGCCTTCGCCGGGAGTGCTGTCGACGGCGACTCTGCCGCCGAGGCTCTCGCTGTAGCGTTTCACCAGGTACAGGCCGCATCCGGTGCCGGAGGCGCGCGCGGCGGAGCCGGGACGGAACAGCTCGAAGAGGTGCGGCAGGTCGATTGGCTCGATGCCCGGGCCGGTGTCGCGCACCGTCAGCCGCACGGCGTCGGCGGCGCGATCGGCACGGATGCGGACGCTGCCGCTCTCGGTGAATCGCAGGGCGTTGTCGACGAGATTCTGCAGGATCTGCCGGATGCGGAAGCGATCGCTGCGGAGAGGGGGAAGCTCCGGGTCCACCTGCCACGCCAGCTCCACCCCTTCGGCGCCACGACGGCCGAGGGAGCCGCTCTGCAGCTCGTCGAACAGGTCGGCGAGCACGAACTCCTCGCGCCGCGGTTGCTCGCGGCTGGAGTCGAGCCGCGCCAGATCGAGGACGCCCGACAGCAGGCTCAGGAGCTCCAGGGCGTAGCGCTCGATGCTCCCGAGCACCTCCCGCTGCTCGGCCGAGCATGGCCCGAACGTCTCCTCCGCGAGCAGCCGCGCATAGCCGACGAGCACGTTGAGGGGAGATCGCAAGTCATGTGACATGGCGACGAGCAGCTCGGACTTCGACGAGCTCGACTGCTCGAGCCGCTCGCGCTGGGCCCCCAGGCGGAGCGCAATGGCCGCTACGGTGCCGGCGTAGCGTGCCAGGGCCACATCATCCGGGCCGAGGTGCCGAGCCGGCGCTCCGACGAGCTGGAGCAGCACGGGCACCTCGCCGGCGTGTACCGGGATCGTGACGCTCGGAGGCGTGCCGGGGTCGTGGATCGCCGGGAGACGCTCCGTGAGGGCCTCCCGCACGCGCGCCGGGGAGATCGGGGGGAACTCGGTCGACCCGTAGGAGGCGACCGTCTCGACCCGGTCATGCTCGAGAAGCGCGAGCCGCGCCGACGCCATGCGCAGCAGCATGGCGGCCCCCTGGCAGATGCGGCCGCCGAGGTGCGACGGACCGACGTCGCCGTTCAGCAGCGACTCCTGCAGGCGGAGGAACTGCTCGAGGCCTCCGGGGTCCACAGCGGTAGCGCGATCGTCGGTCGGCCCGACGCGATAGGCGTTGATCGTCACGGGAGCATCGGTCGCGTGATCGACCGCGACATCGGCCGCAGCCTACAAGCGGGTGTCCCCACGGTCAAGGTTGCGCGCCCTTCTTCGGAGGTTCGGCCTTCCACCGTTCCCCGGTTCCCTGGTCGTCGTGTCGCGGCTGTGGCAGGATACCAGCGATCCGAGCATGCGCGACCAACGCCTCACCACCATCCTGTACCGTGGGCTGCGTTTGCTGTGTCCGCGCTGCGGCGGGGCACCGCTCTTCCGCGGCCTCTTCAGCATGAACGAGCGCTGCGGCGTCTGCGGGCTCGTCTTCGAGCGTGAGCAGGGGTACTTCGTCGGCGCCATCTACGTGAACTATGCCGCCACGGTCGGCATCAGCGTGACCGGCTTCTTCGTCCTCGACACTCTGATGGCACCGACGCTCACGACGCAGATCGTGCTGTGGAGCGTCTTTGGCACGATCTTTCCGCTGGTCTTCTTCCGCTACTCGCGGAGCTTGTGGCTCAGCATCGAGTATCTGTTCAATCCGGAGGCGCCACAGTTGCGGAGCGTCCGGTGATCGCGCCGCGCCCGCGTGACCGGCCGCTCGAGTCGGCGATCACCATTCGCGACCTGTCGCACCGCTACGGCGACCGGCGGGCGCTCGTCGACGTGAACCTCGACGTACGTCGGGGGGAGATCTTCGGGCTGCTCGGTCCGAACGGCGGAGGCAAGACGACGCTGTTCAAGGTGCTGTCCACCCTCGTCCGCGCGCAGACCGGCGCCGTCCGCATCTTCGGTGAGGACGTCGCCGTCGCGCCCCTCGCCGTGCGGCGCCGCCTGGGCGTGGTGTTCCAGCATCCCGGCCTGGACGGCAAGCTCACCGTCGCGGAGAACCTGCGCTGCCACGCGGCGCTGTACGGCCTCGATACGGCCACGTTCCGCGCCCGCAGCGAGACGGCGCTGGCCCGCCTCGGGCTGAGCGAGCGTCGGAACGATCGGGTCGAGACCCTTTCGGGTGGTCTGGCGCGCCGCGCGGAGCTGGCGAAGGGATTGCTCCACGCGCCGGAGGTGCTGCTGCTCGACGAGCCGAGCACCGGGCTCGATCCGGGCGCGCGACGCGATTTCATCGAGTACCTCGTCCATCTGCGCGACGCCGAGGGCATGACCGTGCTGCTGACCACGCACGGCATGGAGGAAGCGGAGCGCTGCGACCGTGTCGGCTTCGTGCACCGCGGGTCGCTGGTCGCGGTCGGTACACCGGACGAGCTGAAGGGCGAGATCGGGGGCGACGTGGTCCTCGTTCACGGCCCCGACCCGGAGGGGTTGCGCAAGCGCATCCGCCAGCGGTTCGGATGCGAGCCGCGACTGGTGGACGGGGTCGTGCGCGTCGAGCTGCCGCGCGGACACGAGTTCGTCCGCGAGGTCGTGGACGCGTTCCCGGGCGAGATCCAGTCCGTGACCTCCGGCCGACCGACGCTCGAGGACGTGTTCGTCCGCCTGACGGGCCACCGGTTCTGGAGCGACGAGACGCCGGAGCGGGAGGGCCCATGACACGAGCGGCCGTCAGCTCCGTTCAGGCGTTGTGGTGGCGCGAGATCGTGCGCTTCGTCCGGCAGCGGAGCCGCCTCGTGGGCGCCTTCGCCCAGCCGCTCGTCTTCTGGTTGCTGCTGGGCGGTGGCTTCAGCGCGTCGTTCCGACCGCCGGGCACGCCGACCGACGTCGGCGCGCTGCAGTACTTCTATCCCGGCATCATCGGTCTCGTGCTGCTCTTCACGGCCATCTTCGCGACGATCGCGGTCGTCGAGGACCGCAAGTCGGGGTTCCTGCAGGGTGTGCTGGTCGCGCCCATCCCGCGCGGCAGCATCGTGCTGGGGCAAGCCCTGGGTGGAACCACCCTGGCCGTGGTGCAAGGGGTCCTGTTCCTCGCGCTCGCGCCCCTGGCGGGTATTCCCTTGTCCCTGGGTGCGGTGATCGAGGTCACGCTGGTGCTCATCGGGGTGTCCTTCGCGCTGACGAGCCTCGGCCTGCTGATCGCGTGGCGGATGGAATCGACGCAGGGATTCCACGCCATCATGAACCTCATCCTGATGCCGATCTGGATCCTCTCCGGCGCGTTCTTCCCGGCCGCCGGTGCGCCCGGCTGGCTCGGATGGATCATGCGGCTCAACCCGCTCACCTATGGCATGGCGGCGCTGCGCCGCACTCTCTACCTCGCCGCGCCGGCGAACATCGGCAACGTGCCGGCGCTTCCGCTCTCCGTTCTCGTGACGCTGGTGTTCTGCGGCGTCACCTTCGCGGGAGCGACCGCAATCGCACGCCGGGCGGCGTAGCCGCCGACGGACGCCCGACGCCGCGAATCAATCGTGGCGGAGCTGCGCCCGATCGACGGGGGACGTCGAGAGCGGCAAGCCGGGCCATGTGCGAACGAGAACGGCGGAGCTGCGTGCGGCGGCGAAAAAAAACGCCGGGCGTCCACCCGAAGGTGAACGCCCGGCGTCGGCATCGAGCCGGAACGGAAGATCAGGATATCGGCGGGCAGGTGCAGTCGGTGTTGCAAGGCTGCTCGCCCGGACAGGGAAGCGGGGCTGCTGATACGCTCGGATCGCAGTCCTCCCCGTTGTCCACGGAGCCGTTGCCGCAGAGCGGCGGCGGGCACGTGCAGTCCGCGGTGCACAGCTGCTGATCGGGGCAGGCGCTTCCCGGTGGATCGCAGAATCTCCGAGCCCTCGACGATGCTGTTGCCGCACTCCTGGACGGGTGGGGCGACGAGCGAGGGCACGCAGAGCTCGGTCGGGCGCGTCAGCGCGATCGTGAGCGGGCCGAACTGGTTGTTGATGAAGATCGGGCTCGGACCGTGGAAGCGCGGATTGCGTGGCGGACGGACCTCGTAGCAGAGCAGCTGCCCACCGGGCACCGGAATGCCCTCGCCGTTCTTGTCGGTCGCGATGCAGAGGCGCACGGGACGCTTGAGGTCGTAGGTGAAGGTGCCGAACTGGTCCTGCACCTTGACGCCGCTGACCCGCTGTCTGGTGTGTCGCACCGAGTAGCACTCGAAGTGGTCGATCGTGACCGGGTCGGGCGCGTCGGGTGTGCCGCTGAGGCTCTTCGTGGTCGGCACCATCAGCAGGTCCGGTCGGATGACGTCCATGGTGATCGTGCCGAACTGGTTGGTGACCTCCTGGCTGAAGTGCGTCTGGAACCGCGGGTCGCTGCGGATGACCGCGTACCCCGCGAGATGCTCGGCGAGGAGCGGCGCCTGCGGATCCTCGTCGTTCTTGTTGGCCGGAGCGCACAGGCGCTTCAACCGTCGCACGTCGACCGTCGAGGCATTGACGAAGTCGTTCGACAGCGAGATGCCGGAGATCGTCGCGAACGGCTGCCGATCGACCTCGTAGCACTGGAAGTGCCCCGGCGTCGTCGTGATGGTCGGCGTGGCCGTGACCGTCGGGGTGGCGGTCGGTGTCGGCGTGGCCGTCGGGGTCTCCGTCGAGGTCGGCGTCGGTGATTCCGTCGACGTCTCGGTCGGGGTGGGCGTCGGCGTGTCGGTCGGCGTCGGCGTCTCGGTCGGCGTCGGGGTCGGGGTATCCGTCGGCGTCGGCGTCTCGGTCGGGGTGGGCGTCGGCGTCGGCGTGTCCGTCGGCGTCGGCGTCGGGGTATCCGTCGGCGTCGGCGTCTCGGTCGGCGTCGGGGTCGGGGTATCCGTCGGCGTCGGGGTCGGCGTCACGACGTCGTTGCAGATCGGCTGGTCGGAGTTGACGGGGAACTCGTTGTTCGCCCCGTGATGCGAGGTGCCGTCGAAGTAGCTGAAGATCGCGCGAACGTCGTCGGGATTCGCGCACTGGCTGCTGCGATCGGCGAAATGGACGACGTACGGGACCTGGTGGGAGGTGACGAACGCGACACCCTGGGGATTGCATTCGATGGCGGAGCAGATCAGCGGAATGCCGGAACAGGTGCCGCCCGGGCACTCGCTGTTGACGGTGCACGCGCCGTTCTCGTTCGTCCCGCCCGAGCACGTCGAGGGGGGAGGCGTCACGTCGCAGCACTCGCTGCCGAAGAGGATGACGCACGAGCCGCCGGGGCATTCGCTGGCGGCGGAACAATTCGCGCCCGCGTTCGTGCCGCTGACGCAGCGCTGCGGGGAGATCGGCGGGTTGCCGCCGGGGCAGCCGCCGATCGAGGGCAGGTCGATGCACATGAAGCCGCCCTGGTAGCCGCAGGCGGTGGCATTGAAGGAAAGCGACGCCTCGTAATAGATGGTTTCGCCCTCGATCTTGGGGCCGGTGATCGGCGTGTCACCCGGCGAGCATGCGCCGCCGCCCGGGCACTCGCTGTCGACCGTGCAATCGGCGCCGGCATTGAGGCCGCCGCTGCACTGGTTGCCGGGAATGAGGTCGCGCAGCTCGCCCAGGGCGGGCGCCTGGCCCGTCTTGGGGCAGTTCGGGGGGTTCGAAACCGCCCACGCGCGCCGCGCGCCGCCGGCGCCCAGGAGGAAACAGACGACGAGAGCTGGGACGAGGACCTCGTAACGTGATCGATGGACGCCTGGACGCTTCGTCATGGGATCTCCTTCCGGTTCGCGTCGCGATACTCGTCGGACGCGAAGCTCTCGCCGAGCGGGCCGCCCGCGTGATGCGGCAGCGAATGCGTGCAGAGTGCGAACACCACGTTGATGTATGCGACCCGAGCGCGGTTCAGCTCCGGCGCGCAACTCATAGCAGATGGGCAGCGCGTGGCGCAAGGCGAACCGCATCTCCGCGCGCGAAATTCGGGCACGCGAGCTCGTCCGCGACGCGTCCGCAACGTATCGACGCGCCGACGCCTGGCTCACTGATCACGATGAGTGGAAAAAGGTGAAAGCGACGCGGGCGGGGAAACGGAGCGCGGGCGCGTGATGCGACGGCGTCGCTTCGAGACGCCCCGCGGAGAGGGGGAGGCGCAGCGGGAACCAACCAGTTCCCGCTGCGCCTGCCTGCGATGGAGGAGCTGCTACGGCAGGAAGCGGCCGAGGAACACGTCGTAGGATCCCGCGGGCAGCATGTTGCCGGTGCCGAGGTTGATGATGCCGTTGAAGGCGCCGGTGGCGACGACGCTGTCATCGGTGGGGTCGGTCGCGGCGCCGGTGACGTACTCGATGCCGCCGGTGCCGAAGCGCTTGGCCCAGAGGACTGCGCCGGCGGCCGTGTACTTCGCGAGGAACGCGTCGTCGGTGCCGTTGGCCGTCGAGAGCACGCCCGTGCCGAAGTCGGCGTTCCCCTCGAAGATGCCGCCCACCACCACGTTGCCGTCCCCGTCGGTGGCGACGCTCATGCCGCAGTTCACGAAGTCGTAGGTGCCGCCGAAGTGCTTCGCCCAGCGATAGGCGCCGGTTCCGGTCAGCTCGAGCAGGAAGATGTCGGCGCCGGTCGGCGTGATGGTACCGCCGCCGAGGTCGATCGTGCCCTGAATCGTGCCCGTGATGGCGATGTCGTCCGCGTCGTCGACCGCGATGCCGTAGGCCTTGTCGGTGCCCGACCCGCCGAACCGCTGCCCCCAGACCTTCGCGCCGGTGGCGGCGGCGAGGCGCACCACGAAGATGTCCTCCTTGCCGCGTGACTGCACGCCCTCGAAGGCGCCGAGGTTCCAGCCGGTGACGATGGCGTCGCCGTTGGTCGCGAGGGCGACGGCCTGGCCGATGTCGCGGCTGGTGTTGCCGAAGTTCCGGGACCACAGATACCCGCCGGACGGCGAGAACTTCACGACGAAGGTGTCCTCGTCGAAGTAGGGGCTGGAGAGCGTGCCGCCGCCGAAATCGGCCGAGACCGTGAAGTAGCCGGTGACGAGGATGTTGCCGCTCGCGTCGACGGCGATGCCGTAGGCGCTGTCGTCGGTCGCGCCGCCGAACCGCCGGGCCCAGAGTGCTGCCCCGGCGCTCGAGTACTTGGCGACGAAGATGTCCGTCCCGCCGGCGCTGGTGAGCGAGCCGGTGCCGAAGTCCACGGTCGCGCCGAAGTTGCCGGCGACGAGGACGCAGTCGGTTCCGCCGGCGCCGTCGCAGTTGGCGCTGCCGTCGACGGCGACCCCGTACGCGGTGTCGTTGGCGGTGCCGCCGAGCGTGCGCACCCAGAGCGGCGCCCCGGTGTTCGAATAGCGTGCCACGACCGCATCACCGCTGCCCGCGCTCGCGATCGGGCCGGTGCCGAAGTTGCTCGTGCCGGTGAAGTTGCCGACGACGATCGTGCTGCCCGTGCCGTCCACCGCGACGGCGCGTGAAACGTCGCCTCCGGCCCCGCCGCCCCTCAGTGCCCACACCGGTTGGCCGGTGGCGGTGGCGGGATCGGTGACCGTGACGCCGGCCTGGGCGACGGCGGTCGCGCCGGCGTTGTCGGTGACGGTGAGCGTCGCGGTATAGGTCCCGCTGCTCGCATAGGTGTGGGTGACGTTCATGCCGCTGCCGGTCGCGCCGTCACCGAACGCCCACGCGTACGAGGTGATCGTGCCGTCGGCGTCGCTCGAGCCGGCGCCGGTCAGCGTGGCGACCATGCCGGTGACGTCGGTCACCCGGGCGCTCGCGACCGGCGGCTGGTTGCAGGCCGGCGTGTTGATCACGGCGCCGGTGCTGGCGTTCGAGACGTTTCCGGCGTTGTCGACGGCGCGCACCGTGTACGTGTAGACGGTGCCTCCGGTCAGACCCCCATCGGTGGCGCTCGTCGTCGGCGCCGCGACGTGCTGCACGGCGCTGCCGTTGCGATAGAGCGTGTAGCCCTCGAGGCCGGCGCTGCCGCTGTCGGTGGACGCGCTCCACGAGACCCTCACCTGCGTGCAGCTGAGGGCGGTGGCGTTGACGCCTGCCGGTACGGAGGGCGGAGCAGTGTCGGGCGTCGCCGTGGCGCTCGGCACGGGCGTCGGCGTGACGGTGGGCGTCGTGGTCGGCCGTGCGGTCACCGTGGCCGTCAGTGTCGGCAGCGGGGTGGCGGTGGCGGTGGTGGTCGGGTGAGCCGTTGTCGTTGCGGTCGTGGAGGGGATGGGAGTCGCGGTGGTCGTGCGTGTCGGGATTGGCGTCGCGGTCTTGGTCGCGATCGGGGTGGCCGTGAGCGTCGGAAGCGGCGTGACGGTCGCCGTGATCGTCGGCAGCGCCGTCGCGGTACGCGTCGCCGTAGGGAGGGGCGTCGCCGTTCGTGTGGGAGACGGCAGCACCGGGGCGCCCGCCGCCATCGTCTGCGCGCTCACGACGTCCGTTCGGACGGACAGCTTCGATCCGGAAGAGGCGCGCATGCGGTAGTAGTAGACGGTGGACCCGACGAGTCCGCCGTCTTGATACGTGCGCGAGCCGGCCGCGAGGCCCGCGATCTGCTTGAATCCCTTCTTCGCGTCCAGGCTGCGCTCGACGACGAAGCCGGTGACGGATGTGTCGCTACTTGTCCAGGCGAGCGCGATGCCCGCGCTCGACATGGCGTGAGCCGTGAGATTGGTCGGTGCCGGGACGGTGGCGTGCGCGGGTGCTGCCGCGGCGGCCAACGTCAACGTGATGCAAGCGATGCGTAGCGCCCGTGTCATGACGAATCTCCTGTCGCGTCGTTTTTGAAGCGCGGTCGATCGCGACGGGTCGGGAGCTACGCGACATCGGCGTCGCAGTGGTGTTCGGTGCGAAGACCGCTGCGATGCCGGAAGTGCAGATTCTGCGCCAGCAACCGCGATAGGATTCGACGACGAGCAAGATCACGCGGCTACGTGCGTGACGATGGACAACCTACGGCGCACGCTTCCGCAGTCCCCTTTGCATCCGCGCGGTGAGATTCGATTGACCGTTACAAAACCGAAGGGCACGGCGCCGCGATCCCATGGCGCGTGCCATACGCGATCCGTAGGCGAGTCCGCAGGCGTTGCGCTCGGCGCGGCGCGCTACGCAACACGCAAGGCAGAGGAACGGGCGAACGCGGTGGTCACGACCAGGCCGCCGAGACCCGAGACGCACAGGCAGATGCCTTCTCAGATGGGAAGGGCGCCGGGTCGGCGCGGAAGGGGAGTCGCGGAAGCGGCTACGGCGCGAAGCGGCCGAGGAACAGGTCGTACGAGCCGCTGGTCGTGAGCGAGCCGGTGCCGAGATCGACCAGCGCGTTGAAAGCGCCGGTGACCAGGACCCCGTTCTGCGTCGGGTCGATCGCGACGTCGGTGGCGTACTCCGTGCCGGCCGTGCCGAAGCGTTTCGCCCAGAGCACGCCGCCTGCGGCGGTGTACTTGGCGAGGAAGGCGTCGCTAGTGCCGCTCGCGGTGCTGAGCACGCCGGTGCCGAAGTCGGCGTTGCCTTCGAAGACTCCGGTCACCAGCACGTTGCTGGCGGCGTCGGTCGCGACGGCCATGCCGCAGTTCACGAAATCGTAGGTGCCGCCGAAGTGCTTCGCCCAGCGGTACGCGCCGCCCCCGGTGAGCTCGAGCAGGAAGATGTCGGCGCCCGTCGGGGTGAGCGTGCCGCCGCCGAAGTCGATCGGCCCCTGGATGGTACCGGTGATCGCGATGTCGTCGGCGCGATCCACCGCGACGCCGAACGCCCGGTCGGTGCCCCCGCCGCCGAAGCGCTGGCCCCAGACCTTGATGCCCGTTGCGCCGGCCAGTCGGACCACGAAGATGTCCTCGGCGCCGCGCGACTGCACGCCCTCGAACGCGCCGAGATTCCACCCGGCGACGACGACATCGCCGCCCGCGGTGAGAGCGACCGCCTGGCCGATGTCACGGCTGGTGTTGCTGAAGTTGCGGGCCCAGAGGTAGCCCCCGCCCGGGGACAGCTTCAGGACGAACGTATCCTCGTCGAAGTAAGGGCTGTAGAGCGTGCCACCGCCGAAATCCGCCGAAGTGGTGAAGTAGCCGGTGACGACGACGTTGCCTCCGGCATCGACCGCGATGCCGTACGCGCTGTCGTCGGCGGTGCCGCCGAAGCGGCGCGCCCAGAGCGGCGCGCCCGCGCTCGAATACTTGGCGACGAAGATGTCGAGGCCGCCGGCATTGGTGAGCGTGCCGGTGCCGAAGTCCGCCGCCGCGCCGAAGTTGCCGGCCATCAGCACGCAGTTGGTCCCGCCGGCGCCGTCGCAGTTGGCGCTGCGATCGACGGCGACGGCGTAGGCGCTATCGTTCGCCGTTCCGCCGAAGCGCTTCGCCCACAGCGGCGTCCCCGCGCCGTTGTACTTGGCGACCATGACGTCGCCGCTGCCGGCGCTCGTGACCGTCGCGGCGCCGAGGTTGCTCGAGCCCGTGAAGTTGCCGACGATGATCATGTTGCCGCCGCCGTCGACGGCGCTCGCGCGCGCGACGTCGGCGCCGGCGCCGCCGCGTGCCTCCGCCCAGACGGGCTGGCCGGTGGCGGTCGAGCCGTCGCTGACGCTCACCGTGGCGCGATCGATCGCCGTCGCCCCGGCGTTGTCCGTGACCGTCAGCGTGGCGGTGTAGGTGCCGGCGGTCGTGTAGGCGTGCGCGACGATTGCGCCGCTGCCGGAGGTGCCGTCACCGAAGGCCCACGCGTACGAGGTGATCGTCCCGTCGGGGTCGACGGACCCGGATCCGTTGAGCGTGACGGCGACGTTGCGGGTCGCGCTCAGGTCGGGGCCCGCGTTGGCGACGGGCGCCTTGTTGCAGGCCGGCGTGTTCGCCGTCGCGCTGTTGCTGGAGCCGGAGAGGTTCCCGGCATTGTCGATGGCCCGCACGACGTACGTGTACGCGGTGCCGCCGGCGAGGCCGGTGTCGCTCGTCGCGGTGCCCGGCGCCGCGATCTGCTTCACGTAGACTCCGCCGCGATAGAGATTGTACCCGTGCAGGCCCGAGCCGCCGGTGTCCGAGCTCGCCCCCCAGGCGAGGTTCAGCTGGGCGCAGCTCGCCGCGGCCACCGTGAGGGAGGTCGGCGCCGACGGCGCGGTCCGGTCCACGGCGGCGGTCGCCGTGGGGTTCGGCTTCGTCGTGGCCGCCGGCGTGCTGGTCGGCTTCGGCGTCGCGGTTGCGGCGACCACGCACGACGTGGTGCGGGCGCTCACGCCGCCGCCGAGGGCGGATTCGTTTCCGGCGTTGTCGACGGACGATACCGCATAGACGTACGTGGTCAGCGCCGCGAGGCCGACGTCGTTCACGGCCGTCGACGGCGCAGCGATCTCCACCACCCGAGCGCCGTTGCGGTAGAGGCGGTAGCCGCGCACGCCGGAGCCGCCGCTGTCGGTGACGGCGTTCCATTGCAGGTTCACCTGATTGCAGCCGGCGACCGTCGCGGTGAGTCCGGAAGGGATCGGGGGCGGTGTCGCATCGACGGCGGTGGACGTCGTCGCGGTCGCGATGCTGGAGCGTCGCGAGTAGCTGTTCCCGGTGAAGGCGCGAAGTCGATAGAAGTACGTGATACCGGTCGCGAGGTCGCTGTCCTGATACGACCGGACGGTTCCGGGTGTCACCGCGATCTGCGCGAACCCTTTGGTGGGTTTCACGCTCCGCTCGAGCGAGAACCCTCCGACGGCCGTATCGGTGTCGCGCCAGCTGAGCCGAATCGCGGTCGCGGACACGGTCGCCGCGACAACCGTGTCCGGCGTCGACAGGCGGGCCTGCGCGGTTCCGGGGGCGACGATTGCCGCCAGGACGGCCATCGGCACGAGCATGTGCCGAACTATGCTCAACATCTCCACCAACGGGCGTCGATCATGATTCCATCTCCCAATCCTCTCGGATCGCCGTTGTCCCGACGCGGCGGGCATGTGCCCGCGCGACGGCTAGTCTTCACAGCAAGACAATGAAGGAAGAGGGAGGATTTCCGGTTTCTTCCAGGCCCCGCCCCATCCACCTGACCGCGGCGTCACGGCAACGCCACATGTCCCACCTCGAGTACGATACCAGCATCCAGCCACCCTCGCCAGAAAAAATTCGTCAGTCCTATGCCGAATGGGTCAGCAGATGCTGTGCCAGGAGCGTTGAATCCAGCAGATTCGCGCTCTGGCCTCGACTGGAGCGTGAGGGCAGAACGGCGTCTTTCCAGTGCGTTAGCGGTGTCTCGCAGGCCGAACGATCACGGTGGTACGAGGCGCGATCGATCGCGTGATCTGCGCATTGCGTTTATGCGGCGTCGTGCATGGCCGTCCGCAAGTCCGACGCTCGGGAGGCGGGTGGCGTAGTCCGCGTAGGGTGTCCGGGTGTCCGGAGGGGGACTTGCGGGCCCGGCGCCGAGTCGCTACGCGCCTCTGTCGGAGGAGCCACATGCCGTCGGCATGGACGACGAGAGGGGTGGTGCTGGTCGTGTTCCTGACGGTCGGGTGCAGCAGCTCGCCCCCCGCGGCTCCCGTGCCGACGACGATGCGCGCGGTCGACGTCGGCACGGCGATCGACGCCGACGGTGCGATCAGCAAGCCGACACGCACGTTCGGCCCGCAGGACGTGGTCTACCTGTCGATCGCCACGGAGGGGTCGACTCCCGGCAGCCTGACGGTGCAGTGGTATGCCAACACCAAGTTGGTCGCTACCGAGACGCTGCCCATCCATCCGACGGGGCCGGCGAACTTCGCGTTCCACCAGCTGCCGAGTGCGGGGTGGCCGCGCGGGAAGAGCAAGGCGATCTTCTTCATGGCGCCGGAGGAGAAGCACGCCGTCGAGTTCGAGGTTCCCTGAGCTCCGCGCCCGGCCGTGCCGCGGCTAGCGAACCTCTGCGCAAGCGGCTTCCGGCCGCGAATCACGATCCATCCGCGCGCGACGGCGGCTCGCGATTCTCGCGTCGAAATCCACCTGCGCAGAGATTCGCTAGCGCGTTGCCGCGAGGCGGGTCGCGTCGCTCTCGAGCTTGGCCACGCTCTCGGGGTCGGTGCCGTGGTAGTAGCCGCGGATCCGCAGGCGCCGATCGACGAGCACGAACCGATCACTGTGGGTGATCGGCTCGCGCGAGCGTTCGCGCTCGCCTGGCGGGAGCTCCGCGATGCTCAACCGGAAGCCGTCACGTACCACGCGCTCGATCGTGCCCTGCTCGCCCGTGAGGAAGAGCCAGCGCACCGGATCGGCGCCGTAGCGTTCGGCGTAGCGGCGCAGTGCCTCGGGGTCGTCGTGCGTCGGATCGACGGTGAAGGTGACGGCGCGCAGCCCCGGCGCGTCGGCGAGATCGGGACGTCGCATCAGGGCCGCCATGGTCGTCGTGAGACCCGGGCACATGCCCCCGCAGCGTGTGAACACGAAGTCCGCGATCCACACGTGACCGGTGAGATCAGCCGACGTCACCCCGCGGCCGTCGCGCTCCACGAGCGCGAACGCGGGCACCTCGCCGTACACCGGGAGTGCCGCCGCGGATCCGCTGCCCGAGCGGAGCTTCCAGAGCGCGAGGAGCATGACGATCCCCAGCGTGGCGGCGAGGGCGGTCCAGACGAGGCGTCGCGCGCGTGCGTCGTCGAGCCCGGGCGCAGGACCGGTGGCGGCCGCGGGTCCCGCCATCCGCGGCCCGGGAGTCTCCGGGTCAGTGCTCGCCGTGCGCACCCTCTGCAGCCGCCTCGACCTTCGGCGAATGGTGCACGATCGCGCTGAGGTCCGGCGTGAGCATGAAGATCAGGAAGACGCACAGGACGAGCGGCACGACGGCAATCATGCCTACCGTTCGCCGCTCGAACTTGAGATGCATGTAGTAGAGCGCCACCAGGCTCGCCTTGGTCAGGGCCATGCCGATCAGCAGGATGACGATGGCCAGCTTCGCCATCGGGGCATAGATGACGGCGATCTCACAGATGGTGAGCACCAGCAGCCACCAGAACACGCCCATGTAGTTGGGCTCTTCGTGCGCGACGGTCATGATCGGCTCCCCCTAGACGAGATACACGAACGTGAAGACGAGAATCCACACGAGATCGACGAAATGCCAGTAGAGGGCTGCGATCTCGACCGAGTTCCAGTTGGTGGCGGAGTAGCGGCCACGGGAGGCCTGCACCAGCACGCACGTCAGGTAGACCACGCCGCCGAAGACGTGGCAGCCGTGGAAGCCGGTCAGGCAGAAGAACGTGGTGGAGAAGAGCGATGCGCCGAAGGGATTCCCGGAGAGGCGCATGCCGCGCTCGATCAGGTGGGTCCATTCGAAGGCTTGCATGCTGAGGAAGATCACGCCGCCGAGAATGGTCAGCATGAGGAATCGCCGCAGCGCGGCCTGGTCGCCGTGCTGAATGGCCGCGAGCCCCTTCACCATCGTGACGCTGCTGCAGATCAGCAGGAACGTCATGAGGGCCGTGAGCTGGATGCCGAGCACGTGCGATGGCTGCGGCCAGTCGCCGCTCGCGTAGCGGATCGCGCCGTAGGCGGCGAGCAGCGCGCCGAACGACATGGCGTCGCCGGCGAGGAAGACCCACATGCCGAGCTTGCCCCAGCTCTCCGGGGTGAGGGGGGATTCCGCGGGCTCGACGCCCAACGTGTGTTCGACGGTGGCGGCTTGCGTCACGATCGCGTCTCCTTGTCTGCGCTGCTCGTCCATTCGAGATCGTTGTCCTGGTCGACGTCGCCGTCGCCGTGGCGGGCGCTCAGATACATCCAGACGCCGAGCGTGCCGAGGATCGTGTACGGGGTCACCATCAAGAAGAGGACGCTGATGCTGAACGCCTCGCTGGTCGGGTCCAGGGGTCCATCGAGCGCCGTCTTGCACATCGCGCACCCTTGCGCGAGCGCGTCGGCGGGGACGATGGCCAGCACCGCGACCACGATCAATCCGAGAGCGACGAGTCCTCGCGCTCGCATGGGGTCCTCCTTCACAGCAGATAGACCAAGGGAAACAGCCCTGCCCAGAGGGCGACGACGTAGAACCAATAGATCGCGCACAGCTCGAGCGGCACGCGTATCGCACCGGCGAAGCGACTACGCTGTGCCCGCGCCAACACGACGAGCAGCCACACGACCGCGGCAAGCACGTGCAGGCCGTGGCAGCCGATCAGCGTATAGAAGGTGGCGCCGTACATGCCGGCCGAGAGCGTCAGGCCGTGGCGCACCAGACGTACCCACTCGGAGCCCTGGACCGCGAGGAACAGCGTGCCGAGCACGGCGGTCGACGTCAATGCGCGCGCGAGAATCCTCGCGCCGGCCGGCGTGTTGCGCGCGGCGTGCGCGCCGCATCGTGAAGGCGCTGGCCGCGAGCACGCACGTGTTGAGCCACGTCACCACCAGTGGCAACTCGGGAAGATCGGCGGGAGGCCAGATCGCCGTCCGCAGGCGGAACACCAGATAGGCCGCCACCAGCGCGGCGAAGAACATGGACTCGAAGGCGAGGAAGATTGCCATCGCGAGGCGGGCATTGCTCACCCGTGGGGTCCCCGCCTGGGGACCAGCCGTGCCGGTGACCCGAAGGACCGAGCCGGTGCGGGTGAGGCGCCGTGCGGCGGGCATGGTCAATTGAGCACCACGATGCAGATGACCGAGCCGACGAGCATGACCGAGAAGAGGCCGAACAGCAGCATCCCGAGCCGTCGGTTGGCCGTCACCATGGCGACACCGGGAGCTTGTCCGCCGCCATCGCGACCAGCAGCACGGGGAGATAGATGAGGCTCGCGAACAGCAGACGCCGCGCGTCTTCCAGCGATGGTGTGCGTGCGAGGCGCGCCGCCATCACCACCAGGCCGATGCCGAGGACGAGGGCGACGCAGAAGTAGACCGTCCCCGAGAGGCCGAGGATCGTCGGCATGAGCGCTACCATCAGCAGGGCGAGCGAGTTGCTGAGGACGTGCCGGCCGGTGCTGGAGCCGTCCGGCTCGACGACGGGCAGCAGGCGGATGCCGGCGCGCGCATAGTCCTCGCGGTAGAGGCACGCGATCGCCAGCGAATGGGGGATCTGCCACAGGAACATGATCGCGAAGAGCACCCACGCCTCGACGCCGAGGGATCCGCGCGCCGCGGCCCATCCGGTCAAGGGAGGCAGCGCTCCCGGGACGGCGCCGACGATGCTGCAGAGGGGGGTACGTGCTTTGAGCGGCGTATAGGCAAAGAGGTACGACACGGTCGTGAAGGCCGTGATGAGCGCGGGGAGGAGATCGACGGCGACCGCGAGGTAGACGATGCCGCCGCCCGTGAGAAGCGCGCCGAAGGCCAGCGCGTCGAGCGGCGCCAGGCGCCCCGCGGGCAAGGGGCGCTCGCGCGTGCGGTGCATGAGCGCGTCGCGATCGCGCTCCACGTACTCGTTCAAGGCGAGAGTGCCGCCCGCGGCGAGCGCCGTCCCGACGAGCGTCGAGAGGAGACGCACGTAGTCGAGCGGCGCCGACGTGCCCGCGAGGTAGTAGCCGACGGCGGTGGTCACGAGGACCATGGCGACGACGCGCGGTTTGCAGAGCGCCAGGAAATCGGCGCCGCGCCGGCCGGCCCGTACGGAGATGACGGGGAGTGCAGGGCTGTCGATCATGCGGCGCTCTCTCGGCCGACCAGGAGAGGAGAGGAGACGGCGCACGGCACGGGCGCCAGGCGGCCCGCACGCAGTGCCAGGAGGAAGGTCGTCGCGAGCAGCGCTGCGCCCACGGCGACGTGGGCGGTCGTCGGCAGGACGGCCTTCTGCGTCCATACGGTCAGCGCCCCGAGCATGACCTGCACGGCGACGAGCGCCGCGGCCACCAGGGCAGGGCGGGTCAGACGCGGCTCCCGTGCGGCGCGGGCGCGCACCGCGAGCGCCGTCCACGTCACCAGCCCCAGCACCACCAGGGCGCCCATCCGATGGGCGAAATGGATCCCCACGCCCGGACGGTCGAAGGGCGGAACGAGGCCGCCGAAGGCGAGCGGAAAGTCGGGAATGGCGAGACCGGCGCCCGTATGGCGCATGATCGCTCCGAGGATGAGCTGGGCATACACGGCCGCTGCGGTGATCCGGGTCAGCAGCGTGAGCGGCGGCGTGCCGCCATCGCGCGTGCCGTGCCGGATCGGCCCGGCCTCCTCCCAGCGCGGGTTGGTCGTGACGGCGAGCGCGACCGTGAGGCAGAGGAACGCCTGCGCCAGGCACGCGTGCGCGGAGGACACGGCCGGCGGCAGGAGGAGGATCACGGTGAGCCCGCCGAGCAGTCCCTGGGCGATGACGGTGCCGATCGCCGCGAGCGCCAGCCACCGCACCGAGCGACGCGTGTCGACGCGCCACACCGCGATCGTGAGGAACCCGGTGGCGAAGCCGACGGTGGTGGCCACCATGCGGTGGCCATGCTCGTAGAGCACCCCCCCGACCATGCGCGGGAAGACCTGACCGAAGGAGAGCGGCCAGTCGGGCACGGCCAACCCCGAACCGGTGCTCGTGACCAGGCCGCCGACGAAGATCAGGAAGAGGGTGGCCGCCGAGACGCCGATCGCGAAGCGGTGGAGGGCGATACGGGCGCGTGGAGTTCCGGCCACGAGGACCTCAGTGCGCTCGCGCCATCTGGCCGGTCAGCAGGCGATCTTGCGGCAGGTAGTCCTCTTCGACCTCCGGCGAGCTGTACTCGTACGGACCGCGATAGACCGTCGGGAGGGTCGGGCCGAAATTGCCGTGCGGCGTCGGCGTCGGCGCCACCCACTCGAGCGTGTTGGCGTGCCACGGGTTGCGCTCGGCCTTCGGGCCCCAGAAGAGGCTGTAGATGAAGTTGACCACGAACGGGAACTGGAATGCGCCCAGCAGGAGGGCGCTGACGGTCATGAAGACGTTCCAGTGCTGCAGCGGGTGCAGGAACTCGTACTGCATCGGATTGTAGATGCGACGCATGTGCCCGCCGACGCCGATGATGTGCATGGGGAAGAAGGTGCCGTTGAAGAAGATCAGCGTTCCGAAGAAGTGCACGTAGCCGAGGAAGTTGTTCATCATCCGGCCGAACATCTTGGGGAACCAGTAGTAGATGGCGCCGAAGATCGAGAAGATCGAGCCACCGAAGAGGACGTAGTGGATGTGGCCGACGATGAAGTAGGTGTCGTGGATGAAGATGTCGACCGGCGTCGAGGCCATGAAGATGCCGGAGAGGCCGCCGATCACGAACATGGCGACGAACCCGAGCGCGAACAGCATCGGCACCGTGAAGCGGATGTTGGCGCGATAGAGCGTGCCGAGCCAGTTGAAGGTCTTGATGGCGGAGGGCACGGCGATGACCATCGTCGAGATCATGAAGCTCGTGCCGAGCGTGGGGTTCATGCCGCTCTGGAACATGTGATGGCCCCACACGATCCAGCTGAGGAAGGCGATGCCGATGATCGAGAACGCCATCGCGCGATAGCCGAAGATCGGCTTGCGCGCGAAGACCGACAGGATGTCCGAGGCGATCCCCATCGCGGGCAGGATCATGATGTAGACCTCCGGATGCCCGAAGAACCAGAAGAGATGCTGCCAGAGCAGCGGCTCGCCGCCGCCGGCCGGCAGAAAGAAGCTGGTGCCGGCGAGGCGGTCCATGAGCAGCATCGCGAGGGCCGCGGTGAGCACGGGGAGGGCGAGCAGCAGGAGGATCGCGGTGATGAAGAGCGACCAGATCGTGAGCGGCATCCGGAAGTACGTCATGCCGGGGGCGCGCATGTTGATGATGGTCGTGATGTAGTTGATCGAGCCCATCAGCGACGACGCGCCCAGCACGATGATGCTGATGCACCAGAGGTTCTGTCCCCACGTGACGCCGGTATACGTGGGTACGGCCGAGAGCGGCGCGTAGGACGTCCAGCCTCCGGCCGCCGCACCTCCGGGCACGAAGAAGGCCGCCAGCATGATCACGCCGGCAACCGCGCCCACCCAGAACGACAGCATGTTGAGGACGGGGAAGGCCATGTCGCGCGCGCCGATCATGAGGGGGATGAGGAAGTTGCCGAAGCAGCCGACCAGGATCGGCATCACCACGAAGAAGATCATGATCGTGGCGTGCATGGTGAAGACCGCGTTGTAGAACTCGGGCGGCATGTGCCCGTCGAACATGTAGGGCTCGGGGATCCAGTGCGTGAGCGGTATCTCCGATTCCGGCCACGCGAGCTCCCAGCGCATCATCATGGCGAGGGCGCCGCCGATGATCATCATGAAGAGCGCCATGAACAGGAACTGGCGTCCGATCATCTTGTGGTCGGTCGAGAAGAGATACGTGCGCACGAATCCGAGCTCGTGATGCTCGGCGTGGGCCGCGTGCGCCTCCTTGGCGGGTGCCGGCGACGTCATCGGGTCGATCCTTTCCTTAGGAAGGCCACTGTTCCTTGATCCATGACTGGTAGTCCTCGGCGGTCTGCACGGTCACGTGGCCGAGCATGCCGGAATGACCGAACCCGCACAGCTCGGCACACGGGAGCTCGTAGACGCCCGGCTGCGTCGCCTGGAACCAGACCTCGATCACACGCCCGGGGACCGCATCCTGCTTCAGCCGGAATGACGGAACGAAAAAGCTGTGGATCACGTCCTTGGAGGTCAGGCGGACCCGGACGACCTGGTTCACCGGAACGTGCAGGTCGTTCTCGATCGTCTTGTCGTCGTCCGTGTCGAACTTGCCGTCGGGACCGGGATAGAGGATCTCCCAGTTGAACTGCTTGGCGGTGATCTCGACGATCGTCGAGCTCGGCGGGTGGGTGTGCCGGATCTGGTCCCAGGTGGCGCGGCTCATGAAGCCGAGCATGACCAGGATGAGTGCCGGCACGATCGTCCACACGATCTCGAGCGTGGTGTTGCCGTGCGAGTACTCCGCGCGCCGCCCCTCGCGATGCCGGTAGAGGAAGAGGAAGATCACCATCACCACCTGGACGATCACCCAGGTGACGCCGGTGATGTAGAAGATCAGGTAGAAGAGCCGATCGACATCACCGCCGTACGTCGAGACATTCGGCGGAAGCCACCAGTTCAGCATCTGGGTGCACCCATCCTTTTCTGGCGTCGATGCTCGAAGGGAGCCCGGGCGTCAGCCATTGCGACACCCGGGAAGGCGCACGAAGACCCAGCCTCCTGGCCAGCGATTCCCCCCCGAAACCTGTTCGCGCCCAAATGAACGCCGCTGTGTACCCAAAAAGGAAGAGGACCGCAAGCATTTGTTCTCGTTGACATCCCGGACCGGCATTGTTACTCGGAGCATATGCAGCACATGAGTGGACTCGACCAGTTCCTCGAAATCCTGCTCAAGCCCGACAACATCCCGATTGCCGGCATGCTCCTTCTGGTGTTCTTCTTCACGTGGATCGGTCTGAAGCAGGCGCGTCGCAACGATCAGCTGATCGAGCAGGGCCGCACGGACGAGATCCTGAAGGAGATGCAGAAATAGCCTCTGGCGGCCGCGCGCCGGTCGCCGTACCCTCGTTCCCGGAGATCGTCACGCATGCCGTTCAGAATCATCGCGGAGAACTGCACCGGTTGCACCGCCTGCGAGAAGCGCTGCCCGACGCACGCCATCAGCGGCGACCCCAAGAAGGCGTTCTTCATCGAGCCGGCGCTGTGCATCGACTGCGGCGCGTGCGGTGTGATCTGCCCCGACGAGGCCATCCTCGACACCTGGGGCAACGTCACCATGACGCTGAAGCGCGACGAGCGGCCGATCGCCATCGTGCATCCCGACAACTGCAACGGCTGCGGCGTGTGCATCGACGTCTGCCCGTTCGACTGCATCTATCCGTCGCCGACCAACGGTCCGGAATACCTCGGCATGGTCGCGGTGAACGAGAAGACCTGCGTTGGATGCAAGCTGTGCGAGGAAGTCTGCGGCTGGGACGGCATCTACATCATGCCCGGCGGCGAGAAGAGCGCCTTCCTCGAGTCCCTGACGCACGAGCCCGCCTAGGAAACCTCAGGGCTAGTGTCCCGGTTCTGAAGTTCGTTGCATAAGGTCACGAGGGATTTTCGGTGCTGCCGAGGCGCGACGACGACGGAATAGTCTGGACTATTTCGAGGAGGAGCAACGCGGGCAGCGCCGAAAAGACCCGTGACGTTCTGCGACGAACTTCAGAATCGGGACACTAGATCACCTTGTTCAGCGGGTACTCGATGATCCCGACGGCGCCGGCGCGGAGGAGCTTGGGGATCAGCTCGCGCACCACGCTCTCGGCGATCACGCTCTCCACCGACAGCCAGTCGGTGCCGTAGAGGCCCGAGACCGTCGGGGCGGTGATGCTCGGCAGCAGGCCGACGATGGTCTCGAGTCGATCCTTGGGCGCGTTGAGCTTGAGTCCGACCTGCGTCTCGGCCTGCAGCGCGCCGAGCAGCAGGAGGCCGATCTGCTCGATCTTCTCGCGCTTCCAGGGGTCCTCGAGCGCGGCATGGTTGGCGATGAGCTGTGGGTTCGACTGGAACAGCTCGCAGACTATGCGGAGGCCGTTGGCGCGCAGCGTGCTGCCGGTCTCCGTCACCTCGACGATGGCGTCGACCAGGCCCTCCGCCGCCTTGGCCTCCGTGGCGCCCCAGGAGAACTCGACGTCGACGGCGATGCTGCGCTCCGCGAAGTAGCGCCGCGTGTAGTTGACGAGCTCGGTCGCGATCTTCTTCCCCCGGAGATCCTCCGCGCGCACCACCGGCGAGCGCTCCGGGACCACCAGGACCCAGCGGGTCGGCCTCAGCGTGGCCTTCGAGTACACGAGGTCGCGCATCACCACGACGTCGGCGCCGTTCTCGAGAATCCAATCGTGCCCCGTGATGCCGGCATCGAGGGTGCCCGACTCGACGTACCGGGCCATCTCCTGGGCGCGGATGAGGTTGCAACGCAACGCGGGATCGTCGACCGACGGAAAGTAGCTCCGATCGCCCGCCTTGATGCGCCAGCCGCTCTTGCGGAAGAGCTCGACCGTCGCCTCCTCGAGGCTGCCCTTCGGGATGCCGAGGCGCAGGACACTCATGGCTTCTTCGGGTAGAGCGTCGCCGGATCGACGACGCGCTCCGCCACCACACGCCAGGCCTCGCCGTCGAGCCGGCGGAAGAAGCAGCTCTCGTAGCCCTCGTGGCACGCGGCGCCGCCCTGCTGCACGACGCGCAGGAGGATGGTGTCGCCGTCGCAATCGATGTGGATCCCCCGCACCAGCTGGCGATGGCCGGAGGTCTCCCCCTTCACCCAGAAGTCCCGGCGCGAGCGGCTCCAATAGGTGGCGTAGCCGGTCGCGACGGTACGCTCGTAGGCGGCGCGATTCATGTAGGCGAGCATCAGGACGGTCCCGCTGGCATCGTCCTGGACGACGACGGGAACCAGCCCATCGCCTTTGCCGAAATCGATCACGTCGGACATCCGTGCATGTGTACAATAGCGTGTGCGGAGCGGCAAATTCGCGGCCGACGCTCGGAGCACGGACGGCGCGGCCCGTTGCGGGAGGCGGCGCGTTTCGCGTAAAGCTCACGCGGATGGCGGCGCGCGACGCATGAAGCTCGCGGAACTTGCCGAGCGCCTCCGCTGCGAGCTCCGCGGCGACGGCACGATCGAGATTCGCGCCGTGCGCTCGCTCGAGGAGGCCGGTCCGGGAGACATCACGTTCCTGGCCAATCGCCGCTACACGAGCCAGGCGACGGCGACGAAGGCTTCCGCCATCATCGCGGCGGCAGACGCGCCGGAGGTGGCGTGCGCGAGTCTCCGCACCGGCAATCCGTATCTGGCGTTCGCGGAGGCGCTCGGGATCTTCCACGTGCCGCGCCAGCCGCCGCCGGGCATCCACCCGACGGCGATCGTCGCGGCGAGCGCCCGCGTCGCCGAGCCGGTCTCGGTCGGCCGCGTACGCGGTCATCGGCGACGGCGTGGAGATCGGGCCCGGCGCGACGATCCACCCGCACGTGACGATCTATGCGGGCGTGCGGATCGGGCGCGCCTTCGTCGCCCATGCGGGCGTCGTGGTGCGCGAGGATACCGTGATCGGCGACCGCGTCGTGCTGCATCCCGGCGTCGTGCTCGGTGCCGATGGGTTCGGGTTCGCGCCCACGGCCGACGGCGCCGTGAAGATCCCGCAGACCGGCATCGTCATCATCGAGGACGACGTCGAGATCGGGGCGAACACGACGATCGACCGGGCGACGATCGGGGCGACGCGGATCGGGCGCGGCGCGAAGCTCGACAATCTGGTGATGGTCGGCCACAACTGCGAGGTCGGGGCCGACGCGTTCCTGGCGGCGCAGGTCGGTCTCGCGGGTTCCACCAAGCTCGGGCGCGGCGTCCAGATGGGCGGCCAGGCGGGCGCGGCGGGGCATCTCACGATCGGCGACGGTGTGCAGATCGTGGCGCAGAGCGGGGTGCCGAACTCGGTGCCGGCCGGGCAGACCGTCGGCGGGTATCCTGCCGTCGAGGTGACCCGCTGGCGGCGCGCGTCCGCGGCGCTGCTCCGGCTACCCGAGCTGCTGCAGCGGGTGCGCCGCCTCGAGCGTGCGCTCGCCGGATCGCGCGGCGGGCGCGACCGGGGCGAGTGAACGTGGCGGCGCGGGGGGCGCTTGTGGCCCCGGCTGCCGCGCACGTATAACTGGGCCAGGCGCGCTGCGGCCGCGTCGGGACGCATGAAGGTTCAACTCCACGATATCCTTGCCGTCCCAACGGAGGTTGCGTACCGCGAGCCGGTCGCGGAGCTGAATACCCTCCTGCGGAGCGGCCCGAGCTCCGACTACCAGTTCGGCGAGACGCTCGACGTGGAGATCGCGTTCTCGCGCTCGCTGCACGACCTGTTCTTCGACGGGCGCGTGCGTGGCGTGGCGACCGCCTTCTGCGCCCGCTGCCTCGCCAGCTTCCAGACGGACGTCGACCAGGAGTTCTCGGTCGTGCTGCGGCCCGAGACCCGGTTGAGCGGCGAGCAGCGGCAGCTCAAGGCGGCCGACCTCGCGGAATCGTTCTATAGCGGGACGGAGGTCGACGTGACGCGCCTCGTCTACGAGCAGGTGCTGCTCGCCTTGCCCACTCGGCCGCTCTGTGATGAAAAATGCCTCGGCCTGTGTCCCCAGTGCGGCGTCAACCGCAACCTGGCCGACTGCACGTGCACCGTCGAATCCGGCGATCCGCGGCTGTCGGTATTGCGCGGGCTGAAGATCGACGGCGGCCGCTGAGGGCGCGCCGGGGAGGGCTCATGGCAGTACCGAAGCGACGAACCTCGAGTACGAAACGCGACAAGCGCCGGGCGCACGACGCGCTCACGCCGGCCAGCTGGATCACGTGTCCCAATTGCCAGGAGCCGATGCTGCGCCATCGCGCCTGCGCGCACTGCGGGGAGTACCGCGGCCGCAAGGTGCTTGCCGTCCGAGAGGCCTGAGGTCGGGCGACCCCACCCCGGTGGCGCGGCAGGCCGTGCTTCCCTCCGTTCTCCTCTTTCCCGGGCAGGGCTCGCAGCGCGTCGGCATGGGCCGGCGGCTGGCGAGCGAGCATCGGATCGCGCGCGACACCTTCGAGGAGGCGAATGAGGCGCTCGGCATGCGCCTCAGCGAGCTGTGCTTCGAAGGTCCGGAGGAGGCGCTGGTGCGCACCGAGAACGCGCAGCCTGCGATCCTGGCGACCAGTATCGCGGGGTATCGTGCCGCCGCCGAGGCGATCGACGTGCGGCCGTCCTGGCTCGCCGGGCACAGCCTCGGGGAGTACAGCGCGCTTGTGGTCGCGGGTGCGCTCGGGTTTGCCGACGCGCTCCGCCTCGTGCGCCTGCGCGGCCGGCTCATGCAGTCGGCCGTGCCCGAAGGCGTCGGCGCCATGGCCGCGGTCATCGGCCTCACCGACGACATCATGGCGAGGGTGTGCGCCCGGGCCGGGGGATCGGACGAGATCGTCGAGCCGGCGAACTTCAACGGCGGGGGACAGATCGTCATCGCCGGCCATCGCGGCGCGGTCGCGCGCGCGGCGGCCTCGGCTCGCGACCTCGGAGCCCGTACCGTGCCGCTGGCGGTGAGCGCGCCGTTCCATTGTCGGCTGATGGCGCCGGCGGCGGACGGCCTGGCGCGCGCGCTCGACGACGTCGCGATCGGCGCGCTGACGCTTCCCGTCGTGGCCAACGTCGACGCCGCGCCGAACGACGACCCGCGGCGCGTCCGTGCGCTGCTGGTCGCGCAAGTGACGGCGCCGGTGCGTTGGGCTCAGTCGATGGCCACGCTCGCCGAGCGCGGATGCGTGCGCGCGTTCGAGATCGGTCCCGGGCAGGTGCTGACCCGTCTCGTGCAGCGCATGGGGCTCGGCATCGAGGCGAGTGCGGCCGGAGAAGGCGAGGGCTGGGCGGCGCTGGCGAGCGTCGCATGAGCGGAGCGCTGGAGGGGAAGCTCGCCCTGGTCACCGGCGCCTCGCGCGGCATCGGTGCCGCCATCGCACACGATCTGGCGCGCGCCGGTGCCCGACTCCTCGTGAACTATCGCGAGCGGCAAGACGCGGCGGAGGCGATCGTCGCCGAGATCATCGCGTCCGGCGGCAGCGCCGAGACCCTCGGTTTCGACGTCGCCGACGCCGCGGCGGTGGACGGCGCCATGCGCGAGATCGCGGCGCGCCTTGGCAACGTGGACATTTTGATCAATAATGCCGGCGTTTCGGCGGACGGGCTCATCCTTCGGACGAGCGAGGAAGCGTGGGATCGGGTCCTCGACGTCAACCTCAAGGGGGTTTTCCACTGCACGAAGGCCGTCACGCGCGGCATGATGCGCGCGCGGGCCGGCCGGATCATCAACGTGAGCTCCGTCGCCGGCTTCATGGGCAATACCGGACAAGCGGCGTACGCGGCCGCGAAAGCAGGGGTGATCGGCTTCACGAAGGCCGCGGCGCGGGAGTTCGCGTCGCGCCAGATCACGGTGAACGCCGTTGCTCCGGGACTCATTGCGACCGACATGTTAGAGGAGATGCAAGCCGCCGCCCGCGACATGGTGACGGCGCTCATACCGTTGCAGCGTCTCGGCCGGCCGGAAGACGTCGCGGCGGCAGTGACGTTTCTCGCCGGCCCCGGTGGGGCGTACATCACCGGCCAGGTCATTCACGTCAACGGCGGATTGTACGTGTGAGGAGGGAGCATGGCGTCTCCGGTTGAGACCAAGGTACGGGAAATCATCTGCGAACAGCTCGGAGTGAGCGAGGAAGAGGTCACGCCGGAGGCATCCTTCATCGAGGACCTCGGCGCCGACTCGCTCGACATCGTCGAGCTGGTGATGGCGCTGGAGGAGGAGTACGAGATGGAGATCTCCGACGAAGATGCGGAGAAGATCCGGACCGTGCAGGACGTGGTGAACTACATCGAGAGTCATAAATGATTTTGGTCCCGTGCGGCGCACGCTTCGCGCGCGTCCTCCGATGGCCCTGGGCGCGCGGGGTGGACCCGCGCGCCTCCCTCGCTCGCTGCGCTCGCGGCGGCACCGGGTGCGTTCGTGACTAGTGCGCTCGAGAGTATCGATCCCGAGGTGTTTGCGTCGATCGGGCGGGAGACGCAGCGGCAACGGGACAACCTCGAGCTGATCGCCTCGGAGAACATCGTCAGCGAGGCGGTGCTCGAGGCGCAGGGCTCGGTGCTCACCAACAAGTACGCCGAGGGCTATCCCGGGCAAGCGCTACTACGGCGGTTGCGAGTTCGTCGACGAGATCGAGCGGCTCGCGATCGCCCGCGCGTGCGAGCTGTTCGGCGCCGAGCACGCCAACGTGCAGCCGCATTCGGGCTCGCAGGCGAACATGGCCGTCTACTTCTCGCAGCTCACGCCCGGCGACACGATCCTGGCGATGAACCTGAGCCACGGCGGCCATCTCACGCACGGCAGCCCGGTGAACTTCTCGGGCAAGTTCTTCAAGATCGTGCCATACGGCGTCCGCGAGTCGGACGAGCGGCTCGACTACGATCAGCTCGCGGCGCTGGCGCGCGAGCACCGGCCGAAGCTCATCGTCGCCGGCTACAGCGCCTATCCGCGCGAGCTCGACTTCGCCGCGTTCCGCGCCGTCGCCGACGAGGTGGGGGCGATCCTCATGACCGACATGGCGCACTTCGCCGGTCTCGTCGCCGCGGGCATCCACCCGTCGCCGGTGCCGTACTGCGACTTCGTCACCAGCACGACGCACAAGACGCTGCGCGGTCCGCGCGGCGGCCTGATCCTCTGCACGCGAGCGCCATGCGAAGGTCCTCAACTCGTCCGTCTTCCCGGGCAACCAGGGCGGCCCGCTGATGCACGTCATCGCCGCGAAGGCCGTGGCCTTCAAGGAGGCGCTGAGCCCGGGGTTCAAGGACTACCAGCGCCAGATCGTCGTCAACGCCAAGGCCCTCGCGGCGGCGCTCATGGGGCGCGGGTTCCGTCTCCTGACCGGCGGCACCGACAATCATCTCATCATGCTCGACCTGCGCGGCAGCGAGCTCACGGGCAAGATCGCCGAGGAGACGCTCGACAAGGCGCGTATCACCGTCAACAAGAACACCGTGCCGTTCGACCGGCGCTCGCCCATGGTGACGAGCGGGGTGCGCATCGGGACGCCGGCGGTGACGACGCGCGGCATGCGCGAGCCCGAGATGGCGCAGATCGCCGACGTCATCGCGCGGGCGCTGCAGCACGTCGGCGACGACGCGGCTCTGGCGGCCATCGGCGAGCGAGGTCGCGGCGCTCTGCCGGCGCTTCCCGATCTACCCGTCGCGGTGAGGGTGCCGTGAGCGACACGCGCGCTCGGGGGCCCGCGCGTCGCGGAGCCGCGCGTTGAAGTGCCCCTTCTGCCGGGACCTCGAGAACAAGGTCATCGACTCGCGGCTCGCGCAGGAGGGCGACGTCATCCGCCGTCGCCGCGAGTGTCTCGAGTGCCGCCGGCGCTTCACCACCTACGAGCGCGCCGAGGACTCGCTGCCGATGGTCGTCAAGAAGGACGGCCGGCGCGAGCCCTTCGATCGCATGAAGATCGTGGCCGGTCTGAAGCGCGCCTGCGAGAAGCGGCCGGTCTCCATGGAGCAGATCGAGGTCGATCGTCGACCGGATCGAGCGCGACGTTGCAGGAGCGCGGCGAGCGGGAGCTCGCCGAGCTCGGTCGTCGGCGAGGCGGTGATGCGCGAGCTGCACGGCCTCGACACGGTCGCCTACGTGCGTTTCGCGTCGGTCTACCGATCGTTCCAGGACATCGGCGAGTTCATGGAGGAGCTGGAGCAGCTGATCAAAGAGCGACGGGGCGGTCGCGGCGGCGAACGCCGCGGCGACGCACGCCCACGCAAGCCGCGCGGCCGCTGAGGCGATGGCGACCCGCCCTCCGCGCGCCGCGGACGACCGCCGCTTCATGGCGCGCGCGATCGCGCTGGCGCGCCGCGGGCTCGGCCGCACCAGTCCGAATCCTCCGGTCGGTGCGGTGGTGGTGCGGGGCGGCTCTGTCGTCGGCGAGGGATGGCACGAGCGCGCCGGCGGCCCGCACGCCGAGGTGGTCGCGCTGCGGCAGGCGGGGCGTGCGGCGCGCGGCGCCACGCTCTACGTCTCGCTCGAGCCGTGCAACCATCACGGGCGCACGCCGCCCTGCGCGGAGGCGGTGATCGCGGCCGGCGTCGCGCGCGTGGTCGCCGCGG
Organism: uncultured delta proteobacterium; assembly: GCA_963753325.1. Lineage (GTDB taxonomy): Bacteria > Desulfobacterota > Binatia > UTPRO1 > UTPRO1 > DP-19. The sequence continues at coordinate 1,496,872 of CAVWBS010000001.1, read as the reverse complement.
TCGGCGATCCCAATCCGCGGGTGCGCGGTCGCGGCCTGCGGGCGCTGCGGGCGGCACGCGTCCGGGTCGACGTCGGCGTGCTCGCGGCCGAGGCGGGCGAGGTCTCGGCCTGGTTCCGCCATTTCGTGGTGCACCGGCGACCCTTCGTCTTGTTGAAGCTCGCGGCATCGCTCGACGGGCGCATCGCGACGGCGAGCGGCGAGTCGCGCTGGATCAGCGGCGCGGCGGCGCGCCGCTACGTGCACCGCCTGCGCGATCGCGTCGACGCGGTGATGGTGGGCGCCGGAACCGTGCTCGCCGACGACCCGGCGCTCACCTGTCGCCTCGCGCGGGGCCGCGATCCGTTGCGCGTCGTGGTCGACGGGCGCCTGCGCATCCCGCCGACGGCGCGTCTCGTCCGGCAGCGCTCGAGCGCGACGACGCTGGTCGCGACCACCGCGGCGGCGAGCGCCCGCCGCCGGCGAGCGCTGGCCGATGCAGGGGCGGAGGTGCTGCTCCTGCCCGGGCGGCGCGGCCGGCTGAAGGTGAGCGCGTTGCTCGCGGCGCTCGCGGCACGCGGCGTGGTGAGCGTCCTCGTCGAGGGGGGCGGCGACCTGGCCGCCGGCATGCTGCGGGAGCACGCCGTCGACCGCGTGCTGCTCGTCGCGGCACCCCGCCTGCTCGGGGGCGACGGGCGCCCCATGTTCGGCCTCCCTCGGTGTCCGTCGGTTGGCTGCGGCGCCACGGCTGGTGGCGCCGCGGGTCCGCCGCCTCGGGCCCGACCTGCTCTGGGAGGGAGCGGTGCAATACTAGCGGGGAGCCGCTATAGTACCGATCCCGATGCCGACGCCCATCGACGAGTGCCTGCCGGATCTGCGCGCCGGCAAGCTGGTCCTGCTGATCGGCGAGCAGGAGGATGACGGCGCCCTCTGCCTGGCGGCCGAGCGGGTCACGCCGCAGTCCGTCAACTTCCTGGCCACCCACGCGCGCGGTCTCGTCAGCGTCGGCGTTGACCGAGGGTCGCATGCGGCACCTCGGTATCCCCCTGCTCGCGGCGCCGGGTGACGACCGGCAGCCGGCGTACGGCGCCTCGATCGAGGCGCGGCAGCGGCGTCACCACGGGGATCTCCGCCGCCGACCGCGCCCGGACGATCCGCGTGGCGGTCGCCGACGGCGCCGGACCGGGCGATCTCGTGATGCCCGGTCACGTCGTGCCGATCCAGGTGCAGCGCGGCGGCGTGCTGGCGCGCATGCGGCATCCCGAGGGGGCGGTCGATCTCATGCGGCTCGCCGGTCTCGAGCCCGCGGCGGTGCTCTGCACGGTGCTCTGCGACGACGGCTCCGTCGCGCACGGCGCCGATCTCGACGCGCTCGCCCGCCAGCACGGCATCAAGATGGCAACCCTGGCGCAGCTGGCGGCGCATCGCCTCCGCAGCGAGCTGCTGGTCGAGCGTACCCTCGAAGCCGATTTCACCAGCGCCGGCGGCGCGACGTATCGCGCCATCGTCTACCGCAACGCGGTCGATCGTCACGAGCACATGGCGCTCGTCAAGGGTGTGCCGCGCGCGGCCGAGCCGGTTCTGGTGCGGGTGCACTCGCAGTGCCTCACCGGCGACGTCTTCGGATCGGAGCGCTGCGACTGCGGCGACCAGCTGCGATATGCGATGCGGCTGATCGAGGACCTCGGGCAGGGCGTGATCGTCTACATGCACCAGGAGGGCCGCGGCATCGGGCTCGCCAACAAGATCCGCGCCTACGCGCTCCAGGATCGCGGGCGCGACACCGTCGAGGCGAATCTCGAGCTCGGCTTCAAGGAGGATCTCCGCGACTACGGCATCAGCGCGCAGATCCTGCGTGATCTCGGGGTGCGGAAGGTCCGGCTCCTGACCAACAACCCGCGCAAGGTGGTCGGCCTGCAGGACTACGGGATCGAGGTCGTCGAGCGCGTTGCCGCTCGAGGTGCCGGCGCGCAGCGGCAACATCGCCTACCTCCGGACCAAGCAGCAGAAGCTCGGCCATCTCTTCAGCGGCCTCAAGCTGATCAGCTGAATGTGATGGATGCGCGCGAACTCACGGGAACGCTCGAGGGCGCCGGTCTGCGCGTCGGCATCGTGGTCGCGCGCTTCAACCGCACGGTCACCGAGTCGCTGCTCCGTGGTGCGCTCGAGGGGCTCGAGCGCCACGGCGTCGCGGCGGCGGACGTCGTCGTCGTGCACGTGCCCGGCGCGTTCGAGGTGCCGTTCGCGGCGCGGCGCCTGGCCGCCGCCGGCCGCTACGATGCGCTGATCTGTCTCGGCGCCGTCGTGCGCGGCGAGACGCCGCACTTCGAGTACATCGCCTCCGAGGTCACACGCGGTCTCGGCCGGATCATCGCCGACCACGGGCTGCCGGTCGCCTTCGGCGTGCTCACCACCGATACGATCGAGCAGGCGCTCGATCGCGCCGGAGCGCGCCACGGCAACAAGGGCTACGAGGCCGCGGTCACGGCGATCGAGATGGCGCGGCTCGGCCGCGTGCTCGGATAGGGCATGACCGGCTCCCGACGGTGTGGCCGCGAGCTCGCGTTGCAGGCGCTCTATCAGATGGACGTGACGGGCGGCAGCGACGCCGCCGCGCATGCCGGTGATCTGTGGCGACACTTCGACGAGCCCGACGAGCCGGAGCGCAGCGAGGCGGCGCGCGCCTTCGCGGCCGAGCTGGTCGAGGGCGTCGTCGCCATGCGGGCGCGTCTGGACGAGCTGATCGGCGCGAGCGCGGCGCACTGGCGCGTGGATCGGCTGTCGCAGATCGACCGCAACATCCTGCGCGTCGCCGCCTTCGAGATCGCTGGAGCGGCCGGACGTACCGCGAGCGTCGCCATCGACGAGGCGATCGAGATCGCAAAACGCTTCGGGAGCGAGGACTCCCCGACGTTCGTCAACGGCGTCCTCGACCACATCGCGACGGCGGTCGGCGCGAAGGAGGGTCGGCGTGAGCTCTAGCGCCGAGCGTCCGGAGTCGCGCTACGATCCGCAGGCCGTCGAGACGCGCTGGCAGGAGCACTGGGCGGCCCGACGCACGCATGCCGCCGCCGCCGATCCCGCGCGTCCGAAGTTCTATTGCCTCGAGATGTTCCCGTATCCGTCGGGACGCATCCACATGGGCCATGTCCGCAACTACACGATCGGCGACGTCGTCGCGCGGCAGCGTCGCATGCGCGGCTTCAACGTGCTGCACCCGATCGGCTGGGATGCGTTCGGGCTGCCGGCCGAGAACGCCGCGATCGAGCGCGGCATCCATCCCGCGGTGTGGACGCGCGACAACATCGACAACATGCGCGTGCAGCTCCGTCGCATGGGCTTCAGCTACGACTGGGATCGCGAGGTCGCGACCTGCGATCCGCGCTACTATCGCTGGGAGCAGGAATTCTTCCTGGCGATGCTCGAGCGCGGCCTCGCCTATCGGCGCAAGCGCGCTGGTCAATTGGTGCGGCCGCTGCCAGACGGTGCTCGCGAACGAGCAGGTCGAGGACGGACGCTGCTGGCGCTGCGAGTCCATCGTCGAGGAGCGCGAGCTCGAGCAGTGGTTCCTGCGCATCACCGCCTACGCCGAGGAGCTGCTCGCCGCCTGCGACGCGTTGCCGGGATGGCCGGAGAAGGTCCTCACGATGCAGCGCAACTGGATCGGCAGCAGCGTCGGCGCCGAGCTGACCTTCCCGCTCGCCGGCCGCGAGGGCGGTATCACGGTCTTCACGACGCGTCCGGATACCGTGTTCGGCGCGACGTTCGCGAGCGTCGCGGTCGAGCACCCGTTGGTCGGCGAGCCTGTCCGCGCGGGACGCCGCACGAGGCGGCGGTGACCGAGTTCGTGCGTCGGGTGCGCGCGATGCCGCAGGCGGAGCGTGCCGAGGGCAAGGACGGGGTCTTCCTCGGAGCGTATTGCCGCAATCCGTTCACCGGAGCGCGCGTGCCGATCTACGCCGCGAGCTTCGTGCTGATGGCCTACGGCGCCGGCGCCGTGATGGCGGTGCCGTGCCACGACCAACGTGACTTCGAGTTCGCGCGCACGCACGACCTGCCGATGCGGGTCGTCGTCCAGCCCGAAGGCGCCGCGCTCGAAGCGGCAACGATGGCGGAGGCCTACGACGACGCCGGCCGCCTCGTCGCCTCGGGTCCGTTCGATGGCTTGCCGAGCGAGGTCGCGAAGGAGCGGATCACCGCGGCGGCGGAGGCGGGGGGCTTCGGACGGGCGACCACCAAGTACCGCCTGCGCGACTGGGGCGTCTCGCGGCAGCGCTACTGGGGTGCACCGATCCCGATCGTCTACTGCGAGGGGTGCGGCGTGGTGCCGGTTCCACGCGAGCATCTTCCTGTCGTGCTGCCGACGGACGTCGAGTTCTCCGGCACCGGGGGTTCGCCCCTCGCCAAGCTGGAGAGCTTCGTCCGCACCACGTGCCCGCGGTGCGGCGCGCCGGCACGTCGCGAGACCGACACCTTTGACACCTTCCTCGAATCCTCCTGGTACTTCCTGCGCTACACCTCGCCCGGCGATGACGGCGCGCGCGTTCGACCCGAGCGCGATCGCGTACTGGCTGCCCGTCGATCAATACATCGGCGGCATCGAGCACGCCGTGCTGCACCTCCTCTACTCGCGCTTCTTCACGCGCGCGCTGCGCGATCTCGGCTATACCCGCGCCGCCGGCGCACCGCCGCTCGACGAGCCGTTCACCAAACTGCTCACGCAGGGCATGGTCATCAAGGACGGCGCGAAGATGAGCAAGTCGAAGGGCAACGTCGTCGACCCCGACTATCTGGTGCGAGCGGTACGGCGCCGATACGGCGCGGCTCTTCTCGATCTTCGCCGCGCCGCCGGAGCGGGATCTCGAGTGGAGCGACCAGGGCGTCGAGGGCGCGTCGCGCTTCCTGCACCGCTTGTGGCGGGTGGTGGTCCGTGGGGTGGGGTGGCTCCGGGCGAGCGGCGCCGCCGACGGGCCGAGCGGGTTCGACGACGCCGATCCCGACGCGCGGGCGCTCCGTCGCCTCACGCATCGCACGATCGACCGGGTCACCGAGGACATCGAGCGCCGGCAGCACTTCAACACCGCGGTCGCGGCGATCATGGAGCTGGTGAACGGCTACGCCGAGCTCGTGCAAGAGACGCCGCCCGAGGATCCGGCGCTGCGCGCGGCGGTTGCCGGCGCCGTACGCACGACGCTCCTGCTGCTCGCGCCCTTCGTGCCGCACATCGCGAACGAGCTGTGGCAGCAGGTCGGGATGGGCGACCTCGAGGCCGTGCCCTGGCCGGCCGTCGACGAGACGGCGCTGGTGGAGGAGGAGGTGGAGATGGTCGTGCAGGTGAACGGCAAGGTGCGCGCGCGCTTCAGCGTGACGCCCGATACGCCCGACGACGAGGTCCTCGCCCGCGCGTTGGCGGAGGAGCGCGTGCAGGCGCAGATCGCCGGCAAGGCCATCCGCAAGACGCTCGTCGTCCCCGGGCGGCTGGTCAGCATCGTGATCTGAATGCGGGAACGGCGCCACGACCTCGCCGCCCGGGTGCGCCTCGCCTGTCTGGTGCTCCCCGTGCTCGGCGGCTGCGGATACGGCTTCAACTCCGGCGGGCGCACGTTCGCCCCCGAGCTGCACACCATCGGCGTCGAGGCGCTCGCGAACGACACGCGCGAGGCCGGCCTCGAAAAGCGCGTGGCGCTCGCGATCGAGCGCGAGTTCGCCATGCGTGGACCGTTCCGCATCGCCGCCAAGCCCGCCGAGGGGGATCTGCTCCTGTCGGGGACCCTGCGCCAGGCGGTGGACCGGCCGGTGGCCTTCAACAGCAAGGACGAGGTGCTGACCTACCAGACGCTGCTGATGCTCGACCTCGAGCTGCGGCGGCGCGATACGGGCGCGCTCATCTGGCAGGTCAAGGGACTGCGGGAGACCGGCGACTTCGAATCGGTCGCCTCGGTGATCGTCACTACCTCGTCCGAGTTCCGCAGCTCCACCTTGAACGCCGAGGATCTCGGCGCCTTCACCGACATCCAGCTCGCCGAGAGCCGGCGTCGCGAGACGCAGTCGCGGCTGCTGCAGTCGCTGGCGCACGACGTCTACGACCAGATCATGGAGGACTTCTGAGCGGGGCCGTCCTGCACGTCCTCGCCGAGGAGCGCCGCGGCGAGTTCGATGCGTTGCGGGCCGACCAGGCCCTCGCGGAGATCCAGCGTGGGCTCGAGCGCGAAGGAGGCAGCGTCGCCGTGCTGCGCTACCACGGCGCGGACTGCGATCCGGACGCCATCGCCGAGGCGATCGAGACGCCGTCGCTGTTCGGCGGGCGTACGCTGCTCGTGATCCGCGGCGCCGAGGCGCTTCCTGAGCGCTGTCACGAGAGGTTGATACAGGCGCTCGAGCGTCAGGCGCCGCAGGTGACGGTCGCCATCGTGGCGCGCGGCGCGGATCAGCGGCGGCGCCTCTTCGCGCGCTGTCGCGAGATCGGACGCAAGGTGCCGGTCGATCATCCACGTCATGGGGAGATGGCCGAGTGGGCGGATCGCCTGGCGCGCGAACGCGGCCGGCGACTGTCGGAGGACGGGCGCGGGCGCTTGCTCGAGTGCGTCGGACGCGACCTGCTGGTCCTGGCGAGCGAGATCGACAAGCTCGTGGCGGCCGTGCCCGCCGAGCGCACGATCGGGGCCGAGGACGTGCTTCGCGTGAGCGCCCCGGGACGCGAGCACGGGACGTTCGAGATGACCGACGCGGTCTGCGCGCGCGATCCGGCACGCGCCAGCCGGTTGCTCGCCCACGCGCTCGACGAGGGCGCCCAGCCGATCGCGCTCATCGGCGCGCTGGCGGCGACCTTGCGCCCCATCCTCGCGGGCGCCGACCTGATGGCGCGCGGACGCCGTCTCGAGGACGCCGAGCGCGCGGTCGGCGTCAACCCCTACCAGCGCCGCGCGTTCCAGCAGGGGGTCAGGGCATACGGGACGCGGGAGCTGCGGCGCGCGATGGTCCATCTCGCCGACATCGATCTCGCCATCAAGACCGGCACGGGAGACGGGCGCGCGCTCCTGGAGGAATGGCTGCTGCGCGTGTGCGTGCGGCGTGGCGCCCGGATCACGGGAGCGGCCCACGTCCCTGCGTGAGCCGAGCGTGAGGCGAGCGGCCTACGCGCCCGCGCCGAGATCCCGGACGGCGCGCGTCAAGCGGGAGATCTTCCGCGACGCGGTATTGCGATGCAGAACGCCCTTGGTGACGGCTTTGTCGATCGCTCGCGTCGCGCTGCGCAGTCGGGTGCTCGCCTCGTCGAGGTTCTTGGCCTCGATCGACTCACGCACCCGTTTCACGAACGTGCGGACTCGGGAACGAATCGCCTGATTGCGCGCATGGCGCTTCACGCTCTGGCGGTGGCGCTTCTGCGCCGATGGATGTTTGTTCATCGGGGGCCTGTTGATACCAGCCGTCACGCGGGTCGTCAACAATGAGCGAGCGCCGCGCGATCGCCCGTGCCGCGGGGCGGGTCGGCGCCCTCACGGTGCTGTCCCGCGTGATGGGGCTCCTGCGCGACGCGGTGGTGAGCGGCCTCTTCGGCGCCGGCATGGCGGCGGATGCGTTCTTCGTTGCGTACCGCATCCCGAACCTCCTGCGGCGGCTGGTCGCGGAGGGTGCGGCGAGCGCGGCCTTCGTGCCGGTGCTGTCGGAATCGTTGAGCGTGCACGGGCGAGCCGAGACGGATCGCATCGCGCGCGTCCTCTTCACCGTCATGGCGGCGGTGCTGACCGGGCTCGCGATGGCGGGGATGCTGATCGCGGGCCCGTTGACGGGGCTATTTGCGCCCGGATTCTCCGCGACCCCCGGGAAGCTCGAGCTGGCCGTGCGCCTGACGCGGCTCGTCTTTCCATATCTCGTCCTCATCGGCCTGGTGGCGGTCGCCGCCGGGGTGCTCAACACGCTGCGGGAGTTCACCGCTCCGGCGGTCTCGCCGACGGTGCTGAACCTCGTCATGGTCGCCGCGGCGGTGGCCCTGACGCGCTGGATCGGCGTCTACAGCCTCGTCGTCGGCCTGCTGCTCGGCGGATTCGGGCAGCTCCTGATCCAGGTGCCGTCGCTGCGCCGCGCGGGTGTGCTCCTGCGCCCCGCCTGGCAGCCGCGCCATCCGGCGGTGACGCGGGTCGCGCGGCTCATGGTGCCGACGATCTTCGGCTCGGCGGTCTATCAGGTGAACGTCCTGGTGAACACGATGTTCGCGTCGTTGCTGCCCGCCGGAAGCGTGTCCTATCTGTGGTACGGCGAGCGCCTGTTCGAGTTCCCGCTCGGCGTGTTCGCGGTCGCCCTCGGTACGGCCGCGCTGCCGAGCTTCGCGACGTTGGCGCGGCAGGACGCCGCGGAGTTCCGCGAGACCGTGGCGTTCGCGCTGCGCCTGGTGAACGTCCTCGCGCTGCCGGCCGCGGTCGGACTGATGGCGAGCGCGGGCCCGCTGACGTCGGTGCTGCTGCAGCGCGGGGCGTTCGGGGCGCACGAGGCGCAGGAGACGGCGTTGGCGGTGCGGTGCTTCGCGCTCGGGCTCTGGTCGGTGGCGACGGTGCGCATGCTGGTGCCCGCGTTCTACGCCCTGCAGGACACGCGCAGCCCCGTATGGGCCGCTGCCGGCGCGCTCGTTGCGAACGTCGGGGGTATCGCGCTCTTCGTCGGGCCCGTCGCCGGGGCGGGGGCGACCCACAGCACGCTCGCCGCGATCGTCGAGACGGGCGCACTGCTGCACCTCAGGCACGGGGGCCTGGCGCTGGCGACGGCGCTGGCGGGCACGGTCAATCTCGTGCTCCTCGGCCTCGCCTTCGCGTGGCGCGTGAGGCGCTTCCCCTGGGCGGCCTGGCTCCGCTCGACCCTGCGCACGGCTGTCGCCGCGCTGACCATTGTTCCGGTCGTGCGTCTGACGACCGGGCACGTGGCCTGGTTCGACGGTACGGTGCCGCTGGCGGTGCGGATGGGCTGGCTGACCCTGGCCGTGGCCGCGGCGATCGCCACGTACGTCGCGGCGCTCGTCGTCGTCGCGCGGCCGGAGGCGCGCGAGATCCGCGATCTCCTGCGGCGGGCGGGCTCCTGACGCACCGTCCGCCGCAGGCGCCGGCGGCGCCGCCGGGCGTGCCGATCACTCCGGGTCGTGCGTCTTGGCCTCGACCCAGACCGCGTCCAGCTCCGCCGCCGTGAGGGCGTGGATGTCGCGACCGCTCGCCTGCACGGTCGCCTCCATGCGGCGGAACCGCCGGCCGAAGCGCGCGAGTGCCTGACGCAGCGCCATCTCCGGACTGTGACCCGCGAGGCGCGCCACGCTCGCGAGCGCGAAGAGGAGGTCGCCGATCTCGTGCTCGATGCGCTCCGGGCGACCGTCGGCGAGGGCCTCCTCGAGCTCCCGCAGCTCCTCGCGGACCTTGCCGAGGGCCGCGGCGGGCGAGGGCCAATCGAAGCCGACGCGGGCAGCCTTTTCGCCGAGCCGCGCCGCGGCGTGGAGCGCCGGGAGCTCGGGCGGCAGGCCGCTCAGCACCGACGCGTCCTCGGCGCCGCGGCGGGCGCGCTCCTCCGCCTTGATACGGGACCAGTTGCGCGTCACCTCCGCGCTGTCCACGACGGTGGCGTCGCCGAAGACGTGCGGATGGCGGCGCACCATCTTCGCCGCGACGTCGGCGCTCACGTCCGCGACGCTGAACTGCCCCGCCTCGGTGGCGATCTGCGCGTGGAAGACGATCTGGAGGAGGAGATCGCCCAGCTCCTCGCGTAGCGCCGACGGATCCGCCCGATCGAGCGCGTCGAGCACCTCGTAGCACTCCTCGAGCAGGCAGGGTCGCAGGCTCTGATGGGTCTGCTCGCGGTCCCACGGGCAGCCGCCCGATCCCCGCAGCCGCGCCACCACGTCGACCAGGGTGCGAAAGGCCTCCACCGGTGAAGACCATACTTGCGACGCCTCGCGGCCGCCAGTAGGCTGCGGGCATGGCGCGGGTGAAGATCTACACCACCACGGTGTGTCCCTTCTGCGTGCAGGCGAAGCGTCTGCTGCACGAGCGGGGGATCCCGTACGACGAGGTGAACGTCGAGGATGACGACGCGTTGCGCATGGAGATGGTGGCGCGCGCGCAGGGTCGACGTACCGTGCCGCAGATCTTCATCGACGACGCCCCCGTCGGCGGCTACGTCGAGCTCCGGGCCCTGGCCGACCGGGGCGGGCTCGCGAACCTCCCCTGACCGCCGCACTGCGGCGTCGGTCGGGCTGGACCCGGGAACTCGCGTCCGCGCTGCGTGGTTCTCCCTGCAGAACCGCACGGGCACGCGTCGCGTCGTCGGGGTGAAGCATCCTGCATGGCGGGCGATCGAAACCTGAAGTCGCGTTTCGAGGCGAGCGCGCTGCCGTTGATGCACCACGTGTATACCGCCGCGCTCTATCTCACCCGCGACCGCACCGAGGCCGAGGACCTCCTGCAGGAGACCTACCTTCGCGCCTACCGGTTCTTCCACCGCTTCCGGGAGGGCACGAACCTCAAGGCCTGGCTGCTGACGATCCTCTACAACGTCCTGCGCAACCGCCATCGCCACCGGGTCGCCGAGCAGCGGCGTATCGATTTCGCCGCGGTCGCGGAAGCGTACGAGCGTATCGCCGCGTCGATGGATGGCGGGCGCGAGGACGTGTTCCTGCGTCAGCCGGTGGACGGCGAGATCGAGCGTGCGCTCGAGAGCTTGCCGCACGAGTTCCGCGCGGTCGTCCTCCTCGTCGACGTGCACGAGCTGTCGTACGCCGAGGCGGCGACCGCGCTCGGATGCCCGATCGGCACCGTCCGCTCGCGACTGTCGCGGGCGCGCCGTCTCCTGCAGGTCGCGTTGCACGAGTACGCCCGCCAGCGCGGCATCGTGAGCGGCTGATGGATTGCGACACGTACCACGAGCTCATCGTCGCCGATCTCGACGACACGTTGTCGGCGAGCGAGCGCGAGACGGTGCGAGCGCACCTCGACCGCTGCGCCGTCTGCCGCAATGCGCGTGCGCTCGAGGCGGAGTTCGTCGCGCATCTGCGTCGCATTCCACGTCTCGTCGAGACGCCGGCCGCCGTACAGGAGCGCCTGCGCGCCGCGTTGCGACGGGAAACCGCGGCGCCGGCGAGGGCGCCGGGACCGCGACCGCTCACCCTGGCCGCCGGCGCCGTCGTGCTCGCGCTGGTGGCGCTCGCGCTGCTGTGGCCGCCGGGCGTGGACCCCCTCGGGGCCGTTGCCGACGACTACCATCTGGCGGAGGCGGCGCATCTGCCGCTCGACGTTGCGACCGGCGATCCCGCGGTGCTGGCGCGCTACTTCGACGGCTCGGGGCGCTTCGCGTTCCCCGCCTCGGTCTTCGATCTGCGGCGGGCCGGATACCGTCTGCTGGGGGGCGCCATTCGCGTGCGCCATGGCGTCGTCTTCGCCGTCAGCGTGTACGAGCGGGACGGCCAGATCGTCGTCTGCCACCGGTTCCGCGACCTCGAGCGACGCCCGGGGAGCGCCGTGGCCGAGCGGCGCTATGCCTGGAGCGGCGATCTGGGGACGTGGATCATGCGGCGCGGCGGCGTCGTCTGCTGCGTGACCGGCCGTGGCGCGCCGGAGGAGCTCGAGCGCGTCGTCGGCGCGGTCGCGTAGCGCCGGTCAGGGCTCGGGATCGAACGCGAGATCGACCTGCAGCTCCTCCGCGATCGCGTGCAGGCGACGGGTGAGCGCCGCCACGTCGGCCGACGACGGGACGTCGAGCCGGATGCGCACCGTGTAGATCGGCGTGCCGCTCTCCGGCTCCGGCCGTGATTGGGTGCTCATCTCGGCGATGTTCGCGTCGTGGTCGGCCAGGCAACGGGCGATCCTGGCGACGATGCCGGCGCGGTCGACCCCGCTCGCCTGCAACGTATAGCGGCGGGCCCGTGCGCGCGTCGCGTAGGCGACCGGCTCCGCGTCGAGCGGGCGGAAGAAGACCGTGAGACGCTTCTCCCATTCCAGGCGCTTGCAGCCGCTGGCCAACAGGCGCTCGGCGTCGCCGCTGCCCGAGGAGAGCAGCAGCAGGACGGCGAACTCGCTCCCGAGGATCGTCATGCTGGAGTCCTCGAGGTTGCAGTCGCAGTCGTAGATCAGCTGCGCGAGGTCGGCGACGATGCCCGGCCGATCGTGGCCGATCGCGGAGAGCGCGAACCAGTGTCTCATGGGCAGGCGCATAGCCGCGTGATGGTTCCGGGTCAATCGTCGACGCGGACCTTCCCGCACGGGTGGCAAAGCCGCCGCGGCATTCGTATGGTAGGCGGGCGTGGGACACACACTCTCCGAGCACGAGTCGAAAGAGCTCCTGCGCGCCGCCGGGATTGCCGTGCCGCCCGAGCGCGTGGCGGCGACCGTGGACGAGGCTGCGGCGGCCGCCGCGGTCCTCGGCTTCCCCGTCGCGCTCAAGCTGTGCGGACGCGGCATCGCGCACAAGACGGAGCGCAACCTCGTGCGGCTCGGGCTCGCGGACGCGGAGGCGGTGCGCGCCGCGGGCCGCGCTCTGATCGCCGCGCGCCGCGACGCCGACGGCAGCGCGCACCTGCTCGTCTGTCCGATGGTGCACGGGCGCCGCGAATTGATCGCCGGGCTGGTTCGCGATCCGGTCTTCGGGCCGTGTGTGATGCTCGGCGTCGGCGGGATCTTCGCCGAGGCCGTGGGCGACGTCGCCTTTGCGGTCGCGCCGCTCCTCGGGGCCGATGCCGACGAGCTGATCGACGCGCTGCAGACGCGCAGGCTCCTCGGCGCCGTCCGCGGCGAGCCGCCGGTCGATAGGGTCGCGCTGGGGCGTTTGCTCACCACGCTGGGACGGCTCGGCTGCGAGCGGCGCGACATCCGCGCCATCGACATCAACCCGCTGATCGTGAGCGGCGCCACGCCGGTGGTGGTGGACGCGCTGGTCGAGCTCGAGGCGGGCGCGGCGTGAGCGCCGTCCTCGAGCGGCTCCGCCCGCTGTTCAACCCGCGCGGCATCGTCGTCACCGGCGTGTCGTCGCATCCGGGGAAGTTCGGCAGCGTGGCGTACCACAATCTCCTGGCGGGCGGGTTCGGCGGCGAGATCTTTCCCGTGAATCGCGACGGTGCGATCTGCTACGGCCGGCCGACGTATCGAAGCGTCGGCGAGATCCCGGCCGGCCGCGCCGATCTCGCCTTCGTCTGCACGCCGAGCGCCGTGAACGAGGAGATCCTGCGCGCCTGCGCCGCGATCGGCGTGCGGGCGGCGTTCGTGGCGTCGGCGGGATACGGCGAGTCGACGGAGGGCAAGGATGCGGAGCGCCGCCTGGTCGCGCTCGCGAACGAGCTCGGCCTGGTCGTCGCCGGCCCGAACGGACAGGGCGTCGTCGCCACCGGAGTCCGAATGTGCGCGCAGATCGTGGCGCCGCTGCCGCCGCCCGGGCCGATCTCCATCGTCTCGCAGAGCGGCAACATCGGCTCGAGCTTCATGAACTACGCCTGTCTGTCGGGTGTCGGTATCGCGAAGGCGATCTCCTGCGGCAACTCGGCGCAGCTCGCGCTGGCCGACTACCTCGAGTACTTCGGCGAGGATCCCGAGACGCACGTCACCCTCGCGTACCTGGAGGGCGTGAGCGACGGCCGTCGCTTCCTCGACGTGGCGCGCCGGCACGGGGCGCGGAAGCCGCTGGTCCTCGTCCGCGGCGGGGTGACCGGGGCCGGCAAACGCGCCGCGAGCTCCCACACCGGCGCGCTGGCCTCGGACGAGCAGGTGTTCGCCGGCGTCTGCCGCCAGGCGGCCATCGTGGCGGTGACGAGTGTCGAGGAGGCCTACGAGACCGCCGCGACGTTCGCGACGCAACCGCTGCCGCGCGGGCCGCGGACGGTGATCTTGACGGCGGCGGGCGGGTGGGGAGTGCTCACCTCCGACGCCTGCGTCGCCGCCGGTCTCGAGCTCGTTGCGTTGCCCGAGGATCTCCGGCGGACGATCGACGGCATGGTGCCGGCGCGTTGGAGCCGGTCGAACCCGATCGACCTCGCCGGTGGCGAGACGCGAGACACGATTCCCGAGGTGCTCGAGCTGATGGCGGCGCACTCCGATATCGACGCGATCATCTACCTCGGCATCGGCATCCAGGCGGCGCAGGCGCAGATGTTCCGCCGCGGTCCCTTCTGGCCGGAGCATGGGCTCGAGCGCATCGCCACCTTCCACGAGAGTCAGGACCGGCGCTACGCGCTGGCGGCGGCCGACGCGAGCCGCCGCTACGGGAAGCCGATCCTCGTCGCGTCCGAGCTGGTGCACGCCGATCGGGCGTACGGCAACGCCGGACCGCTCGCGGTCGCCGAGTCCGGCCGGCTGACCCTCCCGTCCGGACAACGCGCCGTACGGGTGCTCGCACGCATGGTCGGGTACGCGCGGCGCCGCGCCCGGCTGGTGTAGCCGATGCCTCGGGTAGGGGGCGTCCGGTACAGGGCACACGTCCACCCTGGCCCGGACGACCCCCCAAAGCCGCCTGCGACGCGCGGTCAGCCGGCCTGCGCGAGTGCCGGCGCGACGCCGGCGAGCAGCCGTCGTCGCGCCGCCGTCTTCCGCAAGCGGAGCGCATCGGTCTGACTGCGTACCAATGCGCGGCGCAGCGGCTCGAACGCGATCCCGAGCGTCTCGCACACGTTCACGAACGAGTACGGCCATCGGCGATCGTCGGACAGGAGCCAACGGTGGGCGTCGACGACCTCGTGACGTCGGGCGAGCTGCGATCCTCCGGTCTGGAAGAGCACGATCGCGTCGCTCAGCACGGCAAGCATGAGCCGACGCTCGGGCTGCACGGGCTCGCTGCCGCGGCACAGTTCGGCATACTGTGCTGGCAGGAGCGGAAACGCCTCGTCCCCGTGGTACTCAGCCACCGGGTGAGGGGAGGTTGGAAAATGGGTCATGGCATTATCCTCTCGACGGATCCAACACGTGGTGGACGGGAAAAGTTTCCTCCGCACTGGATACGGCCGAGAGCGGCAGTCTGGATGCTCGTACTGTTGACGCTCAGCGTCGGATGCGCGACATCGTCCGCGGCGGAGGAGAGCGGCGCCGCGGCGCCGCTTCCGGCGATCGGCTCCTACGAGATCGGCCTGCAGACGGCGTACTCGTTCGGGATCACGAACAACGCCCAGATGGTGACGTTCTTCCCGCGCGTCGGGCGCGTCATGAGGATCCTCGGCGGGCCCGCGCCCGGTATCGTGACGTTCGGGATCGAGGGCATGTTCAGCCGCATCTATGAAACGTCGAAGGCGATGGAGCTCGGCGGCGGCCTGCTCCTGCGCTACCGGATGGCCTTCCCTCGGGTCCAGCCGTACGCCGAGCTGGAGGGCGGGATGCTGTACGAGGACCTCCGTCACTTCTCGCTCGGCTCGAACGTCCTCTTCACCTGCCAGGGTGCCGTCGGGCTGCAGATACCGGTGTACGAGCAGCTCGCACTGACGGCCGGCTACCGCTTCCGTCACATCTCGAATGCCGGCCAATCGCGCAGCAATCCCGGCCTCAACAGCAACTTGCTGATCGCGGGGCTGTCGTTCGCGTTCTGAGCGTCGTCGCGTGCTACGCGCGAGGCCTGAGCGCGATCATGCCGAGCACGAAGGCGTAGGTTCCGAGCGCGGCGAGCCAGAGGAACCACTGCAATTTGCCGACGAGCGTGAGCACCACCAGCAGATAGGCGAACTCGCGGCTCGCGAACGCCCCGAACAGCGCGCGCTGGCGTTCGCTCGGCTCGCGGCGCACGATCGAGAGGTAGACGACCACCATCGACGCGAGGACGCCGGCGACCAACGCCCATCCCGCGAGCGCGGCGCGGGGATCGTGCGTGCGGCGATAGAGGCCGAGCGCAATGCCGCCGAACACGACGACGTGCACGACATTGTCGCCGACGACGTCGAGCCGGGCGCCGAAGCGTGACTCACGAAACGTGAGACGCGCGAGCTCGCCGTCGCAGCCGTCGATGATGGTGGAGGCGAGGAAGAGCAGGGCACCCGCCACCCCGGCGCGGACGTTGCCGACGGCGAAGAGTCCGCCCGCGGCGAGGCCGATGGCGATCGAGATCAGGGTCACGGCGTTCGGGCTGATGCCGGTCGGCACCAGCAGCGCCGTGAGGGCGCGCGAGAATCCGCCGATCGACGAGGCGCGTGAACCACCCGTCGCCGTCGCGCCCCAATCGCGCGAAGAGCGCGCGCGTCGCGGCTGCCCGTCCCGCCGAGTCACCGACGCGCAGCAGCAGGGCGTCGACCGGCGGGAGCCAGGGCCGGGCGCCGGCGGGGAGGCGGGACGCCATGGGCTCATGCGCCGTCTCCGCCGTCCGCAGCGCTCCCGCGGCCTCGCCGACCGTCGCCGACGCGACCCGGAGCAGAACGGCCGCATCCGCCGGTACGTACAACGGCGATGGTGCGGGCGCCGCCGCGAGGGCCGCGACGGTCGGCGGATCGACGACGGACGCGGCGTCCATCACGATGACGTCCGCGGTCGCGCGCGCTAGCCAGGCCTGGGCGGCCGGCCCATCGAGGGTGGGCGCCCAGGCGATCGGGAGGACCGGTAGGCGCGGCGCGACCGTCGGCTGCGGGCCCACACAGAGCAGGCGGCGGGCGCGGCTGCGCGCCAGCGTGAAGGCGGCGCGTTCGATGAGCCGCATCCCCGCCAGTGGCGTCGCGCTCGCGGCCGATACGAGGAGGACGGCGTCGAACGCTGGCGGGGCCGGCGCTCCGTCAGCCACCAGCCGCGTTGCCGTCGACGGGGGGCAATGGCTCGCGGAACGGCAGCGACGCGCCGTCCTGCGCGCTCGAGCGATAGGCGAGCTCGAGCAGGCGGCAGCAGGTCTCTGCCTCGCGGAAGTTCGTGCCGCGGAGCTTCGGCTCGTACAACTCCTCGCGGAAATCGTCGAGCATCGCCGCGAACCAGTCGGGATGGTACGAGCCCGCCGAGAGCGGCTGCGCGAAGGCGGTCTCCGCCGGCGCGCGCTCGCCGACGCGCACGATGAGCGTCCGGTCGGCGATCTCCAGTGTCCCCTGGGTACCGGTGAAGCGCGCGGCGTTCCGCCGCTCGTCGGCCGCCCAGGTGAGGAAGATCTCCACGGTCGCGCCGTCGAAATCGATGGTGCAGTTGGCCGTGTCTTCGACCGCGCTGGTGACGAACTTGCGCCGGGCGGTACGCGCGGCGATCGCCGCCGGCTCGGCGTCCAGCGCGTAGAGGGCGAGATAGAACGCATGCCAGCCGTGGTCGACGAGTATCCCGCCGCCGGCCTGCACCGGATCGAGACGCCAGGTCCCCGCGTCCGCGGCGTCGCCGGGCGGCTGGACGCGCAGCGTCTGCAGTTCGACGTGGGTGATCCGTCCGATCTCGCCACGCCGGAGGACGCGTTTCGCGGTGCGGAAGATCGGCGCGTACTTCCAGTTGTGATTGGTGAAGACGACGACATGGCCGGCGCTCGCCGCGCCGCGAATGCGGTTGCACTCGTCGACGCTCACCGTGAGCGGTTTCTCGCAGAGGACGTGCACCCCGCGGGCGGCGGCCTTGATGGCGATCTCCGCGTGGGTCACCGGCGGGGTGGCGACGTCCACGAAATCGACGCGCTCGGTGGCGAGGAGCTCGTCGACCGAGGCGTAACGTCGCGCCTCCGGAAAGAGCTGGCCGGCGACCGCGAGACGCGCTTCGTCGGTGTCGCAGAGCGCGTGGATGGAGAAGTGACGGTCCGTCTTCCACGCCGGCGCATGCCCGTGGACGGCGACGTTGCCGCACCCGATCAGGGCGCCGCGCAGCGCGCGATTGCGGCGGATCGTCACGCGGCGCGCACCTCGGGGGCGAGCGCGGCGAACACCTCGTCGAGGATCGCGAGGCCGGTGTCGGCCTGCTCGGCGCTGATCGTGAGCGGCGGGTTGATGCGGACGCGCGGGAAGTACCCCATCATGAGGAGACCGCGACGCAGCGCCTCGAGGAAGATGCGTTCCGTGAGCTCGCGCGGCAGCGGCTCCTTGGACGTGCGGTCGCGGACCAGATCGAAACCGATCAGCAGGCCGGCGCCGCGCACGTCGGCGACGAACGGATAGCGCTCCTGCATGTCGCGCAGCCGCGTGAGCATGCGCTCGCCGAGACGCGCCGCGTGCTCCACGAGCCCATCGTCGAGGACGGTTTCTATGGTGGTGAGCGCAGCCGTTGCAGCGAGAGGATTGCCGCCGTAGCTGGACGACGAGGCGCTGGGGCGCGCGAACGGCTTCGCGGCGACGATCTCGTCGGTCGAGATCAGGCCGCTGATCGGGAACCCCGAGCCCATGCCCTTGCCGACGGTCATCACGTCGGGAACGACGCCGCTGTGGTTGCAACCGAACCAGCGTCCCGTGCGCCCGAAGCCGGTGATCATCTCGTCCGCGATCAGCAGCGCCCCGATCTCGCGCGCCAAGTCCTTCAAGGCGGGCAGGAACTCCGGCGGCGGCACGACGTTGCCCGCCGTTCCCTGGATCGGCTCGACGATGATGGCCGCTACGGAGCCCGCGGTCGTACGCTTGACGCTTTCGCGCGCGAACTCGACGCACGCCAGGCCGCAGTCGGGATAGGTCAGCTTGAACGGACAGCGGAAACAGTCGGCGTACGGGACGGAGTACCGGCCGCCCGGCAGCGGCCCCCAGCCGTGCTTCGACTCGTCGCCGATGAGCCCCATGACGCCGCCGGTCTTGCCGTGGAAGCCGCCCCAGAAGCCGACGACCTCGTGCTTGCCGGTGTACGACATGGCGAGGCGGAACGCCGCCTCGACGGCCTCCGCACCGCCGCTGTAGAGCTGCGTGCGGCGGAGGTCGCCGGGCGTGAGACGGGCGATGAGCCGCAGCAGCCGCAGGCGATTCTCGGTCGCGAAGCTGCCGACGGTGATCCGGTGCAGTTGCGCTTCCATCGCCGCGACGTAACGCGGGTGCGCGTGCCCGAGACTGGCCACCGCGACGCCGGCGAAGAAGTCGAGATAGACGTTGCCGTCGAGATCGGTGACGGTCGCGCCCTCGCCCGAGGCAAGCGCCAGCTCGGAGAGGAGCGCAATGCGTTGTTGCCCGGGAGCAATGACCTGCTGCTCTTCGCGAAAGACGGCGCGCGAGCGTTCCCCTGGTTTATCCGGCATGGAAGATGGTCCCTCGGTCTCGGAGCGGCACCGCGATGGAGCCGCTCTTTGGCGTCGTGCTTTCTCCGCTGACCCGCGCGAGCACATAGTCCGCGATCGCCTCGGCGGCCTCGTCGCGACAGCGCGCGAAGCTCGGCCAGTCGTTCACGTCGATCAGCACTGGCTGGCCGTCGGCGGAGACGACGAGATCGCCGCCGAACACGTCCAGCCCGAGCGCGGCGGCCCCGGCGCAGGCGACCGCACAGAGGCGATCGAGCGCCGCCGGCGCCTGCGGCAGCTCGGTGTAGGCGCGGAAGAAGCGGCCGTCGGCAGTCCCGTAGAACTTCACCACGGGCCCGTCGACGTGCGACTGCAGCGCCGCCCGCGCGATGCCACGTGCGCGGAACGCCGCCAGGATGCGGGCGAGCGCACCGTCGTCGCGCGCGAACACGACGTCGTCGGCCTCCATGGCGTGGACGTCGCCGCGCTTCACCCAGCATGGCGCCCCGGTCACCCCGACCGCATCGGTCGCGTAGACGGACGTCGCCGGAAAGGGAATCCCGGCGGCGTCGAGCAGGCGCACGGTCTCGGCGCGGAAGCAGTTGCGGATCGCCCGGGCGCCGTTCAGCACCGGTACGCGCGTCGCCGCCTCGTCGAGGACCACGAGCGCCGCCGGCGACTGGCACATGGCCAGTACCGCATCGACGCCGCCGGCGAGGGCGAGCCGTGGAGCGCCGAGGCGGACCTCGATCCCACGGGTCGCCAGGGCCAGCGCGGTCCGCTCCAGGATCGCGGCGTCGTCGGCGACTCGACCGGGGGAAAACTCGGGCTCGCGAAAGATGCCTACGATCGTCGTCATGGTGCGGGGTCCCGCGTCAGGCCGAGCAGGCGCTCCGCCGCCGCGATGTCCTCGCGGCGGTCGACGTCGATGCAGGCGCCGACGTCGTACCCGTAGAGCGGATGTCCTTGCGCCAGAAGCGCGCCCAAGAGCAGACGAAAGGCGCTCCATCCGCTCGATCCACGCGCATCCGCGAGCGAATATACCACGGGTTTCAGGAAGTAAACGCCGGCCGTGACGTGATGGGCGCGGGTCGGGTCGCCGAGCGTGACGATGCGGTCATCGGGGTCGAGCTCGGCCCAGAGCGGTTTCTCGTCGTCCACCAGTCGCGTGACGCCGAGCACGCCGGCGGCCTCCGGACAGACCATCGCCCACGCCGTCAGCGCGCGGACCGCCGCCGGCGCGACGATCGCATCGACCGTGAGGAGCAGGAAAGGCGCGTCCGCGAGCAGCGGCCGGAGCGCGAGGAAGCTCTCCGCCGAGCTCGCCGTGGTGCGCTGGACGAGGTCGATGGGAATCCCGAAGTCGTTGGTCTCGAGGAAGCTCCGGACGGCGTCCGTCTCGGCGTTGACGATGACGGCGATGCTGCTCGCACCGGCGGTGCGCGCCGTGTCGATGGCGCGGGCGATCATCGGTCGGCCGCCGATCGCGAGGAGGGGCTTCGGCGTGGCGATGCCCGCGGCCCGCAAGCGGTCGCCGTGACCCGCCGCGATGATGCCGGCCTTCACGCCAGCAGCTCCCGCAGCTGGAGGAGGGAGGCGAGACGTACGACACCGCTCGGCGCCGCGGGCATGACGGCGTCAGCGCGCGCCAGCCAGGCGGCGCGCATGCCGACGTGCCGCGCCGGTGCCACGTCGCGCTCCCATGAGTCGCCGACGTGCAGGATGCTCGCCGGCGGCAGCGCGAGGCGGTGCGCCGCGAGCAGATAGATCGCCGGATCGGGCTTGCGGACGCCCGCCGTCGCCGAGTCGACGACCACCTCGAAAGGGCCGAGTGCCCCGTCGGCGAGCAGCGTCGGCATGTTGCCGCAGGAGTTGGAGACGACGCCGAGGCGGACGCGATCGGCGAGCCAGGCGAGGAGCGGACGGTTGCGGTCCCATGCCGCACGCGTATCGGCGACGAACGCTTCCACCAGCGCGCGTTCGAGCCGCTCGTCCGGGCGCCCGAGCGCCTGCAGTTGGAGGTGCACGTGCGTCGCCGTCATCGCGCGCAGGTCGAATTCCTGCACCCCCGGGACGCGCGCCAGCGCGTCGTCCGCCGCGTAGAAGGCGGGCTTGAGCGTTTCCGGCGCAAGCGCCGCCCCGACCCGCGCATAGAGGGAGACGAAGTGGTCGAACCAATGGAGGGCGTCGCCGTCGAGGGTGCCGCCGTAGTCGAGCAGGACCGCGCGCGGCGGCTCGGCCGGTCTGTCCACGCGCCACAGGTAGCAGATGAGGGCGTCGCGATCGATGCCGGCGCGGAAGGGCTTGCGGCGGCGCGCGGGGTGCGGGATACGGCAGCGTGTGCAGGCGGTCATCGTCGTGTCCGACGTCGTCAGTACGTGCGCGCGGGGGGCGCCGGGCGGCTTGGCGTTGCTCGAGCGCCAGCTACGGCAGTTGCAAACCCTCGGACACGGACCGGCGATGTTGCTGCTCGCGCCCGACGTGCCGGCTCCCGCCGCGCCCGATGCGCGCGTCGCCGGCGTCCATCGGCTCGCCGTCAGCGGCGGCGACGCGTTCGCCGCGCTCGCGGGCGCGGCGGAGCGCCTGCCCGCGACGTTCCTGGTGCTCGCCGCCGACTACATCGTCGACCCGCGTCTCTTGCGGTGCCTCGCCGCCGCGGACGAGGACACGGTCGTCGTCGACGCGCGCGGCGCGCGACAACCGATCGGCCGGTTGACACGCGACGCGCTGGAGCGCCATGGAGCCGGGGCGGCCGTGCGTGCCCGGGCGCTGCCGCTCACCGCGGTCGACCCGTACGCGCCCGAGCTGCGCGGCGTCGTCGCGCCCTACTGTCAGGCCGTGCACTCGAGCGGCGACAGACGGGACGCGTGGCGCGTGCTCCTCGACCACGTACAGAAGCGCGGGCTCGACCTGCCCGGCGCGTACTTCGACACCCCCTTCGAGAACGCGCTCGTGCGGGCGCTCGCGCCGACCCGCGTGACGCCGAACCAGATCACCGTGGCGACGCTCGTGCTCGCCGCCGCCGTGGGCCTGCTGTTCTGGCGGGCTCAGGTCGGCCTCGGCCTCGCGCTGGCGCTGGTCGTCGGGGTGCTCGACGGCGTGGACGGCAAGCTGGCGCGCCTGAAGCTCGCGACGTCGAGGCTCGGCGAGCTCGAGCATGTCGGGGACTTCCTGTACGAGAATCTCTGGTATCTCTCGCTGGCACGGGGCTTCGCCGTCACCGGGGGACCGGCGTTCTGGCGGGCCGGCCTGCTCCTCGTGTCCTGCGACCTCGTCGACAACCTGGCCTATGGCGTGGTGCGCGGGCGCACCGGGCGGCTGCTCGACGAGCTGTCGCCGTTCGACGCCGGGTTCCGTCGCATCGCGGGCCGCCGCAACGTCTACGTGTGGATCGTGCTGCTCGGCGCCTGCGTGCGGCGATCGTCGGCGGGATTCCTCGCGGCGAGCGCGTGGGCGCTCGTCACCGCCGCGCTGCACGTGACGCGAGCGGTCTACTGGCGGCTGGTCGAGGTGCCGCCCGCCGGGACCTCCGGCGGCTGGCCGCCGATCGGCGAGCACGCGGGGGCGGTGGTGCTCGACAAGTAGGCGTACGCCAGCAGTCCGGCCGCGGCGACCACGAGTTGGTCCAGGCGCACCACGAGGGCGACCGCGAGCCCGGTCGCGGCGCTCAGTCCGAGCGCGGTGAAGACGAGCACGCGGCCGCCTTCCTGCACCCCGATGCGCGCCGGAACGAAGAACAAGGCCGAGTCGATCACCAGCGCGAACGCCTCGAGCGCGAGACACGTGATGAAGCCCGCGGGCACCGCGAGCGCGCGCAGGATGAACCAGAGCTGCATCGTTCCGACGAGCTGCGCCACGAAGTGCCAGGCGATCGATGCGGCGAAGGCGCCCGGCTGCTCGCGATGGAGCGCCGCGAGCCGCTCGTCGACGTCGGCCGCGCGCGCATGCAGGCGGCGCATCCATTCGCCTGCGAAACCGCGACGCGCCAGGGCGCCAAGCGGACCGGACAGCGCGCCGCGCCGCTGCAGCAGGAGGAAGCCGCCCACACCCGCGCACGTCAGCGCGGTCGCGAGGACGAGACCGGCGCGTAGCGTCGGCTGGCCGTCCAGGCGCGCGAGCACGGCCGCGAGGCCGCACAGGACCAGCAGCATCTGCGCGATGGCGAAGGACAGCTTGGCGGCGACGATGGAGGCTGCGGCCTCGCCCGCGGGCACACGCGGCCGCAGCAGCAGGGCCTTCACGATCTCGCCGCCCAATGTCGCCGTCGGCGTCAGCTGATTCACCGCCGTGCCGGCCGCGCGGATCCAGTAGAGACGCCAGAGGGGCACCCGGGTCGGCAGCAGGCGGCGCCAGCCGAGCGTGTTGCAGCCATCGAGCAGCAGCTCGAGCGCCACGACGCCGAAGAACGCCGCGCCGAGGCGGCGCAGCTCCGCGGCGAGGCGCTCCGCTCCGATCGAGCGTACCAGCGCGAGGAGGAGCGCGACGCCGGCGACGACGAGCGCCAGATGCAACCATCGGAGCGCGCGAGCGGCACGCATCGGCTCAGGTCCCCCGGGCGGGGAACGGCGGGCTGGCGAGCGCCCCGTCGGCGTCGACGTCGGTATCGGCGACGACGACGCGGCGTCCATCGATGCGCAGCCGGCCCTCGGCCAGCAGCTGGATCGCCCGTGGATAGGCGAGGTGCTCCTGGCGCTGGATGCGGGCATGGAGCCGCTCCTCGTCGTCGTCGGGCAGGATCGGCACCGCGACCTGGAGGATGATCGGTCCGTGGTCGGTCTGCTCGTCGACGAAATGGACCGTGACGCCGGTCACGCGGGCGCCGTAGGCGAGCGCTTGTCGCTCGGCGTGGAGACCGGGAAACGCCGGGAGGAGGGCGGGGTGCACGTTGAGCACGCGCGCGGGAAAGGCGGCGAGCAGGACCGGCGAGACGAGGCGCATGAAGCCGGCGAGGGCGACGAGCTCGACGTCGTGCGCGCGCAGCACCTCCACCAGCTTCGCGTCGAAGTCCGCGCGCGTCGGAAACGCTCCGTGCGGAACCGTGACGGCGGGAATCCCGTGGCGGTCGGCGCGCGCCAGGCCGTAGGCCTCCGGGTCGTTGCTGATGACGACCGCGATGACGGCCGCGAGACGCCGTGCCGCGATCGCGTCGATCAGCGCCTGCAGGTTCGTCCCGCTGCCCGAGAGGAGCACGCCGACGCGCAGGGGTCGATCCATGGTCTCAGACGAACTCGAGCCCGGGGGCGCCGCGCACGACCTCGCCGATCAGGGCAGGCCGCAGGCGCGCCGCGCGCAGGCGCGCCATGACGCGATCGGCCGCCGTGCGCGCGACGACGAGGACGAAGCCGATGCCGTTGTTGAAGGTGCGATCCATCTCGCCGCGCGGCACCCGCCCGAGGCGCTGGATGAGGTCGAAGATGGGCGGCGTACGCCACGAGCCGCGCCGGATCACCGCGCGGCAGCCGCGCGGCAGCACGCGCGGGACGTTGCCCGGAAGCCCGCCACCGGTCACGTGCGCCATGCCGCGGATCGCCGTCGGAAACGCCGCCAGCAGCGCCCGGACCGGACGAACGTAGATGCGCGTCGGCCGCAGCAGCTCGTCGCCGAGGGTCGTCCGCAGCTCCGGGATCGTGGTATCGAGGCGCAGGCGGGCGCGCTCGAGCAGGACGTGGCGCGCGAGCGCGTAGCCGTTGCTGTGCAGGCCGACCGAGGGCAGCCCGACGAGGACGTCGCCGGGGCGGATGCGGCGGCCGTCGACCACCCGGCCTTGCTCCACGACGCCGACGGCGAACCCGGCGAGATCGTACTCGCCGTGCGCGTAGAAGGAGGGTAGCTCCGCGGTCTCGCCGCCGACGAGGCTACAGCCGGCGAGGCGGCAGGCGCGCGCGATGCCGCGCACGACGGCGGCGCCTTGCCGTACGTCGAGTCGGCCGGTCGCGAAGTAGTCGAGGAACAGCAGCGGCTCGGCGCCGATCGTGAGCAGATCGTTGACGCTCATCGCCACCAGATCGATGCCGACGGTCTCGTGGCGGTCGAGGGCGAAGGCGATGCGCAGCTTGGTTCCGACGCCGTCGGTGCAGGTGACGAGGAGCGGCCGGCGGTAGCCACGCGGGAGACGCGCGAGCGCCGCGAATCCGCCGACCCCGGCGACGATCTCGGGGCGTCGGGTGGCGCGTGCCAGCGGAGCGATCCGTCGGACGAGATGCTCGCCGGCGGCGATGTCGACGCCGGAGGACGCGTACGTCGCCGATCCGACCGACGCGCTCATCGACGATCGTCCCGCGGACGGCCTCGATCGCTCGTCATCGCTCGGATAGACCCGAAAGGGTCGAGGCTGTCAACGCGGCGCGCGCGCCGCGATCCCTGCACGGCATGCTGGTGTCGGCCCGTCGCTACCGTGCTCGTAGGTCGCGAGGACCTCCCAGCCGGCGCATGCCGCGGCGAGCTCTCCCGGGCGCAGCAGGTACGCCGGATTGCGTGGGTGCACGGGCGGAGCGTCGCCGACGGTGAAGGTCTCCATGAGCAGGACGCCGCCGGGAGCGACCGCCGCGCGCAGCACGGGCAGCAGCGCTCGCGAGAGGAAGTCGACGACGAGCACCAGCGCGAACCGCGCCGCCGGCAGCGGCCACGACTCGACGTCGGCCACGAGGAGGTCGACAGGGAGCCCGTGGCTGCCCACGGCGGCGCGCAGGCGGGCAAGGGCCGGACGGGCGTAGTCGACGGCGGTCACCCGGTAGCCGCGGGCGGCCAGCGCGAGGGTGTGACGACCGGCGCCGCAGGCGACGTCGAGAGCGCGCCGCGGGCTGCGCGCATCGGCGGCTGCCGCGAGTCGATCGAGGACGCCGAGCACGAAGGGCGAGGCCGGTGGAGGCGCCGTCGCGCTCGCATGGCGCTCCTCCCAGGCGCGTCGCCGCGCGTCGCCGTCCATGTGGGCTTCCTAGCGCGTTCAGACGACGCGAGCGAAGGTCAGGACGTCGACCGCGACGGCGCCGTCGTCGTGCAGCACGCGGGCGACGGCCCGCGCCGTCGCCCCGGAGGTCCACACGTCGTCGACCAGCAGGATGCGCCGCCCGCGCGCGCTGCCGGGCTGGCCGACGGCGAACGCGCCGGCGACGTTGGCGCGGCGAGCCCCGGCGTCGAGCGTGGTTTGCGATGGGGTGTCGCGCCGGCGCGTGAGAAGCCGGATGGCGACGGGCCAGCCGCGGATACGGGCGACGTGGCAGGCGAGCAATGCGCTCTGGTTGAAGCCGCGACGGCGCAGGCGCGTCACGTGCAGCGGCACCGGGACGACGAGCCTGGGCTCGTCGGGGCTGCCAGTACACGCCGCCATCGCGGCGCCCAGGCGCGGCGCCAGCCGCCAGGCACCGCGATACTTGAAGGCGTGAAGCGCATCGGCGACGGGATGCGGATGGCGATGGCCGTCGTAGCGCGCGAACGCGCAGACCGTGCCGGCCGGCTGGTCCGGTCCGCCGCACGGGATTCTCGTCGGCCGGCTCGAGAGCGGGGATCACCACGTTGACCATGCCGATACAGGCGTGACAGAAGAGGACGTCCGCCGCGACGGGCGTCTCGCACGCCGCGCAACGCTCCGGGGCCAGCAGGTCGAGGGCGTGGCGCGACAGTCGGCGAAGCGTGCCTCGCATCACGGGAGACACCTCCGCACGGGTCCGGGGGACGACCGACGCTAGGCCACGGCGGCGAGCGAGGCAAGATGCGGTGCCGATACTGCGCGCAATATCTCGGACCGTTCCGGCGTTGCTGTCGTGACTGCCGGACCCTGCTCGACGTCTACGAGCGGCTTCGCGGCGACGTCGCGCTGAGTGAGCTGCTCGACCGGTTCATCGCGACCGGCATCGCACGTCGGAAGATCGAGGCCGTCCTCGCGCGCGATCCCGACGGACGTGGCTCGGTGCGCGATCAGGTGACCGCGGCCATGGCGAATCACCTCCTCGCGGCCATGGGCGTGCCCGCCCAGCAGACGGCGCTCGACGTGCGACGGCTACGCGAGCGGGGCGGCGGAAACGCCTCGACGACGCGCCCGGCCGGCGATGTCGTGCCCCCGAGGACGCGGGGTTCGTCCTAGGGAACCTCGGCGCACCTGGATTTCGACGCGAGAATCGCGCGCCGCCGTCGCTCGCGGATGGATCGTGATTCGCAGCCGGCAGTCACGTGCGCAGAGGTGCCCTGGCCGGTGGGGCGGCGAAACCGTCTGGACACGGAAGCTGGCCCGCCGCTACACTTTGGAGTCGCAGAGCCGGAGGGGCAGAAAGGACGCCGCCGATGCGACGTTTTCTGACCGGTCTACTGCTCGGGTTGGCTTCGATGTACTGGTACGCGTACCAGAAGGACGCGTTTTTCGACAGTGTGAGCGGCTGGTTCGCCGAGGCGTCACACGATGCCGGAGCGCCGAAGAAGGTGGAGACCCTGTTCTCGCGACGCAAGTGACGGACGCGGGAACGGGCCGCTCCACGCATGGTCCCGTGCATGGTCCACGGAGAGGGCATGGCGAGCGAGAAGACGCTGCGCGCCGACCTGCAGGTAGCCATGAAGGCGCGCGACATGGCGACGGTCTACGTGCTGCGCGGCGTGCTCGCGGCGATTGCGAACCAGAAGATCGAGAGGGGCGTCGCCGAGCTCCCGCCGCCGGAGGTCGTTGCCATCATCCAGCGCGAGGTGAAGCAGCGTGACGAGGCGGAAGCGTTCGCGCGCGCCGCGGGGCGCGAGGATCTCGTAACCAAGAACGCCTCCGAGCGCACGCTCCTCGCCCGCTATCTTCCGCCGCAGCTCGGTGATGCGGAGCTCACCAATCTGGTCCGCGACTGGCTGGCGGAAGGCCTGCATGGGATCGGTCCCATCATGGCGCGCCTGAAGGAGCGCCACGCCGGACGGTACGATGGCAAGCACGCGAGTGAGCTGGTCCGCTCGATCCTGGCCGACAAGGCCTGACCTCGGGTGGCGAGCCCCGCAACCCGCTCGAGCCGCGGCCGCTCCCCGAGCGGCAGTCCACGGATTTCATTTTGACTTGCCGGAGGCGATGCGGCTAGCATCCGCGCCCGCGGAGGAACATGGATGGAACTTCCGGTCGTCACCCGGCTGAAAAAGGACCTGCAGGAGCTCATCCACGAGCTCAACGTCAAGCTTCCCAAGGAGTTGCAGGAGGCGGCGGCGCACGGCGACCTGTCCGAGAACGCGGAGTACGAGGCCGCCAAGTCCCGCCAGGAGTTCGTGCGCGCGCGCATCGGGCAGATGCAGGGTCGGATCCGCGAGCTCTCCATGTACACGCTGGCGTCCATCCCCCACGAACGTCGTCGCGTACGGCAGCCGCGTCACCGTCGAGGATGGTGAGGAGGGGACGACCATCGAGTACCGTATCGTCTTCCCGGAGGAGGTCGACGCGGCGAGCGGCGCGATCTCATTGAGCTCGCCGATCGGGCGGGCCCTGCTCAATCGCTCCGTCGGTGAGGAGGTCGAGGTGCAGGCTCCCAGCGGCAAGCGGAGCTACCAGATCGTGGGGTTGGTCACGTTGCACGAGGCCATCGCCGACGCGTCCAACGCAAACGACTGAGCCAGGAGGGCCCACATGGCGTATCGCAATATCGCCGAGATGTTCTTCGACCGGGCGGCGGTGCGGGGAGCGAAGCCCCGCTATCGCAGCAAGCGGGACGGCGCATGGCAGGACACCAGCTGGAGCGCCGTGGCCGACGTCATCCGGGAGACCGCCGCGGGGATGCTCGATCTCGGCATCCAGCCTGGACAGAAGATCGCGCTCCTGTCGTCGACGCGTCCCGAGTGGGTGGAGGCGGATCTCGCAGTCTACGCCTGCGGCGGCGTCTCCGTGCCGATCTACCAGTCGAACCTGCCGCACGAGTGCGGGTACATCCTCGCGAACTCGGAATCGCGCGTCTGCTTCGTCGAGAACCCGAAGCAGCTCGAGAAGATCCGCGTCGTGCAACGGGACGGTTTCGAGCTCGACGGCACCCGGTGCCGCGTCGAGATCGACCATCTGATCCTGATGGACGGCGACGCCGATGGCGCGGACGTCGTGACGCTCGCTACGTTACGTGCGCGCGGGCGCGAGACGTTGCCGCGCTTCGAGGGGACGCTTACCACCCGTCTCGCGACCGTCGGCCGCGACGATCTGGCGACGATCGTCTACACCTCGGGCACCACCGGCCCGCCGAAGGGCGTCATGCAGACGCACGGCAACCATCTCGCGAGCGTCGAGGCGGTGGCCGCGCTCGGCCTCGCGCGCGAGGGCGAGGTCGACTTCTTCTTCCTGCCGCTCGCGCACTCGTTCGCGCGCATGATCGAGTACTACGGCCTCTGGACGGCGGCACGATCACTGCGTTCGCGCGTCGATCGACGCGCTCGCGCAGGAGATCGCCGAGACGCGGCCGCACGTGATCCCGTCGGTGCCGCGCATCTACGAGAAGATCTACGCGCGCATCATGGGCGACGCGCGAGCGGCAGCAGCGTCCTGCGGCAGGCGCTCTTCGACTGGGCGCTCGGCGTCGGCCGCGAGCGCAGCCCTGCCGAGCAGGCGCGGCAGAGCGGTGCCGCTCCTCGCTCCAGGCGCAGAGCGTCGTCGCCGACCAGCTGGTCTTCGTCGCGCATCCAGCAGCTGCTCGGCGGCAGGTGCGCGCTGATGGTCTCGGGCGGCGCGCCGCTCGCGCGCGAGATCATGGAGTTCTTCCATGCCTTCGGGCTCCTGATCCTCGAGGGCTACGGCCTCACCGAGACGACGCCGATCCTCACCGTCAACCGGCCGGACCACTACAAGTTCGGCACGGTCGGCCCGCCGATCGCGGGCGTGACGATCGCGGATCGCGCCGGACGGCGAGATCCTCGCCAAGGGTCCGAACGTCGCGCAGGGCTACTACAAGCGGCCGGAGGCGACGGCGGAGGCGTGGGACCCGAGCGGCTGGTTCCACACCGGCGACATCGGCGAGTTCGACGCCGACGGGCTTCCTGCGCATCACCGACCGCAAGAAGGACCTGATCAAGACCTCCGGCGGCAAGTACGTCGCGCCGCAGAACATCGAGAACCTCCTGAAGACGCAGCTGCACATCAGCCAGGCGGTGGTGATCGGCGACAACCGCAAGTACTGCGTCGCGCTTGCTCACCGTCGACCTCGACGAGGTCGAGCGCTACGCGCGCGCGAGCGGAGGCATCGACCTGCGCGACCGCGAGCGAGCTCGTACAGCCACCCGCGAGGTCGTGCGAGCTCGATCGACGGCGAGGTGCAGACGGTGAACAAGCATCTCGCCTCGTACGAGAGCATCAAGTACTTCCGCATCCTCGACCGGGACTTCTCGCAGGAGACCGGCGAGCTGACGCCGAGCCTGAAGGTCAAGCGCAAGGTCGTGACCGAGCGGTTCCGCGATCTGATCGACGAGATGTACGCCTGACACGGCCGCCGAGCGCTCGCGCGCGTGCTCTCGGGCCGCTCGCGTCAATTGCCTCGCAACGTGTTTCGGCCGAAAAAAGTGGGCCCGTGCCCGCTTTTTTCGTTTTGAGGGCACGGACCTCGGCCGGCCAGTCTTCCCCGCGCCGGGGCTTCCTGAACGGATCTGGATGCAGTGCTCTCGACCTCCGGTCGCGCAGGACTGGCTCGCTGGGCTGCGAGTCGGTGACGAGCGAACGTGGAAACCGACCCGAAGCTGTTGCGCGTATGGGAGATCGTCGAGCCGATCGCCGCTCGAGGCGCGGTCTCGATCTCGTCGACGTCGAGCACCGGCGCGAGGGCAGGCGGCACGGTGCTGTCGCCTGCCTGCCTCGATCAGGCCGAAGGCGGCGGTGTAGCGCTGACGAGCTCGCGCGCGTCAGCCGCGAGGTCTGGACGTGCTCGACGTCGCACGACGTCGTGCCCGGGTGCCTACACGCTCGAGGTGCTCGTCGCCCGGCATCAATCGGCCGCTGACGCAGGCCGGCGCACTTCGCCGCGTTCGTCGGCAAGCGGTCCACGTGCGCACGCGCGAGCCCATCGCCGGCCGCGCAACGTTCCGCGGCGTCGCTCGCGTCGGCCGACGACGCGACGGCATCGTCGTCACCGGCGACGACGCACGGCGGCGCACGAGATCCCGCTTCGATCGCATCGAGCGCGCGCACTACCAGCACGACTTCGCGTCCGGCGGCGACGTTGCGGCAACGGGCGACGGCGCCGCCAGGCACCCGCGCGCTACGGAAGGAGACGCCATGCTACCGGATCTCGAATCGCGTGATCGAGCAGGTCAGCAAGGAAAAGGGGATCGACAAGAGCATCATCATCGAGCGCCCTCGAGGACGCGATGCTGTCCGCCGCGCGCCGCACGTTCGGCCTCGAGCACCAGATCGAGGCCAAGTTCAACCCCGACATCGGCGAGGTCGAGCTCTTCGAGATCAAGACCGTCGTCGACGAGGTCACCGATCCCGACGAACCAGATCACGGTCGAGCGACGCGCAGGCGAGCTCGACCCCGAGGCCGAGGTCGGCGACGAGCTGCTCTCCAAGCTGCCGCAAGAGAAGTTCGGCCGCATCGCCGCGCAGGCGGCGAAGCAGAACATCATCCAGCGGGTCCGCGAGGCCGAGCGCGAGCATCATCTACAACGAGTTCAAGGACCGCAAGGGCGAGCTGTTCTCCGGCATCGTGCAGCGCTTCGAGCGCAAGAACATCATCGTCAACCTGGGCCGCACCGACGCGATCCTGCCCGAGAAGGAGCAGATCCCGCGCGAGCGCTACCGCCAGGGCGACCGCATCCGCGCCTACATCCTCGACGTCGAGCTCACCAGCAAGGGGCCGCAGATCGTCCTCTCGCGCACGCATCCCGGCCTCCTCATCAAGCTCTTCGAGCAGGAGGTGCCCGAGATCTACGAGGGCATCGTCGAGGTGAAGGGCGCCGCGCGCGAGCCGGGCGGGCGCGCCAAGATCGCGGTGTACTCGCACGATCGCGACGTCGATCCGGTCGGCGCCTGCGTCGGCATGCGCGGCACGCGCGTCCAGTCGGTGGTGCAGGAGCTGCGCGGCGAGAAGATCGACATCGTCCCGTGGACGCCCGATCAGGCGGAGTACGTCTGCCGCGCGCTCTCGCCCGCGAAGGTCTCGAAGATCATCATGGACGAGGACGAGCGCGCGATGGAGGTGATCGTCCCCGACGATCAGCTCTCGCTCGCGATCGGCAAGAAGGGCCAGAACGTCCGGCTGGCGTCGCGGCTCACCGGCTGGCGTCTCGACGTGCGCGGCGAGGCCGAGGCCGAGGAGGAGGCGCGCAACGCGCGTGCCTCGCTGATGTCGGTTCCCGGGCATCGGCGACGTCACCGCCGAGCTGCTCTACCAGCACGGCTTCAAGTCGGCGGAGGAGCTCGCGGCGTCCGACGTCGACCGCGTCGCCCAGGTCGACGGCGTCGAGCCCCGAGCAAGGCGGCGAGCATCATCGAAGTCGGCGCAGGAGCACGTCGAGCAGAAGCGCGATCGAGGCCGAGGCGCGCGCGGCCGAGGAGGCCGCGGCGGCCGAAGCAGCCGCCGCAGCCGCCGCGGCGAGGCGCGGCCGAGCTGCGGCGGCGACGACGGACGCGGTCGCGACCGAGGCGGACTCGACGCCGAGGCGCGCACGGGGACGCCGGCGACCGTCGGAACGAGCCGGGAGCGTAGCGACACCGGAGCGGATGCCGGCATCACGAGCCAGTCCGCACCTGCGTCGGCTGCCGCGCGGCGCGACGCGCGGCGGTGCTCACGCGCCGTCGTCGCGCGCGACGGCGGGCTCGTCGTCGATCGCGGCCGCAGCGATCGTCCGGGTCGCGGCGCGTATCTGCATCGCGCGCGGCACGTGCCTCGAGGCGTTCGCGCGCCGGGGCGGGTTTGTACGCTCGTTGCGTTGCGTGATAGCTAAAGCCGAGCGCGAAACGCCTCGTCGCGCGCAGTTGCCGGAGGTGCAGGGTTGATCGCCAGAGAAACGCATCCACGAGCTCGCGAAGGATTGGGACATCCCGCCCAAGGACGTTCTCGCCAAGCTCGAGCGGCTCGGGATCCGCAACAAGAAGTCGCAGAGCTCGCTCACCGACGACCAGATCGCGCGCGTGCGCGACGCGCTCGGGCTGCGCGACAAGGCGACGGTCACGATCGGCACCGAGCGCGTCGTCGCCGAGCGTGTCGTCACCGAGAAGGACGCCGCCGAAGAGCAGATGGTGACGTCGCGCGAGCAGGTCGTCGAGAACCGCGTGCGCGCCAACGTCATCCGCCGCCGCACGACGCGCGTCGAGGTCCTCAAGCGCGAGGAGATCGCGGTTCCCGCCGCGACGAGCCGTCGCCGGAGCCGCGCGAGTTCACGCCGGTCGAGCCCGAGGCCGATCGATCGAAGAGCCGGTGCTGCCGCGTCTTCGCCGACGAGCCCGAAGCCGCCGCATCGCCGTCCGTCCCGACCGGCCGCCGAGTCCGCCGTGGACGCGCCGCGCGCGCCGCCGAGGCGCCGGCCGGCGGCCCGGTGCAGGACGAAGCGCAGACGTCGCGGGCGCCGCGCCGCCGCGCCGCCGAGGAGCCGGCGGCCGCGCCCGAGGCTGCCGGTATCGGCGCCGTGCGCACCGCCGGTCGCGCCGGCTGGATGACGCGCCGCAGACCGTGCGCGTGCTCGGCCGGATCGATCTGAAGAAGGCCGAGCCGCCGCCGCGTCCGCGAGCCGCGTCGGACCGACGGCGCCGACCGACCCGGCGGCGTCGCGCGGCCGCGCCCGGGCGCGCGCCGCGCCCGGCGATGCGCCGGAGCCGCGCAAGCGACGAGGCGGAGTTCGGCAAGAAGAAGAAGCGCAAGGTCATCAAGAAGACCGACATGCTCGAGACGCTCGAGCGTGATCGGCGTCCAGGCGGCAAGCTGCGCCGCAAGAAGCGCGCGCTGCCCGGCAAGGAGCAGCATCGCACCGAGATCACGACGCCGAAGGCGAGCAAGCGCGTCGTGAAGATCTCGCGAGGCGATCACCGTCGGCGACCTGGCGCGCGCGATCGGCGTCAAGTTCGGCGAGGTCATCAAGAAGCTCATGGACATGGGCATGATGGCCACGGTCAACCAGGTGCTCGACCTCGACACCGCGACCCTGGTCGCGGCCGAGTTCGACTACAGCGGTCGAGAACGTCGCGCTGAACGTCGAGTCGCTGCTCGAGGCCGGGCTCGAGGAGGCGGCCGAGGACGGCGAGCGCGCAGCCGCGGCCGCCCGGTGGTCACCATCATGGGCCACGTCGATCACGGCAAGACGTCGCTGCTCGACGCGATCCGCGCAGACCAACGTCACGGCGGGCGAGGCCGGCGGCATCACGCAGCACATCGGCGCCTACTCGGTCGAGGTCGACGGGCGCGCCGCGTCACCTTCCTC
The DNA here is from genome assembly GCA_963753325.1 of uncultured delta proteobacterium. Lineage (GTDB taxonomy): Bacteria > Desulfobacterota > Binatia > UTPRO1 > UTPRO1 > DP-19. The sequence continues at coordinate 1,462,493 of CAVWBS010000001.1, read as the reverse complement.
GACACGCCCGGTCACGAGGCGTTCACGGCCATGCGCGCGCCGCGGCGCCAAGGTGACGGACCTCGTCGTCCTGGTCGTCGCGGCCGACGACGGCATCATGCCGCAGACGCAGGAGGCGATCGATCACGCGCGCGCCGCCGAGGTGCCGATCATCGTCGCCGTCAACAAGATCGACAAGCCGGAGGCCGACTCGAGCGCGTCACACGCGAGCTCGCGGACCTCGGCCTGGCGCCCGAGGACGTGGGGCGGCGACACCATCGTCGTGCCGGTTTCGGCGAAGACGCAGGAAGGCATTCCCGCATCTGCTCGAGATGCTGCTGCTGCAGGCGGACGTCCTCGAGCTGACGGCGCAACGCGAATCGGCGCGCGCGCGGCGCCATCATCGAAGCGAAGCTCGATCGCGGCCGCGGTCCGGTCGCGACCGTCCTCGTGCAGGAGGGCACGCTCAAGGTCGGCGACGCGTTCGTGTGCGGCCTGGAGTACGGGCGCATCCGCGCCATGCTCGACGACCGCGGCCGGAAGGTCGACGAGCGTCGGCCCGTCGACGCCGGTCGAGATCCTCGGGCTCACCGGCGTGCCGGCGGCCGGCGACACCTTCGTCGCGGTCGCCGACGAGGCCAAGGCACGGCAGGTCGCCGAGCACCGCCGCGCCAAGCAGCGCGAGAGCGAGCTGGCCACCACCAGCAAGGTCTCGCTCGAGGATCTCTACTCAGCAGATCCAGACGGGCGGCGTGAAGGAGCTGAAGCGTCGTCCTCAAGGCCGACGTGCAGGGCTCGGTCGAGGCGATTCGCGACGCGCTCACGCGCCTCGCCACCGACGAGGTGAAGCTCACCGTGATCCACGCCTCGGTCGGCGGCATCAACGAGTCCGACGTGCTGCTGGCGGCGGCCTCGAACGCGATCGTCATCGGGTTCAACGTGCGGCCGGAGTCCAAGGCCGCCGATCTGGCGACGCGTGAGGGCGTCGACATCCGCCTGTACAACATCATCTACGAGGTCGTGAACGATGTGCGGGACGCCCTCGAAGGCTTGCTCGAGCCGACCCTGCGCGAGCGCGTCGCTCGGCAGGGCCGAGGTGCGGCAGATCTTCGCGATCCCGAGCGCCGGAAAGGTCGCGGGCTGCTTCGTCACCGACGGCAAGATCGTACGCGGGGGACGCGCGCGCCTGGTGCGCGACCACGTCGTGGTCCACGAGGGCAAGATCGGCACCCTGCGACGGTTCAAGGACGACGCCCGCGAGGTCACCGCCGGCTACGAGTGCGGCCTCACCCTGGAGAACTTCCACGACGTGAAGGAAGGCGACGTGGTCGAGGTCTTCGAGATGGAGGAAGTGGCGCGCCATCTCGCGCCCGCTCGGCGCGTCCCGGGACAGGAGCAGGGCAGGCTCAGGTCGAACCCCGCGCCTGACGGCGGATCGGACGTCGCCGTGACCGTCGGGGTGCTGCGCCTGACGCTGTTCATCCACGAGAACCACTCGCTGAAGGGCAAGCGTAGCGTGCTGCGGAAGATCAAGGCGCGCGTCCGGGACAAGTTCAACGTGTCGATCGCGGAGTGCGACGACCACGACATGTGGCAGCGCGCGCTGCTCGGTGTCGCGCAGGTCGGCACGGACCAGCCGTTCGTCGACAGTGCGCTGCGCGAGGTGGTGCGCTTCATCGACGAGCATGCAGATCGCCGAGCTCGGCGACGAGCAGATCGAGTTTCTGCACTACTGAGCATGCCAGGCAAGCGAGCCGATCGGGTCGGGAGCGCTGCTGCAGGCGGCGCTGTCGGAGACGATCCTGCGGGGCGTGAAGGATCCACGCATCGGCATGGTGGCCGTGACCGGCGTCGACCTGTCCGCGGATCTGAAGCACGCGCGCGTGTTCGTCTCGGTGGTCGGCGACGCCGAAGCGCAGCAAGCGCTCCCTCGCCGGTCTCGCCAGCGCGCGCGCCTATCTCCAATCGCAAGCGGGCAAGCGCCTCGGCCTGCGGTTCACGCCGGAGCTGCGTTTCGAGATCGATCCATCCTTCGACGCGGCCGACCGCGTCGAGCGTCTGCTGCGCGACCTTCGCCGCAGCGAGGAGGCGGGCGACGCCGGCGCGGCCGCATCCGATCCCGCGGACGAGGGCGGACGCGGCCCCGGCACGCCCGGCTCGTCGCGCCCATGAACGCCGTGCTGACCGCGGGCCCGACGGCGATGCACGGCGTGCTGCTCATCGACAAGCCCGAGGGCATGACCTCCGCGGCGGTCGTGGCGCGCGTGAAGCGCGGGCTGCGTCCAGCGAAGGTCGGCCATCTCGGGACGCTCGATCCGTTCGCGACCGGCCTCCTGCCGGTGTGCCTCGGTGAGGGGACGAAGCTCGCGCAGTTCCTCGCCGCGGACGAGCCAAGCGCTACGTGGGCGAGATCGTCCTCGGCGTCGGACCGACACGCTCGACCGCACCGGTACGGTCGTCGAGACCCGTTCCGGTGCCGGCGCTCGCACCGTCGGCGATCGCCGGCGCGATCGACAGGTTGCGGGGACCGATCATGCAGACGCCGCCGATGTACTCGGCGCTGAAGCGCGACGGCGTGCCGCTCTACCGCCTGGCACGGCAGGGACAGGAGATCGAGCGCCCGCCACGGCCGGTGGAGGTCGACGGCGTTCGACGTCGCGGTGATCGGCGCCCGATCGGCTGGCGTTCGCCGTCGCGTGTTCGAAAGGGACCTACGTTCGCGTCCTGGCGCAGGACCTCGGTGCGCTCGCTCGGCACGGTCGCGCACGTGGCGCGCTCCGCCGCACCGCGTTCGGGCCGTTCGACGTGACGGAGGCGGTGCCGCTCGATCGGGTCGAGGAGCTGGCGCAGCGCGAGGCGCTTGCCGGTGCTGTCGCCCGTCGGCGGCGCTGGGTCGGCTACCGCGCGGTGGTCGCCGACGCGGGCCTGATCTGCGCGATCCGGCAGGGGCGCCAACAGGCGCTGCGCGCGCTCGGGGTGCCGCGAGCGGCGGCGGAGGTGGTGCGGATCGAGAGCGCCGACGGCATGCTGGTCGCCGTCGCGGAGGCGGCCGGCGGGGTCGGCTGGCGTCTCGCGCGCGTCCTGGCGTCGTGACTTGCTTTACATCGCCCACGGTGCGTGTTACTGAACCCCGTTGACGAGAACGACTATGGGAGAAGGAACGAGCAGCGCGCAGCAGGTCATCGTGGCGTTTCGCCGCCACGAGACCGATACGGGGTCACCCGAGGTGCAGATCGCGCTGCTCAGTGACCGCATCGGGTATCTCACCGAGCACTTCAAGGCCCACGCGAAGGATCATCATTCGCGGCGCGGCCTGCTCAAGCTGGTTGGGCAGCGGCGGCGGCTGCTGGACTATCTCAAGCGGAACGAATTCGAGCGCTATCAGACGATCATCGATCGCCTCGGCATCCGCAAGTAGCCCGGCTCTCCTCTTTTCCGAACCCATCTCCGTTCTCGAATTCCAGGCACTCTGCGCATTCGGCAGTCCCCTGCGGGGATGGGAGTAATTCATGAAACGAGTGGAAATCGATCTTCACGGCCGGCGGCTCTCCATCGAGAGTCGGACGGGTGGCAAGGCAGGCCAGCGGGTCCGCGCTGGTACGGTACGGAGACACGGTCGTGCTGGTGACGGCGGTGGCCGCGAGGGAGCCGCGCGAGAACATCGACTTCTTCCCGCTGACCGTCGACTACCAGGAGAAGACCTTCGCCGCCGGCAAGATTCCCGGCGGGTTCTTCAAGCGCGAGGGCCGTCCCAGCGAGAAGGAGGTGCTCACCTCCCGCCTCTGTGACCGTCCGTTGCGCCCGCTCTTCCCCGACGGCTTCCGTTGCGAGACGCAGGTCATCGCGACGGTCCTGTCGTACGACAAGGAGAACGACGCCGACGTGCCTCGCCATGATCGGCGCCTCGGCGGCGCTCGAGATCTCCGACATCCCGTTCGGCGGCCCGATCGCCGGCGTACGCGTTGGTCGCATCGACGGGACGCTGGTGCTCAACCCGACCGCCTCGCAGCTCCCGCAGTGCGATCTGCAGCTGATCCTGGCCGGCTCGCGCGATGCGCTGGTCATGGTCGAGGGCGGAGCGAAGATGCTGTCGGAGGACGTGATCCTCGAGGCGCTGTACTTCGGTCACCGCGAACTGCAGCCGATCCTCGACATGCAGGAGGATCTGCGCAAGGCGGTCGGCAGGCCGAAGCGGACGGTGACGCCGCCCGCGGTCGACGAGGCGCTCGCAGCACGCGTGAAGCGAGCTCGGCCTCCGGCAAGATCCGCGAGGCGCTGCTCCGTCACCGGCAAGCACGAGCGCAGTGAAGCGGTGCGCCAGGTCCGCACCGACGTGCTCGGGGCGCTCGCGAGCGAGTTTCCCGAGCGCGAGCGCGACATCAAGTCGCTCTTCGAGGACGCGCACGAAGAGGTCGTCCGCGGCGATGATCGTCAACAGCGAAGCGGCGCATCGACGGCCGCGGGCTCGCGGACATCCGCCCGATCACCAGTGAGGTGCAGGTGCTGCCGCGGACCCACGGCTCGGCGCTCTTCACGCGCGGCGAGACGCAGGCGCTCGTGGTCGCGACGCTCGGCACGTCCTCCGACGAGCAGAGGATCGACTGCCTGCTCGGCGGCGAGGTCTACAAGAAGTTCATGCTGCACTACAATTTTCCGCCGTTCAGCGTCGGCGAGGTGAAGTTCCTCCGCAGCCCCGGACGGCGCGAAATCGGTCACGGAGCGCTCGCCGAGCGCGCGGTCGCGGCCGTGCTGCCCGACGAGACCCAGTTCCCGTACACCGATCCGCGTCGTCTCCGAGATCCTCGAGTCGAACGGCTCGTCGTCGATGGCGACGGTGTGCGGCAGCTCGCTCGCCCTCATGGACGCGGGGGTGCCGATCAAGGGCCCGGTGGCCGGCATCGCCATGGGCCTGATCCGCGAGGGCGACGACATCCGGGTGCTTTCCGACATCCTCGGCGACGAGGACCATCTCGGCGACATGGACTTCAAGGTCGCCGGCACCTCCGAGGGCGTCACCGCCGTACAGATGGACATCAAGATCGGCGGCGTCACGCGGGAGATCATGCGCGACGCCCTCTACCAGGCGCGTGAGGGACGGCTGCACATCCTGCGGCTGCATGCAGGAGGCGCTGGCGACGCCGCGCGCGGACGTGTCGTCGTACGCGCCTCGCATCGTGACGTTGAAGATCCGGGTCGATCGCATCCGCGACGTCATCGGACCGGGTGGCAAGGTGATTCGCGGCATCATCGAGGAGACGGGCGTCAAGATCGACGTCGAGGACGACGGTACGATCTACATCGCGTCGACCGACGAGCCCGCGATGCAGAAGGCGGTCGACTGGGTGCATCGTCTCACCGCCGAGGCCGAGGTCGGGAAGCATCTACAAGGGCACCGTGAAGAAGATCATGGATTTCGGTGCCTTCGTGGAGATCCTTCCCGGCACGGACGGTCTGGTGCACATCTCCCAGCTCGCGACCGAGCGGGTCGCCAAGGTTCGCGACGTGCTCAACGAGGGCGACGAGGTGATGGTCAAGGTCCTCGAGGTCGACAAGACCGGAAAGATCCGCTTGTCCCGCAAGGAGGCCCTCAAAGAGGCGGGCGCTGCCGGCTGATCGGCGGCGTCCTCCACGCCGTCCGACCGGGCAGCCCGGGCGGGTCCGGACTGGACGGCCGGCCGCCGGCCGGATCGCGAAGACGACGCTCGCCAACGGCATCCGTGTCGTCTCGGAGGAGCTGCCGGGCGTCGCCTCGCTCGCCCTGGGCATCTGGGTGCAGCACGGCTCGCGCGACGAGGAGCCGGCGCGCAATGGCCTGTCGCATTTCCTCGAGCACCTGTTCTTCAAGGGAACGGCGCGGCGGACGGCGGCGCAGATCGCCGAGGAGATCGACGCGGTCGGCGGCATGCTGAACGCCGATACGGACCGCGAGTTCACGTGCTACCACGCCAAGGTGCTCGGCGAGCAGGCGCCGTTGGCCATGGACCTCCTGGCGGACATCTTCCTCGAATCGCGCCTCGATCCCGAGGACATCGCGCGCGAGCGTGAGGTCGTGCTCGAGGAGATTGCCCAGATCGAGGACACGCCCGACGACCTGGTCCACGACCTCTTCCACCAGGAGTACTGGCATGCGCATCCCCTCGGCGCGCCCGTGTGCGGGACGCGCGCGACGGTCGCGGCCTTCGATCGCGAGGCGTGCGTCGACCTGCTGGGGAAGCGCTATCGGCCCGACCGGCTGGTGATCGCGGCGGCCGGACGGCTCACGCATGCGCCGCTGGTCGAGGAGATCGAGTCCCGGTTCGGCGCCCTCGACGGGCGCTCGGCCGCGGACACGGGCGCACCGCCGGTGGCCCGCTCGACGGTGGCGGTGTTCGATCGCAAGCTGGAGCAGGTGCAGCTCTGTCTCGGGACGCCGGGGGTCGCCGCGGCCGATCCGGCCCGGGACGCCGTCGCAGTGCTCAACGCGGCGCTCGGCGACAGCCCGAGCTCACGCCTCTTCCAGGAGATCCGCGAGCGGCGCGGGCGCGCCTACTCCATCGACTCTTTCACCTGCGGCTATCGCGACACCGGCTACATCGGCATCGCGGCGGGCACGCGGTCGCGCTGGATCGGCGAGGTGATCGACGTCGTGCTCGGCGAGCTGCGCCGGCTGAAGCGCGAGGGGTTGCCGCCGGCCGAGCTCGCGCGCGCCAAGGGCAAGCTCAAGGGCACGATGCTGCTGGCGCTCGAGACCTCGGACCAGCGCATGGAGCGCCTGGCGTTGAACGAGATGTACTTCGGGCGCGCGGTGTCGGAAGAGGAGATCGCGCGCCGTATCGACGCCGTCAAGAACGACGACGTGGTCGCGGCGGCGCAACGTCTGTTCGTGCCGGACGGTTGCGCGCTCGTGCTCCTCGGCGACGTCCGCGGGCACGTGCCCGACGCACGCGTCTTCGAGGCATTGGGGTGAGCCGATGATTGCCCGCTACACGCGATCCGCGATGGGGGAGATCTGGACCGACGCCGCGCGCTACGCCCACTGGCTCGAGATCGAGGCGCTCGCCTGCGAGGCGCTGGCGGTGCGCGGGAGCGTGCCGAAGTCCGCTGTGCGCGCCATCCGGCGCCGGGCCCGCGTCGACATCCGGCGCATCGCGGCTCTCGAGGCGGAGGTGAAGCACGACGTGATCGCCTTCGTCACCCAGGTCGCGGAGTCGGTGGGGCCGGAGGGCCGCTTTCTCCACCTCGGTCTCACGTCGTCCGACGTCCTCGACACCGGCTTCGCCCTCCAACTGCGCGACGCCGCGCGCCTGCTGCTCGCCGGCCAGGATGCGCTGCTCGCCGCCCTCGGCCGTCTGGCGCGCCGCCACAAGCGTACGCTCATGATCGGCCGCACCCACGGCATGCATGCCGAGCCGATCACCTTCGGTTTGAAGGTCGTCGGGTGGCACGCCGAGGCACGGCGCAACCGTGCGCGCCTGGAGGGCGCGGCGCGCCAGATCGCGGTCGGCAAGATCTCGGGCGCCGTCGGCGTCTTCGGGAACGTCGCGCCGGCGGTGGAGGCGTATGTGCTGAAGCGCCTGGGGCTCACCCCGGAGCCCCTCGCGACGCAGGTCGTGGCGCGCGATCGGCACGCGGAGTTCTTCACGACGCTGGCGTTGCTCGGGACGGGTCTCGAGCGCATCGCCATCGAGGTGCGTCATCTGCAGCGTACCGAGGTTGCGGAGGCCGAAGAGCCGTTCAGCGAGGGGCAGAAGGGCTCCTCGGCCATGCCGCACAAGCGCAATCCGATCGTCGCCGAGAACACCGTCGGCCTGGCGCGCCTCCTGCGCGCGTACGCGGGCGCCGCGCTCGAGAACGTCGCACTGTGGCACGAGCGCGACATCAGTCACTCCTCCGTCGAGCGGGTCATCGCACCCGACGCGACGTGCGCGCTCGACTACATGCTGGCGCGGATGACGACCGTCGTTGACGGCCTCGTCGTCCGTCCGGAGCGCATGCGGGCGAATCTCGACCGCAGCCACGGGGTGATGCTGTCCGAGAACGTGCTGCTCGCCCTGGTGCGCGCCGGAGCCGATCGCGCAGAGGCGTACCGCTGGGTGCAGCGCGCGGCGCACGTCGCGCTCGATGGGCGCACGAGCTTCGCGGACGCACTGACGGCCGAGCCGGAGGTGCGGAAGCGGCTCACGCGTGCGCAGCTGGCTGCCGTGCTCGATCCCGAGCGCCATCTGGAGCATTTGGACTTGCTCTTTGAGCGGGGCTTGGGTAGCAATCGCGGTAGGCGGCACCGCGGGGTGGGGACTCGACCTCGATCGTAGGCGCCGCGCGGGGGGGATCCGGTGAACGACTCGGTTGAGGGACGCGAGCTCCTCTACGAGGGGAAGGCGAAGAAGTTGTTTGCGACCGCCGACCCCGATCACCTGTTGCAGTTCTTCAAGGACGACGCGACCGCCTTCAATGCCAAGAAGCGCGGCACGATCGTCGACAAGGGCATCCTCAACAACGCCATCTCCGAGGTCTTCTTCCGGATGCTGGAGAAGGCGGGCGTACCGACGCACTTCGTCCGCCGCCTGGACGAGCGACGCATGCTGGTGAAGCGTCTCCAGATCGTCCCGATCGAGATGGTCGTGCGCAACGTCGTCGCGGGCAGTCTCGCGAAGCGGCTGGGCATGGAAGAGGGCAAGGTCCTGCCGCAGCCGATCGTCGAGTTCTACTACAAGAGCGATCCGCTCGACGATCCGATGATCAACGAGTCGCACGCGCTCGTGTTCGGCATGGCGACGAAGGCCGAGCTCGACCGCATGGTCGAGCTGACGCTGAAGGTGAACGCCGTCCTGCGGCCGTTCCTCGCCGAGCGTGGCATCGTTCTCGTCGACATGAAGCTCGAGTTCGGCCGCTATCACGGCGAGATCATCCTCGGCGACGAGATCTGTCCCGACACCTGCCGCTTCTGGGACAGCAGCTCGGGCGAGAAGATGGACAAAGACCGCTTCCGCCGCGACCTCGGCCGCGTCGAAGAGGCGTATCAGGAGATCGCGCGCCGCGTCGGTGCGTGATCGTCGTCGAGCACGCGCATGGGGTGGCTCGCTCGCGTCTACGTGACGCCGAAGCAGGGTGTTCTCGACCCGCAGGGCAAGGCCGTGCAGCAGTCGCTGCATACCCTCGGCTACCCCGAGGTCGGCGAGGTCCGGATCGGCAAGTTCATCGAGCTCCGCCTCGCCGAGATCAGCCGCGACAGCGCCCAGACCCGCCTCACGCGAGATGTGCGACCCGCCTCCTCGCCAACGGTGTGATCGAGGACTTCCGCTTCACGATCGACCCCGAGTCCTGACGATGTCCCATCGCCTTCCCACGTTGGGGGCTTCCACGTCTCCCGGCATCGTGCGACGGGGCAAGCGAGGCGAAGCGCGCGGGAGCCGAGCCGACAAGAGGCCGTGCGGATCTGGTCCGCGCCCTCGCTCGACGGCGGTCGGGGTGCGGCGTGCGCAGGACGCCGCGCGCGCCGGGGCACGATCGACATGAAATGGGGCATCATCACCTTCCCGGGCTCGAACGACGACGTGCAGACCGCGTACGTCCTCGAGGGGATCCTCGGCGAGAGCGTCGTCCGACTGTGGCACAAGGACACGGCGCTCGACGGTCTCGACTGCGTGGTGCTGCCCGGAGGGTTCTCCTACGGCGACTACCTCCGCTGTGGGGCGATGGCGCGCTTTTCGCCGATCATGCGGGCCGTCGCGGATTTCGCTGCGGCAGGACGCGTCGTCATCGGCATCTGCAACGGCTTCCAGATCCTGTGCGAGGCGGGTCTGCTCCCCGGGCGCCCTGGTGCGGAACCGCGATCTCTGCGTTCCTGTGCCAGCGCGTCCACATCCGGGTCGAGGATGCCGAGACGATGTTCACGAACCGCTGTCGGCGCGGCGACGTGCTCGACGTGCCGATCAAGCACGGGGAGGGGTGCTACGTCGCCGACGACGCCACGGTGCGGGCGCTCGAGGCCGGGCGGCAGATCGTGTTCCGCTACACCGACGCCGAAGGACGGGTCACGCCGGAGACGAATCCGAACGGCTCGCTGCGGCGCGATCGCCGGCGTGCGGAACGCGCGCGGCAACGTCTTCGGGATGATGCCGCATCCGGAGCATGCCTGCGAGCGGCTCGTGGGCGGTGAGGACGGGCGCAAGATCTTTCTCTCGGTGATCGCCGCGGGCGGTCTCGTGCCCGCGAATCGCATCGCCTCGAAGGTCGTTTCGGGGCCGTGATGCGGGTCACGGTCGAGACGGCGCTGCAGCACGGGCTCACGGCGGACGAGTACGCACGCATCGAAGCGGCGCTCCAGCGGGCGCCGACGATCGAGGAGCTGGGCGTGTTCTCGGTCATGTGGTCCGAGCACTGCAGCTACAAGAGCTCGCGCGTCTACTTGCGCGGCCTGCCGACGAGCGGGCCACGCGTGCTGCAGGGACCGGGCGAGAACGCCGGCGCGCTGGACGTCGGCGATGGGCTCGCGGTCGTCTTCAAGATCGAGAGCCACAATCACCCCTCCTTCGTGGAGCCGTTCCAGGGTGCGGCAACCGGCGTCGGCGGCATCCTGCGCGACATCTTCACCATGGGCGCGCGGCCGATCGCCAACCTCAACTCGCTGCGCTTCGGCAGCGTCGCGCATCCGCGCACCCCCTACCTGGTGCGCGGCGTCGTCGCCGGCATCGGCGGCTACGGCAACTGTATCGGCGTCGCGACGGTCGGTGGCGAGGTGGCGTTCGACCCCGGGTACGACCACAACATCCTGGTGAACGCCTTCACCCTCGGCGTCGTCGCAACCGACGGCATCTTCCGCGCGCGCGCCGAGGGCGTGGGCAATCCGGTCATGTACGTCGGCTCGAAGACGGGGCGCGACGGTATCCACGGCGCGAGCCTGCTCGCATCGGCGGAGTTCGACGCCGACTCCGAGAGCAAACGCCCGACCGTGCAGGTCGGCGACCCGTTCGCCGAGAAGCTGCTGCTGGAGGCGTGCCTCGAGCTGATGTCGCCCGCCTACAGCGCGCATCTCGTCGGCATCCAGGACATGGGTGCGGCCGGGCTGACGAGCTCATCCGTCGAGATGGCCGGACGCGCCGGGAGCGGCATCGATCTGGACCTCTCGCGGGTGCCGCTGCGCGAGCACGGCATGACGCCGTACGACATCCTGCTGTCCGAGTCGCAGGAGCGCATGCTGCTCGTCGTCCATCAGGGCTCGGAGGACGTGGTCCGGGAGCTGTTCGCGAAGTGGGATCTCGACTCGGCGGTCATCGGCCGCGTGACCGACAGCGGCCGCCTGCGCGCCACGTGGGAGGGGCGCCAGGTGGTGGACATGCCGATCGCGCCCCTCACCGACGGCGCGCCGGTCTATCATCGCCCGGCGGTCGAGCCGGCGCCCGACGATACGTCGCGCCTCGTCCTGCGTGAGCTGACCGAGCCGCGCGACTACGGGCAGGTGCTGCTGCAGCTCCTGGAGTCGCCGAATCTCTCGTCGCGGGAATGGGTCTATCGCCAGTACGACACGTACGTCGGCGGCAACAGCGTCGTCCGTCCGGGATCGGACGCGGCGGTGGTGCGCCTCGCGGGAACGCAGAAGGGCGTGGCGATGACGCTCGACTGCAACAGCCGGCTGTGCCTCCTCGATCCGTACGTCGGCACCGTGAGCGCGGTGGCGGAGGCGGCGCGCAACCTCGCGGCATCGGGCGCGGAGCCGATCGGCGTCACCAACTGTCTCAACTTCGGCAGTCCCGAGAAGCCGGAGGTGATGTGGCAGTTCCAGCAGGCGATCGCGGGCCTGCGCGACGCGTGCCTGGCGTTCGGCACGCCCGTGGTGAGCGGCAACGTGAGCTTCTACAACGAGACCGAGGGACGGAGCATCCCACCGACGCCGGTCATCGGCATGGTCGGCCTGCTCGACGACGTGAGCCAGCACGTCACGCAATGGTTCAAGGGGGAGGGCGACGCGATCGTCCTCCTCGGCCGCAACCGCGAGGAGCTCGGTGGTAGCGAGTATCTGGCCGTCGTGCACCACCAGGTGCGCGGGACGCTGCCGTGGATCGACCTCGACATCGAGCGCCGGCTGATTCGCAGCGTGCTGCACGCCGCCCGCGAGGGCATTCTACGCTCGGCGCACGACGTCGCCGACGGCGGTCTCGCCGTCGCGCTGGCGGAGTGCTGCATCTCGGGCGAGAACGGGCCGCACCTCGGCGCCCACATCGACGAGCTCGAAGGCGGCATCCGTGCGGATGCCCTGCTGTTCGGTGAGAGCCATGGACGGATCATCGTGTCGGTCCGCCGGCGCCACCTCACCCGGCTACGGGAGATCGCGCGGCGCGAGGACGTCGTCATGGCCGCGATCGGCGAGGTGCGTGGGCATCGGCTTGAGATCGGCGATCTCGTCGACCTGCCGGTCGCCACCATGCGCGAACGCTGGCGCGGGGCGCTGGAACGCACGCTCGCCGGGACGTCCGGGGAATGATAGACGTGCTCTCGTGAACGATGCCCTGGAGCACGGCGCGGTCCGGAAGCCCTTGGACGGCTTCCACGAGGAGTGCGGCGTCGTCGGGATCTACGGGCACCCGGAGGCCGCCACTCTCGCCTACCTCGGGCTCTGCGCGTTGCAGCACCGCGGGCAGGAGGCGGCGGGCATCGTCTCTTCCGACGGGCAGGTGCTGGTCTCGCATCGCGGCATCGGGCTCGTCGCCGACGTGTTCCGCGAGGACATCGTCCGCCGCCTGCGGGGAGATGCGGCGATCGGGCACAATCGCTACTCGACGACCGGGGCGTCGCACCTGAAGAACGCCCAGCCGCTGGTGGTCGAGTACGGCCGGGGCGGCCTCGCGGTCGCCCACAACGGCAACCTCGTCAATGCCGAGGAGCTGCGTACGCGGCTCGAGGCCCGTGGCTCGATCTTCCAGTCGACGGTCGACAGCGAGGTCATCATCCATCTGATCGCCAGCTCGCAGGGGCGAGACCCTCGAGGATCGCATCGTCGACGCGTTGGCACAGGTGCGTGGCGCGTACTCCCTGGTCTTCCTCTCCACCGAAAAATTGATCGCCGTGCGTGATCCGCACGGCTTTCGTCCGCTGGTGCTCGGCCGGGTGAAAGGCGCCTGGGTCGCTCGCCTCCGAGACCTGCGCCCTCGATCTGATGGACGCGACGTACGAGCGCGAGGTCGAGCCTGGCGAGCTCGTCGTGTTGAGCAAGGACGGCATGTCGTCGTACCACCCGTTTCCACCCGCGGCGCCGGCGGCCTGCATCTTCGAGTACATCTATTTCGCGCGGCCGGACTCGACGGTCTTCGGACGCAATGTCTACCGTGCGCGCAAAGAGCTCGGCCATCAGCTGGCGCGCGAGTCACCGGTGCCGGCGGACATCGTCGTGCCGGTGCCGGACTCCGGGCGTCCCCGCGGCGATCGGCTACGCCGAGGAGTCCGGCATCCCGTTCGAAATGGGCCTCATCCGCAACCACTACGTCGGGCGCACGTTCATCGAGCCACGCGACGCGATCCGCCATTTCGGCGTCAAGGTGAAGCTCAACGCGCAGCGCGAGGTGCTCGAGGGCAAGCGTGTCGTCGTCGTCGACGACTCCATCGTCCGCGGCACCACGAGCCGCAAGATCGTGAAGATGATCCGCGACGCCGGTGCGCGCGAGGTCCACATGCGGATCAGCTCGCCGCCGACGACGAGCCCGTGCTACTACGGCATCGATACGCCGAATCGCAGCGAGCTCATCGCCTCGTCGCACGACGTCGACGAGATCCGCCGCTACATCACCGCGGACTAGCCTGGCGTACCTGAGCGAGGCCGGGATGTACGCCTTCCTCGGCGGGATGCGCAGCGGCTTCTGCGATGCCTGCTTCACCGGACGGTACCCGGTGGCGTTCGAGGACGTGGCGAAGCATCGCCAGCTGGTGCTGTTCGACGCCGCCGAGCAACGCTGAGACGTGCCGGCCGCGATGCCCGCGCGCAATGAGCTGATCGCGGAGATCGAGCACGGGCCGGGTGGCGGGGAGATCGCCGCCTTCTTCGACCTCGACCGGACGTTGCTGGCGGGCTTCTCCGCCACCGAGTTCATTCGTGCCGACGTGCTCGCGGGACGGATGGGCATGGCGGAGCTCGCGCAGACCCTCGTCGCGGCGGCGCGATTCCGGCTCGGCGCGCTCAACTTCTCGGCGTTCGTCGCCAGCACCGCCGAGCGCCTGCGCGGTCAGCTCGAAGCGGATTTCGCCGCGAACGCCGAGCACATCTTCGAGCACCGTCTTGCGGCCGCCGTCTACCCGGAGTCGCGCGCCCTGGTGCACGCGCACCTGCGGAAGGGGCACACGGTCGCCGTCGTGTCGTCCGCGACGCGCTACCAGATCGAGCCGCTCGCTCGCGACCTCGGCATCGCGCACGTCCTCTGTACCGGGCTCGAGGTCCGCGACGGTCGGTTCACCGGCGCGATCATCCGGCCGACCTGCTACGGCGAAGGGAAGGCGGTCGCGGCACGGACGTTCGCGGGCGCGCGCGGTGTCGATCTGGCGCGGAGCTACTTCTATACCGACAGCGAGGAGGATCTCCCGTTGCTGGAGATCGTCGGGCAGCCGCGTCCGACGAACGCCAGCGTCAGGCTGACGGAGGTCGCGGCGAAGCGGGGGTGGCCGGTGCGGCGGTTCCACAGCCGCGGCACGCCCGGACCAATCGAGGTGCTGCGGACGGCGCTGGCGATCGGCAGCCTCGCGCCGGCGTTCACGCTCGGCATTCCGGCGGCGCTCCTGGGCTGGAGCTGGCGGCGCGCGGTGAACGTCGCGATCGCGACGTGGGGCGAGCTCGGCACGGCGCTCGCCGGTGTCGACGTGCAGGTCCGCGGCGAGGGGCATCTCTGGGAGCAGCGTCCCGCCGTATTCATCTTCAATCATCAGAGCGGCATCGACATGCTCCTGCTCTGCCGTCTGCTGCGCCGGGACATCGTCGGGGTCGCGAAGCAGGAGATTCGCCGCAATCCCATCTTCGGGCCGGCGTTCGCCATGGCGGGCGTGGTGTTCGTGGACCGCTTCGATCACGAACGTGCGGTCGCGGCGCTGGCGCCGGCGGTGGACACGTTGCGCCAGGGCATCTCGCTCGTGCTCGCGCCCGAGGGGACGCGCAGCGCCACTCCGCGGCTCGGCCGCTTCAAGAAGGGGGCATTCCGCCTGGCGATGGCCGCCGGGGTGCCGATCGTGCCGATCGTGTTCCGCAACGCCCTCGACGCCTTGCCGAAGCACGGCGTGATCGTCCGGCCGACGACGGTCGAGGTCGTCGTCCATCCGCCGATCGCGACGACCGACTGGACGGTGGCGAATCTGGACCAGAGGATGGCGGCGGTGCATCGTCTCTACGAGGAGACGCTCGACGAGTGATCGACGCCGCGGCTCCGAGCGACGGCACCGTGCGGGCGGCCCGCGCCCGCTACTTCGCCCGCAACGGCTTCGACGAGCGCGGCTACGACGATCGCTGGGTACGGCTACGGGCCGGACCGATCCCGATCGTGTTCCCGAACACGCGGGCGCGGGTGCGATCGGTGCGTGTGCACGACGTGCATCACGTCGTCACCGGGTACGCGACCACCTGGACCGGGGAGGCGGAGATCGGCGCCTGGGAGATCGCCTCCGGGTGCGCCGATCATGCGGCCGCCTGGGTGCTGAACCTGATGGCGCTGCCGGTCGGTCTCGCGATCGCGCCGCGCGCGACGTTCCACGCCTTCGTGCGCGGCCGGCGGAGCCGCAACCTGTACCGCGAGACGATCGACGACGCGCTCCTCGCCCGTCAGGTGGCGGACCTGACCGCCGCGCTCGGCCTGGACCGTCCGGTCGGACCCGCGACCCCGCGCGACGTCGCCGCCTTCGCGCTCTGGAGCGGCGCCGCGCTCGCCACGTTCGCACTCGTGCTGGCGGCGTCGCTCGCGCCGCTGCTGGCGGTCGTCGGTCTGCTCCGTCGCTGAGGGCGGGATGGAGCGCGCAGACCAGTTGTTGCGCCGGCTCCGGGGTCGACGTACCCTCGCGCGCAGATGACGCCGTTCGACGAGCCGTGGGACTATCTCGTCATCGGTAGCGGCATCGCGGGGCTGACCTTCGCGCTCGGAGTCGGCGACACCGGGCGGGTTGCCATCCTCACCAAGGACCGCGCGGACGAGAGCAACTCCGCCTACGCCCAGGGCGGCGTGGCGACGGTGTGGAGCCCCGAGGACTCGTTCGAGGCGCACGCCTCCGACACCATCAAGGCGGGCGCGGGTCTGTGCCACGAGGACGTGGTCGACATGGTGGTGCACGAGGGGCCGGAGCGCATCCGCGACCTCATCTCCCTCGGCACCCGTTTCGACTCGCATCTCGCCGGCGATGCCGTCGAGTACGACCTCGGACGCGAGGGCGGGCATTCACGGCGTCGCGTCCTGCACGCGGGCGACTTGACGGGGCAGGAGATCGTACGCGCGCTCGCCGTCGCCGTCCGCCGGCGGCCGAACGTGCACATCCTGGAGAACGCACTCGCGGTGGACCTGTTGATGGACCGTGCGCCCGGCGAGGACGGCCGACCCGCGTGTCGCGGTGCGTACGTCTACGATCGGAGCAGCGCGACCGTGCGCACGGTGCGCGCGCGCGTGACGGTGCTCTGCACCGGCGGGGCGGGTAAGGTCTACCTGTACACGACGAACCCCGACGTCGCGACCGGCGACGGCGTGGCGATCGGCTTTCGCGCCGGCGCGGACGTCGGCAACATGGAGTTCTTCCAGTTCCACCCGACGTGCCTCTACCATCCGAAGGCCAAGTCGTTCCTCATCTCGGAGGCGCTGCGCGGCGAAGGCGCGCGGCTCCGTAGCCCCGCGGGAACGCCGTTCATGGGCGCGTATCACCAGGACGCGGAGCTGGCCCCGCGCGACGTGGTGGCCCGCGCCATCGATCACGAGATGAAGGTGCACGGGTACGAGTGCGTGTATCTCGACATCACGCATCACCCGGCGAGCTACCTGGCCGAGCGCTTCCCGAACATCCTGCAGCGTTGTCGCGAGCTCGGCATCGACATCACGCGCGAGTGGATCCCCGTGGTGCCGGCGGCGCACTACCTGTGCGGCGGTCTCGTCACCGACCGCGAGGGCCGTACGACCGTCCCGCGGCTCTACGCCGCCGGCGAAGTCGCGATGACCGGCCTGCACGGCGCCAATCGCCTCGCGTCCAACTCGCTCCTGGAGGCGTTGGTGTTCGGGCACCGGGCGGCGGCCGATGCGCGCCGCCTCGTGGCGGGTGATACGAGCCGCCTTCCCGCCATGCCGGACTGGAACCCCGGGACGGCCGTGAACAGCGACGAGAACGTGGTCGTCACACAGAACTGGGACGAGGTGCGCCGTACGATGTGGAACTTCGTCGGGATCGTGCGCTCGACGCGGCGTCTCGAGCGCGCGCGCAAGCGCATCGCGATGCTGCAGGAGGAGATCCGCGAGTACTACTGGGATTTCCTCGTGACCGGCGACCTGCTCGAGCTCCGCAACATCGCCACCGTGGCGGAATTGATCGTGCGCTCGGCCTTGCAGCGTCGCGAGAGCCGCGGCCTCCACTATACGATCGACTACCCGCAGCGCGACGATACCCATGGCCTGCACGACACGATCCTCGCCGGGTCAGGAACCTGACCCGGCGGTCGCGTGGCGCATGGCCCATACCTTTATGCGTTGACGGCGGGCTAGCGGGTTGACTATGGTTGCGGCCGATGACCCTGGTCTCGCGGCGGGTTGGGGCGGTGTCGATAGCGAGTGTGGTGCTCGTGCAGTTGCTGCAGTGTATCGCGGCGACGCCGGCCGCGGCCGATATCTATCTGAAACGGGATCGTTTCGGCGTCCTGCACTTCACCAACGTGCCGACCGACAAGGGCTACCGCGTCGTGATGCAGGAGCCGGCCGCCTACTCGCGGGTGACGGCCACCGGCAGCACCGTCAGCTTCGGGCGCGTCGATTCGCGGGCCTTCGATCCGATCATCGCGGCGGTCGCGGCGCGCTATCAGATCGACCGCGCCCTGGTGAAGGCCGTCATCAAGGCCGAGTCCGGGTTCGAGCCGCGAGCGGTGTCCCCGAAGGGCGCACGCGGCCTGATGCAGCTCATGCCGCAGACGGCTCTGCTTCATGGTGTGCGGCACATCCATGAGCCGAGCGAGAACATCGAAGGCGGGGTGCAGCACCTGCGCATGCTGCTCGATCGCTACAACAACAACGTTCCGCTGGCGCTCGCGGCCTACAACGCGGGCGAGGGCGCCGTTGACCAGGCGGGCGGGATTCCCGCGTTTCCGGAAACGCGCGACTACGTGTGGCGCGTGCTGCAGTTCCGGCAGCAGTATCTCCAGCAGTACCTTCAGCAAGCGGTCGCCCGGGGACGGTGACGTCGCTTCCGGGGCGCGTGCGCGGTCACCCGAGCAAGCCTACCGGGTGGACGCCGCGAGGCCCGTCGTGAGGCGAGGCTCGTCGTGAACGCGGACGCCCCGCGTCTGCCGATGCGCAGCGCCGCGCTGCTCTGGACCGCGCCGAACGTCCTCACGTTCGTCCGCATCGCGCTGGTCCCGCTGCTCGTCTATCTCCTGCGCGGACCGGGGCGCCTCACCGAGGCGATTGCGGCCTTCCTCTTCCTGCTGGCGGGACTGACCGACTACTTCGACGGCTATCTCGCCCGCAAGTACGGGATCGTCACGACGCTCGGCAAGTTCCTGGATCCGCTCGCGGACAAGCTCATTGTCGTGTCCGCGCTGGTCATGCTCGCCGCGATGCCGTGTGCGGCGACGGGCGAGCCGTGCGTGCCCCGGGTGCCGCCGTGGCTCGTCGTGCTGATCGTCGGACGCGAGCTCGCCGTGACGGGCCTCCGTAGCATCGCCTCGGGCGAGGGGATCACGCTCGGCGCGGAGGAGCTCGGGAAGTACAAGATGATCTTCCAGACGTTCGCGGTGTTCGGCCTCCTGCTGCACTACCGCTACGCCTTCGTCGATTTCCATGCCGGCGGGATGTACTTCCTCTGGATGTCGGTGCTGCTCGGTCTGTGGTCGGCGGTCGACTACCACGTGCGGGTGTATCGCGCGGTGCGCGGCGGGCGGCTGCCCGTTGACAGCTCATTGGGACCTCCTTAAGGTAGCGCCCCTGTGCGGGTGTAGCTCAGTTGGCTAGAGCACGACCTTGCCAAGGTCGGGGTCGAGGGTTCGAAGCCCTTCACCCGCTTTCGCGCAACGCGTATGGCACGGGCCCCGGCGCTCCGCCGGGGCCTGCGTTTTCCCCCGCGGCGTCGTGAGCACCATCTCCGTTCTCACCATCTATCCGACGGCGTTGAAGGTGGAGGAGGTCTTGAAGGCGCGCGCGCGCGCCGGTGATCCCTCGCTCGGGCATCGCCTCACCACCTTTCCCGAGCTGATCGAGACGCTCGACCGCGAGGCAGGGGGTCCGCCCGTCCTGAGCGACGCGCTCGCGCTCGTGCTCGTGCATCGGGCCCTGGCCGACGAAGGCGGCGACCGTGCCATCGAGCATCCCGGACTGGCGACGCGCATGCTGCGCGCGCTCGGCGAGCTCAAGGCTGCGTGCCTCGCGCCGGAGGCAATCGCCAGGCTCGCCGGGGCCGCGGCGCCGGATGCGGCCCGGCAGCGCCTGGCGTGGATCGGACGGGTCGCCATCGGGTACGCGGCCCGGCTGCGCGAGGCCGGGCGCGCCGACCGTCACGACCGGGAGCGGCGCGTGCTGGCGATGCTCGAGCGGCACGTCGAAGAGGGTACGCGCCCGCGCGTGCTCGTCGACGTCGAACGACTGGTGATCGCCGAGATCTACGACTACTCGCCGGCCCAGTCGCTGATCGCGCGGGCGCTGATCCGTCTCGTCGGTGACGCGCAGCTCGTCACCCTGGCGCATCCGGAGAACGTCGACGCCAGCCGCTTCGTCGAGCTGACGTGGGACCGCTTCGTCGAGGATCCCGCCGTCGCCGACAAGGTCCTGCCGGACTTCGTCGTGCGCGGCGGCCGAGCCGGCACCCTGACTCGTGTGCTCGCGAACGTCTTCGTCGAGCCGAAGCCGCTGCCGCTCGCCGCGTCCGACGGCCGCGTGCGCATCGTCGCGGCGCCGAGCCGGATGGCGGAGGTCGAGGAGGTCGGTCGCCGGGTCGGCGCCACGCTCGAGGCGGGCGCGGCGCCGGAGCGCATCGCCATCCTGGCGCGGACGCTGCAGGGCTATCGGCCGCTACTCGAGGACGTCGCGCGACGGCAGGGGCTGCCATTGGCCTTCCGCGAGCCGCGGCCGTTGATCGAGCACGGCAGCGTGCAGGCGGCGCTGCGGATGCTGCACGCGATCGCGGACGGCCTGCCGCGCGACGTGCTGGTTGCTGCGCTCGAGAGCCCGTACTTCTCGCGCACCCCGCCCCGGGCGCGTGCGGTCCTCGCGGCGGTCGGATACGTGGACGCCGCGACGGTGCCGCTCGCGCAATGCCTGGCGAGCGCGGAACGCCGCGGCGCCGAAGGGGGGGCGTCCCAGGTCCGCCCACGATTCGCGGACGAGCACGGCGCACGCCTGGCGGAAACGGTGCAGCGCCTGGCGGCGCTGGAACGGCCCCGAGCGGTCTCGACCTATGCCGTGGACACGCGCCGGCTGCTGCACGAGCTCGGCTGGACGCTCCCGGGTACCGATCGCGTCGTTGGAGAGGCCCCAGGCGAGGGGCCCGCCCTGGCCGCCCTCGATCGCCTGCTTGCCGACCTGTCCGAGGACAGGCACGGCGCACGGCCGATGATGACGCTTGCCCGCTTCCTCGCGCTGCTGGAGGCCGCCGTCGACCTCGTCGAGGTGGATGCCCCGGGCGCGTCGGCGGCCGGTGTGCGCGTGCTGGCGATCGCCGACGCGCGCGGGCTCGACTTCGACGACGTATTTCTGCTCGGACTCGACGACGGGACGTTCCCCGCGCCGGTCGCCGAGGACGGGATGCTGCCCGACGGGGTGCGCCGTGTGGTGAACCGCCATGGGCCGCCCCTCGTCCTCGCGACCCTCGGGCCGGTCGCCGCGCCGGGCTCGCTCGGGCGGCTGCTCCGCGAGCGTGCCGATCGGGCTGCCGAGGATCCCTTCCTCTTCTACCTGGCCCTCTCCACCGCCGAGGAGCGGGTCGTGGTGACATACCCGACGCGCGACGACGACGGCAACGCGCTGGTCCGCTCGCCGTTCGTCGACGAGCTCACCACGGTCGTCGGTCGGGACGCCATCGAGGTGGCGGCGTCGCCGACGGCGGTCGAGCGCTGCGACGATCGCGGGGAGCTGCTGAACGTGGCCGTGGCAGCGGCGATCGCCGGCCGGCCGGAGATGCTCGCGGCGGCCGGCGCGGGGCTGCCCGGCGGGGCGCTGGCGCGCCTGCTGGCGCGCATGCGCACGGAGCGGCGGCGTGCGCGCTATTTCCTTCTCGACCGCGCCCGCGACGCGGAGGCCAAGGAATCGCTCGCCGATGCCTTCGTCGGTCGGCTGGGCCCGGAGACGGGCCGCGGCGCGCGGCTGCGCGCCGCGCGCTGGAGTCCGACGGCGCTCGACGAGCTCGGGGCATGCGGGTTCCGCTTCTTCGCGCGCCGCGTGCTCCGACTGCGCGACGAGACGACGGGCGCGGAAGTGCTCGACGGGCGCGAGCAGGGCATCCTGGTGCACCGGTTGCTCGAGGCGGTCCTGGGGCAGGGCGGGCCCGTGCCGCCGCGGCCCGCCGCGGCGGCGGAGCATGCACGGACCGTGGCTGCCTCGCTGCGGGCGACGATCGCGGCGGAGCTGCGGCCGGCCGATCCGCGGCTGTTCGACCTCGCCTGGGACGAGGCGGTGGACGCGGTCGCCGAGGTGCTCGCGGCCGAGGCCGAGGCGCCGGAGCGCCGCGACGGCACGCGCCGGCGGTTCCTCGAGCGCCGGTTCGAGTTCACCATCCCGGATCACCGCGGCGGTCCCGCGGCCGCGCGGCTCGACGTGACCGTCGACGGCACGCTCGATCGCGCCGACGTCTGGCTCGACGGGTCCGGTCAGGTGGTCGCGGCGCGGGTCCTCGACTACAAGAACGCGAAACGCGAGCGCGAGTATGCGAAACGGCTCGACCCGGCGGGCGCGCTCGGGACGATGAGCTTCCAGCTCCCGCTCTACGCCATGGGGTTGCGGACCGCGCCCGATCTCGCGTGGAGCCCGGAGGCGGAGATCGAGGGCGGCTACGTGCTCGTGCGGGGTGGGCGGAAGGCGCTCGTGCGGCCGATCGCCGCGAGCCTGCTGACGCTGGCGCCCGAGGCGCGCGCCGTGGATCCGGAGGATGCCGTCGCCGCGGGAGGCGCCGTGCCGATCGCCAACCGGGTCGTCGACCTCGTCGCGGACGCCCTCGAGGGCCGGTTCGACGTCGAGCCGCGCGAGTGCAGCCGCTACTGTGCCTATCGTCACGTCTGTCGGTACGAGCCGCCGCCCGAGGAAGACGAGTGACGACGCCGGAGGCGACGCACGAGCTGACGGCGGAGCAGCGGCACGCGGTCGAGATGGCGGGCAGCGTGCTCGTCCGGGCCGGCGCGGGCTCGGGAAAGACGGTCGTGCTGGTCGAGCGCTATGTCCGGGCAATCTGCGGTGACGGTTCGGACGGTCCACTCGAGCTGGAGCAGATCATCGCGGTGACGTTCACGGAGAAGGCCGCGGCGGAGATGCGCGACCGGATCCGCCAGCGGTTGAGCGCGCGCGCCGGCGCCGCCGACGGCGAGATGCGCCTGCGGCTCGTGCGCCTGCAGCGCGCGCTCGCATCGGCGCGGATCGGCACGATCCACGCGCTCGCGGCGACGCTCCTGCGCGCCGCGCCCGTCGAAGCCGGCATCGATCCCGCGGCGCGGGTGCTCGACGAGATCGAGGGTCCGGCCTACGTCGAGCGCGAGGTCCGCCGGACGCTGCTCGCGCGGCTGCGCGCCCGCGACGAGGATGCGCGGCGCTGCGCCCGGGCATGGGGATTCGGTGCGGGCGGAGGCGAGCTGATTGCCGCCGTCACGGACGCGCTTGCGCGTCTCGCGCGGCGGGGTATTCCCGCGGCGGCGCTCGACGAGGCCCACGCGCGCCAGAGCGACGCCGTTGCCGTCGTCCTGGCCGCGGCTCGGTCGCGGGTCGCCGCGATGGTCCGGTGCATCGACGCCTGGTTGGCCGGGGACGCCGGTGCCGTCCCGGACTTCCGCGAGCGCTGGCCGGGCTGGCGAGGCACGCTGCTCGCTCTCGACGACGCGCCGCCGGACGCCCTGATCGCCCTGCGTGAGTTCCCGGGCGAGGCGGGCCGCGCCTTTCGCAGGCGCCCGGAGTGGCGCGAGCACGCCGACGTCGTGACCTTCAAGATGCAGGATGGGACGCCGCGCTTTGGCGGCGTGGTCGCCGCCGCGTTCGGCGCTGGCCACGGTCTCGAGCTGGCAGGCTCGCTCGGCCGGCTGGTGGTCGCCGCCGCCGAGACGCTCGCGGCCGCCAAACGTCGCGATGGGGTCCTCACGTTCGACGACCTGATCAGCGGCGCGACGACGATGCTGCGGGAGCATCCCGCGACGACCGCCCGGCTGCTCGGGGACGTCCGCGCCGTGCTCGTCGACGAGTTCCAGGATACGGACGCGACGCAGATCGAGCTGATCCAACGGATCGCGGCCGGCGGCGCCGAGCTCTTTGCGGTCGGCGACGAGAAGCAGTCGATCTATCGCTTCCGCGGCGCCGACGTCGAGGTGTTCGGCGCGATGCGGCGGACGATCGGTCGTGAGCTGCCGCTCGCCGACAACTTCCGCTCGCGTCCAGCGCTGCTGGCGTTCGTCAACGGGCTGGCCGCACGGCTCTTTTCCCCGTCGGCGGGCGCCCCTCCGTGGCGCGTCCGCTGGTCGCCCGAGCAGCGCCTGCGCGCGCGCCGTGGGCCGCGAGGCGGGGACGCGCGGCCATCGGTGCGGCTCGTGAGCCTCGCCAGCCAGATCGACGAGCATCGTCCGCCGCTCCTCGCCGCGCAGGTGCGCGCGCTCGAGGCGCGCGTGGTCGCGGCGACGATCAGCGAGCTGTTCGCCGCCGGCTGGCGGCCATGCGACGTCGCGGTGCTGCTGCCGGCATTGACCCAGGTGAAGGCGTACGAGTTCGCCCTGCGGCGGTTCGCGATTCCCTACGAGATCGTGCGGGGCCGCGGCTTCCACCAGTGCCAGGAGGTGCGCGACCTCGTGCATCTGCTGGCAGCGGTCGTGGATGCCGACGATCGACTGGCGCTGACCGCGGCGCTGCGTGCGCCGCTCTTCGGCATATCGGACGCGGCGCTCGAGCGGCTGGCGGCGCTGCCCGGCGGCCTGGGCGCGGCCGTGCGCGATGATGCGGCGGGCTGCGACCTCGATCCCGACGACGCCATCGCTCTGGCGCAGGCGCGGCGGGTGCTCGGGCGCCTGCGCGAGGCACGCGACCGTGTGCCGGTAGCGGAGCTCCTCAGGCGCGCGATCGACGAGACCGGCATCGAGCAGGTGCTGACGGCGCAGTTCCACGGAGGGCAGAAAGTCGCGAACGTGCGGAAGCTCGTCTCCCTGGCCCGTGGGCTCGGCGATCGCGCGTGCTTCGACGCCGCACGCTTCGTCGGCCGCGCGCGCGTGCTCCTCGACGACGAGGCGCGCGAGCCGGAGGCGGTGCGTCTCACGGGCGACGTCGATGCGGTGCAGGTGATGACCGTCCATCAAGCGAAGGGGCTCGAGTTCCCGGTCGTCGTCCTGCCCGATCTCGGGCGCGAGGCGCCGCGCGACTTTCGCTCGCCGGTCGTCGTCGATCCCCGATACGGCGTGCTCGCGACGGCGACGTTCGGCGCCGGGCGGCATCGGCTGCCGCACGCCTTGATCGAGGAGTGGCGGCGGGACGACCGTGAGCGCGGCGAGGCGGAGCGGGCCAGGCTCCTGTACGTTGCCTGCACGCGGGCGCGCGAGCTGCTCGTCCTGTGCGAGGGACGAGGGCGGCGGGCGGCGCTCGCCGCGGTCGAGCCGGAGCGGAGCGCGTGCGAGCAGATCTGGGCGTTCCTCGGGCGCGAGCGGGTGGCGGCCTTCGTGGCCGGAGCCGCCCCCCGTGCCGTGCTCGACGCGTCCGGTGAGGACGCCGACGGCGCCCCGACGGCGGTTGCCGTCGAGGTCGAGAAGAGCGCGGCGCTGCTGGCGCGGGTGCCACCGCCGCTCGCGGACGAGGCCGAGACGAGCCTGGCGCGTGTCCTCGAGACGACGCCGAGCCCCGCCGACATCGCGTTGGCGGCGCGCGTGCTCGGGCGTCCGGCGCCGGCGCCGTCGCCCCTGATCGTCGGTCCGACCGCGCTTGCCGACCATGCACGGTGTGCGCGGCAGTATTGGCACCGGCACGTGCGCGGCGCGCCCGAGGACGCCGGCGGGCCGACGGGCGACGAGGGGGGGGCGTCCACGGCCACCCGGACGGGCGGGCGCGCGGTCGATGGCGATGCGCGGCTCGGGCTCGCGGCGCACGCGGCGCTCGAGATCCTCCCGTTCGATCTTCCGGCGGGCGCGGGTGTCGCGGCGGTGACGGCAGCGCTGGCGGGAGCGCGCGATCTCGACGACGCGGAGCGCAGCGCGCTCGCCGCCGATCTCCTCGCCGCGCTCGAGCGGGCGGCGGCCGAGGGGCCGGCCTTCCGCGTGATCGGACGCGAGGTGCCCTTTTGCTTTGCGGTGGACGAGCCCCCCACGCTCTATGTGCGCGGACGCATCGATCTGATCGGCGAGCGCGACGATCACGTCGTGGTCCGCGACTACAAGCACGCGCGCGCGGCGGGGAACGACGAAGCGTATCGGGTGCAGCTCGAGGCGTATGCGTTGGCCGTGTCGAGCGCCTTTCCCGGTCGGCCGCTGGACGTCGAGATCGAATGGCTGCGAGCTCCCGGCGGGCGGGTGACGATGGCGATCGACATCGAGGCGGCGCGCGCGCGTCTGCGTGCCCAGGCGGCGGCGCTCTCGGCGGCGGCGGCGCGCGGGCGCGCGGAGGCGTTTCCGCGCGCCTTCGCGAGTCCCCAGCCGTGTCGCGCGATCGGCTGCGCGTTCGTGACACGCTGCTTCCCGGAGCCGCATCGCGCCTTCCGCGATCCGGCGGCGTCCGCTAGCATGACGACGTGACCACCGAGGGGGCTGCGGCGGGGAGGGGCGAGGGGCAGGTCGACGGCAGCGAGGGGCGGCCACGCATCGCCATCGTCCTCTCGGGCGGCGGCGCGCGCGGTGCCTACGAGGCGGGCGTCCTCTCGTTTCTGATGTCCGACCTGCCGAAGCGACTCGGACGGCGCCCGATCTTCGACATCGTGAGCGGCTCGTCGGTCGGCGCGATCCATGCCTGCTACTGGGTGGCGAGCCTGCACGAGGACGACGAGATGCGCGCCTCGCGCCTCGCGCAGGTATGGGACTCGCTCTCGATCGAGCACGTGTACCGCTTGAGCATCGCCGACCTCGTTCGCATGCCGTCGCGCCTGCTCGGCCTGCCCCCGTGGCAACGACCCTCGTCCGGCGACCGTCTGCCGGATCGCCTCCCCGGCATCCTCGACACGACCGCGCTCGAGGAGCTGGTGATGCGGCAGATCCCATGGGCGCACCTCCGCCCGAATCTGCGCAGCAGCCGGACCACGGTGTGCGTCTCGTGCACGGAGATCGCGTCGGGCCGCGCGGTGGTCTTCGTCGAAGGGCAGCGCGTGAACCTGAAGCCGTGGGAGTACGATCCGTACGTGGTCGCGCGCGCCGCGGCGATCGGGCCCCTCCACACGCTCGCGTCCGCAGCCATCCCGCTGTTCTTTCCGGCGGTGCGGATCGGCAAGCACTACTACTGCGACGGCGGCTTGCGTTTGAATACGCCGCTGTCGCCGGCGCTGCGGCTCGGCGCCGACCGGCTCCTGCTCGTCGCGCTTCGACATCCGCCCGATCCCTCGAGCGAAGGCGACCGGGCACGCGAAGTCGCCTACAGCAACCCGGCGTACCTCGTGGGCAAGGTGCTGAACGCGCTGCTGCTCGACCACATCGACTACGACCTGCAGCGCATGCGGCTGGTGAACTCCATCCTGGCGGGGGGCGAGGCGGCGTTCGGTCCCGAGTTCCTCCCGAAGATCAACGAGATCATCCGTCAGCGCCGCGGCGCCAACTACACGACCGTCCAGGAATGCGTGATCCGCCCCTCGGAGGACCTCGGCCGCCTCGCCGGTCAGGCGTACAAGCAGCGCACGCGCTCGCTGTGGCCGGCACGGATGGTGTCGGACCTGGTGATGCGGTCGGCGGCGCAGGGCGTCCCGGAAGGCGAGGCCGATCTCCTCTCCTACGTGCTCTTCGACTCCGCGTA
Organism: uncultured delta proteobacterium; assembly: GCA_963753325.1. GTDB lineage: Bacteria > Desulfobacterota > Binatia > UTPRO1 > UTPRO1 > DP-19. Next base: position 1,435,239 of record CAVWBS010000001.1, on the reverse strand, counting down.
CACGCGGCAGCTCATCTCGCTCGGACGGGCGGATGCGGCGCGCCAGGCGGACGAGATCGCCGCGTTGTTCTCGTGAGGGCCGGGCCGCGTGTCCCATGACGCGGGCGGTGCGGAACGCGCTCGCGGAGGTGATTCGCGCTGCCCTGCCGCCGGCTGCCGGGGGCACGCTCGACGCGCTGGCGCGGGCGCTCGCGGCGGAGCACCCCGTCGAGATGAGCCGCGTCGACGCCGCGCGGCTTCGGCCCCTGGTCGTGACGGTATCGTCGAGCGGCGGTGTGGCACGCGCCGCGCTCGCGCCCACGCTCGCGGCGGTGCGGGCAGAGGCGCGCGAGCGTGTGCGCCGCGGGCTCGCGGCGCGCCGTCGGCTACAACGCCGGCGCGGCGGTGCCGGTGACGGCGGTCCCGGCGATCTCGCGGTGACACTCCGTCGCGCGGCGGCGCTCTTCGATGCCGGGCTCTACTTCGAGGTCCATGAGGAGCTCGAGGTCCCCTGGCGCCACGCGACGGGCGACACACGGCACGCCCTCCAAGGTCTGGTGCAAGTGGCGGTGGCGCTGCACCACGCCGAGGCCGGGAACGTCCCGAGCATGCACCGGCTGCTGGACACCGCACGCGCGAAGCTGGCGCCGTACGTTCCCGTCTGGCATGGCGTCGCCCTCGCGAGCCTGTTGCAGGACGTCGCTGCCTACGAGGCGGCCGTTCGGCGCCGGCAGGCGCCGCGCCGCCCACGACTGGTCGTCGCGTGAGCGGGCGGTCGGATCAGTCCGCGACCGTCGACGGCCGCTGCCGATCTTGCCGCACGGTCAGGCGCACAGCGCCGCCAGCTCGTCCACCATCGCATCGATGGCGGCACATCCGGCCTCCCAGAATGCCGGCGACGTCACGTCGAAGCCGACCCGTTGGAGCAGCGCCGTCGGCTCGAGGCTGCCGCCGCTCGCCAGGATTTCGTTGTAGACGGGAAGGAAGGCGGGACCCTGCTGGCGATAGCGTCGAAAGAGGGCGAGCGTCAGCAGCTCGCCGAACGCGTATGCGTAGCAGTAGAAGCGGCTGTGGATGAAGTGCGGGATGTAGCTCCAGCCGTGGCGATAGGCGGGATCCATCTCCACCGTGTCGCCGTGGAGACGGCTCTGCGCATCCCACCAGAGCGCGCCGATCTCGTCGGCGGACAGGCGTTTCTCGCGGCGGGCCCCGTGCAGGGCGAGCTCGAAGCGGGTCAGGGCATGCTGGCGGAAGACCGTGCCGTACATCTCGTCGAGGGCGGCCACCAGGATCCGCCGCCGGCATGCCACGTCCGGGGCGAGCGTCAGCAGATGGTCGGTGACCAGCATCTCGGCAAACACGGAGGCGGTCTCCGCCAGCACGAGCGGCGGGTCGTAGTTGAGCAGGCTCTGGCGGCGCGCCAGCGTGTAGTGGATGCCGTGCCCGAGCTCGTGCGCCAGGGTCGCCACGTCGCGACTCGTGCCGGTGTAGCTGGCGAGCACGTAGGGGTGGTGGCGCGGCGTCCATGCGGCGCAGAATGCGCCGAGGCGCTTCCCGGGGCGTACCTCGGCGTCGATCCAGCGGCCGTCGAAGAACGCCTGCGCGAGGTCCGCGAAGGTGCCGCTGAAGCGGCCGAACGCGTCGAGGATGACGGCGCGCGCCTCGGGGAAGGGCGTCGAGTCGTCGGTGTCGTCGATCGGCGCGTAGACGTCGGCGCTGCCGAGATGCGGCAGCTCGAGGAGCTTCGCCTTCAACGTCAGGAAACGCTGGATGACCGGATAGTGACGCTCGACGACATCCATCATCACGGCGACGGTCTCCGGCTCGACCTCGTTCGCGAGATGCGTCGGGGCCGCGACGTCCTGGTAGCGGCGCAGCTCGCAGTCGATGCGGTGGTCGAGCACGAGCGCGTTCGTGACGGCCGTCAGCGGCAATTCCTGTGCGGCGTACTCGCCGAGCAGAGCGCGCAGCGCACGGATCCGCAGATCCCGGTCGGGATGGTGGAGCAGCGCCAGCACCTCGCCGTCGGTGAGCACACGGTCGGCGCCGTCGATCCGTACGCGGAAGCGCAGCGAGCCTGCGAGCTCGTCGTAGAGCTGCACGAAGGAGGACGAGCCGCTCACCTGTTTGCGGGTCAGCAGACGCTCCTCGGGCTCGCTCAGAACGTGGGGCTTGAACCGCCGCAGCGCGCGGAGGAAGTGCGCGTAGTCCGCGAGCGCGGGATCGCCGAGGAGCTCCTCGAAGCGCGTGCCGTCCAGCGCCGTGAGCTCGAGCTCGACGAAGACGAGCAGCGTGCGCAGCTCGGCCTGCTCCTCGGTGGTGCGTTGTTCCAGGTCGAGCGCGTCGGGCCGGCCGCCGTCGGCGGCAGCGAGCAGCGACGCATAGAAGCCGGGGCGGTGGCCGAGCTCGAGGATGTCCTCGTACTCGAGCAGCGCACGCCGTAGATCGCCGGCCGACCCGGTGCCGAGCGCGCCGCGCCATTCGCTCGCGAAGCGTTCCGCCCGGGCGCGCGCCGCGCGTGTGTCGTCGAGCAGACGAGGATCTGCGGGCCCTTCGTACAGCTCGCGCAGGTCCCAGCGCATGGCATCGGTGGCCACGTGCGAGGTGTAGCAGCGGCAGGCGACTTCGGCGAACGGCCTGGAAAAGCGCCGCCGGCTGTGGTTTGAAAAAAAAGGGCGGAGGGCCCCCTTTTCCCTCCGCCCCACTCACGGCCATGCCGTCACCGGCGTAGTCGCAAGCATCGTGCGGCGTTTCGCCGCGTGAGCCAAGGGTAGGGAAGACGGAGCGCACCAGCAATTCTCGAAAGACGGGAGAGGGCGGGGCGAAAATGGGTTGGTTCGCGAGGCGAGACGCGGGGGGAGCCCGAAAATGCGACTGGCGCATTGGCGTCTGCGCGCTGGCGTTCGGAGCGGCCGGGCTCGGTCCCGCGGCGTCTGCGCGCGCGTCGTGCAGCCTGCCGGCGACGTTCGGGATCGCGGCGGAGGAACACGGGCTCCTCGACCGCGGTAGCGCTGGCGTCGTCGTGAGCGCGCCGTCGCCGGACGTCGGTCTCGCGGTGGGGGACGTGATCCGTCAGGCGAACGGATTGCGCGTGGAGCGCTGCGCGGACCTCGAGCGTGCCGCCGCGGACGCGCTGGCGCAGGGCCTGGTCCTATTGCTCGCGATCGAGCGCGGCGAGACGCGGGTCGCGGTGGCGGCGATGACGCAACAGCGCGCTGCGCGGGAAGGGGCCATCGCGGGCACGACCACGGGGGGGTCGGGTGAGACGGTGGCGAGCGCCGCGCCGGCCGCCGACGCCCCCGGCTCCCGCCCCGGGCGTGCGTCGGTCGAGCCCGCACCCGCTCCGACGATCGAGCCGCCGCCACGCCGCGAGGCCGCGTTGCCTCCCCGCACCGGGGCATCCGGGGCGCTGGTGCGACGAGCCGAGGTCGCCGCGCGCGCGCTGGCGGCGGTCGACGCGACGGCGCAGCCTGTCGCGCCGCTCGCGCTCTACGAGCGCCGCCTCGGTGAGGCGGAGGCCACCATCGGTGCGCTCGAGTTCGGTGTCGACGCGCAGGAATCGGCGGTGCGCGACTTCGTCGAAGATGCGCTGGCGCTGCACCGCGCGGCGCGCGACGTCCACCGCCTTCAACTCGAGACGATGGCACAGCGCGGGCTCGATCGTCGCACACCATTGGCCAACGGCCTGCCGTACTTCTCCACGTCGAAGGTGCCGCAGCTGGTGCGAGCGTATCCATTTCTGCAGCCGTGCATCCTGGAGTCGCCGCGCGACATCCGCGTCCCGGTCCCCGGTGAGGTCGCCGGCCGCTGGAGCCCCGATCAGGCCCTCGACATCCTCTGGACCCGCACCCATGCCGCGCAGGCGGCGCTCACCGCCTGGGCCGCCGGCGCCTGAGCGTCGCGCGGGCCGCCGACCTGTTCGGAGCACATCGGCGATTCTCCCGTCCCGGCATGGCATGCGATAGCTGGACGCATGGCGCGAGGTGCCTCCGCGAGTGCCGGATCGACGGTGATGGCGGCGGTGCTGATCGCATGCGCCGTGATGATTGCGGGCGTGCCGCCGGCGGCGCGCGGGGAGCCGAACGCACCCGTCGGCGGGCGATCCTTCCACGGCGGCGCACCGCTGCGGCCGGAGGTCTTTCTCGACGCGCCGCTCGATCAGCCATCGCCCGGCGTCGTGTTCCCGTTCGGAGGCTCGCACCACCAGCTCCCGGGCGTCGTCGCCGTCGACCGGGCGCCGTACTACTGCGTGCCCCACCAGCGCGCGTTCCGCGAGCGGATGGACTTCGTCGCGCACCTGCGCGACGCTCACGGGCTCGCGGACGACGAGATTGCGGGGGCGGTGCTGGTCGCGCACGGGCAGGTACGCTACGTCGGTCGGCCACGGCGGTGACGACGCGCGCGAACGCGGCGTCGGCGTTGGCGCGTCTCGCACGCGAGATCACCCGCTGCCGTCGTTGCCCGCGTCTCGTCGCGCATCGCGAGCTGATCGCGCGCGTCAAGCGGCGGCAGTTCCGCGACGAGGAGTATTGGGGGAAGCCGCTGCCCGGATTCGGCGATCCCGCCGCACGGCTGCTGATCGTCGGTCTCGCTCCCGCGGCGCACGGCGGCAATCGCACCGGGCGCATGTTCACCGGCGATCAGAGCGGCGCGTGGCTCTTCCGCGCGCTGCACGAGGCGGGATTCGCCAACCAGGCGCGCTCGACGTCGCGGGACGACGGGCTCAGGTTGCGCGACGCGTTCGTCACGGCGGCGGCGCGCTGCGCCCCGCCCGACAACAAGCCGACGGTCGAGGAGCTGGCGCGATGCCGGCCGTTCCTCGGCAGGGAGCGTGAGCTGCTCGCGCACGTGCGCGTCGTCGTCGCGCTCGGACGGATCGCGTTCGCGAGCGTGCTGAGCCTCGAGCGCGCGGCCGGGACCGACCTGCCGCGGCCGATGCCGCGCTTCGCGCATGGCGCGGTGAGCGCGCTGGGGCGGCGGACGCTGATCGCCTCGTACCATCCGAGCCGGCAGAATACGCAGACGGGGCGGCTCTCCCGCACCATGTTGGCGGAGATCTTCGCGCGCGCGGGCGCCGAGCTGGCGTGAGGGTGAGGGCGTGGCCGCAATGCCCACGCGCCCCCGACGTCCGCTCGCTCCGGTTCAGTGCAGTGCGGCGGAGGCGGGGTTGCCGGCGGTAGGCGCGTCCACCGACGGGGCACGCCAATCGACGATCGGCAGATACGCGGTGAAGGTGGTGCCGGTCCCGGGAACGCTGTCGATCGTCACGAAGCCGCCGTGCGCCTCGACCAGCGTGCCGACGATGTAGAGGCCGAGTCCCGAGCCCTCGTGCGTGCCGTCGTCGTTCCGGGCGTAGCGCTGGAAGATGCGGGAGAACTCGTGCGGCGGAATGCCGACGCCGGTGTCGGAGATCGCGAGGGCAATGCTCGACGGCAGGCGCTCGGTGCGTACCGTGACCTCACCGCCGCGCGGCGTGAACTTGATGGCGTTCGTCAGCAGGTTGGCGACGACGCGCTCCACCTGCAGCTCGTCCGCGAGGATCGGCGGGAGATCCGGATCGAGCTCGAGATCGAGCCGCAGGTCGATGAGCTGGGCGTGTGCCGCGTACTGTTCGGCGGCGCGGCGCGCTACCGCGTTCACGTCGATGGGACGCCGCTCGAGCGTCATGCGCCCGGAGTCGATGCGGGACGCGTCGAGGAAGTTGCCGACCAGGGTGAGCACGGTGCGGGTGTTGCCGCTGATCCTGAGCAGGAGCTCGCGCTGTGCCGGGGAGAGCGGCGACGGCGGATCGAGCAGCATCTCGGTGTAGCCGAAGATGGCGCTCAGGGGGTTGCGGATGTCGTGGCCGACCATCGCCAGGAAGTCGCTGCGCAGCTGGTCGAGCTCGGCCTGGGCGGTGGTGTCGCGGCAGACGATTGCGAGCCCGACGGGGGCGCCGCCGGCACGCAGCACGCTCGGCTGCACCTCGAGGCGCAGGGGGCGGCCCTCCCGGTGCGCGCCGCACATGGGGAGCGCCGCCGGCTCGGCGGGCGTCAGGACGTCGCTGCGGGTCCAGCGTCGCAAGGCCTGCACGCTCGACTCGGTGAAGAGGCGGGATGCCGGCTGGCCGATCACCGCGTCGCGCGACCACCCGAACAGCAGCTCGGCCGCCCGGTTCATCGAGACGATGGTCTCGGCGAGATCGAAGGTGAGGATGGGCGCGCCCGCCTGCTCGAGCAGCGAGCGATGGCGTTCGTCCGAGGCGGTGACACGGGCGAGTTGCATCTCGAGCGCGCGGAGCCCGTCGTCGGTCGTCGTGGCGGAGGGTGACGTGACGGCGGCGCCGTCGCCGCCACCACCCGGTGACCAGGAACGTGAGGAGGGACGCGAGCAATACGCCTGCCGGCAGCAACGTCTTCTGGTCGTGGAGGAGGGTGGCCAGGAGTAGGGCCGCGCCGGCCAGGAGGGGGAGGTCGGCGCGACGCGGTCGGGGTGGAGTCGGGAGCGGAGCAGCGGGGCGTTGGCTGTCGGTCAGGCGCATCACTCGCGTTCCAGTCGGAACCCGCATGGGGGGTGGATGCGGGGGGCGTGTCGGCGCCCACGGGCTCGGCAGCGAGTTCCGTGCCAGCGGGACTTCGTGGAAGATCGGGCGTCTAGCGGCGGACGGGCGGGCGATGGGGCCCCCGCGGGGCCCTGGCGGCACAGCGGTGTGTCAGGGTGCCCCGAGGCGCGAGAGATTGCCGAGGATGTTGCGGATCGTCTGTTGGACGGGATCGGGGATGTCGCGGCTGAACGCGACCCGCCGGCGTCCGCCGAGATCGCGGCGGACGACGACGGTGCCGCTCGCGATGGGGAGGGGCCGCAGCAAACGCTGCAGCCGCCGCCGCTCGACCTCGGGCAGGCCGCCGCCTTCGACGGTGACCACGCGCCGCCGCCCCTCCATGCTGAAGCGGACGCGGGTTCCGGTCGCGCCGCGTCTAGTGAAACGCACGGACGATGCGGCTCCAGCGGTCGTCGTCCGCTCCCGGGTTGTACGGGACGTAGAAGGCGACGCGGTCAAGGATGTCACCGTACTTCGCGAGGATCGTGGGCGCGATCTGGTCGTAGGGAGCGGTGACGGCGAAGACCTGGAGCATCTCGTCCGTGATCTCGCGTCCCATGCCGGACCAGTCGCCCTTCGCGGCCTTCTCGTTCAGCCGTACGCACGTGTCGCCCCACCCGTGCGTCTCGAGGACGCGGATGTACGTCCGGGTCGAGGCGTAGAACGCGATCTGCATCCGCACGGCGTCCTTGGCGCGCTCGATCTCGGCGTCGTTCGCGCCGGTGATCACGAAGGCGCTGGTCGACAGGGTAACGTCGCGGCGCGAGCGGCCGCCGGCGGCCAGACCTTGCTCGACCTCGGGGAGGAGGTGCTCGCGCAGGTAGCGGATCGAGTGGAACGGGTGGATGTGGAACCCGTCGCACAGCTCGCCCGCCAGCCGGCACACGTAGCTGTTCACGCCGGCGATGTAGATCGGGATCGCGGGATGGGCGATTGGTCCGGGGTTGAAAAAGGGGGTCATGAGCGTGAAGCGGTAGTGCTCGCCCTCGAAATGCGGCTTGGTCCCGTTCTGCCAGCAATCCCATATGGCGCGGATGGCGAGGACCATCTCGCGCAGCCGTGGCCCCGGCGCCTGCCATGCGATACCGAAGCGGCGCTCGTTGTGGCCTTTGACCTGCGTGCCGAGGCCGAGGATGAAGCGGCCATTCGACTGGGCCTGGAAATCCCACGCGATCTGCGCGTGGACGAGCGGGCTGCGCGGGAACGCCACGGCGATCGACGTGCCGAGGTGGATGCGCTCGGTGTGCTCGGCGACCAGCGCGAGCGGCAGATACGGGTCGTGGCTGGTCTCCGCCGTCCAGAGAGCGTCGAATCCCATCTCGTCCGCGGCGCGGGCGTACGCGGCCACGGAGGAGAGGGCCATCGGGGCGAGAACGGTGTCGAGCTTCATGCGGCAACCTCCAGGCGTGATGGCGCAACGGCATAACGGAGGAGCGGCGCAAAGCCAACACGCCGCAGGCTACCGGTCATGGGCCGACGGGCCGCTGGAAGCCGCGCGAGACGAGTGGGGTGACGACCGGACCATGCAGCCGTCCCGCGGGATTCGAGAGCGGGACGATGCGGTCGGGAATCGGCCCCGTCGGGGCCATCGGAAGCGGCGCGAACGGAATCCCGAAGGCGAACGTCGGATAGTCCGACAAGACGACCTGTGGCGGCGGTTGTACGTGCTCGATGACCACGGTCGGCGGGGGCGCCTCGACGACGATGTTCGGGGCGACGACGACGGGCGGTGGTGGGGGCGGCTCCGGCACGGCTTGCGGCGGCGGCGCCGCGACGCCGAGCGAGGACGCGACGCGGATCGCGGTCGCCTCGGCGCCCGCCTCCGATTGGCCGAGGCGGCGGGCGCGGCCGGCGGCGCGGGTCGCCGTCACCACCTCCTGGACGACTGCCGGCGAGAGCGCGGCGGACGGGTACCAGCCCATCGAGGGATAGATGCCGACGAGGTGCAGCACCGACACCGGGTCCTGTGTGGGCGACGCCTGCAGGCCGAGCTCCCGCGCCAGGGCGGCGGCGAACATGCTCTGGGTCGGCCCGTTGGCAGGCGCCGCCTGCGTCTCGGGGCGCCTCTTGCTCTGGTAGACCTGCGCCCGGTCACGCTGTGCATCGGGGACGCGCGTCGCGTCGTCGTCGAAGTGGGTCCGGCCGCTCTCGTCGGTCCACCGGTAGACCTCCGCGCCCGCGGGCAGCGCGGCGAGGCCGAGCACGATCGTCACCGCGACGAGGCAGGAGCGGTGGCGCATGCCCGGATTGTAGGAGCATCGGGGACCCCGAGCAACGAGGCGGAACGCGCGTTCCGCCGCCGTCGCGCGGCCGTGCGGGTCCGGCGGTGCGGTTGCCGGTCGGGACGGCGGTGTAGTATGCAGATCCCTCTCCGGCGGCGTACCCAAGTGGTTAAGGGAGAGGTCTGCAAAACCTCGATGCAGCGGTTCGAATCCGCTCGCCGCCTTTGCGCTCCGCACCCGGGCCGGGGTGGTGGAACTCGGTAGACACACGGGGCTTAAAACTCCGTGGGGGCTCGCCCCCGTGCGGGTTCAAGTCCCGCCCCCGGCATTTCGCTTCCCGCGCGACCGTTTCGGCGTCCGGCTGTTGTCACCCTCGCCGCGTACGTGATGACCTGCTACAGCTAGTCGCTTCCATGAGCCCAGCGATCGCCCGAAGGGTACCGGTGACCGGGCGGTGCCTCGCGTTCGCATGACCCCGTCTGCCGCCAGCCCGGCGCGGGTGGTCGCCGCGCCGGCTCGGACCGACGGCGCGGGTCCTCCGAGCGTCCGGGGGAAGTTCTTCTGGGCCGGGGGCGAGAAATTCTACATGCGCGCCGTGTCGTACGGCCCGTTCGCCCCGGCGTCGCACGGGACCCAGTTCCCCGAGCGCGACGTGGTGGAGCGCGACTTCACCCTGATGCGCGAGCTCGGCGCCAACGTGGTGCGCACGTTCACCGTGCCGCCGCGCTGGCTGCTCGATCGCGCCGAGGTGCACGGGCTGCGCGTGATGATCGGCATCCCGTGGTCGCAGCACGTGTGCTTCCTCGACTCGCCGGCGGTCGTCGAGGAGATCCGCGAGACCATCCGGCGAGCCGTGCGCGGCTCGGCGAATCATCCGGCGCGTCTTTGCCTACATGATCGGCAACGAGATTCCGCCGGACATCGTGCGCTGGTACGGTCCGCGGCGGATCGAGCAGTTCCTCGGCGCGTTGCGCGCCGAGGTGAAGGCGATCGCGCCGGCGGCGCTGGTGAGCTACGCCAACTTTCCGCCGACCGAGTACCTCGATCTCGGCGAGATCGACTTCGTCTGCTTCAACGTCTACCTCCACGACGAGGAGGCCTTCCGGCGCTACCTCGGCCGTCTGCAGAACCTCGCCGGCGACCGGCCGCTCGTGCTCACCGAGCACGGCATCGACTCCCATCGGCTCGGCGCCGCCACCCAGGCCGAGATCCTCGGCGTGGCAGGTGCGCGCGGCGTTCGACTCCGGCGTCGCCGGCACCTGCGTCTTCTCGTGGACGGACGATTGGTTCACCGGCGGACAGCAGATCGACGACTGGGCGTTCGGGCTCGTGACCCGCGACCGCAAGCCCAAGCCCGCCTTCCGCACGGTGCAGGCCGAGTTCAGCGGCGCCCTGCCGCCGCCGCTGCGCCGCTACCCGACGCGTGTCGGTGGTGATCTGCGCCTACAACGCCGAGCGCACGATGGACGCATGCCTCGCGTCGCTGCGCGACGTTGCGCTACCCCGACTACGAGGTCGTCGTCGTCAACGACGGCTCGACGGACCTCACGCGGGCGATCGCCGAACGCTATCCCGAGTTCGTCCTGATCAACCAGGAGAACCGCGGGCTGTCGGTCGCACGCAACGTCGGCGCCGCGCGCGCCAGCGGCGAGATCGTCGCCTACACCGACTCGGACTGCGTGGTCGATCCCGACTGGCTCGCCTATCTCGTCTACAAGTTCGTCGACGGCGGGTTCGTGGCGGTCGGAGGGCCGAACTTCCCGCCGCCCGAGGACAGCGCAATCGCGGCCTACGTCGCGGCGTCGCCGGGAGGGCCGACGCACGTCCTGCTGAACGACGAGGTGGCGGAGCACATTCCCGGCTGCAACATGGCCTTCACCAAGCGTGCGCTGGAGGAGGTCGGGGGCTTCGAAGCCGATCTTCGCTGCGGCGGGCGACGACGTCGATCTGTGCTGGCGCCTGCAGAACCGTGGGCACGTGATCGGCTTCAGTCCCGCGGCCATGGTGTGGCACTTCCGGCGCAACACGGTACGCGACTACCTGAAGCAGCAGCGCGGCTACGGCAAGGCGGAGGCGCTGCTGTACTTCAAGCATCCCTATCGCTTCAACATGCTCGGCCAGTCGCGCTGGCTCGGACGCATCTACGGCGACTTCACCACGTCGCTCTTCTCGCGTCGGCCGATCATCTATTCCGGGACGTTCGGGCGCGGCCTGTTCCAGACCCTCTACGAGCCGCCGTCCTCCCTGTTCGCGTACCTGCCGTTCACCCTCGAGTGGAACGTGTTCGCGCTCATGCTGCTCGTGGCGGCCCTCGCGGCCGGACGAAACGTCATGCTCGCGGTCGTCCCGCTGGCGATCACGTTCGGGTCGTCGATCGTGAGCGCGATGCAGGCACGCATCGAGCCGCACCACGACGACTGGCGCGGCCGGGCGATGGTCGCACTGCTGATCTACCTCGGGCCGCTGCTGCGGAGCTGGGAGCGCTATCGCTGGCGCATCAAGGGCCTGAGCGACGTCGAGCGCATCCGCGAGGCGGAGCCGCGGCAGCGGCCGCGCGTCCGCTGGCTGACGCGTGAGTTCCACCTGCGTTACTGGAGCGAGCGCGGTCAGGAGAAGGAAGAGCTGCTCGAGGGCATGATCCGCTATCTGCTGCCGCGCAAGTATCTCATCGCCCACGACCTCGGCTGGAGCGGCTGGGACCTCGAGATCCATCGCGGCATCTGGGCCAAGTCGCAGGTGCGCGTCGCCGTCGAGCACCACGGTGGGACGCGGCGCCTGTTCAACGTCCGCTGCGCGGTGAAGACGTCGCGGGCGGCGAAATTCGCGCTCGGCGGCCTGGCCGCGCTGCTCGGGATCGGGGCGTATCTGCTGGTCCCCGAGCTGCTGGCGGTCGCGGTCGTGCTGGGCGTGCTGACCGGGCTCTCCGTCGGCTATCAGAGCTTCCTGGTCGGGCGGGTGATGTATCACGTGAGCGAGATCGTGGCGCAGCAGATCGGGCTCGTCCCGGTGGAGCCGAGCCGCTGAGCGACGCCGGCGACCCCGTATCGTCGCGACGGCGCTTCCCGCTCGCACGGACGATCGCGCAGTACCTCCGTCCGTACCGGCTGCCGTTCGCGCTCGCGGTGGCGCAGGTCCTGTTGATCAGCGTCTGCGAGCTGTTGAAGCCGTGGCCGCTGAAGCTCGTCGTCGACAACGTGGTGGGCGCCGCGCCGCTGGCGCTGCCCGGCCTCGCGGAACTCGGACCGCGCGCGATCCTGCTGGTCGCCTGCGTCGGGCTCGTCGTCCTCTATGCGGCGCTCGCGATCCTGAGCGTCCTCAACAACGCCACGACGATCGGGATCGGGCAGCGGATGGTGAACGATCTCCGCCTCGATCTCTACCAGCACCTGCAACGGCTCTCGCTACGCTTCCACAGCACGCGCGAGGTCGGCGATCTCCTGTATCGGGTGATCGCCGACACGTTCGCCATCCAGACGCTCAGCATGAACGGCGTCTTCCCCATCATCACCTCGGCGGCGATGTTCATCGGCATGATGGCCGTGATGCTGCGGATGGACTGGCAGCTGACGCTTCTTGCGCTGGCGGTCTGTCCCTTCATCTTCGTCGGCATCTCGCTTCATGGGCCGGCGCATCGCCGACGTCGCCACGGACGCGCGCCAGAAGGAAAGCCACCTCTATTCCGTCGCGCAACGGGGCATCTCGGCGATCCGCGTCATCCAGGCCTTCACGACGGAAGAAGAGGAGGCGCGGCGCTTCGCGACCTCCAGCAGCGAGAGCCTGCGCGCCAACCGCCGCCTCTACGTGCTGCAGACTGCGTACTCCTCGGTGATCAACATCGTGGTGGCGTGCGGTACGGCGGTGGTGTTGTGGGTGGGCGTGACCCACGTCCTCGCGGGCACGTTGACCGTCGGACAGGTGCTGGTGTTCACGACGCTACCTCGCCTCGCTGTACGCGCCCATCAACAGCGTCAGTCAGACGATCGGCATGGTGCAGGGTGCCGCCGCGGGCGCGCGTCGGGTGCTGGAGATCCTCGACACGACGCCCGACCTTCCCGACGGCAAGCGGGTCATCGACCCCGCCACCCTGCGCGGCGAGGTGCGATTCGAGCACGTCGGGTTCGGCTACGTCGCGGGGCGGACCGTCCTCCACGACCTCGACCTCACGGCGCGCGCCGGCGAGGTCCTCGCCATCGTCGGTCCGACGGGTGTCGGCAAGAGCACCCTCGTCAGCCTGGTGGGGCGCTTCTACGACCCGCTCGCCGGGCGCGTGCTGCTCGACGGGGTGGACCTGCGCGAGTATCGGCTGCGCGAGCTGCGCAACCGGATCGCCATGGTGCTGCAGCCGGCGCTTCGTGTTCCCGACGAGCGTGCGCGAGAACGTCGCCTACGGACGCCCCTTCGCCGGCGAGGAGCGAGATCGTGCGCGCGGCGCGCCTGGCGCAGCTCGACGGATTCCTCGCGCGCTTGCCCGACGGTCTCGCGAGCCCGATCGGGGAGCAGGGGGCGACGGTCTCCGACGGCGAGCGCCAGCGCATCACGATCGCGCGGGCGATCCTGCGGGACGCCCCGATCCTCATCCTCGACGAGCCGACGTCGGCGCTCGACGCCGAGACGGAGGCGCTGATCATCGCGGCACTGCAGGAGCTGATGCGCGGGCGCACGACGTTCGTCATCGCGCACCGTCTCTCGACGATCCGGCACGCCGATCAGATCGTCGTGCTCCGCGACGGCACCGTTGCCGAGGTCGGCCGGTTCGACGAGTTGGTGGAGCGCGGCGGTGCGTTCACGCGCCTCTACGAGGCGCAGTTCGGAAAGCGGGCGAAGCGTGGTGCAGCGGGGTAGGGTCGGTCCACGGGCGCGCGTCGTGGTGCTCGGCATCGCCGCGCAGTATCCGCTCGCGGGCGTGACCTGGCAGGCCGTGCACTACCTGGTGGGCCTGCGCGCCCTCGGCTGCGAGGTCTTCTACGTCGAGGATTCGGGCGCGCCGCCCTACGATCCGGTGCGGGGCGGCATCGCGCCCGACGCCGCCGCGAACGTGGCGTTCCTCGCGGCGGTCATGCGCCGGGTCGGGCTCGGCGAGCGCTGGGCATACTGGGACGCGCAGGCCGACGTCTGGCACGGCCTCCCACGCGAGCGGGTGCACGCGCCTGTACGGCGAGGTCGACGCCATCTTCAATCTGTGCGGCGCGACGCGGCCGCGTGCGGAGCACCGGCAGGGAGCGCGCCTCTGCTACGTCGAGACCGATCCGGTGGTGGAGCAGATGCGGGTGGCGAAGGGCGACCCCGCGAGCATCGCCTTTCTCGCCGCGCACGACGTGCTCTTCACCTACGGCGAGCTGCTCGGAACCCCGTCCTGCCCGGTGCCCATCGAGGGCTTCTCCTGGATCGCGACGCGGCCGCCGGTGACGCTCGACGCCTGGCCCGCATCGGCACCCGGCCGGGCCTACCGCTCGATCGCGACCTGGGAGAACAAGGGCAAGGACGTGACGTTCGGCGGCGAGACGTACCAATGGACGAAGCACCACAACTTCGTGCGCATGCTCGACGTGCCGCGGCTGAGCGGCGTGTGCGTTCGAGCTGGCGATGGATCCCCTCGATGACGCGGTTCGGGAGAGGCTCGCCGCGCACGGCTGGTCGCTCGTCGATCCGCGTCCCCTCTCCGCCGACCTCGACCTCTACCGGCGCTTCGTCGCGGGCGCGCGGGGCGAGTTCACGGTCGCGAAGGACATCTACGTCCGTCCCCGCAGCGGCTGGTTCAGCGACCGCAGCGTCTGCTTCCTCGCCGCCGGCAAGCCGGTCGTCACGCAGGAGACCGGGTTCAGCGAGCGCGTACCGACGGGGCGCGGCCTGCTGAGCTTTTCGGCGCTGGACGACGCGGTCGAGGCGGTGCGCACGATCGAGGGCGACCCCGCTGGACACGGACGGGCGGCGCGGGAGATCGCCGCCGAGTACTTCGCCGCGGAGCGCGTACTCGGCGCCATGCTCGACGCGGCCGGGATCGGCTGACGGGGACGACGCGTGCGCATCGTCGTCACCGGCCTCATCGCCACCTATCCCGTCGGGGGCGTCGCCTGGGACTACGTGCAGTACGTGCACGGCCTCGCGGCGCTCGGCCACCAGGTGACGTATCTCGAGGATACCGGGCGATGGGTCTATTCGCCGGCGCTACAGACGTTCACGGCCGACTGCGCGAGCAACCTCGCGCACCTGCGATCCGTGCTGTGCCACGACGGCGGCGTCCACCCCTTCGCGTTCCGCGATCCCGGGGGGGCGCTCCACGGCATGGACGAAGCCGAGCTGCGGCGGCGTTGTCGGGAGGCGGACCTCTTCCTGAACGTGTCGGGGAGCTGCTGGCTGCGCGACGAGTACCGGGGACGGGGAGTGGCCGCGTATCTCGATACCGATCCATGCTACAGCCAGGCGAAGCTCGCGGCGGCCGACGCCGGCACGGCCGACGAGCACGTCGCGTACTCGGCGGCAATGATCCGGCGGCACGACGTGTTCTTCTCGTACGCCGAGAGCATCGGCGAGCCGTCGTGCGCCATCCCGACGGCGGGGATCACGTGGCATCCGACGCGGCATCCCCTCGTCCTCGCCGACTGGCCGGTGTCGCCGCCGCCCTCGGGGGGGCCCTTCAGCACGGTCATGTCGTGGAAGATCGACGTGACATCGCCCGTGGTCGGCGAGCGCGTCTACGGCGGCAAGGACGTCGAGTTCGCGTTGATCCACGATCTGCCGGGGCGGACGGCGATTGCGCTGGAGATGGCGGTGGCCGGCGCGGCGCCGCATGACTCGCTGCGCGCCGCCGGGTGGCGCGTCGTCGACGCGCGCGCGATCTCGGCGACGCCCGGGGCGTATCAGGCGTATCTCGCCGCATCGCGCGGCGAGCTGAGCATCGCCAAGGAGGCCTACGTCGCGACCGGCAGCGGCTGGTTCAGCACGCGCTCCGCCTCGTACCTGGCGAGCGGACGGCCGGTCGTCGTACAGGACACGGGTCTCAGCGCGCACGTGCCGATCGGCGAGGCGATCCTCACGTTCACCGACCGCGAGGGGGCCCTCGCGGCTCTCGAGGCGGCGCAGCGCGACCATGGACGGCGCTGCCGCGCGGCGCGTGAGATCGCGGCGACGACGTTCGACGCCGGGCGCATTCTCCGCCGGCTGCTGGCGGATGCAGGCCTGTGAGCATGGGGCCGCGCGTCGTCGTCACCGGCTATGTGGTGCGCTATCCGCTCGGCGGGTACGCGTGGCAGGCCCTCCATTTCCTGGCGGCGCTACGCGCCCTCGGCTGCGACGTGCTGTTCTACGAGGACAGCGCGTACTACGCGTATGCCTACGTGCCGGGCGCCGCGGCCATGCAGGCGGACGACTACGGCTACGGCGTGGCGCAGGCCGGGGCATTCTTCGCGGCGCATGGCTTTGGCGAGCGCTGGACGTTCTGGGACGCCGGTCGCGGTCGCCACTACGGTGTCGACGGCGAGCGCGTGCGGGCCGCGCTCCACGATGCGGACCTGCTGCTGAACCTCGGCGGCGTGAACCGCGTCGGACGGGAGCGCTGTCCGCGGGCGGTCTTCGTCTACGTCGATCTCGATCCCGCGTACACGCAGCTTCGCCTGTACGAGGGCGACCACAAGCTACGGGCGATGGTCGCCGACCACGACGTGCACTTCACGTTCGGCGAGAACATCGGCACGCCCGGATGCCGCATCCCGACGGCGGGCATCCGCTGGCGTCCACTGCGACAGCCGGTCGTCGCGGAGCTGTGGACGCCGCTCCCCGCGTGCGCCGACGCGGCGTACACGACGATCGGCAAGTGGGACAGCGCCGGCCGCGACCTCACGTTCGCCGGCGAGGTGTTCACGTGGCGGAAGCGGACCGAGTGGGTCCGGTTCCTCGACCTGCCGCGACGTACGGGCGCACGTTTTCGCGTCGCGCTGGACGTCGCCAGCATCCCGGACGACCTGCGCACGCTGGAAGCTGCGGGGTGGGAGGTCGTCGATCCCCTTGCCATCTCGCGCGATCCGGAGACCTACCGCCGCTTCGTGCGCGAATCGCGGGGGGAGTTCACGGTCGCGAAGGACGTCAACATCCGGCTGGCGAGCGGTTGGTTCAGCGATCGGAGCGCCTGCTACCTGGCGGCGGGCCGACCCGTGGTGAACCAGGACACGGGCTTCGCGCGCGTGCTGCCGACCGGGGCGGGCCTGTTCAGCGTGGGCGATCTCGAGCAGGCGGTCGCCGCCTTCGCCGCGGTCGCGGCGGATTACGAGCGCCACGCCGCGGCGGCCCGGGCGCTCGCATGCGAGTACCTCTCTCCCGCGCGCGTGCTGGCGCCGCTGCTGGCGTTGGCGCCATGAGACCGTTCGCCGTTGCCGTTCTCGTCCTGCTCGGCCTGCTCGGTGCGGCGTCGGGCGAACCCTCGACCGCCGCCCCGGCAGACGACGGCGCGGCGGGCGCGGCGCTGCGCAAGCCGACGATCACGTACTGGAAGGTGGCGATCTCGATCGCGGTGGAGCCGACCAGCATCCCGACGCACGTTCGCATGCTGGTGCCGCTCTCCAACGGCCGGCAGGCGATCCTCAGCCGCCAGGTCCGGCCGAGCGCGTTCCACTTCGAGGAGCAGAGTGCCGGGCGCAACCTGTGGGCGCGCTGGGAGGCGTCCAGCGTGAAGGACAAGCGGGGCGGGATCGAGTACGGCTTCACGGCGCGCACGACCGACGTGTGGATGGACGTGCCGCGCATCGCGCGCGGCGAAAGCGTCCCGCCGCCGACGGGTGCGGACGATCTCGCGTCGACGGGCGAGATCCAGGCGCAGGATCCGGCCGTGCGACGCCGCGCCGCCCTCCTCACGCGCGACGCGCCCCATCTCGACGAGATCGCGTGGTCGCTCTACCAGTACGTTGCCTCCTTCGAGCGCGGCGAGGGGGACGACACCCAGAACGACGCGGCGACGGTCCTCGCGGCGCAGCGGGGGAACGCGACCGGCAAGGCGCGGGCGCTCGCGGCGCTGCTGCGCAGCCTCGACATTCCGGCGCGGCTGATCGGGGGCGTCCGGCTGGAGGACGCGGCGCGCAAGCGGACGACGATCTCCTGGGTCGAGGCGTGGCTCGGCGACGGCTGGATCCCGTTCGATCCCGCCGGCGGCAACTACGCGCACCTGCCGAGCAACTACCTCGCGCTCTACTACGGCGACCTGCCGCTGATCGAGCACACGCCCAAGGTCGTGGTCCACTACGACATGCTGATGCACCAGGTGACGCGTCAGTCGCTGCTGGCGAGCGAGGCCGACGCACCGCGGCCGGAGGGCCGCGTCGCGCGAGGTCAGCTGGGAGACCGATCGCGTGCGGACGTACGCGTTCTATGCCGACCAGCCGGTCGCATCGGTCGTGCTCATCACCGACCACGAGATCCCGGACGGCGTGATCGAGCAGATCGTCGAGGATGCCCGCCAGCGGTCGATCAGCATTGTCGTGCTGAACGCGCGGTTCGAATCGCGCTACTTCAGGGAGAACTATCTGCAACGCCTGCTGGCGAACAATTTCGCGGCGGTGGCCGAGTCGCATCTCTTGCTGGTGTCGACCCGCGACGAGGCCGGCCTGTACGCGCTGCTGCAGCTCGGGGAGCGACGTCTCACGCTGCGTGACGCCCGCATCGTCATCGCCGGGAGCTTTCCGCGCGCCGTCGGCCGCGTGCTCGGCGCCGTGCTCTACAAGCTGGTCGATCCGGGCGAGCTCGTGCTGGTGACGCCGGACGCGCCGCTCCTCTCGCTGTGGAAGATGGCGCGCGCCAACCTCCTCGACGGCACGCCGATGGTCGAGGCCGCGAGCGCCTGGGACCTGCACCCCACCGTCGTCGACCAGGACGACGTCCGTCACCTGGCGCGGTGGCGGCGATCGCTGGTCGTGGCATGGTCGAAGGCCGTTCTCGCGCAGGTGCCGCTCCAGGCGATCAACCTGATCCTCGTCCTCCCGGTGATCGCCTGCATCGTCGTGATCTTCCGCAACGTCGTCGGCGTCGAGACGTTCGGGACCTTCGCGCCCGTGATCGTCTCGCTCGCCTTTCTCATGACCGGTCTCGTCTGGGGGGTCGTGATCTTCTGCATGATCGTCGGCGTCGGCGTGGCGCTCCGTGGCGCGCTCGCGTGGCTCCGGATCCAGCTCGTCGCGCGGCTCGCCATCCTCATCGCCGTCGTGTCGGCGACGATGGCGGTGCTGACGGTCGGCGGCGCGTATTTCGGGATCGGCGCGCTGTTGAACGTCAGCATCTTCCCGATGGTGATCATGTCGAACGTCATCGAGAACTTCACGACCACGCAGGTCGAGATGGGTACGCGCGAAGCCCTGCGCCTGACGCGGAACACGCTGATCGTCTGCGCCGCGTGCTACCTGACGATCGAGCTCGGCGGGGTGCAGTCGATCGTGCTGGCCTTCCCGGAGTGCCTGCTCGCCGTGATCGCGCTGGAGGTGTGGATCGGCAAGTGGCGCGGGCTCCGGCTGCTCGAGTACGTGCGGTTCGTCGATCTGGCGCGGCGCGGCGCCGCACCGTGACGCTCCTGCGCCAGGCGCGCGCCGCGGCGCACGATTGGTACGCCTGGGTACGGCGGCTGCGTCGCGAGGCCCTCGGCATGAACCGTCGCAACGTGGCGTTCCTCGTGCCCTACAACCCGCGCCAGCTGTTCGCGCTGGTCGATCACAAGCCGTCGACCAAGGAGCGGCTGCTCCATCATGGCATTCCGGTCCCGGGCACCTACGCCGAGCTGACGCGAGCGTGGGATCTGCGCCGTCTCGGCGAGACCCTGGCGGGCCACGCCGACTTCGTGGTGAAGCCCGCGCGCGGGGCGGGCGGTGGCGGGGTTCTCGTCATCGTCGGGCGCGAGGGCGGCACCTTCGTGAAGGCGAGCGGCGAGAGGGTCGCGCTCGCTGCCCTGGCCGATCATTGCGCCGAGATTCTGGGGGGCGCCTACGCGCGTCGCCAGCACAGCGACGACGTCATGATCGAGTATCGCGTACGGGCGGAGGCGGTGCTCGGCGGGCTCAGCTACCGCGGCGTACCGGACGTGCGCGTCCTGGTGTTCCGCGGCGTGCCGGTGCAGGCGATGGTCCGCCTCCCGACCCGCGCCTCCGACGGGCGCGCGAACCTCCACATGGGCGGCATGGGCGTCGGCGTCGATCTGGTGCGCGGCGTGACCGTGCACGCGGTCCTGCGCGGGAGGCCTGCCACCGTGCACCCCGATCTCGGCTGTGCGGTGCTCGGCGTCGCCGTGCCGCGCTGGGAGGAGCTGCTGACCATCGCCACGCGCTGCTTCGACGCGGTGCCGCTCGGGTTTCTCGGCGTCGATCTGGTCCTCGATGCGCGGCTCGGCCCGCTCGTCCTGGAGCTGAACGCCCGTCCGGGCCTGACGATCCAGCTCGCGAACGGCCAGGGGTTGCGACGCCGCATGGAGGACCTGGCGGGCCGCGGCCTGCAGCGCCTGAGCGTCGCCGAGCGGATCGCGCTCGGTCGCTCGCTCGGCGGTGGATGACGCGTCAGTCCGGCGTGCGGATGCTGCGCCAGCCGTCGTCCGTCATGACGGCCCGGTTCCGTCGGCCCATCGAGGCGTCGTCGAGGCGAGCCCCCGGTGCCGCGGGCTCGTAGTCGGCGTCGCCGGGAAAGAGCACGGCCATCCGTCCGCCGACCTCGACGGTCTTCGGGAGGATCGGGGCCACCGCGCGCCCGGCGGCGTGGGCGAAGATGGCGGGCACGGCCCCGAGGACGTCGAGGTCCTCGAGCGTGCAGACGGTGGGTGGCGCCAGGACCATGCGGCCCGCGTGCGCCTCGGCGAGCGCGGCGTCCGGCGTGAGCCAGACGGTCGCGACCGTCTCGCGAGCGTCGTGCAGCGGCTCCTGGCCGCGTGGCACCCGGGCGATGAAGAAGCGCGCGTCGTAGCGTCGCGGCGCCGTGACGGGTGTGATCCAACGGCTCCAGTACTCGAGCGCGTCGGTCGCCAGGGTCAGGCCTTCCGAGGAGACGATCTCCTCGAAAGTGGCGCGCCCGGCGAGGAGGGCGGCGCGATGGTCGTGGAAGCGGGCGTGCAGGGCGCGATCGACCAGCGCGAGCGGGACACCTCCCCGCTCGGCGAGGAGGATGCCGGTCTCCTCGAAGAGCTCGCGGATGGCGGCGACCCAGAAGGCGAGGGCGGCCGGTCCCTCCAGAGCCTCGCCGAGCCGCTGCGCCGCGTCTCCGCCCGTCAGCCGCCGTGACGCATCCTGCATCTGGGGTGCGCTGTCGGCGGCATCGACGACGCCCCCTGGGAAGACGTGAGCGCCCCCGAAGGCGCGGCTCTGCGCGTGCCGTTGCACCAGGAGGACCTCGCTTGCGGGTCCGGCCTCGCGCAGGAGCACGATGGTTGCCGCATCCACGGGGATGGAGGCGTCCATGAGGCATCCAAAGTCAAAGACGGGGAGCCTCCTGTCAAGGCGCAGCCGGATGCGCGCCAGCCCTACGATTTTGCTTGACAGTCCGCACCCTGACTCACTACCGTTGCCCTCGGGAAGCGTGGCCCAGTTCCCCCGGGAGTGCCGTTACCGTCCCCCTCCATCACGGGAGACGGGTTCCCGCCCGGGCTCTCGATCGATCGAGGAGGATTGAATGAGATCATTCGTTCGCCTGGCCCTCTGCGCCGGCGTTCTGGCCCTGCTGCCGGCCGCCCCGCGATATGCACATGCCGTGTGCCAGTCCGGCGGGGTCGTCTCCAACGTCAACGAGTGCGTGCCCGTCGGCAAAGGCTCGCAGGACTGCCATGTGGAATGGGCCATCACGCCGCAGCCGCCGCCGGATCCCCGCACGGGGTTCCCGACCGCCAAGATCACGTGCATCGACAACGATCCGAGCTGCGATGCGGACACGACGCCGGGGCAGTGTACCTTCCTCGTTGGCGCATGTGTCAACGTGATGGATTCGCGCTTCACGTGCTCGCCCACCGACGCCGCGTCGTACGACTTCAAGAAGCCGAGCGTCAGGGACGCGGCCAAGCCCCACAAGGATCCCAACGCGCGCGACAATCGCCGCCGGCTCGATCTCAACCTCGAGGCGCTGATCCCGACGTCCACCCCGAACGTGTGCACGCCGCAGGATCGTTTCGTAGTACCTCTCAAGAAGGGCATCCTGAAGGGCAAGGGCAAGATCGTCCTGAAGCTCACGGACTCCGTCCCGAAGAAGGATACCGACTCGATCAAGTTCACCTGCCTCCCCAACCCCAACATCGCGACCAGCGTCTGCGCCTCGGCCCGCCAGATCGCGTCCGCGTCGGAGCTCATCGGTGGGCCGCTCGCCATGGGCCAGGTGGGCGACTACCTGATCGAGAACGACAAGGCCCGCTTCATCGTCCGCGACACCGGGCGCGAGTTCGGCTTCCTGCTGACGTACGGCGGCCACCTCATCGACGCCGACGTGCAACAGAAGCTCGGCGCGGGCACCCTGAGCCCTCCGTACCCGCCGGGTCGCGACTCGTTCGAGGCCATGACCCCGCTGATCAACATCTCGTCCACCGACAACCCGACCGCGATCACCGTGATCAACGACGGCACGGCGGGCGGACCGGCCAAGCTGCGCACGACCGGGCCGGACGATCTCTTCGACCCGATCGACCCGCGCGTCGCCATTCTCCAGTTCGACGCGACCCGACTGAAGGTGCCGGGCTCCGCCGTCGACAACAACATCCCGGTCACGATCTCGACCGACTTCACGCTGAACTGCGGCGACAACTTCCTCGAGATGGAGACCACGGTGAACAACACCGGCGGCTCCGCGCTCGACCTGTACATCGGTGACTACATCAACGGGAGTGGCCAGTTGGAGGCCGTCGGGCCCGGTCTCGGGTTCGGCGACGCCGCCATCCGCCTCGGCGACGGCAACGGCACCACCTCACCTTCGTACGACTGGTTCGGCTATTTCGGTTTCGGCCAGGCCGACTTCCTGTCGTACGCCGTACTGCCGGAGGTCACCACCGCGACCAGCTCGTTCGCGCAGTCCGGCGTCACGGTGCCGATCTACGGACAGGGCCTGGTGGGCATCCTCCTCGGCACCAACGATCTCCTGAAGCCGCCGGGGTTCCTGCACGTCCCGGCGGGCGGGTCGAACTCCTTCAAGCGCTGGTTCGCCGTCGGCAACAACGGCATGGGCCAGATCGTCGACGTGCGCACGAAGTTGGCGGCGCGCGGCGACATCCCGCCGCTCAAGACGGGGTTCGTCCAGGGCGTCGTCACGGTCGCGGGGCAGCCGATCGACGGCGCGCGCGTCATCATCGCCGAGAAGCCGGGCTCGCGTGGAGCCCAGTCGGGGGTCATCGACGCCTTCGAGACCCGGGACGGCGGCTTCTTCCAGGGCACGGTGCCGCGGGGCGAGTATGTCGCCGAGGTCAAGGTGCCGGGCCATCTCTACGAGGGCGGCGGCTCCACCCCCTTGGCGAAGCCCATCAAGGTCGGCGGCTCGACCACCGTCGTCAATTTCGACGTTCCCGCCACCGGCTATCTGCAGGTCACGGTGACCGACGGCGTGAGCACGCAGCCGATCGCCTCGAAGGTCTCGATCGTCGGGCTCGAGAGCGCGCCCGATCCGGGCATCAGCGAGAATGCGACGCTCGCCACCGTCACCGCCAACCTCTTCGGCTACGACGCCCACGAGAAGGTCGTCATCTATGGCCTGCCGCAGGTGCACTTCACCGACCTGAGCGGCGACACCGGGGTGTTCGCGCTTCAGCCTGGGACGTATCAGGTGGTCGTCTCGCACGGGCCCCGATACTCGGTCTCCAAGCAGATGGTGACGGTCGTCCCCGGAACTGCGACGTCACCGCAGGTGCTCACGGCCAGCGTCGTGCCGGTCGTCGACACGACCGGCTTCATCTCGGGTGATTTCCACGTCCACATGCTGCAGAGCCCCGATTCGGTCGTCAGCAACCAGGAGCGCATCGTCACGATGCTCGCCGAGGGAGTGGACTTCTTCGCGGCGAGCGATCACGACTTCGTCACCGATCTCACGGCGGACGTCGCGGCGCTCGGCGCGTCGAGCCAGATCAAGACCACGCTCAGCCAGGAGATCACATACTTCGACAGCGGCCACTTCGGCGCCTATCCGTTCGATCCGGCCAACCTGCCGGATCCGACCAGCGTTACCGGCGGCGCGCTCGATTGGGGTGATTCGTCGGCCGCGATCGGTGCTGGCTACCCTTCCGACGGCAGCTACGACCTCAGCCCGGACGCCATGGCCCTTCTCGCCAAGGGCCCGCCGTACAACGCGGTCGTGGTGCAGGCCAATCATTTCAACAGCGGGTCGCTCGGGTACTTCCGGCTCCACGGTATCGACAGCACCTTGGTGCCGCCGCAATCGAGCACGCCGCCGGCGCAGATTCGTCTCGATCCGTCGCTGACCAACAGCTACACGGACGAGCTCACCGCCCTCGAGCTGTGGATCGAGAACAGCCGTTCCCAGGCGGCGCTCGCCCTGGGTGAGAATCTCGGCGACTGGTTCAACATGTTGAACAACTGGAGCTCGGTCGCGGGCCACGAGAAGCTGCGCAAGACGGCCACGTTCGACTCCGACACCCATTCCACCACGGTCGTGCAGGCGGGCGGGCCGCGCAACATGATTGCCGACACGTCGCCGTCGGTCTCGGCGATCGATCCGGTCGTCGCGGCCACGCACATCAACGAGGGCCGGGACATCGGCACCAACGCGCCGTTCGTGCAGGTGAGCATCAGCGGCGACGGCGGGGCCACGGCCACCCATGCGATCGGCTCACCCATGCTCGTGCCCGCGGCGCTGGGGACGGCCACCGTCAACGTCAGCGTCAAGAGCCCGGACTGGGCCGAGTTCGATCAAATCCAGCTCTTCGTGAACTCGGTGCCGACGTGCATCCTGCAGTGCATCGGTGGCCCCAACGCGGGCGCGACCTGCACCGCGGATTCCGAGTGCCCGCAGAGCAGCGGTTGCGGCAAGAACTTCGTCGGCGGCGTCAAGAAGGTCTGCACCGCGACGCCGACCTTCACCTTGAACAAGGGCGTCGATTTCACCGTCACCCCGGTGCCGGTGAACGGCTCGACGCGCCTCGAGGCGAGCGTCTCGAAGGTGTTGACCGGCGGCAACCTGCCGGCGGGCGACGCCTGGGTGGTGGTCGTCGTCAAGGGAACCGACGGGATCTCGAAACCGCTCTTCCCGATGGCGCCGCAGTCCATCCTCCCGAAGGCGTGCAGCGGCGATCCCTGCCGCCCGTGTACCAGCAACGCCAACTGTGCGCCGTTCTTCGGAGCCTGCACCGTCACCAACCTGGACGCCGCCGAGCTCGGCGACGGCAATCTCGGTCAATGCGGCGTGACCTCGCTGGCCATCGCCAATCCGCTGTTCATCGATCGGGATGGCGACGGTTTCTACAAGGGCCTGACGATTCCCTGACGTGATCCCGCCTGTCACCGGGGGCGTTCCCAAGCGGGGACGCCCCCGGTACCATTTCCCGCCATGACGATGAAGCTTCTTCCGCGACGCCCGGGTTGCGCCGTTGCGGTGCTGGCCATGGCAATGGTGGCGTCCGCGTCCGCGTTCGCGGCGCCGTCGGTCTTCAAGCTCGCGGACGATTCGACCCTGATCGTGCGGGGCGTCGTGGAGCATGTCGCGTCCTACAAGAAGGACGCGTTCCTCGTCTTCACGATCCGACCCGTCGAGACCCTCAAAGGCACGAGCACGACGGCGCTCCAGCTGGTCGAGGAGCGGGTCTTCGGCTCGGAGAAGCCGTACTTCACGAGCGGCGCGAACGTCCTCGTACTGGCGTCGCCCCTGCCGCCGTACACGTACTATCGCGACTCGCTGCCGCAAGGATCCGCGTACGTGCGCTGGACGTCGACCAAGGACTCCGCCGCCGAGGTCGGCGAGCTGCAGGATCCCGCCGTCGCGGCGGCCGTGCGGGAATATCTGTCCGCCGGCGGCGATGCCGCGGCGGTCGGTCGGCACCTGGTGAGGCAGCTCGGGAGCACGGTGCCGCGTCTCAGGACGGACGCGCTCGCGACGATCGTGTCGCGTCCTGCCGTGGTCGCGACCCTGGACGCGCGCGCGCTCGAGCCGCTCCGGGACGTGCTCGGCGAGGAGCGGATTCCCGTCCCCGAGCGTGGGGCGATCCTCGTACGGCTCGCCCACGCCGGCGCGCCGGGCATCGGCGCGATCGCCGTGGAGGTCGCCGCGCGGCACGGGCCGATCGAAGCGGCGGCACTGGACGCGGCGATCGTCGCCGGCCGCTCTCCGGACGAGGCGGCGCTGCTGGCGGCGTCCCACAGCGAGAATCCGGGCCTGCGCGCCGCGAGCGTCCGCGGTCTCGCCCACCTCACGTCGCGAGCGGCCTTCGAGCGGATTGCCGAAATCGTGCGCAGCGATGCGGCGAGCGAGGTGCGCGTGGCGGCGTTGACCGCGCTGGCGTCCACGCGCGATCCGCGCGGCGTCGCGGTGCTGGCCGGCCCGATGCGGGGGGACGACGAGGCCGAGATCCGCGCCGCGAGCGACGCGCTCGCACGCATCGGCACGCCCGACGCGGTGCGTGTCCTCGCGGAGGCGCTGCGCTCGGGGACGGCGATGGCCGCGACCTCCGCGGCATTCGCGCTCAAGGTGATCAACACGACGGAGGCGGATGCGATCCTGCGCGAGCAACGCGAGGCGAACCCGGACCCGCACGTCCGGCGCGCCATCAAGCTCGCGCTCGGTGAGCACATCGAAGAGCACGAGGACGAGTGATCGGCGCCGCTCGCGCCTGCGGATGAGCCGGCGGACGGCACGGCGCGCGGCATGCCTCCTGGTCGGCGCCCTCTGGCTCGCGGTCCCGGCCGACGCGCATCAGGCGGGCGTCAGCTCGTCGGATGTCGCGGTGGAGGGGGGCCGGGTTCGCTACGACCTGACGCTCTCGAGCCACGACCTGCAGGAGGTCGATGCCGACCACGACGGCGTCGTGTCCGAGGAGGAGGTGCTGGCGCAGTACCCGGCGCTGCGCCGCCGCTTCGAGCGCGCGATGGTGGTGCAGGCGGGCGCCACCCTCTGCCCGCTGACGCTACAGGACTTCTTCGTCGATCCGGTCGGAACCGTCCTCTTCCGCTTCCGTGGCCCGTGTCCCGACGAGGCGCCGCTCAAGGTGGCATTCCAGCTCCTCGCCATGACGGGAGCGCCCGGCTACGACCTGGCGAGGATCAGCTTTCGCGGGACGCTCACGCAGCGGGTCTTCACACGCGACGAAACGACGGTCGTCATCGGGGCCGCGGACGAGAGCCGCGCCCAGGTCGTGCGCCGGTTCTTCGCGCTCGGCCTGCGGAGCATGGCCGAGCGCATCGATCAAGTCCTCCTCCTGGTCGTACTACTGCTGGTGGCGCCGCGCTGGCGCCCGAGCGTCGCGATCGTCGCGGGCTACGCCGCGGCGCAGACCGGCGGGCTCGTGCTGAGCGCGCTCGACGCCGTCAATCCGCCGCCGCGGCTCGTCGAGGCGATGGGGGCGCTGGCGATCACGTGGGTGGCGCTCGACAACGCCTTGTTCGACCGGATCGAGGGCCGGTGGCGGATCGCGATCGTGTGTGGCCTCGTGCAAGGGCTGGCGCTCGGGACGACGCTGCGTGGGGCACCCGCCGCCTCGCGATGGGCGTCGATGCTCGCCTTCATCACGGCGGTGGCGGCGTCGGACGTGGTCGTCGGTGTGCTCGGCGGAGCGACGACGGCGCTCCTGCGCCGCACGCCGTCGCGGCGGACGGCCGTGATCGTCGTCTCCGTGGCGGTTCTCGCGTTCGGTCTCTATCGCTTCGTCGCGCGCGCCTTCCTCGCTTGACATCCCGACGAGGCGCGTGCGACCTCTCGCGGGGGAGGGGTGGCGTATGGGCGGGCGAGTGGGATGCATCGTGTCCACCAAGACCTATGTCGAGCGTCTCCTCTGGAGTGCCGGCTGCGCACGCGTGGCGGGCGTCGACGAGGTGGGCATGGGGCCGCTCGCCGGACCGGTCGTCGCGGCGGCGGTGGTGTTTGCTCCCGGCCGCGCGCTCTCCGGCATCGCCGACTCGAAGCAGATGACGCGGCTCGCCCGCGAGCGCATGGTGGAGAAGATCCGCCGCCACGCGCTGGGGATCGGCGTCGGTCTGGTGGAGCCCGAGGAGATCGATCGCCTCAACATCTATCAAGCCGGCCTGAAGGCGATGCGTCTCGCCGTGCGCGCGCTGCCGTTCGCCCCCGACCACGTGGTCGTCGACGCGCGGCACATCCCCGACCTCGAGATCCCGCAGACCAGCTACGGACACGGGGACGCCTTCGTCTACTCGATCGCCGCCGCCTCGATCATCGCCAAGGTGCACCGCGACGACCTGATGCGCCGTCTCGACACGGAGTATCCGCAGTACGGGTTCGGACGCCACGTCGGCTATGCCACACGGGAGCATCTGGCGGCCTTGCGGCGTTTCGGGCCGAGTCCGCTCCACCGCCGCTCGTTCGCGCCCTGCAGCGGACAACCGGTTTCGTAGTCGGCGGCGGGGCCCTATAATCGCCGCATGAGCGTCGAAATCGTCATGCCGAAGCTCAGCGACACCATGGAGGAAGGCACGATCCTCCGGTGGCTGAAGCACGTCGGCGATCAGGTGGCACGCGGCGACGTGCTCGCCGAAGTGGAGACCGACAAGGCGGACATGGAGCTCGAGGCCGCGGCCGCGGGTATTCTTCAGGAGATCAAGGTCGAGGAAGGGCAGAGCGCGGCGGTCGGTGCGGTGCTCGCGCTGGTCGACGAGGGTGGCAACGGCGCGAAGGCGGGCACCGCGGCGAAAGAGGGTGCCGAAGGCGCGCCGGAGCGCGCCGCGGTCGGCGCCGCCGCCGTGTCGCCGCGTCGCGCGGGGGCGCCGGCGGCGGGCAAGCCGGCGCCGGCAGCGAGCAAGCCCGCCGGCGGCGGCGCGACGCCGTCGAGCAGCGCGCCCGGCGCGAAGGCGACGCCGGCGGCTCGCCAGCTCGCCAGCGAGCGCGGCGTCGATTTGCGCGCCCTGCATGGCAGCGGGCCGGGAGGACGCATCGTCAGCGACGACGTCGCCCGGGCGGACGGCGGGGACGGACCGGAGCCCGCGGGACGGTCCCGCGAGCAGCCGGCGAGCGAGGCCGTCGCCGGCCGCGTCGAGCTCTCGCGCATGCGCCAGTCGATCGCCCGCCGGATGAGCGAGGCGTTTCGTGACATTCCACATTTCTACGTCACGGCGGAGATCGACATGGGCGAAGCGGCGCGTCTCAAGGAGGCGCTGGCCAAGAACGAGATCTTCGTCACGTCCGTCACGTACACGCACATGGTACTGAAGGCGACGGCGCTCGCGTTGAAGCGGCATCCGCGTCTCAACGCGTCGTTTCGCGACGGCGCGATCGAGCTCAAAGGCGAGATCAATCTCGGCATGGCGGTTGCCGTCGAGGACGGCCTCATCGTGCCGGTCCTGCGCGCCGCCGACCAGCTGTCGCTGGCCGACATCGCGTCGGAGGCGCGCCGCCTCGTGGAGCAAGCGCGGCGCGGGCGCTTTGCCAGCGAGGATCTCTCCGGCGGGACGTTCACGGTGAGCAACATGGGCATGCTCGACCTCGAGGAGTTCGCGGCCGTCATCAATCCGCCGCAGTCGGCGATTCTCGCCGTCGGGGCGATGAAGGAGCGTGCGGTGGTCCGCGGCGGGACGATCGTCGCACGGCCGACCATGCGCGTCACCGTGTCCTGCGATCATCGCATCATCGACGGCGTGGTCGCGGGGCACTTCCTCGAGGAGCTGAAGCGGCTGCTCGAGAACCCGATCGTGCTGGTGGTCCAGGCATGATGCTCGCGCGGCGCGCCGATGCCCCGCGGGCGCTCCACGTCGAACGGCTCGGGCGCCGATCCTACGACGAGGTGCTGGCCATCCAGACGCGGCGACGCGACGCCGTGCTGGGGGGTGATGCCGACTGGCTCATCCTGGTCGAGCACCCGCCGGTGATCACGATCGGGCGCGGTGGAGACGAGCGCCACGTGCTGCAGCCGGACGCCCCGGTCCTGCGGGTCAATCGCGGCGGTGACGTGACCTACCACGGGCCCGGCCAGCTCGTCGGCTATCCCATCATCGATCTCGCCCGACGCGGCCGCGACGTCCATCGCTATCTGCGCGCGCTGGAGGCGATGCTGATCGACGTCGCCGGACGCTTCGGCGTCACGGCGGGCCGGAGCGTGGGGCGCACCGGCGTGTGGGTGGGCGGCGACAAGCTCGCCGCCATCGGGATCGGCGTGCGACGATGGGTGACGATGCACGGTTTCGCCATCAACGTCCACGATCTGCGGGCGGCATTTCGCGCGATCGTGCCGTGCGGCCTCGCCGACAGCGGGGTCACCTCTCTGCAGGAGGCGAGTGGCCGTGCCGTCGATCTCGCGGCGGTCGAGGTCGCGGTACGTCGAGGCGTTCGCCGAGCACTTCGGTTACGATATGATGGTAGAGGAACGCCGCATGATCGCCCGGCGGCATCCCGAATGGATTCGCGCGCGCGCCCCGACCGGTGCGGCGGTCGCGCAGACGCGCGCGATCGTGCGCGAGCACCGCCTGCACACCGTGTGCGAGGAGGCGCAATGTCCGAACCTCGGCGAATGCTGGGCGCACGACACCGCGACGTTCATGCTCCTCGGCGACACGTGCACGCGCAATTGTCAGTTCTGTGCCGTGAGTCACGGACGGCCGCTCGCCGTCGATCCGGATGAGCCCCGTCGCGTCGCGGAGGCGGTGGCGCGTCTCGGACTGCGCCACGTCGTGGTCACGTCGGTGAACCGCGACGATCTCGCCGATGGCGGCGCGGCCACTTCGCCGAGACGGCGCGGCAGCTGCGTGCGCGGATTCCGGAGTGCACGATCGAGGTGCTGATCCCCGATTTCCAGGGCGACCGGCGACGCGCTCGCGACCGTCGTCCGCTCGCCGATCGACGTCCTGAACCACAATACGGAGACGGTCCCGCGGCTCTACAAACGGGCGCGGCCCGGGGCGACCTACGAGCGCAGCCTCGGCATCCTGGCTGCCGCCGAAGCGAGCTGCGTCCGACGCTGCGGACGAAGACGGGTCTGATGCTCGGTCTCGGCGAGGAGATCGACGAGCTACGGGCCGTCCTGCGCGATCTCCGGCGCCGTCGACTGCGACGTGCTGACGCTCGGACAGTACCTGCAGCCGAGCCGCCAGGAGCTCCCGGTGGCGCGCTATGTTCGTCCCGAGGAGTTCGCGGCCCTGGGGGAGGAGGCGGGTGCCATGGGGTTTGCCTATGTCGAGTCCGGTCCTCTCGTCCGTAGCTCGTACCACGCGTGGCGCCACACCGGCGCACCGGACTAACGGCCATCGTGCGCGGGCGGGGGCCTCGACCGCCCCGCCGAGCAAAAAATAGGGAAAAAATTGCGTACCAGATTTGCTAGGGTGCCTCTTTACTCTAGGCTGCGCGTTTCTGGTTGGGTTTGTGTTGGGTCCCGAGGGCGCCGGTGGGGTGATGGCGCCCTATGCTTGGTGTGGACGAGGTGAGCGATGCTGAAGTTGTACGATTCCCCTGAATGTCCGTTCTGCCAGAAGACGCGCATCGTCCTGGCCGAGAAGGACCTGTCGTTCGAGACCGTGCCCGTCGATCTGCAGGCCGGTGAGCAGAAACGCCCGGATTTCCTCAAGTTGAACCCTTTTGGGAAGGTCCCCGTCCTGATCGACGACGAGGTGATCGTGTACGACTCGACGATCATCAACGAGTACCTGGAAGACGAGTATCCCCACCCGCAGCTCATGCCGGCCGATTCGGCGGCGCGTGCCCGGGTTCGGACGTTCGAGGACTATGCCGACAACGCGTTCATTCCGCTCACGGGCTCGATCATGCAGGAGCTGCGCAAGCCCGAAGGCGAGCGTGACGAGACGAAGCTCGCACAATCGCGCGCCAGCAGGTGGTCCGCCATGCTCGCGGTGATCGACGGCTCGCTCGCCGGACGGAACTGGCTGGTCGGCAACTTCTCGCTCGCCGACGTCGCCTTTGCGCCGCGCGTCGTGATCCTGTCGGCCCTCGGCGTCACCGCTCGATCCCGAGTGGCGGAACGTGCCGGCGTGGATCCAGCGCTTGAATCAGCGCGCCAGCATCCACGATCTCGCCGGCCTGTCCGCCTGGCGTAAGTAGCGCGACGCGTTCGTCAGGTCGGGGGCAGGGGGAGCACCCTCGGCTCCGGTGTGGCATACTCCTCCTGGTAGATCCCGACGAACGACACCGCGATCGCGAGGAGCACCGGACCGAGGAAGATCCCGAGGATCCCGTACGCCTCGACCCCGCCGAGGATGCCGAAGAAGAGAAAGATCGTCGGTAGGCGGGTGCGGCCGCCGATCAGACCAGGGGTCGGAGCACGTTGTCGACCATGCTCACGACGATCGAGCCGTAGACCGCGAGGAGAGCCCGCTTCACCGGAGCGCCGGCTAGCCGCGAGATACATGGCGCACGGGATCCACACCGCCGCCGAGCCGACGAGCGGCAGGAGCGACAGCATGCCCGACGACGACGCCGAGGAACGCGGCGTACGGTACGGCGAGCACCGCGAGGCCGATCCACGTCAGGACGCCCTGGACGACCGCCGTCACCACCATGCCGCGCATGACCGCCGAGAGCGTGTCGTAGAGACGCCGGAAGATGGCGTCCTTGTGCACCGAATCCATCGGGATCACGCTCGCAGCGACGCGATACATGCGGTCGCCGTCACGGAAGAAGAAGAACAGCGTGAACACCATGATCGATGAAGTCGAACACGAAGAGCGCGACGTTGCGGGCGAACGTCGTCACCTGCGTGCTGATCGCGATGTCGGCGCTCGCGCTGCACGCTCCGCGGCGCTCCAAGTCGATCTCCCACCCCTGACGCCCGAGCCGCTGGACCAGGCGGCCGACGCGCGACGCGCGCACCTGCTCGACGCGTCTGGTTGAGCTCGCCCGACCGCACGTACTCGCGTGAGCTGCTGGTAGAGGCCGACCGACTCCTGGGTGACGACGCTCGAGAGCGACGCGCTCGGGACGGCGATGCCGACGGTGACGACTACCGTCAGCGCCGCGCGCCGCGACAGAGGTGTTCCGGCCGCGCACGGCGCCGCAGGACGCGGAGATAGAGCGGGTAGAAGACGCATCGCCAGGATGGCGGCCCAGACGATCGGGCCGAGGAACCCCGAGAAGACGCGGTAGAGCTGGTACAGCAGGAAGAGGAACACGGCGAAGAAGAAGAAGACGAAGACCTGCTCGCGCGCCACGTCGAGACTGGCGGCCCCAAGTCGCGTCCCGGGCGCGCGGGCGCGACGCCGACGTCCGCGGCGCCGCCGGCAGCGCCCGACCCGGGCGGCGTACTCGAGCGTGAGGGCGGCGAGATGGCCACGGCGTCCCTCAGCGTCCCGGCGATCGTCATCCGGCCGATCTTCAGCGTCGGCGCGGCGATGCGCCGCGGAACACCAGATCGTTGCCGACCATCTCGATGTCGCGGAACATGTCGAGCAAGTTGCCCGCGATCGTGATCTCCTCGACCGCATGGGTGATCTCTCCGTGCTCGATCCAGATCCCGGCCGCGCCCGCGCGAGTAGTCGCCGGTCACCGGATTGACGCCGAAGCCTATCAGCTCGGTGACCAGCAGCCCGCGCTCGACCGAGGCGATGATGGCCTCGGGCGATGCTCGACCGCGCGGCGAGGTAGAAGTTGGTCGGCGCGGCGGTCGGCGCATCGCCGACGGCGCGCGCGGCGTTGCCCGTCGACGCGAGCGTTCAGACGGCGCCCCGAGTAGGTGTCGAGAGGTAGCTGTCGAGCTTGCCGTCCTCGACGATCGTCGGTCCGCCGCGTCGCCATGCCTTCGGCGTCGAACGGCCGCGAGCCGTGGCCCCCGAGCATGCGCCCGTCGTCGATGACCGTCACGAGAGGGGACGCGATCGTGTCGCCGAGACGGCCGAGCAGGAACGACGTGCCGCGGTAGAGGCTCTGGCCGACGACGGCCCCGGCGAGGTGCCGGAGCAACGAGGCGGCGACCTCGGCCTCGAAGACGATCGGCGCCTCTTGCGTCGGAACGCGACGGGCACCGAGCCGTCGCAGCGTCCGTGCGGCGGCGCGGCGCGCCGACCTCGCGCCGGCGTCGTCGAGGCGAGCCAGATGCCGCGCACGCGCGTACCAGTAGTCGCGCTGCATGCGCGCCGTCGGCGAGGGCGACGGGCTGGACGCCGAGATCGAAGCTCGAGCTGCGATAGCCACCGTCGAAGCCGAGCGTCGAGGCGTAGGCGATCGTCGAGCCGTCCTGCGAGAACTCGGCGCCCTCGGAATTGCTGAGGCGCGGGTCGACCGCCGAGCGCGGCGCCTTCGGCGGCACGGGCGCGGGCGAGCGCCGTCGTCGGGTGACGGGACGGCCGGCCGCGTCGTCGTAGAGATCGAGGTCGGGCGCCTCGGTGGCGAGCGCGGCGCGCTCCGGCAGGCCGGCGCGCGGTCCGGCTGGGTCACGCGCGCGAGCGCGACGGTGTCGTCGGCGAAGCGCGCGAGACCGCCGCGCGGTGAGGTCGGCGGTCGCCGCGAGCGCGGAGCGCTCGCCGATGAAGACGCGGAGGCCGAGGCGTTTCTCGCGCGCGTCGGTCAGCTTCTCGATCTCGCCGAGACGCACGCCGGCGGAGAAGGACGTCTGCTGGACGAGTCACCGCGTCGCGCGCGCCGGTGGCGCCCGCGCGGGTCGGCGAAGTCGAGGACGCGACTGCAGGGCGGCGCGCAGCTCCTCGGGCCGCAGCGCGCCGGCGGGTCGCGCGTCACGCCTGCGTGCCGCCGACGGTGAAACCGTCGATGCGGATCGTCGGCAGGCCGACGCCGACCGGGACGGACTGGCCGTTCTTGCCGCAGGTGCCGATTCCCTCGTCGAGCGCCAGGTCGTGCCCCACCATGCTGATGCGGGTGAGGACGTCGGGGCCGTTGCCGATCAACGTCGCGCCCTTCACGGGACGCGTCACGCGCGCCCTGCTCGATGAGGTAGGCCTCGCTCGCCGAGAACACGAACTTGCCGCTGGTGATGTCCACCTGTCCGCCGCCGAACGACACGGCGTAGAGTCCGCGATCGACGGAGCGCAGGATGTCCTCCGGCGTCGACTCGCCGGCCAGCATGAAGGTGTTCGTCATGCGCGGCATCGGGCTGTGCGCGTAGCTCTCGCGCCGGCCGTTGCCGGTGAGCGGCATGCCGCATCAGCCGTGCGTTCAGGCGATCCTGCAGGTAGCCGCGCAGGATGCCCCTCTCGATGAGGACGGTGCGTGACGTCGGCGTGCCCTCGTCGTCGACGTTGAGCGAGCCGCGGCGATTGGCGAGCGTGCCGTCGTCGACGACCGTACAGAGCTCCGATGCTACCCTGGTGCCGAGCAGCTTCGAGAAGGCCGAGGTGCCCTTGCGGTTGAAGTCGCCCTCGAGCCCGTGGCCGATCGCCTCGTGCAGCAGGATGCCGGGCCAGCCCGATCCGAGCACGACGGTCATCTCGCCGGCCGGCGCGTCGACGGCTTCGAGGTTGAGGACGGCCTGGCGGGCGGCCTCGCGCGCGAAGCGCAGATGGCGCTCGCCGTCGACGAGAAACGCGAACGGCTGGCGGCCGCCACCGCCGTACGTACCCTGCTGGCGGCCGGACGCATCCTCCGCGATGCACGTGATCGATGAGGCGGACGAGCGGCTGCACGTCGCTCACCAGGGTACCGTCGGAGGTCGACGACCATCACCAGCTTGTGCTCGAGCACCAGCGAGGCCATGACGTTCTTGATGCGCGGGTCGTGTCCGCGGGCTTCGCGGTCGATCGCCTCGAGCAGCGTGATCGACTGCGGCAGCGGCGTCTCCGCGGGCGAGCCCGGAGTGGCGTAGAGGTCACGCTCCGGTCGTGCGCCGCGCAGCGCGACGGCCTGGCTGCCGCCGAGGTCGCCCGCGATGTGTCCGGCGGTCCGGGCGGCCTGCTCGATGGTGGCGATCGTGACGTCGTCGCTGTAGGCATAGCCGGTCTTCTCGCCGGAGAGAATGCGGACGCCGACGCCTTGCGCGACGTCCTTGCTCGCCTTCTTGACGAGGCCGTCCTCCAGGGTGACCGCCGCGGTGGTGCGGAACTCGAAGTAGAGGTCGCCGTAGTCGGCGCGTCGCGACAGCGCCGAGCCGAGCGCGCGCTCGAGCGCGGTCGGCGAAACGCCGTAGCGATCCTGGAAGAAGCGGTCGGGTTGTGTCGAGTTTGCCATGTCGCGAGACGGTGCAAACTACGCTAGCAGATAGCGGAGAGGCGGCAAAGTCGCCCGTCGCGACGCGGCCTCCCGGAGGTGTGTGATGGAGACCGACACCGATCGCGTGCTGGCGGAGCTGATCGCGCTGCAGGAGACG
The DNA here is from genome assembly GCA_963753325.1 of uncultured delta proteobacterium. Classification (GTDB taxonomy): domain Bacteria; phylum Desulfobacterota; class Binatia; order UTPRO1; family UTPRO1; genus DP-19. The sequence goes on along the minus strand of CAVWBS010000001.1, from coordinate 1,399,106 downwards.
AAGGTGCGCGCGTGCGCCGCGCGGATCGACCCGCGGCTCACCCCCGACGATCTGCTGCAGCCGCACGACTTCCCGGCGCTCGCGCGCGATCCCGGGTTCAACTACGAGGACGGCGTGCTCGCCGGGTTGCGCAGCGCCGCGGCGGCGCTGCGCGCCGTGAACAGCTAGGCGTGAGTGCGCGCGGCGCGCGTTCAGGCGTCGTGACGATCGTCCCGCGAGGCGAGGACCTCGGCGAGATGCAGCGTGCGCACGCGGTCGCCGCGATGGTCGAGGCCGCCCGCCATCTGCAGCAGGCAGCCGGTGTCGTTGGCGACGACCACGTCCGCCGTGGTCGCCACGATGCCGTCGAGCTTGGCGTCGAGGATGGCCCCCGAGACCTCGGGGAACTTCACGGCGAACGCGCCGCCGAAGCCGCAGCAGTGATCCGGATGCGCCATCTCGACCAGCTCCAGGCCCGCGACGGCGGCGAGGAGGCGGCGCGGCTCGTCACGGATGCCGAGCTCGCGCAGGAGATGACACGAGTCGTGATACGTGGCGCGGCCGCGCCAGCGCGCGCCGACGTCGACGACGCCGAGGACGTGGACGAGGAACGCCGAGAGCTCGAAGGTGCGGGCGGCGAACGCGCCCGCGTGATGGGCGCGCGGCCCCGCGGCCAGCAGCCTGGGGTAGAAGTGGCGCAGCATCGTGGCGCAGGAGCCCGAGGGCACGACGATCGGCGCCGGGTCGGCAAAGATCTCGACCGTGCGCGCCGCCAGCGCCGCCGCGTCGTCGGGGAACCCGTCGTTGAATGCCGGCTGCCCGCAGCAGGTCTGCGCCGCGGGAAAGCGGACCCGGTGACCGAGGCGCTCGAGGACGCGCACGGTCGCTTCGGCGACCCGTGGAGCCAGGTGGTCTGCGAGGCACGTCACGAAGAGTTGGACCTCCACGTCAGGCCTCCGCGCCGTCGACGAGGATCACATGCAGCGCGCACGGGCCGTGGACGCCGACGACGAGCTTCTTCTCGATGTCGGCCGTCCGGCTGGGTCCGGTGACGAGCGTGACGCAGGCGTCCGGCGGGTCCCCGCGCCGCACCAGGCGCAGCGCCGTCGTCAGATCGGCGACCAGTCGCGCGCAGGGCACGACGGCCACGTGTACAGGCGGCAGCAGGGAAACCGTCCGGGCGCCGCTGGCGGCGCGGAGGACGAGCGTTCCGCTGGCGGCGACCAGGGCATCGGCCTCGGTGATCCCGACGTCGGCGCGGGCGATGGCGGCGAGATCGGTCCCGGAAGCGGCGAGGAGGACGTCGAGGTCGGGAGTCGCCGCGGCGAGCGTGACGTTCCGCGCCAACGGCGTGGGCCAGGCGACGATCCGTGCGGCGCCGAGCGCGGCGAGAATCGTGGCCAGCGTGCTCGCGGCGTCGCGGGCCGTGCGCGCGATATGCACGGTGGTGCCGACGGCGCGCGCCTCGGCGGTGAAGCGGTCGGCGAGGGTCCGGCGGTCGACGGTCAATGAGGCGCCGGGGTCGGAGGGCGGTGCGGATGGGGCGACGTCGGCGAGGGCGTCGCGGACGGCCGCGAGCAGGCGCTCACGCGGCATCGGAACCACGGCCGCGATCCGATGCGGACCAGCGAGCGCGAAAGGGGCGGCCCGACGGTGCCGGGAGCGTTCGCGTCCGTGCCCATGCGGCAAGTGGCGGCGCGAGGCGGATGAGCGCCGGAAACCGGGTCACGACCGTCGTCGCGACGGCCGCCAGCGGCGACAACAGACGGTACATCGGCGGTGAGGCGCCGAGACGCCGCCACGCGCGCACGAGGAAGCGTTCGCTCGCCGCCGCCGACGCCAGCGCCGTGGCGCGCGCGCGCCAGGTGAGGAGCAGGCGGGGAATGTCGATGCGCACCGGGCAGACGTCGCGGCAGGCGCCACACAGGGTCGACGCAAAGGGCAGGTCGGGAACCTGCTCGATGCCGAGGAGTCCCGGCGCAAGCACGGCGCCGATCGGTCCCGAATAGGCATAGCCGTAGGCGTGGCCGCCGATGCGGCGGTACACCGGGCACGCGTTCAGGCAAGCGCCGCACCGCAGGCAGTAGAGAGCCTCGCGGATCGCCGGGTCGGCCAGCACGCGGGTGCGGCCGTTGTCGAGCAGGACCACGTGCACCTCGTCGGGACCGTCGACCTCCCCACCACGGCGGGGGCCGCTGACGAGCGACACGTAGCTCGTCAGCGTCTGGCCCGTCGCGCTGCGTGGCAGGATCTCGAGCATGGGCGCGAGGTCGTCGTCGCGCGCGACGAGCTTCTCGATCCCCATCAGCGCGAGATGGATACGCGGCAGGGTGAGCGCCATGCGCCCGTTGCCTTCGTTCTCGACCACCACCAGCGTGCCGCTTTCGGCGCTCGCGACGTTGACGCCGGTCACCCCCATGCCCGCGGTACGGAACTTCTCGCGCAACACGCGTCGGGCGACCGCGGTCAGGGCCTCGGCGGTGTCGTGGTGCGGCTCGCCCAGGCGTGCGCTGAAGAGGCGCGCGACGTCATCCTGCGACATGTGGATCGCCGGCGTGATGATGTGCGACGGCGGAACGCCCGCCAGCTGCACGATGTACTCGCCGAGATCGGTCTCGACGGCCTCGAGGCCGGCCGCCTCGAGACTGGCGTTCAGCGCGATCTCCTCCGACACCATCGACTTCCCCTTGACGACCAGCCGCACCCCGGCGCGGGCGGCGACGTCGAGGACGATCCGACAGGCCTCCGCCGCGTCACTGGCCCAGTGCACGACGCAGCCGTGCTCGGTGAGACGCCGCTCCAGTGCCGGCAGCAGCGTGTCGAGATGCGCGACGGCGTAGGCCTTGGCGGCGCGTGCGCGGTCCCGCCTCGCCTCCCCGTCGGGGAGCGCGGCGAACGCCAGCGCCCGCTTGTCGAGGAAGGGGAGAGACGCGTGATCGAGCTTGGCGTGGAGCGCTGTATCCCCGGCCGCGGCGGCGGCACGGGCGCGGAAGGAGGTGGCCGGAGGCACGGGCCCGCGGCCTCAGTGGACGGTGACCGCGACGGTCGCGAGTCGGCCGAGGCGCGACCGGATGTCGGCGGCGTGCGCGCCGTCGGGCGCGAGGGCGAGGTAGCGCCGGAAGTCGGCCACCGCGCTGCCGAGGCAATCGAGACGCTCGTACAGGAGCCCGCGGACGCGCACATGCTCGGGCGCCTCGGGGGCGAGGACGAGCAGCAGCTCGACCGTGTCGAGCGCCTGCACGGGCTCGTCACGGTCGAGATAGATACGTAGTAGATTGGCGAGCATCCGACCGAGGATACCGGTCGGTCCCGTCGGCTGCAGCACCTGCGGCAGGACGCGCTGCAGGTCGGCGCCGGGGGTGCCGCCGCCCGCGTTGGCGAACGCGCGCAGACGGCGCAGCATCTCGTCGCGGCCGATCGGGCGGCCGCCGAAGAACGGGTCGAGGAGGATGGGACCCACGGCGCCGGCGATCCGTACGAGAAAATGACCGGGGAACGGCACGCCCTCGACGGTGAGCCCGAGCCGGGCGCTGGTCTCCATCAGGAGCACGGAGAGCGAGATCGGGATGCCGGTGCGGCGCTCGAGGACGTCGTTCAGGAAGCTGTTGCGGGGATCGTAGTAGTCGTCGCGGTTGCCGTGGAACCCGCACTCGTCGAACAGGTAGGCACTGACGGCGCCGATCCCGTCGACCAGCGAGCGCGCGGCGCGGACCCGCGGGCGCACGGTCTCTGCGAGCTCGTCGAGACGCTGCAGATAGTGGTCGGCGACCAGATCCGGATAGGCGAGGCGGGCGATCTCGAGAGCGGCGCGGCCGAGATCACAACGGTCACCGTCGGCGACCAGGGCGGCGAAGCTGTCGCGCAGGCCCATCATCGAACGCATGTGTGCTAGCATAGCACGTGCCCGCCGGCCATGGACGGCGCGCCGCCTTGGGCAGGCGAAAATGCCGATTTGGCGATCCATCGACGGCCGCATATACTCGCTCGGTCGCCCCCCTGGTGCGACCTTGCATGGCGAGTGTCGCCCCCAAAAGCATGCTCGGCGAGCTCCTCCAGGCGTTGGAGGGGCCTGCGCCGCTCATCATCCTCCCGCACGACAACCCGGATCCCGACTCGCTGGCGAGCGCGGCGGCGCTGAAGTACCTGGCGCGGGAGCTGCTCGACAAGGACGCGGTGATCGCGCAGGGCGGCATCGTCGGTCGGGCGGAGAACCGCGCCATGCTGACGTACCTCAACATCGACCTCCGGCCGGTGTCCGAGTTGAGCCTGGGCGCGGAGTCGCTGGTGGCGTTGGTGGATACCCAGCCCGGACGCATCAACAACTCCCTGCCGCGGAACATCGTGCCCGCTGTCGTCATCGATCACCATCCGGCGTACGGCGACTACCGCCAGGTGCCGTTCCTCGATCTGCGCGACGAGTACGGCGCGACCTCGACGATCCTCACCGAGTACGTCCGCGAGTCGCGCCTTGAGTTGGAGAGCAAGCTCGCGACGGCACTCTTCTACGGCATTTCGGCGGAGACGCAGGATCTCGGGCGGGAGGCGACGCCGGCCGACATCGCGGCCGCCCAGTTCCTCTACCCGTACACGAACAAGCGCCGTCTCGCGAAGATCGAGAACGCGCGCGTGCCGCGCGTGTATTTCCGCGCCTTCCACGAGGCGATCGAGCGGGCGGTCATCTACGGGCGCGTCGTCGTCTCCATCCTGCCCGAGGTGCAGTACCCCGACATGGTCGCGGAGGTCGCGGACTTCCTGTTGCGCCTGGACGAGGTCGATTGGGCGTGCGCGCTCGGCGCCTTCGGCGGCAACCTGCACGTCTCCTTGCGGACGACCGAGCGCGACGTCAACGCCGGCGACGTCCTGCAGCGCGTCCTCGGCAGCGATTCGGCTGGTGGACACGACATGACGGCGGGTGGACGCGTGCGGATCGATCCGGCGCTGCCCGGTGGTGGCGTCGCGGCCGCGGAGACCGTGCGCGATCGTCTGCTGGGCGAGCTCGGCGCGGCGGCGATCGCGCCGCGCGCGCTCGTCTGACCGATCCGCCGGGTCGGCCCCCGCGGGCTACTGGCCGAGCGCCTGCTCGATCTCGGTGTTCACCGCCGGCAGCGGATCCGCGCCACGCCGGCGAGCGAGCGCGGCGCGCGCGTCGAGCCCGCCGATCGCCCCGAGCGCCCAGGCGGCGTGCTCGCGGACGAGCGGCTCGGGATCCTCGAGCGCGCGCGCCAACGCTGGGACGGCCGCGGGGTTTCCCGTGTTGCCGAGCACGACGGCGGCGTTGCGCAGCAGCCCGCGGCGCTTGGCCCGACGGAGCGGCGTCCGTCCAAAGCGCGCCCGGAACGCGTCCGGATCGAGGGTGAGGATCTCCGGCAACAGCGGCTGTTGCCAGGTCAGACGGGCCGCGTCCGCTTCCCCGGGGTCGTTCCACGGGCAGACCTCCTGGCAGACGTCGCAGCCGAAGATCCACTCGCCGAGCGCCGGCCGCAGGTGGCGGGGAATGGCGCCGCGATGCTCGATCGTCAGATAGGAGATGCAGCGTCGCGCGTCGAGCACGAGGCCCTCGCGGAGGGCGCCCGTCGGGCAGCCGGCGAGACATGCCGTGCAACGACCGCAACGATCGTCGCGTGGCGTGTCCGGTTCGAGCACGAGATCGGTGATCAGCTCGGCGAGAAAGAACCAGGAGCCGCGCTGGGTGCTCAGCAGCATCGTGTTCTTGCCGAACCATCCGAGGCCCGCGCGCACCGCCCACTCGCGCTCGAGCACGGCGCCGGTGTCGACGTAGCGCCGGCTCTCGCAGCCGGGAAACCGCTCGCGCAGGAACGCTTGGAACGTCTCGAGCTTGCGCTCGATGACGTCGTGGTAGTCCTCTGCCAGGGCGTACGCGGCGACGCGCCCCCGCAGCTCGCGCCGCCAATCGACCGTCGTCGCGGCGGGCGGATGGTAAGGATACGCGAGGCTGACGACCGTCCGTGCGGTCGGTAGGATGCCGGCTACGGTCAGGCGGCGCTCGGCGCGGCGCTCCAGGTAGCGCATCTCGGCGCCGCAACCGGCGTCGAGCCAGCCGGCGAGGAAGGCGTCGCGGGGGAGGGGGACGACGGCGGCAAACCCGCAGGCGTCGAATCCGAGCGCCGACGCGTGTGCACGGATCGCCGCCTCGCGCTGCATCGCCGGCCCGGCCTAGGGATGGATGCAGTTGAGGCGGAGCGTGTCGCGATCCTTGAGGCCGGAGGTCCGGCCGGGAGGCGGAGCGGTCTCCGCGGTCGCGCGGAGCTTCTCTTCGTGCGCGGCCGCGCCGTTCGGCAGGGGTACGACGATCTCGGCCGTGGCCGTGCAGTTGTTCGGCGTGTCGAGCATGAGCGGCGGATCGAACTTGAAGATGTTGCCGCTCCTCCCGGTCGGGATCACGGGGCTGATCTTCTGGAACGCGGCGACCAGGGCGGCGGCGTTGGCCGCACGCGTCGGGTTGCGGGCCGGCGTCGACTCCGGACGGGGAACCTGGAGGGTGTACTTGCTGAGGCCCGTGCCGGCGAAACATTCGGGGAGGAGCGGATCGACGATGCGGAAGCAGATGCCGACGCGGAAGCGGCACTCGTCGTTGACCGTACCATCGGCGTCGCAGCTCGGATCCCCGTCGACGCAGTTCTGGACGATCGCGGGCAAGCCGTCCGAACCGAGCGCCGGAGCGTTGTGCGGATTCACCACCGCCCACTCGGCCGCGCAGTCGCCGGTACGCGGTCCGCTGCCGGGGATCAGCGATTCGAACTGGCAGTCGTGGGAGCAGCCGTCACCGTCGAGGGTATCGCCGTAGTCGCACTGCTCATCAGGGTCGAGGACGCCGTTGCCGCAGCCCGGCTGCAGCGGTGGGGTCGGCGTGGCCGTCGGGATCGTCGTCGCGGTGTCGACCGGCGTGAGCGAGGGAACGGGGGTGAGCGCGGGACTGACCGTGGGGGTCACGATCGGCGGCGTGTCGGTCGCGGTCGCCCCCGGGGTGGGGGGCGCGGGCGGCGTCGGTGTCGCGGTGACGTCGACCGTCGACGTGGCGCTCGGCGTCGGTGTCGGCGCCGCACAGAACGGATCTTCATCGAGCACCAGACCGTAACGCCCGAGCTCGTCGTCGACGAACGGCAGCGCGGCGCGCACGATGGCGCTGGCCGCGCACCCGAACGAACGCGCGACGCAGCTCGCGACGTCGGAGGCGTCGCCGAGCGGCGTGACGCCGATCTCCCTGCAACGCTCGGCGACCGCGTCGAAGCCGACCCCCTGGGGTCCGAGCAGCGCCGGCAACGCCAGCCGATCGCAGGCGCGGTCGACGCTCGCCGCGAGCTTGGCGGCGGCGCTCTTCGGCCCCGTCTGCAGCGCGGCGAGACGCGCCTGACAGCGCGCGGCGATCTTCGAGCACCCGCTCGCGGGACGGCCGGTCACGCGGCACTTGAGCAGCGAGTCGACGCATTGCCGGGCCGTGCCGATGCGCTTCAGCAGGAGCTTCCGCCCGGCGGCGCTGGTCTGCTTCTGGCAGCGCAGCGCGAGCTTCCCCTCGGCTGCAGTGCCGAGGCCGTCGAGGCCGCCGGCTGTCGGCTCGATGCAGAGGCCGGAATCGGGCACCCCGAGGACGGTCGTCAGGAAATCGCCCAGACGCGGGACGGCGATGCCGAGCGCCTGCTCGGCCTCGCACGTCCCGAGGACCTGTACGCAGATCGAGATGGCGCCGAGCGAGGTGAGCGACACGCCGGCGCGGTCGCGGCACGTGGAGTCGATGTTGGAGAACGCCAGCACCGATGGCGCCTGCAGCAACGGGAAGGGCACGCGGGGCGGCTCGCCGCCGCACGCCTTGGCGAGCGCGGTGGCGAACTTGTTGCGGGCGGCGTCGATACCGTCCATCTTCTTGGCGCAGCGTTTCTTGGCGCCGCTGACGCAGAGGTCGCGCGCGCTGCCCGCGGGATTCGCCTGGATGCAGGAGAAGGCGTCGAGGCCGCAGCGCTCGAGCGCGGCCGCGTTGCTGCTCACGAGCGCCGACGCGGCCCCGCCGAGCGCGCGCTCGCAGCCGAGCAGGGACTTCGGCTCCACGAGCGGGAGCGGCGTTGCCGTCGCGCTCACCGTGGGCGTCTGCGTTGTCGTCGGGGACGGTGTCGGCGTGTCCGTTGGACCGGAAAACGGCGTCGAGGTGATCATCGCGGTGGGCGTCGGCGTGCGCGTCGGCGTCGGCGTACGGGTCGGGGCGGTCGAGGTCGGCGTGACCGTCGGCGTCGGCGTGACGGTCGGACATGTGAACGCGGTGCACGTCGAGTTGCAGCAGTCCCCGGCCGAGGCGTCACAGACCTCCCCGGGGTCCCGCTTCCCGTCGCCGCAGACGGGGCACACCGGATAGAATGGTGAGGTGGCGGCGATGGTGTCCGTGCGCGGCGGGACGAAGGTCACGCCGGCGCCGATCGCCGGTGCCTGGACGTGCGTCAGCACGATCGAGCCGCCCGGATTGGCGCTCGCGAAGCTGGCGCCGGCGCCGATCGTGATCGTGCCCGGCGCGGCGAGGTCGATGCGGGCGCCGCTCGTCGCGCCGCCGCCCGTCGCGTTCACGGCGACGTTCGCTTGCACGGTGAGTTTGCAGCCGGCGTATATCTGGTCCTCGCCGATGCCGTTCGTTCCGGCGCGCCCGTTCACGTTGGCGCCTACGGTGAGCGTGCCGGAGCCGTCGGCGTCGCCGGCGCGGAACGCGATCGAGCCGCCGCCGCCCAAGCTGTTGTTGGCGCTGTCGTCGACGAGCGCCTGGATCTTCACGTCCTTGCCGCCGACGATCGAGATGTCGCCGCCGTTGCCCGCACCGGCGGCGATCGGCCCGGTGAGCGTCACCGAGGTGCCCGCGACGACGTCGACCGAGCCGCCGTCGCTGTCGACGCCGGTGCTGGTGAGCGTGACGGTGCCACTCATCGTGAGCGGCCCGTCGAGCGGGCCGATGGTGTTCGGTTGGGTGTCACTGCTGTCGATCGAGAGCGAGCCGCCGCTGCCGTCGGGACTGCCGCCGGTGGCGTGCACGCTGCCGAGCAGGGAGATGGCGCCACTCGCCGTCAGGTCGATGTCGGCGCCGTCGTAGCCCGAGTCGGTGTCCTTGTCGCCGTCGCCCTTCAGGGTCGCCGCCGCAGCGACACTGAGGGTGCCGCCCGGCTTGACCCCGCCGAGGAAGTCCGCGCCCGCGCGCGCGCTGATCGATCCGCCGCTACCGCCGTTGGTGCTGCTGACATCGATCGTCTTGCTGATCGTCAGGTCGTCGCCGGCGCTCAGGTCGACGTCGCCGCCGTCGTTGGCGCCGCCGATGGCCTCGATCTCCTGCAGCGCGTCGAGCTTGGTGGCGGCGCGGAAGGTGATGTCGCCGCCGTCCGCCTGGTTGCCGCCCGAGGCGGTCACGTCGCCGTTCTGCTTGATGAAGGTGCCGGCATTGAGGGTGATCGAGCCGCCGCCGGCACTGGTGGTGCCTTTGCCGTCGGCCGTCAGCGCGATGGACGTCTCGAGGTCGATGCTGCCGGCGGCCGCGAGGCGCATGAGGCCGGCCGAGTTGCCGCCGACGTCGACCCGTCCCGTGACGTTGATGAAGCCCGCGGCCGGCGTGGCCGCGGGATCGCCGGTGGCGGTCAGGAGGATCGTGCCGCCCCGCGTCGTGGTGCTGGTGGCGAGGAGCTGTCCCTGGACCGTGATCGACCGTGCCGTCACGGTCAGCGTCGAGACGCCGACGTCGAACGCCGCCTTGAAGACGACGTCGCGGCTGCCGAAGTCGAGCGCGCAGCCGGCCGGAGCGGTGAAGTCCTGCGTCACGTTGCAGGTGCCGGTCGGCGGGCAGACCAGGCAGGCGTTGCCGCCGCCGACGCACTTGTTGTCGCAGACGAGATTGATCGCGGAGGCAGGGTCGGCGCGCAGCAGCGGCCCGAACGCGCCGGCGACGAGAATGAGGGCCGGCACGAGGCGGCGGATGGACGGCACCATGTCCGACCAAGAATAGTTGGCATGCGAGATGCCGCGCAACCAGTGTTTTTCCTGTACGCGATTTTCGCCACCTCGGGCATGCATGGGTCACGTCATTTGGCAAGGCGCTTGCGTCCCCCGCGGTTCGGGGGCGCGTTGCCGGCCCCGCGCCTGCCGCCGCTCAAGTTTGCGCCGGGCGCCGACGATACTGGTGCGAAGCGGAAAGACGCATGCAGACGGTGGGGTTGGCCCCACCCGCGCTCTTCTCCCTCGGCAGAACGAGCCCCGGACACGGACGGACGGGACCGAAAACCACGGAGGATTCATGGGTCTCACAATCAACACCAACGTCCCGTCGCTGAACGCACAGCGACACCTGGCCGAGACGACGAACTCGCTGAACCGCTCGTTGGAGCGGCTGTCCTCGGGTCTCCGCATCAACTCCGCATCCGACGACGCCGCCGGTCTGGCGATCGCCGACAAGCTGCGCGCCGACACCCGCATCGCGGCACAGGCCATCCGCAACGCGAACGACGGCATCTCGGCCCTCAGCATCGGTGAGCAGGCGATCGGCAAGACCGGTGAGATTCTCACCCGTCTCGGCGAGTTGGCGTCGGAAGCGGCGTCGGGCTTGATCAGCGACACGCAGCGCAGCGCCATCCAGGAGGAGTTCACGGCGCTCGTCTCGGAAGTCGACCGCATCTCCAACACGACGACGTTCAACGGCGTCAACCTGCTCTCCGGCGGCACGACCGTCTCTCTGCAGGTCGGTCTCGACGGCACCGCGAACAGCCGTATCTCCTTCCAGACCGTCGATGCGTCCTCGAGCGGGATCGGTCTCAGCAACATCTCGGTGTCGACGTCGGCGGCGGCGCAATCCGCTCTCGGCGCGATCACCTCGGCGATCGCGACCGTCGCGCAGCGGCGCGGCACGATCGGCGCCATCGAGAGCCGTCTCAACACGGCTATCGACAACCTCCGGGTGGCCCGCGAGAACTTCTCCGCCGCCGAGTCGCGCATCCGCGACGTCGACGTGGCGGAAGAGACCGCGAACCTCACCCGTACCACGATCCTGCAGCAGGCCGGCGTCGCCGTCCTGGCGCAGGCCAACCAGCAGCCGTCGTTGGCGCTGACGCTGCTGCGGTAGGCGGTCGGCAGCATCTCATGGCGGGACGGGGCCTTGGCCCGTCCCGCCATGAGCACTCGAGTTAGACGATGACGATACCCAGCGTGACGGCGGCACCGCCCGCGGTGACGCATGACGTGAAGGATGGCGCGCATCGGGACACGACGCCCGCAGCTGCGGGTCCGTCGAAGGACGCGGCGGCGAAGGCAGGCACGCGCAGCGGGCACGACCAGGTGCCGGCGAGCCACAAGACGGTGTCGCTGCCGGAGTTCCCGCATTACGAGCTGGCGTTTCGATTGGACGAGGAGCGAGGACGGGTGGTGGTGCAAGTGATCGACTCGAAGACCGGCACGGTGCTCCGCTCCGTGCCACCAGACCAAGTGGGGAAGACGCTGCACAGCCTTCCCGATCCGCGCGGCGTGCTGCACGACAGCGAGACCTGAGCCATGGCAGGAACGATCACCGTCGGCGGTCTCGCGACCGGGCTCGACACCAATAGCATCATCGACCAGCTCGTCGCGCTCGAGCAGCAGCCGCTGAACCTGCTGCAGACGCGACGCGACAGCGTGGTCGCGCAGCAGACCGCGCTGCAGACCTTCAATAGCAAGATCCTCGCGTTCCTGTCGGCGGTCGACAAGGTACGGGACAGCGGCGACGTCATCGCACGCAAGGCGACGTCGAGCAATACGAGCGTCCTCACGGTGGCGGCCGACGGGACGGCCGCGCCGGGCACCACCAGCATCACGGTCACGGCGCTCGCTCAGGGCGCGATCGCCACGTCGGCCAATGGCAAGGCGAGTCCGTTCGCGACGGTGGCCACCGGGGCGGGCTTCTTCACGTTCCACGTCGGCACGGGCCCGGACAAGCAGGTGGCGGTCGACGCGACGACGACGCTGCAAGACCTCGCGAGCAAGATCAACGCGCTCGGGGTGGGCGTCAGCGCGACGGCGGTGAACACCGGCACGGCCGCGGCGCCCGACTATCGTCTGCGCATCGCCAGTAGCGATACCGGCGCGTCGCAGGCGATCACCATCACGGCGGATGACACCAATCTGGGCGTCGCCGTGACGCAGCAAGCGGGCAACGCGCAGTTCAACGTCACCGGCTTCGCGACGCCGCTGTCGCGCGAGCACAATACCTTCAGCGACGTGATCCCCGGCGTCAACGTCACCCTGCTCGCGAACGGCGGTCCCGTCAGCGTCTCGGTCGCGACCGACAGCAACCAGGTAACGGCGAACGTGCAGTCGGTGGTGGACGCCTTCAACGACGTGGTGAACTTCGTGAGCAGCCAGAGCCAGGTGACGCAGGACACCACCTCGAGCGACCACAACGTCACCGCCGGGCCACTGGCGTTCGACGGGACGGTGCGTACGGTGCTCTCGGGCCTGCACGGCGTCCTCTCCAACGCCGTCTCCGGATTGGGCGGCAGCCTCAGCCTGCTCGCCCAGATCGGCGTCACCACCAACCAGGATGGGACGCTCGCCTTCGACCAGAGCAAGCTGGCGACGGCGCTCAGTCAGGACGAGCGCTCGGTCGACGTGCTCTTCAGCGGCAGCGGCTCGGTCGGGGGCGTGGCGGACCGGTTGCACGACTACCTGACGGCGCTGACCGGCGTGAACAGCCTCATCGCCACCCGCAACAAGGCCATCTCGGATCAGATCTCGTCGATCGACGATCAGCTGGCCGCCGGGCAACGCCACATCGACGCGTTCACGGCCGGGCTGCGGCAGACGTTCAGCAATCTGGAGCTCGTGGTCAATACGTTGAAGTCGCAGGGATCGTTCTTGCTCAACTCACTGGGAGTCGGAGGGACCTCGGGGTGATCATCGCCGCACAATCGAGCGCGCAGCGCTATCAAGAGACGCAGTTCGCGACCGCCGACCGCGGCCGACTCCTGCTCCTCGTCTTCGAGGGTGGACTCAAGTTCCTCGCGCAGGCGCGCACGGGACTCGAGAGCGGGGATCTCCCGCGGTTCGGCCAGCAGCTCGGACGGGCGCAGGCGGTGATCGCCGAGCTGATGCACACGCTCGACCACAAGGCCGGGGGAGAGATCGCGGCGAACCTCGAGCGCTTGTACCAGTTCATGCTCGACCACCTCGTCGAGGCGAATCGTCGCAAGAGCGTAGGCCACATCGAGCAGGTGAGCCGCCTGCTGGGCACGATCGCGGACGCGTTCCGGACGATCCTCGCGCGTCCGCTGCCGGCGGTCGATGCGGCCTGACGCCGGGGAGGACGTCGTCGGTACGGGCGGCGTGGTCCGCGCCCGCGCACGCTGGTCCGAGATCGCCACGCTGTACGACGATCTCGCGGGGTCGATGAGCGCGGCGGCGTGGAGCGACACCGCGAAGCTCCTGGTGCGCCTCGACGGGCTCGTACGCACGCTCGAGCCCCTCGACGAGGCGCGGCGCTCGGCGGGGTCGGCGGCGGAGCGGACGGAGTGGGCCGACGTCCAGTCGCTCGCACGCTCGGTGATCGACGGCCACGCGAGGGTGCTCCGTTCCGCGGAGTCGGCACGCGACGCGGCGGCGCGCGCTCTGGCGCGGGCGAACGTCTCCCGCCTCGAGGCGGCGCGCTATCGGCCCGGTGTGGCGCCGGACGCGTTCTTCACCTCGCGCCTGGTCTGAGCCCGCCGGGATCCACCGACGCGGAGTCAATTTGCTGACGTAACGAGCGCGTCGGCACATAAATCCGCCACCATCGCGAAGGTCATGGGCGAAGCGCGCCCCGTGGCACGCCTCGGACAGCCATGCTGCCTGGCATCGGGTTTGCTCACCCACGGGCTCGGAATCGTGGGGTGGGGCAGGTTGGGGTGGACGACTGCCACCTCGCGGCGAGCCGCGAGGTGGCGGCCGACTCGCGAGGTGACATGGCTGCCAGCGTGGAGTGGGGCGGTGCTCGCTCGGGAAGCGGGCCACGCGTACTGTTTCAAGGCCCGGCGAGCCTGTCCTGGCGCCCGGACGACGACACGGCGAGCGTACGGCGCCTGATGGCGGCGCTCCAACGGTGCGGACCACGGACGGGCGTCGCCGACGCACTCGATCGTCTGGCCGAGCTCGAGGTGCACCTCCGCGACCATCTGCGCCGCGTCGGCGACGATCCCGACGTACGCCGCGGCATCGTCCGCTCCGTGCTGCGCGAGGCGCCGGCAGATCGGCTCGCACAGACCGCGATGGATGCCCTCGACGGAGGCGGGGCCGTCGCGTGATCGTACGCGAGGAGAATCGTCGGGTCCTCGAGGCGCGGGCTCCCGGACTGCTCGCCGTCGTCGCCACGGCCGATGTGCCGGCGTCGCACGTGCTGAGCACCGCGGCGAGCGGGGCGCCGCTGCTGGCCGTCGGCGGCATTCCGCTGCATCACCCGCGGGATCCGGAGGCGGACGGGGCGCGATGGGCGCGCGGCGCGGCGGAGCGGCTGAGCGCCGCGGGCGCGACGCGGGCGGTCGTCGTCGGATTCGGCATGGGCTATCACGTCGAGGCGCTGGCGGCGCGCTTCACGGGCACGATCGTCGTGGTCGAGCCCGATCCGGCGGTGTGGCGGCTGGCGCTCGCGAGCCGCGATCTCGCGCCGCTCCTCGCACGGATCGAGATCGACGGCGAAGCCAGCGGCTCCTCGGGGCACGCGCCGGCCGGTACCGAACGGACGCGGGTGTTGGGATACGCGCCGGCGCTGTTGCTGCCGGGGGACGCGTATCGGCGCGCGCTCACCGCCTGGCAGGGATCGGCGGCGCAGCTCGGCGTTCGTCTCAAGATCCTGGTCGTCTCGCCCATGTACGGCGGCTCCTGGCCGATCGCCGGCTACGCCGGGCGCGCGCTCGCCGGACTGGGGCACGACGTCGTGCTCCTCGACCTGGCGCCGTTCCACGACGGCTATCGCGCCCTCGAGCGGTTCGGCGCCCGCCGCGCGCGGCGCGGCGGCCTCGAGCGTGGCTATGCGGACGTGCTCGGCGCCGGTGTGGTGGCGGCCGTCGAGACGCACGAGCCGGACATCGTGCTGGCGCTGGCCCAGGCCCCGCTCACGCCGGCGGCGCTCGACGAGATCGGCCGTCTCGGCGCGGCGCGGGTGATGTGGTTCGTCGAGGACTTCCGCGTCCTCACCTACTGGCGGGAGGTGGCACGGCACTACGACTACTTCTTCACGATCCAGGAGGGCGAGTGCCACGAGGCGCTGCGCAGCGTCACCGATGCGCAGCTCGAGTACCTGCCCTGCGGCTTCGATCCCGAGATCCATCGTCCCGTGTCGCTGACGCCCGAGGAGCAGGAGGAGTACGGCAGCGACGTGGCGTTCGTCGGCGCCGGGTACCGCAACCGCCGGCTCGCCTTTCGCCGGTTTCTCGACACGGATTTCCGCATCTGGGGGAGCGACTGGGGTGGCGCGGGTGATCTCGCGCGCATCATCCAGCGCGACGGCGAGCGTATGTCGACGGAGGAGTCGATCCGCGTCTTCAACGCCGCCAAGGTCAACCTGAACCTGCATTCGTCGACGTACCACGACGACGTCGACCCGCGCGGCGACTTCGTGAACCCGCGCACCTTCGAGCTCGCCGGCTGCGGCGCGTTCCAGGTCGTCGACGGGCGCACGCTGTTGGCGCCGCTCTTCGACGCCAGCGAGCTCGCGATTGCCGGATCCGTGGGCGAGATGCGGGCGCTGACCGAGCATTACCTGGCGCACCCGGAGGAGCGCATCCCGATGGCGAGCCGCGCGCGACGGCGTGCGTTGGCCGAGCACAGCTATCGCGCGCGTCTGCAGCGCCTGCTCGGCACCGTCGTGGGACGGGAGCAGGATCGCTTCCTCGGCCGCGCGCGCGCGGCGACCGTGGGCGACGTGCTGCGCCAACGGCCGGACGGCGCGTTTGCCGAGTTCCTCGGGCAGTTTCGGCCCTCCTTGCCGTTCACGCTCGAGGGCCTCGTGGCGAGCATCCCGGATCGGGACGGCGCGCTGAGCGAGCCCGAGGCGATCTTCCTCTTCCTGCACCAGTTCGACGAGCTGTACCTGCGCGAGCACCGGGCATGAGCGCGCGTCGCATCCTCATCGTCAACCTGACGCGTTTCGGCGATCTGCTGCAGACGTCGCCCGCGGTCGCAACCCTGCGCGCGCATCACCCCGAGGCCGAGATCGCCATCATGGCGGAGCGCAACTTCGCCGACGTGTGCGAGGCGATTCCGGGCATCGATCGCGTGGTGCGCGTCGACCTCGATCGGCTCGGAAATCTCATGCTGCGCGGGGGTGGCGCGCTTCTCGACGGCTACCGCTACGTCGAGGAGCTGCTCACCGAGCTGCGCGCGACCGCGTACGACCTGGCGCTCAACTTCTCCAGCTCGCGCATGACGGCCGTGTTCATGGGATTGCTGGCCATTCGGGACGTCCGTGGCTGGTCGATGACGGACGACGGGATGCGGGTGATCCACCATCCGTGGGCCCGCCTGTTCGCCAGCATGTGCCTGAACCGCCGGGTCGCCTGCTTCAACCTCGTGGACTACTACCGGGCCATGGCGGGCGGCGGGGCCGGGCATCGGCCGGTGCGCTACGACGTGACGGCGACCGCGCGCGCCGCGGTCGCACCGTTGCTGGCGCAGGTGCCGTCCGGTCGGCGGATCGTCGCCTTCCAGCTCGGCGCCAGCCGCGAGATCCGGCAATGGCCGGCGGCGGCGTTCGCCGAGCTCGGGCGTAGGCTCGTGCGGGCCGGCTGCGAGGTGGCGCTCATCGGCGGTCGCGGCGATTGTGCGCTGGCGGCGGGCGTGGCGCGCGAGATCGGCGGCGGCGTCACCGATTTCTGCGGCAAGACGAAGGTCGCCGAGCTCGGCGCGCTGCTGGCGCGGGTCGACGCGCTGGTTACGGGCGATACCGGCCCGATGCACATGGCCGTGGCGGTCGGCACGCCCGTCGTGGGGCTGTTCTTCGGGCCGGCATCGCCATTCGACACCGGGCCGTACTCGGCCGACAACGTCCTGCTGCACGCCACCGCGCCCTGCGCGCCGTGCGATCACAACGTCACCTGCTTGCAGCCGTTCTGCCGGACGGAGATCGAGCCGGTCGCGGTCGCGGCGGCGGTGGCGGCGCGCCTCGCGAGCGACTGGAGCGCGCTCGACCGCCTCGCGACCGTCACGCGGACGGCGCGCGTCTACCGCACCACGTTCGACGCCGCGGGTCGCTACCGCTGTGTTCTCCTCGGCGGCGCGCCATGTCCGGCGGACGAGGTCCGGGAGGCCTATCGCGCCACCTGGCTCGCGCTGCTCGACGGCGAGCCGCTGCCGGCGAGCGCTTCCACCGGGGTCGACGGCGCGCCCTTCGTGGCGCTCGCGCGGCTGGCGCGCGAGGGCGAGACGCTGGCGGGACGGCTCCGCAGCGCCGCGATGCGCGCGGCGCCCATCGAGGCGATCGAGCGGCTGGGGCGCGCCATCGAGATCCTGGATCGGACGCTCGTCGAGCACGGTGGGATGCATCCCGACGCGGCCGTGCTCACGCAGATGTTCAAGTTCGGCAAGGAGAACCTGCAGGGCGACGACGTCGCCACGCTCGCGGCGGAGACCCGCGGGCTCTATCGCGAGCTGGCGTGCGGCGCCGGAGCGATGGCGTCGCTGCTCGGCGGCACAACCCTCACGGAGACCACACACCATGCACATCTTCATCAATGAGCGGGAGGTCGGCGTCATCGACGCCATCGGGACGACGGTCGGCGAGATGATCGAAGGGCTCGGCGTGCACGTCGACCCGAGCGAGATCGTGACCACGGTCGAGCTCGATGGGGTGTGCTACAGTGCCGGCGAGGAGGAGCGCTTCGCGCGCCGCGCCGCCGCGACCGTCGGCCGGCTGGTGCTCCGGACCGCGACGCCGGCGACGTTCGCCGCCGGAATGCGGGAGGAGCTTGCCGCGGCGCTCGAGGTGGTGGCTGCGAAGATGGATGCGGTCGTCGGGCTCTTCCGGCGCGGTGACGACCGCGACGCGAACGCGCTGCTGGCGGCGTTGCTCGAGGAGCTGCGCCTGGCGCTCGTCCTCGAGCAGCAGATCACGACGCTGGACGGTTGCGTCGCGGGCGACGGCGCCGAAACCGTGAGCGCGCTCGCGCCCGCACTGCTGGAGGCGCAGGAGCATCGTGCCTGGGGAGAGGTCGCGGCGCTCCTCGGAGAGCGCCTGGCGCCGGCGCTGCGTGCTTGGTCGCGGAGCCAGCGTGCCCTCGGCTCGCCGGCGTGCGGATCGGACCAGGAGCGGCCAACTTTCTGACGGCGGGTCCCGCCAATCGTCTGGCGTCCTCATGGTAGACGCGCGAGTTTCCGGCCACGTTGCGCACGGCAGCGGCTCGGCCACTCCGGCACGGCCGTTGCTCCACCCGGCAAAAATTACCCATGACGCCAGCCGTAGAAATGCCGCGGCACCGGAAGGTGCCGCGTCCGTGGTCGATCCTGCCGCTCGTGGCGCTTGCCCTCGCGGCAGCGCGCGCCGACGCGGATCCGCTGTTCGCCTCCCCACCGCATTTCCTCTCGCTGCAGGATCGCCAGCAGGTGGTCTTCTTCATCAACGAGTCGGTGACGGGCGCGTTGGCCTCGCGGCGGGACGATGCCGTGGAGGTCGTCGTGCCGCACGCGATCGTCGATGCGACCATCCGCGGAACGACGTTTCGCGACGATGAGAGCGCCGCCGTCGGCGCCACCAGCGTCGCGCTCGAGACCGGTGGCAGGGGAACCGCGGCGATCCGCATCACGACCAGCGCGCCGCTCGGCGGGGTGCACGCCTACTCGGAGGACGACCCCCCGCGACTGATCGTCGATCTGCTGGCCGCAGGCGCCCAGCCGACGGTCAAGCCCACGCCGGTGGGGCGGGTATCGTCGCCCGCGCCGCCGCGCGCCACGGGGCCTGCCGTGGCGGCGTCGCCGCGGGCGACGCGCTCACCGGGCGTACGCGCGACCACGGTGCCGACCGCGCGTGCGAGTGCGGCCCCCGTCATCCGTGCCACCGCCGCGCCGCATGCGGCGCCGACGGCACGACCTTCGCCGACCGCCCGGGTCGCGCCACCGGCGCGCCCCTCACCCGCGGGCGCCCTCGGCGCGCTGCATTCGACGGTCGCCGTCGCCGCGGCCGACAGCGGCCCGCCGGGCGCCCCCGACGGCGAGACGGTGCGCCCCGACGACCGCGCATTCCCGTGCGGCTGGCGACGCATCGGCGGGGTGCCGTTCTGCGCGCCCGACCCGGAGGCGCCTGCCTACGCGATGCAGGCCGATCTGCGCGAGCTGGCGAGCGCTCTCGCGAGCACCGAAGACGGCGCCGGGCTCCCCCCCGCGCCTGCGGGCGACGACGATCGCGCCCGCTACCTTGCCGCCGACCGGGAGTTCGCGTCGCGTGCGGCGGGCGGACATCTCCTGGCGGCGGTCGACGCCTATCGGCTGGCATTGCGTCGGGCGCCCGGGTTCTTCGACGCGGGCCGTGCGCGTCTGAACGTGGCACTGATCTACCGGACGCTCGGATTCGCCGCCGAGATGCGGGCGGTTGCCATCAATGCGGGCAGCGAGCCGGTGCGGCCGATCATCGAGGGGCTCGCGGGGGACCTGGCGCGCGAGCAGGGCGCGCTCGACCGCGCGCGCGAGGCGTACGCGCTGGCGAGCGAGGGAGGCGGTGTCGGTGCGTGTCTCGCCGCCCGCGGCCGCGGCGCGCTGGCGCTGCTCGACGGGCGGACGGCGGAGGCCGCGAGCGAGCTGGAGCGGCTGCCATCGCTCTGCCCGGCGGTCCTGCGGAACGACCCGGAGACGCTGCAGATCGCGGCGCGGCTGCAAACCGCGAACGGTGATCCCCGCGGCGCCCTGCAGACGCTGGAGCGGGTACGCCGTGGGCTCGGGCCGGCGCGTGAGGGCGGTGCCCTCGAGGACGTCGCGGTCGCCTCCGTGGCGGCCGGCGACGTCGCGGCGGCGCGCGCCGCCTACGGGCAGCTCGCCCATGGAGACTTCGGCTCGCGGCTCGCCGAGCACGGCATCGTCGGCCTGGCGCGTCTCGATGCGGCCGGCGGCGACACCGCGGCGGGATTCCGCCGCCTGGAGAGCCTGTCGCCGGATACCGGGTCGGTCGAGCGGCGGCGGTTCGCGACCAACGCGTTGCACGACGCCCTCGCGCATGGCGCCGACCAGACGGCCGTGTCGATTGCGCTCGAGCACGGCATCGCGCCGAGCAGTCTCGGCGTGGAGGACCAGATTCGTCTCGCGCACGCGATGCGCGTCGTCGGGCTGACCCACGAGGCGCAGGGTCTCCTGCGCGACGTCATGCGCGGCGGCAACGGCGGCGGGCCCGATGCCCTGTGGGAGGAGCGTGGCGCCTGCGCGCTCGCGGCCGACGAGCCGGCACAGGCCCTGGCGATCGCCGATGACTGGGCCCGCGCGCGCGGCGCGGCGCCGCCCCCGGGTGCGCTGGCGCTGCGCGCGCGGGCGCTCGCCGCCCTCGGCCAGGCCGCGCCGGCCGGCGAATCGTTGACGCGGGCGGTGGCGGGACTCGATCCCGTTGCCGCGCGGGCGCTGCGAATCGACGTCGCCGGGCGCGTGCGCAAGGACGATCCGGCGCTGGCGGCGCGCCTGCTGCGCGAGGCGCTGGCGGACGAGCATGCGCCCGCGCTGAGCGATGCCGATGCGGCGGCGGCGCTGGGCATGTTGGCCGAGTCGGCGGAGGCGAGCGGCGACGACGCCGGCGCGCTCGCCGCCTACAGCGCGTTGACGGCGCGCTATCCGACGCAGGCGAGCGCCAGCGGCGCGGCGTACCGGTTGGCGCGACTCACCGCGGGCGCGCAGGGCGGAGCCGCGGCACGGGCGGCGTATGCCGAGATCGCCCACAGCCACGACGCGCTGGAGCGGCGGATGGGCGCCGCGGCTGAGGCGTACGAGTCCGTGGTGAAGCCGTTCGAGAACCGGGAGGCACCGTGATGATCGAGGATGGTGCGCTGCTGCGTGCGCCGAGCGAGCAGCAGCTCGCGGAGCTGCATGCGGCCTTCCGCGTGTTCACGCAGGCGACGGCGAGTCTCGAGGGACAGTACCGCGCCCTGCAGGAGCACGCCGATGCCCTGCGACGCGAGCTGGAGGACAAGAAGCGGGCGCTCGACGCCAGCATCGAGCGGCAACGGTGTCTCGAGACACAGGCGCTGCGCCACGGACGCCTCGCCGCGATGGGGGAAATGGCGGCGACGCTGGCGCACGAGGTGCGTAACCCCCTCGGCGCGATGGAGCTCTGCATCAAGCTGCTGGTCGACGAGGTCGAGAGGCAGCCCTCGGCGCGGCGCCTGGCTGAGCAGGTGGCGAGCGGCATCGCCGATCTGAACCATCTGGTGAGCAACATCCTCGACTACACGCGATTGCCGGAGCCCCGGCTGGCGACGACGTCGATGGGCGGCATCCTCGAGGAGGTGGTCGCGGCCGCGGCACCGAGTCTCGGCCCGGCCATCCGGGTCGCACGCGGTGGCGTCGTCGACGTCGCGTGGCCGGCGGATCGCGGCCTGCTCATGCAAGCGCTGCTCAATCTGGTGCGGAACGCGGGCGAGGCGATGGCGGGATCCGGCACGCTCACGTTGACGCTCGAGCCGGCGTCACGCTGGCTACGGATCGTCGTCGCCGACGACGGCCCCGGCATTGCCACGGCGAACGTCGAGACCGTCTTCGCGCCGTTCTTCACGACCAAGGAGCGCGGCACGGGGCTCGGTCTGGCGGTCGCCCGCGCCGCGGTGGCGGCGCACGGCGGAACCCTGGCGCTGCGACCGGGCGGCCCCGGGGCGACCTTCGTGTTGACCCTGCCGCAAGCCCCCGGCGGCCAGAACTGACGCGAGCGAGGAGCGATCACATGGACCGTACCGAGAGCATTCTGGTCGTCGACGACGAGAGCGGCATGCGTGTCGGTCTCACGGAGACCCTCGAGCGCAGCGGCTACGCGGTCACGGCCGTCGACAGCGGACCCGCGGCGCTCGCGGCCCTGGAGCGCGCCGCCTACGCGATGGTGCTGTCGGACATGCGAATGCCCGCCATGGGCGGCGGCGAGCTGCTGGCGACGCTTCAGAACCGTCATCCACGGCTGCCGGTCGTGATGATGACCGCCTACGGCACGATCGAGGACGCCGTGGCGGCGATGAAGGCGGGGGCGCGCGACTTCTTGAGCAAGCCGTTCTCGCCGCACGATCTGGTGCACCTCGTGCGCGGCATCCTGCGTGACGCCGGCGCGCCGCGCGAGACGGCGCC
Source organism: uncultured delta proteobacterium (assembly GCA_963753325.1). GTDB lineage: Bacteria > Desulfobacterota > Binatia > UTPRO1 > UTPRO1 > DP-19. The sequence goes on along the minus strand of CAVWBS010000001.1, from coordinate 1,376,864 downwards.
GGCCGGACGGAGCGCGGAGGAGCGACGCATCGTGACGCGCTCGGCGTCGATGCGGCGCGTCCTCGCGATCGCCGAGGGCGTGGCGGGGAGCCGCGCTCCGGTGCTGATCCAGGGCGAGAGCGGCACCGGAAAGGAGCTGCTGGCGCGTCATGTCCACGGCAGCGGGCCGCGACGGGCGCAAGCGTTCGTGGCGGTCAACTGTGCGGCGCTGCCGCGGGAGCTGCTCGAGAGCGAGCTGTTCGGCCACGAGCGCGGGGCCTTCACCGGCGCGATCGCCCGCAAGCTGGGCAAATTCGAGATGGCGAGCGGGGGGACCATCCTGCTCGACGAGATCAGCGAGCTCGAGCTGCCGCTGCAGGCGAAGCTGCTGCGCGTGCTGCAGGAGCACGAGGTCGACCGCGTCGGGGGGACGCGTCCGGTGGCGATCGACGCGCGCGTGATCGCGACCACCAACCGCGCCCTCGGGCCGCTCGTGGCGTCCGGGGCGTTCCGACGCGACCTCTACTACCGGCTGCACGTGATCCCGCTCACCTTGCCGCCGCTGCGCGAGCGGGGCGAGGACATCGACTTCCTGATCGACCACTTCTGCGGGCGTTTCACGGGCACCTGTCAGCTCGTCGTCGAGCCGGCGGCGCGCGTCTACCTGCGCCGCCACCCGTGGCCCGGCAACGTGCGTGAGCTCGAGCACGTGATGGAGCGGGCCGCGCTGCTCGCCGCGGGACCGACGATCACGCTCGCGGACGTCGCGGTCGAGGACGGTCTCGGCCCCGAGCAGGTCGAAAACGCGGCGAGCACGGGCATCGACCGGGCGGAGGAGGAGGGCATGCCCGCGGGGGCCTCCCTCGCCGGAATGACGGTGCACGAGATCGAGCGCCGCCTCATCATGGACACCCTGCAACGCACGCAGAACAACCGCAGCCACGCCGCGAAGATGCTCGGCATCAGCGTGCGGACCCTGCGGAACAAACTTGCCGAGTACCGTGGGGGCGTCCGCAGCAAACCCGAGGCATGATGGGCCTGGCCAGCAATCTGGCGTCGGCAAAAATTGCCGTCAGCGTTTTGACCGCCGGGGCGCGTCCGGCCGGTCCCGATCGTGGATTCCGTAGCATTGCCGAACCTTTCGACGCTTCTGGCGGCCGCCCGGAGGCCGAGGAGAATGGAACGCCGCTTGCTCCCCTCCAGCGCCGTCGAGGGGGACCGTCTATGCAGATGTTCGGATCAATGATGCAGGGACTGGGGCAGGCGCTCGATCTCTATGAGGCCCGCCACCGGCTGCTGGTCGAGAACGTCGCCAACGCCGAGACACCGGGCTACCGGGCGCGCGATCTCGATTTCAGCGCCGCGCTGGAGCGCGCATTCGAGGGCGAAGACGGAAGCGGAAGCAGCGCCGGCGGCAGCGCGGACGCCGCCGTTCAGGCCCAGCCGGTCATCGATGCCACCGCCACCGTGAAGCTCGACGGCAACTCCGTGGACGTCGACACCGAGATGGCGCGGATGTCGCAGAACGCGGAGAAGATCCTCGCGCTGTCGCAGATCGTCGCCCGCAAGTTCGCCGGCCTCCGCTCCGCCATCACCGACGGTCGCTCCTGATGGACGCCACCGCCGCCTACGCGATCAGCGCGAGCGGGCTCCGTGCGCAGCGGTTGCGCATGGACGTCATCGCCGCGAACCTGGCCAACGCCCAGAGCACGCGCACGCCGGAGGGCGGGCCGTATCGCCGCCGCGACGTCGTCCTCGAGGCCGTGCCCCAGGGCGGGAGCTTCGACGACGCGCTCAGCGCGTCCAGCCCCGGAGTGCGGGTCGCCCGGATCGCCGAGGACGAGAATCCGCCGCAGTTGGTGTTCGATCCCGGCCATCCGGACGCCGATGCCTCGGGCTACGTGGCGATGCCGAACGTCAACGTCGTCACGGAGATGGTCGACATGATGTCGGCGACCCGCGCCTACGAGGCGAACGTCGCCGCCTTGAACGCCACCAAGCGCCTACTCGAGGCGGCGCTGGAGATCGGAAAGGCTTGAGCGTGGAGATCAAGGACATTACCCGGCTGCCCGAGGTCGCGGGTCTGCGCGCTCCCGAGAGCGCGAAGACCGACGACGCGAAGTCCGCGCATCCCTTCGCCGACGTCCTGAAGGACTCGCTGGACGAGGTGAACAAGTTGCAGCAGAAGGCGGACGCCGCGGCGACTGCGCTCGCCACCGGCGATCAGATGAGCCTGCACGAGACCATGATCGCGATGGAGCAGGCCGATCTCTCGTTCCGGATGATGATGCAGGTGCGCAACAAAATCGTCGACGCGTATCAGGAAATCATGCGGATGCAGGTCTGAGGACGACTGAGCCGTGAACCGACTTCGCGCCCTGGCGCTGCAGATTCGCGACTTCCTCCTGGCCCTGCCGCCGGCGCGGAGGTTGAGCTTCCTCGCGCTCACCGTGGCGGTGATCTGCGGTACGGGGCTGCTCGGGATGTGGGTCGAGCGGCCGCAGTACCACGTGCTGTTCTCCAACCTCTCGGGTTCGGACGGCGCCGCCGTCATCGACTATTTGAAGGGCGAGAAGATCCCGTATCGGGTGGGCGAGGGCGGCACGACCATCGAGGTCGACGCCGGGCGGGTCTACGAGACGCGGCTCGCGCTCGCGGGGCGCGGCATCCCGCAGGGCGGCGGCGTCGGATTCGAGATCTTCGACAAGCAGACGCTCGGCATGACGGACTTCGTGCAACGGCTGAACTATCAGCGCGCGCTGCAGGGCGAGCTGGCCCGCACCATCAGCGAGCTGGCGGCGGTCGAGGCGGCGCGCGTGCACCTGGCGTTGCCGGAGCGCTCGCTGTTCGTCGCCGAGGAGCGGCGGCCGTCGGCGTCCGTGGTGGTCAAGCTCCGCCCCGGGCGCGGGCTCCCGGAGGAGCAGATCGGTGGCATCGTCCATCTGGTCGCGGCGAGCGTCGAGGGCCTGAAGCCCGCCGACGTGACGGTCGTGGACGTCAACGGCCAGGTGCTGACGCACGAGCTGGACGAGGGTGGGAATGGCCGCCCCGCGGGGCAGAGCGTCCTCGCCTTCGAGCGCGAGCTCGAGCAAGGCTATGTCGAGCGCATCGAGAGCATGCTGACGCGGGTGCTCGGACCCGGACATGCCCTGGCACGCGTCACCGCGACGCTCGATCTGGCGCAGGTGGAGAAGACCGAGGAGAGTTTCGATCCTGACCGCGTCGCGGTGCGCAACGAGAAGCGCTCGCACGAGAAGAACATCCAGGGCGCCGCCGGCAGCGGCGCGGGGGGCGGCGTGAACGCGACCCTCACCAACGAGCCCGCGCCCGCGCCCGCCGCGGCGTCCGGCGAAGAAGGTCCGCACTCCGAGCGCGAGGAATCGGCCCTCAGCTACGAGGTCAGCAAGGTGACGAGCCGACGGATCGAGCAGTCCGGGGGCATCCGCAAGCTCTCGGTGGCCGTGCTGATCGACGGCACCTATCAAGGGGAGGGCGAGGCGCGCACGTTCACGCCGCGGCCGTCCGAGGAGATCGATCGCTATCGCGAGCTGATCAAGCGCGCGGTCGGCTTCAACGAGGATCGTGGCGACCAGATCGAGGTCGCGAGCGCGCCGTTCCAGGCGCCGGCGGCGCAGGAGCCGCCGGAGGCCCCGGGATGGGCGGCACGCATCGGCGCGTGGTCGGAGCCGCTGTGGCGCGCCGCGGGACTCGTGGCGGTGCTGCTCGTCGCCCTCCTCGTCGTGCGCCCGTTCCTGCTCGCCATGGCGAATCGTGCCCCGGTCGGGACGATACCCGAGTCGGCGCTCGGCGGCCGGCGGGCGCTGCCGCAACCGGCCGGCGCTGACGTCGGCGGCTTCATCGAGCTGGCGCGTCGCAATCCGGAGCAGACGGCGCAGGTCATCCGCCAATGGGTCGCGGGCACGGAGTAGGGGGCACCGCGGCGCTCGCCGGCATCGAGAAGGCGGCGGTGCTGTTGCTGTCACTCGGGCCGGAGGGCGCGAGCTCGGTGCTCCGCCATCTCGGTGAGGCCGAGGTGCGCCAGGTCTCGCAGGCGCTGTCACGCCTCACGAGCGTCGATCCGGAGCAGCTCGCGCACGTCCACCAGGAGTTCCAGGAGCGGATGGGTGACGCCGGCCTCGCGGTCGACGGCAAGCAGTTCGCGCGTACCGTCGTGGCGAAGGTGCTGGCGGACGCGGTCCCGGGACGTGCCGCGATCCTCGCCGACCTCGACGCCTCCGCGCCGACCGGCTCGAGCCTCGCCGAGCAGCTGGGCAACGTCCCCGCGGCCGGGCTGGCGCGCATCCTCGCCAACGAGCACCCGCAGGTCGCGACACTCGTGCTCGCCTGTCTCGGCGCGGCACAGGCCGGGGAGGTGCTCGCGGGCCTGCCCGAGACGCTGCAGAGCGACCTCGTGGAGCGGCTCGCGCGCATCGAGAGCGTGCCGGCGGCGCTCGTCAGCGAGGTGGGCGCCTCACTGCGCCAACAGGTCCAGGCCTTGCTCCGTCCGAGCGGGACGGCCGTCGGCGGGCCCAAGGTCGTCGCCGAGCTCATGAACGCGGCGGACAAGGCGATCGAGGCGCGCGTGTTCGAGGAGATGGAGACCCGCGATCCGGAGCTGGTGAGCACGATCCGCAATCTCATGTTCACCTTCGAGGATTGCATCAAGCTCGACAACCGGAGCCTGCAGACGCTGCTCAAGGAAGTGGCCCGCGAGGATCTGCTGCTGGCCCTGAAGACCGCGAGCCCGGACCTGTCCGCCAAGATCTTCTCCAACGTGTCCAGTCGGGCGGCCGAGATTCTCCGCGAGGACATGTCGTCGGCAGGTCCGGTCAAGCTGAAGGACGTCGAGGCGGCACAACTGAAGATCATCGCCGTCCTGCGCGAGCTCGAGGCCGAGGGGAAGATCGTGGTGGCGGGCGGAAGCAAGGACGATGTCCTCGTGTGACGGCGACCGGCGCCGCGACCGCGGTGCCGCCGAGTTCGCGCCGCTCTCGGGTCCACAGGTGAGCGGCAGCATCCGCGCGGGCAGCGTCTTTCGCGACTTCGCCGCCGGCGACGCGGTCGAGGTGACGCCGGCGGCTCCGTCCGCCGCCGAGCTGGTCGTGGAGCAGGCGCGCACCGACGCCTATCAGCAGGGCCGCGCCGCGGGACGAGCCGAGGCCGAGGCGGAATTCGCCGCCGCCGGGGCGGCGTTCACGGCCGCCATCGAGGAGGTGGCGCGCTTTCGTGTGCATCTCACCGAGCGCTACCAGCGCGAGCTGCTCGAGCTGGCGCTGGGCGTCGCCCACAAGGTCGTGCAGCGCGAGCTGGCGGAGCATCCCGAGCACTGGCTCGACATGATCCGCGAGGCCGTCCTGGGCACCCTGGATCGCGAGACGATCCGTCTGCGCGTCGGCCCGACGTTGCACCGATACCTCGTCGAGCATCTGCCGCAGCTGCGCGTGCTTCTCGAGGAGGTGAAGGAGCTCGACCTGGTCGAGGACGTCGGCATCGGCGAGACGGGGTGCATCGTCGAGAGCGCCTACGGGGACCTCGACGTCGGCGTCGACGGGCAGATCAACGCGATCCGCACGGCGTTGACGGGTACCGAGACATGACGGGCGAGCTCGACTTCCTGGCGCCGGTACGCCAGCTGCGGCGGGTGAACCCGGTGCGCATGAGCGGCCGGGTCACCAACGTCATCGGCCTGGTGATCGAGGGGAACGGGCCGGGCCTGCCGATCGGCGGCGTGTGCTCGATCGAGCGCCGGAGCGGGGGGAGCGTGGCCGCCGAGGTGGTCGGCTTCCGCGAGCGGCGCGTCCTCTTGATGCCGCTCGGCGACGTCACCGGCATCGAGCCGGGGAACCGGATCGTGGTGGCGCGCGAACGCCCCGTCTTCGGGGCCGGGACGGGCCTGCTCGGCCGCGTCCTCGACGGCCTGGGGACGCCGCTCGACGGCGGCCCGGCCGTCGACGTCGAGCGCGAGGTGCCGCTCTACGGCACGCCGATCAACCCGCTCGCCCGCGAGCCGATCCGGGCGCCGCTCGACCTCGGCGTCCGCGCGCTGAACGCGCTCCTCACGTGCGGCACCGGCCAGCGCCTCGGCATCTTCGCCGGCTCCGGGGTCGGCAAGAGCTCGCTGCTCGGCATGGTGGCGCGCACGACGCGTGCGGACGTGAACGTGATCGCGCTGGTCGGCGAGCGCGGCCGGGAGGTGCGCGAGTTCGTCGAGCGCGACCTCGGAAGCGAGGGCCTGGCACGCTCGGTGGTCGTGGTTGCAACCTCCGATCAGCCGCCCCTCGTGCGCATCCGCGGCGCGTTCCTCGCCACGGCGATCGCCGAATATTTCCGCGACGCCGGGCGGCAGGTGATCCTCATGATGGACTCGCTCACGCGGCTGGCGATGGCCCAGCGCGAGGTCGGCCTCTCGGTCGGCGAGCCGCCGTCGGCGCGCGGGTACACTCCTTCGGTGTTCGCCATGCTGCCCCGCCTGGTCGAGCGCGCGGGCGCCGTACGGCACGGCAGCATTACGGGCCTCTACACGGTGCTCGTCGAAGGCGACGATCTGAATGAGCCGGTCGCCGATACCGCCCGGAGCCTGCTCGACGGGCACGTTGTGCTGTCGCGCGCCCTCGCGCATCGCAACCACTATCCTGCCATCGACGTGCTGAAGAGCATCTCGCGGCTCATGAACGACATCGTGCCCCCGGCGCAGATCGCATTCGCCAACCGCCTGCGCGGCTGGCTCGCGACGCATCGGGACGCGGAGGACCTCATCAGCATCGGCGCCTATCGCGCCGGGACGAGCCCACGCATCGACGAGGCGATCGGGAAGCTCGATGCGATCGAGGCCTTCCTCCGGCAGGGACTCGACGAGCGGGTGTCGCTCGCCGAGAGCGTCAGCGCGCTCGCCGGCGTGGCCGGAGGGGCCTGATGGCCACCTTCCGGCTGAGCAGGGTGCTGCGCCTGCGGACGCAGCTGCGCCGCCTGCGGGTCCACGAGGCGGAGACCCTGGCCGGCGAGCTGTCGACGGTCCGCGCCCGCGGCGCGGCGTTGGCGGCGGCACGTGAGGAACGTGCACGCGCCGAAGCCGCCGCGGGCAGCACGGGCCTGCCGGCCCCGGTCTTTCAGCTCGGGCGACAGTACGATGCCGCCCTGGCGGACGACGAGAGCCGCTGCCGGATCGACGAGGGGCGGCTGACGACGGCACTGGCGGCGAAGCGCGCCGAGGTCGAGGCGGAGCGACGCGAGGAGCGGAAGCTGGAGCAGCTGCGGTCGGTGCATGGTGAGCGCGCCGCCGAGGACGATGCCCGCCGCCTCGGGACGCTGCTCGACGAGCTGGCGCTGCGCCGTCACGATGCGGCCAAGGGAGGACGACCATGAAGGCACAGACGCACGTCGGCATGACGCTGCGCATCGGCCTGGTGCTGGCGTTCGTGTGCAAGCTCGGGCTCGTCGTGTGGACCCGGGGCGGGCTCCCGTCGGCGCTCGCGCTCGCGGCCGAAGGAACGGCGCCGCGCGCGGCGGCGGGTCGGGGCGCCAACGGCGTCAAAGGGAATGAGCCGGGGGCCGAGGACAAGACGGTTGGCGACGGCGAGACGGCCGCGGCGGGCGCCGACGCGTCGGCCGGGAAGGCGGCCGACGTCGGCGCGATGGTCGAGGGGATCACCCGGCGGCAGGCGGAGCTCGATGCCCGCGAGCGCGAGCTCGTCGCGCGCGAGGAGCATCTCAAGGTCTACGAGCAGGACGTCACCGCGAAGATCGCGAGCCTCGAGGAGATCGAGAAGCGTCTGCAGGTGCGCGCGAAGGCCGCCAGCGCGGCGATCGACGCGGCTGCCGAGTCGCTCGCGAAGGTCTACGGCGCCATGAAGCCGGGCGACGCGGCTCCCATCCTCGAGCGGCTCGACGAGTCGACCGTGCTCACCATCTTCGGGCGGATGAAGGAGAAGCAGATCGGCGAGATCCTGCCGTTGATGAGCAAGGAGAAGGCGATCTCCCTCACGCAGGCGCTGGCGGCCAGCGCGGCGCGCTGAGCGCACGACTTCCGACCTCGGGCGGGAGCGGCTACAACCGCCCGATGACGAGCCACGCGGCGCGGATCGACGCCGTCATCTTCGACCTCGACGGCGTGCTGATCGATTCCGAGCCGCTCTGGCAGGACGCGGAGATCGTGGTCTTCGGCAGGCTCGGGATCACTCTCGATCGCGACCTGTGCCGGCTCACCATGGGTCTGCGCAGCGACGAGGTCGTGGCCTATTGGCGGGCGCGGTGCTCGTGGAACGGGCCGACGAACGCGGAGGTCGAGGGCGAGCTGCTGCGTGAGGTCGCGGCACATATCCGGACGCGCGGGGCGGCGAAGGCGGGGATCGATCCGCTCCTGCGCCTGCTCGCGCCGCGCGTGCCGGTCGCGCTGGCGTCGTCGTCGCCCTACGCGATCATCGACGCCGCGCTCGAGCGTCTCGCGCTGCGCGGGGCGTTCGGCTGCGTCTACTCGGCCGAGGAGGAGCCGTACGGCAAGCCCCATCCCGGCGTCTATCTCACCACCGCCGCGAAGCTCGGCGTGGCGCCGATGCGCTGCTGTGCGATCGAGGACTCGCCGAACGGCGTCCTGGCGGCGAAGGCCGCCAGGATGGCGTGCATCGCCGTTCCGGATCCGGGCGTCGCGGACGATCCGCGCATCCGCATCGCCGACCGCGTCGTCGCCGGCCTCGCCGCTCTCGACACGCCGCTGTGGGACGCGCTCGGGCTCGCCGGGACCACGACGGTGACGGCCGCGTCGCCCCCTCGGTCCTAGGCAGAAGCTGCAGCCCGGTGGCCCTTCCTGCCGCCCGTCGCTCGTCCCGGAGCGGGCCGGTGCAGCAGGGACGGTGCGGAAGGGCGATGGCATCGCGCTTGCTGCCTCGCGCGGCAGTCATGCCGTCCGTAGGTACAGCGACCGACATCGTCTCCGGCGCACCCCGCGCCGACACGATCACGGCAAGCGAGCCGGCGAGCGCCGATGAGTCGACGTTCGCGATTGCTCTCGACGCGGCGCACGCGCACGCGGGCGGCCACGGGGCCGGGCCGAGCGTCGAGGAACGCGGCGACCATCCTGCGGCCGATCGGCCGCGCGGGAAACCCGCGCGCGACGACGCGGGGCCGCCGGCGGACGAACCGCGGGCGCGGGCGAGCGCCTCGGGCGAGCGAGGCACCCGCACGGACCGCGGGTCGTCGCGACGCCACAAGGCGGCCCCGCGGCACGGTGAATCCTCCGTGAGCGACGCTCGAACGCCCGCGACCGGCGCGAAGGCCGGCGATGCGGTGACACCGACGCCGGCGGCGGCGCTGAGGCACGCGACCGCCGCCATGGCGACGGCCTCGGATTCCAGCGCGACGTCCGGGGACGGCTCCGCCGCGGCCGTCGACGCGGCGACCGCGCCGGCGCCGGCGGCGTACGCGATCGCCGGTGTGGCTCAGGCGATCGTCCTGCCTGGCGGGAGCGCGCCCGTCGCGGCGACCCGTGGCGCGGGGGAGGCCACGGTGACGTCGCCCGTCGCCGCCGACACGACCTCGGAACCCGTCGCGACCGTGGACGTGCGGGCGGTCTCGGATGCCGCGCCCGCGACCGGCGTCGCGGGGCGCCCTGGCGCGGGCGCGCAGAGCGCTGGCGGCGCGCCGGCCGACGCGGGTGACCCCGATGATGCGGCCCCAGCGACCGCCGCACCGGAACGCACCGCGGGGACGGCCGTCCGGGTTGCGGGCGACGCGATGCCCGGCGTGCCGGCGGAGACCGTGGATACGGTGGATGATGCGGGTGCGACCGCGCTCGCGGCCGGTCATCACGCGTCCTCCCGCCGGGGTACCGACGAGGCGAAGGGTTGCACGATCGCCGCCACGGGTGGCGAGCGGGCGACGCGAGACGCCGCGCGAGCAACACTGCCGGACGGTGCGCGAGCAACGCCGGACGGCGCGCCGTCCGAGGCCTCCGCGGCGGCGCGTGGAGAGCGGCCGGCCGCCCCGTCACGCGCGGCCGCGGCCACACCGATCATCGACGCGGCGTCCCCGCGAGACACGCAAGGCGCCCGTACCGCCGAGGCGACGCCGAGCGCACGATCACCGGCGGACACGGTCGCTGCCGCGTCGGTGGGCGCCGAGGCGCCGCGCGACGACACGCGACCGAACATCGATCTGTCGACCGGCCGCCACCCGCCCGGACGCCATCACGCGGGCGCGCAGCCAGGGAACCCAACGCCCGAGGGCATCGCGTTCGACGCGGTGGCGGGCGAAGGCGGCGCGCCGCCGTCAGGAACCGCGGCGCGCGTCGTCGGGAGTGCCGAGACGAAGGCGGGCGAGCAGGTCAGGGCCGCGACGGATGCCGCCGCGCGCCTGTCGCAAGCATCGGGCGATCGCCGGAACGGGGTGCCTGCCGCCGATACGAGCCCGCAGGGCGGCGCCGACCAGGCCGCCGTCACGGCCGCCGCGGGCGGGGCGCGCACCGAGGCGGCCGCGACCCCTCCTGCCGGCATCGAGCACGAGTCGACCCGCACGCGCGGGGACACGGCCGTCGCGGCGTCGTGGGCGGAGCGGGTCGTCGAATCCGTCCGCGTCGCGACATTGCGCGGTGGCGGCGAGATGCGCCTGCGGCTCGAGCCGGCGGGCCTCGGCAACATCGACGTCCGGATCAGCCTCGCGCACGACGGCGTCCGCGCCTCGATCGTCGCGGAGCACGACACCACCCGCGCCCTGTTGCGGAACGAGCAGCATCTGTTGCACGCGGCCCTGGAACGCAGCGACCTGCGTCTGGCGGGATTCTCCGTCGACGTCGGGTTCGGCGCCTCGGGCAACGCCTTCGCCGACGTCGAGCAGCAGCCGCGCTGGTCGGGCGACGGCGGGTCCGAACGGCCGGTGGACGTGCCGCCGGAGATGGTCGTCATGGACGCGCCCGTCGCATCGGGGCGCCTCAGCGTGAGGGTATGAACCGATGATCCCCATTGCCGCTTCAGCCGCCTTGAGCGCCGCCGGCTCGCTCGCCAGCATCCTCGGGGCGACGGCGAGCTCCTCGAGTGGCAGCGCCGCCGCGAACGCCGGAAGCTCGACCACCACCGCCAAGGGCGACAACGTCACCCAGGCGGACTTCATGCAGTTGCTCGTTGCGCAGCTACAGAACCAGGATCCGCTGAACCCGCTCGACAGCGCCGACTTCGCCGCCCAGCTGGCGCAGTTCTCCAGTCTGCAGCAGCTGACCGAGATCAATACCTCGCTGAAGAGCGCGACCGGCGTGAACGGCGCCGGCGGGTCGTCCGGTCTCGACGCGGTCGGCTTCCTCGGCAAGCAGGTCGAGGGGGCGAGCGACGCGGTGGAGATCACGCAGGGTACCGGGACGACGCTCGGCTACACGCTGAGCGGCACCGGCGACGTGCACGTGCGGATCCTCGATGCGAACGGCAATACGGTCGCGCCCGACCTCGATCTCGGCACCCAGACGGCGGGCGCGCACACCCTCGATCTCGGGAAGCTTCCGAACGCGCCGAAGCTCGCCGACGGCACCTACACGGTGATGCTCGCGTCGGTCGACGGCGGCGGCACGGCGAGCGCGGTCAGCACGGTCGGCGGCGGGACGGTGACCGGCCTCGACCTGTCGGGCAAGACGCCGACGCTGATCATCGGCTCACGACGGATCGCCCTCACCGACGTCACGCAGGTCCAGCAGCCCGCGGGCAGCTGAGCGCACGAACGATTCACGGAGCACACGACAGTCCGTACGACGAAGGAGACGAACGATGGCCATCTTTGGAGCACTTTCCACCGCACGCAGTGGTCTCATCGCGACCGGCGCCTCGCTGAGCGTGATCGGCAACAACATCGCCAACGTGAATACCGTCGGCTTCAAGGGCAGCCGCACGGAGTTCGCCGACCTGCTCTCGGCGCAGGGCGGCGGCGGCAATGCCGGCAAGATCGGCCTCGGCGTGCGCATCGGCAGCGTCAGCGCCAACTTCACGCAGGGCAACATCGAGAGCACCGCCGGGCCGACCGATCTCGCGATCGAAGGGAACGGCTTCTTCGTCATCGGCAACGGTGACAGCGATCTCTACACTCGGGCGGGGAACTTCCGCCTCGACGCCAACGGCCGCCTGGTGACGTTCCAGGGCCTGCCGGTCCAGGGATTCGCGCTGAACACCCTGAACCAGCCGGTCGGCGCGCCGACAGGACGTGCAGGTGACCGGCGCGAGCAGCCAGCCGCGTCCCACGTCGACGTTGAGCATGCGGGCGAATCTCGAGGCCGACGCCCCGGTGATTCCGGGCGGCTTCGATCCGACGAGCTTCGACACCGCCTTCGCGACGTCGAACTTCACGACCTCGATGAACGTCTTCGACTCGCTCGGCGCGAGCCACACGCTGAACTTCTTCTTCACCAAGACGGGCGACAATACCTGGAGCTACTCGGCCGGCGTCGATGCCGGCGAGACCGGTGGGACGGTCGGCGATCTGAACATCGTCTTCGGCGGCGGCACCTTGACGTTCAACCCCGACGGCTCGCTGAGCGGACCGACCACCCTCGACGTCGCGAACGTCACCTTCAACGGCGCCAACGCCCAGGCGATCACGCTCAACGTGGGCACCGCCAACACCGACCCGGCGAACAATCCGGGGAAGGGTATCGACGGGATCACCCAGTTCGCGAGCCCGTCCGCGGTGAGCTTCCAGTCGCAGGACGGCTTCGGCGCCGGCCAGCTCCTCAACCTCGACGTTCAGCGAGTCGGGTGTCGTGACCGGCATCTTCGACAACGGGCAGAGCCGGCCGCTCTTCCAGCTGGCACTGGCCAACTTCACCGCGCCCGATCAGCTCACACCGCTCGGCAACGGCCTCTATCGCGAGTCCGTCGACTCCGGCTCGCCGGCCATCGGCACGCCGCAGTCGGCCGGCCTCGGCAACATCGTCGCCGGCGCGCTCGAGCAGTCGAACGTGGCCATCGCCCAGGAGTTCATCGACCTGATCTCGACGCAACGAAGCTTCCAGGCGAACGCCCGCGTCATCACCTCGAGCGACGCGTTGCTGAACGACCTGATCAACATCGTCCGCTAGTCGCCGCTGCCGGCGACGCGCCGGCGCGGCCAGAATCCTGACGCGCGCCCCGGGCAGCTGACCCGGGGCGCGCGCTCCACTCGCCCGCCCGGCCGGCGATCCCCGCGATTTCGCGAGGCTTCGGTCGCCCACGCCCGGGTCCGCCCCGGGGCACATCGCTTGCTCCAACGGCGTCGCGGTCGACGGGCGTCAGCCTGCTGACCCGCCCAACCGGAGGGTCGTAATGGCGGACGAGAGCGAGAAGCCCGAAGCAGCGCCTGCCGAGGCGCCGAAGAAGAGGTCGAAGCTGCCGCTCATCCTGAGCGCGGTCGTTCTCCTGGCCGGCGCCGGCGCGGCGACGTGGTACCTCGGGATGCTGCCGTTCGGCGCGAAGCAACGCCACGCCGAGGCGACCGCGGCGGTCGAGGAGGGGGGCGCGCACGGGGGGAAGGACGCCAAGGCCGAGATCCCGGCGCCGATCCTGCCGCTCGAAACCTTCATCGCCAATCTCTCCGACGAGGGCGGCTCGCGCTACCTGAAGGCGACCTTTCAGATCGAGTTCCAGGGCACGGCCGTTCCGCCCGAGGTCACCCCGCGTCTGCCGAAGATTCGCGACCTGCTCCTCACCCTGCTCAGCAGCAAGTCGTTCGACGACGTGCGTACGCCCGAGGGCAAGCAGCAGCTGCGCGAGGAGATCATCGCGCGCGTCAACCAGGTGATCGAGCGCGACGTCGTGAAGGCCGTCTACTTCACCGAGTTCATCGTGCAATGAGCGACAATCTCTCCAAGGACGAGGTCGATGCCCTGCTGCAGGGCATGAAGGAGGGCGGGGTGCCGGTCGACGGTGAGCCGCCCCCGCCCGGCACGGTGCAAGCCTACGACCTCGTGGGCGAGGACCGTCTCGCCGGACGCCGCTTTCCGGCGCTCGACCAGGTGCACGAGCGTCTCCTGCGCCGGCTACCGGTGTCGCTCGCGACACTGCTCGGCGCCACGCCGACCCTGACGCTCGGCACCTGCGAGACCGTGCGCTTCGCGACCTTCCGCAATCGCATCGCCGCGGGAACCTGCCTGCAGCTCTTCACGATGCTGCCGCTGCGCGGGCAGGCGCTGCTGGCGCTGTCGGCGCCCCTCGCGTTCGCACTCATCGATCGTGTCTTCGGCGGCCCCGGACGGGTGCCGGACGGCCTCGAGGGACGGGAGTTCTCGGCGATCGAGCTGCAGACGCTGCAGCGGGTCGGGGCGCGCATCCTCGGCGACCTCGCCGAGGCATGGGCGCCGGTGCAAAAGCTGGAGTGCGCGTTCGTGCGTCTGGAGTCGAACCCGGCGTATCTCATGATCACGGGTCCGAGCGAGGCCGTGGTGGCCGTCGAGATCGGCTGTGACCTCGGGGCCGGTGCCGCGCCGCTGGTGCTCGCGTTGCCGTACGCCATGCTGGAGCCGCTGCGCGAGCGGCTCGGCGCGCCGCAGGCGGCGCCCGTGAGCGGCGGCAGCGACCGCGAGTGGCTGGCGGCGATCTCCGGCGCCGTGCGCCACGCGCAGGTCGACGTCAGCGCCGAGCTCGGCCGCCACGAGATCTCGGCGCGCGAGCTGTTGCAGCTGGGAGTGGGCGACGTCGTGCCCCTCGACGTACGCGGCGACGATCCCGTCGCGCTGCGTGTCGACGGCATCCACATCATGACCGGGCTGGCCGGTGTGAGCCGCGGGCAGAACGCCGTACGCGTCGTCGGCGCGCGAGCGAGGAGAGTGACGATGGCAGAGCAGCTGTCTCCGCAGGCGAGCTCCGAAGGCGAGCGCGCCAGTCTCGATCTGATCCTGGACGTGCCGCTGGCGGTGAGCGTCGAGCTCGGCCGCGTGCGCATGACCGTGCGCGAGCTCCTCGCGCTCGGCGCCGGCTCGGTGATCGAGCTCGCCAAGGCGGCCGGCGAACCGCTCGACGTCCTGATCAACGGCCGGCCGGTGGCGCGCGGCGAAGCCGTGATGGTGAACGAGAAGTTCGGTGTCCGGTTGACCGAGATCGTCAGTCCGACGGAGCGGGTCGAGCGCCTGCGCTGATGCCGGCCTTCGCAGATCTGTCGCTGACGCCGTTCGTGACGGTCGGGCTGATCGCGGTCGCCGCGGGGGCGATGCTGTGGTGGCAGCGCCAGCGCGGCAGCGCGGGCGCCGACGACCCCATCCGGCTCGTGGCGACGCGCGGCCTCGGCGGCAAGCGGCTGCTGGCGCTGGTCGAGGTGGATCACGAGCGCTTCCTCCTCGGCCTGACGGAGGGCACGGTCACGTGCCTCGGGCGCCTGGAATCGTCGCCGGACGCCGGCGGCGGGGAAGGGTACGCGCCGCAGTCGGAGAGCCGCTCGAGCGCGACGCGGGTCGCGACCGGCGCCGCCTCCGCGCCGTCGGGGACGCGCACGGCACGGACCCTTGTGGCGCTCGGCGCCGGCCTCGCGACGTGGCTCTCCGCCGCGTCGGCGCATGCGGCGTTGCCGCAGCTCTCGCTCGAGGTCGGCGGCAGCGGCGACGGGCTCTCGACGAGCATCCAGTTGATGCTGCTCTTCACCCTCCTGTCGTTCGCGCCGGCGATCCTGATCGGTGTGTCCGCGTTCGTGCGCATCGCGATCGTGCTCGCGTTCGTGCGCCAGGCGGTCGGCACGCAGCAGATGCCGCCGAACCAGATCATCCTCGCCTTGTCGTTGTTCCTGACGTTCTTCGTGATGATGCCGACGCTGCGGCAGGTGAACCAGGACGCGATCCAGCCCTACCTGCACGAGAGCACGCCGCCCGTCGAGGCGCTCGAGCGAGGCTTTCAGCCGCTGCGGGCGTTCATGCTGCGCCAGACGCGCGAGAAGGACCTCGCGCTCTTTCTCGGCATCAGCCGGCACGCGCGCCCCGACACGCCGGCCGACGTGCCGCCGGAGGTCGTCATTCCCGCGTTCATGATCTCGGAGCTGAAGACCGCCTTCCAGATCAGCTTCATGGTCTACATCCCGTTCCTCGTGCTCGACATGGTGGTGGCGTCGATCCTCACCTCGATGGGGATGATCACCCTGCCGCCGGTCCTGATCTCGCTGCCGTTCAAGCTCATGATCTTCGTGCTGGTCGACGGCTGGAACCTGCTCATCAGCACGCTGGTCCGGAGCTTCCAGTGAGGCGCGCGTGACCCCTGAAAGCGTGCTTCAGCTCGGGCGCAACGCGCTCGAGATGACGCTCATCCTGGCGGGGCCCGTGCTGCTCTTCGGGCTCGTCGCCGGTCTCGCGGTGAGCGTCTTCCAGGCGCTGACGCAGATCCACGAGATGACGCTCACGTTCATTCCGAAGATCGGCGCCACCATCCTGGCCCTGGCGCTGTTCGGGCCGTGGATGCTGCAGAAGATGATCAACTACACGACGGCGCTGATGGAATCGATTCCCGGGTTGCTGCGATGAGCCTCGGCAGCACGCTGCTCACGATGTCGCTGCCGCGCATGGTCGTCTTCGTGCTGGCGCTGGCGCGCGTCGGCGGATTGCTGATCATGGCGCCCGATTCTCGGATCGCGGGTCGCCCCCGTGCGCGTGCGCGCCGCGATCGCGTTCTTCCTGGCGGTCGCGATGCTGCCGGCGGTGCCGGCCGAGGCGGCGCAGGCGATCGCCAGCGATGCCGGGCCGCTGCGGCTGTTCGGAGCGCTCGGCCTGGAGATCGCGATCGGCTTCACCGTCGGTCTGGTCGCGGAGTTCGTCTTCGGCGGGGTGCAGGTCGCGGGCCAGCTCGCCGGCGTGCAGATGGGGCTCGGCATCTCGAGCCTGATCGATCCGCAGACGCAGGACCACCTGACGTCGTTGTCGCAGTGGCAGAACCTGCTGGCGCTCCTCGTGTTCCTCGCGATGGACGGCCATCACCTCCTGATCCGCGCCATCGCGGAGAGCTTCACGCTGCTGCCGATCGGCGGCGGCTTCCCGGCGACGGACGGGCTCGGGCGGGTGCTCCTCCTCGCGAACGGCATCTTCGTGGTGGCGCTGAAGGTCGCCGCGCCGGTCATGGTGATGCTGCTCCTCGTCAACGGCGCCATGGGCGTGCTGGCGAAGCTGATCCCACAGCTCAACGTCTTCATCGTCGGCTTCCCGCTGAACGTCGCGGTCGGCCTCTTCATGCTCGCCGCCTCGCAGCCGTTCACGATCCGTCTCCTCGAGTCGGCATTCGCCGACATCACCGGCACGCTCGTCGCCGTCATGCGGGCGCTCCACTGAGCCATGGCCGAAGACGCCGCCAACAAGACCGAAGAACCGACTCCAAAGCGCCGCGACGAGGCGCGCGCCGAGGGGCAGATCCCGCAATCCGTGGAGGTGACCTCGGCGGCGGTCCTGCTGACCGCGGTCCTGGTCGTCAATCACCACGGACCCGCCATGGTGGCGACCCTGCGCGAGATGATGCGGCGCAACCTCCTGACCGCCTCGGCGCTCGACTTCACCCCGGGGCAGATGGGCCAGGTGATGCGGCGGATGCTCGACGACGGCATCGCGGTCGCGTGGCCGCTCCTGGCCTTCACGGCGGCGGTCGGTTTCGCGGCCACGGTGTCCCAGGTCGGGTTCCATCTGTACCCCAAGCGTCTTCTCCCGGACGCCAGCAAGATCTCACCGTCGACGGGCTTCTCACGCATCTTCTCGAAGCGCGGCGTGGTCGAGCTGGTGAAGGCGCTGGCGAAGATCGCGTTGGTCGCGTGGATCACCTGGCGCCTCGTGCAGGGTGTCGAGGACCGCATCGTACCCCTCGCGGTCAGCTCGCCACGGGAAATCCTGTCCGTCGCCGGACACGAGCTCGGGCGCATCGTCGTCTGGACGGTCGCCGCGCTCGCCGCCCTCGCGGCGCTCGACTACGCGTGGCAGCGCCGCCAGCACCAGCAGGGCCTGCGCATGAGCAAGGCCGAGGTGAAGGACGAGCGTCGCCAGGCGGAAGGCGACCCGCACATGAAGCAGCGGGTGAAGCGCGCGTACCAGCAGATCGCCAAGCGCCGCATGCTCGACGAGGTGCCGCGTGCCGACGTCGTCGTCACGAACCCGGTGCATCTCGCGGTGGCGCTGCGCTACGCGCCCGGACAGATGGGCGCGCCGGTCGTGGTCGCGAAAGGCGCCGAGCACGTGGCGGCCCGCATCAAGGAGATCGCCCGCGCCGCCGGTGTACCGATCCTGGAGCGGCGCGCGTTGGCGCGGGCGCTCTTCCGCGCCGTGCCGATCGGTGGCGAGATCCCCGGCTCGTTGTACCGGGCGGTCGCCGAGATCCTGGCGTACATCTACGCCCTGCAGACGCGGCGGGCAGGTTAGCCGATGGCGCGCAACGGCCCTACGGTCGCACGCCGGCTGATCGCCGCCGGCGAGCTGGTGATCCCGGCGGTATTCGTCGTCGTGGTCATCGTCATGGTGATCCCGCTGCCCCCGGCGCTGCTGGATCTCCTGCTGACGCTGAACGTCTCGCTGTCGCTGATCATCCTGCTGGTCGCCATGTACACGATGCGGCCGCTCGAGTTCTCGACCTTTCCGTCGGTCCTGCTCGTGACGACCCTCCTCCGGCTGTCGCTGAACGTCGCCTCGACGCGACTGATCCTGCTGCACGGCGAGGCCGGCGCGGGGGCGGCCGGACACGTGATCCAGGCGTTCGGCAACTTCGTGGTGGGCGGTAGCTACGTCGTCGGCATCGTCGTCTTCCTCATCCTCGTGGTCATCAATTTCGCGGTGATCACGAAGGGCGCTGGCCGCATCGCCGAGGTGGCGGCACGCTTCACCCTCGATGCCATGCCCGGCAAGCAGCTCGCCGTGGACGCCGAGTTGAACGCCGGCCTGTTGACCGAGAACCAGGCGCGCGAGCGCCGGCGGTCGATCGAGGCCGAGGCGGACTTCTACGGAGCGATGGACGGCGCGAGCAAGTTCGTGCGCGGCGACGCCGTGGCCGGCCTCATCATCGCCGCCATCAACATCGTCGGCGGCCTGTTCATCGGTATCGTGCAGCGCGGCCTGGCGATCCAGGACGCCGCGCAGGTGTATACCATCCTGACCATCGGCGACGGGCTGGTTTCACAGCTTCCGGCGCTGCTCATCTCGACGGCGGCCGGCATCATCGTGACCCGCGCGGCCTCGGGGACGAACCTCGGCAGCGAGGTGGTGACCCAGCTCCTCTTCAATCCGCGGGTCCTCGTGACCGTGTCCGTCATCCTGAGCGGCTTCGCGATCCTGCCGGGCCTGCCGTTCATGCCGTTCCTCGTGCTCGCCGGCGCCGTCGGCGGCCTGGCCTATTTCAGCCGCCAGGAGGCGGAGCGCGTGGAGGAGGCCAAGGTCGAAGCGCGTCCGGAGGCAGCCGCGGCGCGCGACAAGACCGATACGCCGGCGCCGCTGGACATGCTCGAGCTCGAGGTCGGGTACGAGCTGGTGCCGCTCGTCGACGGTGAATCACGCGGCGAGCTGACCGAGCGCATCCGCAGCCTGCGCCGGCAACTGGCGCAGGAGATGGGCTTCGTCGTGCCGCCGATCCACATCCGTGACAACCTGCAGCTCAAGCCGGGCGAGTACGCGATCCTGCTGAAGGGCATCGAGATCGCGCGCGCCGAAGTGCGGATGGGACACTCGCTCGCCATCAATCCCGGCGGCGCCGACGCGTCGTTCCGCGGCATCCCCACGAAGGAGCCGGCCTTCGGCCTCGACGCGCTGTGGGTGCCGGCCTCCGACCGCGAGCAGGCACAGCTCGCGGGCTTCACGGTCGTCGATCCGGCGACGGTGATCGTCACGCATCTGACCGAGCTGATCCGCCGGCATGCCCACGAGCTGCTCGGGCGTCAGGAGGTGCAGGGTTTGCTCGACGCGCTCGCCAAGACGCATCCAAAGGTGATCGAGGAGCTGATTCCGCAGCAGCTCGCGCTCGGGGCGGTGCAGAAGGTGCTGCAGAACCTGCTGCGCGAGCATGTCGGCATCCGCGACCTGCTCACCATCGTGGAGGCGCTGGCGGACCATGCCCCGCAGACGAAGGACCCACAGGCGCTGACCGAGCAGGTGCGCCAGTCGTTGTCGCGCTCCATCGTGAACCGCTTCTTGACCGCGGAGCGCGTCCTGCCGCTCGTCACCCTGGCGCCGCGCCTCGAGAAGATGATCGCGGATGCCGTGCACCGCACCGACGACGGCACATACCTGGCGCTCGAGCCGAGCGTCGCGCAGCGCCTGCTCGGCAAGCTGGCGTCGTGGTCCGAGCACTTCGCGACCCAGGGTCAACAGCCGCTGCTGCTGTGCTCGACCGGGATTCGCGGCCATCTGCGACGCGTCACCGAACGCTTCCTGCCGAGTCTCGCGCTGCTCGCACCGGGCGAGATTCCGGCCAACGTCCGAATCCATTCCCTCGGCGTCGTCAACCTCGACGACGACGAGCGCGACCCCGGCACCCGCGCGTTGCCGCCGCGCGCCGTCGCAGCGCCGGCGCAGGTGGAGGGCTGATGCGCATCCGTCGCTTCATCGGCGCCGATACCGCGACGGCACTCCGGCGCGTCAAGGAGGCCCTCGGGAGCGAGGCCGTGATCCTGCAGACGCGCGCCCGGCGCGAGGGCGGAGTCGAGATCACCGCTGCAGTCGACGCCGAGCTTCTGACGCCGTCGCTCGCCCCGGCCCCCGACGGCGTGCCGGAGCTGACGGATCTGGCGCGTGAGCTGCGCGAGCTCGGCCTGCACGTCCGCGCCCTCGACCGCGCCGTCCGGCCGCCGTCTCCGGCGCTGGCGGCGCTCGGCCCCGAGGCATGGGCGCTGGCGGAGCGTCTGGCGCTGCAGGGGCTCGCGATCGAGCTGGCGGCTCCGATCGCCGCCACCTTCGAAAGCGCACGGCACGAGGGCGCTGCCGCGCCGACGGCGCTGGCGGACAGCCTCGCCCGGCACCTGGCGCCGTCGCCGGGCATTGCGGCCCGCGTGACCGCCTTCGTCGGCCCGACCGGGGCCGGCAAGACGACCACCATCGCCAAGCTGGCGGCGCACGATGCCGGCGCGGCGGGGCGCCGGGTCGGCCTGATCATGGCGGATGGGGTGCGCGTCGGTGCACGCGAGCAGCTCGCGACGTACGCTCGTCTCCTCGACCTGCCGATGCGGCTGGTGCGGGACGGCGCCGAGCTGCGGGCGGCCCTCACCGGCTTCGCCGATCGTGACGCCGTGTACGTCGACACTGCGGGTCTCGGCGGAGACCCGCAGGACGCCGTCGCGCTCGAGCGTCTGCTGGGAGCCGCGGGCGAGCCGGTCGCCCGTACCGCGGTGGTGAGCGCCGGAACCTCCGAGGCGGCGCTGCGGGCCGCATGGCGGCAGCTGGGAGCGGTCGTGCCGGCCGCCTGCGTCGTCACGAAGGTCGACGAGGGTGCCGGAATCGGCGCTGCGTGCACGTGGCTGCACGAGCGCAAGCTGGCGCTGGCGTGGCTCGGCGTGGGGCAGCGCGTCCCCGAGGATCTGGCGGCGCCGAGCGGCAGCGAGCTGGCGCGCTGGCTGGTGGCGGCATGAGCGGGCGGCGACGACCCTCGATGCCCGACGACGGACGCGCCGCGGACGTGCGCGCGATTGCCGTGGCGAGCGGCAAGGGCGGTGTCGGCAAGACGAACGTCGTCGCGAACCTCGCGTTGGCGCTGCGTCGGCGCGGCCAGCGCGTGATCATCCTCGACGCCGATCTCGGTCTCGCGAATCTCGACACGCTCCTGGGTGTGAATCCGCGCGCCACCTTGCGCCACGTGCTTCGCGGTGAGTGCGCGATGCGAGACGTTCTGGTCGAAGGGCCAGGCGGCATCCAGCTCGTGCCGGCGGCGAGCGGCTTCGAGGATCTGACGCAGCTCACGGACGCGCAGCGCTTGCTGCTGCTCGAGCAGATCGACAGCCTCGAGGGGGCGTTCGACGTGCTCCTGCTCGACACCGGCGCCGGGATCTCGCCGAACGTGCTGTTCTTCGCGACCGCAGCGCACGAGACCCTGGTCGTGGTGACGCCTGAGCCGACCGCGCTCACGGACGCGTACGCGTTGGTGAAGGTGCTGGCGACGCGGTACGCGGAGCAGCGCTTCGACGTGCTGGTCAACATGGCGCGGGGCGAGTTCGAGGCGAAGCGCACCTTCACGCACCTGTCGCGCGTCGCGGAGCGCTTTCTCCACGTCAGCCTGCACTATGCCGGCTGGCTGCCGTTCGACCCCGAGGTGCCCGAGGCGGTACGGCGCCAGCGGGCGGTGCTCGAGCTGGCGCCCGGCGCGCCGATCAGCCGCGCCTTCGACGCGCTCGCCGAGCGCATGCTCGCCGATCCTCTCGGGGCCGTTCCGAAGGGCGGCCTGCAGTTCTTCTTCCGACGGCTGCTCACCGAGGTGCGGGTGTGAGGCCCGGATCGCGCACTGGCAGCTACGAGACGCGGGCGCGTACGGCGGCCGAGCGGAGCGAGACGCCGCCGGACGAGGCCATTCGTGCGTACCTGCCGCTGGTCCGGCGGGTGGTGCAGCGGCTCGCGGTGCGGAAGCCGCCGCAGGTCGAGCTCGACGAGCTGGTGAGCTGGGGCATCGAGGGCCTGCTCGACGCGTTCAAGAAGTACGACCCCGGCAAGCAGGCCGCGTTCGCCACCTACGCGCAGTTCCGTATCCGCGGCGCAATCCTCGATCGGCTGCGCGGCATGGACTGGGTATCGCGCAGCGTGCGGCAGAAGGCGACCCTGCTCGAGAAGACCTATCGGCGGCTCGAAGGCACGCTCGGCCGGCCGGCGCGCGAGGAGGAGGTCGCGGAGGCGCTCGGCATGACGTTGCCTGCGCTCCACGCGCTGCTGTCCGAGGTCGGTCAGATGAGCCTCTTCAGCCTCGAGGACCTCGGCATCGGCGGCGGCCAGGAACGGCTGCAGCTCGAGAAGCTCCTCGAGAGCGACGGCAGCGATCCGATGCAGGCGATCCTGTCGCGCGAGCGCGTCGATCTCGTCGCGGACGCGATCCGCGCGCTGCCCCAGAAGGAGCAGACGGTGATTGCGCTCTACTACCACGAGGGCATCACGATGAAGGAGGCCGGCATGGTGCTCGGTCTCACCGAGTCGCGCGTGTCGCAGCTGCACGCCCAGGCGCTGCTGCGCCTGCGCGGCCTGTTGCACGAGCATTTCGCCGCGGCCGAATGAGCGGGAGGGGACATCATGGGTGACGTGCTGAGCTGGATGACGCCGGCGCTCGACGGCGCCGTGCTCGTCATGGTGGGTCTGTTGCTGTGGCGCCTGCGACGCGATCCGGTCGCGACGTGGCAGGCGCACGAGCAACGCCTGCAGGAGCTCCTCGAGAGCTTCCGCCTGCTCGCCGCGCAGTCCGAGGGTGCTGCCCGCGAACTCGACGGCGCGCTCGGCGCGCGCGAGGCGCGCCTGCGCGCCCTCGCGAGCGAGGCGGCAGCAGCGGCGGCCGCGGTGCCGGCGACGGGCGGCCGGCGCGACGGCGATCGCGCGGACCTCATCGCGCGGGTGCGCCGCCTCGCCGCCGAGGCGCTGCCGCTGGAGGAGATCGCGCGGCGCGTGGACATGCCGACCGCCGAGGTGCGGGTGCTCGTCGGCCTCTATGCGGAGCAGCGCCGCGCCGGCGCGTCGACCGCGACGCGGTGCGGGGAGCGCGGCTGATGCCGCGTCAAAAGCCCTACGCGGCAGAAACGGCCCGGCAACTCTTGCCACCGTCCGCCGCCGTCGCGCGTGATGGATGGAGTAGCGCGCGTGGCACGAGCGTTGCTCGTAGCGACGGCTCCATGAGGGACCGATCATGAACGCGGGACTCTATTCTGCCGTGTCGGGCAGCCTGTCGGCGCTGACGCGCCTCGACGCGATCACGAACAATCTGGCGAACGCCAGCACGCCCGGGTTCAAGGCCGAGCGGCTCGTGCAGCGCGCGGAGCGGGTCGGGACCGCGCCACCGAGTGCCACGACGGTGCCGACGCCGATCACGCGCGGCACGCTGGAGACGGACTTCACGCAGGGGCCTGTCGAGGCGACGGGCAATCCGCTCGACGTCGCGCTCTCCGGCCAGGGGTTTCTCGTGGTGAACGGTCCGCAGGGCGAGCGGCTCACCCGGCGCGGCAATCTCGCGCTCGACACGGAAGGGTACCTGACGACGAGCGACGGCGCGCGGGTGCAGGGCGACGGGGGCGACATCCACGTCGGCAACGGTCCGGTCGCGATCGGCTCCGACGGCAGCGTGCGGGCCGGCGACCAGCAGGTCGGCAAGCTCCGCCTGGTCGCGGTGGCCGATCCGTCGGCATTGGTACGTGAAGGCGGGACGACGTTCGCGGCCGGAGGGCAGGCGCTGACCGACGCCGAGGCGGGCGAGGTCCGCGTGCTGCAGGGGTCCCTCGAGGCGGCCAATCTCTCGCCGGTCGAGAACCTGGTCGCGCTGGTCGACACGATGCGCGGCTTCGAGGCGTACATGCGCGCGGCCGAGCGCCTCGACTCGGCGACCGGCAAGGCGATCAGCGACGTCGGCAAGATCTGAGGAAGAGAGGAACGCACATGATTCGCGCCCTGTACACCGCTGCGACCGGCATGGAGGCGCAGCAGCTCAACATCGACGTGATCGCGAACAACCTTGCGAACGTCAGCACGACCGGCTTCAAGAAGAGCCGCGCCGACTTCCAGGATCTGCTCTATCAGACCCTGAAGGAGCCGGGCGGGCTCGCGACCGGGACGACGCACGTCCCGACGGGCATCCAGGTCGGACTCGGCGTCCGTCCGGCGGCGGTGCAACGCGTCCATCTGCAGGGCGACTTCGACCAGACGACCAACCCGCTCGACGTGGCAATCGAGGGTGACGGCTTCTTCCAGGTGACATTGCCGGACGGCAACACCGCGTACACACGTTCCGGCGCCTTCAAGCTCGACTCGACCGGGAGCGTGGTGACCTCGGAGGGCGACCCCATCACGCCGCAGATCACGATCCCGCAGGGGGCCGAGTCGATCAGCATCGGTAACGACGGCACGGTGAGTGTGCTCCTCGCGGGGCAGTCGGCGCCGAGCCAGGTGGGGCAGATCCAGACGGTACGGTTCGCCAACCCCGCGGGCCTGCGCGCGGAGGGCCGCAACCTCTTCCGCGAGACCGACACGTCGGGCACCCCGGCGCTCGGCACTCCGGGACAGGACGGCCTCGGCCAGCTCTCACAGGGCTTCCTCGAGGGCTCCAACGTGAGCGTCGTCGAGGAGCTGGTCGCGATGATCACGGGCCAGCGTGCCTACGAGATCAACTCACGCGCCATCACCGCCGCGGACGAGATGCTGCGGACGGCGTCGTCCCTCGGACGGTAGTCGGTAGCGATCGACGGACATGGAACGAGCACGTCGCATGCCGCACGCGCGATCGATACGCCTCCTGCCGTTCGGGCTGGCGGTCCTGCTGGCCGTGGTCGGCCGCGCGAACACCGTCGGCGGCGCGACCCCGCAGGCGGCGCCGCCGTCCGGCCGCATCAGCGTCGGGCGCGCAGCGACGGTCGACGGCGCCACGGTGCGGCTCGCCGACGTCGCGGTGCTCGAGGGAACGGCCACCAGCTTCGCCGGCGTGGAGCTCGGGCCGGCGCCGCATCCCGGCGGGAGCCGCCGGGTCGAGGGCATCGCGATCCTGCAGAAGTTGCGGGCCGCCGGTCTCGACGACGGCAGCACCCGCTACGAGATCCCCGCGAGCGTCCGGATCGCCCGCGCATTCCAGGACGTGACCGGGGAGCAGATTCGCGCCGCGGTGGAGCGCGAGGCGTCGTCGCTGCTCGGGCCCGGGGAGGAGCTCCGCAAGGTGGAGATCGTCGGCGCCGCTCGCATCCCGCCGGGACCGTACGACGTCCGGTTGGCGGCGGCGGGCGCCGGTACGCGCGGCTACCATCGCCGCGTCGACGTCGATCTGGTGCAGGATGCCGACGTGGTGGCGACGGTGCCGGCACGCCTCGACGTGGTGAGCAACGGTCCGGTCGTCGTTCTGCGCCGCGCGGTCGCGCGCGGCACCCTGCTGGCACGCGGCGACGTGGCGGTGGAGGAGCGTGAGCTGACCGGCCTCTCGGCGAACCTCGTGACCACCCTCGAGGATGCGATCGGTCGGGAGACCCGCACGGCACTCTCGGCCGGATCGCCGCTCACGGCGACGGCGCTCGCGAGCCCCATGCTCGTGCGGCGCGGCGACGTCGTGACGGTCGTGGTCGAGACGCCGGGCATGCGCCTCAGCACCGCCGGCGAGGCGCTCGAGGCAGGGGCGGGAGGCACGCGTATCCGCGTCCGGAACCGCAAGTCGCAGCAGGAGCTGTTGGGAGAAGTGGTGGAGCGTGGAATCGTACTCGTCCAGTACTAGAGGGACGGCGCGGGGAGCCGTCGTGCTGCTGCTGGCCGCGCTCGCAAGCGGCGTCGCCGGCTGCGGACGATTCTACTTGAGCCCGCGTCCGATCCCCGCGGGTGGCGCCATGGCGCTGCCGCCGGTGCCGTCGCAGGCGACGCGTACCGGCTCGCTGTGGCGTGACGACGTGAGCGCCAACTACCTGTTCGCCGACGTGAAGGCGCGTTACCCGGGCGACCTCCTCACCGTCGTCGTCTCGGAGAACGACTCGGGCAGCAAGGACGCCGAGACATCGTCGAAGACGAAGACCTCGGTGTCCGGCAGCCTCTCGGAGTTCTTCGGCCTGCCGCAGCAGTGGCAGAAGCACCAGCCGAACATCAACCCGGACGCCTTGATCCAGGCCGACGCCGATCGCGAGTGGGACGGACAGGGGTCGACCACGCGCAACGGCAAGCTCTCGGCGCTGATGACGGCCCAGGTCACCGCGGTGGCGCCGAACGGCAACCTCTGGGTCGAGGGCAACAAGATCGTCTCGGTGAACCACGAGGATCAGCACCTCGTGATCGCCGGCTGGGTCCGTCCCGAGGACGTGGACGCGCAGAACCAGGTGCTGTCGTCGCGCATCGCGCTCGGGCGCATCGACTACTACGGGATCGGCGTCGTCGGCACCAAGCAGCGGCCGGGATGGGGCTACCGGATCCTCGACTGGGTATGGCCGTTCTGATGCGGACGACACTGCGCATAGCGCTCCTCGCGGGCGTGCTCGGGTCGCTCGTCGCGCCGGCGAGCGCGGCGCGCATCAAGGACATCGCCGACGTCGAGGGGATCCGGGGCAACCAGCTCTCCGGCTACGGCATCGTCGTCGGTCTCGACGGCAGCGGCGACGGCCAGCAGTCGCTCTTCACGATCCAGAGCATCCTGAGCATGCTGCGCCGCCGCGGCGTGACGATCTCCGTCGACCCGCGACAGATCCGCGTGAAGAACGCGGCGGCGGTGGTGGTGACGGCGACATTGCCGCCCTTCGCGCACTCCGGCAACCGCATCGACATCCAGCTGTCCTCGATCGGCGACGCCAAGTCGTTGCGCGGCGGGACGCTCATCCTGACGCCGCTTCTCGGCGCCGACCAGCAGGTGTACGCGGTCGCGCAGGGTCCGGTTTCGATCGGCGGCGGCTTCTCCGCGTCGGCACCGGGCGCCTCCGCCACGAGCGGCTTCGCGACGGCCGGTACCATCCCGGGCGGCGCCATCGTCGAGCGCGAGGTTCCGGTGACGCTCGGCGCCGATGGGATCGTCCGCCTCAGCCTGCACGACGC
Organism: uncultured delta proteobacterium; assembly: GCA_963753325.1. GTDB lineage: Bacteria > Desulfobacterota > Binatia > UTPRO1 > UTPRO1 > DP-19. The sequence goes on along the minus strand of CAVWBS010000001.1, from coordinate 1,349,296 downwards.
CGACGTCACGACCGCGACGCGCGTCGCGAACGCCGTGAACTCGTCGATCGGCGACGGCTCGGCGCAGGCCGTCGACCCCGCGACCGTGGAGATCCACCTCCTCGAGCACGAGCGCGTGATGGCCCTCCTGCCCGAGATCGAGAATCTCGAGGTGGCGCCGGATCATCGTGCACGGGTGATCGTCAACGAGCGCACCGGCACGGTCATCATGGGCGAGAGCGTACGCATCGCGCCGGTGGCGATCGCGCACGGCAGCCTGCAGATCCAGGTGAAGACCGACCTCGGCGTGTCCCAGCCGGCGCCCTTCTCGAACGGCAAGACGGTGGTCGTGCCCGACAGCACGATCAACGTCGAGCAGGGAAAGGCCGAGCACCTGGCGTTGCTGCAGAGCGGCGTGAATCTCGGCCAGCTGGTCGGAGGTCTGAACGCCCTCGGCGTCACGCCGCAGGATCTGATCGCGGTGTTGCAGGCGATCAAGGCCTCCGGCGCCCTCGATGCCGAGCTGGAAGTCATGTGAGTACGGAGGTCCGTACGATGACGCCATTCGCCATCGATCCCCTTTCACCGCAGACCGTGCTGCCCACCATGCCGCGTGGCATGGACGACGCGCACCGCCTCGCCCGCAAGTCGCCGATGGCGATTGCGCGCGAGTTCGAGTCGATCCTGGTGGCGCAGGTGATCGGCGCCATGCGGAAGACCGTCTCGAGCGTGAGCAGTCTCTTCGGTGGCGACGGACCCAACAAGATCCTCGACGGCGCCTTCGATCAGCAGCTGGCCGAGAGCATCACGAAGCGCGCGCATCTCGGGATCGCCGACCGTCTGGCGGCGCAGATCGAGCGCCACGCGCATGCCACCGGTGCGACGGCCGCGGGCGGCGCCGGCCACGCCGGCGGCGCCGCGTCGGGCGCCGACACGGGCCCGGGAGCGGCGCTGCCGGCCACGGGTGCGGTAGACGCCGACGCGCGCGTTCCGTCCGAGCACGATGTCGGGGTGGCGGGCGAGGCGGTGGCACAACTCGTCGGCGGCGGCGAAGGGCACCTGACCTCCGGATTCGGACTGCGCCACGATCCCATCACCGGCCGGACGGCGTTCCACGGCGGCATCGACGTCGCGGCGCCGCGCGGCAGCGCCATCCACGCCGTCGCCGGCGGTGAGGTCGTCTTCAGCGGTCGCCGCGGTCGAGCGGGCAACGTGGTGGACGTGCGCGACGGTGACGTGATCAGCACCTACGCCCACGTGCAGCGCGCGCTCGTGCGGGCGGGCCAGAAAGTTGCCGCAGGCGACGTGGTTGCGACGGTGGGGTCGACCGGGCGCAGCACCGGCCCGCACGTGCACTTTTCGGTCACCCGCGAAGGCCAAACGATCGATCCAGCGGCGCTTCTCGACTCCGGCCGGGTGCCCGAGGAGAGACAGCTGATGGCCGCAGCGGACCCCGAGGAGAGCTGAGTGGCACTTCCATGCCGCATTCCCGCTAAAGGTTCGGCGCCGTCCGGTCGATATCCTGACCAGCGGTACCCCGAGGGTACCGGGGAAGGGCCGAGCACGCATGCGAATCACCAGACGAACAACGCTTCCTGGTTCGACCGGAGCGGAGAATGCCGGGGCGGTCGCGCCGTCGGCGTCCGCGGGATCACGCACCGTCGAGGCGAGCGCCGACGACACGGTCAACCTCTCGGAGGCCGCGCGCCTGCGCCAACGCCTGCGGGTGGATCTCGGCGACGTGGGGCGCGTGGATACCGCGCGGGTCACACGCCTGCATGGCGAGGTCGGCGCCGCGACGTATCGGCCGGCGGCGGACGCCGTCGCGAAGAGTCTGCTCGGCGACCTTGCGGCGGATCTCCTGGTCTGACGTCATGAGCGCCCAGCGCGAAGGCTCCCACCTGCGCGCGCTGCTCGAGCTCGAGCGCGATTGCTGTGCGCGACTCCTCCCGATCCTCGACGCGGAGCGTGCTGCGGCCGCAAGCTACGATCACGTCGCGCTGCTGGCATGCCTGCGGGAGCGCGAGTCCCTGCAGGCCGAGTGGGAGCAGGTTGCGCAGCGCCGTCGCACCGTCCTCCGTGACGGGGGGCTCTCGGTGGCCACGTTGACGAAGGACGACGGGGAGCTCGCCGACGTCCTCACGGCCGTGCGGCGGGACGCGGCGCGCGTCCGCCGCGCCCAGCGCATCAACGAAGGCGTCATCCGCGCCGCGCTCACCCACGTGACCAACACCCTCACCGTGATCAATCGCGGCCGTCCCGACAGCCGCTACGACGATCGGGCGACCTTGCGCACGTCGGTGTCGGCCGCCGGACGGTGGAGCGCATGAGCATCTTCGCGCCCCTCTCGGTCGGCCGTCAGGCGCTGCTGGCGCAACAACGCGCCCTGCAGGTGACCGGACAGAACATCGCCAACGTCAACACGCCGGGCTACAGCCGCCAGCGCGCGGATTCTGACGGCGATCCCGCCCGCGGGCGATTTCGTCGGCGGAGGCTCGCGCGTGAGCGGCGTCGAGCAGATCGTCGACCCGTTTCTCGAGGCCCGCCGCAACGCCAGCGCCTCCGATCTGGCCGCCGCCACGACCAGCCGCGATCTGCTCGATCGCGTCCAGACGGCATTTCCGGTGCAGGGCCCGAGCGTCGGCTCGGCGCTGCAAGAGTTCTTCGCGGCCGCCAATGCGCTCGCGGCGAGCCCGCAGGATCTCGCGGTGCGTGGCAACCTGCTCGCGAAGGCCGAGAGCCTGGCGTCGCAGCTGCGCGGCACCTCGGGCGCGCTCGCCGGCGCGCAACGCGACGCCGACCAGCGCGTGCAACAGACGGCCGCAGACGCCAACCAGATCCTCGCGTCGATCGCCAGCCTGAACGTCAGCATCCGCGCCGCGACCGTGGGCGGGGACGGCGCCAACGATCTGCGCGACACGCGGCGTGCGGCGCTCAATTCCCTGGCGCAGAGCCTCGACATCCACGTCGTCGAACAGGCCGACGGCGCGGTGAACGTCTACGCCGCGTCCGGCGCGGCGCTGGTCGTCGAGCAGGACGCGGCGACCCTCACCACGCAGGCGAGCGCGGGAGGGGCGGCGCTCGATGGGGGCTCCCTCAGTACGGTCGGGATCCGCGACGCGGCGGGCGCGGTGATCGCACTGCCTGGCGGTCTCGGCGGCACGCTCGGCGCCCTCGTGACGGCACGCGATCAGACGATTCCCGGGCTCGCGGCCGACCTCGACACGCTGGCCACGACCCTGCGGGACTCGGTGAACGCCGTGCAGACCGATCCGGCGGGGCGCGATCTCGACGGCAACGTCGGCACGGCGCTGTTCGCCGGCAGCGGGGCCGGCGACCTGACGGTCGCGCTCACCGACCCGCGCGGGATCGCGGCGGCACGTAGCGCCGATCCCGGCGACAACAGCAACGCGCAGGCGCTTCTCGCGCTCGGCGACGCGCAGCACGCGGTCCTCGGCGGCGCGACGCTCGGCGACTTCTTCGGCGGCATCCAGGCGCACGCGGGCGCGCTGGCGCGTACCGCCGATGACCAGGTGACGATCGAGCAGAACGTGTCGCAGACGCTCGACGCCCAGCGCGATGCGATCTCCGGCGTGAGCCTGGAAGAGGAGTTCACGGACCTGATCCGCTTCCAGCGCGGCTTCCAGGCGGCCGCGCGCCTGATCACCGTCAGCAACAGCATGCTCGACGACCTGCTCGGGTTGATCCGATGATTCTCGGCCGGGTAACGCAATCGACGGTCTTTCGGCAACTGACCTCCAGCGTCGAGCGGCTGCAGCGGCAGCTGGCGCGCGCGCAGGAAGAGGTGAGCTCGCAGAAGAAGCTCCTGAACGCGAGCGACGACCCCGCCGGCGCGGCACAGGCGAACCGCCTGCGCGGCACGACCAGCTCGCTGCAGGCGCTCGACGACGGCATCGGTGTCGGCACGGCGGTCCTCGGTGCGCAAGACGGCGCGCTCGATCAGACGGGCAACCTGCTCTCGCGCGCGCTCGAGATCGCGACGCAGATGAGCAGCGGTTTGACCACGGCGGCGCAGCGCCAGCAGGCATCCGAGGAGGTGGCGCAGATCGAGCGCGGCGTGCTCACGCTCGCGAATACGCAGGTGGCCGGCCGCTACGTCTTCGGCGGGCTCGCCAGCGGAGCGCAGCCGTTCGCCAACCTCGACGACCCCGGCTTCGACCCGGCGACGGCCTACAGTGGTGCGGCGACACCGTTCACGTTGCCGATCGGCGCGGGACAGACGGTTGCGCTGACGACGCCCGGCGACCAGGTCTTCGGCAGCACGCTCACGGCGCTCGACCACCTGCGACAGACGCTCGCGACGGGGGCGGCACCGGATACCAGCGCCGCCGAGCTGACCGCGGCGGCCGATACGGTGCGTGCCGAGCGCTCCAGCGTCGGCGGGCGCGTGACCCGTCTGCAGGATCGGAGCACCCAGATCAGCCGTCTCAGCGACGACGCCACGAGCCTCTTGAGCGGCGTCGAGGATGCGGACCTGACGACCGCGATCAGCCAGCTCGTGCAGTTGCAGACGTCGCTGCAGGCGACATTGGCCGCGGGGAGCAGATTGCAGCAGAGCATACTGGACTACCTGCCGCCGTCGTAGCGACGGGTAGCACCTGCCAGGAGGGCGGCATGCTGGTGTTGACGCGTAAGGTCGGGGAGACGATTCGGATCGGGAACGACATCACCGTGCAGGTGCTGGCGATTCGTGGTGGGCAAGTGCGCATCGGCCTCTCGGCCCCGGCCGACGTGCGCATCTTCCGCGAGGAGATCTTCCGCGTCGTCGAGGATCAGAACCAGCGAGCGCGCCTCTCCGGCGGGGACCCGCTGGCAGGGGCGGCGGAGCTCTGGGAGGAGGTCGGCAATGGCAAGCACGGCTGAGCAGGTGGAAGCGGAGGGGCAGCGCTCCGCGCGCCCCACGGCGACCGTGCGCGTGGCCTCGCGACGCTTCGGCACGTTCGAGGTCCCCGCTGACAGCGTACTGCACTTCGCGCAGGGCTTGGTCGGCTTCCCGGCGCACCGCCGCTACGTCGTCCTCGATCATCGGCCCGGATCGCCGTTCAAATGGATGCTCTCGATCGACGATCCCGATCTGGCGTTCGCGGTCGCCAATCCGGGTGAGCTCGTCGGCGGCTACGAGCCGCCCCTCGGCCTGGCGGCGCGACTGCTCGACGCGAGTCCGGACGATCTCGCGCTCTTCGTCCTCGTCACGATTCCGGCGGACCCGATGCAGATGACGGTCAATCTCATGGCGCCGGTCGTGGTCGATCTGCGTACGCGGCAGGCGCGGCAGATCGTCCTCGACGACCCGCGCTGCCCGCCCGACCATCGCGTCGTCCGCAACGACACGACGTCGCGGGCGTAACTGCGCGTCGTGCCGTTTCTCGGCGAAAATTGGCCACCGCTCGACAAGATTGTACGGCACGCCGGTCCGACACGTTCCCGCCCTCTCCCACGCGTCACGATTTTTACGTGACAATTCGGTGGCTCGCGCCTCTCGGCAGGAGCCATGAGCCTTGTTCAAGTTTCTGGCACCTCGCTTGCTCCGGCCCCGGGCAGCGCCGCGCGGCGGCCGAAGGAGGGACGATGAGAGCGTTCGAGTTCGCGAATGCAGTTGGGGAGGGCGTGGCGGAGGAGGCGGCGCTTCCGGCTCCGGCGACCGTGCCTGGCGGGGACGAAGAGGCCGAGGTGGAGGCTCCGGGCTTCGCGGGGATCATCGGACGCCATCGGCGGATGCAGGCGATGTTCGACGTCATTCGTCGCGTCGCCGGGACGAACGCGACGGTCCTGATCACGGGCGAGAGCGGTACCGGCAAGGAGCTCGTCGCACAGGCCATCCACACGCGGAGCCGTCGCCGGCTGCAGCGTCTCGTGCCCGTCCACTGCGGCGCCATACCCGAGGATCTGCTCGAGAGCGAGATGTTCGGTCACGAGCGCGGCGCGTTCACGGGCGCGATCTGCTCGCGTGTGGGACGCTTCCGTCTCGCCGACGGCGGCACGATCTTCCTCGACGAGATCGGCGACATGAGCCCGAAGCTGCAGGTGAAGCTGCTGCGGGTGCTCGAGAACGGCATGTTCGAGCCGGTCGGCGGCGTGACGACCCAATGTGTGGACGTGCGGGTGGTCGCGGCGACGAATCGCAACCTCGAAGAGGCGGTCGGCGAGCGGCGCTTCCGCGAGGATCTCTACTATCGTCTGCGCGTGGTGCCGATCGAGATGCCGCCGCTCCGCGAGCGGCGTGAGGACATTCCGCTGCTCGTCGAGTGGTTCCTCGGGCACCTGCACGGCGTGAAGGGGATGCCGCGCTTCGAGATCACCGAGGACGCGATGGGCATCCTCGGCGCGTACCACTGGCCGGGCAACGTGCGCGAGCTGAAGAACCTGCTCGAGCAGCTCGTGGTCCTGGGCGACGCCGATTGCGTCATCCGGCCCGAGCATCTGCCATCGCAGCTGCGTGGCGGCGGCCGGGTGAATGCGAGCGGCGGTTGGGTCGACGCCGCCATGGGACTTCGACCAGCAGGGCATCGATTTCTATCGCGAGATGGAGTCGATCGAGGATCGCATCATCGCCCGGGCGCTGCACATCAGTCGCGGCAACAAGAAGGAGGCCGCGCGCCTGTTGCATCTCAATCGCACGACGCTGCTCGAGAAGCTCAAGCGCAAGCGCGGGGCGGCGTCACCCGAGGCGCCGGCGGCCGAGCCGGCCTGGGCGGCGCTCGCGCCGCTGGCGATTCCCGCGCCGAGCGACGCGGGGGACGATCTCCGGCTGCCGTCGTAACGCTCCGCACATGCGAGCAATCGCCTGCGGCCCCGGGCCGCAGGCGATTGACTCTCCTCCCAGCGACCGTTAGCCTTTCTGCATGGAAGCAACGTCCGCTCACCCGTCCGCGGCATCGGATTCCGTCCGTCTCACCGAGAAGGCGATCGCAATGGTGAGGACGCTCAAGGCGCGCGAGGCGCTCGGCGCGGAGTACGCGTTGCGCGTGGGGGTCGCCGGCGGGGGATGCTCCGGGCTCTCCTACACGATGAAGTTCGACAATACGTCGAAGCCCGATGATCGAGTCGTCGAGGTGGGCGACGTGCGCGTGGTGATCGACGCGGAGGCGCTCGAGTATCTCGAGGGTGTCACTCTCGACTACGTCGCCGGGCTGCACGGCGCCGGATTCAAGTTCGACAATCCGAAGGCGCAGCGCACCTGCGGCTGCGGCACGTCGTTCTCCGCCTGAGGGCCGTTCCCCCTCACGCCACGGGGTCGTGACGTGCGGGCGTTCGGGCACCTCGTCTTCGATCTCGACGGGACGTTGGTCGACACGAAGGACGACCTCGCCGAGGCCGTCAACGTCACGCTACGCGCGCTCGGGCTGCCTCCCGAGGAGCCGCGCATCCTCTGGGGCTACGTCGGGTACGGGGCGCGCGTCCTGCTCGAGCGTGCACTCGGAGCGACGCACGGCGAGCTGCTCGAGCCTGGCCTGGAGATCTTCCTCCCCTGGTACCGGGCGCACCTGCTCGATCGCAGCACCGTCTACCCGGGGCTGCGCGAGGTCATCGAGGTGCTGGCCGCGGAGGGCACGGTGCTCTCCGTCCTGACGAACAAGCCGGCCGACATGAGCCGGGCGATCGTCGATGGCCTCGGCCTCGGCGCGCGCTTCCCGCGCCTGATCGGCGGCGATACGCTGGCAGTGCGCAAGCCCGATCCGGCCGGGCTGCTGCGCTTGATCGACGAGGCGCGGGTGGAACGTTCGCGTACCCTCATGATCGGTGATTCGCCGATCGATGTCGCGACCGGGCACAACGCCGGCGTCACGACGTGTGGCGTCCTCTGGGGCTTCAGCGGCCCGGCAATCCGCGACTGCGGCGCCGAGGTGCTGCTCGGCGCGCCGCAGGACCTGCTGCCGGTCGTCCGCAACGGCGCGCGCTGACCGAACGTCGCCTCAGGCGGAACGCAGCAGGTCGCCGAGCAATGCCGCCAGTTCGGTACGAAGGAGGGCGGCGGGGTCCGAGGTCGCGATCGGCGTGGCGGGCGGCTCCGCGGTCCCCGTCGCCGCCGCGCTCGTCGCAGACGCAGGCGTCGCGGCGGCGAGCGGGCTCGCGGCCGGGGCCGCCGCGGTCCCCGGCCGCACCGGGGCCGTGGCCGGCGCGGCGGTGGCGCCGCGACCGTCGTCGACGACCGCCGTCGCGACGGCCGCAGCGGCCGCAGGCTGGTCGGCGGTGTCGTCGACGAGCCCGGTGAGGAAGCTCGTCGCGCGCTTGGCGCCGTCGCCGAAGGTGCCGTAGGTCGCCCTGAGCGTGGAGCCGTCGTCGAACTGCGGGAAGCCCTCCAGCGGCGTGCCGCCTTCCTGCAGGTATTGGTTGTAGTAGGCGAGGTTGTAGAAGCCGGGTGGGACCGGTGTGCCCCGTCCGGTGTAGCCCGAGACGACGAACGACGGAGTCGTGCTGACCCCGCCGGGGTTCAGCGGGCTCGCCGGCGCGTTCGGGCCGACCGGCGCGTTGACGTACAGGTCGGGGTTCGGAGCGCCGAACCCGGCGGCCGTCGCCCCGGTGCCGTATTGGCCCCAACGCTCGGCGAGCGGCGGGCCGTCCTCCGCGGCGCTGTCGGCGAGCGACGGCGTCTCACTGAACGAGCCCTTCGCCGACTTGAGCGCGTTCGCAAAGCCGTCCGCCTGCTCCGCGGACGTCGACGGCTGCAGCGAGGCCAAGGTGTCGCGCTTGGGTTCGATCCGCATCGTGAATCCTCCGCGCGTCGCGCAGTGCAAGCGCGGTGCCGCGCCCGAAATGCAGCGAGAGCAGGACGGACGGGGAGGCGGCGGCAGATTCTGCCGGATCGAGCTTGCCGCTCAGGGCGCTTCGGAGCCGAGCGAGCGGTAGAGGTCGAGGTAGCGCCCGGCCGCGCGCCGCCATGAGAAGTCGCACGTCATGCCGTTCCGCATCAGCCGGCGCCAGTCGGCCGGCCGGTGGTAGGCATCCACGGCACGCTGGACGGCGCCGAGCAGCGCCTCGACGGTGTAGGGCACGAAGGTGAAGCCCGTACCGCTGCCCGTCGTCGGATCGAACTCCCGCACCGTGTCCGCGAGTCCGCCCGTCGCGCGCACGATCGGCACCGTGCCATAGCGCATGCTGTACATCTGGTTCAGACCGCACGGCTCGTAGCGCGACGGCATCAGGAACGCGTCGGCGCCGGCCTCGACCTGGTGTGCCGCCGCGGTGTCGAAGGCGATGCGGATCGCGAGCCGCTCGGGCGCCTGGCGTCCTGCCGCGGCGAGCTGGTGCTCGTAGCGGGCGTCCCCGTTGCCGAGGATCAGCACCTGCACGTCGTGGCGCAGGAGCTCCGGGATCGCGGCGCTCAGGATGTCGAGCCCCTTCTGATCGGCGAGACGCGAGACCATGCCGAGGAGCGGCGTGTGGGCCGCTACACGCAGGCCGAAACGGCGCTGCAGGTCGGCCTTGCAGGCGGCCTTGCCGGCCAGGTCGTCGTGGTCGAAGGTGGCCGCGATGTGCGGGTCCCGCGCCGGATCCCAGCGCGCGTAGTCGATGCCGTTGACGATGCCCTGCAGGATGGCGGCCCGCTCGCGCAGCACCCCGTCGAGGCCGTGGCCGTGTTCCGGCGTCAGGATCTCCTCGGCGTAGCGTGGGCTCACCGTGGTGAGCGCGTCGGCGAAGACCAGACCGCCTTTCAGGAAGTTCACCTGGCCATAGAACTCGAGTGTCCGCGGCGTGAAGTACGCTCCCTCGAGACCGAGGAGCGGAAACACCGACGCCGGGAACACGCCCTGGTAGCCGAGATTGTGGATCGTCAGCACCGTGCGTGTCGACGCCAGGCGCGGGTCGGGGAAGGCGCGTGCGAGCACGGGAACGAGCGCGGTCTGCCAATCATGGCAGTGGATCACGTCGGGGGCGGGCTCGAGACGCGCGGCGAGCGCCAGGACGGCACGCGAGAGGAATGCGAAGCGCTCGGCGTTGTCGCCGTAGTCCCCGTAGGGGCCACCGTACAGATGGTCGCGGTCGAAGTAGTCGTCGGCCTCGACGAACGTGACCGCGACGCCGTCACGGTGCGCGGTACGAAGGGGTACCTCGCGGCGGCCGCCACCGATCGCGATCTCGACCATCCCGCTCGGCTCGGCGCCCGCCCCCTCCCAATCGATCGTGCCGTAGGCGGGCAGGACGACGTGGACGGTGGCGCCCAGCCGCTCCAGCTCTGGCGGCAGCGCCGCGAGCACGTCCCCCAGCCCACCGGTCTGGGCGAAGGGCGCCATCTCGGAAGCCGTCATCAGAATGCGAGGTTCCGCCGCCATATGCGCGCCCCTGCGCCCGACGTACTATCGTCCGTTCGGCGCGAGGAGTTGAGCCCGTGCGCCGATGCTCAGACGCTCGCGGCGCGTGGCCGCCGGGGCTCCCCGTTCAGGTCCACCGCCGCGCTCGCCGGCTCGAGCGCCCGCTCGAGCACCTCGTCGATCGTGTCGACGAACTCGAACGTCATCTCCTGACGGACCTTCTCGGGAACGTCCTCGAGGTCCTTCTCGTTGCGCTTCGGCAGGATCACCGTGTCGATGCCGGCGCGCTTGGCCGCGAGGACCTTCTCCTTGATGCCGCCGACCGGCATGACCTTGCCGCGCAGCGTGATCTCGCCGGTCATGGCGAGGTTGTGCTTCACGGGCCGGCCGGTCAGCAACGACGCCAGCGAGGTCGCGATCGTGACGCCCGCCGACGGGCCGTCCTTCGGCACGGCGCCGGCGGGCACGTGGATGTGGATGTCGCAGGTCTCGAAGAAGTCCGGCGCGATGCCGAGCCGCTCGGCGCGCGACGCGGACGTAGCTGAGCGCGGCCTGCGCCGACTCCTTCATGACCTCGCCGAGATGGCCGGTGAGCGTGAGGCCCTTCTTGCCGCCCATCTTCGTCGACTCGATGAAGAGGATGTCGCCGCCGTTCGGCGTGTAGGCGAGGCCGGTCGCGACGCCGGGCTCGCCGGTGCGCTCGGCGACCTCGGAGAAGAAGCGCTCGGGTCCGAGGAACTCGCGCACCTTGTCCGGCGGTGATCGAGCACGCGCTCCGTCTGCCCCTCGGTCACGGCGCGCGCGACCTTGCGGCAGACGCGGCCGATCTCGCGCTCGAGGTTGCGCAGGCCGGCCTCGCGCGTGTAGCTGCGGATGATCGTGAGAATGCCGTCCTCGGTGAACTCGATGTGGGCGTCGCTGAGGCCGTTCTCGCGATCTGCTTCGGGATGAGGTGGCGCCAGGCGATCTCGAGCTTCTCCTCCTCGATGTAGCCGGAGAGCTCGAGCACCTCCATGCGGTCGCGCAGCGCGGGCGGGATGGGATCGAGGTAGTTCGCGGTGGTGACGAACATCACCTTCGAGAGGTCGAACGGCACGTCGAGGTAGTGGTCGACGAAGGTGTGGTTCTGCTCCGGGTCGAGCACCTCGAGCAGCGCCGAGGCGGGATCGCCGCGGAAGTCGGCTGCCGAGCTTGTCGATCTCGTCGAGCATGAAGAGCGGGTTGTTCGAGCCGGCGGTGCGCAGTCCCTGGATGATGCGGCCCGGCAGCGAGCCGATGTAGGTGCGGCGATGGCCGCGGATCTCGGCCTCGTCGCGGACGCCGCCGAGCGACAGGCGCACGAACTTGCGCTCCATGGCGCGCGCGATCGAGCGGCCGAGCGACGTCTTGCCGACGCCGGGCGGGCCGACGAAGCACAGGATCGGGCCCGCGCGGGTCCTGCTTGAGCTTGCGCACGGCGAGGTACTCGAGGATGCGGTCCTTGACCTTCTCGAGATCGAAGTGGTCCTCGTCGAGGACCGCGCGGGCGTGCGGGATGTCGAGGTTGTCCGTCGGTCGAGACCGCCCACGGCAGGTTCACGAGCCATTCGAGGTAGGTGCGCACGACCGTGTGCTCGGCGGACTCCGGCGGGATGATGCGCAGGCGGTCGAGCTCGTTGTCGGCGGCCTTGCGCGCGTCCTCGGGCATGTTCGCGTCGGCGATCTTCTTGCGCAGCTCCTCGATCTCGGCCGTGCGCGAGTCGCCTTCGCCGAGCTCCTTCTGAATCGCCTTCATCTGCTGGCGGAGGTAGAACTCTTTCTGGTTCTTGTTGAGCTCGGTCTGCACCTGCGACTGGATCTTGTGGCCGAGCTCCAGCAGCTCGATCTCGCGGTTCAGGATGGTGCTGAGCTTCTCGAGCCGCGTGCGCAGCTCGAGCGTGTTCAGGAGATCCTGCTTCTCCTCGAGCGAGATGTTGAGATTCGACGCGATGAGGTCCGTGACCTTGCCCGGGATCCTTGATGTTCATCACGACGACCTGCAGCTCGTCCGGGCAGATAGGGAATCATCGAGACGAACTTGGCGAACTGGTGCACCATGTGCGCCTGGACCGCCTCGAGGTCCTTCGACGGCTCGTAGACGTCGGTCAGGTGGCGGACCTGCGCGACGAAGTAGGGATCGCTCGCTGGTGTAGCTGCTGCACCTCGATGCGGCGCAGACCCTGCACGAGGATGCGCACGCTGCCGTCCGGATACTTGAGCATCTTGAGGATGCGCCCCGCGGTGCCGCGCGAGTACAGGCCCGTCGGGTCCGGGGCTCTCGTCCTCGGCATTCTTCTGCGCGACGAGGCCGAGGATCCGGTCGCCGACCGAGCGCGTCCTCGACGAGCTTGAGCGACGCGCCGCGCGAGATCAGCAGCGGCGCGATCGCCGAGGGGAAGATGACGACGCCGCGCAGAGGCAGGATCGGCAGCTCGGCGCGGAACCTGGATGCCGCTGACGTCCTCTTCGAAGCCGTAGAACTTCTGGCTCACCCGCTTCCTCGGACTTTTCGGGATCGAACTCTTCGCCGCTCGCCATGCGCCTCCTCGATCCGAAAGACGCGATTACGCGCGACAGATTAATACACGGGGTGCCGGATCGAACAACCCCGATCGCATGCGCGGGGCACAGCACGTCGACTCGACAGCAATAACGAAACTATTTAGGATTCGACGCATGCCGGACGCGCGCATTTCACGATCGACGAAGCGAACGCGCTGATCCCGCGGCTCGAGATGCTGATGGCACGCACGCAGCGCGCGGCGCTAGCGTTGCGTAGCGGCGATGCAGGACAGCCGGGCACGAGACGAGTCGCAGGACACGCCGTCACCACCGCCGACGTGCTACGCATGCGGCCCGATCTCGCCGCCTACGTCCGTCGCCTCGAGTGGGCGTTGCGGAGATCGAGGCGCTCGGGCTGCCAGTTCAAGGGCATCGACCTCGGCCTGGTCGACTTCCCGGCGCGCATCGACGGCAAGACGGTGCTGCTGTGCTGGCAGTACGGCGAGAAGCAGATCGCGTTCTGGCATCGGGCCGACGAGGGCTTCGCCGGCCGGCGCGCCCTCGGCGCGGTCGAGCGTCCGCAGCCTGCAGTAGGCGCGACCCATGCTCGGCGTTGCGAAGGCTGCATTCTGGCTCGCGCTCGTCGTCTGGCTCGGCGCAGTCGTCTTCTTCTCGTTCGTCGTCGCGCCGAGCATCTTCGGCGCGCTGCCGCGCGAGACGGCAGGACGGGTCATCGGCGCGATCTTTCCGCGCTACTACGCGCTCGGCGCCGTGGCCGGGAGCGTCGCGCTGTCGCGGCATTGGCGCTGCGGGCGGCCGCGCGCGGGGCGCGCGTGGTCCAGCGTCGTGCCTGATGCTCGATCCTCATGCTCGCCGCCACGCTCTATGCCGGCCGCGTCGTCCACCCGCGCGCTCAGGCGCTGCGGCCGCGCCTGCACGAGGCCGTGGTCGACCCCGAGGTGCGGCAGGCCTTCGACCGATTGCATCGCCGGGCCGTCCGGCTGAACGGCGGTGTGCTCGTGCTGGGCATCGCGAGCGTGTGCGTGGCGGCGACGAGCTTCACGCTGCCGCCGCGCTGAGGCCGCGTGCTCGGCGTGCCGCCGACGGCGGTCAGAGCCGGCGCGACGGGACGTCCGCGCCGCCTTGCTTGAGGCGCTTCCGTAGCGACGGGATGGCGTCGATCTTCGCGGCCTTCAGCAGATCCCAGTAGATGCCGCGCGGGCGCGGGTAGGCAGGCCGGGTTGCCATGACCTCGAACGGCGTGACCAGGAAATCGAGCGGGATGTCGTGCGCCAGCATCGCGACCTTCTCCGTGACGATCTGCAGCGGATGCACGGTGGTCACGACCGGCGTCGTCTCCTTGACCTTGCCCTCTTCACGCAGCAACGCGTACTCGAGATCGGCGAAGCCGCCGCCTTTGCCGACCCGCGTGCCGTCGCGGCGGACCGCGACCGAGCCGCACACGATCGAGATCGATGGCGCGCATCTCGCGCGGGCTCACGAGCCGTCCGTACTTGGTCGGCGCCGCTGATGCTCGCGGCCAGCGCGGCGCGACGGCCGAGGCGCTTCGGGTCGATCTCGACGAAGCACTTCTCGGTGCGCAGTCGCGGCACCGCCATGTAGACGACCTTGCCGTCGGCCAGCGCCTGACGACGGACGGTAAGCTGCGGCGCATCCGGATTGATCTTGATGGCGCGCGCCTTCTTCCAGACGGCGAGCTCTGCGAGGCGGGCGGCGGCACGTTCGGCACCGACGAAGTTCGGGATGCGTCCTTGCGCACCCGGGAACCGCTGAACGCCGTTGTGCTCCAGCAGCTGCCAGACCTTCCGGCGAAGATCCTCCTTGGTCATGCGTTCGACCTCACGCTGCTCACTGGCGTCGTGAGCGAACGCTACACCATGCGAAGAATTGAAGTCAACGAAGCGTGCCCGCGGCAGACGCGGTCGCCCGGCGGCGCGATGGCGCGTCCGCTCAGGCGTCGGATACGTCGCCTTCGCGGCCGACGCGCGGCGGGCCGAGACGCCGTGCGACGACGAGGAACCCGCTGTGCGCGACCATGCGGTGCTCCGGGCGCACGCTCCGGTCCTTGACGTGCCACGCGCGTTGCAGCGACTCGATGGCCTCGATTGCGGCGAAGCCGTGGCCCTGCAGGGCGACCGACCAGCTGTTGCATCTGCAGCATCGTCGGGATGAAGCCGACGAAGACGCCGCCCGGACGGAGGGCCAGGGCGGCATGCGGCACGACCCGCCACGGCTCGGGCACGTCCACCACCATGCGGTCGACGTCGCGCTCGTCGAGGCCGAGGTAGGCGTCGCGCAGCACCGACCGGCCACTGCGGGGCCGGCCCGTGGAAGCGGTCGACGTTGCCGCGGGCCATGGCGACGAAGTCCTCGCGGATCTCGTAGGTCACGAGCTCGCCGGTCGGGCCGATGGCGCGGAGCAGCGCGATGCTGGTCGCGCCGGGACCGACGCCGATCTCGATGACCCGCGCGCCCGGGTGCATGTCGCCCCAGATCAGGATCGTGGCGACGTCCTTCGGGTAGATGACCTGCGCCTGGCGCGGCAAGTTGGGGATCAGTTGCGCGTAGGTGGGGCGGAACACCTGCAGGTACTCGCCGAGGGGCGAGCGGACGACGGAGCCCTCCGGCAGGCCGAGCAGGTCCTCCGCGGCGAACCGCCCGCCGCGCACGGTGACCGGACGACCCGCCCGCAGGGTGCGCAAGTACTCGCGCGCCTTGCGGTCGATGAAGAGCACGCTGTCACCGTCCTGCAGCCGTGCGCGCGGCGACACCTCGTCCCGCGTCGGTGCGGCGTTCGCGGCCTCGGGCGCGTCCGCAGGCTCAGGAATGCGCCACCGCCTGCGCCGCGGCGGCGCCCGATCTCCGCCACGAGGCGGCAGTAGCCGCACACGTCGCCGTACGCCGGCATGCCGCAGCGCTCGCACTCGCCGTTCGGCCGGCATCGGGGGCGGCGGCGAACAGCGGTTGGGCGCGGCGCAGGAAGTCGCTCACGAAGGTGAGCTTGGTGCCCGGCATCGCCTGCTCGAGGCGATTCAGGAGGTCCTTGTAGACGCAACTGCGTTGCGCCGTGGCTGTTCGGGCACTCGTCGACGACGTAGTCGATGCCGACGCAGGAACGCGTAGGTGGCGCTCTCGTACTCGCTGGTGCGGTAGAGCGGACGCACCTTGCGCGCGAACTTCGCGTGCCCGGGGACGAGCACCGGCTGTTGCTTGGCGAGATAGGGCACCTGCCAGTGCAGCACGTTGCCGAGCAGCCGCGCCGCCTCGTCGTCGAGGTTGTGCCCGGTTGCGACGACCGCGAAGCCACCGTCCAGGGCGGCGCGATCGAAGTAGTGGCGCTTGAAGGTGCCGCATGCGGCGCACGGCTGCCGGCGGGTGAAGAACGCCGACCGTCCGGAATCGCGAGGCCGTCGTCCTCGTCCTCGAGACGCACGACGCGGAGCGGAGAGCTCGTGCGCGGACGCGAACGCGCTCGACCTTGCCCTGCGACGCCGTGGAATAGTCGCCGATCCCGAGGCCGAGATACAGGCCTTCCGTCTGGTAGCCGAGCGCGATGAGGGTGTCCCAGAGCGCGAGGCTGTCCTTGCCGCCGGAGACGCAGACGAGGATGCGCTCGTCGCGGGTGAACATCTGCTCGCGCTCGATCGAGCGCTCGACGTTGCGCTGGAAGAAGAAGACGAAGCAGTCCTTGCAGAAAGCGGTGTTGTGGCTGCGTAGCTGGACGGTCGCTTTGCCGGCGCAGCGCTTGCACTTCACGAGCGCCCTCCGGAGATCACCGCCCGCAGCTCGATGGCATCGTGATCCTCCACCATGTCGTCGTCGGTCAGCAGATCGTCGCCGCGGATCACCATGACGGTCCCCGTGACGATGTCGAGGCTGCGGATCACGTCGCCGACGCGGCGGCGCCCGGCGATGGTCAGCTGCTTTCCCTGCGGTTCGAGGCGGATCTGCATGATGACGCGAGGCGGTGAATCGCGGCGACGCTAGCACCCGGGGTGGGGCCCCACAAGCGCGCTCCGCCGCGCGCGCGTGTCGCGGGCACGTGATTGACCCTGCGCGGGAACTTCTATACAAGTTGTCGGGTTACGCATCTCCCCAAGGGTCGAGGCGCGATGGTAAAGAGGGTCAAGAAGGAGAAGCCCAAGAAGGGCTTCAACATCTTCGAAGAAGACGAGCACACCGCCGCCGGCAGCGAGGAAGATCTCCCCAAGGACGAGGCGGGCCGGCGCAAGATCAAGCGTCAGTACGAGGACCTGCTCGGGATCCGCATCCAGAAGCTGCGCGGCCGCATCCTGAATCGTGAGCGCATCAACAAGACCATCGAAGGCATCTACTTCATCTGCGCCGACTGCGTGAAGGTCTGCCACAACGTCGATGACGGCCTGACGGAAGATCCGGAGAATCTGCGCAATCTCTGCGGGCCGTGCAGCACCAAGCCGACCGACACGAAGAACGGCAAGGAGACGAAGGCCGCGAAGGGCAAGCAAGCCGCCGCCTGAGTGCGGCGGCCGTCAGCCAGCGGCGAGCCGCGCGAGCGGCCACCCGAGTCGGGCGCAGAGCGGCGCCCAGTGAAGCGGAGCCGGAGTCGTGAGCTCGGTGCCGAGCGTCTGGCGATGGTCGCCGATCATGCGCAGGGCGTGCAGGTAGTGCCAGGGCGGCGTGTCCGCGGCCGCCGCGGGGCCGTAGCGACGATCACCGAGGACGGGGTGACCGAGTTGTGCCAGGTGGGCGCGCAGTTGGTGCGTCACGCCGGTGCGCATCGCCAGGTGGACGAGCGTGAGGCCGCCGCCGCGTGCGAGCGGGCGATAGCTCGTCTCCGCCCGCCACCCGTGTCCCGGCGCCGCGGCGATCATGCGCGTACGGGTCCGCGGACGGCGGGTGAGCGGCGTCGTGACGCGTCCGCCGTCCGCCAGGTCGCCCAGGACCACCGCGAGATATTCCTTCAGGATCGTCTTGGCGGAGAAGGCGGCGCGCAGGCGCGCGTACGCCGCCGGGGTTCGTGCCGCCACGAGCAGACCCGAGGTCCCGGTATCGAGGCGGTGCGCCAGGCCGCCGCTCCGGCGCGCATCGATCGCCGCCATCTCGGGATAGCGATGCAGGAGCGCCGCGGCGGCGGAGGGCGTGCCGCTCGGCCCGGCGGTCGACGGCATGCCGGGCGGCTTGTCGATGGCGACGAGATCGCTGCCGACGTAGACGAGCGCGAGCGCGGCGGCCACCGGGGCGAGGCGCGGGGCCGCGGGCGTCGCGGGAAGGGCGATCTCGTCGCCCGCGTGGAGCAGGTGACTCTTCGGCGCCCGCCGGCCGTTCACGCGCACGGTGTCGCCGCGCAGCAACGCCGCGACGGCCCGGCGGCCGAATTGCGGACCGAGGTGGTCGCGGAGATAACGGTCGAGCCGCATCGGCGAACCCTCGAACGTGAGCCGGGCGTCCGCCATCGACGGGCGACCGTCAGTTCGACGACATGCCGGTCGTGATCCAGCCCTCCACCTCGCGCAGGAAGACCGCGAACGGGCTTTCCGTGCCCGGCTGCGGTGCGAAGTACGCCTTGCGCATGTAGTCGAGGGCGCCGGAATAGTGCTCGAAGTTCCGCGAGAGCTGCTGGAACAGCAGGAACCCGGTGCGGTAGCGCGCCAGGTCGAGCTCGGAGACGTCCCAGTAGGCACGCTGGCCTTCCTGCAGGTAGTAGTCGAGCGCGCCGCACTGCTCCACGTGCGTCCGGAAGAGCCCGCTCATGAAGAGGGCGTAATCGGCGACGTACTTCCGCAGGGCGTGCGTGCGCATGAAGGAGCGTTCGTCGCGCGGCGCCTCGCTCGACGCCACCGACATCTTCACGACGCTCGCGGTGCGGGCATACTGCCCACGCATCGCGTACAGGCGGTCGGCCCGGCTGAAGTCGGTGAGCAGGGCGGCGACGTAGCCGACGACCGCGTCGTCGCCGACCCCGAGCTCGGTGAACGTCCGTCGTGCCATCGCATGGAAGAAATCCCGGAGCCCAGACGAATCAGACGGCCTCTCCATCAATCCTCCTGGCAGTCGCATCCGCGACGTGAAGCCAGTATAGCATCGACGAACCGACGGGCGAGACACTTTCCGTGAGCGCCTTCGAGGACCGATGGAGCAGCGCGTCGACGACATCGCACGCTACCGCGACGAGTTTCCCAGCACGGCCGCCTGCGTGCACTTCAATCATGCGGGGGTCGGGCCGCTGTCGCGCCGCTGTACCGAAGCGGTGGCGGGATTCCTCGCCGACGGACGCGACTTCGGCACGCTGCGCTATGCGACGTGGGAGAGGCGCGCCGACGAGGTGCGCGCCGCATCGGCGCGTCTGGTGGGCGCACAGGCCGACGAGATCGCCTTCTGTGCCGGCACGTCCGACGGCCTGTCGCTCCTTGCGACCGGCTTTCCATGGAAGCCCGGCGACTCGGTGGTCAGCGTGGCCGGGGAGTTCCCGGCCAACGTCTATCCGTGGTGGGGTCTCGCCGGACGGGGCGTCGAGACCCGCATGGCCGCGCTCGTGGACGATCGGCTCACCGTCGACGCGATCAGGGCGGTCACGGATCGGTCGACCCGTATCGTCTCGGTGAGCGCGGTCGACTTCTCGCGCGGACAACGGCGCCCCCTGGCGGCGCTCGGCGAGTTCTGCCGCGAGCGCGGCATCCTGTTCTGCGTCGACGCCATCCAGGCAATCGGCGCCCTCGAGATCGACGTCGGGCGCGATGGGATCGACTGCTTCGCGGCGGACGGGCACAAATGGTTGTGCGCCCCCGAGGGCCTCGGCCTCTTCTTCCTGTCACGCCGCTGGCTCGAGCACGTCCGGCCGCAGCGACTCGGGTGGAAGAGCGTCACGGACCAGGGGAGGTACCTGCCGTACCATTTCGAGCTGAAGCCGGAGGCCGCCAAATTCGAATGCGGCAGCTTCAACTTCGTCGGCATCCACGCGCTCGGCGCCGCCGTCGATCTCGTGCTGGAGATCGGCGCCGCGAGGATGGAGCGTCGGGTGCTCGCCGTGACGGACACGTTGCACGCTGCGCTCGCCGAAGCCGGGATGGCGGTGCTCGCGACGTATCCGCCGAGCGAGCGGTCGGGCATCACCACCGTCGCCGCGCCGGACTCGCCGGAAGCGGCTCTCGCCCGGCTGCTGCGCGCCGGAGTCGTGGCGAGCCCGCGCGGCGGCGGCGTGCGCCTCTCGCCGCACTTCTATTCGGACGCCGACGACGTCGCGCGCTGCGTGGAGGCGCTCGCGGAATCCTGAGCGTCGGGGGTCGCCGTCGTGGCGGCGCCGTGTGCGAAATCGAGGTTCTCGCGCACCACGGTAAAGACACGCGTCGACCAGAGTAGGCCGAAGTGACCGACGCCCTCGATCTCGATCGTGCTCGCCCCGGGATAGCGGCCGAATGCCGAGGGCACGATCGTCAGATCGAAGCTGGAGGTGACCGCCGTGATGTCGATTTGCCCCGCGAGCGCGTCGCCGTGGGCGAGGCCTTCGATGACCTCCGAACCCGGGCGCAGCGCGTTCAGCATCGGATCGAGCGCGAGCGCGTAGAGCTTGCTGCCCTGATGCGGCGTGCCGAGTGTGACGAGCGCGCGCACGCCGCGGCCAGCGCGATCACGGACGCAGAGGCGCGCCACGATGCCGCCGATGCCGTGCGCGACGATGACGAGGTCGCGGTTCCCGCCCGCGGCGCGCAGCTCGTCGAGCAGCGTGCCGAGGCGCGTCGCCGCCGCTGCGAGATCGCCGTACAGCGTGCGGTAGTTGTAGCCGTACGCCTGCGCCCAGCCTGTGCGGGCGAGCCGCCGACGGAGCCACCAGAGACATGCGCGGTTCGTCGCGTACCCGGGAACGAAGACGATCGGCGGCCGATCATGTGCGCCCGCCGCCGAGACCCGGCGCCACGGCAGCAGGCCGATGGGGACCCCGAGAAGGGCAACGCTCATGGCGGCGCTCTCGATCGCGACCTCGCGCGCTCCGCCGAGCAGGCCGCCGAGCGTGAGGCGCGCGCCGTAGGAGTCGGGCAGGTTCAAGGTCTCGTAGAGCGCGACCACGAAGCAGAGCGCCTGCGTCAGCGCCGCCACCGTCGCCACCGTCGTTGCTGTCCACCAGAGCATCGTCCAAGGCATCGCCGGCATCTCCAGGCAGCTTGTAGCAATTCGGCGGCGCCTCGTGGAGCGGACCGGCGCGCTCGCGTACCTTGCTTTTCCCCCAGGCGACACTTAAACGAAAGCAGGTGAGCGTGCGACGCGACCCTCGGGCCTTGCCGCGACGCGAGCGGTTCGCGGTCGTGATGGCCGGCGGGAGCGGCACGCGTTTCTGGCCGCGCAGCCGCCGCCGCCTGCCGAAGCAGCTGCTGCGCCTCGCCGGCAGCCGAACCCTGCTGCAGGCGACGGTCGCGCGTCTGCGCGGCCTGGTGCCGCCGGCGCGCGTGCTCGTCGTCACGCACAAGGACCACGCGGCGGAGGTGCGCCGTCAACTGCCGCAGCTCCCAGGGGCCAACGTCTTGGTCGAGCCGGTAGCACGGAACACGGCGCCGTGCCTCGCGCTGGCGGCGCTCACCATTGCCGAGCGCGCTCCGGATGCCTCGTTCGTCTGCCTGCCGGCCGACCACGCGATCGCCGATCCAGGCGGCTTCCGCGCCGCGGTCGCCGCCGGATTCGGCTGGGCGGAGCGCGAGTCCTGCTCGGTGACGCTCGGCATCCGGCCCACCGGCCCGGCGACCGGCTTCGGCTACATCCGGCTCGGACGCCGGGCAGGGCGGGGCGCCCATTGGGCGAGCACCTTCGTCGAGAAGCCGTCGAGCGCGCGTGCGCGACGCTTTCTCGCGTCGGGCCGGTATCTCTGGAACAGCGGCATCTTCGTCTGGCGGGTGGACACCCTCCTGCAGCTCTTCGCGCGCCATCTCCCGGCGCCGCTGGCGGCGCTGCGCTCCGCCATGCGACACGCCGGCCGCGGGCGCGCGGCGGCGATCGTTCGGGCCTATCGTCGTCTGACGCCCATCTCGATCGACTACGGGCTCATGGAGAAGGCGCGGCGCGTGATCGTCGTGCGCGGCGACTTCGGATGGAGCGACGTCGGGAGCTGGGCGGCCGTGCAGGAGCTGCAAGCGGGCGGCGCCACGAACGCGCACGCGCCGGTCGTGGCGGTCGACGCCGGCCGCTGCGTCGTGTTCAATCCGGAGCGGCTCGTCGCGCTGGTCGGGGTGGACGACCTCATCATCGTCGACGCTCCCGATGCGCTCCTGATCTGCCGCCGCGACCGGGCGCAGGACGTGCGCCGCGTCGTGGAGGAGCTGGAGCGCCGCCGCTTGCACGCGTATCTATGAGACGTGAGGCGCGGCGATGAGCACCCGTGAACGCGCACCGGTCGCGCGCTTCGATACCCGGCAGGGGATCCAGGTCTACCGCTTTCCGGTCGAGACCTTCCCCGCCCACTTCAACAACCTCTACCTGATCGACGACACGGACCGGCTGACGTTGATCGACGCCGGGTCGCGGCTCGACAGCACGCGGCGCGACATCGGCGCGGGGCTCGACGAGATCGCCGCCCGATGGGGGCGACGCTACCGCCTGCCCGACGTGGCCGACGTCGTGATCACGCATGCGCACATGGATCACGCCGGCAATGCGGCGTACTTCGTCCAGGAGACGCCCGCGCGGGTCTGGGTCCACGAGCTCGACGCGCGCGTGCTTTCGGCGTGGGAAGAGCGCATGGTGGTGGCGTCGAAGGATTCTGGCTGTCTTCATCGACCGGTCGGGGGCGGGGCCCGCCGTGAAGCAGCATCTGATGTCGATGTATGCGATGTCGAAATACGCGCTGAACTTCTCCTCGATCCCCGTGGACGATCGGTTGACCGACGCCACGACCGTCGGCAATGGATACGAGGTCTTCCACACGCCCGGGCATTGCCCCGGGGAGATTCTGCCTGCTCGTCGACAACGTGCTCTTCACCGGCGATCACGTGCTGTCGCGGACCACCCCGCATCAGTCTCCGGAGTGCATCACCCTGTTCTGCGGCCTGCGGCGATATCTCGAGTCGCTCGACAAGATCCACCGGGTCGGCGGCGTCGAGCTGGCGCTCGGCGGCCACGAGGACGAGATCGACAATATGTACGGCCGGGTCCACGACATCCGCCGTTTCCATCTGCGACGCCTCGATCGTCTGCGCGAGATGTGCCGCGAGCCACGCACGGTGTGGGACCTGACCTCGGAGCTCTTTGCCGGGCGCCTCGAGGGTTACGGTCAGATCCTCGGCCTGGAGGAGGCGGGCGCGCACGTCGAGTACCTGTACCAGCTGGGCGAGCTCACCATCGCCAATCTCGACGAGGTGCAGCGCAGCGACAACCCGGTGCTCTACTACCGGACGCGCGCATGACGAGCCCGCGCACCATGCCCGAAGCCGCCGCGCCCGCCCCCGGCGGGGGCGCCACACGCACGCCGTCGCACCACTCCGCGATGGTGCGACGCTTCGGCCTGCTGCCGCGCTGGTTCGCGCGGCTCGCGTTCCAGCACGTGCGCCTGGACGCGGCGGACATCGAGCGGCTGCGACGCCTCGCGAGCGACGGGACGCTCGTCTACGTGATGCGCTACCGCTCGCTGGTCGACTACTTCCTCATCAACTGGATCCTGCTGCACGAGGGCCTGCCGTTGCCGCGCTTCGCCAACGGCATCTCGTCCCTCTGGCTGCGGCCGCTGCGCGACCTGCT
The DNA here is from genome assembly GCA_963753325.1 of uncultured delta proteobacterium. Taxonomy (GTDB): domain Bacteria; phylum Desulfobacterota; class Binatia; order UTPRO1; family UTPRO1; genus DP-19. The sequence goes on along the minus strand of CAVWBS010000001.1, from coordinate 1,325,807 downwards.
TGCCATCCTCTGGCGGCGCGTCACGTCGGCGCACCTGTTCGGCAAGGAGGTCCGGCAGTCGCGCGAGCGCGATCTGGCGGGTCAGCTCGTGGCGCACGGCCGGTCGGTCCTGCTGTTCATCCGCAGCAGTCGCGTCGGCATGGTGAGGGCGCGCGGCTCGGCCGCGACACCCGAGATGCGGCGAGGCTCCGACTACCTCCGCGAAATCGCGCACGACGTGTGGAGCAAGGAATCGCCGGTGTTCCTCGTCCCACTGGCGATCTTCCGCGGCTCCGGGCTGCGGCGCAAGGGCTCGCGTCTGGCGAGCTTCGTGTACAGCGTGCACGAGGCGCCGAGCGATCTGAAGAAGCTCCTCACGTACGTCTGGAACGCGCACGAGCTCACCGTGTCGGTCGGCTCCGAGATCCCGCTGAACGCATTCGTCGCCAAGTACCAGGGTGAGTCGGAGGATCGCATCGTCCGCCGCCTGACGCGCGCCCTGCAGATGTTCCTCTATCGCGAGGAGCGCGTCGTGTGGGGGCCGACGGTGCAGTCGAAGCGGCAGGTGCGCGAGATGGTGCTCGGCTCCGATGCGGTGCAAGCGGCGGTGCGCGACGTGGCGCGTGAGCGGAAGGTGGCCGCGGAGAAGGTCGCCAAGGAGGCGCGCGGCTATTTCGACGAGATGGCCGCCGACTTCCACGGCTACTATCTCGCCATCCTCGCGTTCTTCTTCCACCGCATCTGGCGCCGCATGTTCTCCGGGCTGGAAATCCGCGGACTCGAGCGTGTAGTGGAGTGCGTCAAACAGCACCCCATCGTGCTCGTCCCGTGCCACCGGAGCCACTTCGACTACCTGATCCTGTCCTACATCTTCCGTGAGAACTACCTGTCGCCGCCGCACATCGCCGCCGGCATCAACATGGCCTTCTGGCCGATGGCGGGCGCTCTTCCGCGGCGCCGGCGCCTACTTCATCCGCCGGCAGTTCGACGACAACCCGCTCTACAAGGTCGTGTTCCGGACCTATCTCGAGTATCTCATCCGCGAGGGCTACACGCAGGAGTTCTTCATCGAGGGCGGACGGAGCCGGACCGGGAAGATCCTGACGCCGAAGCTCGGCATGCTGTCCGCGATCGTCAACGCCTTCATCGGACGGCGTGCGCCGCGATCTCTACCTCGTTCCGGTATCGATCCACTACGGCCGCATCGTCGAGGAGGAGGCATACAAGCAGGAATTGCTCGGCGGGCAGAAGGAGAAGGAATCGTTCAGCGCGCTGATCAAGGCGCGCGCCGTGCTGCGGCAGAAGTACGGTACCGTCTACGTCACCTTCGCGCCGCCGATCTCGCTCGACGCCGCCCTCGGCGGGCGGAAGGAGCGCTTCCAGCAGGAAGACGCCGCGACACAGGAGGAGAAGCGGCGCTTCATCCGGAAGCTCGGATTCCGACTGCTGCGCGAGGTCAACGACGTCGCCGTCGCCGGCGCGACGTCGCTCTCGTCGACGGTGCTGCTCTCGGCGCCGCAGCACGCGATCCGCTACGGCGATTTCGTCGCGGCGGGCCGCGCGCTGACCAGCCTGCTGGTGGCGAGGAACGTCACCCTGACCGCCTCCCTGCAGCGCAACACCGGCGACTTTCTCGAGAGCCTCAGGTTCCTGCAGAGCGGCAAGCTCGATCGAGTGGATGAAGGACAGCGCCGGCGACATCATCTACGCGCCGCCCGACAAGCGCATGATCCTCGACTTCTACAAGAACAACATCATTCACTTCTTCCTGGTGCCGTCGCTCGTGGCGCATGCGCTGCGCCGTGGCGTGTCGTTGGAGGCGCTGGCGGAGGAGGTGTGGTGGTGGCTCGAGCTCTTCCGCTGGGAGTTCGCGTTGCCCGAGCGCGCCGCCGTGGCGGCGGAGATCGACGAGGTCCTGGCGCACTTCGGCGCCGCTGGCGCGATCGGTGCGGATGGCGCGCGGCGTGGCAGCGTTCTGCTCGTGTTCGCCGACGGAATCCTGGAGAACTTCCGCGAAAGCTACTGGATCGTCGCGAAGACGCTCTTCGACCTGCCCGCGGAGGGAATCTTGCGGAAGACGGTCCTCGTCACCATGCAGAAGAGCTTTCAGGCGCACCAGCTCCTCGGCCAGGCGCAGAAGCCCGAGGGGAACTCGCCGATCGCCTTCGAGAACGCCGTGCACCGCCTCGCCGAGGTGGGCTACATCGAGCTGCGGCAGCGTGGCCGCGGCGGCAAGGATCAGGCCGTCGTGCCGGGGCGCAGGTTCGCGGAGCTGGCGATCCTCGAGCGCCGCCTGCGCGAGAGTCTCAGCACGGACGGGCCCGGCCGGCCCTCGGCGTTGCCGATCGCGACACCGGCAGATGATGCGGGCATCCGCGCTCTGACGTGGCGCGGTTTCCTGCACGCCTGCACCCCTCGCCGGGACGCCGCGGTTTTGCACGATGACGGCCGCGTCGGACGGACGGGGCGTTTCATAGCGAGCGCCACGGACTCTGCGCCCACCGTTCGATGTTGCCGCTGCCGGCAAGTGACTGCGGATGCTCGACAAACCGGCAGGCGCGAAAGCGGGCGCGGCGCGCAGCGTGACGCCAGCACGCACACGTGCTGGCGTGGCATTTTTCTTGGACTCTCGCGGGGCACGACCCAACGGAGGCTGCATGATCATCGACCGCGAGACCTTCACCGACATCGCCAAACACCTCGAAGCTGCTTCGGAAGGGCTCCTCAGCGCCGCAACCGGCGTCGCAGGGCTGTGCCCCGAGATCGATCCGGGCGAGCCGCACTCGTTCAAGTGGTTGGCGCTCATCGAGAGCATGGTTGCCGTCAACGGCGAGATCACGGCGCTCGAGAGCGTGCTCCGCGCCGTGCTGGATGCGAACCGTGAAGAGGCGGCCGCTGAGCGGCGCAGCGCCTGACGGCGCGATCGTCAGCGGAACAGATCGCTGGCGCGGGCGCGGACCAGATCGCGTCCGCGCCCGGCCGTCGCCCGCCAGTCGACGCCGCGCACGAGCACCGCGGCGGTCCCGCTGTCCTTTTCCATGAGCAGTCCGGCGGCCGCCGCGATCTGATCTGCGATCGCGAGCACGGTGTGCTGGAGATCGCGGCCGGCCATGTCCACGCGGCCGCGCCAGTCGAGCAGCGCACCCACCCCGGCGACCCCGAGCGCGACGTCGACCTGGCCCTCCCGCCACGGCCGGCCGAAGGTGTCGCTCACGATGACGCCGAGATCGGCGCCGGTGGCGGCCGTCAGCGCGGTGCGCAGCCGCTCCGCCGAGGCGTCGGCATCGAGCGGTAGCAACGTCGCCATCCCGGGCGCGACGCCGTTCGACTCGTCGACGCCGGCGTTGGCGCACACCCACCCGGGACCCGTCTCGCAGATGAGGTGTCCGTCCGCCATGCGGACGATGCGGGTCGTCTCCCGTAGCACGATCTCGACGAGGCGCGGATCCTTCCCGGTCGCCGCCGCGGTGCTCGCGGCGAACGGCGAGACGGCGACGGATGCGAGCGAGACCACTCGGCCTTCGGCCTTCGACACGACCTTCTGACAGACCACGACGACGTCACCGCGCTTCGTGCCGACCTTGTTCGCCTCGATGGTCTCGGCGAGGAGCGCTGCGAGATCGTCGCCGGGTTGGATGCGCGGCAGTCCGGTGAGCGGGATGACGGCGAGCGTCCGCATCGATCACCCGAGCGCGTCGAGGAGGCGGCGGGCCGCGGCGGCGGCGCGGCGGTCCGTCGTGAAGAGGGTATCGGCGAGGATGGCGCGACAGCCGACCGCGGCGAGCGCCGCGACGTCGCGGCGGTCGCGACGGTCGATGAGGAGGGCGTCCAGGAATGGCCGGTAGCAGGAGGCGATCCCGAGGGTGGAGGGCCGGAGGGCGAATCGTCGCAGCTGGCGTGCCAGGGGTCCACTGGGTGCGCGGCCGGCGACCAGCGGGGACACGGCGGCGATCGGCCCGCGGCGACGCTCGAGCGCGTGCCGCACCCCGGGTATCGCGAGGATCGGGCCGATGCTGAGGAAGGGGTTGCTCGGAGCGATGATCACGGCTGCGGCACCACGGATCGCGGCGAGAACGCCCGCGGCCGGTCGCGCCCGCGCCGCGCCGAGGTAGCGGATGGCGCGCACCGCCGGGCGCGCATGCCGTCGCACGAGGTAGTCCTGGAAGGTCAGCGTTCCCGTGGCGGTGTCGATCACCGTACGCACGCGATCATCCGTCATCGGCAGGATGCGGACGCGCGAGCCGAGGGCGCGCCCGATCTCGGCGGTGACGGTCGAGAGGCGCGCGCCGGCCGCCAGACGGTGGGTACGATAGATGTGGGTCGCGAGATCGCAGTCGCCGAGCTGGAACCAGGGGGTGTCGCCGTAGAGGCGTGCGAGCGACGCGAGACAGCGGAACGAGTCGTGGCGCACGCCCCACCCGGTGCGGGGATTCGCGAGCCCGGCGGCGGTATACGTGATCGTGTCGAGGTCGGGCGATACGGCGAGGCCGAAGAAGCGCTCGTCGTCACCGGTGTTGACGACGACCGTGAGAGTGGACGGGTCAGCAACACGGAGCAGGCCGCGCAGAAACTTCGCAGCCCCGACTCCGCCCGCCAGTACCGTCAACCCGACTCGCTTCGCCATCCGATCCGCTCCGGCTCGACCTTCTGGTACAGCGTGGTGCGCTCGACGGGCCGGCGTCCCATGGCTTCGATCAGCCGACGGATCTCCGCGACCGGGGTGTACTCGCCGGCATCGGCTCCCGCCTCGCGCGAGATGCTCTCCTCCATCAGGGTGCCGCCGAAGTCGTTGCACGCCGGCCAGCAGCGAGGCTGCGCCAGCTCGTGGTTCAGCTTGACCCAGGAGGTCTGGAGGTTGTCGATCGCGCCACGCAGCATCAGCCGGGAGAACGCGTACACCCGCAGATCGTAGACCCCTTTCGGCGGCGGCTCGGTCACGAGGCCGTCACGGAACAGCTCGGTATTGTGATGGATGAAGCGCAGGGGCACGAACTCGGTGAAGCCGCCCGTCTCGCGCTGCAGCCGGCGGAGGAGCGCCACGTGCTCGACGACGTGACGCGGCGTCTCGACGTGACCGTACATGACGGTCGACGTGCTCGGGATCCCGAGCGCGTGCGCGGTGGTGACGATCTCGATCCAGGTGCGGACGTCGACCTTCTTGTGGCTCAGGATGTCGCGCACCTCGTCGTCAAGGATCTCCGCGGCGGTTCCCGGGATCGTCCCGAGGCCCTCGGCCTTCAGCATGGCGAGGTAGTCGCGGTAGCTCATCTCCGCCCGCCGGGATCCGTACATGATCTCCATCGGCGAGAATGCGTGCATGTGGATCGCAGGGAAGGCCGTCTTGATGGCGCGCAGCACGTCGCGGTAGCCGAGCGCCGGCATGTCCGGATTGATGCCGCCCTGCATGCAGATCTCGGTCGCGCCGCGGTCGACCGCCTCCTGGACCTTGGCGAGCAGCACCTCGATGGGAACGTTGTAGGCGTCGGCTTCCCAGCGTTGGCGCTTGAAAGCGCAGAAGCGGCAGCCGACGAAGCAGATGTTGGTGAAGTTGATGTTGCGATTCACCACGTACGTGACGTCGTCGCCGACGTCGCTCCGCCGGATGGCGTCCGCGGTCGCGATCAGCGCGAGGAGATCATCGCCTTCCACGGCGAGGCACGCGACCCCGTCGTCGACGTCCAGATCACGACCCGCCAGGGCGTGCTCGAGGACGGCGCGGAACCCGGGCGAGGCGGCGGCGAGTCGCCGTTCGAGCGGAATTCCCGTCTGCAGATCTTCAATGAGCGGCGTGCGCATGGGCGTCCTCCGTGCGGATACCTTCCGCCAGACGATCGACGAGGCCGGCGAGCGCCGGATCGAGGAAGCGCGGCCCCACGTACTCTGGGTAGATCGCGAGACGCTCGCGCAGCGCGAATCCCTCGTCGGCGCAGGTGCGTTGCAGCGCCGGGATCATGGGCCACGCGGCCTCCGGGTTCACGTAGTCGCGGCTGACCGGCGAGATGCCGCCCCAGTCGTTGATTCCCGCCCGCAGCAGGAGGCGATGCGCGTCCGGACTCAGGTTCGGCGGCGCCTGGATGTTCATGTCCGGACCGAGCAGGAGGCGGGCGATCGCGATCGTGCGTGCCAGGTCGCTCGCGGTCGGTTCGGACGCGTCCGCCATCGGCATCCCGAGCTTGCCGCGGAAGTTCTGGATGATGACCTCCTGGATGTGCCCATACGCAGCGTGCAGATCGGCGATGGCGAAGAGCGAGTCGACGCGTTCCTCCGGCGTCTCGCCGATGCCGAGCAGGATGCCCGTCGTGAACGGAATGCGCAGACGCCCGGCCTCGGCCATCATCGCGACCCGACGCGCCGGCTCCTTGTCGGGGGCGTATTGGTGCGGCATGCCCGCCGCGCGCAGCCGCGGGCTGACGTTCTCCAGCATCAGGCCGAGACTGGCGTTCACCGGCCGGAGCAGACGCATTTCGTCGACGGTCAACAGGCCCGCATTGGTGTGCGGCAGGATGCCGAGCTCGAGCGCGATCTCGCAGGCCTCCCGCACGTAGCCGATCGTGGACGCGTGGCCGAGGCGGCGCAACGTCGCGCGGTACTCGGGGAACGCCGCCTCCGGGCTGTCGCCGAGGCACATCAGCGCCTCCTTGCATCCCTGCCGGCGCGCGGCGGTGATCCAGGCGGCGATCTCGTCGGGCGTCATCGTCCAGGCACCGGGATCGCCGGGGTCCTTGCGGAACGTGCAGTAGGCGCAGCGGTCGCGGCAGAGGTTGGTGATCGGCAGGAACACCTTGCGCGAGTAGGTGACGCTGCGACCTTTGCCGCGATCGCGCGTCACGCCGGCGGCGGCGAGCAACCCGGGCAACGCATCGTCGTCGCCGTGCACCAGCGCATAGGCGTCGTCCAGCTCGAGCGGGGCGCCCCGCAGGACGCCCGCCAGGACGCCTTCGAGACGGGCGGGAGCGTGATCGCGCGGCATGACTGTGTCGTCCCGCAGAGGCCGCGAGGTATAAGAAAGGCCCACCGCCAAGTCAACGAACCCGGCGGCGCGCAAGCGGGTCACGCCGCCTGCACCTCGAAGCGGGCGTGGTCCGGGGCCTCGAAGGTCTCGACGGTGATCCGGCGCTCGATCTCGCGTTCGAGCAGGTCCATGGCGACGCTCTCGTCCTCGCAGAGGAAGGCGGCGACGGCGGGCGTGGGCCCGGACGACGATGCCGCGGCTTTCCGGGGCCCCGGCCGCGACGTGTCGCACGCGACGCATGATCTCGTAGCCGATCGTCGCGACCGACTTGAGGCGCCCCTTGCCCTCGCAGCTCGGGCAGGGATCGGTCAGGAGCTGCGAGAGGCTGGCCCGCGTCCGCTTGCGGGTCATCTCGACCAGGCCGAGCTCCGAGATCTTGAGGATGTTGCTGCGCATCTTGTCTTGTCGGAGGGCGGTGTCGAACGCGTCCATTACGCGCTGGCGGCTCTCGGGACTCACCATGTCGATGAAGTCGACGATGATGATGCCGCCGATGTTGCGGATACGCAGCTGATCGACGATCTCGCGCGCCGCCTCGAGGTTGGTCTTGAGGACCGTCTCCTCCTGGTTGTGCTTGCCGACGTAGCGGCCGGTGTTGACGTCGATCGTCGTGAGCGCCTCGGTCTGGTCGATGACGATGTAGCCGCCCGACTTGAGCCACACGCGCCGTTCGAGCGCGCGGCTGATCGCGGGTTCGATGCCGTAGAGGTCGAAAAGCGCCTCCGGACCGGCATGCAGCTCGACGCGGGACTTGAGGCGGGGCGCGAACGATTCGACGAAGTCGAGGATGCGCTGGTAGTCGGCCGGCGCGGTCGACGACGACCTTGGCGACGTCGGCCGTGAAGAGATCGCGGATGCTGCGCAGGACGAGGTCCATGTCGTAGTGCAGCTGGCACGGCGCCGAGGCATCGCTCGCTGCGCTTCAGGATGCGGTTCCACAGCTTGATGAGGAACCGCATGTCCGCCTGCAGCTCGCGCTTGCTCAGGCCGACGCACACGGTCCGGATGATGCAGCCGGCGTCGGGCGGCTTCAGCGGCGAGCACGATGTCGCGCAACCGCTGGCGCTCCTCCTCGTCCTCGATGCGGCGCGATACCCCGATGTGGTTGGTGGTCGGCAGATAGACGAGGTAGCGGCCGGGCAGGGAGATGTGGGACGTGACGCGTGCGCCTTTCGATCCGAGCGGCTCCTTCGCCACCTGCAGCAGGATCTCGTCGCCGCGGCGCAGGCGCTCCTCGAGTCGGCGCCGGCGGCGGCGCCGCCTCGTCGGCGGTCGCCGAGAACTCGGGCATGGCCGGGGTGTCGACGGAGCGGCGGCGGCTCGGACTCGACCGGCGGGACGCCTTCGGCCGCGTGCTCGAGGGCGTCGGCGTCGATCATCGGCAGCTCGTCGACGCCGGGGTAGAAGTCGGAGACGTGCAGGAACCCCGCCTTGGCCAGACCGATGTCGACGAACGCCGCCTGCATGCCCGGGCAGGACACGCACCACCTTGCCCTTGTAGATGTTGCCGACAATGCCGCGATCGCGCCCGCGCTCGACGTGGATCTCGGCGAGCGCGCCGTTCTCGACGAGCGCGACGCGCACCTCTTCCGGGTTGGAGTTGATCAGGATGATGTTCGACACGTCATACCCTCGCGCGGCGACGGTAAGAGGCGAGACTATCGGAGCCGTGTACGACGGCGCAAGTGTGCGACCCGCAAGGATAAACGTCTTGACAGTCCGCCGAGGGTCATACTAGCGTCGGACGGCCGCGCCACGCTTCCATGTCGGTGCTCAATACCAAAGTCCTCGTTCTCAACCGCTCCTACCTCCCCATTCACGTCACCTCGGTGAAGCGCGCGTTCGTCCTGTTGTACCAGGACGTGGCGCGCGCGGTGGACGAGCAGTATCGAACCTTCGATTTCGACAGCTGGAGCGAGCTCTCGGTGAGCATCGAGCACGACTCCGTCGGGCTCGTGAGTCGCGTGGTGCGCGTGCCGCGGGTGATCCTCCTGCTGGCGTTCGACCGCGTACCGAAGCGCCATGTGCGGTTCAGCCGATACAACATCTACGCCCGCGATGGGAACATGTGCCAGTACTGCGGCAAGCGATTTCCGCGAGCCGAGCTCAACCTCGACCACGTCGTGCCACGGTCGCAGGGCGGCCTCGCGACCTGGGAGAACGTGGTGTGCTCGTGTCATCGCTGCAACCGGCGCAAAGGCGGTCGCACGCCCGAGCAGGCGGCAATGCGCCTGCTCAAACGGCCCACCCGTCCGCAGTGGACGCCCTTCATGGCCGACACCTTCAACCTGCGCCGCTATCGGGAGTGGGGGCCGTTCCTCAACACCGTCGACGTCTCGTACTGGAACACGGAGCTCGAGCCATAGCGCGATCCCGATTCTTGTGGGTCGCGCCTCGCGCGACATCCGTATCTAGCGCTTTTTCTTGACAGCATAGGACGGCTGTGCGAGTGTCACCGGCGGTGTGTCGCGTCGCGCGCGCCACTGATCGTGGGGATGTCGGGAGGAGGGGCTGTGGCGATTCCACCGCAGGAGTTGTCGGTCGAGCACGCGCTCGTGAGCTGGTCTGAGCAACATGCCCGCGACGTCGAACCCGCCACCGACGCGACGTTGAGCGCGGCCGCGTTGCGCATCCGGCAGATCGAGATCGTCGGGTTCAAGTCGTTTCGCGACCGGACGATCCTGCGCTTCGATGCCGGCATCACCGGCATCGTCGGACCGAACGGTTGCGGCAAGTCGAACGTGGTCGACGCCGTTCGCTGGGTGCTGGGCGAGCAGAGCGCGAAGCGCTTGCGTGGGCAGGGCATGGAAGACGTCGTCTTCGGCGGCAACGAGCGTCACGCTCCGCTCGGCATGTCGCAGGTGTCGATCGTCTTCGAGTGTGATGGTCTGCCGATGGATCAGTACGCACTCCTGAAGGAGTCCGGTCACCCGATCGCCGACGCCGGTCAGTCCGACATCATGGTGACGCGCCGCTACTACCGGTCGGGCGAGTCGGAATACCTGATGAACGGCGTGCCGTGCCGGCTGCGCGACATCACCGACCTGTTCCTCGGCACCGGCGTCGGTAGCAAGGCCTACGCGATCATCGAGCAGGGGCGGGTCGAGCAGCTGGTCGGCGCCAAGCCGGAGGAGCTCCGCCTCTTCATCGAGGAGGCGGCCGGCACCACGCTCTACCGCAGTCGGCGGCAGGTCGCCGAGCGCAAGATGGAGCGGACGCAGGAGAACCTCGATCGCGTACGGGACATCCTGCGCGAGGTCGAGCGTCAGGTCGGTGGCCTGCGACGCCAGGCCAAACGGGCGGAGCAATATCGGGCCCTGCGGGCGGAGATCGCGGCGCTCGACATCACGCTGGCGCGCCGACAGCGCGCCCGTCTCGGACAGGAACTGGCCCGCCTCGAGCGCGACCGCGACGCGGCGAGCGCGCGCCAGCTCGCGATCGAGGGCGAGCTCGCGCGGGTCGAGACCGGTCGCCGTGACGCCCGCGGCGCCGAGGCATCCGCGCAGGAACGCGCGACGGCGGCGCAGGCGGCGGCGTTCGACGCGCGCTCCACGTTCGACGCCTGCCGCCACGAGGTGGCGCGTCTCGAGGCGCGCGCCGGCGAGCTCACGGCGCAGGACGCCGCGAGCGCCCGCGATCTCGAGGAGGCGCGCACGGCCGGTGCCCAGGCGAGCGCCGAGCGCGGCGCCAGCGAGGCCAGCCGCAGCGCGCTCGCCGAGCGGATCGTGGTCGCCGAGGTCTCGCTGGCGGCGTGCGAGCGTGCAGCCTGCGAGGCGCTCGACGCCAACGGGGCCGCGGAGGCCGCGGTCGAAGAGGCCAAGGTCGCGGTGGTCGACGGTCTGGCGGCGTCGACGCGGGCGCGGAATGCCCGTGCCGCGGTCGAAGCGCGGCGCCAGGACGACGCGGAACGTAGGGCGCGCGTCCAGGCACAAGCAGCGGCGCTCGGGGCACGGCGCGCGGCGATCGACGAGCGCGCGCGCACGGCCGAGCGGACGGTCGTGGCGCTGCAAACGGAGCTCGAAAGCGTCGCCGGAGCGAAGCGCGAGCGCGCGGAAGATCTGCGGCGGCTCCTCGAGGAGCGGACGAGCTGGGACACGACGCTCGACGGCATGAAGGAAGCGCTCGCCCGCGCCGGCGCCCGGCGCGATTCTTTGCGACAGCTCGAGGAATCGCACGCCGGCTATGCGGAGGGCGTGCGGGCGGTGCTGGCGGCGTCGTCGCACGACGATGCGCTCGGCATGGTCGCGGAGGTCCTCGACATCCCGGCCGAGTACGAGCGCGCGGTGGCTGCTGCGCTCGGCGAGCAGCTGCAAGCGGTGGTGATGCGCGACCACCAGGTGGCGCGGGACGCCGTGCAGGCGCTTCGCCGTGCCGCCGCCGGCCGCGCGATCTGCCTCCCGCGGCAGCCGCGCCCGCCGGCGATCGGCAGCATCCCGGCGGGCGCGACGCGTTTGCTCGACGTCATCGGCGTGCGTACCGGCTACGAAGAGGTCGCCGAGGCCCTGCTCGCAAACGTCCTGCTGGTCGCCGATCTCGAGAGTCGCGCTCGCGCTCTGGCGCGCCAACGGTACGCGCGTGGACCTCTCGTGACCGCCGCGGGTGAGACGATCGATCCGACCGGCGCCATCGCGGGGGGCAGCGAGCGCGCGGAGCAAACGTTGCTTGCGGAGCGGCGCGAGCTGCGCGCGCTGGACGAGGAGGTCGAGACCCGGACGCGCGACCTCGTGGCCGCCCGGGTGCGTCAGGAGGAGCTCGTGGCCGGGGTGGCCGCGCGCGAGGGCGCGGTCCGCGAGCTCGATGGCGAGCTGGCGCGCAGTCACCGTGGCGGTCGTCGCCTGCGAGAAGGACGTGGAGCGGGCACGGCAGGAGCATCGCGACGTCGACGAGCAGTTGCGCGCCACGCGGGCGAGCTCGACAGCGCTCGATGCCCGCCTGCGCGAGGTGATCGCCGAGGGGGCGCGCCTCGATGAGGAGCTCGCAGCCTGCGAGGATCGGCGGGCGGCGCTCGAGCGCCGCCTCGAGGCGACCGAGACGGCGCGCAGCGAGGCCCAGGTGCGCCTCGCCGAACGGCAGGAGCGGGCGATGCAGGGCCGCATCGCGCTCGCCGAGGAGCGGGCCCGTGCGGTCGCGCTGGAGGCGCTGATCGCCCGCCTGTGTCAGGCCGACGACGAGGCGGGCCGGCGCGCGGCCGCCCTCGAGCGGCGGCGTCTCGCCGACGCGCAGGCGCTGGCGGAGACGCGCACCGGCGCCGCGCGATTGGGAGCGGAGCTCGCGACCCTGCAGTCGGCCGTGGATGCGCGCACCGCCGAGGCCGCTGCGGCGGCCGATGGCGTGGCCGCCGCGCGCGCGGCCACGGAGGCCGCCGAGCAGCGCGGTCAGCGCGCGCGCAGGCCGAGCTCGACGAGCTGCGGAGCCGCGCCGGCACTCTCCAGCTCGAGGCGGCCGAGCGCCGCCTGGCGATCGAGCACCTGGAAGCGACGCTGCGCGAGCGCTATGGATCGCTCGCCGCCGACGAGCCGGCCGCCGAGGGCGACGGGGCGGCGGTCGTCGCCGACGCCGGCGCGGCCGACGAGCGCCTGGCGCAGCTCCGGCAGCGCCTCGCCGCGATGGGCGAAGTCAACGTCGCCGCGCTCGGCGAGGTGGCGGAGCTGGAGGAGCGCCAGCGCTTCCTCGACGCGCAGCGCGTCGATCTCGAAGGGGCGCTGGAGGATCTGCGCAAGACGATCGCGCAGCTCAATCGCACATCGCGCTCGCGGTTCCGCGAGACCTTCGACCGGGTCGATGAGCACGTTCCGCGCGAAACGTTCCCGAAGCTCTTCCACGGCGGCAAGGCGTCCCTGCGCTTGACCGACGAGGAGCACGTGCTCGACAGCGGCGTGGAGATCATCGTGCAGCCGCCGGGGAAGCGCGTCGGCTCGCTCGAGCTTCTCTCGGGCGGGGAGAAGGCGCTCACCGCGGTCAGCCTGATCTTCGCGCTGTTCCTCATCAAGCCGAGCCCGTTCTGCTTCCTCGACGAGGTCGACGCCCCCCTCGACGACGCGAACATCGGACGTTTCAACGCGATGGTCCGCGAGATGAGCGCGACACTCGCAGTTCATCCTGATCACGCACAACAAGCGCACGATGGAAGTCGCTCGAGACGCTCTACGGCATCACCATGGAGGAGCCGGGCGTCTCGAAGGTTGTCTCCGTCCGGCTGCCCGAGTAGCGTGCGGCCCGTCCTCGACGGGTTCCCAGACGCGCGATGTCCATCCCTGGACCACGCTCAACCTGAGCCGCGGTGCCCGCGGCGACCTGGGTCGTCGCGGCCGCGATCGCGCTGGTGCTGGCGATCGGAATCGTCGCACTCGTGGCGCGACGGCGCCGGCGCGCTCCAGTGATGCCAACGCGCGGCGCCGACGAGCGCGCGCGGGCCTGGCGCCGCCGAGTCTCGTCCTATCGCGCGCCTCGCGCCGGGCTCGCCAAGACGCGCGCCGGCATCTTCGGCTCGCTCGCCGACATCTTGAGCGGGCGGACGCTCGACCCGGCGGCCGTGGAGAGCCTCGAGGCGGCGCTGCTCGCGTGCCGACGTCGGCGTGGCGATGACCGCGCGGCTTCTCGAAGCGGTGCGCGGCGGGAGCGCCGACGTGCCGGTTCGACGACCGCCTCGCCGCCGAGATGCGGCACGTGCTGGACGGCTGTCCACGGTCGCGCAAGACCCGCGGGCCGGCCGCACGTCGTCATGGTCGTCGGCGTGAATGGCGTCGGCAAGACGACCTCGATCGGCAAGCTCGCGGCGCGCGAGTACCGCAGCGGAGGGAAGTCGTGATGCTGGTCGCCGGGGACACCTTTCGCGCCGCCGCCGGACGAGCAGCTGGGCGTGTGGGCGCAGCGCATCGGGGCACGATCGATCCGCCAGCAGCAAGGCGGCGATCCCTGCGCGGTCGTCTTCGACGGCATGCGCGCGGCGATCGCGCGACAGAGCGACGTCGTCATCGTCGACACCGCGGGCCGGCTGCACACGAAGAGCAATCTCATGGAGGAGCTGAAGAAGGTGCGGCGGGTGATCGCCCGCGAGCTTCCCGGCGCGCCACACGAAACCCTGCTGGTTCTCGACGCGACACCGGTCAAAACGGCCTGGCCCAGGCACGCGCGTTCCTGAGCGCTCGACGTCGACGGCGATCATCCTGACCAAGCTCGACGGCACGGCGAAGGGCGGGGTCGTGATCGCGATTGCCGGCGAGCTGGGATCCCGATCCGTTACGTGGGGGTCGGCGAAGCCGTCGACGATCTGCGCGAGTTCGATCCGGGGGAGTTCGTCGCGGCGCTCTTGCGAGCCGGATGACGCCCGAAGGCGCTTGACACCCGCTGCGCCTAAACCCTAAATACTTCGCGCGAATCGTGCGTGATCGCCAGATCCGGACGCGACGCGTCCGGTTTCCTGCGCCGGGCATACGGCCACGGCGCTCGCCACGGCGCACGCGAGGCGAGGTCGGGTGGCGGCGGGGACCGGATACGTACGACGAATCGAGAGAAATTGCAGTGATAGCAGCCCGATGACGTCCTCATTGCGGCTTCCGGAAGAACAGGCCAGCGCCCTGACGCCGTGGCGCACGTCGTTGGATGGCCTGATCCTCACGAAACGTTCGTCTCCTCCGGCCGGCGGCACGCCCGTTCGGTCCGGTATGACACATACGAAAGCGGAGTGGCGCGAGCGCCTGCTCGGCGCCCGTCGATCGATCGATGCTCCGGCTCGTCGCGCCGCCAGCGCCGCGGTGGTCGAGGGCTCGGCGCACTGCGGGCGTTCGCGGACGCGCGCGCCGTGCTGCGTATTCGGCCATCGGCGCCGAGATCGACCCGGCGGCGCTCACGGTGCCGGCGTGGCGCGCGGGGAAGGAGGTGTACCGGCCGGCGAGCGCCGAGCTCCCTCCGGCCTGGGTCGTCGTGCCTCCGCCTCTCCGGCATCGACTCCTCGCCGGCGCCCGGGACACGCCGCGGCGGTGTCCTCGTGGTCGTGCCCGGCATCGCCTTCGATGCAGGGGGCCGACGCCTGGGCCGTGGCCGCGGCTACTACGACCGGGCGCTGGCCGCGCTCCGACACGACGAGCACGTCACCGTCGCGGGCGTCGCGTACGACCTGCAGGTGGTGCCGGAGCTGCCAGCACGAGCCGTGGGACGAGCCGGTCGACGTCGTGGCGACCGAGCGACGGATCCTCGTCTGTCGCGCTGCGCCGGGATCCCCGGCCAGCGCCGTGCTTCGGAGGTGCGAGATGAGCCTTGACGCAACGACCGTCGTCGGCGCCCTCGCGCTCGGCGGCATCATCGCGGTCCTCCTCGAGAGCCTGCGGCGCCACCAGATGCGCGGCCACGCGGCCAGCGCCGCCGAGACGGCCCGTCGCATCGTCGAGGAGGCGCGCAAGGACGCCGACCGATCCCGCGTCGAGGCGCGCACGCAGGCCACGACGCTGGCCGCGCAGGCGCGCGCCGACTTCGAGCGGACGCTGGACGAGGAGCGTCGGCAGTTGATGTCATCGAGAAGCGCCTGCAGGGGCGCGAGGAGCAGCTCGAGCAAGCCTCAAGGCCCTCGAGGGGCGGGACGGGGAGCTGCAGCGCCGCGACCAGGCGCTGCAGACGCGCGCAACACAGCTCGCCGAGCGCGAGGAGCTGATGCGCGCGTCTGGTCGACGAGACGCGCGAGGCCCTGGAGCGCGTGGCTGGCCTGACGCGCGAGGAGGCCAAGCGCACGCTGGTCGAGCAGATGGTCGACGAGGCGAAGCACGAGGCCGCGAAGCGCATCCGCCAGGTCGAGGAGGAGGCGCGCGAGGAGAGCGGATCGCAAGGCCAAGAAGATCGTCACCATCGCGATCGAGCGGCTCGCGGGCGAGTTCATCGCCGATCGCACCGTGTCGGTGGTGCATCTCCCGAGCGACGACATGAAGGGGCGGATCATCGGTCGCGAGGGCCGGAACATCCGCGCGATCGAGGCCGCGACCGGCGTCGATCTGATCATCGACGACACGCCCGAGGCGGTGATCGTCTCGTGCCACAGCCCGATCCGCCGCGAGATCGCACGCATCGCGCTCGAGCGGCTGATCTCCGACGGCCGCATCCATCCCGGCCGCATCGAGGAGGTCGTCCGCAAGGCCGAGCAGGAGATCGAGGAAAGCGTGCGCGAGGCCGGGCAGCAGGCGATCTTCGAGGTCGGCGTGCACGGCGTCCATCCCGAGATCGTGAAGCTCCTCGGCATGCTGCAAGTACCGCTACTCCTACGCGCAGAACGTGCTCATCGCACTCGATCGAGGCGGCGTTCATCTGCGGCATGATGGCGGCGGAGCTGGGATCAACGAGAAGCAGGCGCGGCGCGCGGCCCTGCTGCACGACATCGGCAAGGCGCTGACCCACGAGGTCGAGGGCTCGCACGCGATCATCGGGGCGGACCTCGCCCGCAAGTACGGAGAGTCCGCCAAGATCGTGAACGCGATCGCCGCGCATCACGAGGAGGTGAAGGCCGAGACGCATCCTGGCGCCGCTCGTCGACGCGGCCGACGCGCTCTCGGGCGCGCGGCCGGGGGCGCGGCGCGAGGTGCTCGAGAGCTACGTCCGGCGGCTCGAGGATCTCGAGCGCATCAGCAACTCCTTCCGGGGCGTGGAGAAATCCTTCGCGGTGCAGGCGGGACGCGAGATCCGCATCCTGGTCGAGCCGTCGCAGATCACCGACGACCAGGCGTCGTCGCTCGCGCGCGACGTCGCGCGCAAGATCGAGAGCGAGATGCACGTATCCCGGGCAGATCAAGGTCACGGTGATCCGCGAGACTGCGCGCCAGCGAGTTCGCGCGCTAGCGATGCGCCTCCTCTTTCTCGGGGACGTGGTCGGCAAGCCCGGACGCCGCGCGGTCGTCGACTCCGTGCCGCACCTGATCGCCACCGCGGACGTCGATTTCGTCGTCGCCAACGGCGAGAACGCGTCGGGAGGGGTCGGGGTCGACCCGGCGCCGCCGGGGAGCTGCTTGACGGCCGGGGTCGACGTGCTGACGTCGGGGAATCACATCTGGGCGAAGCGTGACATCGTGGACTACCTGCGCGACAGCGACGTCCTCCTGCGGCCGCGCGAATTTCGCCGCCGGGCTCGCCCGGCCGGGGCTTCACGGTGCAGCACAGCCGCGATCGGGCGTCGCGGTGGGCGTCGTCAACCTGATCGGCCGTGTCTTCATGGGCAGCTACGACGCTCCGTTCCGCGCCGCCGATCGGCGCCCTGAGCGATCCGCGCCGGCCGCGCGTCCGTCGTGCTGGTCGACATGCACGCCGAGGCAACCTCCGAGAAGGTCGCGATGGGCTGGTATCTGGACGGGCGTGTCGCGCCGTGATCGGCAGCCACACGCACGTCCAGACGGCCGACGAGCGTGTCCTGCCGGGCGGCACGGCGTACCTGACGGACGCCGGTATGTGCGGACCGCGGGACTCGGTGATCGGGGTGCAAGCGCGAGCAGGTGCTCGAGCGCTTCCTCACGCAGATGCCGGCCCGGTTCGAGGTCGCGGACGGACCGGCGCTCGCTGCAGGGCGCGCTCATCGACGTCGACGAGACGAGCGGACGGGCGCGCGCCATCGACGCGCGTGCAACAGACGATCGAGGTGTGACGCGATGAACATCGATGCGGAGGTGGCGCGGCTGACGCGTGGCGTGGTGGACGTCGTGCCGGAAGGCGAGCTCGCGGCAGCGCCTCGCGCTGGCGGCGCGGGAGCAGCGTCCGCTGCGCGTCAAGCTCGGCGCCGATCCGAGCGCGCCCGACCTCCACCTCGGTCACACGGTCGTGCTGCGCAAGCTGCGCGAGTTCCAGGATCTCGGGCACACGTCGTGATCTTCCTGATCGGCGACTTCACGGCACGGATCGGCGATCCCTCGGGCCGCTCGGAGACGCGGAGAGCCGCTCGAGTGCGGACGAGGTCCGCACGCAACGCGGAGACGTACACGGAGCAGGTGTTCACGATCCTCGATCGCGATCGCGACCGAGGTGCGCTTCAACTCCGAGTGGATGATCGGCAATGCACGCCGACGACGTGGTGCGCCTCTGCGGCCACTACACGGTGGCGCGCATTCTCGAGCGCGACGATTTCGAGCAGCGCTTCCGCGAGTAATCGACCGATCGGCATCCACGAGTTCCTGTATCCACTCGTGCAGGGGTATGATTCGGTCGCGCTGCGGGCGGACGTGGAGGTCGGCGGCACCGATCAACGCTTCAATCTGCTCGTCGGCCGGGAGATCCAGAAGGCGTACGGGATGGCCCCGCAGGTCATCATGACGCTGCCGCTCCTCGAAGGCACCGACGGCGCGCAGAAGA
>CAVWBS010000001.1:0-1300000 GCA_963753325.1 uncultured delta proteobacterium | reverse complement strand
CGTTGGCCAAACTCTATGAGCAGGGATGGAATCTACTGAGGGGGCTTGACGCGATTCGCAACTTCGACATCGGATCGGAGGCCAGCCATTTCCGTCAGGAGATGCGAACATGGCGCGCGGAACTCCTTCAACAAGCTTCGCTTGCCTCAAGGACGCTCGTAGACGCCCTAGAAGGGGCGCCAGCTATCGATCGGGGTCAGCACGTGCGTGAGGAGCAAATGGCCGGCGATTTCCCGTTCCACGGCGACCGTTTCGAGGTGGAGTGTGCAATACGCGGCATGTGCTCACGCTCGGGCACTGGATCAAGGCTCAGTAAGTCTAGCGCTTGCGCGATGACCCTGTCGGTACAGCAATGATCGCATCCAACGCTTGGTCGAACGTGAGCGGGTACAGCGACACAGGTTTTAGCCGCTCGCGTTTCCCCTTGGGCGGCAGCTGGCGCGGCGGTGGGCGCTTCTTCTTCTGTGCGCGTTTCGACGCGGACGCAGCCTTCTTCTTCACCGCCACGGCATCCTCCCCTGTGGATCAGTGCTGGTCGGACTACGCTGAGGGCGTCGCCAGCGCGGCGTCCTCAGCATCCTGCGAGCAGCGCACCAAAGATGTCCTTGTCCTTCCGGTGATTGTGCCGGAAGGCGAATTCGTTCACGTACAGCGGCAGATACTTCTTGCTGACGTTGTGGAACGTGCCCATGACGCCACGCTTGAGCAGCGACCAGAACGCATCGAGGTTCGCCGTGTGGACGTTGCCACGCACGTACTCACCTTGCTTGTGGTGGACGCTCTTGTGCGTGCGGAGCGGTCCCCAATGGAGGCGATCGTAGACGGCGGCCTCATCGGTCGCGACGAGCGAGACGGAATCCGCCACGGTCTTGTGGATGAAGTCGCCGACCGTAGCCGTGTCGAGGCGTTCGATCACCTGCGCCGTGACGTTGCCCTTGCGACTGATGGCGCCGATCACGCCGACCTTGCCGCTGTGGAAGTAGCCCGGCTCCGACTTGTGGTGCTTCTTCTTGCTGCGGTGCCGGTTGGTGTCATGGCCGCCGACGAACGTCTCGTCGATCTCGATCTCACCCGTCAGCTTCTTGAACTCATCATTCTGCATCGCGGCGCGGATGCGGTGGCAGAGATACCAGGCGCTCTCGTACTTTTTGAGTCCGAGCATCCCCTGAAGCTGAAGCGCGCTGATGCCCTTCTTCGAGACGGTCATGTGGTACATGGCCCGGAACCACGTTCGCAGGGGAATGTTCGTGTTCTCGAACACGGTGCCGACGAGCACGGAGAACCGATAGCCGCGCTTGTCGCAGGCCCGGCAGAGCCAGTTAAACGGGCGCGTCTTGAGCGCCGTTACTTTGTCGGTCCCGCACTTCGGGCAGCGGACCACGCCATCCGGCCAGCGACGGCGGACCAGCTCGGTCTTGCAGGATTCCTCGTCCGGGAAGCGAGTTTCCAGCTCGTTCAGCGTCATGGCCTATCTATAGGCCAGACCAGGGGCCGTGTCAAGTCCCGGATAATCGCCGGATTGACCATGGGCGAAAGAAAGGCGAAACTGCTTCGCCATGCCCCCTGGTCGTGCCGACGCGTCCGCTCTCCGTGACCTGCTGCGCGTACCCGGAATCCTCCGCGGCCTCGAGACCCGTGAGCCCCCGACGCGTATTCCGACGGGCCTCGACGGCCTCGATGCGTTGCTCGGAGGCGGGCTGCCACGCGGCGCGCTGACGGAGATCGTCGGACGGCCGTCGGCGGGGCGCACCACTCTTGCCTGCACCTTGCTGCGGGCGGTCACCGTGCGGCAGGGCCTCGCCGTATGGATCGATCTTTGGAACACCTTCGACGCGTGTCATGCGGAGGCGGCCGGCATCGACCTCGCACGGGTGCTCTGGGTTCGCCCACACACGACCCGCGACGCCCTCCTGGCGGCATTGCACGTCGTCGATGCGGAGGGGTTCACCCTGGTGCTCGTCGATCTCGACGATGGCGTGTCCGCCGTCGTGCCGACCTCCACCTGGCTCCGCCTCGCGCGCGCCGCGCTGCGCACTCGTACCGCGATGGTCGTGCTCGGCCGCGAGAACGTCGCCGGAACGTTCGCCGCGCTCCGGCTCGAGGTCGAGCGCCAGCGGGTTTCGTTCGACGGTCCGCCCGCGCGGTCACTGCTCGGCGCCGTGACCAGCGCGATCCATCTCCGCAAGAGCAAGCTCGGGATGCCGACGCCACGCTCCGCCGTGACGGTGGCGAGGTCATGAGCCGTGGCGCGCATCGCCTGCCTCTGGGTGCCGGACCTCGCGCTCGCCGCGCTCCTGCGCGCGCGCCCGGAGCTGCGCGATGCCATCGTGGCGATCGCCGACGGGCGGGCGCCGCAGAGCCTGTTGCGGGCGGTATCGCCTCGGGCGCGCGCCGCCGGCGTACGGCCTGGCACGAGTGCCGCGCAGGCGCGTACTGTGTGCGGCGAGATCGTCATCGTCCCGCACGACCCCGCGACCCTCCGCGCCGCCGCCGAGACGCTCGCCGACGTCGCGGCGACGCTCGGCCCGCGCGTCGAGGTGACGGATGACGGTACCGTCTTCCTCGATTGCGAAGGGAGCGCCGCGCTCTGCGCGTCGGAGGCCGAGCTTGCCACCATCCTCGCCGCCCGGGCCGCGCACCACGGTCTGCCGGCGCAGCTCGGGATCGCCGGCTCGAAGCTGACGGCGCGCATCGCGGCGCGACACGGCGGCGGGGTTCTGGTCATCGCCCACGCGGCCGAGGCGGGATACCTGGCGTCGTTGCCCCTCGCGCTCCTCGATCCCGGTCCCGGAACGACCGAGACGCTGGCCAGCTGGGGGATCACGCGCATCGGCCAGCTCGCCGCGCTGCCGGCGGGAGCGACGGCCCATCGGCTGGGTCCGGAGGGCGCACGGCTCGTACGGCAAGCGCGCGGCCACGACGATACCGTGTTGGCGCCGCGGGCCGCTCCCGCGACCATCGTCGAAGCGATCGCGCTCGAGTACGGCGTCGATCGCCTGGAGCCGCTGCTCTTCGTCGCGCGGCGGCTGCTCGATCAGGCGACCAGCCGGCTGGCATTGCGCGGCCTCGCCTGCGCCGAGCTCGAGGTGACGCTCGAGCTCGACAGTGGCGCAACGATGACGCGATGGATCACTCCCGGCGCGCCGACCACGGAGACGAAGGTGCTCTTCGTACTCGTACGGGCGCATCTCGAGCAGCATCCGCCGGCGGCCGCCATCGTCGGCATGCGCGTCGCCGCGCTCACCACGTGTCCGCGCCCGACCCAGCTCGATCTGTACCGCCCCAATGGGCCCTCGGCGGTGGCACTCGCGACGACGCTCGCGCGGCTGACCGCGCTCTGCGGTCCCGACCGCGTCGGTCGACCGGTGCGCGCCGACTCGCACCGACCCGACGCCACTGCCCTGGCGGTCTTTACGGCGCCGCCCGCGACGACGACGGCCGCCGCCGCTACCTATCAAGCGCGCGTCGCGCTCCGTGCCTTCAGGCCGCCCGCCGTCCTCGAGGTCTTCGAAAGCGGCGGCCGTCTCGCCTACGTGCGTGGTCCGGGATTCGGCGGACGCGTCGTCCATCTCGCCGGTCCATGGCGCGTCTGCGGCGAATGGTGGACCAGCGACCCCTACGCGCGCGACTACTACGACGTCGAGCTCACCGACGGGGGATTGTACCGCATCTATCGCGAGGGTGGGGATCGCCGCTGGCGGGCGGACGGTATGTATGACTGACGCCTCGGCCCCCTACGTCGAGCTGCGCTGCCGCAGCGCGTTCAGCTTCCTGCGTGGGGCCTCGCTCCCGGAGGATCTGGTGCGGCGTGCCGCGGCACTCGGCTACGACACGCTCGCCCTCGGCGACCGGGACGGTGTGTATGGGGCGCCACGGGCGTTCGCGGCGGCGCGGACGACCGGTGTGCGCGCCCTCGTGGGCGCCGACGTCGCGGTCGCGGGTGGGCGCGTGTATCTCCTGGTGGCGGAGCGTCGCGGCTATCGCAATCTCTGCCGCCTTCTGACGACGGGAAAGCTGCGTGCGCGGAAGGGTGCGTGTCGGCTCGAGTGGGACGATCTCGAGGCGCATGCCGGCGGCCTGATCGCCCTCGCGACCGGTGGGCCGGACGGCATCCTCGGAGATCTCGACGATCCACCGGCATCCCTGCCGACGGTACGGACGACCCTCGACCGCCTGCGTGCGTACTTCGGCGCCGGCGGCCTCTACGTCGAGGTGACGCGTCACCACGAGCGTGGCGAGGACCGGCGCACGCAACGTCTCGTCGCGCTCGCCCATGCGGTCGATCTGCCGCTGGTCGCCACCAACGACGTTCGCCACGCGACGCGCGCGGACCGGCCGCTGCTCGACGTCCTCACCTGCATCGCCGCCGGCACCACCCTCGACAGGGCCGGGCGGCGTCTCGCCTGCAATGCCGAGCGGCACTTGAAATCCCCCGCCGAGATGACCGGCCTGTTCAGCGATCTACCCGAGGCGGTCCGCAATACGCGCCGCGTCGCCGAGCGCTGCGTCTTCACGCTCGCGGATCTCGGCTATCGCTTCCCGACGTATCCGCTGCCCGACGGCGAGACGCCGGGCGGCCATCTCCGCGCGCTCACCATGGCCGGTGCCCGTGTCCGCTACGGTACGCTGACGGCGCGCGTGCGCCGGCAGCTCGACCACGAGCTCGCGGTGATCGAGCGCCTCGATCTCCCCGGGTACTTCCTGATCGTCTGGGAGATCGTCGAGTTCTGCCGGCGGCAGGGCATCCTCGTGCAGGGACGCGGCTCGGCGGCGAACAGCGCCGTCTGCTATGCGCTCGGGATCACGGCCGTGGATCCGATCGGCATGGATCTCCTCTTCGAGCGCTTTCTCTCCGAGGAGCGTGGTGAATGGCCCGACATCGATCTCGACCTGCCGAGCGGGGATCGCCGCGAGACCGTCATTCAGCACGTGTACGAGCGCTACGGCACGCGCGGTGCCGCGATGACCGCGAACGTCATCACCTATCGCGGCCGCAGCGCGGTCCGCCAGGTCGGCAAAACGCTCGGCTTCGGACCGCAGCAGGTCGATCGGCTCGCGAAGCGCCTCTCGCCCTTCGAGTTCCACGACCCGGAGGACGACGTCGTGCACCAGATCCGCGACGCCGGGCTCGATCCCGCGGCGCCTCGGGTCGGTCTCCTCATCGACCTCGTGCGACGCATCCAGGGGCTGCCGCGTCACCTCGGACAGCATTCCGGCGGGCTCATCATGGCCGCGGGCCGCCTCGACGACATCGTCCCGCTCGAGCCGGCGACGATGCCCGGGCGCGTCGTGGTCCAGTGGGACAAGGACGATTGCGCCGATCTCGGGCTCATCAAGATCGATCTCCTCGGTCTCGGCATGATGGCCGTCCTCGAGGACGCCATCCCCCTGGTGCGGGAGCACGACGGCCGGGAGATCGACCTCGCCCAGCTGCCTGCCGACGATCCCGCGGTCTATGCGTTGCTGCAGCGTGCGGACACGATCGGCGTCTTCCAGGTCGAGAGCCGCGCGCAGATGGCCACCCTGCCGCGCATGCGACCGCGGCGGTTCTACGATCTCGTCGTCGAGGTGGCGATCATCCGTCCGGGGCCCATCGTCGGACAGATGGTCCACCCCTACCTCCGCCGCCGCGCCGGTCGCGAGCCGGTGACGTATCCACATCCGGCGCTGGAGCCGATCCTGCAACGCACGCTCGGGGTGCCGCTGTTCCAGGAGCAGCTCCTGCGCATGGCCATGACCGTCGCCGGCTTCTCCGGTGGGGAAGCCGAGGAGCTCCGTCGTGCGATGGGCTTCAAGCGCTCCGTCGAGCGGATGGCGCAGATCGAGCGGCGTCTGCGCGCCGGCATGGCGGCCCGCGGCATCCGTGGCGAGACGGCGGACACGATCATCCGCGGCATCACGTCGTTCGCCCTCTACGGATTTCCCGAATCGCACAGTGCCAGCTTCGCGCTCCTCGCCTATGCCTCCGCCTACCTCAAGGTCCATCACCCCGCCGCGTTCTTTTGCGCCCTCCTCAACAACTGGCCCATGGGCTTCTATCACCCGTCCACCCTGGTGAAGGATGCCGAGCGTCGCGGCGTGCGCGTTCTGCCGATCGACGTGACGCGATCGTGCTGGCCGTGCACCATCGAGGACGGCGCTCTGCGCATCGGCCTGCGCTACGTCTCGGGACTGCGCGAGGATACGGCGCGGCGCCTCGAGCAGCGGCGCGCCGGCGCGCCCTTCGCCTCACTCGCCGATCTCGTACGACGTGGCGCTCTGCGCGAGGACGAGCGTCTCCGGCTGGCGCGGGCCGGCGCGTGCGCCGCGTTCGGCGCCCCGCGGCGCGACGTCCTCTGGCAGCTCGCGGCCCTCGAGCGTGACCCGGACGGTCTGTTCACGCGCGCGGCGGCGACGAGCGCGGGTGGGGCGGCCCCCCTGCCGCCGATGTCGCCGCTCGAGGAGACGCTGGCCGACTATGCCAGCAGCGGTCTCACGACCGGGCCGCACGTCATGCACCATCTGCGGGGACGTCTCGCGGCACTCGGCATCCGTTCGAGTCGCGACCTGCGCGCCGTGCCGGACGGGCAGTGGGTGCGGATCGCGGGTCATGTGATCGTCCGCCAGCGGCCCGGAACGGCGAAAGGCATGCTCTTCCTCACGCTCGAGGACGAGACCGGCACCGCGAACGCCGTGATCTCGCCGCCCGTCTATCATCGCCATCGCCACCTGCTGCAGACCGTACCCCTGCTGGTGGTGGAGGGGCCGGTGCAGCGTGTCGACGGCGTCACCCACGTCCAGGGGCGCCGGTTCCACGCCGTCCCGCTCGCCGGCGAGCCGCCGCCCGCGCACGACTTCCACTGACGCCGTGGCGGAACGCTCGTCGAGCTAACGACCCGAGGCGCCGCGTGCCGCCGCCACCTGTGGGCGGTCCGCGATCACCTTCCGCAGGAGCGGGCGTCCCGTCACGAGCAGGGTGATGGCGACGCCGGCCGCGGCGAGGCAGCTCCCCCAGATGTAGGCGGCGCCGAGCGGGCTCCAGCCGTCGAAGCCGCCGGCGCTGCCGACGCTGAGGATCGCGAGCGCCCCGAGTCCGTTCGACACGATGCCGACGAGGATCGCTCCCGGATGCCGGGCCGGGGTACGCCAGGCGAGCGCATAGCCGACGCAGAGGGCCGCGTACGCGGCACCGAGGAGCCGCACGAAGACGAGCTGCGCGAGCGGCGGCTGCGGGATGCCGACGAGCGGGAACCAGGGGGCAGGGAGGAACAGCGCCGGCGCCGCCCACAGGACGAGCATGACGATGGTCATGATCGCGAGGGTCCGTCGCAGTGCAGTCGAGCCCACCGGGAGGGGCAGCGGCGCGGTCTGACGGGGGTGCGGCGACACCATGGCCAAATCGTTACACGAGCGGCACGTTTGCGTCGAGTGGATCCCGGCGACGGCGCGTCGCTGCGGGCGCCGGCCCGGGGCGGCAAGCGCGGCGCTCAGGCGCGCCCGGCCGCCACCAGCGCGAAGGCTTCGTCGGCGCGTTCCAGCGTCCGCTCGATGTCGGCGTCGCTGTGTGCCGCGGAGAGGAACCAGTTGTGGTGGGGGTGCATATACACACCACGTTCGGCCATGGCGGCGCAGAAGACGCGGTTCGACTGCTGGCCGGGATCGTCGCTGAAGCTCATGAAGGGCAGGGCAGGCGGACCGCTCGTGACGACGCGCAACCCGTGGCTGCTCGCCGCCCGCTCGAGCCCGGTGCACAGACGGCGCCCGAGGGCGTCCATACGCGCGATGCCGTCCGTGGCGGCGAGCGTACGCAGGCACGCGAGCGCGGCGGCCATCGGCACGGCGCTGGTGAAGTACGAACCCGTGAAGAACACCTCCTGCGCCGCCTGCCGCAAGGTTTCGCGGCCGACGCACGCCGAGAGCGGATAGCCGTTGGCGATCGCCTTGCAGTAGCAGGCGAGATCGGGGCGCACGCCGAAGTACTCGCCCGATCCGCCGAGGTGGAGACGGAACCCGGCGCGTACGTCGTCGAGGACGAACACGATCCCCTGCGCGTCGCAGAGCCGGCGTACGCCGGCGAGGTAGCCCTCGGCGGGAAGCACGGAGTCGTGGAACGCGTCATGGCGAAAGGGCGAGAGGATGATCGCGGCGATGTCCTCGCGCGCGTCGGCCACGCACGACTCGAGGGCGGCGAGGTCGTTCCACGGCACCTCCAGCACGTGGGCTCGATCCGCGTCGGTGGTGCCGGCCGGCATCGGTGAGCACCAGGCGTGCGTACCGTGATAGGCGCCCGCGGCCTTCACCACCTTGCGCCGAGCGGTGGCGGCGCGCGCCACCTCGATCGCCCAGGTGCAGACGTCCGAGCCGTTCTTCGCGAAGACCGCCCAGTCGGCGCAGGGCGTGATCTCGACGAGATGCTCCGCCAGGTCGACCCAGAGCGGCGTCGGTGCGTCGAAGCAGTTGCCGTCGCGCATCTGGCGCAGCACCGCCTCCTCGACGGCCGGGTGGCGGTGGCCGAGCACGATGGGCCCGTAGGAGCACACGTAGTCGATGTACTCGTTGCCATCGACGTCCCACACGTGACTGCCGTCTCCGCGGGCGAAGAAGTACGGGTAGGAGCCGGGCACGAGCAGCGCGGGCGTCTGGTGTCCGTAGATGCCGCCCGGCACGACGCGCATGGCGCGCTCGAAGAGCGCGAACGTTCGCGAGAGCTGCAGGCTCATGGGACGCATCATGCGTCGTCAACGCGATCGCGGTCAATCGTGTCGGGCGCGGTTGCAATGACGCGGGAGGGGCGCTTTAGTACCGCCCGACCAGAAAGGACTCCTCATGGCTGACGCGTGGATCATCGACGCCGTTCGCACGCCGCGTGGACGGGGCAAGAAGGATACCGGTGCCCTCTCGCACGTCCACCCCCAGGAGCTTTTCGCGCAGACGCTGCAGGCACTGGCGACGCGCAACTCCTTCGATCCGGCCGACGTCGAGGACGTGGTCGCCGGATGCGTCTCGCAGGCCGGGGAGCAGGGTGGATGCATCACCCGCATGGCCGTGCTCGCCGCGGGCTGGCCGATCGAGGTGACGGGCGTCTCGCTGAACCGCTTCTGCGGCTCCGGGCAGCAGGCGGTGAACTTCGCGCTCATGGGCGTCATGTCGGGCCAGCAGGATCTCGCGGTCGGCGGCGGCGTCGAGAGCATGTCGCGCCAGCCGATGGGCTCGGACGGTGCCGGCATCGACGGCCACAATCGCCACCTGCGTGCGCTGCATCCGCTCGTCCCGCAGGGCATCTCGGCCGATCTGATCGCAACGCTCGAGGGCTTCACGCGCGAGGAGTGCGACCGCTTCGCGCTCACCAGCCAGATGAACGCCAAGGCTGCGATGGAGGAGGGGCGTTTCGCGCGCAGCGTCGTTGCGGTGCGCAGCCTGGAGGGCGCGGTCGTCCTCGAGCACGAGGAGTTTCCACGCCCGCAGACGACGCTCGAGGCCCTCGGCAAGCTCGAGCCGTCCTTCGCGCAGCTCGGACGCTACGTGCAGAAGGGCGACCAGCTCACGTTCGATCAGAAGGCGCAGAAGGTCTATCCGCAGGTGCCGGAAATCCAGCACGTGCACACCGCCGGCAACTCGAGCGGCATCGTCGACGGCGCGGCGGCCGTGCTCGTGGCGTCGCCCGCGTACGCGCGCGCCCACGATCTCCGTCCCCGTGCGCGCGTCCGCGCCATGGCGACGCATGGGGCCGAGCCGATCATCATGCTCACCGCGCCCGTGCCGGCGACCCAGCGCTGCCTGAAGAAGGCCGGGATGACCATCAAGGACATCGACCTGGTCGAGATCAACGAGGCGTTCGCCGCGGTGCCGCTGAAGGTGATCCGCGACTGCCACATCGATCCCGACCTCGTGAACGTGAACGGCGGCGCGATCGCCCTCGGCCACCCGCTCGGGGCGACGGGCGCCATGCTGATCGGCACGGTCCTCGACGAGCTCGAGCGCCGCGACCTGACGACCGGCCTCGTTACCATGTGCATCGGCGGCGGGATGGGCATCACCACGATCATCGAACGTGTCTGAGCCGCACGGCGAGGAGCTGGTCTTTCCCGCGTCGGGATTCTGCTTCGGCTGCTCGCCCGACAACCCCGCCGGCCTGCACCTGCGCTTCTTCCGTGCCGGCGACGGCGTGTGCTGCGATGCGACGCTCGGTCCGACCCATCAGGGTGCCACCGAGATCGTCCACGGCGGCATCCAGGCCGTGCTGCTGGACGAGGCGAGCTGCGCCGCCGCCTTCTTCACGCGCGGCATCTACGTCGTGACGGGCCAGCTCGCCATCCGCTACCGGCGGCCGTGCCCCACGGGCGCTCCGCTGCACGTCCAGGCGCATGTCACGGCGGAGGAGGAGCGATCGTTGACGATCGTCGCCGCGCTGCGGGTCGCCGGAGGCGACGGGATCCTCACCAGCTCGGAGGGGCGGTTCTTCCGTGACGCCCGGAGAAACCCGGCGTGAGGCCGCACGGAACCGGACCGACGTTCCGCACGACACGCGTCGTCCACGTGCCGCGCGGCGCGGCGCTGCTGCTCGCGATCCCCGTGATGCTCGCGCTCGGCGTCGCGGGCATCCTCGTGTTCTTGGCGGGCCTCGCCGGCATCATGCTCGCACCGTTGCTGCGCCGCCGCCCCGGCCAGACACGGTCGGACGGCGAAGAGCACGAGACGATCATCCTCGATCGCGCCGCCTACCATACGGTCGGGCCGGCGGGTGAGGATGCGGCGCCGGCGATCACTTCTTCTCGGGACGCACCGACATGCTCGCGGCGATGAGGAGCCGAGGGGACCCCTCCGGGGTTTCAACCTGGATTTGAATGGTCGGCGCTGCTCGACGCGTGAGCAGATCCGCGTCGACTGCACTCACGGCCGACATATCAGGGTGAGCGCGTCCTTGTCGTGACGTCCGACGTTGCGCGTCACGCGCGACCTGAGACGCATGACGGCCCCCGCGCGCACGACGACGTCGAGTCCCGGGGTGCACGTGCTCGTCTGCAAGCCGCCCTCGTCGGCGGGATCGAGGGGCGGGAAGAAGTCGACCCGTGTGCCGATGTCGCACACGCCGTCTCCCTTCCCGAGGAAGCTGTCGCACTGCGCGTCGAGCGGGATCGTGCACTCCTGGCCGCGGGCCCCGACGCGACAGAGGTCGGGCACCGTGGCGCTTCCCGGCGCGAGATCGCGTACGGCCGCTGTGATGGTCTCGATGACGGCCGCGGCGTCTGGGGTCGTGACCTTGAGACGTTGCAGCTCGAAGCTCCGCAGCTTGCCACGCAGACATGCCGCGACGCCTGGACGGTTGAGGCAGACACCGACGCGGAAGGTGCACTGACCTGGGATGCTGTCGAAGTCGCATGCGGAGCCGTCGACACAGACCTGGGTCCGCTGGCGCAGATCTTCGGGTGCCGAATCCAGCGTCCAAGCGTTCGGACACTCGTTCTTGCCGGTCAGCTCGTTCTTGCCGACGACGTTGCGCGTGCACGTCCCGGTGCAGCCGCTCCCGGCGACCCCATTTGCCGGACCGAGATCGCACTCCTCATCGCATTCGACCTCGCCATTGCCGCACGTGGCGATCTGGCACACATTCGAGCACTCGCTCGGTCCCGGTACACAGAGGCCGGCGAGACCTGGATCGCACGTCTCGTGGACGCACGCGCCGTCCCCTGCACCCGGACTGCTGTCGCAGTCGTCGTTGCTATCGCAGGGTTGGCCGATGGCGCCTTCGGAGCAGCCGCCGTCGATCAGGCCGTTGCCGCACTCGCTCGTGCACGTGGCACTGCAGCCATCGCCAGGCGTCGTATTGCCGTCGTCGCACTCCTCGAACGGCGGCGTGCCCTTGGTGTGGACGAGGCCGTCGCCACAAACGGCGATCTGACAGCCGTTGGTGCAATCGTCGTGGTTGGAGTTGTTGCCATCGTCGCACTGCTCGCCCGGATCGATCACGTGGTTGCCACAACGGGGCGGGACGATGTCGTGGCAGGTGGCGTCGCAGCTCGGCGTGTTGGGCGGCTCGCACTCCTCGACCCCGCGCTCCCGGAAGCCGTCGCCGCAGAAGGCGCTCCTGCATCCGACGACACACGCGTCGTTGTTGTCGTGATTGCCGTCGTCGCATTCCTCGCCGAGGCTCGGTTGCACGATGCCATCCCCGCAGTAGGGCAGCGCCTGACAGGTGGCGTCGCACGTCGAGGTGTTGGGCGGCTCGCATTGCTCGAAGGGCGGGGTTCCGGTGCTGTGGACGAAGCCGTCACCGCACATCGCGAGCTTGCAGCCGAGGACGCAATCGTCGCCGTTGTCGGAGTTGGCGTCGTCACATTCCTCCCCGAGACCGGTCTGCGTGATGCCGTCCCCACATCCGGGCGGCACGATCACGTGGCAGGTGGCGTCACACGTCGCGGTATTCGGCGGTTCGCACTGCTCGAACGGCGGTGTGCCGCGCGTGTGCACGAAGCCGTCACCGCACGAGGCCGCCTGGCAGCCGAACACGCAGTCGTCGTCGTTGCGGCTGTTGCCGTCATCGCAGATCTCCCCGCCGACGGTGACCCCGTCACCGCAGACGGGCGCGCAGACGGAGGGCGACCCGACGTTGTGGGAACAACTCCAGCCGGTCTCGACCAGGCATGTCGCGGAGCAGCCATCAGCGGGACTCTGATTGCCGTCGTCGCATTCGAGGGCACCGGACGGCACGGGTCCGTTTTCGCGATCGTCGAGGAGTCCGTTGCCGCACAGCGTGCTGTCGGCGATGTGATTGGCGCCGGCGTCGACGCAGACCGTGTCCTTCGATCCCTGGCCGACGGGAACCTCCTGGAAGTCGTCGCCGCTCGCGACCGTCTGGCCGATGCCGTCGGCGCCCGTCGATATGTACGGCTGTACCACGTCCGCCGGATCGACCGGGGTCTCCAGCACGTCGTTCACGCCGGCAATGATGCAGGTGCCCGTTCCGACGCACACCTGACAGAGACGGCTGCTAGTGAGAACTTGATCATCACCCGCCGGGGGAACACTTTGCAGGACGCTGTCGGGACCGGGGCAGATGACCGCGGTGAGAACGTCGTCGCCGGCCGGCGTCGACTCGATCGTGCCCGTGCCACCGACCGATGCCCGCACGCCGCGCATACGCGGCTCGCTCTTGCCGGCGGGGACGCGCAGGACGTCGTCCGGCTGCACCACCGCGGCCGCCACGTTGCAGATTCCATCGTCGTTGAGGCCCGGCGGCCCGCTGAACACCACGGCGTTGTTGGCCGCAGCCGCACTGCCCTTGGCGATGCTCTGGAAGTCCTGCGCCCCGCTTCGCTCGGGATGGAGGCCGGCCAGCAACAGCATCGCGGTGAGCAGCACGAGAGCCCGACCGCGGGCAGACGGACGGACCAGCGCGCGAGGACGGACGGTACGCATGGCGGGTGTCCCTTCCTTGGAGGAGCGAGGTTGCGTGTGCGCTCCGCTTAACGCCCACGGAATCGTCGTGTCAACACAAAAGAAGAGCATCACGGGCGCTCTTTCTGGGTACGTGCATCGATACATGATCCATTTCAGCGCGCATTGTCGCGACGCGCTGCGTGCAACGTTAGCGCAGGCGGATTTGTCTTGACACGGATGGCGCGACCGTCCCATGAAGCGGTGAGCCCAGCCGTCGATCCTGTCGACACGACAACGCACACCGGCGCGCGCGCGCGCTGGAACCGCCCGGAAGGAGAGTCGTCATGCCTCAGCGCCTTCCTTTCTTCGTGCTCGCCGCCCTCGCGTGGACGTTCCTCGGAGGCGCGCCCGCGCATGCCAAGGGAAAGCTCAATTGCCGCAACCTGAGTTTCTCCGGGCAGGCGGGGATGTGCGTGCCACCCGACTACGTGCAGTTCCAGATGGTGGACGCGCTTGGCAACGTGATCCAGCGCTCGTGCAACAATGTCGCGGTGCTGACGAACGAGACGGCGGTCCACTTCGGCTCGCGCATGCCGCGCGACCTCGGCAACGAGGGCGACGGCGACTGCGGGGCGCACATCCTCGAGCCCGACCCGCCGACGAAGCGTTGCATCAACGGCATCGGCGGATCGTGCAAGTACAAATGGAAGGCCAAGAAGCAGGTCCTCGAGGTCTGTTGCTGGCAAGACCAGAATTGCTCCGGACGGAAGGTCGGCAACTACTGCAGCGGCGGCACGAACCCGCTGGCCAAGTGCAGCAGCAACGCCGACTGCACGGGGGGGGGCGTGTGCCTGCTCCGCACCGGCACCCAGGGCATCTCGGCGCAGAAGCAGATCCAGGGGACCGATCCGATCTTCGGTCCGACGCCCGTCCCGGTCGGCGTCGCCAGCGTGCTCGTCCAGTTGGATCCGATCGGCATGTCGGAGCTGCCGTTCCCGGCGCTCGGCTCGTGTCGGGCGGCGGAGGGAGCGGCCATCACCGGACTCGCGTCGACGATCACCCGGCTTCTGGTCGACTGTCACGCGAAACAGCTGAAGGGCGAGCCGATCGCCGACTGCACGACCATCAACACGGAGTCGGATCCGGCGGAACGCGCTCAGCAGGCGACGAACACGCTCGTCGCGGCGGCGCAGGCCTGTGCCCCCGGCGGCTCGCCCGCGGCGCTCGGCTACGGCGCCTGCCCCGCGCCCTGCGACGGCATCGTCGTCAACACGTGCGCGGAGGGGCTCGTCGGGGCGCCGTGCGCGAACGACACGGCGTGCGACAGCAGCGTCGGCAGCAACGACGGCAAGTGCGGGCGTGCGACGGACTGGGGCGCGCTCGGGTCCTGCATGGCCTGCGTCACGGCGGATGCGATCACGACCGCGGTCGACGACAAGTACGGAACGGTCGCGGGCGGCCTCGCGGACGAGGAGATCAAGTGTCAGGACGAGATCGGCAAGATCCTCGACTTCCTCGTCGAGAGTCATCTGAAGGTCATCCGGAAGTGCCAGAAGCTTCTCGACGGCGGCAAGACGGCGCTCAAGTTCTGCCAGAACGGCATCTGCGTCGCGCCGAGCGACGAGGTCGGGCTGCCGTGCATGTCGGAGGACGCGTGCGCGCCGCCGGACGCGCGCGTCTGCAAGAACGCCGATCAGGGCAGCGGACGCGCGCTCGCGGAGGTGAAGGGCCGCGCCGCGATCGACAAGGGCTGTGCGACGGTAGACCTCGACAACCTCGACAGCTGCGACACGACGCTCGAGGGACTCGAGGATTGCGTCGTGGAGAACGCGCGCGACGCCGCGGCCGCGATCTCGGACGCCGTGTTCCCGGAGGGCATCGGCCACTGAGGGGCGGCCCGCCCCGCGCCGGGCGCTACGCGCGCTCGGCGATCAGCCGGTCGAGCTCCTCGCGCAGGCGCGGCAGCACGTCGGTATAGCCGTACGTCCCCACCTGGACGTCCTTCTTCTTGAGATTCACCGTCGACGGGCCGCACCACAGGCCGAGATCGGCGTCGTCGGTCTCGCCCGGGCCGTTCACGCGGCAGCCCATCACCGCGATGGTGATGCGGTGCTCGGCGGCGTACGAGGCCAGCTCGCGCACCTGCTGCGCCAGCTCGACGAAGCTCTCGTTCTCGACGCGCGAGCAGCTCGGACAGGAGATGATGTTGAGCCCCTTGCCGAAGTCGGGCACGGAGATGAAGCGTCCCGCGGCGACGTCGCGAATGATCTGGTGGCCGACCTCGACCTCGTCGTGCTTGCGCTCGTTCGGCAGCGTCAAGGAGACGCGGATCGTGTCGCCGATGCCCCGCGCCAGCAGCTTCTCGAAGGCGAGGCGGGTCTTGACGACGCCGTCCGGCGGGAGTCCCGCCTCGGTGACCCCGAGGTGGAGCGGAACGTCGGGCCGCACCTCGGCGAATCGCGTGTTGGCGGCGACGACCTTCTCGGGATCGGAGTCCTTGAGCGACACGACGAAGCGATCGAACCCGGCGCGCTCCATCAGCTCGCAGTGGTAGAGCGCCGACTGGACGATCGCCTCGAGCTGATTGCCCGGATAGCGCTCGAGGAACTCGGGGGCGACGGACCCGCAGTTGACGCCGATCCGCAAGGCGCAGTCGTGGTCGCGCGCGACGTCGGCCAGCCACCCGACCTTCTCGGCAATCGGCTTGCTGCGCTCGATGTGGTGCAGGTGGCCGGGATTGTAGCGAATCTTGTCGACGTAGGGCGCCACGGCCGCCGCGACGCGATAGTTCTCCTGCAGATCGACCGAGAGGGTCACGCCCTCGGTCTGGGCGCGGATCTCCGCGAGCGCCTCGACCTCTTTCACGTTGTCGACCGCGATCCGCACGATCGCGGCGCCCGCCCCGGCGAGCTGTCGGACCTGCGCCACCGTGGCGTCGACGTCGCGCGTCTTGGTGGCGCACATGCTCTGCACGGCGATCGGCTCGCCGGCACCGACGCACACGCCACCGATGCGGATGCGGCGTGTGCCGCGCGTCGGCTGCTCGCGTCCGCTCGTCTCCATCGCGCGCGAACATACCGGATGACGCGGCGCCCCGCAATTCGGGGACGGGTCAGGCGCGGGCGCGCACGGCCGTCCGCAGATCCGCGGGCATGGCGCGGACGACGTCGAGCATGTCCGTCCACGCATAGCGGCTGACGACGCGCAGCAGCGTCACCGGGGCGCAGGCGTCGGTGCGGCGCGTGACGATGGTGTAGCGCGCGACCTCGTCATCGGTCACGCCGGTTGCCCAGGTCAGCACCGCGAGCTCGTCGCCGTAGACGGCGGCGTCGAGATACTCGAGGTCGTGCGCGACCGGACGCAGACGCCCACCCGCTCCGAGCTGCCGCGCGAGCGGCCAGCCGCCAGCCGCGTGCGCATCGTCGGCAGCCTGCTCGACGTAGTGGAGGTACGTCGCGTTGTTCACGTGCGCGAGCGCATCGAGGTCCTGCAGCTCGACCCGACGCCCGGAGCGCGTGGCATCGGAAGGCGGGGCCGGCGCGGCGAACGGCGGTCGCGGCAGCGACGCGATCTCCTCCGGCAGAAAGGCGCGCTGCATCTCCGTCGGGACGCGCCGCGGCTGGCCGCTCGCGCGATCGACGTAGACCCAATCGGTCCATGCCTGCGCGACCAGGCGCTCACCGGCGCGCACCTCGTAGTCACGGCGCGACCGGACGCGACGAACGTCCGCGACCCACGTCCTCGCCTCGAGATCGTCGCCGTAGCGCGCCGGGGCATGGCGTGCCAGCGTCGTCCGCCGCACCAGCCAGAACGTCGCCTGGCGCTCGTAGAACGACGGGGCGAATCCGGCGTCGGTCGACGCCCGGGTCGCGGTCTCCTGCAGGAACCGCAGCAGCGTGGAGGAGCGCAGCTCGCCGAAGGCATCGACGTCGGCCTGCCACACCGGCGCACGCAAGCAGAAGACGCGAGGCACGCCGCGTCGAACCATCGACCGCCCACGGAGTCAAGCGATGTTCGCGCGCGCCGACGCGAGGCGCCACGTCCGGGCGCGCCCGGCGACGACGCGCCGACACTCTTGCCTTCTCGGGGGCGATTGCCTACGAAGATCGCGTCGCGGCGATCCACGCCCATGTCCTACACGACCCTCTCGCTTTCCATCGACGATCGCATCGCACGCCTCACGTTGAGCCGCCCCGAGCGTCTGAACGCGATCAACCGCGAGATGCCGCGCGAGCTCGCCGCCGCGGTGGCGGAGGCCAACGCCGCGCGTGACGTCCACGTCATCGTGCTCGCCGGCGCCGGGCGTTCCTTCTGCGCCGGCTACGATCTCGACTGGGGCACGAGGGTCGAGGCGGAGGCCGATGCGGCCACGACCGTCTGGGATCCGATGCGCGACCTGGCGATGATGGGCGAGAACGTGGCCTGCTTCATGTCGCTCTGGCGGAGCCGCAAGCCGGTCATCGCCAAGGTGCACGGCTGGTGCGTCGGCGGGGGAACCGACCTGGCGCTCTGCTCCGACCTCGTGGTCGCCGCGGAGGACGCGGAGATCGGCTACCCTCCGGCGCGCGTGTGGGGCTCCCCGACGACGGCGATGTGGGTCTATCGCGTCGGCATGGAGCGCGCGAAGCGCCTCCTGCTCACCGGCGACTCGATCTCGGGGCGCGACGCGGAGGGGATCGGCTTGATCGGCAAGGCGGTCCCGGCCGCACAGCTCGACGGCGAGGTCGAGGCGCTCGCGCGGCGCATGGCCCTCCTCCCGCAGAACCAGCTCGCGATGATGAAGCTGCTCGTGAATCAGGCCTATGAGAACATGGGGCTTGCCTCGACGCAGACGCTCGGCACGCTGCTCGACGGCGTCGCCCGCCACACTCCCGAAGGCATCGCATGGCGGACCGACGCGCGCGAGCGCGGCGTGCGGGCGGCGCTCCTGTCGCGCGACGGGCCGTTCGGCGACTACGGTGCGCGCCCGAAGAGGTCGTCGTGAGCGAGCTTTTCAACCTCGCCGCCATCCAGGAAGCGATCGCGGAGGCGATTCCGGATCGCGAATGCATCGTCCACGGCGACCGGCGGATCACGTGGCGGACCTTCACGGAGCGCACGCGCCGGCTGGCCAACTTCCTGCGCGGCCGCGGCCTCGGCTGCCATGCCGAGCGCGCGGCGCTGCAGAACTGGGAGTCGGGCCAGGATCACCTCGGCCTCTACCTCTACAACTGTCCCGAGTACCTGGAGGGGATGCTCGGCGCCTTCAAGGCACGGGTCGCCCCGTTCAACGTCAACTACCGCTACGTCGAGGACGAGCTGCTGTATCTGCTCGACAACGCCGAGGCGACGGCACTCGTCTACCATGCCCGTTTCGCGCCGACGCTGGCGAACGTCCTGCCGCGCCTGCCGCGTTTGCGCACGCTGATCCAGGTGGCCGACGAGTCCGGCAATGCGCTCCTCGACGGCGCCATCGAATACGAGGCGGCGCTCGCGAGCGAGCCGGCGACACGTCCGGACGTCGCCTGGTCGCCCGACGACCTGTACATCCTGTACACCGGCGGCACGACCGGCATGCCGAAGGGCGTCCTCTGGCGGCAGGAGGACATCTTCTTCGGCGCGCTCGGCGGCGATCCGCCCGGCGGCACGCGCGTGCGATCGGTCGCCGGCCTGGCCGCGCAGGCGGCCGGCGGCGGTCTCCGGACGCTGGCCGCGCCGCCGTTCATGCACGGCGCCGCGCATTGGATCGCGTTCAACACCCTGCACCAGGGCGGCACGGTCGTCATCCAGGCGCGTCCCGATCGTCTCGACGCCGCAGACGTATGGGATACGATCGGGCGGGAGCGCGTCAACTTCCTGTGTATCGTCGGCGACGCCTTCGGCCGCCCGCTGCTCGACGAGCTGGAGCGGCATCCGCGGCCGCTTCCCGACTTCCGCTTCGTCATCTCGGGCGGCGCGATCCTCACCCCCGCGCTCAAGGACGGTCTGCTGGCGAAGCTGCCGAGCATCCTCCTGATCGACGGCTTCGGTGCCTCCGAGACCGGCGGGCAGGGACAGCAGCTCACCACGGCCGGGCAGACGGCGTCTTCCGGGAGCTTCCGGATGAGCGAATCGACCATGGTCCTCACGGCCGATCTGAGCGGCCCGCTGCCGCCCGGCTCGGCCGAGCAGGGCTGGCTGGCGCGAGCCGGTCACGTGCCGCTCGGCTACTATCGCGACCCCGAGAAGACGGCGAAGACGTTTCCCGTCATCGACGCCACCCGCTACGCCGTACCCGGAGACCATGCCGCGCTCGCGGCGGACGGCTCCATCATGGTGCTCGGGCGGGGCTCGGTCTCGATCAACACCGGCGGCGAGAAGGTCTACCCGGAGGAGGTCGAGCGCGCGCTGAAGACGCACCCGGACGTGTACGATGCCGTGGTCGTCGGCACCCCGAACCCCCGCTGGGGCGAGCAGATCAACGCCATCGTCCAGCTGCGGGACGGCACGGCGATGGGGGCCGAGGAGCTGCGCACGTTCGCCGCGCGTCACATCGCGCGCTACAAGCTGCCGAAGGAGATCGTGTTCGTCGCGCAGGTGCAACGCAGCCCGAGCGGCAAGGCCGACTATCGCTGGGCGAAGGCGCGCGCGCTGCAGGCGCTCGGCGATACCGCGAGCTGAGGAGGAGCACGCCATGGCCCGCATCCCCTATCGTGACGTGACGAACGCGCCGGAGGAGCTCCGGACGCTGATCGCCGGCCTGCCGCCGCTCAACATCTTCCGGATGCTCGGCCACGTCGAGACGCTGGCGCGCGGCTTCGCGCAGCTCGGCGGCGCGATCCTCGGGCGCGCGCAGCTCGACCCGCGCTTGCGCGAGCTCGTCATCCTCCGGGTGGGCGCGCGCTCCCCGGCGCCCTACGAGTGGCAGCAGCATGTGCCGATCGCCCGTGCGACGGGGGCGACCGACGCGGAAATCGCAGCCATGGCGCGCGACATCCCCGACGCGCCGTCGTTCGGTCCGCGCGAGCGGGCGATCCTGCGCTTGACCGACGAGCTGCTCGCGACGCCGCGCGCGAGCGACGCGACGTTGGTCGCCATGCGCGCCGAGTTCTCCGATCGGGAGGTGTGCGAGACGGTGCTCACCATCGGCTACTACATGATGGTTGCGCGCTTCCTCGAGACGACGGGCGTCGATCTGGAGACCGGGTCGAGCGACACCGCAGCGGAGCTGGTCGCACGCCTGCAGCGGCCCCCGGGCTGAGGACTCGAGCCGGCGCGCTGCGGCGCGTCATCGCCGGGTCGCAGATTTCGCTTGGGGACTGGGAACGGGGATGCTACAGGTCGCGACGCTCTCGCGGCGAGCTCCGTCTGTTCCTTCCGTGAGGACCCGCTCCCGCTCGGAGGTGCCGATGCAATCCCCCCTTCGTCGACCACGCGTCGCCCCGACGCTCCTGGCGGCGCTGCTGACCGTCGCGGCACCTCGGGTCGCGCCTGCCTGGACACCGCTCGGGCCCGACGGCGGAACGATCCGGGTGGTCGTCGCCGATCCGTCGAATCCGTCGACCCTCTACGCGGCGGTCTACGCCGGGCCGAATCTCGGTGACGGACGCGGCGTCTACAAGAGCGTGAACGCCGGCGCGACCTGGAGCCCGGTGAACGTCGGCCTCGGGCCGGCGCCGATCACCCAGATCCTGGTCAATCCACAGAACCCGCAGATCGTCTTCGCCGCGGAGTATTTCGGCGGCGTCCACCGCAGCACGAACGGCGGTGCGAGCTGGAACTCCACCGTCGGCGTGCCGGCCGAGCAGCATTCGGGCTTCGAGATCGACCCGCTCGACCCGAGCAGGCTCTATCTGGCCTCGCAAAGTGGCGTCTATCGCAGCACCAACGGCGGCAATCTGTTCACTGCCGCCAACAGCGGCCTCACGTCGCTCGTCGTCTCGGCGTTGGCGATCGACCGCGCCAGTCCGCAGGTGCTCTACGCGGCCACCGCCGACGGCGTCTTCAAGAGCAGCGACGGCGCGTCGACCTGGACGCCCAGCAACGCCGGTCTGCCGGGGGCCGGCGTGGAGTTCCTGGCCGTCGACCCGACGACGTCGAGCAAGGTGTACGCCGCCGGCTGCGGGATCGGCGTGTTTCGTAGCCTCGACGGCGGCGGCACGTGGAGCGCGGGCGACGCGGGACTACCGAGCCCGACGGGCTGCGTCGTCGCGCTCGCCGCGCATCCTGGCGTACCCGGGACGCTCTACGCCGCCCTCACCGACGACGCGACGCACACCGTGTTCGTCAGCGCCGACTTCGCGGCCACCTGGGCGCCGCTCGGCTCCGGGCTCCCAGGGCACGTGGTCGAGAGCTTCACGGTGATGCAGAGCTTTCCGTCGATCCTCTACGCCGGCACGCAGGGTGGGTTGTTCCGCAGCAACGACGGGGGCGCCACGTGGGCGCCGCGCATGACCGGCATCCGGCACCCGTATCTGTTGTCGGTGGCGGTCGATCCGACCACGCCGACGACGCTGTACGCCGCCGGCGTCGCCGACGGCCCCGCGGGCGTCCTGAAGAGCGTCGACGGTGGCGTATCATGGACGCAGATCGGCCCGCTGGCGCGCATCCCCGCGTCCTCCCGGGCGATGTCGGAGGTCGTCTTCCTGCAGATCGTCCTCGATCCGACGGATCCTGCCAGGCTCTACCTCGCCAGCGACGACGGCATCTTCCGCAGCACGGACGCGGGGGCGACGTGGACGTGGGCGGCCGGCCAGAGCAGTCCCTATGTCTGGTGGCTGGCGGTCGATCCGCTGACGCCGTCGGTCCTCTACATGTCGACGTACGGCGCGGGCGTCCAGAAGAGCGTCGACGGCGGCGCGACGTGGACCGTGACGAACAACGGCCTGCCGATTCCCTACAGCACGTCGGTGCTGCCCGATCCGCAGCACGCCGGAACCGTGTACGCCAGCCTGTCGTTCCGCGGGATGTTCAAGAGCGTCGACGGTGCGGCGTCGTGGAGCGCCATCAATAGCGGGTTTCCGGACCCTTCGAGCATCGGCTTCAGCAATGTCGTCATCGATCCGACCGACTCCGACGTTCTGTACGTCTCCGCGCAGGGCCCCTATCGCACCGCCGACGGCGGGGCGTCGTGGACACGCACCGCAGCGATCGGGGGCGGGAGTCCTCTCGTCATCGATCCGCTGCATCCGGCCACGCTCTACGGCGCGAGCGATTTCACGGCGGACAAGAGTACCGACTCCGGTGCCACGTGGCAGCCGATCAACGCCGCCGGCATGACCGAGCTCGTCCAGGGGCTCGCGATCGACCCGACGACCGGGGCGACGCTCTATGCCGCGACGTTGGCCGGCGTCTTCCGGACCGCGACGACCACGTCCATCTGCACGTCCGCGGCGGACTGTACCGACGGCGACCTCTGCACCACGGACGAGTGCGACCCGGGCGGCGCGGGGGCCGATCCCGGTACCGGATGCCGCAACGCGCCCGTCGTCTGCGACCAGCAGTGCCACCCCACCGCCGGCTTCTGTGACGGCGGCAGCGGTGCCTGTGTGTACTCGGCGCCGGCATTGCCGGACGGGACCTCCTGCGACGACGGCAACCTCTGCACCTTCGACCGCTGCCTCGGCGGGGTATGCACCGGCAATCCCGTCCCGGAGCCCGTCTGTGCGTCCGCGGGCTCGACGCGTTTCGTCATGCGGCAGGGCGGCACTCCGGCGAAACGCCGGCTCCTGTGGCGGTGGAACCACGGCACGGCCGTCGCCAATGACTTCGGCAACCCGCTCACGGTCAGCCGCTACACGCTCTGTGTCTACGATCGCTCGGGCCCGACGGGCGACGCCGCGCTGCTGATGGCGGCGAACGCGCCGGTCGGCTCGCTCAGCTGTGACGGCAAGCCGTGCTGGCGGCTCACGACCGGCTTCAGCTACAAGGACCGCTCGGCGACGAACGACGGGCTGACCGACATCAAGCTGCACGCCGGCGAGTCGCGGGCCAAGATCCTCGTGAAGGGACGAGGCGCCGCGCTCCCCGCGCCGGCGACGCCGGCGATCCCGCGGCTCACGGTCCAATTGCGACGTGCGGACGGGACCGCGAAGCGCTGCTGGGGGGCCGAGTACGAGGGCTTTGCCATCGAGGAGAACGACGCCAACGGGTTCAAGGGCCGCACGCGCTGAGACGCGCGCGGCTCTTCGGCAACGTCGTTCAGCGTGGACGAGCGGCAGGCGGCCGCGAGATCGCTGCGGTGTTGCAGAGGAAGAAACGCCAGGGCAGGGCGGCGTCGACGCCGGCGTAGGCGACACCGACGCGCGGTGACGTGGAGATCGCGCGGGGGGCGACCGCGGGCGCATCCAGCAACGACGATCGGCCCCTGCCGTCGAGGTCCGCGCCGTTGGCACGG
This sequence comes from uncultured delta proteobacterium, assembly GCA_963753325.1. GTDB lineage: Bacteria > Desulfobacterota > Binatia > UTPRO1 > UTPRO1 > DP-19. Next base: position 1,276,290 of record CAVWBS010000001.1, on the reverse strand, counting down.
CGGTCGATTCCCATCGCGCGGCACAGGTTCGCCGGGCCCGCGGCAGAGCGCCGCGTCGGCGATGGCGGCGCTGCCGCGCCGGCGGCGCATCAGGGCGAGTCCCTGCGAGCGGCTCGAGGGCTCGCAGCAGGACGGCTTCCGGATGGCCGGCGCCACGCGTCACGACGTTGCAGCAGTGGTGCATGCCATAGGTGAAGTAGACGTAGAGGTGTCCGGCCTCGGCCCCACATCACCTCGTTGCGGGGCGTTCGTCGTCCGCCCGCACGTGTGCGCCGCACGGTCATCGGGCCCACGGTACGCCTCGACCTCGACGATGCGTCCGGCCGTGACGCCGGCAGGACTGCGATGGACGAGGATCTTGCCGAGGAGGGCGCGTGCGACCCGCAAGGTCGGACGGGCCGAGAACGCGCGATCGAGAACGATCGGCGCGCGCGTCGTCATCCGCGGAAGAGCTCGCGCAGCCGCGCCGCGACGCGCATCGTCGAGATTGCGGATCGCGGCGCGGTCGCCGCTCGACAGGTTCACGATCTTCGTTCCGCTCGAGATCGATCCGCAGCCGATCGCCGGTGTGGATGAATGCCGGAGCATCGAGCGCGACCGGAACCAGGCGCGCCGCGAGCGCCGCCTCTTCCAGGCCGTCGCTCGAAGTGGCAGGCGACGAGGGCGCGACACGCCGAGCGGCGGCGAGCGCGGCGAACGCCGCCAGCGGCGGCCGGCGCGGCGCGGAGATGCTCCTCCGCGACGAGGACGTCGCCGGCGCGGATGCGCGCCGCGAGCGCGGCATCGACGTCGGCGCAGAGACGTGTGCGCGCGCCGTCCCGCGGCGGCGAACGCGGCGTAGCGGGCCGGGAGCAGGTCGGTCGAGCGCTCGAGCACGATCCCGAAGGCCCAGGCGCGGCCGGTCAACGTCGGGCAGGGGATCACGTCCGCAGACCGGCGTGGCTCATCGGAACGATCGCCCGTCATCAGGAGCTCGAGCTGGCGCGCCCGACCGATGAGATCGCCGAAGTGGATCGACGACGAAGCGCAGCACGGCATCGGCGATCGGCTCGATCTGACTTGCTCGACGTAGTGCTCGTAGTCGAGCGCGTCGCGCCGCTCCTCGACGGGCTCGGGGCCGGCCGTGGTCATGACGTACTCGACGATGCGCGCACGGCGGGGCCGTTCCGCTTCCGGGCGGCCTTGACGTGCGCCGGCGTCGTCTTGGTGTAGTCCGCGAGCTCCTTCCGCACGGCCTTCTTGTAGCGCGAGCAGGTCGTCGAGCCGGCCCGGCGCGCAGCTCGCCGAGAAAGGTCGCGCACGAAGTCCTCGACCGGCCGATCGTGGAAGACGCGAGCCGAGCAGCTCGCGCTGGAAGCGCTTCGCGAGCGGCGTCCAGTCGCGCCGCACCGCCTCGAGACCGACGAACTCGACGCCCTGCCGTCGTCGCCCTGCCGCACCAGGCCGGCGTAGCGCTTCTTGCTGCCGCCGGTGCCCTGCCGCACCTCGGGCATGAAGAAGCGCCGGTAGCACTTCTCGAACTCGAGCTCGAGGATGGCTCTCGACGCCGAAGTCGTCGCGCAGGTGCTGCGACGAGTGCGGCGCCGATCGCATGACGCGGATCTCCTCGGCGCGACGCAGCGCGCGTCGCCTCGTCGGCGCTCGCCGACGTCGACGAAGAGCGAGTCGGTATCGCCGTAGATGACGGCATGGCCGAGCCGGCGCACCTCGATCGGCCGCGCGATGGATGAGATGCTGGCCGGTCCGGGTGATCGCGTTCGCGATCGCGGGCGAGAAGAAGCGGCACGTCGTCGCCGCCAGGACGCCGTAGAGCGAGTTCATCAGGATCTTGATCGCGTATGCGCGCCAGCGGGTCGCCGGCGCGCCGCGCCGGCGTCGCGCTCGCGCCAGAGCGCGCGCCACCAGCTCGGGGAGGATGCCGGGCTCGCGGACGAAAGGCGGCGCCGCTCGGCGTGCGGATCAGGTCGAGATCGTCCGGTGCCGCGCTCGGCGGCACGTAGGTCAGCGGATCGATGTTGAAGGTCCGGATGATGCTCGGGTACAGGCTCTTGAAGTCGAAGACCAGGATGTTGCGGAAGAGGCCGGGCACCGAGTCCAGCACGGCGCCGCCCGCCACCTCCGCGCCCGCCGTGCTCGCGTGCCGACCGACGGCGCGACGTAGCCGCGCCGCGCGCAGCTCGCCGAGGTAGAGGAAGTCGACCGACGCGATGCTGGCGCCGACCCGGTCGAGCTGCATGCCGGTGAGGAGGCTGCGGGACACCGCGAGCTCGACCAGGCGCTGGCTTCGCGAGGATCGTCGAGCACGAGCTGCGCGTCGCGCAGGTTGTAGTCGACGAGCTTCTGGCGATCGTGACGGAACGCGTGCTCGATCTCGCGGCCGCGCCCGTCGCCGGTCATGAGCTTGCCGCGCCCGAGGAACGCCTGTGCCGCGGTCTCGAGCTTGTAGTCGTCGAGGCGGATGAAGGCGCTGCGGGTGAGCGCGAGCCCGTCGAGGATCTGCCGGCCGGGCGCGCTGGCGCGCGGGATCGCGCGTGAAGCTCTGGTCGCGCTGGATCGTCGTCTCGTCGTCGGTGCGGCCGAGCCGGAACGGGATGCCGTGCTGCAGGCAGAGCGTGCGCAGGACGACGCAGGTCGAAGTCGACGACGTTCCAGCCGGTGATGACGTCCGGATCGAGCTCGGCGCAGGAGCGCGAAGAAGCCGCAGCAGCAGCTCGCGCTCGGTCGCGAAGCACTCGGCGCCCGCGAGCGGGCCCGGGCCGACGATCAGCACGCGGTCGGCGCCGAGGCCGGCGAGCGCGATCGCGTAGAGCGTCGGTCGCGCGCAGGTTCGGTCTCGATGTCGATCGACAGCACGCGCAGCGTCGGCACGAAGTGCGCGGGCGCGAGCGTCGGATTGCGGTAGACGTGGGCGATCGCCGGCGTCCGGGCGCCGAGACTCCGTCGATCGTCGATCGCGGCGCGCAGCCCGCGATCGATGAGATAGCGATACGCGAAGCGCAGGTCGGCCTCGAAGCAGGTCGATGCCGCGCGGCCTGCGAGACGCTGGCGGAGCGGCGGCACGTCGCGCCGGGACCGCCGGTCTCGACGCGCGCGACCGGCCGCGCCGTCGAGAGCGCGACGCAGCTCGGTCGGCGACGGACGGTGGCGCCGAGACGCTCGACGTCCGTCGCCGCGCGCCGCCGGTACGAAGAAGTACGGCCGCACGCGGTCGTCGATCGACGCAGAAGGACTCGCCGTTCTCGAGCGTCCCGTAGAGGTGCACCTCGGGGCGCCCGTTCACCACGCGATAGGTGGGCTGCAGGATGAAGCCGCGCACGCGCCGACTATAGCCCGCACGGACCGCCGCTGCATTCGGCGGCGGCCGGCCGCTACATGTAGCTGCCGCCGGTCACCAGGACGACGTGGCCGGTGACGTAGTCCGCGAGCGGCGAGGCGAGGAAGAGCACCGGGCCCGGCCGCCTCCTCCGGCGTGCCCGAGCGGCCGAGCGGGATCATCGCCTTGGCGCGTTTCCGCATGTCCTCCGGGATCCCGAGCTCGACGAGCTGGCCGTCGACCTCCTCCTTCACGCGCTGATCCTTGGCGGCGGTGAGCCGGGTCTCGATGAACCCGTAGGCGACGGCGTTGACGTTGATGTTCAGCCGCCCCCATTCCCGCGCCAGCGTCTTCGTGACGCCGACGATGCCCATCTTGCCCGCCGAGTAGTTCACCTGGCCGGCGTTCCCGGCGACGCCCGACGTCGACGACACGTTGATCGACCTTGCGCATCACCGCGCGTGCCCTCGGCGGTCTCCGCCTTCGCCCAGTCGCGCCAGTAGAGCGAGGCGGCGCGCAGCAGGCGGAACGGGCCGGTCAGGTGGACGTCGATCATCGCGTACCATTGCTCGTCCGACATCTTGTGGATCACGCCGTCGTGCGTGTAGCCGGCGTTGTTGACGATCACGTCGAGCGCAGCCGAAGCGTGTCGACCGTCGCTCTTCACGAGACGGTCGGGAAATTTCGGATCGGTGATCGAGCCGGCGACGATCGAGCGCCTCGCCGCCGCCGGCAGCGGATCGCCGCGGCCGCCTCCTCGGCGACGCTCTTCCTTGAGGTCGTTGACGACGACGCTTGGCGCCGTGTGCCGCGAAGAGCTCCGCGACGGCGCGACCGATGCCGCGGCCCGCGCCGGTGACGATCGCGACCTTGCCTTCGACGAGCTTCATGGAGTCCTCCTCGGTGGGCGATGCTGTCGGGAAGCGTCGCACGTTTTTTGACACAGCCGTCGCGGGGCGGCAAATCGCGCGCGCGCGCCACGCTTGATCCGTCGATCCGCGCCGCCGTATGCCAGGGACATGGACGCCGGGGAGCTCGCCGAGCCCGACTGGCCGTTCTTTCTCACGCGGGCCGCGGGCACACCGGTCACGGTGCGGGTTGCGCACGCCTCGCCGGGGGCGCCTCGCGCGAGATCTGGCTCTTCGAGGCGACGTTCGGCGGTGCGGCCGCCCGCCAGCTCGTCCTGCGCCGCGATCCCGGGCCGACGAGCGTCGCATGCCGATCGCGCACACGAGTTCCGCGTGCATGCGCGCCGCGCACGCCGCCGGCGTGCCGGTGCCGGCCGTGCACTGGCTCGGCGAGGATCCCGAGTCGCTCGGCGCGCCGCTTCTTCATCATGGAGTACGTCGCGGGCGAGACGCTCGCGCGGCGATTGCTGCGGGACGCCGCCTACGAGCGCGCACGCCACGCGATCACCGCACAGCTCGGCGCAATCCTCGCGCGGCATCCATGCGGTCGACGTCGCAGGCGCGGGGCCTGGCGTTCCTGCCGGCGCCGCCCGAGGGACGGAGTCCCGCCGCGTACGAGGTCGAGCGCTATGAGCAGCTCTATCGGGGCCTCGCGCCCGAGCCCCATCCGGTCATCGAGCTCGGCGCTGCGCTGGCTGGCGATGCGTGCGCCCGCGGCGGCGCGGCATACGCTCGTGCACGGCGACTATCGCATCGGCAACGTGCTGTTCGGACCGCGAGGGGGTGCGGGCCGTCCTCGATTGGGAGCTTGCGCACCGGGGGATCCCATGGAGGATCTTCGGGTGGATGTGCGTCAAGTCATGGCGGTTCGGCGGTCGTCCTTCCGGTCGGGGGCGTCGGGAGCGCGAGGAGCTGTTTGCCGCCTACGAGGCGGCCGGGGGCGGCGAGGTCGACCCCGGGGTCGTGCATTTCTGGGAGGTCTTCGGCAACATGAAGTGGGCGGTGATCTGCATCGCCCAGGCCCGGACGTTCCTCGACGGTGGGGTCCCCAGTCGTCGAGCTCGCGAGCCTGGGACGCCGGACCGCCGAGGTGGAGCACGACCTGTTGCAGCTGATCGGCTGAGCGACATGCAGGACCGACCGACGATCCTCGAGCTTCTCGGCGCGGTGCGCGAGTTCCTCACGCGACAGGTCGTGCCCGCGCTCGACGGCGGCCGCCAATTCCATGCGCGCGTGGCCGCGAACGTCCTCGCGATCGTGGAGCGGGAGTTGCGCGACGCCGACGAGCAGCTTCGCGCCGAGTGGATGCGCCTGCAGCCGCTCTGCGCGGAGGACCCCGAGAACGACCCGCTCGAGGAGACGCCGCCGGAGGATCCGGTCGTCCTGCGCGCGGCGGTCGGCGCGCTCAACGCCGAGCTGGCGGCGCGCATCCGACAAGGTGACGCCGACCACGGGCCGTTGCGCGAGGCGGTGATGGCGCACCTTCGCGTGACGACCGACGACAAGCTGCGCGTCGCCAACCCGGGCTACCTCGAGGCGTCCCGATGAACGGGCCCGCCATCCGTGACGGATGTCCGGGCGACGTGGGGTTCGTGAGAGGGTTGTCGCAACAGGTCTTCGGACGCTACGGCGACTACAGCGGCGTCCTGCCCGGCTGGCTCGCGGACCCGGCGGTGCAGACGGTCCTGGCAGAGGACGTCGACGGGCGGCCGGTCGGGTTCGCGATGCTCGGCGCACGCCCGCCCCGTCGCTTCATCCCGGTCGTCGGGGGCGAGCTGCTGGCGATCGCCGTCGTCGCCGATCGGCGGCGGGAGGGGATCGGTCGAAGGCTCGTGGTCGAGATCGAGCGCCGCGCGCGCGCCGCGCAGATGCGCGAGCTCCGCCTCAGCACCGCCGCCACCAATCTGATCGCACGCCGTCTCTATGCGAGCTGCGGCTTCGCCGTCCTGTCGCACTACACGCGGTTCTACCCCTCGGGACAATCGGCCCTCGAGATGGCCAAGCGCCTCTGACGAGCCGTGCCGCTGGTCGCCACACCGGACGTCGATCTCTACGTCGAGGAGACGGGCAGCGGGCCACCGCTCCTGCTCATCATGGGGCTGGGAGCGAGCATCGAGACGTGGGTGGCGCAGCGCGACGCGTTCGCCCGCCACCATCGGGTCATCACGTTCGACAACCGCGGCGCCGGCCGCAGCGGCTGTCCGTCGGCGCCGTGGACGGTCCCCGCGATGGCGGAGGACGCGCGGGCCGTGCTGGACGCGCTCGACATCCCGCGCGCGCATGTGCTCGGCGTCTCCATGGGAGGCATGATCGCGCAGGAGCTGGCGATCGCGCACCCCGAGCGGGTCGCACGGCTGGTCGTCGCATTGTCGTTCGCGCGTCCCGAGCCGTTGCGCCGCACCTTCCTGCTGCACCGCTGCTGGGCACGCCTCCAGGGTGCCGAGCCGGTGAGCGAAAGCATCGCCCATCTGCCGTGGCTCCTGTCGCCGGCGACCATGAACGACGGGACGCGGCTGGCCGAGATCCTCGACGTCGTCGGCGCCATGCCGTTCATGGCGCCCGAGGCCTATGCGCGACAGGTCGACGCGATCCTCGAGCACCGAGACCCTGGCGCGCCTGAACGCGGTGCGTGCGCCGACGCTCGTCCTCGCCGCAGCGGAGGACGTGCTGACACCGGTCGCGTTGAGCGAGGAGATCGCGGCCGCGCATTCCGGGAGCGCGGCTCGCCGTTCTGCCACGCGGCGGACACGGCGTGCATCATCGAGTACGCCGACGACTTCAATCGCGCGGTACTGGACTGGCTCGGGCGGCCCGACGGCGGAGAATAGCCGCCCACAGAAAAGCCCCGACAGCCAATGGCGGCGACGCGCCGCCCCCGCCGGTGAAGCGGGGACCATCGGGGCTCGGTGGTGCCTGGGTCCCCGTAGAGGGACCCAGCGACGTTGAGGGGTCGCCTAGGAGGCCACCACCTCACAGATCACCGTAGGGGAATACGTCACTGGATCACCTCCTTTCGTCCGGCGAGACCACCGGGCGGGCCCATGCCCCGCTACCGATCGACGGCCGCCGATGCCGTCCCCCGGTCCCGATCACCGGTTCCTGACTCGGCCCGAGGCCTGTGCCACCTCGATCGGGTGCGAGCGATTCCGCGCACCGAGCGGTGCGTGAAGAAAGCGTAATACCCCGGCGTCGCGCTGTAAAGCCGTCCGCCGCCGCCGTCGTGACGCGGCGCATGCGGTAGGATAAACGGGTAGTTGTTTTCGCACACACGGGGGGGTCGACGATGGCACGCCTGTTCGACGACATCACGCAGACGGTCGGGCGGACGCCGCTCGTGCGGTTGAACCGCATCACTCGCGGACTCGACGTCCGGATGTACGCGAAGCTCGAGTTCTTCAATCCGCTCTCCAGCGTCAAGGATCGCATCGGCGTCAACATGATCGATGCCGCCGAGCGGGCCGGGCAGCTCGGTTCCGGACTCGGTGATCATCGAGCCGACCAGCGGGAATACGGGCATCGCGCTCGCGTTCGTCGCCGCCGCGCGCGGCTACCGACTGATCCTCACCATGCCCGACTCGATGTCCGAGGAGCGCCGGAAGCTGCTCGCGCTTGCTCGGCGCCGAGCTGGTGCTGACGCCGGCCGCCGGGGGCATGCGCGCGGCGATCGCGACCGCCGAGGAACTCGCGCCGCAAGACGCCCGGCGCCGTTCATCCCGCAGCAGTTCGAGAACCCCGCCAACCCGGACATCCATCGACGCACGACCGCGCTCGAGATCTGGGAGGATACCGACGGCGCGGTCGACGTCCTCATCTCGGGCGTGGGCACGGGCGGCACGATCACAGGGGTGGCCGAGGTGCTGAAGCGAACGGAAGCCGAGCTTCCGTGCCATCGCCCTCGAGCCTGCCGCATCGCCGGTGCTCTCCGGCGGCGCGCCCGGCCCGCACAAGATCCAGGGCATCGGAGCCGGCTTCGTCCCGGCGATCCTCAACACGCGCATCATCGACGAGGTGGTCCAGGTCCGCGACGAGGATGCGCTCGTCACCGCCCGGCGCGTGGCCCGCGAGGAAGGCATTCCATGCGGCATCAGCAGCGGCGCCGCGGCGTGGGCGGCCCTGCAGGTGGCCGCCCGCGTCGACTTCAAAGGGAAGTTCTTCGTGGTCATCTTCCCCAGCTCCGCCGAGCGGTATCTCAGCACCAGCCTCGTCGACTTCTGAGTGTCCTCGCGCGGGCGCGCGTCCCTGCCTCAATGGCCGCGCAGTTGGACGTCGACCCCGGGAAGCGCCTCCGGTTCCAGCGGTCCGGGGGTCCACGGTATCGACGCGATGCGGGCGGCGGCGAGGCCGTGCGTCCCGACGAGACGATCGACCACGGCGCGAAGGCGCGCGTCGGCAAGCCGCGCGAGGCCGGCGGCGCCCGGGTCGCCGGGCGCCGACGCTGCCAACGCCGTCGCGTCGGCGGGGCTCGGGTCGGGCACGAGAACGACGTCGAGGCCCGCGTGGCGCGTGAGCAGCCGCGCGACCTCGGCGATCCTCGCCTCGCCGTCGGCTGCGAGCTGCGCGCTCCCCGCGGCGAACGGCACCGGTCGCAGGTCGAACCGCTCCTGGTCGTCGCGCCGAAAGAGCGATCCGAGCAGCTTCACCGGCGACTGCACCGCACCGATCAGCGCCTTGCTGAGGGCGGTCGAGAAGAGATTGCGCACCTCGTACTCGCCGTTGCCGAGGTCGCCCTCGATCGGCAGTGCGAGCCTGATGTCGCCCCGGTAGTCCTTCATGAGCGCCAGCGTCACTGAGAGCGGCGCGCCGAGCTCGCGCTGGAAGCGGTCGTCGCCGGTCGGCGCCAGGCCGAAGCGGGACAGCACGAGGTCGTTCCTCGACTCCACCCGCGAGCCGGTGAGGGTGACGGCCGACGAGATGCGGGCGCTTCCCGAGGTGATCGCGTACTGCAGGATCGGCTGCAGGTAGGGGTTGAGCGGCGGCAGGCGGAGATGCTCCGTATCGACGTCGATCCGCGCCTGCGCGGCGTCGACAACCGCGCTCGCGCGCAGAGGCGCGAGCTCGTCGACCGCGCCGGCAACCTCCAGATGCGTCGCCGTGAAGGGGCTCCAGGCGAGCGCTCGTCCGGCGATCTCGGTGTCGGTCAGCTCGGTCCAGAAGGGCGGTTGCAGCGTCGTATCGTAGAACTCGACGCGCCCGTGGTGCAGCGCGACGTCGTCGATGATGAGGTCCGCTCCCGCGGGAGGCGCGTCGGCGGCGGGTGGCGCGCCGGCGTCGCCCGCCGCGGTCCACGTTCCGGCACCCAGAGGGAAAACTCCGCTCGCCGTCCGATGGACCATGGCGTACGGCCACTCCGCCGCGAGGCGTCGGAGACGTAGTCGCGGCGGCGCGAGGTGGGCTTCCGCGATCTCGACCGTCAGATCCTGCCAGGCGAGGACGTCCGTGGGCGTCTTCGGGTCGGGGACCGTGCGACCGCCGAGCAGGTGCAGCGCCCCGCTCAGCCGCGGGTCGGCGGTGGACGTGAGGTCGGCGTCGATCACACCGTCGACCGTGCCGGTTGCGAATCGCAACGGCAGGCGCAGGCGCTCGGAGAGCTCGGGGAGGGCGACCTCGTGGAGGGTGAGACGCAGACCGGACGCGCGGTCATCGAACCGCCCGTCGACGTCGAGGTTGCCCGCGGCCGTGGTCGTGCGCAGCACCAGACGCAGGCCGCCGTCGCGGCCGGTGCGCAAGCTGCCGGCGCGTACCGTCGCCCGCAGCTCGGGCTCGGCGTTCGGAATGACGTCCCGCAGGATGATCGTGCCGGCGCCGAGCGTCACGTCGCCGACGACCGTCGTCCAGGGCGTGTCCGGGGAGCCCGCGTCGGCCGTCACGAAGGGAATCCGGACGCCCGCCTCCTCGCGCGCCACGACTGCCTCGAAGTCCTCGAGCTCCACGGCGCGCAGAGTGGTGCGGCGTGCCACGAGGTCGACGTCGAGATGGCCGATCCGGGCGCGCTTCGCTCGCACCCGCGGCTTCGTCGCGCCGGGATCGGCGAAGGCGAGATCGCGCGCGACCGCATGGCCGGTGAGGGTGTGGGTCCGTAAGGATCCCGCGATCGCCTCGCGGCTATAGGTGAGCGTCGTGTCCAGGGTTCCCGACACCTCCCGCCATCCGAGCGGAGCGTAGAAGAGCGTGCGCGCCAGTGACGCCCCTTTGGTCTCCAGATCGATTCGCAGACGTGAATCGGCCCCGCGCGCGCGATAGGCAAGGCTGAGACGCAACGGCGCGTCCTCGATCCGGCTCGCGAGGTCGAGCTGCACGTCGGACCGCCCGGTGAACGCCAGCTCGAGATCGTCGGCGCTCACGTCCTCGAGCTGCACGGACGTGGAGAGGGGGGGAGTCGCCGTCTCGTCCCGGAACTCGACGCTGCCGCCCGCGATCCGCAGCCGCTCGACCACGATGCTGCGCACCGAGCCCTCCTGGGTCGCAGCCGGAGCGGCGGCGGGTGCGAGCACCGCGCCGAGATCGAGGTCGCCGTCCGCCGTGCGGCGGAGCGCAATCCACGGATCACGGACGGTGAGACGAGGGAACGAGAGCCGGCCGTCGAGCAACGGCCGGAGGGCGACGTCGGCGATGATCGTTCGCGCCGTCACGACCGGCGCGGCACCGGGGGCGAGCGCGAGCGTCAGCCGGTGCAGCACGATGCGGGACGCGAACGGATTCCACGTCGCCCAGCCGACGCGGATCGGCACGCCGAGCGCGGCGCTCAGGCGCGCCGAGAGGAACGGCGCCAGGGCCGTCGGCAGCAGGATGACCGATCCCGCGCCGAGGATCGCGAGACCGACGAGCGCGATCAGCATCCGGCGTCCCGCGCGCCCACTCCCCATCATGGCGCATGCTCACCACGATCCTGCGTGCTTGGCAATTCCGGTCACTGGTGAACGCGCTGCGGCGGGTCGGTTGACAAACGTGCCGCGCCCCGGGACAACCGGGACCCGAGGAGTCCCCATGGCACAGTTCCGCACCAGCGTCAGCGACGGCGTGGCCCTCGTCACCTTCGATTCCGGCGGCATGAACACGCTCTCGCGCGCGGCGATCGAGGAGCTCGAGACCGTGGAAGCGGACATCCGCGCGCAGCACGGGCGCGCGCCGCTCGCCGGCGTCGTGCTTCTCGGCAACCGCTACGGCCTCGGCGCCGGGGCCAACATCGGCGAGCTGATGCAGGGCAGCGCCACGGACCTCGCCGCGCTCATCGACCGCGGCGACGCGGTCCTCGCGGCGATCGAGAACGGTCCGATCCCCTGGGTCGCGGCGTTCGACGGCGTCTGTCTCGGCGGCATCTACGAGCTCGCCCTCGCCTGTCGGGCGATCGTGGCGACGCGCCGCTCGGCGGTGGGGTTTCCCGAGATGCTGCTCAACATCTTCCCCGGGCTCGGCGGCACGCAGCGGCTGCCGCGACGCACCGGGCTCGTCAATGCGGCGGATCCCTTGGGCGGCGACGCGGCGCTCACGGTGATCCTGCAGGGGAAGACGCTGCGCGCCGAGCCGGCGCTCGCGATCGGCATGCTCGACGCGCTGGCCCCGGAGGGCGAGGACGTTGCGGCGTTCGGCGTTCGCTATCTGCGCGAGACCGTGCCGACCCTGCGGCGCCCGACGCCCGACTTCTCGCTGGCGTCGCAGGTGGCGCCGATGGTGCTCCCGACCATCAAGAAGGCGACGCAGGGACGCGACCGTCCGCGCGCGCCGTTCGTCGCGCTCGAGGTCATCACGCGCGGCGTCCAGCTGCCGCTCGCCGAGGGCATCGCGCTCGAGCGCGACCGCTTCCTCGAGATCGCCAATTCCAGCGAGGCGAAGGCCGGCATGCGCTTCTTCTTCACGCAGCAGCGCGTGAACAAGCTGCCGCCCGCGCTCGCGAGCGCCACGCCGGCGGCGATCCGCCGCGTCGGCGTGGACGGGTTCGACGGCTACATGGGCAATGCGATCGCGTTCCTCGCGCGCCGCGCCGGCTACGACGTCGTCGGCCACGTTCCGGTCCCCGCCCTGGCCGCTGGCGCCCCGGCGCGGCTGCGCCAGAAGTACGACGTCCTCGTCGCCCGGGGACGGCTCGATGCGGCGACCGCCGAGGCGGAGGTCGCGTCGATTCCGGTGGTCACCGATCTCGCGGCGCTGGCGCGATGCGATCTGGTGATCGAGGCCCGCAAGGAAGACCCGAAGGCGAAAGCCGAGTTCTACCGCCGCCTCGCCACGGTCGTACGTCGCGATGCCATCATCAGCTCGAACAGCAGCTCGATGGGCCCCGGCTTCCTCGGCCGCTTCTTCGCGGAAGGGGGCGGGGCAGCGGCGCAGATGGTGAATCTGCATTTCTTCAGTCCGGCGGAGCATCCGCTGCGCGCGCTCGTCGAGGTGGTGCGCACGCCGGAGACGCCGCCCGCGGTGCTGGCGGCCCTGCACGGCTTCGTCCGCAAGATAGGCAAGGTGCCGGTCCTGCTGCACGACGGGTCGCCCGGCTTCCTGGTGAACGCCGGGTTGGCCGAGTATTTCCGCGAGGCGGAGGCGCTCTACCGCGAGGGCACTCCGCTCGAGGCCATCGACGCCGCCATGCGCGAGCGCGTGTTCCCGATGGGGCCGTTCGAGGTCGCCGACCAAGCCGGCGTGGACGTCGCCGCCGGCATGTTCGACGTGCTCGCCGCGATCGACGAGCCGGCGCGGCCGCCGCTCGTCGTCCAGCTCCGCGATCGCCAACGGTTCGGTCTCAAGTCCGGCGGCGGCTTCTACGAATGGAAGGACGGCAAGAAGGGCGCGCCGTACGCCCAGCTTGCGACGCTCGCCGCCCCACGCGGCGCGCGCGCCGCCGACGCCGACGAGATCGTCGAGCGCTGCGTGCGCGCCATCTGGCAGAAGGCGAGGGTGCTGCTCGAGCGTGGCATCGTCGCGAACGAGGAGGAGGCCGACCTGGCGTTCGTGTACGCGATCGGCTTTGCGATGTATCTCGGCGGCCCGTTCTTCTACGCGCATCAACGAGGTTGGTCATGAGCGATCCACGCACCCACGGGCACGGCGACGGCCACGCGATATACGACCGGTATGCCGCGCGCGCCCTTGCCGGTGAGGCGCTCGGGCGCGACGAGGCGTTGGCCGTGCTGCGTGCGCCCGACGACGATCTGCGCGGGCTCCTCCTCGCGGCCTTCCGCGTCCGCGAGCGGCACTTCGGCCGCCGGGTGAAGCTCTGCATGCTGCGCAACGCGCGCAGCGGCCTCTGTCCGGAGGACTGCCACTACTGCTCGCAATCGGCCGTCTCGACCGCCGAGATCGACACCTATCGACTCCTGCCGTTCGACCAGCTCCTGGCCGGCGCCGAGGCCGCGGTGGAGCGCGGGGCGCGCCGCTATTGCATGGTGACCAGCGGCCGCGGGCCGAGCGCGCGGGACATCCATGAGCTGGGTACGGCAACCCGCGCGATCAAAGCGCGCTTCCCCGCGCTCGAGATCTGCATCTCCGCCGGGCTGATGGACGAGCCACAAGCGCGCGAGCTGAAGGCGGCGGGGGTGGGCTGGATCAATCACAACCTCAACACGAGCGCCCGCTTCCACCCCGAGATCTGCACCACCCACACGTACGCCGACCGTGTCGCCACCGTGCAGGCCGTGCAGCGCGCCGGGCTCTCGACCTGCTGCGGCGGGATCATCGGCATGGGCGAGACGGACGACGACGTCGTCGAGCTGGCGTTCGCGCTACGCGCGCTGCGCGTCGACTCGCTGCCGGTGAACTTCCTGCTGCCGATCGGCGGCACGCCGTTCGCCGGCCGCGAGCCGGTTACGGCGACACGCGGCCTGAAGGCGCTCTGTCTCTTCCGCCTGACGAACCCCGCGAGCGAGATCCGCGCCGCCGGCGGGCGCGAGCGCAGCCTGGGGGCGTGGCAGGCGCTGGCGCTCTATCCCGCCAACTCGATCTTCATCGAGGGCTACCTCACGACGCCGGGCCTCGCCGCCGTGCCGACGCACCGCATGATCGAGGCGCTCGGGTTCACGGTCGAGTGCGAGGAGGACGTCGTCGCCGCCGAGGCGCGGGCGGGCTGACGCGATGGGGCTGCGCTTCGGGGTGCACACGGGACCGCAGCATTGCACCATCGACGAGCTGCGCGCGGCGTGGCACGCCGCCGACACGGGCGTCTTCGATTGGGTCTCGGTATGGGACCACTTCACGCCCGCCGTGATGGGCGCGACGCGCGGCCCGTGCCTGGAGGGCGTCGCCACCATGACGGCGCTCGCCGCCGAGACCCGCCGCGTGACCGTCGGCTGCCTCGTGTTCTGCGTGCTCTACCGGCATCCGGCGGTGCTGACGAAGGCCGCGGTCACGATCGACCACGTGAGCGGCGGCCGCATGGAGATCGGTCTCGGCATCGGCTGGCACGAAGCGGAGTGCGCCGCCTACGGCCTGCCATTCCCGTCGCTGCGCGAGCGTCTCGATCGGCTCGACGAGTCGGCGGCGATCATGCGGCGGCTCTTCGACGAGGAGACCGTCACCTTCGAGGGGCGCTACTATCAGCTGCGCGAAGCGCGCTGCGAGCCGCGCCCGCTCGGACGGCCGCGCATCTGGATCGGCGGCATGGGAGAGAAGCGCCTGCTGCGCATCGTCGCCGAGCGCGCCGACGGCTGGAACGTGCCGTTCGTCGCGCCCGACGTCTTCGCGCAGAAGAACGCGGTGCTGAGCGGCTGGTGCGAGCGCCTCGGCCGCGACCCGGCGGCGATCATGCGCACGGTGAACCTCGGCTTGGCGCTGGCGCCGGACGAGGCCGGCGCGAAGCGCAAGCGCGCCGCGCTCGACGAGCAGTTCGGCGCGATGATGGCCTTCCTCGAGCCCGGCATGCTGATCGGCACGCCGCAGCAGGTGATCGATCGGGTGGCGGCGTATCGCGCCGCCGGCGCGGAGCGCGTGAACCTCGCGCTGCGCGCGCCGTTCGATCTCGAGGCGCTGGCGCTCTTCCAGGAACGCGTCATCCCGGCGCTCGCGGGATAGGCGCGCCCGCGCTCAGACGTAGTAGCGGTAGATCACCTCGGCGACGCAGGTCGGCTTCGCCTGATTCTCCACCTCGAAGGTGAGGCCGAAGGTGGCCGCGCCGCCGCCCTGGATGGGCTCGTAGCCGCTCAACACCGCGCGCGCCCGCACCCTGGCGCCGATCGGCAGGGGGCTCGGAAGGCGCATCTTGTTGAGGCCGTAGTTGACGCCCATGCGCACGCCGTCGACGTGCACGATCTGCCCGAGCAGGTGCGGGGCGAGCGACAGGGTGTAGTACCCGTGCGCGATCGGTCCCCCGAAGGGCGACTCGCGCTTGCAGCGCTCGGGATCGACGTGAATCCACTGGTGGTCGTGGGTGGCGTCGGCGAACGTGTCGATCTCCTGCTGCGTGACCGCGTGCCAATCACTCACGCCGATCTCCTGCCCGACGAGGCTCTGCATCTCTTCCAGACCGCTGATGGTACGCATGACGGCTCCTTTCGGCAGCGACGGGGCGCGGCGCACTGTAGGCGATCGCACGGCCTCAGACCAGCGGCAGGACACCTTGACCCTCGCGAAGCCCGTGGGGTACGACGACGGCGGTCGACCCCACCAGGCGAGGAGGACGCATGACGCACGCGGTGATGCTGGCAGCTGTCTCGATGTTGTTGGTCTCGGTCGCAACGGCACAGGCCGCCGACCCCGAGAAGAGTCCGTCGCCGGACAGGGGTCCCGCCAGCGCCAAGGCCCCCCAGGTGGTCATGAAGACCTCCCTCGGCGACGTGACGATCGAGCTCTATCCCGACAAGGCCCCGATCACCGTCAAGAACTTCCTCGAGTACGTCGACGCCAAGTTCTACGACGGCACGATCTTCCACAGGGTCATCCCGACGTTCATGATCCAGGGCGGAGGGTTCACCGCCGAGATGCAGCAGAAGCCGACGCGCCCGCCGATCAAGAACGAGGCCGGGAACGGCCTGAAGAACACCACCGGTACCCTGGCGATGGCGCGCACCGGCGTGGTCGACAGCGCGACCGCGCAGTTCTTCATCAATACCGTCGACAACGGCTTCCTCGACCACCGTGACGAGTCCCCGCAGGGTTTCGGCTACGCGGTGTTCGGCAAGGTCGTGGGCGGGCAGGACGTCGTGAAGAAGATCGCCGCCGTGCCCACGACGACGAAGCCACCCTACGAGAACGTGCCGAGCACGCCGGTCGTCATCGAGTCGATTCGCGTCGTCCCCTGACGGGCACCCCGGAGCGCGCGTGGCCCATTGGAGCATCGAGCAGATCGACGACGTGTCCGTCGTCACGATGACCTCGAACAAGGTGAACGCGCTCGACGGCGCGTTCTTCACCGATCTCCAGGCTGCCATTGCCGACCTGCAGAGCGCACCGCCGTCACCGGTCGTGCTCACCGGGACCGGCAGCTGCTTCTCGGCCGGGCTCAACCTGCTCGAGCTCTATGAGTTCGACCGCACCACGCTGCGCGCCTTCGTCGATCGGCTCGGTGAGACCGTGCTGGCGTGGTTCTCGCTGCCGCGGCCGACGATCGCCGCGGTCAATGGCCATGCGATCGCCGGTGGATGCGTCATCGCACTCGCGTGCGACCTCCGCATCGCGGTCGACAACGAGGACGCGCAGATCGGCCTGAACGAGGTGCAGGTCGGCATCCCGTTTCCGGGTGTCCCGTTCGAGATCACGCGTCATGCACTGCCGCCGGAGCGGGTGCGCGAGGTGATGCTCACGGGCGCGCTCTACACTCCCGAGGAAGCGCGCGCGCGCGGCCTCGTCGACGAGGTCGTCGACGCCGACGGCTTGCTGGCGCGCGCCGTCGCCGTGGCGCGGACGATCGCACCGGACTCGCTCGACGCCTACGCGACGATCAAGTCGCAGCTCCTCGCGCCCGCCCTGGCGCGGATCGCCGACAGCCGGGCACGCATCGACCGCGACTTCCTCGACGTCTGGTTCTCCGACGCCGCGCGCCGCCAGATGAACGAGGTGCGGCGGCGCCTCCTCGCGCGCCATTGAGCGCCGCCCGTCGGTTCGGCGGCGGCGCGGCGGTCGCGGCGCTGGCCGTCTCTCTCGCGACGCTCGGGTGCACCGCGCCGATCGCCACGCTGCCGGGCATCCTCGGCAAGGAGGCATACGCCCCGGCCATGGTCCTCGCGACAGGCGCCACCGGCGAGGACTGCGGCACCCAGGTGCTGCTGCTGCCGCTCCATCGGGCGTCGTTGGACGTGGCCGTCGCACGGGCGATCGCCAGCGTCCCGGAGGCGACCATGCTGACGGACGTGCAGATCACCGGGACCGCGCTGATCACCGGGGTGTACAACCGTACGTGCGTGCGCGTAAAGGGCAGCGCCGCGAAGCTCGTGTCGTCCGTCGTCGTGCCGATGCCCGGGGAGCATCACGACCATCACGACGGCGCGCACTGATCGTCGCCGCGGGCTGCGCCGTCTCGGCTGGCTCGCTCTCGCCACCGCGATCGTCGTGCTGGCATACGCGTGCGGGGCACCGTGGCGCCGGCCGCAAGCAGCGCCGGTCCGGCCGGCGCCCGCGACCTGGTCGAGCGAGGACCTGACGATCGCCTGGGTGGGACACGCGACCGTCCTGATCGACTTCGCCGGGACCAGGATCCTCACCGATCCGGCGTTCTTCGCGCGCATCGGCGTGCAGATCGGCGGCATGACCGTCGGCCCGACGCGCGTGGTGCAGGCCGCCCTCGCCCCCGAGGATCTGCCGCCGCTCGACGCCGTCCTGGTGACGCACGCCCACATGGACAGCCTCGACCGACCGTCCTTGCGTCGCGTCGCGCACACGCCGCTCCTCGTCGTCCCGAAGCAGGACCGCGATCTGGTCGACGACCTCGGGTTTGCGCGTGTGGTCGAGCTCGGCTGGGGCGAGCGCATCGAGACGGGCGGCGTCACCATCGAGGCGATTCCGGTGAACCACTGGGGCAAGCGCTGGCCATGGGGATCGTGGCGTGGCTACAACGGCTATCTCCTCACCAAAGGCGGGCGTCGCGTGCTCTTCGCCAGCGACACCGCGTACACGGAAGCGTTCGGCGCGCTCGACCGCGCCCCGCGCATCGACGTCGCGATCTTCGGCATCGGCGCCTACGATCCGTGGATCATGAACCACGCCGATCCGGAGCAGGCCTGGCGCATGTTCCGCGCGCTCGACGCGTGCTACCTCCTGCCGGTGCACTTCGATACCTTCCGACTCGGCAAGGAGCCCCTCGGGGCGGCGATGACGCGGCTGCTCGCTGCCGCCGGCCCCGACGCCGACCGGATCGCGATCCGTCGCGTCGGCGACACCTTCGTGGCCCCGCCGGGTTGCACGCCGCCAAAGGCTCGCTGACGCGCGTCTTTCACGATTGCTGACCCGTTCGTCCCGGTCTAGAGTGAGCTTCCGATCGGCACACCCGCTGGGCTAGGAGGAGGCATGGCAGAGAAGGGCAAGGAATCACCGGAGATGTCCCCGGAACGGACCCTCGCGCTGCTGACCGAGGTGCGCAATCGCCTGAGCACGGTCGCCTGGGCGCTGCATGGCATGCACCACGAGACCGAGCCGCCCGGCCCCGACGATCTGGCCGCCGTCGAGCAGCTCGTGAGCGACACCGTCGAGGGCCCGCTGAGCGAGGCCTGCGACGCGCTCACCGCCCTGCTCGGAGTGAACACCGAGAGCGAGACGCTGACGAGACACTGAGTCGCGTGCCGTCCGCCCCGCCGCGCCATCCACGGCTGCTCGATCGCGCCGCCGCCGTCCTGGTCGTCATCGACGTACAGGAGGCCTATCGCACCGTCCTGCACGAGTACGAGCGCGTCGCCCGGGCGACGGCCCTCCTGGTGCAGGGCGCGACCAGCCTGGGCGTCCCGATCGTGCTGACCGAGCAGTATCCGAAGGGGATCGGGCGCACCGTCGCCGAGGTCGCCGAGCATCTGCCCCGGGACCTGGTGCCGATCGAGAAGATGAGCATGAGCTGCTGCGGAACCCCCGGCTTCGTCTCCGCCCTCGCGGCATTCCGTCGCCATCAGGTGATACTCGCCGGCATCGAGACGCACGCCTGCGTCAACCAGACGGCGCATGATCTCGTCGCCGCCGGCTACGCCGTGCACCTGGTGAAGGACACCACGTCGTCACGCCGTCCCGTGGACGCCGAGATCGGCTGGCAGAAGATGCTCGCGGCGGGGGTGGTGCCCGCCACCCTCGAAAGCGCGCTCCTGGAGCTCGTCCGCACCGCAGCGGCTCCCGAATTCAAAGCCGTCCAGCGCCTGATCCGTTGAGTCGTCCGCGGCGCGGCCGCGGGCTCACAGCTGATCGATCCGCAGCCGTACGTCGGCCGAGGCCCATGCGGCGCGGAACTCCCGGTCCACCTCGTCGGCGGCGATCGTCTTGCCCTGTGCGCGCAGCGCGTGCGCCAGCCCGAAGAGTGAGCGGCCGTTGCGCGGGTTGCGCGCCAGGTCCTCCCGGAACGCGGCCTCGCCCTCGGCCGCGTGTCCGCTCGTGCAGAGCGCGGCGCCGAGCGACTCGCGCACCGGGTAGTACCAGGCGGGCGGCTCGTCGTACGGGAGCGCATCCTGGCGCTCCACCGCGCGTCGCCAGGCGGCCAGCGCAGCGTCGTCGTCGTGCGCGGCGGCCGCCATCCGCGCGGTCAGCACCGCGTCGGCCACGGCGAGGACGTCATCCATGCGGCTGAGATTGTAGGCGGCGTCCGTCGGCACCGCGTGGCGGGCGGCATCGAACGCGACGCGCTCGGCGCCGGCGCGCTCCGGCGCTCCCTTCGCCGTGAAGGCGATGCCGCGCGCGAAGTGCCAGAGCGCCGTCGCGCCCGGCAGCCGCGCATCGGGAGGCGGCGCCTTGAGGAGCGTCTCCCACTGCTGGAAGCGCAGGGCGACGAAGAGCGGTGTCGGCGCGAAGTACTCGGCGAGGGGCGCCATCGGGCCGGCGGCGTCCAGCGTCCGTACCTGCGCCGCGAGCGCCGCCGCGGCCTTGCCGGCCGCGATGGACTCGCCGGCCATGCCCAGCGCCGCCGTGAGGAAGTGGAGGTTGTGGGTGTAGTAGAGCGCGGGGTAGACGCCGTCGGGATGCGCCGCCCTCAGATAGGCGCGGTCGGCGTCGACGGCGGCCTGATTGGCGTGCGCCGCGGCGACGTAGTCGCCCGTCCGCATGTAGACGTGCGCCGGCATGTGGACGAGATGACCGGCGGCGGGCGCGAGCAACGGCAGACGCTGCGCGCTCGGCAGCGCGCGCTCGGGAAAGGGCGACGCCTCGACGGCGTGGATGTAGTAGTGGTTCGCGCCGAGATGCTGCGGGTCGCGCTGCAGGACGCGTGTGAGCGTGGCGATGATCTCGTCGGTACCGTCGGCGGGCTTGCCGCCGGCCGTCCAGAGCTGCCACGGGTGCAGGTCCATCAGGCTCTCGGCGAAGACTGTGGCGGCGTCGAGGTCGTCCGGATGGCGCGCGGCGAGGACGCGCATGGCGTCGGCGTAGTCGCGCGCCAGCGCCTTCAGATCGGCACCGGGATCGTCCGAGTAGCGCCGCACGAGAGCGTCGACGTACGCGCGCTCCTCCTCCCTACCTCCGGCCGCGAGCGTCCGTGCCCGCTGTGCCGCGGCGAAGGCCGCCTTCTCCCGGTCCGGGTCGACGTCGAGATTGATGTTGGGCCCGAGCGCCAACGCAACGCCCCACGCCGGCATTGGCGCCTTCGGATCGAGCTCGGCCGCGCGCCGGAACGAGCGCACCGCCTCGTCGTGATTGAAGGCGTAGACGAGGCGCAGTCCCTGGTCGAAGAACTGCTGTGCCTCGGCGCTGCTGGTGGTGATCGGGTGATGCAGGCTCCCGAGTCCACGCACCAGGGTCGCCGGCCGCCCGGCGGGCGGCGGCGGCCCGCCGCCACGATCGCACGCCAGCGCGGGTGACGTGAGGAGCACCGCCAGCGCGGCGAGTCGCACGCCCAGGCGCTTCGCACGCACGATCAGAGGCCCCCCGAGTCGTAGACCGTCTCGCCTCCGAGAAGCGTCCGCAGGACACGCGTGCCCGGGAGATCGTCCAGCGGACAGGTGAGCGGATCCCGGTCGACGATGACGAGATCGGCGTGATCGTCGGGCGCGAGGGTGCCGATGCCGCGCCAGCGCAGGACGCGGGCCGCGTCCCGGGTCCACATCGCGACGGCCTCGGGGCGGTTCACCCGCTGCGCCGGGCCGAGATTGCTCCGGCCGCTCGCCGCGAAGCGGTGCGTCAGCGCAAGCTGGATGTGCTCGAAGACGTTCTTCGGTCCCCAGTCGCTGCCGCAGGCAACCGTGAGGCCGGCGTCGAGCAGCCGGCGGAGAGGGATCAGATCCCCGAGGACGTGCTCGCCGATGCGCTCGAGGAAGAGGTCGCCCTTGCCCCACGAGAACGACATGCTCGTCGTCACGTCCATCCCGAGCGCGGCGTAGCGCCGCGCCTGCTCGGGCTCGACGAAGAACGCGTGCTGCAGGATCCAGTGGCGCTCGCGCACCGTGGGGTAGCGCGCCACGGTCGCCTCGAGTTGCGCCAGATAGACGTCGTGCTCGGCGGTACCGGCGACGATCACGTTCAGGCGCAGTCCCTCGCGCGCGCAGAAGTCCATCGCGAGCACGGCCTTCTCCTCCGAGACGAACGAGACCCCGGTGGTCGGCTCGCCGTACGGGCCACGGTACGGCTCGCGCATGAGGAGGAATCCCGGCCAGCATGGCCCGCCGCGCGACACGGTGACGCCGTCGACGCGGAAGAGGTCGTCGCCCGGCGCCACGAGATCCCGTGCCTGGTCGAGCTGGGCCTGGAACTCCTGCGTCGACAACGACGTGTCCCAGGGCAGCGAGTAACTCTCGGCCTCGAGCGCGGCGAGCACGCGCACCGAGAGCGCGCCGCGCTCGCGCAGCATGCCGTATGCCCCGATCAACGCGGCGGTCATCGCGTGGCCCTCGTAGACGGTCGTCACGCCAAGCGCGTTGTAGCGGGCCATCGCGTCGCGTGTGCCGGCGAGGACGCTGTCGGGCTGCAAGGGGGGGAGCTGGCAGAGAAGGCGGTTCATGAACGCATCGCCAGTGTAGTAGTTGGTGACCGAGCCGCGGAGGATGCCGGTCGGCTCGCCGCGCGCGTCCTTCTCGATCCAGACGTGCTCGATCCGGTCGGGCGAGTCGCGTGTGATGCCGAGACGCGCGAGCGCCGCGGAGTTGAGCGCGCAGACGTTCGGGATGACGGGGGCCCAGGCCTGGATCATCACCGGATGCCGGGCGCTGGCGCGATCGAGAACGGTGCGGTCGGGCAGGGCTCCCTCGGCGAGATCGCGATACGAGCGGCGAAGGAAATAGTGCGGCTCGCCGACGGGCGTCGCCAGCACCCACTCGCCGGGCGCCGTCGACTCGGCGCGGCGCGCGATGCGTGCGACGATGTCCGCATGCGACGTCGCGTCGGCCAGATCGGCCAGCGGCCAGCCGAACGCCCCGAAGTGCATCAGGTGCGGGTGCGTGTCGATGAGCCCCGGCAGGACGGCGGCGCCGCGCAGATCGACGGTGGCCGCCCCGGGGCCCGCGAGCGCGCGCATGGCCGCGGCGTCGCCGCTCGCGACGATCCGGCCGCCGCGGACGACGAGGGCCTCGTCGGGCGGCGCGTCGTCGCACATCGTGCGCACCCGGCCGTTCCGGAACAGCGTCGCCGCGCCGTTGCTCGCGCTCACGGGCGGCGGCTCAGTCGTAACAGCCGAGGATGCGCGAGATGACGAGGCGCTGCACCTCGGACGTCCCCTCGCCGATCTCGAGCAGGCGTTGATCGCGGTAGAAGCGCGCGACCGGATACTCCTCCATGAGACCGTATCCGCCGAAGATCTGCACCGCGGCGTGCGTCACCCGCCGCATGACCTCGGATGCCCAGAGCTTCGCCATCGCGGCCTCCTTGCGGAAGGCGCGATGC
Source organism: uncultured delta proteobacterium (assembly GCA_963753325.1). GTDB lineage: Bacteria > Desulfobacterota > Binatia > UTPRO1 > UTPRO1 > DP-19. The sequence continues at coordinate 1,253,160 of CAVWBS010000001.1, read as the reverse complement.
TGATCCCGCAGCCAGCAGGCCTTGTAGAGCAGGTTGCGCGTCATCTCGATCTCGGTCGCCATGTCGGCGAGCTTGAACGCGTTCGCCTGGAAGGTGCTGATCGGCTTCCCGAACTGGGTGCGCTCGCGGGCGTAGGCGAGCGCCGCCTCGTAGGCGCCCTGGGCGCCGCCGAGGCCCATGGCGGCGATCGACAGGCGGCCGCTGTCCAGCGTCTCCAGCATCTGCCGGAAGCCGGCGCCGCGCTCGCCGAGGAGATTCTCGCGCGGCACGCGCACGTTGTCGAAGTAGAGCTCCGCCGTGTTCGACGCGCGCCAGACGAGCTTGCCGTGCATCGTGCGCGTCGTGAAGCCGGGCGTGTCCTGCTCGACGATGACGCAGCTGTACTCCTTCTGCCGTTCGGCCCGCGTGCCGGTCACGCATTGCACCGTCGAGCCCGCGCGTCATCGGCGGAGCCGGCGTTGGTGATGAAGATCTTGCTGCCGTTGATCACCCACTGGTCGCCTTCGAGACGTGCGGTCGTCTTGGCTGCCGCCGGCGTCCGACCCCGCCGACGGCTCGGTCAGGCCGAAGCCCCAGAGGTGCGTGCCGGCGCAGAGCGCCGGGCAGATAGCGACGCTTCTGCTCCTCGGTGCCGAAATAGTAGATCGGTCCGATGCCGAGCGAGTTCTCCGCGGCGACGGTCGCGGCGTGCGAGCCGTTGACGCGCGCGATCTCCTCGACGGCGATGATGTACGACGAGGTAGTCGAGGCCGTGCCCGCCGTAGTCCGGCGACACGGTCATGCCGAAGAGCCCGAGCCGGCCCATGGCCTGCGTGAGCTCGCAGGAGAACTCCTCGCGCCGGTCGAGCTCGCGCGGCGCGCGGCGCGATCTCCTGCTCCGCGAACTCCCGCACCGTACGGCGGAGCATCTCCTGCTCGGGGCTGAGATCGAAGTTCACGGCGGCACCATAAGTCAGCCCCGCGCGGGGGTGCAAGCAACGGTCGCGAGGTGGAGGAGCGGGCGGACGACGGGCAAAAAAAAGGAAGCGCAGCCGGCGCTTCCTTGGCAGATCACGCGGAGACGAGGCGAGCGATCAGTGCTTGTGCTCGATCTTCTTTCCGTAGGTGACGTCGCCCTTGTCGACGCGCAGCGAGAAGCCGCAATCAGGGTTGGTGCACACCCACGCCTTGAACATGACCGACGCGCCTTCCTGCCCGTAGTCGGACAACGGGATCAACAATCCGTTGTTGCATTTCTGGCACTTTGGCAGCTCCATCTCCACGCCTCCTTTTCCAACTCCAAGCGCCTCAGGCCTGCCAGACTATCGTAGCGCCTGACGGAAACGCAAGGCGCGAAGTTGCCGCTCCGGCGTACGCGGGCGATCAACTTCCCGATGCGTACGCCGCTGCCCCGCCGATCACGGGGCCGTACAGGTCCCGGTGCAGAAGGTGACGTCGATGGTGCAGAACTCCGTGCACGTCAGCGAGCCGCCGATGCTGTTCAGGCAGAAGTCGGCGCAGGTCTGGTTGCCGAACGGATTGGCGAGCGTCACCTCGCACTGCTCTCCCGGGTCGAGGATGCCGTTGCCGCACACGGGGGTCCCCGCGGGGGTGGGCGTCGCGCCCGTCGCCGTCGGCGTGAGGGTCGGGGGGACCAGCGTCGCGCCTGGTCGGGAGCCGTCGCAGCGGAACTGGAAGTCGACCTCGGTACCCGCCTCGTTGCCCGGGAAACACCGGCGTTGCGCGCTGTCGCTCTTGCGGCGGCAGATGAGCGTGCGCTCGACGCAGCCGGCCGGGTTGGTCGTGTCGGCGGAGGGACAGGGCCTCGGCTCGTTCGCGCCGGGGAGGATGAACGCGCTGCTCTGGCAGGGGCCGTCGGGGGCATCGCCGCACTGGGCGCACAGTCCACCGTCGGAATCCGCCACCGCCGCTGCCGCAGCTGGAGACGATGGTGGCCGTCACCGCCGCGATCAGGAGCAGCAGGAGCGCGAGCGAGCGATACCGGTCGACGAACGGCTGCAGGCTACCCATCGAACCTCCCCGAGATCAGGCACACGGCGCTCAGCTATCAAGTCGGCCCCCCGGTATCAATTGCACCGCGCCACCGGCGCGCAGGCGGCCGCTTGCAGCGGCGCGTCGATTCGCGGAGAAGAAATCGTGGCGACGGACCCCGTCTGCGGCATGCAGGTGGAGGAGGCGCGGGCGCGCGACGCCGGGCGAACCAGCCGACGCGGCTCGACGACGTACTTCTTCTGCAACGCCCGCTGCCAGGAGCGCTTCGAGGCCGAGCCGGAGGGCGCCGCCGAGCGCCCGGGTTCCAGGCCGCCGGCGCCCGCGGCCGCCGAGTACACCTGCCCGATGCATCCGGAGATCGTGCGTTCCGCGCCGGGAAGCTGCCCCCTCTGCGGCATGGCGCTCGAGCCGCGCGTCGCCACGCTGGACGACGCCGATCCGGAGAGCGAGGCGATGCGCCGGCGTCTGATCGTCGGCGCCGCGTTCACGCTGCCGCTCCTCGTCCTGGCCATGGGCGACATGCTCGGCGTACCCGTGCAGCGCACGATCGGCCCGCGGCTCGCCGCCTGGCTCCAGCTGCTGCTCGCGACGCCGGTCGTGGCGTGGGGCGGCGCGCCCTTCTTCGTCCGCGCCTGGCAGTCGCTGCGCCAGCGCAGTCCGAACATGTTCACGCTCATCGGGCTCGGGACGGGCGCCGCCTATCTCCACAGCGTCGTCGCCACGGTGGCGCCGGGCCTCTTTCCGGCCGCGTTCCGCGACGATGCCGGGGCGGTGCCGCTCTACTTCGAGGCGGCGGCGGTGATCGTCGTTCTCGTCGTGCTCGGGCAGCTGCTCGAGCTCGGCGCGCGCGCGCGCACGTCGAGCGCGATCCGCGCGCTGCTCGGCCTCACGCCGCCGACCGCGCGTCTGGTCACCGCGGGCGGCGAGCGTGACGTGCCGCTCGCCGACGTGCGCGTGGGGGACCGCGTGCGCGTCCGTCCGGGCGAGCGCGTGCCGATCGACGGCGTCGTCGAGGAGGGCGGCAGCGCCGTGGACGAGTCGATGCTCACGGGCGAGCCGGTGCCCGTCGACAAGGACGTCGGTGCCCACGTCACGGGGGGGACGATCAACGGCACCGGCAGTTTCGTCGTGCGCGCGGAGCGGGTCGGGAGCGAGACGGTCCTCGGACAGATCGTGCGCATGGTCGGCGAGGCGCAGCGGACCCGTGCCCCGATCCAGCGTCTCGCGGACCGCGTCGCCGCCGTGTTCGTCCCCGCGGTGATCCTCGCCGCCGTCGTCACGTTCGTCGGCTGGGCGCTCCTCGGCCCGCCTCCGGCGCTGGCGCATGCGCTGGTGAGCGCGGTCGCCGTGCTGATCATCGCCTGTCCCTGTGCGCTCGGGCTCGCGACGCCGATGTCGATCATGGTGGCGTCTGGGCGCGGCGCCCAGGCCGGCGTGCTGGTGAAGAGCGCGGCCGCGCTCGAGACGCTCGCTGCGGTCGACACCCTCGTGTTCGACAAGACCGGCACGCTCACGGCGGGCCATCCGAGCTTGACGGCGATACGCGTCGCGAGCGGCGACACGGAAGACGAGGTGCTGCGGCGGGCGGCGAGCCTGGAGCGGCGCAGCGAGCATCCGCTCGCCGCCGCGATCCTCGCGGCCGCCGACGAACGGCACGTGTCGCCGAGCGACGCCGTGGCGGACTTCGAAAGCCGGACGGGCTCGGGTCTGATCGGACGCGTCGACGGCACGCGCACGCTGCTCGGGAATCGGGCCCTGATGGCCGTGGAGGGCATCGACGTGACGGGGTTCGCCGCCGAGGCAGAGCGCCTCTCCGCCCGGGGCGGAACCGTACTGTACGTGGCCACCGACGGCGCCGTCCGCGGCCTTCTGGCGTTCGCCGACCCCGTAAAGCCGACCAGCACCGACGCGGTGGGGCAACTGCGCAGCGAAGGCCTGCGGCTCGTCATGCTGACCGGCGACGGACGGGCGCCGGCCGAGGCGGTCGGCCGCGCCGTCGGGATCGAGGAAGTGATCGCCGAGGTGCTCCCCCGCGAGAAGCGGGAGGCGATCGTCAGGCTGCAGCGCGAAGGGCGCACGGTCGCCATGGCGGGGGACGGCGTGAACGATGCGCCGGCGCTGGCGCAGGCCGACGTCGGAATCGCGATGGCGAGCGGGACCGACGTCGCGATCGAGAGCGCCGGCATCACGCTCCTGCACGGCGACATCCGCGGGGTCGTGCGCGCGCGCCGCCTGGCGCGGGCGACGCTGCGGAACGTGCGGCAGAACCTCTTCTTCGCCTTCGCGTACAATGCGATCGGCATCCCGCTCGCCGCCGGCGTCCTCTATCCAAAGCTCGGCTGGCTCTTGAGCCCGATGGTCGCCGCGGCCGCGATGAGCCTGAGCTCGGCCTCGGTGATCACCAATGCGCTGCGGCTACGGCATGTGCGGCTATGATCCGGATCGGGGCCATCCGGCGGACGGTCGGCGACCGCATGCTTCCGAGAGGGCAGTGGCCGCAACGTCTGGGCGCGGCCGGCATCGAACGCGACGGGGATCGACGACGATGATCGCTCGGGTGAGAATGGCGCGATGGTCATGAACGTTCCGTATCTCGGGCACGGCCTCGGTCTGCGCACGCAACACTACCCACGCATCCTCGACGGCGGCGCGCGCGCCGACTGGTTCGAGGTCATCAGCGAGAACTTCATGGTGCGACGGCGGACGCCCGCTGGCCGTGCTGACACGGGCACGCGCGCTCGCGCCGATCGTGCTGCACGGCGTCTCCCTCTCGCTCGGGTCCACGGACGCGTTGAACGCCGGCTACCTGGACCGCTTGGCGGCGCTGGCCGCGCGTATCGAGCCGGCCTGGATCTCCGATCACCTGTGCTGGGGCAGCGTCGGCGGTCGGTATGCCCACGATCTGCTGCCGCTGCCCTTCACGGAGGAGGCGCTGGCGCACGTGACGGCGCAGATCGCGGCGCGTGCAGGAGCGCCTCGGCCGGCGCATCCTCGTCGAGAACGTCTCGAGCTACCTGACGTACACGCACTCGACGATGCCGGAGTGGGAGTTCGTCGCCGCCGTCGCCGAGCGCGCCGACTGCGGGCATCCTGCTCGACGTCAACAACGTCCATGTGAGCGCCCGCAACCACGGCTTCGATCCCGAACGGTACCTCGACGCAATGCCGGCGGAGCGGGTCGGCCAGATCCATCTCGCCGGACACACCGACAAGGGAACGCATCTGCTCGACACGCACGTCGGGCCGGTGCCGGATTCCGTCTGGGAGCTCTATCGGTCGGCCCTGCGCCGCTACGGTCGCGTGTCGACCCTGGTCGAGTGGGACGAGGAGGTGCCCGACTTCGACGTGCTGGCGGCGGAGGCCGAGCGCGCACGGGCGATCGAGGCGGACGTCATCGGTGCCTATGCCGAGTCCGCGTAGCGAGCCGCCGGTGCCGTCCCTGCGGGCGTTGCAGCGGGCGTTCTTCCGCGCGCTCGAGAGCGGCGCCGCGGGATCGACCGCCCCCGACGCGGAGCTGCTCGCCGTGGTGCGCGGCAGTGCCGGCTTCGATCCGAGCGCGCGGCTGGACGTCTATGCGCAGATGTACTGGATGCGCATCGCCGATGCGCTGCGGGAGGACTATCCGCGCCTGGCGGCGATCGTCGGCGATCACGGGTTCCACGCGCTCGCGCGCGCCTATCTCGCCGGCGCGCCCTCGCGCCACCCGTCGCTCGGTCACGTCGGTGACGGGTTCGCCGACTTCCTCGAAGGGCGCGCCGGCGTGCCGCCGTTTGCCGCCGACCTGGCGCGCCTGGAGTGGGCGCGCGGGCGCGTGTTCACCGCCGCCGACGCACCGCTCCTGACGCTCGACGAGCTGCGGGCGCTGGCACCCGGCGACTGGGGCACGCTCCGCTTGCGCACCATCCCGGCACTGGCGCTCCTGGAGCTCCGCTGGCCGGCGCACGAGGTGTGGGCCGCGGACACCGGCTCGCCGCCCGCCTGCGAGGCGCGCGCGACGTCGTTGCGCGTCTGGCGCGACGAGAGCCACGTGTACCACGCGCCGCTCGACGTCGTGGAGCGCGCGGCGCTGCCGGCCCTTGAAGCGGGGACCACGTTCGCCGACGTGTGCGCCCTCGTCGGGGCCGTGCAGGGGGAGGCCGGCGCGGCCGAGGAGGCCGGCGCCCTGCTGCTCCGCTGGATCGCCGACCGTCTGCTGCTGGCCCTTCGCTGAGCGCCGGGCCCCGGTTGCCGCGGCGCTCCGCAGACGCGAGGATCGGCCCATGCGCCGGCGACCGACGAGAGCGGTAGCGGGAAGCGCCCTCGCGGCGCTGGCGATCGTCCTCGTCACGATGGCGCGGCTCCCGCGCCGGACCGACACGCCGCCGCAGGGTCACGACGCCGCCGCCGCCGCAGGCGGCATCGCCGTCCCCGAGATCGGTGCGTTGCCGGGCGCACCGCCGTTCGACGCCGCGCTCCGCCGGCTCCTCGGCCGCGCCGCGGCTCGTGTGGACGGGCGGACGCCGCCCCGCACCCGCCAGCGCACGCCCGACGGCCGCCCGCGCTACACCAATCGGCTCATCCTCGAGCACAGCCCCTACCTGCTGCAGCACGCGCACAATCCGGTGGATTGGTACCCGTGGGGCGACGAGGCGTTCGCGCGCGCGCTGCACGAGGGGCGCCCGGTGCTGCTCAGCGTCGGCTACTCGACCTGTCACTGGTGCCACGTCATGGAGGACGAGTCGTTCGAGGACGAGGAGGTCGCGGCCTACATCAACGCCAACTACGTCGCGATCAAGGTCGACCGCGAGCAGCGTCCCGATCTCGACGCGGTCTATATGGCGGCGCTGCTGGCGCTCTCGGGCAACGGCGGCTGGCCGATGACCATGTGGCTGACGCCGTCGCGGCAGCCGTTCTTCGCCACGACCTACGTCCCGGCGCGCGACGGCGAGCGCGGCGTGCGCATCGGATTTCTCACCCTCTTGCGCCGGCTGCACGAGGCGTTCGTCGAGAATCCGTTGCGCGTGGCCGAGGTCGCCGCGAGCGTCACCGACCGCGTGCGCAGCCAGGCCGCCCCTGCGGACGGCGCCGCGCTCCCCGGCGCCGACGTGCTCCGCCGCGCGTATGCGGAGTACGCCGCGACCTTCGACGACGCGCACGGCGGCTTCGGGGGCGCGCCCAAGTTCCCGCCGCCGGCCGCCTTGCAGTTCCTGCTCCGCTACCACAGGCGGACGGGCGATGCGCGCGCCTTGCGGATGGTGACCCGCACGCTCGACGCAATGGCCGCCGGCGGCATCCACGATCAGGTCGGGGGCGGATTCCACCGCTATGCGACCGACGCCGCTTGGCAGGTGCCGCATTTCGAGAAGATGCTCACCGACAACGCGCAGCTCGCGATGGCCTATACCGACGCCTATCAGGTAACGCACCGGCGCGAGTACGCCGACACGGTGCGCGACATCCTCGACGACGTCGGGCGCGAGCTCTCCGCCCCCGAAGGCGGCTTCTACACCGCGATCGACGCGGACAGCGAGGCCGGCGAGGGGGCCTTCTACGTCTGGACGCCGGCGCAGATCCGCGCGGCGCTGAATCCGGGAATGGCGACCGCCGTGCTGGCGTACTACGACGTCCGGGAGCCCGGAAACTTCGGTGAGTCGACGATCCTCCATGCTCCGAGGGCGCTCGACGACGTCGCCGGCGATCTCGGCGCCGACCCGGAGCGCCTGCGTTTCATCCTGAGCGACGCGCGCCGGTTGCTGCGCGAGCGGCGGGCGGCCCGGCCGCACCCGGCCACGGACGACAAGATCGTCGCCGCGTGGAACGGCCTCACGATCGGCGCCTTCGCGCGCGCCGGCAGCGCGCTGACGGAACCGGCCTTCGTCGAGCGTGCGCGGCGCGCGGCGCGCTTCGCCCTCGCGCAGCGCGGTCCCGACGGCCGGCTGCCGCGCAGCCACACGCTGGACGCGCGGGAGGGCAGCGGCTTTCTCGAGGACTACGCCGACCTCTCGGCCGGCTTGCTCGAGCTCTACGACGCCACCTCCGAGGCCGAGTGGCTGCGCGGCGCGCTCGAGCTCGCGCGCACGGCGGTCGAGCGCTTCTGGGATGCGGACCATGGCGGCTTCTTCGCGACCGAGGGCGACGCGGCGCCGACGCTGGCGCGCCTCAAGCCCACGGACGATCTGCCGCTCCCGTCGGGCAACGCCGTCGCCGCGGGGACGCTACTGCGGCTCGCCGAGCTGACCGGCGACGACTCGCTCCGCCGCCGCGCCGAGGAGACGGTGCAGTCGCTGGCGCCGACGCTCGCGCGCGAGCCGACCCGCGCGCCATGCATGCTCGCGGTCGTCGATTGGCTGCTCGATCGGCCGCGGGAGATCGTGATCGTCGATCCGGCGACGCATGCCGACGGACGGTTGCTCGCCGCCGTCCGGGGGCGCTTCCTTCCCAACCGGGTGCTCACCGTCGTACGCGAGGGCGACGTCGCGACGGCGGCGACCCTGGTCCCGCTCCTCGGCGGCAAGGAGGCCCTGGGCGGGCGCAGCACCGCCTACGTCTGCACCCGCGGCGTGTGTCAGCTGCCGACGGCCGATCCCGCCGAGCTCGACCGCCAGCTCGCCGAGATCGTGCCGCTGCCGCGCGACTGAGCCCGGCGCGGCCGATTGAGCTCGTCCGGGCGGCAGGCTATGGCTGGACGCGAGGGGGGAGTGTGATGGCGCGTGCCGGCCTGTCGCTCGAGCAGCTCAGCATCAACACCATCCGCACGCTCGCGATCGACGCCGTCCAGAAGGCCAACTCCGGGCACCCCGGGCTGCCGCTCGGCGCGGCGCCGATGGCCTACGTCCTCTGGCAGCACCACCTGCGCCACAACCCGAAGAATCCGCACTGGCCCGACCGCGATCGCTTCGTGCTCTCCGCCGGGCACGGCAGCATGCTGCTCTACTGCCTCCTGTACCTGACCGGCTACGACCTGACGCTCGACGACCTGCAGCGCCTTCCGCCAGTGGGGCAGCCGCACGCCCGGGCACCCCGAGATGCACGACACTCCAGGGGTCGAGGCGACGACCGGCCCGCTCGGGCAGGGCGCCGGCAACGCCGTCGGCATGGCGATCGCCGAGCGCGCGCTCGCGCACCGCTTCAATCGCCCCGGCCACGCCATCGTCGACCACCGCACCTACGCGCTCGTCTCCGACGGCGACCTGATGGAGGGCGTCTCCGCCGAGGCCAGCTCGCTCGCCGGCCATCTCGGCCTCGGCAAGCTCATCTTCCTCTACGACGCGAACGGTGTCTCGCTCGACGGTCCGACCTCGCTCGCCTTCTCGCGCGAGGACGTCGGCGCCGCGCTACGCGGCGTACGGATGGCAGGTGCTGCATGTCGACGACGGCGACACCGACGTCGCCGCGATCGACGCGGCGCATCGCCGAAGCCGAGGCCGAGACGAGGCGGCCGTCGATCATCGTCGTGCGCACCACCATCGGCTACGGCTCGCCACACAAGCAGGGCACCTCCGAGGCCCACGGCAGCCCGCTCGGCGCCGACGAGGTGAAGCTCACGAAGCAGGCGCTCGGCTTCGATCCGGAGCAGCTCGTTCGTCGTACCGCCCGAAGCGCTCGACGCACTTCCGCTGAGGCCGTCGACGCGCGGACGGGCGGCCGAGGAGCGAGTGGACCGGACGGTTCGCGGCGTACGCGGGCGGCGCATCCGGACCTCGCGGCGCAGTTCCGGGCCGCCGACGCCGGCGAGCTTGCCGGAAGGGTGGGATCGCGACCTGCCGACGTTCGGCGTCGCCGACGCGCAGGCGACGCGTCAGGCCTCCGGCAAGGCGTTGAACGCGATCGCCGCGCGCGTGCCCGAGCTCATCGGCGGCGACGCCGACCTCTCCGCCTCGACCAACACCACGATCAAGGACGGGGGGTCCTTCGACGCGCAGAGCGGCGCCGGACGGAACATCCACTTCGGCGTGCGCGAGCACGCGATGGGCGCGATCGCCAACGGCATCGCGTACCACCGCGGCCTGCGCCCCTTCGTGGCCACGTTCTTCTGCTTCTCCGACTACATGCGCCCGTCGGTCCGGCTGGCGGCCCTGAACGGCCTGCCGGTGATCTTCGTCTGGACCCACGACTCGATCGGGCTCGGCGAGGACGGTCCGACGCACCAGCCGGTCGAGCAGCTGATGTCGCTGCGCGCGATGCCGAACCTGGCGGTGGTGCGTCCGGCCGACGCCAACGAGACGGCCGAGGCGTGGCGCTGGGCCCTCACGCACGAGGGCCCCGTGGCGCTCGTGCTGTCCCGTCAGAAGTTGCCGGTCGTGGACCGCGCCCGCACGGGTGCGGCGGCCGGTCTCGCGCGCGGCGCCTACGTGCTGGCCGACGCAGACGGGGGCAGCGCCGGACGCCATCCTCATCGCCACCGGGTCCGAGGTCTCCCTGGCCGTCGCCGCACGCGAGCGGCTCGCGGCGACCGGCGTCCGCGCGCGCGTCGTGTCGATGCCGTGCTGGGAGACGTTCGCGGCGCAGGATGCCGGCGTACCGCGACGAGGTCCTCCCGCCGGCGGTCGCGGCGCGCGTCTCGATCGAGGCCGGCGTGACCTTCGGCTGGGAGCGCTGGATCGGCGACGCGCGGCGTCGCGATCGGCGTCGACCGCTACGGCGCCTCGGCCCCGGCGGAGGTCATCTTCGCCCATCTCGGCTTCACGCCCGAGCACGTCGCCGCGGTGACCCGCGATCTCGTCGGTCGCCTCGGCGCTGCGCGCTGAGCGCCGGCTCAGGCGCGCAAGGTCGACCGCGCCAGGGCGAGGCTCGCCAGCAACGGCAGCCCGTAGTACGCGGCGCGAAAGATCAGCACGGCGACGACCGCGCGCTCGAGCGGCACGTTGAGGCTCGCGAACACGGCCGCCATCGAGCCCTCGAGAACGCCGAGACCGGCTGGCACCAGCGAGACGATCGAGAAGAACATCCCGATCGCGAACCCCGCGATCACGTAGCTCGGGCTCACCGGGTGGCCGATCGCGATGAACGCCGTGTACAGCACGAGCAGCGTGCACACCCAATCGAGGATGATGTACCAGGTCGGCGCGGCCATCTGACGCGGACGGTCGAGCAGGAAATCGAGACCGACGTTCAGGTTGCGCTGGAAGCGCAGCACGACGCGCCGCGGTGGCGCGCGGTGCGGGAGCAGGCGCCGCCACCCCCGCTGCGTCAGGGCCGCGGCCGAGAACAGCAGGCGCCGGCGCCAACCGCGGCGTACGATGAGCAGCGTCGTCGCCAGCACCAGGAGGCTGAACGTGGCCAGCATCACGGCGGCGACGACGAGGTCGCGACCGACCAGCATGTGCGACAGGAGCAGCAGGACGAAGCCGGCGATCACGAACAGGAGCAACGTGAGGTTGGTGATCAGCGTCTGCACCAGCGAGACGACGATGGCGCTGCCCGCAGGCATGCCGCGGCGCACGAACAGGTACATGCGCAGGGCGAACCCGGAGAGTCCGCCGGCCGCCACCAGGTAGTTGGCCGTGTTGGCGACGAGGGTGATGCGCAGCATGTCGGGAAAGGAGACGCGGTATCCGGCGGCGGCCGCGATCCCCTGGTAGGAGCGGGCCATCGTGCAGTAGCTGCCGATGGTCGCGAGCGCCGGCAAGAGAAGCAGCCACGGCACGATCCCGGTCGCAGTCTCGCGGAGGCGCTGCAGGTCGCTGCGGGTGATCACGAAGACGAGCACGGCCACGCCGAAGATCGACGCCAGCGTGACCCATCGGGTCCGCGATCTGGGGGCGAGCGCCTGGCCGGGCGTGCCGTCGGGATCCGGCCCTTCCTCCAGGACCGGCGACGCGCCGTGCGGCGACGCCGACGGGCTGGAGTCGGGGCCCGTGCTCATGCGGCGCGGCGCGCGGCGCCCTGGCGCGGCAACAGCGTCTCGACCAGCCAGGCCATCGCGGCGCCGATCGTGATCCCCGCGATCGCCCCGACCAGCGCCGCGCCCATCACGTCGCGCATGCCCGGATGGCCGCTGCCCGACCCGGCGAAGACCAGCGCCGCCGCGCACGCGGCCGTCGTCACGATCGTCGCCGTCGCCCGGGCGCGTGGATCCCACCAGCGGTCGAGCGCCAGCGCCGCGGCGCAGAGCGCGACGGCCAGTCCGTAGAGGACCGCCGTGCCCGGGAGGCGATAGCGATACGCCGTCGCGGCGGCCGTCGCCCCCGGCTCGCCGACGAGCGTCGCGGCCGCCAGGTGCAACGCGCCCGATCCGATCGGCACCACGTGCGACGCCGACAGATGCTCGAGGTGGCTCGGCACGCTGCCGCGGCGCCCCATGCGGCGCATCCGCCAGCTGTCACCCAGCTCGCCGTCGATGCGCACGTGCGCGCCCGCGTCGTCGACGAGGTCGACGTCGTAGTGCACCGTGCGATCGCGCCGGTCGCTCGCGACCGGCAGATGCAGGTCGACCACGACGTTGGCGTGGCTGGCGAGGTGCGCGGGCACGAGCGTCGCGCCCGTCGCCGCCGCATCGAGGGGAACGCGACCGAGCGGGGCGCCGACGAGCAGGCGCACCGCGAACGGATACGCCAGAACGGCGATCCACACGACGGCAAGCGCGATCGCGAGCGCCGGGATGACGCGTCCCTCGGCGTCCTCGCCGAGGAGTGGGGTGAGGATCAGCGAGGCGCCGATCATCAGGAGGGCGACGGCGGCGATCAATGCGGCGGTGGCGTCTGGCACCAGCTCGACGATATCGAGCAGCATCGCCGCGAGCAGGAGGACGATGGCGACGGTCGGCAGGGCCCAGGAGCGCAGCGCGTCGCCGACGAGAAGGCGGCGGATCGAGGCCTGGGGGCGCATGGGCTGGCGCGGACGCGACGCGGATTGGGCCATCCCGGTATTGTAGAAAGAAAGCGGCGACGGCGGCAAATGAACGCACGCGGAGCCGCCCGACGGTCGAACTGAGACCGCGCCGCCGGTTGCCCGGCGGCGCGGTGGCCACGCAGAACGAGTGGTGGTGGCGCGAAAGGCGCCGCGGGTCAGCCCGCGGCGCGGCGGAGACGGTAGACGGCCGCCGATGTGTGCTGCGTCGCGGCGACGGGACGCCGGCGGGCCTGGTCCTGCCGCCAGCGGGTGAGTCCTTCGCGAATGTGGTCGGGATCGAGGTCGAGCGCGTAGCAGATGTTCTCGAACGAGAAGATCCAGGTATTGTCGTGCGAGTCGAACCATTCGCACGTCTCGCCGAACAAGCGGCGCCCGCGACGGTTGGTGGCGAAGGCGTAGTGCTGATAGCTGCGCACCGCCTCCTCGAGAATCGCGAGCACGAGCCGTCGCTCGCGCTCGAGAGGGATCGTTCCGCGTTCAGCGCTCATCGTTGCTCCTGTCGTGCCTCATGGTGGGACATCCGTTCCGGCGTCCCTTCGGTCGCGATCTCGTCGAGCACGGCGGCGAGACCGGCGGCGTCAAACGGCTTCGACAGCAGGCGCGCGCCGCTGCGCGCTGCTTGCGCCTCGAGTTGCGCATCGGCGAAGGCGGAGATCAGGATGACCCGCTGCGCCGGGCGGTCGCGCTGCAGCTCGGACACGAGCTCCGTCCCGAGGATCAACGGCATGCGGACGTCGCAGATGACGACGTCGTACGACTGCCGCAGGCAGCGCTCGAATCCGATCAGGCCGTCGTTCACCCAGTCGGCGGCGTGGCCGAGGCCGCTCAGGACCTCGCCGAGATAGCGGCAGAACGTCGGGTCGTCGTCGATGATCAGGACGCGCATTCGGGGAGGGACCAGTGCAACCGCGATGCCACACGCGGATCCCCGCATTTGCTGCGCTTTTCGTCGCCGGCGCGACGCGTCCGCCGCGACACGCCCTCACCCCGTTTGCGCACCGGCCAGCAATGCCCGTGAAATCCGCCGGTTACGAGAGTGGGGCCGGATGGTCGGGGAGTGGGACCGAATGCCTCACTCCGGCCGGATGCCGTAGCGGCGGAGCATGCGGTAGAGCGATCGCCGATCGACGCCGAGGATGGTCGCGGCGCGGGAGATGTTGCCGCCGGTTTCCGCGATGACGTGCGCCAGGTAGCGCCGCTTCACCTCTTCGAGGGTTGGCGCGCCGCGATGCAGGGTCGCCTCCAACGTCGAGCGCAGCTCGGGCGCGAGGTCATCCGGTCCGAGCACGGTGCCGCTCGCCAGCGTGACCGCGCGCTCGATGCAGTGCTCGAGCTCGCGGATGTTCCCGGGCCATGGGTAGTCCATCAGGAGGAGCATCGCCTCGTCGCTCAGGCGTGAGATGTTCTTGTCGTTCCGCCCGGCGTAGCGGCGCAGGAAATGGTCCGCCAGGAGCGGGATGTCCTCGCGCCGCTCGCGCAGCGGCGGGAGCGTGATCGTCACCACCTTCAGGCGATAGAAGAGGTCCTCGCGGAAGCTGCCCTGCTGCACCAGCTGCTCGAGATTGCGATTGGTGGCGGCGATGACGCGCACGTCGACCTTGATCCACTCCTGACCGCCGACCCGCTTGATCTCGTACTCCTGCAGGACCCGCAACAGCTTCGCCTGCATCGGGGCGCCGATGTCGCCCATCTCGTCGAGGAAGATCGTGCCGCCGCTGGCCTCCTCGAAGAGGCCCTTCTTCTCACCGACGGCGCCCGTGAACGCGCCGCGCACGTAGCCGAACAGCTCGCTCTCGAGCAGGGTATCGGTCAGGGAGCCGCAGTCGACGGCCACGAAGCGGTCGGCCGCCCGGCCGCTGTGGCGGTGGAGCGCCGAAGCGATCAGCTCCTTGCCGGTGCCGCTCTCGCCCTCGATCAGGACCGTGCTGCGCGCCGCGGCCACGCGCGCCAGCGTCTTGTACACCTCGACCATCGCCGGGCTCCGGCCGACGACGAGGCCGTCGCGCTCTCCCGCGCCGTCGCCGCCATTGGCCCGGCCGTCCCCGAGACGGCGCTCGGCGAGCGCCCGCCGCACGGTCGATTTGATCTCCTCGAGGTTCATCGGCTTGCTGACGTAGTCGAACGCCCCGTGACGGATGGCCTCGACCGCCGTCTCGACGGAGCCGAAGGCGGTCATCACGATCACCTGCATGGCGGGATCGCGCGCTTTCAGGGCGCGCGTGACGGCGATGCCGTCCATCCCGGGCATGCGCACGTCGGTGACCGCGAGGTCGAAGTGCTCGTGCTCGGCGCGTTCCAGCGCGCCCGGCCCGCTGTCGCAGGCAGCGACGGTGTAGCCCTCGCTCTGCAGCACCTCCGTGAGGAGCTCGCGGGTGATGGCGTCGTCGTCGATGACGAGGAGCTGTGCGCTCACGCCGCCTCTTCTCCCGGGCCGATCGTGATCTCGACCGTCGTGCCCTCGCCGGGGCGGCTCTCCATGCGCACGGCACCGTCGTGGGCCCGGGCGATGTCCTGGCTGATGGTCAGCCCCAGGCCGGTTCCGCGGCCGACGCCCTTCGTCGTGAAGAAGGGCTGGAACACGCGCGCCATGTCCTCGGGCGCGATGCCTTTGCCGTTGTCGCTGACGCGCAGGACGAGCCCGGGCGGACCGCCGTTGTCGGTCACGGCCGCGGCGTGCACCGTGATACGGCCGCCGTCGTCGAGGGCGTCCACCGCGTTCGTCAGGACGTTCAGCAGGATCTGCTGCAGCCCGCGCGGATCGGCGGCGATGGTCGCGGGAGCCGCGGCGAGGTCGCGCGTCACCGTGATGCCCTTGGCGCGCAGCATCGGATCGAGCAGCAGGAGGGTGTCCTCGATGAGCGGCGCGACGGCGACCGGCTGGCGCTCGAGCGTCGGCGTCCGCGTGCGGTCGAGCGCGTTGCGGATCGCCTGGCTCATGACGCGTACCTGTGACTCGATGATGGCGAGCTTCTCGCGGCCGTCACGCGACGTCACCTCCTTCGTCAGGAGCTGCGTGTACCCCAGCACCGAGTTGAGCGGCGTGCCGAGCTCGTGCGCGATCTCCGCCGTCATCTGCCCGAGGGCCGCCAGGCGCTCGGCCCGCCCGAGCTGCTTCTGCACGTGCCAGAGCTGCTCGTTGATCCGCTGCAGCTCGAGATTCTTCGCCGCGATGTCCGCGGTCGCGGCGGCGACACGCGTCTCGAGCTCCTCGTTGAACCGACTCAGCCGGTTCACCAGCTCGCGATTCTCCTGGTCGGCACGGGCGACGGTCTCCAGCATGCGGTTGAAATGACCGCCGAGCTGCTGCAGCTCGTCGCTGCCGCTCAGGTGCACGCGGGTATCGAGCCGCCCGCCGCGCGCCGCGTTCATCGCGTCGACGAGCAGCCCGACGGGACGGGCGATGGTACGCGTCAGGATGATGCCGAGCACCGCGGAGATGCCGAGCACGGAGAGCAGGGTGAGCAGCAGCGCCTGCCGCGCCTGCAGGTTGCTCAAGCGTTCCACTTCGGCGAGCGAGGCCTTCACCCGGATGGCACCGATGACGCGCGGGCCGAGGTGGAAGGGCGCGACCGCGAGGCCGAGGTGATTGCTTCCCGGCAGCAGCTCCCACATCGGACGATCGAGCTCCATCGCGAGGCGGTCGAGCGCGATCGGCTCGACCGGGCGCGCGCGTCCGGAGCTGCCGAGGAGGCGCCACTGGTTGCCGACGGGCAGCAGGATCTCGATGTCGGCGACGTTGCGATGCGTGCGGGCGAGCTCCCCGAGACGGTGGTGGAAGTTGCGCAGATCGGTGCGGCCCCAGAGCGAACCGAGGAGGATGTCGACCTCCTTGGCGAGGGTGAGCGCGCGCTCCTGCAGATTGCGCTCGGCGACGCGCGTCGAGAGGCGGATGTCGAGTGCGGTCGCAGCGGCGAGAACCGTGACGACGGTCAGTCCCAGCAGCGCCACCAGGCGCACGCGCAGCGATCGCCACGGAAAGAGCCGCATCACACGCATCATATCGCCCGCGGGGTCGGCCGATAAGCCGGTGGGTTAGCGGGCTACCGGGGCGCCGGCGGACTCCGGCCCGGCCCAGAGGTCGGGAAGGGGCGGCCGCTCGCCGTGGTAGACGTGGCGCCGGAAGAAGGCGCCGTAGCCCCGGCCGGTCACCCGTCGGACGGCGCCGAGGAAGCGCGCCGTCGTGACCACGCCGCCCTCGTGAGCCAGCGCCGCGACGACGTCGTCGAGGCTCTTGGCGCCACCGGTGCCGTGGCGGATGCGCCGGTCGAGCGCGTGGAGGACGAGCGGGGCGCTGTTGTTGTGGATGGCGTTGCTCTGATCGCGCGTGAAGTCGTGCCCCCACAGCCCGTAGCGTCCGAACAGGCGGAGCGCCTTGGCGTACCCGGCGTCGTCCAGCAGGCCGACGCGGCGCTGGATCTCGATCGTGTAGAGCTCCGCCAGTCCCTCCGTCACCCAATGCGCGTCCGGTGCAGGGCGAAAGGGCGCCATCACGTGGAACAGCTCGTGGAGATACGGACTGGTGCGATCAGGCGTCTGCAGCGGGCGATCGCCGTGCATGTAGAAGGAATCCTCGCCGGAGATGCCGCCACGCCACATCGGATCGACGCCGGTCACGATCAACAGTTGCGGCCGGACGCGGCCCAGCAGCTCGTGCAGGATCGGCAGCGCCCGGTCGAGCAACGCCAAGACGCGCTCCGGCGCCATCGCGGCCGCCGGGGCCGCGGCGATCGTCACCGCGGTCCCGTGGACGGTCGCCTGGGTGCGACGGAAGTGGCCGCACATGAGCCAGCCGCGCGGATGGTCGAACCGGCCGGCGCTCTCGACGAGGAACTGTCGCGGCCCGACGCTCGGCATCACGGTCGCAACGTCCCATCCGCGCGGCAGCCGGAAGACCAGCCGTGCGCGCGATTCCGGGTGCGCCTCCACGTCGGTCCGGAAGAGCACGGCGCTGCGCGGGAAGAGGGCGCCGGTGCGCGCCACCATCCACCCGTCGGTCGCGTACGCATCGAAGCCCTTCCCTGGGGCGCGCCGGTGCTGCAGGGCGGCGCGATAGCTGAGATGGGCATAGGGCGCGCCCGGCGTCCACACGATCTCGCCGCGGCGACGCTCGAGCGATCCGCTGGCCTCGAAGCCTGTGAAGCGCGACGCGTCGAAGCGCAGCCGCAGGCGCTTCACCTCGTCGATGCCGGCGAGGTCCCAGCGCACCAGGGCGGAGGTGGCGTCCGGGTGCGCGATCTCGACGGTATAGGTGACGCTGAACGTCTCGGGCGGGGCCGTCGGCTCCGGCGACGGCCCCGGAGCGCCCGGCAGGCCCGACGCCATGATCATGCCTCCGATCGCCAGCACGAGAGCCAGCGCGGCGCGCCGCGGGCTGCCGTGTCGCGCAACGTCAGCCCGTCCGGCCACCCGCGCTCACGCGAATTCGAGCATGCGCTCGAGCGCCCGAGCCGCACCCTCGCGGACGTCCTCGGGCAGGACGATCTCGTGGCGCCGATGCAGCAGCGCATCACGGGTACCTTCGAGCGTGATCATCTTCATGTACTGGCACAGCTTGCAGGCCTTGTAGAAGCGCTTCTCCGGAAGCTCGATCAACAGGCGGTCCGACAGGCCGCACTCGGTGACGACGAGGAACTCCGTCGCCGCGCTCTCCTTGGCGTGACGGATCATGCCGCTGGTGCTGAGCACGTGGTCGGCGAGCGCCAGCACGTCGGCGCGGCATTCGGGGTGCGCGAGGATCTCGACGTGCGGCAGCCGTTCCCTCACCGCGCGCAGCTGCTCCGGTCGGATCTGATGGTGGACGTAGCAGTTGCCATCCCACGCGATCACCGTCTTGCCGGTCTCGCGCTGCACGTAGGCGGCGAGGTTCTGATCGGGCACGAACAGGATGTGCTCGGTCGGGAGCGCGCGCGCGATCTGCACCGCGTTGCTCGACGTGCAGCACACGTCGGAGGCGGCCTTCACGTCCGCGCTCGTGTTGACGTAGCACATCACCTGCAGATCCGGGTACACGGCGCGCAGCTCGGCGGCCCGGGCGCTCAATGCCTCGCCCGTGACGCTGTCCGCCAGACTGCAGCCAGCCCGCAGGTCGGGCAGCAGCACGGTCTTCTCCGGGCTCAGGATCTTGGCCGTCTCGGCCATGAAATGGACGCCGCAGAAGACGATCGTCGATGCGGAGACGGCGGTGCCCCGCCGGGCCAGCTCGAGCGAGTCGCCGACGAAATCGGCGACGTGGAAGATCTCCGGCCGCTGATAGTTGTGGGCCAGGATCACGGCGTCGCGGCTGCGCTTGAGCTCGCGGATCTCGTCGATCAGCGCCGCCATCTCGGCGCACACCTCCGGCGTATAGCTCGGATCGTCGAGACGACTGAGCTCATCGTGCAGATCGGCGGCCGCGGCAAAGGCGGAGCTACTCATCGTGCTTGCATATTGGTGTCGTTGCGTCGGTGGGTCAACGTGCGCGGCGCCGCGCACGCATCGGAAAACGCGTTCGCGCCTTGACACTCCGGAACGCCATTGGTAAGCAAATCAATCTGTTATCGAATCTCAGGCACGTAGCTCAGTGGGAGAGCGCTTCCTTGACACGGAAGAGGCCGGCGGTTCAATCCCGCCCGTGCCTATCAGGCCCGATCCTTCCCCCCACCGCATGACGGACGATCGGATTCGCGTGGCTCTGCCAGGCGGCGCCGAGGTGTCGGTCCCGCGGGGCGCCACCGCCGCGGACGCCCTGAAGGCGCTCGGCGAGCGGCGGCTCGGCGAGGCGATCGCCGTACAGATCGGCGATCGCGTCGTCGATCTGACGCGCCCGCTCGACGCCGACGCGACGCTCGCGCCGGTCTTCGCCGATTGCGCGGCCGGCCTCGACATCCTGCGCCACTCGAGCGCCCATCTGCTGGCGCACGCGGTGAAGCGCCTCTTCCCGGAGACGCAGGTCACGATCGGCCCCGTCATCGAGAGCGGCTTCTACTACGATTTCAAACGCGAGCACCCCTTCACGCCGGAAGATCTCCAGCGCATCGAGAAGACGATGCGCGACATCGCGGGGGAGAACCTTCCGGTCGTGCGACGCGATGTCCCGAAACCGGATGCCATCGCGCTCTTCCGCGAGATGGGCGAGCACTACAAGGTCGAGATCATCGAAGGCATCCCCGATCCCCGCGTCTCGCTGTACACCCAGGGGGATTTCACCGATCTCTGCCGCGGGCCGCATGTGCCATCGACCGGCCGCCTCAAGGCGTTCAAGTTGACCAGCGTGGCGGGCGCCTACTGGCGCGGCGATGAGCACAACGAGATGCTCCAGCGGGTCTACGGCACCGCCTTCGCGACCCCGAAGGAGCTGAAGGAGCATCTGGCGCTCCTCGAAGAGGCGAAGCGGCGCGATCACCGGAAGCTCGGCCGTGAGCTCGATCTCTTCAGCTTCCGTCCGGAGGCACCGGCGAGTCCGTTCTTCCACCCCAAGGGCGCGATCATCTACAACGCGCTCATCGCCTACATCCGGGATCTCTATCGCCATTATGGCTACGATGAGGTCTTGACGCCGCAGATCCTCGACGTCGAGCTGTGGAAGCGCTCGGGCCACTACGACAACTACCGCGAGAACATGTACTTCACCGAGGCCGACGAGCGGCAGATGGCGGTGAAGCCCATGAACTGCCCGAGCCACTGCCTGCTCTACGCCGACGGCAAACGCTCGTACCGCGACCTGCCGATCCGCTTCGCCGATTTCGGCCGGCTACATCGCTACGAGCGCTCGGGAGTGACCGCCGGCCTCACGCGCGTCCGCTCCTTCTCGCAGGACGACGCCCACATCTTCTGCACTCCGGAGCAGATCGAGGGGGAGGTCACGAGCGTCGTCGACATGATCTTCCGCACCTACGACCTCTTCGGCTTCCGCGAGCGGCGCATCTATCTCGGCACGCGGCCGGCCAAGTCGATCGGCGACGACGCCATGTGGGAACGCGCCGAGCGCGCGCTCCACGACGTGCTCGAGCGCCGCGGCATCCCGTTCGAGGTGCACCCGGGAGACGGCGCGTTCTACGGCCCGAAGATCGACTTCTGCATCCTCGATGCGATGCGCCGCGAGTGGCAGCTCGGCACCGTCCAGCTCGACTTCACCCTGCCCGAGCGTTTCGATCTGCACTTCATCAATCGCGACGGCAGGGAGGAGCGCGTGGTGATGATCCACCGGGCACTGCTCGGGTCGATCGAGCGCTTCATGGCGATCCTCCTCGAGCACTGCGCCGGCGACTTCCCACTGTGGCTCGCGCCCGTCCAGGTGCGACTGATCACGGTGACCGATCAGCAGCACGCCTACGCCGAGCGGGTCGTGGCGCAGCTGCGCGCCGCCGGTCTGCGTGCCGAGACCGACCTGCGCAACGAGAAGCTCGGCTTCAAGATTCGCGAGGCCGAGCTGCGGAAGATTCCGATCGTCCTGGTGATCGGCGACAAGGAGGTCGCCGCCGAGACGGTGGCGCCGCGTCGACGCGGCGCGGGCAACCAACCGCCGGTCGACGTTGCGGCCTTCATCGCCCAGGTCGCCGCAGAAGCGCGCCCCGACGCGCCAGGAGGTGTCCCATAAGCGTCAAAGAACCCCAGGTCCGCATCAACAACCAGATCCACGCGCGCGAAATCCGCGTGATCGACGCCGACGGTGGGCAGCTCGGCGTGCTGCCGACGCCCGACGCGCTGCGCATCGCGGAGCAGAAGGAGCTCGATCTGGTCGAGATCGCGCCGACCGCGACTCCGCCCGTGTGTCGGATCATGGACTACGGGAAGTTCCGCTACGAGAAGAAGAAGAAAACGCAGGAATCGAAGAAGAAGCAGGTCTACGTCACCGTCAAGGAAGTGAAGATGGGCTCGCGGACCAGCGTCCACGACGTCGACTTCAAGGTGGGTCATATCCGCAAGTTCCTCGAGCGCAGCCAGCGGGTGAAGGTCTCGGTCTTCTTCCGCGGCCGGGAGATCACCCATCCCGAGATCGGCCGGGAGCTCCTCCTGGGCGTGTTTGAAAAGGTCAAGGATTTGAGCAATATGGAGGTCAGCCCGCGGCTCGAAGGCCGCAACATGTCGATGATGCTGCAGCCGCGTTGAGCGGCTGCCGCGAGGGGAACCAGCACTCATGCCGAAGATCAAGACGCGCCGCGGCGCGGCGAAGCGCTTCTCGGTCACGGGAAGCGGAAAGGTGAAGCGGGGGAAGGCGTTCAAGCGCCACCAGCTCTCGTGCAAGTCCCGCAAGCAGAAACGCAACCTCCGTCACGGCACCACCGTGGCCAAGGTCGAGTCCCGGAACGTCCTCCGGATGATCCCGTACCTGTGATCGGGCGAGGGGAGGGAACGCCATGCCTCGGGTAAAGCGCGGCACCAAGACTCGCCGCCGTCACAAGAAGCTGCTGAAGCTCGCCAAGGGCAACGTCGGGGGCAGGCGGCGTGGCTACCGGCAAGCGCGCGAGACCGTCGAAAAGGGTCTCGTCTACGCCTATCGCGATCGCAAGGTTCGCAAGCGCGATTTCCGCAGCCTGTGGATCGTCCGCATCAACGCTGCCGCCCGGCTCCACGGCCTCAGCTACAGTCGCTTGATCGAGGGGCTGAAGAAGGCCGGCGTCGATCTCGACCGCAAGGTGTTGGCCGATCTCGCCGTCCGCGACCCTGGCGCGTTCGGCGATCTGGCGCGCATCGCGGCTGCCTGAGAGCGGTGCGCCGCCGATGAGGGCGACGCTCGACGCCCTCGGCGCGGAGATCGAGCGCGCGCTCGACGAGTGCCGCTCGGATGACGATCTCGAGCGCGTCCGCATCGACTATCTCGGACGCAAAGGTCGGCTGACCGAGGTGATGCGCGGGGTGGGCGCGCTTCCGGCCGAGGAGCGGCCGGCAATCGGCGAGCTCGCGAACGTCCTGAAGCGCCACGTCGACATGCGCATCCAGGGGCTGCGCGAGCGCTGGGCGGCGGAGCGGCGTCGTCACGAGCTCGAGACCGCGCGCATCGACGTGACCCTCCCGGGTCGCGCCTGGCCGTATGGCCATGCCCATCCGCTCGTGACCACGATGGAGGAGGCCGTCGCCGTGCTCGTGGGCCTCGGATTCTCCGTCTACGAGGGGCCCGCACATCGAGGACGAGTACCACAACTTCGAGGCCCTCAACATTCCCGCCGACCATCCGGCGCGTGACATGCACGATACGTTCTTCGTCGGCGACCGACACATCCTGCGCACCCACACCTCGCCGGTGCAGATCCGGGTCATGGAGAATCAGGAGCCGCCGATCGCGGCGATCGCGCCCGGCGCCGTGTTCCGCCACGATGACGACGTCACGCACGCGCCGATGTTCCATCAGATCGAGTGCTTCCTGGTCGACCGGCACGTCACCTTCGGCGACCTGAAGGGGGTGCTCGCCCTCTTCTGCCAGCGCATGTTCGGCGACGACACGCGCCTGCGCTTCCGGCCGAGCTTCTTCCCGTTCACGGAGCCGAGCGCGGAGATCGACATCAGCTGCGTCATTTGCGGCGGGAGGCGGCAGATCGACGGCGCGGCGTGTCGCGTGTGCAAGGCGAGCGGCTGGCTCGAGATCCTCGGCGCCGGCATGATCCACCCCGCGGTCTTCCGCGCCGTCGGCTACGATCCCGACGCGGTCACGGGCTTCGCATTCGGCGTCGGCGTCGAGCGCGTCGCGATGCTCAAGTACGGCATCAACGACATCCGCCTCTTCTTCCAGAACGACCTGCGCTTCCTGCGCCAGTTCTGACATGCCGACGCCACCATGAAGCTGACCCTCAACTGGCTGCGCGAGTTCGTCGAGCTGGTCCTGCCGCTCGACGAGCTGTGCGACGCGCTCGTGATGGCGGGGCTCGAGGTCGAGTCGGTGGAGGAGCACCATCCGATCTGGGCGCCGGTCGAGATCGCGGAGATCGTGAGCGTGACGCCGCACCCGAACGCCGATCGCCTCCGCCTCTGCCAGGTGCGCCGCGCGCAGGGGCCGGTCGCCATCGTCTGTGGCGCCACCAACATGCAGGCGGGCGACAAGGTCGCCCTTGCGCCGGCGGACACGGCGCTCCCCGACGGCCGCCGGATCACGCGCGCCAGCATCCGCGGGCAGGCCTCCGAGGGGATGCTTTGCGCCGCCCGTGAGCTCGAGCTTCCCGGCGACGACGAGGGCATCCTGATCCTGCCGCCCGACGCGCCGCTCGGTACGCGCCTCGTCGACTACCTCGGCGCCGACGACACGGTGCTCGAGCTCGGCATCACGCCGAACCGCGGCGACTGCCTGAGCATCATCGGCGTCGCGCGCGAGATCGCCGCCCTGACGGGCGCGCGGATGCAGGTGCGCGAGCCCGACCTCGTCGAGGAGGACCCGCCGACCTCGGCCGCGGTGCGGGTCGCCGTCGAGGCGGCCGATCTCTGTCCGCGCTACGCGGCGCGCGTCGTCCGCGACGTGCGCGTCGGCCCGTCGCCTCCCTGGATGCGCACGCGGCTCGCGCTCGTCGGCCTGCGGCCGATCAGCAACGTCGTCGACGTGACGAACTACGTCATGGTCGAACGCGGGCAGCCCTTGCATGCGTTCGACCTCGCGCGCCTCGCGGACGCGCGCATCACGGTTCGACGCGCCGGCAGCCGGCAGGACTTCGTGACCCTCGACGGCGTCGCACGCACGCTGCTGCCGGACGACCTCGTGATCGCCGACGGCCGGACACCCGTCGCGCTCGCCGGCATCATGGGCGGTGCCAACTCGGAGATCCGCGACGCCACCGACACCGTCCTGCTCGAGAGCGCCTGCTTCACGCCGGCCGGCATCCGCCGTACGGCGCGCCGACTCGGCCTCACCAGTGATTCCTCGTATCGCTTCGAGCGCGGCGTCGATCCGACCGGCGCCTGCGCGGCGCTTGCTCGGGCCGCCGAGCTCATCGCGGCGACCGCGGGCGGCAGGATCGCACGCGCCGCGATCGACAAGCGGGCGCCTCGCTCGACGCGGCCCACGGCCATCCGGCTTCGCCCGGCGCGCGTCAACGCGCTGCTCGGGACCGCTTTGACTGCGACGGAGATCGAGCGACCGCTGCGCGCCCTCGGAGCGACGCTTGCCGGCAGTGCCAAGACCGCGCTGCGCGTCGTGCCGCCATCCTACCGGACCGACCTCACGAGCGAGGTCGATCTCATCGAGGAGGTTGCGCGCCTCTCCGGCTACGACGCCATTGCGGCGACGACGCCGGCGATCGTCGCCGGCGCCGCCGGTCTGGCCACCCCGCGGGACGCCGCAAGTCGCATGCGTCACGCGCTCCAGGCCTGTGGATTCAGCGAGGCGGTGCTGACGGCGATGGGCACGGCCGCCGACAACCGGCTCTTCCCCGGCCTACCGGATCTCCAGGGCGAACCCGTCGCGCTGCGCAATCCGCCTTCGAACGACGCGGCGGAGCTCCGACGCAGCCTGATCCCCGGGCTGCTCGTCGCTCTCGACGAGAATCGCCGCCAGGGGGAGCGCCTCGTGGCCCTCCTCGGCGCCGGTCGTGTGTACGCGCGCGAGGGGGAGGCGTTTCACGAGGGCAACGCGCTCGCCCTGGTGCTCGCCGGCGACTGGTCCGTGGCCGTCATCGGGGAGACCGGGCGACCGGCCGCGTTCGCCGATCTGAAGGGGGCGCTCCAGCTCGGATTCGACCGCCTCGGGCTCGCGCCCGTCCGCTGGGAGACGGTCGAAGGGGAGGCGCCCTACCTGCACCCGGGCAAGTCGGCGCGCATCACCGTCGGCGGCGTGCTGTGCGGTGTCGCGGGAGCGCTCCATCCCGACGCGGCGCTGGCGCGGGGCTTCGAGGGTGACGTATGGGTGGCCGAACTTGACATGGTCAGAGTCGTTCAGTACTGTCCGCGCCGCGTTGTTTTTCAGCCACTTCCGCGCTTTCCCGCAGTCCTGCGGGACCTCGCCGTCGTGGTAGGCAGCAATTTCCAGGCGCAGCAAGTTCTAGACACGATGCGCGAGGTCGCACCACCTCTCGTGGAGGATGTGCAGGTGTTCGATCAATACACCGGTGCTCCGATCCCCGAAGGGAAGAAGAGCCTAGCCTACTCGATTGCATATCGGGCGCCGGACCGGACCCTTACGGACGACGAGGTGAATGCGCTACACGAGGAGCTCGTCGCGCGGTTGATTGAGCGTCTACCCGTGGAGGTGCGCCGGTGAACGACGGAGCACACGCACCCGAAAAGGGTGCGACGATGACCAAGGCCGACATCGTGGAGCGGATCTACGAGAAGGTCGGCTTCTCCAAGAAGGAAGCATCCGAGGTCGTCGAGTCGATCTTCGAGATCATCAAGGCCCGCCTGGAGCACGGTGACAAGGTCAAGATCTCCGGCTTCGGCAACTTCGTCGTCAACCAGAAGCGCCCGAGAAAGGGCCGCAATCCGCAGACCGGTGAGGAGATCATCATCACCGGCCGCAAGGTCCTCACCTTCAAGGCCAGCCAGGTCCTGAAGAAGACCATCAACCCGTAGACGGGGGCGCGACGACCGTGGAGGTCGGGCGTCCGGTGCAAGGCGCTACCGCTTGCCGCCCTTGGCGCGAGCGCTCAAGCGCACGATGCGCGCCGGCCGAGCGGTCCCGTTGGAGCGCGGGCGAGCCTCGTCCATGATGCGCTCGTACTTCATGCGCAGCAGTGTGTCGCGCATGCAGTCGGGATCGATGCCGAGGGCGTCGCACACGTTGTTGAACGAGAATGGCCAGTTCCAGTCGCGCGTGCGGATCCAGCGCTCGGCCTGACGCGAGAGCATGCGCGGCCGGGCACGGGTCGTCCGGAAGTACTCCTGGAAGCAGCGGATCGCGTCCTCGAGGACGGCCAACATGAGCGCCTTCTCGGGGGAGAAATCGCTGTCGCGGCGGGGCCCGTCGAAGAACTGCTGCGGGAGGATGACGTCGGGACCGAGCACGTCGCTCAGGCTGTCACGGATGGAGAAGCGGCGAGCCTCACCGAGGCCGTCGCCCATCGACTCGAGTGACATCCCGCTGTCTGCCTGGCTCTTCATCGTCGCTCCTGTCGCGTCCGACTCCGGACGGCTGCGTGCACCCGGACAGTCGGGGCACCCGGCAGCGGAGCAAGGGGTGGGCCACGCTCGCGCACCGGCGCAAGATACGCGTGTCAATGGGCTTTCGTCGCCGTGATCGGAGGACACAGCATTCTGCAACGGTACAAACTTGACACCCGATGCCGCATTCGGGCGGGAAACGTGACGCTGCGGGTGACAGAACGTGCTCGCGCGTGCCAGCAGCGCCCGGCGGATCCACGGTCAACTTCCTGACCCTTCGTGAGGTGATTTGCGCGTCTCCGAGGCGCGTGGTAGCCATCGGGTCCGCGCCGAACGCGTCGTTCCGGGGCGTGGCGCAGCCTGGTAGCGCACACGCTTGGGGTGCGTGTGGTCGCCGGTTCAAATCCGGCCGCCCCGATCGGCGGTGTCGTGGAGAGCCCTCCACGAGCCGTGATGAATCGGCGGTCCGACATCCCGAGCGACGCCATTTCCTGCGGCGCCGAGAAGGGTGCCGGACCGCAGATTCACGTTGTCAATCGCTGCGGCTTGACGTAGCGTGCGCCTTGGGCGGGTGGAGGTGTGCGGTGAGGGGAGGGGCGGAACGGTACCGCTACGGCGGGGAGGCGGGCCCGTGCACCGGGGCGTGCATGGCAGCGACGGTCCCACCCGCATGATCATCCTCATCTCCAACGACGACGGTATCCGATCGGAGGGAATCCAAGCCCTCGCGCGCGCCGTCGAGCCGCTCGGCGACGTCTACGTCGTGGCGCCCGATCGCGAGCAGAGCGCCGTCAGCCATTCGCTGACGCTGCATCGTCCCCTGCGGGTCGAGGAGGTCGGGCCGCGGCAGTTCGCGGTCGACGGGACGCCGACCGACTGCGTGAATCTCGCGGCCTCCGGTATCCTGCCGGCGCGCCCCGGGCTCGTCATGTCCGGGATCAACAAGGGCGCCAACCTGGGGGACGACATCACGTACTCGGGCACGGTGTCGGCGGCCATGGAGGGGACGCTGCTCGGCATCCCGTCGATTGCGCTCTCGCTGGTGGCGCGCGAGCATTTCGATTTCTGTGCCGCCGCCGCGTTCGCGGCGGAGCTCGCGGCACACGTGATCGCCCGCCCGTTCCCCGAGAACACCCTGCTCAACGTCAACCTCCCGGCGATCCCGCGCACCGAGATGCAGGGCTATCGCATCACGCGACAGGGCAAGCGCCGCTTCGGCCAATCCCTGGTCGAGAAAACCGATCCGCGCGGGCGCAAGTACTACTGGATCGGCGGGGACGAGCTCGATTTCGTCGACGAGCCCGGAACGGACTTCGCGGCAATCCAGGCTGGCGCCGTCTCGATCACACCCATCCACCTCGACCTCACGCACTATCCGTCGGTCGAGGCGCTGCGGGCCCTGGCGCTGGAGTGGCCATGAATCTCGAGCGGGCGCGGGCACGGATGGTGGAGGACCAACTGGTGGCGCGCGGTATCACCGACACGCGCGTCCTCGGCGCCATGGCCACGATCGAACGGCATCTCTTCGTGGAGGAAGCCCTGCAGGAGCGCGCCTACGACGACAAGCCGTTGCCGATCGGCGCCCGCCAGACCATCTCGCAACCCTTCATGGTCGGTCTGATGACGCAGGCCCTCGGGTTGCACGGCGACGAGCGGGTCCTCGAGATCGGGACCGGCTGCGGGTATCAGACCGCGGTGCTCGCGGAGCTCACCGCCAACGTCTTCTCGATCGAGCGCATCTCGACCCTCGCGGTCCGCGCGCGGCACCTGCTCGACCACCTCGGCTACTACAACGTCGCGACCCGCGTCGGCGACGGGACGCTCGGCTGGAGCGACGAGGCCCCTTTCGACGCCATCGTGGTGACCGCGGGGACGCCGCAGGTGCCGAGACCGCTCATCTCCCAGCTGGCGGACGGCGGCCGGCTGGTCTTTCCGATAGGCGAGGAAGAATTGCAAACGCTCGTGCGAATTCGTAAGGAAGGCGAGCGCCTGCGCGAGGAGTATTTCGGTGAGTGCCGGTTCGTGAAACTCGTGGGGCGCTACGGCTGGGAACGGTGATCGTGCGAGCCTCCGGCGGGGGCCGGGGGCACGGTCGGCCGTAGGACGCCGCGCGGCGGCGCGGAGGGGGTGGGGCGGTGGAACGGACGCGGCGGAACGCGTCGGCGGCTTCGAGGCGGCGGGGACGATCGTGGTGGGGCATCGCGCTCCTGATCGTGCTCGGCGGTTGCAGCGCGGCGGCGCATGGCACCAAGGTTTCCGAAAGCGGCGGCATTTACCACGAGGTCCGTCCTGGCGAGAATCTCTACCGCATCGGCAAGGCCTACGGGATCTCGCATCGTGAGCTCGCGCGCGTCAATGACATCGACAATCCCGACAGGGTGCTGGTGGGGAAGCGCCTCTTCATACCGGGAGGCAGGCGCGTGCTGCCGGTGAACGTGATCACGCCGCGGAGCGCCGTTGCCGATGCTCCAGACGCCCACGATCTCCCGCAGGGTACGAACGGGTTCTCCTGGCCCATCGCGACCGGCACGTTGACCTCTCGCTTCGGGCCGCGCGGCCAGAGCTTCCACGACGGCATCGACATCGGCGCGGCACCGGGCACCCCGGTGCTGGCCGCGCGCGACGGCACCGTGCTCTACAGCGATACCCTGCGCGGCTACGGCAACGTCGTCATCGTCGAGCACGGCGGCGGCTATGCCACGGTGTACGCGCACAACGAGGAGAACCTCGTGCACGCCGGCGACCACGTCCGTCAGGGCCAGACGCTCGCACGGCTCGGCCGGACCGGGCGGACGTCCGGACCGAACCTCCACTTCGAGGTCCGCAAGGACAACGTCGCTCGCAATCCCATCTACTTCCTCCCCAACCAGGTCGCGCCGCGACTGCTGGCGCAACGCGCGAAGGACGACGCCACATGACCCTCGACGAGCTGAAGACCTACATCCGCGACATCCGCGACTTCCCGAAGCCGGGCATCGTCTTCAAGGACATCACACCCTTGCTGGCCTCGGGCACCGCGCTCCAGGAGGTCGTCGATCGCATCGCCGACCGCTATCGCGGCCAGACGGACATGATCCTCGGCATCGAGTCGCGCGGGTTCGTGATCGGCGCCGCCGTGGCGTACCGGCTCGGGCTCGGCCTTGCCCTGGTCCGCAAACCCGGCAAGCTGCCCCACGAGCGCTACGCCGCGCGTTACGAGCTCGAATACGGCAGCGATACGCTCGAGATCCATCGCGATGCGTTCGGCAATGGCAGCCGCGTGCTGATCGTCGACGACCTGCTGGCGACCGGCGGGACCGCGTCGGCGGCCGTCGAGCTCGTCCGTCGTCTCGATGGCGACGTCGTCGGGTGCGCTTTCATCATCGAGCTGACCTTCCTGAAGGGCAGGGCGCGTCTCCAGGCTCCCGACGTCTTCTCATTGATCTCCTACGCCGCCGAGTAGGACGCGCCGGGGCCGCGCATGCTCCCCGGGTCGGCCCTCTTCTTCGACGTCTGCGCCCAGCGGGACTTCTGGCCCGGCGGGGCGTGGCCCATGATGGACGACGGAGGCGCGCAGAACGTCGCGATGCTCTTCGCGCTGGCCGCCGAGCTCGGCATCCGTCAGGGCGGCATCCGCTGCGTCCACGCGCTCGACGCGCCCCTGGGGACCGACGCGCCCTCGCATGCCGTGCTGGGAACCCCGGGGGCGGATGCGGCGCCGGGGTGCATGCCGCTGCGGCCGGTCGCGCTCGTCACCCCCGGCGAGCGCCTCCCGCCCGCCATGGACCGCGCCCACAGCTACTACGTCGCGACCGGCTGCAGCGCTCCGCCCGACCGCGATCCGCAGTGCCGCGCCGTCGTCGATCACCTGACGGCCGGCGTGCGCGACGCGATCGTCTTTGGCGCCGCCCTCGAGACCGGGCTCGCGGAGGCGGTCGACGCCTGCCTGCGGCGCCGCCTCCGGACGCATGTCGTGCTCGACGCCGCGGCGATGAGCGATGCGGCACGCGCGCAGGAGCTGGTCGCCGGCTGGAAACGTCGCGGCGTCGACGGCCTCACGACGCCGACCGTCGTACGCCTCCTGCGCCGTCCGGCAAATTGACACACCCCATCACCGCTCCTATGCTCACGCGCCGTGGCGAACCCCAGTTTCAAGGCGATGATGAACGAGGTCGTCGCGTACGGCAGCTGCTGTGAATGCGGCTCGTGCGTGCTGGTTTGCCCGCACAACGTCATCGACTACATCGACGGCAAGCCGAAGCAGGTGGCGAAGGCCACCGCGCCACAGGATTTCTGCGGGATCAGCGAGGGTATCGGGTGCGACGTGTGCGCACAGGTCTGTCCGCGCCTGAACCCGCGCGAGTTCGAGCTCGCGGATCTGCTCTATGGGCCGGACCAGCCGTTCAAGGGTGCGTTCGGCGTCCATCGGCGCATCGTCGTCGCCCGCTGTCGGGACGACGATATCCTCGGACGGGCGCAGGACGGCGGCGTCGTCACGGCCATGCTGCGCTGGGCGTTGGAACGCGGCGTGATCGACGGCGCAGCGGTGTCGGTCGCCGATCCCGAGCGGCCGGCGCTGCCGATGCCGAAGATGGTCACGACGGTCGACGAGCTGCTGACCAGCGCCGGGTCCTGGTACACATACTGCGCCAACAACCTCGCGCTCGCCGACGCCGAGAGACTCGGCCTCGAGCGCGTGGCGTTCGTCGGCGTACCCTGCCAGATCACTCCCGTCCGCAAGATGCAGCTCGTCGACGCGTCCTACCTCGACAACGGGCGCAAGAAAGAGAAGCACATCGAGCGACAGACGAAATTCCTCAAGGGCTACGGCGCGCGCGTGGCCCTCAACATCGGCCTGCTCTGCACGGAGGTGTTCACCTACGACGGGCTCATGGTCGAGAAGATCCAGGGCGAGATGGGCATACCCCTCTCGGACATCAAGAAGTTCAACGTCAAGGGGAAGGTCCTCATCTACAAGCACGACGGCAGCATGGTGGAGATGAAGCTGAAGGCGGCACAGGAATACGCCCGCACGGAGTGCCACCACTGCGGGGACTTCTCCGCGGAGCTCGCCGACATCTCCTGCGGGGGCGTCGGTGCGATGGGCTGGACCATCACGATCCTGCGCACCGCGTACGGCGAGGAGCTCTTCAACCGGATGGTGGCCGAGGGCCTCTTCGAGGTGAAGCCGATCGAGGAGTTCGAGAACTCGATGAAGGTGCTGCTGCGGTTGACGAACAAGCAACACCTGCGCGTACCGGTCCCGCCGGGGCAGGATGCGTCGCGCATCCGCGGCGTTTGATTCCACCCCCGCCCGCTGAGGGTCGCGATGGGCGGCGGCGCGCGAGTGCATCCGCGCGCCTCCCCATCAAAGCAACCACAAGGCTGACGTCGGGCGCTGTTCCCGGGCCTTACGGCGTCGGCGATGGCGCGGGGCCGACGGCCGGGAGGGTGAAGGTACCCGCGGCGACGATCGGGGGACCGGCGGCAGGGACGACGCTCGCGGAGAGCTGGCGCGTCGTGCCGACCTGATCGACGGGATAGATCACGCAGCCGTGGGCGACACCGGGCTCGTTGACGATCGGTACACCGGTCGAGAGCTGGAAGTTGCTGACGTCGCAGGTAGGCGACATGTTGACGCTGCCGTCGGTCACGACGACGCCGTTCACCGGCACGGCCACCGAGAAATCGACGCCGACACCATCGGGAACGGCGTTGCCATAGGCGTCCGTGACCACGGCGGCGACGACCGTCGTCAGCGTGCCGTCACCGTTGCTCTGCGCACCGTTGGTGACGAGCGAGAGCACGACTTCGGTCGGGACGCCGGGGGTGGCCATCGGCGTCGGCGTGCCGAGGATGGGCGTGACGAAGTCCTTCGGCGCGTTGCGGAAGGGATTGGCGACGAAGAACTGCTTCACGCCGTTGCCGTTGCCCTTGAAGTCGTCCGCGGAGGTGAAGGCCGAGAGGATGAAGAGCGTGGTCTGGGCGGTGTCGGCGCCGTTCGGACCGGCCGTCACCTGCGAGAGCAGCTTGCGGCGGACGTTGTAGGTGTAGACCTGGTTTTGCGGCGTCCCCATGCCGATCAGATCGGCGCTGGAGGTGAAGCCGAGGAAACGGCCGTTCGGGCTGAGAGAGGGGCCGGTGCTCGGCGCCGATCCGTGGGTGACGACCGTGAGGACCGTCTTCTTCGTCCGCACCTTGGTCATCAAGATCTGGCTCACGGGCGGACCATTCTGCTGCAGCTTGTCCTGCTCGTACGCAACCAGGGTGCCGTTCTGCGTGATCGACGGGTTGCGGCCCTGCTCGGCGCTGCCGGTCGTCAGCTGCGTCAGCACGCCCTTGCGCAGCAGGTAGATGTGCTGCGGCCCCGGATTGGCCCCACCGTTCAGGAGATCGCCTTTGGACTCGAACGCGATGGCGAGACCGTTGAAGCTCTGGACGCCGTGCGTGCCGCCTCCGACGGTCACCCGTTTGATGCCGGTTCCGGCGGCGGGATTGCCGGGCGGCGGCGTGCAGGGGAGCGTCCGACAGTCCGACGCCATCCGGGCGGTGTCCGCCTGATAGAGCTCGGCGATGCCGCCGGTCGCGCCGCTGCCATTGATGTCGACCGTCGACTCGAAGGCGACGAACCGACCGTTACCGCTCAGGTTCGGGTTCAGGCAATCACCGGGCACACGTGTGACCTGGGTGATGAGCTTGGTGGCGGTCGAGTAGATGAAGATCTGGCGGCCGGAAATGGGGGTCGCCGAAGCGTCACACGCATTGGCGGAATCGGCACAGAGATCGCCGTCGGCCTCGAACGCGATGCGGAACTGGATGAACTGGCCGTTCCGGGAAATGCTCGGATGGCGGGCGTTGTGCGCGCCGAACGTGATCTGCGTCAGGCCGGGCGTCTGCGCGAAGTCCCGATCGAGCAAACTGAAGATGAAGATCTGCCAGTCGGTGTTGCCGTTGCCGATCACGTCGCCGTTCGACTCGAACGCCCACTGATCCGGCGCCCAACCGGAAAGCGCACCGACCTCGCCGCTGCTCAACGTGGTCACCTGCACGAACGGCGGCGTGAAGCGATGCAACGCGAGGCTGGCCGTCGCGGTCACCAGCACGATCACCACCACTGCGACCAGAAGCTTACCGATGCGAGACGTCCTTGTTCCCCTACCAGTATCAGTCGGCATGATCGTGGGTCCCTTCAAGGTCCGGTCTGGATGAGGTCGACGTCCCCGGCGTTCATGCGTCCGAACAGCACGTCGGTCTTGCCGTCGCCGTCGACGTCGTAGCAGAAGATGGTCCGGGGGAACTGGCCGACCGGATACACGCGCTCGTCACGCTTCCAGTTGCCGTTGCCGTCCCCCCGCAGGATGAGGATGTCGTTGGTGCCCAGGCTCGCGACGGCGATGTCCATGTTGCCGTCGTTGTCGAAGTCACCGGCGCAGATGTCGCGCGGCTTCTCGCGGCCCCGACGATGGATGATCGGGGCGCCGTCGAAGCCGCCGCTGCCGTCGTTCAGGAAAGTGGCGACGACTCCCGCCTGGCCGGTCGCCTGCGAGTTCACGACGACCAGATCCGGCCCATTGATCTGGTCGAGATCGACGGCCGTGAGCGCCTGTGGCGAGGTGCCGCCGCTGCGCAGCGTGTGCGAGACGTAGCTACCGTCGGGCTGCGAGAGGAGGAGCGTCAGGCTGCCCGTGCCCGCCGGGGTGGCCGTGGCCGTGGGCGTCGGGGTCTTCGTCTTGGTCGGCGTGGCCGTGGAGGTCGCCGCGGTCGCCGTCGGCGCATCGGGATCGGGCGTCGCGCTGGCCGTCGGTTCCGGCGTGACGGTCGAGGTCGGGGTCGGCGTCGAGACGGGCACCGGCGGGATGCCGTCGCGGTTCACGGTCACGATGTCGGGGATGTGGTCGCCGTTCAGGTCCACCACGATCACGCCCTGCGGGTTGGCGCCCGTCGGGAAGCTGGCGAAGCGCGGGAAGCCGGTCGACGGGTCGCCACCGAGATTCTTGAACAGGGCGACGCTCGAGCTCAGCTGGAACGTGACGATGATGTCGGGCTTGTTGTCGCCGTCGAGGTCCTTCAGCGCGACGGCGCTCGGCGTATTGCCGTCCGCCTTCAACGGGCGTCGCGCGAGCGTCTGAAAGACCCGCTGCCCCTGATTGATGAAGAAGCTCAGATCGTTCGAGCCCTCGTTGGCAATCACGATGTCGGGCTTGTTGTCGCCGTTCAGGTCGCCGATCGCGACAGAGCGCGGGTGCACGCCGGCCGGAAGCTCGACGCGGGCGGTCAAGGTGCCGTCGGCGGCGCGGAAGAGGATGAGCGCCCGGTTGTCGGCCCGGCTGACGCCGATGAAGTCCGGGATGTTATCGCCGTCGAGATCGGCTACGGCGACGGCACGGAGCTGCCGCCCGATGAAGTTGCCCGTTACCGGAGGGGTCTTGGCGAACTTGCCGCCGCCGTCCCCGTAGTACGGCTCGCAGGTGGTGACGTCGCCGGGGCTGCAGACCACGAGGTCCTGGTGCAGGTCGTTGTTGATGTCGACGATCGTCGCGTCGGAGGCGGCCTTGCCGTCGAGCGCCGGCTCTCCGGCGGCGAAGGCGCCGGTCGTCTCGCCGTGGAACATCAAGGCCGACTGCTTGGTCCCCGCGAAGGTCGCCAGGAAATCCAGCCACCCGTCCTCGTCGAAGTCGGCCGCCGCGAGCTTGCTGATGCCCTTCGGCGCGGCGACGCTGCCGACGTTGGTCATGGTGCCGGTGCCGTCGTTCAGCAGGACCGCGATGCCCGGCGGTTTGTCGAGCGTGCTGACGGCCACGTCGAGGAAGCCGTTGCGATCGAGATCGGCGGCCAGCATCTGCGTCCCGAGTTTGGCCGCGAGTGGGATCGTGGTGGTCGTGAACTGACCGGTACCGTCGTTGGCGAGGAGCGTGAGGCCCCCGACGCGGTGGCTCCGCGGCATCACGACGATGTCGGGGATGCCGTCGCCGGTGAAGTCGCCGACCAGCGCGTCGGTCTTGGTGCGGATGCGTTGCAGCTTGTGGATCGCCGTGAACCGGCCGGCACCGTCCCCGAGGAGGACCATCAGGTCGCTCATGCCGGCGACCGCGATCAGGTCGAGGTTGGTGTCGCCGTTCACGTCGGCGGCGGCCAGCGAGTAGAGATGCCGACCGATCTCGGGCGCGCACGTCTTGCTGCAGCCGTCGCCGTTCTTGAGATTCCCGTCGTCACAGAGCTCCGGGCCCTCGGCGACGCCGTCGCCACACGTAGCGGGATCGGTCGGCGCCGGATCGTATCCGCCGGTGGCATTGCCCGGAAGGATGCTGAGTTCGAGGCCCTTCTTGCCCTTTCCGACCACGACGGCATCGGGAATGCCGTCGCCGTTCATGTCGGCGAGCAGGACGGCTTGCGGGGGCGACGTCAGGGCGAGCAGCGGGGAGATCGCCACCGTACCGGGATCCGCCATGCCGACCGCCTCGAGGGCGCCGGTCGTGGCGTTGGTCGAGACGAGATCGGTGATCGGCAGTCCCTCGTCCGTGAGACTGGAGCGGGCCGCCGCCTTGCCGAGCGGGTTCAGGACGATGTTCGAGGGGGTGCCGTCCGCGGAGGGGAACTGCGCCGGGCCGGTCGCGAACAGCACCTCGACGCTGTTGGTGTCGGAGAAGGTGAGGGCCGCGTCCTTGAAAGTGTTGTCGTCGAGATCGGCGAAGCTGAGACCGGTCGCGTTCGGCCGCACGTTGAAGACGTCGAGCATCTGGAATCCGCCCGTGGCGGTGGCGAGGTAGAGCGTCACGGTGGAGTTGGTGGACAGGATGCCGAGGTCGGGTCGGCCATCATTGTCGAGGTCGGCGCTGGCGATCGCCCGGGGGTCCGGCGGCGACGGCACGACGATCGGCGAGAGGGTGAATGTACCGTCCGCATGACCGGAAACCGGGTCTTCGTGCCCGAGGTAGATGAGGACGACCGGGGCGCCACTGCCTCGCGCGGCGACCGCGAGATCGAGATGGCCGTCGAAGTTGAAGTCGTCGACGGCGATCGCAACCGGCAGGGTGGCGC
This sequence comes from uncultured delta proteobacterium, assembly GCA_963753325.1. Taxonomy (GTDB): domain Bacteria; phylum Desulfobacterota; class Binatia; order UTPRO1; family UTPRO1; genus DP-19. Next base: position 1,216,326 of record CAVWBS010000001.1, on the reverse strand, counting down.
TCGGCGGCAGCCCGATCGTGTTGACCAGCGGGAACCCGCCGCTGCCGTTCCCCAGCAGGATGGTGAGGGTGTTCGACTTGCTGTTGACCACCACCACGTCCATGTTGCCGTCCTCGTTCAGGTCCTTGGCGGCGAGGGCGTTCGGCTGATTGCCGACGGGCACGGTGACGAGGCTGGTGTAGCCGCCCGTATCCTTCTTCTTATAGATCGTGAGCGTGGCGTTGCTGCGGCTGACCGCGGCGATGTCCGTCAGGTTGTCCTTGTTGAAATCGGCACATACGGCGGCGCGCGGCGCCGCCGTGATGGCGACGGAGGTCAAGAACGCGAAGTTGCCATTGCCGATGTTGCGCAGGATGGTGACGTCATCAGAGCCCTGGTCGGAGACGAGCAGGTCGGGAACGCCATCGTCATTGCAGTCGCCGGCGGTGATGCCCTGCGGGAAATCATTGACCGGTAAGGAGAAATCCGCGTACGGGAGCGACGCGGCCGCCGGACGGGCGAGGCACGCCGCCAGCACCCCGACACATCCCAGCGCCAGGGTGACGGTGCCCAGGGGCCGTCGTCCGCCCGGCGCGCTCGGGCGCGCGGTGCGGGGGGAGATGCTCTCAGTTGCGACTGCCGCCATGTACGAGGCCTCCTGGTTGCCTGATCGCGTCGCTATCGCGCTATCCGTTCGGGATTTCGGTGTGGATATCTGCTGAAGGGCGCAAATCCGGACCACAAACCGGCCTCCTGCCACGGCACGTCTCCTCCCCGACGGGCGTCGGATCACCGGCGAGGGCAGCAACACCTATGCCACGGGGATCATCCATTTCGGCGCGCCTGCAGCCCTTTCCAATCGCGTCCGGCCCTCATCCCTGCACGGATTTGCGAGAATGCAAGGCCGCTTGCTTCTCCGTGCAGACCAGCCAGGCGCCCGGCATGACATGTCCGAGGGGACGAGCCCGGTCGACGAGAACTCGAGGGGACTCTCTGTGCAGCGGTAGAGTGCATCGGCGGCAACGCCCGACGCCGATCCGACGTCACGGGTCAGGGTGCCGCGGAGCCTACCGGATGGGTCAATCGTAGGGAAACGCCCTCGCCCTACTCGCGCGGCATGTGTCGCCGGAAGGGGAGAACGACGGTGCCGCGCCTCCCGGCGCGGCACCGTGACGTCACGGCGATGCTATTCGGCGACCTTCAGCTCGACCCGCCGATTCTGCGCGCGTCCGTCTGCCGTGTCGTTGGTCGCGACCGGCTGCGACTCGCCGAGGCCGCGCGTCGAGAGACGCGTTTCCACGACGCCTTCCTTGATGAGGAACTCCTTCACCGCCGCTGCACGGCGCAGTGACAGCTTCAGGTTGTATTGGTCGCTCCCGACGGAGTCGGTGTGACCCTCGACGGAGACCTTCACGTTCGCATTCTCTTTGAGGATCGTCGCCGCCTCACGCAGGATGCCCGCGGCGTCCGGCCGGATGTTCGCCTTGTTGAAATCGAAGTTCACGCCTCGCAGCACGATCTTCTTCTGCACCGGCGGCGGCGGCGGCGGTGGCGGTGGCGGCGGAGCCGCGGCGTGGACGACGGCCTCGCGATCCAGCAGGCAATGACCGACGAGCGCGCCGACCAGCGCGCCGCCGACGGCGCCGCTGGCGATCGCGACGGCCTTGTCCTCATTGTCGTTCCCGACGTTGAAGGCGCCGCTGTTGTTGGCACCGGCGCCCGCCGCGATGCCCCCGCCGATGGCGCCGATGCCCGCACCCTCGAGCGCACCCATTCCCCATGGCTTCTGCATGCAGGTGCAACCAACCGCAAACGCGACGAGCAACACCGACGTCACGGCGAAGCGCAGTCCTACTTTCATCAGCCACCTCCTTAGGAATGCGAGCCCGAGCGGGCTCCGCTAGCCCGCTCCGAGCGCGAGGCTCGCCCTCCGTACTGGAGATGCCGCGTCGATGTCAAGCAAACGCCGACCGCAGCGTGTCGTGCGCCGCGTCGATGGCTGGGCCGACAAATCCCCACCCGCGCGCGCAGCGATCAGGCGCGGCGCTCGCACGTTCGCCGTGCGTGGCGAGGCCGGTCGGCGCGGCTTTCCGCGTCGCGCCGGCGAGTGACGCGAACGCGCGCCCGGCGAGGCCGCGAGCAATTCTGCGGGCGTACAGAAATCGCTTGCCTTCACGATCCCAAGAGAGTAACTCAGGCCCCGCATCACAACCTCACTTTAATAAATTTCGCAACTCAAACTTAGACACCGATGCATACAGAGTTGTTCACATGTGGCGCCGTTGAAGGCGGCCGCGGCGGGATCGCTGCGCGTCGTGTGCACGACGCTCGGGACGAGCGTCGCAACTGCGCGACCTGCGGTGTGCGCACGATTATCCCCAGGCTGTGGACAACTTCGGAAGTGACGTTGGCGTGGACCGTGCGGATGCGGGGGCTGTGGGGTGGAAAAGGGGGGCCGCGGGGACGACGAGGGAGGACTCCGGGTGATGACTACATTGTGGGACCAGACGTTGGCCGAGCTGCAGCTCGTCGTTCCGAGCCAGGAGTTCGCCGCGTGGATCTCATGTCTACGCACGGCCGCCGACGGCGAGACCCTCACGGTCGAGGCGCCGAGCACCTTTCACCGCAACTGGGTGCAACGACATTTCCTCGAACGCATCCGCTCGACCGTGCAGACGGTCGCCGGTCGCGTCATTCCGGTGCAGCTCGCAGTGCGCGGCGAGCCGCGCGCGACCGCCGCCGCGGCGGCAGCCCCGGACCGGGCCTCCGTCCCGCGGCCACGACCGGCGTCGGCGCCGATCCCACCACACCGGCCCGCCGCGGAGGGACCGCGGTTCGACACGTTCGTGGTCGGCCCATCGAACGAGCTCGCATGCGCCGCGGCGCATGCGGTGGCTGCCGCGCCGGGTCGCCAATACAATCCCCTCTGCATTCATGGAGGCGTCGGGCTCGGGAAGACGCACCTGATCCATGCCATCGCCCATGAGCTCCGGACGCGCTTCCGCAGCGCGCGCGTGCTCGCGATCGGTGCCGAGCTCTTCGTGAACGAGATGGTGACGGCGCTCCGACGGCAGCAGATGGACAGCTTTCACCACCGCTTCCGGCGCATCGACACGCTGCTCGTCGACGACGTGCAGTTCATCGCCGGCAAGGAGCGCACGCAGGAGGAGTTCCTCCACACCTTCAATCTGCTGTGCGCCGCGGGCAAGCAGATCGTGGTCTCCTCCGACAAGCCGCCGCGCGAGATCCCGGATCTCGAGCTCGGGCTGCGCAGCCGGTTCGAGGGCGGGCTGATCGCCGAGGTGACGTCGCCGGACCGGGAGACGCGTCGCCGTATCCTGGCCCAGAAGGCCGCGGCTGCCGGCATGACCGTAGCGCCCGAGGTCCTCGATTTCCTGGCCGAGCACATTCGCGCCGCGAGCGTGCGCGAGCTCGAGGGGGCGCTGACGCGCCTGCGGGCGATCGCGTCCCTGACCAAGCGCGTGGTCGATCTCGCGCTCGCGGCCGAGGTGGTGGCGCCGCTCTGCGGCGGCATGCGCGATCGGGCCTCGGCGGAGCGTATCGAGCATCTCATCGGAGCCGCGCTCGGGATCGAGGCACGCGCGCTACGCTCGGCGGGACGGGAGACGCGGCTGGTCTTCGCGCGTCAGCTGGCCATGTACTTGCTACGCAATCGGCTGGGCCTGTCGTTGGCCGCGATCGGCGAACGATACGGCCGCGACCATACCACGGTGTTGCACGCGGTGCGCGTCGTCGATGCGCGCCGCGAGGGCGACCCGGAATGCCGGCGGTTGGTGCTGGCGCTGGAGGAAAAGTTGTGAGGAGCGGAAGGGGCGGGTCGTGGGGGCGGGGGGCACCAACCGCCGGCTGGATGGCAATTGCGGATTGCGCCGGGAGAGGGAGAATGGCAACATAAGTGCCACAATTTCACGGAGGTGACGCGTGATGCGAATGATCCTCGTCGGTGCGATGGTGGCAGCGGTGGCGATGGTGGGACCGGCGTCCGGAGGCGTGGCCGTCGCCGACGACAATTCCCGACCCGCCGGCGGTATGGTGAACTACGCCAATCCGAGCGGCCAGGTGATCGTGGAGCGTGAGCACGGCGCCGGCGCGGAGTTCGGCCTCGCCGTGGCGTCCTCCGTGTTGAGCGTCCTCTACACGCCGTTCCGCTTCGTGTACGGCGTCGTGGGCGCCGAGCTCGGCGGCGTGGGCGGCTGGACCACCGGTGGCGACATGCGGACGGCCAAGGGTATCTGGCGCCCGACGACCGAGGGCCACTACTTCATGCGTCCCGACTACCTCGACGGCACCGAGCGTTTCCGGTTCAGCGGCGCCGTTCCGGCGGTGCGCGAGCAGCGTGTTCGCATCGAGGCCGCCGAGGTGCGCGCCGCCACGGAACCCGTGCCCGCAGAGGCGACGGTGCCCGCGCCAGTCGACACGGACGAGCCGATCGCCGACGAGCCGCTCTGAGCGTCGGCCGCGTGACCTGGCGGGCTCAAGGCTCGTCGCGCTCATGTGGCCCGGTGATGTCGATGCCGCGAGCCGCGAGCTCCGCCGTGAGCTCTGCGCCGTAGCGGATGTACGCATCCGGGCGTACCGCCCACCACTCGTCGCTGACGTTCGGCGCGAGCCGCACGCGCGCCGCGATCGCTAGACGCGGCGCGTAGACCAGGATGTCACCGGCAGGTTCGAGGCGGACGTACGGCACAGTCAGTGCGGCGGTGGGGACGACGAGCGTGACCGGGCTGTCGGTCGTCTCCGGGTTCGTGTCGAAGACGACCGCGCCGAGGTGCTCGTCGGCACCGAGCCCTGGCGGCGGATCGGCCCGCGGAATGCCCGCACGGAGCAGCTCGCCCACGTGCTCGGCCACGGCCGCCGCAGGGCGAAAATGCTCGCCGCCCCGAGCCGCCGTCACATCGATCGGAAGATACAGCCTACGGGCCGTCGCGTCGGGGCTCACGCCATCGAAGATCGCGGGCGCCGCCGCGGCGACGTCGCGCAGACGACCTTCGTTCCACGCCGCCAACGCCGCCCGATAGGGCACGCCCGCGCGAACGGCGCGCAGCGCGGCGTCGAGCTCGCGCAGCAACACGTCGAGCTCGTGCACCGCGTCGACGATCCCGATGCGGGCGTCGTGTGCGTGCTCCCGCAGCACACCACCGATGGTCAGCGCACGGCCGAGGACGGTCTCGCAATCCGCCGCGATTGCACGGTAGCGGCGTGCACGTGCGTAGCCGCGCGCGACCTCGGTGAGTCGCTCGGTCGCCCTCTGTTCGAGCTCGTCTATCGTCGTCATGGGCGCGGGTCTCGTACCCTGCATACTATTCCATTTTGGCGCGATTTGTCGTGACAGGGGTGTACGGTCACGCCTATCCGGGGCCTCGCGAGGAGGTCCGCATGTCGCAACGCATGGATCGCGTTTCAGCTGGAACTTGCGCTCGCTCGACGGTGGCGATTGGTCGATCTGTCTGGACGATTGAGCGGGCGGGCGTTCACGAGGGGGCCGGCTGCCCGCCTTCCTCCTGGTCATCCTCCGGCGACTTCAGGCCCGACTCCTTCATCAGGAGACTCAGGGCGGCCGCGACGGTCACCAGATCGTCGCGGGCGCGTCCCATCGCCTGGGTGCCGCTCGAGAGGGCGACGTAGTCCTTGCGCTGCATGGCCGCGATGATGGCCGCGAAGCTGTCGTGCAGATCATGCCAGGCCTTCACGTACCGCTGATGGACCTGCTCGACCTGCGCCGTCCGCGGATGGAAGCGATCGATCTCCTCGAGATGGAGGTCGATGTCCGCCATCGTCGCACCGAGGGTGCTTATCACGTAGTCGTCGTCGACGAATTGCGAGCGTCGGACGTCACGCATCGCCTTCAGGACCTCCGCTTCGACCGGTTCCCACTTCTTGATCCGGCCGACGTAGTCGACGACGTCGGCCACGACGGCGGGGTCCTTGGCCGGCGGGCGCGTGCAGCCGGCCGCGGCGATCAGCAGCGCCAACATCAGGAAACGGAGCACCGCGTCCCTCTATCGTCCCAGGATCGAGAACGAAAGACGGCCCCCGGAGCGTCGTGGCGACCGCGGTCCAGTGGAGACAACGGCCGGTCGTGTCTTGCACGGTCGCAAATCGTGCAGCCGTGACCTGCGCGATGCTCGTTAAATCCATAGATGCGGTGGCACGTGCGTTGCTGTCCCCCACCCCGCCGGAGGCTCCTGTCGAGCCGTGCAGACGCGCAGCGCGGATCGCCCCAACCGTCCACGCCGCGCCGTGTCGTGACGTTCAATCGGATCCCTGGAGGTCGTGTCCCCCATGCGAATAGCGCGTCTCGTGTTTCCCGCCGCCCTGGTCCTCCTCGCCGCCCTGCTGGCCGCTGCCCCCGCACATGCGCTCGTCTGTGGCGACGGCATCCTCGACGCGGGCGAGCAGTGCGACGATGGCAACCTGCTCGATGGGGATTGCTGCTCCTCGCTCTGCCAGTTCGAGGTCGTCGGGACCCCGTGCTCCGACGGCAACGCCTGCACGCAGACGGACCAGTGTGACGGCGCGGGCCTGTGCGTCGGCAGCAACCCGGTCGTCTGTACGCCCCTCGACCAGTGCCATACGGCCGGGGTGTGCGCCCCGGCCACGGGCATCTGCTCGAACCCCAACCAGTCGAGCGGCATCGGCTGCGACGACGGCAACGCCTGCACGCAGACGGACCAGTGTGACGGCGCGGGCCTGTGCGTCGGCAGCAACCCGGTCGTCTGTACGCCCCTCGACCAGTGCCATACGGCCGGGGTGTGCGCCCCGGCCACGGGCATCTGCTCGAACCCCAACCAGTCGAGCGGCATCGGCTGCGACGACGGCAACGCCTGCACGCAGACGGACCAGTGTGACGGCGCGGGCCTGTGCGTCGGCAGCAACCCGGTCGTCTGTACGCCCCTCGACCAGTGCCATACGGCCGGGGTGTGCGCCCCAGCCACGGGCATCTGCTCGAACCCCAACCAACCCGACGGGTCCGGGTGCGACGACGGCAACGTCTGTACGATCAGCGATCAATGCGTCAGCGGATTCTGCCAGGGCAACACCGCCATCTGTGGGGACGGCACGACGCAGGCGAGCTGCGGTGAGCAGTGCGACGACGGGAACACCGTCAACGGCGACGGCTGCGACAGCAATTGCACCACGACCGTGTGCGGCAATGGAATCGTCACGAACGGCGAGGAATGCGACGACGGGAACACCATCAACGGCGACGGCTGCTCGGCGACCTGCCTGCGTGAGTTCTTGAATCCTCTGCCGGCGCCCGGCGATCTCTTCGGCTCCTCGCTCGCTGCCCTCGGCAGCAACATCGTCGTCGGCGCCCCGCTGCACGACATCCCGGGCGCCCTGAACAACGGTATCGTGTACGTCATCAGCGGCAGCACCGGCGGATTGCTGCGCACGCTGCAGAATCCGACGCCGAGCCCGGGCGACGAGTTCGGGTTCACCCTCGCCGTAGTGGGGACGAAGATCATCGTCGGCACGCCCTTCGACGACACCGCGGGCGGAGACGCCGGTGCGGTCTACGTGTTCGACGGCGTGAGCGGCGCGCTGCTGCGCACCTTCCTCAACCCGGCGCCTGGCAACAGCACGCACTTCGGCTGGGCCGTCGCGGCGGTGGGCGCGAACATCCTCATTGGCGCGCCGACGGACACCAGCGGTACCGGCGGCGGCGGGACGGTCTATCTCTACGACGGCACGACCGGACTCCTGCGCCAGGTCTTCCTGAACCCGACTCCCGCGGGCGGCGACAACTTCGGCTTTGCCATCGCGGCGCTGGGCTCCGACGTGATCGTCGGTGCGCCCGGACGTGACACGCCGGCCACGCAGTTCGATCCAGCGAAGCCCGACACCGGCGGCGTCTACGTCTTCAACGGCGCCAACGGCGCGCTGCTGCGCACGCTCCTCAGCCCCACGGCGAGCGCGGGGGACAACTTCGGCTGGTCGGTCGCCGGGGTCGGGCCCAACGTCCTCGTCGGCTCGCCGAACGATCACTCCGGCATTGCCGTCGCCGGCGCCGCGTTCGTCTTCGACGGCTCGACGGGTCTCCTCCTGCGCACGCTGACGAAGCCGACCCGCACCGATCTCGACGCCTTCGGCTACCGGGTCGCCGCGCTCGGCACCACGAAGGCGCTGGTCAGCGCCCTCGGCGACGATACGGGTGCCCTGAACGCCGGCGCCGTCTACGAGTTCAGCACCGTCGACGGCTCGCTCCTCCAGACCTTCCAGAAGACGCCGCCCGGGAGCGACGATGATTTCGGCCGCGCGCTGCTGGCGTTCGGCACCACCCGCATCGCCGTCGGCGCGCCACTCGACGATACGGTCGGCGAGGATGCGGGCGCCGTCTACTCCTTCCGCGACACCTCCTGCGGCAACGGTACGCTGCAGGCCGGCGAGCAGTGCGACGACGGCAACATGATCGATGGCGACGGCTGCGATTCGAACTGCACGTTCCCGGCCTGCGGCAACGGTATCCGCACCGGTAGCGAGCAGTGCGACGACGGCAACACCACCGCCGGCGACGGTTGCAGCCCGACCTGTCAGCTCGAAGGGGTGTGCGGTGACGGAGTGAAGGCTCCATTCGAGGGCTGCGACGACGGCAATCTCGTGAACGGCGACGGCTGCGACGCGAACTGCACCCCGACGGGCTGCGGCAACGGGATCGTCACCGCCGGCGAGCAGTGCGACAACGGCGCCGCCAACGGCAGCGATCTCTGCTGCTCGGCGAGCTGCCAGCTCGTGGACAGCGACGCGGATGCGGTCTGCGATCGCGACGACAATTGCCCGAGCATCCCCAACGCGTCGCAGGTCAACACCGACGGCGACGTCTTCGGCGACGCCTGCGACGTCTGTCCCGGCGACACCGACAACGACAGCGACGGCGATGGCTACTGTATCGGAACGATCTTCAATCCACCGGCCATCGGCGGCGCGGATCCCTGCTCGCGACCGGCGGGCCACGGCGCCTGGACGAAGCCGACGGCGCTCTTCGGCAAGCTCGACCTGCCACACAACGACGACAAGATCCGCCTCAAGGGGCGCTTCGTGATCGGCAGCAACGTGCCGATCGTCGCGCCGCACGTGAACGGCATCGCGCTCCGTGTCCTCGACAACGCCCACCGCATCATCGTCGACGAGCGCATCGAGGGCGGCGTGTTCTCACCACCCGGCAACCCCGCGGGCTGGCGCGCCGTCGGCTCGCCGCCGACCAAGTGGATTTACATCGACCAGAGCGACCCGCCCATCCACAACGGCATCCGCAAGATCGTCCTGCGCGATCTGTCGCGCTTCACCCCCGGCATGATCAGCGTCGTCATCCAGGGCAAGAAAGGTGACTACCGCATCGTGCCCGGACAAGAGCCGGTCACGGTGACGCTCGAGCTGAACGCCAACGCCCTGCCGCCGGGCGGCACGCCGGGACGGGATCAATGCGGCGACGCCACGTTCTCGACTTTCGGCGGCCCGTTCTGCCGGTTCAAGGGATCGAACCTGCTCTGCAAGTAGCGCCGCAGCGGCGACGCGCTTTCGAACCCGTGAGGCTCTTGGTATGCCAGCGGGCATGAAGGCGCGCAGCCGCCGGGCGACGATCCCGGAGGTCCTGGACGTCGCGATCGAGCTCGAGCGCAAGACGATGGCGCTCTACACGGCGCTCCTGCGGACCTTCCGTCACGTCGAGGAGCTGCGGGGTTTCTGGTTCGCGATGGCGCGGCACGAGGCCGGGCACTGCGGCGCGCTCACCCTGGTGAAGAGCCTGCTCCAGAGTGATCCCTCGCTCGCCGACCACCGCAAGGTCTGGTTCGACGAGGTCACGGTCACCCGGCTGCGCTCGCTGCTCGCCGCCTATCAACGGGAGGTGCGGCGCGGCGTCGACATCGATCGCGCCCTCGCGATGGCACTCGACGTCGAGAGCTCCGAGCTCGAGGACGTGGTCGTCGATCTCCTGCAGGTGGTGAAGGATCGTCGCTGGCGCGATCAGGCGGTGCAGATGCTCATCCACGACCTCGGCGATCTGAGCTTCATGATCGAGAAGTACACGACCGACGAGGCCCTGCTCGCGCGCGCCGACGAGCTCGTCGAGCGGCGGGTCGGCACGATGCGGACGCCCGGAGCCGGCGCGCCCCCCGCCACGGACGGCGCCGCGCGCGCGCCGGCACGGCGCGCCGCCAAGGGGCAGGCGAGCCGTCCGCGGACGACGCCCCGCGGGCGACGGCTCGGCGCGACGAGCGCCGGCCGTCGCCGTCGGTAATCGAAACGCTGTAGGAGAAGGACTACGGAGGGCGGCAGTACGTCCATCGGGAGCGTACCGCAATGCGCGACCAAGCCCGCCGAGCGCGAGGGCGCCCACGGGCACCACGAGCTAGTTCAAGCTGTCTTCCTCGAGCAGGTTCTCCATGGCCACACCCCGGCGGCCGGCGAAGCGAGCGAGCGACGCACGCGCGAGCTTGCTGGGTGCCGAATGACCCTTCTCCCAACGGTTCACCGTGCTGACGGTGATGCCGAGTGCATGCGCAAACTCCTCCTGCGTGAGGTTCAGTCGGTTGCGTAGGTCGCGGATGACGGGTGCGAGTCTGTCCATGGTCTGTCCTCCGAAGAGGGGAGGGAGCAAGACGAATGCCACGGCGCACGCAATCGAGAACGCGCTTTTTCGGCATCCGGAGGTCCCGCGGGCGCCGAAAATGTAGCGTCACGCCGCCTCAGTGGCGAAGCAGCAGGGGTGCGACTGCGCGGATGATGCGGAGTGTGTCTGCGACCTTGCGGTAGTGGCTGTGCCGTTCCGCGATCGGCGGATAGTACACGTCGACGGCCACGCTTCTGAGGGGTACGCCCGCACGTGCCGCGTAGATCGCGACCGTGCTCTCGTACTCGAATCTCTCACCCGGAACCGGCAGCGCGAGCACCGCGGCGAGGGGATAGACACGGAATCCCGACTGCGTGTCGGCGATGTCGGTTCCGGCGGCGAAGCTCACGCAGAGATTCGCGAAGCGATTGCCGAAGAGCTTCAGACCGTCGACCGATTGCGTACCGATGGTGCGGACGCCGATCACCAGGGCGGTCGGCTCCTCCGCCGCGACGGCGAGAAGCTTCGGGATCTCGCGTGCGAGATGCTGGCCATCGGCGTCCATCGAGAGCGCATGCGTGAAGCCGTGCGCGGCGAGGTGGCGCATACCCGTCTGCAAGGCGGCACCTTTGCCACGATTGGCCGGGTGACGAAGCACCTCGGCGCCGGCGAGGCGCGCCCGTTCCGCGGTAGCGTCCTCGGAGCCGTCGTCGACGACCACCACCCGGTCGAGCTGCCGGCGGGCATCGGCGACGACCCGCTCGATGGTGGCGGCGGCCTCGTAGGCGGGGATCACCGCGCCCGCCCGCACGCGATCGTTCGACGTCACGCCACGTGTCAGGCGGAGGTGACGCGATAGCCGGCGCGCGGGAAGTGCACGACGAGATCGCCGACGGTCGGTTCGTGCCGCCGGATGGCGATCCCTACCGCGTCGATCGCCACGATCTCGCCCACGACGGGATCGAACGCGTAGTCGTCCGGTGTGACGGCCGCCCGCTCGCCGCGCCGCGCCGTGCCGGCCACCTCGTCGCGGTGTGGTGGGAGCGGCGCAGGTGCGCTGTCCGCCGCGATCGTGAGCGCCTCCCCGGCGTCCATCGGCGAGGGCGTCCCGTGTCCCATCGCGTCCACCCGCTCGAACCAGCGGGTGAGCGCCGGCGTCTCCGCCACGATGGCGGCGGCGGCAGGATCGAAGCGCGCGAACCAGAGCGCCTGGAAGCACGACGCGTCGGCGACGGTGAAGGTGCTCCCGAGGAGGAAGTCCCGCTCCGCGAGCCGGTGCGCGAGCACGGCGCAGTAGGCTCGGAGCTGCGTCTGCGCGTGCGGCGCCTGCGCGGGCAGGGCGTCGATCTGCAGGCCGGGTACCATCTTCTCCCGATCGGCGCGAAACTCGGGAGGCAGCGTCTTGCCCATGGCCGCGAGGACCAGCACCGCGGCGACGCGGAACAGCTGCTGATCGGCCCACCAGGACATCACCTCGGCGATGCCGCGGCTCTCCGCCGGCAGGACCGACGGCGCCGGATGCCGCGCCTCGACCTCACGGATGATGCGGGCCGTATCGCAGTAGACGTCCGCCCCGATCTGCAGCACGGGAATGCGCCGATAGCCGCCGGTCAGCGGGACGAGCTGCGGCTTCGGGTTCCACATCGGCTGATCGACGGCGCGCCAGGCGAGGTGCTTCGCCGCGAAGACCTTGCGGACCTTCTCCGAGAACGGGGACATCGCGTACTGGTGCAGGATCAGCTCCGGCATGCATCCTCCTCGCGCGCGCCGAGTCGTAGCGCGCCGCGGGGACGGCGGCAACCGGCCCGCGCGGCACTCACCTGCGCGGGAGGAGATAGCCGGTACTGAAGGTCCCGAGCGTCTCGGTGAAGAAGACGAGGCGCGTGAGCGGCTGGGAGCTGACCGGGGCGTTGAACACGAGCGCCCCGCTGGCGCCGTTGATCACCGGCCCGGCGACCGTGACCAGGTCCGAGACCATGACGCCGCTGGCGTCGACCGTTCGGGTCGCGATCGGGGCACCGCCGGCGCGTACCCCCTTTACGGTCCACGTCGTCTTCGCCGCGGCCGCGGCGTAGAAGGGCCCCGGGAGGTCGACGAACGACACGAAGATCAGCTGGTTTCCGCCCTGCGCCGCCGGCGCCAGCGTCTCGGGATTGAAGAATGCCGGCAGATCGGCCGTCCCGGGCTGGATGGGCGTGAGAACCACGCTCGATCCGTCGATCGCCGTGCCGAGTGCCACGGCGGGCTGCGCCGGCGTGCAGCTCCCCGTCGACGGCGGCGGAGGATGGATCGCCGAGCGTGCAGCGCCGGGGGAGCCCCACGCCGAGTTGGTGGCCAGGTTGGCGACGGTGAAGTTGCCGGACAGCCCCCGCGTGACGACGGGATGGCCCGTCGTGTCGACGGCGGTCGCGATCGCCACGCCGGCGGCGGCCGGGAGCCCTTGAGCACGCAGCGCGCCGACGTCGACGATGGCGAGGCCGCCGCTCGACGGGTTTCCGAGACCGGCCGGCTCGGCGGGCAGCGTGACGGTCTGCGTGAATGGCGTCGCGAAATCCGACCCGAGGTACACCACCAGCACGGTCAGCTCGGAGGTCGCTTCGTTGCGCAGGTTCAGGAACGTCGTGAAGCCGTCGCGCACGTCGTAGTAGAAGATGACCTGGTCACCCTTGTTGTTCGGACGGGCGACGGCGCCGGGGAAGATCGTCTCGGCGCCGGCGGCGGGGCGCGTCGCGAGCAGCATGACCGCGAGAAGGAGGGGGGTGAGAATTCGCATCGGCCCTCGTAGCGCACGTCGCGTGCCATCCGCATCGCGCGACGTTCCTGGCAAAACCGCCGCCGCTGCTCATGCAGCGACGCATGATCCCGCAGCCGCGTCCGACTCCCCGCGGCCACGACCGGTATGCGGCCGCTGGACGGTTGACGGCGTGCCCGCCATGCGCGCTAGAATCCGCGCCCGGGTCCGATCGTGCGCGCCATCACACCCAGCATGCTCGGGTCGAGTGAGGACAAAGAGGGCGACATCGATGCCCGCGAGTTCGCCGAGGCCCACCGTGCGCTGATCACTCGACGGTTGCCGTTCGTCGCGCTCAGCTGGCTCGGGATCGGCTTCGTGCTGCGGTCCGGCCTCATCCTCCAGTCGGCGCTCGCGCCGGGGCCGGCGATCATCTCGCTGGCCCTGCAGGCGCTGGTCTTCGCGATCGCCATCGGCATCTGCCGGCGCGACCCGCACGCGGCGCGCGTCGTGCCGGTCACGCTTGCCGCCTGCGGTGCATTGAGCGTGCTCGCGGGCGGCTTCTTCGCCTTCACCGGCGGCGAGGAAGAGGCGCTCGCCTTCGCGCTCTTCATGCTCGGCCTCGGCTCCTCGCTGGCGTTCGCCTGGGGATGGCGCCGCGCGCTCGTGCATCTTGCCGCGTCGGTGGTGGCATGGACGCTCGCGATATCCCACCTCGTCTTCTTCGCCAGCTCGACCGAGCGCGTGCTCGAGATCGTGATCGGATCGATCGTGTGGCTCGGGGCCGCCGAGATCGCCGCCCGAAGCTTCCGTCTGTCCTGGTACCAGGAGCGCGCGCGCCGACGGGCCGCCGCCAGGCTCGCCGCCTCCTACGAGGCCTATCGTGACCTCGCCGAGAAGGCGCGCGATCTGATCTACACGCACGATCTCGAGGGCCGCTTCTCGTACGTCAACGAGGCGTTCGCGGCCTACGCTGGCGTCCCGGCCACCGAGATCCTCGGGCGCTCGGCCTTCGCCATGGTCCCGCGCGCGCCCGAGAATCCCGATCTCGCGGACGTGATCGCGCGCCTCGTCGCGGGCGAGGCCGTACCGCCGCAGCTCTTCTGGGTCGAGCGCCAGGGCGAGCGGCGCTGGCTCGAGTGCGTCGTCTCCGGCATGGGAGGGCCCGAAGGGACGATCGTCGGCGTGCGCGGCATCGCGCGCGACGTGACCCCGCGCAAGCGGGCCGAGGACGCGCTGCGCGCGAGCGAGGAGCGGCTCCGTCGTCTGTCGCGCCACCAGGCGACGATTCGTGAGGAGGAGCGCCGCCGCCTCGGCGTCGATCTGCACGATGACGTCTGCCAGGAGCTCGTCGGCATCGGAATCCTGGTCGAGTCGCTTCGCCGCCAGCTCGCCGCGCATCATCCGGCGGCCGACGCGGGCTTGACGCGTGTCGGCCGGTACATCAACGAGGTCGGCGAGCACCTCCGCCAGCTCGCCCACGACCTCCGTCCCATGCTGCTCCGCGACCTCGGCCTGCGGGGAAGCCTGCAGGCGCTCGCGGAGGGCATGACGCTACCCCGCACGGGCGTCGTCGCCGTGTTCCGCACGTCGATTCCGCGCCTCCGCGAGGAGGCCGAGATCGGCGTCTACCGCATTGCCCAGGAGGCGCTCGCCAACGCCGTCCGGCACGCGGACGCGGGCACCGTCCGGCTGACGCTCGGCATCGACGGCTCGATGCTCCACCTCGAGATCAGCGATGATGGTCGTGGCTTCACCCCCGACGACGGCCGCCGAACGGAAGCTCTCGGTCTCGTCGGCATGGAAGAGCGCGCGCTCGCGCTCGGTGGCCGGCTCCAGGTGCGCTCGGCGCCCGGCAGCGGCACCACGGTCAGTCTCGAGTGCCCGCTCGCCGCCTGTGCCCCGGCGAGCGCTGCCTGATCCCCTCGCGCATCGACGCCGCGATCGCCTGCGCGACCTGCATCGAGACGTCGTCGAGAGCCGCACCGACGGCGTGCGCCAGCGAGCGGGGGTCGTCGTCTGCGACCGCCGTCTCGGCCGAGAAGGTCCGCTCGAGCAGGCGGCGGCCCTTCGCCGCGGTGAGCGACACGTCGAGCGCGACGTTCGCGACGTGCTCCGGCGCCAGCACCTCGTCGAACGCCGTGACGTCGACGGTGAGCGTAGGCACCCGCGTGTCGTCGGTGAGGCCGATGCTCGCGCTCTGGCGCAGCGCCGAGACGAGGGCACGCTCGGCGTAGGCCTCCGGCAGCTCGTTCCAGCGCCGCTGCTCGTACATCCCGTACTCGACCGGGGTCCGCCATACGATCCGCTCGCGCAGGAACGGCCGGGCGCGGACCTCCCGGAGGTGAATCGACGTCGTCCAGGCACCCGTCTCGGCGGCGGCCGCCGACGCGAGCGCCGTCGACTCGGGACGGAAGTAGCGTGGCGCGGCGGCGGCGCGGAAGACACAACCCGCGAGGAGGCCCACCGCCAGCACGAGCGCGACGCGCCTCATCTGTGCGGCCGCTCCCCGGGCTGGACGTCGGCGCGGGCGCCGCGGAGGAGCACGCTCGGGTCGCGCTCCACCACGTCGGCGAGCGCCCGGATCGACTCGAGCGTCTCGCGCAACGCGACCAGCGCCTCGCGCAGCTCGTGCCGCACGTCGCTCACGTCCGCGACCGCGTGTCCGATGGTGCCCGACGTATCGCGCAGCGAGGCCGTCGTGGCGCCGAGCTTGGCGTCGTCGAGCGCGGTCTCCACCCGCACCGCCGCGCCGCGCAGCTGCACGAGCAGGGTGTTGAAGGAGCCGTCGTCGGCGCTCAGCTTGCCACTCAGCTGCCCGACCGACGCGAGGGTCTTCCGGAGGTCGGCGGCCGCGTCGACGATGCCGGTCTCGACCGCGGGGAAGCGGTTCAGGATGTCGATCGCGGCCTCCTCGATGTTCTTCAGGGTGGAGGGGGCCGACGGCACGTAGTTCCAGGGGGCCGGGAAGGGGAGCGTCGGCGGCGGATAGCGTGTCTCGTCGAAGAAATCGGTCTGCAGGAAGCGCACGCCGGTGATGCCGGCCGCGACCAGCTGCACGCGCAGCCGCGGGTCGATGAACTGCTCGCCCTTCCGCGGCGCCGCCTGCAACAGGCCGAGCCGGATCAGGGCGTCGAGGTAGATGTCGGAGGTCACCTGCACGAGCCGGTGATCGGGCGCGATCGTGATGTCGGCCACGGTGCCGACGGTGACGCCGCGGAACTTCACCGGCGAGCCGACGTCGAGCCCTTGCACGGACTCGTCGAAGTAGGACACCGCCTGGAAGGCGTCGCGGTGGAAGCGGCGCGCGCCGACCCAGAACACCATCCCGAGCATCGCGAGGATCGCGGCCACGACGAAGAGGCCGAGCTTCCAGTGGTTGGTGGCGGTGGTCATCGCTCAGGCGGCGCGCGGCTGGCGATTGAAGAAGGCGCGCACCCGGGGATCGTCGCTGCCGTCACGAAGGGCGACGGGGTTGCCGCGGGCGATGATGGCGCGCGTGATGGGATCGACCATGATGCACTCGTTGGCGATGCGGAAGATGCTCGCCAGCTCGTGCGTGACGAGTACGGTGGTCATGCGCAGGCTGTGGTTGAGCGTCGCGATCAGCTCGTCGAGCTCGGCCGAGGTTATCGGATCGAGACCGGCCGAGGGCTCATCGAGGAAGAGCAGGGGGGTGTCGAGCGCCAGCGCCCGCGCGATGCCCGCGCGCTTCTTCATGCCTCCCGATATCTCGGCCGGAAGGTGATGCTCAAATCCTTCGAGCCCGACGAGGCGCAGCTTGGAGCGTACGATGGTATCGATCGCCAGGGGATCGAGATTCGTCCACGTGCGCAGCGGCAGGGCGACGTTGTCGAAGAGCGTCATCGAGCCGAAAAGGGCGCCGGACTGGAAGAGCACGCCGTAGGCCGGTGGGCCGCTCTCCTGCCTGGGCGGGGCGCCGCCGACGAGGATCGAGCCCGCCATCGGCTCCTCGAGGCCGATCAGATGGCGCAGGAGCGTCGACTTTCCGGAGCCGCTGCCGCCGAGGATCGCGAACACGTCGCCGGGCGCGACGCTGAACGTGAGGTCCTCCAGCACCGCCCGATCGCCGTAGCCGATGGTCAGATGGTCGACCGCGATGATCGTGTCGTCACTTCCCGAAGGCATTGAACACCACCGTGAACATCGCATCGACGACGACGATTGCAAACAGGCTGGTCACGACCGCCGATGTCGTCGACCGCCCGACGCCCTCGGCACCGCCGTGCGTCGAGAGGCCGCGCTGGCAGGCGATCAACGCGACGTTGATGCCGAACGCGATCGTCTTGATGCACCCCGACGACACGTCCCACAGCCCCACCGCCTTCTGCGTCTCGATCAGGTAGGCGTTGGCGGTGAGGTCGAGGCTGAGCATCGCGACCAGCATGCCGCCGGCGATGCCGATCAGGTCGGCGAGGATCGTCAGCAAGGGGAGGACGATCGCGAGGGCCAGCACGCGCGGAAACACCAGGAAATGGAACGGATCGAGCCCGAGCGTCCGCAGCGCGTCGATCTCCTCGGAGACCCGCATCGTGCCGAGCTCCGCCGAGAAGGCCGCGCCGGAGCGGCCGGCGACGATGATCGCGGTCATGAGCGGCGCCAGCTCGCGCGTGATCGACAGACCCACGAGGTCGGCGACGAAGATGTTGGCACCGAACTGCTTCAGCTGGATCGCCGCCTGGAAGGCCGTGACCAGGCCGACGAGGAAGTTGATCATCAGCACGATGGGCAGGCCGTCGGCGCCGGCCCGCTCCATGAGACGCGGGAGGTCTCCCCAGTTGACGACGCGCGGGCGGCGCCAGGCCTGGACGCCCGCAACCACCACGTCGCCGACGAAGTCCAGTCCCTTGCTCTCGCCGAGCATCGCCACTGTCTCGCGGCCGATCTGGTCGAGGATGCCGATCGGCCGCGGCGGCTCGCGCGTGCTCGGGCGCGGCGCGTGGGTGCCGTAGAGCTCGAGCATCGCGAGCACCGGCCCGTGCGCCCCGAGGATATCGGACGCGACACCGTGTCGCAGAAGCCCGTCGCGCAGCTCGAGGAGGAGCGCCGTCGCGGCACCGTCCAGGTGCTCGACCGCCGAGAGATCGAGATCGACGCGGGCCGCCGGCTCACGCGCCAGGCGCTCCACCTCGGCCCAGGAACGAAAGCACTGGCGGAAGCGCAGCTCGCCGGTGAACTGCAACACGGCACGACCGTCGTCGGCCTCGAGGCGCTCGACGTGATACTCTGCGGTGTCGTCCAGGATTCTGCGCGCCCGCAACCGCACTTGTGCTCTCCGGCGAGGGCCCTCGGCCGTCGCTATCCGGTCACGTAGCAGAGAGTCGGGCGCCTACCAACGCTTCAACACGGCGTGGTCGACCCTCGACCCGTGCTGGCCCGCGGCCAGCGCCCGCGTCGCGGAGAGCACCGCCGGCGCCAGCCGTTGCGGCCCGGCAGGAGTCGCGGACGCGGTCTCCCTCGGTGCTGAAGGGGCATGAGCAGATGGCGAAAGACGTCTTGGAGAAGGGTCATCAGGAGGCACGTCGGCGGTTCGGCGGCCGGTGTCGCGCCACCGCGCGACGCGGCCACCCGGCCACCCACGTTGACGGGTGACTATCCGGCGTGTCGCCAGATGCCGGCGCTCGCCGTCGGTGCCGTCGGAGCATGGCCGTGCCGCGGCGCCTGGTGACGAGCCTCCGCAATCGGAGGCTGGAACCAGCGCATCGCACGATGGCGAACGATACGCAGCCACCGCCGCGACTCCCGCAGGGAAGCCGAGGTGCGGATCGAGGACGAAGCGGGGAGTGCATGGGTCATCGCCGTGGCTCCTACCCGCCTCTCAGAGCAAGAACGTTGCCATGTCGAAGCCCCGGGATTCTGCGGCGATGATCCCAGCTCGTTCCCCGACGGCGGGAAACTCGACACTCGTTTCCCATCCGTGCGACAACTCGAACGGGGTTCCCGTGTGGTCACATCGTAGCCGGTCGTTTTTCCTTTCAGCCCGTTTCCGAGCCGTCATCTCACGTCAACTCATCTCCGCTGGGCGTGGTCACGGTGCGGTCACAGCCCCGGCTTGTCGGCGGTCGCGACCGGTCAGAAAACGAGCTGAAAGCGAGCCTGAAACACGTGGAGGCGCCCGTCCAGCGCATCGCCATCGATGAACGCCAGCTCGTGATTGAACTGCCAGCGCACGTACGGGTTCCAGTACCAATTGAGGCCCGAGGTCAGGACATGCATGCGACCGCCGCCGACCGGTGAGGAGTCGAGGTTCGTCCAGGAATAGCGAAACCCTACCTCGAACGCGCCGAACGTCCACGCCCGCGGATGGAACGGACGGTCCGGTATGACTTGTCCGAACACGGCGCGCTCCCGATCATACAGGCGCACCTCGCCCGTGAGGAGATAGGACGCCGCGACGTAGTAGCCACCGAAGTTCTCGGTCGCCTCGTCGACGAACGTGTGAAGGTACTCGCCCTGAAACGACAGGGAACCGCTGCGCGCCGCAAATTCCGCGTCGAGGACGAAGGCCTGCTTTGCGGCAATGTGCCCGGTGTCGACGGCGATAGGCGCGAGGAAACTCTCGGGTCGAGACTGATAGTGCACCTCGTTCGATCCCGCGAAGGTGTAGTCGCCGGCCAGGCCGAGATGGAGCGAGGGCAGCCATCTCCCGACGCTGCCATCACCGCCGTCGCGGTCCTCATCGTGCGCGAGCCAGGTCGTGCGGGCGACGACACGGGCAAGCGCCCTGCTGCTGTCGCCGACATCTCGCCGCTGCCCAACGGTGAACCAACCGAGGGCCCAGCTTCCCCGACCCGATGCGAACGTGCGACGCGCCTGGATACCGGGCGACGTGCTCGGCACGAAGGCCGCGATCGGCGCGGGCACCTCCATGAATGTGCGGTCGCGGCTGCTGACCAGATTGTCGAATCCTATGGGCGTATCGAACGCGCCGAGCTTCAGCGAGCCGATCCATGGGACGTCGCGCACCATGATCCACGCCGAGTCGACGTAGAATTGGCCGCCGAGCAGTCCGAACTCGACGTTGTACTGCACGGGATGCAGCAGGCGTATGTCCCCGTTCGTGGTGATGAACGCGCGCCGCACCTCGACGCGGTCCGTGATCGGCTCGATGTCGCCATGCTCGACGAATCCCGCGGCGTCGACATTCAATCGAAACCCGACGTGCCCCTCCACGAGCGGCTCGTCGCCGAGCGAGACCTGTGGGATCCCCCGGTCGTCGAGCCGCACTTTCGGCTCGGCGAGGAAGCGGTATTCCACTCCCCGGTCCCAGTACACCTCGGCGGGGGGCAGCCAACCGCGAAGCCGCAGGTGCGGCCTGCCGGGGGTCGGCCCGGAGCAAGGGCTGGGCGAAGGGGCCGCACCGGTCGCCGTCGCGACGTCGCCCGGCGACCCCGCCTCGGTGTGGCGAGGCGCGAGCAAAGACAACACGCACAGCGCCGCCGCGAGCCATCGGATCACGTCCAGCTCACGCGCGCGGCGCCGTGCGTCGCCTGTCAATCGAAGAGCGAGTAGACCATGCCGACCTGCACACGGAACACGTCGCCGTTGTCGCCGTTGTGGACCCGGTGATACCCGTACAGGCCCTCGACGCCGACGCTCAATCGCTTGAGTACCTTGTAGACGAGGTTGACGCTGGCGTAGTGGGTGAGGCTGTACGCGTCGGCAGGCTGGCGGCCGGTATTCTGGAGATCCGCGTAGCCGTACGTCGCGGTGGACCGCCATCGCGGCGTCCAATCGTGGCTGTACGCCAGGAGCCCGCTCACGTAGTCGAGCGCGACGAGGTCGCCGTTCGACTTGATAGCGGCATCGCTGTTGACGAAGCTGGTGTCGTTGCCCATACCGCCGACGCCCTGGCCGATTACGCCATAGAAAATCACGGTATCCGCGGACGTCACGTTGATGGCGCCGGAGAGATCGACGCCCCATCCGAACACGTCCTTACTGGGCACCTGGTCCCCCTTGAGGCCGACCGACCGGAAGATCGAGCTGAACTGGACATGCCCGAGGTCGCCCGGTTCCCAGCGTACGTTGAACCCCCCATCGGGAGCCCGCGTACGGCGCGTGCCGTTGGGGTCGCCGGAGTTGTCGACGAAGCTGTCCGGGTCCTCGAGTCCGAGGGTCAGCGAGAAGTCCTCGGGAAGCTCGAAGGTGTAGTGCACGAGCGGCCGGCGCGCAAACACGACGGCGTTCGGGCCTTCGTAGTCCACCGTATCGGGCCACGCGTCCGGGTCCTCGAAGAGGCCGTACGTGAAGCCGGCTACGATGCCATAGTACTGCCCGTAGAGGTGCTGGAGGCGATACTGGAAGTTGCGCGTATCCGATCCGAAGAAATCGTTCTGGTAGTAGAATCGGAAGTTCCCCGGCACCCCCGGCGCCCGGATGTCGACGCGCAGCTGGCTGCCGTTGCCGTTGGCGTTGAATCGCTCACCCCCGCCGTAGGCGGGGCTGTCCTTGGTCGGGATCATTGCGGGGACAAAGCGGAAGTCGTCCCCCGAGTTGCGGGTGTCGAAAATCATGTCCACGCGAGGCTTCGGATTGAACTTCATCATGAAGACGGTGTTCGGGATCGGAATGAAGCCGCGATAGTGCGGATCCAGTGTGAAGTCCTCGGGGCGCGGCGCGGCCTCCTGCTTGTCGTCGAGGTTCGAGCGGTAGGTGACCGGACTCTGGTGCCCGTGGACCTCTCGCATCTTGGCCTCCGCCTCCTCGGCCGGCGACGGCGCCAGCCCGGGCTTTGCGGTGGTGGGTGGCGGCGCGGGTTGCGCCGCGGCGGGGACCGCCTGCCCTTCACGCCTCTCGAGCTGCTCGATGCGCTCCTGCAACATTTGCACCTGCTTTTTCAGCTCTTCGACCTCCTGGCTCGCGGCCCGAACGATACGGGGGGACACCAGAAGTGCCGTCACCACAAGACACACGACCACACCTGGCTTCATTGGGGTCCTCCTTGGATGCGTGATTGCCGCCATCGGCTTACTCGGGGTTCGGGCCGAAGATGCCGGCACCGAGCCTACCCGCGATGTAGCGGATCGCCTTCAATGACCGCACGCTGTTGCCGGCCTCGTTCAACCGCGGCGAGAACGCCGCGATCGCGAACTTTCCCGGTACGACGGACACGATGCCGCCGCCGACGCCGGTCTTGGACGGGAGTCCCGCCTGGGTCGCCCAGAGGCCCGACTCGTCGTAGAAGCCGGCGGTCTGCATGATCGCCAGGAGCTCGGGCACGCTGCCCTCGTCGAGCATGCGCCTCCCGGTCTTTGGGTTGACGCCGCCGTTTGCGAGCGTTGCGCCCATCATCACGAGGTCCTTGGTGTTGATGCCGACCGAGCACTGCCGCGTGTAGACACGGAGCACCTCCTCGGGCGGGGCGTAGAGCCGGTCGTAGTTGAAGAGGAGATTGGCGATACCGCGGTTGCCGAAGGCGGTCTCGTATTCCGAGTCGTAGACCTTCTCGAGGACCGGGAGATTCGGGCTGCCGGCGAACCCCTCGAGGTTGGCGTGGACCTTCTGCCAGCGATCCTTTTCGCCATGGGCCTTCACCAAGCTCACCGCCGCGAGCGCGCCGGCGTTGACCATCGGGTTCACCGAGCGGGCCTTGTAGATCTCGATCGCCAACTTCGAGTTGAACGGCAGCCCGGTCGGCTCGACGCCGATCTTGTCGACGATGACCTGCGGGCCGCCGTACTGCTGCATGACGAGGGCGGCGGTGAACGGCTTCGAGACGGATTGGATCGAGAAGCGGTAGTCGACGTCGCCCGCCGTGTAGACGTGCCCGTCGCGGGTTGCGATCGCGACGCCGAAGAGCTCGGAGGGAATCGTCGCGAGGATCGGAATATAGTCCGCGTTCTTGCCGTCGCGCACGTCCTTGAACTTGGCGTAGGCCTCGTTCACGAGCGCTTGGAACGATTCCGCTCCAGGCGCGACCGGCGCCGGGAGCGTTGCGGCGACCGCCTGGCCTGGCGGCGCGCCGCGGCCGTCCTTGGCCGCGGTGGGCGCGCACGCCGCCGCCAGGGCGATTGCCGTCACCAGAATCGTCCGTCGCATCCGGTCGAGGGGGTTCTGTCCCATTGGCTCCTCCGATGTCAGTGGACGTGCATGGCTTCCCACGCGCGTACCTTGCGTCGTGCCTGGTCGAAGATCCGCTCGTAGTTGTGCAAACGCACCTTCGCGCTCGCCGCCGGGCTGAGCGCCCTCCAGAGCGGAGCATAGTCGTCGTAGATCTTGAGGTACGAGGCCTGATCCTTGGGCGCGACCTCGTCGGTGCCGAAGAGCACGCGATCCGGGTGGCGCTCGATGAGGCCGGCCGTGATCGCCACCGACTCCGGCGAGGCGACGACGTACTTCGCCACCTCGGTCCACGAGATGTCGAAGTCCACGTTGGCGAGCGCCGGGTCGTCGAGAATCTCCTCGAGCAGCGCCGCGTGTCCGCGGATCGGCTGGATGACGCGCCCGAGGCCGGTGTGCGCCCAGATGATGGTCGTCTGCGGGTGGCGCGCGAGCAGTGCCTTCATCTGGTCGAAGTAGACGCGCGCCTTCTCGGGCTTGGCGAACGGCATGTGGATGTCGTTGTGGATGATGGCGACGAGGCCGACCTCGCCGGCGAAATCGAGGATGCGGTCGAGCGCGGGGTCGCTCAGGCTCGCGACGTCGCCGGCGATCTTCGAGGAGACGAACTCCTTGTGGATCGTGAACTCGCCGATGCCGGAGAAGACGCCGGGGAACGTCTGCAGCACGCGCCGGATGTGGTCCGCCGCGTACATGTCGGTCGGATTGAAACCCGTGATCATCGGATCGAAGCGGCCCTGCTGCCTCCGGGACAGCGATTTGTACGCCATCGCGATGAAGGCGTCGGTGAACGAGTAGTAGTAGAGCTTTGCGTCGCTATCGAGGTAGTAGGTGGGCGCCGCGTCGCCCGAGACACGATACGACCATTGCTGCTGCAGCGGGATGCCGAAGAGGGCCACCCGGCCGACGCGCCTCCCCATGATGTCGAGGAACTTCCGGATGTCGGTGCCCTCCTGGATGTAGTTCGTCAGGTGGAAATGGCTGTCGTTCACCTCGTAGGCGGCGGCGGTCTGCTGCCATCCCGCCACGTGGACCACGAGCGCGACGAGGACCAGCAGCCGACCCGTGCGAAGCGACATTGCGCGCCCCCTTCCCGCCGGCATCAGAAGGACATCTCGAGGTTGGCGTCGAGGACCGAGCCCGTGGCGCCGACCGACTGCGGAACCGCCGTGTATCCGACCGGCGACCTGTGCTCGTACATGTACTCGAGGTTCAGGCGGACCTCGCGGCGCTTGAAGATGAACCAGTTGATG
Source organism: uncultured delta proteobacterium (assembly GCA_963753325.1). Classification (GTDB taxonomy): domain Bacteria; phylum Desulfobacterota; class Binatia; order UTPRO1; family UTPRO1; genus DP-19. Next base: position 1,191,707 of record CAVWBS010000001.1, on the reverse strand, counting down.
GCCGCGGTCATCTCCCAGGAGTCGCCGAACTCGCCGAAGATGTACGAGCCCATCGTGTACGCCTGCAGCGTCTGCGGGACGACCATCGCCGAGGCCATCACCTGCAGGCCGTGGTCGAACGTCTGGTGCGTCGGCAACGGCCCGTTGGCGTTGAAGTCGTTCAGCCAGCGCAGGTAGTACTCGCCTTCGAGCGCGAGCCCGTGCCACTTCAGACCCCAGTCGATGTCGGTCATGTAGTACTTGACGCTGTGGACGCTCACGTTCGGCGCCAGCGCACCGGGCGAGAACACGATCGTGCCGTTCGAGAGGCGGATCTGGGTGTTGTCGATGTCGTCCGTGCCCGGTTGTGACTGCTTGTCCTCGGGGCTGAAGGTGAAGTGCCCGCCGATACGCGTGGCGAGCTGGTCGTGCATCTCGTAGTCGCCGAACCCCGAGCGCGGACCGAACTCGCCCGTGGTCGGCATCCACCAGAGCGCGATCGATGCCGTCGTGAAGTCGCTGTCCAATTGCCCGGCATCGACGCCGAGGATGCTGAGATTGGTGGCGAGCATCCCGTAGTAGCCGAACCCATGAGATGTGCCGTAGCCGAAGAAACCGCTCGAGTAGGAGCCGCGGAAGAACTCGTCGGCGCCCGTGCGGTGATCGACCGTGAGCCAGTAGGGGAAATTGCCCGCGGTGGAGCGCGTCGTCGGCAGCGACAGGATCCCGGCCCCGACCGTGAGCTCCGGACCGAAGACCCAGTTGAGATTGCCGCCGAGAACGACCTGCGCGCCTTGTCCCTGGGCGGCGTTGTTGGTCCAGGAGTAGACGGTGTAGCGGAAGTGCGGATCGATGATCCAGCCACGGAACTCGATCTTCACCTTGTTGAGCTCGAGGTCGTCGCGCTTGTCGGTCTTGTTTCCCTTGCTGGGGCCGTTGGTGAGGTGGTCCTCGAGCCCTTTCTGGTTCAGGTAGCGGACGTAGGTGTAGATACCGAAGTTCACGTCACCCCACTGCGTCTTGATGAACCCGAAGCCGCGACCTTGCTCGTAGGTGCCGAGGACGCCCTTCAGGAGCGTCTTCTCCGCAGCGACCGGCGCGCGGGCGATCGCGGGGGGCGCACCGCCCTCCGGCGCGGGGGCGGACGTTGCAGCGGCAGGCGCCGCCGCGGGCTGCGCCGCCTGCTTCGTCTTCTTCAGCTCCGTCTCGAGCTCGTCGACGCGCGCGTCCTTCGCCTTCAGGAGCTCGTAGAGCTTGGCCTGATTCTCCTCCAGGCGCTGCAAGCGCTCGAGCAGCTCGGCTTGCGACACCGTTTCCGCGAGCGCGCATCGCCAGCCGAACGGCACGAGACAGAGTATGCCGATCACCACCACCGTACGTGGGCGGACCATCCGCTGCAGCGTGGATGTTGCACCACCCTTCACCCGCGCCTCCATATCTGCCCCGAGATACGGTTGTGGCTCAGTCCTGCGTAACGATCCGCAAGAGCAATGCTGCTGCTAGCGGCAGATGCGTCCCGTGGTCAAGACTCGACACTCAGGTCGATTCGACGCGATGCAGCATCGATGAAGAGGGCGCCGTCCGGATCATCTTCTCAACCACGGCGGGGTCTGTTTCTTGCTCGGCCATCGAGCGACCGAAACCATCGCTGCACGGAAAGGAGAAGAGCATGCAGCGAAAGATGAGCTTTCGGAGAGGCCTTGGTGTCTTGGATGCTGTCATGACGCTTGCCGCCGTCGCGCCCGTGGACGCGCAGACTCAAGGCATGGAACGGCGCGACGATCGCCGCGACGATCGCGCCCGGAGACGCGCCGCGAAGCAGGCTTGCAAGGCCGGCGATGAGAAGACCCGGGCCGAATGCCGCCAGGTGAAGCGCAACACCAAGCACGACGGCGACGGGGCCCCAGCTGCGTCACCCGCGGCGAATCCGGCGAAGTGACGGCCGAGGCGGGGACGGGGTCCGACCGGGACGTCGTCCCCGCCGAGCCGGATCAATGCGGGCCAACCTTCCGGAACAGCTCGCAGGCCCGCTCCGTTGGAGCTCGGTGTCGCAAGGTGTGTAGTCGAGTGCGAGCTTCCCCATCTGAAGCGGCCCATTTGGTGCCGGGGCAGCGACGTCGATGCGCTCCCGCGACCGGCGAGGTCGACACGCGCTGCGTGCGCCGCCGTGTTTGACTGGCAATCAACGCAGCGTTACGCGGCCATTGCGGCCGGCGCATCGGTCCGGGGCCGCGGAGGAACCGATGATCGTCGGAAGCAGAGCCATCATTCCCCGCCTCATCGTCTCCGTGCTCGTCTGCTTGCTCGCCTCGCCGCTCGCCGACGCCGCCAACTTCACCAAGGGCAAGAAGGTCGCGCCCTTCCCGAAGGAGTTCAAGCCCGGCGACTACGTCTGGCATCCCGAGATCTCACGGGCGGGGCCCGTCGTCGTCATCATCAGCCTGCCCGACCAGCAGCTGTACGTCTTTCGGAACGGCGTCCGCATCGGGCGGTCCACAGTGAGCACCGGCACCAAGGGTCATAAGACCCCCACGGGCGTCTTCACCATCCTCCAACGGAAGGTCGAACACGAGTCGAGCATCTACAAAGGCGCGAAGATGCCGCACATGCAGCGGCTGACGTGGGACGGCATCGCCATCCACGCGGGACGTCTGCCCGGCTATCCCGCGTCGCACGGGTGCGTGCGCGTTCCGGTGGACTTCGCCGAGAAGCTCTACTCCGTGACCACCGTCGGTACGACGGTGATCATCGCGGATGAGAAGTCCGCCCCGCGCACGACGACGAATCCCGGGCTGCTGTTCGCCGGATCCAGCGGCGGCGCGGCATCAGTGGGACCCATCGTGTGGCAGCCGGAGAAGGCGCCGGAGGGTCCCGTGTCGATCGTCCTGAGCACCGCCGACGGCACGGCGTACATCTATCGGAGCGGCGTCGAGATCGGTCGCGCGCCCGTCGGCGGTCTCGAGGGCGTCTTCGGCTCGCACGCGTTCTCAGCCTTGGAGAAGGTGGACGCGAGCGGACGGCGCGACTGGCTGTCGATCACCAGCGTCGGCGGCGCGCAGCCGGATTCTGAAGGCGTTGGCGAGGCGGATGAAGGTCGACGCCGGGATCCTCGCCAGCACGCGCGCGTTGATCGTGCCGGGAACGTCGCTGATTCTCACCGATGCGCCGGTCAACGCCGACACCCACGGCACGTCCGACTTCCGGATCCTCACGACGTCGGCCGACGAGTAGCCGACGGTTTGTCTACGGGAAGGTCGGTCGCAGCGACCCGCCGGGAAACACGAACGCCGAGACGCATGGGCACTACCGCCGCAAAGCGGCGGTGAAGATCCACGGATACCAGGCGCTCGATGGCCGAACGAAGACGGCGAGGCGCTCGTCGCCTGGTGCGCCGATCTGGCAGCCGACCTCGGCGGCTTCTACCAGCTTTCGACGCAGCAACGGGCGCTGCTCGATGAAGCGGTGAAGTTGGAGCTCATGCTCGACAGCGTGGACGCCTGGGTGCTGGCACAACCGTCGCTTGTCGAGCGACGCAAGCGGGCACTGCTACCCGTCGTGCGCGAACGGCTCGCGCTCGTCGGGCAGCTGCAGAGCTTCCTGCGCGACCTCGGTCTGGAACGAAGGGCACGCGACGTGACGGACCTCGCGACCGGCCTCGCCGCGAAGCAGACGCCGCCGGCCGTCAGCCCGGTCGCGACACCGGGGGAGGCGGAGGCGCTGCGATGAGTGCACGCCCAAGCGGGACGGCGGAGTTGCCGCCAGAGATCGTCGTGACGCTCAAGGTGTACGCACACTGGCTGCGCGACGAGGAGACGGTGTCGCAGACCTGGCGCGCGCGCTCTGTGTCGACGATAATGACATAAAATAGACGTTGCTACCAGACCGGACAACTTGTCCACCGCGCGGACGGCGTGGTCACAGCGATAAGGAGCACGAAGCCGATCGGCGAGCTAAGGTTCTGACAACACACTGCGCCCCCGTAGCTCAGGTGGACAGAGCACAGGATTCCTAATCCTGGGGTCGTGCGTTCGAATCGCGCCGGGGGCACTTTCACGAGGAAGCGTTCGTTTCACCGGTAGACCGGCCAACTCGTTCTCCAACGTGGGGGCTGGCGTCGATTGAACCGCCCCGGGTTCGCCTAGGCACACCATTGTCCGCTGGACGGATGGTTACGATCCATGCGACGTTCGCGCTCCCAGCCGCCAAATTGCACCTTGATCGAAAAGGATCGACCCATGCGTCGTATCATCGGCCTCGTCGCACTCGCACTCGCGCTTGTCACCTCAACATCGTCCCTCGCGGGCCAGACCGACCAGGAGAAGCAACAGAAGCAGGTCAAGAAGATCGCCAAGCTACATTGCCTCTGTACGGACACGAACAATCCCCATGGAGTGGGGACGCTCGCTCAATTCGTCGGCCCGGGACCGGGCGACACGACGTACGTGGGTCTATACTGCCAGTCACCGGTCTTTGACGCTTCGGGAGCAGCGGCCGCTGCCGTACAGTGTCAGCAATTCCAAGTGCTTCCGAAGTAGCGGTAAACGCGGTCGATGCCGCGCCCATCACGAGTAGGTGCTTGGCTCAGATTTCGCGTGGGAGACGAGCCGGCGCGTGTCGGTTTCGAGTCGCAGACAGTCATCAACGAGCGCTTCCCAACATCTTCCCACCCCGACAGAACCTCACGTCACCTCAGGTGACGGAATCGAGGTCCGAATCGAGGAATCTCGACCTCATAGCACCTCACAGCATCTCAGGTGACGCCGCGCATCGTTTTCCTAATCCTGGGGTCGTGCGTTCGAATCGCGCCGAGGGCACTGATCGCAATCAGCAGCGTGCGGCGAACACCTGCCACGGCTCGGGCACGCCCTTCAACGTGTGCATGCCCCGATCGTCGAACGCGATCTTCGACCCGACCGCGAGATCGCGCGTCGTCCGCGAGACCAATACTTCGCCGCCGCCCGCCATGTCAGCGAGGCGTGCCGCGATGTGCACCCCGATGCCGCCGATGTCGTCGGCACGGCGTTCGATCTCGCCGGTGTGCACCCCCGCGCGGATGCTCACACCCAGCAGGACCGCTGACTCCTGAAGGTCCCGCACGGCCGCCATCGCGTGCGACGGGCCGGCGAACGTCGCCAGCACACCGTCGCCGGTCGTCTTGACGAGCGAGCCCCCCGCGGACTGAACTGCCTGCGCCGCGACGGCATCGTGCTCGTCGAGGAGCGTGCGCCACGCGGCATCGCCGATCTCGCCCGCCCGTTCGGTGGAGCCGACGATATCGGTGAACAATACCGTCGCGACCTCGCGTTCGCCGCGTGCGCGGGCCATCGGTGCCGCGGCGCCGACGACCTCTTCCAGGAATTGGCCGAGCGGGACGCCCATGCTCGCGATGTCCTCGTGGCGCCAGCTACCGTGAAAGTTGCCCTCGAGCTCGACATATCGCGCCCCCGGGATCCCGGCGGCCAGGCGCCGGCCATGCTCGACGTGGACCACCGGATCCCCCTTGCAGTGCATCACCAGCGTCGGCACCGCGACCGAGCCCAGCAAGGGCTCGACGTTCATGCCGACGTTGCGCGTCATGATTTCACGCGCCATCTGTGGTGTGCAGGCACTACGCTCGTAGCGCGCTAGCACGCGTTTGACGGCCACCGCATCCGGAGGGTTCGCCATGAAGTGCTGGTAGACCTCGCCCTTCCCCCACTCGGACCCGATCCAATCGATCCACTCCTCAGCTGATCTGGCGCGCGTGCCGCCACGGCCGATCGGCAGCGGAAGCATCGGATCGAATCGCGCAACCGTGCCGTAAAGGACGAGGGCGCGCACCCGCTCGGGGCGCGTCGCCGCAAAGTACGTACACATCGGCCCCGATTCCGAGACACCGTACAGGATTGCCTCCGCGACTCCCGCGTGATCGAGCACGGCACGGATGTCCTCGGTCCGCTCCTCGAGGCTGCCGAAGCCGAGCGAACGATCGGAGAGTCCGGTCCCGCGCTTGTCGAGGACGATCAGCCGAAAGGACTTGGCGAGCGGGAGCATGGCCTTGAACGCCGGGAAGTCCCACATGAGATCGAGGTGGGTGACGAAGCCCGGCGCGAACAAGAGCGTAGGGCCCTCGCCGAAGGCCGTGTAGGCAATGTCGATCCTGTCGTTCGTGCGCGCGTAGTAGATATCGCCCGGGGCTGTCATGGCTTCGTACTCTAGCGCACGCCGCGCGCTCGATGAAAAGAGCCCCTCGGAAATCGGCCCTCCCGATCCGAGCGCATCCGCGATCGTGAACCGCTCGAAGAACGACCATCGGTGCAGTTCCGTCCGGCTGATCTAGCGCGCGAGCGTTGGAGCGCTCCCGAAGGGCAGGGCGCTTTCCAAGAGCTTTGCGACAACGTCGGCCCGATACGCTTTCGCGGTCCTCAGCTGGACGACGCCACGGCATTGCGCCATTCTCCGGCCCATGCATCGGGCGGCGACACGCCCAACGTATCGCGAGCTCTTCCGCGATAGCACGCGTTGGGACGGCTTCGCGTTTCGACCCGACGACATCGTCATCAGCACGCCGGCGAAGTGCGGCACGACGTGGATGCAGATGATCTGTGCCCTCCTCGTTTTTCAGACGCCGCACTTCGCAGGGTCGCTGAGCGTCATCTCTCCGTGGCTCGACATGCTGACGCGACCACTCGACGACGTCCTCGCCGATCTCCAGCGTCAGACGCATCGGCGCTTCATCAAGACGCACACGCCGTTGGACGGCCTGCCGTTGGACGACCGGGTGACGTACATCGGCGTCGGACGCGATCCCCGGGACGTCGCGATGTCCTGGGACAATCATCGCGCGAATCAGGATCGGGCGGCGATCCTGCACGCGCGCGACGTCGCGCTCGGCGGCACCGAGCCGCCGCCCGCCGCACCCGATCGCCCAGCCAGCGCCCGCGATCGCTTCTGGGCATGGGTCGACGATCCGATGCCCCCGACCGAGGCGGCCTGCACGTTGTGGCTCACGCTGCACCATCTGCGAACGTTCTGGGACGCCCGGGGCGCCGCGAACGTCGTCCTCCTGCACTACGACGACCTCAAGACGGATCTCGACGGGCAGATGCGGCTGCTCTCGGCGCGGCTCGCGATTCCGGTCGTCGAGGACCGCTGGCCCGACCTGGTTGCCGCGGCGACGCTCGAACGGATGCGGAGCGACGCCGATCGCCTGGCGCCGAACGTGTCGGAGCAGGTCTGGCACGACAACCGGCGGTTCTTCCATCGGGGCGCGAGCGGTCAATGGCGCGAGCTGCTGGACGACGCCGATCTCGCTCGCTACCGGCGACGGGTGGGCGAGCTCGCGGCGCCCGACCTCGCCGATTGGGTGCATCGCGGCGCGCGGCGATGAACCAGCCGGCCCCCGCCAGGCGCCGCGAGATCTGACAATGCGCCGCGCACGGCTGATCCGCGCCGCCCGTCGCTGACGCATCATCGGCCGTGCGCGACGCGGAAGCGCGCGCTCTACGATAGCGTCATCGCTGCGGCGCTCCGTGACGAAGTAGGCCGCACGACGCCATGCTCGACTCCCTCACCTCCCTGCGCATCGCGTCCGATCGGACATCGCACGTAGGACGGGGCATCCTCCGGATGTAGGCGTGGGCGCTGCATCACGCGTCGCACACGCCGCCGCCGGCGCGCATCCGGCACACCCGTTGCTCTTCCACGCCACCCATGAGGTCCCGAAAAGCCCTTGGACGTACGTTGATCGCGATGATGGTGTCCGCCGCGCCGCTGTTCGGAGTTCCGGCGGGAGCGTTTGCGGCGCCGTTCCCCGGGACGCTCCAATGGGAGCTGCGCGCCGACATTCCGGGCGGCGTGCACAGCGCGGCCGGCGGCGTGATCGACGGGGTGCTCTACGTGAGCCACGGATTCCGCGGCGCCAACAGTGCCGCGCTCTCCCTCTACGAGCCGACCCTGGATGCCTGGTCGGCGGGGCCGAACGCGTCGCTCGCGCGATCGGGCGTCGGCGGCGCGGTGCTCGACGGCCAGCTCTACGCGATCGGTGGAGCGCCGGGTCCGAGCGCAGCGGTCGAACTGTTCGACCCGGTAGCCAACGCCTGGTCGTTGGCCCCGAGCCTCGGGGTACCCCGCGCCGGCGTCGCCGCCGCCGCCCTGGACGACGTCGTCTACGCCATCGGCGGACGGCGCGGCTCGAGCCTGGGGCTCGGCACGATTCTCGGCGACGTCGAGGCCTACAGCCCGAGCACGAACGCCTGGACGGACATGGCGCCCCTGCCGTTCGCGGTCTCGGACGCCGCGGCGGTCGCATTCGCGGGCAAGGTGTACCTCGCCGGCGGCGCCCTCAGCTCGACGCGCATGACGAACCGCCTGCAGATCTACGATCCGTCGCAGGACCAATGGTCGCTCGGCGCCACGATGCCGCACCTCCGCGCCGCGCCCGCGATCGGGGTGCTGTGCGACCAGATCGTCGTGATCGGCGGCGTGCCGGGGGAGCTCGGCAACATCCCCTTCACCGACATCTACGATCCCGTCGACGACACGTGGAGCGCGGGCCCGGACATGCTCGTGCCGGCGGCCGGCATGGCGCAGGGACCGACGCAGACCGACGACACGATCTACGCGGTCGGCATCCTCCCGTTCAGCCTCGCGTCCGTGGCGGTGCAGGCGCTCGTCGCCGAGTGTGATCCCACGCCGACACCGACGCCCACCATGACGGTCGTGCCGACCGCGACGCCGACGACGACCGCGACGCCGACGACGACCGCGACGCCATCGGTCACCGCGACGCCGACGACCACGGCCACGGAGACTCCGACGGCGACCGCCACCGTACCGCCGACGGGCGTTCCGACGATCAAGGCGTCCCCGACGCGGACACCACGACCGACGGCCACCCGGACGGCGCGGCCCACGGACCACCCGCGTCCCTCCGCGACACGGACGGTCACGGCTCCGACGAAGACCCCCTGCCGTACGGCGACCGCGACGCGTACGGCGACCCCGTCACGTACGGCGACCGCGCACCCCACGCCGACCGTCACGCCGCATCCGAACCGCGGTCCGGATTGCAGCCGCGCCTTCCCCGACCATCCCCTTCTCCGGCCGGCAAACGGGGCGCTCGTCCCGATCTCGATCCTCGGCGTCCGCGACGCGGACGGCGACCCGACGACGATCACGGTCACGCGCATCACGCAGGACGAGCCGCTCGACGCCGCGTTCGGTGACGGCGCCACGTGCCCGGACGCCATCGGCGTCGGCACGAGCGCGCCACGCGTCCGCGCCGAGCGGCTGCGCTGGCACGACGGCCGCGTCTACCATCTCGCCTTCACGGCCGAGGACGGCAAGGGCGGTCGCTGCGCCGGTCGGGTCAAGGTGTGTGTGCCGGGCATCTGGCTCCCGGGCTTCTGCTTCGACGAGGGCCCGCGCACCGACTCGACGGGCCCGTGCATGTGAGGTCCGATCCAGGGACCTTGTCGCCGGCATTGCGCCGAAACGATACGCAATCGTCTGCCTGACATCCTCTGGCGGTTGCCTCGCGGCTCGACGGGTTGGTATGGAGCGGCTCCATGGCTCGAGCACTCCGCGGGCTGCTCCTCGTTTCCCTTTTGGCCGGCGCGGTCGGCTGTCCGCCGCCGGGACACCCGCCGACGGATACGACCTGCCCCCTCATCGTCACCGACGAGGACTTCCGCACCAGTCTCTTCAAATTGTACGAGTACGCGCTCGCGCCGGCCGGCATGACGCCCTTGACGGCGACGGACCTCAACACGGCGGCGGTCACGGTGCGGTGCGGGTTGACCGAGCACGAGGAGTACTGGCGGCGGATCGCGCTCGCCCGCCTGGCGGCGCGGAGCACGACCGATGCCGTCGTACTGCACGCCGAGCACCTCTTGATGGCCCCGGACGTGAACGAGCTCGTCCCGACGCTGCAGCTCAAGCTGGCCGGCACTACCAATCGAGCGTTGCGCTTCGCGATCGCCTACGGGGTGGTCGTGCCTCCCACCTCCACGGCCCAGCCCGGCATGCCCACGTGCCAGAGCTTGCCGCCGCAAACCGACGCGCACGCTACGGGCTGGCTGGCGACGGGCTCCACCACCGTGTTGCTCGGCACATCCGTCGCGCAGGTCGCCAGCACGATGGACCCGCAGACGTGGAGTCTCGGGTGCGCGAAGCTCGTGTTCCCCGATACGCACATCGCGCTGCGTACGGGCGGAGGATCATTCAGCATCGACCCGGTCACCTGTACCGCGAATTCCGGGCTCGGTCACACGTTCGGCGGCACGTGGACCGGCGATCTCTACGAGCACTTCGTGCCGCTGACGTACGCCAGCAGCTTCATGAAGAACATCCTCACCATAGATGCTTCGATCACCCCTGCGTCCGCACCCGTTGGCGTCTACCACGTGCACTACGGCCTGAATAAGAGCATACAAGGCCAGGTGAAGGGCCTGCCTCCCCTGAGCTGCGGAATCCCCGCCCTCTACGAGGACGACGGGGATATCACGGGCAGCGATACCGGAAGCGGATGGGTCTCGGTCATGGCGTCGAAGAACGTGTCCTTCACCGAGAACTTCCTGCCGAACGATCCCCCGCCGGCGCTCGCATCGGACGCCGCCACCGGTCTACACGTGCTGCTCGATGCGCTGCCGCTCATGGTCTGCTGTCCGACCTATCCGTGAGACATCTGCCGTCACCCAAGGAGTGATCCATGACTCTCCTCTATCTTCGTAACTTTCTGGACCGCATGGACGTCATCGCGACCAATGCGTTCTTCCGGACGAAGGATGCCCTCGATCAGATCGAGGGCAATACGTACACGACCGCGCAGGCCATCCTGAATCCGCTCCTGACCCTCGACGACATCCTCGCCGCGTTCGCGCCCGGCCCCAGCAACTACATCTACCCGCCAATCGTCATGATCACCGGGTCCCACACGTCGAATGCCGCCGTGACGGGAACCGTGCAGCTCACGCCAGCGGCGTCGCAGCCGGCCACGTCCAAGGCGCTGCAGCCCTACGGCAACATCAGCGCCCCTGCGATACCGGCGGCCAACATCAGCGCCAACGTCGCCAATACGGGCATTCTCACGGTGACGATCAGCAACGTCGCGACCATCCCGGGTATCGTCGCGGGCAGCTACCGCGGTCCCGTCATGGGCACGAACAGCCCGCTCGCGCTGGTCTATCTCCAGCTCACCTGAGCCGTTGGCGTCTCGGCCCCGACTGGTCGAGAATGCCGAGCCATGCTCGACGACAGGATCGTTCTCGATGCGGAGCGACCGCTCGTCCCGGACCAGGCGGTCATCCGCCGCGTCGAGGACGTCACGAATGTTGCGCCGGGGGACGTCGAGAGGACGAACCGGATCCTGCGCAGCCTCTCGGATCTCGCGCGCACCCTGCTGAGCGCGCGGCCCGGGGACGTGCAACCGCTCGTTCTCGACGCGCTGTTCGAGCACATCGCGGCCGAGCGAGGGTTCCTCATGCTGTTCGACGAGCGCGGCGAGTTGCGGCCGCGCGTCGTCAAGTACCGCGCGCCGGATCGGGACGAGTCCCGCATCACGATCAGCAAGACCATCGTGGACCGCGTGGTGAACGACCGGGTCGCGATCCTCACCTCGGATGCCCGGGTCGATCCCCGGTTCGCCGTCGCCGCCAGCGTCCGCTCGTTCAGCATCCGCTCCGCCATGTGCGCGCCGCTCTGGAGAGGCCACGACGTGATCGGCATCGTGTACGTGGACAGTCCCGTCCTGGCCGGCGCCTTCACGGTCGCCGACCTCGACGTCCTGACGGCCATGGCCAACTACGCCGCCCTCGCGATCGAGCAAGCGGCGCTGAGCGAGCGGGTCCGTGAGCAGCAAATCGCGCGCGCGCGGTTCGAGAAGTACTTCTCGCCCGGCGTCGTGACGCGCATCCTCAGCGAGGGCGAGCGCGCCGTCGAGGAGATCGAGGCGACGGTGCTGTTCGCGGACATCGTGGGGTTCTCGCGTCTCTCCGAGCGGATGACCCCGCACGAGATCGCCCGGCTGCTCGACGACTACTTCTCGCGCATGGCGGACGTGGTCTTCGAGCACGAGGGGACCGTCGACAAGTTCATCGGCGACGGGATCATGGCCGTGTTCGGTGCCCACTACCCGCAGCCCGACCACGCCGTGCGCGCGGTGCGGGTGGCGCTCGAGATGCGACGCCGCCTGGCGGCGTTGAACGCCGAACGTGGCCCCGAGGCGCCGATCGAGATGCGGGTCGGCATCAACACCGGCAAGGTCGTCGCCGGCCCGATCGGATCGAGCAGGCGGAAGGAGATCACCGTCCTCGGCGATACGGTCAACATCGCCTCGCGCATCGAATCGTCGGTGGCGACGAGCGGCCGTATCGTGGTCGGGGAGCGTACCGCCGAGCTCGCCGGCGACGTCATCGCCTTCAACGGCCTCGGCCCCGTGGCATTGCGGGGAAAGGAGGAGATGGTGCACGTCTACGAGGTGATCGGCGAGGCTCCACGCCGATGAGCGGCATCCGGCGGACCACCTTGCAATCCAGGCGCGGCCTGCACTAGCTTCCGCCCCCAGCGTTCCCGATCATGCCTTCCTCCATCGTCGTCGCCGACATGCTTCAGGAGTATGGCGCCACGACCCGCATCGCGCTGGCCGACTACCTCGGACCGCGTTCTCCGCAGCGGCATCTCTACGCCCTCGTGGCGGACTATCCGCGACGGGGTGGCCGCATGTTCCGTCCGAGCCTCTGCATCGCGACGGCGCGGGTCTTCGGCGCCACGGTCCAGGATGCGGTGCGGTCGGCGGCGGCGATCGAGCTCCTCCACAACGCGTTCCTCGTCCACGACGACGTCGAGGACGAGAGCGAGGCGCGGCGCGGCCGACCGACCCTGAACGCGCTGCACGGGGCCGCCGTCGCGGTCAACGTCGGCGACGCGCTCACCATGCTCGGGCTCCGCGCGATCATCGACGATCGGCTGCGCCTCGGCCCCGAGCTGACCGTCAGCGTCCTGCACGAGACGGAACGGATGGGCCGCGAGTCGACCGAAGGGCAGGCGATCGAGCTCGGCTGGCGACGGGACAATGCGCTCGCCCTGACGGACGCCGACTACTTCCACATGGTGCTGAAGAAGACGTGCTGGTACACGACGATCTACCCGAGCCGGCTCGGCGCGTTGCTCGGCACCCGGGACGAGCGGCACCTCGACCGCTTCGTGCGCTTCGGGTTCTTTCTCGGGGCGGCGTTCCAGATTCAGGACGACGTGCTGAATCTCGCCGGCGACGAAACGCGCTACGGGAAGGAGATCGACGGCGACCTCCTCGAAGGCAAGCGCACGCTCATGCTCATCCATCTGCTCCGCCAGATGGACGGCGTCGAGCGGGCGCGGTTGTCGGAATTCCTCGCGCTGCCGCGGTCGGCCCGGACGCACGGCGACGTCGCGTGGATTCGCGCGCGCATGCACGCCTACGACTGTCTCGAGTACGCGCGGCAGATCGCCCACGCGTTCGCAGGCGCGGCGCAGCACGAGTTCGCCGCGCTCTTCGGCGGCCTTCCCGACTCCAGGGACCGGCGATTCATCGAGGCGCTGCCCCATTGGGTGCTCGAACGATCATGAGGCTCATCGCCCGATCGACGATGGCGCATCGTCGGCCCTAGAACCGGCACGGTACCGGCCAGCTCACCCGCCACCGCATGCGACGCACCCGGAACGTTCCCGATTGGACGCCGTGACAGATTCGCGGATCGAGACCCGCCCCGAGGCTCGCGTCGATCGCGACCACCCCTCTCGCGGCCCTGGCCGTGGCCGCCGCGAATTGCCAGTCGAAGTACGAGCACACGTCACGACCGTCGCTTCGCCTCCCCAGCGCCGGCAGGCGAAACGCCCCGGCAACGACCGTCAGGCCGGGCAGGTCCCCGCACGGCGCCCACCCGCCCTCGTCCTCCACGGTGGCGTGTGCGAGCAGCGGCCCGCCGCGCGCCGAGACCGTGAACGTGCGCCCGAGCCAGCCCATGTCGGCGAGCTGCTTGTTGAAGCCGTAGTTCGCATTGCCGCTCCAGGTCGAGAATCGGTCGGCGGAGTAGATGCGCGGGATGAAGACGGAGATGCTGCCGCCCGCGGCACGGTGCACGAACGGCACGGCGATCATGATCTCCGCGAACGTGACGTTCGTCGGAATCGACACGCCGCCCAGCAGCAGGGCCGCGTTCGTCTGCGTGCCGAGGACGAAGACGACGGGATGGAGCTCGGGCTCCGCAGACACGTTGCGAGCGAGCGACAACCCGGCCGGGAGCAGCCGCGCGACGTCGCTCCGGGGCCAGTACGTGCAGACGATCGCGCCGTCGAACTCGGCCTCCGCGACGAACGCGGCCCCGGCCTCGACGCTGCCGACCCGCGGCCCGGGGAACGCCTCGTGCGCGAGCAGATGCGGCATGCGGTGCCTCCGACCTATAGCACGAGACGCCCGTGCTGAACGGCGCCGGCATGGTCATCTACGGGGCGACGGGCTACTCGGGACAGCGCCTGGCCCGACAGGCCTGCGCGCTCGGCCTCCGCCCGCTGCTCTGCGGACGCGATCCGCAGAAGCTCGGCGCCCTCGCAGGCGCGCTCGGGCTCGGTCATCGTGTCGCGGCGCTGACGGATCCGGCGGCGCTCGACGCGACCTTCGCCGGCAGCGCCCTCGTCCTGAACGCGGCGGGGCCTTTTTCGCGGACGGCGGAGCCGATCGCCGAGGCGTGTCTGCGCGCCGGCGCGCACTATCTCGACATCGCGGCCGAGCCGCCGGCCATCGAGGTCGTGGCGCAACACGACGCGGCGGCGCGCGCCCGTGGCGTCATGCTCATGCCCGCGGCGGGCTTCGACGTCGTGCCCACGGATTGCCTGGCGGTCCACGTCGCCCGTCGCGTACCGAATGCGACGCGCCTCGCCCTCGCGGTGACCAATCTCCAGTTCCTGACGCGCGGGTCGGCACGGACGCTGCTCGAGAGCGTCGATCTCGGGGCCGTCCGGCGCGAGGGGGCGCTGGTGCGGGTGCCGCTCGGCTCGATCGAGCGACCGTTCGACTTCGGCGGCGGCCCGCGACCGGCCATGAATGTCGCCCTGGCCGATCTGGTGACCGCGTACTACAGCACCGGCGTCCCGAACGTGGAGACGTACGTCGAGGCGACGCCGCTCGCGCGCGCGCTCCTCGGCGCCTGTCGCTCGCTCGGCTGGATGCTCGGTACGGCGCCCTGGCAGACGGTGCTGGGGGCGTGGGCGGATCTCCTGCCGGAGACGTCGGGAGCGGCCGGCGGCCACCTCATGACCATCGTCGCGGAGGCCGAGAGCCCCGATGGGCGTCGCGCCTCCACTCGCCTCCGGACACCGGAGGCCTACGAGTTCACCGGCGTCGTCGCGGCGACGATCGCCAGATGCGTGCTCGCGGGGGACTTCGAGCGCGGATTCCAGACGCCGGCCCGCGTCTACGGCCCCGATTTCGTGCTCGGTTTCGACGGTGTCGTCCGCGAGGACCTGGAGTAGGGACGAACATGGCACGTCGCGATGGACCAACCCGTGTCGCGATCGTCGGCGGCGGCTGCGCCGGCATGACGGCGGCGTTCGAGCTGTCCCGGCCGGAGCTCCAGGGCCGCTACGAGGTGACGGTGTACCAGGTCGGCTGGCGGCTCGGGGGGAAGGGCGCCTCGGGGCGGGGGGTCCACAACCGGGTCGAGGAGCACGGCCTCCACGTGTGGATGGGGTGGTACGAGAACGCCTTTCGCGTCCTGCGGGAATGCTACCGCGAGCTGGGGCGCGACTTTCTGGACGCGTTCATTCCGGCGTCGTCGATCGGCGTCACCGACCGCACCCCGGACGGGCGGTGGGTCACCTGGTCCCGGACCTTCCCACCGATGGAGGGCCTGCCGGGGGATCTCCAGGGGGGCCCGGCCCGGGCGACCGTCCGCGACTACATCGTCCACGTCGTGCAGCTGGTGCGGACGCTCTTCGCGGGCGTCCTCAGCAAAGCCGGCGAGCCGGCGGCGCCGCCGCGCGCCGGCGGCGTGCCCGAGGCCGCGGTCGAGGCCCTGGCCATGCTCGTCCACTACGGCGAGCTCGCCACGCTCGCCGGGATCATGCAGGGCGTCGCGCTCCTCGAGGTCGTCCTCAGCTCCGGTACGGACTACCCGCGGAACATCGTCGTGCGCTTTCTCGACGCCGTGGTCACGAACGCCCGCCGGCTCCTCGAGGCGCGCCTCGAAGGCGACCCCGAGCTGCAGCGCATCTGGCAGGTCATCGACCTCGCGCTCGCGACGCTGCGCGGACAGATCCGTTTCGGCCTCGCAACCGATCCGCGGGGCTTCGACGCCATCGACGACTACGACTGTCGCGAATGGCTCCTCCTCAATGGCGCCGCCGAGAGCTCCGTGAACTCCGGGTACCTGCGCGGGCTCTACGGGCTCGGGTTCGCGTTCGAGGACGGCGACTTCGAGAGACCGCGCGTGTCGGCGGGCGTGGCATTGCGCGGCTTCCTGCGCGCGTTCTTCACGTACCGCGGCGCGCTCTTCTGGAAGATGCGGGGCGGCATGGGCGACGTCGTCTTCGCCCCGATGTACGAG
Organism: uncultured delta proteobacterium; assembly: GCA_963753325.1. Lineage (GTDB taxonomy): Bacteria > Desulfobacterota > Binatia > UTPRO1 > UTPRO1 > DP-19. The sequence goes on along the minus strand of CAVWBS010000001.1, from coordinate 1,175,169 downwards.
GCGCTGCGGCGCCGCGGCGTGCGCTTCGACTTCTTCCACCGCCTCGAGCACGTCCGCGTGGGCGACCCGACGGCCGGCGCGACGGCGTACGTCGAGGCGCTCGAGTTCGACGTGCAAGCCCGGACGTGGGAGGAGCGCGCGTACGAGCCGCTCTCCACGGTGGCCGGCATGCCGGTGTGGGGATCGCGACCGGACTATGCCCAGCTCGTCGATGGCGATCGGTTCCGGTACGAGGAATGGGACTTCGAGTCGCACTGGGATCGGCGCCGGGTCGGGACCCGGACACTGCGGGTAGGGGACGACTTCGACCTCGCGGTGCTGGCGGTCGGCATCGGCGCCGTCCCCCACGTCTGCCGCGACATCGTCGCGCGCGATCCCCGCTGGCGTGAGATGGTCGATCACGTGAAGACGGTCGCGACGCGGGCTTTTCAGCTGTGGCTGCGGGCCGACGTGCGCGAGCTCGGCTGGCCCGATCCCCCGATCACGCTCTCGGGGTTCGCGGAGCCGTTCGACACCTGCGCCGACATGCGGCACGTCCTGGCGTGCGAGACATGGCCTGACCCGCCGCGCGGCCTCGTCTACTTCTGCAGCGTCATGCCGGACGCGGCCGAGGGCGCAGGAGGCCGGGACCACGTCCAGCGGCAGCGTGAGCTCGTCCGCCGATCGGCCATCGAGTTCCTACGTCGCGAGGCCCGCCACCTCTGGCCGGGCGCCGTGAGCGCGTCGGGGGAGTTCCGGTGGGACCTCCTCGCCGGCGTCGACGCCCGCGAACCGGGTGCGCCACCGGCGGACGCGACGCGGTTCGACTCGCAGTTCTGGACGGCCAACGTGAATCCGTCCGACCGCTACACCCTCGCGGTACCCGGGAGCAGCCGCTACCGGATCTCACCGTTGGACGGCACCTACGACAACCTGACGATCGCCGGCGACTGGACGGACTGCGGCGTCAACACCGGGTGCGTCGAGGCCGCGGTCATCTCCGGCCGGCTGGCGGCGCACGCGATTGCCAAAGCGCCACGGCTGGAGGAGATCATCGGCTACGATCACCCCTGAGGGCAGAACGATGGCGAGCAACGAACGGATCACACGTCCCCCGCTCGAGCGCACGGCGCCCGTCCGGAACTGGTCGACGCTGCTCGGCGCGCCGGCGCGGGGCGACGGTGGCGCCAACCCGGAGGCCGGCCCGGCCGGCGAGTCCCGCCCGGGCCTCGGCGACGTCATCTCTCGCTCGGTCGAGCTCGGCTACCGCGTCGTCGACGAGTACGTCCGTCAGGGTCAGCGCGCCGCCAGGATCCTCGGACAGGGCGGGGCGCGCCCGGAGCTGTGGACGGGGGACGCGCGGGACCTGAGCCAGCGCATGGCGCAGTACGCCTCGGAGCTGGTCGGCGCCTGGTTCGAGCTCCTCGAACGCGGGAACCGAACGCCGGCAGCCGCCCCGCCCGCCAGCGCGCCCGCCGTCGCGCCGGCCGCGCCCGTGACCGGCGGCGCGGCCGTTCCCGGAACGCGGTTGCGGGTCGCGATCGAGTCCACCCGGCCGGCGGAGATTCGCGTCGACCTCGTGCCGGGCGCGGCGGACGCCGACTTGCTGGTCCACGCGCTGCGCGCCTGCGATGCGTGGAAGCCCCGCATCGAGGACGTCGCGTTCCGCGTCGACGTCCCGGGCGAGCCCCCGGTCCTGCACGTGAGGATCCCCGCGCATCATCCCCCGGGCACGTACGAGGGCCTCATCATCGACGCGAAGACGAATCGGCCGGCCGGCGTCGTCCGCGTCAGCCTGCGAGGCCACGAGCCGCCTCCGCCGTGAGCGCGTCCCTCACGGGAGCTGCGCCAGCAGCGCCTGCGCGTCGCGCAGGTCGGGCAGCTCGAATCCTTCCGTGAACCCCGCATAGCTGCCGGCGAGCAGCGAACGGCCCTCGACGGCGCGTCCGGCGTCGCGGAGCAGCGCCGCCAACGTCGTCGCGGCGCGGAGCTCCCAGGCGCGCGCCCCCGATGCGCGCGCGATCGCCAACGATCGACGCAGCCAGCGCTCCGCTTCGTCCGGATCCCGGTGCTGGAGCAGCGCCCCCTTCAGGCGCAGCAGCTCGGGCTCGTGATAGCGTGCCAGCGCGCGTGTGCAGATCTCGAGCCCCTCGTCGACGACCGCGAGGCCCTCGTCGAGCTGGCCGGTGGCCGCGTAGGCGGCCGCGAGGAACGAAAGGTAGTAGCCATAGAGCGTCATGGCACCGATCGCCCGCGCGAGATCGAGCCCGAGGCGGATGTGCGGGATGCCCTCGGCCGGATTGCCGCGCAGCGTGAGCGCACCGCCACGACCGAAGTGGCCGATCGTCAACCAGAAGTAGAGCTTCTGCTCCGCCGCGACCGCGCTCAGCTGCTCGGCCTGTGCCAGCATCTCGTCGGGCTCGCGCCGGCTGTGCGCCAGCGCGACCCCGAAGGCCAGCGCGAGGGGCAGGGAGAACGGATCGAAGGAGCTCTCCGCGAGCATCATGAGCTCGCGGTGCGCCGCCAGGGCCTGCGCCGGGTATCCGAGCGCCCAGAGATTCCAGCCCACGTAGGCGTAGGAGAAGATGCCGCCGTCGTAACCGTACTCGCGCGCGTAGCGCTGGAACTCGTCGCCGCGATAGGCGCGGCAGGCACGCGCCAGATAGTCGCGCGCCGGCACGTGCATCCCGCGCCAGAACGCGTTGATCCCGAGCGTCGTGAGGCCGGTCACCGCTGCGACGCCCTCGCTCGAGGCCGCCAGCTGCGCGAACTGCGGGAGGAGCGCGTCGGTCGCCTCGCGGTTCCCGCGGTTGATGTGGACGCCGATGACACCGCTCAGAACGCGCGGGTCCACCTCCTGTCCGAGCCCCGCACAGAGCGTGTGGGCGCGCGCGAACGTCTGCTCCACCTCGGGTGCGCTGTACCCGCGTGTCGAGAACTGCACGGTACCGAGCGTCGTGAGGAGCTGCACCTCCAGGCGCCGACGCTCGATCGTGTCCGGGAGCCGCGGCAGCACCTCGAGGGCATGCTCGAGCTGCTGCGTCGCCTCGGCGTACGCCGCTCGGCGGAGCGCGCGGTCGCCCGCCCGGTGCCACCATTCGAGGGCGGCCGGCAGGTCGTCGGCGGCCTCGAGATGGTGCGCGAGAAGCCCGGGCTGCTGGTGCGCGATCTCGGGAAAGCGCGCCTGCAGGATCGCCGCGATCCGGACGTGAACGCGCCGGCGGGTCGAGCGGACCATGCCCTCGTAGGCCGCGTCGCGCACGAGCGAATGCTTGAAGACGTACGTCTCGGTCGGCGGGTTGCGGCGTGGGTACACGAGGCGCGCCTCGACGAGCTCGCGCAGATCCTCGCGCATCGACCACTCGGTCTTCGGCGTGACCGCGGCGAGCAGCTCGTAGGGGAACTCGCGTCCGAGCGCGGCCGCGATGCTCGCCGTCTCGCGGGCGCTCGCGGACAGCCGGTCCAGGCGGGCGGTCAGCAGCTCGAGGAGCGTGCCGGGGACGTCGGTATCCCACGGGCCCTTCGCCCGTCCGCCGCCGAGCATGCGGTCGCGCATGACGCGTCCGAGCTCCTCGACGAAGAGCGGGACACCGTCCGTGCGCGCCGCGATGTGCTCCACGAAGCCGGCCGGCAGCACGGCGTCGCGGCCGAAATCCGCCCGCACGAGCGCATCGACGGAGGCGCGGTCGAGGCGGTCCAGCGCGATGGCCTGCATGTCGCTCAGGCTCCATGGAGGCGAGAACTCCGGGCGAGCGGTGAGGAGGACGCCGAGGCGGCACGGCTCCGCCGAACCGTCGATCCGCGCCGCGCGCGTCGCCCCGACGAGCGTGGTCAGCAGCTCGAGGGTCGTCGGATCGGCCCAGTGCAGGTCCTCGACCGCGAACAGCAGCGGCCGCGTCCGCGACATCCGGAAGAGCAGCGTGACGATCGCCGAGAGCGTCAGCTCCTTCTGCCGCTCCGGCGCCAGACGCAGCGGCACGATCCCTGCGGGCAGCGGGGCGGAGAGCAGATCGGCGAAGAGCGGGAGGGTTTGCGAAACGTCGAGGCCGTGCCGCTCGAGCAGACGCTCGATCGGCTCCGGCATCGTCGAGAGCATGCTCACGATCGGCTGGAGAGGGCTCGCCCCGCTCTCGGCGTCGCATTGACATTCGAGCCACGCATCGGGCGGAAGCCGGTTTCGCACCTCGCGGGCCAGGCGCGATTTCCCGATCCCGGGCTCGCCCGTGAGCACCACGACGCTCGGAGTGGCGCGCTCGACGTCCTCCCAGATGGCGAGGAGCTGCGTGAGCTCGGCGTGTCGACCGACGAGCGGGCTATCGACACGCAGGAGCGAGTGGGCGGTGGCCGTCCGGATCTCCCGGCCGGCGACCCGCAGGACGACCATGCGCGCACCGTCGGGCAGCGCGAGCTCGCCCGCCGGCTCGACGGGGGTCTCGCCGTGCAGCAGGCGCCCGGTATCGATCGTCAGCACGATGCCGCCCGCGGGCGCAGCCTCGTCGAGCCGCGCGACCAACGGCACGGACCCGCCGATGATCTCCAGCCCCGCGGCCGATCCGTCGCTCGGCTCGCGCACGATGACGCGCGCGGAGTGCATACCGATGTGCACGCCGATCGTGGGCTGCCCATCGGGGCTCGCCTGGGTGTCGCGGGACGCCGCGACGATCTGCAGAGCGGCGCGCATGGCGCGGCGAGCGTCGTTCTCGTGGGCGCGCGGGTAGCCGAACGCCATCAGGACGCGATCGCCGGTCCGCCCCACGACGACGCCCCCGTGTGCGGCGACGAGACGCGCGCAGAGCGCTTGCTGCGCATGCAGCACGTGATCGAGGTCCTCGAGGTCGAGCGCCCTCCCGTCCGCGTGTCGCGCCACCGTCCGGCAGGACACGAGCGTGAGCTGGCGGCGCTCGCCGCCGCGTTCCGTGGTCGGCAGATCGGAGGTGGCGGGCGCGGCGCCGAGGCTGCGCTCGATCGACGCCAACGACTCGAGGACGCTCGCGATCGTCACGTTGCGGCGCTCGACGTCTTTGCTGGTCACCGTCTGCAGCAGCCGCCGCAGCCGGGGATCGCGCACCTCGGCCGGGATCGCGATCGGCTGGGTCCCGAGCTGCTTCATGAGGATGTCGTACCCGGTCTCGCCGCTCACGACGACATCGCCCGTCAGGCATTCGATGAAGGTCAGCCCCCACGAGTACAGATCCGAGAGGGGTGTCGGCTGCTCGCCCCGTACCTGCTCGGGTGCCGCATAGGACGGCGTTCCGACCATCTCTCCTTTCCCGGTGAGTCGGGAGAGATCCCCGGAGCTGCCGACGCGGCTGAAGCCCCCGAGACCGAAATCGAGGACGAGCGCGTTCCGCCGCACGCCGGTCCGCGTCACCATGATGTTGCTGGGCTTCAGGTCGCGGTGCACGACGCCTTGCGCGTGGGCGCAGCTGATCGCGTCGAGGACCTGGGTCATGAGGTTGACGGTCTCCGACAGCTGCAGCGGTCCTTCCGCCTCGAGGAGCTCCGCCAGGTTCTGACCCGGGACGAACTCGAAGACGGCATAGAGGCTGCCGTCGTCGAACTTCCCCGAGTCCATGAGCCGGACGATGTTGGGATGGGAGAGCGCCGCGCAAAGCTGCATTTCCCGCTCGAATCGCTTCGTATAGACGCGGATGGCGGCCGCCGTATCGGTGTCCCAGAGGCGGAGCGTCTTGATTGCCACCTCGCGTCCGGTCGACAGCTGCCGGGCCCTGTACACCCGACCGAAGCTGCCGGTGCCGAGCTCCGCCAGGATCTCGTACCGGTCCTGCAGGGTCGTTCCGACGGGCAGGGGACCATCGGCCATCGGGAGACTCTTGCGCCTGCGGGGGCCACCTGTCGAGAGGAACGCCCCGGCGGCCGCCTTCCCACCGGCGGGGAAGCGAGGGCGGGTCCCCGCCAACCGCGTAGCGCCGGCCGGGAAGCGGTTGCCCGCGGCCGATGAGCCGTGTAGCAGGAGGACCCTGTCGCGCTCGCGCAAGACCGCGTCTGTCCGGGACGATCCACACCCCCGGCGCCGCATGGGCCCCGCGGCCGTCGTCGTCCTCCCGCTCATGCTCGCCGCCGCGGCTCTGGTCGTGTTCGCGTTCCGCTCGGCGCCGCCGAACGGCCAGCCCGCGCCGCGCTCGCCGACGCATGCCACGGCGGCCGTGGCGTCCGGGACGCGACCGCGACCGACATTCGTCGGGGAGGCGTCGTGCGCCGGCTGTCACCGCGACGAGAGCGAGGCCTGGCGGGACTCGCAGCACGCCCGGGCGATGCGGCCCGTCGCCGAGGGAACGGTGCTCGGCGACTTCGACGATGCGCGCTTCACCCATGCCGGCGTCACGTCCACGTTCTTCCGCAAGGATGGTCGCTATCTCGTCCGCACGGACGGGCCGGACGGGAAGCTCGCCGACTTCGAGATCGCGTACACGTTCGGGGTCTATCCGATGCAGCAGTATCTGATTCCGTTTCCCGACGGGCGGATGCAGGCGCTCACGATCGCGTGGGACGCCCGGCCGCGCGCCGGCGGCGGCCAGCGCTGGTTCCATCTGTATCCGGACGAGCCCGCCGACCACCGCGATGCGTTGCACTGGACCGCTCCGGCGCAGAACTGGAACTACGGCTGCGCCGACTGCCACTCGACGAATCTCCGGCGCAACTACGATGCCGCCCGCGATCGCTATGCGACGACCTGGTCCGACGTGAGCGTCGCCTGCGAGGCGTGCCACGGCCCGGGCTCGGAGCACGTCGCCTGGGCCGAGCGGCGGCCCGGGACCGAGCACCTCGCGGCGCAGGGGCTGGCGGTCGCGCTCGACGAGCGCCGCGGCGTCGAGTGGCTGCCGACCGCCAACGGCAACGCGGCGCGCAGCCGGGCGCTGACGTCGCATCGCGAGGTCGAGACGTGCGCCGCGTGCCACGCGCGGCGCTCGCCGCTCGGGGACGAGCCCGGCCCGACGGGGCGGCTTCTCGACACGTATCGTCCGGCCGTGCTGGAGGCGCGGCTCTACCATCCGGACGGGCAGCAACTGGCGGAGGTCTACACCTATGGCTCGTTCCTGCAGAGCAAGATGTACGCGCGCGGCGTCACGTGCAGCGACTGCCACGATCCGCACACGGAACGCCTGCGAGCCGACGGGAACGCGGTCTGCGCGCGATGTCACGCGCCGGCCACGTACGAGACGCCGGGCCACCTGCTGCACGCGGCGGGCAGTGCCGGCGCGAAATGCGTCGCCTGCCACATGCCGACGACCACGTACATGCTGATCGACCCGCGCCACGATCACTCGCTGCGCATCCCGCGTCCCGATCTCACGATCCGCTACGCCGTGCCGAACGCGTGCGCCTCGTGTCACGCCGACCGCGGCGCCGCCTGGGCCGCCGACGTGATCGAGAAGGCGCATGGTCCGACGCGGAAGGGGTTCCAGACCTTCGTCGGCGCGATCACGACGGCACGCGCCGGCGCGCCGGGCGCGCTCGATGCGCTCACCGCGCTCGTACGCGATCAGGCGACGCCCGCCATCGTCCGCGCCACTGCGCTCCACGAGCTGCCGAGGTTCGCGGGCGCCGCCATGCTGGCGACGATTTCCGGGGCCGTCGCCGACGGCGATCCGCTCGTGCGTCTGGCGGCGCTGGACGCCCTCGCGGCGGTGCCGCCACCGCTGCGCGCGCCCCTCGCCGAATCCGCGGCGGACGATCGCGTGAAGGGCGTGCGGGTCGAGGCCGGTCGCATGCTCGCCGGCGCCCCGCCCGCCACGCTCTCGCCGGCGCGGCGCGCCGCACGCGAGACGGCCATGGCCGAGTACGTCGCCTCGGAGACCGCGACGGCGGAGCGCCCCGAGTCGCACGCGAACCTCGGGACCTTCTATGCCGAGCAGGGCGACGCCGAACGGGCCGAGGCGGAGTATCGAGCGGCCATCCGCCGGGAGACCGACTTCGTGCCGGCGTATGCCAACCTCGCCGACCTCTTTCGCGCGCGCGGACGCGACGCCGACGCCGCGGCCGTGCTCGAGCAGGGGCTCGCGGCCGTGCCCGACGATCCGACGCTGCTCCACGCCCTGGGGCTCACGCGCGTCCGCGAGCACCGGTTGAGCGACGCGCTGCCGTTACTCGCCCGCGCCAGCGCGGCCCGGCCCGACGACGCGCGCTTCGCCTACGTCTACGGGGTCGCGCTGCACGATGCCGGACGCGGCGCGGAGGCGCTGCGAACGATGCGCGCGGCCCTGGAGCGTTCCCCGTACGACCCGGACCTTCTGTCCGGCCTCGCGACGTTCGCCCGCGAGGCAGGGGACCGCGACGGGGCCCGGGCATACGCGCGTCGTCTGGTCGCGGTCGCCCCGTCGGATCAGGGCGCGGCCGAGCTGCTGCGGTCCCTCGACTGAGCGCCCACCAGGTCCCGGTAGTACACCGTCGTGCTGCAGAGCCCGCCCCGCGCGACGTGCCGCCAGAACGCCACGGCGCGTTCGCGCGAGAGCGGATCCATGAAGCTCACCGACGCCCCGCCTGCGACACAGTCGATCAGGATGTCGGCGAGCTCTACGCATGCGCTGCGACGTCCCGGGCGGTGACACGTCCCGGCGCACGTATCCGGACCCCGGATCGCGCCAGCACGCTTGCTCGTCGCGCCGCGCCAGCGGGCCGTTCGGCGCCGACGACGCGACGGCGGGCGCGTCGAACAACGCCGCGAGCGCCACTCCCAGCCCGGTGGCCAGACGTTCCAGCACGACCGCCGTCGGGCTGCTTTCGCCGCGCTCGACGAGGGAGATCATCGAGCGGCTGACGCCGCTCCTATTCGCCAGGGCGTCCCGCGAGAATCCCTGCGCCGCGCGCTTTGCCGGACACCGAGGGGGGGACGGCACCGGCCGACTCATCGTCGCTGTGACTCGCCTTGAGCCGCGGGCTCCCGTCGCGTACGCTGCCCGCGCCGGCGGCGTGGGCCGCCACGGCGGCCGACGATGTCGCATCCCAGGACCAAGACCTTCCGCAATCCCGAGCAGGTGCGGCGGTTTCCGAACGGGCGGATCGAGACGGTCTCGTATGACGAGACGACCATCGGGCGCTTCGTGCTGGACCCGGGATGGCGCTGGTCGCGCGACGTCGGGCCGATCGCGCGCACCCGGTTCTGCCAGGTGCACCACCGCGGCGTCGTGCTGCGCGGCCGGCTGCGTATCGAGACGGAGACCGGCGAGGTGTGCGAGCTCGGGGTCGACGACGTCTACGACATCCCGCCCGGCCACGACGCCGTGGTCGCCAGCGACGAGCCGTTCGAGGCGATCGAGTTCGCATCCGCGCGCGTGTTCGGAATCCCGGCGGACGGCGAGCGCGTGCTGGCGGCCGTGCTCTGCACCGACATCGTCGACTCGACCGCGCACCTCCGGCGCCTCGGCGACGCCGCCTGGCGCGAGCTCCTCCTGAGGCACAACCGGCAGACGCGGGAAGAGCTGAACCGCTTCCGCGGGCGGGAGATCCAGACGACCGGTGACGGCTTCCTCGCCGTGTTCGACGGGCCGGCGCGGGCGGTACGCTGCGCCGAGGCGATGGCCTCCGCGATCGCCACCCTCGGCATCGCGATCCGCGCGGGAATCCATACCGGCGAGGTCGAGTTCATCGGCGACAACGTCCGCGGCCTCACGGTGCACGAGGCCGCCCGCGTCGCGGGGACCGCCGCGGCCGGGGAGGTGCTGGTGTCGGCCACGACGAAGCTCCTGCTCGCCGGCTCCGAGCTCGCGTTCGAGTCCGCGGGCGTGCACGAGCTGAAGGGTCTCGGGGATGCGCGCGAGCTCTTCCGGTTCACGCCGCGCGGATGAGCGCGGCAGGTCGCCGGCGATCCACGGCACAGAGGCGCCACCCCTCAACGCGCCGCTTCGACGACGTGCCCCCATGCCGCGAGGTAGCGGGCCACGGGCGGAAATCCCGGGAATCGCGTGCGCGCGAACCCGGCCCGCTGGAACGCCTCGCGGAGCTCCGCCGCCGTGTAGAGGTTCGCCTGCCACCAGCGGCCGATCATGAGTCGCATGAGCGGGTTGCGGCGCGTGATGAAGAGCACGAGCCGCCCGCCGTCACGCAGGCGTTCCCGTAGCCCTGCGAGCGCGTCGACGAAGCGCTCGCGCCGGAGTCGCGACAGCATGGCCGGCGTCAGATCGAACGCGTCGAGGCTGCCGAGCGGCATGCCGCGCCGGAGCGCGGCCTCGTGCACGGCCAGGGTGAGCGCACCGGTGCCGCACCCGGCCTCCAGGACGCGGAGGCCCGGGCGGCCGAGGAGCCCGGAGGCCAGGAAGAACGCGCGCAGCCCGTGCGGGTAGCGCATCGCCCGGATGAAGCGCATGTACGTTGCATACCGCTCGGTGAAGAGCTGCCGCGCGTCGGCGGTCATCGACATGGCGCCGGTCTAGCAATCCCGCGCGGCCCCGTCACCCTCGATCGTCGGCGCGCGGCGGCGCGAGCGTCCGCCATAGCGGACACCGCGGACGAAGACCGCGAGGGATTGCCCCGGCACCACCTGCAGTGCCACTCTCGCGGCCGTGGTATCGCCTGGTCGCATCCGGCTCGTCTGCGCCCTTGCGCTTCTCGTGCTCGCCGCTCCCGTCCGCGCCACCGACGTGCGCGTCGTTGCGGTGACGCCCGGCAAGAGCGCCGACCTCGTGATCGACGGTCGGGGACCGCTCACCGTCGACGTCGGCGCGACGATCGAGAAGGTCACGGTGCTGCGCGCCGACTGGAGCGGTGCGATCGTGAAGGTCGACGGCGCGGCGCGGACGCTGCCCCTCACCTCCGATTCGTCCGTCGGCCACGTCGCCGGCGGGAGCACCGTGACGCTTGCCGCGGACCCGCGCGGCCAGTTCTTCACGCGCGGCGCCGTGAACGAGCGGCCGATGGACTTCATCGTCGACACCGGTGCCACGTTGACGACGCTGTCGCGCGCCGATGCCGAGCGCATCGGGCTCGACTACCGCCACGGCAGGCCGGCGCGCTCGATGACCGCCAATGGCGCGGTCCGCGGTTGGCTGGTGGTGCTGCCGACGGTGCGGGTGGGCGAGGTGACGATGCACGACGTCGACGGGATGGTCATTGATGCCGACGGGCTCTCGATCGCGCTCCTCGGCATGAGCTTCCTGAATCGCTTCGAGATGCAGCGCCAGGGGACGACGCTCGTGCTCCGTCGCGGCCGCTGACCGCAGCGGCCCGGCCGCCCGCCAGCTTGGACACCGCCGGAGGGTCGCGATACGTGATCCGGCGCGATGGGTGACTCTCGGCGGGCGGTGCTCCCCCGCATCTTCACGGCCGTGCTCGCATGGCGGTGGGTGATCGTCGCGTGCTACGCGCTCCTCCTGCCGCCGGCCGCCTACTTCGCCTCACGGGTCGGTCAGGACAACTCGATCGACCGGTTGCTCGTCGCGAGCGATCCCGACTACGTCGCGACGCGCGAGTTCGAGAAGGTCTTCGGGGGAGGGGAGTTCGCGCTGCTGCTCGCCGAAGCCGACGACCCGTACACGCCGGCCGCCCTCGACCGCTTCGACCGCCTGGAACGCGCCATCGCGGCCATCCCGGGGGTCGAGCCCAACTCCGCACTCTCGGTGTTCCGCCGTGCCAAGGCCGGCTTCGCCCCGACGGCCGGGCAGAGCGAGGCGTTTCGGCGCTTCGCGACCGGCACCGACCTCTTCCGCCGGCAGGGGCTCGTCGGCAAGGACTTCCTCGCGATCGCCTTCGTGCTGGAGGTTGCGGACGGCAGGGCACGCGCCGCCGCGATCGGCGCCATCGACCGCGCCATCGCGACCGTGGACACCGCGCCGTCGCCGTTCCGCTCCATCGACCGGCTGGGCCAACCCTACGTCAACGTCTACCTCGACGAGATCGAGGCGCGGAGCGCCCCGGTCTACTTCGGGCTCTTCGGGGTCTTCGTCGTGGTGATGAACCTGAGCCTCTACCGCTCGCTGCGCACGCTGCTGGCGTTCCTCATCACGCTCGCGGTCTGTCTGGCGGCATCCGTCGGCTACATCGGCGTGACCGGCGGGACCTTCACGCTGGTCTCGCCCATGGTGCCGATGACCGTCCTCGTCACGGCGACCGCGACGCTCGTCTATATCCACTCCCGTTTCGTCGATCGGCCTCCGGGGCGCGGCATCGACGAGCACCTGGTGTTCTCGCTCGGCAACAAGTTCGTCGCCTGCACGGCGTCGATCTTCGCGACCGCGGTCGGCTTCGCCGCCCTCCTGGTGTCCGACATCCGCCCCATCCGCGAGATGGGGCTCTGGGTGGCCGTCGGCGTCGGCCTTGCCTGGATCATCGCCTTCACGCTCTTTCCGTCGCTGCAGAAGATCCTGCGGACGCCGACGCAGCCCGAGCGGCGGACGGCGGGCGGCATCTTCGCGCGGGTCGCCGAGCGTCTGCCCCGCGTCACCTATCGCTGGCGCTGGCCGCTGGTCGGCTCGGCGCTCGGGTTGTCGGCGCTCGGGGCGGTGGCGCTCTTCGGGCTGCCCGGCGTCGTCGCCCCGACCAGGATCCTCACCGATCCGATCGAGTACATGAACCACGACTCGCGGCTCTACCGCGACATCAAGCGTCTCGCGCCGAAGATTCCGGGCCTCTCGGTGACGCAGGTGTGGCTCAAGGGGCCGCTCGGGAGCATCTCGGAGCCGGACGTGCTCGACGGCCTGCATCGCTTCCAGCAGGCGCTGGAGCACGACCCGGAGATCGGGACGGCGATCGGCCCGACGACGATCCTGCGGCTGATCCGCTACATGTCGGGCGCGGGCGACGGCTGGCCGGCCGACCCCGCGGCTCGCGAGCAGCTCGCCGCCGATCTGGAAGGCCTCGTGCCGTCGCAGCCGCTGCTGCAGCGGTTCGTGCAGGCCCACACGCTGGGGCAGACGCACCTGACGGTCATCAGCCGCACCACGGAGGACGAGGGCTTCCGGCGTCTCGACCGCGCCATCCTCCGCCACTGGCGGGAGGCGGTGCGCGCGAGCCCGGCGCTGGCCGCGTTGCAGATCCGGAACGTCGGCCTGACGCCGCTGCACGCGAAGATGGCACAGAACCTGGTGCCGACGCTGGTCGAGAGCTTCGCGCTCTCGGCGGCGGTCATCTTCGCCACGTTCCTGGTGGTCTTCCGCAGCGGCACCGCGCGCCTCATGGCGATGATCCCGTCGCTCTTCGCCATCCTCGTCATGTTCGGGGTCATGCGCCTCCTCGGCATGCGCCTCAACATCGCGACCATCCTCATCGCCTCGACCGTTCTCGGCACCTCGGAGAACGACCAGATCCACTTCTTCTACCACTTCCTCGAGGGACGCACCGACGGCACGGTCGAGCGAGCCCTGCGCCACACGTTGCGGATCGCCGGCCGCGCCATCCTCTTCGCGACCATGATCAACGCCGGCGGCTTCCTGGCGTTCGGCCTCGCCGATCTGCCGCCCATGCGCGAGTTCGGCGTGCTCTCCGCGCTCGCGTTCACGCTCTCGATGCTCGCCGACTTCACCGCGCTGCCGGCGGCGCTGTGGATCCTGTCGCGTCAGCGCCCCGACGGCTGATCGCGTGCCGGCCGCCGCCATGGCACGGGGCGCCGCCGATCTCGTTCACCAGTTGATCGAGGAGGATCTGCTCGTCGGGGTGCAGCTCGTCACGGCGCCCGAGGAGGAGACAGAGATGCGGCGCCGCCGGGGCCGCGTCGCCGAGGGCGACGTACGCCTCGGCGAGACGCAGATGGTTGGCCGCCGTCTCGGGATGCGACCGCACGAGCCCCTCCAGCAACGCCAGCCCCTCCTCGGAGTCGCCGTGCGCGACGAGGCTCGCCGGAGCGACCACGTAGAGCGTGCCGAGGACGCGCGTCGCGGCGCCGTCGCGGAAGCCCGGATCGAGCTCGCGCGAGCGCCGCGCGTACCGTTCGACGTCCCGCACCATCCCCGCGCCGAGCAGCCCCTCCTGCTGCACGAGCCTGCCGGTCACGACGGCCCGCGCATAGGCGTACCCGGCGGTATCCTCCTCGTGACGGCGCACGGCGTCGTAGGCGTACCGTCGGTCGGCCGGCGTGTCCTTGCCCTCGGCGATCAGCGCCTCGAGCGCGTCCGAGGTCGCGAGCGCGTCACGGGTCGCGGCGGCGGACTGCAGACTGCGATGGACCGCGCCGCCCGTCAACGCGCAGGCGCCGAGGACGCAGAGCCCGCTGCCCAGCAGCAGCCTCCGCAGCGGTGAAGCGGGTCCCGGCCGCATCGCACCGGTCCGCGCGCATGGTCCCTCAGCCGCCATAGAGCGCCACGAGGTCGGCATAGTCGGCGGGCGTCGCGGCCTCGAGCGACGAGATGCCGACCTCGTCGCATGCCGTACGGCCCTCGCCCTCGCAGACGGCCCGCAGGCTGTCACGAAACTTCGCGCGCTCGGCCGGCGGCGCCGCCGGAAAGGCGGCGAGCGTCAGGGCGGGCAGCCGCGCGCTCTCCCACACCACGTGGACGGCGCCGCCGCCCTCGAGATGCGGCAGCTCCGCGCGCTGGGCGTCGTCGAGCAGCGCGCAGCGCACCTCGCCCGCGAGCAGCTGCTTCGTGCTCTGCAGCGGACGTTGGTTCTGCACCAGCTCGAAATCGCCGAGCACGAACGCGCCGCGCGCGACGACGTTGTCGATGAAGCGCGGATCGTCGGCGTGGTCGCTCGCGAGCCGCGCGCCCTTGCACCCGGCGAGGTCGGTCGCCTCCTTGCTCACCACGAAGTACTGCTGCCCACCCACCAGGCGCGAGCCGACGCGCCCGATAACGGTGAGGTCGTATTTCCGACGCAGCGCCAGCAGGGCGGCGAGGGAGAAGATGCCGTAGTGCGGCTGGTCGGATTGGATGAACGCGTCGGCCGCCGCGCGTGTGGTCACGTACTGGCCCCGGGCCCCGTCCCACCCGTTCAGCTTGGCCGCCATGCCGACGAACTTGTCGACGTACGGCTGCGCGAGGGTCGGGCTGCCGACCCCGTGCTCCTTCAGCACCAGCACGCCGACGTCCGCGGCCCGGACCGGTACCGCGAGCAGAAGCGTCGTGAAGGCGACGCCGGCGAGCAGGGTTGGTCGCGCCACGCTTCCCGGCTCTCTCGCATCCCGTGCGGCGATACTCAAGCGCGCGGCGCCCTACGGGGACAGGGTGACGTGGCAGGCCGCGCCGGGAATGGCCGTGACGCCGTCCGGCGCGACCGCCGTACCCGCCACCACGGTGCACCCGTAGTCCGCGGCCGCCGTCGCCGCGGCACCGTTGCAACGGTCGAACGCGACCCGCAGGATGGCACCGCTCACGCCGCCCGGCGCGATCACGGTGAAAAGCACGCGATCCCCCTCGCCGTCGCCGTTGCTGTCCGTGTTGTTCGGTGCGCCCTTGCCGAAAAGCCCGCCGCTCGACACGTCCGCCACGGACGTGGCGACGTCGCCGAGCGCGGGGAGACGGACGCGATCCGGCGGATAGTCGAGCACGAGGCTCGCCCCCCCGACGGTGGTCGCGCTGTCGAGCACGATGGTGACGTCGGTGACGCCGCCCGCGCCGGAGGCACACCCGGGAGCGGGCGTCGCCGTCGGGGTCGGCGTCGTGGGTGGGGTCGCGCTGACGGTCGGCGTCGGCAGCGGGCCGGCGCACGCCGGTGGGTACGGCGCCACGCTCGGCGCCGCCAGCGCCACGGCGCACGCGGCGCGCGCGGCGCTGGTGCACGCCAGGCAATCCGCGAGGTCGCCGACCGACGAGATCGGGCCGCCACACGTCCCGGCGCCCGGACAGGCCGGCGCGACGCCGATCTCCGCGACCGCGATGTCGTCGACCGCGTCACAGCGGCCGTCGTGCCCGCCGCACGCCTTGCAGATCTTCGCACGCGCCCCGGCCATGGCCGCGGCGATGGCCGGCGCCGCCTTGCCGTTGCCGGGGCTCGGGCAGAGGTTCGCGTGCTTGCCGGTGAGACGCGCGTCCCAGCAGCGGCCGAGCGCCTTCCAGATGGCATCGAAGAGCTTGGCCCCTTCCTTCCCGATCGTCGACTGGCAGCGGCGGAGCGCCTTCTGCAGCTTCGGATCGGACGGCGCCAGGCTGTCGAACAGCAGCGCGCGCGCGTGATCCGTCGCGGCGCCGTCGACGCAGCTCGTGCACGTGGCCATGGCGCCGCAGTCGGCGATCGGCGCCGTGCATGCCGCGCCCTCGAAGCCCGGACACGTGCCCGGCCAGCCGAGCGTCGGCGGCGGCGGGTCGTCACCGGTGGCACAGACGTGGTCGGCGCCGCCGCAGCGCTTCGCGAGCGTGCGGGCGAGCGCCGCGCTCGCCTTGTCGTGCGCGTCGAGCGTCTTCGGCTCCGTCGCGCATTCGGTGCCGGGCGGGAGCTTGCCCGCACGCTTGCGCGTCTCGCAGCTCGCCGTCGCGGCGAGCGCCGCATGCGCGAGCTTCTGCGAGCCGGCGAGCAGCGCCCGCTCGCACGCGAGCGTCGCGTCGGCGGCGCCGGCCCGCGCGCCGACCCCGAGGAGCCCGGCGACGACACACGACACAACGATCAGGATCCGCATGGTTCACTCACTGCGGACGTGCAGCGTGCACGTCGCATCCGTAACCGGGGTGACACCGTCGGCCGCCACGGCGTCCGTGACGGTGCACGTGAACGTGCGCGCGGCGGGCGGCGCCCCGAGGCAATCGAACCGTACCGCGAAGAGCGGCCCCGCCGGCAGCCCGTCGACCGCGATCAACGTGAAGCGCACGCGGTCGTCCTGGTCGTTCGGCTCGCCGTTGCCGAAGAGGGCGGCGCTCGTGAGCACCGTGATCCGTTCCTTCACGGTCGTCGCGTCGCCGCTTCCCGGGATCGTCACCGCGTCCTGCGGGTAGTCGAGGAGCAGCGTCGCGGCCCCGATCGGCTGCGCGGTGGCGAGGTCGATCGTCACCGTGTCGGTCGTGCACGTCAGCGGCGCGGAAGTAGGCTGCGCCGAGGGGGTCGGCTGCGTGGCCGACTCGCAGCGGCACTGCACGCAGTGCGCGCCGGCGCCGCACGGCTCGTCCGAGCCGTCGCACGCCTCGCCGCTCTCGCGTACGCCGTTCCCGCAGACGGCCGCGACCGGATCGGGATCGACCAGGTCGGGAATGCCGTCCCCGTCGCTGTCCACGGCGCCGGCGCGGAAGGTGGCCGTGAAGTCGGCCGAGCAGTTGCCGCCGGCGAGCGTCCCCGTCACGCCGCCCTGCGCGTCGAACTGTCCGGCGATCGACACGCCGTCGACCGTCACCGCGAAAGCGCCGTTCGCGGCGACGCTGCCGCCGGCGTTGGCGCGCACCGTCCGCCCGCCGCAGACGAGATAGACCATCTCGATACTGCCGGTCTGCAGGGAGATCGGCTGCCCTTCGGTCGTGGCGCCGACGTAGAAGCCGGCCGGCACGACGATCGGCGGCGGCGGAGCCGGTACGTCCTCGCCGACGAACACGATGTCGAAGGGGGGCAGGCCCGTGTCGACGGGTGTCGCCGTGACCTCGCGGTCGTCGCCGGTGCTGAAGATGCGGATGCCCGGGCGCGCCAGGGTGCGGTCGGTGACGTAGAGCTCGCGGCGCGTCGGCTCGAACGCGATGTCGACCAGGAAATCCTCCGACGTGAGCAGGGTCGCGGTGATCGCCCGCGTGCTCGGATCGAAACGCACCAGACGGTTGATCGAGTCGAGCCCGAGGAGCAGCGCGTACGCCCGATGGGCGTCGATCAGGACGAAGTCCGTGATGTTGGCGCCGAGGTCCGTTTCGCTCACGATGAATCCCGCCGAGCGGTTGGTGCGCGTATCGACGCGCTCGATGCCCCCGTCGCCGATCGTCCCGAAGCTGCCGACCGAGCTGGTGAAGATGTCGCCGCTCACGGCGTCGACCGTCAGGCCCTGCGACTCGGTGAAGGGATTCGTGCCGGCGAGGCGGATGCCGTCGACCGGGGCGGTCGTGGGATCCACGTCGATCAGCGTGTCGCTCGTCGTGTCGACGACGGCCAGCACGCTCGAGTCGGTCGGCTGGAAGAAGTTCCGGCGGTTGAGCCGTTCGAGGCTCACGTAGAGGCGCTCGCCGATGAGCGCCATCTGATCCATCTCCGGGATGCCGTCGGCATCGGCGAGCGCGGAGAGATCGATGCTGCCGCGCAGGAAGCCGGCGCAGCTCGGACCGACGGAGGGATCGACGATCGCCAGGCCGGCGCGCTCGTAGAGCGTCACGTACGCCTTG
Organism: uncultured delta proteobacterium; assembly: GCA_963753325.1. Taxonomy (GTDB): domain Bacteria; phylum Desulfobacterota; class Binatia; order UTPRO1; family UTPRO1; genus DP-19. The sequence goes on along the minus strand of CAVWBS010000001.1, from coordinate 1,157,023 downwards.
TCCGGCGCGACCACCAGGATGTCGTGCGGATTCGTGCCGTTGCCGACCGAGCACTGCCACACGGTGGTCCAGCCCTGCGCCGGGTCGATGGCCTGGATGTTGTCGCCGCCGAGACGATTCACGACGTAGACGATGCCGCCGTGTGTCCGCGCGACCGCGTCGCTGTGCAGGTCGCCCGGGCTGCGCGCGATCTGCTCGGGGTGGCCGACCGGGAAGAGCGAGAAGCTCCCGGTGTCGAAGTCGGTCGTGACCACGAACACGCTCGCGCCCTCGCCGGTGGGCGGCGGAGTGCTCGACCGGGTGCCCCCGCCGCCACCGCCGCAACTCGCCGTGACGACCGCCAGCAACGTCGCCGCGAGAGCCGGCCGCCCTCGTATCCGGAAGATCATGTCGCCTCCTGCGGGGATGCGCCCTGCCAGCGCCAGCGGATGCTGCCGAAGACGGACCGGCCGGGCAGGGGGAATCCGCCGACGTCCTCGATCTGGTCGTTCGTGAAGTTGCGCAGCTCGAGACTGACCTCGAACGCCGGCCAGGGCAGGCGGCTGGTCAACCCGATCGTGTGCACCGTCCGGCTGTCGACCTCGCGGAAGTTCGCCTGGTCGAGGAAGTTCGACGCCAGGAAATCGAGCTCGTAGAAGAGCTGCGCGGGACCGAGATGGTACTCGGTGCGCGCGTAGAGGGCGTGCACCGGGCGGCCCGGCAGGTGGTTGCCGTCGCGCGCCGGGATGCCGCTCTCGTCGCGCGCGTCCTGGAAGGTGTAGTTGAGCGAGAGGTGCACGTGCTCGAAGGCGCGCAGCGCCAGCGTCGCCTCGGTGCCGAGCACGCGCGCGCTCGCGACGTTTCGCGGCACCGCCGTGCGCTGCGAGTTCTGCACCAGGACGATCAGGTCGTCGACGAACGACACGAAGCCGGTCGCCTCGGCGCGCAGATGGCTGAAGGGACCGACGCCGTCGTGGGTGAAGACGACGCCCAGGTCGGCGTTGACGCCTTTCTCCGGCTTGAGGTCGGGATTGCCGATGACGGATTCCGCGGTTGCCGAAGAGCTCGCTGAAGGTCGGCGCCCGCGCGTAGCGTCCCGCGTTGCCGCGCAGCCCAATCCGGGACGTCCAGTCGAAGCGCAGGCCGAGCCGCGGCGTGACGAGGTCGATATCGCCGCCCTGCGTGCGGTTGTCGACGAGCCCGCCCGCACCGACCGTGCCCCCGAAGTCGTCGTGGATGTGCTCGTAGCGGAACGACGGCTGCACCAGGAAGCGCTCGTCGAACAGCGAGAAGGTGTCGCCGACGGCGACGTCGAGCCGGATTCGCGCCTGGTCGGGACCATTCGGATCGGGCGCGAGCTCGTCGACGGGGTGGAACACCTCCCCCCCGGCGTCGAGCCGTCCCTCGACGTCGTGCCCGCCGAGGTGCGCCACCAGCTGATTGTCGAGCCCGCCGGAGTCGGTCTGGTTGCGGGTCGCGACGCTGCCGACGCCGATCTCGCCCTTCACGTCGCGGAACTGCTCGCGCTCGTAGACGTAGTAGCCGGTCACCCCACCGTCGAGGTTGGCCTGGCCGAACGGATGCCCCTCGAGGCGCAGGTAGCTCAGGCTGCGGAGCTCGCGCAGCGACGCGTCGTCGGACTGGAACGCACCGATGCCGGGTACGCCCTGGTGGTTCGCGTACGCTTCCTCGACCCCGGTCAGGGTGGCGCCGCCGGCGAACGTGTAGCGCAGCTTCCCCAGGAGCTCGCCGGAGTTGAAGGCGTTGTTCTTGCGGTCGGTCGTCTGGTCGTCGCTCGGGTTGAGCGGCGTACCGTTGTCGTCGTGGAAGGAGAAGTTCCCTTCCGAGCCGAGATACGTGGCCGTGAGGAGACCGCTCCAGGGCCCGTGCCGGTCGGAGGCGGTGACGACGGCCTTGCGCGTGCCGAACGACCCGCCGCCGCCGAGCAGCGTGAACTGCGGCGCATCGGTCGGCTCGCGGGTGACGAGGTTCACCACGCCCGCCAGCGCCGACGACGAGAAGGCGAGGGGGGACGTGCCGCGGTACACCTCCACCCGCGCCAGCTCGTCGAGCGGCAGGTCGGCGAGGTTGACCGTGTCGCTGCGCGCACGCGTCAGCGGGATCCCGTCGAGGAAGAAGCCGACCTGGCCGGGGCTGCTGCCGCGGATCGAGATGGTCGAGAAGTCGCCGAGGCCGCCGAAGTGCCGCACCTGTACGCCGACGCTGTCGTCGAGCACGTCGGCGAGCGTCTTCATCTCGCCGGGCTGCGTGGTGATCGGCACGACCGTGGCGCTCGCGGTGGCGTCCGAGGTCGCGTTCTCGCCGCGCGGCGCAGTGACGTCGATCGTGCCGAGCAGCGGATCGTCGGCGCGCACCGGCGCGGCGAGCCACGTCGCGGCCAGCACCGCCAGCAGGGTGAGCGCGCGCCTCACGGCGGAAAGTCGCAGTCGCCGGTGGCGCAGAGCGCGATCGGCGTGGGGAGGCCGGACACGGCCCGCAGGCACAGCAGGACGTCGGCCGCCGAGAGCGCGCGGTCGCGATTGGCGTCGCCGCAGTAGAGCCCGCGGCACGGCGCCGTGCCGCAGAGGTTGATCGTGTTCGGCAGCTGCGACACCTCGCGCAGGAGCAGCAGGACGTCGTTCGGCGCGAGCGTGCCGTTGCCGTCGGCGTCGCAGCACCGCGCGCACCTGTCCACGGAGTGGACCGCCACGATCGCGTCGAGGTCGAAGCCGGACTTGCCGACGCCGGGAGTGGGAAACGCGTTGCCGGGGTCCGGGACGCTGGCCCCGGGATCGGTGATGCGGATGAACCGTGCCTCGCTCAAGCCGATGCTCGCGAGGTCGAAGCTGTCGCCGCCCGAGACGGTGGGATCGCGCGGATCGATGCCGTTGTCCGGATTGCTGAAGACCGGGGTCACGCCGGCAAGTCCGGCGAACGTCATGGGATTGTACGGGAAGGCAAAGAAGTGGACGCCGTCGTCGCTCGCCGACACGATGCCCGCCTCGATGAAGACGCCGGAGTTCGGCACCTGGAAGGCGTTCTCGAAGACGGTGAAGTCGGGACCGGGACCATCGACGATCGCGTTGTCCTCGAAGGCGAGCGTGATCGAGCCGCCGTCTCCGAGGGACACGACGTCGGTCGACTGCGACGTGAGGCCGCCGCCGAACGGCACCCCGAGCACGATGTTCGGCAGCAGGTTGGACTGGAAGCCGCCGTTCGTGCCCGCGGTGAAGCTCGTGACGGCGTCGACGCACGGGTCGGCGGACGCCGACCCGGCGCCGAGAAGGCCGCAGAGCAGGACCACGGCGAGCGCGAGCGGCCGACGGCCGGCCGCGCCCGGATGCGACGTCCTCCTACGCACCCGGAGGGAGGCAGCGCAGCTTCAGCGTGTCCTTGTCGGCGCGCTTGCCGGCACGCCTGCCGTCGACGCTGATGCTGATCGTCTTGCCGTTCGCGTCGACGAAGACGGGCACCCCGCGGCTGCAAGCCGCATCCGCCGACGGCAGCACCGCATCGACCGCGCTCTGCAGGCTCGCCAGCGACGGGATGCTCTGCCGGCTGGCGACGAGAGCCGCGTCGACCGGCGCGGGCGCGCAGGTCGGCGTGCGGGCGTCGCTCACCGTGAAGCAAGCGCCGACCAGGACCGTGCACGTGCCGTTGACGACGCCGTCGCGGTCGCACGGGGCACCGTCGGTGCAGGTCCAGCGCGTCTTCGGCGCGCCCTTCTTCGTGCGGTCGGGGGCGCCGCCCCACATCTCGACCTGGCACTCCTTCCGTCCCTTGCCGCCGGGGGTGAGGCCGCTCACCGGCGTCAGCGTCGCGAGCGCCGCCGCGCCGCTGTCGACGACGACGACGCGGCCGGTCGCGGCGTCGCGATCGAGGCCGCTCGAGAAGGCGAACCCGGACGCGATCTCGCTCACGGCGCCCGCGGGCGAGATCGCGACGAGCGTCGAGCTCGAGAAGTCGTCGGTGAAGCCGCCGCTCAGGATCAGGTTTCCGGCGTCGTCGAGCACCGAGTCGTAGGCGCCCGACAGGCCGCTCGCCAGCGCGCCGAGGGACGCGCCCGTGAGATCGTACTCGCCGACGCTGCCCTCGAAGGTGGCGGAGTCGACCTGTCCGACGAGCAGCTCGCCCGGACCGATGAGCGCGAGCGCGATGCCGGCGGTGTAGTCGAGACCCGTGATCAGGCTCGTCGGCGTCCCGCCGCTGACCCTCACGACCCGCCCGGCGCCGCCCCCGGCCGCGTCGCCCACCAGCACGCTCCCGTCGGCAAGCGGCAGGACGGCCTGCGCGAAGGGGATCGAGCCCGCGGGCGCCAGCGCCAGTCCCGTCGCCGGGACGCTCCCCGCCGTGCGGGGCGCGCCGAGCGCGAAGACGGTGTCGCCGGTCGCCGCCCCCACGAGCTCGCCCGCGTTGTCGGCGAAGAGGAGGCGGTCGTTCGCGGCGTCGTAGGCGAGGCCGCCGATCGCGTTCAAGCCCGTCACCACGGTGCTGGCCGTCCCGTCGGCCGCGACCCGGATGATGAATTGCGCGCCGGCGCCGAACGACCCCTGGCCGACGAAGACGTCGGTGCCGACGATGGCGACGTCGCCATTCGCGACGCCCGGCAGCCCGATCGTGCCGACGACGTAGCCGGGAGCGACGACGGCCGCGACCGCGGGAGTCGGACGCAGCGCGACCAGCGTCAGCCCGATTGCCGCGAGAGTCCAGTTGCGAATACCCATGACACCCTCCGTCGACGCCGCGTCCCGCAGCGCCGGTGTTGGGCCTCAGGGGTGGAGAGACCGTGAGGTCGGCAATGGTCTGTGCATGCTGCCCTCGCGCCCCCTCTACCCGGAGGACGTTGAGAGAAAGCCTCGAGGGCTAGGTCTCCTGGCTCGTCGGCGGCCTACTTGCGCTGCCTTCCCGTCCGCGGGGACAGTGGCGTCGAGTGCGCGTTCGTTCCGACTTACAGTGGCGGGCGCCGCGCCGGATTCTCACCGGCTTCCCTTGTCAGCCCTTTCGGCGAACGGACGACCAGATGCCCGGATTGCGCGGCCGTGTCAAGGTTCGCTGCCGGCGCGGGCCGCCGTGAAGACGGCCTGCGGCTCGTCGACGCCCTTCAGCATCCGCTTGCCGGCCGGCTCGAAGACGAAGGGACCCCGACGCGCCCCCTCGACGACGGCCGGCGTCACGAGGATCTCGCGCGGCACGGCGAGATCACCGAGGCGCGAGGCGAGATTGACGACCGGCCCATAGTAGTCGCCGCCGCGCATCAGCACCTGGCCGCTCGCGAGGCCGCCGCGGGGCCGCACGACGTCGTCGGGCGCGAACTGCTCGAGCAGCGTCAGCGCGATCTCGCAGGCCGTATCGGCCCGCGCGGCAACGAACATCACGGCATCGCCGATCTGCTTCACCAGGCGACCGTTGCGCGCCACCACGACGTCGCTGGCGAAGGCCTCGAAGCGTCCGACCAGCGTGCCGAGCTCGTCGACCGAGAGGCGGCGCGCGAGCGGCGTGAAGCCGACGAGGTCGACGAAGCCGACCGTGAGCGTCAGGAGGTCGCCCCGGGTGCGCATCGAATCGCGCGCCGTGCGCTGGCGGTCGATCGCGGCCTCGAAATGCGCCCGCAGGAACGCCTCGATCGTGGACGGCAGGACCCCCAACGCCTGCACCGCGGTGAGATTCTGCTGGGCGAGCGCCACGGACGACGCCTGCGCCTCGCGCGCCGGCAGCTCCACGTTGGCGATGAAGAGCGCGATCGCGGCCTCCGCGATGCGCGCAACGGAGGCGCCGAGGACGCGGCTGAACTGCAGCATCGCCGTCTCGCCGAAGAGCGTCGCCCCCGCCGCGACGGTCTGGAAGGTGGTCACGTCCTCCTGCGTGAACACCGGCTCGTCGGGCCGCGCCGGGGCGAGACCGGAGGCGACGCGCATCCGTTGCACCAGCTCGGGCGTGGTGCCGGCACGCCGCGCCGCCTCGGCGAGCGTCATGCGCCGCCCGGGGCGAACGACGAGATCGCCGGCGAGCGTGATGAGGGGGCGATTGCCCTGGTAGGCGGCCATCTGCTCCAGCGAGACGCCGTGCTCCACCAGCCACTCGAGCAGCGCCAGCCGGTCGGCGGCGTCGGGGGCGCCGGGGTCGTAGAGGCCGGCGGCCTCGAAGTCAGCGGTCGTCGGGGTCGTGATCGTCATCGCCGATGTCGATTGTCGCGCGCCTGAGCCCGATCGCAAGGGGCCGCTCGCCCGCGGCGCAGCGGGCGGCGACGGCCACGCAGTACCGCGGCGTCGGACGGAGGAGGGCGAACTGCCAGGCCTGCGGGTCGTCCTCCACCGTGCCCGTGAAGCGCGCCCGTATGCCGCCGTCGGCGTGCAGGCCGAAGACCACGTCGCGCAACGCCGGCGGCAGTGTCAGTCCACGCGCCTTCACGTACGCCTCCTTCAACGTCCACAGGCGCACGAAGAGGGCATCCGCCGCGTCCGCGGCGCCGGCGCGTACGGCGTCCGCCTCCTCGGCGGAGAAGAACCGGCCGGCGAGGGCGGCGGCATCGCGTGGGCGGTCCCAGGTCTCGACGTCGACGCCGACCTCGCGCGTGCCCGTGACCGCGCAGACGATCAGCCCGGTGGTGTGCGATACGTTGAAGCGCAGCGGCACGTCGGGCGACGGCGCCGTGATCTCGGGGCGGCCGTTCCGGCCCGACCCGAAGCGCCAGGCGCGCGGGTCGATGTCGGCATAGCGCGACAACACCGTCCGCACGAGCGCGCGCGTCAGCAGATACTCGCACCGGCCGCGCCAGGTTCCGAACCGGCGCCAACGCTCGCGCTCGGCCGCGGGCAGCAGCAGCACGCAATCATGCAGGCGCGTCGGCACGACCAGCGGCTCCGTGCGAGCGAACCAGACGTGCACGGCGCCCGGATCGAGGATCACGCCGCCACCCGTGGCCGCGGCACGATCGCGACCCGCGAGAGATACCCCGCGAGCGCGGCCCCGTCGTCCGGCGCCGCGGCGAGGGCCACGTAGCCGTCCGGGCGCACGAGGTACGACGCGTCGCGGGCGAGACCCGCCCCGCGCGCGGCCGTGCTCCAGGGAAACTCGTGCACGACGACGCGACGCGCCCGCGCGGCGTCGTGCACGTCCGCGCGGGCGGCACCGTAGACGTGCACCTGCCAATCCAGGCTCGTGAGGGGCGCGAAGTTGTCGCCGCCCTCCTGCGCCACCCACGGCAGGCGATCGCCGCCGTGCACCCGGCCGGCCACTCCGCCGCTGAGCGCGCTGTGACGATAGCGGACGCGGATTTGCGAGGCGGCGCGGAACGCGAGGCGCGGCGCCCCGGGCACCCGGGCCAGCAACGGCAGCGCGACGGGCAGCACCCACGCGCGCCAGAGATTCCCGAGGCGCGAGCGGCTCGCGATCAGGCGGAAGAGCCGATCGGTCGTGGCGACGAGGGTGCGCGCAAAGGCGATGCGTTCGGGCTCGTACGTGTCGAGCAGGGCCGGGGCCGCCCGCCCCTGCGACACGGCGGCGAGCTTCCATGCGAGATTCGCCGCGTCACCGAGCCCGGTGTTCATCCCCTGGCCGCCGGCAGGGCTGTGGATGTGGCCGGCATCCCCGAGGAGGAACGTCCGACCGTAGCGGAAGTGCGCCGCCACGCGGTGGTGCACGCGATAGGTGGAGAACCATCTGACGGTCTCGACCGTGACGCCGGTCGTCCTCGTCACGGCGGCGGCGATGTCGCGAAACGCGAGGTCGTCGCGCTCCTCATACTCGGGTGGAACGATTCCGATCAGACGTACGGTGCGCGCGTCACGAACCGGAAAGACGAGGCCGAAGTCGTGGACGCTGAGACACGCCTGGAGTTCACCGTGCGCGACGTCGCCGACCGGCACCACGTCGGCCACGTAGAAGACGTGCTGGTACGTGCCGCCGGGAAAGTCCGCGCCGATCAGCCTCCGCGTCGTGCTGGTGGCGCCGTCGCACCCGCATACGTACGCCGCGGATGCCGTCTCGTCGCCGCGCGGGCTCCGCAGCCGCACCAGCACGGTGTCGGGCTCCTGCTCGAGCCCGACGAGCTCGGTCGTCCGCTCGACCCGCACCCCCGCGCGCGCCAGGTGCGCGATCAGCACGCGCTCGTGCACGTCCTGCGGATACAGGAGCACGTAGGGAAACGGACTCAAGCCCACGCCGATGTCGCCGAGCGCCACGTGGGCGATCGGCCGGCCCTCGCGCCGGATCGTCAACCCGTCGGCCTTGACGCCGCCCGCGACGACGTCGTCGGCAATGCCGAGCTGGCGGTAGAGCTCCAGCGTCCGGGCATGCACCGCGATCGCGCGCGAGGTCTCCCCTGGTCCTGCGCTGCGGTCGACGATGCGCAGCGGGACGTCGAGCCGGGCGAGCCAGAGCGCGAGCGCGAGTCCCGTCGGACCCGCCCCGACGATGAGGACCTCGGGTGCCATACGAAGGCGGACGAGCCACCTTTACCCGGGGCCCGGGAAAACGCGAGGGGCGGGAAGCTTCCGCGACCGCGCTCGTCAGGCTGCCCGCACCGCTCTTCCGGCGGCCCCTACGGCCGGACGGCGACCGATACCCGGATCGCGGGCTGCCCCGAATCGTTGGTGCGCACGGTGAGCTGCGCGCGCCGCACCCCCTGCATCGGCGGCCCGACATAGCGCACGGCGAGGTCGTACTCGTGCCCGGCGACGACCGGGGCGAGGGTGCCGACGACGTTGGGGTCGGTCGAGTCGACGCCGAGCGTCGCGAGCCCGCCGGCGGCCTTGCTGATCCGTACGTGCTGCACCTCGTCGGCCACCGACGCATGCACGACGACGTGCTTGGGCGCGACCGAGACCGCCGGCACGACCGCGAGGTTGACGCGGACGGTGAGCGGCGGCGCGTGCGGATGCGAGGTGACGAGCGTCACGATCGGTCCGGAGCGTCCCGCCGGGACCCCGGGTCGGGCGGCGATCGTCACGCGGTAGCGCGTCCGGGCCGGCCTCGCGCCCGGATCGGGCGCGACGTGCACCGTGAGCAGCGGATCGGCATCGGCGCGAAGCACGTCGAAGGGCTGGCCGTCGTTCGACGCCAGCACCAGCTCGATCGGCTTCAGCTCGGCCGCCGTACCGCGCAGCAACGGCGAGTCGGTCGGGCTGAGGGTGAGGGCAGGGACGACGTCGGCGCGCAGCTCGAGGCCGATGCTGCCGTTTCCGGGATCGTCGCTCGCGACGCGTATCTCCTTCGCGATCCGCCCCTTGTAGTTGAGCGTGTCGAGCGTGGCGGTGACGGTGCCGAGCGCGCCGGGCGCGATCGTCTCGTCGAATTGCACGACGGTGCAGGCGCAGCCGGGCTGGACGCGGATGTGCAGGTCGGTGTCGCCCGCGTTGCGCACCGGAAACGTGTGGCGGATCACCGTGCCGGCATCGATGGTGCCCGCATCGAAGACCGGCTCGGGCGCCTGGATGCGTGGCGCGAGCGGCTCGGCGAGCGCGGGCGCACGCAGGAGGACGAGAGCGACCACCGCGACCGCGCGACGCACGCGCACGTCCTAGGCAGGCCGCCCGGCGCCGTCAACCGTGGAGGCTTTGTCCGCGAGCCCGTTCCCAGGTACACGGCTAGAGGATGACCGCCGCTCCCGCTCCCGGCGCCGCCGCCGAGGGATCCCCTCCGAGTCCCGTCCAGGCAGGTCCACGTCACACCGGTCTCGCGGTGCTGGCGCTCGCCGCGCTGGGGGTCGTGTACGGCGACATCGGCACCTCGCCCCTCTACGCGATCAAGGAGTGCTTCAACGGCGACTACGGCCTCGCGCCTACGAGCGCCAACGTCCTCGGCGTGCTCTCGCTCGTCTTCTGGGCGCTCTTGCTGGTCATCGTCGTCAAGTACCTCACGTTCATCATGAGCGCCGACAATCACGGCGAGGGGGGCATCCTCGCCTTGCTGGCGCTCCTGCGCCCGGCCGAGCACCCGACGTCCTCCCTCATCACGTGGGGGCTCTTCGGCGCCGCGCTCCTCTACGGCGACGGCGTGATCACGCCGGCGATCTCCGTGCTGAGCGCCGTCGAGGGACTCGAGGTGGCGGCACCGCGGCTCGAGTTCTGGGTGCTGCCGATCACGGTCGCGATCCTCACCGCCCTCTTCGCGGTGCAGCGCCGGGGGACGGCAGGCGTGGGCGCCGTCTTCGGCCCGGCGACGCTCGTCTGGTTCATCAGCATCGCCGCCGTCGCCGCTCCGTGGGTCGCGACGGTGCCGGCGGTGCTCGCGGCGCTGAATCCCGGGTACGCGCTCCGCTTCCTCCTGGCCCACGGCTTCCCCGGCTTCCTCGTGCTCGGCTCGGTGGTGCTCTGCATCACCGGCGGCGAGGCGCTGTACGCCGACATGGGGCACTTCGGGCCGCGGCCGATCCGCGTCGCCTGGTACGCCGTCGTGATGCCGGCGCTCCTCCTGAACTATTTCGGGCAGGGCGCGCTCCTCCTCGCGAGCTGTCCCACCGCCGCCAGCCTCGGCGAGACCGCCTGCCGGGCCGCCACCGAGCGGCCGTTCTACGCGCTCGTCCCCGGGGGGCTCGTGATCCCGATGATCGTGATCGCGACCGTTGCGACGGTCGTCGCGTCGCAGGCGCTCATCTCGGGCGCCTTCTCGCTGACGCAACAGGCGGTGCAGCTCGGCTTCGTCCCGCGCGTCAACATCGTCCACACGTCCGCCAGCGACCGAGGGGCAGATCTACGTCCCCTCGGTGAACGGCATGCTCGCGTTCGCGTGCATCGCGGTCGTGATCGTCGCCGGCAGCTCGTCACGCCTCGCCGCCGCGTACGGCATCGCCGTGACCGGCACGATGAGCATCACCTCGGTGCTCTTCTACGCGGTGGCGCGACGCAGCTGGAACTGGTCCCGCCCGCAGGCGGGCCTGCTCGTCGGGCTCTTCCTGCTGGTCGATCTGGCGTTCTTCACCGCCAATCTCGCCAAGCTCTTCCACGGCGGCTGGTTCCCGATGGTGGCGGCGCTCGGCGTGTTCAGCATCATGACGACCTGGCGCATGGGCGCGCGCTGGCGCTTCCGCGAGCTCGCCAAGGTGCGCATCCGCTTCGACGACTTCTTCGCCAGTCTGAAGGTGCAGAAGCCCCACCGCGTGCGGGGAACGGCGGTCTTCATGACGCAGGATCCCGAGGGTACGCCGCTCGCGCTCCTGCATCAGCTCAAGCACAACCAGGTGCTGCACGAGCAGGTGGTGATCCTCACGATCCTCACCTCGAACGAGCCGATCGTGCCGCCGGAGGAACGCGTCGAGGTGGTGCAGATGGCCGCCGGTTTCTGGCGCGTGATCGCCGGATACGGGTTCATGGAGACGCCCGACGTGCCCGAGGTCATGCGCCGCGCCGCGCAGCACGGACTCGAGACCTTCCGGGGCCGGACGAGCTACTTCCTCGGCCGCGAGACGTTCGTCGCTACCGGGCGCTCCGACCTGCCGCGTTGGCGCCGGGTACTGTTCATGTTCCTCGCCCGCAACGCCCGCTCGCCGACGGAGTTCTTCGGCATCCCCCCGAACGAGGTCGTGGAGCTGGGCGCCCAGATCGAGGTCTGACGCCGCCGGGCCGCGTGCCGCCTCGGACACGGCATCTGGCACATCACCCGGTGCCTCAAGTTTCGCCGTCGATCGGCCGATGCATCAAGGCCGGCGCGTCCGCGCCGGACGTCGGCACTGCGGCGCTCGAAAGGCACAGAGGATCCGGTCGTGTCCGCGCGTGTTCCCCTGGAGTTCGTGAACGAGACGATGCGTCTCGCCCAACCCATCTCCGACGCCGAAGGGCGGCTGGTGGCGGGTGCCGGGACGACGCTCTCGCCCGGCGTCGTGCGCGCGCTGCGCAAGCTGGCGATCCAGACGGTGCTCGTCGTCGACAACGAGACCGTGGCGACCTGGGAGCGCGCGCAGGCGCTCGACGAGCAGCTGCGGGAGCTCGAACGGCGACTCGACCGCGAGCCGGCCAACGAGGCGATGACCGCGCTCCGCGCGGCAATCACCCGCCACCTGTGCAAGCGGACGGTCCGCCTGGAGCAGGAGCGGAGCGGCGAGAAGGCGGAGTAGGGTGCCGATACCCGCGTCCGCCACCCCCCGCCGGCCGGCCCCGGACGAGTCGACGCTCCGCCTGCGCGTCGCGCGGCTGCGCGCCGTCCCCACGTTGCCGCGGCTCTTCGAGCGGGTCGTCGCCGCCCTCGAGGATCCCGCCGTCGACTTCGACCACGTCGCGGAACTGATCGAGATCGACCAGGCCCTGACGTCGCACGTGCTGCGCATCGCCAACTCCGCCTTCTACGGCAGCGGCGCGAGCATCAGCCGCGTTCGCGAGGCGCTCCTCACCCTTGGCTCGACGGTCACGCGCAGCGTCGTGCTCTCCACGAGCGTGTTCGACCCGCGCGCCGTCCGCCTGCGCGGCTTCTTCGAGCACTCGATCGGCTGCGCGGCCGCCGCGAGCGCCCTCTCGCGCATCACGCGACGGGGCAATCCCGAGGAGCTCGCCGCCGCCGGCCTCCTCCACGACCTCGGCAAGGTCGTCCTCTACAAGGAGATGCCTGACGTCTTCGAGCACATCGTGGAGCGCGCCGCGGCCGAAGAGCGGAGCTTCCGCTCGCTCGAGCACGAGATGCTCGGCACGGACCACAGCGAGATCGCCGGCTGGATCATGGAGCGCTGGCGTTTTCCCGCGACGCTCGCCGAACCGATCGCCTTCCACCATGTGCCCGGGCGCGCCCGCGTGGCGCACGACGAGACGGCGATCGTCCACATCGCCAACGTGGTCGTGCGCGCGCTCGGATACGGGAACGGCGGCGATCCCCGCATCGGCTGCATCGACCCGGCGGCCTGGGCCCGCCTCGGCCTCACCCCCGCGATCCTCGATCGCGTGCTCGAGGCCTTCGACGCCAACCTCGATCGCGCGCTCAACTACGCCGTCTTCGAGTAGCGCCGCTCAGTAGCGCCGCGGTGGGGCGGCGGCGGTCGGGGTGGCCGGCGGCGACGGCTGAGGGGAGGGGAGGCTGATCTCGCCGCGCCGCGGCGGCGGACGGTTGTCGTCGCGGACGAACTCCTTCGCGCCCGGCACCCCGGGCTGCACCTCGAGGATCGTCGACCGGCCGCTGCCGTCGCGATGAGGAATGCGCCCGCGCTCGAAGGCGTCCTCCGCGCGCGCCGCCACGGCCGTGAGGAGCACGGCGGCGGCGAGCACCCATGTGATGCGCATCCGCAGCTGGGTAGCACACGCCATACGACCTGTCAGACGGCCGGCGTGTGCATTTCTCACACTACCTGCTATGAGGGGGCACTTCGCTGAACGATGGAACCCGCGCCCATGCACGACCCATGCACTTTCGCGATCGGCGCGGCTACGCCTTTCATGCCTACCACCCGGGACCGGGTACATGAAAAAGCCAGCACCCGCCGCCCCGAAACGGAGCGTAGGGTACGGCTCGTCGCGTCACGGCGCATGGCATTTTTCTTGCCATCAGTGCCCACGATGCTGCGCCTCCTGGCGGTCGCCGCCACGCTCGCCGTGTCCGTCCTGACGCTCGAGGGACGGGCCCTCGCCTGCGCCGCGCTGCGCGCCCAGGCCCGCATCGACCAGTTCACCTGCGGCGGTTGCTCGTCGTCGGGGGAGGGCAACCTGGAGACCCCGATCACCGTCGTGTCGGGATCCGCGCTCATCTTCAACGGCCACGCCTCGCCGACGCTCACGAGCCTGGTCGTCGAGCTGCAGGCGCGGCCGACCGGCACGTCGCTCTACCACGCGGTCGCGCGCCAGGTGATCGCCGCCGACGGCAGCGACTACCCGCCGGCGCGCATCGTCCAGACGTGCAACGGGCCGATCACCTCCGGCTCCACGGCCGGACGGATCAAGCTCGTCGACGGCAACGAGAGCCCGCTCACCTTCGATCAGGTGAAGACCATTTCGCTCGGGACGACGTCGCTCAATTTCATCGCCACGTTCGCGGGACCGCTGCCGGACCTGCTGCCCGGGGCACGCGCACGCGTGAGGATCATCACGACCGCGATCAACACCGACGGCACGCATCCGTGCACGATCGACGCCGACGGCGACGGCAGCGTCGACTCGGATGTCAAGACCTTGATTTTCCAGAAGACGGTGCGGGTCCCGACGACGGCGTTCCTGATCAATCCGTAGCCGCGGCTCGCGGCGCGTCGCGAGCGGCCGCGAAACTCCCCAGAAGACCTGTTTTTGTTGCCGCCGCAAGGGTCAAGGGTGTAGGATTCCTGACGCTTCGGCGTCAGTATGTCGGTTCCTTCCCTCCGAGACGAATTGCAGCGGCGCGAGGCCGAGACGCTCGCGCCCTATGCCACCCGGTCGAGCGATACCCGCGGGCGGGTCCATGAGGAGCCCGAGCATACCTTCCGGCTGCCGTTCCAGCGCGACCGCGACCGGATCGTTCACAGCTCCGCCTTCCGCCGCCTCGAATACAAGACCCAGGTCTTCGTCAACCATGAGGGCGACTACTACCGGACGCGGCTGACGCACTCGATCGAGGCCGCCCAGATCACCCGTACCCTCTGCCGCGCCCTCGGTCTGAACGAGGACGTCGGCGAGGCCGTCGCGCTCTCGCACGACCTCGGCCACACGCCCTTCGGCCACGCCGGCGAGCGGGTGCTGAACCGCCTCATGGAGGAGCACGGCGGCTTCGAGCACAACGCGCAGAGCCTGCGCATCGTCGACGTGCTCGAGGAGCACTACCCCGACTTTCCGGGGCTGAACCTCTCCTGGGAGATCCGCGAGGGGATCGTCAAGCACTCCTCCGAGTACGATCGTCCCCTGGTGCAGCAGTTCGAGCCCGCCGTGAAGCCCGTGCTCGAGGCGCAGATCGTCGACTACGCCGACGAGATCGCCTACAACTGCCATGACATCGACGACGGCCTCAAATCGGCCATGCTCATGCCGGCCGACCTCGCCGAGGTCGAGCTCTGGGTCGAGGCGAACGAGTGGGTGACCCGGCGCCATCCGCACGCCAGCGCGTCCGTGCAACGCTACCAGACCGTCCGGCGCATCATCGACCGCCTCGCCACCGACATGATCGACAGCGATCCACGCGCGTATCGAGGAGCACGGCGTCCGCAGCCTCGACGACGTCCGCCGCTGCCGCGTCCGCCTCGCCGGCTTCAGCCCGGAGATGGCGGACCGCAACCGCCACCTGAAGCGCGTGCTGCTGGAGCGCCTCTACAGCCATTACCGCGTCACCCGCATGGCGATGAAGGCGCAGAAGATCATGACCGACCTGTTTCACACGTACATGGAGGAGCCCCAGCAGATGCCGCCCCACATCCACCAAAGGATCGAGACCGGCGAGCCCAAGGCCCGCGTCGTCGCCGACTACATTGCCGGCATGACCGATCGCTTCGCCCTCGACGAGTACAAGAAGCTCTTCGATCCCTACGAGCGAGTATAATCATGAAAAAAGTATTGGACCTTCTCATCCATCTCGACGACCACAAGCACGACAAGCTCGGCCGCCTCTTCGTCGACAGTCTCGACGACCGTGAGATGCGCCGCGAGCTGCGCGAGTATCTCGGCGCCAAGGTCACGGTGAAGCAGATGGCCCTGACGGCCATCGGCTGCGTGTCAAGGTCGAGCTGCCGGACTTCCAGAACGAAAGCGACAACCTCGTTCGCCTGGCGCGCGACCTCTCCAGTCGCGCCCGCCCCCAGGCGGCGCTCGGCCAGCTCGAGGAGGCCCTCGAAGATCTTCCCGCTGAACGGCTCGGCCCTGAAGGGGCTCGGCCGCGCCTGCTACGGCCGCGCCGACTACACGAACGCCGCGTCGTTCTTCGTGCGCGCCAACGAGGTCCTGCGGGAGGACGGCGAGGCGCTCCGTGCTCTCGGCACCATCTCGCTGCGCGCCGGCCGCGAGGCGACCGCAATCACGTACTTCGAGCGCGCCGTGCACGCCAATCCGAAGGACGAAGCGGCAGGGCAGGCGCTGAACCAGCTGCGCGAGCGCGTCGCCGGCCGCTTCAAGGCCGCCGCCGACGCCGCCCCCGCGGCCGCCGCGCCGGCGCGGGTCAGCGTCGCCGCGCGCCCCGCGACACGCGCCCGGGAACGGTAGAGCCGGAGCGAGCAACCGATTCGATGCCGCGTTCGCGTTAGGGTCGCGTGCGATGGACGCCTCCGCGCTTCCTGTCGTGCTCGTCTCGCTCACTCTATTCGCGGCGGCGGCCTATTTCACACGCGCCGGGCCGCGGCGCATTGGCGCGGCGTTGATTGCTGGGGTCTGCGCGGCGGCGCTCAACATCACCTGGGACCTGGTGGCCGCGCCTATGGGCTGGTGGCGCTACACCGCCGGCGCGCCTGATCACGCGGCGTGGCTCATGTATGCGCCCGTGGCGCTTTGGTTCGGCGCCGGGGTCGGGCTTATCGGTTGGCGCGTGATCCGCGCATGGGGCGCGCCCGGCGCGATCGTCTTCTTCGCGCTGTTCACGCTATTCGGGTATCTGCGCGATCGTGTCTATGATGCGCGCGCCGACATCTTCCATCTCGGCCCTGGCCTTTCGCCACATCTTGCGGATCCGCTTGCGTGGCTGTCGATCGCGGTCTTGGTCCAGATCGTGATGCCGGCCGTGGTCGGGCCCACGCCGGCGGAGGCGCTGCGCGACCGATAAGTACGAACGGCATGATCTCGGACGGCACCTTCTATCAAGTGCCGTAAGTATCTGCCGCTGTAGGTGAACGAGTTCGCACTCCGCCATAACCATCGCGCCGCGACCTCGACGCCTTCCGCGCGCTTTGCGCAGGATACTGAGGAGGGGATCGCGCCGGAGGGGTCCTCGACGTAGCACCGACAGCGCCGCCTCAATGGGTCGGGGAAGCGCTGGTGCCAAGTACGGGATAGTTGCCACCCTGGTGGCGACTATGCTTGTGTTGACACCCGCGCCCGGAAGCGCTAGTATTCTGGGCATGCAGACCCTCAAGGAATTCGACGCCCAGTTTCCCACCGACGACGCCTGCAAGCGATACCTCGTGGCGAAGCGCTGGCCCGGCAAGGTCAGCTGCGTGCGGTGCGGCAAGACGGAGCGCGTGTACGAGTTGAAGGCGCGCCCGTTCCACTGGCTCTGCAAGAACGCCGACTGTGGCGGCCGGAATGGCTACCGCTTCTCCGTCCTCACCCGGACCATTTTCGAGGACACCAAGGTGCCGCTTTCCACCTGGTTCAAGGTCGGATACCTGATGATGACCAGCAAGAAAGGCGTCAGCGCGCTCCAAATCCACCGCGTCATCTTCGGCGAGAATTCCGGGTCGGCGTATCGGACCAGCTGGTACATGTGCCAACGCTGGCGTGCGGCGATGCGCGGCGATGCGTTCAAGCTCGACGGCACCGTGGAGATCGACGAGACCTACATCGGCGGCAAGGAGCGCAACAAGCATCGCTCCAAGCGCCTCAAGGTCGGCGGCGGCAAGGCGGGCAAAGTCGGCGTGATCGGCGCCATTGCGCGCAAAGGCAACGTCGTCGCCCGCGTCATCGATCACATGGACTTCCGCACCGCGCAGCGCTTCGTGCGGGACACCGTGGCCGATAGCGTTTCGCTGGTCGCGACCGACGAGCACCGCACCTACCAGTTCATGTACTTCGGGAAGGATGCGAAGCACGAGACCGTGAACCATTCCAAGGGCGAGTACGTGCGCGGCAACGTCCACACCGCGAACCTCGACGCCTTCTGGTCGCTGTTGAAGCGCGGGATCATCGGCACCTACCATCAGGTGTCGCAGGGCTATCTGCCGCTCTACCTCAACGAGTTTTCCTTCCGCCACAACATGCGGAAGGACACCGACGCCTTCGGGGCGCTTGTAGCAACGTGCGGCTGAGGATCGCGTCTCCATCGCCGCGCTACGACACCGCGTCGATGAGCAGCGCGGCAAGGTGTCGACACGCCGCCGCATCAAGCACGAACGTTAACCGTCGATCGTTCTGCCGCGCCACAATGCGAACGTACCCGCTCGCCTGCGGCTCGACGTAGATGCCATGGACGTTGGGCGGGAACTTGACGATGCCCTTTTCTAAGAGAGTGATTGCAATGTCGTCACTGTGAGGGTCAGGCATATGAGTCTCCCAAAAGATATCTTGGACTATTTTGATCGCTGGGAAGAATGGAAAAAGCTTCGTGCAATGCCGGCCAAGGTGGAACAGCTCGAACAGCGGCTCGCTGCGCTGGAATCGCGCCCAGACCGTGCCCCCTTCGGCGCACACGGGATGCGCCAGTACCACTGGAAGTGTGACGAATGCGGCTACACGGACTTGAAGATCGATGCCAAAGCGAGGTAGCCATGGCGCAGCGCAGGCGTCGCATGCTACAGCCCCGCATGCCGATTAAGAAGAAGGCCGGAACGCGGAAGCCGGTCCTGAAAGAAAGCACCCGCGCCAGCGACGATGCGCTCCGCGCCGAGCTGCGGAACTTCGACATACGAAAGCTCGACAAGGCGCTGGCGAAGGCAGTAGGGTCGCCGAAGTCCCGCGGCTGAGATTCGTCGTGAAGATTCCCGTCAGGCACGGCCCCTTGGCACGTCGTTCTCCGATGATTCGCCGCACGCCGATGATTCGACAGCCATCGCGGGGACTCAGTTGCCACAAGTGCGGCAACCCGATGTGCTACTCCGCGATGGAGCATTTGCATCGGGATTTCAGTCGCAAGTGCTGCTGGAAGTGCATCAAGGCAGGTCGCTGCCCAAGGCCCCTTCGCAACTGGTGAACCGCCGGTCATAGCTTCCCTAGCTCTTCTGCGAGTCGCCGCATCAGCGTATTCGTCGCCACTAGAATCGCGGTCGCTTTGTCTTGGGTGTACTCGCTGGTCGGAACGATTTTGGTCTCGAAGTGCATGACTTTGTTGCGCCATGCGCGCTGGATCGCATGCAACTGGGGCAAGATTTCGCTTAAGAATGGGGTCGCCCTCTGAAGGTCGACCGAGCGCTTTGGGTACGGAGTCTTGTCTAGGAGGGTCTCGATGCGTGTCAGAACCGAGTTCCATGACGGCCCCTTTGGATCATCGATGCCAACCATTTCTCCGAGCGCGATCACGCCCGCCTCGATAACGCGCATCAGGTGGAACACTGCTGCGGTGTAACGTCCGGCGGTAAAGCAGTTGCCTGCCTCCTCGATGTCGTCAGCGACCGGCGCGAATCGTTTGCTGACCGCTTCACCAAACATGTTAGGCTGATGCCAGAAGACCGCGCGCTCGGCTGGAATCGTCATCAGAACGAGCGATTTCTTGAAATCCCCGAGCATCCTGTTCATCAGCTCCGGCCCGCGCACCGACACGTCGATGTCTGGGAATTCCCCGGCCATCACCTCGATCAGTTCGGCGGCCATCTTCATGCCCAGCGCTTCGCACTTCCGTTTCAGCGCCAGCAAGCCTTCGTGCGTAGTTGTCAGGGGAAACTTAGAGACGGGGATCGGCTCGCCGCGCGCCTTCATCTGGCGGATGACCATCTGGTACGCGTAGCCGACGCCACACAGCTGGACGATCGGCGCAATGACGTCAGGGGGGAAGACGTCCATCAGGTCACCAAGCGTCAGCAGCCGGTCGGCTGGCCAGTCTGCGATTGATCGGTAGCGTCCGGGAAACCATCCGTGCTCCTCCTTTGGGGGCCATTCCATCGGCGTCCCCTAGAAGCCAGCACGTACCCGACCCCGAGGGTGGGTGTCAACAGAAGCATAGTCGCCACCCTGGTGGCGACTGTCCGGCAGTTGACCCCTGACCCCATGGTCCGCTATTCCCTGCTTCCGTGCTCGAAATCGTATTGGGCGTCTGGCCCGGAGTCGCCGCTACCCTAAGCGCGGTGCTGGCCGTGTATATTCGGCTCTGGCAGCCCGATCCGAAGCACAACGCCGCATGGATTACGGCGTTTGCTCTCCTAGGGACGACCGCGATCGCGACGACGATCACTCTGCAAGTGATCTTGTACGAGCAGCGCCAAGAGACCCGTCGGATTGAAGCCGAACGGGACAATCAAGTCAGTGAAGTAAAGGGTCGAATGGATGCGCTTCTCACCCTGATTCCGTCGTTGCGAAGCGGCGATCCTCAGCAGGCTGTAACCGCAGTCAAGGAAGCCGGCGAGATTCAAGAGCGAGTGGCCGGGCTACAGCGGGAGTTGGACTCTATCCACGAGGCCGCAGCTCCGCGTTCAATATCGGATGATGCGGAACAGGCGATTGTAGCAGCCCTGCTGTCGGAAGCGCAGCCGGACAAGATCAATATCGGGTACGCTGCTGGATGCGATGATTGCAACTCTCTGGCGTCGGCATTCCTGCGGATCTTTTCGAGTGCCCAGTGGGAGACGCCGCCGTACGTGAGGATCACAACCGAAGAGCCTGGCATCTATCTCTCGTCAAACCTTGAGGGTGACGAGGATCATGCTCAGCGCATCAGGAACATGATCAGCGCACTCTCGGGATTGCCGTGTGGATACATGCGTCACCCGGGATCGGGCTTTCAGCTGCAAATCGGCCGTCGCGACAAACGCGGCTGAGAAGATTCGCATACAGCCGTCCCCTTCGGCGACGCCCCCTATGCGGTGGAAGCAGATCCACCGTACCGTTCAGCGGATGTTGCACCTTCAACCGCGGATGCAGCGGGTTGTTGACAAATTTCTCCGCCGCACTGTAAGCCAGAAATCCAGACGTAGAGAGCGCACCGGCTGTACCCGATTCGTACTCAGGAGCGTGCCATGGGGAAGTTGGGCCTTCGGGACCACACCATGGCGCGCTCTTTTTTTTGGCCTTGGAGGAACGTGAGGATGGACATGCGGACTGCGGAACAGCACAAGCCGGAGGATACACGTTGCGTCCTCGTGGTTGTCCCGATGTCGGAGGACGAGCGCATCGCACTTCGTCACCAAGCGCTTGATCGCCGCTGCTCGATCGGTGCGGTGGTGCGAACCGCGCTGGGCCTTCCGCCAGAAGGCCCGCGACGGGTGCGACGATGAGCTAGCGCATAGCCAGAAATAGAAAACCCCGCCTGGGTGGGTGGTGGAACACCTACTCAGTGCGGGGCAACTGGAACGACCCGTTGTGGGGGTCGAGGCATCACCGTGATGTCTCGCACAATTCCACAATCGAGGGCCGTTCCGCAATCCCACCGCGAAAAAACATCGCGGGGAGGGCTGTGGAGGTGTGCCCATGCACGGCACAGGCGGAAGGCGAGATTATCTCTGCGGTTTGCTGCTGGAGCGGCTTCTGGCATGGCTCGCGCTGCTCCGGGGCTTCTCATGAGATCGATCGACGGCGGATTTCGGCACCTTGAGGATGCCGCCGAGCACGCGGTCAAACGCGCGCATCGAATCGATGACCGGAAGCGAAGCGGCGGGATCAGCGTCCCGCCGCTTCTTCCGTGACGCCTTCTGTGGAGGCGTCTTCAACATGAGCCCAGGACGCGATCGAACACGTCCCGGTCATGCCGGTGATTGTGGCGGAAGGCAAACTCGTTCACGTAGAGCGGCAGGTACTTGTGCGACACGTTGTGGTACGTACCGACGATGCCGCGCTTGAGCAGCGACCAAAACGCATCGAGGTTCGCGGTGTGGACTTGGCCGCGCACATACTCGCCGCGCGAATGGTTGACCGTCTCGTGCTTGGCGTTCTCGCCGAACCACATGAACTTGTACGTCTGATGTTGGTCCGTCGCGACCAGTGACACGTCATCGGCCACGGTGTCACGGACGAAGCGCTGCGCGGTGCGGAAGTCCATGCGCTCGATCACGCGCGCTGTGACGTTTCCCTTACGAGCGATGGCGCCGATGACGCCGATCTTGCCGGCCTTGCCGCCGCCAACTTTGAGGCGCTTGGAGCGATGCTTGTTGGCTTCCTTGCCGCCGATGTACGTCTCGTCCAGCTCGATCACGCCCGACAGCTTCTTGAACTCGTCGTTCTGCATCGCCGCCTGGAGACGCTTCACCATGTACCACGCCGTCTCATACGAGCCGCTGCCAATCATCCGGTGGATTTGGAGCGCGCTCATGCCTTTCTTCGACTGGAGCATGAGGTAGAGCACCTGGAACCACGTGCGGAGCGGATACTTGGTGTTCTCGAAGATGGTCCCGGCCGTCAGGGAGAAGGTGTAGCCGCGCTTGTCGCACTGCTTGCACTTCCAGCGCCACGGGTTGGCTGTCTTGTAGACCTTCACCGAGGCGCACGTCGGGCGGGGGCAGCGCGGCTTGCCGTCAGGCCAGCGCAGCTGAAACAGATGCTCCTTGCAGGCGTCCTCGTTCGGGAAGGCGTCCATCAACTGCGCGAGCGTCATCATGGGCTTCTATCTAGCACCGGATGGCCTTGGGGTCAAGTGCCGGATAGTCGCCACCCTGGTTAACATAATCCCGCTTATCGGACATTGGCCGATCCGTCTCGCCTGCCGCCGCTAGCTGTCCCCCATCGGCGTGGGCAAGCACCGTCATCAGGACGGAGCCCGGGCGGGCCACGCTCACATGTCGACACGGGACGTGCGACCACGGCCGCGAGCAGGAGGCGCGACGAACGCGCTCGGACCGAGCGACTCGCGCGTCGAGGGAGGCTTTTGAACACGGAATCGTTGCTGCCGTCCCGGCGAGGTCCTGATAGACGTACGACGAGTGTCTACCGGTGCCGGCCATACTCCGGGCCCGCGACCGACGCGTCCGTGGGTGCTCGCGATCATCGGCAGCTTCGTGGCGGGGATCGCGGTCGCGCGGGGATTCGGCACGGCGCATGTCCGGCCACAGCGCGGCGTGGCGCCGCACGTCACGGGTCCGGCCTCCGACGACACGGCGCTCCCCGAAGATACGGTCCTCCTCGAGCAGCTCGAGAAGGCCGTCGACCTCCGCCGGCGTGAGGACTTCGACCGGGTGCTCGATGCGCGCGAGCCGGGCGAGCTCGTCGAGCACGCGACGCTCACCGATGCGGCCCTGGATCGCCATCTGCTGGGGGTCGACGCGCTCTTCGTCGTCGGCGACGAGCTGTTCGGCTACCTGTTCCGGCCGGAGAACGGCTGGGGTGGCGGCGCGGGCGTCAAGGAACGCCAGGCGGTCGGCTACACGCCTCGATTCCGCCGCGTCCACCTGGGAGAAGCCGGCGGCCCCGACGCGTTCGGGTGCCTCAGCTGTCATTCGAAGGGCGGCCCCGACGGCGCCGGTACGCAGACCCAGAACGCGTTCCTCAGGGGCGACGGCGAGCGGATCGGCGGCGCCGACCAGCGGAACGCCCCCCAGGTCCTCGGTCTCGGCCCGATCGCGCTCCTCGCCCGTGAGATGAGCGCCGAGCTCCAGGGCGAGGCGGCCGGTGCCGTCGCCCGGGCGCGCGCGGAGGACCGGCCGGTGGAGCAGGACCTGCGCGCCAAGGGCGTCTCCTTCGGCCGCATCGTCGCCACCCCAAGCGGCGTGCTCGACTACGGCGGGGTCCAGGGAGTCGATCCCGATCTCACCGTCCGGCCGTTCGGCTGGAAGGGCCATCAGGCCACGCTGCGCGACATGGCCGAGGAGTCGCTCCACATCCACCAAGGCCTGCTCTCGAAGCGCATCCAGCTGGCGATCCGCGACGGCACGCTCGATCCCGCCCCGTACGGTCCGGGCACGTGGGACGACGTCGACCAGGATGGCGTGTCGCTCGAGATCGATTCCGGGATGCTGACGACCGTCGTCGCCTACCTCGCGCAGCTCGAGGTGCCGGTCATCCGTCCACCGCGCGACCCCGGACTGCTCGACGCGTGGGCCGCCGGACGATCGTACTTCGACGCGGTCGGCTGCGCCGGCTGCCACATCCCCACCCTCGAGCTCGACGACAGCAAGCTCGACGCCCGGGCACCGCAAACGGGGCCGGAGGATCACGCCTTCATCGTCGACGTCGCCAAGGACGGTGACGGCCCGAAGATCGAGCCCAAGTACGCCGGCACCACCACGACCTACCTGGTGCATCTCTTCAGCGACCTGAAGCGCCACGACATGGGCGACGGTCTCGCCAGCCCCGCGGCGCAGGGGGCGATCCCCGCGCGCATGTTCGTCACGCGTCCGCTCTGGGGCCTCGCCGAGACGGCCCCCTACCTGCACGATGGTCGCGCGCCGACGGTGCAGGACGCGATCGTGCTCCACGGCGGCGAGGCGGCGGCCGCACGCGACGCGTATCTGGCGCTCGACGAGCGCGGTCGGGCCGACGTGCGCGTCTTCCTCGCGTCGCTCTCGCGCGAGCCGAAGCTGTTCGTCCCGTGACCGCGCGCCGCCGCTCGCGCATCGGGGGCGCGCTGCTCGCCGTCGCCCTCGTCCTCGCCATGGCCGGCTGCCGGACGCGGACCGAGGAGGCGTCGTGGCCCTCCGACTGCCCTCCCCTGACCCAGCCGCCGCCCCTCAGCCTCGAGGCGGCACGCGAGGCGCGGCGCCTCGCCGACCGCCGCCACGAGGTGCGCCTGCGGGAGGCGGCGGTTCCCGGCTCCTTCCTGCGTGAGATGCACCGGACCCTCGACCCGGAGCGCATGGCCGCGGGAAAGCTGTGCCTGGCCGACGTGGACGATCGCGGCCAGCAGCTCTTCGAGCACGAGTACAGCTTTGCGGACGGCCTCGGTGGCGGGGACGCGGCGAAGGCTCCGGGCGGCCCCTTCCGCCGCGTGCACGCCGGACTGTTCGGCGGCCCGGAGACCCTCTCCTGTCCGTCGTGCCACTGGGTCGGCGGTCCGCACGGCGCCGGAGCGGAGACCGACGACGCGTTCCTCCAGGGTGACGGCGACCGGACCGCCAGCGGCGACGCGCGGAACCCGCCCGCGCTGGTCGCGCTCGGCGTCGTGCAGGCGTTGGCGCGCGAGATGAGTCGCGATCTGCAGAAGGAGCGCGACGACCTCGTGCGCGCCGGCGCCGGCGGCGAGGCGCGGCTCACCTCCAAGGGCGTCGATTTCGGCGTCCTGCATACGACGGCGACCGGCGGCGTCGACACTTCGGGCCTCCGCGGCGTCGATGCGGACCTGATCGTGAAGCCGTTCGGCTGGAAGGGCACCGCCGCCGACTTCGCGGACATCGCGAGCGAGGCCCTGCAGGTCCACATCGGCATCCAGAGCGCCGGCCTCGTGGCGACCGGCGCGCGCGACGTGATCGGCGACGGCGACGATCCGACGGACCCGGACCGTGACGGCGTTCGCGACGAGCTCGGCCGCGGGCCGTTCGCCGCGCTGATGACGCACCTGGCGTTGCTCGAGACGCCGATCGTGGAGCCGCTGATCCAGAGCCGGCAGCTCCCGGCCGCGGCCCACGTGTTGCTGCCGCCGACGACCACGAGCTTCGCCGACGACTTCCAGCGCGGCCGTGAGGCGTTCCACACGCTCGGCTGCGCCGGCTGCCACGTGCCGATGCTGGTCCTCGAGAGCCCCCTCGTCACGGTCGAGGGGCTGCCGCCGATCGACCTGTCGCGCGACATGCGGCAGCCCGGCCTGACGTACGACCCGGCGCTGCACGGCTACCCGGTCTGGCTCTTCAGCGACCTGAAGCGTCACGACATGGGGAGCGCCAACGCCGCCCGGCACGTGCAGCGCGGGGTCGCGCTGAACGACTATCTCACGCCGCGGCTCTGGGGCGTCGCCGATTCCGCGCCCTACCTCCACGACGGTCGCGCCCCGAGCCTCGACTACGCGATCGCCGGCCACGACGGCGAAGGCGCGGCCGCGCGCGCGGCGTTCCTGGCGCTCCCCTGGGAGGAGCGCGGCCCGCTGCGCGTCTACTTGATGTCGCTGCGGCGTGTCCGGCGCGTGGTCGTGCCCTGAGCCGCGGCGCGACGCAGCACGTACAGGTCCAGCACGCCGACGCCGAGCTGCCCGTGCACCGGATGGCGCAGCGAGGCGATGAGGAGCGCCGGTCGTCCGCGACGCCCCGGGTCGGGCGCGCGCCGCATGTGCCATCCGAACCAGCAGTCCGCACCGTCACCGGCGAGCTCGCCGAGCACGGCCCCGCTCCGCCCCGAGCGGAGCTCGACCCGGCCGACCTTGTCGGCGCCGTCGCGGCGATGCCAGGGCGCGCCGATGGCGACGTCCTCGACGCCGTCGCCATCCAGATCGCCGGCCGCCACGATCATCCGTCCATAGCTCTCGCCCGGCTGGGCGCCCGACCACCGCCGGAGCTCCTTCCCCGTCGCGCTGGAGTAGATGCGCACCTCGCCGGGCAGGCTGCGGGACTGGTCCTCCGTTCCCGGCGCCCCCACGGCGACGTCGCCCTTGCCGTCGTCGTCGAGATCCGCGACGGCGGCGACGACGGTGCCGAAGCCGCCGCGCGCGTCCGTCTCCCTCCAGTGCTGCAGCGGCTTGCCGCTCGCCGACGAGAGCACCCAGACGCCGCTCACCTTGGCGCCGGCCGCGTCCGTCGCGTACGGCGCGCCGACGACGAGGTCCGCCCGTCCGTCGCCGTCGAGATCGTCGAGGCGGTCCACGTACCAGCCGAACGCGCCCGCCTCCTCCGGGACGGTATAGGTCCGCAGCACCGCACCGTCCTTGCCGCTCAGGAGATAGACCCGCCCGCCGTCCTGCACTGGCGCCCCGACGAAGAGATCGACGCGACCGTCGCCGTCCTGGTCGCCAGCGAGCGCGAGGTCCCAGCCGAGGTTCTCGCCCGCGGTCTCCGCGTGCCGCCAGATCTCCTTCCCGGTCTTCGGCGACCGCGCCACCACGATCCCGTGCATGCGCCCGCCGACGGGTGCATGCGGGGCGGCGATGACGACGTCCGCGAGCTTGTCGCCCGACAGATCGGGCACCGGCATCACCCAGTGCCCGAAGAGCCCGTCGGGCCATCGGCCGTCCCACGTCCGGATGCGGGCCCCGGTCGCGCCCGACCAGACGGTGGCGTCGCCGTTCTGCAACGTCTTCCGCTGCAGCTTGAAGCGGGCCCCGGCGGCGACATCCGCCTGGCCGTCGCCATCGACGTCCAGCGGCTCCCCGAAGCGGAACCCGAGCTCACCCTGCGGCACGCTGCCGGCGAAGCGCCGTGCCACACACCAACCAGCGCCCCGCACGGAGCATGGTGGCGCGGCCCGCACGGAGCCCGGCGCGAGAACGGCAAGCGCCGGGAAGCAGACCAGCGCGACGAGGAGGGACGATCGGCGTCGCCGGCACACAGGTGCCGGCAACGCCGCAGGATTCACTGACAACAACCGACGTTGCTACTCCCGGAGAAGTTGCACTGCATCCCGACCTGCAACGGACCGAGCGTTCCCGCGGGATTGTTCAGCGCCACCTTGTTGCCGCGGGAGGCGGTGTGCGCGGTCGCGTATTCCCACGGCAGATTGGAGCCGCCCACGGCATCGTCGAGGCACTGCTGTAGCGGCGGCGCGTTCGGATCGACCGCCCAGAACGAGGTGACCAGGGCGGCGGCCGTATCCGTCGCGCCGGCGAGCGAGCCCGCCGCCTGCGCGCACTGCAGCTCGACGTAGGTGCAGACGTGGCTGCCGGCGAAGTTGCTGCTGCATGCCGCGTTCGCGCCGGGGAGGCCGAGCGTGAGGGCGTAGTTGAAGCGGCCGACCGTCGGTACCAATGCCCCGGCGTAGGCGAACCCCGGAGCGCACGTCGGGGTCGGACCGGGCGTCGGCGTCACCGTCGGCGTCGGCGGCGGATTGATCTCGTCGAGGAAATCCGCGACGAACGCGTCGGCCGTGATCTCGAGGGCCGCGGTGTCTCCGGTCGTGAGACACGGCGGCACCTTTGCCTCCAGCTTCGCAAAACACCCCTTCGCTGGCACCAGGCCGCCGTCGAACTTGTCCTTGGCCTTCTGCAGGCACGCCGCGTCGACCGCCGTCCCCGCCTTCGCCGCCTTCTGATGGCACTTGAGCAGCGCGTTCACCTTCTTCAGCACGCACTTCTTCTTGCCCGCCGAGCACTTGTTCTGGACCGGCGTCGGATAGCCGGGGTCGAGCTGCTGCACGACGTCGAGCACGAAGGCATCGACCTTGGCCTCGATGCTGCCCGTATCATTGGTCGTGAGGCACGGACCGAGGTTCTTCGCCTCGAGCTTCGCGAAGCAGCCTTTCGCCGGCACCGGGCCGCCGTCGAACTTGTCCGTGACCTTCTGGGTACACGCGGGGTCGAGCGCCGTACCGGCCTTCTCGGCCTTGCTGTGACACTTCAGCAGACCCTGCGCCTTCTTGCTCGCGCAGCTGTTCTTGCCGGCCAGGCATTTGTTCGGGCCTTGCGCGCCGACGATCGTTCCGACCACCAGCAACGCGGCGATCGCCACGGCGCCGAGCACGGCACTCTTGCGCACGACTGTCATGGGGGATCCTCCTTGCGTGATTGCCAAGATCGGCGCTTGGCTCCTCGAGGTCACACGGCTCCGGGCTTGGTTAGCACGGATCGCGGTGAGACGCACGTGAGAAAAAGTGAAAAATTACCCCGCGCTCGTGTCCGCCTCGCCGGACAGTCCCCCGCCGGGATTCGCCGCGCAAGACGCGCCGCGGCGTGCCGGCATCCGGCGCCGGACAAAGTTGAGCGCCGAAGGCGCGCGGGTCGCTACAGGAACGAGGGCATGATCTCGTTCTGCGTCACCTGCTCGAGCGTGCCCCGGCGCCGGATCATCTCCATCGAGCCGTCCTTGGCGATCATCACCTCGGGCGCCTCGGGGAAGGAGTTGTAGTGCTTGGTCGACATCCCGGAGCAGTACGCCCCGGCGCGGCCGATCACGACGGCGTCTCCGATGCGCGGCTCGGCGAGGAGTCGCGGGCGCAGGCCCTCGGGATTGCCCGGCGCCGGCGTCAGCACGTCGCCGCTCTCGCAGCAGTGCCCGACCACCAGGTACTCGCCCTCGCCGCGGGCCTCGCCGTGTGCGGGGACCACGGCGATCGGGTGCTGCGCGCCGTACATGCTCGGTCGGACGATCTCGGTCATGCCCGTGTCGACCTTGATGAAGCGATAGCCCTCGCGCCCCGTGTCCACGACGTCGACCACCGTCGCGACGAGCGCGCAGGCGTTGGCGACCAGGTATGTGCCCGGCTCCACCTCGAGGCGGAGCTTGCGGTCGTGGCGCTCCGCGAAGGCGCGAAAGGCGTCGGCGATCGGCCGGCCGATCTGCTGGAGATCCGTCTCGTCGTCGGGCGCGACCTTGAAGCCGCCGCCGAGGCTCAGCACGCGCGCGCCCGGAATGCGGGCACAGATGTCGAGCGACATGAGCGCGACCCGCTTCCACGTCTCGGGATCGCTGCCCGAGCCTATGTGCGTGTGCATGCGGTCGATGCGCAGGCCATGGTCGCGGCCGAGCGCGAGCGCCTGGTCGAGGTGCTCGTGCCAGATGCCGAAGCTCGCCGCCGGCCCGCCGACGTTGGTCCGGTTGTTGTGGCCCGAGCCGAGGCCAGGATTCACCCGGATCGACAGCGTTCCGCCGGGCACCGCCGTCCCGAAGGCGCGGATCTGCGCGAGCGAGCAGGCGTTGAACCGCACGCCCTGCTCGAGCAGCGCGCGCAGATCCTGCGGCAGCTCCTGGGCGGTGATCTGGATGCGCTCGGGCGCGACGCCGGCGGCGATCGCGCGTGTCGCCTCGTAGCCGCTGCTGGCATCGATGTGCAGACCCGCGGCCGTGAGCACGCGGACGACGGCGGCGGTGGGACACGCCTTCATCGCGTAGCGCGCGGTCAGGCCGAACGCGTGCGGGAAGTCGAGGACGAGCCGCGCGCGTCCCTCGAGCGTCCGCTGGTCGTAGACGAAGACCGGCGTGCCGAAGCGCGCCTGCACCGCGCGAATCTGCTCGTCGGAGAGGAAGGGAATCGCGTTCATGCGCAGCGCCTGCGCACGACGCGGGCTACTCGCCTGCCGCGGCTTCTGCCGCCGCGGCGGCCGCCGCGCCCGGAGCGGGCTGTCGCGACGGCGGCGCGCCGAGCGCGACCAGGCGCGAGGTGACGAGGCCGACGCGATCGGACTCGGGATACTTCTGCAGGAAGCGGTTGTAGAGATCCTTGGCTGTGGCGGTGTCGCCGGCGGCCTCGGCCGCGCGCGCCTGCCCGGCGAGCGCCTCCTCGCCGTACGGCCCCGGCAGCTCGGCCGCCGCGGCATAGGACCGGCCGGCCTCCGCGACCTTGTCGCTCTGCTCCTGCGCCTCGCCGAGCCGGACGAGCGCGAGCTGGCGCAGGTAGTCGGTGGCGGGATTGGCGTCGAGCACCTTCTGATAGGTGACCGCGGCCTCCTGCGGGCGTCCGCCCAACAGCTGCGCGTTGGCCGCCTGGAGGAGTGCCAGATCGGCGTAGCTCGTGCTGCTGTAGGCATCCGCGATCTGCTGGAATGCGGTCGCCGCCTCGGCGTACTTCTTGTCGTCGAGCAGGGTGTGCGCCTGCACGTAGGCCTGGGCCGCGCTGACCTCGCGGCTCGAGCGCACGGTGCGGAACGCGAGGATCGCGGCCAGCAGCAGCACGAGGCCGCCGATGACGAAGACCACGGTCGTGCGATGCTCCTCGACGTAGCTCACCGCCTGCCGGCTGAGAGTGATGAACTCGTCCGGCTGTTTCAGGTCCTTGCGGCGGATTCTCTGCGTCTGGGCCACGGGTATGTGCGCTTTCAAGGCGCGCGGCGCCCGCTACGGGCGCGCGCGGCCGGAGGTGGGGCCGGGCGACCCGACCTCACATTTTGTACTTGAAGTCCTCGGGGGCCATCTTTTCGAGGATCTCGGCCCATTTGTCACGCGAGACGTTGGAGAGGTTCTGCTCCTTCCCCTCCTCCATCTGCTGCAGGACGCTCGAAGCCTCGAGGACCTTCTTGGCGACCCAGATCGGACTCTTGGTGCGGAGCGCGAGCGAAATGGCGTCGCTCGGACGCGAGTCGATGGTGACCTGGCGGTCCCCGACCTGGAGGTAGATGAGCGCGAAGTAGGTATTATCCTTCAGGTCGGTCACCTCGACGCGTTCGACCGCGGCGTCGAGATCGGTGATGATCTTGGTGAGGAGATCGTGTGTCATCGGCCGGGCCATCTTGATGCCCTCGAGCTCGGTGGCCATGGCCGTCGCCTCGAGCAGCCCGATCCAGATCGGCAGGTTCAGCTTGTTGTCAGGATCCTTGAGGATGACGATCGGCGTTTTCGTGACCGGATCGAGGGTGAGACCGCCCACGGTCATCCGGATGAAATTTTCGCCGCTCATGCTCGTCACGGTCGTCCGGCATCATCGCGAAAAGGTTCCAAGAGGTCAATCCCCAAAGCCCGGACTGCCGCGCGCTCTGCGCTCACACCAGCACCAGGCGATCGATCACTTTGTACAGCTGGTTCAGGTTGCGGCACTCCTCCACCACGTCGCAGTGGGGTAAATAGCGATCCATCTCGCTGTCGCCGAAGCCCCACGTCATGCGGTTCTCCGGATTCAGCCAGATGAGCTGCTTCGCCCGCTGACGAATCTCGCGCAGCACCCACTCGTGGGGCAGATTGTAGTTGTTGCGCGCGTCCCCGAGGACGATCACCGTCGTGTGGCGCGTGATCGCCGGTAGATGATCGCGGTGGAAGAGCCGGAACGCCCGCCCGAAGTCGGAGTGCGCGTACACGTTGATGACGTTGCCGCGGATCGCCTGGTCGATGGCCTGGTGGATCTCGCTCTCCTCGAAGAGCTTGGTGATCTCGCCGATGTCGGCGACGAAGATGAAGGAGCGCACCTTCGAGTAGAGATCCTGCAACGAGTACACGAACTGCAGCATGAAGCGCGACACGTTGCGCACCGAGTCCGACACGTCGCACAGGACGACGACCTGCGGCTTGACGCGCTTGCGCTCGTCGAACTGGATCTTGAAGGGCACGCCGCCGTACTGCAGGTTCCGCCGCAGCGTGTCCTTGACGTCGAACTTGCCGCGGCGCGCGTGCCGGCGCTTCACCGCCAGCACGTTCTTCAGGCGCTGCGCGAGCTTGGTCACCGCCTCCTTCATCCGCCGGATCTCGTCCTCGGAGAGGTAGTAGAAGCTCTTCTCGGCGAGCGCCTGCATGCGCAGATTGTCGCGCTGGGTGACGTCCTGCTGCTCGAGCTCGCGGCGCACGAAGCGCCGGATCATGTCCTGCAGCTCCTGCAGGCGGCGATCGACGAACCGCGCCATCTCGCGCCGGCGCGGATCGGGGTCCCCCTCCCCCATCAACATCGCGCTGATGCCCTGCAGCTCGCGGGCGACGTCGCCGACGCCGAGCGCCTGCTGCATCCCCTGGGCGAACTGCCCCTCCTGGAACGAGCGCTCGATGCGATCGACGCGCGCCTCCTTGGCCGCCTGGCGCAGCAGGTGCTCGAGCCGCGCCGAGTCCTGCTCGAGGAGCGCGCGGGCCAGCTCCGAGGGCTCGATGCCCTGCTCGCGCAAGAGCCGCTGCAGCTCCTCGAGCAGCGCCTGGAACTCGGCGGGCGACATCTCCATCGCGTCCATGGAGGCCGCCTCGCTCCGCTTCACGATCTCGCTGCCGCCGGAGAAGTACAGGTCGAAGAGCGCGTCGTACGCCGGCATGTCGACCGCGCGCTTCACGAGCGTCGCGCGCAGGGTGTCCTTCACCGCGGCCCGGCTCCGCAGGCCGACGAGGTCGAGCGCGCGGAAGGTATCGATGCTCTCGGCGAACGAGACGCGGATGCCGTTCCGTCGCAGCAGGCCGGCGAACTCGATGATCTTCGCGTCCACGGCCGCGCCGCCCGCCTAGTGGAGGACGTCCTTCGAAGGCTCGTCGGGCGCCGCCGGACGCGCCGCTTTCGCCTTCTGGCGCGCGACGTACTCCTTCAGCTCCTGCTGCGCCTTCCGGATGTCGCCCTCGTACTTGAGGATGGTGCTGAGGGTCTCGTTCACGAGCTCGCTGTCGAGCGTGTCGACGTTCAGCAAGGTGAGCGCTCGCGCCCAGTCGAGCGTCTCGCTGATGCTCGGCGCCTTCTTGAGATCGAGCTTGCGGATCGCGTGCACGGCGCCGACGAGCTCGTCCGCCAGCCGCTCGGCGACCTCGGGCACCTTGAGCCGGACGATCGCGTGCTCCTGCTCGCGGTCGGGGAAGTCGATGTACAGGTGCAGGCAGCGCCGCTTCAGCGCGTCGGACATCTCGCGCGCGTTGTTGCTGGTGAGCACCACGAGCGGGATGTGGCGCGCCTGGAGGGTGCCGAGCTCGGGCACGCTCACCTGGAAGTCGGACAGCACCTCCAGCAGGAATGCCTCGAACTCCGTGTCGGACTTGTCGATCTCGTCGATCAGGAGGACGCTCGGCTGCGCCGAGGTGATGGCGCGCAGCAGCGGTCGCGGCAGGATGAAGCGCTCGGAGAAGAACACGTCGTCCTGCGAGCTGATGCGGTCCACGGCCTCACGGAGCGTCTTCGTGCCCTCCAGCACCTCGCCGATCTTGTCCTTGAGAATCTGGGTGTAGAGGAGCTGCTTGGCGTACTCCCACTCGTAGAGCGCCTTCGCCTCGTCCAGACCCTCGTAGCACTGCAGGCGGATGAGCTCCTGGTCGAGCACGCGCGCCAGGACCTTGGCGAGCTCGGTCTTGCCCACCCCGGCCGGCCCCTCGACCAGGATGGGCTTGCGCAGGTGGCTCGCGAGATACACCACGGTCGCGATCGTGCGACTGCAGATGTACTGCTCGGCGGCAAAGCGCTCGATCACGTCCTCGATGGATGGGAAGCTCACGGCTGGGCTCCTTGCGCAAAAAAGCTGAGGCGCGACGCTACCATGCAGGTATCGCCGACACAATTCGTATATACTTCGCGGACGTGTGCACCCTAGCGGTCTACGTGAGACGGCTCCCGGGCCTTCCGCTCGTGGTTGCCGCCAACCGGGACGAGTTCTTCGCCCGCCCCGCGACCTCGCCCCTGCTGCTGGCGACGGCGCCGCGTGTCGTCGGCGGCAGGGACCTGCTCGCCGGCGGCACCTGGCTCGGCATCTCGGAACGCGGGCTCGCCGCAGGCCTGCTCAACCGCCGCGCCGCGGCACCCGTCGAGGGCAAGCGCTCGCGCGGCCTCCTGCTCCTCGAGACGCTCGCCGCCGCGAGCGCGGCCGAGGCGGCCGGCGCCCTCGCGGCTATCGCCCCCGAGACCTACAACGCCTTCACGCTGATGGTCGCCGACGGCGCCGAGGCCTACGTCGCGCAGAACCGCGGCGACGGCATGCACGTCGCGCCGCTCGACCGCGGTGTGCACGTGCTCAGCAACCTCGATGCCGGCGATCCGATCTGCCCCAAGGTCGCGCGCTCGCACGAGCACTTCGTGGCCGCCGGCGAGAGCTTCGCGGCCAACGGCGACGTGGCGGCCTTCCGGACGTCGCTGCGCGCCATCCTCGCCGATCATACGATCGCGCTCGACCCGCGCCTGCCCGACGCGCTCGGTGCGCTGTGCGTACACACCGAGCAGTTCGGCACGCGCTGCTCGTCGTTGCTCTTCCTCGACGAGCAGCGCCGCTGGCGGCATTGGTTCGCCGACGGGCCGCCCTGCCGCGCCACCTACGAGCCGGCCCTCACACCATAGAACCCTCGCCGCGGACGCACCGCAGGCGATCGTGACTCTCGGTCGATCCGGTCCTGCTACTCCGGCGTGAGCCAGACGTCCGTCAGGCGCGTCGGGAGCAGCGGGTGGATCGTGTAGTCGTGCACGCGCGGGTCGTGCATCACGTACGTGATCGGGTGGTAGAGGAAGATGACGGGTGCGTCGTCGACGATCCGCCGCTCGGCCTCGGCGTCGATGGCGAAGCGCGCCTCCTGGTCCGTGATGGTCCGCGCGCGCTCGAGGAGCCGGTCGACCTCCGCGTTGCCGTAGAAGCTGTGGTTGTTGGCGCCGCCCGAGTGGAACAGGACGTCGAGGAAGTTGCTCGGGTCCGGAAAGTCCGCCGACCAGCCGAGATCGAACACCGGAACGGTCTTCGGCTGGCGGATCGCCTCGAGGAACGCGCTCCAGGCGACGCTCTTGATCTCGAGGTGCACGCCGACCTTGGCGAGGTCCTGCTGCATCTTCTGCGCGATCTTCAGATCGGTGTCCGTACCCTGCGTCCAGATCTCGGTCGTGAAGCCGTCGGCGTGGCCGGCCGCGTCGAGCAGCGCGCGCGCCTTCTCGGGATCGTAGGGGTAGCCCGCGAGCTCGACGTGGTAGCCGGGCATGTTCGGCGGCACGATGCCGCGCGCCTCCACGCCGCGGCCGTTCAGGAGCGCGATGACGCCGGCCTTGTTCACCGCGTAGTTCAGGGCTTGCCGCACCCTGCGGTCGTCGAGCGGCGGCATCTCGCAGTTGAGGCCGACGAACATCGTCTCGAGCGCCGTCGCGTGCACCGTCAACGCGGCGCGCACCGGATCGCGCATGACCGAGGGGAAGTCCGCCGGCGGGATGCCGCTCACGTCGAGCTCGCCGCTCTCGAACATCAACCAGGAGAGCTCCGGGTTGACCCCGACCTGCTGCACGATGCCATCGAGGTAGGGACGATCGCGGCGGCGATAACGC
The DNA here is from genome assembly GCA_963753325.1 of uncultured delta proteobacterium. Classification (GTDB taxonomy): domain Bacteria; phylum Desulfobacterota; class Binatia; order UTPRO1; family UTPRO1; genus DP-19. The sequence continues at coordinate 1,121,714 of CAVWBS010000001.1, read as the reverse complement.
GGATTGCGCGCCAGGACGACGCGCTCGCCGCGCCGCCACTCGCGCAGCACGAAGGGCCCGCTGCCGAGCGGCCGCGTGGTGAAGTCGTCGCCGAGCGCCCGCGCGCGCTCCGCCGGCACGACCGCCGCGAACATCAGCGCGAGCTTGTGGAGGAAGAGCGGGTCCGGCTCCGCGAGCTCGACCTCGAGCGTCCGCGCATCGGGGCTGCGCAGACCCGTGACGTGCGGCGCGGTCCCGTCCACGTAGGCCGGCGCTCCGACGATGCCGCGGAAGTACTCCGCCCCCTGCGAGCGCGTCTTCGGATCCAGCACACGCTCGAGGCTGCCGATCGCGTCGGCCGCCGTGAGCGGGGTGCCGTCCGAGAAGACGAGGCCGGGCGCGAGGGCGAAGTGGTAGCGGCGGGCGTCGGGGGAGATCTCCCAGCGCTCGGCGAGACCCGGGATCAGGGCGGCCTGGTCGTCGTATGCGACCAGCGTCTCGAACAGATGCTCCTCGAAGAACCACGAGCGCGTGTCGTAGCCGAGCGCCGGGTCGAGCGTCGGGACGTCGTCCGGCGCGGCCAGTCGCAGCACGCCGCCGCGCCGCTCGCCCGGCGCCCGCGGCGGCCACTCGAGCGTGTCGCGCGTGCACGACGCGAGCAGCAGCGCCGCGACCGCCGCCGCGGCGAGCCGCGCCCTACGCGCCGGGTGCGCGCGTCCCACCGAGCAGGCCGTAGGCGATGAAGTTGAACGTCAGGACCGCGTAGAGGAGCGCCGCGCCCGGAAACAACATGAGCCACGGCGCCGCGCGGTAGTAGCTCGTCGCCTCCTGGATCATGCGGCCCCAGGTCGGCGTCGGCGGCGGCACCCCGATCCCGAGGAAGCTGAGCCCCGCGTCGAGCAGGATCGTCCCCGAGGTGCTGAGCGCGGCGATGACGACGATCGTCGGCAGGACGTTCGGCAGCACGTGCCGTCCGAGCACCCTGGCATCACGCGCGCCGAGCGCGCGCGCGGCGAGCACGAAGTCGCGTTCGCGCAGCGAGAGCACCTCGCTGCGGATGACGCGTGCCACCCCCGTCCAGCTCACGAGCCCGATCACCACGAAGATCGTCCACACGCTCGGCCGCAGGACGGCGACGAGCGCCACGGCCAGCAGCAGGCCGGGAAACGCCAGCATGACGTCGGTCACGCGCATGAGCACCACGTCCACCAGCCCGCCGAAGTACCCGGCGGCGATGCCGATGGCGGTGCCGATCACCATCGTCACCACCATCGCGACCGCGCCGACGAGAAGCGAGATGCGGGCGCCCCAGAGGAGGCGCGAGAGCACGTCGCGCCCGAGGTCGTCGGTGCCGAGGTAGAAGGGCGCGGCCGGCGGCATCGGCTCGGCGAGCTGCGGCGCCACCGCCGCCGCCGGATCGAAGGGGGCGGCCGCGGGCCCGACGACGGCGACGAGCACGAGCAACGCGCCCATGGCCAGGCCGACGCGCAGCAGCGGATCCATGGCGCGCACTCAGCCGAGCCGGATCCGCGGGTCGACCACCCGGTAGAGCACGTCGACGGCGAGATTGGTCGCGACCACCAGCGTCGCGCTCAGCAGCACCGTTCCCATGATGACCGGGACGTCGAGGTTGAGCACGGCGTCGAAGGCGAGACGCCCCAGCCCCGGCCAGTGGAAGACCGTCTCGGTGAGGACGACCCCGTTCAGCAGCGATGCGAAGTCGAGGCCGACCACGGTGAGGAGCGGCAGGCTCGCGTTCCGCAGCGCGTGCACCGCCACCGCACGGAACCGGCTCGCGCCGCGGGCGCGCGCCGCGCGCACGTAGTCCTCGCCGAGCACGGAAACGAGATTCGTGTGCAGGAGCCGCGCGTAGTAGACGCCGCTTCCCGTGCCGAGGACGAGCGCCGGCAGCACCAGGTGGCGCAGCCCGCCGGCGCCGCCGAGCGGCAGGAGCCGCCAGCGGTAGCCGACGTAGTAGAGCGCCAGCAGGCCGAGCCAGAAGACCGGCGCGGAAAGCAGCGCGAGCGAGCCGACGAGCGCCGTCCGGTCGACCCACGTGCCCGCGAGCGGCGCCGTCACCAGCCCGCCCGTGAGCCCGATGACGACGGCGATCGCCAGACCCGCCGCGGCCAGGAGCGCCGTCGCCGGCAGCCGCCGGAGGAGGATGTCCGTCACCGGCTGGCGGGTCGCGTACGAGCGCCCGAGATCCCCGTGCAGCACACGCGCGAGATAGCGGCCGTACTGCACGTGCATGGGGAGATCGAGCGCCAGCTCGCGCCGGATCGACGCGATGGTGGCGGCGTCGGCACGCGGGCCGGCGACGACGCGCGCCGGGTCGCCCGGCACCAGGAACACGATCGCGAACGTGATCCACGTCGTGCCGACGAGGATCACCAGCGACCAGAGGAGCCGACCGATCAGGTAGCGCACGCCTTGACCCTGCCGTGGCGCTCGCGTATCGGGGCGCGCGGACTCGCCGCATGCGTACCCTCGTCCTCGCCGCCATCGCCGCGATCGCCGTCGTGGTGCTCATGCCCTCCGCCTGCCAGCGCGTCCAGGAGCACATGCTGCTGTCGCTGGTGCAGGAAAGCGAGCGCGCGGTGGACGTCCTGGACGCCGACCCGCCGAGCTTCCGCTTTCCGCCGACGCCGGTGCGGGTCGTCGCGATCATCGACTACGACGAGGCGCGCCGTCCGGACGGTCACGTGTCGTTCGTGCCGCCCGACGGCTCCGACCACTACGCGTTCGCCGCGAGCGTCTGCGACTCGTGGGCCGCCCGCTGCATGGACTCGGCGCCTCCGGCGATCGTCGACACCCTCACCTACGGCACGGCGCCGCCCGGCCTGCACCGGATCGAGCCCGTTGCCGGCTCGCCGGCGCCCTTGCGCGCGAACCACCTGTACGGTCTGGCGCTGCTCGGCGACAAGCTCTTCGTCCTCAAGGTCTTCTATCGCGACGATGCCGGCGCCGTGCACCTGATGGACGGCGCGCGCTTCGCCCGGGCGATCGTGCAGAACCGGCGCGACGTGGTCACGACCTTCCTGGCCGGCGGCTGAGCGCCTCCCGCCGCGCTCGTCAGGCAAGGCTCCGCCCCCCGTCCACCACGATCGTCGTGCCGGTCACGAAGTCGGCCTCGACGAGGTAGAGCACCGCCGCCGCCACCGCATCGGGGCCACCGAAGCGCCCGAGCGGCGTGCGCGCGAGAATTCGCGCCTCGTCCTCGGCCGACGCACCGGCGGGCGGCAGGATCGGACCGGGTGCGACGCAGTTGACCTGCACGCCAGGGGCAAGCTCCCTCGCGAGCGCACGCGTCAGGCCGGCGATGCCCGCCTTCGACACCGCGTACGGGAGATAGCCGCGGTACGGCCGATCGCCCGCGGCGTCGCCGATGTTGACGATCTTCCCGGCGCCGCGTCCGCGCATGGCGCGGCCGAGGTGCAGCGCCAGGAGATACGGCGCCGTGAGGTTCACGGCGAGGTGACGCTCCCAGACGCCCAGGTCGAGCTCATCGAAGGCGGCGCGCTCATAGAGGGAGGCGTTGTTCACCAGCACGTCGACCGGCCCGAGCCGTGCCCCGACCTGCGTGCCGAGCGCGACGACGGCCGCGGCGTCCGCGAGATCGGCGCCGAACGCCTCCGCCACGCCGCCGCCCGCGCGCAGCTCGGCGACGAGGGCCGTCGCCGCGGCGTCCGAGCGGCCGTAGTGCACGGCGACGCGGGCGCCGCGCGCCGCGACGCCGGTCGCAATGGCGCGCCCGATGCGCTGCGACGCGCCGGTGACGAGGACGACTCGCCCGCTCACGTCCATGCGGCGTCCCGCCTCACGTGGCGCGAAGCTGGGGCAGGATCTCGTCCATCATGCCCGGCGCCGCCGCCACCAGGTGCTCGGGGGCGCGCTCGCCGCCGAGGAGCGCGCCGAGCTCGACCGCCGCCCCGGAGCGATAGCGCAGCTCGCCCCCGACCGCCGCCAGCAGCGCCGCCCCGGCGGCGATGTCCCAGATGCGGGCGTGACCGAGAAGCGCCGCGACGGCCGCCCCGCGCGCCACCAGCGCCATGTGGTAGGCCGTCGAGCCGAGCGCCCGCACCTTGCCCTTGAACGCGATCGGACGGCCGCGGTGGAGGTCCGAGTGCGTCGCGATGAAGAGGTCGCCTTCGTGCGGCGCACGGCGCCCATGCGGTATCAGCCGGCCGTTCCAGCGCGCCTCCCCGTGCTCGGCGAGATAGGTCTCGCCGGTCATGGGCAGGTACGTGATGCCCCCCACGGCGCGGCCGCCGCAGACGAGGCCGATCGTCACGCACCAGGTCGGCAGGCCGGCGACGAACGCCGACGTGCCGTCGATCGGATCGACCGTCAGCGTGCACCCGCCGTCGTCGCCGCGGCTGGCACCGAACTCCTCGCCGAGGAGGCGCACCCCGGGCGCCAGCGCGGGCAGCCGCGCGACGAGATGCGTCTCCACCGCGCGATCGGCCTCCGTGACCAGCGTGCGGTCGGCCTTGCGCTCGGCAGTGACGTTCTGGAAGTAGCCGCGCGCCACTTCCCCGGCCTCCTGGACGAGCGGCAGGAGGGCGGCGACGGACGGAACGCTCATCCAGATACCATAGCCCAGCGCGCCTGCGCGGAGAATGGCGCGCGCACCGCGCCTCTCAGGGCAGCGACCGACCCGCGGCGGGCGTGCCCCGCCGCTGCAACCACAGCAGCCCGCGCGTCATGTAGTGCAGGCCCGAGATCGCCGTCGCGGCGCCGGCGAGGACGAACAGCGTGGTGCACAGGCCCGGCGGCGCGGCATGCGGCCAGACCACGCCGACCAGCACGATCGTGACCGACGCCAGCTGAAAGAACGTGGTCGCCTTGCCGATCACGCTCGGGCGTACGGCCATGCGCTCCCCGCTCACGACGAACAACGTGAAATAGCCCGCCAGCAGGATCACGTCGCGGATGATGACGAGCACCGTCAGCCAACTCGGCACCAGCCCTTCGAGCGCCAGCACGCAGAACGAGCTGAGGAGCAGCAGCTTGTCCGCCAAGGGATCGAGGATCGCGCCGAGCTCGGTCTTGCTGTCCGTGAGGCGCGCGATCGCGCCGTCGAGGGCGTCGGTCAGGCCGCCGAAGCAGAAGACGACGAGGGCCAGGCCGGGCCGCCCGCTCGTGAGGAGGATGAGGAAGGCGGGAATCGTGAGGATGCGGACGATGGTCAGGAAGTTGGGGAGGTTGAGCACTCCAGCTCCCGCAGCCGCTTGCGGATCTGTGCCGCCATCTTCGGCGTCGCCATCGCCGTGATCTCCGCGCGGCCGTTGTCGTAGCGTTCGGCCACCACCCGCGCCCCGCGGTGCAGCCAGGCGACCAGATCGCCGCGCGAGCTCGGCACCGCAACCTCGAGCCGGACCCGCTCGCGCTCGATCCAGCGCTCGACGCCGTCGAGCAGCGCGGGGACGCCCTGCGCCGTGACCGCCGAGATCTCGTGCGCGCCGACGAGGTGTGCGCGCTCCGCCGCGACGATGCGCGGCGGCGCGCCCGTCGTCCGATCGATCTTGTTCCAGACCAGCATCGTCGGCGTGTCCCCGGGGCCGATCTCCTCGAGCACGCGCTCGACGACGCAGATCTGCTCCTCGGCCTCCGCGCTGGTGGCGTCGACGACGTGCAGCAGCAGATCGGCGCGACGCACCTCTTCCAGCGTGCTCTTGAACGCCTCGATCAGCTGATGCGGTAAGCGATGGATGAACCCCACCGTATCGACGAGCAGCGCCCGCTCGCCGCGCGGCAGGTCGAGGCGCCGCACGGTCGGATCGAGGGTGGCGAAGAGCTTGTCCTCGACGAGCACACCGGCGTCGGTCAGCGTGTTCATCAGCGTCGACTTGCCCGCGTTGGTGTAGCCGACGAGCGCGATCGTCACGTACGGGACCGACGCCCGCTCCTGCCGGTGCAGCTCGCGCGTGCGCTCGACCTCCACGAGACGGCGCTTCAGGCGCACGATACGCTCGCGCACACGCCGCCGATCGACCTCGAGCTGCGTCTCGCCGGGTCCGCGCGTCCCGACACCGCCACCCCCGAGGCGCGACAGATGCGTCCAGGCCCGCGTCAGGCGCGGCAGCATGTACTCGAGCTGCGCCAGCTCGACCTGGAGCTTGCCTTCGAGGCTGCGCGCCCGGGCGGCGAAGATGTCGAGGATGAGCTGGCTGCGGTCGAGGACCTTGACGTTCAACCGCTCGGTGAGGTTCCGCTGCTGCACCGGACTGAGATTCTCGTCGACCAGCACGACGCCCGCCTCGGCCGCGGCGACTGCGTCCTTCAGCTCGAGCACCTTGCCCGCCCCGATGTACGTGGCCGGCGTGATGTGGCGCAGGGTCTGCGTCACGGTCGCCACGGGCACGACACCGGCGGTGACCGCCAGCCGCTCGAGCTCGCGCAACGACTCCTCGGCACCGATGCCCGGCGCGGCATCACGGCGCGAGGCGTAGGCGATGCCGACCAGGACCGCACGCTCCGCCGGCATGCGGACGTCCTGCGTTCGCCCCTTCATCGCCGCCTGCCCGGCTCGCGCGTCACCCGATCATGGTGGCACAGCGGGCGCCGGACCGAAAGGCCGCGGGTCCCCGGCTTCGATCAACGAGGCGAGGCCTTGCATCGTCGCGATCCTCGGACAGTCGCAGTCGCCGTAGAGGCCCGCCGGATCGAGCAGCAGCGCGCGCACACCGGCCGCGCGGGCGCCGACGACGTCGACGTGGTACAGGTCGCCGACGTGGAGCGCGCGCGCCGGCTCGGCTCCGGCGCGCGCCAGCGCGAGGCGGAAGATCGCCGGGTCGGGCTTCTCGTAGCCCACCTCCGACGAGTCGATGATGTCGTCGAGGTGGCGGGTGAGCCCGATCCGGTCGAAGGCCGCGCGCAGCCGCCCGTTGGCGTTCGAGACGACCACCAGCCGCAGGCCGGCCGCGCGCAGGCGGCCGAGCGCCGGGATCACGTCGGTCGGGACGTCCTCCCACAGGTTCTCGCGCGCGTGGTAGTCGCGCACCTCGGCGAGCGCCAGCTCCGTCGCCGGCGACGCGGCGATGCCCGCGTGCGCGAGGACGAGCTCGAGGTAGCGCGGCGCCCGCACGGCATCGGTCGTCTGCGTGATGCGCTGCGCGACGTCGAGCTCGTGCTTCGCCCGCGGGTCGGCGTGCATCAGGGCCGCCGGCTCGGCATGCACGCCCTGGCGCGCGAGCGCGGCGCCGATGCGCGTCCAGCTCGGGTGGACGAGCACCCCGCCGGCGTCGAGGAAGAGCGTCTCGAGACCGAGCCGTGCGGCCGCCGTCGTGCTCACTGCAGGAAGGCGACGCGGTCGCCGAAGAGCTCCTCGACCGCATCGACCAGCGTCTCCGACGCCGCCACGCGAAAGCGCGGCAGCCGCACGCTCGCCACGTACCCCTCCGCCATCACCTCGATCGACGCCGTGCAGCTCCCCGGATGCTCCGCGAGCATGCGCGCCAGCTCGTGCGCGCGCTCCGCGGTGAGCGCGGCCTCGTCGAGCCGCAAGCGGATCTCGCGCACGGATTGCTGACGCACGGCCGCGAGCGGCGCGATGTCGTCGACGATGATCTGGCAGCGCTCCTCGCTCACCTCGAGCACGCCGCCGACGCAGAGCGGCTCGTCCGACGCGATCACCGCCTCGTACTTGCGATAGGCCTCCGGCCAGACGATCACCTCGATCGTCCCGCTCTTGTCCTCGAGATTGAAGGTCGCGTAGCGGTCACCCTTCTTGTTGTTCTTGAGCTTCAGGGTGTGGACGACGCCGCCCACCTTGACCTTGTCGCGATCGGCGCGGACGCGCGCGCCGAGCTCCGCGATGGTGCCGCTGGTGAGCCGGCGCAGGTCGCGCTCGAACTTGTCGAGCGGATGGCCGCTCACGTAGAAGCCGACCGTCTCCTTCTCGGCGGCGAGCCGCTGTTTGTCGGACCACGGCACGATGCCGGGCGTCGGCGGCGGCGGCGGGACGCTGCCGAGCGCGAACAACGTGATCTGCCCCGCGGCCTCGCCGGAGGTCGACGCCCACTGCACGACCTTGTCGAGGTAGGCGGACTCGCCGGACGGCCCCTCGGACAGCAGCATCGCCCGCGACGCGCCGAGCGAATCGAAGGCGCCGCACTTGATCAGGGACTCGAGCACGCGGCGGTTGATCTGCTGGCCGCGCACGCGGTTGGCGAACTCGGCGAGATCGACGAACGGCCCGCCCTCGCGCCGCGCCGCCAGGATGATCTCGATGGCCTTTCCGCCGACGCCCTTCACGGCGCCGAGGCCGAAGCGGATACCCTTGTCGGTGACCGTGAAGCGCTCGCCCGACTCGTTGATGTCGGGGGCGAGGATCGGAATGGCGTGCGCGCGGCACTCGGCGATGTTCTTGTAGGTCTTGTCGATCTCGCCCATCTCGAGCGAGAGCAGCGCCGCCATGAACTGCCGCGGGTGATGCGCCTTGAGATACGCCGTCTGGAACGAGATCAGCGCGTACGCGGCGCTGTGGGACTTGTTGAAGCCGTAGGCCGCGAATTTCTCCATCTGATCGAAGATGGTCGTCGCCAGCTCCGCCTTGAGCCCCTGCTGCACGGCGCCGTCGCGGAAGCGGTGGCGCTCCTTGTCCATCTCCTCCTTCTTCTTCTTGCCCATGGCGCGGCGGAGGTTGTCGGCGTCGGCCATCGAGTAGCCGGCGAGGACGCGCGCGATCTGCATGACCTGCTCTTGGTAGACGAGCGTGCCGTACGTCTCCTTGAGGATGCCCTTCGAGCAGCGGGTGCTCGTAGACGACCCTCTCCTTGCCGTGCTTGCGCTTGATGAAGTCCTGGTCCATGCCGCTGTCGAGCGGACCGGGCCGGAAGAGCGCGAGCGCGGCGATGAGGTCCTCGAAGCGGCTCGGGCGGAGCTGCGTCGACCATCTTCCGCATCCCGCCGCTTTCCATCTGGAAGACGCCCGTCGTGTCGCCCTTGCAGAGGAGCTTGTAGGTCTTCCGCGTCGTCGAGCGGCAGCGTCGCGAGGTCGATCGTCGACACCCGTGTCCTCGCGCACCAGCCGCACGATGTCGGCGAGGAAGGTGAGGGTCTTCAAGCCGAGGAAGTCGAACTTGATGAGGCCGATCCACTCGACGTCGCCGTAGGGATACTGCGTCAGGACGGCGCGGTCCTTGTCGACGAAGAGCGGCAGGTTCTCGTAGAGCGGCCGGTCGGAGATGACGATGCCGGCGGCGTGCTTCGAGGCATGGCGCAGCAGGCCCTCGAGCTTGAACGCGTAGTCGAAGAGCCGCGCTTCTCGCGCTCGCGGCCGCGCAGCTCGGCGAGGCGCGGCTCGAGCTCGAGCGCCTTCTCGAGCGGATGGTCCTTGCCCTGCACGGGCGCCGGATAGAGCTTGGCGATGCGGTCGGTCTCGCCGAACGAGAACTCGAGGACCCGACCGACGTCCTTGATGGCCGCCTTTCCCTTGAGCGTCCCGAAGGTGATGATCCCCGCGACCCGGTCCTCACCGTACTTCTCGCGGACGTAGCGGATCACCTCGTCGCGCCGCTCGTAGCAGAAGTCGACGTCGATGTCGGGCATCGACCGGCGGCCGGGATTGAGGAAGCGCTCGAAGAGGAGGTGGTACGGCAACGGATCGATGTCGGTGATGCGGAGCGCGTAGGCGACGATGCTGCCCGCGGCCGAGCCGCGGCCGGGTCCGACAGGGATGCCCTGCCCCTTCGCCCAGTTGATGAAGTCGGCGACGATGAGGAAGTATCCGGCGAAGCCCATGTCGACTTGATGATCGTGCAGCTCCGACTCGAGCCGCTCGAGGTACGGTTGCGCCGCGTCGCCGGCGAGCGCCGCCGTCTGTACCCCGCAGCCGGCGGCGAGACGCTCGTCGAGCCCGCGCCGCGCATCGCGCTCGAGGCGCGCTCGAGCGTCTCGCCGGCCTCCACCTGGTACACGGGGAACTGGTAGCTGGTCTTGAGCTCGAGCGCGCAACGGCGCGCCACCTCGAGCGTGTTGGCGACCGCGTCGGGCACGTCGTCGAAGGCGTCGCTGCACCTCGTCGGGCCCCTTCACGTAGAGCTGGTCGGTCTCGAACTTCCAGCGCGTCGGGTCGGAAGGTCTTGCCGGTCTGGATGCAGAGCAGGACCTCGTGCGCCTTCGCGTCCTCCGGCGTGAGGTAGTGGCAGTCGTTGGTGGCGAGCAGCGGAATGCCGAGTCTCGCGGCCGAGCTGCCTTCAGCATCTCGTTGCACGCGACCTGGACTGCGGCATGTGGTTGTCCTGGACCTCGAGATAGTAGCGGTCGCCGAAGATCGCAGGTAGTCCGTCGCGATCTCGCGGCCACGCTCGTAGTTGCCGGCCTGGAAGGCGCGGTTGATCTCGCCCGAGAGACAGCCGCTCGTGCCGATCAGGCCGCCGTTCAGCTCGCGTCAGCAGCTCCTTGTCGATGCGCGGCTTGAAGTAGAAGCCCTCGGTGTAGGAGGCCGTCACGAGCTTGCAGAGGTTGCGGTAGCCCTCCAGGTTCATGGCGAGCAGGATCATGTGGAAGTTGCCGCCGGCCTCGAAGTCGTCGCTGCGCGCGGCGACCTTCTGCTCCTTGCGCGAGCGCGGCGCGAGGTACATCTCGCAGCCGATGATCGGCTGCACGCCCGCGGCCGTAGCACGTCTTGTAGAACTCGATCGCGCCGAACATGTTGCCGTGGTCGGTGATCGCCACCGCCGGCATGCCGAGCGCCTTCACCCGCGGCACGAGCGCGGAGATCTTGTTGGCACCGTCGAGCAGGCTGTACTGGGTGTGGAGATGGAGATGCACGAAGCTCATCGACCGCCCCTCCTCATCCGCGGGGGGTCGTTTATGCGCTCGAGCGGGCGCCCGTGCAAGGGATTTTTCAGGGTCGCGCGCGGCGCCCCGCCGCGACCCGGCGGACGGCGCGCACCGGCGCGAGCTGGCGCACGGGGTACCGTGCGACCGCCTGCGCCCAGAGGCGGTACATCACCGGCAGCACGACGAGCGTGAGCAGGCACGCCGAGAGCGTGCCGCCGACGATCACCACCGCGATCGGCCGCTGCACCTCGCTGCCGATCGCGTGGCTCATCGCCGCGGGCACGAGACCGAGCGCGGCGAGCGCCGCCGTCATCAGGACTGCGCGCAAGCGGGCCGAGCAGCCGTGACGGATGGCGTCGTCGAGCGCATCGCCGCGGCCACGGTGCTCGAGGATGCTGGAGAGCACGAGCACGCCGTTCAACGAGGCCTGGCCGATGAGCGCGATGAACCCGACCGCCGCCGACACGGAGACCGGCATCCCCATCCAGGCCAGCCCCGCCACCCCGCCGACCAGGGCGAAGGGCACGGTCAGCAGCACCAGCGCCGCCGGCGCGAAGGCGCCGAACGCGTTGAAGAGGAGCACGAGCGTGATGAGCAGCGCCACCGGCACGACCAGCGCCAGGCGGTGCATCGCACGCTCCTTGCTTTCGAACTCGCCGCCCCACTCGAGCGTCGTGCCGCTCGGCAAGGGCACCGCCGCGGCGACCTTCGCCCGCGCCTCCGTGACGAACGAGCCGAGGTCGCGTCCGCGCACGTTCATGCGGATGCCGATGTAGCGATGGCCGTTCTCGCGGCTGATCGCCGCCCGGCCGCGCCCGAGCGAGACGTGCGCCAGGGTCTCGATCGGCACGGTGACACCGCCCTGCACCGGCACCCGCAGCTTGCGGATCTTCTCCACGTCGTCGCGTGCCGCCGCCGGGAAGCGCAGCACGACGTCGTACCGCCGCTCGCCGTCCCAGAACTCGCCGACCGGCTGCCCGCCGAGCGCCGCCTGCACGACGTGCTGGAGGCCATCCATGTCGAGGCCGTAGCGGCCGAGCGCCGGACGGTCCGGCTCGATCTGCAGTTGGGGGATCTCGCTGCTCTTCACGATGCCGAGGTCGGCGACGCCGGGCACGGCGGCGACGGCGCCCTTGATGCGCTCCGCGAGATCCTGCAGCTGCACCAGGTCGTCGCCGTAGAGCTTGAGCGCGATCTGCCCGAACTGCCCGGAGATGTTCTCGTTCACGTTGTCGCGGATGGGCTGCGAGAAGTTCACCTCGAGGCCCGGGATGACGGCCAGCGCCTCGCCCATCCGGTCCATGCTGTCGTAGATCGTGCGCACGTCCGGCGGAAACTGCTCCGGCGGCTTGAGGCGGACGTTGAACTCGAGGTTGTTCTGCAACGTCGGGTCGGTGCCGTCCTCCGGCCGGCCGAGCTGCGACATCACCGCCGCCACCTCGGGCCGGCTCTGGATGATCTCGGTGATGCGCGGCACGAGACGGCGGCCCTCGTCGAGGCTCATGTTCGAGGGCAACGTGAACGTGATGTAGAGCGAGCCCTCGTTCAGCTCCGGCAGGAACTCCGAGCCGAGTTGCGACAACGTGACGGCGGCGACGACCAACGCCGCCACCGCCCCGAGGAGGACCGTGCGGCCGTTGCGCAGCGCCCAGGCGAGCGTCGGCTCGTACAGTCGTTGGAAGAAGCCGAGCACCGGCGAGACGCGATGCGTGATCGGCCGGCGGTAGCAGAACGTCGCCAGCACCGGGATCAGCGTCACGGAGAAGAGCAACGCGCCGACGAGCGCCGCGACCACCGTGTTCGCCATCGGCGCGAAGATCCGACCCTCGACCCGCTCCAGCAGGAAGATCGGCACGTACGCCGCGATGATGATCATGAGCGAGAAGATCGTCGGGCGCACGACGTCGCTGACGGCGCGGTAGATGCGGTCGACGACGTCGGGCTGCGGCGCCGGGTCGTGCGCCGACAGCCGATGGACGATGCTCTCGACGATCACCACCGCCCCGTCGACGATGATGCCGAAATCGACCGCCCCCATGCTGAGGAGGTTCGCGCTCATGCCGCGTATCTTGAGATAGAGGAAGGCCGAGAGCAGCGAGAGCGGGATCAGCGCCCCCACGATGAGCGCGGCGCGCACGTCGAGCAGGAACGCGAAGAGGACCAGCGTGACGAGCACGCCGCCCTCCACGAGGTTGCGACCGACGGTGTGCAGCGTCGTCTCGACGAGATCGGTACGGTCATAGAACGGATCGACGCGGACGTCGCCCGGCAGCAGGTGGCCGTTCAGCTCGCCGACCGCCTCCCGCACGCGTTCGAGCACGACGGTCGGATTCTCCGCGCGCCGCATGAGCACGATGCCCTCGATCGCGTCGTACTGCCGCTCGCGGCTGACCACGCCCTGGCGCGGCGCCCAGCCGTCGGCGACGGCGGCGACGTTGCGGACGACGACCGGCGTCCCCTCGCGGCTCGCGATCGGTGTCGTCGCCACGTCGTCGAGCGTGCGGAAGAGGCCGGTGCTGCGGATCACCATCTGCTCCGCGCCCCGCGCCAGCACGCCGCCGCTCGCGTTGCGCGACGCCTTGGTGAGGGCGCCTTCGAGGTCGCCCAGCGTGAGGCCGTACGCGGCGAGGCGCGCCGGCGCCGGCTCGACGTGCACCTCGCGCACCAGTCCGCCGTAGCTCACGACGTCGGCGACGCCCTGTACGCGCAGCAGGCGCGGACGGACGACCCAGTCCTGCAGCGTACGGAGCGCCATCGGATCGCCGCTGTCGCCGCTCAGCGTGTAGCGGTAGATCTCCCCGATCGGCGTCGCCAGCGGACCGAGCGCGGGCGTGACGTCCGGCGGGAGGTCGGCGTCGCGGAGCCGCTCCAGCACCTGCGCGCGGGCGAAGATCGCGTCGACGCCGTCGTCGAAGGTGAGGGTCACGTTCGAGAGCCCGAAGAGCGACAGGTTGCGGAGCCGGCTGAGCCCGGGCGTACCGTTCAGCGCGCGCTCGATCGGCAGGCCGATCTGCCGCTCCACCTCTTCCGTCGGCTGGCCGGGAAAGAGCGTGATCACCGTCACCTGCGTGTCGGTGGGGTCCGGAAACGCCTCGATCGTCAGACCGCGGAAGGCGTAGATGCCGGCCACGACCACGACCAGCGTGAAGAACAGCACCGCGCCGCGGTTCCGCAGCGACCCCTGGACGATGCGATCGAACATGCGGGCCCGGCTACTCCCTGGCGAGATCGATCGCGTTCAGCAGCAGAATGGCGCCCTTGCTGACGTACACCTCGCCGGGCGCGAGCCCGCTGACGATCTCGGCCCGACCGGCGTGCTGGAAGCCGGGCGTGACCGGACGCCGCTCGAGCGTCCCCGGATGGTCCGGACTGCGCACGAAGACGACCGCCTTGTCGTCGTCGGTGACCAGCGCCTCCGACGGCACCACCACTCGCGGCGCGCCGTCGCCCACGAACGTAACCTGCACGTAGGCGTTCGGCCGGAGCGCGCGATCGTCGTTGCCGACGCGCACCCGCACGTCGACCATGCGCCGCGTCGGGTCGACGACCTCGCCGACGTACTCGACCCGACCGTCGATCGGGTGCTCCGGGACGGCCGTCGAGATGACGCGCGCCGGCTGGCCGACGTGCACCTGGCCGACCTGATCCTCCGGCACGTCGGCGGTCACGATCACCTCGCCGAGGTCGGCGACGACCAGCAGCGGATCGGCGCGGTCGGGGCCGACCTCCTGTCCCGCCAGGACGCCGCGCTCGACGACCACCCCGGCGCTCGCGGCCGTCAGCCAGTAGAGGTTCTCTCCCGCCTCCCCGACCTCCAGACTCCCCAGCTTCAGCTCCGCCGCGTCGCGCGCGAGCTGCGACTGGCGCAGATCCTCCTCGGCCGCCAGCAGCTCCTTCTCGGGCTCGGCCTTGAGCGCGACCAGCGCCCGCAGCCGCGCCACCGCCTTCTCGCGCGCCGCCGCTTCCGCCTTGGCCTGCTCCAGATCCTTGTAGACGTCGACCAGCGCCGTCGAGCGCACGGCCACCAGACGGTCGCCGCGCTCCACCCGCTGGCCGAGGCGGACGGCGACGCTCTCCACGTGCCCTGCCAGCGGCGCCACGACCGGCGTCGAACGCGCCTCGTCGAAGGCGACGCGGGCCGGTACGGGCTCGGGTGCGATCGGCTCGCCGAGCGCCGCGGTCGCGAACGTCAGGTAGGTCCACGTCGCCGAACCGTCCGCGATCCTGACGGTTCCGCGCTCGACGGTGAACGGCGCCGGCGCCGCGACGGCGGTGGGGCTGCCCTCGCGCCGCATCATCCACACGCCGACAAGCGCCAGCACGGCGCCGGCGATCAGCCATGCGCGGCGCTTACGGCTCGGGCCCGCGGATTCCACATGTGCTGCGACCGTCACGGTGAGACTCCTCCTGCAGGTTGTGGGCGCGGGAAGTCTCCCGCCGCCTCGCGGATCTTCAGCGCGGCCGCGTATGCGTCGCCGTCGAGGTCGGTACGCGCCAGCAGGAGGTCCTGGTGCGCGCGCTGCGCCAGCAGTACGTCGAGCTGCGACGTCCCGCCCTCGCGCGCGGCGCCCTCCATGGCCGCGCGTACCGAGCGCGCGGTGCCGAGGGCGGTGCCCATCTGCTCGATGCGGCTCGCGACGAGGGCACGCTGCCGCACCGCCGTCTCGAGCGTGATCCGCGCCGTCTCGACGAGGGCCGCCCGCGTATCGCGCGCCTTGGCCAGCGCCGCGGTCGCCGTCTCGAGGTCGGCCTGGCCGCGATCGAACACGGGCAGCGGCACCTGGACGCCGAGCGCCGCGCTCTGGCGCTGGTTTCCCGCCTGCTCGAAGGTATCGTACGTGTAGCCGACGCGCAGCGTGACGTCGGGAACGGCGCGCCGGCGCGCCAGGGTCGCCTGCTCGTCGGCGGCACGCAAGGCGGCGTCGAGCGCCGCGATGTCGGGCCGCTGGCGCTCGAGCTCCGGCAACCACGTGCGCGGCGCGGTCGCCGCGGCGACTCGCCGCAGGTACTCGCGCGCCGCGCGCGCCGTCGGGAACGCCGGGCACGGAGCGGCGACGATCGCGGCGCAGGCGGCGCGCGCGGTCTCGAGGTCGCTCCGCGCGGCATCGCGCGCGGCGACGAGACGCATGTGCTCGAGCTCGGCGCGCTCGAGATCCGCGGCCGCGGTCTCCCCTTTCGCGGCGCGAGCGCGCTCGAGGGCGATCGTGTCGTCGCCGGCGTGGACCTGCGCGTTCAGCACCCCGGCCCGCGCCTGATTCTTCGCGATGTCGCCGATGGCCTCGAGGAGCGCGAAGAATCGGGTGCCGAGCGTCGCCAGCGCCTGCGCTTGCGCCTGCTCGAGCTGCGCGGCGGCCGCGGCGGCGCGTGGGCCGCGCTTGCCGAGCTCGATCAGCTCCGAGATGCCGACGTTGTAGTTCGGCACGTGGCTCCAGGGATCGTGGAGATCCTGGGGGTTGGTCCGGCCGATCGGCATCGTGCCCCAGGTGAAGTCGAGCTGCGGATTCGGCAGCGTCCGGGCCTTGTGGAGATCGCTCGCGGCGGTGGCGGCGGCGCTCCGGGCGTCGATCACCTCGGGGGCGCGCTCCCACAGCGCGGCCACGAGCCTGCTCTCATCGTCGTAATCGGTCACTTCGAGCGACCGCGCAGCACGAGGCAACGTCAGCACCGACACCCCCACGAACACGAAGACCACCCACACCCTGTATGCGCCGGTGCGGCTCCACGACCGTCGTATCGAACGTCCCGAACTGCTCACCCGTTGCTCGTGCTGCACGGCACGTCAGGCGAATAGTGCAAACCCGGGGGGTCGTGAAGGGGGGTCCGCGCACAAGCGCGCGGCTCCGGCCGCCGACGCATCCGCCATAGGCGTGCGATATGCCTGGACCGCAGCGCGAGTCGTGCGCTAGCCTGAGGCCAGCGCGGAACCCCCCATGAGCCTTCGCCAGCTCAACCTCCTCAACATCGGCCTCATGCTGGCCGCCTGCACGGCGGCCTTCTGCTTTCCCTTCGAGCTCTTCCTGCTCGCCTACGCCGTCCTCGGCCCGCTGCACTACCTGACGCAGATCTCGTGGCTGCACACCCGCGGCTACTTCACGACCGGCCGCGGGGATGCCGTCGCCCTCACCGCCGGGGCCGTCGCCCTCCTCCTGCTGCGCTTCGTCCTCGACATCGACAACGCGGCCGACTGGGCGACCGCCGTCGTCCTGGTCGTGTTCGTGGCCGCCCTCGCCTTCACGTTGACGACCACACCGCTCGTGAAGGCGGGGGTGATCGGCGGTGCGCTCGTCGCCGCCGCCTGGGTGAGCGGCATGGACGCGGCGCAGACGCTCCTCCTCACGTTCGTGCCGACGATCATCCACGTCTTCGTCTTCACGGCGCTGTTCATCCTCTACGGCTCGCTCAGGGGCCGCACCGTGAGCCGCAGCGGCGTCGCGTCGCTCGTCGTCTTCGCCGCCTGCACGGCGAGCTTCTTCGTCTTCCGGCCGACGCTCGGCGCGCGACTGCCGAGCGCGTACGTGCGCGACACGTACGCGCTCTTCGCCGACGTGAACGTCGCGCTCGCCTCCTGGCTGCGCCTGCCGTCGCTCGCCGCGCCCGACGCGCTGTATCGCTCCGCGAGCGGCCTCGCGCTCATGCGGTTCATCGCGTTCGCGTACACGTACCATTACCTGAACTGGTTCTCGAAGACGTCCGTCATCCAGTGGCATCGCATCCCGCCGCTCTGGAGCGGCGTCAACGTCGCGCTCTGGCTCGGATCGCTCGCGCTCTACGCCTGGAACTACCGCACCGGCATGCTGGTCCTCTTCGCGCTCAGCTGGCTGCACGTGCTGCTCGAGTTTCCCCTCGATCACCGCACGTTCCTCGGCATCGGCCGCGAGATCGGCGCGTTGCTGCACGCGCCGGCGGACGTGGCGACCGTCACGCCGGCCGCGAGCGCCTCGCCGGCGCGCGCCCGGCGCTAGGAGCGTCCGTCAGCGACCGTCGCACGATGCGCCGCGCCGCCTCCCTCGCGACGCTGCTCGCCCCGCTGCTCTTGCTCGTCGTCGCCTGGCCGGCGCTGGACGAGAACTCCGGCACATACGACGAGCCGTTCCTCGTCACCGCCGGCTACACCTACCTGACCCGCGGCGACTTCCGGCTGAACGTCGAGCATCCGCCGCTCATGAAGGCGCTTCTCGCCGTGCCGCTCCTCCGCTCGCCGCCGCGGATCGGTCCCGAGGCGGAGCACGCGTTCGCGGCCGCCCTCACCACGCTCGACGCGCAGTTCGTCGTCGGCGACCGCGTCTTCTACCACGACAACGACCCGCGGCCGCTGCTGCGGCGCGCCCGCATGATCCCGCTCGCCCTCGCCGCGCTCCTCGTCCTGGTGGTCGGCCTGTGGGCCCGCGACGCGTTCGGCCCGCTCGCCGGCGCCCTCGCCGCGGGCCTGGCGGCGTTCGATCCCAATCTCCTCGCGCAAGGCACGCAAGCGACGACGGATCTCGGCTTCGCCTTCTTCTGCGTCGCCGCGCTGCTCGCCGTCCGCTGGACGTATCGGCGGATCGGCGCGGGGCGCGCCGTCGTGTCGGGCGCCGCCATCGCGGCGGCCTTTGCCACGAAGCACACGGCCCTGCTCCTCGTGCCCGCCGTCCTCGTCCTCGCGCTGGCGCGCCTCCTGGATGACGCGCCGTGGATCATCGCGCGCTCCGCCACCGCGATCACGACCGTCCGCGGACGCGCTGTGGCCCTGCTGGCGCTGGCGGGACTGTGGATCGTCGTGACATGGGGCGCGCTCTGGGCGTGCTACGGCTTCCGCGACACCGTCGGCCCGGGCGTAACGACACCGCCGCCGATCGCGGAGTGGATCGCGCGCATCCGTCCCGAACGGACGCTCGCGGAGATGCTGGCGCGCGGCGGGGCGGTGCCCGACGACGACGTCCTCGCGCGCGCGGCCGCGGCGCACCCACCGCTGCTCGCGGAGCGCGTCCTCGGCTGGCTGGCGCGGTCGCACGCCCTTCCCGCGCCGTACGTCCTCGGCCTCGCCGAGGCGACGGCGATCGGCCAGATCCGCAACAGCTACATGCTCGGGACGATCACCCTGACGGGCCGTACCTGGTACTTTCCGTTCGCGCTGCTGGTGAAGACGCCGCTCGGAACGCTGCTGCTCGTCGCCCTGGCGCTCGCGGCTACCGTACCCCGCCTGCGCGCGGCGCGCCGGGCGGGGACGGCGCGCGAGGCGCTCGCCGTGATCGCGGTCGCCGTGATCGTTCTCGGCGGCGCCATGACGTCGAACCTCAACATCGGCTTGCGCCACGTCCTGCCAGTCGTGCCGTTGCTCTGCGTGCTCGCCGGCTTCGGCATCGCGGATCTCGCACGACGCCGCGGTGACCGCATCGCCGCCGCGGTCGCGTGCGCCGGCATCCTGCTCGTGGCCGCGGAGACGCTCGCGGCGCGGCCGTACTTCATCCCCTTCTTCAACGTCGCCGCCGGCGGCGCGCGTGGCGGGCTGCGCCTCCTCTCCGACTCGAATCTGGACGTCGGCCAGGGCCTGCCGGCGCTGCGCCGCTGGATGGCGGCCAACGACGTCGCGCGCCTCAACTTCGCCTACTTCGGCAGCGCCGACCCCAAGGCCTACGGCATCGACTTCGTGCCGCTGCCCGGGACCAATCACGGCGATATCGAGGGCGCGGGGCGGATCGGCTACGCGCCGGAGCCGCCGGTCCTGCCCGGCTACGTGGCGGTCGGCGCGACGAACCTGCAGGAGACCTATCTGCCGCCCGAGTTGCGCGGCGCCTACGCCTTCCTGCGGCGCAAGACGCCGATCGCGGTTCCCGCCGGCTCGACATACGTGTACTGGGTCGATCGCTGGGGCGAGTAGTGGAAGCCGCACGCGAACCGCTCGGGCGCCGGGACGCCGTCGCCGCCCTGGTGCTGGCCGGGGCGCTCCTCCTCGCCGGCGCACAGCGCCTCGTTCCCGGGGTCGTCGGTGTGTTTCACGACGACGCGGTCTACGTCGCGACCGCCAAGGCCCTGGCGGAGGGCGGCGGCTACCGGCTCATCAATCTTCCCGGCGCGCCGCCGCAGACGAAATACCCGATCCTCTATCCGGCGGCGCTCGCGCTCGTGTGGCGCTGCGCCGCGAGCCTGCCCGCCCGCCTGGTCGCCATGCAGATCGCGACGCTCGGCGCCGCGGCGCTGGCGATCGCCGGCGCCTATCTCTACGTCGTCCGCTTCCGCTACGTTGGGCGCCCCGCGGCGTTCGCCGCGGGCGCCCTCTGCGCCTCGTCCCCCAACGTGCTCTACTACGCAACCCTCACCCTCAGCGAAATGCCTTTCGCCCTCGCGGTCGTCGCGAGCCTGTGGACCACCGACGCCTATCTGCGCGACGCGCGTGCGCGTGCGGGCCGCGGATTGCTGACCGGCGCCGTGTCCGCGCTCCCGTTCCTCTGCCGCAGCGTTGGAGCCGTCGTCCCGTTGGCCGCGATCGTCGTGGCGGCGCGGGCCCGCCGGCCGCTGCGGGGGATGATCGGCGGCGCGCTCGTGCTCGGCCTGCCGTGGATCGCCTGGGCGGCCCAGGGAGTGGGCAGCCTCGCCGCCGATCCCATTACCGGCTACCAGCAGGACTATCTCGGCCACTGGTCGACACGCTACTTCGGAGCGAGCGGCTCGGCTTCCGCCACGGCGCTCGCGATCTTCGCCGCCAACGTCGTGAAGGCGAGCATCGCCGTCGGCGCGATCGCGTTCGAAGGTCTGGCGCACGTCCTGTACGCCGCCACCGATCGCGCCTCGATGTTGCTCGCCGTGGGGGGCGCCGCCGCATGGCTCGTCGCGCTCCGAGGCGCGCCACGCCGGCTCCTGCCGGCGACGCTCCTCGCCTACCTGCTTCTCGTGTGCGCCTGGCCCTGGCCGCCCGACCGCTTCGTCGTGCCGCTCCTCTTCTTCGTGCTCGCGCTGGCCCTCGGGGCGGTCGGGCGGACCGCCGCCCGCTTCGGCGCGGGTCGCGCCGTCGTGGCTCCGGGGCTCATCTCCGTGATCGCCCTCCTGGGCGTCTACCCGAATCTTCGGGTCCTGGCCGACTACGTCACGGCGAGCCGACACGCGCACTATCCGTACTTCATGCTGCCCGGCGAGCCGGTCGCGTGGTCGTCGTACGACGACGCGTTTACGTGGCTCGCGACGCACAGCACGCCGGATACCGTCCTCGCCGCGGGCTTCGACTCGATGACCGCGCTCTACACCGGGCGGCCGACGATCCGGCCCTTCGTCCCCCGGCCGAGCGCCCTCTACTACGCGCAGGTCACCGGAGAGGAGACATCTCCGCTCGGTCCCCCCGACGAGCTGGCGCGCGCCCTCGTCGCGTATCGCGTGCGCTATCTCTTCGTCTCGCCGATGCCGGCGTTCCCCGAGGAGGACGCGTTCTACGAGCTGCTCACGCGCGTCCTGACGGAGCGGCCGGGCCTCCTGCGTCCCGCCTATCGCGGCGAGGATCCGCGCTTCGTGGTGTTCGAGGTGGCGCCGCCCTGAGCGCGCCTACTCCCACTCGATCGTGGCGGGCGGCTTCGAGGAGATGTCGTACACGACGCGGTTGACGCCGCTGATCTCGTTGATGATGCGGTTCGAGAGCCTGGCGAGGAAGTCGTACGGCAGCCGCGCCCAGTCGGCCGTCATGCCGTCGACGCTCTCGACCGCGCGCACGGCGACGACGTTCTCGTAGGTGCGCTCGTCGCCCATCACGCCGACCGTCTTGACGGGCAGGAGCACCGCGAACGACTGCCAGAGCGTGCGGTAGAGGCCGGCCGCCTTCGTCTCCTCGATGACGATGCTGTCGACGGCGCGGAGCAGGTCGAGGCGCTCCCGCGTCACGGTCCCGAGGATGCGGATGGCGAGACCGGGGCCGGGGAACGGCTGGCGACCCAGGATCTCGTCGGGAACGTCGAGGAGACGCCCGAGCTCGCGCACCTCGTCCTTGAAGAGCTCGCGCAGCGGCTCGACCAGCTTCAGCGCCATGCGCTCGGGCAGGCCGCCGACGTTGTGATGGCTCTTGATCGTCGCCGACGGGCCCTTGAACGATACGGACTCGATCACGTCCGGATAGAGGGTGCCCTGCGCCAGGTAGGCGACGCCCGGGATCGTGCGCGCCTCGGCCTCGAAGACCTCGATGAAGGTGCGTCCGATGGCACGGCGCTTCGCCTCGGGATCCTCGACGCCCGCGAGCGCAGCGAGGAAGCGCTCCGCGGCGTCGACGACGCGCAGGCGCTGGCCGAAGCGTCCGCGGAACGCCTGCGCCGACGCGCGCCGCCTCGTTGGCGCGCAGCACGCCGTTGTCGACGAACACGCAGGTGAGCCGCCCGCCGACGGCGCGATCGACGATGGCGGCCGCCACGGCGGAATCGACGCCGCCGGAGAGCGCGCAGATGACGCGCGCCTCCCCCAGCTGGGCCCGGATGCGCTCGACCTCCTGGTCGACGAAGTTCTCCATCGTCCACGTCGGCGCGGCGTGGCAGATGCGGAAGAGGAAGTTGCGGTAGATGGCCGCGCCCTGATCGGTGTGTGCGACCTCGGGGTGGAACTGGATGCCGAAGCGGCGGCGCGTCCGGTCACGAAAGGCGGCCACCGGCGAGTTCGCGCTCGCGGCCAGGATCTCGAACCCGGCGGGAACGGACTCGATGCGGTCGCCGTGGCTCATCCAGACGGAGAGCCCGTCGGCGCCGATGTCGAGCCCGGCGAAGAGGTCGCTGGCGTCGCGGACCTGCACGCGCGCGTGGCCGAACTCCCGGTGCGACGAGCGCGCCACCCGGCCGCCCGCCTGCAGCGTGAGGACGCCCATACCGTAGCAGACGCCGAGCACCGGCACGCCGAGCTCGAGGACGGCGGGATCGGGTAGCGGCGCGCCCTCGGCGTACACGCTCGCCGGGCCGCCGGAGAGGATGATGCCTTCCGGACGGAGCGCGCGGGCGCGCTCGACCGGCAGGTTGTAGGGGTGGATCTCGCAATAGACGTGCTGCTCGCGGACGCGTCGCGCGATCAGCTGCGTGTACTGGCTGCCGAAATCGAGGACGAGAATCATGCTGCGCCACCCACCTCCCCGCGCCGCGCCGGCGCCCTACTCGAGCCGATAGTTCGGTGCCTCCTTGGTGACCACGACGTCATGCACGTGGCTCTCGCGCATGCCGGCGGCGCTGATGCGCAGGAAGCGCGTCTGCGTCTGGAGATCACCGAGATTGCGGCAGCCGCAGTAGCCCATCCCCGCCTTCAGCCCGCCGACGAGCTGGTGGATGTTGAAGGAGAGACTCCCCTTGTAGGCGACGCGGCCTTCGATCCCTTCCGGCACGAGCTTCACGTCCGGCTCGTCTCCCTGGAAGTAGCGATCGCGGCTGCCCTCCTTCATGGCCTCGATCGAGCCCATCCCACGGTACAGCTTGTAGGTGCGGCCCTGGTAGAGGATGGTCTCGCCCGGGCTCTCCTCGGTGCCGGCGAAGAGGCTGCCGATCATGATGGCGTGCGCGCCGGCGGCGATGCGCCTTGGTGATGTCGCCCGACCAGCGGACACCGCCGTCCGCGATGATCGGGCACGTCCGTCCCGGCGACACCCTTCACCGCGCCGAGGACGGCGGTGAGCTGCGGCACGCCGACGCCGGAGATGATGCGCGTCGTACAGATCGATCCGACGCCCATGCCGACCTTGATGCCGTCGGCGCCGGCCTTCACGAGCGCCCGGGCGCCCTCCTCGGTGCCGACGTTGCCGGCGACGATCTCGAGGTCGCGGTGATTGGCCTTGATGTCGCGCACCGCATCGAGGACGTTCTGCGAGTGGCCGTGCGCGGTATCGACGGCGACCACGTCGACCCCGGCGCGCAGCAGCGCCTCGACCCGCTCCTCGCGATCCGGTCCGACGCCGACGGCCGCGCCGCAGCGCAGGCGCCCGCGATCGTCCTTGCACGCCAGCGGGTATTCGATGGTCTTCTGGATGTCCTTGACGGTGATGAGGCCGCGCAGGCGGTAGTCGTCGTCGACGACGAGGAGCTTCTCGATGCGGTTGGCGTGCAGGATCCCCTTGGCCTGCTCCAGGCTGACCCCCGGCTTGGCGGTGACCAGGTTGTCCTTGGTCATGACGTCGCCGACCTTGCGGTCGAGGCGACGCTCGAAGCGCAGATCGCGGTGGGTCAGGATGCCGACGAGACGGCCGTTCTGCGTCACGGGCAGGCCCGAGATGTGATAGCGCTGCATCACGGCGAGGGCCTCTTCGATGCGCTGCTCGGGGCTGACCGTCACCGGATCGGAGATCATGCCGCTCTCCGACTTCTTCACCTTCTCGACCTCGAGCGCCTGCGCGGCGATCGGCATGTTGCGATGGACGAACCCGATGCCGCCCTCCTGCGCGATGGCGATGGCCATGCGCGCCTCCGTCACCGTGTCCATGGCGGCGGACACGAGCGGGATGTTGAGCGCGATACGGCGCGAGAGCTGCGTCGAGACGTCGGCGTCGCGCGGGACGACGGCGCTGGCGGCCGGCACGAGGAGCACGTCGTCGAAGGTGAGCCCTTCGGCGAGGTCACGCATGTCCATGGCGACCTCCAGAGACGCGAAAGCCCCGTCGCGCGCGGCAAACGGGGCCCGTGTGAGACCGTCGGGAACTGGATTGACCGTCCATGGTTTTCAGTAGCAGAAGCTGGAAAGAAGGACAAGCGCATGCTAGCGACGCAGCCGTGATCGCGCCGTTCCGCGGGGTCGCGCCGCGCATCGATCCGTCGGCCTTCGTGAGCGACAGCGCGATCGTGATCGGCGACGTGGTGATCGGCGCCGACACCAGCCTGTGGTTCCACGCCGTGGTGCGCGGCGACGTGCACCCCATCCGCATCGGCCGCGGGACCAACGTGCAGGATCACGTCACCCTGCACGTGCTGGGCGGGCGCGCCGCCACCACCGTCGGCGACGACGTGACCATCGGCCACGGCGCCGTCGTCCACGGCTGCACGATCGGCAACCGGACGCTGATCGGCATGGGCGCGATCGTCCTCGATGGCGCCGACGTCGGCAACGACTGCCTGGTCGGAGCGGGCGCGATATTGACACCCGGCACGCGCATCCCCGCCGGGCACCTCGTCCTCGGCAGTCCGGCGCGAGCGACACGCCCGCTCACCGCAGCGGAGTGTGCGTCGTTGCTCGCCTCGGCGACCAACTACGCGCGGGTCGCCGCCGAGTATCGCGCCGCCGGCATCCGCTGAGCGACGATTTCACTTGACGAACGCGGCAGCGCCCTGCATGAAGCCCACAGGCGTCATCCGGGTCCGGGTTTCATCTGTCACCTGTGGAGGGGAGAAGGGGGTTTCATTATGCGCGTGCGTCTGCCGCGTCCCGCCGTCGTTCTGTCGTCCTCGTTGGCTCCTGTCGTGTCGCTGATTCTCGCGCACGCGGCGGCCGCGGCGGTCGTCTGCGTGCCGAGCACCGGCATCAGCGGCTCCTGCACCGCCGCCGCCGGCTCGATCCAGGCGGCCGTCGACGCGGCCAGCGCCGGTGACACCGTTCTCGTCGGTCCGGGCACCTACGCCGAGACCGTCACCGCCGGCCATGGCGGCGTCGTCCCCGGCGCCCCCGGCCTCGACATCGACAAGTCGTTGGTCCTCGAGTCGACGGGCGGCGCCGCCACGACGACGATCAGCGTCGCCGGCGGCCACTGCCTGCCGACGAGCTGCCCCGGCGGCCCGCTGTCGCTGCTCACGCTCTCGAGCCCTGCGATCACCATCGACGGCCTCACCATCCTCGAAACCGACCCGACCACCAACCTCATCACCGCGGACGGCGCCGCCGACAGCAGGAGCCACGTCATCACCAACGACGTCATCACCAATCCCACGTTCGACGACGGCAACGCCGGCGGCGGCTGGGGCATCCTGCTCGGCTTCGGCGACGCCGACGGCAACACCATCAGCGGCAACGAGATCAGCCTGAACCCCGACCCGAGCAAGAACCAGTTCACGACCGGCATCTATTTCACCGGCGGCGGGTCGGATGGGAACGTCGTCGCCAACAACAACATCCACGACGCCGGTATCGGTGTCATCATCGATACCGGCGACAGCGGCGCACAGGTCAGCGGCAATACCTTCACCCACAATGCCCGGGCCGGCGTCGTCGATTTCGGCGCGAGCGGGACGCAGATCACGCAGAACGTCTTCACCGACAACGGCCGGAGCGGCGCCGAGATCCGCAACGGCGCCACGGGCGCGGTCGTCGACGGCAACTGCTTCATCCGCAATGGCGTCAACCCGCCGACCTTCTCGCCGTGCGCGGGCGGCTGCGTCGTCACCCCGTTCGGCGGCCTGCGCATCGACGACGACGGAACGCCGGGCGCCACCTCGGGCACCGGGGCGCACCAGAACGACTTCTCCGGCAACCTGCCGGAGGGCATCAACGATCTGACGAGCGCATCCTCGAGCGGCGACGGCGCCGCCGAGAACAACTGGTGGGGCTGCGCTACCGGCGCCAACACCGCCGGCTGCGACGCCGCCACGTCCAACGTCGACACGACGCCCTTCCTTACGGCACCCTCGCCGAGCGCGCCCTGCGAGTCTGCGCCGGCGCCGCTCGATCACTTCCAGTGCTACGAGGGTCACGCGCCGAGTCACATCATCGCGGGCGTCTCGCTCGTCGATCTCTTCGGGCCGAGCACGGTCACGCTCATCGCGCCGCACCGCTTCTGCGCCCCGGCGGACAAGAACAACGAGGATCCGAGCGCACCGTTGCACGCCGTCCACCTCGACGGCTTCCGCATGCGCCAGACGGCGCCGCGCTTCGCGCGCGTCCGCGGGCTCGTGGTCGCCAATCAGTTCGGCACGGTCACCCTCGACCTCGCGCGGCCCGACTACTTCCTCATCCCATCCGCGAAGAGCCTCGTCGGTCCGCCGCCACCGCTCGCGCCACCGCCGACGGTCGATCACTTCAAGTGCTACCAGACGCGTGGGCGACAACGCGTCGTCGGTGTGAGCGTGCAAGATCAGTTCGGGTCGCTCCTCGTCGACCTCAAGCGCCCGCGTCGCCTCTGCCTCGCGGCCGACAAGAACGGCGAGGGCTTCGTCGATCCGACCGCCGCCCTCCTCTGCTACCAGGTGCGGCTCGAGCCGAGCGCCCGCTTCATGCCGCCGGGCATCATCTACCTGAACAACCAATTCGGGCCCGACTCGTTCCCGTTGTTCCGGCCGACGGAGCTGTGCGTCCCGTCACATCTGCAGCTGGCAACCCCGACACCGACGCCGACCCTCTCGGCGACGCCATCGCCGACGGCGACGGCCACCGCCACGCCGACACTGGCGGCAACTCCCACGCTCACGGCGACGCCGACGATCACACCGACCCCCACGCTCAGCGGAACGCCCACGCTCACCGCCACGCCGACGCTCACGGCGACATCCACCGTCACACCGACGACGACGCCCACGCCGACCGCCACGGCGACGCCCACCGTCACGCCGACGCCGACGCCCACACCGACCGCCACGGCGACGCCGACGCCGACCGATACGCCGACGCCGACCGCCACCGCCACCGCGACCTCTGCCGGCGCGACGCCGACCCCCACGCCGACGTCGACGCCGTTCTGCGCCTTCAACCCCGATCCCGACGTCCAGGCCTGCGACGGAGACTGCGGCCCGGGCTCAGAGTGCGATCAATTGAGCGGCGACCCGAACGACTGCGGATGCGTCCCGCTTCCGCCGTGCGGCCTCGACGCCGGCGTCTGCGGCGGCTCCTGCGACGACCCGACCAACGTCTGCCTCTTCGTCCCCATCGACCCGCAGAATCCCGGTGTGGGAGACTGCGCCTGCGTACCGCCTGCGCAACAGTGCGCCGGCGACGGCAACACGTGCGAGGGCCTCTGCCCCGTCCAGGGCGACGTCTGTCAGCCCTCGCAGGCAATCCCCGGCACGTGCGAGTGCGGCGGCATCCAATAGCGGACGCGATGCTGCTGCGTCAGCGCGGGGGCTGGCGCAGCAGCACGACGCACTCGGCGGCATAGAGGAAGATGGTCGCCGAGAAGTAGATCCACACCATCACGGCGACGAGCGCCCCGAGCGAGCCGTAGACCACGTAGAACTGCGCCAGGTTCGCGAGGTACCAGAGGAAGAAGCGGCGCGCGATCTCCCAGAGCGAGGTCCCGACGCAGGCGCCGAGGAACGCCTCGCGCAGCCCGACGTGCGCGTGGGGAAAGACGCGCAGCGCGAGCGTGAACGACCCCAGCACGAGCATCACCGAGAAGAGATATTGCAGCCGCAGGCCGCGCGCGAGACGTACCAGCTCGCGCTGGTGCGGGTCGGCGTGCAGGGCGTGGAAGACGACGCCGACATAGAACGAGAACAGGAGCACGAGGCCCATGCCGACGACGATGCTCATCGAGAGCAGCCGGGAGCGTACGAAGCTTCGCCGCTTGTCGACGGCGAACAAGCGGTCGAGGGCGAACTCGACGGCGTGGAACACCAGCCCCGACGCGACCACGAGGCTGCCGAGCCCGAGCCAGGAGAGGCGCCCGCGATTGGCGACCACCCATTCGAGGCTGCGGGTGAAGTCGTCGCTCAGGTGCGGGATGAACTCGCGTACCGAGGTGAGCACGGCCTGGAACGTCTCGTGCGAGGACCCGACGGCATAGCCGAAGATCGCGATGACGAGGAACAGGACCGGGATAAGCGACAGCAGCGCATAGAAGGAGATGGCGGCGGCGAGGGTCGGACCGTCGTCGGCATAGAACTTCCGCCCGGCATCGCGCAGGACGCCCCATACGCGCACGGCCACGAGCCGCGGCGCAGGCCGGCCCGCGCGCGGACGCGCCGGCACGGGCGCCGAGGCCGATGCCGCTCTACTGCGTCGCAACGTCACCGGCGGCCCCGGAACTGCACGCGCACCGGCGTGCCGCCGAGTCGGAAGGCCTCGGCGAACCGCTTCTGCAGATAGCGATGGTAGCTCGGGTGGATGGCGGTGGGCGCGCTCGTGAAGACGGTGATCGTGGGCGGCCGCCGCGCCGTCTGGGTGGCGTAGAAGAGCCGCGGGCGCCGGCCCCCCACTGCGGGCGGCTCCTTGGCGCGCACCGCCGCCTCCAGGACCTCGTTCAGGCGTGCCGTCTGCAGCTCGACGTCGTGGGCCGCGGCCACGCGGCGCACGGCCGGCAGCAGCGCGTCGACGCCGGCGCCACTGCGCGCCGACATCGTCAGCACGGGCGCGTCGCGGAGGCTCGGATAGCGCTCGCGCAGGCTCTCGACGAACGCCTTCGCCGCCTCGCTGCGCAGGTCCCACTTGTTGACGACCACGACGAGCGCGCGCCCCTCGTCCCAGGCGCGGGTCGCGATGCGCATGTCCTGGTCGGTCGCGCCCTCGGCCGCGTCGAGCACCACCACCGCCACGTCGGCACGCTCGAGCGCCTCGATCGCCTTGGCGCTGGCGAACTTCTCGACCCGCTCGCGCACCCGCGCCCGACGGCGCATGCCGGCCGTGTCGATGAGGAGGTAGCGCGCGCCGTCCACCTCGAGCAGCGTGTCGACGGCGTCGCGGGTCGTCCCGGCCGTCTCGTGCACCAGCGTGCGGGCGTAGCCGAGCAGGCGATTCACCAGCGACGACTTGCCGACGTTCGGCCGCCCGACGATGCCGACCCGGATTGCGCGCGCCTCCTCGGCCGGCACGATGGCGGGCACGCGCGCGCGGATCTCGTCGATGAGCCCCGCGATGCCGTGGCCGTGCTCGGCCGATACCTGCACGAGGTCCGCCGCGCCGAGGCGGTAGAACTCGCCGGCCCCGGCCTCGCGGCGCGTCGAGTCGATCTTGTTCACCACGAACACCACCGGCGCGGCGCGACGCCGCAGCTCGCGCGCCGCCGCCTCGTCGGCCGCCGAGAGACCCGCGGCCCCGTCGAGGACGTAGAGGACGAGCGCCGCGTCGCCGATCGCCCCGAGGCTGCGCTCGCGGACGGCGAGGTCGAGGCCCGCCGCGCCCTCGGCCTCGAATCCCCCGGTGTCGACGAGGACGACGGCGGCGCCATCGCCAAGCATGGCGACGCCCTCGTTGGCGTCGCGCGTCACTCCCGGCGTCGGATCGACGAGCGCCTTCCGCCGCCGCAGCAGGCGATTGAAGAGCGTCGACTTGCCCGCATTCGGACGGCCGACGAGCACCACGCGCGGCAGCCCGGCGCCGGAAAGGGCTCGCGCCGCCGTGGCGCGCGCCGGCGCCGGGCGTCGCCCCGACCGCCGACGCGCGGCGGTCGGCTTAGAGTCCGAGCTCACGGAGGACACGCGGGTCTTTGCTCCATTCGCGCACGACCTTCACATGCAGCTCGAGAAAGACCCGGCACCCGAAGATGGCCTCGAGCGCCAGGCGGGCCGCCTGGCCGATGTCGCGGATGCGCCGGCCGCGCTCGCCGATGACGATGCCCTTCTGCGTCGCGCGCTCGACGAGGATCGTCGCCTGGATGACGAGCAGGTTGCGGGCGGGCTCCTCGCGGAACGTGTCGATCACGACCGCGGTCGTGTACGGAAGCTCGTCGCGCGTCTGCTCGATGATCTGCTCGCGAATCATCTCCGAGGCGAGAACACGCTCGCTCTGCTCGCTCACCTGATCGGCCGGGTAGAGACTCGGGCCTTCGGGCAGGGCGGCGGCAACGAGCGTCATGAGCCGGTCCACGTTGTCGCCGCCGAGCGCACTGACGGGCACCACGTCCGCCGCCGGCAGCAGACGCGCGACCTCGGCACAGGTGGCGAGCAGATTCGGCTGGCTCGCGCTGTCGGTCTTGTTCACCGCGACGATGCGGACGCGCCGCCCCACCTCGGCCACCACCTCGCGGTCGCCGCCCACGAGGCCGCTCGCGCCGTCCACCACCAGCACGGCGACGTCGGCATCGCCGAGCGACTGCCGCGCCGTCGCCACCATCCGGCTGTTGAGCGGCGTGCTGCCGGCGTGGATGCCCGGCGTATCGACGAGGACGAGCTGCGCGTCCGGACGGGTCACGATGCCGACGATGCGGTGGCGCGTCGTCTGTGGCTTCGCCGAGACCGCCGCGAGCCGGGTGCCGACCAGCCGGTTCAGCAGGGTCGACTTGCCGACGTTCGGGCGCCCGACGAGCGTGACGAAGCCGGCACGGTGCGCCCCGGAGGCGACGGCGGCGGGTGCGCTATCGGTGCGCGGAACGGGCGTCCTCGGACACATCGAGCCGCATGGTAGCTGTCGGGCGCAAGCCTTGCGAGCCGGCATATGCGCCGGTGAGGGACACGGTCGCCCTCGGCCGGCGCGCGCCGTACCGCATCTGGGGATGCGACCGGATGCTACCGCCGCAACGCCGAGCGCAGCTCGCGGGCGAGCTGATCGACGGTGCTGCTCGTGCCGCCCGCGAGCTTCTGTCGCCACTCGCCCTCGGTCTCGAAGCGGCTGTCGCCGATCGCCTCGCCCCAGGGCGCGATCACCTCGCGGATGGCATTGGCATCGCTCGGCTCGCGGCGATTGACTTTGATGGCCGCCAGCACGTCGGGGACCACGCGCAGGAAGGCGCGCAGCGCCATGCCGGTCTTGATGCTGTATTTCCGGCCCTTCCAGGCGGTCTCGAACACGCGCTCGATCTGCTTGAAGTAGTTCAGGAAGAAGCGCTTGGCATGGTCGAGGAACCGGTCGGCGTCGCGGCCGCCGAGCGCCTGCACGGAGGTGAAGATGTTGCGCAGCTCCTCGGCGAGCGGCGCCTGCGCTACCTTGCCGCGCCCGACCCCGAACAGCTTGATCTCGCCGTGCAGCGGCGACGACGCGTCCTCGGAGAGGGCCCGGATGATGTCGTGCCCCGCCGCCAGCACCTTGTCCGGATAGAGCCGCCGACCCGCGAGGCTGATGAGGTGCGACGGATTGAGCTTCGTGTGCTTGGCGTTGATGGTGACGAAGAGCTCGACAGCCTGGTCGGCGGCGAGGGAATCGAAGATGACCGCCGGCACCTGTACGTCGGACACCGAGCGCGTCTCGCCGAGCTGGTGCAGCGCGAGCAGCCGGTGCTGTCCGTCGAGCGCCCGCAGCACCCCCTGCTCGGTCGGCACCTGCAGCAGGCCGAGCGCGCGGTTGCCGCCGCTGGCGTGGAACTCGAGCCGCCGCTCGGACACCAGGAGGACGGCGCCGGGAATGGCCGGCAGGTTCGCGGCGTCGGCGCACTGCGTGTAGTAGTCCATCAGCTCGACGATCTTCTTGCGGATCACCGGCCGCTGGTAGGCCTCGGCGCTGCGCGCGATGCGCTTCTCGAGCAGCTCCCAGTTGATCGCCGATTTGCGCTTCTTCCCCGTCCCGCCGCTCATCGGCACGACGCCCGCGTCGTAGGAGAGCACCTCGAACCGCACGAGCTTCTCGACGTCCGTCCCGGTGAGCACGGCCTGATAGAAGTCGACGCCGAACTGCCGTACCCGCATCGCTGGTACCGCGATCATCGCTCGCCTCCCGTTCCCGAGGCACCCTTCTTGGCGCGTGGGGACGCCTCGCCTGCCGCCCGCTTGGTGGGCGGCAGGGCTGGTTCCGTCTGCAGCGCTTGCAACGCCTCCAGCGCCGCCGCCTGCTCGGCGCTCTTCTTGCTCTTTCCCTCGCCACGGCCGAGCGCCCGGTCGCCGACCGAGATCTGGCTGACGAAATGCTTCGCGTGGTCGGGGCCCGTCTCGCGCACGAGCGTATACGTGGGCGTGGTCTTGAAGGTGCGCTGCGTGATCTCCTGCAGCCGCGTCTTCCAGTCCTCCGAGCCGACGCCGGCACGCGCCTTCAGGTCGGCCGCGAACTGCCGCGCCAGGACGCGGCGCGCCGCGACGAAGCCGCGGTCGAGATAGATGGCACCGATCAACGCCTCGTACGCGGCCGCGAGAATCGACTGTTTCTCGCGCCCGCCGCTCTTCTCCTCGCCCTTGCCGAGGTGCAGCTCCTCGCCGAGGCCGAGGGCGCGCGCCTTACCCGCCAGCACGCGGGCGTTCACCAACGAGGCGCGGACCTTGGAGAGGTCGCCCTCCTGGTAGCGCGGGAACTGCTGCATGAGGAGATCGCTCACCGCCAGGTCGAGCACGGCGTCGCCGAGGAACTCGAGCTTCTCGTTGTTGCTGGGCGCCTTCTCGCCGACGGTCGTGACGGCGCCGCGCGAGCGGTGTGTGAGCGCCGTCTCGAGCAGCTCCGGCTTGCGGAACTGGTACGCGAGCCGCTCCTGGATCACCTGGCTCACGCGCCCGCCTCCGCGCCCGTCGCGACGGGCTCCGGGGTCCCGAGCGCCGCCGCGATCCAGCCGCCGCCCACGACCTCGTCGCCGCGGTAGAACACGGCCGCCTGGCCGGGCGTGACCGCGCGCACGGGCGCGGCGAACCGCACCTCGACGCGGTCCGCGCCGATCGGCCGCAGACGCGCGGCGACCGGCGCATGCCGATGGCGCACGCGCACGGCGGCGTCGGCGACGGGCGCCGCCATCCAGCGCACGCGCTCCGCGACGAGGCCCGTCGCCAGCAGGCGAGCGCCGGGGCCGACGTGCACGGTGGCGCTCGCCGCGTCGATCGCCGTCACGTAGCGCGGCACGCCCCCGCCGAGACCGAGCCCGCGCCGCTGGCCGACCGTGAAGTGGTGCACCCCGGCATGGCGGCCGAGGACCGTGCCGGCCTCGTCGACGATGGCGCCCGGCGCGGGCGGCGCGGCCGCCCGCCGCACGACGAACGCGGCGTAGTCGCGCGCGGGCACGAAGCAGATCTCCTGGCTCTCCGCCTTCTCGGCCACGTCGAGTCCGAGCCGGCGCGCCGTCGCGCGCACCTCGCCCTTCGTCAGCTCGCCGAGCGGAAACAGGGTGCGCGCGAGCTGCGCCGGCGTGAGGCTGAAGAGGAAGTACGACTGGTCCTTCGCGAGGTCGCGCGCGCGCAGCAAACGTGGGCGTCCGTCCACCGCGGCGACGATGCGGGCGTAGTGTCCGGTCGCGACGTACTCGGCGCCGAGCGCGCCGGCGCGGCGCCACAGCTCGTCGAACTTGAGATCGCGGTTGCAGAGCACGCAGGGGTTCGGCGTGCGGCCCTGCAGGTACTCGCGTACGAAGACGTCCTGG
Organism: uncultured delta proteobacterium; assembly: GCA_963753325.1. Classification (GTDB taxonomy): domain Bacteria; phylum Desulfobacterota; class Binatia; order UTPRO1; family UTPRO1; genus DP-19. The sequence continues at coordinate 1,087,912 of CAVWBS010000001.1, read as the reverse complement.
ACCTTGGCGCGGAACGGCGTCGGCCAGATTCCACACGTAGTAGGGGATGCCGAGACGATCGGCGACGCGGCGCGCGTCGCGGAAGTCCTCGAGCGAGCAGCAGCCTTGCCCGGCGCGCATGGTCGCGGCCGGAGTCTCGGACAGCAGCATCGAGACGCCGATCACGTCGTAGCCCGCGTCCCGCACCAGCGCCGCGGCGACGGAGCTGTCGACGCCGCCGCTCATCGCGACTACGACGCGGCCGGCGCCCATGCCCTCTCCCGTGGCAACGTCCCGGCCCGCGCGACGATGACCGGCAGGATGTCGAGGATGCGCTCGACGTCGGCGGGCACGCTGCCCCAGCCGAAGCTGAAGCGCACCGCGCTCGCCGCCTCGGCCGGGCTCCATCCCATGGCGCGCAGCACGTGCGACGGGGTGCTCGCGCCGGCGGCGCAGGCCGAGCCGGCCGACGCCGCGATCCCGGCGAGGTCGAAGGCGCTCACCAGGGCCTCGCCCACGTGGCCCGGAAACCCGACGTCCAGGACGTGCGGCGCCCGCGGGGCCGCGTCGCCGGCGATTCGCGCCCGTGGCGCCGCCGACAGGAGCCCGCTCCGCAGCCGGGCGGTGAGCGTCGCGAGACGCGCGCCCTCGGCCGCGAGCCCGACCCGCGCGGCCGCGAGCGCGGCCCCGAAGCCGGCGATCGCCGCCACGTTCTCCGTGCCGGCGCGCATGCCCTGCTCCTGCGGTCCACCGTGGTGGAGCGCCGCCAGGGCGGTGCCGCCGCGTACGAACAGCGCACCGCTGCCCGCCGGTCCGCCGAGCTTGTGGCCGGAGAGCGTCAGCAGATCGACGTCGAGCGTCCGGACGTCGAGCGCCATGGTGGTCGCCTGCGCCGCGTCGACGTGGACCAGCGCCCCGGCGCGCCGGGCCGCCGCGATCGAGCTCGGCGCGGGCCTGCAGCACGCCGGTCTCCGCGTTCACGAGCGCGAACGACAGGAGCCCGGGGCGGAGCGCGGCGACGACGTCCGGGTCGGTGCGGCCGTCGGCGCCGACGGGCAGCAGGCACGGCTCGTGGCCGCGCGCCGCCAGCGCCTCGGCCGCGCGGCGCACCGAGGAGTGCTCGGTTACCGGGACCGCGATGCGCAGTGGGCGCGCCGCGGCCGCCGCGACGCCCGCGAGCGCGAGATTGTTGGCCTCGGTGGCGCCGCTGGTGAACACGATCTCGAGCGGCCGCGCGCCGAGCGCCGCGGCCACCTCCTCGCGTGCCGACTCGAGCAGCGCGCGGGCGCGGGCGCCCTCGCGGTGCACGCTCGAGGCGTTGGCGGCCCCGCTCGCGAGCGCCTCCGTCAACACGCCGCGCCGCGGCCGGACGGAGCGGCGCGCCGGCGGCATAGTCGGCGTAGACGCGTGTCGTGCGGCGGGTCGTCATCCTTCGCTCAGGAACGCCTTCACGCGGCGCAGATCCTCGTCGTCCTCGAGCCGCCGCTCCTCGGTCGCCCCCTGCCGGTTGGCGAGGTCGTCGATCTTGCGTTCGATCTTCTCGACGTGCTCGACCAGGACGGAGATCGCGCGCGCCACCGGATCGGGCAGGTCGCCATGGTCGAGGTCGATCAGCTCGAGGCCTCCGGCACGCGTGCACGACATCGCGTCGCACCACGCGGCCGGGGATGCCGACCACGGTGGAATTCGGCGGGACGGCATGGATCACCACCGAGCCGGCGCCGATTCGGCTGCCGTGCGCCGACGTCACGGGACCGAGCACCGTCGCGCCGGTCGTGATCACCACGAAGTCCTCGATGGTCGGGTGGCGCTTGCCCTTCTTGAGGCTGGTGCCGCCGAGCGTCACGCCCTGATAGAGCGTCACGTCGTCGCCGATCTCGGCGGTCTCGCCGATCACGACGCCCATGCCGTGGTCGATGAAGCAGCGGCGGCCGATCGTCGCGCCCGGATGGATGTCGACCCCGGTGAGGAAGCGGGCGAAGTAGCTGAGGACGCGCGCCGGCAGCTTCAAGCCGCACAGCCACAGCCGGTGCGCGGCGCGATGGAGGACGAGCGCGTGCACCCCCGGGTACGTGAGCACGACCTCGAGCGCGAGCGCGCCGCCGGATCGCGCTCGAAGACGACCTCGACGTCCTCCTTGAGACGCTCCCAGACCGACCCGAGCATCAGGCCTCGCGTCCGGCCGCCCGCGCCGGTGACGCCGTACCGCCGCCGTCCCGGCGATGGACCCGCCCGCGGACGATCGTGCCGTCCTTGTAGAGCTTGTAGTCGAGCGAATCGACGAGCGCCTGCCAGCTCGCCTCGACCAGGTTCTGCGAGACGCCGACCGTGCCCCAGCGATCGTGCGCGTCGCCCGACTCGATCAGCACGCGCACGACCGCGCCCGTGCCGCCGTCGGAGCCGAGCACGCGCACCTTGAAGTCGAGCAGGGCCACCTCGCTCGATCGCCGGGAAGAACTTGCATGAGCGCCTTGCGCAGCGCGCGATCGAGCGCCTGCACCGGGCCGTTGCCGGTCGCGGCGGTGTGCTCGATCTGGCCGTCGGGGCCGGCCAGCATGATCGTCGCCTCGGAGAGCGGCGGCTCGTCCTCGATGCGCTTCTCGTCGATCACGCGGAAGCCGATCAGACGGAAGCGCCGCTCGTAGCCGTGCAGCGCGCGCTGCATCAGCAGCTCGAAGCTCGCCTCGGCGCCTTCGAACTGGTAGCCGCGGCTCTCGAGGTCCTTCAGCTCGTCGAGCAGCGCCTGCACCGCGGGATCCGTGCCGTCGAGGTCGATGCCGAACTCGCGCGCCTTGTAGACGATGTTGCTCCGCCCCGAGAGGTCCGACAGCAGCACGCGCTGGCGGTTGCCGACGAGCGTCGGGATCGATGTGCTCGTAGATCTCGCGCTCGCCGCTGCACCGCCGCGACGTGCAGCCCGCCCTTGTGCGCGAAGGCCGACAGCCCGACGTACGGCTGGCGCTTCGTCGGCTCGCGGTTCGCGAGCTCGTCGATGAAGTGCGACAGCGCCTGCAGCCCCGCGAGCGCCTCGGGCTCGACGCAGTCGTAGCCCGAGCTTCAGCTGGAGGTTGGCGACGATCGAGCACAGGTTGGCGTTGCCGCAGCGCTCGCCGACGCCGTTGATGGTGCCCTGCACCTGGACGGCGCCCGCCGCGATCGCGGCGAGCGAGTTGGCGACCGCGAGCTCGGCGTCGTTGTGGCAGTGGATGCCGAGCGGGGACCGTCGACCGCGCAGCGCGCCGCGGCCACGGGTCCCGCGGCGACCTGCTGCGGCAGGCTGCCGCCGCGCGTGTCGCAGAGGCAGATCAGCGTCGCGCCCGCGTCGGCGGCCGCCGCGACGCACGCGAGCGCGTACTCGGGTGCGCCGCGGTAGCCGTCGAAGAAGTGCTCGGCGTCGAAGATCACCTCGTCGACGCGCGCCCGCAGATAGGCGACCGTGTCGGCGATGATGTCGAGGTTCGCCTGCAGCGGAATGCGCAGATCGCTGGTCGACCGGCAGGTCCCAGGTCCGGCCGACGATGCGTGACGACCGGCGTCGCCGCCTCGAGCAGCATCGCGATGTTCTGATCGGCGTCGCAGGTGACGCCCGGGCGGCGCGTCGAGCCGAAGGCGCGCGACCTTGCGTGCTGACGCAGGCCGAGCGATCGCACGGCCGCGAAGAACGCCGCGTCGCGCGGGTTCGACCCCGGCCAGCCGCCCTCGATGTAGTGCATGCCGAAGGCGTCGAGGCGCTCGGCGATGCGCAGCTTGTCCTCGAGCGTGAACGCGACGTCCTCGCCCTGGCACCCGTCGCGCAGCGTCGTGTCGTAGAGCTGGATGGTCGGTGCCGCATCACGAGCTCGCCTGCCGCTCCGAGGAAGGCGTCGTGCAGCACGCGCACGGCGAGCTCGGCGTACTTGCGCGTCGACCACCACCGAGACCTTGATCTCCGAGGTCGAGATCATCTGGATGTTGATGCCGTCGTCGGCGAGCGTGCGGAACATCTGGGCCGCGACGCCGGCGTGGCTGCGCATGCCGAGCCCGACGATCGACACCTTGGCGACGTCCGTCGTCCGTGCGGACGCCCGCGGCGCCGATCTCGCGCGCGTGCGCCTCCGACGAGCGCGAGCGCCTGACGGAAGTCGGCCTTCGGCACGGTGAACGTCAGGTCGGTCGTGCCCTCGGCGCTGGCGTTCTGGATGATCATGTCGACGCCGATGTTGGCGTCGGCGATCGGGCCGAAGATGCGGGCCGCGAGCCCGGGCTGATCGGGCACGCGCACAAGCGTGATCTTCGCCTCGTCGCGGTCGTAGGTGACGCCCGAGACGAGGACGTCTTCCATGCTCGCCTCCTCCTCGACGACCCAGGTGCCGTCCACGCTCGCTGAAGCTCGAGCGCACGTGCAGCGGCACGCGGTAGCGCTTCGCGAACTCGACGGAGCGGATCTGCAGCACCTTGGCGCCGAGGCTCGCGAGCTCGAGCATCTCGTCGTACGAGATGCGGTCGAGCTTGCGCGCGTTCGGGCAGATGCGCGGGTCGCTGGTGTAGACGCCGTCGACGTCGGTGTAGATCTCGCAGCTCGTCGGCGCGCAGCGCGGCCGCGAGCGCGACGGCGCTGGTGTCCGAGCCGCCGCGCCCGAGCGTGGTGATGTTGTCGTCGTCGTCGACGCCCTGGAAGCCCGCCACCACGACGACCTGCCCGGCGGCGAGCGCCGCGGATCCGGTTCGGCGTCGATGCTCTTGATGCGCGCCTTGCCGAAGGCGCTGTCGGTGCGCGATCCGGACCTGGTGGCCGAGGAACGACACCGCCGGGCAGCCGGCCTGCCTTGAGCGCGATCGCCAGCAGCGCGACCGTCACCTGCTCGCCGGTCGCGACCAGGACGTCGGCCTCGCGCGCGGTCGGGCTCGGGGACGAGCTCGTGCGCGAGCTCGAGCAGGCGGTTGGTCTCGCCCGCCATCGCCGACACGACCACGACGAGGTCGTCGCCGGCCGCCCGGCCGCGCGCCGACCCGGCGCGCGACGTTGCGGATGCGGTCGACGTCGCCGACGGACGTGCCGCCGTACTTCTGGACGATCAGGCTCATGGTCGCGCGCGCCGGAGAGCGCGCGCGGCGATGAGGCGCTCGGCACGCTGCGCCGCGCCCCTCGAAAACGCAGCCGGCGCCCCGGCTCGCGCGTAGTCTATCCGAACCCGCAGGTACGCATCCAGCGCGCCGGCGGGAAGCCGTTCGAACCACTCGATCGCCGTCACCGCCGCCGCCGTGGCGTACTCCCGGAGCGCCAGCACGTCGGCCTCCCCCGGCTCCAGGCGGTAGAGATCGACGTGGACGAGCGGGAGGCGGCCCAGGTGCTCGGCGACCATGGTGAAGGTCGGGCTCGCGACGTCCGCGGGGTCGATGCCGAGGCCGGCCGCGAGGCCGCGCACGAAGGCGGTCTTGCCGGCGCCGAGGTCGCCGCTGAGCGCGATGACGTCGCCGGGGCGCGCCGCTGCCCCGAGCCGGCGGGCGATCGCCTCGGTCTCCTCGACCGAGCCGCTGTCGAGCTCGAGGCCCCGCTGCGGTCATGCGCCGGCGTGCGCCGCAAGGGCCGCCGTCGCCGCGGGCAGCTCCTCGATCACATCCGACGCCAGGAGGCCGATCATGCCGCGGCGCGCGGCGACCCGGTCGGCGGCGTGGCCGTGCAGGAAGACGCCGAGGCGCGCCGCGTCCGGCGCCGGATAGCCCTGCGCCAGAAGACCGCCGAGGATGCCGGCGAGCACGTCGCCGGTCCCGCCGCTGCCGAGCCCCGGGTTCCCCGAGCAGTTGATCGCGACCCGGCCGTCGGGATCGGCGATCACGGTGCGCGCGCCCTTCAGCACGACGACGACGTCGCGCGCCGCGCGCGAGCCGGCGGGCGGCGCCGACGCGATCCGCCTGGACCTCGGCGCGTCGACATGCCGGCGAGGCGGGCCATCTCGCCGGGATGCGGCGTCAGGATGCGCGGGAGCTTCGCGGCGCCCCACTCGCCCTCCGGACGCGAGCGCGCGAGGCAGTTGAGCGCGTCGGCGTCGACGACGATCGGCAGCTCGCGCGTGCCGCACCATCCAGGCGACGAGCGTGCACCGCGCGTCCGAGACGCCGATCCCGGGGCCGATCACGAGCGCCGTGCTTGCCCGCGAGCAGCGCCGCGTAGGCATGCGGCGTCGGGAACGCGAGCCCGCCGCTCGGCGTCGTCGGGAAGCGGCGGACGTCATCTCCTCGAGCAAGCCGCGCCGCGACCACCGGCTGCACGCCCGCCGGCACGCCGACGGTCACCAGACCGGCGCCGGCGCGCGCCGCCGCGCGGCTCGCCAGCACGACCGCCCCGGTCTTGCCGCGGCCGCCGGCGATGACGGCGACGTGGCCGTTCGTCCCCTTGTGCGCCTCGGGATCGCGCGGGCCGAGGAGCGCCGCCGCGTCCGCCGCGAGCGATCGCCTCGGCCGCCGGTGCGACCGCGGCGATCGCCTCGTCCGGGATGCCGATGTCGACGACCGCCAGCTCCCCCGTGTAGCGCGCGCCGGGGTACAGGATGGTCCCGATCTTCGGCGCGGCGAACGCGACGGTCAGCTCGGCCTCGATCGCCGTGCCGAGCGGCACGCCGCGATCGGCGTCGAGGCCGGACGGGATGTCGAGCGCGACCGTCGGCACGCCGCTCGCGTTCACCAGGGCGATCGCCTCGGCCGCCATGCCCGTCGACCGGTCGCACCGAGCCCCGTGCCGAAGAGCGCGTCGACGACGCAGCCGGCACGTCCGAGCGCGCGCGCGAGCGGACCGAGGTCGCTTGCCGTGATCGTCGTCGTCTTGCCGCCTGCGCGCTCCCAGGCAAGGAGCTTGGCGCGCGCCGGCGCGGCGGATCTCGGCGCGCGGCGCGGCCAGGACGACCTCGCAGCGCACGCGCCTCTTCTTGAGGGCACGGGCCACGACGAAGCCGTCGCCGCCGTTGTTCCCCTTGCCGGCGAGCACCACGACGCCGGTCTTCCGCACGTGCGGGAAGCGCGCCAGCAGGGCCGCGGCGGCGCCGAGCCCGGCGCGCTCCATCAGCACCGTCGGCGGGCACGCCGCCCTGCTCGATGGCGAACGCGTCCATGCGCCGCATCTCCGCGGCCGTGGTGACGATCATGGGGCGCAGAGCGTGCGCATCTCGCGCACGGCGCGCTCCATGCCGACGAGGATGGCGCGCGCGACGATGCTGTGGCCGATGTTGAGCGTATCGATGCCGGGGATCGCCGCTACCGGACGGGTGTTGTCGTACCGCAGGCCGTGCCCGGCGTTGACGACCAGGCCGAGGGCCCGTCGCCTGCGCGGCCGCCGCGTGCAATCCCGCCAGCTCGGCCGCGGCCGCCGCCGCGTCGCCGTGTCCGGCGTAGCGGCCGGTGTGCAGCTCGACGGCGTCGGCGCCGATGCGCGGCACTCGCGTCGATCTGCGCGGCGTCGGGATCGACGAACAGGCTACACCCGGATGCCGTCGCCCCGCAGCCGCGTCACCACCTCCCGCAACGTCGTCTCGTGGCCCGCGACCGCGAGCCCGCCCTCGGTCGTGATCTCCTCGCGACGCTCGGGGACGAGGCAGACGTCGAGCGGCCGGACGCGCAGCGCGATCGCGACCATCTCGGCGGTCGCCGCCATCTCGAGGTTCATCGGCACGCGCAGCGCGGCGCGTAGCGCCTCGACGTCGGCATCCTGGATGTGGCGGCGGTCCTCACGCAGGTGGACGGTGATGCGCGTCGGCGCCGCCGGCCTCCGCCGCCTGTGCCGCTTCCAGCGGGCTCGGATAGGCGACGCGGCGCGCCTGTCGCAGGGTCGCAACGTGGTCGATGTTGACGCCGAGCCGCGGCACGCCTCAGCCGCCCTTGGCGGAGGCTCGCTCGGTGTCACGGCTCGCGCCGAGCGCCGCCCGGACGGCGTCGGCGATGTGCGCCGCATGCGCCTCGACCTGCGCCAGATCCTCGCCCTCGACCATGACGCGCGCCAGGGCCTCGGTGCCGGAATAGCGGATGTAGACGCGCCCGCGCCCGCCGAGCGCCCCCTCGACGGCGTCCACGGCCGCGCGCACCTCGGCGATGCCGTCGAGGTCGCGCTTCTCGCGCACCGGGACGTTGATCAGAACCTGCGGGAACTTGTGCATGACGCGCGCCAGCGCCGACAGCGGCAGTCCGCGCGTCCGCATGACGCCCAGCACGACGAGCGCCGTGATGAGGCCGTCGCCGGTGGTGGTGTGATCGAGGAAGAGGACGTGGCCCGACTGCTCGCCGCCGAGGTTGAAGCCGCCGCGCTGCATCTCCTCGAGGACGTAGCGATCGCCGACCTGCGTCTTCCGGACGTTGATGCCGAGATCGCTGCATCGCGAGCTCGAGGCCGAAGTTGCTCATGTGCGTGGTGACGAGCGTGCTTGCCGACGAGCCGCCCCTGCTCTCCCAGCTCGCGTGCCGCGATCGCCAGGACGGCATCGCCGTCCACCACCTGCCCGCACTCGTCGACGAAGATGCAGCGATCGCCGTCGCCGTCGAGCGCGACGCCGACGTGCGCGCGCTGCTCGATCACCGCCGCCTGCAGCGCCGCCGGGGCCGTGGCGCCGCAATCGCGGTTGATGTTCTCGCCGTCGGGATCGACACCGATCGCGGTGACCGTCGCGCCGAGCTCCTGCAGCACCTCGGGCGCGACCTTGTACGCGGCGCCGTTGGCGCAGTCGACGACGACCCGCAGGCCGTCGAGCGTGAGGTCGCGCGGGAAGGTGTTCTTCACGAACACGTTGTAGCGACCGAGCGCGTCGTCGATGCGGAACGCCTTGCCGATCTCGTCGGCCGTCGGCCGCAGGTGGTCGATCTCGGTCTCGAGGACGAGGCGCTCGATCTCGAGCTCGACGTCGTCGGGGAGCTTGAACCCCGCGCTGGAGAAGAACTTGATGCCGTTGTCCTGGAACGGGTTGTGTGAGGCGGAGATGACGGCGCCGGCGTCGGCGCGCAGGCTGCGCGTGAGGAACGCGATGCCGGGAGTCGGCAGCGGGCCGACGAGCAGCACGTCCACGCCCATCGAGCAGATGCCGGACGCCATGGCCGTCTCCAGCATGTAGCCCGAGACGCGCGTATCCTTGCCGATGATGATCTTGTGGCGCCGGCCGGCGGCGCGGCGGAACACGTAGGCGACCGCGCGCCCGAGGCGCAGCGCCGTCTCCGAGGTCATCGGCTCGATGTTGGCGACGCCGCGGACGCCGTCCGTGCCGAAGAGCTGGCGCGTCCGAACCGTACCGCCGTTGCCGTTGGACCCGGTTGTCATCTGCGCGCTCCGTTCTTCTTGTCGGGAGATCCGGTCGGGGTCTTCTCGGGCTTGTCCTTGTCCATGATTTCCAGGCTCAACGCAGCCGGATCGCGCTTCACCAGCTCGACGCCGCTCGGCAGCACGACCTCCGGCTCGACCAGGTGCTCGCCCACCCCGAGTTGCGCCGCATCGACGTAGACGCTCCCGGGGTCGAGGTCCATCCCCTGCACCAGCCGCTGTGGCCCACGGACAGTGAGATTGACACGCGGCGGGCGCAGCTGAAAGGGGCGATCCGCGTTCCGCACCTCGACGGCCACCCGTTTCACGTCCCGCGTGATCCGCACCGGCTCGACGGCGACCTGCGCCAGCACCCGCTCGGGCGTGATCGAAAGCACGCGCTCGCCGCGCACCACCCCGACGGCCCGCTGCACGTTGCCGCTGATCCCCGCGAGGTCGAACGGCTCGGTCTCGACGAACTGCAGCGACTCGATGGTGCTGGCCGGCCCGCTGACGACGACGTTCGCCGGCGACAGCTTGATCGTATCGACCTTGAAGCCGTCCGCGGGCTCCCCCACCCGGGCCAGCCGCACCGGCACCGTCGCCTGGCGGATCTCCTCCAGCCGGATCGGAATGCGCGCGGGCTCGACGTCGAGGATGCGCACCCCGCGCGGCACGCGGATCATGTCGTCGCGCACCTTGAGGCGCATGTCGGAGCCGGGCTCGATGGTCGAGAGATCGACGATGATCGGGGCGCGCCGCCCGTCGAGCGACGCGAGCAGCGCGCCCGGCCCGTTCAGCTTCACCGAAATCGAGTCCACCCGCTCGCGGGTCACCAGCGCGGAGTGCTCGGGCATGTTGCGGAACTCGACCGGGAACTGCAGCACCTGTGTCTCCCGCTTGCCGGCGTTCACGAAGAACCACATGAGGAACGCCACGAGGAGCGCGAAGAGCTTGCCGACGATGTTGCGCCGCAGCGGTCCCGTGTAGCGCCGCCAGTCGCGGAGCGGCTGGGTGGCGATGCGCCAATCCGGCAGGAACGAGGCCATCAGGTGAAGAGCTGCTGCAGCGTGCTGCGCAGCACGCCGGCGTCGAGATCGCGGGTGATACGGCCTTCGCGGACGAGCGAGATCTTGCCCTCCTCCTCGGACACGACGATCACGACCGCGTCGGTCTCCTCGGTGAGGCCGATCGCGGCACGGTGGCGGGTGCCGAGCGTCTTCGACACGTTGGGGTTCGTCGTGAGCGGCAGGAAGCAGCCCGCCGCCACCACGCGGCCGTGCTGCACGACCAGCGCCCCGTCATGCAGCGGCGATGCCGGCACGAAGATCGTCTGGATCAGCTCCTTGGTGACCTGGGCATCGAGCCGGGTGCCGCCCTCGATGTACTCGTTCAGGCCGACGTCGCGCGCCATCACGACGAGCGCGCCGATGCGGCGGCTCGCCAGGTTCACGGCCGCGCGCGTGATCTCCTCGATCATCTGCCCGTGCGCCGCCCGCGGCATCCCGCTGAAGAGCGGCCCGGTGCCGACCTGCGTCAGCATGCGGCGGATGTCGCCCTGGAACACGACCACGACGATGATCAGCAGCACGTTGCCGATCGAGTCGAGGATCCAGTTCACGGTGTAGAGCTCGAAGTACTGCGCCCCCTGATACACCGCCACGAGGACGACCAGACCCGATGATCATCTGCACGGCGCGCGTGCCGCGGATCAGCAGCCCGAGCTGGTAGACGACGAAAGCGATGATGAAGATGTCGACGCACGTCCTGCCAGCGGAAATCGCGAAAGAGCCCGAGCATGTCAGCCGCTCGTCCGCGCCGCCCGGCGCGTGGCATCGGCGACCGCGAGGGCGCGCCGCGTGGGGCCGACGTCGTGGACACGGACGACGCGCGCGCCTCCCGCCGCCGCCAGCACCGCCGCCGCGAGGGACGCCGGGAGGCGGTCTCCGACCGGATCCGCCGCCGAGGCTCGCCGAGAAAGCCCTTCCGCGAAGCCCCGATCACCACCGGATGCCCGAGCGCCACGATCCGTTCGCAACCCGGCGAGCAGCGCGAGGTTGTGGGCCCGGCGCTTGCCGAAGCCGAGCCCGGGATCGAGCCAGATCCGCTCGGTGGCGATGCCGGCGGCGCGCGCCGCGGCCGCCCGCTCCGCCAGGAACGCGCACGACCTCCCCCACCACGTCGCCGTAGTGCGGCGCCTCCTGCATGGTCGCCGGTATCCCCTGCATGTGCATGAGCACGATCGCGGCCCCGTGCTGCGCGACGAGCGGCAGCATGCTCGCGTCGAAACGTCCTGCGCTCACGTCGTTCACCATGTCGGCGCCGACTGCAAGCGCAGCGGCCGCGACCTCGGCCTTGGTCGTGTCGACCGAGATCGGCACCTCGCCCTCGGCCGCGGAGCGCGGCGATCACGGGCAGGACGCGCGCGCGCTCGTCGGCGGCGGCGACGGGAGGCGCGCCGGGCCGCGTCGACTCGCCGCCGACGTCGAGCACATCCGCGCCCTCGGCGAGCAAGCGCCGCGCGTGCTCCGACCGCGCGCGGGCATCGTCGCGTACCGTCCGCCGTCGGAGAAGGAATCGGGCGTGACGTTGACGATCCCCATCACCGCCGTCCGCCCCTCGGGAAGCCGCAGGCGGAGCGAGGACGTGGCGGCGGCGTCGCGCCCCGACGAGCTCCCGAAGCCGCATCGCGGGACCGCGAGCGACCGGCCTCTCAGGCGCTCGCGGCGCCGATGTTGAGGCCGTTGCCTCCGCCGCAGCTCTGGATGATCGTCGATGTCGGGGCCGTCGAGGCTCTCGCGCTCGAGCAGCGCCTCCGCCATCTTGTGGAGGATCTCGAGGTTCTGGTTCAGCAGGCTCTTGGCGCGCTGGTAGCCCTCGCGACATGATGCGCCGGAGCTCGGCGTCGATCTCGACCGCGGTGCTCTCCGAGTACTCCGCGGCCTGCGTGAAGTCGCGGCCGAGGAAGATCTGCTCTTCCTTCTTGCCGAAGGTCATCGGCCCGAGCTTCTCGCTCATGCCCCACTCGCAGACCATCTTGCGCGCGAGCTCGGTGGCCTTCTCGATGTCGTTGCCGGCGCCGGTCGTCATGTGGCCGAGGACCAGCTCCTCCGCGGCGCGACCGCCGAAGAGGATCGCCAGGTTGTTCTCGAGGAACTGCTGGTCGTAGGTGTGGCGGTCGTCGATCGGCACCTGCTGCGTCAGGCCGAGCGCCATGCCGCGCGGGATGATCGTGACCTTGTGCACCGGATCGGCGCCCGGGCAGCAGCTTCGCGACCAGGGCGTGGCCGGACTCGTGGTAGGCGGTGTTCCGCCGCTCCTCGAGGCTGATGATCATGCTGCGCCGCTCGGAGCCCATCATGACCTTGTCCTTCGCGACCTCGAAGTCGATCATCATGACCTTCTCGCTGGTTGTTGCGCGCCGCGAGCAGCGCCGCCTCGTTGACGAGGTTCTCCAGGTCGGCGCCGGCGAAGCCCGGGCGTGCCGCGCGCGAGCAGCTCGATGTCGACGTCGTCGCCGAGCGGCACGCGTGCGCGGTGTGGACCCTGAGGATGCCCTCGCGGCCCTTCACGTCGGGACGCGGCACGACCACGCGGCGGTCGAAGCGGCCCGGCGCGCAGCAGCGCCGGATCGAGCACGTCGGGGCGGTTGGTGGCGGCGATCATGATGACGCCTTCGTTGGTCTCGAAGCCGTCCATCTCGACGAGCAGCTGGTTCAGCGTCTGCTCGCGCTCGTCGTGGCCGCCGCCGAGGCCGGCGCCGCGATGGCGCCCGACGGCGTCGATCTCGTCGATGAAGATGATGCAGGGCGCGTTCTTCTTGCCCTGGACGAAGAGGTCGCGCACGCGCGACGCGCCGACGCCGACGAACATCTCGACGAAGTCGGAGCCGCTGATCGAGAAGAACGGCACGCCCGCCTCGCCGGCGACGCCGCGCGCGAGCAGCGTCTTGCCGGTGCCCGGCGGGCCGACCAGCAGGACGCCCTTCGGGATGCGGCCGCCGAGCTTGGTGAACTTCTTCGGGTCCTTCAGGAAGGCGATGATCTCTTCGAGCTCTTCCTTGGCCTCGTCGATGCCGGCGACGTCGTCGAAGGTGACCTTGTGCTGGTTCTCGGTGAGCAGCTTCGCGCGGCTCTTGCCGAACGACATCGCCTTGCCGCCGCCGACCTGCATCTGGCGCATGAAGAAGACCCAGACGCCGATCAGGAGGATCATCGGGAACCAGTTGACCAGGAGACACGTACCAGAAGGGCTCGGGGTCCTCGCGCCGCGCGTCGATCTTGACGCCCTTGGCGCGGAGGTCGCTGATCAGCTCGGGGTACGCGGGCGCGAAGGTGCGGAACGCCTCGCCCGTCTGGTGCGCTTGCCGTGGATGTCCTGGCCCTGGATCGTGACCTCGGTGATCTCGCCCTTCTCGACCGGCGCTGAGAAATCGCTGAAGATCGATCTCCTGGTCGCGCGTCGGCTGCTTGGTGAAGACGTTCACCAGCAGCAGGACCATCAGGATGAGGAGCAGCCACAGCGCGAGATTTCGCGAGAGCTGATTCACCGTTCTGATCTCCCTTACGTATCGGCACGACAGCGCTCGGCTAAGGTACCATAGGGGGTATGGAGCGGCAATGACGCTTAGCGCAGGGCTGGCGTCGACGGGCCCGATCGGGCCGCGCCCACGGCGGCCGGCCGCACCGACTACGTCTTCATGTTCGCGACCACCGTCGGGCCGGGCGTCGTGCGCTGGCGGACGAGTGGAAGTCCGCCGCAGATCGGCGTGCAGCTGACGGAGGGCTTCATGATGGAGCCGGAGGGCTCGGTGTCGGCCCTCGTCTTCCACCATCCCGAGGCACGCTATTTCAGTCTGACCCCGGACGACACGGAGACGCTCGAACGCCGCGTGCGCGCGGCCGAAGGCGCGTGATCGCTGGTCAACTCGCACTCACATAACGTTCTCCCATCAGCGCGAGCAGCGGTGGGCCGTCCCGCCGCACGCCGAGCTCCCAGTGAATGCCGTCGGGCGCCTCGCCCCACGCCCGCACGGACCCACCGCCGTGCAGCCCGTGGTGGTGGTGCGTCGCACAGACCGTCACGCGGTTCTCGCGGCCGTTGCCGCCCGCGCGCGAGCGGAAAATGATGTGATGATCGTGCAGCGCCCGCCGCGCGCTGCACGCCGGCACCGCGCAGCGCCAGCCGTCACGCTCGAACACGGGATCGCGATGGCGGGGCTGCGCCTGCCATTCGGCTCCGACATGCTCGAGCAGCTTCTCGAAGCCGCGCCAGCGCGGCGCCCCCGCCGGGGTGAACGCCGCCATGGCGGTCTCGAAGAGCGCCGCCACCGACGCCGGTGCGGGGAGGCTGAGTACAACCTCCGGTGTCTCGTCCGCGAAACGCGCACGCATTTGCGCGTCCGTCGGCATGACGAGCGCGCCCGCCGCCGGCGGCGCCACCGGCTCACAGAGCGGCCGGACGTCCTGATGATTCAGCGCCCACGTAACCTCGTCACCGAGGCGCCGAACGGTCACCTCCGTGGCGCGGGCCACCCACGCGGCTTCGTGAGTGGCACTGAGCACGGGCGCAATGATGAGCGCCCGCAGCGGTGAGATTGCCCCGCGCTCGTACGCCGCCGCGAGCTGCGGTGCGCGCCAGGTGACGCGCTCCACCGCGACGAGCCCCTCCGCCGTGCGAATCCCGAGCCCGAGCCGTTCTTTCGCGTACCGCGCTGCCGTCGAGAACCCGAGCCAGCGGTAGAGCCGGAGATCGAATACGAGCCTCAAGAGCCGCCCCGTCTGCCAATGGACCCGGTGCATGGCGGCGAGTGCTGCACGCAGGCGCGTGTCGAGCGCGAAGGCATCGAGACCATCGAGGCCGGCCGAGAGCGGAGCGACGTCGTCCGGCATCGCGGCGGCGATTGCCGGGTCGCCTGCGCTAGGGGCATTGACATCAAGAACACCGTCGCCATCGCGCACTGTGCCCGCGGCGCTGAGCGCACGGGCTCGGCCCGCGGCACGATTCGCGTCCAGCGTTGCATCGGCGCCGACCGGTGACCGCATCGTCGGCGACGCCTCCTGCGCCGTCGCGCGGAGTGCCCCGCGCGCCACTGGCGACGCGAGTCCTTCGGCGGCAATCGCCTCGCAGGCCTCCCAGAGCGCAAGGGGCTGCCCCGCCATGCGTCGTGCCAGCTCGACCGTCGCGCGCCACAGGGCGCGCAGCCGGCGCGGGCAGCCGAGCCGAATCCGCACGACCGGCTCGCCCTCGATCGTCCGCCGGTTGTCTTCCCTCGACGCGCCAGCCGGTGTCTCGTCGCGGCCCGCGCACGGCGCGAGCGGGCGTGGCGGACCGTGCTCCGCGCCACCGTCGCCCACGGGATCGCCGCCCACGGGATCGCCGCCGCCTGGACCGTCGCCGGTATGATCGCCGTCCGCGCGAATGCGCTGCTGGAGCGCGCGCACCGTGAGCCCGCGCGCCAGGGCGATCCAGCGCGCTTCGGTGGCAGGGGTCGCGACGTCGATCAGCAGGCGGACGTGCGTCCACGCAAGCTCGCCGGCCTCGAACGCGCGCGAGAGTCCCTCCAACATCTGGAGCTTCGTCGCAACGCGTGCCATGCTCTGCAGCTCACGCGCCGAGATCCCGAACCGCTCGCGCGTGCAGTCGCCGACCCGGGCGAAGCCGAGGGGATGGTGCGCCCGGCGCCGCAGGAACGCCGCCGCGAGGATGCCGAGCACGCGTCGGCAGGCCGCCTCCTGGCGCGCGAGCCGGCAGAGATGGCTGTCGACGAGCATCGCGCAGTTGCCGCGCTCGAGGTGGCGCAGCTCGTCACGCCAGGGCCGCGCGAGCATCGCCGGCGGGACGCCCCAGGGCGCGGCATGCGGCGAGGACGGCGCAGGGTCCACAGGAGAAGATAAAGCGAAAGGGCGCCGCGTTGTCAAGCAGGGACCCACGTTCCCACCGCCGCAACCGCGGCAATGCCTACTCGTAGCGACGCATGCGCACGCACCACCGACGATGCGGATTCCGATGGCATCGGTTTCCGCACCAGCGTGCGATATCACGCGACCCGCGCATCCACGGGTCCACGCATACCGCCCGCGGGCCGCCGAGCACACGGTCCTCCACCGTATCGTGCGCGAGCATCTCGCGACTTTCCTCGCGGCCGCGGACGGGGCCGGCGGCGTACCGACGTTCGTCGAGCGGGAGTTCCGCCAGTTCCTCGGGTGCGGCGTGTGGGCCCGGGGCTTCGCACGCTTTCGCTGCGACGCCTGCCACGCGGAGCGCCTCGTGCCGTTCTCTTGCAAGGCACGGGCGGTCTGCCCGAGCTGCGGCGGGCGGCGCATGGCGGAGCGCGCGGCGCATCTCGTCGATCACGTGCTCCCCGCCGTCCCGATGCGGCAATGGGTGCTGAGCCTGCCGTTCCGGCTGCGGTATCTCCTGGCCTGGAACCACGATCTCTGCCGCGAGGTGCTCGCCGTCTACGCGCGCGCCCTCCGCGGCTTCTACCGCCGCCGCGCCCGGCGCGCCGGGATCACGGACGCGGAGACGGGGGCCGTCACCGCGATCCAACGCTTCGGCAGCGGCCTCAATCTGAACGTCCACTACCACACGCTCGTCCTCGACGGGGTCTTCGCTCGTGCCGGCGACGACTGGCGCTTCGTGCCCGCGGCACCGCCGACGCCGCGCGAACTCGCGCGCCTCGTCGCAGCGATCGCGCGCCGGGTCGAACGTCTGCTCGCGCGCCGCGGCTCCCCGCTTGGCGAGGTAGACGGAGACGGGGGCGATCCCCTCGCGGAGGATGCGCCGGGGCTCGCCGCGCTCTGCGCCGCGTCGGTCGCCGGGCGCAGCATTCTCGGCCGCTCTCCCCACGCACGGGTCATGCGGAGCGGGAACGATCCCCGCGTCGATACGCACAAGCCTGAGACCGCGTGGCATGCGCGCCACGGGAGCTTCGATCTGCACGCCGGACGGACGGTCCGTGCCGACGATCGCGCCGGGCTCGAACGGTTGTGTCACTACCTCCTGCGCCCGCCGCTCGCGCAAGAGCGGATCGAGCTGCTCGCCGACGGCCGCGTCGGGCTCAGGCTCGCGCGTCCCTGGGCCGACGGCACGCGCGCCCTCGTGTTCACTGGCGTCGAGTTCCTGGAGAAGCTCGCCGTGTTGATCCCGAAGCCGCGGGTGAATCTTCTCATCTATCAGGGTATCCTCGCACCTCGCGCGCGGCGCCGTGCCACCGCAATCCGCGCGGTGCTTCCGGCCTCGGTGCCCGCCCCGGTTTCCGCCGGATCCCCGCCGGCGCCACCGACGGTGCCTCACATCGCGGCGACCAGCCCTCCGCGCAAGCCAGCACCATCGGTATCGGATGGCGCAAGCGCGAACGGCGCCGATGCCCAGGGTGCGACGGCTGAAACGTCCGCACCGCCACCGCGCGCGTCGTCGAGACGCTATCGCGCGTGGGCCGAACTGCTCCGCCGGATCTTCGAGATCGATGTGCTGGCGTGCGCCTGTGGCGGGCGCCTGCGGTTCATCGCGACGATCGAAGATCCCCCCGTCGTGGACCGCATCCTGCGCCACCTCGGACTCCCCACCGCCCTCCCGCGGCTCGCCCCGGCGCGATCACCGCCACAGACCGCGGCCGCGTTGTCGTTCGAGTTTCCCGCCTGAATGGCCGCCGACGTTCCCATCGTCGCGGACGCCGCGCTGCGTCTTGGCACGCCGCGCCTGCGTCGGTATGAGCCAAGCAACTTGGGCGGACGGCGAAACACCACCTCGTCCGCCCCGTCATTGAAAGCATAGGCGAGACGGCACGAGGTCCGATAAGGGCAGGTTACGTCAACCAGGCGATCTCTGTTTCCTACCTGCATCGGGCGCGATCCGCACGGGATGATCTTTCGGAAGGTCGAAGGCGAGCACGAGGTCGTCGGCGTACAGCACCTTCGCGCGAAGCTCGCGGTTCACGATCTGGCAGAGCACGCACTCGTCCGCCATGCGGCACCTCCGTCTCGTCCACGCTCATCCTCCATGACGGCGGCGCGGCGCAAGGCTCACGCGGCGCGCCGAGAGGAGTCCGACGGCGATCGCGAGATAGACTGCCCCCCCACGCCGTCCAGAACGACAGTGCCGCGACGGCGTCTGCAGCAGCGCCATCGTCGAGCCTCCCGAGCAATGTGACGACGGCAACGTCGCGGCGGGCGACTGCTGCGCGCTCGACTACAGCTTCGAGGGCCGTCGGCTCGCCGTGCGACGAGCGAATCTGATGGCGCCGGCCCGCCCGCGGCGCCAGAGCACGGCAATCGCGACCGCATAGCCTACGAGGGCGGCAACCGTGAGCCACGCGCCAACGACGAAGGCCCGCGGACGATACTCGAGACGGAGGCGATGCTGCCCGGCCTCGAGCGGAATGGCGCGGAGCGTGTGGTCCGCCGGCAGGATCGAGTAGGTACGCTGCGGCGCCGCGCCGAGCGCCGTGGCGTGCCATCCCGCGCTGTAGCTGTCGGTGAGGACGAGAACGGCGGGAAACGTGAGAATCCGCGTCGATCTCGAGCGCATCGGTCGAAAGATCGACGATGCGCACCGAGCCGAGGCTCGCAGCATCGGCGACCGAATCGGGCGCCGGAATCCGGTGCGCTCTCGAGCAGCACCGTCGTGAGCGGATCGAAGGTCGGGTCCTTCAATGCCGCGAGTCGGGCGACGGCATCCGTGATGACACGCCAGCGCCCGACCAAGAATGCGCGCGGCAGCTCGTGTAGCGCGCCGAACCGCGCGTGGACACCCGTCGTGGTGAGCTCGACGACCCAGCGGAGACGCACCATGCCGAGCAGCGGCGCCGCGCGGCTGATTCCACTCACGATCAAGCTCTGCGGGTCGGGAACGCCGTAGGCGGCGGCGAGGAACTCGGCGTAGCGCGTCAGCAGCATGGGATCGTAGCCGTAGACGTCGTCCGCGCCGGCACTCATGGCGACGTACGGGTTGAGGCCGAGGATGCGATAGTCTCCTGGGCTACGGTCGAGAAAACGGCGGAGTTGATCGCGCGCGTGCAGCCGTGCTCCGGGGTCGAAGCTTGCCCGACTGTAGCGCGCATAGGTGAAGACCTCGACGACGCCGAGGAACGCGAGCGCGTAGACCATCCAGCGCCGCCGCCGTGCCGCGTGCCATAGTACGGCCGCGACGAGGAACGTGGCGCCACCAAGGCCGAGCACGATGGCGGCGTGCCGACCGGCCCGCGCGATGAACGGCAGCCCCCAGTCGATCTCCTGATAGAAGGGACCGGGCGCGCCTTCGATCGCGATGAGGGCGCGCGCCCACCAGCCGTCGCCGCCCTTGCCGGCAGACAGGTCGACAGTGCCCGCGGCAGCGAGCAGAACGAGCCCCGTCACCATGGCTGCGGTGGCCGGCCAGCGCGGCAACGCCACGGCGCGGAGCGCTCGATCGAACCCCACGGCGACGAGCATCACCATGAACAGCGTCGCCAGAAACGCGAACTTCGTGGTGCCCCGGAAGTTCCCGTACCCGGGGAAGTAGTCGTACAGAAGCCGGTAGAGTGGCGTGTAGGATCCACACGCGAGGATCAGCACGAAGATCGCGAAAGCAAGCGAGTAGCGGCGGACCTCCGGGGCACCGTAGCGAGCGCCGTAGAGGGCGAGCAGGAAGGGTGCGACGCCGATGAAGAGGCACATCTCGGTGAGCGTCCACCGTCCCCAATAGGGGATCGTCACGATGTCGCCGAAGATGCCCGGAAGCACGAGCGTGAGAAGGTTCTCCGGCGGGAACGCGTAGGTACTGGCGATCTGGTAGCCGAGGTCGGTCCGCAGCGTCTCGCGCGAAGCATCGATTCCGGGGAGCAATTGCACGGCGGCGAGGCTCGCGCCTGCGGCATAGATGACGACGATGCCGATGACCGCCGAGACCACACGCTTCCTGCCGAATCCGAGCGCGAGGGCGTACGCCCCGGCGACGATCCCGGTGTAGAATGCCTCTTGGATGTGGCCGGCGAAGAGTTGCGCGGCGACGGCCGCACCACCGACGAGCGCCCAGCGCAGCCGTCCGCTGTCGATCCAGCCGTCGACGCTCAACAGCAAGAGCGGCGCCCACACCATCGTCCGCAGGTTCGGCAAGTGCCCGCGGTAGATCTGGAGGGTGTGGGTGCCGCAAAACATGAAGACCAGCGCCGCGAGGAGACAGGCGGCGCGGTCGAGGCGGCGGTACCGCGTCCACAGATAGACCCACAACCCTCCGAGGAACACATGGAGCGCGATGCCGACGTTGATCGCGACGACCGGCGAGAGCACGAGTCCGATCCAGCCCGGCGGATACAGGAGCGCCGGCTGGAAGCCCGCGAAGTACGGTGAACCCGAGTAGATGTGCGGATTCCAGAGCGGCAGGTTGCCGTGGCGGAGCTCGGTGAAGGAGAAGTCCTGCCAATAGAGGAAGATCTTCGCCAGGTCCTCGCCGTCCTGCGAAAGGAGACGCCGATCGCCTGCGATGAGCACGTCCCAGAACATCGCGAGGGTCGCGCAGAGAAGGATGACGGCGATGATCGTGACCTCCCGCCGGACGGCGCGCATGCGTGAAGACTCGTACGTGGAATAGGCGGCGCGGGGCAAGATCGGACGGAGCGGTCGTCCGTGCAGCGACCGACAACCGCGTCATGGAACGCGCATCCGTCGGGCGAGTGTCGCGGAAGCGCCGCCATCTGGTGTATGCGGACGCGTGCAAAGCAAGCTCCCGCGTGCACGATGACGCCGACGCATTCCGCAACGCCCGCCGCAACGACGCCGATCATGACGGCGAGTCAGCGTGTCGACTTGCCGCTCGCGCTCGGCGTCACGAGCGCACTCCTGGCGGTCGTCTGGGCGGAGCCCCGACCGGCGGACGATCTGTACATCGCGCTCGCCGCCGGGCGTGAGGCTCTCGCCGGGCGCCTCGGGGCGCCGGACGATTGGTCGTTCACTACCGGCGGACACGTGTGGGTGAACCAGAACTGGGGGAGCGGCGTCCTTTTCTACGTTGCCAACGCCGCGTTCGGAGAGATCGGGCTTCTCCTCGCCAAAGCCGCCTTGCTCGTCGCGGGCGCGACGTTTCTCGCGCTCGCGTGCCGAGCCCGCGGCGTCGCCTGGTCACTCGCAGTGCTCACCGCCGGCGCGGCGTTCGCCGCCGGTCGGAGCTACATCGACCTGCGGCCGAACCTCCTGAGCGTGACACTGACGTCACTCCTCCTGTGGATCATCTCCCGGGCGGACCGCGAGCCTCGGCGGCTCTGGCTCGCGCTTCCGGTGATCGTCGTGTGGGCCAACGTCCACGGCGGCTACGTCTTCGGCCTCATGCTGCTCGGCATGTGGGCGCTGGCGTCGCTGCCGGCAGCGCGCGACCATCGTGGCGAGAATCTGATTCCGCTTGCGACGCTCGTCGGAGCGGTCGCGCTCGCCGGCACCGTCAACCCGTTCGGCATGGCGAACCTGACGCATTCTTTCACCGTGGCCGCGGCCCTTCGCGACCCACGGCTCGCCGAATGGGTCCCATTGTTCACGAGCGACCTGACCGCCTATGGCACGCGGTGGGAGTTCTGCCTCGTCGTCGCGTTGGTCGCGGTGCTGGCATTGCTGCGGATCATCGCGGCCCGGCGCGCCACGTTTCCATCCGCGTCGGCCGGCGAGGCCTTGCGGTCGGCGCGTCGGCAGCTCGCGTTCGACGGCCTCGCCGGTCTACTGGTCGTCGCGATGGCGCTTCGCGCCCGGCGCTTCGTGCCGCTCGCGGTGCTGGTGCTCGCACCGATGCTCGCCGCCCAGCTCGAATGGTGGCGTCGGCGCCTCGCCTGGACGCCGATGGTCCGCGTCCTCGCCCTGGGCCTCCTCGCGGGCGCACTCGTCGCCGCCCCGCCGTTACTCCGGCGTTACGCGGCCGAGAACCCGGTCTTTCGGAACACGACCACCTTGCAACGCATGCTCGACAGCTCGACGTCTCCGGCGGGCGCGGCGGCCTTCCTCCGCGACAACGGCATCCGCGGTCGCGCGTATGCGGCGTGGGAGTGGGAGGGCTTTCTCCGGTGGAGCCGCACCCCCGTCCAGCCGATGATCGGGGGACGGGCGCAGCAGGTATACGACGAGCCCACACTGCGGGCGCATCTCGGCCTCGTCGACGGAACGCTGTCGCCACGCACCGAGCTCGGCGCGCGCGGCGTCGGACTCGCAATTCTACCGATGACCGCAGCGTACGCCGCCGTCCTGAACGGACTCGTCTACGACGACGGCTCCACCTGGGCCTTCGTGTTCTGTGACGGGCGTCATGCGGTCGTCGCCGATACGGCGCAACCCGCGAACGCGGCGCTCGTCGCCGGCCTTGCCGACGGCGCCCTACGCTACCCGAGCGCCACGACCGCCGCGCTGAGCCGCGCCATGTACTTGGCGTCGCCGTCCGTCGACGGCGCTCCTGGCGCCATCCGAGCCGCCGCCGAGGAGGCCGCACAGAGCGGGCCCTCCCCTCTCTCCTATGCGATCTTGGGGGATCTCGCCATCAACGACCGCATCCCGAGAGCCGACCTGATCGCCTTCCTCGCGAGCGAGCGCGTACGTCTCGCGACGCTCGAGTCGGAAGACGGCTTCGCGCTCGCGCGCGCTCGCGTCGCCATCGCACGCGTCGAAGTCGCCCTCGCAAAGCAGAGCGGACGCGTTCCCGACGCGGTGGCGAGCGACCTCGATCTCCGCACGCGGGAGACGCGCGCGCTCCTCGAGCGCTGGGCCTACGGCTGGGATCCCAACGTGTTCTGATCCGTGGTTACGCTACGGCACGCCGCCTTGCGACGCTCCGACGGCGCCGCTCGACGCGCCCGGCGCGTGAGAGCATCGAGGTGCGGACGCTCGCGGTGCTCCCCCCGCCGGCATAGCCGGCGCGGGGCGTGGAACTGCCGCCCGGAAGCCGTCATTGAAAGCATAGGCGAGACGGCACGAGGTCCGATAAGGCCGGGTTACGTCAACCAGGCGATCACTGTTTCCTACCTGCATCGGGCGCTCGGCGACGGCATCCCGCTCGGAAACGTGTGATCAGCGGCGCGGCGTCAGGCCGAACCCCAAGCGTCAGCGATGCGGTTGGACGCCTCGCCCCACGCGCGCATGGGAGCATGACCGCGCGGCACATCGAGTGCCGCATCTTCCGTGGCGAACGGCCGCGCCGTCCCGAGATCGGCCCGGCGACCTGAAACGTCGCCGGGCGCGCCACCCGAGCGGGCGCGGAAGCGATCCGTGCTTCCGCGCCCGCTGGTCTCGTTCCCCAGCCTCCCCCCTACGTTAGAATTGCCGGCATTTGAGGCCGCTGCTGGTCGCCCGGCAATCGCTGATGACGCCAAGGCGGTCGATCGATCCGCTGGGCGGCGGCGTCGGCCCGTAGCTCATGTGGACCGTCACCGGGCCTTCGAACACCTGCATCGGGTCGATCGCCTGCTTGCGGAACTTGACCACGAATCGCCACACGTTCGGGGTCGCGGAGAACGCCTTGAACTTCACGGTGAACAGCCGATCCACGCTGCTGCACTTGAGGTTCCTTCCGGCCGTCACGCACTCGGCCGCGGCCCACGTGTGGGCGCTGCTGAAGGTGAGCGAGTCGTCGACGCGGAACGTCCGCACCGACGCGGTCGGGAAGACATCCGGTGGCGGGGCGAAGAAGTCCCCCTTCAGCAACACGGACCCGTTCGGCTTGGCGGCGTTGCGGGCACGCCTCAGCTTCGTGAGCGTGACGTTCACCTGTCCTTCGTCGGGATCGCACGCGTCCCCGACGCCGTCGTTGTCGAAGTCCGACTGATTGGTGTTGGCAACGGCGGGACAGTTGTCGTCGGCGTCGCACACCGTGTCGCCGTCGCTGTCCGCGCCGCCCGCACCGACCGTGCAGACGCCCGCCTGACAGCTATCGGGAACGGAGCACGACGGCGGGGTGACGCATGACGTCCCGTCGACGACCGGAACCGCCGTGCAGGCGCCGAGCGGTTCCGTGCAGGTGCCGACGTTGCACTGATCTCCGGCGCCCGAGCAATTGATGGGCGTGCCCGCGGCGCAGGTGCCGGCCTGACAGGTTTCCGCGCCATTGCAGGCGACGCCGTCCGCGCAGTCGCCGTCGCTCGTGCAGGCGACGCAGGGCGGGATCGCGGCACGGAACGGCGTCGCGTCCACGGCGCCGTCGGTGGTGTCACAGCCGGCGGTGTTCGGACCGGTCGGACAGCCCCACCAGTTGTTCTTGGCATTCAGGTTGCCCGACGTGATGCCGGTCCCGTCGACGCCCACCGCGTTGCCGCTGATCGCGTTGTCGTTGACGGTGTTCGCCGCCGCGTCCGAGGAGACGCCGGCCTCGAAGCTGAACGCGTCGTGGCCGGTGATGCGATTGCACGTCGCGGTATTGCCGGTGCTGTCACCGGCATCGCAGAGACCGAACGAGCCGCCCTGGAAGACGATGCCGTAGTTGTTCTCGCTGATGTCGTTGAGCGTGATGCCGTTGTTCTGCGCCGAGAAGACGAGGATGCCGGCGCCCGTCCCGTTGTTCGGATCGCCGGTGTAGCGGTGGCCGCTCACGTCGTTGTCGCTGACGGTGACGGGGCCGGCCCCGAAGCCGACCTGGACGCCGTTCTGCGCGATCACCGGCACGTCGCCGGCACCGGTGAGCACGTTGTTGGAGATGATGCCCTTGGCGACGCCGTCCACGGCGAGCGCACAGCCGCAGCCGTTGTAGGTGATGCCGTTCTTCTGGTAGCCGCTCACGGCCACGCCCGTGGTGTTCACGGTGGCGACGTTCGGCCCCTTGGCCTGCACGTAGATGCCGAGGCCGTTCTGGACGCCGTCGAGCGGCTGGTTCTTGATGTTCTCCACGGCGCCGCCGTTGATCGCTCCCGAGGCGTTGCGGAAGTAGACCCCGATGAAGCGCGCTGGCATCGGATTGATGAGCGAGCCGTCGACGGTGAGACCGTTCAGCGTCACGCCCGAGACTCCCGAGACGAGCACGATCGCCGTCCCGACGCCGCCCGAGCACGGGCTGCCCTGCGACGCGTCGCTGACGACGCTGCTCGGCCGAATGATCGCGCCGGTCGCGTTCAGCGTGACGTTGGCGGTCGCGAACCGTACCTGCTCGGCATAGACACCCGGGAGCGCGACGATGGTCGAGCCCGATGGCACGGCCAGGGCGAAGGCCGCCACGCTCACGCCCAGCGTTGCGTTCGTGGTGCTTCCGCTCAGGTAGACGCCGCGGTCGAAGGTATTTGCCGCCGCCACCGCGTCCACCGTGCTGCCGATGCTGTCCATGAAGATGTGCCCCGTCGCCACGGGCACGACCGGGGTCGCACAGCTCGCGAACAGCCCGGCGCTGCTGAACGTGTTGCCGGAGATGGTCGTCGCCGGCCCGCGTGCCCGGAAGCTCGTCGCGAACCGGCTCGTCGTGCCCGCGAAGTTGTTGCCGGTGATCGTGGCGCCGACCGAGTCGATCGTGACCAGGTTGTTCCCCTGCTCCTGGCCGCTCGTATTGCATCCGCCCGCGACGCCGGTGATCTGGTTGTTCGTGAAGGTCGTGTTCGAGGTGTTGCCGCCACCGCTCCCCCCGCCCATCACCACGAGCTGCCGCGGCCGGTTCGGCTGCGTGAACTGATCGCCGAAGCCGTTGCCGCCTGGATTGGCGCCGGTGAAGGTCTGGCCGGAAAACAGGTTGTTCGAGATGACGAAGCCGCTGATCGTCGCGCCGAACTCCGTCAGCAGGCCCTCGTCGCCCGCCGCGACGATCTCGTTGTCGCGGACCTGGGCGTTCGAATGGTTGCCCTGGAAGTAGACGGTAGCGCTCTCGATGCCGGGCGAAGCGTTGTCGACCCCGTGAATGGTGAAGCCGTGGCCGATCGAGCCGATTTGCGCGCCCGTCGTGTTGCCGGTCACGCGGATCGTCCCGAGCGTCGCCGTCGGCGTCGCCGGGGGATCGATGATCGTGGTCGCGCGGCCGTCACGCGAGAGCAGCGCCACATTGCGGTCCAGCACCACGAACTCGGTATACGTGCCCGGTCCGACGAGAACCGTATCGCCGCCGCCCGCCGCCCCTATGGCGCCATTGATGGTCGCCGACGCCGATGTGCACGAGCCGTCGATGCCGACGTTCGGTACGCACACGACCGCGGCCATCGCGGGCGCGGCGGCGAGCGCGGCGAGCGCTCCGAATGCTGCCGTGAGATTGCGAACTCCTACCGACTGAATGACACGCATGAGGTTTCTCCTGGGCTAGTTAGTGGGCGGTGACGCCGAGTTGGTTCTCGCGTCGCTAGCACGCGCGGGGCTGCGCGACAAAGATTTTCGCGACACTTTGCACAATATTGTTTGCGCATTCGTAATCTGCTCCAGAGTGGATCATCGATAGGCACGCCTGTGCACCAGATCGATCCAATCGAGTGACCGCGCCGACGCCAGATGCACTCGGCGTTCCCGCCCTCGACGTGCCGGCCGTGGACCGGCGCGACCTCCACCGGCTCCCTCGCGTCGCGCGGGACTCCGCGCTATCGCGATTGCGGTGCCGCCTCGACGCGCAGGACCAGCGCACGGCGCGTCGTCGCGACGATCAGTGCGCGTTCGCCGCGCCCGCAGCGCGGCACCCAGACGATCTCACCGGCCGCGAGCACGAGCGGATGGTACGCGCGGCGGGCGCGCGCCACGCCACGGGTGATGAAGAGCCGCTTGATCGACGTGTGGCCGCCGAGCCCGAGGAGGCGGAGCCGGTCGCCGGGCCGCCGGTTGCGCACCACGAG
This sequence comes from uncultured delta proteobacterium, assembly GCA_963753325.1. Lineage (GTDB taxonomy): Bacteria > Desulfobacterota > Binatia > UTPRO1 > UTPRO1 > DP-19. The sequence continues at coordinate 1,060,952 of CAVWBS010000001.1, read as the reverse complement.
CGGCGGCGGCGCGACGTCGGCGTCGAGCAGGCAGACGTCGTCGCCGGCGGCGAGCTCGGCGGGGATCGGGCCGGCGTGCTCGTGGAGCGAAAGGCGCCAGCCGCCCGGGAGATCGAGCGTGGCTCCCGACGTGAGCACGTGCTCGTAGGGCGGAACCGCGGCCTCGCGATCCGCGCCCGCCTCGTACTCGAGCGCCGCGCCGGCCCGCGTGATCCATCCGCCGGGGACGCGGATCCGTCCCCCGCCTTCCGCGCGCCGCGCCAGCGCGAGCGCGGCATCGACGTGCCCGAAGGCGAGCGACCGTCCCGTGGCCAGACGCCGCCACCAGCGACGCAGCACGCGCCGGGCGATCGGCGGCTCGAGCGCGCACAGCACGTCGAGCTCGAGGCGGTCGCGCATCCCCGGCACCGTCGCCGCGATGCGATCGAGCAGCACATCCTCGTCGCGCAGCACGTCGGCGAGCCGCGCGAGGGCGCGCCCGAGGCGCGGGTTCAGCTCGCGCGCAAGCGCCGGCAGGTAGCCGGCGCGTACCCGGGTGCGCGCGAGCCCGAAGTCGAAGTTGCTGCGATCGCGCCGCCACGCGAGGCCACGCTCGACGAGGAAGTAGCGCACCTGCACCCGGTCGCAGAGCAGGAGCGGACGGATGATGGCACCGCGGCGCGGGCGGATGCCGCCGAGCCCGCGCCGGCCGGCGCCGCGTGTGAGACGCAGCACCAGCGTCTCGGCCTGGTCGTCCTGCGTGTGCGCGGTCGCGATCTTGCTCGCGCCGCAGGCCGCAGCCGCACGCGCGAGGAACGCGTAGCGCGCCTGCCGCGCCACGGCCTCGACGTTGCCCGGCGGGAGCTGCGCCCGCTCGACGACCAGGGGCAGCGTGAAGCGCGCCGCCAGGCCCTCGACGAAGGCCCGGTCCGCATCGCTCTCGGCGCCCCGCAAGCCGTGATCGAGGTGGGCGGCGGCAACGTCGATCCCGAGCTCGCCGCGCAGCTCGTGGAGAGCCGCGACCAAGGCCACCGAGTCGGCGCCGCCCGACACGCCGACCACGATCACGTCGCCCCGCTCCACCAGCCCGTACCGCCGGAGGGCCGCGCGCACCGCATCGAGGAGCGTCCGGGACATCGCCGCATCAAAGCACCGCCCGGCGCCGCCGCTCAACCGCCGCGGGTGAAATTGCGCCGTCGCGCCCGACATGGCAGCCTGCACGGATGACGCGGGCATGCGCCGTGCTGCTCCTCGTCGCGGCCCTGGCGGCGGCGTCCCATGCGCGACCCGTACGGGCCGCCGATTCCTCTCCGCCGGCGCGCCCGGCCGATCCCGAGCCCCTGCCGTCGGGCCTCGACGAGCTGGGCAGCGCGTCCCCGAGCGAGGTCACACGCGCCCTGCGCAAGGTGCGGCACCACTACGGCGACGACGCCATCGTGATCGAGACGCAGCTCCTGCTGAACGCCATGCGCAGCGGCTCCCTGCGGGCGACCGCGGTCGGTGTCGACGGCGTCCGGGCGCACGAGGACAAGCGCTACCTCGTCTTCGTCGTCGACACCGGCCTCATCTTCGACACGGCGACGCGCGACGAGACCACCCGCGTCCACATGCTGTGGGAGGCGATCATGGCGCCCACCCTGGAGCACCTGTCGCAGGGGCTCCGGGTCCCCGCCGACGGCATCAAGGTGGCAATGCGGTATCACCATCGCCCGTACCGCACGCGCGAGGAGCTGCGCGTGAACCTCGACGCGCCCGGAACGGCGGAGGAGACCGACTTCTATCTGCTCGGCCCCGACGTCGACCGGATCCTCACGCACAGCGAGACGACGCATACGCTCATCACGCGGGCACGCGTCACGGTCGACGGCAACCTGCGCACCCTCGCCGTCGCGCCGTCGAGCCTGCCGACGACGCCCGGGCCGGACTAGCACATCGCCGGGACATGACCGAGCCGCTCATCGTGGTGGACGACGTCGTGAAGACGTACGGTCCGCGCACCGCGCTCGACCACGTGCGCTTCACCGTGACGGGCGGGATGGTCACCGGATTGCTCGGCCCGAACGGCGCCGGCAAGTCGACGGCGCTCTCCATCGTCGCCACGCTGCTGGCCGCCGACGCCGGCGCGGTGACCGTCGCCGGGCACCGCCTCCCGGCCGAGGCCCGGCGCGTGCGTCGCCTGCTCGGCCTCGTTCCGCAACGTCTTGCCCTCTACCCTCCGCTGACCGCGCGCGAGAATCTCGAGTTCTTCGCCCGCATGCAGGGCCTGCGCGGCAGGGATGCGCGCGAGGGAGTGGCACGCGTGCTCGCGCTCGTCGCCCTCGACGGCCGGGGGGACGAGCCGGTCGCGCAGTTCTCCGGCGGGATGCGACGGCGGCTGAACCTCGCGTGCGGCATCCTGCACCGGCCGCGCGTCGTGCTGCTCGACGAGCCGACGGCCGGCGTCGATCCGCAGTCGCGCGAGCGCATCTTCGAAGCGGTGGAGACGCTCGCTCGCGAGGGCGCCGCGGTCCTGTACAGCACGCACTACATGGAGGAGGCGCAGCGCCTCTGCGCGCGGGTCGTGCTCCTCGATGACGGGCACGTGGTCGCGACCGGCAGCCCGGCCGAGCTCGTCGCGCAGACGGGCATGCGGCCGCGCGTCGTGCTGCGCACCGCCCGCCCGCTGCCGCTCGCTTTCCTCGACGGCGCGCCGCCGGCCCGGGTCGTCGCCCACGAGGGGACCGCGGTCACGCTCGAGGTCGCGCACGAGTCCGAGGTGGCGAGCGTGCTCCTCGCGGTCGTCCGTGCCGGCGGCGACATCGTCGAGATGTCGGTGCATCACCCGGATCTCGCCGATGCCTTCTTCGTGCTCACCGGCCGCGCGCTGCGCGACGAGAACGGCGCGCGCGAATGATCCTCGGGGGGCTCGGTGCCGCGGTCCGGAAGGATCTCCGCTTGCTGGTGCGCGACCGCGTCGGACTGATCTTCCTCGCGGTCGCGCCGATCATCGTCATCACCGTCGCCGGCTTCTCCCTGGCGAGCCTCTACGGCGCGAGCGCGCGCGGCACGTCGCCGTACGAGCTGCCGTTCGTCGACGAGGACGGCGGGCGCATCGGCGCCGCGCTGGCGCGGGCGCTCGCCGACGAGCCGGCCGTCCGGCTGCGCCCGGTCGCAACGCGCGACGCCGCCCGCGAGCTCGTCCGCGCGCACGGCTCGGGCGTGGCGCTGGTCGTCCCCGCCGGCACGTCGGAGGCCCTCGCAGCCGGCTCGCCGGCGCGGCTCGTCGTCTACACCGACCCGGTGAAATACCTCGAGGTCGCGAGCCTGCGCGTCCTCGTGCAGGAGCTACGCCATCGGGTCGAGCAGGCGGCGCGCCATCGCGCCGCCGGGCGCCTGATCAAGGTCCACGCCCATGCGCTCGTCGCGCGCCGCCGGTTCGAGCGCGCCGCCGGGCGACTGCGGCGCGAGCGGGCGCACGTGATCGCCGCGCTCGACTCCGCGCGGGCCGACGTCGCGACGCGCATCGCGCGCGCGCGCCGCCACGCGGCGCGCGCCCTCGACGTCGCCCTCGCCACGATCGCCACCGAGCGCGAGGCCGCCGTCCGCCGCCGCCTCGCCGACGAGCTGGCGCCGCTGCAGCGCTACTTCGCGGAGCTGAGCGCCCGCCAACGCGACTTCGCCGCCTGGCTCGCGGCCGTGCGCGAGAAGGCGGGTCGTCTCGCCGATCGCATGCCGCCGCCGCCCGAGCTCCCCGCGACGCCCCCCGCCGTCGCCGCGCTCGCAGCCGCCGATGCGTCCGCGCTCGCCGCGCGGCTCCTCCCCGCCGCCGCGCCGCCGACGTCACCGCCTCTGCCGGCGATCGATCTGCCCGCACCGCCCGCCCTCCCCGACCTCGACCTCCCGGCGTTTCCCGATCCGCCGGACGTCGTCCTTCCGGGGACCCTCGCCATCGACGAGAGCAGCGTCACGGGCGCCCCGCCGAAGCTCAACACCTTCGACCAGAACGTCCCGGGCTTCAGCGTCACCTTCCTCCTCCTCGGAATGCTGCTCGGCGTGTCGCTCGGGCTGCTCGACGAGCGCGACTGGGGCACCCTCGAACGGCTGCGCGCGATGCCGATGCCGTTCACCTCGACGCTCGTCGCCAAGCTGCTGGCGCGCTTCCTCGTCGGCGTGGCGCAGATGATCGCGCTCTTCGCGATCGGCCGTCTCGCCTTCGGCATCTCGCTCGGCCCGCAACCGGCCGCGCTCCTCCTGCCCACCATCGGGATCGTCTTCGCGGGGACCGCGTTCGGCCTGGTCGTGGCCGCAGTCGCGCGCACGCGTGAGGCGGTGCTGCCGGTCGGCTCGATCGTGATCGTCACGATGGCCGCGGTCGGCGGCTGCTGGTGGCCGATCGACCTCGAGCCGCCGTGGATGCGCCAGATCGCGCTCGCGCTTCCGACGACGTGGGCGATGGCGGCGTTCAACGATCTCATGATCCGTCGCCAGCCGCTCGTCGCGGCGCTCCGCCCGACGGCCGTGCTGCTCGCCCACGGCTGCGTCTACCTCGCCGTCGGGCTCGCCCTCTTCCGCCGGAAGAACGCCTGAGCCCCGCGGCGCGGCCTCACTGCTGGCCCGCGAGCTCGCGCATGCGGACGACGACGTCCAGCTGGTGCTCCGCCGCACCGAGATAGACGCCGCGGAGCGGCAGCACGTCGTCGTAGTCGCGCCCATGCCCGATCTTGACGTGCCGCTCCGAGACCGGGCGCTGGTTGGTGGGATCGAGCGGCACCCAGGCGCCGTCGCCGAACGCCACCTCCACCCAGGCGTGCGTCTTCACGTCGACCACGCCGCCCGGCGGCGCGTCGCCGCGGCTGCCGTCCTGCGACAGGAGGTATCCGGAGACGTAGCGGGCCGGGATGCCGACGCTGCGACAGAGCGCGATGAGGAGATGTGCGAAATCCTGGCACACGCCGACGCGCTCGCGCAGTACGGCATTCACGTCGACGCCGACGCTCGTCGAGCCCGGCGCGTACTGCATGGTCGCCGCGACGCCGCGATAGAGCGCCCCGACGGCCGCCACCGCGTCGTCTCCCACGGGCGCGATCCACGCCCGCGCCTGCACCTGGAGGTCCTCGTTCCAGCGCGTGTGGGGCGAGGACTCGAGGTATTCGACGTGTGCCGAGACGAACTCCGGGGCCGCCAGCTCGCTGCGGGTGTGCGCCGGCGCGCTGCCGGCGTCCGTGTCGGGCGCGACGGCAATGCCGGCGGCCCAGGGCGGCAGGGACGGCGGCCGCGTCTCGACCACGGCCTCGGCGACGATCTCGAGACGGGGATGCGGCGGGCGCACGCCGAACGCGTCGACACGGGTGCCCCAGTAGTCGAGGTAGGAGTAGACGCGAGCCGGCGGACTCGTCGTGACCCGGTACTCGAGCACCCGCTGGTTGCCGGCGTCCATCGGACACGCGCGCAGCGTGTTGTGCGACTGCCAGACCGGGCCTTCGTAGAGGAAGCGCGTCACGTAGCGGATCGCGAGCCGCATCGGACCATCAGACCGCGAGCGCGTGCAGCTCGGCCTCGGCGCCCGACGGGAAGAACTCCCGCTCCACCGCGTGGGCGACCTGGAAGAGGCCCGACTGCAGATTGTCGAGGAAGCCCTCGAGCCCCTGCTGCTCGAGGTCGCGGATCTCGAGGTACTCCAGCTCGGCGCGCACCCGTCCAAGCAGGCGCTGCGGCTGCCGCGGCCGATCGTGGCCGCTCAGCTGCGCGAGCTCCTCCTCCACCGCGCGGACGCAGAAGAGCACGCTGCGCGGGAACTCCCGCGAGCACAGCAGGAACTCGAGGACGCCCGCCGCGTGGATGGCGCCGCTGCAGCGCCGCACGTACGCCTCGAACGCCGCCACCGAGCGCAGGAGCGCCACCCAGTGGCGGAAGATCTCGGTGGCATCGGGGGCGCCGTGCTGGCGCCAGCGCACCCGGGCGAGCCGCGTCGTCATCTCGGCGCGCTCGAGCAGACGCCCGAGCTGCAGGAAGCGCCATCCGTCGTCGCGCGCCATGGTCTCGGCGGCGACGCCGACCACCGCCTGGCAGCGGCTCTTCACCATGCGGTAGAGGCCGTACGGCTCGCGCTCGAGGTCGGCGCGCAGGTCACGGGCCCGCAGCTCGAGGTAGAACGCGTTGATCGCCTCCCAGAGCTCGGTCGAGATGCGCTCGCGGACGTTGCGGGCGTCGTCGCGGGCGCGCATCACGGCGGAGAGGATCGAGCCCGGATTGTCCCCATCGAGGACGAGGAACTCGGTCACCTCGGCGCCGGTGGCGGTGCCGCCGCCGCGCTCGGTGAACCCCTGCTCGAGCTGCAGGACGCGCAGGAGCGCGCGCCACACCTCGCGCGAGTCCGCCAACGGCGACTCGAGCAGCCCGTGGTAGGTGACATCGAGCATGCGCGCCGTGTCCTCCGCGCGCTCGAGATACCGTCCGGTCCAGAAGAAGTCTTCGGCGTGCCGGGCGAGCACTCAGGGGTCTCCGCGCCGCATCTCAGGACTCCGCCAGCACCCAGGTATCCTTCGAGCCGCCGCCCTGCGACGAGTTCACGACCAGCGAGCCGCGCGGCAACGCGACGCGCGTCAAGCCGCCGGGAATCACCTCGACCCGCTCGCCCGTGATGACGAACGGCCGCAGATCGACGTGGCGGCCCTCGGGGGCGCCGTCGATGAACGTGGGATGTCGCGACAGCGAGACCACCTCCTGCGCGATGTAGCCACGCGGGTTGGCCTCGATGCGCTGACGGCACGCCGCCAGCTCCGCCTCGCTCGCCCGCGGGCCGATCACGATGCCGTAGCCCCCGGACTCCGCCACCGGCTTGATCACGAGCTCGGAGAGCCGTCGCAACACGGCGGCGCGCTGCTCAGGGTCCCACAGGAGATACGTGGTGACGTTCGGCAGGATGGGATCCTCGCCCAGGTAGTAGCGGATGAGGCGCGGGACATATGCGTAGACCGCCTTGTCGTCGGCAACGCCGTTGCCGAGCGCATTGGCGATCGTGACGTTGCCGGCGCGCGCCGCGGCGAGCAACCCGGGCACGCCCAGCACCGAATCCTTGCGGAAGACGACGGGATCGAGGAAACGATCGTCGATGCGGCGATAGATCACGTCCACCCGTACCGGCCCGCGCGTGGTGCGCATGTACACCACGTGATCGTCGACCACGAGGTCGCGGCCCTCGACCAGCTCGACGCCCATCTGCCGGGCGAGGAACGCGTGCTCGAAGTAGGCCGAGTTGAAGACGCCCGGCGTGAGCACGACGACCCGCGGCTCGCGCGCGGCGCGCGGCGCGACGCTGCACAGCGCCGCGCGCAGCGACGCCCCGTAGTGATGGACCGGCCGGATGCGGTGCTGCGCGAACGACGCCGGCAGGACCCGCATCATGGTCGCGCGGTTCTCGAGCACGTAGGAGACCCCGCTCGGCACGCGCAGGTTGTCCTCCAGGACGCGGTAGACCCCGCCGCGGTCGCGCACCAGATCGCAGCCCGCAACCAGGCAGCGCGCGCCGTGCGGCACGCCGATGCCGCGGGCCTCCCGCAGGAAGCCGTCGGCGGTGCGCACGACCCACGCGGGAACGACGCCGTCGCGCAGTGCGGCCGAGTCGCCGGCGTAGAGATCCTCGAGGAACTCGTTCAGTGCCGTCACGCGCTGCACGAGCCCGCGCTCGATGTGCGCCCACTCGGCGGCGGAGACGATGCGCGGCACCAGATCCATGGGCCAGACCCGCTCGATGCCCTGCTCCTCGCCGTAGACGGCGAAGGTGATGCCGAGGCGGCGAAAGATGGTGTCGCGCGAGAGCTCGCGGTTGGCGAGCTCGTCCGGCGTCACGAGGCGCAGGTGCTCGAGCAGCCGCAGGTAGTGCGGCCGCACCCTGCCGTCGCTCTCGAAGGCCTCATCGAAGAAGTCGCCGACCTCGTAGCCGCGGAAGAGATCGTGCGGGCGCGGCGGCGGGAGGGGTCGGACGCGTGATGCGACGGTGGACGTGGGCAGGGGCTGCAGCATCACGGTCGGTGTGGCAGCAAGCAACGTGCCGGGAGAGCCGAGCGGCGCCGCCGTCCGTTTGCCGTACCGATCGCCGACGCTGCTCGATGCCTGGGCAGCGATATGCTCCATCGCTGAGCAGGGGCCGTTTTCCTTGACTAGGTACCCGCGATCCCGCAGCGTCATTCGCAATGACGACGCCGCCGCGCTGGACCGCGATCCTCGCGCTTGCCATCGCCCTCGCCGGCGCCACGCACGGATGCGGCTCGAGCAAGAACACGCGCGAGCGCGAGCGTTGCGAGTCCTGCGACCCCGCGCAGATCAACACCGATTGCGTCCGCCAGTGCGTCGCCTTCTGCGTCGCCGGCGACCCCGACTGCACGGACCGCTGCAACCGCGAGTGCGATCGCTGCAAGGCCGAGCTCGAATGCCGCGCTTGCAGCAGCGACTGTACCGGGACCGTCGCGCGCTGCGCCCCCGTGGGCGAGCCCCTCACCTGCGACGACGGGGTGTTCTAGCGGCGCCCCTGCGGCAACCGCTCGAGGTTCTGCTGCGCCGCCAGCAGCCCGGGATCGATGCGCAGCGCCTCGCGGTAGTGGTCCGCCGCCTCGTCGAACCTTCCGAGCTCCACGAGCGAGTTGCCGATGTTGTAGTGCGCCTCGAGGAGTCGCGGCTCGAGCGCGAGAGCCGTGGCATATTCGCGCACCGCCTCCGCGTGCCGCCCTTCGGCCGCCAGCGCCGTGCCGAGATTGCTGTGCAGGGCCGCGCGGCGCGGTTGCAGGCGGATGGCGCGCGCGAAGAGCGCCTCGCCATCCGACGGCCTGCCCTCGTGGACGAGCAGATTGCCGAGGTTGCTGAGCACGCCGACGTCGTCCGGCCGCAGGGCGAGTGCGCGATGGTACCGCTCCTCGGCCTCGTGATCGCGGCCCTGCTGCGCCAGGAGGAGCCCGAGATTGTTGTCGGCGTCCGCGTAACCCGGGTTCAGCCGCAATGCCGCCGCGTAGTGCTCGCCGGCGTCCGCGTATCGTCCCTGCTTCGCAAGCGCGAGCCCGAGATTGTTCTGTGGCTCGGCCATCCCGGGCTCGAGCCGGATCGCCTCGCGATACTCCGCCTCCGCCTCGTCCAGCCTGCCGAGCGCCGCGAGCGCGCGACCGAGGTTGTTGTGCGGCTCGGCGGCGTCGGGTTGGATCTCGACGGCGGCGCGATGATCGCGCGCCGCCTCCGCGTAGTGCCCCTCGTCGAAGAGGAGGTAGCCGAGGTTGTCGTAGGCCGCCCACGCCCGGGGATTCTTGGCCAACGTGTCGGTCCAGAGCGTGCGTTCGTTCTCGAAGGCCCGCGCGCGCTGCCATGTGAGGGTCGCCAGCAGGACGAGCACGGCCGCCGCCACGCCGCGCGCCGTCCAACGCCCCGCCCGCACGCGGCGCAGCCACGCCGCCGCGCCGCCGACGGCGAAGGCCACCGGTACGACCAGGGCGACGTACTGGAGATGATCCGAGACCAGCGAGTGGCGGTGGAACGACATCGTGATCAGTCCGAGCACCGGCGCGAGGAGGATCGTGAACGCCGCCAGGGCGACGAGCACGGCGTGCCCCCATGCCGCGCGACGGCGCCACGCGAGCACCCCGAGGACGGCAAGCGCCAGGAGCGGAATCCACGACGGCAGCCGGAGCGGATCGACGGTCCAGCGCGGATAGATCATCGACAGCCGTACCGGCAGCAGGTCCGTGATCAGGTAGAACCACGGCACCCAGCCGCTCGCGGCGACGCGCGAGAGCATCGATTCCGGCCGCGCGTCCACCGCGCCGATCCCATTGTGCTGCTGATGGTAGACCGTCACCAGTCCGAGCACCAGTGAAAGCGCGAAGAACGGCAGGGAGCGCCGCACGTCGGTGGTGCCGACGCGGCCGCGGCGGTGCCACGCCAGCAGGAGCAGCAGCACCGGCAGCGCGACGACGGAGGTCTTCGCCAGGAGCGCCAGCACGAACATCGCCAACGAGACGCCATACCAGCGCTCGGCCCCGTCGTCCTCGAAGCGCAGGTACGCCCAGAGCGCGACGACGACGAGCAGCATGGAGAGGGTGTTCTTCAGCTCGGAGATCCAGGCTACCGACGCGACCGTCACTGGATGGACGGCAAAGCAGGCCGCGACGACGAAGGGCACCGGCACGGCGAGGCGCGTGAGCACCCGCCAGAGCACCAGCGCCGACGCTGCGTGAAGAGCGACGTTCACCGCATGATAGCCCATGGGCGCGTCGCCCCAGAGGCGCCACTCGATCCAATGCACCGTCGAGGTGACCGGATAGTAGTCGCTTGCCGACATGGTCAGCCAGAAGTGCGGCAGCCCGTCGGCGCGCTGGATGAACGGGTTCGCGAAGACCTGGTAGTCGTCGTCCCAGATCGTGCCCGCGGTGAGGGCAGGCAGGAACGCGACGAACGTCAACGCGGCGAGCGCGAGCGCCCGCATCGCGCTCCGGATCGTTGGCGATGACGCAACGGGTCGAGGCACGGGCGTGGCCGCGATTATCGGATGGATCGGAAGGATCCGTAAAGCCCCCGTACCCGGCCGCCCGTCGCGCTTTCCTACGACGCGCCCATGACGTAGCGATATGGGCTCGGATGACCTTGGCATCGGTTGCCAAGAGGATCGCCATGGCGACACTCGACATCCTCCTTCTTCCGACCGGCCCGCGGTCGATCCACGTACACGCCATTCCGCGCCCGCGCGCCTCCCGGGGCCGCCGGCGGGCGTTTGTCGGGAGCGGAGGCGGCGCCGGATGAGCGGTGAAACCCTGACGCCGCTCGCGCGGCTCGTCGACACGGCGGAGGCCCCGCGTCGCCGCGGCGCCCGCCGCTCGCGCGTCCTGTGCCCGGCCATTCCGGCGTGGCCGCGGACCCTGAGCGTCGCGGCGGCCCTCTTCGCGGTGGGCGGCGGACTCGTCACCCTGCTCGGCTGGGGGACGGGGATCGAGGTCCTCACCGATTGGAAGCGCGACGGCATCTCGATGTTTCCCAACACCGCCGTCTGCGCCATCGCGGGCGGCCTGGCGCTGGTGCTCCACGGCTCCGCGCGGACGCGGTGGCGCACGGTGGCGACGGGACTGGCGGTCCTCGTGACACTGATCGGCGGCGCCACCCTCGTCGAGCACGTCAGCCGTCGCGACCTCGGGATCGACCAGCTGCTCTTCGACGACGTCCCCTGGGGCCAGACGGCGGCCGTCGCGCCGATGCGGATGGGCCCGCCCGCCTCGCTCTGCTTCGTCTTGATCGGGACGGCACTGCTGCTCTCGCGGCGCGGAATCCGCTGGCATGGTCTCGCGGCCGGGTGCGGCGTGGCGGTCATGACGATCGCCCTGCTGTCCTTCATCGGGCATCTCTACGGCGCCGGGCCGATGTACATGATTCCCGCGCTCACGGGGATCGCGATGCAGACCGCAGTGATCGTCCTGGCGCTCGGGATGGCGGTCGTGGCGGGCGTCCCCGGCCGCGACCCGATGCGGACGTTCCTCGAGCGCGACGCCGCGGGAATCCTCGTCCGGCGTGCCTGGCCCATCCTCGTCGTCCTCGCCGTCGCGATCGGATGGCTGCGGCTCGCCGCCGAATCACACGGGCTGGTCGACACGGCATTCGGCGCCGCCGCGAGAACGCTCGCGGAGATCGTCCTCTTCACCGCACTGCTCTGGTGGGCGGCGGCCACCGTCCGGACGCACGATCGGGCGCGCCGCGAGAACGAGGCGACCGTGCGCCGTCAGGCCGCTCAGCTGGCCGCGTTCCTCGACACTGCGGCGATCGGCCTGCACCGGGTCGGTCCCGACGGGACCATCGTCTGGGCCAACGACGCAGAGCTGGAGACGCTCGGTTACGCGCGCGAGGAGTACGTCGGCCGGCACATCGCCGACTTCCACGCCGATCACCGGCTCATCGCCGACGTCCTGGCGCGCCTGCACCGCGGCGAGAAGCTCGTCGAGTACCCGGCGCAGATGCGCTGCAAGGACGGCTCGTTGAAGTCGGTCCTCATCGACTCGAGCGTGCTGTGGGAGGACGGGCGCTTCATCCATACGCAGTGCTTCACGCGCGACGTCACCGAAAGCCGAAACGCGGAGGAGACGCGGGCGCTGCTCGCGGCGATCGTCGAGGCCTCCGACGACGCGATCGTCAGCAAGACGCTCGGCGGCCGCATCACCAGCTGGAACAGCGGCGCCGAGCGGATCTTCGGCTATGGCGCGGCCGAGGCCATCGGGCAGTCGATCGAGTTCATCATCCCGCACGATCGCCGCGGCGAGGAGCGCGAGATCCTCGCGCGCCTGCGGCGCGGCGAGCGTGTCGAGCACTTCGACACGGTGCGCCGGACCAAGGACGGCCGGCTCATCGACGTCTCCCTCACCATCTCGCCCGTGCGGAACGATGCGGGTCGCGTCATCGGCGCATCGAAGATCGCGCGCGACATCACGGATCGCAAGCACGCGGAACGCGAGCGCGAGGAGAACAACCGCCGGAAGGACGAGTTCATCGCCATCCTCGCCCACGAGCTGCGCAACCCCCTGGCGCCCGTCCGCACCGCCGCGCGCTTCCTCAAGCTCAGGGACCCGTCCGACCCGGATCTCCGACGACCGGTCGACATGATCGAGCGCCAGGTGTCGCAGATGGCGCGTTTGATCGACGACCTCCTCGACGTCTCACGCATCTCCCGCGGCACACTGGCGCTCCGCCGCGAGCGCGTCCCGTGCGCCGCGATCGTCGACGCCGCCGTGGAGGCGTGCCGCGACGAGCTCGAGGTCAAGGGGCACCACGTGCGCATCGACGTCCCGAGCGAACCGATCGAGCTCGAAGCCGACCGGGAGCGCCTCATCCAGGTCCTCTCGAACCTCATCGGCAACGCCGCGAAATACACGCCGCCGGGCGGGCGGATCGAGCTCCGCATCGCCGCCACGACACCCACGACACTTGCCGTCTCCGTCAAGGACAACGGCATCGGCATTCCGCCCGCCAAGCTCCACGAGATCTTCGATCTGTTCGCGCGGGTGGATCAGTCGCTCGCAAGCCAGGGCGGGCTCGGTATCGGTCTCACGTTGGCGCGCCAGCTCGTCGAGCTGCACGGCGGCACGATCGAGGCGCGGAGCGAGGGCGTCGGCCATGGCAGCGAGTTCCGCTTGACCCTGCCCGTGATCGTCCCCGGCGTTCGGGCAGCGACGGCGCCAGTCGCGACGCAGCCGGCCTGCGAGCCGCTCCGCATCGTGGTGGCGGATGACAACGAGGACGCCGCCGAGAGTCTGAAGCTCCTCCTCGAAGCGGCCGGCCACGAGGTCCACGCCGTCTTCGACGGCGCGGCTGCCATCGACACCGTCGAGCGCGTCCGGCCGCACGTGGCGCTGCTCGACATCGGCATGCCCGGGGCGAACGGCTACGACGTCGTCCGCCGCATCCGCGAGCACCCATGGGGGCGGGAGGTCCGTCTCGTCGCGCTGACCGGCTGGGGCCAGCCGACGGACAAACACCGCGCGCACGACGCCGGCTTCGACACGCACCTGGTGAAGCCGGTCCCCCTGGACGCGCTCGACGAGCTCCTGACGACGATCGCCAAGGCGCGCGTTGCGCGAGCCGCACGGCGCGTGTCCTGACGGCGCCGCGACTCGTCAGATCGCTTCGTTCATGGCGTCGGTGTCACCTCCGGCGTGGGCACCGTGTCCGAGGAGCCGGTCGGCACCGGCAGCTCGTCGGGAACTGGCTGCTGGCGAACTTCATGCGGCTCACCGGAGACTCGTCGGTCCCCTGCGTCTCGATCGGCATTCAGTAGGTTTCAAACGAGATTGTTCCATGACCCGACGGCGATCGCCGTCGGGGCACTTCCTCCGTTGCTTCAACGGAGACAAACGACAGCGCCTGGCCAGAAGCAGACGCCTCCAGTGGCGGGCTCTTGGGTCCTACGCGAGAAACGAGTGGCGGCGCGTGGAATCGAACCACGGACCTAGGGATTATGAGACCCTCGCTCTAGCCATCTGAGCTACGCCGCCGTGCCGGAGGACCCAGCGTGGAACCGGCGAATCTTAGCGGTGACCGCCGCATGCCGGCAAGCGGACGGCCCTGCCGGAGCGGGCCGCCGTCAGCGAGGCGACAGGATGACGCCGGCCGCCGCCAGCGGCAGACGATCGAGGAGCGGGTCGCGCGGGGTCGGGAGCGCGACCCGTACACGGCCGCGGCCGGCGAAGCGCACGTTGTCGGGGAAGCGCGGGAGGTTGTCGACGAAGACGTCGCTCGTGCCAGCCTTGTCCCCGGCGGGCCAGTAGCGCGTCACGCGGTACGCGCCCGTCTCGGCGACGAGGACGAACTGCCCCTCGGGATCGAGCGTCACGCCGTTCGCGAACTGCAGGCCGCGCAGCAGGACGGTCGTGGTACCGGTCGCGAAGTCGTAGCGCAGCAGGCGCCCGCGTCCGCGATGCTCCAGGATGTCCGTCCGGCTCTCCCGGTAGTGCCACACGCTCGACGCGTCGGTGAAGTAGGCCATCCGTCCGGCGGGGTCGACCGCGACGTCGTCGGTGAAGCCGAACGGCTCCCCCTCGGCAACGGTGGCGAGGACGCGCCCGCTGCCCTTCAGCCTGACGCGCAGCAGGCCCTTCCGGGCGTCCGCCACGACGAGATCGCCGGATGGACCAGGGCCTGCCCCCCGCAACGAGGGCCCGGAGTCGCCTCATGCCTCTGCCCGACGCCGCAGCACGATAGCTGCGTTCAATACGGAGCCGGGGTATCCTGGGGCTAGTTTTCGCCGTCCGTATCGGCGACCATGACGGCCGGTACGGGAGAGGAGGTCCGGATGCAGGTGGGAATGATCGGTCTCGGACGGATGGGGGCCAACATGGTGCGGCGGCTGATGCGGGGCGGGCACGACTGCGTCGTGCACGACGTCTCGGCCGACGCGGTGAAGGCGATGGTCGCCGAGGGCGCGACCGGCGCCACCTCGCGCGAGGACTTCCTCGCGCGCCTCACGATCCCCCGGGTCGTCTGGTTGATGGTTCCCGCGGCGATCGTCGATCCGACGCTGCAGGACCTGACGCCGCGGCTCGCACCCGGCGACGTCGTGATCGACGGCGGCAACTCCTACTACCGCGACGACATCGACCGGGCGAAGCGGCTCGCGTCGGCCCGCATCCACTACGTCGATTGCGGAACGAGCGGCGGCGTCTGGGGCCTGGAGCGCGGCTACTGCCTCATGATCGGCGGCGAGACCGAAACCGTCCGCCGCCTCGATCCGCTCTTCAAGACCTTGGCGCCGGGCGTGGGCACGCTCGAGAAGACGGCCGGCCGGGAGGGCCGCGGCGGCACCGCCGAGCAGGGCTACCTGCACTGCGGCCCGCACGGAGCGGGGCATTTCGTGAAGATGGTGCACAACGGCATCGAGTATGGCCTCATGGCGGCGTACGCCGAGGGCCTCAACATCCTGCGCCACGCCAACGTCGGCAAGCAGGCCCACGCGCACGACGCGGAGACCACGCCGCTCCGCAATCCGGAGTACTACCAGTTCGACTTCGATCTCGCCGACATCGCCGAGGTCTGGCGCCGCGGCAGCGTCGTCGCGTCGTGGCTGCTCGACCTCACCGCAACCGCCTTCGCCAGCGACCCGCGGCTCGAGCGTTTCAGCGGGCGTGTCTCCGACTCGGGTGAGGGCCGATGGACGCTCGACGCCGCCATCGACGAGGCCGTCCCGGCGCACGTGCTCGCGGCGGCGCTCTTCGAACGCTTCAGCTCGCGTGGCGAGGCCGAGTTCCAGGACCGCCTGCTCTCGGCGATGCGGTTCGAGTTCGGCGGCCACGTGGAGAAGGCGCGCGGCGCGTGACCCCGGTGCGCTCCGACGCGCTCGTCTTCTTCGGCGCGACCGGCGACCTCGCGTTCAAGAAGATCTTCCCGGCGCTGCAGGCGATGACGCGACACGGGCACCTCGACGTGCCGGTGATCGGCGTCGCCAAGTCGGGATGGAACCTCGAGCAGTTTCGCGCGCGTGCGCGCGAGAGCCTGGAACGGCACGGCGGCGTCGACGAGTACGCCTTCGCGGCGCTGGTCTCACGGCTGCGCTACGTCGACGGCGACTATCGGGATCCCGCCACCTACACGACGTTGCGCCAGGAGCTCGACGGCGCGACGCATCCGGCCCACTACCTCGCCATCCCGCCCGGCGCCTTCGCGACCGTGGTCGAGGGCCTGGCCGCCTCGAGCTGCGCAGCGCACGCGCGCATCATCGTCGAGAAACCCTTCGGCCGCGACCTGGCCTCGGCGCAGGCGTTGAACGCGACGATCCACCGGGTGTTCGACGAGTCGGCCGTGTTTCGCATCGATCACTACCTCGGCAAGGAGCCGGTGCAGAACCTGCTGGTCTTTCGCTTCGCCAACACGTTCCTCGAGCCGATCTGGAACCGCAACTACGTCGCCAGCGTGCAGATCACCATGGCGGAGAGCTTCGGCGTCCAGGGACGCGGCCGCTTCTACGAGGAGGCCGGCGCCATCCGCGACGTGGTGCAGAACCACCTGCTGCAGGTGGTCGGCTTCCTCGCCATGGAGGCGCCGGTCACCAGCTACGCCGAGTCGCTGCGCGACGAGCAGGTGAAGGTCTTCCGCACGATCCGCCCGCTCAATCCGGACGATCTCGTGCGCGGCCAGTTCCGCGGCTATCGCCGCGAGGATGGCGTGGCCCCCGGCTCGACGGTCGAGACGTTCGCCGCGGTACGGCTCCACATCGACTCGTGGCGCTGGGACGGCGTGCCGTTCTTCATCCGTGCCGGCAAGTGCCTGCCGCTCACCGCCACCGAGGTCACCGTCAGCCTGAAGCGTCCGCCGCTCAGCCGCCTCGCCGCCGGCGACACCAACTACCTGCGCTTCCGCCTCGGGCCGGACGTCGTGATCGGCATCGGCGCGCGCGTGAAGAAGCCGGGGGAGGAGCTGACGAGCCAGCCGACGGAGCTGAATGTCGTGCAGAAGCCCGAGGGCGACGAGATGGACGCCTACGAGCGCCTGCTCGGCGACGCGATGGAGGGCGACGGCACGCTCTTCGCCCGCCAGGACGGCGTCGAGGCCGCGTGGGCCATCGTCGAGCCGATCCTCGGCGACGTGATGCCCATCCGCGAGTACGACCCGGGCACCTGGGGCCCCGCCGAGGCCGACGCGTTGACCGCGGACGTCGGCGGCTGGCACTGCTGCGGACCGGCGGCACCATGAGAAGGAACGACGTGGGACGACGCGCATGAGCCCCGCCGGCAGCACGACCGAGGATGCCGCGATCCGTGCCGTCGCGACGCGGGCGCTCGAGCTCGTCGTCGACGGCACGACGATCGGTCTCGGCACGGGACGCGCGGCGGCGGCGTTCATCGCCGGGCTCGGCGCGCGCGTGCAGGGCGGCCTGCGGGTGCGTGGCGTCCCGACGTCGGAGGCATCCGCGGCGCACGCCCGCGGGCTCGGCATTCCGCTGGTCGACCTCGACGCGGCGGGCGAGCTCGATCTGACGGTCGACGGCGCCGACGAGGTGGCGCCGAATCTCGACCTGATCAAGGGCTTCGGCAACGCCCTGGTCCGCGAGCGCATCGTCGCGGCGGCGTCGCGCCGGCAGGTCATCCTCGTCGGGCGCGACAAGCTGGTGGCCGCGCTCGGCGCCCGCGGGCGGATTCCGGTCGAGGTGATCCCGTTCGCCCGGCCGCTCGTCACACGCCGTCTCGCTGCGCTCGGCCTGCCGCCGACCCTCCGCCTCGACGCCGCCGGCGCCGCCCCGATCGTCACCGACAACGGCAACGTGATCGTCGACTGCGCGCCGCCCCGCCTCCTCGACGCGTGCGCGGCACGCGAGCTCGAGGCGATGATCCTCGCCGTGCCCGGGGTCGTCGATACCGGACTCTTCCTCGGGACCGCCGAGCGGGTGCTCGTCGGCGGCCCGAACGGCGCCGTCGAGGTGCTGGAGCGCGCGCGATGAGCCGCGCGCTGCGGATCGTGCCGACCGCCGACACCCTGATGACGGCCGCCGCGGAGCTGCTGATCGACGCCGCGGCGGAGGCGATCGCCGCGACCGGCCGCTTCGTCGTGGCGCTCTCCGGAGGCAGCACGCCGCAGCCGGCTCTACGCCTTGCTCGCGACGCCGCCGTACCGCGCGCGGATCGCGTGGCCGCGGGTCGAGGTGTTCTTCGGTGACGAGCGCTGCGTGCCCCCGACCGATGCCGCCAGCAACTACCGCATGGCGCGTGAGGCGCTGCTGGCACACGTACCCGTGCCCGCCGGCCGGAATCCATCGCGTCCACGGCGAGGAGCGCGCCGGCGAGCCGCCGCCATCGCCTACGAGCGCGAGCTACGCGCCGCGCTCGCGACGCCGGCCGGCGCGCCGCAATCGGTTCCCGGACGCCGGCTCGACCTGCTGCTGCTCGGGATGGGCGACAACGGACACACGCTCTCCCTCTTCCCGCGCGCGGCCACGCTGCGCGAGCACCAGCGCTGGGTCGTCGCCGACACCGTCGACGCCGTGCCGCCGACGCGCGTCACCCTCACCACCCCCGTCGCCAACGCCGCCGCGCACGCGCTCTTCCTCGTCGGGGGGCGCGACAAGGCGCCGATGCTGCGGCGCGTGCTCGAGGGACCGCACGATCCCGACGCCCTGCCGGCGCAGCTGATCGCGCCGGCGCCGGGGCGGCTCACGTGGCTGGTCGACGAGGCTGCGGCGGCCGAGCTCACGAGGCGTTGACGTGTCGGCTCCGACCACAACCCCCGTCGTCTTCCTGCTCGACGTCGACAACACGCTCCTCGACAACGATCGCGTCACGGCCGACCTGCGCCGCTACCTCACGAAGCGAGGTCGGCGCCGACGCGCGCAGGCCGCGCTACTGGGCGATCTTCGAGGAGCTGCGCGCGCGAGCTCGGCTACGCCGACTACCTCGGCGCGCTGCAGCGCTACCGGCTCGAGCATCCGCGCGATCCACACCTGCTCGCGGTATCGTCGTTCCTGATCAACTATCCGTTCGCCAACCGCCTGTATCCGGGGTCGCTCGACGCCATCGAGCACTTCGGCGCGCTTCGGCACCGACCGTGATCCTGTCCGACGGCGACGTCGTCTTCCAGCCGCGCAAGATCGAGCGCTCGGGTCTCTTCGAGGCGGTCGAGCACGCGACGTCCTGATCTACGTCCACAAGGAGCGGGAGCTCGACGACGTCGAGCGCCGCTATCCCGCCGAGCACTACGTCCTGGTCGACGACAAGATCCGCATCCTCACCGCGGTGAAGAAGACCTGGGGCGAGCCGGCTGACGACGGTCTTCCCGCGCCAGGGCCACTACGCGCACGCCGAGGACGTGGCGAGCTATCCCGCCCGCGGACGTCACCATCGACCGCATCGGCCAGCTGACCGGCCTCGACGCGCGCCGCGCTCGTCGCGGCCGCGCCGGAGCGCCAGAGGAGCGCATCATGACACGCGTCGTTCCCCTCACCACCCTGCCCTCCTGGCATGCCCTGCACGCGCACCACGCGACCGGTCGCCGACACCCATCTGCGCGACGCTGTTCGCCGCCGACGCGAAGCGCGGCGAGCGCTTCGTCGCCGAGGCGCGCCGGCCTCTACCTCGACTACTCGAAGCATCGCGTCACCGACGAGACCCTGCGCCTTCTGCTCGCCCTCGCCGAGGAGCGCCGGCCTGCGCGATCGCATCGACGCGATGTTCGCGGCGACAAGATCAACGTGACCGAGGATCGCGCCGTCCTGCACGTCGCGCTGCGGGCCCCGCGCGGGACGCGGATCGTCGTCGACGGTGTCGAACGTCGTGCCCGAGGTGCACGCCGTCCTCGACCGCATGGCGGACTTCGCGGCCCGGGTGCGCGACGGCGCGCTGGACCGGGTCACGCGGCAGGCGCATCCGCGCCGTCGTCAACATCGGCATCGGCGGCTCCGATCTCGGCCCGGTGATGGCCTACGAGGCGCTCCGCCACTACAGCGACCGCGGGCTCACGGTGCGTTTCGTCTCGAACGTCGACGGCACCGACTTCGTCGAGGCGACGCGCGACCTCGACCCAGCCGAGACCCTCTTCATCGTCTCGTCGAAGACCTTCACCACGCTCGAGACCATGACGAACGCGCGCAGCGCCCGCGCCTGGACGCTCGCCGCGCTGCGCGACGAGGCCGCGATCGCGCGCCATTTCGTCGCCGTCTCCACGAATGCCGCGGAGGTCACGAAGTTCGGCATCGACACCGCCAACATGTTCGGCTTCTGGGACTGGGTCGGCGGCCGTTACTCGATGGACTCGGCGATCGGCCTCTCGACGATGATCGCGATCGGCCCCGAGCGGTTCGCCGCGATGCTCGACGGCTTCCACGAGATGGACGAGCACTTCCGGACGGCGCCCTTCGGCCGCAACCTGCCGGTGCTGATGGGCCTGCTCGGCCGTCTGGTACGTCGACTTCTTCGGCGCCCAGACGGTCGCCGTGCTGCCCTACGACCAGTACCTGAAGCGCTTCCCCGCCTACCTGCAGCAGCTCACGATGGAGTCGAACGGGAAGCACGTCACGCTCGACGGCACCGCCGTCGACTACGCGACCGGTCCGATCGTCTGGGGCGAGCCCGGGACCAACGGCCAGCACTCCTTCTACCAGCTGATCCATCAGGGCACGCCGCTCATCCCGTGCGACTTCATCGCCTTCCTGACGAGCGTGAACCCGCTGCCGCCACACCACGACCTCCTCATGGCGAACGTCTTCGCGCAGACGGAAGCGCTCGCGTTCGGCAAGACCGCCGCGCAAGTGCGCGCGGAGGGCGTCCCGGACCGCCTGGTTCCGCACCGCACGTTCGACGGCAACCGCCCGACGTCGACGATCGTCGCCGAGCGCCTGACGCCGCGCACGCTCGGCACGCTGGTCGCGCTCTACGAGCACAGCGTCTTCACCCAGGGCGTCATCTGGGGCGTCGACTCCTTCGATCAATGGGGCGTCGAGCTCGGCAAGGCGCTTGCGCAGCGCATCGTCCCCGAGCTCGGCAGCGCCACGGAGCTCGCGCACGACAGCTCGACGAACGCCCTCATCCGCCGCTACCGCGCGCAGCCGGCGGCGCCAAGCAATGAGCGTCCACGCGTGCAGCGCTTCGACGCCCGCCGCCGCGGTCGAGATCGCCCCGTCCATCCTCGCCGCCGACTTCCGCCACCTCGGCCAGCAGGTCGAGGACGCGCTCGCCGCCGGCGTCCGCCGCCTCCACGTCGACGTCATGGACGGCCACTTCGTCCCCAACATCAGCATGGGTCCCCTGGTGGTCGAAGCACTGCGTCCCCTCGCCGAGCGGGCGGGCGCCGTCATCGAAGTCCACTTGATGATCGCCGATCCCGACCGCTACCTGAGCGCCTTCGCTCATGCCGGCGCGCGCGCGATGATGGTCCACGTCGAGGCGTGCACGCACCTTCATCGCACCGTGCACGCCATCCGCGCCCTCGCCGCGCAGCCCGGCGTGGCCTTGAACCCGGCGACACCGCTCGTCACGCTGGACGAGATCCTCCCCGCGATCGACGTCGCACTCCTGATGTCCGTGAACCCCGGATTCGGCGGCCAGGCGTTCATCCCTTCGACGATCGACAAGGTCGCCCGCCTGCGCACGATCCTCGTCGAGCGCGGGCTCGAACGTATCGCGATCGAGGTCGACGGCGGCGTCGCCCCCGACAACGTGGCCGCGCTCGCCAACGCCGGCATGACGATCGCCGTCGCGGGGACGTCGGTCTTCGGCACGGGCGCCCCCGTCGGCGAGCGCATCGGCGTCCTGCGCGCCGCGTGCGCGGCGGCGCTTCGATCGTAGAGGTCGGCGCACCGGCGTTGGCGGAGCCGGGTGGCTCCGCGCGCGGCGCGCGCGCGCGGTCAGAGGTTCGCGGCGGTGAGCTCGGCGTCGAGGTCGCGCTCCGTCGCACGAGCGGCACCGCGCTTCACCTGGAGCAGGCGGCGCCCGGCGACGTCGAGGCAGCTCAGCTTGTTGCCGTACACGAGACCGGTGTCGAGACCGATGTGGAACGGCAACGCGAGACGCACCTCGCGTTGCGGCGTGTGGCCGAACACGACCGTCATCGGGAGGTCGTGCCGGGCGCCGAAGAACTCCTCGCGGATCCAGAGCAGATCCTCATCGGACTGCCGTTCCAGAGGGACACCGGGGCGCACGCCGGCATGCACGAAAAGATACCGGTCGTGTCGGTGCGTCAGCGCGAGGGAGCTCAGGAAGTCGAGGTGCGCCGGCGGCAGGAGGGCGGCGGCGGCGGCGCCACGGGTGGCGGACGGGACGCCATAGCTCGCCAGGGTCGCGGTGCCGCCGTTGGCGAGATAGGCGTCGGCGTAGTGGCCCGCGAGGCCGAGGTAGGCGAGCAGCATGTCCTCGTGATTGCCGCGCAGGAAGACGGTCCGCGGGGCCTCGGCGCGCAGGCGCAGGAGACGGTCGATGAGCGGGCGGACGCCGCCGCCGCGGTCGACGTAGTCGCCGAGGAAGACGAGCGTGTCGTCGGCGCCGGGGGCGATGCGTGCCAGCAGCACCTCCAGCTCGGCGGGGCAGCCGTGCAGGTCGCCGATCGCGAACACGCCCATCAGTCGCTCCCGTCGAGGAGGCGTCGCAGACCCTCGCGATCGGCGAGCAGCTCGACCGCAGCGCCGTACGGATCCTGCGTGCCCTCGCGGACGCGCGTCAGGAGCGGCGCGTGGCGCGCGGCGACACGCGCTTCGAGGCGGCCCGCGAGCGTCCCGCTCAGAACGTCGAAAAACTCGCGGACGCGGTGCTCGGCCGCCGCGTGCTGCGCCACACCGTCGCCGGCGACGTAGCGGCGGTGGGCCTGGATCGCCGCCATGAGCTCGTCGATGCCCTGCGCGCGGTGGGCTTGCGTCAGCAGCACGGGCACGGACCACGCGGCGCCGGGGCGGAGATGGAGCATCTGCTCGAGCTCGGCCTTCATCCGCATCGCGCCCTCACGATCCGCCTTGTTCACGACGAAGACGTGCGCGATCTCGAGAAGCCCGGCCTTCATCACCTGGATGGTGTCGCCGGCTTCCGGCACGAGGACGACGACGACGGTCTGCGCGACCTCCATGATGTCGAGCTCGGTCTGGCCGACGCCGACGGTCTCGATCAGGATCGTATCCTTGCCGAAGGCATCGAGCAGGCGGACCATCTGGCGCGTGGCACGCGCCAGACCGCCACGCCGTCCGCGGGTGCTCAGGCTGCGGATGAAGACCTCCGGATCGAGGCAGTGCGATTGCATGCGGATCCGGTCGCCCAGGACGGCGCCGCCGCTGAAGGGACTCGACGGGTCCACCGCGATCACGCCGACGGTCGCCCGCGCGGCGCGCAGCTTCTCGACGAGCCGATCGACCAGGGTCGACTTGCCGGCGCCGGGCGGCCCCGTGATGCCGATCGTGTACGCATGTCCGCCCCGCGGCGCGATGCGCGCAAGGACCTCCGGCAGGTCGGCGGACTCGTTCTCGGCCCGACTCATGAGCTTCGCGAGCGCCACCCGGTCGCCCGCGAGCATGCGCTCGACGAGATCCATCGTGGCGCTCAGACCGCCGCGCCCCAGCGCTGCGCCGACGACGTTCCCGCGAGGTGACGACGCGCGATCACCTCGGCGGCGCGCGCGACGTCGCGGAGGGTGGCCCGCGCGCCCTCCAGCCGCAGGCTCGCGATCGGCAGGCCCGCGACGCCGCAGGGCGTGATCAGCTCGAAGGCCCGGACGTCGAGCGCGACGTTGAGCGCGAGGCCATGCATGCTGATGCCGTCGCGCACCCGGATGCCGACGGCGCCGAGCTTGCCGCGATCCGTCCAGACACCGCGGCCGCGGGAATCGCGCCGCGCGCGCACGCCGAATGCACCGGCGAGCTCGATCATGATCGCCTCGAGCGTCGCGATGAACTCCGCCACGCCGAAGCCGCGCGCCGCGAGCCCGACGATCGGATAGAGCACGAGCTGCCCGGGACCGTGGTAGGTGGCTTGCCCACCCCGATCGACGCGCACGCAGGGGATGCCCCGCTCCGCGAGGACCGATGCGGGCACGCGCAGGTCCGCGCCGCCGGCGCGCCTGCCGAGCGTGACCGTCGGCGGATGCTCGAGGGCGAGACAGACGTCGGGACCGCCCGCGCGGCGCGCGGACCAGGCCGCGACTTGCTGCGCCAGGGCGTCGTCGTACGCGCGGCGCCCGAGCCACTTCCAGGCGACCGGGACGCGCATTTGTCAAGAATTACCGCTTGCTTGACTGGCACGCAAGCCGATGTTAGCGGCCGACGCATGCTTGGGCGGCCGTACTACCAGAGCCGCTTTCTCGTAACCGGCGTCTCGCTCCTGGTCCTCGGCGCCAGCAATGCCGTCATCGGCAGCACCAAGCTGGCCCAGTACCAACGGATCGTCGCCCAGGGGCGGGCGCGTGGCTACTTCCCCGACGCCGGCCCTTCGAATCGTGTGCTGCGGCCGGTCGACGACGAGGCCGAGCGCTACAACATCGGCCGCGCGAAGGTCGACCTCTATCACGTCGTCCTGAGTGGCGGGCTGCTGATGTTCGTCATCGGTGCGATCCTGACCGCGGCGGCGTGGCTGCGCGTCCGTGTCCGCGAGCCGGCGCTCGGCGCCCCCCTCTCCAGAAGATCTTCCGGTCCGTCGGGCTAGGCTTCTTCCGCCGCCCACGGACATCCTCGGTCCACAAGGCTCGCGATCGTTCACGGCGTGGGACGGCGTGCGTCCGGGCGGCTCGTCGTCAGCGCGCAATCTTCACGGGTTGCCGCGCGGCCGGAACCGGCATGCAGGTTGCGTGGAGCGCTCACATGCAGCCTCGGCTGCATCTCATCCGCGGACTCCGTGTCAGAGCGAGCACGAGTCCTGGGGGCAGCGTCGGGCCGCCATGGGGGCGGTCCGGCGCGCGGATGAGCCTCCCCGACGCGCACGATGCACACGGCGGCGTCCCGCGACACCACGCCGGTTCGGCTTGACAGCACGAACTTGAACAACGTACAAATTCGTACAGTTCTGCGTGGGGGTCGAGGAGCCGTGGTGGACGAGGTCGCAGCAGCGTCAGTGGCAGCAATCGCCCGCGGGGTGCGGGCCTCGATCCGGCGGGTGCGCTGGCAAGCGTCCGTGCCGTTCTCCTCTCCGCATACCCTCCGAGTGAAGGAGTCGACGGCAACCGATGGCCACCATCCTCGTCATCGATGCATCGCCGACGATTAGGGAGACGCTGCGCATCGTGCTCGGAAGCGAGCATGCCGTCGCGCTCGCGCCAACCTGGGACGACGTCACGCCGGGAACCCGCAGCGAGCTGGTGATCTTCGGCGCCCCGCCTCCGCCGCGCGACGACGCGGGGATTTCCGCGGCGCGGCAGCGGCTGGCACCCGACGCGCCGCTGCTGCTCCTCAACACGCCGGCGGAAATCGACCGCCGGGCGTTCGCCCCGGCGCGGCACCGGATCGCCTTCCTGCCGAAGCCGTTCGACGCCCGGAGCCTGCGCGCGACGGTCACGGCGCTGCTTGCGCCGGAAACGCGGGCCACGCCCTCCGAGCGCGTCGTCGCGGGGCATCGCCAGTGGCTCGAGGCGCCGCTCCTGCCGCCGGCCGCCGCCGTGATGGCCGGGCGCGCGGCGCTCACCGATCTGCCCGTCCTCCTCGTCGGCGAGCCGGGCAGCGGCGCGCCGGAGATCGCGCGAGCCATCCATTTCTTCAGTGGACGTGGTGGACACGTCGTGGTCCGCCCGGCACGCGGTCTCGCGCCCGCCGCGCTCTGCGCGACACCCGCGCCGGACGCGCTGCTCCTCGAGCACGTCGACGAGCTGCCGGCCGAGACACAGGCGAGCCTGCTCGCCCTGCTTCACGACCCGGACGACGCGATCGAGCGCCCGCGGATCTTCGTGACGGCGACGGCTCCGCTGGACGCGGCGGTCGCTCGCGGCACGTTCGCGCGGCCCCTCGCACACGCGCTCGCCGCCCTGCCGATCGTCCTCACGCCGCTGCGCGACCGCATCGGCGATCTGCCGGGGCTGCTCGCGCACTTCTCGACGCTCCTCACCGAGCGCCTGCGTCTCGAGCCGGTGGTGTTCACGGCGGCGGCCGTGACCCGCCTGCAGCACTATCTCTGGTTCGACGATCTCGCCGAGCTCGAGGCGGTGGTCGCGCGCACGCTCGCGCTGCATCGCCCGCGCGTCGTCGAGCCCGAGATGCTCCTGTTCGACGTCGCCGACGCGGCGCGCCCGCTTCCGGGCCTGCCGGCGACGGGACCCTTCGTTCCGGCGCCGGTCGTCGAGCGCATCCCGACACCGGACTCGGTGGCGCGGGCGGGCATGCCCGTTCCACCCCGGCCGGAGCCGGCATCTCCGACCGAGCCGGTCGCCGCCCCCGGGCGGCCCCGCGTCGTGTCCCTCGAGCGGCGGCGGCCCGAGGAGCCCCCGGCCGCCGCCCCGCCACGGGCCGCTGCTGCGGCCACTCCACCGCCGGCCGCGCCCGCCGTCGCCGATGACGGCCCCGCGGCGCCGAGCCCGGCGCTGGAGGTGCTCCTCGGCGAGCTGGCGCACGAGCTGCGCAATCCGATGGTGACGATCAAGACCTTCGCGCAGCATCTCGACAGCGTGCTCGACGATCCCGAGGTGCGCGCGCGTTTCGCGACGCTCGCGGGCGATGCCATCAACCGGATGGACGCGCTCCTCGAGACGCTCCTCGACTTTGCGCGCTTCCGCGCCCCGATTCCGACGGCGATCGACCTCGGCACCCTGGCGGCGCGGGCGTTGGCGGAGCGCAGCGAGGAGCTGGCGGCGAAGGGCGTCCGCGTCGAGCAGGCCTCGCCGTCGGCACGCGGCGCGACGCTGGTCACCGGTGACGAATCGCAGATCCTCTTCGCGCTACGCAGCCTGGTCGACGGTCTGGCCGCGACCACGGTCCCCAACACGAGCGTCCGTATCGGCACGCGCCCGGACGGGGGTCTCGAGCTCGTCGTCCACGCTGATCCCGCGGTGACGACGCGCCTCGCCGGCTACGTCGACGGTGCGGCCGGGAACGGCTCCGACGCGCCACCCCCGCTCGCCTTCGCCCTGGCCGCGGCGCTGCTGCGCCGCAACCACGGCCGCCTCGAGACCGGTGGCGGGCACAACGACGCGACGACAGTGACGGTCAGCTTGCCGCCGGCCGCGGAGAGATGAGGAGGGCGCGATGGAGAAACGCAGGGTGTTGATCGTCGACGACGACGCGGGGGTGCGGGAGTCGCTGCGCATGGTCCTGAAGGAGCGCTACGAGCCGCTGCTCGTCACGTCGGGAGAGGAGGCCCTCACGGCGTTGCCGGAGCTCCGGCCGGACCTCGTGCTCCTCGACGTGCTCATGCCGGGCCTCGACGGGCTCGAGGTGCTGGAGCGCTTCAAGGCGGAGGATCCCCGTACCCCGGTGATCATGCTCACGGCGACCAAGACCGTGAAGACGGCGGTCACGGCGATGAAGCTCGGCGCCTTCGACTACGTCACCAAGCCGTTCGACGTGGAAGAGCTGCTGATCATCATCGAGCGCGCGACGCGCGATGCGGCGCGCGAGGCCGAGCTCGAGAGCCTGCGCTGGGAGGTCGGCCGACGCTACAACCCCGCCAGCATCATCGGCAACAACGCACGCATGCAGCAGATCTTCCGGACCATCGGCGTCGTCGCGCCGCTCAAGACCACCGTCCTCATCACCGGCGAGCACGGAACCGGCAAGGAGCTCATCGCCAAGGCCATCCACTACCAGAGCCCGCGCGCGGAGCGGCCGCTCGTCACGCTCAATTGCGCCGCCATCCCCGAGAACCTCCTCGAGAGCGAGCTCTTCGGGCACGAACGCGGCTCGTTCACCGACGCGCACACGCGCAAGCTCGGACAGTTCGAGCTGGCGGATCAGGGGTCGATCTTCCTCGACGAGATCGGCGAGATGGCCCACTCCCTGCAGGCGAAGCTCCTGCGCGTCATCGAGCAGGGCGAATTCATGCGGGTCGGCGGCAAGCAGACGATCCACGTCGACGTCCGCATCATCGCGGCGACCAATCGCGACCTCGAGAAGGCGATGCGCGAGAACCTCTTCCGGCCCGATCTCTACTATCGACTGAACGTCGTCTCGCTGCACCTGCCGCCGCTGCGCGAGCGTCCCGAGGACGTGCCGGTCTTGATCAAGCATTTCGTCACGACCAAGTCGCAGCAGATCGGCATTCCGGAGAAGCGCATCAGCCCGGAGACCGTGGACGCAATGCTCCGTTACGCCTGGCCGGGAAACGTGCGCGAGCTGGAGAACGTGATCGAGCGTGTCCTCGTCCTCTCCGATCACGACCCGATCGGTCTCGAGGACCTGCCCGAGCAGGTCCGCATGGGCCGCGCCGTCGAGCCGAGCTCGATCCAGCAGCAGGTGCTGCAGCAGCGGAAGAGCCTGACCGACGCCGTCGACGAGTTCGAGCGGGAGATCATCCAGGCCGCGCTGCAGCACGTCGACTTCAATCAGACCCGCGCCGCCGACCTGTTGGGAACCACCCGGCGCATCCTGAAGTACCGCATGGACAAGCTCGGCATCGCGAGCGCGGACTGATTGCACCGTCGACGGTCAGGATTCACGGCCGTCCCGCGTTCAAATTTGGACGATGCCGCGCCAGGAGCGGCTCACCTGCGAGCCCGGCTCCGCCGCGTCGTTGGCCACAAGCCGGCACTTGCACGCGCACTTAGCAACGGGCGGCACGGCGCGCCGCGCGTGGCATGGAACCTGCTGCTCCTTCGCCCGTCATGGCCACCCAAGGCAACGTACTGATCGTCGAGGACGAGGCCGGTCCGGCCCTCGCGCTCAAGATGATCCTCAAGCCCTACTACGAAGTCTATACGGCCGAACGCGGCGATACCGCGCTGTCGATTCTCGACTCCACGCCGATCGACGTCGTCACCCTCGACCTCCGCATGCCGGGTCTCTGCGGCATGCCGCTCCTCACCAAGATCAAGGAGCGCGACCCCGATGTCGAGGTGATCGTCATTACCGGCTATGGCTCGCTGGAGACCGCCGTCGAGAGCATCAATCTCAAGGTGTTCGCGTACGTCTCGAAGCCGTTCGACGTGCTCGAGATCCTCGAAACGACGAAGCGTGCGCTGCAGAAGCGCCGGAACCTCCAGCGTCTCCGCCACATCAAGGAAGAGTTCTTCGCAAACCTCACCCATGAGTTCAGGACGCCGCTCTCCGCGATCATGGGATACAGCTCGATCCTTCTCGACGAGCACGGCGGCACGCTCACCTCGGAGCAGCGCCACGCGCTCGATCGCATCCAGGCTCAACTCCCACGAGCTGCTCGCGTGCGTCGAGGGCATCTTCTTCCTCGCCGCGCTCGAGGCCGGCGAGATCCCGGTGACGGCCTGGTCTTCGATGCCCGGCAGATCCTCGCGCCGCTCACGGCGCGCCATGGCCAGGCGTTCAGCGAAAAGGGCGTCGCGCTCGAGATCGCCGAGGGATCGGCCCTGCCCATCCGTACCGACGAGGAGAAATTGCAGAAGATCGTCGACACGCTGGTGCTGAACGCGCTCAAATTCACCACCGAGGGCCGGGTAACCGTTGCAGCGGCCGTGCAGCCCGACAACACCCTCGAGATCCGCGTCCGGGACACGGGTATCGGCATGCGGCCCGAAGAGGTGCACGAGGTGCTCGAGGGCTTCCGTCAGGCCGACCCGACCGCGCGCAAGCGCTTCCGCGGCATCGGCCTCGGACTCCGCCTGGTGACCCGCCTGCTGGAGGCAGTCTCCGGCACGCTCGACGTCGTGAGCACGCTCGGATCCGGGACGGAGTTCATCGTTCATCTCCCGTCGCTGGCGGAGGAGCAGGACCCCCGCGACACGGGCGAGGCGATGGCGACCGAGCCGCTGGCGCAGCTGAAGGCGCAGGCATCGGCGTGAGCGGCGCCCAGTTCGTACACTGCCGCGATTGCCAGGAGCTGTTCCGGCCGTCGCCCTTCGACCGTACGCCGGAGTTCCGCCTGACCGAGGACGGCGCCGTCACGGAGATGCGCGACGACTGCATGGCATTCCTCACGCGGCACGCGCGACACGCGCTCGAGACCTTGCGCACGACGGCGGCGCCGGCCGTCTACTCGGGGCCGATCGCGGGATCCGATGACGAGCACGACGTGGGAGGTGTCGAACGGCGACACGGTCTGCCTCGTGCAGAGCTGGCGAACGAGCCTGAGCGATCCCCTCCGCTACCGCGCGCGAGCCGGACGCCTCGTCGCCGACCCCGCGGCGATCGAGGTCCCGACCGAGGACATTCGCGCCGACGTCGATCGCGCGCTCTACCCGCACACGGCGCCCGACCGCAAGCTCGACGCCTTCGTCGCCCGCTTCAAGGCGATCGCGTGGCAGCTCGATCCCGGGACGCTCGAGATCGCCTATGATCTCTCGGGCGATCCGACGCTGAGCGTCGCCAAGCTTCCGCAGTGGGCGCTCGAGCGGCTCGCCGCCTCCGCACGCGAGATCTTCGACCGCACGGATGCGGCGCGCATCACCGCCCGGCTCACCGACAACGCGAGCGACTCCGACGCGTTCACGGTGCTCCTGCGCCAGCGCGTCCGCGTCGCGGACGCCTAGGGAACCTCTGCGCATGTGACGTCCGGCTGCGAATCACGACCCATCCGCGAGCCGAGCCGGGGGCGCGCTCCTCACGCCGCGGCGTTGGCCGACGGCCCACCCGGGTTCCGCAGGCCGCAGAACTCCTCGTAGTCGATCAACGCCTTGATGGTCGGGTGGTCGCCGCACATCGGGCACTCGGGATCGCGCTGCAGGCGATTGACGCGCACCTCCATGCTGAGCGTGTCGAAGTGGACCATGCGCCCGATGAGCGGGCGGCCGGCACCGAGGATCAGCTTGATCGTCTCGAGCGCCTGCACGCAGCCGACGAGGCCGGGCAGCACGCCGAGCACCCCGGCCTCGGCGCAACTCGGCGCCGCGCCCGGAGGCGGCGGCTCCGGAAAGAGACACCGGTAGCAGGGCCCGCGCCCGGGTGCGAAGACCGATGCCATCCCCTCGAACTGGAAGATGCTGCCGTGGACATTCGGCTTGCCGAGCATCACACAGGCGTCGTTCACCAGATATCGCGTCGGGAAGTTGTCGCAGCCGTCGACGATGATGTCGTAGTCCTTGAAGATCTGCAGCACGTTCTCCGAGCTGAGCCGCTCCTGGTGCGGGATGACGCGCACGTCGGGGTTGAGCCCGGCGATCGCGATCCGGGCCGACTCGACCTTCGGCATGCCGATGCGGTCGTTGCTGTGCAGGATCTGGCGCTGCAGATTGCTGAGATCGACGACGTCGTGGTCGACGATGCCGAGCGTGCCGACGCCCGCCGCGGCGAGGTAGAGCGCCGTCGGCGAGCCGAGTCCGCCGGCACCCAGCAGCAGGACCTTGGCATCGAGCAGCTTCGCCTGTCCCGCCTCGCCGACCTCGGGAAGCAGGAAGTGCCGGCTGTACCGGCTGAGCTGCTCGGCGGTGAACTGATGATCGGTGACGAAAGGCTGGCCGGCGTTCTTCCAGGCGGTGAACCCGCCGGCCATCGAGACGATGCTGGTGTAGCCCATCTCCTTGAGCGTGCGGGCGGCGATGAGCGACCGTGTCCCGCCGGCGCAGTAGGCGATGATCGGCGCCTGCTTGTCGGGCACCGTGTCCTCGACCCGGATCTCGAGGAAGCCGCGCGGCAAGGAGATCGACCCCGCGAGGTGGCCCTCGCGATACTCCTCCTTCTCGCGCACGTCGAGCAGGGTGACCTTCGGATCGCGCGTCAGCCGCTGGCGGGCTTCTTCGACGCTCACCTCGGGGACCTCGCGCCGCGCCTCGTCCATGAGCTGCTTGTATGTCTTCGCCATGGGCTCCTCAGTGTCCTTCGGGCCGCCGACCGGCGCGCTCCGTCTCCAGGGCGCTTCGCAGCTCGGCGATCAATCGGTCCGATCGCGCGGCGTGCACGATCGCGATGACGTTCGCCGAGAGCAGGAACACGAGCGTCGCGGCCGCCCAATACAGGTGGGACATAGTATCAGTGCCCCCGTGCAGAACCAACATGCCCTTCCCGAAGGTCACCAGGAAGCAGATGGTCGACAGCACCGTCCCGACGATCGTCACCCGCCCCATCGATCATCCTATCCTTGGCGCCCGTCGTAGAGATCGGCGCGGTATTCGCAGCCAGTCGGCGACGCCGTTGGCGTATCGCGGCGAGACCAGCAGCCGCAGCGAGACCGAGGCGCCGGTAGAGCGGCCAGCGGCGCGACAGATAGAGCGGATTCGGCGTGAGGCCGAGGAAGAACCGCAGCTTCTCCGCGTCGAGGCGACGGAGCAGACCGCGGCGGAACAACGTGACGAGGATCACGCTCAGTGCATCCGGCGCAGACCGAGGTCGGCGTTGCCGCGTTGCGCCGCGTAGAGCCGGAACTCGATGATCTCGAGCAGGCGGCGGCGCGCGGACACCCGCCGCGCTCCTCCAGCAGACACTGCTTCTCGATCGGGCTCAGCTCGAACCAGAACGCGAAGAAATTGACGAGCGTCGCATCGCTGAGCGCGGCGTCCCCGAGCAGCTGCGCGCGATCGTCGTCCGCCGGAGCGACCGAGTATGCCGCTCGATGGCGCGGACGAGCGCCGCGCGCAGATCCTTCGGCAGGGCCTCCTCCGGGCGCGCGGTCGCGCCAGACGACGCTCGCCTGCCGGTACAGCCGCTCGCGCTGCTCGCTCACGATCTCGAACTCGCTGCAGCCCGGCGAGCACGACGTTGAACTTGCCGTCCGGCAGTGGCGTCGTCTCGACGATCTTGCCGGCGCAGCCGACCCGGTAGATCTCGGGCGCGGCATGGTACTCCGGCCTCCCAGCCGTCGCGCAGCAACACCATGCCGATCAGCCCCGAGCCCGGCGAGCGCATCGCGAACCATCGCGCGGTAGCGCGGCTCGAAGATGTGCAACGGCAGCGGCACCTCGGGAAAGAGGACCACGTTCGGCAGCGGGAAGATCGGAATGAAGCTCGGCAGGTCCATGGAGACGCTCGGGCGGGAAGAGTACGGCGGGGCTCCGCGGCATGTCAATCGCCGCGGCGACCGAACTGTACAGTGGCCGGCGCGGCTGGTAGCTCACCCGGGTGCAGGATCGCCTGCCCATCGTCGTCGGCGTCGGCCAATGCACACAGCGCACGGCCGACCTCGGCGAGGCGCGCGAGCCCCTGGCGTTGATGGCGGACGCATCGCGGCGGGCGCTCGCCGATGCCGGCACCACGCGGCTCGCCGCCCGTATCGACTCGGTGCAGGTCGTCAACCTGCTCTCCGCCGTCTACGCGGATCCTGCCGCGGCGCTCGCCCATCGCCTCGAGCTGCCGCCCGGTGAGCGTCTCTACACGGCGCTCGGCGGCAATGGGCCCCAATGGCTGGCCAGCCGCACCGCGGACAACCTCGCCGGCGGGCGCATCCGGGCCGCGCTGCTTGCCGGCGCGGAGGCGCTGCACACCCTGCGGCTCGCCGCCAAGCAGGGCATCGCGCTCGAGTGGACGCGCGGATCGGCGCGCGCCGCGATGATCGGCGATACACGCCAGGGCTCGCACGCCGACGAATGGAAGCACGGCGCACAGATGCCGGCGCAGATCTACCCGCTCTTCGAGCTGGCGCTGCGGGCCCACGAGGGTCGCGACCCCGGCCGCGCACCGCGCGCACATCGCCGGTCTCGCCGCCAGCTTCGCGCGCGTGGCCGCGGCGCATCCGCACGCCTGGTTCCGCGACGCCAAGTCCGCCGAGACGATCGGCACGGTGACGGCGCGGAACCGCATGGTGGCCTACCCGTACACGAAGTTCATGAACGCGATCATGGAGGTCGATCAATCCGCGGCGATCGTGATGACGACGGTCGGCGAGGCGCGCGCGCTCGGCATCCCCGAGGAGCGCTGGGTCTACCTGCACGGCGGCGGCGACGCCTACGACCTGTGGCACGTCCGCGACCGCGTCGAGTACCACACGTCGCTCGGCATGACGACGGCCTTCCGCGAGGCCCTCGCGCAGGCCGGGATCGGCCCGGACGCGCTCGGGCCCGTCGATCTCTACAGCTGCTTCCCGGTGGCGCCGCAGTTCGCGGCACGCATCCTCGGCTTCCCGACCGACGGCTCGCGCCCGCTCACGGTCACCGGGGGGCTGCCCTACTTCGGCGGCCCCGGCAACAACTACGTCATGCACGCGATCGTCACGATGGTGGAGCGGCTGCGTGCCTACCCCGGTGCGTTCGGCCTCGTCTCCGGTCTCGGCTGGTACATGACGAAGCACGCGGTCGGGATCTACGGCGCCACGCCACCGTCGCGGGCATGGCACCGCCCGCCGCGGGAGACCGTGCAGGCGGCGGTCGACGCCACGCCGCACCCGATCGCCGTCGAGCGCGGCGAGGGCCCGGCCCGGATCGAGACCTACACGGTCCTGCACGACCGCGAGGGCGCGCCGAACGACGCGATCGTCATCGCACGCCTGACCGACGGACGACGCGTCTTCGCCAACGTCGACGCCGACCGCGATCTCTTCGCCGCGCTCGAGCATACGGAGATGGTCGGCGCGCCCGGACACCTGCGAGCCGGCCTCGACGGCCGCAATCGCTTCTATCCCAGCGGCGTCTGATCCGGGCGCTACACGTTGAAGCGGAAGTGGATGATGTCGCCGTCCGCCACGACGTAGTCCTTGCCTTCGAGCCGCAGCTTGCCCGCCTCACGACACTTGGCCTCGCTGCGATAGCGCATGAACTCTACGTACGACACCACCTCCGCGCGGATGAACCCGCGCTCGATGTCGCTGTGGATCTTGCCGGCGGCCCGCACCGCCGTCGTCCCGCGGCGGATCGGCCACGCGCGGCACTCGTCCTCGCCGGCCGTGAGGAAGCTGATGAGGTCGAGGAGGCCATAGGCCGCGCGGATGAATCGGTTCTTCGCCGGCTCCGTGATCCCGAGGTCGGCGAGGAAGGCGGCCCGATCGGCCTCCTCGAGCTCGCTCAGCTCCATCTCCGTCTGCCCCGGCACCTGCACCAGCTCGAGCGAGCGCTCCGCCGCCCACGCGGCCACGTCCGCCGGCGGGGGCCTGGCGATCGCCCCCTCGTCGACGTTCAGCAGCAACAGCATCGGCATCCGGCTGAGCAGGTTGAAGCCGGCCAGCAGCGCGATCTCCTCCGCCGTGAACGCGCAGGTGCGCAGCGGCTGCTCGTTCCCGAGATGGTCCTGGCACCGCTCGAGCAGCTTCTGCTCGCGCTCCTTGCCCTTCTCCTTCTTCAGACGCTCGAGACGCTTCTCGACGATGCCGAGATCGGCGAGGATCAGCTCGGCGGCGAAGTTCTCGAGCTGCGCCAGGGGGCTCGGCCGCTCGCCGGTCGCGTCCGCGAAGGCCGCCACCACCTGCGTGAGGGCGTCGACGTCGCGCATCTGCACCAGGGTGCCGGCGTCGAGCGCGGCGCGCTCCTCGCCGCGGCCGGGCACGTCGACGAAGCTGATCTCGGCGTACGTGAGCTTCTTCGGGTGATGGATCTCCCCGAGCGCGACGATGCGCTCGTCCGGCACCTTGATGACGCCGAGGTTCGGGCGCGAGACGTCGCCGTAGCCGCCGACCTGCGCGTGCAGACCGGTCAAGGCGTTGAAGATCGTCGTCTTGCCGGCGCCGCGGA
The DNA here is from genome assembly GCA_963753325.1 of uncultured delta proteobacterium. Lineage (GTDB taxonomy): Bacteria > Desulfobacterota > Binatia > UTPRO1 > UTPRO1 > DP-19. The sequence continues at coordinate 1,025,393 of CAVWBS010000001.1, read as the reverse complement.
ACCCGACGATGCCGACCTTCATGGTCGGCGCTCCGCGCAGGAGGCGCCCCGGCCGTAGCGAAGGTCGGCCTGCACCAACGCCGCGATCGTCTTGCCGTCCCGGATCTCGCCGCGCGCGATCATGGCCATCGCCTCCGGCAGCGCAACGGCGCGCACCGCGTCGATGACCTCGTCGACCCCGAGCGCCTGCGACACGGAACGGAGCGCCGTCGCGACGAACAGGTGGATCACCTCGTCGCAGAACCCCGGACACGTCACGATCGAGCCGACCGGCTCGAGACGCCCGGCCTCGACACCCGCCTCCTCGCGCAGCTCGCGCGCGGCGCATGCGGCCGGTGCTTCGCCCGGATCGAGCTTCCCCGCCGGCACCTCCCAGAGATAGCCGCCGACCGCATGGCGGTATTGGCGGAGCAGCGTCACCGCGCCCGTCTCGTCCAACGCCGCCACCGCCGCTGCGCCGGGATGGCGTACGATCTCGAGCTCCACGCGATGCCCGTTGGGCAGGTCGACGATCTCCTCCGTCAGATGCACGATGCGCCCGCGATAGATGTCACGCACGTTCGGCATCCCGAGGCTATAGACAATACGCCGGGCGACCGCTACTTGACGCGGCTGTGAACCGTCGCGCCGAGATCGCGATCGACGAGGCCGAGCGGCGTCGCTACATCGCGGACGCCCTCACGATCATCCTCGTCTCGAACGGCCGCGACGGCTATCCGCACGCCGTACCGATGTGGTTCACTGCGGACGACGATGGCTGCGTCTACATGACGACGTACGGCCGCTCGCAGAAGGCCGTGAATCTCCGCCGCGATCCGCGGGTCGCGCTGCTCGTCGAGTCCGGCGTCCGCTACGATCAGCTGAAGGGCGTGCTGATCCGCGGCCGCGCCGAGGTCCTCGACGACCTCGAGCTGGCCGTACGGGTCCTGATCCGCATCCAGACGAAGCACGTCGGCGCGCTCGCGGAAGGCGTCGAGGAGGTCATGCGGATGCAGGCGCGGAAGCGCGTCGTGCTGAAGATCACGCCGGAGCGGGTGGCCAGCTGGGATCACGCGAAGCTCGGCGGCGTATACTGACTACGCCCCGCTCGTCGACGCGCCCTACTCTGCGACGGGGGCGATGGTGACCGGAACGCTGGCCCTGGTATCGGGGCCGACGTGGATGGTCACCTTGTGCTCGCCGAGGGTCTTGATCGGGTCGTCGAGGAGGATGCGGCGGCGCTCGATCGAGAAGCCGCGCTCCTCGAGGGCGCGGTGGATGTCCTGATTCGTCACCGAGCCGAAGAGCTTTCCGTCCTCGCCGGCGCGGAGCGTGAAGGTCAGGGTGACGGCGGCCAGCTTGTCGGCGACGGCGCCCGCCGTCTTCTGCACGCGCAGGCGGCGGTCGGCGACGACGCGCTTCTGGTGCTCGAGCTCTTTCAGGTTGCGACCGCTCGCCTCGATGGCGAGGCCACGCGGCAGGAGATAGTTGCGCGCGTAGCCGGGCTTCACCTTGACGACGTCGCCGATCGTGCCGAGGGTCGGCACCTCTTCTCGCAGGATGACGTGCATCGTCGGCTCCTCAGCTCACCGCCGCGAACGGCAGCAGGGCGACGCTGCGGGCACGTTTGATGGCCGTCGTCAGTCGGCGCTGATGGCGCGCGCAATTGCCGGTGATGCGGCTCGGAATGATCTTGCCGCGGTCGCTGATGAACCCGCCGAGGACCCGCGTGTCCTTGTAGTCGATACGGATGTTCTTCTCGGCGCAGAAGCGGCAGACCTTGCGGCGGCCCGCGCCGCGCCGCCCGCGCGGCCCACGGTCGTCGCGCCCCCGGCCTCGGCCACGTGCCGCGCCGCCGCTCCGTCCCCCTGATCGTCCTGGCATCTGGATCCTACCTTCTACTCGGCGTCGCCGACTTCGGCATCCGCCCCGAGTCCTTCGTCGTCGTCTTCCTCGATCCCGCCCGGGGCCGCGGCCTCATCATCGACCGGCAGCGCGCTGGCAGGCGGCGTGTCCTTCCCCTGGCGCACGGAGACGAACCGCAGCACGGCGTCGGAGAGCTTCAGATTGCGCTCGAGCTCGGCGACCGCCACGGAGGTCGCGACGTACTCGACCAGCACGTAGAAGCCGCGCCGCTCCTTTTCGATCTCGTAGGCGAGCTCGCGCAGCCCCCACTCGTGGACGCCGCCGATCTCCGCCCCCTGGCCCTCGAGCAGCTTGCGCACGCGCTCGATCTGTTCCTTCGTGCCCGCCTCCTGCAGATCGGCGCGAAGGACGATCATGCTCTCGTAGCGCCGTGTCTCGTTTCCTCGTGCCACCGGTCCTCCTTCGTAAACTTGTGGTTCTTACCTGAACGGGTCCGGAATTGCCAGCGGCGGCGCTCCATTGCAGCAGCGCATCGCCGCCTCGAGACCATCGCGGGTGAGGCACTCGACGCCCTGCTCGGCCCGCGCGAGGGTGGCCTCCATGACCGTCCGCTCGGTGGGAGCAAAGCGTCCGAGCACATGGTCGATCGTCGGTCCCTCGACCGGCGGACGACCGATGCCGAGGCGGATCCGGACGAAATCGGGCCCGATCGCCTCCATCACCGAGGCGACCCCGCGATGGCCGCCGCTCCCGCCCCCGCCGCGCACCCGCACCTGGCCGAGCGGCAGATCGAGGTCATCGTAGCCGAGCACGATCGTCCGGGGGAGGACGGTATCGCGCAACGGGCGGACGGCGTCGCCACTGGCGTTCACGAAGGTCATGGGCTTGGCGAGCACGACCGACACGTCGGCAATCCGGCCCTCACCCCATACGGCGTAGGGCTCGATGCGGTCGAGGGCGATCCCCCAGCGGCTCACGAGGCGATCGATCAGCAGGAAGCCGGCATTGTGCCGTGTCTCCTCGTAGCGGGCGCCAGGATTGCCGAGACCGACGACGAGGAAGCCCGCCATGACGGCAACCCAGGCGTATACAGGCGCTCAGCTGCCCTTCGACTCCTTTCCTTCCTTGCCGCCTTCTTTCTCCTTCGCTTCCGCGCCTTCCGCTGGCACCGCGCCCTCGGCCGCGACTTCGGTCGGCTCGGCGGCCTTCACCTCTTCGACCGTCGGCGGCAGCACGCTCACCACCGCCTCGTTGTTCTCGAAGGCCGCCGACACGTTCGGGGGCAGCTTCACGTCGGCGAGATGGATGGCGTCGTGGATCGCCAGCGCGCTTACGTCGACCTCGATGAACTGCGGGATATCCGCCGGCAGGCACTCGACCTCGATCTCGCGGATGATCGGCTGCAGGATACCGCCCTCCGCCACACCGAGAGGCTTGCCGACGAAGTGCAACGGCACCGTCACCTGCAGCCGCTGCGTCAGATCGACCTCGTAGAAGTCGACGTGCAGGACGCTCCCCGAGACCGGGTGGATCTGCACCTCGCGCACCAACGCGACCTTCTCCGCCAGATCCGCGAGCGGGGACTGGAAACGGATCAGGTGCGACCCCTCCAGATTGGTCACGTGCGAGGTGAACTCCTTGCCGTCGACCGCCAGCGGCGTTGCCCGGCTCTTCGGCCCGTAGAAGACGCCCGGGATCTTGCCCTTCTGGCGCAGCCGTCGCGCCGGACCCTTGCCCTGTCCGTCCCGCGACTCGACGTTGAGCGCGATCTCGTCCATTTCACATGCCTCCTCGCCCGCCCGTCAAATGAAGAGCGAGCTGATCGATTCCTCGTTGTGGATGCGCCGGATCGCCTCGCCGATCAGCGGAGCCACCGGCAGCACCGCGATGTTGGTCGCCTGGCGCGCGCGATCGTGCAGCGGAATGGTGTCGGTGACCACCAGCTTCTTGAGTGACGACGTGGAGATGCGGTCGATGGCGGGACCGGAGAGCACGGCGTGCGTGCAGCAGGCGAACACCTGCTGCGCTCCCGCGGCGCGCAGGGCGTCGGCGGCCGCGCAGATCGTCCCGGCGGTATCGACGATGTCGTCGATCACGACGGCGACCTTGCCGGTGACCTCGCCGATGATGTTCATCTCGGCGACCTCGTTGGCGGCAGCGCGGCGCTTGTCGATGATCGCCAGGCTGGCGTTCAAACGCTTGGCAAAGGCGCGGGCGCGCTCGACGCCGCCGGCGTCGGGCGAAACGACCGTGACGGGCTCGTCGTCGACCACGCGCTCGCGGATGTAGCGCAGCAGCACGGGCGTGGCGTAGACGTTGTCGACCGGAATGTTGAAGAATCCCTGGATCTGTCCGGCGTGCAGGTCCATCGTGAGCACCCGGCCCGCGCCGGCGGTGGTGATGAGGTCGGCGACGAGCTTTGCGCTGATCGGGACGCGCGGAGCGACCTTGCGGTCTTGCCGGGCGTAGCCGTAGTACGGCAGCACGGCGGTGATCCGTCCGGCCGACGCCCGGCGGAGCGCGTCCTGCATGAGGAGGAGCTCCATCAGGTGGTCGTTGGTCGGCGGACAGAGCGACTGCACGACGAAGACGTCGCCGCCGCGGACGTTCTCCGTGATCTCCACCGCGATCTCGCCGTCGCTGAAGCGCCCGACGGTGGCGCTGGCGAGACGGGTGCCGAGATACCGACAGAATCTCCTCGGCCAGGCCGGGATTCGAGCTGCCGGAAAAAATGATCACTTCGTCCTTCGCACGCAGCGCCATTGCCTCGTCCTCGCGCTCACAGCTGGGCGGGAAGGGTTCGAACCTTCGATACCGGATTCAAAGTCCGGGGCCTTACCACTTGGCGACCGCCCATCACCTTCGGATGCCTCTCCGTTTCCCGCGCGTGCGCCGGCGCAGACTTCGTCGTCGGGTCAGCGGCGCATCCTCTCCCGAAACGGCATCGGCTTGGTCGCAGGGATCCTCGAAAACCGGAGATGTTAGGCCGGGAAGACCGAGCGGTCAACTGCCGGCGCGAGAGCCTCCCCCGGTTCCGACCGCGTGGGTGCGCACGTCCGGGAACGCCCGGCGCACGTCGGCGGCCAGGCGCTCGGCGGCGTCTCTCGATGCCGTGACACCGACCACGGCCGAGCCGCTGCCGGACATCACGGCTGCCGAGGCACCGAATCGCAACAACGACCGCTTCACCTCGGCGATCGCCGGAAACGCCGGCAGCACGACCGTCTCGAGGTCGTTCACCAGCAGAGCCGCCGACAGCGCGGCGCCCGCGGCCAGAAGCGCCGGTTCGTCACCCCGCGGGGCCGGCTTCGGCGTCGCCGCGGCAAAGGCTCGAAACGCCCACGCCGTCGACACCGCGACCGGCGGGATCGCGACCACCAGCGCGAGGTCGTCCAGGCCGGCGATCGGCTCGATCCGTTCGCCGATGCCGCGCACCCGCGCCGCCGTCCCCCCGAGGAAGAACGGCACGTCCGCCCCGAGCCGCAGAGCCAGGGCGGCGAGTCGCGCCTCCGTGACGTCGAGCGCGAGCGCATCGGTGAGCCCGCGTAGAACCGTCGCCGCGTTGCCGCTGCCACCACCGAGTCCAGTTCCGGGCGGGATGTGCTTGATGAGGTCGAGGCGGATGGTCCCGCCGACATTGCACTCCGCGAGCAACGCCGCCGCGGCGCGCGCGGCGAGATTGTCGCCGTCCGCCGGCACGTCGTCACGGTCGCAGCGTACCGTGATCGCGCGTGGCGCTCCCGGACCGACGCCGTCGATCGCCGCGACGATCTCGTCGCACAGATCGATCGGCGCGAATACCGAGTCGAGCAGATGGTAGCCATCGGCGCGCCGGCCGACGATGCGCAGGCACAGGTTGACCTTCGCCGGAGAGCGCCAGCGCAGGCGGCGGGACGTCGCAGGCATGGTCGTCATCATGGAACGCCGCATCTGGCGCGGGTTGCGCGATCGTCTCACCTTGATCTCGCGGGATCAATGTGCGACCACTCCCTGGCGATGGAGGCGTTCGAGCGGGTCGCCCGCGCCGCCGTGGACGAGGCGGGCACGCGCCTCCGCGCCACCTGGCGGACCGCGCAGACGATCCACTACAAGGGCGCCGTGGACATCGTCACGGACACCGATCGGGAGGTCGAGGCGGTCGTCACCGCGCGACTGCGGAGCGCGTTTCCCGACCACCTGATCGTCGCCGAGGAAGCGGCGAGCGGCGCGCCTCTCCAGCCGCCGCCCGGGACGACGTACGTCTGGTACCTCGACCCGCTCGACGGCACGACGAACTTCGCGCACGCATATCCGCACTTCGCCGTGTCCCTCGCGCTCGCGCGCGGGCCGGAGCTGCTCCTCGCCATCGTGCACGACCCGCTGCGCGACGAGACGTTCGCGGCGCGGCGCGGCGGCGGCGCCACCTTGAACGACGACCCGATCACGGTCTCCCGCATCGATCGTCTCGACGCCGCGCTCCTCGGTACCGGCTTCCCCTACGACCGGCGGGCCCACCGCGACTTCTACCTCGCGTTTGCCGCCGACTTCATGGGGTCGGCCCAGGGCATCCGCCGCAACGGCTCCGCCGCCCTCGATCTGTGCTACGTCGCCTGCGGCCGCCTCGATGGATTCTGGGAATGGAAGCTCCACCCATGGGATACGGCAGCGGGCGTGCTGATCGTCCGCGAGGCGCACGGGACGGTCAGCGACTTCCGCGGCGCGCCGTTCGACCTCTTCGGGCAACAGACGCTGGCGTCGAACGGCCGGCTGCACGCCGCCATGGTGGACACCCTCACCGCCCGACTCGCCGCCAGCGGGCCGGCTGACATGACACGGAGGACGACGTGAACTCGCTGGAACGCTTCTCGTTGCAAGGGAGACGCGCGATCGTGACCGGCGCGAGCCGCGGCATCGGCCGGGCGATCGCCCTCGGCTTCGCCGGGGCGGGAGCCGACGTCGCGCTCGTGAGCCGCAAGCTCGAGGCCCTGCGAACGGTCGCGAAGGAGATCGAGGAGCGTACGCCGCAGCGCGCCTTGCCGATCGCCTGCCACGTCGGGCGGGCCGAAGACGTCGACCGCATGGTCGACGAGGTGCTGCGCGAGTGGGGCGCCATCGACATCCTCGTGAACAATGCCGGCACCAATCCGGTCATGGGCCCCCTCGCCGACATGGATCCCGCGGCCTGGGACAAGATCATGGACGTCAACCTGAAGGGGCCCTACCTCGCCAGCGCCCGGGTCGCCCGCGCCATGATGGAGCGCGGCGAGGGTGGCAAGATCATCAACATCTCGTCGGCGGCGAGCCTCGACCCCGCGCCGATGCTGGGCGCCTACAGCATCAGCAAGGCGGCGCTGAACCACCTCACGCGCACGTTCGCCAAGGAGTGCGGTCATGCGCGGATCTGCGTCAATGCGATCGCGCCGGGACTCGTCGAGACGCAGTTCGCCGCGGCGCTGATCAACAATCCGGCCATCCACCAGTCGGTCGTGCGGCAGACGCCGCTCGGGCGCCACGCGCAGCCGGACGAGATCGTCGGGGCGGCGTTGCTCCTCGCCTCGAGCGCCTCCGATTTCATGACCGGGCAGGTCGTCGTCGTCGACGGCGGCGCCCGCATGTGACGGTCGGCGCCGCGTCGTGGGTCCCCCTCGCCTTCATCGCCGTCACGGCCGCGGCGACGGTGCTCGGCGGGCTCATGCTCACCACACGGGCGCGCTGGGACGCGTGGGTGCTGGAGTACTGCGTCGCGCTGGGGGCCGGCTTCATGCTGGCCGCCGCGATGTTGCAGATGGTGCCGGTGAGTGCCCGCATGACGGAGATGGCACCGGTGCTGGTGCTGGCGGGCTACCTGCTCATCCACCTCGTCGAGCACACGGCTGTGCGCCATTTCCACTTCGGCGCCGAGACGCACACCGGGCACCGCAACGTCGGGCTTCCGGCCGTCATCGGCCTGTCGATCCACAGCTTCTTCGACGGTATCTCGATCGCCTCCGGCTTCCTCGTCAGTCCCGGTCTCGGCCTCCTGCTCTTCATCGCCATCATCCTGCACAAGGCACCCGAGGGATTCACGATCGCCTCGATCATGCTCGCCGCCGGACGCGGGCGCGGGGCGGCACAGCTGTCGTCGATCGTGGTCGGCGCCGCGAGCATCGTCGGCGCCATGTGCGTCTATCCGCTCCGGCGCTTCGTCGGCGAGGGGCTCGCCCTCTCGGCCGGGGTCACGGTCTACGTCGCGGCTTCGGACCTGATCCCCGAGGTGAACCGTGGGGAGGCGCGCGGCACGGCGCTCGCCGTGTTCGGGGGCGTGGTGCTCTACGCCGTGACGGAGCGCCTGCTGCGCGCACTCGGCGTCTGAGAGCCGTCCCGCGTTGACGGTGCAGCGTACGCATGGTAGCGAACCGCTTCGCCCGCCCTCCCACGCCCCCGTAGTGAAAAGGACATCACGAGGGTCTCCGGAACCCTAAGTCCCAGTTCGATTCTGGGCGGGGGCACTTCCCTTCGGCCCCGCGGGGAGCCACCGGACGGTTATCCACAGGCTTTACCGAGGTCGGGGAGCGGCGCGTTGCGGAGCGCGCCACTCTGGCGCATGTCCATGGCCTCCCACGGTACGAGACGCAAAAAACGCCAGTAACTTCAAGATATTCTCGGTCGTGCAGCGTCGAAACGTCGCACTCGTGCACGTTACCTGGGGGTTACGGGACGCAAGTAGCTGAATTAGTACGACGAGCCAATCCACAGGTTATCAACAGCTCGCCGATTCGAACACTTAGGGGTATCGGGAACATCACCCGACGGCGGCGATGCCCTTCTCGTTGCGGGCGATGACGACCGTGAAGAGGGAGCGGGGAGAGGTCTTGAACTTCTGCTCGATCGACACCGGCGCGCCGTCGATGATGTCGACGAGCTTCAGTGTGGTGCGCCATCCGAGCTTGCGCGTCACCGGATCGGCGAGATCGACGATCGGCCCGATCAACGGACGCTCACTGCGGAAGTGGTTGATGATGACGAGCTTGCCACCCGGACGGCAGACGCGACGCGCCTCCGCCATCATGCGCGTCGCGTCGGGGACGACGCTCACGACGTGGAACGCCATGACGTAGTCGAAGGAGTCCGACGGGAAATCGAGGTTGAGCGCGTCCATCCGCTGCAACGTGATGTGACGCCAGCCGCTCTCGCCCACCTTCTCGGCGGCCTGATCGAGCATGTCCTGCGCCAGATCGATACCGGTGACCGAACAATGCGTAGGATAGGCGCTCAGGGAGAGCCCGGTGCCGACACCGAGCTCGAGCACACGCGCGCCGGGCGCGATCTGCAGGGACGCCAGGACGCGGGCGATCCGCGGATAGAAGATGCGCTCGAAGATCTTGTCGTAGAAGCGGGAGAAATCCGCGTAGATCTTGCTTTGGTGAGGACTGGAACGTCTCGCCCCGTTCCCCGAACCCGCCATGCGTATCCCCCTTACCGCGCGGCCGCTCAACTCGTCACGCTGATCGAACGGGCCCTCGGCGAGCGCTCCGGGCCGATACGCACCCGCCTTTCGCCCACCCGGCGAAGAGCGGAGTGATCACGCGGCGGTGGTGCCGCGTAGCTGACGCTTGAACGATGCGATGTCGCGCTTGCGGAACCGCCACTGTCGCCCCTGCTTGAAGCCGGGCAGCAGGTGCTTGCGCGCGAACTCGTTGACCGTATCCGGGCTCATGTCGAGGATTTGCGCCACCTCTTTGCTGTTCAGATAGATGTCGTCCCGGTCGAGCATCGGGCGCACTCACTCCTGACGTGGAATGGCTTGGGTCATACCACGCGGGCAAAAAAACCGTCAAGACGGCGGCCCCGGCGCCCGCCCGATCGGCACATCTAACCACTCGATCTATCGATGGTTTTTCCGGTCGCACAGCACCCGGCGCGCGTGCAACGATGCCACAGCCTATGAGGCCTGTCGCTGCGACCGCCCGCCCGCCGTCGCCCTGCCGCCGCGCTCGAACGCCAGCACGATCGGGCTGGCGACGAAGATCGAGGAGTACGTGCCGATGATGAAGCCGATCAGCAAGGTGAAGGCGAATCCGTGGATGACCGCGCCGCCGAGGAGGTAGAGGGCGAGGATCACGAGGATCGCCGTCCCGGTGGTCAGCACGGTACGCGACAACGTCTCGTTGATGCTGCGGTTGATCACGATGCCGAGCGGCTCGCGCCGTGATTTGCGCATGTTTTCCCGGATGCGGTCCGAGACGATGACCGTATCGTGGACCGAGAAGCCGACGATCGTCAGGAGCGCCGCGACGATCGTGAGGTCGAACTCGTAGTGCATCAACACCAACGCGCCCGCGGTGACGACGACATCGTGCAGCAGCGCGACCGCGGCGCCGATGCCGAAGCGGATCTCGAACCGCAGGGCGATGTACCCGCCCATCATGAGGGTCGAGAAGAGGACGGCGAGAAGCGCCTTCTGGCGCAGCTCCTTGCCGACCCGGGGGCCGACGGTCTCGTTGCGCAGCACCTCGTACGAGTCGGCGCCGAACTTGGCGTCGAGCTGCTGCTTGATGCGCTGGCCGATGCCGCTCAGGTCGGCGGCCGACTCGGGCATCCGCAGCAGGTATTCGCCGTTTCCGGAGCCGAAGTCCTGCACCGACGCGTCCCCCGCCACGTCGCCGAGCGCATCGCGGATGGCCGCGACCTCGACCGGCTGGTGGAACTTGAGGTGCAGCAACGAGCCGCCCGCGAAGTCGATGCCGTAGTGCGGGCCCATCAGCACCATGGCGAGGATGCAGGCCCCGGTGAGGATGCCGGAGAACCAGTACGCGTAGTGCCGGTTCCCGACGAAATCGATGTTGACGTCTGGCTTGATCAATTCGAGCATGCGGACCTCGTCAGATGCTGATGGTCGTCAGCCGGCGGTTCTCGATACGCCAATCGTAGATGATGCGGGTGCACACGACCGCGGTGAACACGGACGTGAACAGCCCGATCACCAGCGTGATCGCGAAGCCCTTCACCGGCCCCGAGCCGAACTGGAACAGGATGAGCCCCGAGAGGAACGTCGTGATGTTGGTGTCGAGGATGGCGGGCAGCGCGCGCGCGTATCCGGCCTCCACCGCCGCGCGCACGCTCTTTCCGAGCCGCAGCTCCTCGCGGATGCGCTCGTTGATGAGGACGTTGGCATCGACCGCCATCCCGAGCGTCAGCACCAGCCCCGCGATGCCCGGCAGGGTGAGCGTCGCCTCGAAGGCCGCGAGCGCGGCGACGATGAAGAGCACGTTCAGGATGAGCGCGCCGTCGGCGAGCAGGCCGGCGCCGCGGTAATAGATGAGCATGAAGAGGACGACCAGCGCGCCGCCGACGGCGAACGAGACGAGGCCGCGATGGATGGAGTCGCGGCCGAGGGTCGGCCCGACCGTCCGCTCCTCGGCGAGCGACACCGGTGCCGGCAACGCGCCGGCGCGCAGCACGATGGCGAGGTCGCGCGCGTCGCGCAGGTCGAAGTTGCCGGTGATCGACGCACGCCCGCCGCCGATGCGCTCGCGGATGACCGGCGCCGAGTAGACGGTCTTGTCGAGCACGATCGCGAGCTGGCGCCCGACGTTCGCCGCGGTGATCTCCTCGAAGAGCCGGGCGCCGCGGCTGTTGAGCTGCAGCTCGACGTAGGGCCCCTCGAGCTGGGTCGACGGGCGCACGCGCGCGTCGGCGATGACCTCGCCGGTCATGAGGGTCTTCCGCTCGAGCACGTACGGGACCTTGCCGCGCCCCTCGCCGCGGGTGCCGCCGTCACGCTCCTGACCGTAGAGGACCTCGGTCCCCGGGGGCGGATGCTTCGGATCGCCCTGGTTCGCGACCAGCTTGAACTCGAGCACCGCCGTCTTGCCGATGAGGTCCTTGGCGCGTTGCGCGTCCTGAATGCCCGGAAGCTGGATGAGGATGCCGTCGCTGCCGCTGCGCTGGATCAACGCCTCGCGGACGCCGAACTGGTCGATGCGATTGCGGATGGTTTCGATGGATTGGTCGACGGCGAACTCGCGGATGCGCCGTCGCTCACGGTCCTCGAGCTTCAGCACCGCCTCCCCCGCCCCGGCACTGCTGTCGCTGGCGTAGACCAGCGTCGGGAACTTGTTCTTGATGAGATCGGAGATCGCCGAGTCCTTGTCGGGTGTTTGCGGCTGGATGTGGATGGTGTCGCCCTGCCGCTCGAGTTTGCTGACCGGGATCTGCGCCGTCGCCAGCTCGCGCTTCAGGTCCTCCATGTTGCTGTTGACTGCGTTCTCGACCGCCTTGTCGACCTCGACCTGAAGGATCAGATGGATGCCGCCCTGCAGATCCAGGCCCAGCCGGATCGGCTCCTTCGGAAAGAAGGACGGCCACCACGACGGCAGCGGCCGCATCAACGTCGGTCCGAGATAGACGAAGCTCGCGCAGAGCAACCCCACGACCAGCAACGCTCGGTAGATGACCTTCATGACTTCTCCTTGTCCTTCTCGCGCGGCTCGGACTTGCCGCCCACGACGTCCGCCACCTGCGCACGGTCGATGCGCACGCGCACGTTCGGCGCGATCTCGACGGTCAGCACCTTGTCGGCCATCGCCTGCACGCGGCCGTACAGGCCGCCGGTCGTGACGATCTCGTCGTTGCGTTTGAGGTTCTGCACCATCGTCTCGTGCTCGCGCGTCCGCTTCTGCTGCGGCCTGATGAGCAGGAAGTAGAGCACCACGAACATCGCCGCGATCGGCATCAGGCTGACGATGGGCCCCGGGCCGCCCGCCGCGCCTGGTCCCTGCGCGTACGCTAGGCCGGGCATGCTTGCATCTCCTCTCCGAGTGCACCGATCGCGAACCCGGCAAAGGCGTTCGCCGCGATGGCCGCGCGCATGTCGCGCATCAACCGCTGATAGTAGGTGACGTTGTGCATGGTATTGAGCGTGACCGCGAGCGGCTCCCGTGCCATGTGCAGATGCCGCAGGTAGGCGCGGCTGAAGTGCGCGCAGGTATAGCACGCGCACCGCTCGTCGGGCGGTCGCGCGTCGGCAGCATATGCGGCATGGCGGAGGACGACCACACCCGCGCTGGTGAAAAGCGCGCCGTTACGCGCGTGGCGCGTGGGCAGGACGCAGTCGAAGAGGTCGATCCCGGCGGCGACCAGGCGCACGAGATCCTCCGGCGTGCCGCCGCCCATGAAGTAGCGCGGCCGGTCCGCCGGCAACAGAGGTGCGGTCGCGGCGGCGACGGCCCACGTGGCCTCGCGCGGCTCGCCCACCGAAAGGCCGCCGAGCGCGTAGCCGTCGAAGCCGAGCGCGACCGTTGCCCGGGCGCTCTCCGCGCGCAGCGACAGGTCGGTCCCGCCCTGCACGATACCGAAGACCGCCTGATCCCCGCGGGTGCGCGCCGCCAGCGCGCGCGCCGCCCAGCGCAGCGACCGTTCGGTCGCGGCCTGCACGACCTCACGCGCGGCACCGCCGGCGGGACACTCGTCGAGCACCATGGCCACGTCGCTGCCGAGGGATTCCTGGATGCGCACGACCTCCTCGGGACCGAGGAAGTGCGCGCTGCCGTCGAGGTGGGAGCGGAAATCTACGCCTTCTTCGCGCACCCGCGCGAGCGTCGCCAGCGAGAAGACCTGATAGCCGCCGCTATCGGTCAGGATCGGTCCGTCCCACCCCATGAAGCGATGCAGTCCGCCGAGACCGGCGATCACGTCCGCACCGGGCCGCAGCGCGAGGTGGTAGGCGTTCGACAGCAGCATCTCGGCGCCGCAGTCGCGCAGGTCGCGTGGCGTCAGCCCCTTCACGCTGCCGTGGGTCGCCACCGGCATGAACGCCGGCGTTGCCACCTCGCCATGGGCCAGCGCGAGACGCCCGCGTCGCGCCGCCGACCCCGCCGCTTCTTGCAGGACCCGGAAGCTCACTGGACCAACATCGCGTCGCCGTAGCTGTAGAACCGATAGCCGCCGGCGCTTGCGGCGCGATACGCGGCGAGGGTGGGCTCGACACCCGCGAACGCCGCGACCAGCCCGAGGAGGCTCGAGCGCGGCAGGTGGAGGTTCGTCAACAGCGCGTCGATCGCGCGGAATCGATGGCCGGGACCGATCACGAGATCCGTGCTCCCGGGGCCGGCGCCGATCGTCCCGCTCGGCGTCGACGCGCTCTCCAGCGCCCGCACCGTGGTGGTCCCGACCGCCACGATCCGCCGTCCGGCCGCGCGCGCGTCGTTGACCCGCGCCGCGGTCGTGGCGGGAATGTCGTAGCGCTCGGCCGGAACCCGATGGCGCCCGTCGGCCGTCGACCGCAGCGGCAGGAACGTCGCCGGTCCGACCAGCAGCGTCAGGGTCGCCACCTCGATTCCCGCCGCCGCGAGCGCGGCGAGCAGCCCCGGGGTGAAGTGCAGGCCCGCCGTCGGCGCCGCCACCGCCCCCGGCACCCGCGCGAAGACGGTCTGGTAGCGCTCATGGTCCTCGGCCAGCGGTCCGTTCGGCCGCCGGATGTAGGGCGGCAGCGGCAGCACGCCGCGGCGCCGCACCGCCTCGTCGACCGGCCCGTCCGCCTCGAGACGGATCGTGCGCAACGGCCCGTCGGTGCCGCCCTGCCAGATCCCTTCGAGGTCGCACGCGAAGCGCAGCCGCTCGCCCTCCCGGACCCGCCCCGCACCGCGCGCGAGGCAGCGCCACTCGCCGTCGACACCCGTACGCTCCGTGAGCAGGACCTCGATCGCGGCCCCGCTTGCGCGGCGGCCGTGCAGCCGCGCCGAGAGGACCGCGGCGTCGTTGACGACGAGCATGTCGCCGGCGACGAGCAGACGCGGCAGATCGGCAACGCCGGCGTGCGCCACGACGCCGCGCGCGCGCGCGACGACGAGCAGGCGTCCCCCGTCGCGCGTGGCGCGCGGACGCTGCGCGATCTGCGCCGGGTCGAGATGATAGTCGAGCGCCGCCGGATCCATGGGCAAACCTCTTCGTGTACCCCGGAAAAACCGGGGAATCAAACCTGCGTCAACGCTCGACTTTCGGCAAGAACGGCGTGATGAGATCGACCGGCACCGGGAAGATCGTGGTCGTGTTGTTGCCGGCCGCCACCTCGACCAGGGTCTGGAGATAGCGCAGCTGGATCGCGGTCGGGTGGGTCTCGATGATGCGCGCCGCGTCGGCGATGCGCTGCGCCGCCTGGAACTCGCCCTCCGCCGCGATCACCTTGGCGCGCCGCTCGCGCTCCGCCTCGGCCTGGCGCGCCATCGCACGCTGCATCGCCTCCGGCAGGTCGATCTGCTTGAGCTCCACCAGCACCGCCTTGATGCCCCACGGGTCGGTCTGGTGGTCGAGGATTGCCTGGATCTGGGCGTTGATCTTGTCGCGCTCGGCCAGCAGCTCGTCGAGCTCGCACTGGCCGCAGACGCTGCGCAGAGTCGTCTGCGCCAGCTGCGACGTGGCGAAGAGATAGTTCTCGACCTCGACCACGGCCTTGCTCGGCTCGATCACGCGGAAGTACAGGACCGCGTTCACCTTCACCGAGACGTTGTCCTTGGTCACGACGTCCTGCGGCGGGATGTCCATCGTGACCGTGCGCATGTCGATGCGCATCAGCTTCTCGATGCCGGGCATCACGAAGATCACCCCGGGTCCGCGATGGCTCACCAGCCGGCCGAGTCGGAAGATCACCGCCCGCTCGTACTCGCGCAGGATCTTGAGCCCGCTCACGAGCAGAAGGGCGGCGACGACCGCCAGCGTCATCAAAGGTCCAAGCTCCGGCATGCGACTAGCCTCCTTCCGTTGCTCCTTCGCGCGCATCGCCCCCACGCGAATCCAACCGGCGCACGCGCAGACGCAGGCCGGGCTCGACCCGTACCACGGCGACCCGGTCACCCGGGTGGAGCGGCTCGTCGCTCACGACGTCCCATTGCTCGCCGTGCACGAACACCTTCAAGTCTCCGCCATGGTCCGCGCGCACGACGCCGGTCTCTCCGCGCAGCCCTTCGGCGCCGGTGCGGACAGGCCGCCGACGCGCGCGCAGGACCAGGTAGGCGACCGCCAGCATGGCCCCGCTCATCAGCAGGACCGCGGCGACCACCAGCGAGCGATCGACGGCGATCGTCGAGTCGGGTGTGTCGAAGAGCAGCAGCGAGCCGAGCGCGAAGGCCACGATGCCGCCGACACCGAGCACCCCGAAGCTCGGCACGAACGCCTCGGCGACGATCAGGCTCGCGGCGAACAGCATGAGCAGGATGCCGGTCGAGTTGACGGGCAGCGCCTGGAATGCGGCCAGCGCGAGGAGCAGCGAGATGCCCCCGACCACGCCTGGCAGCACGGTTCCCGGGTGCGTGATCTCGACGTACAGCCCGAGCAGGCCGGCCATGAAGAGCAGGTACGACACATTGGGGTCCGCGATCAGATCGAGCACCCGATCCTTGAGCCGCATGTGGAGTCGCACGACCTCGGTGGCGGTGCCGAAGCCGAGCCGGACCCGGCGATCGCGCACCGCGACCTCGCGCCCGGCGACGGCCGCCAGCAGGGCGGACACGTCGGGCGCCACCAGGTCGACGATCTTGTCGCGCACGGCCTCGGCCGCCGTTGCCGCCACGCTCTCCCGCACGGCGCGCTCCGCCCACGCCGCATTCCGCCCGCGCTGCTCGGCGATCGACTTGGCGAAGGTGGCCGCGAAGTTCTCGACCTTGCCGCGCATGTCGTGACCGATGTCCCCACCGCTGCTGTCGACCGGGTGCGCCGCGCCGATCGTCGTGCCGGGCGCCATCGCCGCCACGTGCGCCGCCATCGTCACGAACATCCCCGCCGAGGTGGCGGATGCTCCGGTAGGCGCGACGTAGACGATCACCGGCAACGGCGCGCCGAGGATCTCCTTCACGATGCGCTTCGCGGACGTGAGGAGGCCGCCGGGCGTGTCGAGCTCGATCAGCAGCGCCTCCGCTCCGTCGCGCGTGCCCGTCGCGATGCTCTCGCGGACGAAATCGTCCGCCGCCGGGTTGATGGCACCGTCGATGGCGATGAGGTCGACGTGGGCGTGGGCCTCGCGAGCGAGCGCCACGCCGAGGCCGATCAGCACGATCGGCACGATGGGACGCACCGCTCGCGCCGCGCATCCTGGGGATACGGTGCGCACCGTGCGCCCCGCGGACGCTACGCGCCCGGCGACCGTCATCGCGGCAACCCGAGCGCCCCCATCACCTGCTGGATGTCCGCCCACACGACGCGCTTCTCCGCCGGATTGCGCAGGAGGTAGGCTGGATGGAACGTCGGCATCAACGGGATGCCGTGATAGTCCGCCCACGAGCCCCGCAGGCGCGTGATCGGCGTACGGGTCTTGAGCAGCGTCTGTGCCGCGAACGTGCCGAGCGCGACGATCACCTTGGGACGGATCAGCGCCAGCTGCCGCACCAGGAACGGCTCGCACGCGGCGATCTCGTCCGGCTCCGGGTTACGGTTCTGCGGCGGGCGGCACTTGATGATGTTGGCGATGTAGATGTCCTCGCGCCGCAGCCTCATGCCCTTCGTGATGATCTCCGTCAGGAGCTGGCCCGCGCGCCCGACGAAGGGCTCGCCGCGCAGGTCCTCGTCACGGCCGGGGGCCTCGCCGACGAACACCAGCTCCGCTGCCGGGTTGCCGACGCCGAACACGAGGTTCGTCCGTCCGCCGGAGAGCTTGCAGCGGGTGCAGTCACCGATGGCGCTGCGCAGCTCCACCAGATCGACCGCCGCCCGCACCGCGGGCTCGGTGAGGAGGTCGAGCGCTTCGCTCACGACCGGCGTCGGCCGCTCGCTCGCGCCGCGCGGCGCGGATGGAGGCTCCTCGCCACGCGGCCGCGCCGCCACGTCGCGCGGCGCGGTCTCCGCCTCGAGCGGCGGCCGCGGCGATGCCGCCGCGCATCCGGCCGCCGTCGCGGCACCGACCTCGAGGCCGGTCTCGGCGCACCACGCGACGCGCGCGTGCAGCGCCGCGACGAGCTCGCGCAATGCCTGGCGCTCACTCACGGGGCGGCCGCAAGTCCGCGGTTGTCGGGCGAGAGAGCCGAGAGTAGACTTTCCGCAATGGCCGTCGTCATCCTCGGCGTCGTCACCGCCCTGCTGCTGCTCCTACCCGGCGAGGCCCACGCGTGGGGACCAGTCACGCACCTCGTGCACGGCGCGACCGTACTGTCGCGTCTTAGCATCCTGGCTCCGGCGCTACAAGAAATCCTGCGCGATCATCCCGATTCGTACCTCTACGGCTGCGTCGGCGCGGACATCATCCAGGCCAAGAAGTTCACCCGCGATCTGCGCTTCCACTGCCATTCCTGGAACGTCGGCTGGCAGGTCCTGGCCGGCGCCAGCAACCCCGCCGAGCGCGCGTTCGCCTACGGCTATCTCACGCACCTGGCCGGCGACACCTACTCCCACAACTACTTCGTCCCGCTGCAGCTGATCGTCAGCTTCCGGGCCCGGGCGCTGAAGCACGTCTATTGGGAGGCGCGCTTCGACGCGCAGCAGCCGCCCGCCGATTGGCGGCGGGTGCGCGCGGTGGTGAGCCGCGTCTATCCCGGCTGCGACGACCTGATGGAGCGGACCGTCGAGCGCACGCTCTTCTCGTTCAAGACCAACAAGCGCATCTTCAACTCCGTCATGGCGCTGCATCGCTTCGAGCAGTGGCGGCGACTCATGCAACGCCTCGGCAACCGCTCGCGCTATCCGCTCGGCCCCGACGAGGTCGCGCGCTACGACGAGCTGTGCAGCGAGGCGGCGCTCGAGATGCTGCAGCGCGGTCGCGCCGCGCGCTGTGTGGCCGCCGATCCGACCGGTCGCGAGAACATCACCCGCGCCGAGGTCATCCGCAAACGCCTGCGTGCGCTGCGGCGACGCCACGAGCTGACGCCGAGCGTGCACGACGCGATCCTCGCCAAGGTCGTCCCGGAGCTGAAGGCCGCCGTGTATTGCTAGCGCGCGCCGCGGCGCCGGCCCGCGGAGGGGCGGTTGAGGCGCGACGGGCGGGGGCGCAGCAGCCGCTGCACGCGGTCGAGGATCACCTCGGCGACGGCTTCCTTGGGCATCTGCTCCAGGCGCTCGACGCTGCCGCTGCGGTCGATCAGCGTGACGATGTTCGTGTCGACGTCGAACCCGGCGCCGGGCGCGGTGACGTCGTTGGCGACCATGAGGTGCACGCCCTTCGCCTGCAGCTTGCGCCGCGCATTGGCGACGAGATCGCGGGTCTCGGCGGCGAACCCGACCAGCGTGCGCCGTCCGGGGAGCGCGCCGACCGCCGCAAGGATGTCGGGATTCGGCGCCAGACGGACCGTCAGCTCGCCGCGGCCGCGCTTGATCTTGTGGCCCGACGCATCGACGGGCCGGTAGTCGCCGACCGCCGCCGCCATGATGACGCAGTCGGCCGCGGCGGCATGCTGCAGCACGACGTCCTGCATCTCGCGCGCGCTCGTCACGCGTACGCACGCGACGCCGTGCAAATCGGCAAGCACCGTCGGGCCGGTCACCAGCGTCACGTCCGCGCCGCGCCGCCGCGCCACCCGGGCGAGCGCGAAGCCCATCTTGCCGGACGAGCGATTGGCGAGGTGACGCACCGGATCGAGCGCCTCCCAGGTCGGCCCTGCGGTGATGAGCACCCGGCGGCCGGCGAGGTCCTTCGCGCCCACCGCGACGGCGACCTCCTCGACCAGCATCTGCGGCTCCGGCAGCCGCCCCGTGCCCTCGTAGCCGCACGCGAGCGCCCCGCTCGCGGGCTCGATGACGCGGACGCCGCGCGCGCGCAACCGCGTCAGGTTCTCCTGCACGGTCGCATGCTCCCACATGTGGACGTTCATCGCCGGCGCGACGAGGACGGGCGCGCGCGTCGCGAGCACGACCGTAGTCAGCAGATCGTCGGCGATGCCGGCGGCCAGCTTGGCGATGACGTTCGCGGTCGCCGGCGCGATCAGCAGCGCGTCGGCGCCGTCGGCGAGGCGGATGTGTCCGATCTCCGACTCCTCCGTGAGGTCGAATGTGCGACGCGCCACTGGATGCCCGGACAGCGCCTGCAGCGTGAGCGGCGTCACGAACTCCTCGGCGGCGCGCGTCAGGACCACGCGGACCGTCGCGCCGGCCTGCGCGAGGAGGCGGACCGTCTCGCAGGTCTTGTAGGCCGCGATGCCGCCGCTGATGCCGACGACGATCGTCTTGCCGCGCAGGCTCACGCGCCCTCCTCACTGGCCCGGATGTCGCGGAAGCTTATGTTTTCACGCAGAAGAAACACAACCCCCAAAACGATCTGCGACAGCCACTGCACCGCCCAGACGATGAAGGAGTACGGCACGGCGTCGGCGCGGTCGATGCCGAAGAGCGCGAGGGCGACGATGCAACCGGCCTGGAAGGTCCCGATGAACCCGGGTGCCGACGGCGCCGAGACCGCGCCCGCGACGATCGTGACCAGCGCCAGTGATCCGCTCAGCGCCGGCACGGGCAGCCCGCACGCGATGAAGCCGAGCCCGTAGACGGAGGCGATCACCAGCCAGACCCACAGGGACAAGGCCGCGATGCGCACGAGCGCCGCTCCGTGGCCGAGCGCCTGCAGCCCGTCGATGAAGCCGTGCAAGGCGGTGTCGGCGCGCTCGCGGAGACGCGCCGGCAGGAGCGCGAAGCCGCCGCCCATCATCCGCAACGCGAGCGGGTGGCGCCGCTGCAAGGCGAGCACCAGGCTCATCGCCGCGAGCGCGAGAACCAGAAACGCGATGCCACCGCGGCGGATCGTATCCGACACCGGCACCATGAAGATCACGCTCCCGAGCAGCAGGAGGACCGTGATCATGTCCAGCAGGCGCTCGAGCAACACGGAGCCGAGCACGCTCGTCGTCGGCAGACCGGCGCGACGCGCCAGCAGAACGGGACGCACGACCTCGCCAATGCGCAGCGGCAGCACCATGTTGCAGAAGAAGCCGATCGATGTCGCGGAGAAGAGCGGCAGCAGCGGGACGTGACCGAGCGGTCGCAGCAGGATCTGCCAGCGCTGGCTCCGCACGAGGACGCTGTAGCCGGAGATGACCATGAGCGGCACCACGTACCAGTACTGGATGCGCGCGAACGCGTCGCGCACGTGCCCCCACTCGCTGCGCGGCGGAAAGGCGAAGTACAGCGCGACGATCGAGATCGCGACGCCGACGAGGATGCGGACGCTGCGGCTCATCGTCCCCGACTCACGGCTGCCGCCCCTCGAGGACCAGCAGGACGGCGCCACCGAGCACGAGGATCGCGCCGCTCATCGTCCAGCCGCCGTCGAGCATCACGCCCGCTCCGAGCAACGCGAGAAAGACGCCGAGCACGCCGTAGGGGGATCGCGACGCCACCCGTGCTCACCCGAGGCGGCGCACGACGGTGGCGGCGCGTTGCAACGCCGTCACGTTGGCCAGCACCGCGACGGCGGCCACTCCCCCGACCAGCAGCGCCATCGACAGAGCCGGCGCGCAGACGAGGTGGCCCGCCAGGCTCCCGAAGAGCGACGCCCCGCCGAGGATGACGTAACGCTCGGGCCGCTGCAGCATCCCCTCGCTGCAGAGCACCCCGAGGCCCTCGGCGCGCGCGCGCGTGTAGCTGACCATGAACGCGCCGAAGGCCGCAGCCAGCACCGCCCAGAGCGGCCAGCCGCCGCGGAAGCGCACCGCGAGCCCGAGGAAGACCGCCGCCTCTCCGTACCGGTCGACCACGGAATCGACGAACGCGCCGCGGGCGCTCGCCGTGTGGCGCTTGCGCGCCATCGAGCCGTCGAGCACGTCGAGCGTCCCCGCGCTCAGCAGCAGCCATCCGCCCGTGAACACCCAGCCGCGCGCATACGCAAGGCCGCAGAGCGCGCTCATCGCGAGCTGGACGGCGCTGACCGCATCGGCGCGTACCCCGGCGTCCAGCAGGACGTCGACCAGCGGCTCGACGCGGACACGGAACCAGCGGCGCAGGCCCTCGCCGAGCAAGCCGTGTTCGAGCGGCGTGTCGTCGCTCCCGCTCCGCAGCACGGGAACGATCTCCCGCGCAATGAGGACGCCGAGAAAGCCGGCCACGCCCGCGGCGAGCCAAGGATGGCACATGGCCGCGGCGCCACCCTCCGGCTTAGTGGTCGATCTCTCCGCGAATGAACTTTTCGACGAGATCGCGCGCGAGATCGTCCGTGATCTGCGTCGGAGGATGCTTCATCAGATACGCCGAGATGCTGCGCAGCGGTCCGCCGACCCCGCGGTCACGCGCCAGCCGACAGCATCGGATCGCATCGATCGCCACGCCCGCCGAGTTCGGGCTGTCCTGCACCGACAGACGCAGCTCGAGCTCCATCGGCACGTCGCCGAAGGCGCGCCCTTCGATCCGCAGGAAGCAGATCTTGTTGTCGCCTTGCCACGGCACGTAGTCGCTCGGCCCGATGTGGACGTCGCGCGCCGGAAGACGTCCGGGGATCACCGACTGCACCGCTTCCGTCTTCGAGACCTTCTTCGATCCGAGACGGCTGCGATTCAGCATGTTGAGGAAGTCGGTATTGCCGCCGGTGTTGAGCTGGTACGTGCGGTCGATCTTGATGCCGCGATCGGTGAAGAGCTTCGCGAGGGTGCGATGGACGATCGTGGCGCCGAGCTGGGACTTGATGTCGTCCCCGACCGCCGGGATGCCGCGGCTGGTGAAGCGCTCGCCCCACGTCGGATCGGATATGAGGAACACCGGCATGCAGTTGACGAGGCTCGTACCCGTCTCGAGGCACGCCTCCGCGTAGCGCTCGCCCGCCTGCTGGCTGCCGACCGGGAGGTAGCTGACGAGAACCTCGGTGCCGGTCTTCTTGAGGACGGCGGCCACGTCGACGGGGGACAGGTCGGCCGGCAGGAAGGTCTCGTCGTCGGGGTAGTCGGCCATGTGCTCCGAGACGCCGTCGAGCACGGGCCCCATGAGGACGGTGACGCCGAAGTCGGGCAGCTCTCGCTGGATCTCGATCGCCTTGTTGGGCTTGGCGAAGATCGCCTGGTGGAGGGGTTGCCCGACCTTGCGCCGGTCGATATCGAAGGCGCAGACGATCTCGATATCCTCGGGCCGGTACCCGCCGAGATCGTAGTGCATCAGGCCGGTGGCGTTGCGCTCCGCGTTCCCGTTCAGGCGTCGATAGTGCTCGATGCCCTGGACGAGACTGCTCGCGCAG
This sequence comes from uncultured delta proteobacterium, assembly GCA_963753325.1. Classification (GTDB taxonomy): domain Bacteria; phylum Desulfobacterota; class Binatia; order UTPRO1; family UTPRO1; genus DP-19. Next base: position 1,002,466 of record CAVWBS010000001.1, on the reverse strand, counting down.
TTCCCAACGCCGACGATGCCGACCCGGACCTTGCTCATAGCCTCTTCCCCCGCCACCGCTCGCTCAGACGGGGCCTACGTCACACCGTCCGGCGCGCGAATCGACGATCGAAAACCTCCACCAAATCGCAGCGGTCAATAACGGACCCTCCCCATGTTGTAAAGAGTACGTCACGGAGATGCCGAGATGGGTCGCCGGAGATGGCATCTCGTTTCGCCCATCCGGACGATCGCTATTTCTTCTGAAACCGCGACGGGCAACCCTGCTCGAAGGAGCGGTCGGGATGAATGATCCTGGCCTTGGCGATCAGCTCCGCCTCCGTTTCGGGATCATCGGGGTTCGGCACGCAACAGTCAACCGGACATACCGCGGCGCACTGTTCCTGATCGAAGAATCCGACACATTCGGTGCACTTCTCGGGCACGATGTAGTAGATGTCGGTCGCGATCGCGCGCATGGTTCTGCCCCGCGTTCTCCCATTCCGCGCCACCCTCGTAGATGGCCGTGTTCGGGACATTCCGGCTCGCACGCGCCGCAGTTGATGCACTCCTCGGTGATCATCGTCGACATGCAGGGGCCTCCGTCTGGAACCCTAACGGCTAACATGGGGCGCCGTGGCCGTAAAGCTCGCTCAGGCGCCGGCGCCGGCGCGCTCGATCGCGAGCGCATCCGCGACCTTGGCCGCGATCGTGTGAAACGCGTTCGCCACCGGGCTTGCCGGGCTCGGCGACCACGAGCGGCGTGCCGCGATCCATGCTGGCGCGCAGCTCGGACACGAGTGGCACTTCGGCGAGGAGCGCCACACCGAGCGCTGCGGCCTCCCTCCGCCGCCCCTCGTGTCCGAACACGTCGTCCCGCGACCCGCAGCCCGGGCATTCGTAGTACGCTCATGTTCTCCACGATCCCGAGCACCGGCGTACTGACCGTGTCGAACATGGCGATGCCACGCTGGACGTCCTGCAAGGCCACGTCCTGCGGCGTCGTGACGATGACGCCGCCGCTCACGGGGACTTGCTGGACCAGCGTCAGCTGCGCGTCCCCGGTGCCGGGCGGGAGATCGATGACCAACACGTCGAGCTCGCCCCACAGCACGTCCTTCAGAAATTGCCGGACGATGCTCATCACCATCGGGCCACGCCAGATCACCGGCGAGCTGTCGTCGAGGAAGAAGCCCATCGAGACGACGGCGATGCCGTAGCGCTCGACCGGGACGATCTTGTGGCCGTCCGCCATGCGGGGACGCGCTTCGGGGATACCCAGCATGAGCGGCACGCTCGGCCCGTAGATGTCGGCGTCGAGGAGCCCCACGCGCAACCCGCGCGCGTGCAGCGCGAGCGCCAGGTTGACCGCCACCGTCGATTTGCCGACCCCGCCCTTCCCGCTTGCCACCGCAAGGATGTGCGTCACGCCCGCAAGCGGCGCACGCTCGTCGAAGGGGCTGGCGGCCGCCCGCTCCCCCGCTCCGGCGGGCGGGGACAGCACGATTTCCACCTCCCCCACACCCGGCACGCCCCGCACCGCGTTCTCCACCGCAGCCCGCAGCGCCGCGACCACGTCCGGCTTCGCCGACCCCGGTGACAGTACGACACGCGCGCGACCGCCGTCGACCGCCACCTCCCGGACCGCCCCCAGGCTCACCACGTCGCGCTGGTATCCGGGGTAGCGCACCTCCATGAGACGCGCACGAATGTCCTCGACGGTCGCCACGAACGTCCGTCACCCTACTGGCCCCCCACCTCAAGCGCAACGCGTAGCGCCAACGCCGCCCGCGGTGGAGGCGCGCGGCCGTGCCGCGCGCCGACGCCTCCCGCGCGACTTCGTCGCGCGGGAGCGACATCAACTTGACAATCCCGAATCGTTCCCATTAGGTGTCGCGGATACTGATGGCCGCCGTGCGCCGGAGAAGGATCCTGGAGTGAGTGATTCCCATGACTCGCGCGGTCGCAGCCCCCTGCTCCGCTCCAACGGCACTGCCGCGCTGGGCCTGATCGCGCCCGAGCTCGCCCAGGTCGAGGAGAAGCTCACCGATCTGCTCGTCTCGCGCGAGCCGCTGCTCTCCGAGATCGCGCTCCACCTGATCAGCGGCGGCGGCAAACGTGTCCGGCCCGCGGTCGCGTTGCTGGTGTTCAAAGCCTGCGGCGGTGACAGTGTCGTCGACATGGTCGACGTCGCCGTCGCGCTCGAGCTCATCCACTCCGCGACGCTGCTGCACGACGACATCATCGATGGCGGCAAGACGCGGCGCGGACGCCCGTCGGCGTACAGCCAGTTCGGTCTCGCCGACACACTGGTCACGGGCGATTTCCTCTTCAGCAAGGCCTTCGAGCTGTGCGGCCGCTTCGAGGAGCACATCGTGCGCTGGGCCGCCGACGCCTGCATCAGCCTGACCGAAGGCGAGATCATGCAGGGCCGCTTCCGCCGCAACCCGAGCGTCACGGTCGACGACTACCTCGAGATCATCGCGCGCAAGACGGCCTCGCTGTTCTCGCAAGGGGCGCGCGTCGCCGCGCATCTCGCCGGCGCGGGGGAGCAGGCGGCCGAGGCCATGTGGGCCTGCGGCTTCAACATCGGCATGGCGTTCCAGATCATCGACGATCTGCTCGACGTCGAGGGGGACGAGGGCCTCACCGGCAAGCCGGTCGGCATCGATCTCCGGGATGGCAATCCCTCGCTGCCGCTCGTGCTGGCGCTGGAGCGCGACGAGACCGTGCGGCGCGTCTTCCTCTCCCCCGAACCCGACGAGGCGGCCATCGCGGACGCGCTGCAGCGCGTCCGCGGGCTCGGCGTCCTGCCGACGGTACGGCGCCTTGCGGAAGACTATACGCGCCGCGCCCGCACGCTGCTCGCCGGGCTGCCGTATTCGGTGTTTCGCGAAGCGCTCGACGGCATCATCACCGAGATCGAAGAACGGCGGCTCTGAGCGTCGCACCCGGCGCGACGTTCGCCTTGACAGGGCCGGGTGGCGACGAAACAATCGCCCATGCCGCGGGATCGCTTCGGCCGGGAGATCGACTACCTGCGCATCTCGTTGATCGATCACTGCAACCTGCGTTGCGTCTACTGCATGCCGCTCGTCGGCGCGCCGACGGCTCCCAGCGCCGATCTGCTGACGCCGGACGAGATCGAATGCGTCGCACGCGCGGCCCTGGCCGTGGGCTTCCGCAGCATCCGCCTGACCGGCGGTGAGCCGACCTTGCGCGCCGACCTGCTGGAGATCGTCGAGCGCCTCGCCCCCCTGCCCGGCCTGGCGGACCTCGCGCTCACCACGAACGGCGTCCTGCTTCCGCGCCTCGCGTCCGGGCTCGCGCGGGCCGGCCTGCGCCGCATCAACGTCCATCTCGACACGCTCGATCCCGCGCGTCTCGCGCGGGTGATGCGCTTCGGCACGTTCGAGGACATCTGGGCCGGCATCCTCGCGGCCGAAGCCGCAGGACTCCGCCCGATCAAGCTCAACGCCGTCGTCGTCCGTGGGTACAACGAGGACGACGTCGTGGCGCTCGCCGCGCTGACGCGCACGCGCGATTGGCACGTGCGCTTCATCGAGCTGATGCCCCTCGGCGTCGGCGAGCCCGCCGAGGTATCGCGGCGCTCGTACGTGTCCAACACCGAGACGCGTGCCCGCATCGAGACGGCGCTCGGCCCGATGGCCGCGCTGCCGATCGTCGACGCCGCGGACGAGGCGCGCAACTATCGCCTCGCAGATGGTCGCGGCACGGTGGGATTCATCAGCCCCGTGAGCGAGCCGTACTGCTGGACGTGCAACCGCATGCGGCTCACCGCCGACGGGAAATTCCACCTGTGCCTGCTGAACGACGACGAGTGCGACGTACGCGCCGCGCTCCGCCGTGGCGGCCTCGAAGCGGTGGCGGAGATCCTGCTCGCCGCGGTCCAGGCGAAGCCCGTCGGCCACGCACTGCACGCCGGACAGACGATCGAGCGGCGGGAGATGTTCCAGCTCGGTGGATGAGGGGAGACGATGGTGGTGAACATCGACGAGGCGCGCGCGCTGCTCGGCGACGCGATGCTCGGCCCGGAGGACGTGGCGCGCGTCTTCGGGGCGGAGCCGACGCGCCTCGGCGACACGAACCCCGCGATCCTCTCCACGGTCCCGTTCGACGCGGCCACCCTGCGCGCGGCGAGGGACCGTGGCCACCTGCTGGTCTTCCGTACGCCGACCGACGGCACGGCGCCCCTCACGGCGCTGCGGCTGCTCGAGCGTTTCCCGGCGTCGATCCAGGCGAGGCTGATGCAGGGCGTCGGGTATCAGCTGAAGGACGAGTGGACGCTCGACGCGGAGCCCTTCTTCTCCGCCGATACCTGCAACCTCGAGTGGCGGCTGGTGCATCGTGAGCCGGTTCCCGCGACCCGCAACCTGCCCTACCGCCAGCAGGACGCCGCGCTCGCTCGCTATGCCGAGAGCGTCGGTCTCGGCGCCGCCAACCTGCGGCGACGGAGCGGGATCGCGATGATCTACGACACGCTGCTGTTCGCCCAGGCGCGCGGCCTTCGCCTGCTCGAGCGGACGTGGGACTGGTCCGACACCTCGACGGCCGACGGCGGCTACATCACGGCGGGCGAGCTGTCGCCCGACGGTCTGCGCGTGCTCGGCTATTCCCGTGCCGTCCGTTTCGGCACGCTCGGGATCTGCGCCGAGTATTGACCGCCCTCGCCGACACGCGGGGCAGCGGTTGCCTTGACTGGGCCGGACCTATCCTTTAGCCGATCCTCCGATGTACTTCGTGACCAGCAAGAAGGCGGGCTACGTCCTGTTCTGCATGACGCCGAGCGGGCGTGCGGCGGTCGGGCTGACCGAGGGACAGAAGGTCCACCTGTTCGAGCGCTCGACCGGCGGCGAGTGGAAGGTCCTGCGCGAATGGGACGCCGCGGAGCGCTCGCACACCGACGTGATCATCCGCCTCGGGGAGTGCGAGGAGCCCGCCGACCCGAAGCGCCTGCTCGACCTCGTCGCGGCGACGTGAGCGATCCGCCGCCCGCGTGCAGCGAAGGTGCCCTCGCGGGTCTGCGCGTCGTCGAGTGCGGCGATGGGGTCGCGGCGGCCTACGCCGGCAAGCTGCTCGCCGACCTCGGCGCGGACGTGATCAAGGTCGAGCCGCCGGGCGGTGACTCCGCGCGGCGGCGCGGACCGTTTCCCGGAGGCCGGCCGCATCGCGAGCGCAGCGGCCTTTTCCTCTACCTCAACGCCAACAAGCGCGGCGTCGTACTCGACCTGACCCGTCCCCCCGACCGCGTGGCGCTCGATCGTCTGCTGGAGCATGGCGACCTCCTGCTGACCGATCTGCCGCAACGGGCGCGCGACGCCGCGGGTCTCCGCTGGGCGGAGATCCGGGCGCGCCACCCGGCGCTCGTGGTGACGACGATCGCGCCGTTCGGCACGCGCGGCCCGCGCGCGGGCTGGGAGGCGACCGACCTCACGTCCTGGGCCGCGGGCGGCGTCGCCTACCTGAACGGCGGTGGACCCGGCACGGAGGCGATGCCCCCGCTGAAGGCGTTCGGCCAGCAGGCGGCGTTTCAGGGTGGCGTGCACGCCGCCGTCGCCTCGATGGGCGCGCTCCTCGGCCGGCGTCGCCTCGGCGGCGGCCAGCACGTCGAGATCTCCATCCAGGAGTGCGTGGCGTCGATCCTCGAGCTCACCTACGTCTTCTGGCCCTACATGGGCCTGGTGGCGTCACGGCTCGGCAGCAAGCCGATCCAGCCGCTCGACATCTTCGAGTGTCGCGACGGCTGGATCTACGTCTGCTGTATCGAGGAGCACCAGTGGCAGCAGTTCGTCGAGCTGATGGGCGCGCCGGATTGGGCGACCCTGGAGATCTTCGGGGATCGTCTCGCGCGCGGCGCCAACTGGGACGCGCTGAAGACGTTCCTGCAGGAGTGGGTGCGCGAGCGGAGCGTTCGTGAGCTGTACGAGGCGGCCCAGGCGCGCCGCGTCCCGTTCGCGCCGGTCTCGACCATGGGCGACCTCATGCAGTCCCCGCACCTCGCCGCGCGCGGCTTCTTCGCCGAGCTGACGCATCCGGAGGTCGGCACGCTGCGCTATCCGGGGGCGCCCTATCGCTTCGGCGCCACGCCCTGGCGCCTGCGTACACCGGCGCCGCTCCTCGGGCAGCACACGGCCGAGTTGCTCGGCCCCCTCGGGATCGACGCGCGGAACGTGGCGCCACCCGTCGCGGAGCATTGAGCCTGCCATGGGTCCGCTCGCCGGAATTCGCATCGCCGACTTCACCTGGGTATGGGCCGGACCGCATGCCACCTTGCAGCTCGCGCACCTGGGGGCCGAGGTGATCCGCGTCGAGGCCACGCAGCGTCCCTGCGTGACGCGTCTCCTTCCGCCGTGGCCCGACGGACGACCCGGCGTGAACCGCAGCGGCTACTTCAACCAGTTCAATCAGGGCAAGCGGAGCGTGGCACTCGATCTGAAGACGCCGGAAGGGCTCGAGCTGGCGCGCCGCCTCGTCGCATGCTCCGACGTCGTGACCGAGAACTTCGCTGCGGGGGTGATGGAGCGGCTCGGCCTCGGCTACGAGGCGCTGCGCGCCGCGCAGCCGCGTCTCATCATGGTCGCGCTCTCCGGATACGGCGCCACCGGTCCCGAGCGGACGTTCGTCTCGTACGGGCCGGCCCAGGTCCCCCTCTCCGGCATGTCGTCGCTCACGGGATACCGCGATTGGCCGCCGATGCACGTCGGTATCTCGTACGGCGACCCGAACGGCGGCATGCACGGCGCGTTCGCGGTCCTGGCAGCGCTGTGGCATCGCGAGCGGACGGGCGAGGGCCAGTACGTCGACCTCTCGCAGTGGGAGACGTCGATGGCGGTGCTGCCCGAAGGGCTCATGGATCAGGCCATGAACGGACACGCGCCGGCACGCGACGGCAACCGCGATCCCCACATGGCGCCACACGGCATCTTTCGCGCCGCCGGCGACGACCGCTGGATCGCGCTCGCGGTGCGGAGCGACGACGAGTGGCGTCGACTCGCCGCGGTGATGGGGATCGCGGCCACGGACGGCGAGCGGTTCGCGACGCTCGCGGCACGCAAGGCGGACGAGGACGCGTTGGAGGCGCTCGTCGGCGCCTGGACCGCTGCGCGCTCGCCGGAAGACGCCGCGGAGCTGTTGCAGCGGGCCGGGCTCGCGGCGGCGCCGGCGATGACGAATCGCGACCTCCACGACGACCCCCACCTGCGCGCGCGTGGCTTCTTCGTCGAGCTCGCCCACCCCGAGGTCGGCGTACGACGCCACCTCGGCATTCCCTGGAGCATGTCCGGAACACCGTGCGCAGTGACCCGCCCGGCCCCCTGCCTCGGCGAGGCGACGGAGTACGTCCTCGGCGAGATCCTCGGGCTCGACGCCGCGACCCGCGACGATCTGCGTGCCCGCGGCATCGTCGCCTGACGCACGGGCGGGCGCGGTCAGCCCGGTCCCGGCGGCAGGCGCCGCACCAGCGCCCACATCGAGCTGCGCACGTCCCTGCGCGCCACCACGAGCACGAGCGCCAGGCCGAGGTAGATGAAGCTGTAGTAGTAGCGGAACTCCGGGCTGGTGGAGATCATCTGCGTGCTGAAGAGCACGAAGAATACCGCGCCCTCGAGCAAAGAGAAGCAGAAATCGGCCAGCACCACGATCGCGAAGAGCGACTGCGCCGCGGTGAGCAGGATCTCCTCGACCTGCCGGGCGTCGAGGTGCATCGGCGCGGCATACGAGCCCGCGGAGGCTCCGTACGCGAGCGGCAGCATCCCGATCAGCAACGTCCACTGGTTCACCTTGGAGGAGATCAACGTCCCCATCGCAGCACCCGCGTTCCCGCGCATGGCGAACAGGATCGCGACGATGAACTCCGGCGCCTCCGAGGCGATCGGCGCCAGCCACTGCACCAGCACGAACTCCTCGATGCCGAAACGCCGTCCGGTCGCCAGCAGTCCCTCGGCAAAGGGCTCCGCCGCCAGCAGGATGGTGACGCCCGCGACCACGAAGAACCCGAGTGCCGCCGATCGGCGCACGGCGACACCGAAGCCCGCGATGTACTCCGACGGCCCCTCGAGCTCCGGCTCCACGACGTGGGAGCGGGCGGCCGCGACCGCATACGCCACGAAGATGCTCAACAACGCCGCCGCATCCCAGATCGACAACGTCGCCTTGAAGGGCAACACGAAGGAGTAGCCGGTCGCGAGAAGCAGGAAGAACAGCTCGACACCGTGCTCGTGGGCGATCGCGATCGCGCGCCGGCCGGTGCGGGCCCACGATGCCACCACGACCGCGACCCAGCCGACGCCGATGAGGAGACGGTTCGCCCCCGTCATGTTGGCGGTGGCGAACGCGGTGTAGACGGGATCCTTGCCGGCGCGCCACGCGAAATAGATGTCGACCGTGTATTCGGGCAGGACGGCGACGAGCGCGAGAAACGCGAGCGCCAGCGCCTGCGGCACGTCGAGCTGGGCCACCTCGGCCCCCCACGAGAGCAGGAAGGCGGCGCCGAAGATGCCGGTTCCGGCGAGCAGGGCCTGATAGTGCGGCAGCAGCACGACGTGCAGGAGGCGCAGCACGATCCATTGCAGCGCCAGCGCCGCGGCGATGCCGATCGCGACCGCGGACCGTCCGCCGCCAGGATGCGCGGCAGGGCGCGTCATTGCCCGGCCCTCCCGCACCGCCGAATCAGCACCCGTCGTATATTCGCGACGTCGGACGAGGAGTCAAACACGGTCCGCGCACGAACCTGCGTGGACCGGGCCCGGTCGCGGACGGATCGGGCTCCGCTACTTCAGGACGTCGCTTTGCCGGCGACGACGCTCACGGTGCGGCGGTGCTTGACGCCAAAACGGGTCGCGTCGGAGACCGATGGCAGGTAGACGTCGATGTGGTTTCCCTTGACGCCCGAGCCGATGTCCTCGGCGATGCGCTCCCCGACGCCCTCGATGAATATCCGCGAGCCGAGCGGGATGACGCGTGGATCGACGGCGACGGTCCGCCCCGCGCACGCAGATGTTCCGGTCGCGGTGATGGCCTTCGCCTTTCCGCCCTGGGGACCCGAGTAAGCGGTCAGCTTGAAGCGCCCGAGAGGCGGGCGGGGATGATCCACGGGAACGGCATAGCCGCGCGCGTGAACGGCCTCGAGGGTCGGTAGGACGACGGGAAGCTCGGCCCGTAGCGGGCGCGCCGGGGCCGGAAGCGGGGGCACCGATGCACTTGCGCTTGCCGTCGAAACGGCGCGCACGGAGGCCGCCACGGAGAGCGTCGAGGGCAGAGGAAGATTAATGTCCGCAGCGCTATAGGTGATGATCGCAGCCGACAAGGTGACACTCATGGCCAAGAGTCGCATGAGTCGTCCTCCTGACTTCGGGATTGGCGCGGGCCGCCGGTCTGGGGCCGCTTACGGGAGCACCTTGGCTATCCCGCCCGGACGTGCGGTGTCAAACACACGCTGGCGTGCGTTTTCGCCCCCATTGCGATGGGGTCGAAGGTGCATTCCCGCATCGAGAGGAGAGCGGCAATGCGCACTTGCCGCGGCGTTCCCTACGGCAGTAGCTCCACCGTCACGGCCCCGAGCGCCGCACTGCCGTCGCACGCCCGAGGCCCCGCCCGCTTGCAAACGCCCGGTCCAGCTCCTACGAGGGCAGGCGTCGCGGCACCCCGTCCCGAGCCAATGCGCGCCGCCTACTGCACCGCTCCTCGTCAGCTCGAGCTTCGGGACGTGCCGCTGCCCATCGCGGCCGCGGGTGAGGTGCTGGTGCGGGTCCACGCCTGCGGGATCTGCGGCAGCGATCTACACTACTTCACCGGGGGCGCGGCGCCACCGGTCGTCTGCCTCGGGCACGAGATCGCGGGGCGCGTGGCGACGACCGCGAAGGGCGTGACCGCCGGCGAGCCCGTCGTCGTCGAGCCCCTCCTCGTCTGCCGGACGTGCGCACGCTGCCGCGCCGGCCAGCCGAACCTCTGTCCGCGGCTCCGCATCCTCGGTAGCATGGCCCCCGGCGGCTTCGCCGAGCTCGTCGCGGTACCCGTCGAGACGCTCCACCGCGTCCCCGCGGGGCTCTCCCTCGAAACGGCCATGCTCGCGGAGCCGCTGGCGGTCGCCGTGCACGCGAGCCACCTGGCGGCCATTGGAGCGGGCGAGCGCGTGCTCGTGCTCGGCGCCGGCACGATCGGCGTGTTGGCCGCGTTCGTCGCGACGCGGAGCGGCGCCTCCGTGAGCGTCAGCGCCCGCCACCCGCACCAGGCCGAGGCGGCCCGGAGGCTCGGCGCCGTGACGGTGATCGACGCGACGCGCGACGCCGTCCTCGCCCACGCGGCGGTCGCGCCGCCCGACGTCGTCCTCGAAACCGTCGGAGGCACCGCGGCGACGCTGGACGTCGCCCTCGACGTCGTCCGCGCCGGTGGCCGCATCGTCGCGCTCGGCAAGTTCACCGTGCCGATCGTGCTGCCGCCGCTACGGTTCCTGATGAAGGAGGTCCATCTGACCTCCTCGATGACCTACTGTCGCCAGGGACCGCAGTCCGACTTCGCGACCGCCCTCGCCCTGCTGGCGCGCCATGCGGGGCTGGCGGCGTTGGTGACGCATACGGTTCCGCTCGACGACGTCGCGCACGGCTTCGCGCTCGCCGCCGACAAGCGCAGCGGCGCACTCAAGGTGGCGGTGCGCCCCGCCCCTGCCGCTCCCCGTCAGAAACTGTAGCGTAGCTCGAGGAACGCGCCGGTGTTCTTCTCGACGCGGCCGAACAACGAGTGCATCGGGCCGTGGAAGACCTCGGCGCCGACCGCCGCGCGCCACCCGTCGGCGAGCGCATAGCTGAGCGTCGGGCGCAGGAAGAAATCGTTGCGCTCGACGTAGTGCAGCGACAGCAGCTCGAACTCGAGCGTGTCGTTCCACCAGCGCTTGTCGATCCGTAGCGACCAGCCGTTCTGCACGGTGTCGAGCTCCTGGTTGATGACGAACGTCTCGCGGGCGGCGAGGAAGCGGGCACGGCCGAGGAGCGGATCGGGATCGGCGAGCGCCCGCGCGGGATCGACGCGGTTGACGACGTAGCGGCCGACGTACTGCACGATCACGCTCAGGTTCTCGTAGAACGTCCGTTCGACGCCGAGCACGTAGTAGAGATACGGCGTCACCTCGTCGACGCGATGTCCGTCCGCGTTCGGCGTGTGCACGTACGCGATCTCGCCGCGGTATCCGAAGCGGCCGACCGCCGTCGCGAAATCCGCGCCGACCATGTGTCGACGCGGATGCGCGAGGTCGACGTGGGCGCTGGTGGCGCCGCTCACGGGATCGGCCGCGACCGATGCGACCCGCACCTCGGGCAGGAGATTGAATCCGTAGAAGTACGCCAGCGAGGCGTCGATCCCGCCGCTGCTGTGGTCGAGCTTGGCGCCGGCCGATCCGTCCTCGATCGCCAGCGACGGCAAGGTCTCACGGAGACGCACGCCCGGCGGAAGGTCGAAGGGGATGCGCGACGGGCTGAAGACGGGCACCCACACGCCGATCGCGCGCGTCTCCGGCGTCAGGGAATAGTCCGCGCGCAGCGCGGTGACGCCGTAGCGATACTCCGGCTGCCCGGCCGGGAGGAGCAGCAGGTAGTCCTTCGGCGTGATCACGTCGGTCGGGTTCATCTCGTCCGCGCGGCCCCATGTGATGATCTGCTTGCCGGCACGGAGCTCCAGCGGACCGCGGTCGACCTCGACGTAGCCTTCGCGCAGCTCGGTCACGACGCCGTCCACGTACCGGAGATTGCGGGCGGCGCTGCCGACCTCGTCGCGATCGTCGTGGCCGATCTGCTCGGCGAGGAACCGCGCCTCCGCCACCCAGCGCACGCCGTCGGCGACGTGCAGGCGCTGCTTCAGCGTCAGGTTGACCCCGCCGAAGTGGTGGAGATCGTCGATGTCGTGGTCCGACGAGAAGTAGTCGAGCGCCACCGAGCCGCTGAGACCGGCTCGCGCGAGGAGGCGTTGCGGCGTCTCCTGCGCCCCTGCTCCCGCCGCGCTGCAGACGATCACGAGCGCCGCGACGGCCGCCGCCCGCAGCTCAGCTCTCCTTTTCGAGCTCGCGCTCGGTGAACAGGTCGTCGGGGAGTCCGACCCCGACCTCGAGCTTGCCCCAGACGATCTCCGTGCTGTGCCCGGTCTGGGTGTTCGTCATGACGATCCGGAACGCCTGCCACTTGTGATGCGTCGGATCGATCTCGCGTACGTCCGTCGCGCGCAGCTCCTTCAGGGGCTTCTCCGCGGTGTCCCAATAGCTGATCTTCACGGCGACGAAGTTGTCGCTGCGAATCCAGGAGCGGCGCTTCGCATAGCCGCTCGCCTCGCGCACGTCATCGGAGCGCGGGACGGAGTCGACGATGTAGGTCTCGGCACCCTCCACGCGCTCCGTACCGGCGAGCGTGTGCGTCCAACTCCCGACCTTGTGCCCGATGATGTCGCCGTACGAGAAGTCGGTGCCGACGAAGCTGTCCTTCTTGTTGTTCGCGACGAGACGCCGGACCTTGTGCAGCGCCGGAAGGTAGATCCAGATGTCGTCGTCCCCATCGGCGTGCTCGATCAGCAGCGTCGCCGTCCCCTTGACGTCCGCCGGGGTCAGGAACCGCACCAGCCGCTTCTGATCGATGCCGTTCGCCGTCAGCTTCGACGACGACAGCGTCGAGCGCTCGCGCCGCACGCCGCTCGCGCTGATGAGGGTCATCGTGACCTCGGCGCGCGAGTCGGCGACCTTGTCGACGACCTCGTTGCGCCGCATGATCTCCTCCCCCGTCAGCTCGGCGGCACGAGCGTGCGGAGCGAACGCCGCCACCGCCGCGAGCGCCACCCACCACCGCGTCATGGAGGCTGCATACCGCACTCCGATGCCCGTCGCCACTCGCCACGGCCGTAGACGCCTGACGGTGAATGCGATACGACGCACGCGGTCGTGACGCGGGAGGGTCGCATGAGCACTGGAGCATGGGGGCGCCGGGTGGCGCGGTACGCCGGCCTGGCGCTGCTCGTGGGCGCCGCCGCGTGCGGTGGGGGCAGCAGCGACAACTCCCACACGTTCGACCTCCCTGCCGGCACCCAGTTCGACACGGTGGCGAGCAGCCGTGCCCTGGCGGTCGTGGAGTCGAAGAACCAGTGCGCCGACTCCGGCTCGTGCGTGGTCATGCCTGCGCCTTCCCCGACCCCGGGCCCGCTCGGCGGCGGCTGCGACGTCGGCAACGGCAACGCGCGCGGTCTCGCCATCTACCGGCTGGGAACGAATGGCCTCTTCCTGGAGGATCCGGCGCAGCCCGGCTCCGCGGCCCCGCCGGAGCAGATCGTCGCGACGGCGGACAATCCGCGGCGCGTGCTCGTTTCGCGCAGCGATCCGTCGGTGCTGTACGTCGCCACCAACCAGCGCATCCAGGTCTTCCGCCTCCTCCCGGGGGGCGGGTCGCGTTGTCTCGGACAGACGAAGACGGAGCAGGAGTCCGACCCCCACGCCAGCAGCGACCTCGATCCGGTCGACTTCGCGCTCGATCCGACCGTCGGCAACGGCGTCCTGTACGTCGCCGGGCGCGGCTCGAACCGCATCGACGCCTACCCGATCGCGGATGACGGCACCATCGCGAGCGAGCCGCAGAATTGCATCATCGGCGCCAATGACTCGGAGTACACGTCTCTCAGCCTGCTGACCCGCGACTTCATCGCCGCCTCGGGCCGGAGCCGTATCGAGGTCTTCCGGCGTGTCGAGGGCCTCTTCCCGCCGCCCACGCCGGCCCCGATGGCGACCCCGACCCCCGGCTCGACGCCAGGCTGCTTCGGCGCCCAGCTCGTCAGCATACCGGTGTCGTCGATCGGCGCCGCGATCGTCAACGACACGCTCTTCACGCCGTCAGCGACCGCCCCGATCGGCGCGCTCTTCGTCTCGGAGGAGGTGAGCGATCGCCTCTTCACGTTCAACATCGACGCCAGCGGTACGATCGGCTCGAAGGAGACCAGCAGCACCAAGCCCAACGGCTTCTACCAGAACCTCCTTCGCCGCGACGTCGCCGCCGGCTCGTTCATCTACACGTCGGTGTTCCAGGAAGGACGGGTCGCCGTGTTCCAGCTCGAGAACGGCCTGCTGCCCGAGACGCCGCTCAGCAAGACCGCCAAGGATCCGAAGACGCTGCCGGTCGGTCTGGCGGTCGACGAGCCGGCAGGCACGTTGCTCTACGTCGCCGAGGGCGGCGCCGGGCGCATCGACGCCTTCCGCCTCCAGGCGGACGGCAGTCTGAGCCGCGTTCCCGACAGCAGCACGGCGCCGGTGACGACCAGCGACGGGCGCCAGATCGACAGCTTCCCGAGCGACATCGCGATCCTCACGCCCCCCTGAACACGACCGACGACCCGCAGCGTTCGCAGGGAGGCGCCTCCGGCACCGCGCGCCACGCCCGTCTCGACGTCGTGGCCGCGCTCGCCGGCGGTCTCGCCCTGGGCGCGAGCTTCGTCGACTTCCGGCTGTACGTCCTGCCGTGGATCGCGCTCGCGCCGCTCCTGGCGATCGCGGAGCGGGTCCGGCCCGCGCGCGCGTTCGCGCTCGGCACGCTCGCCGGCGCCGCCGGCATCGGGATCGCCTTCGCCTGGCTGGTCTACGCGATGCGCGTGTTCGGCGGCTTCGCGACGCCGGTCGCCCTGCTCCTGTACCTGCCGGTGGTGGCATCGATGGGCGTGCAGCTCGGCCTCTTCCTCGCGCTGCTCGCGTGGACCGGTCCGCTCCGGCTCGGACTCGCGGCGCCCATCACGTTCGTCGCGGTCGAGTTCCTGTTCCCCAAGCTCTTTCCGTGGCGCCTCGCCAACTCGCAGTATCGCGTCGTCCCCCTCCTGCAGAGCGGCGAGGTCGCCGGCCCGTTCCTGCTGAGCTTCGCCATCGTGTGGATGAACGCGGCCGTCCTGGCGCTCGTGCGGCTGATGCGGGCGCGCGCCGGAGGACGCCCGACCCCCGTCACGCGCGACACCCTGGGGACGATCGCCGCGCCGCTCCTGCTCGTGGCCATCCTGTTCGCCGCAGGGGTATGGCGGGTCGAGCGGGTGCGCGCCGCGCGCGCGCGCGCGCCGTCGCTCCGCGTCGGCATGGTCCAGGGCAACGTCAGCGTCGAGCACAAAGGCAACCGCGCCTTCTTCGGGCGCAACCTGGACGCCTATCGCGAGGCGTCACGCGCGATCGCCGATCGCGTCGATCTCCTGATCTGGCCGGAGACGGTCTTTCAACAGGACATCGCGACCACGCGCACGCGCCTCGCCGGCGAGGACGATCCGTTTCCCGCGGCGCCACGGCCGCTCCTCTTCGGCGGCCTGGCGGTCGAGCAGACGCCCGGTGCGCCGCCCCGCGTGCACAACAGCGCCTTCCTCCGCGGACTCGAAGGCGAGGTCGTCGGCCGCTACGACAAGCGCATCCTCGTCCCGTTCGGCGAGTACATGCCGCTCGGCGATCGCTTTCCCGTCCTGCGCACGCTCAGCCCGGGGACCAGCAACTTCGCCGCGGGCGGCGAGCCGGTGTTGCTGGCGGCGGGGCCGCTTGCCCGCCTCGGCCCCCTGATCTGCTACGAGGACGTCATCCCGGAGCCGGCGCGCAGCGCCGTGCGGCGCGGCGCGACACTGCTGGTGAATCTGACGAACGACGCCTGGTACGGCGAGGGCGCGGAGCCGGTGCAGCACCAGGCGCTGGCGGTCTGGCGGGCGGTCGAGACCCGGCGCGATCTGCTCCGCGCCACCAACACCGGCCTCACCAGCGCGATCGCCGCGACGGGCGAGGTGCTCGGCGAGCTGCCGACCTTTGTCGCCGACACGCTCGTCACCGAGGTCCACCCGCTGCGGAGCACGACGCCCTATACCGCGTTGGGCGACGTCTTCGGCTGGAGCGTGGTACTGGCGGCCCTCGGAATCGCCGCGGCACGGCGGGGACGAGGCCGACGGCTCCGGAGCCCGGAGCGGGTGCCTCATCCCCGCCGCAAACGCCGCCGCTCTAGGGCGTACAGATGATCGTGACCTTGTCGAGATCCTTGATGCCGTCGCTGCGGGCGACCTTCGTCTTGAAGCTCTTCTTCGTCGGTCTGCCGCGCTTCAGCGAGATCTGCACGTACGTTCCGACGCAGCGATTCGCGGCACTGATCGCCGGACCGTAGTCGACGGTGCTCATGTGGTCGCCCGTGATGGTGTTGGGGCCGATCGTCTTCAGCACCCCGAGGATCGCGTTGGCGTTGGCCTGATCCTCCGCCTTCGAGGAGTCGGGCCGCGGCGAGCGCAGGGTGAAGAGGTCGACGTCCGGGCTACTGCATTGCGTTCCCGCCGGCGTCAGGATGCGCGGGTCGGCATTGTTCAAGCAGATGACCATGTGGACGACACAGGTACCATTGGCCGTACCGTCGAAGTCGGAGGGGCCGCCGTCGGCGATGCTGATCTTGGCCTTGTGGATGCTGTCCTGCGTGACCGGCGCATCGACGAAGTACTCGGCAACGCAGTCGGTCTTGCCGCTGCCCTTGCCCGGCACGCAGCGCCCGACCCCGCTCTCGGTGCACCCGGGGAGGTTCGGGAACGTGTCACGCGACTCCGCGTTCGCGACGACGTCGCTCGTCGTGAGCAGGGTATCGTGGTAGCCCGTGCCGGACAGCCAGAGGTTCACCTGGTCGCCGTAGTGCGGACGGCCGACCACGCCGTCCTCGCCGCCGGGGATCACGTTCTTCGCTCGCACCGGGCCGCCCGAGCCCATCTCGACGACGCTGCGGCGGTTCGAGCCGCTGCCGAACGAGAGGCCGTGCTCATCGGTCGGCCGCATGCCGTAGTTGCCGACATTGACCGTGAAGCGCGCGCCGTTGCGGGGTGCGCCGGGCGGGAACGAGGCCGCCGGCTGCGGCGGAATGTCGAAGGCGCCGCCGCCGGGGATGCGCGTGTCGTTGAGCGCGCCGTCGACGAAGCTCTGGAAGATCACGTAGTGCACCTTGCCCCACAGATAGTCGTCGACGTTCGTCGAGTTGGCGTACGCGTCCAGGAAGCCGGCGCCAGCGAGCAGGTTCAGGGCCGATTGCAGGCTCTTCACCAGCAGCACGTCCCGCTCCTGCGCCGCGGTCAGCGACACGGACGGATCGTCGAAGAAGTCGATGCCCGAGACGCCGACGCCGGTGAAGGGGACCTTCTCGAGGAGGCGGAGCAGGCCGCGGATCGACTCGGTCGTCCCCTGGCGATAGGAAACGCCGCTCGCCGCCAGCTTGGCGTCGAAGGTGTTCGTCACGAGCTGGCCGATCGCGACGTTGTAGATCGTGGTGGCGACGCTATCGACGAGATCCTGCGCGGTCGGCACGCCCGGATCGCCGGGCGTGTCGAAGCCGGCCCGCGTATTGTAGGTCCACGCCGCGAGGCGATCGCGCGCGTCGGTGATGCGGCTGTTGAGGAGCCCCGACAGCTCCGCCGGGGCACCGAGCGCCTGTGCGTTGTCGACGGCGGTCACGAAGAAGCCGGCGAGCCGCCGCGCCTCGAGCTGGTTCACGTCCGCTTGCATGCGCTGCATGTCGGCGAAGGAGATCACCCCGTCGCCCGCGGGGGTGCCCGGCGGGGTCGAGATCAGGTTGAGCTCGCTCTTGATGAGCTCGGTGATGCGCGCCGCACGGAACTCGTCGTAGCCGACGCCGAGATACGGTGCGGTCCCGGCGAGCGCCTCGTTCAGCGGGTCGTTGTCCGCCGTATTGCCGTTCGGGTCGTTGTTGGCGTTGACGAAGAAGTGCGCCGGTGGATTCTCGATCTGCGGCATGTCGGCCGCGGGCACGATCTCGTACGGCACCGCCTGGTCGGCCGGGTGCACCGGCTGCGGAATCCATTCGTTGCCGCCGGACCCGTTGCGGATCATGAACGGCGGGCTGCCGGAGATGCTGCCCGCCTGGATGTCCTCGCGCAGCGGGAACTCGCCGCTGGTGAAGTAGGCGATGTTGCCCTGGTCGTCGCTGTACGCCCAGTTCTGCGAGCCGAAGTCGAAGAGCTGGAGGCCGCTCTTGAAGTCGGTGAGATTGGCGGCCTTGTTCCAGACGAAGAAGGTCTCGAGCTCTCGCGTCGGGAAGAGCCCGGTGAACTGGATCGAGAGCGCGGATCCGCCGCTGTGGCTCGCGGGGAACGGATAGGGCGACAGCGTCTGCGGGAAGATCGGTCCGTGGCGCGGGACGACGAGCACCTTCGGGGGCACGAAGTTGGCGAGGAGCTGCGTGACGTCCACCACGCCGTGGAAGTTGGCGAACGGGATGCCGGCCGCAGTCGCGACGACGATCCGCTCGAAGCCGGTCAGGTTGCCGTTCTCGCTGTTGACCTTCACCTGCAACGGCAGCTCGGTGATCGGCTCGGGATTGCCGAGGTAGTGGCTGAAGAGATGGCCGCCGGCGTCGCTCGAGACGTCCTCCAGGTACCAGTCGGTCACGTCGGTGGGGTTGGTGGTCGAGCCCCAGGCAATGTGCTCGTTGTGGCCCTGGACGACGCCGGGGGCGCCGGCGAAGCCGATGCCCGTGACGTTGAGATCGCCGCCGCGGTCCTTGGTGTTGATGTGCAGCTCGTAGAACGTCGCCGGGCTGCCGAGACCGAGGTGCGGGTCGTTCGCGAGGATCGGATTGCCGGTGTCGGTCACGCTGCCGTCGACCGCCCACTCGTTCGAGCCGACGATGCCGCGCTCACGGATGCCGCGCATGGCCGGCTGCTGCATCAGCTGCGCGATGTACTCACGCGCCTTCTTGATGGTCGCCTTGCGCGCGGCCGCGATCACCTTCCGCTGCGCCGCGTTCGGCCGCCGGACGCCCTTGGCGGCCTTGGCCTTGGCCTTGCCCGTGGCCGCGTCGGCGACCATCACCGGCTTCGCGGCCGAAAGATTCGCCAGCGGGATCGGCGTGCCGTTGCCGTCGGGCACCGTAAAGGCATTCTCCGCCGGCTCGATGCGTGCCAGATCGTCGAAGTAGGCGGTCGTGCCCGTCACCCCACCGAGACCCGCCTGGACGTTGGCGAGGTCGTCCGTCGGCCCGTCATCGAAGTCGAACGAGAGCTCGAACGCCTGCAGCTTGCCGAACGCGATCGAGTCGATCGGCGTCCAGGGGGCGATCTGCGTGATGTTCAGACCCGCGTACTCGGGCGGCAGGTGGCCGGTCGCGTTGTCGTAGGCGATCACCTCGTTGACGCCGTCGGCGTAGGACTGCAATGCGGTCTGCACCGTCGGCGACATGGCGTTGAAGGAGTCCTCGGATGCGCGTCGCAGCCCGAGGGTCTGGAAGAACAGGTCCTGGGTGACGTTGCTGATGTTCCCCGGGAAGGGCGGCACCGTGGGATCGGGACCCGCACCAACCTGCAGATCGGGGAACCCGAGCAGCTCGGACACCGTGCCGCTCGGGATCCGCCGGAAGACGTCCATCTGGAAGAGACGGTCGGTGGCATGGACGTAGCCCATGACGAACGCCGCATCGTTCAGGTT
Source organism: uncultured delta proteobacterium (assembly GCA_963753325.1). Taxonomy (GTDB): domain Bacteria; phylum Desulfobacterota; class Binatia; order UTPRO1; family UTPRO1; genus DP-19. The sequence goes on along the minus strand of CAVWBS010000001.1, from coordinate 983,038 downwards.
GGCCGCGTACACGTGCGGGATGCCGAGCGTGTCGCGTACGACATCGACGGGGGCCGAGAGCTGCGGGAACGTGAGCGTCTGGGTGATGGGCAGATCGGTCACGTTGGTCGCTCGAGCCGTGGACGAGAGCAGGACGATGAGACCCATGGCGAGCGCCATCAGGGAGACACGAACACGCATTGCAGCTCCTCCTTCGAGACCGGGTGGACAGGTACGGCACGACGTGGATTACATGCCCGGGCGGCCGGATTAGACGGCGGCCCGACCTCAGATGTCAAGGGAAAAGTCGTGATATCTTGCAAAGCTGCGGGCTGTAACCGATGATCACCGAGATCTCCCTATGTACGAGGCGTTCTACCGACTGACAGGGCCACCGTTCCGGCTCACCCCCGACCCGCGCTTCCTCTTTCTTTCCAAGCACCACCACGAGGCCCTCGGCCATCTGCTCTTCGGCATCCGCGAGGGCAGCGGGTTCATCGCGGTGACGGGGGAGATCGGGACGGGGAAGACCACCCTCCTGCGCGCATTGCTCCGTGAGCTCGACCCGGACACGATCGTCGCCTACATCTTCAATCCCGTCCTCTCCGACCTCGAGCTGCTGCAATCGATCAACAGCGAGTTCGGCTTGCCGGCGGTCAGCGCCAGCAAGAAGGAGCTGATCGACGAGCTGAATCGCTTCCTGGTCGCCAAGAAGCTCGCCGGCGCGCAGGTGGTCGTGATCGTCGACGAGGCTCAGAACCTCGCGCCGCTGGTCCTCGAGCAGCTCCGGCTGCTCTCCAATCTCGAGACCGAGACCGAGAAGCTGCTGCAGATCGCGCTGGTCGGACAGCCCGAGCTGCGCGCCATCCTCGCCCGCCCCGACCTCGCACAGCTCAACCAGCGGATCACCGTCCGCTGGCACCTCCTGCCGCTCGACCGCAAGGAGACCGGCGACTACGTGCGCCACCGGCTGCGAGTGGCCGGCGGCTCGCCGGCGACCAGCCTGTTCACCAAGGGGGCCCACCGCCTGATCTATCGCTACTCCGGCGGCGTCCCGCGCTTGATCAACATCGTCGCGCATCGGGCCCTGCTCGCCGGCTTCACCAAGGAGCAGAAGATCATCGGCGCGGCGACCGTACGGCAGGCGATCCGCGAGCTGCGGCACGATGACGAGCTTCCGCGCGCGGCGCGTCCGCCGCTCTTCTGGCCGGCCGTCGGCGCCGGCATCGTCGCGGGATTCATCGCGCTCGCCGCAGCCCTCGCCGTCGTCCCGGTACGCGAGTGGAGCGCCGCAGGGCCGGCACCGGCGCCCGCACCGACCTCCAGTCCCGCGAGCATGAGCCGCTCCGCGTCGCGGGTGCTGCCGATGCTGATCCCCCCCCCGGCCGCCCCGACCCCGGCGCTCGCCGAAGGCCCGGCGGCCGGGACACCGACGCCGCCCCTGGTCGCGGACACGCCGTCGGGACCGCTCGCCACGCCGCCGGCGCCCGGCACGTCGCCGAACGCGCGCGCCCGGAACTTCGTCGAGAGCGCGATCGCCGCCGGCGCGCCGAGCGCGCACCCGACGGCGGGAGTCGATCAGGCGACCTTCTGGAGCGACCTCGGCGCCTCCGACAATCGCGTCGCCGCGGTCACCGCCACCGACGACCTCCTGGCCGTCTGGGGTCTCGAGCCGCTGTCCGCCGACGAGCGACGCGCCACCAGCATCGATCTCTGGGCCATCGCCGGAAAACGCGGCGTCCAGTATCTGCCCGTGAGCGGCACGATCGATCGACTGCAGGCAATGAATCTGCCGGCGATCCTCGAGATCGCCGTGCCGCCGTCGCAGAAGCGGCGGTTCGCGGTTCTGACCAACCTGGACCAGCAGCACGGCGTGCTGCGCTACCGGGGAGGCTTCATCACGGTGGCGACGGGCGAGCTGGCCCATCTGTGGCTCGGGGAGGCGCACGTGTTCTGGCGGGACTTCTTGAACCTCTCGCCGTACATGGCGCCGGGAAGTGTGGGGGAGGACGTGACGAAGGTGCAGCAGATGCTGGCGCGAATCGGTGAGTATCAAGGGAGCTTCACGGCGAGCTATGATCGGGCCACATCGGAGGCGATCGCGCGCTTCCAGCGCTCGCGGCGACTCGTCGCAGACGGCGTCGTCGGTCCACTGACGAAGATCCTCCTCTACGAGGCGACGGGCGCGTTTGATCACCCCCGGCTGGGCGACGCCACGTGAGCACGATTCTCGATGCGTTGAGGAAGGTCGAGCGCGACCGTGAGGTCCCGCGGGACGAGCTGCTCGACGTCGAGCTTCCGAAGCCGCGCGCACGGCGGGGCATCTCGACGCGCGTGATCATCGCCTGCGCGAGCGTCGGTTTCGCCGCCGGTATCGGCCTGGCGCTCTGGCGCGACACCGCACCGCTCCAGCAGGCATCCGCGCCGGAGGCCGTCGCTCCGGCCGTCGTCGACGTGCCGCCGCCACCGCCGCCGAGACCGAAGCGTGCGGGGAAGGTGCCCATCACGGCGCCGGTCGCCCAGGAGGCCAATCCGGCCGGCGCACCGGCGGGTACGCATGCCGCCACCGAGCCGACCGGCGGAGTGAGCGCGCCCGCCGCCGCGGCCCCTCCGGTCGTCGCCTCGGTTGATCGCGATGCGTCCGCGCTCGAGCCGTCGCCGTTTGCAGCCGCCCAGGGTGGAGCGCCGGCCGCAGTACCCGCCCCCCCACAGGCCGCGGCGCCCCCCCCACCGCGAGCCGTCGCACCGAGGCGCGGGCACAAGTCTCCCGGTAGGCCCGTCGAGCCCCGCGCGGGGGTGCCGCTCGCGCCGCAGCCGCCGGCCGCGGTGGCGGCGCTCGCGCCTCCTCCACCGGTGCCGCCCGTGATTCCTGCTCCGCCGGCGGAGGCCCCGCCCCCCGCAGAGCCGGAGACGCTGCATCCGCCGTCGAACGTCATCGATACCGGTCGCTCTCCGCCGGGCTCACCGCGCGTGGCGCTCACCTTTCTCCAGTGGTCGGCGGACCCGGAGCGGCGCTTCGCCTTCATCAGCATCGACGGTGCACCGTCGCTGCGGGTGCGCGAGGGCGATTCGGCGAGCGGGATGGTCGTCGCGCAGATCACCCCGACCGGCGTGCAGTTTCAACGCGAGGGTCAGACGTTCATCATCCGACCTCGGCACTGAGCCGGGGTCGGGATCAGACGCGCGGGTGCGACGTCGTGGTCACTCGCTGCCGACCTCGATGTCCACGTAGTCCGAATCGGAGTCGCCGGTGCTGTCCGAGACCTCGACCGAGGCGCGGAACGTGCCGGCCTTCTCGTACTTGTGGACGGGATTCAGCTCGGAGCTGGGCGGCGACCCGTCGCCGAAGTCCCACTTGAGCTTGCGTTCACCCTGTCCACCGGAGACGTCCGCTTTGAGCTGCACGGAGAGCGGCGGTGCGCCCTCGTCGGGCTCGGCCTCCGCCCACACCATGAGGATCTCGTCGCCTTCTTGCGCTTCCGCGCCGGCCGACGCGCCGGGCGCCGGCGCTGCCACCGGCGTGACCGCCGGCGTGGGGCTCGCGACCGGCTTCTCCTCGGTGCGTGTACATGCGGCAGGTGTGATCATGATCATCACCAACCCCATGACGGTCCAGCGCGAAACTCGCATGCGTCCTCCTCGGGAACAGTGTGCGCCGATGCCGCGGCTCGATGCGCGGCGGATTCTTGCCAAAGGCGGACGGGGAGTCAAGGTGGACATGGGTGGATACGACGTAGAAACGCGCGTTTACGGGTGGCCGGAGACTCCGGGCTGCCGCGACCGCTCAGCCCATGCTCCACCTCGCCATCGTGAGGATGTCGCGTGGGCTGTCGCCGAGCTTGCGGACCACGGAGGCCTCGAAGCCGCTATGCATCAGGCAGTCGCGGCAGCGGTGGTCCTGGCGGGACTCCCAGTAATCCCAGTCGACGCCGTTCCAGAACTCGTCGAAGGTCGGGAAGAACTTCTCGCCGATCAGATAGCAGGGCCCCTTCCAGCCCTTGGGCGTACGGGTGACGTTGCCCCACGGCGTGCAGGGATAGTCGCGCTTGCCGGCCGCGAACTCGAGGAAGAGCGGCGTCGAGTAGAAGCGATACTTCTTCGAGAGCTCGAGGACGCGCTGGAACTTGGCATTGACCTCGTGGCGGAAGAGGAAGTGCTTCTCCGGCAGGACCTCGTAGTGGTAGCCGGGCGACAGCAGCATGCCGTCGACGCCGATCGCATCGAGATAGGCGAGCATCTGCTCGATCTCGTCCATGTCGGTCTCGCGGTAGATGGTCGTGTTGGTGCAGACGCGGTAGCCGAGCTGCTTGCCGACCTTGATCATCTCGATCGCCTTCTCGAAGACGCCGGGGCGATCGACGACGAAGTCGTGGGTCTTGGCCATGCCGTCGAGGTGGACGTTGATCGAGAGGCGCTTGTGCGGCTTGGCCTTCTTGTAGAAGCGGTCGAGGAGAATGCCGTTGGTACAGAGATAGATGTGCCGTTTGCGCGCGACGATACCGTCGATCAGCTCGACGATCTCCGGATAGATGGTCGGCTCGCCGCCGCAGATCGAAACCACCGGGGCGCCCGATTCGTCGACGGCGCGGAAGCACTCGTCGAGCGGCAGGCGATCCTTGAGATCGCCGTTGTAGCGCTCCGGCGAGCACCCGAGACACGCGAGATTGCAGGTGTGCAGCGGCTCGAGCATCAACACGAGCGGATAGCGCGTGCGGCCGCGCCACCAGTTCTTGCCCTGCCACTTCAGCATGTCGGTCGTGATGTGCGCGGGAAACCGCATGATCCACCCCTCTACCGGTCGGTCAGGCGCCGACTATATGGTCCGGACCCCGCACGGGCAAGCCGGGTGCGGGCGGATCTATGCCGGGAGGAGCCCGGCCAGCACCATGGTCAGGGCCCGTGTGAGCTCCGTACCCGCGGTCGCCGCATGCCGGCGGAGCGTCCCGAGCAACGGCCATACCGTCGGCGACGTCGCCAGGCGCGCGCGCGCCACCCAGCTCCGCTCGAGGTTCGGGGGCAACCCTTCGAGCGACAGGTCGGCCGGATCGAGGACGATCCGTAGCGCGAAGAATGGAAGTCCGCGCGCGCACGCCCACGCGGCGAGGATCGCGGCTTCCATCTCCACGACCAGGGCGCCGTGGCGCTCGAAGGCCGCCCGCTTGCCCGCGATCCCGGCGATGACGGTCGGCGACGACAGCACCACGCCGGTCCGCGGACGCTCGCGAGCGGCCACCAGCGCATCCGCGGCAACCGTGGTCAGAGCGGAGGGCACGTCGTGGCGATGAACACCCTCGCCGTCCTCCCACACGACGGCGGATGCGATGATCACATCGCCGGGCGCGAGGTCCGGGGCGAGCGCGCCTGCGAAGCCGACCGAGGCCAGGAGCCCCGTCGCCGCCGGCAGCGCCGCCGCGGCCGCACTCGCGCCCGCGCGACCGACGCCTCCTTCGATGACGGTCACGTCGTGTGTTCCGGCGCGACCGATCCAGCACGGGCGTGCCGAGGGGTGCACGCGCCGCACCTCCGTCAGGGCTGCGAGCACCGCGCGCGTCTCGAGCCGGAACGCGGTGACGAGGGCGAGCGTGCTCACGGGCGCGACGGGCGCGCGAGGGTCGCGCCATTCCCCGGCGACGGGATGCCGACCGCAGCGCGCGGCACCGACGACGCGGGGTAGTCGCGCGCGTGGGCCGCGAGATCGACCGCGCTCGCGCGGCGCTGCGGATTCAGCGGATGGGCCGCCACCAGGACGACGATCGGGACGAACAGCAACAGGCCGATCGTCCCGAGCAGGGGCTCGCCGATCGCGAACGTCAGCGTCAGATTGAACCCCAGGATGCCGAGGTAGAGCCCCGGCTCGAGGAGGCCGCCGAGCGGCAGGCGACGCACGCCGCCTGCATCGAGCGTCGCGCCCGCCCGCCGCTCCACCGTCTGATACAGCCGGATCGTCGTGAAGCCGACGATGAACCAGCCGGCAAAGTTGCTGAGCGGCACCCCGAAGTACGATCCGCCCTCGGGATAGTAGTAGATTTTCCCGAGGAACCAACGGTCGCCGAGTACCGTGAGCGGATCGATCACCACGTCGAGCCACGTCATCAACACGGCGCCCGTGACGGCGACCCGCCACGAGGTCGCGATGGCGCGCGTCTCGGCCACCTGGAAGACTCCCGGACCGATGGCCAGCGGCGCGAAGAGCAGCACCCCGAGCCGCCATCCCAGGTAGCAGAGGAACGTGAACGACAGCGAGTCCCAGAACGGGACGTTGCTGATCCACAACTCGCGGTCGCGCGTCGTATCGATGTAGTGGTACATCCCGAACGGAAATCCGTTGCGGGTCGATGAGAGCTCGGCGGCCAGCGCCACGGCGTAGGCGATTGCCGTGAACCACGCCGTCCGCCGCCACCCGAGCCGGGTCACGGCGGTGAACAGGTAGATGGCGAAGAAGACGAACACGTACGGGCGGTACAGCACCATTCCGACGATGCGTCCGAGCACGCTCACGCGCCCGTCACCCGGCCGCGACGATCGTCACCACGACCCGCCGCTCGGCGCGCGGCCCGTCGAGCTCGACGAGGATGACGCCTTGCCAGGTCCCGAGCAGCAGATCGCCGTCGCGGATCGGGATGGTCTCGGACGGTCCGAGGATGGCGGCCTTGATGTGCGCCTGCGCATTGTCGTCCACCCGATCGTGCAGCCAACCGGCATGGTCCGGGATGGCGCGATCGAGCGCGGTGAGGAGATCGACGCCGATGTTCGGGTCGTCGTTCTCGTTGACGACGATCGCCGCGGTGGCGTGCAGCGCGGCGACGTGGCAGAGCCCCTCCACGACACCGGATTCCTGAACGGCGGCGCGGACCCGATCGGTGATCTCGATGCACTGCTTGTGGGCGGTGGTCTGGAACTGCAGCAGCATCGTCGCGCTCCTACCGCGCCGGCCGCGCGACGGCAACCGCGTCGAGCCTCGGCGCAGCCCGCATACGGCCCATGAGGGTCGTGGTGCAGCGCGTGGCACGCGCACGCGTGCTCGTCGATGCCCGGCCCATCGCGTCGATCGACCGCGGGCTGCTGCTGCTCGTGGGCTTCGCCCGCGGCGATGGCGAGCGTGAAAGCGCGTGGATGGCCCGCAAGGTCGCGGCGCTTCGCATCTTCGAGGACGACGCCGGTCTGATGAATGCGGCCGTGACCGACGTGGGCGGTGCCGTGCTGGCCGTGCCGAACTTCACACTGCTCGCCGACTGCCATCGTGGGCGGCGGCCTTCGTTTGCGGAAGCCCTGGCACCCGCGGCGGCCGAGGCGCTGTTCGGGCGATTCGTCGAGATGCTCGCCGCGCATCTCGGTATGATCGCGGCCGGCCGCTTCGGCGCCACGATGGCCGTGGAGCTCGTGAACGACGGTCCGGTCACGCTCGTCCTCGACAGTGATCGCCGCGCGAGCACGAATCCTGCTTGACAGGAGCACTACCCCCTTCTCATAGAATTGAGGGCTGCGGCGCTCGGGTCGCGTGCCGCCGACCAGCGGTCGGGGCGAGGAGGGGTACGTCATGCGGAATCGTACACGGGTTGTCATCACCGTCGCGGCGCTCGCGTTCGTCGCCGGGCCACTCACGACGGCGCGCGCGCAGCATCTCGCCGATTCCGCCGCCGCCAAGCTCGCGAACGGCTGCCAGAAGGCGATGCTGCAGGCAGGCCCGAGCTTCGCCGCCAAGAAGCTCTCGCGCCTCGACAAGTGCGTCGACGGGATTCTCGCCTGCGTGCAGACGAAGCCCGCGAACGACCCCTGCCGCGGCAAGACCGCCGACAAGTGCGTGAAGGCATTCGCCGGCATCGCCGGCGACGAGGCGAAGCTCGTCGCGGCCATCCAACGCAAGTGCGGCGATGTCGCCTCGGCCGATCTCTTCGACCCGGCGGGCATCGACGAGAATCAACTGGTCGGACCCTGCGCGGGCTTCCAGACGACGTTGGCCGACATCGGCGACGTCGCGACCTGCGTGGCTCGCCAGCACGAGTGCCGGGTCGACGAGCTGTTCGACGTCGAGGAGCCACGCAGCCGCGAGCTGTTGAGCACCGTCGGCGTGTCCCTCGCACCCTCGACGTGCCTCGTCGATCGCGGTGGCACGGGTGCCGCCGCCGGCACCCCCGACGTCGGCAAGAATGTGGACAGCTGCGCCGCAGCCATCAAGAAGGCGGCGCGCAAGCTCGCGACCGCGCGGCTGAAGAGCCTTTCGAAGTGCGTGCAGACGGCGTTCTCCTGCGTGCAACTCAAGCAGGAGGATCCGGCCTGCTTCACGAAGGCGACGACCACCTGCTCCAAGCTGCGGACCAGCATCGACAAGGCGACCGCCAAGCTCGCGCCGGCGGTGGACAAGCGCTGCGCCGCGACGGTCGTGCCCTTCGCCACGATCGCGGATGCGGCCGGCCTGAACCTCGACGCCCTCGCGACCGAGTGCGCCGCGTTCGGCGTACCGGCGCTGACCACGATCGCCGACTACGAGACCTGCGTCGTCGCGCAGCATTCCTGCCACGCGGAGGAACTGTTGCGCTTCCAGGCGCCACGCGCGGCCGCGCTGCTGGCATCCGCCGGCCAGGGCTTCTCGACGTCGTGCCCTACACCGACGGCGACGCCGGGGCCGACCGCGACCGACACCGTAACCCCGTCGCCGACCGATTCTCCGACGCCGAGCGACACGCCCACGGAGACGGCCAGCGAGACGCCGACCGAGAGCCCCACGCCCACGGTCACCGCGAGCGAGACGGAAACGCCGACCCCAACCGTCACGGAGTCCGCAACGCCGACGATCACGGAGTCGCCGACGCCGACCGAGACCGCAACCCTGACGGCCACGCCGACCGAGACGGCTACCGACACGCCGACGCCAACCGAAACCGTCACGCCGACGGAGACGCCGACCGAGACCGAGACACCGACGCCGACCGAGACCGAGACGCCGACGGAGACGCCGACGCCGACCGAGACGGAGACGCCGACGCCGACGCCCACGGCGACGCCGCACGATTACACGGCCCTGGCATTGGCCTGCTACGATTTCGAGTCGGGCAGCTTCACCGCCAGCTCGTGCGGCAGCGGGAACACCCTGACGAACAACGGCGCAACGGCCGACACTGTCGAGTTCCAGTCGGGGAGCCAGAGCGCCGCGTTCGACAGCACCATGGAACAATACCTCTCATGCACCACCGGCAACTGTCCGGGTATCGACCTCACAGGACCGACGCAGCAGATCAGCATCACCTGCTGGGCGAGGCGCAAGGCGCCGACGGACGGCAACTTCGCCGGCATCTTCTCGCACGAGACCGATACCGACGGCGGCTGGGCCTTCTTCAAGACGGCAGGCGACACGTTCTCCGCCGGCCTGCTACCCGATGGTGACTGCAGCCAGACCGGCACCTATGTGACCGTCGAGCCGTCGGATGTCCTGGCCGACGACACCTGGTACCACCTGGCGATGACCTCGGACAACACGACCCTGAAGGCGTTCGTCAACGCCGGAATCCCGGCCTCGACGCCCTACTCTTCAGGCATCTGCGGGAGCGCCGCCGAGATCACCATCGGCGCCAAGGCGGATACGCCGGCAAAGGACTTCTTCGACGGCGACCTCGACGAGTGCGCGATCTTCGACTTCGGCCTGACCGACCAGCAGGTGTGCGACATCTGCCGCTTCGGCCTCGACGGCACGCACGCCGATCGCGGAGCGCTGTGCAACGACTGCACGGGTAGCTGATCGACGGCGGACTCTGACCCTGGTGGCGGCGAGGCTTTGCGCGTCGCCGCCAGACGCTTCCCCGGCGCGTCGCGCTTTTTCCTTGCCTCGAACGGTTCGGGCGTGGCACGCTTGCGACCGTGTCGTCGGCCCTCCCCCTCGCTTCCGGGGCCGTGAAGAACTCACCAGGCAAGGAGGACTCGCCATGCGTCCACGCATCGTCGTCGCCGTCCTGGCGGCCATTGGCCTGACCGTCGTCTCCGCGCGGGCCGATTTCCCGAATCCGTCGGCCATCGCGCACGTCGCGAGCTGTCAGAAGAAGATCGCCAGCGCGGGCGCCCGCTTCGCGCAGCAGGTGATCCGCGACACGCTGAAGTGCACGAACGCCGTCTCCGAGTGTCAGGTGCAATGCGACTATGGGGTCTTCGGACCGCCCTGCGACTCGAACCCTCCGCCGTGCTGCGACCCGGACGATCCCGACTCCGAGCCCGGCTTCGCCGCTTGCATGACGAAGGCCAACGACACCTGTACCGAGATGGATGCGAAGATCGCCAACCAGGAGACGACCAAGCAAGCCAAGATCACCGCGGGATGCAGCGTCCTCACGCAGGACGAGCTCTGCGGCGCGTCGGGCGAGGGCCTGAACTTCGCCACCCTGAACGCCGGCTGCCTCGCGCTCAACCCGGGCTACGTCTGCAACCTGCCGAGCCTGGTCCAATGCGTCGGCGGGCCGCTCGAGCGACAGCTCGTCGATCAGATCAGCGGATTGCTCGACGCGCGTGCGGGTGACGCAGTGGCGGCGCTGAACCTGGAAGCGGTGTTCCCCGGTATTCCGATCGCCCGCAAGGTGAAAGGGCAAGTCGCGGCGAACAAGTACGACGTGTGGTCGTTTGCCGGTCAGGCCGGCGACGACGTAAAGGTCCGGGTCGTGACGCGCGACGACAACGGCAACCAGACCTCGAACCTCGCGCCGACCGTGACCCTCCTCAACGCGACCAGCGTCACCGTCGCCGACACCAATGTCCGCCAGGTCATGTGTTCGGTGCCCGACGTGTGTGGCGCCACCTGCCCCACATTCGAGCGCACCCTGCCCTTCGACGGCACCTTCTATCTCGCGGTCGGCGCGTCGACCGCGACGGGCTGCACGGGCGGCAAGTACCGCCTGATCGTCGTCAGCCCCGGCGGCGCCACGCCGGTGCTGATCGGCGACGACGTCGACACGCCCTGAGCGCACGCGGGCCGGGCGTCGCGAACACCCGGCCCGCGCACGCGCCGGCCTACCGGCCCGCGGTCTCCGCGCCGACGGTGATGTCCGGTCGCAAGGCCTCGATCATCTTGTCGCCGATGCCCTTCACCTTCTTCAGATCGTCGATGCTCTTGAACGGCTCGGCGGCGCGGTACTCGACGATGGCCTTGGCCTTGGCGTCACCGATCCCGGGAAGGCTTGCGAGCTCCTCCGCGGACGCGGCGTTGATGTTGACCTGATGATGCGGCTCCGCCGCGCGGACCGGCGGTCCGGCCAGCGCGACGAGCGCGGCGAGCGCGAGCCCGCTGAGAACGAAACGGAACGTCGACTGCATACGGGTTTCCCTTCTGCGTGCAAGAGACCCGGGGGTTGCGGAGGGATGGATCACGATTCGTCGGAGATGGCGTGCGGCTCCGCCAGCGGGCCGGCCACCGATGGGACCGCGCACAGGTCGGCGAGCGCCACGTGCGAGGGACGGCGCGCCAGGGATGCCGCGATCCCGAGGCGACTCGACCAGTAGCGGAACTTCCGCAGCGCCAGATTGCGGCGGCTCTCGGTGAGCGGCCGCCCGGGGACGTGCTCCTCGCCCGGGGAGAGGTGGAAGCCGAGCAGGACACCCGCGGCGGTCTTGTTGCCGGCGGCGGCCTCGTACGCGTCGAGCAGCGCCCGGCGCTGCGTCCGCGCGGTGATGGCATGGAACCCCGGCCAGCGTGACGCGCTCGTCGACTCCGCGACGCCGTCTGCGGCCGCGAGGCCGATGGCGGGGACCGCGGTCGTCGTCGGCATCCCATCGTCCCGGCCGTTGAGCGCGCTCCGCGCTGCCGTCGACGGCGCGCTCGCGAAGCCGGCGAGCACGCGCGCGACCACGCCGGCCGACAGCACCTGCGGCTCGACCCGCAGCGCGACGCGCACGACGGTCTGCAGCTGGCGAACGTTGCCCGGCCAGGGATAGGCGTGCAGATGGACCAGGGCCGCCGGCTCGATCCGCACCTCGCCGTGGCAAAAGGCGGCGGCATGGTGCCGGACCAGCGGCTCGACGTCCTCGATGCGCTCGCGCAGCGGCGGAATCATCAACACGCCGTCACGGATCAGGCGATAGTAGAGATCGTGGCGGAACGCGCCGGCGCCGGCGAGCGCGGCGAGGTCCTCGTGCGCTGCGGCGATGGTCGCCACGTCGACCGTGAGCGAGGCGCTGCCGCCGACGCGGCGGAACGCCTTCCCCTCGATGGCGCGCAGGATCTTCGCCTGGTGATCGCGGCGCATCGCCGCGATCTCGTCGAAGAACACGATCCCGCCGTGCGCGCGCTCGAGCGCGCCGCGCTTGTCGAGCGCACCGGGGAACGCGCCACGGGCGGTGCCGAAGAGCTCGCTCTCGAGATGATCCTCGGGGACCGCGGGACAATCGAAGACCTCGTAGGGCGCGTGCGCGCGCGGCGACAAGCGGCGGAGCGCCTCGGTCACCACCTCCTTGCCGACGCCCGACTCGCCCTGGACCAGGACGGCACGGAAGCCGCCGCGTGCGATCGCCGCCAGTTCGGCACGTACCCGCGCGATCGCCGCCGACACACCGATCAGCTCGCTACCGGCGCCGGCCGGCATCGCGGCACTCCTCGACGTGCGCCCACCGCCGTCCCTCGTCACCGTCACGCGCGCACTCTTGCGACCGGGCGACACCGCAGTCAATCGTCGGCGCGCACTTCCACCGGCACGATGTCGCCACGATCATACACTCGTGGCGTTCCGCGGGCCGAACGTATACGCGTAGCATGCAGGCGCAGCGAAGGAGGCGCGATGACGAGCGAGATTGAGCGCGATCTCGAAGGGCAGCTCCGGATGACGCACGGTCGGTTCGTTGCCGCCATGAACGCGCGGCTGCCGACGATGCCGCTCGAGCAGAAGGAGCGCTACTTTGCCGTGCTCTCGGCGCTGGTGGGCAAGCTCGAGACGCCGGACAAGCCGTTGCGGGAGGTACTGCAGGAGATGATGGCCGAGGCGGCGAGCTACGTCCTGCAGGAGATGCACTGACGGCGCCGGTCGCGTCCGCCGGCCGCCCCGCTCACGGCGCGTCGCGTGCCGGCGTGAACAACGGGCGGAGCCGCGCGAGCGTGAGCCCTTCCAGGGTCGACACCACCAAATCCGCCGCCGCGCGGAGCTCGTGCGCGGGATAGCTGTTGGTGACGGCGAGACGGCGCATACCCGCGCGTCGTGCCGCCTCGAGTCCGGCGAGCGAATCCTCGACGACGAGACACTCGGAGGCGGCAATCGGCCCCGCGGCGGCGCGTAGCGCCGTCAACGCCCGCAGGTAGCCCTCCGGGTCGGGCTTGCCCTCCGCCACGTCCTCGGCCGCCACGATGGCCGTGAAGGCGGCGGCGATGCCGGCATGCCGCAGGATGATCCCGATCTCCTCGCGCAGCGCCCCCGAGACGACGGCGAGCGGCAGCCCGGCGCACAGCGCGACGAAGGCCGCGACGCCGGGATAGATCGGCACGTCGCGCTCGAGGATGCGGCGGAACGCGACTGCCTTGCGTCGCATCAGGGCACGGATCTCGCCGTCGGACGGGGAGCGGCCGGCCGCGCGCAACACCTCGACGAACACGCCGCGGTCGTCGAAGCCGAGATAGTCGGCGACGTAGGCCTCCCGCGTCAACGTGATGCCGAGCGGCGCGAGGATGGTCTGGAACGCGTGCAGGTGCAGCGGCTCGGAGTCGGCGAGGATCCCGTCGCAATCGAACAGGACCGCGCGCGGTCCGTCAGTCACCGCTCCCGCCTGGGCCGCGGTCGCGACTCATACGGCACCCTCGGCCCGCAGCGCCTGGATCGCGGTGTCGTCGTAGCCGAGCTCGCGCAGGATCTCGTCCGTATGCTCCCCGAACGCGTGCGGCGGCCGCCGCATGACGGGCGGCGTGTCCGACAACTTGATCGGTGAGCCGATGGTGCGTACGCGCCCGAACTGCGGATGCTCCTCGTCACGCACCATACCGCGCGCGAGGAGCTGCGGGTCGGCGAGGGCCTCGGCGACGTCGTTCACAGGGCCGAAGCAGATGTCCACCGGTTCGAGCTCGCGCACCCACGCGTCGCGCGTCTTGCGCTTGAAGGCCGCGCGGAAGAACGCGAGGACGCGCTCGCGATCGTCTCCCTCCGCGAACTGCAGCGGCACCAGGTCCGGCCGCCCCAGATGCTCGCACAGGTTCCGCCAGAAATGCCCTTCCAGCGCGCCGACGGACACGTGCTTGCCGTCGGCCGTCTCGTAGACCGCGTAGCAGGCGTAGCGCCCGGTGAGCCGGGTATCACCGCGCGCGGTCCTCTGCCCGATCAACTGCATCAAGATGTGGAAGACGTTGCACGCGAAGGCGCCGTCCAGCATCGCGATGTCGACCAGCTGCCCGCGCCCCGTGTGCGTGCGCGCCAGGAGCGCCGCCAGGATGCCGATCGTGGCCATCAGCGTGCCGCCGCCGATGTCGGCGATCTGCACGCCCGGAATGACCGGCGGGCCGCCCGCGGCACCGGTCACGGCGAGGACGCCGGCGTAGCCGATGTAGTTGAGATCGTGGCCGACCTTCTCGCGGTAGGGCCCGTCCTGCCCGTAGCCGGAGATCGAGCAGTAGATGAGCCGCGGATTGAGGCCCGCGAGCCGGGGGTAGTCGATCGCGAGCTTCGTCGTGACGCCCGGACGGAACCCTTCCAGCACGACGTCGGCGCCGGCCACCAGCTTGTCGAAAACGGCACGGCCCGAGGCGCTCTTCAGGTTCAGCGTCATGTGACGCTTGTTGCGCGTCAGCATCGGAATGCCCGCGCCCAGCGGATCGTTGGGCGCGGCGATGGTCGTCACGTCGGCGCCGAGGTCGCCGAGCATCATGGCGCAGAACGGCCCCGGCAGCTGACGGGACAGATCGAGTACGCGAACGTTCTCCAGAGCGGTCGTCACGAGGCGCCTCCTTGACGCGAGGGTCGGCGCGGGAAGCGCGCGACGCTGAACGGTGCGAGGTCATACGACGTTCGGCCCGCCAGGACCAGATCGGCGAGCGCGCGCGCAGTGGCGGGCGCGAGCAGGATGCCGTTTCGGTAGTGCCCGGTCGCGTAGAACATGCCGGCGATCTCCGGATCGACGCCGAGGATCGGCAGCCCGTCGGGCGTGCCCGGACGCAGACCCGCCCAGGCGGCGGTGAACGAGGCATCCCGCAACGTCGGCGCGAGCCGCAGCGCGCGCGCCAGGATGCCCGCGAGCGCCGCGCCGGTGACGCGCTTGTCGAACCCGACGTCCTCGTACGTGCTCCCGACCAGCACGCGGCCGTCGCGACGCGGCACGACGTACACGCCGTGCGAGTAGATCGCGTGCCGGAACGGTGGACGGCCCGCGGTGAGGGTCGCCATCTGTCCCCGTATCGGACGCACCGGCACCCTGCGCCCGCCGGGCGCAAGCTCGGCGGCCCACGCGCCCGCGGCGTTCACGATGGCGCCGGCGGTGACGCGCCCGGACGCGGTGTCGAGCGCGACGGCGCGGCCGCTCTCGCAGCGGATCGCACCGACCGCCACGCCCGCGCGCAGCGCCGCGCCGCGGCGGCTCGCCAGCACGGCCAGCCCCCGCGACAGTCGGACGTTGTCGACGCGATGGTCGGCCGGAAAGCGCACCGCAGCGCGGACGTCGTCGCGCACGAGCGGCTCGAGGGCACGCGCCTCGCGCCCCGACAGTCGCTCCACCGGACAGCGGGCGCGCCGCTGCCAGCGCGCCCGCGCCGCCAGTCGGCGCGCCTCGCCGTCCGTGAGGGCGACGTAGAGGATGCCGTCCTCCTGGTATTCCGGATCGATACCGGTCTCGTCGCGGAGCGCGCTGATCAGCGCCGGGTACAGGGCGAGGCTCTGCACGCCGAGGGTGAGAAACGGTCCCGGCGCATCGCACTCCGCGCGCGGCCCGAGCATACCGGCCGCCGCCGCGGACGCCTCCTGTGCCGGCTGCCCGCGCTCGAGGAGCACGACCCGCGCGCCGCGGTGCGCGAGCTCGGCCGCGAGGGTACAGCCGATGATCCCGCCACCGACGATGGCGACGTCGGGCGACGGCTGCGCGGGGCGCGTGGGGCGCTCGTCTCGGGGTCGAGGCACAAGCTCGGGGGGCCGTACGCGGATGCGACCTCCGCGTGGACGGCCAGGATCATCCTCTATGCGAGCATCCCGAGCCGCTCAAGCGCGTCACGTTCGCGCGCCGCGCCCCGATCGTGGGCCAGGCCGCCACCGCGCGACGCCATACTTGCAGGCGACGTGTCCCCATGCTGAAAGAGCGCGTGGGGGCGCCCAGGATTCTCGTCCTGCAGCACCATCCGCTCGAGCACGCAGGCGTCTTCGCCGAGACGCTGACATGCGCGGGTGCCCGCCTGGAGATCGTCCGCCAGTTCGCCGGCGAGCGCTGCCCCGCGCGGCTCGCGCCGTATACGGGCCTGATCGTCATGGGGGGCCCGATGAGCGTCGGCGACGAGGAGGAGCACCCGTGGCTATGCGACGAACGCGCCCTCATCGGCCAGGCGATCGCGACCGACACTCCCACGCTGGGCGTCTGCCTCGGATCGCAGCTGATCGCCGCCGTCGCGGGCGCCCCGGTTGCACCGGGGGCGGAAGCCGAGATCGGCTGGCATCGCATCGTGCCGTCCCCGGCGGCGGCCGACGACCTCCTCTTCGGCGATGCGCTCCCGTTCGCCGCATGGGAGTGGCATCGCGAGGCGTTCCCGCTCCCGCCGGGCGCCGTGGGTCTCGCCTCGAGCGCACGCTATCCACTCCAGGCGTTTCGTCTGCGCCACCGCATCTATGGTCTCCTGTTCCATCTCGAGATCGACGAGCCGCTGATCGCGCGCTGGTGCGCGGAGTTTGCCGCCGGTGGCGAGCTCCCGACGGGCGATGCCGAGCCGGACGTCGCCGCGGCCAATCGTCGCGCCGCCACGATCGCGGAGCGTCTGTTCCTCGCCACCTAGGAGCGCGGCACGCGCTCCCCGAGCAGGAGCTCCAGCTCGAGCTCGACCCGGTCGGGCGGCTCGCACAGACACTCGAGTTTGTGACGTCGCAGCTCGTCGGTCAGGTCGTGTGGCAGCCGGCGGGCGGCGCGGCGGCGAGCGGCGCGAAAGGCGGCACGGGCCAGCAGGACGACGAACGCGACCGCGGAGCCGATGACGGCACCGTTCATGGCGCCTCGATCCGCCGGGCCCGTCTCAGCAGGGGCCGGCGCAGCGTCGCCAGCTCCGCCCAGGCCCAATCGGGGATGCCGAGGACGGGGCCGAGGTCGCGCTGGACCCGCAGGCGTTCGTGAGCGAGGCAACGCGCGCGATGCTCGACCAGCTGAAAGATCGGACGCCACGGAATCGTCTGCTGCATACCCGCACGTCGGCCGAGCCGATGCGCGACGAGGACGACCACGGCGCCGCCGACGACGATGACCATCGCGATCGCGACATCCTCCATGCTGACGAGACGGCCGGCGGCGGCGGATTCTACGTCCGCCGGGCTGTGCGTCGTGGCGGGGGCGGCGCCGTCCGGAACGTCCATGCCGACGCCTAGCCGGCAGGAGGACCGTCCCGACGCCCGGGGCGGCGTCGCCGTCGGGGCGCCGGGGATCGCCGAGCCGCTCGTCGCCGCCGCGCTCGCGGGAACGGCGGACGCGCGTGACCGACTCTTCACCGCCTACGCGCCGGTCGTCCACGGCGCCATCCATCGCTATCTCGCGTTCCGCGGGCGCGGGCGCACCGACCTCGCCGACGATCTCACGCAGGAGGTGTTCGTGGCGCTCTTCGAAGACGACGCTCGACGGCTGCGCAATTTCGAGGGGCGCAACGGCTGCTCCTTTGCCGGCTGGCTGCGAGTCGTCGCCGTGCGTATGACGATCGACGTCCTGCGACGCGATCGCCGTCTCCTCTCGCTCGACGATGACGGCCCCAGCATGACGGAGCTCCGCCGCACCCTGCGCAGCGACGCCGCCGACCCCGAGCGAGCCGCGGAGGGCGCCGATCTCGCCGGCAGGCTGCGCGACGCGGTCGCCGCCCTCGGACCGAAGGACCGCCTGCTGGTCGAGCTGCATCTGCTCCGCGGCGCGTCCTTGCCGACCGTCGCCGCGACGCTCGGCGTGACGGCGAACGCCGCCTATGTCCGCAAGAGTCGTGTCCTCGAGCGCTTGCGGCGCCTGGTCGGGGAGGAGGCATGAGCGGCCAGGCATCCGGGCGCGATTGCCCCAGCGACGAGATGCTCGCCGGCTGGATCGAGCAGCGCCTGAGCGAGCGCGTGCGCCAGGAGGTCGAGCGCCACGTCGCGGGGTGCGCGGTGTGCGCGGACGTCGCCGCTGCGCTGCTTCCCCCCGGTGAGGCGACGCTGGCGCGTCGGATCGCCACCGCCCCGACCGCCCGGCAGGCGCCGGTCGTGCGCGTGTCCGCGCGACGCGAGAGCGCGCGGGCTCTGCGCTGGGCGGTCGCGGCGGCCCTCGTGATCGCGACGGCAGCGCTCGCCTATACCGCCGTCGACGCTGCCCTCGGCCGTATGCGGACGGAGCTTGCCCGCCGCGCCAGCCTCGCGCTCGGGGAGCCGGTCGTGATCGGGCGGCTCGGTCTCGGCCTGACGCCCGACCTTCGCGGCCTCGTGCTGCGCGTACGCGACGTCCGGATCGGCGGCGAGGACGGCCTCAGCGCCGACGGCCTCGAGCTCAGCCTCTCGCTGGCGGCGCTCGCCGCCCGCAGCATCGACGTGCGGCACATCCGCCTCCTCGGCCCCCTCATCAACGTCAGCGCCACGCCGCCCGGCGGCGCGCCGCTGAAGGTGGGACACGTCGGGGGCGCCAATGCCGTCGCCGCGGCGCTCGGAATCGCGCCCGTCGAGATCGTCGACGGCACCCTGATCGCCGGCGGCGCCGGCGGCACGCTGCGCATCGAGCACCTCGAGGGCACCGCCACGCCCGACGGGCCCCGTCTCGTGCTCGCCTTTGCCGGCACGAGCGCGGGTGGCAACCTCCATCTCGACGGCGAGATCCCGGCCGCGACGACGTCCGGACAGCTCGCGGTCTCCCTCGGCGGGCGGGCGCTCGACGTCGCACAGCTGCCGTTCACCCGCGACCACCTGACCGGCCACGCCGATCTCACCGCGACCCTGAGCGGCACTACCGAGGCGCCGATGATCCAAGGCCGGGCGGTGGTGCACGACGGACGCGCTCGCGGATGGAATCCGCTGCCCCAGGCACTGGCCGCGCTGGGCGGCGGTGCCGTCCCCGCGGACATGGCCGGCGCGACCGGTCCCGATCTCGCGTTCGACGAGTTGCGCCTGGTCGTCGTGCACACCGCGCGCGGCTGGCGCATCCCACGGCTGTACGCGTCGGCGCCGGGCTTCGTCGTCGATGCGACCACGATCCGGCTGCACGAGGATCAGGCCATCGACGGCAGCGGCTCGGTGCGACTCGCCGCGCCGCTCGCCGCGCTCGTGATCGCCGCGGAGCCCTCGCTGGCGACGCGGCGCGAGGACGATGGCGGGCTGACCGTGCCGATCACGCTCGCCGGCTCGCTTGCGGCGCCGCGGCTGACGCCGGTCGTCACCGCGCCGCCCGGTGGAAATCCACCCGCCGACCGAGGCGAGGAACGGCCCAGCGTCGCGCCTTGACTCCCGTCCAGGCGACGAAGCGCATGATGCGCCTCGGCCTGGCGGAATCCCTCGAGGCGAAGGCGGCGTTCCTGGAAAAGCGGCCGGCGCGCTTCAGCGGCCGCTGAGGGACCGCGTCAGACGGAGCCCGGCACCTGATCGAGGTGCCGGATGCTCTTGCCCTTCACCATGAAGACGACCATCTCGGCGATGTTGGTCGCGTGGTCGGCGATGCGCTCGAGGTATTTCGCGATGAAGAGCAGGCGGATGGCGCGGGTGATCGTCTGCGGGTCCTCGATCATGTACGAGAGCAGCTCGCGGAAGAGCTGATCGTTCAGCTGTCGATCACGTCGTCGCTGCGGCAGACCGTCAAGCGCCAGCTCGACGTCCTCGCGGACGAAGGCGTCGAGGCTCTGCGCGCAGCATCGTCTGCGCCACCTCGGCCATGCGCGGGATGTCGATGAACGGCTTGAGCTGCGGCTCGTGGTTCAGCTCGAGCGCGCGCTCGCAGATGTTGACGGCGATGTCGCCGATGCGCTCGAGGTCGGTCGTGATCTTGAGACCGGTCGTGATGAGGCGCAGATCCTTGCGCCGCGGGCTGGTGCAGGGCGAGCAGGCGCAGGCAGATGTCGTCGATCTCGACGTCCATGCGATTGACGGCGTGGTCGCGCTCGATGGTGGCCCGGCGCACCTCGTCGTCGCGGTCGACGAGGCCCGAGATGGCGTGCTCGATCTGCTTCTCGACCAACCCGCCCATCTCGAGGATCTTGAGGTGCAGCTCCTTGAGCTCGGCTTCGTAGTGGCGGTCGGTGTGCTGGCGTACGTCCATCGGCGATCTCCTCAGCCGAAGCGGCCCGTGATGTAGTCTTCAGTTTCCTTCTTTTCCGGCGTCGTGAACAGACGCTCCGGTCGGCCCGAACTCGACCAGCTCGCCGAGGTACAGGAAGGCGGTGAAGTCCGAGACGCGGGCCGCCTGCTGCATGCTGTGGGTCACGATCACGATCGTGTAGCTGCTCCTTGAGCTCGTGGATCAAGGCCTCGATCTTCGTGGTCGCGATCGGATCGAGGGCCGAGCACGGCTCGTCCATCAGCAGCACCTCCGGCTCGACCGCCAGCGCGCGCGCGATGCACAGACGCTGCTGCTGGCCGCCCGAGATGCTCATGCCGGAGGCGTCGAGCGTAGTCCTTGACCTCGTCCCAGAGCGCCGCCTGCCGCAGGCTGCGCTCGACGAGCCGCGTCGAGGTCCGCCCGTGACCGGCGCTCGCCGTTCAGCCGCAGGCCCGCGACGACGTTGTCGAAGATCGACATGGTCGGAAAGGGGTTCGGACGCTGGAACACCATGCCGACGCTTGGCCGCGACCTGCACCGGATCGACGCCGGCGCGCGTAGATGTTCTGCGCCGTCGAGCAGCACCTCGCCCGCCACCCGCGCGCCCGGCACGACCTCGTGCATGCGGTTGAGACAGCGGATGAGGGTCGACTTGCCGCAGCCCGACGGGCCGATGATCGCCGTGACGGCGCGCTCCGGATCGCCAGGTCGATGTCCTTGCAACGCCTGGCTGGCGCCGAACCAGGCGTCGAGCTGGCGGACCTCGAGCTTGGTCTCTCCCGGCATTACCGTACGGTCTTGAATCGCCCGCGCGTCAGCAGGCGTACCGCCAGGCTGGTGAGGACGATCAAGGTCAGGAGCACCAGCGCGCCCGCCCAGGCCTGTCGGTGCCAGTCGTCGAACGGGGAGATGGCGTAGGTGTAGATCTGCACCGGCAAGCGACGAGATCGGGCCCGAGAGCCCGTGGTGCCAGAACTGGTTGCCGAACGCGGTGAAGAGCAGCGGCGCCGTCTCGCCGGCGACGCGCGCGACCGCCAGCATGATGCCGGTCATGATGCCGCCGCGCGCGGTGCGCAGCACGACGCGCAACGTCGTCCGCCACGCCGGGAACGCCGAGGGCCAGCGACGCCTCGCGCAGCGATTCGGGCACGAGGCGGATCATCTCCTCGGTCGTGCGCGCGACGATCGGCAGCATGATCACCGCCAGCGCGACGCCCCCGGCATAGGCCGAGAAGCTCTTCATCGGGAGCACGACCAGGGTGTAGGCGTAGATGCCGATCACGATCGACGGCACGCCGTTCAGCACGTCGGCGCAGAACCGGACGAGCGAACCGCAAGCCGGGTGTGGCCGTACTCCGACGAGGTAGACGCCGGTGCACGACGCCGATCGGCAGGCCGAGGCAGCACGCGAGGCCGATCAGGACGAGCGTGCCGACGATCGCGTTGGCCATGCCGCCGCCGGTCTCGCCGACGGGCTTCGGGAGCTGGGTGAAGAAGTCGAGATTGACGCGACGTGACCCCCTTGGCCATCAGGTAGCCGAAGATGAGCGACGAGCGGCAGCAGGACGGCGACCGTGCAGACCAGGCGCGAGCGCCGCGCGCCGTCAGTGTCGACGCCGGCGCCGGGCAGCGTAGCTCGCAGTCAATGGCCTCCGGCCGCGGGGCCGGCGACGCGCCAGACCAGCAGGCGCGCCAGGACGTTGACGACCACCGTCACGATCAGGAGGACCAGGCCGACCTCGACCAGCGCCTGCACGTACAGGTCGTAGGTCGCCTCGGTGAACTCGTTCGCGATGACGCTCGCCATCGTGCTCGCCGGCGCGAACAGCGAGACGCGAGATGTCCGCGCGGTTGCCGATCACCATCGTGACCGCCATGGTCTCGCCGATGGCGCGTCCGAGGCCGAGCATGACGGCGCCGACCACGCCGGTCCGCCCGTAGGGCAGCACGGCGATGCGGATCATCTCCCAGCGCGTCGCGCCGAGCGCCAGGGCTGCCTCGCGTTGCGGCGGCGGGCACCGCCTGGAAGACCTCGTGCGCGACCGAGGTGATGTACGGCACGATCATGACGGCGAGGATCATCGAGGCGGTGAGCATGCCGACGCCGTAGCTCGGCCCCTGAAGAACGGCAGGAAGCCGAGGGTCGCCCTGCAGGGCCGGGCCGACGTAGCTGCGCACCCAGGGCACGAGCACGAAGATGCCCCAGAGCCCGTAGACGACGCTCGGGATCGTCGCCAGCAGCTCGACCAGGAACGACACCGGCGCCCGCAGCCATCGACGGCGCCAGCTCGCTCAGGAAGAGCGCGGTGCCGATGCTGAGGGGCACCGCCTGCAGCAAGGCGAGGAACGAGGACACGAGCGTGCCGTAGATGAACGGCAGCGCGCCGAACTCTTGCGCGACCGGATCCCAGGTCGAGCCCGAGGAAGCCCGAGCCGAACGTCGCGGATCGCGTCGCTACGATTCGTAGGCGAGCACCACGACGATGGAGACGACGACCGCAAGCAGCGAGCAGGCGAACGCGCGTCGTGACCAGCGCGGAACAGCCGGTCGCCGACGTTGGCGCCGCGCGAGCGTCGGGGCGCGCCACCGCGTCGCGCCGACGTGCTCGCCGTCGCAGCGTTCGCGCTCGAGCACGTCCCCTGTCGGTCATGCCAGCCGTCTCGGAAGCGGCGCAAGTCGCCGCGCGGAGCTCATGCATCGCCGTCGCGGCGTGCCCGTCCGTCACGTGCCCGAGCGAGCGGCGCCCCGTCGCGGACCGGTGACCTTGCCGCAGCGCGACCTCCTCCTTCGCGATCACCTGCACGGGAAGCGGCGCGTAGTGCAGATGCCGCCGCGTGCTTGCTGCCCATCGTGCATCATCCACTTGAGGAACTGCACCAGCTTCTTGCCCTTCGCGGCGTCCTTCTGCTTCTCGTAGACGAGCAGCCAGGTCATGCCCGAGATCGGATACGCATCGGCGCCCGGCGCGTTGGTGATCGAGACGCGGAAGTCCTCCGGCATCGTGTCCGCAGACGCCCGCCGCCGCCGCGGTCACGGACTCGAGCGACGGCGTCACGAAGCTGCCCGGCGCTGTTCTTCACGTCGGCGAACGGCAGCTCGTTCTGCGAGCGCGTAGATCAGCTCGACGTAGCCGATCGAGAACGGCGTCTGCTTCACGAGGCCGGTGACGCCCTCGTTGCCCTTGCCGCCGAGCCCGACCGGCCAGCTCACCGAGGTGCCCTTCCCGACCTTGTTGTTCCAATCGCGTGCTCACCTTGCTCAGGTAGTCGGTGAAGATGTACGAGGTGCCGCTGCCGTCGGAGCGGTGCACGACGATGA
Source organism: uncultured delta proteobacterium (assembly GCA_963753325.1). Taxonomy (GTDB): domain Bacteria; phylum Desulfobacterota; class Binatia; order UTPRO1; family UTPRO1; genus DP-19. The sequence goes on along the minus strand of CAVWBS010000001.1, from coordinate 959,361 downwards.
TGTCGCGCGCCGGCAGGCTCACGCCGGGATTGGCGGTGGCGATCGCCGGGTCGTTCCACTTGGTGATCTTGCCCGAGGTAGATGCCGGCGATCGCCTCGGGCGTGAGCTTGAGCCCCGTCGCCACCCCCTCGACGTTGTAGGTCAGCACGACCGCGCCCATGACCGTCGGGAAGTGCATGATGTGCGCCGGGCGCGGCCTTGCAGCTGCTCGTCGGTCATCGGCCCGTCGCTGGCGCCGAAGTCGACGGTCTGCTCGGTGATCTGCTTGATGCCGCCGCCGCTGCCGATCGACTGGTAGTTGAAGCGCACCGCCGGATCGACCTTGATGTAGTCGTTGAACCACTTCGAGTAGATCGGGTACGGGAACGTCGCCCCCGCGCCGTTCAGCTGCATCTGTGCCGCCGCGCTCCCGCCGAGCATGAGCACGAGCAGGCAGCGTCGCGAATCCTCCGTTGATCATGCTTTCGCATTCTCGTTCTCCTTCCACGACTCGGCTGGTCGTCAGAACTTGTACGCCGCGTCCAACTGCGTGCGGAACAGCGTAGCGTTGCCGCTCAGCTTCGCGTTCGACGAGCCGCGGTCGAGCGCGTTGATGAAGTGCACCTTGGCCGTGAGCTGCAGGTTCGGCAACAGCATGTAGTCGAGCCGGAGGATGTGCGCCTCGACGTTGCGTGCTGCCCTTCTGCGTCGCGGTCTGCTGGACGTAGTCGATGTCGCTGTAGCTGAACAGCGAGAACACGGCGTCCTGCTCGACCCATTCGTAGTGTAGGAGACGCCCCAGTCGCCCTGGCTCTTCAAGCCGATTGTGGTACCAGTCCTGTCCCGCCTTGCCGACGCCGGCGCCGAACGCCGAAGCCGCTGGTTCTTGCCGTCCGCGAGCGTGTTGTAGGCGTAGTCGCCGAAGACGCCCGTCGCGCCGACGACGAGCAGGTTCGGTGAAGTTGAGCTCGCCGTCGAAGTTGACGATGTTGAACCCGGACTGGAAGCCGCTGATCTTGCCGTCGGCGTAACGGGAGACGCGATTGCTGTTGGCGAGCGCGCTGTTGAAGCGGAGCTGCTCTTCTCGAGAAACTTCCTCGCCACCTGGTTGGTGCTCTGGAAGCTGTAGTCCGCGAACGCCAGAGTGAGCTTCGTCGCGTCGTCGAAGGCCGTATCCGCGACGATCTGCCCGCCGATCATCCTGGGATCGACGTGCGGCCGACACCTCGTCCATGATCCACTGGAAGCCGCTGACCTTCAGGCCGCGCAGGAAGCCGTCGCGCTCGTTCACGAGCGCGAGCGTCTCCGTCGCCCCTTCGGGAGCCAGATCGTCGTCCCACAGCATCTCCGACACGCGATAGGTGTTGACGCCGAACTTGCCGCCGACCACGGTGAGGAAGCCGGGCTCGAGATGGAAGGTCTTCCCCGGCCGGAGCGTCAGATACGCCTGATCGAAGTTGACCGGCTTGCGTGTGAAGGTGCGCTCGAAGCGTCTGGTTCGTGGAGATCGGATCGTTCGGGTTGCCGCTCGCCAGCCGGAAGGTCGCCGCCGACCTCCTCGCTCGGATTGACGTTCAAGCCGACACGGGCGCGGATGCGGAACCGGTTGCGCGCGTTCAGATCGTTCGCGTAGAAGCCCTCGTCGCGGAATCGCGAGATCGCCGAACGGCGTGAGCATGTCGAGCCACTTCGGCAGCTTCGCGACGATCGCGTCGCGGCGCGACTCCTCGACCGCGACCTTCTGCTTCTCCTCCTCCCGCGCCTGACGCAGCTCGTCGGGCGTGATCAGGCCCTTCTGCACCAGGATGTCGCCGAGATCCTTCGCGCGGCTCACGTTTGCCACCATGAGCACCGCGAGCCCGGCGGCGAGCGCCAGCATCGATCTACGCATACAGGTCCCCCTTCCCATACACATTGGTTGATGTCCGAACGGACGTTGCCACGTGTCCTCACCTATGGAGAGCGAACGTTACGAATCTGTTACGCAACCATCAGCTCCGTGTTACGAAACCGCAGATTCCGTGTTCCGTTGACGCGTTGCAGACGCGATCGCTCGGCCCTGAGTCGCATCCACCGCGCCCTACGGGGCCAGCGAGGCCTTGTAGTCGACCGCGTAGGCGACCTTGCCGGGCTTGGACGCCGTGATCGGCTTGCTCAGCTTCGCGAACTCGCCCGCCGTTGCGGGCAGTCCGGCGTTCCACGCCTGCAGCCTCCCCAGCTGACCGGCCGTCTGGCCATTGCGTACGGGCTGGATGTCGGTGAGATCCGTCATCTCCATCGAGGCCGTCTCCACCAGCGCGAGATAGCTCTGGAGGTCGGTGAGGTTGAACGCCGAGACGTCGAGCCGCTGCCGCAGCCATTCGCCCCACAGGAACTCGAGGTACTCCGGCTGCGTCACCGGCACCGCGTAGCCGATGTCCCGGGTGAAGTAGACCAGCCCCCGGTAGGTATCGTTCTGGAAGCTCGCGAGCCCCAGGCTCTGCGGCAGATCGTTGACCGTGATCGGAAGATTGTTGCCGTCGAGGAGCCAGACGCGGTTCTCGAGCTGCATCTCGCGCCAGAACGCGCCGCGATCGAGGTGGCTCAGATTGCCGACGACCCGCACGCGGATGTGCATGTCGGGGCCGCCGTCCGGCTGCTCCCAGAACTCCGTGAACGTGTGATGGCCGTCCTCGAGATAGAGCTGGCCACCGGGGCCGATCACCACCGTCTTCATCAGGTTCAGCGAGTCCGGCGTCTCCGCGCCGATCGCGAGCGCGCAACTGAAGGTCGCGGGATCGCTCAGCCGTGCCCCCGGTTGAGCGCTCACCGCCTCGATCTGACCGTTGGCCTCGCACCAATCGTCGAAGCGATGGTTGTGGCCGCCGCCCGCCTCGTCCTTCGTTCCGCGGTAGCGCCCGAGCTTGTAGTAGATCTCGTCGAAACCGAGTACGGCCTGCGTGGGATGGATGTCCCGCAGCGCCACGTCGAGCAGGTTCGACGGCTCGAGGGCGTCGCGCGTCCAATTCGGATCGTCCGCGCAGTACGGATTCTCGCTCAACTGCACGTCGAACCGGCCGAGTTCGTCGGCCGCGAGCGGCAGCGCCTCGCTGACGATCGCCGTCGCCGCGCAATCGAACGCGTTGGCGATGCAGGTACCGACGGCGTCCGCGAGACAGCTGCGTTTGGTCGTCGCGATGCAGCCACGGGGAGCGGCGAGTACGCCGAACGGCCCCCCGCCGAAGGCGTTGCACCGCGCCGTGGAGGCGGCGAACCCCGGGCCATCGGCGTCGAGCAACGACGCCGGCGCGAGTGGCCCGCACGCCCGCGCGATCTTGCCGGCGAGCTTCGCGGTCGTGCCGCGCGACCCCGTCGAGAGCGCGCCGAGCTGCTTGTCGCACGTGGCGGCGATCTGCGCGCAGCGGCCCGTCGGCTGACCCGTCACGCGGCAGCGCAGCATGGAGTCGACGCACTTCTGCGTGAGCCTCAGCCGGCGGAGCACGAAGCCGCGCGCACCGGCGGCGGCCGCTGCCTGACAGCGCAGCGCCCGTTTCGCCTCGGTCGCATCGCCGAGGCCATCCAGATCGCCGGTCGGCGGCGGGATGCACATCCCCGAGCCGGCCGTATCCAGCACCGGTGCGAGGAGATCGGCGAGCCGCGGCACGGCGAGGGCGAGCGCGCGCTCGGCGCGGCAGGTGGTCGCCGCCTGCACGCACGACGAGATCGCGCCCAGGGAGTTGAGCGACACACCAGCGTACTGCTGGCAGCTCGGCTCCAGGCTGTCGAATCCCAGGACGGATCCCGCGCGCAGCAACGACAGCGGCACGCGGGCCGGACTCCCGCCGCATGACGCGTTCAGGGTCGCCTCGAACCCGCCTCGTGCCGCCATGAGGCCGTCATGGGCCTTGGCGCAGGTCGCGCGCGCCTTCGCGAAACACGCATCACGCGCGCCGCCGGCGGGCAACGACTGGATGCACTTGAACGTCGCCATGCTGCAGCGCTCGAGCATCGCGAGATCGGCGGTGACCAGCGCCGTCGACACGCCACCGAGCGAGCGCTCACAGCCGAGGACGGCCTTCGGATCGACGACAGGCAGCGGGGCCGTGTCCGCCGGCGTCGGGGTGCGCGGTCCGGGGGTGGCGGTGGGTGTCGCCGGCGCGGTCGGCACCGGTGGGGTGAACGTCGGCTGAGCCGTCGGTCCGGTTCCCGTCGGCACGGGCGCCGTCACGGTCGCGGTCGGCGTGGCCCCGCCCGGGGCAACCGGGGCCGCCGCGATCCCCTTGAACACCTCGTTTGCCGGCGCCGTGATCAACGCCGACGGGGTGCCCGCGAGCGCCGCGTTGAACCCTCCACTGTCGGTCAGGGTGTCGATCGTCGCCCCCGCGGTGGCGCGCAGATAGAGCTTCACCGTCGATCCGGTCACGGTACCGAAGAGCGCGCGCGCCCCGGCATATGCGACCGTGCCGTTGTCGATCCAACTGCCGCTCACGAGCGACCACTTCTGGACGGTCCCGGCGGTGTCGTCGGCGAGATAGAGCACGGTGCCGCCCGGCACCGTGGCGAAGAAGAAGCCGTCGGGGCTGGTGCCCGCATTGGGAAGATTCAAGGCCGCGACCGTCTGACCGCCCGTCGTCGGCAGGCCCGTCCCGACCGTACTGACGGCGCTGCCGTTCACGGCGGCGTACAGCTGGCCACCGAAGATCTGCACCTGGCGTACGTTGGTCGTGGTCGCGCTCAACTGCGTGGAGGTCGAGCTGCCGAGCGTCGTGAAGAGCACCCCGCTGCCGTTGCCACCCAGCCAGATGCCGGTACCGTCGCTGCTGGTCGCGGCGCGCGGGTTGGTCGAGCACGAGAAGTCGGTGAGCGCAGTCGACGTATCGACGGTGCCGTCGTACTTCACCCGCCCGACGACGCGCGGCACCCCGCCGGGACCGGTGCACGCGGTCGAGCTCAGCACCGCCGCGCCACCGACCGTGGTCGAGTAGCCGGTGAGCATCACGTACTGGCCGTTCGCCGACGTGGCGATGAGCCCCTCGATGGCGCTACCGGTTCCGCTCGCCCCCTGGGCGAGAAGCGGTCGATTCGACCCGCTGGCGGTCGCCGGGAGGGCGATCGCCTGCACGAAGCTGCCGGCCGGCGTGTATTCGTCGATGAACACGGGGCTGCCGTTGTTGGTGAGCGTCTGCACGCCGTCCCCGACGCGATAGACGACGATGTCGCCGGGCGTGAACGATCCCGCCCACGCGCGCGCTCCGCACGTCATTCGCGCGAGCCATACGACCGCCGCGATTGCCACCGCGTACGACCGCGCCGCTCTCCGCTCGCCCATGGTCTCTCCCACTCGTCCTACGGCAGGGGGACGGTCCCGTCGCAGTAGATCCGGGCCCTGGCCTGCTCGTGAAGGCCATGCGCCGCATCGGCCACGTCGCCGCGCGCAACCGCGCCGAGACACGGCGGGCACGTCATCGCCGCCTCGAGCTTCGTGCTGGCCGCGTCGTATTTGGCGCGGCAGGACTTCGCGAGGCCCGTCTCACACGCCGCACGATCGAATGCCGCACCCTTCGACGCCGCGTCGGCGTCCTTGACGGCACATTTCGCGAAGCACCCCGCCGCCGTTCGCACGCGCTTCATCACCTGGTCCTCGCACTTGGCGGTGCTCTTGTCGGGCGGGACGAAGCCCGGATCGTCTCCGCCGAAGGCGGTTCCGCCGGCGCAATAGGTTGTGCCCACCTCGGTCTCGAGCGCGCCGAGCGCGAAATCGGCCAAGGCCGCCTGGGCGGCCGCATCGAGACACGCCGGACAGCCGCCCTTCGCGACCAGCGTCGCGCTCGTCGCGTCGTATTTCGCCCGGCACGAGACGGGCTTGCCCGTCCCCGCCTCGCACGCGTCGTCGTCGAACGGCACACCCTTCAGGGCGGCATCGGCCCGTTTCACGTGGCACTTGCGTACACAGGCCGCGAACTTCGCGAGCCCCGTGGCGACACCGTCCTCGCAGGATCGCGTGGCATTGTCGGGAGGCACGACCGCCCCCGCCACCGTGATCGAGACCGTGGCGGAGGCCGTGACCACGGGGAGGTGCGTCAGGTCCATCGCGAGGATCTCGCTCGTCTCCTGCGCGCCGGTCGACGGAACGATCTTCGGGTGCAGCTGCAGCGGCGGATCGTTGTTCGTGACGCCGTCCACCCCGAAGTCGCTGTCGTTCGACAGCAGCACCGTGGCGCCGCCGTCGAGCAGCGCGAGCCCTTCGATCTTGTCGTGCGAGAAGAAGCGCCCGTGTGGATCCAGGGCGTCGAGCTGGGCCCCGACATCGAGGAAGAGGGTCTTCGCGACCGGTACGATCCCGTCGCCGGCGAGCACGCTCGCCGCGCCGGCCGCGGAGAGGCCGTTCACCAGCGCCTCGAGCGTGTGGCCAGCGATCCGGAGTCCGCCGCCGCCACCGTCGTAGCTCGCTCCTGCCACCGTGCTCGACGGTCCGACGTCGGTCGCGGCCGCGAGATCGATCTTCCAGAGCTTCTTGTACGCTTGCGGCGGAAACTCGGAGTCGCGCTCGATGACGAGCAGCGTCGATCCCGTGAGCGCCCGGATCTCGCTCACCGACGTCTTGTTCACCGACGGCTCGTCGAGCAGGTACAGATACTCGTGCGTGTCGCCGTCGCTGAGCCGGTAGGTGAAGAGACGCACGATCGCGACGCGATGCGGATCGGCGCCGCCGAGATCCGCCTGCCGCAACGCCGACTGCATCATGGCGACCAGCGTGGTGCCGTCGGGGGTCACCGTCAGGCCTTCGAGACCGCGATTCGGCTCCCGCAGCCCGAGCTCGGCAGGCAACGAGGCGTCGAGGGGCGAGAGCCGTTCGATCTGCAGGCCGCTCGCGTCGAAGTGGGTGAGGAACGGCCCGTACTCGTCGGACACCCAGAAGGTCCCGTCCGCCATGACCGCGAGGCCCTCCGGATCGTAGCCGTTCGGATCCGCGGGAAGGACGGCGCCGTTCAGGCTCGTCAGCGTCTCGCCGCTCGGGTGCTGCGAGTTGACCCGTCCGGAATACGGATTGCCGCCGCCGTCCTTCAGCGGGATGGCCTGCTCCAGCACGACCCCGCCGCCCAGCAGCGTGAACTTGCCGATGGCCGGATCGAACGCCGGCAGCGGCTCGACGTTCGTCCCGTTCGGACCGTTGACGTGTGGTCCCAGATCGGTCAGGCCGTACACCTCGTCGGGCGATCCGGGGACGGCGGCGAGCGAGGATCCGTAGTCCGCCCCGAGCGCCACGCCGCCGAACGTCGCGAGCGGTGGAAGGTCCGGCGCGTAGAGGCGTGCCGCGTCGCTGACGGTGTAGCTGAACGCGTCCGTCCCGACGTACCCCGTCTCGGGCGTGTAGGTGAACCCGCCGTCGGCCGCGAGGGTCAACGTGCCGTGCACCGGCTGCCCGTGCACGACGACGCTGAGCGGCGAGCCGTCGTCGTTGGCGAGCACGCCAGTCGCGGCGGGAACCGTCAGCGCGGTGTCGATCGTCGTCGCATAGGCGTCGGCGGCGGCCTGCGGCAACCCGGCGCGCGCCTGGGCCGGCGCCAGCGCCACGCCGCGGAATGCTTCACTCGCCGCGGCCGTCGCCACCAGGGTCGGTGTGCCGCTGAAGACACCGTTGAAGCCTCCCGTGTCGATCAGGGAGACGAGCTCGCCGCCCGAGTCTCCCTTGCGGGTTGCGAAGAGGATCACGCTCCCACCGCTCGCCTCGCCGGTCACGCCCCGGTACGCGTCCGCCCCGGTTCCGACCGTTCCGTTGACGCTCCAGTGCCCGGCGACGAGCGAGTACTTGAGCAGACCCGCGGCCTCGTCGGCGACGTACAGCGTGTCGAGCCCCGGCATGCCGTCGAGGTCGGCGAGGAACACCGCATCGGGGCTCCCCGTCATTGGAAACCCCGGCAGATTGCTGATGCTCTGCCCGGCGGTCGTTGGCGTGCCGCTCCCGACCGTGGCAACGCGAAGACTGCCTTTCTGCGTCGACATGTAGAGCTGCCCGGCGACGATCTGCACGAAACGCACGTTCGTGCTGTCGGCGCTCAACTGCGTCGAGCTGGCGGCCCCGACCGTCGCGTAGCGCACGCCGCCCGCGCCGCCGCCGACCCAGAGGCTCGTGCCGTCCGTGCTCGTCGCGGCGCGAGGGTTGTTCCCGTCGGCGAAGTCGCCGAGCGCCGTCGAGGTGTCGATCGTGCCGTCGAACGCGACGCGGCCGACCGTGCGCGGCACGCTCGCGGCCGCCGAGCTCGCCAGGGCGGCAGCCGCGGGCAGGTCGCTGGCGTAGCCGGTCAGGAGCACGTACTGCCCGTCCGCGGAGCGCGTCAGCTGCCCCTCGGAGGTGGCCGTCCCGCTGGCGACGAGTTGGTGCGCTGCCCCGCTCGTGCTCGTCGGCAGGGCGATCGACTGCACCAGCGTTCCCCCCTGTGTGTACTCGTCGAGGAAGACGGGATTGCCGTTGCCGCTGAGCGCCCCCACGCCGTCGCCGACACGGTAGACGACGACGTCTCCCGGCCGGAAGGATGCGCCGTCGCAGACGCCGGCGATCAGCAGGATCATGCCGATCGCCGGCGCCTGCAGGGCTCGGATCATCGTGCGTGCCACGTACCCACTGCGTGCCGATCTAGACGTGTCCCGTCACCGCTTCACGGCAGCGGCACCGTCCCGGAGCAGTAGATCTGCCCCTGGTTGCTCTCCAGGAACGTCAGGATTGCATCGGCGATCGTCGCGCGTCCGGCCATGTCGAGACAGGTCGGACACGTCGTTCCCGCCTCGAGCTTCAGGCTCGTCCCGTCGTACTTCGCCTGGCACGACTTGCCGCTGCCGCTCTCACAGGCGACCTTGTCGAACGGCTTCGCCTTGAAGGCCGAATCCGCGTTCTTGATCTGACACTTCGCGGCACAGGCCCCGAGCTTGCTCGCGCCCTTGGCGACGCCGTCCTCGCACTTGCCCGTGTCCTTGTCGGGCGGCACGAAGCCGGGGTCGTCACCGCCGAGCGGAACGCCGCCGGCGCAATAGAGGTCGCCGCCCTCGCTCTCGAGCGTGCTCGTCAGGGCGTCCGCGAGGCCGCCTTGCGCCGCAGAGTCGAGGCACGCGGGGCAAATCGCCTTGCCGGCGAGCTTGGTCGTCGCGCTGTCGAACTTGGCGCGGCAGGACGGCTTCGCGCCGACGCCGTCCTCGCACGCCTCCTCGTCGAACGGCGCTCCCTGCGCGGCGAGGCCGGCCAGCTTGATGTGGCACTTGCGGATGCACTTCGCGAGCTTCCTCAGGTTCTTCGCGACCGTGTCCTCGCACTTGCTCGTGCTCTTGTCCGGCGGGACGAATCCATCGTTCGGCGTGCTCGTCGGGCCGGGCGTCGGTGTCACGGTCGGTGTTCCTGTGGCCGTTCCCGTCGCCGTCGGCACGGGAGTCGGCGTCGCGGTAGCGGTCGCGACCGTCGTCGCCGATGCGGTCGGCGTGGGTGTTGCGGTCTCCGCGGGCGTGGCGGTCTCCGACGCCGTCACCGTGGCGGTCGCGGTGATGGTCGGCATGGGCGTGTCCGTCGGGGTCGCCGTCGGCGTCGGCGCAACCACCGGCGCCGCCGCGATGCCCTTGAACAGGACGTTGCCCACCGTCACGAGCACGCTCACGGTCCCCGTGATCGTGGCGTCGTAGCCGCTCGTATCGACGAGCGTCGAGATGGTGTTGGTGGAGTTCGTGAGGAACAGGGTCACCGTCGAGCCGCTGACGGTCCCGAACACGGCGCGCGCCGACGAGTACGCGACGGCGCCGTTGTCGGTCCACGTCCCGCTCACCAGCGACCACTTGTGGATCTGGCCGGCGCCGTCGTCGGCGATGTAGAGAACGGTCCCGCCCGACGGCGAGGCGAAGAAGAATCCGTCGGGACTCGTCCCGCTGCCGGGGAGCCCCGGCAGCGTCGCGACGGTGTCGCCCGTCGTCGGCAGCCCGACGCCGACCGTGCTCACGTTGATGCCGTTGACCGCGGCGTACAGCTGGCCGCCGAAGATGTCGAGCTGACGGACGTTGCTCTGCCCGTTGCTCACCTGCGTCGAGGTCGTGCCTCCGCGCGTCGTGTATCGCGCCCCGCCGGTGGTGCTGTTGGCGCCGCTGCCGGCGTTTCCGCCGACCCATAGGTCGGTCCCGTCGGTGCTGGTCGCCGCGCGCGGGTTGCTGGCGCACGCGAAGTCCGTGAGCGCCGTCGACGTGTCGACGGTGGCGTCGTACTTGACGATGCCGACCGTACGCGCGACGCCGGAAGCGCCCGTGCATGCCTGGCTGCTGAGGGTTCCGGCGCCGCCGAGATCGCGGGCATAGCCCGTCAGCAGGACGTATTGTCCGTCCGCCGAGTCGGCGAGGAGTCCCTCGATCGCCGTGCCGCTGCCGGAGCCGCCCTGGGCGATGAGCTGGCTCTGACCGCCACCGGCCGTGGTCGGCATGCCGATCGACTGCGCCAGGGTGCCGTCGGTCGCGTATTCGTCGATGAAGACCGAGTTGCCGGTGTTGCTGAGCGTCTCGCTGCCGTCCCCGACCCGGTAGACGACGAGATTGCCGGCCGTGAACGGCGCGGGCGGCGGCGTCGCCGTTGCCGTCGAAGTCGGCGTCGGCGTCTCGGTGGCCGTCGCCGTCGCGGTCGGCGTCTCGGTCACCGTCGGCGTCGGCGTCAAGCTGGCCGTCGGGGTCTCGACCGGCGTCGAGGTCTCGGTCGGCGTCGCCGTCAGCGTCGCGGTGGGGGTCGTCGTCGGCGTCGGGGTCGCTGCGCTGACGGGCGCGCCGGCGATGCCGCGGAACACCTGGTTGGCGGGTGCGGTGATGAGCGTCGTGACGGTGCCGGTGATGGTCGCGTTGAAACCACTCGTGTCGGTGAGCGTTTGAATGAGGGCGTCATTGGTGCTGCTTCGGACGTAGAGCGTCACCGTCGACCCGCTCACGATGCCGAAGACGGCGCGCGCGTTGGCGTAGGCGATCGAGCCGTTGCCCGTCCATGTTCCGCTCACCAGCGAATACTTCCGGATGGTGCCCTGCCCGTCGTCCATGAGGTAGAGGACGGTGCCGCCGGAGACGCTCGTCATGAAGAAGCCGTCCGGGCTCGTGCCGGCGCCGACCAGGGTCAACGCCGTGTCCGTCTGACCGCCCGTCGTCGGGAGACCCGAGCCGATGGTCTTCACGGTGCTACCGTTGACCGCTCCGAACAGCTGTCCGCCGAAGATGAAGACCTGGCGCACGTTGGTGTCCGTGGCGTTCAGTTGGGTCGAGGTCGTGCTGCCGCGGGTCGCGTATTTGACGCCGCCGGTGCCGGCCGTGCCTTGATTGCCTCCGGCCCAGAGGTCGGTACCGTCGGTGCTGGTCGCCGAGCGCACGTTGCTGCCGCAGGCGAGGTCGCTGAGCGCCGTCGAGGTGTCGACCGTGCCGTCGTACCTGACGAGGCCGACGGTGCGCGGCACCGCCGAGCCGCCGGTGCACGACGTCCCGCTCAATGTCCCGGGTCCGGGAAGCGTCGTGTCGTAGCCGGTCAGCACCACGTACTGGCCGTCCGTCGAATCGGAGATGAGGCCCTCGACGGCGCTGCCGTTGCCGGAGCCGCCCTGCGCGACGAGCGGATTGTTCGCCCCGCTGGCGGTCGTCGGCAGCGCGACCGCCTGCACGAAGGCGCCGGCGGGCGTGTACTCGTCGATGAACACCGGGCTACCGGTCTGGACCAGGCCGCCGACCGTACCGTCACCGACACGGTAGACGACGATGTTGCCCGGCGTGAAGCCCGCCCCTTCGCCACTTGCGGCCCCGCCCAGGACGAGCAGCCCCGCCAACATCGACCCGACGATACGACCCATCGCACGCTGCGTGTGCATGATTCCCCCGGTGCAGGTTGGGAACAGTTGGGTTCAGGGGCCCGTGTGCGCGCCTCGCGCACACGGGCCCGCCGTCTCGTTGTCGTTACGGGAGCGGGACGGTTCCCGCGCAGTAGATCTGCGCCTGGAGACCCTCGAGGAACGAGCGCGCCGCGTCGGCAACTCCTCCCCGCGCGGTCGGGTCGAGGCATCCCGGACAGATCGGCTTCACGTCGAGCTTGCCGCTCGCGACGTCGTACTTGCCGCGGCACGACTTCGTGCCGCCGATCTGGCACGCCGTCTCGTCGAACGAGCCCGCCTTGAAGAGCGTGTCGGCCTGCTTGATCTGGCACTTGCCGACGCAGCTGGCGAGCTTGCTCGCGAGCTTGACGACCGAGTCCTCGCACTTGTCGGTGTCCTTGTCCGGCGGCACGAAGCCGGGGTCGTCGCCACCGAGCGGCGTCGTTCCGGCGCAGTAGGCGGAGCCGTTCTCGGTCTCGAGCGTGCTCGTCACGAGAATCCGCGATCGCGGCCTGTGCCGTCGTGTCGAGACACGCGGGGCACGTGCCCTTGGCGGTCAGCTTGCCGACGGCCGCATCGTACTTGCCGCGGCACGACTTGACGCCGATCGACTCGCAGGCCTCCTCATCGAACGTCGCGCCCTTGAGGCCGGAGTCCGCGGCCTTGATGTGGCACTTGCGGATGCAGGCCGCGAGCTTGCTGACGTTCTTCGCGGCCCCGTCCTCGCACTTGCCGCTGTTCTTGTCCGGCGGCACGAAGCCGTTGGCCGCGGCACCGGACGAGGGCGCCACGGCAACGCCGCGGAAGGCCTGGTTGGCCCCCGCCGTCGCCAGCAGGGTGATGGTGCCGGTCGGGGCGTGGTTGTAGCCGCTCGCGTCGACCAGCGAGACGAGCTCGCCGCCGCCGGTCGCGCCCGTGCCGCCCTTGCGGGTCGCGTAGACGGTCACGGTGGTGCCGCTGACGGTCGCCGCAAGCCCGTTGTAGACGTCGGTCCCGGTGCCGATCGCGCCATTGCTGACCCAGCTCCCGGCAACGAGCGAGAACTTCTCGATGCCGCTCACGTCGTCGGCGACGTAGAGCGTGTCGAGCCCGGAAACGGTGCCGTCGAGGTCGGCGAAGAAGAGCGCGTTCGGGCTGTCGGTGGTCGGGAACCCCGGAAGGTTGGTCGTCGTCTGCGGGGACGTCGTCGGCAATCCGGTCCCGATGGTGGCGACGCGCGTCGTCAGCTTCTGCGACGAGACGTAGAGCTGGTTCGCGAAGATGTTGACGTAGCGGTTGTTGACGCTGTCCGTGGTGAGCTGCGTCGAGGTGGCGTCGCCGAGATGCGCGAACCGTACGCCGCCGGAGTTGCCGCATACCCAGAGGTCGGTGCCGTCGGTGCTGGTGGCGGCGCGCGGGTTGTCGCCGTCGTCGAAGTCGGTGAGGGCGGTCGTCGTGTCGATTGCGCCGTCGAACCTCACGCGACCGACGGTACGCGGCACGAGCGCCGAGGCCGAGCTCGAGAGCGATGAGCCGGCCGGGATGTCGCTGGCGTAGCCGGTGAGGAGGAGGTAGTGGCCGTCGGCCGAGACCGTCAGCTCGCCCTCGGACTGCGCGGTGCCGCTGGCGACCAGCTGATGGGTCGAGCCGCTGGCGTGCGTCGGCAGGCCGATCGTCTGCACGTGCGTGCCGTTCGGCTGGAACTCGTCGAGGAAGACGGGGTTGCCGGTGTTGGCGAGCGCCGCGCCGCCGTCACCGACGCGATACACGACGATGTTGCCGACCGTGAACGGCACGGGCAGCGGCGTGGTGGTGGCCGTCGGCGTCGGCGTGGCCGTCACCGTCGGCGTCGCGGTGAGGACCGGCGTCGCGGTGCGCGTGGCCGTTGCACCGGGCAGCGGAGTCGCGGTGCGCGTCGGGGTCGGCGTCGTGCCGACCACCGGGGCCGCGGCGATACCGCGGAAGACCTCGTTCGCCGGCGCCGTGATCAGGCTCGCAACAGTACCGTTGATCGTCGCGTTGAAGCCGCTGCTGTCCGTGAGCGTCTCGATCGTCGAGCCCGTGCTGGAGCGGATGTAGAGCTTGACCGACGTGCCGCTCACCGTGGCGAACACGGCACGCGCGCCCGCGTAGGTGATGGTGCCGTTGTCCGTCCACGTGCCGCTGACGAGCGACCACTTGTGGATCGTGCCGGCGGTGTCGTCGGCGAGATAGAGCACGGTCCCGCCCGACACCGTCACGAAGATGAACCCGTCTGGGCTCGTCGTGGCCCCGGGAAGGGTCAGGGCGGTGACGGTCGCCCCGCCGGTCGTCGGCAGCCCGGTGCCGATCGTGCTGACGGCGCCGCCGTTGATCGCGCCATAGAGCTGCCCGCCGAAGATGTGCACCTGGCGGACGTTCGTCGTGGCGGCCGCCAGCGGCGTCGAGGTCGTGCTGCCGAGCGTCGTGAACGAGGCCCCCGTGCCATTGCCACCGACCCAGATGTTCGTGCCGTCGCTGCTCGTCGCCGCGCGCGGGTTGCTGGCGCAGGCAAAATCGGTGAGGGCCGTAGACGTGTTGACCGTCCCGTCGAACTTCACGCGGCCGACGACGCGCGGCACCCCACCGGCGCCGGTGCAGGCGGTCGAGCTCAACGCGGCGGCCCCCCCGAGCGTCGTGCCGTAGCCGGTGAACACGACGTATTGTCCGTTGGTCGAGTCGGCCATCAGGCCCTCGATGGCGCTGCCGGCGCCCGTGGCGCCCTGCGCGATGAGCGGCTGGTTGCCGCCGCCCGCGGTCGTCGGGACCGCCACCGCCTGCACGAAGGTGCCGGCGGGCGTGTACTCGTCGATGAACACGCTGTTGCCGTTGTTCGTCAGCGCCTGGACGCCGTCGCCGACGCGATAGACGACGATGTTGCCCGCCGTGAACGACGCCGCGTGCGCGAGTCGTCCGGACGCCAGAAGCCCAACGAGGAGCGTCAGTCGCAGTATGCAAGATGAGCCACGCAGTGTGTCCATGTCCCCTCCGTGTGGAAACGCCGAATCGTCGATCCAGCTTTTCCGCCTCGAGGGTGAGGAGAGCGTGTCTGGTGTGTTAACGCTCGGTGAATCGAGCGGCGCTCGCGCAGACGCGCTGCGCGCGTGCGGGGAAACTACGAGGAGATCGCCTCGGCGTCGCGCGCCCAGCTCGGTACGGAGAAGCGCACCGTCGTCCCGACGTTCAAGGTGCTCTTGATGTCGAGCCGCCCCCCGTGCGCCTGCACGATGTGCTTGACGATCGCGAGGCCGAGGCCGGTCCCGCCGAGCTCGCGCGAGCGCGCCTTGTCCACGCGATAGAAGCGCTCGGTCAGCCGCGGCAGGTCGGCCGCCGGGATGCCGAGGCCGTCGTCGGATACGGACACCTCGACCATGGGCGCAACCCCGTCGCCGGCGTTGCGGGCGACGATACGCACCACGCCACCGTTGCCGCTGTACTTGATGGCGTTGTCGGTCAGGTTGATGAGCACCTGCTGCAACCGGTCGGCGTCACCCAGCACGAGCGGCAGATCGGGCGGGATGTCGGAGACCAGCTCCACGCGGCCGCGGCGGGCCTTCTCGCGCAGCACCTCGATGACCTCGTCGACGAGCGTCTCGAGGTGGAGCGGCTCCTTCTTCAGGGCCGTCTTCCCGAGCTCGAGATCGGAGAGGGTCAACAGGTCGTCGATGAGACGGCTCAGGCGCTCCGAATGCCGATCGATCACCGACAGGAACTGCCGCGCGCGCTCGCGATCCTCGAGGGCGCCCGTCAGCAGCGTCTCGGCGTAGCCGCGGATGGCCGTGAGCGGCGTCCGCAGCTCGTGCGACACGTTGGCCACGAAATCGCGCCGCATGGTCTCGAGCTTCTTCAGATCGGTGATGTCGTGGAAGACCATCACGAAAGCCGCCGCCTTCCCGGCGGCATCGCTGATCGGCGAGACGCTGACGGCGAGGAACCGCCGATCCGGCTCGGCGAGCGCGATCTCGCCCGCCGCGGGCTCGGCCTTGTCCCACGCCGGCAACGAGCGCAGGAGCTGCTGCAGCTCCGGATCGCGGCACATCTCGATCAGATGCCTGCCGCGATAGTCGGGGCCGCTCGGCAAGCCGAATATGCGCTCGGCACGCTCGTTGATCAGCACCACCTCGCCCGCCACCGACACGACGACGACGCCCTCGACCATGGCGCGCAGGATGCCGCGCACCCGCTCGCTCTCGTCCCGGAGATCGAGGAAAGACGCCCGCAGCCGACCGCTCATGTCGTTCAGATTCTGCTCCAGGACGCCGAGCTGGTCGCGATGCACGACCGGCAGGCGCGCCGAGAAGTCGCCGGTTGCGACCCCGCGCGAGAAGTCGACGATCCCCTCGAGGCGCCCGCCGATCGTGTTGGCGATGTAGAGCGTCGGCAGGAACGCGACGACGAGGGCGCCGATCAGGCCGAGCAGCATGATGGTGGCGAGCTGGCCGCCGGGTCCGGCGACGAACTCGGCCGGGATGGCGACCCGCACGACACGGACGGCGCCACCGTCGTCGCTCCGGACGGCGGCATAGAGCAGGCGGTGGTGCACGGTGAAGCTCAGCCGCCGGTCCAGACCGGTTCCCGTCGCGAGCGCGGCGCGCACCTCGGGACGATCGCTGTGGTTCACCATGTTCTCGGGATCCGCCTCGCTGTCGCAGAGGACCTGGCCGTTCGCGTCGATGATGGTGAGGCGGGTGGCGCTGCCGCGCACCTCGTCGTGACAGCGGCTCTCCAGCGCCGCCGGCGCGACATCCGACGACATGTGCGCCGCGATGCTGCGCGCCTGCTGCAGCGCCGCGACCCCGGCGACCTGCAGCGCCGCCGACTCGGCGGCGTGACGCATGACCAGATACGCCACCCCCAGCAGCGGCGGCACCGTGAGGAGGTACGGGACGAGCAGGTAGATCGCGAGTCTAGACGTCGAGCGCGGCATCGTTGAACTTGTAGCCGACGCCGCGCAAGGTCACGATCAGCTCCGGTCGCGCGTCGTCGCGCTCGATGCGCATGCGCAGGCGCCGCACGTGCACGTCGACCGTCCGCGGCTCGACGTACGTGTCGCGACCCCACACCATGTCGAGGAGCTGCGCGCGCTCGAACACGCGATTCGGGTGGCGCACGAAGAAGGCGAGCAGCTCGAACTCGCGCAGGCTGAGCTCGACCTCCCGATCGTCGAGAAAGACCTGGTAGGTGTCGAAGTCGATGCGCAGACGCCCGCGCCGGTAGACCTCGTGGGGGCGCTCGAGCTCCGGGCCGTGGGCACGGCGGAGCACCGCCTTGACCCTGGCCAGCAGCTCACGCGGGCTGAAGGGCTTGGTGACGTAGTCGTCGGCGCCCATCTCCAGGCCGACGACCTTGTCGACCTCCGCGGCCTTCGCCGTGAGCATCAGGATCGGCAGACGCGCGGTCTCCTCGCCCTGCCGGAGGGCGCGGCAGATGTCGAGCCCCGACATGCCGGGCAGCATGATGTCGAGGATGAGGAGCGCCGGCCGCTCGCGTTGCACGAGGGCGAGCGCGAGCTCGCCCTCCTCGGCCTCGAGCACGGCGAAGCCTTCCTGCTCGAGGTTGTAGCGGATGAGCTCGCGGATGTCCTTCTCGTCCTCGACGACGAGAATCTTTCTCTTGTCCTGCACCATGGCTGGAGGTCCGGTCGCGGACTCGTATCGATCGCGTGACACTGCGCTCATCTGTCTATCGCTCACTACCATGGGCCTCCCATGACGACCATGTTACGGCCTGGTTAAGCCCGCGCCGGCGTACCGCGATCGGCACAGGCCCGCAATCTCGCGGCCACGATCCACGGGCGCAATCGGGGTCCGGTCGAGCCGGGCCGCCGGTCGCAAGCCGAGGCAACCGAACAGCGTGGCGCCGACGTCCGCGGCCCGCGGCCGGCCGCAGTTGCCTGCGGGCCCGCCGGCACCGATCACCACGAGTGGGACGTCCAGTTCGGCCGGCGCACCGTGGTTCCCCAGCAGGCGCGCCTCCTCGGCATCGGCGAGAACGTAGCCGGGCGCGGCGACCACCAGCAGGTCGCCGCTCCGCTGCTGCGTCAGATGCCAATCGCCATGCACCCGGCCGAGGAGCGCCGCGTCCCCGCCGTCGTCCTCGTTGGGGGCGAGATACACCGCCTCGCCGACGCCCTCGGTCCCGAGCGCGGCGCGGCGCGCCGCGGCGAGGATCACCGGCGCATCCGCCGCTCCGGGCTCCCGCAGGTACACGTGGGCGACCCCGCCGTCCGCGACGCTCACCAGATCCCGCTCGAGGCCGGCGGCGCGCAGCCGGGCCCTCAGGTCGATCGCAGGATGCGTGACCGCGTCGAAGCCGTGATCGGCGGTGATCAGGATCGTACCCGCGCGCCACTCGGGACGGGCAAGCACCTCGGCGACGAACGCGCCGAGCGCACGATCCGTCGCCCGGCGCGCGGCGCGGGCAACGTCGGACCGCGGGCCGCTGCCATGGTTCACGCGGTCGACATCGGCGAGGTTCACCAGGAGGAACGCCGGGGCCCCGTCGAGCAGGATGCGCGCGCCGGCCAGCGTGGCCTCGTCGAAGGCGTAGCCGGACGCGCGATCGCGGTCGCCAACCGCGGCCTCGCCGGGCCCCCAGACGCGCGGTCGGGCGCGGCCTGACGACCCGCGACCGCGGCGAACATGAGCTGCAGCTTCCCCTTTCCGACCGCGGCGGCGGTGCGGAGCGGCGGCGTGCGCTCGTGCGCGACGGTGAACACGGTCTCGACCAGCAGATCCCCCGCGCCGCCGAGCTTCCGCGGCGGCGCGTTCGTACGCCCCCAGAACGCGTTGCCGGTGATCCCGTGCGCCTCCGGTTCGACGCCGGTCGTGAGCGTCGCGTGGTTCACGTTGGTGCGGGCGGGCATTGCCGCGACGGCGTGCGCGTCCGGGCATCGGCCGTCGCGCCAGGCGCGCGCGAGCCACGGCATGTCGGCGTCCGTGAGCGTCGCGCGCGTCCAACCCGTCGACGACGATGAGCGCGACCGGGGCGGCCGCGTCCACCTCGGGGCGGACGGCACGACCCACGGCAGCAGGCCGCGAGCAGAACCCACGCGACGAGCGCCGCGCGTGGCGGAACGTCTCACCGCGTTCTCGTGCGGCCGGCCCGCAGCACCGCTCGCGCCGCGTGCGCCGCGCCGTTCCGCGACACCGGCGCGGCGCCGTACCGCCGGCGCTCGCCGGCAAGGTAGCGCCCGATGTATCCTCGCAGCTCCTGCTGGATGACGTCGATCGGCTCGGCAGGCGTCGACGGTGACGAAAGCCGAACTCGTCGGCGATGCGCTTCGTACTCGCGGATCAGGCGCGTCTGATAGCGGCGGAACGAGTCGAAGATGTCGCTGCCGAGCTTGAGGTGCATGCCCGATTCCCAGTAGTCCATGCCCTTCGACTCCAGCACGCGCGGGATGAGGTGGCGCACGTCGATCTTGAGATAGAGCACCAGGTCGGGGACGACGGCGAAGCCGAACAGGCTTGCCGCGTCCATTGCGCGTCGGCGCCCATCACCGCGTTGCGCGCGAACGCCGTGTACATGTAGCGGTCGGCGATGACGATGAACCCGGCGCGCAGGGCGGGGATGATCTGGTTCTCCAGCCGATCGGCGAAGTCCGCGGCGTAGAGCAGGCTGAACGTGGTGACGTTCAGCTCGTGCCCTCCTTCGCCTCGTTGATCGTCTCCGGCAGGAGCGGCGAGCGCGTCCATCCGGTGTTGACGACGCCGTAGCCCTGCACCTCGAGCCAGCGCGTGAGCTCGCTCGATCTGCGTCGAGCGGCCGACGCCGTCGGTGCCCTCGATCACGATCAGGCTGCCCTTGAGCGGGCCGACCTTCAGGTAGGGCAGCCCGTTTCCGTAGAAGAGCTTATCCGCGTCGTGCATCGCGCGCCCCCTTGCCGTTCAGCCCGAGACCTCGGTCAGCCATGAGCTGCCGCACCTGCTGCTGCTGCTGGTTGATGTCGGCCGGTCGCATCGACGACCTCGAGACCGAACTCGCGCACCAGCTCGTCGTAGATGCACGAGCACCTGGCTCTGGAACAGCCGGAAGCTCTCCGCCGGATCACGGCTGAGGCCGAGATCCATGCCGGCCTCGTGATATTTGAGCTTGGTACGGCCGATCAGGATGCGCTGCAGCGACACCTCGATCGGCACGCGGAAGTAGAGCGCGAGGTCGGGCTTCGGCGCGAAACTGTAGACGCGCGCGCACCCACTCGCTGTCGACGCCGCGCGCGACGTCGCGACCGAAGGCGGTAAAGCACGTAGCGATCGGCGAGCACGGTCATGCCCGCCTTCAACGGCGGGATGATCTTGTAGGTGAGCCGATCGGCGAAATCGACGGCGTGCAGGATGCTGAAGGTGGTCGGGGTGAGCAGGTCCTTCTTCTTGCCGCGGCGCACCGCGCGCCGGACGAGCGCGGACGAGTTCCACTCGGTGAAGAACACCTTGTGGCCGAGCGCCAGCGAGCCAGCGATGCAGCAGCGAGATCTGCGTCGACTTGCCGGATCCGTCGATGCCCTTCGACGATGACGAGCTTTCCAGGGTACGGATGCGGGGTCAGCGGGCCATTGATCACGTCATTCCTCCAGCTGCAACGTCAAGCGCACGCCGAACGACTTCCTGCAGCAGATCCCCCTTGCGCCGCGCCGCCCACAGCTCGAGCTCCGCGTCACCGCCGGCCGGACGCACGGTGATCGTCATGTCTTTTCCGCGTCCCCCCACGGTCGAGCTCGCGCACCACGCTGAAATGGCTGCGATCGAGCGCATCGGCGACGCGGAGCAGCGCCGCCAGCGGCGCCACCACCGCGCGCATGCCGCTCGGGAGCGCCTGCACCTCCTCGTCGTCGTCCTTCGGCCCGGCCTTGCGATGATAACGCGCCAGCGCCGCGATGACGCAGAATCTCCTTCGGATCGAAGCCGAGCAGCTCCCCGTGCAGGATCAGGTAGTATGAGTGCCGCTGGTGGCGGGCGTGGGCGATGTGGTTGCCGACGTCGTGCAGCAGCGCCGCGAACTCCAGCCACTCCCGCTCGCGCGCGCCGAGCCCGTGACGCTCGGCGGTCTGGTCGAAGAGTGCGAGCGCCAGCTCGTGCCACCTGCTGGCCATGACCCTCCTCGAAGTTCAGCCGGCGGCCGAGGTGCACGACGCTGCGCCGCCGCGGATCGGGAATGGTCTCGTTCTCCTCGATCTCGCGGCGATGGCCGCGGATGAAGTCGAGGATGACGCCCTCGCGCAGCGCCCATTCGCACGTCGTCAGCTCGCCCACCTCGAGGCGACGCATCAGCAGATCGATGAGCACGACCCCGGGGACGATGCTGTCGACCCGGCGCCGGTCGAGACCCGGCAACCGCTGGCGCTCCTCACGGTCGCTGCGCACGAGGAGCTTGCGCGCCCGCTGTACGTCCTTGGCCCGCAGCGTGATGCCGTGGAGGCGCTCGGGCGCCTGCCCGCCGTCCATCTGCAGCGCGATGGCCGCGAGGTTGAGGACGGTGCCCGAGGTGCCGATCATGCGTGTCGGCTCGAGACCGCGCGCACGCTTGAAGAAGGCCGCCAGCTGGCGATCGAGGTAGTCCTCGAGCGCCTCGATCTCGTCGCGCGCCGGCGGATCGTGCTCGATGAAGCGCTCGGCGAGTCGCAGGACGCCGAGCTTGAGGCTCTCCTGTGCCTTCACGACGCCGCGCTCGGAGAGCACCAGCTCGACGCTGCCCCCGCCGATGTCGACGAGGGCCGTCGAGCCGTCGCGCAGATCGAGCGCGTTGCTGACCGCGAGATGGATCAGACGAGCCTCCTCGCGACCGGTGATCAGATCGACGTGGACGCCGAGCTCCCGCCCGATCTGCGCGATGAAGTCACCGCCGTTCTTTGCCTCGCGCACCGCACTGGTCGCGACGGCCAGCGTCCGATCGATCTGCTGCGCGTCCGCCAGACGCTTGAAGGTCGCAAGCGCCTGCATCCCCGCCTGCATCGACTCGCGCGAGAGGGCACGCGCCGCGAGCGTGCCCTTGCCGAGCCGCACCATCTCCTTGGCGCGGTCGAGGAGCGTGAAGTGGCCGTCCGCGTCGATGCGGGCGACCACCATGTGGATGGAGTTGCTCCCGATGTCGATCGCCGCGACCTTCATGCGGCGTGCCCCGCAGCCCCCAGGCGACCCGATCCAGCGATCACGCCGGCACTGTACGACGGCCAGCGCCAAGAGGAAATGCTCGCGCGGGGCATCGCCACATGGTTTTGTTACGCGCGTGTGACATTGTCGTGGCGACCATGTTGCGGGATCGTTACAAGAACGCCATGACGCTCGGCGCGCCGGACTGGATCGAGGTCCACCATGGATCCGCCCCGCTGGTCCTCTTCGCCCCGCACGGCGGCAGCCGCGCGGCCCCACGTCGTCCGGGGCGGGACAACGTCAACGATCTGCATACCGCCGACCTCACGCGGGAGCTCGGCACCGCCTGCGATGCCACCTGGATCGTCAATCCCATACGGGACCGGAACGAGCTCGATCTGAACCGGACCGAGCAGCTCCAGCGCAAGGCCCCCTGGCTTCTCGAGCTCCTGGCGACCACTCTCGAGGCCGCAGCGGAACGCCACGGCCACGCCGTGCTGTTGGCGATCCATGGCTGGAACGTGGGCCAGGCCGCCTGCGACCTCGGCGTCGGCCTGATCGAGGAGGGCACCGGCGCATGTCGCCGGGCGACCCGCGGTGCGCCGACCGTCTCGACGCCTTTCCTCGACGGGCCGTTGCGTCGTCTGCAGCGGCTCGCCGCCGAGGACGGCATCACGGTGACGATCGGTGCCCGTTACCCGGCCGCGCACCCGAGCAACGTGATGCAGCTGCTGACGCCGATCCGCGCGGCCGATCCGGATCCGTGCGTCCGGCGCCTGGCGGACATGGCGGCGCGCGTCGAGGCGGCCCAGCTCGAGCTCGGTATCCCCTTGCGCTGGCCCGGCCGCCGCCGCAGCGCGTTCTTGCGTCGTATGATCACCGTGTTCTCGCAACCCGCCGCGAGCGCGCCCGCGCCGGCCACCCCGAGCCGGCGCGTGCCTCTCGCCTGCGGCGGCCGTCCGACCACCCGGATCGGCCTGCAGCTGGCCAGCGACACGCTCGCCGTGCTGACCAGCGTCGACGTGACACCGGGGGGAGCAGCGGCCGGGCGGTTGCTCGTGAGCGACGCCCCCGACCGCCTGACTCTCTTCACCGGCGAGCTCGCGGAGCGGCCCTCGCCGGCGCTGCACGTGCCGCCGCTCCGCATCGTCGTCCGCGGCCACCATGCCTTCGACGTGCGGTTCGCGGGCGCCATGCTCGCGTTTCCCATGCTCACCCCGTTCACCGATCTCGAGCGCGGGCTCGCCGCCGGGAACGTGGTCGACGCACGGATCGCGCTGCGCTTCGCCCCCGACGTGCTGCTCCCGATCCCCGCCGGAACGGCCCGCTTCGGCACCGTCACGGGCACCATCCGTCTCGGTCGTCACCGCCATCGGGTCCGGGGTCGCGCGTACGCCGCCGAAGGGGTGCCGGCCGGCACGCCCCTTCCGGCTGCGCACCTCGTCCTTCCGGGGACGCGGCTCGGCGATCTCGACCTGTGGTCGTCCGCTGGCGATGCTGGCGTCGAGGCCGGGCACGACTACGGTCACGCGCCGGAGCGGTTGCGCCTGTCCGTCGCGGGCACGGCCTGGAGCGAGGCCATGCCGCGGCCGCTTCGCGGCACGGTCGAGATCACGGGCCTGCCGCCGACGGCAGCGCGGCTCCGTCTCGACGCGGCGGACGGGACGTCGTCCACGATCACGGCCGCGCTCGAGCGCCTCATCCCGGTGCGGCGACCGGGTCGCGACGGTGCCGTGATCGAGACCGCCTTCGCGATCTGCCGCGGCGCCGGCAATGCCCTCGGCTGGCTGGACCTGACCGTCGAGCATCCCGCCACCACCGAGTGACGCGCCTGAAAGCTCGCCGGGCGGTGACGGCCGCGGCCACCCACCCACGCCCGGCGACGGCCGCGCTCGGCGAGCGCTGCGGCTACTTCTTCGTCATCGAGACGTCGACCTTGGTGTCTTCCTTCGCCTTCACCGAGACCTTCTGCGTCTGCTTGCCGAGGGTCTCGTGCCAGAACTCGAGATCGTAGTCGCCCGGGGGCACGTCGGCGATCTTGAAGGCGCCCTTCTCGTCCGTCACCGCGTAGTAGGGTTGATCCTCGGAGATCCACCACGCGTGCATCCAGCCGTGCGCGTCGCACTGCACCTTGATCGGCATCTCGGGCTTCTCGATCTTCGCCTCGATCGTCTTCTTGAACTTCGGCTGCGCCTGATTGAACGACGGGTTGGCGGTGGAGGTCGTGTGCACGTTGTGCAGAATACCGTCGCTGTTCTGGATCGTGATCGTCGAGCCAGCGGGGAACGCCAGTACGTGCGGGATGTACTCGCAGCCCTTCTGATCGAACACCGGGTTCGACGTCGGCACCGTCAGCGGCTTGCCTTTCTGGATGTTCGTGATGCGCACGACGACGTTGGCAATGCCCTTGTCGGGGCCCACGATGAGATCCGGCGAGGTCTTCTCCTTGCCGCAGACCTCGTTGTCCTTGGTGACCGCGATCTTCGCGGGCGCCGGGGGATCGCCCTGATACTTGACCACGCCGCTGATCGAACCACCGTCGGCAACGGCACCTCCCTCGTACGCCGACGCTCCTGCCGCGAGCGCCACGGCCGCCAACGTCGCGACCGCACCAAGTATCGATCTCTGCATAGTCGTCTCCTCCGTTTGGGTGATGATTGTAGGGGTTTACCGTTGCGCCATCTGGGTAGTACGGCCCCCGCCACCCTCGGGCAGGCCGAGAACCATGAGATAGTCGCGGATCGCACGGATCTGGTGCTCCTCGTCGCCGCCGAAGATGTCGTCCGGTCCACCCGGATAGAAGCTCGGCATCTTCGTCCCCGGTTGCACCTTCTGCGGGTCGTGCAGCCACTGGATGATCCAGTCGGGATTCAGACGATGCTTCGCCATCGCGAGATTGGGGGCCCATCCCTCGGGGGGCCCCTCGGGATTCTTGTCGCCCTGCACGTGACACGAGAAGCAGTTGAAGTAGTCGGGGGACATCAGCTGCTTCCCCGCGGCGATATTCTCGGGCGGGATCGCGCCGCTGTCGACGTAGACGAACGGAATGTCCTTGCGGGCGAGCGCGGTGAAGTAGGCGACGATCGTGTTGGCGTCCTCGTCCGACAGGTTGAACGTCGGCATGCGCAGCTTCAGCCACGGGCGGATCGGCACCGGGCTCTTCAGGAAGCTGAACAGCCAGTCGGGCTGCACCTTGGCGCCCTCGCCGTGGAGCACGGGCGGGGCGAGCTGCAGGTTGTCCTGATAGAAGGTACGGATGAATCCCCCCTTCCCCTCGATCTGGTGGCAGCCCGTACAGTTGTACTTGGTGATGAGCCGCTCGCCGTCGACGATCTGCCTCTGCGCTTCGTCGGCCGGCTTGTAGCGGTACTTGGCCGGGACGACCTGTTCGCTGCGGCTGGTGAGGTAGACGCGCAGATCCTTGATGTCGTCGGCGGGCAGATCGAACTGCGGCATCGCCTGCTCGATGCGCTCCGTGGCATAGGTGCGGGGGGTCTTGATCTTGTTGAACGTCCAGTCGTCCCACGTTCGCGGGATGTCGTAACGCTCGCCGAAGAACAGCTCCTCGACCGTCTTGCCCCCGAAGGCCGACAGCTCGACGCCGACGCGTGACTCGTTCTCCATGCCGGGGATGTCATGGCATCCGGCGCACCCGTACTTGCGTACCAGCTTCTCGCCGTCGGCGATCGTCTCCGCCTGGGAGAGCGCGGCCAGACGCTCGGGCGGCTCGGGCTTCTTCCTGCCGAGGGTCAGGAGATAGGAGGTGAGGGCCGCGGCTTCGTCGTCGCTGAGGCGCAGGCTCGGCATCCGGGAAACCGGCGAGAAGTGCCTCGGGTTCTTCAGCCAGTGGTAGATCCACCGGCCGCTCGTCTTCTCCGCGACATTGGAGAGATTCGGCGCGATGTCCTTGCTCGTGCGGGTCTGCGATCCCTGCCCTGGAGGCACGGTCGCGTCGGTCTCGTCCTCGCCGTTGCCGAGGCGTGGCCCGTGCTCGCCCTCGGTGAACGCGTGACAGCCCTTGCAGCCGATCGACTGCGTCAGCTCGTGGCCGCGGGTCACCAGCGCCGCGTTCGACGGGTCCACGCCCGTCGGCTCCGGATACTGCGCGAGCCACTCCTCCGACTCCTTCGCCGAGGCCTTCAGGATGTACGCCGCCACCGCCGTTCCCTGCTCCGGCGTGAAGAGGAAGTTCGGCATCTTGGTGCTCGGACGGAACTCGTGCGGATTGGTCACCCAGCGCTCGAGCCACGACGGATCGACCTTGGCGCCGATGCGACGGAGGTACGGCCCGACCTTCGGGAGATCCTCGAGTCCCTCGACCAGGTGGCACCCGGTGCAACCGAGATTCTCGAACAGCTTCTGCCCGGCGGCGATGTGATCCGTGTGGTCGATGTCGGCGACGTCCATGTGGCACTTCGCGCAGCGTGCCTGCACCTTGGCACCGCGCAGCAGCGGATGCTCCCAGAACGGCACGTCCCCGTGCGCCTGGGCCACGCTGTTGACGCTCGCTCCCTGGCCGCCGTGACACGGCGTGCACCCGAACTTGTCGATCGGGTGCTTGGCGAGGAGGTGCTCGCGATCCGGATGCGTCTTGAACGGGTTCGGCTGATCCTCGAAGCCCGGTTTGTCGATCCCGACGTGGCAGGACACGCAGCGATCGACGCGCGCGATCGGTTGATCGTAGGCGTTGCGATCGAACTCCTCGATCACGGTCTGTTCGATGCGCGGCACCTTCAGCATCTTGATCGGCCCGACGTGCAGGACGACCATTCCGTCGGCCTTCTGCTCGAGCTTGGTCCTATCCGCCGAGACGTCGGCGATCTTGTCCTCGATCGTCTTCACTCCGGCCTGGAGCTCCTTGATCTCGCCCTCGATCCGCTCCTTCTCGTGCGTGAGATCATCGAAGACCTTCTTGCGCTCCACCCGCGTGGCCTCCAGCTGATCGATACGGGCACGCCGCGGCTCCTCGGGCTGGCCGTTCTCGCGCGCGTGATCGAGCTCGTACCACGCCTCCTCGAGCTCGCTCTTGACGAAGCGCAGGTTGAGGTCGGCGACGGTGAACCGCTTCCCGAGTGCCTCGAGCTGCGCCTGTCGCTCCGCGATCTGCTTGGCGGTCTCACCCTGGCTCAGGCTCTGTCGCGCCGCCACGAGCTGTTTCTGGAGATCCTGATACTGCGGGTCGGCCTGCAGCTTCTTGTCCGCGTCGGCCAGCGCGTCCTCGGCACGCTGGTACTCGAGGTCGCGGAACTCGTGTTGAAAGAGCTTCCAGGGCCGGCGCGAGATGTTGTCGTTCCAGACCGCCCAGATGCCGGTGACGAGCAGCACGACCGCCGACAGCAGGAACAGCACGCTGCGTGACTTCTTCTCCTCGTCGATGTCCGTCTTACGCCGAGCCATGTCGATCCTTCACGTCGTCGCCTTGCGTTCGAGGAGTCGTCCGAGCGCGAACAGCAGCGCGCCCAGCATCAGCAGCTTCATCTCGGGACCCATCGCGTTGTCCTGCGTGAGCCCCACGAACAACGCGTACCCCACGTGCGCGAACCCGATCAGCTCGAGCAGCTTGGCGAAGTAGAAGATCACCGCGCGCCGTCAAATGTTGATCCAGGGCGTCGCCCACACGTACTTGATCGCAAAGAGGTGGCGCATCAGCATCTTGATCACCACGCCCCACATGTTGAGGAAGAGGAACGAGGTGATCCCGAATCGCACCGCGCCCCAGCGTCGCATGAACTCGCGCCCCTTGAGGCGCACGACCCACCAGTACATGAGCGCCGTGCCGCCCGCGAAGAACCCGAGCACCAGCGCGCCGCCGACGAGGAAATCGAGGGTCGGGTTCCGGACGCCGAGCATGTACGGCAGGTTCACCGCCGTCATCGCTTCGACCTTGTGGACGTCCCACGGTTGCCAGAACCAGAACCAGTTCCACCCCGGGCCGCGGAGGAACGTACCGATGATGATCAACGACACCCAGAGGATGTGGAAGCCGAGAAAGAACGTCATGATCTCGTACTTCCGGTCGTTGAAGCAGTAGTAGCCGTTCCCCTTGGGGTTGATGTCGATGAACGGCAGCACCATCAACCCGATGATGATGAAGCTCGGCAGGACCACGCCCGCGTGCCAGGGATCGAAGAAGACGAGCATCTCCTGCAGGCCGAGGAAGTACCACGGCGCTTTCGACGGGTTCGGCGTCTTGGTGGGGTTGGCGGGCTCCTCGAGCGGCGCGTCGGAGAGCAGCGACCAGACGATGAGGAAGGCCGTGACGAGGATCGCGCAGATGAACTCCGACCGCACGAGATATGGCCAGGTGTGGACCTTGTCGTCACCCGGGCCCTGCGCCTTGCGGATCGGCACCTCGATGCGCTTGGCGGCGCTCCCGCCGACCGCCTGTAGCGCCGCTCGTTCTTCCGCCATGCTCATTCCCCCCGCGGCTTCGCGGCGATGTACATCAGCCAGAGGATCACGCCGAAGACGACCGGTAGTACGAGAACACGCATGTCGGATCCCTAGAGAGGCGGGCCTGAGAAACCGTCGCGACGGATGCGCCAGAAATGGACGGCCAGGAAGAGGCTCGTCACCAACGGAAAGAAAATGCAGTGGAGGATGTAGAAGCGCAGCAGGGTGTGCGGGCCGATCTCGCCGCCACCGAAGATGAACGCGCGCGCGTCGTAGATCGGATTGACGCCCATCAACTCGTGGCCGGGACCCTCGTGACCGAGGAACGGCGTCGCGCGGGCCATGTTGGACCCGACCGTGACCGCCCAGATGGACAGCTGATCCCATGGCAGCAGGTAGCCCGTGAAGCTGAGGAGCAGCGTCAACACGAGGAGGATCACGCCGACCACCCAGTTGAACTCCCGGGGCGGCTTGTACGACCCGGTGAGGAACACCCGGAACATGTGCAGCCACACCGCGATGACCATCGCGTGTGCCGCCCAACGGTGCATGTTCCGCATGAGCATCCCGAACGGCATGTCGAACTCGAGATACTTCATGTCGGCGTACGCGTACTCCGCCGTCGGGCGGTAGTAGAACATCAGGTAGATGCCGGTGACGGTAGTCACTAGGAACATGAGGAAGGTGATGCCGCCCATGCACCACGTGAAGCGCATGCGCACGGCGTGCCGGCGGACCTTCGACGGATGGAGGTGCAGCCAGACGTTTCCCGACACCATCAGGATGCGATTGCGGGGCGTGTCCTCGTAGCCGTGGCGGAAGATGGACTGCCAGACGTCCGATTCGGTGATCTGCCGCTTGATGTCATCCCATGCCATGTCGGAGGCTCCTACGCCGAGAACTTGAGAAACGCGCCGGGCTTGGTCCAATCGCCCTTCTCGTAGAGGTACTTCACACCCTTGTCGACGACGATCTGGCCGTCCTCGGCGAGGGTGATGCGCAGGCGCTCGAGCGGGCGCGGCGCCGGCCCCTCGAAGTTGATGCCGGACTTGTAGAAGCCGCTGCCGTGGCACGGGCACTTGAACTTGCTCTCCGCCGCGAGCCAGCGCGGGGTGCAGCCGAGGTGCGTGCACTTCGCGAAGAGGGCGTAGAAACCCTCCTCGGTGCGGATGATCCAGACGCGGAACTCCTTCTTGAACTTCTCGCTGATCTCCCCGACCGTGAAGTCCTTCGGAAAGCCCGCTTTGAAGCTGCTCGGAGGCTGGAAGAGGATGCGCGGGAACGCGGAACGCAGGAAGCCGAGCAGCGTGATGCCGGTGAAGACGCCGAACACGCCCCACCCGAGGCGGCCCATGAAATCGCGCCGCGACCAGAGGCTCCCGAGCTGCGCCTTCTCGCGCTCGCGCTTCGCGCGCTCACGAACCTGCTCGGCGCGACGTCGTTCCTCGATCTCTTTGAGATCCGCTTCCGTGAGCTGCTTCTCGGCCTTCGCCATACCGACGCGTCTCCGCTGTGTCGCTGCGTTACCGTGGAAGGACCAGGCGAGGGCTCGCGGCCCCGCCCGAAACGACTATGCGTCTCTTACCGTCGTTTACCGTCGTCGCGCCACCATCGAGGTCACGAGACCCCATCCGATCATCAGCACCGCCCCCGCAAACAACAGCATCCCGACCGGCGGAAAGAGGAAGATCAGCACGCTTCCCGCGAAGAAGAGCGGGATGCCCATCGCCAGCGGATTGAACGGGCCTCCGACCCCTTCGGCCGCAACCCTCATGGTCTCCGGAAGGACGATCGACTCCTTCAGCAATGTGATCGCAAAGTCTCGGAGCTCTGTGCGGATCTCCGGCCGCTCCGGCACGTCGGCTTCGTTGATCGCCGTCGCAAGCACGCGCGTCAGGTCCTCGACCCGGTCTTCAAGGATCCGCGCCCGGTCCTCCATCTAAGTATCGAGGCTTATTACAGCCCTGAGGCATTTTCAACAGCGGGGCGTCGCGCGGGCGCACGCCAGATTTCGCCCCCGCGCGTCCCGCACGCGGCTCGTTGTCTCCGTCGAGGGGCTCGTCTACTGTCGCGCCGCGTGCCGATGTTCGCCCACTGTTTTCTGCTGGTGTTCGGACAGCTCGCCGTCGGTGGCTTCTTCGCGCTCGGACAGCTCCCCTTCAACGACATCGAGCGCGGTTTCTACAAGTCGAGCGCCGCCGTCTTCCTCGCGAGCGCGCTGTGCATCAGTCTCGGCGAGCTGACGCTCGCCTGGCGCCCGACCGGCACGGCGGCCGGCGCACCGATCGTCGAGGTTGCGGGTTGGGCGCTGTTCGCGCTCGCCGCAAGCCTCTATGTCGCGTCGCTCTGGGGCGATCCGTACCGCCGCCGCGCCGTCGCCTACGTCGCCACGCTCGCGACCGGCCTTCTCGCGCTGGTCGTGAGCGCGCTGCACTTCTCCTCCGCCCCGGCGTGGTCGGTCGAGACGGTGCTCTATCCGACGAGCTTTCTGGTCTCCGCGCTGCTCCTCGGCGCCACCGCCTGCGGCATGCTGCTCGGCCATTGGTACCTCATCGACGTCGGCATGCCGCTCGCGCCGTTCGTGCGGATCTGGCGTCTCTATCGCGCCAGCCTGCTCCTGCAGCTCGGCACGCTGACGCTGTCGCTGGTGCTGCTGCGCCTCGGCGGCAGCACCGGGACCACCGTCGCGCTGCACACGCTCTGGAGCGAGCACCGGGAGCTTCTGTGGACCCGCCTCGGCCTCGGGCCGATTCCCGCGCTGGCAATCGCCTGGATGATCTGGCGCACCCTCGCGATCCCGCAGACGATGGCCGCGACCGGCCTGTTCTACGTCGCCGTGCTCACGACCATCGTCGGCGAGATGCTCGGCCGCTTCCTGCTCTACCGCACCTCGTTGCCGCTCTAGTCGGTCGCCGCGCGCTCAGAAGACCTTGATCAGCGTCACGCGCACGCCGTGTGACGTCCAGCCGAGGTCGAAGCCGACCTGCATGCCTTCGCGCAGCGCCGTAAAGCCCTCGGTCCCGAGAAACCGGGTGTCGCGCGCCGCGAACTCGACGTCGCGGCCGCTCGCCGTTCGCAGTACGCCCGTCCGGCTGCCGGGCCGCAGGCGCACGAGCACGCCCTGGTAGAATCGGCGGCGACCCTCGTCTTCCGGACGATCCGTGATGGGGCGACGCTCGTCGTCCCCTGGAGTCATCGCACGCTGTCGGGTACCGCCGCGCGCGCCGCCGCCGTGACGTGATCGACGCCGACGCGACGGATGAACTGCACGAAGCTCTCGTCGCGGACGCGCCCCGCTTGATAGCAGCGGGCGACGGCCACGATCGCGTGCGGCGTGGTCTCCTCCGGATAGCGCCCGCCGAGACGCTGCCCGACCCCCGCGCCTTCCTCGCCGACGCCCCCGCCGACGAGGATCGAGTAGTGCGGGCGCTCCTTGCCATCGGTGCCCTTGATGAGCATGCCGGTGAGCCCGAAGTCGCCGACGTGGTGCTGGCCGCACGAGTTCGGGCAGCCGCTGATCTTCACGTGGAGCTCGCCGAGCTCCGCGGGCGCGAGACCGATCTCCGCGAGATGATCGCGGATGCGCTCCGCCATCCCCATCGAGCGGGTGACCGCCAGGCTGCAATAGTCGGCGCCCGGGCAGGAGACGACGTCCGTGAGATGGTTGGCGTACGCCTCGCCGAGGCCGATCTCGTCGAGCCGATGGTAGACGGCCGGCAGCGCGGCGCCGCTGACGTACGGGAGCACGACGTTCTGCTCGTTGGTCGTGCGCAGCGTGCCGTTGCCGTACTCGTCCGCGAGGGCGGCGAGCGCCCGCCCCTGCGCGGTCGTATAGTCGCCGAGCGGCACGGTCACGGTGACGACGTAGTAGCCCGTCTCGCGTTGCGCGGCGCAATTGGTCGCGCGCCATGCCGCGTAGCCGGCAGCACCGTTCGCCGCGACGGCCGGCGCCGGGGCCCGACGCGGCGGCGGCAATCGATACGCCGCGACGGCGGCGCGCGTTTCGCGCCGCAGCAGCTCGCCGCGCGTCGCCTCGACCCGGCCGATCTCGGCGTCGAGCAGCTCGCGGAAGCGCGATTCGCCGAGCTTCTTCATCAGGTATTTCATGCGCGCGCGACTGCGGTTCTTGCGCTCGCCCATGCGATGCTGCAGGCGCACGATCGCCTCGCACACGATCAGGATGTCCTCGCCCGGCACGAAGTCGCGAATCCGCTTGGCGAGGAACGGCTGCGCCCCGAGGCCGCCCGCGACGTGCACGGCGAAGCCACGCGTGCCATCCGAGCGGACGTGCGCGAAGAGGCCGATGTCGTTGACCGGCCCCTGGGCGCAGTCGCGCGGGCAGTTGCTGAGCGCGATCTTGAACTTGCGCGGCAGCGTCAGGTTGAGCGGGTTGAAGAGGAAGTACTCGTTGATCGCCTGCGCATACGGGACGACGTCGAAGGGCTCGACGGCGAGCAGCCCAGAGTGCGGACACGCCGTCACGTTGCGCACGCTGTCGGAGCAGGCACCGCGCGTCGTGATCCCGACCTCGCGCAGGCGCTCGTACATGGTCGAGACTTCTTCGAGCGGTACCCAGTGGAACTGGACGTCCTGCCGGGTCGTCACGTGGACGACGCCGCGGCCGTACTCGTCGGCGATGTCGTTCAACCGGTTCATCTGCGCCGACGTGAGCATCCCGCCGGGAATCTTGATCCGCTGCATGTGGCTGGTGTGGTCGAGCTGGTAGTACAGGCCGTAGCTGAGGCGGATCGGCCGGAACTCGTCCGGCGTGATCTGCCCCGTGCGATACGCGTCGATCCGGCTGCGATGACCCGCCAGGGCCTCGCGGACCTCGATGTCGGTGGGAGTCAGCATGTCGATCCCTCTGAATCTTGCCGTCGCGATAGATCGTGCCGTTGCGGCGTGGGATTGACCGCTCTTCCCCACGTCCGCATAATTCGCGGCCGCGCTCGGCATGACGGGCCGCGCATCGGCACTACGATCATCATGACACCTAACGTCGCCCGTTTCGACAAGTCAAGGTGAACCGACGGACGGGGCGGCCGCCGCTCGGAACGCGAAAACGCACGACAAACGGGGACCGATGGACCGTCTGACGCTCTGGTTGCACCTCACGAGTCTCGCCGCCTACTTCGGGGCCACGCTCGCCTTCGTCCTGGTGATGCTTCCGGCGGTCGAGCATCTCGAGTCCCACGAGGAGCGCCTGGAGGTCCTGACCAGCATGCTGAAGCGACTGAACCCGCTCCTGATCGGCGTGCTCGGCGTGCTGGTGATGACCGGGGCGTTCAGCCTGACCGCGTACAAGGCGCGTCTTCGCTCGGAATTCTTCACCCGCATCGGCGAGCCGCTCACCCTGAAGCTGGTCCTCGCCTTCTTTCTCATCAACGGCGTGACCTACGGCGTGTTCGGCCTCGCGCATCGCATCGTGCGGGCGGTCGAGTGGGGCGACCCGGTGCCCCCGGAGCGCCTTGCCAGCATGATCCGCCGCATGCGGAGCGTGTCCATCGTGAACCTGCTCCTCGCCGCCTGGATCACGTGGGTGGCCTTGCAGATTCCCGCTGGCGCGACGGCGCCCTAGGGTCGACGCTGCCGTCCGCTTTGCGGCTTGTCGACGCGCACGGGCGGCGATTATATAGTTCTGCGGCCGATCGCCGCCCGCGACGGTGTCATTCCCGAGGAGGATCTCCGATGTTCGACGAACAGAGCCTGCGGAGCACCATTCAGGGTGTCGTTCAGATCGATCGTGGCGGCAACGTCACGGTGCGCGACGAGCCGCGCCTGCGGAGCGAGGCCGCAGAGGCTCTCGCCCGCCACGCGATCTTCGCCGAGAAGGCGGAGGTGCGTGACGCCAGTCGCTGGTTGATCCGCAAGGCGGGCGAGGCGGTCGGCGTCATGTCGGCTTCCATCCTGCCCCTCTACAGGGCCCGCGGCCGCGGCGAATGCGCCGGCTTCACCGTACCCGCGATCAACATCCGCACGCTGACGTTCGACGTCACGCGCGCCGCGCTGCGCGCCGCCCGCAAGCTCGACGCTTCCGCCGTCGTGTTCGAGATCGCACGCTCGGAGATCCGCTACACCGAGCAGCGACCGCCGGAGTACGCCGCCGCCGTGACGGCCGCCGCCATCCGTGAGAGCTACCGTGGACCGCTCTTCATCCAGGGCGACCACTTCCAGGTGAGCGCGTCCGCCTTCTACAAGGGCGACCGCGAGAAGGAGCTCGCCGCCCTGCGTGCGCTCATCGAGGAGGCCGTCTCGGCCGGGTTCTTCAACATCGACATCGACAGCTCGACGCTCGTCGTGCTGGAACGTCCCACCATCGACGCCCAGCAGGAGGAGAACTGCCAGATTGCGGCCGACCTGACCGCGCACGTCCACACGCACACGCCCGCCGGCGTCGACATCTCGATCGGCGGCGAGATCGGTGAGGTCGGCGGCAAGAACAGCACGGTCGAGGAGCTGCGGGCGTACATGCGCGGCTACCGCCGCCACCTCGACGCCATCGCGCCCGGCTCGGAGGGCATCAGCAAGATCAGCGTGCAGACCGGCACGACGCACGGCGGTCTGCCGCTCCCGGACGGCACCATCGCCAAGGTCGCCGTGGACTTCGACACGTTGAAGCAGCTGTCCATCCTCGCCCGCAAGGAGTTCGGGATGGCCGGCGCCGTGCAGCATGGCGCCTCGACCCTGCCCGAGGATCTGTTCGGCAAGTTCCCCGACGTCGAGACGGCGGAGATCCATCTCGCCACCGGCTTCCAGAACCTGATCTACGACCACCCGCAGTTCCCGCGTGCGCTGCGCGACGAGATGTATGCCCACCTCGCGAAGGCGCACGCCGACGAGCGCAAGGCGGGGATGTCGGATCAGCAGTTCTACTACAAGACGCGCAAGCAGGCCTT
Source organism: uncultured delta proteobacterium (assembly GCA_963753325.1). Lineage (GTDB taxonomy): Bacteria > Desulfobacterota > Binatia > UTPRO1 > UTPRO1 > DP-19. Next base: position 924,170 of record CAVWBS010000001.1, on the reverse strand, counting down.
CGGGCCGTTCAAGCGCGCCATGTGGGACCTGCCGACGGCCACCCGCGACGCGATCAGCGCCGACCTCGAGCGCACGTTCGACAACATCTTCACGCGCCTGCGTATCCGGGACACGCGGACGGTCGTGGACCGTTTCGTGAAGCCGACGGCGACGGCGCCACGCCTACCGGAGCACCTCGCCGCCGTGCTGGCGTAGCGCCTGTCGGACCGCGCCGTCGGAGGACGCGCCTCGCCGCGCGTCGCGTTGCGTCCACGTCTCGGGAGTGGTAGCCGCTGACGTTTGTCCCGATTCGAGGAGGCACAATGCTCATTCCCGCCACGCAGCTCCGCTCCGGCATGCTCATCAACTACCAGAACGATCTCTACAGGATCATGACGGTCGTCCACATCACGCCCGGAAACTGGCGCGGCATGGTGCAGACGAAGATGCGCTCCGTCCGCTCCGGCACGCAGACCGAGAACCGGTTCCGCTCCGAGGACAAGGTCGATCGCGTCACCCTCGATCAGCAGGAGATGGAGTTCCTCTATGCCGAGGGCGACGATTTCCATCTGATGAACACGGAGAACTTCGAGCAGATCTCCCTGACCCGCGAGGCGCTCGGAGACGTCGCCCCCTACCTGCTCCCCAACCTGCGGGTCACGGTCGACTTCTACGAGGGCAAGCCGATCGGCGTCACGCCCCCGAAGACCGTCGACCTGCGCGTCACCGACACGGCGCCCGGGCTGAAGACGGCCACGGTCACCAACGTGCTGAAGCCGGCAACCACCGAGACGGGCCTCGTGGTGCCGGTGCCGAACTTCGTCGAGACCGGGGACCTGATCCGCGTCGACACGGAGAGCGGCGCGTACCTCTCGCGCGTCAAGGCCGATTGAGCGGCGCGGGACCGCGGCGCGCGTCCATCGCGATGGACTTCCACTACTCAGCGGAGGAAGAGGCGTTCCGCGGCGAGCTCCGCGCCTGGCTCGCCGCGCACCTGCCCCGCCATTTCGCACCGGGCGAACTCGACGAGGAGCAGGACCCCGACCTCCGCTTCGAGAAGCTCCTCGCCTGGCACCGGGCGATGCACGCCGGCAACTGGGTCGGCCTGCACTGGCCGCGGGAGTACGGCGGCCGCGGCGCCACGCTCCTGCAGCAGCTGGTCTACGCCGAGGAGATGGGCCTCGCGAACGCGCCGCAGCCGATCAACCCGATCGCGATCATGATGGTCGGCCCGACCCTCATGCAGTGGGGTACCGAGGAGCAGAAGCGGCGCTTCATCCCGACCATGCTGTCCGCGGACGAGATCTGGTGCCAGGGGTACTCCGAGCCCGGCGCCGGCTCGGACCTCGCGGCGCTACAGACCCGCGCGGTCCCCGAGGGCGGCGACTACGTCGTGAACGGTCAGAAGGTGTGGACCAGCCTGGCGCATCGCGCCCACTGGTGCATCCTCCTCTGCCGTACGGATCCGACCGCGCGCAAGCACCTCGGCATCTCGTACCTCCTGGTGGACATGCGCAGTCCCGGCATCACGGTGCGGCCCCTCGTGCAGATGACCGGCGACGCGGAGTTCAACGAGGTCTTCTTCGAGGACGTGCGCGTACCGCGCGCGAACCTCGTGGGCCGTGAAAACGAGGGCTGGCAGGTGGCCATGACGACCCTCATGTACGAGCGCGTCGGCCTCGGAGCGGTGTACTCGTTCGATCGCCTGATCCGCGAGCTCGTGACGCTGGCGCAGCGCCGCACCCTGCACGGCCGGCCCGCCGTCGAGGACGGCTACGTCCGCGAGCGTCTGGCGCGGCTCGCCACCGAGGCCGCGGCCCTGCGCTTTACGCAGTACCGTCAGGTCACGCGCCGCATCCGCGGCGAGCCGCCCGGGCCAGAGGCCTCGGTCGCCAAGCTCTTCGGCACCGAGCTCAACCTCCGCATCGTCGAGTTCGCGAGCGAGCTCATCGGCGAGGAGGGTCTCCTCGACCGGCGCCGGGCCGCCGGCGACGAGACGACCAAGTGGCTGCGCCGCATCCTGGCGGTGCGCGCCTTCACCATCGGCGGTGGCACCTCCGAGGTGCAGCGCAACATCATCGGCGAGCGCGTCCTCAAGCTCCCGCGCGGCTGACGTGGCGAGCGCCGATCCCTTGCACGGACGCACCGCGCTCGTCACCGGAGCGGGCCGCGGCATCGGCGGCGCGATCGCCCGCGCCCTCGCCGAGGCAGGGGCCGCGGTCGCGCTGACCGCGCGGACGGAAGGGGAGCTGCTGCGCGTCGCCGCGGATATCCGGCAGGCGGGTCGCCGCGCGCATCCGATCGTCGCCGACCTGACCGACGACGCGACCCTCCTCGCCATGGCGGAGCGGGCGCAGGGCGCCCTCGGCGGCCTCGACGTGCTCGTGCACAACGCCGGCGGCGCCCCGCCGCACGGCGACTTCGAGCGTGCGCGCGTCGCCGTGTGGGACGAGACCCTGCGGTTGAACCTGCGGATGCCGATGCTGCTCACGCACCACCTGCTGCCGGTCCTGCGGCGCGGCACGGATCCGACGATCGTCTTCATCGCCTCGATCGCGGGGATGGCCGGCAGCGCCGGCGCGGCGGCCTACTCGGCCGCCAAGTTCGGTATCCGCGGCTTCGCCCAGTCGCTCTTCGAGGAGGTGCGCGAGTCCGGCATCCGGGTCGCGGTCGTCTCGCCCGGCTTCGTCGATACGGCCTTGATCCCGCCGAATCGCCGTGTCGATCGGACGCGTATGCTACGGCCCGAGGACGTCGCCGAGGCCGTCCTGTTCGCGATCCGCACCGCCTCGACGGCGGCCTGCGCGGAGATCGTGCTGCGGCCCCAACGGTCGCCGTATGTCCGATGAGCGCCCCGGCGGAAGTCGGCACGGCCGTACCGACCGCCGGTGCGGCCTTCTGGGCGGCCCTCTTCGGCAACGACGAGCCCGTCGAGATCGAGATCGGCTCGGGCGACGGCGCCTTCCTGCTGACACGGGCCGCGGCGCTCCCCCGGCGGAACCTGCTCGGGATCGAACGCTCGCCGGGAAAGTCCCGCCGACTCGCGGCCCGCGTCGCGCGACTCGGGCTGGCGCACGTCCGTACGCTGCAGGCCGACGCGGGGTACGTCCTGACCCTCGTCCCGATGGCGTCGCTGCACGGCGTCCACGTCTACTTCCCCGACCCCTGGCCGAAGCGCCGGCACATCCCGCGCCGCATCTTCACACCGCCACTGGTCGCGATGCTGGCACGGGCGCTGGTGGACGACGGCGCCCTGTACGTCGCCACCGACGTCGTCTCGTACATGGCCGATATCCGCGCCGTGGTGCTCGCCGACCCCGGCTTCGCCGAGGTCGACGCGGGCGCCGACCACCCCGGACTCTCGACCGGCTTCGCGCGCAAGTATCGCGCCGAGGGACGCCCGCTGCACGTGGCCCGCTTCCGGCGCCTGCCGGTCGCGAGCGAGGTCAGCCGGCGCCCGCAGCGGTGAAGATCAGAATCCTCGTAGTAGCGCACGTTCAGGCCGACCAGGTACACGCGATCGTCCTCGGCGCGACGCGCGTAGACCGCGGTGCGCGTGGGGTTCCGGTCGCCGAGGAAGACCGTCGTCTCGTGCCTGGTCCCGCCGACGTCCGTGGTGACGACGATCGCCGAGGTGGGCTTGGCGAGGCCGAACACCGCGAGATCCCCCGGTCCGGCGCCCTCCGCGACGACCTCGGACACCTGGCCGGCGGTGAGCGTCGCAACCGCGGCGTCGATCAGAATCCGGCGGGACCGCGGCGCCCGGCGGGTCGACCGCGCGCCAGCGGCCGTCGACACGCTCCGCGCGCACGTGGGCGTCGCCGCGGCGAAAGACGATGGCGCTCACCGCTGCCGGCTCGACGCCGAGGAGCGACCGCGCCGGAGCGCTGGCCGAGGGGACCGTCTTGGTCGGGGGACGCTGATCGAGCACGACTGCCACGGCGAGCAGCGCGAGGACGGCATAGACGACGCCCACGGCGCGCCAGGTCATGCGCGGCGCCTGCGCGTGAACGCGGCGATGCCGAGCACGAAAAAGATGCCCGGCTGCACGACCGCCGCGAGCCAGAACGCCATACGTCCCTGTGCCTCCGTCACGAAGAACTGCTCGCGGCCGGACTCCTTCCGCTGCGCGCGCGCCGCGATCAGTGACTCGTCGCGAGCGAGCCAATTGGCGGCGTTCACGAAGAGGTCCTTGTTGCCGAGGTAGTCCACGAACGCGTTGGACGCGAAATCGGCGTCGCCGAGGACAAGGAGCCGGCCGCCCTTCCGGTCGTCGCCGACCGGGGGCAGCACCTTCGCGGCGCCGACGATCTGCGCCGCCGCCGGGCCGCCGGCGCTTCCGGGCGGTGCGCCGATCGGCACCGCATAGCTGGCCGCTCCGCTCTCGAGGAAGCCGATCACCGGATTGTCGGCGTCCGACGCGAGACGGAGCGGCCGGGCGTACGAGAAGACCGGCGGTGCCTCGAGCGTCCCGCTCACGAGGAAGGACGGCGTCAAGCCGGAGACGAGGATGGTCACTCCCTCGCCGGCAGCGAGACGCCGCGCGGGATCGACGACGACCTCGTCGAGCGGGGTGATACCACGACGCGCGGCGATGGCCGCGAAGGAGGCCGGACTTTCCGGATCGAGCAGCAGCAGCAGTGCGCCACCGCGGTCGAGATACGCCTCGAGCCGCGCCGCCTCCCCCGGCAGCAGGTCCTTCCGCGGGCCGGCAATCACGACGAGCGAAGCGTCGGCCGGCACGCCCTCGGGACCGAGCAGCGCGAGCTCGCGTACCCGGAACTCCTCCTCTTCCAGCGCCCGCGCCACGTTGGTGTACCCCGTCCGGCGATCGCTGTCGCTCGGCCGGTGCTCCCCGTGGCCCGCGAGAAAATAGGCGCTCCGATCCATGGGACGGGTGACCGTCAGCACCGCGGCCAGCAACGCCCCCTCGCCGACGTTCGACACGTCCCGCCGGCGTTCGCCGCTCTCCACCACCAGGGCGCCGTAGCGCTCGATGCCGTACTGCCGCGCCAACGCCGGCGAGCGGTTCAGGTCGACGAAGTCGTAGCGCACGCGCGGCGAGGCGTTCGCCACCCGCCACAGCAGATCCTTGAGAAAGGGGGTGCGCGGATCCTCGCTGCGCACGAAGGCGGTGACGTGCACGTCGCGGTCGAGCTCCGCGAGGATGCGTCGTGTGTGCGGCGAGAGCGTGTAATTGCGCTCCGGGGTCAGATCGAGGCGGCACGTGTGGCGGTACGTGAGCACCAGCACGAGCGCCGCGCAGCCGACGAGGCCGACCGTTCCGACGATCAGCGCCGGCAGGCGGCGCCACCGCTGCCTCACCGGCGCCCCCGCCATTGACGCGACTCCATCGAGCGCAGCGTGAGAAAGAGGAACAGGGCGATGAAGAAGACGAAGTAGAGACAATCCTTCAGATCGATCACGCCGGTCGAGAAGGTATGGAAATGGTCGAAGGTCGACACCTGGCTCAGGACGGTGACCAGCGAGGTGCTCACGGCGGCCTCGTTCCAGGTGAGGATCCAGAACAGCAGCAGGACGATGAAGGTGCAGGCCGACGCGATCAGCTGGCTTTCGGTGAGCGACGAGATGAAGAGACCGCAGGCGATGCAGCTCGCGAGGAACAGCACCGTGCCGAGATAGCGGGCGACGAAAGGCAGCGGGTCGAATGGTTGGATGGCGTACACGATCGCCGGATACAGCAAGGTGCAGGCGACGAACAGCAGGAAGACGAGCAGACAGGCGAGGAACTTGCCGAGCATGATCTCCCGGTCGCGGAGCGGATACGTATAGAGGAGCTCGATGGTGCCGAGGCGCCGCTCCTCCGCCAGGAGGCGCATCGTGAAGAGCGGCACGACGATCAGGAGATAGAACGCGATCGAGTTGTTGAAGAACTCCTCCCAGAAGTGCTCGAGGATGTTCAGCCCGAAGCCGATCGTCACGAAGCTGTTCAACGTGGTGTAGAACTGCAGGCCGGTCACGCAGAGGAACGCGCCGATGACCACGTACACGAGCGGGCCGGCGAAGTACGACGCCAGCTCCTTGCGCATCAGCGCCAGCGTCCTCACGCGGCGGCGTCCCGGTCGTCGCGCACCAGCCGCACGAAGAGATCCTCCAGGCTCATGGGCAGCGACCGCATCTCGAGGAGGCCCCATCCCTGCGTGACGACCAGGGCCGCCAGCTCGCGACGCACCTCGTCGCCGCGCACCGAGCGCACGACCGCGGTGACGGCGCCGTCGTCGAGCGGCTCCTCGCGGAGGTCGTCGACGCCGCGCGCGTCGCGCAGGGCGGCCAGCACCTCGGCACGAGGTCCGGCGACCCGCACCCGTGTCTCGTTCGACCCGCGGACCCGTTGCGACAGGCCCTCCGCCGTGTCTTCCGCGATGATCCGACCGTAGTCGATGATCATCACCCGGCTGCAGGTCATGCTCACCTCGGGCAGGATGTGCGTGCTGAGGAGCATCGTCGTCGGCTCGGCGAGGGACCTGATGAGCGACCGGATCTCGACGATCTGGCGCGGGTCGAGGCCGACCGTCGGCTCGTCGAGGATGAGCACGCGCGGCCGGTGCATCAGCGCCTGGGCGATGCCGACCCGCTGGCGATACCCTTTGGAGAGCTTGCCGATCAGCTTTCCGGCGACGTCGGTCAACCCGCACTCCGTCATCACCTCGTCGAGGCGCGCCCGACGGAGCGCGGCAGGGATGCCCTTCACCTCGGCGCAGAAGCGGAGAAAGCGGGTCACGGTGAGGTCGGGGTACAGGACGACGTTTTCCGGCAGGTACCCGATGCGCTCGCGCACCGCGAGCGGGTCGCGCTCCACGTCGATCCCGTCGATCGAAACCCGGCCCTCACTCGGAGGGAAGAAGCCGGTCAGGACGCGCATGATGGTCGTCTTGCCCGATCCGTTCGGGCCGAGCAGACCCATGATTTCCCCCGCGGCGACGTGGAAGCTCACACCCGCAACCGCGCGGGTGCGCGCCGAAGTCCTTCACGAGACCCTCGACGGCGATCACCGGCGGCCTCCGACGACGTAGCGTACGAGCTTGATCGTCGTCATGGCGTGCGCCTCGGCGTCACGTTGGTCGGTGCGCACCAGACCGACACCGGGCGCGTACCAGTCGGAGTAGTACAGCACCACCTGCGGGCCTGTGTGCGCGCCGTCGGCGTCGATCGCAGAGTGGATCGCGGTCGTCTCGACGTGGACGCAGCGGCGGAACGCTCCGGCCGGCACGTCGACGCGCTCGAGCCGCGGCAGCACGTGGTGCAGCTGCCGCACCTCGAAACCGGAGCCGTCCGGCAGACGATAGGCGTTCGTCGTACCCTCCCAGTCGCTCACCCGCCGCAGGTCCACGGGCAGGAACTTGAGCTCGCCCGAGCGCAGCCCGTTGTCCTCGAGCGTCTCGCCTCTGTATTCGAGCGACATCAGGCGGTGCAGGAAGCCCTTCTCGCTGCAGTACACCACCGGATAGCGCACCGCCTCGGCACCGTACTGCTCGTCGACGACCGGGCAGACCCGGCCGTCCGGGGTGCGGTACGGATCCGGCCGCACGGTGGCGACGAAACGCAGCACTCCTTCCTCCCCGTGACGGCTGACCGCGTACTCCCAGTGGGACGACGGCGCGAGCGGAAAGAAGTCCTGGTCGTCCTGCGCGCGCCCCGCGACGAGACCGCACCCCGCCGCCAGCAGCGCGAGCGGCAGGGCGAAGGCACGCCACGACGCGCGAGTCCGTCGCATCGCTCGTATGCTAGGGAACGGCGCGCTCGCTATCAATGCGGGCCGCGTCGACGGTGCGCCGCGGGTACGGCGTCACCGCCTTCGCAGCGGAGGCTCACGCCACGCTCGGCGTCCAGGTCTTGCCGCCGTCCTTGGTCTTCAGGATGGTGCCGAAGCCGCCGACGATCCAGCCGTTGTTCTGGTCGTAGAAGTCGATGCCGCGCAGCCAGGTGAAGAGGTGCATCCCGAGCTTGGCGCGCTTCCACGGCGCGTCGCCCGGATCCTTGTTGACGACCTCGCCGCCCGAGCCGACCGCCCACCCGTGACCGTCGGGAAATATGAACGGCGAGTACAGCGGATCTTCGATCGGCGGCGCGACCTCGACCTTGTCGAACGCCCACTTCTTTCCGCCGTCGTGCGTATGCGCAATCTTGCCCTCGAGCCCGGCTGCGACACCTTCCTGATCGTTCACGAAGTGCACGCCGAAGAGCGTCGGCAGGTCGAAGATGTCGACGATACCCTCACCGAGCAGGCTCTCCTGCTGCTCGACCCACGTCTGCCCACCGTCGGAGGTGTGGCGGATGGTGCCGAACTCGCCGACGATCCAGCCGTTCTGCGGATCGGTGAACTCGATGTCGTAGAAGATGGGATCCTGCACGGCGAGCGCGATGTCCTCGGAGATGCCCTCCCTGCTCTGCGCCACCTTGCGCGGCCTCCACGTCGCGCCACCGTCCTTCGTCTCCACCAACGTCGACTTGTCGCCGACGGCGAAGAGGTGCGTCGCGCTCAGCGGGTAGAGGGCGAAGAGGTACTCATCGGTGTTGCTGTTCTGCTCGGTCCAGGTCTTGCCGCCGTCCTTGGTGTCGAGCATCAAGCCGGCCTGCCCGCAGATCCAGCCGTGCTGGGCGTCCGCGAAGCGGATGTTGTAGAGCGCGCGGTCGGTCGGACTGGGAATGATGTTCCAGGTGCGTCCCGAGTCGGTCGTCTCGAGGATCTTGCCGCGGTAGCCGATGACCAGCGCGCGATCGGCGGACATCGCCTTCACGTCGAAGAAGCGATCGCCGATGATGCGAGATCTTCGCCTCGGGAAGGGGCGGCACATCGACCTCGGGATGACAGCCAGCCGTCCATCCGACTTGCCACGAGCAAGACCACCACGAGTGCTCGTCGAGTCGTTCGCATGTACGCGCCTCCTGAAAGGGAATGCGGGGACAAAACCGTCGGCAGACTCCGCGCTTAGTGCCCCGGAACGCCACCAGAGTCAACAGCGCGTGGGAGCGCAGGGATTGCGGCTCACCCCGACTTCTTGGTGAACCACTTCGCCTGGTCGGACTTGTCGACCTGCTCCTGCTGATCGATCTTCCAGTCGCCGTTCTCTTTGACGAGGGTGTACAGCTCGTACTCGTCCGCCCCGAGCTGGTTCAGGAACTTGTCCTGCGAGCTGAGGATGTTGGGGACCTTCGCCGTCGTCGCCCTCGACCTTGGCTGGGATACACTTCGAACTTGAAGATCTTCACGTCGGCCGCCTGCATCATGTACTTCTGCTCCTTGGCCCACGCCTCGGCATCCTTGCCCCCCGCCATCGCCTTCGAGATCTGCTTGTAGGCGTCCTCGTACTTCTGATCCTTCATGGCCTTCAGATACTCCTTGACGGTCGCCTCGGGGGTGGAGGCCGCCCCGACCGCCGTCGCCCCGAGGAGCGCGACCAGACCCGCCATGGCGAGCGTCGCGAGCGTTCGCGTGTGCCTCATGACCCGTATCCTCCTTCTGTGCTGAAGCGCATGCCACCGACGATATCGAAACCGCGGAGGAGAAGGCAACGGACCCGCGGACACCCCCCATGGGGCCCGTCACTCCGATGGCGACCCGCCACCTCCCCGTCGGTACCGGGGTGCCCCCTTCCCCGGCGTGGCGTGTCCGGCAACACGCGCCCCATGGCACGGGGGTTGCTGCCTGCCACAGCACCCGCCGCGGAGTTCACGGCGGCACCTGACAGGCGGAGGACAAGGCGGCATGGACGGCGATACTGATCCCGGCTCCCTCGGCAACCCCGGAGCGCCGCAATCGATTCGAGAGCTGCGCACCCGCCTCGGCATGACCCAGGAGGAGTTCGCGCACGCGATCGCAGTCACCGTCTCCACCGTGAACCGCTGGGAGAATGGCCACGCGGCGCCGAGCAAGCTCGCGTGGCGCGCCATCCAGTCGCTCACGCGCAAGCGGCGGTAGACGGCGCGACCGTCTTCGCCCAGCGGCTCTTCCCGCAGGGAGCCGACAGCCAGCTGGCCCACCCGGGTCGCGCACGGGGTCGCGGCGTCTCGCGCCGGCGGTCAGCCGACTGCGCGGGCGCGGCGGGCGGTGCCGGCGGTCGTCTCCACCACGCGCACGAGCTCCCTGTCGCCGACGCACGGTTCGACCGGGGTGCAGCCGCTGCCGATCGGAGCGGTGCAGCCGGCCGTCAGCAGCACGAGCGGCAGGCGGCGCGTCGTCGAGTGGCCGCGCAGGAACGCGACCGTTCCCTGTGCGGCGGCGGGCACCGCCTCGACGACGGCGACGTCGGCATCGTGCTCGTCGGCGCAGCGTACCAGGCCCCACGCGTCGGCCGCGGTGAAGACGGCGTGGCCACTCGCCTCCAGCGCGGCGACGAGCGGCTCCCGCGCCCGTGAGGGCACCGGACCGAGGGCGATCCGCAGGCCGCTGTCCCGCGACGGGGACCGCAACGTCCGTGCGACGACCCGGTGCAGCTCCTCGACGTCGACCGGCTTCGCGACCACGTCGGCCGCGCCGAGACCGCGCGCCAGGATCCGTTCCGGCTGGACCGTCAGCATCACCACCGGAATGTGGCGCGTCGCCTCGCTGTGCTGCAGGATCCGCAGGACGTCGTAGCCGCTCAGGTCGGGCAGCACCACATCGAGCAGCACCAGGTCCGGACGCTCGGCGCGCGCGACGTCGAGCGCCTGCACGCCGCGCTCGACGCGCAGCAGACGGTAGCCCGGGGCGAGGGAGACCTCCAGCACCGTTCCGAGGTCGGCGTCGTCGTCGATGAGCAGCACCGTGGGGCGGGCCGCCGCGGCCGCGGGCGTCGACCAGCCGCCGGACTCCGTGGCCGGAGCCGCGATCACGGGCAGCACCAGCGTGAACGTCGACCCGACCGCCTCCTCGCTCTCGACCGCGATGCGTCCACCATGGCGGTCGACGATCGCCTTGGAGATCGCGAGGCCGAGGCCGGTGCCGGGCTCCTCGCTGCGGCCGGCCTTCAGACGCTGGAAGCGCTGGAACAGCCGCCCGTGGTCGTTCGGCGAGATGCCGACGCCCCAGTCGCGGACGGCGATGCGGAGCTCGGCCGCGTCACAGGTGACGCGGACCACCACCCGTCCCCCGCTCGGGGAGAACTTGACCGCGTTCGACAGCAGGTTCGTGAGGACCTGGATCAGGCGATCACGGTCGCCGGTGACCGGCATCAGATCCGGATCGAGCTCGCCCACGATGGTGATGTCGCGACCCGCGGCGTAGGCGCGCAAGCCCGCGATCGCCTCTTCGACGAGCGACGCGGGTGCGATCGGCGTGAAGCTGAGCTCCATCTTCCCGAGCTCGAGCTGCGAGATGTCGAGCATGTCGTTGATGAGTCGGATGAGCCGGTCGGTGTTCTTCAGGCTGATGGCGAGCAGCTCGCGCTCGATCGTGGAGAGGGCGGTGGCCTTGCCGAGGACGAGCTGGAGTGAGCCTTTCACGGACGTGAGCGGCGTCCGCAGCTCGTGCGTCACGGTCGACAGGAACTCGCGTTTCAATCCCGCGAGCTCCCGGGCCTGCGTGCGATCGCGCAGGATCAGGCCGCGCCCGACGACCCTGCCGTCGCCGTCGCGTATCGCCCCGCTCTGCCACTCGTAGGTCGCGACCCGCCCGCCGTCCACGAGCGAGAGCTCGCCGGCTCCGTACGCCTCCTGGTCGCGATAGAGGCCGCGCACCGTGTCGCGGAACTCGCCGCCCTGCGTGAGACCGGCGGCGAATCCGTCGTCGCCGGCGATGGTCGCGCCGGGGGCCGTCGTCGCGCCCAACAAGCCGCGTGCCTTGGCGTTGGCGAAGACGATGCGGCCGCCGAGGTCGGTGACCACGAGCCCCTCCGTGACGGCGTCCAGCCCCCAGGCCACGCGGGGATCGAGCGGCGCGGTCGTCACGGCGGCGGACTCGCATGCGTCGGCGCAGGCGTCCGCGCCGGGATCGTGTCCCGTGCCCGCCATGCGACTTCGAATCCACGCGGCGACGAGCGCCAGCGTGAGGCATCCTCCGAGGACGACACCGATGACGGGATGCGGCGAGACCAGGAGCGGCGCCAGCAGCAGCAGCAGCGCAGCGGCCGGCACGAGGCGCGAGAAGGCGCCGGCACCGTCGACGTCAGCGCGTCCGAGCGGCATCATGCGTCTTCCTGAGCGGGAAACGGCATCGCGGAAAGGTCCCCATCGGCGGTCCGGGCGCGATGCGAACGAGCAAGGAGCGTGCCCCGCGACCGGCCGAGATCGTGCGGCGCCACGCGTCGATATCGCGTGAAGCCGTCACCGCTTTGACGCCGTTGACGGGATGGGGCCACTCTCGGCATCCGGCCGTCGGCCGTCGAGCGGCGAAAAACCCTCTCCTTCCGTGGCGCCCGCCGTCGGCGGTCGTGTGCCAGCCTTACTCACCGCCTGGCATGCGTCTTGCGACCCCGGCCCCTACCGCACACGCGGGCTGCGCGGCGCCACCCGCCGGCGTGTGTGGGAGTGCGCCGCGACGCTGCGCGATATGCCGCGTCAATCGAGAGGGCCATGGGACTGCAGGACAGCTATCGGGTGCTTGTCGTCGAGGACGATCCGGACATCCGGCGGATCCTCGAGCTCTTCCTGAGCGAACGCGACTTCACCGTCAGCACCGCCGAGAGCGCGGATGCGGCCCTGCAGGCACTCACCGCCGCGCCGGTCGACCTCATCCTCTCCGACGTCCGCATGCCGGGCATGAGCGGCATCGAGCTCCTGCATCACATCAAGGCTCAGGATCCCGACGTCCAGCTGGTCCTCATGACGGCCTACTCGTCCGTGAAGGATGCCGTTGAGGCCATCCAGGCGGGTGCCACCGACTACATCGAGAAACCGATCGACTTCCGACGGCTGGAGCGCATTCTCGACGTGGTCTTCGAGCGGCGCCGTTTGACCAGCGAGAACAAGATCCTGCAGCAGCGCCTGCAAGGCCGCACCACGTTCCATGGGATGGTCGCGCGCGGCCAGGAGATGCTCGAGATCTTCTCCTTCATCGAGCGCCTGGCGCGCTACCCCACGACGGCGCTCATCACCGGCGAGAGCGGCACCGGCAAGGAGCTGGTCGCCCGCGCGTTGCACGACCTGAGCCCGCTGAAGGACCGTCCGCTCGTCACCTGCAACTGCACGACCCTCGCACCGACCCTGCTCGAAAGCGAGCTCTTCGGCCACGTGCGCGGCGCGTTCACGGGCGCCGATCGCGACCGCAAGGGTCTCTTCGAGGCGGCGCACGGCGGGACCATCTTCCTCGACGAGATCGGCGAGCTGTCGCTCGCCGTGCAAGCCAAGCTGCTGCGTGTGATCGAGAACCGCGAGATCAAGCGCGTCGGGTCATCGGACCCGATCCACATCGATATCCGCATCATCGCGGCGACGAACCGGAACCTGAGCGCGATGGTCGATTCCGGTGAGTTCCGCGAGGATCTCGTACTACCGGCTGAACGTCGGCGCGATCTCGCTGCCGCCGCTCCGCCGTCGCCCCGAGGACGTCGAGCTGTTGTGCGCGCATTTCCTCGAGCGTCTGTCGCGGCGCATGGAGAAGGACGTCAGCGAGATCTCCGAGCCGGTGCTGCAGATCTTCCGCACCTACTCGTGGCCCGGCAACATCCGGGAGCTGTTGAACGTCATCGAGCGGGCGTTGATCGTCACCCGCGGCCCGATGATCCTGCCCGAGCATCTGCCCGTGCAGTTCTTCAGCACGGCCCCAGAGGCGGCCAGCCTGGCGACCAACGATGCGCCGGCACCGCTCATGCTCGCCCCCGAATTCGACCTGACGATCCAGGCCGCGGAGCGCGATCAGATCCGCAAGGCGCTCGAGGCGGCCGGCGGTAAACGGATGGAGGCCGCCCGCCTGCTGGGGCTCAGCCGTCGGACGCTCTACCGCAAGCTCGAGAAGTACGGGATTCTCATGATGATCCAAAGTGACCGCGGTGAAGAGCCGACATCTTCGCGCTCGCGCGGCGCGCGCGGGCTCACCGAGTATCGGCTCGTTCTCGGGGTGCTGGCGCTCGGCCTGGCAGCGGCATTGCTCCTGATGCGCGACGCGATGGGAGCTGCCGACCTCGCACGCCTGCTCGGACCATCGGCACCGTAGGGGACGCGGACATGTCGAACGAGACGAGGTCGACCATGGAAGCACAGAAGAACGCCGGCGAAGGCACACGCGTCCTGATCGTGGAGGATCACCCCATGATCGCGGAGCTCGTGGAGACGCGCCTCCGCCTCGAAGGCATGCGCCCCACCAAGTGCCTCGGCGGGCGGGAGGCGATCCAGTTCCTCGGCCACTCCGACGTGGACCTCGTGATCCTCGACATCATGATGCCCGAGGTCGACGGCTTCGAGGTATTCAAGTTCATGAAGAGCCAGGAGCGCACCCAGCACACGCCCGTCATCTTCCTCACCGCCAAGTCGACCCAGGACGACGTCGAGAAGGGGCTCGCGATGGGCGCCGAGTACTACATCACCAAGCCCTTCAGCGGCGCCGATCTGGTGCGCAAGGTGAAGATCCTCCTCGAGCAGCATCGACTGAGCGCGGCGGCCGGTGGCTGACCGCCGCACGCCTCGCCTCGTCGTCCTCGCGGCGGTCGCCTTCGTGGTCGCCCTCGGGACGTCGGCGAACGCGCAACGGCGCGCGGAGCGCGCCACAGCGGACGTCGCCCGTGCGGCGGCGCCGGCGCGTCACCACATTCCCCTGTCGGGCGGCAGCAAGCATCTGATCGTCCGCGGCACACTGAACGACACCCTGAGCGGCCCCTTGTTGATCGATACCGGCGCGTCCTACTGCGTCCTGACGCGCGCGACCGCGGCCCGCCTCGGGGTCCGGACACCGACCGGTGCCAGCGTACCCGTCGCCACGGCCAACGGCGAGGTCGAGGCGCCGCTCGTCCGGCTCGACTCGATCCAGGTCGAGGACGCGCGGCTCGCGGGTGTCGACGCGGTGGTCATGGACGCCGTCGAGCCACCCCTGGTCGGGATCATCGGGCTCAGCTTCCTCAATCAATTCCGTCGCTATTCCGTCGACCAGACGCGGGGCACCATCCAACTCGAACGCTGAACCGCCCACGCATCGAGGCGATTGCGTTTTCGTACGACTCTCGCCCTGTCGGCGACCTGCCTCCGGAGCGTAAGTCGCCGCTATCACGCGGCCGTGTACGGTCGCGCTTGTCTACTAGTAACGCGACCGCTACATTCCTCCGTATCGCCTGCGTGTCGTTGATTTCCCGCTGCGAGGGCTCGAGGAGGTTTCGTATGAACGCCAATCTACGGCTTCAGGACCTGTACGGCCGTGAAAAGGAAAGTGAAACCAAGCTGCTCGCGCTCTACGTGCCGAAGGATCTGACGACCAGGATCGATCGCCTGGCGAAGGATTCTGAAGGCGAAGAAGCGCGAGGTGATCCTCGCCCTGCTGAACGAGGGGCTGGATCGCTACCATCGCTCGCGCGGCCGGCGACGGAGGAAGTAGCGCCGCCCTTCCCGCGTCAGCGCCGGCTGCGCGTCGGAACGGCGGAGGACGACGGGCTCCTATCGAGCGTCGCGGCGGAGCAGAGACTCACGTGGACGCCTTCGGCCGCCAGCCGGCGCAGCCAGTTCGACACGTGCACGTCCATCGCCCGTCCGGAGCCGCGTCCGTCCAGACTGAGCTCCAGGCAGACGTCATTCGACATCACCGATTGGAAATCGCGTACGTAGGTGCGCAGATTCTCGAGATCGTAGGGAGTCACCTCGGACGCGAAGTACATGGACCCGCGCGCCGAGACGATCCGCGCCTGCAGCATAAGGGGACCTCACGGACCAGGGGAAGTGTCGGACGCGACGGACTGTACCGGCGTGCATCAACGAGGGTCAATCACGTCAAAAGGTGATCCGTGGTGCGCGCACCACGGTCCCGTCAATGCGTCGCGTCGTCGGGGAGATAGGCTCGTGCGCGCAGACCGCCGAGCAGCGCCGTCGCGTCCTCGCGCGTCACTCCGCCGTCGGCGCCCACGAGCAACGACGCCACGAAATCGTACCGATGCCAGTAGACGATCCGCTCGCGCGGATCGCCGGGCTCGACGCGCGGGAGGCGATACACCCATTTCTCGTTGAATGTGACGCCGTTCTCCTGGCGTTCGCGCGGCTCGTTCAGGCTGCCGAACGTGCGCTGCGGCGTTCCCCATCGCTGCACGACGAGGTTGCGACGGATCGTGCCCCCGCCCGCGCTCATGCGTCGAAGCTCTCCGGCAGCGGACAGCGGCGCTCATGTACGTGCGCTTCGAACTCGGACCGGAAGCGGCGGAGAAACCCGGTCGCCGCCCATGCCGCGGCGTCGGAGAGGGCGCAGATCGTCTGGCCTTCCATGTACCCGCCGACGGAATCGATCGTGCGCAGGTCGTCGAGGCTCCCCTCGCCCGTCTCGATCCGGCGCAGGACCTTGTAGAGCCAGGATGTGCCCTCGCGGCACTGCGTGCACTGCCCGCAGGTCTCGTGGCGGAAGAACCGCGCGATCACGACGGCCGCCCGCACCATGCACGCGGTGTCGTCCATGACGACGATCCCGCCCGTGCCGAGCAGGGAGCCCACCTGTTTCAGCGAGTCGTGATCCATCGCGACGTCGGCCTGGTCGGCGGAGAGCACCGGCATCGAGACCCCCCCGGGGATGATCGCCTTCAGCGCGCGTCCGCCGCGGACACCCCCGGCGTAGACGTCGATGATGTCCCGCAGCTTGGTCCCGAGGGGCAGCTCGTACACCCCGGGACGATTCACGTGACCGCTGATGCCGAAGAGCGTGTTGCCGGTGCTCGCCGGCGTCCCGATGGTCTTGAACCATGCGGCGCCGCGCGTGATGATCGCCGGCACGTGCGACACCGTTTCGACGTTGTTCACGGTAGTCGGACAGCCCCAGAGTCCCGAGACGGCAGGAAACGGCGGCCGCTTGCGCGGCTGCCCTTTGCGCCCTTCGGCGGACTCGATCATCCCCGTCTCCTCGCCGCAGATGTACGCTCCGGCGCCGCGCATCAGGTGGATGTCGTACTCCCGATCGCTGCCGAAGAGTCCCCTGCCGAGCAGGCCGGCGACACGCGCCTCGCGGATGGCCTCCGACAGGACGCGGAACGCGGTGATGTACTCGCCGCGGATGTAGACGTACGCGGCGCGCGCATGGATCGCATGGCCCGCGATGATGAGCCCCTCGAGAAAGAGGTGCGGGTTGCGCTCCATGATCTGCCGGTCCTTGAAGGTCCCGGGCTCGCTCTCGTCGGCATTGCACGCGAGATAGCTGGGCTTCGGCCCGCCCGGCTTCGGCATGAAGCTCCACTTCTGACCCGTCGTGAAGCCGGCCCCGCCGCGGCCGCGCAGCCCAGACTCCTTCACCACCTCGACCACCGCCTCGGGCGTCATCTCGCGCAGCGCCCGCGCGGCCGCCGCGTAGCCGCCCCGCTGCCTGTACGCGTCGAGCGACCGGACGACGGTCCCCTCGGGCGGCAGGAGATACGAATCCTCGGATATCGGCACCGCCCGACCAACCGGTAGCGGTCCGGAGGGGAGCTCCGCGGCGTCGCCCGCGCGCGCACCCGCCGGCGACCGGAGGTCCCGGTCCACCGTCCGTAACAATGCATCGATGCCGTCGGGCGTGACGTTCTCGATATAGGGCTCGTTGTTCACCTGCACGCACACCGCCGTGCCGCAGGAGCCGAGGCACTGCACCTCCTCCAGCGAGTACTGCCCGTCCGGCGTCCGCCCCCCGGGAGCAATGCCGAGGCGATCCTCCAGGCCGCGGACGACCTGGCGCGCACCGCCGAGCGCACAGGCGATGTTCACGCACACCTGGATGTTGCGCCGTCCGACGGGATGCTCGTGGTACATCGGATAGAAGCTGACGACCTCCCGCACCTCGATCGGCCTGACATCGAGGAGCGCGGCGACCTCGCGCTGCGCCTGCACCGGCACGTAGCCGAGCTCGCCCTGGATCAGGTGAAGGGCGATCAACAGCGCCGAGCGCGGGTGGGGATACTTCTGCACTTCCGCGGCGATCGCCTCTCGCACCGCCGCCGAGAGCAGCGGCGCGCCGCTGGCGACCGCGCTCATCGATCGCACTCGCCGCCGATCATGTTCACCATGTCGAACGTCGGAACGACGTCGGCGAGCAGCGCGCCCTGGATCATCTCGCGCAAGGCGTGCGTGTTGCTGAAGCTCGGGGCGCGACACCGGCACTTCCACGGCTTCCCGGTGCCGTTGCTCACCAGGTAGAAGCCGAGCTCGCCGTTGGCCCCCTCGACCGCCTGGTACACCTCGCCGGCGGGAGGCCGCATGCCCTCGGTGACCAGCTTGAACTGGTCGATCAGCTCCTCCATGCGATTGAAGACCTTGCCCTTGGCGGGCCAGCGGAACCGCGGGTCGTCGATGTCGACGGGACCGTCGGGCAGATCACGCAAGGCCTGCGCGACGATCCGCGCGCTCTGCCGCAGCTCCTCGACGCGCACGAGGTAGCGGTCGTAGTTGTCGCCCGCGGTGCCGACCGGCACGTCGAAGTCGAGGCGATCGTAGACGAGGTACGGCTCCGAGCGGCGCACGTCGTACGCGACGCCGGCGGCACGGAGCAGCGGGCCCGTGACGCCGTAGCTCACGAGGGTCGCCGCCGGCAACGCACCGGTGCCCTCCATGCGCTCGCGGAAGATGGGGTTCTGGGTCAGCAGATTGTCCACGTCCGCGAACAGCGCGAGCGCGGCGGCGACCTTCGACCGACACAGGTCGGCAAAGCCCGGCTGCAGATCGCTCTGCAAGCCGCCGATGCGCACGTAGTTGGTCGTGACGCGCGCGCCGCAGAGCGACTCGTGCAGATCCCAGATCTGCTCGCGCGCCTGCATGCAGTAGAGGAAGGGGGTCAGCGCCGCCAGCTCGAGCGCGCTCGCGCCGATGCACGTGAAGTGATCGCTCATGCGCGACAGCTCGCAGGCGATGGTGCGCAGGTACTGCGCGCGGATCGGCGCCGTGACACCGAAGAGCTTCTCCGCGGCCAGGCAGTAGCCGACGTTGTTGATCAGCGGGCTCGCGTAGTTGAGCCGGTCGGTGTACGGGATGGCCTGGTAGTACTCCCCGCTCTCGCACTCCTTCTCGAAGCCGCGGTGCAGGTAGCCCACCTCGACCTGCGAGTCGAGGATGCGCTCGCCCTCGAGCTGCAGGGTGATCTTGACGGTCCCGTGCGTCGATGGGTGCGACGGCCCCATCTGGATCTCCATCGGCTGCGCATGGAGATCGTCGGCGAGCGGCGGCTTACTGCCAGCGCCCATATCGTTGGTCCAACCGCTGCTGCGTGCGGTCGGCCTGGGCCCCGGGCACGTCGCGCGTCGTGACGAGCGGCTGTCGCTTCTCCTTGGGATAGTCCTTGCGCAACGGATGCCCCTGGAACTCCGGATAGAGATAGATGCGCCGCAGGTCCGGGTGCCCCTCGAACTCGATGCCGTACATGTCGAACGTCTCGCGCTCGAGCCAGTCCGCGCCGCGCCACACCGAGACCAGCGACGCGATCCGCGGTTGCTCCTCCGGAACGCGCGCCTTGAGTCGCAGGCGATGGCGCGTGGCGAGCGAGCGGAGATGGTAGACGAGCTCGAATCTCGGCGCCGAGCCGATGTAGTCGACCGCCGTCACGTCGGACAGGAAGTCGAAGGCGCACTCGGGATCGTCGCGCAGGAACGTACACACGTCGAGCAGCGACGCCGGCACGATCGCCGCGGTCAGGTCCCCGCGGTAGGCGTGCGTCGCGACGACGGCGTTCGGGAACCGCGCGCGCAGACGCTGCAACAGCGGATGCTCGGGGGCGGAGGCGGGAGGAGCCGGCTCGCTCATCGCTGCTCGGGGGGCGTGAGGGGCGACGTGGTCGACACGGCCGTACGTTCGTAGCCGCGGCGGATGTGCTCGAGCCGGGTGTGGAGTTCCCGGACCGGCATGAGGAGATCCTGCTTCCGCCACAGGCTGCCGCGCCAGTCCGTGGTCGCGATGGTCACGCGTTGGCTCATGACGATCGCCTCCTCGGGGCACGCCTCCTCGCAGAATCCGCAGAACATGCACCGCGACATATCGATGTTGAAGACCTCGGGATAGCGCTCCACCTCGTCCGCCGTCTCGGCCGGATAGATCGTGATGCAATCGACCGGACAGGCCCACTCGCACAGGCCACATGCGACGCAGCGCTCCTTGCCGTTCTCCATCTGGACGAGCACGGGCATGCCGCGCATGGCCGGCGACCACGCCAGCTTCTCCTCGGGAAACTGGATGGTGGCTATCGTCGGCTTGCGGCGGAGGAATCCGATCAGGTTGCGGAAGAAATGCCGGGCGGTGATGAGCAGCCCGCGGACGATGAGCAGAGGGCCCATCGTCTCCATCGCGCGGGGGCGCGGACGGCGCTGCACCGTGACGACGCCGCCCGCCACTCAGCCCTCCGCGGTCGGGGCGCCAGCGGCGCCGAGCGTGTCCCACGACAGCGCCGCGTAGCGCGGCACGGTGCGTGCGATCTCGCGGAACACCGCGGCCGGCTCGAACGACCCGGGCGGCATTTCCATGCCGAGGCGCCGGCCGAGCGCCAGGAGGATCTCGCCGTCGCTCGGCTGCTCGCCGGGATCGAGGGCGCGGCGGATGCGCTGCACCCGGCCGGCGTGGTTGGTGAACGTCCCGTCCTTCTCCGCGAACGTCAGACCAGGGAGGACCACGTCGGCGAGCGCCGTCAACGGATGCGCATTCGCGGCGACGACGACCAACGTCTCGAGACGCTCGAAGACGGCCGGCGCCGCGCCCCACGCCTCCCACAGGTCGGTTCCCGTCACCAGCAGGGCACGGATCGTGCCCGCCTCGACGGCGGCGCGGATGCCGGCGAGATCGAGGCCGCCCGGCGTCGCGGCGGCGAGACCGAGATCGCGCGCGCCCCTCGCGTTTGCGGCCTTCTCGGCCTTGATCAGGAAATCGTCCGCATCACCCAGCGGGACGACGAGGTCGTGCCGTTCGGTGCGCAGCCCGGCCGCGATGACGCGCGCCATGACGAACAGCTCCTCGTTCGTGAGGTGCGCGGAGACGATCGCCCCCACGCCCGACCCGCCGCCGGCGCGCGCTGCCTTCCCGAGGTACTGGGCGGCCGCGGCGATCGCATCCTCGAAGGAACGCGCGCCGGCCGCCGCGCCCCGCCCCACCGTCGGGACGCGCAGCCGGTTCTCGTTGACGAATCGATAGCCGAGGCGCCCGGCGTCGCACATCCAGGTCTCGTTGACGGCGTCGTTACGCCGCGGCAGGAAGCGATAGATCTCGCGCCGCGCCGTGCCGATCTTGATGTTGCAGCCGTTGGCGCAGTTCGGGCAGACGCTCTCCGTCTCGTCGAGGAACCACACGCGCATTTTGTGGTGGAAGTCCTTGCTGAGGAGCGCGCCGACCGGACAGATGTCGGCGGTGCAGATCGAGTAGGCATTGCTCAGCGGCTCGTCGGGGAACGTATCGATGACGGAACGATCGCCCATGTTGAAGACCGCGAGCTCGCCGGTTTCGCTGATCTCGCGGCAGAAGCGCACACAGCGGCGGCACAGGATGCAGCGCTCCTGATCGAGCACCACGCGCGGACCGATGTCGACGCGCTTCAGCGCCTTGCGGCGCGGCTCGTGGGTGCGCGCCTCCCGGGTGCCGTATTCGAAGGCGTAGTCCTGGAGATAGCACTCGCCGGCCTGGTCGCAGATCGGGCAGTCGAGCGGATGGTTCAGCAACAGCAGTTCGAGCACGCCCTGCCGCGCCTTCGCGACCTCGGGCCCGCGCGTATCGACGACCATGCCGTCGCGGACCGGCGTGTTGCAGGAGATGGTGAGCTTCGGCATCCCCTCGACCCGCACGAGGCACATCCGGCAGCTGCCGTCGATGGTCAGCTTCGGGTGATAGCAGTAGTGCGGGATCTGGCAGCCGCTATCGAGCAACGCCGGCAGCAGCATGCTGCCGTCGGGCACCTCGAGGACCGTCCCATCGACGGTGATCTTCGCCATCGTTCGCGATTCAGCTCTCGAGCGGACGACCGCTACCGTGACGCCCGCGGTACGGCACGCCGGGACGCTCGTGTTGCACGCGCTCCTGCAGCTTGAGCAGGCCGTCGATGACGGCCTCGGGATGCGGTGGACAGCCCGGCACGTAGATGTCGACCGGGATGATCGTGTCGATGCCCTGCACCACCGCATAGTTGTTGTATGGACCGCCGGAGCTGGTGCACGCTCCGAAGGACATCACCCATTTCGGCTCGGCCATCTGTTCGTAGACACGCAGGAGGATCGGCGCCTGCCGATGCGTGATCGTCCCGACGACCATCAGGAGGTCCGCCTGGCGCGGCGTGAAGCGCGGCAACGACAACCCGAAGCGATCGAGATCGAACCGTGCGCCGGATACCGCCATGAACTCCATGCCGCAGCAGGCGGTCACGAAGGGATAGCTGAAGAAGCTGTACTTGCGCGCCCAATTGATCGCGGCCGAGAGCCGGGTCACCGCGAAGCTGTCGGCCAGGGCGCGCGACACTGCCGCCGTATCGTCCTCTTCCGGACGTCGCCCGGCGACGAGGAACTCCTCGCGCGTCATGCGGCACCTTTATAGGGGATGGCAGAGGTGTGCAAAGGCCGGGAGGTGCGCGCCGCTCAGCGAGCGGCGTCGCGTGGCGGTTGGGTGCGGTCGCGCGTCTCCGGCAGGCTGACGTCCGGCGGCAAGGCCGAAGGCACGGGGCGCGCGCAGCCCGGGAGCTCGCAGCGCGTCCACGATGCACAGCCGCGACAGCAGTACACGACCCCCTGCCGTCGCATGCCGCGGTCGACGGCGATCGCGCACCCACACCAGGGGCAGAGGATGTTCGCCATCGGCCGATGGATTAGCCCCGCGCTGTCGGGTCGTCAACCGAGATGCGGCTTGCGCGAGCCGCAATGGCGCGCCAGACTTGCGTCATGGATCCCACGCTCCTGCTCGCGGGTGCCGCCGGCCTGGGCGGCTACGCCTACTGGCGTCCGATGCAGCTCTTCCGGCACGCGGTGGCGGCGCGACTGCATCTCGCCGGTCTGCGCTCGCAGCATCTCGCGCTCGGCCGGGCGCGCGTCCGTGTGTGGACGGGCGGCCGCGGCGAGCCGGTCGTCCTGGTACACGGGTTCGGCACCGAGGCGAGCGTCAACTGGCATCTCCAGCTGCCGGCGCTGCGGCACCGCTTTCGCGTCGTCGCGCCGGACCTTCCTGGCTTCGGCGCGTCGGAGCGGGTCGGTGGCGAGCGCATCATCGCCTTCCAGGTCGAGACGTTGCATGAGCTGCTGACACGCCTCGGCCATGGGCCGGTGCGTCTCGTCGGGCATTCGATGGGCGGATGGATCAGCCTCGCCTTCGCCGCTACCCACCCCGATCTCGTGTCGCAGCTCGTCGTCGTCGACGCTGCCGGACTGCGTTTCGAGCCCGACCTGACGCTGCAGCGCGTTCTGCTGCCGGAGTGCGCGCGCGACGTCCATGATCTCATGGTCGCGAACTTCCAGCGCCCACCGCGGCTGCCTGGCTTCGTGCTGCGTGACGTCCTGCGCGCGTGCCGTCGCGAGGCCGCGGGGCGCACGGAGATCCTGCGCCAGCTGGTCTACGGCGCCGAGTTCCTCGACGAGCGGCTCGGCAGGATCACCGCGCCGTCATTGATTGTCTGGGGCCGCACGGATTCCCTGACGCCGCTCGCCCTCGGCGAGCGGTTGGCCGCCGGCATTCCCGACGCGGAGCTCGTCGTCTTCGACGACTGCGCGCATAGCCCGAACCTCGAGCGCCCGGGTCCGTTCAACGAGCTGCTGCTCGGCTTCTTCGACGGCGCGCGCGTATCGCCCCGCCACACCGCCCTCGCCGCGACGGCCTGAGCACGCGATCCGCGTCGCATGACGGCGCGCTGGAGCGCGTCATTCGCGGTTTTTCGCGCACTCTGTGCTTGACAGCTTGCCGATGACTGCCTTAGGGTGCGCCTCGTTTTCACCAAACCACAGGGGGAGTGCACATGACGAAGACACAGTTGGTTGGGAAGTTGGCGGAGGACTCCGGCATCTCCCGCAAGCAGGCGGAAGCGGTCATCGGCGCGCTGGTCGATACCGTCCGGAAAGCGGTGAAGAAGGGCGACACGGTGAAGATCCCCGACCTCGGCGGATGGCGGCTGCGCTCGATGAAGGCGCGCATGGGCCGCAACCCTCAGACCGGCGAGGCGATCAAAATTCCCGCCCGCAAGAAGGTCGGTTTCACCGTCGCGAAGAGCTTCAAGCAGTCGGTGCTCGGCGGCAAGAAGTAACGCCGCCGAGAGCGCGACGTCGTCGGGTGCGTGCACCCGACGACGGCCTGAGCCGGCGTCGCCACGGCGTGCTGCGCACGCGCCGTCAGGAGGACGCCGGCTTCGCTTTTTCCAGTCGGCGGACGTTGGCGGCGCGCACCACCTTCTTCAATCCGTCGGCCGTCACGATGGTGAGCACGTCACCCTGGATGTCCACGATCGTGAACGGCCCCGGATGCGCCATCGTCACCACCACGTCGCCGATCTTCAGCATGCCGCCCTCCCGATGATCGATTGATCGATGCCCGCACCTGACGAGCCCGCGGGACGCGCGGAATTGTCGCATCCACCGGCTGGGGCGGCAAGCGCGCCGATCGCCGGCGACCGCGCCGAGTTCTCGAGCCGGCGGCGGGCGGTCCTCGCCTGCACGCTTCTCGCGGTGGTGATCACACTCACCGTGGGGCTACCGATCCTCACCTTCTGGCGAGGAACGTCGATCACCGTCGACACCCTCGGCCCCGGTGGCCTCTTCCAGGGCCAGCTCGTCCTGGCAGCGTTCCTTCTCGGCTGGTTCGTCCTGCAGGACCGCGCCGGATGGCGGGCGTTCCTCCATCTGCCCTCGGGCCGCTGGGAAGCCCGCCTCGCCGAGGGACTGCGCACCGGGGCTCGCGGCTGGTTCCTCACGATGGTGGTGATGGTCGTGCTCGGCCTCGCGGCCCATCGAGCCGGCGTCCAGCCGGCCGCCGGGTTCGCCGACGTGATGGTCTGGATGGCCCGGCGACCCCTCGCCCTGCGTGCGCTCGTCATCGTCGTCGCGATGGTGGTGGAGGAGGCGTTCTTCCGCGCCTTCCTCCAGCCGCGCATCGGCCTGACGCTGGCGACGTGCTGCTTCGCGTTGAGCCACGTGAACTACGGATCGCCGACGATGGGCGGCGGCGTCTTCGTGATCGGATGGATCCTCGGCCGTGCCTTTGCCCGCAGCGACGATCTCGCCGTCTGCGCCATCGCCCACGGCACGTTCGACGCGATTCAGCTCCTCATCGTTCTGCCGCTGCTCGTCTCGCAGCTCTGAGCCTCAGCGACGCTCGAAGGCGAACGGCAGACGCCACTCCCATTTCTTCCGCTTCTGGTCCTGCAGGCTCACGTACAGCTCACCCTTCTCGGCCCGCAGGGGCGCATCGAGGATCAGCGACCAGCTCACGTCGCCGTGCTTCTCGCCACCGGACGTCAAGACGGCGGACCGCCATGCGGCGGGAACGTCGAGCGGAATGCGACGAAAGCCGGCGATCAACACCATCTCGACCTCCGACACCTGCGCCTCGCTGCCGTCGTTCCGCAGCGTCAATGCTCCGACCAGCTCCATGGCACGGGTGAATTCATCGGTATGTGCATGCGCAGGGACGAACTGCGCGGCGAGCTTTGGACGTTGAAACAATCCGAGCATGGCGTTCCTCCAGAAAGATGCAGCGTCGCGTCTTATGCGTCAAGCACGGTTGGCAGCGGACGGACTCCGCGGATCGTTTGTATCTCATGCTCCAGAATGACGCAGTATCTCGAGATGGATGAGCGGTGCGGGATCGGCGAGCGATGATACGTTCCGCCGTGGGGTCCCGTCAGAGCAACGGGGATGGGAGGGCTATGCGAAGAAAGAAGGCGCCGCTACCAGCGACGTCCGCCGCCACCGCGGTCACCGCGATCGCCGCGATCCCCGCGGTCACCGCCGCCCGGCCGGCCGCCTTCGCGCGGCTTCGCCTCGTTCACTTTGAGGCCGCGGCCCTTCATTTGATAGTCGTTGAACTGCGTGATCGCCTTCTGGGCGCCGTCCTCGCTGCTCATCTCGACGAACCCGAAGCCGCGTGACTGGCCCGAAAAACGGTCCGTAATGATGTTGGCGGAGACCACCTCACCGGCCTGGGAGAACAGCTCCGTCAGCTCCTGGGAGGTCACTGCAAAAGGCAGATTCCCTACATACAGCTTCGTACCCATCGATCCTCCAAATGAAATCCCGGCGGTGTCGAGACACGTCGGCCGTTGACCACCGGGGACCTGAGAACGCCCCCACATAGGCCGTCCCCTGTCTCGATGTCAAACAAAAACAGGAGTTGGTTTGACTAACGAGAAGGCTAGGCGCATAGTACCGCCGCTCGATGAAACAGGCTGCATCTCGGCGGAAACGATAATCAATCTGCGATGCAGGACGTGGTCGCGGTTCGTTGAGGAGGCAGGACGCCATGGGTCGTAGCTCCATCCCACCGTTCCCACCCGCACTCGAGGCGCGTCGTTCGCTGCAGAAGATGAGCGGCATCGAGCATCTCATGATCGCGGTCGTCAGCACCGCGTTCGACGACCTTCGCAGTGCCGACACGCGTCAACGCGACACCGCCCTGCGCTATTTCTTCAGCGACCCCGAAACGCACGTGCTCAGCTTTCCGTCCGTCTGCCGACAGATGGACTGGTCGGTCAGTGCCGTGCGACGCCGCCTGCAGCAGAGCCTGCATCCGTTCGTGCCGCCGCCCATCGTGCAGGAGCACGAGCACCTCTAGCACCGCCCGTGATCGATCTTCGCAGGGAGCTGCTCGGCCGGGTGAAGCGCGAGTTCCTCGAGGCGCTCGATCGCGACGAGCAGGCCGCCGTCGAGGCGGCGACGGGTGACCTGGGCAACAAGCCCGATGCCGTCAAACTCGGATGGCTCAAGATGCGGACGAAGGAGACCTGGTCGAAGCAGCGTTATACGGTCACGGTCGGCCGCGCCTTCGAGAAGCTGCGGCAGATGGTCGAGCGGTTCGAGACGAGCGGCGCGGACCGCTGAGCACTCCGCGAGCGCACTCTCCCAAGTACGGGCTGATCAGCGGGCAGCGTTGAGGATGGCGCGCTCCTCCGCCGTCATCTTCTCGCGGATGCGCGAGCCCTTCCCCTGGTCGCGGTACAGCCCGCCTTCGGAGAAGAGTTCCTCCCAGGATTGTGCCGGCTCGTAGGTGTCCGGCTTCTTGTCACCGATCGTGACACCGAGTGCGCGCTCCACGAGGTCGACGTCATACATCCGCACCGCGTCGTAGTCGGTCAGCAGCGCGCACACCTCGACACAGATGTAGCAGCCGATGCACTCCTGGAATCGATCCTGGACCGGCTGCACGCCGCGATTCGGAACGGAGCCGGGCGCCAGATACTCGATGCACTGGACGGGGCAGAACTCGGGACACTTGCCGCAGGGAAAGCAGAGGTTCACGTCCATGAACGCGACCTCGCGCGGGCGCTTCTTCTTTTCGCTGACGTCGTCGGGATCCGCGGCCTCGGGAACCCGATCCTCCTTCAAGCGGCGCTTGATGACGTCGATGGCGTCCATGCGCCCCGCCCCCCGCTCAGCTACCCCGGTAGACGATGAAGCCGTGCGTCAGATCGTACGGCGAGACGGCAACGGTCACGCGATCACCGGGAACGACCTTGATGTGGAAGCGGCGCAGCCGGCCGCTGATGCGAGCCAGGAACGTGTGTCCCTGATCTCCTTGTACCCGGAAGTGTCCGCCGGCGAGCGCCTCGACCACTCGCCCTTGGATCTGGATCAGATCATCTCGTGCCACGGGGCTCCTTTCTGTGAATCTCGGAGCCTATCACGGTACACAAGCCATTTCGACCTTCGCGCCCGGCCGAATTGCGCTCAGACCGACTTCCTTGACGGCCGCAACGCTGGCGCATACCTTTGCGGCCATTCAAAAACCGCCGGGAGGGGTCATGGGATCGATCGTCGAGTTCAATTGCCGGAGTTGTGGGTTCACGACCGAAAACCTGCGGGTAGGCTGGGGCAAGGAAGGCCGGACACGTTTCTGGGGCGGACTGGGCGTATGCCCGGCCTGCAAGCGCCTGTCGGTGGTCGATCTCTCCGCCAAGCTCGACATGCATCGTTGCAAGGAGTGCCAGGGGCAGCTCACGCTGCTGGAGGGCTTGTCACAGGACATTCCCTGTCCGGAGTGCACCAAGACCCTGCGCTCGACCAATCTCGGCGTCTGGAACTGATTCCGACCTCACGATCACCAGCAGCCCACGCTGCGGGCCGCGGCGTCGATCTCCTCGAGCGCGGCAGTGAGCTCGTCGACGAACGCACCGCTCTCGTCACCCAGCTGGTCCGTCTGCGCCAGGTGCGCCTCGACGGCCCAGGGCGGTAGCGGCACCCGCTCCTCGGAGGCCGCCACGAGCGTACCCGCGCCAGCGGTCGAGACCGCCGGCACGAGGACGACCCCTCGACCGCCGGCCGTATAGTCGCGCGCGGCCACGGCCGCAAAGTGCTCGGCCACGGCGCGGAACGAGCGCGCGACACCCTGATCCCGGCTCACCGCCACGCCCACCTCGGCGAAGGCGCGACGGTAGTCGTCACAGATGCTGCGCGAGCGCTGCCGCGGCGCCGACGCGACCGCGTAGCGCTCGAGCGGGGGACGCCCGCTCGGACAACCCGACCCTGCGGGGTACGCCAATGCCGCCTGCTCAGCCGGCGTGGCGGCGCTCGTCTGGGCGTCGGGTCCTTTGACGATCACGTTCGCCGAGTCGGAGTACGCGATCGGTACGCCCGCGACGATCACCGTCAGACCGTCGAGCTGCCGCTGCCCGAGACGCGCCGCCACGGCGTCGGCGACGCCACGCGGATCGGGGGCCTCGCACCTCGCGACCGCTCGCTGGCGCGGCCGCGGGCCCGGAGACGGCGACACGGCCCGTATCACCGCCGCGGGCGAGCCGGTCGCGCGAGCCGCGGTGCCGACGGGCAACGGCGGCAACGTCACCTCGGACGCGCCGGGAGCAATGGCCTCGACGCGATTCGAGAAGTGCACGCCCCCCCGCGCGTCGCGCCAGGTGAAGATCGGATCGGCGGCGGCGGGGCCGGCGACCATGGCGATGCAACAGAAGGTGAGCAGCGAGCTGAGGTGGCGCATGCGGTTCCTCCGGGTGGGGCGACGTGCAACGGCGTGACGTGAATCTGACAGTCGCCATCACCGTAACACTCGGCTCTTCGGAACGTCAACGTAGATCGCATGCGGTCGCGGCACGACGCTTGCTCGATGCCAGTGCCATGCGCTCTGCACTCGCCATTGCACTCGCCTGCGGGCTCCTCATCACCGGACCGTTCGCCGGGGCCACGATGGCCGCTTCGGCTCCGCTGCTCCTGCTCGAGGTCGACGACACCCGTGCCGGCATGTGCGACGCCTTCGACGGATTGGCGTTCACGTTCTGCGTCGCCCTCTGTGAGGCGCGCGCCTGCGACGGTCTCGCGTCCGACGACCGCACCTGTGCCCTGCTCCGCCGCGGCTTCGCCCGCACCAGCGACGGCGCCGCCGCGCCGTGCGCGGACGGCCCCGTCGTCGCGCCGACCGAGGCGCTCTGAGCCGCCCGCGCGGTCAGTCGCGCGTCAGCCTGCGATAGCGGATGCGATGCGGCTGGTCGGCGTCGGCGCCGAGCCGCCGCTTCCGGTCGGCCTCGTAGTCGGCGTAGTTGCCCTCGAACCACACGACGCGGCTGTCGCCCTCGAACGCGAGCATGTGGGTGGCGACGCGATCGAGGAACCAGCGGTCATGGCTGATGACGACCGCACAGCCGGCGAACTGCAGGAGCGCGTCCTCGAGCGCGCGCAGGGTGTCGACGTCGAGATCGTTGGTCGGCTCGTCGAGCAGCAGCAGATTGCCGCCGCGCCGTAGGAGCTTGGCGAGATGGACGCGGTTGCGCTCACCGCCCGAGAGATCACCGACCCGCTTCTGCTGATCGCTGCCCTTGAAGTTGAACGACGCGACGTACGCGCGCGACGCGATCTCGCGCCGTCCGACCTTCAGCTGGTCCGCGCCGCCGCTGATCTCCTCCCAGACCGTCTTGCCGGCATCGAGCGTGTCGCGTGACTGGTCGACGTAGGCGAGCTCGACCGTCTCACCGAGCCGCAACGAGCCGCCGTCCGGCTGCTCCGCGGCGGTGATCATACGGAAGAGCGTCGTCTTGCCGGCACCGTTCGGTCCGATCACGCCCACGATGCCGCCCGGCGGCAGCGCGAAGGACAGGTCGTCGATCAACAGGCGATCCCCGTAGCCCTTGCGGAGGTGCTTCGCCTCGACGACCACGTCCCCGAGCCGGGGACCGGGCGGGATCGAGATCTCGATCGCTTCGCGGCGTTGCTCGCCCTCGGCGCCGAGCAGCGCCTCATAGGCGCTGAGACGGGCTTTGCTCTTGGCCTGACGCGCGCGCGGGGCCATGCGCACCCATTCGAGCTCGCGCGCCAGGGTGCGCCGTCGCGCCGACTCCTGCTTCTCCTCGGCGCCGAGCCGGCGCTCCTTCTGTTCCAGCCACGATGAATAGTTGCCTTCCCATGGGATCCCGGCACCGCGATCGAGCTCCAGGATCCATCCCGCGACGTTGTCGAGGAAGTAACGGTCGTGGGTGATGGCGACGACCGTGCCGCGGTACTCCTGCAGGTGGTGCTCCAGCCAGGCGACGGACTCGGCGTCCAGGTGGTTCGTCGGCTCGTCGAGCAGCAGCAGATCCGGCGCACGCAGCAGCAGCCGGCAGAGCGCCACGCGGCGGCGTTCGCCGCCGGACAATGTCGTCACCGCGGCATCCCCCGGGGGCAGGCGCAGCGCGTCCATGGCGATCTCGACCGTGCGCTCGAGCTCCCAGGCGTTGGAGGCGTCGATGCGATCCTGCAACGCCGCCTGCTCGGCGAGGAGCGCCTCCATCGTGCCGGGATCGGCGTCGCCGAATGCGGCGCTCACCTCCTCGAACCGCTGGAGCAGCGCCTGTGTCTCGGCGACGCCGTCCATGACGTTTCCGAGGACGTCCTTGTCGGGATCGAGCTGGGGCTCCTGCGCCAGGTGGCCGATGGTCGCCTCGGCGGCCGGAAAGGCCTCCCCCATGTAGTCCTGCTCGAGACCGGCCATGATGCGCAGGAGCGTACTCTTGCCGGAACCGTTCGCCCCGAGGACGCCGATCTTCGCGCCGGGCAGGAACGACAGCCAGATGCCGCGCAGCACCTCGCGGTCGGGCGCGTACACCTTCCGCAGGTCCTTCATCGTGAACACGTACTGGTAGCCCATCACCCTCCCTCGTGACGCCACGCGCCGTCCGTTGTGCTATATGAGCCTCCCGCACCGTTCAAACGCGTGCAGATCGGGGAGACGATGCGCTCGAGTCGACGGTGCTGGTGGGCAACGTCCGACCCACTCTACGTGACGTACCACGACGACGAGTGGGGCCGGCCGACGACGAGCGATCGCCAGCTCTACGAGAAGATCGCGCTCGAGGGGTTCCAGGCCGGTCTCTCGTGGCTGACCATCCTGCGCAAGCGTCCGCGCTTCCGTGAGGCCTTCGCCGACTTCGATCCCGCGCGGGTGGCGCGCTTCGGCGCGGCCGACGTGCGCCGTCTTCTCGCCGATGCCGGGATCGTCCGCCATCGCGGCAAGATCGAGGCCGCCATCGCGAACGCCCGCGGCGTGCTCGCGCTGCAGCGCGAGTTCGGGTCGTTCGCGCACTACGTCTGGGGCTTTGCACCGGCGATGACCAAGGCGCCCCTGTCGCGTGACGGCGTCGCCAGCGAGACCGACGCGTCGCGCGCGCTGGCGCGCGACCTGAAGCGCCACGGCTTCCGTTTCGTCGGACCGACGACGGTCTACGCCTTCATGCAGGCGATGGGTCTCGTCAACGACCACCTGGCCAGCTGCCCGACGCGGCGGCTCGTCGAGGCGGCGCGCGTCCGCGTGTTCCGACGCTTCCAAGAGCCCCGGAGGGCGGCTATCGTCGTCCCATGCCCGACGTCCAAGCGATCTACCACCGCACGAAGGAAGTGAACATCTACGCCCTCGGCGACGACCGCTTCCTCATTGAATCCTTCCTGCACGACGAGATCCACGACGTCCACGCCGAGGTCGAGATCGCCTACCCGACGTTGGAGATCACCGCCGCACGCTCGGAGGTGCGGAACGGGCCCTTCACCAACGTCTGCAATCTCACCCACCCCAACATGCAGCAGCTGGTTGGCATGCGCGTGGCGCGGGGTTTCACGCAAGCCGCACGCGCCGCCGTGGGTGGCCACGGCGGCTGCCATCGCGTCTCCGAGCTCGTCGTGGAGATCGCCCAGGCGGCGTACCAGCTGCACTTCGTCCGCTTCTTCGGCAGTCTGCCGCGCGCGGTCCGGGAGGCAGAGGACGTTCCCGCGGCCCGTCGCGCCGCGGTGCTGCAGGCCGTGCCCGGCATGCGCGACACGTGCTTCTCGTACAGCGAGCAGAACCGTGCGTTGATCGACGGCTCGACACCTCTCCGCCGTCGGCCGCAGCAGATGCCGCGCCGGGCATTGCGCGAGGCGTAGGAGCGCCGTGCGCGAGGTCACGCCCACCGTGGTGCGCTCCCGTCTCGACGAGGGCGCCGCCATCGTGCTGCTGGACGTGCGCGAGGCCGACGAGGTCGCCGTCTGCCGCATCCCGGGCTCCCTCCACGTCCCGATGGGCGACGTTCCGTCTCGCCTGCACGAGCTCGATCCCGGGCGGGAGATCGTCGTGTATTGCCACCACGGACAGCGCAGCGGCGCGGTGGTCGCGTTCCTCGAACGCCACGACTTCGGGCAGGTCGCGAACCTCCAGGGAGGCATCGACCGCTGGGCCGCCGAGGTCGACCCGACGATGCGCCGCTATTGACGCGGACACGAAGGCCCCCGAACGCGCGGCGACACCGCGGGTTCGAGGGCCTCGAAATGTCCGGGGAGTTGCGGGGGGAGGATTTGAACCTCCGACCTTCGGGTTATGAGCCCGACGAGCTACCAGACTGCTCCACCCCGCGTCAGAGCGTCCTTGACGCGCTGCGGAGTTACTTAGCGGCTGCCGTACAGGGTGTCAACGCGGGCCGAGGATCCCGCGCTTGCGGCCACGCGTCGCGTGCCAGTGCACCGTCACACCGTTGCGCTGCAGGCGCTTCATGCGGCGGCTGAAGGCGCGCACCTCGGGACTGTCGGCCGCATCCGCACCGAGCTCCACCTCGACGTGCACGCCACCGTGCTCGGAGCGACCCAGCATCGCGAACTGCTCGTAGAGATTCTCCACGTCGTACGGCGTGAGCGCCGACGACACGTAGAACTGCCCGTTGGCCGTCGACGCAGTGGCGGTAAGCAACGCCATGTCCCTGTCCTCCCTCTCCCCACATCCCAACCCGTTTCGTTTTGTAGGAGGAGTCGCCATGCTTTGCAATCGCACTCGCGGAAAGGTTCGCGCGGCATCGCGCCGCCGCCGTCTCGCGCGCGAGCCCTGGGCGGACCACGTTTCGTGCCAACCGTCGGCGTCACGTCGGCACGGCGAATCCGCGCTCCCATGTCGGGGATCCTGTGCAAAGCTGGACGCTCTGGCCACGAAGTTGACGGGCGCGGTGCGTCAGATCAGCGTGCGCCAGCGTGCCGCCGCTTGGCGCCGTTTCCGCCGGCACCCGGACGCTCGAGACCGACCGCACGACGCAGCGCGGCGCTCTCGTGCGGCGCGAGCATCCGCGCTTCGCCGAGCGACAGACGTCCGAGGAGCAGTGGACCGAGCGCGACCCGCTGCAGCTTCTCGGCTCCATGACCGACGGCATGGCACATCCGGCGGACGAGATGACGCCGGCCCTCGTGGACGACGATCCGAAGCCAGGTCTTGGTCGGCAGCTCACGTTCGACCGTGACCTCTGCCGCACCGGTCGGACCGTCCTCGAGGCGCATGCCGCGGCGCAGACGCGCGAGCGCCGCCGCGTCCGGCCGACCCCGCACCTTGACGCGATACGCGCGCGGCACGTGATGGCGCGGATGCATCAAGCGCGCGGCGAGCTCGCCGTCGTTGGTCAGCAGCACGAGGCCGGTCGACTGTACGTCGAGCCGTCCGACCGGAAACACGCGCGGAAGCGTTCGCGGCAACATCGTGCGCACCGTCGGGCGCCCTTCGGGATCCTTCAAGGTGGTGACGACGCCGGCCGGCTTGTGGAGCAAGATGTAGAGCAGCTCGCGCCGGGCGCCCACGAGCTTGCCGTCTACGGTGACGCTGTCAGCTGCGGTCGCCCGGCTCCCGAGCTCCGTCACCGTGCGACCGTTCACCCGTACCCGGCCCTGCCGGATCATCTCCTCCGCCGCCCGGCGCGAGCAGATCCCCGCCTCCGCCAGCCACTTCTGCAAGCGCGTTCCCGTCGATCTCGTTGCTATTGTCATCACCGCTCCAGGTCAGGTCACCGACGGCCGCCGCACCCGCCTCGACCGCCTCGGGGACCGCGGCGACGACCTCGCCGAGCGCGGGTAGCTCGGTCAGGTCGCGCAGCCCGAAGACCTCGAGGAACTGGCGCGTCGTACCGTAGAGCAGCGGCCGTCCCATGACTTCCTTACGCCCGACGATCCTGACCAGCTTCCGAGACAGCAAGGAGGCAAGGACGCTGTCGGCATCGACGCCGCGGATCGCCTCGATCTCGGCGCGGGTGATCGGTTGCTTGTATGCGACGATCGCCAGCGTTTCGAGCGTCGCACGCGTGAGCCGCCACGGCTTCTGTTGAAAGAGTCGTCGCACCCACTCCGCGTGGGCCGGATCGGTGCGGAACTGATAGCCGCCCGCGACCTCGAGGAGACGGATGCCGCGTTGATCGCGCTCGGCGCGCACCCCGAGCTCGCGGAGCGCCGCGCGCAGCTCGCCACGCGTCGGACCCGGTATCACGTCCGCGAGGCGGACCAGCGTCAGCGGCTCGCCGGCCGCGAAGAGTACGCTCTCCAGGATGCCCAGCAGGCGCTCGTCGATGCCGTCCGCCTGCGCTTCCACGGGCAGGTCGTCCGCC
The DNA here is from genome assembly GCA_963753325.1 of uncultured delta proteobacterium. Lineage (GTDB taxonomy): Bacteria > Desulfobacterota > Binatia > UTPRO1 > UTPRO1 > DP-19. The sequence goes on along the minus strand of CAVWBS010000001.1, from coordinate 889,158 downwards.
TCCCCCGGCTCGAGCTCCATACCTTCATCGGCCATCGCCATCCTCCTCCGTCACGTCGATCGCGGGCGCGCCGGCGCGGCCGGGCACGAGCAGGATCTCGCCGAACTCCTCCTCCTGGCATGCGCGGATCGCCTGCGCCTTCACCAGCTCGAGCAGCGCCAGGAACGTGGCCACGAGGCGGCGCCGGCTCGCGCCGTCCGTGAACAGGTCGGTGAATCTGAGCCTTCCGTCCGTCTCGAGGCGGCGTACGATCACGTCGACGCATTCGGCGACCGAGAATCTCCTCATGCACGATCTCGTGGAAGCTCTCGCGCGCCGCACGCTCGAGCACCTCGCGGAACGCCTCGAGGAGGTCCGCGAGCGACACGTCCCGCAGCCGCACACCCTCGCCCTCGTCCCGTGCCGGCGCGTCGGGCTCACGGCGGAACACGTCCCGCAGGAGCACCGGACGGGAGCCGAGCGCCAGCGCCGCCTCGCGGTAGCGCTGGTACTCGAGCAGCTGTTGCACCAGCTCCGTCCGCGGGTCGTCCTCGGGCTCGTCGGCGTCGACCTCGGAGGGCGGCAGCAGCAGACGCGACTTCAGATGCATCAGCGTTGCGGCCATCACCAGGTACTCGCCCGCGACGTCGAGGTTCATGTCCTGCATCATGTCGACCATCTGCAGGTACTGATCGGTGATCCGCGCCACCGGAATGTCGTAGATGTCGACCTCCTCGCGCTTGATCAGGTGGAGCAGCAAATCGAGCGGCCCTTCGAACACCTCGAGCTTGACCTGATACGTCATGCGCTTTCTCCCACGCCGACGCGGGCGCGCACCAGCGCCATCGTCTCCGCCGCCACTGCACGCGCCCGCGCCGTCCCCCGCGCGACGATGGCGCGAACCTCGTCGGGCCGCGCCGCCAGCTCCGCGCGCCGCGCGCGCAGGGGCCCGAGCTCCTCCTCGGCGCGCGCGATCATGATCTGTTTGCACTCGAGGCAGCCGATCTCCGCCGTCCTGCAACCGTGCGCCGTGTACGCCAGCTCCTCCGGCGTGCAGTAGACCCGGTGCAGGTTGTACGCCGGGCAATCGCTGGGGTCGCCCGGATCATGGCGCCTGGCGCGACGGGGATCGGTCATCATGCGCGAGAGCTTGGCCTTCACCTCGGCGGCATCGTCGGCGAGGTAGACGGCGTTGCCGTAGCTCTTGCTCATCTTGCGGCCGTCGAGCCCGGGCACGCGCGGCGTCTCGGCGAGGAGCGCCTGCGGCTCGACGAAGGTCTCGCCGAACAGATGGTTGAAGCGCCGCGCGATCTCGCGCGTCAGCTCCACGTGTGGAACCTGATCGGCCCCGACCGGCACCCCGGTCGCGTTGTACATCAGGATGTCGGCGGCCTGCAGCACGGGATAGCCGAGGAAGCCGTATGTCGAGAGGTCGCGATCCTCGAGCTGCTGCTGCATCTCCTTATAGGTCGGCACGCGCTCGAGCCAGCTGACGGGGGTGATCATCGAAAGCAGGAGGTGCAGCTCGGCGTGCTCGCGAACGGCGGATTGCACGAAGATCGTCGCGCGCTCCGGATCGATGCCGGCGGCGAGCCAGTCGAGCACCATCTCGAAAATGTTGCCGCTCACGCCCTCGCTGCGATCGTAGTCGGTGGTGAGGGCGTGCCAGTCGGCGATGAAGAAGAAGCACTCGCGCGCCGGGCCTGCAGCACCCGCCAGTTGCGCAGCGTCCCGAGCAGATGCCCGAGGTGCAGGCGGCCCGTCGGGCGCATGCCGCTGACGATACGAGGCGCCGCCGTCACAGCAGCACCCGCAGGAGCAGGCGCACCGGTGCATCGATGATCGTGCCGACGGAGCGGGTCATCAAGAGCCCCATCATGATGAGCATGCCGTACGGCTCGAGCGACGCCACACGGCGTGCGTAGGGGACGGCAGGACGCCCGTCAGCACGCGACCGCCGTCGAGCGGCGGGATCGGGATCAGGTTGAAGACGGCAAGCACCACGTTCATCAGCACGGCGTACTTGGCCATCACCGCCAGCGGCAGGACGATCCAGGTCGCGAGCTGCACGCTCGTCGTGCCCGCCCCGGCGTCGATCGTCTGGAGGTAGCCGTAGAGGACGCGGAACACGAGCGCGCTGCCCGTCGCCAGCACGACGTTGGTGAGCGGCCCGGCGAGCGCGACCAGCACCATTCCCCGGCGCCGCGGCTCACGCAGATTGCGATAGTCGACCGGCACCGGCCGCGCGTAGCCGAACACGGGGGCGCCGGCGATCGCCAGCAGCGCCGGCAGCAGCACCGTGCCGAAGGGGTCGATGTGGGGCAGCGGGTTCAAGGTCAGGCGACCTACCCGTTGCGCCGTATCGTCGCCGAGCCGCAGCGCCACCACCCCATGCGCAACCTCGTGGAAAATGACCGCCATCAACAACGGGACGACCGCGAACAGGAGCTGCCGCGCCAGCTCGAGCGCGTGCTCTGGACTTCCCATGACTGTACCTAACAAGCAAGACCCGGGGGTGCAATTCCGTGCGACGCAGCGGCAAATCTCCGCACCCGTCGTCCGACGTCACTTCCCGGCGCGCGGCTCGCCGCGCGGGGCGCGCGTCCCTCCGCCGCCCGCGCGCGGATGATAGCGACGATGGACCTCACGCAACCGTCGCGGCGCGACGTGCGTGTAGATCTGGGTCGTCGCGATCTCCGCGTGACCGAGCATCGCCTGCACGGCGCGGAGGTCCGCCCCGCCGTCGAGGAGATGCGTCGCGAACGCATGGCGCAGGCTGTGCGGCGACAGGCGGGCGTCGAGCGAGGCCTCGCGCAGGTACCGCTTCAGGAGCTTCCAGACCGTTTGCCGCGACAGCGCCTCGCCTCGTCGTGAGATGAACAGCTCCGGGGCGCACGCGTGCCCGCACGCGGCGAGCAGCGGCCGGGCGCTGCCGAGGTAGTCCTCGAGCCGCGCCCGTGCCGCGCGCCCGAGCGGCACGACCCGCTCGCGACTGCCTTTCCCCATCAACCGGACGCAGTTCGCGTCGAAATCGACGTTCGCGCGCCGCAGGCCGACCAGTTCGGAGACGCGCAGGCCCGCGCCGTAGAGCAGCTCGAGCATGGCGCGGTCACGCCGGCCGAGCGGCGAATCGGCCGGCGGCGTCTCCAGCAGCATCGCGGATATCCTCCGCCCCCGGCGCGTGCGGCAGTGCCGGCACGCTGCTTCGCACGCGCAGGTCGGCCGCGGGCGACGCCGGCATGGCGCCGCGCGAGCACGAGGATAGCGCCCGAACCCGCGCAGCGCCGCCGCGCGCCTGCGCCTGGCTCCGCTGCTGAGACCGCCACGGCGCTCGGCGGCAAGGAACTCCCGCAGCAGGGCCGGATCGACGCGACCGCGTGGCGCACACCGCGCTCCTCGGCGAACGTCGCCAAGCGCGAGAGGTCGCGCGCGTACGCGCCGACCGTGTGCGGCGAGAAGCCGCGCTCCGCCGCGGCGAAGGCGAGGAACCGGTCGATCCAGGGTCGAGCGACGCTCACGGGACTCTCGCGACGTGCGAAGCGCGCCGCCCGAGCGACGGGCGCAGCTCCGCGAGGCGATCGTCTCGCGCGACGTGCTCGAGCCGCTCGGGATCGGTGACCTTCGCGCCGCTCGCGTCGGTGACGTAGAAGACGTCGAAGACCTGATGGACCTGGGTCGTGATCTTGGCGAGGTGGATCACGAGACCGAGGCGGTGCAGAGCGTACGTGATCGCGAACAGGACGCCGACGCGATCGCTGGTGATCACGTCGAGGACGGTGTAGTCGTCGCGATCTCGTTGTCGGCGATGACCTCGGTCGATCCGGCCGGCACCGGCGCGCTCGAGGATCGACGGACGGCCCGATGACTCGACGAGCTTCTCGACGTCGACCTCGCCGCGCAGGACCCGCTCGAGCATCTGCTGCACCCGCTCCCACCGCTCGGGCTCCAGCACCATCTCGCGCCGCTCGAAGTGACCGAGACGGAAGGTGTCGAGCGCGACGCCGCCGCGCGAGGTGGTGATGCGCGCGCCGACGATGTTCATGCCGTGCGCGGTCAGCACGCCCGTGATCATCGCGAAGAGCCCGGGCCGGTCCGGCGTGCAGATCGTGAACTCCGTGTACTCCGCCTCCTCGAAGTGACGCACGTGCTGACGAAGAGATTGGCGGTGCTCCGCGGGCGGGCGGATGCCCCATTCCTCGCGCAGCCGGTTCATCAGCTCGAAGTGCGCGACGATCTGCGGCTTCGGGCGTGGCTGGTCAGTAGCGCGTCCGGCATGCTCGCGAGGAAGGACTCGAACGCCGGCGCTCCGGCGTCGACGGATCGACCGACGCCAGGACGCGTGCCCGGACGCGCGCCGCATGACCGCGGTGTCGTCCTCCACGAGCTGCCCTTGCTCGAACAGGCTCGTGCGCCTGCAGGTACAGCTCGGCCAGCAAGATGTCGCGCCAGTTGTTCCACACCTTCGGACCGACGGCACGCATGTCGGCGAACGTCAGCACGTAGAGCTGCTTCAGATTGTCGGCACTGCCGACCGTGCGCGCGAACTCGCGGACCAGACGCGGATCGTGCGTGTCGCGATGCTGCGCGAGATACGACATGAGCAGGTGCTGCCGCACGAGCAACTCCCACTGCGCCGTCTCGTCCTCGTTCGAGACGCAGCCGCCGTGCGATGGCCGGGACGTAGGCGGCGCCGCGCGCCGGGTGCTCGCTCGCCGTGGCCTTTGCCGATGTCGTGGAACAGCATCGCGAGGAAGAGCACCTCGTGCCGATCGATGCTCGCGCACGACCTCGGTCAGAAGCGGCGCGATCTCGCTTGTACTCGCCGTGGCGCAGACGCTCCAGCTCGCGCATGCCGATCAGCGAATGCTCGTCGACCGTGTATACGTGATAGAGATCGCGTTGCACCAGGCAGTCGATGCGCGCGAACTCCGGGAACAGCGCGCACAGCACGCCGACCGCGTGCATCTCCCGCAGCGTCTCCCAGACGTCGTGCTTCCAGCCGAGGATTTCGAGGAAGGGGCCGACGAACGCGGGGTCGTGCCGCTCCGCCTCGCCGATGAGGTCGAGGTGCTCGCGGATGAGCCGCTTCGTCCCCTGCGTGAGCTGCACGCCGTGGCGCTGGGCGTCGCGGAAGAGCGTGACGAGATTCGACGGATCGCGCCGCAGGACATTCCGCGCCGTTGGCGGAGAGCGTGCGGTTGAAGATCCAGACGCCCTCGCGGATCTCGCGGCCGATCACCCGGCCGATCAGACGGTACGGATGCGGCCGCTCGGTGCAGCGCTCGATGACGGCGTCTGGAGAACCGCCGCGACGGCGGTCGCGTGGATGTAGTAGGTCTTCATGAAGTCGGCGACCGCGCGCCGATGGTCGTTCGCTCGACGAAGCCGAGCTCCGCGGCGATGCGGTCCTGGAAATCGAACGTGAGCTGATCCTGGTGCGCGCCGGTCGAGAAGTGCAGCGCGTTCCGCACCCGGAAGAGGAAGTCCTGCGACGCCTCGACCTCGGCGCGCTCGCGATCGCTGATCGACGCCCTTCACGACCAGCTCGCGCAGGCTCTTCACCTTGTACTTGACCTTCGCGAGCCACATCGCGGTATGGATGTCGCGCAGCCCGCCGGCGCCCTCCTTCAGCTGCGGCTCGAGGAGATAGACCGAGTCGCCGTAACGATGATGCCGCTCGGCGCTCTCGGCGAGCTTCTCGCGATAGAAGCGCGCGGCGTTCTTCTTCAGGACCTCCGACTCCATCGCCTTCTCGAACTGCGCATAGAGCGCGCCGTCGCCGGCACAGGTAGCGCGCGTCGAGGAGCGCCGTCTTGACCTTGAGGTCCTGTTGCGCGAGCCGCACGCACGTCGTCGACGTTGCGGCTCGCATGCCCGACCACCAGACCGGCGTCCCACAGGGTGTAGAGGATGCGCTCGGCGACGGTCTCGACGTACGCGTTCGGCTCGCCACGGATAGAGGACGAGAAGGTCGATGTCGGATGACGGGTTGAGCTCGCAGCGTCCGTAGCCGCCCTGGGCCGCGACGGCGCAGCGGTGGTCGAGCGAGCACGTAGCGTCGCGTGTACTCGGCCGTCGCCGAGTTGAAGAGGAACCCGATCGAGGCGATCGACCGCGCGCGGTGTAGCGCCTTGACGACCGCGCGCCCGCTGGCGCCGGCGCGGTGGCGCGTCGGCGACAGGATGCGGCGTGCACGTCGATGATGTACTGCTTCGCGAGCGCGCTCAGGTCGCCGCCGCCGTCGCCGACCGGCGGGCAGCTCGGGAAGCGCGCCGATCAGCTCGGCTGCGCGATCGCCATGACCGATCTGTGCGCCGACATCAGAGCGTCTTCGCCAGACGCAGCATCGCCGAAGATAGTCGGCGATCGCCGAGGTAGAGGCCCTCGACGACGTCCGCCTGATACGCGGCGCGACGCGAGGCGTCGCCCCTCGACCGGGTGGCTGAGGAACGACGTCTCGACCAGCACGCACGGCATGTAGGCGCCGACCAGGACGTAGAACGGCCCCTTCTTCACGCCGAGGTTGCGGACGTCCGGGTAGTGGCTGCGCAGGCGGGACAGCAGACGCTGCTGCAGGCGGTCCGCGAGCACGATCGAATCCTCTTCCTTGCCCGACTGCACCATGTCGCTGAGGATGAACGAGAGGTCGCCGCGCCCCGTCGCGAACGCCGGGACCGTTCTCCATCTTGGCGAGGCGGATCGTGGCGCGGTCGTTCGATGTTGTTGAGGGTGTACGTCTCGACGCCGTGAAGCTCGCCGGCGACGTCGGCGTTGGTGTGGATCGAGACGAAGAGGTCGGCGTTGCTCGCGTTGGCGAACGCGGTGCGCTCCGCGAGGGAGCGCGTGACGTCGCGTCTCGCGCGTCAGCAGCACCTGTGCCTCGAGCCCCTCCTCGAGACGCCGCTTGAGACGCTTCGCGAGGGCAAGGGTGACGTCCTTCTCCATGACCCCGTCGACCCCGAGCGCCCGGATCGTTCCCGCCGTGGCCGGGATCGAGGACGATCCGCCACGGGGCGGTGCGCTGGAGCGGCGCGCTCGGCGCGCGCGCTCTCGGTGGCCGCCACCTGCCCCTGCGGGGCCTGGTCGCGCTTCGGTTCGGTGCCCGTGCTCGCCTTCGCGTCGCGATCCCCTTCCGTCGCGGGGGTCGGCTCGCCGGCGTGCGCGTCGGCGCCGCCCTGCCACGTCATGCCGGGAGCTCCGGGCTTGCTCGGCGCGGCGGCGGCCGGGCGGCGGGCATCGTGTTCCTTCGCCGCGGGGGTGGGGACCGCGGCTGGCGGAAAGAGCATGGCCGACGGAGGAGCGTCGGCGGCACCGTGCGCCGGCGCCGCGGGCGTCGGGACGTTGCCGTCCTCCGCCCGGTCACGCGTCGCCGGAACCCTGCGCCCGGCGATGTCGACGACGACGCGCGGCGGATCGTCGAGCATCTCCACGTGGTGGCCGGTCACGCTTGCGAGGTCGAGCACGACGCGCGCGGTACGCGCATTGAATTGACCCGTGCGAATCTGCTTCAGCAGGCCGTCCTCGACACCGATCGGCTGGACGGCGTCCTCCCCGAGCTTCGCGTTGGAGAAGTCGAGGACCACTCGTCGCTCGCTGCCGCGCGTCGGCTCGCCCGGCAGGACGCTGCACCTCGTACGGCACCTTTCGCGACAGCAGCACGATGACCCGGGTCGATTGCTGATCCGCCTGATACCGTACGCGCTCGATGCGCGCGGGCGCAGCCGCCTGCACGGTCGGACGGACGAGGCCGCGCGTCCGCCGCGGCGGGGGCTTGAACGGCGGCGACGCCAGGGTGAGTGCCGGCACCAGGAGCGCCAGCAGCACCACGATCAGCCCGCGGGCGGCGACGCACCCCCCTCCGGCCTGCACACGCCTCCGCCGCGCGCCGCCGCTGGCGGCGACCCTGCCCGCTCCGATCAGTTCAGCCGTCGTGCTCGTGCGTCCCATCTTCCCGGCCCCCACCCCGCACTGTCTCCACCAGCCCGTGCAGCTCGTTCAATGCATCGAGAGGCGTCATCCGTGCAACGTCCAGTTGGCGCAGCCGCGCCTCGACCGCGGACGACCGGGCGCCGAAGAGCCCCAACTGGCGAGGCTCGTCCGCCGAGGTCGCGCCTTCCGCGCGGCGGTCCTCCTCGAGGAGCTCGCCGCGCTCGAGCGCCGCGAGCAGGCCGCGTGCCCGGTCGAGCACCACGGCCGGAAGACCCGCCAATCGCGCCACCTCGATACCGTAGCTGCGACTGGCCGGGCCCGCAACGATCCGGCGCAGGAAGATGATCTCCCCGTTCCACTCCCGGACCGCGACCGAATAGTTCCGAATCCGCGAACGCTGCCGGGCCAGCGCCGTGAGCTCGTAGTAGTGGGTGGCGAAGAGGGTCTTCGCCCCCGGGCACCGGTCGTGGAGATGCTCGGCCACCGCCCACGCAATCGCGATGCCGTCGAAGGTGCTCGTGCCGCGGCCGATCTCGTCGAGGACCACCAGGCTCCGCTCGGTCAGCTCGCGCAGGATGTGCGCCGTCTCGCGCATCTCGACCATGAACGTCGAGTCGCCGGCGGCGAGGTCGTCCGATGCTCCCACGCGCGTGAAGATCCGGTCGACGACCCCCACGTGCGCCTCGGCCGCCGGGACGAAGCTGCCCATCTGGGCGAGAATCACGAGGAGCGCCACCTGACGCAGATAGGTCGATTTCCCGGCCATGTTGGGCCCGGTGATCAGCAGGATCTGTTGCGCCTCGTCGAGGGTGCAATCGTTCGGTACGAAGCGCTCCCCGGCGCGCGTGCTCTCGATCACGGGATGGCGACCGTCGCGGATCACGATCGCGCTGCCGCGATCGAGGACGGGCCGCGCGTACCCCCGATCGTGCGCGACGTCGGCGAGGGCGACCAGTGTATCGAGGATGCCGAGCGCACGCGCGTTCTCCGTGAGCGCACGCTGCCGCAGGCGGACGTCGGCGACGAGCGCCGCGAAGAGCTCGGCTTCGAGCTGGCGCAGGCGCTCCTCCGCGCCGAGGAGCCGCCGCTCGTGGTCCTTCAGCTCTGCCGTTACGAAGCGTTCGGCGCCAGCGAGCGTCTGCTTGCGTACGTAGTCGGACGGCACTGCGGCGAGGTTGGCGCGCGTCACCTCGATCGCGTACCCGAAGACGCGATTGTAGCGGATCTTCAACGAGCCGATGCCGGTCCTGGCCCGTTCGCGCGTCTCCAGCGCCGCCACCCAGCCGCGACCGTCGCGCGCTGCGGCGCGCAGCTCGTCGACCTCGGGGTGGAAGCCCTCGCGCACGATCGGGCCGCCGCGAACGGTCGGCGGCGGCTCGTCGACCAGCAACGCGGCGATCCGGGCCCGCGTCTCGGGCAACGCGTCGAGGCTGGCCGCGACCTCGCCGAGCAGGCCACCGGCGTCGCCGAGTCGCGCGGCGAGCGCCGCGACCCGCTCGAGCGCCGCCGCCAGGCGGGCCAGGTCGCGCGGGGAGGCCGTGGCGGTACCGACGCGGCCCGCCAGACGTTCGAGATCGCCCATGCCCGCCAGGCCCGCGGCGAGGTCGGCGCGGAACTCCGGCGCCTCGATCAGGCCCTCGACGGCGTCGTGCCGGCGGCCGATCGCGGCGCAGCTCGTCAGCGGGGCGAGCAGCCAGCGGCGCAGCGTACGGCTCCCCATCGGTGTCGCCGTCCGGTCGAGCACCGCCAGCAGCGACGCACGGGTCTCGCCGGAGGCGCCGTGCACCAGCGCGAGGTTGGCCCGCGTCACGTGGTCGAGCACCAGCGTGTCGCTCGGGCAGTAGAGCTCCGGCGCCCGGAGGTGATCGAGCGTGCCGCGATAGGTCTCGCGCAGATAGGCCCGCAGTCCGCTCAACGCGGCCAGGGCGGCCGCTCCCGTCGCCGCGACATCCACCCCGAGCCCGCCGAGCCACACCCTCGCTTCGGCGACGTCGGACCACGCCTCGGGAATCAAGCTGCGAAAGACGCGCGGCGCCCGCGCCGTCAGGCGCTCGACGATCGATTGCTCGGCGGGCGAGAGCACGAGCTCCTTGACGCCGAGGCGGGCGATTTCCTCGGCCACCGCCTCGACGAGCTCGTCGCGTTCGGCGACGCTCGCGATGGCGCCAGGTTGCGCGCCGAAGGTGGCGACCCGCACCTCGCCGGTCGAGATGTCGGTGACGGCGAGGGCGTAACCCTGCGGGTCGCTGCCGAGCACGGCGAGGAAGCTCGGCGTCCGCGGATCGAGGCTCTCCTCCTCGACGATCGTTCCGGGGGTGATCACCCGCACGACGTCGCGATCGACCAACCCCTTGGCCCCGCGCGGGTCCTCGATCTGCTCACAGATCGCGACCTTCAGCCCGGCACCGAGGAGCTTCTGGATGTACGGCTCGACCGAGTGGAACGGCACGCCGCACAGCGGGATCGGCGTTGCGTCGTGCTTGTTGCGCGCGGTGAGCGTGATGTCGAGGATGGCGGCTGCGCGCTCCGCGTCCTCGAAGAACATCTCGTAGAAATCCCCGAGGCGGAACATCAGGATCGCGTCGCGATGGCGCTCCTTCAGACGGAGATACTGCGCCAGCATCGGCGTCACCTTCGCACCCCCACCCACCGTGCCGCCCTGGTCCTTCAGATCTTCTTCCGTTTGCGTCCGATGTAGTCGACGAGCAGGTACTCGCCCAGGCGATCCGGGCGCGTGTACAGCGCCCGTCCGCGATTGATGCGGGTCATCCGCTCGACGAAGGCCCGCAGGCTCGGGCTGTCGTCGAGCATGAACGTGTTGATGGTGATGCCCATCCGGGTCACGCGCTCGACTTCCTTCAGCGTCTCCTGCGCGGCCCGCATGCTGATGCCGCCGAAGCTGAGCGGCCACTCGCAGTAGAGGCGGCCGCGGGAGAAATACGCCGTCGGCTGCCCGTCGGTGATCACGATGAGGTGGCGATTGGTGCTGCGGTGGCGCGACAGCAGCTCCGAGGCCAGGCGCAGGCCGTCCTGCAGGTTGGTGAACGGATCGCCCATGTTCCAGCTCGCCTCGGGGAGATCGCGGAGCTTGAGCTCCACCGCGCGCGTGAAGAAGCCGACGATCGCGAAGTAGTCGCGCGGGTAGCGCGAGCGGATCAAGCTCTCCAGCGCCAGGGCGACCTTCTTTGCCGCAGCGAAGCGCCCCTCCCACGACATCGACCAGCTCATGTCGAGCAGCAGGACGGTCGAGGTGCTGGTGGCGTCGTCGGAGTCGAACACCCGGAAGTCGTCGGGGACGAGGTCGAGCGGCGTCCGCGGTCCACGCGTCAGCGCCTGCTTCAGGGTACCGACGAGATCGAGGTGCAACGGGTCGCCGTGCCGGTAGGCCTTCGCCGAATCGGGCCGCACCGTGGCGGCGCCGCGCAGGTCGGTGGCGTGAGCGCCCGGGCGGTCCCGCAGCAGGCCCTGGTAGATGTCGCGTAGCGCGAGCTGGCCGATCTTGCGGACGCCGCGGGGGGACAAGGTCGCGTGCCCGTCTCGCTGCATCAGGTAGCCCGACTCCTGGAGCAGCGCCATCATCTCCTGCAGCGTGCGGAAGTCCTGGGCCGCCTGGCCGCCGAGCGCCTGCTCGAGCTCGTCGGCGTCGATACCCTGGATGCTCCCCGAGAGCAGCTGTTGCTCGAGCCGCTTCAATCGCTCCATCTCCTCCATCAGCTCGAGGGCGCGCTCGAAGTCGAGCGCCGTCGGCCCCTGGAAGAGATCGCCGTGGCGGCGGATGAAATCCTCGAGCCGTCGGATGTCGTCGAGGTCTTCGAGGAGCTGCGAGAACTCGGCGGCGGCATCCGCGTCCTCGAAGGCATAGTCGCACAGCGCGGTGATGGCGTCCGCCAACCGGCCCGGCAGGCGAGCAAGCAGCTCCCGCTTGGCGTCGAGCTCGGGACGCCCCGCCCGGCGCTCGTCGAGCGCCGCCCGCTCGAGGTCGAGCAGCTCGTCGAGCTTCCGGCGCTTCTCGTCGAGCGCGCTGCCGAGGTTGAACTCCTGGTACCGGCGTCGCAGCTGGTCGCGCAGCTGCTCGAGGAAGTCGTCGATCCCGAGCACGCGCGCGCCGTCCATCTCGATGCCCTGGCGCAGCAGCCACTCCAGCGCCTGGCGCACGTTGTCGGTATAGGACAGGTACTCGCCGAGCTTCGCGAAGACCTGGTCCGCGTCGAGGCGGATGCGCTGACTCCCGTCCCAGCGGGTGTAGCGATGCGTCAGCATGCGGCGCTCAGCTCCGGTACGTGAATCGCCCCCCCTGGCGATCCTTGTTGAGCTTCTGGTGGACGTGCAGGCCCTCGAGGAGGAACTCGCTCGCCGCCGCGACCAGGGCCGGGCTCTCGAACGGACCGAGCGCGACGATCGCCTCGCGCAGACCTGGAATGCCGCGCACTCCCTCGAGATAGTCGAGCGCCGGCATGCGATCCGACACCTCGACACCGCCGCCACCCTCGAAATATTCGATGACCTTCTTCAGCGACTCGACGGTGACCGCGCGATCGAAGACCTTGTGCACGGCCCGGCCGAGCAGGCGATCGATCAGATCGCTCTCCTTCTTGTCCTCGCCGGCGTACTCGAGCTCGATCTTCCCCGCCATCGACGCCAGCACCGCGTGCAGGTCGGTCACGCGCGGGACGATCTCGCGCTCGCCGCATCGTACCGCCCGCTTCTCGGCGTTGGCGAGGACGCTCTCGTAGTTGTTGATCGTGATGCGCACGCTGACGCCAGAGGATTGGTTGATCTCGTTCGACGCCCGCGCCTCCATCGTGAGCTGCGCGATCAGCTCCTTCACGAAACCCGGCACGCGCAGCTCCCGACCGCCGCGGTCCCCGGCCGCGACCTCCTGCTCCATGATCGCGATCTCGTCCTCCAGCCGCAGCGGATAGTGCGTCCGGATCTGGACGTCGAAGCGGTCTTTCAACGGGGTGATGATCCGCCCGCGGCTGGTGTAGTCCTCGGGATTCGCGCTGGCCACGATGATGACGTCGAGCGGCAGCCGGATTTTGTAACCCTTGATCTGGACGTCCCGCTCTTCCATCAGGTTGAAGAGCCCGACCTGGACCTTCTCCGTGAGATCGGGAAGCTCGTTGATCGCGAAGATGCCGCGGTGCGTCCGCGGCACGAGGCCGTAATGGATCGTCTCCTCGTCCGCGAGATAGCGCCCCTCGGCCACCTTGATCGGGTCGATCTCGCCGATCAGGTCCGCCATCGAGACGTCCGGCGTCGCCAGCTTCTCACCGTAGCGGTGGGCGCGGTCGATCCAGACGAGCGGAAGTGCGTCGCCTTCCTCCTCCACCCGTCGCCGGCAGAAGCGACAGATCGGCTGGAAGGGCGCGTCGTTGATCTCGCAGCCGGCGACGGCGGGCACCCGCTCGTCGAGCAATGAGACGAGTCCGCGCATGATGCGGGACTTGGCCTGCCCGCGCTCCCCGAGGAAGACGATGTGATGCCCGGAGAGGACGGCGTTCTCAATCTCCGGCACGACGGTGTCGTCGTAGCCGATGATGCCCGACAGGATGCGCTCGCTACGCCCCAGGGCCGCCAACAGGTTCCGGCGCATCTCCTCGCGTACCGGCACGACCTCGTACCCGGTCCGCCGGAGCTCACCGAGCGTGCGCGCGTCTTCCATCGCTGTCATCCTCCCCTTGGTGCGAAATCCGCGGCATTATATGCGCTCGCTTCGGGCCGAGTAAACGAGCACATCTCGTGCGACCTGCGATCTCCATCCTGTTGCCCGCGCGCAATGCGGGCGCGACGCTCGACGCGTGCTGGCGGAGCATCCTCCGTCAGACCGAGCGGGATTGGGAATGCGTGCTGGTCGACGACGGCTCGGACGACGACACGCTCGCGCGGGCACGCGCCCTCGCGCGCGATGACCCCCGCCTGATCCTCGTCGCCACGCCGTATCGCGGAATCGTGGCCACCCTCGAGGCCGGCCTCGCCCGCTGCCGCGGCGATCTGGTCGCCCGCATGGACGCGGACGACCTCATGCACCGCGACCGCCTGCGCCTCCAGCGGGCGGCCCTCGATGGGCGGCCCGAGCTCGACGCCGTCGGCTGTCGCGTCCGCATCTTCCCGCGGGCCGGCGTCGGGGCCGGCCTGCGGGCGTACGAGCGCTGGCTGAACGCGATCGAGACGCCGCAAACGCTGCGTACCGAGGCGTACATCGAGTGCCCGGTGGCGCATCCGACGCTCATGATCCGGCGCGCGGCGCTCGCCGCGCTCGGGTATCGCGACCGCGCCTGGCCCGAGGACTACGATCTCGTGCTGCGCCTGCTCGCCGGCGGCGCCGCGATCGCGAACGTGCCGCGCCGCCTGCTCGCCTGGCGCAACCATCCCACCCGCCTCACCTGGCGCGACCCGCGTTACGGGCTCGAGCGGTTCACGCGCTGCAAGGCCGCCTTCGTCGCCGAGGGCTTGCTCGCGACGAGCGATCGCTACGTACTGTGGGGCTACGGCGAGACCGGCCGGGCGCTGCGGCGGGCGTTGCTCGCGCACGGCAAGCGTCCCGCCTTCATCGTCGAGCTGCATCCGGGCCGGCTCGGCAACGTCATCCACGGCGCACCCGTCATCCATCCCGACGCGCTCGCGCTCGAGCACCACCGACCGCTCGTCGCCGCCGTCGCGGGCGCGACCGCCCGCGCCGACATTCGCCGTGCGCTCGCCGCGCGCGGCTTTCGCGAGCTGCACGACTTCGTCTGCGCCGCATGAACCATCTCGCCGGGCTGCGCGCTCGGCTCGGGCGTCAGGGGAAATGCCGGCGCAGGCGCTCCCAGGTCGCCTCGAGGTGCTCGGACATGACCTTCACCTCGGCGAGGAGCGGCATGAAGTTCGTATCGCCGTTCCAGCGCGGGAGCAGGTGCCAGTGGCAGTGGTCGGCCACCCCTGCTCCCGCCGCCCGCCCGATGTTCATCCCGATGTTCATGCCTTCGGGCGTGAATGCGGCGCGGAGCGCCCCAGCCGCGAGCCGCACGGCCTCCATCAACGCGGCGTAGGCGGCGCCCGCCAACTCCTCGGGCCGGGCGATGTGCGCCCGGGGCGCTACCAGCAGATGCCCCGAGCCGTACGGGTACTTGTTGAGCATCACGATCGCCTCGGGAAGCCGCGCGACGACGAGATGCGCGTGATCGTCGGCGCTCGCGACCGCGGCGCAGAAGAAACACCCGGCGCGCGGCGCCTCCTCGAGATACGTCATGCGCCACGGCGCCCACAGCGTCTTCATGCAGGCACCGCCCGGCCCGTCGACGCCGCGCCGACGGCTCAGACTCCCGGCGGGGTCGACGGCGCGGGGCTGCGCTCCACGCCGGACGCCTGCTTGCCATCGACGCGCAGCTTGAGCTCCTTGCCGACCTTGAAGAACGGCACACGCTTCGCCGCCACCGGGACCAGCGCCCCGGTCTTCGGATTGCGACCCTCGCGGGCCTGACGGTGCTTGACGACGAAGCTGCCGAAGCCGCGAATCTCGATGCGCTCGCCGCGCGCCAGCGCATCGGTCATGCTGTCGAACACCGCATTGACCATGACCTCGGCGTCGCGACCCGAGAACCGTGGATAGAGCTTCACGACCTCGTCGATCAGATCCCGTTTGGTCATCGACCCACTGCTGCTGCCAGAAGACGATGTTGAGGTGACGGTCATGGCGCCTCCTTGCGCGTTCAACGCGGGAACGGTCCGCCGTACAACAGCTGCAGCCCGAGCGTCGGGCGCAGCGGCAGCAAGCCTGATGGAGCGAGGTTCTCGAAGAGCAGCCGCCACCACCAGGGCTCGCGTCCCGCGGCGGCATGGCTGACATTCGGCTCCCCGACGATACCGCCACGGTTGGCCGCGAGGGTGATTGCCTCGCGCAGGCCTCCCAGGTTGTCGACCAGACCGATCGTTTTGGCCTGCTCACCCGAGTAGATGCGACCGTCGGCCAGCTGCCGTACCTTGGCGGCGTCCATCTTGCGGCCGGCCGCCACGGCGGTGATGAACTGCGTGTGCACGCTGTCGAGCATCTGCTGGAAGATCGCTCGCTCCTGGTCGCTGAGCGGCCGCACGAACGAGCCCATGTCCTTGTACTCGCCGGCCTTCAGCACCTCGGGCTGGACACCGATCTTCTGCAGCAGCTCCTGGACGTTCCCCATCTCCATGATGACGCCGATGGAGCCCGTGAGCGTCCCGGGATTGGCGACGATCGCGTCGCACGCGCTCGCGATGTAGTAGCCGCCGGACGCGGCCACCCCGCCGAGCGAGGCGACGACCGGCTTCACCGCCTTGAGCTTGACGATGGCGTCGTAGATCTCCTGCGATGGCGCCACCCCGCCGCCCGGCGAGTCGATCCGCACCACGACGGCCTTCACCGAGGGGGCATGCTGGAGACTGGTGAGCGCGTCGACCACGTCCTCGCTGTCCGTGATGACCCCACTCACCTCGACGACGGCGACCTTACCGCCGAAGCCGAGCGCCGCGGACAGGCGCCCGCCCGTTCCCACGGTGAGCGCGAACGCGCCGACGAAGAACAGCACGACGATCGTGCACAGGACCACTATGCCCGCGCGCGATGGGATGCCGTGCCGCCATGGCCGTTGCCGCGCTACTTGTCGCTGTCGCTCTTCGCCTTCGCGGGGCGATCGCCCTCGTCGCGATCCAGCCGCAGCTCCTCGCTCAGGATGTCCTCGAACGAGAACTTCGACCCCTCACGCTCGCGGCGCAGATAGCTGTCGACCTCGTCGCGCTCTTCGCTGCGACGGAGCGCCTTGATGCTGAGACCGATCCGCCGCTCGCGCGGATCGACGTGCGTGATCTCGGCCTCGACCGACGCGCCCACGTTGAAGAGCTGCGACGGCTTGTCGACCCGCTCGGTCGAGAGCTGGCTGACGTGGATCAGGCCCTCGAGGCCCTCCTCGATCTCGACGAACACGCCGAAGTCGGTGACGCTCGTGACCGTGCCGTGAACGCGCGAACCCACGGGATAGCGGGCCGGGACGCTGTTCCAGGGATCCTCGGCAAGCTGCTTCACCCCGAGCGAGATGCGCTCGTTGTCGACGTCGATCGCCAGCACGACCGCCTGGACGTCGTCGCCCTTCTTGTAGACCTCGGAGGGGTGCTTGATCTTCTTGGTCCAGTGGAGATCGGAGATGTGCACCAGGCCGTCGATGCCCTCGTCGACGCCGACGAAGACGCCGAAGTCGGTGATGCTCTTGACCTTGCCGGTGATCTGGCTACCGACGGGTGGTTGATCCGCACCATCTCCCAAGGATTCGGCTCCGTCTGCTTCAGCCCGAGGGAGATGCGGCGATTCGCCGGATCGACGTCGAGGATGACGACCTCGACCTCGCTCTGCGGCTGCAGCACCTTCGACGGATGGCTCACCCGCTTCGTCCACGACATCTCGGAGACGTGGATCAGACCCTCGACGCCCTTCTCGAGCTCGATGAACGCGCCGTAGTCGGTCAGGCTCACGACCTTGCCCTTGACCTTCATCCCGACGTGGAACCGCTCTCCGACGGTGGACCAGGGATCGGGCATGATCTGCTTCATGCCGAGCGACACGCGCTCGCGCTCGGGGTCGTACTTCAGGACGACGACGCGCACCTTGTCGCCGACGTTCACCACCTCGGACGGGTGGCCGATGCGGCCCCACGACATGTCGGTGATGTGGAGCAGGCCGTCGATCCCGCCGAGATCGACGAAGGCGCCGTAGTCGGTGATGTTCTTGACCGTGCCCTCGAGAATGACGCCTTCCTCGAGGACCTTCAGCGTCTCGCCCTTCAGCGACTCGCGCTCGCGCTCCATGACCGCGCGGCGCGAGACGACGACGTTGCCGCGCGAGCGATTGAACTTGAGGATGGAGAAGCGCGCGCGCTGGCCGATGAACCGGTCGAGGTTGCGCGCCGGCCGGAGGTCGGCGTGCGAGCCGGGCAGGAACGCCGGCACACCGATGTCGACCTTGAGGCCGCCCTTCACCTTGCCGACGATCGTGCCCTCGACGGCGCCTTCCTTCTCGAACGCCTTCTCGATGTCGCGCCAGACGCGGAACTGTTCGGCCTTCTGCCGCGACAGCACGATGCCGCCGTCCTCGGACTCGGAGCTTTCGAAGTAGACGTCGATCTCTTCGCCTTCCTGAACATCGAGGGAGCCGTCGCGATTGCGGAACTCGTGGATGGGGATCTGGCCTTCGGACTTGTACCCGATGTCGACCGTGACGTGATCACGGCCGAGATGCACCACACGCCCGGTGACGACCTCCCCGGGTTTGACCGCGCGCAGGCTGCGCTCGAACATGCTGCCGAAGTCTTCGCCTCCGGCGCCGCTCGCACGCTGGTCGTGGTTGTCTTCACTCGTCAACTGCACACCCCCTGGGTACAAGATCTCCACCTCCCCCGCAAGCCGAGCATTTCTCCTTAGCGCTCTCCTCCTTAGAGTTCAAGGCCTTGCGCGTGCGCGTACCGCTTCGAGCATCCGCGCCACGACCCCCTCCGGGCTCAAACGGCTGGTGTCGATGACGATTGCGTCGGCGGCGGCCACGAGCGGCGCGATAGCGCGCGCGCGGTCCCGCCGGTCACGCGCCTCGATCTCGGAACGCGTCGCCGCGAGGTCGCCCGACGCTCCTGCGCGCCGATCCTCGGCGTGCCGGCGGCGCGCGCGCTCCGCGGTGCTCGCCGTGAGGAAGAACTTGCACCCGGCCTTGGGGAGGACGACGGTGCCGATGTCACGTCCATCCATGACCACACCGCCGCGCGCCGCGAGCGCGCGCTGCTGCGCGAGCAGACGCCGGCGCACGCGCGGGTGGGCGGCGACCCGCGAGGCCCATGCACCCGCGTCGGGCATGCGGATCTCGTTGGTCACGTCCTCGCCGTCGATGTGGACATGGGTGCCGCGCTCGTCCGCGGCGAGGGTCACGGCCGGCACCAGGCTCACCACGGCCGCGGCATCGTCCGGATCGACGCGGCGGCGCTTCGCTGCCAGGCCGATGGCGCGGTACATCGCACCGCTGTCGACGTAGACGTAGCCGAGCGCGGCGGCGAGCAGACGTGCCGCCGTGCTCTTGCCGGCGCCGGCGGGACCGTCGATTGCAATTTGCCCCCGCGCGGCTGCGCCGCGCGATGGGCGTCGCACCCCGGAGTGAATCCGGGGTGCTCCCGGCCGCGCGGCGGCGCCGCGCGGCGGCGCCGCCGCCGCCTTGGCGACCCTTCGTGCTCGGCCTCGCGCGGCGGCGCCGCGCGGCGGCGCCGGCGCCTTGGCGCCCTTGCGCGATTTGCGCTTGGTCATCGGGTGCTGGCGCGGGCGAGGATGTCGTAGAAGCCGGGGAACGAGACGTCGGCGGAGGCGGCGTCGTCGATCGTGACGGGACCGGTCGCGACCAGTGCCGCGACCGCGGCCGACATGGCGATGCGGTGATCGCCCGCGGAGTCGATCGCGCCGCCGGTCAGTCGCGCCGGGCCGTCGATCGCGAGACCGTCGGGGCGCTCGTCGACCGTAGCGCCGAGCGCCCGCAGGGTGCGCGCCATCACGGCGATGCGGTCGCTCTCCTTGACGCGCAGCTCGGCGGCGTCGTGCAGCTCGGTCCGACCCTCGGCACAGGCCGCCGCCACACACAGAATCGGGAACTCGTCGATGGCCCGAAGCATCAGCTCGCCGCCGATCGACGCCCCGCGCAGGGCGGTGCCGCGCACGGTGAGCGTCCCGCGCGGCTCGACGCCGGCGTGCGCGTCGAGCGCCATGGTGACGTTCGCGCCCATGGCGGCCAGGACGTCGAGCAGACCCGTGCGCGTCGGGTTCAGGCCGACGCCGGTGAGGCACAGCTCGGAGTCCGGCACCAGCAGCGCCGCGACGATGAGGAACGCGGCCGAGGAGAAATCGCCGGGAAGCTCCAGCGTCGTGCCGCGGAGATCCTGCGGTCCGACGACCATGATCCCCCGCGGACCCTGCGTCAGCCGGCCCCCGAAGGCCGGGAGCATGCGCTCGGTGTGATCACGGGAGGTCGCGGGTTCGCCCACGCTCGTCGTTCCCGACGCCTGCAATCCGGCGAGCAGCAGCGCCGACTTGACCTGCGCGCTGGCGATCGGCAGCAGGTGGGCAGCGCCGCGCAACGGCCGGCCGGTGATCGCGAGCGGCGGTCGATGGTCGTCCCCCTCGCTGCGGATCGCCGCGCCCATGTCTGCGAGCGGCGCCAGCACGCGGCGCATCGGACGACGGCGCAGGGATGCGTCGCCGTCCAGCCGCGCCGCGAACGGCCGACCCGCCAGCACGCCGGCGAGGAGGCGCATCGTCGTGCCGGAGTTGGCGCAGTCGATCGTGGCCGCCGGCGCACGCAGCCCATCCCAACCGCCGCCCTCCACCCGAAGGTCGGCGCCACGCGCGATGACCGGCACCCCGAGCGCCTGGCAGGCGGCGAGCGTCGCGCGATTGTCGGCGCCGCCCGGGAACCCGCGGATCACCGTCGGACCGCGCGCAATGGCGCCGAGGAGAAGCGCGCGATGGGCGATCGACTTGTCGCCCGGCACCGTGAACGAGCCGCGCAGCCCCTGGCGCGCAGGCAGCACCACGACCGAGCTCATCGTCCGCGTGACCGCCGTGCACGACGCCGAGCGCGCAGGCGCGCCGGGGCGCTCGGCGCCACACCGAGCCGGCGTCGGGTCGTGTGTGCGCGCGTGAGCTCGGTCATGATCGCGCCGGCGTCTCCTTGTGCGATCGCGACCCGCAGACGCTCGACGGCGGCGCCGAAGCCATCGATGGCGCCGAGCAGCTCGTCGCGGTTGGCGAGACAGATGTCGCGCCACATCTCCGGCGAGCTCGCCGCGATGCGCGTCCAGTCGCTTGAAGCCGCCGGCCGCGTAGGCGAGCGCGCGGCGCGTGCCCTGGCGGTCGGCGTCGGCGACGGCGTTCACCAGCGCGAACGCCGCCGCGTGCGGCAGATGGCTGACGAAGGCGAAGACGCGATCGTGCGTGCGCGCCGGCATCTCCTCCACCTGCATGCCCGCCGCCTCCCACAACGCGTGGACCCGGCGCCGCGTGCCGGTCGCCGTCCGCGGACCCGGCGTGAGGATGCAGCGGCGTCCCTCGAGCAGATCGGGAAGCGCCGCAGCCGCGCCCGAATGCTCGGTGCCCGCGATCGGGTGGCTGCCGCAGAAGCGCGCCGCGCCGTCGCCCAGGACGCGGCTCGACCGCCGCGACGACCGGCGCCTTCACGCTGCCGGCGTCCGTGATGACCGCCGTCGATGGGAGCGCCGGCGCGAGGGCGCCCACGACCGGCGCGATCGCCTGCACCGGTACCGCCACGACCACGAGGTCCACCGCCCGCGCCGCGCGCTCGGGATCGCGCTCCGCGCGATCGATGATGCCGCGCCGCCGCGCCACCCGCAGGTTCTCGGCCGACCGGCCGAATCCCACCACCTCGCCGACCAACCCGCGCGAGCGCAGCGCCATCGCGAGGGAGCCGCCGATCAGCCCGACGCCGGCGATCAGCAGCCGGTCGGCGACGCGCCTCACGTGCCGCGCCCGAGCACCGCCGCGAGCGACTCGATGAACCGCTGGTTCTCCTCGGGCGTGCCGACGGTGACGCGCAGGTGCCGCGGCAGGCCGTAGCCGTCCATCGGCCGGACGATGACGCCGAGACGCAGCAGTGCCTCGTACACGCGCGCGCCCTCCCCCACGTCGACGAGCAGGAAGTTCGCCCAGCTCGGGACGTACGGCCGCCCCAGACGCTCGCAGCCGGCGCGCAGGAACGCCAGACCCTCGGCGTTGTTCCGACGGGTGCGCTCGACGTGGGCGGTGTCGTCGAGCGCCGCGAGGGCCGCCACCTGTGCCAGCGAGTTGACGTTGAACGGCTGCCGGATCTTGTTCAGGACCTCGATCACCTCGAGCGGGCCGACGCCGTAGCCGATCCGCAGACCCGCGAGGCCGTAGATCTTCGAGAAGGTGCGCAGGGTCACCAGCAGCCGCCCACGGCGATGGTACTTCAGCGAGTCCGGATAGTCGGGATCCTCGACATAGTCGGCATACGCGTCGTCGGCCACCACGACGACGTGCGGAGGCACCGAGTCGAGGAAGTCCTCCCACTCGTCACGCAGGTAGATGGTCCCGGTCGGGTTGTTCGGGTTGGCGAGAAACACCAGCCGGGTTGCGGGGCCGATCGCCTGCGCCATCGTGTCGAGGTCGTGGGTGAAGCGCCGCAACGGGATGGCCCGCGGCGTCGCGCCCGCGGCCTGCACGACCATCTGGTAGATCACGAACGCCTGCTCGGCCATCACCGCTTCGTCGCCGGGGCGCAGGAAAGCCCGCACGAGCAACTCGATGATGTCGTTCGAGCCGTTGCCGAGGATGATCGCGTCGGGCCCGATGCCGTGACGCGCCGCCAACGCGCCGCGCAGATAGAAGCCACTGCCGTCGGGGTAGCGGTGCAGCGAGCCGAGGGCCGCATGGATCGCCGCCAGTGCCAGCGGCGAGGGGCCGAACGGATTCTCGTTGGAGGCGAGCTTGATCGATCCGGTGATGCCGTACTCACGCTCGAGCTCTTCGATCGGCATGCCCGGCGGGTACGCGGCGAGGCGCCGCACCCACTCCGGCACCAGCTCAGCGAGATCGATCGCGTCGGGTACCCGTTCCGTGCTCCGCGCATCGCGTGCCTTGTCGCTTGCCATCGACGTCTCCCGCTCGTGCGTTCGGCTCACCTTGTGCGTGCTCACCGTCCCGCCGGATACGATCCGAGAATCCTCATCATGGTCGTGAGCGGCGCCATGCGCGAGAGGGCACGACGCACCCCGGCGTCGGACCGATGGCCGCGGAGATCGAGGAAGAAGACGTATTCCCAGGGTCGGCCGCGCAGCGGGCGCGACTCGATCTTGTGCAGGCTGACCCCCTCACGCGCCAACGGCTGCAGCAGCTTCGCCAGCACCCCGACCTCGTCCTTCACGGTGCAGACCACGGACGTCTTGTCGTCGCCGGACGGCGCCGACGCGTCGGTCGTCCCGAGGACGAAGAAGCGCGTCACGTTGGCCGGCGCATCGTGGATGTCGGCAGCCAGGATCGGCAGATCGTAGCGCTCCGCCGCCATCCGGCTCGCGACCGCCGCGACCGACGGATCGCCGGCCGCCATCTCGGCCGCCCGGCTCGTGCTCGGCGTCTCCTCGAGCGCCACGTTGACGAGATGTGTCGCCAGCCAGCGCCGACATTGCGCCAGGCCCTGCGGATGGGAAAGCACCCGTCGCACCGCCGCCAGGTCGGCCGCACGTCCGACGAGACACTGGCGCACGTCGAGCAGCACCTCGGCGCTGATCTGGAGCGGCGAGTCGACGAGCAGATCGAGCGTCGACGTGACCGCGCCCTCGGTCGAGTTCTCGACCGGCACGACGCCGAAATCGGCGCGTCGATGCTCGACCTCGGAGAAGACCTGCGGGATCGAGTCGGCGGCGACGAGCTGCGGCGCCGCGCGCCGAACTGATCGCGGGCGGCCGCGTGCGTGAACGTCCCCTCCGGCCCGAGATAGGCGACGGTCAGCCGCGCCTCGAGCGCACGCGACGCCGAGATGATCTCGCGAAACACGGCGCGGATCGCCTCGTCGGAGAGCGGGCCCCCGTTCAGCCCCCGCAGCCGATCGAAGATGCGCTTCTCGCGACTCGGCACCCAGAAGCCGTTGGCGCCGCCCACGCCGTGTTTTGCCTTGCGTCGGCCGATCCGCTGCGCCGCGCGCGCCCGTTGATTCAGGAGCCGCAAGATGCGCTCGTCGATGCGGTCGATCTTGGCGCGCTCCTGATCGACCTCACGATCCATCTTCTTCACGGATCCGGTACCCGCGGTCCTCAGAACCCAGTAGAGCTAGCCTACGATTTCCGGCATTGCAACGCGCCGGCGTGGCGCGTCGTTCCGGACGTGCATCCTACTCGAGATACCGGCCGATGCGGCGGTATTTCTCGTAGCGCCGGGCGAGCAGGGAGGGCAACGAGTGCGCCCGCAGCTCCGCCAGATGCCGCGCGATACTGCGCTCGAGCGCCTCGCCCGCGCGCCGCGGATTGCGGTGCGCGCCGCCGACCGGCTCGTCGACCACCTCGTCGATCACCCCGAACCGATAGAGGTCGCGCGCGGTGAGGCGCAGCGCCTCCGCCGCGCGGGCCACGTTCTCGGGCCCGCGATCGCGGTAGAGGATCGAGGCGCAACCCTCGGGCGAGATGACCGAATAGCAGGAGTACTCCTGCATCAGGAGGCGATCGGCGAGGCCGAGCGCCAGCGCCCCGCCGCTGCCCCCCTCGCCGATCACGACGCTGACGATCGGCACGCGCAGCAGCGCCATGGTTCGCAGCGTATGCGCGATCGCCTCCGCCTGACCACGCTGCTCCGCCGGCACGCCCGTGTTCGCGCCTTGCGTATCGATGAACGTCAGGATCGGCACGCGCAAACGCTCCGCCAGCCGGAAGAGCCGCGACGCCTTGCGATAGCCCTCCGGGCTCGCCATGCCGAAGTTCCGGCGCTGGCGCTCCTCGGTGGAGTGCCCACGCTGGTGACCGACCACCACCAGGGGCTCGCCGTGATACATCGCCAGCCCGCCGACGATCGCCCCATCGTCGCCGAAGGCGCGATCGCCGTGCAGCTCGAAGAAGTCGCTGCAGAGCCGCGCGACGTAGTCGAGCCGTCTGCGGACGGTCGATGTGGCGCGCCAGCTGGACGCGCTGCCAGGCCGTCAGGCTGTCGTAGAGCGTGCGCTCGAGCTTGCGCCGGTCACTCTCCAGGCGGCGCAGCTCGCGGGTCTCGGCGGCGCTGCGCTCGCGGGCGCGGCGCA
The DNA here is from genome assembly GCA_963753325.1 of uncultured delta proteobacterium. Taxonomy (GTDB): domain Bacteria; phylum Desulfobacterota; class Binatia; order UTPRO1; family UTPRO1; genus DP-19. Next base: position 864,461 of record CAVWBS010000001.1, on the reverse strand, counting down.
GCGCCTCGATGCGCGCGTCTAACGCGGCGAGCGGCAGCTCGAAATCGAGATAGGTGACCGCCACGCTCGCTCCAGCCATTCTCCGCCGCGCGCCAGCATCACCTCGCGCTCGCGCTCGGGATGGAACCACTCGATCGCCGGCTCGGCTGCCGAACCAGGTGCGCTGCCGCTTCGCGAAACGACGGGTGGCACGCGCGAACGCCGCCCGCGCCGTCGGCAGGTCGCAGGCGCCGCGCAGGTGCGCGCCGAGCTCGCGATACCCGACGCTCTGCAGCGCCGGAAGGTCCGGTCCGTAGCCGCGGCCCCAGAGCCCACGGATCTCGTCGAGCAGTCCGCCCGCGAGCATCGCGTCGCAGCGCGCCTCGATGCGCGCCGCCGAGCTCGTCCGCCGGCCGCCGGCAGCCGAGGACCCGCGCCTCGATCTCGCCCCCGGCGAACCGATGCTCGCCCTGCCAGGTGCTGATCGGACGGCCGGTGAGCGCCTCGACCTCGAGGGCGCGGACGACGCGCAGCAGGTCGTGCGGGTGCAGACGCCCGGCGGCCGCCGGATCGACCCGGGCCAGGCGACGATGCAGGGCTCCCGGTTCGCGCTCCTCCAGGGCGTGCAGGCGGGCGCGCAACTCCGGCGCACGGGGCGGTGCCGGAAACAGGCCGCGCAGGAAGGCGCGAAGGTAGAGACCCGTGCCGCCGCAGACGATCACCGGCCGCTCGCGCCGTGCGGCATCGTCCACCGCCGCCATGCGCGGCGGCGCGGAAGCGCGCGGCGTCGAAGATCTCGTCCGGGTCGGCGACGTCGAGCACATGGTGGGGCACGCGCGCCCGCTCGGCATCCGTCGGCTTGGCCGTTCCGACGTCGAGATGGCGGTAGACCTGCCGCGAGTCGGCGCTCACGATCTCGGCTTCGATGCGCTCGGCGAGCGCCAGCGCGATGTCGGTCTTGCCGCTCGCCGTCGGGCCGACGATGGCGAGGACGCGGCGGGTCATCGGCCGAACATCCGTTCGATCTGCCCGCGGGTGAACTCGACCGACACCGGCCGGCCGTGGGGACAGTTGCTGCCGTAGGTGAGCCGATCGAGCGCCTCGAGCAGGGCGGCTACCTCGCTCGTCTCGAGCCCGCGCCCGACCCGCACGACGCTGTGACAGGCGATGCGTCCGAGGATGTCCTCGGCCGCCTCGTCGGCCGAGAGATGCGAGCCGTGCGTGGCGAGACTGTCCGCGAGATCCTCGAGGAGGAGCGCGGGATCGTCCCCTCCGAGCAGCGCGGGCACGGCGCGCACGAGAAACGTCGTCTCGCCGAACGGCTCGACCTCGAAGCCGAGGGCCTCGAGCCGTACCCGCGCCTCACGCACCGCCTCGGCGCGGCCGGGATCGAGATCGACCGACACCGGGAGCAGCAGCGGCTGGCGCTCGATCGCCCCGCCCCGATACTCGGCGCGCAACCGTTCGAACGCGACCCGCTCGTGTGCCGCGTGTTGATCGATGAGCACCAGACGATCGGTTCCCTCGCACAGGATATAGCCGCGGAAGACCTGTCCGACAAATCGCAGGGTGGCGAACCCCGCATTGTCGCCGAGCGGCGCGGCGGCGCCGGCGGGCGGTGCCGCGTCCGCGCTCGCCGTGCCGGACGCCGGCGGCCGGGAGGAGGACATGACGAGCGGCCGCTGCCACGCCCCCACCTCGCCGGTGCCTTGCGGCGCGGCGTCCAGACGCGTCGCGTAGCGCTGCAAGGCTTCCGCGACGGAGGCCGTATCGGCCGGCGATGCCGCGCCTGCGAGGCCGAGGCGTATCGCGCTGACGACGCTGTCGTGCACGACGCGCGCCAGCCGGAATCGCACCTCGTGCTTTGCCGGGTGCACGTTCACGTCGACGTCCGCCGCCGGCAGCTCGAGCGTCACGACCGCGCCCGGCCAGCGGCCGCGCGGCACCAGACTGGCGTAGCCCTCGAGGATCGCATGGGTCAGCGCGCGATCACGGATCGCGCGGCCGTTCACGTAGGCGTAGACGTAGCGTCCGCTCGCGAAGGAGAGCTGCGGCGACAGGAGAAACGCCCGGACGGTGATTCCGAGCCGCTCCTCGACCACGGTTCGACCACCGCGCACGCGCTCGCGCCCGAAGATCTGGCGGGCACGCTCCTCGAGACCGGCAACCGGCGGGTAGGCCGCGATCTCGCGTCCCTGGTGCAGCAGACGAAAGTGGATGCCCGGCGCCGCGAGGCTCTCGCGCGTGACCAGCTCGACGACGTGACCGAGCTCCGTCGCGACCGACTTCAGGAACTTGCGCCGGGCCGGTACCGGCGCGAAGAGATCCCGCACCGGGACGGTCGTGCCGTCCGGGGCGCCGGCGGCGCGCACGTCGGCGACCGTTCCGCCGGCCGTCCGCACGACGACCCCGCTTGCGGCACCGCGGGCGCGCGTCGTGAGCTCGACCGTTGCGACCGAGGCGATGCTCGGCAGCGCCTCGCCGCGAAACCCGTAGCTCGCGATGCGCGTCAGGTCGGCCGCGTCGCGGATCTTGCTGGTCGCGTGGCGGGTGAACGCGAGCGCGGCGTCGGCCGCGATCATGCCTTCCCCGTCGTCGCTCACCCGAATGGTGCGCATGCCGCCGTCCTCGAGCTCGACGACGACACGCCGGGCGCCCGCATCGAGCGCGTTCTCGATCAGCTCCTTGACCACCGACGCGGGCCGCTCGATCACCTCGCCGGCGGCGATCTGGATCGCCACGTCTTCGGGGAGCACGCGGATACGGCCCTCGACGTCGGTCGCGGCCTCGGGCTCAGAGAACGTAGCGGGCCTCCTTCTTGGCCGTCCAGCGTTGCACCTCGGCCCGGCGCGCCTCGGCGCCCGGACGTCCCGCGAGGCCATAGGCGAGCTGCTTCCCCTCCTCGAGTCCCGGTTGGTCGAGCGGGTTCACCGCCAGCAGCGCCGCGAGGACGATCGCCTCGCTCTCCAGCAGGGTGAGAATCTGTCCGACCGCGAAGCCGTGCAGATGCGGGCACAGGATCGTGGAGCTCGGTCGCCGGGCCTTCGCCAACGCGAGCTCCGTCGCCTGCTGCTCCATGTTGACGAGCGCGCCGAGGGCGATGCCGCCCAGGTAGCCCACGGATTCGAGATCCTCGTAGGACGTGGGCACGGTGAGGTCCGGGCCGTGGTCCTCGACGCGGATGAACACGATCGTCTTGTCGTCGGGCCCTTCGACCCAGAGCTGGAGCTGCGCGTGCTGATCCGACGGTCCCCGCGCGGCGATCGGCGTGATCCCCCGGTGCACCGTGGCGCCCGCGAGATCCCGGGCCTTACCGAGCGTCTCCGCCCACAGCTGACAGAACCACGGCCCGAGGGCGGCGAGCGGCTGCGCGTACGGCATCAACACGACGACGCCGCGCCCCTTGTGCTGCAGGAGATGCAGCGCGCCGGCGTGCAGCAACGCGGGATTCCGCCACGGGTCGGCCTCGCGGCAACGGGCGTCCATGTCCGCCGCTCCCGCGAGCACCTCGGCGACGTCGACCCCGGCGCACGCGGCGGGAAAGAGACTGACGGCGCTCAACACGGAAAACCGGCCGGCGACGTCGGTCGGAAACGCCAACGATCGGAATCCCTCGTCGTTGACGATCTGGCGCAGCGTGCCGTACGTCGCGTCCGTCGTCACCACGATGCGCCGCGCGTACTCCACCGCGCCGAGGTCGCGCAGCAGCACGTCGCGGACGACCAGGAACTGACTCATCGTCTCCGGCGTATCGCCGGACTTGCTGATCACGTTGAAGAGCGTCCTTCGCGGATCGAGCCCCGCCAGCAGGGAGCCGAACGCCGCAGGGTCGGCCGCATCGGCGACATGCACGCGCATCTCCCCGTCCGCGCTCGGGCGGTGCGCATGATCGGCCGATCGCAGCGCCTGGTACAGCACGCGGGTCCCGAGCGCCGAGCCCCCGATCCCCAGCACGACCAGGTCGTCGAACTCCCCGCGCACCTCCTCCGCCAGCCCGACCGTGCGCGCCAGCTCGCTCTTGGCATACGGCAGCTCCGCCAACGGCAGCATCCCGCCCCGCCGCTGCCGCTCGATGAGGGCCTGCACCTCGACCAGCCGCGGCAGGATGGCGGCGATCTCCGCCTCTCCGATCCCGCCCTCGACCGCGTGCTCCAGCAGCGCATTCACGTCCACACGCACCCGTTCCGCCTCGCGCCACTTCTTCTGCCGATACCCAGCCGCCATCAACGCCCGCCCTTAACACGATCCACCCCCCCGCGCACGGCCGGGAAGGCGCGCCATGTGAGGGGGCGCCATCGAAGGAGGGGCGGTGGGAGGGCGCGGGGTTGGGTCAGACCCCGGGAGAGCGCCCTCCCACCGTTTTGCATCACGTCCGCCAACGCGGGGGTGGTGAGCGATCGGATGGAGTACGGGGACTCGCGTGCGTCATGAGTGGAGTCGAATGACGCGCCGGTCGCTCGTGACGTTGTCGTACGCGAGGATCCGATTCAGCGAAAAGCATGCCACGAAATCGCTCTCCCGGTGCGAATTCGGCCCCGTTCGCGCCTCGCACGAGTGCCCGAAGCGACGCCGCGACGGCAGCCGCGCACGACCTTCATGCGTGACGCTATGGCGGCACCCGATGTTCGCTGCTAGACGTGCCGCTGTGCGTTATCCGGAGAAGATCGTCGGGCGCGAGCGACTGATCGCCCTCGCCGCCGATGCGCGGCGGGCGAGTCGCCGGATCGTCTTCACCAACGGATGCTTCGATCTCCTGCACGTCGGTCACGTGCGCTATCTCGCCGCGGCGCGTGAAGCCGGCGATCTGCTCGTCGTCGGGGTCAACGACGATGCCTCGGTGCGGCGTCTGAAGGGGCCGACGCGTCCGCTCGTCCCGGAGGCGGCCCGTGCCGAGGTGCTCGCTGCGCTCGCGGCCGTCGACCACGTGACGATCTTCGGCGAAGACACCCCGCACGCGTTGATCGCCGCCGTGCAACCTGACGTGCTGGTGAAGGGCAGCGACTGGGCGGCGGCCGACGTCGTCGGCCGCGACGTCGTCGAGGCACGGGGGGGACGCGTCATTCTCATACCGGTCGTCGCCGGCTTCTCGACGACCTCCCTGATCGAACGCCTCCGCAAGTCGTGAGGCACCCGCCATCCGGCGAGCGATTCGCCTCGCGCTCCGGACTGTGCTAGTCAAACCCGGTTCACGTTTGAAAGGGGTCATGATGGCTCGCACCTGTGACATCTGCGGCAAGGGACCGTCGACGGGCAACACCGTCAGCCACGCCAACAACCGGACACGGCGCCGCTGGAAACCGAACCTCCAGCGGGTCCGCGCCAAGGTCGGCGGCGGCGTGAAGCACCTCCTCGCCTGCACCCGCTGCATCCGCAGCGGAAAAGTCGCCAAGGCCGCCTGACCGCGAACGGCGCCCGCTTTCATTCCCGCCCGCGCCTGACGGCGGGAGCGGGCGGAGAATCGGCGGCGTCAACGGCAATGGCGTCGATCTCGACGCGCGCCTCGCGCGGCAGCGCTGCCACCTGCACCGTCGAGCGCGCCGGACTCGGCGCCGGGAAGAACTCGGCGTACACCTGGTTCACCACCGGGAAGTCGGCGAGGTCGGTGAGGTATACGGTCGTCCGGAGGACGGCCTCGAGACCGACGCCCGCCGCGGCGAGGACGCCGCGCAGGTTCTCGAGCACGCGGCGGGTCTCGTCGGCGATCGTGCCGCTCACGAGCACGCCGGTCTCCGGGTCGAGCGCGATCTGCCCCGAGCAGAAGAGCAGCCCGCCGGCGGCGATCGCTTGCGAGTACGGACCGATCGCGCGCGGCGCGCCCTCGGTCGCGATTGTTCGCCGCCCGCCGTCGATCGGAGCGCTCAGACGCGCACCCGCGATACTTTCATGACCCCCTTCACCTTGCCGAGGCCGCGCATCACGCGGTTCAACGCATCGACGCTGTCCACCATGATCTCGAACGTGTTGAGCGCGCGCTTGTCGGAGCCGGTGCGCACCTGGGCGCTCGTGATGTTGATGCCGACCGAGGCGATGGCGCGGCTCATGGCGGCGAGGAGCCCGGGGGAGTCGATGCCGACGACCTCGATCTGCACCGGACGCATCTGCCCGGGAGCGTCGTCCCATTCGACCTCGACGCGGCGCTGCGGATCACTCTCCATCACGCGCAGGCAATCGAGCCCATGCACGGTGACGCCGCGTCCGCGCGTGATGAAGCCGACGATGCGCTCGCCCGGCAGCGGGTTGCAGCAGCGTCCGAAGCGCACCATGACGTCGTCGACGCCGCTCACCTGCACGCCGCCCTTGGTCTGCCGGCTGACCAGGCGGAAGAGCTTCTGCAGGGCGCCCTCGCCCCTGTCGCGCCGCTCCTCGAGCTCGTTGGCCGGCACGAGCTTGGCGATCAGGTTGCTGCGTCGGCACGCGTCCGTAGCCGATCGCCGCGATCAGTGATTCCTCGTCCTTGAATCCGAGCTCCTTGATCGCGGCCCCGAGCTCCCCGCCCTTGCGGAGCTTGCCGAGCTCGAGCCGGTAGCGGCCGAGGTCGCGCTCGAGGATCTCCGCACCGACCTCCACGCTGCGGCGGCGTTGCTGCGACTTGGTCCAATTGCGGATGCGCTCCTTCGCGCGGCGTGGTCTTGACGAGCTTCAGCCAGTCCTTGCTCGGCGTCTGGCGCGTGGTGGTGATGATCTCGACGGTGTCGCCGCTCTGCAGCTGGTACTTGAGCGGGACGAGCTTGCCGTTGACGCGCGCGCCGGCGCAGTGCTCGCCGACCTGCGAGTGCACGCGGTAGGCGAAGTCGATCACGGTCGCGCCCTGCGGGAAGTTGAAGAGGTCGCCCTTCGGCGTGAACGCGAAGACCTCCTCGGTGAAGAGGTCCTCCTTCACCGAGCGCATGAACTCCTGCGGATCCTCGAGATGCTGCTGCCATTCGCAGGAGCTGGCGCAGCCAGGCGAAGCGCTCGTACCTCCTCGGGACCGCCGACGTCGCGTCTGGCCCTTGTAGCGCCAGTGCGCCGCGATGCCGGCCTCGGCCACGCGGTGCATCTCGGGCGTCCGGATCTGCACCTCCATGCGCTCGCCGTAGGGGCCGATCACCGTGGTGTGCAGCGACTGGTACATGTTGGCTTTCGGCATCGCGATGTAGTCGCGGAACCGGCCGGGGATCGGCTTCCAGTGCTGGTGCACGACGCCGAGCGCCTCGTAGCACTCGCGCGGCGAGTCGACGAGGATGCGGAACGCCACCAGATCGTAGATCTGGTCGTAGAGGAGGTTCTGACTCTGCATCTTCTGGTAGATCGAGTAGAAGTGCTTCGGCCGGCCGGTGACCGTCGCCTCGAGCCCCGCCTCCTCCAGCCGCTTGGTGAGCAGCGCGATGACCGTCTTGATGTAGTCCTCGCGCTCGATACGCTTCTTCGCGACGTTGCGCTTGAGCTGGTAGTAGACCTCGGGGTGCAGGTAGCGCAGCGACGCGTCCTCGAGCTCGCTCTTGATCGCAGTAGATGCCGAGCCGGTGGGCGAGCGGCGCGTAGATGTCGAGCGTCTCCTGCGAGATCTCGCTCTGCCGCTCGGGCGGAAGGTGCGACAGCGTCCGCATGTTGTGCGTCCGGTCGGCGAGCTTGATGAGGATGACCCGGATGTCGCGCGCCATCGCGATGATCATCTTGCGGAAGTTTTCCGCCTGGCGCTCGGCGCGGCTGTTGAAGTTGATCTGCCCGATCTTGGTGACGCCGTCCACCAGCGTGGCGATCTCGCCGCCGAAGATGCTCTGCACCTGCTCGAGCGTGGTGAGCGTATCTTCCACCGTGTCGTGCAGGAGGCCGGTGGCGACACTCGGGACGTCGAGGCGGAGGTCGGCGATGATGCCCGCAACCTCGAGCGGATGGACGAGATACGGCTCGCCCGACTTGCGCTTCTGACCCCGGTGCACGTCCGCGGAGAAGTCGTAGGCGCGCTGCAAGGTGGCGACGTCGGCCGACGGATTGTAGTCGCGCACCTTGGCGATCAGGTCGTGCAGGTTCACGGCGCGGCCTCGACGACGACGCGCGCCACCTTGGCGCGCTCCGCGACGACGATCGACTCGAGCCGCGTCGTCGTCTCCGCGACGTCGCGATTCACGAGCCAGTAGTCGTACTCGAGAAGCGCCTGCGCCTCGTCACGCGCCCGCGTCAGCCGGCGCACGACGGTCGCGTCGTCCTCGGTGCGGCGCGCGCGCAGCCGGCGTTCGAGCTCGTCCCAGGACGGCGGGAAGATCATCACCGCCACGGCGGCCTCGCGATAGGTGCGCTTGAGGTGGCGCGCCCCCTGGACGTCGATGTCGAGGAGCATGTCCCGGCCTTCCGCCACCGCGTCGTCGAGCGGGCGGCGGATGGTGCCGTAGTACGCGCCGTGAACCTCCGCCCACTCGGCGAACTCGTGCCGGTCACGGCGCCGCGCGAACTCCGCCGCGTCGACGAAATGATACTCCCGCCCGTCCTGCTCGCTGCGCCGGGGTGGGCGGGTGGTACACGAGACGGACGGCGTGAGTCCGGAGATCCGCTCCAACAGTCCGGCGACGAGCGTGCTCTTTCCGGCCCCCGACGGTCCGGAGACGATGAAGATGATCCCGTGACGCTCGAACGCGAAATCGGCACGCATGGATGATTCTAAAGAATCATTCGACGTTCTGCACCTGCTCCTTGAGGCGCTCGACCTCGCCCTTTGCCTCCACCACCAGCTTCGTGACCGCGAGGTTGTTGACCTTGGAGCCTATGGTGTTGATCTCCCGGTGGGTCTCCTGCAGCAGGAACTCGATCTGCTTGCCCGCCGGCTCGCCCCCCGTGAGCATGCCGCGAAGGGCCGAGAGGTGACTCACCAGCCGGACCATCTCCTCGGTGACGTCGCCGCGGTCCGCCACCAGGGCCGCCTCCTGCGCGACCCGCGCGAGGTCGATGTCGGCCCCCTGGAGGAGCCGCTGGATGCGTTCCGTGAGCTTCGTCTGCACCTCGCGTACGGTGCTCGCCGCGTGCCGGCGTATGGCGCGCTCGATCGTGGCGAGACGCGCGATGCGCGTCCGCATGTCGCGCTGGAGATTCGCGCCCTCGCGCAACCGCTCGCGGTCGAAGCGCGCGAGCGCCTGGCGCAAGGCGCGCGTCGCGCCGGAAAACTCCGGCTGCACGTCGGCGGACACCTCGATCGTCTGGAAGATGTCCGGTGCTGCGGAACAAGGCCGGCTCCAACGTCCCGGAGAGGCGGAGGTCGCGCGTGAGGCGGCGCCACGCGGCCGCGTACTCGCGCGCGGCCCGCATGTTCAGCACGACGTGGGAGCGACCGATCGGCGGGGCGCTGCGGCTGACGTGCACCTCGACGCGCCCGCGCGCGACGTGCGCGCGTACCGTCTCGCGGCAGGTCGCTTCCCAGGCGCCATACTCCCGCGGGGCCGTCACCCGCACGTCGAGGAACCGTTGGTTGACCGCGCGCACCTCGACCGTGACACGGCCCGAGGGGATGGACGCCGTCGCGGCTCCGAACCCGGTCATCGAGCGCAGTCCGGCCCGGGCCATCGCTCAGGGCCGGTCGCTGAGGGCGCGCTGCAGCTCGCGCGCGCTGACGGTGGCGGTGCCGATCTTGCCGACGACGACGCCCGCAGCGTGGTTGGCGAGGATCGCCGCCTCCTCGAACGTGCCGCCGGCGGCGAGCGCCAGCGCGCAGGTCGCCAGGACCGTGTCGCCGGCGCCGGTCACGTCGTACACCTCCTGCGCCACGGTCGCGAAGTGATGCGCGCGCGCGCCGGCCTTAAAGAGGGTCATCCCTTCCTCGCCGCGCGAGATGAGGATCGAGTCGGCCTGCCAGCGATCGAGCAGGATGCGGCCCGCCTCCACCAAGGTGGGACGGTCGCTGATCTCGAGACCCGCGGCGACGCTCGCCTCGAGGACATTGGGTTTCACCAGGCTCGCTCCACGGTAGTGCGGGAAGTTCGGCCGCTTCGGGTCGATGACGTACGCGAACCCGTGGCGTGCGCGCAAGCCCGCGAGGGTGGCGAGCAGCTCCGGGGTGACGACCCCCTTGCCGTAGTCGGAGACGACGATGACGGCGTACCGACGCGCGTGCGCCTCGATCCACGCGCGCAGACGCCGCAGCAGACGCGGCGGCGCCGCCCGATGATCGGCGTCGTGGTCGAACCGCACCACCTGTTGCTGGTGCGCCATGACGCGGGTCTTCGACGTCGTCGCGAGCGACGCGCTGGCGATCACCCCGGCCAGTCCCCCACCGGCGTCCGCGAGTCCCACCAGCAGGGCGCGCCCCGCGGCGTCGCGGCCGACGAACCCACACGCATCGGCGCGGCCGCCGAGCGCGACCAGGTTGCTCACGACGTTGCCGGCGCCGCCGGGTCGCGACTCGCGGCGCCGCACCCGCACGATCGGCACCGGTGCCTCGGGCGAGATACGGCTGACGTCGCCCCATACGAACTCATCGAGCATCAGATCGCCGATCACCAGCACGCGCGTCCCGGCGAAGCGTCGGACGAGACGACCGAGACGCGCATCGCTCGCGGTCATGCGGCGGCGCCTGCGAACGGCACGAGGCTGCGGTAGATCGCGCGCGTGCCCCGCGCCATGGCGGCAAGCGTGAAGCGCTCCGCCACGCGCCGGCGGCCGGCCTCGCCGAGGGCACGTGCGGCCTCCGGGTCGAGCGCGAGACGACGGATCGCGGTCGCCAGCGCCCGCGCGTCGTCGCTCGGCACGAGCACCCCTCGCCTCGCCGACCGCCTCGGACAACCCGCCGACGCGCCTCGCGATCACCGGTCGCCCCGCCGCCATCGCCTCGAGCGCGGCGACGCCGAGACCTTCGTGACGCGACGGCATCACCACCACGTCGACGGCCGCGAGCAGCGCCGGGATGTCGTCCACCCGACCGAGGAACCGCACGCGCTCCGTCAGGCCGAGCGCGTCGCGCCGCGCCGCGAGCGCCGGCCCGGCGGACCCGCTGCCGGCACAGAGGACGCGCAGCGGCAGGTCGAGCAGCTGTGCGAGCGCCTCCAGCAGCAGCGCATGCCCCTTGCGCTCCTCCAGGGCGCCGACGATCGCCAGCACGATCTCCCCGGCCGCGAGGCCGAGCCGCCGGCGCTCCGCCGCGCGCGCGTGGAGGTCGAGGGCGAAGCGCTCGACCTCCACGCCGCTCGGCACGACGGCGATGTGCGTACGGCGCGACGCCGCTCGCCACCAAAGCCTCCCGCACCCCCTCAGAGATCGCGACCACCGCGTCCGCCCCCCGATTGTAGAGCCAGCGCGCGTAGCCTCCGCCGCGCAACGGATAATCCATGCGGCGGGTCACCACACGTCGCACCCGCGGACGCCGCCCGAGGAAGATGCTCATCGCGTGCGCGCGCGCGGTATGGAAATGCACAATGTCATAGCGATCCCGCGCCAGCAAACGTGCGAGACGCCGGCCGGCGAGGACGTCGAGGTGGTTGCGGATGCGCAGCGGCGCGACCGGCACCCCGAGCTCGGCGGCGGCGCGCGCCAACGGCCCCTCGGGATCGGCGGCGATGGCCTGGCGGTCGCCGAGGGAGGCAAGCTCGCGCATGAGGCCGAGCACCTGCATCTCGCCGCCCCCCATGCCGCGCTCCGGGTCGACGTGCAGGATCGCCAGGCTCGTGCCGGGCTCACGTCCGCTCATGTCGTCCCGACGCCGATCCGCCGCCGCGCGGCGTGTTCACCGCCTCCCAGACCTTCGCATAGCGGGCGAAGACGTAGAACGCCGCCGACTGCGCCACGTAGAGACCCGCCAGCCCCTGGGTGAAGCCCTGGCGCAGTCCATAGAACCGGACGAAGCGCCAGAGCGGACGCAGGATCAGATCGATCCACGAGGGCTTGCGCCCGCGCAGCAGCAGCTCGCGCGCGGCGACGCCGCTGAAGCCGTTGATCGTCGCGATGTGGTCGGAGACGTCGCGGTACGTGTAGTGCAGGAGCGGTCCGCGCAGCCGGCGGCTGCGCCCGCGCAGCAGGACCTTCTCGTGGGGGTCGATCCCACCCCAGACCACCTTGTCGCGGCGGAAGAGTCGCAGGCGATAGTCGGGCCACCAGCCACCGCGCCGCCACCATCGCCCGAGATAGAAGACCAGCCGCGGTACGAAGTACCCGTCGGCATCGGGCCGCCGCAGGACCGCCTCGATCTCCCGCCGCAGCTCGGGGGAGACGCGCTCGTCGGCGTCGAGGTTCAGCACCCAGGCGCACCGCGTCTGCTCGAGCGCGAATGCCTTCTGCTCCACGAAGCCCGGCCACGCGCGCTGGAAGATGCGCTCGGTGTACTCACGGCAGATCGCGACGGTGCGATCGGTCGAGAACGAGTCGACCACGACGATCTCGTCGCACCACTTGACGCTCTCGAGCGCGGCGCGGATGCCCTCCTCCTCCTCGAAGCAGATGATGGTGCACGAGAGCGGCTCGCGCGCCAGCGGCGGGCCTTCGGCACCGTCCGGCCGCTCCCCTGCCGGCTTCATCGGCTCCTCCGCACCAGGGCCGCCGCCCGTCGACGTGCGTACTCCGCGTCCTTCCGTCGGCCGAGGCGCATGATCTCGCCGCCGATCCGCCGCAGGTCGCCCGCCTCGCGTCGCCCGAGATAGCGGCGCAGGAAGCGCGCCCGCTCGGCGAGCGACGCGGCGCGCCCGATCGAACGATAGACCTGCACCAGATTCTTGCGCCGTCGCCGCCACGACAGGCGCCGGTAGCGTCGCACGCGGTCCACGTCGACGAGGACGAAGCCCTGCGGCGGCTCCGACGCGACGAGCACGTTGGCGGCGCGCAGATCCTGCGGATAGATCCCGGCGCCGTGCAGGCGGCGGAGGTAGTCCGCGAAATCGAGCAGGAGCCGCCGCCGCGCCCCGCCGACGCGCTCGCGCCAGAGCGCGTCGAGCGCGGGGCCCGCCACGTAGGCCGTGACCGCGCAGCTGACGAGCGCGACTCCGAGGGTCCGGCGCTCGAGCACCGCCAGGACCTCCGGGGTCGCGAATCCCGCCGCCTCGAGCCGCGCGGCGCCGCGCCAGACGCGCGCCGCGCGCGAGCCGAGCGCGAGCGTCTCGAGGACGCGCGCCGGCGTCCGGTCCTGGAAGCGCTTCAGCACCAGCTCACGTCCGTCCAGGGTGAGCGTGACCACCGTCGTCCGCGCGCTCGCCTGCAGCACGCGCCGCGGCTCGCGCGCCAGGAGATCGTCGACGGCGAGCAGCGCAGGCGCCATCGGTCCGCGGTGCTGGCGCACGCGATAGCGCGCCGCTCGCACGGCCGCGCGCACGCCGTCAGCCACGACGCCGCTCCTTGGCGACGACGGCACACCAGCGCTCGATCTCGTCGACCGACCGGTCGATGCTCGCCTGCTCGGCGATCGTGCGCGCGGCGTGCGCGAGCGCCGGCCGGCGCTCCGGATCGAGCGCCCGCATCAGCGCGGCGCGCAGTGCCGTGTGATCCGACGCCTCGTCGACGAGCAGCTCCCCGAGCGGTCCGGTCAGGACCTCGGCGGCGCCGATGTCGCGCGCCGCGACGACGGGCAGACCCGACGCGAGCGCCTCCAGGACGACCATGCCGAAGGCGTCGAACATCGACGGCAGCGTGAACGCGTCGGCGGCGGCATACAAGCGCTCGACGTCGGACCGCGGCCCCGTGAACACCACCGGCCCGCGCAGCTCGCCGGCGCGGCGTCGATAGGCGGCGAGATGCTGGTCGTTCCCCACGACGACGAACGCGGCGCCCGCGGGCGGCCCCTCCGCCCAGAGGTCGAGCAGATGATCGACGCCCTTGCGGCGGAAACCCGTCCCGACGCAGAGAACGACCGGCTGCTCGGGCGGGATGCCGAGCTCGCGACGGGCCGCCGCGCCGTCCTCGGCGCGCCGGCCCGGATGGAAGCGCTGCACGTCGACGCCGTAGTGCACGATCGCGACGTCGCCGGAAGGTACCCGTGGATACGTCGACAGGATCTCGTCGCGGGAGCGCGCCGATACCGTGAGAATGGCGCGATAGCCCCCGGGGGCGTATTGCCGCCGCTCGATGGCGAGCAGCGCCCGCTGGTACGGGCGCAGCCAGCGGAGCCGCGCCAGGCCCCCTTCCTCGGCCACGCGTCGCTCGAGGAAGCGCCGATGGCAGCCGCCGCTGGCGCGAAAGAGGTCGTGGCCGACCGTCCGTCCAAAGCCGATCACCGCGTCGGCATCGAGCGTGCGCCACACGCGCGGCGCGCGCAGCGCGAAGGAGAGCAGCTTGGCGATCTGTCCGGCGCGCAATACCGGGACGCGATGCACGCGCACGCCGGGCGGAACGGCGACACGGCATTCCCCGGTCACCACCCGCACGTCGTGGCCGCGAGCGGCGAGCCGCCACGACAGTTCGTAACAGTCGCCTTCCGCGCCGCCGAGGCGATCGTAGCGCTTGTGGACGAGGCCGATCCTCATTCGACGTAGCCGAGCTCGCGCAGCCGGCGCTCGATCGTCGCCTGCTCGGCGTCGCTGAGGGCCGCCACCTCCCCCGCCGCCGTCGCCTCGACGGCGGCGATCCGCGCCCGCAGCGCGCGCATCACGTCCGGATGCTCGCGCGCGACGTTGCGTCGCTCGCGGGGATCGGCGCTGAGATCGTAGAGCTCGTCCGGAAGATCGGGGGCGTGCGGCGCCGTGACGCACTTCCAGCGCGCGCCGCGCCAGCCGGCACGCCGATCGCGTGGCGTACCGCGCACGCGGCCGAACGCCTCGATGAACGCCTCGAGCCGAAGATCCGTCCCCGCGATCGCCGGCAGCAGGCTCGTCCCGTCGAGGCCGCTGGGAGCGGCCACCTCTGCGAGCTCGAGAAGCGTCGGCCCGAGATCGACCTGCCGCACGAGCTGGTCGACGGCCACGCCCGACGCGATCCGCCCGGGCGCCACGAGCACCAACGGCACGCGGATCAGGACCTCGTAGACGTCGGTCTCGTGCCCTTCGCGCTTGCGCGTCCGGCCGCACCCAGGAGATCCCGCCACAGCCGGTACCAACGGTACTCGAGGCTGCTCTCGATCAGGCGCTCGCCATGGTCGCCGTGCACCGCGACGATGGTATCGGCCGGCAGCGCTTCGAGCAGCGCGCCGAGACGTGCGTCCAGCGATGCGAGCGCACGGTCGTAGCGGTTGCGGCCGTAGCGCCGGTGCTTGAAGGGCGCGAGCACCTTGCGGGGCGTGTGCAGCTCCCAGAGATGCAGGAAGAAAAACCAGGGCTCCGGCAGCTCGCGGCGCCGCAGCCGTTCCAGCAGCGCGTCGCCCCACGGGTCGGAGAGGTACGTCGACGCGGGCCGGCAACGGTACTCGGCGAAGCCGCGATCGAGACCGTTCTCGGGCAGCAGCGGCCCGGTCACCTCGGCGATCGTGTGATAGCCCTTCGCCGCGAGCAGCGCGGGCACGGTGGCGATCTCCGGGCGCAGCGGGCGACCGCCGATCGCGCGCACGCCGTGGCGCGGCGAGTAGAGCCCGGTCAGCATGGTCGCCACACACGGCGTCGTCGAGGATGCGGACGCGATCGCCTGCGTGAACCGCGCGCCACGCGCGGCCAGGGCGTCGAACGTCGGCAGCGCCACACCGCGGCCGCCGAGCGCGTCGGCGCGCATGCAATCGACCATCAGCACCAGGATGTTGGGGCGACTCACTTGCCTGCCCCGGGCGCGCGCATGAGCACACGGAACCCGCGCGCGGCGGCGTCGTCGATGCCGTCGAAGCGCCGCCTGCGGTCGATCGTCTTGGCAACGATCCACGGCAGCCGGCGCCGTGCGTCGGCCGCGCGCCAGCCGCGGGCGACCGCATACGCGCGGTAGACCCGCAGGCGGTCGGTCGTCACGATGCCTGGGAGCACGAGGCGATTCAGCTGCACGAGATTGCGCCGCGCCCGTCCCCACGGCGCCGGGGCGGTACCGGCGCGCGTGCGGTCGTGGTCGAGGAACGCGATCCCGCCGTCGGCATCGACGCTCCAGACGTTGGGGGGCACGAGATCACCGGCGACGAAGCCGCACGCGTGCAGGCGGCCGACCGCGGTCCCGAGGTCCGCGAGGAGTCGCCGCTTGTCGCGCAGGAGCCGGCGCGCCTCGTCCGCTGCCGCCGCTCGGCGGGCGGCCATGAGCGCCCCGATGCGTGTGGCCATCGGAACGCCACTCAGGGCGGCGGTCGCGAGCCAGGCGGCACCGAGGAGCGGCCCACGACGCTCCTCCGCCGCGGCCAGCACGCGCGGTACCGTGAACCCGGCGGCGCCGAGGGCGGCGCTCACACGGAAGGCGTTGCGCGCCTTCGAGGCGCGGACCATGTCCTTCAGCCGGGTACGGGCGCGGTAGCGATGATAGCGCTTGAGGTAGACGGCATCGCCGTCGACGAGGATGCGATGGGTCGCCGCATGCTTCGACCGGTGCAGCGGCTCCGCCATGTCCGGCGCGCGGCCCTCGACGAGCTCGAGCCACCGTCGCGCCTGGACGCGCGGGTCGCCGCAATGCTCGCCGGCGAGCCACACCCGCCAGCGACCGAGGCGCAGGGCCGCCGTCATCGCGCCTCGAGCGCGCGCGCGACGCGCCCCAGCACCCGCGCGGGTGTGATCGTCTGCATGCACTGCCGTCCGATCGGACAGCGGCGGCGGTAGCAGGGCGCGCAATCGGCGCGGCCGACCAGCACGAGATGCTCGGATCCGAACGGGGCCGAGCGCGCCGGCGCCGTCGCGCCCCAGAGCGAGACGACCGGCGTGCCCGCCGCCGCCGCGAGATGCATCGGTCCCGAGTCGGGCCCGATCGCCACCCGCGCGCGCGCCAGCACGCCGTACGCCTCGCGCAACGACGTGCCGCCGCTCAGGTCGAGCGGCGTCGTCCGTGCCAGGGCGACGCTCTCCGCGGCGATCGCGCGCGCGTCGTCGCTCCCGACGAAGACGCTGTCGAGTCCGAGTGCGTCGAGCCCGTCCGCCACGGCCGCAAATCCTTCCGGGAACCACAGCCGGCTCTCCCACGTCGAGGCGACGAACAGCGCCGCGAACGGGCGCCGTACGGGCGCGAGCAGCGCTTCGATGCGCCCTTCCTCCTCCCGTCGCAACGCCAGCCCGAAGCGGGGGGCGGCGGCCGGAAGCTCGGGAAGCTCCAGCAGATCGGCGAAGCGGAGGTACTGCTCGAGCTTCCAGCCGCGCGCCTCGACGGGCGCAATGGTGCGGGTGTTGAAGATCCAGTTCAGCTCCTTGGCGTTCCGCCAGTGGAAGCCGATGCGGGTGGCGGCGCCGCTCGCCGCGCTCACGATGCCGCTCTTCAGGTGGCGCTGCAGATCCAGCACCAGGTCGAACCGCCCGGCCCGCACGCGCCGCAGGAAGCGTACGAACGCCGGCGCCCCCCCACTCCGCTCGAAGACGATCCGCTCGTCGAGCGCCGGGTGCGTCTCGAGTAGCGGCGCCGCCGCCGGCTCGACCGCCCATGCGACGTGGGCCGCCGGATACCCGGCACGCACCCGCATCGCGAGCGGCATCGCCCGCACCACGTCGCCGATCGCGCCGAGGAGCACGATCAGGACGCGCTCGGCCTGAACGCGCGGCATCACTCGGCCCGCGCCCCGAGGCGCGCCCGCAGGTACAGCAAGGCGCCGAGCGCGACCAACGCGCCGACGGTGACGACCGAGAGCGTCTCGAGATGGAGCGACAGGCGCTTCCCGATGACGCCGCGGACGCTGAGCGTGGTGAGCACGAACGACACCCCCACCAGTATCCCGATGCGACGACGCTCGACCCACGACAACGACCAGGGCAGCCGCAGCGGGTCGCGCGGCTCGGTGCGCAGGTGCGGCGCGACGCCGGTCGTGTAGCCGTCCGGCGGCGGCGGATCGGATACGAACGCGGCGCGCCACAGCACCGTGTAGCCGAGCAGCAGGAACACGAAGTAGTGCTTCCACGCCAGCGGCGAAAACAGGACCGCGATCGCCAGCACGACGGCGAGCTCGGTCACCGCGGCGGGCGTTCGCGGCGTCCGGCCGCCGCGTCGCGCCGCCAGCGCGAACGTGCCCGCGATGAGCGCGAGCATCCCGTACACCAACAGCGCGACGACGGGATCGTCGGACGCCTTGAAGCGCTTCGCGGCCGGCGTCCAATAGAGCGCGCCGTGCGTGTAGAGGCGGTCGACCATCGCGTACACCGACTGGTTGCCCTTGCGTACCGGCCAGCCGCCGGCGGCGAGATGCAGCCAGAAACGGACGTACGACCACCAGCGTGCCGGCCCGAAGACGAGAATGGGCGCCGCGCTCGCCACGGCGCCGCCCACGAGCATGCCGGCGAACGCCCGCCACCAGCGCTTGCAAAGGAAGTACGGCAGGAAGAAGACCGGCAGCACCTTCACCGCGGCGGCGACGCCGATCGCCACCCCGCCGAGCCCCTCGCGACCGCGCACCAGCCAGCGACAGCCGACGAGGCAGCCGAACAGGACGAACAGGTTGATCTGTAGTCGATCGAAGTTGCCGAGCAGGAACCGCGACGTCAGCACGAGCGGCCCGATGAACGCCGCCGAGGCGAGCGCGACCCCGTCGGCGGAGCGCAGGGCCAGTGGACGTCCGTGGACCAGCTCGGCCACGATGCGCAGCATCGCGACCACGAGCAGCGCGTTGACGACGAGCCAGACGCCACGCGCGAGATACACGCTGACGTGCGCCAGCAACGCAAACGGCACGCATACCACCGCGAAGAGCGGCGGCCACGTATTCACCGTGTCGGGGCCGGCGCCGGCGTAGATGTCGGTACCGCGCAGCACCCGCGCGCCGGCCTCGATGTAGTGCACGAAGTCGCCCTCCTCCTTGACGTTGCGGGCGGCGGAGGCGAAGAACACGATCGCGAGGACGGCGAGCACCGCCAGCGAGCGCGCCCGCTCGTCGCCGCGCAGCGCCTCCCACACCCGCCTGATCATGCACTCTCCCGATAGGCGCGGTGGAAGGCGGCGCGAACGTCGTGCAGGTCGAGCCGCGCCGCCGCTTCGACCTTGGCGAGCGAGCGCGCGAGACGGCGCAGCGCCCGCTCGCGCGCCGCCGACGACACGGTCGCGCCGAGGCGGGCGCGATCGAGGTCGATGACGTGCGCCGCCAGCTCCCCGCCGGCGCGGCTCAGCAAGATGTTGCCGACGTTCAGGTCGCGATGGTGCAGCCCGCGATCATGCATGCGGCGGACCACACGGGCGACCGCGGCCACGATCGCCGTTCGCTCCCCCACTTCGGGGCGCCGCTCGACGGCGGTACCGAGCGTCTCCGCGCCGGCGATCTCGCGTGTGACGATTGCTCCCCGGTAGCCGCCGATGACGCGATCGACGCGTATCCCCAGGACCTCCGGGACGTCGATGCCGCGGCCACGGGCGGCGGCGGTGAGCTCGAGCTCGACGAGCGGGCGCAGGCGCCAGCCGAAGTAGCGATCGCGGACGAGATGCCGCAGCATGCCACCGCGCCGGTACCAGCGCAGCACGGCCCGCACCTCGCCGTCCAACACGATCGACCACGTCGCCCCACGGCCGCTGCGCGTGAGCGGCGCGCCGTTGACGAACTCTGGGCTCGCGCCAAGCAGGATGCGCGCCAGCGGCTCGCGGACGTCGTCGCGCACGACGAGGAAGCCGGCGCGCGTGTCCATCGCCGTGAAGCCCGCCGGCACCGGACGCGACGAGGGCGTCGTCCGGATCCGACCGGCGCGCTCCTCCCGCTCCCATACCTTGGCGGCAACCACGACATCGCCGTACGTCTCGAGTGCCGTGAGCACCACCCCGGGAACGCCGCCGCGCCGTCGCCGCCAGAGCCGCCGGATCAGCGCGACCGCAGGGCGCGACACGAAGTCGCCCGCGCCGACCCGGCGGCGCGTGCGCGCCCGCCGGGTCGCGTCGGCGTCGAGGCGCGCGATCGCCGTCGTGATGTCGGGCTCGATCACGGTGAGACGTCCCGGAAGCGCGACCGTCGCGGCCGTCGCGGCGTTGCCGCACCAGGCAACGACCTCCGGCTCGCCCTCGACCTCCCGCCCGAGGAACCGATGCATCCGGCGCGCCACGCAGCGCGCCGCGCCGTCTCGCTCGCGCAAGGCGCCGAGCGCCGCTGCGAGCTCGGCCGACGCCTCCTCGCCGGCGCGAAGCACGACCACGATCTCGCTGGTGCAGACGCGACGGACGAGCTCCGCTGCCGCTTCGCGCCGCTCGTCCTCGCTCGTCAACAGCGCTAGATCCGCCGGCGGCGGGCCGGTGAGCCGCGGATCGCGCACCAGATAGCGTGCTGCGCCGGGAATGGCCGCCAGCGCGGCGGTCGGGTCGGCGAGCTCGTCGAGCTGGATGACGGCGAGCGCGAGAGCGCGCATGCCACCGCTCACGCCGCGAGGACGCGCTCGAGCGCCGCGCGTACGTCGCCGACCTCGACGAGCGTCATGCAGTCGTCGGTTCCGCGCGGACAGCGCCGCCCCCCGTGCCGTCCGCACGGTCGACAGGCCAGATCCTTCTCCACGACCGTCGCGCGGGCCCCGAGCGGCCCGTAGCCCTGCGCCGGCACGGTGGCGCAGAAGACGGCCACCTGCGGCACGCCGAGCGCCGATGCCACGTGCATGGGCGCGCTGTCGTTGGTCACCACGACCGACGCGCGGGCCAGCACCGCCGCCATGACCGCGATGTCGGTCGCGCCGGCGAGATCGAGCCCGCACCCGCCCGCCGCGGCACGGACCTGCGCCGTGATCGCACGCTCGTCCTGGCTCCCGAGCAGGACGCACGCGAACCCGTCGCGCTCGAGATCGCGGACGAGCGTACCGAACGCCTCGGCCGGCCATCGCTTGGTGCGCCAGGCCGCGCCCGGGCAGAGGGCGGCGAGCGGACGGCGCGCGTCGACGAGCGGCGCCAGCAACGTCGCGGCCCGCGCACGGGTGGCCGCGTCGAGGGCCACCCACGGCGCCGACGGCTCGTCGCCGGCGCAGGCACCGAGCGGCCGCAACAGCTCGAGCAGCCGGTCGCGATCGTGGCACGCCGCCGGGCGCGCGACCCGCTCGCTGTAGAACGACGCGCCCGGAGCCTGCGCGAAGCCGATCCGTCGCGGAATCCGGGCGGCGCGCAGCGCGAGCGCCGTGCGCACCGACTTGTGCGCCGCGAGCGCCATCGTGAACCGCCGTCCACGCAGTCGCGCCGCGAGGCGCCACAGGCCGGCCAGGCCGCGACCCGTGCCGCGCTTGTCGTCGACCAGCACGTGGTCGAGCGCGGGGTGGTGCGCCACCAGCGGCTCGGCGGCGGGCGTCACCAGCATCGTGATCTCGGCCGTCGGCAAGCGTCGGCGCAGCGCCGCGAGCAGCGGCGTCGTCAGCACGACGTCGCCGAGAAAGCCGCTCTGGACGACGAGGATGCGCTCCGCCGCGGCCGGCGTACCGCTCACTCCAGCGTCCGCGCCTCGTCGATCAGCATGACCGGGATATCGTCGATGATGGGGTACTCCAGCCGGCATGCGTCGCAAACGAGTCCGTTGCCGGCGGCGTTCAGGACGACCGCCTGCTTGCACTTCGGGCATGCCAGAATCTCGAGCAACTCTTGGCTGACTGCCACTGTTCACCTCCTGCGCTGCCGCGCCGCCCGCTCAGCGTCGTCTATAATCCATGTGGCCGCAGCGCGAAAGTTGCGGGCGACGTGTGCGACGGGTTCGTGTGCCGCCAGCGTCCGGCGCGTGTCGCGCCCATGTCCGGTCAGCACCAGAACGCCGCGAGCGCCGACGGCCGCCGCGAGCGCGAGGTCGACGCCGCCGTCCCCCACGCAGTAGCTGCGACGCAGATCGAGCGCCAGCTCGCGCGCGGCGCGGCGTACGAGCCCGGCGCCGGGCTTGCGGCAGCGGCAACGCCGGCGCAGCGGCGGCGCTCCCTCCGTCGGATGGTGCGGACAGACGTAGATTCCGTCGAGCGTCGCGCCGTGCCGCCCGAGCCGGCACGTCAGCTCGCGGTGGATCGCGTGCACGGTGTCGAGCGTCATGCGCCCGCGTGCCACCCCGGATTGATTCGTCACCACCACGACGGCGAAGCCGGCCTGGTGGAGCCTGCGGATCGCGTCGCCGACGCCGGGAAGCAACCGCAACCGCCGCACGTCGGCGAGATAGTGCACCTCGCGGTTGAGGGTGCCGTCGCGATCGACGAACACCGCCGGCCGCGCCCGGCCCGCCACGGTCACGCGCCGCCCAGCGATGCGCGCGCACCGGTCAGCGGGGCGCCGAGCGGCCCGAGCACGCGATCGAGCAGCTCGCCCGGACGGTCGACCGTGACCCCCAGCCGCAGCGCCACGAGCTTGCCACGGGCGAACGGAAACCGCTCCAGCTTGACGAGATCCTTTTCGGTGGTGACGACGAGATCGACGTCCTTGGCCGCGTGCGAGATGTCGTGCCAGTCCCTGATGTCGTACGCGTGATGGTCCGGGTACTCGAGCACGTGCACCAGATTCCGCCTCCCACTCACGAAGCGACTGGTAGAGCGGCTGCGGGCGCGCCACGCCCGAGAGCGCGAGCACCCGCTGCCCGGCGAGCACGGCGAGGCCGACCTCCTCCCATTCACCGAGGCCGACGCGCACGAGCGTGGTCGGCGCCAGGTGGACGCGCACGAGCAGCTGATCCGGACGCAAGCCCGGCGGCGTCCCGCCGCCGCCGTCGCGATCCACCAGCACGATCACGTGCGCACGGGCGAGGGCGCTGAAGGGCTCCCGCAGCGGCCCGGTCGGCAGGAGCCGCGTCAGGCCACCGCGCTCGGACGGATCGACCAGTACGACGTCGACGTCGCGCGCCAGTCGCCGGTGCTGAAACGCGTCGTCGCAGAGCAGGAGCCGGCTGCCGAAGGTGGCGATCGCGAGCGCCCCCGCCTCGACGCGATCGCGCCCCGCGACCACGGGCACGCCGCAGGTGCGCGCGAGCATCACCGCCTCGTCCCCGGAGCGTGCCACGTCGCTCCGCACCGTTTCCCCGTCGCCGACCACGTGGGCTTCGGCGGCCGAGCCGCCGTAGCCGCGGCTGAGGATCGCGGCGGGCACGGCGCGCGCATGGGCCTGCCGCGCGAGCCAGCTGGTGAGCGGGGTCTTGCCACTTCCGCCGACCCGCAGGTTGCCGATGCTCACGGTGCGCGCACCGGCGGCCCGCGTCGCGAGGAAGCCGACGCGATAGGCGGCGTTCCGCAGGCCGATCCCACCGCGGTACAGCAGGCTCGCGGGGGCGAGCGCGCCGCGGATGACGCGCCAGCGTCCACCCTCCTCCCAGAGGCGGCCGGCGACACGTGCCCCGCGCGCGTTCATGCGGGGGCACTTCCGATGAGCCCTTCGCGTGCGAGCGTCCCGCGAATGACCGCCATCGTCACCGCCACGGCTCCGTCGCCCGCCACGACCGCCTCCCGCGCGCGCTCACCCGCGGCGCGCGCCGTCGCCGGCGACGCGAACCACTCCTCGAGCACCGCCGCGAGCGCCTCGCCGTCGCCGACCCGACACGCGCCCTCGGCGCCGAGCAAGCGGGCCGCGGCGTCGCGCGCGTTCTCCGTATGCGGCCCGAACGTCACCGCGACGCCGGCCGCCGCCGGCTCGAGCACGTTGTGCCCGCCGACCGGCGCAAGCGTCCCGCCGACGAACGCCGCCAGGGCGCCGGCGTAGAGCGACGCCAGCTCGCCGAGCGTGTCGAGCAGCAGGATCGGCGCCGTGGCCGGCCAGGGACCCGCCCCCTCCGACCGGCGCACGAACGCGATCCCACGGGAACGCAGCAGGGCCGCGACCTCGTCGAAGCGCTCGGGCCGCCGGGGAGCCAGCACGAGACGGGCGTCGGCGGCCACGCGCCGGACGCGTGCGAACGCATCGAGCACCACCGTCTCCTCGCCCGGATGGGTGCTGGCCGCAACCAGGACCGGGGCCGCCCCGACCCCGAGCGCGGTCAGCGACAGCCCCTGGCGCGACGCGCCGTCGGCGGTCGAGGTCTTGAGCGACCCCGTCACCACGACGCGCGACGCCGGGGCACCGAGCGCCACCAGCCGCCGCGCGCTCTCCAGGGACTGCACGCAGAAGAACCGGACCGACGCCAAGGCCGGCGCGAAGAGCGCGCGCCACCGCCGATAGCGCACGAAGGCGCGCTCCGACATGCGACCGCTCACCATGATCGCCGGCACCCCGCGTGCCGCGAGGGCGCCGAGGAAGTTCGGCCAGATCTCCGTCTCGCTGAACAGCACGAGGCGCGGCGCCACGGCGCCGAGCGCGCGACGGACGCTCGATGGCACGTCGAGCGGGAACAGCACGACGGCATCGGCCTCCGGCAGCCGCGCCGCCGCCGCGGTCCGACCGCCGAGCGTCAACGTGGAGACGACGAGCCGATGCGACGGCCATTCGCGGCGTACGCTGCGGACGATCGGCGCAAGCGCCGTGATCTCTCCGACCGACGCGCCATGCACCCAGATCGCCGGGCGGCCGCGTTCCGTCGGCGGCACCCAACCGAGCCGCTGACGCAGGCCGCGACGCCAGGCCGGCCGCACGACGAGCGCGATCAGGATGACGGGCACCAGGCACGCCGCCAGCAGGATCGCCACCAGGTTGTACAGGCGCAGCAGGGGCGTCGCGCCTGCGGACGGATACGCAGCGGAGCTCAGTATTGCCAGCGACCCTTGGCGAACCGGAAGATCTCGGTGACGTCGCTCTGCTCGACGATCGTCCCGGTCCCGGCCAACGCCTCGGCCGTGCTCGCGCCCTCGCGCCGATAGCGCGTCTCGCGATAGCCGATCTTACCGATCGGATCCTTGCCGGGCTCCTCGCGCGCGATGCACGTGCGGTCGGTCCCGTAGCCGACGTACTCGCCGCTGACGCGTCCGTCGTGCGTCTCCCAGGTGATGTGGGCGGTGTTGTACGTCTCCCGGTCGCGCAGCTTCTGCATCCACTCGTCGCAGAACGCCTGGAAGTTCCGCACCTCGGGGCCGCTCAGCACCTCGGCAGCGGCGGCGGCGGGCGCCTTGGGCTCGCTCGCCTTGGCGGTGGCGCTCTTCTTGGCGGGCGCCTTCTTCGGGGCATCCGCCGCCGACACCATGCCCGCGCCGACCGCCGCGCCCAGCATCGACGCGACGACCACGGACCGCATCAGTCGTTCCATCCGGACAATATACGAAGGTCGCCCGCCGCTTTGCAATTCACGGCACCTCGCTCGGGCCCACGGCCGCGGCCTCGCGGTCGAGAGCCGCCTCGGCGGCGAGCGTCGCGCGCACCAGCTCGCGCTCGAGCTCGAGACGAATCCGCTCGACGGTCGCCGCGTCCGCCCCGGCCGGAACGGCGATGGTGGGCCCCCCGAGATAGACCACCCGCGTCCCCGGCAGCGGCAGGACCAGACGGTCCCAGCTTCCGAGACGGCGGTGCCAGCGCGCCGCCGCGCCGACCGGAACGATCACCGCCCCGGTCGCCCGCGCCACCTGTACCACGCCGCCCTTCGCCACCCAGCGCGGCCCGCGCGGCCCGTCACAGGCGAACGCCAGGTTCGAGCCCGCCCGATAGGCGCGCAGCAGGCCCTTGAGCGCGCCCGACCAGCCGCGTGTCGAGGAGCCGCGCACGGTATCGATCGCCAGCGGCCGCACCGCGCGACTGATGAGCTCGCCGTCACGATGGCGGCTCACCATGATGCACACCCGCTGCGCCCAACGATTGGCGAAGGTCATGAGGACCAGCCGATCGTGCCAGAACGCCAGGATGACGCGCTCGCCCCGCTCCCAGCGCGCGAAGAGGTCGTCGCCGTGCAGGAAGCGCGGCCGCACCGTCCGGCGCAGGAGTCGCAGCACGATCGAGATGAGGAGCGCGGCGAGCGGCACGAGCCGCGCGAGCCAGTGTCGCCGGCCGCCGCGCGCGGCGCGCGAGCCGGTCAATGCAGCAGACGCTCCGGCTCGTCGACGGTTTCGTCGTCCTGGAACTGCAGGTCGTAGAGCTTCCGGTACTCCCCGCCCAGCGCCAGCAGCTCCTCGTGCGTCCCCTGCTCGACGATCTGCCCACGCACCACCACCACGATGCGGTCGGCGCGCCGGATGGTGGAGAGGCGATGGGCGATCACCAACGACGTGCGGTTGACCATCAGCCGCTCGATGGCCTGCTGCACCAGCCGCTCCGACTCGGTGTCGAGCGCCGACGTCGCCTCGTCGAGGATGAGGATCGGTGCATCCTTCAGGAGGGCGCGCGCGATCGCCAGACGTTGCCGCTGCCCTCCGGAGAGCGTGACGCCGAGCTCACCGATGGACGTATCGTACCCTTGCGGCAGCGCCGCGATGAACTCGTGAGCGTTGGCCGCGCGCGCGGCGCTCATGATGTCGTCCATCGACTTGCCGATGTCGCCGTACGCGATGTTGGCACGGACGGTGTCGTTGAAGAGGAACGTGAACTGGGTGACGAGCGCGATCTGCGCCCGCAACGAGCGCAACGTATAGTCGCGCACGTCGACGCCGTCGATCGTGATGCGACCGCCGGTCACGTCGTAGAAGCGCGGGATCAGGTCGGCGAGCGTGCTCTTCCCGCCGCCGCTCATGCCGACCAGGGCGACGACCTCGCCCGCGTGCACCTCGAGGGTGACGTCGCGCAGCACCGGCTCCGTCCCGTAGGTGAACTCGACGTTCTCGAACACGATGCCGCGGCGGATGGCGCTCAGCGGCCGGGCATTCGGCCGGTCGACGACCTCGGGCGCGGTGTCGAGCAGCTCGAAGACGCGTTCCGCGCCGGCGACGCCCTGCTGGATCGTGGCATTCGTCTTGGTGAGGCGCTTGAACGGCTCGTAGAGCAGGAAGACGGCGGTGAGAAACGCCAGGAACGAGCCCTGGCTGCGTCCGCCCGCGATGACGCTGTTGCCGCCGTACCAGACGACCCCACCGATACCGAACGCGGCAAGCACCTCGAGCGCCGGGGTGGTGAGCGCCTTGATCATGCTCGCCTTCATGTAGAGGCGGTACAGGCGGCGGTTCTCCGTGGCAAAGCGCTCGCGCTCGTACTCCTCCATGCCGAAGGCCTTCACCACGCGGTTGCCCTGCACGGTCTCCTGCAGCAAGGCGGTGAGGATGCCGAGCGAGCGCTGGCCGCGCTTGCTGAAGCGGCGCAGCCGCTTGCGAGAGCCGCAGGATCGGCAGGACCGATGCGGGGAACACGAGGAACGCGATCAGCGCCAGCGTCGAATCCTTCCAGGCGGCGACGCCGATCAGCGCCACCAGCGACGTCGCGTCGCGCATCACGGAGGCCACGGCGTCGGTGAGCGCGGTGCGGATGAGCGCGACGTCGTTCGTGACCCGCGACAGCATGTCGCCCGTCGGGGTGCGATTGAAGAACGCCAGCGAGAGGCGCTGGATGTGCTGGTTCAGCTCGTCACGCAGATCGCAGATGATGCGCTGCCCGACGAGATCCATGAGGTAGTTCTGCGCGAAGCTGGTGACCCCGCGAAAGAGGAAGAGCAACACGATCGCGATCGGCAGGAGACGCAGTGCCGCCGATGCTCTTGGCGGCGAAGATCTCGTCGAAGACGCGCTCCACCAGCAGCGGCAGCACGCCCGTGGACGCGCTGAACAGCAGCATCGACACCACCGCCGCCACGAACCACGGCCAGACGTAGGGCCGCAGGTAGCGGAGCAGCCGGGCGTAGGTCGCCCCGGGGCTGGGGCCGCGGCTGCGGTGCTCGACACCGGACCGCGGCGCCGCCAGGATGCTCGCTGCCACCGGCGTCCTCGGGTCGCGCGCCGGCGCGCTCACGCCGAGCATCTCCGCGGCGATCGCGGCGACCTTGCGCGCCGCCCCGCCGCCGCCGAGCTGCCGGCGCAGGCTCGCGAGCTCCGCCGTGGTGGTCGCGCGCAGGGCGGGGTCGTCGAGGAAGCGCGCTCGGCCTCCTGCGTCAGCCGGGCGCCGGTCGCGTCGTCCTGCACGAGCTCCGGCACGACCGCGTGCTGCGCGATGAGGTTCGGCATCCCGATGAACGGCACGGACACGAGACGGCGGGCGAGCGCGAACGTCAGCGGCGCGACGCGATAGACGATCACCATCGGCCGCTCCAGCAGCGCCGTCTCGAGGGTCGCGGTGCCCGACGCGACCAGCGCCAGCTCGCTCGCGTGCACCAGGTCGTACGTGTCCCCCTCCACAACCGTCGCGGCCAGCGGCCGTCCGCGCATGCTAGCCGCAACGTCGTCCCCGGCTCAACGTGTCGGCCAGCGCGAGCACGCACTGCGTATCCCCGCGTGCAACCAGACGCTCCGCCGCCTCCGCCATGGCGGGCAGGATGAGGCGGCATCTCCTTGCGGCGGCTGCCGGGCAGCAGCGCGACCAGGCGCTTCGCGGGATCGAGGCCGTGGCGGCGCCAGCGTTTCGGCACGCGGACGGCTCGGCGCGACGCGGTCGAGCAGCGGATGCCCGACGAACTCGGCGCGCGCCGCGGTGCCCGCGTAGAGCGAGGCCTCGAACGGGAACACCACCGCCAGCCGGTCGACCCGCCGCGCGATCTTGCGGATGCGGCCGCGCCGCCACGCCCATACCTGCGGGCTGATGTAGTACAGGACGGGCACGCCGCAGCCGTGCGCGACGCCCGCGAGCGCCATGTTGAACTCGGCGAAGTCGATCAGGATCAACAGGTCCGGCGGGTCGGCGCGCAGGAGACGACGCATACGGCGGTAGGCGCGCGATCACGGCGCCGAGCCGCTCGCGCCGCCTCGAGCAGCCCCATGGTCGCGACGCTCGCGGCGTCGATGATCGTCTCCATGCCGGCGGCGCGCAGTCGCGCGCCGCCGATGCCCGCGCACCGCAACGTCCGGCACGCAGCGTCGCGGAGCGCCGTCACGAGGTCGGCGCGCATGCATGTCGCCCGACGCCTCGCCGGCGACCAGCAGCACGCGCCGCGTCCGCGATCCGGGCGTCGCGCCTTCGCGCTCGAGCGGCCGCATCACTGCGGCGCGACGTCCTGGACGCAGCTCGCGACGATGCGCTCGGCGAGCTCGAGCGCGCGCAGGCCCTCGCGCCCGCCGACGACCGGCGCGGTACGCGTCTGCACCGCGGCCGACGAAAGGCCGCGACCTCGTCGACGCAGCGGATCGCCCTGCCCCGCGTCGTGCTCGTGCGACGACGATCTCGGGCAGCGCGCCGGCCGTCGCGCGGCGCCCGCCGACGGCAGATGCGGACGATCCGTTGATCGTAGTCGATCGCGACGTACGCGTCCGGCTGGAAGATGCGGAGCTTGCGCTCGCGCTTCAGCGAGACGCGGCTGGCCGTCACGTTGGCGATGCAGCCGTTCGGCGAAGCGCAGACGCGCGTTCGCGATGTCGACCGAGCGGCGTGAGGACCGGCACGCCGACGCTCTCCACCGCCACCACTTCGGCGCGCGACGAAGCTCTGGATGACGTCGAGGTCGTGGATCATCAGATCGCGGATCACGTCGACGTCGGTGCCGCGATCGGCGAACGGCGCGAGCCGGTGGCACTCGAGGAAGCGCGGCTCGGTCACGACCTCGGCCGCCGCCCGCAGCGCCGGGTTGAAGCGCTCGAGATGCCCGACCTGCAGGACGCGGCCGGCGCGCTCGGCCGCCTCGACGAGCGCCGCCCCTTCCGCGACGGTCGACGCGAGCGGCTTCTCGACCAGGACGTCGATGCCCGCGCGGCGAGCAGATCGAGCGCCGACCGCGCGCGTGCGCCGCGCGTCGGCACCGCGACGCTGGCGCAATCGATCGATCCGGCAAGCGCATGGTGATCGGTGAGCGCGCGCGTGCCGAGGGCCGCCGCCACCGTGGCCGCGCGTGCCGGATCGCGATCGACCACCGCGATCAGATCCGCCTCGGGCAAGGCGGCGTACTTCTCGGCATGGAACCGGCCGAGATGCCCGACGCCGACGACCGCAGCGCGCAATCGCCCCATCGCCGCTAGCCGTATGGGGTCGCACGCACGCCGTCAAACGCGGCGCGCCGCCAACGACGCGCCAGCGGGCGAAGCCCGCCCTCAGCTGGTCTGGGTCAGGCCGTGCTGCAGGGCGTACATCACCAGCGCCACCCGATCGCGCACCCCGAGCTTCTGAAAGATGTTCTGCAGGTGCGTCTTGACCGTGCGTTCGCTGATCGTGAGCGCGGCGCTGACTTCCTTGTTCTTCTGGCCGGACGCCACCAGCCGGACGATCTCCAGCTCGCGATCGGTCAGCCCGGTGTGTCCCCGGCGGGTGGATCCGCCACTCGTCCCGCTCTGCGCCACCTCGTCGGCGACGGTCCGGCGCATGCGCGGGTCGATCCAGAATCCGCCGCGACACACGGTGCGAATGGCCTCAATGAGCGTGTTGCGGGCCGAATCCTTCAGCACGACGCCCTTGGCGCCGAGCATCAGGGCGCGGACGTGCTCCTCCTGCTCGTCGCACGCGGTCAGCACGAGCACGCGGGTGTCGGGACTGATCCGGACCACGGCGGGCACCGCTTCGAGGCCGTTGCCGGTCGGCATCCGGATGTCGAGCAGGAGCAGATCGGGCTTCAGCTGCCAGACCAGCTCGACGATGTCCTCGGCGCTCTCGACGTCGGCGATGACCTCGATGTCGTCTTCCATCTGGAGAATCGTGCGCAGACCGTCGCGGAACAGCGTGTGGTCGTCGACCAACACGAGGCGCCGCTTCCGGGGGGTCAGCATCATTCGGGTCTCCTCGCTGCCGCGCTCTCCGCCGCGCGCGCCGCAAGGGGGACGAGCAACGAGATTTCCGCTCCCTCCCCGGGCCGGCTACGCACCCGCAGATCGCCGCCGAGCGCAATGGCACGGTCACGGATGGACCAGGGCGCGGCGGCGGCCGCGAGAAAGCCGTCCGGGTCGGTGAGACCGCGGGTATTCTGAAATCCGCGACCGTTGTCGCGAATGACGATGTGACAGTGGAATGGATCGGCGGCCAGCTGCACGACCGCCTCGGTGGCGCGGCCGTGACGGACCGCGTTACGCAACGCCTCGCGCACGATCTGCGCCAGCTCGTAGACCGTGGGCGCGGGCAGTCCGGGATCGCTCTGCGGCAGTGCCAGGTCGACCCGCAGGTGATCGCGGATCGAGAACTCCGCGGCCAGTTGGTCGAGCGTGGCACACAGGTCGTCCGCCTGACGGCTCGCGCTCCGCAGCACCGTGAGATAGTGCCGCACCTCGCGGTAGCCGCGATCGACCATCTGGTGCAGCTCCTCGAGCTGCCGCGGGACGCGGCTCGGGTCGCGGTCGACGAGCTTGCGGCAGGCCTCGACGCGAAGATCGATGCCGGCGAGCGACTGGATGAACCCGTCGTGCAGGTCACG
Organism: uncultured delta proteobacterium; assembly: GCA_963753325.1. Taxonomy (GTDB): domain Bacteria; phylum Desulfobacterota; class Binatia; order UTPRO1; family UTPRO1; genus DP-19. The sequence goes on along the minus strand of CAVWBS010000001.1, from coordinate 833,290 downwards.
CGCGATGCGAGCACGCTCCTCGAGGACGGCGACCTCCTCGGCCTTCTCCTGCAGGCGCACGGCCTCGAAGCCGGCCGCCGCCTGGCTGACGACGAGCAGCAGGAACTCCAGGTCGTCGCGCGTGAACCGGCGCCGGCCCTCGCGGACCAGGATGGCGCGGCCGCGCAGCTCGCGCTGCACGAGCACCGGCGCCGCCAGCAGCGCCTGGGCGTGCTCGCCATCCGGCAGGCGAATCTCCGGCGCCATGACCTTGCGGTGGATGCTGCCGGTACCGACGTCGTAGCACAGCGCGCTGGCGCCCGGCTGGAGCGAGTTGACCAGCAGCGCATCGTTCGGCGCAGCGAACGTCAGCGGCAGCGGGTCGGCCTTGGTGATGCGCAACCGCACGCGGACCCGGCGTGCGCTCCGCGTCACGTCCCAGGTGAAGTAGTGGCCGCTCTCGGGATCACGCAGCACGAGCACGCCGCGCGGCGAGTCGAAGTAGTGCAGCACGCGCACCATGAGGCGCGTGATCGCCCACCCCGGCGCCCGGTTGCGCTGGAACGTCGTCGTGAGATCGAGCAGGAAGCCGAGCTTCCGCTTCGAGCGACGCTCGTGCTCGCCGAGATAGCCGATCAGGTAGCCCAGCACGATCAGATAGAGCGGGCGAACCAGATGCGCACGGTGCACCGCGAAGACGTCCGGATCGAGGAGGCGGCCGGCCGCGAACACCAGCCCTGGATACAGCACGGCCAGCAGCAACGTCACCGGCGCGGCGACCGCGAAGCCCCAGCGCACGCTGACACTGGAGATCAGGAAGATGTTCAGGAGAAAGAACGGCGTCGCGCCGCGCTCGGTGAAGAGCGTGATCGCGAGAATCCAGGCGATGTCGGTGGCGGTGGAGAAATAGCCCATGCGCTCCTGGCTGACGTGCTCGCCGCGCACGAGCCAGAAGAGCAGCGCGCTCGACAGCAGATACGCCGCGAGCACCACGTAGCCGACCTCGGGCTCGTACGACGGCTGCTGCGGATCGACCAGGGCGATCGCCACGGTGGTCGCAGCCATGAGCACGCGGCAGAAGGCGATGATCTTCTCCGTGTGCGACACGGCCATCAGCGACGCGCCGCGGCGAGGGCGCAGCCTTGCTGGCAGGAGGGGTCTCATGCAGGAAGCCTACGAAGGCGCATGCTAAGCGAGCAACGTATGTGCCACCACGCCGTGCGGCGTACGGGAGTTGTCACCATGGTTTTCATCGCAAAAGCGCAAGACCGGGAGAATCGGCACGGTCTACCCGCCTATCGTGGGAGTCTAGCTAGGCGTTTGCGTACGCTCGTACACGTACGACGCCATCGCGCGACGATGACGAGTGCGTGAAATCGAGAAGCGCCGTCCGTGCCGCGCGCGCGCGAATCGCGCGCCCGCGCGCGACTCTCCGCACACTACAACGAGACGGCGACGATTGCGATGTCGGCCGCGTCCGCCGCCGCGACCATCGCCGCGCGATCGAGCATCAGCGTGCGCTCCGCCTCCAACGCGAGGACGCGCCCACCGACCTCGCGCAACACCTCGATCGTGTTCGTCCCAACCGCCGGGAGATCGAAACGCAGATCCTGCGTCGGCTTGCTCACCTTCACCACCACGACGCCGCCGCGGCCGAGATCACCGCCGCGACGGATCGCGTGGTCCGTCCCCTCGATCCCCTCGACCGCCAGCACCGTCCCGCGCTTCATCACCACGCTCTGGCCGATGTCCCAGCGGCCGATCTCCTTTGCGACCTGGAACCCGAGGCGCACGTCCTCCCACTCGCGACTGCGCGGCTCGCGGCGGGTCAGCGTCCCGGCGCGCGGAACGAGATCCCCGAGGAAGAGGGTCGACTCGACGATCGTGATGCCGTCCTGCTCGAGCTCGGCGGCGATCCCGCGCAGGAGGACGTCGTCCTTCAGCGTCCGCGTCTTCGCCAGAAACGCGGCGCCGCGGAAATCCGGCCGGATATCGGAAAGATGGCGCGGCTTGCGGATGCCGCCCGCCATCACCGCGCGTCGTACCCCGGCGCGCTTCAGGGTCCGGATGATCTTTCCGAGCTCGCCGACCCGGACCCAGGTCACGTCGTCCGCGACCTCGGCGATCTCTTCGAGGGTTTCGCCGCGGTGGGCGATGACCACGACCTCCACGCCTTCACCGCGCGCCGCCGACGCGAAGACCAGCGGGAACCGCCCGTTGCCGGCGATGAGCCCGATCCGCTCAGGCATCAGGCATCACTCGCCGTCGTCGGAGGCCTCGCCGGCGCCGCGACGCGCCGCCGGCGTGACGCCGCGGCTCGAGTCGCCGAGGAATGCCAGCATCAGCTCGACGTCGGGATTGCCGCCGAGCTCGGCGGCCGCGCGGGCGCGCGCGTCCGCAAACGGAAGCTGCGAGGCGAACAGGATTCGATAGGCGCGCTTGATCGCCCGCACCCGCGCCGCGTCGAAGCCGCGACGCTTCAGCCCGACCAGGTTCAGACCGCGCAGCCGCGCACGGTCGCCGCTCGCGTTGCAGAAGGGCGGTACGTCGTGGACCACCATCGCGCCGCCGCCGAGGATCGCGGACTCGCCGACCCGGACGAACTGATGGATGGCCGCGAGACCACCGACGATGACGTAGTCGCCGATCGTGACGTGGCCCGCGAGCGTCGCGCCGTTGGCGAGGATGCAGTACCTTCCCACCTGGCAATCGTGCCCGACGTGCGCGTAGTTCATCAACAGCGTGTCGCTGCCGACGCGCGTCACCATGCCCCCGCCCGTGGTGCCGAGGCTCAGCGTGGCGAACTCGCGGATGATGGTCGCGGTCGCCGATCTCGAGCCGACTGTCCTCGCCGCGGTACTTGAGGTCCTGCGGCTCCGCGCCGACGCTCGCGAACTGGAAGATGCGCGTCGTCGCGGCCGATCGTCGTCCGTCCCTCGATCACCGCGTGCGGGCCGATGCGTCGTCCCGGCGCCGACGCGGACGTGCGCACCGACGACCGCGTACGGCCCGATCGCGCACCCCCGGGCCGAGCGTCGGCGCCGTCCGCGACGATCGCGGTCGGATGGACGGCCGGCGCCACGGCGCCGCCCTCCCCCGTCTCGCGATCGCTCGCCGTCGGCGGGCGCTCGATCGCGGTGAAGTCCGCCTCGGCGACGATGCTGCCCTCGACCCGGGCCACGCCGCGCAGGCGCCAGCGCGGCGGCGCGCCGCTCCAACGCGCGCACCTCCAGCTCCAGCTGATCGCCCGGCACCACGGGGCGGCGGAAGCGGGCGCGCTCGAGCGCGACGACCGCCAGCGTCGCGGCGGACCCGACGCCGCCGCTCGAGCGGTGCGCGAGCAGCGCGCCCGACCTGCACCAGCGCCTCGCAGATCAGCACGCCCGGCATCACCGGGCGTCCGGGAAAGTGCCCGGCGAAGAACGGCTCGTCGACGGTGACGCACTTCCGTGCCACCAATCGTGCGCCGTCCTCGAACGCGACGACACGATCGACGAGCAGCAGTGGATAGCGATGCGGAAGGAGGCGCGCCGACGCAGCCGGCGGGATGCGACGGCGTCCGTCGTCGGCCGCCGAGCCCGCCGGTCACTTCTTCCGCGCGTCGAACGCCTTGATGACCTCGTCGGTGATGTCGATCGACTTCGCGCCGTACAACACCGAGCTGCTCGAGTTCTCCAGGATGACCGTGTAGCCCTCGCGTTCGCCGATCTCCTGGATGACGACCGCGAGCTCCTTGAGGATGTCACCGGTCAGCTCCTGGTCCTTCTTGCGCAGCTCGGCGTCGGAGTCCTCGAGCTTGCGCCGCAGGTCGCGCTGCGCGCCGCTCGAACTCGTCCGCCTTTGCCTTGCGGTCGTCCGCCTTGAGCACGCGCTCTGCTTGTCGAGGTCCTCCTTCATGCTTGTCGAGCTTCTCCTTCTCGCCCTTCAGCGAGCCTCTGCATGCGATCGAACTCGACCTTGAACTGCTCCTTCGCCTTCTTGCCCGCGGCGGACTCGTTGAGCGCACGCTGCAGATCGACGATGCCGATCTTGATCTCGGCGCAGCGCCGGCGCCGCGAGCGCGAGCACGGCCGAGCACGGCCGCGACGACAGATTGTTTCCTCGTGTCATGCTACCTGCCTCCTGTCGGCGTTGCGATGTCGTTGCGGACGATCTAGAGCGGTGCGCCGAACGAGAAGAGGACGAGGCTCGCCTTCTCGTGCCTGTGCTTGTTCAGCGGGATATCCGAGCTCGATGCGGATCGGGCCGAGCGGCGACTGCCAGCGCAGGCCCGCGCCGGCGGCGTAGCGCAGGTCGCCGAAGTCGTAGCCGTCCGAGTCGAGCCAGGCGTTGCCGGCGTCGAAGAAGACCACGCCCTTCAGGCCGAGCTGCTCGACGATCGGGAAGATGATCTCGTTGTTGACGATGAGCTGCCGGCTGCCGCCGATCGGATCGCTGTTGCACGTCCTGGCCCTGCGCGTTGCGGACCGGCTCGCGCGGGCCGAGCGTCCGGGTCTGGAAGCCGCGGATGGAGTTGATGCCGCCGGGGAAGTAGCGCTCGAAGAGCGGGAGCTCGTGGCCGCTGTCGCCGCGATCGCCGTGGCCGTAGCCGAACGCGCCGCCGAGCGAGTAGACGAACGTGCCGAACGCGTTCGACTTGTAGATCGGCCAGTACGCACCGCGCCCGTCGATCGACCTTGACGAAGTTGCTCTCGCCGCCGAGCCCGGCGTACTCGACCGACAATTCCTCGGTCGAGCCGCGCGTCGGATCGAACAGGCTGTTCAGCGTGTTGCGCGAGATGATCGGACGGATGGCTGCTCGTCAGGCTCGTGCCCTCCTCCGCGACGACGCTCGGCGGCGAGCGGCGGTTGATGTTCGATGATCTCGGCCTCCTCCAGCCGGTACTCGGCGCCGACGCGCACCTCCTCGAGCGAGAAGCGACCGGCGAAGCGATCGTAGCCGAGCTCGGTCGAGCGGATACGAGGAGCCGCGAAGCCGCCGCCGGTGCCGCCGCGGGTGAAGTCGTTGAACTCGAGACGCCAGCGGAACCCGTCGACCGTCGCCGCAGCGGGATGTCGAAGAGGTACGGCTCGGTGAAGCTGGCGATGAAGTTCTGGCGGATGCTGCCGAAGTCGGCGTTCAGGACGGCGCGCTGGCCGCGCCCGAAGAGGTTGTTCTCGGAGATGCGCGCGTTGAAGAGGAGGTTGTCGGCGGAGCTGAAGCCCGCGCCCGCGGTGAGCGCCCCGGTCTGGCCTTCCTTCACGTCGACCAGCAGGTTCGAGCTTCTCCTCGCTGCGCCCGCGCTGGGTCGTGAGGTTGACCTCCGGAGAAGAAGCCGAGGCGATTGCAGCGCGTCGCGGCTCTTCTTCAGCTTGGTGCCGGAGAAGCGCTGCTGCTCCTCGACCTTGAGCTCGCGGCGGATGACCTTGTCGCGCGTCTTGGTGTTGCCGGTGATCTCGATCTTGTCGATCGTGACCTCCGGGCCCTCGTCGATGCGGTAGGTGACGTCGACGACCTTCTTCGTCCGGATCGATCGTCGGTCTCGGGCTCGATGTTGACGAAGGCGTAGCCGACGTCGCCGTACTTGTCGGTGAGCTTCAGGATGTCCTGGCGCAGCTTGCTCGACCGGAAGATCTCGCCGGGCTCGAGGTCGAGGTCCTTGCGCAGGTCGAGGTCGTCGCGGCACGTCGCCCGCGAACTCGATCTTGCCGACGTTGAACTGCGTCGCCCTCCGTCGATCTTGATCGTGACGTAGAGGCCGTCCGTCGCTTGCGCTCGACCTGCGGCTCGTCGACGCGGACGTTGATGTAGCCGTTGTCGTAGTAGTAGGCGGTGATGCGCTCGGTGTCGGTCTTGAGGGCCTCGTTGTTGAGGACGCCCGCGCCGGTGAAGCGCGAGAGCAGCCACTCCTCCTTGGTCGTCATCACGCGCTGCAGCTTGCCGTCGCTGAACGCCTTGTTGCCCTCGAACTCGATGTGCTGGATGCGGACGATCTTGCCCTCGTCGATGGTGTAGGTCAGCGTCGACCTCGTTCGGCCGCTCGGCGCCGGGCTCGATCTTCGGGGTGATCGTGGCGTCGAGGTAGCCCTTCTCCTCGTAGAGCTTCTTCGCGTCGGCGACGCCGCGGCGGAGCTTCTCGGGGTCGAGGATGGTGCGCGGGCGCACCTTGAGGGCCGCCTCGAGCTCCTCGGTCTTGAGCTTCTTGTTGCCCTCGATCTTGACCGTCGGTGATCTAGCGGCCGCTCGCGTGACGCGGAAGACGAGCACGACGCCCCTCGGGCGCGTCGCGGCGCTCCACCTCGACGTTCGTCGAAGAAGCCCATGGCGTAGATCGCGCGCACGTCGCTGTCGACGGTCGCGGCGATCGAAGGGCGTGCCCGGCCGCGGCTCTGGATGTGGATGCGGATCGCCTCCTCGTCGACCCGGGTGTTGCCCTCGATGACGACCTGCGCGATCCGTCGCTCGCGCCGCGCGCCGGCACGCCGGCCGGCGAGCAGCGACGCGCCGCAACACCGAGCAGCGCAATCCCGACTCGTCGCCGCATCCCCGCCTCCCGCCCGCGCTAGCGGATCGCCACCGCGCGCGCCCCGTGCCTCGGGCTGATCCGACCGCGCCGACAGCCGCAACGTCCGGTCCATCGCCGCCGGCGAGCCGCGGCTGTGCGTGACCACGACCAGCGTGAGTGCCGTTCTCGCGTTGAGCTCGATCAGGAGGCTCCTGCACGCCCGCCGCCGGTCGCCGGATCGAGGTTGCCGGTCGGCTCGTCGGCCAGGACCGACGCGCGGCTCCTGGATCAGCGCGCGCGCCACCGCGACCCGCTGCTGCTCGCCGCCGGAAAGCTCGCCCGGCCGGTGCTCGACGCGCTCCGCCGAGCCCGACGCGCTCGAGCAGCGCCGGCGCGCGCGCTGGCGCGCCGCGTCGCGGCCGGTCGCCGGCGATGCAGCGCGGGCATCATGACGTTCTCGAGCGCGGTGAAGTCCGGCGAGCAGATGGTGGAACTGGAAGATGAAGCCGATCTCGCGGTTGCGGAAACGCGCCAGCTCGCGGTCGCTCTTCGTCGCCAGGTCCTCGCCATCGAACCACACCTCGCCGCTCGTCGGCCGATCGAGCGTGCCCAGGATGTGCAGCAGCGTGCTCTTGCCGACCCCGGACTCCCCGACGATGGCGACGCGCTCGCCGGCGCCGATGTCGAGATCGAGCCCGGTGAGCACCCGCACCACCCGCGGACCGTCGACGTACTCCTTGGTCAGGTTGCGCAGCGCGATCAACGGCGCCTACTCGTAGCGGATCACTTCCACGGGCGCCAGACCTGCCGCCTGCCGCGCGGGGTAGATCGTGGCCAGGAGACAGATCGCCACCGACGCGAGCGCCACCAGCAGGAAGTTCTCGCCGGTAGACGCGGACCGGCAGCGTCGAGACGTAGAAGACGTCCTTCGGCAGCTCGACGAACTGGTAGCGCGCGAGCAGCCAGCAGCCCGCGTAGCCGCCGAGCGACGCCGAGCAGCGTCCCGACGACGCCGATGATCGCGCCCTTCAGCATGAAGATCCGGCGATGCTGCGGTTGGTCGCGCCCATCGACTTGAGGATGGCGATGTCCTTCCGCTTCTCCATCACCACCATGATCAAGGTCGCGATGATGTTGAACGCGGCCACGAGGACGATCAGCAGCAGCACGATGAAGTAGACGACCTTCTCGAGCTTGAAGGCGAGGAAGAGGTTGCGGTTCACCTCCATCCAGTCGCGCGCCCGGTAAGGGCGTGCCGAGCGCGCTCCTCGAGCGCGCGCGCGACGGTCTGCGAGGTGTAGATGTCCGTCGACGCGGATCTCGACGCCGGTGATCGCGTCTGCCGAGGCCGAAGAAGCGCTGCGCGTCGGCGAGGCTCATGTAGATGAGGGAGGAGTCGTAGTCGAACATCCCGGAGTCGAAGGTGCCGGCGACCGCGAAGCGCTTGACCTTGGGAATCATCCCGACCGGTGACGGCGTCCCCAGCGGCGACACCACGCTCACCGGGTCGCCGACCTCGACCCCGAGCTGGCTTCGCCAGCTCCTGGCCGATGATCACCCCCGGAGCTTCGCGGTGCGCGTGGCGACATGATCGTCGCCCGCGCGCGCCCCGTCGTGCTTGCCCCCCGGCGCGGGGCGCGGCTCGTCGCCGGCGGCCACCGGAACCTCGAATCGGCGCCGAGACCTTCGAGGGAGCCGGACGACGAGATGGCTTTTCAGATCGACGATCGCCTCGTCCGCGTGCGGCGGCACGCCGCGCACGACCACGCCCGAGACGCTGCTGGCCGGTCCACAGCATCGACCTGGCTGTAGACGAGGGGCCGGCGGCGAGGACCCCCGGGTGTCGCGCACCTTGGCGAGCACCGTGTCGGGATCGCGGATCGCGCCGGCGTACGACACCAGCACGATGTGCGGGTTGAAGCCGAGGATGCGATCGCGCAGGTCCTCCTCGAAGCCCGTCATCACGGCGAGGACGATGTTGAGGGTCATGACCCCGATCATGACCCCGACGACCGAGATCACGGTGATGAGCGAGATGAACGCCTCTTTTCGCCGCGCTCGCAGGTAGCGCAGGCCGATCATCAACTCGTAACGCATCACCGTCGGCTCAGCGCCGCTCCGGCCGCAGCTGCGGGAACAGGATCACGTCGCGGATCGACGGGGCGTTGGTGAGCAGCATCACCAGCCGGTCGATGCCGATCGCCCTCCCCGGCGGCGGGCGGCATGCCGTGCTCGAGCGCGCGCACGTAGTCCTCGTCCATCGCGTGCGCTTCGTCGTCGCCGCCGCGGCGCGGCGTCGAGCTGCGCCTCGAAGCGCGCGCGCTGCTCGTCGGGATCGTTCAGCTCGGAGAACCCGTTGGCGAGCTCGCGACCGGCGACGTAGAGCTCGAAGCGGTCGACGATGGTCGGGTCGTCGTCGCTCTGCCGCGCGCGAGCGGCGAGACCTCGACCGGGAAGTCGATGATGAACGTCGGCTGGATCAGCGCGGCCTCGGCGGTCTTCTCGAACACCTCGGTCGAGCACCTTGCCGTAGCCGGCGCCCCGGCGGGCAGCGGAATGCCGCGCCGCTCGGCCACCGCGACGCAGCGGCTCGACGTCGTCGACCTCGGCGCGCGCCAGACCGGTCGCCTCGCGCAACGGCGTCCTTGATCGGCCAGCCGCGCGCCACGGCGGCGTGAGATCGATCCGGTGCTCGCCGTAGGGCAGCCGCACGTCACCCGGCGATGGTGCGCGCCAGGCCGCCGATCAGCTCCTCGGTGAGCGTCAGCAGATCCTGCCATGGTCGCGTACGCCTGGTAGAACTCGAGCATCGTGAACTCGGGATTGTGCTGGGTCGAGATGCCCTCGTTGCGGAAGTTGCGGTTGATCTCGAAGACCCGCTCGAAGCCCCCGACGAGCAGGCGCTTCAGGAAGAGCTCGGGCGCGATGCGCAGATAGAGGTCGAGGTCGAGCGTGTTGTGGTGCGTGACGAACGGCCGCGCCAGCGCGCCGCCGGCGATCTGCTGCATCATCGGCGTCTCGACCTCGAGGAAGCCGCGCGTCGTGAAGAACTCGCGCACGCCCTGCAGCGACCGCGGCGCGCACGCGAAAGACGCGCTGCACCTCGGGATTGCGAGCAGATCGAGGTAGCGCTGGCGGTAGCGCAGCTCCACGTCCTGCAGGCCGTGCCACTTCTCCGGCAGCGGCCGCAGCGCCTTGGCGACATAGTGCACGCGCGAGGCGAGAACGCTCAGCTCGCCGGTCCTGGTGCGAAAGACGCGCCCCTCGAATCCGGCGAAATCCCCGAGGTCGAGCAGGCCGAACACCTGGAAGTCGCGCGCGCCGACCCCGTCGCGGCGGACGTAGATCTGGATGCGCCCGCTGCGGTCCTGGAGCTGCACGAACGCGGCCTTGCCGAAGTCGCGCACCGCCACCAGCCGCCCGGCTACGCTGACGGGGATCGGCTGCTGGTCCAGCGCCTCCGCCGTGGTATCCGCGTGCCGCGCCAGGATCTCGGCCGTCGTGTCCCGCGGCGTGAAGCCGTTCGGGAACCGCCGCTCGCCGAGCGCCTCGAGGTCCGCCAGCTTCTTTCGCCGCGCGACGACCTGGTCCTGCTCTTCCATCGCCCCCTTTATGCGGGGAGAAGCGGGGAAAGGAAAGCCGGACCCAGGTCGCTCACATGGTGTTGCGCGTGAGGAACGCGAGGAGCGGCGCGAGGACGTTGTTGTGCGACGGGTCGTCCTCCGCCGTGAGCACGTCGATGTGGGCGTAGCCCTCCGAGATGTAGACCTCGAAGCCGCCCGCGACGCTCCCGAACGTCGGCGTGATCGGATCGGGGGTGACGAGACGGGGCGTCGAGCCGTCGCAGGTCGGCGCCGTGCAGGTCCCGATGCTGGTGGCGAATGCCGTGTAGCTCGCCGCGGTCGGCGTCAGGCCGTTCGAGCCGCCGAATGCGATCACCGGGATGTTGATGGCCGATGCCTGCGTCAGGTTCTCGATGTCGGGGCGATTGCGGCCGACGGAGAGGGCCGTCGAGTCGAGGCCGCCGAACGCGGGGCTCGGCGGATCGAGATCGCTCGTCACCGAGAGCCCGGAGGCCGGGAAGTACCAATCGCCGAAGTCGACGGCGCCGGCGAAGAGGACCGGGAAGAACCGAGCGAGGTTCGTGATCTCCTTTTCCTGTCCCCAATCGTGGCTCAGCGTCGCGGTCGCCGGACCGTTGTTCGGAATCGCCGCCGCCGGCTGCGGCTGGTCGATGTTGATCCACTGCCGATATGGATTGAGGCCCGAGCGGGCCGGCACGACGATGCCGAGAATGACGTTGTTCAGGCCATCGTTCGAGAAACCGAACGACGCGCGGAACGCGCTGACCGGCGAGAAGTCGTCGTCGAGGAAGAAGCCGAGGCCGGCCGACGTGCTGGCCGGCGGGAGCGCGCGGAGAATCCCGAGACCGGGCACGGTGTCGACCGCGGAGCCGGTGCCGAAGTCCTGCTCGATCCCGACCAGACCGTCCGGATCGAGCACGCCCTGCATGCCGCTCACGTCCCCGGCGGCCTGAATCTGCGGATCGATGAACACGACGCCACTCGTGTTGGCGCCGGTGAACGCGTCGACCGGGGCGACGCACTTGTTGGTGAGCGCGCCGGGCGGCAGCACGACCGCCGCGCAATCGGCGTCCACGGTGCAGGGCGAGCCGTCGACGCAGCGTGCGGCACCGTCCTGCACGGCATGGTAGAGCCCGCCATCCGCCTTGGCGATCACCCGATCGAGCTGGTCGCTCGACGGCGGGCTCGCCGGCACGGCGCCGCCGCCACCCTCGAGGAGCACGAGACCGGCCAGCTTGGTGAAGCCCGGCACGACGCCCGCGCCCGGATCGAGATCCGTCGCCGCATAGCGTCCGGCGAACAGGGTACCGAGCGAGTGACCGCCGAGGAAGACGGCGGGCGAGCTCGGCACCGCGTGCGCCGCATCGATCACGGCGTCGATGTCGCGCGCGTGCACGTTGGGCGTCCAGTTGGCCAGGAACGCCACGTCGGGTCCGGAGTGGAAGACGGCGCGCCGGCTCAGCCGGGGATCGAGCGTCAGGCCCATGGGCCCGCCGAAGAACCAGTCGAGCGCGAGCCGATAGTCGAGCGTCGGCTCCGCGATCTCCGCCCCCGCCGTATCCTCGAGGAAGTTGCTGCGCCGGTCCGTGGCCCATACCTCGAGGCGGATCTGCCCGGCGGCCTGCGCGCGTACGATCAGATTCTCGGCGAAGATCTTGAACGCGCCAGCGCCGGCCGCAAAGCCCGGAGCCGTCACCAGCACCGTATCCGGGTCGCCGGCGCCGGGCGCGAAATAGCGCGTGTAGGTGGCGCGGTTGAGGTTGAACATGGTGCTCCCGAACTCGGTCGCCAGCGTGCTCCCCGGCGGCACCGCGGTGCCAGCGGTCCCGTCCGGAGAGTTCGCCGGGGCCGCCGCGCTCGGGATGTAGATGGTCTCGGCGGCGACGGGGCCCGGCGTACACGCGTTGGTGCAGGTGTCGGTCGGATCGCCGTTGCCGTCGTCGCAGGTCTCCCCCGCCTCGACGATCCCGTTGCCGCACGACGGCACGCAGACGTCCTCGTAGCCCGTCAGCTGGCCGGCGGCGCCGAGGAGCGCGCACCCGCGCGGCGCCAGGGTCCCCACGGCGCGCTCCGTGCGCGACTCGACGAGGGCCGCGAGGCAGTCGCCGACGTCGGCGACCGACGCGGCACCCGGACAGATCGCGCCGAAGCCGAGGCGATCCTCGACGTCGGTGAGCGACAGGCCGCCGCAGCGGGCGGCGAACTTGGCCGAGCGCTTGGCGGCGTTCGCCGTCACGCGCGCCCGTTTGGCCGTGCAGGTCTTCGCGACATCGGCGCGGCAGGCGTCGCGCTTCACGATCGTGGTGTCGAGCCGGTCCGCGGGGAGGTCGCAACGCAGCAGGCTGCCGGTGCAGGCGCGAATCCCCTTCTCGCGCAGACGCTCCACCTTGCCGAAGTACTTGTCGACGGTCGCCGCGCAGCCGAGCAGCGCGCCGCTCGTACTCGACGCCGCGCCGCCCGGCGCCGCGGGGCGGACGTCGATGCAGGGCGCCGACGAGGCCAGGCCGACCGCGCTCAGCAGCTCGTACGCGCGCGGCTCCTCCTCCTCGACGCGATCATCGGCCGCACAGTCGGCGGCGCGCTGCGCGCACGCCAGCCCGTTCGCCGTCGTCGCGACCGAGCCCGGCGGCGTCAGCGCGCCGCACGCGTCGGCGTCGTCGCGGAACCCGAGCCCGCGGCGGGAGCGGAAACCGGCGTCGGAGAGGCCGCACTTCAGCGCGACCTTCGTCGCGAACTTGCCGTCGGCCGCCGCGGCATTCGCGAACGCGTCGCCACAGCGCGCCGCCGCCACCGTCTGACACGGGCCGAGCGGGCTCCCGTCGACCTCGAAGGCGATCTGGCACGCCAGCAGCTCCGCGACGCACCGGCCGAGATACTTGCTGCGCAGCTTCACCAGGGTCGCGCCCTGCTTGTCGAGCGCCTTCTGGCAATCGAGGAAGCCCTTGGTGGTATCCAGCGCGCGCGCGGACACCGGGAGGAGAAGGGCGCTCACGACGATGAGCGCGGCGACGCGGGGACGGCGCTGAAGACGGGGCATTGGGGCTCCTTGATCGCGGGTGGCACGCGGGGGACGGCGACCCCCGCGCGGACGCGGGAGTATAAGAACGTCCCGAGCCCGCGGTCAACGGAAACCTCACGCCCAGAACCGGCTTGCCGCCCTCGTGGGTTTCCCCTATAGATTCGCGAACATGCTTACCGCCTCATGGCGGCCCGCGCTGGTCGCGCTGAATTTGCTGCTGCTGACCATGATTGCGTACTTCGCGGCCCGCATCGTGACGAGCGGCATCGCGGCGCGACTGGAGCGCCCCGCCGCCAGCGCCGCGGCCCCGCCGGCGATGGTGCCCGCGACGGCACCGGCCCAGCCGGAATCCGCGTATGCGCTGATCTACGAGCGCGACGTCTTCAACGCCGTGAAGGGTGCCCCGGCCGAGCGCAGCGTGAGCGACGCCAAACGCACCGATCTCAACGTCAAGCTCTGGGGGACCGCGCTCGCCCGCGACCCGGCGCAATCGTACGCGATCATCGAGGATCAGGCCGCGCGCCGGCAGGCGCTCTACCGCGTCGGCGACTCGATCCTCGACACCGCCACCCTGGTGCGCGTCGAGTGGGATCGCGTCGTCCTCGAGCGCAACGGCGAGGAAGAGGTCCTCGAGCTCGCCATCGGCCGCCGGCCCCGCGACGGCGAGCGCCGGGTCCGCGAGTTCGGCGGCGGTGGCGGGGGAGCGCATCCGGAGGACGGCCGACGACAAGTTCGTGATCGACCGGCGCGAGCTCGAGAAGACGGTCGCCAACATCAACCAGGTCTTCACCCAGGCGCGCGCCGTGCCGTTCTTCGTGGACGGCAAGACCGTCGGCTTCCGCGTCTTCGCGATCAAGCCCGGATCGGTGTTCGAGAAGATCGGCCTGCAGAACGGCGACGTCATCAAGAGCGTGAACGGGGTCGAGCTCACCGATCCGACCAAGGCGATCTCGCTCTTCACCGAGCTCCAGAACGAAGGCCACATCGCGGTCGACCTGCAAGCGCAACAAGCGACGAAGAACCTCTCCTATGAGATTCGCTGAGCGCGCCGGCGGTGGACGATGCGGACGGGTGCGACGAGCGCGGCGACGTTCGCGCCTGACGGCCCTCTGCCTGGCGCTGGCGGGCGCTCGTGGCGCGCCGCCAGCGCCGTCGCGCGCGCCTGTCGGACCGACGCGACGCCGCCGCGCAGGGCGCGCCGCGCGCCGGCTCGACCGGCGCGGCGCCGGACGCCGGCGCCGGACCGCGCGTCGTCGAGGCCGACGGCGAGCGCTACATCACCATGGACTTCCAGGACGTCGACCTCGGCGGTGCTGGTCAAGTTCATGGGCGAGATCACCGGCAAGAACTTCGTCATGGACGAGCGCGTCCAGGGCAAGGTGACCGTCGATCTCGCCGACCAAGATCACGCCCGAGGAGGCGTACCAGGTCTTCCAGGCGGTGCTGCAGGTGAAGGGCTTCACCACCGTCCCGAGCGGCGCGGCCGATCCGCATCATCCCGACGAAGGACGCCAAGGAGACCAGCCTCCGCACGCTCGCGGACGGCGGCGGACGCCCCGAGCGAGGAGTACGTGACGCGGCTCATCCCGCTCGAGCCAGGTCGATGCCGCCGACATCGGCACGGTGCTGCAGCCGCTGGTCTCGAAGGACGGCCTCATCACCGCCGTACCCGCAGACCAACTCGCTGATCATCATCGACTCGGCGGCCAACGTGGAGCGCCTGTCGCGCATGATCGCCGAGCTCGACGTCGCGAGCTCGCGCCGCAACACCGCGCTGATCAAGCTGCGGCATGCCGCCGCGAGCGACCTCGCCGACACCGATCCAGCAGGTGCTCGAGGAGAATCGGCGGCGCCCGGACAGCCGCCCGCCCGGGCCAGCGGGCGATGCCGAGCGGCCAGATCCGCGCCTTCAAGCATCACGCCCGACGATCGCACGAACACCCTGATCGTCAACGCCGCCGCCGAACAGATGCGGCAGATCAAGGCGCTGATCGCAGCGCCTCGACGTGCCGTTGCCGCCGGGCTCCGGGCAGATCAACGTCTACTATCTGAAGTACGCCAACGCCGAGGACCTGCTGCCCGTCCTGCTCGACGTCATCGGCGCAAGCGGCGGCACCACTCCCGCGGTCGCGCACCAATCAGCCGCAGCAGCCCGGGCAGACGGGCAACTCGCGCTCGCGCAGCTCGCGGCGGCAGCAGCTGCGCCGGTCGTCCGCCGATCGCCAGCGACGCCAGAACACCCCGCCCGGCCAGCAGCCGGGCGGCCAGACGGGCCAGCAATCCGCGATCGACTTCAGCAACGCGATCCGCATCACCGCCGACCCGGCGACCAACGCGCTGATCATCACCGCCGTCCCCGAGGACTTCGCGATCCTGCTCCCGGCGTCATCGAGAAGCTCGACATCCGGCGGCGGCAGGTCTACGTCGAAGCGATCATCCTCGAGGTCACCCTCGATCGCATGCGTGCACCTCGGCATCGAGCTGCAGGGCGGCATCGGCGTGCCGAACGGCACCGGGTTCGGCCGGGTCAACCTCGGCAACCTCAACACCGCCCTCACGAATCCGGGTACGCTCTCGGGGCTGGTCCTCGCCGCGGTCTCCGACCGCACCGTCACGCTGCCCGACGGCACCAAGGTCCCGGCGCAGGCGGCCCTCCTCACCGCGCTGCAGAACGAGAGCGACATCAACATCCTGTCCGCGCCGAACATCCTCACCACCGACAACGAGGAGGCCGAGATCGTCGTCGGCCAGAACGTGCCCGTTCGTCGCCAGCCGATCGACCAGCGAGACGAACCTCTCCAATACGTTCGCCACCATCGAGCGCGAGGACGTCGGCATCACGCTGCGCTTGACGCCGCAGATCTCCGAGGGCGCCGATCGTGCGCATGGCGCTCTTCGAGGAGGTGTCGGCGATCATTCCCAACCCGCTCCTCAACGCCAACGACGTCGGCCCGACCACGACGATCCGCAGCGCCAGCACGACGATCACGGTGAAGGACGGACAGACGGTCGTGATCGGCGGCCTGATCTCCGACTCCCTCACCAGCAACGAGAGCAAGGTGCCGTTCCTCGGCGACGTGCCCGTGATCGGGCAACCTCTTCAAGAAGACCAACAACGAGAAGAGCAAGATCAATCTGCTGATCTTCCTCACGCCGCACATCATCAAGAACGAGGTCGACGCCGCCGACGTCTCCATCGCCGAGCGCGACCGGTTCCGCGGCATGATGCAGCGCTCGGGCGCGCCGCGGCGCTATCCCGACCCGCTCGACATGCCGTCGTTCGAGCTGCAGGACGACCGCGGCACCGACGAGCTGCCCGCGGTGAACGGCGAGACCCCGCCCGGCGCGGGCGCGCCGGCACCGCCGCCCGCCCCGTCGCGGCGGGTGCGCCGCCGGCAGCACCCGCGGCACGAGCCGCCGACACCGCCGCCACGACGGGCGCGCTGCTCGATCTACGCGACGTGTCGGTCGACCGTCGCAGCGACGGAGCGGTCATCCGGCTCGCCATCGGCGGGCACGCCGGCGCGCGTCGCCCACTACGCGCTGAGCGATCCCGGACGCTACGTGCTCGACGTCTACGGCGCCGAGCGCCGAGGTCGACGAGGTGCAGAGCCTCGACGTCGTCGATCCGGCTGCGTGCGCCGCGTCCGGGTCGCGCGCCACGACGGCCGGATGCGCCTCGTGCTCGACCTCGGCACGGCACGGCCGCCCGCCTATGTGCTCGAGCGGCGGGATGGTACGATCGCGCTGGAGGTCGGGACCGTGCGCGCGCAGCACGACGGCACGCGCGCGCCCGCGCACTAGCGTCGTCATGGCGACCCCGGCGAAGAGCTTCGAAGACCTCCTGATCGCCCGGACGGGGGTGCCGTCGGACGTGGTCGCGCGCGCCCGCGAGCGGCAGCGCGACGGCAAATCACTCACCGACGCCCTGCGCGAGCTCGGCGCGCTCGATGGGCCCGCCTGGGCGCGCACGCTCGCCGCCGCCTACGACCTCCCCTTCGCCGAGCACGTCGCCGCGGGCGAGGTCGATGCCGAGCTGCTGGCGTCGCCTGCCGATGCAGTATGCGCGGCGCAACGCGGTGCTGCCGCTCGCGGCGCGAGGGCGGCGAGGTCGTCGTCGCGATCAGCGATCCGCGCGCGCTCGGGCCGCTCGACGATCTGCGCGTGCTCTACGGCGATGCCCGTGCGGCCGCTCGTCGTCCCCGCCGAGACGCTCGACCGACGCCATCAATCGCGCCTACGATCTCGCCTCGGGCTCCGCCGCCGAGTTCATGGGCGACCTCGAGGAGGAGCGCCTCGATCTCATCGCCACCGAGCTCGAGGAGCCGCGCGATCTGCTCGAAGCCGGCGACGAGGCGCCGATCATCCGCCTGGTGAACTCGCTGCTCTTCCAGGCGGTGAAGGACCGGGCGAGCGACATCCACATCGAGCCCTTCGAGCGCAGCTCTGACGGTGCGCTTCCGGATCGACGGCATCCTCTACGACGTGATCTCGCCGCCGAAGCGCTTCCAGCCGGTGATCATCTCGCGCGTGAAGATCATGGCGGGGCTCGAACATCGCCGAGAAGCGCCTGCCGCAGGACGGCCGGCTGCGCACCAAGGTCGCCGGGCGCGACATCGACGTGCGCGTCTCGGTCGTGCCGACGGCGTTCGGCGAGCGGGTCGTGCTGCGCCTGCTCGACCGCTCCTCGACCTTGCTCGGCCTCGAGGAGCTCGGCCTCAACGGACGCAACCTCGAGCGCGTCGAGCGCCTCGTCCATCAGAGCCACGGCATCATCCTCGTCACCGGCCCGACCGGCAGCGGCAAGACGACCACGCTCTACGCCGCGCTCTCGACCATCAACTCGACCGAGCGCAACATCATCACCATCGAGGATCCGATCGAGTACCAGCTCCACGGCGTCGGCCAGATCCAGGTGAACCCCAAGATCGACCTGACCTTCGCGAACGGCCTGCGCTCGATCCTGCGCCAGGACCCCGACGTCATCATGGTCGGCGAGATCCGCGACGGCGAGACCGCCGAGATCGCGATCCAGGCCGCGCTGACCGGCCACCTGGTCTTCTCGACGCTCCACACCAACGACTCCGCGAGCGCGGTCACCCGGCTGGTCGAGATGGGGACCGAGCCGTTCCTGGTCTCGTCGTCGGTCATCGCGGTCATGGCGCAGCGGCTGGTGCGGCGCGTGTGCGGAGGCTGCCGGCGCGTCGCCCGATCCGAGCTTCGAGACGCTGCAGCAGATGGGCCTCGTCGACAAGACCGTCGCGGACCGTCCGATCTACGCGCGCCGGAGACGGATGCGAGGCCTGCAAGCAGACCGGCTATCGCGGCCGGACCGGCATCCACGAGCTCCTGGTGCGTCGACGACGACGTGCGCCAGCTCATCATGCAGCAACGCCGACGCCGCGGCGATCCGGCGTGCCGCCACTCTGGCGCGGCATGGCCGACCCTGCGCGAGGACGGCGCCGCCAAGGTCCTCGCCGGCGAGACGACGATCGAGGAAGTTCTGCGCGTCACGCAGGACGAGCTGCGTGAGCCCGCCGGACGCCACGCGCCGTACGCCGTGCCCGTCTACGCCTATCGCGGGCTCAGCAGCGACGGGCGATCGGTCGCGGGAGTCGTCGACGCCGAGAGCCCGCGCAGCGCGCGCGCTCAAGCTCCGCCGCACCGGCGTCTTTCCGACCGACCTCGAGCGAGGATCGCGCGCCCGCCGGTCGCCCGGGGCGTCGCTCTCGGCGCGGCGGTCCGCGAGCGCGTGCCGACGCCAGGAGCTCGCGGCAGCGACGCGCCAGCTCGCCACCCTGATCGCCGCGGGCCTGCCGCTGGTCGAGGCGCTGGCGGCCCTCGCCGAGCAGACCGAGCGCGAGCACCTTCGCCGCGCGATCGTCGCAGATCCGCGAGCGCATCACGCGAAGGCCGCTCACTGGCGGACGCGCTCGTCGAGCACCCGCGCCTCTTCTCGCCGCTCTACGTGAACATGGTGCGGGCTGGCGAGGCGAGCGGCGCGCTCGACATCGTGCTCGGACCGGCTCGCGACCTACACCGAGAACCAGGCGCGCCTCCTCGGCAAGGTGCGCGTCGCCCTCACCTACCCGGCCGTGATGCTCCTGCTGAGCGGCGCCATCCTCTTCTTCCTGGTCTCCTACGTCGTGCCGAAGGTGACGCGCATCTTCCAGGAGACGCAGCAGCAGCTGCCGCTCGTCACGCTGATCCTCATCGCGGTCTCCGACTTCGTCGCCCACTGGTGGTGGCTGCTGCTGCATCCTCGCGGCGGCGGCGACGTTCGGCGCCCGCGCCTACGTGCGCACGCCCGCCGGACGCGAGCGCCTCGACCGCCTGGCTGCTGCGGCTGCCCTACTTCGGCACGCTGGTCCAGAAGCTCGCGGTGGCGCGCTTCGCGCGCACGCTCTCGACGCTGCTCGCGAGCGGCATCGGCCTCCTGCAGGCGCTCGACATCGTGCGGAACATCGTCGACAACACGCGTCCTCGCGCGCGCCATCGAGAAGGCGCGCGACGCGATCCGCGAGGGCCAGAGCATCGCGCCGCCGCTGCGCGAGAGCGGCGTCTTCCCGCCGCTGGTGGTCCACATGGTCGCGGTCGGCGAGCGCAGCGGCCAGCTCGAGGCGATGCTCGGCAAGGCGGCCGACGCCTACGACAACGAGGTCGAGAACGCGGTGTCGGCGCTGACGACGATCCTCGAGCCGCTCATGATCGTGTTCATGGGCGGCGTCGTCCTCTTCATCGTGCTCGCGATCCTGCTGCCGATCTTCGAGCTCAATCGTGTCGTCCACTGACGCCAGGCGTTGCAGCTGCGGTCGCCATCACGTAAGACCATCGCACCCGTGATCGTGCGCGATCCGATCCGTGCTGGAGGCGACCCGCGATGAAGGCGAAGAAGAGCAAGACGGCGAAGCGGCCGAAGGCGAGCACGGCCAAGAAGTCGGTGCGCGCCGCCAAGAAACCGGCGCGCGCCGCCAAGAAGGCCGCGCGCGCGAAGACGGCCCCGGCGAAGCGGACGGCGGCCCCGGCGAAGCCGCGCGCCGCCGCGGCGGCGACCGCCGACAAGTACAGCCAGACCGGCGCGCCGTGGTGGAAGGCACACCTGTAGCACCGCCCCACCCACGTTGAGGCGCCCAGCGGGAGTTGGTATCGTCGCGACGTGAGTGGACGTCGCGGCACCGCCGGCTTCACGCTGATCGAGATCATGGTCGTGGTGTTCATCCTCGGCCTGCTCGTCACCCTGGTCGCGCCGCGGATCGTCGGCCGCACCGACGAGGCGCGCCGCACGAAGGCCGCGGCCGACGTCAAGGGCATCGAGGAAGCGCTCCACCTCTACAAGCTCGACAACGGCTTCTACCCCACGACCGACCAGGGGCTGCAGGCCCTGGTCACGCAGCCCGAGACCGGCAACGTCCCCCGTCGCTGGAATCCCGACGGCTATCTGGAGACCGTGCCGATCGATCCGTGGGGCAATCCCTACGCCTACCTGAGTGACGGCAACACCTACACGCTGAAGTCGTACGGCGCGGATGGGGCCGAGGGGGGCGAGGGGAAGTATGCCGACATCGACTCGCATACCAGCCTCTGAACCGCGCGCTCGCGCCCGTCCCCGTCTCTCCGCCGCGCTCCGTTCCGTCCCGGCCGCCGGCGCCGTCCGCGGCTTCACGCTCATCGAGCTCACGATCGTGCTGCTCATCCTGGCGATCGCGGCATCGTTCGTGATCCCGCGCCTGCGCGACGCGGACAGCCTCGCGCTCAGCAGCAGCGCCGCACGTCTCGCGACGACCACGCGCTATCTCTACGAAGAGGCCGCCTTCCGGCGCCGTCCGATGCGCCTGAACCTCGATCTCGACAAGCATGCCTACTGGGTGAGCGTGCTGAAGGACGACACCGACGATCCGGAGTTCGTCGTCGACGACTCCCCGCTCACGCGCCCGGTCGTCCTGCCCGGCTCGGTGACGTTCGCCGACGTGATCCTGCCGGCGCTCGGCACGGTGCGCGAGGGCCTCGTCTTCGCCCAGTTCCTCCCGGAGGGGTACGCGGACCCGCTCGTCGTCCACCTCACCAACGCCCGCCACGAGTTCGCCACGCTCGCGATCGAGCCGCTCACCGGCCGCACCCGGGTCGCGGACGCCTACGTCGATCTCGACACGCGCCGCATCGCCGACGGCCGGGAGCCTCGTCCCGACGACGCGCGCGCGGCGGACGGTCGGGCATCGACGCAGCGGCGCGGCGCCGCCGGTGCCGCGCCGTGAGGCCCCCGCACGCCTGGCGCCGGTCCTGCGGCAGCGCAACCCTCCGCCGCCGCGGCGGCTTCACCCTGCTCGAGGTCCTGGTTGCGGTCGCCGTCCTGGGGCTCGCCCTGGTGAGCCTCCTCGGCCTCCACGTGCGCAACCTGGCGCTCGTCGCGCGCGACCAGCGCATCACCGAGGGGACGTTGCTGGCGCGCGCCCTCATGACGGAGGCCGAGGTCGAGCCGTTCCCGGACATCGGCCTCACGGGCGGCGACTTCGAGGACCGCTATCCGGGCCAGTTTCCGGATCTGCGCTGGGAGCGGGAGGTCATGCCCACGCCCGTGCCGGACGTGCGTGAGGTGCGCGTGCGTGTCTTCCATGGCGAGCAGGAGTCGGGCGACGACGTGAGCCTGTCGTACTATCTCAGGCGGCGCACATGAGCCGACGCAGCCGCTGCCGCGACACGCGCGCCCGGGACGGCTTCACCCTGCTCGAGGTGATGATGGCCGTCACGATCTTCGGCATCGTCGCGATGACCGTGTACGGGACGTTCGCGCGCACCCTGCGCTCGCAGACGCTGGCCGAGAACCAGGCCGAGCTCACGCAGACGGGGCGCAGCGCCGTCGCGCGCATGGCGGACGAGATCGCCTCCGCCTTCTATCCCCGCCCGCCGCTCTATCCGGTGTCGGCATACGGCAGCATCGCACCGCTCACGATCTTCCGCAGCCTCCGCGGCGGCACCGAGACGATGCCGCTCGACGCGCTCATCTTCACCGCCCTGTCCGCGCGGCCGGCCGGGGCCGCCGGGCGGGACAGCGATCAGCGCATCATCAGCTATTTCTTCCCGATCGAGAGCGGTCGGAGGCGCCGCCGCGACGACGGCGGCTCCTCCGACCAGGCGCTCGGCTCCGCCTCCATGCGCCTCGACGAGACGGAGGATTTCTTCGCCGCCTTCGGGCCACGCCCGACGCCGCCGGCGGGCACCACGCCGGAGCGCCTGCTCCGCCGCGAGGCCATCATGGCGAGCCGCGACGCGCTCGACGCGGCGATTCCCACCGCCTTCGTCGACAACGTCGCCAGCCTCGGTTTCCGCTTCTACAACGGCAGCGAATGGCTCGAGGCCTGGGACTCGCAGGACACCGTCAACTACCGCCCGCTCCCGCGCGCCGTCGCGATCGACCTCGGCCTCTACGACGACGGGGGCGAGATCCGCCATTTCACCACCGCGGTCGACGTCGCCCTCGCCGACACCCTGCCGGGGCCGCGCTCGAGTGGCGGCAGCAGGCCGACCCCGACACCTCGATCCAGCCCGCCGACGACCAAGGGGGCGCCGTGAACGCCGGTCGAGCGCCGCAGCGGGGCATCGCGCTCCTGATCGTCCTGCTGACGATCACGCTCCTCACCATCGTCGTGGTCGAGTTCACGCAATCGGCCGAGGTCGAGACGCATTTCGCGATCAGCGCGCGCAACGGGCTGCAGGCCTTCTACCTCGCCCGCTCCGGCATGAACGTCGCCGAGGCGCTGCTGGTGCTCGACGCACGGCTGAACCACAACGACAGCGAAGAGGACATCTGGGCGAGGCCGATGCCGCCGCTGCCGGTCGGCGACGGCGTCGCCGCGCTGCGCGTGCAGGACGAGGGCCGACGGCTGAACCTGAACGGGATGTTGCGCGGCGGCAAGGTCGTCGAGCAAAGGCGGAAGGTGTTCGAACGGCTGTTCGAGATGCTGGGCGCGGACCCGCGCGTGCTCTCCGCCATCGTCGACTGGCTCGACGACGACGGCGACCCGATCAGTGACCCGCCCGGCGCGGAGCAGCCCTACTATCTCGGACTGACGCCCCCGATCGTCGTCCGGAACGGTTCGATGCTGACCATCCGCGAGCTGCTGCAGGTGCGCGGCATGACGCCGAGCCTCTTCGCGCGCCTCGAGGAATTCGTCACCGTGCTTCCCACCAACGATTTCAAGGTGAACGTGAACACGGCGCCGGCGGAGGTGCTGTACGCGCTATCCGAGGGCCTGCGCGCGGATCCGGGCGTCGTCGATCGTTTGATCGCCACGCGCCGCGAGGCCGCGTTCACCTCGGTCCCCGGTTCCGATCTGACCGGCTGGCCCGAGGCCCTCGGCGGCGGCGAGATGGACCCCCATCCGGGCGGCCGCGAATACGTCGCCGTGGCGAGCGACTACTTCCGTATCGACGCCGTGGGACAGGTGAACGACGTCACGCGCGGCATCGTCGCGCTGGTGAAACGTGACCAGGCGATACGCACGCGGATCACGCGCGTGACCTGGGCCCCCAGTACGGCGGACTTGAGCTTGACATCCCGACCCCCTTCCGATTTTCTCCAGACGCTACCGCCCCTCGGCGGACAAACCTGATGCCGAATCGCACGCTCGCGCTCGACGTCGGCGGCGCCATGCTGCGCGCGGTATTGGTCGAACGGACGCTGCGGTCGCAGCGGATCCTCGGCTTCTACGCGACCGCGCGGAGCGACGATCTCGCCGCCGACGTACGCGCCCTCGTCACCGCGCACGACCTGCGCTGGGACGAGGTCGTCTCGGCGATGTCGGGCGACGCCGTCACGCATCGCATCCTCACGCTGCCGTTCCGCGACCGCAAGCGCCTGGACCAGACGGTCCCCTTCGAGCTCGAGACGCAGCTCCCCTTCGAGCTCGACGACGCCGTCGTCGACTACCAGGTGCTCGGCCATGACGGCGACGCGGCGGTCGTCCTGGCGGCCTTCGTGCCGAAGGAGGCCGTGCGCCAGCACCTCGCGGCGCTCGCCGCCGCCGGCCTCGATCCCCGCGCCGTCGATCTCGCGCCGCTGGCGGCGGTGAACGTGCTGCGTCTCGCGGAGCCCGGGCGCCATGGGGCGTGCGCGCTCGTCGCCCTCGACCGCGGCCGCGCCACCGTGGCGGTGCTCGAGGACGGCCGGCTCCGCGGATTGCGCGCGCTCTCGCACGGCGCCGGCGTCAATGGCGATCTCGACGCCGTCACCCGCGACGTCCGCTGGTCGTTGCTCGCGCTGGCCGGCGACGCCGCCCTCGAGTCGCTCGCACTCTGGGTCGGCGGCGACGCCGCCGACCGTCCCGACGTCGCCCCGGCGCTCGAGCGCGCCCTCGGCATCGCGCCGCAGGCGGTCGGGACGCTGTCGCTCGCCGGCGTGCCGATCACGTCGCGGCGCGAGCAGGCGGCCTTCGCGGCGCCGCTCGGCCTCGCGCTGCGGGAGGATGCCGGCGCGCTGCACCTCGATTTCCGCCGCGGCGAGTTCGCCTATCATCGCGAGCGCGAGGCGCTGTGGCGCAGCCTCGGCGCCGCCGGCGCGCTGGCGTTGGTGGCGTTGCTCTTGATGGTGACGAGCTTCGTCCTCGAGGGGCGGCGCCTCGCCGCCCGTCGCGACCAGCTCCGCAGCGACATCCGCTCGATCTTCACCACGGCGTTGCCGAACGTCCGGACGATCGTCAACGAGAAGGCCCAGCTCGGCAGCGAGATCGCCACACTCGAGAAGCAGCGCTCGATCTACGGCGGGCTCGCACCGTCGGCACCGCGCGCCATCGATCTGCTGAAGGCGATCACGGTCGGGGTTCCCACCGACGTCCAGCTCGACATCGAGGAGCTCGCCCTCGACGGCGAGACGCTCCGCCTGCGCGGCTCGACGCGCGCCTACGAGGGCGTGGAGGCGGTGAAGCGCGCGCTCGCAGCCAGGCCGGAGTTCCGTGACGTCCAGGCCAAGGACGTACGCGCGTCCGTCGACGGCCAGCGCGTCGACTTCCGCCTCCAGCTCACGCTGGCGCATGGGGACGAGCAGTGAACGCCCTGCGCCAGCGCCTCGCGCTGATGCTCGAGCGCCTGTCCCCCCGTGAGCGCGTGCTGGTCGGCGGCGCCGCCGCGGTGACCGCGCTGCTCCTGCTCTGGCTCGTGGCCGCGATGCTCGGCGATCGGCGGCAGACCCTGCAGGCGCAGATCGCCGCCAGCGAGCGCGAGCTCGCCGAGGTGGCCAGCCTCCGCGATCGCTATCTGCACCTGCGCGCGGAGCGCGACGCGGTCCAACGACGCCTCGCCAGCGGCGGGGTGGACTTCTCGCTCTTCTCGCACCTCGAGGGCGTCAGCCGCGAGGTGCTCAGCCCCGATCGGGTCGCCGCGATGAACCCCTCCACGCGCAACGTCTCCGACGAGCTGCAGGAGGAGGACGTCGAGATGCGGCTCTCGGCCGTGTCCCTGCGCGACATGGTGAGCCTGCTCTACCGCGTCGAGAAATCGGATCTGCCGCTGCTGGTGAGCCGCCTGCAGCTGAAGAAGCGCTACGACCAGCCGTACATCTTCGACGCCACACTGGTCGTCGGCCGGCTGCGCCCGGTGGCGGGCGCGACGCGATGACCGGACCCACGGTCGACGCCGCGACGTCGGCGGACGTCTGGCGCGCCCGCCTGGAGCGGCTCGGCGCCCGCCCCGCGATCGCCACCGGCATGCGCCTCGCGCGACGCCTCGCGCCGAGCGCGGCCGCGCCCCTCGCGCTCTACGCCGCCTACACGCTGCTCCTCTTCGTGCTGTTCGTGGCCGGCACGTTCCCGCACGAATCGGTCCTGCGCCGCGCCCTCGACCCGGGCCCGACGGCGCCGTTCACCGTCGAGCTGCGCGGCGTGCGGCTCGGATGGACGCTCGGCTACACGATCGACGAGCTGCGCCTCCTCGCGCGGGGCGCCGACTCGAGCCTGCCGATCCTCGACACCTCGCGGGTGTACGCCGCACCGTCGCTGCTCGGCCTCATCCGCGGCCGGCCCTTCCCGTTGACGATCGCGGCCGCGCTCTACGGCGGCTCGCTCGACGCGACGACCGACCTCGGACCGGACGCCTACGACGTCCACGCGAAGGTCAGCGGCCTCGACGTCGCGCGCTATGCCGGCTTGCGCCTGTTCCTCGAAGGGACGCTGCAGGGACACGTGAGCGGCACCGTCGCGCTCGCGGGCAATCCGACCAAGCCCGCCAGCACGAACGGCGTGGTCGATCTGCGCGCCACCGACGTCGCGCTGGAGGGCGGCAAGGTACGCGGCATCACCATCCCCGATCTCCACTTCCCCGAGCTGCGCCTCGTCGGGACCGTCAAGGCCGGCCGCGTCGACCTCGGGGACGTGAACGCCCGCGGCCGCGAGGTCAGCGTCGTCGGCAGCGGCAGCCTCCTCCTCGCCCATCCCCTGGCCGCCACTCTTCTCAACCTCGACGTGACCATCACGCCTGCGCCCGACCTCCCCGACAACCTGCGCCTCGCCTTCAATCTCATCCCCGGCGAACCCACCCCCGGCGGCGACCGCAAGCTGCACCTGTTCGGCACCCTGGCGCAACCGAAGCTGAAGTAGGCGCGCACCTCCCAGACGCAACCGGCCCGCGCCGGACCCAGAGGGACCGTCGCGGGCCGGAGCGAATCGACGCCGAGGGGAGCGAGACGGATCAGTGCCCGGAGCCGATGAGCTCCGCGATCGTGAACTGATCCTCGGTCGTGCCTGCCGCCGCGCCCTGGTGCCAGTACCAGCCGGGCTCGCCCGGGAAGCGGCTGCTCGGGAGCGACGCCTTGGTCGCGTGCTGCAGCTGCATGTCGACCATGACGATCGCGGCGCCGAATGGCACCTCCTCGTCGTACTTTACGGGCGACCCGGGATAGGCTTCCTTCTTGTACGAGAAATCGTTGATCCAGATCTTCCACAGCTGGCCGCCGCGGTCGTACATGTCGCTGTACGGGATCACGAACTCGTCCTTGTCGACGTAGATGACGCGTTTCGAGTAGGCGTACTGTGGCAGCTTCGACGCCCCCTCGACGACGTACATCGGGCGCTGCTCCCACTCCCCGTCGAACGCCCAGTCGTTGGCGCCGTCCGCCCACTTCACCGGAAACGCGGTCGTGTGGAACGCGGCGAGCGAGTCCTTGACGCCGAGCAGCTTCCAATCCATCCAGGCGATCTGACCGGCGTATCCGCCGTAGCTGTCCTGATCGGTATCCTGCCCGAAGAGCGCGTCGGAGCGCTGCGCGGTGGAGAGGCGCCGCACGCGGCGCAGCGACGGCAGGTACAGCCAGCTGTCATCCTGCTTCGCGGGATCGAGGTAGCGGTAGTAGGTGAAGCCGACGCCCTTCAGATCGAACGGCTCGATCAGCGGATGGAGGGTCTCCTTGTACTGGAAGCCTTCCTTGTTCGGGATCTCCGGCTTTGGATCGACGTACAGCCGGCCGACGTACGACAGGCGGCGGAAGTGATCGACCAGGAAGTGGCGCTCGACCTGCAGCGGACGATCCTCGGAGATCGGGCCGGTGTCCGCATCGAAGTTGCGGAGGTCGAGATCGTCGATCGTCACCTGCATGCTGAAGTTCTGCATGATCTTGACCGGCGCGAGCTTGTCGTTGGGGTCGATGTTGGGGAACGGGCGCCCGGCGACGTAGTTCAGCAGGGCGAGGCCGTCGGGGCCGAGCTTCACCTGGCCCGAGTACTTCTCGGTCGCCTCCTTGAAGGCCACGCGCTGCACGATCGGCTTGGCCGCGATGATCTTCATCGGCCAGCCGTGCTGCACGCACCAATACAGCCCCGGCGAAACGGAGATCCTTCACCTTGTCGGCGTTCGCCTTGGTGATCGTGTCGCCCGGCGCCACCTGCGCACGCCCCGTCGCCGCGAACGTCGCGAGCAACAGAACGGCGGCGAGCCAGAGCGGCCGGAAAACGGAAAATCGCGTCATGCCTCCTCCTGAGTGGGTCTTCGTCGTGGGTTCCTTCGGACCGGTTCCCACTCGGAGGTGGGCACCGAACAGAGAGTCCTAGCCGGATGTGTACGAAAAGAAAAGTGAGCCCCGGTCCTCGCGACCGGGGGCTCGATCACCTCGCGTCAGCGCACCGCGTCGTAGCGTCCGGCGCGCCGGTCGCACATTAGTGCCCGGAGCCGATCAGCTCCGCGATCGTGAACTGATCCTCCGTGGTGCCCTCCTTCGCCCCCTGGTGCCAGTACCAGCCCGGCTCGCCGGGGAAGCGGCTGCTCGGCAGCGAGGCCTTGGTCGCGTGTTGCAGCTGCATGTCGACCATGACGATCGCGGGGATGAACGGCGTCTCCTCGTCGTACTTGAACGTCGCGCCCGGGTACGCCTCCTTCTTGAACGAGAAGTTGTTCACCCACACCTTCCAGAGCTGGCCGCCGCGGTCGTACATGTCGCTGTACGGAATCGCGTACACGTCCTTGTCGACGTAGATCACCCGTTTGGAATAGGCGTACTGCGGCAGCTTCGAGGTGCCCTCCACCACCCAGACGTTGCGCTTCTCCCACTCCCCGTCGAACGCCCAGTCGTTGGCGCCCTCGGCCCATTTCACCGGAAATGCGGTCGTGTGGAACGCGCCCAATGCCTCCTTGCTCCCGAGCAGCTTCCAGTCCATCCAGGCGATCTGGCCGGCGTAGCCGCCGTAGCTGTCCTGGTCGGTGTCCTGCCCGAAGAGCGCATCCGAGCGCTGCGCGGTGGAGAGACGACGGACGCGTCGCAGCGAAGGCAGGTACAGCCAGCTGTCGTCCTGCTTCGAAGGGTCGGTGTAGCGGTAGTAGGTGAAGCCGACGCCCTTCAGATCGAACGGCTCGATCAGCGGATGCAGCGTCTCCTTGTAGTGGAACCCTTCCTTGTTCGGAATCTCGGGTTTCGGATCGACGTAGAGTCGGCCGATGTACGACAGGCGTCGGAAGTGATCGATCAGGAAGTGCCGCTCCACCTGCAGCGGACGATCCTCCGAGATCGGACCGGTGTCGGCGTCGAAGTTCCGTAGATCGAGGTCGTCGATGGTCACCTGCATGCTGTAGTTGTGCATGATCTTGATCGGCGCGAACTTGTCGTTCGGATCGATCGTCGGAAAGGGCCGGCCGGCGACGTAGTTCAGCAGGCCGAGCCCGTCGGGGGTCAGCTTCACCTGACCCGAGTACTTCTCGGTCGCCTCCGTGAACGCCTTGCGCAACGTGATCGGCTTGGTTTCGATGATCTTCATCGGCCAGCCGTGCTGCACACACCAGTACACGCCCGGTGAGACGAAATCCTTCACCTTGTCGGCGTTCGCCTTGGTGATCGTGTCGCCGGGCGAGACCTGGGCGCTGGCGAATCCGGCGCTGGCGATGACGAGCAGCACGCTGGCGGCGATGCCGCGTTGCAGTCCTTTCATCGTGACCCTCCTTGGTTGACGCGCCGCGCCCACGCCTCGTCCCGCCCCACCGACCGGCGGCTTGTCACCGGCGTAGCATGGAGCCATCTGCCAGTCACCTCCTCCGGATCGGAGTATCGGGCGCGCCCCCGGCGTCAACGGGGGCTGGCCGGGTACACCGGCGGCGGGCCGTCGCGGCGCACCCGGTAGAGCACCATCTGGTCGTCCGCCAGCACCTGCTCGAGGCCGGGGTCGTGCGCTGCGCGCTCGAGAAAGGGCGCGTGGTCCCGGTCCGACAGGACGTAGGCGCAGGGCAGCTCCGCCCCGAAGACGCGTGACGGCTCCGCCACGCGCCCCTCGGACGCGTCGACCCAACGCCGGTAGGCGTCGCGATACCGGTCGTGCAGATAGGTCGGGTCGAGACCGACCAGATAGGTGCTCTCGATGTCGTGGAAGAAGAGCCACGGGAAGTCGTCCCAGTCGGTGGTGCAGAGCATGGCCCCCGGCGGGGCGCTCCGTGCGACATAGCGCGCCGCGGCCGCGTATCGGTCGTGCGGCGTCTCCCGACGCTTCTGCAGCAGGGTCCACCCCGACCCCGCCGACGTTCACCGCCGCGACCACCGCCAGGGCGGCCACCAGGAGCGCCCGGCGCGCGCGCGGCCACGCGGCGACGGTATGCCATCCGGCGAGCGCCACGAAGACGGTCGCGGCCGGCGCGAAATACTCGATGAAGCGCTTCGAGCGCAGGGTGAGCGCGAGGAACACCATCGCCACGACGAATGCCGCGAGCCCGCGGGCGTCACGCCGCATGCCCGTGCCGCCGAGGATGCTGGCGCCGAACGCCACGTACAACATCGACGGCAGGGCGTTCGCCAGCAGCTCCGCGGGATCATACGGAAACCATTCCCGCCCCACGTGCAGCGACTCGTCGGGCATCAGCTTGTCGCCGAAATGATGCAGGATGAACTGGAACGAGGCGGGGAAGTACGGCGTACAGACGAGGCCGATCAGGACGCCGCCGAGGGCGGCCAGGAGGATGCCCGTACGGAGTCGACCGTCGCGAGATCCAGCGGGCCGCGACCGTCGCACCGACCGGCAGGAAGAGCAGCGGAAACCCGTCGTAGAGCCAGGCGTAGAGGCAGCCGACGACCGCCAGCGCGACGCGTCGATCGTGGAGGGCGCAGTGGAAGCCGGCGAGCAGGCAGACGAGCGACAGCGCCTGCACGCGCGTCATGTCGAGGCGGAAGAGCAGATCCGCCGACGAAGCGCCGAGCGCGAGGATCGCCAGCGGGAGGAGCCCGACGCCCTCGCGCCGCAGGAACCACGTGAACGCCGCGACGAACGCCGTCGCACCGGCGAGGCCGGCGAGCTTGCCGCCGAGCCGCAGATCGCCGAGCGTGAACGGCACCAGCCACACGTGGAAGAGCATGTGGTGGTCGGCGTAGCGGTCCGGTGCGAGGATCGTGAGCGGCAGCCACGGGAAGGGCGGCGGGAACCCGCGCACCCCCGCCTGACGCAGGACCTCGGCGTAGCGGATGTGGAAGTAGGAGTCGTTCCCGATGAGGTTCGGCGTGACGAACTGCAGTCCCGCCAGGACGAGCACGGCCCCGCAGAACGCGAGCAGCACGGGACGCGGCCCTTCCGTCGGGGCGGAGGGCTCCTCGCTCACCGGCGCAGCCAGCTCAGTGGAGCAGGTCGCCGATACGCTCCCAGCGCACCCAGCGATCCTCGCCGTCCCACGACCAGTAGATCAGGAACGCCTTCCCCTTCACGTCGTCGAGCGGGACGAATCCCCAGAACCGGCTGTCGTAGCTGCGGTCGCGGTTGTCGCCCATGACGAACACCTTGTCGGGCGGCACCGTCACCGGACCGTAGTTGTCGCGCGGCGTCAGACGGCTCTGGTCGCCCGGTCCCTCGACGAAGTGCGCCCACGTATCGTCCATCTTCTGGTCGTTCACGAAGAGCTGCTTGTGCTTGATCTCGATGACGTCGCCCGGCTCGCCGATCACGCGCTTGATGAAGTCCTTCTGGGTGTCGACCGGGTAGATGAAGACGATGATGTCGCCGCGGCGTGGATCCGCGAACTTGAGCACCCGCCGGCCGATGAGCGGCAGCGCGGATACCGTAGCGGAACTTGTTGACCAGGATGTGGTCGCCGATCTGCAGCGTCGGCAGCATCGACCCCGACGGGATCTTGAAGGCCTGGACGATGAAGGTGCGGATGAAGAGCGCCAGGAGGAACGCTACGGCGAGCGCTTCCGCATACTCGCGCAGCGTCGATTTGGTCTTCGTGGCCGCCTCGCGGGCGACCGCCTCATCTCGGGCGCCGGCGGCGACGCTCCCGCGGACCTTGCTCACAGCCGCCGATGATAGAGGATCGCGTCGCGACTGGCCAGGGGAGTGGACACCGGACGGAACGTGCCGGCCAGCCCCGACGCTATTCGCCGACCTTCAGCACGGCCAGGAACGCCTCCTGCGGAATCTCGACGCGCCCGACCTGCTTCATCCGCCGCTTGCCCTCCTTCTGGCGCTCGAGGAGCTTGCGCTTGCGCGTGATGTCGCCGCCGTAGCACTTGGCCGTGACGTTCTTGCGCAGCGCCTTCACCGTCTCGCGCGCGATCACCTTGTTGCCGATCGCCGCCTGGATCACGACCTCGAACATCTGGCGCGGCACCAGCTCGCGCATCTTCTGCGTCAGCTCCCGGCCGCGATAGTAGGCGCGATCGCTGTGCAGGATCACGGAGAGCGCGTCGACGATGTCGCCGTTGATGCGCACGTCGAGCTTCACCAGATTCGAGAGTCGCGGAAGTCGAGCGGCTCGTAGTCGAGCGAGGCGTAGCCGCGGCTGGCCGACTTCAGGCGGTCGTAGAAGTCGAGCACGATCTCGTTCAGCGGCAGCTCGTAGACCGCGAGCGCGCGCTTCTCGCCGGAGAACTTGAGCTCGCGCTGCTTGCCGCGCTTCTCCTCGCAGAGCGCGATGACGTTCCCGAGGTACTCGGTCGGCACGTGGATGGTCGCCAGGATGAAAGGCTCCTCCATGCGCGCGATCTCGCCCTCCGGCGGCAGCTTGGCCGGGCTGTCGACGGTGAGGGTCCGGCCGTCGGTGGTGTGCACCCGGTACGCGACCGTCGGCGCGGTGGTGATGAGCGAGAGGCCGAACTCGCGCTCGAGCCGCTCCTGGATGATCTCCATGTGCAGGAGGCCGAGGAAGCCGCAGCGGAAGCCGAAGCCGAGCGCGAGCGAGTTCTCGGGCTCGTAGGTGAACGACGAGTCGTTCAGGCGGAGCTTCTCGACGGCGTCGCGCGAGCGCGCCGTACTGGTGCGCCTCCGACGGGTAGAGGCCGGCGAACACCATCGGCTTGACCTGCTTGAAGCCGGGGAGCGGCGTCGCTGGTCGGGCGCGCCGCATCGGTGAGCGTGTCGCCGATCTTGCGTGTCCGCGACCTCCTTGAGCCCGGCCATGACGACGCCGACCTCGCCCGGACCGAGACTCGTCGACCTCGCACCAGGCTCGGGCGCCAGGATCGCCGAGGCGCGTCGACCTCGGCCTCCTTGCCGGTCGCGACGAGGCGGATGCGCATGCCGGGCGCGAGCTCGCCGTCGAACACCCGCACCACCATCATCGCGCCGTGGTAGGGGTCGAACCAGCTGTCGAAGAGCAGCGCCCGCAGCGGCGCCGGCGGCCTCCCCGCTCGGCGCCGGGATGTCGCGCACGATGGCCTCGCAGCACCTCGTCGGTGCCGATCCCCTGCTTCGCGCTCGCGAGGACCGCCGCCGAGGCATCGAGGCCGATCACGTCCTCGATCTCCTGCCGGACGCGGTCGGGCTCGGCCGCCGGCAGGTCGATCTTGTTCAGGACGGGCACGATGGCGAGGTCGTTGTCGAGCGCCAGATAGACGTTGGCGACGGTCTGCGCCTCGACGCCCTGCGCCGCGTCGACGACCAGGACCGCGCCCTCGCACGCGGTCAGGCTGCGCGACACCTCGTACGAGAAATCGACGTGTCCGGGCGTGTCGATGAGGTTCAGCTGATAGTCGTGCCCGTCGGGCGCGCGGTACTTGAGGCGGACGGCGCGCGCCTTGATGGTGATGCCGCGCTCGCGCTCGAGCTCCATGTCGTCGAGGAACTGCGCCTCCATCTCCCGCTTGCTGACCGTGCCCGTACGCTCGAGCAGGCGGTCGGCGAGCGTCGACTTGCCGTGGTCGATGTGGGCGATGATGGAGAAGTTGCGGATGAGGCGCGGGTCGTGCACCGGAAGAATGTGGCATGGATCGGCCGCGAGCGCGACCGATCCGCCGGCGGCGCCGCGTGGGCGATCGGGAAAACCGGTTGGCGGATCAGGCGGACGCGACGCGCGCCCGGAAGAACTCGACCGTCCGCCGGAGGCCCTCCTCGAGCGGCATCTCCGGGCGCCACCCCAGGACCTCGGCGGCACGCGCGATCGCGATGACGCTGCGGCGCTGCTCGCCCGCCTTGGCGGGACCGTGCTGCGCCTGATGCGGGCTGCCGGTCAGCACGCGCAGATGGGCGTAGAGCGTGTCGACGTCCGTCTCCTTGCCGGTGCCGATGTTGATCGGCCCGACGAAGCCCGTGGCGAGCGCGGCGACGTTGGCACGCACGACGTCGCCCACGAAGACGTAGTCGCGCGTCTGTTTGCCGTCGCCGTTGATGGTCGGCGTCTGACCCGCCAGCAGGCGCTCGGTGAAGATGGCGACGACGCCTGCCTCCCCATGCGGATCCTGGCGCGGGCCGAAGACGTTCCCGTAGCGCAGGGCCACGTACGGCAGGCCGTAGACCGCGTGGTAGTAGAAGAGGTAGTGCTCGCCGGTCACCTTGGTGATGCCGTACGGCGAGAGCGGGTTGTCGGGCATGCGTTTCCGGCGCCGGGAACTCGCTCTGCTCGCCGTAGGTGGCGCCGCCCGACGAGGCGAAGATCACCCGCCCGGCGCCGACCTCGCGCGCGCCCTCGAGCATGTTGATCATCCCGAGCACGTTGATCTCGGCGTCGAAGGCCGGATCGGCGACCGAGCGGCGGACGTCCATCTGCGCCGCGTGGTGCGACAGCACCTGGGGCCGCTCGTTGCGGACGATCTCGCGCGCCTCGGGGCTGCGGATGTCGGCGTGGTAGAACTTCGCCGCCGCGGGCAGATTGGCCCGCTTGCCGCTCGAGAGATCGTCGACGATCACGACCTCGTGGCCGGCGGCGAGATACGCGTCGGCGATGTGCGACGCGATGAAACCCGCCCCGCCCGTGACCAGGATCTTCATGTCCCCCCCTGCCGACGGACGTTAGCCCGGAGTGCCGCGGAAGAACTCGATCGTGCGCTGCAGGCCCTCTTCGACCGCCACCACCGGCTCCCAGCCGCCGAGCAGCTTCCGCGCGCGCGTGATGTCCGGCTGCCGCACCTTCGGATCGTCGACCGGCAGCTCGCGGTAGGCGATGCCGCTGCTGGCTCTTGGTCAGCTCGATGATGAGCTTCGCGAACTGCAGCACCGTCATCTCGCGCGGATTGCCGAGGTTGACGGGCAGCGCGTAGTCGCTGCGCAGGAGGCGCAAAATGCCCTCCACGAGATCGCTCACGTAGCAGAAGCTCCGCGTCTGGCTGCCGTCGCCGTAGACCGTGAGGTCCTCGCCTTGCAGCGCCTGCGCGATGAAGTTCGGCACCACGCGGCCGTCCTTGCGGCGCATGCGCGGCCCGTAGGTGTTGAAGATGCGGACGATGCGCGTGTCGACGCCGTGGGCGCGGTGGTAGGCCATGGTGATGGCTTCGGCGAAGCGCTTCGCCTCGTCGTAGACTCCGCGCGGGCCGATCGGGTTGACGTTGCCCCAGTAGTCCTCGGTCTGCGGGTGCACGAGCGGATCGCCGTAGACCTCGGAGGTGGACGCCAAGCAGGAAGCGCGCGCCCTTCTCCTTGGCGAGCCCGAGCGCCTTGTGCGTGCCGAGCGAGCCGACCTTGAGCGTCGGGATCGGCAGCTCGAGATAGTCGATGGGGCTCGCGGGCGACGCGAAGTGCAGGATCGCGTCGACGGGACCCTTGACGTAGATGAAGTTGGTGACGTCCTGCTGGATGAAGAGGAACCGCGGGTTGGCGAGCAGCGGCGCGATGTTGTCGGGCGAGCCGGTCAGGAAGTTGTCGATGCAGATGACGTCGTTGCCTTCGGCGAGCAGCCGCTCGCACAGGTGCGAGCCGATGAAGCCGGCGCCGCCGGTGACCAGGAGGCGCGCCACTCAGCGCTCCTCGATCGAGGCGCGCCCGATCGGGAAGTACGCGAACCCGTGCTGCCGCAGCACGTCGTGCTCGTAGAGGTTGCGGCCGTCGAAGATGATCGGCGTGCACATGAGCTCCCGCATGCGCTTGAAGTCCGGACGCCGGAACTCGTTCCAGTCGGTGACCATGAGGAGCGCGTCGGCGCCCTGGAGCGCATCGTAGTTGAGGCGGTGATAGCCGATCCGATCGCCGAAGAACTTGCGGGCCTCCGTCAGCGCCTCGGGGTCGTGGGCGTTGATGGTGGCACCGCGGCGCAGCAGTTCCTCGATGATGACGATCGACGGCGCCTCGCGCATGTCGTCGGTGCGCGGCTTGAAGGCCAGGCCCCAGAGCGCGAAGCGGCGGGTCTTCGAGATCCTCCCCGAAGTGGTGGACGACCTTGCGCACGAGCAGGTGCTTCTGCTTCTCGTTCACCTCCTCGACCGCGTTGAGGAGCGGGAACTCGAGATCGTTCTCGTGCGCCGTGCGGATGATCGCCTGCACGTCCTTCGGGAAGCACGATCCCGCCGTAGCCGACGCCCGGGAACAGGAAATGGTGCCCGATGCGGCGATCGGAGCCCATGCCGCGGCGCACGTCGGCGACGTCGGCGCCGACGCGCTCGCACAGGTTCGCGATCTCGTTGACGAACGAGATGCGCGTCGCGAGGAACGCGTTGGCGGCGTACTTCGTCATCTCCGCGCTGCGGTTGTCCATCACGATGATCGGGTTCTCGGTGCGGACGAACGGCTTGTAGAGCGTCAGCATGAGATCGATGGCGCGCTGGCTCGCGCCGCCGATCACGACGCGATCGGGCTTCATGAAGTCGTCGACCGCGGCGCCTTCCTTGAGGAACTCGGGATTGGAGACGACGTCGAACTCGTGCGTCGTCTTGGCGCGGATCGCCGCCCGCACCTTGTCCGCGGTGCCGACGGGGACCGTGCTCTTGCACACGATGACGCGATAGCCGTTCATGGACGCGCCGATCTCCTCGGCCACCTTGAGCACGCCCCGCAGGTCGGCGGAGCCGTCGCTAGCCTCGGGCGTGCCGACGGCGATGAAGCACATCTCCGAGGCGCGCACGGCGGCGACGAGGTCGCTCGTGAACCACAGGCGGCGCTCGGCGAGGTTGCGGCGGATCAGCTCCTCCAGGCCGGGCTCGTAGATCGGCACCCCGCCCTTCTGGAGCGTTTCGACCTTGGCCTCGTCGATATCGACGCAAATGACGTCGTTACCGCTCTCGGCGAAGCACGTCCCGGCCACCAGGCCGACGTACCCCGTACCGACGACACACAGTTTCACCGCGCCCTCCGCACTGCTGGAAGTGCTACGAAGGTACCGGCAGCATGTCGCACCGTCAAATAGGTTTCTTCACGTGCCATGGACGGCCGGGGCACGTGCGGGAGCGGCCTGATGGACCTCGCGAACCGTATAGATCGGCTTCGCCTGCGACTCGTGGTAGGTGCGCGCCAGCATCTCGCCCAGCAGCCCGAGCGTCACGAATTGGACGCCGCCCAGCACCATGAGGATGCCGAGCAGGAGCAGCGGCCGATCGGCGAGCGGCATGCCGAAGAGCAGCTTCTCGACGCCCAGCATGCCCGTGATCGCGAGTCCGAGGATCGTCGCGATCATGCCGAGGAAGCCGAAGACGTGGATCGGCCGCGTGGAGTAGCCGGAGAGGAACTTGATCGTCAGCAGATCGAGAACGACGCGGATCGTGCGCGAGATGCCGTACTTCGAGGTGCCCCGCAGCCGCGGCCGATGGTTCACGGGAATCTCGGTCGACCGTGGCGCCGAGATCGCCCGCGATGGCGGCGATGAAGCGATGCATCTCGCCATAGAGCTTGAGGGATTTCGCGATCTCGACGCGGAACGCCTTGATGCCGCAGCCGTAGTCGTGGATGCGCACGTTGGTCGTCGCGCCGATGATGGCGTTGGCGATGATCGACGGCAGCTGCCGGGAGAGGAACGGGTCCTGGCGGTCGCGGCGCCAGCCGTTCACGACGTCCGCCGCCGGCGTCGAGCGCGGCGAGCAGGCGCGGAATGTCCGCCGGGTCGTTCTGCAGATCGCCGTCCATGGTGACGATGATCGCGCCGCTCGCATGATCGATGCCGGCGGCGAGCGCCGCCGTCTGTCCGAAGTTGCGGCGCAGGCGGACGATGCAGAAACGCGGATCGTCGGCGCACGCCGCGCTCAGCAGCGCGAACGTCTCGTCCGTCGAGCCGTCGTCGACCAGCACGACCTCCGCCGTGAAGGTCAGCCGGTCGAGCGTCTCGCGCAGCTCCTGGACCAGCGCCTCGGCGTTGGGCGCCTCGTTGTAGATCGGGACGACGACGGACAGTTGCGGCATGGCTCCCTCAGGGCACGTCGAACGCGGTGAGACTGATGAATTGCCGGTAGCGACGGTCGATCTCCTCGCGCGTCAGGCTCCGCAACCGCTCGAGGCTGAACGCCTCGACCGTGAAGGACGCGAGCACGCTGCCGTAGACGATGGCGCGCCGCACGCCGGCGGGCGAGACGTCGCCCGAGCTCGCCAGATAGCCCATCACGCCGCCGGCGAAGGTGTCGCCGGCGCCGGTCGGATCGAAGACGTCCTCCAGGGGATAGGCGGGCACGGCGAACACGCTCTCGCCCGAGAAATGCATCACCCCGTACTCGCCACGCTTGATCATGACGCTCGTCGGGCCCATCGCGAGGATGCGGCGCGCGGCACGGAGCATGTTGCGCTCGCCCGAGAGCAGGCGCGCCTCCTCGTCGTTGATCATCAGCAGCGGCACCCGCCGCAGGAGCCGCGTCGAGCTCGGCGCGCGCCGTCTCGATCCAGAGGTTCATCGTGTCCGCGCCGACGAGCCGCGGCGCCCCCACCTGATCGAGCACGCCCGCCTGCAGCGCCGGCGCGATGTTGGCGAGGAAGACGAACGGCGAGTCGCGGTACGCGGTCGGGCAGCTCCGGGCGCGAAATGCTCGAACACGTTCGCCTCGAACGAGAGCGTGTCGCGCACGTTCATGTCCTCGTGGTACCGGCCGGTCCAGCGCAGGCTCTTGCCCGGCCGCACCTCCAGCCCTGCGAGATCGATGCCGCGCCGCGCGAACCAATCCAGCTCGGCGCGCGGAAAGTCGTCGCCGACGACGGCCACCAGACGCACCGGTCCGAAGAAGCTCGCCGCGACGGCGAAGTACGTCGCCGCGCCGCCGAGCACGTCGGGCGCGCGGCCGCGCGGCGTCTCGAGCGTATCGATGGCGACCGACCCGACGACCGAGCAGGCTCATGGCTCCTCCGGGATGTAGCGGCCGATGATCGGGGCGAGGTCGCGCTTGACCGGCCGCCGGAATCCGCGCGCGGTCGGTGATGATCGCGTGCTCGAGCGCGCGCCCGCAGCCGCAGCCCGACGGCCGGTCGGAGCACGGGAACGACGTCGTGCACGACGCGCTTCGCCAGCGCGACGTTGGCGTTCAGGACGGCGAGCACGTCCGCGATCGCCACCTCGTGCGCGTCCTGCTTCCAGCAGTCGTAGTCGGTGGCGAGCGCGAGCGTCGCGAAGCACAGCTCCGCCTCGCGCGCGAGCTTCGCCTCCTGCAGGTTCGTCATGCCGATCACGGCGGCGCCCCAGCTGCGGTAGAGCTCCGACTCGGCGCGCGTCGAGAACTGCGGCCCCTCCATGCAGACGTAGGTGCCGCCGGCGTGCACCGTCGCGCCGGCGCGGCGCGCGCTCGCCGGCCAGCGCCGCCGCGAGCATCCGGACACACCGGATCGCCGAAGCCGACGTGCGCGACGATGCCGTCGCCGAAGAAGGTCGCCGGTGCGCGCGAAGGTGCGGTCGATGAACTGATCGGGAACGACGAGATGCCCGGGCGCGATCTCCTCGCGCAGGCTGCCGACCGCGCTCACCGCGATCACGCGCTTCCGCGCCGAGCTTCTTCAGCGCCCAGATGTTGGCGCGGAACGGCAGCTCCGACGGCAGCAGCCGGTGCCCGCGGCCGTGCCGCGGCAGGAAGAGCAGACGCGCGGCGCCGAGCCGCCCGGCGACGATCGCGTCCGAGGGTGCGCCGAAGGGCGTCTGCACCTCGATGCTCCTCGCACGTCCGAGAGCCCCTCCATCGTCGTACAGTCCGCTGCCGCCGATGATGCCGAGGGTTACGCCACGCGCTGCCTGTCCTTTCTCAGCCGCGGATCATCGAGAGGACCGGACCGGTC
This sequence comes from uncultured delta proteobacterium, assembly GCA_963753325.1. GTDB lineage: Bacteria > Desulfobacterota > Binatia > UTPRO1 > UTPRO1 > DP-19. The sequence continues at coordinate 793,404 of CAVWBS010000001.1, read as the reverse complement.
CGTGATCGTGAGCGCGTCCACGGGGTCGAGGATGTCGCCGTCCATCATGAAGTGCGTCGGAGCCGCAAAACGGATCGTCACCGTCGCGGGCGAGATTGTCGTAGAACTCGGGCTCTTCCAGCGGGAACCCTCGGCGGAAGCGCACGATCTTGCGTGCCAGCCTGAGCGGGCCGATGGGCCCAGCAAGCAGGTGAAAGTGGTTGCGCTTGCGCGCCGCCAGATACATCGGTTTGAAGCCGAGCGCAATGTGCGTGGTCGTCCCGCCCAGGATGACCGTGAAGGTCCGGAACGGCACCCGCTCCTCGTCGCAATCGACGTCCGCGGCGACGCGGCGGAAGACGCCGCGCACGAGCGAGGTACCCGTGACCGCCGACGCCACCAGCCGGATCAGCAGCCGGGTAGCGGTGATGGGACCCGGCTTCGCCTCGCTGTAGTAGAGCCGCAGGTAGTTCACGATCACGCCGCAGCCGAACACGAAGCCGGCATGCTGATCGTTCGCGACGAGCAGCTGCCGCTCGACGATGTCGTGCGTGCGGCCATGACGGTAGTCGTGCGCGACGTGTCCGAGGACGTGCTCGGGACCGCCGCGCATGCAGCCGATGGAGCGCGCGATGTAGTTCATGGTGCCGGCGCGGAGCGGCAGGAAGAGCGGCAGGTCGCCGTTGGGGTACGCGCGGCGCAGCGCCGAGAGCGTCCGGAAGTGGCTGCCGTCCCCACCGCACACCGCCAGGATGTCGATGCCCGCCGCGGCGAACTCGCGGGCCACCTCCTCCACCGCGGTGAGATCGGGCGTGACGCGGACCATCCCCTGATCCCCGACGATGTCGGCGAAGACCTGCGCGCGCGTTCGGACGGCGGCGGTTGCTTCCCGCGTTCGGGTTGATGACGACGCCGATCAATTGGGAGTTTGCCCCCGTGCGCGCGGCGCCTTCGGCGCCGTGCTCCGTTGGGCGTCGCGGCCGGGAGTGAATCCCGGCCGCTCCTTTCGCTCGCTGCGCTCGCGCGGGCGCTCCGCCGCCTCGCTGCGCTCGCGCGGGCGCTCCGCCGCCTCGCTGCGCTCGCGCTCCGCCGCCTCGCTGCGCTCGCGGGGAGGCTGCGGTGCGCTAGCCACTGCTTCCGATCCCTGCGCTCGCGGGAGACGTCGCCGGCGGGCGTTGGTCGTGGTGCTCCTTGGCGACGAGCTGGCCGCAGGCGGCGGCGATGTCGGGGCCGCGGCTTTCGCGGATCGTCGCGTGGACGCCGGCGTTGCGGAGGGTGCTCTGGAAATGGGCGACCGTTGCGTCGTCGCTGCGCGCGAAGGGAGAGCCGGGGAACGGATTGAACGGGATCAGGTTCACCTTGCAGCGGATGCCGGCGAGCGCGCGGACGAGCGCGCGCGCGTCGTCGGGCCGGTCGTTCACGCCGGCGAGCATGACGTATTCGAAGGTGATGCGCTTGCGGCGCGGCAACGGCAGGGCGCGGCACGCCGCGAGGAGCTCGGCGACCGGATACTTCTTCGTCACCGGCATGAGCTCACGCCGTGTGGCCTCGCCGACGGCGGTGAGCGAGACGGCGATGTGCACCTGCGTCTCCTCGAGCAGGCGGCGCATCTCCGGCACGAGGCCGACGGTCGAGACGGTGATCCGGCGATGCGAGAAGTCGACGCCCCACGGGGCGGTGAGGGTCTCGATCGCACCGACGGTGGCCGCGTAGTTGTGCAGCGGCTCGCCCATGCCCATGAAGACGAGGTTCGTCACCCGCTCACCGGCCGCCTCCCCCCGCGCGAGCAGGAGCTGCTCGACGATCTCGCCGCGGCTGAGATGACGCCGGAAGCCGAGGGTCGCGGTGGCGCAGAAGGCGCACCCCATCGCGCAGCCGACCTGTGTCGACACGCAGAGCGTGAGGCGCTCGCCGTCGGGGATGAGCACGCTCTCGATCGTCGCCCCGTCCGCCGAGGCGGAAGAGCAGCTTGCGCGTCCCGTCGCGCGAGCGCTCGACCCTCGCCTGCTCGAGCACGCCGATGGCGAAGGTCGCGTCCAGCACCGTGCGCAGCGTGGGCGCCAGGTTCGCGCATCGCGCCGAAGTCGCGCACGCCGTGGCGGTACAGCCAGCCGGTCACCTGGGCGGCGCGATAGCGCGGCAGGCCGTGCTGCGCGCACCACTCCTCGAGCGTCGGGAGCGACAGGTCGAGGATGTTCTGCCGCATGGCGCGGACACTCACTCCCGCTCCGCGGCGGCGTCCACGGCCGCCCGCCGCTCGAGCGGCTCGACGGTCTTCCCGTCGTGGAGGAGACGCTGCGCGTGGGCGAGGACCTCGTCGACGGGGATCACCTTCAGGCACTGGTTGTCGGTGCACGGGCTGCTGCGGTGGTTCAACGCGGAGAGGCAGGGGCTGCAGGCGAGGTTCGCGAACAGGTTGACGGCGTTCGGGCCGAGCGGGCCGTACAGCACCGGCGTCTCCGGGCCGAAGAGCGTGATGCTCTTGATCGGCGTCAGGCTCGCGAAATGCGCCGGGCCGCTGTCGTTGGTCACGAGCAGGACCGCCTGATGGAAGAGCTGCAGCACGTCGGTGAGCGTCCGTGTGCGCCCGACGAAGTCGATGCAACGTGGATCATCGACCTGCGCGGCGATCGCACGCGCCGACTCCGCCGCCTCGCCGATGCCCATCAGCACCACGACGAGCGACGGATCGGCGGCGAGCAGCCGGCGCGTGAGCTCGGCGAAGCGCTCGGCTGGCCACGTCCGGATCGGCAGCAGGCTCCCGGCGTCGTGGTTGATCACCACCAGCCGGTGCGCCGGCGTCAGCGGATAGCAGGCCTCGAGCTCGCGCCGGACGTAGGCGAACGCCTCGGCGTCGGGCGCCACCTGCAGCGGCGGCGGCTGCGCGGGAATGATCCGCTTCGGCAGCGGGATCGCCGCGGGATCGCAGTCGAGGGCCTCGATCAGGGCGAGGAAGTTCTGCGACATGTGCAGATAGGGATTGTAGTGCACCCGGTGCGTCAGGTGCTCGCCGCGATAGAGGCCCTCGCCGTCGTAGTTGTGGAAGCCGACGCGCGTGGTCGCGCCGGCGAGCAGGCTGAGGATGGAGGAGATGCGCGAGAACAGCTCGAGGTCGATCACCGTGTCGATGCACGCGGCGCGACAGAAGCGCATGAATGCCAGGACGTCGGCTGCCATGTGCAGCAGCGAGTCGTCACGCAAGGTGAAGATGTGGCGCTCGTCGAAGAGGCTCAGCAGCCGCAGGCTGGGCGCGTTCTTGCGGAAGATCGCGAACGCGTGCTCCGCGCCCGGATAGCGCTCCTGTACGCGACGGATCGCGGTCGAGGCGACGATCGTGCTGCCCATCTCCGACAGCTCGATGAAGAGGATGCGCCGTGGCGTCCCCGCGGCACGGGGCGCCCGGAACAGCCCGAGCAGCCGGACGACGAGCGTCAGCACGAAGGACGCCGGCACACCGACGAAGTAGTCGATGCGCCGCATGATCGAGAGCCGCATGGGACTAGGACGCGACGCCGGCGATCACGACCATCTCGTCGCCCGGATTGAGAGGGAGGTTGATGCGCTCGGCGAGCGCCGCGGGCACCAGCAGGCGGCCGAGCGTGCTGGCGAGCTCGCCGTAGGCCCGCACCTTCTCGATCGCGACCGCCAGGTTGCGCACCCGGCCGATGGCGCGCAGGTACTTGATGCGGAATCCGGCGCGGGTGAGGAGCAGATCGATCGTACGGCGGTCGAAATAGACGAGGTGCTCGTTCGGCTTGAGGTGCAGCCAGCGCGCCCGCGTGAGACGCGCCATGAGCGAGCCGATGTCGGGCGTGGTGAGGAAGAGCACGCCCCCGGGGGCGAGCATGCCGCGCGCCGCCTCGAGCGCGGCCGCGGGATCCGGCATGTGCTCGAGGAAGTCGTTCATCACCACGGCGTCGAAGCGACGCATGGCGAGCGCCGGGCTGGGAAAGACGTCGCAGATCGCCTCGACGCCGCGCTCGGCGCAGCGCGCGACCGATTGCGGGTTGATGTCGAGACCGACGGGGTGCCAGCCGCGTGCCTGCGCCACGGCCGAGAACGTCCCGGGACCGCAGCCGAGGTCGAGCAGCGTGCCGGGCGGCCGGAAGCGCTCGATCAGCTCCAGGCGGCGCGCGAAGGAGAGCTCGTCCTGTCGCTCGGTGCGCACGTAGTACGCCGCCGGCGAGATCGCCTGGCCCTCGTACAGCGCCGCCAGCGCCGCCGGGGTGAGGCGCGGATTCACGTAGACGAGGCCGCAGCCGCGACAGCGCACGATGGGGAACCCATCCTTCTGGAACAGGCCCTCGGCATCGGTGCGGGCGCACACGGCGCAGGCGACGTGCTCCAGGTCGGCGGCGGCAGCGGCGGTCATCCGATGAGGCAAACAGACCCCGGCAAGCAGGTCAAGCGCCTTGATTCAGTAGAGTTTCTCGATGTGCAGGATGTTGAGGACCCACACCCACCAGGCGTTCAGGAAGATGCAGACGGCGATGAACGCGACGTGCCACGGGCGCAGCGGCCGATCCATGCCGCGCATCGTGAGGAGGGTCAGGAGCGGGTAGAAGTCCATCGCGAAGCGGTAGCCGAGCTGGGTCATGCCGGTGCCGCCGAAGGACAGGAGCTGCGACATGAAGAACGCGATGCCGAGCCAGCACGCCGCGGTGAGCCGGTCGAGCGGGGCGCGGAACGCGTAGATGAACGCCGGCGTCGTCGCCCAGATCGCCAGCCCTCCGACGGACGGGATCACCCAGGGGAACTGGTGCTGGATGATCGGCTTGGCGCGGAAGAGCACGTGCACGTGGGCGGGCCAGTACTGCCACGACATCAGCCCGTGCGGGAACATGCCACGCACCTCGGGCTTCTCGATCAGCATCTCGTAGGCCCAGTTGCTGATGACTCCGAAGCGCACGTAGTTGTAGAGCGAGTTCAGCACCAGGACGGCGACGATGGGAGCGCCGTAGCCGATGAGCCAGCGCCAGCGCACCCGCGGAACGAGCTCGTCGGCCAGCGGCAGCAGCCAACGATCGGGCCGGGCGATCAACGCGAAGGGCGCCACGACGATCGTCTCCATGCGGCACCAGAACGCGGCGGCGAACCAGAGACCGAGCAGCGGCGCGCGCGCCCGGCCCAACCACTCGCAGACGAACAGCCAGAGGAAGGCGGCATGGACGGTCTGGGCGATGTACCAGACCGAGCCGATCGTCGCGTGGTACCAGTAGATGCTGCCGAAGCCGAAGAGGGCGGCACCCCAGTTGGCGGCACGACGCGAGAGCGGCACGCGCCCGAGCCCGACGCGAGCGAGCGCGACGCTGGCGGCACCCATCAGCAGCGAGAGCAGCGTCTGCAGCGCACCGAGCGGCGGCTCGCCGCCGCCGCTCCAGTGCAGCGCCAGCCGCCGCAGCGGCTCGTGCTCGGCGAGCCACACGAGCGGCAGCAGCAGGATCGCCGGCGTCGGCGGATTGGAGAAGTACGCCCTGCCCTGGTACTCCGCCATCTCGAGGTGCGGCGGCCGCTGCGGCAGCGAGAGGCTGCCGTGCAGCATCGCGTCGGCGAAGCGTCCGTACTGGTCGTACGCCGTCGGACCGGGCGACGTGAGCGCGTAGACGAGGAGCGCCGCGAGGAAGAGCCACAGCGCGTCGCGGCCGCCGTGCGGCTCCGGAGGGCGCCCGGGGTTCCAGCGCCGGGTCCGCCTGACCGGGCTCACCCGCGACGGACGATATCGAGGGCGGAGAAGAAGTAGGCGATCTCGGTGCGCGCGGTCTCCGGAGCGTCGGAGCCGTGCGTCGCGTTGTGCTCGACGTTGGTGCCGAGATCCTTGCGGATCGTGCCGGCGTCGGCCTTGGCCGGATCGGTCGCGCCCATGAGGGTGCGCCAGCGCGCGATCGCGCCGTCGCCCTCCAGCACCAGGACCATGGCGGGCCCCGAGGACATGAACTCGGTCAGGCTGCCGAAGAACGGCCGCTCGCGGTGCACGGCGTAGAAGCCTTCGGCTTCCGCCTTCGTCATGTGCAGCAGGCGTGCCGCAGCGATCCGCAGGCCTTCCTTCTCGATGCGGCGAATGACCTCGCCGATGAGGTTCCGGCGTACGGCGTCGGGCTTCACGATCGCGAGGGTACGTTCCGTCATGATGATGCTCCTCCGGGACTCAGCGGCCCAATGCCGCGGCCATGGTGGTGCCGAGGTCGGCCGGGCTCTTCGCGACGCGCACGCCCGCGGCCTCGAAGGCGCGGATCTTGTCCGCCGCGGTGCCCCGGCCGCCGGCGATGATGGCGCCGGCGTGTCCCATGCGCTTCCCCTTGGGCGCGGTCTGACCGGCGATGAAGGCCGTCACCGGCTTGGTGACGTGGGCCTCGATGAACGCCGCCGCGTCCTCCTCGGCGGCGCCGCCGATCTCGCCGATGAGGATCACGCCCTCGGTCTTCGGATCGGCCTGGTAGAGGCGGAGCACGTCGATGTAGCCGGTGCCGATGATGGGATCGCCGCCGATGCCGACGCACGTCGACTGCCCGATGCCGAGCCGGGTGAGCTGGTGCACGGCCTCATAGGTGAGCGTCCCGCTCCGCGAGACGACACCGATCGCGCCCGGCGTGTGGATGTAGCCCGGCATGATTCCGATCTTGCACTCGCCGGGCGTGATCACCCCCGGACAGTTCGGCCCGACGAGACGGGTGGTCTTGCCTTCGAGGAAGCGCGCGCAGCGCACCATGTCGAGCGTCGGCACGCCCTCGGTGATGCAGATCGCGAGCGCCAGCTTGGCGTCGGCGGCCTCCATGATGGCGTCGGCCGCGAACGGCGGCGGCACGAAGATGCACGTCGCCGTGGCGCCGGTCGCGCGCACCGCCTGCTCGACGGTGTCGAAGATCGGGATGCCCTCGAGATCGGTACCGCCCTTCCCGGGGGTCACGCCGCCGACGATCTGCGTTCCGTACTCGCGGCACGCCTTGGCGTGGAACTGCCCGGTGGCGCCGGTGATCCCCTGCACGATGACCCGCGTGGTCTTGTCGATCAGGATGCTCATGCCGCGCCTCGCTTGGCGGCGGCGACGGCGAGACGGGCGCCCTCGGCCATGTCGGTCGCGTTGTCGATCGCGAGGCCCGATTCGGCGAGGATCTGCTTGCCGCGCTCGACGTTCGTGCCCTCCATGCGCACCACCAGCGGGACCCTCAGCCCGACCTCGCGCGCCGCGGCGACCACCCCCTCGGCGAAGACGTCGCAGCGCAGGATGCCGCCGAAGATGTTGATGAAGATCGCCCGTACGCTGGCGTCGGAGAGCAGGATGCGGAACGCCTCGCGCACCTTCTCGGCGTTGGCGCCGCCGCCGACGTCGAGGAAGTTGGCCGGCTCGCCGCCGGCGTACTTGACGATGTCCATCGTCGCCATCGCCAGGCCGGCGCCGTTCACCATGCAGCCGATGTTGCCCGAGAGGGCGATGTAGCTGAGGTCGAACTTCGCCGCCTCGCGCTCGCGCGGGTCCTCCTCGTGCTCGTCGCGGTACGCCCGCACCGCCGCCTGGCGGAAGAGCGCGTTGTCGTCGGCGCTCATCTTGGCATCGAGCGCGACCAGGTCGCCCGCCTTGGTCACGACCAGGGGATTGATCTCCATCAGCGACGCGTCGCGCTCGTGGAACGCGCGCACCAGCGCCGTGAAGCATGCCACCGCCTTGTTGGTGAGCTCCTTCGGGAGCCCGAGCCGGAACGCGAGACGGCGTCCCTGGTAGGGCGCGAGACCGACCAGCGGATCGAGCAGCTCGCGGTGGATCGCGTCCGGGTTGCGGGCCGCGACCTCCTCGATCTCGACGCCGCCCTCCTGCGAGGCGATCACCGCGACGCGCCCGCTGCCGCGGTCGACGACGACGCCGAGGTAGAGCTCGCGCGCGATGTCGCAGCCCTGCTCCACCAGCACCTGCCGCACGATGCGGCCTTCGGGGCCCGTCTGGTGGGTGACCAGGGGGTTGCCGAGGAGCTGGCGCGCGAAGTCGCGCGCCTCCTCCGGCGTACGCACGACCTTGACCCCGCCCCCCTTGCCGCGCCCGCCGGCATGGATCTGGGCCTTCACGACGACGGTTCCGCCGAGCCGCCGCGCCACCGCCTCCGCCTCCTCGGGGCTGCGGGCGATGCCGCCGTCGAGGACGGGCACGCCGTACGTGCGGAGGATCTCCTTGGCCTGGAACTCGTGGATGTTCACGCTCGCCTCGTCACCGCCGGAAGAGATCCCGGAAGAACTTCCTCGTGGCCTGCCGCCCCATGTCGCCGATGGCGCGCGTGAGGGGCACCTCCTTGGGGCAGACGACGACGCAATTCTGCGCGTTGCCGCAATCGACGATGCCGCCGTCCCCCATCAGCTCGGCCGTACGCTCCTCCTTCGTGAGGGGACCGCTCGGGTGGAGGTTCTTCAGCACCGCCTGCCCGATCGCCGCCGGGCCGATGAACGCGGAGTGGTCGTTGTACTGCGGGCACGCCTCGAGACAGCAGCCGCACGTCATGCAGCGCGACAGCGCGTAGGCGAACTGCTGGTCCTCCTCCGTGACGCGCGGGCCGGGACCGAGGTCGTACGTGCCGTCGATCGGGACCCATGCCTTCACCCGCTTCAAGCTCTCGAACATGCGGCTGCGATCCACGGCGAGGTCGCGCACGACCGGGAACTTCTTCATCGGCTCGAGGACGACCGGCCGGGTCAGGCTGTCGACGAGGGCGGAGCATGCCTGGCGGATCTGCCCGTTGACGAACATCGTGCAGGAGCCGCAGACCTCCTCGAGACAGCTCGCGTCCCACACGACCGGCGTGGTGGCCGTGCCGTCGGCGCGCACCGGCCGGAGCTGCACCTCCATCAGGAGCGAGTGCACGTTGTGCCCCGGGCGGTACGGGATCGTGAACTCCTCCCAGTACGGCTCGCTGTCGGGCAGCGCCTGGCGCTTCACGCGCAGCTGGATCGCGTCCATCAGGCGGACACCGACTTGTCCGTGTCGTACACGCGTACGCGCGGCTCGATCATCGAGATGTCCACGTCCTCGTACGAAAGCGCGGGGCCGTCGGACGTCCAGCGCGCCTTCGTGGTCTTCAAGAACCGCGCGTCGTCACGCTCCGGGAAGTCGGGCTTGTAGTGGGCGCCGCGGCTCTCGTCGCGCGCCAGGGCGCCGAGCGTGATGACGCGGGCCAGCTCGAGCATGTTCCACAGCTGCTTCACGAAGCTGACCTCTTGGTTCAGCCAGCGGCCATGATCGTTCAAGCCGATCCGGCCCCAGCGGTCCTTCAGCTCGACGATCTTGTCGTCGGTTCGCTGCAGGTTCTTGTTGTACCGCATCGACGGTGACGTGCTGCGGTCATCCACTCGCCCAGCTCGCGCCAGATGGCGTAGGCATTCTCGCCGCCGTTCATCCGGTAGACGCGCTCGTAGACGTCCGCCTGGCGCCGGCGCTCGTGCTCGACGAAGCCGTTCGAGATGTCGGCGGTGGCGCGCTTCGCCCCCTTGGCGAATGCGAGCATCTTCGGGCCGCACGACCATCCCGCCGTAGAGGCACGAGAGGAGCGAGTTGGCGCCGAGGCGATTGGCGCCGTGGTACTGGTAGTCGACCTCGCCGACCGCGAAGAGCCCGGGCATGTTCGTCATCTGGTCGTAGTCCACCCACAGGCCGCCCATCGAGTAGTGCATGGCCGGGGAAGACCTTCATCGGCACGTTGCGCGGATCGTCGCCCATGAACTTCTCGTAGATCTCGAGCACGCCGCCGAGCTTGCGCGTCGAGCTCCTCCGGATCGATGTGGGTGACGTCGAGGTAGACCAGCGTTCTGGCCGTCGACGCCGAGCCCCATCTCGAAGACGACCTTGAAGATGGCGCGCGTCGCGATGTCGCGCGGCACCAGGTTGCCGTAGGCCGGGTACATCTCCTCGAGGAAGTACCACGGCTTGCCGTCGCGCATCGGTCCACACGCGCCCGCCCTCGCCGCGCACCGACTCGGAGATGAGCCGCAGCTTGTCCTCGCCGGGAATGGCCGTCGGATGCACCTGGATGAACTCGCCGTTGGCGTAGTAGGCGCCCTGCTGGTAGACGGCGCCCGCCGCGGTGCCGGTGTTGACGATCGAGTTGGTGCTGCGCCCGAAGACGATGCCCGGGCCGCCGGTCGCGAGCACCACGGCGTCGGCCGGGAATGCCTGGACCTCCATGCGTGCGCTGATCGAGCGCGATGATGCCGCGGCAGATGCCGTCGTCGTCGACCAGCGCGTACAGAACTCCCAGATCTCGAACTTGCGGACCATGCCGTCCGCCTCGTAGCGGCGCACCTGCTCGTCGAGCGCGTAGAGCAGCTGCTGGCCGGTGGTGGCGCCGGCGAAGGCCGTGCGGTGATGCTTGGTGCCGCCGAAGCGGCGGAAGTCGAGCAGCCCCTCGGGGGTGCGGTTGAAGGTCACGCCCATGCGATCGAGCAGGAAGATGATCGCCGGGCCGGCGTCGCACATGGCCTTGCACCGGCGGCTGGTTGGCGAGGAAGTCGCCGCCGTAGATGCGTGTCGTCGAAGTGGATCGCGGTCGAGTCGCCTTCGCCCTTGGTGTTGACGGCGGCGTTGATGCCGCCCTGCGCGCAGACCGAGTGCGAGCGCTTGACCGGCACCACCGAGAACAGGTCGACCGGTCACGCCGGCCTCGCAGATCTTGATCGTCGGTCATGAGGCCGGCGAGTCCGCCGCCGACGACGATGTAGCGTTGCTCAGCCACGGACCACCTCGCCACTCACCGGAACGCCGCCAGGATGCACACCGCCACGGGCGCGAGGACGAAGAAGAGCCCGAGCGAGAGCCGCTGCACCAATGCCTGCGAGCGCTCGCTGACCGTGAGTCCCCAGGTGATGCAGAACGTGAAGATGCCGTTGCAGAATGGAAGAGCGCCGCCAGCACCCCGAGGACGTAGAAGCCGAACCACCCCGGACTCCTGAGAATCCGTGCATGAGCGCGTAATCGATCTCGAGGTGCACGGAAATAGAAGGACAGCCGCAATGGAATACACGTGCCAGGCGATGAAGACGAAGGCGACGACACCGCTGATGCGCTGCAGCGTGTAGAGCAGGCCGTTGCGGTACGCGAAGCGCGTCGACGTCCCGAGATCGGCCCCCGCCATGACGACGAAGCCATAGAGCGCGTGGTAGAGGATCGGCACCCACAGCACCAGGATCTCGACGGTGCAGGAGGATCGGGATCGGAATCCGGGCGATGCCCTGCACGAGCCCGTCGAAGCTCTCGCCGCCGCCGAGAATGAAGGCATTCTCGAAGAAGATGTGGAACAGCATGTACGCGCCGATCGGCACGATGCCGGTCAGCGAGTGCAGTCGGCGCAGGACGAAGTGGAGGCGCTCGCGGTCGAGCGGGATGGCCCCGCCGGTGGCCGTCGTCTCGATCGCCATGGCGTCAGCCTATGTGCTGCCTTCGCATCCGACCAATCAATAAACTTCGCACCCGCGATTAGCTCGGCTGTCCGCTGCCGGCGAGGACGCGATCCATCGCCTGGACCAGCTCCTCGACGTGGCCCACCGAGACCGCGAACGCTTCTTCTCGTCCTCGCGTCAGCGCGATCTCGATCACCTTCTCGACGCCGCCGCCGCCGATCTGCACCGGCACGCCGACGTAGAAGCCGCGTACGCCGTACTCGCCCTCGAGGTAGCGCGGCGCACGGCAGGATCTGCTTGCTGATCGCGGAGATACGCCTCGGCCATCTGGACCGCGGCGCCGGCCGGCGAGTAGAAGGCCGAGCCCGTCTTGAGGAGATCGACGATCTCGCCGCCGGCCTTGCGCGTCGCGCTCCTCGATGGCGTTCAGGCGGTCGGCCTCGATGAGCCGCTCGACCGGCACGCCGCCGACGCTGCAGTAGCTGCGCACCGGCACCATGTCGTCGCCGTGGCCGCCGAGCACGATGGCCGCGACGCTCTGCACCGACACGCCGAGCTCCATGGCGACGAACGTGCGGTAGCGCGACGAGTCGAGCACGCCCGCCATGCCGACGACCCGCTGCTTCGGGAAAGCCGGTTACGCGCTTCATCAGCGTGACCATCGCGTCGAGCGGATTGGAGACGACGATGACGAACGCTCTGCGGCGCGTGCTTCTTGATGCCCTCGGCGACCGCCGTGATGATCTTGGAGTTGGTCGCGAGGAGGTCGTCGCGGCTCATGCCCGGCTTGCGCGCCAGGCCGGCGGTGACGATGCAGACGTCGGCACCGGCGATGTCGTCGTACGTGTTGGTGCCCGTGATCTGCGCGTCGAAGCCCTCGATCGGGCCCGACTCGAGCGAGATCGAGCGCCTTGCCCTGCGGCAGGCCTTCCACGACGTCGAAGAGCACCACGTCGCCGAGGTGCTTGAGCGCGCAGAGATGCGCCAGGGTGCCGCCGATATTGCCGGCGCCGATGAGGGCGATCTTCTTCCGTGCCATGAGACCCTCTCCTACCCTACATGTTGGCCGCGATGGCGCGGCCGAACTCGGAGCAGCGCAGCAACGTGGCCCCCGGCATCTGCCGCTCGAGGTCGTAGGTGACCGTCTTGCGCCGCGATCGTGCGCTCCAGGCCGCGCGATGATGCTGCGTCGCGACCTCGGTCCAGCCGAGGTGCTCGAACATCATCGCCCCCGACAGGATCACCGAGCCCGGGTTCACCTTGTCCTGACCCGCGTACTTCGGCGCGGTGCCGTGCGTCGCCTCGAACACGGCGGCCGCGTCGCCGATGTTGGCGCCGGGCGCCAGGCCGAGGCCCCCGACCTGCGCGGCGCACGCGTCGGAGAGATAGTCGCCGTTCAGGTTCGGCGTCGCGAGGACGCTGTACTCGTCGGGACGGAGCAGCACCTGCTGGAACATCGAGTCGGCGATGCGGTCCCTGATCACGACCTTGCCGGCGGGCGCCGCGGCGCCGCCGAGATCGTCCTCGCGCACGACGCTGGTCGCCGAACTCGGCGCGCGCCAGCTCGTAGCCCCAGTCGCGGAACGCGCCCTCGGTGAACTTCATGATGTTGCCCTTGTGCACCAGGGTCACGCTCGGCTTGCCGCGCTCCAGCGCGTAGGCGACCGCGCGCCGCACCAGGCGCTTCGAGCCGAAGCGCGAGATGGGCTTGATGCCGACGCCGGAGTCCGGACGGATCGTCTTCTGCAGCCGCGTGCGCAGGAACTCGATCAGCGTCGCGCGCCTCGGGCGAGCCTTCCTTGAACTCGATCCCGGCGTACACGTCCTCGGTGTTCTCGCGGAAGATCACGACGTCGAGCTTCTGCGGCTCCTTCACCGGGCTCGGCACGCCCTGGAACCAGCGCACCGGCCGGACGCACGCGTAGAGATCGTGCACCTGCCGCAGGGTGACGTTGATGCTGCGGATGCCGCCGCCGACCGGCGTGGTGAGCGGCCCCTTGATGGCGATCTTGAACTCGCGGATGGCCTCGTTGGTCTCGTCGGGCAGCCAGTCCGCCTGGCCGTAGATCTCGAGCGGCCTTCTCGCCGGCGTAGATCTCCATCCAGACGATGCGCCGCCGGCCCCCGTAGGCCTTGGCGACCGCGGCGTCGAACACGATCTGCGAGGCGCGCCAGATGTCGGCGCCCGTGCCGTCCCCTTCGATGAAGGGGATGATCGGCGCGTCGGGGACCTGCCAGCGGCCGTCGGGCCCGATCGTGATACGCGCGCCGTCGCGCGGGATCTGGACGTGCCGATACGTACTCATGGATGGCGTCGCGGTTGGGGCGAAGCCGCGGAACACTAACGAAACCCCTATGGACTGTCAACGCGCTTCCACTGTCCTGGCCGGCACTTGCATGTGCTTGCCGGGTCCCCGCGCGGCCCGTATAAGCCCCGCATGCGTCTGGCCGTGGTCTTCGCGTTGCTCCTCTCCCTCGGCCTGATCGTCCATGGCTGCGGCGGCGACAACCTGGCGCTCTGCAACGGCTGCTCGACGCCGACGCCCACCCCGACGTTGTCGCCCACGCCCACGGTGACGGCCACCCCGTAGCCGGGCGAGCGACGCGCGTCCCTGCCGTGCGGACGGGACATCGATCATGACCCTCACCGTGCGACCGCTCCGCGCAGACGACCTCGTCGAAGCCGACCGGCTCTTCCGTCTCGCCTTCGGGACCTTCGTCGGCCTCGACGATCCCGGCCGGTTCGCCGGCGACGCCGACTACGTATCGACCCGCTGGCGCGCCAACCCGAGCGCCGCGTTCGCCGCCGAGGTCGACGGTCGCCTCGCCGGCTCGAACTTCGCGACCGACTGGGGAAGCCTCGGCTTCTTCGGACCGCTCTCCGTCGACCCGGCCCTGTGGGACCGCGGCGTCGCGCGGCGGCTGCTCGAGCCGACGATGGCGTGCTTCGAGCGTTGGGCAACGCGCCACGCCGCGCTCTTCACCTTCGCGCAGAGTCCGAAGCACGTCGGCCTGTACCAACGCTTCGGCTTCTACCCGCGCTTCCTCGTCGCGATCATGTCGCGCGCGCCGCGCCGGGTCGCGGCGCCGGCGTACGCGCCCTTCTCCGAGAGCACGGCGGCGGCGCGTGAGGCGCTGCTCGCCGACTGTCGCACGCTCACCGGCGGCATCCTGGACGGCCTCGACCTGACGCGGGAGATCGAGGCCGTGGCCGCACAGCGGCTCGGCGAGACGCTGCTCGTCCGTGACGGCTCCGCCCTCGACGGCCTGGCGGTCTGCCACGTCGGCGCCGGCACCGAGGCGGGGAGCGGTAGCTGCTACGTGAAGTTCGCGGCCGCGCGCGCCGGCGCGGCCGCGGCCGACCGCTTCGAGCGCCTCCTCGACGCCATCGAGGGATACGCCGCGGCGCGCGACGCGAGCGTGACCGCCGGCGTGAACGTCGGGCGCGAGGACGCCTATCGCCGGCTGCTCACCCGCGGCTACCGCACCGCGATCCAGGGCGTCGCGATGCAGCGCCCCAATCTCACCACCACCGACCGTCCCGACGCGTACGTCATCGACGATTGGCGCTGACGCGCCGCCGTCGACCAGCGGCGGTCCCGCGCGGTAGGAATCCCGTATGGCGACACGCGGCCCGACGGGAGCGTCACGCCGACCGGCCCCCGGCCGGTCGGCCCGCGCCAGCGCGCGCGTGCGCCGCGACGCGGCGCTGCCCACCGTCTACGCGCCGCAGCTGGCGCGGCTGGTCGGCACGGCGCCGGCCGGCGACGAATGGCTGCACGAGATCAAGTACGATGGATATCGGATCGGCTGCTTCCGCGACGGTTCCACCGTTCGACTGATCAGCCGCAACGGCAAGGACTGGACGGACCGTTTCCCCGAGGTGCGCGCAGCCGCGCTCCGCCTCGCAGCCCGCCGCGTCCTCCTCGACGGCGAGGTCGCGATCATGCTCGCCGACGGCCGCACGAGCTTCCAGGCGCTGCAGAACGCCTTCGCCGCGTCGCCGGGACGGCTCGTGTACGTCGTCTTCGACCTGCTGCACCTGGACGGCGAGGATGTGGCGCGCCTGCCGCTCGAGGAACGCAAGGCGCGTCTCGCCAGGCTCGTGCCACGCGGCGGCGTCATCCGCTTCGCGGACCACGTCGTCGGCGGCGGCCCGGCATTCTTCGCGACGGCGTGCCGTCTCGGGCTCGAGGGTATCGTGTCGAAACGCCGCGGGCTGCCGTATGCGGCCGGCCGCCACGGCGGCTGGCTGAAGGCCAAGTGCGTCCGGCGACAGGAGTTCGTGGTCGGTGGGTTCACCGATCCCGAGGGCAGACGCGCGGGCATCGGCGCGCTCCTCGTCGGCACCCATGACGACGCGGGACGCCTCGTCTTCGCCGGCAAGGTCGGAACGGGCTTCACGCAGGTGTCCGCGCGCGCGCTGCGCGCCCGGCTCGCGCCCCTCGCCGTCGCGGCATCGCCGTTCACCCCGGCGCCGCGCGGCGTCGGACGCCGCGCGCACTGGGTGCGGCCCGAGGTCGTCGCCGAGGTCGCGTTCACCGAGTGGACGGACGAGGGCAAGATCCGCCACCCGTCCTTCCAGGGGCTCCGCCTCGACAAGGCGCCCCGGAGCGTCATCCGCGAGGAGGCGGTCGGGCCGGCCGGCGCTCCGTCGCGTCCGCGGCTCACGCACCCCGAGCGCGTCCTCTATCCCGACGATGGCATCACCAAAGGCGACGTCGCGCGCTACTACGACGCGATCGGCGACGCCATCGTGCCGCACCTCCGCGGCCGGCCTCTCACGCTCGTCCGCTGTCCGCACGGCATCGGCGCGTCATGCTTCTTCATGAAGCACTCGCGCGTCTGGTCACCTCCAGGGCTCCGCCGGGTGCGGATCGCGGAGAAGACGAAGATCGGCGAATACCTCATCGCCGACCATCTGGCGGGCGTGCTGGCACTCGTGCAGATGGACGTGCTCGAGATCCACACGTGGAACACGATCGCGGACGACCTCGAGCGTCCGAACCGCATGGTGCTCGACCTCGACCCCGGCCCGGCGGTGCCGTGGGCGGCCGTCGTCGCCGCCGCGCGCCTGGTGCGCGACGTGTTCACGGCGCTCGGCATCACGAGCTTCGTCAAGACGACCGGCGGCAAGGGGCTCCACGTCGTCGCCCCGCTCGCCCCCGAGCTCGAGTGGCGCGACTGCCTCGCGGTCGCGCGCGCGATCGCGGATGCCATCGTCCGTCGCGATCCGCACCGCTACACCACCGCCCTGCCGAAGGCCGGCCGCGAAAGTCAGGATCCTCATCGACTACCTCCGCAACAACCGCACCAACACGTCCGTGGCGGCATACTCGACGCGCGCCCGACCGGGCGCGCCGGTATCGGTGCCGCTCGGGTGGGACGAGCTCGCGCCGCGGCTGCGCCCCGAGCGCTTCACCGTGCGCACCGTCCCGGCCCGGCTACGACGACTCGGCGCCGATCCGTGGGGGGCGTATTGGACGCTCGCGCAGCGTCTCCCCGCGAACGCCGCCGATGCGCTCGCGGCGCTCTAGCCTCGCGGGAAGCGACCGTTTCAGGCGGAGCCTCGGGTGATCGGGGCATGCTGGCGCCTCGGGGAGATTTCTCCTTGACACCTCCGCAACTCGTCAGGCAATCGTCGTCCGGCAATGCGACCCCGCGGATGGCACTCCCGGGACGCGCCGTCCGCGTACTGACACCCTCTACGGAAGGAGGAACGTATGCGACCTTCGACACGTGGACTATGCGCGGCTGCCCTCGCCGTGCTCCTGACGCCGGCCCTCTCGTCCGCGGCGGACAAGCTGCTCGGCAGCATGGTGCAACCGGGTCCGCCCGGCTACAACCGCGACACCTGTCACACGACGGGCGTCATGGTGCCGGGTGCGGCGTTCGTGAACGGCGTCAGCACCGCGAAGTTCAAGTTCACCAAGAAATGTATCGGCTTGATCGTCCTGAACAAGCTGATGTCCGCGCCGCTCAGCGACGGCATCGTGGGCACGGGCGACGAAACGATCTGCTTCATCAATTTCCAGAGCAACACGCCCGGCCCGTGCGGCACGTTCGTCTTGCGCGGCGAGATCGTCGGCAACCCGACGGCGCAGAAGGTGAAGATCAAGCTCAATGGACCGCTGGACCTCCCGGGCGTCTGCCCGCTCGCGCCGGGATCCGACGCGCGCGTCACCAGCGTCGAATGCTATGCCCCCGATCCCGGCTTCGTCGCGAGCGCGGCCTGTCCCGGCGTGTTCACGCCGCTCGCGAGCGATGCGACCTCCGGCCTGTGCTTCCCGGCGGGCGCGTACGTCCCGAACCCAGCCTCTCCGATCTTCGCGGTCCAGGGCGTGGCGTTCTAGCCATCGGTGGAGCGCACGGCAGATGACGACTGCCGTGCGCTCCACCGATGGCGATCCGGAACACCGGCCGCCCGGTTGACCGGACCGTCCAGGGTCGGCCACGGAGCCGTCCGACCCCGCGCCGACGCGCCGCGGGCCCGCCGGGGCGGCAAAGCGGCGCGGCCGCGCGAGCGGGCCTTTCACGGCACGAAGAGCCGCGCGACGAACTCGGCGTGGGCTTCGACCGCGGGCTTGCGGGCCGGGTTCAGTCCGCTGAGGCGACGGCACTCGGGCGCGACGGCGAACAGCAGGGAAGCGGCACCCGCCAGTGCGTAGAACGCGTGGGGAGCCACGGCGCCGTCCGGGATGTACTCCGCCAGCACTCGCGCGAACCCCGCGTAGAGGGGCTTCAGATGGGTGTCGACCAGCCATTGCATGCGGTCGTCCGCGGCCTTGCCTTCTTCGACCATCAGCCGAAACAGCTCCGGATGAGCGGCAGCGAAGCGCACGTATTGCCGAATCGCCTCGCGTGCCCGCTCGCGCGCGCTGCCGGCCGACGGTCCCGGATCCCGGCCGAGCCTCGTCCTGAGGAGCGAGAAGATGCGATCGGCCGCCGCGCGCCACAACGCGTCCTTGGAGCGGAAGTGGTAGGTGACGAGCCCCTGATTCGTGCCGGCGCGCGCGGCGATCTCCCGGGTGCTGGCACCGTGGAACCCGCGCTCCGAGAACGCCCCCGCGGCCGCCTCGATGATGCGCTCCCGGGTCTCGCGATACTGCTGGGCGCGCGTCGTCATCGATATTTCGCTATTCGCTTGACAAGGGAATGTCAACCTGGTTACTGGTCATCTGACAAGCGACTGGCCCGCCGATCACCACGGTGCCGCGGCCGATCGCAAAGGAGCGCTGCCGAATGACGACGCTGACGACCGATGTGCTCGTGATCGGCGCGGGACCGGCCGGGCTGACCGCCGCCGCCCTGCTGGCCCGCCTCGGCGTGCCGTCCGTGACGGTCACGAAATACGGATCCACCGCCGATTCGCCGCGCGCGCACATCACGAACCAGCGCACGATGGAGATCCTGCGCGATCTCGGGGCCGAAGAGCGCGTGAGGCGGCGCGCCCTGCCCCAGCACCTCATGGGCAAGCAGGTGTTCGCCACGGCGTTCGCCGGCCGCGAGCTCTCGCGCCTGATGACCTGGGGAACCGGCGACGATCGCCGCGCGGACTATCAGGCGGCCAGTCCGTGCGAGATGTGCAACGCGCCGCAGCACGTGCTCGAGCCGATCATGCTGGACGCCGCTCGAGGATGCGGCGCCGACATCCGATTCGACCACGAGGTGGTCGGGATCGACCAGACCGCCGAGGCCGTCACCGCCCGGATCCGCGGGCGCGCGAGCGGTGAGGAGATCGAAATCCGCGCGCGCTACGCCATCGGCTGCGACGGAGCGCGCAGCCTCGTGGGAGACGCGGGTGGCTTCGAGTTCGTGGGGGAGACCAATCCGCTGCACGCGATCACGGTGTGGATCGAGGCCGATCTCACCCGCTACACGAAGCACCGCTCCGGCGCGCTCTTCTTCGTCTGCGGCCCCGGCAGCGACGACGTCCTCAGCATCTGGACGTGCGTGGAGCCGTGGACCGAATGGAGCACCATCTTCGTGCGCCACGGCGGCAGTCCCAACGATCTCTCCGAGGAACGCGTCCTGCCACGCGTCCGGGCCGCGATCGGCGACCCGCACGTCGAGGTCGAGATCAAGAGGATCAGCGAGTGGCAGTTCAATCACGTGGTGGCCGCGCGCTACCGCGAGCGCCGCTTGTTCCTGGCCGGAGACGCCGCCCACCGCCATCCCCCTGCGAACGGGCTCGGGAGCAACACCTCCATCCAGGACTCCTACAACCTGGCCTGGAAGCTCGCGCTGGTGACGTCCGGTAGGGCCGACGAGACGCTCCTCGACAGCTACAGCGCCGAGCGACAGCCGGTCGGCCGCCAGGTCGTGGACCGCGCCAACCAGAGCGTCATGGAAATGGGCCACTGGCTCGGCGCCCTCGGCTTTCGCCCCGGCCAGAGTGAACGGGAAGCGCTCGCGCTGGTCGACCGGATGTTCGGTCCCGAGGGGGAAGAGCAACGCGGGGCGTTGCTGACGGGGCTGGAATCTGATGAACGGACAATTCAACGCGCACGGCGTGGAGCTCGGGCAGCGCTACGTGTCGGACGCGGTCGTCGATGACGGCTCCCCCTTTCCTCCCCATACGCGTGACCCCGATCTCTACTACCACCCGACGACGCACCCCGGCGCCCACCTCCCCCACGTCTGGCTGCAACGTGGCACCGAGGACGTCTCGACCCTCGACCTGTGCGGTTACGACCGCTTCACGCTCGTCACCGGCATCGGCGGCGCGGCATGGCACGAGGCGGCGGTGCACGTGACCCGCCAGACCGGCGTCACCGTCCAACCGGTCACGGTGGGTCTCGGACAGACCAACAACGACGTGCTCGGGACGTGGACGCGCATCCGCGAAGTCGCCGACGCCGGGTGCCTGCTCGTTCGGCCCGATCGTTTCGTCGCCTGGCGGTGCCCCGGGCGCGTTGCCGACCCGGTCGGCGAGCTCGGGAACGTCATGACGACGATCCTGCGCGGCTTTCGAAAGGAGATCCGCTGATGCTCGAGCTCTATCACTACCCATTCTCGACCTGCTCGCAGAAGGTCCGGCTGGTCCTCGCCGAGAAGCAGCTCGACTTCGTCTCGCACGAGATCGACATCCTCGGCGGCGCGCAACACGATCCGGCGTACGTGAAGCTCAACCCGAACCGCGTCGTGCCGACCCTGGTCCACGACGGTGCCGTGCTCATCGAGTCCAGTCTCATCAACGAGTATCTGGACGATGCCTTCCCGGCGATTCCGCTGCGGCCGGCCGCGCCGGTCGGTCGACACGCGCTGCGCCTGTGGACCAAGCTGATCGACGAGAAGGTCCACCCCGCGACGGCGGTCGTCACGTTCGCGATCGGCCCGCGTTCGATCGTGCTCCAGCAGCCCGAGGACGTGCGCGAGGCCAATCTCGCCGGCATTCCGGATCCGAAGGAACGCGCCGCGCGCCGCAGCGTGCTCGAGCACGGCGTCAAGGCCCCGGAGTTCGCGGGCGCGCTCCGTCAGATGGTCGAGCTGCTCGACCGGATGGAAGCCCGGCTCGCCGCGGACGAGTGGCTGTCCGGCAACTCCTGCGGGCTCGCAGACGCGGCGGCGCTCCCGTACGTGTTGCGGCTCGACCACCTCGCCATGTCGCCGCTGCTCGCGGCGCCGGCGCGCCCACGGCTCGCCGCGTGGTACGAGCGCGTCCGCGCGCGTGCGAGCTTCACGACCGCGGTGGCCGGTTGGACCCCGGAAGCGGCCCTCGGGTTCCTCCGCGGCGTCGGCGAGGCCGTCTGGCCCGACGTCGAGCGCCTCGCGATGTCGACCGGGCGGAGCTAGGCGTGCCCCACGTACGACCGCTTTCCCGGGGCGCTCTCCAGCAGTTCGAGCCGTTCTTCCAGATGGCCGAGGCCATGATGGGCGGCTTCGTCCCGAACAGCTTGTTCACCATGGGACATCGCCCGGACATCCTCCAGGCCTTCTTGCTCCTGGCCGGCGCGGTGAACGGGCCCGGCATGGTCGACCCCGCCCTGAAGCAGCTCGTGGCCCACGTCGCCAGCAACGCGGCCGGCTGCCGCTACTGCCAGGCCCATACGGCGGCGCACGCCTCGCACGCCGGCGCCCAGGTCGAAAAGATCGAGCACGCCTTCGAGTTCGAGACCCATCCCGCCTTCTCGGAGGCCGAGCGCAGCGCGCTGCGCCTCGCACGCGACTCGGCCCTGGTGCCGAACCTGGTCGAGGCCGCGCATTTCACCGCGCTCCGTCGCCATTTCGACGAGCCGCAGATCGTCGAGATCGTCGCCGTCTGCGCGCTGTTCGGCTTTCTCAACCGCTGGAACGACACCATGTCGACGGAGCTCGAAGACGTCCCGCGGTCGTTCGCCGAACGGCATCTGAGCGCGACGGGCTGGGACGCGGGCAAGCATCGAAAGGGACCCCAATGACAAGAGCAGCCGACCGTTCTCGGACCGTGACCATCGTCAGCACCGTCGTCGCGCTGGCCTTTCTCGCCGCGGGGACCGGCAAGCTCGTCGGCGCCGAGCCGATGGTCGAGACCTTCGCGCACTTCGGCTTCGGACCCGGTTTCATGAGGTTCATCGGTGCGGCGGAGGTCGCCGGAGCGATCGGCGTCCTTCTACCCCGGCTTGCCCCGGTGGCGGCCGCCGGCCTGGCGCTCGTCATGAGCGGAGCCGTGGCGCAGCACCTGCTCCACGACCCGTTGACTCGAGCCGTCCCGGCCGCGGCGTTGCTGCTACTCTGCGCCTCGATCGCCTGGTCGAGGCGCGCCGAGCTCCTCGGTTGACGGCGCCGGAACGTTGAGCCGCGCGTGCCCTCGTTGTATGCGCGGAGGCACCTGGCGAGACCGTGGTCGCCCCCGAGGAGGCACGCATGACGCGCACGAGAGACGGTGCAGCTCAGACGGCGTTGATCACCGGTGCCAGCATGGGCATCGGTGTCGATCTCGCGGAGTGTTTCGCGCGCGACGGCTACGATCTCGTGCTCGCGGCGCGTTCCGAGGGCGCGTTGCGCGCGGTCACGGATCGGCTCGCGAAGGCGCATGCCGTCAGGGCGACGCCCTTCGTGAGCGATCTCGGCGTTCCGGGGGCCGGCGAGAGGCTCGCCGCCGCGATCGCCGCCGCAGGGCTCGAGATCGACGTCCTCGTCAACAACGCGGGCTATGGCATTGCGGGCGCGTTCGACGGGTCCGACCGCGCCGCGCAGCTCGGCATGATCGACCTGAACGACCGGACGCTCGTCGAGCTCACGCACATCTACTGGCCGCGTATGCTCGCGAACAAGCGCGGCGGCGTGCTCAACGTCGCCTCCACCGCCTCGTTCCAGCCCGGACCGCTGATGGCGATCTACTACGCGTCCAAGGCGTTCGTCCTGTCGTTCTCCGAGGCCCTGTGGAAGGAGGCGGAGGGCACCGGCGTGCGGGTGAGCTGTCTCTGTCCGGGGCCCACCACGAGCAATTTCCGCCAACGCGCCGGCACCGGGAAGACCCGCCTGTCACGAAGCGGCGCGCCCATGCCCTCGGCCGTGGTGGCCGAAATGGGCTACCGCGGATGGCAGGCCAATCGACGCGTGGTGATCACGGGCAGCCGCAACCGCGTCCTCGCCAGCCTCGTGCCTTTCCTGCCGCGCCGCACGGTTCTCGGTCTCGTGCACAACTTGCAGTCGCCGCTCTAGCGCCGCTTCCCGTCGTCCACCGGGAACGCCGCGGGGTCGTGGCGCCGAACGCGCTAGTGCCCGCCGGCCGGCCCCTTGTTCACGACGATGCGCTTCGCCTGCGCCGCGACCGTCGCGGAGACGTTCTTGCTCTTCGCGAGACCGCGGATGTCGCGCTCGTGCAGGCCGGAGAGGAAGCGCAGCGCGATGGTCAGCGGGGTCTTCGGGTTGGTCACGAGGGCGTGTCGGACCTGGTAGTTCTTCGTCCAGTCGCGGTTGTCGGCGACGACGCGCAGCAGCTCGTCGTCGGCGGAACGATTCTTCGCGATCGCGATGATCTCGTCGTCGGCGACGCGCGGGTTCTGCAGCACGAAGCGTCGGATGAGCTTGTTCGAATCGCGCAAGAGGAGCATGCGCGACTCGCGGTTGCCGTGCAGCGCGAGCTTGATGCGCTCGGCGACGGTCATGTCGCCGACGCGCTGCAATAGCGACTTCTCGACGGGGTGATCGGGCGGCGGGTCGTCGACGAGGCCCGCCGGAACGACGATGCCGTCCGTCCCGGCACGCACCTGCTCCGCGATCGCCTCCTCGTTCCCCATCGCCATCGCGCTCCCGCTACTCGTGCTGCGCGCCCACGCCGCGGGTCTCGCGCACGTCCTTGATGACGCGCTCGGAGAGGTGCGGCGGCACCTCCTCGTAGTGCGAGAAGCCCATGTGGAAGTCGCCACGGCCGCTCGTCATGGCGCGCAGATCGGGGCCGTATTTCAGCACCTCGGCCATCGGCACCTGGGCGCGGATGACCTGGCTCGGCGGCTTCGGATCGACGCCGAGGACCTTGCCGCGGCGGCTGTTGAGGTCGCCGATCACGTCGCCCATGGCGTCGTCCGGCACTGTCACCTCGAGATGCATGATCGGCTCGAGCAACACCGGCTTCGCCTGCTCGAGGGCCGCCTTGAAGCCCATCGAGGCGGCGATCTTGAACGCCATCTCGGAGGAGTCGACGGTATGGTACGAGCCGTCGAAGAGGCGCACGCGGAAGTCGACCACGGGCGAGCCGGTCAGGATGCCGCGGGTCATCGCCTCACGGATGCCCTTCTCCACCGCGGGAATGAAATTCCGCGGGATCGCGCCGCCGACGATCTCGTCGACGAACTCGAACCCGCCGCCGCGCGGCAGCGGCTCGAGCTTGATCCAGGCGTCGCCGAACTGCCCGCGGCCGCCGGATTGCTTCTTGTACTTGCCCTGCACCTCGGCGCGTCCCTTGATGGTCTCGCGGTACGGCACCTTCGGCGCCTTCAGCTCGACCTCGACCCCGTACTTGCGTTTCAGGCGCTCCACCGCGACCTCGACGTGGAGCTGCCCCGAGCCGGAGACGATGATCTCGCGGCTCTCGGCATCGCGCTCGATGTGCAGCGCGGGATCCTCCTCCATCATCTTGTGCAGGGCCTGCGTCGCCTTCTCCTCGTCCGCCTTGCTCTTCGGCTGCACGGCGAACGAGATCGTCGGATCGACGGCCGGCAGCTTCGGGAGGAGGACGGACGCCTTCTCGTCGGCGAGCGTGTCGCCGGTGGCGGTATCCTTGAGCTTGGCGACCGCGCAGATCTCGCCGGCGACGGCGGCGGGGATCGGCGACTGCTTCTTCCCCTCGAGCCGCAGGAGCTGGCCGAAGCGCTCCCGCGCGTCGCGGCTGGTGTTGAGCACCGCCGTGTCGCTCGTCGCCCTGCCGGAGCAGACGCGCATGATCGACAGCTTGCCCGCGAACGGATCCATCACGGTCTTGAAGACGAGGGCCGAGAACGGCGCGCCGGGATCGCACGGGCGCTCGACCGGCGACCCCGTCTTGGCGTCGATGGCCTCGACGGCCGGCAGCTCGGCCGGGGAGGCGGTGAGCTCGACGATCGCGTCGAGCAACGCCGCGACCCCGATGCCCTTCTGTGCCGCGCCGACGTAAAGCGGCAGGAACTTGCGTCCCAGCACGGCGAGGCGCAGCCCGCGGCGGATCTCCTCCTCCGACAGCTCGCCGCTCTCGAGGTAGTGCTCGAGCAGCCCATCGTCGGAC
Organism: uncultured delta proteobacterium; assembly: GCA_963753325.1. Classification (GTDB taxonomy): domain Bacteria; phylum Desulfobacterota; class Binatia; order UTPRO1; family UTPRO1; genus DP-19. Next base: position 768,371 of record CAVWBS010000001.1, on the reverse strand, counting down.
TCGGCCACCGCCTCGAGGAGGCGATCACGGTACTCCGCGGCCTCGCCCGCGAGATCGTCGGGAATCGGCCCTTCCTTCGCCGGTCCGAAATCGGCCGCGAAGGTGTGGGCCTTCATGCCGATCAGGTCGACGTAGCCGTTGAACGTCGCCGCATCGCCGATCGGCAACGTGATCGGCACGACCTTGGTCGCGAGCGCCGTCGCGACCGGCGCGGTCGCCGCGGCGAGATCCGTCTCCTCGCGGTCGAGCCGGCTCATGAAGCCGACGACCGGAATGCCGAGCTCGCCGCACCACGTCCAGGCCCGCTCCAGCTCGACCTTCACCTCGCCGTGGGGCGACAGCACCAGCACCGCGCCGGTCATGGCCGCGAGGGCGGCGCGGGTCTCGGCCTGGAAGACGGAGTAGCCGGGCGTGTCGCAGATCGTGACCTCGTGCTTCTTCCAGCTGCAGTGATGGAGGGCGGCGGTGATCGTCGTCTTGCGGCGGATCTCCTCGGGCTCCGTATCGAACAGCGAGCTCCCGTCGTCGACCTTGCCGAGTCGGCTGGTCGCGCCGGCCGTCAGCACGAGGGCGTCGGCGAGGAGCGTCTTGCCGACACCGCCCTGTCCGACGATGCCGATGTTGCGGATCCGTCCGACCTCTTCGGCAGCCATGCCGTCCTCCGTCTATTGGTTGCGGCGATAGATGAGCCGGAGGCCGTCGAGCGTGAGGAACTCGTCGACCGCCTCGATGGTGCGTGACTCGGGCGCGAGCAGTCCCGCGAAGCCGCCGGTCGCGATCACGCGCGCGCCGACGCCGATCTCGCCGCGGATGCGGTCGACGAGCCCGTCGACCAGGGCGACATAGCCGTAGATGCTGCCCGCCTGGATGGCGTGCACGGTGGTCTTGCCGACGACCTTCGGCGGCTTCACCAGCTCGACCTTCGGCAGCTTCGCCGTCTTGGCGCAGAGGGCGTCGAGCGCGATCCCGAGGCCGGGCGTGATGACGCCGCCGAGATACTCGCCGCGCCTGGAGACACAGTCGAACGTGGTCGCGGTACCGAAGTCGACGACGATGCACGCATCTTGATAGCGCTCGAAGGCGGCGACCGAGTTGACGATGCGATCGGCGCCGACCTCCTTCGGGTTGTCGTAGAGGATCGGCATGCCGGTCTTGATGCCGGGGCCGACGTGCATCGGCTCGTGACCGAAGTAGGTGCGGGCCAGCTCGTCGATGGTGGTGTTCATCGGCGGCACGACGCTGGCGACGATGACGCCGCCGATCTCCGACGCCGAGGCGCCGGCGGCCCCGAAGAGCCCGAGCAGCAGGACGCCGTACTCGTCGGCGGTGCGGTCGTGCTCCGTCCGCACGCGCCAGTGGCGCACGAGGCGATCGCCGTCGTAGACGCCGATCTTGGTGTGCGTGTTGCTGACGTCGACCGCGAGCAGGTGCTTGCTCATCGCGCGCCCCCGCTGCGCCGCGGCGCACCGCGCGTCTCGCCGCGTCCGTAACCGCCGACCACCGTGACGTCGCCGGCGACGATCGGCACCTGGCGGCCGTCGGCCGCGACGAGGATCAGGCGCCCGCGCGCATCGAGGCCACGCACGCGGCCCGTCGTGCGCTGGCCGGCGCAGTCGACCGTGACCTCGCGGCCGGAGAGACAGGAGTAGCGGTTCCACTCCGCGATCAAGGCGCCGAACCCTTCCAGGAGGAGCCGATCATAGACGGCCTCGAGCGCCTCGCAAAGCGCCGCGGTGAACGCCACCCGATCGACCTTGCGGCCGGTCGCGAGCCGTACGGAGGTCGCGATCGGACGGAGCTCGGGCGCGAAGGCGCGCGCCCCGGCGTTGAGGTTGACGCCGATGCCGAGCACGACCGCCCGCACACGATCGAGCTCGGCGTCCATCTCCGTGAGGATCCCCGCCACCTTGCGGCCGTCGAGAAGGCAGTCGTTCGGCCATTTGATCGCCACCCGCCCGGGCGCGAGCGGCTCGAGCGTGCGCGCGAGCGCGAGCGCCGCGGCGAGGGAGAGCTGCGGCGCGTCGACGGGCGCCAGCGTCGGCCGCAGGATCGAAGCTGCCGTAGAGATTGACGAAGGCCGGCGAGACCCACGACCGTCCGAGCCGGCCGCGCCCCCGCGTCTGGCGCTCGGCAACGACGAGCGTTCCCTCCGCGGCGCCCTCGCGCGCGAGACGCATGGCCTGCACGTTCGTCGAGTCGGTCTCGGGGAAATAGACGACAGTCCGTCCGAGGCGGCGCGTGGTGAGGCGCGCTCCGATCTCCTCCGGCAGCAGGCGATCGGGGACGCCGGCCAGCCGATAGCCGCGCGCGTGCTCCGCCGCGATGCGGTAGCCGCGCGTCCGCAGCTGCTCGACGTGCTTCCAGATCGCCGCGCGCGAGATGCCGAGCGCGGCGGACAGGCGCTCGCCCGAGACCACGGGCTCCCGTCGCAGGAAGTCGAGCAGCCGACCGCCGGGATCGGACACGCTCATCGCGCCGCCTCGACGCATAGATGCAACGCGACCGCAGGCGCCGAGTGGGTGAGCGCCCCGATCGAGATGCGATCGGCACCACTCGCCGCATACGCCGCGACGTTCGCCAGCGTGATGCCCCCCGACAGCTCGACCGGCGCACGTCCGGCGACGGCGGCCACCAGGGCGCGTGCCTCCTCGGGACTCTGGTTGTCGAGCAGGAGGGCATCCGCGCCGGCGGCGAGCGCCGCCTCCACCTCGTGCCGGCTGCGACACTCCACCTGCACGCGCAGGCCGGCCGGCGCCCGCGTGCGGACGCGCGCCACGACCGCCGCCGTACCGCCGCCGAGCGCGACGTGGGTGTTCTTCACGAGGATGCCGTCGTCGAGCCCGAAGCGATGGTTCACGCCGCCGCCCGCGTGCACCGCATGCTTCTCGAGGAGGCGCAGCCCCGGGAGCGTCTTGCGCGTATCGACGATCGCCGCGCGCGTGCCCGCAACCGCGTCGACGAAGCGTCGCGTCAGGGTAGCCACGCCGCAGAGGTGCTGCAGCAGATTGAGCAATACGCGCTCGCCGGCGAGGATCGGGGCGGCGCGGCCGCGTACGCAGACGAGCGCGGCCCCGCGCGCCGCTGCCGCGCCCTCGGCGACGAGCGGTGGCTCGACCGCGAGGCCCGGATCGAGGCGGCCCCAGACCAGCGGTGCCAGGAAGACGCCGGCGACCACGCAGGGCTCCTGCGCCTCGACGATCGCCGTCGCCGCGAGCTCGGGATCGAGCGCCGCGCGCGTCGTGAGGTCGCCGCGGCCGACGTCCTCCGCCAGGGCCATCGCCACCAGCCGGCGCACCGCCGGATGCCGTGCGAGATCGAGGACAGCCCGCTTCGCGACGACCCGCTCCGGCATGCGATCACGCGCCGCTCGAGGCGCGCGCCTCCTCGAGCGTCCGCAGGCTGCGCTCGAGCGCGGCCTTCTTGCCGGCGAACGTCGCCGCCTTCTGCTCCTGCTCCTCCACGACCTCGGCGGGCGCGCGCTCGCGGAACGAGGGGTTGTCGAGCTTGCGCGCCACCCCGGCGAGCTCGCCGTCGACCTTGCCGATCTCGCGCGTCAGGCGGCGGATCTCCTCGTCGACGTCCACGAGCCCGGCGAGCGGCACGAAGACCTGCACGCCGTCGACCAGCGCCGTCGCCGCGCCGCGCAGGCTCTCGCCGCGCGCCAGGTAGCGGAGGGCTCCGATGCGCCCCAGCGCGCGCAACAGCGCCTCGTCCGCCTCGAGATCGCGGCGCGCGGCGGGATCGTCGACCATGAGCGCCGCGTCGAGCGACCGTCCCGGCGGCAGGTTCATCTCGGCGCGGATGTTCCGCACCGCGCGCACGACGCCGATCAGCCGGCCGACGCGCTGCTCCACCGGCGCCGCGTCGCTCGCCCACGTGTGCCGCGCCTGCGGGTAGGCCGCCGTGACGATCGAGGTGTCGCGCTGCACGCGCGGCAGCGCCTGCCAGATCTCCTCGCTGATGAACGGTGCGAACGGGTGCAGCATGCGCATCAGGCATTCGAGCACGCGCACCAGGTTGCGGCGCGTCGCGGCGGCGGCCGGGCCGCCCGCGGCCAGGGTGATCTTCGCCATCTCGATGTACCAGTCGCAGAACTCGTGCCACGCGAACTCGTACAGGCGGCTCGCGGCGTCGTTGAAGCGATACTGCGTCAGCGCCGCGTCGATCGTGGCCGACGCGTCGGCCAGCCGCGACAGGATCCACCGATCGGCGACGCCGAGCGCCGCGTACGCCGCGGACGTCAGCTCCTCGATCGGCTGCACCGGCTCGGCGGACCGCTCCTCCAGCTGCATCAGCACGAAGCGGGCCGCGTTCCAGAGCTTGTTCATGAAGTTGCGGTAGCCCTCGATGCGGTCCTCGGCGAGCTTCACGTCCCGTCCCATGGCGGCGAAGGCGACGAGCGCGAAGCGGAACGCGTCCGTGCCATAGGTGTCCATCACCACGAGCGGGTCGACGACGTTCCCCTTCGACTTGCTCATCTTCTGGCCGTGCTGGTCGCGCACCAGCGCGTGGATGTAGACCTCGCGGAACGGCACGTCGTCCATGAACTTGAGGCCCATCATCATCATGCGGGCGACCCAGAAGAAGATGATGTCGAAGCCGGTGACGAGCACCGAGGTCGGATACCAGCGCGCCAGGGCCGGTGCGCGTTCCGGCCAACCGAGCGTCGAGAACGGCCAGAGCCCCGACGAGAACCAGGTATCGAGAACGTCGGGATCCTGCCGCAACGTGCCGCCGCACGAACACGCCGGCGGATCCTCGCGCGCGACGATCGTCTTGTCGCAGGCGTCGCAGTACCACGCGGGGATGCGATGGCCCCACCACAGCTGGCGCGAGATGCACCAGTCGTGGATGTTCTCCATCCAGGCGAAGTACGTCTTCTCCCAATGCGACGGCACGAAGCGCGTGCGGCCGTCGCGCACGGCGGCGATCGCCGGCTCGGCCAGCGGCTGGATCTTCACGAACCACTGCAGCGACAGGTAGGGCTCGACCGGCGTCTGGCAGCGATAGCAGCGCCCGAGGGCGAGCGTGTGCGGCTCCGTCCGCACCAGCACGCCGTCGCGCTCGAGGTCGGCGACGAGCCGCTTCCGCGCCTCGTAGCGGTCCAGGCCGGCGTAGGCGCCCGCCGCCGCCGTCATCACCGCGCCCTCGTCCATGACGGAGACCATCTGCAGACCATGGCGCCGGCCGAGGGCGAAATCGTTGAAGTCGTGCGCCGGGGTGATCTTCACCGCGCCCGAGCCGAACTCGCGATCGACGTAGTCGTCGGCGACGATCGGGATCTCGCGGCCGACGGCCGGCAGGCGCACCGTCCGACCGACGAGACCGCGATAGCGCGGATCGTCGGGATGCACCGCGACGGCGGTGTCGCCGAGCATCGTCTCCGGACGCGTCGTCGCCACCTCGATCGCACCGCTTCCGTCGGTCAGCGGATAGCGCAGATGATAGAGGAGACCGTCCGTATCGGCGTGCTCCACCTCGAGGTCGGAGAGCGCGGTGCGGCAGCGCGGGCACCAGTTGATCAGGTAGCGGTCGCGATAGATCAGGCCCTCGTCGTAGAGGCGGACGAAGACCTCGCGCACGGCCCGCGACAGCCCCTCGTCCATGGTGAAACGCTCGCGCGACCAGTCGCACGACACTCCCAGGCGTTTGAGCTGCATGATGATGGTACCGCCGGAGCTGTCGCGCCAGCGCCAGACGCGTTCGACGAACGCCTCGCGGCCGAGCGTCTGTCGGTCCGTGCCCTCCGACTGGAGCTGCCGCTCGATGACGTTCTGCGTCGCGATGCCGGCGTGGTCGGTCCCCGGCACCCAGAGCACGTTCCAGCCGGCCATGCGCCGCCAGCGGCACAAGACGTCCTGCAGCGTGTTGTTGAGGGCATGCCCCATGTGCAGCGACCCCGTGATGTTCGGGGGCGGAATGACCATGGAGAACGCCGGGCGGGAATCGTCAGGGTCGGCGCGAAAGAGGTCTCGCTGCAGCCACTCGTCGTACCACCGACGCTCGACCCGATGCGGATCGTACACCTTGTCGAGTGGCATCGTCGGGTCGGGCTACCACGCGACCTGCAGAGAGTCAATTTCCTGATGCCGTGCGCGAGCTTATTCGTCCGCTGCCGCGGGTCCGCCGCCCGGCGGCGGCGCCCGCTAGGATGGCGTTTCGTGGGCGCGAACGATTCCCGCGGTGATCGCGTAGCGCGCCAGCTGCACCCGATCGCGGATCCCCAGCTTCTGGAACACGTTCGTGAGATGCGTCTTCACCGTCACCTCGCTGATGAGGAGCCGCCGCGCGATCTCGACGTTGCGCATGCCGAGCGCCGCGTGGCGAACGATCTCGTACTCGCGCCGGGTCAATCCCTTGTACATGGGCTCATTGTCCCGCCGGGCGAGGGCGTCGCGGAGGGCGGGCGGCAGCCATACCTCGCCGGCCGCGACGGCGCGGATCGCCTCCATCAGCGATTCCATCGCGAAGTGCTTGGGGACGATGCCGCGTGCGCCGAGGCGCATCGCCATGAGCGCGTCGTCGAGCCGCTCGCTTGCCGTCACGACGATGATGCGCGCTTGTCGCCTGAGCTTCTCGATCTCCAGCAGGGAGTTTCGCTCCATTTGCAGGTCGAGCAGCACGATGTCGCAAGGCGTGCGCCGGGCGAGCTCCCCGAGATCGCTCACGCGGTCGGTCTCCGCCACGACGGTCACGTCCTCCTGCAGTTGCAGGACCGACCTGAGCCCCGCCCGGAAGAGGGCGTGGTCGTCGGCGATGACCACCCGGATCGGCCCCCGTCGCATGCTCATGGCGTCGGGATCTCGATGAGCAAATGGGCGCCGCGCTCCCCCGTCCCGAGCTGCACGCCTCCTCCCAGCTCCGCGACGCGCGATGCGATCGACCACGGAGCGCCCTTGCCGTCCGGGAACCCCGCGCCGTCGTCGCTGATGCCGATGTGCACCCCGCCGTCGTCGTCGCGCGCCCTGATCGACGCGCTCGCCGCGCCGGCGTGACGGCGCACGTTCCGGACGCCCTCCAACATGATCAGCAGGATGTGCTCCGCCATGGCGGCGTCGCATCGGAAGGATGCGTCGACGTCCACCGCCGGATCCGACCTGGCCGGAGACCCGTCGATCCGACTGTCCAGCTCGACCAGCTTGCGCACGTAGGCGCGCACCTCTTCATACTCGCGCTGGACGCCGTTCTGGAGGTCGCCGAGCTCCGCGAGCGCACGGTCGGGTCGCTCACGCCGCAGCAGCTCACGGCAGGCATCGATGCGCAGGCTGACCCCGGCCAGTGCCTGCACGTACCCATCGTGCAAGGAGCGGGCGATGCCGTGACGTTCCGCGGCCGTCTCCAGGTCGCGCACCTGCGCCTCGGCGTTCAATCGCTGCTGCGCGAGATAGCCGATCAGGTATCCCGTGATCGCGAGATAGAACGACCGCATCGCATAGACGCCCTCGGTGGACCGTGGGGCGAGGAGGACGATGCCGAGATAGAGCGTGACGCTGGCGGCCGTCGCGATCAACGCGGCCCGGAACCCCGAGCGGCAGGCGACGGCCAGCACGGCGAACGCGAAGAACACACGTGCCGGACTGGTCGCACCCTCGGTGACGATGGCGACCGCGCCGCCGAACGCGACGTCGAGCCAGGTGGATGCCCACAGGACCGGCGCCCGCGTCGCCCGGTCCGGCGCGCTCAACAGCAGGACCGCGACGGCGTACATCAGATGGACCGCCAATACGGCGAACGCATACGCATCGTTGCCGAGGAGCGCGGTCACGGGAACGACGCCGAGCTGAGGGGTCGTCGGATCGAGATAGATCGACCCGATCGCGATGACGGAGAGGGCTATGCGACTCTTTGCGATTTCCCGTTCGAGGTTGGCAAAGATCGGATTCGTCATGACGGCACCTTCTCGAGCAGCATAGCCCACCACTGAAACGCGAACACGGCAAAACCGCCGTGTCCTCCCGTCGGCCGCGACGAGCCATGAGCCGCGCACCCTCAAGCGTGCATCCCGATACCGCGCCATGGCGTACGCGTTGGCATGCTGCACGGATGGTCGATACGCAGCACACATATTTTCTCATACTTTAGTCTCATGTAACTATCTGATCTGATTATGCATTTGTGCGCGAGAAGGGTCCGTCCCCGCGCGCACGCAAGGCTCGGCGTGACTTCCGGCGTCCGAATTTCAAGACATTATCGTCATGTCGAATGGAATGCTTATTGCCCTATGAGGTCGCCGATCGTTTGGCCTTCGGGATTTGACAGCGATTCGTCGCCGCGCGCGACCAAACCACACTCACGAGGACCCCCGACATGGATCACCGCCACTTCCCCTCGACAGCTCGCACCCTTCGCATCCGACCCTCCTTCCCCCGTGCCTTCCGCGCGCGACGGGCCGGCGTCATCGCCGTGCTGGTTTCGCTGATGGTCGCGCTGAGCGCGCAGGCGAGTCATGCCATCACGTTCGTGAAGAACATCGACACGACGACCGCCACGTCGACGAGCTCCTCGATTCAGCTCACCGTGCCGGCCGCGGGCGTGGCGGCGGGTAACACCGTGGTGGTCGAGTTCGCGATGGACCCGAACAGCGGCACCGTCAGCTGCGCCGACTCGAAGAACGGCTCGTACGGCACCTCGGATATCGACGTGCAGAACGGCTCGGGCGGCAACGGCAATGGCGTGCGGACGGTCGTCTTCCACAAGACGCTCGGTACCGCCCTCGTGAGCGGCGACACGATCACCGTCACCTTCCCGAGCTCCACGGTCAAAGCGCTCACCGGGTTGGAGTTCTCCGGGCTTCTGAACGCCGTCGTCGACAAGACGCACTCCGGAACGGGAACGTCCACGTCGCCGAGCTCCGGCGCGACGGCGACCACGGCCGTCGCCAGCGAGCTCCTGATCGGCGCCACCGGCGCCCAGGCCCGTACGTCGAGCACGACCTACTCGGCCAGCGGAAGCTTCACCCACCCGAGTCCCGGTGACGCCTCGGCGAGCACGGGCTCCTCGAGCACCAGCGTCACGATCTATCCGTCATACCGAATCGTCACCGCGACGGGCGCGTACACGGCGAGCGGTAACCTGAGCGGCTTTTTCAGCCGCGACTGGGCGGCGGCCATCGTGACCCTGCGCGACGCGCCCGCCACGCCAACGCCGACGCCGACCGCGACGCAGACTCCCACCCCCACGCGCACCGCGACCCCGACGGCAACCGTGACGCCGACGGCCACGGCGACCGCGACCGAGACCGCGACCCCCACGGAGACGCCGACGCCCACCGAGACGCCGACGCCGACGGAGACCGCCACCCCGACGGAGACCGCCACCCCCACGGCGACGGCCACCCCGACCGCGACGCCGACGGCGAGCCTCCCGCTGCGCGGCGACGACGTGACGGGCCTCTTCCATGGCAGCACCGACAAGACGCTCACCGACGGCGTCTTCGGCACGACCGCGACCGCGGTGTCCATCAGCCCCGACCAGGACGGCGATGCCGACGTCGCCTTCTACTCGGCGCCGCTCGCCAGCGACGGCCCGGCCCTCACCACCGCCGATACGGCGAGCGCCGCGCTCTGGATCGGCAATTTCGGCGGCAGCGACGTCACCGTCACCTGCGCCGCCGCCTACGCCGACTACGACCCGGCGACGGGCGTCGACACGCCGTTCGTGGCGACGCTCGCCTCCGGACAGGTGGTGGTGCCGGCGCAGGATGCGGTGCGGTGCACGACGCCGGCGACGACGCTCCCGGCCGACACGACCGTGCCGGGCGGGCACCTCCTGAAGCTCACGGTGACGATCCACTTCGTGGACGGCGCGAGCGCGGAGCTGCAGTACAACGCCGCCGACGGCGACCCCGGGGACTCGGTCGGGCACCTGCCGGCGAACCGGGCGGCCGCGTGGCCGTTCGGGGCGTTCACGACCTGCGGCGACGGCACGATCGACCCGGGCGAGGACTGCGACGAGGCCGGGGACAACGGCACGGGCGGCTCGTGCTGCACGAGCGACTGCCAGTTCGTGGCGGCGGACACGGTGTGCCGCGGGGCGGCCGACCAGTGCGACGCCGACGAGGTGTGCACGGGAGCGGACGGGGCGTGTCCGGCGGACGTGAGCCAGCCCGACGATACGGCGTGCGACGACGCCGACGCGTGCACGCAGACGGACACCTGCCAGGCGGGCGTGTGCGTCGGGGCGGACCCGGTGGTGTGCACGGCGCTCGACCAGTGTCACGACGCCGGGACGTGCGACCCGGAGACCGGGCTCTGCTCGACCCCGAACACGGCGGCCGGCACGCCGTGCGACGACGGCGACGCGTGCACGCAGACCGACACCTGTCAGGCCGGGGTCTGCTTCGGCACCGATCCGGTGGTCTGCACCGCGCTCGACCAGTGCCACGACGCCGGGACCTGCGATCCGCAGACCGGCACCTGCGACACTCCCGCCAAGGCGGACGGGTCCACCTGTAGCGACGGGAACGCGTGCACGCAGACCGACACCTGCGAGGCGGGCAGCTGCGTCGGGACCAATCCCGTGGTCTGCGCCGCGCTCGACCAGTGCCACGACGCCGGCACCTGCGACACGCAGACCGGCACCTGCTCGAATCCGGACAAGGCCGACGGGGCGAGCTGCACCGACGGCAACGCCTGCACGCAGACCGACGCCTGCGAGGCGGGCAGCTGCGTCGGGACCAATCCCGTGGTCTGCGCCGCGCTCGACCAGTGCCACGACGCCGGCACCTGCGACACGCAGACCGGCACCTGCTCGAATCCGGACAAGGCCGACGGCGCGAGCTGCAGCGACGGCAACGCCTGCACGCAGACCGACACCTGCCAGAGCGGCACCTGCAGCGGCGCCAACCCGGTGGTCTGCACCGCGCTCGACCAGTGCCACGACGCCGGCACCTGCGACACGCAGACCGGCACCTGCTCGAATCCGCCCAAGGGCGACGGCGCGAGCTGCAGCGACGGCAACGCCTGCACGCTGGCGGATACCTGCCAGAGCGGCACGTGCACCGCGGGAAGCCCCCTCGTGTGCACGGCGGCCGATCAGTGCCACGACGCCGGCACCTGCGACACGCAGACCGGCGCCTGCTCGAATCCGCCCAAGGCCGACGGCGCCGCGTGCAGCGACGGCGACGCCTGCACGCCGACCGACACCTGCCAGAGCGGCTCGTGCACGGCGGGAAGCCCCGTCGTGTGCACGGCGGCCGATCAGTGCCATGACGTGGGCACCTGCGACCCGCAGACGGGCCTCTGCTCGAATCCGGACAAGACCGACGGCACGGCCTGTGACGACCACGACGCCTGTACGCAGACCGACACCTGCGAGACCGGCACCTGCACCGGCGCGGACCCGGTCGTGTGCACGGCGGCCGACCAGTGCCACGACGTGGGCACCTGCGACCCGCAGACGGGCACGTGCTCCAATCCGGACGCGGCCGACGGCACCGCCTGCGACGACGGCAACGTCTGCACCCTGTCCGATGTCTGTACGGCGGGCGTCTGCGCGGGCGACTCGCCGGTCTGCGGGGACGGCCTGCTCCAGGACGGCTGCGGCGAGGAGTGCGACGACGGCAACACCACGGGCGGCGACGGCTGCTCGGCGACCTGCACGATCGAGGGTCCGTGTCCGGACGTGCCCCGCATCGCGTGCCGCCCCACGCTCAAGGCGAAGGGCGGCTCGGTGACGCTGAAGAAGACCGTGGCGGGCAAGGGCGCGAACGTCCTCACCTGGAAGTGGAAGGGCGGGCCGCTGACGGAAAGCCCCGACTTCGGCGCCCCCGACGTGACCACCGCCTATCACTTCTGCGTCTACGATCAGACGGCCGGCGTGCCGACGCTCGTGATGGCGGCCCACGTGCCGCCCGGCGGCACCTGCGGGACGAAGCCCTGCTGGAAGGTGGTGAAGAACGGCTACCTCTACAAGGACAAGGCCCTGAGCGCCGATGGGATCTCCCAGATCAAGCTCAAGGGCAACGCGACCCCCGGCAAGGCGCTCCTGCAGGTGAAGGGCAAGGGCCTGAACCTGCCCGTGCCGACGCTGCCGTTCACGCAGGATCCGTCGGTGATCATGCAGCTCGCCACCGACGACGGCATCTGCTGGGAAACCACCTTCACGCCGCCTGCCAAGAAGAGTCTCGAGACACAGTTCGGCGACAAGACGGACTGACCCACCCGACTCAACGCGCAGCAGCACGGCGCTCCGGACGGTCGTGACCGTCCGGAGCGCCGCCCCACACGTTCGGCCGACGGTCCACGCGCTGCCGTTTACGCCCCGGCGCCGGCGATCTATACAGCACAGACGTCACCCGGCGTCTCGCGTCCGAAGCGGCGAGGCGGGGGAATCCGACAGGAGGACGTCATGGCCGCGCAGGTGGTGTGCATCTCCAAGACGGATGCCGCGCTCGGCGAGGAGATCGGCCACCTCGTCGCGCAGCACCTCGGCTTCCGCTACATCGACGAGCAGGTGATCGAGCGCGCCGCCCAGCTCGCACAGGTCGACCCGACGCTCGTGGCGGTGGTGGAGCAGCGCCAACCGTTGCTGCGCCGGCTGATGGAGCGGCTGGCCGCGGCGCGCGACCTCGTCGGCCCCGCGGCGCTCGGCGTTGGCGCGCCGGCGTTCGCCGGCCTCCCGACGCGCGAGAGCCATCGCGCGAACCCGGACGACCTGCGCCTCCTCATCCAGGCCGCGATCCACGAGATCGCCCGTGAGGGAGCCGCGGTGATCGTCGCGCATGCGGCGTCGATGACGCTCGCGACGCGCCGCGACGTCGTGCGCGCGCTGGTGACCGCGTCGGCCGAGACGCGGGCGCGCCGCCTGTGCGCGGCACGAGGCATCGCACCGGAGGCGGCGGCCGCCGCCGTCGCCGCCGCCGATCGGAACCGGCAGGACTACTTCCGGCGGTTCCACGACGTGGCGGAAGAGCTACCCACACACTACGATCTCGTGATCAACACCGATGCCCTCGGGCCCGATCGCGCCGCGGAGGTGATCGTCTGCGCCGCCCGCGGCCGAGCCTGAGTCGTGACACCGAGGAGCAGCGCGGCAACGAGCGCGGTTCCGACGCGCGTCGACGACTTCCTTGAATCTTCGGGCGTCCGTGTACGCGAGTTGACCCGACCTCACGCGGTGATCCCGTGACGGCGGGTCATGATTGGCGGGCCGCATCCCGGGATCCTTGACCACGAGACGAACTCCAACTATTGAATTTCCTTCGCGCGAAAGTGGCGGAACTGGCAGACGCGCAGGATTCAGGATCCTGTGGGGTAAAACCCGTGGGGGTTCAAGTCCCCCCTTTCGCATTGGCTCCGTCATGATGGGATGACGCGAGCGGCGCGCCGGCGGAGGCTGGCGGTGGATGGGTGGTGGGTGCGCGTATGATCATGCAATGTCCTCGGTGCTCCACGCGTTGGCGCGTCGGAGACTCCCCGACAACGGACAACCCGGTCTTCAAGTGCGGCCGGTGTCATCACGTCTTTCCACGGTTTCCGGGCGCGCCGCCGATCGCGGAGCGGGCCGGTGGCAAGACGCGTGGCGCGCCGCCCGAGCCGGACAACCTCGAGTTCATCTTTCCGCAGCGGGATGCCGGCGACGCCGACGAGGTGCCGCTCCAGGTCGCGGATGGCGTCGCGGCGCTGCGCGACATCGTGGTGGATGAGCCCCCGCCCGCCGCCGTTCCGACCCTGAGGAAACGCGGCCCCGAGGTACACGCGGGCGTCGGAACGAGCACACCGCAGGTCGGGCGGGCACCTGCGGCGCCGCTGGCGAACGCAGTGACGGAACCACCCGCTCCCGGAGCGAGCGCAGAGCCGAGCGGACGTGTCGCGCCGCGGCTCGGTGCCGCCGCGCCGGACGCCGACGAGCCGTCGGCGGAGCCGCCGTTCGACCTGCTGCCCGACGACGAGATGGACGACGATGCCGCACTCGTCGACGATCGCGTGAGCATCACCCCGGCGGCGTTCCCCACTCTCGACGTGGAGGCCATGATGGGCGCTTCGTCTCGCAGCTCGGCGTTTCGGCCGGTGACTCGACTCCTCTTCTCGCTGGTGCTGTTCTTTGCGGCGCTGGCACTGCTGCTCCGCGCCGATCCCGCGCGGACCGACGCATGGCTGGCGCGCGTTCCGGTGCTCGGGTCCGCTCTCAGCGCCACGCCGCGCCTCGGGGCGCGGATCACGCTCGACGACGTGCAGGGCGGGTATCAGCGCCTGCGCACCGGCCGCCGGGTCTTCGTGATCTCCGGGAAGGCGACGAACAACGCGCTCGTTCCGGTCGAGCGGATCGAGGTGGAAGGCTCACTCTACACCGCAAGCGGCACCGTCGAGCGCAAGGTGATCAGCACCGGCAACAAGACGACGCTCAAGCTCCGCGACCTCAGCGAAAGCGAGATCGCGCTGCTGCAGAACCTGGACGCGCGGCAGCCGGTCGCGCCGGGCGCCCGCACGGACTTCGCGATCGTGTTCCTCGAGCCGCCGCGCGACCTCCGCGAGTTCAGCTCCCGGGTGTTGACCGCTCGCTCGACCGGTCTGGCGCCGAGTCAGCCGGCCCGGGCGCAGAACCCGCCTTCGGTGGGGTGACGTCGATCGCATCGGGCTCGCTCGTCGCTTTGCGGAAGTTGCGGATGCCCTTGCCGAGATTGTCACCCAGCTCCGGTAGCTTTCCGGCGCCGAAGATGATCAGCACGATCACCAAGATGACGAGCAGCTCCGGTAGACCCATCCCGAACATCTCTTTCTCCCGTGCCGCGCACGAGCGGCGTTTCTTCGCAATCATAGGGGAAGCTTTCCCGCGTCCGCAATAGGGGTTCCGGTGACGGCGTCGTCTGCGAGCGTCGGAATCGCTACAATCCCCGCGATGCGTCCCTCGGGTCGGTCACTCCTCCTCGGCCTACTCGCCTCGCTGGCGCTGCACGCGATCGCGTTGACGTTGATCCGCATCCCCGAGGGTCAGGCGATCGCGCCGGACGACGCGCCGATCGAGGTCGCGCTCGCGCCGCCCGCCGAGCTGGCGCCCGCGCCGGCCCGTGCGCCCGCTCCGGCGATGCCCGAGCAACGCCAGATGGTGGCGCCGCCCGACCAGATCAACGACCGGCCGCCCGAGCACGCGCGCTTCGACAGCGACCGTGACAATACGGTGCTGAAGGAGACGGTGAACCCCGGCGTACCCCATCCGGCCGCACCGCCGGCGCCCGCCCCGGCCCCCCGCCGCGCCGAGCCGGCCCCACGCGCCAGGCCGGCGCCCCGGGACAGCGAGGAGGACGCGCGCGACGCCACGGCCGCCGAGCCGCAGCGCAGCCGCGCGCCGGCGCTCGAGGATCTCGTTCGCCCCGACGGACGAGCTCGTGCGCACGCAACGCGAGGCCGAGCGCGCCGAGCGTGACGCGCCGGAGCAGCCGGCGGCCGCCGGACGCCGGCGCCTGGCGCTCGCCGGGGCCCCGGTCGTGCCCGAATGGAGCCTTCCGGGCCACCGCGGCACCTTCGACTTTCTCCCGAACATCCAGCGCGGCGACGTCACCCTGCTCAACACCAAGGCAAACGAGTTCGCGCCGTTCGTCCGCCGCGTCGGGGAGCGCGTGTTCCAGCACCTCGTCATCCGCCAGCGGGCGCTCGAGCTGCAACAGATCCTGAGCGCCCACGACGCCGTAGAGATGCGGGTGACGCTCGACGCCCGCGGCAAGCTGAAAACCGTGCGCGTGGAGAACCACTCGGGCAGCGCCAGCATGGACGACACGCTGACCGAGGCCGTCAACACCGCCGCCTTCGACAACAACCCGCCGAAGGCGGCGGCGAACGCCAGCGGCGAGTTCGAGTTCGTCTTCGCGGCGCAGCTCCGTGCGTTCGCGCCCGGTCAGGGGAACGTGCCGAGCCGCATCGAGAGTCGGCTCAGCGTCGGGCTGCTGTAGCGGCGTCTGCCACGGCCGCGTTGTTGCGCGGCGTCGCGGCCGGCGTTGACGGGCGCGGGGTGGCCGCGCGCGAGGATCCCTCGCGCGCAGCCACCCCGCACCCCATCCGCATGGCAACGCCGAGGCTATTCGGGGTCGGCGGGCGTCCGCGTCCAGCGCAGGACGGGACGCCGGGCGGCGCGCGTCTCGTCGAGGCGGCTCGACGAACGTCGCGTGCGGCGCGTTCTTCACGGTGGCCGGATCGGCGTGCGCCTCGGCGGCGATCGACTCGAGCGCGGCGATGAACTCGTCGATCGTCTCCTTGCTCTCGGTCTCGGTGGGCTCGATCATGAGCGCGCCGGCGACCACGAGGGGGAAGTAGATCGTGGGCGCGAAGAATCCGTAGTCGAGAAGGCGCTTGGCGACGTCGAGGGTGTGGACGCCCGTCGACTCGAGATCGCGATCGCTGAAGACGCACTCGTGCAGCGACGGCGTGTCGTAGGCCAGCGGGTACGAGTGTCGCAGGCGCGCGCGCACGTAGTTGGCGTTGAGCACGGCCTTGGCCGTGACGTCGGTCAGACCGTCGCCACCGAGCGCCCGCATGTAGCAGTAGGCGCGCACGAGCATGCCGACGTTGCCGTGGAACGACCGCACCCGCCCGATCGCCTGCGGGAAGTCGTCGCTCCAGCGCCAGCCGCTCGGCATCGCGCACGAGGCGAGGCGTCGGCAGATAGGGCTCGAGTCGCTCCGACACCGCGACGGGTCCGGCGCCCGGACCGCCGCCGCCATGCGGCGTCGAGAACGTCTTGTGCAGGTTGAACTGCAGCACGTCGGCGCCCATGTCGCCGGGCTTGGCGACACCCATGCAGCGCGTTCATGTTGGCACCGTCGCAATAGAGGAGCGCGCCCGCCTCGTGCACCGCCTGCCCGATCGCGACGATGTCGCGCTCGAAGACGCCGAGCGTATTCGGGTTCGTCACCATCAGCGCCGCGACGTCCGGAGCCGAGCAGTCCGCGGACGGTCTCCGACCTCGAGCATGCCGGCGCGGTTCGCCGGCACCTCGGTCGACCCCGTATCCGCAGAGCGCCGCGCTCGCGGGATTGGTGCCGTGCGCGCTCGCGGGGATCAGCACGCGTGCGCCGCGCGTTCGCCGCGGTCGACGTGATAGGCGCGGATCATCTTCATGCCGGTGAGCTCACCATGGGCGCCCGCCGCGGGCTGCAGCTCATCCCGGGAAGGCCGCTCACCTCACGCAGGAAGTCGGCCGAGCCGCGCCATCAGCTCGATCGCCCCCTGCGTCCAGCTCGCCGGCAGCAGCGGATGGAGTGCCGCGAAGCCGGGCAGGCGCGCCACGGCCTCGTTCATGAGCGGGTTGTACTTCATGGTGCACGAGCCGAGCGGATAGAGCGTCGTCGCAGCGCTCAGGTTCCACTGCGAGAGCCGGGTGAAGTGCCGGACGACCTCGAGCTCGCTCACCTCCGGCAGGCCGGCGAGATCGTCCTCGCGCCGCAGCGCCGGCGGCAGGACGTCGCGCCGACGACGGACCGCCCGCCTCCGCGGGGTCGACGAGCGCCCCCGCGCGACCCGCGGCGCCGCGTTCGAAGATCAGCGGCTCTGGCAGCAGCCCGCGCGCAGCACCGCCGTCGGAGCGGTCGACGCCGTGGACGGACGGCGCGTCGCGCTCATGCCCCCGCCCTCGTCGAGCGCCGCGATCAGACGTCGTGCGACGCGCCGTCGTGCACCTCGGTCGCGCAGAGCAGCAGCCAATCCTCCAGCTCCGGATACCAGTCGCCGAGCGGCAGGCCGGCGACGACGTCCTGTGCCAGCGCCGCTTCCCAGCGGCGCCGCGCGTCGGGCAGCTCGAGGACGAACTCGTTGAAGTAGGGCGCGGCGAAACGCACGCGCCCGAGCCGGCGAGGCGCGCGGCCAGCTCGTGCGCGCCGCGCAGGTTGCGCTCGGCGAGCGCGCGCAGGCCGTGCCGGCCGAGGAGCGACAGATAGATCGTCGATCTGCAGCGCGCACAGCGCGTGGTTGGTGCAGATGTTCGACGTCGCGCGCTCGCGGCGGATGTGCTGCTCGCGGGTGGCGAGCGTGAGCACGTAGCCGCGGCGGCCGTGAGGCGTCGACGGTCTCGCCGACGAGGCGCCCCGGGCAGGTTGCGGAGGAAGCTCTGCCGGCTGGCGAACAGCGCCGAGGCCCGGGACCGCCGTACGCGAGCGGCAACCCGAGGCTCTGCGCCTCGCGCGACCGCGATGTCGACGCCGGCGCGCGCCCGGCGTGCGCAGCAGCGCGAGCGCCAGCGCCTCCGCCGTCGCGCTCACGAGCAGGCACCCGGCGGCGTGGGCACCGCGCGCCGCGGCCGACCCGAGGTCCTCGATCGCGCCGAAGGCGTTCGGGTAGCCGAGCACGAGACACGACGCGCGCGCGAGCAACGCGTCCGTCGGCAGCTCGGTCGTGCCATCGCGTCGCGATACGGGACCTCGACGAGCTCGATGTCGGGGATGCCCGGCGAGATAGGTCGCGATCGACCTGCCGATACTGCGGGTGGAGCGCGCGCGACACCACGACAACCGGCCGGCCGGGACGCAGGCGCTGCGCCATCAGGACCGCCTCCGCCGTCGCGGTCGCGCCGTCGTACATGCCGGCGTTCGCGACCTCCATGCCGAGTGAGCGCGGCGATCGGCGGACTGGAACTCGAACGACGCCTGCAAGCGTGCCCTGGCTCACCTCGGGCTGATACGGCGTGTAGGCGGTCGCGAACTCGGCGCGTCCCGCCAGCTGCTCGACGGCGGCGGGGATGAAATGCGGATAGGCGCCGGCGCCGAGAAAGACCGCCGCGTCGTCGCGCGGTTGGCCGCGGCGAGCGTCGCGAGCTCGCGCGCGCATGGCCCGCTCGTCGAGCCCGGCGGCAGCTCGCAGCGCCGCGTGCTCGCGCAGCGACGCGGGGACGTGCGCGAAGAGCTCGTCGATCGTCGGCGCGCCGATCGCGGCGAGCATCGCCGCGACGTCGGCGTCGGTATGGGGCGTGAACCGCATCCGGCCGCTACGCCGCGCTCCTTGGCGAGCGAACGCCTCGTACTGCGTCGGCGGTCATCGAGCGCGTCGACCTCGCTCGGCTCGCTGAGCGTGACCTTCACCATCCACCCTTCGCCGTAGGGATCCTGTTGATCGATCTCCGGGTGTCGCCGAGAGCCGCCGTTGACCTCGCGCCACCGTGCCGGCGAGCGGCGCATAGACGTCGCTCACGGCCTTCACCGACTCGACGACGCCGAGGCGTCCCGCCTTCTCGAGAGCGGCGCCGACGCGCCGGCAGCTCGACGAAGACGATGTCGCCGAGCTCCTCTTGCGCGAAGTCGGTGATCCCGATCGGTCGCGACGCCGTCCGCGACCAGCGACCCACTCGTGCTCTTCCGAATAGCGCAGATCCCGCCGGAACTTGCATCGCCCCCTCCTTTCGACGTGCTCCGCCGCCGGTCGCCTGGCGTGCCGTGCGGCGCCGCGGCGGCAGCGCGCGGCCGTGCGTAGAACGGCGTCGGCACGACGCTGTGCCGGCACGGCGCGGCCGCGGATGTCGACCGCGATGGTCGCGCCGACGGACGCGACGCGCGCGTCGACGTACGCGAGGGCGATCGCCCGCCCCAGCGTCGGCGACTGCGTCCCGCTCGTCACGTACGCCGACGCGTCGTCCCGTCGCACGACAGCGCATAGCCCGTGCCGCGCGATGCCAGGCGCCGCGCGAGCTCGAGGCCGACGAGCCGCCGCGCGCGTGCCCGCCGCGCGCTCCGCGGCGCAGGGCGCTCGCGTCCGATGAAGTCCTCGCCGTCGAGGGCGACGAACCGCGTCGAGGCCGGCGGCGAGCGGCGTCGTCGTGTCGTCGAGCTCGTTGCCGTAGAGCGCCAGCGCCGCCTCGAGCCGCAGCGTGTCGCGCGCGCCGAGACCGATCGGCTGGATCCGTCGGCGCGCCGGCGCCGAGCAGCGCCGCCCAGAGCTCGACGCGCGTCGGCCGGCGCGTCGACGTAGAGCTCGAAGCCGTCCTCGCCCGTGTAGCCGGTGCGCGAGATCAGTCACCGGGCAGTCCCGCGACCTGCGCCGTCGGCGAAGCGGAATCGCCGTCAGCGCCGTCGAGCGCGGCGGCCGTCAGCCGCGCCGAGGATCGCGCGGCCGCGCGCGGGCCCTGCAGCGCGAGCAGCGCGGTCTCGTCGCTGCGGTCGACGACGGTCGCGTCGCCGGCGTGCTCGGAGATCCACGCGAGGTCCTTGGCGATGTTCGAGGCGTTGACGCAGAAGAAGTAGCGCGTCGCGCCGCGGCGGTAGAGCGTGACGTCGTCGACCACGCCGCCATCGTAGCGGCAGAGCAAGGTGTACTGCACCTGGCCATCGGCGAGCCGGCGCACGTCGTTGGTCGTGAGGCGCTGGCACGCCGCCGCGGCGCGCGTGCCCGCGCACCTCGACCTCCCCCATGTGGCTCACGTCGAAGAGGCCGACGGCCGTGCGCACCGCCCGATGCTCCTCGAGGATGCCGCGGTACGAGACCGGCATCTCCCAGCCGCCGAACTCGACGAGCTTCGCGCCGAGCGCACGATGCATCTCGTAGAGCGGCGTGCGCGCGTCCGCGCCGTTCGCTCACGCGGCGACCCCGGCGGCCGCCGTCGGCGGCCGTGTTCGCGAGCAGCATCGCGACCGTCATCGGCCCGACGCCGCCCGGCACCGGCGTGATCCAGGCCGCGCGCGCGCTCCGCGGCCGGCGAACTCGACGTCGCCGACGAGCTTGCCGTCCGCGCGCGCGGTTGATGCCGACGTCGATCACGACGCGCCCTCGCTTGATCCAGTCGCCGCGCACCATCTCCGGCCGCCCGACCGCGGCGACGACGACGTCGGCCTCGCGCGACGACGCCGCCGAGATCGCGCGTGCGCGAGTGGCAGAGCGTCACGGTCGCGTGCGCTCGAGCAGCAGCATGCGCGATCGGCTTGCCGACGAGGTGCTGCGCCCGACCACGACCGCGCGCGCGCCGCGCAGCGCGATGCCGGTCTCAGCGATGAGGCGCATGATGCCGAGCGGCGTGCAGGGCCGGAGGCCCGGCAGGCCGGCAGCAGCCGGCCCTGACTGGCGACCGTCAGGCCGTCGACGTCCTTCGCGGGGTCGATCGCCTGTCACCCGCCTCCGCGTCGACGCCCGCGGGAAGCGGCAGCTGCACCAGGATGCCGTGCACGTCGGCGCGCGCGTTCAGCTCGGTCTCGACCAGCGCCAGCAGCTGCGGCGTCGTCGTGCCGCGGCGAGGCGATGGCCGAACGACCGCATGCCGACCTCGGCGCAGCCTTCTCCTTGTTGCCGACGTAGACGCGCGACGCCGGATCGTCGCCGACGAGCACGGTCGCCAGCCCGGGCACGACGCCGCGCTGCGGCGATCGTCTCGACCCGCCGCCCGACCTCGGCCGCACCGCTCCGCCACTGCCTTGCCGTCGAGAATCGATCGCCCATGCGAGCTCCAGGGAATCGCCGACGTATATATGGCGAGTCCGCTTTGTAAAGATCGCGCGCCCGGCGCGTGCGTCCTCGACGGGTCGCACGCGCGGCTCAGAATCCGCGGATGCGCGTCGGCGTGCCGAAGGAGATCAAGGCGAGGAGAATCGCGTCGCGATGACCCCGAGCGGCGTCGCCGCGCTGGTGCGCGCACGGCCACGAGGTGATGGTCGAGCACGGCGCCGGGCGCGGCAGCAGCATCGACGACGCCGCCTACGCCGCCGCCGGCGCCACGCTGGTCGACGCCGCGACGCCGTGTGGACGCGCGCCGAGATGATCCTCAAGGTGAAGGAGCCGTCGCGCACGGAGTACCGCCAGCTCCGCCCGGGGCTCATCCTGTTCACGTATCTCCATCTCGCCGCGAACGAGGCGCTGACGCGGCTGCTCGTCGAACGGCGCGTGCACGCGATCGGCTACGAGACGATCCAGCTCGACGACGGCTCGCTGCCGCTGCTCGCGCCGATGAGCGAGGTCGCCGGGCGCCTCGCGGTGCAGGCCGGCGCCTGGTGCCTGCAGGCGACGCACGGCGGCCGCGGCGTCCTGCTCTCCGGCGTCGCCGGCGTGCGGCCGGGCAACGATCGTGATCCTCGGCGCCGGGATCGCCGGCACGAGCGCGTGCCAGGTGGCGGTCGGCCTCGGCGCGCACGTGAGCATCCTCGACGTCCAGCCGGCGAAGCTGCGCTACGTCCACGACATCCTCGGCGGGCACGTCACCACCGTCATGTCGAACCGCGCCAACATCGAGGAGGAGGTCCGCGGCGCCGATCTGGTGATCGGCACGGTGCTCATTCCCGGCGCCAAGGCGCCGAAGCTGCTGTCGCGCCAGCTGGTCGCCGAGCATGCGGCCCGGCTCCGCGCTGGTCGACGTCTCGATCGATCAAGGCGGGTGCGCCGAGACGTCGCGTCCGACCTCGCACCACGACCCGATCTACCTCGAGGAGGGCGTCGTCCACTACTGCGTGACCAACATGCCCGGCGCCGTACCGCATACCGCGACCTACGCGCTCACCAACGCGACGCTGTCCTATGCCTGCGCTCGCCGACCACGGCTTTCGACGACGCCGTCGACGCCGATCCGTCGCGCTGCGCCGCGGCGTCAACGTCGCCGACGGCGGCGATCGTGCACCCGGCCGTCGCCGCCGCCATGGCGCTCTGACGACCCGGCGCGGGCCGGATCGGCGGCGGGCCGCGACTTCAGCGCGCCGGCGCGTCGGCGGCGGCGCCGCCGACCACCGTGTCGTGCAGCCGTGCGGCCACCTGCGCCGCGCCGAGCTGCGCCAGCTCGCCGCGCCCGCACCCACTTGGCGCCGGCATGCAGGAAGCCGCCGAGGTTCCAGAGATTCTCCGACAGCGCCTGCTGCTGCTCCGAGTACTCGCCCTGCCAGACGCGCCTCTCCGCTCGGCATGCGCATGAGCTCGGCGGCGAAGTCGACGCGGGCCGGCTGTTCCGCCGCGAGCTCGCTGCCGATGCGCTCGTCGAAGGCCGTGACCTGCCCCGCACGACGCGCGTCGACGCCGAGCAGCGCCCCGACGGCGCGGGCTTCCTCCGCGGTCGGCGCGCGGACCTCGCCGTAGAGCCGCTTGAACGCCTCGCCGACGACGCACGGATCGACGATCTGCCAGTCAGCCCAGACGCTGCATCGCCTCCGTCATCGCCCGCGTGACGGTCTCGCCCGGCGGCTCCAGAGCGGCTCCTGTCCCGGGACCGCCGGGTGCCGCTCGAGCGCAACCTCGGTGAACGGCAGGACGGCGATGCGTCGGATCTCCCCCGGCGCGACCGGCGCCAGACGACGCACCGTGACGCTGGTCGGGGTAGGGTTGCACGCCGCAAGCAGCACGAGGGTCGTGAGCAGTAGTCTCCGCATCGCCGCCGCCTCCTCTAGCGATCGAGCTTGATCCCGAGCTCGCGCAACTGCCGCGCATCGACCGGGCTCGGCGCCTCCGTCATGAGATCGAACGCCTTCTGCGTCTTCGGGAACGCGATCACGTCGCGGATCGACTCCTCGCCCGCGAACAGCATGACCAGGCGATCGAACCCGAACGCGAAGCCGCCGTGCGGCGGCGCGCCCGACGCGAGCGCCTCGAGCAGGAACCCGAACTTCGCCTGCGCCTCCTCGGGTCCGATGCCGAGCATGGCGAACACGCGTTCCTGCACCGCCGGTTGGTGGATGCGGACGCTGCCGCCGCCGATCTCGGTGCCGTTCAGCACGAGGTCGTACGCCTGCGCGCGGACCGCGAGCGGCTCGCGCTCCAGCAGCGCGAGATCGGCGTCGTGCGGCGCGGTGAACGGATGGTGTACCGCGACGTGCCGACGGCTGTCCTCGTCGTACTCGAAGAGCGGGAAATCGACGACCCAGAGCAGGCTGCGCGCGGTCGGGTCGATCAGGCCGAGCCGGGCGCCCAGCCGCAGGCGGAGCGCTGGCGAGCGCGTCGTGCACGACGCGCGCCCGATCCGCGACGAACAGGATCACGTTGCCGGGCAGCGAGGCGCGGCCGCGGCGGTGAGGCGCCCGCGCTCGTCGTCGGAGAGGAACTTGACGATCGGGGACTGCCAGCTCGTCCGCGCCGATGCGAATCCACGCCAGGCCCTTGGCGCCGTAGGTGGCGACGAAGCCGGTGAGGTCGTCGAGATCCTTGCGCGAGAGCGCGGTCCCGTCCGGCACGACGAGCGCCTTGACCATGCCGCCCTTGGCGAGCGCGTCGGCGAAGACCTTGAAGCCGGATCGCTGGAAGACGGCCGAGCAGTCGACGAGCTCGAGCCCGAAGCGGGTGTCGGGGCGGTCGGTGCCGAAGCGCGCCATCGCCTCCTGCGTACGGCAGCACCGGCAGCGGCCGCGCCGGCACCGGCAGGCCCGCCTCGGCGAACAGCGTCGACGGCGAGACCCTCGATCACGTCCATGATCGCGTCGCGGCCCATGAACGACATCTCGATGTCGATCTGCGTGAACTCGGGCTGGCGATCGGCGCGCAGGTCCTCGTCGCGGAAGCAGCGCGCGATCTGGTAGTAGCGATCGACGCCCGCGACCATCAGGATCTGCTTGAAGAGCTGCGGCGACTGCGGCAGCGCGAAGAAGCTGCCGGGATTGACGCGGCTCGGCACCAGATAGTCGCGCGCGCCCTCGGGCGTGCTGCGCGTCAGCATCGGCGTCTCGACCTCGAGGAAGCCGGCGTCGTTCAGGTACGCGCGGCGCGCGTGCCGCGAGGCGGTGGCGCAGCCAGAGGTTCTGGAACATGCGCGGGCCGGCGGAGATCGAGTAGCGGTGGCGCAGGCGCACGCTCTCCGCCACCTCGATCGCGTCCTCGATCGGGAACGGGCTCGGCCGGGCAGCGTTCAGCACGCGGAGCTCGCGGCCGACGATCTCGATCGCCCCGGTCGGCAGGCCGGGATTGACCGTCTCCGGCGAGCGCGGCACGACGCGACCGCGCACGGCGACGACGTACTCGAGGCGGACGTGCGCCGCCGCGCGCATGCGCCTCGGCGCAGCGCTCCGGATCGAGCACGATCTGGACGAGACCGCGTGCGATCGCGCACGTCGAGGAAGATCACGCCGCCGTGATCGCGGCGGCCGTGCACCCAGCCCATGACGGTGACCTCGCGCTCGATGTCGGCCGGCCGGAGCTCGCCCGCCCAGTCGCTGCGTCCCCAGTCGCCCAGCGTCTCGACCGCCTCAGACACCCGTTGCTCCTTTCGTGGCGTCCGCGGCCGTCTCGGCCGCGAGCGTGGCGAGCACGGCGCGCAGCGCCGCGCCGTCGCCGTCGAGCGCGAGCACGCACGGGTGGTCGCGCTGCCGTCGCATGTCGCGCACGGTCGCGCGACCCGCGCGCAGCTCGTCGTCGCCGAGCAGGATGGCGAAGCGCACGCCGAGCTTGTCCGCCCGCCGCATCGCGCTCTTCACGCTCCGCCCCGCCGCCTCCAGCTCGCAGCGCATGCCGGTCGCGCGCAGGCGTCGGGCCAGCTGGAACGCACCGAGCGCCGCCGCCTCGCTGAGCGGGATGATGCCGACGTCGGCCCGCGCGTCGTCGGCGACGCCGCCGGCGGCGAGCAGCAGCCGCTCCACGCCGACGGCGAAGCCGATACCCGCGAGCGCCGGGCCGCCGAGCGCCTCGACCAGGCCGTCGTAGCGTCCGCCGCCCCCGACCGCATTCTGCGCGCCGAGGTTCGGCGGCCACGCCCTCGAACGCCGTGCGCACGTAGTAGTCGAGCCCGCGCACCAGGCGCGGCTCGACCTCGAAGGCGACGCCGGTGGCGCGCAGCAGCGTCTGCACCTGGTCGAAATGCGTCCGGCATGCGTCGCAGAGATGGTCGACGACGAGCGGCGCGCCGGCCATCACGCGGCGGCAGCCTTCCTCCTTGCAGTCGAGGAGACGCAGCGGATTGCGCGTCAGCCGCTGGCGGCAGTTGTCGCACAGCTCGGCGCGGCGCGCCTCCCCGTAGGCGGTCAGCGCCGCGCGATACGCGGGACGGCACGCGGCATCGCCCAGCGAGTTGAGGACGATCTCGCGCCGTGGTCACCCCGACGGCGGCGAGGCAGTCGGCGAACAAAACGACGGTCTCGGCGTCGGCGGTCGGGTCATCGCGGCCGATCAGCTCCGCGCCCACCTGGTGGAACTGGCGCGAGCGCCCGCGCTGCGGCCGCTCGCGTCGGAACATCGGTCCCAGGTAGTACAGCTTCGCCACGCGCTCGCGTTGCGCCAGCCCGGCGTCGAGAGCGGCGCGCACGACCGACACCGTGCCTTCGGGCCGCAGCGTCAACGAGGTCCCGTCGCGGTCCTCGAAGGTGTACATCTCCTTCTCCACGATGTCGGTGGTCTCGCCGAGCGAGCGCGCGAACAGCTCGGTGCGCTCCGCGATGGGAACGCGGATCTCGTCGTAGTTGTACGAGCGCAGGACCTCGCGCAGACGTTGCTCGACGGCCGTGAACCGATCACTCTCCGGTGGGACGATGTCGTGGAATCCCTTGACGCCCCCGAAGCTCTTCATGCCGCGACTTTCGGAATCGAACAGAGCTACCAAAGGGGTGTCGCCATTTCAAATCGCGTGTCGCCGGCAGCAGGATCGAGGGACAGCACGCGCGGTGGTCGCGCGCCGCTCGGCGCACGCACGACGAGTCGCGAACCGTCGGACGCGAGCTGCACGGCGCCATCCTCGTCGGTCCGCCACACGTCCGCGCCCGCCGCGCGCAGACGCGCGAGCACCGCCGGCGCCGGGAAGCCGAAGCGATTCCCGCTCCCGGCCGAGATCACGGCGAGGCGCGGCGCCACGGCGGCGAGCAGCGCCGCGGAGCTCGAGGTGGCGCTGCCGTGATGCGGCACCTTCAGCACCACGCTACGCGGCGACGGACCATGCCGGCCCTCGATCAGCTCGAGCTCGCCGGGGCGCTCGAGGTCACCGGTGAAGAGCGCGCTCGCGGCCCCGTAGGCGACACGCAGCACCAATGAGCCGTCATTCAGGTCCTCGTGCGCCGGCGCCGTCGGATGAAGCGCCTCGATGCGGACGCCGCGGCGCGCCAGCGCCGTCATCCCGCCGCGCAGCACCACGCGCCGCGTGCCGGCCGCCGTGAGAGCGCGCTCGAGGCGCGCGAACCCCGGCGCGACGGCCGTCTCGCCGTTCGACCAGAACGCGCGCGGCGCGAAGTGCTCGGCCAGGTACGCAAGCCCACCGTAGTGGTCGAGCTGCGGATGGGAGAGGGCGAGCGCCTCGAGGGTGACGACCTTGCGGGCGTGAAGGAACGGCGCGAGCACGCGCTCCCCGGTGTCGAAGCCGCCCGGCAGGCCGCCGCCGTCGATCACGACGACGCCGCCGTGGGGCAGCTCGACGACGGCGGCGTCCCCCTGCCCCACCGAGAGGAACGTCACGCGCAGGCGCGGGTCGACGAGGCGCTCCCAGGCCCAGTAGCCGATGTCCGTCGCGACCAGCAGCATGACGACGGCTGCGAAGAGATGCCGCCGCCAGCCCGCCAGACGGCGCCACCAGACGGGCGTCAGTAGCACGACATAGCCGAGGATGACCTCGGCGAGATTCGGCATCGGCGTCTCGAGCGCCGCTCCTGGGACCGCGGCGAACGCGTCCGCGACGCGCAGGCCGGCGTGGGCGGCGGCCGCCGCGATCCGCAAGAGGAGCCGCCCCGCCGCCGGCGAGAACGCCACCAGCGGCAACGCCCCGAGCCCCGGCAGCAGGGTCGCGGGACCGAGCAGCGGCAGCGCAAGGAGATTTGCGACCGGCGCGATGAGCGAGATCTGCTGGAAGTACCAGGCCGTGAGCGGAGCCGTCGCGGCCGTCGCCGCGCACGAGACACGCAGGGGCGTCAGCACCGCGTCCACGATCCGCCGCCATCCACGCCGCG
Source organism: uncultured delta proteobacterium (assembly GCA_963753325.1). Lineage (GTDB taxonomy): Bacteria > Desulfobacterota > Binatia > UTPRO1 > UTPRO1 > DP-19. Next base: position 740,641 of record CAVWBS010000001.1, on the reverse strand, counting down.
CGGGTTCCGCGGACCCGCGCGGCGCCAGCGCGAGGACGAGCGCCGCGACGGAGGCGAACGAGAGCTCGAAGGAGATGTCCGCCCCGACGTCCGGGACGAGCAGCGCGAGCACGAGCGCCGCCGCGGCGAGGCTCCGCATGCCGTCGGCGCGCCGGTCGCCCAGCAGCGCCGCCAGGAGGACCGCGTACATCAAGAGCGAGCGCGAGGCCGGGACCGATCCGCCGGCGATGGCGGCGTAGAGCACGATCGCCGGGACCGCCGCCAGCGCGGCCAGCTTGCCGACGTTCCAGGCGAGGGCGATCCGCTCGCAACGGAGGAGGAGCCAGCGCAGGCCCACGACCGCGGCCGCCGCGACGGCGGCGAGGTGGAACCCCGACACCGAGGTGACGTGCGAGAGGCCCGCGCGTGCCAGTGCCCGACGCGGCGCGTCGGCGAGCACGCCGTCCTCACCGAGCAGCACGGCGTGCAGGAACCCGCGCGCCGGCTCCGCGGCGGCGTCGTCGATCGCTGCGCCGAGCGCGCGCCGCGCGCGGGCGAGCGTCCGCAGCATGGCCACGCCCGTGCCGCGCGGCGATCCGCCGACGGCCTCGACCGTCCGGTCGTCCCAGAGGAACATCGTCACGAAGATGCCGCGCCGGGCGAGCGTCCGACGCGCGTCGCCGGCGCCGGGATTGCGAAAGCCGCCCGGCAGGCGGAGACGGCCGACGACGCGGAGGCGCGTGCCGGGCTCCCAGGCGCGCCGCGGATGCGCGATCGTGAGCCCGACGTCGCCACTCGCCCGGCCCCGCCCCGCCGCCGACCGGTAGCGCACCGCGCGCAGCACGAGGCGGAGCTGCCCGCCGCGACGATCGCTCGCGAGGATCGTCCCGCGTACCGCGATGGGGAGGCGTCCGGCGTGCCGCGCGATGTGGTCGGGCGGCAGCGGGGCGGTGGCCGCCAGGGCGCGCGCCACACCGGCGGCAAGGCCGATCAGGAGCGCCAGCGGCGCCAGACGGCGCGCCACGATCACGACGAGCGACCCGAGGACGACCGCGCCGGCCGCCAGCGTCAGCCACGCCGCAGCGCTCCCGTCGGCCGCCGCGACGCCGCCGACCAGTGCCCCGATCGCCAGCGGCAGCAGCACCCGCGATGCCGGTGGCTCGCCCGTCGCCATCTCGCCTCTCTCGGCGCGAGCGCGACGCCGATGTGGGAAGGGCGTCGCGCGGCGCGGGAGGGCGATCGGCGGCGCGCGAGCCGCGTTCGTGGGGATGCCGCTAGGCGGACGGCGCCGGTTGCCCGTCGTCCTCCGGCAGCGTCAGTTGCGTATGGATTTCAGCGGCGAGTCGGCTCGAGATGCCCGGCACCGCCGCGATCTCGTCGGCCGAGGCCGCCCGCAGGCGCTTCAGGCTGCCGAAGTGGCGCAACAACGCGCGCCGTCGTCCCGGCCCGACCCCTTCGATGTCCTCGAGACGCGAACGCAGCCGTTCACGCCGGCGCAGCTCGCGATGATACGTGATGGCGAAGCGGTGCGCCTCGTCGCGCACGCGCTGCAGCAGGAAGAGCGCCGTCGAGTTCCGCCGCAGCACGACCGGGTTCTTCCGCCCCGGCAGGAACACCCGCTCCTCGGAGCGCACCACCGCCGTCGCGCGCGCGTCCTGCTCGACGTGCATCTTGGCGAGCGAGACGACGTCGACGCCGTCGATCTCGAGCTCTCGCATCACCTCGACGGCGACGTTCAGCTGCCCCTTGCCGCCGTCCACCACCAGGAGATCCGGAACGTCGCGCTCCTCACGGGCCCGCCGGTAGCGCCGCGTCAGCACCTCGTACATCGACGCGAAGTCGTCGGCGCCTGCGACGGTGCGGATGCGGTAGCGCCGATAGCGCGCGCTGCAGGGCTCCCCTTCGTCGAACGTGACCATGGAGCCGACGGAGAGGTTGCCCTGGATGTTGGAGATGTCGAAGCACTCGATCCGCTTCGGCGCGTTGCGCAGATGCAGCCGGGCGCGCAGCTCCTCCAGCATGCGCTCGCGCCGCCCGCCTACGTCCCGGCGCTCGGCGTAGCTGTGGGCCGCATTCTCGCGCGCCATCTCGACCAGGCGCAGCCTGGCGCCGCGCTGCGGGCAGAGGATCTCGATCTGCCGTCCGCGACGCTCGGAGAGGTATTCGCCCCGGACGTCGGCGTCCTCGAGCGGGATCGGCACCAGGATGGCGTCCGGTACGGGACGCTCGCCGTCGTAGAACTGCGTCAGGACGGCCGACAGGATCTCCTCGTCCGGGAGCTCGTAGTCCTCGAAGCTGTAGGCCTGATTGCCGGTGAGCTTGCCGGCGCGCACCAGCAGCACCTGTACCTCGACGAAGCCGCCCTCGCGGTAGAGCCCGAACGCGTCCTGATCGCTCCCCCAGTGCGCCACCGCCTGCTGGCGCTCGACGGTGGTCTCGATGGCGCGGATTCTGGTCGCGCAGCTTGCCGGCCTCCTCGAAGCGCAGTGCCTCCGCGGCCGCGTGCATGCGGGCGTCGAGCGCGCGCATGATCTCGCGGTTCTTCCCTTCGAGCAGCTCGAGCGTCTGGGTGACGTTGCGGGCGTACTCGTCGCGATCGACCTCGAGGCAGCACGGCGCGGGACAGCGCTTGATCTGATACTCGATGCACGGCCGCGAGCGGTTGCGCAGCACGGCGTCGCTGCAACTGCGCAACGGAAAGATCTTGCGCAGCATCCCCAGCGTCTCGCGCACCGACCACGCCGACGAGAACGGGCCGAGATAGCGCGAGCCGTCGCGCACCAGCTTGCGCGTGACGACGAGCCGCGGCCAGCCGGCCGTGTCTTCCACCTTGACGCTGACATAGCTCTTGTCGTCCTTGAGGCGGATGTTGTAGCGCGGCTTGTACTGCTTGATCAGGTTGTTCTCGAGGATGAACGCTTCCTTCTCGTTCGTGGTGACGAGCGTCTCGAAGGTCGTCACCCGGTTGACCAGGAAGCGGACCTGCGCGCGCTCGTCGCCGCCGCGGAAATAGCTGCGGACGCGACTGCGCAGGCTCTTGGCCTTGCCGACGTAGATGACCTTGTCGGCGCGGTCGCGTAGCAGGTAGACGCCCGGACGGGGCGGCAAGCTCGCGAGGCGTGCGTCGAGATCGGCGTCGGTGCCCGTGGCGGCGCCGGTATCGGGCGAGCCGTCGACGCCGGCGGGGTCGTCGGCGGGCATGCTGCTCACGGCGACGCCGCGGCGGCGAGACCGAGGCGGTGGCGCTCGAGCGCCACGATGCGGTCGCGCAGCTCGGCGGCGCGCTCGAACTCGAGCGTCGACGAGGCCTGCTTCATCTCCTTGCGCAGCCGATCGACGAGCGCGGGGATTTCGGCGAGCTCCGGCCAGTCCTGACCGGTCTCGTCCTCGTCGAGCGGCACCTCGAGGTAGTCCGCCTCCGCGATCGCGACCAGCGGACTGCCGATGGCCTTGCGGATCGTCTGCGGCGTGATCCCGTGCTCGACGTTGTACTGCTCCTGGACGGTGCGCCGCCGCGTCGTCTCGTCGATCGCCGTCCGCATCGAGTCGGTGAGGGTATCGGCATACATGATCACGGCACCGCGCACGTTGCGGGCGGCCCGGCCGATCGTCTGGATGAGCGAGCGCGAGGAGCGCAGGTACCCTTCCTTGTCGGCGTCGAGGATCGCCACCAGCGACACCTCGGGGATGTCGAGCCCCTCGCGCAGCAGATTGATGCCGACGAGCACGTCGAAGACGCCGCGCCGCAGGTCGCGGATGATCTCGACGCGCTCGATCGTCTCCACGTCGGAGTGGATGTAGCGCACCTTGAGACCGACGTCCTGGAAGTAGTCGGTGAGGTCTTCGGCCATCCTCTTGGTGAGCGTGGTGACCAGCACCCGATCGCCGAGCTCGATGCGGGCACGAATCTCCTCGAGCAGGTCGTCGACCTGATCGCGCGCCGGCCGGACGCTGATCTGCGGGTCGACGAGGCCGGTCGGGCGGATGAGCTGCTCGACGACGACGCCGCCGGCGCGCTCGATCTCGTACGGGCCCGGCGTCGCCGACACGAACACCGTCTGGCCGATCCCCGCCTCGAACTCGCGAAAGCTGAGCGGCCGGTTGTCGAGCGCCGACGGCAGCCGGAAGCCGAACTCGACGAGCGTCTCCTTGCGCGACCGATCGCCGCGATACATGCCGCCGATCTGCGGGACCGTGACGTGGCTCTCGTCGATCACCATCAGGAAGTCCTCGGGGAAGTAGCTCAGCAGGGTCGCCGGTGGGTCGCCCGGCGCCCGCCCGTCGAGATGGCGGGAGTAGTTCTCGATGCCATGGCAGAAGCCCATCTCCCCCAGCATCTCGAGGTCGTAGAGCGTGCGCTGCTCGAGGCGCTGGCTCTCGAGCACCTTGTTGTCGGCACGCAGCTCGGCGAGACGCTGCTTCAGCTCGGCGCGGATGGCGGCGACGGCCTGCTTGAGGCGCGGCTCGCTCGTGACGTAGTGGCTGGCGGGATAGATGGCGACCCGGGCAAGGCCGCGCTGCGCCTTGCCGCGCAAGGGGTCGATCTCGGTGATCGCCTCGACGGTGTCGCCGAAGAATTCGACCCGCAGCGCCCGCGTCTCCTCGTACGCGGGGAAGATCTCGACGACGTCGCCGCGCACGCGGAACGTGCCGCGATGGAAATCGACGTCGTTCCGCTCGTACTGGATGTCGACCAGCTTGCGCAGCACCTGGTCCCGGTCGGCCACGACGCCGCGCTCGAGGAAGACGAGGTTCTCGAAGTACTCGGTCGGCGAGCCGAGGCCGTAGATGCACGACACGCTGGCGACGATCAGCGTGTCCGTACGCTCGAGCAGGGCCTTGGTGGCCGAGTGCCGCATCTTGTCGATCTCGTCGTTGATCGACGCGTCCTTCTCGATGAACGTGTCGGTGCTCGGGACGTACGCCTCGGGCTGGTAGTAGTCGTAGTAGCTGACGAAGTACCGGACCGCGTTGTCGGGGAAGAGCGTCGCGAACTCGTGATACAGCTGCGCGGCGAGCGTCTTGTTCGGCGCGATGACGAGAGTGGGCCGGTTCACTTCCGCGATGACGTGCGCCATGGTGAACGTCTTGCCCGAGCCGGTCACGCCGAGGAGCACCTGCGCCGGCGCACCAGCGCGCAGGCCGGCGGAGAGCTGCCGGATCGCTTCCGGCTGATCACCCTGGGGCGTGACGTCGGACGCGAGACGAAACGTACCTGCGCGGCGCTCCACGGCCGCCGATTATACCCGCGCCGCCGCGCCTCACCAACGCGCCCTGCCGACTACGAGTACCGGCGGCTCGTCGACCGCGCGTACCGCGGACCGTTCATCGCGGCTCTGCCAGCTCGCGCAATCGCTCCAGTGCGACCTCGAGGTCGGCCGGCGATGCCGCCGCACGCACCGCCGCGCTCTTCGCCACGGCCGCGATCCGCCAGAACGGCAGGTTGCGGGCGGCCGGCTCCGCCCCGCCGGCCGTGACGTAGGCGGCAATGAACGACGTCCACGCCGCCGCATCGAGCCGCCACCGGTACCACGTCCGGGCGAGATCGTAGTCGACGAAGCCGACGTCGACGGTCTCGTTGTCGATGACGCGGAGGGCGCCGGTCGCGTCGACGACGAGGTTCTCGCCGCACAGGTCGTTGTGGGTGACGCCGATCCGCGCGTCGGCCGGAACGTGTCGCCGCGCGGCATCGGCGAGACGATCGGTCGCCTCGTCCCCGAGGAGCCGGCGCTCGCGCAGCGCGGCGAGCCGGACGAGCGTCGCGCGCGCGAGGTCCATGGTCGCCCGCCGCCGTGCCGGCGCGCGGACGTCGAGCGGCACCCGATGCAGCCGGGCGAGCAGCCTCGCGGCCGCCGCGAGATCCGTCGCCGCCGGTGTGGCGTGCCCGAGCGGTGTGCCGTCGACCCATTCCTCGATGAGGATCTCGCCGATCCGCACCAGGACCCTCGGGAACGGCGGATCGCGCAGACCCTGGACGTAGCGCCAGCCACGCGCCGCCTTCCCGGGCCGCTTGACGCGGCGGACCTTGACGACCCGCCCGTCGGCGAGCCGCGCGCGAAAAGCGAATCGCGGCGAACCGGGGACGACCAGCGCGGTGATCGGCTCGGCCGCGATGACGGCGGTGCCCAGTAGCGCGAGCGCTCCGGCGACCCCCGGTAGCGCCATCATGCGCGCCCCGAGCGCCCGGCGCGCGTCGATGCCGGACGCGCTCACGGGACGGTGGCGCCGCGCGCGGCGGCGGTCGCAAGGGCGGTCAGCGTGTCACACGCGGACGCCGCAGCCCCCCAACGCACCCGATAGCACGGCACGCCGCGCGCCAGCGCGCTCTCGAACGCGTCGCGATCGTCGCCGCGATCGGCGGCGCCGGGGCCACCGAACCGCCGCTCGAAGACCGTCCGCGCGGGGCTCGTGTCCGTGCCGAAGCGTGCGTCCGCGAGCGCCGCCCGCGCCTCGCCGTGCGACAGTCGGTGGACCTCCGCGCCTTCCGCATCCGCTCGTCGCGCGGAGGCGCCGTCGCGCCCGGGGAACAGCAGCGCCCGCAGCGGCGCGCCGCCGGCGCGCGGCACGCCGAGCCCGTCCGCGAGCTGTGCCGGCGAGATGCGGATCGACCGCGCGCGGTCGAGTGCCGCCGTTCCGGCTTCGCGGACGCTCTCCTCGAGGGTGAGCGCCGCCGGCCGGCGCACCGCCGGGAGATCGGCAGCGATCCGTGGAAACATCGCCAGCGTCTCCGGACGCAGGCCGACGACCGTCGGTACGCCGCAGGCCGTCGGCGTTGGCGCGGCGTGCACCAGCACACGATCGTTTGCCAGGAGCGCGGCGCCCGGAGTGGCAGCGAGCTGACAGAGCAGCGTCGACTTGCCCGCCGCCTTCGGTCCCGCGATCACGACCGCGGCGCCACCGAGCACCACCCCACCCGCGTGCAGCAGGCGCGCCCCAGACGCGAGCGCCCGCACCGTCGCGATCTCGCGCACGACGCGCATCGTTCCCGAGCGGTAGTCGCGTGCACGCGGATGGCCGACGACGTCGATGCGGGCCGCGCCCAACGTATAGAAGCAATCGTACTTCGCGTCGTACGCTACCGCCTCACCGCCGGCGCCGGTGAAGACCGGCAACGACACGAGACCCTGGTCCAGGCGGAAGAACGCGTCCTCTCCATGGCGCTCGCGCGCGGCGCGCGCGAGCGCCTCGTGGCGCTCGGCGTCGACGGCAAGCCGCACGAGGATCCCGCTTCGACGCGCAGCGACGACGGCGAACGGCGGGCTCAGGAACTCCGCGAGCCAGCGCAGCGCCGGAGTATCGTTCGACACGACGGTGATCCCCGTCCCGGCGAAGGTGAATGTCCTCCCGCACGGGACCTCGGCCGGAAGGCCGGGCCGTCCATCACGAGCCACGCCATCCGCTGCGCGCCGCGCCGCCGGTTGTCAAGGGTCGCGACTTGACCACCCACCGCGATCGCCGCTATCGTCGCGCCGCTCGCGAGGGGAGGATTGACGAAAGCGGCGGCGCTCACCGACGACGTGATCGAAACGGCGGCGGAGCATGTCCGCGCAGCGCTGGCGTCCGTCCCGCCGACGGCGTACTCGTTGCCGCACGTCTATCCGTCGGCTGCCCCGCGGTATCGGCTCGAGCCGTTCGCGGCACGTCCGCTCCCCCCGACCGATCGCCTGCGGCTGTACGTCCACGTCCCTTTCTGCCGCTATCACTGCACGTTCTGCTACTTCGCCGTGCGTGCGGGCGCCACGGCGTCGCAGATGGAGCGCTACGTGCTCGCGCTCGAACGCGAACTCGCGCTCATCCCGAAGGGGACGCCGTTGTCGCAGCTGTTCGTCGGCGGTGGCACGCCCACCGCATTGCCGCCGGAGTTGCTCGACCGACTGCTCGCCGCGATCGCCGATCGCATGCCCGATGCCGGGACGCACGTCCACACCGTCGAGGCCTCCCCGGAGACGCTGACCGAGGCGCACCTCGAGGTGCTGCGACGCCGTGGAGTCGGGCGCATCAGCATGGGCGTCCAGACGCTCGACGACGCCGTCCTCGAGGGCGTGCACCGCGCCCACACGACGTCGCAGACGATGCTCGCCTGCGAGCGGCTCGCGGCCTCCGGCTCGATCGCGAACGTCGACCTCCTCTATGGCCTTCCAGGGCAGACAGCCGACGCGTTTCGCCGCGATCTGGGCACGCTGGCGGATGCCGGCATCAACTCCGTGACGCTCTACAGCCTGCGGGTCAACGAGCGCACGCCGGTGACGAAGGCCCTCGGCGGCGCGCCGTTCACCCTCGAGACGCTGATCGCCTGGCGAGCGCTCGTGAAGCGCGCCGCGGAGGACCTCGGCTACACACAGACCCGGTGGCACACCTTCAAGCGCCTCGACACCGCCGCGCGCAACCACGAGCGGGCGCCGTGCTTCGACGACCGCATGATCGGCTACCAGGTAGGGGTCGGGCTCAGCGCGCGCTCGCACCTCGGCTGGACGGTATTCCGCAACCACGAGGGGTTCGGCGAATACCTGCGGCGCATCGAAGGCGACCTTAGCCCCGTCGAGCAGACATTCGTCCTCGACGAGGCCGATCGCAAGACCCAGTTCATCGCACGCACGCTCGGCGACGGGTCGACTCTTTCCCGCAGCGCCTACGCGGCGACGTTCGGTACCGCATTCGACGAGGAGTACGCGGCGACGCTGGCCTCGCTTCGCGCTGCAGGCCTGGTGGAATGTGACGGCGATCGGATCGCGCTCACTGCCCTCGGCGGCCTCGTCTACGACCTGGTAACCCTCGCGTTCTATCCGACACCCGCCCAGGCCTGGCTGCGGGCACGGGCGCGGCACGCCTTCGTCCAGCTGCAGCGCGCGCCCGCGCCCGTGCCCGCGTGAGCGCCGCGCGATCCCCGGCGCCGCGCTGCCAGCCTCTGCGCCTGACGAACGTCCTGCCGGGCTGGCCTCCGACGGGCGCGTCCGGACACGTGCTCGGCGTGCTCCCCGGCGAGGGGATCGGCCCCGAGGTCGTGGGCGCCACACTCGCCGTCCTCGACGCGGTCGCCGAGGCGACGGGCGAGCGATTCGACGTCCGCGTCGGCGGCGACATCGGCACGCCCGCCCGCACACGCGGCGGGCGCGACCTGAGCGACGAGGTGGTGGCGTTCTGTCGCGCGGTCTTCGCAGACGGCGGCGCGGTGCTCGCCGGACCGGGCGGCGGACGCTTCGTCTACGACCTGCGTGCGCGCTTCGACCTCTACTGCAAGCTCACACCGATCACGCCGTTCTCCGCGCTCGAGGACACCGGGGTGTTGCGACCGACGGCGACGCGCCACGTCGATATCGTGGTGGTGCGCGAGAATCGCGGTGGGATGTACTTCGGGACCGACAGCGCCGATGCCGCTGGCGCACGCCACACGTTCGGGTACGCACGCGACGAGGTCACCCGCCTCGCCGACGCCGCCGCACGCCTCGCCCGCGTGCGTCGCGGCGGCCTCGCGGTCGTGATCAAGGCCGGCGGCATACCGTCCGTGAGCGCGCTTTGGCGCGCGGAAGCGGAGCGGGCCCGTGACGCGCATGGGGTCGCCCTCACGCTCCTCGACGTCGACCATGCGGCGTATCAGCTCGTCGCCGAGCCGCTCGCGTTCGACGTCGTCGCGGCCCCGAATCTGTTCGGCGACGTGCTGTCGGATCTCGGCGCGGTTCTGCTGCGCTCGCGCGGCATGTCGTACTCCGGCAACTTCGGATGCGGCGGGGCCGCCGTGTACCAGACCGGCCACGGAGCCGCCTACGACCTGGCGCATACCGATCAAGCCAACCCGCTCGGCCAGATCCAGGCGCTGGCGATGCTGCTGCGCGAGAGCTTCGGGCTCGTCACCGCCTCCGACGCGGTCCTCTCGGCGGTCGACGGCGTGCTCGCCGCTCACGTGCGCACGGTCGACGTCGCCGGTCCCGGCTCGACGATCGTCGGCACCACGGAGATGGGTGCCCGTGTCGCCGATGCGGTGAGGCGCACCCTCGCGATGGCGCGCCTCAGCGCCTGAGCACCCGCGTGCAGCCCGCGCTCGTGCTCGTCGACGCCCAGGAGGATTTTCTCGCGCGCCCGGGCCTCGCGCCGGCACGCGCGTCCTTCGTGGCATCGGCCGCGGCGCTCCTCGTCGCCGCCCGTGATGCCGGCGTCCCGGTCCTCCACGTCCACACGATCGTCGATCCCGATGGCCGCGGCGCGATGCCACATTGGCGCCGACGCAGCGTGCTCGCGTGCGTGCGCGGCTCGGCCGGCGCGCTGCCTCCTCCGCCGCTACGGACGATCGGCGGCGAGACCCTGATCGAGAAGCGCTTCTTCAGCGCGTTCGGTGTCCCGTCGTTCGACGCGAGCCTGCGCGCGCACGGCGTCGACACCCTCGTCGTCGCGGGTGTCTACCTGCACAGCTGCGTACGCGCGACGGTGCTCGATGCCTACGAGCGGGGCTACGAGGTGGTGGTCGCCGACGACGCCGTCGCCTCCGACGACCCCGCGCATGCGGAGCTCAGCCGGGACTACCTCGCCGCGCGCGCCGCGACGTTCGTCGACAGCGCCACGATCGTCGAGGGGTTCCGGCGCGCCACGGCACGCGTCGAGCTGGCGGACGCCTCGCATGCCGCCTTCCTCGCCGGCCCCCGCGGGTCGCGGGTCTTCACGCACCGCAATCCCGCACGCCTCGACGAGGTCCTCTACGAAGTCCCGATCGCCGACGCGGACCAGGTGGATCGTGCGGTCGCACGTGCACGCGCGGCGGCCCCCACCGCCCTGGCATGGCCGATCGCCGAGCGCGCGGCCTTCGTCGAGCGTTGGGCATCCGAGATCGAGCATCGCGGAGACGCCATCACCCGCACGATGGCGACGGAAATCGGCAAGCCCATCACCGAGGCGCGCGACGAGCTGACGCGCGCGCTCGCGCACGTCCGCACGGCGGCGCGGCTCTTCGCCGATGCCGACGTCGAGCGGCTGAGCGCCGACGTCGCCATCCGCTACCGTCCGCACGGCGTCGTCGCGATCGTCACGCCGTTCAACAATCCGCTCGCCATTCCCGCCGGAAAGATCGCGCCGGCGCTGATGTTCGGCAACACCGTCGTCTGGAAGGCGGCGCTCGAGGCGGCAGGCACGACCGATGTCCTGTACGAGACGCTCGGCGCCGCCGGCGCGCCGGATGACGTCGTCATGGTCCTCCGTGGAGATGCCGACACGGCGCGGGCACTGATCCGTCACGCGGACGTCGGCGCGGTCACGCTCACCGGCTCGAACGCGACCGGGCGCGCGGTCCAGGCCCTCTGCGCGCGCAGCGCGAAGGTCCTGCAGGCGGAGCTCGGCGGCAACAACGCCGCGATCGTCTTGCGCGGCTGCGAGGTCGAGGCAGACGCCCATGCGCTGGCGCGCGCTGCGTACGGCTTCGCCGGACAGCGCTGCACCGCGATCCGACGTCTCCTGGTCGAGCGCGCCATCCTGCCCCCGTTCGTCGAGGCGTTCCGGCGCGCGATCGCGGCGCTTCCGCTCGGCGACCCGCACGAGCCGGCAACGGCCGTCGGCCCGCTGGTGAGCGAGGCACGACGCGCCCGCGTCCTCGCGGCGGTCGCCGAGGCGACGGCGGACGGCGCCCGACTCCTGTCGGGCAGCGATCACGCGCCGCAAGCGGACCCACCCGATGGTGCTGCCGTCGCGGCTCTCGAGCGCGGCGCGTGGCTTGCGCCGATCCTGCTGGAGCGTGTGGAGCCCGCGGCTTCCATCTTCCGCGAGGAGAGCTTCGGCCCAGTCGCGCTCGTGCTCGCCGTGGACGATCTCGAGCACGGCCTGGCGCTCGCGCGCGCCGTACCGCACGGCCTCGTTGCCCATCTCGCGACCTCCGATCGCGGCGCGCGGCGGCGCTTCGCGGCGGCCGTGGAAGCCGGCATCGTGCGCGTCGATCGCCGCGCGCCGTTCCTCCATCCCGAGGCGCCCTTCGGCGGCTGGAACGCCTCGGGGGTGGGACCCCCGGAGCACGGTGTCTTCGATCGCGCGTTCTACGCGCGTCCGCAGGCGCTCTACGGCACGCTCGAGGAGCCGTGACGTGCTGAGCGAGGCGCAGCAGACGATGCTGACGCGCGTGGGCGCAGGTACACCGATGGGCACGCTCCTGCGCCGCTATTGGCATCCGGTCGCGGCGAGCGTCGAGATGCCGCCGCGCACGGCACGCCGCGTGCGTCTCCTCGGCGAGGACCTGGTCCTCTTCCGCACGGCCAGCGGCACGCTCGGGCTCGTCGAGGAGCACTGCCCGCATCGCGGCGCCTCGCTCGCGTACGGCTGCGTCGACGAGACCCTGCGCTGCCCCTATCACGGCCTCGCCTTCGCCCCTTCGGGGGTGTGCGTCGAGGTGCCGTTCGCCCGGCCCCAGGACACGGCGGGCCGTCCGGGCCCGAGCGCCCGGGCGTATCCGGTGGACGAGCTCGGTGGTCTCGCCTTCGCGTATCTCGGTCCCGATCCGGCGCCGCTCCTGCCGCGCTTCGACCTCTTCGTGTGGGAGGGGGTGCTGCGCGATGTCGGGCGGGCGCGGATCCCGTGCAATTGGCTGCAGATCATGGAGAACAGCGTCGACCCGATCCACGTCGAGTGGCTGCATGGGCACCATCTGGCGGCCGTCCGTAGCGCCGCCGGCGCCGCACCGCCGACGCACTATCCGAAGCGACACGTGAAGATCGGCTTCTCGCCGTTCCCGTTCGGCATCATCAAGCGACGCGTGCTCGAGGGCGGCAGCGAGGACGACGACGACTGGCGGATCGGCCATCCGCTGGTGTTCCCGAACATGGTGCGCGTCGGCGCGCACGGCCAGCACCGTCTTCAGATCCGCGTGCCGGTCGACGACACGCATACCGACCACTACTGGTATGCGTGCTACCGCCCGCCGCCCGGCATCGATGCCGGCACGCAGGACCACGTGCCGGTATACGACGTGCCCTTCCACAACGCGCACGGCGACCACGCGCTCGACTTCGTCGACGGCGGCGACATCATGACGTGGGTCACGCAGGGAGCGATCGCCGATCGCACGCGCGAGCACCTGCTCCCTTCCGACGAAGGCGTCGTGCTCCTCCGGCGCATGCTCGTCGAGCAGCTCGAACGCCTGCAGCGCGGCGAGGACCCGATCGGCATCGTGCGCGACGCGGCCGAGAACGTGTGCATCGAGCTGCCGCAGGAACGGCAGAAGTACGGCGACGGGGCCGCGTTCCTGCGCGAGGCGCTGGAGCTGAGCCACGTGCGCTACAGCCCACTGCGCGACCGGCTGCGCGATCTCTTCCGGGCCTGATGCGGATCTTCGTCCACGCCCAGCACTTGAGCGGCGTCGGGCACCACGTCCGCATGGACCTGCTGGCGCGCGCGCTGGCGTGCCAGCACGAGATTCTGGATGCTCGACGGCGGCGCCCCCGTGCCGCGCCCGCCGCTGCCGCCGACCGTGCATCTCGTGCCGGTGCGGCGCCTGTGCCGCGTCGACGACGCGCTCGTCCCGCTCGCCGGGGACGGCGCGCCCGCCGCGCCCCTGGCCGACGTGCTCGCGGCGCGCCGGCGCCTCCTGGAAGAGGCGATCGCTGCAATCCGACCCGACGTCGTCGTCGTCGAGCATTTTCCCTTCAGCAAGTGGACGCTCGCCGACGAGATCCTCGGCGCCGTCCGTCGCGCGCGGGCGGCGCGTGCCGCCGTACGCGTCGTCTGCTCCGTGCGCGACGTCGTCGCGCGGACCCGATTCGAGACGGGCGGCGACCGCGTGCGCGCCGCGCCGACGCTCAACGCCCACTTCGACGCCCTTCTGGTACACGGCGACCCGCGGCTCGTACGCCTCGAGGACTCCTTCTCCGACGTCCCGGTGATCACGATACCGATCGTCTATACCGGGATCGTCTCGGAGAAGATGTCCACCGTCGACGCGCTGGCCGGCGACCGCCCGCGCATCGTCGCGAGCTCGGGCGGCGGCAGCGAGGGTATCGCGCTGGCGCACGCCGTCGTCCGCGCGTTCCGCGCCGTCGCCGACGCCCTGCCGGGGGCGGAGCTGTCCCTGTACACGGGGCTCTTCTTCTCGCGCGAGGCCATCGCGAGCCTGGGCGTCGAGGCGCGGCGGGCGGCGATCCGCCTCGAGCCGTTCTCATCGCGGTTCCTCGCGCAGCTCGCGGCCGCGGACGTATCGGTGAGTCGCGCGGGATACAACACGTGCGCCAACGTCCTCGAGGCACGCGTGCGGGCGGTGCTCGTCCCGAGCACGCATCGCTCCGACCAATGCCTGCGCGCCGCCCGGCTCCAGGCGGCGGGCTTCGCACACGTCCTCGCCGCCCACCCGCCCGTGCCCGAGGCGATCGCGGCGGCCGTGCTGCGCGCGGCGGCGCGCCCGCGGCCGATCGTGGACCTCGATCTCGATGGCGCCGAACGCAGCGCGGTCGTGATCGCCGATCTCGCACGCGCCCTCTCGCCGTCGTGATGCGGTGCGGCGCCGGCTGCCGCGGCGCCGGCGCTCCCGTTCACGTCAGGGTGGCCGGCGGGCGCTCACGATCGCGCGCAACGTCGCGAGACTCGGACGCATCGACGTGCGCCCGCGCGTCGGCGCCGACCCTCGGACGTAGGCCGGCAGCTTGCGCGGCAACAGCCACAGCCAGTAGCGCACGATCGAACCCGGGTAGACGCGGAAGAACCACGCACGGTTGGCGACGCTGCCCCGCTCGGCGAACACGAGGCGGCGCGCCTCGTCCGGGGTGGCGATCCGCTCGACATGCGGGCGCAGCGCCGCCGCGAGACGCGTCCCCGCCTGCGAGGCATCGAACAGCTGCAACACGAGATCGAGGACGCCCACGACGACCGCGAGCGTGCCGTCGGCGCGGCGTGCGGCAAAGAACCGCTGCCAATCGAACGTCCGGTCGACGGCCGCGATCAACAAGTGCACGTCGACCAGCTGCTTCAGCTTCGCCGATCCGAGACCGAGATCCTGGAAGAGCCCGAGCGCCAGCGCTACGAGCGCGTCGGAGTCCGATGGTGTGGCGAAGGTGGTGGTCGCGATGGTGTACGAGAGGCGGTCGCGCCAGATGCGGTCTTCGTCGAGGCGGTAGATGGGCGTGTTGCGGAAGCACCAATGGAGATCGACGCGCGCGCCATCCCGCGCCCACGTCACCGAGTGCATATCGCGCGAGCGCTCGGTGAATCCGTGCGCGCGCAGGACGCCCGCGGCGCGCCGGAAGTCGCGGCGACGGACGAGGAGGTCGATGTCGTGTTGCGTCCGGCGGTGCAAGCCCCCGTACAGGCGATGCGCGAAGTAGACGCCCTTCAGCACCATGCACTCGATGCGGTCCGCCTTCAACGCCGCCTGCAGCTCGTCGATCGTCCGCAGACTGTCCTCGGACGACGCGCACCGCTGCGACCGCCATGCGGCAGCCGCGGCGTGTGCGCCCGGCGCCCGCCTCCGCAGCTCGTCCTCGGGGATCGTCGCCCAGAGCGGCGTGATGAGATGGTGGCGCCGCAGGAGCTCCCCCTGCTCCGGATCGGTCGCGACCTGTGCGAGGGCGCGGCGCGCCGCATCCCGATCGTCCTCGGCCAGCGCGCACGCCAGGTGCGCGTACGCCGCATACCGCCCGTTGTCGTGGCCGGTGTCCGTCACGGAAAGACGCGCGCGTGCGCGCGGGCGCTCCCTGCGGCAACGTCAGGTCGAGTCGTTCGTCACTCCGGTGGACCGAAGTCCCGCGCGCCGTCGAAGGCGCCATCCGTCTCCGGCGCGGACCCCTGCGGCACGAGCACGGGACATTCCTCGCCGACGCATGCCGCGTGCGGTTGTCGCGGCAGCTCGCGCTCGACGATGCGCGGCCGCGCGCCCGCGGCGCCCACCGGCGGCGGACCCGCGGCACCGAGCGGTGGCGGACCCGCGGCACCGAGCGGTGGCGGACCCGCGGCGCCGAGCGGCGGCGGACCCGCGGCGCCGGTCACGTGCGGCGGCGGTACGGTTCGCGGCAAGGCCGTCCGGCTGCTCCGATGCCCGTGCGCGACCGGGCGCTGACAGACCGGCGGCGTCGCCCCGACGCTCGCCGCCGAGAGAGCCGCAGCGAGCCCCACGAGCGCCAGGCCCCAGCGCCTCATTTGCCCTTCTTCCAGTCGTGGTAGCGACGCTGGAAATCATGTCGTTGCTCCGGTGACATCTCGCGATAGCGCTCATAGTTGCCGCGGATGCGCTCCTTCTCCTGCGGCGGTAGCTGCTGCCAGCGATCGTAGTTGCGCTCGACCGCCTTCTGCTGCTCCGGTGGGAGGCTGCGGTAGCGCTCGTAGTTGCGTCGTGCCTCGTCGCGCTCCTGGGGCGTCATCTCGTCCCAGCGTTGCGCGAGCCGCGTCGCGCCGCCTTCGGCCCACGTCACGACCGGCGGTGCCAGCTGCGAGGCCAGCAGGATCGCGAGGGCGAAGGCGTGGAGTCGCACCGTCGTCGCCCGACCTATCCGATGGGGCCGATGGCGTCGCGGGTGGCGCTGCCGAGGGGCTGACCGTCGCCGTGCTGCCGCACTTCCTCGAAGTGCTGCAGCCGCTGCAAGCGCTTGACGACCGGATAGCGCAGGAACAGCTCGGGATGCTCGACGAGCTCCGGCGGATACGCGTCGAGGTCCGAGCCGGCGACCGCGACGTCGGGCTTGGGCCCGGCGTCGGGCGACGCCCGGTGCTGCGCCGCCAGACGCGACTCGGCCGATCCGGCGCCGCCGCCCGCAGCGGGCTGCCGCGCCGACGCGACCGCGCCTCCCGTGCCCGGTCCAGCGGGCGCCATCCGCGTCGCCGAGGAGTACCAGATCAGCGCCAGTGCCGCGGCCGCGGCGAGCGCCGGCACGCCCCAGGCGACGATCCGCCGACGCCCCGCCGCGCCCGCCGGCATCGGATCGAGACGCTGCCACATCCGATCGTGGAAGGCGGCCGAGGGCGCGATCACGGGAAGCGCGCCGAGCAGCGTCCGCACCCGGCGCAGGCGCTCGAGCTCGCGCCGACAGCTGAGACACGTGCCGAGGTGCGCCTCGATGTGCGCGTGATCGGCGGCCGGCTGCTCGCCGTCGAGATAGGCGACCAGCTCCGGCGCGAAGTCGACGCAGGGAGCGGCGCTCACAGGAACTCCTCCAGCCCCTTGCGCAACGCCGCCGTCGCGCGGAACACGAGGCTCTTGACCGCGCTCTCGCTGCACTCGAGCGTGTCGGCGACCTCGCGGTACGAGAGCCCGTCGATGCGGCTCAGCACCAGCGCCGCACGTTGGTTCTCCGGGAGCGTGCCGAGCACCTCGCGTATCCTAGCCTCGAGCTGACGTCCCGCCAAGGCGACGTCCCCCTGCATCGCGGCGGGATCGGCGATGCCGATCTCGCCGCGCTCGCGCTCGTCCTCGGTGTCGTGCTCGAGCGGCCGGGTGTGGTAGCGGCGCTCCGGCCGCCGGACCTCGTTCAGGCACGCGTTGGTGGCGATGCGGTAGAGCCAGGTGGTGAACTTCGCCTGCGCCTCGTAGCGGGCGCCGGCGCGGTAGACCTGCAGGAAGACGTCCTGCGCCAGCTCCTCGGCGCGCGATCGGTTCCCGACGAAATTGTACGCGAAATTCACGATCGCCCTGCCATGCTTTTCGAACAGCTCGCGGAACGCACCCTCGTCGCCGGCCCTGAAGCGCAGCATCAACTGGACGTCCGGATCGGACGTCGGCACAGGAGCTGGCACGTTCGGTGGGTTCAACATGGCCATGGCCGGGAGGTTGCGCTCGTACGCGAGGACGGCGCCCCGCACCATAGAGAACTGGACAGCGTTACGCACGTGCCGCCCGCCGCCGTCGATCCGCGCGTCCGGGCGGTGCCCGTCCCGCAGCGGCTGGTAACGGGTTTTCCCAATTGATATGGAGACTTGGCGCCCGTGGATACCTCGTCATGACGTTCGAGAACGGCCAGGACGACGGCCTCGCCGATCACCTGCGGCGGATCGAGGGGTACATGCGAGGGTGCGTGCTCCTGCGCTACCCCCGTGTCCGCAGCGCCTTGCGCGACGAGCTGGCCCAGGCCCTGTCCGACGGCCTGGCCGAGGTCGTCGGCACGTGGGTGGGCTACGTCGGCCGCGCCTTCCGCATCCCGGAGAGCCAGTGGTTCGGCCTCTCGGCGGACATCGATGAGGCGCTGCAGCGCTGGATTCGTCATGTCGCCGACCCCGAGGACTGTGACACCTATGTCTTCCTACGCAGCCACGCCCGCCGCGGATTCATCTCCAAGTTCCCCGCCTCGCGGTTCCTCTCCGGGCAGATCAAGATCTTCCAGCTCTTCGCGGCCCACCTCCGCCGCCGCTACGACGACGACCGCGCGCACCGCGCCGAGCTGATGGCGCTCTTCGAGCAGGAGTGCGACGAGCGCATCCTGCACATCACCGACTACTTCGTGGAGGCGCGCGAGGAGCAGTTGCGCGAGCAGGAGGCGACCTACCGGCGCTCGATCGACAACGCGCCGGCCGCCATCTTCAAGATCGGCTGGGACGACGCGGCGATCCAGGCGGCGAACGTGGTCGCGGAGAAGTCGCTCGGGCTCTCGTCGGAGCAGCTGCGCAACATGCGCAGCTGGGATCTGCACCCCGCCGGTGAACGCGAGGCGGCCATGCGCCTCTGGGAGGACACCCGCCGTCACGGCAATGCCAGCCGCGAGGATCTCCATCTGCGCACGCGCAACGGAACGATCGTGCCGATCTTCATCAACTCGGGCGTGATCGAGTACGCGGATCAGCGCTTCATCCAGCAGATCTGCGTCGACATCTCCGATCGCAAGCGGCTGGAGGATCAGCTCATCCAGTCCGAGAAGATGGCCGCCATCGGACAGCTCGCGGCCGGCATCGCACACGAGATCCGCAACCCGCTCGGGATCATCATGAACGCCCTCTACGATCTCGCGGAGATCGTCGACGGCACCAATCCGGACGTGCGCGAGGACCTGAAGATCGCGCGCGAGGAGATGGATCGCGTCCAGGCGATCATCAACAACCTGCTCGAGTTCTCACGCGAGTCGAGCGCCGACGTCGAGCCGGTCGACGTCAACGACCTGCTGCGCAAGACGTTGACGCTGATGCAGAAGTACCTCCAGAGCGGCGACGTACGCGTGCAGACCGAGCTCGACGCCACCGGCGTCTGCTCCGCCAACCAGAACGCGCTGCGGCAGATCTTCCTCAACCTGATCACCAACGCCGTGCAGGCGATGCCGCACGGCGGCGAGCTTCGCATCCGCACGATGCTCGTCCCGGGAAACCGTGTCCGCCTCGAGTTCAGCGACAGTGGCGTCGGCATCCCCGAGCACCAGCTGAAGGACATCTTCAACCCCTTCTTCACCACCAAGTCGCCCGGACAGGGCACCGGGCTCGGACTGTCGGTCGTCCACTCGGTGGTGCAGCGCTACGGCGGCGAGATCCGCGCCGAGAGCACGCCCAACGTCGGTACGACCTTCACCATCGAGCTGCCGAGCGGGTGGGACGGCGCCGAGGCGACGGCGCGGTGACCACCGAGTCGGCCGCGGCGGATCGCGACGTCCGCATCCTGCTCGTCGAGGACGAGCCGAACATGGCGCGGTCGCTGGCGCGCATCCTCACCCGCCGCGGCTACGCCGTCGCCGTCGCGAGCAACGGGCAGGAGGCCCTCGCCCAGCTCGCGAGCGAGCGCTTCCAGGCGGTGATCACCGATCTCAACATGCCCGTGATGGACGGCATGCAGCTGCTGCGCCGCATGCAACCCGACGGCGGCGCCGGCGAGCGCCGGCTGATCTCGCCACCGGCCATCGTCCTGACCGGACACGGCAGCACCCAGGCGGCGGTCGAGGCAATGAAGCTCGGCGCCTTCGACTACCTCGTCAAGCCCTGCAATCCGGACGAGCTCCTCATGACGATCGACAACGTCCTGCGGGTCGGCGACCTCGAGCGCGAGAACGCGCGCCTGCGGGCCGAGGTGGCGCGCACGCAGGGCTTCGGCGAGCTGATCGGCGGCAGCCAGCCGATGCTGGATATCTACCGGACGATCGAGGCGGTGGCGCGCAACACGAGCACCATCCTCATCACCGGCGAGAGCGGCACCGGCAAGGAGCTGGTGGCGCGTACGGTCCATGCGCGCGGCGCCCGCGCCGAGCGGCCGTTCATCGCGATCAATTGCGGAGCGGTGTCCGACACCCTGCTCGACAGTCAGCTCTTCGGTCATCGGCGCGGCGCCTTCACCGGCGCCGTCGCCGACAACGAGGGCGTGTTCCACGCCGCCGATGGCGGCACGCTCTTCCTCGACGAGATCGCCGACATCCCGGCGTCGCTGCAGGTGAAGTTCCTGCGCGCCATCCAGGAGCGCGAGGTCGTGCCGCTCGGCTCGAGTCGCGCGGTCAAGGTCGACGTCAGGGTGATCGCCGCCACGAACCGCGACCTCGAGGTCGAGGTGCGCGACGGCCGCTTCCGCTCGGATCTCTACTATCGCTTGAACGTCGTCCCGATCCTCCTGCCGCCCCTGCGCGAGCGGCGCGACGACATCCCGCTGCTCGCGGACGCGTACATCCGCCGCTACGGCGACACGTTCCACGTGGCGCCGAAGACCCTCACGGCCGAGGCGCTCGCCGAGCTCGTCCGCTACGACTGGCCGGGCAACGTACGCGAGCTGCAGAACGTCATCGAGCGCTGCTTCGCGCTCGGCAGCGGCGACACCATCGATCGCGATGCCCTGCCCGGCCACCTCCGGGCGTCCAGCGATCCCGCGACACCGCTGCCGTTCGGCGATGACGTCCCGTCCCTGGAGGCCACCGAGCGGGCGCTCATCCTCGCGGCTCTGCGCAAGAGCGGCGGCAACAAGAATCAGGCGGCGCGGATCCTCGGGATCGATCGCCAGCGCCTCTACCGCAAGCTCGAAAAATACCACCTCGGGTAACGTACCTGTAATGTTTTGCCATCGAGCGATCGAATCCCGACGTGGCCCGCGACGTCCGAGGTCGCTGTTCCGGGGTCTTGCCCCGGCAAGACGGCTCGGGCCGACATGGCACGCTTTCTGCTCCGGGGATCCGACTTGATGGGCTGTGCTTCGGCCGCTACGCGCCGCATCCTGCTGGTCGCAACGAACGAGAACTTTCGTCGCACGATCAGCCGCATCCTCTGCCGCTGCGGCTACACGACCGATCTGGTCGGCACCGGCGAGGAGGCGATCGGCGCGCTCGAGCGCGAGGCCTACGACCTGGTTCTCAGCGAGGTGCTGCTGCCGGGCATGTGCGGCCTCACGGTCCTCTGCAATGCCCGCCAGCATGGCCGCACGATTCCCTTCGTCCTCCTCAGCGAGTCGGAGACCGAGCGCATGAAATGGATCCTCTCGGGGATCGACGGCGTGCGCTGCCTGCGCCTGCCGGTCGACGTGGACCAGCTGAAGCAGGTGCTCGCGTCGTACCTCGTCTAGCTCGCCCCCGCTCGCCGCGCCTCGGTCAGACGAATGCGCGTGGAGCGACCCTCCTCCGTCACCCGCAGGTCGAGCGCCAGGGTCGCGAACCGATGCTGCGCGAGCGCACGGTACAAGGCGCGCGTGTCGCTGCGGAAGCCGTCGGCGAGGAGCACCGTGCCGCCGGGCGCGAGGTGCCGGGCGAGCGCGGCGACGAGATCCCCGAAGCGATCGGGCTCGTACGCCACCTCGGCGGCGAGGATGACGTCGAACCGCGCGGCGGGCGAGAGCGTGCGGTAGTCGGCGCACACCAGCGCGCCCGGGAGGGCGTTGAGGTCGAGGCTGGCGCGCACGAATGCGAGCGCCGCCCGCTCGCCGTCGACGAACGTCACGCGGGCGCCCGCCGCCGCCGCAACCACACCGGGCAACCCGAGACCGCAGCCGATCTCGAGCACGCGCCGATCGTGCAGCGCGGTCCAGCGTGCCAGGTACTCGGCGAGACAGCGCCCGCCGCTCCAGAGGTAGGCCCAGTACGGCGGCTCGGCATCGCCGCGCAGCAGGGCCGCGCGGTCGACCAGCCGCTCGAGGTCCACGACCGTGTAGAGCCGGAGCGGCGCGACGTCGCGCGGCGCCGTGCCGCCGACGGGGACGGCGGTCAGCGTCGCGGGGAAGCCGGCGATCGTCGTGATCGCCACGGCGCGCGGGTGGTCGGGCACCATGGATGCACTCCGCCGGGAATCCGACTATAGTGGGACGTTTCGTCCCACTCGCGATTCGACCAGGTACATGGGCAGCGACCATATCGAGATCCGCGGCGCGCGTCAGCACAACCTGAAGGGCATCGACGTCGACGTTCCTCTCCACCGGCTGACGGTGGTGACCGGCGTGAGCGGGTCGGGGAAATCGACGCTCGCGTTCGACATCCTCTACGCCGAGGGGCAGCGCCGCTACGTCGAGAGCTTCTCGACGTACACCCGGCAGTTCCTCGAGCGCATGGAGAAGCCCGACGTCGAGCGGATCAACGGCATCCCGCCGGCGGTCGCGATCGATCAGCGGCGGCCCGTGACGACGTCACGCTCGACCGTCGGCACCATGACCGAGCTGCACGACCACCTGAAGCTCCTCTTCGCGAACGTCGGCGTCCTGCACTGCCGCACCTGCGGGCAGGCGGTGCGTCGCAGCAGCGCGCCCGCAATCGCTACCGAGCTGCTCGACGATTGGGCCGGGACCGGCGTGCACGTCGCCTTCCCGTTCATCGCGCCGGCGCTCGGCTGGACGGAGGTGGCGTCGGGTCTGCTGCGCGAGGGCTTCGTCCGCGCCGTCGTCGGCGACGAGGTGCTCGCGGTCGAGGCGGCGAGCCCCGAGCCGGGAACGGCGCTCCTGATCGTCGTCGATCGCCTGGTGCTGAAGCGCGACGGCCGCGCCCGCCTCGTGGGGTCGCTCGAGCAGGCGCTGCACTACGGCAAGGGGCGGGCGACCGTGCTGGTGCCCGGCGGGGCACGCCGCGCGTTCAGTGTTGCGCTCGAGTGCGCGCCGTGCGGCCTCGTGTACCGCGACGCCGTCGCCAATCTCTTCTCGTTCAACAGTCCGCTCGGGGCGTGCGAGACCTGCCGCGGTTTCGGACGCGTCATCGACCTCGACCTCGATCTCGTCATCCCGGACCACGCGCGCTCGCTCGCCGACGGCGCCGTCAAGCCCTGGACGACGCCCTCGACGGGCGACGAGCGTCGCGCGCTGCTGGCGTTCTGTCGCCGGCGCGGGATCCCGACCGACGTGCCGGTCGCGTCTCTCGACCCGGAGCAGCGCCGCCTGATCGAGGATGGCGACGACGACTTCCACGGCATCCGCGGCTGGTTCCGCTGGCTCGAGCGCAAGACCTACAAGATGCACGTCCGGGTCTTCCTGTCGCGCTTCCGCTCCTACCGGATCTGCGGGGTCTGCAGCGGGACGCGCCTCAAGCCGGACGCCCTCGCGTTCCGCATCGACGATCGCTCCATCGCCGACGTCAACCGCATGAGCGTCGCCGAGGCCAAGGCCTTCTTCGCGGACCTCTCGGTCGACGCGGAGCGCGATCCCGCGTCGGCGATGATCCTCGAGGAGATCCGCGCCCGGCTCGGCTATCTGGTCGAGGTCGGGCTCGCGTATCTCACCCTCGATCGGCAATCACGCACGTTGTCCGGCGGCGAGCTCGAGCGCGTCGACCTCACCACCGCCGTCGGCTCGTCGCTCGTGAACACGCTGTACGTCCTCGACGAGCCCTCGATCGGCCTGCACCCGCGCGACAGCGCCCGGCTGGTGCGCATCATGCGCAACCTCTGCGCCCGGCGGAACACGGTCGTGGTGGTGGAGCACGACCCCGAGATCATCACCGCCGCCGACCACGTCATCGACATGGGCCCCGGACCCGGCGCGGACGGCGGCCACGTGGTCGCGCAAGGCACGATCGCGGAGATCGCCGCGACGCCGGCGTCCCTGACCGGCCGCTACTTGACGGGCGCGATGCGCATTCCGGTGCCCGGCCGCCGCCGCGCCCCGCTGCCGACGCTCGAGATCACGATTCGCGGCGCCCGCGCCAACAACCTGCGCGGCATCGACGTGCGCATCCCGCTCGCCCGTCTCGTCTGCGTCACGGGTGTGTCGGGCTCGGGCAAGAGCACCTTGATCGAGGAGGTGCTGCATCGTGGACTGCTGCGCCGGCGCGGGCTCTCGACCGCTCCGCCGGGCGCCTGCGACGCGATCGACGGCGCCGAGAAGATCGCGGAGGTGATCTTCGTCGATCAGGCCCCCATCGGCTCGACCCCGCGCGCCAACGCCGCCACCTACATCAAGATGTTCGATCCGGTGCGCCGGCACTTCGCGGCGACCGACGCGGCGCGCATCCGCGGCTACTCGCCGGCGACGTTCTCCTTCAACGTCGAAGGCGGCCGCTGCGAAACCTGCCGCGGCGACGGGTTCGAGCAGGTGGAGATGCAGTTCCTGTCGGACGTCCTGCTCGTCTGCCCCGCCTGTCACGGACGCCGCTATCAGCCCGAGGTGCTCGACGTCCGCTTGCGCGGCAAGACGATCGCCGACGTCCTCGACATGACGGTGGCGGAAGCGCTGACGTTCTTCGCCGGCGATGCGGAGATCCGCCGCGCCCTGCAGCCGTTGGTCGACGTCGGCATGGAGTACCTGCGGCTCGGTCAGCCGCTCAGCACGCTCTCCGGCGGCGAGTCGCAGCGCATCAAGCTCGCCGCCCACCTCGGGCGCGACGGCAAGGCGCACACGCTGTTCATCTTCGACGAGCCGACGACCGGCCTGCACCTGCACGACATCCAGCGGCTCGTGACCGCCTTCGGCAAGCTGGTCGAGCGCGGCCACTCGCTCCTCGTCGTCGAGCACAACCTCGAGGTCGTGAAGTGCGCCGACTGGGTGATCGACCTCGGCCCCGAGGGCGGCGACGAGGGCGGCGGTCTCGTGGCGTGCGGCACGCCGGAGGACATCGCCGCGTGTTCCGCATCGCACACCGGCCGGTATCTGAAGCCGGTGCTGGCCCGGCGTCCACCGGTCGAGGGCGGAGTCCCCGTACCGGCGCGCGCGGCGGCGGACGAGCGCGACGTCATCCGCATCGTCGGCGCCCGCGAGCACAACCTGCGCGACCTCTCGCTCGAGCTGCCGCGCGACCGCATGATCGTCGTCACCGGCCTGTCGGGCTCGGGCAAGTCCACGCTGGCATTCGACGTGGTCTTCGCGGAGGGCCAGCGCCGCTATCTCGAGAGTCTCTCGACCTATGTCCGCCAGTTCATGAAGATCCTGCCGCGCCCCGACGTCGACCTGGTGAGCGGCATTCCCCCGACCATTGCAATCGAGCAGCGATTGAGCCGCGGCGGGCGCAAGTCGACGGTCGCCACCGTCACCGAGATCTATCACTACCTGCGGCTTCTCTACGCCAAGATCGGCGTACAGCATTGCGTGCGCTGCGCCGAGCCCATCCAATCGCTGCCACGGAGCGAGATCGTCGCGCGTGTCGGCACCATCCTGGCGCGTGGCGACGCGACGCTGCTCGCCCCGGTCGTCCGCGGCCGCAAGGGCTTCCACCGCGACGTGCTGCGCGCCGCACGGCGGCTACGCCACACCCACGCACGCATCGATGGCATCGTGACCCCCCTCGATCCCCTGCCGGAGCTCGATCGCTACCACGAGCACGACGTCGACGTGGTCGTCGGCCGGCTCTCCGCCGCCGACGGACCCGAACGCCTCGGACGTCGCATCGGCGATGCGCTGCGCCTCGGCGGCGGGGTGCTGGTGCTGCTCGGCAAGCGCGGCGAGCAGGTCTTCAGCGAGCGCCTGTTCTGCGCGCCGTGCGGTCTCGGCTACGACGTCCTCGATCCGCGCCTCTTCTCGTTCAACAGCCGCCACGGCGCGTGCGGCGCGTGTCGCGGCACCGGCATCACGACCGAGCTCGATCGCGATCTGCTCGTCACCGACCCGGGACGGAGCTTGCGCGACGGGGCGTTGGCCGCCCTCGACGAGGTGGGCCTCGAGCGCGAAGGGCGGAAGCTCCTCCGCCAGCTGAAGGCCGCCAAGGTGCCTCTCGACAAGCCGTTCGCCCGGCTGACGGCGCGGCAACGTCGGCTCGTGGTCGACGGCAAGGCCGGCGCGATCGAGGGCCTGATGCCGCTGATGCAGCGCCATGCGTTCCGCGGCGAAGGCGAGGAAGAGGCCGCCGCCGGAGACGAAGCGCTGGTCGCCGAGTCCTGTACGCCGTATCTCGCCGCGCGGCCGTGCGGCACGTGCGCGGGCTCGCGCGTGAATGCGCGGGCGCGGGCGGTGCGCGTGCTCGGCGCCGCGCTCCCCGAGCTCACCGCCCGCACCGTCGACGAGCTCGCCGCCGCGGTCGACACGTGGCGTTTCACCGAGCGCGACTGGCAGGTGGCCCGCGACATCGTCGCCGAGCTGCGCCCACGCCTGCGCTTCCTCGCGGCGGTCGGTCTCGGCTACCTCACCCTCGACCGCAGCGCCGACACCCTGTCGGGCGGCGAGGCGCAACGCATCCGCCTGGCGGCCCAGCTCGGCTCGAACCTGCGCGGCGCGTGCTACGTCCTCGACGAGCCGACCATCGGCCTCCACCCGCGCGACAACAGCCTCCTGCTCGAGACGCTGCGGACCCTGACCGCCCGCCAGAACACGGTCCTCATCGTGGAGCACGACGAGGACACGATCGCGGCCGCCGACATCGTCGTCGATCTGGGGCCGGGCGCGGGCCGCGAAGGCGGACGCGTCGTCACGATCGGTCCGCCCGCGGCGCTCGCCGCCGACCCGGCGTCCGTCACCGGACGCTATCTCGCCGCGCCGCGCACACCGCGGCGCCCGGCGCGCCCGACCGCCGAGCTCCCGCGCATCACGATCCGCGACGCGACGGCGCACAATCTCAAGCACGTCACCGTCGACATTCCCCTGGGCGCCCTCACCTGCATCACCGGAGTCTCGGGCTCGGGCAAGAGCACGCTCGCCCGCGACGTCCTCTACCACGGCCTGCGACGTGCCAAGGGGCTCGCGGCGCCCCGACCCGGCGCGCACCGCGCGCTCGTCGGCCACGAGCTGGTCGACCGCGTGGTGGAGGTCGATCAGAGCCCGATCGGGCGCACGCCACGCTCGATTCCGGCGTCGTATGTCGGCTTCTGGGACGAGATCCGACGCCTGTTCGCGCGCACCGCGGACGCCCGTTCGCGCGGCTACGCGCCCGGGCGCTTCTCGTTCAACGTACAGGGAGGCCGCTGCGAGGCGTGCGCCGGACAGGGTCGCATCCGCATGCAGATGAGCTTCCTGCCGGAGACCTCGATCGCGTGCGATGCCTGCGACGGCCGGCGCTTCACGGAGGAAACGCTGCAGGTCACGTACGCCGGGCGATCGATCGCCGACGTGCTCGAACTGACGGTCGAGGAGGCGCACGAGGTCTTCGCCGCCATTCCGGCGATCGCGCGACCGCTCGAGATGCTGCGCGAAATCGGGCTCGGGTACCTGACGCTCGGCCAGCCGAGCAACACCCTGTCCGGCGGGGAAGCGCAGCGCATCAAGCTCGCCGCGGAGCTGGGACGCTCCGGCCCGGGGCGGACCCTCTTCGTCCTCGACGAGCCGACGACCGGCCTGCACTTCGCCGACGTCGAGCGTCTCGTCGGCGCGCTCCACCGGCTGGTCGACCAGGGAAACACGCTCGTCGTCGTCGAGCACAACCTGGACGTGCTCCGCGCAGCCGACCACCTCATCGATCTCGGGCCGGAGGCCGGCGCGGCCGGCGGGGAGATCGTCGCGGTGGGCCCCCCAGAGGAGCTGACCCGCTCGCCCGGCCGCTCGCACACGGCGCGGTGGCTCGCCCAGCCCTCGTTCGCCGAGGTCGCGCAGGCGCGGTGATCGTGCGCCGATTCGATGCAATTTTTTCTTGACAGCATGGACCGAGGAAGGCTAGTTGTGCCTCCGCGGTAGCGGCAGCGGGGTCTGGTGGTGCGTAGCTCGTGTAGTCTGCACTCAGGAGATCCGCGGGTCGTGATCGTACTCCCCCACAACGCTTCCCCCTCGGCTCCATGAACGAGACGCTCGCCCAAGCACCGCAGTACAGCGGCCGAATCCGCACCAAGTACGCGGAAGCCGCTACTCGGGACGCCGCGCCGACCATGATGCAGTTCGTCGGGGCCTCGGACGCGACGATCGCGGAGGCGGTACGAAACGCCCTCGTCCGCGCGTCACAGTCGCTGCGCACCCTCGATGGTGCCGGCGTCCTCGTCATTCCGCAGATCCTCCACGAAGGCGCCGAACCGCGCTACCGCGTGACCCTCCAGGTCACGGCAGCCGCCTCCGACACCGACGCCGTCGGCGCCCCTCCAGCGCGCTGATCCCATGATCACCCGTCGCGACGCCGCCGCCGGAACCTCCCGCGGCGCCGTCGGGATTCGTGGTCGAACCGTGTGCATGCGGTTGTGGATCGTTTCCGCAACCGCTTGTCCGTACGAACGGACAAAGTGTATTCACAGGTGTGGACAACTGCGGGGAGGGACGTGATGAGAGGACGAGGACGGAGGAGGGATAGGCCGGCGGATGACCTGCAGGTGTTCTGCGAAGAAGCCGCCCGACAGATGCTTGGCATCGAGCTGCGGCTTCGTACCCTGGCGGCGGCGCGCCACGGACCGGCGGTCACGCTGATCGAGGAGGCGGTCGGTCCCTCGCTGCAGCTCGCGAAGAGTCTGCTCGAGGCCGGCGGCCAGGGGCGGCACGCCGCGCTCCTCGCGGTGCGCCCGTTGCTGCGCGCGCTCTCGGTCGAATCGCGCGGGCTCAACGACCGCTGATCGGGTACTCCGGCTCGCCGGCACAGTAGGCGCACCGGCAGAGCGCCCGCAGCTCCTCGGCGACGAACAGGCTCTCGTGACCGTCCGCCCAGCGGAAGAACAGGGTACCCTCGCCGATCCGCTCGAGGGCAGCGAGGCGCTCGGCGGGCGGGGCCGCGCCTGGGGCGCCCGGCGACGGCCCTCCCGACGTGGACGGGTCGGCCGGCGTGCCCGCCAGCGCGCGGCAGGCGTCACAAGGGCAGTGGGCACGGAGATGCCGATACGGAAGAATGCTCTCGTGACCATCTCCCCATCCGATGCCAAGGGCATAGCGGCCGACCTCCTTCAGGGTCTTCAGCACCGGCGCGTTCGCTCGATCGCTCATGCAGCGTCCTCCGAATGGCCGTTTCTTGACACTTCTCCTCGCGAGACGCGAGGATGCAGCATGCTGCGTCATCGCACCACCGTCCTGCTCCTGCTCGTCCTCGCCTTCTCGGGGGTGGCGCGCCGCGCCGGCGCCGAGATCGTCCCGGCCGCCCGCGCGCACGACTTCGTCGGTCGCGACGTGACCGTCGAGGGTCGCGTCGTCGCCATGCACGACTCGCCGCTCGCGAGCGTGATCGCCTTCGCCCCGAACTTCGCCGGCTTCACCGCCACCATCCTCGCCGGCGACCGCGCCAAGTTTCCCGGCGACCTCGAGGCCCGCTACCGCGGGCGCGTCGTGCAGGTGACCGGCACCATCACGGCCTACCGCGGCAAGCCCGAGATGACGCTCCACGACCCCGGCCAGCTCACGCTCGTCGTCGATCCGAACCTGACGGCGACGCCCGCGGCGGCGCCGACACCGCTTGCGCCGCCCTCGCCCTCCGTCGACGTCGAGGAGCTGCGCCGTGGGATGGCGGAACTCGACGAGCGCATGGCCGCCATGGAGACCCGCCTCGCGACCATCGAGCAGATGCTCGCCGGGCAGGCGGCGCGGGCGGACGCGTACCGCGCCACCATGCCGACGCCGGTCTCGGGCGTCGCCGGCCTCGGCATCGGCGCGAGCGCCGTGGCGGTACGCCAGGCGCTCGGACCGCCCAACGAGGTGCGCCGGGGGGTGCAGGGTGCCGAGGTGTGGAACTACGGCACCGGACGCACCGTGACCTTCGATGGTGCGGGCCGCGTCGTCAGCTGGACGGGATTCTGACGGCCGCCGCCGGCGTCCGGGGCTTCACACGCCGTGCGGGCGACGTCACGTCCGCAGGAAGTCGAGCAGCAGCCGGTTGATCGTCTCGGGCGCCTCCTGATGCAGGAAGTGGCCGGTGTCGGGCACCACCTCGACGCGTAGCCCGTGCGGAAAGAACGCCTCCATCCCCCGCAGGAGCTCGCTGCCGATGCACCCGTCGTTCGCGCCGTGCAGCATCATGGCCGGGACGTCGATGGGCTCGATCATCATGCGGCTCTGCAGCGCCGCGTAGCGCGCGTCCTGGCGCGTCGGATCGAGCATCGCGCGATAGTAGCCGAGCGCCGCCGACACCACCCCGGGCTGCCGAAACGTGTCCTTCAAGCGCGCCATCTCCTCCGCCGGCCAGCGCCATCCCGGCGACCAGTCGCCCCACAGCCGCTCGAGAAATGCGAAGTCGTCGTGCGCCAGCGCCACCTCGGCGAACGGCGTCTGGAAGAAGAACATGTACCAGGAGCGGCGCTGCTGATCGTAGTTGGTGGCGAAGGCGCTCATGATCTGGGTACCGTAGGGCACCGCCGCGGTCACGAGCTTGCGGACGCGCCGCGGGGCTGCGAGCGCGGCGCCGTATGCCGCCGTGGCGCCCCAGTCGTGACCGATCACGACCGCGTCGTCGTAGCCGAGAGCCTCGATCAGCGCGAGCGTGTCCTCCGCGAGCGCAGCCGTCTGGTAGCACCCGTCGGGGGCCATGGCCGACGGCGCATAGCCGCGCATCGCCGGCGCCACGGCGCGGAAGCCCGCGGCCGCGAGGGCTGGAAGCTGACGGCGGAAGGACCGGCTGTGGTCCGGAAACCCGTGCAGGCAGAGCGCCAGCGGGCCCTCCCCGTCCTCGAGCGTGGGGAACTCGAGCCCGCGCGCGCGAACGATGCCCTCCCTCACAGCTTCATCCAGACCTGCTTGATCTGCGTGTACAGGTCGAGCGAGTGCTTGCCGAGCTCGCGCCCGAAGCCGCTCTGCTTGTAGCCGCCGAACGGCGAGGACGGGTTCATCTGGTTGTAGCAGTTCACCCAGACCGTGCCTGCCTTGAGGGCGCGCGCCACCTTGTGCGCCTTGCTGACGTCGCGCGTCCACACGCCGGCGGCGAGTCCGTACATGGTGTCGTTGCCCTGCAACACGGCGTCGTGCTCGTCCTCGAAGGGGATCGCCGCGACCACCGGTCCGAAGATCTCCTCCTGGGCGATGCGCATCGAGTTCCTCACGCCCGTGAAGACCGTCGGCTTGACGAAGTAGCCTTGCGCCATCGAGCCCTCGGTCGCCGCCTCGCCGCCCGCCTTGACCGTCGCGCCTTCCTCCTTGCCGACCTTGAGGTAGCCCTTCACCCGGTCGTACTGCTCGCTCGACACGAGCGGCCCCATCCGCGTCTCGGGGTCGAGCGGCGGACCGAGCTTCACCTGCTGCGCGAACGCGCCGACCTTGTCGGTGAACTCGTCGTAGAGCCGCTCCTGGACGAACAGGCGTGAGCCGGCGCAACACACCTGGCCCTGGTTGAAGAAGATGCCCATCAGGGCACCGGCCGTGGCCGCGTCCTGATCGGCGTCGGCGAACACGATGTTCGGCGACTTGCCGCCGAGCTCGAGCGACACGCGCTTCAGGTTGCCGGCGGACGCCTTCAGGATGTGCCGGCCGACCTCGGTCGAGCCGGTGAAGGCCACCTTGTCCACCCCCGGATGCGACGCGATCGCCGCGCCCGCGGTCTCGCCGAAGCCCGGCAACACGTTGACGACGCCGTTCGGCACCCCGGCCGCGAGCAGCAGCTCGGCGAGGCGCAGCGCGGTGAGCGGCGTCTGCTCGGCCGGCTTCAGCACGACCGTGTTGGCGCAGGCGAGCGCGGGCGCGATCTTCCACGCCGCCATCAGCAGCGGGAAGTTCCATGGGATGATCTGCCCGCACACGCCGACCGGCTCGCGCAGGGTGTAGCTGAAGAACTCGGCGTCGCTCGGGTTCGTCTCGCCGTAGATCTTCGTCGGCCAGCCCGCGTAGTAGCGGAACACCTCGATCGCGCCCGGCACGTCGATGTTGCGCGACTCGAAGATCGGCTTGCCGTTGTCGAGCGTCTCCAGCTGCGCCAGCTCGTCGGCATGCGCTTCGAGGAGATCCGCGATGCGGTTGAGAAGCCGGGTGCGCTCGCCCGGCTTCGACTCGCCCCAGCCGCGCTCGAAGGCCGCGCGCGCCGCGCGCACGGCACGATCGACGTCGGCGGCGTCCGCCTCGGCGACGTGCGCCAGCACGTTGCCGGTGGTCGGATCGATCGTCTCGAACGTCCTGCCGGACTGCGCATCGACCCATTGGCCGTCGATCAGCAGGCGCTTCGACGCGCCGCCGACGAAGGCGCTGACGGCGGGATCGAGGACGGGCATCTGCCTCGCGGGTTGACTCATGGCGACCTCCGTGGGTGGGGGTTGTCGCTACAGTAGTCGCACGTCGCTCCATGTCAATTCGTCGGCTGGTGATGGTGGGGGGCGTCCGTTAGAGTCGGACGCGACTCTCGCATGCGGATCGACGTGGTGAGCGGGCTGGCGGTCGTGCCGCCGAACGAGTGGGACGCTCTCGCCGGGAGCGGATCGCCGTTTCTCGAATGGGGCTGGCTCGCCTCGCTCGAGGAGGCCGGCTGTGTCGGCGCGGACAGCGGCTGGGTGCCGCAACATCTGCTCCTGCGCGACGGCGCGCGGCTGCTCGGCGCCTGCCCGCTGTACGTGAAGACCCACAGCCAGGGCGAGTTCGTCTTCGATCACGGCTGGGCCGAGGCGGCGCACCGGGGCGGCATCGACTACTATCCGAAGCTGCTCGTGGCGGCGCCGTTCACGCCCGCGACCGGCGTGCGCTTTCTGTCGCATCCCGACGCCGACCGGCCGACCGTGGTACGGGCGCTGGCCGGCGCGCTCCGGGAGGTCTGCGACCGGCAGGGGTTCTCCTCGGTGCACGTCAACTTCTGCATGCCGGACGAGGCGGTGGCGCTCGCGCCGCTCGGGTTCCTCGAGCGCACGCGGCTACCAGTTCCAGTGGGTCAACCCGGGCTGGCGCACCTTCGACGACTATCTCGGCGGCCTTCCGCAGCAAGCGCCGCACACAGATCAAACGCGAGCGCCGGGAGCTCGAGGCCCAGGGCGTCACCATCACCGTGCACGCCGGCGACGCCATTCCCGAGTCGCTGTTCGCGCCGATGTTCCGTCTCTACAAGCACACCGTCGACAAGCTCTACTGGGGACGCCAGTACCTGAACGCCGCCCTCTTCGGCTGCTGCACCGGCCTGGCGTCGGCGTCTGTGCTTCGTCGTCGCGCGCCGCGGCGACACGATCGTCGGCGGCACCGTTCAACGTCCGCAAGAACGACGTCCTCTACGGTCGCTACTGGGGCGCGCTTCGAGGATCTCCGCTACCTGCACTTCAACGTCTGCTACTACGCGGCGATCGAATAGTGCCTGCAGGAAGGCATCACCCGTTTCGAGCCGGGGGCCGGCGGCGAGTTCAAGCACCTCCGCGGCTTCGACGCGCGTCCCACCACCAGCATGCACTACCTCGCCGATCCGCGGCTGGCGCGCGCCGTCGAGCGACTACCTGGTCCACGAGCGTGCGGCCGTGGCCCGTGAGATCGACCTGGATGGGCGAGCAGAGCGCGCTGAAACAACAGGCGTAGCGGCGCCCGGCGCTACGTGCCCGTCGGTCGGGAGCCGTGCGGTGCGAAGGCGTCAGCCGGCCGAGGAGCTCCCGTCGCCACCCGGCTCGGCGTCCGCCGCTTCGAGCTCGTCGGGCTCTTCTGCGGCCGGCGGCGCGGCCGTCGGCTCGGCGGGCGTGTACGCGAAGGTCAGCGCGCCATCGTCGGTGTCGATCTCGACGCGACCGCCGTCGCGCAGGCGGCCGAACAGGATCTCGTCGGCGAGCACGCGCTTGATCTCGGTCTGGATCAGCCGCGCCATCGGCCGCGCGCCGAAGGTCGGGTCGTAGCCCTTCTCGGCCAGATAGCGCGCGCGCCGCCGGGGTGAGCTGGATGAAGACGCGCTTCTCGTTCAGCTGCGCGTCGAGCTCGAGGATGAACTTGTCGACGACGCGCTCGATCACCGGCAGCGACAGCGGCGCCGAAGGCGATGATCGGCGTCGAGGCGGTTGCGGAACTCGGGGCTGAAGAGCCGCTCGATCGCCTTCGCGCCCTTGTCGGCGTTCGAGCGGCCGCCGAAGCCGATCGCGGCCGCCGCCATCTCCTGCGCGCCGGCGTTGGTCGTCATGATCAGGATGACGTTGCGGAAGTCGGCCTTGCGGCCGTTGTTGTCGGTCAGCGTGGCGTGATCCATCACCTGGAGCAGGATGTTGAAGAGGTTCGGATGCGCCTTCTCGATCTCGTCGAGCAGCAGCACCGCGTGCGGCGTCTTGCGGATCGCGTCGGTCAGCAGGCCGCCCTGATCGAAGCCGACGTAGCCCGGCGGCGCGCCGATCAGGCGCGAGACGGTGTGCGCCTCCATGTACTCGCTCATGTCGAAGCGCAGGAACTCGATGCCGAGCACCGACGCCAGCTGCTTGGCGACCTCGGTCTTGCCGACGCCCGTCGGGCCCGGCGAACAGGAACGAGCCGACCGGCTTCTCCGGATGGCCGAGGCCGGCGCGCGCCAGCTTGATCGCCGAGGCGAGCGTGGTGATCGCCTCGTCCTGGCCGAAGACCGAGAGCTTGAGATCGCGCTCGAGGGTCTCCAGCCGCTCGCGATCCGACACCGACACGCTGCGCGGCGGGATCTTGGCGATGCGTCGCGACCACGTGCTCGATGTCCTTGGTGCGCACGACCTTCTTGCGTCGGCGTCGGCGGGCTGCATCTGCACGATGGCGCCGGCCTCGTCGATGACGTCGATCGCCTTGTCGGGCAGGTGGCGGTCGTTGATGTGCTTGGCCGACAGCTCGGCGGCGGCGCGCAGCGCGGCGCGCGTGTAGCGTGACGCCGTGATGCTCCTCGTAGTGCGTCTTCAGGCCCTTCGAGGATCTCGTGCGTCTCGTCGGCGCTCGGCTCCGGCATCTCGATCTTCTGGAAGCGGCGCGCCAGCGCGCGGTCGCGCTCGAAGTAGCTCTTGTAGTCGTGGTACGTGGTCGCGCCGATGCAGCGCAGCTCGCCGGACGCCAGCGCGGGCTTGAGGATGTTCGAGGCGTCCAGCGAGCCGCCGCTGGTCGGCGCCGGCGCCGACCACGGTGTGGATCTCGTCGATGAAGAGGATCGCGCCCGGCTGCTTGCGCAGCGCCGCGAGGACGGCCTTGAGGCGCTGCTCGAAGTCGCCGCGGAAGCGCGTGCCGGCGAGCAGCGCACCCATGTCGAGCGCGTAGACGCGCGCGCTGCTTGCAGCGCCGCGCGGCACCTTGCCCTGGTGGATCTGCAGCGCCAGCCCTTCGGCGAGCGCGGTCTTGCCGACCCCGGCCTCGCCGACGAACACCGGGTTGTTCTTGCGCCGGCGGCAGAGCACGCGCGCCGTGCGCGCCAGCTCGGCGTCGCGGCCGATCAGCGGATCGATCTTGCCGGCGGCCGCGCGCGCGACCAGATCGACCGCGTAGAGAGCGCCAGCGGGTCCTTCTGCGGCCGGCGTGCGTCGTCGTCCTCGTCGGCCTCCGTCTCGTCTTCGCCTCGGCACCGGCGCCGGCTCCTCGCGCGATCTTCGAGACGCCGTGCGAGATGTAGCTCACGACGTCGAGGCGGGTGATGCCCTGCTGCTCGAGCAGGTAGGCGGCGTGGCAATCGGGCTCGCGGAAGATCGCGACCAGCACGTTGCGGCCGAGGATCTCGTCCTTGCCGGCCGACTGCACGTGCGCCGCGGCGCGCTGGATGACGCGCTGGAAGCCGAGCGTCTGCTGCGGGGCAGGTGGTCGACGCCCTCCGGCAGCTGCTCGAGCTTCTCGTCGAAGAATTTCTCGAGCGCATCGCTTGAGCGTCGAGCGACGTCGCCGCCGCACTGCCGCATGATCTCGGCGACGTCGTCGTCGTGCAGCAAGCGCGTACAGCACGTGCTCGATGCAGAGGAACTCGTGCCGGCGGCGCCGCGCCTCGTCGACGCGCCAGGGTCAGAGTGACTTCCAGCTCACGGCTGATGCGCATGCGACTCCGCTCGCGCCCTGCGGCGGATCACGCCTCTTCCATGCTGCAGCGCAGCGGAAACTCGTGCTGCGCGCGCCAGTGCCTCGACCTGGGCGATGCGCGTCTCGGCGACCTCGCGGGTGTAGACGCCGGCGACGCCGATGCCGTTCTTGTGGACGTGGAGCATGATCTGCACGGCGTCGGTCTCGGAGCGGTGGAACACGCCCTGGAGGACGAACACGACGAACTCCATCGTGGTGTAGTCGTCGTTGTGCAGCAGGACCTTGTACATCTGCGGCTTTTGAGCGCCGCTCCGTGCGCGTGTCGAGTGGCGACGCCGGTTCCGTCATCGCGTGTGTCGCGCTCGCTCATAGGTGCCCAGGATAGCATCCGCACCGGCCCGGAAAAACCGTGCTGGCCACGGCGCCCCCGTCCCGGTTAAGCTAGGCGGTCCATGCGCATCCGAGGGCTGTTCGACGGTGGCGAGCCGGTCTTCTCGTTCGAGTTCTTCCCGCCCAAGACCGACGAGGGCGAGCGGAAGCTGCTCGAGACGGTCCATCGCCTGAAGGAGCTGCGGCCGGGGTTCGTCTCCGTCACCAAGACCGGCGCGAAGCCGCCGGAGAAGACGATCGAGATCACGGCCCGCATCAAGCGCGAGCTCGGCATCGAGGCGATGGCCCACATGACCTGCGCCACCGCCGGTCGCCACGAGATGGCCCGCATCTTCGGCCTCATCCGCGACTCGGAGATCGAGAACGTCCTCGCCCTGCGCGGGGACGCGCCGCGCGATCAGCCGGCGTTCGTCCAGCCGCCCGACGGGTTCTGCTTCGCGAGCGAGCTCGTCCGCTTCATCCGCGAGCGCGGCTATCCCTTCTGCCTCGGGGGCGCGGCGTATCCGGAGAAGCACCCCGAGTGCGCCACCGCCGAGCTCGACCTCGCGAACCTGAAGGCGAAGATCGACGCCGGCGTCGAGTTCCTGATCACCCAGCTCTTCTACGAGAACGCGCGCTACTTCGCCTTCGTCGAGCGCGCGCGCGCCGAGGGGATCACCGCTCCGATCGTGCCGGGGATCATGCCCATCACCAACGTGGCGCAGATCGAGCGCATCGCCGCCCTCTCGGGTGCCGCCATCCCGACGGCGTTACAGCGCGATCTCGATCGGGCACGCGGCGACGACGCGGCCGCGCTGCAGATCGGCATCACCTATGCGACACAGCAGTGCCGCGAGCTTCTTCGGCGCGGCGCTCCCGGCGTACACTTCTACACGCTCAACCAGTCGCCCGCGACGTGGGCGATCCTGCGTAGCTTGCGCGAGGAGCAGGACGCGCGCTGACGCCCCGAGGGATTTCACCTACGCGGGCGGCGTGTTATGCCGCCGCCATGACGACGATCGAGAAAGCGATCCCCGCCCGATCGCGCGGCGCGACCCCGTATCTCTGCGTGAGGGGCGGTGCCGCCGCGATCACCTTCTACGCGCAGGCATTCGGCGCAATGGAGACCATGCGGCTCACCGAGCCGACCGGTGGCCGCATCGGTCATGCCGAGCTGCGCATCGGCGAGGCGCTGATCATGCTCGCGGACGAGTATCCGGAGATGAACATCCTGAGTCCGCAGACGCTCGGCGGCTCGCCGGTGACGATCCACCTCTACGTCGACGAC
Organism: uncultured delta proteobacterium; assembly: GCA_963753325.1. GTDB lineage: Bacteria > Desulfobacterota > Binatia > UTPRO1 > UTPRO1 > DP-19. Next base: position 703,067 of record CAVWBS010000001.1, on the reverse strand, counting down.
GTCGACGCGCTCTTCACACGCGCCGTCGCGGCAGGCGCGATCGTCGTCCGTCCGGTCGCGGACCAGTTCTACGGCGACCGCGCCGGCCGCCTCTCCGATCCGTTCGGCCACCAGTGGGTCTTCGCCACTCACAAGGAAGACGTGCCGACCGCGGAGCTCGAGCGGCGCTTCGCGGCGATGTACGCCCGCTGAGGCCGGACCCGGCCGGTCGCGCCTAGGCTGACGCGGCGGTCCCGGACGCGCGCGCGGCCAGCGCGCGTTGGGCGATGACGATCTCGTCGGCGAGCGCGGGCACGAGGCCGGCGACGGATGCGAGCTGGCCGGTCCGCCCCAGCATCTCGACCGCCGCCGCGAGATCCCGTACCGCCATGATCGCGAGCTGCGCCGCCCCGCCCTTGAGGTAGTGACCGATGTGCTCGACCGCCTTCGCGTCGTTTCCCGAGAGCGCCGTCCGCAACGACTCGCAGCGGACGACGGCCTCGTCGAGGAAGCGTCCGGCGATCTCGGCCATGAGATCGTCGTCGAGCAGGGCCTCCTCGGGCTCCTCCGGCGTCGGTGCCGGCGGATCCACTGGCCCGCCGGCCAGGGCCCGCCCGACGGTTTCCAACAGATCCTCGCGACGTAGCGGCTTCACGATGTACCCGTCCATCTGCGCCTCGCTGCAGCGCGTGCGATCCTCCGCGGACATCGCCGCGGTGAGGGCGAAGATCGGACGGCGAAAGGCGGGATTCTCGCCGGCGCGGATCGCGGCGGTTGCGGCGATGCCGTCCATCTCCGGCATCTGCACGTCCATCAGGACGAGGTCGGGGGAGCACGTCCGGAACGCGGCGATCGCCTCCCGGCCGTTGGCCGCGAGGTGGACGTCGTAGCCGGCACGTCGCAGGACCTTTTCGGCGATGATGCGGTTCGCCTCGTTGTCGTCGACGACCAGGATGCGCGCCTGCCGTCGTCCCGCCGCCGTGCCGTCGGCGCCCGATCCGGGTCGGATGCGCGCCTGCACGATCGCCTCGGCGAGCTGCGCGTGCTTGATCGGCTTGGGAATCAACCCGGCGAGGTCGAGCCCGTCGTGACGCGCTCCGCTGCGGCTCACCGAGGTGAGGGCGATGATCGGAACGCCGCGGGTGGTCGGCTCGGCCCGGATGCGATGCACGGTCGCGATCCCGTCGAGATCGGGCATGTGCATGTCGAGCAGCACGAGATCGAAGCGCTCGCCGCCGTGCGCCGCGTGGATCAGCAGATCGCACCCCTCGGCCCCGCCGGAGGCGAGCGCGGCGCGGCACCCCCAGCTCTGCAAGAGCTTCAGCAGGACCATGCGATTGGTCGCGTTGTCGTCGATGACCAGCACTCGCAGCCCGGCGAGGTGACGCTTCTCGACCACGGTCGCCGGCCCGCCCGGCTCGAGCCCGACCTCGAACCAGAACGTGCTGCCGTGACCCGGCTGGCTCTCGACGCCGATCGTGCCGCCCATCATCGAGATCAGGCGCTGCGAGATGGCGAGCCCGAGTCCGGTGCCGCCGTACCGTCGCGTCGTCGAGCTGTCGGCCTGCGTGAAGGACTCGAAGATCGCCTTCTGCTTGTCGAGCGGGATGCCGATGCCGGTGTCCTGCACCGTACAACGCAGGACGACGCGCTCGGCGCCGGAGCCCGCGGCCGCGCCGAGACGGATCACGATCTCGCCGTGCTCCGTGAACTTCAGCGCGTTGCCCGCCAGGTTCATGATCACCTGCCGCAGGCGCCCGGGATCGCCGCGGAGCCGCGGCGGCAGGGCCTCATCGACGGATCCGACGAGCTCGAGCTGCTTGCAGCCGGCCTCGATCGCCAAGGTGTCGAGCACGCCGTCGATGACGCCGCGCACGTCGAACTCGATGCACTCGAGATCGAGCTTGCCGGCCTCGATCTTCGAGAAGTCGAGCACGTCGTTGATGATCGTCATGAGGCTCTCGGCGCACGCCCGCGCGCGCACCAGGAAATCCCGCCGCTCGATGTCGTCGCTCGTATCGAGCGCCAGCTCCGTCATGCCGAAGATCCCGTTCATCGGCGTGCGGATCTCGTGACTCATGGTCGCCAGGAATTCGCTCTTGGCGCGATTCGCCGCCTCGGCGTTCTCCTTCGCGGTGCGCAGCTCCTCCTCGACGCGCTTGCGCTCGGTGATGTCGCGCGCGAACGCGGTGAACTGATACGTGCCGCGCAGCGCGACGGGGGAGACCGAGAGCTCGACCGGGAACTCGTGCCCGTCGCGGTGCCAGGCGGTCACCTCGACGCGCCGGTTCACCACTCGCGCTTCGCCGGTCGCGAGATACCGCGCCAGGCCCTCTGCGTGCGCGGCGCGCTGCGCCGGCGGCACGATCGTCTCCTCGACCAAGCGACCGATCACGTCGTCGCGGGTCCACCCGAAGGTCGCCTCCGCTTGCGCGTTCCACTCGATGATGCGCCCCTCGGCCGTCATCGTGATCACGGCGTCCAGCGCCCGGTCGACGGTGAGCCGCATGCGGTGCTCCGCGAGCACGGTCTTCCGCGTGAGGCGTCCCCACCAGAGCAGCAGCCAGACCAATATGGCCGCAAGGAGCGGCGCGGTCGGCAGCCCGAATCCCGCGATCGCCCACCACTCCGCGCGGCGCTGCCCGGCCAACCACGCGGGCCGCGGCCAGCCGCGAACGGTCCAGCGTTGCGAGGCGACAGGAAACCGCCGCGTCACGACGTTCGCCGTGGACGGCGGCTCTCCGGCCTCGCCCCACACGAGTCCCGTCTCGTCGAAGATCTGCAGCACATAGCTCTCACGCAGCGTGGGCAGGAACAGATGGTCGTAGAGCGGGGCGAGGCGAATCGCCTCGAGCAGCGTCGCGCCGCCGGTAAGCGCAAGTCGAACCAGCAGCGTCCGTCCCCAGGGAGCGAGATCCGCGGCGAGCGCGGGAACGGCACGTGGGTTCGTCCGGAACGACGTATCCAGACGGCCTTCGAGTGCCTCGATCTCCGGCGGGATGGCGCTCAGACCGACCTGCCAGCCCGACCCGCGCTGGCCCCGGTAGATGAGGAACGGCACGTCCGGCAGCTGCTCGATGCCCGCCGCCGCGACGGCGCGCACCGTCTGCGGCGCCGCCCCCGGTGACGCCAGCAGGGCCCCGATCTGCCGCGCGAGGCCCATCCGCGGCTCGAGGTAGTCGCGATGCGGATAGTAGGCGGCCTCGACGACGCGACGGAGGTCGTCGCCGATGACCTGCTCGCGTCGGTCGGCGGCGAGCTGGCAGAACACGAGACGCAGGACGAGGAGCACCGTCAGGGCGAGGATGCCGACGATCCAGGCCCGCCAGCGAAACGCCGGACCATCGATCGTGGCACGCCGGGTCGTGGAATCGCCGTTCTCGCCTTTGAGATGGCCGAGAAGGCGCACGGAGGCCCACCGCGAGACTTGCATCGCGGTTCCCCCACGCAAGCAGCATGCCAGGACGCCGGTCTCGCGGGGCGCGCATTTCCCCGCGATTCCGCGTCGCCCTGTCCGCCCGGCCATGGCCGGGCGTCACTAATTGCGCGCGGACGTCAAAAAAGTTGTGCGCTGGCGCGTGCTACCAGCGGCCACGTCCCCCGCCCCCGCCGCCGCCGCCCCCGCCGCGTCCTCCGAAGCCGCCCCCGCCCCCGCCGCCGCCGCCTCGCCGGCCGCCGCCACCCCCGCCATCGGTCCGCGGCCTGGCCTCGTTGACGTTGATCGTCCGGCCGCGCAGATCGGTGCCGTTCAGCGCTCCCATGGCGGCCGTCGCTTCGTCCTTGGAAGGCATCTCCACGAACCCGAAGCCCTTGGACTGGCCGCTGTGCCGGTCCTTCACGACGTCTGCCGACGTCACTTGCCCGTACGCGCCGAATGCCTCGCGCAGCTCGTCGTCCGTGACGTCGTAAGACAGATTCCCTACGTAGAGCTTCATCGGAGCCCTCCCTTTGCAGGCGGTGATAGCCGACGACTCGCCGCCGCCGCAAACGGGACCGCCCCCTGCGGCAATTTGCTTGACACCTCGGGGCCGCCCGTCCTGCTATAGGATCCTCCCTCGTTTCCCGGTGGAGGACCCGTGCGCCACGGCCCGTACGTCGCCGCCCTTGCCTGCCTCATGGCCGCCGGACCCTCGGCATACGCCTGCCTGCTCGACGCCGAATGCGCCGACGGCGACCTGTGCGACGGGTTCGAGCGCTGTGGTCCGCGCGCCCGGCCTCACGCGGCAGTGCGGCGACGGCGATCCCTGCACCGTCTCACCCCAGGGCGGCCGCGACCGCACTCGCGCCGATCGCGCCGCGCAACAGCGTCAGCAGGAACCGGTGGACCTTCTCCGGCGGCTGGCGCGTGAACTTCATCTGCGCGACCACGTGGCCGGCGCCGACGATGAGGAGGCTGGTATCGTCGGCATCGAGATGCGCCGGCACGCTCCCATCCGCCTGTCCGCGCCGGAGCGTCGCGGCGATGCGTGCCACCAGGCCGTCGTGGACGCGCACGTAGAGCGGCCAGAATCTCCTCCCGGATGGAGGTGCTCCACTCGAGCAGGACACGCGCGTGGTCCGGGTGGGTATCGACGCAGGCGGCGAAGGCGATGGCGTGATCGAGGAGCGCACGCGGCACCGGATTGTCCGCTCGATGATGTCGTTCGAGGAGCGCGTACTGGAAGCGCTCGACCTCGTCGAGCACGGCACGCACGAGATCGGCGCGCGTCCTGAAGTAGACGAACACCGTCGAGACGGCGACACCCGCCTCGACGGCGATCTCGGCGTGCGTCGCACGCCCGAGGCCGCGCCGGGCGACGACGCGGATCGCGCAGGCGAGGAGCTGGGCGCGCCGGTCCTGGGGCGCCAGGCGCGCCGCGCGCGGTCGTGGTGCGGTCACAGGCGCAGCATAGCATCGACGCCGCCCCGTTGTCGATAATTGAGTCAATTAAGATGCTTCCGTCGCTCCCCTCCGCGCCGGTAGTCTGAATCACGTGAATTCTACGCTGGACTTCATATTCCCTTGACGGATAGGCACCACTATTGATAGTTCCGTCAACATTATTAGGCACACGTCGAGAGGAGCCCCGTGATGAAGATGGACAGCTACGCACTGCCGATGAGCGACGAATCCTGGTCGGTCGAGACGGCCGAGACGATCACCCGCTTCGATTGGGACTATGCCGACAGCCGCGAGAAGATGCGGAGCCTCTACCAGAAGGGGAAGGATCGCCAGTGGGACGCGGCGAAGCGCATCGACTGGACCCGTCCGATCGATCACGACAACCCGCTCGGCGTCCCCGACGCGTTCATTCCGATCTCGAGCTCGCGCGTGTGGGGCAAGCTGACGGACAAGGAGAAGGGCAACGTCCGGCGTCACATGGCCTCGTGGCAGTTCTCGCAGTTCCTGCACGGCGAGCAGGGCGCGCTCATCTGCACGGCCAAGATCGTCCAGACGGTCCCCGACCTCGACGCGAAATACTACGCCGGCACCCAGGTGATGGACGAGGCCCGGCACGTCGAGACCTACTCGCGCTACATCCGCGAGAAGCTCGAGCTCGCCTACCCGATCAATCCCCACCTCGCGACCCTGCTCGAGCAGATCGTCGCGGACTCCCGCTGGGACTTCACCTACCTCGGCATGCAGATCCTCATCGAGGGGCTCGCGCTGGCCGCCTTCGGCAACATCCGCGACGTCGCGACGGAGCCGACGGCCCGCGAGGTAAACGCCTACGTGATGCAGGACGAGGCACGGCACGTCGCCTTCGGCCGCCTCGCCCTTCGCGACTACTATCCGCAGCTCACCGAGGCCGAGCGGCGCGAGCGCGAGGAGTTCACCGTCGAGGCCTGCTACCTGATGCGCGACCGGTTCCTCGGCGAGGAGGTGTGGCGCAATCTGGACTACGACGCCGACGAGTGCGTGCGCTACGTGAAGGAGTCGGAGCTCATGCGACAGTTCCGCGGCGGCCTCTTCATGCGCATCGTGCCGACGCTCAAGGACATCGGGATCTGGGGCCCCAGCATCCGCGCCGCGTTCGAGGACATGGGCGTCATGGGTTTCTCCACGCTCGATCCGGACGAAGGCAACCGTCAGGACGAGGCGGTCGCGGTGGCGCTCGAGCGCGAGCTGCACGGCGCGGCCACGCTCGGCGCCGATGCGGCGGTCTGACGCGCTCCCGCGGCCGGCCCGGCGGCCTCAGCCGTGGAGGAACGCCTCGAGCGTTCGGTTGAACTCCGCGGGGCACTCGAAGTAGATCGAGTGTCCCGCGCCGGGGACGACGGTCAACGCCGACCCCGGAACGCGGCCGTGCGAGAGCTGGATCATCGGCAGGGGGAAGAGGCGATCGCGATCGCCAGCGACGAACGCGAGGGCGAACGGCGCGGCGCTCGGCGGCACGACGCGGAGTCGGACGAGCGCCTCGAGGAACGCCGGCTGCAGCGGCGGATTGAGGCCCGCGATCTGCTCGAAGAGCAACGTCTTCTCCGGCTCGCGCGCGGGGAAGTCGGCGGCGAGCGCCGCGTGGCCATCGACCGCCTGGCCGACCGTGGCCGCGATGGCCTGCACCAGCATCGCGGTCGTCGCCTCGTCGGTGAGTCCCGCGAGCGTGCTGGCGAGGAGGACATGCGACACGCGGGCGGGTATCTGCAGCGCGCAGCCGAGCACCGCCCAGCCGCCCATCGATTGGCCGACCAGCGCGGCGCGCTCGACGCCGAGGTGATCGAGCAGCGCAACCAGATCGTCGGCGAAGCGCCCGGGATCCGGCGCTCCCGCCGCGGTCGAGCGTCCCCAGCCGGGTTGATCGTAGGTGAGACAGCGATAGCGGGACGCGAAGCACGGCACCTGTTGCCACCAGGAGAGGCAATTGCCGCCGGCGCCGTGGGCGAAGACGAGCCACGGGCCGTCACCGTGTGTCTCGTAGTAGATGCGGGCGGTCGGCAATTCGGCGAATGGCATGGCAGCGATCTAGCACCCAATCGGGGACGGGCGCCACGACGCGGCGCTGTTTGACGCACCTCGCCGCGGGAACTACAGATGGCGTCGTCGATGAGCGCACCGCGAGTCGTGATCACGGGACTGGGCGGCGTCACCCCGCTCGGGACCGGCGCTGCCACCATCTGGGAGAGCGCCTGCGCAGGACGCTCCGGCATCGGGCCGATCACGCTGTGGGACCCCTCCAACCAGCTGTGTCGCATCGCCGGGCAGGTGCGGGGCTTCGAGCCGGGGAGCTACATCCCGCCGAAGCACCTGAAGCGCATGGACGATTTCGCGCGCTATGCCGTCGCGTCGGCGATGATGGCGGTGGAGGACGCGGCGCTACCGATCAGTCTCGACAATTCGCGCCGCATCGGCGTCCTGCTCGGCAACAACAATGGCGGCGCGCGCACCATCTTCCGCACCGTGACCGCGTACAACGAGGACGGTCCTGGGGGGGTGTCGCCCTTCTACATCACCGCGATCACGACCAACATGGGCGCCGCCCAGGTGGCGATCCGCCTGCAGGTGCGCGGGCCGAACTTCACCATCGGCAATGCCTGCGCCTCGGGGCTGAACGCCGTCGGCGAGGCCTGGCGCTACGTTCGCGAGGGAACCTGCGACGCCATGATCGCTGGTGGCACGGACGCGCTCATCGATCCGACCGAGGTCGCCGGCTTCTCCAACTCCCGCGCCGTCACCATGCGCAACGACGAGCCGGCGCGGGCGAGCCGGCCGTTCGATCGCGATCGTGACGGCTTTGCCCTCTCCGAGGGGTGCGCCATGATGATCGTCGAGTCGCTCGATCACGCGCGGGCACGCGGCGCGCGCATCTACGCGGAGATCGTCGGGTACGCGACCGGCAGTGAGGCGTTCCACATCGCGGCGCCGCTCCCCGACGGCATCGGCGTCGCCGCGTGCATGCAGGCGGCGCTCGAGAGCGCCGGCGTCGCGCCGGAGGAGATCGACTACGTCAATGCCCACGCCACCTCCACCCCCATCGGCGACATCAACGAGACCCAGGGGCTGAAGCTCGTCTTCGGCGCCCACGCCTACCGGGTCGCCGTGAGCGCGCCGAAGTCGATGACGGGCCATCTCATCGGCGCGTCGGGCGCGCTCGAAACCCTGCTCACGGCCAAGACGCTCGAGACCGGCATCATCACGCCCACGATCAATCTCGACAATCCCGATCCCGAGTGTGACCTCGACTACGTGCCTCACTCCGCGCGACGCGCGGACGTGCGTCTGGCGCTCACCAACTCGTTCGGCTTCGGCGGCGCGAACGCCTCGATGGTGCTGCGGCGATGGGAAGGCTGATCGAACGCTCGACGCTGCTCGGCGTCGTCGCTCTCTCGCTCACGCTCGGGTCGTCGGCCCATGCGGCCGACCTCGTCCGGAACGGCACCTTCCGCGAGGGTGCCGACGGCGCGCCCGCGGAGTGGCGGAACGAGGCCTGGGCGCGCGAGGGCGTCGAGTTCACGTGGACGCCTGCGGCCGACGACGCCCCCGGCAGCGCCGGGATGCACAATGTCGTCCCCAACGACGCGCGCTGGTGCCAGAGCGTGCCGGTCCAGCCGGGCGCGACGTATCGCGTATCGACACGGGTGCGCGCCAGCGACATCGGCACGGGCGCCTCGGGCGCGCACATCGCGGTCGAGCCGCGCGTCGCCGACTCGGCCGACGTGCGTGGTACGGCGGACTGGCGGCGCATCGAGGTCGAGGCACGGGCCGGCGAGGAGCGCCAGTGGGACGTCTGCCTCCGTCTCGGGAGCTATGCCAATTTGAATACCGGCACGGCGTGGTTCACCGACGTCCGCGTCCTCCAGATCGGCGCAGCGCCGGTCGCGACCGGCCCCGGGACGGTGCAGCGGCTGGTGCTGTGGGCGCGCGCCAGCGGCCTGCAGGCCGCCCTGCCCTTGCTCGGTGGCGCCCTGCTCGCGTTCGGTCTCGGGCTCGGCCGGCATCGGCGCATCTGAGCGGCGCCCGCGCTTCCGTGCGCGGGTGCGCTGGTGGTATGCTCCGCCCCCCATGAGCCCGCGTCTCATCACGATCGTCGTCGGCATGGTCATGCTCGCACTCGGCGTCTTCGGGCTGATCTACCCGGAACGCACCCTCGGCCTGCTCGGCCTCGCGTACGCCAACCCGTCGCACATGGCCGCCGCGCTGGGTGAGGTCCGCGCCACGTACGGCGGCCTCTTCGTGGTGATGGCCTGCTTCACGCTTCTCGCGGGACTCGATCCCAAGGCCCATCGCCCGCGCCTGCTGTTCATCGGCCTGCTCTGGGTCGGCATGTGTCTCGGGCGGCTCTTCGGCGTCTACGTCGACGGCAATCCCGGCCTCCCGGGATGGTTGGCGGCGGCGTTCGAGCTGGCGATCGGCGCGGCCCTGGTCGCGGTGGCGCAGGGCGCCGGCGCGGACACCGACATGCTCGAGCCGTCGGTCCGTGCCGCCGAAAGCAGCTACGATGTGCCTCCGACGGTCGTGCCGCCCGCCTGAATGGTCCGGCACCGGGCACCGACTCGCGCGCGCGCCCAATCAGCCTTGCCTCTTCGCCTCGCACGAGTGACAATCCGCCTTTCGGAGTGACTGCCATGCCCAAGAGCGACGCCGCCCGCACTCCCTGGATCATCCGCACGTACGCCGGCTTCGGCGATGCCGAGCAGTCGAATCGCCGCTATCGCGAGAACCTGGCGCAGGGGCAGCGCGGCCTGTCCGTCGCCTTCGATCTACCGACCCAGAACGGCTACGACGCCGACGATCCGATGTCGGCGGGCGAGATCGGCGGCACCGGCGTGTCGATCTCGCATCTCGGCGACATGGACGCGCTCTTCCGGGAGATCGACCTCGGCTCCATCAACACGTCGATGACGATCAATGCCACCGCACCCTGGCTGTTCGCGCTGTACGTCGCCCTCGCCGACCAGCGTGGCATCCCGCGCGCCCGGCTACGCGGCACGACGCAGAACGATCTCCTCAAGGAATTCGTTGCACGCGGCACGTCGATCTTCGACCCCGCCGTGTCGCTGCGGCTGTCGACCGACCTCATCGTGTTCGCCGCCACCGAGACCCCGCAGTGGAACCCGATGAACAGCTGCGGCTATCATTTCATGGAGTCGGGCGCCTCGCCGGCGGAAGAGGTCGGCTACGCCGTCGGCAACGCGATCCTCATCCTCGAGACCATCCGCCCGGCACTCGGTGCGGACGTCTTTGCCGGCGTGGTGGAGCGCATCAGCTTCTTCATCAACTCGGGGATCGAGCTCGTGCCCGAGATCTCCAAGGTGCGCGCGTACAGCCAGCTCTGGACCGAGCTCTGCGCGGAGCGCTACGGCATCAAGACCAAGTGGCGCGCCGGCTGCCAGGTGCGCTCGCTCACGCTGACCGAGCAGCAGCCCGAGGTGAACATCATCCGCATCGCGTACGAGGCGCTGCCGGTGTTGTTGTCGGCGTCCGCTCGCGTCGGCGCGCTGCAGCTGCCGGGCTTCCGCGAGGCGCTCGGCCTGCCCGACCCGAGCGAGCAGATCCTCGCGCTGCGCACGCAGCAGGTGCTGATGCACGAGACCGGCATCGCCGACTACCCGGACATCTTCGAGGGCTCCAAGGTCATCGAGAAGGTCACCGCGGAGATCAAGCGCGATGCCCGCGCGATCGTCGCGGACATGGAGCGGCTCGGCTACACGCAGTGCATCGGCTGGGTGGCGACGCGCCTCACGGCGGCGCTCGTGCGGTGGCGCCAGCAGCTCGAGAGCAAGGAACGCCTGGTCGTCGGCGTCAATGCCTTCACCGGCGAGGTCGGCGCGTTCAGCGGCACGTCGCGGCTGCGCGAGGAGGATCTCGTCACCGACGCCCACGTCGCGCGCCGCGTCGCGGCCCTCGCCCGCTGGAAGGAGACGCGTGACGCGGCCGCGGTCACGAAAGCGCTCGCCGACCTCGAGCAGGCCGCCAAGGCCGGCGCCAACGTCCTCGTGCCATCCATCGCCCTCGCCAAGGCGGGCGGCACGACCGGCGAATGGACGCAGGCGATCGAGCGCGCGCTCGGTGGGCGCTACCAGGCGCCGCTCGGCTCCGAGATCAAGGACGCGCCGGCGCTGCGCCTGCCGCGCGCGCCACGCCACATGCGCATCCTGCTCGCCAAGTCGGGCCTCGACGGCCACGTCAACGCGGTCAAGCTCCTGGCGTTCGCCTGCCGCGAGGCCGGCATGGAGGTCGTCTATACCGGCCTCAAGCAGACGCCGGCGATGATCGTCGCGACGGCGGTGCAGGAGGACGTCGACCTGATCGGCATCTCCAGTCTCTCCGGCTCGCATCTCTGGATCGCGACCGAGGTGGAGCGCGGGTTGCGCGACGCCGGCGCCGAGGGCATCCCGGTCGTGATGGGCGGGATCATTCCCGAGGCGGATCAGCCGAAGCTCCGTCGCCTCGGCATTCGCCACGTGTTCACGCCCAAGGACGGCGAGGTGGGCGCGATCGTGCAGGCGATGATCGACACCGTCGTCGAGCGCGCCGCCTAGCTGTCGCGACGCGTCGCCGCGTGCGTGCGGGTCCGGCGTGCCGACGCGCGCCCGCTGCATCGTCGCCCGCTCGACGTCCGCGCGCAGCGGCCGCATGCTTGCACCGCGCCCGACGCTTCGTCACAGTAGCGCGCCATGGCGACGCACGAGGATCCGGGCGCGAACTTCCGCCTGTCGAAGGACGTCCTGCCGCGACGCTACGCGTTGCGGCTCGAACTCGACCTCGACACCTGGCGCTTCACCGGCTCCGTCGCGATCGCCCTCGAGGTCGCGCGCGCGACCGACGTCGTCACCCTCCACGCCCTCGATCTCGAGCTGCACGAGGCCCGCCTCACCGATGGCCGGACGGCACGTATCGTCGTCCATCCCGCGGCCGAAGCCGTGTCGCTCGTCTTTCCGTCCGCGCTCGAGCCCGGCGCGACGACGCTGCACGTGACCTTCGCCGGCGTCATCCTCGAGAAGCTGCGCGGGCTCTACCGCTCGGTGAAGGACGAGCTGCGCTACGCCGCAACCCAGTTCGAGGCGGCGGACGCACGGCGCGCTTTTCCGTGCTTCGACGAGCCCGAGTTCAAGGCGCGTTTCTCCGTGACCCTGGTCGTGCCGGCCGCCGCATGTGCCATCGCCAACGGTGCGATCGAGGCCGAGCGGGCGTTGGGCGACGAACGCAAGGAGGTTCGGTTCCGCGAAACGCCGCCGATCTCGTCCTATCTGGTCGCGTTCGCGGTCGGCCCGTTCGAGGCGACGGAGCCGGCCACCACCGCCGACGGCGTGCCGGTCCGGGTCTGGCTGCCGCGGGGCCTCGCCGACAAGGGCGTCTACGCGCGCGACGCGCACCGGCGTGCGGTTGAATATCTCGCCGGCTACACGGCCATCCCCTATCCGTACGGCAAGATCGACGCGATCGGCCTCGCCGACTTCGAGGCCGGCGCGATGGAGAACCCGGGCGCGATCACCTATCGCCTGACCGCCATCGCTGCCGATCCGCAGCAGGCGGCGGAGGATACCCTCAAGGACATCTTCTATACCGCGGCGCACGAGCTCACCCACATGTGGTGGGGCGATCTGGTCACCATGGCGTGGTGGAACGACCTGTGGCTGAACGAGTCGTTCGCCACGTTCGTCGGCTGGAAGGCCACGGCCGACCTCGTCCCGGAGTGGGGGATGTGGCGCGACTTCGTCGCGACGCTGGCGCGGCCGTTCGCGCTCGACGCCCTCGTATCGACGCATCCCATCTCCTTCCACGTCGACAACGCGCGCCAGGCGGCGGAGCGTTTCGACGTGATCACCTACTGGAAGGGCGCCGGCGTGGTGCGCATGATCGAGGCATTCCTCGGCGCCGACGCCTTCCGGAGCGGCGTCCGCGCCTACCTGCGCCGCTATGCCGAGCGCAACGCCACGGCCGACGACTTCTGGCGCGAGCTCTCCGTCGCCTCGGGCCACGACGTCACGACCATCGCGAATGCCTGGATCCGCGAGCCCGGGCACCCCGTCGTCGAGATCGCGACGCGCTTCGATGCTGCGGGGGCCACGTTGCGCTTACGGCAGCGCAGGTTCTTCGCCGATCCGGACGCGGCCGCCGGCGCGGCGCCGCAGCGCTGGCCCGTCCCGCTGGTGCTCAAGGTCGGCACCGCCGAGGCGGTGCGCGAGGAGCGCGTGCTGCTCGCGGACGCGGACGCCGAGGTGACGGTCGCCGGCGCGCGCTGGATCCACCCGAACGGCGGCGCCGCCGGATTCTATCGCTACGCCCTCGACGACGACGGCATCGCGCGCCTGGCGGGCGCCGTCGACACCCTCTCGGCGGAAGAGCGCCTCAGCCTGGTCGGCAATCAGTGGGTGCTGGTCAAGGCCGGCGTCGGCGGCATGCGCGCCTTCATGACGCTCCTCGACGGCTTTCACCGCGAGGACGACCGTGCCGTCCTCGACGCCGTCGTGGAGCGGCTGTCGTGGCTCGAAAGCCACGCCCTCGACGACGCGACCCGGCCCGCGTTTGCGCGCCTGGTCGAGCGCATGTTCCACCATCGCCTCGACGCCCTCGGCTGGGCTCCGGGCGCGGGCGAAACCGCCGACGAGCGGATGAAGCGTGCCACCGTCATCGCGGCGCTCGGACGTCTCGCCCGGATGGAGACCGTCCGAACCGAAGCACGGCGGCGACTCGAACGCTACCTGGACGAGCGTTCGACGCTCGACCCCAACCTGGTGCCGGTGGTCGTCGGGCTGGCGGCGCGTGCCGGCGACGCGCCGCTGTACGATCGGTACCTCGCTCGCAAGCGCAGCAGCGCCACCGACGACCCCGAAGAAGAGGAGCGCTTCCTCTACGGATTGACGAGCTTCGAGGACCCCGCGCTCGTCGAGCGCACGCTCACCCTGACCTTCACCGACGACGTACGGCCGCAGGATCGTGCCTTCGTGCTGGCGCGCCTGCTCGGCGCCCGCCACGCCCGCTTCGCTGCGTGGCGTTTCGTACGCGACCACTGGGACACCTGCATCCTCACGATGGATCCCGATGCTGCGCCAGTACGTCATCCGCGGCATGGCGCACCTCACGCCGACCGCGATCGCCGACGACGTCGGGGCGTTCCTCGATCGCCACGTCACGGACGAGACTCGCGAGACCACCGCCCAGGCACGCGAGCAGCTCCGCATCGACGCCGCCGCCGCGCGCCGCATCGCCGGGGAGCTCACCGCGATGCTCGGATCCTCGTCCTGATCGGCAACGACGCCCGATTGCATCGGCCCGGGGCGGCGGCTACTGCAGCGCCATGCTCAAGCTCCATGGCGCCCTCCTGTCGCCGTTCGTCCGCAAGGTCCGCATCGTCCTCGCTGAGAAGCGGACCTCCTATGAGCTCGTGCGGGCGAACCCGTTCGAGAGGTCGCCCGCGTTCCTCAAGCTGAGCCCGCTCAGCCGCATCCCGGCCCTGGAGGACGAGCAAGGGCGGAGTCTCGCGGACAGCTCGGTGATCGCGGAATATCTCGAGGAGCGCTTTCCCGATCCGGCGCTCTTCCCTCAGGATCCCTACGAGCGTGCACGCGTGCGCTGGTTCGACGAGTACGCCGACGGCGGCATGGCCCCGAGCCTCACGGGGAAGATCTTCTTCCAGCGGGTCATCAACGCCAAGCTCATGAAGAACGCCGCCGGACGAACGCCTGATCGCGAGCGCCCTCGCGGAGATCCCCACCTACTTCACGTACCTCGAGAGCGAGCTCGGCAGCGGCACGTACCTGGTCGCCGGGCGCTTCACGCTCGCCGACGTGAGCGTCCTCTGTCAGCTCGTCAACCTCGGACACGCCGGCGTCGCCATCGACACCGCCACGTACCCCGCCCTGGCGCGCTGGTTCGCGCGTGTCACCGAGCGCCCCACGGTCGCCGCGTTGATCGATCAGGACCGGGCGTTTCTGGCGAAGCTCTCCGGCTAGAAGTCGAGCTTCGGCTCGCGGCCGAGGAGGCGGCAGTGGAGATAGGCCTGCGCCGAGTCCTCGACGATCTCCGCCCGGTTGTACGCCTCGAGCAGCGTCGGACCGGTCGCCGCGAGGCCGTGGTTCGCGAGCAGGACGATCCGCGTGTCGGGATGCGCGCGGTACACGTCGACGACCAGGTCGCGCAGCTGATCCGACCCGGCATCGGCGTAGGGCACGATCTGGATCTTCCCGAGATGCGCGCGCGCCTGTCCGGTCATGTGCGGCGGCATCATGCCGATGATGCCGAACGCCATGGTGGCCGTCGAGTGCGTGTGCACGACGCCGTGGACCTCGGGGCACAGCGCGAGGACGCCGGCATGCCAGCGGTACTCCTTCGACGGCTTCCAGTCGCCGCCGCGCTGGTTGCCCGCGAGGTCCATCTCGACGACGTTCTCGACCGCCGTATCGCGGAAGGTGACGCCGGTGGCGGTGCAGAGGTAGCGGTCGGTGCCGGGGATGCGGACGCTGATGTTGCCGCCCGACCCGGCGGTGAGCCAGCGCTCGCTGGCGCGATGACAGATGTCGACGAGGTGCTTCTTCAAGTCCTGCACCTGCATGCCGTGCATGTCCTTTCGGAGGGGAGGATTCGCGGCACGCGTTAGAGCACGCCGCGGAGGCGCACGAAAGAGCGTCGCGCGGGGACGCAGACGGCAGGCGCCGCTCGCATCCCCGCGCTTGGAGCCTGGACTACGGCCTGACCTTGGTGGCGTTGCCGCGGAAGCACATGCCGCCGACGTTGACCGTCACCGTGGTCGACACCTCGGTCTCGTTCGCGAGCCCGGGGTCCAGCCAGCCTTGACCTTCGCCGTGACCGCGAAGAGACCCGGCGCGCGGCGATTCTCCTTGACGGTGACGCGGATGAGCCCGGTCGAGTGGGACGGGGCACTGAACTTGTAGGTCCTGCCTTTCAGGACGATCGACGCGCCGGGCACCGTGCCGGTGAAGATCGGTCCCCCGTCGTCGTCGACGACGACCGATACCGACTCGGAGTTGTAGTCGGTGAGTCGGCGAGATCCTTGCCGGTCACGGACAGGGTTCCGCGCGAATCCTTGACGACCGCCCGCCGGTAGACGAAGCTCGTCAGGGTCGTACAGATGGGCGCGCCGCCCGCCGGGAGACTCGCCGGGTCGGCCGGGTCGCTGCCCGCCGTCGACCTCGTCGGCGTCACCGTAGCCGTCGCCGTCGCGATCGATGCCGACGCGCGCCCCCGCGCCCGGCGGCACGCACGTGAACGTCAGCTCCTGCCCGGCCGTCGCGCTCAACGCCCGCAGCGCACCGTCCGCGATCGGCGCGTCGGCGGCGCGGTCGTCGATGAAGAGACCGCCGCCGCTGTAGAGCCAGCCGCGATCGGCGCCGCCGATGCGGCCCTTCACGACCAGGTCGCACTCGCCGGCGTCCGCGCGCTGCTCGAGCAGCGTGATGCGCGGATCGACCGTGGCGCCGTTCGTCGCGTCGCGGGTGGTCTGCTGGCCCGACGATCGGCGCCAGATTGCTGTCGAACGCCATCATGAAGGACTCGAGCTGGCGCCGGAGCGGATCGCCCGGGGCGCCCGCCGGAATGCCGGTCGGATTGATGCCGCTCTGGTTGAAGACCAGCGCGTTGTGGAAGCGGAACAGCGTGTCCGTGCTGCCGTCGTGCAGGAAGCCGAACCCGCGGACCTGATCGCCCATGAACGTGTTGTCGCCGGGGTTGAAGAAGAGGACGCTCGGCATGCCGAACATGCCGACCTTCTGGTACATGTTGCGCAGGTGCGGCACCTTCAGGTGCTGGGTCTCGTTCTCGAACGATGACTCACCGTCGCCGCCGAAGAATCCCGGCTTGTCGACGTCGAAGTTGGAGTTTCCGGCGGGATCGAGGTGATGGCAACCGTTGCAGTCCTGGAAGGTGTCCGAGACCGGCCCGTTGAAGAAGTTCTTTCCGGCCTGTTCGTCCGGTGTGAGCGAGTTGTCGAGCGCGCGGATGGGATTGGGTGGATACGTGACCTTCAGGATGAAGTCGGTGTAGGCCTGCATCTCCGCGGTCGTGAGTTGTGCGTTGCGGCCGAGAAGTCCGGGGAACGCGACGTTGAACTTCTTGAACGCGGCCTGCTCGTCGAACGTGCCGCTGTCCGGCTGCGCGGAGGGCGCGTCGTTGCCGCCGGTCCGATCGCCGCGCCAATGCATCGGGCCGTGGTTGGCGAGGCCGCGCAGGCTCTGCGTCGTCATCGGACCCTTCAGCGGATGGAAATTCACGTAGACGGCAGGTGGATTGGGGAACGGACCGACGCGGAACGGCCCGGGATTGTTGAGCAGGTCGTTGTCCGGATCGCCGAGATCCCAGGCGAGGCTGTCGAAATCCGCGAAGATGTGACAGCTCGCGCAGGCCGAGTCGCCATGGCTCGAGGTGAATTTCGCGTCGTAGTTGAAGGGGCGGCCGTTCACGATGCTGGCGGGCTCCGGATTGTGGAGCGGGACGTGCGCCAGCTCCATCCCCGTGCTCGTGCTCACCACGGAGATGCCGTTGTCGAAGCGCGTCATCGCGTAGAGCTGCGTATTGCCCTCGTCGAGGACGAGGCCCGTCGGACCGCAGGAGCCTTCCGGGCATTGCCCGAGGCCGGTCAGCGTGAGGTCGTTGGCGCCGGGGGTGAACGTGTCGCCCTCGAGCTGTGACGTGGAGTAGATGCCGATCTTGCTCGAGCCGAAGCCGGCGACGTAGAGCGTCGCGCCGTCGCTCGACACGGCCATGCCGAGGGGGAACGCCAGGCTGGCGCTGTTCTCCGCGTTCGGCGTGGAAGCGCAGCAGGTCGTGTAGTCGATGTGCTTGTTGAGGTGCCGCGGCGTCACGGAGGCGCCGTTCAGCACCGTGATGCGGCTCTCGGCGAGGTGGCCGCGGACGCTCTTCGGCTCGCCGGGCGGCTTGAACATCGCGGAGAACATGCCCTGTCCTTCGAAGCGGACGTCGTTCTGCGCGTCGATGTTGGCGACGTACACGTGCCCGTTCGCCGGATTCACCGCCATGTTGAAGAGGGTCGTGCCGACGCCGGTCCACACCGCCGACTCGACCGGCGGGTTCTGGGTCGCGTCGATCGCGAACACGTCCTTGTCGGGGAGGTTGAAGTTGACCGCGTTGTCCCAGTTGCGGTTGAGCTCGTCGGTCCAGTGGGTGCCGTCGTACTTCACGATCAGGCCCACCTCGGGCTGCTGCAGCCCGTTGTGATCGGTGTTCGGCGCCGGCAGGCCGCCTGGCGACTGGAAGACGCACACGCTGCCTGGGCAGGCGCTGCTCATGCCGCCGCACGGCGCGTGCATGTTGGGACCACCCGCGCAGACGGCGCCGCACGGCCCCGCCCCGGAACCGCCGTTGCAGACGACACCCTCGCTGAGGGCGGTCGTGCGATTGCCGGACTCGAAGATGGCCGCATACACGGTGGCGCTGTCGCAGGTGTTGCCGACGCCGCAGTCGGCGTCCGCGCTGCAGGCTTGCAACGGATTGTTGGAGCAGCGCGCGGGCGTCGCGCTCAGCGCGCGCGGCGTATCGCCGAACAGCGTGACGACGGTCTCGGGCGTGCCGCCGAGCGTCGCGCCGAGGTTCCCGGCATCGAAGACCCAGACGTCGGCACGGCCGATGCCGGGCGTGGTGAGGACGCTGTGGATCGTCGATTGCAGCGGGGTGTTCTGTCCGCGATGCGCGGTGGTGATGAAGGCACGGTGGAGGCTGGTGCCGGAGAACACGATGTCGCGCGGCTCGTCACCGACCAGCAACGTGCGCACGACGCGGGGCGCCGTCGGGGTGCTCACGTCGACGATGCTGACACTGTCCGAGAGATGGTTCACCACCCATACCTCGGTGTTCGAGCGCGCCGCGACGGCGACCGGTTCGAGGCCGACGGCGACCGATGCCACGTGCGTCAGGCTCCCGACACCAACGGAGAAGATCTCGAGACGGTTGTCGGGAGTGTTGACCGCGAAGAGGTGGGCGCCATCCGGCGACTGCGCCAGCGGACGGACCTGCCCCGACTCGAACAGCGTGTAGTTCGACGCGGCGCCGGCCGGCGTGACGAGGGGGGCGATCGACCAGAGTGCTATGATGGCGGCCAGGCTTCGCCCGGCACGCGTTGTCCAGCGGTTCATGCGGAAGGCCTCCTTGCGGCTCGGGACCGGGGCCCGCATGACGGCACGCATGCACAGAAGGCCAACACGATCGCGTTTGTCAGGAAGTACCACAGCATAGTATGGCTGTACAAGTGAAATCACATGTCGCAACCCGGTGAGAACCCGGCGCGGACGCGTCCGCGGCCTGCGGACAGACGCGGCGAGATCATCGCGGCCGCCATCCAGGTGATCGCGCGCGACGGCATCCGCGCGTGCACGATCAGTGCCCTCGAGCACGAAACCGGCTTTGCGCGTGGCCATTTCACGTACCACTTCGACGCCAAGGAGGAGATCATAGGTCTCGCTTTCGCCACGGTCGCCAGTGACTGGGCGAAGATCGAGATGCAGGTGCCCGCCGGCGAGTCCGCGCACACCCGTCTCCGGCACCACGTGCGGGCGGCGGTGGAATGGGCGCAGGCGCGGCCGGACTACTTCCGCTGTCTCATGAACTTCCGCGTGGAGATGATGCGCAATGCCGCGGCCGTTCCGCCGTCGGCGGCGATCCGCCATCAACTCTGGGACTTCACGTCCCAGATGATCCGCGACGGTATCGCCGAGGGGACCTTCGCGCCGCCTCTCGATCCCGCGATCGAGGGGCGGCTGCTTTTCGCCATGGTCGACGGTCTGCTGATGCATGCGGCGCTGGATCCCGAATTCTGTCCCCCTGGGGAGCTCGCGGACCGCGCCTGGGGGCTCGTCGCCCATCGCCTGGGGGCATCCGACCCGCCAGCACCTGGACCCTGAAAAGGTTTGACTCGTCCCCGGGGTTCTCCATACTGGAAGAAGTTTACGGAGGGGACGGACGATGTCGCCGCGACTGCCTCGTGTGGAATCAGGGGAGAGCAAGGGCCTGGCGCACCGGCTGCGTCTCCTTCGCCGTCGCACCGCGCGCTGGTTTCAACCGCCCGTACGCTCGGTGGGCGGAGACGCACCGGAGGACCCACGAGAGCCTGCGGTGAGTCCCGTCCTTTCGCGCGGTCTGAAGCCTCCACGCCCGCTCCATTGAGGACGGACGTCACGATCTCCTAGACGCGCAGGAGCACCCCCCGAACGGGCGAGGCCGTTGCCGCCGCGACCCCGCGCACATAGAGCGACACCTGGCGTCGGTACTCCGCCAGACGCTCCCCGATCTCGACGTCCGTCTTGAAGTCGACGACCGTCCACTGCCCATCCTCGGCGAAGGCCAGATCGGCCACGCCCTCGACGAGCGCGCCGTCATCGAGCGGCACCGTGACCGGGATCTCCCGCCGGCAGCGGCCGGCGCGCGCCGCCGCCGCCGCGCGCCGCAGCAGCGGATGCGCGAGGGCCGCGGTCACGGCGCCCGTCGCGACCTCACGCTCCTCGTCCGACGCGCCGAGCAGCCGTGCATGCAGCTCGGTCGCGCGGGCGACCGTCGTCCCGTCGGCTTCGAACGCGATGGCCGCGAGCACCGCGTGGACCAGCGTCCCGAACCGGGCGCCGAGCGCTCGTCGCCGCCGGCCCGTCGCCACCTGCTCGACGTCGATCTCCTCCGCCGCCGCCGTCCCCTCGCGCGCCCACTCGATCGCGGTCACCACGCGCGCCGACGGCAGCGATGCGGCGGCGCGCACGCGCGTCCGCTCCGCCTGCCACGCGTCGTGGGCGCGTACGCCGCGCTCCGAGGCGGATCCTCCTTCGTCGGCCTCGAGCAGACGCTGCTGGCGCAGTCCGACGGACTCCTCGACGTTCAACCGTAGCGCCTGAGGATCCCACCACACGACGCCGTGCCCGCCGAGCTCCGGGTCGTGGAGGCCGGGCGCCACGGCTTGCTCACGCCCCGGGCTGCGATCGGGTCGGACCGCCACCGAATCGAGACCGAACTTCGGACAGCCCGGCGGGGTCTGCGTCTTCGGCTGGCGGCGGCGGCCGTCCGCGGGATGCACGACCGGGGCGAGCGCCGAGAGCCAGCCGTCGACCCGCATGTCACCGACGACGGGCACCACGAGCAGGTCGCGCGCGCGGGTGGTCGCGACGTACAGGATGCGGGCCGCCTCCTCGCCCTCGCGCTGCAGCTCCTCGTCGCGACGCTCCAGCAGCTCCGGCGGGGAGCACTCGGCGATGCGCTGCGCGCAGAGCCCGCGCGCCGGGTCGGTGGCGCGACGCGGCTCGCCCGGCGTCTCCTTCGCCGTCACGTCGACCAGAACGACGACGGGGAACTCGAGTCCCTTGGCGCGATGCACGGTCATCAGGCGCACCCCGCCCGTCCCTTCCTCGATGATCGGCGCGTCGCTCGCCTCGCCTCGTTCGGCGTCGTCCGCGAGGCGCTGCACGAAGTCGCGGAACGACGTCACCCCGCTCCGCTCGGCACGGCGGGCCAGGTCGAGGAGGCGGGCGACGTTCGCGAGCGCCTGCTCGCCCGTCGGCCAGATCGCGAGGCCGGCATGCGCGCGCGTCGCGGCGAGGAGGCGCGCGAGCGTGTCCGCGATCGGCCGGCGGTTGCGCTCGCGATGGAGATCGCGCAGCACGGCCAGCGCCGCGGCGACCTCCGCCAGCGGCGCCGGCAGATCCGACGGCAGACGGCGGAACGGGTGCAGCGTGGCGAAGCGATCGCGGAACGCCAGGAGGGCGCCGTCGCCGAGGGAGAACAGCGGCCCGCGCAGCGTGGCGAACACCGAGAGATCGTCGTCCGGGCGCTCGATCGCGGCCAGCGCATTGCGGATCGCCACGACCTCCTCGCGCTCGTGGAACGAGCTGCCGCCGACGAGCACGTGCGGAAGGTGGCGCGCCTCCAGCGCGCGCACGTACGGGCGGCTGACGTCGCGATCGAACGAGCGGAAGCGTCGGAAGAGGAGGCATACGTGATAGGGCGCGATCGCCACCCGCTCGTCGCGACGGCCGCGTTCCGTCACCGTCCAGCCGCTCTCGCGCACCAACCACTCGACGAAGGCGCCGACCGCGTCCGGCAGGGACGCATCGATCTTCCAGTTCACGACCTTGCCGTAGTCGCCGTACGGCGCCGGCACCGGCAGGGCGACGACCGCCGGCTGGGGAACGTCCGGACGGCGGGCGACGAGCGGCACGTATGCCGCCTGCCCGGCCGACCCGTCGCCCATGCGCGCCGCGAACGCGACGTTCACCGCCTCCTGCAGCGCCGGGACGGCGCGGAAGCTGACGGTGAGATGCTCGACCTCGGCGCCGCCCGCCACCAGGCGCGCCTTGATCCGCTCGTACAGCGCGACGTCCGCCCGTCGGAAGCGATAGATCGACTGCTTCGGGTCGCCGACCAGAAACAGCTTGCCGGGTACCGGACGCACGGCCGTCCAATCGTCGACCGCGACGTCGTCGCTCGCCAGGAGGAGGAGAATCTCGGCTTGCAGCGGGTCCGTGTCCTGGAACTCGTCGACGAAGATGTGGGTGAATCGCTCTTGGAGATCCCGGCGCACTCCCGGGGCATTGCGCAGGAGATCGCGCGTGATCAGCAGCAGATCGGCGAAGTCGAGACGGCCGGCCCGCCGCTTCAGGGTCTCGTAGTCCTGGACGACCGGCCAGAGCTCGTCTCGTAGCTGCGGCGCGAGGTCCGCCCCGGCGTCGTCCACGAACCTCCGGAGCCGCGCCGCGAGCGCGTCGCGCCGCGCCCGCAGCTCGTCGCGCGGAAAGGCGCCGCGCGAGCGGGTCCAGCCGCGCCAGCCCCAGTGGCGCGCCCGGCAGAAGGTGATGAGCTCGGCCTCGAGGCCGTCGTAGTCCGGCTCATCGAGCATCGCCTCCCGGCGGCGGACCTCGTGGACGAAGCGCGCGATCTCCAGCAACGAGCGCGTGAAATAGTCGTCGGGATCGCCTTCCTTGGCACGGCCGCCGAGCGCCTCGAGCTGCTCCATGAGGGTCGTGATCGTCGCGTCGCGCGCGAACGCGACCCGCCGCCATGGCGTCGGGAAATCGCGCCACTCCGCGAGCTGCCATGCCGCGTCGCGGAGCAGCGCCCGCGGATGACCGCGGCGCCGCAACACGCGACGGACACCGGGCGACGGGCGCTCGAGGCAGCGCTCGAACCAGCGGTCGAAGGCGCGCCGGAAGAGCTCCCGCGCCACGTCCTCCGGGGCCACCTCGAACAACGGATCGACCTGGGCCTCCACCGGACGCTCGCGCAGGATCTCGCTGCAGAACGAGTGGATGGTCCCGATCCGCGCCTCTTCGAGCTGGCGGAGTGCCATGGTCAGCCGCGGCGCAGCGCCGGCGCCCGCCGCGGTGCGGGCACGCTCGATCTCGCCGCGCAGGCGAAGCTTCAGCTCGCCGGCCGCGAGCTCCGTGAAGGTGACCGCGACCACGCCGTCGAGGGTGGCGCGGCCGGCGGCCAACGCGGCGACGATGCGGCCGACGAGCTCCGTCGTCTTCCCCGTTCCCGCCGCCGCCTCGACGATCAGGGTCGCGTCGAGATCGTTCTTGATGCGATCGCGTGCGCGCTGATCCGCGAGCGTCTCGCCGCGCGGCACCGTCACGGCATGCTCCGCAGGCGCGTCAGATCCCGCAGGCGATCGCCCGGCTTGCCACGGGTACGGATCTCCTCGTACGGGCCGCAGATCGGACGGTAGTCGCAGTACTCGCAGGCGCGCGGCGCCGGCGCGGCCGGTAGGAATCCCGCCTGCAGCGCCCGGTCGAGGATGGCGATCACCTCGGCCGCGGCGGTACGCGCCCGGTCGTCGATCGCGACGACGCGCTCCTCGTACCCGCCGGTCGCCGTACAATAGTAGAGGCGTCCCGTCTCGACCGGCTCCGGAAGGAGGCGCTCGCAGGCGAGCGCGTACAGCACCGGTTGCAGGATCTCGCCGCCGCCGACGACGACGCCGGGTCGCGCGCGCACCTTGCCGGTCTTGTGGTCGGTGACGCGCAGCCGTCCGCGCGCCTGTCGCTCCACCAGGTCGATGGCACCGCGCAGCGCGAGGCCGCCGGCGATCGACACTGGCTCGCTGGTGCTCGCCGGATCGGCGTGGGCGCGCTCCCGCTCCGCCAACCCGAACGACAGCTCGAAGCGATACGGCACCCAGCCGCTGTCGTCCTCCGCCGCGAGGCGCAGCCACTCGCGCAGGTCGGCGCGGATGCCGGCGATCGCGTCATCCCACACGCGCCCGATCGCGGGCGCCAGCCGATCGCGATAGTCCTGCGCGACGGCGTGCAGCACACCGTCGACCGCATCCTGCGCCTCCGCCCGCGTTTCCGGTCGCACCGGCAGCCTGCCCTCGGCACGTAGCTTCGTCAGCAAGGCGAACTGCACGTCGTGGAAGAGCGCCCCGCGCGTCAGTGGGTCCATCTCCTCGATCGCGACGGGCTCGTCGCGCGGCTGCAGGCGGTGCACCGCCTGCAGCACGAACCGGTACGGACAGGCGGCGAAGTGCTGCAACGCCGTCGGCGAGAAGGAGCGCGCCGCGAGCTGGTGCCGCGCCAGCGCCGCCCGTGCCAGCTCGTCGGGCTCGACGATGCCGTCGGCGGCGGTCCACTTGCGCGGCCACCAGCGGAACCATCGCGCGCGCAGGGCGCGCGCCAGGTGGACGTTCGCGCCGAGCAGATAGCGCGCCGTCCCCCGGGTCGCGTCGTCGTCCTGCTGCACCACGCCGCCGAGCAGCGCGAGATCGTACTCGGCGTCGTCGATCGCATCCACCTCGTGCTCCGGGGCCGGCCAGCCGAGTCGCGCGCCCGCGACGTCGCGGGTGCGCGCCGCGATCTCGTCGAACCCCGGCAGCCGTCCTTCCGCCGCCTGCAGCGCCTCGAGCGTGTACAACGACGGCACGCGCGGCCTCCCCTGCTCCATGTCGAGCCGGGGATACGAGAGCACGACGCGCTCGCACGCGGCGCCGACGGCGAGCCGCAGCGCCAGGCGCTCGGTTGCAACGCGGTCCGGCTGTCGCGGTAGCGCCGCGTCCAGGGCGAGCCGCGCACGATCGCGCAGGATCGGATCCTCCATGATCTTGCGCGGCACGATGCGCTCGGCGAGGCCGGCGACGAAGACGATGTCGAACACGAGGCCACGTGCCGCCGCCGCGGGCGCGACGAAGACGGCGCCATAGCGCCGACGCGGCGGCCGTTCGCGCAGA
This sequence comes from uncultured delta proteobacterium, assembly GCA_963753325.1. Taxonomy (GTDB): domain Bacteria; phylum Desulfobacterota; class Binatia; order UTPRO1; family UTPRO1; genus DP-19. The sequence goes on along the minus strand of CAVWBS010000001.1, from coordinate 678,000 downwards.
TCGCCGAGGCGCTCGGCGAGGACGAGACGCACCTCGTCGAGCGCGATCGGGCCGACCGGGGCCATCGGCGCCAGCTCGGCAAGCGCGCCGAGCACGTGCTCCGGCGCGCGCAGCGCGGCGGCCGCGAGCGCGCGCAGACGCGCCAGCCACTCCCCCCAGGTCGCCTGCGTCGGCAATGCCGCGAGCCGGTCGATCAGCGGCAACGCGAACTCGCGTAGATGCGAGAGATCGGCGATCTCCTGATCGACGCGAGCGGCACGGGTCTCGTCCTCGCGCCCGAGCTCGGCTTGCCGCAACCGCAGCTCCTGCTCCAGCCCGGCGAGGCGCGTCGCCCACCGCTCCTTGCGACCGATCACGGCCGCGTCGACGAGCAGGCGCTCCCAGCGCCACGGCGCGCGGACCGCCCCGGCGATCACCGTGAGCTGCGTCGGGTCGGTGGGCAGCGGCTCGTCGACGGTCGTCTCCGGCACTGCGACGACCGCGTCGGCGATCGTCGGCGGGACGAGGTCGTGCGCCGGCGGCGCCCAGACGCGATCGGGCTCCGCGGCGCGCGCACGCTGGACCTCGGGATCGGGCACCTGGGCGAGCGACATGTACTCGGCGAACCGCCGCGCGGACAGTCCCTCGGCGGCGCAGGCGAGCAGCGCGAGCAGTGCCCGCCCGCCCGGATCGGGCCGCGAGGTCCCGCTCGCGAAGAACGCCGGGATGGCTGCACGCCGCAGCGCCTCCGCCAGATGCGAGGTGTAGTCGTGCTGTGCGGGCAGGAAGATCGCCATGCGGTCGAACGGCACGCCGCGGGCGGCCTCCTGCTGGATCGCGCGCGCGATCTCGACGCATTCACGTGCCTCGCCGGGCCACGAGCGCACCTCGACGCTGGCATCGAGCGATCGCTCCGGCGGCGGAACGTCCTCGAAGAGATGCCGCTGGAGCAAGCCGAGGGAGCGTTCCTCCGGTGGGGCCATCGTGTGGGGCGCGGTCGCGAGGACCGTCCGCAGGTGCGCCAGGGTGGCGGCATCGCCGGTCGGCACCGTCGCGAGTACGGCCGGTGCGCGTCCGGCCAGGGCCGCGACCAGGTCCGCCTCGGCCCTGGTGGGCACCGGCACGTCGAGCAGCAGCAGCGGAACACCGAGCAGCGACGAGGGCATCGCCGTCCGCACGGACGCGCACGCCGCCGCGAACACCGCCGCACGGTCCGCCCCGCCGGCATCCTCGAGCTCGCGCTCGATCGCGGCGGCGAGGGCGCGCATCGCCGCGCCGGCATCGTTCAGATCCGCGAGCCCGTCGAGCGGAACTCCGTGCATGCGCAGCTCGTCGATCGTGCGTGCGACGGCGCGCGGAAACCCCGGACAGGACGCGATCGGGGCGAAGTATCCGAGCGCATCGCGGACACCGAGCCCGTGCACCGCGCGCGCGGCGATCGCATCGAGGGACAGTCCTCCGACCGGTGCGCGCCCCTCGTCCGCGAGGACGGGAGTGGCCAGGATTCCCGCCAACGTGCCGAGAGTGCACCGCGTGGTCCCGAAGCGCGCTCCGTCGGCACGCACGATGGCGCGCACGAAGTCGTCCGCCGCCTCCCAGGACGCCGCGACGACGAGCACCTCGGCAGCGGCGGGCCACTGGCGTATCCACGTCGCCGCCTGCGCGATCCGTTCCGCGGCGGCGGGCGAGACGATCACCGCTCGCGTGTCACGTCCCCCGCTCGCCATATCACCCGACTCGCACCCCGACAGTCATCGCGCGCACGGCGCGCGACTGCAAGCCGGATGGTCCTAGCTCGAGCGCAAGGGGAGTTCGGGCGGAGCCGGGCGCGGTCGCAGGACGTCGGTCAGCACCTCGATCGAGGTGCGCAGGGACGCGAGCGGGCTGGCGAGCGCGTGCGACACCGTGCGCACGCAGCCGAGCGCGCAACCGGCCTCGCAGGACTTGTGGACGTCCGCGGCACGGAGATCGTCCAACGTCAGGCCGCACACGTCCTTGCCTCCACCGACCACCTGGCTGCAGTACTGCACGCGTCCGTCGGCGTTGACGTAGAGGTACTTGTAGCCGCCGAGGCACTTCCACGGCCTGCTGAAGTCGCCGACCAGCATCTCCGCGGCGTGACGGCGGAAGAACTGGATGCCCGGAAAGAGCTCGTGGCGACCCAGGAGCTCCGCGAAGTGCGCGCCGCGGATCGCGATCTGGCCGCGGCCGTCGTGCAGCAACGAGAAGCCGAACTCGAAGTCGAACGGCGCCAGCAGCTCGCGGAACTCGCCATAGCTGCGCCAGCTGTCGTCGGTGAGCACGGTCTGGATCTTGACCTGGAAGCGGGCCCGGGCCGCGAGGAGCGCGAGGCGCGGGAGCAGCGACTTGAGCGACTTCGGCAGCTCCGGCGTCGGCTCGACGGCGTCGACGCTCACCTGCATGCAGTCGAGGTTCGCGTCGTTCAGTCCATCGACCAGCTCGGGCGTCAATTTGAAGGCGTTGGTGATCACGGTGACGAGGTTGGCGCCGCGCCGCGCCGACTTGATGCGCCGGACCAGGGCGACGAGGTCGGGATGCAGGAGCGGCTCGCCGCCGAGCAGGTCCCAGGTGAGTGCGCCGAGCCGCACGAGGGCGTCGACGCGGTCGGCGAGCACCGGGAGCGGTACGAGGGGCGCGCCGCGGGTGTACTCGTGGCAGTACGCGCAGGACAGATTGCAGTCGTAGGTGACGACCAGCTGGGCGTGGATCGGTCGCCGATCGACGAGCCGCTTCATGCCCGAACCCACGAAGTAGGCCGTGCGCAGCGTATCGGGCAATGTGCCGGTCAACGTCTCCCCGCGTCGCCTGCTCATCCGGCGTCTGGAACTGCGGGGGGTGGACTACGACGCGTCTCCGCCGGCGTCAAGACGGGCTACCAGCGTGATGGCCCTTGCACCGGGGATGCGGTGGACGATAATCGCGCCGCCCACGCCCGTGCGGGGCAATCACCCCGCCCAGATGGACACGTGGACCTCGCCGCCCGTCGCCGGCCCGACGATCCCCACCCCATGACGCACGACGACGAGCGGCTGCTGACGGTGCCATTCCTGCTGTCGTCGGCGGCGAACTTCCTGCAGAGCCTCGCCTTCAATCTCTACCTCCACCTGCCCGGCTACCTGAAGGACCTCGGTGCCGACGAGCTGCAGATCGGCCTCGTCTTCAGCGTCACCGCCGCGACCGCGATCGCGGCGCGGCCGAGCGTGGGCCGGGTGATGGACGCACGCGGCCGGCACGTCGTCATCCTGGCCGGCGGCGTCCTGAACGTGGTCGTCTGCGCACTCTATCTGACGGTGCACCGCCTCGGGCCCTGGCTCTACGTCGTCCGCATCACGCACGGGGTCGCCGAGGCCATGCTCTTCGCCGCCCTCTTCACGCACGCGGCCGACCTGGTCCCCCCGGCGCGCCGCACCGAGGGGATCGCGCTCTTCGGCGTCTCCGGCCTGCTGCCGATCTCGCTCGGCGGCCTGCTCGGTGACGTCATCCTGCAGCGGGCCGGGTACGCGCAGCTCTTCGCGACCTCGACCGCCTTCGCGGCGGCGGCGCTGGCGCTGTCGCTCCCGCTCGGCGATCGTCGGCCCGCGGCCGGCGACACCCCGGCGCGCGGCTTCCTCGCCGCGGTGGCCGACCCGCACCTCCTGCCCCTCTGGTTCATCGGGTTCGTCTTCGCGGGCACGGTCACCGCGGTGTTCACGTTTCTGAAGACGTTCGTGATGCGCACGGGTATCGGATCGGTGGGGGTGTTCTTCAGCGCCTACTCGATCGCCGGGGTGCTGCTGCGCCTGGCGTTCGGTTGGCTGCCCGAGCGCATCGGGCCCAAGCTCGCGCTCTTCCCCGCGCTGGCGACGCTCGCAGCGGGTTTTGCCGTCCTGGCGCTGGCGGACAGCGAGACGGCCATCGCGATCGCCGGATGCCTCTGCGGGCTCGGCCACGGGTTCACGTTCCCGATCCTCTCCGGACTGGTCGTCTCCCGCGCCCGCCCGGCGGAGCGCGGGGCGGCGATGTCGTTCTTCACGGCGCTCTTCGACTGCGGCGCCCTCATCGGCGCTCCGGCCTTCGGCCTGGTGATCCGTGCCGCTGGCTACCCGACCATGTTCGCGAGCCTCGTCGCCGTCGTCGTCGTGGGAAGCGGCGTCTTCGCGGTGTGGGACGGCGCAGCGATCCCGGAATGAAGCAGGGCCGCCGGAGCATCGCTCCAGCGGCCCTTCGGTCGAGCTCCCCGGGCCGGACTCGAACCAGCGACCATTCGGTTACACGGACTCCCGCCGTTTCCGACGGGCGTGGACTATCTCATCACCCTATCCCGGGCGGGACGTAGGTGGCGGGCGCTCGCGGGGAGATTATTCTTTCGTCACTCCCTAGTCTCTGCACCTTCCCTCCACCCTACCGGCACACCGCGACGCGATGGCCGGCCCATTGGAGGGCTCGGCTCAGGATTCCCCTATGCACGATCGCACGTAGGCTTCCCTGAATTCACCCGCTTTTCACTCGCCGGTTTCCCGACGAGGCTGCGTTCTCACAGCCGAACGCTCTACCGACTGAGCTACCGGGGAACAACAACGCGCTTTGTATAGACGAGGACGGTCATGACCGCAACGCGCCGCGGTGGACGTGCGTCGCGCCGGCGTGAACTTTTACCTTGAAGCATGGTCCCCGAACGCGTAGAGGCTAGGGGGGAATCGGTTGCGACACGCCCGTCGTGGGGCGGTGGGCGATCGAGGAGGATACGGTGGGGCGAGGTACGTGGGGATGGATCGTGGTGGGGGCTGCGCTCGTCGTCCTCCCGCCCGTCGCGGGGCGCCCGGCATCGTCCGCTCACGCCGGAGGCGCGCCGCCCGACGTCACGGACGTCGCCGGCGATGCGGCCTCCGTCGACCTCGGGCTCGTGGCGGTGGGTGAGGAGGTGCGCCACGCGTTCCGCATCGCCAACGACTCGGCGCGGCCGCTCACCCTGCGCGCGCAGCGGGTGCCGGCCGGGATCGCCGTGCGCGCCATGGATCACACGATCCCTGCGGGCGGCAGCGGCCGGGTCGAGCTCGGGATCGACGGCTTTGCGTTCGCGGGGCCGGTCACTCTCGACGTCGTGCTCGCCACCGACGACGCGACGCGCGCGACGATCCGCCTGACGCTCGCGGTCGACGTCCACGCCTTCGTCCTGGCCGATCCCGGATTCGCGCGCTACCTGTTCGTGCAGGGCGCTCCCGAGGGCACGATCGGCCAGACCATCTCGGCGACCGACGGGGCGCCGTTCCGCGTCACCCGTGCCACCTCGCCCCTGCGCGACCTGCGCGTCGCCGTGCGCGAGGCTCGGCTATCCGAGCGCACCGAGGGGGCTCCTCCGGGGCGCCAGTGGCGGATCGAGGCGACGCTCGCGTCCCACCCTCCCGTCGGCCCGCTCGGCGGATTCATCGAGCTGACGCTTGATCATCCGCGTCAGCATCGCCTGCGCATCCCGGTGAGCGGCTTCGTGCGGCCGATGCTCGCGGTGACTCCGCCCGCCGGCGAGCTCGGCGACGTGCGCGCGGGAGAGCCGGTGCAGGGACGCTTCGTGGTCAAGAACTTCGCCGAGGAGGGTCTCGTCCTGGAGCACGTCACCAGCGACGTTCCGGGGCTGACCGCCGTGGTGAAGACCACCGACCCGGGACACGCCTTCACGATCGGTCTCGTCGTCGCCATCGAAGCGCGCCCGGGCCCGTTCGACGGCCACCTGCGCATCCGCACCTCGAGCACGCGGCAACGACGGATCGACGTCCCGATCCGTGGGACCATCGTCGAGCCGAGCCGCGCTGCCGCGGCGACCTCGGTGCCCTGAGCGTGCGCATCCTCTTCGTCGCCGCGCGCTTTCCGTCGCCCGCGCTGGTCGGGTACCAGGTGCGCGCGCTGCACCAGCTCCGCCTGCTGTCGCAGCACCACCGGGTGACGCTCCTCGCGTTCACGTCCGGTCTGGTGCGGGAGCGGGACCGGCGTCAGGTCGCCGCGCTGTGCGACGAGGTGCATACCGTACGCCTGTCGCGCGTCGACATGGCGCGCGCCCTTCTCCGCGGCCTCGGCAGCGATCGGCCGCTGCAGGCGCTGCTCTTCGAGACCGCGCCCATGCAACACGCCTTGCGGGCGCTCCTCGCCGAGCGGCGTCACGATCTGGTGCATCTGCAGCTGGCACGCATGGCCGGCCACCTCGACGTCGCGCCCGACGTCCCGCGCGTGATCGACCTCATCGACGCGCTCTCGCTCAACATGCGGCTGCGCGAGAGCCACGACCGCGCGCCCATGCGCTGGGCCGCGCACCTCGAAGCCGCGCGCCTGCGCCGTTACGAGCGCGAGCTGTGCGCGACCTGGGACCGTGCCCTGGTCGTCTCCGCGACCGATCGGAACGCGATCGGCGACTATCCCAACCTGCTCCTCAACTCGAACGGCGTCGACGTCGCCCGCTTCCATCCGAGCGTCGGCGATCGCGATCCGCAGCGCATCGTCTTCACCGGCAACCTCGGATACTTCCCCAACGTCGACGCGCTCCGCTGGTGCATCGAGACGATCCTGCCTTCGGTCTGGCAGATGGTGCCCGGCGCCCGCTTCGCGATCGTCGGCGCCCGTCCGCATCGCCTCGTCCGTCGGCTGGCGCGGCGCGACCCGCGCATCGCGCTCGAGGGATACGTCGACGATCTGCAGCCGGCGCTCGCGCGCAGCGCGGTGGCGCTCGCGCCGATGCGCGCCGGTTCCGGGCAGAAGCTGAAGGTGCTCGAGGCGATGGCGTGCGGGGTTCCGGTGGTCGCGACGAGCCGCGCCCTCAGCGGCATCGAGGTCGATCCCGAGCGCCATCTGCTGGTGGCGGACACCCCCGGGCGCTTCGCGCACGCGGTGGTGCGGATCCTGCGCGAGCCGAGCCTCGCGGCGGACCTCGCCGTCGCCGCGCGCCGACTCGTGGAGGATCGCTACGCCTGGGAGCGCTCGGTCGACGAGCTCGAGCGCATCTACCGCACCCTGGTCGAGCCGCCGGAGCTCGAGGTGCTGCAGCACGCGTCGTGAGATTCCTCTGGGTCGCCACCAAGCCGCCATGGCCGGCGATCGACGGCGGGCGCCTGCTGCTCGCCGAGACGCTCGACGCGGTGGCGCGCCTGGGCCACGAGGTCCACCTCATCGCACCGACCGTAGACGGGGACCCGCCGGCCGACGCGGGAGGCGGCCGCTGCATCTCCCATCTCGTGCGCACGCCGCGCCGCCCGGCACTGGCGCTCGTTCCGGCGCTCTGGGGCCAGGCGCCGATCACGATCGCGCGTCACTCGCGGGCCGCCGTCGAGGCGCAGGTCGCGCGCATGGTCGAGGCGACGGCCTTCGACGTGGTGCACGCCGAGCAGCTGCACGCGTTCGCGCAGTGCCGCCCCGCGCTGCAACGCCGCATCCCCGTCGTGCTGCGGGCGCAGAACGTCGAGAGCGATCTGTGGAACGGCGTCGCGACCTGCCGTCGGGCCTGGCGGCCGTTCGTCGCCCGGGAGGGCGCGCGCGTCGCTGCCTACGAAGCGGCCGCCGTTCGCGAGGCTGCCGCGACGGTCGCCCTGACCCGACGTGACGCCGCTCGACTCGCGCGCCTGATCGGCACGCACACCGACATCCATCGCGTGGCGGCACCATTCGCCGACGCGCGCCCGCCCGGTCCCGCCCTTCCCGGATCCCCTGCGGTGGTCCTGCTCGCGAGCCGCGGGTGGTTACCGAGCGTGGACGGCGCGCGCTGGTTCCTCGACGTCGCGTGGCCCACGGTCCACCACCGCCTGCCGGCGGCGCGCCTGCACCTCTTCGGGCTCGACGGACGCCGCTGGCGCGCCCCGGGCGTGGTGACCCATGCCGCGCCGCCGACGAGCGCCGACGCGTTCGCCGCCGGCGCGACGCTCGTCGTACCCCTGCGCGTCGCCTCCGGCGTTCGCATGAAGATTCTCGAGGCGTGGGCGCGCGGCCTCCCCGTCGTCGCGACGCCGGCGGCGGCTGCCGGCCTCGAGGCCACGCCGGGGCGCGAGCTGCTGGTGGCGCGCGACGGCGACCAGTTCGCCGCCGCCCTCGAGCTGCTCGCAACCGATCGCGCGCGCCGCGACGCGCTGACGCACGAGGCGCGCGCGTTCCTGCGCGCCCATCACGACCCGGCGACGGTCGCGGCTCAGCTCGTCGCGATCGCCGAGACCGTCGTGAGCGCGGCGCGCGCCCGCCGGTAGGCGGCGCTCTCCTCCTCCCACAGCCGGCGCGCGTGCGGCGGCAGCATCTGCCCGGCCAGGGCCCGCGCGCCGAGCCGGAGGGTACCGCCGAGGCGGAGGGCCAGGACGGCACGCCGCGCAGCCGCCGTCCCGTGGCGCTTGGCGACCCAGCGCACGAGGTCCTCCCACAACCATTGCGGGTGCGCCGCGCCGGCCGCGCCGGGCAGCCGGCGCACCGTCACGCCGCCGACGTGCACCACGCGCACCTCCGGTAGGAGCGCCACTTCCCAACCCGCGGCGCGCGCGCGGACGCACCAGTCGAGATCCTGCGCATACAGCCGGAAGCGCTCGTCGAGCGGGCCGGCCGCATCCCACGCGGCACGACGGATCGCCAGGGCCGCGCCGCTCACCCAATCGACGCGCCTCGTCGCCCGCGGATGCAGCGGACGCGCCCGTCGGTACCCGGGAAGGCGCGCCGCCAGCGGCGGCACGCCGCTGGCGAGCGCCAGGAGCCACGCCGTCGTCGGCTCGCGCCCGCCGCTCCATTGCGGCCGTCCGTCGGGAAAGACGAGCGTCGCCCCCGCTGCCCCGAGTGTCGGCTGCGCGTCGAAGGCCGCGACGAGGCGTCCGAGCGCGCCCGGCGCGACTTCCGTGTCGCTATTCAGCAGCAGCAGCAGCTCGCTCTCGGCCGCGACGAGCCCGCGATTCGCCGCGCGGGTGAAGCCCTGCGCCGGCGAGAGGCGCAGGATGCGGACCTGCGGCGCGCGTGCCACGACGGCGTCGGCCGTCCCATCGCTGCCGCCGTCGTCGACGACGATCACCGCAGGCGGCTCGTTCGCGCCTTCAAGAACCGCCGCGAGACACCGCAGCGTCATCGCGCGCGTGTCGTGCGTCGGGATGACGACGGTGAGCCGCACGCTCACGGAACGGCCGGCGGCAGCGGCGGCGGCGCGTCGAGCCGGCCAGCGGCGAGCGCCCCGGTCGCGGCCGCGACCACCGCCTGCACCTCGTCACGCATCGCGGGCGGCACCACGTCGAGCAACGGCGGGCTCACCCACACCGCGCGCGCGAACGCGGCGCGCGCGGCGTCGTGACGATCCTCGCGCAGCGCCAGCGCGCGGCCCTGATTGAGCACGATCTCGGGGCGCTCGCCGAGCGTCAAGGCGCGGCCGTAGCGCTCGAGCGCACCGGCCGCGTCACCCGCCACGAGACGCGTCGATCCTGCGAGGATCCACGCACGCGACTCGCCCGGCAGCGCAGGCGCGACGGCGAGCGCCGCCGCATCGAGCGACGCGAGGACCCGTCGCGGCTCGTGCACCCGCGCCTGCTGCGTGAACACGGCTTGCGCCGTGGCCGTCAGGACCCGCAGGCGGCGCTCCGCGCCGTAGCGCGTGAGCTCCGGCGCGGCCGCGGCGAGCAGCACCCCGGCGAGGAGCAGCTGCGCGGCACGCGGCATTGGCCGGGCGGCACGCGGTGCCGGCGGCGCCGCGTGCGCCAGCCGCCGCCAGGCGCGTCCGGCCACGAGCGTGAGCGGCAGGGCCGACACCGGTCGTTCGAGCGGAAACCAGGTGAGCGCCATGAGCGCCGCGGTGGCGAGCACGGCGACGAGGACGACGAGCTCGGTCTCGGGCGCGCGCCGGGCAAGACGCACCAGGCCCGCGAGCAGGAGGCCGAGGGCCGCGACCGCGCATGCCGCCGCCGGCACGCCCGCCTCGGCCGCGAGCTGGAGGTAGTCGGAGTGGGCTTGCGCAAACGTACTGGTCAGGAGCGGGATCGTGAAGCGGCGTCCGAAGCGGATCTCGGCCGCCAGGCGATGCGGCACGAACTCGGCACCGAAGGTCCCGAGGCCGAAGCCGCGAAGCGGCCGCTCGCGCACCATCTCCGTCGCGGCGGCCCATGGGCCGAGGCGGTACGTGAGCACCGCGTCCCAGGCGCCGCTCCGCGCGTCGCGACTCGCTTCGAGCACCCGGGCGCGGAGCGGTGGAATGGTCGTGACGCTCGTCCCGAGGACGACGGTCAGCACCGCGAGTGGAACGAGCCCGCGTCGACCCAGGACCAGCACGATCGCGACGGCGGCTCCGGCGGCGCCCGCCGCGACCGCCGTCAGATTGCGGGTCGCCGCGAGCCCCGCGGCATACAGCACGAGGCCGGCGAGCGCCGCCCGGCGGATGCGCGGCCTCCGCACCGTCAACCCCACGGCCGTGGCGGCGACCGTCGCGAGCGCGAGGATCTGCGCCAGATGGCCCTCGTTGCCGATCATCCCGCCCGCGTCGATGCGCCCGGCGATCGCCTCGACCGCGAACACGCTGAGGAGACCCGCCGCCTGCAGCACCGCCAGCCCGGCATTCACCGCCGCGGCGCCGAGGAACACCGCAAGCAGGACGCGACCGCCACCCTGCGCCAGGGCGCGTGACGCCCCGAGGGGCAGCATCATCGCGAGCAGGAGGGCGAGGCGCGTCGTGTCGAGCGCCGCCGCGCGATGCGGTGCTCCGAGCATCGCGACGACGCTCCCGACGAGCGCCGGGAGTGCCAGCACGAGGACCGTGCGCGCGCGGCCGCGCCCCGGCATGCGTGGGCGCCACGCCGACGACCACAGCACCGCCGGGACCGCCACGACGACGCCGGCCACGGCGAGCAGACGCTTCGGCGCGTCGAACGCCGCCTCCGCGAGCGGATCGACGGCCAGCGCCGTCCCCGCGAGGGCACACGCCATCGCCATGCGGGCGATCCGCGCGCCGCGATCGGCGGCTACCCGTGTGGCGACCGCGGCCGCGGCGCCGCCATGGCGAGCACCCGGCCGCCGCGCGCGCGCCGCGCGGCTCACGACGCGGCTCCGTTCTCGTACCCGGCGAGCACCGCCTCCGCGACCTCGCGGTAGCGCCGCAGGGCGGCGTCGCGCCCTCCGACGGTCTCGAGCTCGGCGAGCTTGGCCTGCGTCACGACCGGCGAGCACGCCATCAGCAGGGCCAGGTAGAACCCCCGCCAGCCGTCGCGATAGCCGCCGTGCCGCACGAACCGCGTCAGCCACTCGCGGGCGGCGCCGCCCAGCGCGGCGACGCGGCTGGCGCGCCGGCCGCCTGCGGCCGCCTGCGCGGCCGCGATCCCGGTGTAGCGGTTCATGCGGGCCAGCACGTCCTCGACGTCGAGATAGTTGAGATGGACGAGCGCGAGCGCATCCTCCGCGGCCAACGCCGCCACGCGCGCGCGCGCCAACGGACGCGGATCGGTGTGGAGGACGGACGTGAACTCGACCATCCCGCGGCGGAAGAAGCGCACGTGCATGTCGCGCGCCGGATTCCAGCCGCTATGCCGCAGCGGCGCACCGAGGAGGTGGTTGATCCGCGCGATGCGCACGACGTCGGTCTCGCCACGCTCCGCCACGTCGCGAAGGCGTCGCGCGAGCGCGGGCGGGACCAGCTCGTCGGCGTCGAGCACGAGCAGCCAATCGCCGCGCGCCGCGTCGCAGGCGAAGGCGCGTGCCGCCTCGACGAAGCCGGTGCGCGGATGCTGCACGATCCGGGCGCCGAAGCGTTCGGCGATCGCGACCGTTGCGTCCGTGCTGCCCATGTCGACCACGACGATCTCGTCCACCCACGACCCGACCGAGCGCAGCGCGTACGCGAGGAAGCGCTCCGCATCGAGCGTGTTGACGACCGCCGAGACCACCGCGCTCATCGCGAGCCGATCCAGGTCCATGCCTGCCGGACGGCCGTTGGCGCAGCGAGCGCGAGCCCGGCCGCGTAGAGCGAGAGCGCCGCGCCGACGGCGAGGACGAGCCGGATCGGCGGCGGGCCGGGCGCGAACGCGTGCAGCAGCCCGGCGCCGAGCGCGACGACGGTCGCCCATCCCCACACGGGGGCGACCAGCGGCAGGACACGGAACGGTAGCGTGCGACGGGCCACACGCAGCAGCACGAGATTGATCGCTTGCACGCCCACGTTGGCGAGCGCGAAGCCGAGCACGCCGAAGGCGGCGATCAGGGGCGCGCCGAGCACCCACGTCCCGATCATCCACGCCACGGCGAACGCAAAGGCGACGCGCGAGCGGCCGAGCGCGTTCAGCAGGCCGAGGAGCGGCGTCGTCGTCGGCGTCAGGAGATTCGCGATCCAGAGGAGGCGGAAGGCCGGCACCGCCGGCTCCCACTGGGCACCGAACAGGACCGTCGTGAGCGGGTGGATCAGGACCAGGGTCAGCATGGCGAACGGCGCGACCGCGGCGTTGCTGAGGCGTACCACCTCCTCGACCATCGATGCGAGACGGCGGGCGTCGCGCTGCACGCGCGCGAATGCCGGAAAATACACTCGCTGCATCAGCATCACCGCCCAGCTCGGATAGGTCGCCACGAGCTGCGCCCAGCCGACGTACCCCACCGCTGCCGCCCCCCCGGTGACGCCGAGGAGGACGGGCGTGATGCTGTCCTTGATCACCGAGACCAGCCCGATCCCCTGCACGGGAAGGCTGAACCGCAGGTGCCTCCGGACGCGCCGCATGTCCCAGCACCAGCCGACCGGCCACGGGCTCGCCGCGCTCGCGAGCGTCGACCCGGTCACCGCCCGTGCCAGGAGCGCCAGACCGATCGCGAGGGCCCCCGCGCCACGCCACGCGAACGTCACCGCCGTGACGTTGTAGATCAGCGCTTGCGCGACCTCGACGGCCGCCAGGCGCGCGAAGTCCAGCCGCCGCTCCATTCGCGCGGTGGCGATCGCCTGCAGCGGAGCACAGAGTGCCGCCAGCCCCACGAGGCGTATCGTCACCGCGTCGGCGAGCGGGCGGTGGTAGGCGCGCGCGAGCGCCGGTGCGGCGGTCCACAGCAGGATCGTGACGGCGAGCGCGACCGTCTGCTGCACGGTGAAGACGACGCGGTAGTCCTCGGCGGCGGGCTCGTCGACCTGCTGGACCAGGCTCGCGGCGAGCGCCACGCCGCCGAGCTGCAGCAGCGCGTTCAGCGCGAACGTCGCGACGCCGAAGAGACCGAACTCGCCGGGCGTCAGCAGCCGCGCCAGCAGCAGGGCGCCGACGAGGTTGGCGCCCTGGGCGAAGACCTGCCGGACGACGAGCGCGGCGGCGCCGCGCGCCGCGTCGCGCGCGACGTCATCGATGCGGGCGGCGCCCGGCCCCCCGGGGGACCCCGGGGCGCCCCCGCTCACATCGTCATGCGTGCGAAGAGAGCACTCCGCCGGCGACACCGCGCACTACATACGCGATCACGGCGTGAAATGCGCGCCTGCCGCGGCCGAGTCGAGCTGCACGGCGCGGTTGCCGACCGTGAACTTGCCGGTGTTCGCGTGCTGCACCGATACCCACGCCTGCGCGCCGGTCGGGTTCTCCGCCGGATTGGCGCCCGAGCCCGTTGGCGAGGTGTTCAGGTTGAGGAAGAGCCAGCCGCTCTCGAACGTCACCGGGAACGTCGGGCCGTTGATCTTCACCTTCTGCGCCGCCGCGGGAAACGCGTTGGCGACCGCGGGCAGCTCGACCTGCTCCTGCTCGTCGAACGCGACGATGCCCTCCTGACCGAGCGGGAACCAGGGCGGACTGCCGCCGCAGGCGAACGCCGCCTGATTGACCTTCGGGTCGCGCCAGACGATGGCCGAGGTTCCGCCGGGAAACAGCGGTCCCTTGGGAACATTGATGAAGCGCGCGCCGAACGTCGTCGACAGCGGCTCGCGATTGTCGGCCGCCGTCCATCCCACGAGGCGGCCGTAGAACGTGTACTGCCCGCTGACCGACGTGTCGGGGTCGGTCGCGCTCGCGACGATGTGGACCAGCGGATCGCCGACGCCGAGCTTCTTCTTGCCGTCGATGAAGTAGTAGTCGCCCCACAGCACGTTCTGGTTGGTGGCGTCGCCACTACCGCCACTAACGAAATAGCCCGCCTGGCTCGGAAGTCTCGGCGTGCAGTTGTTCACGGCATCGACCGTGACGAAGCCGCGCGCGACGAGATCGCCGTGGTCGAGCCCCGCGCATCCGCCGAGGGCGACCGACGCCTTCCCGGTCAAGGCGTTCCGCAGGTCGGTCACGACCGCGGGCGCGAGGTCGGCGGGCGGCAGGACGCCGTTGCAGCTCGCGAAGTTGATGTCCTGCGAGAAGGGACCCTTGTTGCTGATCGTGTCCTGCGGATCCTGGCCGGCGCTCGCCGTCTGCGGCAGGTGGCCGTTCAGCACGTCGAGCAGGTTGATCGTCTGCACGTCGTAGCCGGTGAGGTAGACGTTGAATTGCTGCACCGGCACCGCGAGATCGCTCCACAACGTCACGTGCGCCAGGACGGCGGTCGCCGACGCGTTGTTGATCTCGAAGAAGGTGGTGACGCCCGACTGCTTGCCGCCCGGCGTGGACGGGAGCTGCACCTCGAAATAGGGCAGCAACAGCGTCGCCGCCGGCGTGTCCGTTACCTGCGTGACGGAAATGGGCTGCTGCGCCGACGCCTCACCGCGCAGCACCAGCACGCTCACCAACCCCAGCATCACGGCGATCTTCCGCATGTCTCCCCCTCCGTCGTCCTGCCGCATCCACCCGCTCCGTGCCGTTCGCATCATTGCAGCTTCCACGCGCTCAACCCGCCAGTGCTCGGACACCGTCCGGCCTCCGAGACGCTCGACCGCTCCTCGGCAAATGAGGCTACCACCTCGTCCCGGCCGTCGCCGTCGAGATCCGCGAGCACGACGTGGGCGCCGCGACATCCGCCGGGAAAGCGCGGAATCGCTCCCGCCTGGCGCACGAACTCGCCGCGCCCATTCCCGGTGAAGACCAGCGTGTCGCCATCGCCCGTCAACGCCACGATGTCCGCGTGCCCGTCCCCGTCGACGTCGCCCGTCGCCACGGCCGGCACTCCCGTCCGGTCCTCGGTCGCGAAGAGCGCATGGCGCTCCCACGTTCCGCCCGCTCGCGGGGAGAGGACGTCGAGGGCGGTGCGCCATCGCTCACCGGCGTACGCGAGGTATCCGACGGCGAGATCGGCGCGACCGTCGCCGTCGACGTCGCGCGCCGCGACCGCCGCGACGTACGCCTGCGCCGGAATCGGCACGTCGGTCGGCGTCCAGCCGCCGTCGGCACGCCCGATGTCGACCAGGTCGCGGCGCCCGAGGATCCCAGAGCCGGTCGCGAAGTCGAGGCGACCGTCGCCGTCGAAATCGCCGACGGTGACCGAGGAACCGAAGATCGGCCGCGCGTCGCCGTCGTGCCGCTGCCAGCGTGTCCCCTCGTTGCCGTAGATCACCATGCGATCCGCGGACGCCGACCGCGGCGCCCCCGGCGCCATGGCGAGGCGCGGACCCTCGCCGAGCGCCAGGATGTCGATCCGCCCGTCACCATCCCAGTCGGCGAGCGCGATGGCGCGCGACGAGAATCCCGCGTCCTTCGATTCCGCGGCGAAGTCGAGCCCGCCGCTCGCGTCGGTGAACGTGCCCTGCCCGTCGCCCAGCATCGCCAGCAGCCCATGCAGGTGGATCGCCAGCACCACGTCCATGTGGCCGTCGCCGTTCAGGTCCGCCGCCCGCGCGTCGCCATAGTCGTAGAGCCGCGCCGGAAAGCGCGCCTCGGCCCAGCGTCGCCACGTGCCGTGCCCGTCGCCGAGGAAGATCGCCGGGGCACCGAGGGCCTTGCGCGGCGGACCGTGCACGAGGTCCGGGTGCCCGTCGCCGTTCATGTCGGCGATGCCGAAGCCGTCACGCCATTGGCCGGACGTCGGAAGGCCGGCGCCGAACGGCCGGAAGCGCAGACGATGGCCGACGGACGTGCGTGGCGGCGCGTCGTCCGCGGCGCGGGACCGCCGCGCCGCCGCGGGCGTCGGGCGCGGGACGATCGGCGCCGTGGCCATGGCGTAGCGCTTCACCTGGTAGGCGTCGTCGTCCTCGGCCACCACCTCGAGCGGGACGCCCCAGGCACCGCGCACGGTATGCTGGTCGATGCGCACGGCCTGCGACTTCGGCAGCCGCTCGATCGTGTACGGCCCGAGGCCCGCCGCCGGCGGCGAGGGGCGCACCTCGGCCGCCGGCGCGGCCACGGTCGCCGACGACGTGGCGTGCGCCGCGCGCCGCGCGCAGGCACCGCACGCGAGCATCAACAGCGCCGCCCCGAGGCCGCATGCACGCGTCGCACCACTGCGTCCGGACGCGATCGCCATACCACCCTGCGCGGCTGGACCATCAGAATATGGGGACGAAGTGGACCGCACTCTCCGCGCTGTCGAGCTGGATTGCCCGGTAGCCGACGCTGTAGCGACCCTTGCTGTCGTACGTGGCCGTCACCCACGCCTGCGCCGCCGCCGGGTCCTCCGGAGGCACCGCGCCGGCCGGGGCCACGGTGGTGTTCAGGTCGAGGTAGGTCCACCCCGACGCGAACGGCACCGGGAAGTCGGCGCTGCCGACCGTGACCCGCTGCGCCTCCAACGGGAAGGGCACGAACGTCATCTGCGGCGGTTGCGGCGCCAGCGGAAACGACTGCGGCACGTCCGGATTCTCCTCCTCGTCGAAGATCGCGACGCCCTCCTGTCCGAGCGGGTACCAGGATGGCTTCGCGTTGCAGGAGAAGGGCGATTGGTTCACCTTCGAGTCGCGCCATACGATGAGCGAGCTCCCCGTGGTGAAGGTCGCCCCTTTCGTTCTGGTGGGAACGACGAATCGGGTCGCGAAGTTCGTCGCGAGCGGCTGGCGATGATCGGCCGCGTTCCAGCCCGTGTACCGCCCATAGAACGTATACTGGCCCGGCACGGTGGTCTCGGGATCGGTGAGGCTGGCACGGATCGAGACGAGGGTGCTGGCGCGGCCGGTCTTGCCCTTCGTGTCGATGTAGAAATAGTCGCCCCAGAGCACGTTCTGGAACGTGATGTCGCCCAGGATGTAGCCGGGATCGCCGTGGAACCGCAGTGTGCAGTTGTTCACCGTATCGACGGTGACGTAGCCCCGCGCGACCCGGTCCCCGTGGTTGAGGCCGGCACAGAGCCCGCCGAAGAAGTCCGACGCCCGTCCGGTCAGCGCCGCCTGCACGTGCGCGATGTAGCCGGCCGGCATCTGCGTGAACGGTAGCTGGCCGGTGCAGCTCGCGAAGTTGATGTCCTGGGACTTCGGGCCCTTCGGGCTGATCGTGTCGCCCGGATCCTGCCCGGCGCTCGCCGTCGCGGGGAGGGTGCCGGTGAGGAGCTGGCCGAGATCGATCGTCTGCAGATCGTAGCCCGTCAGGTAGACGTTGAACGCGAGCACGGGGACCGAGAGGTCGCTCCAGATCGTGACGTGGGCGAGGACGGCCGTGGCCGACGCGTTGTTGATCGAGAACAGCGTGTCGACGCCCTTCGTCTTGCCGGTCAGGCCCTTCGGGAGCGCGACCTCGAAGTACGGCAGGAGCAAGGTCGCCCCGGGCTGGTCGGCAATGGGCGTTTGCGCCGCGCGCGCCGAGCTCGGCTGGAGCAGCACACAGCCGAGGAGCACCAGACTGAGAACCGCGCCGATCTTTCGCATGTCATCCCCCCCCATCGTCCCCACCGCCATCCATGCCCGCCCGACGATGTCGCGGCGAGCCCCGGCCACAACGCGAAACGCCGCGGTGCTACCGCAACGAGTCATCGCCCAGCTCGCCCGCAAAGTCAATGACATTTTCGCTCGTCGACGCGCGCGCGACGAGCGCCGGCTCACATGTCGCGTCGTCCGTCGAGCGCGCGGCCGAGGGTGACGACGTCGGCGTACTCGACGTCACCACCCATCGGAATGCCGTGGGCGATGCGCGTGACCCGCACGCCGAGCGGCTTGATCAGCTTCGCCAGATAGAGCGCCGTCGCCTCGCCCTCGACCGTCGGATTGGTGGCGAGAATGACCTCGCGCACCGTGTCGCCGCGCAGACGCGCGAGCAGCCCGCCGATCTTGGAGATCCTCGGGGCCGATGCCGTCGAGCGGCGACAACGCCCCCTGCAGGACGTGGTAGCGCCCCCGGAAACCCTTCGAGCGCTCGATCGCGATGAGATCCGCCGGCTCCTCCACGACGCAGATCGACTCGTCGGAGCGGTCCGTCGTGGCGCAGATCGGACACGGGTCGGCCTCCGTGAGGCCGTTGCACGTCGAGCAGAGGCGCGTCTGATCCTTCAATCCGACGAGCGCGGTCGCGAGGCCGTCCGCGAGCGTCCGGTCCGCACGCAGGACGTAGAACGCGAGCCGCGCCGCCGTCTTCTCACCGATCCCGGGGAGCTTCGAGAGCTCCTGGATCAGCCGCGTCATCGAGGGTGTGTACGCCATCCGCCTCCGTCCTCACCCCAGGCCGGGGATCTTGAGTCCGCCGGTCGCCTTGGTCATTTCCTCCGCCACCATCTTCTGGGCGTTGCGGATGCCTTCGTTCACCGCCGCGAGCACGAGGTCCTGCACCAGCTCGACGTCCTCGCGCAGCACCGCGGGATCGAGCTTCACCGAGAGCAGCTCGTGCTTGCCGTTCACCACGACGCGGACCATGCCGCCGCCGGCCGCCGCCTCGACGGTGCGCCGCGCCACGGTCTCCTGCACCTGCGACAGCCGCTCCTGCAGCTGCTGCGCCTGCTTCATGATGTTGCCGAGGTCCCCGAGACTCATGGCTCTCCTCCACGGCTGCGCGGCCGCACGTCGGTGATTTCGCCGCCCAGGATCTCGACCGCCGAGCGTACGGTCGGACTGGAGCGCGCGCGATCGGCGAGCTCACGGGTGCGCACCGCGACCGGAACGGGGGCGGCGGCGGTCGCCGGCCGCACGACGCTCAGCTCGATCCGTCGCGGGCCCCCGTAGGCGCGCGCCGCGAGCTCGGTCAGCACCGCCATCTCGCCGCGCAACGCGCGCTCGGCGAGCTCGTTGGCGAGTCCGATGTGCAGCCGCTCGGCGCTCTCCTCGATCAGGCTGCACTCGAGCAGCGACATGCGCAAACTGACCTTTCCCTGCGCGGCCGCAAGGAACGCGCTCCACCCGCCGCCTGCCGCGGGCACGGGCCGGGTCGTCTCGGCGGGCGCCGGACCGTGCGCCGACCGCGCAGTCGCCGGCACCGCGGCCTCGCCACGCACGGGCGCGCTGGCCGGCGCACGCGCCGCCTCCGCGGCTCGGCTCCGTCCGTCGGGACCCCGGCCGGTGGGCGGCTCGCCGCCTCCCCCCGCGAGGCGCCGCTCCATCTCCGCCAGCCGCGAGAGCAGCTCCTCGACCGGCGGGGCGTCCGGCATGGTCGCCATCTTCACCAGCGTCATCTCGAGCACCAGCTTCGGCAGCACCGATTTGCGCACCTCTTCGGTGCCGGCCTGCGCGACGCGGAAGAGGCGCTGCAGATCGTCGGGCGCCCGCAGCTTCGCCTGCCGCAGAGTCTCCGTCACCTCGTGATCGGGCAGATCGGCGAGCATGCCGGGATCGCCGAAGAGCGCCGCGACCGTCAGGTTGCGGAGCTGCTGCACCAGGTCGCGGCAGAAGCGCGGCACCTCGTACCCGTAGCGGTAGAGCTCGTCGACCGCTTGCAGACAGGGCGCGGGATCGCGGCCGAGGATCGCCTCCGTCACCCGATGGAGGATCGTCCGGTCGGCGACGCCGAGCGCGCTCTGCACGTCCGCCTCCGTCAGCGCCTTGCCGGTGAAGACGATCGCTTGATCGAGCAGCGATTGCGCGTCGCGCATGCTGCCGTCCGCCTCGCGCGCGATGGCGAACAGCGCGCCCTCGGTCGCCGTGATGCCCTCGTCCGCGACGATGCGGCGCAGCCGCTCGAGGAGGTCGGGGATGCCGATGCGCTTGAACTCGTAGCGCTGGCAGCGCGACACCACGGTCTGCGGCAGCTTGTGGACCTCGGTGGTCGCGAAGATGAACTTCACGTGCTCCGGCGGCTCCTCCAGCGTCTTCAGCAGCGCGTTGAACGCCGCCGTCGAGAGCATGTGCACCTCGTCGATGATGTAGACCTTGAAGCGCGCCGCGGCCGGACGGTAGCGGACGTTCTCGTTCAGCTCGCGGATGTTCTCGACACCGGTGTTCGAGGCGCCGTCGATCTCGACGACGTCGAGCGCGCCGCCCGCCGCGATCTCCGTGCAGCTCGGACAGCGCTCGCACGGCTCGGCCGTCGGACCCTCGGCGCAGTCGAGGGCCTTCGCCAGCAAGCGCGCGACCGTCGTCTTGCCGACGCCCCGCGGGCCGGAGAAGAGAAACGCGTGCGCGATGCGCTGCTGCGCGATGGCGTTGCGCAACGTCGTGGTGACGTGCTCCTGGCCGACGACGTCTTCGAAGCGTTGCGGGCGCCACTTTCGCGCCAGCACCTGGTACTGTGACGCCATGAGATTGCGCCCCCCGCGCGCCGTTGCACTATGCCGTGCCCCACTTCGTCATCCGCTCGATGTCC
This sequence comes from uncultured delta proteobacterium, assembly GCA_963753325.1. Classification (GTDB taxonomy): domain Bacteria; phylum Desulfobacterota; class Binatia; order UTPRO1; family UTPRO1; genus DP-19. The sequence goes on along the minus strand of CAVWBS010000001.1, from coordinate 657,520 downwards.
GCTCGAGGTGGCGGCCAGGCGCCCCCGCGGCACAGAGAAGGAGTCGGTACCGCTGCTTCCTTCCGGACCTGACGGAGTTCGCGACGTTCTCTTGCGCGGGACCTAGCCACCACCTGGAACGGGCATGTCGATTGCGGGAACCTCACCTGCATAGCATGCTCCTTCCCGCGGGCGCCAGCCGACGGCGGCTCGCGAGCGCGCGCATGGCCAACCCGCCCCTCATCTCGCCCGACGACTGCAGCTGCATCGTGCTGGCCGGCGGTCGCTCGCAGCGTATGGGACGCCCGAAGGCGGCGTTGCCGATCGGTGGCACCTCGATGCTCGCGTACGTGGTGGCCCGCGTCGCCCCGATGGTGCGCGAGGTCGTGGTCGTCGCGGCGTCCGGACAGGACATCCCGACGACGGCGGCGCGCGTCCTCCGCGATCGGCTCCGCGAGGCGGGACCGCTGCCCGCGCTCGCGCTCGGTCTCGGCGCCGTCGCGACACCGTGGGCATTCGCACTCGGGTGCGACACGCCGTTCGTCCGCCGCGCCGTGCTGCGTCTCCTGCTCGCCGAGCGCGGCGGCGCGGCCGGCGTTCTGCCGCGCTGGCGACACCGGTTGCAGCCGCTGGTCGCGCTCTACCACCATACGCTCGCCGCGGAGATCGAGGCGCTGGTCGCACGCGGCGAGCGCCGCACGCAGGCCGTCGCCGCCCTGCCCGGCGTCCGCGTTCTCGAAACGGAGCGTCTGGCGTCCGTCGACGCCGAGGGCTGGAGCTTCCGCAGCCTCAACACGCCGGCGGAGTATGCGGCCGCGCTCCGGCACCTCGCGGCCGGCACGGGAGCGGACGCCTGAACGGCGTCTCTGCTATCGTCGCGTCATGAGCGATGCGCAGGGCGCGCCGACGATCGTCCGCGAGGCGCCACGCGCCGCCGGCATGGAGGTCGACATCGACCGCAGCGCGGGGAGCGCGACCACGCCGGCGCGCGACGTCGTCGCCGTCGAGGAGCCGCTCGAGATCCGGCTGAACGGCTGGCGCTGGCTGGTCACCATGCGCACGCCCGGCGATGACGCCGATCTCATCATCGGTCTCCTCGCCGGCGAAGGCGCCATCGGCGAGGCCGCCGAGGTCGATTCGATAGTGTTCACCCGCCATCCGGAAGAGCCGGACCTCGCCAACGTCGCCGACGTGCACTTGTCGCGGTCCGTCGAGGATCTGCACGCCCGCCTGGCCCGCCATCAGACGATGGCGGTGACGAGCTGCGGGCTCTGCGGCAAGAGCGCGGTCGAGGGACTGCTGGCGCATCGTCCCCCGCTGCCGGCGGGTCCGCGACTCGACGCCGCCATCCTGGCGCGCATCCCTGCGCTCCTCGCCGACGTGCAGCCGGCGTTTCGCGCGACCGGCGGCCTGCACGCGGCGGCGTTGCTCGACGCGAGCGGCGGTCTGCTGGTCGCGCGGGAGGACGTGGGGCGCCACAACGCCGTCGACAAGGTGCTCGGCTGGCGGCTGCGGGCGCGGGACGCCGCGGCGTGCGTCCTGGTCGTCAGCGGTCGCGCGAGCTTCGAGATCGTGCAGAAGGCCCACGCCGCGTCCGTGCCCGCCGTCGCCGCCGTCTCCGCGCCGTCGAGTCTCGCCGTCACGCTGGCGCGCGATGCCAACCTGACGCTCGCGGGATTCGTGCGTGACGGCGGCTACAACGTCTATGCTGGAGCCGAGCGGCTGCGTGCGATCGACGCGCCGCGGGCATCGCGCGTGCCGACCGACGCCGACGAGCCGCTCTGGTTCATCCCGGCCGTCGTCCGTCGGGCGCTCGACGCGGTGGCGCGCAGGATCTCCCTCGACGAGTGGCGGACGCTCGCGCTCGCGGAGCGCCAGCACCTGGCGGCACTCGCCGAGGGTCGGTCTCCGGCGTTCGCCGACGAGCTGACGGCGATCGTGGTCGCGCGCACCGGACATCCGCCGCGCGCGCTGGCGCCATCGAAGGGGGCGCCGTGAGTGCCGGCCGGCGGGCATCGCGCGCTCGCGATACCGGCATCGGTGGTCGCCTGGGACGGCTGCTGCCATTCGGCCTCGGGGCGGCCAAGCCCCGGCACTACCGGGACATGCTGCGGGTCGCCTGGGAGAACCGCGACCAGCTCCCGTTCGCCTGGCGCATCCTGCGCGACGGCGTCTGTGACGGCTGCGCCCTCGGCCCGCGTGGCCTGCGCGACGACGTCATCGACGGCGTGCACCTCTGCATGACGCGACTGATGCTGCTGCGCTTGAACACCATGCCGGCGCTCGATCCGGCGGTGCTCGACGAGGTGGCGCGTCTGCGGACCCTGGGCAGCACGGCGCTCCGCCGGCTCGGCCGCGTGCCCTACCCGCTGCTCCTCGAGCGCGGCGCGACCCGCTTCCGCCGGGTCTCCTGGGCCGAGGCGGAGGGACTCGCGGGGGCACGCCTGCGCGCCGCGCCGCCCGAGCGGGTCGCGATCTTCACCACGTCCCGCGGGTTGACCAACGAGACCTACTACGTGGCGCAGAAACTGGCGCGCGCGCTCGGCACCAACAACATCGACAACGACGCCCGGCTGTGCCACGCCGCCAGCACCACCGCGATGAAGCAGACGCTCGGCGTCGCCGCCGCCACCTGCTCGCTCAGGGACTGGATCGGCACCGATCTCCTGGTCGTCTGGGGCAGCGACCTCGCCAACAATCAGCCCGTCAGCACGAAGTACCTGCACTACGCCAAGCGCGCCGGGACGCGCGTGCTGGTCGTCAACCCCTACCGGGAGCCCGGGCTCGAACGCTACTGGGTGCCGTCGGTGGCGCGCAGCGCCGTCTTCGGCAGCGCGCTGATGGACGACTTCTTCCAGGTCGCGATCGGCGGCGACCGCGCGTTCGCCAACGGCGTGCTGAAGGCGCTCGTCGCGCGCGACGCGCTGGACCGCGCGTTCATCGACGCGCACACCACCGGCTTTGCCGCGCTCGAGGCCGCGCTCGCGACCCAGTCGTGGGAGCTGCTCGAGCGCGAATCGGGGCTGTCGCGAGAGGACATGGCACGTTTCGCCGAGCAGTACGCGCGCGCCCGCAGCGCCGTCTTCGTCTGGAGCATGGGCGTCACGCAGCACCGCTTCGGCGTCGAGAACGTCGCCGCGCTCGTCAACCTGGCGTTGGCGCGCGGCATGCTGGGGCGCGCCCGGACCGGCCTGATGCCGATCCGTGGCCACAGCGGCGTCCAGGGCGCCGCCGAGTGCGGCAGCGTTCCGAACACGCTTCCGGGTGGCGCCGCGATCGACGACGCCGACGCGCGCGCGCGCGTCGGCGCGGCGTGGGGTTTCACGCCGCCCGCCACGCCCGGCATGATGACGAGCGCGATGCTCGACGCGGCGCACGCCGGCGCGCTCGACGTCTTCTATCTCCTCGGCGGCAACTTCCTCGAGACGATGCCCGACCCCGCGTACTGTCGCGATGCGCTCGCGCGGGTGCGGCTCCGCATCCATCAGGATCTTCGTGCTGAACTCGTCGACCCTGGTCGAGGGCGACGAAGTTCTCGTGCTGCCGGCCGCGACGCGCTACGAGCAACGCGGCGGCGGCACCGAGACCACCACCGAGCGACGCATCCGCTTCTCGCCGGAGATCCCCGGCCGGCGGATCGGCGAGGCGCGCGCCGAGTGGGAGATCCTCTCCGCGGTCGCGGCGGCGGCCCTCGCGCCGCCGCGCCGCGACGCGTTTCCCCTCGACGCCCAGTCCATCCGCGACGAGATGGACGAGGTCATGCCGCTCTACGCCGGCATCAAGAATCTGCGGCGCGCCGGCGACTCGGTGCAGTACGGCGGCCCGCTGCTCTGCGTCGACGGCGTCTGCCCGGCGATGCCGGACGGCCGCGCCCGCTTCACCGTGATCGCGATCGAGCCGACGACCCTCGGACCCGACGAGTTCATCGTCACCACCCGGCGCGGCAGGCAGTTCAACTCGATGACCTACGGCGACCGCGACCCCCTCACCGGCACATCGGGACGCGACGCGGTGTTCATGGCGGCGGCGGACGCGACGCGGCTCGGCCTCGCCGAGGGCGATCCGCTCCGCCTCACGTCGGCGCTCGGCACGTTCGACGGACGCTGTCGCGTGCGGCCCGTGAAGGCGGGATCGCTGCACGTGTTCTGGCCGGAGGGCAACGTCCTCATCGGTCGCCGCTACGATCCCGCGAGCGGCGAGCCCGACTACAACGCGGTCGTCCGCGTCTCCCGTCGCGCTCTGTCCGCTTGAGCGCGGCCGGCGCTCAGCGCTGACCGGCCGTGACCTCGTCGAACCGCGCCGTCGCCTGGTCGAGCTGCGCGAGGTCGTACTGGTCGAAGCGGCGGATCAAGCCGGCGGCGTCGAGCTCGCAGACGGTGATGCTCGGCGCCTCGAAGGATCCCCCGTCGCGCGTGCCGAGCCACGTCGTGCCGTAGAGGAAGCCGGCGTCCGCGGTCTTGATGTGGTCGATGCGCAGCACCGCGTCGGGCGCGAGCGCGATCAGCGACTCGAGCGCCTCGACATAGGCGGCGGGCCCGTAGAGCGTCTCCCAGCCGAGCAGTCGGTGGTCGTGCACCACGAGCCCGGGTGCCAGCAGCGCCGCGAGCGCGGCCCAGTCACGGGCCGCGAACGCGCGCATGAACGCCCGCGTCAGCTCCGCGCCCGCCGCGAATTCGAGCGCCGGCGCCGCCGCCGCGCGCACGGGGATCGCCGATCCCGCCGCGAGCTCGTCGGAGCGCTCGAGGCAGCGCGAGGCCGCGCTGGCGATGCGCATCGTCGCGGGAGCGTCACCCGACGCCGGAATGCGTGCGTACCGGCCGAAGCGAGCCATCGGAAGCGTCGCGCCCTTGACCGCCCACAGCGCGACCGCCTGCGCCTCCTCACCGTCCGCCTCGGCACCGTGCCCGGCGGCGCGCAGCGCCGCGGCGAGCGCGAGGCGTGCGTCCGCGTGGTCGAGCAGCGCGTCGGTCGCGGCGGCGATCTCGACGGCCGCGCGCGCGAACGCGATCGCCTCGTCGTGCACGCCGCGGCGCGCCAGCGCCTCGGCGCGGACGCCGCGCCAGGCGATCGCCGCCTTGAGATCGTCGCCGGCCAGCGCCTCGCTCTCGCGGCTCAGGTCCTCGGCTTCCGCGGCGCGCCCCTCGGCGAGCAGGGCACGGCCGAGCAAGGCCGCCGCCTGCGCCGCATCGGTCCCGAGTCCCTGGGCCCGCAGGCCGTCGTACGCGCCGCGCAGCCGACGCTCCGCGGCGACGGGATCGCCTTCGATGAGCTCGAGCAGCCCTCCGAAGAGATCGGCCTCGAGCAGCCGCTGCGTGATGCCGAGCTCCTCGACCATCCGACGCGACGAGGCGAGCAGGCGCCGCGCCGCCGCGCCGCGGCCGCGCAGCGCCTCGAGCACCGCCTGGCAACGCAGCGCCACCGCCTCGACGGCGGGCGCTCCCCGGGCGATGCGCAGCTTGCGCAGCACGTCGAGGCAGCGCCCGCTCGCCCGCGCGACGGGGCTCGGTCCCCAGAGCGACGCGAGCGGCGCGCCGGCCAACACCTCGTTGGCGCGCCGCACGTCGCCGGCGCGGCGCGCCGCCGCGAGCGCGCGGTCGAGCGCCTCCTCGCACGCGCCGATCCTGCCGAGACGCGCGAGCGCCGTCGCGTGCACCGCGTGCGCCTTCGCCTCGCCGGCGGAGTCGTCCGCGGACGCGAGCTCGTCCGCAGCAGCGGCCACGGCGCCGGCCGTCGCGCGCAGCGCTTGCGGGTCGGTCAGCGCGGCGAGCTGCCCGACGAAGCACGTGTGCCACGCGCGCAGGCGGCCGGCCGGCCCCGCGAGGCGATCGAGCGCCGCGATCGCCGTCGCGGCGACGCCGACGTTGCCGCCCGCGAGGAGGGCCTCGCACCAATCCAGCACGATGCGCGCCCGCTCCGGGTCGCCGTCCCCCAGACGGGCATGGGCGCGCCCGAGCACGCTCGCCGCGAGCGGGAGGTCGTCGTGCGCCAATGCCTGCCGGCCCGCCGCGGCCAGGTGGCGGGCGGCCCGGACGCCGAGCATCCGCCCGGCCTCGTCGACCGGCCCGAGCTCGCGCAGGCAGTTGTGCGCCTGCTCCAGGTGCCAGCCGATCGTCTCGGCGAGCTCGACGCTTCCTGCGACGCGGCTCTCGAGCCAGTCGGCGAGCCGGGCGTGCAACAGCGCCCGGGTCTCCTTGAGCAGCCGCCGATAGGCGGCGTCGCGGATCAGGGCATGGTGGAAGCGGACGGCGGGCTCGCCGAGGAACGTGGCTGTATCCGGCTCGATGAGCTCGGCGCGTCGCAGCGCATCGAGCCGTTGGTCGAGATCGACGGCGATCTCCGCGGGCAGGAGCCGGGCCACCGCCGACCGCGAGAATCGTCGCCCCACGACCGCGGCGCGCTCGAGGACGATCCGGTCATCGGACCGCAACCGTTCGATGCGGGCGGCAAGCAGGGCATGGATCGTCGGCGGCATGGTGAGATCGGCGAGAGTGGCCCCCGCCACCCAGGTGTCCCCTCGGCGTGTGAGCGCGCCGTCGTCGACCAGCATGCGCACCAGCTCGCCGACGAAGAGCGGGTTTCCCTCGCTGGTGGCCAGGATACGTCCCACGACGGCGGCGGGCAGCGCCGCGGCGCCGATGGCGTTGGCGGCGAGGCGCGTCGCGGCGTCCGCGTCGAGGCCCGCGAGCGCCACGACGGCATCGGTCGGGCCAGCCGGCGTCGTCAACGCCCCACGCACGTCCCGCAGCTCCGGGCGGGCGGCGGCGAGCATGAGGAGCGGCACGCCGGTGCTCCACTGCAGCAGGTGCTCGACCAGATCGAGCAACAGCGACTCCGCCGATTGCAGATCGTCGATCACGAGCACGACCGGCCGCGTTCGGGCGAGCGCCGCCAGCACTCTGCGGACGACGAAGAACGTCTCCTCCGGGGACGGCGCGCTTCCCGCGAGCAGTGCCGCCGTACCGTCGACGATGCGCGCGCGGTCGCCGGCGTCGGCGGGGAGCAGGGCCGCGACCGCCGCCTGCAGCGCGTCGGCGCCGCCACCGTCGTCGGCCGGCAGGAACGCGCGCAGCGCCTCGGCGATCGGCGCGAACGTCGCTCCGCGTGTGGTGCCGCAGCGCGCGTGCAGCACCGTTGCCCGCTCGCCCAGCCGGCGCGCGAACTCGGCGACCAGACGCGACTTGCCGAGACCCGGCGACCCGAGGACCACGGCGAGACGCGCGCGGCTCGAGGCGACCGCGGCGTCGTACACGGCCTCGATCCGCCGCAACTCGTCCTCCCGCCCCACGAACGGCACCGGCACCGTCGCCGTGAGCGCCGGGCGTTCGAGCGAGACGACCCGATAGGCCGACACCGACTCGGACCGCCCCTTCAGCCTGCGGGCGCCGAAGGGCGCCAGCGTCACCCGCTCGCCGACCAGACGGCGTGTCCCCTCGCCGATCAACACGTCGCCGTCGTGCGCCTCCTGCTGCAGGCGGGCCGCGACGTTCACCGGATCGCCGACGACGTCGCTGTGGTCGGCGCTGACCACGACCTCACCGGTGTTGACGGCCACCCGCAACCCGAGCGCATCGCCGAGGTCGGCACGCTCGCCGGCAAGCGCGCGGAACGCTTGCTGCATGCCGACGGCGGCGCGTACCGCCCGCAGCGCGTCATCCTCACCCACACTGGGAACGCCGAACGCCGCCATCACGCCGTCGCCGAGGAGCTTCACCACCGTCCCGCCGTGCGCGACCACGGCGGCGCGCAGCGCCGCATAGTAACGGTCCATGAGCCGGCGGGCGGATTCGGCGTCGAGCCGCTCGTGGAGCGACGTCGAGCCGCGCAGGTCGGCGAAGACGATCGTGACGACCTTCCGCGCCACGGCGACGCGCTCGCGGTCGTCCGTTCGAACGGGTGCGCCGCAGGCGTCGCAGAAACGGGCGTCGGCGCGGTTCGCTCTTCCACAGCTCGCACAGTCCATGGCTGCGCCCGCTCGGGGTGCCGCGCATGCTACCGTACCCGCGCGTCTCTGGCCATTGTGCGGCGTCTCGCAGTAAAGAGAGCCGAGTATCGCCCGCCGTACCCCGTGAAGGAGGATCGTGTGACCACTTCCCGCCCGAGCTTCAGTGCTCCGCTCACCGTGTGCGCGCAGATCGAGGCCCGCGCGAGCCATCCCGCGACGGAGAGCAAGAATCTTCCTTCGCCACGGCGACCGCGCCTGGACGTATCGGCAGCTCCGCGACGAGTCCGTGCGCATGGCACATTTCCTCCGCCGCCGCCTCGGAGCCGTGGACGACACACGGCCGGGCCACGTCGCCATGGTGCTCGAGAATCACCTCGAGCTGGTCTCGCTGCTCGGCGGCTGCGCCTATGCGGGGATGACGCTCTTCGGGGTGAACACGGGCCTCCGCGGCGCTACCCTGGCGGGCGTCATCAACCAGTCGCGCTCCCGCCTGCTGGTGATCGACGAGCGGCTGCTGTCCGAGCTCGAACGCGTGCGCGGCGCGCTGAAGACGGTGGCGCCCGAGAACGTCCTCGTCCTGCGGACTGCCGGCGGCACGATCCCCGGCGGCTCGGACCTGCTCGCCGCCGTCGCGACCGAGGTGGGGGGCGCGGGCGCCTCGCTCGACGCGCCCGGCGTCGACGTCGAGGGCACCGCGAACCTCATGGTCATCTATACCTCCGGCACGACAGGGCTCCCGAAGGGGATCAACAACAACCACCTCAAGCTGCTCGCGACCGGCCTCGGCGTCTCGACCCAGCTCGAGCTCGGGCCCGACGACGTCGGGTACGCGTGCATGCCGCTCTTCCACTCCAACGCGCTGTTCGTCGGCATGATGCCCGCGTTCTGGGTCGGCGGCAGCATGGGCATCCGCGAGCGCTTCAGCGCCAGCGGGTTCGTGCCGGACGTCCTGCGCTACGGCGTCACGTACTGGAACTACGTCGGCGAGCCGGTGCACTACGTGCTCGGCGCCCTCGAGAAGCAGTACGGCGGCGACGAGGCACGCATTCTCGCCGAGGTCGCGAACAACCCCGACAACCACCTGCGCTATGCCGTCGGCAACGGCGCCTCGCCGGCCGACATCGACCGCTTCATCAAATGGCTCGGCCTCGAGGACATGTACGAGCTCTACGGCTCGACCGAGGCCGCGATCGCCACCTTCCGCACCAAGAGCGATCCCCGCGGCAGCGTCGGCTCGATCACGGACCCGGCGGTGAAGATCCTGAACGAGCGCGGTGACGAGTGTCCGCCCGCGACGCTCGGGCCTGACGGCAAGATCACGAACTACGCCGCGGCCGTCGGCGAGATCTGTCGGGTGGCCGCCGACACGGCCCTCTTCCAGGGCTACTTCGACAACGCGGAGGCCAACCGCGCCAAGTACCGTGACGGCGTGTACCACTCCGGCGACCTCGGCCACATCGTGGCGACCGACGGCGTCCGCTATCTCTACTTCGACGGCCGCACCGACGACTGGATCCGCAAGGACGGCGAGAACTTCTCGGCGCAGCAAGTCGGACGTCTGCTGAACGAGCATCCCGACGTCGACCTCGCGGCGGCCTACGGCGTACCGTGCGCCGTCTCCGACGAGCTCGTGATGGTCGCCTTGAAGCTCAAGCCGGACGCGCGCTTCGACCCCAAGGGCTTCTTCGACTTCTGCGAGTCCCAGGTCGTCGACGGCGGCATGGACCGCAAGTGGTTTCCCGATTTCGTCCGGCTGGTCGACGACTTCGAGTTCACCAACACGCAGAAGATCCTGGTGCGCAACCTGAAGGCGCTGCACTTCTGTCGCCGCCGTCTGCCGGACGCCGTGATCTTCTGGCGCACGCGCGGCGACACCACGTTCCGTCCGTTCGGCGCCGCCGACTACCAGGCGCTGCGCCGGGAGTTCGAGAGCGCGGAGCGAACCGAGCTGCTGGATCGGTGACGCGCAGTCGCGCTACGGCGTCGCGAGCGGGCACTCCAGCACGACCGTCGTCCCCACGCCGGGCGCGGAGCGGATGATCAGACGGCCGCCGAGGGCGGTCGCGCGCTCCTCCATCGCGACCAGGCCGAGCGGGGTCGGACCGAGCCGCATCCGATCGAAGCCCCGGCCGTCGTCGCGGACCTCGAGCCGCAACACGTCGCCGTCCGCCCCGATCGTGAGCTGCACCGCGCGGGGCGCCGCGTGCCGCAAGGCATTGGCGAGCGCCTCCTGCGCGACCCGATAGACGCCGACCTCCGTCTCCTCCGCGAGACGCGGCAGCGCCGCGGGAAAGCTGACGGTCACCGCGACGGTCTCGCTGGCCATCCCCTCGCCGAGCGCCCGCAGGCACTCCCCGAGACCGAGATCCGACAGCTGCAACGGGCGCAGGTCGCGCGCCAGCATGCGGAGGTGCTCGCCGACCTGCCGCAGGTGGCTCTGGACCAGCAGCAGCATCGGGTCCGACGACGCCGACACCCCGCGGCGCCGGGCCGACTCGACCAGGATGCCGATGCCGACCAGCTCCTGACACACGCCATCGTGCAGGTCGAAGCTCAGGCGCTTGCGCTCGTCCTCGCGAACGGCCGCCTGGCGGCGCGCCATCAAGCGCAGCTGCGCCTCGCGCTCGCGCAGCGCCGCGAGCGAGGCCCGCAGCGCCTCGTCCGCGGCCCGCCGCTCGCTGACGTCGTGCCCCACGCCCTGGATCTCGGCGATCGCGCCGGCCTCGTCGGCGATGGCGCACACCTCCCACTCGATCCAGCGCCAGCCCTCGGGCGTTCGCCCGCGGCTGGTGCGCCGGTAGCGAGCCCCGCCGGCGAGGTCCTTGAGCGCGACCCGCGCGTAGGGAACGTCGTCGGGATGGACGAAGCCGAGAAAGCTCGTCCCTTCGGCGTCGTGATCGACGCCGTACTTTCGCCGGCACGCCTCGTTGATGAAGGTGAGCCTGCCGTCGAAGTCGGCGCGGAAGATGAGCTCCTCCTGCGACTCGATCAGCCCGCGATACCGGGCCTCGCTCTCCCGCAGGGCGTTCTCCGCCTCGCACCGCTCGGTGACGTCGCGGCTGATGCCGCGAAAGCCGATCACCTCGCCGCTCGCGTCGCGGAGCACGGAGCCGGCGGTCTCGATCCACAGGCGCCCGCGCACCGTCCGGAACTGCGTCGCCGTCGGCGGCATCTGCTCGCCGGCGCGCAGGCGCGCCCGCACGGCCCGGAGGTTCTCGTTTGCCGGATGGTCGGTCACGTACCCGTCGACGTTGTGGCCGACCAGCTGCTCGGGGGTCATCCCGAGGATGCGCGCGCCCGCCTCGTTGACGTAGGTGAACCTGCCCTCGAGGTCGGTCGCCCAGATGAAGTCGGACGCGCTCTCGGCGAGGTTGCGATAGCTGTCGCGCGACGCCGCCAGGGCGCGTACCGCGCTTTCCTCCGCCCAGCGCCGTCGCGTCGCGGCGCGAAAGCCCCGGGCGTTTCCCTCCGCGAACGCAACGCAGAGCGCGGCGGCGATGGCGATCACGGGAACGAGCTCATCCGGTGGCAGGACGAAGTGCAGCCGCGGGAGCACGAGCGCGAACGACGTCAGGACCGCGGCCGTGATGCCGAGCTCGATGCGCCAGCCCCACGGGAACAGCAGCGCGCACAGCGCGCACAGCGTGAACAGGACGAAGCCGAGGACCTCTCCGGTGCCCCGCACCCACGCGAAGAGCACGATCGAGGACGCCCCCAGCAGCATGACCAGCGCGATCACGATGCCGTAGACGGCCCCCGAACGACGCTCGCACGCCCGCAGGGCGAGTGCGAGGGCGGCCCCCTGGACGACGACGGTCGCCCATGCCGCGACGCCCGCCCGCGCCGGCCCGAGGGACAGCACGAGTGCCCAGATCAGCATGGGGAAGAGCCAGCTCACCGCGAACGCCGGGAGACGCTCGATGACCAGCACGCGGCTCGCGCGGGCGAGATCCGAGGTCGTCCTCGGGCTCGGCTGGGTGGTGCTGGGCGTCAATCCGCGGCCGCTCCTGCGCGGACGTAGAGCATGTGACGAGGACCCCTGTCACGCACGTGCCTACGCCGCGATCGCCGCCGCGCACCGTCAGGAGCGGCGCGGTAGCGGATCGATACGGCGGCGCATCGCGGCCAGCAGGGGTCGCTCGACGCCCACGTGCACCAGCAGGCCGGCGACGACGATCACGACCGCCAACAGCGTGAGCGTCAGATTGGGCGCGCCGGAGGCGAGCAGGCGATAGGGCTCGATCGTGGCATTGAACGACACGATGAGACCGAAATGCACGAGGTACAGCGAATACGAGGCGTCTCCGAGCAGCAGGAGGAGGCGTGGGTAACGCCGCCGCGTCGATTGGTCGTACATCGCGCCGAGGAGGATGAGCAGGAAGTACGGCGCCGCGTACCACCGGTAGCCGTCGATCGCGCCGGCGAGCTCGGCCCGGCCGAGCGCACGACGATGCCGATCGGAAGGATCAGCCACCAGCCGGCGATGCGGTAGGCGCCGAGCCGTCTCGCCAGGAGCGCCGCGAGGCACCCCAGAAAGAACTCCGCCACCACCGGACGCAGCAGCACCGGGTATGGACCGAGGTAGCGCACGCCGCTCCACTGCACGGCGATCGCGACCGACCAGGCCAGCATCAGCAGGCCGAAGACGCGCGCGCCGCACAGGAAGAAGAGCGAGAAGAACAGATAGAAGACGAGCTCGTAGGAGAGCGTCCAGGCGACCGGCAGGATGGCGTCCTGGTCCTGGTGATAGAGGAGGACGGCACGCGTCAACGTCGCGGGCTCGAGCGTCTTGGCGGGCGCCCAGACGAAGTCGGGTCCTTGTGGAAAGACCCAGAACGACACCACCGTCACGCCGAGGACGCACCAGTAGATGGGAAAGATCCGCACCGCGCGCAGCGCCAGGAATCGCCCGGTCCGCCGCGCCGCGCCGGCCTGCCCGTAGTGGACGTACAGCATGATGAAGCCGCTCAAGACGAAGAAGAAGTCGATGCCGCTGTGCCCGAACCCGAACGCGTTTCCCAGGAACGGGGCGTAGAACCTGTTGACCATGCTGACGTGGTACAGCATGACCATCACGGCGGCGGCGCCGCGAAATACCTGGACGAGCTGCAGCGTTCCGCGTCGCGCGGCAAACGCCGGCGAGGTACCGCGCTCCCCGGGAGCAGCGGCCATGGGCAGTGGCATTGCGGTAGGCACGGACGAAGGACGCCGAGCGGAGCCGCCGCCGGCATCCCACCCTACCGGGGGAATCCCCACGCCCTCAAGGCAGTCGCCGCCCCGCCCAGAACCTTTCGGGCCGCTCGCGCGTACTACGGAGCAGGAGGGCAACCGATGGACGAATTTCGCTCGTGTCCATTCTGCGGAGAGCAGATCCGACCGGCAGCGACGCGCTGCCGCTATTGCCGCAGCCGCCTGACCACGCTCGATCCCGAGCGGTGGTACCGCGACCATCCCGAGCGGCGCGTCGCCGGGGTGGCGTCGGCCCTGGCGCGGGCCCTGGTCGTACCGATCGGCACGGTTCGGCTCGGGTTCGTCGTCTTCTCGTTCGTGCACCTGATCGGCCCCCTGCTCTACGCCGCACTATGGCTGCTGATCCCGTTCGCGCCCGGCGGCGACGCGCCGCTCGGGCGCCTGTTTGCGCTCGGTCATGACGTGTTCGATCTGCTGCGGGAGGCCTTCGACCGCCTCGCCGGCCATCGCCGCGACGTCCCGCCGCGCCCGCGGGAGCCGGACGGCGCCGACGATGCGCCGAGCGCACGCGCCGTACGCCCCACGACGTTTCCCCTGCAGCGTGCCTCCTCGTGATAGAGATGCTCCCTACGATTCATGGCGACGGACGCCGAGCTGATCGGGGCGATGGCGGCGGGCGACGGCCGCGCCCTCGACGAGTTGTATCGCCGCTACGAGCGCCCGCTGCACGCGTTCCTGTACCGGCACGGCGGTTCGCGCGATCTCGACGACCGGATGCAGGAGACCTGGCTGCACGTCGTGCGGGCCGCGTCGCGCTACGATCCCGCGCGTCGGTTCTCGACATGGCTCTTCCAGATCGCGCTCAATCTCTGCCGCGACGCGCGACGGCGCCCGCCGCCCGAACCCGTCGACCCGGACGCGGCTGCGAGCGCCGTCGTGGACGCGGGGAACACCCAAGCAACCGAGGACGCCCTCGACGCCGCTCGCCTGCTGGCGGCGCTGCCGGAGGCGCAGCGCAGCGTCGTCGTGCTGCGTTACTATGCGGATCTGACCGAGGCTGAGGTGGCCGAGATCCTCGAGTGCCCGCTCGGCACGGTGAAGAGCCGCATGCACCAGGCGCTGGCGCGCTTGACGTCGCTGGCGCGCGCGCCGCGACCGGAAGGATCGCCGTGAGCGAAGGCTGTGAGCGCACGAGACTGGCGGTCGTCCTCGGCGACGATCGCGCGCCCGCGGTCGTCGAGCACCTGGCGACGTGCGGCGACTGCCGCGCCGACGTCGCGACGTGGGCCCGGCTCGCCGGCACGCTCGCCGCCGGCCGACCGCCGGCGCCGGCACCCGGAATGGCGGCGCGGGTGCGCGCGGCCGCGACGCCGCTGCTCGCCGCCAACGCGCGGCGCGCGCGTGAGACGCGCCGGGCGCTGTGGGGGACCGTCGGACGTGCCGTGGCGGCCGCGCTGCTGCCGCTGCCGTTCCTCGTGCTGGTCGACGGCTACGTGCTGCGCGCGATCTACGGGACGCTGCGGGTCGTCCTCCCCGACGCGCTCAGCCTGTACTTCGTCGTCAACTACACCACGCTGCTGGCCGTGCTGCTGACGCTCGCCTACGGAGCCATCCCGCTCCTCGCCGAGCGCCAGGCGCGGCTGCGACGCGAGGAGATCTATGGGTGACGTCACCAAGCTCTGCCCCTACTGCGCCGAGGAGATTCGCCGCGAGGCCGTGAAATGCCGTTATTGCGGCAGTCTCGTCGACGGCGGCACGGCGCTGTCGCGCACCTGGTATCGCCGGCGCGACGGCAAGATGCTCGCCGGCGTCTGCGCCGGCCTGGCCGAGCAGTTCGGCATGTCGGTCACGATCATCCGTCTGGCGTTCCTCCTGAGCGCGCTGCTGGGCGGGGGCGTCGGCGTGATCGTGTACCTCGCGCTGTGGGTCGTGATGCCGTACGGCGACACCTGGAGCGCCCGCGGCGACGCCGGACAGCCGTTCGCCCCGCCGCCGCAGCCGCCCGCCCGCGTGGACCGCGACGTCGCGCCGTAGCGGGCGGACGGCGGCCGTCGGGTCGGCCGCGGCGTGCGGGTCTGGTAGGATGTCCCGGACGCCATGCCCGAGTTCCCCGACGTCGAGCTGTACCTCGAGTGTCTCGCTCCCCGCATTCTCGGCCGCCCGCTGCGGGCGGTCCGCCTCGTCAGCCCCTTCCTGCTGCGCACGGTGGACCCACCGCTCGGCGCCGTCGTCGGCCGCGACGTCGTCGGGCTGCGTCGCCTGGGCAAGCGCCTCGTGCTCGCCTGCGAGGGCGAGCTGTTCCTGGTAGTGCATCTGATGATCGCCGGCCGGCTGCGCTGGCGCCCGCCGTCCGCGCGCATTCCCGGCAAGGTCGGGCTCGCCGCGTTCGATTTCGCGACCGGCACCCTCCTGCTCACCGAGGCGAGCTCCCGCAAGCGTGCCGCCCTGCACGTGGTGCGCGGCGAGGAGGCTCTGCACGCGCTCGACCCCGGCGGGCTCGAGGTGCTCGCCGCCGACCTCGCGGCGTTCCACGCCGCCCTGACCTCGGAGAGCCACACGCTGAAGCGCGCGCTCACCGATCCCCATCTTTTCAGCGGCATCGGCAACGCCTACTCGGACGAGATCCTGCACCGCGCCCGCCTCTCGCCGGTGACGCTCACGGACACGCTCGACGATGCCGCCATCGCGCGGCTCTACGCGGCGACGCGGACGACGCTCACCGACTGGCTGGCGCGTCTGCGCGCCGAGGTGGGCAGCGGATTCCCGGAGCACGTCACCGCCTTCCGCGCGGGCATGGCGGTGCATGGGCGGTACCGGCAGCCCTGTCCCGATTGCGGCGCACCGGTCCAACGGATCGCGTACGCCGACAACGAGACCAACTACTGCGCGCGCTGCCAGACCGGGGGACGGCTGCTCGCCGACCGTGGGCTCTCGCGCCTGCTCAAGCGCGACTGGCCGCGCACGCTCGACGAGCTCGAGGCGCTGCGCCAGCCGCGCGCGGCGCCCGCGCCTACCAGCGCCGACCGAAGCGATCCACGCTCGACACCTCCTCGACGGGGACGCGGCGCACCGGCCCGAACTTCGCCGCCGGCCAGCCGATCGGGATGAGGCACATCGACTCGACGTTCTCGGGAAAGCCGAGAATCGTCGCGATCTCCTCCTCGTACATCAGATGCAGCGTCGTGAGGCAGGCACCGAGTCCGAGCGCCCGGCACGCCAGCAGGACGTTCTGCACGGCGGGATAGATCGAGGAGTAGATCGACTTGCGCGCGAGTGATTGCAGCGGCCCGTCACCGCGCAGCGCCCCCTGCTCGTTCACCAGCAGCGGCATGAGCAGCACGGGCGCCTCGTGCATGTGGTTCGCCAGATGCTCCGCCGACTTCCGCACCCGATCCATGCTGGCCTGACTCACGCCCGCGCGGGGCGGCGTCGACGCGGTCATCTGCGCGTAGGCGTCGAACGCCTTCTTGTACCGCTCCTGGATCATCTTGCGCGTCGCCGCGTCCTTGATGACCAGGAAGTGCCAGCTCTGGCGGTTCGAGCCGCTCGGTGCGCGGATCGCCGCGTCGAGAATCTTCTTGATCAGCTCGTCGGGCACGGGATCGGGCTTGAGGTGGCGGATCGCGCGGCAGGTGTGCATCACCTCGAAGACGTCGACGTCGCTCATCGGTATCTCCTCGTATCCGTCACGTGATCAGGGAGTGGACCAGGGACCAGGCTACGGCGGCGATGAACGCGGAGGCCGGGATGGTGAACACCCACGCCCACACGATCCGCCCGGCGATGCCCCAGCGGATCGCCGAGAGCTTGGTGACGGCCCCCACGCCGACGATCGCCCCCGTGATGGTGTGCGTCGTCGAGACCGGGATGCCGAGCGCCGTCGCCGCGAAGAGCGTGATCGCCCCGCCGGACTCCGCGCAGAAGCCGCCGACCGGCTTCAGCTTGGTGATGCGCAGTCCCATCGTCCGCACGATGCGCCACCCGCCGGTCAGGGTCCCGAGCGCCATCGCCGCGTGGCACGCGAGCACCACCCACAGCGGCACGTAGAAGGTCTCGCCGAGATGCCCGGTCGTGAAGAGCAGCACCGCGATGATGCCCATCGTCTTCTGCGCGTCGTTGCCGCCGTGACCGAGGCTGTAGAGCGCCGCCGAGACGAGCTGGCCGCGACGGAACCATCCGTCCACGCGCGCCGGCGTCGAGCGGCGGACGATCCAGATCACCGCCACCATGAGGCTGAACCCGAGGATCAAGCCGAGCACCGGCGACAGGACGATCGAGACCGTGATCTTCGTGAGGCCGGCGCCATCGAGGAAGTGGGTCCCCGACTTGGCGACCGCGGCGCCCGCGAGGCCGCCGATGAGCGCGTGCGACGAGCTCGACGGGATGCCCCACCACCAGGTGATCAGGTCCCAGGCGATCGCGCCGACCAATGCCGCCAGCACGACCGCCGCGTCGATGACGGCCGGATCGACGATGCCCTTGCCGATCGTGGTCGCGACGTGCAGCCCGAAGAAGAGAAACGCGACGAAGTTGAAGAACGCGGCCCACAGCACCGCCCAGCGCGGCGAGAGCACGCGGGTCGAGACCACGGTCGCGATGGAGTTCGCCGCGTCGTGGAAGCCGTTGACGAAATCGAAGACCAGCGCCACCGCGACGATGACGCCGACGAGGAGCATTGCTCAGGCGTGCTCGAGGACGACGCCCTCGATGATGTTGGCGACGTCCTCGCAGCGGTCGGTGGCATTCTCCAGCGCCTCGTACACTTCCTTCCACTTCATCACGAAGAGCGGATCGTTGCCGCCCTTGAAGAGCGTCGCCACGGCGTTGCGCAGGATCTCATCGCCCTCGTTCTCCAGGCGATTGACCTCGATACAATGCTCGAGTACCGCCTGCGCACGTTTCAGGTCGCGCAGGCCCGCGACCGCGCGCGCGACGGCCTCGGTGGCGCGCACCAGCACCGCCGCGAGCTCACGAACCTCCTCCGTCATCTCGCGCAGGTCGTAGAGCGCCATGCGCTCGGAGGCCGACTCGACGTAGTCCATCACGTCGTCCATGCGCGTGATCAGGCGATGGATGTCGTCGCGGTCGAACGGCGTGATGAACGTCGTGTGCAGGCGCTCGACGCACGTGTGCGTGATCACGTCGGTCTCGTGCTCGATCTCCTTGATGCGCGCGGCGAGCGCGCGCACGTTCTGCCCGCCCGAGACGAGCGTCGCGAACTGCTGCGCCCCCTCGACCGTCAAGGCGGCATGCCGTTCGAACAGCGTGAAGAAATCCTCTTCTCTGGGCAGCAACCGTCGCAGCATCGGGCGCGCTTCTATGCGCGGCTGCGCTCGAAGGCAAGCGGGACGATCCCGCGCGTCACGACGCCACCGCGCGCCTCCGCACCATCGCCGGCCGGCCGGCCGCCGCCGATGCGGGCGCAGCCGCCGCGCGCGCCGCTTGCGTCGGCGTGCCGTTCCGCTATGGGCATTAACAGTGTTACGCGCCTCGACAGGACGCGCGGCGCGCCCGCGCCGAACCCGCCCCGACCGCGCGGCCGCCATTCTCGACGCGGCGCGCGCGCTCTGCTTCGCCGACGGGGCCGCGGGCATCTCGGCGCGGAAGATCGCCGCGCGCGTCGGATGCAGCGCCACCACGCTCTACCTCTACTACCGCAATCTCGACGACCTGCTGCACCACCTGCGCATGGAGGGCCATGCGCTCCTGGCGGCGGCGTTTGCAAAGGTCGATGCGCGCAGGCCGGCGCTCGCGCGGATACGCGCGATGGGCCGTGCCTACTATCGTTTCGGCCTTGGCAATCGCGCCTACTACGAGCTCATGTTCCTGGCACGCCCTAGCGCGACGCCGCGTCGTGAGCTGGTGCAGCACGAGATGCACACCTTGATGCTGCTGCGCGACGTCGTCCAGAGCGGCATCGATCGCGGCGAGATGCGGCGCGATCTCGACCCGATGGTCGCGACGAACGTCCTCTGGGCGGAGATCCACGGCGTCACGGCGCTCGCGCTCACCGGCATGCTGGTGGAGACGGCCGCCGGGCGGCACGAGGCGGTGCTGGAGGCGATGCTGGACGGGGCGGTTCGCTGGCTGTCCGCGACCGGAGACCATCATGCGTGATCCTGTTAACACCGTTGATCCCATCGTCGCGCCGACGGCGACGCCCGGCGCCGACGCCCCGGCACCGCGAGGCACGACCGCGACCGACTGGCCGTTCCCCTTCCCGCCGCCCGGCAGACCACGCGCCGCCGCGACGGACGGCATCGCCCCAGGCACGGCGCACTGCTGGCCGTTTCGCGCGCTCGACGACCGTCCGTTGCCCAGCCGCGGCGTCGCATCGCCGATGGCGCTCGCCGCGTTCAAGCGCGAGGTCGCGACCTGGGCCGACGACGTCGGCGTGATCTCCATCGACCACCCGGCGATCGCCCACGAGCGTGACGAGGTGCGCTGGGTCTATCCGCATGCCCGCTCGCTCGTGTGCCTGATCGGCGAGGAGAACAAGGCCGCGATGCAGTCGCGCTATCTGCCGAGCGCCAACACCGAGCTCTATCGCTGCGAGGAGCGCCTGTGGGAGATGGGACGGCGCACCGTCAAGCTGATCAACCGCCTCGGGGGCGAGGGCCTCACGACGACGATCGGCTGGCCGCAGGAGGTCGGCCAACGCTGGGCCGACAAGCTCTGGCCCCTCAGCCACAAGCTCGTCGCCCAGGCGGCGGGCCTGGGGATCATCGGCACGAGCCGCAACTTCCTGCATCCCCGCTTCGGCGCCTACTGCCTCATCGACACGGTCGTGACCAACCTCGAGTTCCCCGAGTACGACACGGCCATGGACTGGAACCCCTGCCTGCAGTGCAACCTCTGCGTCGCGTCGTGCCCGACCGAGGCGATCCGCGCCGACGGCGCCTTCGACTTCTTCGCTTGCTACAACCATACCTACCGCGACTCGATCCCCGGCTTCCTCGACCTCGTCTGGGACCTCGCCGAACGCACGCCGCGCGAGTTCCGCAAGCGCTGGGCTGACAACGAGATCGCCGCGTTGTGGCAGGCGCTGTCCTTCAAGGTCGAGTACCGCTGCTTCAACTGCGTCGCCACCTGCCCCGCCGAGATCGAACGGACCTTCCACGACGACCGCGAGGTGCGCCGGCGCTATCTCGACGAGACCTTGAAGCCGCTCACACACACGCGCGCCGTCGAGGATACGCGGTTCGTCATCGATACGCCGAGCGCGCGCGCCACGCACGGCATTCCTCCGGGGGAGTGGCGCACACCGGTCGACCGCGTCCGCGCCAACGAGCGCGGTGTCCGGCTGGTCAGCCTGCGCCGCATCCGTACGCAGAACGTCGACGCCATGATGCGCTGGATGCCGCAATACTTCCGCCCCACGGAGGCCCGCGGCCTCGCCTTCACCACGCAGTTCTCGCTCACGGGACCGGGCGGCGGCGAGTGGATCATGCGCATCGGCGACGAGCGCTGCGAGGTGCGTCCCGGCACCGCGCCACACGCGGATCTCGCCGTGCGAATGCCAGCCCTGCTGCTGCTGGCCATCCATCGCGGCGAGGCGAGTGCGGCGTGGGCCCTCGTCACACGTCGCATCCGCCTCCGCGGCCGGTGGCGGCTCTTCCTGCTGTTCCCGCGCCTCTTTCCCACCGAATCACGACGTCGTCGTCTGCTCCCGTTTGCCCTGCGGCGGCGTCCGGGCGCGCCCCACGCCGGGCCGCGCGCCGGCGCATAACCCGGCAGGCAATCGGCCAGCCCTCCACCATCCACCGGCACTTGCTTTGATGAAACGAGTGTTTTAATCGAACGTTTCATGGCCCGGTCCCTTGCCCCGGTCGTCCGAGTGGCGCGCAGGCACGAAGGCGACGTGGCGGCGACGTCGGGACGCCTGCTCGCGGCCGCCACCGACCTGTTCGCCCGCCGCGGGTTCCATGCCACCTCGATCCGCGACATCGCCGAGCGCGCCGGCGCCAACGTCGCCGCGGGACACTACCACTACGGCTCGAAGCGCGGCCTCTACGTCCAGGTGCTCCGCGAGCAGTTCGCGCGTGTCCGCGAGATCACGGCGCGCGACGGTCCGGTGCCGTCGCGCCGCGTGCTGGCGCGGCGTCCGCGCCGCGCCCTCGTCGCCCTTCTCGAACGTCGCATCCACGTCATGGTCGACGTGCTCCTCGACCCGCCGTCGCAGGCGCACGGCGCGCTCATGCTACGTGAGATGTGCGATCCGAGCGACGCGCTCCCCATCATCGTCCGCGAGTTCATCCGGCCGCAGATGAAGGAGCTGGAGCGGATCGTCGCCTGCCTGGTGCCGACCGCCCCGTCGACCACCGTCGAGCGGGTGGTCCGTAGCATCATCGGCCAGGTGCTCTTCTACCGCTTCACCATGCCCGCCACGCTGCTGGTCATCGGGGCGCCCGCCTACTCCCGCCGGTTCCTGCGTGAGATGGCCGCACACGTGGGCGAGTTCTCGCTCGGCGGGCTCACTCGCGTCGCCCGGGCGCGCCGCCGGAGGCGGGGAAGTCGAGGCCGGTGATGCGCGGTGCCCTTCCGGCGCTGCTCGCGGCGCTGCTCCTCCTCGGCGGGTGTGTGTCGATGCTGACGCGTCCGGAGGGGGACGGCGGGTGGTCGGCAGACGAGCGCGCGCGCGAGCTGACCCGGCTCGCGCGCGCGTCCGGCGTCGATCTCGACGCCGTGTCGCCGCCGAACGCCGCCTGGCCGGGAGCATCGGCGGCCACGTCCCCTCCGTCCCCCGAGCCCTCGTCGTCGGCGCCGCCGGCAGCGGGCGCCGAGCTCTCCGCGGCCGCGCTGACGCTCACGCTCGACGACGCCCTGGCACGTGCGGCGACCGGCAACCGTCACCTGACCGAGGCGCGCGCCCAGCTCGCAATCGCCCGCCAGCGCGTGTTCGAGGCGCGCGGCCGCCTCTTCCCGGCGACCGCCGGGCGGGGCCGCTACACCTGGAACACCGAGGAGCAGCGGAACGCCGTGCCGATCCCGAACATCAGCCCGCCTCCGTCGATCCCCATCCGCGACCGCGACATCGGCACGATCTCGGGGGTCCTCACCGTGCCGGTCGACCTGTCCGGCGAGCTGCGCTACACCCTCGCCGCGGCCCAGGCGGGCTATCGCGGCGAGGCGGCGCGCGTGTGGGCCGCCACGCTCGAGACCGACGTGACGGTCATCGGCGCCTACTACAATCTGCTCGAGGCCGAGCGCCTGCGCGACGTGACGACCCAGACGATCGCCCTGCACCGCCAGCAGCTCTCCTTCGCGGACGACCGCTTCCGCAACGGCCGCCTCACGAAGAACCAGGTCCTCGTGGTGCAGGTCGCCCTGCGCAACTCCGAGCAGGAGCTGCGGCGCCGTGCCCTCGCGATCGACGAGGCGCGCTTCGCGCTGAACCAGGCGGTCGGGCTGCCGATCGACGCGCCGACGGAGGTGATCGACGTCGCGGAGCGTCCCGACCTGCCCGGCGAGACGGAGGCGCTCCGCGTCGCCTATCGCAGCAACCCGGCGCTCGCCGCCCTGCTCGAGGAGCAGCAGCGGCTCGATGCCTCGGCCCGCGCGCTCGTCCGCGGCCGTCTTCCGCGCTTCTCGGGCGGCGGCAGCGTCGACGATTCCGACTCGAAGATCGTCGCGCCGACGCTCGTCGGCGCGGGCTTCGTCGGGTTCGAGTGGGATCTCGGGACGGACACGCGGCGCGAGGCCGACATCGCCGCGGCGCGGATCGCCGCCGACGAGAACCGCGTCCGCACCGAGCGCGAGCTGCGCGAGCTGGAGCAGGCGGTACGGTCCACGCACCGCGCCGCCGCCGAGCGGCTGGCGGCGCTCGAGACGAGCGAGCTTGCCGTGCGGCAGGCCGAGGAGAACCTGCGCATCCGCCAGCAGCAGTTCGACGTGGGGCGCGCCACGAGCGACGACGTCCTCGACGCGGAGGCGCTGCTCGCCGCCGAGCGCGCCGGGGCCGCGACCGCGCGCTACGAGGCGCAGACGCGGCGCGCCGAGCTGCAGCAGCTGATGGGCCAATCGCTCGACGCGTTGGCCAGGGAGAGGTGAGCAGTGGCGCGACGACGACTCCTGGCGCTCGCGATCGGCGGCGTGGCCGTGCTCGCGCTCGTCATCTGGTACGTCCGCAGCGACCACGGCCCGCCGCGCTTCACCGGTTTCGTCGAGGGCGAGGAGCGGATCCTGCGCAGCGAGGTGAGCGGCCGCGTGCTCGAGGTCGCGTTCGTCGAGGGCGACGCCGTGCCGGCCGACGCCGTCGTCGTCCGGCTCGCCGACGACGACATCCTCAGCCGCCTCGCCTCGACGCGGCAGGAGGTCAGCGTCGACGAGGCCGAGATCCGGCGCCAGGAGGAGCAGGTCGCCTTGATCGAGCACACCTGGAAGGAGAACGTCGACGCGCAACGCGCCGAGCTGGTCCAGGCCCGCTCCGCGGCACATCTCGCCGACCGCGATCTCGTCCGTGAGCAGAGCCTGGTGAAGACGGGCGCGAGCACCGCGCAGCTCCTCGATCAGGCGCGCGCGACGCGCGATCAGGCGCGGGCGGCGGCCGATCGCGCCAACGACATGTTGGACCGGGCGCTCGCGCAGGAAGGCGAGATCGCCGTCGCCCGGCATCAGCTCGACGTCTTGCGTGCCCAGCGCGACCTGGCGCTCACCCAGATCCACCAGCTCGAGGTCACCCACGACAAGTACACGATCCGCTCGCCGGCGGTGCCGACCGTGGTACAGACGCAGTTCATCTGGCCGGGCGAGCTGGCGCAACCGGGCACGGCGCTGCTGTCGGTCCTCGATCCACGCGACAAGTACGTCCAGGTCTACGTGCCGGTGGCCGACCTCAACCGCATGCGCGTCGGGCAGCGCGTCGAGATCGAGCTCGACAGCGCACCGGGGCGCCGCGTTCCCGGCGAGGTGAGCTTCGTCGCCGACGAGGCGACGTTCACGCCGGAGAAGATCGAGACCCGCAGCGACCGCCTCGGGCAGGTCTACCGCGCCAAGGTGCGGATCCTCGGCGACGTCGCGCGCTTCCAGCCGGGAACCGAAGGCAATGTCTACCTCGTCGATGCCGCGCACCGTCCGGAGACGGCCGCGGCGGGCGACGATTCCGGCGAGCGACACGTCCCATGATCGAGCGCGACCGCCAGGAAATCCATCTCTGCCGGCTCGAGAAGCAGTTCGGCGCCCACCCGGCGCTCACCGGCGTCGACCTCGATCTCGACGGCCCGCAGATCGTTGGCGTGGTCGGCCCCGACGGCGCAGGCAAGACGACCTTGCTACGCACCCTGGTCGGCCTCCTCGACTGCACCGCCGAGCGCGCCACCGTGCTCGGGGTCGACCTCATGGCGCAGGACGTCCGGGCCCTCAAGCAGCACGTCGGCTACGTCCCGCAGGCCTTCAGCCTGCATCGCGACCTGTCCGTCATCGAGAACCTCCGCTTCACCGCGCGGCTCCACCGTCTCACCGAGGACGAGCTCCGACGGCGCGCAGAGCCGATGCTCGAACGCACCGGGCTGGCGCCCTTCGTCGCGCGGGCGGCCGGCGCGCTGTCGGGCGGCATGAAACAGAAGCTCGCGATCATCAACGCGCTGCTGCCCGAGCCGGCGCTGCTGGTCCTCGACGAGCCGACGGCAGGCGTCGACGTGGTCGCACGCGCCGAGATCGCCGCGATGCTGCAGGCGCGGCGGCACGACACGCTGATCCTGCTCAGCACCAGCTACCTCGACGAGACCGCTGCCTGCGATCGCTTGATCTATCTCGACGGCGGGCGGGTCGTCGCGACCGGCACGCCGGCCGAGTTGCGCGCGGCGGCGGGCCTCGAGCTCTACCGCGCCTGGGGGGCGACGCCGCGCGCGATCGCCCATGCCGCGCGCCAGCTGCCGTACGTGGCGGACGCCTATTCGACGGGGCGATTCGCCCGCGTCGAGGTCCCGCTGGCGCGGACGCCCGGTGCGCCGCGCGTGCTGCACGATCTCGCGGCGCTCGACGACGCGGGCGTCCGCTTCGTCGAGCAGCTCCCCGTCGACACGGAGGCGATGCTGCTCACGCTCGCGCGCAGGTCGGCCGCATGAGCGGCGGGCCGATCATCCGCGCGCGCGGGCTGACGCGGCGGTTCGGCGACTTCACCGCCGTCGATACGTTGAGCTTCACGGTCGAGCCGGGATCGATCTTCGCCTTTCTCGGCGCCAACGGCTCGGGAAAGAGCACGACGATCCGCATGCTCATCGGGCTGCTCACGCCGACGGCCGGCACGATCGAGGTGGACGGGATCGACGTCATCCGCCATCCGCGCGTCGTCCGCGACCACATCGGGTACATGGGCCAGCGCGTGAGCCTGTATGCCGGCCTGACACTGCGCGAGAACCTGGAGTTCTACGCCGGGCTGTACGGACTGACCGGCGCCACCCTCGAGCAGCGCTGGGGGGCGGTGCGCGAGCGCTTCGCGCTCGGCGACGCGGAGCACGTCGAGGCGAGCGAGCTCCCGGCCGGGGTGCGCCAGCGCGCCGGGCTCGCGCTCAGCACCCTGCACCAGCCGCGTGTGCTCTTCCTCGACGAGCCGACCGCCGGCGTCGACGTGCAGAACCGGCTGCGCTTCTGGGACCTGATCCAGGAGGAGGCGCAGAGCGGGGTCACGGTGTTCGTCACCACGCACTTCCTCGAGGAGTCCGAGTACTGCGACTGGGTGTGCTTCATCGACGCCGGTCGCTTGATCGCGAACGCCGCGCCGGAGGACATCCGTCGTCACTACTCCGACGGCTACCGCATCACGCTCGCACCGCCGGCCGTGGCGCTCGCCGAGGCCGGCGCGCGCTGGCGGGCGGTCGGGGCCGACGTGGCGACGACCGAGCACGGGCTCGTCGTGCGCACCCCGTCGCTCACGCCTCCGCTGCTCGACCTGCTGGCCGACACCGCAGCGAAAGGCGTCGACGGCCGCGCCCACGTCGATCAACCCGGATTCAGCGCCGTCTTCCAGGCGCTGATGCGCGCGCCGCGCCCGGCGAGCGTCGCCACGCCGGCCGCGGACGAACGCGCGGCAGCGCCGGCGCCCGAGATGGCGGCAGCGCCCGGCCGCGCGCAGAGCGGCGGCGCGGCCCGCCGGCGGCGCTCGACCGCGACGGCGCTGGCAGCGCGCGGGCGGCGGCTGCGGACGCTGATGCGGCGGGAAGCCCGGGCCACGCTCCGCGATCCCTTCACCGTCGCGATGTTGATCCTCGTTCCGCTCGGCGCGCTCCTGGCCTTCGGCTACACGCTGTCGGTGGAGGTCAAGGATCTCGCCCTCGGCGTCCACGACGCCAGCGGCACCGCGGCGAGCCGCCGCCTCATCGCCGAGCTCGCCGCGAACGGCACGTTCGAGCCGCGGCGCTTCGCCACGCGCCAGCGTCTGGACCGGGCGCTCGTCGCGGGCGAGATCAGTGTCGGCGTCGTCATCCCACCCGATTTCGACCGCCAGCTGCACGACGAGGCGGCCGGGGGACGCCCCGCGGAGGTGCAGGTCTTGTACGACGGCGGGGAGACCGTCCTCGCCGGCAACGCCGAGGCGTTCCTCGGCGGGATCGCGCGCGTCACCGGGCGCGCGCTGACGACGGACGCGCCCCCGCGCGGGATGGGGGCGCGGGGCGGCATCCAGGTGATCCCGCGGGCGC
Source organism: uncultured delta proteobacterium (assembly GCA_963753325.1). Classification (GTDB taxonomy): domain Bacteria; phylum Desulfobacterota; class Binatia; order UTPRO1; family UTPRO1; genus DP-19. The sequence goes on along the minus strand of CAVWBS010000001.1, from coordinate 630,772 downwards.
TCTTCAATCCGCGTCTCAGCGGCGTCCCGTTCATGGTCGCGGGTACGTACGGGTTCGTCCTCACGTTCCTCACCACACTCATCACGGCGGTGTCGATCGTCAACGAGAAGCTCTCGGGCACCTTCGAGCAGCTCCAGGTCACGCCCGCCACTGCGGCCGAGATCGTCCTCGGCAAGATCCTGCCGCTCGGCGGCGTCTTCACGCTCGACGTCGTGCTGATGATGCTGCTCGGAGGATTCCTGCTCGGTGTCTGGCCGGCAGGCAGCTCGGTGTTCTTCGTCATCGTGTCGTCGTTCTACATCGTCGTCTCGCTCGCGCTCGGCCTCATCTTCTCGGCGACGTCGGGGAGCGCCGCCGAAGCCGTCCAGAAGACGGTCCTGTTCAGCATCCCGCTGAACTTCGTCGGCGGCTTCGTCTTTCCCGTCCGCAACATGCCCGCGATCTTCCGCGGCATCTCGATCCTGCTGCCGGCGACGCACTTCATCAGCATCAGCCGGGCGATCTACCTGCGCGCGGCGGGACCCATCCTGCTCCTGCCGAAGCTCGCGATCATCGCCGCCTACGGCGCCGTGCTGATGGCGTTCGCGTTCCGCTCGATCGCCAGGCGGGCATGAGCGGGAGGGGCCCCATGCGCCGGCGCTTCTGGTCGAACATCCTCGCGGTCGCCTACAAGGAGGCGACGGTGCTGCGCCACGACCGCGCCTTCCTCGGCGTCGTCTTCGTGCAGCCGATCATGATGATGACCCTGTTCGGACTGGCGCTCTCGAACAAGCCGGAGAACGTACCCTGGGCGGTGCTCGACCGCAGCGCCAGCGCGGCATCGCGCCGCCTGGTCGAGGAGGTCCAGGCCACGGGCCACTTCCTGCCGCCGCAGCAGGTGACGAGCTACGAACGGGGACGGACGATGCTGCGCACCGGGGACGCGCTCGCGCTGCTCGTGATCCCCGACGACCTGGCACGCGCGCGCGAGCGTGGGGGCGCGCGGGTACAGGTCCTGCTGGACGGCGCCGATCCGCTCTCCGCCGCGCGCGTGGGCGGGTACATCTCCCAGGTGGGCGCCGCGTTCGGGGCCACCGACGCGCCGGCCGGCCGGCGGCCGCCGGCGCCGGGGCCGCCGGACGGCGCGATCGCGCTGCGCCAGCGCTTCTGGTTCAACCCGACCCTGGACGATCGCAAGTTCTTCCTGTCGGCGCTGGCGGCGATGCTGCTGACGAACCTCGCGCTCTCGGCGACCAGCCTGGCGCTCGTCGGCGAGCGGGAGAACGGCACCTACGAGCAGATGCTGTCGCTGCCGACCACGCCCGTCGAGATCGTGCTCGGCAAGCTCGTGCCCTACGTGGTCCTCTGCTACGTCGAGCTCCTGATCGCGCTCGTGCCGGCGGGGCTGGTCTTCGGCGTCTGGCCGCAGGGCCACTGGCTGACGTTGATGGTGATCACGCTGCCCTTCGTGCTCGCCTCGCTCGGCGTCGGCACCTTCATCTCCTCGCTGGCGCGGAACTCCGCGCAGTCGGTCTTCCTGAGTGTCTTCTTCATCATGCCGTCGTTCGTCCTCTCCGGCGTCAACATGCCGTACCAGCTGATGCCGGGCTCGGTCCGCTGGATCGGCGGCCTGCTGCCGCTGCGCTGGTACCAGATCGCGCTGCGGCGCGTGTTCGAGCGCGGCGCCGGTCTCGCCGAGGTGTGGATCCCGACCGCGGTCCTGAGCCTGATGTTCGCGATCATGCTCGGCGCGGTCGCCTGGCGCATGAAGCCGCGGCTCGGCTGAGGGCGTCGCCGGCGCCGTCGCCAGCGCGCGTGTCACCGCGCCGGCGGCCGCACACGCAAGCCCGCCGGCAGCGACTCGTCGAGGAGACGCCCCTGCTCCGCCTGGTCGAGCGCCACCGGCTCGTGCAGCATCCGCGCCGCGCGCGCGCCGCCGGGGAGATCGTGGAGCCGCGCTGCGACCGCGTCGCGCACCTCGGCGGGCAGGTCGCGCTCCCGGTCGTCGACCACGCGCGCGAGCTGCACCAGCGCGAACGCGACCGCATCGCCGAGCGGCCACGCGGGCAGCGCCAGCACGCGCCCGATCCAGCCGGCGACGACCGCGGGAGCGACGACGCAGTTCAGCGGACCGGCGATCGGCTCACGCGCGCCCAGCCGTGACCAGGCCCAGAGCTGCTGCGCCGCAACCTTGCCGCGCTCGAGATCGGCGACGACGACCTCGCCGAGCTCCGCCTTGAGCGCGGCGTCGAGGCGCTCGCAGGCGCCGATCGCCTGCCACATCTCGCGGATCTCCTGCGAGGCGGGCTTGGCGCCCGTCCGCGCCCGCACCTTCGCCTTCCTGGCGAGACGCGGGACGAGCCACGGCCCGACCTCGCCGTGCAGGCGGAGCTGGTGCGGGCGGTCGAGTCCGCCCGCGACGCGCTTCCACAGGTTCCACCACTCCGCGCGGTTCTGCAGCGCGCGCGGGAAGTGCAGCCCCGCCGAGAGCAGCGGCGAGAGCTGGCGCAGGCGCCACGGGTCGAGGTCGTGGCCGAATCCCGGCCGCAAGCAGAACCCGCAGAGGTTCAGCCAGCGCGCCTCGTGCGCCGCGGTCGCGGCACGCGTCGGCGCGCCCTCCCACAGCACGTCCCAGATCGCGCGGATGACCGCGAGCGGCCAGGCATCCTTGCCGGCGCCGAGCGCCGCCTCGAGCGCGCGCGGCAGCCCCTGCACGCTCTCGGGCCCGCCCGGGGCGGCGGCCGTGCCGCCGGCGGGATAGACGGCGCGCACGGCGTCGAGCGCGTCCGCGACCTGCGCGGCATCGAACGCCAGCTCGGCGCCAGGCTGCTTCGCCGCGTCGTCGGCGAGCAAGGGCGCGTCGCGGAGCTGGAACTCGAGCCGCCAGCGGTGCTGCCCCTCCGTGGACGCGCACCACAGCTCGAGCGTGCCGAGCGCGGTGCGGCGCGCCTCCACGTGGACAGGGATGGCGCGCGCCGCGAGCTTCCTCCCGTGCCGCAGCACCGTACGGATCGGCGGCAGCGCCGTCAGCTCGTCGCGCCGCGCCTCGCGCAGCACCCCGGGCGCTTCCTCCTCCGCGCTCGTCGACGTGTAGAGCTGGAAGCTGACGGGCGCGTTCGCCAGCACCTCGAACGCGGGCTCGCGCAGCACGACGGGACGCTCCTCCTCCATGCCACGCGGGATCAGGCAGACGAGCCGCTCGCGCGCGGCGTCCTCGGCCGGCCCGAGGCCGAGATAGCACGCCCGCGCGCTCCCCGCCGCCACGCGAACGCCCTCGCCGCGGCGCACGAGCGCGTAGTAGGCCGCGCCGCGCGCGACGGCCTCGTCGAGCCCGACCGAGGCGAGGACCATCGGCGCCGCGCCGCCGGCCCATGCCGCCAGGACGGCCGTCATGCGCGCGCGCAGGAGCGCCGGGGTGAAGACGCCGCCGTTGTACAGCACCGCGTCGGCGACGCCGAGCGCGGCGTCGTGACGCGCGAGGAACGCCGCGACGTGGCGCGGAATCTCCGACTCGGCGGCGAAGGGCAGCCCCCATTCGCGCAGGCCGACGCCGCGGGCCGCGCGCGGGCGTGCGGCGGCGGCGACGAGCGGAAAGAATCCCTCCAGCACGACCTCCTCGACGTCGGCGCGCGTGAGCGGCTCGGCAACGCTGCCCGCCACCACGCCGCGCCCACGGCCCGCGAGCTGCGCCGTCACGCTCTCCGCCTCGCCCCCCAGTAATGCTTCCTTGGCGGCGCGACATTGCAGGACGAGGCTCTGCCAGCGCACGCTGTCGAGCGCACCGGTGCGCTCGGCGAGGCGCGCCTCCAGCCGGCGCGCCAGCGCGATGTCCATGTTGTCGCCGCCGAGCAGGAGATGCTCGCCCACCGCCACCCGCTCGAGCGCGAGCGCGGCGCCGCCGAGGCGCGCCTCGATCAACGTGAGGTCGGTCGTGCCGCCGCCGACGTCGACGACGAGGACGCGACGGGCGCCGCCGAGGACATGCTCCCAATCGCGCTCGTGCGCCGCCAGCCAGGCGTAGAACGCGGCCTGCGGCTCCTCCAGCAGGATGAGGCTCGTCAATCCGGCCTCGGCCGCGGCGGCGACGGTCAGCTCGCGCGCCACCTCGTCGAACGAGGCCGGCACCGTGAGCACGACGTCCTGCTCGGCGAGCGGGGCCTCCGGATGACTCGCATCCCAGGCGCACCGCAGATGCGCCAGGAACCGACTCGACGCGGCAACCGGCGACAGCCGCGGCACGTCCTCGGGCGCGCCCCACGGCAGGATCTTCGCGCCGCGGTCGACGCCGCCGTGCGCCAGCCACGACTTCGCGGACGTGACGAGCCGGCTCGGGACGCGCGCGCCTTGCACGCGGGCCAGCTCGCCGACGGCCTCCCGCCGATCCTCGCTCCAGGGCAACGCGAGCGCGCCCGGCGGCACGTCATGGGCGCCGGCGAGATACAGCGCCGACGGCAAGGTCGGTCGCTCCGCGACCCGGCCCTCGGCCACGAGCTGCCGCACGGGAAGCGAGAGGATGCCGCGGCGGCGCGCCTGCAGATCGATCGCGGCGATCGCCGAGTTGGTCGTGCCGAGGTCGATACCGACGGCGAAGCGGGCGGCCATGGCGCGGTGCGGCTCAGGCATCGGCGCCGCGCACGCCGAACTCGAGCCGCCAGCGGCCCTCGCCGTCGCGCGCGACGCACCAGATCTCGAGCGTGCCGATCTCGGTGAGGTGCACGTGCAGCCGCACGGGCACGAGCGTTCCTTCGTGGCCCGGCCACGGCAGCGTCGTCACCAGCGGCGCCAGCTCCTCGAGCTCGCCGGTCCAGCGCTCGAGCTCGGCACCGAGCGCGTCGCCCTCGCGCGAGGTCGAGCCGAGCATGCGGAATTCGGCGGGCTCCCCGACGCGCAGCCCGAACTCGTTGCCCGGGAGATCGGCCTCCGAGCCCTCCTCCATGCCGCGCGGGACGACGCAGACCGCCTTCATCGGCGGCGCCATGCCCGGCACCGCCGGCATCGCCAGCTCCACCCCGAGATAGTACGCGCGCGCCGCGCCGCCGCGAATCCGGATGCCGCGGCCGCGGCGCGCAAGACCGTGATAGGCCGCGCCGCGCGCCACCGCGTGGTCGAGGTGGATGCCGCGCAGCTCGCGCACCGCGCCGTCCAACCATCCGCCGACGACGTCGAGCACGCGCGCCCGCAGCGTCTCGGCGTGGAAGACGCCGCCGTTGAACAGCAGCGCGGTCGGACGGCCGGCATCACGATGGCGTCCGAGGAACTCCGCCAGATGCGCCGTCAGGCGCGCGTCGGCCGCGTACGGAAGGCCGATCTCCTGCAAGCCGACGCGGCGGCCGCGCGCCGGGCTCGCGTCTGGCGCGACGCGCGGGAAGAACCCGTCGACCAGCAGGCCCTCTGCATCCTCGCGCGTCAGGTCGATCTTGAGCGCGCCGCCGACGACCCGTCGGGAGCGGCCGAGGATCGTGATCGGCACCCGAGCCGGCGGCGCGGCGCCGAGCAGGCGCTCCTTCGCGCCGCGGCAGGCATGGACGAGACCGCGCATCTGCCAGTCGTCGAGCGTCGCGCCGCTCGTCGCCAGGCGCTCGCGCAGCACGTAGGCGAGGGCGAGATCCATGTTGTCGCCGCCGAGGAGGATGTGGTCGCCGACGGCGACCCGGCGCAGCGTCAGCTGCCCGTCCTCGTCGACGACCGCGATGAGACTCAGGTCGGTCGTGCCGCCGCCGACGTCGCACACCAGCAGCACGTCGCCGACGCGCACCTGCCGCCGCCAGGCGTCGCCGGCCGCCGCGATCCAGGCGTAGCAGGCCGCCTGCGGCTCCTCGAGGAGGGTCACCCGCGGCAGTCCCGCCTCCTCCGCCGCCCGCACGGTCAGCTCCCGCGCCGACGCGTCGAACGAGGCGGGGACGGTCAGGTAGACGTCCTGCTCCGCGAGACGCGCCGCCGGCTCGCTGCCGGCACGGGTCGCGTCCCACGCCTCGCGCAGGTGACGGAGGTAGGCCGCGCTGGCGGCGAGCGGCGAGAGCCGCCGCGCGTCGTCCGCGGCGTCCCACGGGAGGATGGCGGCCGTCCGATCGACGCCGGCCTGACAGAGCCACGACTTCGCCGACGCCACCAGCCGGGCGGGCACCTCGGCGCCGCGCTCGCGCGCGTACGTGCCGACCGCGACGTCCGCGCCCGCGTGCCACGGCAGATCGAGCGTGCCCACCTCCTCCGCAGCCGCGAGGTACAGGAAGGACGGCAGGAGCGGCCGCGCCTCGACCTGGGCCGACCCCACCACCTGCGGCACGGCCATCACCTCGATCGACCCGTCCACGGCCTCCGTGTCGGCGCAAGCCAGGACGCAATTCGTGGTCCCGAGATCGATGCCGACGACCCAGCGCGACGACCCTGCCCCACCGCCGTTTCCGCCCGGCGTCGTCCGCCGCCGCTCCGTCACAGGACGGGCGACCGACTGAGGATGCCGGTCACTCAGAGCACCTCGACCTCGGCGGGCGCGACGATCGTCGCGTCCCCGTCGCCGGTCCGCTCGGGCAGCGCGACGCCCTCGGAGCGCCATCCCGGATGGCGCAACACGCCGCGGTAGGGCGGTTCGCCGCGCACGTTGCCGATCACGCGCACCGCCGCCGGATCAAAGCCGCGCTCGACGGTCACCGTCGCGCCTTCGGCGCCGGCGAGGACCGGCCGCAGCGTGATGCGTTCACGGATCGCGCTCCGGCATCCGTCGTGGATGGAGCGGACGGCGGTGCCGATCTGCTCGTCGGAGTAGGGCGCGAGATCCTCCTCGATGAAGTCGACGAACCGCCCCTCCTGCTGGAGCAGCGCGAGCAACTGCAGCGCGTCCGCACCGCGCGTCGGCGGCGGCGCCGCGGGACGCGCCGTGCTCTCCCCGGCCGCGGGCGCGGATCGCGCGGCGGCGCCGCGCAGCACGAGCGCACCGAGCCACGCAGCGACGAACGGCGCGAGCAGGGCGCCGCCGCTCGCCGCCGGCTTGCTCGCGAGCGCGTCGCGCAGCCCTGCCTGGCCGCCGGGCAGCACGGCGATGAGCGCAAACGCAACCGCCACGGCCCCCGCCAGGGCGATCACCGCCACCAGAATCCAGCCCGCCGTCGGAACAGCCTCGCGCCCTGCTGTCATGCCATGCTCCCAATCGATCGATCTGACGTGCGTCCGGTCCGCATCGCGGGCGCGAAAGGAGCGGAGAGGGTGGGATTCGAACCCACGGTAGGTGTTACCCTACACACGCTTTCCAAGCGTGCTCCTTCAGCCACTCGGACACCTCTCCCGGCGGACGACCCCGCTCTACCTCATGCCCTCCGCACCCGCCAGCAAGGTCGTGCCGGCGCGCGGGGGAAGCGAACGGAGAGGGTGGGATTCGAACCCACGGAGGCGTTAGCCTCACACGATTTCGAGTCGTGCCGTTTCAACCGGGCTCACGCACCTCTCCATGGTGTCCGCCCATGCACACGAAGCCGTCCTTCCTACCCTGACCGGCAGCCGATGCCAACTCGACCCCGGGGAACGGTCCGGATGAGCTGATCCCGTTGCCTCGTCTGGCACTTCTGCAACATCTTCCGCCACGACATCGTCCCGGAAACCGTGACAATTCGCAGTCCACTACGCATGCGACAGGGCAGGATTCTTGCACTTGGGGTCACCGCCGATCGCGCCCGCTCGCGAGAACATTTTCTCAATCCCATTTGGAGAGCAAGGAGGATCCCCCGCATGCAACGCACTATCACCGGCCTTGTGGCAATCGCCCTCGGCCTCACCGTGCTGGCGACCACCGCCCACGCGCAGTTCAACACGCCGTTCAAGGGTAAGCAATTCAAGGGCAACCTGATGACGACCTACGAGCCCTGCACGGCCCCGAACACGATGACGGACGACTCCGTCCCGGCTTGCACCACCGTCGTTCGCACCGATCCGAACTGCGGCTACGGCGGCGGGCAGGGGAAGATTCAGCTGAAGGCACAGACCGTCGGCAACTACGATGCGCGCTTGAAGCTCGTCACCCTCGACGCCGGGTGCGAGGGCAAGACGCTGAGCTTCGTCGCGGTCGTGCGCCGCAGCGGTCGCTACTGCGGCGGCACCATCTGTACGGCGCAGGACACGACCTTCCAGTTCGGCCAGTGCGTCGTGTCGCGCGGCGTGTGCAAGTTCGGCGGCCAGTTCACGTGGCCCGGCGGCCCGGGAACCGGCAACACCGAGTTCAAGGACATCTACGTCACGGACGGTCCGCTCCGCGTGTTCGACATCGGGCTGGTCCACAACACCCATTAGCAAACGACGCCGGGCGACTCCCCCCGCCCCCGTCCTGGCCGCACGACGCGCTTCGCGCCGTCGTGCGGCCGTTTCATCTATGTTCGCGGCGGCGCGCGAAGAAATCCTGGAGGAGCGCGGCGCACTCGGGCGCGCGCACGCCGCCGCGCACGTCCACGCGGTGGTTCCACCCTTCGGCGAGACTCCAGCGTGAGCCCGCAGCGCCGGCCTTGGGGTCCGCGCAGCCGAAGACGAGCGTGGCGATGCGGGCGTGCAACGCGGCGCCGACGCACATCGGGCACGGCTCCACGGTGACGTAGAGCTCGCATCCGGTGAGCCGATAGTTGCCGATCGTCGCGGCCGCTGCACGGAGCGCCAGGATCTCGGCATGGGCCGTCGGATCGTGGCGCGCGATCGGCGCGTTGCCCGCCGCGGCGACGACGTCGCCCGCGCGCACGACCACGGCGCCGACCGGCACCTCTCCCGCGGCGCCGGCGCGCGCCGCCTCCGCCAACGCGGCGGCCATGAAGCGCTCGTCCGGCGACTCGTCGGCCATCGCTCACCCGTGCCGCAGCGAGGTCGGACATGCAACCGTCTTGCACCGTCTCCGCGCCCGCCATACATCGACCACGCGATGCGGGCGGCGATGTTCAGCGGCACCGGCGACCCCTCGATCCTGCGGATCGTGGACGTCGCTGCGCGCCCGCCGGGACCCGGCGAGGTGCGCATCCAGGTCACGTCGGCCGGCCTGAACCGCGCCGATGCCAACTATCGCGCCGGCAAGTATCTGCTGCGTACCCCCGGCGAGAGCCGCAGCGGCTTCGAGGGCGCCGGCATCGTCGCGGCCGTCGGCGAGGGCGTGCCCTTCGCGGTCGGCGATCGCGTCGGGGTCCTGCCCTCCTCCTTCGACGTGGTGACGGAGGGCGCGGCCGCCGAGTCGATGACGGTCCCGGCGGCGGTGGTCGTGCGGACGCCGACGACCGTGAGCGACCGCGACGCAGGCGCCATCTGGATGCAGTACCTCACCGCATGGGGTGCGCTGGTGGAGATCGCCGCGGCCGGTCCGGGCGACTGGGTGGTCGTCCCGGCGGCGTCGAGCTCGGTCGGGATCGCGTCCATCCAGCTCTGCCGGGCGATCGGCGCCAAGGTCATCGCCACGACGACGTCGGCCGACAAGGTCGAGGCGCTCCGCGGCTTCCGGCCCGACGCGATCATCGATACGCGCGTCGAGCCGTACGTCGATCGGGTGCGCGAGATCACGGGCGGCGCCGGCGCGCGCGTGATCTTCGACCCGATCTACGGGCCGATCGTCAACGACCACATCAAGGTCGCCGCCCGCGAGGGCATCGTCTTCGTGTACGGCGTGCTCGACTTCACGCCGCTCGAGCTGAACGCCGGGGGCATGCTGCGGAAGCAGCTCCGGCTCCAGGGCTACACGCTCGGCCCCATGCTCGCCGATTCGGCGCGCCGCGCGCGCGCCGTCGACGCCGTGCACGGCCACCTCGAACGCCGCGACTTCACACCGATCGTCGACTCGTACTATCCGCTCGACGCGATCCAGGAAGCGCACCGCCGGCTCGAGTCGAATCGTCAGATCGGCAAAGTGGTCGTGACGCCGTGAGCGCGCCGGTGGCCGGCGCGCCCGTATGCGACGCCGGCCGCCCCAGGATCGTGGGCTCCGGCGCGCTGATCACGGCCTTCGCCGCCGTGTACGTGGCCTGGGGCTCGACGTATCTGGCGATCCGCGTCGCGCTCGCGGGCTTCCCGCCGCCGCTCCTCGCCGGCACCCGCTTCACCGTCGCGGGCGGCGGCATGCTCGCGGCCCTGGCGCTCGGCGGACGTCCGATCCGGGTCGGCGCGCGCGATCTCGGTATCCTCACCGTCGCCGCGACGCTGCTGCTCGTCGGCGGCAACGGCCTCGTCGTCTGGGCGGAGCAGACCGTCTCCTCCGGGCTCGCCGCGCTGATCGTCGCGACCGTCCCGCTGTGGATGGCGCTGCTCGCCGCCCTCCCTCCGACGCGCGAGCGTCTCGCGCCGCGCGCCGTCGTCGGGCTGGCGCTCGGCTTCATCGGGGTGGCGGTGCTGGTCGCACCGGGCTTCCGCGCCGCGGGCACGCTGCCCGGCGAGGCGGCGCTGCTCGTCGCCACGCTCTCGTGGTCGTCGGGGTCGGTGTTCGCGCGCCGCGCCACCGCGCGCATCGATCCCATCCTCGCCACCGCCTGGGAGATGCTCGTCGGTGGCGTGCTCTTCCTCCTCATCGCCGTCGCGGCCGGCAGCGCGTCGGGGCTGCACCCGACCGCGACGTCCGCCCTCGCCGTGCTCTATCTGATCGTCGCCGGCTCGTGGATCGGCTTCACCGCCTACATCTGGCTGCTGACGCACGTGCCGGCGGCCAAGGTCGCGACGTACGCGTACGTGAACCCGGTCATCGCCGTGCTCCTCGGCTGGTGGATCCTCGACGAGCACCTCTCGCTGGCCGTCGCGATGGGATGCGCGATCATCGTCCTGGCTGTCGTGCTGGTCACGACGGCGCGCATCGCGCCGCCTCGGCGCCGCGCGCCGTCGGCCGCGACGAGGCACGCCGCGGAGGACTGATCCCCGGCGTATCACGGCTCGAACGCCGGCCCGGCACCCGCTAGAATCCTGCGTCACGCCGGAAGGAGCCGCAGGTGGAGACCAATCTTCTGTTCGTCATCGGGCCGCCGCGGTCCGGATCGACGCTGTTGATGCGCATGCTGAGCTCGCACTCGGCCATCTACAGCCGCGCGGAGCCGCACCTCCTCACGCCGCTCGCCCACCTCGGCTTCTACGACACCGTCGACAAGGCGCCCTTCGATCATCTGCAAGCGCAGCAGTCGGTGCGCGAGTTCGTCGCCGACCTGCCCGGCGGCGAGGCCGATTACCTCGACGCCTGCCGCGCCTACACCGACATCCTCTACGGGCGCATGCTGGCGGCCCGCGGCAAGGGCAAGCCCCTCTTCCTCGACAAGACGCCCGCCAACGCGCTGATCCTGCCGTTCATCGCCACGCTCTACCCGCGCGCCCGCTACGTCGTGCTCACCCGGCACCCGGCGGCGATCTGGAGTTCGTACGCGAACTCGTTCTTCGACGGCGACTACGTCGCCGCCCGACGTTTCAACCCCGTGCTCAACCGCTACGTGCCGGCCATGGCGCGGTTCTTGCGGGAGCGCCCGGTTCCCATGGTCCGCGTCGCGTACGAGGACCTGGTGCAGCGGCCGGAGGACGAGATGCGCCGCGTCTTCGCGTTCCTCGAGCTGCCGTTCGAGCCCGGCGTGGTCGACTACGGCACGCACGAGCACGAGTCGAAGGGCCTCGGCGATCCGCTCGGCGTGCAGCGGCACACGCGTCCCGTCACCGACTCCGTCGAGAAGTGGGCGCACGAGCTCGCCGCCGATCCGGCCAAGCTCGCGATCGTCCGCGACATGGTCGGCCGCATCGAGGACGCCGACCTCGACACGTGGGGCTTCCCGCGCGCCACCTTCTTCGCTGCGGTCGACGCGGCCGCGCGGGCGGGCGCCACACCGCCGCCGGCGCCGCCGCTCTTCGACCGCTACCGCCTCCAGCGCAAGGTGCTCGTCACCCTGCGCCGCAACATCCACGAGAACGCCTTCGGCCGCCTCGTGAAGCAGGTCCGCCTCGTCTGCGACGTCCTCCTGCGCGGCTGACACGAGCCTAGCCGGCCGCCATGGCGAGAATCCGAACGTTCCACTATCGTCCGTCGGTATCGGGAAGCGGGACCGCCCGCGAAGAAGGGAAGACGAGATGGCCGCCAATCCGTTCATCGTCGCGCCGGAGGACTACGCACCTACTCTCAACATCGTCGGCGAACACGTCACCGTGCTCGCCTCGGGCGAAGCGACCGAAGGCTACGAGATCTTCCTCCAGCGCGGGCCCGAAGGCAGTGGCCCGCCGCCGCACAGTCATCCCTGGGACGAGTCCTTTTTCGTCGTCCAGGGCCGGATCGATTTCGGTATCGGTGCCGAGTCGAGGACGGCCGTGCCGGGGACGCTCGTTCATCTTCCCGCCGGCATCGTGCATTGGTTCCGTTTCGGCAAGGACGGCGGCGAAATGATCTCGATGACGTCGCGGCTCGGCGCCTCGCGGATGTTCGCCGACATGGCCCGGGAAGTGGCGCCGGTGAATCCCGACCTGGGAAAGCTCGCAGAGGTCGGCGGCCGCCACGGGCTGAAGGTGGCCGGGTGATCGTCGCGGGCCGGCGATCCACGACGCTGCCCAGCTGGCCGCGTTCCTGATTCCAGGAACGCGTCCGTTCCGATGATTGCTGCTCGTTCCGACGTTTGAGCCCGTCGTGGTAATCAGCGCACGCGGGACGATACGTCATGCGGTGCCCCTCCTGTAATCACGACAACCGCGCCGGCCGGAAGTTCTGCGCGGAGTGCGGCTCGGCGCTGGCGCTTGCCTGCGCGGCTTGTAGCGCGCCCTACGAAGCGGGCGAGAAGTTCTGCGGGGAGTGCGGCGCAGCGTTGGGGACGGCCGCTCCCGGGCGGGCGGGCGGGGCCGACCGGAAGGGCGTCTCGACAGTGGACGCCCTCGCACGAACCGCCGCCGATGCCGGCTCGCGCAAGGTGGTGACGATCGTCTTCGCCGACCTCGTAGGCTCGACCGCGCTGCACGAGCGGCTCGACGCGGAGTCGGCGCGCCGGGTCATGGAGCGCTACTACGAGGCACTGCGCGCCGCCGTCGACACCCACGGCGGCGCGGTCGTGAAGCTCCTCGGCGACGGCGTGATGGCGGCCTTCGGCCTGCGGAATGTTGCCGAGGACGACGCGCTCCGCGCCCTGCGTGCCGGCGTCGCCATGCAGGAGGCCTTCCGCACGCTCATCCGCGTCGAGGCCGCGGCCCTCGGCGCGGTCGGGCTCCGGGTCGCGGTCAACACCGGCGAGGTCGTCGTGAGCGGCGCGCGCGACGACGTGATCGGCGACCCCGTGAACGTCGCGGCGCGGCTCCAGGAGCAGGCTGGCGACGGCGACGTGGTGCTCGGCGAGGCGACACGTCGCCTGGTCGCGACGCGGGTGACCCTGGCATCGCTCGGGAGCGTCATGCTCAAGGGCCGCGCGGAGGCGGTGGCGGCGTACCGTCTCGTGTCGCTCGATCCGCCGGCGGATGCCGTCGCCGTCGCCCCGTTCGTCGGCCGCGAGAGCGAGCTGGCGCGCCTCGAGGCGGTGTACGATGCGGCCGTTGCGACGCCGGCCACCCGCCTCGCCGTGTTGCTCGGCTCGCCGGGCCTCGGGAAGTCCCGCTTGATCGCCGAGCTCGGACGCAGGCGTGGCGAAGGCGCGACGATCCTCGCCGCCCATTGCGATGCCGCGGGCGGTGGCACCTTCGCGCCGCTCGCGCAGGTCCTGCGCGGGTTCCTCGGTCTCGACGACGGATCGTCGGGCGATGCGGTGCGGGTGGCGGTCGCCGCGGCGCTTTCCGCCGCCGACGAGAGCGAGCGGGCGCGCGTCGCCGGGGGGATCGCCGGGCTGCTCGGCGATGCCGCCGCGTCGCCCGAGGAGACGTTCTTCGTCGTGCGCCGGTTCCTCGCCGGCCTCACCGCGGCGCGGCCGGTCGTGCTGGTGATCGACGACCTGCAGTGGGCCGAGCCCCTGCTGCTCGATCTGGTCGAGCACCTGGCGCAGTGGGGCGCCGGCGTGCCGCTCTTCGTCCTGGTGGGCGCCCGACCCGAGCTCCGCGACCTCCGCTCCTCGCTCGCGACTCCCGGCGGCCTCATCGCCGACGTGGTGACGCTCGCCGGCCTCGACGCCGGCGCCGCCATGCGTCTCGCGGCCAACGTGATCGGCGCCGCCGATCTTCCCGCCGCGGTCGCGGCGAAGGTCCTCGCCACCAGCGAGGGCAATCCGCTCTTCGTCGGCGAGCTGGTGCGCATGCTGGTGCAGGAAGGCGCGCTCACCAAGGACGGCGAGCGCTGGACCGTCGGCGCGAATCTCGCCGCGCTCGAGATGCCGCCGACCATCCACGCGCTCCTCGCGGCGCGCATCGAGCGCCTGCGGCCCGACGAGCGCACCGTGCTCGAGCGCGCCGCCGTCGTCGGTCGGCACTTCTCGCGGAGCGCCGTCGCCGCGCTGCTCGGCGGCAACGGCACCGAGCTCGACGCGCGCCTGGAGTCGCTCCGCCGGAGCGAGCTCATCGAGCGCGACACCGGCTGGCTCCTCGGCGAGCCCGTCATGCGCTTCCATCACGTCCTGATCCGCGACGCCGCCTACCGGCGTCTCCTGAAGGGCACGCGCGCCGAGCTGCACGGGCGTCTCGCCGACTGGATCGAGGCGCGGGTCGGCGACGCCCCCGAGCACGACGAGATGATCGGCTGGCACCTCGAGCAGGCCCACCAGCACCTCCGCGAGCTCGGTCCGCTCGACGCGGCGGGCGCCGCGCTGGGCGAGCGGGCGGCGCGGCGTCTCGCCGCCGCCGGGCGGCGCGCGCTCGCCCGCGACGACGTGTCGCTCGCGGCGGGGCTCTGCGGCCGCGCCGTCGATCGGCTCGCCCTCGAGGCGCCGGAGCGTCCCGACCTCGTGCTCGACTGGTGCGAGGCGCTGCTCGCGGCGGGCGCCGTCGGGCCGGCGGCCGACGCCATCGCCGAGCTCGAGCGCGTCGCCGCCGATTCGCCGCGCCTGCGCGCGTGGCACACCTGCTTCGCGGGCCAGCTGACCGTGCTGACCGCACCCGAGGCGTTGCACGCCACATCCGAGCGGGTCGGCGCCGCGGCCCGTGCGCTCGCCGCGCTGGGCGATGCGGCCGGCGAGGCCAAGGCGCATTTCGTCCACGCCCAGGCGCTGGCACGGCTCGGCAAGGTCGGGGCCTGCGAGGCGGCGCTCGACCAGGCGCTCGCGGCGGCGCGGCGCGCCGGCGACCGCCGCCGCGCCAACGCGGTCCTCGCCGGCGCGCCGCTCGCCGCGCTCTCGGGACCGAGCCCGGTGACGCGCGCCAGCGGCCGCTGTCTCGACGTGGTGCGCGTGCTGCGCATCACGCAGGGCGCGCCGGCCGTCGAGGCGGTGGCGCTCAGCTGCCAGGGCGTGCTCGAGGCGCTGCGCGGCCGCACCGAGGCGGCGCGCCGCATGCTCGCATCGTCGCGGAAGATGGTGGAGGAGCTCGGGATCAGCCATCGCATCTACGAGACCGACGTCTTCGCCGGGCGCATCGACCTCCTTGAAGGCGACGCGCCCGCCGCCGAACGCGCGCTCCGCGCCGGCTACGAGGGGCTCCGCGACCTGGGCCTCGGCATCGACGCTGCCCGGGCCGCCGCGCTGCTCGGTCGCGCGCTCCTGGCCCAGGGCCGCGCCGCCGAGGCGGAGACGCTGTCGCACGAGAGCGAGATGCTCGCGGGCGACGATCTGCAGGCGGCGATCGCGTGGCGCGGCGTCCGCGCCGAGGCGCTGGCGCGCCGCGGCGACCACGCGGCGGCGATCACGTTCGCCGAGGCCGCCGTCGCGATCGCGGCCGCGACCGACGCCTTGCTCGACCACGCCGACGCACGCCTGGCGCTCGCCGCGGCATTGCGTGCCGGCGATCGCCCGGCCGAGGCCGACGCCGAGGAACACCGCGCCTTCGAGCTCTGGGAGGCGAAGGGGGTGACGGTGCTCGCGAAGCGGGCGCGGCGTGTCGCCGGCGAGTTGCAGTCGAGCCCGCCCGCGGTCGCGAGCTTCGCCCCGCCACCGTCCGCCATCCGGCGGAGAGTGACCCCGAACGCCGCGACTGCGTGGGCGGAAGCGTTCGACGCCGCGCTGGCGAAGGGGGACACGGCCGCCGTCGCGGCCTTGATGCACGCCGCCGTGCGGATCGTCGATCACCCGACGGAATCCACGTACGGCCGCGATGGCGCGATCGAGTCGTTCGAGCGGCTGCTGCACATGAAGGACCCGCTGCTGCGATTCGAGCCCCTCGCCACGCTCGGTGAGTCTCTGGGCCTCTTCAGGCGCCGGATCGCCGCCGACGGGGGTCGGGGCGGAGGCTTCGACGTCGGCGGGTACGAACGGGAAGAGCTCGTCGTCATCGATGGCGATGAACTCCGCGAGAATCTTCGCCGCCGATCACCTCGGCGCCGCGATCGCACGCCTCTACGAACGTCATGCCGAGAAGCTCCCCGAGGGCTCGGCGCGCGATCGCGCCAGGGTGGCGGCGCAAGCCGTCGCCTTCATGCTGACGCCGGTGGACGCGCCCGATCTGCTGCGGCTCTACGCGCCGACCTACGAGGACGTCGACCACCGCACCGTTGGCTATGGAGCGTTGTCGTACGATGAGGCGACCAAACTCCGCGAGTCCTTTCGTGATCTCGTCGATGGCTTGCGCCACCGCATCGACGACGTGCTGGCCCTCGAGCCGAATGGCTTCGTCCGCACAACCACGACCACCGGAGTCTGGCGCGACGGCGGGGGTCCGTTCGAGCGCACCGTGTGTACGCTCTCCATCTTCGGCCCCGACGGCCGGGTGACGCGACACGAAACCTTCGAGCCGGACCGCGCCGCCGAGGCGCTCGCGCGCTTCGACGCGCTCACCGCGGCCCCGGCGCCGGAGACACCCCTCCGGCGCCGCGTACGCCCGAACGCCGCGACCAGGACCTTCGCCGCCATCGAGGCCGCGTTCGCACGCCGCGACCTCGATGCGGTGGACGCGCTGCTCGGCGACCCGCTCGAGACGATCGAGCACCCGACGGCGACGAGGTACGGACGCGAGGGGCAGCTCGAGTCGAGCCGGCGGATGATGCGCATGCCGGACCTGGACTTCCGGATCGAGCCGCTGGCGACGCTCGGCGACGCGCTTTGCCTCGCCCGCCGCATCGTCAGCGCGAGCGGAACGGCGGGCGGCCGCTTCGACGTCGGGGAGTACGAGATCGAGAGCGTCGTCCTGAACGAGGTCGATGCGGCGGGCCGACTCACGTCCTCCGAGGTCTTCGCCAGCGACCACCTCTGCCAGGCGATCGCGCGTCTCTACGCGCGCTACGCCGAATCCCTGCCGGACGGCCCGGAGCGCACGCGCGCGGCGGGGATCGCGTCGTCGCACTCGGTCTGGGAGGGGCCGCTCGATACCGATCGCGTCGTGGGTACCGTTGCGCCGACCTACGTATGCGTCGACCACCGAAGCCTCGGGACCTGGTCGTCGGAGGGACGGGACGAGTGGCTGCACCACTGGCGCGGGCAGGCCAAGCTCGCCGCGGGCTTCAGCCGGCGCGACGACGACATCCTCGCCTTCGCCCCCGACGCGACCGTCACGCGCCACACCTATTTCGCGACCAACCGCGCGAGCGGCGGGCCGTTCGAGAACGTGTTCCTTGCCGTGAATGTCTTCGACGTCGACGGTCGCTACGCGCGGGTCGAGCTGTACGAACCGGACCAGGAGGCCGAGGCGCTGGCGCGCTACGACGCGCTGATCGGGGGTGCCGATCACGTGCCCGCATCCGCGGCGTCGGGGCCGCCCTTCGCCAACGCCGCGACGCGTCTGAACGAGCGTTTCATGCGGATGTGGGAGGCGCGCGATTGGGACGGGATCGCGGCCCTCCATTCTCCGTCGCACCATCTCGACGATCGCCGTCCGCTCATGCGCCTCCGGGTCCCGGCCGCCGACTCCCTGGCGCAGCTCCGCATGATGTTCGAGGTGTCGCACAGTCGTATCGTCATCACGCCGATCGCGACCCGCGGCGAACGGCTGTCGCTGCAGCGTCTGCTCTTTGGAGGTGACGTCGATGCTGCCGGAGGCGCACTCGCCATCGACATGCTCAGCCTCAGCGAGCTTGGTGACGACGGTCGCGTGGTCGAGCTCCTGCTCTTCGACCCCAGCGAGCTCGACGCCGCCT
Organism: uncultured delta proteobacterium; assembly: GCA_963753325.1. GTDB lineage: Bacteria > Desulfobacterota > Binatia > UTPRO1 > UTPRO1 > DP-19. The sequence goes on along the minus strand of CAVWBS010000001.1, from coordinate 612,708 downwards.
ACGCCGAGCTCGACGCGCGCTTCGCGGCTGCGGAAGGCGCGCCGCACATGGCCTTCGCGCACGCATACCGGCGCGCGTTCGCGGGCCGCGATTGGGACGCGATCGCGGCGCTCTATCCGCCGACCTTCGTCGAGCACGACCACCGAGCCATCGGCGTGCTCGGGGCGACGCGCGGCGCCGAGGCTTGGATGCAGGATCGCGCACTGGTCGAGCTCGCGCCGGATACGGCGGTGCGCCTCGATCACATCCGGGTCAGTTCCCGCGGCCGGCTCTTCCAGGTCACGTGGATGGGCTCACGCGACGGCGCCCCCTACGAGATCCCGTTCGTCGTCGTCACCGAGGTGGACGAGCAGGGTACGCAGCAGCGGAACGACCTCTACGACCCCGAGCAGATCGATCAGGCGCGTGCCCGCTTCGCCGAGCTGGTGGCGCCCGCACCGTCGGTGGAGCGTTTCGCGAACGTCGCGACGCGCGCGCTCGATCGTAGCAACGCGGCGGTCGGGGCACGCGATTGGGAGGGATTCGCCGCGCTCGTTGCCGTCGGGTTCCGCGTCCACGATCGTACTCGGGTCGGGCGGTTCGAATCCGGTGCGGCGGAGTGGCTCGCCGCGATCCGTCCGATGGTCGAGACGACGTCCGGACCGCCGACGCGAGACGTGCTGGCGACGCGTGGCGAGCGGCTGGCGCTCGCTCGCATCCGCTGGCGTGGCGCGGCGGGCGACGTCGGCCCGAGCGAGGTGGAGTGGCTCCAGGTCATCGAGGTCGACGAGCGCGGCGACACTCTGACCCTCGTCTCCTTCGACCCGAACGACGTCGAGGCCGGCTATGCCGAGCTCGATGCCCGCTCACGGGTCTGCGAGGAGACGGCACACCCACGCGTGGCGGCATACCAGGACGCGTTCAGCCGCGCTCTCGCGAGCCGCGATTGGGCTACCCTCACCGCTCTTCATGCTCCCACGCTCGTCGCTCACGATCATCGCCTGGTCGGGTGGAACGTGCTGCGTGGTCCCAGCGCGTTCGTCGGGGCGCTCCGGGCGATGGTCGATCTCGCGCCCGACGCTCGGGGCCGGGCCGATCACCTGCGCACCTCGGAGCGCGGGCTCATCGGCGAGGTGGTGTGGATCGGCACACGCGACGGAGGTGCCTTCGAGAGTCCCTTCCTCTGGGTCGTCGAGCTCGACGCGGAGGGCTCGGCGCAGCGCCTCGACTTCTACGACCCGCACCACCTCGACGCCGCGCTGGCTCGCTTCGCTGAGATCCATCCCGATCCGCGTCCGAACCGGCACCGCGTGCGCCCGAACGCCGCCGGCGCGCTCGTCGAGCGTTTCGAGGCCGCCTTCGCGGCCGGCAACCTCGACGCCGTTGCGGCGCTCTGGACGCACGATCTGGAGCTGGTCGATCACCCGAACGGTGCCAGCTACGGTCGTGACGGTCACCTCGCGTCGATCCGGCGATTGCAACGCGCGCGCGATCCGAAGCTGACGTTCGAGGCGCTTGCGACTCTCGGCGATGCGCTCTGTCTCACGCGCCGGAGGATCGCTACGCAGGGAACCGAGGGCGCCCGCTTCGACGTCGGTCCGTCGGAGCACGAGGGCTTCGTGTTGTTCGAGATCGAGGAGCGCGGACCGTGCCGGCGTATCGAGTGTTTTGCCGTGGGCCATCTGGATGACGCCCTCGTTCGCCTGTACGCGCGCTACGCCGAGCTGCTCCCCGATGGTCCGGCGCGCGTTCGTGCCGCGACGGCAGCACGCACGATCGCCACGCTCCTCTCGGCCGCCGCCACTGGAGATCCGGATCGCATTGCGCCGACGCTCTCGCCCGCCGTCCAGTTCGTCGATCACCGGACCCTCGGGTTGCCCTCGGCGCACCGTGCCGACGCCATGCAGCGTGTGATCCGCTCGCTCTTCGACCTCGCGGCGGACGTGACCTTCCAGGTCGACGAGATCCTGGGTCTGGAGGCCGACGGGTTCTTGTGGCGCGTGACGCTGTCGGGCACCGACCGCGCCACCGGCGGTCGCTTCGAGTTGCCCGGCCTCAACGTCTGGAGCTTCGATGCCGACGGTCTCATCGCCCGTCTCGAGATCTTCGACGTCGGCCGCGAAGCCGAGGCGCTCGCCCGCTTCGAGGCGCTCGTCGGGAGGGCCGGCCCCGCGCCGACGAGCGAAGCGTTTCTTCGGCCCACGCCCTTCGAGAACGCCGCGACGGAGAGTACGCGCCGTCTGAGTGACTTGTGGAGCGCCCGCGATTGGTCGGCCCTGCTCCAGGCGCTCCCTCCGCAGTTCCGGTACGTCGACCGGCGGCCGATGGCGCACCTCGAGCTCGACCGCGGCGGCTATGTCGAGTTCATCCGTCAGCTCGGCGACATGGGCTCCGTTCGTTTCGAGGGAGAGATGCTCGCGACGCGGGGCGATCGTCTCGCGCTCGGCCGGGCTCGGGTCGAGGTCGCCGGCGGCGACGTCGGGCCGAGCGAGGTCGAGTTCCTGGACGTCGTCGAAACCGACGAGCGCGGCGAGCCCGTGGCGCGCATCCGCTTCGACCCCGACGCCCTCGATGCCGCCTACGCCGAGCTCGACGCGCGCTACGCCGCCGGCGAGGGTGCGAGGCACGCCGCGTTCGCCGCGTCGCGCCGGTGGGACCGGGCCTTCGCGGCGCGCGATTGGGACGCCCTGGCGGCGGTCTGCGCTCCCGACGTCGTGAGAACCGACCACCGGCCGCTCGGCTTCGGGCAGTCGGAGGACGTCGGCACGGAGGCCGGTGGGGCAGCGCGGGTCGTCCAGCTGATGCGCTCGCTGGTCGATCTCGCATCCGACGTCCGCCTGCAGGTCGACCACCTCCGCACGTCGGACCGGGGCGCCCTCGCCCAGATCGCGTGGCGCGGCACGCGCGACGGCGGCGCTTTCGAGATCGCGGGGATCGTCGTCCACGAGGTGGACGATTACGGGAGGATACGGCGCTTCGACATATACGCGCTCGACCGACCGGACGAGGCGTTGGCACGCTTCGCCGCCATCGGCGCCCCGGGCCTCGAGGAGGTCGCCACCGGTCCGCGCGAGGGCGGCCCGTTCGAGATTCCTGTGGTCGGAGTCGTCGAGCTCGACGCGCAGCGGAGGCAGCGCCGCTTCGACCTGTACGATGTGGACAAGCTCGATCAGGCGTGGGCGCGTTTCGCGGAGATCGCGGCGAGCGTGCCGCCGAATCCGCTGCGCATCCCGGCGAACGCGGCGACGCGGGCGGTCGAGAGCATCTGGTCCTACGCTGACGCCGGGGATTGGGATGCGCTCCGCCCGCTCTTCGCGCCGGTCGCATACGAGGATCGCCGGCGCCTGCTCCGGGTCGCGGGCGACGGGGAGGTGCTCCTTGCGAACATCCGACAGACCTGGGCGATGAATTTGCGGCCCGTGCCCTCGGTCCCCGCGACGTTCGGCGAGCGGCTGGCGCTGTACCACAGCGTCTGGCGGGTGACGGAGAACGAGCGGGTCCTTTCCGAGGCGGAGGGTCTCGCGCTGTGGGAGGTCGATGATACGGGTCGCGTCGTCGCCTTCGTGATCTTCGACTCCGACGACCGGCGTGCCGCGCTCCGCGAAGCGTGGGCGCGCTGGGCCGCGATCGATCCCGTCGTGGCGCCGTGGGTGGAGTTGCTGAACGAGAGCACCGATCGGTGGAACGATCGCTCGAGTCCGAGCAGCCCCCGTTTTGCGGACGACGTCATCGTCGAGGATCACCGGCGCACGGGGTTCGGCCGGATCGAGGGCGCGGACACCTACGCGGCCACCGTCGTTGCCTTGTGGGGGCCGGCGCCGGACCAACGGCTCGAGCTCGGCTGGTTCTGGCCCGCCGTCGACCGACATCACGCGCTCGTGAGCGTGCGCCGCGAAGGCACGCTGCCCGACGGCGGCACCGAGAGCAACTACCTCGCGCTCTTCGCTCTCGCCGGCGGACGCATCGCGCGACTCGAGCTCTTCGAGACCGATGGGCTCGACCGGGCGCTGGCGCGCTTCGAGGAACTCCGCGCCGCAAGGACGACGTGAGAGGCACGCGGCCGTCGAGCATACGTCGTACATGCGAACGACATGGGACATTCCCGACGACCTCATGGAGCGTGGAGACCGTCCTCGCGGGGCTTGCCGAGCTCACCCGCAAGATCGTAGGTTGCGCGCCGTCGCCGGCAGGATCCACCTGCGGGTAACGCTCGCGCCGGCAAACGGTAGCCACGTTCTCGTCGCCACGGCCGTGCGGCATGGAAGGTCTCCAACATGAGTGGAACGTATCTTCTCGACGGGCTCCGCGTGGTCGAGCTCGCGACCTTCGTCTTCGGCCCGGCAGCGGGCACGGTGCTTGCGGACTTCGGCGCCGATGTCGTGCACATCGAGCACCCGCAGATGGGCGACGCGTACCGCTATCTGCCGCAGCTCCGCCCGATGCCGGCCTGCGACGAGAACTATTGCTGGATCCTGACCGCGCGCGGGAAGAAGTCGATCGCGCTCGACCTGCAGCGCCCGGCAGGCCGCGCGGTCGCGCTCGAGCTGGTGCGTCGCGCCGACGTGTTCATCACGAACCTGCACCCGTCCGTGCTCGAAAGGCTCGGGATGCGCTGGGCGGACCTGGCGGCCGGTAACCCCCGCCTCATCTATGCGCACGCGACCGGCTACGGCGACACCGGCGACGAAGCCGAGAAGCCGGGCTACGACGCCACCGCCTGGTGGGCGCGCTCGGGCCTCATGGACGCGGTGCGTCCTCGCAATGCGGAGTTCGGGCTGGCGACCGCCGGCATGGGTGACCACCCGAGCGCCATGGCGCTGCTCGCCGCGATCGCGCTCGCACTCTACGACCGCGAGCGCACGGGCAAGGGGCGTCGCGTACGCACGTCGCTGCTCGCGAACGGCGCCTGGTCGAACGCGATCCTGATCCAGGCCGCGCTCTGCGGCGCTCCCGCCTATCAGCCGCCGACACACGCGGCCTCGCCGAACGCGCTCGTGAACCACTACCGCTGCGCCGACGGCCGCGCGCTCTACCTGGCGATGATCCAGGAGGCGGCCGAGTGGCCGCGCCTCATCGCAGCGATTGGCCGGCCCGAGGTGCGCGACGACCCGCGTTTCCGCGAACTCGCCGCCCGCCGCGCGAACGCCTCGGCCCTGGTAGCGATCCTGGACGCGGTCTTCGCGGAGAAGTCCCTGGCCGAGTGGCGCGCCGCGCTCGACCGCCACGGCGTCACCTTCGGCATCGTCGCGCGCGTCGCCGACCTGCCGGACGATCCGCAGCTCAACGCGAACGGCGTGTTTCGTCCCATCGAGGGCGACGGCGTCGTTCCCGGCCTCCGCACCGTCGACAGCCCGCTGCACCTCGACGGCGCCCCGAAACGCCCCGTCACACGATCGCCCACGATCGGCGAGCACGGGCGGGAGATCCTGACGTCGCTTGGCTATTCCGAGGAGGACATCGACGGACTGGTGCGCGACGGGGTGCTGCGGGAGTAAGTTCACGACCTAACGAAGTCCACCGCGCGAACACGTGGGCTCACAACGAAAGAAAGGAAGTGTGCGATGCCGGTCAAATGCCGGAACGTTCTGATCGCGCTGGTGGCGGCCTTGATCGGCTCGGTCGCCCCGGCACAGGCGGCGGACAAGAAGCCCAACATCGTCATCATCTGGGGCGACGACATCGGCCAGTCCGACATCAGTGCCTACTCCATGGGCCTCATGGGCTTTCACACGCCCAACATCGACCGGGTCGCCAAGGAAGGCATGATCTTCACGGACTACTATGCCGAGCAGAGCTGCACCGCCGGCCGGGCGTCGTTCATCACCGGCCAGTCGGGTTTGCGGACCGGCTTGACCAAGGTCGGCTTGCCAGGCGCCACCCTTGGTTTGCAGAAAGAGGACCCGACGATCGCCGAGCTGTTGAAGGCGCAAGGCTACGCCACCGGCCAGTTCGGCAAGAACCACCTCGGCGACCGCAACGAATACCTGCCCACCGTGCACGGCTTCGACGAGTTTTACGGCAACCTCTACCACCTGAACGCCGAGGAAGAGCCGGAGCTGCCGGACTACCCGAAAGACCCCGCGTTCCGCGCGAAGTACGGACCGCGCGGCGTGCTCGACTGCAGGGCCTCGGCCACGGACGACACGACGGTCGATCCGCGCTTCGGTAAGGTCGGCAAGCAGGCGTGCAAGGACACCGGTCCCCTGACCAAGAAGCGGATGGAAACCATCGACGACGATGTCGCCCAGCGGGCCGTGGACTTCATCCAGCGACAGAACAAGGCCGGAAAGCCCGCCTTCGTCTGGGTGAACTTCACCCACATGCACCTCCGCACCCACACCAAGCCGGAGAGCATCGGCCAGGCGGGACGCTGGCAGAGCCCCTACCACGACGTCATGATCGACCACGACAAGAACGTCGGCCAGGTCCTCAAGGTGCTGGACGATCTCGGCATCGCGGACAACACCTTCGTCATGTACTCGACCGACAACGGCCCGCACATGAACTCCTGGCCCGATGGAGCCATGACGCCGTTCCGCAACGAGAAGAACTCCAACTGGGAAGGCGCCTACCGGGTGCCCGCGATGGTCAGATGGCCGGGCCACATCAAGCCCGGCAGCATCTCCAACGACATCGTCGCCCACCTCGACTGGCTGCCGACCCTGCTGGCCATAGCTGGCGACACGCAAGTGAAGGACGAGCTGCTCAAGGGCTACAAGGTTGGTGACACCACCTACAAGGTCCATCTCGACGGGGACAATCTCGTCCCCTATCTGACCGGGCAAACCGCGAAGAGCCCACGGGAATCGTTCTTCTATGTCAACGACGACCAGCAGCTGACCGGTCTGCGCTACGACAACTGGAAGATCGTGTTCATGGAGCAGAGGGTTCCAGGCACGCTTCGCATCTGGGCCGAGCCGTTCGTCACCTTGCGGGTCCCGAAGCTCTTCAACCTTCGGACCGACCCGTACGAACGCGCCGACATCACCTCGAACACCTATTACGACTGGTTGATGGATCACGTCTTCCTGTTCGTTCCCGCACAGGACTATGTTGGCCACTTCCTGATGACGTTCAAGGACTACCCGCAGCGGCAGAAGGCGGCCAGTTTCAACATGGATGAAGTTCTTCAGAAGCTGAAGGAAGGCGGCGGCTCGAAGTAGCTCGGATCCGGCGGGGCCTTCGAGGTCGAGGGTCCCGCCATTTCTGTGCACGTCGCGATGGATATGGCAGCGTCATTCGCGCGGGGCGTGCGGATCTCACGGGGAGTTCGATGAAACGTTTCATCTCCATACGGATCGCGGACGTGCTCGCGCTCTGTGCGATCCTCCTGCTCGGGAGGCTTGCACAGGCCGGAACCGATCCGCTGCCCTCGTGGAATGACGGTCCGGCCAAACGGTCCATCGTCGCCTTCGTCGAGAAGGTCACGACGACCGGCTCGCCGGACTTCATACCGATCCCCGAACGCATTGCCACGTTCGACAACGACGGCACGCTCTGGTGCGAGCAACCCGTGCCCGCGCAACTGTATTTCGCGCTCGACCGCGTGAAGGCGCTTGCGCCGCAGCATCCCGAGTGGAAGACCAAGGAGCCCTTCGCTTCGCTGCGCAAGGGCGATCTGACAAGCGCGCTCGCCGGCGGCGATCGCGCGATTCTGGACCTCTTCATGGCCACGCACACCGGCATGACCACGGTCGAATTCGAGCAGATCGTCAAGGATTGGATCGCGACGGCAAAACATCCCAGGACGGGCAAGCTCTTCACGGAGATGGTCTATCAGCCGATGCTCGAGCTGCTCGCCTACTTGCGCGCGAACGGTTTCAAGAACTTCATCGTCTCCGGCGGCGGCATCGAGTTCATGCGCCCGTGGGCGGAAGCAACCTATGGCATTCCGCCGGAGCAGGTCGTCGGCAGCAGCATCAAGACCCGGTTCGAGCTGCGCGACGGCAAGCCCGTCCTCGTGCGTCTGCCGGAGCTGAATTTCAATGACGACAAAGACGGCAAGCCGGTCGCCATCAACCAGCACATCGGCCGCCGGCCCATCGCCGCGTTCGGAAATTCCGTGGGCGATCAGCAGATGCTGGAATACACGCAGGGTGGGAGCGGCGTTCGGTTCGAGCTGCTGGTGCTGCACGATGATGCGGCGCGCGAATACGCCTACGGTCCGACCCGCGGATTGCCGGACGTCAAGCTGGGCGCGTTCACGCCGGCGCTTGACGCGCATGCGAAGAAGGATGGTTGGACCGTGGTCAGCATGAAGGACGATTGGAGGGAGATCTTCGCGTTCAAGCGCCAGTCGATCGACACGTCCAGCAGATATCGCCTCGAGGAAAAGACCCGATGAAACAGGCCCCGAAGCACACGAGACACGTCCTGATCGCAGGAGCGATGGTGTGCGCCCTCGCGATGCACAGCGGACACCCGCAGGCGCAGCTCGCGTCAGGCTCTGGCCCGACAACGCCACCGGTCAATGCATCGACATCCTGCTGAAACCGGACGCCAGGATGCTCCAGCATGCGGAACGCCACAACGCCCGCGTACGCGGCGCCTTCCCGGAAGGGTTGTCCTCGATGGGACGCCCCGCCCGCCCGTCACCACCGGCGTCGGGCGCGGCCGTCTACCAGCGCGGCGCGGTCGGTACGGCGGCGAAGAAACTCAAAGAGTGGGACTTGAAGCCGTGAGGAGAATGCACAGCGCGTGCGCCGCGCAATGGAACGGCACGCGGGGCGGAATCAGTCGCTCTTGGCCTTGAACTGCCGCCCGTCGTTCACGCGGCTGGTACCGTAGGTCGCCTCCCAGCACGCGTCGGCGCCGAGCAGCTGGACGCGCACGGCGGGGCCCTGGGTGAGCGGCAAGGCCGGCGGCCCGAGATGATCGCCCTTCGCCCTGAGGGCGATCGCGGCGCCGCCGTCGGGGCCATCCTTCAACGTGATCGTGCGCACGCCGCCGTGCTGCAGGGTGCGATCGCTGTACTTGAAGCCGCGGCTCGTCGGCGTCCACGCGGACCCGGGCGGGATCAGCGTGTCGAGCGCCAGGCTCGGCACGCCGCCGGCCTCGTCGAAGACGCACAGCTCGAAGCCGTCGCCGGCGGTCGGATGGCCGAAGTCCGCCAGGGTCGTGGCGCCCCCCTTCAGCCAGCGCCAGGTGAGGCTGTCGCGTGAGTCGGGCGAGCCGTTCCGCAGTACCAGCGACGCCTTGCCGGCAACCGCCGGCTGGACGCACCCGGCCACGGGCGCCGCCGCGCTCGCGCAGGTGCCCGCGGCGCACGCGTCGGGGCCGGTGCACGCGCGCCCATCGTCGCACGGCGTGCCGTTCGCGACCGCGACGCCGCCGCAGGCGCCGCGCGTGCACGCATCGCTCGCGGTGCAGACGCTGCCGTCGTTGCACGCGGCGCCCTCGGTCCCCGGGCCGGGCCCGCCGCTCGCGAACGTCGTCGCCGTCACCTGATACGTCCCGGAGCCCTGGAAGCGGTTGACGAGCACGTACCAGGTGCCGACCGCGGGCGACGTGAACTCGCAGAAGCCGTACTGGTTGGCGCCGTCCGCCTTGCAATCGAAGCTGCTCGTGGTCGGGACGCTGCCCGCCTTCACGTAGAGATCGAAGTCGGCGCCGGGATTCTCGGCGGCGTTCAACGCGACCCGCAGCCGCGCCGTCCCGGCGCCGACCGTGAAGGAGTGGACCGCCTGCGGCGTGCCGCTGCTCAGCGTACCCGTCGCGGCGACGATCGGCGCGCCGGATTCGCCGGCCTGCGGCATGGCGCCGCAGGACGCGTTGGCGAGATCGGCCCCACCCTGCGCCGTGATGTAGGCCGCGTACGTGAAGATGTTGGCGTCGTAGCTGTGATCCGTCGGCAAGCAGCTGGCGCTCGTCCCGCCCGACGTCGTGCCCGCGACTGTGTCGCCGCACTGGAAGCTCGCGAAGAGCGGCCCCCCGGAGTCGCCGTTGCAGGTATCGGCGTCGGTGCCCGGCGGTCCGAGCGGGTTCGCGAAGTCCCAGCAGACCGACGTGCCATCCGAGATGCCCGCCGTGCAAGGCGCCATCGCGACGGCGCCGGCGCGCTTCAGGCCGTAGTCGCTCGCCCCGGCGTCCCGCCCGAAGCCGACGATCGTCCCGGCGGTCCCGAACGCGGGGGGCGCGGTGACGTCGATGGGCGTCGGGGCGATGCCGGTCACCGGCGTCGCGAGCTGCAGCACGGCGACGTCCCCGACGGGGAAGCTGAAGTCCGGCCGCACGCTGATGCCGCTCACCGCGAAGAAGCCGGCGTGCTGGAAGAAGACGACGTACGCGCCGGGGTTCGGCGCGTGCGCGCCGCTCTGGCAGTCGGCCCCGGTGAAATCGCAGACGCAATGCGCGGCCGTGAGGAACGTCTGGCACCCGATCAAGGTGCCGCTGCAGAGCAGACCGCCCGTGGTGGCACTCCCCGGCGAGAGGAGCGCCCCGACCGACGGATACGCCGAGGTGAACACGCCGTTGACGATCCGCGGATTCGGGCCGCCGAGCCGATCGGCGGCCAGCATCGCCGGGACACCGGCGGCTGCCGCACGCGACGCGCACCACAGCAGGGCGATCGCCGCGAGCGACCATATGCGAAATCGCGGGGCGTTCATGGGGGGCCGGCCCCAACCTTGTAGGGGCGACCGGACGCCGATGTCAACGTGGATAGCGGCGGACGGCGCGGGCGCCGCCCGTCCGCGCGGCTACCGGCCCGCGTCGCCCAGCAGCGCCTCGGGGATCGGGACGTGCTTCGCCCGCAGGAACTCGCCGAGACTCTTCGCCTGCGGATCGCTGCGCAACGACGCCGCGACGCCGTCGCCGAGGAGGCCCTTGACCACGAAGTTGAGGGCGCGCAGGTGCGGCAGCTCGACCCGATCGATGAGGAGCGCCGCGGCCTCCGGCATCAACGCCCGCAGGCGGTCGACCGTCAGGTAGTCGGCGAGCCAGAGATACGCCGCGTCGGTGCGCGTCCAGACGCCGACGTTGGCGTTGCCGCCCTTGTCGCCGGAGCGCGCGCCGCAGACGAGGCCGAGCGGGGCCTCGCGCGTCGGCCCGGCGGGCGTGCTGCCGGCCGGCCGGGACCCCACCGGCAACGGCGTGAAGTGCGCGGGAGGCTCCGTCGGCGGGATGGCGATCGTCTCCTCGCCGATGACCACGCGATGATCGATCGCGGTCGCGGGCACCAGCGCCGGCCAGTAGACCCCGAACTGCGACTCGGTCGAGGGCGGACTCGTCATGAAGAAGCCGGGGTAGCTGGCGAGCGCCATCTCCACGACCTTGTTCGAGAAGGCGCGCCCGACCTTCTGCCCGTCGGGATCCTGCACGGCGATGGTGAGATACGCGAACGCCTCGTCGTTGCGCTGCGGGTTCGGATGGTCGGCGCGGCGCAGCGACACCTGCGTCTCGGCGAAGCGCTGGCGGCCCCCGACCAGCTCCCAGAACGTCGCCTCGGCGAGGCGCGCCTTCGCCTCGATGTCGAGGCCGCAGAGCACGAACGTCATGCTGTTCTTGTAGCCGCCGAAGTAGTTGATGCAGACCTTCGTCGTCGGCGGCGCCGGCTCACCCTTGATGCCGTGCACGAGGACGCGATCGGGGCCGTCGTCGGCGAGCCGGATCGTGTCGAAGCGCGCCACCACGTCCGGGTTCGGATAGTCGAGTCCGCCGATCTCGTAGAGCAGCTGCGCGGTCACCGTCCCGACCGACACGAGCCCGCCGGTGCCGGCGTGCTTGGTGATGACGAAGCTGCCGTCGGCATGCATCTCGGCGATCGGGAACCCGGGATGGCGGAGATCCGGCACCTCGCCGAAGAAGGCGTAGTTGCCGCCGGTGCACTGCGCGCCGCACTCGATGATGTGGCCGGCGATGACGCCCGCGGCGAGCCGATCCCAGTCGTCGCGCTTCCACCCGAAGCGCCAGGCCGCGGGCCCGAGGGTCAGGGCGGCGTCGGTGACGCGCGGACAGATCACGAGGTCGGCGCCGCGGTCGAGCGCGGCGACGATACCCCAGGCGCCGAGGTAGGCGTTGGCGCTGAGCGCGGGCGCGCGCAGCGCGCTCAGCGGAATGCCCTTGTCGAGATGCGCCAGCGTCTCGCCCTGCGCCTGCAGCGCTGCGAGCTTCGGCATGAGGTCGTCGCCCTCGACGTGCGCGACGACGGCCTGCACGCCGAGCGTGCGGTAGAGGGCGCGTGCGGCGTCGGCGAGGCCCGCGGGATTGAGCCCGCCGGCGTTCACCACGATCTTGATGCCGCGGGCCTTGCACGTCGCCGCGATCTCCTCGAGCTGGCGGAGGAACGTGCGCGCGTAGCCGAGGCTCGCATCCTTCAGCCGATCCTTCAGCAGGATCATGAGCGTCAGCTCGGCGAGATAGTCGCCGGTGAGGACGTCGATCGGCCCGCCCTCGACCATCTCCCGTGCGGCGCTCAGCCGGTCGCCGTAGAAGCCGCTGCAATTCGCGATGCGTAGACTCTCGGGCATGGCCCGCGCTTATAGCAGCATCGCGCGCGGAATGCCGCCCGCGGCAGACCACGCGGGAGGGGGCCGGCGGCGGCCCCCTCCCGCGGACGTCACGGCGCCGCCGGCGGCACCGACGGACAGCTGGCGTCGATGCAGATCACCGTCGGCAGCCGCAGGGCGCCGGGTCCCGGAAGACCAGCCGCCGTGTTGACCGCCGGACTGGAGGTCGCGCCCAGGCAGTAGGCCGACACGAGCGTCGGCGTGCCCTGGCTCGGCGTGCCCGTCCGGCTGATCGACGCCGACGGCGCTCCGCTCTGGTCGGTCGCGCCGAGACAGTCCCGCAGCTTCGTCCGGCAGCTGTCGCCCGTCCGCGGACAATCGGCATTGCTCGCGCACGAGCGGAACGTGTCGAGCTGGCAGAGCTCGTCGGTCGGACCCGTCATGCAGGTGCCCTCCCCGTCCGCGCCGACCGTGCACACGCCGTCGTCGCACGCGTTCGGCCGGTCCTGCCCGGGACACCAGCACGCCCCGCCGGCCACGCCGGTGCACGTCGACGTCGCCGGCAGCTCGCGCGTGCCGGTGGTGAGGTCGAGGGGGACGTCGAAGTTGCCGATGTTGCCGCCGCTCGCGGCCGGGCAGTCGAAGCTGACGTTGCCGAACGCGCTCGTCGTGCCGTGCACCGTGCAGGGCATGCCGTCGCGGTCGCCGCCGGAGCAGGTGCCGGTCGATTCGAGCGTCGCCCCGCTGCACGTCGGGCACGGCTGGTCGATGGTGATGCCCGTGAAGATCGAGGCCACGATCGGCAGGTTGGAGGTGCCCGCACCGAGCTCCGGGCTCAGCGTGCCCGTCACCGGCCCGGCGATGCGGTTGGTGAAGCAGATGGGAAATCCGGCCGCCGACACGGGGACGGACGGCCCGAAGAAGAAGGCGCAGCTGCTGCCCGGGCAATCGGCGTCGCTGCTGCACGTGACGTTCGAGGCGTCGACGCACCGGCGGTTGTCGATGGTGGTCGTGCTCGGCGCCGGTCCGCTGACGGCGCAGATGCCGCACGTCCCGAGGGTGGCGCCCGGACAGTCCAGCGCGAAACTGAGCGAGCCGCCGACCGCGAGCGGCACGTCGTCGTAGGCCCCCGTCCAGCCGGTATCGAGGTCGGCGTGCGTCCCGTTCACGATGTAGGTGAGCCGGGTGGGACACGGCGGGGCCGCAGCGGAGGACGTCGGCCCGGGGGACGGCGAGACGCCCGGGGTCGGCGTCGCGGTGGGTCCGGCCGCGGTGGGCGTCGCCGTCCGACCGGGCCCGCCGTGGTTGTCGTTGTTGCTGTTGTCTCCACAGGCGCTCACCAAGAGCGCCATCGTCGCGATCAACCCGATTGTGCGCGGCAACGATCCCATGACGGTTTCCTCCCGTGATCCATGGAACCATCGATGCCGTTGCTAGTCGAATCGTTGCCCGCGGCGTCTCAGGAGGCCCAGCCGGGCTTGCGCTTCTGGACGAACGCCGTCATGCCTTCGGCGGCCTCGGCGGACGCGAAGAGGGCCGCGATCTTCTGCTCGGCGTAGGCGAACCCCTCGTCCATGGGCAGCCGGGACACGGTGCGGATCAGGCGCTTGGCCTCGGTGATCGCGATCGGGCCGCCCTGGGCGATGGCGGCGGCGTACTCGCCGGCGGCGGCGACGAGGCCCCCGGACGCCACCACGCGGTGGACCAGGCCGTAGCTCGCGGCCTCGCGCGCGTCGAAGCGCGCGCCCGTCAGGAAGAGCCGCAGCGCGTGGTTGGCGCCGATCTTCGGCAGCACCACCACCGAGATCATCGCCGGGATCACGCCGATACGCACCTCGCTGAAGCTGAACGTCGCCTGCTCGACCGCGACCGCGATGTCCGCCGCCGCGACCAAGCCGATGCCGCCACCGAACGCGTGGCCGTTCACCGCCGCGATCACGGGCTTCGGACCGTCCCACATCAGCCGCAGGATCTCGACGAACGGGTTCGCGCCGCCGCCGGGCGCCACGGCGTCGCCGCGGTTCTTGAGATCGGCGCCGGCACAGAACGCCGGACCGGCACCGGTGAGGACGATGGTGCGCACCGTATCGTCGGCGATCGCGGCGCGCAGGTGCGCGGCGAGCTCGCGCACGAGCGGGGCCGACAGCGCGTTGCGGTTCGCCGGCGAGTCGAGCGTGATCCAGGCGGCGTGCTCGCGGATCTCGTAGCGGGTGACGCTCTCCATCGTCGCGCTCCTTCTCAGCCCTCGGCGTCGACCACGATCATGACGGTGTCGGGATCGACCATCTGGCCGACCTCGACGCGCACCTCCTTCACGGTGCCCGCGTCGGGCGCGACCATCTGATGCTCCATCTTCATCGCCTCGAGCACGAGCATGACCGTGCCCTTCTCCACCTTGTCGCCGGGCGCGACACGGACCTGGCGGATGACGCCCGGCATGGGCGCGAGACAGCCGCCGGCGATCTCGTCGCGGCGCGTCGGCGGCAGCCGCGGCACCGCGGTGAGCGTGCTCGTGCCGAGCGGGCCGTGCACATAGGTCGTGGGGCCGTCGGTCGCGACGACGAAACGGCGGCGCACGCCGTCGAGCTCCACCGTGAGGCTCCGCGCATCGGCGGCGGCGATGCGCGCCTGCGAGGTCGTGCCGCCGACCTCGACATCGAACGTCGCCGGACCGGTCACGACGTAGCGGACGACGACCGTCTCCTCGCCGAGGCGAAACGTCTGCTCCTGCGGCCGCCAGCGGTTGTTGCGCCATCCCGACGGGATGCTGGCGGGGAGCGGCCCCGGCACGCGCCGCCGCCGCTCGTGCGCGGCGAGCGCCGCGACCACGAGATGGGCGCGCTCCGCCGCGCCGTCGCGCGCCTCGGCGCGCGCCTCCGACGGCAGGTGTCGCTCGATGAAATGGGTGTCGAGCGCGCCGGCGCGAAAGGCGGGATGCGCGAGGATCGCGCCCAGGAGCGCCCGATTGGTCGTGACCCCGGCGACGCCGAGGGTGCGAAGCGCACGGCCGAGGCGCGTGGCGGCCTCGTCGCGCGTCGCGCCGTGGGCGATCACCTTCGCGAGCAGCGGATCGTAGTGGATGCCGACCTCCGAGCCCTGCTCGACGCCGCTGTCGTAGCGCACGCCCGGGACAGCACTCGGCTCCCAGACGGCGACGCGACCGGTCGCCGGCAGGAAGTCGTTGACCGGGTCCTCGGCGTACAGCCGCGCCTCGATCGCGTGGCCCGCGATCGCGAGCGCCTCCTGGCGCAGCGGGATCGGCTCGCCCTGCGCCACCAGGATCTGCCAGCGCACCAGATCGACGCCGGTGATCGCCTCCGTCACCGGATGCTCGACCTGCAGGCGCGTGTTCACCTCGAGGAAGTAGAACGCGCCCGCGGCGTCGAGGATGAACTCGACCGTCCCCGCGCCGACATAGCCGATCGCCCTCCCCGCCGCGACGGCGGCGGCGCCCATGCGGGCGCGGAGCGACGCGTCGAGCGCCGGCGACGGCGCCTCCTCGATGATCTTCTGATAGCGCCGCTGGATCGAGCACTCGCGCTCGAAGCAATGGACGACGGTACCGTGCGTGTCGCCGAAGATCTGGATCTCGACGTGGCGCGGCGCATCGAAGTAGCGCTCGAGGAGGAGCGTGTCGTCGCCGAATCCGCCCATCGCCTCGCGCCGCGCGCCTGCCAGCGCCTCCGGCAGGTCGGAGAGCTCGCGCACGATGCGCATGCCCTTGCCGCCGCCCCCGGCGGAGGCCTTGACGAGGAGCGGCGTACCGAGGCGTTTCGCCTCGGTCGTGAGGGCCGCATCCGACAAGCCCGTACCTTCCGTGCCGGGCACGACGGGCACCCCGGCCGCCGCCATGATCGCCTTCGCCTCGATCTTGCTGCCCATGCGCCGGATCGCGTCGACCGGCGGCCCGATGAACACCAGGCCGCGCTCGGCGCAGCGCGCCGCGAAGTCCGCGTTCTCCGCGAGGAAGCCGTACCCCGGGTGGATGGCGTCGGCCCCGACCCGCTCGGCGGCCGCCAGGACACGATCGATCGCGAGGTACGACTCCCGGCTCGGCGGCGGGCCGATACGCACCGCCTCGTCCGCCTCACCGACGTGCGGCGCCTCCGCATCGGCGTCGGAGAACACGGCTACGCTGTCGATGCCCATCGCGCGCAGCGTCCGGAAGACCCGGCGGGCGATCTCGCCCCGATTGGCGACCAGAACCTTCCGCACGCGGCTCATGGGACGCCTCTCCTAGCCGCTCCCAGGGACGTTGCCAATCGCCGCGCGCGCGACGGCGCGGCCGAGGAACACGACGCGTGCCGTCGGCCATCGGTCGCTGGAGGCGGCGGGCGCACACATTTCTGCTTGACGGTCGCGCATCGACCTTGGTACGCCGACCCGGAGCACGCCGCGATGACCGCCCCGGCCACCACCAACCGCCTGACGATCGGCCGCATGCAGAACCCGGTACGCGGCCTGCTGAACGCCGCCGCCGCGGCGGCGTCGCTGGTCGGCACCGTGCTGCTGTGGAGCCGCGGTGCCGGCAGCGTGTCGCGCCAGCTCCCGCTGCTGATCTTCGGCGTCAGCCTGCTGGGACTCTATACGGTGAGCGCCCTCTACCATTCGGTCCCGTGGCGCGACGTCTGGAAGGGCCGCATGCAGCGCCTCGACCACTCGATGATCTACGTGCTCGTGGCCGGCACCTACACGCCGATCGCGGCGATCATGCTCTCCGGCTGGCGGCGCTCCGGCATCCTCGCCGCGGTGTGGGGGATCGCGGCGGTCGGGATCGCGCAGAAGATCCTCCTGCCGCAGCTCGCCGGGTGGCTTTCGATCGTGCTGCAGATGCTGCAGGGATGGCTCGGGCCGCTCGTCGCGCCGCCCTTGGCGCATACCATGCCGGTGCAGGCGCTCCTCCTGATCGCGCTCGGCGGCCTGCTCTACACCGTGGGGCTCGTCCTCTTCGTCACCCAACGCCCGCGTCTGTGGCCGCGCGTCTTCTCCTACCACGAGGTCTTCCACGTCTTCGTGGTATCGGCGAGCCTCATCCACTACACGGCGATCTTCACGTTCGTCGCCGCGGCGTAGCGCGCGCATCGCGCCCGTCGGGCGTGGCGCGTCAGTCGCGATGCACGGTTGCCGGGGAGAAGGCCGGGATGCACACCGCCACGTATTCCGCACCGCCCGGTTCCGGGCTGCCGTAACGCACCCATTCGCCGCGCCGGGTGATGATCGCCTGACCGGCACGGACGTCGAGCACGCCGGTCTCGTGCTCGACCCGGAGCATTCCGCGCAACACGACGGTGATCTCCTCGAACTCCGGCCGCTGCCCCGGCTCCTCCCAACCCGCCGGCGACCCCATGCGCGCGACGCTCACGTGCTCGGTCGCGGAATTCACGCGGCCGACATACTCCTCGATGCGCTTCGGCAGATTCCCCGCGGCCTCGATGACGGCGGGCTTCTCGATCAGCATCGGCATCGCTCGCACCTCCGGCCCGAGACATACGCCGGACGCGCGGCGCGCGCGAGCGCCGCGCCGGCGTCGACCGACCCACGCCCCGCCGCCGCCACCCTCGCGCTCGGCGCGGGCGCGGTATAGGGTCCGCCGGAATGGCAACGGACCCGGAGGCGACCAGCCGCCCGCGCGACTACGTCTGCGGTCTCGATGAGACGATGGGCTTTCGCTTCGTCAGCGTCTCCGGCGATGAGGTCGTACTCGAGTACGACGTCACGGAGCGGCACCTGCAGCCGTACGGCATCGTCCACGGCGGCGTGCACTGCGCCGCGGTCGAGACCGCTTGCTCGACCGGTGCCGGTGTCAACGCCAGCGCGCGCGGTCAGGGCGTGGTCGGCATCGAGAACCACACGAGCTTCCTGCATGCGGTCCGCCACGGGCGCATCCGCGTCACCGCCAGGCCGCTGACGCGCGGACGACGCTCGCAGCTCTGGGAGGCCGTCGCGCGCAACGAAACCGGTCAGATCGTCTCGACGGGACGCGTCCGCCTGCTCAGCCTCGATCTCGGCAGCGACCTCGCGGGTCAGGCGGTTGGCGTCGTGCCGCGCGGCAAGCGCCCGACGGCGTAGCGTCCGTCATCAGCGGTCGGCGCCGTCCCGGCGACGCAGCGCGACGAGCGGGATGCGCCGCCTCGTCGCGCGCTGGTACACGTCGACGGACGGGTACATGCGCGCGTACCGTCGCCACGTCTCGTCCCGGCGCGGGCCGGCGAGCTCGCTCGCGATCACCGGCGTGCGCGCGGCACCGATCTGCACGGTGGCGCACGGCTCCGCGAGCAGGTTCATCCACCAGTCCGGGTGGCGGCGATTGCCGGCGTTCGCCGCCATCACGATCAGCTCGTCGCCGCTCTCGAGGTAGAGGAGCGGCGTCGTCCGCCACTTGCCGCTGCGCCGTCCGCGTGTCGTGAGCAACAGCACGGGTGGGTCGCCGGCGCCAGGCTCGCCGCGGATGCGCGCGCCGAGGCGCCCGCGGGTCAGCCGGTAGAGCCGCGCGTGCGCGTGGGCGTAGAGCCACGCGATCACCGTCCCGCTCAGGCGGATGCGGGTCGTCGCGGAAACCGGCCGGCGCGCCATCACGCGGCCCCTTCCGCCACGCCGGCCGCGCTCCCGGCCTGCCGCCGGCGCAGCCGCACCGGCACGCCGTTCAGCACCGACTGGCCGACCACGGCCTCCACGAGCTGATCGTCCGTCCAGTCGTTCACGGACACCCCGGGATGCGCCCCGGCGACGCGCTGCCAGGGCGCGCTCGGCGCGTGTCCCCATCCGTGCGGCAGGCTCACGACGCCGGGCCGCATCTCGGTGCTCAGCCGGACGCGCAGCTCGCCGCGATGCACGCGGCTCTCGAGCACGGCCGTCTCGCCGTCCACAACCCCGGCGCGCCGCGCGTCATCGGGGTGCACGAGCAGGACGCAGCGCTCGCGCCCGCTCACGAGCCCTGGGACGTTGTGCATCCACGAGTTGTTGCTGCGCAGCTCGCGCCGTCCGATCAGCAGCAGCGCATCGGCGGGCGGACGGCGCGCCATCTCCGGCGCGAGCGCGTCCATCGCACCGAGGAGGGCGGGCGGATCGAGATGGACGCGCCGGTCGCGATGCACGATCCGCCGCGCCACGCCCGGCTCGAGCGGGCCGAGGTCGATCCCGTGCGGCGCGGCGCGGAGCCGCGCCCGGCTCAGGCCGCGCGACCACGGCAGGAAGCGGTCGCCGTGTGGACCGAGGCGGATCGCGAGATCGACGATCGCGCCCGGCTCCCAGCGCCACCCGAGCCGTTTGGCGAGGCGCAGCACGCGGTCGACGGCGCGCACACCACTCGGACCGCCGCCCAGACGCTCGATCAGCTCGAGCAGGATCTCCCAGTCCGCGCGTTCCTCCGCACCACGCGTCACGACCGCGGGCGACCAGCGCGCGACGTTGCGGACGAAGACCTGGGAGAAGACGAGGTCGACGTGGTCCTCGGCGAGCGTCCACGCCGGCGGCAGGATCACGTCCGCATGGCGCGTCGTCTCGTTGACGTAGAGGTCGATCGCCACCATGAACTCGAGCCGTTCGAGGGCGGCGGACAGGCGCCGCCCGTTCGGCGTCGAGAGCACCGGGTTGCCGGCAAAGGTCACGAGCGCCCGGATCTGCCCCGCACCCGGAGTCTCGATCTCCTCCGCCAGGGCGGCGGCCGGGATGTCGCTTGCCGTCTCCGGCAGGCCGCGCACCCGGCTCCGCCAGCGCGCGAAGCCGTCGCCGCCGGCGAGACGGATGAGCGCCGGCAGATCGACCATCGGGGTGGTGAACATCGCCCCGCCGACCGCGCCGAGCCGGCCGGCGGCGAGGTTCAGGAGGTCGGTGGCGAAGGTCGCGAGCGTCCCGAAGGCGTTGTTGCAGACGCCGACACGCGAGTACGCCACGCTCGACGGCGCGGCGGCGAACTCGTGCGCCACACGCTCGATGACATCCGCGGGAACGCCGACGTGGGCCGCGGCGCGTTTTGGGGTGAATGCGGGCAGCCGGCGCTCGATCTCCGCCCAGCCGCGCGCCTCGTGCGCGATCCGGGCGCGATCGACGAGGCCGTCGCGCAGCAGTACGTACGCCATCGCGAACAGCAGGGCGGCGTCGCTGCCCGGACGCACCGCGAGATGCTCGTCCGCCGCGCGCGCCGTCTCGGTTGCGCGCGGGTCGACGACCACGACCTTGCCGCCGCGCGCACGGATGGCCCGCAGCCGGCCGCGCATGTCGGGCGCGCTCAGGAAGCTGCCGTTCGAGACGATCGGGTTGGCGCCGATGCAGAGGAGGTAGGCGGTGCGATCGACGTCGGGGATGGGAAGCAGGAGCGAGCTGCCGTAGAGCTGGTACGAGGTCGCGAAACGGGGGCTGGTGTCCTGCGAGCCCGCGCTGAACGCGTTGCGCGTACCGAGCGCACGCAGGAGCGGCGTGCGGAGCAGCAGCGCACCATGGTTGTGCACGATGGGATTCCCGACGTAGACGCCGACGGCGTTCGCGCCGTGCGCCGCGCGGATCGCCCGCAGGCGCTCGCCGACCAGCGCGAAGGCCTCGTCCCACGAGCACGGCGCGAAGGCGCCGTCCCGGGTGCGCCGCATGGGGCGCCGCAGGCGATCGGGATCGTCGTGGACGGCGTTGATCGCGATGCCCTTCGGACAGACGTATCCGCCCGACAGGACGTCGTCCCGATCCGGACGGACGCTGACGATGCGCTCGCCCTCGACCTCGAGCGCGAGCCCGCAGGCGGCCTCGCAGAGCGTACAGGTGCGGAAGACGGTGCGCGCCATGTACGGCTCCGCCTAGGCCGGCGTGGTCAGCGCCGCCGTCATGGACGCCGGATCGAAGTACGCGATCCGCTCGAGGACCATCCCGTCGCGGAGCGTGATCCGGTCCACCCCGGGGATCATGAGCGGGTGTCCGTTCACGGTGCCGTGCATCGTCGTCTCGATGAAGACGACGTCGCCGTCGCCGCACCAGCGCTCGACGTCGATGTGGAAATCGGGCACGAGCGCGAAGACGCTGCGGAACGCCTCGATCCCCGCCGCGCGGCCGATCGTCGTCGGCATGCCGGGCGCCACGAGGCGCGTCTCCGGATGCAGCATCGTCTCGAGCACGCGCAGGTCGACCGGCGGCCGCCAGAAGTCCGCGAAGCGCGCGACGAAGTCGGCGGCCGGATCGTGGGTGCGCAACGCCGCACGCGCGCGCGGCGCGGCCGCGCCGCCGGGAAGCGTCCAGAACGCCTCGGCCGCCGGGGTCGCCGGGTGCGCCGCGCCGAAGGCGCGCAGCTCCGCCACGACCGCGCCGAGCGGCAGACCGAGCTGCGCGCACAGCGTCCCGAGATCGAAGAAGAACCGCTCCGCGGCGAGCCGGGCGCCGGCGAGCTCGAAGACGCAGACGAAAGGCAGGCCGCACGCGCGCTCCGTCGCCGCGAAGGTCCCGAGCGGCCCGCGCATCGTCGCCCGCCAGGTCCCCCAGCAGGTGACGGCGGCGCCGTCCTCCGCGACCGCCTGCCCCGCGATCGCGACCCGGTAGTCGGGGAAGGTCGCGAAGAAGAGGTCGAGCTGGCTCGCGACGTCGGCACGGCCGATGCCGCGGAGGCCGAACGGCACCGTGTCGAGGACGACGTCATCGGTGCAGAGCGCGAGCGCCGCCTGCGTGTCCTGGCGGCTCTTCGCCGCCGCATAATCGCTCACCAGCGCGAACGGGCTCGGCTGCTCGCGTCGCGCCGTCATTGGGGCCGCCATCGCCTGTCTCCTTTCGTGGCACGCGGCGCGCCATGCGCCGACGCTCGACGTAGTACAGAACGTGAGTGGATGATGGAATTGGCCACTTTATTGCGATATGACCATGCCACCTTGCTGCGTCTCGATGGAGAGGGCGCCCTGCACCACCAGGTGTACAAGGCGCTGCGCGCCGAGATCCTGGCCGGCAATCCGCCGCGCGGCGGCCGGCTGCCGTCCACCCGTGCCCTGGCGTTCGAGAGCGGCATCTCGCGCATGACGATCCAGACCGCCTACGAGCAGCTCCTCGCGGAGGGCTACGCCGTCGGCCGGCGCGGCTCCGGCACCTACGTCGCCGGCCGTGTCGAGGACGCGCGCACCGGGGCACGCTTCGCCGGCGAGCCGCACGCGGCCCCGACGCTCGCGCGCGCCCCGCGCGACGCGCCGGCGACGCCGCGCCTCTCGCGTCTCGGACGCCGGGTCTTCGCGGACGTGACGCCGCTCCTCAGCTCCCGCGGCCACGGGCGTCCGCGCCCGCGCTACGACTTCCGCCATGGGCTGATCGACACCCGCGACTTCCCGCGCGCCGCGTGGCGTCGCGAGCTGGCGCGGCAAGCGCGGCGCAGCGACGCCGCCGCCTACGACTATCCGGCGGCGCAGGGCTCGCCGGCGCTGCGCGAGGCGATCGCCGCCTATCTGCGCCGCTCGCGCGGCCTGCACTGCGCCCCCGAGCACCTCGTGATCGTGAACGGCTCGCAACAGGCCCTCGACTTGACGGCGCGCTTGCTCCTCGAGGCGGGCGCAACGGCGCTGATCGAGGATCCGGGATACGAGGGCGCGCGCGGCGCCTTCCAGCTCGCCGGAGCGCGCATCGTTCCGGTCGCCGTGGACGAGCACGGGCTCGATCTCGCCAAGGTGCCCGCCCGCGCGCGCCGCGCGCGCGTGGTGTACGTCACGCCGTCGCACCAGTACCCGCTCGGCGGCGTCATGCCGCTCGCGCGCCGTCTCGCGCTCCTCGACTGGGCGGCGCGGCAGGATGCCTATGTCGTCGAGGACGACTATGACGGCGAGTTCCGCTTCCAGGGCCATCCGGTCGCGCCGCTCAAGGTGCTCGACGACGCGGCGCGGGTGCTCTTCATCGGCACCTTCTCGAAAGTGATGTTTCCCGCGATTCGCCTCGGCTACGTGGTCGTGCCGCCGCCGCTCGTGCGCGCGTTCGCCCGCCTCAAGGCCCTCAGCGACGGCGGCACGCCGGTGCTCGAGCAGGAGGCGCTCGCCGCGTTCATCGCCGGCGGCGCGTTCGAGCGCCACGTGCGACGGGCGCGGGCGCAGCACGCCGCCCGTCGCGCCGCGTTGCTCGCGGCGCTCGACGCCGAGACCGGCGGACGCGCGCAGGTCGTCGGCACCAATGCCGGTCTGCACGTCTTCCTGCGGCTGCGCGGCTGGTCCAGCGCCCGCGTCGGCGCGCTCGCCCGTCGCGCCTACGCGGAAGGGGTCGGCGTCTATCCCGCCACCCCGTACTACGCGGTGCCGCCGCGCGACGGCGGCCTGGTGCTCGGCTATGCCGGGCTCACGCCGGCGGAGATTCGCGCCGGGGCCCGTGTGTTGCGCGATCTGTTGCGCTGAAGCGACCGGATCCACGGCGCCCGACGGCCGAGGCGCACCCGGGCCCGCCGGGTGGCGGCCCCGGGTGCGTGCCGCTTCGCACGGCAGATCGCACGCGGCTGCCTGTGCCCTGGGCAGCAGGCGGCGCAGAAACCGGCTTGTTCGCGAGCCATGCACTGCTCATCATCGTCTGCATGCCCACCTGCCAACGCGTGTCCCTCATCGGTGTCGAGGCATGGCGCTTGCTTCGTTCGACCGGAGCGGCCCAGGCATGAGCGAGACGCGACCGACGGATCCCCATCAGAAGGCGCTCGCGGTCAATCTCGATCGACGCCGCTACGGCACGTTCGCCGAGATCGGCGCCGGGCAGGAGGTCGTGCGCTGGTTCTTCCGCGCCGGCGGGGCGGCGGGCACGATCGCCAAGAGCATCTCCGCCTACGACATGACCGTGAGCGACGCCATCTACGGCAAGTGCGATCGCTACGTCTGCCGGCAACGGCTCGAGCGCATGCTCGAGTACGAGCACGGCCTCAACCTCGAGCGCCTGCGCGAGCGCCGCGGCAACACGACGGCGTTCTTCGCCTTCGCCGACACGGTGAAGGCGCGCGGCTACAGCGGTACCAGCGAGTGCCATGGCTGGATGGGCGTGCGCTTCCAGTCGCACCCGCGCGACGAGGACAGCCAGATCATCATCCACGTCCACATGCTCGACCGCGAGAAGGAGGCGCAGCAGGAGGCGCTCGGCATCGTCGGCGTCAATCTGATCTACGGCTCGTGCTTCCTCTACCACGAGCCCGAGCTGCTGGTCGAGTCGCTGCTCGACAGCCTCACCACCGATCGCATCGAGATCGACATGGTGGAGATGTCCGGCATCGAGTTCCGGCATGTCGACAATCGCGTGATGAGCCTGAAGCTGGTGCAGCTCGGCCTGACGGGTGCGGCCATGTTCGCCGCCGACGGCACGGTCCTGCAGCCGTCGGAGGTGCTCTACAAGAAGCCCGTGCTCGTCGAGCGCGGCAGCTTCCGTCCCGTGACGCACGTCAACCTCGACATGCTCGGTTGTGCCGTCGAGCGTTTCGCCGCCGACGCCGGCGTCGAGGCGGGCGAGGTGGTCCCGCTGATGGAGATCACGATGCGCAACCTGATGGCCACCGCGGAGGCCAACATGGTCGACGTCCACGATTTCCTCGCGCGCGCCGACGTGCTGGCCGCGTGCGGCAAGACGGTGCTGATCTCCGACTACTTCGAGTACTACCGGCTCGCGGCCTATCTCGCGCGGCACACCCAGAAGCGCCTCGGGATCGTCATGGGCGCCGGCAGTCTGCGGGAGCTGTTCGACGAGAAGTTCTACACCCATCTGAACGGCGGCATCCTGGAGTCGTTCGGGCGCCTCTTCAAGAACGACCTGAAGCTGTTCATCTACCCGTTGCTCGAGGCGTCGGGCGAGCTGACCACGGTGCAGACGCTGCAGGTCGCCCCCAACCTCCGCAAGCTCTACGAGTACCTGATCGACCGCGGCTGCATCGAGCAGCTCCAGAACTTCCAGCGCGAGTACCTGTCGATCTATTCGCGCGACATCCTGAAGCGCATCAAGAAGGCCGATCCCTCGTGGGAGCAGATGGTGCCATCCATCGTCGCCGAGGTGATCAAGCGCAATCGCTTCTTCGACTACCACGCCCCGGTGGCGATCTCGGCCTGAGACCGTTCGGACGCACGCCCGCTCGGGGGCCGGCGAGCCGTTGGGCCGTCAGACGTGCGACGCCGCGACGGCGGGCTCGCGCACCTCGTCCGTCACGACCACGAAACGCGTCAGCGTCGTCGGTCCGAAGGACGTCGTGAGGGCGACGTCGACCGCGTCGCGCCCGCGCGCCATGACGATGCGTCCGATGCGCGGATGGTTGTGGCGCGCGTCGAACGTCCACCAGCGGCCGTCGAGATAGACCTCGAACCACGCGCTGAAGTCCATCGGATCCGGCAGCGGCGGTATGCCGATGTCGCCGAGATAGCCGGTCACGTAGCGCGCCGGGAGGCCGAGGCAGCGGCAGAACGTCACCGCGAGGTGCGTGAAGTCGCGGCAGACGCCCTGGCGCTCCGTGAACACCTCCAGCGCCGTCTTCGTCGCGCGGGCATACGGGTAGCCGAACTCGACGTTCGCGTGGCACCAGTCGACGACGGCGCGGACGCGCGACCACCCCGGCATCGTGTCGCCGAAGAGGCGCCATGCCGTCTCGGTCAGGCGATCGACCTCGCAGTAGCGACTCCCGAGCAGGAAGGGCAACGTCTCGACCGGCAGCTCGTCGACCGCGTGCTGGCGCGCGTCGAGGGCGACGGGATCGAGCTCGCCGCTGTCCTCCACGAGCGCGTCGTTCCGGAGGCGGAGCTGGCCCGCGGGCGCCAGCAGGCGACCGCAGCGGTTGCCGAACGCGTCCGTGAACTCCTGCACCGGCACGCCGGGATTGATGCGGATGTGCTCCGGCGCACGCAGCGAGGCCTCGCGCGACGGGTGCACCCGCAGCATGAGCAGCATCACCGTCGGCGCGGGCACGTCGAACATGAGGTCGAATCCGATTCGGATCAGCATGGCTTCCCTCGATCCCTCGATCCGCCGCCCAATCCTGCGGCACGTGGGCCGTGCTTTTAGGCAACCACCCCCGTCGGCACGCCCTGGAGCGACATCTCGCCGGAATGCAGCACGAAGCGTTCCACCGCCGAGAGCCGCACGGCCGCCGCGCACGCCGGGGCGCCGCGGCCGGCGTTGTCCAGCCTCTTCGGCGCCTGGTACACAATGCCATGACCTACTGTCTCGGCATCTCCACCAAGGCCGGCCTCGTCATGGCCTCCGACTCGCGCACCAACGCGGGCTTCGACCAGGTCAACATCTGCCGGAAGATGCACACGTTCGTGCAGCGCGGCGAGCGCGTCTTCATCCTGCTGGCGAGCGGCAGCCTGTCCTGCACGCAATCGGTCGTCACGCAGCTGCAGCGCGACTTCGAGCGCGGCGAGGGCCTCGCCTCGGCGGCCTCGCTCTACGATGCGGCACGCGTCGTCGGCGCGCAGGTGCGGCGCATCTCCGACATGGATCGCGAGGCCCTCGAGCGCGACGACTTCAAGTTCAACGTGCACTTCATCCTCGGCGGCCAGGTGCGCGGCGAGCCGCCGGATCTGTTCCTCATCTATCCGCAGGGCAACCCGCTGCGAGCCAGCGAGGACTCGCCGTTCCTGCAGATCGGCGAGTGCAAGTACGGACGGCCCATCCTCGATCGCGGCATCCGCTACCACAAGACGACGCTGGAGGAGGCGTCGAAGTACGCCCTGCTCTCGCTCGACTCGACCATGCGTTCGAACGTGACCGTCGGCCCGCCGATCGACCTGCTCGCCTATTCCGCCGACGAGTTCGACATCACGCGCACGCGGCGCTTCGCCGCCGACGATCCCGATCTCGTCAAGATCGGCGCCCGCTGGGAACAGGCGCTGCGCATGGCCGTCGGCCGGCTGCCCGAGCTGCGGTTCCGGACGCAGACGGCGACCGATCGTCCCGGCGAGACGATCCAGATCGTCGAGGCCGGCGCCGCCGAGCCGCAGGATCTGCAGCCGCAAGCCGCGCAACGCACCCCGTCGTCCTGAGGCCGCCGCGCCCGGCGCCGTCCCGGCCGGCGACGCCGCGCGCTTCCGGCGGATGCGCGCGGTCGGCGGCAAAATGCCGACCGCACGTTCTAGGCGACGGCCGCAGCACGTGCAGCCGCGCCGGCGTCGCCCTACGAGGGGATCGCGTCGGCTAGCGGATCCGCTCGATCGTGCGCTGTTGCACGCCCGATCGCGATGCCGTGTACAGCGTGCGGCGGCACGCGCGGTGCTTCGAGTGTGCCGAGCCCATGCGTCGTGCCGTCCCTCTGCTGCTCGCGGCCGCCGTCGCCGCGCTCGTGTCGAGCGCACCCGGTGCGGTCGATGCCTCCGGTGGCGGACCGTCGCCAACCTTCCTGAAGGCCGTCGGTAGCCGTTTGTTCTTCGGCACATACGACGACTCGGGACCGGGGTGGGCCGTATGGACGGCCACACCCGGCGATGCCGATGCCACCCTGCTCCGCGACGGGCTCGGCCTCGACCTGGAGCTCGCCGGCATCGGCACGACCCTCTACTTCGGCACGCGGAACGGGCTGTGGCGCAGCGACGGCACGCCGGGCGGCACCACGCAGGTCGCCATGTTGCCGTTCTTCCCATCGGCGCTGAAGGGCGTCGGCGGCACGCTCTTCTTCAGCCGGGGCGACGGCGAGCTCTGGAAGTCGGATGGCAGCGCCGCCGGCACCGTCCTCGTGAAGGACATCGTGCCGGTCGCGACGCCGCACGACTCGACGCCGTCCGCGATCACCGACCTGAACGGCCTCGCCCTCTTCCGCGCGATCGACGCGAGCGGCGACAACGAGCTGTGGAAGAGCGACGGCACCGCCGGCGGCACCGTGCGCGTCAAGGACATCTACCCGGGCGCGAGCTCGATCCCGATGAGCCTCGCAGCGATCGACGGCCGGCTCTATTTCAGCGCGCTCAGCATCGTCGGGAGGGAGCTGTGGCAGAGCGACGGCAGCCCCGACGGGACGGTGCTGCTGAAGGACATCAACCCCGCGCTTCCTCCCGGCGACTCGTATCCGACCGGCTTCCGCAAGGTGGGCGCCACGATCTTCTTCAGCGCCGACGACGGGAGCGGACCGGAGCTCTGGGCGACGGACGGCACCGGTCCGGGCACGCATCGCGTCGCCGACATCAACCCGACGGGCGGCTCGTTTCCGAGCAACCTGGTGAACGTGAACGGCGCGCTCTTCTTCCGTGCCGACGATGGCGTCTCGGGAACGGAGATCTGGACCAGCGACGGCACGGCCGACGGCACCCATCGCGTCGCCGACGTGAATCCGACCGCCGGCGCGTTCCCGGACGATCTCACCAACGTGAGCGGCACGATCTACTTCGAGGCCGACGACGGCACGCACGGCGAGGAGCTGTGGCGCACGACGGGCACGTTCATCGGCACGTCGCTCGTCGCCGATCTGTCACCGACCGGCGGCTCGGCGCCGCGCGAGCTGACGCGCGTCGCGGACACGCTCTTCTTCAGCGCCGACGACGGCCGGCACGGCGTGCAGCTCTGGAAGCTCGCGAGCTGCGTCGTGCCGGCGGCGTGCGCGCCGGTGATGGTGGGCGTGGCCGCCCCGGGCACGCCGCCACATCCGGAGCCGCACCTCGTACGCGACATCGCGCCCGGCCCGGCGGATGCGGAGCCCGAAGACATCACGAACGTCGCCGGGATCGCGTTCTTCCACGCCTACGCGACCGCCACCGGGAGGGAGTTGTGGAAGAGCGATGGCACACGCGATGGTACCGTGCTCGTGCGCGACATCGCGCCCGGCCCGAACGCGTCGCTCATCGACGAGATGACGAGCACCGGAGCCCGGCTCTTCTTCCGGGCGACCGACGGTATCCACGGCCTGGAGCTATGGACGAGCGACGGCACGACGGCCGGCACGCACATGGTCCTCGACGTGCAGCCAGGCCCGCACGACAGCTACCCCCACGACCTCGCGGCCTTCGGCGACCGCGTCCTGTTCGCGGCGACGGACGGTATCGTCGGGGTGCGCGCGTGGACCAGCGACGGCACCGCCGCCGGCACGCACATGCTCGCGAGCACGTCCGTGCTGAACGGGTCGCCGACGGACTTCACCGCCGCCGGTGACACGGCGTACTTCATCCTGCACACATTCACCGACGGCCTCGACGAGCTCTGGCGGACCGACGGAACCGAGGGCGGCACGACGCTCCTGCACGCGGGGTTCAGGCAGGAGTCGAACCGACCACGATACCTGACCGCCGTCGGCTCGACCCTCTTCCTCAGCGCCGATTCCGGCCACGGCCCCGAGCTCTGGGCGAGCGACGGGACGCCTGCGGGCACGCGGCGGGTCGTCGACCCCGGTCCGCCGAACGACCCGGAGCGCCTCACCGACGTCGACGGTACGCTCTTCTTCACGTCCATCGCCGGCGGGAACGGCCGCGAGCTGTGGAAGAGCGACGGCACGACCGCCGGCACGGTCCCCGTGAAGGACATCTTCCCGGGGACGCCCTCGTCCAACCCGCAGCTCCTGACCGCCATGCACGGCGTGCTCTACTTCCACGCCGATGACGGCGTGCACGGCGACGAGCTGTGGCGCAGCGACGGCACGGAGGCCGGCACGTTCCTCCTGCGCGATCTCGACCCGACGAACGCGACCGTGCCGTCATTCCTGACGGTCGTGAACGACGTCCTCTACTTCAGCGCCGACACCCACACCCTCGGCCGCGAGCTGTGGCGCAGCGACGGCACGGCGCTCGGCACCTACATGGTGAGCAACCTCAACCCGAACCGCAGCTCGTATCCCGAGGATCTCGTGGACGTCGACGGCACGCTCTTCTTCTACGCCGACGACGGGCGCCACGGCGAGGAGCTGTGGGCGCTCAGCGGCTGCGGCGACGGCATCGTCGAAGAGGGCGAGGAGTGCGACGACGGCAACCGCGTCGGCGGCGACGGCTGCTCCGCGGCGTGCCGCAGCGAGGCGCTCCTGCCGCCCCCGCCCTGCACGGGCGACGAGCACTGCCTCGCCGGCAAGACGCTCGCGGTGAGCGACGGCAAGACGCTCGCGGTCACGCTGCTCGGCGGTGATCACGCGCTGACGCCGCCGCCGGCCGGCGGCGGCGCCGATCCGACGCTGGTCGGCGCGACGCTCGTCCTCGTCAATCCGTCGAGCGGTGAGAGCGCCGTCTTCGCCTTGCCCGCCTCGGGCTGGCGCGTGCGCCGCGCGCGCGGCGGCGTGCCGATCTATCGCTACGGGGCGGTCCGGCCCTCCTGCCACGTCGAGGTCGGGCCCGGGAAGCTGCACGCACGCTGCGCCGGCGGCACCGGCTTGACGCTCGACGAGACGGCGCAGAACGTCCTCGGCGTCCGGCTCGAGGTGGAATCCGTGCGCTACTGCCTGCGGTTCGGCGGCAGGGTCGCGACCGATCGGGCGCGCACCGCGCGCCGGGCCGGCGCGTTTCGCGCGACCGGCGCCCCCGCGCCGGATGCATGCGACCCGCCGTGACCATCCGGCTCGACCGACCGCGTGCGCTCGCGGGCGCGAATCACGCCGGCGTGAGCGTCTCGGGCACCCGCCGCGGCGGCGGGCTCAGTAGACGCTGAAGCGGCCGGCGCAGCCGCGGTCGACCCAGATGCCGCCGCGATCGAGGCCCCAGTTGTCGTTCCGCACGCAGCGCGTGTCGCTGAGGTTCTTCTGCAGGCGCACGTCGCGCGCGTGTCCGATCGGACACCGATTGTAGGAGAACCCCTCCGACTTGCAGGTGACGGTGCGCCCACCCCCACCACCGCCGCCGTGCGGCGGCCGCCCGCCGTGAGCGGGCCCCGGCGGGCCCCAGCCGCCGCCGACGACAAACGTCGCGCGGCACCCGTTCCAGACCCACACCCCGCCGCCGTCGGCGTCGGCGCCCCACGTGTCGTACGGGACGCACGCCGTGCCGCTCAGCTGCCGCTGCAAGCGCACGGGTCCGAACGTGCCGGTGCGGCAGTAGGTGTACTTCCCCCCGCGCGATTCGCACTTGATCGTGCGCGGCGGCTGCGGCGGAGGCGGCCAGTACGCCGGAGCGGCGACACCGCCGAGAAGGAGCGCACCCGCCGAGATCCCGACCACCACGAGCCGACGAGTCGTGCGCATCGCTGTCCTCCTGCCACAATCCAATGGGCCTTCACGCATGGCATCGCGGCGGACCCCGGTCAACCGCCGGTCCGCGACCTGCCAACCGCCGCCCGTAGCCTCGTAGACCGCAACCCGCGCGATCCCCCTAGGAAACCTCGAAGTCGGTGGACAGTCCGACCGCGCGCCACCGTTCCATGTCATCCCGCAGCGCATCGAGTTTCCTTGCCGCCAGCCGGTACGCATCGGCGCCGAGGAGCAGGTGCAGCGGCGGCTCGTCGGCGGTGACGGCTTCGACGATGGCCAGCGCGCCGCGCGCGGGGTCGCCCGGCTGAGCGCCGTCGCGCTGCGTCCGGCCCGTCCGTACCCGCCCGGCCGTCGCGTCGTACTCGGCCAGCCGCCGCTCGACCACGGCCAACGACCCACCGAGGAAGTTGGTGCGGAACGGCCCCGGCTCGACCAGGATGACGCGGATGCCGAGCGGTGCGACCTCCTGCGCCAGCGCCTCGGAGAGACCCTCGACCGCGAACTTGGTGGAGTTGTAGATGCCGAACCCGGCGATGCCGACGAGCCCGCCGATGGACGAGACGTTCACGATGCGGCCGCGCCGGCGGTCGCGCATGTGCGGCAGCACGGCTCGCGTCACCCGCAGCAGCGCGAACACGTTGGTCTCGAAGACGGCGCCGACTTCGGCCTCGCTCGCTTCCTCGACGGCGCCGAGGAGGCCGTGGCCGGCATTGTTCACGAGCACGTCGATCCGGCCGCAGCGCTGGATCGCCGCGCCGACGGCGGCCGCGATCTGGCCGGCGTCGCGCAGATCCATGCGCAGCGCCAGCAGGCGGTCGTGCTCACGCGCGAACGTCGCGGCCACCTTCTCCGGATTGCGCGAGGTCGCGACGACCGAGTCGCCGCGCGCGAGCGCCGCGCGCACCAGCTCGCGACCGAATCCCTGCGAGGTGCCGGTGACGAACCAGACGAGACCTTCCGTTGCCATTGCCGCTCCTTTCGTTGGTCCCTCGTCGACGCGACGGCGTCGCGAACCTGCATACCATCGCGCTCCGGCACGCCGTATTCCAGCGGGGCGGCGACGACGGGACGCCGCTACGGGCACGCGTGCGGCGCGGGTGGGCACGCCGCCGGCGCCGGCGCGTCCTTGGCGCTGAACTGGCCGCGGCCGCCGGCGATCGGCGGCGCCGTGCCCGAGTCGCGCACGACGCGGCCGCCGAAGGTCGCGCACCACGTCGTCGCGCCGCTCGTGATCCGTACCGCCAGCGCCCCCTGTGACGGCTCGTCGAGCGAATACGCCAGCGGCGCCCGCTTCGCGTTGCAGCTCACCTTGATGCCGCTGCCCATCGCGATCGCGGCCGCCTTGCAGGGGCCGTGCGCGGACACCGCGTCCTTGTAGCGATACTTCGGGCGCGACGGCGGACCGCTGAGACGCCAGCTGCCGCCGACGCTCGGGAGGGCGATGCAGAGCGACTCCCCAGAGCCGTTGGCGTTGTAGAGCTGCACGCTCGCCCCGTCGGCGACCGGGTCGATGTCGAGCGTCGTGATCGCCGTGTCCCTGGCGAGGAACAGGAGCGTTCGGCGGGTCGCGTCGAGCGGATTGTCCTTGACCACGAGACGCTTGCCGGCGACCGGCAGCGGCGGCGCCGCGGTGGGCGTGGATGCCGCTCCAGGCGTCGCCGTACGCGTCGGGCTCGCGCTCGGCACGCCGGTAGCCGTGCGCACCGGCGTCGGCGTGCGGGTCGCCGTCGGCGCCGGGGTCGCCCCCGCCGCCGGCGGCACGACGAGCAGCGTGATCGCGTTCGCGGGGAACGTGCCGGTGATCCCGCCGCCGGCAATCGTGACGTCGGGGGCGTGCACGATCGCGCCCGGCGCCGCCGCTCCGTAGTGGTACATGTGCGCCGCCACGGCGGGCGTGAAGCCCGCGAGCGTGATCGGGCTCGTCAGCACCGACGACGTCTTGTTCACGAGCATCAACGTGAGCGCGCCGTCGTCGCGGATGGCGGCGTAGATCGCGAGCTGATCCTGGTCGGCGCTCTGCGCCCGCACGGACGTGTCGCCGAACGCGCCGCCGGCGCCGTCGTAGTTCAGGTACATGCGAAAGGCGAACGCGCCCGGCTGCGCCGACGTCGGCGGCGCCCAGAGGGTGGCGAGGTCGAGGCCCTCGCGGCCGAAGATGCCGAGCACGTCGGCCTGCGCGAGCGCGCCGTTGACGTCGTCGAGCGCGCCCCAGTTGTACTCCGTCAGGGCGAGCTTGGTGCCGGGATAGTCGGCGTTCACCCACTCGTGCATGCGCGGCACGAGACGCACCGCCTCGCCGATCCAGCTCTCGTCGACGTACGAGGGATCCCAGAGCGAGCGCGTCGAGCGCAGGCGGAGCGCCTGCGTGCCGGCGCTGCCCGCGGGCGACAGGCTCGACGCCGGCCGCCTGCGGATAGTAGTGCACGTCGACGTAGTCGAGGATGCGGGCGCCGTGCTGCTGCTCGTAGGCGCGCATCTGCTGCAGGTACCATTCGACGAACGGCACGTCGCCGTGCGCGAGCCGATCCTGCGGGATCGTTCCACCAGGCGCCGCCGGGCGACCAGTCGAGCGCCGACCAGAAATAGGCCGTCCAGCCCCACACGACCGGGCCCAGCGTCTGCGCCGCCGCGTCGCTCGCCTTGACCGCCGCGGCATACGCGTACGCCGCGTGCGCCATCTCGTCGTAGCTGGTCGGCGCGGGATGCACGTCGCGATGGGTGTCGGGCCACAGCATCGGCTCGTTGTCGAGATCGTAGAAGCGGACGCCGCCCGCCGGCCGCGTTCCCGTAGCGTCCGATCAGGTGGGTCGATCCAGCCCTGCACGAACGCCGGCGTGATCGCGATGCTGGTGTCGGTCGGATCGTTGCCGGTGATCGGGGCACCGCCCGACGTGAGCCCGTTGCCGCAGTTCGTCTGCCAGGGATCGGTCGACTGCTGCGCGCCGTACTTGCTCGACGCCGAACCCGCACGCGACCGCGCGCGCCTTGGGCGTCCAGCCGATGAGCGGCACGGTGAGCAGGGTCGCCGTGCCGGTGCGGCGGTCCTGGTCGACGAACCGGTCCGAGCTCGAGCCGTCGGGCAGCGCGGCGGGGTTCGGATTGTCGTTCGGGATGTTCTCGAAGTACCAGTCGCTGGCGTGATTGCTGGTGTCGTTCTGCCAGTTGTAGCGCGTCGTCGCGTTGCCGCCGAAGCGGCGGAGGGGCAGCTGCAGCTCGGCCGCGAGGCCCTCGTCGGCGAAGTTCATTCCATAGATGTAGGGGCTGATCGCGTGGCGATCGGCGCCGGCATCGACGCTCAGCGCCGGCCCGGCCGCGGCGAGCGCCGGACGCGCTCGCAGCGTCGGGATCCCGAGGACGACGAGCGCCGCGATGACGGCCACGGGCGCGCGGCACCGGGAGCGCATGCCGAGCTGCAAGCGTCCGGCGTGCCAGA
The DNA here is from genome assembly GCA_963753325.1 of uncultured delta proteobacterium. Lineage (GTDB taxonomy): Bacteria > Desulfobacterota > Binatia > UTPRO1 > UTPRO1 > DP-19. Next base: position 577,814 of record CAVWBS010000001.1, on the reverse strand, counting down.
GGGTGCGCCCGACGCGGCCGGCGATTCCCGCATACGGCGGGTCGAGCGCGAGCGGCCGCGCCGCCCGGAGCGATGGCGCATCGACGGGTGACACCCGCGTCGCTCCCGCCCGCTGTGTGCTCTCGCGTGGCAGGCGACGCCCTGGATGCCGGGCACGGCGGCGCGCATCGTTGACCCCCCTCCGACCCCCCGCTATGCGACCCATGGGAGAACCGTAGCAGCGCGGGGTCGTCCATGCAGCAGATTCTCGTCTACGCCGACTCGCTCTCGTGGGGCATCGTCCCCCACACGCGGAGCCGTCTGCCGTTCGACGAGCGCTGGCCCGGCGTGCTGGAGCACGCGCTTCTCACCGGCGGACGGCGTGCGCGCGTCATCGAGGATTGCCTGAACGGGCGCCGCACCGTGTGGGACGATCCGTTCAAGCCCGGGCGGAACGGCCTCGTCGGCCTGGCGCAGCGGATCGAGATCCACTCGCCGCTCGCCCTCGTGATCCTGCTGCTCGGCACGAACGATTTCCAGTCGATGCATCCGCATGACGCGTGGCTGTCCGCGCAGGGCACGAGCGCGCTCATCGGCGCCATCCGCCGGGCGCCGATCGAGCCGGGCATGCCGGTGCCGCAGATCCTCGTGGTCGCGCCGCCGGCCATCGAGAACCCGCGCGGGCCGCTCGCGCCCAAGTTCGCCGGCGCCGAACGCAAGTGCGTCGGACTCGCCGCGGAGCTGCGTGCGGTCGCCGACGCCGCCGGCTGTCACTTCTTCGATGCCGCCGCGGTCACACGGGCGAGCCGCGTCGACGGCATCCATCTCGACGCCGACCAGCATCGGCGTCTCGGCGCTGCGCTCGCCGGGATCGTCGCGCCGCTGCTCCCGCCCCCGGAGCCGTAGACGATGGCCGGTCCGGTCGCCGCGCTGCAGGGTGCCGCCTTCATCCCCGCCGAGAGCGTCGGCGCCGGCGCGCTCCGACCGGGACAGATCCTGCAGGGCACGATCGCCGGCGTGCCCGGAGATCTCGAGGTGCGCGTCGCCGGCCTGCGCGCGGCCCTCGACTCGTCGGTCGCGCTGAGCGCCGGGCAGATCGTGTCGGTCACCGTCGAGGCCGCCGAGAACGGCGTCCGCCTCCTCGTCCTGCCGATCACCCCGGCCGAGGAGACGCAGCCGAGCACCGCAGGCGAGGTCGCCGACACGACCCTCGCGCAGGTGCTGGACCTGCTCGACGCGGCACCCGGCCTGCGCGCCGCCGCGGCCGAGCTCCTGCCGGCCAATCTGCCCGCGAGCGAGGCCGACATCGCGGCGCTCCTCCGTCTGCTCACCACGCCGGGGACGGTCGGCGAGGACTTGCAGCAGCTCGCGAGCTGGGCGGCGCGGGCGCAGGACGACGACGCGCTCGCCCCCGAGCTGGCGGCCCAGCTCGCCGCGCTCGCGCGCCACCTCGTCCCCGGGGGGGCGGATGATCTCGAGCGCCTCGCGCGCGACTGGGGCACGCTCGCGAGCCGTCCGCTCGAGGCGCGCCTGCGGCAGATGCTCGAGTCCGCTGCCCTCGAGGGCATTCCCGAGATCGTCGGTCACGACCTGCGGGCCGTGCTGCTCCGCCTGCAGGGCGACGAGGTCTTCCGCCAGTGGATCGCGCGGCACGGGCAGCTCGCCGTCTTCGACGGCGCGCTCGGGCGCGTCCTCGAGCGGACGCTCGCCGGCTCGCTGCAGAACCTGCGCGCGTTCGAGGCGCCGTATCTCTTCTTCGATCTCCCGTTTCCGCCCGACGCGCCCGTCACCCGCGCGCAGGTGCACGTGTTCGGCGACGGCGGACACGGCCGGCACGGCTTCGACCGGCAGAACGCCTCCCTCACGCTCGACCTCTCGACGCGGCGCCTCGGCGATCTGTGGATCAGCCTGACCATCACCGGCGGCGCGTGCACCTGCGTGGTGCGCGCCGCCCGCGAGGAAACCTTCACCGTGATCAGCGCCGCCACCGCCGAGCTCGGCCAGTTGCTCGCGGACGCCGGCTACGCGAACGCCGCCGTGCAAGTGACGCGCTGGAGCGGCGACCGCCTCGAGGAGACCGCGCAGCTCATGCGCCGCTTCTCCGGTCTCGACGTGCGAGCCTGACGATGCCCGACGACCCCGAGCGCCGCCGCGCCGTCGCCCTCCACTACGAGGCCGGCAAGGATCTCGCGCCGCGCGTCGTCGCCAGGGGTGAGGGGCACCTCGCCGAGGCCATCATCGACCTCGCGCGCCGGCACGGCGTCCACATCCGCGAGGATCGCGAGCTCGTCGCCGTGCTCGCGAAGCTCGATCTCGACACCGTCATCCCGCCGGAGCTGTATCGTGTCGTGGCCACGCTGCTCGTCTTCGTCTACAGGCTGAGCGGCAGGGTGCCGGACGCCCCGCGCTAGACGCGGACGGGGCGGATGGCCTGTCGACGCGTCGCTAGACCCGCGGCACCGCCGCGCCCGTCGACGTCGGCAGGCCGCCCGACGTTCGCGGGCGGGAGCGCATCACTCCCGGGATCAGTCCCACCACGGCGCCGAGCAGCGCGCCGATGAGCTGCCCGCGCAGCAGGCGCGAGGCGGTATAGTGGATCAGCTCCGGGATGTTGCAGAGCGTCTCGACCTGCTTCCCCGCGTTGATCGCGCCCGGCTCGTTGTACCAGCTGAGGGCCGGCGGCACGATGATCGAGGCCGCCACCACGCCGAGGAGCGCGCCGGTCAGCACGTAGAGGAGTATCGTCGTCCCGCGGCCCATGCGTGTCCTCCCTTGGCGCCCGGTCGATACGTCGCGCGCCGCACCCGGTCAACTCCGGGGCGCCATGGCTCCGGGCACCCCGGGCGCGCGCGCGCCGAGATCAGCGACCGCGGCGGCGGCCGCGCCTCCATAGTACGCTTGTACAGGGGAGGCCGAGGCCGCGTGCGGCCTGAAGAGGGCGCCCCTGTCGCGTGTCCTGGGCCGGCGCGCTACCTCGTTTCCTCGACGCCCGCCCATTCGATTTCTCCCGTCCAACTGGGGTCTGCCGTGATTGCTCCTGCCCGTGGCGCCCTCCTACGCTGACGCCAGTCTCGAACGCCGACACGGAGGAGCCCCCATGACGAAGCACGTCGGTCGCGCCGCCACCCATACGGCCCGCGTCCTCCTTCTGCTCGCGCTGCTCGCACTCGCGTCGACCGCGGCCGCCGCCGCGCCCGATCACTTCACCTGCTACAAGGCGCCGACGGCGTCCGGGACGCCGCGCTTCACGGCCGTGATGGGCGTGACGCTGGTCGACGCCTTCGGATCGTCCACGGTCACCGTACAGAAGCCGCAGTTCCTCTGCGCGCCGACGAACAAGAACGGCGAGGATCCGTCGGCGCCGTCGCATCCCGACCACCTCACCGACTTCCGCATCAAGCGGACGACGCCGTTCGCCACGGTCGCGGCGCAGCACGTCACCGATCAGTTCGGCAGCCTCACGATCGACGTGAAGAGGCCCTACACGTTGCAGGTGCCCTCGGCGAAGAGCCTGAGCGCGCCGCCGGCGGCGCCGACGAGCCCCGCGGTCGATCACTTCCAGTGCTACAAGATCAGGATCACCCGCGGCACGTCGAAGTTCGCCGCCGTGACGGGTGTCACCGCGCAGGATCAGTTCGGCACGATCACCGTCGACGTCAAGAGACCGAAACGCTTCTGCGCGCCCGCGAACAAGAACGGCGAGGCGCCCGGCGCCGAGTCCCATCCCGACTACCTGATGTGCTACCAGGTACGGCAGACGAGCCTGCCGAAGTTCACGCCCCTCAGCCCGGTCTACGTGGACCACCAGTTCGGGCCGGAGACGCTTGCGGTGAAGAGGCCGATGGAGCTGTGCGTCCCGGCGTCGCTCACTCCGACCGGCCCGACGGCCACGCCGACGATGACCGCGGCCGGCGGCAGCACGCCGACGCGGACCGCCACGCCGAACGGCACCCGCACGCCCACGCCCACCGCGACGCCGGGCGGTCCGTGCGTCCTGCCGAACCCGATCCCCGCCGTGCTGAGCTATGTCGCAAAGCCGGGCGTCGATCTCGACACCGGCTGGACCGGCACGTCCCACGATCTTCCCGGCGTCGACGACGGCGCCGCTGCCGCGGTGCGCCTCTCGGGCTGCGACACCGACACTGCTTCGCCGACCTGCGGCCAGTGCACCACGGACGGTCCCGTGCTCTTTCCGGGGCCGTCGAAGAACTGCCGCTGCACCGATCTCGGCAACCGTGACGGCAGCACCCTCGGCGTCTGCGATCCCGAGATGCCCTCGTCGTGCTCCGGCGCCGAGACCTGCGAGTGCTACTACGGGCCGCCGCTCCCGCTCTCGTCGGGCGCCGTCTCGGTCTGCGTCGTCAACCGCTATACCTCGAGCATCAGCGGCACGGTCAACATCGCCAACAGCGGCCCGCACGCGGGCGAGGGCGAGGCCTTCATCCGGCTCGAGGCCGGCGTGCACAACGGGCCGACCGTGGACCAGCCGTGTCCGGTCTGTGCGGGCGACACGACGCCGCGTGACGGCGTACGGAACGGCACGTGCAGCGGCGGCGCGAAGGCCGGTCAGCCGTGCGACGTCTCCGGGACCAACGTCTTCTTCGGCGCGGTCAGCTTCGATTGCCCGCCGCTCCACGCCGCCAACATCGGCAACCTGAGCATCCAGTTCGACAGCGCGACGACCGGCGCGACCTCGCTGCCGACGAACGGCGTGAAGTGCACGGCACCCGGTTTCACCTCGCAGGACTGCTTCTGCGATACCTGCGCGACCGCCGCCGCCGAGTCGTGCAACAGCAACGCCGATTGCCCCGGCGGCGCGACATGCGGCGGCAAGCGGTGCATCGGCGGCGCGAACGTGGGCACCCCCTGCACGACCGCCTCGCAGTGTCCGAGCGGCTCGTGCGGACGCCCCGGCCAGGCGACGGCGCCGAACCAGTGCGACGACGGCACGTGCTCGCCCGATCCGGCCGATCCGAACACCCCCAACGACGGCGTCTGCGCGGCCGGGCCCTTCGATCGCTTCTGCAGCGTCGAGACGTTCCGCGGCTGTGCCAGCGACAGCGACTGCAACCCCGCGCCGAGCGGCAATTGCAGCACATGCAAGCCGAACGAGACCTGCGTCGGCGACTTCCGTAACTGCTTCCTGAATCCGATCGTCCGCACCGGCGCACGCGGCACGCAGAACGCGGTCCTCGCCGCGACCTTCTGCATCCCGCCGGTCAGCGCGGCGGCGGTGAACAGCGTCTCCGGCCTCCCGGGACCCGGCGCCCTGCAACAGCCGGTCAGCATCTTCGCGAGCGGCGCGCAGTGCGGCAACGGCGTCCTCGACGCGGGCGAGGCGTGCGACTCGCCGAATGACGGCGCGTGTCCGGGCGCGTGTCTCCCGACGTGCCAGTGCCCGACCTGCGGCGACGGCCACATCGACCAGGCGAGCGAGCAGTGCGACGGCAGCGACGACGCCCACTGCCCGGGCCAGTGCGGCCCGACCTGTCAGTGCGGCGGCAGCTGCGGCAACGGCGTCGTCGACTTCGGCGAGCAGTGCGACGGCGCGGCGACGAACGGCCAGTGTCCGCCGAGCGCCTGCCAGGGGGACTGCACCTGCGGCCCATACTGCGGCGACAACGTGGTGAACGGCGGCGAGCAGTGCGACGGCAGCGGCTCGACCGCCTGCCCGCCGAGCGCCTGCGACGCCAACTGCACCTGCGGCCCGTACTGCGGCGACGGCGTCATCAACGACGGCGAGCAGTGCGACGGCAGCGCCACCGGGTCGTGTCCGGGAAGCTGCCAGTCCGATTGCACCTGCGCGCCCTTCTGCGGCAACGGCACGCGCGAGGCCGGCGAGCTCTGCGACGGCGCCGACGCCGCGCTCTGCCCGGGCAACTGCCAGCCCGACTGCACGTGTCCCGCAATCGGCGAGCTATCGTTCGTGGTCACGCCCGGCGCCGACCTCGACACCGGCTGGACCGGCACCTCGCACGACTTCGGCGTGCAGGTGGGCTCGACCATCGCCGGCGTGATTGGCGCCTGCGACGGCTCGAGCGACACGGATTGCACCTTCTTCGCCAACGTCGGCTCGCACTGCTCGAGCGACGGCAGCGTCGCCTGCACCGACACGACGCAGTGCCCCGTCGGCCAGACCTGCGTCATCACGACCTACGGCCCGCCGCTGCCGCTCTCGTCGGGCGGCATCCCGGTCTGTGTCGTGAACCGCTTCGCCGGCGACGTCACGGGCAGCTACGACACGGCGAGCGGCGCCTCGGAGATCCAGGTGCCGCTCAACTCGCTCGTCTACCTCGGTACCGACGTCAACCGCCCCTGCCCCATCTGCGACTGCGGCGCCGCCGACCCGCAGACCTGTACCATCGGCCAGGCGGGCACGTGCAGCGACAACCCGACCCGCAGCTGCACCGTGCAGGGCACGGGGCCGTTCGGGCCGACGTCCAACGACTGCACGCCGAACCCGGCCTCGAACATCTCGGGCAGCGGCCTCGGCCTCGCCTTCAATCCGGCGCGTACCGGCACCTCGACGTTCCCCTCCAACCAACCCTGCACCGGCTCGGGCTTCACCAATCAATCGTGCTGGTGCCCGCAGCAGGCGCAGCCGAGCGCGTGCCTCAACGCCTGCGACGGCGGCAGCAACGACGCGCAGCCGTGCTCGAGCGACGGCGATTGCCCCGGCGCGCCGACGGGCGCGTGCAAGCCGCTCTGCCGCTCGATCGCCGGGCAGACCCGGCCTGGTGAGGGCGTTCAAGCCGTCGGCGAGGGCGAGTGCGCCGCCGGGCCGCTCGACCAGACCTGCTCCGGCGCGCCGCAGGTGAGCTGCACGAGCGACGCGCAGTGCGTCGGGCTCGGCACCTGCGTCACACAGACGCGCAAGTGCTTCCTCGATCCGATCGTGCGCGTCGGGGTCCCCGGCACGACATCCAACGTCTTCGGCTCGACGTTCTGCATCCCGGCGACGACCAGCCCCGCCGTCAACAACACCGCCGGCCTGCCGGGGCCGGGCGCGATCCGTTTCCCCAACGCCGTGAGCGCCGCCTTCTGCGGCGATGGGCAGAGAAACCGCCCGCAGGAGGCGTGCGACGGGGGCGACGACGCCAACTGCCCCGGCGCTTGCCAGCCGGACTGTACGTGCCACACCACGTGCGGCAACAACGTGACGGAGTTCGGCGAGCAGTGCGACGGTACCGACTCGACCGCCTGCCCTGGCCTCTGCAAGGCGCCCGGCGATCCCGCGGAGTGCACGTGTCCGGCCATCTGCGGCGACGGCTTCACCGGACCGGGCGAGCAGTGCGATCCGGGCGGCCCCGGCGGCTCGCCGCCGCCGAGCGATGCCGCCTGCCCCGGCCTCTGCCTCCAGGGCACCTGCCAGTGCCAGCCGCCGATCTGCGGCAACGGCGTGATCGAGGCCGGCGAGGTGTGCGAGCTGCCGCAGACCGGCTGCGGTCCGCTGCAGATCTGCGTCGGGTGCACGCAGTGCGCGCCGTGAGGCACGTACTGCGCGCGCTCAGCGCACGCGGACGGCGACGCCTCGAGACGTGAGCTCGCGGACGAGGTGCGAGATCTGCGGCGCGAGCGCGCGATCGGCGCGCTTCGCGCGATCGAGCGTCAGGTCGACCAGTACCCGGTGCGGCGACGTCGCGGTGGCCTCGGACACGTGCGTCCGGAGGTTCTGCAGGTCGTACGGCGTCGCGGGAGCCGAGATGTACAGCGAACCCTGTGGACCGACGATGTGCGCTTCGATCATTGGGAACCTCGAGCAAGCGGCCGGCGAATCCCGACGAGCCCGACTGTAGTCCCGTCGTGCGTGGAATCAAGAGCAGTTCGTGTGTGTTTTGCTAAATTCTGGCGTGCGATAGTTCACATGTCGCACGTATGTCGCACGTATATGGACACGGCTAGTACCAAAGTCGCATGAATCTCCCCTCGATCGGGGACGAATTCCGGCCTCCTTGACCGGCGGCGGCGCGCGGCGGTAGGGAGGCCTCATGCCGATCCCCCGACTGTCCTCCACCGCCGGCGGCGAGGACGTGGCCGCCGCCCTCGCGGCCGAAGGGTGCGCCATCGTCGAGCGGGCCGTCGCGCCCGCGCTCCTCGATCAGGCCCGCGCCGAGCTGAAGCCCTGGCTGGAGGCGACGCCCGTCGGCCAGGACGAGTTCTCGGGCCGGCGCACGCGCCGCACCGGCGGCCTCATCGCGCGCTCGGAGACGTGCCGCGATCTGGTCATGTACCCGCTCGTGCTCGACGCCGTCGGCAAGTTCCTCGCCCACGTGACGAGCTACCGGCTCCACCTCACGCAGGTGATCGCCATCGGCCCCGACGAGCCGGCGCAGACCATCCACCGCGACCAGTGGGCGTTCGACTTCTTCCCCTTCCCCGCCGACTACGAGGTCCAGTGCAACACCATCTGGGCGATGACCGACTTCACCGAGGAGAACGGCGCGACGCGCGTCGTTCCCGGCAGCCACAAGTGGGAAGACCGCCTCGAGGTGACCGCCGAGCAGACCGTCCCCGCCGAGATGCCCGCCGGGTCGATCCTCTTCTACACCGGCAAGATCTACCACGGCGGCGGCCCGAACCGCTCGCGCGCGACGCGCTACGGCCTCAACATCACCTACGCCGTGAGCTGGGTGCGCCAGGAGGAGAACCAGTACCTCGCCGTCCCGCACGACATCGCCCGCACCCTGCCCGAGCCGCTGCTGCGCCTGATGGGCTACGCCCGCGGCGCGTACGCGCTCGGGTACGTCGACGACTCGCGCGATCCGCTGGACGTGCTGCTCGGACGGAAGTCGGAGACGCAGTGCCTCGGGAGCCTGGCGGATGCGGAGGCGCGGATCCGTAGCCTGGCGTGAGCAGGCTCGACGCTACGACGCGCCGTCCGGTAGCGCGAGCAGGAAGTCCGGGCTGAGCCTCGCCGCGTCCGGATCGGCGATCGGCTCGAAATCCGAGAGCGCGATCGTCGTGACATCGCCATAGACGTGGTCCTCGACGAGCAGCCGCGTGGGGATCACGTGGTCCAGCACCGACGCGAAGTCCCCGTATCGAATCGATTTGAGCGCCTTGCCCGACGCGGCGAGGAAATCGATACGCAGCGGTCGGAAGTCGTCGCGTCGAATGCGGTACAGCGCACGCGGATAGCGGAGACCCACGACGTCGGCACGCAGCTCGACCAGGTAGTCATCGCCGGCATCCGACTCGGCCCGCAGCGTCGCGGCATAGTTTCCGACGATGTCGACGGACACGACATCCGAGATGCTCGCGCCGTTGAAGATGCGCAGGTCGGGAGGAACACGGGTCAGCCGGTGCAGATGCCGCGGTCGTAGCCAGAGGACGTCGGGCGTCACGAGCATCACGTCCCCGGGAGTCGGCTCCAACACGAACACCAGCTGTTGCGCGAACCCGTTCGCCCATATCTCGACGAGCGTGGAGGGACCGCCGCGGCCCGGCTCGTCCGCACGGCCATCGCCGGGTTGCGACGAGATTCTCGCGCGAAAGCGGTAGGGCATCGCGAGACCTCGCTGCCGATCGGCACGTCGCACGATCTCTCGAGCGGATGGTGGCGCGACCGTGGCGGCGGCCAGTATCGACGACATGATGAGCAGGGCGGCCGCCACGCACGCGATCGATCGCACGTCACGTGGCGCGCAGCACATCCGAGACCTCTCCACGCACGGCGCGCAACGAAGGCCCCACGCCGGCGATGATCGCCGCGACGATCGCGATCGCCGTCGCCGCCGCAAACGCAGCGGGTACGATCCGGACCTCCGCGACGTAGCCCTGGCTATGGCCCGGCGGCGGCGGCATGTCGATGCCTATCGCCGAAAGGACGATGCAGCCCGCCACCCCGAGACCGACCCCGGCCGTGGCGCCGAGGACGCCGATGGTAGCGGATTCGGTCAGAAACATCGCCAGGACGCGCCCGCGACCGAAGCCGAGAGCGCGAAGGACCCCGACCTCGGACGTTCGCTCGAGCACCGCCATGGACATCGTATTCGCGATGCCGAGCACCACGACCAGCGTGACGATCGCGAGAAAGACGCGCAGGATCCAACGATACAATCGCATGACGGCAGCATATACGGGCGACAACGCATCCCAGGGCGCGACGCGCCCGGGAATCCGCCTCTCACGCAGGGCCGATTGCAGCCGCAGCGCAGTGCCGTGCGTACCGGCCGGATCGCGCAGCAGCACGGCGAAGCTACTCGTTCCGGCGGTTTGCATGAGCTCCCGCGCGACGGCGATCGGCACGAGGAGCGTCCGGGCGTCGTACTCGAGCACCCCGCTTTCGAACACGCCTGCGACCTCGGCATCGACGGCGTTCATGCTGCCGCGATCGGAATACACGATGAGCGCGACGAGGCCACGCGGCCGCACGTGCAGTCGTTCGGCGAGCCCGCGACCGATCAGCACCTGTGGAACGCGCTCGCCACCGGTAAACCATCGGCCCGCCGCCAGCAGGGTGAACGACCGGAGCTGCGCCTCGGGGAGCGCCTCGACGCCGATGCCGGAGAACGCCAGCGTTCGCGGACCCGCGCTGACGAGACCCTGGAACTCGACACGCGGCGCGGCGACGTCGACATCCGGTAGCGTCCGGAGCAGGGATTCCACGTCGTGGGCAGCCGCGGCCGGAATGCGCGCCCGGAGCTCGACGCTGACCGGCAGGATCTGCACGTGTCCTACGCCGCCGAAGACGATCGCCTGTCGCAGCCCCCAGAGCGTGAAGTCGACGAAACCCGCGGCCACCACCATGGATGCGACTCCCATCGCGACCGCACCGCAGGTGATGCCCGTCCGTCTCGGATGACGCAGGACGTTGCGCACGGCGATGCGGAGGAGTCGTCCCATGGCTCACGCGGCCTCATCGAGCAACGTGCACCTGCCGTCCCGCAGCACCAGACGCTGATCGGCGCGCGACTCGACCTTCGGATCGTGGGTCGATACCAGGAACGTAGTCCGATGCGCGCGGTTGGACGCGCGCAGGACCTCGACGACGTCGGCCGCGGTGTGCGCGTCGAGATGCGCCGTCGGCTCGTCCGCGAGGACGAGCATGGGGCGCGTCACCAATGCTCGCGCGACGCCCACCCGCTGCTGCTGGCCGCCGCTGAGCTCGCCGGGCCGATGGCCCGCGACCTCGCGCAGACCGAGCTCGTCGATGAGGGCTGCAACCCGGCGAGCGCGTTCGCCAGCCGTCAACGCCTCCAGCGCCAGGGGCAATGCGACGTTCTCGGAGGCGGTCAGCACCGGAATCAGGTTGTGCGCCTGGAAGATGAATCCCACCCGGGCGACCCGGAAACGCGCACGCTCCGCCGCCGTCATGCGATGGAGCGCGAACGTCCCGACATGGACCTCACCGGACGTCGGAGTGTCCAGCCCGCCGACGAGACCGAGCAGCGTGCTCTTGCCGCTGCCCGAGGGCCCCGCCACGGCCCCGAGCACCCCGACCGCAAGACGAAACGAGACTCCGCGCAATACCTCGACCGCACCCGCCCGGGACGCAAATCGCTTGTGGACATCCGTCACGCATACCGACGTCATCGGAAGTCCTCGTCGAGCCGTGCGAGCTCGCGCTGCGCATGGTCGCTCCGTGGATTGATCCGCAGGGCCTCCTGCAGCGCGGCGCGCGCCGCGGCCACCGCGCCCTGCCGACGGCGGGCTATGCCCTCCCAGATCCACGCTTCGTCGCAGGCCGCGTCGAGCTGGTGCGCCAGGCGGAACTCTCGAATTGCTTCATCGACGCTGCCGCCGAACATCACAGGCGTCTCGAGCTTCCCGATGCCCGCGCCGACGTGGGCCATCGCGTTCCGCGGATCGAGCTCGAGTGCGCGCCCGAAGGCGCTCGTCGCCAAGCGCCCGTAGCGCATCTTCCCGACGACGCCGCTGAAGGCCGCCAATTGTCCGTACAGCTCGCCGAGCGTCGTGTGGTAGGCGGACGCCGCCGGAGAGCGTGCGACCGCCGTGCCCGCCGCGGTGACCCCTTCCTGCAGGTACTGCACGGCCGCCCCCGCTTCGTCACGGTTGCCGTGGTAGATCGCCATCGCCTCGAGCGCACGCGCCAGGTCGTGATGGCCTCTCCCGTCGGGATCGGGAGCAGCGGCCGCCGCGCGCGTCAATCGTAGCGCCCTCTCGAGCGTCGGCAGCGACATCGTATCGAAGGCTTCCCGCAACACCGTTTCTCCTTCCTTCCGACCAATCGTGGCGCGCGCCTCCCCGGCCGCGAGGACCAGGATCACTCCGCACGCGACAGCTACCGGGCGCCTCACGTCGGCACCCCGTCGGTGTCCGAGCGGTGGCCCGCCAGCAGGCGGCGGCGCGCCACCTCGTCGGCGATCTCCGTCTCCGTGAATCCGGCCTGCCGGCGCGCGACCCGATCGACGTCGAGCTGCAGGGGATCGTCGAACTTGCGGCGCATCAGCTCGCTACTGCCCTGCGGCACGGCTCCCGCACGCTCGAGCCGCCATGCCTCTCCCAGCATGCGTCGACGCGTCGCCGCTTCGGAATCGTCCACCAGTCGGCGGACCTCGTCATCTCCGGCACACAGGCGGCGGAGCCATTTGTTGCCGCACCGCACGTGCCCGATCTCGTCGAGTTGCACGCGGCAGAAGTTGGCCACCATCGTGCCGTCCCCCCGTACCGACCAGAGACATCGGTGCAGGTCGACACTATCGAGCGCCGCCGACTCCGCGAGACGCTCGAGCATCGCCAGACGACCGGGGAGCGCGTGCCCCGTACACAGCGAAAACTCGTGCGTGCTGAGAAGGTGGTCTCCGAGGCGAATGCCGATCCGCGCGAGCCGCCCCAACCACAGGCCGAGGTGCGCAAGCTCGTCGCGGATCTGGCGGGCCATGTCCCAGTGGAACTCCCACGGCATGCCGGCGAACTCGGCGATGTGCCGGCTCACGGCCTCGAACGTGTTGATCTCGAAGGCGACCAGCTGATGGAGATACCGGCTCTCGTCCGACGGTGACGAGACGAACCAGACGTCCTCGCGTGCCTCCGCGGATCGCAGCGCCGCGATCACGCGACCACGTGCCGGTGCAGTCATCTCCGCCCGGGTCCGCGCCGTGACCGCGCCCGTGCGACAGGCCCCGATTCCGAGAAGCGCGTGCGTCGCCAATCGTCGCAAACGTCGCACCTCGGAACCCGACCGCTCCACCGCGCGGTGCACCGACCGTCCGCAGCCTCGGCCGATCGCGCGCAGATCGCGATACCCCGTGCGCACCCCCGGCGGCGATGCCCGTTCGCTCATGACCGCCGCCTGCGCGTAGGCGGCCGTCGCGAACGGCACGACCACGCCGTAGAAGCCCGCGAGCGCCGCGGTCTCGTCGGCCGCCTCCGCCCACTCGGCAACGAGTCGCGCCGTCCCCGGATCCGGCAGCGAGGCGCATGCGACGGCGGCGACGTCGAGCGGCAACGCGCGACACAATCCCCGGATGCGCAGCGCCGCCGCCCAGACATTGCGACACCAGAGGATCTTCGCCGACAACGACGGCGATGCTGCGATATGGCCGGCCGTGGCGACGAGCAGGAGGCGCTCGAAGGTCACGAGCGCGGCGACCGCCTCCCACGAGCTGCCGATACCCGTCATGACGATGCCCGCCAGTCCGCCTCGAGGTCCCACAGCGATTCGAAGCCGAGGCCCCGGCAGGCGGCGTCGACGGGAGCGCGGTGACCGGCGCGACACGCCACGAAGACGCGCCCGAACGTCGCGAAGCCATGGCGCTCCACCAGCCAGCCGACGTAGTCGCCGGCGGCTCGATAGTCGGCGACGGAGAGGCGACCGCTGGCCCCGTCACGTGCGGCCAACTCCTCCGAGAGCGAGAAACGGGGGGTCTGGCCGCGCGCGCGCCGACCGTGCACCGGGAACTCCACCCCCGGAACGATCTGACGTTGCGCCCAGACCGCCAGGCCTTCCGATAGCCACCTGGAGCCGCACACCGCGAGGGCGTGCGCGATCTCATGGTGCAGGACCGCCGCACCGTAGCGGGACCACGGGATCCGAACGACGGTGCACGGCGCCGCATCGGCAACGATGGTCACGGGTATCGCGTCCCGCCGACTGGTCAGATCGACGAGGATCGGCACGTCCACCGTGACGTGCAGCAGGTCGCGCATCACACCGAGAGCTGCCCGTGCGGCCGCAAGCACGATGTGCGCGTCCTCCGCGGTTGCCGGGCATCGGAGCGCGACGGCGAGGGCCGCTTCCCGCGCGACGACGGCGTCGTCGTTCCGCAGCAGCCTGCGTAGACATTCGGCCGCGACGTTGTCGCTCGTGATCGCCAGCAGGTGCGTGGCCCGCGCACGAACATCGGCGTCGGACGTCGCAAGCGCCGCGAACGCCACCTCGCGCACCACGTCGAGCCGGCACGCCGCGCCCGCCCGCACCTCGCGCGGGCATCTCCCGAGACGGCAGCACAACACGTCGACGAGTCCGTCGAAGGTCGGGCCGTCGGTGTCGCAGACCAGGAGGCCCGCGGCTTGCAGTCGCCAGACGAGATCGGTCGCCGGTTCGAGCGTGACGTGGGAGGCACGTAGTGGCGTCGCCTCGAGCGCCAGCACGTCGCGGCCGGCCGCGCCCGAGAGCACCGTGACGCCGTCGCGTAATCGCCCATGCGCGGGGATTCTCACGCGACGCCGTTCGGGACGAGGATCGCCCCGCGAAAGGAGGCGACGCCCCCAACCGCGAATCGCTCGAAGATCGCGCCCAGAGATAGTGCTCGCGGACGAGGAGATCGGCGAACCCCAGCTCTCCATGCTGCAAGGCATCCGAATCGAAGAGGTGGACGACGTGGAGGCCGCCGCGGTCGACGAGGTCAGGCAGCGTTGCCGGATCGATGCCGCCCGCTACGCCGACGTCATCCAGGGCCGCGCCTGCCCGCTCGGCCGCATCGGCATCGAGGAGGTTGAGGAGCATCTCGCTCCCCGGCGCCGACTCCTGTGCCAGGATGCGCAGCCAGAACGGCAGCGCCGTGGAGCTGCCCCACAAGCTCAGGCCTTCCACGAGGAAGAGCGTCCGGCGCCCGCGTGGTGACCACCGGGATCGTCTGAGCGCCGCCCACGCTGCCGCCTCCAGATCCTCGACCCCGAGTGCCTCGCGATCACCGTGCGACCTGTCCGCGCCGCAGCAGGCGTCGAGTATCGCCGTGCGCTCGATCTCCACGACCGGCAGGTACGGCGCGTTCGGGACGCGCAGCGAGAGGCCGCGACCGACCATGACGACTTGATCGAAACCGCGGCGCGCGGCGCCCGCTTCGGCATGGGCGAAGAGTCGCGAACGAAGCTGCAGGAGCAACGCCAGGCCCGGGTTCAGCGCCTCGAGGCGCTCGGCCATCTTGCGCGCTTCCGGACACACGATGGCGGAGTCCTGCTCGCCCGACAGCTCGGACGGCAACGCGCGCAAGGCGGCCGCCACACGGGCGCGCAACACCGGATCAGGCATCGGGTCGACCGATCGCGATCAGCGTCAGCGCGATCTGCGCCACGCCATCGAGCCCGAGGAGGGCATGCACCCGGTCGTCGTAGAACCCATCGAGCGCGACCGCACCGAGCTGAAGCGCGTTCACCACGAGGTAGACGCTCTGGCTCACGTGCCCTGCCTCGAGCAGCGCCAGACGGTACGCCCGCTCCCCATACTTGACGCGCACTCTCGGCATGTCCGCCGCGACGGCGAGGACCAGTGCGGCGCTGGCGACGAGGTCGGGATAGATCGATGCGCTGCGAAGCTCCGAACGCGCGCACCGTCGACGAAGGTGCTGGAGCGCGTGCTCGCCGGCATCGTAGTGGTAGACTCCCTCCGGCAACGTACCTCCCGGGCTCTGCAGCACGTAGACGTCGAGTGGATAGAGGCCGCCCCCCGACGGCACGGCACGTCCCCCCGTCCCGTCGGTTCGCCGATGCGTTCCGTAGCCGTACCGCAGGACCTCTCCCAACGCCGCCAGTGACACCCGATCACGCGAGAAGCTCCGGTGCGACCGTCGCGTGCGCATCGCGAGCGCGATGCTCATCTCGAGCGCGAGCGTGCCGTCCGGCAGGGCGATCCGCGGTGCCGACGTATAGGTCTTGAACTTGTCCTTGCCGTCCTCATAGAGGGCGTGGAGTGTGCGCTCACGTTGGCGCATCTCCCGTGAACCAACGAAGCCGAGCCGTGTCGGGCTGTGCTTCGAGTTGCAATGGTACAACTCGTCGAGCGCGGTCGACTGCGCGTGGTCCGCAACGATCATGACGTACCTCGTGTCATCCGCTCACGGCATGGGATGGGGATCGGAGTTGAGCTCCGCGGGAGTCGACGGCCGTCCGCGATAGCCCAACGTCACGGGGACTTGCGCGACCCGCGGACCTCCGAGGCAGCGGACGTGGTGACCGCCCCAGAGGGGATGCAATCCGCCAACCACGACGCGCACCACCACGAAGCCGAGATCGGCGACGTCCCGCGGCGTGACGTCGACCACTACGGCGTCCAGATCGAGGGCGCTGAGCACGGCTCGGCAGCGATCGAGCTCGGCGGGCGCATGCTCCATGCAACCCACGTGCTCGGGAGCGCGGTCGCGAGCTCGTCGGGTACCCGGCGCCGGGTCGAGCAGGAACGCCATCTTCGGACGCATGGCCGGATCGCCGTAGAGCAGCGAATGCAGGTCCAGCGAGACCACGTCGGAATAGTCGGAGCGGAAACGCGGCAGCCCCGATCGCCTGCAACGCGTGTGAATCCAGAACAACGTGTGCGCGCTCTCGAGCAACGCCTTCTCCGCCGCCTCACCCACGGTCGACCGCGACGCCGCGCCGACTGCAAGCGCCGGAATGACGCCGGCGGGACTCGACAGCACGCTCAGCACCGTCGGAAACGCGACATCGCTCGTCGCATCGAAGAGCCGGACGTCGAATCCCGATCCCCGACAGCGCTCGAGCGCGGCCGTCAGGTCGCGATGGTCGATGTGCGGGAGATCGAGGTCGGGAAGGGGAAGCCGATTCAGCCAGGCGATCATGACCGCATCACGCTCGACGCACTCGTACAGCGCGAGGATGATGGCGCGATCCCTGTCGACGTGGCACGCCGCGCCGGTGCTGGTCGACTGCAAGAGTCGCTCTTCCGGGCGCGGCGCGAGATACGGCGTATATACGCGTGCGGCCGGGACCAGGCGCTCGTCGCCCTTCGTGAGAGACCTGCCGACGACCCAGCTCAAGGGCGCGCCGGGGTCGAACCGGGCATACGGGAACCGCTCCCACGCATATTGTTCGTCCGCGAAGCAGATCAATCGGGACGGATCGAGCGCGACGCGCTCGACTTCGCGGAAGGATGCACGGACCGTCTCGTGCTCACGATACGTGCCGATGCTGTAGCGTTCGAGCGCCTCGCCGAGCGCCCCCATCAGCGCCGCCTCGTGCATGATGCCGGCGCCGCCGTTCAGACTGTTGGCGACGGCATCCGAGAATGGCACGGTCGACGCCAGCTGAGCCGTCGCAAAGAAGAACGGCGGGTCGGACGGGCCGATCTCGTGGACGACGACCTGGCGGACGATGCCGAAGCGATCGTCGACCGAGGCCGATGCGCGCGCCAACGAAGATTCGAGCTCGCGTGCAGCGCTCATGGCCGGTGCGCATACAGCAGGCTGTTGACGGACGGCCGTCGCGCGAGCGGCGAGCAGCACGGACACCGCGGTAGCCGCAGGACGCGGTGCACCTGGGCGGCGCATCGCAGCAGCTCGATGCGCAGGACGTGACCGAGGATGACCGGCATGGTGAAGCGCGACAGGAACTTGGTGCTCTCGATCACCGCCCACGTCCCGATGATGGCGTCGAAGCCCGGCAGTCGTCCGTACCCATCGAGCGCGCTCGGCACCGCGGCCAGGTGGTCGAGATACGCGCGCATCGGCCCGGGATCGATCCAGTTCGCCTCTTCCCGCGCGAGCATGCAGGCGTGACACGGCCCGTCTCCGGGAACGAAAAGCGGCCCGACGAGCCCCTGGGCTCCGAAGATCCGGACGGGAAGCCATGCCAAGCCGCGCTCGATGGCGATGTCGTTCAGCAACGTCTCCGCTTGCGTCCCGTTGCCCCCTTCCGACGCGGCGACGGTCAGGTCGGCCCCGCTGCACGCGTCCCGCAAGGCCGTCCGGTCGAGCGTGTCGGCTCGCCGGGCCGCCTCGACACCGACGCGGCCGAAGCCGTCGAGCAGCGCCTCCGCGAGCTCCCCGCGACCGCAAACGAGGACGCGCGCGGAGCGCAGACGCTTCGCACAGGCGCCGGGATCGTCGTCGAAGCGCGCGAAGAGACGCTCCGCGCTCGAGCTCGGGACGGCGGCGGGATTCACCTCGACGATGTCGCGTTGGATCAGTCCCTGCAGCAGACACCGCACGTCCGCCGCGTGGGTCTCGAGCGACAGCTCGCGTCCATCGAGCGCACGGAGCAGATCGACCAGTCGCGCCGAGCTCAGGCCGGCGACGCTGATGCGCACGCCCTGATCGGGCGATCGCAGCAGGACCTTGTCGTACGGCAATGGAACGATCGCGAACTCCGGCCGCAGGCGCAGCCTCGCATGCTCAGCGGTGGTCGACCTCATGGACCCCTCCGACGGTTGCCTCTGGTACGGCTCGCATCCCGTGGCCGGCGAGCGTCTGCCGCCGTGGGAGCGCCGGCCGCGACCGGCGCTCCCACGGCGCCCCTCACCTCCCCACGCAACCTTTCGCGCCACGCCTCAATCGCACTGGGCGGTGGCCGTGCAGGTGCACGTGCAGGTGCACGTGCCGGCGGCAGCGGTCTCGAGCCCGCGGCTCGCGCCCGGCACCTCGAGATCCTCGATCATGCAACCCTGCTTCGTGTTGGCCGACATCGGAGTCTCCCTTCTCGACATCGCTCCGTCGGTACGTTGCTCGCCCGGTCGGCGATGTCGCGGTGCTGTCCCACATCACAAGCGCCGCCGTCACCGTCAATTGTGGCGCTCGCTATGACGCGCGTCGTCGCGACGCCGATCCTATCCGCGGCGCGCGCGCGATCACGCGGGCCACTCTCCTCCGCGCATCGATGCCTCGCCGCGGTGCGGCTGAACTCCGTTCACGGTCAGCGCGCGCTTCGTGCTATGCTGAAAGGCGTTCGTGGCCCTCACACGGGGCCTGCCCGGCCCCGGGAAAGGAGCGTCTCCATGACGGCTCAGACCGGTACGGCCACCCACCCGATCCTCGCGCCCGGCGCGACGAGGATCTCCCGCACCTACGAGGAAGGCATCGTCGCGGGCCTCATCGGCGCCACCGTGATCGCGCTCTGGTTCTTCGTGCTCGACGCGCTGCACGGCCGGCCGCTCTACACGCCGACCGTGCTCGGAACGGCGCTCTTCGGCTCGGCGCGCGAGTCGAACCCGTTCGAGATGGCGCTCATGTTCACGTGGGTGCACGTGCTCGTGTTCGCCGTGCTCGGCGGGATCGCGGCGCGCCTGCTGGCGCTGGCGGAGCGCGACCCGAACTACGGCTTCGGGATCCTGCTGCTGTTCGTGGTGTTCGAGTTCGGCTTCGTCGTGGTCGGGATGTTCTTCGCCGCGGACGTGGTGGCGTCGCTGTCGTGGCCGTCGATCCTGATCGGCAACCTCCTCGCGGCGGCGGCGATGGCGCTCTACTTCCGGCGCCGGCATCCGAACCTGCGGATCAGTCCGTAGACGGAGCGCCGCCCGGCGCAAGCCACTCGCGCAGCTGCGCGTAGACCTCGGGATGGTTCAGCAGCTCGAAGTGCGTCATCGGGCCGAAGTGGCGCCAGTGGTCGAGCGGGAAGACGCTGCGCCGCACGCGGGCGCCCGAGGCGCTCGGCTCGCGCACGAGCAGGTCGCCGAGCACGGCGCCGAGCGGATGGCGGAGGTCGCGGGTCACGGTCGCGGCGACGAAGTAGTGCCGCGCCGCGGGCAGGAGCGGCACGTGCCCGGCGCGTCCGGTGAGGAGCGCGTCGAGGTCGACATCCTGCCAGTCCTCGTCGCGCAGCGCGCCGAAGCGCAGATCCTTGATGCCGACGCTGCGCTGGTTCACGACGTCGGCGAGCGGACGGGTGACGGGGATCGCGCGCAGCAGCCAGGCGGCGACGTTGGCGACCTTCTCGAGCGGCGCCCCGTGATGCGGCGAGCCGAGGAAGACGACGTGGCGCACGCACCGCACCCAGGAGGCGCCGGCTGCCTGCGCGGACGCGCAGGCGCTCCGGGCGACGAGGCCGCCCATGCTGTGGCCGACGAGCACCAGCTCCTCGACGGCGATCGGCCACGCCGCGACGACGGCATCGAGGAGGCGCGCGAGGCGCCGGCCGTTGTCGGAGACGTGCAGGCCCGAGTTGTAGCGCACGTAGAGCGGCGTGTAGGCGAGATCGGCCTCCAGCCGTGACCCGTAGGTGGCGTGCGGATCGCCGTAGTGGCGCTCGGCGTGCATGCGCCACCAGCTCTCGTCGCCCGCGAGCCCGTGCACGAAGACGGCGACCCGCGAGCCGGCGCGCGGAAACGCCGCCGCCAGCGCGCGCCGCTCCGGCGCGACGGGACGCCCGCCGTGGCGCAGCGCCATCGTCGCCGCCAGCGGGTTGGCGGCGCGCGCGAGCCGGTCGCCGGCGAAGCCGTTCAGGGCCGCGACGGCGGCGCCGGCCCTCGGTCCGAGTGAGGCGTCCCGGCTCCGCGATCCGACGAGCGCCGCGCCCGTCCGCGCCGCGCCGCTCGCCACCGCGACCGCGGCGCGCACGCCGCCATAGACGAGGCGCGCGATGCCGTCATGGATCTCCTGCACGGCGCCGGAGACCTCGGCAAGGCCCGGCACCAGGCGGAGCGGCGCGAACGACGTCCGGGCGATCGCCCCGTGCATGCCCGCGACCGTGCCGACGCCGCCGTCGAGCGCCGCCGCGGCCACCTCCAGCATCCCGTCGAGCTGCGTCCGGTCCGAGCCCTCCATAAGACGCCTCCTCCGCTACGGTGCGACGTGGAGCGTGAATCCCGCGCCGGAGACCACGGCGGCCGGCACCTGCGGCACGTCGCCGCCCTCGGGCAGGACGATCGGCATCCCCGCGACGTCGAGGACGTCGTGGCGCACGTCGACGCCCGGCATGACGCGCGCGAGCTCCATGCCGCGCCTCGTCAGCCGGAAGAGTCCCACGGGAGTAGCATAGAAGACCTGCTTGCCGGCGGCGAGCGCGCGCGGACCGTTGAAGGTGATCTCGCGCACCCGCTCGACGAACTTCGGCGCGCCGCGCCGTACGACGCGCACGGCGTCGCCCGCGACGGCGATCTCGCCGTGCACCATCCAGCCCGACACGAAGACGATCGTACGCGCCGCGGCCGTCAGGTCGATGAAGCCGCCGGGGCCGATGTACTCGCGCGGGCCGGCGCCGCGGCGCGAGACGTTGACGTTGCCCTCGCCGTCGACCTCGAGGGCACCGAGGCAGGTGGCATCGAGCCGCTCGTAGCAGAGCGCGAACATCTCGGCGGAGGACACGATGCGCCGGGGCGAGAACGAGGCGCCGAAATAGACGCCGGGCGCCGGCAGCCCGCCGATCGGGCCGCTCTCGACGAGCAGCGTGAGCGCGTCGTGGACGCCGCAGCGGAAGAGGATCTCGGCCGACCTCCTCCGGCAGGCCGGTGCCGATGTTGACGTGCGCGCCCCGGTCGACGTGCGCGACGAGCGTCGCGGCCGCGAGCCGCGCCACGGCGGCGTCGATGGCGCTGCGCCGCGCGGTCAGACCGAGGAGCGAGCTGAGGAAGCGCGCCTGCTCGAGCGCGCGCGCGATCGGCACGTCGCTCTCGGTGGTGAGCGCCGTCCAGTTCCAGCGATGGGGCACGAGCGCGGCCTGCTCGGTGTCGGGATGGTAGACGACGGCGTCGACCATCTCGGCCGGCAGGTACACGTCGCCGTAGCCCTCGTCGACGATCAGGCCGACGTTGGCGATCACGCGGCCGCGGTTGCGCCGCGCGGCGCGCGCGATCTCCGCCGTCTCGCCGATCATGGCGCAGCGCCGGACGTAGATGTTGCCGTGGCGGTCCGCCGCGGGGGCGTTGAAGATCGCGATGTCGACGGGCGGCAGCCGGTAGCGCAGGCGGTCGCCCTCCGCGCTGACGAGCGACGCGCCCTGCCCGGCCACGCACGAGCCGCAGCCGACGCGCGGATCGACGAACGTGCCGACGCCGGTCGTCGAGACGAGCGAGTCCTCGCCGCGGCCGAGCGCCGCCAGGAGGAGCGCCATGGTCCCCTGCGGCACGCACTGCAGCTCGCACTCGCCCGCCGCCGCGAGCTCGAGCATGGCGCGGAAGGTCTCGAAGTGCCCGGTGACGAGCCGCCGGCAGAGCCCCCGCCGGCCGAGCTCCTCGAGCGTCCCGGGCGCACGCCCGCGGCCGCCGTGGCCGCCGAGGTTCATCACGGTGAGGTTCGCCGGATGGCCGGTCGTCTCGAAGGCCTCGCGGATGGCCCAGAACATGATGGACGCGCGCTGGTTGCCGCCGAGCCCCGAGACCGCGACGACGTGGCCGTCGTCGATCATGCTGACGGCCGAGCGCGGGCTCATGAAGAGCGAGTTCTCGGGCACGGGCGGCGGATAGTGCGTGTCGGCACGGGCCCACGAGAGCGCCGCGTGCGCGACGCGGCCGACGATGCGCGCGCGGTCGAGGAGCTCCGTCAGCATCGGCCGCCCGGCTCGCGGCCTCTCACGACGAGACGCGGAGCGCGTCCGGGACGGCCGCCGGCGCGCGCAGGAAGGTCTCCACGGCGGCGTGGGTCTCCGCCGGCCGCTCGATCTGCGGCACGTGGCCGCAGTCGAGCACGAGGTGGCGCGCCGGCGGCACGGTGCGCTCGACGTGCGTCGCGAAGGCGAGCGGGACGAGCGTGTCGTGCTTGCCCCAGACGAAGAGCGCCGGCGCCTCGAGTCCGGCGAGCCGCGTCCAGAACCCCTTCGCGCCGTGCGGCTCCTCGAGGTAGATTTGCCGCGCCGCCGCGTAGAAGGCGACGCGTCCGCGCGGCGTCAGATAGGCGCGCAGGAACTCGTCGACGCCGGCGCGCACCCAGCCGTCGTCCGCGCTCGGCAGCAGGCGATGGACGATCGCCTCGACCACCCAGCGCGGCGTGACCTGGACGAGGCCGAGCTCCGGGCTCACCAGGCGCAGCAGGCGCGCGAACGGCCGCTCGCGCCGCCACGCCAGCGACGGCGCCAGCAGCACCAGCCGCCCGACCCGCTCCGGGTAGCGCAGGCCGAGCTCGAGCGCGACGCGGCCGCCCATGCTGTTGCCGATCATGTGCGCGCGGCGCAGCCCGAGCGCGTCCATCATCTCGACGACCGCGCGCGCGAAGAACGGCGGATGGTAGGGCGCGCCGAGCGGCTTGAACGAGTCGCCGAAGCCGGGGAGGTCGAGCGCGATGGTGCGGAACGATCCGGCCAGGGCCGCCACCGTCGGCAGGAACGAGCCCTTGGTCGCGCCGAGCCCGTGGATCAGGACGACCGGCTCGCCGGTCCCGGCCGTGAGGATCGAGAGCCGGCCGGTCGGCGTCTCGACGCCGCTGGAACTGCAGGCGCGCCGGCCCGCTGGCGCCGCTCGTCGCCGCAAGGAAGGCGACCCCGAGGTGCAGGTTGCGGCGCATGACGAGGCGGCCACGGTGGTAGGCCTCCATGCCGCCGCGCACGTCGGCCATGATCGCGTCCCAGACGGCGGCGTCGGCGCGCAGGATGGCATCGGGCTTGCGCCGCGCCTGCGCCGGCTCGAGGCGCGCGCCGCCGGCACCGGCGAGCACGTCCCACTCCCCCTCCTCGGCGACGACGAGGCGGATCCGTACGTCCCCGCTCGGCGGATCGAAGGCGCTCGCGTCGAAACGATCGACGAGCCCATGCAGGCTGTCGGGGGCGATCATCGCGCGTCCGCTCCGGCGGCGACACCGCCGAGGCGCGTGAGCCTACCGCCGCAGACGGTCGCTGGGCAAGGCCGCGGCGCCAGGCGGGAGGCGCCGTCAGAAGAGCCCGATGCGCGCGATCGTCCAGTAGACGGCGATCGCGCCGACCGCGTACGGCGGGAAGCGACCACACTCTTCGTACCGGCCACGACGGTGACCCAGCCCTCCGGGGCTGCTATGCCGCACCCCATGCCCCAGCGTCCGACCTTGATGAGCGCCCGCGCCATGGTCGTGAGCGAGCACTACCTCTCGGCCGAGGCCGGCATGCGCTTGCTGCACGCGGGCGGCAACGCCTTCGACGCCGCCGTCGCGGCGACGCTGGTCGAAGGCGTGGTCAACCCGCACATGCACACCTTCGGCGGCGAGATCGCGGCGCTCTGCTACGTGGCGGGCGAGCGGCGTGTCTTCGCGGTCAACGGCAACACGGTCGCGCCGCGCGCGGCGACGATCGAGTGGTTCCGCGACAACGGCCACACGTTGATCCCGATGGCGGGCGCGTTGCCGGCCGGGCCGCCCGCCGTCCCGCACGCGTTGCTCACGATCCTCGCGCGCTTCGGCTCGCGCAGCTTCGCGGAGGTGGTGGCGCCGGCGCTCGAGCTGGCCGAGGGCGGCTTTCCGCTGCATCCCGCCCTGCGCGGCCCGGCGCCGGCGCATCTGCTCGGCGACTTCTCCCTGACGGGCGGGATGCAGATGTTCCTCGGCGCGTGGGCGTCGACCGGCAAGGTCTACCTTCCCGGCGGACGCCTGCCGGACGTCGGCGAGCTGGTGCGCAATCCCGCTCTGGAGCAGACCTTCCGCCGGCTGATCGCCGCCGAGGAGCGCGCGGCCAGCCACGGGCGTACGCACGGTCTGGCCGCCGCGATCGACGCCTTCTACAAGGGCGAGATCGCCGACATCATCGCGGCGCACGCCACGGCGCAGGGCGGACTGCTCGCGCGCGGCGATCTCGAGGGCTACGCGTCGCGGATCGAGGACGCCGTCGCGCTCGACTATCGCGGCTACACCGTCCACAAGTGCGGGCCCTGGAGCCAGGGGCCGGTTTTCCTCCAACAGCTCGCGCTCCTCGCCGGGTTCGACCTGGCCCGTCTGGAACACAACGGCCCCGAGTACGTGCACACGATCGCCGAGGCCGCGAAGCTCGCGTTCGCCGACCGCGAGCAATGGTACGGCGACCCGGACTTCGTCGACGTGCCGCTCGCCGGCCTTCTCGATCCGCGCTACGCGGCGGCACGACGCGCGCTCATCGACCGGGCGCACGCGTCGGACGCGCAGCGCCCCGGCGACCCGCAGCGCGGCCGGGCGCTGCTCGAGGACGGCGAGATCTTCGCGGCGCGCGACTGGGGGCGCGGCACCGTCTACGTGTGCGCCGTCGACCGCGAGCGCAACATGGCGTCGTTCACGCCGAGCGGCGCATGGCTCGCGACGTCACCCGTGATCGAGGCCCTCGGCTTCCCGCTCGGCACGCGGGTGCAGACCTTCTTCCTCGATCCGCGCCACCCGAACGCGCTCGTCCCCGGCAAACGGCCCCGCACCACCCTCACGCCGACCCTGGTGCTGCGCGCCGGTCAGCCGGCGATGGTGCTCGGCACGCAAGGCGGCGACCAGCAGGACCAATGGACCCTGCAGGTCTTCCTCAACCTGGTCGAGTTCGGGATGCCGGTGCAGGACGCGATCGAGGCGGCGCGCTTCTCGTCGGCGCATTTCCCGCAGAGCTTCTTTCCCCACAACGCGGTCCCGCGCGGCCTGCGGCTGGAGGGCCGCATCGCGGCGGCCACACGCAACGGGCTCGCGGCGCGCGGACACGAGATCATTCCCGAGGAGGACTGGGTCGCGGGCGACGTGCTCTGCATCCGCGTCGATGCGCGGACCGGCACGCTTCACGGCGGCGCCGATCCGCGCGGCGAGGTGAGCCGGCGTATGCCCGCCTACGCGATCGCCTGGTAGCCCGAGCCGCCAAGCACCTCTCGCCGACATGAAATCGCTGGTCGAGGGTCGAGCAGGCCGCTAGAAAGGACCGATGATCCCCGACGAGCCGGTCCGAGGCCGCACCCCGCCACCGTGGTTTCGTGCGCTGAGCGGCATCGATCGTGCGCGCGCCTTCAGCCGCAGTCTCTTGCCCTGGCCGCCCTTGACTCGTCTGCTCGGCGTGCGGCTGACCCACGTTGCCGCCGGGACGGTGACCGGGGCGATGCCGGCGAGCGACGCCCTCAATTCCAACGGCCAGCTGGTGTTCATCCCGCTGATGGTGGCGGTGCTCGAAGCCGCGAGCGGGACGGCGATTTCTGGCGGATTCGATCTGGTGCCACTGCGCTTCGCGTTCGACCCGTTTCGCCCCGCGTGGCCGCGTCCCGGAAATTTGATCGCGCGCGCCCGGGTGGTCGTCAGCGGCGACCTGTACGTCTTTGCCGAGGTGGAGGTGGAGGATCCCGACGGCCGTTACGTCGGGCGAGGCTCCTTGCAGTCCGAAGTTCGGCGCGTCGAGCCCGCGCCTCCCCCGGCGCCCGAGACCATGCGCCCCGTCGAAGAGCCCGTCTACGAGACCCCCGACCCCTATCTTCGCAGCTTTCACACGAGCCCCTTCGCCGAACTCTATGAGCGCGAAGACGGGCTGACGACTCAGCGCAAGGTGGCGGAAGGACTCCTCACCATGCCCATCACGTCGCTGTTCGGTATGATCACGGACGACCTGGACGAGGGGCAGGCCGTCCTTGCCATGCCGGCGAGCGAGTGGTTTTGCCTGCTCGAGAACGACGTCTCGTGCGCGGCGATCGCGACGCTTGCGGACATGTCGACGTGGGCAGCCGTCACGACGCTGCATCGCCCGGGACAATCTCTGGTGATGCTCGACAACAGCGTTCGGTTCTTGCGACCGGTGCGCGCCGACGGCCGTCGCATACGCGCCGAGGCGGTCGTCTCCGAGCCCGCCCCGGATCGCTTCGTGGCGGCGACAAACGTCCGCGATCCCGATGGCCGGCTCGTCGCAATGTATACCGCGTCGGTCATGCGCATCGATGCCGAGCGGCGGACTCGGCGAAAACGAAAAGAATCACGACGGGTGCTGGCGACGCTGCTGTTCACCGACATCGTCGACTCGACGGGGCACGCCGAGCGGCTGGGCGATACGGCGTGGCACACGCTCCTCGAGCAGCACAAGCTCGCCGTGCGTCGCGAGGTGTCGCGGCACAACGGGACCGAAGTCAATACGACAGGTGACGGCTTCTTCCTGCGTTTCGACTCGCCGGCCCAGGCCATCCAAGCAGCGCGCGCGGCGCGTCTGGCCACCGCGCCGCTCGGCACCATGATCCGCGCCGGCATTCACACCGGAGAGTGCGAGCTCGAAGGTGACAAGCTCGCCGGCATGGCCGTGCACATCGCGGCGCGCATCCAAGCCGCCGCCGAGCCGGGCGAGATCCTCGTGTCGTCGACGGTGAAGGACCTCGCCGTCGGCTCGAACGTCCGCTTCACGGACAAAGGCGAGAAGGCTCTCAAGGGCGTGCCGGATCCGTGGCGAGTGTATGCAGTCGCCGACTGAGTCAGAGTTCGCGTAGCTCAGTCCGGATCTCTCGAACCCCCCAGTCAGCGCCGCATGGGGTGGACAGTTACTCGTCCAGCCCCACCTTCTTCAGCAGCGCCGTGAAGCGCGGATCGGACCGCAACGGGTCGAGGTCGGGGTCGACCTTCCACCACGCGACGAGGTACGAGTGCTGCGCCTCGGCCTCGGTCAGCGCCGCGAAGGCCTCGTCCACCTCGCCCAACCCGACGTACAGCGTCGCCACGGAGCCCGGGGAGACGTACTCGTCGCGCATCCGTGCGCGCAGTTGGTCGAGCACCTTCGTCGCTTCGGCTTTGTCCCCACCGTCCGCGTACGCACGCCCGAGGGCCGCCTCGATATCCGTATTCCCTGATCCTTCCAGCCGCTGGGCAGTGCGCAGCTCAGCGACGGCCTTCATCTCCCCAGTCCCCGATATTACCTCCGTTGACTCAATCTGCTACGAGACGTAATATCGGCCGCGGTGAGCCCCACGGCGAAGAGCCTCATCCTCGACCTGCTTTCGACCCTGCACGGCGGTTCGATGCCCGTGCGGGCGCTGGTGCTGGCCGGCACGCTCTTCGACATCGCTCCCAACAGCATCCGTGTCGAGCTGGCCCGCCTCGTCGGCCGTGGCCTGCTCGAGAGCGACGAGCGCGGCAGCTACCGCATGGCGCGAGGTGCCCAGTCGGTGCAGAGCCGGGTCGTCTCGTGGAGCCGCATCGAGGAGCGCATGACGCCGTGGAGCGGCGGCTGGGTCGGCGTGCACACCGCCAGCCTGCCCCGCAGCGACCGTCGCGCCGCGCGCCGGCGGGAGCGCGCCTTCGCGTTCCTCGGCTTCCGCGAGCTCGAAACGGGCCTGTGGATCCGGCCCGACAACTTGAGCGGCGGCGTCGCCGAGGTGCGACGGCAGCTCACGGCGCTCGGCCTCGAGCGCGCAGCCGTCGTGTTCGCGCTCGGTGCGCTCGATCCGGCGACCGAGGCGCGCGCCCGCGCCCTCTGGGACGTCGCGGCCCTGCGCGCCGGCTATCGCGCCACGCGCGACGCCATCCTGGCGAGCGAGCACCGCATGCCGCGCCTCGCGCCGCAGAAGGCGATGGTCGAGAGCTTCACGCTCGGCGGCCGCGCCATCCGCCAGCTCGTGCTCGATCCGCTGCTACCCGAGCCGATCCTGTCGAACACGGAGCGCCGCACGCTGGTGCAGACGATGCGCCGCTACGACAAGCTCGGCCGCGCCAGCTGGCGCGCCTTCATGGTCGACCACGGGGTGCCGAGCCGCCGCTCGCCCGTAGATCTACGGACGACCACCGACCTGAGCATCATGAGTATGGTGCGCGACAACGCCGCTACGGCCGCCGTCGCGGGAGGAATCCGATGAGCAACGAGTCCGCCGCGACCGCAGAAGCGACCAGCGCCGACGCGCCGACTGCCACCAACGACGTGTCCGCCGCGTTCGTCCCACTGTGGCGCCAGGTGATCCCCGTCGAGGAGCGCAAGAAGCTGCTCGCGATCGATCCGCTGCGCTCGTGGTGGATGATCGTCAGCAACTGGCTCTTCATCTTCGCCGCCATGGCCCTCGTCGCCTGGTGGCCGAACGTATTGACCATCGGGATCGCGCTGTTCGTGATCGCGGCACGCCAGCTCGGGCTCGCCGTCGTGATGCACGAGGCGGCACACCGTACCCTCTTCAAGAGCCGCGCCTGGAACGATTGGGCCGGGAACTGGCTCGCCGCCTATCCGGTGTGGACCGACACGGCCCCCTACCGCAACTACCACCTCGCGCACCACGCGCGCACCGGCACCATGGAGGATCCCGATCTCGGCCTGGTGACGCCCTTCCCCATCACGCCGGCGAGCTTCCGGCGCAAGGTGTGGCGCGACCTCTCGGGCCAGACCGGGGTCAAGCAGGCGATCCTCGTCTTCAAGCGCGACATGGGGCTCCTCGGCGGCCGCCGCAACCAGCGCAACTTCGGCCTGAGCGGTGGCGAGCGGCCCGACGTCGGCTGGCACAAGATCGCCCCGGTCGCGATCACCAATCTCGTCCTGCTGCTGATCCTGACGCTCGCCGGCCATCCGGCGCTCTACCTCTTGTGGGTGGTCGCGTGGCTCACCACGTACCGCCTGGTGACGCGCATCCGCGCCATCGCCGAGCACTCGATGGTCCCCGACCAGCTCGACCCGCTGCGCAACACGCGGACGACGCGCGTGCGCTGGTGGGAGCGCTTTCTCGTCGCGCCGAACCTGGTGAACTACCACTACGAGCATCACCTCATGATGACGGTGCCGCACCACAACCTGCCGAAGCTGCATCGCGTGCTGGTCGAGCGCGGCCTCATCCCCGAGGGCTGCCTGGCGAACGGCTATCGCGAGGTGCTCCGCCTGGCGACGTCGCGCGCCGGCTAGCGTGCCAGATACTCGACGACGGCGCTGAGGGCGGCGATGCGCCGTCCAGCGCGGCCGTCGGTCCAGGGCTCCGGCGCGCCGCCGCCGTGCACCAGCTCCGCGGCGGCCTCGATCCCGCCGACGGCGCGGCCGAGCTCGCGGATCGTCGCGTCGCGCACGTCGAGCAGCTCGCGCGGCGGGTCGCCTTCGCGGCGCAGCAGGTCGCGGGTGTAGTACCCCCACGTGCACAGCAGCGCGCCCTCGCCGACGAACGCCTGCCAGCGCGCCAGCACCGCACGCACCCGGTCCCCGCCGTGCAGGCGTGCCGCGTCGATCTCGAGATGGTGCGCGGTGGAGGCGGCGAGCGCGCCGCGCGGCGCCGCGAAGGCCGCGAAGCGCGCCCCCGTCGCCGGGCGATACGCGACCAGCTGGACGAGCTCCGGCGCCGTCTCGGCCCGTGCGATCGGGTGGGCGTTGGCCTCGGCGTAGACGACCACGACGTCGTCGCGACGTGCCCGCAAGGTGCGCCGCGCCGGGCTCGTACGCCGCTGGCGCGTACGCTTGCCGCGGCTCCACGGCGGGTTCGGACGGAGCGCGCGATAGACGAGCTGCGTTCCGACCATCTGCTCGAACGCCCCGAGGATCGGCCGGAAGCGCTCCGGATCACGCTCGAGCCGGCCGAGCGTCTCGACGATCGCCTCGACGGTCGCGAGACAGTGCGGTGCCGGCTCGCGGCGGATGCGATAGTTCCCCGGCGCGGCCGGCATGAAGCCGATGCGCGGCAGGCCGTGCAGCACGGGATTCGCGCGCCACATCGTCCGCACCTGCCGCCACGTGCCGTCGAGGACGATGAGGCTCCGCGGCGGACGGGCGACGAACGCCTCCGGCGCGCGGGCGTCGCCGCCGGGATAGAGCACGGCGACCTCGCCGCGCGGCGCCGCGACCAACGCCCGCACCCGCGCGTGGCCTTCGAAGCTGACGCCCTCGTGCAGCTCGGAGTCGCTGAGCGCGAGGTGCGCCATGCGGCAGGTGCCGATCGGCACCTTGCTCTCGCGCGGGTGTTGCAGGAAGACGACGCGGGTGGCGCTGGCGATCGGCGTGAGATGGGCGCAGTAGCAGCACGGTCCCGGACGGCGGCAGCGCCGGCAGATGGCGCGTGGCGTCGCGCCGGCGTGCCCGGGGGGCGAGGAGGGCGTGATTGCCGCGGGAGCGATTCCCATCGATGATCGCGTCGCAGGAGGTGCCGGCGTGTCGCTCGGGCTGACGGAGACGCGGGACGGTACTCCGTCGCCGGCGGTGCCGCAAGCGCGCACCTACTGGCTGACCCGCTTCGTCATCCTGCGCCTGCTCGGCGTCGTGTACCTGGCGGCATTCCTGTCGCTGGCGCTGCAGGTGCTGCCGCTCATCGGCGCCGACGGCCTCCTGCCGGCGACGGCGTTCCTCGCGCGCGTCGCGACGCACTTCGACGGCGGCGCTGCGCGCTTCTTCACGCTGCCGACGGTATTCTGGCTCGGGCGCCGGCGACCGCGTGCTCGTCGCCGGCGCGTGGGCCGGCGTCGCCGTCTCGCTCGCCGTCGCGCTCGGCTTCGCGAACGCGCTCACGATGGCGCTCGCTCTGGGCGCTCTATCTCTCCTTCGTCCACGTCGGGCAGGACTGGTACGGCTACGGCTGGGAGATTCAGCTCATCGAGACCGGCTTCCTCGCGATCTTCCTCTGCCCGCTCCTCGACCCACGCCCGTTCCCGCGGCGGCCGCCGCCGCTACGCGGTGATCTGGCCTCTATCGCTGGCTCATCGTCCGCATCATGCTCGGCGCCGGGTCTCATCAAGCTGCGCGGCGACCCGTGCTGGCGCGATCTCACGTGCCTCTACTACCACTACGAGACGCAGCCGATCCCGAACCCGTTCAGCCGGTCGCTGCACTTCATGCCGCACTGGTTCCACCGGCTCGGCGCGCTGTTCAACCACGTCACCGAGCTCGGCGCGCCCTGGTTCGCCTTCGGCCCGCGGCGAGGCGCGCCACGTCGCCGGGCCGTGATGCTCGCCTTCCAGCTGTTCCTCATCGCGAGCGGCAACCTGTCCTTCCTCAACTGGCTGACGATCGTGCCGGTGCTCGCCTGCTTCGACGACGCGTTCCTGCGCCGCCTGCTGCCGCGCACGCGCGGCGGCGGCGGCCGCGCGCGCGGCGGCGACGGCCGTCGCGTCGCGGGCGCAGCAGATCTGCGCCGGCGCCCTCGCCGTGTTGGTCGTCGGTCCTGAGCGTCGCGCCGGTCGTGAACCTGCTCTCGACGCGCCAGGTGATGAACACGTCCTTCGAGCCGCTTCGCCGTCGTCAACACCTACGGCGCCTTCGGCAGCGTCGGCCGCGAGCGCGACGAGATCGTCTTCGAGGGCACGCGCGATCCGGTCCCCGACGCCGACGCGCACTGGACGCCGTACGAGTTCCCTTGCAAGCCCGGCGACGTGATGCGCCGGCCGTGCGTCGTCGCGCCGTATCAGCCGCGGCTCGACTGGGCGATCTGGTTCGCCGCCATGTCGACGCCCGAGCGCGTATCCGTGGACGCTGCACCTCGTCTGGAAGCTGCTGCACAACGACCCGGGCACGCTCAGCCTGCTCGCGGGCAACCCGTTTCCCGACGCGCCGCCGCGCTACATCCGCGCGCGGCTCTATCGCTACGCCTTCGCGCCGCCGGGCAACCCGAGCGGCGCCTGGTGGACGCGCACCCTGCTCGGCGAGTGGCTGCCGCCCCTCGGCCGCGACGACCCGCGTCTCCGCCGCTTCCTCGCGGCGTACGGCTGGCTCGACGGCACAGAGGACTGACGGCTACGCGCCCGGGGCGTGGTACGTCATGACCCGGTGCGGGCCGACGGTCGGCACGTCGAAGACGTCCGAGACGACCGCCCATCCGAGGCGCGCATAGAACGGCACGGCCGCGACCCGCGCATTGCACCAGAAGCGCCGGGCGCCGTCGCGGGCCGCGATCTCGGCCAGGGCCAGCCGGAGGAGCGCCGCGCCGATGCCGCGTCCACGGAGATCGGCGCGCGTCGCCATCCCGCGGAGCTGATGGGCGGGCGCGCCGTCGTGGTCGCGCGCCATGAAGGACGCGCAGCCGACGACCGCCGGCCCGGCGTCGGCCGCCGCGCCGACGAGCACCGCCGCGAAGTGCCGCGCCGCCGGCTCGAGGTCGCCGTCGAATCGCGCCGTCTCGAGCGGCAGGCCGGGGCGGAGCTCGACGTGGCGCAGCGCCAGGATCTCCCCGACGGCGACGCGGCGGATGCGCACGCGCACGCCCGCGCACGCGACGAGCCCCGGATCCTCGCGCCGCTCCGACGCCATCCTCCGGACTGTAGAACGTCCGCCGCGCGCCCGATAGGACTGGAGCGTGGCCCGCCCGCGCTCGCGCCGTCGCCCGCCGTCGACCGTCACCCTGCAGCTCGCCCGTCTGGTGGCCGCGCCGCCGGCCGGTGACGCCTGGCTGCACGAGCTCAAGTACGACGGCTACCGGCTGGTGTGTCGCGTGGAGGACGGCGCCGCGCGCCTCATCAGCCGGAGCGGCCGGGATTGGACGGCGCACTTCCCCGAGGTGCGCGACGCGGCCTTGCGCCTCGCGGCCGGGAGCGCGCTCATCGACGGCGAGGTCGCCGTCGTGCTGGAGGACGGGCGCACGAGCTTCCAGGCGCTGCAGAACGTCTTCAGCGGCGCCAGCCGAGAGCGGCTCGTCTACTTCGCCTTCGATCTGCTGCATCACGACGGCGACGACCTGACGCCGCTGCCGCTCGAGGCGCGGAAGGCGCGCCTCGCGACGCTGCTCGCCGCGTCGCGCATGAGCGGCGACCCCGCGGCCGTCATCCGCTTCGCCGAGCACGTGGTCGGCAACGGCCCCGCCTTCTTCGCGGAGGTGAGTCGCCACGGCCTCGAGGGCATCGTCTCGAAGCGGCGCGACCTGCCCTGGGCCGCCGGCCGCCACGGCGGCTGGCTGAAGACCAAGTGCCTGCGGCGGGAGACGGTCGTGATCGGCGGCTTCACCGAGCCCGAGGGCGCGCGCGACGGCATCGGCGCGCTGGTGGTCGGCGTGCGCCGCGGCGATCGGCTCGTCTGCGCCGGGAAGGTCGGCACCGGCTTCACGCGCGCGTCGAGCGTCGAGCTGCGCCGCCGGCTCGGTCTGCTCGAGACGAGCGCGTGTCCGTTCACGCCGCCCCCCGCCTGGCTCGCGCGCCGCGGCACGCACTGGATCACGCCGTCGCTCACGGCCGACGTGTGCTTCAGCGAGTGGACCGACGACGGTCGCCTGCGCCAGCCCGCGTTCCGTGGCCTGCGTGACGACGCGGCGCCGGCGCGTCCGCGCGCCCGCGCGCGCCGATCGTGAGCGCCGCCCGGCCGTGGTAGGGAGCGGGATGCGCATCGCGACCTGGAACGTCAACGGCATCCGCGCGCGCCACGCGCAGGTCCTCGGATGGATCGAGCGCGACCAGCCGGACGTCGTCTGCCTGCAGGAGCTGAAGGCGAAGCCCGAGCAGGTGCCGGAGACGCTCTGCAACCTCGCCGGCTACTGGTGCTACTGGCACGGGGCGGGGCCCTACTCGGGCGTCGGCCTGCACGTCCGCAAGGCACGCTTCCCCGAGCCGCCGCGCTTCACGCATCCGGCCTTCGATCGCGAAACCCGCATCGTCGAGGTGACGCTCGGCGATCTGGCCGTCGCGTCGGTCTACGTCCCGAACGGCGGCAAGGACTTCGCCGCCAAGATCGCGTTCATGGAGGCGCTGATCGAGCACGCGGCCGCGGCGCGCGCCGCCGGGCGGACGCTCGTCGTCTGCGGCGATGTCAACATCGCCCACACCGACCGCGACGTGCACCCGAAGGAGCGCAAGCCCGGCATCATCGGCCAGCGCGCCGACGAGCGCGCGCTGCTCGGTCGTCTGCTCGAGTGCGGGCTGGTCGACGTCGGGCGCACCCTCGACCCGGACAACGAGGATCTCTTCACCTGGTGGGCACCGTGGCGCAACATGCGCCAGCGGAACATCGGCTGGCGGCTGGACTACGTGCTCGCGAGCACCGCGCTCGCGGCGCGCGCCACGGCGTGTCCGGTCTTGCGCGACGTCGGCACCAGCGATCACGCGCCCGTCATGGCGACCTTCGCCGACGCCTGACGCACGCGCCGGTTGCACCGCCGCCGCATCTGTGGCCTTATGCGGGCTCGATGACCTTCGCGCAGCAGAAACCGTCGGCTATGTTTACCATGTGGCGCGCCGTCCATCCGGGCGCGCACGGGGGGACCGGACGGTCCATGCTGCGGTAGACGCAACGTAGCATCGACTTCCCAGCCCCTCCCGCCACGCCGGCCGGAGGGGTTTTTTCGTGGGACCGCCCACGAGCCTCTCCGAAAGCCGTCCGGGAGATCGGAGAGACGCGATGAGCCACCGACGAGCAATACGGGAGAACGGCGCCGCCGCGGTGTACGCCGCAACGCCCGCCGTCCGTGCCCACGCGACGACGCGCTGGCTGACGGCCGACGTGGCGCTGGTGTTGGTCTCGGCGTCGGCCTGGGGCTTCGCGTTCTCGACCTTCTATCTGCTGCCGCGCTTCCTCGCGCAGGAGCTCGCCGCGGGACCGGCCGACATCGGGGTGGTCGTCGGTCTCCTCGGCATCTCGACCGTGCTGTTCACGCTCGCCACCGCCGGATGGATGGAGCGGCTGTCGCGCCGGCGGGCGATGTGCGCGGGAGCGCTGGCGATGAGTCTCGCCGCCTTCGGCTTCACCGCGGTGCGCTCGCTCGGCCCGCTGATCGAGGTGCTGCGCATGGTGCAGGGCGTCTCCTACGCGCTCGTCGTAACGGCGTTCGGCACGCTGATCGTGGAGCTGGTGCCGCACGAGCGTCT
The DNA here is from genome assembly GCA_963753325.1 of uncultured delta proteobacterium. GTDB lineage: Bacteria > Desulfobacterota > Binatia > UTPRO1 > UTPRO1 > DP-19. The sequence continues at coordinate 542,181 of CAVWBS010000001.1, read as the reverse complement.
CAGCCAGGCGTTCGGCCTCGGCGGCGCGGGCCTGCTCGTGATGAACGCGATCGCGCCCGCCGTGGGCGAGCCGCTCGCGGCCGCGCTCGGCTGGCGCGTCGTGTTCCTCGCCGCCGGCACGATGGCGCTCGTCGCCGCCGCGCTCACGACACGCATCCGCGAGCCGGTGCGCGAGGCGCACGCCGGCGCGACGCGCGGGCTCCTCGTCGTCCTCCGCCGCCCCCTCGCCCACCAGTACGCGCTGATCCTCGTGCTGACCGGCGCGGCCTTCGGGGCCGTCTTCGCGTTCCAGGCGCCGCACGCGCTGGCGCTTGGCCGGCCGCGCGCGGGCGGCTTCTTCGTCGCCTACGCGGCGGCGGCGATCCTCGTGCGTGTCGGGTTCGGACACCTTCCCGACCGCCTGGGGCGTCACCGGGTCGCGCTGGCGGCCGTCGTGCTCTACGCCGGCGTCGTCCTCGCAATGGCCGACCTCAGGCCGAACCTGCTCGAGATCTACGGCGCCGCGTTCGGCCTGGCGCACGGCGTCTTCTATCCGGCGATCAACGCGCTCGCCATCGGCGCCGCGCCGCGTGCCGAGCGCGCGCGCTTCACGGCGATCTTCACGGGCTCGTTCAGCCTCGGGCTCTGGCTCGGCCCGACCGTCCTCGGGAGCGTCGCCGAGCGCGACGGCTACCCCGCCGTCTTCGTGCTGGCGGCGGGCGGCATCCTCGTCGCCGCGCTGCTGCTGCTGCGCTCGCCCGAGCTGCGCGCCGCGGGCGTGCCGCCCGGACGGACGCCGTACATTTCGTGATTGCGGGGCGGCACCCAACCCTGGTATCCGGTCGGCGCTCACGCGGGCCGCCGTCCGGCCTTCCGTCCCGTCGGCACGCGCCACCGTCAGACGCGGTTCCCGGTTGGCGCCGGCGGGCGGCGGCGGGAGGCATGCCGATCCGAAGTTCGGCTATGCGCCGGTCGCGCGGAGCGCCGCGACCTGCCGGCTCAGCTCGCCGAGAAGGGCGACGAGCTCCTGGTGACGGGCCTCCTCGGTCATCGCCTTCTTGGCGACGAACGACACCGTGCCGCCCGGCTCGAGCACGGCGCGCTCGACCTCGTGCAGGGTGGCGAATCCCTGCTTGTGGGCGGCGGTCTCGAGCTCGGCGAGCGTGAGCAGCTCGTGCCGCAACCCGTCCTCGCGGATGACCCCACCGTCGATGAGGACGGTCGGGTCGCCCTCCACCAGCCGGTCGAGCGCCGGATGCGCGAAGAGGAAGCGCACAACGGCGTAGTTCAGCGCCAGCAGGGCCGATGCGCCGAGGACGCCCCCGGTCACCGAGTTGTCGTCGCCGATGATCGCGTTCTGGACGGTGTTGGAGATCGTCAGCAGGACGACCAGGTCGAAGGCGTTCAGCTGCGCCAGCTCGCGCTTGCCCGCGAGGCGGAGGCCGACGACGAGGAACAGGTAGACGGCCACCGGCCGCAGCACCTTCTCGGCCACCGGCAACGAAAGACGGAACATGTCGCTCCACATGCTGGCGTGCATCGCTCTTCCTCCCGACGCCGCGCGCTGCCTGGCCCGCGGCGCGGTTCCGAGGTACAAGCAAACGCTCGACGATGCCACCCGTGGACCGATCGTGAGCCCCTTCGACATATTCAACCCGTCGACCATGCTCGACCCGAACGCGTTCACCGGGCCGGCGGGTGCGAATGCGCTGGTCGAGGCGGCGCGCCACTTCCCGGGCGGCCCGACGATGCTGGTCTTCGCGCTCTTCTGGGCACCGGTCGGCCCCGGCATCCCGGCCGGCGTGCTGCTGGCGCGCCACGTCCCGCTCCACCCCGCGTTCACGTTCCTCCTGTACACGACCTCGGACGTCCTGGGCGCGGCGATCTGCCACCCCCTCTTCTCCATGCTCCGCCGTGCGGCGCGACGCGTCCCGGCGATCAAGTGGCTCGGCGAGCGCATGATCCGCTTCGCCATGCTCGGCACCCGCGTGCCGCGGGCGCAGGATCTCCGGCCCGGCGCCGGGATGGCGCCCGCCCTCTTCCGCATCGCCACGGTCGGCTTCGGCGTCGACGTCTATACCGCCGGCATGTTGGTGAACGGGCTGCGCGTGCCCCGCCTGCTCGGCTGGGCGTCCGCCATCGCCGGCGACCTCGTGTGGTTCTTGCTGCTGCTCGGCACCAGCCTCGCCACCGCCGCTCTGGTCGACGACGATCGCATCATCGGCGGCGTCGTCCTCGTCGCCATGCTGGTGATTCCCTCGATCGCCCGCCGGATCTTCCCGGCGCTGCGCGACGCGCCCCCCGCTGCGGCGCCCGCCGCCGTGGAGCCGCCGCGCCGGCCGCGCCGCCGCGAGGTCGCCGATACGCGCTGAGCGGCGCGACGCGGCGGGCGCGGCGACCCGTCGCGTCCGGCCGGGGAAGCGCCTGCGGCGGTGGGCGGCCGCGCGTGCCATCCACCTCGCCGCGATCGTCCTCCCCTGGCTCTACGTCGTCTACATGCGCTTCGTCGAGGTGACGTCGCGCAACGACGATCGGATCGGCAGCCTCGTCCTCGGCTGCCTCGACCGGTACGACCGCGTGATCGGCATGCTCTGGCACCAGGAGGTCTTCTCGGTCGCCCACAACTACAAGCCCTACCGCCCGCACACGCTCGCGAGCGTGAGCGACTTCGGCGAGATCATCACCGCGCTGCTGGAGCGCTGCGACTTCGTCGTCTTCCGCGGCGGCTCGGGATCGCGCTCGCGCCGGCGCTCCGTGCTGCACGAGATGATCGCGCACATGCGCGCGGCGCCGCGCGTGCTCTACGGCATCACGGTGGACGGCTCGCAGGGCCCCGCCCTGCGCGTCAAGCCCGGCTCGGCGGCGATCGCACGCGCCTGCCAGGCGCCCGTCATCGCGGTGCGGACGTGGTATCGTCGCGGCATCACGCTCGACACCTGGGACCGGACGCGCATCCCGCTGCCGTTCAATCGCCGCCTGACGCTGGGGTCGGGCCCCTACTGGATCCCGCCGGACGCGGACGAGCGCATGCTGCGGGAGTTCATCGCGCATCTCGAGGCGGAGCTGCTCGACCTCACCGCGCGCACCTACGCCGAGCAGGGCGGCGCGCCGTCGGGCGCGTATCGCGACTTCCCGCCCGGCTGGCGTCCGCGCTGGGCGCCCGGCACGCTCGGGCGCCCGTTCGGACCCTACGACCTCGATCTCGATCACCCGCCCCCGTGGGCGCACGTCCGCGGCGCGGCCGACTACGCCGACACCGCCGCGCGCGGCGCGGCGCCGACCGCCTCGGCAACCTCGTAGAGCAGCGGCTCCGTCTCGTCCCATCCCATGCAGGCATCGGTGATCGATACGCCGTAGGCCAGCCTGCCGCCCGGCGCCCACGCCTGCTTCCCGGGATGCAGGTTGCTCTCCAGGAGGAGGCCCATCAGCGCCGACTGGCCGAGGCGCACCTGCGCCAGCACCTCGCGGCAGACGGCCGCTTGCCGGGTGTGATCCTTGCCCGAGTTGTCGTGTGAGCAGTCGACCATGATCGGACGCGCCACGCTCTCCGCGGCCACGAGCGCCGCGGCGCGGACGACGTCCTCGGCGGCGTGGTTCGGGCCGCGCGCCCCGCCGCGCAGGACGACGTGCCGGTCGGGATTGCCCTGGGTCTTGATCATCGCCGTCACCCCGTCGGTGTCGATCCCGAGGAACGTGTGCGGGTGACGCGCCGAGATCATCGCCTGCAGCGCCACCTCCAGCCCGCCGTCGGTGCTGTTCTTGAAGCCGATCGGCATCGAGAGGCCGCTCGCCAGCTCGCGGTGCGTCTGGCTCTCGATGGTGCGCGCGCCGATCGACGCCCAGCTGAGGAGATCCGAGATGTACTGCGGCGTGATCGGATCGAGCACCTCGCTGCCGCACGGCACGCCGAGCTCGTTGATCGCGCCCAGGATGGTCCGCGCCAGGCGCAAGCCCGCCTCGACGTCGCACGATCCGTCGAGGTGCGGATCGTTCACCATCCCCTTCCAGCCGATCGTCGTCCGCGGCTTCTCGAAATAGGTCCGCATGACGACGAGGAGGTTGTCGCGCACGGCGTCGGCCACGGGACGCAGCCGCCGGGCGTACTCGAAGGCGGCGTCGGGATCGTGGATCGAGCAGGGCCCGACGACGACGAGCAGGCGACGACGGTCGCGTCCATGCAGGATGTCGCGGATGGCGAGGCGCGTCGCGAGCACGAGCGCGGCGGCCTTCTCGCCGAGCGGCTGCGCCCGCTTGAGGGCGCGCGGCGAGGTGAGCGGCACGACGTCGACGACGTTCCGGTCCTCGAGCTGTTCCTTCATCGCATTCTCCTGTCGTTCTGTCGCATGTGGCGGCCGCAAAAAAAAAGCCCCGAGAGCGGACTCTCGGGGCGTTGGGAGGTCTGTGACTTCGGCCGTTACGCCGTCAAGCGGCTCCCTGCCCCTCTCGAGGCCAGGTAAAGAAGCCCGCGCAAACGGCGTACGTCGGCATGAGCGAAAATTGTAGCCTGCCCCGGATCGGCCGTCAAAGGGCGGCAAGGGGAAGGGCCTTGGCCCTCGAACGACGCGATCGGGACCCCCGCCCGCCATGAGAGGTGCGAGGTGGAGGGTCGGCTGCACGACGCAATGTGCACGGCCGCCGCGGTGGGATAGAAGACCGCCGCGTGCCGGCGGTTCGGCGACGCGCATTCTCGTTCGTGGAGGTGGCCGCATGACCAGCGAGGAGCTGACGGACGTCCTGCACGGTCCTGACGAACCGACCCCCGACGCGCGCGAGCAGTTGCTCGCGATGCGCGACGCCGACCTCGCCGACCTCATGAACGCGCTGCCGGTCGCCGCGGCCGCGACGGTGCTCCGCACCGTGCCGCCGGCGCGGGCGAGCGCGCTCGTCGATCAGACCGCGCTCCGCCGGCGGGCGGCGATCCTCGAGCAGCTCGAGCCGGCGCTGGCGGCGCGCATCCTCGACGGCGCGTCGGCGGACGAGCGCACGCAAATCCTGCGCGAGCTCAGTCCGCACGAGTGCCATCGCCTCCTCCCCAGCATGAAGGCCGAGGCCCGGCACGAGGCCGAGCGCCTGCTGAAGTATCCGCCGCGCACGGCCGGCGGCATCATGACCACCGAGTTCGTCCGTCTGGCGCCGACGATGACGGCGCGCGACGCGCTGGCGCACGTCCGCAGGGTCGCGCACGACATGGAGTCCATCTACGCCTGCTACGTGCTCGAGCCCGGCACCGCGCGCCTGCTCGGAGCGGTGTCGCTGCGCGATCTCGTCATGGCCGACCCCGACGCGCCGGTGACGGACGTGATGCGGCGCAAGCCGATCACGGCCGACGTCGCCGAGCCGCAGGGCCAGGTGGCCACCAAGATCTCCCGCTACAATCTCCTCGCGGTGCCGGTGCTGGAGACCGACGGCCACGTCGTCGGCTTCGTCACCGTGGACGACGTCATCGACGTCATGGTCGAGGAGGACACCGAGCGCGCGCTGCGCATGGGCGCGGTCGAGCCGGGCGCCCTCGACGAGCCCTACCTGATCACGCCGCTCGCGCGCATGATCCGCAAGCGCGCCTCCTGGCTGATCGTCCTCTTCCTCAGCGAGATGCTCACGGCGACCGCAATGAGCTTCTTCGAGGGCGAGATCGCGCGCGCCGTCGTGCTCGCGCTCTTCGTGCCGCTGATCATCTCGAGCGGCGGCAACTCCGGATCGCAGGCCGCGACCCTCGTCATCCGCGCCATGGCGCTCGGCGAGATCCGTCTCGGCGACTGGTGGCGGGTGGTGCGGCGCGAGGTCCTCTCGGGGCTCATGCTCGGCCTGATCCTCGGCACGATCGGATTCCTGCGGATCGCCCTCTGGACGCTCTTCACCGACCTCTACGGGCCGCACTGGCCGCTCGTTGCGCTCACCGTCGGCCTCTCGTTGGTCGGCGTGGTCATGTGGGGGACGCTCTCCGGCTCGACGCTGCCGCTCATCCTGAAGCGCGTCGGCGCCGATCCGGCGACCTCGTCGGCGCCGTTCGTCGCGACCCTGGTCGACGTGACGGGCCTGGTCATCTACTTCAGCGTCGCCTGGGTCGTGCTGCGCGGCACGGTGCTGTAGCGAGCGCCGACGCTAGCGCCGCACGACGCGGCCCGGGCGGGCGCCGGTGTGGACGCCGTCGCGCACGACGTGGACGCCGTTCACGAACACCTGCGGGATGCCGGTCGGATGGCGGTGCGGGTCGGCGTAGGTGGCCGTGTCCCCGACGGTCGCCGGATCGAACACGACCATGTCGGCGAACGCGCCGGCGCGCACGACGCCGCGATCACGCAGGCGGAACTTCGCCGCCGGCAGGCCGGTCATGCGGTGCACGGCCTCCGCCGTCGACAGGAGACCGGCATCGCGCGCATAGCGGCCGAGGACGCGCGGGAACGTCCCGTAGAGGCGGGGATGCGGCGTGCCGTCGAGCGTCGGGATCCCGTCGGAGCCGATCATGGTGGTCGGGTGCCGCAGCACCGTCCGCACGTCGTCCTCGTCCATCGCCTCGATGACGACCGTCGCCGCGGGCCCCTCCTCCTCGACGAGCCACGCGGCCGCCTCCTCGGCGGAGCAGCCGCGCGCCCCCGCCACGTCGGCGATCGTCCGGCCTTCGTACTCGGGGTGGCGCGGGCTCGAGGCCAGGAGGATCCCGTCGGCCTCGACGCGCCCGAGCCCGCCTGCCGCGCCGCGCGCGTTCAGCATGTCGTTCTGCAGCACCGCGACCAGCACCGTGCTCGCCGAGGTGTACGGATACTGGTCGGCGCTCACGTCGAGGCCGCGGGCCCGCGCCGCCTCGAGGAGACGGAGGGAGTCGCGGACGCGGCCCCAGTTGTCGCGACCGGCCGCCTTGTGGTGCGATACCTGCAGCGCGACGCCGCTCGCCTCGCCGACGCGCAACGTCTCCTGGATGGCGTCGAGGAGCCCGCCGGCCTCGTTCCGCATGTGTGTTGCGTAGACCCCGTCCGCGGCCGCGGCGATCCGCGCCAGCGCGGCGATCTCGTCGTGGCGGGCGTAGCATCCGGGCTCGTAGATGAGTCCCGTCGTGAAGCCGACGACCCCGGCGTCGAACGCGGCCGCGAGCCAGCGCTGCATGCGCGCCAGCTCGGCGACCGACGGCTGCCCGCGCGGCTGCTGCATCGCGCCGAGGCGAAGCGTGCCGTGGCCGGCCAGCACGGCGACGTTCACGCTCGGCGGCGCGCGCTCGATCGCCTCCATGTACCCGCGGTAGTCGGTCCAGTCGCCGAGCCGGTGTCCGGGGTGGAAGGCCTGGAAGACGCGCGCTGCCGGGCCGGCGGGCGCCGCGCCGAGGCCGCAGTTGCCGACGACGTCCGTGGTCACGCCCTGCATGACCTTGAAGCGCATGTCGGGATGGAGGAGGACGGCGAGGTCGTCGTGGCTGTGGACGTCGATGAACCCCGGGGCGAGCGCGAGCCCGCCGGCGTCGAGCTCGCGCCCGCCTCGCCACGCGCCCGTGCCGCGCGCGACCTCCACGATGCGATCCGCGCCGAGCGCGACGTCGCCGACGAACGGCAGCGCCCCGGTACCGTCGTAGATGGTGGCGCCGCGAATCGCCACGTCGACCGGCACGAGCGTCATGCGACCTCCCGGTCTCTACCTGGCGCGGCCGCGGCGAGCCGAGCTGCCGCCCGGCCACGGCTCGCCCACCGAAGACGACATCCGGCGCGCGGTCGCACGCTGCGCCGCCGTGCTCGCGACGCGCCGGCGCGGCGGCGTCAAGCCCGCGATCATGATGCGGACCGCCTGCCCGAGCCGCCGGCGGAAGGCGCGCGACGACAGCGTCGTCCGGCCGCGGTCCTTGATGCCCTCGGCCGTGGCGAGCAGCAGCTCGGCAGCGTCGCCCGCCGAGAGATCGTCGAGCGCGATCTCCCCCGCGGCCGCCGCGGACGTCAGCATGCGCGCGAGGAGACGCGCGTGCGTCGTGGACGCCTCCCCGGAAAGGTCGCCGCACAGCCGATGGTTCTCGCCGACGAACTCCTCGGCGTGCTCGGAGTCGCGCAGCAGATCGAAGAAGGGGCCGCTCTTCGCCGTGAGCGCCGCCGTCAGCCGCTCGGCCAGCCCGCCGCTCCCCCGCGCGGCGGCGCTCGCCTCGGCGAGCGTCCGCGCATGCAGCTCGCCGACCAGGGCGCGAAAGAGCTGCTCCTTGTTGGCGAAGTGCAGGTAGAGCGCGGCGCGCGAGATGCCGGCCTCGCGTGCGACCCGGTCGAGCGCGGTGCGCCGATAGCCGTCCCGGGCGAAGCAGCGCTGCCCGGCCGCGAGGATGGCCTCTCGCGTCGCGTCACGCCGTGTCGAGGTGCGGTGGGCGGAGAGCGCGCGCATGCGCACGAACTTGACAAGAGATGCCCAGACTGTCAACTCTCTCGGGGATCCCACCGACGTCCACGCAAGGAGGGCACGGCGATGACGGCGAGCGAATCACAACCGCTGGTCTTGGTGACGGGCGCCACCGGCTACATCGCGGGGCATTGCATCCGCGAGCTCTTCGAGCACGGCTACCGCGTGCGCGGCACGGTGCGCAGCCTGAAGGACCCGAGCAAGACGGAGCATCTACGGCGCATGGCGACGGCACTGCACGGCTCGCTCGACCTCGTCGAGGCCGACCTGACGTCCGACCGCGGCTGGCGCGAGGCGGTCGCGGGGTGCACCTACGTCCAGCACGTCGCGTCGCCCTTCCCCGCCGAGGTACCGAAGCACGAGGACGACCTCATCCGTCCCGCCGTCGACGGCGCGCTGCGCGTGCTGCGCGCCGCGGCCGACACCGCGACCGTGAGGCGGGTCGTGATGACGTCGTCCGTGGCCGCCGTGGCGTTCGGCCACACCGACAGCAACGGCAAGGTGCGGACCGAGGCCGACTGGTCCGTCGCCGAGAATTGCGACCCCTACCCGAAGAGCAAGACGCTCGCCGAACGGGCGGCCTGGGATTTCGTGAAGACGCTCCCGCAGGAGCGCCATCTCGAGCTCGCCGTCATCAACCCGGGGTTCGTCCTCGGCCCGCTCCTCAACAACGACCAGGGCACCTCGGGCGAGCTGATCCGCAAGCTCATGGTGCGCGAGATGCCCGCCTGCCCGGAGATCGGCTTCGCGCCGGTCGACGTGCGCGACGTCGCGCTGGCGCACCGGCTCGCGATGGAGCGGCCGGAGGCGCCCGGCAACCGCTACATCTGCGCCGGCGAGCACCTCTGGACGCAGGACATGGCCAAGATCCTCGCGGCCGAGTTCAACCCGCGCGGCTACCGCATCCCCACCGGTCACCTACCCTACTGGCTGATGTGGGTGTTTGCGCGTTTCGACAAGTCGGTGCGGCTCGCGCTCGGCTTCGTCGGCCGCAAGGAGCTGGTGAGCTGCGCCAAGGCGAAGCGCGAGCTCGGCTGGACGATGCGCCCGGTGCGCGACAGCATCATCGACACCGGCCGGACCATGATCGAGCAGGGAATCGTCGCGGCACGATAACATGCTAAGGAAGGCGGGCATGGAGCAGCCCGTCTTCCGTCAACCGGCGGACTTCCGCGACGAGAGCGAGGCACTGTACCGGCGTCTCGCCGCGTTGCCCGACGCCGAGTTCACCCGTCCGACGCAGTTCAAGTCGTGGAGCATCCACGACGTCGTGAGTCATCTCCACGCGTGGAACCGCGCCGCGGATCTCTCGCTGCGCGATCCGCCCGCCTTCGCCACCTTCATCGCGCGCTTCCTCGGGGAGATCGCCAAGGGGCGCCGCATCGGCGAGGTCGAGCAGGATTGGCTCGACGGCGCGAGGAACCTCGCCCGCCTCGAGCAGTGGCGAACGTTCTACCTGGAGATGACCGAGCACTTCGCCGCCGCCGACCCGAAGCAGCGCGTCGCCTGGGCCGGCCCGTCGATGAGCGTGCGCTCCAGCATCACGGCGCGGCTCATGGAAACCTGGGCGCACAGCCAGGAGGTCTACGATCTCCTCGGCGTCGAATGCGTCCCGACCGATCGCCTGCGGAACATCGCCGACCTCGGCGTGCGCACCTTCGGCTGGGCCTACGCCAACCGCGGCCGTCCGGTCCCCGACCGCGCGCCGCGGGTGCGCCTGACGGCGCCCTCCGGCGCGATCTGGGAGTGGAACGAGGGCGAACGCGAGAACGGGGTCGAGGGTGACGCGGTCGACTTCTGCAGGGTCGTGACGCAGACCCGCAACGTCGCCGACACGGGGCTGCGCGTGCACGGTCCGATCGCCGAGGACTGGATGACGATCGTGCAGTGCTTCGCGGGGCCGCCGCAGGACCCCCCCGCCCGGGGCACCCGCTTCATCACGCCGGCTTGAAGGCCGGCGCGTACGCCAGCGCGCCGAGGTCCATGACGACGCGCTCCGACGCGAGCTTGCCGGCGGCGTCGAAGCGATAGAAGGCGACGAAGGGCAGCTCGACGTCCCGATTCGTCGGCGGGAAGCCCTGGAACTCGCCCACGTGCCGGCCGGTGAGGCGCCCCTCCACCACGATCTCGTCGTCGGTGAAGTGCTCGTGGTCCGCGATCGTGTGCAGGTCCTGGAACGCCCCGCCGGTCGCGAACCCCATGGAGCCATGGGCCCGCGCGATGCTGTCGGCGTCGGGAAACGCCTGGCGGTTGTAGAGCATCACGCCGGCGGGCGAGAAGGTCGTCATGATCCGCGCCAGGTCGTGCTCGTTCTCGGCGGCGTAGTGCGCCCGCAGGAGCGCGCGGCGTCGCTGGCGTTCGCTGTCGTCGATCGGCATGGAGATCCCTCCTGTCGCCGTCTTGACATGGACGCGCGAACCTCTTCGAGTGCAGGATGGGCCAGCGACTGGTCATTTCGAGCCAACCCAGGCAAGCCCGGCAAGCCGGGCGAGCCTTCTCGGGCGATCTTCCGATGACGTCCGCGTACCTGCGTCTGATCGTGCGCGGCTGTACCGTCACCCCGCGCGAGCGTGCCGCCCTGCTCGACGGCACGGGCGTGTCCGACGCCGACGTGTCGGCCGGGGCCGGCGAGATCACGCTCGGGCAGCAGCTGCGGCAGATCGAGAACGCGAACCGCCTCCTCGAGCCGGGCTGGGCGCTGGCGATGGGCGCGCGCCTCCACGCCGCCACGCACGGGCCGATCGGCATCGGCGTCGTGAGCGCGGCGACGGTGCGCCAGAGCGTCGACGTCATGACGCGCTTCAGCCAGGTGCGCGCGCCGCACTTCCGCCTGCGCGCCGTGGTCCGCGACGACGAGGTCCGCCTGCTGCCCGAGGACCTCGTGGCGCTCGGCGCCGCCGAGCGGATGGCGCTGCTCGACATCGTCCTCCTCAGCACGCAGGCGCTGCTCGAGTCGGCGATCGGGCGGACGATGGACGCGGGACGCTTCGAAATCCCCTCCGGCGCGCCGCCCTATGCGCGACGCTACGGCGAGTGCCTCCATGCCCCGGTCCGGTTCGCGCAGCGCGAGGCCGCCGTCGTGTTCCCGCGCGAGTGGCTGCGCATCGAGTGCCCGCTCGTCGATCCGGTCGCGTTCGCGACCGCCGTGCGTACGCTCGCGGCGGGCGCCCGACGCCTCGACGGCGGCGGCTTCTTCCCGGCGCGCGTCGAGCAGATCCTCGCGAGCCGGACCGAGCCGCCCCCCGTCGCGGCCGTCGCCCGCGAGCTGCGGGTGTCCCGCCGGACGCTGGCGCGCCGGCTGCGCGAGGGCCGCACCAGCTACCGTCGGCTGCTGGCGGCGAGGCAGAAAATGGAGGCCGAGTACCTGCTGCGCGACCCGCAGCTCACCGTCGCCGACGTCGCCTACGCGCTCGGCTACGAGGATGCCGCCAACTTCGGCCGCGCCTGCCGCCGCTGGTTCGGCCTGGCGCCGGGGGCCTACCGACGACGCCTGACCGTCGCGCGGGCCGCCAGCGCCCCGCGCTGACGGGACCGCGGAGGCCGCGGCCGAGGCTCAGCGTATCCCCGGCGCCTCGTAGCCCGTCTGCGCCACGTACTCCGCATAGCCGCCGGCGTACGGCACCGGCCCGTCGGCGCCACCGACCTCGAGCACGCGGTTCGAAAGGCCGCGCAGCACCGAGCGGTCGTGCGAGACGAAGATCATGGTGCCATCGAAGTCGGCGAGCGCCTTCGTCAGCATGTCCTTGGTCGCGAGGTCGAGATGGTTCGTCGGCTCGTCCAGGACGAGGAAGTTCGGCGGGTCGAACAGCATGGCGGCGAGCACGAGCCGCGCGCGCTCGCCGCCGGAGAGCACCCGCACGCCCTTCTCGATGTCGTCGCCCGGGAAGTCGAAGGCTCCGGCGATCGCGCGCAACGCCCCGAACGACGCGCGCGGGTGCGCCGTCTCCAGCGTCTCGATCACGGTGCGGGCGGGATCGAGCAGGTCCATGGCATGCTGCGCGAAGTAGCCGAGCTTGACGCTGCCGCCGAGCGTGACCGTGCCGGCGTCGGGCGGCGACTCGCCGGCGATCAGCTTCAGCAGCGTGCTCTTCCCGGCGCCGTTCACGCCCATGACACACCAGCGCTCGCGCCGGCGGACGACGAAGTCGAGGTCGCGGTAGATGGGGCGGGCCCCCCAGCCCTTGTCGACGTGCGCCAGCTTGACGACGTCGTCGCCCGAGCGCGGCGGGGTCGGGAACTCGAACTGTACGACGCGCCGCCGCCGCGGCGGCTCGACCTTCTCGATCTTCTCCAGCTTCTTCACCCGCGACTGCACCTGCGCGGCATGGCTGGCGCGTGCCTTGAAGCGGGCGATGAAGGCCTCCTCCTTCGCGAGCATGGCCTGCTGCCGCGCGTACTGCGCCTCCGCCTGCCGCGCGTTGATCGCGCACTGCGCCTCGTAGAAGTCGTAGTCGCCCGTGAAGCTCGTGAGCTCGCCGCCATCGATCTCCACGACCCTCGTGACGATCCGGTTCATGAACGCCCGGTCGTGCGAGGTCATGATGAGTGCGCCGTCGAAGGCGCGCAGGAACTGCTCCAGCCAGAGGATCGACTCGAGATCGAGGTGATTCGTCGGCTCGTCGAGCAGGAGCGCATCGGGCTTCATCAGCAGGATGCGGGCGAGCGCCGCACGCATCTTCCACCCGCCCGACAGCTCGGCGGCGTCGCGCTCCAACACCTCCGGGGCGAACCCGAGCCCGGCGAGGATCTCGCGCGCCCGCGCCTCGAGGCCGTAGCCATCGAGATCGTCGAAGCGCCCCTGCACCTCGCCGAAGCGGGCGACCAGCCGCTCCAGATCCGCGCCACGCCCGGGATCGGCCATGGCGAGCTCGAGCTCGTGGAGCTCGTGGGCGACGCTGGCGACCTCCCCCGCCCCCGCGATCGCCTCCTCGAGCACGCTGCGGCCGCCCATCTCGCCCACCGACTGCGAGAAGTAACCGACGCTGACCCGGCGCTCGACGATCACCCGACCGGAATCGGGCTCCTCCTCGCCGACGATCATGCGGAATACGGTCGATTTTCCGGCCCCGTTCGGGCCAACGAGGCCGACTCTCTCGCCGCGAAACACCGCCATCGACGCATCGAGGAAGAGGATGCGCCCACCATGCTGCTTGGAAACGGTCTCCAGACGGATCATGCGGGGACCCGGCTTGTAGACCGTCGGCGGGCGAAGGAAAAGCGGCCTCCGGGCCAAGATCGCAAGTTGCCTCTCGCTCGTATATGCTAGTGGGATGACGACCAAGGAGACGATCAAGCTCGAGGTGGGGAAGAGCGTCGACGGATGGTGCACGCGCTGTAAGTTGGTGCTGCGACACACGATCGAGGCGATGGCGGCCGGCAAGATCACCCGCGTCCATTGCAATACCTGCGGCGGCCAGCACGCACATCGTAAGAACGCCCCGCGTACCCCGGGCACCGGCGCGAAGCGCGCCCGTCGCGCCGGCGACGAGCAGGCGACGCGGCAGAGCGACTACCAGGCGCTCCTGCGCGGCCGCACCCGCGACGCTTCTCGTCCCTATGCGATGACGCAGCGATTTGCCGTCGGCGAGCTGATCGCGCACGCCACGTTTGGTCTGGGCGTCGTGACCGGCGAGCGCGACAGCAGCAAGATCGACATCGTGTTTCCGGACGGGCCGAAGGTGCTGATGCAGGGCCGCTGACGGCGGCCGGTTCCGGCGTCAGGCGCGCGTGCGGTCGTCGAGGCTCGTCAGCGTCTGGCGCAGACCTTCCTCGAACGCCACCGGACGCCACGCGAGCTCGCGCCGCGCGCGCTGCGCGAGCGGCCGGACGTCCATGGAAAGGAAGTGCAGCTGGCCGCTCGGGATGAGGGGCGCGCGCCGCGTGAGACGCGCCGCCAGCTCGCCCAACTCGGAGAGGAAGCGTGCCACCCACATCGGCAGCACCGGGGGGACGCGCGCCGCGGGCGCCTGCGCCGCCACCGCCCGTGCGATCGCATCGAGCCGCCAGTACGACTCGCTCAGGATGAAGCGCGCGCCGACGGGCGCGCGCTCCTCCGCCGCGAGGTGGCCGGCGGCGACATCGTCGGCGAAGACGAGCGGAAACCCACCCGGCAACAGCAGTGGAATCTGCCGGCGGACGAGACGCTGCACGAAGTCGTTCACGCCCGTCACGACGGGCGCGGGACCGTACACGCCGGAGGGGTGCAGGAACCGCGCCGGCAGCCCGCGCGCGAGCGCGGCGGTCACGAGCCGATCGGCGGCTTGCTTCGACCGCTCGTAGGGCGTCCCCTTCGGCCGTGGATCGATCTCACCCTCGTCGAACTCGACGCCGGGGCGCATCGTGAAGACATCGATCGTGCTCGTGTAGACGAACGCCGCCGCTCGCTCGGCGAGCGCGGCCTCGACGAGATGCTCCGTGCCGCCGACGTTCACCTCGTCGAAGCGGCGCGCGTCGGGCAGCCACTGCTCGGGGAGTCCCGACGCGTGATAGACGACCGTGCATCCGGCCATCGCCCGACGGACGGAGGCGGCATCGGTCACGTCGCCGCGGACGAGCTCGACGCCCGCGGGCACCAGTGCCCGCGCCCGTCCGACGTCGCGCACGAGCGCCCGCACCTGCCTGCCGCGACCGCGCAGCGCGCGGACGATCGCATGGCCGACCGTGCCCGTCGCGCCGGTGACGAGGGTCGTCATGCCGCCGCCCCGTCCCGCCGAAGGTCTCTACTGCTCGTCGTCCGCGGATACATCGCGCGGACGTGGCGGGACGTCAATCGCTCGCCCGCCGCGCCCGGCGGGCGAGCGGCCCGATCTACTGCGTGTTGCGCTTCAGGAACGCGGCGAGGCCGATCACGTTGTTGTCCGGTCCATCCTCGGCCGTGACCACGTCGAGGTGGGCGAAGCCCTCGCTCACGTACACCTCGAAACCGCCCGCAACGCCGCCGAGGGTCGGGAACGCCGGGCTCGGGTTCGCCGGATCGAGGACGCGGTCCGTCACCTGGTCGCAGCTCGTCGAGGAGGCCGCGCGGCGCGATCTCGCTCGGGCCTACAGTCCGAGCATCTTCGCCATGTAGTGGATCATCACCTCGTCGGCGCCGCCGCCGATCGAGATGAGGCGGGTATCGACGAAGGCGCGGCCGGCCTTGCTCTCCTTCATGTAGCCGAAGCCGCCGTGGAGCTGGATGCACTCGTCGGCGACATAGCGCGCCATGCGCCCGCAGAAGAGCTTCGCCATCGAGATCTCCATCGTCGCATCCTCGTTCTTGAGGCGCTTGCGGATGCAGTGATGCGTGAGCTCCCGTGCGGCGGTGATCTCCGTCAACATCTCCACCAGCTTGAACTGGGTGACCTGCATCTTGCTGAGCGGCTTCTTGAAGACGACGCGGTTCTCGCAGTAGCGCCGTGTCTCCTCCCACAGCGCCCGCGATCCGGCGCTGGTGCTGACGCAGGCGATCAGCCGCTCGTCCTGGAACTGCATCATCTGTTGCTGGAATCCGCGGCCGACGTCGCCGATCGTGTTCGTCACCGGGACGCGCAGGTCCTCGAAGAAGAGCAAGCCGGTGTCCGAGCCCCAGTTCCCGATCTTGTCGAGGAGCTGGTAGCTGAAGCCGGGCGAATCGGTGGGCACGACGATCTGCGAGAAGCCGCCGTAGCCGGCCTCGGGATCGGTGACCGCGAGCAGGCAGAGCCAGTCGGCCGTCGCGGCATTGGTGATGTAGATCTTGCTGCCGGTGATCACCCAATCGTCGCCGTCCCGCACGGCGCGCGTCTTGATCGATGCGACGTCGGAGCCGGCGTCCGGCTCCGTCACCGCGATCGCGGCCACCATCTCGCCCTTCACCGCCGGCACGAGGTAGCGCTGCCGGAGCTCGTCGCTGCCGAACTGGTGCAGCGACGGCGTCGCCATGTCGGTCTGCACCGTGATGCCCATCGCCACGCCGGCGTTGTCGCAGCGGGCGATCTCCTCGAACATCACCGCCGTGTAGGACCAGTCGAGTCCGGCGCCACCCCACCTCGGATCGTAGCGCAGCCCGAGCAGCCCGAGCTCGCCCATCTTGCGGTAGAGCGACTTGTCGATCCGGCCCATCTGATCGAACTCGCGCGCGCGCGGCGCCAGCTCCTCCTGGACGAACTTGCGGACGGTCTGCCGGAACAGCGCGTGCTCGGGGGTATCGTAGATGTCGTCGGCCATTGGGCGCTCCCGTCGGGAAGATGCCTGCACCGTCGTCATAGCCGGGGCGAAGCTCCTTCACCAGCGGCGGCCGACACGAGGGCCCATGGCCGCATCGCCGCTCGACCGACGTCGCGTTCCGCACGCCAGGCGTTGCAGGAGGAGGCGCTGCGGGCGCAGCGTCAGATCGCCGCGCGCACGGACGGCGCAGCGGCGGCCGCCGCGACACGGTACGGTCGGACGACGAGGAGCGATGTCGGGCAGTCGCGGATGATCATCTCGGCGTGGAAGCCGAAGGGCCGGTGCTCGAGGCCCCATTCGGCGCCGGCGCCGATCAGCACGAGATCGTAGCCGCGCCCGGCCTCCTCGACCGCGGCCCGCCACGCCGTGGCGTGGTCGATCACCTTGAGCTCGACGCGCCGGTCGACCCCGCGGAACGCGTCGCCGACGCGCGCCGCGACGACGCCGCGCTCGTCCCCTCGCTGCTCCGGATCGACGACGTGCAGCACCGTGACCCGGGCGCCGACATGACTGGCGAGGCGATGCGCGAGGCGCAGCGCGCCCGTGTCGTGGGCGATGCCGAGGTACGGCAGGAGCACGGTTTCGATGCGGTCGAGGCCGCGGTCGACCAGCACGCCGACGTCGGTCTCCGCGCGGCGCATGACGTCGTGCACGGTGCCGCTCAGCACGGTGTTGCCGACGATCGGCTTGTGCCAGCCCAGCAGCACGAGGTCGGCGCGCTTCACCTGCGCGATGCTGCAGATGTCGTGCGCCGGCTGCGACGACACGAAGGCGAGGGACCGGACCTCGAGGTGGAGCTCCTCGGCGCGGGTCAGCAGGGGCACGAGCGGGCCGGCGTCGTCCGCCACCCCCGCCTGCTGCCGCAGGACGAACGACGCGCGGTCGGTCGGCCGGATGAGGCGCAGCGCGTACAAGCGGTCGCCGGCCGGGGCGTCGCCCGCGAGCGCGCCGGCGAGGGTCACCATGGCCGGCCCGGAGCGGTCGTACGCGACGCACATGAGCACCGTGAACCCGCCCGAGGTCACGACCCCGACCGCCCCGTCCTCGTCGCGCGCGATCTCGCTCATCGGATAGACCCATTCGAGTAGGGGCGTGGTCATGAATGTGGTGACGAGCGCCATCAGCACCATCATGGTGAAGAGCGCGGGCGAGATGACGCCGAGATCGAGCCCGATGTTGAGGACGATGAGCTCGATCAGGCCGCGCGTGTTCATCAGGATCCCGAGCGCCGTCGCCTCGCGCCAGCGCAGGCCGGTCACACGGGCGGCCAGCACGCTGCCGCCGAATTTCCCCAGACACGCCGTCGCGATGACGAGACCACACATGAGCCACGCCTCGGGGGTGGCGAGCAGCCCGATCTCGGTCCGCAGGCCGCTGTACGCGAAGAAGAGCGGCAGCAGGAGCACGACCACGAGATCCTCGAGCTTGTCGGCGAGGATCTGCGGGAAGCGGCTCTCCTTCGGTACGATCGCGCCGAAGATGAAGGCGCCGAAGAGCGCGTGGATGCCGATCGCCTCGGTCGCCCAGCTCGAGAGCAGGACCAGGATCAGGGTGACGGCGACGACGTTCTGATTGAGGCCCTCGCGATCGGCGCTGCGCCCGGCGAGGCGACGCACGAAGGGCCGCACGACGACGAGCATGGCCGCGATATACGTGAGCGCCAGCGCCGTGGTCAGGATGCCGCTCGCGGCGCTCGACGCGCGCACGATCGAGACGACGACGGCGAGGACGCACCACGCGGTGACGTCATTGACCGCCGCACAGGTGATCGCGACCGCGCCGAGCTTGGTCTTCAACAGGCGCCGCTCGACGAGGATGCGCGCCAGCACGGGGAAGGCGGTGATGCTCATCGCCGCGGCCATGAAGAGCGTGAACGAGCTGAAGGGCACCGATGGCGGCGCGAGCCGTGGATAGAGGTAGAGCGCGGTCAGCGCCCCGAGGGCGAACGGCAGGATCATGCCGCTCTGGCCGATCACGATCGATGCGCGCCCACGGCCGCGCAGCAGCGTCGTGTCGAACTCGAGGCCGACCAGGAACATGAACAGGATGAGGCCGAGCTCGCTGACGAGCTGCAGGGCGCCGAGCGAATCGTGTGGGAACAAGGCGGCCGAGACGCCCGGCGCGAGCCAGCCGAGAAACGACGGCCCGAGCATGACACCCGCGGCAACCTCCGCGATCACCATCGGCTGTCGCAGGCGGCGCGCCGCGATGCCGACGGCACGCGACAGGCCGACGACGACGATGGCCTGCGCGATGAGGAGGGGCAGCGGACCGTCCAGCAAGGCCGTCACGCGCTCGACGCTACGAGACGCCGCATCCGCCGGCAAGCGGAGCTGCGCGCCCGCGCGCTCCCCCGACTACGCGCCGTTCGTCCGCAGCTTCCGCAGGCGGCGCATGAGCTGCGTCTGCCGGAGCAGCTCCGCGGGGCTTCCCCCGGTGGCGAGCGGCCCGATGTTCCACATGACCACGTGCCGCAGGCCGGCGGCCACGAGCGGCTTCACCTCGTCGACGATCTCGTCCACGGTCCCCGCGGTGATTCCCTCGCGGATGAGATCCGGCGTCACGACGCGCTCCGCCTCGGCATAGGCCGCGGGCGGCACCGCGTTCGGGATGATGTCGGCGAAGCCCTCGAACGTCTCACCGAGCGGATGCGTGAGACCGTGCTTCTTCCACACCGCACCCGGCATCAGGAGACCCATCGCCGCGACCGGCTTCACCTTCATCAGCCGCGCCAGGGTCTTCTCCCGGCCCGGTCCGATCGCCACCTGGATCTGCAGCGCCGCCTCGAATTGATCGACCGGCCGACCCGCCTCCGCCGCGGCGGCGCGGATCGTGCCGAGCTTCTGCCGGTACTCGTCGGGTGTCATCTTCTGTGTCGGATACCACCCGTCGGCGAAGCGCCCGGCGAGCCCGAGCATCCGCGGCGCGTGCGCGGCGACCCAGATCTTCGGTGCGCGGTTCTTGTAGAGGGGGGTCGCGAAGAGCGCGTCGCGCAGACGCCACGTCGGGCCGTCGAAGCTGACCGGCTCGCCGCCGCTCTCCCACAGCTTGCGGATGATCGTGAGCGCCTCCTCGAGACGGCCGACGCGGCGGCTGAACGGCATGCCGTAGGGCTCGGTGTTCTCGCGCTCGCCGTTGCCGATGCCGAGGATCGCGCGGCCACCCGTCATGTGATCGACGGTGACGAACGCCTGCGCCAAGGTCGCCGGATGGCGGCGGAACGCCTCGGTGACACCGGTGCCGATGCGTACCCGCCGGTAGCGCGCCGCCATCATGCCCATCATCACGAACGGATCGAAGAACGCGTCGGTCGACGGCACCATCTTCGCCGCCGGCGTGTACTCGGGCTTCCAGAGCGCACGCGGCACGAAGCCGAGATAGTGATCCGGCAGCAGCAGGCTGTCGGCACCGGACAGGGTGGCGAGCCGCATCCCGAGCCGCTCCACCCAAAGCGGCGCGACACACCCCGTTTCGATTCCCACCTGCAGGCGGCCCATGGACGCTCTATAGGAGATACGCCTTCCGGAGTCAGCAGGCGCGTTGGGTGGTCGCGAGGAGTATGGTAGCGGACCCCCATGGGCGACTACGCGACCCGCAGCTTCTGGCTGGAGACCGCCTACACCCCCGGCCCGCCACTCGAGAGCGATCGGTCGGTCGACGTCGCGATCGTCGGCGGCGGCTTCACCGGCTTCTGGACCGCCTACTTCCTGAAGCGCGCCGCTCCGACCCTCCGCATCGCACTGATCGAGCGCGAGGTGGTCGGCTACGGCGCGAGCGGACGGAACGGCGGCTTTGCGATGACGTTGCTGAACCGCGGCTTGCACGACATGGTACAGGCGTTCGGCGAGAGCGCGGCGCGCGACGCGCATCGCGCCGCGGCCGCGTCCGTCGACGGCATCGGCGCCTTCACGCGCGAGCACCGGGTCGAGTGTCACTACGAGAAGAACGGCCTCATCGCCCTCGCCTCCGATCCGAGCCAGATTCCCCGCATCGAGGCCGAATTCCGCCAGGCCGAACGTCTCGGTCTCGGGGGCTTCCGCTTCCTCGATCGCGCGGCGCTCCGGGCGAGCGTGCATTCGCCCACCTACGAGTGCGGGGTCCGTGAGGAGACGTGCGCCATCCTCGATCCGGCGCGGCTCGTGCGCGGGCAGCGTCGGGTCGTGACCGAGCTCGGCGTCGAGGTGTTCGAGACGACGGCGGTCGAGGAGGTGCGCGCCGAGAGCGGACGGGTGACGATCCGCACGCCGGATGGTGTGGTCCGCGCCGATCAGGTCGTGCTCGCGACGAACGCCTACTCGGTGCAGTTCCCGGCGATCCATCGCTACGTCGTGCCCATCTACTCCTACATCGTCCTCACCGAGCCGCTCGCGCCCGCACTGTGGGACGCCATCGGCTGGCAGGGACGCGAGGGGCTCGAGGACCGGCGCACCTATCTGCACTACTATCGTCCGACGAGCGACGGCCGCGTCCTGTTCGGCGGCGAGGACGCACCCTACTTCTACGATTCGAGCGTCGGCCCGCGGCACGATCGCAACCCCGAGGTGTTCGCGCGCCTGAAGGACGATCTCCGCCGCACGTTCCCGCCACTCGCCGACGCGCGCTTCACCCACGAATGGGGCGGGCCGGTGGGATTGACGGTGCGGTTCGTGCCGACGTTCGGCACGCTCGAGGGCGGCCGCGTGCACTACGGCTTCGGGTACTGCGGCCACGGCGTCGGGCCGACGCACCTCGGCGGACGAATCCTCGCCGATCTCGTGCTCGGCCGCCGCACCGAGCGTACCGACCTCTGCTTCGTCCGCGCCACGGCCTTGCCGTTCCCTCCGGAGCCGTTGCGCTGGCTCGGCGTCACCGCCGCACGCCGTGCGCTGCTGCGGCAGGATCGCGAGCACCTGCCGAAGGACGATCCCTGGATCGTGCGCACGATGATGCGATTCGGCGGTTGAGCGCCGGGGCGTTCGCGCGACCCGCCCACGATCCGCTACACTGCGCACGAAATCCATGGAGACGGTCCTCCCCTACCTCGAACACTCGACGTACGCCGCCGCGTTCTTCCTGCTCCTCGCCGCCGGCGTCGGCGTCCCGATCCCCGAGGACATCCCGATTCTCCTCTCCGGCTACCTGAGCCACCGCGGTGTGATGCGTCTCACCATCGCGCTGCCGGTATGCTTCGCCGGCGTCCTCCTCGGCGACGCGGGCCTTTTCCTGCTCGGCCGCCGCGGCGGCCGCTCGTTGCGCCGCCGCAGCTTCCCGAACTCCGTCACGGCCGAGCGGATCGACCGCGCAAGCGCGCTCATCAACCACTACGGCGTGGGGGCCATCGTCATCGCGCGGCACATCGCCGGACTGCGCGTGGCCGCGTTCGCCGCGGCCGGCGCGGCGGGCATGAGCTTCCGGCAATTCATCTTCTGGGACGCGCTCTCCGCGTGCGCCAGCGTCCCGCTGATGATGTTGCTTGGCTACCTGTTTGCCGACCGTCTCGAGATCCTGGTGCACCACATGCACCGGGCCGAGCACTGGGCGTTCGCCGTCGCGCTCCTGCTCGTCATCGTCGCGATCGTCCACTGGCAGTGGAGCGACCACCTTCCGGCCTGGTGGCCGGGCTCGACCGACCGCGACGCGGCGCGCGAGTAGCGCGCCTACGACGCCGGCGCTGCGAGCCGCGCGCGCTGCGCCAGGATCGCGCCGAGCTCCCGCGGCCAGCGCCCGAGCTCGGCGCCGCCGCACGCGATCCAGCGCGGCTCGATTCCCCAATGCGCGGCGAGGTCGCGTACGTCGCCGACGGGTACCATGGGATCGAAACGCAGCCCCACGACCGTGCAACGCCGGCGGGCGCGCGGCGGCGGCAATCGATTGGGCGCGACCGGATCGAAGAGTCGCGCGAGCGCGCGCCGCGACCGTACGCCGGCGCGCGCCAGCGCGCCCGCGTGCACGGCGCGCGCGAGCGGCCGCGGCGGAATCCAGAGGCG
Organism: uncultured delta proteobacterium; assembly: GCA_963753325.1. Taxonomy (GTDB): domain Bacteria; phylum Desulfobacterota; class Binatia; order UTPRO1; family UTPRO1; genus DP-19. Next base: position 519,688 of record CAVWBS010000001.1, on the reverse strand, counting down.
GCCGGGGTGCGCCCCCGCGACGACCGGCACGTAGCCGTCGAACCGCGAGGTGGTCGCGGCGAGCACGGCGGCGACCGTTCCGCCGAGACCGACGCCGGTCACGACGATCGTGCGATAGCCGCGCTCACGGGCCCACGATTCGAGCGCGACGTTGTCGTGCACGAGCTGCACGATCGCGGCGAGCGCCGCCCCGACGCTATGCGCCCACCCGAGACGCCGATCGTCGGGCGTACGGCGCCGCCCGCTGCCCGGTGCGACGGGAACGGCGACGTCGAAGGCGCTCGCGAGAAGCGCGGGAACGATGGCGCGGACGAGAAGCCAGCGCACCAGCGATCCGCCCGCGACGTTCAGGACGACGAGGGTCCGCCGATCGGGGCCGGCCCGGTGAAGCGTGACGCCGGCTTCGTTGCGCGCCCGCCACGGGGTCGCGAACGGCGAACGGAATGCGTACTCGTCGGTGCGCGCGCGCTGGACGCCGAGGCGAAACGGCGGCGGCGGACCGAAGCGATAGAGCGTGCGCAACCGGGCCGCGTCATGCAGCGTACGGCATACGTCGCGGTCGACGCCGCGTGCAAAATAGCGTCCGCGTGCCCGCGCCGCATACGCGAGGAAGTGCGTTCCCGCACGCGCAAACGCTGACGCCCGCAGCGGCGGCCCGAGCGGCGTCATGCTGCGCGCGGCACCGATCGATCCGCCCTGCATACCGCCACCCAAGCAAGGCGCGCACCGCGGCGAGCGCCGCCAAGTCATCGAGTGTACGAGATCTGTTCCGCCCCACCCGAACACGTGATGATCGTCACCCGGAAGCGATGCGTCGACATCGGACACGTGAACGCGGGGCGGATTTGCCTTGACTGTTGCGGCCCAGGCGCCCACTCTAACCGCAGTGAGAGCGCGGTCGCTGATGACCGCGGCGGGTTCCCGACCCGTCCCACCCTTGAAAGGAGGATTCTGATGCAAGTTCGTGTGCCGATTCGTTCGATCATAGCCCTCAGCGGCCTCGCCCTGCTGGTCGCCGTTCCAGCCGCGCGCGCGACCGACTCCTGTCGCCGTGACGTGAAACAGACCTACAAGGACTGCAAAGCCAGCGCGAAGGAGGATTTCCAGTCCGCCAAGGACGCCTGCCTCAACCGCGATCATCAGTGCGTCGAGGTCTGTCGTGCCGACCGCTACGATTGCCGGCAGGCGACCGGCTTCGACGCCGCGATCGACCAGTGCAACGCCACGTTGGCGGACGCCAAGGCGACGTGTCGCCAGAACAACCCCGCCGGATCGCCGGAGCGCGACGCGTGCATCGATCAGGCGCAGGTCGTGGCCTTCGAGTGCCGCGACAGTGCGCGCGAAGCCGCGAAGCCGCTGCTGAAGCAGTGCCGCAAGGACTTCAGGACTTGCGCGACGGCATGCCCGCCAGCGTCGCCCGAGACGCCCGCGGATCCGCACCAGTGCAAGGCCGACGCGAAGGTCGTGTACAAGGCCGCGCAGGCCGAGTGCAAGGAGGACTTCCAGATCGGGAAGGACGCGTGCCGGCACCGTGATCATGCCTGCGTCGAGCAGTGCCGCGCCGATCGCGACTCGTGCAACGACCCGGCCCAGGCGCAGCTCGCCTCGGACATCGCCGCATGCAACGCCACCCGCGACGACGCCAAGGCCAACTGCCATCAGTTGTACGGCGACGGAACGCCCGAGCTCGACCAGTGCATCGACAACGCGCAGGTCAACGCCTTCGAGTGCCGCGACCAGGCCCGCGAGGACGCGCATCCCGCCATCGAGGCCTGCCGGCAGGGCTTCCATTCCTGCGTGCAGTCCTGTCCGGTCGTCTGATCGTCGGGCGATCGATGTAGCCTGTTGCGAGACGGGGCTCCCAGGTGTACTGGGAGCCCCGTTTTCGTGTTGCGGGGGATCTTCCGATGCAGGTCGATGTCATTCGAGCGCAGCACGAGCGGCTGCGGGCCGCCGTGGCCGCGCTGCTGTCGCTCACCGCGCCGCCAGCGGAGCGCGTGACGCGCGCGGCCGCGGAGCTGGAGCACGCGTTCGCCGCCGGCGTCCCGGTCTGGGCGGAGCGCGACGTCGCGACCATCCGCGCGCTCGCCGCCGGCGCGGATGACACCCCGCGCCCTCCGAGCGACGCGCAGCTCGCACGGCTCAGCGCGGCCTTCCTCGATCTCTATACCGTCGCCTGTCGCGAATACTGGACGGCGTAGCCAGGCGGGCGTCGTCACGCCCGGGAGCGGCCGGGATTCGCCGCGACGCGCACGGGCCCCACTCGACGAGGGGCGAGAGCGCCGCGAGCGGGGCGAGGTCTATAGCCGACGCCGGCGCTCCCCGCCGATCACTCGCGCCATCGTCCGCTCTCCGCACGCCGCACGCGCTCGCGCCCGAACGTCGCCGCGCTGCCCCGCTCGTGCAGCAGCGCACGAGCTGACCGCACCCACACCTCGAAAACTCGGGGCCCGCGCGCGCAAGGTTCTTGCACCGAAGAGGACCACCGTCGACCGGCCCCGGTCTGCGGTGAGGAGCCCTCGACATGCGCCACACGCACCCCGCCCGCCTCTCCCTGATCGGCACGCTCGGCCTGTTGCTCGCCGCCTCGCCCGTATGGGCATGGCACATCAGCGGCCAGGTATTCTGCGATACGAACGGCAATCAGCAGATCGACGGCGACGCGCCGCTCAACGGCGTCTGCGTGCTGATCACGTCGGTCAGCGCACCGGCGAGCACGTTCCCGGCGACGACCGGCGGCGGCGACGGCTCGTTCACGGTGCCGCTGCCCGATCATGCGGACGACTACAAGGTCGAGCTGACCGGCTGCGGCTTGCCCGTGAACGCGACGGTCCTCGTCCCGAGCAGCGGCGCGTTCGGCACGCCGCCGGTCGCCGCCCTGCACCTCGAGGACAACGCGTTCGACGCGACCGCGAACTTCCTCGTCGGCGGCTGCGCTCCGACCGTCACGCCGACGGCAACCGTGACCGCCACCGCGACGCCGACCGAGACCGCGACGCCGACCGCAACCGCAACGCCGACCCCGACCGAGACGCCCACGGCGACCGAAACTCCCACGCCGGGCGAGACGGCCACCCCGACCGAGACGCCGACCGACACGCCGACGCCGACCGAGACCGCAACCGTCACGGCCACGCCGACCGCTGCCGCGAGCGAGGCGCCGACGCCGACCGCGACGCCGACGACCAGCGCAACGCCGACGCCCGGCCCGATCTTCGGCTTCCAGTGCTACGAGGTCGACGCGTCGACCGTCGGGCCGATCACCGACCTCGACGTGACCGATCGCTACGGCTCGTCGGCCATCGACCTCACCGCGTCGAAGCGCGTGAAGCGTCTCTGCAATCCCGCCAGCATCGCGAATCCGAGCGACATCGGACCGCAGGACTCCGATCATCTCGTCGGCTACGTCATCACCGATCGGATTCCGCCGTTCATCCCCACCGGCCCGCAGACGATCGTGAACCCGTTCGGCACGATCACCGTCAAGGTGAAGCGGCCGCTCATGCTGATGGTGCCGAGCGGCAAGAGCCTCATCGGCCCGCCCGCGGCGCCGAACCCGCCCGACATCGACCACTTCCAGTGCTACGGCATCAAGGGCGGGCGCACGCGCGTGGCGGGCGTGAGCCTCGTCGATCAGTTCGGGACGATGACACTCGACGTGAAGCGTCCGCTGCGCCTCTGCACCGCCGTCGACAAGCGCGGTGAGGGCGTCCTCGATCCGGACGCCAACCTGCTCTGCTACGTCGTCAAGCCGGCGCGCGGCTCACGCGTCTTCCGCGGCATCGACGGCCCCGTCTACATCGCGAACCAGTTCGGTCCCGACACGCTCGAGGTCAACCATCTGCGCGAGCTGTGCGTGCCGTCGCAGGTGGTGAGCCCCGACTGACGTGACGGCGCTCGCGGCACGGGACCGCGAGCGCCGTTGTCGCTAGCGGTCCTGCTGCTGGTGGTGGCCCTTCTCACGGCCGTCCGGTGCCTGGCGTGGCGGCGCGGCGTGCGGTGGCGGCGCGGCGTGCGCCGGCGGCGCGGCGTGTGCCGGCGGCGCCGCGTGCTCGACGGTCCGCTCCCGCTGCGGCGCCGGCTGCCGCTCGACGTGCGGTGGCGGCATGCTCCGTTCGACGCTGCGCTCGCGCGCCGGCGGCGCCGCGTGCTCCTCCGAACGGCCGTGCAAGGGCTCACGCGGCGCGCGTATCGGGGGCGCGAGTCGCCCGCTCGGGTTCTCGTGCGGCGGCGCGACACGCTCCGGCGCCGGGCGCTGGTGCGGCTCGCGTGGCGGCGGGGCCGCGCGCTCCGATCGCTCGCGCGCCGCGGGTGGCGGCGGCGCCGCGTGCTCGGCGGGACGCTCGCGCGGCGGCGTCACGCGATCCGACCGCTCGCGCACCGGCGCGCCCCGCTCGGCCGGGCGCTCGCGCCCGTGCGCCGGCGGTGTCGCTTCGCGCTGCTGTCGCGACTCGGGCGCCGCGACGTCGCGACCGTTGCGCTCGTTCCCGGGGCGACCACGCTCGGCCGGTGCCGGAACGGCGCGGCGCTCCGGCTGGCTTTCACGCGTGCCGCCGCCTTCGACACCCGCCGGGACGCCTTCGCCGCCGTGCCCATGCCCGCCACCATGCTCCATTGCACCTTCGTGACCCGGCGGCGGCGGCGGCGCGACGGTGCGGGAACCGTGCTGCGGACGATTGCCGTGCTCGGCTCCTGGTTGGGGCTGACCTCCGGCACCCTCGGGCGCGCCGCGCCCTCGTGGACCGCGGGTCGGCGTGACGACGCGCGCCTCGGGACGCCGTACCGGCCCATGCGACTCGATGCCGGCGGCGCGAAGACGCGGCGTCGGATCCTGGGGTGGGCGCGTGGCGACGACGTGACGCGCCCGCACCTGCTCCGGCGGACGCTGCGCGCGGCCCGCCTTCGGAACGAGGCTGGCCGCTACCGGCCGGACGCCAACGGAGCCGCGCAGCGGCTGCAACCGGCGCGCCTGATCCTCGGCGATGCGCACGCGGTTCCCTGAGCCGCGACCGAAGTGATCCCGGTTCACGCCGATGACCGCATTGCGTACACCGACGTTCGAGAAATGATTGATGTTCCGCGCGTTCACGATGGTCGTATTGTTGACGACGACGTTGTTGACGACGCGCGGGCCACCCCATCCGCCCCAGTAGGGACGCCCGTGGAATCCGACGGGACCCCACCACGGCAGGACCGGCTCACCCCATCCGAGCGCGACCCAGCTGACCACCGGCGCGCCGATGCCGACGCTCACCGACACACCGCCGCCGCCGAAGAAGGTGACCAGCGCCGGCGAGTACACCGGTGCCGCGATGACCGGCCCGGGCGCCCAGGCCCAGCGATCGTGCCAGCGGCACCAGCGGCCGTAGTGGTACGGCGCCCATCCCCACGGCGCGTCGTCGACCCACGTCCACTCGTAGTATGGATCCCAGACCCAACGGCCGGTGCTGTACGGCGCCCAATCGTCGGGAACGTCGCGCGGCACCCAGACGTGACCGTAGTCCGGCGTCTCGTCCCAGTCGCCGGCGGCGTCGAGATCATCGACGCCGGCGACCCGCGGCGGCACGTACTCCGCGCCGCGCGGGCGCGCGGCATGGCGGCCGGAGCGGTCCGCGTTCCAACGGTCCCATGCGTCGGGGGCGGGTGCCGCCTCGACGGCAACGGTCGCGTTGTCGGTCCCGCGCAGGACCGCCTGCTGATCGGCCCCGACATCGGTGGCCTCGCCGCCGGCCGGCACGACGGACGCGGCCCCACCGTTGCGCACGGTGAAGGTCGTGTCGTCGTCGACGTCGACGCGATAGTAACCCGGACGATCGATGGTGAAGGCACCGCCCGGGCTGTCGACCTCGATCTCCTGCCCTTCGGGCAGGCCGGCCAGGTCGACGGCGCAGTGTCCGCTCGTGACCTCGAGCTGCAGGTAGCCGGTTTCGAGCGACGCCAGCGCGAGCTCCGTCCCCGAGCCGGCCCGGACGTAGGCGCCCGATCCGATCTCGAGCTCGGCGTTGGCGCCGTCCCCGACATAGAGGGAGTCGCCCGAAGCCAGCGGCGTGTTGATCTGCGCCGGCGCCCAGTCCTCGGCGCCCGGTCGCCAGAACGAGACCTCGCCGTCGACGAGCGCGAGCCGCGGCGGCGTCGGACCGACGGCGCGCGCCGATTGCGCGCGTCCACTGCCCTCACCCGCGGTGAGGCTGATCACCGCGATCCCGATCGCTGTGGTCACCCACGATTTCCTCAGATGCATTGTCCTACGCTCCTCGTCTGGCCGATCGGCAGCCCCGGCCTGTGGGACGTACAAACGCACACGGCCTGTGAAGTCGCGGTCGGCGCGCCGCGACGTGCGCACTCGCCCCTTGTCCATACCGTCCCGAGTGATTCACAGTAGTCAACAAGGGGCGCGATCCGGCCCGCAACCGGGGCGCGGGATCGGGTTTCTCACGCTACGAGGAGGGCAGGCAGTCATGAGGAAGCGCATATTGCTGGCGCTTGCACTGGCGGCGGTGATCTGCCTTGCCGCCGTACCGAGGGCCGACGCGCACGTCGGGATCTCGATTGGCATCCCGCTTCCGGGAATCTACATCGGTCCCCCCGCCTATCCGGCGTACTACTACCCGCCGGCGCCGGTCTACTATGGACCGCCAACGTACCCCTATTATGGTGGCTACGGGTACGGCCACGGCGGCAGCGTCGTGATTGGCGGGCCGCGGTTCTACGGCCCACGGTTCTCCGGCCACAGGCATTGGGGCGGCGGCGGTCGCCGTTGGGGCGGCGGCCACCACTGGCGGTAGGCTCCTCGGGCGCGGGCGGCAGACACATCGGCCCTGCCGCCGATCGTATCGCTGCCTACTACGGAGGAGCCTGCACGCACGACACTCCCTCGACGTCTCTTCTGGCGCACAACCTGGCGGCCACAACTGGGCCGACTGGGTGCACACCAAACGCTCCTACGAACTCCGGGCGCGTCATGTGACGCCGCATTTCCGGCCGCCAAGGAGGCGACGCGGACGGTGGCGACGGGCACGCAGGATCTGCGCCGATCGCGTTGAGCGGTGGCGAGGGCGCGACGTGCGACGCGCCCTCGGAGTGCGGTCCTACCGCTTCTGCTGGGTATCGCCCTGCTGCCCGGGGCGATTGCCCTGCTGCTGCTCGTGCTGCTGACCACCCTGGCGCTGACCGCTCTGCCCGCCCTGCTGGCCGCCTTGATGCTGCTGGCCCTGGCCACCCTGATGCTGCTGGTCCTGACCGCCCTGCTGTCCCTGCTGCCCCTGTCCCTGACGCTCAGCCATATAGCCTCCTCTTATCGTTGGACTGGATCGTGCGAATGCACGTGTCCAACATACGAGCGGCAATGGAATAGACAACGCCCCCGGAGGGCGAGTTCACACACCGCCACATATCGCGGCGCACGTCGCATGACACCGTATCGCCGCGTTCAGAGACGGCGCGACAATATGAGGAGGACGAAGCCGACGATCACGAGGCCGGCGCCGCGATACGCCCACTCGATGTGATTCGCCATGAAGCCGATCGGCGCGAGGCCTGTCCCCTGCAGCATCCACCACACCCCGAGCACCATCATGAGCACCCCGACGATGCGAAGCACGACTCGCAGCAGACTCATCGGCCCTCCTGCCGGCCCCTCGGTGCAGGCGCGTTCGCGGCCCTCGCTACGTGACAGGCGCGGCCGGTGTCAAACGTTCGATGGTTGCCGATCGAAACGGCGGACGTGCTACTCGTAGCGCATGGTGCCGGCGCGGCTCTCCCCGGTCGTCCGGCTGCTGTGCACGGCGGCGCTCGGCGCCGGCGTCGCCCTGCGTCTCGATGGACTCGCCCGCAAGCCGCTCTGGTATGACGAGAGCGCGACCATGCTTCATCTGAGCGGTCGCCGCGAAGGCGACCTGCGCATCCTGTACGATGGACGGTCGCTCGTGGCCGGTGATCTCGCGTGGGACGGCCCACGCCGGCCCGCCCCGATCGTCGCGGTCGTCGGCGCCGTCGCCGCGGACGAGCCGCAGATCGGTCCCGGCTACTTCGTGCTCGCGTCCCTCTGGACGCGCTGCTTCGGCGGCGGGCGGATCGCCGTGCGCGCGCTCTCCGCGACCGCCGGCGTCCTGACCCTCGCGCTGCTCTTCGCGCTCGCGCGGCAGTTCGGCGGCGAGGGTGACGTGGCGCTCCCGGCGGCCGCCCTCGCGGCGGTCTCGCCGCTCCATCTACGCTACGCTCAGGAAGCCCGCCCGTATGCCACGTGGAGCGCCGTCCTGCTCGGCGGCGCCCTCGCGGTCCGCTACGCGGCGGCGCGCACCACGCTCGCTCCGTGGATGCTGTGCGCCGCCGTGCTGGCGATCGCGCTCAGCGTGCAGCCGTTGACCGTCCTCGCCCTGCCGGCGCTCGCCGTCGCCGGCGACGGGCGCGGCCGCAGGCGCGGCGTCGTCCGGCGCTTCGCGCTCGCGACCCTCGCCGCCGCCGCCGCCGCGGCGGCCTGGGTGGTGGTGAGCTGGCAGCGCCGCGCCATCATCGCGGTGACGACCGGATGGGCGGGGCGGCCCATCGAGACCGGGGCGCTCGTGCGGAGCTGGCTCGGCATGGTGACGAGTCTCTTCTATCGTCCCGCGGGCGCCGGCGGGCTTCTCGACGGCGCTCCCTGGCCGCCGCTCGTCCGCGCGATGCTCTGGTTCGCGCTCGGGCTCTGCGCAAGCCTCGTCGCCGTTGCGGCGGTGTGGGCGCTGGCGCGTGGGTCGAGCCCGCTGCGACGCTTCGTGCCGCTCCTCGTCGTCGTACCCGCGGCGGTGCCGGCCCTCCTCGACGTCGTGCTCGGTGGGCGTCGCTCGACCGTCGCGCGCTACCTCGTACCCAGCTGGATCGGCGTCGAGCTCGCGGTCGCCTGGTGGGTCGTGGCGGTGCCGGCGGCGCGGTGGCGGCAGCTCGTCCTGGTCGCGTTCCTCGTGCTCGGCGCCGCCACGGCGATCCGCACGCAGCCGCTCGACGCCTGGTGGGACACCGACGTCCCTCGGCAGCACGCCCTCGACGAGATCGCCCGGCGGGTCGCCGCCCGCGCGGCGCCGATCGTGATCAGCGATCTGCCACCGCTCGCCCTGCTCGAGCTCGCGGCACGTCTGGCGCCGCAGACGGCGCTCCGTCTCGGCGCCACGGCGCCGCGGACGCTCGACGCCGACGAGCGCCGGCACGCCGTGCTCGTCGCCCCTTCCGCGACGCTGCTCGCGGAGGCGCAGCAGGTGCTCGGCCCGACAGAGCGCCTGGTCGCGGAGGAGGACGGGCTTCCCCTCTGGCACGTCGCCCCGGAGTGAGCACGGCGAACGCCCCACGGCCGCCCGTGCCGCCCGCGACCACGCCCGTCCAACGGCTCGCCCTCGCCGGTCTCGGCCTCCTCGTCGGCCTCGTGGCCGCCGAGGTCGGCCTTCGCGTCTGTGCGAGCCTCGACACGCCGCTCGGCCGGATGCTGGCCGACTGGGACCCCGGCGTCTCGCGCTACGATCTCCTCGGCGACGCCTGTATTCGCGGCCGCCCACTCACCGTCACACGCTACCGTAACGGCACCACCGCGCACGTCAATCGTCTCGGCTATCGCGGCCCCGAGGTCGCGGCCGCAAAGCCGTCCGGGACATACCGCGTCGTGCTGCTCGGCGGATCGACGAGCCACGGCTGCATGGTGAACGACGACGAGACGATCGATGCGTATCTGCGGCGCATCCTCGCGACGTGGATGCAGCCGCGGCCGGTCGAGGTGGTCAACCTCGGCCTCGACGGCTTCGACGCGATCTGCGACCGCGAGCGCCTGCGCCTCGAGGGCCTGCCGCTCGATCCCGACGCCGTGATCGTCCACACCGGCGTCAACGACGTCCTCGCCCTCCGTACCGACGGGCCACTCGATGCGAAGGCATCCGAGCGCGGCTTCAGGGCGGAGCAACGCCGCTCGGCCGAGGAGCGCGAGCGCCACCCCCGCCTGTGGCGGGCCGCCAAGCGTGCGCTCTATCTCGCCCGCGTCCCCGGAATCGCGCGCGCCCTCCTGCGTGCGCGCTCGCCGGCGGGCGGTCCCCCCGAGCCCTCGCCGACCGCGCTCGACGCCTTCGAGGCGACGATCCGCGGCACCGTGGCCCTCCTCCCGAGGCACGTCGCCGTCCTGCTCTCGATGCCCCCGTCGGCACTGCTGCGCCCCGGGACGCCGTCCGGGGACATCCGCTATCTCGTGGTCGATGCCGCCACGACCCAGCGGTATCGCGACGCGCTCGACGCCCGCCTGCGTCGCGTCGCCGCCGACCTCGGGGGCGGACGCCCGCTCCTCTACGTCTCGCACGCGCTCCCGGACGCGGTCTTCCTCGACGACTGCCATCTGAACGGCGAGGGCAATCGCCGGCTGGCGGAGGATTTCGCCCGCGCGCTCGTGACCCCACCTGGTGATGCTCCCCCGCGCGGCCGGGTGCTCCCCTAGCCGCGCGGAGGCGCCGCGCCTAGCGCTCGCGGCACTTCAGGCCGGAGTTCGTCTTGGTGCAGTCGGAGATGGAGCCGACGCGGTCGATGAACCCGTTGTGCTTGAGGCGCAAGGTCACCGGCTCGAGGAACGGGAAGTCGGGCTCGAGCTTCAGCAGCTTGATGATGAACCGTACGGCGCCCGGGTTCAGCTTGAAGAACTTGAACTGCGCCTTGTAACGATGGTCGACGGACTCGCACTTGATCTTCTTGATCGCCCCCTGTGGGTCGCGCGCGGTGAAGCACTCCGTCGCCTGCCACGTGACCGCATTGTGGAGGAAGAGCGAGTCGTGCAGATGGACCTCGATGCCATCGCGCGCGTCGAACACGTCGAGCGGAGCGACGGTGACGAAGTCGCCCTTCATGATCGTCCGGCCGTTGGCGCGCCCCACGCTCGACGCCTTCACGCTCGTGAACCACAAGTTCAGCACCGCCTCCTCGTCGTCGCAGAGATCGCCGATGCCGTCGTGGTCGAGGTCGCTCTGGTCGGGATTCGGCTCCTCGGCGCAGTTGTCGACGGGACACGTGTTCGCCGGGTAGCCCGGGTCACCGAAGCCGTCCCCGTCGGTGTCGGTGCAGGGGTCGCAGGCATCGCCGATGCCGTCGCCGTCCGCATCGTGCTGGTCGGGATTGGGCGCGGTGGCGCAGTTGTCCTCGGTATCGCAGACACCGTCGTGATCGTCGTCGGTGCACGCAATCTTCTGGCACGTGGCGTCGCAGGTCGTGCCGTTCGGCGGATCGCACTCCTCGAGGCCCTCGACCACCCCGTCCCCGCAGACGATCGCGGAGCAGTCCGCGGCGCAGGTGGTGCCGTTCGGCGGATCGCACTGCTCGGCGCCGTCGACGAAGCCGTCCCCGCAGTGCGGCACGCGCTGGCAGGTGGCGTCGCACACCACGGTGTTCGGCGGCTCGCACTCCTCCGGCGCCTCGACGACCGCGTCGCCGCACACGATCGGGGTGCAGTCGGGCGCGCACGTGCTGCCGTTCGGGGGATCGCATTGCTCGGCGCCGTCGAGGAAGCCGTCGCCGCAATGCGGCACGCGCTGACACCCGGCGTCGCAGGTGGCGGTGTTCGGGGGCTCGCACTCCTCACCGGCGTCGACGTCGCCGTCGCCGCAGGTGATCAGAGTGCAATCGGTGTCGCAGGTGGTGCCGTTCGGGGGATCGCACTGCTCGGTGCCGTCGACGAACCCGTCCCCGCAGTGCGGCACGCGCTGGCAGGTGGCGTCGCACGTCGCCGTATTCGGCGGCTCGCACTCCTCGCCGGCGCCCGCGTCGACGGTGCCGTTGCCGCACAGCAGGAAGCAGCGCAAGGTCACGTCGGCGGCGACGCTCGTCGCCGCCGCGTCGCTCGCGAAGCAGCGCGCCGTCACCGTGAACGGGTCCAGATCCACACAGGGCAGCGACGCCGTGAAGTTGCCGAGCGAGTCGAGCGCGACGGTGCTGCCGTTGACGGTCGCATGACCGAGCCCCGCGGGCGTGATGAACGGCAGGATCGTCGAGAGCTGGCTCGGGTTGGTCACCTGCGTGTACGTCCCGCCGGTCTGCGTGGCGATGTACTGGAGATCCACCGGATCGGCATCGGCGCCCACGCCGATCGTGTTGATCTTGGTGTGCGCCGTGACCGCGGTCGAGAGCTGGCTCGAGCACGCGCCCTGGAAGCAGCGCGAGCCGTCGTTCGACGCGCCATCGGAGAGGAAGAAGATGATGTTCGAGCCCGCGGGGAAGTGGGTGAGCGCGGCATTGGCGGCGGCGAGTGCCTGTGGAAACCGGGTGCCGCTGCCGAGGATCGAGCGCGAGACCGCCGTGAACTTCTTGATCTGCCCGCCAGACGGATTCGTGAAGTCGGAGTCGAGCGACCGCAGCACCTCGTTGATGTCCGGGCCGCCGGTGCCGTTGCGATCGGCTTGTGGCGGGTTGGTGAAGAATTGCGTGATCGGGATCGCGTTCGGCGTCGCCGGATCGACGTCGGCCGCCGACGCATCGGTCGCGAAGGCGACGACGCCGACGTTCACGTTCGACGGATTGCCGATGCTGGCATGCAGCGCCAGCACGCCGGCGACCTCGCCGTCGAGGACGTCGCCACGCTCGCCGTCGCCGTTGAAGTCGTCGCCGGCGTCACCGGCGACCCCGTTGCCGTTGGCGTCGACCCGCGGCTCGCCGTTCTGCAACATGAAATCGAGGTCGGTGCTGCCCGAGACGTCGACGACGTAGAGGACGTTGATCGTCTGTCCCGCGACCGTGCCGACGGCGCAGTTCCCCTGCACCTGCACCGTGCCCGGGGGAATCGGGATCACGGAGTTGTCGGTCGGCGCGGTGATGCGGATGGAGAGCTGCTGGCCCGTCGAGGGGACCGTCGTCGAGTTCGGACCCGGCCCGAATACCCCGGCGAGCACGACGGTCGCCGAGACGAGGCCCAGCGCGACCGCCGGGATCCAGCGCGAGGGTCTCATCGCGCGCCCCCTACTCACGACACGCGAGGCCGCGATTCGTCGTCGCGCAATCGGTGATGTCACCGACCCGGTCCGTCCCGAGCACGATGGTCGGCGGGCTGTTCGTGATCGTCACCGCCACCGGCTCGAGGAAGGGACCGGAGACGTCGAGGCCCTTCAGGCGGAACGCGTAGCGGTAGATGCGGGGATCGGCCTTGAGGGGCTTGACGATCGCCTTCCGTTTGCGCGTCGCGTCCTTGCACTTGATCGCGCCGACGCCGTTGGTCTGGCACTCGCCGGCGAGCCACGTGTAGGTGGCATCGAGCCCGAGCTGATCGTGGACGCGGAGGGCGAGGCCGTCGGTGAGCGAGAGCTGGTCGTTGGGGGGCAGCACGATGAAATCGCCTTTCACGAACATGCGGCCGTTCGCGTTGACCAGGTTGCGCCGGCTCTGCACCTTGAAGACGATCACGTTCAACGGGGCGTCGATATCGTCACAAGCATTGCCGAGCCCGTCGCCGTCGAGATCGACCTGGGTGGGATTGGCGATCCCGGGGCAGGTGTCGTCGAGCTCGCAGACGCCGTCACCGTCCGTGTCGCCGCCGCCGCCGGACACGCACGCACCGGCGACGCACGTGTCGGCGACGGAGCAGCTATCGCCGTCGTCGCACTCGGTATCGACGCTGCAGGCCGTCGCCGTGCGCGCCGCCGCGAGCGCCGCACACACGACGACGGCGATCAGCGCGCGCGCGAAGGGAGTCGAGTTGCGCATGCTGCATCCTCCTGAGGAGCGTGGGTTCGGCGACGGGATAGTACCCCGACGACGGCGGTACTAGATCGGTGCCGCACCCCGCTCGTACTCAAGCGCGGGGCGCGTTGTCAACGAAAATCCGGGCCCGGCAAGATCGCGTACGATCACTAGTTCGTGGCGTCACGACCTCGGCCGATGCGCGAACGGTGCAGTCCTGCGCGATGACGCGCATTCGTGCACGAGCGCAAGCACCGATGCACGCGCGCACGAATCGTCAGCGCGGGCCCGGCTCGGAGCCCCCGTTGCCTGACGTCCCGCCCTGTGGAAAGAGACGGCCATGCGCTCTCTCATCGCGTTCACCGCCCTCACCGCCATCCTGACGCTGGCACCGGCCGCTCACGCTGGCAGGAAGGACGAGGGCACGCCCCTCCCGACCGTCACGATCGATCAGCTTGCCGCGCTACGGACGGCCGGCACGGTGACGACCGTCGACGCCAATGGCGCCGAGACGCGTCGGAAGTACGGTGTCATCCCCGGAGCCGTCCTGCTCACGCGCTACGGCGACTACGACGTCGCCACGGAGCTGCCGCGCGACCACGCGCAGAAGCTCGTCTTCTACTGCGCGAACGAGCAGTGCATGGCCTCGCACAAGGCGGCGCACCGCGCGATCGATGCCGGCTACTCGGACGTCAACGTCCTGCCGGCGGGGATCATGGGCTGGAAGCAATCGGGCCAGCCGACGGATTCGTCCGGGACCTGACCTCACGCGGTCGGGGCATCGAAACGCACGACGTGCTAGTCGTGCGTCCATGACTTTGCCCCGCAGCGTCGGCGCCGCGCCGGACACGCGCCTCAACGAGCTCGGGCAGCCGATCGGCTTCGCCGTCCCGGGCTGGCGGCCGCCCGCGCCTCCGCCGCGCGAGCCGATGATCGGCCGGTTCTGCCGCGTCGAGCCGATCGATCCGGCGCGCCACGCCGGCAGCCTCTTCGCTGCCCACGGCGAGGACATGGATGCGCGGGGGTGGACCTACCTGCCGTACGGTCCCTTCGACGATCTGCCGAGCTATCTCCGATGGATGGAGCGGACGTGCCTCGGGGACGATCCGCTCTTCTTCGCTATCGTCGATCCCGCGAGCGGCCATGGCCTCGGCGTGGCAAGCTATCTGCGCATCGAGCCGCTCTTCGGCTCGATCGAGGTCGGACATCTCCGTTTCTCGGCACGCCTGCAGCGCCGCCCCGCTGCGACGGAGGCGATGTATCTGATGATGCGGCGCGCCTTCGAGCTCGGCTATCGCCGCTACGAATGGAAATGCGACGCCCTGAACGCCCCCTCGCGGGCCGCGGCGCAGCGGCTCGGCTTGTCGTTCGAGGGCATCTTCCGCCAGGCCCTCGTCTACAAGGAGCGCAACCGCGACACCGCATGGTTCGCCGCGACCGATCGTGACTGGCCTGCGCTGTCCCACGCCTTCTCGCGTTGGCTCGATCCCGCCAACTTCGACGCGCAGGGCCGCCAGCACACCGCGCTGTCGGAGCTCACGAAGCCGATCCTGAGCCGTCCCTGGCCGACCGCCGGAACCGGCCCGGTGTGATACCCGCCCGGCGTTTGAAGGCGCGCTGGAACGCGCTCTGCTCGGAGAAGCCGAGCAACGACGCGATCTCGACCAGCGTGAACGTGGGATCGCGCACGTAGCCGAGCGCGAGCTGGTGGCGAAGGTCGTCGACCAGGCGGCGGAAGGTGACGCCGCGCCGGGTCAGACACGCGCGCAGCTGCCCCGGCGTGAGGTCGATCGCCGCCGCGATCAGCGGCAGCGTCGGAACGCCGCGCTCGAACGCGCGCAGGATGGCGGCGCGGCAGGCGGCGAGCCAGGGCGGATCGAAGACGGTGCCGAGCCGCGCGAGCGACTGCTCGCAGAGCGCGTCCATCACGCGACGCACGGCGCTGTTGGCCTGCGGCAGCGGCAGATCGAGATACCGGGCATCGAAGGCGAGCGCCGTCTCGCCCGTGTCGAACCGCAGCAGGCAGCGGAAGAGCGCCTCGTATTCGCGCGTGTCCGGCGGCCGCGCGTGGCGGAACGATACCCACAGCGGGTCGAGGTCGGGCCGGCCCATCAGCCAGCGCCCGAGCGTGATCCACAAGGCCATGTTCATCTCGTCCTGCAGCCGCCCGGGGGAGGCGCCGCCGGGAAGATTGCTGTGCCAGTAACGGATGCACTCTCGGCCACGCTCGACGAACTCGTTGCGACAGGCGTCGAACACCAGCGTCGAGTAGCGCGCCGAGCGTTCCACCATCTCGCGTACGGTGGCGCAGCTCATCAACACGACGCCCTCGGAGCCGAGATGTCCCGGCTTGACGCTCTGCCCGACGCGCAATCCGAGGTACGGCTCGGCAAGCGCCTCCGCCGCGTGATCGCAGAGACGCGAGAAATGCCCGAACGCCATCCGGGCGTCCTCGTCGTCGAGCGCATATCGCTCGGCGAGACCGGCACCGGCGAGCAGCCGTTGCGCCGGCATGCCGCGCGCGGCGGCATAGTCGACCACCATGCGGACGAAGTGCATGGCGACGCTGGCGCGGCCGGCGGGCCCCGCGCGGTCGCCGCGACGGTCGCGGCCGACGCGACTTTGGGTCAACCTCCCGGGAGATGCGGTCAAGACACGCCCCTGCGAAGCTGAAAGAGTAGCCGATCCGTCCCACCCTCTTCGACGAGATGAATCCGACGGCGCCGCATCGCAGAGTCGATGCCCGATTGCAAGCGCGAGCCGCGTAGAACGGCCGACGCATGACGTTCTCGGTCACCTGCCGGTACTGTCGCAGCAACGTCCTGGAGGACCTCGCCCGCATCGAGGAGCGGCATGTGACCATGATGCGCGAGCACGTGCTCGGCTGCCAGCACGCGCCGACCATCGCAAACCGTGACGAGATCGCCTCGCTCTCGCTCGATCGGCTTCGTGATCTCGGGGTCCTCCTCAAGCACTTCGACGTCTCCACCGGCCGGAAATGACCACGGCGGGCGACATGAGGCTTGCCTCCCGATTTCGTGGGAACCGGGTGATGGGCTGGCGGGTCGGCATCGACCCGGTCGGCGCGGGCAAGACTGGGGCGCCGCGCTGGGACCTGGCCCAGATCCCGGCGACGTGGCGTGCAGCAACGGCGCGAACGACGACGGCGCCGTTCGCGACCAAGCCCTTCAAGGTGAAGGCGCCCATCAAGCCGTGACGCAGTCCGCGCTGGATTCCGCATCTCCCACGACACCGACGCGCGGAGTAAACGCCTGGAGTCCTTGAAAGCCCGGCCTACCTCGGTCGCCAGCATTGCCGTTCCACGGCCGCGAGGATGCGCGTCGGCTTTACCGGCTTCTCGAGGAACTCGCGGACACCGAGCTGCCGGGCCCGTGCCCGCTGCGCGAGGTCGCCCGAGACGATGATGACGGGAATGCGCGCCAGCTCGGGGTCGGCCTGCATCCGCTGCCAGAGCGCCCAGCCGTCCATGCCGGGCATCCGCAGGTCGAGCAGGACGGTGCACGGCCGCAGCCCGATGCCGAACTGGCGCAGAGCGTCCTCCGCGCTGCGGGCGGTCGCCACGTCGAAGCCGTGGAGACTCAGGAGCGTGGCGAGGGCGACGCGCACGTCGTCGTAGTCATCGACGATGAGCACGCTGTGGACACGGTGGACCGCGAATCTCGGGCGCGACCGGGGCATGATGAGCAGGACGCGGGTGAAGGCCCAAGCAGCAATTGCTGACGCCTACAAGTAGAGACGCTGCCTGCCCGTGAGTCAACACGGTGGGCACCCGTCGACCGTCCAAGGCCTCCCGCCTTTCCTGGAGGCCATGTTGGCGACCCCCCCGGGGGGAGACGGAATTCTTCCGGGAACAAGGAGGACGCTAGCGCATCGCGCACGTCGCCTGGACTTGATCGTCGGCTCTGAAGGCGCCCGAAGGGCCCCGTCCTTTCATCCGGCGGGGTTCGTGCCTATCATCGCCGCGATCATCGCGCTCGCGGTCGGGCACAATCTCATGTAGACGCCCGTCGCTGCGCGGGCGCTCGCTGCACGCGCACTGACACCGTGTCTCCGTCCAAACCGATCGAGGTGCCTCACGGAACGCTCAGCCCCGAGGCGCTGCGCGGCGTGATCGAGGAGTACGTGACGCGCGCCGGCACGGACTACGGTACGCAGGAGTGCTCCATCGACGACAAGATCGGCGATGTGCGGCGGCAACTCGAGCGCGGCGAGGCGTTCATCACATTCGACCCCGACACCGCGACGACGACCATCGTCCCCGCACGCCGGGCGTCCACGTAGCCGCGGCTCACGACGCGAGGAAACCGGACCGTTGGTCTATTCCACGCCGCGCACGTAGGGTGCTCGCGCGATGACATCCACCTCGGCGTCGCACGCACACACCGTCCTCGTCGTCGAGGACGACGCCGGCACGCGGGAGGCGATCCGCGAGCTCCTGAACGCCCACGGCTGCGCCGTCGTGTGCGCCCCGGACGCCACCGCCGCATTGACCGTGCTGCGCTCCGAGGCCCACCCGTGCATCATCGTGCTCGATCTCATGATGGCCGGGGTCAGTGGGGATGACCTGCGCCGGGCACAACTTGCCGATCGGACGCTGCGCGATATCCCGGTGATCCTCCTTTCGGGTGCCCACGATCTCAAAGCCCGCGCGCAGACGCTAGACATCGCCACGTTCATCGCGAAACCCCTGGGCATTGCGCAGCTCGTCGCCGCGATCACACGGCATTGCCTGGCGACGACCGCTGGAAGCGCGGGGTAGCCCGAGTCATCTGGCCCAAGCCGAAGGCCGCCATCACTGGCGTTTCAATCCATCCCGCCATGCGATGACCTCGAGTTCGCCGCGGACGGCTTCTTCCACCGGGATGACGGGGTGCACCTCGAATCTAAACGCGGGGAGCATCGAACAGAATTTGTGAATGGTCAGCGGGTCATCACATTCCATCAGCATGTGCCCGCCCCACTCACCGACTCGGATCACGAAGAAGTCGATCTTGAAATTGCCCGGTGCCATCCATTGGCCGAAGACTTCGAGGATGCGCTTCTGCGCATTCTCGTATTCGATAGGCGAACCCTGCGGGCGTTCGAACCAGCTGATCACGTATTTCATTGTCGTCCTTTCCCTCGTCACTCACGATCGTTGCATGCCGACCGGATATATTTCCGGTTCCGCGACAGACGCATGCATTGAGGCCCTTCCCGAAACTGCTGGCAGACCAAATGGCATCAACTGCGCCGCGAAGCGCAGTCTCGCAACGTACTGCCCGGCGCACCTGCTGTCGCGCAGGCCACGGGACGCGCCGGACGAGGCCGGCGGACACAGCCCCAACCTGAGGCCGGCCAATCCACCGGCGTGGCGGGCGGCCTCATGATGGTCGTCATTGCCCGTTCCAGATATCCCGGTGGAGCTTCCACTTGCCGTCCGCGCGTTTCCACACCACAACATATCGACCTTCCGTGAGCCCGCCATCCTTGGCGACCAGCCGTACGACGCCCGTTTCGCACGCGAGATCACCGGAGGACTCCACGTCCGCGGTCTCGAGCGTCAGATCCTTTACTCCGGCGTCGATAGACTTCTGCCACGCCGCCGCGATGGCGGATCGCCCCCGAGCGACCGAGGAGCCCGGCGCGATGACCTGGGCGTCTTCCGTGTAGAGATTCGCGACGCCTTTCGCATCTCCCCGCAGAAACGCCGCGATGAACGCTCGGTTTCCGGCCTCCACTTCCGCTCGAACCTCGCCAGATTGCGCTACTGTGCCGTACAACAGAGCCGCGGTCACAAGACCGACGCTGAGGATCTTGGCTGGAGCTTTCACAACACTCCCTCTTCGTTTCAACTTGATCAGGCACGCCGCCGTTTGACGCATTGGCGATCAGCGGCGCCGCGACATGGCGGCCGCCTGCCTCGGCTCGCTGGGCGAAGTCGAGCCGCGGTACCTAATGGTCTCGAACGCATCGTAGAGCGCCAGAGCCCGTGGGTCGAGAAAGGCAGGATCTGCGTCACGAACACGGCGCCGATCCCCTCTTTCTGGTCGATCCAGTAGTAGGGATTCGCCAGACCAGCCCCGGCGAGACTACCTGCAGAGCGGCGGCCGGTTGGTGCCTCCGTGTCATTGACGATGAAGCAGATGCTCCAGTGCTTGTCGACCCCGGGAAAGACATCCCAGTCGTTCGATGGGGCCGGAGCCGCCGTCTCGAGGTCTGGACGAAGCGAGGTGCGGTCGCCGCCCGCGCGCGCGAATTCGCACGGAGCAGCGCTCGACCGGGTCTCCCGGGACGTCGGACGGCGCCACGCATGGCGCTTGCGTGACGGCGGCATGCCGACGTGCCGTGACGATGACGGCGATGGACCCGTGAGCGGATGACGGCTGCTGGTTTGCCGTCCACCGCATGTCGGCCTCGATCTCGCTACCATCGTCGAGGAGAGAGGACCCGCGAGCCCGCGGGAAACGAGGACGGCTCATGAGATTCTTATTCGCACTGATCATGGGTTTGCTGCTCGCTTTGTCGAGCGGCAGGGCATCGGCTGATCCTGGCGATCACGATCCGTTCTCGGTTGCCCCCGACCGGGTCGTCGCGGACGCCAGCACGCGCAGCATCTCCATCACCGTCGTAGCGGCGGACGACGTCGCGGCGATGCGGCGACCGCGCGCATCGTTGATCGTCTACCGCCCGGACGGCACGATGGTGCAGCTGAGACGGAAATCCCTCCGCGCCGCGCGGACGACGTTCCGCCTGTCGATGAGCCACCTGCGACAACCGAAGACCCACCTCCGCGAACCGGGAACCTACCTCGTCTTTGCCGTCGTGGAGGCCGAAACCCAAGCCTTCGGGATGCCGACAAGCTTCGAGGTGCCCACCGACTGAGCGGCGTCCAGCAGGAGGTACACCGCGACCCAGGTCGCAAGCTGCGGTGCCTGATCGACCGGCTTGAGTCGTGAATCAGTTCACGCCCCGAGCTGCGATGCGAGTCGCTCGGCGTGTCCGGTCGCGCCGATCGCCGTGAACACGCGGTGGGCTTCCCGCAGCGCACGCTGGCGCGTGATGGCGTCGCCCGCGAGGTACGCCAGCGCGGCGCTCTCGAGGAGGACGACACCAGCACGGCTCCGCAAGCCACGCGAGCAGGCGCGCCTCGACTTCAAGACACGCCGCACGTCGCGGGAGCGCGAGCGTATGCTCCAGGGTCCCCAGCGCTTCGTTCGCCTGTCCGTCGAGAAACAGCGCGACGCCGAGACGCATCTGGGCAGCGGTGCGTGAGTACGGACTACCGGCCTTCTCGGCGACCTCGATGCTGCGCTCCGCTGCGGGGAGCGCGACGTCCCGGTCGCCCGCGAAGAACGCGAGGTCGGCGCGCCAATCGAGGGCCCAGCCTTCGATCTCGACCTTGCCGCACTGGCGTACCAGCTCGATCGACCGCTCGAGCTGCGTGCACGCGACATCGACTTTGCCCGTCCAGACCTCGACGGCTCCCTGCATACCCGGGCCGGCCGTGCGTTGCCGAGGCCAGCTCTTCGGCCTTCGCCTTCGCCGCCGCCTCGGCGAGAGGGCGCGTCGCTCGCCGGCTGCCCGGCCATCGATCAGGCATCCGGCGCTGCCGCTGCCGTAGCGCCCTCGGCGCGCATCGCTGGTAGGATGCGCGCCCTATGCTCGTGCAAGAGGTGATCGCGCTTCTCGCGGTGGCGACGGTGGGGCTCGTGGCGGGACGCGCGATCGGCCTGCCGCCGATCGTCGCGTATCTCGTCGCGGGGGTCGTCGCGGGACCCAGTGGGCTCGGCTGGGTCACCCGCTCGCCGGCAGTCGAGGAGATCGCCGACCTTGGCGTCGCGCTCCTCCTCTTCGGCGTCGGCATCGAGTTCTCTCTGGACCGCCTCCGCCGCACCCTCGGGCGCATGGTCGCGAGCGGCGGTCTCCAGGTCGGCCTCACGATCCCGCTCAGCGCCGCGATCTTCCGCGCCCTCGGCGCGTCGTGGCCGACGGGCGTCTTCGCCGGGTTCCTGGTTGCGCTCTCGAGCACGGCGATCGTTTTCAAGCTGCACGTCGAAGACGAGACGATCGATGCGCCCGAGGGCCAGGCAGCGGCCGGCATTCTCCTCTTCCAGGATCTGGCGCTGGTGCCGATGATGCTGCTCGTTCCCGTGCTTGCGCATCCCGGAGAAGGCATGGCAGCCGCCGCGGGGCTGGCCCTCGCCCGCGCGGTCGGTGCGCTCGGATTGCTGCTCGTGGTCGCGCGCACCGCTCTGCCCCGCGTCCTCGAGGTGGTCGCACGGCTCGGGACCTCCGAGGTCTTTCCGCTCGCGGCGCTCGTGCTCGCCTTCGGCACCGCGCTCGCGGCGACGTGGCTCGGGCTGTCGCTTCCGATCGGCGCCTTTCTCGCCGGCCTCGCCCTCTCCGGGAGCCGCTATGCCCAGCAGATGTTCGCCGAGGTCCTGCCGCTCCGCGACGCCTTCGTCGCGATCTTCTTCACCAGCATCGGCCTCCTGCTCGAGCCCTCGACGCTGATCGCTGATCCGCTCCTCATCGCCGCGATGATCACGGCCGTCGTTCTGAAGGGCTGCCTCGCGGGCGCGATCACGGGAATTTTCTGGAGATCGCAGCGCCTCGCGGTCCTGACCGGTTTCGGCCTCGCGCAAATCGGCGAGTTCTCCTTCGTGCTCGCTCGCCAGGGAAGCGCGGCGGGCGTGTTGCCGCATCCGTACGAGCAGGCATTCCTCGCGGCGGCGATCATCACGATGGCAGCGACACCGTTTCTCTTTCAGGCGGCTCGCCGGCTGGAGTATGTCGCGGACAACGCGTTGGGCCGTGGATCGGAGCTCCACGATCACGTCCTCGTACTCGGCTGCGGCACGACGGGCACAGCCGTGGCGCACGTGCTCACCGAGACGGGCATACCCTTCGTCGCGCTCGACATGGATCCCCACGACGGCAGCTCGCACGTCCCGGTCCGGTTCGGCGACGCCACCCGGCGCGCGGTGCTCGAGGAAGTCGGTGCCGCACGGGCGCGCGCCGCGGTGATCATGGTCGGCGATCCCGTCGCCACGCGCCGTATCGTCGCTCTCGTCCGTCAGCTGAGCCGCAACGCACGCATCCTGGTGCGCGCCCGGCGCGTCGCTGAGATCGAAGAGCTCGAGCGCCTCGGCGCCGACGAGGTCGTGCCGTCGGAGTTCGAGACGTCCATCGAGCTCTTCGTTCGCCTGCTCACGCACCTCGGCGTGCCGCGACACGTCGTCCGCATACAGGAGTCGCTGATCCGTATCGATCACTACCAGGCGCTGCGCGGCATCGCCGCCGCGCCCGAGCTGATGGCGAAGACGCGCGACCTCGTCGCGGGCGGGATGATCGAGCGCGCCCAGGTGATGGCGGGCAGCGAGGCCGCGGGGAAGACGCTCGCCGAGCTCCAGATCCGTTCCCGGACGGGTGCCACCGTCCTGAGCGTCGTGCGCGGCGAGACGCCGATGCCGACGCCCGGTGCCGCGACGCGATTCGAGGCCGGAGACTTGGTCGTGCTGTTTGGACCGCACGAGGCGATCGATCGCGCGCTGGATCTGTTCGATACGCGCCCTTGAGCCCGGCACGCGATGCGCCTCCATCGCCGGGGCGAGCACCTCGTCGCCGCTCTGCTTCGCGCCCCCCGGCTGAAGGGCGCATCCGCTACTTCACATGAACATCGATGATGACCGGGCCACCGAGGCCGCCGGGTTGCTTCGCGCCGCAGCCCTTCTCGACGATCTTGCCGTCGGGGAATGGATCCTTCATCGATCGGCGGCACGACCGTGCGCGGACAGACGTCGTCGAGGGCGTGGGCGTCGTCGTCGCCCAGCGCGGTCTCGTCCACCGCGGCGCTCAGGCTGAAATCCTCGTGGCCGGTGTTGAGCCCCGACTAGAGCGCGTCCGCGGTCGAGGGCGCGGGGCACGACGGCGGCGCTGCGGCGCGCGATCGATTGGTCGCGCGCCGTCGCGAACCTCCACGCCATGGCAGCCGACTCGGGCGCGCTTGCCGCGACGTTGTATCGACCGGACCGTACGAACGCGATCGCGGCGATTGCCGCTACCAGCAGCAGAGCCGCCATCACGCGGATCATCACCGCCCCCTTGGCCCTATTCTCACGGGCCTGCTCGCACTACTGGCGCTCCCAAGCGCATTGCCAACGGCAGCGCCCCGCCGATCGCCGAGCGTGCGCGTCGGCGCGGGCGACCGGCCGAGCCTCGGCGGCTCAATCGCCCGGTCGCCCCTTGTCCGCGCGCAACGTCGGGGAGCGGCCTCGGCGACGGGCGCCCCCGAAATCGACACCCTACAGGCGTCGCGGCAAGGAGGACGACCGCGCAGGGAGCCATACTGGCCAGGAGCCCCGCATGGTCGGATAGTGAGGTTGGAGCATGGTCCGAGCCGCACACATCCCCACCGCGATCCTGCTGTTGGCAGCGCTCGCCGGCTCGCCCCCGCGATCGGCGACGGAGGCGGGGCCGCCCCGGATCGTGCGGTCGCCGCGTCCGACCCGCGCGGCGCTTCGCGTCTGCGCCGATCCGAACGACCTTCCGTTCTCGAACAAACGGCAAGAAGGATTCGAGAACAAGCTCGCCGATCTCGTCGCCCACGATCTGGGGCGGCGCATCATCTACACGTGGAGATCACGACAGCGTGGCGTGTGGAACGCGCTCGCGGCCGGCGATTGCGATCTGGTGATCGGCGCCCGGCCGAACCTCGAGCGGGTCCTTCGTACGGCTCCCTACTACCGGTCGACCTACGTGTTCGTGTACCGCCGGCGCGCGCCATTCCACGTGCGCTCGTTCGACGATCCGGTCCTGCATCACGTGCGCATCGGCGTGCAGGTGGTCGAGAACGACTACGGGGCCCCGCCCGTCCAGATGCTCTCGAAGCGCGGCATCGTCGACAATGTGATCGGCTATCCCGAGCGCGGCGCGCGCGGGGCCCACGCCGCCACTGGCGCACCGTCCTCCCGCATCATCGATGCCGTCGCACGCGGCGACCTCGACGTGGCCGTCGTGCGGGGACCGCCCGCCGGCTACTTCGTACGACGGCAGATCGTCCCACTGACGATCGTGCCGGTCGCGCCGCGGAACGACCTGCCGTCCGGATCACTGGAATTCGACATCTCGATGGGGGTCCGGCCCGGCGACACGACGCTCCGCGACCTGCTCGACGGCGTCATCCGGCGCCGTATGGCCGACATCGATCGAATCCTTCTCGACTACTCCGTCCCGCGCGTGGAACGCGGCGAGCGGATCGCGCCCGAGCGCTCACGTCCACACTGACGCCCGGCTGGCTCCGTGCGAGCGCGGTGATCTCTCTCGTCCTCGCGACGACGCACCAAGCCCACGCGGCGCAGGCCAGGATCACGATCGGAGAGCGCGCCTCGCCGGGGCCAGGCTCACGAGCAGGAACCCGCCGAGCAGGATTGCCACCCCTCCCCAGATCCGGGCGACCATCTGGCCGCGTGTCGTCCACCACTCGAAGACGGTGCGCGCCCGCTCGACACCAAGTAGCGGCGTCGCGAGACCGACGACGGCGATGACGATGCCGAGCACGCGCAAGATGCGCGGCGTTCGGGACCGCGCCGCCACGACCAGCAACGCCACGCCGAGCAGTACGCGCAGCGCTCCGGCGACGTAGAGCCCTCCGGGCGTCAGAAACGGCTCGCCGATCGTCCGAAGCGCCGTGGGCACGACGACGGCCACGCCGCCGAGGAGCGCGAGAGCGAAGCCGAATGCCATCGCAACGAACAGCATGTGTCCGATCGCCCGCAGCGCGGAAGGCGCCGTGCATCCTCCTTGGACATCGTCCCGTCGGCTCGTCGACGGTAGGCGAGACGCCTCTCTTCAGTCTCTGCCGGTCGACCGCGCAGTCAATGCCGTCGAGGAGCGACGGGCGTGCGATCCTGCCGTCTACGCGACCGGGGACACTCCGCCGCGGGAGAGACCACGAGCGCGGCGGGCGCCGACCATCAGCGCCGTCAAGAGGAGCAGCCGGCAATGCGCAACGATGGCGTCGCTGACCTTGAGCTTCGACTCGCCGAAGCGCCGACTCTCGAGACGCATCGGCACCTCCGCGACGCGATAGCCTCCGAGCATCGCGCGCAACATCATCTCGGCGACCGCGGCAAAGCCGTTCGAGCGGAATGCGATCCGCTGGATCGACTCGCGTCGGTAGGCGCGGAAGAGACAGGTGAACGTGTACACGTCCTGTCCGATGAGCAGCTTGTACAGCGTCGAGACCATCCGGCTCAGCCGGATGCGGATGCGGCTACCCTCGGCGGTCGCGCTCTCCGGATGCCAGGCCGAGGCGGTGACGATCTCCGAGCCGTCCCGGATCAGGGCGGCCAGCTCGGGCAGTTTCTCGGGCGGATAGGTGCAATCGCTGTCGATGGTGCACACGATCGGCGAGCGTGAGTGCTCGAAGCCGGTGCGGAGCGCCGCTCCGAGACCCAGATTCTCGGGGTGACGGACGATCTCGATCCACGATTCGACGCGGGCCGCGCGCAGCAGCCCTCCCAGCGTGTTGTCCGTCGAGCCGTCATCCACGAAGAGGAAATGCCATTCGGCGGCTCCGTTCGTGCGCATCCGGCGCAGACGCGCGAGAAGGGCGGGAAGTCCGTCTTCCTCGTTGTAGCAGGGGACGATTACGGTGACGGGCGCGCTGTCGGTGCGCAAGGTAGGAGCCCCGTGGAGGAGGAGGAAGATTCAATCACGTGGAGGTGGGCTTTCGTGCAAGCTGCCTAAAGCAGGGATCGTGCCGCGTCGGGGACGCGTCCCGCGAGCGGGCGCCAGCATCGTGGCAGGGTGGTTCCACGCCCGAAACCGGGGCAAGATGCCCCACCCGTGCAGAATCGCTGTGCCCTCGACGATCCTCAGGATTCGCCCCCGAAGCGCTCCAGCTTCCGGTAGAGGGTGCGGCGATCGAATCCGAGGACCTGCGCCGCGAGGGTCTTGTTGCCGCTGACAGCCCGCATGACGCGACGGATGTACTGGCGCTCCACCTCCTCCATCGGCGGCAGCTCCGTCGGATCGTCGCTGGCGATCAACAGCCGTGTCGGTCGGTACTCCCGGACGCTTTCCGGCAGATCGTCGACCGCGAGCTCCGTGTAGCGCGTCAGGGCCACGGCGCGCTCGACGCAATTCTGGAGCTCCCGGACGTTGCCCGGCCAGAGGTATGCGAGCAATCGCGCGGCGGCAGCGGAAGAGAAGCCGGTCACGTTCTTGCCGGTCCGCGCGGCGAAGCGATTCACGAACTCCTGTGCCAGCAGGAGGACGTCACCCGCACGAGCGCGCAACGGCGGCAGCTCGACGCGCAGGACGTTCACGCGGAAGTAGAGGTCCTGGCGGAAGCGTCCCTCGTCGACCGCCGAATCGAGATCGCGGTTCGTCGCGGTGATCAGCCGCACGTCGAACGGAATTTCCTGATCGCCCCCGAGCGGCTGCACGGTGCGCTCCTGGAGCGCGCGCAGCAGTTTCGGCTGCAACGTCAGCGAGAGATCGCCGATCTCGTCGAGAAAGAGCGTGCCGCCGTGCGCACGCAGGAAGAGGCCCGGACGCGCCTGCCGAGCGTCCGTGAACGCGCCACGCGCGTGTCCGAAGAGCTCGCTCTCGAGCAGCGACTCGGGCACGGCGGCGCAATTGATGGCGATGAAGGGCCCGGCGTGCCGCGGCCCCCGTTTGTGGAGTGCGCGGGCGACGAGCTCCTTGCCGGTACCGCTCTCCCCGGTGATCAGCACGCTGGCATCCGCGTCGACGATGCGATCGAGCATGACGTACATGCGGCGCATCGCCGGACTGTCACCGAGCAGCTCGTCGAAGCGCCGGCTGGCGTCGACCGCGCTCCGCAGCCGCGTCACCTCGGCGCGCAAACGATGATGGCCGACGCCGCGGTCGAGCGCGACCATCAACGCGTCGATCTCGAGTGGCTTGGTGACAAAATCGTAGGCGCCGGCGCGGATGGCGCCGATGGCCGTCTCGAGGCTGCCGAAGGCCGTAATGACGATGACCGGCACCTGCGAGTGCTCGGCGGCGACGCGCTGGCAGAGCGCGAGACCCGTCATCCCCGGCATGTGCAGATCGGTGACGACCGTCTCGAACTCCGTGGCGCGGAGCGCCTCGAGGGCGGCCGAGCCGTCGGTCGCCGTACTCACGGCGAATCCTTCCTCCGCGAGCGTGCTCTCGAGGAACTCGCACATGCGGACGTCGTCGTCGACGACCAGAATCCGCCCCCTCATGCCGACGCTTCCTTTCTCTGTCCCTCCCTGGCGGATGGCAGGAAGACGCGAAAACGCGTACCCGCGCCGGGCGAGCTCTCGACCGTGATCCATCCTCCGTGCTCCCGGACGATGCCGTAGGCAACGGACAGCCCCAGACCGGTACCCTCCCCCACCCCCTTGGTCGTGAAGAACGGCTCGAAGATATGCGGCATCGCATCCGCGCCGATTCCACAGCCCTGATCGTCGATCGTGATCTGGACGTGCTCGCACGCGGCCTTGCTTCCATCCGGCGGCGCGCTCGACGTGACGGCGACGTCCACGGTGAGCACCCCGCCCCGCTCCATGGCTTGAATGCCATTCACCACCAGGTTGGTGAGCGCCTGCTGAAGCTGGTTCTCATCGACGTCGGCCGGGATCGGGGACGATCCATTCGCTCGCAAGAACACGCCGCGCTTCTCCGCGATGGGCGACAGCATCGCGAGGGTGTGCCGTGCGATCTCCACCACGTCGCGACTGCCGAGACGGGGCCCCCGGCGACGCGCGAAGTCGAGCAGCTGGCGGATGATCGTGGTCATCCGTTCGGCCATCTCGGCGATCACGTCCGTCGTGCGGAGCAGCTCGGGTTCGGAGAGCCTGCCGGAGCGGGCACGCTTCGCGTGCCCGAGCACGACGTTCAGCGGCGTGCCGAGCTCATGGGCCACACCCGAAGCCAGCTGCCCGACCGTCTTCAGCCGGTCGGCATGGCGCAGCTGCTCGAGCGCGGCGATGCGCGCCTCGACCTCGGCGGCGACACGCCGTTGCGCCTCGGCGAGACGATCGCACATCGCGTTCAACTCGTGCGCCAGCTCGCCCATCTCGTCACGTTGCGTCAGATGCAACCGCCGCGAGAGGTCCCCGGAGCCGACGCGACGCGCTTGATCGCGCAGTGCCCGAACGGGCCGACCGACGAAGACGAGCCCGAGGGCGCTCGCGAGGGCACCGCAGAGGGTCGCGATGATGCCCATGGCGGCCAGCGCCTGGAAGACGCTCACTCGCAGATAGCCGCGCTGCCGCTTCAAGGTCTCCGACACCTCGAGGGCGGCGGGGCGTCCATTGGGCAAAGCAACGGGTACGTAGGCGTATCGCCGCTCCCCATCCGGCTCGCGATACCGTGCCCGGACGATCTGCCGTCCCGCCCCCAGCCCGGGTAGATCCTCGAGCGGTACGCTCGGGCGCGACGCGGGATCGGCGGCGTCGTCGAGCCAGACCCAACGCAGTCGGAACTCGCTCACGCTGTCGTCAGCGCGACGAATCAGGTCCTGCGCCCCGACCTCGCCATCACTCTTGGCGACCGCCTCCACCGCGGCCCGCAGCACCCGCCCCAGCACGCGCTCCTGCTCCTGCCGGTCGGCCTCGAAGAACGCGATGTCCCGCCCGACGCGGATCCAGGAATTGACGCTCATGACGAGGATGATGCCGACGATCAGGGCAATCGCGAGCTTGCGTGCGAGCTTCATGGGTAGCGGGGCCTCAGCATCTCACATGCCGCGTCGACCGCTCAGGTTACGCAACGGCGGGCGGAAAGAGGAGTGGCATTCATGCCGCACCGTGGCGAATCGCCTCATTCTCGCTCCCGCGCCCGCCGGTCACCGGCCCTCCGCCTCACCGCGCCCCGGCACGCGATGTGCTCCCGCCTGCGAGCATTCGTACGGAGTCCTGCACCGCACCCCTTGCCATGCCTCGCCGCGACTCCTTGCGCGCCACGCCGCAGCCCGTCCGTGCGCTCGACTTCGAGCTGCTGGTACTTCTCGTCGTCGCCGGCTCGATGATCGCCTGCGGCATCACCTGGGGCCTGCCGAACACGGTCGACTGGGCAATCGATTCGATCGCGCCGATCGGCCCCCTGCACTACGCACATGATATGGTCGTCGAGCATCATTGGTGGTCGAAATATCCGCCGCTGCATTTTACCATTCTCGCCCTCCTCGATGCTCCCTATCTCGCCCTGCTCGCTGCACGCGGAGCCTTCCAGCCCGGCGCATCGCACTACCCGTACGGATTCGCGGAGCCCGACGCGGCGCTCGGATTCCTGACCCTCATCGCGCGCGCGGTCAGCGCCGCCATGGGCGTCGGCACGACGATCGTCGTCTATGCCATCGGCCGCGAGTTCGGCGGCCGCCGTGCCGGACTCATCGCGGGGTTGTTTTTCGCCTCCTCTCCGCTGACCCTGTACTATGCGAACACCGCAAATCTCGACATTCCGTATCTGTTCTGGAGCGGGCTTGCCCTGCTGATGTTGGTGCGCGTCGTCCGCGGCGCCGCCACCGGCACCTATCTGGCTTCCGGTGTGCTGGTCGCATTGGCGGTCGCGACCAAGGATCAAGCCTACGGCCTCTTCCTCGCCCTGCCGATCCCCCTCGTCCTCGCCGCCCGCCGCGATCCGCAGTATCGCCACGGCGAGCGCCGCCTGTTCGCGACCGGTGTACTGGCCGTATTGACCTACCTCATGGCGGCGAACGTCGTCTTCGACTGCCACGGGTGGTGGGACCACGTCCACTACATCACGCACGAGGGATCCGCGCCCTATCGGATGTTCTCCCCGACGCCGTCGGGCTTTGCCCGCCTCGTCGCGCGGGAGCTCCATTTGAGCGTCGCGGCGACGACCTGGCCGGTAGCGGCACTCGGGCTGGTCGGATGTGTCATGGCCGTCCGGGATCGCATCCGCGGCACCGGCCTGCTGCTGTTCGCAACGCTCGCCTACTTCGCGACCTTCACCGCCCCCATCCTGTACGTCTTCCCGCGCTTCGTGTTGCCTGCCGTGCTCACGATTGCGGTCTTCGCCGGCCTGGCCGCCGCACGCGCCTGGGACACGCGCTCCTCTCTCGCCCGCAGCGCGATCGTCGCGATCGTGCTCCTCGCCCTCCTCTACGGGAACACCATGAACGTGGGACTACTGCTGGACTCCCGCTATGCGGCCGAGGCCTGGCTGGAGCTCAATCTCCCACCGAACGCCATCGTGGGAATGAACGGCGATCCGACCTATCTTCCGCGTCTGCCCCGCGGCGCGCAGCGGGTCTCCGTCGACATCGACGCGCGCGGGCCCGAGCTGCGGGGCTCGACGCCGGACTACCTGCTGATGTCGGACGCGTACTATCGCCGGTACCTCCGTCACGCAGACACGCGGCCGGTCGTCCGGCGTTTGCTGGCGGGCGATTTCGGCTACGAGCCGGTCGCCTCGTTCCATCGACGCTGGCTGCCGGCGACGGATTCGATTCCGACGGTCAATCCTCGCATCGTGATTCTTCGCCGGCGGGATGTGCCGCCCGCGGCGCACGCGTGAGGCGATTGGCCACTTCTGGCACATCCGCCCCGCTCCGCGCCCTCGCGCGGTCGCCACGAGCGGCGATCGAGGCCGGTTCGGCCGCCGCTCGCCGCCGACGTGCCGTGGAACACCGCGTGCTGGTCTTTCGGTCCATGGACGGGTACTTGGGGGCGATGAGCTCGGTCGGGCGCCGCGGCGTCGTCGTCGCCCTTCTCCTCGTGGCGGCTTCGGGGGGCTTCCCACCGGCGCGAGCCGCCGCGGCTCCGACCTGCGCGGGAGCGGCGCGCCTCGTCGTGTACGCCGACAATCTCTCGCCCGACCCGGACGTCACACTCACGCTGGAAGGCGATCTCCGCGACCCCGGCGCAACCTGCGATGGCATCGCTGCCGCGTCGTACGCGACGACACTCCATTGTCACGGCGCCGGCGTCGTTCCCTGCGGCGCCGTCGACGACCTCCAGCCCGGTGCGTGGGTGCATCGCCTGAGCACCACGGTCACCGACTCCGCACCGCAGCTCCAGGCGCGGCAGAGCGTCTTGCTGGGCGCCGCAACGGGCGCGGCGTCGAACGTCATCGTGTGGACCGTCTATCCGAGCACGTTCGTCGTCGGCGGCGCGGCCGAGGCCGATCTTCGCGGCGCGCTCGACGCGGCGGCGAGCTTCACGCGGGATCACGACGGCAGCCCCGCGCTCGTCACCTTCGACCGCACGGTGTTTCCCGGCGCGGGGGCGCCGTCGACCATCGAGCTCACCAGCGGACTGTGCGCCGCGGATGGGCGGCACGCGGCGCTCTGCATCGATGCCTCCCATCTCGTCGTCGACGCGCTCGATGCCCGCGGCGACCGCGGCGGGGTCGTCCTGTCCGTCGCGACGACCGCGGCGCCGCTGCTGCGTCTCTACGGCGCGGACGACCTCTTCCGCGGCCTCGTCTTCGAGGGCAGCCGAGTCGCCGACCTCGCCGTTCAAGCGGACACCGTCGCCATCGTCGGCGCCGCGGCACGGCGCAATCGTTTCGAGCAGTGCCTGGTGCGCGGCCCGACCAAGGGAGACGCGGTGAGCGTCCAGAGTGGCGCAGGGCAGTCGCTCGACGGTGGGGACGCGTCCAACACCATCGACGACTGCGAGCTCACCGGCGCACGCGATCGCGGGCTGAAGATCACGACCGGCGGACGCGCCACTCTCGAGGCGAGCTGCCTCCACGACAATCGCAACGGCGGTGCCCAGGTGACGCTCGGCGGCGCGCTCACGGCGATCGACAACCTGATCCAGCACAACGTCCCGGGCAGCTCGCAGAGTGGCCTCGCCGGCGGCGCGGCCGGCGACGGCGGCGCGCGCAACACGCTCGTCAGCCGGGGGGACATCGTCCGCTTCAGCGGCGCGCGGGGCATCTCGGTGACCGACGCGGCCGACGCGACGTTCCGGGACGACTACGTCGCCGACAATCAGTTCACGGGCGCACGTGTGGAGTCGACGATCCCGGGGAACGCGCCGTCGGCGGCGTTCCGGGGAGTCGCCCTGGTGTGCAACCACAACGGCGGCATCACCGGCACGTGTCGGTCCGCCGCCTCCGACGACGGCGCGCTCTGCACCACCGACGCGGATTGCTGCGGGACGGGCTCCGGATGCTGTGCGGGCGATCCGGACTGCGCGATGCCGGTACGCTGCGTGCCCCCGGCGCCGCAGGGGTTCGGCGCCGTGCTCGCGGCGTGCGACGGCTGTCCCGCCCCGAGCGGCGACTTCGGCACGGACGCCGACCCGGGCGCGAACGCGCTCACCTTGAACGTCAACGTCTATCCGAACGCGCTCGGGGCGAATCTCCTCCAGGGCGTGCCCGGGCTGGCGCTCGACGCGAGCGGCAACCAATGGGAGCATTGCGGCACGACCGCCTCCTGCGATACCGGCAGCGTCGCGGTCGCGGACGTTCAGCTCGCGTCCGGCGCGAGCGTGGATGTCGGCGCGCCACCCGGTCCGCGCTACGGAGCGCCGGTGGCGCTCACCGTCTCCCCGGCTCGGCCGCGTGCCGGCGACCTCGTCCGCGTCTTCGGCAGCGGCTTCAACGCCGTCGACGGCGCCGCGTGCGCGCAGGCGACGACTCCGGTGGCCGCGTGCTCGTCCGGGAACCCACGCGTCGCCCAGGCGAATCGCGCCAGCCGCTACGGCAACCGCGTGCTGCTCACGATGGCGGGCCAGACGTTTCCCGTCGACCTCGACGCGGTCACCCCGACGATGCTGGCCTTCCGGATGCCGTTCGACTGCTTTGCGCCCGCGGGCGCGCAGGTGAGCCGACGCAACGTCGACGGCATCGTCCAGCGGAGCAACACGATCGCCTTCTGCGACCCGGGAGGCTGCCTCGACCGGCCGGCGGGCGCGCCATGCGATGACGGCAACCGTTGCACGGTCGGCGACACCTGCGATGGCGCCGGACGCTGCGTCCCCGGGCCCGCGCCGCCCTGCGGCGGCGCATGCATGCAATGCGACGCAACGCGGGGATGCGTGCCGCGCTCGAGCACGGCGCCCTGCGACGATGGCAACGCCTGTACGAGCGGTGATCATTGCCGCGGCGATGCCGACCTGTGCGTGCCCGGTCCGCCGATTCCCTGCGCGGGCGCCTGCCTCACCGGCACGTGCGACCCCGAGGCAGGGTGCGTCCCGCGGTCCAGCGACGCCGCGTGTGACGACGGCAATGCCTGCACGACGGGCGATCATTGCCGCGGCGACGCCGACGTCTGCGTGTCGGCCGGGCAGGTCGCCTGCACCGGGCAATGCCTCACCGGATCCTGCGATCCGCAAGGCGGCTGCGTGCCGCGCCGCCGCGGAAGCGCGTGCGAGGACGGCAGCCTGTGCACCACCGACGACCGCTGCACCGGTGACGGCGACGTCTGCGTGTCCGGCCCGCCGGTCGCGTGCGACGATCACGACCCGTGCGCCGTCGCGAGCTGCGATGCCACGCTCGGTTGCCGGCACGACCCGGTCGGGGGGTTCGACGCCGTGCTCTGCCGGTTCGTCCGCAGCGGTACGGCGATCGACGAAGGCGTCGGCGCCGCCAGCGCTCCCGGCCGTGTCCTCGACCGCTTCTTCGTGGCCATCACCAAGGCGACCGAGGCCGCGCGCGCGACGCAGACCGCGGGCAATCTCCGCAAGCTGGCGCGCGAGCTCGAACGCATACGGAAGCGCTTGCTGACGCTCGAGAAGAGCCTCGCCCGCCGGCATCTCCCGTCCGCGCTCGTCGACCTGCTGCGGACGAATCTCGACGAAGCCGTCGCCGCCCTCGACCGGCTCCGCGCGCCGTAACGCGCGCCGCTCGGGGGCTCCACCGACCGCTCCGATCGCCTCGCTGAGGCGACGCCGACGCCGGCAGTTCCCCCACCGCGCGCACCGGAGCAGGCATCGTGCCGGGCAAACGCCCGAGCATCCGCCCGATATCTGCTCGTACCAGCCGGACCGCGCCGCCGATGGGAGCCGGCGGGTGTGCGCGAGAATCGAGGCAAGATGCCCCACCCGCGCAGAATCGTCGCGCCGGACGCGCTCGCACCGCCCTGACCCACCGTGCCACTGCCGATCGGACGGCCGGCACGACCGTTGCTCACCAGGGACATCGCCGGTCCATGCCTCATCGCCACGATGCCCCCTACCCCCCGCTCATCCCGTCTCCCCCGCGCCATCGCGGTCGCAGCCATGGCCCTGGTCGCGGTCTTCGCGACCACGCCCGCCTCGGCGGACTTCTCGTTCGACCATCCGGCGTTTCCGGTCAACGACTTCCCGCAGGGTATCTTCGCGGGCGACTGCACCGGGGACGGCCTGCCCGACCTGCTCGTGTCGGACCAGGGCTCGGACGACGTCGTCATGTTGCGCAACGCGAAGGCGGGACGCTTCAGTTTCCAGACGACCATTCCCATCACCGATGCGCCGCGCGGCGCGGTGTGTGCCGACTTCGATCACGACGGGCTCATCGACGTCGCCGCCGTCAGCCGGAGCGCCGGCACCCTCACGATCTTCAGGCGCCGTAGCGAGGGCGGCTACACGGCTCTCGGCATGGTACCGATCGGCAACCAACCAAACGCGCTCGCCGCCGGCGACCTGAACCACGACGGCGCGGTCGATCTCGTGGCGGTGAACGCACGCTCGCGGACGATCAGCGTCCTCTTCGGCGATGGCACGGGCGCCTTCCCCCTCGTGACCACGATCGGCTTCACGAACGAGATGCCGATCGCGGTCGCGATCGCCGACTTCAACTTCGACGGCAATCCCGATCTGGCGGTCGCGATACGCGGCAAGCGCCACGCCGCCGTGGTGCGCATCTACCTCGGCGACGGCCTCGGGACGTTCTCACCCTCGCCGAACAGCGTCACGACGGCCGACCCACGGAGCATGGCCGTCGCGGACGTCGACGCCGACGGAGTCCCCGACATTCTCGTGCTCTCGACCGACTCCACCGTCTCGATCCATCTCGGATCCGTCTCGGGACAGTTCGTCCGCCGGGGGGTCTTTGCGGTTGCGCCTCGCGCGCAGGGGATCGCGCTCGCGGACTTCGATGGCGATGGCCTGATCGACCTGGCCATCGCGCACTCCGACACCAACAGCGTCGAGCTCCTGCGCGGCACCGGGCCGGCCGAATTCGAGAGCGCGGGGCCTACCGCCTCGGCGGTCGTCGTCAACCCCTTCGGCGCGACCGCGGCGCGCACACTCACGACCGAGGACAACGTGCCGACCTCGGATGTCGTTCACGTCGATGCGACCACGCACGCGCTCGAATCCGTCGCGACCGACGACGACGGACGCATCACGGCGTCGTCACTGGCGGCGCTCGGCGACCAACCGCAGGCCGTGCTGCTCGTCGATCTCACCAACGACGGGATTCCGGACGCCGTGGTGGTCGGCAGAGGCAAACGTGGAACGGCGCTCGAGATCCTCAAGGGGGATGCCCACGATGGCTACTCCGCGCCCCCGCTCGCGTCCGGCGCGGCGGTCTGCGGCAATGGTATCGTCGAGGCAGGGGAGCTCTGCGACGACGGCAATCAGAAGAGCGGCGACGGATGCTCGCGGGCGTGCGCGCCCGAGCTCGGGTCCCGGGTGACGTCGGTCGCCGCCGCCGACCTCGATGGCGACGGCAACCAGGATCTCGTCGCCACCGACGCGCAGGGCCGCGTCACGCTCCTGCTCGGGGACGGGGCGGGTCGCTTCGCGCGGGTGCAGGCAATCGGCCGCGTGCGTGCCAAGAGCTCGGTCGTGCTCGGCGACATCGATGGCGACGGCTGGATCGACATCCTCGGCGTGCCGCGCGGCAGATCCATCCACGCGCTCACGATGTTCGCGAACCACGGCGGTGGCGGGTTTCGCAGCCGGACGGTGCTGCTCGACGTCCTGCCCGGGTCCCGTCTCCTCGCTGCGGATTTCGATCGCGACGGCGCGCTCGATGTGGCCGTGACGACCGCGGATCAATCGGGCATCGCGGTGCTGCTGAACGACGGGACGGGCGCGCTGCTCGACGTCGGCATCCTGCCCGCACCGAGGAAGCTCTCCCAGCTCGCCGCCGCCGACTTCGACGAGGACGGATGGGTCGATCTCCTCGCCGCCTTCGATACGCGCGATCAGGCGCCCTTGCTCTACCGCGGGCTTTCCACCGGAGCGTTCGCGGCGCCGCGGGCCCTGACCGACGCACCGGGCGGCGGCACGATCGTTGATCTGAACGACGATGGACACCAGGACCTCATCGCGTGCGCGCCGTCGCCGGCCACGACCTGCCGCGCATGGTTCGGCTCCGGCGGCGGGACGTTCCGCACGATACCGCCCGCCACGGGCACGTTCGTCGGACACCAGCTACGCTCGGTGGCCGCCAGCGATCTCGACCACGACGGGACCCCCGACTTCGTGGGCGTGAGCCGCGCCGACGACCGCGTCGTGATCTTCTTTCGCAACACGGACGGGACGGTGTCGTCGCGCCTGGTGCTCCCGACGGGGCGGCGTCCGCGTGCGCTCGCCATCGGCGATCTGAACGGCGACGGCCGTCCGGATCTCGTCGTGGGCAACGAGGCGACGAACGATCTGAGCGTCTTCCTCAACGCCGGCGGACGACGCTTCACCGCCTTGCTGCCCATCACCCTCTCGGCCGCCGGACGGGTGCCGAGCGCGATCGCGATCGGCGACCTCGACGGCGACGGGAAGCCGGACGTCGTCGTCGCCTTTCAGCTCAGCTCGAACATCGCCATCTTCCGCAACATCGGCGGCGATCTCGCGGGCGGCGGCCTTGCCGGCGCGGGGACGTGGCCGACGGGAGACAATCCTCAGGACGTCGCCATCGCCGACGTGGACGGCGACGGGCTACCGGACATCCTGACCGTGAACCGCGACGGCATCCCACCGAAGCCGGAGCCGACGGCGACCCCGACACCGGTCGAGACGCCCGAGCCGCCCGACCCGCCTTCGGCCGACACGACACCGGACGATCCCGACATGCCGACACCCACCGTCACCCCGACCCGCACGCCGCATCCCACTCCCACCGCGACCGGCAAGGGGCTGATGACCGGCAGCCTGACCCTCTACCACGCCGACGCGGGCACGAGCGCCTACACGCGCACGGAGCTCCGCAGCGGCGGGATCTCGCCCCAGGCGCTCGCCGTCGCCGACCTGAATGGCGACGGCGCGCCCGACCTCGTCGTCGTCAACTCGCAGGCGAGCGGCCAATCGGGCACCGTCGTCACCTTTCTGAACGACGGCGCCGGCCACTTCGGCGCGCCAGCGGCGGTGCATCGGCGCGGCCGGGAGACTCCGCGCGCCCTCTGCGTCGGCGACGTCGACGGCGACCCGTTCCCCGACATCGCGGTCGCGAGCCTCGGCACCAACGACGTACTGATCTTGCGCGGCGATGGCGCCGGTGGATGGCGACGAGACGAGCGCACCTTTCCCGTCGGCCAATATCCCAGGACGCTCGCGTGCACCGACGTCGACGGGGACGGCAAGACGGACGTCGTCTTCGGACGCATGAACGTCGGCAACATCGACGTCATCGGGACGGCCGGTCGATGAGCTCCCGCGTGCACGGCGTGGGCGCACAGGTCGGGCCGGCCGTCTCGACCGATTGTCTGCGATAGCAGCTCCTGCTAGCGGACGTAGCGGCAACGGCGTCCATCGTCGCTCCACCGCTCGGCCTCGCGACGACCGGCACACCGTCGGGTTCGTCGCATCGCTCAGCCTCGAATGCCTCCGGCCATGAACGGACACGTCCCGACCGCGACGGCCCCTCGATGGACCGTCTCCCTGCTCGGGGCGCTGCTCACGCTCTCGCCGAGTGTCGCGGCGGCGGAGACGTCGATGGGCGACACGCTGCCGCTCTACACGCTCGTTCCCTTCACGGCGATCCTGCTCGCGATCGCGCTCCTGCCGCTGACGGCGCCGGACTGGTGGCACCACGACCGCAACAAGGCCCTGGTCGCCATGCTCTGCGGCGCGCCGGTCGCGGTCTATCTCGTGACGGCCTGGGGACACGAAGGCACGGCGGAGCTGGCGCACAGCGCGCGCGAGTATTGCTCCTTCGTCGTGCTGCTGGGGGCGCTCTTCGTGATCGCGAGCGGCATCTCGATCCAGGGCTCGCTGTCGGGCACCCCGTTGATGAACACGACCCTGCTTGCGATCGGGGCGGCCCTGGCGAGCGTCATCGGCACGACCGGGGCGTCCGTGCTGCTCATCCGACCGCTGCTGCGCGCCAACGAGTCGCGCGTCGCGCGTGTCCACCTGGTCGTATTCTTCATCTTCATCGTCTCGAACTGCGGGGGGCTTCTCACCCCGCTCGGCGATCCCCCGCTGTTCCTGGGATTCCTGAACGGGGTGCCGTTCACCTGGACGCTCCGGCTCTGGCCGGAATGGCTGGTCGCCAACGCGATCCTGCTCGTCGTGGCACACGTCTGGGACCAGATCGTCCTCGACCGCGAGGAACGTGAACGGCCCGGCTCGCAGCTCGAGGTGCTGATGGAGCATGTTCCGCTGCGCGTCCGCGGCGGGCTCAACTTCGTGTTTCTGGGCGCCGTCGTCGCGATCACCTATGCCGCCGGGAGCGGCGCCGGCACCGGTGGGGTGCCCTGGCCCTTCGGTTGGCAAGAGGGGTTGATGGTTGCGGCCACGGTCGCGTCATACGCCTCGACGCCCGGCGCCTACCACGCGCACAATCGCTTCAGCTTCGCCCCGATCACGGAGGTGGCCGTGCTCTTCGCCGGCATCTTCGTCACCATGAGACCGGCGCTGCTCATCCTGAACGCTCACGGCGCCGAGCTCGGCCTCCGCGAGCCCTGGCAACTCTTCTGGGCGAGCGGCGCCCTGTCGAGCTTCCTCGACAACGCGCCCACCTATCTGACCTTTGCCGCGACGTCCGCCGGCTTGAAAGGTGTCGTCGCCGAGGGCCGCTACCTGGCCGAGTTCCTCCACCTGGGCGCCGCGGCGGAGGAGTTGCTCCGCGCCGTGAGCGTCGGATGCGTCTTCATGGGCGCCAACACCTACATCGGCAACGGCCCGAACTTCATGGTGAAGGCCATCGCCGAGCACCACGGCGTGCGTATGCCGACGTTCTTCGGCTACATGGCCTACTCGCTGGCGGTCCTGGTTCCGATCTTCCTCCTCGTGACGGCGATCTTCTTCCGCTAGAGGGGGCCGACATGAATCAAGCGCTCTCCGAGCCTGCGGTCCTGGTCTTCGTGATCTGCGCCGGACTCCTCGTCATCAAGATGCAGCTGATGACGGTGGCGACGACCATCTTACGAAACGTGCGCGGGGTCTACTTGAGCCCGGAAGACTACAGGCTCTTCGGGCAGGAGCCGAAGCCGCCCGACGAGCTGATCGAACGCGTACGCCGCGCGCACCAGAACGATCTGGAGAACATCCTCCCGTTCCTCGCCATCGGCTTCCTCTATGCGCTGAGCGGGCCGTCCTACTCCGCGGCCTGGTGGCTCTGCGTCGTCTTCACGGCGGCGCGCATGCTGCACACCCTCACCTACATCGCCGGACTGCAGCCGTGGCGAAGCATCTTCTTTGGCATCGCGAGCCTCGCTCTCACGATCACCACGATCTTGCTGTTGCTGCGCGTCGTGTAGCACGAGCGGATACGCGTCACGTCTTCGGCGTGCGTGTCGCCGGCAGCTCAGGGCAGGATCGTGTCCATCCCTTTCCCGGACCGGATCTTCGTCGTGCCGTTCACCACGGCGCCGGTGATGTCGATCGTGTCGGCATCGTTGCCGGTCTTCACGGTGAGGTTCCTCCCGATGTTCGTCGTCCCTGTGAACGTGATCGCGTTGGCCCCCGCGCCGGCGCTGATCGTGAGGCTCGAGCCCACGCCCCCATTGTTCACGTTGACCGTATCGGCGCCCTTGCCGGACTTGACGGTGAGGGACGAGCCGACGGCGTTCCCGTCGGCATTCAGGCTGTTCGCGCCCTGGCCGAGATCCAGCTTGGCGGCCTCGCCGATCGCGTCGCCTTTGAGCAGCACGTCGTCCATCGCGCCGCCCATCTTCGCCGTCAGCTTGGCACCGATCGCGCAGCCGCTCACGACGAGCGCGTTGTCGCCGCTCGCGTTCGCCGACGCACCGCACGTCGCCTGGACGGTCGTGCCGATGCCATGCCCCATCTTGATGCCGAGGGACGCGCCGATCGCATTGCCGCAGACCGACAGGCCGTCGGAGCCGCCGCCGAGGGTGACGATCGATTTCCCGTCGATGGCGAGCCCGGCGAGCGTCGCGCCCTCGGTCGCCTTGCTGCCCTTCAGCGTGAAGTTCTTGCCGATGGCAATGGCACTCAGCACGAGCGCGCTGCCGTTGACGTTCTCCACGGTCGTGTTGCAGACGGCGTTCCGGTTCGTCCCCGAGCCCGCGCCGACCTTCACCGCGAGCGACTTGAGGACGCTGCCGCCGCAGTACTGGAGCGCGTTGTCGCCGGCGCCGAGGTCGATGGCGACGCCATCGTCGACGGTCGACGACGTGAACGTGAGCGTGTCCGCACCAGCGCCGAGCCTGATCTTCACGGCACCCTGGACGACGACGCCGTCGATCGTGAGGGTGTCATCGCCGGCGCCCAGGTCGACCCGCAGGCCGCCCGTGAAGCCGTCGAGGACGAGCGGCCCGGGCATGTCGTCGATGGTCGTGCCGGTGCCGGTCAGACGGATCTGATCGGCGTTCAGCCCGGCCTGATCGAGGGCCAACGTGTTGGCGTCGGCGTCGCCTCTGATCTTCACGGTGCCGCCCGCGACGGCGACCGTGACGTTGTCGGCGTGCGCGGCGCTGACGCCGCTGCCGGCGGCGACGGCGAGGAGCGCGGCGAGCGCACCGATCACGGTCGCGACGGGTCGAGTCATGGTGTGCTCCTCGTCAGTTCGGTCTGCCCGCGGGGCACGGCGTTGGAACCTCCGCACCCCGCGCGCTACGTATCACCGCACGCGCCCGCGCGACAAACGTGTCACGATCGTCGAGCGCGCCGAGCGGCGTTCGCGTGCCTCAAGTGCCGGCGGCCCTACGACGCCGGCCGCACACGCGCCGGCCGAGGCGTCTCCAGCAGCAGCGTGCGCACGTCGTTCAGGACGAGCGCGGGATTCAGGAACGCGGTGCTGTAGACGTTCCGGATGCGATGCTGCGGATCGACGAGAAACACCTTCAACACGTGGCGGAAGAGCCCCGTCCACCTGCCGTGCTCGTCGAGGAGCTTCGCGACCGGCTGGTCGAAGTCGGCCAGAAGCGGCGCGAGCGCCGTCGCGTCGCGCGTCGTCGCGAAGCGCCAATCGCTCCGCGGTTGGTGCAGCCGGCGGACGGCCGCCATGCGCGCCGGCGTATCGCGCTCGGGATCGAAGCTGATCGTGGCGAGCCGGGTGTGTCCCGCGAGCGCGGGATCGGTCGCGAGCGCGCGGTCGATCGCGTGCAGGACGGCGAGGCTCACGGGGCAGCCCTGCGCCTCGGTGCATGTCGTGTAGATGAATGCGACGACGGTGACGCGGTCGCCGGTGAGCGTGAACAGCCGCGTCGCCCGTCCATCGACGTCGAGGAGCGCGTGATCCGAGACGGTCGCGATCGGCGGCAGCGAGTACGAGCCGGGCGGCGGCGCCGTGTACTCGGGCCGGAAGACGCCGATCGCGTACGTGTAGGCGGCCTCTCCGGCGGCCGCCGCGGCCGCCGATGGCGGCGCCGGGTCGGCCGTCGGGACAGGCTCGGCCGCCTGCGCCCGCACGGCGTCCTCGGCGCGGCCGGCGCGTGCGCCGCCCACCGCGAGAGCACCGACGGCACCGAGCAGGAGCGCCGCGAGACGAACCGCCGCCCTACGGCGCCGTGGAGGCGGAGGCATAGATCTGGTTCTTGTAGAAGCGCTCCTGGCCGAAGTGCATGATGTGCGGTCGGCCGAGTCCCTCCTTCAAGAAATCGACGCTGAACCGGCGGGTGAGCCGCTTCCCGTCCCAATCGTATGCGCGCAGGAATTGCTCGCCGTCTTTCTTGTCCCAGTTCGCGAGCAGCGACGACGTGAAATAGACGCGCTGGCCGTCCCAGGTCTCGGAGACCATGTTCAGCTGGGAGCCGACCTTCTGCGTGTGGGCCAGCCGGGGGTGGTGCGGGTCGCTGACGTCGTACACGCGGCAGGTCCCGTCCATGAACGTGTCGACGAAGAGGAAGCGGTCATCGGCGGAGAGGCTCACGTCGACGGCCAAGAGCGGCTGCTGCTTCGCCTCCCCAATGTCGGCGACGGCACTCGCCGCGAACGTGCCGTCGTCCTTCTGCTCGACGAGCCAGATCTTGGAGGTCAGCGCGGTCGCGGTGAACGCGTAGTTGTGGCGCGGCTGGAGCGCCCAACGGATCTCGAGCGGCGCCCCCGGAACCGCGAGCGTCTGGATCGGCTTCCGCGCGTGGAAGTCCCACACGACCATCGTGTTGCCGAACAGCTTCATCGCCGCCGGATCGGCGATCACCTTGCCGAGCTCGTTCATGTAGTTGTTCCAGCCGGTGAACGAGGACGTCAGCATGCGATTCAAGCGCGGTTGGACGCGCACATCGTAGCCGTACTCGGCGCCCTCCGGCAGCCAGAGGGTCTGCACGAACTTGCCGTCGTTGTTGTACTCGACGAGACCGGTCTTGCCGCCGTGGTCCTTGTCGTTCGAGAGCCCCGTGATCAGCACGCGCCCGGGCAGCGCGAAGAACGTGTGCGGACCGACGACGCCGCCGCTCTCCTTCACGAAGCCGTCGATCGTCCGCACGACCTTCGGGTGCGCCGGGTCGGCGGCGACGTCGAAGACCCACATCATGCTGTCGTCGAGCCCGCCGGCCCAGAGGTGCCGGCGGTCGTCGCTGAAGCCGGCGTGGTGCGCCTCGTGTCGGCCGCCGACCGACACCGAGGACACCACCTTGCCGTAGCTCGCCGCGTCCGCCGGGTTGGCGCCGATCGTGACGAGCTTGTCCGAGCCATCGCCGACGCCGTCGATGCCGAGCGTCCAGACGTACACGTAGTCTTCGCGCCCGGTGATCTTCGGCATGTACGGCGACATGCAGGTCTCGTCGGCACGCGCGCGGCCGGCGACCGCGAGCGCGAGCGTCGCGAGAATCCCGAGCGTCCGAACCAGTGTGAGCGAACGCATCATCGTGCCCTCCCGGACGGCGGCCGCCGTCGGCCCGCACGGCGCTCCGATGGTCCGACCTTCGGAGCGTCCTCGTCGTAGCCCCCTCTAGCGCTCCCGTCCTGCCGAAGCCAGGGCAACTCGTTGCGCTGCGTCGAGCGCCTGCTCGTCGGGTCCGTCACGACCGGCGATAGATGCGCACGTCGCCGAGCATGGTCTCGTAGGTCCCGAAGACCCGTTTGAAGAGGACGCGCTCCGGGAAGATCTCGGGTGCGGCAAACCGGGCCAGGAGACGATAGGCCGACGTTCCCGAGAAGATGCGCTGCGTGAGGACGCACTCGTCGTGGCTGCAGTGGTAGACCTCCTCGCAGCACCGGGGGACCTCGAACGGGGTCGTGAAGGATCGCCAGTAGCGTCCATAGCGCGCCTCGTGGAGCACCAG
The DNA here is from genome assembly GCA_963753325.1 of uncultured delta proteobacterium. Classification (GTDB taxonomy): domain Bacteria; phylum Desulfobacterota; class Binatia; order UTPRO1; family UTPRO1; genus DP-19. Next base: position 475,491 of record CAVWBS010000001.1, on the reverse strand, counting down.
CACCTCGGGCGGAGTGGTGAGATCGGTCGCCGCGTCGGAGATGTTCACCCCCGGCGGCATCGCGTTCAGCTTGGCGTAGGCGCTGTAGCCGATGCTCGTCGGCGCGGGCGCGAGCCGCCCGAGGAAGCGGGCCGCGGCGTAGCGGGTGTCGGCGAGGAACTGGCGCTGCGAGACGAGCGTCAGCCCGAGCGTGTAGAGCACCACTCCCGCGAGGATCATCCGCGCCGCGCGGCGCGGGAGACGCTCCAGCACGAGCATGCCGCCGCAGCCGCCGACGATCGCCATGAACGGGACGAAGACGTCCGCCCGTCGCACGAAGGTCGCATCGCCGACCCAGAGGAGCACGAAGGTGCCCGCGACGAACGCCGCGAGCAGCCGCACCGGGATGGAGGCGTCGGGCTGCCGGGCGAGCCGGCGGAGGCCGAGGAGGAAGAGCCCGAATACCGGGAGACTCGTGCCCGCCACGAGTGCGGCGAAATAGAGGACCGGGTTCCACAGCAGATGATGGTCGACGGGCACCACGTTCTGGCTCTCGGTCAGGAGGACGTGGAGACTTTGCCTGGCATCGGCCAGGTTGTAGTCGAACGCCACCGCGACGAAGAAGGCGGCCCCCGCTGCGGCCGCCGTCAGCGCGAGCGCCTGCGCCAGCCTCCATGGCCGGAGCGCGCGCCGTCCGTAGCGGACGACGAGCCCGGTGAGGACGACGATCGGCAGCACGATGTCGAAGCGCATCGCCAGGTTGATGCCGAGCCCCACGCCGACCCCGAGCAGCAGCCGCCGCGCGCGCCGGCTCTCCGCGTCCTCGCACCAGAAGTCGGCGAACAGGAGCAGGGTGAGGTACGCCACGCATACGTACGCCTCCACCGGCACCGCCATGTGGCCGTAGGTGACGTCGAGGTCGGAGATCGCAACCAGCGACGCCGCCAGCAAGGCAGCCGACCGCCGCCCGGCGATGCGATGGGCGAGCACGTACACGACGAGGATCAAGCCGGCGCCGTAGGCGGCGGCGAGCAGCCGTCCGACCACGTGCAGGACGTAGACGTCGGGAGTGAGGAACCGCAGGATCGGGTAGCCGAGCAGCGCGATCTGCGCTCCGAAGGCTCGCCCGTTCCATTGTGGCGTCACGAGCGCTTCCGACACGAGGCGCGGATCGACGCGATGCAGGACGTTGATGGCGATGCCGACGTGCTGGCTCTCGTCCACCTGGAACCGCTCGTGGGTCGCGACTCCCCACAGCACGCCCGGAAGGCGAAGCGCCAACCCAACCGCGACGACGAGCACCAGAGGAAGGCCGGCTCCTCGCAGCGCGGGTCGCACGCGCGGGCTGTAGCACGCTTTGGAACGAGGCGGCGAGCGCCTCCCCGATGCCTGGCGCAGCGTCCCTTGACGCGGGCAGCCCTCCGGGGGGAGCCTTCCTGCACCCGACTTGCTGCGGGACCGAGGTGCCGCGCGACGGCGCGGCCCCACCAGCGCTCGACCAGGAGACGATTGTCATGGCGCATTCGATGCTCGGACGTTCCCTCGCCGCTCTGATGTTCCTCGCCATCGCCTCTTCGGCCGACGGTCGGACCCTCTACGTCGCCAGCAATGGCGTCGACGCACCTGGCTGTGGGCCGAAGGCCAGCCCCTGCCGCTCGATCAGCCAGGCGGTGAACACGAACGCGGCGGACGGCGACGCGATCGTCGTCGGCCCCGGCACGTACGGCGACCTGAATGACAATGGAACCCTCGGCGATTCCCCGGGCGAGGAGACGGGCGGCTTCGGCTGTGTGCTCCTGGTCGGCCGGGCCGTCACCCTCACGTCGAGCGATGGGGCCGCCGCGACCATCATCGACGGGCGCTCCGACTCGACGAGTTGCAACGTGGGGATCGTCGTCGACGGCACCCAGTTCGGGAAGCCGGGGAAGGGCTTCACGGTGACGAACCCCCAGGGCGGCGGCAACGGCGTCGTGATCAACGCGACGAACGTCGCGGTTCGCGGCAACCAAGTCCTCGCGTTGCCAGACCCTCTCCATGCCTACTTTCCCGGCATAGGGATCCAGGCCCTAAACGCGCCGCAGACGATCCTCATCGAGGCGAACCAGGTGATCGGGTGGGATACCGGCATCCTGGCATCCGGCGCGGGCAAGACGGTCCGCAAGAATCTGGTCGCCATGAGCGGCAACAGCGGCATCTCGGCCAGCAGTGGCAGCGCCATCGTCGGGAACATCGTCGCCGGCGGTAGTTTCGGCATCGCCGCCAGCGGCACGGTGAGCGTCGTCGGGAACGCGGCCTACGGCAACGGCATCGGACTCTCCGGGGGTGGCGGCATCATCGTGAAGAACAATTTCTACGGCAATTCCAAAGGGCTGGAGAACCGCACGGGGGGCGCGCTTCTCGCCGCGGACAACTACTGGGGAGCCGCGACCGGCCCCGGACCCGACCCCGCGGACACCGCGGTCGATGGTCCCAACAGTGGACCGACGACGGTGACGCCGTTCGCAACCAAGCCCTTCAAGGTGAAGGTGCCCATCAAGCCGTGACCCTGCGCCCGGGACGAAGGCGACCCGCCATGCCTCGCCGCGTACCTCTGACCGCCGATAGCGGTGTCGTGGCAGCATGAATCCGACTCCCCGACGCCGCAGATAGGGTTGTGGGTCAGAAGGACCCATGCGATCCTCATCATCAAGCGGATCCGATGCAACCAGGAGCCTGTCGATGGATCTCTTGAGAGCGCACAAGATCTTGATCGTATTCACGTTGCTTTTGGGAGTGGCGCTCATGATCTGGGGCGTCGTGCACGGCGTGTATCGGCACGAGGTGGACGCATACGGGATGCTGATCCTGGGCGCCATCGTCTGGCCGCTGGCGGCGATCTACCTGATCAACATCTCCCGCAATCCTCCGATCCGCTGACTACCCGTGCCGGGGGTCGGTGCGTCTGATGTCGCCGTCTTCCGGGGTCGCATGGTCGCCGCCAACACCGCCCCGCTCCTTGGCCGTGCTCGCCAGTGCTTGCGGTGCCGGGGGTGCTCGCAATCAGCTGTCCAGTGTTTTGGGTCTGCCGCCGTCGATGGTGACGATGATCGTCTAGTCTTCGGCTTGGTACGCGTCTGTCTTCGTGTGGTGTTGCCCGTCGACGAATCGAACCCGAGCGGCGACTCGCCGGGACGACCTGACCGTTGGACCGGTCCCGCTGACCGGTCGCGCGGATGCGTTCATCGTCGAGCGGCCCCGGGATCCTGCCGATAAAACAATTGCATTTGCTGATACAGCGCGGGATGGGCTCGGCGCAACTGAGTCGGCTTCTCGAAAAACACCTCGGTGACCACGGCGAAGAACTCCGCGGCGTTGGTCGCCCCGTACCGATCGATCACGTCGCGGTGGTTGCGCGCCGCGTTCCGCACCAACTCGTCGTACTCACGTCCGAGCACGCGCGCCCAGGCCACGTACATCGAACGGCGGGGCAGGACGGGCGCGCCGTCGCCGGCGCCGCTCTCCTGATCGAGCTGGTGCGCGAATTCGTGCAGGACGACGTTGTGACCGTCGCGGAGGTCGGCCGCGCCGGACAGGACGCTGTCCCAGGCGAGGACCACCAGGTCGCGCGTCCAGGACTCGCCGAGTCGCGCTTGCGGGGCGTCGGCGACCAACCCGTCCGGTGTGCGCGAACCCGGCACGAGGTACGTGCTGGGGTAGATCAGGATGGACTCGAGGTTCGGATAGTAGTCCGTGTCCCGGTGCAGGAGCAGCACGCACGCTTGCGCGGCGACGGTGACGCGTATCTCGTCCGTGATCGTGAGCCCGCCGCATCCCTCGAAGCGTTTTTCGGCGAGGAACACCTGGACGTGACCGAACAGCTCGTGTTGATCATCGGTCGACAAGCGGGCGACATACGGGACATTCCTCTCGACGAATGCGCGCCATTCGCTCGGAAACGGACGATGGCGGATCGCGCCGCGCCGACGCCGCCTGAAATAGCGCAGCATGCGAAGGTCAGGCGATGACGATCATGGCGGCCGGTATGGCGATGCGCGAGAGGGTCCATGATGGCTCCCGCTCGCCTGTTCGGCACGGATCAGGGCGCGACGAAGAGCTTCGGCGACAGTCCGGTGTCGTACTGGATACGCGTCAAGTCGATGATCGTGCTCTCGTTCTCCGGAATCGTCTGCATCGTGATCCGCGTTGCCGTGGGGTGGCCGTCAACGGTCTCGATCTTGTCGTAGGTGCGTACCTTCCAGAGGACTCCTGAGCGATCATAGTATTCCGTTCGCAGCGGGAGGAAGGTCTTCTTGTCGATGGACCGCACAACGCGGCCATACCACCAGCCGCCCGGCGGCTTCGACTCGACGTGGTAGCAGGCGTGCCCGTCGACCTTCCCGTCCTCGACGCGGGTATTCGTCCAGTTGACGAGCGATTCGAGGCCGAGGTCCTCGTAGTTGAAATCGGTTCCGAGAAAGCTCTCGCCGCGCATGTCGCCTTCGATATGGCGGTTCCGCCGAAGTGCGGGAAGGTAGATCCAAAAGTCCTCCTTACCATTCGCATCGGAGCGTGCGGTGATCTCGGTGCCGCGGAGATCGAGCGGCGACTCGAAGATCATGTGGATACCGCCGTCCGCGCCGCCTTTGCGGAAATACGACCCGGCCCAACGGGTGCTGTCGCCCCGCTTCGTCGTCATCGTCATGTCGAAGTCGGCGCGCACGTCCTTGGCGGGCGCGATCGCGCGCCGCATATTCCCGAGGATCTGGTTGACGTCCTGCGCCCTCGCGGCGACGGGAAAAACGACGACCGCCACGAGTGCGACGACGAAGACCGTGTGCCGCGTTGCGCTTCTTCCCGACATGCTTGCCTCCGTTCGCATGACAACGCTTGCCGTGCGACGACTATCGCACGGCGGCATGGGTGACAAGCGTCACCCGGCTTCTACGATCCGGGAACCACAATGATTCCTGGCACGTAGCCGCACGACAGCGGAGGCCCCGCAACATTTCCGCACACCCCCATTGCCCCTCTTCCAGAGCGCGAGTACGAAACCCGTAGATACGCAGCGGTGCAGCGGATCGCCTGGAAGCACGAGGTCGAAAGGAGCACGGTCATGGCTGACAAGAACTCGGTCGTCGCCATCTTCGGCACCCACACGGCGGCTGAAGCCGCGATCAAGGAACTTCAGACCGCGGGTGTCGACATCAAGAAATTGTCCATCGTCGGCAAGGACTACCACACAGAGGAGCACGTGGTGGGCTACTACAACACCGGCGACCGCATGAAGTACTGGGGGAAGCTCGGAGCGTTTTGGGGAGGATTGTGGGGCATGCTCTTCGGGGCGGGGTTCTTCTGGGTTCCGGGGATCGGCCCGCTGGTGGTCGGCGGCCCGATGGTTGCCTGGATCGTGGGAGCGCTCGAAGGAGCCGCGGTCTACGGCGGTCTGAGCGCGCTCGGTGCCAGCTTGTACAGCATCGGCATCCCGAAAGACAGCGTGCTTCGTTACGAGACGGCGATCAAGGCCGACAAGTTCCTGGTCATCGTGCACGGCACCAAGGACGAGGTCGCCAGAAGCCAGGACATCCTCGGGAAGGCCGGCGCGAGCGACGTCGCGGCACATCATGGCTGATCGTTCGGGGCTTGATGTTGCACCCGCTGCGCGGGCGAAGGGGGCCCTCATGAAGACGTACCTGCTCGGAATGCTCATCGCCGTGGTCGCGGCGGGCCCGGCGTACGCGGAGGAGTTGGTCGTCCATATACACCTCGTGAGCCCCGATGGCATCGGCAAGGACATCGGGACCATCGCGGTGCGCGACGGCAAATACGGCCTGCTGCTCACCCCGAACTTGAGCGATCTGACGCCGGGTGCGCACGGGTTCCACGTGCACCAGAACGCGGACTGTGGGCCGGGAAAACAGGACGACAAGAACGTGGCGGGTCTGGCGGCCGGCGGTCATCTCGATCCCGCCAAGACCGGCCGGCACGAAGGTCCGTACGGCGCCGGGCATCTCGGCGATCTCGCGGTCCTCGTGGTCGCCGGGCCGGACGGTCGCGCGACGCTTCCGCTACTCGCGCCGCGGTTGAAGGTGAAGGATCTCATCGGGCATTCTCTGGTGATTCATGCGGGCGGCGACAATTATTCCGACGAGCCCGAGAAGCTCGGCGGTGGTGGCGCCCGTGTCGCCTGCGGCGTCGTCACTCCCTGACGTCGTCGACATCGGGGAAGCCATGGCAGCAACGGATCTCCTGCTGATCGTGGACGCACCCGGGCCTTTCGGTCCGGTGGTTTCGTATGCGGTAAATCTTCTCGATCGGCGGCGGGGTGCGCGTGCCTGTCTCCTGTGCCTTTTGCCCAACCTTCCTCCGAACCTGCTCGAGTTTGGTGGCGCCGAGAATCCGCGCAGAGAGCACCAGCTCGACAATCAACTGAAACAGCGTCAGGCCGAGTGGGTCGACGCGATGAAGAGGAAAACGCAGCCGGCGCTGCAACGTGCGACGACAACGCTCCGCGCCGCCGGCCTACCGACGGGCAACCTCAGAATCCGGTTCTCCGAGCCGGGTGCCTATCCCACCGCCATCGACGAGTTGGTGGAGGATATTCTCGCGCTCGCCCGCGCGGGCCGTTACGGAACCGTCGTGGTGAGGCGGACCTCTCAAATGCGCGCCCAGGGAGATTTGCTGGCTGCGCTCGTCGAGCGCGGCACGGCCGTCACGGTGTGCCTGGTGAAGTGACGCGTGGAATCGGCAACGGCACGATCGTCGCCTCGGTGCGCCAGCACATGAGGCGCAGCGCGGCGGAATCCGTCGGCGACCCCGATCCTCAGTCGCCTGCCCCGTCGACCGAGCTCCTCCGCCAGATCGCCGCGTGACAGCTCGTGAAGCCGGGAGGCCGAGCGCCGGCCTACTACCACCACCGTGCCGCCCGCACCGCGGGCGCGCCTGCCATAGCCCACGATCGTGAACGTCAGGTCACGGCTGCCGTCTGACGAGGGAGAAAGACATGGTCGATCAGAATCTCGAGACCGAGGTGCGGCGACTCACCCTGCGAATTCAGCTTGCCGAAGAGGTGATTCGCGCGGTGGAGGACGACGCCATGCCGGCGGCCGCGCTCGTGCCGTGGGAGCGCTATCGCGCGCAATACCCGCGCGAGAAGGCGGCCGAGTTGTAATCGTGCAGGTTGTCGAAGGCGTTTCATCGAGAGGCGGAACATCGTCCCTGTGGCACGAAGAGTCTTCCGTCTCAGCAGGTCGTCGGGCCGCTCCCGGTGCAAGAGTGCCCTGCGTCGGCAGCTCACGCGTCGAAACGATTACACTTCGAAAGTCCGAGGCACGCGAACGGCACGGGACGGCTGCAGCGGCAGGCGCGGCCCGCAACAATGCAGGCCAGCGTTCTCCGCCTGCTCCATTGCGCCCACCAACGCCGGATGGGGGAAATCGAAGCTCATCAGCGTTTGGGGAGTATTGAACCCGAGGCCGCCGCCGACGTGGGCGAACCCACGAACCGTAGGTCCCACGTCAGAGGCGCGCTCCCGCGGAGTCGAGGCAGGCGGTCGCGGACGCGGGGAACGCGAACGGCAAGGACGCCCCTATCCGGCGAGCTCGCGGCAGCCGCCCATGGCTGGTAGTGTCTCAGGCACTCCCGGAACGGAGGCATCACTGGTCATCGTCGATCGTTTCGCGGGTTGCATCCTTCTGATCCCTCGATGATCGACGGGGACAGTGATTCGCACAGCAGCCGGTGCTCGGGTCGACGCGGCAACACGGTCTCGAGAATCAGAAGTTCGGCACCTGCGCATCGTCGATAGCGGGACCTTCCTGCAAACCGCCCGTCGAAATCCATTTTGGCAGCTTTCGCTTCGGGCCGCCGCCGAGCCTGACCTTGCTCTCCGGCAGCGAGACGCCTTTCGAATCCCTGACCTCGAGGGTGATAGTGTAGCTGCCTAGACACGTCGCGAAGTCCCGCACCGCAAGGCTGTGGAGCTTACCCGATCCGCAGCTCAGGTTCGTGACTTGAGGGCAACGGAGTATGGCGTTCCCGCCGCCGCACTTCGGAACGCTGCAATTGATCGTGTCGTCCACGACGACGAGGAGGTTTCCCTCTCCGTCGTAGATGGCCATGACGGGGTCGATTCCTCCCCCGTCGGCGGGTGAGTCATTCACGTTGTTGACGGTCACGCTCACCGTGCCGCGCGACGGGCACACGAACGTCCAGAGGTCGCCGTTCTTACCCACCGCCGAACCAGCGCCGACCGGCACCCAGTTCTGACGCTGCACGACTACGGCACCGGCGCTTCCGGCGAACAGCAGCATCCCGCTAGCCACCGCCAAGAACCCTCTGAGAGACCCGGTGATCAGCAGGGTGCCTCGTTTCGTCTCCAGTGCAGACGTAGACATACTTGTCTTCTCCTGTAGTTATGGGCCATTGTGACGTGACCCGAGCGCCGCTCGCAAGTCGAATCCGCGCAGCCGCCGAAAGAAGCAGGCCCGCTCCTCCCGTGACCTTTAGTCATTCGCGAGCAGGATGAAGCGCTATGCACGGAAGCTGCGGAGGGAAGTTCGAGTGCGCCCAAGGTGATTCGAACACCCGACCTTTTGATTTGTACGTCGATTCGGGCGAGTGCCACAGGTATAGAGCGGGATCCAACCGCCGAGGATCCAAGCTGCACCATCACGGACAGCTGCCGATCCCGGGATCGTTCGTGTCGACGCGATGGTACGCGTACTTACACGTCTGCACCTCCTCGCCGAACGGGGCGACGTCGTTCTCGAGGATCGATAGTCCATTGAGGAAAAGCAGGCCAGGAGTGAGACCTGCAAAGCTGCTGGTGACCACTCGATCGCCCGCCGCCCAATGCGTCAGAACAGGATCGCGTCCGGTGATCTTGAGCTTCGTGGTCGGAGTGCGAATGTCGTAATCGGTGTTGCCGTCGAACGCCCCACATTTTTTGGTACACGCGTCCGAGAACGCGGAGTCATTGGGGTCGGCGTCGGGGTTGAAGAGGTTGATGTTCACCCGGAACTTCCCGACGAACGGATGCGATGAGTCTGCCGTCAAGTAGATCTTGTAGTTCCCCTTCAAGTCGAAGAACAGGAACATACTCGTGACGTCGACAGCGCCAGCGGGATCCGTGAACGAGTAGGCGAGGAGCTGCTGAGCCCGAACCGTGCTTGCTCGCATCGAACCGAGGCGCCTGCTGTTCTCGGAATCAGGTTACGCCCCGAGCTCGGGCTCAAGCCGCTCCGCGTGCCCGGTCGCGCCGATCGCGGTGAACAGGCGGTGTGCCTCTCGCAGCGCCCGCTGGCGCGCGACGGTGTCGCCCGCGAGGTGCGCCAGCGCGGCGCGCTCGACGAGGATGAGCGGACGGATGCTCACTGCGCCGGTCTGCTCGATGAGCCGCTCGGCGCCGTCCAGGGCCTCCTCGATCGCGCGCGCCGCCGTCGCACCCTCGCCGGCGAGGAGGACGCGGGCGAGCGTGCGCCGGGCGAAGATTCCGTCGAAGATCGCCCCCGTGCGATCCGCGACGGCCAGCGCCTCGTCCGCAAGCTGACGTGCGCGCGCGATGTCCCCTCCCGCGAGCACGGCTTCTGCGAGCCACGCGAGCAGGCGCGCCTCGACTTCGAGGGCCGTGCCGCACTGCCGTGTGAGGGCGAGCGCATGTTCCAGAGTCTCCAGCGCTTCGTTCACCTGTCCGTCGAGGGACAGCGCCGCGCCGAGACGCAGGTAGGCACTGATGCGTGAGTACGGACTGCCGACCTTCTCGGCAAGCTCGACGCTGCGCTGCGCTGCGGGGAGCCCCGCGTCCTGGTCGCCCGCATAGAAAGCGCGGTCGGCGAGCCACGTGAGGGCCCAGCCTTCGTTCTCGACCTCGCCGTACTGGCGCGCCAGCTCGACGGACCGCTCGAGCCGTGTTTGCGCGGCGGCGAGTTTTCCCGTCAAGACCTCCACCGCGCCTCCCATCAGGCTCGCCCACACGGAGGCTCGGAACCCCCAGTCATCGAGCCCAAAATCGGGCTGCCTGCGCGTTATCGAGATCACCTCCTCGATCTTCGCCGCCGCCTCGGCGAGGCGGCCGACGACGACGAACGGGTAGATCACCGACAGGGGCGCGAGGGGACGGAGCTTCTCGTCCTGCGCGTGCCGCAGCAGGCGCTCGGCCTCCACGCTGTGTCGCACGCCGGTTGCGACGTCACCCGAGGTCAGCGCAGCGGCCGCGTAGGCGCCGTGGATCCTGCCGGCCGCGTCGGTGTCGGCGCCGCGCTCGGCCCAGTGCATCCCCTCGGCAAAGACCCCTTCGGTTTCGGCGCGCGACATGCCCAGGCGAAAGCAGGAGACCAGGGTCTGCCGGCACGCCTCGGCGCCGAGCCCGGGCACCCCTTCGTCACCCGGAGCCTCGCGGATCAGGTCGCGCACGCGTTGCCAGTGGCGGGCGGCCGCCGCGAGGTCGTTGGTACCCGCCCAGACGGCGGCGCGGCGGTGCCAGCGTGCCGCGATCAGGCTCTGACCCGCCTCCTCCCAGTGATGCGCGAGCAGAGCGGACTGCTCGTCGAGTTTGTCCGCGTGCAGGGCCTCGATCGTGCGCGCGACCGCCCGGTGCATGCTCCGCCGCCGCTCCCGAAGCTGCGAGTCGAGCGCGACCTGCTGCGTGAGCGGGTGCTTGAAGGCGTACTCGGCGACCGGATAGAGCGACCGCTCATAGATGAACTCGCCCGCCTTCAAGGCGCGGAGCGCTTCGTCGAGCTCGGACTTCGGCAGCTCGGCCACCGCCGTCAGGATCGGCTCGTCGAACTCGATCCCGATGACGGCCGCCGTTTGCAGCACCTGCTTCTCTCGCTCGCGCAGCCGATCGATGCGCGCCGCGAGCAGCGGTTGGACGCGTGTCGGCACCTCGAGCCGTTCGACCGGCGTGACCAGCCGGTAGTTTCCCTTCGTGCCCTCGAGGTGGCCGCCCTCGACGAGCGACTGGACGACCTCCTCGGTGAAGAAGGGGTTTCCCGCGGTGCGCGTGTGGATCGACGCGGCCAGCCCTCGCAGGCTGGGATCGTTGCCGAGCAGGTCGGCGAGCAGCTCGCGGATCGCGTCCGCGCCGAGCGGCAGCAGCGAGAGCTGATGGTACCACGATTTCTGCATCCACGCGGCACGGTACTCGGGTCGGAAGTTGACGATCAGCAGCCGCTGGCTGCCCCCGCCGATCGCGTCCACCATCTCCTCGAGCCACGCCTCGCTTGTAGCGTCGATCCAGTGCAGGTCTTCGACCAGGGTCACCACCGCACCCTGGCTGACGTCTCGCTGCGTGACCTGGCGCAACACCCCGAACAGTTGTCGCTGGCGCGCCTCGGGATCCATCCGTGGCGGCGGATTCTTCGGGTCCGGCACGCCGAAGAAGTCGAACAGGAGCGGCAGCACCTCGCGGTATTCCTCGGCGAAGAGCAGCAAGCGCCCCGCGATCTTCTCGCGCACGAGCTGATCGCTGTCGCGCTCGGTGATCCCGTAGTACTCGCGGAACACCTGCAGCATGGGGAGGAGCGGGATGTTCTTGCCGTGCGCGACACCTCCACCCACCAGCACGCGCAGCCCTCTGGCGCGGCAGCGTTCGAGGAACTCGAAGCAGAGCCGGCTCTTGCCCGTCCCGGCTTCCGCCACCACCCCGACGACCTGGCCGTTGCCGGCGCTCGCGCGCTCCAGCGCGACGTCGAGGGTCCGCATGTCGTCGTCGCGGCCGACGAAGCGCGTGAGGCCGCGGGCGCGGGAGGCGTCGAAGCGGGTACGGACCGGGCCGAGCCCCTGGAGCTGGAAGACCGCGACCGGGTCCGCGACGCCCTTCACGACGAACGGCCCGAGGTCCTCCAACGTGAAATAGCCGGCGACCAGGTGCGCGGTGGCTCCCGTCAGGTAGACCGTGTCGGGCGAGGCCAGCTCCTGCATCCGCGCCGCGAGACCCACCGTGTGGCCCTGGGCCGTATAGTCCATGCGCAGATCGTCGCCGATGGTGCCGACAACGACCTCACCCGAGTGGAGGCCCATCCGTACCGAGAAGGCGAGCCCGTGCTGGCGCTTCACCTCGCGGGCGTAGGTGGCGAGCGCGTCGCGGAGCTTGAGCGCCGTGTAGCAGGCGCGTTGCGCGTGATCCTCGTGAGCGATCGGCGCGCCGAACAGCGCCATGATACCGTCGCCGGTGAACTTGTCGACGAACCCCTCGAAGTGCTCGACACCCTCGGCGAGGATCTTGAAGAAGCGCTGCATGATCTCCGACCACGCCTCGGCGTCCATCTGCTCGGCGAGCTCCATCGAGCCCTTCACGTCCGCGAACAGCACGGTGACCTGCTTGCGCTCGCCTTCGAGGGCGCTGCGCGAGGTGAGGATCTTCTCGGCGAGATGTTTGGGCGTGTAGGTCGCGGGCGATCTCGGAGGCGCCGAACCGGCCGTCAGCGCGACGCCGCAGCCGCCGCAGAACTTCTCGCCGGGTTGGTTCGAGACGCCACACGAGGCGCAGATCGCCGCGAGCACCGCGCCGCATTCGGCACAGAATCGACGCTCTGCACGGTTATCGTGGTTACAGGATGGGCACCGCATCGCGTATCGTCTTACTTGCGGTGACTATCACGAGCGGACTGGAATGCCAGAATGAGCAGCAATCGTTGGACGCGGACACTTTGGCTGGAAATGAAATGGGACGAATGCGGCCAGTCGATTTGCTGTGCCATCATGAAGCAGTTTCGTCGCCGCTTTGCCGACGGACACGATGTCAGCCCATTAGCTCGTGCCGATCGCGGGCTCCCGTATAGGTGCGATTCGTCACCTCCACCCACGTCGTCGGTTCCGCATACGGCGCTCGGGCGTGCTTCGCCACGATCCCCTCGAGATCGCGGGCGCATACCTCGGCGAAGAGTGCACACCCCGTCCCCGCCACGTGCTCCGCACGCAAAGCGGCGCCGTATACTGGATCCATTATTCGGTGCGCGGCCGACAGCGGCACGAATCCTCCGAGTCGACAAAGCGTGCCGTCAGCTTGCTGAAGAAGCGCAACGCGGAGCTCGGGCGCGGCGTGGTTGTCGACCCACAAGCCGAGCGTCAGCCGGTCTCACAGCTCGCCGCATCGCGCGTCGCCCAGTACACATTGAAAGGCCGGCGGTCCAGCGCGAGCGTAGCGAGCGTATGGAAGAACCACCTCCGCGATTTCTTCGGCGACCACCGCGCCTGCGACGTGGGACCGGACCTTGTACGGCGCTATGTGGAGCGACGCCAGGCCGAGGGCGCTGCCGCCGCGTCGATCGTCTACTCGCTTCGACTGCTGCATCGCATGTTCACTCTGGCCGTCGAAGAGGGACGCTTACCGTCCAGCTTCCCTGCTCCGCACATGTCGGCGCCCGCCCGTTGAGAATGGGCGTCGCGGCTTTTTCGAGCGCGCGGACTTCGAGCGTGTCGCCACCCTACTCCGTCCGGATCTCGCCGACGCGGCGCGCTTCGCTTACCTGACCGGCTGGCGAAAGACGGAAGCGACGGGGCTCGAATGGCGCGATGTGAACGGCACGGATCGAACCGTCACGCTTCCCTCGGAGCGGTCGAAGAACAACGACGCCCGCACGATCGGCCTTCGTGGCGAGGTGCTCGCGCTCATCGAGCGACGTCGGGCACTCCGTCGCTTGGACTGTCCTTTGGTGTTTCATCGCGACGGCAAGCCACTCGGTGACTTCCGGCACGCCTGGAAGACGGCGTGCAAGCGAGCGGGCGTCGCCGGTCGTTTGTTCCACGATCTCCGCCGCACGGCCGTTCGCAATCTAATACGTGCCGGGACCCCTGAACGCATTGCCATGAGCGCCACGGGACACAAGACACGCGCGGTCTCCGACCGCTACAACATCGTTGACCGGCGCGACACCGAGCAAGCGTTCGCACGGCTCGATGCCTACCTCGCGACGGAGGGCACCGAGAGGCCCGCCGTCGCCGTGCTCCCAGGGCGACGGAACGGCCGCGCTCGTGATCTATAACAATTCTATGACAATCGGCGGGGTCAGACGGAGCTAACTAGCAGTGCGCCCAGGGTGATTCGAACACCCGACCTTTTGATTCGTAGTCAAACGCTCTATCCAACTGAGCTATGGGCGCGTGAATCGTCACCTCTAACAGACGCGACTCGCAAGTCAATCGTCGGGGCGGTCGAGCGCGAGGTAGTGCGCGACCTCGGGCGGCGCCGTGCCGCGATGGAAGGCGCGGGCACGCTCGCGCATGGCGACGTCGCCGCGCGTGGCGCGCTCGTGCTGGCGCAGATGCTCGGCCCACGAGTCGACGAGGAAGACCTCGACGAGCGTCGAAGGATCCTCGGCATCCTCGTACAGCGACCATCCGACGGCGCCGTCGCGGCGACGCAGGTGCTCGATGCCGCGCATGGCGGCGACGAACGCGGGACGGTCGCCGCGATCGACCCGGTAGCGCACGGTGACCATGACGGGGCCCCGATCGAGCGGCGCGTCGACGCGCGGCGCGGGCGAGAACTTGGTCGGCGAGAGGTCGATGCCGGTCACGTCGGGCAGGTGGAAGCGGGTGAGGAGCGGCAGCGCGACGAGCATCCCGAGGGCGGCCGCGGAGAGCGCCCACGGCGTCCCGACGCGCGCCGCGAGCGCGCCCCAGACGACGCTGCCGAGCGCCATGCCCGCCGAGAAGACGAGGATGTAGACGGCGAGGCCGCGGGCCCGCACCCAGGCGGCGATCGCGTTCTGCGCCGCGACGTAGAAGAGCGACAGCAGCGTCAGCCAGCAGATGCCCGCGATCCACATCGCGATGCAGGCAACCGGGAAGACGCGGACGTTCGCGACCACGAGACAGCAGAGCGCGAAGACGGCGCTGCCGACGCGCGTCAATTGCTCGAGCGACACGCGACGACGCAGCTCGGCCAGCAGCAGCGCGGCGGTGACGGCGCCGGCGCCGAGGGCCCCGAGCAGCAAACCGTAGCCCGTCGGGCCGCGACCGAGCTCGTGACGCGCGACGAGCGGCAGGAGCGCCATGAGCGCGATCGCGAAGACGATGAAGCCGCCGGAGCGGATCATCACCGCGCGCAGCGGCGGCGTGTAGCGGACGTAACGGAGCCCGCCCCGCATCGCGGCGACCAGGCGCTCGGCGGGAAGCGGCGTCGAGGCGATCTCGCGCTCCCAGGCGTACAGCACCGCGACGGTGCCGAGGAAGGAGGCGGCGTTCAGGAGGAAGGCGGGCCCGGGACCCGCCCCGGCGACGACGAGCCCGCCGAGCGCCGGGCCGAACGCGCGCGCGATATTGAAGCCGACGCTGTTCAGCGCCACCGCGGCCGGCAGCTCCTCGCGCGGCACGAGGTCGGCGATGACCGCCTGCCATGCCGGGCCGTTCAGCGCCACGCCGAAGCCCATCGCGAGCGTCACCGCGAGGAGCACGAGCGGCGTCGTGTGGCCGGTGAGCGTCACGACGCCGAGCACGGCGGCGGCGACGAGCATCCAGGCCTGGGTGAAGATCAGGAGCCGGCGGCGGTCGACGATGTCGGCGAGCGCGCCGGCGGGCACGGCGAAGAGGAACATCGGCAGGCTGGTGCCGACCTGCACGAGGGTCACCAGCACGGGCGAGGTGGTGAGCGACGTCATCAGCCAGGCCGCGCCGACGTCCTGCATCCAGGTGCCGACGTTGGAGACGACGGACGCGATCCAGAGCCCGCGGAAGACGGCGCGGCGGAGCGGCGCCGTCGTCTCCCCGCCGAGCCCCAGCATCCGACGACGATGGGCGACGTGCCCGGACGCGTCAAGCGAGGCCGGGCGGGACGACGATGCTGGAGAGCGGAGAGGGAGGGATTCGAACCCTCGGTAGAGTGTTACCCCTACACACGCTTAGCAGGCGTGCGCCTTCGACCACTCGGCCACCTCTCCGGCACCGGGGGACACTGCCGTTTACCGCAGCGCGGCGGCCGGCGCCAGCGCGCCGCGTGCGACCGCGCCGCGGACGCATCGGCACGGGCCGGCGGTTCGCCTTGACAAGGAAGGGGTCGGCTTCTAAGCAACCAGCGGTTCCTGGAGGAGGGCTACACAATGGATGTGATGAACTTGATCGAGTCCCTGTTCCGCTGGCTGCACGTATTCTTCGGCATCCTTTGGATAGGGCTGCTCTACTTCTTCAACTGGGTGAACGGCCCGTTCCAGGCCACCCTGGACGCCGAAACGAAGAAGAAGGTGGTGCCGGAGCTCATGCCGCGCACCCTCTTCTGGTTCCGCTGGGGCGCCGCGTTCACCTGGATCACCGGCGTCTTCCTCCTGCTGCTCGTGTACTACCACTTCGGCGCGGTGTTCGAGGGCGGCGAGAAGCACTGGACGTTGCCGCTGCTGCTGATGATCCTGTTCGTCTTCGTCGCTCCCTTCATCTACGACGCGCTCTACAAGGGGCCGTTGAAGGACCCGTCCGCCGGGTTCTGGGGCGGGCTCGTGCTCGCGCTCGTGCTCCTCTTCCTCTTCGACAAGTTCGCGGGGATGAGCTTCCGCGGCACGGCCATCCACCTCGGCGCGACCATGGGCACGACGATGGCCTTCAACGTGTGGTTCCGCATCTGGCCGGCGCAGCGCGCGATCATCACGGCGGTGAAGAACGGGCAGGCCCCGGATCCCGCGCTCGTCGCCCTCGCGGGCTCACGCTCGAAGCACAACACCTACATGTCGGTGCCGCTGGTCTTCATGATGATCAGCCAGCACGCGACGTGGGCGGCGTCGTCGCCCGTGATCGAGCTCACGATCATGGTCGCGATCGGGTTTGCTCTATGTTACCACATCTACGGCCGCGCCCCGGCCGTGAAGGGGTTCTGATCAGCCGTCGCCGAAGCTGAACGCGACCGTCTTCGTCTCGCGGGGGCCGAGCGTGACGGTCGCGGTCTTCGTCCCGAAGCGCTCGTGCCACGCCTCCAGGGTGTAGGTGCCGGGCGGCGCGTCGCGCAGGGTGAACGTGCCGTCGGCGCCCGTCACCGCGAAGTACGGATGGTCGTACACGCCGAGGAAGGCGCGCATCCAGGGATGGATGTCGCACTTGATCGGGATCACCGGCTGTGAGGCGTCGAGCTCGAGCTTCCGCGTCGCGCCCTTCAGCCCGAGGCTGAAGTTCCACGCCGAGGACTTCGACGGCTCGCCGTGCACGTTGTGCGGGAAGGCGTCGCTGTTGCGGAACTCGATCGGCTGATCGACCTGCGCCGCGACGACCCGCGGCTCGAACATGCAGCCGCGCTGATCGATCACGACCGGCCTCGTGGGGACGGCGAAGACCCGGGCGCCGAGGCCCGCCGTGATCGCCACGATCGCGTTCTGCACCTTGCCGTCCCGGACCAGGACGTCGCCGGCGCTGACGGGGCCGCCGGGGTGCTGCGAGGCGCAATCCTTCGCGCTCGACATGTCGACGCTGCTCGACGCGGGCGGCGTCCCCACGAAGCGCACCTCGCCGCTGATCGTCCCCGTGGTGGTGGCATCGAGGGGCGTCGGCGCCCGCCGCTCCGCCTGGCGCTGGCACGCGGCCACGCCGAGCGTCACGAGAAGGAGGAACCCTGCCACTCGCACCCGATCCGTCATAGTCTCGCTCCGATGTCGTGCTGCCTATCGCGTCGCACACTGCCAGAGACCCGCCGCCAATCAAGGGCGCGTCCACCGGCCGCGCGGCGCGAGTGGGCCGCACGGGTCGTGGCGCGGGCGGCGCTCGCGACGCTGCTCGCGAGCGCGGCCTGCCAGCGTGCGCCGGCGTCGTCGCCCGTCGCCGCGCGGACGCCGACGCCGCTCGACCTCGCCACGACGGGCACGGTCGCGGGAACCATCCGCTTCCAGGGAACCGTCCCGCCGCCGCGCGCGATACCGCAGATCGCGAGCGATCCCACCTGCGTCGCCGCCCATCCCGGGGGGCTCGCGTTGCGCGACGTCCGCGCGGAGGACGGCCGGCTCGCCGACGTCTTCGTCTGGATCGCGCGCGGCCTCGAGGACCGCGTCTTTCCCGTTCCCACGACGCCGGTCGTGATCGATCAGCGCGGCTGCCTGTACGACCCCGCCGTCGTCGGCGCGCAGGTCGGCCAGCCGATCGTGTTCGTCAACAGCGACGACACGCTCCACAACGTCCACGGCGAGCCGACGCAGTCCGCGCCGTGGAACTTCGGCCTCGGGGTGCAGGGCGCCCGCCGCACGCTGACGATCGATCACGCCGAGGTGCCGGTCGTCATCCGCTGCGACGTGCACCCCTGGATGCGCGCGGCGCTCGGCGTCGTTCCCCATCCCTACCATGGCGTCACCACGACGAGCGGCGGGTTCCGCCTGCGCGACGTGCCGGCGGGCCACTACGTCCTCGCGGCCTGGCACGCGACGCTCGGGACGCGTGAGGCGGAGATCGACGTGACGCCGGGGGCGACGACCACGGTGGACCTGCTCTTCACGGCGCCGTGACGCGCGCGGCGCCGCCGATGCGACGCCGCTTCCCGCCGATCACGCCAGGAGCGTCGCCAGCTCCTTGGCGTTCTGCACCGCGTACGAGCCGCGGCAGTTGTTCATGAGGACGTGCACCGCGCGGGCGCGCCGGGCGAGCGCCTGGATGCGCGGCCGCCACTCGTCCAGCTCCTCGAGGCTGTAGCGGTAGCCGAACTTCTCGACCGTCCCGACGCCCGGCCGGTCCCACGCCGCGGCGTTGCGACCGTGGAAGCGCACCACGGCGAGGTCCTCGCTCGTCGCCTCGGCGATGGGCGGGACGCTCGCCGCCGTCCCCTGCGGCTCGTCGACGGATACGTAGGCGAGCCCGCGCTGCCGCAGGAAGTCGAAGGTACGCGCCGCACGCTCGCCGGCGAGCCAGCTCGGCTCGCGGAACTCGATCGCCAGCGGATAGGGCAGGCGCTCGCGACAGAGGTCGAGGTACGCCGCGCTCGTGCGCGAGCGCGGGAACCACTTCGGGAATTGCAGCAGCACGTAGCCGAGGAGGCCGGCCGCATGGAGCGGCGCGAGCGCCGTCGTGAACCGCCGCCAGATCTCGGCGACGATCTCGTCCGGCGCCTCGCGCGGATACAGCCGGGGACGCCCTGCCAGGGTCGGCCCGAGCGCGCCCCGGAGATCGGGCGGGAGACGCGCCGGCACGAACGGATGCTGCGTCATCGCGGCGAACGCCTTCACCCCGAAGACGAAGTCGGCCGGGACGCGCTCGACCCAGGCCGCCGCCATGCGCTCCGCGGGCAGCGCGTAGAAGGTCGCGTCGACCTCGACGAGGGGGAAATGCCTGGCGTAGTAGCGCAAGCGGTCGGCGGGACTCTTCACGGCCGGCGGGTAGAACTCGCCGCTCTCGAGCAGCGTGCGCTCCGTCCAGGACGCGGTCCCGAGGCGCACGTTGCCGACCCGCGCCGGCCTCGGCCCGACGCGCAGCGCGGCGAGCGGCGGCTCGATCTCGAGCCGGGCCGGTGCGGTGGATCGCATACCCCTACTCTGCGCGGCGCCGCCGCCACCGCGCAACCGTCCGGGCGCGATGGGCCCTTCGCACCCAGGGGGTGCGCGGCGCCGGTTGACGGATGGCGCTGGCCCGCCTAGACTTCGATGTTTGCCGCGCTCACGGGCGTGGCAGCGTATTCCCGGAGGTGATTCAGCCGATGCGGCATCAGGATCTCGAGACCGAAGCCCACCACGAGCTGCGGAAGATCGTCCGCACCGTCGACAAGAAGATTCAGCTGCAGATCCAGGACGGACCGACGTCGCAGGATCCGCTGCTGAAGCTCCACCTCTCCCAGGGAGCGCTGCAGGCGGAGATGGAGGTGTCGGTCGAGGAGGTCCGTCGCGCGCTGGACGACGCACGCGAGCGGGCCGCGCTACGGGAGCGCATCAAACGCACCCACGAGCGCCTGTGGTTTCCGCTGAAGCCGGCGCCTTTCTTCAGCACGAAGGCGATCCGTCCCGGCAGCGAGGCCTTCGCGCACTTCCGCCCATCGGGCGGCGGTCGCCGCTAGACCGCTCGCTCCAGGCCGGCGGACGCCGGCGACGAGCGGCGGTCAGCCTTCCGACGGTGTGTTGAGCTGCGGCCCGCGAATCCCGCCTTCGCTCGCCAGGTCGTAGAGCGCCTTGCGTGCGAGTCTCGTCGGGCTGTTGTGCCCGTTCTCCCAACGATTCACCGTCGCGACCGTGATACCGAGCCGGTGCGCGAACTCCTCCTGCGTGAGACCGAGGTTACGACGCAGGTTGCGGATGTTGTCGGCTTCCATCAAGCGCTCCTCCTTCGGAATGCGCGGCACATCCGCGCTGGCTGGGACGGAAGCAACTGATATGCCACCTTCCAAGGTCGGATTTTCCTGCTGATCCGGGCCGATCGCCTCCCTGCCCGTGTCAGCATTGCGGCACTGTAGACATCGACGTAACGCTCCGCATGCGCCCTTGCCGGCCCGGCGCCGACGTACGATAGTCCGGAGGACGTCACGGATACCCACCGATGCGCGCGCGCATGGCACTCCTCGCAGCAGTGATGGCCCTGGTCGTCCCGACCGCCGCCCGCTCCGCTCCCCGGCACGGCTGCGGGGATGGGCGAGCGGCGCTGCAGGCGGACATCGACGCGGCGTGCCCGTGCGAGTCGGCCACCAGTCGATCCGCGTACCTACGCTGTGTGAGCAGCAAGCTCCGGGAGCTTGGCGGCTGCCGCAAGGCCGCCGCTGGCGGGCCCGTCTGCCGGCCGGTCAGCCGCGAGTGCGCCACCGCCGTCCGCCGCGTGGCCTCGCAGTCGGCGTGCGGCGAGGAGGGCACGGTGGCATGCTGCATTCCGCGCCAGCACGATTGCGTGAACGACCGCACCCCGGCCGACGGCAAGAAGGACGGCACCTGCAGCGGGACCAGCCGTCCGTGCGACGGCATGGCCGACTGTGTACTGCCGCGCTGCCGGCCGGCGTCGAGCGCCGAGCGCTGCCGGCAGATCGGCGGCACCCCGGGGACCGGCAAAGATTGCAACACTGCCTGCCCCTGACCCCGCATCCGCTCAAGTTCTCGCGCTAACATACCGACATCTCCAGGACAGCGGAGAGGCGGGAAAGCTCCGCCCTTGTCGGAGCCATGTTCACCATCATCGGGATCGTCGTCGTCCTGTGTGGGGTCATCGGAGGGTTCGCCTTCGAAAATGGCCCGATGCACGTCCTCATCCAGCCTGCCGAGCTGATGATCATCTTCGGCGCCGCCATCGGCTCGCTCCTGGTCTCCGCTCCCGGCACGGCGCTCGGTCAGACCTTCAAGGCGATCGGCAGCTCCTTCGGATCCTCGAGCCCCACGAAGACCGACTACCTCGAGCTCCTGACGTTGCAGTACGAAATCTACCAGTTCCTCCGGAAGAACGGCGCCGTCGCGCTCGACGAGCACGTGCAGGACGTCGAGAAGAGCGCCATCTTCTCCAAGTATCCCGGCTTCCTGAAGCGCCACCACGCCGTCGACTTCTTCCGCGACGCCCTGAAGCAGGTCGTGAACGGCACCGCCAGCGCCGAGGAGCTCGACGTGCTGCTCGACTCCGAGCTCGACACCCATCACGAGGAAGCGGCGATCCCGGTCGGGCTCATCCAGAAGACCGGCGACGCCCTCCCCGGCCTCGGCATCGTCGCCGCGGTGCTCGGCATCATCATCACGATGGGCTCGCTCGACGCCGGCCCGGAGGAGATCGGCCACAAGATCGGCGCCGCGCTCGTCGGCACCTTCCTCGGCGTGCTCATGTCCTATGGCCTCCTCAACCCGATCGCCACCAACGTCGAGATCCAGGGCGCCGCGACGTCGCGCTACATGCGCTGCATCAAGGAGGGCCTCATCCCCGCGGTCCGCGGCGCGTCCCCCATCGTCGCCGTCGAGTTCGCGCGCAAGTCGATCTTCGGCGGCGTCCGGCCGTCGAGCGACGAGACCGACGAGGCGGTGAAGTCGGCGAAGTCGGCCGCGGCGGCGGTCTGAGGCTCCATGGCGAGCTCGAGCGCCAAGCCGCAGATCATCATCAAGATCAAGCGGAAGGCTAGCCACGGCGGCGGCCATCACGGCGGCGCGTGGAAGGTGGCGTATGCCGATTTCATCACCTGCATGTTCGCGCTCTTCATGGTGCTCTGGCTGCTGACGCAGGCGGATCTCCAGCTGCGTCAGGACATCGCCCGCTACTTCCGCAACTCGAGCGTCCTCCCCGGCGGATCACTCCTCGGCACCAACACCTCGGCCGCCAAGAGCGACAAGGCGCGCGTGCTCGACGCGTCCGTGACCGTCGTTCAGGGTTCGGGGGAGGACCTCGAGGCGCTCCGCGGACACGCCAAGGAGATTCAGCGCGCCCTCGAGCAGAATCCCGACCTGAGCCAGATCCGCGACAACGTCCGCGTCGAGGTCACGCAAGAGGGCCTCGAGATCCAGGTCGTCGACTCCGGGGCGGAGGGCCGCAAGGACCTGCTCTTCGACGTGAACAGCTCGACCTTGTCACCGGCCCTGCAGGCGCTCCTCGTCGAGCTGGCGGCGCGCCTCGGGACCCTGCCCAACCGCATCGAGATCGGCGGCCACACCGACGCGCGCCAGTACGCCGCCGGGGCCCAGCAGAGCAACTGGGATCTCTCGTTCGCACGCGCCAACGCCGCCCGCCAGGTAATGGAAGCCAACGGCCTCTATCCCCACCAGGTCCTGCGCGTCACCGCCTACGCGGACTCGAAGCTGCTGAACGCCGAGGATCCGTTCGCCGACGAGAACCGGCGGCTGAGCGTGCTCGCGCGCCGCGAGGACCCCCCGAAGACGAAGGGCAGGCGCAACGGCGGCGACCCGGCCGCGCGGCTGCCGCCCCCCATCGTCGTCCCCGGGCTGCCGCCGGTCAGCTGAGGCGCGGGCGCACCCCGCCGTCGCCGCGGCGGTCGGCGCCGGGCGCGCGTCGCCATTCGCGCGCGCGCTCGAGGGTGCGCGAGATGAACCGCCCTTTCCGGTCCGAGTACAGCAACAGGCTGTGCCCGGCCTCGCGGGCGAGCTTGCGCTTCAGCGACCCGTAGCGCCGGGCCTCGTCGGGATGCGCTTGCAGGTAGTCGCGGAAGAGCAGGTTGTGGTCCCAGAGGCTGCTCTCGCACTGCACCACGTGCAGGTTGAACGGGTACGGCTCGCGCTTGCGGAAGTACGCGCGTCCGGGCACGCCGCACGCCCCGAGATGCTCGTAGCCGAGGCGCGCCAGCGCGCGCACCTGATCGTCGAGCAGCTCGAGGCGCATGACGCTCGCGATCACGTCGACGATCGGCTTCGCCTCGAGCCCGGGCACCGCCGTACTGCCCATGTGCTCGATTGCGATCACGTCGCCCAGGGCGTGCGCGATCTCCGCGCGCTCGGCCGCGAACAGCCGCGGCCAGCGCGGGTCGTAGTCGTGGATCGTGACCAGCTCGTCCGCACGCCGCTCGGCGCGAACGATGCGCTTTTCCGACGGCGTCACGGTGTCCAGCGTGCCCCGGACGCGAGGGACCGTCAATCACGCCAGCGCGTGGATTCGCCATGCGGCAAGACGGGATGGCCACGCCCCGCCGAGCTCCCGCCGCGCACCCGGCCCGGAGCGGCGAGCAACTAGTCCTTTGGTACTAGGACTTTGGCATGTTCCCTCGAATGCATCTTTGTATATCAGATAGTATTGACAGAACCCGCCGAGCCGCGCGTATGGTTGGGCATGCGCGTCATCGGCCTGGCGATCGTCCTGCTGCTCGTTCCCGCGGTGCCCCATGCGCAGCAGCCGACGCCGAATCCGCTCGCCGCGTGCCAGCTCTCGCTGGCGCGCGCGAGTCGCCAGCTTGGCGATGCCACGCGCCGCAACATCGGCCGGTGCATTGCCACGGGCCTGCGCTGCCTGACGGGCACCGGGTCGGACGAGGGCGCATGCTGCGCCGCAGCTGCGCCGCGCTGCGCGGCCCAAGCGATCAGGCTCGCGCGCGCCGAACAGCGCTTCGCCGGGCGCGTCCGGGTCGGGCGCTGCGCGGCGGTGCCGTTCAGCACGATCCTCGACCCATCGGGCCTGGGATTCAGCACCGCGGCGGACGCGTGCCGCTGCCTCGCGGTGCCGACGGAGGTGACCGATCTGTACTCGCTCGCCATCTGCCTGGCGCAACTCGTCGACGGACAGACGACGCGGCTCCTCGCGTTGGCGGAAACGCCGCGCGCCGTGGATGCGCTTGCCTGCGTCGGCCTGGACGGCATCATCGACTCGCTGCAGACGAGCGTCGCGGTGGTCGCCTGCGGTCAGGCGGGCGCCACGCCCGACATCACGCCCACGATCGCAGGCACGACGCCGTCGCCCACCGCGCGCCCCACGGCCATGGTCACGGCGACGCCCGTGATCGGCGCCACGCGGACGGTCAGCCCCGTGCCGACGCGCACCCCGACGCCGCACCGCACCCTCGTGCCCACCCCGACGCCGACGGCGACGGCCGTCTGCGGCAACGGCATCGTCGAGGACGACGAGGAGTGCGACGGCACCGCGTTCGACGACAGCGGCTGCCTCGAGGACGTCTGCACCTGCGACGACTTCTGCGACGATGCCGGCGGCCGCCTCTCGTGCAAGCGTGACTGCACGATCGATTTCAGCAAGTGCACGGCCGGGGGGTGCGAGTTCTAGCGGGGCGCTCAGTGCCGCGTCACGTCGGCGTGACCGATGGTGCCGTCCTGGGCGTACGCGCCGGCGATGCGCATCCGGTCCCCGACCGCGAAGGCGTCGCAGGTGAGCGGATGTCCCGCGTCGTCGCGCACCGACGAGTCGGTCAGGACGAGGACGTAGGGGTCGTCTCCCGCCTCGTCCGGATCCCCGACGCTCGCGCAGACGAGCCGGTCCGCGGCGCAGTCGACCCCGACCACGCGGCCCTCGAACGCCATGTAGACGGCGGCCGGCGAGGCCTCTCCGCTGCCGGCGTGCAGGGTCACGTCCCGCAACGTCGTCGTGCCGCCGGCGGGCGCGTTGACGGAGAATCGCGCCGCGAGGCCGTCTTCCGGACGCTCGAAGCGCACCGCCGTCTCGCCGGCAAACGCGCCCCGCAGGGCGAAGCGACCGCCGCCGTCCGTCTCGGTCCGTAGCCCGGTGCCCTCGATCGTGACGACGATGCCGCCGAGCGCACCGCTCGCGGCCGCCGGAGCCCCGCGCTCGACGGCGACGACGTTTCCCGCGAAGCTGCTGATGCCGGTACCGCGCTGCCCGCCGTCGGCGCAGCCGACACAGACGAGCAGCCCGAGCATGGCCGCCAGTCGCGGCCTGCTCATGACCGCGACTCCGTGCGGCGGCGCCGCCGGGCGGCGCGCGCGCGTCGCACGGGCGCCGGGCGGTCGCTGGATCGCGGCGGCGACTCGAAGAAGTAGATCCCGACGCCGGCCCGATGGCGGGCGCCTCCGGGCGCGTTCGGATTGCGGTCGCGATCGTAGCGGGCCAACAGGCGATCGAGGCGGTCGAGGAAGCGCTCGCTCTCGCGCCGGATCTCGCGTCGCACGCGCTCCGCCCCCTCGCTGCCGAGATTGTCGTACGAAACCTTGCGCTGCAGCAGGCGGTCCTCACCTTCCGCCATCACGTTCTTCAGCATCGTCTCGACCAGCTCGCCGGGATCCTCGGCGAGAATCTGCAACTGCTCCGCGCTGCCGGAGCGCGGCACGTAGGCGCGGACCCGCAGCGTGACCATGCCGTCACGCACGGCGACCGCGCCGGTCGCGACCAGGTGCTCGAGGAGCACTCCCGGCGCGAGGTCCGAGGTGACCTCGTGCGCGAGCCGCATGAAGCTCGCCCCACGCGGCGCCTGATAGGGCAGCGCGCGCGGCTTGCCCGCGCTGTCGATCGTCCGCGGGTCGCTCCGCCAGCGCGCGATCAGGCTGGCGACGTGGTTCATGCTGAACGTGCCGGGCGCGGCGGCCGCGCCGACCGCACGCATGCGCCGCACCTCCTTGCGATTGATGCCGGTGAGGAGCGCGATGCGGCTGTCGGTCGCTCGCCGGCCGGGAAGCGCGAACTCGGCCTCCGCCACCGCGATGAACACCTCGCGCAGCCGGCGCTCCACCCACCCGAACGGCACCCCGAGCGCCAGCAAGCGGCGCACGAAGGGCCGCGTTGCCTCCGCCGTCGCCCGGATCAGTCCTTCCTGCAAATCCGTCACGCGCGGATTGTAGGGCGGCGGGGGTGGGGCTTCAAACCGCGATCGATGCGGTCAGCGAACGCGTGCCACCGCGGCTTGTAGGAGGAGACGCGGATGCGGTAGAGCGCTGGCGATGGACCGCGGCTCCTCGCGCGTGAAGATCGTCCTGCTCTCCGTGACGTTGCTCGTCCTGGTGGCCGGCCTTGCCATCCGCTGGCGCATCCGCGCGCTCGGAGCGCGTGCCGTCGCTCGCCCGGTCGCCCGGGTCCAGCCCCAGCCCTCGCCCTCACCCGATTCCCTGGCCGAGGGACCCCTCGCCGATCCGCTGAACGAGCAGGCGTACGAGGACGACCCGCTGACCGGCATGCCCGACCGCGAGGCCAACTGGTCCTCGGTCGACCTCGCGAAGATCCAGGCGGCCCTGCCGGACAACCTCTACTGGAAGACGGCGTCGCCGACGAACGATCCCCAGGTGAAGGAGGCGCGCGAGGCGGAGCGGGCGCGGTGGAACGATGAGTACGGAAAGGTCCTCTCCAATACCGCCACCGATGCCGAGATCGACGCGTACTATGCACACCGGCAACGGCTGTCGGAGGACTACCTCGCGTTCATCGTCTACCTGATGGAGAACTACGGCTACCAGATTCCGCGCCGGGACGTCGCCCTCCTGAAGCTCGCCGGCGAGATGCACCACGAGCGCCTCGAGGAGCTGCCGCGGCAGATCGCCGAAGCCCATCAGCGCCACGCCGAGCACGAAGCGGTGCGGCAGGCGTGGCTCGAGCAGCAGAAGCAGTTCGCCGCGCCGTCGAGTCCTCCGGAGGACGGCGACAGCGGATCGCCCGGCGCGCAGTAGCTCGCGCGGCGCGCCGTCGTCGCGCCATCCAGCGCTTGCGTTCGACACATCGCGCCATCGGCGCGCCATCGCCTCCCGCGCTTCTTCGTCGGCACGACACGTTTTTTCCTTGCTCCAGGTCACGCGCTCGTGCTACCGGGCCCGAGCACTGCACGTGGTGGGGCCGCCCGCCCCGCCCCTATGCCCATGACGACAGGAGGTGGCGACGCATGACGCTCCGCAGCGCATTCAGAGGTTGGCGAGCCACGGCGCTCGCGCTGGCAGCACTGACGATCACGGCGCCACGCGGCGCCCACGCAATCGGCATCCAGGACGTGGTCGACGGCGGCAACACCTACAACTGGGTCAAGGTCGAGATTCCCGGGACGGTGTGCAGCGACGGCTCGCAGTATCGCTTCTGGTATTACGACTCGCCGACGTCGAACAACATGGTGATCTCGTACGAGGGCGGCGGCGCGTGCTGGGACTACCCCTCGTGCAGTGGTCAAGCCGGAGTGCTCGGCGCGGCGCATCCGAACGGCATCCCCAGCGACTACATCACGCAGTTCGAGCCGCAGTACGTGTCGCCGATCATCAACGGCGCCGACCCCGGCATCCCGCTCCGCCCGAAGAATCCGATCGTCACGCAGGGCTGGGACATGGTGTACGTCCCGTACTGCACGGGTGACGTGCACGTCGGCAATCGCGTCGTCACCTACACCGATCCGACCGGCGCGAACCCACCGATCGTCTTCCGTCACAACGGCTACAACAACAGCGTCGCGGTGCTGAACTTCCTGCACACGCGCTTTCCGAGCATCAACAAGCTGCTCGTCACCGGCTTCAGCGCCGGCGGCGTCGCGAGCGCGGCCACGTTCTACAATGCGCGCCGCACCCTGGTGCCGACCAAGGCCTATCTGCTCGACGACTCCGGCCCGGCGTTCCCGGCGCCCAACTCGTCCTACAACTCCTATCCATTGCAGCAGCTCATCAAGACGCAGTGGAACCTGACGTCGCTCTACTCGCAGCTGCCGGCCTCGTTCAACCCGAACGACCTCGGCAGCATCAACGCGATGGTCGCGACGCAGTTCCCGAGCGACCTGATGGCGTACAGCGCCTACAACAGCGACTACAACTTCTCGCGCTTCTCCTACGAGCGCTTCTACCCGGGCATCACCAAGGCCCAGGTGCTCGCCAAGTGGCGGCAGGACCAGACCAACCTGATCAATACCATCAAGCACTACTCCAACTGGAGCTACCACGTCCCGTGGGAGCGCCCGATCAACGACAGCCACTGCGTCTCGATCATCACCTTCATCGGCAGCCACGCGTGCCCCACCGTGCGGAAGAAGTACTGGTACGAGGTGCTGGAGTGGCCGTGGACGCAGAGCTGGAAGTGTCCGAGCGGGTTCCTGCCGTTCGAGACGTTCCTCTCGCAGTGGGTGGGCAGCAACCAGCAGAAGCGGACCGTCGAGCCGGAGAACTACTACAACGACGAGGATCCCGGCATGCAGATCGTCGGCCCGCTGATCAACGCTGCGCTCGCCGGCGCCTGAATCTCCGGCCGCGTGATCGTCTCCATCGGGGGCCCGCGCTCGCGGGCCCCCGATGTTTTTCGTATGGGCCAGGCCTGATGCCGCCGCGGCACGCTCTCGGCGCCCTTGCGGCGCTCGCCCTGCTCGCCGCCTGCCGCGACGCCTCGCCGCCCGCGCCGCCGGCGACGCCGACGCCGCGGATGTCGGCGCCCGCGCCGCACGCCGGCAAGTTCGACATGGGTGGCGACGGCGAGACGCGAAAGCCGCAGCCGTTCACCCTCGAGCAGCGGTTGCTCGAGGCGGTGCGGCAGAACGATCGGCCGAGCATCACCCGCGCCGTCGAGCTCGGCGCCCCCCTCACCGCCAAGGACGACCTGCGACGCTCGACCGTGCTGCTCGCCACCCTCGACGCCGGCGACGTGACGCTCGTGCGCTGGCTGCACCAGCGGGGCGTGCCCCTCGACGAGCCGGACTCGGGCGGCCGCACCGCCCTCAGCTTCGCCGCCGACGGCGGCCACCTCGCGATCGTACGCTATCTGCTGGAGAACGCCGCCGCGGTCGACAGTCGCGACATGCAGCAGCGGACCCCGCTGCTGCATGCCGCGGGCAGCGACCACCCGGACGTGATCGCGGAGCTGCTCGACCATGGCGCCGACGTGAACGCGCGCGATCAGTTCGGCGATACGCCGCTGATCGTCGCGTGCGCCAAAGGGAACGTCGCGAGCGCGACGCTCCTCCTGGCGCGTGGCGCCGACGCGACGCTGGTCGACCAGGAGGGTCGGACGGCGAAGCAGCGCAGCGCGCCCGATGCCGCGCCCTGCCTCGCGCTGCCGCGGTAGCGGATGGCCGCGGCGGCTCTCGGCGGCGTCCTCTATTTTCTCGGCTATGTCGGCTACGGCGCCTGGCCGTGCCTGGCCGTGTTCCTGGTGCCGCTCTGGTGGACGCTCGAGCGCACGCTCGCACGCCCGCCGGCCGCGCTCCTCGCGGGCGCGATCTTCGGGCTCGTCGCCTACGTGGGCGGGTTCGGCTGGCTGTGGCAGCTCGTCGGACCGTTCCTCGGCGGCGATCGCCTGGTGGGAGCGGTCCTGTGGAGCGGGTACGGCGTCGCGTTCGCCCTCGGCTTCGCCGTCTACGGCGCGCTGTTCGCCGCGCTCCGCCGTCGCGGCTGCCCGATCGCGCTCGCCGGCATCGCGCCGCTGCTCGTGGTCGAGCACCTCCAGCTCCAGATCTTCCCGCTCTATGCCGGCAACGCGCTCGTCGAGCTCCCGGGACCGCCGCTCTGGCTGCAGACCGCCGACCTCGGCGGTCCGCTCCTCCTGAGCGCGCTCGTCGCGGGCGCGAACGTCGTCGCCTTCGAGACCCTGCGCTGGTGGCGCGGCACCCGGAGCCGTCCGGCGGCCGTGTGGGTGACGGCGCTCGCGGTCGCCGCCGTCGTCCTCGCGTACGGGGCGGTCCGCATCGCCGCGCTCGACGCGGCGGCCGCGGCGGCGCCGCCGCTGCGCGTCGGCGTCGTGCAGGCGAACCTCAGCCCGCGCGAGAAGAGCACGCTCAGCGTGATCACGCACGAGCGGCATCTGGCGCAGACGCGCGAGCTCCTCGCCGCGGGCGACGTCGATCTCGTCGTCTGGCCCGAGACCGCCTACGTCCGCGGGCTCCGCCTGCCGTTGCCGATCGCCGGCACGCCGATCCTCGGCGATCTCGCGGTGCCGCTCCTCTTCGGCGCGAGCTCCGTGCGCGAGGAGAACGGCCAGCGCCGGAAGGGCAACGCCGCCATGCTGATCGGCGCGGACGGGATGATCCGCGACGTCTACCAGAAGAATCTCCTCATCCCGCTCGCCGAGTACCTGCCGCTCGCCCGGCTCGTGCCCGGCGTCCGCCGCTGGCTGCCGCACGTGGACGACTTCGATGCCGCCGTGGACACGCCAATCCTCCACCTCGGGCCGTGGCGGATCGCGACGCCGATCTGCTACGAGGCGATCCGTCCCGATTTCGTCCGCCGCATGGTGCGCGCCGGTCGGCCCCACCTCCTCGTCACCCTCGCCAACGACGCCTGGTTCGGCGACTCGCAGGAGCCCTGGCTGCACCTCGCGCTCGCCCGCCTGCGCGCCGTCGAGCACCGCCGCTACCTCGTCCGCGCGACGAACAGCGGCATCAGCGCGATCATCGATCCGGCCGGCCGCGTCGTCGCGCGCACGGGCGTCCTGACGCGCGAGACCCTGCGCGGCGTCGTGCGCCCGCTCGAGGGCACGACGCTCTATGCGCGCCTCGGGGACTGGCCGGCGTGGCTGGCAGGCGCCGTCATCGCGCTCGGCCTGGCCCGCCGCACCCGCGCGGGGCGGCGGCGATGGCCGGCCGGCGCTCACTGAAGCATGCTGTACGTCAGCGCCGCCAGGACGAACGCGGTGAACAGCGAGTACTTCCAACTGCGTGCCACCACGAAATAGAGGAGCGAGGCCAGGACACGCAGGTACGGGGTGACCATCAGCACGCCGACGCCGAGGTTGATGAGCCGGCGCGGGCCGACCGTGGGCGACGCGGCCCGGCGGATGTCGCCCAGGATGAACGCCGCGACGTCGGTCGCGGGCAGCAGATAGTCGAGTTGGAACGTGCCCGTGCTCGCGCGCAGCCAGAGCACGCCGACCGCGATCAGCGTCACGCTCGCCGCCAATCCTCCGATCAGCACCGACGCGACGAGGGTCTCGACCTCGAGCCCGGAGGCCGCCCGGCGTTCCGGGGGATGCGGGTCGCGGGCCGGGGCGCTCATCCCCGCAACCCCCGGATCACCATCTCGATCCCGAGGACGCCGAGGACGACCAGGAAGAACCGCCGGACGCTCTCGTTGGCGAGGCGCGACAGGAGGCGCGTCCCCACGAGGGCGCCGCTCGTGACGCCGAGGATCACGGGCGCGGCGAGCCCCGGGTCGATCAGGCCGGCGCGCAGATAGACGCTCACCCCGGCGAGCGCGGTCACGCCGATGATCAGGTTGCTCGTCGTCGTCGAGACCTTCGGGGGCAGGCCCATCACGAGGTCGTGGATCAAGACCTTCAGCGCCCCGGCGCCGATGCCCAGCAGGCCCGCGATCAGTCCCGCACCGAACATGAGCGGACCGCCGAGGTAGGCGCGCGTCCCGCGATACCGTACCTCGGCACCGAGCGCGGCGTCCCAGTAGGCCCCGTCGAACTCGAGCCAGCGTGACAGCGCATCCTGATCGGCGACCGCATCCGGCGCGTCGTGTCGGCGCGTCCACACGGCGCACCACGACGTCAGCAGCACGACGCCGAACGCCACGAACAGGACGCGATGCGCGGCGCCGAGCGTGATGGTTGCACCGACGTGCGCGCCGGCGATCGTGAACATCTCGAGGAACATGCCGATCCGGAGATTGGTGATGCGGTCGCGCACGTAGGCGGCGGCCGCCGCGCTCGACGTTGCGATCACGGAGACGGCGCTGATCGCGATCGCGTGCTTGATGTCGAGCCCCCAGAAGGTGAGGACCGGAATCAGCACCACCCCGCCGCCCATCCCGCTCATCGCGCCCACGAACCCTGCCACGAGCGCGATCGCGAGGACGAGGCCGAAGGACATGATCGTCGACCGGTCAGCCGCGGGCGGCACGCGCACGGGGGTGCCGCCCGCCCCGCGCTGCTACTCCAGGCCCATCGTGACGCCGCTCGCACCGACGGTGAACTTCAGGCCCTTCGTCGTTCCGGTCAGCGTCACGACGACGCCGTTCTGGTTCTTCATCGTGACGGCGCCCCCGCCGCCGCCGACGGTCGCCCCGGCCTCCACCGCGGCGTAGGTGCCGGGAAAATCCTCCAGCTTCGTGAGATGGGACACCTTGCCCGTCGCACTGACGTTGCTGATGCCGACGGAGCCGACGTCGAGGCCGCTGACGGTGATGGGATGGGCCTTGCCCTTGTAGGTGAGCGTGCCGCTCCCCCAGCTCAGACCGATGCCGGCCGCGACGGACCCGCCCGACAGCCGGATGGTTCCCGACGGCGCCTTCCCCTTGGCCTGCACCCCCATGGCCCCGAGCGGAACACAGAGCGCGACCAGCGCGCATGCTACGACAAGACGACGCATGATTCCTCCTCTCGAACGATCACAGCGTTCATCTGCGGTTGTCGCCATCGTCCGAGCTATGCCTTCGTAGTCAAGCACCACGGTACCCGGCCGGCGGCGATGATTTCCTCGCCCGGACGGGCTAGAGAGGGTCGATGATCACGGCAAACGAGCTGAAACGCGGATGGCGGGTCGAGATCGACGGCGACCCGTACCTGGTGATGGCCGTGCAGGTGCAGTCGCCCTCGGCACGGGGCGCCAGCACGCTGGTGAAGGCCAAGGTGCGGAATCTCCGTACGGGGAACGTGTTCGACCGCACGTTCAAGGCGAGCGACAAGATCCTGGAGGCGCAGATCGAGCTGCGCCCGGTGCAGTACCTCTACGGCGACGGCGACGGCTACCACTTCATGGACACCGGCTCGTACGAGCAATTCACGCTCACCGCCGAGGCGCTCGGCGACGACGCCGGCTATCTCACCGAGGGACTGGCGGGCACACGCTCCGTCGTCTTCAAGGGCACGGTGATGAACGTGGAGCTGCCGCAATCGGTGGTGCTGAAGATCCGCGACACCGATCCGGCCGTGAAGGGCGCGACCGCGCACGCCCAGACGAAGCCGGCGACGCTCGAAACCGGCCTCGTCATCCAGGTGCCGGCCTATCTCGAGAGCGGAGAGGCCGTGCAGGTCGACACCACCGAGGGGCGCTTCATGGCGCGCGTCAAGTCCTGAGTCCGCCCGCGCGGTCAGAAGAAGCGGCGCAGGCCGACGAGGATGCCGTCGTAGTCGCGGTACTCTCCGATCTGATGCGTGCGGCTGCCGGCGATGACGCGCGCCTCGAGCAGCAGATGCAGGTTCGGCGTCAGCTTGTAGGTGGCGGACGGCCAGACGTACGTGTCGCCGTGGTTCGGGTTGTAGGCGACCTTCACCTGCGTCTCCAGGCGCTCGCCGCGGAAGGCGCGCCGCGCGGTGAAGCCGATCACGTGCTCGATGCCGTCCGAGATGAACGGCGCGTTGCCGTGATCGAAGATCACCGTCTCGAGCAGTTGCAGCAGGAGGAACGTACCGGCCAGGCCCTCCCCTCCGACCAGCGCACGTGACAGGGGCTCGTTCACCGAGAGATCGACCCCGACGCCGTACTGGACCGACTCGCGCTCGAGCTCGGGCTGCGGGATCGGCAGGCGGACCGTCTCCGGCTGGCCGCTCATGGCGACGCGTTGTGCGGCGCCGGCGACGACCGCGGTGAGCCGCGGGTCCCTCCCGAAGCTGCTGCCGAGCAGGAGCGGGAAGAACCGCCCGTGGATCCACGCCGCCTCCGCGCGCAGCGCGAGGAGCCAGAGCGGCACGGCGAGATCGGCCCCCACGACCGTGATGCGGTGCAGGCTCGGCGGAATCGACAGGTCGACGCTCGGCGCGACCGGCCGGGTCGGATCGCCCGTCGGCACCACGGTCGCCGTGCCGTGGGCGCCGTAGGTCGGCGCCTTGTCCCAGCCGTGGAACACGCTCGCCGAGACCTCCGCGCCGGCGATGAAGCGCCGGACGCGGAGCGCGGCGTCCGAGCTGGCGAGGGTCCGCGGCGGCGCGTCGACGTCGGGATAGTGCGTACGCACCGGCACCTGCCCGAACGCGGTGTCGATCCGCGAGGGAACGATCAAGAGCGGCGGGAACCACCGGTCGCGTCGATGCGGCAGGCGGTTGGCCGTGTACCAGGGCGCCCACACGCCCTCGACGGTCCACGGACCGCGATAGCCCGCGAGGCTCACCGCCGGGACGCCGATCTTGCGCTCCAGCTCCGGGCGGAAGAAGAACTCGGTCAGATCCTCGGGATTGATGTTGTCGGTCGGCTGGATCTCGTCGAGCTGGCCCCAGGAAATCTTCTGCTTGCCGACGCGCAGCTCGAGCGCGCCGATCGGGATCTCGACGTACGCCTCGTCGAGGTCGAGGAAGAGGTCCTTGTCCTGGTAGACCTCGTCGAGGGTGAGGAACGGCCGATCACGCTCGTCGGGATCGCCGATCTTCCCGTCGTAGCCGGCGCGGAGATGCGCGAAGAGCCGGCCGAGATCGCCGCGCTCGGCGTCGAGGCGGAGGTCGAGGGTACTCGACGGCCACTCCCGCGGCGTGTCGGGATCGAGGCGGAAGACGTGGGCGCCGGTGAGCGTGCCGCTGAGATCGACATGGTCCGGGCCGAGGAAGTCGCGCGCCCGCACCGGGGCCACGGTCCCCAGCACGAGCCCCGCCACCAGCGTCGCGAGGAGGCGCGGGGCGCGCATGATCAGTGCAGGTGCGCGAGGTGCTCTTGGCGGAAGAGGTCGCAGTCGAGCGCGCGGAAGTAGTCCGCTTCGAGCAGGGTGAGCGCGGTGCGATGACCGGTCTCGGTGTTCTCCATCTCGATCGAGAACGGCGTGGGGATCCCACGCACCAGGCGAACGTCCCTGAAGCGGGCCACCCGCGCCAACGCGCCGACGCGGTCGAAGTACTCGATGCGGAGCGGCAGATAGGTGGTCCGGCTCACCCAGCTGCGCACGTGGCTCCAGGCCTCGCCCGGACGCGGCTGGCTCTCGACCTTGTAGACGGGCTCACCGTCGAGCGCCGCCTCGGCGACGAGGCGACTCGCGCGGCCGTCGATCGCGATCGCGCCGAGATCCTCGTACGTCACGTCCGATCCCATGAAGGTCTCGCTCTGCGCGAAGGCGTTCAGCTGACGCACGCGCCCGAGCTCGGGCAGGTACATCCACATGTCGGGCCGCCGCTCCGGGCGCGACGTCGTGAGGACGGCAGCGCCCGTCAGATCGGGCGGATCGCGAAAGACGAGGAGATTGCGGAACTCGTCGCCGCACTGCCGCCGATACATCGCGACCGTGCGGGTCGTACGCTCGCCGTTCGCGGCGGTGATCTCGACCCGCATCAGACTGCTCGCGTCCTCGCTGCCCCTTCGCCGCGCCTGCTGCATGCGGACGATCACCTCGTCACCCGAGGGCACCTTGGCGAACGCCGCCGGCACGCTAGCCACGAGCAGCATTGCGAGCAATGGGAGGGAGCGGGTCATGGCACACCGAAGATGGAGCAGGCGCTGTGCCACGCGGGCCGAGACGCGTAAGGCCCTGGAAAAGCAGGGCGCATGGACCACGGCTTCCCGCCGATGCGAACGGGCGCCGGGGCGGTTGGCGGACCTGGGAATCGCGAGCGCGGGTCGCCGGGAGCGACCTCAGCGCATCGTCCGGACGCTGATGGCGTTGGAGCCGATCGGAAGCGCCACGAGGGTCCCATCGTCGCCGAGGAGCCAACGGCCCTGCCGCGCGCGCTCCACGCCGCGGGTGAACACGCGCTCGACGAGGCGATTCGGCGGCGGCGGGTTGAGATGGTACAGCACGAGCAGCTTCACGCCGGCCTCGTTCGCCACCTCGGCCGCCTGTACGGGCGTGGTGTGGTAGCTCGGGATGTCGTGCATGATCTTCGCGACCCGTGGGCGCCCGGCGGCGGCCGCGGCGTCGCCGATCATGGCGATGAGATGGTTCGACTGCGCCTCGTGGACGAGGACGTCGGCGCCGCGCGCCGCGGCGACGAGGCTCGCGCTCTTCACCGTATCGCCGCTGACCACGACGGAGCGGCCCCGGTAATCGAAGCGGTAGCCGTACGCCGGTACGATCGGCCGGTGATCGACCGGGAACGCGGTGATCGTGAGCCCGTCCTCCTGCACGACGACGACCGATCCGGCCCCCGCCGGTATGTCGATCGGCGTCGCCTGCATGCGGCCGATGCCCTCGTCGAGGAACGCCGCGCCGTGATGCGCGATGCGGTAGCCGGTGTCGAGCGCGTAGGCCTCCTGGAAACCGGCGACCACCCGCTCGACGCCGGGCGGGCCGATCACGCGCAGCGGACCCGGTCGTCCCGCCGCCCACGTCTGAAGATTGAACTCGCCGAGCTCCCCGATGTGATCGGAGTGGAAATGGGTGAGGAGCACCGCGCCGATGCGCTTCCCGTCGACGTGCCACAGCGCGAGGTTGTTCCAGGAGCCGGGACCCGTATCGACCACCCAGAAGCGGCCCGCCGCGAAGACGGCAACGCAGGCCTTCGCGCGCGTCGGATGCGGCAGCGGCGCCGACGTGCCGCAGAGCGCGACGCGCAACGCGTCGTCGGCGAAGAGGCCGTCGGCGGAGGCGCCGATGATGTGCGCGATCATGCGGCGCATCACCGCGTCCTGCACGGCCGGAACGCGCAGGGCGGCGGCCACGAGAGCCATCGCCACCATCGAGCCGACGATCCACGGGAGCCAGCGACGCATGGTTCCTCGGGACGTCAGCGGAGGAGCGGCATCGTGCGCTCGATCATCCAGAAGGCGGCGAGCGCGCCCATCGCATAGACGGGTACCGCGCGCGACCAGGCCGGGAGGCGCGCCGTCGCGGGCCGCGCGATCGCCATGACGGCGGTGACGGCGAGGACGAACGCGAGCTGACCGATCTCGATCCCGACGTTGAAGGACACGAGCGCGAGGGGGATGGCGCCGGACGGCAACCCGGTCGCCCGCAACGTGCCGGCGAATCCGAGCCCGTGCAGCATGCCGAAGACGAGCGCCATCATCCAGGGCGCACGCCGCGTCAGGGTCGCGGCGCTTCCCCGCGACAGCTCGAGGGCCAGGATGAAGATCGTGAGCGCGATCAGCACCTCGATCGGGGCCGGCGGCACGCGCGTGAGCCCGAGGACGGCGAGCGTCAACGTCACGCTGTGGCCGAGGGTGAACGCGGTGATCGTGGCGACGAGCGCGCGGGTGTCGGCGGCGAGCAGCAGGAGCCCGAAGACGAACGCGAGGTGGTCGTAGCCGCGCAGGATGTGCCCGACACCGAGCTCGACGTAGCGGCGGAGGAGGTTGAGGCCGCCGCGCGGCGCCGTGACCACGATCGACGGCTCGCCGGCGCGCAGCACGGTGTCGATCGCGCGGCCATCGGCGAGCTCGACGTGCAGGAGCGCATCGGTCTTGGCGAGCCCGAGCCCGTCGACGCCGACCCGCATGCCGAGCAGGCTCGCCCCGCCGCAATCGACGAGCCAGCGCCCCGTGGCGCTGTCGACGTCCTCGCTGTCCTCCTCCCGGCCCGTGACCGTGCACGCCGCGGGGAGGACGGGTCTGACGTCGGAGCCCGGGATGCGCATCAGCGGCGTCTTCCACGTCACCTCGATGATCCCGGCCGCGCGCTCGCGCAGCATGAGCATCGACGGCGAGAGCGCATGGGCGGCCGCGGCGCCGGGCCGCAGGAGCCCGAGGACCAGCAGCACCCCCGCCGCCGACGCCGCTGTCCGTCTAGAGCGCATGCTGCCCGTGCTCGACGCGCACCGCGTATGCGGCGCGCAGCTGGTCGAGCATCTTCGCGAGATAGCGGGTCCGGCGCTCGGCGCGGTAGGCGCGCAGCACGCGCGGACGGATCGCGTCGAGCGGCGGCACCGTGGCGGTCTCGCGACCATCGACCCACACCAGGTGGAGGCCGTACGGCGAGGGAATGGGGTCGGACCATCGCCCGGGCGTGAGCGCGGCCACCGCCGTCGCGAAGCGCTCTCCGAAGACCTTGGCGAGATCGCCAGGCGACGCGGCGCTGAACGCATTGCCGGCGGCGAACGCATCCCCGAGCCTCGTGCCCGCCGCGGGTCCCGCGCCGGACGCCCGCAGGCGTTCGAGCACGGCGCGCGCGTCCCCGGCGAGGGAGTCGCCGTGGCGCGCGGCGCTCAGGAAGATCTGGGTGATGCGCAGGCGCTCGGCTTGCGCGTAGCTCTCCCGGTGGGCCTGCAGGAACGTCTCGAGCTCCCGCTCCAGCGCCGCGCCGCTCGGCTCGTCGGCGCGACTCGCGGCCTTCGCGAGGAGGCGGATCTTCGTGACGAGCGCGTTCCGCACCACGACGTCGTCGCGATCGAGCTCGAGCGCGAGGCCGCGCCGCAGCGCTTCGGCGTTGTCGCCGGCCGCGTCTCCGTAGAGGAAGCGCATCTTCTCGATCACGCGCCACTCGACCGCACGATCGCCGCGATCGAGCCGGAGCAGCCGCGCCTCGCGATAGAGCATCTCCTCGTCCGCCTCGCGCGCCACCAGGGCGTCGAGCTCCGCCGGGGTCGGCGGGGCACGCATCGACCGCTCGTAATCCTCGCGGATCTCGGCGACGCGCTCCGCCGTGATGACGATCGGCGCGCGCGACGGCGGCGCGCCGCCGCGCGGGACGAGCGCGTACAGCAGCGCGCCGAGGACGAGGAAGTGCGCCGCCGGAGCGCGCAGCAGCGCGCGGAGGCCGACCCGCATCAGCGCTGGGCCTCCAATCGACCGTGCGACGACTCCCAGTACCGGTCGTCGGTCTGATCGTACGCGCCGCTCGCCACCTCGACGCTGATGCGGTGATCGGACTGCTCGGCGTTGGAGAAGTCGGTGGTGACGGTATCGATGATGAGCCGCCCCGTCCCGCGACGGCTGACCAGGAGGCGCGCGCGCTTGACGCCGCCGATCGCTCCCGTCGGATCCTTGTACAGGAAGCGCCGCCCCGAGGGCTTCGCCGCCAGCGCGCCCGCCGGCAGCGTGGCGGTGTAGATGACGTCGTCGTCGCGCAACGTCACCGTGAGGCCGTTGGTCGCGACGTCGAGCTCGGGTGGCACCCGGCCGATCGTGGCCTCGAGGTGGAGCTTGCCCGACCCGCCGTCGTCGAACCGGATGCGGCCCTTCACCCCGATGCGCTCCGGCTCGTAGAAGATCGGCGACGTCCACGCCCGCTCCTGGATCGCCTTGTCGACGATCCCGGAGCAGCAGTCGGCGTATTGCGCCGGAACCGAGCCGGGGTTGCTGCAGTCGACGGCGAGCGAGTTGCAGAGCCGCGTGCTCCAGCGACAGACCGGGTTCTCGAGGACGCGCGCGTAGTAGAAGGCGCGCTGGTCGGGGCGGAAGCTGGGATCGGTCCACGTGGTGCAGAGGGAGGACGCCCCCGTCCCGGTCGGCGTGCAGGTCGCGAGATCGACGTCGGCGCCGTTGCGCGCGTCGCCCGCGACGTCGTAGACCCGCTCGTGGGTCTGGTGCGTCTCATCGACCCACCCTTTGACGATCTGGATGCGCTGCAGCGGCGTGCTCGGCTCGCCGTTGCCGCCGGGGTCCTGCATCGCCATGACCGCGAAGCGCGGGCTCCGCTTGCCGAGGACGGGGCCGATCTCTCCGCCCATCGGCACGCCGCGCGTGTACCCTTGCTCGACGAAGGCCGGGTCGTTGCACGCGTCGAGGGTGGGGCGGCCGCCGAAGAAGCGGACGATCGGCCGCGTGCCGCTCGTCGCGTACGTCTCGCGGCGGCGCATGGCGGCGAAGATGGCGTCACGCGAGTTCTCCTCCGCCCACACGACGGCGAGACCGCCGCCGTTCGTGACGATGCCGCCGGGCCCGATACGCGACAGCAGATTCTCCGGGCTGCCGTCGCGCACGCCGAGGTGACCGGTCGTGGCGAAGTCCGCCTCGACGGTCGCACCCGGCGTACCGTTGTGGGTGTCGGAGCTCCCGACGAGGCCGAGCTCGAAGGGATTGGCGCCGATCAGATCCTGCTGCCGCAGCCCTTCCCGCAACGCGTTGCGGACGAAATTCGCCGCCGGGGTCACGTAGGCCGGGCTCGCGGTCGAGAAGAGCTGCCCCCGCTTGAGCTGCTCGAAGCCGCAGAGCTCGTCGTTCGGCGAGCCGTTGGGACCGCACTCCGAGCTGCCCTTGTGCTGGAACACCTCGACCAGCGGCTCGTGCGCGGCGCGCCGCGCGGCGCTCGCCTTGGTGAGCGGGGTATTGTCGGAGTTGGTCGGCGCGAACATCAGTCCGCCGCTCACGTTCGAGTTGTGGGGAATCGAGAGGAAGTCGCACTGCCCGGGTCCGTTCAGACACTGGTCCTCGAGTTTCGTGAAGAGCCCCTCGAGGTGCGGCTCCTCGTAGTAGCTGGTCGGCAGCGGCGGCACGTCGGCGTTCCGGAAGATCACGTTGCGGTGGAGGTTGTATCCGCCGAGGTTGTTCGTCCACTCGTAGCCGGGAAACGTGGTGAAGCCGCACGCCGCCGTCCGGTCGTAGAACTCCTCGGCGGCGTCGAGCTCGTCCTGCCAGACGAGCGCGGCTTGCGTGAGGCAGTTGACGTCACCGCTGCCGCACATGCTGAGGCGGGTCGGGTTCGCGGCCTGGATCGTCAGCTGGAACGCGATGACGATCGCCGGCAGCGGGGCGTTGATCCCGGCCGGCGTGCTCGCGAGCTCGGTACGCAGCGCCTGGCAATTCGGATCGTCGTAGCCGGGCAGGTCGGAGGTCAGGCAGGTGCGAATCTCCCCCAACCATTCCGCGTGATCGGTCACGGCCGTGAAGTCGAGCGGGCGGCGGAGCTGCGCGAAGCGGGTCGGCTGATCGGACGCGTCGTAGGGCGGCAGGCCCATCTGGGCGCCCTGCGCGAACATGTACGCCTCGCGTGGCGTCGCGCGTACGCGAACGAACACCGCATCCCCGGAGAAGCTCGTGTGGATGTGGGTCTCGCCGAAGAAGGGCGTGCGCAACGGGTTGTAGCTGGCGCAGTCCGCGCGCGTCTCGGTGCGCGTCCAGTCGCGGGTCGGAAGATCGGCCCATGCGGCCGCTGCCGACGCCGCATAGACCAGAACGGCGATGAGCACCGTTCGCGTCCGTGGGTTGAACATGGGCTCTCCTTCGCTTCGCGTCATCGCGATCTGCCGACGATCCTGCGTCTCCGGGCCGGCCGGCGCGCGTGCAGCACGCCCTGCACGAACTCGAGCAGCTCGCCGGC
The DNA here is from genome assembly GCA_963753325.1 of uncultured delta proteobacterium. GTDB lineage: Bacteria > Desulfobacterota > Binatia > UTPRO1 > UTPRO1 > DP-19. The sequence goes on along the minus strand of CAVWBS010000001.1, from coordinate 434,290 downwards.
GGACGCGAAGCGCGCCGCCCGGCCGGAGACGACGTGCTCGATGCGGCCGCTCAGCCGGTCGCCGTGCGGCGCGCCGGCGAACTCGACGACGAAGGCGCGATCCGGCGTGAGCGTCGCGCTATCGGATGCGGGCGGACGGCTGAGGCGGTCGGGATTCGGCATGCGCTCAGCCTGACCCGTGCGCCGCGTGAGATCCTGGGAACATTCCGCAATCATTCCGACATTCGCCGACGCAGCCCATGCTGCTGCATGCGCCATACGAGGACGTCGATGCGGTCCTGGCCGAAGAACGGCTCGCCCGCGAAGACCATGGTCGGCACGCCCCAGTGCCCGGCCGTCTCGAGGGCGTGCTGGTTCTCCGCGATCACGGCGTCGTAGCGCTCGGGCGCTGCGGCGATGGCGTCGTCGAGCGCCGCCAGATCGAGGTCGGCCCGGGCGGCGGCATCGGCGAGATGCGCGCCCTGGTGCCAGCCTTCCACCTTTCCACCCCAGATGACGCGTGAGACCTCGGCGACGAACGGCAGCCCGCGTCCGCGTTCCGCCGCCGCGACGCCGAGACGGGTCAGGCGATGGATGTACGGCTGCTCGGCGGCGATCGTTCGCGTGGCGAAATCCTGCACGATGGGATCGGGGCGGGGCCAGCCGTAGGGGATGCCCTCCCGCTCCGCGATGCGCGACGTATCGCGCCACACATAGGGCGGCCAGAGCGGGTTCACGGCCTCGAAGAATCCCGGGATGCGGACGGCGATCGGAAGGACCACCCGCACGCTGACCTCGAGCTCGTACGTCCTCGCGAGCGCGACGAGCCTCGGCGTCGCGAGATACGAGTAGGGCGAGCGAAACGACCAGAAGACGTCGACGGCGAGCGGCGACGGCGTGCTCACGCGGCGTCCCACTCCTCTGCCGGCGGAAACGGGCGATTCAGCCGCGGGCGCGGCGGCTCGCGATGCTCGGGGAGCGTGCCGGCCGCGCCCGCGTAGTCGGCGAAGAACGGCAGGATGCCCGCCCGATCGAGGACCGCATCGAGACGCGCGCTGCGGTGCTCGACGTAGCGCGCGAGCAGGGTCGCGCGGGCGTCGCGCAGGAAGGCCGTGGCGCGCACCGTCACGCGCGTGCCATCCGCGAAGACGACGTCCGCGCCGTCCTCCGCGCAGGCACGGCTGACCCAGGGCAGATAGTGCTTGCCGAGCTCGGCGAGCACGGCCACCAGCGTCTCGGAGGGCGTCCGCGGGTCGTCCCAGGCGCCGAACGCCTGATCCTCGGGCTCCAGCAGGCGGTGCGTGTGCTGCACGACGGCCGGCGCGTCCTCCTCGGTCCAGCGACGACAGAGCGGATCGTTCACGAAATGCGCCGCGTTGCCTCCGAAGAGCGCGAAGTCGGCCAGCGACGGACGGTCCCCGAAGAGATACGGCCGCGCCGCCAGATGGGCGCCGAGCGCGCGCAGCCAGGGCCGCAGCACCTCGTCGACCCAGAGCGGAATCGTCCCGGCGCTGACGCCGAGCGGCGGACAGCTGCTGCGCACGTGCGCGGCGACCCCGGCGTGCGCCTGATCGCAGGAGACGGGCAGGCGCACCGCGATGTCGCGCGCCAGCTCGAACCCGCCGACGGCGGCGTTCTCGGGGAAGTGCCAGCGGGTCCCGACGGCGACGCGATAGAGCCACTCGTCGGCGGCGTCCTCGATGACGTCGCAGAGGAAGCGCTGCACCGGGTCGACCGGGATGACGGCCGGCACCGGGAAGCGGAGCTCGAGATGATGGATCATCGCGGTCGAATCCCACATGAAGTCGCCCGCGGGCGTCTGGACGACCGGGACGCCGCCGGGGAAGCCCGCCGCCATGGCTTCGGGGCTGACGCCCGCAAAGCGGCGAAAGAGCCAGGGAATCCCTTTGTAGTCGAGGTAGCCCGTCATCTTGCGGGTGAAGTAGGACTGCATCATTCCGTGGACGCGGTACGGCATGCTCCCTCGTAGGATGCGGGGCCGGTCCAGTCCTGAGGACATTCCGCAATCATTCCGACATCGTCGGATGACGCGCCGCACACGACGCCGCCAAGGGCCCGGTTCCGGGCGGGTTTGTGAGAACGTCGAGGGCTCGGCTACGCTGACGCATGTCCTCCCGGCCTGAGCGCGATCGCTGGATCCGCTTCGGACCGTTCACCCTCGACGCCGCGAACGCGCGGCTCCGCCGCGGCGATGAGGTGATCGCCCTCCGCGGCAAGACGCTCGCCGTGCTCGAGTATCTCGCCGCGCGGCCGGGCCAGCTGGTGACCAAGGACGAGCTGCTCGCCCGGCTCTGGCCGGACGTCTACGTGTCCGAGGACGTGCTGGTCGGCTGCGTGCGCGAGCTCCGCCGCATCTTCGGCGACCGCCGTGACGCGCCCCACTTCATCGAAACCGTCTATCGGCGCGGCTATCGCTGGATCGGCAAGGCGCAGGCGGCGGAGAGCCGCGCGCCGCTCGCCGAGTCCGCGTTCGACGACGTCCGGACCCTCCCGATCGTGGGCCGCGACACCGATCTCACCGGGCTCCGACGGTGCTTCGCCGAGGCGACGCGGGGAACGCGACAGGTCGTCTTCGTCGCCGGGGATGCGGGCTTGGGCAAGACGGCCCTCGTCGAGGAGTTCGTGCGGGCGCTGCCGTCCTCGGCGTTCGTCGCGCGCGGGCAATGCGTCGAGCAGTACGGCTCGGACGAGCCCTTCCTGCCGATCCTCGACGCGCTGGAACGCTGCGCCATCGATCCCCTCGCGGCGTCGAGCGGGATCATGCCGGCGCGCGCGGTCCGCCTCCTCGGCGGCGCCGTCGAGACGTTCGCGGCGGATCGGCCGTTCGTTCTCGTCCTGGAGGATCTCCACTGGAGCGATCCCTGCACGCTCGACGTGCTCTCGTATCTGGCTCGCCGCCGCGACCCCTGCCGCCTGATGGTCGTGGCGACCTACCGGCCGACGGAGCTCATCCTCCGCCGCCATCCTCTGCGCGGTCTCGAGCAGGAGCTGCGCGCGCACGGCCAGAGCGTCCAGTTGCCACTCGCGCGCCTGACGCTCGGCGCGGTGGAGGGCTGGCTCGCGGCGCGCGGCCCGTCACCTCCACGCGCGTTGGTCGAATGGCTCCACGGGCGCACCGAGGGCCACCCGCTCTTCCTGGTGAGCCTGTTCGAGTCGCTCGTCGACGCCGGGCTCGTCGCGTGGGACGAGACCGGCTGGCACGTGCAGCCCGCCTACACGGACCTCGGCGTACCCGAGAGCCTGCGCCTCATGATCGAACGGCAGGCGGAGACGCTCGACGAAGACGATGCCCGGCTTCTCGAGGCCGCGAGCGCGGCGGGCACGCGCTTCTCGGCGACGAGCGTCGCCGCCGCGATGGAGCGCGAGCCCGCCGTCGTCGAGGGCCGGTGTGACGCCCTCGCCCGGGACGGTCGCTTCATCCGTACGGTCGGGCTGGCCGAATGGCCGGACGGCACCGTCGCCGGGGCGTACGAGTTCGTGCACGAGCTCTACCGCAGCACGTTCTACGCGCGCCTGCCACCGGCCCAGGCGCGCCTGCTGCACGAGCGGATCGGCCGCCGCCTGGAGCGCGGATACGCGATCCGCACCGACGACGTGGCGACCGAGCTGGCGTTCCACTTCGAGCGGGGACGCGACGCCGCCGGCGCCGCCAGGTATCTGGAGCAGGCGGCGGCGCAGTACACCACCCGCGGCGCGCATCGCGAGGCCGTGGTCGCCCTGCGTCGCGCGCTCGATCTGCTCGCGCTCCTCCCCGAGACCGCCGAGCGCGACGACCGCATGCTCTTCCTCAATCTGCGGCTCGGCGCCTCCCTGCTCGTCGCGGAGGACTATGCCGAGGCCGAGGTGCGGAGGGCCTTCGAGCGCAGCCGGGCGCTCGCCGAGAAGGCCGGAGCCATGCCCCCGCTCCTGACCGCGCTCGCCGGCCTGCACACCTACCATGCGGCGCGCGGCGAGCTCACCGTCAGCGCACGCATCGTCCCGCGCATCCTCGAGCTCGCCGAGCGGCTGCCCTTCCCCCAGACGCTCCTCGTCGCCCATACCTGTGCCGCCTGGTCCGATTGGAATCGCGGCGCGCTCGCGGCGGCCTGTGAGCACGCGGAGCGCGCGATCGCCGCCAGGCCCGACGCGCCGATGTCGTTCCCGTCCACCTTCGACCTCGTCGGCTATGCGTTCGGAACGGCGGCCCTCGCCGAGATGACGCGGGGCGATCTCGCGCGGGCACGCGCATTGTCGGAGCGCGGGCTCACGTGGTCGCGCCAGACGGCGCGTCCGGTGGATCGCGCCACCGCGCTGACCCTGGCTGCCCTCCTCCACGCGTTCATGGACGAGCCGGCAAGCGCGGCGCGTCACGCCGAGGAAGCGTTCCTGGTGGCCGAGGAGCACGGCTTCCGCCAGTGGACCGCCACAGCCCGCGTCATCGCGACCTGGGCCGCCGCAGCGGCGCAGCGGAACACCCATTCACTCGCGAACGTCGTGGCGCAGATCGAGCACTACACGGACATGGGTCTGCGTACCCAGCTGTCGGCGTTTCTCTGCCTCGCCGCGGGCGGCCACGTCGCGGCGGGGAAGCGGCGCGCGGCCATCGACCTCCTCGATCGCGGCGACGCGCATACGCACAGCGGCGAGGAGTGGTACATCGCGGAGCTGCATCGCGTACGCGGCGAGATCGCGCGCGCGCGGGCGCCCCGCCAGGCGGAGACGCATTTCCAGGACGCGATCGACGTCGCCCGCGCGCAAGGCGCGAGGCTCTGGGAGCTCCGTGCCGTCGTCGGCCTGGCACGGCTGCGACACGACCAACGGCAGCACGCTGCCGCGCGCCGCGCCCTCGAGCCGGTCCTGTCGTCCTTTCCCGACGATCTCGACGCGCCGGATCTCCGCGCCGCACGCGCACTGCGCGCACGCCTCGCGTGAGGCCGGCCGCGCGATCGGACGAGCGGACGGCCGCGGGGAGCGACGTTTGTACACCTGGGCTCGTCCTGCTACCCTAGGGAGATCGATTGTCTCGCCCATTCCCGCCGTAGAGCGCCTGCGACGGCGTTCCCCGCCCACGTCACCACAGGCGCACGGACGGAGCGACCGTAACACATGGCCGATTCGGCACAGCGCATCCATCTGCGGCAGGAGCTCGAGGCGCACATCACGCAACTCGGCTACTCTTGCGTGCACATGGCGGGCAACGAGATCCCCGTCCCGGAGATCGTCCGGATCAGCCCCATACGGCGCCGGATCGCCTACGGCGAGACGGTGTTGCGCGCCGATCTCGGCCGCAAGCGGTGCCATGAGCGGTTGCGATTCTTCTCCCAGCGGCGCACCCGCCATCGCAGCAGCATCCTGTTCTTCATCGGCGTGTCGATGCGTGACCAGCAGGATCTCGAAGACCTGCTGAAACGACTCGACATCCGAAGCGGCATCCGCGGTGGCCACGTGCACATCGTGCCGATCGCCGCCGCGAAGAGCCCCCAGCGGCGCACGGTCGCACGTTCCGCGGAACGCTGAGATCCATTCGCCACATCGCGTCCGCGGGAACCCCGCCGCGGCGCCAAGACAGCCCGGGTTTTTCGCGGTCCTGGATGGTCCTTCTTCCCGAACGCTGATACAGACGGCTTTTGGCAAGCGTTCGGCGCTCGGCACCGAGGCTGCCGCCGATCGCAATGACCTCGTCGGCTCTGCAAGCGGCACCAGCGCGCACACGGCGGCCGGGGTGGAGGGTGAGAGATGCGCGTCTTCCTGATCCACGTTCGTGATCCGCAATTCTACGCGCTGCCGGCCGCGACACGCGCCAAGAACGGCAACATCCGCGTGATGGGCTTCCCGCCGATCGGCATCATGTCGCTCTCGGCCGTACTGAAGCGGGCGGGCCACGAGTGCGTGATGTTCGATCAGGCGAACCCCGAGACCCCCAACGAGGCCATCATCGAGGCGATCCGGAGGCAGCGGCCCGACCTCGTCGGTCTGAGCTTCCTCAGCACCACCAGCTATCCGTACGCGAAGGTCCTCGCGCGCCAGATCCGTGCCGCCGTCGCGGACGTGCGGCTCGCATTCGGCGGCGTCTTCGCGACCCTCAACGCCCAGCTGGTCGCGCTCCAATGTCCCGAGGTCGACTTCGTCTGCCGCGGTGACGGCGAGCAGCTCATCCTCGATCTCGTCGAGCGCCTGGAGGATCCGTCGGACGTCGCCAGCCTCACCTGGCTGCGCGACGGCAAGCTCGTGCACAATCCGAACCGCGTGCTGGACCGCGCCCTGGACCAGTGGCCGTTCCCGGACCGTGAAAGCCTGCCGCTCGATTTCGTCGAATCGATGCCCCTCGACGTGCCCGCGGTGCTGTCGATGGACCGGTTCACCACCATGCAGACGTCGCGCGGCTGCCCGTGGCCGTGCGTCTTCTGCGACATTCCGATCTTCAACGAGGGCAAGTGGCGCTCGCGGAGCCCGGAGCACGTGGTGCGCGAGTTCGAGCACCTACAGCAACTCGGCTACGGGTCGGTCTATTTCGTCGACGATCACTTCCTCCTCCAGCCGAAGCGCATCGAGGCGATCTGCAAGGGCATCAACGACCGTGGCGTCACGATCGAATGGGGCTGCGAGGGGCGCGTCGACTCCACGGCCCAGCACCTGTTCCCCGCCATGGCGAAGGCCCACTGCCGGACGCTCATGTTCGGCATCGAGAGCGGCAGCCAGAAGGTGCTCGATCGCTTGAAGAAGGAGCAGACGCTGGCGGAGGTCGAGACGGCGGTGACCAACGCCAAGGAAGCCGGCATCGAGCTCGTGCATGGATTCTTCGTCGTCGGCAGCCCGGACGAGACGGTGGAGGACCTGCGCGCGACGTTCGACTTCGCGTCGAAGCTGCGGCTCGACACGTTCGGCTTCAACCGCTTGTGCGTCTACCGCGGAACGCCGCTCTGGCAGGAGTACGTGCGCCGCGGCCTCGTGAACGATGCCAGCGATTGGTACAAGTACTTCAAGTGCTCCGAGATCGACTCCACGTGCCTTCCCGGTGAGGTCATCAACCGGGAGCGCACCGCGGGCTTTCGCCGGCTGTTCCGCTACAAGCTCACGCACTATCCGTTGCAGACCCTCCGCGTGCTGCGCCGCTTCATGCGCCACATGAAGGTGCGCGACGTCGTGTACTTGATCGTCAAGCCCTTCCTCGGCAGCGGCCGCGGCCCCACCAAGACGGAGGTCTTTTCGCGCGCCGTCGAGCACGCCACGATGAAGGATGCCGCCGCGGAGCTGACGCAGATGGACGACGAGCTGCTCGAGCGGGTCGTCAACGACGCACGGGCGGAGCGGGTGCGGATCGAGGCGGAGGCGGAGGCCGTGCCGGTTCCCGCCGCGTAGGCGGGCCGATCTGGGAAACGACCTCGGCGGCGCCGCCGGGATAAACGCGGCGTGTGCGGCCTTGGCGAGCAACGGTGTCGAGTGGAGATCCGCGTCTTGCTCGGCCGGCGGCCTGGCCGGTGACCCGGGAACGATGCCGAGTACCTGGACCGCGAACGAATTCCTGGCGTGTGTAACCCCGCGCCCATCTATTTGTTTCGAGCAGGGGGGCCGGCGTGCGCGCTCATGCCCTCGAGGACGACGGGGTGAGGGGCGAACGCGCGCGTGCCGCCCGCCCCACCCTCCTTCGCCCAATGCCGTAGGTGGCGCGCGCCACAGGGTGCGCGAGGTCTCTCCTAGTGCGCCGCAGTCCGGTAGGCAGCCCGCGGCTTGGCGATCGCTCCCGCAGGTCTGCGTTTCACGGCTTCGGCGAGCAGCTCTGAGGCGAACGTGCCGACCCGTTCATTGATCTCTCGAATGGCGTCGTAGATGACGCCAATGGTGCGATCCTGCACCCGCTGCACTTCCTTGGCGGCCCCCTTCAACAGATCGCTTTCTTCCAGGGCCTTCAGCGGAAGATCGGCGATCGCCTTGTGGATCTCCTCGACCGTTGTCGCGCCCTTGTCGATCTCTTCTTGGACCAGGGTGATCAGCGTCTTCTTGCTGTGTGTCATGATGATCCCCTCCCTACCGAACAGAGACAGCAAGGACGATGCAAGAACAACGCTCGCTGTTTGCGCGCACCCTGCGACGGTCGTCGGGCGACACGGAGACGAGGATCGGACGACGAGACCGGCGCGCTATCGGAACGTACGGTGAGCGCGGGCGTCTGGCCTCCTTCTTGCTCCGCCGCGAGCAATCGCACACATGCAGACCCCCATGTTCATCCGTCAGGTCGCCGATCGCATGCACCGTGATGCCGACCGGGCGAAGCGCATCATCGGTGTCGTGCTCCACGAGCTACGCGATCGGCTCTCCGAGGCAGACGCCGCAAGCCTCGCGCGACACCTACCCACGGCCCTGCGACCGCTGTGGGAGAACAACGACCGACATCCGGGCACGATTGAGCAACCCTACCGGCTCGAATTGCTGGGCGAAGTGATGGAGTCCGGCGCGTTCCCCAATAGCATCGAGGCGGAGCGCGCGGTTGTTGCCGTGTTCGTCGTGATGCAGCGACGCCTCGACCGCGTGACAGGCAACACCCGCGTCTTATCTGGGATCTTTGACCAGCTCCCCCATGATCTGGCGGTCCTCTGGCATGCGGCGGAGGTGTGTGGGGCGGATGCGCGCCGCCCCGCTACCGTCCCGCGCTCGGACGACCTCCGCTCTCACGCCCGCTCACGGGCCTCGGCCGCCTGATCTCGTCACCACGCTGACACCCGACGCGACAGGGCGCTGACGCGGATCACACCGTCGGAATGCGGACGCGGCCGTCATTGCGGCAGTGGCGGCTCGTGCTCGACCAACCGCTGTGCTGCGCACCAGCCGCGCCCCATGCCCCGTTCACGCGCCGCGTCACCCGCGATGTCGATCCTGCCGCCGTGCGCGACCTCCTCGGCCGCGTCCTTCCCGCGCCACCGTGGCATCCGTCGACGGGTGGCGCCGCCGCCCTGCTCTCTGCCCACACCATGGTCCGATTCCCAGATTCGGAATGTCTCGCGGTCCCGATCTCGCAGATTCGCGAACGGCGCGTGCAAGCATTGGGCGTTCGCGACCCATGTTTACCGAGATGGGTGCGGCGCGCGATGTGCATTCCCGAGACGTATGCTAGTCGAAGACCATCGAGAACCGGCGTCTCCGGCCGATCGCGCCAGTTGTGTGGTCGTCACGCGCTGCATGCACTGTACGGCGGCCGTCGACAGAGACCTCAAGATGGCGCCACGGAACATTCGCCGGCTCCGGGAACATCTTCTCGGGTGTCCGTCAGCGCTCCAGGCATGCCAACCGGCGCTGCCGATCTTCCGGAGCGACGCTGAACTGCTGAGACAGTTCATCGTCGAACCCGTCTCGGAACGGTCGGAGGTCCGGTGGACTGATGCTGGTTGACGCGCCGCGCTTCTCGACGCCGTCCCCGCTCGTCCCTCCGACGCGCCGTCGTGAGGCATCGTCGCCCGCTCGCTTCGCTACGGCACGTCCCGCGGCAGGTGGCGTCAGCAGATGCGCGGCAGCTGCTCGCCCGAGAGCAGATCGAGGAGACGCCCGGCGCCGAACCGCGTCCGCAGGGTGACCATGCCCGCAGGCCCGGAGCGGACCCTTCCGATGTGGACCGCGTCCGCGCCGAGCGGGTAGCGGCGCAGGATCGCGAGCGCACGCTCGGCTTCGGCGGCGGGAACGAACGCGACGAGGCGACCCTCGCAGGCGACGTAGAGCGGATCGAGACCGAGAAGCTCGCACGCGCCCGCAACGCCGTCGCTGATGGGGACGGCGGCCTCCTCGACCTCGATCGCGACGCCGGCGTCGGCGGCGATCTCCGCGAGCGCAGTCGCGAGCCCGCCGCGGGTCGGGTCGCGAAGGCAGTGGACCTCGATTCCCGCCTCGAGCAGCGCACCGACGAGGGTCGCCACGGGCGCACAGTCGCTCGCGACCTGGGTGTCGAACGTCAGCCCTTCCCGCACCGACAGCACGGCGATACCGTGGCGGCCGACGTCGCCCGAGAGGAGTACCGCGTCACCGGCGGTGACGCGGCGCGGATGGACGACGACCCCGTCGGGGACGATGCCGACGCCGGCCGTGTTGACGAAGATGCCGTCGCCCTTGCCGCGGTCGACGACCTTGGTATCGCCGGTGACGAGCGCTACGCCAGATTCGTCGGCGGCAGCCCGCATCGCGAGGACGATCCGCCGGAGCTCATCGAGCGAGAATCCCTCCTCGACCACGAATCCCACGCTCAGCCACGCCGGGCGCGCGCCCGCCATCGCCAGGTCGTTGACGGTGCCGCAGACGGCGAGCCGTCCGATGTCCCCGCCCGGAAACCGGCGCGGCTGGACGACGTAGGTGTCGGTCGTGAACGCGATCCTCCCCGCGTCTACGGGGAGGACCGCGCTGTCATGCCGGGCGGCGAGCGCCGGGTTGTCGAACGCGGGCAGAAAGACCTGCTCGATCAATTCGCGCGTCAGCCGGCCGCCCCCTCCGTGCGCGAGCTGCACGGTTGCGTAGCGAAGCGGCGTCGGACAGCTCAGGACGAACTCGCGGGTGGACATGCGTCGAACCTCCGGTAGCGGTAGTACGCGGCACAGGCCCCTTCCGAAGAAACCATCGTCGCTCCGAGCGGAGACTCGGGCGTGCAGCGTGTCCCGAACGCTGGACAGGCGGGCGGTTTGAGAAAGCCCTGCAGCACGAGCCCGCTCCGGCACTCCGGGTCCTCGCGGCCCCCCACGCCGTGCACGCCGAAGCGCCGCTCGGCATCGTGCTCGGCATACGCGGACCGCAGCCGGAGGCCGCTCGCCGGAATGGGACCGATGCCGCGCCAGGTGCGCGGCCCGACCTCGAACACCTCGGCGATCATCGCCCGCGCCCGCGCGTTGCCGTCGCTCCGTACCGCGCGCTCGTACTGATTCTCGACCTCCGAACGCCCCTCCTCGAGCTGCGCGAGGCACATATGGATTCCCTGGAGCAGGTCGAGCGGCTCGAATCCGGTGACGACGATGGGCACGCGGTGGCGAGCGGCGAGCGGCCGATATTCCTCCATCCCCATGATCGTGCAGACGTGGCCGGCCGCCAGGAAGCCGTCGACCCGCCGGCCGGGCGCGGCGAGAATCGCCTCCATCGCCGGCGGCACCAGCACGTGCGAGACGAGGAGCGAGAAATTGCGCAGCCCGCGCCGCCGCGCCTCGTGGACCGCCATCGCGTTCGCCGGCGCCGTCGTCTCGAAGCCGACGGCGAAGAAGACGACCTCGCGCTCCGGATGCCGCTCGGCGAGGCCGAGCGCGTCCAGGGGCGAATAGACGACGCGCACGTCCCCGCCCGCGGCCTTGGCGGCGAAAAGGTCGCGCTCCGAGCCGGGCACGCGCACCATGTCGCCGAAGGAGCAGAGGATCACCTCCGGGCGTATCGCAATCGCGATCGCCTGATCGATCAGCTCGACGGGAGTGACGCAGACGGGGCACCCCGGCCCGTGGAGGAGCGTCACCTCGGGGGGAAGCAGCGTATCGAGTCCGAAGCGCACGATCGCATGCGTCTGCCCGCCGCACACCTCCATGAGCATCCACGGCCGTGTGATGCGCGCGCGGATGGCGGCCAGGTAGCGCCGGGCCTCGGCCGCGTCGCGGTATTCGTCGATGAACTTCATTCGTCCTCCACGATCGCCGGCCTCCTCGAGATACGAGAACACGCGCGCGGCCGCCTCGCGGTCCAGGCGACTGATGGCGAAGCCCGCGTGCACCACGACGTAGTCGCCGACGTCGGCCTCCGGCACGTAGGCGAGGCAGACCTCCTTCACGATCCCGCCGAAGGCGACGCGACCCGTGCGCAGGACGTCCTGCCGCACGGTCAACACCTCACCGGGGATTCCGAGGCACATCGTGTCCCTCCTCGGCGCGACGCGCCGCGACGATCACCTGGCCGAGAGCAATGCGCGCCGTCGTTCGGCGGATAGCGCTGCGGCAGATGGACGGCAAACCCGCGCGCGCGGAGCCGCGCGTGCATCGTCCGCGCGAGCCGCAGGTTCTGGAAGCAGCCGCCCCCGAGCACGATGTTCGGCAGCGCCGCGTGCACCGCGATCGCCTCCGCGAGGTCGACCGAGCGCGGCGTGGAAGCGCGCCGCCATCACCGCGGGCGGCACCCCGCTGCGCGCGATCGACGAGCAGCGCCCGCACGAGCGGCTCCCAGTCGGCGACGGCTGGCGCGCCGGGCCGGAGCGGCAGCCGGTATGGCGAGGCGGACGGCGCGGGATGGTTCGCGCCGTCCGCGGCGAACTCGAGCTCCATCGCCGCCTGCCCTTCGAAGCCCGCGGCGCCGCGCACGCCCGCGAGCGCCGCCACCGCGTCGAAGAGCCGTCCCGATCGCCGTGGTCACAGGGCAGTTCACACCACGGGCGAGCATCGCAACGAGGACACGCGCGTCGGAAGGCGCGAAGGTCGGGCACCTGAGCTGCGGCCTCGTCGCCGAAGATGTCGTGCAGAAGCCCGAGTGCGGAACGCCGCGGCTCCCGCACCGCCCGCTCGCCGCCCGGGAGACGGAACGGGCGCAGGTGCGCCGACGCGGCGGACGTCGGCGCCGTCGACGACGAGCGCCTCGCCGCCCCAGAGGGTGCCGTCGGTTCCGAGACCGGCGCCGTCCCAGGCGAGCCCGAGAACCGGTCCCGCGAGCCCGTGCTCGGCCATGCACGCGGCGACGTGCGCGTGATGATGCTGCACGCGTTCGAGCGGCACGCCCCAGCGCGGCGGCGAGCCGCTCGGCGAGCCGCGTCGAGACGTAGTCGGGGTGGAGGTCGCAGGCGATGCGCGCCGGACGGGCGCCGAAGAAGCGGACGAGGTCGGTGACGGTGCGCTCGAGGAGCGCAGCGCCCTCGCCGCTTGCATGCAGATCCCCGAGGTGCTGGCTCACCACGATCCGTCGCCCGAGAGCGAGCGCGACGGTGCTCTTCAGCTGCGCGCCGAGCGCCGAGCACGCAGGGCACCTCGCGCTGCGAGGACGAGCGGCAGCGGCGCGAACCCGCGCGCGCGGCGCAGCACCTGGAGGCCCGCGGGGCCGAGCCGCGCCACGGAGTCGTCGACCGGCCGCACGATCGGACGATCGTGGACCAGGAAGAGATCGGCGACGGCGCCGAGCCGCGCGCGCGCCTCGTCGTCGTCGATGCAAAGCGGCTCCTCGGCGAGATTGCCGCTCGAGCAAACGAGCGGCCGCCCGACCTCGTCGAGCAGGAGCCGGTGGAGCGGCGTCGTCGGCAGCATGACACCGAGCCACGGGTTCCGCGGCGCGACGCCCGCGGCAATGTGCGCCGCGACGCGCGCACGGCGACGCACGAGCACGATCGGCGCGGCCGCCGCCCCGAGCGCGTCGCGCTCCGCGCGCGTGACGGCGCACACCGCGGCGATCGCCTCGAGATCGGGGAACATCAGCGCGAACGGCTTCTCCGGCCGCCGCTTGCGCGTGCGCAGACGCGACACGGCCTCGGCGTTCGTCGCATCGACGACGAACTGGAAGCCGCCGAGTCCCTTCAGCGCGACGATCCGCCCGCGCACGAGAGCGCGCGCCGCGGCCGCGAGCGCGCGCCGCACCGCGCGCCTCCTCCGCACCGTCGCGGCCGACGAGCCGCAGCCTCGGCCCGCACGCGGGGCAGGCGATCGGCTGCGCGTGGAAGCGGCGGTCGGCGGGATCGGTGTACTCGGCGGCACAGTCCCGACACATCGCGAACCGCTCGCATCGTCGTCCGTGCGCGGTCGTATGGAAGCGCCTCGATCACCGTGTAGCGCGGCCCGCACCGCGTGCAGTTCGTGAAGGGATAGCGATGCCGGCGCGCACCCGGCGTCGCCGTTTCCTCGGCTGGCACTCGGCGCACGTCGCCAGGTCGGCCGGTATGCTCGATCGCGCGCCGGCGTCGGTGGCGCTCGCGAGGATGCGAAAACGACCGCCCTCCCCGATGGCGTGGCACGCGGCTGACGACGACGCGCTCGACCGACGCCGCCGTCGGCGGCTCGCGCGACAGCGCCGCCACGAACTCGTGCACGGCGGCCTCGGGACCCTCGACCTCGAGCGCGAGCCGTCGCCGCCGGTTGCGCACCCAGCCGGCGAGGTTGCGCGTCGTCGCGGCGCCCAGGACGAACGGTCGAAAGCCGACGCCCTGAACGACGCCCTCAACGTGCACCGCCACCCGGATCACGGCGCGGCGACCTCGATCGCGTCGGACGCCGAGACCGGTCCGGCCGAGCAGTTCCGCGTCGGTGCCGCCGCACGCGGGGCAAAGGAGCACGTGATGCTCGGGCGCGTACGTCGTGCCGCATTCGACGCAGCGCGCCGCGACGCGCACCAGAGCGCAGCTCCAGCCGCGCGCCCTCGGCGAGGGTGCCGCGGGCGTGGGCGGCGAAATGGAAGCCGAGGCTCTCGCGGCGAGAGCGCCTCGGTCTCCGCCACCCAGCCGCGGACGACGCGGACGCGCGCGCCGTCCGCGCGGCGCGACGACACGGCGGCGAGGAGGTTCGCGGGCGAGCGCGGACTCGTGCATCGCCCTACCCTTCGACCAGAGCGCGGACGCGCGCGGCCGCGCGCGGCACCGCGGCGGCGACCGGCGGCGACAGCGCCTGCACGTAGCGCGCCGGACGCGCGATCGTGATGCCGACGATGCGGATTGACGGCGAGACCGCGGCCGGCGCCACCGTCGCGGGCGAGCGCGATCGCCTGCGCGACGCCGAAGCCGTGCGTCGATACCGGACGGAGCCCGCTGGCCTGGAGCTCCTCGGGCGTCGAGCTCGACGCACCTCGCCCGCGGGCTCGCCGAGCACGGCGTCGACGAGCACGACCGGCGCTCGCGTTTCGAGCAGCGTGATCAACGCACCCTCCTCGGCGGCGTGGACCAGCTCGACGTCCGCGGGGACGCCGCAGCGGCGGAGCTCCTCCAGCACCGCCAGGCCGACGCCGTCATCGCCTGCCGCCGCCTGTCCGAGCGCGATGACGCGTGCCGCGCATCAGGCCTGCTCGACCCGCACCGTCAGGAAGTGCGTGGCGCACGAGATGCACGGGTCGTGGTTGCGGACCGCCTGTTCGCAGGCCGCCGTGAGACGGTCGCCGGGGAGATCAAGACGCGGAGCGACGAAGCGCGCCAGAGTCCTCCTCGATCCGCTTCTGATTCTGCGACGTGGGCGGGACGATCTTCGCGTCGAGGATCGCGCCGGCGGCGTCGAGCCGGTAGCGATGGTAGAGAAGCCCGCGCGGCGCCTCGGTTGCCGCGTGACCCGTCGCCTCGTGCGGGACGATCTGCACCGCGGGCCGCGGCGGCGGCTCGTAGTCGGCGATGACACGCAGCGCCTCGTCGCATGCCCACAGTACCTCGACGGCGCGCACGACGATGCTGCGGAACGGGTTGCGGACGACGGGGTCGAGCCCCGCCGCGCGCGCCGCCTCCTGGGCGAGCGGCGAGAGACGATCGAAATTGAGCGCGTAGCGCGCGAGTGGCCCCACGCAGATACGGCCCGCGGCCGCGGAGCGTCGAATGCAGGGCGTTCGAGTGCGGAACCTGCTCCTCGACGAAGTGCGCGTCGTACTCGCAGGCAGCGACGTCGAGGCCGGCGCTCGAGACGATCCGCCCCTCGTTCAACGGATACTCCGTCCGCATGCCGCAGGGCGACGAACTCGTAGTCGTGCTCGAAATCCGGGAACGTCGAATCCCGCCACCCAGCGGACCGTCTCGAGCGCCGCGTCGCGCGCCCAGGCGAGGCGCTCGGCGAGCGGCGCGCAACTCGGCCCGAGTCGGCACGCGATAGAAGCCGCCGACGCGGACGTTGATCGGGTGGATCTCGCGGCCGCCGAGCAGCGCTGAGAACCTCGTTGCCGACCTTCTTCAGCTGCAGGCCGCGCTCCACGACGTCGCGATGGTCGGCCGCCATGCGGATGGCGTCCGGGTAGCCGAGGAAATCCGGCGCGTGCAGCATGTAGATGTGCAGCGCATGGCTCTCGATCCACTCGCCGCAGTAGAGCAGATCGGCGCAGCGCACGCAGCGGCCCGTCGACGCACGACGCCGAGCGCCGTCCTCGATGGCGTGGACGGCGCTCATCTGATAGGCGACCGGGCAGATGCCGCAGATGCGGGCGGTGATGTCGGGCGCCTCGGTGAAGGCGCGGCCGCGCAGGAACGCCTCGAAGAAGCGCGGCGGCTCGAAGATGCGGAGCTCGACGCCGACGATCTCGCCGTCGCGCACGCGGATCGACGTGAGGCCGCCCTCGCCCTCGACGCGCGCCAGATAGTCGACCTTGATGGTCCGCGTCCGTGCCGTCACCGTGGGGCATCCTCCTCCTGCTCCTGCGCCTCGCTCTCCCGCCGGAACGCGTCGGCGCCGCGGCGTTGAAGGTGCGGAACGCGCGCACGAGATCGGGCGCGCTCGACGCCGAGCGCGCGTCCACCAGCCGGCCAGCGACGCCGTGTTCGGCGTCTCCTGCGGGCCGAAGCAGCCGTAGCACCCGCGGTCGTACGCGGGGCAGAGCGCGCCGCAGCCGGCCTGCGTCACCGGGCCGAGGCACGGCGTCCCGTGCGCGACCATCACGCAAACGTTGCCGCGCAGCTTGCACTCGACGCAGACGCTGTGTCGTCGGCGTGTTCGGCCTACGGCCGTGCGAGAAAGGCGCTGAGTACCTCGATCAGCTGTCGCTTGTTGATCGGACAGCCGCGGAGCTCGAAGTCGACCAGCACGTGGGCGGCGATCGGCGTCGAGCGATCGAGCGTCGAGATGTAATCGGGGCGCGCGTAGACGACGGCGGTGAACTCCTGCACGTCCTGGAAATTGCGCAGCGCCTGAATCCCGCCGGCGGTGGCACACGCGCCGATGGTGACCAGGTGCCGCGAGGCGCGCCGGATCTGGTGGATGCGCTCGGCGTCGTGCGGGGTCGTGATCGAGCCCTCGACCAGCGACAGATCGTAGGGTCCCTTGACCACGGCGCGCGACGCTTCGGGAAATTAGGCGATCTCGACGGCACCGGCGATGGCAAGCAGCTCGTCCTCGCAGTCGAGCAGGCTCGAAGCTGGCAGCCGTCGCACGAGGCGAACTTCCAGACGGCGAGCTCGCGGTTTCCGGCGCGGGCTCACGGATCAGATCTCCCGCAACGCCAAGAGCCGCTTCACGCGGGCGTAGGGAAACACCGGCCCATCCTTGCAGACGAAGGTCGGGCCGAGCTGGCAGTGACCGCAGAATCCGACCGCGCACTTCATGTTGCGCTCGAGCGAGACGAATATCCGCGCCTCGTCGGCACGCCGCGACGACCGAGCGCTTCGGCCGCGAAGCGCATCATGATCTCGGGGCCGCAAACGAACGCCACGGCGTTGCGCGGCGTCGAACGGCGCGCGTGCGACGAGGCGCGTCACGACTCCCGACGTCGCCCGGCCAGGCGCGCGTGCCGTGGTCGACCGTGACCGCTACCTCGATCCCGATCCGTCGGCACGCCAACGCTCGAGCTCACGCCTGTAGAGCACGTCCTCGGGGCTGCGCGCGCCGTAGAGGAGCACCACGTTGCCGAATGCCGCCCGCCGCGCCGCGACGGCGTACAGCACCGGACGGAGAGGCGCCAGCCCGATGCCGCCCGCGACCAGGACGAGGTCGCGGCCGCACAGCAAGCGTCGATCGGCCATGGCGTGCCGTAGGGCCCGCGCACGCCGAGCGCCGTCCCGCGGCGCAGACGTCGCATGGCCCGCGTCACGGCGCCGACCTCGCGCGTGGTGTGCGTCAGCACCCCCGCGCGCGCGGGGTCACCGCTCATCGAGATCGGAACTTCCCCGACGCCGAAAACGTACAGCATGTTGAACTGCCCCGGCCGGAAGACGGGTCCGGGAGGCGCGTCGAGCTCGAGCGTGAACGTGTCGTGCGTTTCAGCAACCATGCGCCGTACCCGGCACGGAGCGGGCACCATCGGATCGGGCTGCGCAGCGATCATCGCGGGCCTCCGCCCGGTAGGGCATACGCGTCGAGCAGCTGAAGCCGCGCCGCCTCCAGGCGCTCCCAGAGAATGTGGGCCATGCGCTTCAGCAGCTCGTAGCCGAGATCGTGGTCGACCTCGCACTTCGCCCGCATGCATTTCCCGTCGAGCGCGATGGCCCGCGTCGGTTCCAGCGCGCGCGCGTCGAACGTCCAGTGGTACGGCGGAACGAGCCACGACCAGCCGAGGATCTCACCGCCACCGAGCGTCTGCACGACGAGCGGCGGCCTTCCCGGAGCGACCGCCTCCAAGGCGACCGCGCCTTCGCGCAGCAAAAAGAAGTGATTGGCCTCCTCTCCCGTCCGGAAGAGGAAGGTTCCGGCATCGAACCGTGCGTTGCTGGCGCATCCGACGAGGAGCGCGAGATGCGCCGAGGCGAGATCCCGGAAGAACGGATGGGCAGCGAGGATACGCTCAAGTGTCTCCATGCGTGCCCCCGGATGGCGAGGATCGTGCGGCGTCGCCGGCACGGATCGCGCCCACTTCCTCGGTAATGTCGATACCAACCGGACACCACGTGATGCAGCGCCCGCACCCGACACAGCCCGACGTGCCGAACTGGTCGATCCACGTGGCGAGCTTGTGCGTCAGCCACTGACGGTAGCGCGCGTGCGGGCTCGTCCGCACGCTGCCGCCGTGGATGTACGAGTGCTCGAGCGTGAAGCACGAGTCCCACGTCCGCCAGCGCTCGGCGTGCTCGCCGGTGAGATCGGTCGTGTCCTCGACGGTCGTGCAGAAGCACGTCGGGCAGACGAGCGTGCAATTGGCGCACGTGAGGCAGCGTGCCGCGACCTCGTTCCAGCGCGGGTGCTCCTGGTTGCGGTAGAGGAGATCCTTGATCTCGTGGGTATCGAGCGAGCGTCCCATGCTGCGTGCGGTACGCTCGACGACCGCATCCGCCGCGCGTCGGTCCGAGTCCATGGCCGGCTCGCTGCCGAGGCGCGCGAGGACCGCGGCGCCCGCCGCGCTGCCCACTTCCACGAGAAAGCGGTGGCGCACGTCGAGAAGCTCGGTCAACGCGAGGTCGAACCCGGCGGTGGCGCGCGGACCCGTTCCCATGGAGACGCAGAAGCACGTCCCGCCCGCGTGCCCGCAGTTCACCGCCACCACGAAGACGTCCTGCCGCCTGGCGGCGTAGTCGGAATCGACGTGGGCGCCGGCGAGGAAGGTCCGGTCCTGCACGGCGATGGCGTGCAGATCACAGCTCCGCGCTCCGATGAGGGCGAGGCGCGGCGGCGCCGGTTGCTCGCGCTCGACGGCGAACGCCGTGCCCTCCCGGTGCGCACGCCACAGACGAAGTCGAGGAACGAAGAAGAACTGCTTCCAGGAGTGCGGCCCCACGGCGTAGCCGAAGAGCGCCGCGTCGTCCCGCTTGGTGACGCGATACGTGCCGGCCTCCTGCGCCTCCGTCCAACCTTCCGGCAGCTCGTCCGCGCCCCCGATCTCGGCATACACGATCGCGCCGTCGCGGATCGTCGGACCGACGAGCGCGTAACCGAGGCCGCGCAGCGTCTCGAGGAGCTCGCCCAGCCGCTCCCGCGGCAGCAGGGCATGCCCGCCGACAGGTGGCCCGTACTCAGCGGTCATGGAACGCGTGGTTCGGTGACGATGCTCGGGTGCGCACCCCCTCGCCATACGCGACGATGCGGGACTCAATCAACTGGCTCGAGGACCGAAAATCCTCTATATCTCGCCTGCGGTGAACGCGGCACCTCGCAATCATCTCTCGGACCTTCGCGGCGCGAGCTCGCTCGCGGTCGATGCGACCGCGGGTCTCACGGAATTGGTCGAGGCGATGCACATGAGCATCGCCCGCCTGCCGCTCAAGCTCGGCGGGCCGGTTCTGGAAGGCGCAGTGAACGGGATCACGTCGCTCGTCTACCGCAGCATCCACGTCGCCGCCCGCACCGCGGGTGACGGGATCGACATGCTCCTGGCTCCGCTCGCGCCGCTGCTCGGCAACATGGACTCCTCGCCGAGACGCGAAGCCGTCGTCGCGGCACTGAACGGCGTCCTCGGCGATCACCTGGCTGACAGCGGGAATCCGCTCGCGATCGCGATGCAGGTGCGCCACGACGGGAAGCCGATCGAGCTCACCCGCGAGCGCCTGGCGGCGACGTTTCCCCGGACGAGCGGGAGGGTCCTGGTGCTCGTGCACGGGCTCTGCATGAACGACCTCCAGTGGACGCGGCCGGCACACTGTCACGGCCGCGAGCTCACCCACGATCTCGGCTACACGGCGGTGTACCTGCACTACAACACGGGCCGGCACGTCTCGACGAACGGCCATGCGATGGCCGGCATCCTCGAACGCCTCATCGCGGCGTGGCCGGTTCCCATCGAGGAGCTCGCGATCGTCGCCCACAGCATGGGCGGCCTGGTTTCGCGCAGCGCCCACTACTACGGCGCGCTAGCCGGCCACACATGGCCGCGCCGCTTGTCGAAGCTCGTCTTCCTCGGCACGCCGCACCACGGCGCATCGCTCGAGCGCGCTGGCCACCGGCTCCATCGCCTGGTCGAGCGGACGCCCTATACCGGAGCATTGGCTCGACTCGGAAAGATCCGGAGCGCAGGCATCACCGATCTTCGCCACGGCAGCATTCTCGACGAGGACTGGGAGGGCCGGGATCGGTTCGCGCACGGGAAGGACACTCGCCGCCCGGTGCCGCTGCCGGACGGCGTCCGTTGCTTCACGGTCGCCGCGACGAGGGGCGCCTCGGCGGACGATCTCGGAAGCCGTCTCGTAGGCGATGGGTTGGTGCCGATCGCGAGCGCGCTCGGTCATCACGAGGATCCGCGGCTCGCCCTGGCGTTTCCCGACCCGCACCGGTGGGTCGCGCATGGTGCCAGCCATTTCGGTCTCCTCGATCGGCCCATTTACCGACGGCTTCACGACTGGCTCGCGGATTGAAGCACCCGCGGACCCGACGTGATCGAGTCGCCGTTCGCGACTCCCGCTAGGCAGCCGCCGCACGCCCGGGGGTCTCGGGCGCCACGACGGTCCGCGCGGTGACGCTCTGCGGGACCGTCTTCCTCGAGCGCCGGGCACCGTTGCCCGCGTCATAGGAGCTCCAGTAGATGCCCCTACGCCGCCGGAGGGTATCGTCGATGAGCGCCTGCAGCGCCGAGCGGACCTGCTCGTTCAGCCGGTCGACGACCGCCTGCTGGTCGGCCGCCTCGGGCGGGACGGAGAGCCGGATGGCCTCGCCGAAGCGGATGTAGATGCGTGCCGGGAGCGGGACGAGCGAAGCGACGAGTGGGAAGAACGGGACCTTCAGGTACTCGGCCAGCTGCGGGATGTCCCCGAGGCAGTAGTGCACCTCCTCGGCGCCCACGATCGCCACGGGCACGACCGGGCTCCGGGTGCGGAGCGCGACCTTGATGTAGCCGCCGCAACCCGGCGCGAAGCCCTTCTCGGGCTTCACCTTGTAGCGGTCGCTCTCAAGGTAGTAGGCGTGCCGGTTGCCCTTGCCCGCGTCGGCGAAGATCACGCACATC
This sequence comes from uncultured delta proteobacterium, assembly GCA_963753325.1. GTDB lineage: Bacteria > Desulfobacterota > Binatia > UTPRO1 > UTPRO1 > DP-19. The sequence goes on along the minus strand of CAVWBS010000001.1, from coordinate 412,858 downwards.
TCGTCCCGCCGCAGCAACTCCTCGAAGTCGGCGCGCCCGCCGAGGACCATACCGGTCGGGACGAGAAGATCCTTCAAGAACGTGAACCGTCCCCAGAACTCGTGACCGGCGTTCCAGGAGAACCGTCCCGTGAGCCGATAGATCTCGGCCACGAGGAGCAGCGCATCCCAGGGCACGACGCCTGAATGGGACGCGACGATCACGACACGACCGTCCGGGATGTTCTCGGCACCCATGGTGGCCGCCCGGAAGTAGCGGGCCGCGATCTGCTCGATCAGGAAGAATTCCCGCTTGGTGGTGACCGGGTCGAAATCGCGGTCGTTGGGCGGATATTCGAGGAATAGGTCGCTGGCGATCGCCCCGAGGTCAAGACCGTGAGATCGCCGCACTATCCCCTGCTGCCAAGCGACCGGCAATGCCCGTCCGAAGCGATTGAGCCGCGGGGTAGTCACGATGCCCTTCCCTCTTCCGAGGCTGTGGAAGTCGACGCAAGAACCGTACCCGTCGGGTATCCAGGCGTCGTGGCCCATCGTCTCCTGGTGTCCTCATTCACGATAACGTAACGGCGTCCGTTTTCCGGACTTTGAGACTGCCGCCTGCGCCCCCGGCCGCGCGCAGATTCACGCTGGATCATGGCCGTCATGACCACTATGCTCCGGCCCGAAATTCGTGGACGACTTCTGGCATCTGCACAATTTTGACTGGCTGAGGGAGCTCTCGGCCCAGGAAACGGAGCGGCTGCAACGTGGGTCCGTGCGGCGGGAGTGCGGCGCGGATGAGTTGATCTTCACACCCGCGCCGCATCCGCGTTCCGTGTACCTCCTTGAGCGCGGACTGGTCCGGATCTATCGGCTCTCGCCTTCGGGTGCGGAGACGACCTTCGGATACGTCCGCCCAGGAGAGATCTTCGGCGAGCTCGCCGCATTTGTTCCAGGCCATCCGCGAGAGAGCTTCGCCAAGGCGGTCCGCGCCTCGCTCGTCTGGCGGCTCCGTCGAGAGGTGATCCGAGACGTGCTCGCCGCCCATCCGGGGATCGCCGTGGCGGTAACCAAGCAGGTCGGATCGCGGCTCAAGCGTATCGAGAACCGGGTGGAGCACCTCGTCTTTCGATCCGTCCCAAGCCGGGTAGCGGGCATCCTCCTCGAACTGGCGGAGGACTTCGGTCGCCGGGAGCCCTATGGGCTTGTGATCGACCTCGGCCTCAACCAGGAAGAGCTGGCGACACTCGTCGGCGCCTCGCGACAGACGGTGAACATGTGCCTGCGCGACCTGGAGCGAGGCGGCATGATCCGACGGAGCAGAGGGCGTTGGGCGCTGCTTGACGTCGATGCACTGCGACGGTCGAGGGACGCAGTGCGGCGTACTTGATCCGACCGCATCCTGGTCAAGGATGTCGCGCGGATCAGGCGGCTGAGGATCGCGAGGCGGCGTCAGAGCGGGATCGTGCGGCCAAGGTACGAGAACGGCGGCGTTGCGGAGCGTCCCTCCCACACGTCTCCGCCGCGCGCCAGAGGACCGCGAGATCATGGGGAAACCGGCCGAGCCTCTCCGACGCGGCGTGCGCATCGCGCGCCACACGGTCGAGGAACCCCTGCAACACCGTCAGCACGGCAACGACCGCCCGTTCCGCTTCGACGCTATCGGGCAAGGCGCCGCTTTCCATCACGGCGCCGAGAAATTCGAGCCTGTAGGTTTGCTCGATCGTGTCGGGACGGGGGTCGTTGGCCATCCACAGCGGTCGCAGGGCTGTCGGTAGGCATCGCGCGACGTTGGCGGCGTCCGCTGCGGGGAGCCGATCGCGCAGCTCGTGGAGTACGACGCCGGTGATCCGCTCGGCCCGGTAGGCGTCGCCGTGCAGGCGATCGGCCACCTGAGAAATGAAGGTGAGCATCTTCATGTGCGCGACTCCCTTCGCGGGCGAGCTGTCCGAGAGGGCGACTACATAGCGCGCCGGCCCCACGGGCGTCTGTCACCTGCACGACACGACAAGTCCGTGGCATCGAAATCCCGTTCCCCGACTGGGCGGGACGGAACGAAGGCTGGCGGCCTCGTGTGCCCGCTTCGATCATCGCTCGATGCGGTAGATCGGCGCGTCACCCGGATCGTCGTGACTGCGCGAAAAGAGCGCAGAGTGCTTCTTGCCGATGCGATGAACCAAGGCATGCCGTCGCGTGTACGTGTTGAATTTGCGAGGCATGGTCTTTGCTCCCTGACGGCAAGGGAGGGCGTCATCATGACAAGCCGCAAGAGGACATTGGTCGACCTCGTCCAAGACGAGATCGACAAGGGGGCGACGACGGTCGAGGAGATCCACAAGGCGATCGCCGATCTTCCGCTGAAAGCCCTGGAAGAAAGCGACCTACTGAAGGGGCCCGCCAAGGAAGTGCGCCGCGTGCAGGACCGCACCATCGGGGTCATCTATGACGCGGTTCGCGAGATCAACGAACGGGTCGGCACGTTCGCCTCCGAGCTGCTCGCGCGCGCCGCCAGCCGCAGACCTGCGGGAGGGCGTGCGGTCGCCAAGCCGCATGCTGCCCATCGGGCTGCCGCGCACTAGGAGACTCGGGGCACCGCGCGCGCCCGCATTCGAGGTGCCGGGCGTCCTGCGGCGCGCGCGATGTTTCGCGAGATCGGTACGCGAGTTCCACGCATGGACGAGGGGGTAGTCGAAGTTTGACATCTCCGGGAGTATGGTGGAAGGCACCAACGTGATCACTTCTCGTACTTGGCGGCGGTGCTGAGACGCACCGTTCGAAGGAGAAGCGATGCCACGCTCTCGTCGGCCGAGAGCCGCATTTCGTGCGCCGCCTGTTCCATGTGGACCCGAGCGATCCGCGAATCTACGACCTGGTGATCAACCTCAGAGCGGATCGAGCACGTGACCGCCGCGCGCGTCATCGTAGATGCGTACCGCCACCGCTTCGGCACGTCCGCGACGCCCGGCGGTCGGGAACCCGTCGCGCCGTCTCCCTAGCAAGGCGTCAGGCCCCTTGCGGGAGTCCCGGGACCCATGAAGAAGCATGAACCTCCATCCAAATTGACCGCGCGGGGGCGCAAGGCGTCCGAGATCGGCGACCGCGAGCCTGATCCATGGGGGGCCGCACCGGATTCTCGAGGCGCTCTTGCGCGCGACGCGGCGTCGATTGCTCGAGCTCGCGAAGCCCCTCGGTTTGAGCGGCCTCTCGAAGCTCACCAAGGAGGCGATCGCGCGTCGCGTAGAGCAGGCGCTCCGGGCGGTCATCCGGGCGACGCCCGAGCCGGCAGCGCGAGCGGAACCGGACGCGGATGCACCGCACAAATTCGATCTCGGTTTCCCTCGCGAGCGCGAAATCGAGCCGCCGACCGTTCCCTGGGGCTATGGTCATGATCGCCTGACGGCGATGGTAGTCGACCCCGAGCGCATGTACGTCTACTGGGAAGTAACGGACGCGGCAATCGAGCGTGCCCGAGCCGGGCTCGGGCCGGCGCGCGACGCGGCCTGGCTCAACCTGCGGCTGTACGACGTGACCGGCCGCCTCTTCGACGGCACCAACGCGCACAGCTACTTCGACCACAAGGTCGAGCGCAGTGACCGGCAATGGTTCTTCGATCTCGGCAAGCCGGGCTCGACTGCGTGCGTCGAGCTCGGGATGAAGTCGAGCGAGGGCTACTTCGTCCGCATCGTCCGCTCCTCGCGTGCGGATTTTCCCAGGCGCGAGCCGCAGCCGCCCGGATCGGTCGAGTGGCTGACGGTGAAAGAGGCGACGGGCGCCGTGGAGGAGGTCGGTCACGGAACGGGGTACGGGCCCGGAGCAACGTCGGCGCCGATGCCGCCCGCACAGGATCTCGGGTCGACCGTCACCGGCGGCGAGCACCTCGTCTCCCACCACCGCTTCGCCGGACATTGGGATTGGCGCGAGCTCACCCGCGGAGAGTGGCTGGACGAGGGTCGCGTCTTCGAGTGGATCGGTCCCGTCATCCGGACGACCTGGGAGGCGGGCCCGTTCGAGTTTCCGGTCGAGTCCCCCGTCTATGTCGAGGAGCGCCACGACGACACGGCGCTCACCGTTCTCCGGAACGGGGCGCTGCAGGTCGTCTACGGGCCGTGGCAGGTCGTCATTCGTGGTATCGACGGGCGGAGCGTTCGGCGCATCGTGGCGGTGTGGGAGATGCGCCACTCGTGGGTAACGGCCGCCGGCGTCGAGTTCCGAGGGATGGGAGCGCTGGAGGCGCACTTTCCCGGAGCTTCCGAAGGGCCCGCCCTCGGCGCCAGCGAGCGCCGCTGGCTGGTGAGTAGCGCCGAGATCCTCGGCGGCGCGTCGGAGGTCTATCGCATCGGCGCGAGCGAGCTGCGCTATCGCGGTGCCAGCGAGAGTTTCTTCGTCGCTGCGAGCGAGTGGCTCTACGGCGGCGCGAGCGAGCAGCGCCTCGGTGGGGCGAGCGAGGAACGACGCGCCAGCGAGCGGCGGGCGCCTGGCGCCAGTGAGCGGCACTTCGCGACGGTCCGCGAGCCCGTGAAGCCGCCGCACGGGACGAAAGAGTGAGCGACATGTCACGGGGCTACTTCGCACTCGTCCTGCATGCCCACCTGCCGTTCGTTCGTCATCCCGAAGATCCCACGGTGATGGAGGAGCAGTGGCTCTACGAGGGCATCACCGGCACCTACCTGCCGCTGCTGCAGACGTTCGAGGGGCTGGTCGCCGATGGCGTTCCGTTCCGCTGCACGGTCTCCCTATCGGCGCCGCTCATCACGATGCTCACCGACGACCTTCTGAAGGAACGCTACGCGGTCCACCTCGATCGCCTCATCGAGCTCGCGGGCAAGGAGCTCGATCGCACCCGCCCCGAGCCGCACTACCGTCGGTTGGCGCAAATGTACCTCGACCGCTTCCTGTCGCTGCGTCATACGTGGCGCTGCCACGACGGCAACGTGGTGGCCGCCTTCCGCCGGCTTCAGGATGCGGGACGGGTCGAGGTCATCACCTCGACCGCAACGCATGCGTTCTTCCCGCTCCTCGACCGCAACTGGGCTGCGTTGCGCGCGCAGGTCCACGTGGCAGCCGATCTCTACGAGCACCACTTCGGAGGCCGCCCACGCGGCATGTGGCTCGGCGAGTGCGGCTACGTCCCTGGCGTGGACGAGATCCTGCGCGAAGCCGCGATCCGCTACTTCTTCGTCGACACGCACGGCATCGAGTTCGCCGACCGGCGCCCGGTCTTCGGCGTGCACGCACCGATCTACTGCCGGAGCGGCGTGGCGGCCTTCGGCCGGGATCCGGAGTCGTCGTACCAGGTGTGGAGCGCCAAGGAAGGCTATCCGGGCGACCCGCACTATCGAGACTTCTACCGCGACATCGGCTTCGACCTGCCGATGGACTACATCGGGCCGTACGTCCATCCGGAGGGGCACCGGATGTACACGGGGATCAAGTACCACGCGATCACCCACGAGCATCTGCACGACAAGTGGGTCTACGATCCCGCCATCGCCCGCGAGCGCGCCGGCCAACACGCGGAGCACTTCCGCGCAAACCGTCAGCGGCAGGTCGAGGATCTCGCCGCGCACATGGACCGTCCGCCGATCGTCGTCAGCCCCTACGACGCCGAGCTCTTCGGGCACTGGTGGTATGAGGGCCCGATCTTCCTCGGCGATCTGTTTCGCCAGCTGCACTACGATCAGGGCGCTGTCGAGCCCACGACTCCCGGTGAGTATCTCGAGCGCCATCCGACCAACCAGCTGGCCACGCCGTGCGCATCGTCATGGGGCCTGCAGGGCTACAACGAGTACTGGTTGAACGAGAGCAACGCCTGGATCTACCGCCACCTGCACGTGATGGCCGAGCGCATGGTCGAGCTCGCGCACCGTTTCCCGGCGGCCGAGGGCCTGCAAGGGCGCGCGCTCACCCAGGCCGCACGTGAGCTCATGCTAGCGCAGAGCAGCGACTGGCCCTTCATCATGCGGACGGGGACCACCGTTCCGTACGCGACCCGCAGGATCGACGGGCACATCATCGCCTTCAACCGGCTCTACGACGAGCTCAAGCGGGATGCCGTCGAGGCGACGTGGCTCGCCGATCTCGAGGCACGCGACAACATCTTCCCCGACCTCGACTATCATCTCTACGCAACGTGATCGCGGCGCAGCGAGCCGGCGCGATCTGGGTCGCCATCACCCGACCATGGCCCGGCCTGTGAAGATTCTGCTGGTCACGTCCGAGTGCGCGCCGTTCGCCAAGACTGGTGGGCTCGCCGACGTCGCGGGCGCCCTGCCCAAGGCGCTGCACCGCCGCGGCCTCGACGTCCGCGTCGTCATGCCGCTCTACGGCACCATGCCGTGGCGCGAGCTCGAGATCCTCGAGGGCGTCCTTGCCGTACCGATGTGGTTCGGGGCGGCGCGCGCCCGCGTCCGTCTCGGGCAGCTACCGCAGAGCCGGGTTCCCGTCTACTTCATCGAGTACCATCAGTACTTCGACCGCGCGCACCTCTACGGCTCACCCGACGCAACCTACAGCGACAACCTGGAACGCTTTGCCTTCCTCTCGCGCGGCTCCCTCGAGCTCTGCAGCGCCCTCGGCTGGATCCCCGACGTCGTGCACGCGAACGATTGGCAGACCGCGCTCGCGCCCGTCTACGTGAACACGATCGCGTGGGGCACGCCGCTGCACGCGAGCGCCAGCGTCCACAGCATCCACAACCTGGCCTACCAAGGCGTTTTCGACGGCAGGGCCCTCTTCGTCACCGGGCTCGGAGCGGAGCACTACCATCCCGGTGAGTTCGAGCACTTCGGCACGATGAATCTCACCAAGGCGGCGCTCTACCACAGCACCATGCTGAGCACCGTGAGCCCGACGTATGCGCGCGAGATCCAGACCGCCGCGTACGGCTTCGGCCTCGACGGCGTCCTCACCTCCCGCAGCACGGACCTCGTCGGTATCCTGAACGGCATCGATACCGACGCCTGGAACCCCGCCACCGATCCGAATATCGCGGCACCTTATGATACCGGCGACCTCGCCGGCAAAGCGATCTGCAAAGCGGCGCTGCAGGAGGAGGCCGGCCTGCCGGTGAGGCTCGACGCGCCGCTATTCGCGCTGATCGGGCGACTCGTCCCGCAGAAGGGCATCGACGTGCTCGCCGAGGCGCTCGACCGCATCCTTGCGTGGGACCTGCAGGTGGTGATGCTCGGTGCCGGCGACGCCGCGGTCGAACGTTCCTTCGCGCACGTTGCCGCTCAGAGCAGGGACCGGTTCGTCGCCTGGTTCGGCTTCGACGAGTCGCGCGCCCATCGGATAGAAGCAGGGGCCGACTTCTTCCTGATGCCGTCACGCTTCGAGCCGTGTGGCCTCTCCCAGATGTACAGCCTGCGCTACGGAACGCTGCCGATCGTGCGCGCAACGGGCGGCCTCATCGACACGGTGGAGAGTTACGACGAGGCGACCGGCAGCGGCACGGGGTTCGTCTTCCATGACCTGAGCGCCGAGAGTCTGGCCAACACCGTCGGCTGGGCGCTCGCGACCTGGTACGATCGGCCTCACCACGTCGACATGCTCCGCCGTCGCGCGATGACGCGCGATTTCTCGTGGGACCGGGCAGCCGGCGAGTACGAACGGCTCTATCATCGCGCCTACACGCGCCGGCATGGCGCGAGCTCGCGTGACGGCGGAGCCGCCATCAGGTGATCGAGGACCGCGAGCGCGAGGCCGTGCGACCGCGAGCGCGAGCCGTGCGACCGCCCCCTCTCGGGTCGGACGCCGGTCGGCGGCCCGATCTTGCGCTTGACCATGGCCGCACGACAGGAGTATACAACGTATACATGGCGACCAATCTCGCACGGGCGCGCATCCTCGCCGAGGCCGGCGACGTCTTCGTCGCGCACGGCACCGGCGGGGTCACCATGCGCGGCCTGGCCGCCCGCATGGGCGTCACGCCGATGGCGCTGTACCGCCATTTCGAGAATCGCGACGATCTCCTGAAAGCCCTCGTCGAGGAAGGGCACGCGATCTTTCTCGGCTATCTCAACCGCGCGCTGGCCGAAGCCACTCCCGAATCTCGCCTTCTTACGTCAGGCGTCCAGTACCTTGCCTTCGCCCTCGACCATCCCCGGAGCTACGCGGTCATGTTCATGGAGCACGTGCCGCAAACGGCGGGGAATAAGCCCCAGCAAAGCTGGCTCGATGCCGCCACGTTTCGTTTCCTGGTCGACCGTATTCGCGATTGCGTCGCCGCGGGAGCGCTTCAGACCGGGGATCCTGAAGCGCTGGCCCTCACCACGTGGGCGCACGTCCACGGTTTGGTGAGCCTGTTTCTGGCCGGAAAACTCTCGGCCGATCGCGCCGAGTTCGAGACCATCTATTTGCGCTCGATCGTCGCCGTCATGCGTTCGTTCGGATGGCGCGCCGAAGGAGAGAACGGCCTGTGACTCCCTGGCCGAACGAGCTCGCCGCCGATTTTCTTCGCCGTAGTATACACCGTAGACCCGAAGGAGACGCCGCCATGAGCCCGCGCAAACTCGCAGAGCCCTACCGCCGCACGCCTGTGGAAGGTACCTACGATGCCATCGTCGTCGGCTCGGGGATCGGCGGCCTCACCGCCGCCGCGATGCTCTCCAAGCACGGCCGCCGTCGCGTGCTGGTGCTGGAGCGCCACTACACGGTCGGTGGCTACACGCACGTGTTTCGCCGCCCCGGCTACGAATGGGACGTCGGGGTGCACTACATCGGTGACACCCAGCCCGGCGGCATGATGCGCGCCCTGTTCGACGACATCACCGATGCCCGACTCGAGTGGGAAGACATGGGCGCCGTCGTCGAGAGGATGCGCTTCGGAGACGAGGCCTTCGTCTACCCGAAGGGCGAAGCCGCCCTTCGCGCCGAGCTGGTTCGGCGTTTCCCCTCGGAAGCCGGCGCGATCGACCGCTACTTCGCTTTGGTGCACGAGGCGGTCGCCGCGCTGCAGGGCTTCTTCGCGACCAAGGCGTTTCCGCGTCTCCTCGGTGCCGTTGTCAAGCCGATGGCGAAGCGGCGTTTCTATCAGCTCTCGGATCGCACCACCCGCGAAGTCCTCGAGGAATTGACGTCGAACGAGAAACTCATCGGCGTCCTGACGGGTCAGTTCGGCGACTACGGTCTGCCGCCGTCGCGAAGCAGCTTCGCGATCCATGCCCTGGTCACGCAGCACTACTTCGGAGGCGGGTCGTTTCCGGTGGGCGGAGCGGGCCGGATCGCCGAGACGATCGCTCCCGTCATTCGCGCAGCCGGCGGGGAGCTCCTCATCAACGCCGAGGTCGCCGAGATCGTCGTCGAGAACGATCGCGCCGTGGGGGTGAATATGGCCGAGGACGGCGCCGTTCTGCGCGCGCCTCTCGTCATCAGCGATGCGGGCGTGGCGAACACGTTCGGCCGTTTGGTGCCTCGGGCGGTCGCCCACCGTCACGGCCTCTGGCGCGCGCTGGAGGGGATGAAGCCCTCGGTCGCCCACGCATGTCTGTACGTCGGACTGCGAGGCACGACGAAGGAGCTTGCCCTGGAGCGGGCAAATCTCTGGATCTATCCGGACGAGCGCCACGACCGTACTGTCGCGCAGAATGCCGATCCGTCTTCGATCCAATACGCCTACATCTCCTTCCCTTCGGCCAAGGACCCCGACTTCGAACGGCGCTGCCCCGGGCGCTCGACGATCGATATCATGACCTTCCTGCCCTACGACGCGTTCGCACAGTGGGAGGGAACGCGGTGGCACAAGCGCGGGGAGGGGTACGAGGCGTTCAAGAAACGGATCGCCGATCGCCTCCTCGACCTTCTCTACACGCACGTTCCCGGGACCAAGGGAGCCGTCGAGGTCGCCGAGCTCTCGACTCCGCTCAGCACGCGCAACTTTACCGCTCATGCCCACGGCGAGATCTACGGTCTCGAGCACACGCCGGCGCGCTTCCGCAACGCGTTCCTGAGGCCGGCGACTCCGATCCGCGGCTTGATGTTGACGGGCGCCGACATCGCGACGGGCGGAGTTTCGGGCGCGCTGCTCGGTGGCGCTCTGTGCGCGTCGGCGATCCTGCGCCGCAACCTCATCGACGCCGCCCAGCGCGCGCATCTGAGAGCGGTCGCTTGAACTGCCTTCGTCCTTCACCTCGACGTCAGCGCCCAACCGCCGCGCCGCGTGATCGGCCGGGTCGAGCACGTCACGTCAAGGCAGGTAGCAAGTGGACAGCCCTTCGGATCGCGAAGCAACCTTGCCCGTCCAGTAGTCCTTCTATATACTGACGTTGATGAAACAATTATTGGTCGAGGTGGACGATGATGTCGCCGCAAGGTTGGAGCAGGTAGCCCCGGCACGCTCGCGACGGCGATCGGAGTTCATTCGAATGGCGATCCGGAAGGCGTTGTGGGAAGAGCAGGAGCGCGCCACGGCTGAGGCGTATCGCCGCCAGCCCGATTCTTCGGTCGACGCCTATCTCGATCCGAGAGTGTGGGAACCGAAGCGCACAAAACGAGGCCGGAGCACGTGAAGCAGTACGAGCTCCGATGGGCCAATCTCCCGGCTCCAATCGGGCGACGTCCGGTCCTCCTTCTGACGCGAACCGCCGCCTATGGCTACCTCAACAAGGTCATCGTCGGCGAGGTGACGAGCACGGTTCGGCAAATCCCTCAAGAAGTCGCAGTGGGACGGCACGAAGGGTTGCGACGTGCCTCGGTGGTCAATCTCGACAACGTACACGCTGTGCCGACATCCTCCCTGGGCGATCGCATCGGCGCCTTGTCGGCGAGTCGCGAGCCTGAGGTGAAGCGCGCACTGGGCCACGCTCTCGGCTGGGCGGAGCTGAAGGTGCTCTGAGGACGTCCCCGAGCCGTTTGCCCTCAGCACGGGAGACATGATCAAGAGCGCACGGGGAAGCGGATTGGGAAAGAAATGGGAAGCGGCGACGCCGACCGTGGTTTCGATGAACCCGGTCGAGCTGGCGAGCTCCCCGTGTCGTCCAGTGGTGGTGGTGGTGGTGCGCGATTGTCGGCGGGCGCGGCTATGCGCTCGCCGACCGCGGCCTCGATCTTGTGCGCGCGGGATCACCGTGCTTGAACGCGACGGTGGACACGTTCCGTCTCAGCGTCCAGCAGAAAGCGCTCCAGCTCAACCTCGACAACCAGAAGTACGGCACCCTCGCGGAGATCGGTGCCGGTCAAGAGGTGGCGAGCTGGTTCTTTCGCGCGGGCCGTGCGGCCGGGACGGTCGCCAAGTCGATGTCGGCGTACGACATGAAGGTCAGCGACGCGATCTATGGTCGCGCGGGCCGCTATGTCTGCCGTGAGCGGCTGCTGTCGATGTTGACGCACGAGTACAACCTGCTGCTGGAGCGGCTGGCGGCGTCGCGCGGTGCCGAGACGTGTTTCTTCGCGTTCGCGGACACCGTGGCGACCTGCGGCCCGAGTCGGGAGCGCGGGGAAGCCTGGCTGGGGGTGCGCTTCCAGCACGCACCGCAGGCCGAACCGTCGGACATCCTGGTGCACGCCAATCTGCTGGACAAGGTGCGGCTGCACGAACAGGAGGCGCTCGGCATCCTTGGCGTGAACCTCATCCACGCGGCCTACTTCCGGCGCGACGACCCGGCGGACCTGATCGCCGCGCTGGTCGACGACCTGCCACACCAGCGCGTCGAGGTCGACCTCATTCGTTTCTCGGGTCCCGCCTTTCCGGGCGTCGACAATCGCTTGCTGAGCCTACAACTCGTCGAGCAGGGGCTCACCGATGCCGTCATGTTCACGGCGGGGGGCGAGGTCGTGCAGCCGTCCGAGGTGCTCTACAAGAAACCGGCGCTGATCGAGCGCGGACGCTTCCGTCCGCTGACGCATCTGACGCTCGACATCCTGGAGCGGGCGCACGAGCAGTTCCTCGAGGACCCGGAGCTGGATGGCGAGGAACCGGTGGTCTTGATGGAGATGACGCTCGCGGGTCTCGGTGGTGAGGGCGCCATCGTGCACACCGACTTCCTGTCGCGCGTGGACACGTTGCGGACCGTCGGCCAAACGGTGCTGGTCTCCAAGTTCGGGCGCTACTTCCGGCTGGTCGAGTATCTGTCGCGTTATACGCAGAACAAGATCGGCCTCGCAGTGGGTATCCCGAGCGTGCGGCAGATCGGCGACGAACAGTTCTACGAAGATCTGCCCGGCGGCGTGCTCGAGGCGGCGGGACGGATGTTTCGCCGGAACGTCCGGCTGTACGTGTATCCGACGCGCGATCCCCGCACGGGAGCTGTGATCACGGCCGAAAACCTCGAGGTGCCGCCGGAGACGCGTGCGCTGCACACGCTGCTCCAGCAACGCCGGAGCTTCGTGTCGATCCGCGGCTACAACCCGGACCTTCTCGGCATCCTCGCCGACGAGATCCTCGCGCAGTTGCAGCGGGGCGACCCTGCGTGGGAGGCGGCGGTCCCGGCCGGCGTCGCGGAAACGATCAAGCGCGAAGGTCTGTTCGGTTGGCCGGGTGCGCGTCCGACGGCGCCCTGATCGCACTGCGGGACGCTGCGGCGAACGGAAGGCGAGAGCACGGGAGATGCCACTGCCGTGCAGAGCGTCGACTGTCATTCCTCAAGGATCCGCACCTCCTTCAACTCGCTCCGCCAATTCATCCGCCGACGAGATCGGGCAGCCGCGCGCCCGCCTGCATCTCCGCGAGAAGCGCGTCGAACATCCGACTCCACGCGGCCACCGTTGGCTGGCCGAGGCCGCCGAGCAGACCCTGCACCGTCTCGACGAGCGCGGACCGCATGATCGGATAGTGGGCCGCGACGACGCCGTAGGCCGTGTGCCGCCGCCCCAGAATCCGCCACGTCCAGGCGCGTCTCGTCGTTGCGGCAGAGGGCGTACACCGCCGAGCGCAGCATCTCGACCAGCATGCGCCCCTGGGCGCCCATGTCCCGGTGGAAGAGCGCGCGGATCTCCTCGCTCTTGGCGAAGAAGCGCCTGTAGAACTCGGCGGCGAAGGCGTCCGTCTGCTCGATCAGGTCGGGGAGGCTATTCTGGACCAGTAGCACGGGATCCGGCTCGGGATAGCCCTGCACTTCCAGCAGCCGATGCCGCCCGGTCTTCCCCTTCAGCTCCTCGTCGGCCTGCTTGCCCAGCACGAGGGGTTGCTCCGCAACGCGCTGCACCTCCTCGGCGATCAGCATGCGCGTACCGAGGGGCTTGTTCATCGCCTCGATGCGCGCGGCCATGTTGACCACGTCGCCGACGGCGGTGAACTGGCGATGGCTCGCGTGGCCCACGTGTCCCAGGATCGCGGGGCCGTAGGCGATGCCGATCCCCATGTCGAGCATCGTGCCGAACTCGGGGAAGAGCGCGCCGTTGAGGCGCGTCAGGGCGGCCATCATCGCCAGCCCCGCGCGGATCGCATTGCGGCACGCGATCTGGGGCGGGTCGCCCGAGGCGCCGAAGATCGCGAACAGCCCGTCGCCCGTGTACATGGAGATGAGGCCGTTGTTCAGGTGGATCGGCCCGCCCACATGGGCGAAGAAGCGATTCAGGATGTGCATCACGTCATAGGCCAGGTTTCGCTCAGCCAGGGGCGTGTAGCCGCGGATGTCGCAGACCAAGATCGCCACGTTCTCCTCGCGGGGGGCGTGATGGATGAGGGTCTCGGCCTGCACCAGCGCCAGGTCCGCCCCCGTCCGCACGAGGCGCTCCAGCATCACGTCGCCCTTGCTGCGCGTCTGACACGCGAGGCGCACGGACGGATCCCAGCCTCGCTCCCGGGCAATCTCCTGCTCCCGCCGCGTGCGTGTGGAGACATTGGAGAGCCCGTCGAGGATGCGCACGCGGCACGTCGTGCAGCGCGCCCGGCCGCCACACTCCCGCTGGTGCGGAATCCCATGGGCGAGGGAGATCGTCAGCAGCGTATGCGTCGTGTCCGCGACGTCCACGGCGACATTCTCTGCGGCGGCACCTTCCTCCACGTAGGTCACCTTCCACATGTCGGTCCTTTGCGCCTGGCTGCGGATTCCGGGGATAGCAATCCCCGAGCGAAGCGACGCGGGGAATAGGCCGGCTGGCCGAGGGCTCCTTCCGGCGCAACGGCACCTTTAGCACGAGTCGGTGCGCCGGACGGAAGAGTCGATCACGGATGACGTCGGCGCAAGGGTCGGGTCGGCGAGATACTCGTGCCATTTGGTTGGTGGGCGCTGCCCACCGCCGACGGTCGTTGAAGGAAAGCAGAGGGGGTGGGCCTCGAACCCGCGAGGGCTTGCGCCCTCCGGTTTTCAAGTCCGGGCGTTGCGGTCCCACCGCGTCGTCCGAAATCACGGCGAGTCCCGTTCTTCACCCAGTTGCGGCCACCCACCTCCGCAGAATCCGGTCGACCTCCACCCATCACGCCGCGCGCCCCGTGCAGACCTCTCGTGGAGACGGCGAAGAGAGGATGCCTCTCGCCGCCGTAGAGCCCGAATTCTGTGCTTGCCCATGGTGGTAGATATGGCAGAATTCGACTATGTTCGAGATACAGCTCCGGCCCGAGGCGATCCGGCGCCTCCGCAAACTGCGACGGGTCGACGTTGTAGCGATCCTGGGAGCACTCGAGCAGCATCTGCGTCATGAGCCGGAGCGACCCAGCCGCAGCCGGATCAAGCGGCTACGGGGACGTGAAGATGCGACGTACAGACTCCGGGTGGGAAAGCTCCGGGTCTTCTATGACGTTCGGGATGGGCTCGTCGATGTCATCACTGTCCTGCACAAGGATCAAACCGCGGCGTTCTATCGGAAGGAGTGACGATGAAAACCATGACCGTTTTCGAGGCACGCAACAACTTCTCCCGCACGCTCGATGCGGCAGCAGACGATGTCGTAATCGTCACGCGGAACGGCAAGCCAGTCGCTGCCATCGAACGTATCGACGACACGGATCTCGAGGACTTCCTGCTCGAGCGGTCCGAGAAGTTCTGGGAGATGATTGCGCGTGCCCGCAAAGGAAAGGCCGTCTCCCTCGCCGCCGTAGACAAGACCCTCGGCCGCAAGCGACGCGCGCGGTGACACCCCCGAGGGCTTGCGCCCTGCTGGTTTTCAAGTGCGGCAGCTGTGGTCCCACCGCGTCCTCTGAAGTCCCGGCAAGTCCCCTTCTACAGCAGGGAACCGCCCGCCATGGCTCGCCCTCTTGGTGCCCTTGCGCATGGTTGTCGTGTTCCGATAACATCGCGCGGTGATACGGAGCCTCGGCAATCGCCTGGCCCAAGATCTGTTCGATGACCGCTTGTCCGGAACCGTGCGTCGCTTTCCACCCGACCTGCGGCGGACGGCACGTCGTAAGCTCCTGTACCTGCACGATGCTGCGGAGCTCCGCGACCTTCGAGTGCCGCCCGGCAACCGTCTCGAGGCCTTGAAGGGCCGGTGGAAAGGCTTTCATTCGATTCGGATCAACGATCAGTGGCGCCTGGTCTTCCAATGGGAGGCCGGCAATGCCAGTGCCGTGCAGATCGTCGACTACCGTTGACGGGAGCGATGCTCATGAGACAGCCAAGAAATCCCTTCCATCCCGGTGAGATTCTTCTCGAGGAGTTTCTCGAGCCCGCCGGCATCACTCAGAGGGCCTTCGCCGAGACCTTGGGCTGGACGCGCGCACGCCTGAACGAGCTGATCAAAGGCAAACGCGGCATCACCGCCGATGCCGCGCTCGATCTGGCAGAGGCGCTCGGAACCTCGCCGAAGGTATGGATGAATCTCCAGGCAACGTGGGAGCTCGCACAAGCAGAGCGCCGGCGGCGGAAAGTCGCCTAGCCGCCGACGGGGTCCAGCCCGGCTACGAGCCATACGAAAGCGGAGGGGGAGGGATTCGAACCCCCGAGGGCTTTGCGCCCTGCCGGTTTTCAAGACCGGTGCCTTCAACCGCTCGGCCACCCCTCCGGAAGCGGGACGATTCCGTCTCTGTAGCGCAGGGCCGCCCCACGCGCTACGGCGCGTGTGCGTCCGCCGCGGCGCGCCGACCGCGTCCAATGCGCTCGTGGCGGGCGCGACCGCCGGCTGATAGACGGTCGGGCATGCGGAGTGGGCGGGTACGCCGGGCGGCCATCGCGCTCGCCGGCGCGCTGGTCGCGATGCAGGTGGTCCGACCGGCGAAGACGAATCCGCCCGTCACGGCCGACGTCGGCGCGCCGCCCGACGTCGCACCGCTGCTGCGACGCGCCTGCTACGACTGCCACTCGCACGAGACGCGCTGGCCCTGGTATGCGACGGTCGCGCCGGTTTCCTGGCTCGTGGTCCACGACGTCAACGACGGCCGGCGCGAGCTGAACTTCTCGACGTGGGACGCCTACGACCGGGCGCGACGGCGCAAGAAGCTCGCGAAGTCGATCGACGAGCTTGATGAGGGCGAGATGCCGCCCTGGTACTACACGCTCATGCACGGCGAGGCACGCCTGAGCGACGGCGAGCGCGCCGCCGTGCGCGCGTGGGCCAGCGCGGCCCGGGACGCCGCGGCGCGGGAATAGCGACGGTCCGCAACCGCCCCCGATCAGCCGCTCCCGAACGAGACGCCGAGATCCCTTCCCACGCGCAGCAGGTAGTAGTCGGGCGGGACCCGGCGCAGCGCGCCGACGGCGTCGGCGATCGGCACGGTGGCGATGGCGGCGCCCTGGAGCGCGACCATCGAGCCGAAGCGCCTCTTCTCGACGAGGTCGACGGCCATGGTGCCGAACGTCGTCGCGAGCAGGCGATCGGTGTGGGTGGGGGCACCGCCACGCTGCAGGTGGCCGAGGACGACACAGCGCGCCTCCTTTCCGGTACGCCGCTCGATCTCGTCGGTCACGAGCGCGCCGATGCCGCCGAACCTGACCTCGCGGCCCTGGACGGCGGTGGCCTGGATGTGCCCCCCGGCCGGCGCGGCGCCTTCGGCCACCACCACCATGGTGAAGTGGCGGCCCGCCTGGTCGCGTCGCAGCACCGCCTCGGCGACGACGTCGAAGTGGAACGGGATCTCCGGCATCAGGATCACGTCGGCGCCACCCGCGATGCCGCCATACAGCGCGATCCATCCCGCGTGGCGCCCCATGACCTCGAGCACCATGACGCGACGGTGGCTGTAGGCCGTCGGGTGCAAGCGGTCGAGCGCCTCGGTCACCATCGCGACGGCGGAGTCGAAGCCGAAGGTGAAATCGGTGGCGGAGAGATCGTTGTCGATCGTCTTCGGGATGCCGACGACCGGGATGCCCTGCCGGTAGAGTTGCAGCGCGACCGTGAGCGATCCGTCGCCCCCGACGCAGACGAGGGCGCCCACGTCGAACTGGCGCAGGGTGGCTTGCACCCGTTCGATCAGCACCGGATCGAGCTGATGTCCGGTCGCCACGTCCGTCTTCACCGCGAAGCTGCCGCGGTTGGTGGTGCCGAGGATCGTCCCCCCGCGGCCGAGGATGCCGGCGGTATTCGCCCGGTCGAGGACGATCGCGGTGTCCGGATGCAGGAGCCCGTCGAAGCCGTCGCAGAAACCGATCACCCGCATACCGCGCCGCGCGGCGGCGCGATGCACGGCGCGGATGACCGCGTTCAGGCCGGGCGCGTCACCGCCCCCGGTGACGATGCCGATCGTCGATGCGCGTGGTGAGTCCGGCACCGGTTCCCGCCTGCTGAATGCCCTCAACGCCCCAGAACCCGCGCCGCCGTGCCGTGGCGCAGAACGCCCTCCGCGGCGTATACGCCGGAGAGCATCGCGCCCGCAATGCCGTGTCCGGAGCGCGTGGATGCGCCGGCGAGATACAGTCCGACGATCGGCGTCGAGGCGCCCGGCCGCCGCTCGAGGAACTGCGCCGGCGTCGCGGCGATCCCATAGGAGGTGCCGCCCGTCGAGCGCGTGTAGCGCGTGTGCGTGAGCGGCGTCGAGGCCTCCTGGTAGACGATGTGGCGGCGCAGATCGGGGATGATGCGCTCCGCCTGGTCGAGCACGCGGCGGATCACCTCCGCCTTGCGGAAGGCATAGCCCTCGCTCGCCTCGTACCTGCCGCTCTCCGCGTCCTCCCGCGTCACGCCCCAGAACTCCGGCTGCGCCGGGACGATCGTCATCAGCTGCATGTTGGTGTGGCCGGGCGGCGCCAGACGCGGGTTCGCGGGATCCTTGTGCGACGCGGTGGCCACGTACACGAACGGGCGCTCCGGCAGCTCGCCGCGCGCGAGCATGGCGTACTCGCGATCGAAATCGTAGCTGCCGAACACCCAGCGATTCGCGTTGCCGTACGGCAACGCCGAGACCGGCACGTCGAGGCCGAGGAACACGACGAAGAGCGGCAGCGCCATCTCGAACCCACGCACGCGCGCCACGAGCTCCGGCGGGAAGTGCGCGGCCCCGACGAGCTCGAGCACGGTGCGCTTGAGATCCGCGTTGCTCACCACCACCGGAGCGCGCACCGTCCGGGCCCCGAGATGCTTGTGCTCGAAGGTGACGCCGGTGACGCGCGGCCCCTCGACGTGGATGCGGGTGACGGTCGCGCGCAGGCGGATGTCCCCGCCCGCGGCCTCGATCGCCTCGGCCAGGCGATCGGCGAGGACCTGCCCACCGCCCTCCGGATACCAGCCGCCGCTCGCGAAGTAGTGGTCGGCGAGACCGGCATGGAGCACGGCCGAGACGCGGCCCGGGGCGATCGCATAGGTGCCGTGCTGCGCCGTCAGGATGGCGCGCAGGCGCGCGTCGCGCGTACAGGAGTCGAGGAACTCGCCGAGCGAGCGATGCGCGTAGCGCAGGACGAGCGGGTTCCGGAGAGCCGCCAGGAGCTGCCGCCAGCGGGAGCCGCCGAGTCCCGCCTGCATCGCGTCCACCTGATCGAGCAGACGGAAATAGCGGCGGATGCCGCGCGCCTCGGCGGGAAACCGCGCGCGCAGCCGGGCGGCGAAGGTCGCCTTGTCGCGCGGGATGGTGAAGGCGAGGTCGGGAAACTGGAGCTGCTCGAGCTCCGCGTCCATCGGCCGGAAGCGGATGCCGTCCGCGCCGCAGGCGTCGAGGATGCGCGGGATCAGGCCCCGCGGGCCGCAATCCCCGAGGTAGTGGATGCCGACGTCGAACTCGAAGCGCTTGCGGCGGAACGTCGTCGCGTTGCCTCCGGCGACGTAGTGCCCGTCGAGGACCAGCACCCGCTTGCCGGCCCGTGCGCAGAGCGCCGCCGTCACGAGACCGCCCGGCCCCGACCCGACGACGATCACGTCATACGTATCGGCGATCGGCGCCCGGAAGCGCTCCGGGTGACGGTGCGCCACCCCGCTCTCCGCTCGCTCCGGTGGCAACGACGACATGGCGGAGATGATGGAGCAGACGCCGTGCCAGAGCGCTCGACGCGGGCCGCGGCGCCTCCCGATCGGTCGGCGCGGGGACGGCGACAAAAATCGCGGGACGCGCCGCGATTCCAGTCGCAAGAATGCGAGCGCGGAGCACCTCGCTTTGGCAGGCGCGGGAAACGCGACGGCCACGCTTCCTGCGGGCGCGAGAATGCGCCGATCGCACGCGCGAGAACGCGACGCCCGATGGGCGCCGTCGCCAACGTCGCGCGGCATGTCCCTTGCAGTCTCGAATGCGGCCGCACACCGCGACCCGGCGCCGACGACGGTCGGCACCGCTGCCCAGGGAGGGATCCTCGATGGCTGACTTCCTCTCCGCGTACTCGATCCAGAACTGGCTCGAGTCCTGCCCGCAGGGCTATCTCGAGGGCACCGAGTTCGGGCATCTGCCCGGGCGAGCAGCGAGCCGGAGCTGCTGCAGTCGGAACGCGATCCTGCACGAGGACGCGATCCGCAGCGACGGTGCAGCTCGTCGTCGGCGAGCGCTGCGCCCTCGCGGCCTCGTCGGGGCTGATCAACGCCGCGCCCGACGAGGCGCAGCAAGCGCTTTCTCGCGACGCAGACGCTCGACGAGGCGCGCCACGTCGAGATCTTCACGCAGCGGCTCTACGACCTCGGCGTGGCGAAGGACCGAGCTCGAGGCGACGATCACGCAGTACGCCAATCCGAACCTGGTGAAATTCGCCGAGCGTGCTGCTCGAGAAGGTCGACAAGAAGGACTTCATCGCCGGCGTCGTCGGCCAGAACATCGTGCTCGAGGGCATGGCGTTCAGCGTCTTCGAGATGATGTACGCGCTCAACCAGGAGATGAACCCGAAGTTCGCGCACACGCTGTCGGGCACGATCGCCGACGAGCGCCGCCACGTCGGCTTCGGCGAGAACCGCATCGGCTCGCTGATCAAGGAGCATCCCGGAGAAGAAGCCCGAGATCGAGCGCATGCAGAAGGACATGTCGTACTTCATGCTCGCGACGTTCGCCGACGCGTTCCGCGACCAACCAGCGCCGCCGACGGAGATGCAGCGCTCGGCGCGAGGACCGCTCGGGCACGACGCGCAGTACCAGGGCGTCGACCTCGGCGACGATGGAGCCCGAGGAGATGGAGCCGTGCTCGCGGACACGGTGCTGAAGGAGTTCAAGATGCGGCTCGGCCGCATCGGCATCGAGTACCAGACGCCGGTCCGTCCGTAGCGCGGGCGCGGACGAGACGGCCATGATGACGACGGTCCGCTCGACGTCCACGATCTCGATCCCGAAGCCTTCCTCGAGGAGGTGCACTCGTTCGAGTTCTGGTTCCAGGCGGTCGAGGGCTACCTGTCCGGGCTCGAGCTACGGGCACCGTCCCGAGACGCCGCGAGCCGGCCGCTCGCCGAGCCGAGCGCGACCGGCTGATCACGGTGCTCTGCAACTACTGCGTCGGCGAGACCGCCGCGCTCGAGGGCGCGAGCGGCCTGATCGCGCATCGCGCCGAACCGCCTCGCCAAGGTGTTCCTCGCCGACCCAGGTCGCCGACGAGGGCCGCCACCTCGAGGTGCTGCTGCACCGCCTGCGCGACGCTCGGCGTCGCCGACCCCGAGGCCGAGGTCGCAGCGCCGCGCCAGCCCGCAGCCTGCTGCTCTTCCAGCGGCGCCTGCTCGAGCTGGTCGCCAGCAAGGACTGGGAGGCGGCGCTCTTCGCGCAGAACGTGATCCTCGAGTCGCTCGAGTTCGCCGTGTTCCACGACCCACGCGCAGCGCGCCGATCCGGTGACCGCGCGAGGTGCTGCGCGGCATCGTCAAGGACGAGCGCCGGCACATCGGCTTCGGCGAGAACGAGCTCGGCCGCCGGCTCGCGCAGCGCGCCGCACATCCGCGCCCGCATCGGCCAGGTGCAAGAAGGAGCTCGACCACCTCGTGCTCGACGCGCTCGAGGAGACGGCGCGCGCACATCGGACTCGATCGCCGCGAGCACGAGCGCGCTCGGCCGCGCCTATCTCGAGTCCGTCGAGCGCCTCGGGTTCGCGGAATGATCGATCCGTGCTCGGACAGGCTCGATCCGGCGGCCGCGACGGGCGCCGAGGCGAGCGCGCCGCCGCTTCCTCCTCGAGGACACCGGCTTCGACGAGGTGCCGAAGAAGTACCGGCGCTTCTACCGCAAGTGGAGGGGTGCCGGCGACCCGCTGGCGCCGAACGAGGTCATCTGCCCGGTCTGCAAGGTGGTGATCCGCTCGACGCGCGAGCTGCGGCCGGGCGATCGCGTCTACTGCATGCCGTGCATGTCGCGCCTCGTGGTCGTGCGCACGGCGTCGGGCGGCTTCGAGGCGCACGTCGCGTACTGAGCGACCGTCTTCGTCGCCCGCGGCGTGGTCGAGGGCTGCGTCGAATCCGGCTGCGACCCCGGTCAGACGTCGCGTCGCGACCTACGGCGACGCGCACTCGCAGGTCGTATCGTGCAGCGGCATGACGACGCTCTGGCACGAGAGACCGGGCGGGCACGCGCCGTCGCATTGATCGCCGCCGCACGCCGGGCCGCCGATCGAAACGCACGTCGGTTGCGGGCACGTCGAACAGGGACGTCACGGCGCGTCGTGCGGCAGGCCGAGCAGGCGCTCGGCGATGACGTTCTTCTGGATGTTCGGCGTCCCCCCGCCGATGACGTAGGGCGGCCAGCCGAGCATCACGCGCTGCCACTTGCCGTTGTCGATCGCGTGCGGCGACTTCCGTGCGAGGACGCCGTACGTGCCCTCGATGTCGCGCGCGAGCCGCCCCGATTCGATCTCGACGCGGGCGCGGATCAGCTTGTTGATCGAGGTCTCGGCGCCGAGCGGCTCGCCGCGGAGCTGCCTGGTGAGGAAGCGCAGGCCGTTCAGGCGCATCGCCTCGACCTGCACCTCCATGCGCGCGAGGCGCTGGCGGATGCCGGGGTCGTCGATCGCGGCCCGGCCGCGCCGGCGGCAGCGACGCGCCAGGTCGCGCAAGGCCTCGAGCCGATGTTTCAGGGCCCAGACGTCGCCGATCGAGCTGCGCTCGTTGGCGAGCGCGTCCTTGGTGACGTCCCAGCCCTGCCCTTCGGCGCCGAGGCGATTGGCGAGCGGCACGCGCACGTCCTCGAAGAACACCTCCGCGAACATGGCGCCGCCGTTCATCTCCTTGATGGGCTTCACCGTGAGACCGGGAGTATCCATCGGCACGAGGAGGCAGGTGATGCCGAGGTGCTTCGGCGCGTCGAAGTCGGTGCGGACGAGGAGGATCATCCACTGTGACCACATGGCGAGGCTGGTCCAGATCTTCTGCCCGTTCACGACGTAGTGATCGCCCTCGCGCACGGCCTTGCACTGCAGCGAGGCGAGATCGCTGCCGGCGCCAGGCTCGGAGTAGCCGGTGCACCATTGCTGCTCGCCCTTCAGGATGGGCGGGATGTGGCGCGCCTTCTGCTCCGCGGTTCCGTACTTGATCAGCGCCGGGCCGACCCACGCGAGGCCCATGTAGCTGATGCCGAGCGGCGGCGCCTTGTGACGCGCCATCTCCTCCTTGAGGATCATCTGCTCGATGAGCGAGCCGCCCCCGCCGCCGACCTCGGCCGGCCAGTTGAAGCCGACCCAGCGTTTCGCGAGCAAATCCTGGTTCCACTTGTAGAGCGCCGGCAGATCCGCGGCGCCCTCCTCGAGATCGACCTCGCCGCCCCCTGCCCGCTGGGGCAGGTGCTCGCGAATGAAGGCCCGCACCTCGGCACGGAAGCGCTCTTCCTCGGGGGTGAAGCTGAAGTCCATGGGTCTCTCCGTCTCGTCCGGCCGGCGCGCGCTGCCGCGGCGCCGCTAGTCGTGCCGTGCGGCGGCCCCGCCGAGCGCGAGGACGCGCTCGTAGTGCTCGTCGGGCGCGCCCATCCACACGTGGCAGTGCCGACCGCGCTTGTAGAAGAGATGCGCGTGGCACTCCCACGTGTAGCCGATGGCGCCGTGGATCTGGATGCATTCCTCGCCGGCCGCATCGAGCGCCTCGGCGGCGGCCGCCTTCGCCATCGCCGCGTACGACCCGGCCTGCGCCGGCTCGTGCTCGGCGGCCCAGGCGCCGTAGTAGACGAGCGAGCGCGCCGACTCGACGTCGACGAGCAGCTCCGCGCAGCGATGCTTCACGCCCTGGAAGCGCCCGATCGGCGCGCCGAACTGCTGGCGCACCTTGGCGTAGGCGACGGCCATGGCGAGCGCCGCGTCGGCGGCCCCGACCATCTCGGCCGCGAGGCCGATGGTCATGCGATCGAGCACGCGCACGAGCGCCGGCCACGCATCGCCCGGCGCGCCGAGCCGCGCGCTCGGCGGGAGGCGGACGCCCTCGAGGCGCACCTCGCCGGCGGGCTTCGTCGGATCCACGACGACGAGCGGCGTGACGCGCACCCCCGGCGCGTCGGCCGGGACCACGAACACGCTGACGCCGTCGCCCTCGCGCACGGCGACGAGGATGCGATCGGCTTCCTGGGCATCCGGGACGAAGAGCTTCGTGCCGTCGAGCTGCACGTCCGCGCCTCGTGCGGTGGCGCGCGCGGCGACCGCTTCGGGCGCGACGACGTCGCTCGCCTCGAGGACGGCGAGCGTCGCGATGACGTCGCCGGCCGCGATGGCGGGGAGCTGCTCGGCCTGCTGCGCTTCGCTCCCGAGCGCCCGCAGGGCCGCAACGGCCGCGTCGACGGCGAGGAGGGGCAGCGGCGCCAGGCTCTTTCCCATCTCCTCGAGCACGACGATCAGGTCCTCGCAGCCGAGCCCGAGCCCGCCGTGCGCCTCGGGGACGGTGATCCCGGGCCAGCCGAGCTCGGCGGTGCGCTTCCACAGCGCCCGATCGAGCGGTTGCGGGTCCGCCGACCACGCGAGGATGCGCTCGAGCGGCAGCTCCCTGTCGAGGAGGCGGCGCACCTGCGCGCGTAGCTGCTCCTGCTCGGGGGTGAAGCCGAAGTCCATCGGAGGCCCTCCGCGCGTCAGCATGCACCAGCCTTTACTTATTGCAAGAGCTTGCATATACGCGCCGCATCCCACTCCCTCCGGAGGACGACCCATGCCCATCGACGTGGCCAAGGCGCTCGGCGCCGAGCTTCCCGCCAGCCGCTTCTCGTGGAACGAGGACACGCTCATCCTCTACGCGCTCGGCGCCGGCGTCGGGATCGGCACCGACCAGACGAGCCCGGGCGTGCTGCAGTACGCGTACGAGAACGGCCTGAAGGCGCTGCCGACGTTCGGCGTGGTGCCGAGCTTTCCCGCGCTCGTCGGCATGATGAATCTGCCCGGGCTCTCCTTCAATCCGATGATGCTGCTGCACGGCGAGCAGCACCTCGAGATCGTGCAGCGGCCGATCCCCACGAGCGCCAGCGTCACCTCCAAGGGTCGCGTCAAGGCGATCTACGACAAGGGCAAGGGCGCGCTGATCGTCCTCGAGGTGACGACGACGCAGGACGACGGCACGGTGCTCTTCAGGAACGAGTTCGGCGTGTTCCTGCGCGGCGAGGGCGGCTTCGGGGGCGAGGCCGGCCCGGCCCCGGGCAACGAGGCGCCGAGCCGCGCGCCCGACGCGGTCGTGGAGTACCCGACGATGACGCAGCAGGCGCTGCTCTATCGGCTGTCCGGCGACAAGAACCCGCTGCACGCCGATCCCGGCCTTCGCCGCGATGGGCGGCTTCTCGAAGCCGATCCTGCACGGCCTCTGCACGTTCGCGAACGTCGGCCGCGCGGTGATCCAGGCCTTTGCCGGCGACGACCCGACGCGGTTCCGCTCGATCAAGGTGCGCTTCGTCCGTCCGGTGATGCCCGGTGACACGATCGTCACCGAGATGTGGCGCGAGTCGGATCACGACGTGATCGTGCAGGCGAAGGCCGGCGGACACCTCGTCATCTCGAACGCGAGGGTGACGCTCGCCTGAGGCGCCGCCGGACACGGCGCAACCGCGCCGAGACGGTCGCGGCGATCCTCGCGGCCGCGACCGATCTGATCGCGCGCAAGGGTCCGGACGGCTTCGGTCTCGCCGAGCTCGGCGACGCGGCCGGTGTCTCGTTCGGGCTGATCCACCGCTACTTCGGCGGCAAGGCGGGCCTGCTGCGCGAGGCGCTGCGCCAGCCCTTCACGCGCCAGCTGGCGCGCGTGCTCGACCTCTACGAGCGCGGCGAGGCGCGCCGCGGTCCCGAGCCGCTGCTGGCGTCGCTCTTCGAGGCGCAGCGGCGGAACCCGCGCTATGTCCGCCTGCTCGCCTGGGGCGTCCTGACGGGCCTCCTCACCGAGGACGTCTTCGCCGCCGACCGCGCCCCGATGCAGCGCCTCCTGGCGTTGCACCGCGAGGCGGCGCGGCCGCCGCGCTCGGTCGATGCGAACGCCGTGTCCGCCCTGGCGCTCACCGCGACGCTCGGTTTCGCCCTCTTCCAGCCGCTGCTGCGGGCGCTCCTCGACGTCGACGACGGCTTCGAGGCCGTCTACCGCCGCCACCTGGCGCGCGCGCTCGGCACGTTTCGCGCCCGCAGGGCCGCCGGCGCCGGCGCCGCACGGCGGTAGTCGCGCGCTGACGGACGTGGTCGAATGATCCCATGACCAAGCCACCGGGATCGCGCCGCGCCGCCGCGGTACCGATCGACCGCGCCAAGGGACGCGGCCGCGGCAAGCGGGGCAGCCCACAGGGGCGGACCCTGTTCGAGATCTCCGCCGGCGGCGTGATCTACCGCCGCACGGAGACGGGCTTCGAGGTCTGCCTGATCGCCACCAAGGGCGGCACGCGCTGGCAGCTGCCGAAAGGGAAGCGCGAGCAGGGCGAGACGCTCGAACAGACCGCCGCGCGCGAGGTGCTGGAGGAGACCGGGCTGACCGGACGGGTCGGGCAACGACTCGCCAAGATCGACCTCTGGTTCACCTGGAACGACGGCGACGGCGCCGTCCGCCACCACAAGCTCGTGTACTTCTACCTGCTCGAGTACGAGCACGGCAGCACCGCCGACCACGACCACGAGGTCGAGGAGGCGCGCTGGTTCGACGCCGACGAGGCGCTCGGGCGCCTCACGTTCCCGAACGAGCGCAAGGTCGTCGACCGGGCGCTCGAGGCGCTCGCCGAGTCGGGATCTCCGCGCGCGCGCCAGCGCTCGTCGTAGCGCGACGATCCCGACTCGGGGGCGGCGCTACTTCTTCTTCGCGGCCTTGGCCGCGCCGGTCTTCGCCTCGATCGACGCCGCCGTCATCCGGTACATCACCGTCACCTTGTCGCCGGCCTTGATGTCGCCGCTGGTCTTGGTGTCGGCGCTCCTGGCGATCTCCCAGTTGTCCTTGCCCTTCTGCACGGTGATCGCGCTGTCGCTGACGCTCACCACCGGGCCCGTGACCTGGTACGTCCGCACCTCCGCCGCGAGCGCCGCGGATGCCGAGAAACCGACCAGCGCGCCGAGCACCGTCCCACGAATCAGCTTCGTCATAGTCACCTCGCCTTCCTGCGGCGCCGTCGCGCCGTCGCCGCCCCGTTAGCCGACGGACACGAGTCGAGCAACCGCCGCTATCGTCACGTCAACCTCGCCGCACGCATGGCCGGACCGGCGGTGTTGCAGGAGGTGCTCGCGTCCGAGGAGCTGGCGCAGGGTCGCGCCGGTTCCGCGCTGCGCTGCGAGCCGGCGGCTCGGCGCATGCCGCGCGGGCTTCGCCGCGCCGGTCATGCTCTCGAGCGTCACCCGCGCGGCGTGATGACGGTCCGTCCGCCCATGTAGGACTGCAGCACGGCGGGAATCCGCGACCGAGCCGTCGGCCTGCTGATACGTCTCGAGCACCCCGATCACGACGCGCGGCAGCGCCAGGCCCGAGCCGTTCAGGTGTGCACCAGCTCGGGCTTCGCGTGCGGCGCCGGCCGGTAGCGGATGTTGGCGCGCCGCGCCTGGAAGTCGCGGAAGTTGGAGCACGAGCTCACCTCGAGCCATTCGCCGCAGCCGGGCGCCCACAGCTCGACGTCGTACTTCATCGCCGCGACGAACGCAGAGGTCGCCGGTGCACATCTGGACGACCCGGTGCGGAATCTCGAGACGGCGGCAGACGTCCTCGGCGTCGTCGAGCAGCGTCAGCAGCTCGCGCGTCGGAGGTCGGCGGCTCGACGAACTTCACCATCTCGACCTTGTCGAACTGGTGCCCGCGCTTGATGCCGCGCACGTCGCGCCCGGCCGACATCTTCTCGCGGCGGAAGCACGGGCGTGTAGGCGACGTGGCATCGCGGCAGCGTCCCGGCTTCGAGGATCTCGTCGCGATAGAGGTTGGTGACGGGGACCTCGGCGGTGGGAATGAACCAGAGGTCGTCCTCGGCGTCGCGATAGAGGTTGTCGCCGAACTTCGGCAGGTTGCCGGTGCCGACGAGACACTCGCGCCGCACCATCGCCGGCGGGTAGATCTCGACGTAGCCGTGCTCGCGCGACGTGCAGATCGAGCATCCAGCTGATCAGCGCCCGCTGCAGCTGCGCGCCGGCGCCCCGCAGCAGTAGAAGCGCGAGCCCGAGATCTTGGCGCCGCGCTCGAAATCGAGGAGGCCGAGCGTCTCGCCGAGCTCCCAGTGCGGCCGCGGCGCGAACGCGAACTCGCGCGGCGTCCCGACGGTCCGCACCAGGACGTTCGCGCGCTCGTCGGCGCCGACCGGTACGTCGGGATGCGGCAGGTTCGGGATCTCGAGCATGCGCGCCTCGAACCGCGCCTCGAGCTGCGCCAGCCGCTCCTCCGCCGCGGCGATCGCGTCGCCGAGGCTCCGCGTCGCGGCGATCGCGCGCTCGCGCTCCGCAGGGTCCCGCGTCGCGGCGATCGCCCGCGACGCCGCGCCGCGCTCGGCCTTGCGCGTCTCGACGGCCTGGATGGCCGCGCGTCGCTCGGCGTCCAGCGTGAGGAGCGCGTCGATCTCCGCCGGCTCGACTCCCACGGTGCGGAGCGCCGCCTTCACCGCGTCCGGCTGCTCGCGAATCAAGCGGATGTCGAGCACCGCCGCCTCGTAGCACGCGCGTGGCGCACCGGCAAACTTGCGGCCGCGTCAGTCGGCGCGGAACGCATCGACGAGGTGCACGACGCTCACCGTCCACCCGCGCACCTCGACGCCCACGACGTCGAAACGCACCGGGTGGGCGTGCAGGCGATGGCGTGCCAGATAGAACGCGGCGACGCGCACGACCTGACGCTGCTTCGCCGCGGTGACGGACTCGAGCGCGCTGCCGTGCGCCCGACCGCGTCGCGTGCGGACCTCGCCGAACACGAGAGTGCGGCGGTCGAGCGCGACGAGATCGAGCTCGCCCGCAGCGCAGCGGACGTTGCGCGCCACGATGGTGTAGCCGCGCGCGCGCAGGAAGGCGGCGGCGATCGCCTCACCCTCGGCACCGCAGCGCAGCCGCTCGCGTGTCACGGGACGCGCCTAGCAGCCGGCGCGGGCGCACGGACGGCGCCGAGTAGCGGACCGCGCGTTCCTGGGGCGCGGCCGTCGCGACCGGCCCCGCGATGGCGGGACCGCCCCCCGCTTGCTAGACTCCGCGATCGTGAAGATTGCGCGCGAGGAGATCCGCCACGTCGCCGTCCTCGCCCGCCTCGCCCTCGATCCGGCCGAGGAGGAGGCGATGACGACGACCCTCGACGCGATCCTCACCTACGTCGAGAAGCTCGGCGAGCTCGACACGTCGGCGGTCGAGCCGACGGCGCACGTGCTCGATCTCACGCCGCCGTGGCGCGACGACGTCGTCACCAACGGCCCCGACAGCGAGGCGCTCCTCGCGAACGCCCCGGCGCGCGACGGCGACTTCTTCCGCGTTCCCAAGATCATCGAGTGACGATGCTGTCCGGGCTGACCATCGCCGAGGCCGGCGCGCGCCTGCGCCGTGGCGAGCTCTCCGCGACCGACCTGGCGCGGACCGCACTGCAGCGCATCGTCGCCCGGCAGCCGGCGCTGAACGCCTTCATCACGGTCGCCGACGAGCGCGACGTCCTGCGTGCCGCCGCCGACGCCGACGCGCGCCTGCGTGCCGGCGCCCCGGCGGGACCCCTCGACGGCATCCCGATCGCGGTGAAGGATGTCATCGCGACCGCGGGGCTGCGCACCACCGCCGCCTCGCGCATCCTCGAGGGCTTCGTGCCGTCCTATGATGCGACGGTCACGGCACGACTACGCGCCGCCGGGGCGGTGATCGTCGGCAAGACCAACTGCGACGAGTTCGCGATGGGCTCGTCGAACGAGAACTCCGCCTACGGAGCCGCGCGCAACCCATGGGATCAGACGCGGGTGCCGGGCGGCTCGTCGGGCGGCTCCGCCGCGGCCGTCGCCGCCGATCTGGCGCTCGGCAGCCTCGGCACCGACACCGGCGGCTCGATCCGCCTGCCGGCCTCGTTTTGCGGCATCGTCGGCATGAAGCCGACCTACGGGCGCGTCAGCCGCTACGGGGTGATCGCCTACGCGTCGTCGCTCGATCAGGTCGGCCCGTTCGCGCACGACGTCACCGATTGCGCCCTCCTGCTCGGCGCCCTCGCCGGCCACGACGCGCGCGACTCCACCTCGGTCGATCTTCCCGTGCCGGACTACACGGCGGCCCTCGCGGGCGGCGCCGCAGGCCTGCGGGTGGCGATCCCCCGCGAGTACTTCGTCGAGGGCATGCAGCCGGAGGTGGAGCGTGCCGTGCGCGGCGCCGTCGACACGCTGCGGGAGCTCGGTGCCAGCGTCGCGCCGGTGTCGCTGCCGCACACCGGGTATGCGGTCGAGCACGTACTACGTCATCGCCACGGCCGAGGCGAGCTCGAACCTGGCGCGCTACGACGGCGTGCGCTACGGCACCCGCATCGCGGGCGACGGCGGCAGCCTGCTCGACATGTACCGCGCGCACCCGCGCCGCCGGCTTCGGCGCCGAGGTGAAGCGGCGCATCATGCTCGGCACGTACGCGCTCTCGTCGGGCTACTACGACGCGTACTACCTGAAGGCGCAGAAGGTGCGGACGCTCATCCGCCAGCGACTTCGACGCGCGTGTTCGCGAATGCCGACGTGATCGTCACCCCGACCGCGCCGACGACGGCGTTCCGCCTCGGGGAGAAGGTCGACGATCCGCTGCAGATGTACCTGTCCGACATCCTCACGATCTCGGTCAACCTGGCCGGCCTGCCGGGCATCGTCCTGCCCTGCGGCGTCGACGCCGCCGGCCTGCCGATCGGCCTGCAGATCGTCGGTCCGCCGTTCGGCGAGGAGGTCGTCCTGCGCGTGGCGCGCGCCTATGAGGCCGCGACCGACTGGCATCGCCGCCGGCCGCCGGAGGCCCGCTCGTGAGCGCCCCGGGCGCGTTCGAGGCCGTGATCGGACTCGAGGTGCACGCCGAGCTCCTCACGCGCTCGAAGATCTTCTGCGGCTGCGCCGCGAGCTTCGGGGCGCCGCCGAACCATCACACCTGTCCGGTCTGCCTCGGCATGCCGGGCGTGCTACCGGCGTTGAACCGCCGGGTCGTCGAGTTCGCGATCCGCGCCGGCCTGGCCGCCCACTGCACGATCGCGCCGACCAGCCGGTGGGCGCGCAAGAACTACTTCTACCCCGATCTCGCCAAGGGCTATCAGATCAGCCAGTACGAGCTGCCCATCTGCCTCGGCGGCTGGCTCGATCTCGTCGTCGACGGGACGCCCAAGCGCGTCCACCTCACCCGCATCCACATGGAGGAGGACACCGGAAAGAACATCCACGATGCGCACGGCAGCGAGAGCCTCGTCGATTTCAACCGCTCCGGCGTGCCCCTGCTCGAGATCGTGAGCGAGCCCGACATGACGACGCCCGCGGAGGCGGGCGCCTATCTGCGCGCGCTGCGTTCGCTGGTGCAGTACCTCGGCATCTGCGACGGCAACATGGAAGAGGGCAGCTTCCGCTGCGACGCCAACGTCTCGGTGCGGCCGCGCGGCGCGACGGCGCTCGGCGTCAAGGCCGAGGTCAAGAACATGAACTCGTTCCGCGCGGTCGAGAAGGCGATCGCCTTCGAGATCGCGCGCCATGTCCGCACGCTCGAGGAGGGCGGCACGATCGTGCAGGAGACGCGCCTCTGGGACGCCGACCGCGAGGAGACGCGCTCGATGCGCAGCAAGGAGTCGGCGCACGACTACCGGTACTTCCCCGATCCGGACCTGCCGCCGGTGATCGTCTCGGAGGCCCTGATCGACGAGGTGCGTCGCGGCATGCCGGAGCTGCCCGACGCGCGGCGCGCGCGCTTCGTGGCCGCGTTGAAGCTGCCCGAGTACGACGCCGAGGTCCTCACCTCGCGCCGCGACCTCGCCGACTACTTCGAGGCGGTCGTCGCCGCGCACGCGAACGCCAAGGCGGCGAGCAACTGGGTCATGGGCGACGTCCTGCGCCTGGTGAAGGAGCGCAAGCTCGACGACGCTCTCGTGATCACCGACTGGCCGGTCGCGGCCGCGCGCCTCGGCGAGCTGATCGCGCTGATCGACAAGGGCGCGATCAGCGGCAAGATCGCCAAGACGGTCTTCGAGGAGATGGTCACGAGCGGCGCGGCGCCGCAGGCCATCGTCGAGGCACGCGGCCTGCTGCAGGTGTCCGACGAGGCAGCGATCCTCGCCGCGATCGAGCAGGTCCTGGCCGCGCATGCGGACAAGGTCGCCGACTTCCGCGCCGGCAAGGACAAGCTCCTCGGCTTCTTCGTCGGCCAGGTGATGAAGGCGACCGGGGGCAAGGCGAATCCGCCGCTCGTGAACCGCCTCCTCGCCGCGAAGCTGCGCGGCGAGCCGTAACGGCGACGGCCGGACGGCCGCGGCGCCGCGGCCGTCCGGCTACACGGCGCCGCTGCGACCGCTCAGGCCTCGCGCCGCACGCGCACCGGCGGCTCGTCCTCGTCGAGGAGACGCGCCGGGGTCGTGAGCGCCGGATGCCTGGCGGTGACGCGATCGTAGAACTCGCGGATCGCCCGCATGTCGTCGCGCACGTCGCCGCCCGGCGCGATCGTCGGGCCGACGCCGCCGACCTTGCGCCGATAGTCGAGGAAGGTGCAGATGATCGGCACGTCGGCCTGGCGCGCGATGTGGTAGAAGCCGGACTTCCAGTGGTCCGCGCGGCGGCGCGTGCCCGAGGGCGGGATCACCAGGAAGAGCTGATCGACGGTGGCGAAGTAGTCGGCCGCCTGCTGCACCAGGTTGCCGCGGCGGTCGCGGTCGACGGGAATCCCGCCGAGCCGCCGCATCAGCCAGCCGAAGGCGCCGCGGAAGAGCTGCCGCTTGCCGAGCCACGACGGCTTGACCCCGAGCACGTAGGACACCGCCAGCATGTGCGGTAGATCCCAGTTGGACGTGTGCGGGGCGGCGATCGCGACCGCTTTCGTCCCGCGCGGCAGGCTGCCCTCGACCCGCCAGCCGAAGAGGCGGAGGTACGCGCCGCCGAGACGGCGCGCGAGCCATCCGGCGTTCGGGGTGCGGGTCATCGGCATGCATCACTCCTCGGGCATGCCGCGAACGGCCGGCCGGACGATGGGACTGTGAATGGGGCGTCGGTGGAGGGCGACGCGGGCGGTCCTCAGGAATACCCCGCCCCGTTGCCGGCGCGCAACCGGTAAATTCAGCCGCGCTCGAGACCGAACGCACGGATCAGCTTGTAGACGTGCGAGCGCGCCAGATCGAGGCGCCGCGCGACCTCCGTGACGTTCCAGCCCGCGTCCTCGAGCGCCTGCCGCAGAAGGCGCGCCTGGAAGCTGCGGGTCGCCTGCTGGAACGTGAGCCCCTCGTCGCCGACCTGTGGGTCGAGACCGTCGGGGAAGAGGTGGTGCGGCTCGATCTGCAACGCCCCCTCGCCCGCGGCCCGGATCGCCGCCGCCTCGACGGCATGCGCCAGCTGGCGCACGTTGCCCGGCCATTCCGCCGCCTCGACGGCACGCTGCGCGCCGCGCGAGAGCACGAGGCGCCCGAGGCCGTGGCGCTCGCAAGCGGCGACGCAGCAATAGGCGGCGATCTCCGCCACGTCGTCGCGCCGCTCCGCCAGCGTCGGCACGCGCACCGGCACGACCTGCAGCCGATAGAGGAGGTCCTCGCGGAACCGCCGGCCGGCGACGGCGGCGGCCAGGTCGACGTTGGTCGCCGCGATCACCCGCACGTCGGCATGCACCGGCTTCGTGCTGCCGAGCGGGTAGTACTGCTTGGCGTGCAGCAGGTGGAGCAGCTTGGCCTGGGCAGGCAGCGCGAGATCGCCGATCTCGTCGAGGAAGAGCGTGCCGTGCTCGGCGGCCTCCACCTTGCCGGGGATCGGACGGTCGGCGGTCGAGTGCGCGCCGCGCGCGGCGCCGAACAGCTCGTTCTCGACCAGGTTCTCGGGTATCGCGGCACAGTTGACCTCGATGAACGGATGGCCGGAGCGCGGGCCGTTCTCGTGGATCACGCGCGCAATCTGGCTCTTCCCGGTTCCGGACTCGCCCGTCAGCAGAACGGTCACCTCGAGCGGCACGACCAGGGTCACCTGGCGCAGCATCGCGGAGAGCGCGGCGCTCCTTCCGACGACGTTCTCCAGACGCAGGGTCTCGCGGAACGACCGCGTCGGGTCCGCGTGCCGCCGTTCGCGTCCGATCAGGTTGCCGGCGAGGGGCGCGAGGTGACGCGCGAAGATCTCGGCGTTCATCCGGTCTTCGGGCAGGAAGGGACCACTGTTGGCGCGCCCCTGGAGGTAGAGGACCCCGAGCGGCGGATCGCTGCCGATCGGCGTGCACAGCACGCCCTCGATGTGGGCGATCTGCACGCTACGCCGATCGCTGAAGCGCGGATCGAGCAGGGCGGACGGCGTCACGATCGTCTGCCCGGTCGCGACAGCCTCGGCGATGATGCCCCGCGAGACCGCCGCGCGGACGGTCTGCAGCTGCTCGTCCGTGAAGCCATGCGCCATCGACCACCGCGCCGCATCGGCGCCGTCCTGATCGTCGTGCAGCTCGAGGAAACCCTGACGCGCTCCGGTCGCGTCGACGACGAGGACGAGCGCCTCGCGCAGGAAGGTCGCGAGATCCGTCTGCGTGCCGAGCTCGAGAAGTCGCCGGTAGAGGTCCCGCTCACCGCGCAGCCGTTCGAGCTCCGAGGTGTCTATCCGAGAGGACACCATGTCCGGGAGAGTGTCTCAGGAAGTGAACGGCAGCCGTTCTGCCAGAGGGTCATAGTGCGCCTGTATCATAGTCCGTATCCCCCTGGACACAGATGGCGTGCGGCTTGCTCCATCATCGGGGCATGACAGCCTCCCTCCAACAGGCGATCCCTCTGGACGGCTCCGGCACCCGCGCCGGAGACGCGGCTCTCACCGGCACCAGCGCGACGATCCGGGGCTTCAAGCACGCCCTGCCCTTGCTGGGTCGAGCCGACGTCCCCCTCATCATCGCGGGGGAGCCCGGGACCGGGAAGTCGGAATGGGCGCAGGCGATCCATCGCCATAGCGAACGCGCCAACGGGCCCTTACATGTCGTCCTCCTCGCGACGCTCCCGGAGCAACGCATCGAGCGACGGCTGTTCGGCGAGCCCGGCAAGGACGGGCTGCTCACCAGAGGGCCGGGCGCAACGATCTATCTCGCCGGGATGGAGACCCTCCCCTCGCGCCTGCAACACCGCCTGGCGCAGTGGATGACCGTCGACGGCGGGCGCTCGCCGCGCCTCATCGCCGGCACCCGCGTCCCGCTGGACGCCCAGGTGCGCCTCGGCCGCTTCTCGCGGGCGCTCTATCAGCGGCTCGCCCTCGTCCAGCTGGCGATCACCCCGCTCCGCGAGCGGATCGAGGACATCGCCGCGATCGCCGAGGATCAGCTCTGGCATGCCAGCGGACCGGCGAACGAGACGCCGCTCGTCCTGCGCGACAGTGCCCTCGGCGAGCTGGCGGCCCATCATTGGCCGGAGAACGTGCGCGAGCTGGTGCGGGTCCTGACCGAGGCGCGGCAGAGGGCCCGCGGCGGCTCGATCAGCGCCGAGGTGGTGCGGAAGGTGCTGCACGGGACCCCGCGGCCGGAGGCGTCGCTCGGCGTCCTGCCGTTGGACCGCATCGAACGCGACTACATCGTCGCCGCTCTCGCCCTCTGCGACGGCAACCAGACCCTCGCCGCACGCCGTCTCGGCATCGGCCGCAGCACCCTGCTCCGCAAGCTCAAGACCCGGTACCCCGAGCCCGCCGCCCTGCGTACCGCCTAGCTGTCGCGGTCGGCGGGCCCGGAGGGTCGCGCGCGGGCGAAATCCATGTCCCTCAGCGCCCTATCTTGCAGACCTCGCGCGTGCCCTTCGAGTTGGCGTGACACGGCGTCGGCACGACGAAGCAGTCGTTGCCGATCCGCACCCGGGTGGTGGCGAGCGGCGGCGACGTCGCCCCGGCGGTGAAGCCCTTGGCGGTCGCGGTCAGCTTGTAGAGCACGCCGTCCTTGGTGCGCAGCTTGAGATGGAGCGTCCCGCCTCCGGCGACGGGCGCGTTGAACTTGAAGCCCCTGCCGCTCACGATCAGGCCGCCGGTGACCGTTCCGTCGTAGACGGTCGCCGTTGCCGTCGCGAGGCGTAGCTCCAGGTCCTCGGTCGCGGGATCGAGGATGCTGCCGGCGACGCGGAAGTCGGCGCGGATCTTGATCTTGTCGCTCGCCGGGAAACGGCCGTGCGACACCCGCGTGACGTGCAACGCGAGCGGATAGGTTCCGGCGGCACACTCGGCGGCCGCGAGGCCGGCGGGCACCCCGCCATCGACGTTGCCCGTCCGCTGGCGGTCGTGACGGAAGCCCTGCCACTGGACAGACGACGTGCCGGCGGCACCCGGCGTGTCCCACACCGTGAGGAAGCCCTCCCGGCTCGCGGTGGCGACCTCGAGGAGACCGTCGCCGTCGACGTCGCCGACGACCGGGATCGGGATCATCCAGTTGTTGGTGAACTTCGGCCATCCCGCGGGACGTGCGCCGGCAGCATTGACCGCGTGCACGAGGCCACCGCCGCTTCCGGTCAGGATCTCCGGCACGCCGTCGCCGTCGATGTCGGCGACCGTCGGGTTGCCGAAGAACATGATGTCCTCGATCTTGCGCGGGAAGTTCTGCAGCACGGCGCCGGTGTCGGAATCCCAGGCGGTGATCTGGTTGTCGCCGGGCTCCTGACGCGCCGGCGCCTGCGCGTCGATGAGCTTGATCGTGCCCGCCGTCCCGGCGATGACCTCCCGCGCGCCGTCGCCCCGCAGGTCGCCGATCGACGGGCCCCCGAGCAACGCGAAGAGGAGCGGGAAGTCGGTCGATTCGGGGTTCACCGGCACCCGCGTGGCGACGTCGTAGTCGAGCGTCCGCGGCTTGCCGCTGGTCGACACGCCGAGATACGAGCTGCCGTCGCCCCGCAGGAGATAGACCGGGCCGTTGCTGCCCTGGACCGCGATCTCCTCCGCGCCGTCGCCGTCGAGGTCGGCCAGCGCCGCGCCCTGCGATACGCCGTGGCCGACGGTCGGCAGCAGGTCGTCGAGGATGATCGCGATCTTCACCGGCCAGCCGGGCAGGAAGGGTCCGGCGGGATTGCCCGCGACGCGCGGGCTCAAGGCGCCGTCGTGCGCCACGCCGTAGACGCGCCCGTTGATCGCCGAGAGCCCGAAGAGATGGGCGAACGGCGAGATGTCGACGTTGCCCGCCTCGCCGCGCACGTATTCTTCGTTGGTGCCCTGGACGATCTCGAGCCAGCCGTCGCCGTCGATGTCGCCGACCGCCGGCGACGCGACGATCTTCGTGCCGCGCGAGCCGACGGGCTGGCCGCCGGAGAGGTTCCACGTGACCTGGTCGGTCAGCGGATTCACGGTCGTCACCGTACGGTCGATCATGAGGATCGGGAAGCCCGGTTGCGGGGTGCCGTCCTCGCGCCACACGTAGAGATGCCGGTCCATCGCGCCGATCACGATCTCGAGCTTGCCGTCCCGATCGAGGTCGGCGAGCGCCGGCGTCGCGAAGAACCCCGGGTCGAGGCGGTTGGCCACGTTGCGGATCGCCGGGTCGGAGAAGGCCGGCGTGGTGCTCACCGGGAATCCGGGACGGAGGGCGCCCGTCGAGTCGAAGACGTAGAGGTGGCCCTGCGTCGACGCGACCACGACCTGCAACGTCCCGTTCTCGTCCAGATCGCCGACCGCGACCGAGCTGAGGATCGACTCATGCACCTGCGAGCTCACGGCGGCGGTCGCGAACGCGGCCGAGCCGGTATGGAGGACGTCGAGCGCGGTCGTCACGGGCCAGCCCGGGAGCTCGGCGCCCGTCGCGCCGTCGAGCGCATGCACCCGGCCGTCGGCGGTCGCCATGATGATGTCGAGGACGCCGTTGCCATCGAGATCCGCCATCGTGGGGGAGCTGTCGCCGGAGGCCTGCAGGTCGAGCGGGAAGCCCGGCTTGACGTCCGGATCGTGGTGGACCGAGACGACCTTGCGGTCCTCCCCGACGTTGCCGAGGTCGTCCACCACCTGGACGCGGATCGTGACGTTGTAGACCTCGTCGAACTGATCGCGGTCGGCGACCGGCAGGGCGATGGAGTTGAAGGAGCAGTCCGCGTCGACGCCGCCGATCGCCCACGTGGCGAGGGTGGCGCCGGTGATCGCCGCGCCCGGGGTCGCGGTGGCGATCAGATGACCGGGCCGCTGGAACTCGGCCTCGACCGGATCGACGCCGCACCCGTAGTCGACCGTGTAGGTATACGCCTGCGCGCGCCGGTAGGCGGCCGTCGAGCCGGTGATCGCGACCGAGGGGGTGACCGTGGGATCGAGGTTGCGGAACCAGGTCGGGGTGAGGATGTCGGCCTCGGGCGGAATCGTCGTCGCCGAGAGGGTGCGCACCGCGCGGTCGGCGTTGACGCGGCCGTAGCCGAAGTACTTGTCCCGCCCCGGGTGGGAGGGGAATCGCGTCGAGGTCAGATCGCCGAGAAAGCCGACCTTCACCGTCGACGACGTCGAGAGCGCGAGGCTGCCGCTGAAGTCGATGTCGTCGGCGGTCGCGGCGAGGATCTGCTTCACCTCGTTGGCGGAGAGCGCCGTCCCGGTCACCGGGTGATTGGTCAGCTGGCCGCGATCGACGAGGTTCCGCGCCTGCGCCACGATCAGCGCCGCCATCCCGGAGCCCTTGCCCGTCGCCTCCGAGGAGCACGAGTTCGACGGGATCGAGACGTGGACGTTGTGGGCGCCGTAGTTCGTGCACCCGTTCAGCAGGAGGTAGGTCTTGTCCTGGACGAAGGTACCGTCCTGGGCGCGGATCGAGTTCACCGGAATGGTGTGGTTGTAGTTCGACGGGTAGTTGTGGTGGTACGACTCCTCGTCCGCCGCCGAGGCGATGATCGGGATGCCCTTGGTGTAGGCGTAGTCGACCGCCGCCTGCGCGAACGGCGTGTTGTCGAGCGAACCGTTCGCCTCCTGGATGACGGAGGCCCCGCTGTCGACGGCGAAGATCACGCCCTTGGCGAAGTCGTTGACGTCGGACACGAAGCTGTCCGCGACCTTCACCGGAATGACCATCGAGTTCGGTGCCGTGCCGACGTCGCCGCCGTTGTTGGCCTCGGCCGTCGAGTCCTCCGCCTCGCCCGTTCCGTGGCCGTACGAGACGTCGTCGAACGGGTCGTTGTCGTTCTCGTGGAAGTCCCACCCGGCGATGTCGTCGACGTAGCCGTTGCCGTCGTCGTCCACGCCGTCGGAGAAGATCTTGATCGAGATCCTCCGGATCGATGATGCCGTTGGCGTTCTGATCGGTGACGCGACTGTCCTGGGCGTGCGTGCCGTCGGCCAGGTAGTCGCGGACGTTGAAGACGCCGTCGCCGTTGCGATCGTAGCCGTTGCTCGTGCCCTCGGGGAGCGGCAGCTCGGCGGCGTTCAAGTGGACCTTGCCGGCGAGGTCGTTCATGGCGCCGAGGTCGTTCCACATGATGCCCGAGTCGAGCACGGCGATGACCACGTCGGGACGCCCGGTCGTCACCTGCCATGCCTTGTCGACGCTCGGCCCGCGCACGCCGAACAGCTC
Organism: uncultured delta proteobacterium; assembly: GCA_963753325.1. Lineage (GTDB taxonomy): Bacteria > Desulfobacterota > Binatia > UTPRO1 > UTPRO1 > DP-19. The sequence continues at coordinate 373,682 of CAVWBS010000001.1, read as the reverse complement.
CTGCGCCGTCGCCGGTACCGCGGGGTCGACGAGGCTCGAAAAGCGGAAGTTGGTGCTGCTCAGATCCGCGGGGATCGTCGGCGGGTCGGTCGTCGGCAGCAAGAGATACGATTGGTAGTCGAGCACGTTGGTGCAGCCCGGGGCCTGGGCGCCGCCGCACGTCGGATATGGGAACTCCGCGTGCGCCAGGACGGGGGTCAGCGCCAGCAGCACGAGGGCGGCAAGGGGCAGACGGTTCGACATCGGGCTCTCCTGTCTCGAGGCGGGTTGAACGACATCGGCCCCCGTCGGCTCGGGGCTGGAGGAGGCCTCAACGGTCATAGCGCCATCGCGTTCCGCCTGTAAAGAAATTTCGTACGGACGTACGGTCGCCGGCGACGCTTGACGGCGCCGCGAGGAGCGGCGAGATCTGCGACCGATGCGCCCCGGTTCTGAGGACCACCTGCGCCTCCTCTGCAGGGAGTTCATCGATACGCATCGGACCTTCGAGCCCGCGGCCCTGGCGTGGCCCGAGCTCGACGAGGCCGCGGTCGCAAAGCTCCGCGCCCTGCCCTTCTGGGACGAGGCGATCCGCACCGAGCGCCGCACCGGCGCGAAGGTGTGCGCCTACGCCAAGGAGGAATCGCCGCCGCTCCTGCGCGAGGCCGTCGCCCTGCAGGGATACGAGGAGACGCGGCACGCGCAGCTCCTCGAGACCTTGATCCGCCGCTATGGCATCAGCGTCGATCCGGGTCCACAGAGCGCCCTGCCGCGCAACCTCGAATGGGCCTTCACGCGCACCGGCTATGGCGAGTGCATCGACTCGTTCTTCGCGTTCGGCCTCTTCGCGCTGGCCCGCGACGCCGAGTTCCTGCCGCACGCGCTGCTCGACGTGCTCGAACCGATCGTGCAGGAGGAGGCACGCCACATCCTGTTCCTGGTGAACTGGGTCGCCTACAAGCGCCGCCAGCGCACGGCGGCGGCGCGGGTCCTGCATCGCGCCCGCTGCGTCGCCGCCTTCGCCGGCGCCGCCTACGATCGCGCCCGCTCCGCCGGCAACGTCGCCGGCGGCGGTGGCGGGTCGAAGGACGGCTTCACCGCGAGCGGCGCGGGCGCGATCGGCGGCGACTTCTCCGTGCGCGGTTTCGTCGCCCGCTGCCTGCTGGAGAACACGCGGCGTTTCGCACCCTACGACGCGCGCCTGCTGCGCCCGCGCGTCGTCCCGACACTGGCGCGGGCGTACCTCTCCCTCACCGGGTGGCGTGGGACGCCGCCGCCCGTCGCGCATACGGCGTGAGCCCGGCAATGGCGCATCCCGGGCATTCGCGCTGACGACATCGGCGGTGGAACCGCTCATCATCGAAGCCGCGATCAACGGCGGCACCTCGAAGGCGGCCAACCCGCACGTGCCACGCACCGTCGAGGAGATCGTCGCGTGCGCCGACGCGTGCCTCGAGGCGGGCGCGGCGATCGTCCACCACCACAACGACGAGTGGATCGTCCACCCGCGGCACGCGGCCGCACCGTATCGCGCCGCCTGGCGCGCGATCTACGATCGCCACCCCGACGCCATCCTCTATCCGACGATGGGCGGCGGCGGCCCGCAGACGACGATCGCGGAGCGCTACGCGCACGTCGAGGAGCTGGCGGACGCGGGGTTGCTGCGCCTCGCGATCCTCGACCCGGGCTCGGTGAGCCTCGGGCCGCTCGACGCCGACGCCCTGCCCGCGCCGATCGACGTCGTCTATCAGAACACGTTCGCCGACGTGCGCTACATGGCCGACGCGTGCCGGGCGCGCAGACTCGCCGTCCACGTCTCGATCTTCGAGCCCGGCTTCCTGCGCGTCGCCCTCGCCTACCATGCCGCGGGGCGCCTCCCGCCGGCGAAGATCCAGCTCTACTTCGGCGGGCCGTGTCTGCCGTTCGGCCTGCCCCCGACCCCCCCGAGCCTCGACGCGTACCTCGCGATGCTCGCGGGGACCGGCTTGCCGTGGATGGTCGGCGTGCTCGGCGGCGACGTCACGACGACGCTCGCCGAGCTCGCGATCGCGCGCGGCGGCCACGTGCGCGTCGGACTCGAGGACTACGACGGGCCGCGGCGACCGGCGAACGAGGAGCTGATCGGCGAGATCGTCGCCCTGGCCCGCCGCGCCGGTCGCCGGATCGCCACCCCGGCCGAGGCCGGGGCGATGCTCGGCCTGGGCGCGGTTTCGCCCCTCACGCCTCGGGAATGAATCGGTCGAGCAGGTGCGCTTTCGATTGCGCCGTTCGGCGCAGCTCCTCGCGCCGGCCGCGCACGGCGTCGTCGTAGGTCGGCGCCGGGTCGGGGTTGCGGTAGAACACGCCGGTGTAGAGCTCCGTTCCGTACGCCTGCGCCAGCTCCATCGCGCGCAGGCGATCGGCCGGGTCGTGCCCGAGCGTGTGTAGCGGTTTCATCGACGCCTTGTGCGCCTTGAGTTGCAGCTCGGCCGGGCCGAACGTGACGCAGGGCGACTGCACGTTCACGAAGGCGAAGCCGGGGAAGCGGATCGCGTCCTCGATCATCGCCGTGAGCCCCGTCATGTCGCCGGGCGTGCCCTGCGCGACGAATCCCGCGCCGTAGGCGAGCACGTACAGGAGGGGATTCACCGGGTTCTCGAGGCTGCCGTGGGTCGACGACGCGGTCTTCCGGCCGCGCGGCGATGTCGGCGAGAGCTGGCCCTTGGTGAGCCCGTAGGTCTGGTTGTCCATGACGACGTACGTCAGGTCGATGTTCCGGCGTATCGCGTGTGGCAGGTGCCCGCCGCCGATCGAGAAGCCGTCGCCGTCGCCGCCCGCGACGAGCACCAGCAGGTCGGGATTGGCGAGCTTGATGCCCTGCGCGATCGGCAAGGCGCGGCCATGGACGCTGTTGAAGCCGTACGCCGTCGTGTAGCCGGGAATCCTGCTCGAGCAGCCGATGCCGGAGACGAAGGCGATTTCGTGCGGCGGCCGGCCGATCGCCGCGAGCACGCGGTACATCGCCGTCAGGACGCCGAAGTCGCCGCATCCCGGGCACCAGATCGGCTTCAGATCGCTCTGGAACTCCTTCGCGGTGTGCGCCGTGGTGTGTGCGGCGGCGCCGGCCATGACGTCCTCCATTGCCATCATTCCCGCGGCTCCGACTGCGGAACCTGTTTGCGCTGCAGGGCGAGCGCCATCTGACGCACGCGCTCCACCACCTCGCTGGCGAGGATCGGATTGGCGCCGCTCTTCGCGAGCGACTCGATGCCGTCGGGCACGTCCGCGTACATGCGAATCAACTTGTGCAACTGGCCCTGATGCGACTGCTCGATCACGAGCCCGGCCCTCACCGAGGCGAAGAAGTCCTGGTACATCTCGCGCGACACCGGGCAGAGGAGCTTCGGCACCAGCAGCTTCACCTGCAGCCCCTCGGACCGCGCCCGCTGCAACGCCTCCATGACGACGCCGGCAACGCTGCCCCAGCTGATCAGGCCGACCGGGGCGTCGGCGTCGCCGGCGACGACGAAGAGGTCGCGCCGGCTCTGCAGCGGATCGAGCTTGGTCAAGCGCTTGGCGTTCATCCGCGCGTGCATCGCGCCGCTGGCCGTGGGCGAGCCGTGCTCGTCGTGCTCGATCCCCGAGGCGAGATAGTTGCCGCCCGGCGTTCCCGGATCGGTGATCGGGCTGACCCGGGACTCGGTCATCCGGAACCGCTGGTAGTCCTCGAGCTCGTGGGTCGTCGGCCGGCGGCGCTCGACGAGCCGGACGGCGAGATCGGGCGGATCGACGATCTCCTTGCGCTGCGCGATCTCCTGGTCGGAGAGCAGGATCACCGGGGTCTGATATTGCTCGGCGATATTGAACGCTTCGACGGTCATCTCGAAGGTATCGCGGACGCTGGTCGGCGCGAGCACCGGTCGGACGGTGTCGCCGTGACCCGAGAAGACCGCCTGGAACAGATCCGCCTGCTCGCTCTTCGTCGGCAGACCGGTCGACGGCCCGCCCCGCTGGACGTTCACGCACACGAGCGGCAGCTCGGCGATGCTCGCGAGCCCGAGCATCTCCGTCTTCAGCGACATCCCCGGTCCCGAGGTCGCCGTCATCGCCTTCTTCCCGGCGAATGACGCGCCCACGACGGCGCCGATGCCGGCGATCTCGTCCTCGGCCTGCAGCATGGTGCCGCCATGGCTCCAGATCTCGCGATCGAGGAATTGCATGATCTCGCTCGACGGGGTGATCGGATAGCCGCCGAAGAACTCGCAGCCGGCGATGATCGCGGCGGCGGCGCACATCTCGTTGCCGTCGACGATGAGCTTCGTCGCGCGCGCCTCCTGCGGGCGCTCCATCACGCGCCTCGTCGCGAGCGGATGCGTCTCCGTGTACGCGAGGCCGGCCGCGAAGGCGCGCTCGTTGGCCTCGAGCACCTCGCGGCTCTTGCGTGCGAACTTCTTCACCATCCCGGCCCGGATCGCGTCGCGCGCGACGTCGAACCAGCCGGCGAGGAGGCCGAGCACCAGCGTGTTCTTCGCGCGGTCGCCGCCCGACATTCGCTTCGCCATCTCGGTGATCGGTACCGCGAGCACCTCGGCCGGCGTCACGCCGGTGAGCGGGATGCTGGGAGCCGTGCCATCCGCCTTGCCGTCGTAGATCACGACCGTCCGGCCGCCCACGGGAAGCTGGGCGCCGAACTTGATGAAGTCGGGCCAGTTGAGCGCGACGGCGACGTCGAGCGTCTCGCCCGTATTCCACACCTTGCGGGTCGATATGCGCAGGCGGCACGAGGACTCGCCGCCGCGGATCTGCGAGCCGAAGCTCTTGGTCATGATCGCGTGGTAGCCCTCGAGGGCGGCGGCGGTCAGCAGCGACTCGCCGGCCGACACGATGCCATCGCCTCCCGAGCCGGCCATGCCGATGACGAGGTCGTCGCTCATATGTGGCCGAGAGGAGAGCAAGGCCGATGCCATCTCCACGCGTCCGCGCTCCTCGACCGGAAGGGCGTGGCCGCGGCGCCACGGCCCCTCCGGTTCCAGTCCGTGGCAAAATCGCCGGCCCGGATTCCCGTCCGTGCGAAGCGCCTCGGAGCAGGCGCCCCGGGGATGATCGGTACCCGGGCCGTCGGCGCCGTCGAGCCTGGCCGACGCGCAACCGCCCGGTGCCCGGGCATCCATGCGGCGTCGTGGCCGGGCGGCGCGCCGCCGGGGCGGGCATGGTTGTCTCGCGCGCGGCGGCGAGTCTAAGAAAGCCCATGCAGTGCACCGGCTGCGGTCAGGAGAACCGCGACGAGGCGCGATTCTGCCGCGGCTGTGGCCGGCCGTTCGCGAGGTCGTGCGCTGCCTGCGGGGCGGAGGTGTTGCCCGATGCGGCGTTCTGCGATCGCTGCGGCGCGCGCCTCGCGACGGCGCCGGCGCCGCCCGTCCCCGCGCCGGCGTCGTACACGCCGGCGCATCTCGCGGCGCGCATCCGCGCCAGCAGCGCCGGGCTCGCCGGGGAGCGCAAGCTCGTCACCATCCTCTTCGCCGACGTCGTCGGGTCGACGGCGATCGCCGAGCGCATCGATCCCGAGGAGATGCGCGCGTTGATGGACCGCTGCTTCGGCCACATGCTCGAGGAGGTCCATCGCTGCGAGGGCACGGTGAACCAGTTCACCGGCGACGGCATCATGGCGCTCTTCGGCGCACCGCTGGCGCTCGAGGACGCGCCGCAGCGCGCGCTGCGTGCTGGGCTCGCGATCCAGGAGGCGCTCGCACGCTGCCGCGAGGAGCTCCGCGACACGTGCAAGGTCGACTTGCAGGTCCGCATCGGCATCCACACCGGACTCGTCGTCGTCGGCCGGATCGGGAACGACCTGCGCATGGAGTACACCGCGATCGGCGACACCACGCACCTCGCGGCCCGGCTCCAGACGATCGCCGCTCCCGGAAAGGTCGTCGTCTCCGAGGCGACGCGCCGTCTCGTGGCGCCCTTCTTCGAGCTCCGCGACCTCGGTCCGCAGGCGATCAAGGGCAAGCGCGACCCCGTGCGCGTCTTCGAGGTCGTCCGCGAGCGGTCGGCGCGCGATCGCGTCGACGCGCTCGCCGCGGAGGGGCTCACGCCCTTCGCCGGGCGGCACGCCGAGCTCGCGGCGCTCCACGAGGCGTTCGACCTGACCCGCCGCGGGCGCGGACAGGTGGTGTTCGTCGTGGGCGAGGCGGGGATCGGAAAATCGCGGCTCCTCTACGAGTTCCGGGCCGCGCTCGGCGACACGCCGCACCGGTGGATCGAGGGGCGGTGCGCCTCCTCCGGCGCGGGGACCGCGTTCCTCCCGATCACCGACGCCGTGCGACGCGCGCTCGGGATCGACGATCGCGACGACGAGGCGAGTGCGCTCGCGAAGGTCGACGCGGCGGCGGGCGACCTCGAGTGGGCCCGACCGTTCATCCGCGCGCTGCTCTCGCTGCCGACCGGCGACCCCGCCGTCGATGCCCTCGACGCCGCCACCCGGCGCAGCGAGACCTTCCGCGCGCTGAAGGCGCTCAATCTGCGCGCGGCGGAAACGGCGCCGCTCGTCCTCGTCATCGAGGATCTCCACTGGATCGACGCGGCGTCGCAGGACTACCTCGGGTTCCTCGCCGAGGCGATCCCCGCCGCGCCGGTGATGCTCATCCTCACCCATCGTCCGGGCTATCGTCACGCGTTCGGCGACCGCAGCTACCACCGGCGGATCGCGCTGGCCGCGCTCTCGGCGGTCGACACGGCGGCCATGGCGAGCGCCCTCCTCGCGACGGCGACGCTCCCGGATGCGCTCCGCGAGCTGATCGCGCACAAGGCCGAGGGCAATCCGCTCTTCGTCGAGGAGGTGACGAAGTCGCTGCTCGAGGAAGGGACGCTCCGGCGCGAGAACGGCCGCATCGTCGTCGCGCGCGCGCTCGCGGACACCGCCGTGCCCGACAGCGTGCAGGGGGTCCTCATGGCGCGCCTCGACCGCCTCGAAGACGAGCCCAAGCGTGCGCTCCAGATGGCGTCCGTCATCGGCCGGGAGTTCGCGCTGCGCCTGCTGGCGCGCGTGAGCGAGGTGGGCGACCAGGTATCGGACCTCGTCGGCGAGCTGCGGGCGCTCGAGCTCATCTACGAGAAGGCGGCGCACCCGGAGCTGGCCTACATGTTCAAGCACGCGCTGACGCACGACGTCGCCTACGCGAGCATCCTCGTGCAGCGGCGCAAGGAGCTCCACCGCACGATCGGCCTCGCCATCGAGGAGCTGTACGCCGAGCGGCTCGCCGAGCACTACGAGGCGCTGGCGCTCCACTTCGCGCGCGGCGAGGACTGGGAGCGTGCGTTCGAGTACCATCGCCGCGCCGCGGTGAAGGCGCTGCACGCGTATGCGAACGAGGCCGCGATCGAGCACGCCCGCCAGGCGCTCGCCATCGCGGAGCGGCTCGGCGAGCACGTGCCGGCGAACGCCCGCCGGCAGCTCGAGGAGGCGATCGCCGCGGCGGCCTTCCTCACCAGCGAGTTCCGCGCGTCGGGTCGCGCCTACGAGAACGCCGCCGCGCTCGGGGACCTCGCGAGCCGGGCCACGAACCTCGCGTGGGCCGGATTCAGCTATGCGTGGGGGCACGCGTACGAGGACAGCGAGCGCACGACCGCCGCCGCCCTCGCGCTCGCGAACGCCCACGATCTCCCCGCGGCCGAGGCGCTCGCGCGCGACAACGTGCAGTTCCACCGACTCATCCGAGGGGAGCTCGAGGCGGCCGAGCGCGGGCACGCGGCGATCGAGCGGCTCGCCGAGCGGGCAGGCGACGAGCGCGTGCTGATCCGCGTGCGCGGGAACTTCGCGCAGGCGCTCGAGTGGCGCGGTCGTTACGCCGAGGCGCTCGCGATCGAGGAAGGAGTCCTCGAGACGGGTCAGCGGCTCGGGATGCCGACCTACGTCATCTACCCCAAGTGGTTCATCGCCAAGGCGGCGTGCTGTCTCGGCCAGTATGCGCGCGCGGTGTCGGAGCTCCGCGAGTCGATCGAGCTCTGCGAGCGCGTCGGCGACCGCGCGTTCCGGTCGCGGCTGCTGAACACCCTGGGCTGGGTGCTCGCCGAGCTGGGGGAGCACGCGCAGGCGCGGCGCCACAACGCGCACGCGGCGGCGATCGCGCGCGACCTCGGCGATCCGGAGATCATCGCCAACGCCGAGATCAATCTCGGCGCGAACGAGCTGGCGCTCGGCGACGCCGACGCCGCGCTTGCGCGTCTCGCGCCGATCCGCGCCGACCTCGTCACGCCCGGCGATCCCTGGATGCGCTGGCGCTACGGCCTGCACGTCGACGACGCGCTCGGACGCATCGCGCTCGTCCGCGGCAGGATCGAGGAGGCGCTCGCACTCGCGGACGCCGAGCTGGCCGGAGCGCGGCGTCACGGCGCCGACAAGCTGGTCGGCCGCGGGCTCGAGCTGCGAGGCCGCGCGCTGCTCGCGCTCGACCGTCGCGCGGAGGCGGTCGTGACGCTCCGGGAGGCGCTCGCGACCGCCGCCGCGATCGGCTACCCGCCGACGCAGTGGCGAGCGCTGGATCTCCTGGCCGAGACCGCCGCTCGTGATGGCCGGCGCGCCGAGGCCGCCGAGCTCGCCGGTCGCGCGCGCGCCCTCGTCGATCGGCTCCTCCCCGGCGTGCCCGACGAGCTCAGGTCGAGCCTCCAGGAGACGGCGCTCGCCGGGCACGATCGGCGTCGCTAGCGACGGCGGCCCGCATCGGAAGGGCGCGTCGTCACGCCACTCGGTCCGAGGAGCCGGCGCTCAGGTCGAGTACGCCGAGTTGAAGCGTACGTACGCGGGTGTGAGATCGCTCGTCGTCATCGTCGCCTGGCGCGATCCACCGGCGGCGACGTCGACCACCACCGTGAAGGCGTCGGCGCGCATGATCGCCGCCGCACGACGCACGACCGCGTCCGGCGCCGGCTCGCCGCGCCGCAGTACCGGGACGCCACCGATGCGGACGCTCAGGCGCGCCGGGTCGATCGGGACACCGGCGTAGCCGGCGGCGCAGACGATGCGGCCCCAGTTGGGATCGCCGCCGTAGAGGGCCGTCTTCACCAGCGACGATTGCGCGATGCTGCGCGCCAGGCGCCGCGCGCCCACCTCGCTCCTCGCGCCGCGCACCTCGATGCGGACGCGCTTGCTCGCGCCCTCGCCGTCGGCGACGACCATGTCGGCGAGCGCGGCCATGACCCCTGCCAGCGCGGCCGCGAAGCGCCGCCCGTCGGCGCTGCCCGTGGCGGGCGGCGCATTGCCGGCGACGCCGTTGGCGAGCACGACGAGCGTGTCGTTGGTGCTCATGTCGCCGTCGACGGTGATCGCGTTGAAGGACGTCGCGGCGGCGGCACGCGTGAACAGCCGGAGCGCCGGTGCCGCAATGCGCGCGTCGGTGAGGACGCAGACGATCAACGTCGCCATGTCGGGCGCGATCATCCCGGCGCCCTTGGCGAGTCCGGCGATCGTCACCGTCCGCCCGCCGAGGCGGACGCGGCGGGCCACGACCTTCGGGAAGGCGTCCGTCGTGCGCATCGCGTGCGCCGCCCGCCAGAGACCGCCCGCGTCGAGGGCGCGGACCGCGGCGGCGATGCCGCGTACCATCGGCACCGGCGGCAGGAGGACGCCGATCTTCCCGGTCGAGCACGGCAGGACCGCGTAGGGTGACACGCCGAGCGCGATGCCGGTCTGGCGGCAGGCGGCGATCGCCACACGCGTCCCCGCGGCGCCGGTGCAGGCGTTGGCGTTGCCGCTGTTGATCAGCACGGCCCGCGCGCGCCCGCGACGCGCGTGCCTGGCGGCGATCACGACCGGGGCCGCCTTGACGCGATTGCGCGTGAACATCGCCGCGACCGTGGCCGGCGCCTCGGAGTGGATCAGCGCCAGGTCGAGCCGCCCGCTCGGCTTGATGCCGCACGCGACGCCCGCGAACCGGAAGCCCGGGACGCGGATCGGCGTCTCCCGCACCCGCCGCCTCACGATCGTCACTTGGCGGCGCTACCGCAGCACTTCTTGTACTTCTTGCCCGAGCCGCACACGCAGGGATCGTTGCGGCCGACCTTCGGCCCCTCGCGGCGCACCGTCTCGCTGCCGCGCCTCGGCGGCGTCGCCGTGGCTCATCATCACCGGCACCGCACGGCGCTTCTGCTCGAGGCGCTCGACGTCCTCCTCGCGCGCGAGCTGCACGGTGTAGAGCTTCTCGACGACGTCGGCTCGATGCGCCCCATCATGGCCTCGAACATCTCGAAGCCCTCGCGCTGGTACTCCTGCAGGGGATTGACCTGCGCGTAGCCGCGGAGGCCGATGCCCTCCTTGAGATGGTCCATCGCCAGCAGATGGTCCTTCCAGAGCGTATCGATCGTCTGCAGCATGATGACCTTCTCGAGGTGCCGCAGCACGGGCGCGGTGAACGTCTGCTCCTGCTCCGCGTAGAGCCGCTGCACGTGCTCGACGACGCGATCCTGCAGCTCCGCGGCTCGTCAGCTCGCTGCGCGCGTCCTCCGGCACGTTCAGGCGGAAGTTGAACTGCTTGAAGAGCACGTCGTCGAGCGCCTTCCAGTCCCACTCGTCCGGTGCCTGCGTCCTTGGGAGCGTGCGTCGCGGTCAGCTCCTCGGCGAGGCCGACCGCCATCTCGAGGACGTCGTCCCTCAAGTTGTCGGACGCGAGCATCTCGCGCCGCCGCGCGTAGATGACCTCGCGCTGCTTGTTCATCACATCGTCGTACTCGAGAAGGTGTTTGCGGATGTCGAAGTTGTGCGCCTCGACCTTCTTCTGGGCGTTCTCGATGGCGGAGTTGATCCAGCGGTGCTCGATCGGCTCGCCCTCCTCCATGCCGAGCCGCTCCATGATCTTCTGGATGCGCTCGGCGCCGAAGATGCGCAGGAGGTCGTCCTCGAGCGAGAGGAAGAAGCGCGAGCTGCCGGGATCGCCCTGGCGGCCGGAGCGACCACGCAGCTGGTTGTCGATCCGTCGGCTCTCGTGACGCTCGGTGCCGAGAATGTGCAGGCCGCCGGCCTGAAGCACCTGCTCGCGCTCCGCAGCGCACTGGGCGCGATACGTTCTCGAGCGCCGCCTGGTACGTCGGGTCGTCGGGGTCCTTGGTGCCGGTCTCGCTGAGCGCCATGAACTCGGCGTTGCCGCCGAGGACGATGTCGGTGCCGCGGCCGGCCATGTTGGTCGAGATCGTGACCGACTTGTAGCGCCCCGCCTGGGCCACGATCTCGGCCTCGCGCTCGTGCTGCTTGGCGTTCAGGACGTGGTGCTTGATGCCTTCCTTCTTCAACATCGCCGCCACGCGCTCGGACTTCTCGATCGAGATGGTGCCGACCAGGATGGGCTGGCCCCTCTCGTGGCGCTCGCGGATGTCGTCGACCACGGCGTTGAACTTCTCGCGCTCGGTCTTGTAGACGACGTCGGCGAGGTCGTCGCGGATCATGTCGCGGTGGGTCGGGACGACCATCACCTCGAGGCCGTAGATCTGGTGGAACTCGACGGCCTCGGTATCCGCCGTACCCGTCATGCCCGCGAGCTTCTTGTACATGCGGAAGTAGTTCTGGAACGTCACCGTGGCGAGCGTCTGGTTCTCGCGCTCGATCTTGACGTCCTCCTTCGCCTCCACCGCTTGATGCAGCCCGTCGCTCCAGCGCCGCCCGGGCATCAGGCGCCCGGTGAACTCGTCGACGATGAGGACCTCGCCGTCCTTCACGACGTAGTCGACGTCGCGCTTGTAGATCGCGTGCGCGCGCAGCGCCTGGTTGACGTGATGGAGCGTATCGATCTGCGCCGGATCGTAGAGGTTCGCCACGCCGAGGATCTTCTCGACCTTGGCGATCCCTTCCTCGGTCATGATCGCGTTCCGCGTCTTCTCATCGACCGTGAAGTCGGTTTCCTTCTGCAGGCGGGGGATCACGCGGTCGATGACGTAGTACTTCTCGGTCGACTCCTCGGCCGGCCCGGAGATGATGAGCGGCGTCCGCGCCTCGTCGATGAGGATCGAGTCCACCTCGTCGACGATCGCGTAGTTGAAGAGCTTGTCGACCTCCTTGCCCTTCGCGTCGGTCATCCGCTCGGGATACGTCCGGTGGACGTAGTCCTCGAGGCTGAACTTCATGTTGTCGCGCAGGTAGTCGAAGCCGAACTCGTTGTTCTGTCCGTACGTGACGTCGGCGTTGTAGCCGTCCTGGCGTTCCTTGTCGTTCAGCCCGTGGAGGATCACGCCGACCGAGAGGCCGAGGAAGGTGTAGAGGCGTCCCATCCACTCGGCGTCGCGGCGGGCCAGGTAGTCGTTCACGGTGACGACGTGCACGCCCTTGCCCTCGATCGCGTTCAGGTACACCGGCAGGGTCGCGACCAGGGTCTTGCCCTCGCCGGTCTTCATCTCGGCGATCTTGCCGCTATGGAGCACCATGCCGCCGATGAGCTGCACGTCGAAGTGGCGCATGCCGAGGACGCGGCGCGAGCCCTCGCGCACGACCGCGAAGGCCTCCGGCAGGATGTCGTCGAGATCCTTGCCCTGCGCCAGCTGCTCGCGGAACTGGCCGGTCTTCGCCTTGAGGGCGTCGTTGGAGAGCTTCTCGAGCTCGGCCTCGAAGCCGTTGATCTCCTCGACGATCGGCCGGAGCCGCTTCAGGTCGCGGTCGTTCTTCGTGCCGACGATCTTGCGAACGATGCCTTGAAACATCAGCCCACTACCATAACGCACGCGCGGAACCGCCGCAAAGCGGGTCTGCCGCGGGATAGTGACTCATTCCAAGCTCAGTCACTACCTGCCGCACTCCTGCCACTTCAGGAGTCTATCGAGCGCCGCGTGCGGATGCGGAAGGCACCCGAGGACGTACACGTCCACAGGAATGATCGTGTCGATTCCCTGGACCACCGCGTGGTCGTCATCCGGGTCGCCGGAGCTCGTACCGGCGCCGAACGACATCACCCATTGCGGCGAAGGCATCTGCTCGGACGACATGCCCGACGATCAGGGCCTGCCGATGCGTGATCATCCCGACGACGATCTGAACGACGAGAACTTGCGCGCCCATCGGATCGTGTCGGCGAGCCGTGCCGCGATTTGGCTTGACATCTCGCGACCTTTCGTGTATTATTCGCCTGGTTGATTACGATCCTCTTGTCGATCTCTTTCGTATAGCTGGAGCGCATGGACATGATCGCGCCTTTGTCTTGGCGGCGGGAACGGCGGACAGGACACCCGCACGCCCGGATGCATGCGCAGGCCGACCGGGCGGGTCTCTCGGAGCGGGCGCACCTTGCCGAGCGCATCGACATCGAGCCGCGTGTCGCATGTCGGACCGAGGCGGCGGCGCGCCGGGAGCTCGGATCGGTCGCGCGCCTGCTCATCCGCACACGTGCGTATCGGCGTCTCGGCTTCGTGCGGCTCGGCGACTACGCGCGCGAGCGGCTCGGGCTCTCGGCGCGCACCCTACACGCGGCGGCCTGGGTCGCCACACGGCTCGGCGCGCTGCCGGCGGTGTCGACGGCCTTCGATCGCTCGGACGTCTCGTGGACGCAGGCTTGCGCGATCTGCGCGGTCGCGACAGTCGACGACGAAGGCCGCTGGCTCGCGCTCGCCAGCCGGGTCAGTGTCGCCGACCTCGAGCGCGTCGCCCGGAAGTCGCGGCCGGCGACCCCTGCCGCCGCCGATCCCGAGGCGGACGAGGCCACGGAGGGCACGATTGATGGCGAGCCCACCGTGCGGGTGCGCCTCGCCTGTCCGGCGCGCGGCTCCTCCGCGTCGTCGCCGATCATCGGCTGTATCGTCTGCTCGGGCACGCCTCGCTCGAGATGTACGTCCGCGAGCGGCTCGGCATCTCGAACCGCAAAGCCTGGGCGCTCTTGAAGGTCGAGAAGGCCACCCGGCGCGGAGACGCGTTCGCGCGAGCCTACGGCGACGGTACGCTCTCGTGGGCGCGAGCCCTGGCGCTCGTGCCGGTCGTCGCTCGCGAGAACGCGGCGGCCTGGGTGGCACATGCGCGGGCCGTCACCGTGCGCCGGCTGTGCGACGATGTCGACGCGGTGCTCGAGGCACACGACAGGTCCGGCGTCTTGCTGGATCCGCCGCCGCTCGACGGCGAGTACATCCCGTCGGACGCCGATGGCCCCGAGGAGCCGGAACCGTCATCGGTCGTCGCCGATGGGCACGACTCGTCGCCGATGGCCGCGCGCGAGTCGCGGTGCCGAGAAATGACACCGCCGATGCGACTGCACATCGGTGCGCACCGTGGGGCCCCGGAAGTGTGTGATGTCGAGATCCGGTTCACCGGACCCGCATCGGTCGTCGCGCTCTTCCGTGACGTGCTGGACGCATTCGCGGAGGGAGGCGCGCCGCGCTGGGCGGCGCTCGAAGCGCTTCTGCGTCACGTCATCCGCTACTGGGAGGGCCTGCCGCGACATCGCGACCCGATCTTCGCGCGCGACGGTCGGCGCTGCACGGTTCCGGGGTGCAGCGCGCGCCGCAACTTGCACGACCATGACCTGGTGTTTCGATCGTGCGGCGGGGGGAATTCACGCGACACTCGGACGACGATCTGCGCGGCGCATCACCTGCACGGCGTCCACGCTGGAACGATCCGCGCATCGGGAACGGCGCCGGACGCGATCGCGTGGCAGCTCGGGGTGCGGCCGGACGCACCGCCGCTCCTCACCTGCGTCGGCGACCGGATGGTCTAGCCTAGCGCTCGATGCGAACGGCCGAGTCGACGGCGGAGCCGAGAAACCGGCCGCCGATCTTGGTGAAGCGGTCCGGCACGTCGGTCACGAAGAATGACGCCGAGCCGCGCCCCGACGGACGGGCGAGTGTGCGCGCGCCGAGCGTCGCGACGACGTCACGCGCCGTCTCGGCCGCGGAGTCGATCAACTGCACCTCGGGACCGAGATAGTCGGCGATGGTCCGCGCGAGGAGCGGATAGTGCGTGCAGCCGAGAACGAGGGTATCGATCCGGCTCTGACGCAGGCTCGCCAGATACAGGGCCGCCGCCTCGCGGGCAACGTCGTTCTCCACCCAGCCCTCCTCCGCCAGCGGGACGAAGAGCGGGCAGGCGCGCGTATAGATCTCCAGCTCCGGCTCGAGTGCCCGCAGCGCGCGCGTGTAGCTGCCGCTCGCGATCGTCGCCTCGGTGCCGATGACGCCCACCTTGCGGTTGCGGGTCGTCGCGACGGCCGCGCGCGCGCCGGGCTCGATGACGCCGATCACCGGCACCTCGAAGCGCTCGCGCAGCGTGTCGAGCGCCACCGCCGACGCGCTATTGCAGGCGACGACGATCATCTTCACGCCCTTGTCCACCAGGAATTGCGTGTTCTCGATCGAGTAGCGCGCGACGACCGCGGCGGACTTGGTACCGTATGGGTGGCGCGCGGTGTCGCCGAGATAGATGAGATGCTCCCGCGGAACGGTCTCGAGCAGCCGCTGCAGGACGGTCAGGCCGCCGACGCCCGAGTCGAAGATGCCGATCCCCGCGTCGGACGTCATCGCGCCGCCAACACCGCACCCAGCTCCTGGTCGCGGAGGGGCGGCGTACCGAACACCCGCTCCCAGACGTCGGGCGTTTCCATGCAGAGATACAGCGGGACGTCCGGCACGGCCGCCTCGACGAATCGTCGGACGGCCCGGTACATGCGCACGCGCAGCGGCTGGAAGTCGCGCCACTTGCCGTCGGCGCCGGCGACGTGCTCGCCCGCGAGCAGCGGCGTGCCCGGGAAGCGGACCCGCATCCGCATCCGCAGTGCCGGCGAGAGGCGCAGCGCCCCCATGCTCACCCAGGCGATGCGGGCCGCCGGGACGGTGGCCGCGAGCGCGTGCGCGAGATCACGGTAGCCCTCCTCCCATCCCTCGTGCTCGATGAGGGGATCGAGATGGACGCCGATCTTGTACCCCGCGGCGGCGGCCCGCCGCATGGCCGCGAAACGCGCCGGCAAGGGCGTGGTCCCGGCCTCCGCGAGGCGTATGGCGGCCGCGGGCGCGAGCGACCACGACACCACCACCCGCTCGCACGGATCCATCGTGACGAGATCGTCGACGCAATCGGTCTTCGTCTTCAGCTCGAGAAGGGCGTTCGCCCGCATCGCGAAGAACGGCACCAGGTCGCGACTCAAGCCCGTCAGCGGGTCGAGCGCGAGGCTGTCGGCCAGCTCGCCGGTCCCGATGCGGAACCGCCGCCCCGGATGGCCGTCGAGGAGGCGGCCGACCTCGGCGAGCGCGTCGTCGGGGTTGACGTAGGCGGTGAGCGCCGGCGTGTCGGCGAGGTACTCCTGCAGGAAACAATAGCGGCAGTCCATGGGACAGTTCGAGGCGAACGTCAGGACGAGGTAGTTGCAGCAGGCCAGCCCGCGGGTGCCGGCGGGACAGTGCTCGAGGAAGGCGCCGCGGCGCGGCGCCAGCAGCAGGCGGCGCTTCGCCGCCGCGAAGCCCTGGCTCTGGAGGGCGCGGCGGTCGTCGATCACGCGCACCGGCACGTGCGGCGCGCGCACGCGGCACCGGCGGGCGATCGGCGTGTCTTCGCAGCCGCGCTCGACCAGCACCTCTTCGGGAACGAACACCCTGCCCTCGTAGCACCGCGCGTCCGCGCCGTCACGCCTCGTCGAGCAGCGCGAAGAGCCGCGCGACGTCGCCCGCCGCGAGTTCACGCTGCAGCACCGCCAGGGCGTCGGCCAGCTCGCCCGTCGTGCGGGCACGGATCGTCACGGTGACGACGCCGCCCTCGAGGCCGGGGGGCGGCGTGATCGTCAGTGCCGGGCGCGTCATGGCGCGGAGCTGGCTGGCGACGGCGTCCTGGCGCGCGGCGAGACGGGGATAACGCAGCCGACGGAGCCGCTCCTTCCAGCGCTTCAGACGCTCCGGCCCCGACCCGCCGCTCGCGGCGATCGCGCGGAGCCGTGCATCGTCGAGCACCGTCTCCGGCGATGCGCCGTCCCGGGCGGCGATGTCGTCGAGCCAATCGAGGATGTCGCTCAGGTGTCGGGCGCTCGGCCGCAGCGTCTCGACGACGGCCGCGAGCGCCGCACGCCCAGCGTCGCTCCAGGCTGCCGTGCGCGCGACGAGGATCGCCGCGGGAGTCACGCCGCCACCGCCATCGTCTCGGCGATCGCGCCGAGCTGTCGATACCGCGCCGCCTCGTCGTCGCGTCCACGCCGCGCAGCGCCGCTCGCGAGGACGTCGCACTTCGCACGCGCGACCGCCGCCACGGCCGCCCGCTCCGCGGCACCGAGCGCGTCGCTCGCGAGCAGCTTCACCAGCGCCGCCACGCGCCAGCGGTCGAGCCCCCAGGTCGAGCGCGAGAGCTGCCCCGGGTGCCCGCCACGCTTCACGACGAGCGCCTCCGGGACGAGACCCACGAGCTCGCGTACGGTCATACGGAGCCAGAGCTCGTAGTCCTCGCAGAGCATGAACGTCTCGTCGAACCCGCCGTACGCCGCATGGAGGTCGCGCGCGATCACGACCGCCGACGGGCTCACCAGGCAACAGCCGAGGCTACGGAGAAACAGCCGCTCCTCCTTCCGATGGCGGATCCCGGGATTGCGGTGCCGGCCGCCATCGCACCAGCGCTCTTCCGTCTGCGCCAGGCGATAGCCCGGATGCGACTCGAGCCAGGCGATCTGCCGCTCGAGCTTGCGCGGCAGCCAGAGATCGTCGGAATCGAGGAAGGCGATCCAGCGCGCGTCGAGCCGTGCCGCGCCCGCATTGCGGGCCGCGGCCACGCCGCGCGGCGGCTGCCGCAGGAGCCACGCCGGCACGGCGGCGGCCGCGAGGGCCGACTCGGCCGCCGCGGCGGAGTCGTCGGACGAGCCGTCGTCGACGACGACGAGGCCGAGGTCGCGGTAGGTCTGGGCCAGCACCGAGCCGATCGCCTCGACGACCATCCCGGCCCGGTCGCGGACCGGGATCACGACGGCGACGTTCGGCATGCCCCGATCACCGCCGTCGCGCCGGCGTCGCCGTCCAGGCGGCGATGGCGCGCCACACGTCGTCGACGCCCTCGCCGCTCACCGCCGAGAACGGCACCACCGGAACCGGGGTCGACGCGAACGCGCGCTCCGCCTGCCCGCGCTCCGACCGACGCAGCTTGTCGACCTTGGTGGCGATGACCAGGAGCGGCAGGTCGCGCGCGGCCGCGAAAGCGAGCAGCCGCTCCTCCTCTTCCTCGAACCCCCGCCGCACGTCGATCAAGAGGACCAGCCCGGCCAGCACGGCGCGGCGCTCGAGGTAGCTTTCGACGAGCGGTCCCCAGCCGGCCCGGATCGCGCGCGGTACCTTGGCGTAGCCGTAGCCAGGCAGATCGACGAAGACGAGACGATCGTCGACGGCGAAGAAGTTGAGCTGCTGCGTGCGCCCCGGCGTTCCACTCGTCCGCGCCAGGCCGCGCCGCGCGAGGATACGGTTGATGGCGGACGACTTGCCGACGTTCGACCGCCCCGCGAACGCGACCTCGGGAGGTCCGCCCGGCGGAAAGCGGTCCGGCTCGGTGGCCGCGCCGATGAACTCGGCTCGCCTCACCTTCATGGGCGCGAGCGCCCCGTGACCGGCAGAAGCCGCGGCGGCGCGAGCTCGAGGCCCTCGCCCGTCCCGCGCGCCCGCGCGACACGGGCGAGGTCGGCCTCGACGCCGCGGCGCAGCCCGCCGAGATCGAGCGCCTGGTGATCGTCGGGATACGGTGCCAGCTTGGCCAGGCCCTTCGCCAGCAGGCCCTCCCCGCCGGGATGACCGCCGGTCAGCTTGTGGTATCCGACGGCGATCTGGATGAGGCCGATGACGAAATTCCAGTCGTCGTCGGCCGTTTCGTCGAGCAGCTCTTCGAGCGCCTCATGGCACTCGAAGAACCGCCCGGCATTGTACTCGCGCAGGGCTGCCAACAGCCCCGGCGTCACGATGCTTTGTCGCCCCCCATGCCGCCGGCCTGGATGGCCTTGTCGATGCCGGCCGTGAGGTTGTCGAAGGCCTCCTTGATGGCGGTCTTCTGCACGCTCACCGGCGCCGGGATGTTGACCTTGTCCTTCTGTGTCGCCTTGTAGACGATGAGGGTCGCCTTGCCGTCGTCGGCGGGCTTGAGATCGTATTCGCCGTCGATGTCGACGAGGGAGCTGTCGAGCGTCTTCAGCTTCACCACTTTCTCGGCCGGCTCGGCGGTGAGCTGCATGGTGAAGGCCTGCACCTGCCCGAGCGTCGACACGCGGTAGTCGACGACCTTGACGTCGCCCTCGCTCTTCACGAGCTTCGTCTGCTGGTACTGCTCGCTGTACTTCTCGAGGTCCTGCGGCTGCTGGAACGCCTCCCAGACACGGTCGATGGGGTGCGGGATCTTGTTGCTGAGGCGAATCGTGAACGTGTCGCCGTTCTTCTCGAGCACCTCGCCTTCCTCGAGCTTGGGCGAGCAGGCGGCGAGCGTCAGGGCGAGAACCCCGAGCACCGCCAGCGCGCGCACCTCCAGTGACGTCTTCATGGTGAGACCTCCTTCTCGTGTGCTGTCTGTCAGTAGGACTCGCCGGGGTGGAGGGGGCGCTCGCTCACCGGCTCCTCGCTGGTGCGACCGCTCCGCGCCTCCGGCTCCTCGCTGCGGCCGCTGAAGTGGATCTCGTCGTCGCCTCTCAGCATGGACGGCGTGACCACGTAGGTGCCGCCGAGGGACGGCCGCCAGATCGCCATGGCGGTATCCGTGCGCCCCACGGTCAGCACGTAGGCCAGGCCCCCGGTCAGCCCACCGAGGGTGGCGTAGACGAACTTGACCGGCATGTACACCAGATCGACCATCACGGCGCCGACGCCGAGACCGAAATCGGTGGCGAAGTTGTCTTCGTGGTCGTCCGCGAGCGCCGGCCTCGCCGCTCCGAGACAGATGGTCGCGGCGAGCGATGCAGCGACCACGGCTCCTCCGATTCGCATGGGTACCCTCATCGTCCTCCTCCTCCTCCTCGTCGGGTTGTCAGCCTTCGGTGCGCACGACGCTCCCCTGCGGCAGGACGCGCAGGAGATGCTGCAACGCTCGCTCGACGTACGCGGCGTCCTTGGATTCGAGCGTCACCTTCACCATGTACTCGGGATTGTCGATCTTCGGATAGGAGCCGAGCATCAGCTCCGGGAACTCGCGCAGCGTGTCGTCGAGGAACTCGGCGATCGTGCCCTCGCCGACGCCGGTGTAGACCACCTTCAGACAGTATGGGGCGGCGCTGGAAGCGCGCCTTCAAGCCGAGGAACTTCTGCCGGAAGATCTCCGGAATGCCCGGAAGGATGTAGATGTTTTCGAGCTTGATGGTGGGAAAGTTCAGGCTGACGTCGGTGATCAGCTCGGCACCCTCGGGCACCTCCGCCATCTTCAGGCGCGCGCGATTGATCCTGTCGCCATAGAAGACCCGCAGCTTCGACTCGATGTCCGGATGCACGACGACGCGGCGATCGAACGCGCGCGCGATGCCCTCGATGGTGATGTCGTCGTGCGTCGGCCCGACGCCGCCGGAGGTGAAGACGACGTCGAAGGTCCGGTGCGCATGGCGCACCTCGGCGGCGATGTCGTCGAGGTCGTCGGCGACGACGGCGATCCGCCTCAGCGCCACCCCGAGCTGGCGCAGCTCGGTCGCGAGAAAGGGCGAGTTGGTGTCGATCACCTTGCCCGAGAGGATCTCGTTGCCGATCACGACGGCGGCTGCGTTGAGCTCGGGCATGCGGTGATCAGATCGAGATGGCGCCCTTGCGGAACTCGCTCACGCCGAGGCGCACGTTCACCACCGCGGGTTTGCCGCAGCCGAGCGCGCGCTCCAGCGCCGGACGGATCTGGCTCGGCGCCTCGACGTACTCGCCGTGGCCGCCGAGCGCCTCGACGACCTTGTCGTAGCGCGTGAACTCGAGCTTGGTCGCGACCGAGCGCTCCTCGCCGTAGAACTCGACCTGGCCGCGGCGAATCTGCATCCACGCCGCATCGTTGCCGATGATCCCGACGACGTTGATCTTCTGCCGGACGCAGGCCTCGAACTCCATGGCGTTCAGCCCGAAAGCGCCGTCGCCGTAGATGATGATGACGTTGCTGTCGGGGCTGGCCAGCTTGGCGGCCATCGCATACCCGGGCCCGACGCCGAGGGTGCCGAGCGGGCCCGGATCGAGCCAGTGGCCGATTTTGGCGATGCGCAGCACGGACGCGGCGGTCGCCACGAAATCGCCGCCGTCGCCGATGACGATCGTGTCGTCGTCGAGCACGTCGTCGATCTCCTTGCACAGGCGCAGCGGATTGATCGGCGCCGCATCGGAGTGCATCTCGGGCAGCATCTGCTCGAGACGCGCGCTCTCCTTGGCGCGCAGCTCGCGCACCCATTCGCGCACGGCCGCGCTCCCGCCGCCCGCTCCGCTCGCCAGCGCCGTGAGCTGCGCCATGACGAGACCGGTGTCGCCGACGATGCCGACGTCGACGTGACGGTTGCGGCCGATCTCACCGCCGTCGAGGTCGACCTGGATGAGCTTGGCCTCCGGATTGAGATGGCTCGAGCGGCCATAGCCGAGACGGAAGTCGAGCGGCGTGCCGAAGATGAGGATGACGTCGGCGCGAGCGCAGCGCGTCCTTGCGCGTGCGATGGAAGTAGTACGGATGCCCGGGCGGCAGCGAGCCGCGCCCCTGGCCGTTCACGTAGACCGGCAATCCGAACTGCTCGACGAAAGGCTCGTAGGCGTCGCGCCGCTTCGACCAGAAGAGCTGGCTGCCGACCAGCGCAACGGGCCGTTGCGCCTGGCGCAGCAGATCGTAGGCGCGCTCCACGTAGACCGGGTCGCCGCCGATGGTGGCGGCCGTGCGGTAGCCGGTCGGGAACTCGATCTTCGACTCCTCGACGCTGTCGAAGAGGAAGTCGACCGGCATCTCGAGATAGACGGGACCGGGCACGCCGGTGGTCGCGATCCGGAACGCCATGCTCACGTACTCGGCGAGGCGCCGCGCCTCCGGCACGGAGTGCGACCACTTGGTGATCGGCCGCATGAGGTCGACGTGGTTCATGTCCTGCAGCGAGCCCTTGTCGCAGAGCGCGTGCGGCCCCTGGCCGCCGATGATGAGCATCGGGATGTTGGCGCGCCACGCGCTCGCGACTCCGGTGACCGCATCGGTCAGGCCCGGGCCGGCCGTGACGATGGCGACGCCCGGCTCGCCCGTCACCCGCGACCAGCCGTCGGCCGCGTGCGACGCCGTCTGCTCGTGGCGGGTGTCGACGACCCGGATGCCGTGGTCGAGACAGCCGTCGTAGATCGACATCACGTGCCCACCGCAGAGGGTGAAGACGTGCGACACCCCCTCGGCCTTGAGCGCGCGGGCGACGATGCGTCCACCGTGAAGTTGGCTCATAGGACAGGCCCCCAATCCGCGAAACGACGCGGCACTATACCCACGGGTTTTCGAGAGTCGCAAGGCTCCCGACGGCCCGCTCGGCGGCCCGGCGCGCGCTCAGCTGACGTCGCGGAGATCCTCGAACTGCGTCGCCAGATATTCCTTCAGCCGGCGCTTCAGCCGGCTCTCGACCTGCCGCACGCGCTCGCGGCTGATGCCGTACTTGTCGCCGATCTCCTGCAGGGTGAGGGGCTCCTCGGCGAGCAGGCGCTGGTCGAAGATGACGCGATCCTTGTCGTGCAGGGTGGCGCCGAACTCCCGGATCTTCTCGGTCGAGGCGCGCGCGGTACTCGGCCGTCGGCGACCTGATCCTCGGCCGTGGCGGCGCCGCTCTTCAGCACGTCGAGGAGGGTGCCCTCCTCGCCCTCGTGCAGCGGCGATGTCGACCGAGAGGTCGCTGGCGCCGAGGCGCTGCTCCATCTCGATGACCTCCTTCTCCTTCACGTCCGAGCCGCTGCGGCGAGGAGCTTCGGACCGGCGACGAAGCCCTCGGCCTCGAGCTTGTCCTTCTCCTTCTGCAGATTGAAGAAGAGCTTGCGCTGCGCCTGCGTCGTGCCGAGCTTCACCATGACGCCAGTTGTTCATGATGTAGCGGATGATGTAGGCGCGAATCCACCAGACCGCGTACGAGGGGAAGCGGACGCCGCGGTAGGGATCGAAGTTCTTCACCGCCTCCATGAGGCCGATGTTGCCCTCCTGGATCAGGTCGAGGAGGGTGCGGAACGAGCGCTGGTACTCGCGCGCGATCATCACCACCAGGCGTAGGTTGCCGGTGACCAGCCGGTAGGCGGCCTCGATGTCGCGATCCTTCTGGTAGCGCACGGCCAGATCGTGCTCCTCCTGGCGTGTGAGGAGCGGGTGGCGGCGGATCTCGGCGAGATAGCGCTGCAGCGGGTCGGACGAGACGAGCGCGCCGCGCCCATCATCGTCGCCACGGGCGCGGCGGACCGGGCGGAGGGGGCCCTCTTCGAGCGGGGTCGCATCGTCGGTGATCTCCGCGACGGCGTCCTCCGGCGGCGGAAGCTCGACGGTTTCGGGCTCGAGCGCCGCCGGCTCCGGATCGGCGTCGTGCGCCGCGACGATCTCGGGCTCGAGCGGCGCCGGTCGCGTCGCCCGGCCGCCGCGTCCGCGCTTCCGCCCGCGTCCGCTCACCGCTCGCCCGTCGGCGGCGGCGTGAAGCCGCGCTTCAGCTGATCGACGAGATCGGTCAGGATCTCGTCGAACTGGCGGCGCATGGCGATCATGTCGTCGCGCATCCGGAGGATGACCTCGGCGCCGGGGAGGTTGACCTCGAGCTCCTGCGTGAGCAGCGCGGTGACGCGGGCCCGGTCGAGGTCCGCGGACGAGATCACGACGACGTCGTCGAGGGTGCGCTTCATGTCGATGAACCCCTCGTGCTCGAGCATCTCGAGGTAGGCGGTCGAGAGGCCCGTCCGCTCGGCGGCCTCGGCCAACGGCAGGTACTTCACCGACACGTCACAGCCTCAGATCCGCACGTGGATTCCGTGCGTAGCTGTCCTCGAGGATGGTCACCGCCTCGCGCACCTTCTCGGTGCCGTCGGTCGGAACCTGGACCATCAAGACGACGTAGAGGTCGCCGCGCGTCGAGCCCTTCATCTCCGGAACGCCCTTGCCGCGGAGCCGTAGCTTGGTGCCGCTCTGGCTGCCCGGCGGAACCTTCAGCTTCACCGTAGCGTCCGGCGTGGGCACGTCAATGGTGGCGCCGTGCATGGCCTCACCGACCGTCACCGGCACCTGCAGATAGAGATCGAGCCCGCGACGCTCGAGCCGGGGATGCGGGCGGACGCGCGTGACGATGTAGAGGTCGCCCGGCGGCGCGCCGCCGACCCCGGCGCCGCCCTTCCCCGCGAGACGGATACGCGAGCCATCGTCCACGCCGGCCGGGATCTTCACGTTCAGGCGTTCGGCCTTGTCGATCCGCCCGGCGCCCGCGCACCGCGAGCACGGGCGCTGCTCGATGCGACCGGATCCGCCGCAGCGCGGGCAGCGCCGATTGAACGAGAGCGGGCCGCTGCCGACCTTCGTCTGGCCCGTGCCGTGGCAATCGGGACACGGCGCGCCCTCCCCCTCGACGCCGGCGCCGTGACACGTCGGACACTCGACCGGCTTCGTGAGCGAGATGGTCGCGGTGGTGCCGCGGATGGCGCTCAGCAGATCGATCTCGAGGGTCGACTCGAGATCCGCGCCGCGCTGCGCGGCGGCGCGCTCCGGGGCCTCGCCGCGACCGCCGAAGAGATCGCCGAAGATGTCCTCGAAGCTCGTGTAGCGCCCGCCACCAAAGGTCTCGTGGTCGCCGCCCGCCGCGCGGCCGCCGCGCGCGAAGCCCCCGTAGGCCTGCTGCGCGCGCTTGTACTCGCGGGCGCGGTCGGCGTCGAAACCGGATTGGAGCCCGTCCATCCCGAACTCGTCGTACGCCTTCCGCTTGGCGGGATCGGACAGCGCATCGTACGCGAACGAGATGCGCTTGAACTTCTCCTCGGCCTCGCGGTTCCCGGGATTGACGTCCGGGTGATGCTTGCGCGCGAGCTTCCGGTACGCCTTCTTGATCTCGTCCGCGGTCGCGGTGCGCTTGACGCCGAGGTCGGCGTACAGATCGCGTGCTGTCGCCATTCTACCGCCGGGCCGCCGTCACGCCCGTCAGATCGTCGGCTCCCCCGTCACCACCGGCGTTTCCTGCGCCGCGAGCTTGACCTTCGAGCCGGCGATCTCGCGCAGCGCGGTCACGACCTCTTTGTTCTCGGACTCGAGCAACGGCCGTGACCCCTTGAGCAACTGCTTGGCGCGCTTGGCGGCGAGCAGGACCAGCTGAAAGCGGTTGTCGACGTGCTCGAGACAATCTTCGACGGTGATGCGTGCCATGCGGACTCCTTCAATACGGCGTCCGCGCAGTGTATCCGAATCGCCCGGCGAAGGAAAACCGCGCCGCCGATCGCCTTGACTCCACGCACGGATACGATAACCAGGCGCCGTGGGGCTCTGGGAACGCGTCCGCGATCTGGCCGGCGGTCCCGCGCGACGCCTGAGCGCCGATCTCACCACGTCCTACCACGAGGAGCTTCGCGTCGCTCTGCAGCTGCGGCTTCACGCCGAGCACGTGCCGTATCCGAGCTCGGCCGCCAGCCTGCTCGGGCTGGCGGAACGCGAGGATGCGCATGCGGCCCTCCTCCGCGAGCAGCTGACCCGCCTCGGCGGGACGGTCGCCGCGGCCGGCGCGGGCACGCCGCGTGGCGGCCGCAACTACTGGGAGCGGCTCACGTTCGATCTCGAGGACCTGCGCGCCAAGAGCGGGCGCTACCGGGAGCTCGCCAACCACTGGGACCTCCATGATCCGGAGACGGCCGCCGTGTTCGATCGGCTGGCGCACGAGGACGCGACGCTGTGTCGCGTGGTCGGCGATCTGATCGCGCGCAGCGATCCGCACGCCGAGGATTGACGGACGAGCCGCGGCCCTCGGCTTCTGGGTCAGGTCGTGAGCGCCAGGAAGAACTCGCGGTTGCCGGCCGGCCCGAGGATGGGCGACGGATGCCGTGCGCGCACGATCATCCCGACGCCGCGCGCGAACGTCTCGAGGTCCTCGAGCACGGCGGTATGGAGCGCCGGATCGCGCACGACGCCGCCCTTCCCCACCTTGCCGCGTCCGACCTCGAACTGCGGCTTCACCAGCGCGAGGATCGGCCGGCCCGGCGCGAGCAGGCGCTGCACCGCGGGCAGGACGAGGCGGAGCGAGATGAACGACGCGTCGACCGTCGCGAGATCGATCGGCTCGCCGAGGCGGTCACCGGCGAGCTGACGCACGTTGGTGCGCTCGATGTTGACGACACGCGGGTCTTCCCGCAGCTTCCACGCCAGCTGCCCGTAGCCGACGTCGACCGCGTACACGCGACTCGCCCCACGTTGCAGCAGGCAGTCGGTGAAGCCCCCCGTCGACGCGCCGACGTCGAGCGCGACCATGCCGCCGACGTCGAGCGCGAGCGCGTCGAGCAGCGAGGCGAGCTTCACGCCGCCGCGGCTCACGAAGGGATGCTCCTCGCCGCGCACCTCGAGCGGCGCGTCGATCGCGACACGCGCACCGGGCTTGTCGATCCGGGTGCTCCCGGCGAAGACGAGGCCCGCCATCACCAGGCGCTGCGCCTGCTCGCGGGAGACGACGAGACCGCGATCGACGAGCAGCTTGTCGATACGCTCGGTCGGCGTGCGCGTCGCCATCGCCGCCGCGCTCAGCGGCCGGCAGCGCGCTCGACGATGAAGGTTGCGAGCGCCCGCAGCGGCTCGGCGCGCTCGCCGAGCGGCGCCAGCGCCTCGTGGCAGCGCGCGAGGAGCTGCCGCGCGACCCGCCGCGCACCGTCGATGCCGAGCACGGCCGGGTACGTCGCTTTGCCGTGCGCCGCGTCGCCGCCCTCGCGCTTGCCGGTGACGCTGGTGGACGCGGTGGCGTCGAGCAGATCGTCGGCCACCTGGAACGCCAATCCGAGCGCCTCACCGTAGGCGTTCAGCGCGCGCAGATCGTCCTCCGGCGCGCCGCCCGCGACGGCACCCGCCTCGACCGCCGCCGCGATGAGCGCCGCGGTCTTGCGGCGGTGGATCGCGGCGACGAGCGCCTCGTCCGCGACGACGCCCTCCGCCTCGAGGTCGGCGACCTGCCCGCCGACCATGCCGCTCGCGCCGGCGGCAACCGCGATCGCGGCGATGACGCCGAGGGCACGCGCCGGCGCGAGCCCGGCGGCGAGCGCGCCCGCGGCCGCCAGGCGGAACGCCTCGGTGAGAAGCGCGTCACCCGCGAGGATCGCCAGCGCCTCGTCGAAGGCGACGTGCAGCGTCGGCCGGCCGCGCCGCAGGTCGTCGTCGTCCATGGCGGGCAGATCGTCGTGTACGAGCGAGTACGTGTGGATGAGCTCGAGCGCGCAGGCGAACGGCAAGGCGCGCTCGGGCGCGCCGCCCGCGGCCTCGCACGCCATCAGGCTGAGGACCGGCCGCACCCGTTTGCCGCCCGAGAAGACGGCGTAGCGCATGGCCTCGTGCAGCCGCGGCGGCATGCCGGGCGCGGCCTCGAGCGCCCGCTCGAGCGCCGCCTCCACCATGGCGCGCCGCTCCGCGAGATACCGCTCGACGTTCACTCCGACTCCGGATCGAGCGGGCGCGTACCGAGACGCCCCTGCGCGTCGCGCATCAGGACGTCGACCCGCTGCTCCACCGCGGCGAGCTTCTCGTTCAGCACGCGCACCAGGCCGACGCCGCGCTCGAACGCGACGAGCGCGTCCTCGAGCGACAGCTCTCCCGACTCGAGCCGCTGCACGGTCTCCTCGAGCTCGTGCAGGGCGTCCTCGAAGCGGGCGGGATCGGATTCGCGCGGCGCCACGACCCGTCTCCTAACGTGGACGGCGGCCGTTGGGAACCGACCCCGACGCGGTGATGCGGGCGCGCGCGGTGCCGACGGCGAACGTGAGCTCGACGGCGTCGCCGTCCGCCAAGGTGCCGGCGTCCCGTACCACCGTACCGTCCGGCCGCCGCGTGAGGCTGTACCCGCGTTGCAGCACCGCGAGCGGGCTCAGGTCGTCGAGCGAGCCCGCGGCGCGCCGGACGCGCGCGTGCGCGCCCGCGAGCACCAGTCGCGTGGCGCGCTCGAGACGCCGCGTCGCGTCGCCGACCGCGTCGCTGGCGCCGGCGAGGCGGGTCGCCGGGTGCCGCAGACGGAGCCGTCGCGCCGTCGCGCCGACGAGCGCCGCATCCCGCGCGAGGCGCCCCGCGAACGCGCGTCGCAACCGGCTGGCGAGGTCGTCCGCGCGTAGCGCGAGATCACGCGCGTAGCGCCGCGGATCGCGGACGCGTCCCGCCAGCGACGTCACCCGGCGCCGCTCGCGTCCGCAATGCCGCCTGAGCGCGTCCGCCATCGCGTCGGCGCAGCGGCCGAGCCGCGCCTCGAGATCCGCGACGCGCGGCACCACCATCTCGGCAGCGGCGGTCGGCGTCGGCGCGCGCCGATCGGCGACCAGGCAGGCGATCGTCACGTCCACCTCGTGCCCGACCGCGGCCACCACCGGCAGCCGCGAGGCGACGATCGCCCGCGCCACGCGCTCCTCGTTGAAGGGCCAGAGATCCTCGAGCGAGCCGCCGCCACGCCCGACGATGAGCACCTCGAGCGCCGGATGTGCGTTCAGGTCATCGAGGGCACGAACGATGTCGTCGGCGGCGCCCGCGCCCTGCACTCGCATGGGGCGCACGACGACGTGCAGCGCCGGGCAGCGACCGCGCAGGATCACCAGGATGTCGTGCAGCGCCGCGCCCCCGAGCGCGGTCGCGATGCCGACGTGGCGCGGGAAGAAGGGGAGCGGCCGCTTGCGACCCTCGTCGAACAGGCCCTCGCCGGCGAGGCGATCCTTCAGCTGCTCGAACGCGAGCTGCAGCGCCCCGCGGCCGAGCGGGTCCAGACGATCGACGTAGAGCTGCAGGTCGCCGCGCGCGGGATAGAGCCCGATCTGTCCGCGCACGACGACCTCCTGGCCGTCCGCCGGGGTGAAGGTGAGCAGCTGCGCCGCGCTGCGAAAGAGGACGCAGCGGAGCTGACTCCGGTCGTCCTTCAAGGTGAAGTAGCAATGCCCCGACCCGGCGGCGCGGAGGTTCGAGATCTCGCCCGCGACCACGACGCCGCCCAGCTCGTTCGCGAGGGTGTCGCGCACGAGCTGCGTCAGCTGGGTGACGGTGAGCGGCGCCGGCGCGCGCCGCGAGCGCGGCAGCATCGGGAGACCCTAACAAGGTGCTGGATCAGCGTCCATCGCGCCCCGCGCGGCGATGATCCGCGCGCTTCTCGGCGCGGACGTCAGTCCCGTTTCGCGACCAGGGTCTTGAAGACGCGCCAGCTCTTCAGCAACTCGAGGGCGTGGTCGAGCTGCGGATCCTTCCCGAGCTCGCCTTCCTTGATGCCGTCGTCGCCTTCCTCGGCCGGAAGCTCCTCCGGTGGCGTCGGCGGCGGCGCGACGTCGGAATCCGGCTCCGAGCTCTGCTGCGGCTTCTGCTTCTGCTCGAAGTGCCGCGGCAGGTTTTCCTCGCGCAGCAGTTGCGTCGTGCTCTTCGAGCCGGCGGCCGGCCGCGTCATGAGGACGTTGTCCATCACGATGTCGGGGACGATGCCGGTCGCCTGGATCGAGCGACCGCTCGGGGTGTAGTAGCGGGCGGTCGTGAGGCGCAGCGCGGAGTTGTCGTCGAGCGGCAGGATGGTCTGCACGGAGCCCTTCCCGAAGGTCTGCGTGCCGAGGATGATCGCGCGCTTGTGGTCCTGCAGCGCACCCGCGACGATCTCGGAGGCGCTGGCCGTGCCGCCGTTCACCAGGACGACCATGGGAAAGTCCGTGTAGCTTCCGGGGCGGCGCGCGAAGTACTTCTGCTTCTGATTTTCGAGGCGGCCGTCGGTGTAGACGATCAGCCCCGAATCGAGAAAGGTGTCGGAGACCTTCACGGCCTGCGTCAGCAGCCCGCCCGGATCGTTTCGCAGGTCGAGGACGACGCCCTCGATCGCGCCGTCGCGCGACCATTGCTCCAACACGCGCTCGACGTCGCTGTCGGTGCGCTCCTGGAACTGGGTGATGCGGAGGTACCCGTAGCCCTTCTCGAGCTGCTTCGACTTGACGCTCTGGATCTTGATGACCTCGCGCACCAGCGAGACGTCGAAGATCTCGTTCACCTTGTCACGCTTGATCGAGAGCACGACCTTGCTGCCCTTCGGTCCGCGCATCTTCTTCACCGCGTCGACGAGGGTCATGTCCTTGGTGAACTGACCGTCGATCTTGATGATCATGTCGCCGGCCTTGACCCCGGCGCGATACGCGGGTGTGTCCTCGATCGGCGAGACCACCGTGAGGATGTTGTTGCGCATGGTGATCTCGATGCCGAGGCCGCCGAAGCTGCCCTTGGTGTCGACCTGCAGCTCTTTGTAGAGGTCCGGCGTGAGGTACGCGCTGTGCGGGTCGAACGAGGTGAGCATGCCGTTGATGGCGCCCTCGACGAGCTGCTCGGTGGAGACCTCGTCGACGTAGTTCTTCTGGACGATCGCCAGGATGTTGGTGAACGTCTGGAGGTTCTCGTACGAGGAGTCCTTGGCGACCGCGTCGACTTTCGTCACCCCGCGGCCGCCGGAGAACACGACGGCGAGGATCGCGAAGAGGACGAGGGCTCCGGTGAGACTACGACGCCGACGTGGCATGCTACGCTCCAGTACGAGACGGCAAGATTCGCGGGATCATATCAGAGCCGTCCCCCCCAGCAAACCATCGAGTCGCAAAGAATTTTCGTCAGCGCGGCGGCGTCGCGAGGGAGCGCAGGTACGCGACCACCGCCCAGCGCTCGCGCGCGGCGAGCGCGCCACGAAACGAGGGCATCGCGGTGCCGGGCTTCCCCTCGGTAACGCGATAGAAGAGGTAGGCGTCGGAGTGGCGCGCGAGCACGTCGGTGCCGCGGAAGTCCGCCGGCGGCGGCGTCAGGCCCGTCGCCGCGGGACCGTGGCCGTCGGCGTGCTCGCCGTGGCAGCTGGCGCAATTGCTCTGGAACAGGGCGACGCCTTCGCTCACGGCGGTCGAGATCGCCCGCGCGCGGGTTCGCGCGCCCGGCGAGCTCCGGCGGCAGGTTCTCGGCCGGCGGCGTGCCGGCCGGCCGCAGCCACGATGCCGCGCCGATACCGCCCCCGAGCGCGACGACGATCGCCAGCAGCATCGCGGCGCGTGTCGTCGTCACGGGCGGGCCGTCTCGGCGCCGTCGACGCGCGCGCCGCGCGCGACGAGCGCGTAGGCGGCGCCGCCGAGCAATGCCGCGACGAGGAGCGCCTGCGCGAGGAGCGGCTCCGCGAACGGATAGACGGCGAGCCAGTCGCGCAGCAGCGGCAGCTCGGGAATGCGGACCGGGGTGACCGACACCCACCCCGCTTCCTGCAGCTCACGGATGCCCGCCCCCGCGAACTTGAACGCGAGCACGTACAGCAGGGTGCCGGTGGCCGCGAAGAACGGCCGGATCGGCACGCGGACACCGTAACGGAACAGCGCCACGCCGATGACGGCGAGGATCGCGATGCCGAGCGCCAGTCCGGAGCCGACGGCGGAGAGCGCGAGCGGCATCCCCGCGGCACGCCCGGCAAGCGCCTCGTAGAAGAGCACCGTCTCGAACCCCTCGCGGAACACCACGAGGAAGGCCAGCACGACGAGGCTCCGCGCCTGCCCCGTCCCGAGCGCGCCCTCGAGCCGGGAGCGGACGAAGGCCTGCCAGCGCTGCGCCTCCGCCTTCGAGATCAGCCAGTACGAGGCGGCGAAGAGCACCAGCACCGCGATCAGCATCGTGACGCCCTCGAGCGCCTCGCGCGCCGGACCGCCGATCGGCAGGACGCGATCGCGCGACGACGGCCGAGCGCCAGGCTCGCCAGCACCGCCGCGCCGCCCCCGCCGTAGATCAGCACCCGCTTCTCGCCCTGCCCGACCTTCACGAGATAGGCGGCGAGCGCGGTCAGGATGAGCATCGCCTCGAACCCCTCGCGGACGATGATCACGACGGCGTCCACGAAGAGGCTCGACGCGCTCCCGCCGACCGCCGGCCCCGCGACGGCGTCGAGCGATCTCCGCCAGGCCCGCGGCCTGCGCCCGCACCTCGGCGACGGGCGCGCCGCTCTTCATCGCGCCGGCGAGCGCGAGCCATCGCACCTCGAGGTCGCGGTAGCGCGCCGGATCGGCCGCCTTGACCTCGGCGTCGAGCGGCGAGCTCTCGAAGCGCAGGAAGGCGTCGCCGACCGCGAGCCGCGCCGACGCGTCGGGATAGCGCGTGGCGGCGTCCCGGATCGTCGCGGCGAAATCGGCGTCGGCGCGCGACGGCACCGCGACGCCGGCGACGAGGGCGAGCGCGACCGACACGGCGACGACGGCCTGACGTACGGTCATCATCCCCGACTCCCGGCGTCCCACGACGCCTGGCGGCGCGCCGGGAGCGGAACGTCGAGATCGGCGGCGCCGTCCAGACGCGGTCGGTCGACGCGACCCGAGCGCCGGCGGATCGACGTGGATGCGGACGGTCGTCACGCCGGCGGGCAACGCGCAGGGTCTCCCCGTAGTGCGAGAAGACCGACAGCAGCGGATGCAGCGATCGCGGTCCCGAGCTCGCGCCCGTCGTCGAGGAACCGCAGGGTGACGCGCGCGTCGGGCACCAGCTGTCCGGTCTCGCGATCGACCAGCACGACCTCGAGGTGGTTGGTCGCGTCGGCGGCGACGGGCTGGAGGACGGGCGCGCCCGTCCTGCCACGTCCAGATGGGCTCTGGCCCCTCGACGATCAGGCCGACGCGATACGGCCCCGCCTCGTGCAGGGACCCGGCCTCGCTGCGTGCCTGCAGGACGTCGTCGCCGACCGCATAGTCGGCGTCCGTCGGCGCGATCGGATGGCCGTCGAAGCGCAGCGTCCCCTGCCGTACCTCGGCCGCGATCGTGGCGGTCGACCGGACGCACGAAGTGGGTCAACATGTCGCCGTGGCGGGCATAGGCCGGTGCCGAGGCGTGGATCGTGACGCCGAGCGGGCCGTCACCGGGCAACGTCACGTCGGCGCCGTATTGATGGAAGTCGCCCCAGAGCTCGCCGAGGACGACGGCCGTGTCCTGCCCGTCGCGCGACAGCACCGCCGTCACCGTGGACGCGGGCAGGAAGCGCTTGGTGCGGCGCTCGCGCAGGAGCACGCCCAGGTAGACCTGCCCGGGCTGTTGCGCGAGCAACGCCGACGCCCCGTCACGCCGGACATAGATCGGCCGCGCCGGTCCGGTCACGACCCCGACCCGGTACTCGCCGACCACCTCCTCGGCGGCGATCGCCTGATCGGCACGGGTGGTGGCGAGCACCGGCCCACGGATCTCCTCGGGGACCGTGCCGGCGAGCAGCTCCTCGACCAGCACGACGGTGCGATCGACCTCGCGCGCCACCTCCGCGGTCGGCGCCTTGCGCGCCAGCGCGCTGCGGACGCGCGCGAGGCCGTCGCGGATCGCCGCCGCGCGTGTCTCGTCGACGAAGCGCACGAACGCCGCGAACTTGCTCTCGGCCTGCTCGGCGAACAGATCCGTCTCGGCGTACTCGGTGGCGTCCGTGACCGTTCCGCCGGCGGGCGGAACGGCGTTGGCGTACTCCTGCCGCACCAGCTTCAGCGCGCCGATGACGTCCGCCGCGCCCGCGACCGCCACGGGGGTCGGGCTCGCCGACGGCACGCGCAGCGGCTCGGTGGAGCGTGCGCAGCCGAGCACGGCCGCCAACGCCAGCAGCGACGCCGCCAGACGGCGGGGCGGCGGTCCCGTAATGAAACTGATATTCATTCTCAACTATCCTAGCGTACCGCGGGCGGGACCGCCCGTCAATTCGCGTCGTCGGCCCCGGTCCGGCTTGCATGAGGCCCGCCGAGGCACTAGGGGAACCTGGGAAACCCGGCCCATGCAGGTCGAACAACAGCTCTCGGTGTTCCTCGTCAACAGGCCGGGCGTGCTGGCCGCGGTGTGCCGGGATCTCTCCGAGCATCGCATCAACATCGAGGCGATCACGATCGCCAATCTCGTCGACCATGCGGTCGTACGCATGGTCGTGTCGGATCCGGTCGCCGCGGTGCACCTGCTGGAGGAGCGCGGGGTGCTCGTGATCGTGTCGGACGTGCTCGCCATCGACCTGCCGGATCGGCCGGGCGCGATCGAGGCGCTGGCGCAGCGCCTCGGGCGCGCCGAGGTGAACATCGACTACATGTACGGCTCGAGCCGCGGCAGCCGCGCCGGACGACCGACGATCTTCGTGCGCGTCGCCGACGTGCGCGGAGCCAAGCGCGCGCTGGCCCGCTGGACCGGCGTCGCCCCCGGGGGGCGGGCCCGCCGCGGGCCGCTCAGAACCCCGTCCAGTCGCCGCGCTCGATGAGCCGCTTGAACGCCGCATGGCTCGCCGGCGAGTCCCATTCGCGCGGTCCGAGCTCGTGCGCCACGATCCGTCCGTTGCGATCGATGATGAACGTCTCCGGGTAGCCGGTCACCAGATAGCGGTCGGCGATCGTGAGGTCCGGGTCGGGCAGGACCGGGAACGTGAGGCCGTGCTCGTGCACGAACCGATCGACGCCGGCCCGGTCGCCCTGATCGGCGTTCACCGCGAGCATCTCGAAATCCGGGCCGTGCAGGCGCGCGTAGAGCGCTTGCATCGCCGGCATCTCCTCACGGCACGGCTCGCACCACGTCGCCCAGATGTTGAGGAACACCACACGCCCCCGCAGGTTGGCGAGGCGCACGGCGTTTCCCGAGAGATCGCTGAGCGAGAACTCCGGCGCCGCGTTGCCGACGCGCGCGCCGCCGCGCCGGCACCCGGCACCGACGGCGAGGACGAGGACGAGCGCGACGAGCGCCGCGCGCCTCATGCCGCGGGCGGCCCCGTCGAGCGGACGCTCGCGGGCGCCGCGACCGACCCCGACTCGGCGGTGCGCCAGATCAGGATGGTCGCGACGGCGATCAACCCGAGGCTGATGAACTGCGCCTGCGACAGCCCGAACGCGAGGCGCGGGTTGACGCGTACGAACTCGACCAGGAACCGCACGGTCGCGCTCAGCAGCAGGTACCACCAGAGGATCATGCCGTCGGGATGGCGCGAGCGACGCATCTGCCACAGGACGAGGAAGACCAGCCCGTAGCCGAGGGTCTCGTAGATCGGCGCCGGATGGACGAGCGTCTCGGGCGGCAGCCCGTTGGCCTTCAGCCAGTCGTCCCAGCCGATGATGGCGTTCGGGTAGCTCATCCCCCAGGGCAGGGTCGTCGGCGTGCCCCAGTCGCCGTCGCCGGCGAGCAGGCAGCCGATGCGGCCGATCGCCTGGCCGATCGCGAGCCCCGGCGCGATGCAGTCGGCGACCCGCAGCCACGAGAGGCCGCGCGACCAGATGACGAACGACACGGTGAGGAATCCGCCGAGCAGGCCGCCGTAGAAGACGAAGCCGGCGCCGGTGAAGATGAAGGCGAGGGGATGCGCGACGAAGGCGTGCCAGTCGTCGAAGATCGAGAGCAGGCGCGAGCCGACGAGCCCGCCGACGGCCGCCCACAGGACGAACGACGACGCGAAATCCGGGTCCATGCCCCGCCGCGCCAGCTCGCGTCCCAGCACGTTGCCGGCGGCGAGGAACGCCAGCGCGAGCATGACTCCGAAGCTGTAGACGGTGACCGGGCCGAAGGAGACGATGATCGGGTGCACGACGCCGCGAGGATACCGGAACCCCTGTCCGCCTGCCAGCAAGGCAGGCGGTTGGACGGCCCGCCCGCGCGCGAGTAGAACAGGCCGTGGCACGAGCGGGCTTCTGGGCGGTGTCGTCGGGCGCGATCAGCTTCGGCCGCGACGGTCGCTGGTACTCCGACGGCGAGGCGATCAACAACCCGCGCATCGCCGCGCTCTTCAGCCGCTGCCTGCGGCAGACGGAGGACGGACGCTGGCAGATCGCCATGGCGGACGAGCGGGCGTTCGTGACCATCGAGGACACGCCGTGGGTCGTGACCGCGATCGACGCCGAGCCCGACGGCGGCTTCCGCCTGCGCCTGAACGATGGCACGGTCGAGCCCCTCGATCCGACCACGCTCGCGGTGGGCGCCGGCCACGTCCTCTACACCCGGGTCAAGGGACGGCACCGGGCACGTTTCCTGCGTCCCGCCTACTACCAGCTCGCGCCCGCGATCGAGGAGCGCGCCGGCCGATTCGTGCTCGTGAGCGGCGATCGCCGCACCGAGATCGGACGCGAGCCGTCGTGAGCGCGGAGCGCGCCGCCGACCAATGCACGTCGCGCTCGTCGAGCCCGAGATTCCGCCCAACACCGGCTCGATCGCGCGCCTGTGCGCGGCGACCGAGACGCCGCTCCACCTGATCGGGCGTCTCGGCTTCACCATCGACGATCGGCAGCTGAAGCGCGCCGGTCTCGACTACTGGCCGCACGTCCCGCTCACCCTGCACGGGAGTTGGGAGGCGTTCCGCGCCGCCCTCTCCGGCCGCCGGCTCGCGTTCTCGGCGCGCGCCAGCGCCGTCTACACCGACGTCCGCTTTCGCGCCCGACGACGTCCTCGTGTTCGGCGGCGAGACGCGCGGCTTGCCGGGGGCGATCCGGGACGAGCTCGCGCCGGACCTCTTCCGCATCCCGATCGTGAGCCCGCACGTGCGCAGCCTGAATCTCGCCAACGCGGTCTCGATCGTGCTCTACGAGGCGCTGCGCCAGCTCGCGGCACCGTGAGGCGGGCGCTCAGCTCGCGTCCGGAGCGCTCCGGCCGCAGCGGCCGTTGCCGCAGTCGGGACGGCCGCAGCCCCCCTCGGGCAGGACGAAGCCGTAGCCGGCCGCCTCGAGCTCCGCCAGCGGCAGCCAGCGCACGTCGGCGGGCGCCGACGATCCGCGCGCACTCCAGGCAGCGGACGATCTCCCGGTCGTCGGCATCGAGGTCGACGTGGCAGAGGACGTCGCGCCCGCAAGTCGCACACCAGGTGACGGGGAACTCCGAGTTCGGCGCACCGTCGCTCATCGAGTCCTTCTTACATTGAATCCCCCCGAGGCATCCAGTAGAGCTTCGAGGAGACGTCGCGCACATGAGACGCACGCTCGCCTTCGTGCTGGTCGCGTCCTGGGTGGTCCTGGTGGTGGGGCTGGTCCGCAGACAGACACCCGTTCCCTCGAATGCCGCGGCGGCGCTCCCCGCGGCGGCGCTCGACGAGCGCGATGAGTGGTTCGGCGTGTACCACGGAAGCGACAAGATCGGGCACGCGCACCGGGTGACCGCGCGTACCGCGGACGGCTACGCGCTTCTACGAGGACTCGGTCGTGGCGCTGGCGATGCTGGGGACGCCGCAGACGTTGCGGACGGCGATGGCCGCGGAGACCGATCAGACCTACGCGCTCCGCCGCTTCCGCTTCACGCTGATCTCGCCGGCGACCGCCTTCTCCGCGCAGCGGCACCGTGCGACGGCCATACCCTCACGGTACGCTACGGCCCCGGAACCAGCAGGCCGATCTGCGACTGCCGCTGCGGGAGCCGATCTACCTGCCGAGCACGCTCCGCCCGCGCGTCCTCGCCGGCGACCGCACCCCGGGCACGCGCTACACGGTGCCGGTGTTCAGTCCGCTCGCGCTCCGCAACGAGCCGATGACGATCGTCGATCGACGGCACCGAGACCCTGACCGGGCCCGCCGGACCGATCGAGACCATCCGCCTCGCCGAGGAGCACGCAGGGCCTGCAGGTACACGCCTGGATCGCGCCCGACGGGGGCGTGGTCCGCGAGGAGGCGGCGCTCGGCTTCCTGCTCGAGCGCGAGGACGAGCGCGCGGGCGCTCGCCGAGCGACGGGCACACGGCGCCGGTCGACCTGGCGGTCGACAGCAGCATCCCGGTCGACGGTCGCATCGACGACCCCCGCGCCGCCGACCATCTCGCCCTGCGCGTGGGCGGCGCGGCGGCCGCGGCGCGTGCCCGACGACGCGCCGCGCCAGCGCGTGCACGGCGACCTGCTGCGCATCGTCCGCGAGGAGCTGCCGCCGCCGGTCCCGTTCGCCGTTGGCGGTGCCGGCCTCGCGCCGAGGTGACGAACGCCCTCGGCGCGGCGCCGTTTCATCGAGGCCGACGATCCGGCGATCGTCGCGCGGGCGCGCGACATCGTCGGCGACGCCGCCGACGCGCGTACGGCGGCGCGCCGGCTGGTCACGTGGGTCGCGGGCGCGATCGAGAAGGCGCCGAGCGTCACCGTGCCGAGCGCGCGCGAGGTCTTGACCTCGCGGCGCGGCGACTGCAACGAGCACGCGACGCTGCTGACCGCGCTGGCGCGGGCCGCGGGCATCCCGGCGCGCTTCGTCGCCGGCGTGGTCTACGCCAACGACGGCTTCTACTATCACGCCTGGACCGAGCTCTGGCTCGGGGCGTGGGTGAGCGCCGACGCGGTGTTCGATCAGATGCCGGTGGACGCCACGCACGTGAAGCTGGTCGAGGGCGGACTCGGAGCAGCAGCATGGCGCTCGCGGGCATGATCGGCGCAGCTCGTCATTCCGCGTCGAGGAGGGCGCGATGATCCGTTGCGTGGCACTGCGGAAGACCTACGGGTCGGTGGTCGCCGTGGACGATCTCGATCTCGAGATCGCGGCCGGGGAGGTCTTCGGCTTCATCGGCCCGAACGGCGCCGGCAAGACCACCACCATCCGGATGATGGTCGGCCTCCTCGCGCCGACCTCCGGCACGGTCATGCTCGGGGGCCACGACATCCGCGAGGCGCCCGAGGCCGCGAAGGCGTTGACCGGCTATGTCCCCGACCAGCCGGTCCTCTACGACAAGCTGACCGGCATCGAGTTCCTGCGCTTCGTCGGCGGCCTGTATCGGGTCGCCCGCGGACGTGCTCGAGGAGCGCTGTGGCGATCTGCTCGAGGAGTTCGGCCTCGTCGACCGCGCCTAGCGAGCTGATCGAGACCTACTCGCACGGCATGAAGCAGCGGCTCACGCTCGCCGCCGCCCTGATGCATCGACCGCGCATCCTCATCCTCGACGAGCCGATGGTCGGCATGGACCCGCAGGGCGGCGCTCGGCGCTCCGCCGCCTGCTCGGCGCGCTCGCGGCGAGCGGGGTCACGATCTTCCTCTCGACGCACAGCCTCGCCGTCGCCGAGGAGCTCTGCGACCGCATCGGCATCCTCGACCGCGGACGGATCGTGGTCGTCGGGAGCCTCGCGGAGCTGCGCGAGCGGGCGGCGGAGCGACCCGAGCTCGAGCCCTTCGACGAGCTCCCTCGAGGCGGTCTTCCTGAGCCTCACCGGCACGACCGGAGGACGGACGTGAGCGGCGCCGCGGCGCTCGCGCGTCCTGCTGGCCCCGCGCATGCTGGCCGCGCGCGCGGCGCTGCGCCGCAGCCGCGTCAAGGTCGCGATCCTGGCTCTCGCTGACCGCCGCCTTCTGGGCGGGGTCGTTCGTGCTTCTTCGAACGCACGCTGTCGCTACTTCCAGACCATCACCGCCCTCGGCCCGCTGCTGACGCAGCGCCTGCTCGTGATGCTGTTCGTCAGCTTCTTCGCCGTGCTGGTCATCAGCAACGTCGTGACCGCGCTCACGACGTTCTATCTCGCGCCCGAGGTGCGCTTGCTGCTCGCCGCGCCGATCACGCCGCGCCGCATCCACCACGCACGCTTCATCGAGACCCTCGTCGCGTCCTCGTGGATGGTGCTGCTGTTCGGCCTGCCCGCGTTCCTCGCCTACGGCGTCGTCTACCGGGCGGGCGCGCTCTACTATGTCGGCGCCATCGCCACCCTGGTACCGTTCCTGCTGATCCCGGCGGCGATCGGCGTCCTGGTGACGACCGCGCTGGTGCTTGCCTTCCCGGCCCGGCGCGCGCGCGACGCGCTCGTCGTCGCCACCGTGGCGCTCGTCGGCCATCGGTTACCTGGCGCTTGCGTCTCGTGCGTCCGGAGCGCCTCGCCAGCCCCTCCGACCTCGCGGGGTTCGCCGCGTTCCTGGCCGCGTTCGAGGCGCCGGCGTCGCCGTATCTGCCGACGACCTGGGCCGCGGAGGTGCTGATTCCGCTTCTCGGCGCGCGCGCGGGCGAGCCGCTCTTCTTCCTCGCGCTGCTCGCGACCACGGCCGGCGTCCTCTACCTGGCGAGCGCCGCGGTGGTCGAGCGCGATCTTCCTCACCGCCTGGTCGCGCGCGCAGGAGGGCCGGACGCGTGCCCGCCGCGCACCGCTCCTCGGGCGCCTGCTGGCGCCGCTCGCCCGGCCGCTGCCGCGCATCCCCGCCCTGCTGCTGGCGAAGGACGTGACGATCTTCTTCCGCGACGCCAGCCAGTGGTCGCAGCTGCTGCTGCTCGGCGCGCTGGTGGTCGTCTACGTCTACAATTTCTCGGTGCTGCCGATCGACGACGGCACACCGCTCGCCTCGACGCTGCGCGACGTGGTCGCCTTCTGCAACCTCGGACTCGCCGCCTTCGTCACCGCCTCCGTCGCCGTGCGCTTCGTCTACCCGAGCGTCAGCCTCGAGGGGCGGTCGTGGTGGGTGCTGCGCTCGGCGCCCGTGTCGCTCGCGACGCTGTGGTGGAGCAAGTTCCTGGTCGCGTTCATGCCGCTCACGCTGCTGGGCGAGGTGCTGATCGTCGTGACCAACCGCTACCTCGGCGTCGCGTCGGGTCTCACGCTCGTCTTCATGGCCACCCTGTTGTTCGTGATCGCCGCGATCGTCAGCCTCGGGCTCGCGTTCGGCGCGGCCTACCCGCGGCTCGACAGCAACAACGCGGCGCAGATCGCGACCGGCTTCGGCGGCGTCGTCTACATGGTGACGTGCCTCGGCTTGATCGCGGGCGTGATCGCGATCGAGGCGTGGCCGGTGGCGCGGCTCTTCTGGCGCCGCGTCGGAATGCACCCGCTCGGGTCGGGCGAGACCGTCCTGGTCGCCGTCGCCTTCGGAAGCGCGCTCGCGGTGACGGCGACCGTCACGGAGATGGGGCGGCGCTCGGCGCTCCGCTCGCTGGCGGCGCTGCAGCCGTGAAGGCGCGCCGGACGGCCTCGAACGGCTCCCGCGGCGCCGTGTCGGCGGCGGCGCGGATGAATGCGAGCGCCGCCGCAACGTCGTCGCCACGCGCGTGGTAGATCGCCTCGAAGATCCCGAGGTCGGTGCCGTAGAGGAGGTAGTGCAGCAGCACCGCGTTGTTGAGCGGCTCGCGGAGGAAGCTCGGAAAGCCGCCGGCGACGAACGGCAGCGTCGTGTACTCGTGCTTCGCCGCCGTGAAGAGCGCGTCGCGGGCGGCGATCGCCCGTGCCGGATCGTTCTCCCGCGCGTACGTCGCGCGCAGCGCCGCCGCCAGACGCTGCACGAAGGCGCCGAAGCGCAGCGCATCTGCCCAGCTCGCCTCGGCGTGCGCCAGGAGATCGCCGCCACCGGGAGGATGTGCACGCTCCGGATGCGCGCGGAAGAACGCGATCGCGCCGCGATGACCGGCGAAGGTCGCCAACGACTCGTTGAAC
Organism: uncultured delta proteobacterium; assembly: GCA_963753325.1. Classification (GTDB taxonomy): domain Bacteria; phylum Desulfobacterota; class Binatia; order UTPRO1; family UTPRO1; genus DP-19. The sequence continues at coordinate 332,373 of CAVWBS010000001.1, read as the reverse complement.
GCCGACTGGCCCTTCACGTAGTAGGTCGCGTGGAAGAGCTCGTGCAGCACCAGGTCGACGAGGAACTCCTCGTCGTTCCGCAACTGATGGCGGAGGAGCGGATCGGCGAACCAGCCGAGGGTGCTGAAGGCCGGCGCCGAGCGCACATAGGTATCGTAGCCGCGCGCTTCGAGCGCGGCGGCCTCGGCCCAGGCTCGCGCGGCGTCGAAGTACCCTTTGTAGGGCACCCGGCCGACGATGGGGAACCACCACGTGTACGGCTCGAGCGCCGTCCGCTTCGCCGCCGTCACCACGGTCACGTTCGTCCCCTCGTCGCTGTACGACAGGCTGCCGAAGCTGCCGTCCACGTCGAAGCCGAGGCCACGCGCGAACTCGCGCGTCGCCAGCACGGTCTCGAGCTTGCGCCGCGTGTCGGGGTCGAGATCGGGCGCCATCAGCACCGTCTCCATGGGCTGCCGTCGCCAGAGGATCTTCGCCTCTTCGTAGCCGGCGCGCAGCACGTATCCCGCGGAGCAGCCTGCGAGCACCCCGCCCAGCAGGACGACCGCGAGGGCGCCGGCAAGCGGGCGGGACGGCCTAATTCCCGGCCTCGGCGGCGGGCGGCTCGTCGGCCGTGAGCGCGTACTGCAGCTGGTAGAGCCGATGGTAGATGCCGCGCGCCTCGATCAGCTCGGCGTGTGTGCCGATCTCGCGCACCATCCCGTGGTGCAGGACGATGATGCGGTCGGCGTGCTCGATCGTCGAGAGACGGTGCGCGATCACGACCGAGGTACGGTCGCGCATGAGCGTGAGGAGCGCGTCCTGGATCAGCATCTCGGTCTCGGTGTCGACGCTCGACGTCGCCTCGTCGAGCACCAGGATCGTCGGGTCGTAGGCGAGCGCGCGCGCGAACGCGAGCAGCTGGCGCTGCCCGGTCGACAGATTGGTGCCGCGCTCGCGGATGCGCTCCTGCAGGCCGCCCGGAAGCGCGCGGATGAAGGGCCACGCGTTCACCCGTCGCGCCGCCTCCTCCATGATGGCCGGCGTGATCTCGGGGCGGCCGAGGGAGATGTTGCCGGCGATGTCGCCGCTGAAGAGGAACACGTCCTGCAGCACGACGCCGATGTGCCGGCGGAGCTGCGCGAGATCCCATTCGCGGACGTCGATACCGTCGACCCGGATGGCGCCACGCGATGACGTCGTAGAAGCGCGACAGCAGCTTGATGAGGCTGGTCTTGCCCGAGCCGGTGGCGCCGACGATCGCGATCTTCTCGCCGGGATTGACGCGAAACGAGACGTCGCGCAGCACGTGGTCCTCGCCCTTGTAGGCGAACCAGACGTGGTCGAACTCGATCGCCCCGCGTCGTGCTGCGCGGCAGCCGCGGCGTGCTCGGCGAGACGATGGCGGGCTCGGTGTCGAGCAGCTGGAAGACCCGCTCGGCCGACGCCATCGCCGACTGCATGACGGCGTACTTGGTGCTGAACTCGCGGATCGGGATGAAGAAGCGCTGGATGTACTCGATGAACGCGACCAGCGTGCCGAACGCCACGATCGCCCGCATGGATCGCCCCGGCCGCGTACCACACCATGAGGGCGGCCGCGATGCGAGGCGAGCGCCTCCACCATCGAGAAGAGCGCCGCCTCGTAGACGTTCGACCAGTGGTTGGCCTCGCGGTGGGCGTCGTTCAGCGCGTCGAACTCCTGGAAGCGAGCGCTTCTCGCGCGCGAAGAGCTGGACGATCGTCATCCCGGAGAGCGCCTCTTGCAGATACGCGTTCAGGCGCGCGATACGCTCGCGGATCGTGCGGTAGGTGCGGCGGGCGGCGAGCCGGAAGAAGTTGATGCCGAGCATCATGAACGGCATGACGGCGAGCGCCACCAGCGCGAGTCGCATGTCGATGCTCACCATGATCGCGACGATGCCGAGCATGCGTCAGCACGTCCATGAAGATGGTCATCGCGCCCGCCGCGAACATCTCGTTCAGCACGTCGACGTCGGACGTCAGGCGGGTGACCAGCCGCCCGATCGGGTTGCGGTCGAAATAGCTCATCGGCAGCGCGCTGGACGTGCGCGAACACCTCGACGCGCAGGTCCGCCAGCGTCTGCTGCGCCACCATCATGGTCAGGTAGTACTGCGCGTAGAACGACAGGCACTCGCCGAGGATCGCGCCGACGTAGAGCGCGCCGATCTTCGCGAGACCCATGGGGGTCGCCGACGGCGACGTGGCGGTCGATCGCGACCTTCAACAGGTAGGGCTGCACCAGCATGAACGCCGAGTTGATCGGCAAGCAGAGGATCGAGAGCCAGAACGTGCTGGCGGTACGGATGGATGAACGTCCACAGCCGCCGGACGAGGCGCGTATCGTACGCCTTGCCGAGCAGCTCCTCCTGGTGCGGATCGACCGGCAGAGACGGTCGTCGGCGCCAGGGGGCGCACGGCCGCAGGCGCGCCCACCCGGCTCATAGCGCCTCCAGCTCCTCGGCGAGGCGCTGGCGCTGGAAGAGCTCGGCGTAGAAGCCGCCGCGCGCCAGCAGCGACGCATGATCGCCCAGCTCGACGATGCGGCCGTCGTCCACCACCACGATCATGTCGGCGTCGCACGACCGTCGAGATGCGATGCGCGATCACGATGCTGGTCCGCTCGCGCATGAGGCCGCGGAGCTGGCTCAGGATGCGCCGCTCGGTCTCCGTATCGACGCTGGAGAGCGCGTCGTCGAGAATGAGGATGCGCGGATCGACGAGCAGCGCGCGCGCGAGCGTCACCCGCTGCTTCTGGCCGCCCGAGAGCGTGATGCCGCGCTCGCCGACGATCGTGTCGTAGCCGTGGGGCAGCTCGGCGATGTCGCGGTCGAGCGCGGCGATGCGCGCGACCGTCGGCGACGGCGTCGTCGCTCGCCTCGGGCGCGCCGAAGCGGATGTTGTCGCGGACGCTGCGCGAGAACAGGAACGGATCCTGCGGCACGAAGCCGATGGCGCGCCGCAGGACCGCGAGCGGGATCTCGCGCACGTCGCGCCCGTCGATCGTGACCCGCCCGGCGCTGGCGTCGAACAGGCGGGGGATGAGGTTCGCCAAGGTCGTCTTGCCCGACGCCGGTACGGCCGACGATCGCCAACGTCGCGCCCGGGGGCACCACGAGCCGGATCTGCGACAGGACGCGATGGCCGTTCATCGGCGTCTCGTAGGCGAACTCGACGTCGTCGAACGCGATCTCGCCGCGGATCGTCGCGCCCTCCGGCCAGGTCGCGTCGCGATCGTCGATGGCCGGCTGGATCGACGAAGATCTGCTCCAGACGCTGCATCGCCGCGCGGCCGCGCTGCACGATCGACAGCATCCAACCGAGCGCCATGGTCGGCCAGGCGAGGATGTGCAGGTAGCCGATGAAGGCGACCAGGTCGCCGAGGCTGAGCGCGCCCGAGATGACGCGCAGGCCGCCGTACCAGAGGACGACCAACGTCCCGAGCGTGCTGGCGCCGCGCATGACCGGCATGATCATGCCGCGCACCTGCGCGAGCTCCATGTTCTGCGCCGAGAAGTCGACGTTCAGGCGAGCGAACGCCTCCGTCTCCGCCTGCTCGCGCACGTAGGACTTCACGACGTGCATGCCGGAGAGGTTCTCCTGCACGCGGGCGCTCATCGCCGCCAGGCCCTCCTGCACGCTGCAGCGTCCGCTCCATCAGCTGGCGGCTGGTGCGCTTCACGACCACCAGGACGATCGGGTACGGCACCAGCGCCGCCACGGTGAGCCGCCAGTCGAGGGAGGCCATGATGCTCACGGCGTAGACGTAGTAGATGGGGGTGTTGATCAGATTGAGGAAGCCGACGCCGAGCAACATGCGCACGGCGGTGATGTCGTTCACCAGGCGCGACATGAGATCGCCGGTCTGCTGCGATCTGGTAGTAGGCGAGCGGCAGGCGCTCGAGATGCGCGAACAGGTCGTTCCGCAGGTCGTACTCGATGTCGCGGCCGACGTTGAAGATCACGAAGCGCGAGAAGGTGCGCGCCAGCGCCTGCACGAGGGCGATGGTGATGATCGCGAGCGCCATGGTCCCGGCGACCGACGGCGGCCGGCCCGCGGCGATGGCGTCGACCGCGCGCTTGAGCAGGTACGGCACGGCCATGGCCATCGTGCCGGTCACGAGGAGACACGCCAGGCCGAACACGTACCGGCCCCGGTAGCGCCGCATGTAAGACCAGAGCCGGCCCATCAGCGGTGCAGCTTAACCCAGCCTCCCGGGCGACGGAAGCTTGCGCGGGTCGCCACGTGCCGCTAAGCGCGAGGCATGGCGCGGATGCTCCTCATCGGCTCGACCGGCCAGCTCGGCCGCGAGCTCGCCGACTGCCTGGCGGGCCCGTCGCTCACCGCGGTGAGTCACACCGAGCTCGAGGTGACGGACGCCGACGCGACCGATCGCCTGCTCGACCGTCTCCGTCCCGAGGTGATCCTCAACACCAGCGCGTACCACGCCGTCGACCGTTGCGAGGACGAGCCCGAGCGCGCCTTCGCGGTGAACGCCCTCGCCGTCCGTCACCTCGCCCGCCGTGCTGCCGAGCACGGCACCCTGCTCGTGCACTTCAGCACCGACTACGTCTTCGCCGGCGACGGCCGCCGCCCGTATCGCGAGGACGATCTGCCGCTGCCGCGCAGCGCCTATGCCACCTCGAAGCTCGCCGGCGAATGCTTCGTGCGTGCGCTCGCCCCGCGGCACCTCGTCGTGCGCAGCGCCGGCCTCTTCGGCGGCAGCGGCTCGGCGGGCAAGGGCGGCAACTTCGTCTCCGCCATCCTGCGCCGCGCGCGCGCCGGTGAGACGCTGAGGGTCGTCGCCGACCAGGTCACGGCCCCGACCTACACGCGCGACCTGGCCGCGACCGTCGTCGCCCTGCTCGAGCGGGCGCTCGCCGAGCCCGCGGTCGCGAGCGGCGTCGTCCACGCCACCGCCGCGGGCGCGTGCTCCTGGCACGCGTTCGCGGCAGCCATCGTCGCGGATGCCGGGCTCGACGTCACGGTCACGCCGATCTCGACCGCCGAGCTCGGCGCGCGCGCCCCCCGGCCCGCCTACTCCGTGCTGGAGAACGCGCGGCTCGCGGCGCTCGGGATCGCGCGGCCCGCGCCGTGGCGCGACGGGCTGCGGCGCTATCTCGCCGAGCGCGGCGCGCTCGCGCCACCACGGTGAGAATCGCCCAGGTCATCACGCTGTTCCTCCCCGACTTCGTCGGCGGCGCGACGTTGGCGTGCGCCGACGTTGCTCGCGGGCTGCGGAGCCGCGGCCACGAGGTGGAGGTCCTCTGCGGGCGGCCGGGGGGCGACGCCGCCGCGGACGGCGTCCACACATGGGAGGTCGACGGCATCGCGGTGACCGGCGTCGACGCCGCCTCGGGCTACGTCGCGCTCGATCCGCGCAACTACCGCCACCCCGATCTGACCGCGCACTTCGAGCGCTTCCTCGATCGCCTCGCCCCGGACGTCGTCCATTTGCACAGCATCCAGGCGCTCGGCACGACCGTCGTCGACGCGGCGGTGGCGCGCGGCATCCCCGTCGTCGTCACCCTCCACGACTGGTGGTGGATGTGCGCCCGGCTCTTCCTCGTCGACCCCGAGGGATTCGTGTGCGCGCCGCGGGTCGAGTCGGACCGCTGCCACTGCGCGCCCGGGTTCGATCTCGTCGCGCGCCGGCGCGAGCTGGCGCGCGCTCTCGATCTCGCCGCCCGCATCCTCACCCCATCGCGGTTTCTCGCCGACGCCGCGGTCGCCAACGGCGTCGATCCGGCGCGGCTCGCGGTGTGCCCGAACGGCGTCGTGCGGCCGGCGGCGCCGGCCGTCCGCCACCCGGGACCGGTGCGCTTCGGGTATGTCGGGGGCCCCGACAACCGCGCCAAGGGACTGCCCACGCTGCTCGCGGCCGCCGCGCAGCTGGACGTCGGGGGGTGGACGCTCGATCTGCTCGCCGTCGCGCGCGCCGCGGCGCCGGTGCCGCTCGCGCTGCTGGATCGGGTTCGCCATCTGCCCGCGTTCGCGCCCGCGCGCCGCGCCGAGGCGCTCGGCGGCCTCGACTGTCTCGTGGTGCCCTCGCTCATGCGCGAGTCGTACTCCCTGGTGACGCGCGAGGCCCTGGCCTGCGGCGTGCCGGTGATCGCGAGCGACAGCGGCGGCCCGCAGGAGGTTCTACGCGAGGGGGTGAACGGCCGCACCTTCGCGACCGGCGACGCGCACGATCTGGCGCGCGCGATGCGCGCCCTCGTCCGCGATCCACCGCTGCGGGCACGCCTCCGCGCCGGCGCCGCGGCGACGCCGATCCCGTCAGTGGCGGATCAGCTCGACCAGCTGGAGGAGACGTACCGCGACGTCGTCCGCGCCGCGCAGACGGCGCCTGCGGACCGGCGCGCGCGCCGCGCGACGCCCGCGCTGCGGCGCGTGCTCTTCGTGAGCGGGATCGACGGGGCGCCCTTCCGCTACCGCGTCACGCACCTGCGCGAGCAGCTCCGCGCACGCGGCGTCGCGAGCGCCGCGCTCTACTTCACCGATCCGACGCTGCCGGCGGCGATCGAGCTGGCGGATCTCGTCGTCGTCTATCGGGTCCCGATGAGCCCGTGGGTCGCGTCGTGGATGGCCGGCGCGCGCGCGTCGGGAACGCCGCTCGTGTTCTCCTGTGACGACCTCGTCTTCGATCCGACCGCGACGCCTACCGACGCGCTCGCCCTGCTGCCGGAGAACCAGCGCGCCGGATGGCTCGCTTTCGGCGACCGCTACGCGGCGACCCTGCGGGCGTGCGACGCCTTCCTCGGCAGCAGCGCACCGCTGGTCGAGGCCGCGGCGCGCGCCGGCATCCCCGGCGCCGTGATCCGGAACGGCCTCGGCGCCGCCGAGCTCACCGCCGCGGAGACGGCGCGTCACGCCGCGCGCCGCGCACGCGACGGAATTCGCATCGTCTACGCGAGCGGCACGATCATGCACGATCTCGACTTCGCCGCGATCGAGCCGGCGCTCGCCGCCCTGCTGGCGACGCATCCGCAGGCCCGCCTCGTCCTGATCGGGTACCTGCGCACCGGCAGCGCGCTGGAGCCGTTCGCGAGCCGCGTCGAGCGCGTACCGTTCGTGGCCTGGCCGCGGCTCTTCGCCCTCCTGGCCGCGGCCGACGTCAACGTGGCGCCGCTCCGCGCCGATGCCTTCTCCGAGGCGAAGAGCGAGGTGAAGTATCTCGAGGCGGGCGCCGTCGGGCTCGCGACCGTGGCATCGCCGGTGTGGGCCTTCCGTCGGGCCGTCCGCCACGGCGTCAACGGCCTGCTCGCCGCGACGCACGAGGACTGGCTCCACGGCCTCGACACCCTCGTGCGAGACCCCGGCCTCCGCCGGCGCCTCGGGAACGCCGCGCGCGACGACGTGTTCCTCCATGCCGCCCCCGAGACCCAGGCCGGCGTGCTCGTCGACACGCTCACCGCCCTGGCCCGACGCCACCGGGCGCCGGCCGGCTTGCCGCCGCCCAGGGCCGCGGCAATACCCGCGGACGGCGTCGGGCGCTACGATCTCGAGCCGGACGACGCGATCCCCGGCAGCACGCAGCCCGCGCGCGACGGCTGCTCGCCCGTGCTCGCCCACGGCCGGACCGTCGGCCAGACGTTCGTGGCCGACATGGACGGCCTCTGTCGCATCGACGTCTGCGTCGGCAGCGACGGGGCCGGCGCGATGCCCGCGCTCGTGGTGCTGCTCGCGTCCGACCCCGCGCCGACGACGCCGGCGCTGCGGCGTGTCGTGGTCGACCCGGGTCCCGTTGCGGAGGACGCCTGGATCGCAGCGGAGTTCGCGCCCTTGGAGCACAGTGCCGCGCGGCCGCTCTACGTGTCGGTCGGGCTCGCGCGCATCGACGACGCGGCCCTCGTACCCGCGATCACGCTCCGCACCTGGGAGCGCGGGTGGGGCGAGGACCCGCCGTCCGGTCTCCACGTCGACGACCGCCCCGTCGCGGGCAGCCTCGCCTTCCGCACCTTCTATCGCGGCGGCGCTACACGCCGCGACGGGTCACCATCACCTTCACCGTCTCCACCATGATCTTCAGATCGAGGACGAGCGAGTAGTTGTAGATGTAGGCGAGATCGTACTTCAGCTTGTAGGCGGCGCTGGTGTGGTACTCCCCGTTCACCTGCGCCAGCCCCGTGAGCCCGGGCTTCACCTGCAGGCGTTCGAGATAGCCGGGAATCTCCTCGGCGTAGCGGCGGACGAACTCCGGACGCTCGGGACGCGGGCCGATCAGGCTCATGGTGCCGTTCATGACGTTCCAGAGCTGCGGCAGCTCGTCGACGCGCGTCGCCCGCAGCACGCGGCCGATCGGCGTCACCCGCTCGTCGCCCGTCGTCGCGAGCACCGGTCCGCTCCCCGCCTCGGCGCCCCTGGCCATCGTGCGGAGCTTCCAGATGACGAACTCGCTGCCCCCCTGCCCGACGCGCCGCTGGCGGTAGAAGACCGGCCCGGGGGAGCTCAGGCGGATGGCGAGCGCCGCAGCGACGAGGAGGGGGAGCGCCACGATGCCGAGCGCCGCCGCGATCACGAAGTCCGTCGTCCGCTTGGCCAGGTAGGCGAGATCGTCGCGTGGATTCTTCACTACCTCGATCAGCGGCACGTCGTGGATGCGGCCCGAGGAGATCCGTCCCACCAGGATGTCGTATACCGACGGGACGACGCTGACGCGCGGTCGGCGCGGCTGGCGCAGCAGGCGATCGACCAGCTGGTCGCGCCAGGAGAGCGGCGACAGGAGGACGATGTCGCCGACGTCGTGCTCGGCGAGCAGACGCGGCAGGTCCTGGAGCCCGCCGAGCCACGGCGGCACACCGGCCGTCCCGACGAGGCGGTAGAGCGCGGCCGCGCCCTCGTGCGTGCCGTTCGGATCGACGGCGACGGCACCGACGACGTCGACGTGGTGCAGGCGGGGCGAGCCGACGCCGGTGAGGAACTGCTCGATCTCCTCGGCGCTGCCCACCAGCAGGACGCGGATGGCAGAGGTGGCGGCGAGCCGCCGGCCGGTCCACTCACGGACGGCGGCGAGCCCCGCGGCGTTGATCAACCAGTAGATCACCAGCACCGAGCGCGGGAAGTTGACGTCGCCGATGAAGAAATACAGCGCGCTCGCCGCGAGCAGATGGACGAAGAGCGCGGTGACGCTGTTGACGATCGAGCGGAAGGTCGCGCGCAATGCGCGCAGGTCGTAGAAGCCGAAGAAGTAGAGGATCACGATCTCCATCACGAGCAGCTGCGGCAGCATGTGGTGCAGCTCGAACACGCGGCGCCCGGGGAGGAAATCGGCCGTGAACGGCAACGGCACGTGGATGCGGACGACGAACGCCAGCAGGTAGGCGACGACGCCCCACAGGACGTCGAAGACGATCAGGAACGCGACCGTGCTCTGCTCGCGCAGTCCGACGCGCTGCACGTCAGGCCTCCCACGCTTTCGTCGACGGCAACGCGGCCCAGCCGCGATCGAAGCCGCGCCGGCGCGCCTGGCGGCGGGCGCGCACCCGCGCATAGGCGCGGGCCGCCAGCGACAGCGCGGCGAGCGGATACTCGCGCGGCCGGATGCCCCGCACCATGGCGCGCCAGGGCGTCGCGCCGAAGCCGTGCGCGCGCAGCATCTCGGGGAATTCGGCGGCCAGCTGCAGCTTCCCGAGCTCGTTCCGGACGCGCTGATCGAGGTACTCCCGCCACGTCGTCGGTGGACGGAGGTAGACGACCGCGTCCGCGACCTTGACGAAGCGCTCGCGCCCGAGACGGACGGACAGGTACGCGTCCTCGTGCAGCACGTGGGCCGGCATCGGCTCGGGAAGCGCCGCCGTGCGCAGCGCGTAGAGGCGCCCCGGCACGTTCGCGAAGTCGAAGCGATACGGCAGGGCCGCCACACGCGCCACGAGACCGTCCCCGGGCGCGAGCGCCGCCGACTCGCGACCCGCGGCGGCGGCGAGCGCGGGGGCCGCGCGCAGGCGAGCGAGGAGCAGGCCTATCGCCTCGGGCGCGATTCGGACGTCGGCATCGCCGAACACGATGACCGGCGCGCGCGCGGCGGCGCGGATGGCGTTCCAGGCGGCGACCTTGCTGCGCTCGCGCAGCCGGAGCACGCGCACCACGGGCGCCCGCTCGTGCGCCGCCTGCTCTCCTTCGCACAGGGGCACGTGCGCCGCGGCCGCGAACGCCCGCACCCCGGCGAGCGCCGGCGCCGGCTCCTCGCTGCCGTTGACCGCCACCACCAGCTCGAAGTGCCCCCCGGCCGCGACGGCGCTGCGCCGCATGCTCTGCAGCGTCCCCGCGAGGTCGGGCTCCGCGGCGCTCGCCGGTATCCCGATCGTGAAGGCGAGCGCCGCGTCGCCCGGCATCCGCGGCGCCGTCATGCAGCCCGCCGCAACGTCGCCGTCGACGGCCGGGTGAGCAGGTAGCCGTGCTTCCAGAAGTAGTACGCGAGCCCCCAGGCGTGGCGCGCGGTGAGCATCGACAGCAGCTTGCGCGTCACCCGCCGCTCCAGGTGCGCCACCTCCGCCTGCGGCGCGTATACGACGCGCCAACCGGCGCGGTGCATGCGCAGGCAGAGGTCGACGTCCTCGGGACCGTAGAAGATGCGCTCATCGAGCTCGCCCACCTGCTGCAACGCGATCCGTCGCAAGACCTGGCACGCCCCGATCACGTAGTCGACGTCGCGCGCGGATGCGTGGTCCCACCAGCGCAGCTCGACGTCGTCGGTGAGCGCACGCCCGAAGCGCGACGGCAGGCGGCGCGCCACCTTGTCGAGCAGCGTCGGGAAGCGGCGGCAACTGTAGTGCAGCGCCCCGTCGGCCCCGACGAGGCGCGGCGCGACGAGGCCGACGTCGGGCGCGGCACGCAGGTACTCCACCAGCGTGCGGAACGCGCCGGGCGCCGACACGGTGTCGACGTCCAGCAGGGCCACGAACTCGCCGCGCGCGAGCCGCAGCCCCTGATTGCGTCCGGGCGCCACGCCGCGGTTGCGCGGGTTGCGCACCACGACCAGATCGGGCCGGCGCGCGAGGAGCACCTCGGTGTCGTCGCGCGAGCCGTTGTCGATCACGATGACCTCGGTCGCGAGCGGCACCGTGGCCGCCGGGAGCGCCGCCAGGCAGGCCTCGAGCAGCGCCCGGGAGTTCCACGTGAGGATGACGATCGACAGGACGGGATTTGTCACGACGCGCTCCGGTCGCCGGTGGCGCAGAGCCATGCCATGCGCGCGTAGATCCGCGCACGCGCGGCGGCGTCGGCGCGCCCCGCGAGCCCCCCGACCGCGTTCAGCATCGACTTGGCGACGAAGCTGCCGCCCGCCAGCAGCCGGAACGCGCGCTCGGCGGCGAGGCCGCGGCGGCGGCGGAAGAAGCGCAAGGTCCCGCGCAGCACCTCGACGTCACGCCGCTCGCCGTAGCGCCGCGCGCCGCTGCGATTGCCCCGGTGCACCACCGTCGCCCCGGTGAAGTAGACCACACGGCCGCCGGCGCCATGCACGCGATGGCAGAGGTCGAGATCCTCGCCGTACATGTCGTACGCCTCGTCGAACCCGCCGAGCGCCTGCACGGCGCCGCGGCGGCAGAGCAGGAACGAGCCGTACACCCAGTCGACGTCGCACGTCATCGGCGGCGCCGCGCCACGCGGGCGCCCGTCCGCCCCACGCCGCGTCGCGAGCGCCTGGCGCACGAGGCCGGCGACCGTATGGAAGCGATCGGCGGTGGGCTGGACGGTGCCATCGGCATTGAGCGTGCGGCAGCCGAGGACCGCGATCGTGGGATCCGCCGCCATGTGGGCGAGCGCGTCCGGGATCGCCCCCTCCGCCACGATCGTGTCGGGGTTGAGGAAGAGCACGTAGGCGCCGCGGCTCGCGGCGAGCCCCTGGTTCGCGGCCGCGCCGAAGCCGCGGTTGGTCGCGTTCTCGATGATCCGTGCCCGGGGCGCGCGGGCGCGAACGATCTCCGCCGCGCGATCGCCCGACCCGTTCTCGACCACCACCAGCTCCGCGCCCTCCCCCAGCGGCGCGGCGAGCGAGCTCAGCAGCGGCTCGACGTCGTCGGCGCTGCGCCACGTCACCACCACGATGCTCAGCTCGGCGCAGGAGGGCGGCATGCGATGCTCTCGCCGCGTCCGCGGCGGATCACGCCGCGTCGCGCTCCACCGCATGCAGGGCATGGCACGCATCGCCTAGGATGAGGCCGTACGCGCGCGGCACCTGATGCGCCAGTTCGTCGAGGTCGTAGGTCGCGACCAGCCGATGGGAGATCGCGGCGAGCCGCTCCTCGGCCCGCTGCACCGCCACCAGCTCGGCCGCGGTCGGCGTGTACAGGTCGTGACGCCTCGCGAATCCCAGGTTCTCGATCGAGTGACCGAGAAACTGCAGCTTGGCCGCGTCGGCATTGAGCTGCGAGCCCGGCGCGGCGCCGATCACGCGATCGATGAGATCGACCTCGGCGTCGAGGCGGTAGAGCGCCGCCTGCATGAGCAAGGTCGCCCGCTCCGGCAACCGATTGGCGCGGTAGCCGTTCCGCAGGGCGTCGAGGACGCCGTAGATGATGTGGGTGCCGTTGCAGGCGTACCCCTGGACGGCGCTGCGGTCGTATTTCTTCGTGCCCCGCATCGCGGCGACCGTGTCGGCGTAGCCCGTCTCCGCCGCCTGCGCCGCCGCCTCGACGACCGCGCTCACGGCGAACGACCGGCCCACGGCGTTCGTGAAGTGGTCGGCGTCCGGCCGCATGTCGGCGGTGAAGACGGTGAGCGTCCAGGAGAGCTCGTCGCCTTCCGTGGCCGGACTGAAGAGGGCCTTGGCGGAGCGCGTCAGATCGGCACGCGTGACGGGACCCATGCGCGAGGGGAATGCGCGCTCCGGCGGCACGCCGGTCGCGTACATGATCTCGAGGAAGTGGTTGGGATGCGCCTCCTTGTTGCGCGGGAACGCCGGCCACTGCTTCCCGCCGCTCGACACCAGCTCGAGATACATGCGGGCGACGTGGTCCAGGATGAGCTCGTTGCCGAACTTGGCATCGCGTCCGAGCGCGAGCACGGCGTGCATGAGGACCCAGGGATCGTCGACGGTGAGCGCGCGCGTGGTGACGAGCTTGAGGAGGTCGGTGCGGATCGCGGCCAGCACGGCACGGTCGTCGGCGGGCGCGCCGCCCGTCGGCGCGCTCTTCGGCGTCCCGGGAGCGGCCGTCTTCGCGCTCGCGGCGGCCTTGGCGCGCGCTGTCCCCGCGCCGACGGCGAGTCCCGCCACCACGCATGCCGCCGTCTCGAGAAACCGCCGCCGCGACCAGGTCGCTCCGTCGTCCCTCACTTGCCCCCCCTTGTCCCGGGCGCACGGCCCGCCAGCTCGTCCCGCAGCCGCGCCACCTCCGCGGCGAGACGCGCGCGCTCCGCCTCGAGCTCCTCGATCCGTCCCTGCAGCTCTTCGATGAACTCGTTCATGCCCGCATCGCCCGTCGTCTCCTTGATCCCCATGGCCCTCGCGATCCCGAACACCCTCACGATCCGCACCTGCTCACGCCAGTACGCCCGACCGAAGAAGCTCGGCCGCAACGGCTCGCCGAAGAGCGGGATGATCTCGCGATCGGGGCGCCGACGACGTGCCTGGACCGCGTCGCGCTTGCGGCGAAGCGCCGGAAGCCCGTCGAGGAACCGCGCGAGCGTATCACGATACAGGGCGGCGCGCGCCCCTCCGGACAGGCGTGCCCGGTCGGCCAGGAGGAGAAGCGCCGCCGGCAGGACGCGCCCCAGGCGCTCGTCGTCATAGTTCTTGAAGACGCTGGCGAGGGCGTTGCGCTCCAGCAGCGCCGTGCGGCGCGCCTCGTCGAGACCCGAGCCATGATGGCGGTGATACGCACGGGCGGCGGGCACGAAGAGTACGCGCTCGCCCTCCAGCCAGAGGCGCCATCCGAGGTCGACGTCCTCGAAGTAGGCGAAGTAGTCGGGATCGAAGCCGCCGCTGGCGAGGAACCGTGCCCGATCGACCACCATCGCGGCGCCACAGGCGAACAGGGTCGACCGCGGCGTCCCGTCGGCCACCCCACGGACGGGCCGGCCGTGCCGGGGGCTCGCGCCGTGCCCGTGGAAGTTCATGGTGCCGCCGTCGAAATCGTAGCGGCCGCCCTCCCAGTCGAGGATGCGGCTGCCGGCCGCGGCCGCTCCTCCCTCCGCCAGGGCCCCGATCATACACTGTAGCCACTGCGGGTCGACGCGCAGGTCGTTGTTGAGGAACGCCAGCACGGTGCCGCCCGCCTCCGCCGCCGCGCGATCGCAGGCGGCGGCGAAGCCGACGTTGGTCGGACTCTCGAGGACGCGGACGGCCGGCCAGGCGGCGCGCAGCCACGCCGCCGTGCCATCCAGCGAGCCGTTGTCGAAGACCAGGACCTCGAGACGCTCGCGCGGATATGCGAGGGCCGCGATCGCGGGCAGCGACTCGGCGAGCAGCGGGCGGCCGTTCCAGCTCGGGACGACGATCGAGACGTCGGGCGTCGCGCGTGGAGACGACGCCGGCCCGTCGCTCGCGCGTCCCTGCGGCCACCCGCTCAGCGAGGCGTCCACACTCCTCCGGAGTCCGCGGCACGCGCCAGCTCGAGCACGGCGGAGAGCGTCGTCGCCGCGCTCGCCACGCGCGGCGCCGATGCGGCCACCGCCGCCTCGTCCTGCGCCAGCGCCTGCACCGCGGCGCACCATTCCCCCCCGCCTTGCAGGTCGACGACGAGGAGATGGCGGTAGGCCGGCTCGCGCCAGTCGCGCACGGTCGTGTTGTAGAGCGCTTGCGCCCGCGCGTAGCGCTCCCCCATCGCCGGCTCGGCGAGCGGCAGGTTGAGGAGCTGCATCGTCTGCCAGTACGGCAGCCAACCGTTCGGCAGGACGACGACGCGGGCACCGCGCGCCTCCCAATGCGCGAGCGTTCCGGCGAGATCGGGATGCCCGTACGCCAGGTGCTGGCGCAGGAACTCGTGCGCGTAGCCGTGCCGCGCCTGGATGGTCGCGAAGAGCAGCTGATCGGCCTCGCGGACGCCCGCGGTCGCAAACGGCGCCGCGAGCAGGATGAAGCGGCGCGAGACGCGCGCGAGCTCGTCGAGGAGGCGTTCGCGCTCCTCGGCCGGCACGTGCTCGAGGACGTCGAGGCAGAGCACCACGTCGAAGGCCCCGTCGGCGAACGGCAGCGGTCCCGCGCGGACGATCCGGTGGTCGGGATGGTCGCTGCCGCGCACGTCCGTCGAGATCGGGGGCACCTCGTCGGCGAAGAAGTCTGCGCTCGTGCCGAGATGCCCGCCCGCCCCGCCGAGGACGCCGCCGACGTCGAGCAACGTGCGGCGCGCGCCGGGCAGGCGGCCGAGCACGGCACGGCACTGCGCATAGCGCTGATGCATGTCGAACGGCAGGCGCGCCACCAGCGACTCGCGACTGACGGGCTCCGCGATCACCTCGAGGCGCCGGATGAGGAGCGGGCCGCTCGTATGCAACCGCAGCGCGTGCCCGCCGGCGGCAACCGGCACCGCGGCGCACTCGAGCGTCCGCCATTCGGCCGCGGTCTCGATCCGCGCCAGGCGTTGGTCGTCGAGCGCCAGCGTCAGCTCGCCGCCGCCGGCGTCGCCGTGCACCTCGAGCACGACGCGCCCCGCGAGAGGCGCGCGCCCGGCGATCAGCAGATACGCCGCCGCGCCACCGCGATCGATCCAGCGGATCGTCGGCGGATGCGTCGCGCCCGCGGAGCCGAACCCGGAGCGCAGACGCACGGCGACGCGTGCCGCGGCGCCACCGCCCACGCACGGCAGGTCCGGCGCCTGCGCGAAGCCGTCCCAACGCAGCTCCGCCGCCGGCGCCAACGCCGGCGCACCATTGCGCCGGGCCAGGATCTCGAGATTGAAGGGGGCCTGATAGAAGCGGAAATCGACCCGCAGCCCGAGCGCCAGCAGCCGGTCGATCCAGAACGCGGGGGGCCGCTCCGAGAAATGCGTCGGCTCGTGGCGATCGAAGAGCTGCGGATCGGGGGTGGCGCCGATCAGCGCTCCGCCGGGCCGGAGCAGGCGGCAGATCTCCCGCAGCGCGGCGTCCGGATCGACGACGTGCTCGAGCACGTCGAAGGCGCTCACCACGTCGACGCTGCCGTCCGCGAACGGCAGGCGCTCGAGGACGCCGCGCGCGACGCAGCCGTCCACCGTCGGAAGCCGGCGCGCGCGCGCGAGCGCGTAGGCGCTGACGTCGACGCCGAGCGCGCGGAAGCCGCCCGCGCGCGCCTCGGCGACGAGGTATCCATACGCGCAACCGAGATCGAGCCAGCGCGCGCCCGGCGGGTACCGCCGGGCGAGATGCGCGACCCAGTGCGCGAAGCTCGTGTGGGCCCGCTCGTATCCGTCGCTCGGATAGCCGCTGTTGACCCCGTGATAGTAGCCCTCGTCGTAGAGCGCTCCGAGGGCGTGCGGGTCGAGCTCCGGGGCGGGTCGCATCGCTCGACGCTCTATACCATCGCCGCGAACGGCGGCACAATTTTGCGATGGGCGCGCCCCGCCCGTCGCGCCACGAGCGGCGTCAGCAGGAGCGCGAGCGCCGTCACGCCGAGTCCCCAGGCCCAGGATGCCGGCGCGTAGCGCAGCTCCACGCAATGCGCGCCGCCGGGCACCCGCACGCCGCGCAGCACGCCGTCGGTGGTGACGATCGGCGCGGAGCGACCGTCGATGGCCGCCTGCCATCCGGGATACGCGAGATCGGCGAGCACGAGCAGTGCCCCGTCGGCGCCGTCCGTCGCGATCGTCACCGCGTCGGGATCGTCCTTGACCAGCAGCGTCCGCGCGCGCCACGCGCTCGCGGCGCCCGCGGGCTGCCGCCCGCCCTGCGGCGGCGCGACGGCCGCCGCCGCGCGTTCGGATTCGGCGCGCTGCGCGGATGTCTCCTCCACGAGCGCGGCGGCGCGGAAGTCGAAGCCGTCGGCGAGCCGCGTCAGTGCCGCTTCCGGGCTGGCCACCGGCTCGAGCGCGGCGGCGCGGAACGCCCGCGGCAATGCGTTGCGGTTCTCGAACACGGTCGCGCCGACGAGGTCGTCGTGGAACACGGGCGCCAGCATCGCGCGCTCGGCGCGGTGCTGCGCTTGCGCCGTCGTACGCCGCGCCGCCTCGGCGGCCGCGCCGTCGCTGAAGCCCAGGTCGCCGAGATCGACGCGGGCGCGGCGGCCGGGTCCGAGGCTCCGGCCCTCGACGCGCACGCGCGTCCGCCGGAGGCCGCCCGGCGCGCCGAGGGCGATGCGCGTCTCGCGCCAGCCGGCGCCGGGATCGGCGGCGACCGAGCCATGCTCGGCCGCGCGTCTGCTGCCCGACGTCCGCACGGTCCACGCAACGTGCGCCTCGTCGTCGGCGACGTGCAGATCCCAGACGAGCTCGGGCGCCTCGCTGTCGGCCTCGATCTCGAGCACGAACGGGGTGAGCAGGCTCATGGCGAAGCGGTCCTCAGCGCCGCTCTCGATCGCGCCGAGCGCGAGCGGGCTTCCCGTCGTGCGGATCGCGCGCATACCGCCGAGCAGACGCGCCAGGCGCTCGCGCCCGACCTGGCGCGCGACGCGCGCGTCGAGATCGTCGAGGCCGATCGCCCCACGGCTCACGATCCACCGCACACCCACCAGGTCGATGGCGGGCGCCGTCGCCGCGACCGGCAGGTCGGGATCGACGGTGAAATGGATGACGCGGGAGCAGAAGCTCACGAGTCTGGTGAAGAACGCGTACGTGTCCCCCGGCGTCAGTACGTCGATCGCGCGCAGGTCGCGCAACCCGGCGGCGCCGGACGTGAGGGGAGGCATGAGCGTGCCGTCGGCCAGGACGCGTCCCGATGGGGCGGTGCGCAGGAACTGCACGTAGGGCGGCGGCCGGTACGGATCGAGCCGCGGCGGATGACGGGCGGGCGCCAGTGCCCGCAGCTCGAGCACGACGGCGGCGAGCAGGAGCGGCGGCACCACCACCCTGGCGCCGCCGCGCCATGCGAGGCCGAGCGCGAGAGCAAGGCCGGCGAGCGCGGGAAGGCTCGGCACGAGACCGGCCGGCCAGGCGACGAGCAAGCCGCGCCCCCCCGCCGCCGCGACGAGAACGGCGAGGGCGGCGGCGGTCAGGCCCAGCACCCGTCGCAGCTCGCGCCGGCGGACGAGCCCGCGTGCCAGGGCGTCGAGGCCGATGGCCGCCAGCACCGCGAGGGAGAACGTCCCGACGAAGGCGTACTTCAGGAAGAAGATGCCGCGCACGCCGGGCACGGCCGTCATCCACTCGTGCCCGAAGGCTCCGGCGTTGCGCAGCAAGACGAGCGCCGCCACGCACGCGAAGGCGCGTGCGACGCCCCGGAGCGGCGATCGCGCCGCCGCCACGCCGATCGCGGCGAGTACCGTCGCGG
Source organism: uncultured delta proteobacterium (assembly GCA_963753325.1). Classification (GTDB taxonomy): domain Bacteria; phylum Desulfobacterota; class Binatia; order UTPRO1; family UTPRO1; genus DP-19. Next base: position 314,032 of record CAVWBS010000001.1, on the reverse strand, counting down.
CAAGCCCGATCGCCGGTGGCAACGGCAACCCCTCGGCGAACGGGCGGTCGAGCGGGATGAACAGGCGCGGCACGGCGACCGCGGCGAGCGTCGGCCAGGGCAGCGTCAGCCCGGCGAGGAAGGAGCGCGCGCCGAGGGTGAGACCGGAGGCGCGACGCATGAGCTCGACCGCGGGCAGGAGGAGATATCCCGCAAGCGCCACCCCGGCACCCGCCGCCGCCGCGGCGGCGAGCATCGTCGGCCCCCCGGCACCGCCGTCGCGGCGCGCGGCGCGGATTCCCGCATACACCGCCAGGAGCGCGAGACAAAGGATGGTCGCCTGCAGCTTGCCGGCGAGACACGAGCCGGCGCATGCCAGCGCCAGCAACGCCCACCCGCCTGCCGCGCCGCGCCGCCCGCGCTCGAACGCGGCGAGCATGAAGGGTGCGTACAGCTCGGCCGAAAGGGGGTGGTGGACGATCCAGGCCATCGCGTAGCCGCCGTATCCGGCGACGACCGCGCCGACGATGGTCGCCATCGGCACGAGCGTCAGCTCTCCGAGAAAGACCGCCGTTCCCAGCGCCAACGCCAGGATGCGGAAGAGCGCGAAGAGGTCGGCGTTCCGCGCGCCCGGCCAGAGCCCGAGCGGCAGCTGCAGCGGATTGCCCGCCCCTGAGTTGAGATTGGCGGCGAGGGGTGCACCGAGTCCCTCCGCCGGCGTCCAGAGCGGCGGGGTACCGGCCCGCCAGCCCGCCGCCGCGAGATACGGGCTCGGCTCGTCGACCCACGCCGCGCCCTCGACGTCCAGCAGATGTGGCGGCCCGGCCGCCGGCGGCGCTCCATAGGGCCCGTCGGGTGTGAGGCCCGCCGTATAGGTCGCGGGAGAGAGCGAGCGCCCGCCGAGCAGCACGTCGCCGAAGAAGACCACGTGCAGGCCGAGGAGCGCCGCCAGGATCCCCCCGATGCGCACGTCAGCGCTCCGGCGCCGGCACACCCGGCGCGCACGCGATCCCCGGCGGCAGATCGTAGAGATCGAGATCCGCGCGTACGTCATCGACGCGCGCGACGTCGAGCCGCAGCCCGATCGCGCCGGCCGGGACGCACAGCGACGTCTCGCGCGCCGCAACGCCCTCCTGGGTGTCGGTGCCGAGACGCACGGTGCCGACGCCACCGAGCGACGCGATCACGCGCCGCGCGGCACTGCCCTCCTCCGCCGCGCGCAGGAGACACGACACACGCTCCGGCAGGGTGGCGGGCAACTCGGGAGTTCCGTCCCCGTATCGCCGCGGATCGGGGAAGACCCGGATCGGCATCGCGACCGCACCGCCGTCGCCGTTGCGGCACGAGGCGTAGTCGATCCGTGACCGGTACGTCGCCGCGACCAGCGGGCCGACCCGGGCGACCCGCACGTCCGATCGTGCGGGCGACTCGCTGAGCGTCACGGCGGTCGGATCGTCGGCGTACCAGAACGCGAGCTGCTCGCCGTCACGAGTCGTCGAGGCGCCGTCCGGCGGATGGGCGACCGCGAATCGCACCCAGAACGCGTTGTCGCCCGTCGCGTCCGCGAGCGCGGGGCCGTGCAGGCGCCGCCAGACGTCCTCGGCGTCGCCGCCGAGCGCCGCGGCCAGGACCGCGGCCCGCCGCTTGGTGTCGAGGGTGACGATCCGTCCGGGGCTCCTGGCGTCCCGACCGGGCCGCCCATCGAGCGTCAGCCACAGCGGGTCGACCTGCATGTACTGCGCGGCGGCGACGCGCCGCAGCCACTGCGCCGTCCCGCCGGCGAGCAGGAGCGCCGCTCCGAGCGCGCTCCACGCCACGACGCGCCTGCCCGCTCCGGGCGAGCGAGACGCTGCGCGCGAGCCGAGGAGCGCGTTCCCCGTGGAGACCGGCGCCGCGACCAGCGCGCCGACGGCCAGCACCCAGAGCGGCAGGAGGCTGTCGAGATAGTAGTACCAGGCGTCACCCGGCAGCCCGACGACCAGGAGGCCGGTCACCGCCGGCGGCAGCAGGACCGTGCGCGCTCCGCGATCGCGCCGCAGGGTGTCCAGCAGCAGGCGCAGCAGGCCGGCCGTCACGAGCACGGCGAGCACCCCGGTCGCGGCGGCGACCAGCGTTGGCGCGCCGCGAGCGCCACCCCAGTTGCCGAGGCCGTAGAGGAGCCGGGCGGGCAAGGTCGCCACCGCGACGAGTCGCGGACCGATCGGGGCCAACGGCGCCCGCGCCGGCAGCGCGGTGAGGCCGCTCTCGAGCGCGGCGGCCGGCGCGATCATTGCCCAGAGTGCCGGTGCGCCGACGATCGCGCCGGCGATCGCGCCGCTCGCGAGCGTCCTGAGCCCCGGGCGATCGAGGAGCAGAAGCACCCCGATCCCGGCGACCCACCCGAGCATCGTGATGTGGAGCTGGATCGCGAGGCCGAGCACCGCGCCGATCGCGGCCGCCCGCGTGGCGCCGACTACGGGCCGGGCATCGCCCCGCCTGCCGAGCGTGAGCCAGACCAGGAGGATCGCGATGAAGGGCAACGCCGCGGGCGCCCAGCAGATGCGGCCGTCGATGACCCACACCGGATGCGCCGCCGCGACGGCGGCGGTCACGACTCCGGCCACCGGCCCCCAGAGCCGGCGGGCGACGAGCCACGTGAGGACGAGCGCCGCCGTCGACAGGCCCGCCGCGAAGCGGTAGCCGGCGATGGGATCGTGCGAGAGCAGGTACGGCAGCGCCCAGAAGTAATGGTACAGCGCTCCTAGTCGGGTCACACGCCGCATCGTCGGGCCGATCGTGGGCCACGAACGGCCGCCGACGATGTCGAGGGCGATCGCCACGTCGCGCGCCTGGTCGACGCCGAACCACCCGAGATCGAGCCGCGCCACCCGCAGCGCGACGCCGATCGTCGCGATCACCGCCAGCGCGAGCCATTCCCACCGCCACCTGACGAAGTCGTTCCGTGCAGGCATCCCCGTGGCACCATAGGGAAGTCGGGCGCTCGCCGAAAGACGCGCGCCGCCCGGTCACGAGGGGTGCGGAAACGTGATGCGGCGCACGAAGAGATCGGCGGGGTTCGGCCGCCTGGTGTCGGCGAGGCCGGGCTTCTCCGACCTGGGCGGCGCCTTCCAGACCTCCCACATGACGTAGACCACGCCGCCGGACGCCGAGACCTGTGGATAGTGGACGAAGAGTCCGCCCTCGCCGGAAGGCACGGCGTAGACCGGGTCCTCGAGCTGCGTCCAGACGTGGCCGCCGTCCGTCGATCGGCTGAGGAGCACGCGTCGCTGGAACTCCTCGTAGACGGCGTAGAGCGCACCGTCCCGACCGACGGCGAGGCGGGGGTTCAGCAGCCTCCCCTCGCCGGAGCTGACGACGACATCTGGACTCCAGACGCCGTCCCCGTTGGACTCGGTGAAATGGATCGTCCACGGACCGCGCAGCGGGCCGCTGTGGTAGAGAAGCCGCGCCTTGCCGTCGCCCGCGACGAGATGCACCCGCGCCTGGACGCCGCCCTGCGTCTCGTTGATGGGGACGTCCTGACCCCAGGTGATCCCGCCGTCGGAGGACGTATCGCTCCATACCTGGGACAGGACGCGGTCGCCCGAGACCGCCGCCGTCCAGACGGCGACCGCACGGCCATCGACGAACGCGACGGTCGGCGCGATCGGCGAAAGGGGATTGTTGCCGTCGTCGACGAAGCTCGGCTGGCTCCATGACGCACCGCGATCGTGCGAGGCGGCGGCGCGCACGCGCCGACCGCCGTTCGGGCCGTTCTCCTCCCATACGATGACGATCCCGCCGTGACCGTCCGTTGCGAGGTCGACGCTGATGGCCGTTCCGAACCTGGCGTTCAGGCCCTCGACCAGCACGTCGTCCGGCAGCCACGTGGTGCCGTGGTCGAGGGAGCGGTTGAAGAAGATCTTGAACCCGAGCTTGCGCTCGTCGGTCCACGCGGCATAGATGCCGCCGTCGCGATCCGTGGCGACCGACGGCAGGAAGGACGTCGCTTGCGTGTTCACGCGCCGGTCCGGCTCCCAGGTCCTGCCCCCGTCCTGTGAGCGGCGGAACATGACGAACTTGTCGCCGGTCGTCTGACGGCGGGCCTGCCACATCGCGTACAGCTCACCCGGCGCGGCGCCGGGAACGATCTGTGGCGCGACCGAGATCGTATCGCGCTGCGATTCCGGGCTCAGATACTGCTCGTCTCCGAATGCCGCATCGGCGCTCGCGGCATGGCGAAAGACGATCGGGCGAAAGGCCCCGTCCTGTCGCATCCAGGCCGCGACGGCGCCGCCGCCGTCCAGTGCCAGCAATGCCGTGTAGTAGGGAAACGTGAAGAGGCCGAGCGTTCCGTCGGCGGAATTCAGCCGGGTGACGGCATCCATGTTCGGCCCGTCTCCGCGCTTCCATTTGCAGCCCGACGTCGCTGCCAGAGTACACAGCAACAATCCCACTATTCGCAATGTCATATGAGCGTTCGCGCGGCGGAGAAAAAAAAGGGGAACCGATGCGGTAACACCGGTCCCCCTTTCGTGATGCCTATTGTCGGCTACGAGATCAGGTCTCGAGGCCGCCCGTGTACTTCGCCTTCACGACGGCACCGTACGGACCAACCGCCATGCCGTGGAAGCCGAACAGGAACTGCAGGCCGTCCGAGTTTTCGCCGATCGAGCTGAGACCGCCGAGGTCGACCTCGGAGGGGGCCAGTGAGTTGCAGTTCGACACTTCCAGTGTACCCGACGTGGTCACCGTGGTGATCGGCGGGATCAGGGAGACCTCGCCCTCCTCGGCAACGTTGTCCGAGATCGGCGCGAACCCGACGCAGTCGAAGCAGAAGTCGGGCAGCGAGGTGACGATCTCGAGGTTGTCGATGTAGCTCAGGTCGCAGCAGACCTTCGGCGAGCCGAACGTGGAGAACGGGCCGATTTCGAAGCCCTGGAAACGGCCGTTGCCGCTCGTGATGCTGGACTCGACCGTGATCAAGATCACTTCGGAGTCCTGCAGATCGGAGGGGTTGAAGGTCTCGATGTAGAACGGAATGCGCGTGGACTCGTCACCGAGGTACGTCGCCGCGCTCGGCAGATCGCCGCCGCCGCCATTCTCACCGGCCGCATCGAGACCGATGGCGTCGTTGGCAAATGCCGAGTTCGTCGTCGTGTTGGCGATCGTCCATGCACCGACGATCGCGTCCGCGATGGTCGAGTCAGGCGCGAGCACGTTGCACGCGAGGCCGCTCGCACCGGTGTCGGCCTCGAATGCGGTCACGGTGACCATGCCCCTCTCACCCGTCAGGTTGATGATCGGGCCGACCTTGTTGTTCTGCGGCGGATTGGGCGACTGGATCTCGCCCTGCAGCGCGGTCGGGTCGACGACCACGGTGTCCTTGCGCGTGAGGCAGATGAAGACGTCCGCAAGGTGGTTGCAATCCTTCGACCAGTACGACCAGTGCGTGGCGATCACGCCCGAGCCGCCGTCGTCGCCACCGGTACGGGTGACGATCTGGAAGCTCTTCTTGTTGGTCGTCTCGTCGAACGGCATGACGAGCGTACGCGCCGGCTCCATGAACGTGACGGTATCGCCAAGCTCACCAGCCGCGAGAACGCGCGACGCCTGGGACAGGACGCAGGCACCCGCCAGCGCCAGCCCCAAACTCAACTTCGGCAGAATCCCCTTTCTCATGATACGACTCTCCTTTCGTGTCTCTCCACTCGTTCTGCTATCGAAACGTGCTGCTCTGACCCGGTGATTTGACCGAGATAACTCCGCTGATATCCCCCCGCCTCATCACCTCCCTCTCCCTCTCTCAACGCGAAAGATAGAGAGCATACCAATCGACCCGATACTGTATTTGGGACCCCAGATGTAGACCGGCCGCCCCACACCGCTCAAATTGCGCGGCATCTTAAGCCGAACATTTTAGGCCTGTCAAGCATCAACCCCCTGTAGGACATGGGCCTCGGGCGTCATTCGGTCACGTGCACGTACCACACGCCGTCACGCCGGACCCACGATTCCTCGGAGTCGATCGTATCTTTACGAATTTGAACTTTTTCCTGACCCGGGAGCCGCAAAGGAATATTCGCTTCGGCCTTCACGTGCACGGTCGCCTGATCCCCGTCCTCGGTCAGACCCGTGATGGTGAAACCGAGAATATCGAACGCAAGCTGACGCTTCTTGAGGAAGGCGTCCTTGGTGAGCGACGGCTTGATCGTTGGATCGAGATACGCGTCGTACGCCTCCTCCCACCGCTTCTGCTGTCTCAGCTCCCAATACCCCTTGGCGCGATCCGCCAGCGTCTCACCCGACCCGTGATGGCATGCGGTGCTCTGTGCGAGCACCACGGCCACCAGGACTGCCACGACCGCCCGGACGACCCGTGACCCATCCGGACGTGGGGCCGCTAGATAGTCGCGCAGGGTGGAATTGTCAACCCCTGACGCAGTGCGCATACCACTCCCGGCCGGACCCTGTCCATGACCCCTCGCGTCCATGACCCCCACCCCGCTTCCCCTCCCTGGAGCCGACCGGCGCGCCTAGGCGCCGCCGGACGAGCCGAGATCACCCGCCGACCAGGTGTGGGCGAGCCGTACGAGCCCGTAGTCATGGGCTGGATTACGCACGCGGAACGGGCTCAGGCGCTCTTGCACGTCGTATGCCAGGAAGCCCCCGCGATCGTCCGTGGTCGCCACGTTCAGGTAGTACCCTCCCCCGAGGAGAGGCAGCGCCGGGAAGCGCAGGGCGATCGCGAACAGGCCGTCGGGCATCGGCTGCATGCGGATACCATCCATCTCGGTGGACACGCAATAGCAGACGAGGCCGTCGTTGCGGACGACGGCGATCCCCACCCCGGGCACGACCTCGGCGCCCGGGGCGCGCTCGACCCACACCCGGACCGTGAGCGGGTCGCCGCTCTGCAGCGTCCCGGGCGGACGTCCGTCGGGGCCCTCGGCGTGGACGCGCACGATCCGGAGGACCGCCGACGCCGCCGCGGCCGACTCGGTCGCCGCCGCGTCGGACGCGTCGCGGGCGCGCGTGTGCTCCAGATAGGCGTCCACGACCTCGTCGACGTCGCCGAGCGCCGCGACCCGCCCCTGGCGCAGCCACAGCGCCCGGTCGCAGAGCTTCTTCACCTGGTACATGTTGTGCGAGCAGAAGACGATCGTCCGCCCGCGCGTCCGGAAGCTGCCGATGCGCTCGACGCACTTCGTCTGGAAGTGCTGGTCGCCGACGGCAAGCGCCTCGTCGATGACCAGCACCTCGGGGTCGATGTTGACCGCGAGCGCGAACGCGAGCCGGAGGTACATGCCGGACGAGTAGGTCCGCACCGGCTGGTCGATGAAGTGCCCGAGCTCGGAGAACGCCACCACCCGCGCGAGCAGGTCGTCCACGTCCGGTAACGCGAACAGTGCCGCGTACATGCGCGCGTTGTGCCGTCCCGTGAACTCCGGATGGAAGCCGGCGCCGAGCTCGAGGATGGCGGCGATCGTGCCACGCACCGTGAGGCTCCCGGTCGATGGCGTGGTCGTCCCCGTGAGCAGCGCCAGCAAGGTCGACTTGCCCGCCCCGTTCTCGCCGATCACCCCGATGGCCTCGCCCGGGCGCACGGCGAGGTCGACGTCGCGCAGCGCCCAGAACTCGTCGTGCCGCGGCCGGCCCCCGACCCACTCCCGCACCCGATCGAGAGGCCGCGCGTAGATGCGGAACACCTTCCCGAGCCCCTGCGCCGCGATCGCCGGTGCGTCTTCCATACCCATCAGACCAGGTCGGCGAACTCGCCGCGCGCGCGCGCGAACACGAGCGCCCCCACGGCGACGGCGGCGGCGCTCACCGCGGCGAGCCACAGCTCGCGGGCCCCGCAGGGCACCACGCCGTGCAGCAGCACGTCGCGATAGGCTTCTACCAGCGCCGAGAGGGGATTCAAGGCGAGGATGGGCCGGAGCCCCGCGGGCACGAGCTGCGAGGGATAGATGATCGGCGTCAGATAGAACCACATCGGGAACACGACGCCGAGCAGCTGTGCCGTGTCGCGGAAGTACACGTGCAGCGCCGCGACGATCCAGCCGATGCCGACGGTGAGCAGCAGCTGCAGGATGACGATCGCGGGCAACGCCAGCGCCGAGAGCCGTGGCGGAACGCCGAGGCCGATCATCAGGCAGAGCAGCAGCCCGAGGGCGATCGCCTGGTGGACGCAGCGCCGTCACCGCGATCTGCACCGGCAGCACCTCGATCGGGAAGACGACGCGCTTCACCAGCACGGAGTTGTCGACGAGACAGGTGGCGCTCCGCAGCACCGACTCCTGGAACGCCAGCCAGGGGAACAGGGCGGCAGCGAGATGGAGCACGAAGGGCACGTCGCTCGTCCCGAACCGCACCGAGAGTACGGTCGAGAACACGAAGGTGTAGATCGCCAGCTGTGCGAGCGGATTCACGACGGACCAGAAGAGGCCGAGGGTCGAGCCAACGTAGCGACCCCGCAGGTCCCGTGCGACGAGGGCCATCACGACGGCGCGCGCGCGCCACACCGCGCGCGGCATCGCCGCGGCCGAAGGGCGCGTCACCGGGCGCCTCCGGCGCGCGCCAGGGCCGCGAGCGCCCGCTCGCGCCCGGTGCGGGCGCCCTCGAGAGTCGCGTTGCGCTCCCGGCGGCCGCGTCCCGCGTGTGCCGCCGGATCGGCGAGCCGCGCGAGCGCGGCATCGAACCGCGGCAGCGCCCGGGCCGCATCCCCGTCGTCGAGCGCGATCCAACCTGCGAGGCTCTGGACGCGTCCGTCGTCCGGGTTGCGCGCGAGGGCGGTCGAAATCCACCGCTCCGCCTCGTCGAAACGGCCGCGGCGATAGGCGAGCGACGCCAGCCCGAGGAGCACATCGACGTCCCCCGGCGCCAGCTCCGCGGCGACACGCCACTCCCGCTCCGCGTCATCGAAGCGCACGCGCTCGAACAGGGCCTGTCCGAGGTTGAAGCGCGCGCGAGCACACGTCGGGACGGTGGCGACGGTCGCCGTCCACAGCGTGAGCGAATCGCGCCAGTCGCGGTTCCGGACGACCGTCCGCGCGCCGGCAGCGAGGGCGAGGAGCACGATCACCGCGAACACCGCCCGGCGCCGCGGCTCCGTCGCCTCGCAGCGCGGCGCTGCGCCGTCGATGGCCCCCGCGGCCGCGTAGGCCACACCGACCATCGGCAGGTACAGGTAGTGCTCCGCCATGAGCTCGCGATACGGCACGAGATGCGAGACGGGCAACAGGGTCGCAGCCCACCACGCGGCTCCGAAGCCGTCGAGCCCGCCCCGCCGCCAGCGCCAGGCGGCCGCGACGCCGAGCGCCAGCAGCAGGGTGCCCGCGGCGATCGCCCACGGGTCGAGCGCCGTCGTCGAGACGGGAAACGCCTGCCCGCTGTAGTCGGCCGAGAGCCGCGCCGGCCAGACCACGAGGCCCAGGTAGCGGGCCCAGATCCGCAGCACGGTCGCGAGATTCGTTCCGACCGAGCCGCCGTGCCAGGCGGTCACCTTGAGAACCCGCTCGACGAACCTGCCGTACACGATCCAGCCGACCGCCGCGCCCGCGACGACGCCCCCGATCACGAGCCAGGAGGGCGCGCCGCTCCGTCCCCCGGGCAGCGCCGCGGCCCCATCGCGGCGGCGCGCGAAGCGCTCGTAGGCGACACACACGAGCGGCAGCGTGATCGCCATCTCCTTGGCGAGCAGCGCCAGGACGTAGCACCCGAGGGCCACCGCAAGGGCGCCGCGGCTACGGCGCCGGCGATAGCGCAGATACGCGTAGAACCCGGCGGCGAAGAAGAGCGCGCACAGCACGTCGCGGCGGCCGCTGACGTACGTCACCGCGTCCGCCTGGACGGGATGGACCGCGAACAGCAGCGCCCCGCCGAAGGCGGCGGCGGCGGAGGCGCCGCTCTCCCCGAGGATCGCGTGCACCAGCAGTACCGTGGCCGCGTGGTAGAGCACGTTGGTCACGTGGAAGACGCGCGGATCGAGGCCGCCGATCGCGTAGTCGAGGCGGTAGGAGAGCGTGCGCAGCGGGCGGTAGAATCCGAGCGCCCGCAGATCCGCGAGCGGCGCGCGTACCGCCCAGTTGTCGACGACCAGCAGACGATCGTCGTAGACGAACCCGTTCGGCACCGCGTTGCCGAAGACCCCGGCGACGGCTCCGACCAGGAGGAGCGCGGGCAGCCACCGGCGGCGCGCGACGACCGCCCTCTCGGCGCTCGTCATTCCGCTCGGCGGCTCAGGGTTGGCGATCGCTCGCGGGCGGGAAGATGCCCCTGCCCGGTGGCACCGGGGCCGAATAGTCGGGCCGCTCGGCCTCGTTGTGGATCAGGTCGCGCCGCATGCCCTTCAGGCGTGACTGGAACGCCTCGGTCGCGGAACGGGACTCCTGGCGATCGCGTACGACGTGCGGGGTGAGCAGCACCACCAGCTCGGTGCGCTCGACGCTGTCGCGTGTCGACGCGGAACGCGCGGCCGATCACGGGGATGTCCATCAGGTACGGCACGCCCGTGCGGCTGCGGTCGACGGTGTCGTCGATGATGCCGCCGATGACGATCGTCTCGCCGCTCTGCACCACGACCGTGGTCTCGGACTCGCGCGTCGAGAACGTCGGCGAGGCGATGCCGCCGGTGGTCGCGCTGGCGATCTGGCTCACCTCCTGGCGGATCTGCATGTTCACCAGCCCCTCGGAGTTCACCTGCGGCAGCACGGTCATGATGACGCCGGTATCGCGGTACTGGATGTTCTGCAGGATGTTGGAGGTGCCGTTCGTCTGCACGTTGGTGGCATTGCTCTGCGTGGTGATGATCGGCACCTCGTTGCCGACCAGGATGTGCGCCTCGTGGTTGTCCGCCGTCATGAGGTGCGGCGACGACAGGACCTTGAGCTTGTTCTTGCCGGCCGCGGCGTTGAGCACGGCGGCGAAGTTGCGGTTGTCGCTGATGACGCCGAAGAAGCCGTTGCCGGGCACCGGCACGACGTCGGACGAACGGAAGCCGAGGGCGCTGCCGAGGTCGAAGATGCTGGCGGTCTGCGCGTTGCTCCCCGACGTCGTGACGCTGGTGTTGGTGGTGCCGTTCGAGTTCGTCGTCTGCGAGCCGCTCGTCGTCGTCGACTCGCCGGTGATGCGGCCGAGCGCGCCCTTGCGGCTGTCCTGCGCCGCCGAGAACTCGATGCCGAACTTGAGATCGTCGCCGAGCATCACCTCCGCGACCAGCACCTCGATCAGGACCTGCCGCGGCACGATGTCGAGCCGGCGCAGCACCTCGCTGATGTCCGCGTAGTCCTTCTTGGTCGCGAGGACGACCAGCGAGTTGCGTGACCTCGTCCGCGACGATACGCACCTCCTGGCGGAAGATGTCGCCCGGCTCGCCGCCGGCCAGCACGTAGCCCTGGATGCCCTGGCCCTGACCCTGGCCGCCGCCGGCACCACCAAGCCCGCCGCCGCCGCTGCTGCCGATGCCGCCCCTGCTGCCGCTACCGAAGCCGCTGCGGCTGCCGCTGCTGCTGCCGCGGCCGAGCGACGAGGTGTTGCTCGACGACGAGCTGCTGTCGAACTGCTGCAGCGGCTGCTCGAACTCGGAGAAATCGTCGAAGTTCTGCAGCGGCGTTCCGCCGGCGCCGCGGCGGCACGACCGCAGGCCGGCCCTGGGCGTTCTGCCGCCCGGCGGGCGCCTGGGCCCCGCCGCGCTGCCGGCTGCCGAAGGGCGTATAGCCGGAGCGGCCGAGGGCGTTGCTGGTGGTGGCGCCGTTGTTCGAGCCGCCGCCATAGAGCTCGATTCAGGATCTCCGCCAGGTCGGCGGCCTTCGCGTTCTCGACGGCGTAGACGTGGACGAGGCGCCCGGCACCCTCCTCGGGCGGCACGTCGAGGACCTTCATCCAGCGGTCGATCTCGGCGAAGACGTCGGGTTGAAGGCGACCACGACGACGGAGTTCAGGCGGGGCAGCGGGATGACGTAGATGCCGCGCTCCTCGCCGCTCGCCGGCGTGACGCCGTAGGTGTCGAGGATCGCCAGCAGCTCCTGGCCGAGCTCCTCGATGTTCGCGTGCTCGATCTTGTAGACGCGCGCGCGCAGATCGCGGAACGCGTCGCGGTCGAACGTGGCGACCAGATCCTTGAGCCGATCGACGTTCGACTCGAGATCGGTGATGATGAGCAGGTTGGCGCGCGGGTACGGGATCACGTCGCCGCCGGGAGTGACGAACGGCTGGATGACGTTCACCATCTCCTGCGCCGCGACATGCTCGACCCGGACGACCTCGATCACGAACGCGTCCTGCGCGCCGGACGCGGCCGCCCTCAGCGCCCTTCGTCGGGATGATCGCCTTCGTCTTCGCCTCGGCGACCGGTATGATCTGGTAGATGTCGCCTACCTTCACCGCCGAGATGCCGTTGGAGCGCAGGATGCTGGTTGAACACCGGGAAGAGGTCTTCCTTCGCGATGGTCCCGGTGGTGCGGATCGTCACCTGACCCTGGATGCGGGGATCGATCTGGTAGTTGATGCCGAGCGCGTCGGCGAGGCTGTGGATCACCTCACGGATGTCCGCGCCCTCGAAATTGAGCACGACGGAGTCGTCGGGGGGGGCCGTCCGCGTCGCGGGGCTCGGTGACGGCGCGGGAACGACGTCGGCCGTACCGGCCGGCGGCGGTTGGCCCTGAGCGTAGGATCCGGCGCCCACGACCAGCACGCCGGCCACCATGACGCTCGCCAATACTCGGCCCATGATCCCTCCCTCGACTACTGCTGCTGCTGCCGCTGCTGGCGGCGCTTGCGCGCTTCTTCGCGCAGGCGCTCGATCTTTTCCTTGATGTCGTTCGGCGTGGGCACGCCGGCGTGCGCCGGAGCCTGCGGGACCGGGCGGCCGCGGACCATCTGGGCAGCGGGCGTCGGCTGGACGACACCCGCCGGACCAGGCGCCGCCGCGCCGGGATGTGCGCCCTTCTCGACCGTGATCCCTACCGTCACTGTCTCTCCCGTCGGCGTCCGCATCTCGACCGAGATGGGGTCGATCCGCGTGATCGTGTACCCGCTCACGTCCTCGCCCTCGCGCATCCACAGCGGTTTCGGCTGGTTCTGGTCCTTGAGCAACGCCTCACGCGCCCCCGACGCCACCGTCACGCCCAAGAGCTGCACGTTGAGCGGGGGGAGGCGGCGCCTCGGCCGTCCCGACCGCTTGAGCCTTCTCCGCCGACCGCGACGCATCGAACAGATCCTTTTCCGCAATCTTATTCGCGAGATCCGGCGCGGGGGGTCGGCGCGGCGCCGGTGGTGGTTCGGGCCGTTGGGCCTTTGCTTCGCGGGGGGCGACGGTTTCGACCTCCGCCTCCCCGCGCCACCACAACGACGCGATTTGTACCACGAGGGCGAGGATGATCGCTAGCAGCAGAACATTGAGGATGAGAACCCGCCTCATGCCAGCCCCTCGGACACGGCCGCCAGACGCTCCCCGCCATGGGCCTGCGGCGGCACACCCGGCGGGGGTGTCCCCGCCCCCCGGGGGGTCGCCGGCGCCTGCCCTTCCCCGTCCTGCGGCGAGCCCGACACGCTCGGCTGGGGCTGCGCCCCGGCGCCCTCGGCCGCTGCGGGCTCGATCTTGCCGGGCTCCCCGGTTCCCTGGAGGAAGGCGTTCACCTCGATGGTCGCCGCGAGGGCCCGGGCGCTCTGCCCCCGCAGCACCGCGCCGCGTCGGCTGATCTCGAGGAACGGGATCGAGAGACGGCGCGGGCCATACTCGATCGCCATGAGGAAGCCGGCGAGGTCGCGCAGCTCGCCCGTCACCGTGATGCGGACGGCGATACGGCGGAACTCGCCGACCGTCTCCTCACGCATCACCTGCGTGCTCTGGATCGTGATGCCCTTCTCGGTGGCGAGGCTGTGGAGCGTATCCTGCAAGCTCGCGGCCGCAAGGGTCGGCGTGTCGCCCGGCACGAGCTGGGTGCGGATCTCGGCGTAGCGCGCGCGCAGGGTCTCGAGATTGCGCGTGATCTCGCCGGCTCGCGCCAGGTAGGCCTGGTCGTTCTGCAGCATCTCGCGGTGCGAGACGATCTCGTCCTGCAGACCCTCGCGATAGGAGAGGAATGGGGAGATGACGAGGAAGCGCAGCAGCAGCAGGCCGAGCACCCCGCCGGCCGCGCCGATCAGCGTGCGTTCGCGCGCGCTCAGGCGCGCCCACCACGCCCGCCAGTTCATTCCTCGATCTCCATCACGATCGCGAACCGCTCCTGGCCCTGCTGGCCGGTGGTGGTGGGCGAGGTGAACTGCACGTTGCGGAACATCGACGAACTCTCCAACACCTGGATCAGCTCCGACGCGCGATTGGCGAATCCGTCGATCTCGATGCGGCCGGCGCGGTAGCGGAACGTCGCCAGATAGGCATCGTTCGGCAGGCGATCGGTGAGCTCCTTCACGAACATGATCATCCGCCGGCTCTGGTCGGTGGTGAGCGTGTTGACCTTCTCCTGCAGCGCCCGGGCCTCCGCCTCCTGCTTCTTCACCGTTGCGACCTGCGGCTCGAGGCTCTCCACCTCGCGGGCGAGCGCGTGGCGGGTCATCTCGTCGCGCACGATGACGCTTCCGCCGTAGACGAGGCCGAGCACGACGGCGGCCACGAGCAGCAGCAACGGGACGAACAGGCCCTCCTGCAGCCCCGGTCGGTGCTCCTCGGGCAGCAGATTGATGTCGACGACGCTCTCGCGCACGGCGCCGAGCGCCGCCCCTACCGCCGGCAGCAGGCCGGGCTCGGGATGGGCGAAGAACTCGGGGGGCGCGTCGAGGCGCCCGTTCGCGAGCGCCAGCAGCTCGCCGGTGCCCTCGATCCCCTCGCCGCCGTGGCCGTTGGTGGCGGTGGCGTACAGCATCTCGACCGCGACCTGGGCGGGATGGAAGACCTCCGCGAGATCGCGGCGGACCATCTGCTGGAGCTCCGCCGGGGCGGGGACGGCCGTGCCACGCAAGGCATGGCTCGCGACGAGCTGTCGCTCGACGAAGAGCGCCACCTCGAGCTCGGCGCCGCTCTGCACGACCATGCCGAGTGGCGCATCCAGCGAGCCGCGGCAGAACGCCGCGTAGTCGCCGAGCGCCGCGGCGCCGATCACCACCGCCTTCGGCCGCGCCCCGGCGGCCTCGAGGGCATCGACATACTCCGTCACCACGCGCCGGGGCACGCTGACGATCAGCACGGCAAGCCGGCCGGTCTCGCCCCCGCTCGTCGACTCCCGCACCTGGTAGTCCCAGAAGACCTCGGCGCGCGGTAGCGGGATGACGCGCTCGATCTCGTACTCGAGGACCTGGCGGAGGTTCTCGCGCGCCGCCGCCGGCAGCATCAGACGATTCAGCAGCAGCTCGTGCCGGGCCAGACACAGGTGCACGCCGCCCGGGGCGATCTTGAACTCGTGCGATGAAGGCCGCGACCGCCTGCGACAGGCTCTGCGCCCGCTCGGGACGGCGGCTGATCGGCGCCAGCGGATAGCTGCGGCTCGTGGCGCAGCGCGACGTGGAGCAGCCGCTTGCTGACGTGCGCGATCGAAGCCTGCTCCGGCTCGACGTAGATGCCGAGCCCGTCGAGGAAATCGGCGCGGCGAACGCGGTGGGCGAAGGTCGTGAGGTCCATGCGTGCTCAGATCGCCGGCAGGTGGTCGAACCAGCGCACGACGTGGAACCCCTCGCCGTCGTCGTTGACGTCGACGACGGCGCCGACACGGGCCTGAATCTGCGCCCCCTGCATCACCGCACGCACATCGATCGCAATCGTGGTGGCACGGCGATCCACGAGCCGGCGCGCGACGTTCGGATCGCCCACCTTGGCCCGCAGCAACGTCAGGGCGCTGCCCGGATCCGTACCCCGCGCTTCGAGCACCTGCTGCACGTCGTCTTCCCCCCCTCCCATCAGCGCCATCAAGACCGGCGCAGGCGAGTTGCGCACGTTGATGTTAGCGCTCTTGCTGAAGACGGAAAAGATGTCGCGCAGGGGGATCGCGGGCTTGTCGTCCTTGGCGAGCTTCAGGCCGCCGCCCCCCGAGTCACGCTGACCGAGCCCGTAGAACAGCTCGCGCGTGATGCCCCGCACCATCAGGAGCTCGTCGACGGAGTCGAATGGACCGTTCTTCGGCCGGTACGGCGTGGGCAGGTGGAGGTAGTACTCCGCCTCGGCCCCGTGCAGGCGCTTCATGGAGTCGGGGTCGCGCCAGTCGAGGATGGCATCCGTCAGCTCCTCCTGCGCGTCGCCGGTGACGCCAACGTTCGTCAGCACGAGGCGCAGGGTGGCCTCGTCGGTGCGGTTCAAGGGGATCTTGCCGCTCTCGTCGAGCAGGCGCACGGAGAACTTGCCGCCGGCGTACTCGCCGTCGTGCCAGTTCCCGTCCGGTTTCCACGCGTCGGGATTGTCGTCCTCGGCCTCCTCGTCGGTATTGTCCTCCCGCGCATGCATGGTGCGATAGATGGCCTGCGCAATGCCTCCGAGGGCGACACCGCGCGCCTGCACCTCCTCGGCCATGTTCTGCGTGGCGACGGCCTCGTCGCGCATGCCGCGACCGAACTCGGCGACGAGTACGGTGAGCACCATGAAGATCCACAGCACCATCATGAGCGCGACGCCGCGCTCGTCGTCGAGCGGCGCGAGGATCGACGCGGGCTTCATTCGTCGGTCTCCTCGTCGGCGTCGTCGTTGTCGTTGCTGTCGATGTCCCCGGCATCCTCGTCGTCGGGCTCCTGGAAGTCCTCGTTGCCCCAGCCGTAGGCGATCGTCATGAGGGGGATGTCGCGCACCCACGGATGACCGAAGAACTCCAGGCCGTCGACCGAGACGCGCACCGCGGCGGGCAGCATGTCCTCCTCCCGCGCGTCCCAGCTCGACTGCCACTCGGCGCCACCCTCCTCGTGCGGGAGGTACTCGAAGCGGATGCTCGAAAAGCCCGCCAGCAGCACCGCCCGATCGATGTGGGCATCCTTGGGTGGCTTGACGAGGTCCTCGGGCGTGAAGGCTCCGCGCTCCTCCAGCAGCAGCTCGCCTTGATCGGCACGGTAGGTGACCACCGTGAGCCCGGTCCCGCCGTGCCCCTGGGGGGCGGCGCTCACGAAGCTCATCCCGTCCGGCCGGCCGATGAAATACGGGAACGTCTCGTCCTCGTGACGGGCGAAGTAGAACACGGCCGAGCGCACCTGGCGACCGAGGATGTCGTCGGCGACACGCATGCGCTGGTTGATGTCGGCGGCGCGCTCACCCTTGATGACGGCGCGGTGCCCGATGAAGAACGCGCCGTAGACCATGAGCGTGATCATGCTGAAGATCACCAGCGAGAGCACGACCTCGAGGAGCGTGAAGCCGGCCGCCGCCGCGACGGTCGCCACACGCTTTCGCCCGGCGCTCACGTCTGGTTCCTCTGCGCCAGGCGCAGCGTGTGGATCGCATAGACGCCCTCGCGGTTGGACGCTTGCGGCCAGAGCACGGAGACCTCGATGTCGTACATCACGAGATCGCTCGGACTCCTGAGCGCGAGATCCTTCTGCTTGCCGCTCAGCCCACCGGTCGGCGCCTCCTCGGTGAACTCGGGTGCCTCGCGCACCGTCACCTCCCATCGGAACGTGTCGTCGAAGCGCCCGCGATCGTTCCCGGCGCGCAGCTCGGGCAATGCCATGGTCTGGTCGAGCAGTCCGCGCGCATACACGACGGCGCGCGCCCGCAGGCCCGCGCCGCTCTCCATGCGCAGGCCGGCGGAGAACAGCTCGAGGACCGTGACGACGCCGACACCGAGGATCGCGAGCGCGATCGCCACCTCGAGCAGCGTGAAGCCACGCGATCCGGCCCTCATCCGCTGACCTCCCGGATCGTGACCGATCCGAGCAACGGCTCGACCTCGATGGCGAACTGCAATCCCTCGTGCGGTGCCTGCGCCACGATGACGCCGAGCCCGCTGCTGCCGCCGTTCGGGTAGAAGATCACGCGCGCCGAGCCGTCCGCGTCGCGCCAACCTCCCTTGATGTCGGTGATCAGGACCCCATCCGGCAAGGTCGCCTCCTGCCCCTCCGACCAGCGGAACGTCACGCCGTCGGGATCGAACACGAGCACCTGCTCGACGCCGCGCCGCACCGCCCGCTCACGCAGGCTGCGCATCACGCCGGCGACCTTCCGCGCCCCCTGGCGAATCTGGCGCGAGCGCCAGCCGCTCGACACCGCGGGCGCGACGAACGCGCCGGCGATCGCGACGATCAACATGACGATGATCAGCTCGAACAGCGTGAAGCCGGACGAGGATCGCGTCAGCGGACGCAGCCTGGACGAGACGCGCAAGCGCTAGCCTTGCCAGCTCCCCACGTCGCGCGCGTCCCCGTCACCACCCGGCGTTCCGTCCGCGCCGTAGCTGTACAGATCGTAGTCGCCGTGCTGACCAGGGCTCTCGTAGAGGTACGCCCTCCCCCACGGGTCGAGCGGCACCTCCTTCTTGAGATACGGCCCGTCCCACCGCGGCAGACCGCCGGGAGCGGCGCGCAGCGCCTGCAGTCCCTCCTGGCTGGTCGGATAGCGCCCGACGTCGAGGCGGAAGGTATCGAGCGCCGTCCCGAGGAGCTCGATCTGCGTCTTCGCGGCCTGCGCCCGGGCCTTGCGCTCGCGGCCGAGGTAGCTCGGCACCACGAGGGCGGCGAGCAGGCCGAGGATCACCATGACGACCAGCAGCTCGACCAGCGTGAAGCCGTGCTGGCCCGTGACGCGGCGTTCGCCCCCGGCCGGGTCCATCGTCGTCTCGTTGTGTCTAGGCATGTTGCGTTCCTCCCCGGAACCGCGTCACACGTTGATGTCGTTGATGCTGAAGACGGCCATCAGCATCGAGATGACCATGAAGCCGACGACGAGACCCATCACCAGGATCATCACCGGCTCGAGCAGGCTCGTGAGCCGCTGCACTTCGTTGCGCACCTCGCGGTCGAAGTAGTCGGCGGTGGAGATCAGCATCTCGTCGAGCTTGCCGGTGTCCTCACCGACCGCGATCATCTGCAGCGCGAGCGCCGGAAAGGCGCCGCTCTTGCCGAGCGGTCCCGCCATGCCGGCGCCCTCGCGCACGCCCACCTGCACCTCGCCGACGGCGCGCGCGATCACCTGATTGGAGGCGACCTCGCGCACGATGTCGAGCGCCTGCAGCATCGGCACGCCGCTGCGGAGCAGCGTCCCGAGCGTTCGTCCGAAGCGCGCGACCTCCATCCGGCGCAGGAGGGCGCCGAGGATCGGCATGCGCAGCTTGAACGCGTCGAGACCGTAGCGGCGTTTGCCGGTGCTGACGTAGCGGTAGAACCCGTAGCTCCCGCCGACGACGGCGACGAAGACGGGCAGCGCCCAGACGCTGGTGAACACGTCGCTGATGCCGAGCATCATGCGCGTGGAGAGCGGCAACGCCTGCCCGAGGTCGGAGAACATCGTCGCGAACTTGGGCAGGACGAAGACGAGCAGGACCGCGATCGAGACGGCGCCGACGCCGGTGAGCAGGATGGGATAGGTCATCGCGGAGCGGACCTCGTCCCGCAGCTCCTGGATGTTGCGCAGGTACTCCACCAGTCGCGCCAGGACGTCGTCGAGCACGCCGCCCACCTCTCCGGCCTTCACCATGTTGACGTACAGCGGGGGTGAAGACCTTCGGATGCTGCCCCAGCGCCTCGGCGAGCGACGTGCCGCCGCGCACGGCCTTCAGCACCTCGGTCGCGACCCGCTTCAGATCGCCCGGGCGCCAGCTCCGCCAGCGTCGTCAGGCTGCGATCGAGCGGCATGCCGGCCTTCAGCAGGGTGCTGAGCTCGCTGCGTGAACACCAACACGTCCTTGTTCCTGACCTTGCGCCGCGGCCCCGATCGCCGGCAGCGCGAGGGCGGCGCGTGCCGGGACGCGCCGCGCCCCCGCCCGCGCCGATGCGCAACGGGATGAGACCGCGCTCCTGCAGGCGAGCGACCACCGAGCGCTCCTCGCCCGCCTCCATGGAGCCCTCGACGATCTTTCCCTTGTAGTCGGTCGCCCGGTATTGGAACTGCGCCATGACCCTCACTTGCCGCGATTCGCCAGTATTTTCGGCGCTCTCGCCACGAAAAAATGTATCCCGTTCCGCCCCGCTTGCCGAGCCCCCCGGCCGCGCTCAGGAGCGGGCCGCTCGCGACCCCCGGTCGGCGGCGGAACCGCCCTCGGCGAACTGCTCGTGGTAGAGACGTCGGTACTCGCCCCCGCGCGCCAGCAGGGCCGCGTGGGTCCCCTCCTCGACGATGCGGCCGTCGGCCAGGACGACGATGTGGTCGGCGCGCTGAACGGTCGAGAGACGGTGCGCGATCACGAAGACCGTCCGTCCCGTCATGAGGCGCTCCAGGGAACGCTGCACCCGCGCCTCGGTCACGGTATCGAGCGCCGATGTCGCCTCGTCCAGGATGAGGATCGGCGCGTCCTTCACGAACGCGCGCGCGATCGCGAGGCGCTGGCGCTCGCCGCCCGAGAAGCGCGCGCCGCGCTCGCCGACCGCGGTCGTCGTAGCCCGTTCGGCAGGCGCTCGATCACGTCGTGGATCTCGGCCATCTCGGCCGCGCGCACGACGGCCGCGCGATCGGCGTCCGGGTCGCCGTACGCGATGTTCGCGCGCATCGTATCGTCGAAGAGAAAGACGTCCTGGGTGACGATGCGCGATGCGCGCCCGCAACGAGGCGCGGCGCACGGCTGCGGTGTCCTGGCCGTCGACGGGATCGCGCCGCGGCGTCGGCTCGAGGAATCCGGCGAGGCAATCCATCAGCGTCGACTTGCCGGCGCCCGAGAGCCCGACGAGCGCGACGCGTGCCCGCCGGCGGCGCCGTGAAGCTGACGTCGACGCAGCATCGGACGCGTCTCGTAGGCGAAATCGACGCCGCGAAACTCCATCGGCGCCGCCGTCGATGCACCCGCAGCGCCGGGCGGTCGTCGCGCGCCGGCTCGATCGGCTCCTCGTCAGGACGTCGGTCAACCGCTGAAGGCGCCGAGCGCCGCCCTGCATCTCGATGTTGCCGCCGGCGACGCGCTTCATCGGTTCGTACGACCAGTCGCGAGGGCGACGAAGAACGACGCCAGCTCGCCGAGCGTCATGTGCTGCTCCGAGCACTTGCCGGCCGCCGTACGCAGACGATCGCGGCCGCCGCGAACGCCAGCACCATCTCGCTCACCGGGCTGCTCGCGGCGACCAGCTGCCGGAGCGACGGCGCATCGTATAAGCGCTCGTTGCGCTCGCGGAACCGCCGCTTCTCGTACGCCCGCATGCCGAACGCCTTGACGATCTTGTTGCCGGCGACGCTCTCGTGCGCGACGACGCTGAGGTCCGCGAGGCACTCCTGTTCGAGGCGCACCCGGCGACGCCGGAAGCGCCCGAAGCGCACCAGCGGATAGACGGCGCGCGGAAGGACGATCAGCGACAGGAGCGCCATCCGCCAGTTCTGGTAGAAGAGCAGGCTGCCGAGCGCGACGACGCTGAACGCGTCCTTCAGGGTCGTCAGCATGCTGGTCGAGACCACGCTCTGCACCATGCCTACGTCGGTGATCACCCGCGCCACCACCGCCGGGGTCGGCGTACGGGCGAAGTACGTGAGCGGCAAGTGCATGAGGTGCGCGTGCACGGCGCGGCGGATATCACGACAGATGCCGTCGCCGGCGACTCCGATCCAATAGGTCTGCAGGTACTCGAGCGTCGTCTTGCAGGCGTAGAACAGCAGCACGAAGAGCGGTGCCCAGCTCACGATCCCGACGTGCTTGCGCAGCAGGTGCTCGTCGAAGAGCGGCTTCACGAGATAGGCGACGCCGGCGATCAAGCCCGCGCGCAGCGCCATCACGGCGAGCGCGCCCCCGAGCATCAGGGCGTACGGCCGGGTGAAAGGCCACAGACGGCGCATCGTTGGCTACCTAGCAGGAGCCGCCCGGCGCCGAAACCGCGAGCGCCAGCGTCTCGACCGCCGCGGCGGCCGCGTCCCAGGTGAATCCGGTCGCGGCCGCCGCCGCGTCGACGCCCCACTCCGCCGCGTGCTCGAGCGCGCGCGCGACGGCCGCCGCCAGCGCCGTCGCGTCGCGCGGTGGCACGAGCAGCCGGTCGCGCCGGGACGATCAGGTCGGGGAGGCCACCGACGGCGCTCGCGACGACCGGGCGCCCGTCGCGAAGGCGAGCGGCGCCACGCCGCTCTGGCTGGCGCCCCAGTACGGCAGCACGACCACGTCGGCCATGCCGAAGCAGCAGGCGAGCTTCCGCGGAGGCCACGAACCGATCGAGCAGCACGACGCGGTCGGCGACGCCGAGACGCGCGACGAGCGCGCGATAGTGATCGCCGCATCATGGTGGTAGATCTCGCCCGCGACGACGAGCTGAACGTCCCGGCGGCAGCGCCGGCATGGCCTCGAGCAGCGTCGGCAGGCCCTTGTACGCGCGCACGTAGCCGAAGAAGAGCAGCCGCCGCGGCGCCGGAGGCACGCCGAGCGCCGCGGCGCAGCGCTCGCGCCGGAGCCGCGGGTCGGTCGACGAGGCGGCGTGCGCACACGTCCGAGGCGTCTCCGCGGGGTGCAGCATGAGCGTGACCGGGCGCCCCGCGTGGCGGGCGCGCAGCTGCGCTGCGTCGTGCTCGACTGGACGAGGAAGCCGGCGGCACGCCCCAGTGCGAGGCGGGTCAGGATCGCCGCTCCCGGCATGGGCTCGTGCGGCTCGAGGTTGTGGCAGAGCGACGATCGTCGGCACGCCGCGGCGGCGGAGCAGCGTCGCGATCGACGCCAAGGCCGGCGCGAAGAACGGATGCCACCACTCGAAGAGGGCGACCTGGCTCTCGGCCGCGCGCGCCGCGGCGCGCCACCAGGTACGCGGCCCGATGGAGTCGAGGAGAGGCAGCGGCGCCGGCAGCGCCTCGCGCCCGTCCGGCGCGGTCGACCCCGGGGACGCCTCGTACTGCGTCCGCCCCGGGAAGAGGAGGCCCGGGTACATGCGCCGGAAGGAGATGCGGCAGACCGCGTGCCCGCGCGCGGCGAGCGCCGCCGCCAATGATCGTGATACTGCGCGATGCCGCCGCGCAGGGGAGCGCTCGGCCCGATCAACGCGAGACGCATCGGCGAGGCGGATCGCAACGCCTCCTCCGGGACCGCCCTCGGCCGCGGCCGCCACCCCGCTCATACGCCCAGCACGCGGCCGTCCATCGGCTCCGGGGGACGCACGTCGAGCAGGGCGAGGATCGTCGGCGCGATATCGGTGATCGCGAGGTCGAACGCCGGGATGCCGGGACGGTTCACGAGGAAGAGCGAGTCGTCGTAGGTGTGCATGCCGGTGAGCGCGCTGCGGCCGAAGAGCTCGCTGCCGCGACCGCGCCCTTGATGTCGAAGCCGTTGTGGAAGTGGAGCACGGCGTCGGGCGCCTGCTCCAGCACCGGGCCCGTGTAGATCTCGTCACGCTGGAACACCTGCCTCACCGGACGGCGCTCGCCCGCGACCGCAGGGCCGGGATACTCGACCGCCCCGAGGCCCGCCGAGATGCGCGCCAGGAGCTCCTTGGCCTCGGCGCCCGGCTCGACGACGCCGTTGGCGAATCGTCCCTTGAGGTTCAGGTAGATACGGCCGGGATCGAGGATGAAGGCCTTGGATGACGGATCGAGGTCGGCAACGGATTTCGGCGTCGGGGTCTTGAACTGCAGCAGCCCCTGCTGGCGCAGCCAGACGTTGGGGTAGAACTCCGACTCGATCAGCGTGTGGCCGTGGTCGGCGAGCACGAAGACCGGCGTGCCGTCCGGCATCGCGTCGATCGAGTTCACCGATCGCCGCGTCGACCGCAGCGTAGAAGTCGAGGAAGCGCTGGTGCAAGGGCGACGCGGGGTCGGCATACGCGCTCCAGAAATAGTGATGGAGGCGGTCGGTCTCGGTGATCGACGCCGATGAAGCAGTCCCAGTCCTCCTCGCGCAGGAAATGCGCGAGCGTCGCGACGCCGGGCCGCGAGCGTGTCGACGAGATCCTTGAAGAACGCGTCCGGACGCTCGTTGGCGTTCATGTAGTCGACGTCGATCCTGTAGCCCTGGCTCTTGAGGAACGGCAGGACGCTCGCGGGGGCGACGGCGCGCTCGATGTTGACCGCGACGAAGCCGGAGACGAGGACACCCCGGATGTCCTTGGCAGGATACGTGTTCGGGATGTTCAAGACGATCGAGCGCTTGCCGGCGGCGCCGAGGGCGTCCCAGATGTCGCCCCCTGACGTGGCGATAGTTGGGGAAGTAGACGGCGTAGGAGTCGCGCTTGACGTCGGTGAAGCCGTAGATTCCGTGACGTCCGGGGTTCGTGCCGGTCATGAAGCCCGACCAGGAGACGCTCGAGATGGTCGGGATGCTCGAGGTCATCCGCGCCAGGGTGCCGCGGCGGCGGAGCGCCGCCATGCGCGGCATGACGCCGGCGTCGGTCAACGCCTCGATGAGCGGCGTACCGACGCCGTCGAGCCCGATCACTGCGACGCGCGGCTTCGGCTTCGCCTTCTTGAAGCGGTCGAGAAACCCCACCGGCCCTCGCTCAGAATCCCCGCGCCGGCGCGCGGGCGACGACGGCCGCCAGCTCGCCGACCGTCTGCAGGGTCGTGAGATCGTCCGCGGGGACGCGGACCGCAAACTCCTCGTCGAGCGCCGAGGCGATCTCCGCCAGGGACAGCGAGTCGAGCTCCGCGAGGTCGGCAAGGCGGGCCGTCGGCATCACCGTCGCGGACGGAACCCGCAGCACGGACGCGATGATCTCCCGGACACGCTCGAGGGTGTTCACACGCCGACTCCTTGAGGGCCGCCGCATGCGCGCGTGCACGGGCGAGCCGGAAAGACAGCCTTCCTTAACATGCGCCTTCGGCGCTCACCAGCGCGCCACCACCGCGCCGGCGGTGATGCCGCCACCGACCGCGTTCAGGACCACGACGTCGCCGGCGGCGAGGCGACGCGCGCCGACCGCGTCGGCCAGCGCGATCGGGATGGACGCCGCGGAGGTGTTGCCGTAGCGATCGAGATTGATCGCGACGCGTGCCTCGTCGATGTGGAGCAGCTGCAACATCATGCGGATGATGCGCAGGTTGGCCTGATGCGGCACGAAGAGTGCGACCTCGGCGGCCGTGAGGCCGACCGCCGCCAGCACCTCGCGGGTCAGGTCGACGAGCTGCTCGACGGCCGTCCGGAACACCTCCGGTCCGTCCATGTGCATCCAACGACCGGCGCGCCCACTCCCGCCCGCGAGATCCTCGACGCGGCGGGCGCCTGCGGGGACGTAGAGGCTCTCCCACCGCATGCCGAGCGCACGCAGGCGACACGCGAGAACGCCGCGGTCGCCGTCCTCCGCACGCAGGACCACCGCGCCCGCGCCGTCGCCGAAGAGCGTCGCCGTGCCGCGGTCCCCGGGATCGACGACCGTCGAGAGGCAGTCCGCGCCGACGACCAGCACCGTGCGATAGTCGCCGGCGCGCATCCCCTGCTCGGCGACCGAGAGCGCGTAGGGGAACCCGGCGCATGCGGCGGCGACGTCGAAGGCGGGCGCGGTACGCAGGCCGAGCCGCGCGTGCAGCAGGCACGCGAGCGACGGGAAGAGATACGGTCCCGAGGTGGTCGCGACGATCACCGCATCGAGCGTCCCCGGGGTCAGCGACGCGGCGTCCAGGGCGGCGCGCGCGGCGCCCTCCGCCAGGTCGACGAGCGTGGCGGCGTCGTCGAGCACGCGGCGCTCGCGGATGCCCGTGCGCTCGATCCAGCCGCGCTCGAGGCCGAGCCGCTCCTCGATCTCGGCGTTCGTGACGATACGTGCCGGCAAGGCGGCGCCGGCCCCGACGAAGCGCGCGCGACGCATGGCTTCTCCCTATTCCACCGCCGACGGGAACGCCACGTCGGGTGATCCCCGCTCCACCGCGGCGGGCCGCTCACCACGCACATGCCGCTCGTGGCACACAACGCGTGGCGCCTCAAGAGACGACGGCGCCGGCTACGGCCCGACCCGCGCCTTGACAGCACCGCCGCGGCCCGCCAAGCGCTGGACGAGCAGTCGATCTCGGACGGACCCCCATGGCGCTCGACGGCAACGACCTCGCTGCGGACACCGACCGGCGTTCGCGCTGGACGGCGACGCGCTATCAGCGGCTGTTGCCGCTCGCCGGCCGCAGCCGCGCCGCGGGGCGCACCTACGCGACGCTCGCCGCGGCGATGGAGCTCCGTCTCGACGCGCGGCGGCGCGCGACCGCCGAGGAGCGCATCGTCCGCTGGCTCGACGTTCCGCCGGCGCAGGCCCGCCGCGTGTACCGCGACAGCCTCCGCTCGGAGGCGCGGGAGGAGGCCGACTGCGCCTTCTTCATGGCGCACCCGGAGGCGCTCGACGACGCGTTCCGCGGCGCCCGCGAGCTCGCGGCCGACGAGACGCCGACGATCTACGCCATCCTCCACTTCGGCAGCCCGATCCTCGCGTACCTCCGCCTCTGCCGCGGCCGCACCCGCGCCGTCCACGTCATCGCCCGCGAGCTCGACGCCGCGAACCCGATGCCGGAGGCGAAGCGCCGCTTCGGGCTGCGCAAGGTGGCGTGGGTGCGCGCGCGCTCCGGCATGCCGTTCTTCGGCGTCGACGGCGGCGCCGTCGTCCGCGCCCGCGATCGCCTCCTCGCCGGCGAGTCGCTCTATGCCGCCCTCGACGTTCCGGGCGACGTCGCGCAGCGCAACGCCGAGGTCACCGTGTGCGGCGAGCGGTTGCGCATCCCCGTCGGGATGGCGACGCTTGCGAGCCTCACCGGCACCCCGCTCCAGCCGGTCCTCGCCGTCAGCCACGCCGGCGACATCGAGATGCTCTACGGCCAGCGGATTCCCGCGACGACGCCGGGAGAGACGCTCGACGCCGTGATGACGGCGCTCTTCGCGTTCGTCGTCGCCCGGCCCGGCGAGTGGTGGCTCTGGCCCTACGTGACGCCGGCGCACTGACGGCGGCGCGACGCTAGACCTTGCGCGCCGCCTCGAAGTCGTCGTCGATGCGGCGCGCGGCGTCGACCATCATCTCGCCGAGCAGCCCGGTGGTGAAGAGCTGCACCCCGACCACCACCAGCGAGCACCGCCGAACAGCGAGCAGCGGATGGCGCCCCAGGATGTGGCCGTACGCGCAGGCGCAGATAGGCGATGTAGCTGCAGATCGTCAGGCCGACGATGATCAGACGCCGCACCGGGCAGGGAGAAGAAGTGCGCCGGGCGGCGGTTGTAGCGCGTCAGGCAGATGACCGTGACCAGATCCATCGATGCCGCGGAGCGCCGCGCGACCAGCCGTAGCGCGAGCGGCCGACGGCGCGCGGCCGGTGCGCCACCGCGATCTCGGCGACGCGGAAGCCCCGCCACTGCGCGAGCAACGGGATGAAGCGATGCAGCTCGCCGTAGAGCGGCACCTCGGCGGCGACCTCGCGGCGGTACGCCTTGAGCCCGCAGTTCACGTCGTGCAGCTCGATGCCGGAGACGAGCGCGGGAGAGCGCCGTTGAAGAGCGCGCGACGCGACCACGCGCGAGCAGCGAGTCCTGGCGCTCGCAGCTTCCAGCCGCTCACCAGATCGGCGCCCGCGTCGAGCACCGCCAGCAGGCGCGGGATCTCGTGCGGATCGTCCTGCAGGTCGCCGTCGAGCGGTGACGATGCGGGCGCCGCGCGCGGTGCGAAAGCCGACCGCGAGCGCCGCCGACTTGCCGAGATTGCGTGCGCAGGCGGACGCGCGCGGATCGCGCGCATCGCGGGCGGCGAGGTCGCGCGATCGCCGCGAACGAGCCGTCCGTCGAGCCGTCGTCGACGAAGACCAGCTCCCACGACGATGCCGAGCGGATCGCCAGTCGACCTGGCGCGGCACTCGTCGACCAGCGCGCCGAGCGTCGGCGCGCTCGTTGTAGACGGGCACCACGAGCGAGAGCTCGGGCGCACCGTCGCGCGGCGTCCGTGGATCGTGGCACTGTCGCGCGCGTGGACCGGATCGTCGCGGTGCACTCGCCCGCTCGGCCCCCGGGCTCGACGCTCACTCCTCCTGCGTCACGCGCAGCACCTCGGCCACCGTCGTCGTCCCCTCGCGCACCTTGAGCCAGCCGTCGTCGCGCAACGTGCGCATGCCGCGCGACGTCGCGACGTTCTTGATCGCGTCCGCCGAGGCGTGCTTGAGGATCGCTCGCGGATCGCCTCGTTCATCAGCAGGAGCTCGTAGATGCCGCTGCGGCCGCGGTAGCCGGTGCCCGAGCACGTCTTCGCAGCCCGCCGGCCCGGTAGATGACGCGGCCGCCGTCCTGGCGTGCGCCGCGGCGTCGGCGAAGCGCGTCCGCCGCGAGCTCGTCAGCTCGCCTGCACCGCGCAGCGCCTCGCCCGCCGCACCGGCTGGCGGCAGTGCGTGCACACGTTGCGCACCAGGCGCTGCGCCAGCACGCCGAGCAGCGACGACGCCAGCAGGTAGTCCTCGACGCCCATCTCGAGCAGGCGGCTGACCGCGCCGGCGGCGTCGTTGGTGTGCAGGGTCGAGAACACGAGGTGGCCGGTGAGCGCCGCCTGCACGGCGATCTCCGCGGTCTCGGGGTCGCGGATCTCACCGACCATGATGACGTCGGGGTCCTGGCGCACGATCGAGCGCAGGCCGCTCGCGAAGGTGAGGCCGATCTGCGGCTTGACGTGGATCTGGTTGACGCCGGTGAGCTGGTACTCGACCGGATCCTCGATGGTGATGATCTTCTTGTCGGGCGAGTTGATCTTCTCGAGCGCGCCGTAGAGCGTCGTCGTCTTGCCGCTGCCGGTCGGGCCGGTGACCAGGATCATGCCGTACGGCCGGACGATCAGCTGTCTCGAACTCGCGCCAGCGTGTCGGTCGGGGAAGCCGAGCTGCTCGAGGTCGAGCACGATGCTCGAGCGATCGAGGATACGCAGCACCACGCTCTCGCCGTAGAGCGTCGGCAGGGTCGAGACGCGCAGGTCGATCTCCTTGCCCATCGTGCGCAGCTTGATGCGGCCGTCCTGCGGCAGGCGGCGCTCGGCGATGTTGAGCTTCGCCATGATCTTGATGCGCGACACGATCGCCGCCTGCATGCCGGCGCGGCGGCTGCTCGATGTCGTGCAGCACGCCGTCGATGCGGTAGCGGACCTTGAGCTCGTTCTCGAACGGCTCGATGTGGATGTCGGAGGCGCGCTGCTCGACGGCGCGGTTGATCAGCAGGTTCACGAGGCGGATGACCGGCGCCTCGCTCGCGAGGTCGCGGAGGTGGTTGACGTCCTCCTCGTCCTGGCCGACGTACTCGAGCGTTGCCGTCGCCGTCGTCCGACGGCCGGCCTCCGTGGCGCTCGTCGTAGCCCTCGAGCGCGGCGACGATCTCCTTCTCGCGTGCCGAGCGAGCGGCTTCGACGCGCAGCCCGGTCGCGACCTCGAGACCCTGCATGGCTGTCGAGGTCGCTCGGGTCGGCCATCGCGACCGTCGAGCGTGCCGTCCTGCGATCTCGAGCGGGCAGGATCTTGGCGTGGCGCAGGAACGTGAGGTTGACGTTCGGCAGGTCGACCGGCGACCGCCGGGAACTCCTTGCGGCCGACGTAGCGGCACCCCGAGGTGCTCGGAGAGCAGGCTGATCAGGTCGTCCTCGGAGATGAAGCCGAGGTCGAGCAGCAGCCGCTCGATGCGCTCGCCGCGCTCCTGCTGCAGCAGGCGGACCTTGCGGAGGTCGTCGGCGCTGACCCGGCCGCGGCCGAGCAGGATGTCCTCGAAGCTCTTCCGCTCCGCTGGCAGGGTCCGTCGGCGTCAGCATTCCAGTCCGGGACGGTACCTCCCAGCGCTCAAGGGCGCGCGCTTCCATACGACATGGTCTGACACAGCGCTCCTACCGCCATCGACGCAGTTGCAGGATCGCTGCTAGGACGCGCGATTGGACGCCACACGCCGCCGCCAGTCGTGTAGCAGATCGCGCAGGGTCTGTCGCCGAGCGGAATCGTCGGGCCGCCAGCCGAGCGCGCGGCGCGCGGGTCGCGCTTCCGACGACGGTCGGGATCTCGTGCACGCCGGACCCGGCGGCGTTCCTCCTCGCGACCGTACCGCCACGGAGCTCTCGGCCGCCAGCATCTCGACGATGCGCGCGATGCTGCTCGCCGTCGCCGCAGCAGAGATTGTACGCCTCGCCGGGGTCGCCGCGCTCGGCGCAGAAGCGCATAGCCCCGCACGACGTCGCGGACGTCGGAGAAGTCCCGCGCCGCACGTCGAGGTTGCCGACTCGCAGCACCGGCGGCACGGCGACCGGCCTCGATCCGCGCCACCTGGCGGGCGAAGTCGGAGCAGACGAAGTCCGCGCTCTGACCGGGACCGGTGTGGTTGAACGGCGCGCACGCGAACCACGCGAGCACTGCAGCGTCCACCAGCGCTCGTACGCGGCGAGGTCCGCCGCCGCCTTGGACACGCCGTACAGGCTCACGGGGCGAAGCGGCGTGCCCTCGACGACCGGCGAGCCGTCCGGCGCGATCGCGCCATAGGCCTCCGAGGATCCGGCGACGACGCACGCGCGTCTCCGGCGCGACCGCCCGGCGACGGCATCGAGCACGTTGATCGTGCCGAGCAGCGTTCACGGCGACCGTCCGCGCGGGATCGGCCTCGGCGCGCGGCGCGTAGGCGATGGCCGCGAGGTGGAACACACGCGTCCGGCCGCGAGACGGCGAGCGCCCGCTCGATCGACGACCGATCCGTCACGTCGGCGACGGCGACCGCGTCCGGGTCGAACTGTCGATGGCGGGCGGCGAGGTCCCGCAGGCGCGCGCGCGTCTCCGGGCGCGTGATCGTGCCGCCGACCTCGTGACCGCGGGCCAGCAGCTGCATCAGCGAGGTGCAGGCCGGCGAAGCCGGCGATTCCGGTGATGAAGCAGCGCACCGGCACGTCGCTCAGGCGGCGCGCGTAGCGCCGCACGTCGGCGTCGACCATCATCTCCACCAGCTCCGGCGAACGTCACCTCGGGCTCCCAGCCGAGCTTGCGCGCGCGCCTTCGCGGCGTCGCCGACCAGGAGGTCGACCTCGGCCGGGCGCTTGAGCGCGGGATCCTCGACGACGTGGTCCCGCCAATCGAGTCCGACGTGCGCGGAACGCGATCTCGGCCAGCTCGCGCACGCGTATGCGACTCGCCGGTCGCGACGACGTAGTCGTCGGGCTCCGCCTGCTGCAGCATCAGCCACATGGCCTCGACGTAGTCGCCGGCGAAGCCCCAGTCGCGGCGCGCGTCGAGGTTGCCGAGGCGGAGCGTCGTCCGCGAGTCCGGCGCCGATCCGCGCCACGCCGTCGGTCACCTTGCGCGTCACGA
Source organism: uncultured delta proteobacterium (assembly GCA_963753325.1). Taxonomy (GTDB): domain Bacteria; phylum Desulfobacterota; class Binatia; order UTPRO1; family UTPRO1; genus DP-19. The sequence goes on along the minus strand of CAVWBS010000001.1, from coordinate 282,801 downwards.
ACTCCTTCCCGCGCCGCGGCGACTCGTGGTTGAAGAGGATGCCCGAGCAGGCGAAGATGCCGTAGCTCTCGCGGTAGTTCACGGTGATGTAGTGGCCGTAGACCTTGGCGACGCCGTACGGGCTGCGCGGGTGGAACGGCGTGAGCTCGGTCTGCGGCACCTCGCGCACCTTGCCGAACATCTCGCTCGACGACGCCTGATAGAAGCGGATCGAGCGATCGACGAGGCGGATCGCCTCGAGCAGCCGCGTCACGCCGATGGCGTCGAACTCGGCGGTCAGCACCGGCTGCGCCCACGACGTCGGCACGAACGACTGCGCCGCCAGGTTGTAGACCTCGCGCGGATGCACCTGGTCGAGCAGCGTGATCAGCGACATCGGGTCGAGCAGGTCCGCCTGCACGAGCTGGAGGCGGTCGCGGATGTGCTCGATGCGCTCGAAGTTCTCGGTGCTCGAGCGGCGCACCATGCCGTAGACGTCGTAGCCCTTCGCGAGCAGGAGCTCGGCGAGATACGACCCGTCCTGTCCGGTGATGCCGGTGATGAGGGCGCGTGGCTGGGTCATGGACGAGCCGCCCTCCGCGCCGCGGGGCGGCGTGGCCGCGTCGTAGCGGTACGAGCGGCCGTGCGCGCGCTCGTCTCGACACGCCCGTAACGGTCCTCGAGGCGCACGACGTCGTGGACCTCGGGCGTGGAGGCCTCGAGCACGTCGCAGGCGGTGATCGCCGTCATGCGATGATGGTCGCCCGGACGGATGCGCAGCGCGTCGCCGGAGCGCAGGCGCCGGCGACTCACCCGCCCGCCGCCCGGGGCGAATTCGAGCGCCAGCTCGCCGCGCAGCACGTAGATCGTCTCGTCCTTCTTGCGATGGAACTGGTAGCTCAGCGCAGCGCCGCGGTTGATGTGCAGGATCTTGCCGACATAGCGCTCGGTGTGCGCCCACCAGAGCTCCCAGCCCCAGGGCTTCTCGACCCGGGTGAGACGCACGGCGGCCCGGCGAGGCTTCCTCATGGTTCCCCCTCCGCGCCCGCGGCACGCAGCCGAGCGCCGTACATGCGTTCGTAGTACTGGCGATAGGCCCCGCTCTTCACCGCCCCCCACCACGGACGATGCGCCTGGTACCACGCCAGGGTCGCGGCGACTCCGTCGTCGAACGCCTGGCGCGGCTCCCAGCCGAGCTCGCGGCGCGATCTTCGAGGCGTCGATGGCGTAGCGGCGATCGTGCCCCGGACGGTCCGCGACCGCGCGCAGGAGCGACACGGGCTTGCCGAGCGCGGCCAGGATGAGGTGCGGCGATCGTCGACGTTCCGCCGCTCGTTGCCGCCGCCGATGTTGTACACCTCGCCGCTCGCGGCCACGACGCAGGACCAGATCGAGTGCGCGGCAGTGGTCGGCGACGTGGATCCAGTCCCGCACCTGGCAGCCGTCGCCGTAGAGCGGCAGCGGCTCGTCGGCGAGAGCGTTGGTGATGAAGAGCGGGAATCAGCTTCTCGGGAAACTGGTAGGGCCCGTAGTTGTTCGAGCAGCGCGTGACGACGGCGTCGAGACCGTGCGTGTGATGCGCCGCCCGCACCAGCAGATCGGCGCCCGCCTTGCTGGCAGCGTAGGGGCTGTTGGGGCGGAGCGGGCTCTCCTCGGTGAACGTCCCCGTCGGCCCGAGACTGCCGTAGACCTCGTCGGTCGAGACCTGCACGAAACGCCGCACCCCGGCGGCGCGCGCCGCGTCGAGCAGCACCTGCGTGCCGACGACGTTGGTGCGGAGGAAGTCCGAGGCGTCGGTGATGCTGCGATCGACGTGCGACTCGGCGGCGAAGTTGCACGACCGCCTCGATCGCCGGCGAGCGCCGCGGCAATGCTCCGCGTGTCGGCGATGTCGCCGCGGACGAAACGATGGCGCGCGTCGGCCATCACCGGCTCGAGATTGGCGAGGTTGCCGGCGTAGGTGAGCAGGTCGTAGGTCACGACCTCGTCGTCGGCGATGCTCGGCGAGCACGTGCTGGACGAAATTCGCGCCGATGAATCCGGCGCCGCCGGTCACGAGGATACGCACGGGCTCAGCGCGGGCGCGTCGCCCAGTCGAAGCCGATCGTCGGGTCGTCCTACGGGATGCGCTCCTCGTCGGGATCGGCGGGATCGTAGGCCTCGGTCGTGTGGTAGAGCAGTCCGGCCGGCCGGGTACCGAGGACGCGGTAGCCGTGCGCGACGCCGATCGGAATGGCCAGCAGGGCCGGGGCCCGCTCGCCCATGACGACGACATCCGTCTGCCGGTACGTGGCCGCCTCCGGGCGCAGGTCGTACAGCACCACCTGCGCCATGCCCGAGACGAAGAACCACATGTCCCATTGGCGGCGGTGCCAGTGGAACGCCTTGATCACGCCCGGATACGCCTCGGTGTACGTCGTCTGCTTGATCGGCAGAGAAGCAGGGATCGTCCGATTTCAGGACCTCCATCAGCAGGCCTCGATCGTCGGAGTGGACGGCCAGTCGTTTCAGGGTCACGCCCTCGATCATCGTATTCTCCTCGTCCGCGACGCGAGCGTCGAGCTTGTTCGCGCCCGTACGCGCCACCAGATTTCCCGCCCGGTGCAGCGCGTCGAAGGTGCCCGGCATCGGTCCACCATCCGCGCAGGACCTCGAAGCCGAGCTCCCCGCGCGCGATGTACCAATTGTTGACGTCCGTGATCTCGAGCTCGCCCCGCGCCGACGGCTTGAGCGTCCGGATCACGTCGAAGACCCTGCGCATCATACATGTAGATACCCGTGACTGCATATCGGCTCTTCGGGCGCCGCGGCTTCTCCTCGATCGCGGACGATCCGCCGGCCGCGGAACACGGGGACGCCGAACCGCTCCGGATCGGGCACCTGCTTGAGCAGGATACGGGCGCCCTCCGAGCCGGTCGCGAAGGCCGCGGCCGAGGCGTGGAAGTTTCCCTCGATGAGGTTGTCGCCGAGAACGACGCACACGCGCTCGCCGTCGACGAAGTGCTCCGCGAGCGAGAGCGCAGCGGCGATGCCGCCCTCGCCCTCCTGGTAGGTGTAGTTCAGGTGCTTCAGCCCGAAGTCCTTGCCGTTGCCGAGGAGCCGCAGGAAGTCGCCGGCATTGTTGCCGCCGGTCACCAGCATGATGTCGCTGATGCCGGCGTTCATCAGCGCTTGCAGCGGGTAGTAGATCATCGGCCGGTCGAAGACCGGCAGCAGATGCTTGTTGGTGACGCGGGTGAGCGGGTGCAGCCGGGTACCGAGGCCCGCCGGCGAGGATCACGCCCTTCATTGGCCGAGCACGCTGCGGGCCGGACCGGCGATCGCCCCGAAGGTCCGCTGGAACGGCTCGCGGCCGACCTGGCCGAGACCGACCAGGGAGATCAAGACGCGCGCCTGTGTCTCGTTCGGATTCACGCGATTCGACAGCCCCGACGTCGAGCACCCAGCACTCGCACTCGGAGATGACGCGCAGACCGCCGCCGACCTCGAGGAACTTCTTGGCGAGATTGTCATATCGCGTCTCGAACGCTCCGTAATAGCGTTTCGTCAGGCGAAACAAAAAGCCCCCGTTGACCTCCTCCAGCGCGCTGTTCGCGACGAATCGATAGCCGAAGCTCAGCCGGCTGCGGCCGCGCAGGGACGCGAGCGAGAAGTCGTCGCTGAAGGTGCGGGGATCCGACAGCGAGAGGCAGAGGCTCGCGCCCTTGGTGCGCCCCTGGTTCACGTCGTAGTCGGTGCGGCCCTCGAAGCTGACGTACGAGGTCGGCATCACACGCAGGTAGACGCCGAGGTCGGAGGCGCGCGTCGCGCCGCGCGGGATCACCTTGCCGGTCCGCGGGTCGGTCTCGTCGATGAAGTCGCCGCCCTTGTGCTCGACGTCGTAGCTCTGGAAGATCGAGAAGCGACCGATCTCGCGGATCGGACCGCGCGCGGCGGCGCCGCCGCTCCCGCTCGTGGCCGCGGCCGCCGCCTCGTCGGCGGCGTCACGCTTCGCGCGCACCGCCTCGCGCGCCCGCACCGCGACGGAGCCTTCGCCGAGCGTCGCATCCGCGTCGGGATCGTAGGCCGGCCCGACCGGCGTCTGCGTCGACTGCGCCGCACGCGCCGCGGGCGTGGTCGGCGCGTTCAAACGCGCCACCACCCGGCTCGTGATCCCGTAGGTGAACACGCTGCGACGGTTGATGCGGTCGACGTCGTCGAACAGGGGCAGCTCCGACTGACGGGTGTCGGTGTTCGGCACGAAGAGGTAGTTGACCGACGGCTCGATCGTGTGTTTCAGCGCCGCAATGCCGAAATGGGCGAACGGGTAGACGCGCGCCAGTTGCGTGTGCGCCTCGCCGTTCAACGAGAACACCTCGCGCGATGCGCGCGAGTCGAGCTGCGAGAGGATACTCGGGGGCTTGCTGCCGGGATCGGCGGGGTTGATGTTCGGCTGCGCCGGCACGCTCGTGTCGGACAGGGCATAGGCGGTCTCGCGGAAGCCGGCGCGCCACGCGCCGTACGCGTAGGGCGGCAGGCGCCACGGCGCCTCGATCTCGGGCCGCAGGTCGAGGCGCTGCCCCTCGAAGCCGCTGTCGCGCGCGAAGTTGGCGCCCTCGCCCGCCAGGCCGAGCGCGACGTGATCGTCCAGGAAGCGCTGTACGGTGACGCCGTCGACGCGCGGTGGCACCTGGAAGACGAAGCGGTCGGGGTTGATGAAGTCCTGGTACCAGGTGCTGGTCGAGATCAGCAGGCCGCGATCGAAAACGCGGTCCACCCCGACGACGGAACGCTCGAAGCGCCGGGTCCGGAGCGCCACGTCCACGCTCGGATTGAACGTGTAGAGATTGATCTCGCGCAGGAACAGGTCGTCGCTGACGCGAAACACGTCCGCGAACCCGTGGATGCCGTGGGGCAGCCACTGGTCGTGGACGATGCCGGCGCTCCAGCGGTCGATGGGTATGTGCGGGTCGGCGATGTTCTGGTTGACGACGTCGCTCGACGAGGCGCCGCGGATGCTCTCGTTGAAGTACGAGCCGTTGATCTCCCCCGCGGTATCCGGGCTGAGCGCGTAGCGATACTCTCCGAGCGCGCCGATCCGCGCGGCGCTCTCGACGTCGAGCGCCAGGGTCGCGTCCATGCTCTTGTCGATCGCCAGGTAGAACGGCTGCTCGTACTGGAACCCGCGGCGGTTGGAGTAGCCGAAGCGCGGGAACAGGAATCCGCTCTCGCGGTCGCGTCGCACCGGAAAAAGGCCGTAGGGGATGTAGAAGACCGGTACGCCCTCCACCTCGAAGCGCCCGCGCTCGACCTTGCCGTACCCTTCCGCGTCGAGCGTGACGCGCTCGCCGCGCACGCTCCAGCTCGGCGGCTTCCCGTCGCCCTTGCACAGGCAGGTCGTGAAGCTGCCCTGATCGATGCGGTAGGACTGGCCGGGGAACTTCTCGAAGTGGCTGCCGGTGAGCTGGTAGTGGTTCTTGTTGAGCACGACCGAGGCGTTGTCCATGTGGCCGAGCTCGTCCACGATGTCGAGGGACATCGAGTCCGCCGTCACCGTCCCCTGCGGATCGCTCAAGACGACGGAGCCCTCCGCCTCGGCGATCTGCGTCGTACGGTTCATTCGCACGGTGTCGGCCGTCAGCACCATATCGCCGCGCGTCACCTTCACGGCGCCGTGCGCCGTGACCACGTTGGTCGTCTGGTCGTAGGTGATGGTCGCGGCATCGATGGTGATCTGGCCGTTCCCCGCGTCCGCGAGCTTGCCGAGGCCGAGCTTGGTGTCCGCGGCCCGGACCCCCGTCGCGCCGCGCGCCGCCAGGGCCGCGACGACCAGGCACAGGACCAAGGGCTGCAGGCAGCGCGTCATGCGCGGGCGGCGAGGCGCACGGCGCCGCGCTCGCGCTCGGCCGCCGCCGCACAGGTCGGATCGATCGCGGCGAGGAGGTCGCCGACGAGGAACAGCGATCCGGTGGCGAGTACGACGTCGTCGCGGCTGCTGGCGGCCAGCACCTCTTGGTAGGCCTGCGCGGGATCGTCGACGACGCGCGCCGGGATCGGGGAATCGGCCGCCACGAGCCGGGGATCGGCGCTGCGCGCCTGCCGCGGGCGCGTGACCACCAGGTCCGACGCGATGCGCGCCAGCGCCCGCAGCATCGGCGTCCAGTCCTTGTCGCGCATGACGCCGATGAGCACTCGAATCCGCCGGCCGGCCGCGAGCACGCGCATCTCTTCCACCAAGACGTCGATCCCCGCGGGGTTGTGGGCGCCATCCAATAGCACGTCGGGCGCGCGGCGCACCAGCTGCAGGCGCCCCGGCCAGCGGGTGGACGCCAGCCCGGCGCGCACCGCGCCCGGTGCGATGGGCATCGCGACCTCGAGCGCCCGTACGGCGAGCGCGGCGTTGGTGCGCTGGTGCGCTCCTCGCAGCGTCAACGTGATGCCGTCGATCGAGGCGGTCGGCGAATGATACTCGAGGGTGTCGTCCTCCTTCCGCCTGAGCCCGAAGTCGCGGCCGAGCACGGAGAGCGGGCTCGCGAGCGCGCTGGCGCGGGCGGCGACCACGTCCGCGGCCTCGCCCGCGGCCGCCGTGACGACCGGCACCCCGGCCTTCACGATGCCGGCCTTCTCGCCGGCGATGGCCGCGATCGTGTCGCCGAGGTAGGCCTCGTGATCGCGGTCCACGTTGGTGATGATCGTCGCGCGCGGCACGACGACGTTCGTCGCGTCGAGTCGCCCGCCGAGTCCGACCTCGAGCACCTGCACCTCGACGGCACGCGCCGCGAAGGTGATCCAGGCGAGCAGCGTCATGATCTCGAACGCGGTGAGGCCGTGTGCGTCGTCGAGCTCCCGCCGCAGCCGCGCGATCCCGTCCACCACCGCGTCCTCGGAGATGGGCACGCCGTCGACGACGATGCGCTCGCGGAAGGAGACCAGGTGCGGCGAGGTGTAGAGCCCGCTGCGCCGGCCGTCGGCCCGCAGCATCGCATCGAGCATCGCCGCCGTCGATCCCTTGCCGTTCGTGCCGCCGACGTGCAGCGCCGGCGCCGCGCGCTCGGGGCTGCCCAGGCACGCCGCCGCCTCCGCGACGCGGCCCAGCTTGAGGTCGATGCCCGCCTGCAGCTCGCGGGCATAGAGCCACCCGAGCGTCCGGACGTAGGGGTCGCCGCCGCTCACGGCTCGGCGTCGGGCGGGCGCCGGGCCCCGCGACGCCGGACGGGAGATGGGCCGTTGCCGCCGTCCATCGGCGTCGGCGCCTGTGCCTCGGCCGTCCCGTGCACCGCCGGCCGCGGCATGAGCAGGCGCAGCAGGCGCGCCAGCGCCGAGCGCAGCTCGCGACGCTCCACGACTCCGTCGAGGAAGCCGTGCTTCATCACGAACTCCGAGCGCTGGAAGTCCTCCGGCATGTCGGCGCTCGGCGTCTGCGCGATGACGCGCGGTCCGGCGAAGCCGATCAGCGCCCGTGGCTCGGCGAGGTTGACGTCGCCGAGCAGCGCGACGGACGCCGCGACACCGCCGGTCGTCGGGTCGGTGAGGATCGAGACGTAGGGCACGCCCGCGGCCCGCAAGCGGCCGAGCGCGACCGTGAGCTTCGCCATCTGCATCAGCGAGTAGATACCCTCCTGCATGCGAGCCCCGCCCGAGGCGGAGACGATGACGAGCGGCAGCCGCTCGCCGAGCGCGTGCTCGATCAGGCGGGTGAGCTTCTCGCCGACGGCCGAGCCCATGCTGCCTCCCATGAAGGCGAAGTCGAACACGCCGATCGCGATCGTGATGCCGTCGACGCGCCCCGTCCCGGTCACCACCGCCTCGCGGTGACCGGTGCGCGCCGCCACCTCGGCGAGCCGGCGTTCGTACGGCGGGTCGTCGGGGAAATCCAGCACGTCCCGCGAGCCGATCCCGACATGGTGCTCGACGAACGAGCCGCGGTCGAGCAGCATGTGCAGGCGCTGCCCGGCACCGAGCCGGAAGTGGTAGCCGCACCGCGGGCAGACGAACAGGCGGCGCTCGAGCTTTCGTCGCTGCCACAGCTCCGCGCACTCGGGACAGCGCGTCCAGAGCTCGGCGTCGTCCTGCGTCTCAGGCGGGGGCATGGCGGCGCGCCCCGTGCACGGCCCGCGTGACGGCCGCGAAGAATTCCGCCACGGCCGGCACGAGGCCGGACCCGGGATGGGCCTCGACCAGGGCCATCACCGCGCTGCCGACGACGACGGCGTCCGCCACCCACGCGGCGGCGGCGGCCTGCTCGGGCGTACGGATCCCGAAGCCGACTCCGACGGGCAAGGGCGTGTCGGCCTGTACGGCGCGCACCATCGTCGCGACCTGTTCGAGATCCGGGGCCGCCCCGCCGGTCACGCCGGTGATGGAGGCGTAGTAGATGAAGCCGCTCGCCCGTGCGAGGACGCGTCGCCGTCGCGCCGCATCGCTGGTCGGCGCGAGCAGGAAGATCATCGCCAACCCCGCCGCGGCAAGCGCCGGCTGGAGATCGTCGGCCTCCTCCGGCGGCATGTCGACGCACAACACGCCGTCGACGCCACTCGTAAGCGCGTCGCGCGCGAGGCGCTCGGCACCGTACTGCACGAACGGGTTCGTATAGCCGAAGAGGATCACCGGAACGTCGGATCCGGCGCGGAACCGGGTGACGATCTCGAGCACGCCGGTCAGCGCCGTGCCGCGGGCGAGCGCCCGCTCCGCCGACCGCTGCAGCACCGGCCCGTCGGCCATCGGATCGGAGAAGGGCACGCCGAGCTCGATCACGTCGGCACCCGACGCCGCGGCGGCGCGCAGCAGCTCGAGCGTGGTGTCGAGGTCGGGATCGCCCGCCATGATGAAGGGGATGAAGCCCGTCCGTCCGGCGGCCCGCAACCGTGCGAACGTGGTGGCCAGGCGGTCGGGCGCGTCCGACCCGACGCCCGCCGGTCGTTCGAGCCGGGCGCTCACACTCGGCCCCCGGCTTCGCCCTCGCTCTGCATACGCGCGGCCAGCGTCCCCATGTCCTTGTCGCCACGACCGGACAGGTTGACCACGATCACCGTGCGACGCGGCAGCGTGGGCGCGAGACGGATCGCGGCGGCGATCGCGTGGGCGCTCTCGAGCGCCGCGATGATGCCCTCGTGCCGCGCCAGCGTGCGCAGCGCCGCGAGCGCCTCGTCGTCGGAGGCGGTCTCGTAGGTCACGCGGCCGCTGTCGCGCAGGTAGCTGTGTTCCGGGCCGACACCCGGGTAGTCGAGGCCGGCCGAGATCGAGTGCGCGATCCGGATCTGTCCCGTCTCGGTCTGCAGCACGTAGCTCTTGCTGCCCTGGAACACGCCGACGCTGCCCGCGGTCAGCGAGGCGCCGTGCGCGCCGGACTCGAGCCCGTGCCCTCCCGCCTCCACCCCGATCATCCGTACGCCGCGATCGCGCAGGAAGGGGTGGAAGAGGCCGATCGCGTTGCTGCCGCCGCCGACGCACGCCACCAGGTAGTCGGGCAGACGGCCGAACGCGCGCCGCGCCTGGGCGCGCGTCTCGACGCCGATGATCGTCTGGAAGTCGCGGACCATCATGGGGTACGGGTGCGGGCCCGCCACCGACCCGATGATGTAGAAGGTGTCGCGGACGTTGGTGATCCAGTCGCGCATCGCCTCGTTCATCGCATCCTTGAGGGTACGGCTCCCCGACCCGACCGGGTGTACCGTGGCGCCGAGGAGACGCATGCGCACGACGTTCAACGCCTGGCGCTCGACGTCCTCGCTGCCCATGTACACCTCGCAGCGCAGACCGAAGAGCGCGGCGACGGTCGCCGTCGCGACCCCGTGCTGCCCGGCGCCGGTCTCGGCGATGATGCGCGACTTGCCCATGCGGCGCGCGAGCAGAATCTGGCCGAGCGTGTTGTTGATCTTGTGCGCGCCGGTGTGGCAGAGGTCCTCGCGCTTGAGATAGATGCGGGCGCCGCCGAGCGCGCGCGAAAGACGGTCGGCCTCATAGAGCAGCGTCGGCCGGCCGGCGTACTCGCGCTGCAGCCGGCGCAGCTCGCGGCGGAAGCGCGCGTCGCGCCGCAGCCGGTTGTACGCGCGCTCGAGATCCGCGAGCGCCGGCATGAGCGTCTCGCTGACGTAGCGTCCCCCGTACGGTCCGAAGTGTCCGCGCTCGTCAGGCAGTCTTGGCATGGGTCACGAACGCGCGCAGCCGCGCGCGGTCCTTGCATCCCGGGCTCGCCTCGATGCCGCTGCAGACGTCGACTCCGAGCGGCCGCAGGACGCGCACGGCCGGGGCGACGGTCTCCGGCGTGAGGCCGCCGGCGAGGAAGAGACGGCGCGCGACACGAGCATCGATCGCCTCGGGCGTGAGTGCCTGGCCGGTGCCCCCGTGTTGGCGCGGGTCGAAGCTGTCCGCGAGCAGCCACCACTCGGACGGATAGGCGAGCGCGGCGGTCTCGACCTCGACGAGACGGCGCACCCGCAGCGCCTTCATCGCCGGAATCCCGAACCCGCCGCAGAACGCCGCCGGCTCGTCGCCGTGGAACTGCAGCAGCCGGACACCGACATCGATCGCGCGTCGCACGTCGTCGGCGCCCGGATCGACGAAGATGCCGACCGCGAGGACGTGCCGGGGGAGCATGCGGATCATCGGCGCGGCTCGCTCCGGCGTGACGTAGCGCGCGCTGCGCGGATGGAAATTGAAGCCGAGCAGGTCGGCGCCCGCCGCAACCGCCGCCTCGACGTCGTCGGCCCGCGTGAGGCCGCAGATCTTGACGCAGAGCGGCCGCGGCCGCCGCGCGCCGCGCTCGTCGTGCGTCGGATCGGCCGGCCACGTCGCCGTCATTGCAGCAGCGTCCGGAGCGCGGTACCGGGATCCGGTGCGCGCATCAACGTCTCTCCGATCAAGAACGCGTGTACCCCGACCGCCTCGAAGCGCTCGAGGTCCTCGCGGCCGCGGAGGCCGCTCTCGATCACGACCGTGGCGCCCGCCGGGACGCGCGGCACCAGGGCGAGGCCGGTCTCCAGGCTGGTCTCGAACGTCTCGAGGTCGCGGTTGTTGACGCCCCACAGCCGCACGCCGGCGCCGGCAGCGCGCTCGATCTGCTCGGGGGTATGGACCTCGACGAGCGCCGTCATGTCGAGCTCGTCGCCGAGCGCGACGAGCTCGCGCAGATGCTCGGCGGTGAGCATGGCGGCGATCAAGAGGAACGCGTCGGCGCCAGCCGCCCGCGCCTCGTAGAGATGGTACGGCTCGAAGAGAAAATCCTTGCGCAGCACCGGAATGGCGATGCGCGCTCGTACCGCGGTGAGGTGCTCGAGACTGCCCTCGAAGAACCGCTCCTCCGTCAGCACCGAGACGGCGGCCGCGCCCGCCGCCTCGTAGCCGGCCGCGATCGCCACCGGATCGAAGTCGTCGCGGATGCGACCCCGCGACGGCGAGGCGCGTTTCACCTCGGCGACGACGCGACGCCCGGCGCGCGCGAGCGCCGCCGCGAAGTCGCGGCGCGGCGCCGCGAAGAGCGGCGCGTCGCGGAGCGACGCGAGCGGCCGCGCGCGGCGGCGCGCCGCGAGCTCCTGTGCCTTGTGGTCGATGATGGTCTGCAGCATCCGGCCGCGTCTCCCTAGGCCGCCATGGCGCGGCTCGAGGCCACCAGGCGTGCCAGTGCCCGCGCCGCCGCGCCGTTCACGATCGCCTCCGCGGCACGCTCGTAGCCCTCGCGCATCGATGCGGTCTTCCCGGCGACGACCAGCACCGCCGCCGCGTTCACCAAGGCGAGCTCCCGGGCCGGCCCGGCCGCGCCGCCGAGGACCCCGCGCACGAGCGCGGCGCTCGCCGACGCATCGGCCGCCGCCGGCGCGGGACCCGACGGCGGGATCCCGAAGTCCCTCGGCTCGAGATGATACGTCTGAACGGCACCGTTCGCCACCTCGCTCACCTGCGTCGGACCCGCGGCGCTGATCTCGTCGAGGCCGTCGTCCCCGTGGACGACCAGCGCGCGGCGCGCTCCCAGTCGGCAGAGCGCCTGCGCGAGGACGGGCGTCCACTCGGCCGCGAACACCCCGACGAGCTGCGCGTCGGCGCCGGCCGGGTTCGCGAGCGGCCCGAGCAAATTCAGCATCGTCCGGACGCCGATCTCCCGCCGCGGCGCCGCGAGAAAGCGCATCGCCGCGTGGAAGCGCGGTGCGAAGCAGAAGCCGATGCCGGCCTCCGCGATGCAGCGCCCGACACCCTCCGGCGGAAGGTCGACGACGACACCCAGCGCCTCGAGCACGTCGGCGCCCCCGACACGCCCCGAGACGGCGCGGTTGCCGTGCTTCGCCACGGCCACGCCCGCGCCCGCGGCCACCAATGCCGCCGCGGTCGAGACGTTGAACGTGTGGAGGCCGTCGCCGCCCGTGCCGCAGGTGTCGACCACCGGACGATCCGCGCGGACCGCCAGCATGCGGCTGCGCATGGCGCGCGCCGCGCCGACGAGCTCGTCCACCGTCTCCCCCTTCATCCGCAGCGCCGTGAGCAGGCCGCCGATCTGCGCCGGCGTCCCCTCGCCTTCCATGAGCCGTCCCATGAGCGTGAACGCTTCGTCCTCGGTGAGGTCGCGATGCGCGACGACCTGGGCGATGGCCTCGGGAACGGTCACGGGACGCCGATCACACCCGCGGCAGCGAGCCGAGGAAGTTGCCGAGGAGCCGCTTGCCCTCGAGCGTGAGGATCGACTCGGGATGGAACTGCACGCCCTCGAGCGCCACCCGGCGGTGGCGGACGCCCATGATCTCGCCCTCGTCGGTCCACGCCGACACCTCGAGCTCGGGCGGCACCCGGTCGCGGTCGATCACGAGCGAGTGGTAGCGGGTCGCGTCGAACGGGTTCGTGAGCCCGTGGAAGACGCCGCGCCCGTCGTGATGGATGGGCGAGGTCTTGCCGTGCATGATGGACGCGGCGCGGCACGATGACGCCGCCGAGCGCCGCTCCGATGGCCTGATGCCCGAGGCAGACGCCGAGGATCGGGATGTCGCCGGCGAAGCGTTCGATGAGCGGCACCGAGATCCCCGCCTCCCTTGGCGTGCACGGTCCGGGCGAGATGACGATACCCGAAGGGCGGCGCTCCGCGATCTCGTCCAGGGTGACGGCGTCGTTGCGTCGCACCTCGACGTCGGCCCCGAGCTCACCGAGGTACTGCACGAGGTTGTAGGTGAACGAATCGTAGTTGTCGATCATCAGGATCATGCGAGCCGTCCGAGCCGCTCGGCGCGCTTCAGTGCCTGCAGCATGCCGCGCGCCTTGTTCATGCACTCCACGTGCTCGCGCTCCGGATCGGAGTCGGCGACGATGCCGGCGCCCGCCTGCACGTACACCTTGTCGTTCTTGATGAGCATCGTGCGGATGGCGATGCACGTGTCCATGGCGCCGCCGAAGCCGAAATACCCGACCGCGCCCCCGTAGACGCCGCGGCGCACCGGCTCCAGCTCCTCGATGATCTCCATGGCGCGGATCTTCGGCGCGCCCGACAGCGTGCCGGCGGGAAACGTGGCGCGAAAGGCGTCGAAGCAGTCGCGCCCGGCCGCGAGCCGCGCCCGTACGTTGGAGACGATGTGCATGACGTGCGAGTAGCGCTCGATCACCATGCGCTCGGTCACCTCGACGCTGCCGATCGCCGCGACACGGCCCACGTCGTTGCGGCCGAGGTCGAGCAGCATGACGTGCTCGGCGATCTCCTTGGGGTCGGCGAGGAGCGCACGCTCGAGCGCCCGGTCTTCCATCTCCTGCGTGCCGCGCGGCGACGTCCCGGCGATCGGCCGCACCGTCACCTCGCCGTCCTCCACGCGCACCATCACCTCCGGCGAGGCGCCGACCAGGATCTGGTCGCCGAGCTGGAGGTAGAACATGTAGGGCGAGGGGTTGATGGTGCGCAGCGCGCGGTACACGTTGAACGGCGCGGCGCGGAGCGGTGTCTCGATCCGCTGCGCCAGCACGACCTGGATGACGTCGCCGGCACGGATGTACTCCTTCGCGCGCTCGACCACGGCGCCGTATTCCGCTTGCGAGAGATTGGCCTGCAGGGCCGGCGCGGCGGCCGAGACGCCGGCGAGCGCCTCCGGAAAGCGCACCGCGGCAGCGAGGCGCGCCACCAGCTCGTCGATGCGCGCCACCGCCTCGTCGTACGCCCGCCTCGCGTCCGTCACTGGATCGCGGAGGTCGACGTTCACCACCACCTTGATCGACTGGGCGACGTTGTCGAACACGAGCATGCTCGCCGGCACCATGAAGTACAGCTCGGGAAGATCCGAGGTCGTCGGGGAGCGTCGCCGGCAGACGCTCGAAGAAGCGGACGGCATCGTAGGAGACGTAGCCCACCGCGCCGCCGAAGAAGCGTGGGAGCCCGGGAAGCGTCACCGGACGGTACCCCGCGAGCAGGTCCTTCAGCGCCTGCAGCGGGTCCGCCACCTCGAACCGGCGCTCGCCGCCGCGCTCGTCGCGCACCGTGACGACCCGGCCGCGGCTCGAGAACACCGCCGCCGGCTCGCTGCCGAGGAAGCTGTAGCGCGCCCACTTCTCGCCGCCCTGCACGCTCTCCAGCAGGAACCCGTGCGGCCCGCGGGCGACCTTGAGGTAGGCCGACACCGGCGTCTCGGTGTCGGCGAGGATCTCGCGGTAGACGGGAACGAGATTCCCCTCGCCGGCCAGCGCAAGGAAATCACCTGCCGTCGGTGTGCACGTGTCGGCCATGCCGGAAACGCCCTAGTCCGAGGCGACGAACGCCTCCGGGACGCCGGGCTCGCGCCGCAGACGCGACACCATCTGCCCGGCATGCTCCATCGAGGGGTAGTGCCCGACGCGCACGCGATAGAACATCGCGCCGTCGCGGCGGGCCTTCACGATGTAGGCATCGTAGCCCTTCCTGCGGAGCCGCTTCAGGATGTCGTCGGCGGTGCGCGGGTCGCGCGTCGCCGATACCTGCACGCTCCACACGCCCCCGGGAACGGAGGCGGGAATCCCTGCAGCGGGCGGTGGCGCGGGCGGCGGGGACTTGGCGATCGCCACCGCGACCGTGGCGTCCTTCGGCGCCGTCGGCGCACCGTGCTCGGGCGCCGCGGGCGCGCCGTGCGCCGCAGCCGCCGGCGCGGCGGGCGCTGGATGCGCGTGCTCGTCCGGCGGGTGCGCCGCCTCGTGGGCGCCCGCGACCGGCGCGGGCGGCGCCGGAGCGGGTGCGATCGCGGGCTCGGCCGCGCCATGGGCCCCCGCCTCGTCGGCGCGCGTCAAATGGTCGCCGTCACCGAGCCTGTCGTCGAAGGTCAGGTCCTGCTCCGGCTCCGGGGTCTCCTCCGCCGCCGCCGGCGCGATCGGGACGCGTACGACGCGCTCCGGCTCGTCGAGACGTCGATCCGCGAGGCCGCGACCGGCCCACACCCCGAGCAGGAACACGATGAACAAGCTCGCGGCCGTGCTGACGACGACGCCCGCCAGCTCCAGTCGACTGAGGTCGAACCGAAATCGTCGCGCATCCCTCTCCCCTGTCGCCATACGCCCTCCCTCTCACATCGTGTCCGGCGCCGTGATGCCGAGAATGCCGAGGCCGCTGCGGATCGTCTTCTGCGTGTTCGCCGCGAGCAGGAGCCGCGCGGCCGCGAGCCCCCGGTCGTCTCCGAGAATCCGGGTGCGATTGTAGTAGCGGTGGAACCCGCTCGCGAGCTCCATGAGATAGAATACCAGCCGGTGCGGCTCGAGCTCGAGTGCCGCCCCCTCGACCACCTCCGGATACTGCGCCAGGAGGCGGACGAGCGCCAGCTCCTCGGCCTCGGTGAGGCGCGACGGGTCGGCGGTCGCCGCGAGCGCGGGATCGAGCCCGCTCTCCCGCGCCGCGCGGAACACGCTCGCCACGCGGGCGTGCGCGTACTGCACGTAGAACACCGGGTTGTCGGAGGTGCGCTGCTTCGCGAGGTCGAGATCGAACTCGAGCTGCGCGTCGGACTTGCGCATGAGGAGGAAGAACCTCGTCGCATCGGCCCCGACCTCGTCGACGACCTCGCGCAGCGTGATGAACTCGCCGGTCCGCTTGCCCATGCGAACCGGCTCGCCGTGACGCGTCAGGCTCACGATCTGCACCAGCACGACCTCGAAGCGCCCCGGATCGAGCCCGAGCGCCGACAGCGCAGCCTTCATCCGCGGCACGTGGCCGTGATGGTCGGCCCCCCACACGTCGATGATGCGGTCGTATCCGCGCGCGAATTTGTCCCGATGATAGGCGATGTCGGCCGCGAAGTAGGTGTACTCCCCGCCGGACTTCACCAGCGGCCGATCCTTGTCGTCGCCGAACGCCGTCGAGCGGAACCAGCGCGCACCGTCGGCGTCGTAGACGTAGCCGGCCGCCGCGAGCGCCTCGAGCGCCGAGGCGACCTCGCCGTCGGCGCGGAGCTGGCGCTCGCTCACGAACCGATCGAACCCGATCGCGAGCGCGGCCGTATCCGCGCGAATCACGTCCAGCAGGAGCGCGCCGGCGCGCTCACCGAGCGCGGCACGCGCCTCGCCTGCGTCGGTATGCATCCAGCGATCGCCGTCGCGGCCGTGGATCTGCGCCGCCACGTCGCGTACGTAGTCGCCGGGGTAGCCGCCCTCGGGCAGCGGCTCGTCGCGGCCGCAGATCTGCGCGTAGCGCGCGTACGTCGACGCGCCCAGCATCGCCATCTGATTGCCGGCGTCGTTCACGTAGTACTCGCGGTGCACGGCGTGCCCGGTCGCCGCGAGCAGGCTCGCGATGGCGTCGCCCGTGACGGCGCCGCGCGCGTGTCCCACGTGCAGCGGCCCCGTCGGATTGGCGCTCACGAACTCGATCTGGATCTTGCGGCCGGCACCGATCGTCGAGCGCCCGTAGCCCTCTCCGGCGGCCTCGATCTCGCGCAGCTGCCGCCACCAGTACGCCGGCGCGAAGCGGAAGTTGATGAAGCCGGGGCCGGCGATCTCGACCGACGCGAGAATGCCCTCGCGATCGTCCAGATGGCGCACGATCGTCTCCGCCACCGCGCGAGGCGGGCGCTTCTCGCCGCGCGCGAGCACGAGCGCGAGATTGGTCGCGAGATCCCCGTGCTCGGGCTCCTTCGGCACGCTCAAAAGCAAAGGGGGGAGAGTTGTGGTCAGCTCTCCCCCCTTCGTCGCCCGATCACAGGCATCGCGCAGCAGTGCTTCGAGAGGCTTCTTCATGCCCCTCCGCACCGGGAGGACGCGCCGCGAGGACGCCACCAACGCCGGAACTGTGCGCGTTTCGTACTCATGAGAAGGTGCAACGAATTCAAGAACATCTGCTACGTGCTTTCGGCGGGGCAGTCAAGTTTGTGCGCCCGTCGCGGGCCCGACGTTGCGGGTACACCGCGGCGCGAGCTAGTCAGACGCGGCGGCGGAGCGCGATGGACGCGGATCAGGTGGATGACGGCGCGGTGCGGGGATTCCCCGCCTTCCTGCTGCGCACGGAAGGCGCCGTGCTGTTCGCGGCGTCGGTCCTACTGTACAGCCGCCTCGGGGTCTCATGGATCCCGTTCGTCGTGCTCCTGCTCGCCCCGGATCTCGCGATGCTGGGCTATCTTCGCGGCACACGGCTCGGCGCCGTGACCTACAACCTCGCGCATACGTACGCCCTGCCGGGCCTCGTCGCGCTGCTCGCGATGACGACCCAAAGCCGCCTCGCGTACGCGCTCGCGCTGATCTGGTTCGCGCACATCGGCATGGATCGGCTCCTCGGCTACGGACTCAAGTACCCGACGAGCTTCCACCACACGCATCTCGGAACGATCGGCGGGCGACGGCGACGCTGAATCGCTCTGCCGCCGCTCACCCCGCGGCGCGCTTGCGGGCGGGCTTTGCGGGGAGCGCGGTGTCGGCCTTGCCCGCGTCGGCGGCCGCCTTGGCGCGCGCACGACGTCCCGTGCCCGCGGCCTTCTTCTTCTTGTCGCCGCCCTTCGCGCTCTCGAGGTCGGCGGCGAGCGTCGTGAGCTGCAGCACGGACATCGCCGCCGCGTCACCGTGCCGGACGCCGATCTTGATGATGCGCGTGTAGCCGCCCGGGCGCTCCTTGAAGCGCGGCGCGATGTCGTCGAACAGCCGCTTCACCGCGGCGCGGCTCTGGATGAAGGCGAGCGCCCGTCGCCGCGCCGCGAGCGAGCCGTCCTTGCCGAGCGTGATCATGCGCTCCGCGAGGCGGCGCACCTCCTTCGCCTTGGCGTCCGTCGTCTTGATGCGCTCCCGCTGGAAGAGCGCGGTGACGAGGTTGCGGAAGAGCGCGCGCCGATGCGAGGCGGAGCGATTGAGCTTGCGACCGGCGTTCAGGTGGCGCATCAGGCGCTCTCCTTCTCCTTCTGCAGCCGCCGCCGCTCGAGCTCCTCGCGATTGGGGAAGTTCTCGAGCCGCAAGCCGAACCCGAGGCCCATCTCGTGGAGGATCTCGCGGATCTCGTTCAGGCTCTTGCGGCCGAAGTTCTTCGTCTTCAGCATCTCCTGCTCCGAGCGCTGCACCAGCTCGCCGATGAACTTGATGTCGGCGTTCTGCAGGCAGTTCGCGGAGCGGACGGAGAGCTCGAGCTCGTCGACGGGACGGATACAGGTTCTCGTTGACCTGGCCCTCGCCGGATTCCTCGACCGGCTCGTGCGTCTCGCTCTCGTCCTCGAAGTTGATGAAGATCTCGAGCTGGTCCTGGAGGATGCGCGCCGCGAACGCGAGCGCGTCCTCGGGTCGCGATCGAACCGTCGGTCCAGACCTCGAGCACCAGACGGTCGTAGTCGGTGCGCTGTCCGACGCGCGCATTGGTGACGTTGAAGTTCACCTTGCGCACCGGCGAGAAGATCGCGTCGAGCGGGATGGTGCCGACCGGATCGCCCTCTTCCTTGTTGTGCTCGGCGGAGACGTAGCCGCGGCCGCGCTTCACCACGAGCTCGATCTCGAGGTTGCCCTCCTTGCTCAGGGTGGCGATGTGCTGCTCGGGATTGAGGATCTCGACCCGCGGACCGGTGACGATGTCGGCGGCAGTCACCTCGCGCTCGCCCTTGACCGAGAGGCGAACGGTGTCTTGGGCGCCGTCCGTGAGCTTGACCCGCACCTCCTTCAGGTTCAGCACGATGTCGGTGACGTCCTCGGTGACGCCGGGGATCGTCGAGAACTCGTGCAGGATGCCACGGATGCGCACGGCGGAGATCGCCGCGCCGTAGAGCGACGACAGCAGCACCCGCCGCAGCGAGTTGCCGATGGTGGTGCCGAATCCACGCTCCAGCGGCTCGCCGACGAACTTTCCGTAGGTCGGTGTGAGGCTCTTCTCGTCGGCCTCGAGCTTCTTCGGCTTGATCAGATCGCGCCAATTCTTTTGCATGATTCCCCCGCCCTCTACTTCGAGTAGAGCTCGACGACGAGCTTCTCGTTGATCGGCATCGTCAGATCGGCCCGTGCCGGCAGCGCCACGGATCCGGCCCGTGAAGTTCGGTCGGTCGACCTCGAGCCATTCCGGCACGCCGCGGCGCTGCGACAGCTCCAGCGCCTCCTGGATGCGGACGACCTTCCGGCTGCGCTCGCGCACCGTCACGACGTCACCGGCCTTCACGAGCGACGAGGGGATGTCGACCTTGCGGCCGTTCACCAGGAAGTGGCCGTGGCGGACGAGCTGGCGCGCCTCGGCACGCGAGTTCGCGAAGCCGAGCCGATAGACCATGTTGTCGAGGCGCCGCTCGAGCAGGATCAGCAGGGTCTCGCCGGTGATGCCCTTGGTGCGCTCGGCGCGCTCGAAGAGACGCCGGAACTGACTTTCCAGCAGCCGATAGGTGCGCTTCAGCTTCTGCTTCTCGCGCAGCTGCAGGCTGTACTCGGAGAACTTCACGCCGCCCCTGCCCGTGCTGCACCGGGCGGATAGTTCCGCCGCTCGATGGCGCACTTGTCGGTGTAGCAGCGCTCTCCCTTGAGGAAGAGCTTCAGACCCTCTCGCCGGCAGAGCCGGCATACGGACGCTCGGTAACGAGCCACGCTTCAGAACCTCCCCGACCGGCTCATG
This sequence comes from uncultured delta proteobacterium, assembly GCA_963753325.1. Classification (GTDB taxonomy): domain Bacteria; phylum Desulfobacterota; class Binatia; order UTPRO1; family UTPRO1; genus DP-19. The sequence goes on along the minus strand of CAVWBS010000001.1, from coordinate 262,868 downwards.
CCGGCCTCAGACGCGGCGCCGCTTCGGCGGCCGGCATCCGTTGTGCGGAATCGGCGTGACGTCCTTGATCAGACTGATCGTGAACCCCGCCGCCTGCAGCGAGCGCAGCGCCGATTCGCGCCCGGCGCCGGGGCCCTTCACGAAGACCTGGACCGTGCGCATGCCGAGATCGATGGCGCGCTTCGCCGCGGCCTCGGCCGCGAGCTGCGCGGCGAACGGCGTGCCCTTGCGCGAGCCCTTGAAGCCGACGTTACCCGCGCTCGCCCAGGCCACCACGTTGCCCGTCGGATCGGTGATCGTGACGATCGTGTTGTTGAAGGTCGAGTGGATGTGCGCGATGCCCTCCGGCACCACGCGCTTCGCCTTCTTGCGCGCGTGTCGGCGCCCGCTCCGGGGCGACCGGCTTCGACTGTCAGGTCTGGCCATTAGACTCCTCGCACGCTCGCGGCGCGGCTATCCGTCGCGCGCATGATCCGCGGTCGCTCACTTCGACGGCGCCTGCTTCTTGCCGGCGATGGTCTTGCGCGGGCCCTTGCGGGTGCGCGCGTTGGTGTGGGTGCGCTGGCCGCGCACCGGCAGGTTCGCGCGATGCCGGACGCCGCGATAGGCGCCGAGGTCGACGTAGCGCTTGATGTTCAGCGCGACCTCGCGGCGCAGATCGCCCTCGACCTTGAGCGTGTCGATCACCCGGCGCAGCTTGCCGAGGTCCTCCTCGGAGAGGTCGTCCGTCTTGATGTCGAGACCGACGCCGGCGTCGCGTAGCACCTTGCGCGCTCCGCTGCGGCCGATGCCGAAGATGTAGGTGAGCGCGATCTCCATGCGCTTCGCCTTCGGCAGGTCGACTCCGGCGATTCGTGCCATCGTTGCCTCTCGCCTCAGCCTTGGCGCTGCTTGTGGCGCGGGTTGGAGCAGAGCATCCGCACCACGCCCTGGCGCCGCACGACCTTGCAGTTCTTGCAAATCTTCTTCACTGACGCTCGGACCTTCATCACCGCTCTCCTGCTACTTCATCCGATACGTGATCCGGCCGCGGCTCAGATCGTAGGGCGAAATCTCCACCCGTCACCTTGTCGCCCGGAAGGAGCTTGATGTAGTGCATGCGCATCGTGCCGGAGACGTGCGCCAGCACCGGTGCCCGTTGTCGAGCGCGACATGGAACATGGCGTTCGGCAGCGACTCGACCACCGTCCCGCTGACCTCCATCGCCTCTCGGCTTCGGGCATCGTCCGTCCGTAGCTCACAGCGAGCTCAGCACGTACGGACCGCCCTCGACGATCGCCACCGAGTGCTCGAAATGCGCCGACAGGCTGCCGTCGCTGGTGACCGCCGTCCAGCCGTCGTCCTTCAGCTCGACCTCGGGGCCGCCGGCGTTCAGCATCGGCTCGATGGCGAGCACCATGCCCTCGCGCAGGCGAATCCCGCGGTCCGGCTGGCCGAAATTCGGCACCTGCGGATCCTCGTGCAGGCGCTTGCCGATGCCGTGACCGACGAAGTCGCGCACCACCGAGAACTGCCGGCTCTCGGCATGACTTCTGGATCGCCGCCGAGACGTCGCCGATCCGGCGTCCCGGTCGCGCCGCCTCGATGCCGGCCTCGAGCGCCTCGCGGGTGGTCTGCATCAGCGTCCGGGCCTCGGAGGTGACCTCGCCGACGGGGACGGTGACCGCAGAGTCGCCGTAGTAGCCGCGGTAGATCACGCCGTAGTCGAGCCCGACGATGTCGCCGTCGCGCAGGACGCGGCTCTGCGACGGGATGCCGTGCACGACTTCCTCGTTGATCGAGGCGCAGAGCGCCGCCGGATAGACCCGGCCCGCGACGCTGTACCCCTTGAAGGCGGGAACGGCGCCCTTCTTGCGGGTCAGCTCCTCGGCGATGCGGTCGAGGTCGGCGGTGGTGACGCCCGGCCGCACGGCGGCGCGGAGCTCGGCGAGCACCTCGGCGACGATGACGTTCGCCGCGCGCATGATCTCGATCTCGTCGGGACCCTTCAGCACGATCATTGCTCGCGGACCCCCTGCCGATCGAGGGTCCGCAGGATTCGGTTCAGGATGTCTTCGCGCCCACCGGTGCCGTCGACCTCGGCCAGCAGACCGCGCCGCCGATAGTAGGCGAGGAGCGGCGCCGTCGCCCGGGAGTAGACCTCGAGGCGCGACACGATGATGTCCTCGTGATCGTCGTCGCGCTGATAGAGCTCGCCGTTGCAGCGGTTGCAGATGCCCGCGTTCGTCGGCGGGTCGAAGATGATGTGGTAGAGCGCGCCGCAATCCCGGCACGTTCGCCGGCCGGAGAGCCGCTTGATCAGCTCCTCGCTCGGGACGGTCACGTTCACCACCGCGTCGAGGCGCCTGCCGAGCGCGCCGAGGACGCGATCGAGCGCCTCCGCCTGCGGCACGGTGCGCGGAAAGCCGTCGAGGATGAATCCCGATGAGCAATCGGGCTGCTGCAGACGATCGTCGACGATACCGATGATCACGTCGTCGGGCACGAGCTCACCCTTGTCCATGTGCCGCTTCGCCTCCGCGCCGAGCGCCGTCTTGCGGCGTACCTCCTCGCGCAGGATGTTGCCGGTCGAGATGCACGCGACGTGCAGCCGTTCGGCGAGCAGCGCCGATTGCGTGCCCTTTCCTGCTCCTGGGGCTCCCATGAGGATGAGATTCACGTCGATGCGTCCGCAGGGGGTTCGTCAGTTCCGTCGCCCGCGCATCCGGCCGCGCTTCATGAACCCTTCGTAGTTGCGGGTGAGCAGATGGGTTTCCATCTGCGCCACGGTGTCGAGCGCCACGCCGACGACGATCAGGAGGGACGTCCCGCCGAAGTAGAAGGTCACGTTGAAGCGCTGGATCAGGAGGGTCGGCAGGATGCAGACCGCCGCGACGTAGAGGGCGCCGCCGAGGGTGATGCGGGTGAGGATGCGATCGATGTATTCGGCGGTCCGCTTTCCCGGCCGGATGCCCGGAATGTAGCCGCCGAACTTCTTCATGTTGTCCGCCACCTCGACGGGATTGAACGTCACCGCCGTGTAGAAATAGCAGAAGAAGATGATCAGCCCGATGTACAGCAGATTGTAGAACGCCGACTGGGGCCCGAGCAGGTCGGCCGCCTTGAGCGCCCACGGGTTGTCCGGGAAGAAGCTCGCGATCGTGCCCGGGAAGATGAGGATGGACGACGCGAAGATCGGCGGAATCACACCCGAGGTGTTGATCTTGAGCGGCAGGTGCGAGCTCTGGCCACCGTACATCTTCCGTCCGACGACGCGCTTCGCATACTGCACCGGGATACGGCGCTGGCCGCGCTCCATGAAGATGATCACGGCGACCACCGCCACCATGAAGACGATGAGAAAGAGCAGGAAGAACAGGCTGATCTCGCCCTCGTTCATGAACTGGATGGTGGTGCTGATGGCGGAGGGCATGCGCGCCACGATGCCGGCGAAGATGAGGAGCGAGATGCCGTTGCCGATGCCGCGCTCCGTGACCTGCTCGCCGACCCACATCAGGAAGGCCGTACCGGAGCTGAGCGTCACGATGCACATCAGGCGGAATCCCCAGCCGGGATTGAGCACGACCGACGCGCCGGTCGGCGACTGGATCTGCTCGAGGCCCATGCTGATGAAGAGGCTCTGCACGACGGAGAGGACGACGGTGCCGTAGCGCGTGTACTGCGTGATCTTCCGCCGCCCCATCTCGCCTTCCTTCGAGAGCCGTTCGAGATAGGGCACCACGACCGTCAACAGCTGCAGGATGATCGAGGCGCTGATGTACGGCATGATCCCGAGCGCGAAGATCGAGAAGCGCTCGAGCGCGCCGCCGGAGAAGAGATTGACGAGTCCGAAGAAGTTGCTCGCCGCGGCCTCGAAGAAATGCTTGAGGGCGACGTTGTCGATCCCGGGCGTCGGGATGGCCACGCCCACGCGGTACACGGCCAGCATCCCGAAGGTGAAGAAAATCCGACGCCGCAGCTCCGGAATACGCGCCGAGTTTTGAAACCCTTCCAGCACGGGTGTTACTCCTTCGCCTCCGACGCCGCGCCGGCAGCATCGTCGTGCGCCTCCAGCGTTCCGCCGGCGGCGGCGATCCGCTCGCGTGCCGACTGGCTCGCCTTGTCGACCTTGACGGTGAGCGCGTGCGTCAGCGTCCCGTTCGCGAGGAGCTTGACGGGCAGTCCCGCGCGCGCGAGACCCGCCGCGGTCAGCGCCTCGGCGTCGACCACCGATCCCGTCGCGAAGCGCTCGAGCTGCGCCAGCGTGATGATCGCGTAGCGGCGCCGGTTCGGGCTGCGAAAGCCCCGTTTCGGCAGCCGGCGTTGGAGCGGCATCTGCCCGCCCTCGTAGCCTGGCGGCGTGTTGCCGCCGGAGCGCGCGCCCTTACCCTTGTGCCCCTTGCCGGCGGTCTTGCCGGTGCCGGAGCCGGGACCGCGGCCGATGCGCTTGCGATTGCGGCGCGCGCCTTTGGCGGGCTGGAGATTCGAGAGATCGAGCAGTTCCACGTTCACGCCTCGCTATTCCTCGCACGTCACCAGATGCTGCACGCAGCCGATGAGACCACGCGTCGCCGGATTGTCCTCGACGGTCGCCGACGTGCCTATCCGTCGCAACCCGAGCCCGCGCAGGCTCTCACGCTGGCGGCGGGTGCCGCCGATCGCGCTGCGGATCTGCGTCACGCGCAGCGTCTTGCCCTTGCCCGTCGACTTCGTCGTTCTCTGCGCCATCGTCGTCTCGAGCGTCCTAGCGAATCTCGGCGAGCTGCTTCCCGCGCAGCGCGGCCACGCGCTCCGGCTCGCGCAGCTCGGACAGCGCCTGGATCGTCGCCTTCACCATGTTGTGCGGGTTGTTCGAGCCGATGCACTTCGTGAGGACGTTGTGGATGCCCGCCAGCTCCACGACGGCACGCACGCCGCCGCCCGCGATGACGCCCGTACCGTCGGACGCCGGACGCAGGAGGACGTTGCCCGCCCCGAAGATGCCCACCACCTGGAACGGGATCGTGCCGTTCTGGATCGGCACCGTCATGCAGGGTCTTCTTCGCCTTCTCGATCCCCTTGCGGATGGCCTCGGGGACCTCGTTCGCCTTGCCGAGACCGTAGCCCACGTGCCCCGCCCCGTCGCCGACGACGACGAGCGCGCTGAAGCTGAAGCGCCGGCCGCCCTTCACCACCTTGGCGACGCGGTTGATGTGGACGACCTTCTCCTTCAACTCGAGGCCGTGCGATTCGATGCGTCGTGCAGATCCTCTCGCCATATGGCTCCTTCAGATTTTGAGGCCGGCTTCGCGGGCGCCTTCGGCCACCGCGCGCACCCGCCCATGGTAGAGGAAGCCGTTGCGATCGAAGACGGCTGCGGTGATGCCCTTCTCGATACAGAGCTTGCCGACGATCCCGCCCACGGCCTTCGCGGCCGCCACCGTGGCGGGCTTCTTCACCTGGTCGCGGACGTCGGCCGCCAGCGTCGAGGTCGCGAGCAACGTCTTCCCGCTGTCGTCCGCGATGACCTGCACGTAGATGTGCTTCTCGCTGCGGAACACGCACAGCGCGCGGACGCGTGGCGTCGCCACGCAGCTTGCCGCGTACGCGCGCCTGCCGGAGCTTCCGCGCGGTCTGCCGTCTGTTGTCGAACATCGTCTCTCCTCAGGAGGCCGCGCCGACGGCCTTCCCGGCCTTCCGGCGAATCTTCTCCTCCGCGTACTTGATGCCCTTGCCCTTGTAGGGCTCGGGCGGGCGCAGCTTGCGGATGGCCGCCGCCGTCTCGCCGAGCACCTGCCGATCGGCACCCTCGAGCGTGATCACCGTCTGCTTGTCGACCTTGGCCTCGACCCCGTCCGGCAGCGGAAACACGATCGGGTGCGAGTAGCCGAGCGCGAGCTGCAAGGCGCGCCCCTTCGACTCGGCGCGATAGCCGACGCCGTTGATCTCGAGCACGCGGCGGAACCCCGCGCTGACGCCCGTCACCATGTTGGCGACGAGGACGCGCGTCAGGCCGTGGACGCCCCGGGCGACCGCGGCTGTCGTCACGACGCGTGATCGAGACCAGATTGCCTTCGACCTTCACCTCCGCGAGCGGGCTCACGGCGGCGGCGAGCTTGCCGCGCGGACCCGAGACCCGCACCGCGCCGGGCTCGACCGCGACGGTCACGCCTGCCGGGACGGCGATGGGGAGCTTGCCTATACGCGACATCGCCGCCTCACCACACCGAGCAGAGCAGCTCGCCGCCGACGCCGCGCCGCTTCGCATCGCGGTCGACGAGGATGCCGGCCGGAGTCGAGAGGACATTGATGCCGAGGCCGGCGCGCACGGCCGGAATCTCCTGCTTGCCCACGTACACGCGCAGACTCGGACGGCTGACCCGCTGCATCGCCGGTGATCACCGGGCGCCGCTGGTCGTCGTACTTGAGCGCGATGCGAATCTGCTTCTGCACGCCCTCGCCGACGACGGAGCAGTCGCGCAGGAAGCCCTCGGCGACGAGCACGCGCGCGATCGCCTCCTTCGTGCGCGACCAGGGGACGTCGACGCGTTCTTTACGCGCCTGGTTGCCGTTGCGGATGCGGGTCAGCAGATCGGCGATCGGATCGGTCATGCTCATCGGGTCACCAGCTTGCCTTGATCAGGCCGGGGATCTGCCCCTTGCGGGCGTGATCGCGCAGGCAGAGCCGGCACATGCGGAACTTGCGGTAGAAGGCGCGGGCGCGTCCGCACAGCGGACACCGGTTGTACTGGCGCACGCTGAACTTCTGCTGTCGGTTCGCCTTCACTCGTAGACAGGTCTTCGCCACTCGATTCCTCGCTCAGTTGCGGAACGGAAACCCGAGCGCCCGCAGCAGCATCTTGGCGTCGTTGTCCGTCCGGGCGGTGGTGATGATCGAAATCGTCAGGCCCTTCACTTTGTCGATCTTGTCGAGGTCGATCTCCGGAAAGATGATCTGCTCGCGCAGGCCGAGCGAGTAGTTGCCGCGGCCGTCGAACGAGCGGTCGGAGAGCCCCTTGAAGTCGCGCACCCGCGGCAGCGCGATGTTCACCAGGCGATCGAAGAACTCGTACATGCGATTCGCCGCGCAACGTCACCATGGCGCCGATCGGCATCCCTTCGCGCAGCTTGAAATTCGCGATCGCCTTCCGCGCCTTCGTGATCACCGGCTTCTGCCCCGTGATCGTCGAGAGCTCCTCGACGGCCGAGTCGAGGAGCTTGACGTTCTGCAGCGCCTCGCCGAGACCCATGTTGAGGACGATCTTCTCCAGCCGCGGCACCTGGAACGGGTTGCTGCAGCCGATCTCCTTCATGAGCGCCGGCAGGATCTCCTTGCCGTAACGCTCCCGAAGCCGTGCAGAGGTGCTCATTTGTCGATCGCCTCGCCGCAGCGGCGGCACGTCCGCACTCCGCTGCCGTCCTCCAGGCGCTTGCCGCCGATACGCGACGGCGCGTTGCAACGGTCGCACATGATCATCACGTTCGACAGATTGATGGAGGCTTCCTTCTCGACCACCCCGCCCGGGCTCTGCATGCCCGTCGACTTCCTGTGGCGCTTCACCATGTTGAGGCGCTCGATCACCACCCGGTTCTTCTCGCCGAGCACGCGCAGGACCTTGCCGGTCTTGCCGCGCTCCTTGCCGGCGATGATCATCACCGTGTCGTTCTTGCGGATCTTGCTCCGCGGAGGGCGCTCCGCGCGCGCGACGCCGGCTCTCATCACAGCACCTCCGGTGCGAGCGAGATGATCTTCATGAACTTCTTGCCGCGCAGCTCGCGGGCGACCGGGCCGAAGATGCGCGTGCCGATCGGCTCGCGCTGGTTGTCGATCAGGACCGCCGAGTTGTTGTCGAAGCGGATGTACGAGCCGTCGGGCCGCCCGACCTCCTTGGCGGTGCGTACGATCACGGCCTTCATGACGTCGCCCTTCTTCACCTTGGCGTTCGGGATCGCCTCCTTCACGGAGACGACGATGATGTCGCCCAACGAGGCGTACTTGCGCTTCGTGCCCCCGAGCACCTTGATGCACAGGACCTTGCGCGCGCCCGAGTTGTCGGCGACATCCAGTACGGTTTCTGCCTGCACCATCGATCCGGTCCTCCGCCCCCGAGCCTCAGAGCTTCGCCGCTTTTTCGAGTACCCGGCTCAACCGCCAGCGCTTGTCGCGGCTGAGCGGCCGGCACTCGGCGATGAGCACCCGATCGCCGATCTCGCATTGGTTCTTCTCGTCGTGCACCTTGTACCGCTCACGGCGGGTGAGGAACTTCTTGTACTTGCTGTGCTGCACCCGCCGATCGACGGTGACGACGGCGGTCTTCTCCATCTTGTTGCTGACGACGGTGCCGATACGCGTCTTGAGGTTTCCGTGCATTGGTCAGCCCGCCTTCACGCGCTCGCGATGGATGGTACGGCAGCGCGCGAGATCGCGGCGCACCGCTCGCAGCTTCATCGGGTTCTCCAGCTGGCTGGTGGAACGGCGCAGTTGCAACATGAAGAGCTCCTCCTCGAGATCGCGTGTACGCACCTCGAGCTCCGCGTCGGAGAGATTGCGCATATCGCTAGGCTGCACCGACGGCCCCCCCTCGCTCACGCACCTGGGTCGGGATGGAGAGCTTCTGCGCGGCGAGCCGCAGCGCCTGCCGCCCGATCTCGCGGTTCACGCCTTCCATCTCGAACAGCATCCGCCCGGGCTTGATGACGGCGACCCACACCTCGGGAGAGCCCTTGCCCTTGCCCATGCGGGTCTCGGCCGGCTTCTTCGTGAGCGGCTTGTCCGGGAAGATGCGCACCCACACGCGCCCGCCGCGCTTGATGTGGCGCGTGAGGGCGACGCGCGCGGCCTCGATCTCCCGCGCGGTCAACCAGCCGCGGTCGGTCGCCTGCAGGCCGAAATCGCCGAACGCGAGACCCGAGCCGCGCCACGCCGTACCACGGCGGCGCCCCTTCATCATCTTGCGATATTTGACCTTCTTCGGTGCGAGCATGTCCGTTCGCGCTCAGCCGCCTACCGCCGTGCGCTGCTCCTCTTCTTGCTTGGTCAGAACCTCGCCGCGGAAGATCCAGGTCTTCACACCGATCACCCCGTAGGTGGTGTAGGCCTGCGCGAAACCGTAGGCGATCTCGGCACGCAGGGTATGCAGGGGCACGCGGCCCTCGCGATACCATTCCCGGCGCGCGATCTCGGCGCCACCGAGCCGCCCCGACGACTGGATGCGAATGCCGAGCGCGCCCATCCGCATGGCGCGGGCGACGGCCTCCTTCATCGCGCGGCGGAACGCGACGCGGCGCTCGAGCTGCAACGCGACGTTCTCGGCGACGAGCTGGGCCTCGATGTCCGGCCGGCGCACCTCGTGGATGTTGATGAAGCAATCGCGGCTGGTCAGCTTGTTGAGCTCGCTCTTCAGCTTGTCGATCTCGGCGCCCTTCTTACCGATGACGATGCCAGGCCGGGCGGTGTGGATGTTCACCTTCGCCTTGTTGGCGGCGCGCTCGATCTCGATCTTCGAGATGCCGGCATGGTAGAGGCGGCGCTTGATGAACTGCCGGATGCGGACGTCCTCGTGCAGGAGCGTCGAGTACTCGCGGCTGGCGTACCAGCGCGAGTCCCAGCCCTCGATCACGCCCAGCCGGAAGCCCTTCGGATGTACCTTCTGTCCCATCGTGTCTCCGCTCAGCGCCGCCGGCCGGCGGCGGCGCTGCGCTTCTTCGTGGCACGTTCGTCGACGACGATCGTGATGTGGCTGGAGCGCTTGATGACCTTGGTCGCGCGACCGTGCGCGCGCGGCAGGAAGCGCTTCTGGACCCGCCCCTCGTCGACCCACGCGGACTTCACGTAGAGTGCGTCGACGTCGACGTTCTGCGTCGCCTCGGCGTTCGCGATCGCCGACTTCAACGTCTTGGCGACCATCTTCGACGCCCGCCGCGCGTTGAACTCGAGGATGCCGATCGCTTCCTCGACGCCCTTGCCGCGGATGAGGTCGACGACGAGCCGGGCCTTCTGCGGCCCGACGCGCATGTGACGGATACTGGCACGCGTTTCCATCGTCGATCAGCCTTTCGGAGGCGCGCCGCCGGAGGGCTTGACCTCGGCCTTGCGAGCGCCCGAATGCTGGTGGAACGTGCGCGTCGGCGAGAACTCGCCGAGCTTGTGCCCCACCATGTTCTCGCTGACGAACACGGGAATGAACTTGCGTCCGTTGTGGACGGCGAACGTGTGCCCGATCATATCGGGGATGATCGTCGAACGCCGCGACCAGGTCTTGGTCACCTTGCGCTCGCTCGTCGAGTTCATCGCCTGCGACCTTCTTGAGCAGGTGCTCATCGATGAATGGACCTTTCTTGACCGAACGTGCCACGCCGTCTGCTCCCGCGCCTATTTCTTCCGGCGCATCACGATGAAGCGGTTCGTCCGCTTGTTGTGCCGCGTCTTGTAGCCCTTCGTCGGCTGTCCCCACGGCGTCTGAGGATGATTGCCCTTCGAGCGACCCTCGCCGCCGCCGTGCGGATGATCGACCGGGTTCATGGCGATGCCGCGGACGCGCGAGCGCCGGCCACGCCAGCGCGTGCGTCCGGCCTTGCCGACGGAGATGTTCTCGTGCTCGAGGTTGCCGACCTGGCCGACCGTCGCACGACACTCGATGCGCACCAGCCGCTGCTCGCCCGACGGCAGCTTGATGAGGGCGTGCTCGCCCTCCTTGGCCATGAGCTGTGCCGCACGCGCCGGCGCTGCGCACCATCTGCGCCGCCCTTGCCGGCGCGCAGCTCGATGTTGTGGATCATCGTGCCGAGCGGAATCGACTTGAGCGGCAGACAGTTGCCGGGACGGATGTCGGCCTCGGAGCCCGCCATCACCTTGTCGCCGACGCGCAGGCCGACGGGCGCGAGGATGTAGCGCTTCTCGCCGTCGACGTAGTGCAGCAGCGCGAGGCGCGCCGAGCGGTTCGGATCGTACTCGACCGTGGCGACCCGCGCGCCGATGCCCTCCTTGTCGCGACGGAAGTCGACGATGCGGTAGCGCCGCTTGTGGCCGCCGCCGCGGTGGCGCAGCGTGATGCGGCCGTTGTTGTTGCGGCCGCCGCTCTTGCGGATCGGCCCGAGCAGCCCCGGCTCCGGGCGGTCGCGCGTGATCTCGGCGAAGTCGAAGCCGGCTGCGAAAGCGCTTCCCGGGAGACGTCGGCTTGTAGAGGATCGTCGGCATGTCTCTACACCTGCTCGAAGAAGTCGATGCGCTGACCTTCGCCCAGCGTGACGTACGCCTTCTTCCAGTCGGAGCGCCGGCCGAGCGAGCGTCCCACGCGGCGCGTCTTGCCGAGGAAGTTGCTGGTCCGCACCTTCAGCACCTTCACCTTGAAGAGCTGCTCGACCGCGTGCTTGATCTCGAGCTTGTTGGCGTCGGGACGCACGCTGGAACACGACCTGGTTGCCGATCTCGTTGACGAACGTGCCCTTCTCGGTGATGACGGGGGCCGCGATGATCTGCGTGCTCGCGCCTCATGCCGCCACCCGCTCGTGCAACGCGCTCGAGCGCCGCCGCGCGTGAGGACCAGATGGTGGTAGCGCAGGAGGTCGTAGACGTTGAGCCCCGCCACCCGCAGCACCTTGACCCGCGGCAGATTGCGGCTGGCGAGCTCGAGCTCGGCGTCGGCGTCGTCGATCACGACGAGCGCCGTGTCGTCGATGCCGAGCGCCGCGCAGCAGCTCGACGAAGTGCTTGGTCTTCGCTTCGGCGAAGCTCGATGCGATCGACGATCGTGAGACGCTCCTCGCGGAGCTTTTGCGCGAGCACCGAGCGCAGCGCGGCCTGCCGGGCCTGCTTCGGCATCGAGTAGCTGTAGTCGCGCGGATGCGGCCCGAAGATGGTGCCGCCACCGGGCCAGAGCGGCGAGCGGATGCTGCCCGCGCGGGCGCGGCCGGTGCCCTTCTGCTTCCAGGGCTTCCTGCCGCCGCCCCGGACCTCGCCCTTCTCCTTGGTGGCGTGCGTGCCGGAGCGCCGCCCGGCCGTCTGCATGCGGACGACGTCGGCCAGCAGCGCACGGCGCAGGGGCTCGGTGAAGATGGTCGCCGGCAGCTCGACCGTGCCGACCTCGGCGCGCGTCTGCGAGAACACGGTCGCCGTGAGCGGATCGCTGCTCAGCCATTGGCCGCTCCTGCAACCGTCCCGCCGGCCCGCTTGGAGATGATCACGGTGCCGCCCGTCGCGCCGGGAACGGCGCCGCGTACGAAGATCAGGTCCTGCTCGGCGCGGACCTCGACGACCGCGCAGATTCTCGATCGTGACGCGCTCGTTGCCGAGACGGCCCGACATGCGCTTGCCCTTGAAGACGCGGCCCGGAAACGAGCGATTGCCGATCGATCCGCCGTGGCGGAAGTACTCGTGCGTCCCGTGCGAGCCGGGAAAGCCGCTGAACTTGTGCCGCTTCATGACGCCGGCGGTGCCGCGGCCCTTGCTGACCCCGCTCACGTCGACCACGTCCCCTGCGGCGAAGACGTCACCGACGCGCACGTCCTGCCCGACCTCGAGCTGTGAATCGGCGCCGACCTTGAACTCGCGCAGCACCCGGAACGGCCCCTTGCCGGCCTTCTGCACGTGCCCCTGCATGGCCTTGCCGATGCGGCTCTCCTTTTGCGAGGCGAAGCCGAGCTGCACCGCGGCATAGTGGTCGCGCGCCGGCGTCTTCGCCTGCACGACCGTGCACGGACCCGCCTGGATGACGGTGACCGGCACGAGGTCTCCCTCGCCGGTGAACACCTGCGTCATCCCGACCTTCCTCCCGATGATTCCCGTCACCATGGCGTTTGATCTCGTTCTCGCCGCTACTGCAGCTTGATCTCGACGTCGACGCCCGCCGACAGGTCGAGCTTGCCGAGCGCGTCGATCGTCTGCTGGGTCGGCTCGAGGATGTCGAGCAGCCGCTTGTGGGTGCGGAGCTCGAACTGCTCGCGCGACTTCTTGTCGACGTGCGGCGAGCGGTTCACGGTGAAGCGCTCGATGTGCGTCGGCAGCGGAATCGGGCCGGCAACGCGGCCGCCGGTGCGGCGCACGGTGTCGACGATCTCGCGTACCGACTGATCGAGCAGTCGGTGATCGTAGCCGCGCAGGCGTATGCGAATCTTCTCGTTCACGTATTACTCGAGTCTCATTCCAGGATCTTGGCGACGACGCCGGCGCCGACGGTGCGGCCGCCCTCGCGGATCGCGAACCGCAGCCCCTCGTCCATCGCGATCGGCGTGATCAGCTGCACCACCAGCTTGATGTTGTCCCCCGGCATCACCATCTCCGTCCCCTCCGGCAGCGTCGCCACCCCCGTCACGTCCGTCGTCCGGAAGTAGAACTGCGGCCGGTACCCGTTGAAGAACGGCGTGTGCCGCCCCCCTCCTCCTTCGTCAACACGTACGCCTCCGCCTCGAACTTCGTGTGCGGCGTGATCGACCCGGGCTTCGCCAACACCTGCCCGCGCTCGATCTCCTCCCGCTTCATCCCGCGCAGCAGGCACCCCACGTTGTCCCCCGCCTGCCCCTCGTCGAGGATCTTGCGGAACATCTCCACCCCCGTCACCACCGTCTTCGACGTCGGCTTGATGCCCACCACTTCCACCTCCTCGCCCACCTTCACCTTCCCCCGCTCGATCCGCCCCGTCGCCACCGTCCCCCGCCCGCTGATCGAAAACACGTCCTCCACCGGCATCAAAAACGGCTTGTCCACGTCCCGCTCCGGCTGCGGAATGTAGCTGTCGAGCGCCTCCATCAGCTTCGTGATCGATCCCTCGCCCAGCTCGCCCGCGTCCCCCTCCAGCGCCTTCAACGCGCTGCCGCGGATGATCGGAATCTCGTCGCCCGGAAACTCGTACTTCGACAGCAGCTCCCGCACCTCCAGCTCCACCAGATCCAGCAGCTCCGGGATCGTCCACCGCGTCGCACTTGTTCATGAACACCACGATGTACGGCACCCCCACCTGCCGCGCGAGCAAGATGTGCTCCCGCGTCTGCGGCATCGGCCCGTCCGCCGCCGACACCACCAGGATCGCCCCGTCCATCTGCGCCGCCCCCGTGATCATGTTCTTCACGTAGTCCGCGTGCCCCGGACAATCCACGTGCGCGTAGTGCCGGTTCGGGCGTCTCGTACTCCACGTGCGCCGTCGCGATCGTGATCCCCCGCGCCTTCTCCTCCGGCGCCTTGTCGATCTGATCGAACGCCACGAACTCCGCCAGCTTCTTCGACGCCTGCACCTTCGTGATCGCCGCCGTCAACGTCGTCTTCCCGTGGTCCACGTGCCCGATCGTCCCCACGTTCGCGTGCGGCTTCTTGCGCTCGAACTTCGCCTTCGCCATTTATTCCTCCTCGCCCGCCGTACGCTCGCCGCGCGCCGTGCGCGCGTCGTGCTCCGATGGGCGTCGGAGCGCGAAGTGAATTCGCGCTCCTCCCGCCATACACGTTCCGAACCGCTCTATTTCGAACCTAACCCGGCGCCGACCCGGAAACGGACTACTCAGGCGCCAACCGCCTTGGCGGCGATCTCTTCGGAGATGGCCGTCGGGACGGGCTCGTAGTGCGCGAACTGCATCGTGTAGGTCGCCCGCCCCTGCGTCTTGGAGCGCAGATCGGTCGAGTAACCGAACATCTGGGCGAGCGGCACCTGCGCGGTGATGACCTGGGCCCCCGCGCGCGAATCCATTCCCTGGATCCGACCGCGCCGGCTGTTGATGTCGCCCATCACCTCGCCCATGAACTCCTCGGGGACGACGACCTCGACCGCCATGATCGGCTCGAGGATGATCGGCTTGGCCTTCGCGGCGCCCTCCTTGGCCGCCATCGAGCCCGCGATCTTGAACGCGATCTCGGACGAGTCGACGTCGTGGTACGAGCCGTCCGTGAGCGTCACCTTGACGTCGACCATCGGGTAGCCGGCGAGCACGCCGCCCTCGAAGGCCTCGCGGATACCCTTCTCGACCGCCGGAATGAACTCCTTCGGCATCGGCGCGCCCTTGGTGCCGTCCTTGAACTCGAACCCGCCGCCCGGCGCGCAGCGGCTCGAGGGTGATCCAGACGTGGCCGTACTGGCCGCGACCGCCGGTCTGCCGGACGAACTTGCCTTCCTGCTCGACCTTCTTGCGGATCGTCTCCCGGTAGGCGACCTGCGGCTTGCCGACGTTGGCGTCGACCTTGAACTCACGCATCAGGCGGTCGACGATGATCTCGAGATGGAGCTCGCCCATGCCGGAGATGATGGTCTGGCCGGTCTCCTTGTCGGTGTGGACGCGGAACGACGGATCCTCGCTGGCGAGCTTCTGCAGCGCGATACCGAGCTTCTCCTGATCGTCCTTGGTCTTCGGCTCGATGGCGATGTGGATCACCGGATCCGGGAAATCGATCGATTCGAGGATGATCGGATGGTCCTCGTCGCACAGCGTATCGCCGGTGGTCGTCTGCCGTAGCCCGACGGCCGCGGCGATGTCGCCGGCGTAGACCTCCTTGATCTCCTCGCGCTTGTTCGCGTGCATCTTGAGCAGGCGCCCGACCCGCTCCTTGCGGCCGCCCTTCGTCGAGTTGAACACGTACGAGCCCGAGCTGAGGACGCCCGAGTAGACGCGGAAGAACGTCAGCGCGCCGACGAAGGGATCGGTCATGATCTTGAAGGCGAGCGCCGCGAACGGCACGCTGTCGCTGGCCTCGCGGCTCGCCTCGTCCTTGCTGTCCGGCAGTCGAGTCCTCTGACCGGCGGCACGTCGACCGGCGACGGCAGGTACTCGACGACGGCGTCGAGCAGCGGCTGCACGCCCGCGATTCTTGAAGGCGGAGCCGCACAGCACCGGCACCATCGACATCGCCAGGGTGCCCTTGCGGATCGCGGCGCGGATCTCGGTCGTCGCTGATCGCGCCCCCCTCGAGGTATTTCTCCATCACCGCTTCGTCGGCGTCGGCGATCGCCTCCATCAGCTTCTCACGATACTCGTCGGCGACCTTGCGCATGTCGGCCGGGATCTCGGCCTCGCGATAGTTGGCGCCGAGGCTCTCGTCGTCCCAGATCACCGCCTTCATGGTGACCAGGTCGATCACGCCGACGTGCTTGTCCTCGGTGCCGAGCGGCAGCTGTACCGGCACGGCGTTGGCCCGCAGGCGGTCGTGCATCATCTGCGACGGTGCGGAAGAAGTCGGCGCCGACGCGATCCATCTTGTTGACGAACGCGATGCCGGGGAACGCCGTACTTGTCCGCCTGCCGCCACACGGTCTCCGACTGCGGCTCGACGCCGGCGACGGAGTCGAAGAGGGCGACGGCGCCGTCGAGGACGCGCAGCGAGCGCTCGACCTCCATCGTGAAGTCGACGTGGCCGGGCGTATCGATGATGTTGACGCGGTGATCGCGCCAGAAGCAGGTCGTCGCGGCCGACGTGATCGTGATGCCGCGCTCCTGCTCCTGCACCATCCAGTCCATGGTGGCCGTGCCCTCGTGGACCTCGCCGATCTTGTAGTTGATGCCGGTGTAATAGAGGATGCGCTCGGTCGCACGTGGTCTTGCCGGCATCGATGTGGGCCATGATGCCGATGTTGCGCGTCCGTTCGAGTGGAATCTGGCGAGGCATGGGGCGACTACCAGCGGTAGTGGGCGAAGGCCTTGTTGGCCTCCGCCATGCGATGCGTGTCTTCGCGCTTCTTGATCGCGGCGCCGCGGTTGTTGGCGGCGTCGTTGAGCTCGCCGGCGAGGCGCTCGACCATCGACTTCTCGGGACGGGTCGCGGGCGTGCAGCACGATCCAGCGCATGCCGAGCGAGATCGCGCCGCGCGGGCCGCACCTCGACGGGCACCTGATAGGTGGCGCCGCCGACGCGCCGTGACCGCACCTCGACGACCGGCTTCACGTTGTCGAGCGCCCGCTTGAAGATGCCGAGCGGCTCCTCCTTGGTGCGCTGCTGGATCAGATCGAGCGCGCCGTAGAAGATGCGCTCGGCGAGGCTCTTCTTGCCGCCGATCATGATCGTGTTCATGAACTTGGTGACCAGCCGATCGTGGAACTTCGGATCGGGCAGCACCTCGCGGCGGCGGACTTCTCCCTTGCGAGGCATCGTCCGACGCCGACCTACTTCGGTTTCTTGGCGCCGTACTTCGAGCGGCCCTGCCGGCGATCCTGCACGCCGATGGAGTCGAGCGTGCCGCGGACGATGTGGTAGCGCACGCCCGGGAAGATCCTTCACGCGGCCGCCGCGGATCGAGCACGACCGAGTGCTCCTGGAGGTTGTGGCCGACGCCGGGGATGTACGAGGTGACCTCGATGCCGTTGGTCAGCCGCACGCGGGCCACCTTGCGCAGCGCCGAGTTCGGCTTCTTCGGGGTCGAGGTGTAGACGCGCGTGCAGACGCCCCGCTTCTGCGGGCAGCTCTGCAGCGCCGGCGCCGCGAGCTTGCGGCGCTGCGGTTTCCGTCCACCTCGAATGAGTTGGTTGATCGTCGGCATCCAGTCTCTCCTCTGTCTATCGCGGAGGTGCGCGCATGAGCTCAGGCGCACCAGAAAGATCAGGAAAAACGCGCAAAGTATGGCGAACGCAGTCATCGCGTGTCAAGTTTGGCCGACCCTTCAGGCGCTGGCGACTCATCGTGCGCTCGCGCCTTCGATCCGTCGGGGCCTCCAGTGCGTCCTCCGGCCGCTCCTCGGGCTCGTCGGTCTCGATCTCGACCCGGTTGTACTGCTTGAGCCCGGTCCCCGCCGGAATCAGCCGGCCCATGATGACGTTCTCCTTGAGGCCGGCCAGGCGGTCGACCTTGCCGTTGATCGCCGCCTCGGTGAGCACCTTGGTGGTCTCCTGGAAGGACGCGGCCGAGATGAAGCTCTCGGTCGAGAGGCTCGCCTTGGTGATGCCGAGCAGCAGCGGCTCGGCGGTCGCCGGCTCGCCGCCCGTCTCCTCCACCTTCTGGTTGGCCTCCTCGAAGCGCCACTTCTCGACCTGATCGCCGACGAGAAAATCCGTGTCCCCCACGTCCTTGATGCGGACGCGGCGCAGCATCTGCCGGACGATCACCTCGATGTGCTTGTCGTTGATGCGCACGCCCTGGAGCCGGTAGATCTCCTGCACCTCGTCGACCAGGTACTTGGCGAGCGCCTTCTCGCCCAGGATGGTGAGGATGTCGTGCGGGTTCGAGGAGCCGTCCATCAACGGCTCGCCGGCGCGCACGTGATCGCCCTCGTGGGCGCTGATGTGCTTGCCCTTCGGGATCAGGTACTCGCGCGCCTCGCCGACCTCGGGCGTGACGATCGACCTTGCGCTTGCCCTTGGTGTCCTTGCCGAACGACACCACGCCGTCGATCTCGCTGACGACCGCGAACTCCTTCGGCTTGCGCGCCTCGAAGAGCTCGGCGACGCGCGGCAGACCGCCGGTGATGTCCTTCGTCTTGGTGGTCTCGCGCGGCATCTTGGCGATGATGTCGCCCGGACCGACCTCCTGTCCGTCGAAGACGTTCAGGTGGATGCCGACCGGCAGCTGGTAGCGCGCCTCGGTCCCGTTCGGGAGCTTGAGGGTGATGGCCCTCGGCGTCCTTGATGGTGATGCGCGGACGCTTCTCGATGTCCTTGGTGTCGATGATGACCTTGGTCGAGAGGCCGGTGCGCTCGTCGACGCGCTCCTCGACGGTGACGCCCTCGAGCAGATCGCCGAACTTCACGGTGCCGCCCACCTGGGTCAGCATCGGCAGCGTGTACGGATCCCATTCGGCGAGCAGATCGCTCGGCTTCACCTTCTGGCCGTCGTGCTTCTTGAGCTTGGCGCCGTACACGATCGGGTAGCGCTCGCGCTCGCGCTCGCGGCCCGGCTCGGGCACGTCGACGATCGCGAGCTCGCCGTTGCGGTTCATGACGATCTCGTCGCCCTCGTTGTTGCGTGACGGTCTGGAGGTTGATGAACTTCACGCTGCCCGTCGTTGCGCGCCTTCGAGCGTCGTCTGCTCGGCACGTCGGCTCGCGGTGCCGCCGATGTGGAAGGTGCGCATGGTGAGCTGCGTGCCCGGCTCGCCGATCGACTGCGCCGCGATGACGCCGATCGCCTCGCCGAGGTTCACCATCTGGCCGCGCGCCAGGTCGCGGCCGTAGCAGCGACTGCAGACGCCCTGCCGCGACTGGCAGGTGAGCACCGAGCGGATCTGGACGCGCTCGAGACCCGCCTCCTCGATCGTCGTCGACGAGCTCCTCGTCGATCTCGTCGATTGGCGTGGACGATGACCTCGCCGGTGAAGGGATCGCGGATGTCCTCGAGCGCGGCGCGGCCGAGGACGCGGTCGCCGAGGCCCTCGATGATCTCACCGCCCTCGACGAGCGGCGTCATCTCGATGCCGTCGATCGTGCCGCAGTCGAGCTCGGTGATGATCGAGTCCTGCGCCACGTCGACGAGACGGCGGGTGAGGTAGCCGGAGTTGGCGGTCTTGAGCGCCGTGTCGGCGAGACCCTTGCGGGCGCCGTGCGTCGAGATGAAGTACTGCAGCACGGTGAGCCCCTCGCGGAAATTCGCCGTGATGGGGGTCTCGATGATCTCGCCCGACGGCTTCGCCATCAGGCCGCGCATGCCGGCGAGCTGGCGGATCTGCTGCGGCGCTGCCGCGCGCGCCCGAGTCGGCCATCATGAAGATCGGGTTGAAGCTCGGCGTGGTACGCTCGTTGCCCTTGTCGTCGGTGAACGTCTCGCTGCCGAGCTGCCGCAGCATCTCGTCGGCGATGCGGTCGGTGACCTGCGCCCAGATGTCGACGACCTTGTTGTAGCGCTCGCCGTCGGTGATCAGGCCCTTGTTGTACTGGTCCTCGATCTGCCGCACCTCGGTCGGTCGCCTCCTCGAGCAGCTTCGCCTTGTGCGGCGGGAATCAGCATGTCCTTGATGCCGATCGAGATGCCGGCGCGGGTCGCGAACTGGTAGCCGAGATCCTTGAGCTTGTCGGCGAAGATGACCGTCGCCTTGTTGCCGGCGCGGCGGTACGCGAGGTCGATCAGGTCGCCGAGCTCCTTCTTCTTCATCACCCGGTTGACCTCGGCGAAGGTGATCTCCGGCGGAACGATCTCGTAGAGCAGCACCCGGCCGACCGTGCGTCTCGACGATCGTCGCCGTCGATGCGCACCTTGATCTGCGCCTGCAGATGCGACCTCGCCCTGGTCGTAGGCGATGCGCACCTCGTCGGCGACTCGAGAAGGTCTTGCCCTCGCCCTTGCACCATCGGCCGCTCGCGCGTCATGTAGTAGAGGCCGAGCACGATGTCCTGCGTCGGCACGATGATCGGCTTGCCGTTCGCGGGCGACAGGATGTTGTTGGTCGACATCATCAGGGCGCGCGCCTCGACCTGCGCCTCGACCGAGAGCGGCACGTGCACCGCCATCTGGTCGCCGTCGAAGTCGGCGTTGTAGGCGGCGCAGACCAGCGGATGGAGCTGGATCGCCTTGCCCTCGATGAGGATCGGCTCGAACGCCTGGATGCCGAGGCGGTGCAGCGTCGGCGCGCGGTTGAGCAGCACCGGGTGCTCGCGGATCACCTCGTCGAGGATGTCCCACACCTCGGGCTTCTCCTTCTCCACCATCTTCTTCGCGCTCTTGATGGTGGTGACGAACGCCGCGCTCCTCGAGCTTGTTGTAGATGAAGGGCTTGAACAGCTCGAGCGCCATCTTCTTCGGCAGGCCGCACTGGTGGAGACGCAGCTCGGGACCGACGACGATGACCGAGCGGCCCGAGTAGTCGACGCGCTTGCCGAGCAGGTTCTGGCGGAAGCGGCCGCTCTTGCCCTTCAGCATGTCGGAGAGCGACTTGAGCGGGCGCTTGTTCGGACCGGTGATCGCGCGACCGCGGCGGCCGTTGTCGAAGAGCGCGTCGACCGCCTCCTGCAGCATGCGCTTCTCGTTGCGGATGATGATGTCGGGCGCGTTCAGCTCCATCAGGCGCTTCAGGCGGTTGTTGCGGTTGATGACGCGCCGGTAGAGGTCGTTCAGGTCGGAGGTCGCGAAGCGGCCGCCGTCGAGCGGCACCAGCGGACGCAGGTCCGGCGGGATGACCGGGATGACCTCGAGGATCATCCACTCGGGGCGGTTGCCGGACTTGCGGAACGCGTTCAGCACCTTCAGGCGCTTGGCGATCTTCTTGCGTCGTGCCTCGCTCCCCGCCTCGCGCATCTCGAGCCGCAGCCGCTCGCGACTCGTCATCGACCTCGATGTCGGCGAGGAGCTTGCGGATCGCGGCGGCGCCCATCTCGGCGCCGAACGCGTCCGGGCCGTGCTCCTCCATCGCCTTCCGGATAGCGGCTCTCGGTGAGGAGCTCCTTGTACTCGACCGGCTGGTTCGGCAGGTCCTTCTTCTGGCTGGTGACGACGTAGCGACTCGAAGTAGAGGATCTTCTCGAGCTCCTTGAGCGTCATGTCGAGCAGCGTGCCGATGCGCGACGGCAGGCTCTTCAGGAACCAGATGTGCGCGACCGGCGTCGCGAGGTCGATGTGGCCCATGCGCTCGCGCCGGACCTTCGACTGGATCACCTCGACGCCGCACTTCTCGCAGACGACGCCGCGGTGGCGCATGCGCTTGTACTTGCCGCAGTTGCACTCGTAGTCCTTGGTCGGCCCGAAGATCTTCGCGCAGAAGAGACCGTCGCGCTCCGGCTTGAAGGTCCGGTAGTTGATCGTCTCCGGCTTCTTCACCTCGCCGTGCGACCACGAGCGGATCTTCTCGGGCGACGCGAGCGAGATCCGCAGCGCCCCGAACGGCAGAGGGTTCTTCGGCTTCTCGAACAGATTGAAGAGATCTTCCATTACCATTGTTTACCCTCGTCGGCGGCTCGCGCCGTCACTGCAGCGGGCGCGGCCGTCGTCTCAGTTCGTTCGCGTCACTCTTCGCCGACGGCGGTCGCAAGTCGGGCTGGAGCCTCCTCGATCAGCTCGACGTCGAGGGCCAGGCTCTGCAGCTCCTTCACCATGACGTTGAAGGACTCGGGCAGACCGGGCTCGAGGACGTTCTCGCCCTTGACGATCGCCTCGTACATGCGCGTGCGGCCGGCGACGTCGTCGGACTTGACCGTCAGCATCTCCTGCAGGCTGTACGCCGCCCCGTACGCCTCGAGCGCCCAGACCTCCATCTCACCGAGACGCTGGCCGCCGAACTGCGCCTTGCCGCCGAGCGGCTGCTGCGTGACCAGCGAGTACGGGCCCGTCGAGCGCGCGTGGATCTTGTCGTCGACGAGGTGGTGCAGCTTCATCATGTACATCACCCCGACGGTGACCGGCTGCTCGAACGGCTCACCGGTGCGGCCGTCGTAGAGCGGCATCTGGCCGCTCGGCGGCAGGCCCGCCTTCTTGAGGAGCTCGAACGATCTCCTCCTCGGTCGCGCCGTCGAACACCGGCGACGCGACGTGGACGCCGCGCCCGGCCTTCTGGACGAGCTTGGCGATGTCCTCGTCGCGAGAGCTCGTCGATCAGCTCCATCGTCTCCTTGCTGCCGTAGATGCTCCTTCAGCTTGCGGCGGACGGCGTCGAGCCCCGCCTTGCCGTCGGTCCGCAGCTCGTTGCGCAGCTGACGGCCGAGCTCGCGCGCCGCCCAGCCGAGGTGGGTCTCCAGAATCTGCCCGACGTTCATGCGCGATGGCACGCCGAGCGGATTGAGCACGATGTCGACCGGCGTGCCGTCGGCGAGGTACGGCATGTCCTCCTCGGGGAGGATGCGCGACAGCACGCCCTTGTTGCCGTGCCGGCCCGCCATCTTGTCGCCGACCTGCAGCTTGCGCTTGATGGCGACGAACACCTTCACCATCTTGATGACGCCCGGCGGCAGCTCGTCGCCGCTCTTCAGCCGCTCGATCTTCTCCTGGAAGAGATTCTTGATGCAGCTCGATCTGCTCGCGCATGGCATCGACGGCGCGTGACAGCTCGTCCTCGATCTTCTCGCTGTCGACCTTGATGTCGCCCCAGTAGGTCGACGGGGATCTGATCGAGGTCCTCGGCCGTGATCGTCGCGCCCTTCGGCAGCAGGACCTTGCGGGCTGTCGTCCGCGAGCCGGACGCTGGCCGTGCGGCCGACGAGCAGCTTCTTCACCTTCTTCAGGGTCGAGTCCTTGATGATGCGGATCTCGTCCTGCTGGTCCTTGGTGAGACGCGCGACCTCCTCGTCCTCGATGAGCCGGCTGCGCTCGTCCTTGGTGACGCCCTTGCGCGAGAACACGCGCGCGTTGATCGTCGTGCCCTCGACGCCGGGCGGGACGCGCAGCGAGGTGTCGCGCACCTCGCCGGCCTTCTCGCCGAAGATCGCGCGCAGCAGCTTCTCCTCGGGCGAGAGCTGGGTCTCGCCCTTGGGGGTGATCTTGCCGACCAGGATGTCGCCGGGCTTCACCTCGGCGCCGATGCGGATGATGCCGGAGTCGTCGAGGTCCTTCAGCGCCTCGTCGCCGACGTTCGGGATGTCGCGCGTGATCTCCTCGGGACCGAGCTTGGTGTCGCGCGCGACGCACTCGAACTCCTCGATGTGCACCGAGGTGAAGTAGTCCTCGCGCACGATGCGCTCGCTGATGAGGATCGAGTCCTCGAAGTTGTACCCGCCCCACGGCATGAACGCGACGACGATGTTGCGGCCGAGCGCGAGCTCGCCCATCTCGGTCGACGGCCCGTCGGCGATGACGTCGCCGGCCTTCACCCGGTCGCCGACGACCACGATCGGCCGCTGGTTCATGCAGGTGTTCTGGTTGGAGCGCTGGTACTTGACCAGGTTGTAGATGTCGACGCCGGCGTCACGGCCGTCGGTGCTCGGCTTGCTCGGCCTTCACCACGATGCGCGTCGCATCGACGCGTCTCGACGACGCCGTCGCGGCGCGCGACGATCGTGACCCCGGAGTCGCGGGCGACGACGCGCTCCATGCCGGTGCCGACGAGCGGCGCGTCGGTGCGCAGGAGCGGCACGGCCTGGCGCTGCATGTTGGAGCCCATGAGCGCGCGGTTCGCGTCGTCGTTCTCGAGGAACGGGATCAGCGAGGCGGCGACGCTCACCAGCTGGTTCGGCGAGACGTCCATGAACTCGACCTGGTCCGGCGCCACCTGCATGAAGTTGCCGCCGTTGCGCGCCGACACGAGGTCGGCGGTGAACGCGCCCTTGGCGTCGATCGGCGCGTTCGCCTGCGCGATGACGTGATCCTCCTCTTCGAGCGCGGAGAGGAAGCGGATGCGCTCGGTGACGCGGCCCTTCTCGACCTCGCGGTACGGCGTCTCGACGAAGCCGTAGTCGTTGACGCGCGCGTAGGTGGAGAGCGAGGCGATCAGGCCGAT
This sequence comes from uncultured delta proteobacterium, assembly GCA_963753325.1. Lineage (GTDB taxonomy): Bacteria > Desulfobacterota > Binatia > UTPRO1 > UTPRO1 > DP-19. Next base: position 238,656 of record CAVWBS010000001.1, on the reverse strand, counting down.
GTTCGGGCCTTCCGGCGTCTCGATCGGGCAGACGCGGCCGTAGTGCGTCGGGTGCACGTCGCGCACCTCGAATCCGGCGCGCTCGCGCGTGAGGCCGCCCGGACCGAGCGCCGAGAGACGGCGCTTGTGGGTGATCTCCGAGAGCGGGTTCGTCTGGTCCATGAACTGCGAGAGCTGCGATCGAGCCGAAGAACTCCTTGATGACCGCCGAGACCGGCTTGTAGTTGATGAGCTCCTGCGGCATCAGCGTCTCGATGTCCTGCAGGCTCATGCGCTCCTTGATGGCGCGCTCCATGCGGACGAGGCCGATGCGGTACTGGTTCTCGACCAGCTCACCGACGGCGCGCACGCGGCGATTGCCGAGATGGTCGATGTCGTCGATCTGTGCCGTTGCCGTTCTTCAGCTCGATCAGGTAGCGCACGACCTCGAGGATGTCCTCGCGGCGGAGCGTGCCCTGCTCGAGCGGCACGTTGAGCTTGAGCTTGTGGTTCAGCTTCAGCCGGCCGACCTTCGAGAGATCGTAGCGGTCGGGATTGAAGAACAGGTTGTGGAAGAAGGCGGTGCGCGGTCTCGGGCGTCGGCGGATCGCCGGGACGCAGGCGCCGGTAGATCTCGAGGATCGCCTCGTCGGGCGCTGGCGATCTTGTCCTGCAGCAGCGTGTTCCGCAGCGACGGGCCGACGTGCAGGTCGTCGATGAAGAGCACCTCGATCTCGGTGATGCCGCGCTCGCGCAGCAGGTCGTAGCGCTCCTGGGTGATCTCCTGGTTGCACTCGACCAGCACCTCGCCGGTCTTCGGATCGGCGATGTCGTGCGCGGAGACGCGGCCGATGACCTCCTCGAGCGCGATCGGCACCTGCTCGATCCCGGCGGCCTCCATCTGGCGGATCGACCGCCTTGGTGAACTTGCGCCCTTCCTTGACGATGATCTCGTTCGACTCGCGGATGGCGGACGTCGCGCGTCGCCTTCACGCCCACGAGCTGCTCGGGCTTGAACACCTTCGCGCGCCTTGCGGCCGTCGAGGACGATGGTGTCCTTCTTGTAGTAGTAGTTGAGCAGATCCTCGGTGGTCATGCCGAGGGCGCGCAGCAGGACGGTCGCGTGGAACTTCCGGCGCCGGTCGATGCGCACGTAGAGGATGTCGCGTGGCGTCGAACTCGAAGTCGATCCAGGAGCCGCGGTACGGAATGATGCGCGCCGAGTAGAGCAGACGCCCGCTGGCGTGGGTCTTGCCCTTGTCGTGGTCGAAGAACACGCCCGGCGAGCGATGCAGCTGGCTCACGATGACGCGCTCGGTGCCGTTGATCATGAAGGTGCCGTTGCGGGTCATCAGCGGGATCTCGCCGAAGTAGACCTCCTGCTCCTTGACGTTCTTGATCGAGCGCACGCCGCTCTCGGGATCGACGTCCCAGATGACGAGCTGGATGGTCACCTTCAGCGGCGCGGCGAAGGTCATGCCGCGCTGATGGCACTCGTCGACGTCGTACTTCGGCTCGCCGAGCGAGTAGCTCACGAACTCGAGCGAGGCGGTCTCGTTGAAGTCCTTGATCGGGAAGACCGACTTGAAGACGCCCTGCAAGCCCGTGTCGGCGCGCCGCTCGGGCGACATGTCGCGCTGCAGGAACTCCTCGTACGATCGCTGCTGGATGTCGATCAGGTTCGGGATGTCGACGATCTTCTTGATCCGTCCGAACGTACGGCGCAGCCGGAAGATTGTTCGCGACCTGTTGACTCCCATGCCCTTACCTTTCGGCGAGCTGCACGCCGGCTCGTCTCGTGTCGATCGGGTTGACCGATGCTTCTCGGGCGACGTAGCGTCGCGGTCGGTCACGACCGCCGCACGACCACCACCCGCCCGATGGTCCCAGCACTGCTTCCGCATGCGTGGCAACGCTTACTTGATCTCGACCTGGCCGCCGGCCTCTTCGAGCTTCTTCTTGATGTCCTCGGCCTCGGCCTTGGCTGACGCCTTCCTTGACGCCTTGGGCGCGCCGTCGACGAGGTCCTTCGCCTCCTTGAGGCCGAGACCGGTCAGCTCGCGGACGACCTTGATGACCTGGATCTTCTTCTCGCCGGCGGCCTTCAGGACGACCGTGAACTCGTCCTTCTCCTCGGCCGGAGCCGCGGCGCCGCCGCCGGCCGCCGCGCCGGGCATCGCCGCCATCATCGGGCGCCGCCGCGCTCACGCCCGAGCTCGCTCTCGAGCTCCTTCACCAGCGTCGCGGCGTCCATGCAGCGACATGTTCTTGATGTAGTCCTTCACTTGCTCGCGCGACACCTCAGTCATGAGACTGCTCCTCCTTCAATGAGTTCTCGGAATCCCGATTGATCGTTCGTACATTGGTCGACTCGCGGCGGCCTCGCCCGCGCCACCTTCGCCGGCGTCCTGCTTCGCGCGCTCGAGCGCGCCGAGCAGCCGCACGACCTCGCGCCCGGCTCCTGAATCGTCCGCAACAGCTGCGAGGCCGGCGCTTGAGCAGGCCGAGCAGCTGCGCGAGCAACACCTCGCGGCTCGGCAGCTTGGCGAGCGCGCTGACGTCTTCGCGCCGGTAGCACCGCGCCGTCGAGCACGCCGCCGTGATCTTCAGCTTGTCGTGCTGCTCGGCGAACTTGACGAGCACCTTGGCCACCGCGACCGGATCGTCCTGCCGTGGTCACGAGCCCGGTCGGTCCGCTCAGGAGGCTCTCGAGCTTCGCGAAGGCCGTGTCTTCGAGCGCGCGACGGGTGAGCGTGTTCTTGGTCGACCTGGTACGCGGCCGCCGACGGCCTTCAGCTCGCGCCGCAGCCGATCCAGCTGCGCGACCGTCAGGCCGCGGTACTCGGTCATCACGGCCAGTCACGCGATCCGCGCAGCCGCTCGTGGATGTCGTCGATGACCGCCGTCTTTCTCCTCTTGTTCACCGTCGTGCTCCTGTCAGGCCGCCGCGGTCAAGCGCGCGCGCGGTATTCGGGATCGACCGGGACGCCCGGTCCCATCGTCGTGGCCACCGCGATGGTCGCGGAGATAGTTGCCCTTGGCGGCCGCCGGCTTGGCGCGCACCAGCGCCGTCGATCAGCGCCGTCGCGTTGTCGGTCAGCTTCTCGGGGCCGAAGGAGGCCTTGCCGATCGGCACGTGGCACGATGCCGGCCTTCTCGACGCGATACTCGACCTTGCCGGCCTTGACCTCGCGCACCGCCTCGGCCGACGTCGAACGTCACCGTACCGACCTTCGGGTTCGGCATCAGACCACGCGGACCGAGCACCTTTCCCGAGCCGGCCGACGGCGCCCATCATGTCGGGCGTCGCGATCACGGTGTCGAAGTCGAGCCAGTTCTCCTCCTGGATCTTCTTGGTCGAGCTCCTCGCCGCCGGCGAAGTCGGCGCCCGCCTCCTCCGCCTCCTTGACCTTCTCGCCCTTGGCGATGACCAGGACGCGAACGGTCTTGCCGGTGCCGTGCGGCAGCATGACCGTGCCGCGGACGTTCTGATCCGCCTGGCGCGGGTCGACGCCGAGGCGCACCGCGAGCTCGACGGTCTCGTCGAACTTCGCGACCTTCGCCGCGACCGCCAGCTTCATCGCCTCGTCGAGCGGATAGAGCTTGGTCGCGATCGATCTTCTCCGCGCCTGCGCGGTACTTCTTGCCGTGCTTGCCCATAGTCAGCCCTCGACCGTGATGCCCATGCTGCGCGCGGTGCCCTCGACGGTGCGCATCGCCGCCTCGAGATCGGCCGCCGTGAGATCCGGCGTCTTCAGCTGCGCGATCTCGCGCACCTGCTGCTTGGTGACCGTTCCGACCTTCTTCTTGTGCGGCTCGCCCGAGCCCTTCTCGACGCCCGCCGCACGCTTCGAGCAGGACCGAGGCCGGCGGCGTCTTCGTGATGAACGTGAACGAGCGGTCCGCGTAGACCGTGATGACCACCGGGATGATCAGCCCCTGCTGCGCCTGCGTCTGGGCGTTGAACTGCTTGCAGAACTCCATGATGTTGACGCCGCGCTGACCGAGCGCGGGCCCGACCGGCGGGCTGGGATTCGCCGCCCCGGCGGGAATCTGCAGCTTCACCTCGGCAACGACCTTCTTCGCCATCGATTGTCCTCTTTCAGGCCTTCTCGACCTGCACGAAATCGAGCTCGACGGGCGTGGCGCGACCGAAGATGCTGATCAGCACGCGCAGCTTGCCCTTCTCGGGCTTCACCTCCTCGACGACCCCGTTGAAATCCTGGAACGGCCCGTCGACCACCTTCACGTTCTCGCCGGTCTCGAAGAAGACCTTCGGCTTCGGCTTGACCGCGCCCTCTTCCACCTGCTGCGCGATCTGTCGCACCTCGGTCTCGGAGATGGAGGGCGGGTTGGTCGCGCCGCCGACGAAGCCCGTCACCTTGGGCGTCGACTTGACGACGTGCCAGGTGTCGTCGTTCAGCAGCATGTTGACGAGGATGTAGCCGGGGAAGAACTTGCGGGACGACGTGCGCCGCTTGCCCTTGACGAGCTCGACGACCTTCTCGGCCGGCACGAGGATCTCGCCGAAGTACTCCTCTTTGCCGAGCGAACGGATGCGTTCCTCGAGCGCCGCCTTCACCTTGTGCTCGTACCCGGAATACGTGTGCACCACGTACCATTTCTTGTCGGCATCGGACGCCGTCGCCACGCTCATTGGCCACCCAGGAGTCGCGTCATCAGGAACGAGACCACGCCGTCGACGAGCCCGAGCCACAAGGACACGATCACCACGACGATGATCACCACGACCGTCGCCGCCATCGTCTCCTGTGCGCGTCGGCCAATGGACCTTCCGGAGCTCCGCTCCAGACCTCGGTGAGGAACTGGCGACTCTGCGGAACGATGTCTTTCACGCGCTGTAGTCGATCTTCCAACAGATGCTCCGCGTCGGCTCAGCTCCGAAGGACGGGCCAGGCAGGATTCGAACCTGCAGCCCCCGGATTTGGAGTCCGGTGCTCTAGCCAGTTCGAGCTACTGGCCCCCGTTCCGCCTGTCGCTCGCCGTCGCATTGTAGACGAGGGGGTTCAGACCTTGCCTTCCTTGTGCAGCGTGTGGCTCCGACAGGCCGGGCAGAATTTCTTCAGTGACAGCTTGTCGGTCATCGGTCTTCTTGTTCTTCGATGTCGTGTAGTTCTTCCGCTTGCACGCATCGCAGTTGAACGTGATCAGGTCGCGCATCGCCTACTCCGCTCTCATTCCGGGGGTCATTCCAGGATCTTGGTGACGACGCCGGCGCCGACGGTGCGGCCGCCCTCGCGGATCGCGAACCGCAGCCCCTCGTCCATCGCGATCGGCATGATCAGCTGCACCACCAGCTTGATGTTGTCCCCCGGCATCACCATCTCCGTCCCCTCCGGCAGCGTCGCCACCCCCGTCACGTCCGTCGTCCGGAAGTAGAACTGCGGCCGGTACCCGTTGAAGAACGGCGTGTGCCGCCCCCCCTCCTCCTTCGTCAACACGTACGCCTCCGCCTCGAACTGCGTGTGCGGCGTGATCGACCCGGGCTTCGCCAACACCTGCCCGCGCTCGATCTCCTCCCGCTTGATCCCGCGCAGCAGGCACCCCACGTTGTCCCCCGCCTGCCCCTCGTCGAGTATCTTGCGGAACATCTCCACCCCCGTCACCACCGTCTTCGACGTCGGCCTTGATGCCCGACCACTTCCACTTCCTCGCCCACCTTGATCTTCCCCCGCTCGATCCGCCCCGTCGCCACCGTGCCCCGCCCGCTGATCGAAAACACGTCCTCCACCGGCATCAAAAACGGCTTGTCCACGTCCCGCTGCGGCTGCGGAATGTAGCTGTCGAGCGCCTCCATCAGCTTCGTGATCGATCCCTCCCCCAGCTCCCCCGCGTCGCCCTCCAGCGCCTTCAACGCGCTGCCCCGGATGATCGGAATCTCGTCGCCCGGAAACTCGTACTTCGACAGCAGCTCCCGCACCTCCAGCTCCACCAGATCGAGCAGCTCGGGATCGTCCACCGCGTCGCACTTGTTCATGAACACCACGATGTACGGCACCCCCACCTGCCGCGCGAGCAAGATGTGCTCCCGCGTCTGCGGCATCGGCCCGTCCGCCGCCGACACCACCAGGATCGCCCCGTCCATCTGCGCCGCCCCCGTGATCATGTTCTTCACGTAGTCCGCGTGCCCCGGGCAATCCACGTGCGCGTAGTGCCGCTTCGGGCGTCTCGTACTCCACGTGCGCCGTCGCGATCGTGATCCCCCGCGCCTTCTCCTCCGGCGCCTTGTCGATCTGATCGAACGCCACGAACTCCCCCAGCTTCTTCGATGCCTGCACCTTCGTGATCGCCGCCGTCAACGTCGTCTTCCCGTGGTCCACGTGCCCGATCGTTCCCACGTTCGCGTGCGGCTTCTTGCGCTCGAACTTCGCCTTCGCCATCGATGCCTCCTTGGAAAAAGCCGCGAAAGCCCAGGAGCGGGATCGAACCGCCGACCTCGTCCTTACCAAGGACGTGCTCTGCCGACTGAGCTACCTGGGCAAGCTCACTACGCCCCCGTGCGGCGCGCCCTTCGGGCGCGTCCTCCGACCCTCGCCGAGCGAGGGCGCGTGGGCGTCGCTCGCCGCGGCAAAGCCGCGGCGGCTCCGTTCCCCACTCCCGAGGAATCCGATCAAAAAGGTTGCGTGCGAAGCGCCGCAACCCACCGCGCGCCAGATACCGGCCGGCCGCCGAGAAGCGTCCAGCTGCAAGGCGCGAGGAAGCAAGCGCGGAGGCGTAGCGGAAGCTACACCGCATCCTGGCAAGGCCAGTCCGCGCAAGCGAGCGACCGAGCAACGCAGCAGATGGGCACCTATCGGCGGCCGGCCACAGAGCGGGAAACGGGATTCGAACCCGCGACCCTCAGCTTGGAAGGCTGATGCTCTAGCCAACTGAGCTATTCCCGCACGTCCGTCTCGTCGATGGAGAGGGGAGGATTCGAACCTCCGTAGGCTGACGCCGGCAGATTTACAGTCTGCTCCCTTTGGCCGCTCGGGTACCTCTCCGCTGGCGCGAGCGTGACTGCCCGCGACGTGTGCATGAAGCTGGCGATAGGAATCGAACCTACAACCGCCTGATTACAAATCAGGTGCTCTACCGTTGAGCTACGCCAGCGTGTGGCTCGCGAATGACGCAACAGGGCCCCCTTCTGCTGCACCACGTCTGCCTCCAGACCCACTCGCGCCAGCTTTGCTCTCGTCTGCGTGGTCCGCCGATCTCCGGTCAGTCGTCCCGCGCTCCGACGGGGCCACCACATCGGTCCGCGAACCGGGAGGCGCAAGCTTGGCAGCTTGTGCTTGTGGTCAACGAGAAACGGCTGACGTGCGAACCTCCCTTCTTAGCGACGTGCGACATAAGTGTCAACGCAGGCGGGACTTCTCCGATCCCGGGCGCAGCCGCTCGCGCAGGGCGTAGAGTCCGATGCCGGCCGCGACCGAGGCATTCAGGGAGCCGACCTGTCCCTCCTGGGGGATCCGGACGCGGAAATCGCAGGCATCGAGGACCAGGGGACGCGCCCCCTTGCCCTCGCCCCCGATCACCAGGAGCACCCGCTCGAGCGCTGGAAGTTGTTGAAATGTCGAGGCACCATCGAGCGCCAGGCCCACGGTCCAGTAGCCGTGCTCCTTCGCCAGCTCGAGCGCCCGTACCAGATTGACCACCTGCGCGATCGGCAGGTGGACGGTTGCACCGGCCGACGCCCGCACGACGGCGGGGGTGACGGCAGCGCTCCGATCGCGTGGCAGGATCAGCCCTCCGGCGCCGAGCACCTCGGCGGAGCGGACGATCGCGCCGAGATTCTGCGGGTCCGTGATGCCGTCCAGCGCCACCAGCAGGCTCGCCCCGGAGTCGAAGACGCTCTCGACGGCCGCATAGGCGAACGGCCGCGTCCGCGCCAGGACCCCCTGGTGATGCCCGCCGGCGCTCAGGCGATCGAGGGTGCCGCGGTCGGCGACCTCGACGGCGACCCCGGCCCCCGCGGCCGCGGCGCGGACGCGCGCCGCATCCGCCTCCGCCGCAACCCAGAGCTGCTCGACCGATTCCGGGGCCGCGCGGAGCAGCTCGAGGACCGGGTTCGCGCCGTAGACGATGGTCGCGACCGACGGGGCATGGGGACGCTTGTGTCGGCGCACGACGGTCAGCCCGTCACCGAGGGCACGCGATGGGCATCCACGTGTCGTTTACAAGGCGCCGGCGACCCGGTAAGTGTCGCGCTCCACCATGGGCCCGACGCTCCGGCGATACTTCCTGCGGGAGGTGGCCGTGCCCTTCTGCTTCGGCATCGGCGTATTCACCTTCATCCTGCTCATCGCCCGGATGCTGAAGCTCGTCGAGCTCGTCGTCAACCGGGGCGTCTCGCTCCTCGAGATCGCCAAGCTGTTCGGGTACATCCTGCCGACCTTCCTCGAGGTGACGGTGCCGATGGCGCTGCTCCTCGCGGTCCTGCTCGCGTTGGGACGGCTCTCCGCCGACAGCGAGATCGTGGCGCTCCGCACCTCCGGCATCAGCCTCTACCAGATGACGGTGCCGATCGCGCTGTTCATCGTCGCCGTCTATGTCCTCAACATGTTCCTCGCCGTCTACGCGCGACCGTGGGCCAACCACCGCCTGAAGGCCAGCCTCTACGAGATCGCCAAGACGCGCGCCAGCGCCGGCCTGCGCGAGCGGGTGTTCAACGACGACTTCGAGGGGCTCGTGATCTACGTCGAGCACATCCAGCCGCCCGGCGACCAGCTCGGCGGCGTGCTCATCGCCGACAGCCGCGACCCCGGCCAGCGGAACACCGTCCTCGCGAAGCACGGCTTCCTCGTCAGCAACGAGGAGACCCATACGGTCACCCTGCGGCTCCTCGACGGGAGCATCCATACGTTCGTGCCCGGCGAGAAGAGCTACCACAAGACGGACTTCACCGTATACGACGTCACCTTGAACCTCGCCGCCGCGCTCGCCCGGTTCTCGCAGCGCGAGAAGGAACGCGCAGGAGATGAGCCTCAGCGAGCTCGCATCGCGATCGCCGAGCGGCAGCACGCCGGCAAGCCGTGCATCGGGCGAGCTCGTGGAGTTCCACCGCAAGTTCTCCGCTACCGTTCGCGTGCCTGGTGTTCGGCCTGATCGGCGTCCCGCTCGGCATCCAGCCGGCGCGCGCGCGTGCGGTCGCGCGGGTTCTCCGTCAGCCTCGCGGTGATCTTCGTCTACTACCTGCTGCTGACCGCCGGGGAGGCGCTGGCGCGAGAAGGACGTCCTGCTCGCCGCTGGTGGCGCTCTGGACGCCGAACGCGGTCTTTCGGTCCTGTTCGGGGTCGATGCTCTTCGCGCACACGGCGCGCGAGCGGCCGCTCGCGTCTCGCGCCCGGCTGCGGGAGCGGGCTCGCGGCTCTGCGGATGCGCTCGCAGCCGGTCGACGCCGCCATGAGGGCGGCGTCCGCGCTCAGCCTGCCGCTGATCCCACGCTACGTCCTGACGGAGTTCGCTCCGGCTCTTCGGGCTGTGCATGCTCGGCTTCATGCTCGATCTACGTCCTGGTCGACTTCTTCGACCGCTTCGGCACGTTCCTGAAGTACCAGCCCACCCGCGCGGCTCGTCCTCGCGCTACTTCGTCTTCAAGATCCCGCTCATCCTGACGCAGCTCGTGCCGGTCGCGACCCTCGCGCGGCGTGCTGCTCGGGCTCGGCATCATGGCGTCGCCACAACGAGCTCACCGCGATGCGTGCCTCCGGCATGAGCACCATCCAGTCGCGCGGCCGCTGCTCGCGGCCGCGGCGGTGCTGAGCGTCGCCATCCTCGCGTGGAACGAGTCCGTCGTCCCGTACTGCTCCGAGCGGTTCCGGCTACATCGACAACATCGAGATCAAGAACAAGCCACTGAAGGCGCTGCTCAGACGACCAGGGGATCTGGTTCCACGGCAAGGCCGGCATCTACAACATCGAGCACTTCGACGCGCGCAAGGCGACGCTCGTCGGGCTCACGGTGTACGACTTCACGCCCGGTTTCGAGCTCCACCGGCTCATCGAGATCCCGAGCGCCCGCTGGCGAACGGCCGCTGGACCCTCGACGTCGCCGTCGAGCGCACATTCGACGCCGCCGGCAACATCGCTGACGCGCAACCTCACGCCGGCGGGACTTCATCGCTGCCCGATCCGCCCGCAGGATCTGCAGGTCATGGAGAAGGAGCCGGACGAGATGAACTTCACGAAGCTCCGCCGCCACATCCGCGAGCTCAGCCGCAAGGGCATCGACACGACCGAGTCGCGCGTCGACCTGCACCTGAAGCTCGCGCTCCCGTTCGTGACGCTGGTCATGGTGCTGGTCGGCGTGCCGCTTGCCACGCGCAACCAGCGCCAGCGCGCCGCTCGCGACCAGCGTCGGCATCGGCCTCATCGTCGGCTTCAGCTACTGGGTGCTGCTCGCGCTCACCGATCTCGCTCGGCCACGGCGGCGCGATCCCGCCGATCCTCGCCGCGTGGACCGCGAACGGCTGTCTTCGGCCGTCTCTCGGCGGCGTTCCTGTTCCTCGGGGTCCGAGTAGCGCCCTCAGGGCACGACGGCGAGATGATCGAGGCCGGCGGCCTCGGGCAGCCGTGCATCACGTTGAAGTTCTGGATCGCCTGCCCGGCCGCGCCCTTCCCGAGGTTGTCGATCACGCGTCACGACGACGGCTTGGCCCGCTCCGCTCGTCGTACGTCCAGCCGATGGCGCAGTCGTTGGTCCCGACGACGTCGCGAATCTCGGGCGGCCGCGCCGCGGAGAGGACGATGAAGCGCTCGCCTCCGTAGCGCGCGGCATAGGCGTCGCCGATCGCCGCGCCGTCGACGCCCGGCCGCGGGCGCACGTAGCATGCGTCGAGAGAATCCCGCGCCGGATCGGCAGCAGATGCGGCACGAAGATGACGGAGAGCTCGGCGCCCGCGTGCGGCCGCAGCTCCTGCTCGATCTCGGGCGCGTGGCGATGCATCGCCGATCTTGTAGGCGCGCAGGTTGTCGTCGACCTCGGCGAAGAGGTACTCCGCCGCGACGTTCCGTCCCGCGCCGGTCACGCCCGACTTGGCGTCGATGACGATGCCGCGCGGCTCGACGAGCCCGGCCGCGAGCAAGCGGCACGAGCGCCGAGCAGCGCGGCCGTCGGATAGCAGCCCGGATTGGCGACGAGCCGCGCGCCCGGCAGCGCCGGCCGGCACAGTACTCGGTCAGGCCGTAGACCGCCTCGTCGAGCAGGTGCGGCACCGGATGCGGCACGTACCAGCGCGCGTACTCGCGCGGATCGCGCAGCCGGAAGTCGGCGCCGAGGTCGACCACCCGCACGCCGCGCTCGAGCAGCGACGCGACGCCGCGGCGGAGGCGCCGTGCGGCAGCGCGGTGAACGCCATGTCGGCCTGATCGGCGATGCGCGCCGGATCGAACGCCATCAGCGGCAGATCGATCTTGCCCCGCACGGACGGCAGCACGTCGGCGAGCGCCTTTCCGGCGCTCTGCTCTGAGGTCACCGCGGTCAGACGGACGTAGGGATGCCGGGCGAGGTACCGAATCAGCTCCGCGCCGGTGTATCCGGTCGCCCCGACGACGGCGACCCGGATGGGTTGCGGCGTGGGCACGGACTCAGCGCTTGGAGTATTGCGGACGCTTGCGGGCCTTGTGGTGGCCGTACTTCTTGCGTTCGACCTCGCGGGGGTCGCGCGTGATGAAGCCCGCCTTCTTCAGCAGTGGACGGAAATCGGGATTGGCGATCAGCAGGGCGCGCGTAATGCCGTGACGGATCGCGGTGGCCTGCGCCGCGACTCCGCCGCCGCCGACGTTCACCGACGCGTCGTACTGACCGCTGGTGTTGGTGACCTCGAACGGCTGATTGACGATCATGCGCGAGGTCTCGCGACCGAAGTAGTCGTCAAGCGCACGCGTGTTCACCACGATCTTGCCTTCGCCGGAACGCATCCGCACGCGTGCCACCGCGCTCTTCCGCTTGCCGGTTGCCACGTGCACTTCGCGTCGGTCCGCCATTCCTCGCTCCTTAGAGAGCCAACTGCTCGGGTTGCTGCGCGGCGTGCGGGTGCTCCGTGCCGCGGTAGATCTTGAGCTTGGTCGCGAGCCTCCGCCCGAGCCGGTTCTTCGGCAGCATGCCCGTCACCGCCGACCGCAACACGCGCTCGGGCCGCTCCTGCATCACCCGACCGGCCGTCGCGCGGCGGATGCCGCCCGGCCAGCCGGTGTGGCGGATGGTAGAGCTTGTCCTCGAGCTTCCGCCCGGACAACTTGCACCTTGGCCGCGTTGATCACGACGACGAAGTCGCCGCTGTCGACGTGCGGGCGTGAAGCGTCGGCTTGTGCTTGCCACGCAGGACGTTGGCGATCTGCGGTCGCCAGCCGGCCGACGACGCGCCCGTCGGCATCGACGATGAACCAGCGCCGCGCTCGCTGAGCGCGTCTCGCGGGTGACCATGTACGTGTCTTTTTTCAGGGTATCCCTCGCTTCAACGGGGCCGACGAGACTCGAACTCGCGACCTCCTGCGTGACAGGCAGGCGTTCTAACCAGCTGAACTACGACCCCGGGACATTCGGCCTTTCCTATCAACGCGGGGGGCCGAGTTCAATGGCCCGTAGTGCCGGGTAATGTCTCAGCCGGCCAGCCGCTCGCCCATGATGCCCGAGCCGACGACGGTCGCGAGCAGCAGCGCCGTCCCGACCGTCTCGGCGACCGCGCGGCGCGCGAGCGGCGCCATCGACGGGTCCCGACTCATGCACCCTTCGCGGAGCGCATGCGCGGTGCGCGCGTCGCAAGCGCCGCCCGCACCGCCTCGAGCCGATCCGGAACGACGCGATAGTAGACCCAGGCGCCGCGCTTCTCGCGTTCGAGCAATCCCGCGAGGTGCAGCAGCTTCAGATGGTGGCTCACGGTCGGTTGCGACAACCCGACCGGGGCCGTGACGTGACACACGCAGGCTTCGCCCTCGGGCTGAGCCGCAATGAAGCTCAAGAGCCGGAGCCGAACCGGGTCGGCCAGGGCCTTGAGAGTGCCAGCCAGCTCCTCGGCGTCGCTCTTGCCGAGCGCACCCTGGAGGACGGGCGGGCAGCATGGCGTGACGGTCGGCATGGCGGCATATTGACATGTCTCGATGGCTGGCGCAATATCGATGTGCGTCGATATCCAACCCCGAGGAGGACACGTCATGGCCAACACCTTTCACGTCGCCGTCTACGTCCGGAGCATCCCCGAGGCCGTCGAGCAGTACCGAAAGCTCCTCGGCATCGAGCCCGCCAAGGTCCGACACGACTACGCCAAGTTCGAGCTCACGGATCCGCCCGTCATCTTCTCGCTCAACGTCGGCGGAGAGCCCGGCACGCTCAGCCATCTCGGCATCCGCTACGCGAGCACCGGCGAGGTCGCGTCGGAGATGGTCCGCGTGAAGCAGAGCGACGTTCCGCTCTTTCAACAGGAGGGCACGACCTGTTGCTATGCCAAGGCCGACAAGTTCTGGGCGAGGGACGGCGCCGGCATCCCTTGGGAGATGTACACGCTCCTGGAGGACGTCGAGGCCGAGACGGCCGCCGACCGGGAGCTGCGGACGTTCCTCGGACAGCAGAAGGACTCCCAACGCACTTCCGGCGCCGGCGAGACGTCCGCGTGCTGCGTTCCGGGAGCGCTCACGCAGGTCGCGACCCGGTAGCATCGCGCATCGATACGGAAGCGAGTCGATGGTCCGACGGGCACGGCGTGCCGCGCTCCACCACGAGCCGCCCCGTCGGCTTCGACCCGCTTCGATCGTCGGCGCCCGGGATGCCAGGCGGAGCTGCCGCACGTACGCGATGGGCGGTGCTGGGATCGAACCAGCGACCCCCGGCTTGTAAGGCCGATGCTCTCCCGCTGAGCTAACCGCCCCGAGGAATGCGACCTGCGTGGGCGCCCGCCGGGGCGACGGGCGGCGGCGTCAGTTGAGTGAGTCCTTGAGGGACTTGCCCGGCTTGAACTTGGCGGAGCGCGACGCGCCGATCTGGATCGCCTCGCCCGTCTTGGGGTTGCGCCCGGTACGCGCCTTCCGATCGGAGACCTGGAAGGTCCCGAACCCGGAGATGTTCACCTTGTCGCCGCTCTTCAAGGCCGCGACGATGTCATCGAAGATCGTATTGACGATCCGCTCCGCCACGCTCTTCTGCAGCTCGATCTTCGACGAGATGGAATCGATCAGCTCGGCCTTGGTCATGAAGACTCCCTTCCCGACGACCCAGGAAAACGTCGGCCCCGCTCCTTACCAACCCCGTCCGGAGCAGTCAATTCGCCCCTTTACCACGCTTCCAGGAGGCACCGCGCGCATGGGGGCGAAATCCGCGAGCGCGGCGCGCAAGGGATGCCGCGGGTTCACCCCGCGGCCGACGCGGGGCGAAATCCATCAATGCGTGATGATGTCCGTGACGGGCGGCACCGGGAATGCCGGCGGCGCTGGGGGGTGCTCGACGATCGTCGGCTTCCGCAGGAAGTTGGCCGGGTCGTCGAGGACGAGCGCCTTCCGCAGGACGTCGTCCATGTGATCGACCAGCTCGAGCCGCACCGTCTTCAGCACGGTCGAGGGAATGTCCTTGATGTCCTTCGCGTTCTCGGCCGGCAGGAGGACGTGCTTGATGCCGCCGCGGTGCGCCGCCAGGACCTTCTCCTTCAGGCCGCCGATCGGCAGGACGCGCCCGCGGAGCGTGATCTCGCCGGTCATCGCGAGGTCGTGACGCACGGGAATACGGGTCAGCGCCGAGGTGAGCGCGGTGGCCATCGTGATGCCTGCCGACGGACCGTCCTTGGGGATGGCGCCCTCCGGGACGTGAATGTGGATGTCGACCTTCTGGTAGAAGTCGCGCTCGAGACCGAGCGCGTCTGCCCGCGACCGGACGTAGCTCATGGCGGCCTGCGCCGACTCCTGCATGACGTCGCCCGAGCTTCCCGGTGATGATCAGCTTGCCCTTGCCGGGCATGACCGTCACCTCGGTGCCGAGAAGCTCGCCGCCGAGATCGGTCCAGGCGAGGCCGGTCGTGACGCCGACCTTCTGCTCCTCCTCCGCCTTGCCGTAGCGGTAGCGGGGCGGGCCGAGGAGCTTGGCGAGCAGCTTGGCCGTCACCTTGAGCTTGTGCGCTGCGGTCCTTCTTCACGACCTCGATCGCGGCCTTGCGGCACACCGCCGCGATCTCGCGCTCGAGGTTCCGGACGCCGGCCTCCTTGGTGTAGTGCCGGATGATCGAGAGGAGCGCCGCATCGGCGAACTCGATGTTCTCCGCGGTGAGGCCGTTGGCCTCGCGCTGCTTCTGCACCAGATAGCGCTTGGCGATGTTCAGCTTCTCGAGCTCGGTGTAGCCGGCGATGCGGATGATCTCCATGCGGTCCTGCAGCGGCCGCGGGATGCGCTCGAGCGCGTTCGCCGTGGTGATGAACATCACCTTGGAGAGATCGTAGTCGACGTCGAGGTAGTGGTCGTTGAAGCGTGCCGTTCTGCTCGGGGTCGAGCACCTCCAGCAGCGCCGACGACGGGTCGCCGCGGAAGTCCGTCGACATCTTGTCGACCTCGTCGAGCAGGAAGACCGGATTGCCCGAGCCGGCCTTCTTCATGGACTGGATGACCTTGCCGGGGAGCGCGCCGATGTAGGTGCGGCGATGACCGCGGATCTCGGCCTCGTCGCGCACGCCGCCGAGCGACACGCGCACGAACTTGCGGCCGGTCGCACGGGCGATCGACTTGCCGAGCGAGGTCTTGCCGACGCCGGGCGGGCCGACGAGGCAGAGGATCGGCCCCTTCAGCTGCCCGACCAGCTTCTGCACCGCGAGGTACTCGAGGATGCGCTGCTTCACCTTTTCCAGGCCGTAGTGGTCTTCCTCGAGGATCTTCTCGGCGTCGTTGATGTCGAGCTTGTCTTCCGTGTACTCGCCCCACGGCAGGCTGAGGATCCAGTCGATGTAGTTGCGGACGACGGTCGCCTCGGCGGACATCGGCGACATCATCTTCAGCTTCTTGAGCTCCTTCTCGGCCTTGTCCTTGGCCTCGGCCGACATCTTCTTGGACTTGATCTTCTCTTCGAGCTCCTGGACCTCGTTCTTGAACTCGTCCTTCTCGCCGAGCTCCTTCTGGATCGCGCGCATCTGCTCGTTGAGGTAGTACTCCTTCTGGGTCTTCTCCATCTGCTTCTTGACCCGAGTACGGATGCGCTTCTCGACCTCGAGGATCTCGATCTCCGACCGCATGTACCCGAGCACCTTCTCCAGGCGCTCCGCCGGGTCGAGCAGCTCGAGCAGGCTCTGCTTGTCCTCCAGCTTGATCCCGAGGTGCGCGACGATGGTGTCGGCGAGCCGGGCGGCGTCGTCGATGGACGCCACCGACATGATCATCTCGGGCGGGATCTTCTTGTTGAGCTTGACGTAGTTCTCGAACGTGGAGTTGACGCTGCGGATCAGCGCCTCGAGCTCGGTGGTCTTGTCGCTTTCTTCCTCGATCTCCTCCGCCTCGACGAGGAAGAAGTCGGGGTGGTCGATGTACTGCGCGACGCGCGCGCGCTTCTTGCCCTCGATCAGCACCTTCACGGTGCCGTCGGGTAGACGGAGGAGCTGCACGACGCTCCCCAGCGTCCCGACGCCGATAGATGTCCTCTTCGGTCGGGATCGTTGGTCTTGGCCTCCTTCTGCGCGGCGAGAAGGATGAACTTCTGCTTGTTCATCGCCTCTTCGAGAGCGCGGATGGAGCGCTGCCGACCGACGAACAGCGGCACCACCATGTGCGGGAACACGATGATGTCGCGCAACGGCAGCAGCGGAACCCGGACGGCGCCGGGTCGCGGCGGATCCTTCTTGTCGTTCCGAAAGAGCATGCGCTCCAGTTCCTCTCTACGCGGTCTCGGCGGTCTTCTGGTAGAGCATGATCGGCTGCTCCTTGCTGGGTGACCACCTCTTCCGAGATCAACACCTCCTTGATGTTCGGCCTGCGAAGGGATCTCGTACATCACGTCGAGCATGATGTTCTCCATGATCGCCCGCAGGCCGCGGGCACCCGATTTCCGCGTCAGCGCTTCGCGCGCGATGGCGGTCAGGGCGCCCTCGGTGAACTTGAGGTGCACGCTCTCCATGTCGAACAGCTTCTGGTACTGGCGCGTGAGCGCGTTCTTCGGCTCCTTCAGGATGCGGACCAGCGACTGCTCGTTCAGCTCCTCGAGCGTCGCGATCACGGGCAGACGCCCGACGAACTCGGGGATGAGGCCGAACTTGAGCAGGTCTTCCGTCTGCACCTCGTGGAGGAGGTCCGATCACCGAGCGCTCGTCGCGCCGGCGGATGTCGGCGCCGAAGCCCATGCCCTTCATGCCGATGCGCCGGCGGATGATGTCTTCGAGCCCGACGAACGCACCGCCGCAGATGAAGAGGATGTTCGTGGTGTCGACTTGTAGAAACTCCTGCTGCGGGTGCTTGCGACCGCCCTTCGGCGGCACGCTGGCGGTGGTGCCTTCGATGATCTTGAGCAGCGCCTGCTGGACGCCCTCGCCGGACACGTCGCGCGTGATCGACGGGTTGTCGCCCTTGCGGGCGATCTTGTCGATCTCGTCGATGTAGACGATGCCGCGCTGGCACTTCTCGACGTCGTAGTCGGCGTTCTGCAGCAGCGACAGGATGATGTTCTCGACGTCCTCGCCGACGTAGCCCGCCTCGGTGAGGCTCGTGGCGTCGGCGATGGCGAAGGGAACCTGCAGGAAGCGGGCGAGCGTCTGCGCGAGCAGCGTCTTGCCGGAGCCCGTCGGCCCGACGAGCAGGATGTTCGACTTCTGCAGCTCGACGTCACCCGTGACCAGCTGGGAGTCGATGCGCTTGTAGTGGTTGTGCACCGCCACCGCGAGGATCTTCTTGGCGCGCTCCTGCCCGATGACGTACTGGTCGAGGACCTTCTTGATCTCCGACGGCTTCGGAACGGCCGAGGTGGAGGTGAGCCCCTCCTCCTGGTCGCACTCCTCCGCGATGATGTCGTTGCAGAGGTCGATGCACTCGTCGCAGATGTAGACGGTCGGGCCGGCGATCAGCTTTCGGACCTCGTCCTGGCTCTTCCCGCAGAAAGAGCAGACGAGATTCCCGGTGCGCTCGTCTCCGTGCTTCGCCATGGCGTCTCCCTATGGACGTTTGGTCGGCCGGTTGACGATGACCTCGTCGACCAGGCCGTACTCGACCGCCTGCTTGCCGGTCATGAACATGTCGCGGTCGGTGTCCTTCTCGATCTTCTTGATGCTCTGACCAGTGTGCTTGACGAGCATGTTGTTCAGCTGCTCCCGGATGCGCAGGATCTCCCGGGCCTGGATGTCGATGTCGGTGGCCTGGCCCTGCACGCCGCCGAGCGGCTGGTGGATCATGATGCGGGCGTGGGGGAGCGCGAAGCGCTTGCCCTTCGCACCGGCCGCCAGCAGCCATGCCGCCATGCTCGCGGCCTGTCCGAGGCAGAGCGTCGAGACGTCCGGCTTGATGTACTGCATGGTGTCGTAGATCGCGAGGCCAGCCGTCACCGAGCCGCCCGGGCGAGTTGATGTAGAAGTGGATGTCCTTCTCCGGATCCTCCGACTCGAGGAAGAGGAACTGGGCGGTGATGAGGTTGGCGACGTCGTCGTCGACCTGGGAGCCGAGGAAGACGATCCGGTCCTTCAGCAAGCGCGAGTAGATGTCGTAGGCGCGCTCGCCCCGGCCGGTCTGTTCGACCACCATCGGAATCAGATTAGCGTTCGGCATCTCGTGATTTACCTTAACTTTTTTTCCGCGTGTCGGCAATCAATTTTGCGCACCCGGGGCAACTTTCGCGTGCGCCACCAGCCAATCGAGCGCCTTCTCCTGCGCGATGCGCTCGCGCACGTCGCGTCGCGCTTCGGGGGTCCGATAGATCTCGGCAAGGCGATCGCGCTCACGCGGTGCGCTACGCAGCAGGCGCGCGATGCGCTCGTCGATCTCGTCTTCGCCGACCTCGAGCCGTTGCTGTGTCGCGAAGCGCTCGAGGACGAGCATGGAATGCACCGACTCGCGCGCGCGCTGCCGCAACTGCTCGCGCAGCTCGCCAAGCTGCTGTGCGTGCTCCGCCTCGGCCCCGTGTTCCGGCTCGGGAAGCCCGAGCTCGTGCGCCATCGACTCGAAGCGCCGCGCCACCAGCCCTTCGGGGATCTCGATGGGGTTGCGCTCGAGCAGGATCTTCACGAGCGCGGCGCGCATGCCGTCGTCGGCCTCGCGCGCGGCGCTCTCCTCGAGCGCACGCCGGACCTTGTCGCGCAGCTCGGCGAGGGAGCCGCACTCGCCATGGTCCTTCGCGAGCTCGTCGTCGAGCGCCGGGAGCTCCTTGCGCCCGATCGCCTTCACCTCGACGCGGAAGGTCACGCGCTTGCCGGCGATCTCCGGGCTGTGATGCTGCGCCGGATACGCGACCTCGATGTGGGCGCTGTCGCCGACCTTCATCCCGACGAGGCGCTCGTCGAAGGGCGGCGGGAAGGTCTGCGCGCCGACCTCGATGACGCGATTCTCCGCCGAGGCACCCGGCAGCGCCCGCCCCTCGACGACCCCGGTGTACGCCAGCTCGACCAGGTCGCCCTGCTCGACGACCTGCCGGTCGTCGCGCCGCGCGAACTGCGCGAGCGACTGGCGGAAGCGCTCGATCTGGGCGTCGATCGCGGCGTCGTCGACCGGCACAGGGGTACGCTCGACCTCGATGCCCTCGTAGCCGGTCACGTCGAACGTCGGCTTGATCTCGATCGTCGCCGAGTAGCTCAGGCCCGCGCCGGGTTTCACCTCGTCGGCGACGATCTCGGGGCGCGTCACGGCGTGCAGACGATGCTCCTCGAGCGCGCGGACGTACGAGTCCTGGATCAGCTTGCCGATGACCTCGCTGCGCACCTGATCGCCGTAGTAGCGCTCCAGGATGGCGCGCGGCACACGGCCCGGCCGAAAGCCCTTGATGCGCGCGCGCTGCTGCAGGCCGCGATACGCCTCGTCGATCTCGGCGCGCACGTCCTCGTCCGGCAACGCGACGCCGATCTTCTTCTTGACCGGGCTCAGATCCTCGATGGTGACTTGCACGGCCGCTCCGTCCACCAGCACCTTACGTAGTCCCACCTGCTCTGACAAGTCGCGCTACTCGCGCGCAGCGACCCCGCGCGTCGGCGCGCCGCCATCACAGTGCGAGAGGGGGGACTCGAACCCCCATCCGACGAAGCGGGCTAGATCCTAAGTCTAGTGCGTCTACCAGTTCCGCCACTCTCGCAGATGGCCGCGTCGGCACCGTCGCATGGCACCTGTCCGGTGCTACACCAAAGCAAAGCAGTCCCGCAAAGGGCATTCGGCGTCGGCTTGCGAGGGGCGACTCGTCCGGCTACGAGTCGGTCGACCATGCGCGGCCGCCACGCGCTGCACCTCGCGATCATCGGTATCGTCACCGTTGTCGCCTATGCCGCCAGCGTCCACGGGCAGTGGATCTCCGACGACGTGACCTCGATCGCGGAGAACCCCGTCATCCGCTCGCTCGCCCCCGCGAATCTGCGCCTCATCATGAGCCGATTCGAGGGGCCGAACTACGCGCCGCTCTACATGCTGTCGTTCGCGATCGACTGGGCGCTCTTCGGCAACGACCCCACGGGCTACCACGTGGTCAACCTGGTGCTCCACATCGCGGACGCGTGGCTCGTCTATCTGCTCCTGCTGCGGCTCGGGGAGCGGGCGGCGCTCGCCTTCGCCGTCTCGCTCGTCTGGGCCGTGCACCCGGTGCAGGTCGAGTCGGTGGCGTGGATCAGCGAGCGCAAGAACGTCCTCTCGACGCTGCTCTTCCTGCTCGCGTTCCTCGCCTACCTGCGCTTCTCCGATCGTCCCCGCGCCCGGACCTACGTCGCGATCGTCGTCCTCTATGTCTGCGGCATGCTCACCAAGCTCAACGTCATCGTGCTGCCCGGGGTGATGCTGGCGTACGAGCTCACCTGGCGCTCGCGTCTGCGGCGGCGCGACGTCCTCGCCACCCTGCCGCTGCTGGCGATCGCCGCCGTGCTCGCCTGGGTGAACCTGCACGGCAACCCGTCGCACGGCGCCGCCTATCACGGCGGCAGCCTCTGGGTGACGCTGCGGACGAGCAGCACCGTGATTCCCCGGTACCTGCGGCTGGTCGTCGCGCCGCTCGGCCTGAGCTCGTACTATGCCACGCCGCTGCGGGCCTCGTGGCTGGCGCCCGACGTGCTGGGGTCGGCGCTGTTGATCCTCGGACTGGCCGGAGCCGCGGGCGTCCTCGCGTGGCGCCGCCGACCGAGCGCGTTCTGGATCCTCTGGTTCTTCATCACGCTCTCGCCGATGCTGAACCTCGTCCCCTTCCCCGCGCTGATGGCCGACCGCTACCTTTATATACCTCTCGTCGGACCGCTCGTGCTGCTCGCGTGGGGGCTCGACGCGGCAGTGCGGCGGGTGCCCGCCCTGTCGCCCGCCGTACCGGTGCTCGTCACGGCGGTCGTGGCGGCCTGCGTCGGGCTCACGATCGAGCGCGTCCCGGTGTTCCACGACGAGCTCTCGCTCTGGGCCGACTGGGCGCTGCGCACGTCCTACATCACGTCGGATCACCCCTACGCGGCGCCGCCGCGCGAGCGCGAGCAGCGCCTCCTGCGCGACGCGCTGGCGCGTGACGACACGTCCGGGCCGCTCCACAACAACCTCGGCGGCATCGCCTTCGAGGAAGGCCGTATGGCGGACGCGGTCGCCGAGTTGAGCCGCGCCTACGCCCTCGCGCCGCGCGATCCGGCGATCGCGTTGAACCTCGGACGCGCCTATCTCTACAGCCGGCAGCCGCAGGCCGCCGCGCGCATCCTCGAGGACGCCGTGCGCCTCGAGCCGCCCTCCTACTACGCCCATCTCAACCTGGCGCGCGCCTACATCGTGCTCGGCGACGCGCCCCGCGCCGCCGAGCAGGTGGCGCGGGCGCGCGCCATCCGCCCCACGTGGTCGGACCTCGGGCCGGTCGCCGCCGCGGCGGCGCGCCTCGAGCGCCGCTGATCAGGCGGCGAACAGCCGCCGCGGATTGTCGACGAGGATCGTGTCGACGTCTTCCGGCGTCAATCCGCCGGCACGGAGCTGCGGCACCACGTGCTCGAAGATGAACGTCGGGCGCCACTGCGGCATCAGCGCCAGCACGTCGTCGTAGCTGTTGGCGTAGGGGACGGGCCGCCCGCGCCAGCAGACGATCGAGTCGTGCGACAGCAGGATGTGCCGCGTGTGCCCGGCGCGCGCCAGCGCCAGCACGTTCTTCACCCGCACCTCGTCCGGCACGATGGTCGAGATGCCGAAGCGATCGAAGCCGACGAACGCGCCGCGCGCGGCGAGCGAGCGATGATAGTCGTGATCGTCGATGCCATCGGAATGGCCGACGACCAGACGTCCCGCGTCCACGCCCTCGCCGGTCACGATGTCGATCTGATCGTGCCCGCACGACGCGTCCTGGGTGTGCGAGATGAGCGGCACGCCCGTCGCCCGCGCCGCGCGCGCGCCGGCGGTGACGAGCTTGCGCTCGTACTCGGATACCCGTCCCGAGCCGGTCGCGATCTTCACCGCGCCCGCCCTGATGCCGGTGTCGCCGACCCCCTCGGTGATCTCCTTGACGTAGATGTCGGTGATCTCCTCCACCGGGAGATGGCGGAACGTGTACGTGATGCCCTCCGCCTCGAAGTACGCGCCCGTGGTGCAGACGATCCGCATGCCGCTGCGCTGCGACAGCTCGGCGAGGAACTCGACGTCACGCCCGAGATCCATGGGGCACGGGTCGACGAACGTGCCGAGCCCGAGCGCAGCGAGCCGCTGCATCTGATCGATGGCGCGTGCCATGACCTCGGCGCGGCGGAAAGGTGGCGCCTTGGCGTCGAGATCCCACCCCGGGAAGCCGACGACGACGTGCTCGTGGATCAACGTGCGCCCGAGATGGGCAGCGTCGGCGACCCCGGTGACCGTCTGCACCCGTCCGCTCGCATCGGTCATGCCCGTCGAGTACCAAGCCGCCTTCTCCGTCACAAGCCGGGTTGCGGTGCGGCGATGACCCAGCGCACGACGCGCCGCGCCGCCGCGAGGCTCGCCCACGCGAGCACCGTCACCACGGCGGCATCGTCCGGCGTGACGGCGCGAAAGGCGTCGATCGTGTCGCGGTCGACCTGGTGCGGCGCGAGCGCCGTGAGCAGCGCGAGACGCGCGGCCGGCCGCGCCGCCGCGGGCAGCGCGTCGACCGCCGGGGTGACCCAGCTCCGCCCGAGACCCGGGTCTTCGCCGCGCCAGGCGTCGAGGCGGGCCGTGACGCAGGCCCGGACCGCTTCGGGGAGCACGTGCGTGCCTGCCAGTTCGACCGCAGCGGCCCAGCGCGCCAGCGCGTCGGCCACGGCGGGCGAGGCCCCGGCCCAGCGCAGATCGTCGGGCAGCGGCGCGGCCGGCAGGAGGGGCGGAGGATCGAGCGGCTTCGCCCGCGCGATGGCGCGCCGGAACCACCAGCCGGCGGCCCGCCGCACCCCGCCCTGCCATCGCCGCGGCACCGCAGGCAGCGGCGAGGCGCCGAGCAGCACCGTCACCGGTCGATTGATGTAGTGGAAGACCATCACCGTCCCCACCATCTCCGGCAACGCCTCCGCCGCGAAGGGCGGCGCCGCGAGAACGGGGGCCTGCGGCGTCCGCGAGGCCGCCGCCCAGGCGACCGTCCGCCGCAGGCGTGCGTCGGCGATCGCCTCGTCGTCGCCGGCGGCGACGGCGCGCGCCGTGTCGTGGGCCCTGGCGCCGTCGAGCATCACGACGTGCGCGTCGACACAGTACGAGCAGCGATTGGCGCGCGAGACGGCCGCGGCGACCGCTTCCTTCACCTCGCGGGCGACGCGGCCGGTCAGGAGCGTCGCGCGGCAGGCGCGCCATACGCCGGCGAGCGTCGCCGGCGCGGCGGCGTGCAGGGTGAACGGCTCCACGAGGGCGCCGAACTCGCGTCGCACCTCGTCGTACACCGTCGCGACCGTCCCGGTCGCGACGCGGGAAGGGACGGGCCGGAGATAGCGGATCACCGCCGCGCGGCGGCCGCCGCGCCGGCGAGCGTCTCGCCGATCACTCGCACCGTGGCCTCGAGCTGCTCCGCGGGGACGATCGGGTACACGATCAGGCGATCGATGCCCGCCGCGGCGGCCCGGACGACGAGCGCTTCGTCGAGCGGCTCGAAGGTGGTCAGCGAGATCTCGAACGGCCGGCCGGCACGGCCGAGGTCGGCGCGCAGGCGGCGCAGCTCGGCGATGAGCGGCGTCGCGGCCTCGACGGTGAGACCGAACCCGTACCAGCCGTCGCCCTCGCGTGCCGCGCGTCGCAGCGCCGGCGCCGCATGGCCGCCGACGATGATCGGCGGATGCGGACGCTGCACCGGCTTCGGCTCGAAGCGGATGCCGTCGAAGGCGGCGAAGCGTCCGGCGAAGCGCGGCAGCTCGTCCGTCCAGAGCGTGCGGATGGCGCGCAGGTACTCGTCGGTGATCGCGCCGCGGTGGTGGAAGTCGACGCCGAGCGCCGCGAACTCGGCCTCCACGTATCCCGCCGCGAAGCCGGCGATCAGTCGCCCGCCCGAGACGACATCGAGCGACGTCAGCGCCTTCGCCACGAGAAGCGGGTTATGGTGCGGCAGCACGAGGATGCCCGTGCCGAGGCGTAGCCGCTGGGTGTGCGCCGCGATGTGGGTCAGCGCGACGAGGGAATCGAGCAGCGGCGTCTCCGGCGGCGTGGGGACCGGGTTGTCGTGGATCGGCATCGCCACGTGCTCGCCCGTCCACATCGATTCGAAGCCGACCGCCTCCGCGGCGCGGGCGACGCGCACCTGCAGCGCAGGATCGGCACAGGCGCCGAAGTTGGCGCCGAAGAGTGCGAGGTGCATGGAGCCGATGTCGCAGCCTCGCCGCGCTCAGTCAACGGCGGGCGCGGGCCGCGGCCCTATTCGGCGGCGGGACGCTTGCTGCCGAACCGGTTCCAGTGCGTCAGCTGCTCGGCGGGCCGCCGCTGGCCTGCCTTGAAGCGGCCGCGCGGCCGGCCCATCGGGATGAGGGCGACGACCTCGTAACGATCCGGGACGCCGCAGAGCGCCCGCACGTCGTCCTGATGGATGCGGTAGACGGTCGTGAGCGTCGTGCCGATGCCGAGGCCGCGCGCCGCGAGCATGAAGCTCTGCACCGCCGGATAGACGGACGCGAACGGGGTCCCGACGTCGAGCTCCCCGGCGGCGTCGCGCAGGGTCATCGAGATGCTCGGCATCAGCACCAGCACGATCGCCGGCGCCTCTCCCAGGTGATCGGCGAGATGGCGCGAGGAGCGCAGCATGCGGCCGAAGGCGGCCTCGTCGTCCGCTGAGCGGAACGGCGGCATGGACGCGAGCAGGGCGGGCTCGTAGCGACCGTAGGCGCGGCGATAGACGTCGCCGAGCGCGCGCTTCAGCGCCGGATCGGTCACGACGAGGAACTGCCACGGCTGGATGTTGCCGCCGCTCGGCGCCTGCGTGGCGCAGCGGATGCACTGCAGGATCTCGGCATCGGTCACCGGCTCGTCGGTGAACCGCCGGATCGCGCGCGTGGTGGTCAAGGCCTCGAACAGATCCACGGATCCTCCCTCCGCTCACCGTCCCTTGAACGCCGGCGGGCGCTTCTCGCGGATGGCCGCCAGGGCCTCCTGGTGGTCGGCGCTCTGGAACGTGACGAGCTCGAGCGCCGTCGAGGCGTCGAAGGCGATGTTGAGCGCGTCCTTCACCAGCTTGTTCACCGCCAGCTTGGTGTAGCGGACGGCGAGGGGCGCGCCGGCCGCGAGGCGCGCGGCGAACGCGGCTGCCTCGGCATCGAGGGCCGCCGCCGGCACGACGCGATTGACGAGGCCGATGCGCTCGGCCTCGGCGGCGCCGATCGGATCGCCGGTGAGGAGATACTGCTTGGCGCGTGCCGGCCCGAGGGCGAGCGGCCAGATGGCGACGCCGCCGTCGCCCGCGACGAGACCGACGCGCACGTGTGGATCACCGATCGTCGCGGTGTCGGCCATGAGGATGACGTCGCAGAGGAGCGCGATCGACGCGCCGAGACCCATGGCATGCCCGTTCACCGCGGCGACGATCGGCACCTCGACGTCGAGGAGATCCCAGATCAGCTGCTTGGCGTCGCGGCGGAGCTCCTCCATCCGCCCCGGCTCCCGCAGCGTTGGAAACCAGTTGAAGTCGCCGCCGGCGCTGAACGCCTTGCCGCGTCCGGTGAGGAGCACCGCACGCGCCTCGGTCTCGCGTCGCAGCCCGGCGAAGAGCGCCGTGAGATCGCGATGCAGCGCCTCGTCGACCGCGTTCAGCTCGCTGCCCGGGTGGTCGATGGTCACCCGCAGGACGTCGCCCTCGCGGGCGAGACGCAGGGTGGTGAAGTCGCGGGTCTCCATGCCCTGCCCCTTCGTCAGAGCTGCGACGTGTCGGTGCCGAGACCGAGGAGCACGCGTCCCGTGAGCTCGTAGGTCGCGGGCGCGACCATCAGGTGCTGCGTCACGACGTGGACGTCGCGGAAGCACCGTTGGAGCGGGCTGGTCGCGTACACGGCGGTGCCGCCGCCGGCGGTGTACATGAGATCGACCGCCCTGGCGGCGCCGTGTGTCGCGTTCGTCGCGGCGAGGCGCGCGTCGAGGCGCGCCCGCGTGCCGATCATTCCCTCGCGGCACGCTTCGTCCCAGGCGGCGCCGATGGCCTCGAAGAGAAATGCCCGCGCCGAGCGCAGCACCGCCTCCGCTTCGCTCACCTGCGCCTGCACGACCGGCCGCTCGGCGAGCACGCGGCGGCTTCCGGTCGGGGTCTTGCCGCCCGCCAGCGCGACGAGCTCCTCGATCGCGCGGCGCGCGATCCCCATCGCCACCGCGGCGATGCCGATCGCGAGCAGGCCGAAGGCGGGAAAGGCGTACAGCGCGCCATGCTCGTGGGGCCGGTCGCGTACGAGCGACACGACACGATCGGCCGGCACGAGCACGTCGCGCACGGCGATGTCGTGGCTCCCCGTCCCCCGCAGGCCCGAGACCGTCCAGGTGTCGATCACCTGTGCCTCCGCGGCGGGAAACAGCATCAGCGGCGCGTCGGGTGCCCCGTTCGGCAGGAGGCGGGGCGCGCCGTTCTCGACGATGACGCTTCCGCCCATGAGCCAGGCGCAGTGCTCGCAACCGCTGGCGAACGCCCAGCGGCCGTTCACCCGGTAGCCCCCCTCGACGGGCACCGCCTTGCCGCTCGGCGCGTACACCCCGCCCGCGATGCCCCGGGGATCGCCGTAGATGAGGCGCGCCACGTCGGTCTCGAGGTAGCCTGCGATGAGGCCGCTCGTGGCGCCGATCATCGCGCACCAGCCCGCGGCGCCGTCCGCCTCGGCCAGGAGCTCGAGCGCCCGGACGAGGAGCGCCGGATCGACCTCCCCGCCGCCGACGCTGCGCGGCACGCACGCCCGGAACACGCCGGTCTCGGCGAGGGCCGCGACCAGATCCGGCGGCAGGCGCCGATCGCGTTCGGTCTCGTCGGCACGCGCCCGGACGCTCGGCGCGAGACCGCCGAGATCGGCGAGCAGAGGGGCGTCGCTCATGGCACGTCCGCGACGAGGATCGCAACGTTGTACGCGAACCGCAGCTGGTCCTTGTGGCGGTACGTCCCGAGACCCATGCCGTCCTCGGCGATCGAGGCCTCGAACATGGCGCGGATGCGGTCGGCGTCGCCCGGCGCGGGGAACGAGCGCGCGAGCACGCCGTCGACGTCGGCCTGCAGCTGGTAGGCGGCCTTCCGGCGCAGCGGCAGTCCCGCGTCGCGGAAGAGCCCTTCCAGCCCGGCGAGCGTGAGGGCGCGGGCGTGCGACGGGTCGCGCAACATCTCCATGCGGTGGAACGCCTCCGCCTTGGCGGGATCGGGCGAGGCGTGCAGATCCGTCACGACCACCGTGCCGCCGGGGGCGCATACCCGTCGCATCTCGACGAGCACCGTGGCCGGCTCGAGGAAGTGATGGAAGGCGAACCGCGAGCTCACGACGGAGAACGAGCCGTCGGCGTACGGCAGCGGCGTGACGTCGCCATGGTCCCAGCGCACGTTCGTGAGCCCGCGCTCCGCGGCGAGCGCGCGTGCGCGCGCGAGCATCGCCGGCGTGATGTCGATGCCGGTCGCGTGCCGCACGACCTTCGCGAAGGCGCAGACCACCAGGCCGGGCCCGCACGCGACGTCGAGCACCGTGTCGTCGGCCGCCGCGCCGCTCTCGCGAACGAGCAACGCGAGCGCCTCCTCGTCCTTGATGCCGGGCGCCGTGGAGAACGGCACCGCCTGGCGGGTGAATTGATCGATGATGGTGGATTGGTGCTGGGCGTCCGCCATGCGACGGCCGTAGCACGTCGCACGCGGTGATGCGACCGCGACGACGCGCCCGCCTCTCGGGGACGCGTCGTCGGGCTCAGGCGCGGAGACCCCCCTTCAGAGCGGCAGGCATTGCGTGCACGCGAGACAGATCGAGAGCGGTCCGCACCCCTTCTGCGGCAGCTCACACACCTCGCCCGGCTCGATGTTGCCATTGCCGCAGATCGAGACGCCGAGATCGACGCACTGCTGACAGAGCAGGCACGCCTGCTGCGGCCCGCAGCCGACGGCCGGCAGATCGCAGACCTCGCCCGTCTCGACGTTGCCGTTGCCGCAGACGGGCGGCAGCGGCGTCTGCAGGCACTGGGTGCACGCGAGACAGATCTGTCCGTCGCCGCAGCCCACGGCCGGCAGCTCACAGACCTCGCCCGGCTCGATGTTGCCGTTGCCGCAGATGAAGCCGAGCTGCGGCGGGATGATGTCCGGCGGCGGGAAGCACTGGTTGCAGGCGAGGCAGACCTGGCCCGGACCGCAGCCGATCGCGGGCTCGTCGCATGCCTCGCCGGGGTCGAGCTGGTTGTTCAGGCACTGCGGCAGCATGACCGGACACTGGCAACCGGTGCAGGTCCCCGGACACGCGGCATCATTGGCCGGCGCCCCGTTCAACCCGCCCGGATCGCATTGCTCGCCCTGACCGATGAACCCGTCGCCGCAGACCGGCGGACACTCGCACTGCGTCGCCGAGCCCGGCGCCCCGCACTGACCGGGGCAGGCAGCGTCGTTCGTACCATCGCACTGCTCGCCGAACTCGACCGTATCGTTGCCGCACGTCCGATTGCACTTGCAGTTGCCGAGGCACGAACCCGGGCAATTCGCGTCGGCGGTGCCGTCACATTCCTCGCTGGGTTGATTGATGACGTTGTCGCCGCAGCGCTGCACCGACGTCGTGGCCGGGAAGCGGATCGCGCCGGGACCGGGCAGGCCAGCGGTCTGATTGATGGCCGTACCGCTCGTTGCCGGGATGCAGAACGCGGACGCAAGCACCGGCGCCGTCGGGCTGGCGGTACCCGAGCGGACGATCGGGTCGAGGAAGCAGCGGCGGTTCTTCGCGACGCAGGTTCCCTGGCCGGCCGCGCAGTCGCTGTTGGTCTGGCACCCGACCTCGGGCGCGAGCGAGCATGTCTGGTCGACGGGGCCGGCGACGCAACGCGCCTCGCCGGCGGGATCGCCCGGAACCTGGCGGCAGAGCGGCGTACAGGAGCCCGCGAGGCCGCCGCAATCGGCGTCGGTATCGCACGGCTGGCCGTCGTGGCCGCCGCCGTTGCAGGCATTCAGACACGAGGACGGCTGCGGCTCGCTTGCGCACCAGCACTGCTGATTGGTGTGCCCCGCGCCGGTGCACGCCTGGTTGCTCGCGAAACTGACCGTCCCGGTGGTCAGCGGATCGAACGGGATGTCGAGGCCGCCGCCGGAGACGTTGAGGGACGAGCTCGGCGGGCAATCATTCGACGTCGGGCCGAGCGGGCCCGTGCCCTGCACGTGGCAGGGCGGGTTGCCGGTGATGTCGCTGCACGTCCCGGCATCGCCGATCTGGCAGTCCGCCGGATTCGGCTTGCCGCAGTCGCAGATCGGGCACGGTCGGGTCACCGTGTTGCCGAGGTGCACGAGGGAGTTGAGGTGGACGTGCAGCTCGGACGAGCCGGTCTGCAGATTGTACGTCCCGGTCACGTCGTCGGCGAAGCGGTTCACGATACACGCCGGGACGCCCCCCGCCGAGAGCGGCAGCGGCGGGCCGAAGGTCTGGATCGTGCACGTACCGGCGTTGGTGCACTGGTTGTTGTTGGTGCACGACCGCGTCGGATCGCCGGAGCAGAACGAGCCGACGTTGCCGAAGAAGTCGCAGACCTGATCGTTCACGCCGTCGCAGTTCGAGATCTGGCCCGGAATCCGCGAGCCCGTCTGCACCGCGGAGTCGTGCGCGATCCCGGTCCACCCGGTATCGAGGTCGGCGCCGGGGGCGACGGTGATCGTCACGAAGCCGTTCGCCGGACACGTGCAGTTCGGCGAGCATTGGCCGGGGCAGAGCGCGTCGTCGGTGCCGTCGCACAGCTCGCCGCCGGTGCGGTGGTTGTCGCCGCAGACCGGCGAGCACTGGCAGTCGCTCTGGCAGGTTCCGAGACATGCCCCCGTGCCGTTGCCGTCGCACTGCTCGCCCGGATCGATCTGATTGTTGCCGCAGAACGGGCCGCAGGTGCAGTTCGCCTGACACGCGCTCGCCGGACACGCGCCGCCCGACGCCGCGCCGTCGCACTGCTCGCTGCCGTTCACGATCCCGTCGCCGCAGAAGGCGCCGCAGGTGCAATCGCCCTGGCAGTGGCCCGGACACGCGGCGTCGTCTCCGCCGTCGCACTGCTCGCCCGCCTCCTTGGTGCCGTTGCCACACACCGCGGCCGCGCACGTGCAGTTCGCCTGGCACTGGCCCGGGCAGACGGAATCGTCGCTGCCGTCGCACTGCTCGCTCGTCTGGTTCACCTGACCGTCGCCGCAGACCGGGCACTGGCAATTCGGGAGACACGATCCGGGGCACGCGGCATCGTGCCCGATGTCGCATTGCTCGCCGGCATCCAGCGTGCCGTTGCCGCACTGCGCGCCGGTCTTCAGCACGCGCACCGGAAGCGCGAGGCCGCCCGGACCCGGCAACCCCGCGACGCTGTTGACCGAGCTGCTGGTCGTCGGCGGGATACAGAAGGTCGCCGCCAGCGTCGCGTTCTGCGTACCGGGACTGCCGGTCCGCACGATGGGATCGAGGAAGCAGTTACGGAAGTCGCCGGTGCAGGTCTGGTTCGGCTTGCAGGTGCCGCAGTTGCCCGCCGGCGGCGGCTGGCAGTCCGCGTCGCTCGCACAGCCGCGGAAGGTCTCGCGCGAGCAGAAGCGATCGAAGGGGCCGGCCTCGCACACGCCGTCGTTCGGGTTCGGATCGGCCGCATCGGGCGAGCACGTGAGGTCGTCGCATTGATTGGGCGCCGTGGCCTGGCCCGCTCGCCCGCATGCGCCGCTCGGACACTGCGACGCCGCCGTACATGCCTGGCCGACGTTGGTGCCCCCGATGCAGCGCTTGCCGCCGCACGTGACGCCGACGGCACAATCGGCGTTGCTGTTGCACGGCGCGGCCGTCGCGTCGGCGCACGTGTCGCAGAAGCAATTCATGTTCGTGAAGCCCGGGGCCGTGCACTTCGGCCCGCTCGCGAGCGTGGTCGTGCCCGTCGTCGCCGGGTTGAAGCTGATGTTGAGGTTGCCGATGTTCGCGGCGCGCACCGGCTGGCAGTCGAGGCTGACCTGGCCGAACAGCGCGTTGTCGCCCTGCACGTCGCAGGGCTGGCCGTTGCGCACACCGCCGTTGCACGTGCCCCCGCGGACGCCGTCGCGCGGCGTCGGATCGTTCTCGCACGTCGGGCACGGCTGCTGGACGGCGACACCGTTGTAGACACCGGCCTCGAGATGCACGATCGCCGTGCCCTCACCGGCATGCGGGCCGGAATTGGCAATGTTGGCGGTACCCGTGATGTCCGACGTGTAGCGGTTGACGATGCAGACCGGCACCGCGCCGGAGGTGATCGGCAGCGGCGGCCCGTAGAAGCACTGGCACGTCTCCGCGCCGCTGCACGTCGACGGCATCTCCGGATCGCACGCCCCGAGACTGCTCGCGTCACGGTCGCTCAGGTTGTAGCAGACGCAGTTCTTCGCCGGCCCCGGGAAGATCACCGGCCCGTCCAGATCGCACTGCCCGCACGTCGGCGACGCCGGGTTCGTGTCGCAGTTGTTCAGCCGCGCCGCGCTGAGCGGCGCCTGGTCGTCCGTGATCACGTCGTGCGCCTGCCCCGTCCAGCCCGTGTCGAGGTCCACCCCCGGCTTGCCGACGAAGCTCAGCACCTCCGGCAGCGGATTCGGTAGCACGCACGGCCCCCCCGGCGTCGCCGTCGCCGTCGGCCCGCCGCCGCCCGGCGTCGCCGTCCGCGTCGCCGTCGCCCCGGGACCCGGCGTCGCCGTCCGCGTCGCCGTCGCGCCCGGGGTCGGCGTCGTCGTCGGCACCGGCGCCCCGCCGTTGCACTCCGCCGGGTAGCTCTTCAGCCCCGGCGCCGCCAGCGCATCCAGACAGTCCGCCTTGTACTCCGTCACGCAGTCCACGCAGTCCACCAACTGCGTCAGGGTCGTCACCGGCCCGCCGCACGCCGGCCCCCCCGGCACCGTCACGCTCGGACACGTCGCCGCAAACCCGATCGTCGCCGGCGTCAGATCATCGCCCCCGCCGCACAGCCGGTCGCCGCCGCCGCACGTCTTGCAGATCCCCGCCCGCTTCTTCGACTCCGCCTTCGCGATCGCCGGCGCCGCCTTCCCCGCGTCCGGACACGCCCCGCTGAGGCTCCCCGTCAGCTTCTTGTCCTCGCACTTCTGCAACGCCTTCGACTTCGCCGCGAAAAACTTCGCCGTGTACTTCCCGATCGCCCGCTGGCACTTGACCACGTCGGTCGCCGTCGTCCCGAGATTCGCGTTCCCGTAATACAGGTCGATCGCCTGATCGACCGCCGCGTGCCCCACGCACGCCAGACAGTCGCTCACCCCGCTGCAGTCCGCGATCGCGTTCGCGCAGCTCCCGCCCTCGAAGTTCGGACAGCTCGCGCCCCAGCCGACCGTGTTCGGCGCCGTGTCGTCGCCTCCCGCGCCGCATGCCCGGTCGGCGCCGCCGCAGCCCTTGCTCACCGCCGCGCGCAGCTTGCTCTCCGCCTTCGCCACCTTCGCGCTCGCCTTCCCGTCCGGACACGGGCCCATGCTCGTGTGCCGCACCACCCCGTCCGCGCACTTCTGCAGCGCCTTCATCTTCGCCTGCGCGAACTGCGCCGACGCCTTCGCCACCGCCCGCTGGCAGCCGAGCGCGTCGGCGTGGGCGGGACGCGAGGTCCATGGCGAGGCGAGGAGAATCGACGTCGCCATGACGACGATCAGACCACGGGGCGAGCGGAGCCCCCGAACCTGAGATGGAACATACGAACGCATACGCCTCCTCGAGAGACGGGGAACGGCACCCGGCACGAGGGCCAGCGTACGGTCGGCGTCAGAAATCCGTCAATCGCGACAACGCGGGCTACGGCACGGCGACAATCGGGGGGACCCGGGTCGCAAATCAGGGGATCGACGGGCCGCCGGGAGCAGGCATTGCTCCCGGCTTCGGTCGCCCGCTCTCTAGCCTAGATCAACGGCACGCATTGCTGGCAGAGCGCACATATTGCGAGCGGTCCACATCCCGTCTGCGGCAGCTCGCACGCCTCGCCCGGCTCGATCACACCGTTGCCGCAGATCGAGATCGGCACGTCGATGCATTGATTGCAGAGCAGACAGAGCTGGTGCGATCCGCATCCTACCGCCGGGAGCTCGCAGCTCTCGCCGGGCTCGATGTTCTCATTGCCGCAGAACGGGATGAAATCCACGCACTGGGTGCAACCGAGACAGAGCTTGCCGGCCGGACAGCCTATCGCCGGGAGCTCGCAGGTTTCGGTCGGCTCGACGACCTGGTTGCCGCAGATGAACCCGAGATAGGGGGTGATCGCGTCGTAGGGTGGGAAGCATTGCTGGCAGGCCAGGCAGGCCTGGCTCGGCCCGCAACCGAGTCCGGGAAGGTCGCACGGCTCTCCCGGATCGAGCGTTCCGTTCAGACAGGTCGCCGTCGGCACCGGACAGCTGCAGTTGGTGCACTGGCCGGGACACCGCGAGTCGTTCGGCGGATCGCACTGCTCGGTCGGGGCGACGAATCCGTCGCCGCAGACCGTCGGACAGAGACAGGCCTGGGGCGTCTCCGGTGCGCCACACTGCCCGGGGCAGGCGGCGTCGCTCGTACCATCACATTGCTCCCCGAACTCGATCACGTCGTTGCCGCAGGTCTGCATGCAGCTGCAGTTCGCCTGGCACGCGCCCGGACAGTTCGCGTCGTCGGTACCGTCGCATTCCTCGTTGAAACGGTTGACGACGTTGTCGCCGCACTTCTTGAGGTCGACGGACGCCTGGAAGCTGATGGCGCCCGGTCCCGGCAGTCCGGCGGTGCTATTGATCGCCGTCGCGCTGGTCTTCGGGATGCAGAAGGTGGCGACCGAGGTGTTGAGGGTCGTGCTGGGCGTCCCGATCCGCACGATCGGATCGAGGAAGCAACGCTGGTTCTTCGCCTGGCAGGGGCCCTTGCCGGATGGGCAGTTGCTGTCGGTCTGGCATCCTATCTCCGGAGCGCCGGCGCAGGTCTGAACGATCGGGCCGGCGACGCACTCGCCCTCGCCGACGGCCTTGCCCGAGATCTGCCGGCAGAGGGGCTTGCACGAGCCAGCGGGGGCGCCCGGACAATTGGCGTCGCTGTCGCAGGGGGCATTGTTGTTGCTGCCGCCGTCGCACGCGGTCAAGCAGCTGCTCGGCTGCGGCTGTCCGTCGCACCAACAGCTCTTGTCTTGGAAGCCCGATCCATCACACGGCTGGTTGGACGGGAAGGTCGAAGTGCCGGTGGTGATCGGCGCGAACGGGATGTCGAGGCCGCCGCCCGACACGTTCGACGACGCGCTCGGGAGACAGTTGTTCGAGGTCGGTCCCAACGGCCCGGTGCCCTGCACGGTGCAGGGCGGGCTACCGCTGACGTCGGTGCACGTGCCGGTGTCGCCGATCTGGCAGTTGTGCGGATCGGGAAGACCGCAGTCGCAGATCGGACAGGGGCGGCTCACCTGAACGCCGAGATGGACCACGGAGCTGAGGCGCGTGAAGAGCGAGGCGGCGCCGGTCTGCATGTTGTACGTGCCGGTGACGTCCGTCGCGAAGCGGTTGACGATGCACGCCGGCACGCCCCCCGCGGAGAGCGGCAATGGCGGACCGAAGGTGCTGATGACGCAATACCCGGCGCTGCAGTCCGAGTCGGAGAGGCAGGCCTGGCCGGGGTCTGCGGAGCAGCTCGAGCCGACGTTGCCGAAGAAGTCGCAATCGAAGTCGCTCACCCCGTCGCAGTTGGACAGCTCGCCGCTGATGGTCGAGCCCTTCTGCACCTTCAGGTCGTGCGCGGTGCCTGTCCAGCCCGTGTCGAGGTCGGCGACGTCCTGCACGGTGAAGGTGATCTGCGCCGAGCTTGGACACGTGCATCCTGCCGAGCACTGACCGGGGCAAAGGGCGTCGTCGCTGCCGTCGCAGAGCTCGCCACCCTGGCGAACGTTGTCGCCGCAGAAGGGAGCACACATGCAATCCGCTTGGCAGGTACCGGCGCAGCCGCCGGTACCGTTGCCGTCGCACTGCTCGCCCGGATCGATCTGGTTGTTGCCGCAGAACGGGCCGCAGGTGCAGTTCGCCTGACACGCGCTCGCCGGACACGCGCCGCCCGACGCCGCGCCGTCGCACTGCTCGCTGCCGTTCACGATCCCGTCGCCGCAGAAGGCGCCGCAGGTGCAATCGCCCTGGCAGTGGCCCGGACACGCGGCGTCGTCGCCGCCGTCGCACTGCTCGCCCGCCTCCTTGGTGCCGTTGCCACACACCGCGGCCGCGCACGTGCAGTTCGCCTGGCACTGGCCGGGACAGGCGGTGTCATCGGCGCCGTCGCACTGCTCGCTCGGCTGGTTCACCTGACTGTCGCCGCACACCGGGCATTGACAGCTCGGCAGGCACAACCCCGGACATGCGGCGTCCTGGCCGATGTCGCATTGCTCGCCGGCATCCAGCGCGCCGTTGCCGCACTGCGCGCCGGTCTTCAGCACCCGTACCGGGAGCGCCAGAGCGCCGGGACCCGGCAGCCCCGCAACGCTGTTGACGGAGGCGCTGCTGGTCGGCGGGATGCAGAAGGTCGCCGCGAGCACCGCGTTCTGCGTACCAGGGCTGCCGGTGCGGACGATCGGATCGAGGAAGCAGTTGCGGAAGCCCCCGCTGCACGTCTGGTTCGGCTTGCAGGTGCCGCAGTTGCCCGCCGGCGGCGGCTGGCAGTCGGCGTCGCTCGCGCAGCCGCGGAAGGTCTCGCGCGAGCAGAAGCGATCGAAGGGGCCGGCCTGCGCACACGCCGTCGTTCGGGTTCGGATCGGCCGCGTCGGGCGAGCACGTGAGGTCGTCGCACTGATTGGGCGCGGTCGCCTGTCCGAGCCGCCCGCAGGAGCCGCTCGGACACTCCGACGCGGCGGTACACGCTTGGCCGACGTTGGTGCCGCCCACGCAGCGCTTCCCGCCGCAGACGACGCCTACCGGACAATCGGCGTTGGCATTGCACGGCTCCGCGGCGGCGTCGGCGCACGTGTCGCAGAAGCAGTTCTGGCTCGTGAAGCCGGGCCCGGTGCACTTCGGCCCGCTCGCGAGCGTGGTCGTGCCGGTGGTCGCCGGATTGAACGTGATGAGCAGATTCCCGATGTTGGCGCCGCGCACCGGCTGGCAATCGAGGCTGACCTGGCCGAACAGCGCGTTGTCGCCCTGCACGTCGCAGGGCTGGCCGTTGCGCGCACCACCGTTGCACGTGCCCCCGCGGACGCCGTCGCGCGGCGTCGGATCGTTGAGGCATGTCGGACACGGCTGCTCGACCGCGACACCATTGTGCACCGCCGCCTCGAGGTGGACGAGCGCCGAGCCTTCGCCGGCGTGGGGACCCGAGTTGGCGATGTTCGCGGTCCCCGTCAACGAGCCCGTGTATCTGTTGACGACGCAGACCGGCACCGCGCCGGAGGTGATCGGCAGCGGCGGCCCGTAGAAGCACTGGCACGTCTCCGCGCCGCTGCACGTCGACGGCATCTCCGGATCGCACGCCCCGAGACTGCTCGCGTCACGGTCGCTCAGGTTGTAGCAGACGCAGTTCTTCGCCGGCCCCGGGAAGATCACCGGCCCGTCCAGATCGCACTGCCCGCACGTCGGCGACGCCGGGTTCGTGTCGCAGTTGTTCAGCCGCGCCGCGCTGAGCGGCGCCTGGTCGTCCGTGATCACGTCGTGCGCCTGCCCCGTCCAGCCCGTGTCGAGGTCCACCCCCGGCTTGCCGACGAAGCTCAGCACCTCCGGCAGCGGATTCGGTAGCACGCACGGCCCCCCCGGCGTCGCCGTCGCCGTCGGCCCGCCGCCGCCCGGCGTCGCCGTCCGCGTCGCCGTCGCCCCGGGACCCGGCGTCGCCGTCCGCGTCGCCGTCGCGCCCGGGGTCGGCGTCGTCGTCGGCACCGGCGCCCCGCCGTTGCACTCCGCCGGGTAGCTCTTCAGCCCCGGCGCCGCCAGCGCATCCAGACAGTCCGCCTTGTACTCCGTCACGCAGTCCACGCAGTCCACCAACTGCGTCAGGGTCGTCACCGGCCCGCCGCACGCCGGCCCCCCCGGCACCGTCACGCTCGGACACGTCGCCGCAAACCCGATCGTCGCCGGCGTCAGATCATCGCCCCCGCCGCACAGCCGGTCGCCGCCGCCGCACGTCTTGCAGATCCCCGCCCGCTTCTTCGACTCCGCCTTCGCGATCGCCGGCGCCGCCTTCCCCGCGTCCGGACACGCCCCGCTGAGGCTCCCCGTCAGCTTCTTGTCCTCGCACTTCTGCAACGCCTTCGACTTCGCCGCGAAAAACTTCGCCGTGTACTTCCCGATCGCCCGCTGGCACTTGACCACGTCGGTCGCCGTCGTCCCGAGATTCGCGTTCCCGTAATACAGGTCGATCGCCTGATCGACCGCCGCGTGCCCCACGCACGCCAGACAGTCGCTCACCCCGCTGCAGTCCGCGATCGCGTTCGCGCAGCTCCCGCCCTCGAAGTTCGGACAGCTCGCGCCCCAGCCGACCGTGTTCGGCGCCGTGTCGTCGCCTCCCGCGCCGCATGCCCGGTCGGCGCCGCCGCAGCCCTTGCTCACCGCCGCGCGCAGCTTGCTCTCCGCCTTCGCCACCTTCGCGCTCGCCTTCCCGTCCGGACACGGGCCCATGCTCGTGTGCCGCACCACCCCGTCCGCGCACTTCTGCAGCGCCTTCATCTTCGCCTGCGCGAACTGCGCCGACGCCTTCGCCACCGCCCGCTGGCAACCGAGCGCGTCGGCGTGGGCGACCGCGGCGCCGAGAGGAACGGCCACGCCTGCAACGGTGGCGGCGAGGATCCATCGACGCAGTCCTTGGAGTCGACACGGCAGCGATCGCATACGTCCTCCTGGGCTTGGGGAGAGCGGCACTCCGGTGTACGCGGAAGAACCTACGGGCCGAGGAACAAATGGGTCAATATGTCAACAGGGGTACCACCCCACGGACATGGGGGAGGAGCTGAGCCGGATCGACGGGAGAGCGTCGCATGCGCGGGAACGTCGGCGAGCTGGCCGCCCGCGAGGGCATCGCCGCAGCCGCCGGTGCGTCAGGTTCTTGTCCGCCAGTGTCGCCTCTCGACGGCTCGTCACCCTCGACTTCGACGTGGTCGCGGCCGGTTCCGGAACGGCATACGCGCCCAGGCTTCCATCCAATTCTTGTAAGACTTGCAGGGCGACGCGTCGTGGCGACCCCTTCCGCGCGTCAGAGCGATCGCCCGTCGCGCCGGATCGACCGTAGAGTCGAGGCCGGCACTGCACGGCGCGGTCTGCATGCTCCGACGGCGACGGCGGCATGCACCTTGCTGCTCGTAGGTCCCGGGGATCCGAGGATGGCACCGCGCCCGATCGTCAAGACCGTGCTCGTCGTGGACGACGACGAAAGCTTCCGCGTCGCGCTGAGAGAGCTTCTGGAGCAGCTCGGGATCGTGGTGCGCGCCGCCGCCGACGCGACGGCCGCGATCCGTGAGATCGCGGCCGGTCCCATCGACGTCATCTTCACCGATATCCGGATGCCCGGGGGAGGATTCGGCGTCCTGGACCGCGTGCGTGAGGCGGGCATGCGTGTCCCGGTCATCTTCATCACCGGTGCCGCGTCGACCGAGTGGCGTGTCCGCGCCGAGGCCGAGGGAGCGTTCGCGTACCTGACGAAGCCCGTGGGGCGAGAGGACATCCTCGCCGTCTTGCAACGGGCGTTCGATCGCGGCCGCGGTCCCGCGGACATCGTCGCGCGGCCGACGCGCCCCGCGCGTCAGCTCCACGCCGGCAGCGGCGGCTGATTGCGAATCAGTTCCGGATCAGCACCTCGACGTCGCCGCTGCGTCGCAGCACCTCGACGGAACTCGTCGTCCGCTCGCCGTCGCTCACGAGCACGTCGACCGTTGCCTCTCCGAGCCGCAGGTCGTGGAGGGTGATCGAACCAACCCACGACGGCAGCCGCGGGCGATCGAACACGATCAGGGAGCGCCGCGGGTTGAACGTGAGGCCGAGCAACGCTCGCAAGAGCGAGAACGTGGCAGCGGAGGCCCAGGCCTGCGGCCGGCAGGCGACGGGGTACGGAACCGGGGTGGCGCGCTCGCCGCGATCGAAGCCGCAGAACAGCTCCGGGAGGCGACAATCCTCCATGCGTTGTGCCGTCTCGAACAGCGCGCTCGCCACCCGTACGCACTCCGCGATCGCGCCGTAGGACCGTAGCCCCGCCGCGAGGAGCGCGTTGTCGTGGGGCCAGACCGAGCCGTTGTGATAGCTCATCGGATTGTAGCGTGGCGCTCCTTCCGCGAGCGTTCGTACGCCCCAACCGCAGAACAGATCCTCGCGCATCAGACGCTTGATGACCCGCGGGGCGACCTCGGGACGTACGATGCGCGTGTAGAGACAATGCCCGGGGTTGGACGTGATCACTTCACAGGGCCGCTTCTCGCCGTCGAGCGCGAGGGCGAAGAAGCCCTGCTCCTCCATCCAGAACGCGCCATGGAATCGCTCCTGCAGCTCGTCCGCCTGCCGTCCCAGGTCGCGCGCGAGCGCCGTGTTCCCGAGCCGGCGCGCCACGTACGCCAGACCCCGGCGCGCGGCGTAGAGGTAGCCCTGGACCTCCACGAGCGCGATCGGCGGCGTCGCGATGCGGCCGTCGGCGTGGAAGATCGCGTCGTGCGAGTCCTTCCACCCCTGATTCGCGAGACCCCGCGGCGTTTCGCGCGCGTACTCGATGAACCCGTCGCCGTCGCGGTCGCCGAACCGCTCGATCCACTCGAGCGCCCGCTCGAAGTGGGGCCAGAGGGTCTCGGCGAGAGAGAGGTCGCCCGTGCGCCGGACGCAGGCAGCGGCCAGCATCAGGAACAACGGGGTCGAGTCGACGCTGCCGTAGTAGCGCCCGAACGGCACCTCGCCGGCCGTCGCCAGCTCGTCGTCGCGGACCTCGTGGACGATCTTGCCCGGTTGCTCGTCGCGATCGGCGTTCTCGACGCTGCCCTGCAGCGCGGCCAGGCGCCGCAGGGTACCGATGGCGATCTGCGGCGCGAAGGCCAGGGTCTCCAACGCGGCGATGACGCTGTCGCGGCCGAACAAGGTCGCGAACCAGGGGATTCCAGCAGAGAGATAGGTATCCTCGTGCAGCGAGCGCAACATGGCGACGTCCGACACCGAGCGCGTGATCCAGTCGTTCAGGTTCTTGTTGCTCGAGGTGATGCGCGTCTGGGACTCGCGCCAGACGCGCTCGGCCTCGTGACGCGCGCTGCGCGTCGCGCCGAACGAGCGCGACGCGCTCGAGGGGACGCCGTCCAGCTCGCAACGCACCGTGACATCCACCGCCCAGGTGTCGCCGGCGGCGAGATCGAGCACGTGCACGAACCCTTCGGCGCTGACGGACGACGGCTCGGGGCCGCAGTCGATCGCCGTGCGCCGTCGGCGTCCGTCGCACCCGTCGTACACGAACACGACGCCGCTCCGCGTCACGCGCGGTGGCGCGGATGCGCCGCGGCGGCCGCGCACCACGCCGCGCAGCTCGAAGATGTCGGCGAAGTCGGCGTGGAAGCGCACCAGCAGCTCGCACCGAATCGGCGCCGCCCAGTAGTTCCGCAGCTCGATGCGCTCCAGCAGCCGATCGTGCGCGAGCACCTTCACCCTGCGAACGGCGATGGTGTCGCGCGGCACGCGCACGTGCTCGTCCTCCATCACGTCGGCGTTGGTCAGGTCGCAGACGAGCGCCACGTCGTCGTCCGTGGTGTGGGACTCGAGGAAATGCGGCGGCTCGCCGTTGATGTAGAGCTCGAGCCGATCGAGGTGGCGCGTGCCGTGGAAGAACAGCCCGACGTCCTCCAGTCCCGCCGCCGGCACGTCGCCGCTCAGATCGAAGAGCGCGAAGAGATCCCCGTGACTGAGCGTGCGCTTGCGCCGTCGCGACGCGCGGGCGCTGGCGACGAGGTAGTACTCGTCGCCGATCTGGACCCGCTCGCCCTCGGCTGGCCGAGTCATGCGCAGCGCGCGGTGACGCCTTCCAGGAGACGGGCGAACGTCTGCTCGTAGTCGCCCACCATGCGGTCGTCGGTGAAGCGTCGCTCGAAGGCGCGGCGGCACGCCGCCCGATCAATGGTATCGAGGTTGCGGACCGCGGTGATCATCGCCGCCTCGTCGTCGCAGACGAACCCCGTCACCCCGTGCTCGAGCACCTCGGGTACCGAGCCTCGCCGGCGGGCGACCACCGGCGTGCCGCAGGCGAGCGCCTCGATCATCACCAGGCCGAACGGCTCCGGCCAGTCGATCGGGAAGAGCAACGCGCGGGCGTCGCCCAGGAACTTGGCCTTCGTGGCGCCGCCGATCTCGCCGAGAAACTCCACCCCGGGACCGAACAGCGGACGGATCTGCGTCTCGAAGTAGTCGACGTCCACACGGTCCACCTTGGCCGCAATGCGGAGCGGGATGCCGGTCGCGCGCGCCGCCGCGATCGCC
Organism: uncultured delta proteobacterium; assembly: GCA_963753325.1. Taxonomy (GTDB): domain Bacteria; phylum Desulfobacterota; class Binatia; order UTPRO1; family UTPRO1; genus DP-19. The sequence continues at coordinate 196,621 of CAVWBS010000001.1, read as the reverse complement.
GTATCCAGCCGCTTCTCGGGCGAGATGCGTCCGAGGAATGCCAGATAACCGCCCCTGCCGCGGCCCACCGGGTAGAAGTCGGCGGGGACGCCGTGTGGCACGGTTGCCACCCAGTCGGCGTCGGGCAGCGGCTGACGCTGCGCATCGCTGATCGAGATCAAGCGTGCCTCGGCGTAGGCCGAGAACACCGCGCGCAGGTCGGGCAGATCGAGTCGCCCGTGGAGGGTGGTGATGACCGGCGTCGGTGACACGGCGAGGAGCGGAAAGCTCAGGTAGTCCATGTGGTTGTGAATGACGTCGAACTCGCCCGCGCGCTCGATCACGTGCTTCAGCTGTGCCACGTGGTAGGCGAGCGGATCGCGGATGTGATCGTCGAGCCGCAAGGCACGTCGCGATCCCGGTACGAGCTCGGCCCGCGTCTTCGAATCGCCGCTGGCGAAGAGCACCACGTCGTGCCCGCGGCGCACCAGCCCCTCGGTGACGTAGCTGACGATGCGTTCCGTCCCGCCGTACAGCCGTGGCGGCACGCGTTCATATAATGGAGCAACCTGAGCGATTCGCATCCCGACCCCGCGAACCACCCAAGCCGCAGTCCCCCAGGTGGTCGAAGAGGTCAGCAACCCTTGTGCCGGTACGAATCCGCGATACCTGCACCTCCAAATTGTAATGTTTGCACGCAGCCGTTGCAGGTTTTGCAAAGACCGAGCGTCATCGCTCGATGCCAAGAGTTCAGGAAATCCTGACAAACCGTGCCCCCTGGTGCGTTCGAGGAGCGCGGCGACACCACTGCACGACTCTTGCACGGGTCGGTCGCGAGTTTCGCAGTCTCGACGCACTCTGTCTCGAGAGGAGTTCACGGATGATGACGGCGCACGCGCGGAGCGCACAGCTCGAGGTAGCGAGCGATTCCTCCGTTCCCGAAGTGATCCTGCCGATCCAGTACTTCGACCGGCTCACCATCCGAGCGACCGACGTCCCGGAGAAGCGGCTGATGTTCGCGGTGCTGCTCGATGCGGTCCTGCATCTGCAGCGTCGGCACTCCCGCGGCGCGTCCGAGGCGGCGGAATGGATCGAGGGTCCCGACGACGGATCGCCGTTCTCGTTCCAGAACATCTGCGAGTGCCTCGGCCTCGAGGCCGACGGCCTCGCGCGTGCGCTCCTCGAATGGCACCAGGGTCCCGGAACGGAGCGTCTGGGGGTGCCGGCGCGTCAGCTCCGGACGGCCCACCCGCGCATCCGTCCGCCGCGGCAGCGCCGCCGCCGCCGCGCCCTGGCGGCCGGCTGATCCGCTCCCGCACCCCCGGTCTTGGCTCGCCGGCCCGTTTCGTCCGACGACCCGCGCTCCCCACGCGAACCGCACGCTTCGGGGCGCGAACGTTCACTTCGATCGCTGGATCCTGTAGATGAGGGGGGGCCGTACACCGGACGGTCGCACGGTGCCGGCGCTCGGCCGGCAGCGCGGCCCCATCCCGGAGAGCCCGCGAGCCGATGCCTGACGCACTGATCGTCGACGACGATACCCAAACGCTCCAGGGCCTGATCGACCTGGTCGCGCGCGAAGGCTTCACGGCGCGCGGCGCGCGGACGATCGAGGAGGCCCGTTCGGCGCTCGGCAACGGATGGCCGGACGTCGTGCTCACCGATCTGCGTCTGCCCGACGGCAGCGGGCTGGATCTCCTCACCGACATCGACGGGAACGGGGGAACCGACGTCATCGTGATCACCGGCCACGAGAGCGTCGACAGCGCGGTCGAGGCCTTGCGGCGCGGCGCCAAGGACTACCTGACCAAGCCGCTCGACGTCGCGCGGCTGAAGAGCGTGCTGGCGAACGTCGCCCGTACGCGCGAGTTGAAGCGCGAGATCAAGACGCTGCGAACGACCCTCCGTCAGCTCGGCCGCTTCGGCCCGCTCCTCGGCGCCTCGCCCCTCATGCAGAAGACCTACGATCTCATCGCGCGCGTCGCGCCCACCGACGCGACGGTCCTGATCGTGGGCGAGAGCGGTACCGGCAAGGAGCTGGTGGCGCAGACGATCCACGAGCACAGCGCACGCCGCCAGGAGGCATTCCTCCCGCTCAACTGCGGCGCCGTGTCGCCCACGTTGATCGAGAGCGAGCTGTTCGGGCACGAGCGCGGCAGCTTCACCGGGGCCGATCGGCTGCACAAGGGATACTTCGAGCGCGCCACGTCGGGCACGCTCTTCCTCGACGAGATCACCGAGATGCCGATCGAGCTGCAGGTGAAGCTGCTGCGCGTGCTCGAGACCGGCAAGATCATGCGCATCGGCGGCGAGCGGCCCCTCGACGTCGACGTCCGCGTCCTCGCCGCCAGCAATCGCCGACCGGAAGATGCCGTCGCGCAAGGCAAGCTGCGCGAAGATCTGCTGTACCGCCTGAGCGTGTTCCCGATCCAGCTGCCGCCGGTACGCGAGCGCGGCGACGACGTCGAGCTGCTCGCGGATCATTTCCTCGCCGCCTTGAACCAGGCCGAGGGCACGAACAAGGCCTTCACGCGTGCCGCGCGCCAGCGCCTGCGAACCTACGGTTGGCCGGGCAACGTACGCGAGCTGAAGAACGTGGTGCATCGCGCGTTCATCCTCGCCGACGAGGAGATCGGCCCGGAATCGCTGCCGGCGGAGCTCGGCGGCGCCCTCCCCGGCGAGACCGGCGGCCCCAGCATGCAGATCAAGGTCGGGACGTCGATCGCCGAGGCCGACCGGCGGCTGATCCTCGCCACGCTCGATCAACACGGCTGGGACAAGCGCAAGGCCGCCGCGATTCTCGGCATCAGCCTGAAGACGCTCTACAACCGGCTGAGCGCGTACAAGGCGCAGCCGTAGCGCTCAGCTCCGCACGCGGCCCTCCAGAATCGTATTCTCGACGGCCGGGATGAGATCCTGCAGGATCGAGTCCTCGTAGCGTCCGGAGGTCACGTGCGAAACGTCGGGTGCTTCGCTCTCCGGCACCACGTGATTGACGTAGAAGGACCCTCGCCGTCCGCCATCGCCCGGCAGGAAGACGACGTACATGTTCTGGATCTGCTTGCTGAGGATCAGGAGATCCATGAGCTGCTCGGCACGCACGAAGTCCTCGGGCTCCTGGCCGTATCCCCCGAGGAAGTAGACCACCGGGAAGCGATCGTGGCCGTGGAAGAACGCGGGCGGGCGGTAGACCAACACGTGGCGGCTCGGTATCGGCGCGTCCGCCGACGGGCGCAGCGCCGGCGAATCGATGTCGGCGTGCACCAGGTCACCCGTCGGATTCAGGTCGGGGATGTCGACGCTGATGTCGCCGCTACCGAGGTCGAGGCTCGGGGCGTCGATGTCGCCGGGGCCGAACACCCCGTCGGGGAAGCTCTCGTTCAGGAACCCGATCATCGAGCGCAGCCGCTGCCAGATGATCGACGTGCCGCAGACGTCGCCGCTGAAGAGCGCGTCGGAGTCGACGACCGGGAACCCGACGTGGCCCCCGTCGTACCGGTTGAGGATGGTAGGGGGCCCGCGTGTTCGGGATGGCGATGCAGTTGCCCTGGAAGTCGTTGTCCTCGAGCACCGTCAGTCCCTTCGCCTCCAACGCCGCGACCACGTGCGTGTAGTGCCGTGCGAAGCCGAACTCGTCCCGCGTGCCGACGTCCATGTAGATGCGCTGCGTCCCGAGATCGGCCGCCGACAGCGCGTTGATGCGGGTGAGTGGATCCTCTGCGAGGTAATGCGCGCGATCGGGATCGTAGTCGAAGGTTCCGTTGCCCTCGCCGAAATCGCCGGTGCCCGCGACGCCGTCGAGCCCCACGTCGGAGAACGTCTCGCCGAGATCCGGCTCGTAGACGAAATTGCCGTTCGTGTCGGTGAACGGCTCGGAGTAGTTGACCACGACGCCGTCGCCGACGTCGTAGACGCCGTCGGCGTCCAGGTCGGCGAGCTGCCGTCCGCCGACGTCGACGCCGGCCGCGCCGGGCGCGAGCGTCGCGAGCGTGCCGCCGGCGAGCAGCAGGACGTCGGTCGGCAACGTCGGCGCCTCGCTCGTCTGCCGCAGCCCGTCCTTGTTCCCGTCACCGCCGTCGAGGAAGCCGCGTGGGTCGCCGACCAGGGTGAACGTCCCGAACCGGTCGTCGCGCAGGATGCGCGCCGGCTCGGAGTCCGAGGCCAGATACTGGCGCGCCGGATCGGGGTGGTGCAGGAACGGATTGCCGAACGCGAGGACGAGGTCCTGGGACATCGTCATCCGCGAGTCGCGGTCGGGGTACGGCGGCAAGTGATCGAACGTGAAGTCCGAGCCGACGTCGCGCGGGATGTCGGTCTGCGCCTTGACCTCGAGGTTGTCGGTGATGCTGTCGTCCAGCAGCTGCTGCATGTCGACGGGGCCCCCGAGCGACGCAATCGCCGAGAACACGTCGGCGTGCTTGGTGCCGAGATTCATGGCGCCGTAGCCGCCCATCGAGATGCCGGCCACCGCCCGGAACTGGCGTGAGGTCTGCAGCGGCGGAGGCGTCGTGCTGCCGCCCCGGTTGTCGTTGCCGCCGCCGTGCTGGCCGCAGGCCGCCAGGGCGAGACATGCCACCGCCACGCCGCCCGCGAGCGCGCACCGCAAGGAGCTGGTTGTCACAGGATGCACCGTTCCCCTCCTCTCGCTTCGCCGTGCCGTCGTGCAACCGACGTGCCGCGCGCGTTCGGTGCCCGGCGGACCCCCGCACGCCCGGCTCTCGCCGGTCTTTCGAGCGCTCGCTCGCGCGGATCGGCGGCCGTTCTCCGCCCGGACGCGCACGGGCTGTAGAACTTACACGCGCGTCGCACCGCGCCGCTGCCGCCCTGCGCCGCCCTCGCCTACCGATCACCCATGCGGGAGAGTGAAACGACGCTCGAACGTGCCGCGCGCATACGGTATCGTGCATGTGGCGCGCCGTGGGTTTGACAACCACGGCGGTGGACCCTAAGGAGGCGCACATGGCGGCACGGTCGATCGGCTCGGCGACGATCAGCTTCGGGCTCGTCTCCATCCCGACCCGTCTGTACGTTGCGACGCACTCGGAGCGGCTGGCGTTCAACATGCTGCACGAGGTCTGCGGCACCCGCATCAAGCAGCAACTCTACTGCCCGCACTGCGAGCGTGTCGTCGAGCGCGGCGAGACGGTCAAGGGCTACGAGTTCGAGAAGGGCCGCTACGTCACCTTCACGCCCGCCGAGCTCGAGGCGCTGGAAGCAGAGTCGAACCACGCCATCGACATCACCGAGTTCGTGCCGCTGTCGAGCGTCGATCCCATCTACTACGAGAACGCCCACTATCTCGGTCCCGACAAGGGCGCGGAGAAGGCCTACCGTCTGCTGGCCCTGGCGATGCGCGAGACGCAAAAGGTCGCCCTCGCGCAGTACGTGAGTCACGGCAAGGAGCAGCTCGTCCTGATTCGCCCCTATCGCGAAGGTCTCGTCCTGCATTCGATGTACTACGCGGACGAGGTCCGCAGCGCCGAGGACATCGACAGCGGCGCCGAGGTCAAGTTGCGGGCCAACGAGGCCGAGCTCGCGCGCAAGCTGGTCGACCAGCTCTCGGCCAAGGCATTTCACCCCGACCAGTACGAGGACACGTATCGCGACCGCGTCAAGGCCGCCGTCGACCAGAAGGTCGCCGGCGAGCAGGTGACGTTCGCGGAGACCAAGCCCCGGGCACAGGTAATCGATCTGATGGAGGCCCTCAAGGAAAGCCTCGCGCAGCGCGGTGTCAGGGACGAGGCGAAGCCGCGCGCCGCGGCGGGGCGCGCAGCGGCCGGGAAGCGACGCCCCGCCGCGGCATCGCGCCGGCGCGTCAACGGCCGCTCCGAGCGTCGCGCCCACAAGAAGTAGGTGATCGCGGGGCGCGCCTCGGACCCGCGCGTCCGCCTCGATACGGCGCAGGTCGCGCGCATCGTCGGGGTCGCTCCGCGGCGTCTGCGCCAGGCGGTCGGCGCCGGGCTGGTCACGCCGGCGCGCGACGATCGCGGCCGGATGCGCTTCGACTTCATCGACCTCGTCCTGCTCCGCACGATGCGCGGCCTCCTCGAGAAGCGCGTCCCGGTGCGGCAGATCGGGTCGATCCTCGCCTCGCTGCGACGGCAGATCGGCGAACGCGCGCTCACGCGGCTCTCGGTGTACGTCGACGGCCGGCGCGTCGTCGCGTGGGACGGCGCGATGCGCTGGCAGCCCGATTCGGGGCAGTTCCTCTTCAACTTCGACGCCGCGCAGGTGATGCGCAACGCCTCGTCGGTCGCGCAGCTCCACCCGCCGGCAGCGATCCGCCGCGCCAACGACGCGAGCGCGGACGAGTGGTGCGATCTCGCGATCGAGCTCGAGGACAGCTCGCCGCTCGAGGCGCGTGCGGCGTATCACCACGCGCTCGATCTCGAGCCGACGCACGTGACCGCGCACATCAATCTCGGGCGCCTTCTGCACGGCGACGGCAATCTCACCAGCGCCGAGATCCACTATCGCGCCGCGATCGACACGGAGGCCGACAACGGCCTCGCGTGGTACAACCTCGGCGTCCTGCTCGAGGACGCGCGGCGGCCGACCGACGCGCTCCGCGCCTACCAGAGCGCGGTCCATCACCAGCCGGATCTCGCCGATGCGCACTACAACCTCGCGTTGCTCTACGAGGACAGCGGCATGCAACGGGATGCCGTCCGGCACCTGCTCATCTTCCGCCGCCTGACGCATCGCCGCCGCTGATGCCGGCCGGCGGACCACGGGGGCTCGCCCACGCCGCCGCCAAGCTCGTTCCGGCGGACGTCGACGACGCGACGTTGGCCGTCGGGCGGCGCCAGGTCCACCTGACGAACCTGCGGAAGCTCTTCTGGCCCGCGCTCGGCCTCACCAAAGGCGACCTCATCCGCTACTACGTCACGGTCTCGCCCCTGCTGCTGCCACACCTCCGCGACCGGGCGATGGTGATGCGCCGCTATCCGGACGGGGCCGACGGGCCGTCGTTCTTCATGAAGCGCGCGCCCACGCCGCATCCTTCGTGGCTCGAGATCTGCTCCATCACGCACGCGTCGGGGAACGTCATCGCCTTCCCGATGATCCAGGATCTCCCGGCGCTGCTCTGGGTGGTGAACCTCGGGTGCATCGATCTGAACCAGTGGTACGCGCGCTGCGACGACGTCGACCGACCGGACTACCTGCACTTCGATCTCGATCCCGGGCCGGGGGCCCGCTTCGAGCACGTCCGGGAGAGCGCCCTGCTCCTCAACGAGACGCTGCGGGCGCTCGAGTTTCCCACCTACGTGAAGACGACCGGCTCACGCGGGCTGCACATCTACGTCCCGATCGTGCGCGGGCCGACGCAGCACCAGGTGTGGGAGTTCGCGAAGCGCCTGGCGACCGAGATCGCGGCCCGGCAGCCGCAGGTCATGACCGTCGAGTACCGCGTCGCCAAACGCCCGAAGGGTCGCGTGGTCATCGACTACAACCAGAACGCCTGGGGTCGCACGCTCGCGTCGATCTACTCGGTACGTCCGACGCCGCGCGCCTCCGTCTCGACCCCGGTCACCTGGCGCGAGGTCGCCGGCGGCATCGCCATCGACGATTTCCGCATCGACAACGTCCCCGCCCGCCTCGCCCGGCGCGGCGATCTGTGGGCGGGCCTGCTCCCGCCGAAGAAGCCGCGGGTCGACCTCGCCTCGTACGTGGCGAAGGCCAATTGACAGGCCGGGCGTCGGCCATCTACGACTCTTCGCGTGAGCCCGACGGAATTCGCGACGCTCGACGCGACGGCGCAGGCCGACCTGGTGCGCCGCCGGGCGGTGAGCGCGCGCGAGCTCGTCGACGCCGCGATCGCGCGCATCGAGCGGCTCAATCCGCACGTCAATGCCGTGATCACGCCGCTCTTCGAGCAGGCGCGCGCGGCGGCCGCTGGACCGCTCCCCGACGGCCCCTTCGCCGGCGTACCGTTTCTGCTGAAGGATTTCCTCGCCGGCTGCGCCGGCACGCGCATGACGTCCGGCGCCGGCGTCCTGCGCGACTACGTATCGCCGCACGACAGCGAGCTCGTGCGGCGATACAAGCGCGCGGGGTTGATCATCCTCGGCAAGGCGAATACCCCCGAGTTCGGCATCCCCCCCACGACCGAGCCGGTGGCGTACGGCCCGACCCGCAACCCGTGGAACCTCGGACGTAGCGCCGGGGGCTCGAGCGGCGGCTCGGGCGCCGCCGTCGCCTCGCGCATGGTCGCGATGGCGCACGGCAACGACGGCGGCGGTTCGATCCGCATTCCGGCCTCTTGCTGCGGCGTCTTCGGCCTGAAGCCCACGCGCGGACGCAACCCGCTCGGTCCCGATCAGGGCGACGTCATGAGCGGACTGGTCTGCGAGCACGCGCTCACCATCTCCGTGCGCGACAGCGCCGCGCTGCTCGACGCCACGGCAGGCCCGGATGCCGGCGATCCGTACTGCGCCCCCGCGCCGGCACGTCCGTTTCGCGCCGAGGTCGGTGCGCCCCCGGGCCGCCTGCGGATCGGCTTCATGACGCAGGCGCCGACCGGGTCGCCGGTGCATCCCGACTGCCAACGCGCCGTCCGCGACGCCGCCGCGCTCTGCGCCGACCTCGGCCACGACGTCGAGGAGGCGGCGGCGACGATCGACACCGTCGCGTTCGTGCGGGCGTTCTTCACGGTCTATGCGGCGTCCGCCAGCAAGAACATGGCGACGCTCGAGCGTTCCGGCATCTCCCTCCGCCGCGAGGATTTCGAGCCGATCACCTGGGCGTTGCACGAGATGGGCACGCAGATCAACGCCGGCGCCTACCTCCTCGCCATCGAGGACCTGCAGCGCACGGCGCGCGAGGTGGCGCAATTCTTCGCGACCTTCGACGCCTGGCTGACGCCGGTCCTCGCCGAGCCGCCCCTGCCGCTCGGCGCGCTCGACGCCACCTGGAGCGATCCGCTGCGTGGCTTCTACCGCGCCAGCGAGCTGTGCGCATTTACGCCCATCTGCAATGCGACGGGCCAGCCCGCGATGTCCGTTCCGCTCGCGTGGAACGCCGAGGGCCTGCCGCTCGGGGCGCACTTCATGGGCCGCTTCGGCGACGAGGCGACGCTGCTGCGCCTCGCCGCCCAGCTCGAGGAGGCGCGCCCGTGGGCCGAGCGCCTTCCGCCGCTGCTGGCGTAGGAGTCGGCGCCGCGACCAGGGACCATGCGCGTCGACGTGAGCTGCGCCAAATGCGGGCAGCGCAAGCGCCTCGATCTCGGCGATCCCGGCACGCGCCCGGTCGAGGAGTATCTCCATCTCGTCGGCGAGCGTCTCGCGCACAAACCGAGCTTCGAGTGCTTCGGCGGCCATCTCGAGCTCGCGCCTCCCCTCCCCCGCTTCTGGACGATCCACTGGGAGACGCTCGGCGACTGAGGGCGATCTCTCTATGGCACGTGCGCTACGCGCGCGAGAGGTGAGTTGCTTTTCCCGGGCACGGGGCTATGAGGCCCCCATGAGGTATCTGCTCTCCATGGCCACCGTCTGCCTGTTCGTCGCGCCGCTCTACGCCGGCTCGCCTCCCTCCAACCCCAAGGACCCCTTCGGCAACGAAGCGCTCGAGCAGCGCCAGGCGCGGAAGGCCGAGCTCCGCGATCGGCAGGAGCGCGAGGAGCGTGCGCACGAGGTGCAGGAGCAGCGCGAGGTCGAGCACCCCGAGATGAACTACGACGAGCGCGACGAAGACGTCGAGGAGTAGGCCGGACCGGCGAGCGGTAGCGCGGCGCTAGAGATGCCGCGCGAGGAAGGCGTCCATCGCCGCGTTGGCGCGCTGGTTGGCGTCGCCGCGCCATTCGGCCTGGAAGGCGTGCGGCGCGCCCTCCAGCAAGAGCAGCTCACTTGCATGACCCGCGTCGCGGAGCGCCCGATCGAGGCGCTCGGACTCGCGATGGGAGACGACCGTGTCGGCGGTGCCGTGGATGAGCTGGATCGGGGCGCGCGCCGCCGCGGCGTGGAGCTGCGGCGAGGCGAGCCGCACCCAGGCCGGGTCCTGGCCCCGCGGTCCGAGAAGCGCGCCGATCATGTCGAGCTCGGCCGGCAGCGCCAGGCGCCGATTCAGGTCGTAGGGCCCGTAGTGCGCGATGACGGCGCGGACATCCTCGCTGACGTCCGCGAGATCCGCCGGCAAGGACGGCGCGAGCTCCGGGAGATCGCGCCCGAGATGCGCCAGCATGACGAGGTGCGCTCCGGCCGACAGCCCGAGAAGCGCGATGCGGTCGGCGTCGATCCCGAGCTCCGCGGCGTGCTCCCGCACGTAGCGTAGGCCGCGGCGCACGTCGTCGAGCTGCGCGGGGAAGCGGTGCGTCGGCGCCAGCCGATAGGAGAGCGCGATCGTCGCGATACCGCGACGCGCGAAATGCAGCGCGTTGCCCGCGGCCTGGCTCGGATCGCCGTGCACCCATCCGCCTCCGTGGACGAATACGATGGCGGGCGCCGGACCGTCGACCTCGAGCGGGCGATAGTGGTCGTAGCGCAACGGAACGCCGTCGACGTGCGCGTACACGACGTCCTCCTGGAGCTCGTGCACGGGAGAGCGGCGCGGAATGTGGGGAACCTGTCGCGGAAAAGCCATGTGCCCTCGATACGTCGTTCGCTCCCGTCCGTCGAGTCAGTCGCCCACCCGATAGCGGAACGCCCGCGATCGCCGCGTCGACTCGTCCAGCTCGAGGAAGAGCAGCCCGCGGACGACCATCGCAAACGCGACCAGCAGCGCCACCACCCCCATCTTCACGAGCGCGCCCGGTACGGAGGGGACCGGCACCGCGGCCACCGTGAGCACCAGCGCCGCGAGCGCGCCCGTCGGGGGGAACCACTCGATCCAGTTCTCCCCGATGAACACGTAGCTCTGCCGCAGCAGGTCGAGCGACGAAGCGCGGCCGAGATAGATCAGCTCCGGGACGGCGTTGAAGAACACGATCACGATGAGCTCCACGCCGAGAAAGAGGACCGGGCCCTGGGGCAGCGGTGCCAGGACCGTCGCCAGGAGCCGCGAGCCGAGCCAGACGACGAAGGTGACGCCGACCACGTCCCAGAGATGGGCGCCGGCGCTGCGGCGAAGGTCGGCGAGGGTCACCCGCGAGGTCCGCACCATCATCTCGACCAGGTAGAGGAACGACCCGACGCAGCCCGCGAACACGAGACTGAGGAGCATGCCGCCGATGAAGCCCAGGAACCGCGCGGACTCGAGCGCGACCCGCAGCACGACCGCATAGAGGAAGAGCGAGCCGAGCACCGGCCAGTTGCGGAGCGTCAACGCCGCGGCGCGCGTGAACACGCGCCGGTAGAGCGCGAGCGTGACCTTGAGCCAGCTCATGGGCTGCCGAGGATGCGGCGCAGGTCGCGCGCCGGTTTGCCGTCACGGATCGTAAACGCGTAGTCGAGCGCCCGTCCCGCCGGGAACGCCAACGCGGTGGCGATCGAGAGGCCCTGCAGCGCCGGCAGGCCGCTGACGAACTCCACCACGAGAGCGGCGATCACCGCGAGCGCGAGGCCGGTTCCGAGCGGCAGACGCCAGCGATGGGTCGGCCGCTCGAAACCGAAGTCGCCGGCGAGCCGGCCTTCCCGCGACGTGATCAGCGGATGGATGCGCACCGGCTCGCGGGCCGCTCGCGCCAGCAGCTCCTCGAGCACGATCGAGGCGCGCACGCGGTAGAGCGTGATCGTGGGCGTGCAGAAAATGGCGCCGAGCGCACCGAGGCCGAGCGGCCACAGCGCATGGATGTGGACCGCGCCGCGCACGCCGAGCGCCAGCACGACGAGCGGCGTCACGAAGTAGTGCCCCGCGACGTCGGCGAAGAAGAACGTGGCATCGTTCGTCCCCGTCAACCGCGCCACCTCGCCGTCCGAGCAATCGAGCACCTCCGCGAGGTAGACGAGCGGAACGAAGAGCATCGACACCCCGAGATGGGGGCACGCGAGACACGCCGTCGCCAGCACGCCCACGGCGATGTTCATGGCGCTCACCACTGCCGCCGGCACCCCCCGGGCGACGAAGAGGCGCGTGAGGTGCTTCGATATCGGCCGGCAGGCCCATTGGGTCAGCCCCGTGCTCTCGCGCGGCTGCACGGCCTCGACGTCCGCCAGGCTGATGTGCTCGGCGCCGGCGGTCACGACGGAATTCCACGCGCGCGCGGGTCGGGAACCCCCGCCTCACCGGGCCGCTCGCCGCGAAACCCGAGGCGCGGCACGCGGCCGCTCGCCCGCTCCACGAAGGCCCACAGCTTGATCGCCCGTCCGGTGAGATCGAGGAGGAGGAACGACGGGATCGTCCGCCGGTAGTCGCCGCCGCCGCGACGGCGAAGCGTGTCGACGCTCCACCAGAGCCGCGTCGCGTAGAGCAGCAGCGGTGCAAGACAGAGCGCGACGAGACGCGGCGACCATGGCGCGACGAGGAGGGCGATAGGCGCACCGCCCACCAGCGCGGCGGACAGCGCGGCTTGCGCCCAGGCGTCCGCGGTCGAGGCGACCGACAGCGTGCCGCGCCGGCTGCGCAGCATCGTGCGCGTCAGGCCGCGGAACGTCCACGGCGGGAGCGTGGTGCCCCGCGCGCTCGGCACGTAGGCCGTGGCACAGGCGTGGCGTCTGAGGACGCGCGCGAGGTGGAAGTCCGCCTTGAGATCCGGGCGCGGTGGGAACAGGGTCTCGGCGCCGAGGCGGGCGATCGTGTCGCGGCGCATCGCCATGCACTCGCCGCTCAGCATACCGTCGTAGCGGAGCACCTTCACCAGCAGCCGGTTGAGCTCCCAGTAGCGGCTGACCCAGCTGCCGTAGCGCGGCAGCGGCGCGCCGTGGACCGCCCGCTCCGCCCCGTCACCGACGGCGCGCGCCAACTCGGCAATCGCGTCGTTCTCCAACTCGGTATCGGCATCGAGCAGGACGACCACCGGCGCGGTCGCCCGCCGGAGAGCGGCTTGCAGCGCAGCGTTCTTGTTGCCGTCCTCGAGACGCACGATCCCGAAGCGTCCGAACCCGGCGCCACCGCCCGCCCGCCGCGCCGCGCCTTCCGTGTCGTCGGTACCCGCCGCCACGACGATGACCTCGAGTGCGCCCACGCCGAGCGACTGGCGCGCGAGCGCGCCCAGACAAGCACCGATGGCGCCAGCCTCGTCGCGCGCCGGGACGACTACACTCACCGCGAGGGCCACGCGCTCCCTTAACCTCGATCGCCGCCGAAGGAAAGAAAGCGCCGGCGGCGGCGGCTCAGAGCTGGCTGAGGTGCGAGTACTTGCCGACGATCACCACACCGAAGGGTCCGACCGCCTGGCCGTGCAGCGCGACCAGGAACTGCTCGAACGCGTCGGTCCCGATCGGCGCCGATCCGCCGCCCTCGGCGGCCGTCACGCAGTTCCGCAGCTCCACCAGACCGGCGCTCCCGAGGACCAGTCCGGGCGGCAGGAGCGCGCTACCGTCGGCGCCGGCCAGCGAGGTCGTGATGGCCGTGAACCCGACGCAGTCGAAACAGACATCCGGGACCGACGAGCCGACCTCCAGGTTGTCGGTCACGGTCGCCGCGCAGCAGACGTGCGCGCCGTCACGCCCGGGAATCGGACGCGTGATCGGATGGACCGAGCCGCCGTCGGACTCGATGCCGATGAGGATGACCTCGGAATCGGTGAGGGTCGCCGGGTTGAACGTCTGGATGGTGATACCGCCGTCGAGCATCGCAGGGTCGGGCAGCGTCCCGTTCGCCGAGAGGCCGATCGCGTCGCCGCCGAAGCTCGAGCTGGTGGAGAGATTGGCGATCGTCCACCCGCCGACGATCACCGGCGCGACCGCGTGCTGCGGATCGAACGCGGTCACGGTGACGATGCCGCGCTCACCGCTCAGATCGACCACCGCACCCACCGGATGGTTCTCGGGAGGATTGATCGTCTGGATCTGGCCCTGGAAGTTGGTGGGGTCGACGACGACCGAGTCCTTCTCGGTGAGCGGAGATCTGCACGTCGGCGAGATGGCGGCAGTCGGCCGCATAGAACACCCAGTGCGTCTGGACCGGCAGGCCGCGGAACCGGCCGCCGATGCGGGTGACGATCTCGAAGCTCTTGTGCCCCGCGGTCGCGTCGAACGGCATGACGAGGACGCCAGCCGACTGCGTCGCCAGGATCGTACCGGCGAGCCCATCCGCCCGGGCGGGCGTCGCGCAGCGGAGCGCACCCACTGCCGCAACCAGCGCCACGAGCCGACCGCATGTCATCCCCCTCGTCATCGATCCTGTCCCCCCGCCCACCGCAATAGCCTGCCTATTCCCGCGAGATCAATATGGAAAACGCTCCGCGACATCGTCAAATGTGGCGGCTGACGGCGTCCTCGCGCATCACCGGCTCGGGGCGCTCCGCGATCGGCACGTAGGCGCGCGCGCCCTCGCCGACGTAGATCTGCCGCGGGCGGACGATCTTCTGCTCGGGATCGCGCACGAGCTCGGCCCAGTGCGCCATCCACCCCGCCGTACGGGCGATGGCAAAGAGCACGGGGAACATCGTCATCGGCAGGCCGATCGCCTGGTAGATGAGGCCGGAATAGAAGTCGAGGTTCGGGAAGAGCCGGCGCGACACGAAATACTCGTCGGTGAGGGCCTGGCGCTCCAGCTCGACCGCGATGTCGATCAGGGGATTCCTGCCGACCACCTCGAAGACGTCGTGCGCGAGCTTCGTGATGATGCGCGCGCGCGGGTCGTAGTTGCGGTAGATGCGGTGGCCGAAGCCCATCAGCCGCCGCTCCCCGGACTTGCAGCCCTGCAGATACTCGGCGATGCGATCGACCCTGCCGATCTCCTCGAGCATGCGGATGACGGCCTCGTTGGCCCCGCCGTGGAGCGGACCGTAGAGCGCGGCGATGCCCGCGGCGACCGCGGAGTAGGGATCCGTGCGCGCGCTCGACACGCACCGCACGGCATTGGTCGAGCAGTTCTGCTCGTGCTCCGCCTGGAGGATGAAGAGCATGTCGACGGCGCGCTCGAGCACGGGATCGGGCGTGTACCGCAGCTCGGTCATCTTGAAGAGCATCGAGAGCAGGTTCCCCGTGTAGCTGAGCTCGTTGTCGGGATAGACGTACGGCAGCCCGCGCGAGCGGCGGTACGCGAAGGCGGCGAGCGTCGGCATCTTGCCGATCAGCCGCCGCGTCTGCAGGCGCCGCGACTCGAGGTCGAGGACGTTCTTGGCGTCGGGGTAGAACGTCGAGAGTGCCCCCACGGTGCCGACCAGCATGCCCATCGGATGCGCGTCGTAGCGGAAGCCGTCCATGAACTTCTTGATGTTCTCGTGCACCATCGAGTGCGTCGTGATGTTGTGGCGCCACATCGCGAAGTGCTCGTCGTCGGGCAGCTCGCCCTTGACGATGAGGTAGGCGGTCTCGAGGTAGTCGCTCTTCTCGGCGAGCTCCTCGATGTCGTACCCGCGGTAGCGCAGAACGCCGCGCTCGCCGTCGACGTAGCCGATCGCGCTCTTGCAGGTGGCCGTGTTGGCGAGGCCCGGATCGTAGGTGCGCAGCCCGAGATCGTCACCTCCGGTCTTGATCTGACGGAGGTCCGTGGCGCGGATCGTGCCGCTCTCGATCGGCAGCTCGTAGTGGCTGCCCGTACGCTCGTCCACGACGCTCAGCGTGCTCTTGCCCATGCCTCGAACCCTCCTGTGCGTGCGCCTGCGGGCGATTCTGCCGGACCCGGACGTCTGGTCAATCTTGATTTCCACAATCAATGTATGGCACCTCGGACGCATGAAGCGTGGCTATCGCTCGGCACGCGAAGCGGCCGGGGATCTCGGCATCAGCCTGCCGACGTTGTACGCCTACGTCAGCCGCGGCCTCATCCGCTCGGAGGGCGAGCGCTCCTCGCGCGAGCGCCGCTATCGCGCCGAGGACATCGACGCGTTGAAGGCGCGCAAGCAACGACGCGATCCCGGCAAGGTCGCCGAGGCCGCCCTGCACTTCGGTTTGCCCGTGCTCGATTCCGCCATCTCGCTCATCACCGGCGACCGCCTCTACTACCGGGGGCGCGACGTCGCGACGCTCGCCGGGACCACGACGCTCGAGCAGATCGCCGCGTTGCTGTGGAACGGCGAGCTCACGGCGCCGCTCCCGGACGTCTCGGTGGACCTGCCGCGTGGTCGTTGGCGCCACCTGAGCGCGCTCACCGCCGCCCTGACGCCGATCGACGCCTTCCAGACCGTGCTGCCCGTCGCCGCCGCGCACGACCCGACCGCCTACGATCTCCGTCCCGCGGCGGTGCAGCGCGCGGGCCTGCGGATCCTGCGGCTGCTCGCGGCGACCGCCGTGCGGCGCGCCGCCACGAGCGGCTCGGTCGCCCGTACCCTGCAACGCGGCTGGGCGCCGCGCGCGCCGGCGGCGGGCGCGTTGCTCGAGACGGCGCTGGTGCTGTGCGCCGACCACGAGCTGAACCCGTCGACCTTCACCGCCCGCTGCGTCGCCTCCGCGCGCTCGACGCCGTACGCGGTCGTCGCGGGCGGCCTCGCCACGTTGCAGGGTGCGCTGCATGGCGGCACCTGCGAGCGGATCGAGGCGCTCTTCGACGAGGTCGGCGCGCCCGCCCGCGCGGAGACCGTCGTCGGCGCACGGCTGCGACGCGGCGAGATGCTGCCCGGCTTCGGGCACCCCCTCTACGTCAAGCCGGCGCGCGACCCGCGGGCGGTGATCCTGCTGGAGCGCATCCGGGAGACGCGCGGTGCAACCCGCGGCGCGGTGCTCGCGCGGACGCTGGTCGAGCGCGTGCGCGCGCTGGTCGACGTCGAGCCGACGATCGACTTCGCCGTGGTCGCCCTCCGGCGCTGTCTCGATCTGCCGTCCGGGGCCGCGGTCGCAATCATCGCCATCGGCCGGACCGTCGGCTGGATCGCCCACGCCATCGAGCAGTACCAGGACGAGCGCCTCATCCGCCCGCGCGCGCGCTACGTCGGCGTGATGCCGTGAGAAGGCCGCGACCGGCCGACCCGGCGCGTGGCGATGCAGGTCGGTCTAGGGCCCCGATACGCCGGTGGGGAGCGTCGCCAGATCGATCCGGTAGAGCTCGGCGACGTTGCCGCACAGGATGCGCTCCTTCTGGTCGTCGCGCAGATCGGCCTGATGCTTCGCCAGCAGATCCTGCGACCAGGGCCAGGTGGAATCGCTGTGGGGAAAGTCGTTCGCCCACATGAGACGCTCCCAGTTCATGAGATCGGCGGTCTTGAACGCCACCCAGTCGTCCTGGAACGTGGTGTAGACGTTCTCGCGGAAGTACTCCGAGGGGACCTTCGACAGCGTCTGGCCGGGCGGCAGCCAGTTGCGGTGACGCGAGTAGGCGTGGTCCATCCGGTACATGTAGTGCGGGACCCAGCCGGCGTCGGCCTCGACGCACACCACGCGCAGGTCCGGATGGCGCTCGAAGACGCCGCCCAGGATCAGGGTGCCGATGATGTCCTGGCAGCCGCGGATGATCGAGAGGAAGCCGTTCATCTTCGGACCGCGCGGTGCGACGCCGTCCTGGCGGCTGGTGAGGATGTGGAACGAGAGGGGCAGGCCGATCTCGACGGCGGCGCGCCAGAAGTCGTCGTAGCGCGGAGAGTCGTAGTCCTCGAGCGCCGGATTGCCGGGCATCATCACGCCGCGGAGGCCGAGCGCGGCGATCGCGCGCAGGTCGGCAATCCCCTCTGCCGGCGTGCGCATGGCGGTCTGCCCGACCCCGAGGAGGCGGTCGGGATGGACGGCGCAATACGCCGCGATCCAGCGATTGTAGGCCTCGAAGCAGGCGTGCTTGTAGTCGAAGTCGCGGTGGTTGCAGAGCACCATACCGACCGTCGGATAGATGATCTCGGCCGCAACGCCGTCGCGCGCTTGATCCGCGAGGCGCGCCTCCGGATCCCAGCCGCCGCGATGCAGCTCCTCGAAGCGTGCGCCCGTGACGCGGATCTCCTCCGCCGGCTTGCCGGCGGCCGCGACGAGCCCCATCGGCACCGGGTGCTTCATGCCGTCGACGACGAAGACGTCGCCCATCTCGGCGTGCCGCTCCATGCGCGGCGCCTTGTCGCGCCAGGCGCGATCGATGTGGTCGACGTAGGTGTTCGGCGGCTCGGTGACGTGGGAGTCGGCCGAGATCACGGGAAACCTCATGGACGTCCTCCTCGGATGACGTGGCCGGGAAGCGGGCCCTCGGGATCGACGGCATCATGGCCGTCCGCGCGCAGGACGACGCCGTTCACGACGACGGCGCGCACGCCCGTCGCGTCGGCGACGAGGCGGTCGGCGCCGGCCGGCAGGTCACGTACGCGCCGCAGCGCCGAGCAGCCGACCGTCCCCGGGTCGAACACCGTGACGTCGGCGGCGAGCCCGGGGGCCAGGCGGCCCCGTCCGGTGATGCCGAAGAGGTCGGCGGACCGCGCGGTCAGCAACGCGACCGCCTGCTCCAGCGTGAGCACGCCGCGCTCGCGCACCCAGTGGGCAAGGAGGTGCGTCGCGAACGGCGCGTCGCAGAGTTGGCTGGCGTGGGCGCCGGCGTCGGACAGGCCGAGCACGGTGGACGGATGGGTGAGCAGCTCGCCGACCGTCGCCTCGTCGGTGTTCATGACCGCCATGCGGAAGCGCGCCTCGAGGTCCGTCGCGAGCGCCAGGTCGAGCACCAGATCGACCGGGTGCACCCCGCGCTCGGCGGCGACCTCGGCGACGTTGCGCTCGCCGAGCCCCGGCTCGCTCGCGCACTCGGAGATCACCGTCTGCTCCCAGCGGCCGGCGATGCCGCCGCGCGTGCCACGCTCGCGAAAGGCGCGCCGGAACTCCGGGTCGGCGTACAGGCGCTTCTTGCCGGCGTGATCCGCCGCCGAAACCGGGTGGAAGAGCGCGAGGCTTTCGAAGGGAAACGGCGCCTTCCACTGGAACTCGAAGTTGAGCGGCCGGCAGGCGACCTGCGGCACCACCGCGACGCCGTCGCGCTGGAGCGCCGCGCTCTGCTCGAGCACCGCCCGATGCCCGTCGGGGCCGAAGAGCCCGCCGAGCAACGCCGTCCACGTCACCGGGCGGCCCGTCGCCCGCTGGATCGCCGCGAACTCCTCGAGGAAGAACCCGCGACCGAGCGTCGCCTGCATCAGGCCGTGGCCCGCCGCGCCGAGACAGCCGGCCAGGGTCTCGATCTCGGCGAGCGCCGCGGCCCGGCTCGGCACCGGACGGCCCGCCCAGCCGACGTGCGTCGGCGACTTGGAGGTGGCGAAGCCGAGGGCGCCCGCCGCCAGCGCCTCGCCGACGACGCGCGCCATGGCCGCGACCTCGTCCGCCGTGGCCTCGCGCTCGGTCGCCTCCTCCCCCATCACATAGAGCCGCACCGGCGTGTGTCCGACGAGCGCGCCGACGTTGATCGCGGTGCCGCGGCGCGCGATCGCGTCGAGGAACTGCGGGAAGGTCTCGAACGGCCACTGCTCGCCGAGACCGACCTGCAGCGCGTCGAAGGCCATGCCCTCGACGTTCTCGAGCGTCCGCAGGATGAGCTCGCGGTGCGCCGGGCGGGTCGGGGCGACGCCGAAGCCGCAGTTCCCCATCACGACCGACGTCACCCCGTGCCAGGGCGAGATCGTCAGCATGCGATCCCAGAAGACCTGGGCGTCGTAGTGCGTATGGATGTCGACGAAGCCGGGCGCCACGACACAGCCGTCGGCCTCGACGGCGCGTGCCGCCCCGCCGCGGATCGTGCCGACCTCCGCGATCCGACCCGCGCGTACGGCAACGTCCGCGCGGCGGGCCGGGGCGCCCGTCCCGTCGACGACGGTCCCGCCGCGGATCAGGAGATCGTGCTCGTCTGCCATCGCGCGGCCCTCCCGGCCGGGCGATGCTCCCAAAGCAGGGGCACGAATACAAGCGGCGTCGCGACGCAGCGTGGCGCCAGCGAGTTTGCCTACGCTACCCGCCACGCTACGCTCCTGGGCGGATGACCCTGTCGGCCACGTGCATCCATTGCACCGCCACGGTGCTGGCCGACCGGCCCCAGCTCGGAGCGTTCGAGATCCGGTCGCTGCAGCATCACCTGCTCCGGCGTTGCGCGCCGCAGGAGCCGCTCTCGGAGGATCTCGGCCGGCTGCTGGTTCACTTCCGGGTGACGTTCAAGGACTGACCTGCGGCACGGACCGCGGCGCGCGCCTCGGGCACGTCGAGGGCGAGCGTCGCGCCGAGGAAGGTCGCGCCATAGGGCAGCAGCACGAGCGGCCCCGCGAGGAGCGGATGGACGGGGCCGAGCGCCGTCTTCACGCCCCACGCGATCGCGGCGGCCAGGAGCGCCGCCGCCCAGAGCCGCAGCAGGAAGCCGCCTTCGATCGGCGCCCGTCCGATGCGGCGGTGCAGCACCGCCCGCAGGAGCGCGAACTCGACCCACCCCGCGACGCCGGCGGACGCCGTGAGCCCGGCCACGCCCCACCGCGCGTCGACCCCGATCAGCCCCGGCAGGACGATCGCCGCGAACCACCCGAGCGCGGTCGTGAGCAGCACCCGGACGACGGCGAAGTTGAGGGGTGTCCGGGTGTCGCGCAGCGCGTAGAAGGTCGAGCCATAGAGACGCCCCATCGTCGACGCGAGCAGGCCGACCGAGGACCCGGCGAGGATGCCCCACACGTACACGGCGTCGGCATGGGTGAACCGGCCGCTCTGGTAGAGAAGCGCCGCGATGACGTCGCCGAGCGCCAGCATGGCGACCGCCGATGGCACCACCAGGAAGGCGATGCGCCGCAGGCCCGTCCGCAGCCGCACGCGGAGCTGCGTCGCAATCTCGTCCGCGCTCCCGCTCGCACGCGCCATCTCGGGGAGCTCCGACGCCGACACCGACATCCCGAAGAGGCTGACCGGCAGCGTGTAGATCAACTGCGCATAGGCGAGGCCGGCGACCGCGCCCGTCGGCAGGAGGCTCGCGAGCACCTGATCGACATAGGCGCTGATCTGCACCACGCCGCGCGACAACACGACGGGGCCGAAGCTGCGGAAGACCTGGCGGACGTGCGCCGACCCGAGCGCGAGCGAGGGACGGACGCGGCCGAGCAGCATCACGACCGTCGGCAGCTGCACCAGCAGCTGCAGCAGCGCGCCGACGGTCGCGGCGATCGCGACGATCGCGGCCAGTCGGTACGACGGCTCGCCGCCGCCGAACGTCACCATGGCGACGATCATCGTCGCGCTCCACACCACCGGCGCGGCGTACGAGAGGAAGAAGCGGCGATGGCTGTTGAGGATGCCGAGGCACCAGGACGACAGCACCAGCAACCCGACGCCCGGGAACAGCAACCGCACGAGATGGATGGTCGCGGCCCGCTTCTCGCCCGTGAAGCCCGGGGCGATGACGCCGATCAGGAGCGGGGTCGCGGCGATGCCGAGCACGACGAGCACGGTGGTGAGCAGCGCCAGCAGCGTTCCGACCACGTCGGCGACCCGCGTCGCGTCGCGCTCGTCGTGATGCTCGAGCAGGCGCGCGTACACGGGGATGAACGACGCCGACAGGACGCCCTCCCCGAACAGGTTCTGCAGCAGGTTCGGGATCTTCAGCGCCGCGTTGAAGGCATCGGCCGCCGCCCCGTTGCCGAAGAAGTGCGCAAAGACGTATTGGCGCACGAAGCCGAAGAGGCGGCTGAGGAGGATGCCGGCCGCGACCAGGCTCGCCGCGCGTCGCGGCGCGCCGCCGCTGGAGCCTGTTCGCGTCGCGTCCATCCACCCGTCCCCGTGCCCGCCCGTCACATACGCGAGATCGATGGCGATCGGAAAGAGGCAATGGCCCGCCGTCGCGGCGAGCTCGCCGACGCGATCACGGCACGGCGCTCACGAACGCGTTGATCGCCGCCTACGCGGTGACGAAGGGCCGGCGGTCGCCGTGGACCCGAGCGTCACGCCGACGGCCGACCGTTCGTCTCCTGCGACACCGGACACTCGAACGTCACCGTGGTGCCGGCGCCGGGAGCCGACCGCACCTCGAGCCGTCCGCCCAACGCGAGCGCCCGCTCCTCCATGCTCGTGAGGCCGAGGGCCTCGGGGGGGCGTGCGCCGATGTCGAAGCCGCGGCCGTCGTCCCGCACCTCGAGACGGACCCGGGCACCATCGGCCCGCAGGGTCAACACGACGGAGCGCGACTCCCCGTGGCGGAGGGCGTTCATCACCGCCTCCTGCGCCACCCGGTAGACGGCCACCTCGATCTCCTCGCCGAGCTGCCCCACCGGACGCGGGACCTCGGTGGTGACGACGGTCGTCACCGACGACAGGCGCGTCGCCAGGGAGCGCAGGCTCTCCTCGAGGCCGAGGTCCTGCAGCGGCAGCGGTCGCAGATCACGCGCCATCAGGCGC
Source organism: uncultured delta proteobacterium (assembly GCA_963753325.1). Lineage (GTDB taxonomy): Bacteria > Desulfobacterota > Binatia > UTPRO1 > UTPRO1 > DP-19. Next base: position 174,353 of record CAVWBS010000001.1, on the reverse strand, counting down.
AGGTGCTCGATCAGCGCCTCGAGAAAGCCGCCCGCCCGGTCGAGCTCGAGCGCGAGGTCGCCGCGATCGGCCCCGAGGCGCGCGCCGACCGAGGCGACCATCATGGCGATGCCGATCAGCTCCTGGCAGACGTTGTCGTGCAGGTCGAAGCCGAGGCGCTTGCGCTCCGCCTCCCGCCCCGCCACCTCGCGCGCCGCGAAGCGACGCAGCTTCTCCTCGCTGGCGCGCAGGCTGACGAGGGAGTCCGCGAGCGCACGCTCCACGCGCTTGCGATCGCTCAGGTCGACGATGAAGGAGATCGCCCGCTCCTCCCCCGGCGCGAGCTGCGCGCTGCCGATCAGCACCGGGACGCGATGCCCGTCGCGGTGGAAATATTCCTTCTCCCGCGGCGGGGCGACGCCGATCGTGCGCAGCGACGCGAGCGCCTCGGCGTCCGCGGCACGCCACTCGGGCGGGGTGATCTGGTCCCACCGGGTCGGCGGCGCGGCGGCGCTGTACCCGAGCGTGTCGAGGATCGACTGGTTCACCTCGCGGATGCTGCCGTCGAAGCCCCCGATGATGACGCCGAGAATGTGCGAGTCGACGAGGCGGCGCAGCCGCTGCTCGCTCCGGCGCAACGCCTCGTCGGTGCGTTTGTGGGCGGTGATGTCGACGGCGGTGCCGAGCATCGCGTGGCCGCCCTCGTACTCGATGCGCACCGCGCTGAAGTCGACCCACAGGGTCGCGCCCGCTTTGGTCTGGATCCGGTACTCGAGGTGCGGCGGAAACTCCACGCCCTCCTGTCGCGCCAGACCGCGCGCCCGTCCCACGGTGCGATACTCGGGATGCAGCAGGTCCCAGAACGCCATCCGGGTGAGGTCGTCGCGCGTGTAGCCGATCATCCGCACGGCCGCGGGATTGACGTAGATCACGGCGGGTCCCTGGACGAGGAAGATCGCGACCTCCATCACCTCCGCGAGCGTGATGAAATCGAGCGGCGCGGGCACGCGCCGACTGTAGCGTGGTCCGCCCGCCGCCCGCCAGCGCATCGATCCGCGGCGCCGGCCGCATTGCCGACGGCCGGGGGGTGCTCTACACTACCGGCTTCCGCATGACGTCCCGCTCACCCGTCCCTCGCTCGGTCGCCTCCTCGTAGTCCGGTCGTATGTGGATCGTTCGCCTGGCGCTACGCCGGCCGCTCTCCGTCGCCGTCATGGCGCTCCTCATGCTGGTGCTGGGCGTCCTCTCGTTCGCGCTCATGAACGTCGACATCTTCCCCGCGATCGATCTGCCGGTGGTCCTCGTCGTCTGGAACTATCCCGGGCTCTCCGCGACCGACATGGAACGGCGCGTGGTGCTGCTCAGCGAGCGCGCGTTCTCGACCACGGTGAACGGCATCGAGCACATGGAGTCGTCGTCCTTCGCCGGCATCGGGATGATCAAGGTCTACTTCCACCCGGGCGCGACGGTCGGCGGCGCGATCGCGCAGATGAACGCCGTGGCACAGACCGTACTGCGCATCATGCCGCCCGGCATCCAGTCCCCGAACATCATCGACTACAACGCCGCCAACGTGCCGGTGGCGCAGCTCAACGTCTCCAGCGAGACACTGCCCGAGCAGGATCTCTTCGACTACGGCCTGAACTTCATCCGCGTGAAGCTCTTCACCATCGAGGGCCTCTCCTCGCCCGCACCGCTCGGCGGGGTCAGCCGTGCCGTCATGGTGAACCTGCAACCCGACGCGCTGTACGCGAACGCCCTCTCGCCGCAGGACGTCGGCAACGCGCTCGCCACCACCAACGTCATCATCCCCGCCGGCACCGCGAAGATCGGCGACCGCGAATACGCGGTCGAGCTGAACGGCAGCCCGCTCAAGGTCGGCGACTTCAACGGCCTGCCGCTCAAGGTGGTGAACGGCACGCCGGTGCTGCTGGGCGACGTCGCGCCCGTCACCAACACGCACCAGGTGCAGACCAACATCGTACGCGTCGACGGCAAGCGCGCCACGTATCTGATGATCATCAAGCACGCGGCCGCCTCCACCCTCGCCGTCGTCGATCACGTGCGGGCGCTCATCCCGGAGATCCGCGCGATTGCCCCCAAGGGCCTGCAGGTCGCCCTCGCCTTCGATCAGTCGACGTTCGTCCGCGCCGCCCTGTGGGACGTCGTGCAGGAGGCGGCGACGGCCGCGGTGCTGGTCGCGATCATGGTGCTCGTCTTCCTCGGCTCGCCGCGCAGCATGCTGATCGTGATCAGCTCCATCCCGCTCTCCATCCTGACGGCCTTCATCGGCCTCAAGCTCGCCGGACAGACGATCAACACGATGACGCTCGGCGGGCTGGCCCTGGCGGTCGGCATGCTCGTCGACGACGCCACCGTCGAGATCGAGAACATCCACCGCAACCACGCCATGGGAAAGCCGCTGCTGGCGGCGATCCTCGACGGCGCCTCGCAGATCGCCATGCCGACGTTCGTCGGCACGATCGCCATCTGCATCGTGTTCTTCCCGGTGCTGATGCTGGCGGGCGTCGCCAAGTTCCTGTTCATGCCGCTCGCGCTGGCCGTCGTCTTCGCCATGCTCACCTCGTACCTGCTGTCGCGCACGCTGGTGACGACGATGGCGCGCTATCTCCTCCCCGAGCGACACGAGGACACGATGGGCAACGGTCGATGGGCGCGCTTCATCCACGCCTTCGACGCGCGCTTCGACCGCCTGCGCGACCGCTACCGGACGGCGCTCGGCGCCTTCATCGCCCGTCGGGCCTTCGCCCTCGGCTGCGTCGCCGTCGCGATCCTCGCGTCGTTCGGACTGCTCTTCGTCGTCGGCGAGGACTTCTTCCCCCGAACCGACGCCGGCATGATGCGGCTGCACGTCCGCGCCCCGACGGGCACCCGTCTGGAGCGCACGGAGCGGATCGTCGACGAGGTCGACCGCACGATCCGGCGCATCGTCCCGCGCCGAGGAGGTCGCCAGCATCAGTGACAACATCGGGACCCCGGTCTCCTACAATCTCGCCTTCTACCAGACCGACAGCATCGGTCCGCAGGACGCCGACATCCTCGTGCAGCTGCAGCCCTCGCACCGGCCGACGGCCGACTATCAGCAGCAGATCCGCGCGGAGCTGGCGCGCACGCTTCCCGGTACGCAGTTCTACTTCCAGGCCGCCGACATCGTGGGCCAGGTGCTGAACTTCGGGCTTCCCGCTGCCATCGACGCGCAGATCTCCGGCAACGACATGACGGCCGCATACGAGGTCGCGAACCGGCTCGAGGGAAGCATGGCCCGCATCCCCGGCCTCACCGATCTCCGCGTCGCCGAACCACTCGGACTATCCGACCATCCGCGTCGACGTCGATCGCGCCAAGGCCCTGGAGCTCGGGATCGCGGAGTCGGACGTGGCCTCGAGCCTGCTGACGTCGCTCAGCACCAGCTTCCTCCTGCAGCCGAACCAGTGGCTCGATCCCGGCAACGGCGTGAACTACAGCGTGCTCCTCCAGACGCCGCAGCATATGATCGACTCCATGCAGGCGCTCGGGTCGACCCCGCTCTCGCCCGTCCGGCTCGCGGGCGGCGGCAAGCCGCAGCTGCTCAGCAACATCGCCACCATCCGGCGCACGGTCAGGCCGGCGGTGATCAACCACTATTCGGTCCAGCGGGTCGTCGACGTCAACGCCGCGGTCAGCGGCCGCGACCTCGGCGGCGCCTCGGCCGACGTGCGGGAGGCCATCGCCGCGCTCGGCGAGCTGCCGGCCGGCATGAAGATCACGGTGCGGGGGCAGAGCGAGGCCATGCGGGAGTCGTTCACCACCCTCGGCCAGGCGCTCGTGCTCGCCGTCATTCTCGTCTACCTCCTGATGGTCGCGAACTTCCAGTCGTGGCTCGAGCCGTTCATCATCCTCCTTGCGGTGCCGGGCGCGCTCGCCGGCGTTCTGTGGATGCTCGTCCTCACCGGCACGACGATCAACGTCGAGTCGCTGATGGGCGCCATCATGGCGGTCGGCGTCGCCGTCGCGAACGGCAACCTGCTGATCACGTTCGCCAACGAGCTGCGCGAGGAGGGCTACACGCCCGGGGCGGCGGCGATCGAGGCCGGACGGATTCGCCTGCGACCGATCGTGATGACGGCGCTCGCCATGATCCTCGGCATGCTACCGATGGCCGCGGCGCTCGGCGCGGGAGCCGATCAGAACGCGCCGCTCGGCCGCGCCGTGATCGGCGGCCTGATTCTCGCGACGCTCACCACCCTGTTCGTCGTTCCCGCCGTCTACTCGATCGTCGGACGCGACGTCATCGGCAAGCATCAACGCGACGCCGAGCTCGAGAAGCTGGCGCCGTCGAGACCCTAGCGAACGGACCATGGACGAAGACGCACGCACCTACGAGCCGCCGCCGCCCGGCCGTCTCTTCACGATCGGCTGGACGCTGACGGTCGTTCTACTGGTCGTCGTCACCGCCGCGCTCGTCCTCGCGCGCGAGCTTCGCGTCCGCCGCGACGTGGACCACCTCGACCAGGAGCTCGCGCGGGGGCGGCGCGTGCTCGTAACCCATCCGAACGCGTTGCCGCCGACGCGTACGCTGCAGGTGCCGGCCACGGTGCGCGGCTTCGTCGAGACACCGCTCTACGCGAAGATCGCGGGGTATCTGCGCTCGATCGCCGTCGACAAGGGCGACCGCGTCACCGAGGGTCAGGTGCTCGCCGTGCTCGAGAGCCCGGAGGTCGACCAGCAGGTGGCCGACGCGCGCGCCAACTACGAGCTGCAGAGCGTCACGAACGCGCGCAACCAGGATCTCTTCCGCCAGGGGATCGTCGCCCGCCAGGCGGCCGACGAGGCGCGCAGCGCCATGCTGCGAGCGAAGGCGTCGCTCGAGGAGCTCCAGGCGACGCAGGCCTACGAGACGATCCGCGCTCCGTTCACCGGCATCGTGACCGCGCGCAACGTCGATCCCGGCTCCCTCATCCCGCAGGTGACCACGACCGCCGGCGGGACGCCGATGCTCGTGCTCGCCACGCTCTCGCCGGTGCGCGTCTACGCCGACGTGCCGCAGAGCGCGACGCCGCACCTCCGGATCGGCGATCCGGCCGTGATCACGGTCGCCGAGTACGCGGGACGCGAGTTCAAGGGAACCGTCACCCGCCGGACAGACGCGCTGCAGACGACCACGCGCACGATGCTGGTCGAGGTCGACGTCCCGAACGACGACGAGGCGCTTCTTCCCGGGATGTACGCGCAGGTCGCGTTCACGGTCGCGTTGCGGGGTGGCGGCGCACCTCAGGTGCCCGCCGACGCCCTCGTCTTCCGCAACGGCAAGGTGTACGTGCCGATCGTGCGCGACAACCACCTGAGGCTGTCGGAGGTGGCGCTCGGATACGACGACGGCCGCCTCGTCGAGGTGACCGCGGGCGTCGCCCCCGACGATCTCATCGCCTTGAACGTCGGACAGGCCGTGCGCGACGGCGAGGTCGTCCAGGCGATGCCCGCCGAGCAGGCGAGCGGTACGCGCTAGCGTCGCGCGACGCGGCCGTGGGCGCGCTCAACCGTGCAGCGCTTGCAGCGCTTCCATCAAGGCCAGCCACAGCGCTGCGCTGGCCACGGCGACGAGGAAGTCGCGCCCCACCGGCGACGTCGGTCGGCGTCGCGCCCTGCCCGCGCGCCGCGCGACCCGCGCCCCGTCGGCTCGCGGCCCGACGAGCCGGAGTGCCACGCCGCCACGAGGCACGGTCCCGCGCGTGCTCGATCCGCTCCCGGGCGAGTGCCACCTCGCCTCCCCTATAGGCAGCGCGAATCCGCGGAATCCGGGATGGTCGCCGTTGCGTCTGTCGAGGTTGGAGGTTGCCATGCCGTCGCTCGCCCGCGCCTCGGGTCTTGCAAGAGCCGGGCCCCCTCGCTTTTGCTACGCGCACCCATGGCGAGCGGCCGCCGAGACGGATCGGGCTGCTCACATCATGACCAGTGCTGTTCACCGGAGCGACACGCGCCGACGGAGGAACCACAATGGGGCAGACGCATCTCACTACGGAGCGTGGCGGCGGCTACGCGGTGGTCACGCTCGACCGGCCCGCGAAGCGCAACGCGCTCACCCTCGCGATGCGCCGGCGGCTCGCCGACGCTCTCGCGACCCTGGCGAGCGACGACCAGGTCGCCTGCCTCGTCCTCACCGGCGCCGCGCCGGACTTCTGCGCCGGCATGGACGTGTCGGTCTTCGGCGGCGACGCCGCCAACCGGCGCGAGATCGTCGAGTCCTCGACCGCGCTCTTCGCGGCGCTGGCGCAGTTCCCGAAGCCGCTCGTCGCGGCCGTCGAGGGACGCGCGCTTGGCGGCGGCCTCGGCCTCGTGCTGGCGTGCGACGTGCGCGTGGCAGGGCGGAACGCGGTCTTCGGCGTCCCCGAGGTCCGCTTCGGCGCCGCCGGCGGCTTCGCGGCGCTCCGCGCCGCGGTCGGCGACGGCCCGGCGCGCGAGCTCGCGCTCACCGCGCGCTCGTTCGGCGCGGCGGAGGCCTTCCGGCTCGGCATGCTCGCCGAGCTCGTTCCCGACGGCGCGGCGCTCGGACGCGCACGCGAGGTCGCGGCACAGCTCGCGGCGCTGCCGCCCCGCGGCGTGCGGCTGCAGACGGAGATCATCCGCGCGACCTCCGGACGTCCGCTGACCGACGCGCTCGCGTACGAGGCGATGCTGTTCCGACGCGAGGTCCTCGAGCGGCCGTCCGCGGACACGACCGGCGAGCGATCATGACGCGCGCCTCCACCGGGACGCCCGCGGCCGACACGCGCTCGAGTCGCGATGCACCCGTCCCGGGTGGCCCACCGGCACGATACATGGCATCGTCGCCGTCTCCAGCGCCCGCGCTTCCATGACGTCCACCACGCCGCGTACTCGCCTCGTCCTCGCGCTCGGCGCGATCGTGCCGCTCGTCGCCTTGGCGTTCGCGCCCGCGTCGCTCGCCGCGGCGGCCACGCCGCGGCCGGCGACGTCGCCGGCGCCCGCGAACGGCGCCGCGCTGTACGGCAAGTATTGTCAGATCTGCCACGGGGCCCACCTCGAAGGGTATGGGGCCGACAACGCCCCGTCGCTGCGCTCGTCCACGTTCCGTGAGACCGCGAGCGATGCGTTCCTGCGCGCCGCAATCGAGCACGGTCGGGCCGGGACCGCGATGGCGGGCTATGCCCGCCAGGACGGCGGACCGCTCGACCCCCTGGACGTCCAGGCGTTGATCGCGTTCATCCGCGCGGGTGGCCCGGCGCCGCGTCCCCTCCCGCGCAGGCCCTCGAGCGGGAATCCGGGACGGGGCGCGGAGGTGTACGCCGCCAATTGCCGGCGCTGCCACGGCACCGCCGAGCAGCGCGGCAGCGCCGTGCATCTCGCCAACCCGATGTTCCTCGCGAGCGCATCGGATGCCTTTCTGCGCGTCGCCGTGACGCGCGGCCGCCCGGGAACCCTGATGGACGCATGGAGCGGCAAGCTGTCGACTCCCGAGATCGAGGACGTGATCGCGTACGTCCGCTCCCTGGCCCGTCCCGCTCCGCCGCTACCGGCCGCCGCCAGCGGCGGGCCGCCGCCGACGGGCGAGGGCCCGTTCGTCGAGGACGTTCCGGTCGTCATCAATCCACACGGCCCGCAAGCCGATTTCACGCTCCGCGAGGATCGCTACGCCTCGGTCGCCGACGTCGCCAAGGCGTACGAGGAGAAGCGCCGGCTCGTCCTGATCGACGCGCGCACGACGTCCGACTACACACGCCTGCACATCATGGGCGCGATCTCGATCCCGTACTTCGACATGCACGATCTCGACAAGATTCCGAATGACGGCACCTGGGTCATCGCGTATTGCGCGTGCCCGCACCACGTCTCGGGCATCGTGATGGACGAGCTCCGCAAGCGCGGCTATCCGCACACCGCCGTCCTCGACGAGGGCGTCTTCGCGTGGCAGCAGCAGGGACATCCGGTCATCGCCGCCCCGGGCCAGTTGCCCGTCGCGGCGCCGCCACCCTTCGACGCTGGACGTGCGGGCCTCCCGAAGCCCGGCGATCTCACCGACGAGCCACCGCCTTGATTCTCGTTTCCTCTCCGCGCGCGGATCGTGCTACAGCGCGCCCATGCGCGACGATCTGGCCGACCTCGATGCGACGGCGCAGGCGGCATTGGTGCGGCGCGGCGACGTCGCGCCGATCGAGCTCGTCGACGCGGCGATCGCCCGCATCGAGCGCCTGAACCCGCGGCTGAACGCCGTCATCCACGAGCACTTCGAGCGCGCCCGCCGCGAGGCGCAGGGCGCGCTGCCGGACGGCCCCTTCCGGGGCGTCCCCTTCCTGCTCAAGGATCTCGCCGGCGGCTGCGCCGCCGGCGATCCGTATACCTGGGGCACGCGCTTCCTGCGCGACGCGAACTATCGCCATCCGACGAGCTCCTACCTCGTCGACAAGTTCCGGCGGGCCGGCCTCGTCATCGTCGGACGATCGAACGTGCCCGAGCTCGGCGCGTGGGCGACGACCGAGTCCGACGCGTATGGCCCGTGCCGCAATCCGTGGAATCCCGAGCACGCGAGCGGCGGCTCGAGCGGCGGCGCCGCGGCCGCGGTGGCGTCCGGCATGGTGCCGGCGGCGCACGCGAGCGACGGCGGCGGCTCGATCCGCAACCCGGCGAGCCAGTGCGGGATCATCGGCCTGAAGCCGACGCGTGGTCGCATCTCGCTCGGTCCCGACGTCGCCGAGGGCTGGGCCGGGCTGGCATTCGAGTTCGTCGTCACGCGCAGCGTCCGGGACACCGCCGCGCTCCTCGACGCCGTCGAAGGCGCCATGCCCGGCGATCCCTACGACGCGGCGCGACCGCTGCGGCCCTACGCCCAGGAAGTCGGTGCGTCGCCGGGACGGCTCCGCATCGGCCTGCTCGGAAACCGGCTCGGCGCCGAGATACACGCCGACTGCATCGCGGCGCTCGAGGCTGCCGCGCGCCGTCTTACGGCGCTCGGCCATGACGTCGAGGAGTCGTATCCGCCCGCTCTCGCCGACCAGAACGATGTCGGACCGAGCGCGATCACCGTCGTCGCCGCGAGCCAGGCGCACCTGATCGACGTGTTCGGTCGCATGCTCGGCAGGCCGCTCGGCGCCGCCGACATGGACCAGGACAATTGGGCCATCACCGAGCTCGGACGTACGGTCTCGACCGTCGCCTATCTCGACGCGCTGCAGGCGATGAACGGCTTCCGGCGGCGGGTCGCAGCCTGGTGGGCCGACGGCCACGACCTCCTTCTCACTCCCACCCTCACTGGACCGCCGCCGCGCCTCGGCGAGCATCGTCCCGTCCCCGGCCAGCCGCTCGTCGCCTGGCAGCGGACCGGCGAGCTGCTGCGGTTCACCATTCCGTTCAACGTGACCGGCCAGCCGGCCATCTCGTTGCCGCTCCACTGGAGCCCCGAGGGGTTGCCGATCGGCGTCCAGCTGGTCGCCGCGTTCGGTCGCGAGGACCTGCTCCTGCGCGTCGCGGCGCAGCTCGAGGCCGACGGCGCGTGGCGGGGCCGCCGGCCGCCGATCCACGCCTGAGAGACCGCAGGCGAGCGGCGGGCCCGCGGCTCAGCCGTTCTCGAGGCTGGTCTTGAAGGCGCAGCGCGTGCCGTGGATGAAGCGGGAGAGGATCGGCCCCAGGATCCAGTATTTCGCGCGGATGGCCGCCTGGAATCGATCGGTGTCCTCCGGCCCGTCGACCCACGTGCAGCGTACCGGGATCGGACCCGAGCCGAAGTCGAGCGCCGCCTTGCCGGACGCGCGGACGTTCCGCACCCAGGCGCGCGCGGTGTCGAGGCTTCCGATCCAGAGCTGCCCGGCGATCACCACGAACCAGATCCGGACCTTGTAGGGTTTCCCCGTCTTCCGACCGTAGTGCGTCAGCATCAGGGTCGAGCCCTTGGCCTCGGCGAGGACATCATGTGGGGCGCCCATGGCAGCAGCCTCGCCGACGCGCGCGGCTCTTGCAAGGAGCGGCGACCTAGCGGCGGACGACGAGCTTGATCGCCGGCTCGAGCCAGGCCGCCGGCGCAGCCTCCCAGTCGACGACGCGCGTCGTGACCTCCTCCGGCCGCAGGCGTCCCGCCTCGATCAACGGCATGACCCGCGGCAGCAGCGCCGCCGCATGGGCGCGCCCGGTGAAGAAGCGGATACCGAGGGTATAGAGGCGGCCGAGCGGCATTGGCATGTCCCCGCCGGCGTAGAAGCTCACGCTCTGCAACGTGCCTTCGGGCGCGGTCGCGCGGACGGCGTAGCGCAGCCCGTTCGGCGTGAGCCCGGCGTCGACGACGATCGGGTAGCGGCGCGCCGGCTTCTCGAAGTCGGTCGGGATGGGGCGGGCGCCGAGCCGCTCGGCGAGCGTCAGCGCCTCCGCGTCGTCGCTCGCGTAGTCGACGCGCCCGGCCCCGAGCGCCAACGCCGTCTGCGCCGCGTACAGGGGGACGCTCTTCAAGCCGTGACAGACGATCAGGACCTCCGCCCCCGGCTGCGCCGCCAGATGCGGCGCGACGGCGCGATAGCCGTCGAGCACGTTGTCGGACACGCTGCCGAGCGCGGCCGGATCGAGCCGCGACGCGACCGGCGCCAGCATCGCCCGCGCGTGCGCTACGCGCACCACGTCCGAGAGCATGCCGCCGTACTCGGTGCCGGAGAGCGGCTGCATGCCGTAGTCGGAGAGCGTCGGATAGCGATCGCAATTGCCGGTATGGCCGGCCCGGCAGGTGCCGCAGGCACCGCACGACACCTGGAAGGCGACGACCACCCGCTGGCCAACTTCCAGCCCTGGTACGCCGTCGCCGAGCTCGAGGATCTCGGCAACGCACTCGTGCCCGAGGGCGAAGGGACCACGCGCGGGAAAGAGCCCGGAGGTGAGGAAGAGGTCGATGTCGCAACGCGCCACGGCGAGCGGCCGGACGAGCGCCTCGCCGTCGCCCTGCAGCCGCGGCTCGGGAACGTCCTGCCAGTCGATCGCGTGCGGGCCCGTGCACGTGAGCTGTCTCATGGGCGCCAGTTACGCCGCGCCACGGAGGCGTCGCAAACGATTTCTCCGCACGCGCCGCGTGCGGCCGCTGCAATCGCGGCGGCCGACGTCGTCAGTCGAGCGCGTCGACGAGCCAGTCGCGCAGGGCGACGATCCGCGGATCCTCGAGGCCCTCCGGCCGGCAGACGAGGTGATAGGTCGACGCCGATCGGGCCCGGAGGTCGAACGGCGCCCGCAGTCGGCCCGCCGCGATCCGCTGGGCGCACAGGAACTCGCTCGACAGCGCGACGCCGTGACCGGCCTCCGCGGCGCTCAGCGCGATCGAGAGATGATCGTAGGTGACGCTGCGCGTCGGCCGCAGTCCCGCGACGCCCGCCTGACGCAGCCACTCGTTCCAGGCGTCGGGGGTCTGGCTGACGTGGATGATGGTGTGCCCACGCAGGTCGCCCGGCGCGCGCAGCGGTGAGCCGCCGTCGACGAGCGCCGGGCTGCAGACGGGGAAGTAGGTGAAATCGACGATCGGCTCGCTGTGGAGGGCGGCCCATGGACCGGTGCCGAAGCGGATCGCCACGTCGATCGGATCGCGTTCGAAGTCGGCATATCGCAACGTCGCCTCCACCTGCAGCTCGATGCCGGGATGGACGCGCTCGAAGTCGGAGAGATGCGGGATCAGCCAGCTCTCGGTGAACGACTCGAGCGCGCTCACCCGCAGCGGCCGTGACACGGGCACGGCGAAGCCGTCCTGGGCGCGGCGCAGGGCGTCCAGGACGCCATTCACCGTCTCGAGGTAGCGCCGGCCCTCCTCCGTGATCTCCAGGCCGGGGTTCAGGCGGCGAAACAATGCGACGCCGAGATGCGCCTCCAGCGACTGGATCTGCCGGCTCACCGCGGATGGCGAGAGGCTCAGGTCGTACGCCGCCTCCTTGAAGCTCAGCCGCTCCGCGGCGCGGGAGAAGGCCCGCAGGAACGCGATCGGCGGCAGCTCCTCGGGCATCGGCGCCGTGGTAGCCCGTCGGACGCGGCGACGCCAGACCCATCGGCCCACGTCTCGCCCGGCGAGCCTCCCTCTTGCCGCATGCATCGCCGCAGAGCGTGCAAATCTTTCAGCGGTCCGATGTAGCCTGGACACACCGTGCGCGGGCCGCGTGCGAAGGCCGCGCAATCGTTGCCGTCTCGCGTGGCGCGGCGATTGCTCCCACGGTCACCGTCGCGCGCGAGAGAGCAGGCCATGCCCGGAGCACGTCCGAGATCGACGTCGGCACCCGACCGGCGGCGCGCGCCCGAGCCGCAGAAGCCGGTCCTCGTCGTCGAGGACGATTCCGATCTCCGAGACGCGCTCGAGTATCTGCTCCAGGCGTGCGGATACTCCGTCGTCGCCGCCGGGGACGGCGATGAGGCGCTCCGGAGGCTGCGCGGCGGTCTCCGGCCATGCGTGATCCTGCTCGATCTCCTGATGCCGCGGAAGGACGGATTTCAGTTCCGCGCCGAGCAGCTCGAGATGCCCGAGCTCGCGAGGATCCCGACGATCGCCTACTCGGGCATCTACACGGGCAGCAGCCTGCGCGAGAAGGCGGCGGCGTGCGGGATCACGACGGTGCTCGAGAAGCCGGTCGACTACGATCGCCTCCTCGACATGATCGAAGAGCACTGTCCCCGGACGTGACGTCGCGCCACCGCGTGTCGATTGCACGTGTGCGCCGGCGCGCGTGCCTGCCGCACCGGCGCATCGTCTAGCTCGCCCCTGCTGGTTCTGCGGTGGTCGCTCCCGTCGCTGCCGTTCGTGCGGGAGGCGCTTCCCCTTCGGCTCGGTCGGCGGCTGCGCCTCGGGATTCCACGCAGATCGTGTCGAGCCACTGCATTGTCGCTGCGGCGCCCTCTCGCGGCGGAGCCGCGACGATCACTCGTAGCGAACCGTCGTCGCTCGGCTCGTTCTCGCTCTCACCCGCAGCAGGGATTGTCTCTGCGCGCGTCCACCGCTGAATGGTTTCCTGGAGAGGAGCCCGCATGCGTCGACGACCAGCCCTTCGAGTCACCGTGATCTTCCTTGCAACCGTGGCATCGGGAGCGCCAGCATCCGCCGCACCGCACCATCACCCGCACGAAAGCGCGCTTCTCGCGTGCCACGACGACGTCCTCGACGCCGCACGCACGTTGGTCGGCGACGTCGACGGCCATCTCGGCCGCTGCCTCACGCACGGGCTCGATTGCCTCGTGTCGGCGGCCGATCCGATCGGATGCTGTACCCGCGCCGCCGGTCGATGCGACGACGACCTGGCCCGAATCCACGATAGCGAGGCGGAGTTCGAGCGACGGGTTTCCAGCCGGGCCTGCACCCGCCTGCCCTTGGCCGACCTGCTGGACGCGGACGGTCTCGGTTTCGCCGCGCTCGCCGAGCGCTGCGCGTGTCTCAGCCCGCCGGCCCCGGCGATCTCGCTGAACGGCCTGGCGACGTGTCTCCGGCGTCTCGTCGAGGACGACGCGGTTGCGCGGCTCGCGCTCTTCGAGGCACCGCGGACGCGCGAGGCGCTCATCTGCCTGGGTCTCGACACGGAGTTCCCCGCTGCATCGGAGGAGCAGCCGTCGTTCTGCGGAACCTGTCCGGCCGCGACCTCCAGCCCGACGGCGACGCCGACCGTTACGGGCGCCGTCGCGGCAACCCCGTCCGCGACGACCACACCCGTCCCGCCGCCGGAGCCGAATCCCACTGCGACCGCGGTCGAGACGTCGGTATCCACGCCCGTGCAGCCGTCACCCACCGGGACCGCGGTTGCGCTCCCGACCGCGTCGGCGACGGCCGTGCCCACGCTGGTCGCCACGGTGACCGTGACGCCCTCGCCGACGCCGGTCCAACCGACTCCCGCCGCGACGCCGGTCGCCGTCTGCGGCAACGGCATCGTCGAGGGCGACGAGGAGTGCGACGGCGCCGCGATCGACGACACCAGCTGCCTCGAGGACATCTGCACCTGCGACGATTTCTGCGACGACGCGGGCGGCACACTGAGCTGCAATCCGGATTGCACGCTCAACTTCAGCGCCTGCACCGCGGGAGGCTGCGAGTTCTGACGCGGCGGCGCTACTCTTCGAGACAGTATACGCGGAACGGCTGCGTGCACGCGACGCGATCGGCGCAGTCGACCTCGAACTCGGTCACGCGGCCGCCGTAGTCGATCAGCTCGCCGAGCGTGCCGACCGCGTGGACGCAGGACGCCCCGTCGAAATCGTGACGTCCAGGCACGGATCGCCGAAACCGATTGCCGCGGGTGTCAGGTCGTCCCCCGTGTCGAGCAGCTTGTCGCGACCCCGGCACGCGCTCGCGATCGCGCGCCGCGCCTTCGTTCTTCCGGTGGCGACGAGATCACCGAGCGCCGGGGGCGGACGACGGACACGTGCAGTCGCCGTTCGCCAGCGGCCGGCAATGACAGGTGACGCATCCCGCGCTACCGACGGCGACGAGCAGCGCCGCGATGAGCGCGAGCGCCCTCATGGGCCGCGCGGCCCAGGCTGCGATGAATCGCTTCGTCATGGTCGCTCCTCGACGTCGCGAGCGTAGCGCAGCGAGCCCTCGGGGAACAGCCGGGCCGCGCGACGTCAACCGATCGTCGCCTCGCGGGCTCTCCCCGGCAGGAGCCCCGGTGTCCGTTCGCGCGACCTGTACCCGGTGCCACGAGGCGATCGTGACGGCGGGCGCCCTTCCGCTCGCCGAACACGACATGGAAGCGCTCGCGGCACACGTCCGCCTTTGTGGCTGCATTCCGGCGGCGGAGCGGCCGCCGCAGGACGGCTCCCTCGGCGATCTGCTGCGCTATTTCGAGATCGACGTCCGGCTCGATTGATCCCGGACGCGCCCTCCCATCGTGCAACCTTTACACGCGCGCAGCGAGCGGACGTGCACGCGATCCGTCGCGCGCGCGAATTCCGCCGCCTTCCCGCGAGGCATCCTTGGCACAGAACCTGCCTCCCGGATGGGGATGGGCTGAAGCTCGAGACCGTGGTGAAGGGAGGCATGCACCACGACTTCGACGCCAGGATCAAGATCGAGACGAAGGTGGAGGCCGACGATTGAAGACGTGGCCAGCCGGCGCGCTCGCGCGCCGGCGGGAGACTTCCGCATCGCCGTCGCGGGGCGCAATTGCTGGCGGCGCGAGCCCGCCCGCCGCGTGGCGTTCCTGGTGGACGGCGAGGCCTACTTCGCCGCCTTTCGCGCCGCGGTCGAGCGCGCCGAACGCTCGATCCTGATCGCCAGCTGGGACATCGACAGCCGGACCCGGTTGCAGCACGCACGTCCGCTCGCGCCCTGCGACCGCCTCGGCGCGTTCCTGAACGGGTTGGTCGAACGCCGGCCGCACCTCCGGGCCCACGTCCTGAGCTGGGACTTCGCGATGATCTACGCGCTCGAGCGCGAGCATCTGCCGCTGGTGAAGCTCGGGTGGCGCACGCACCGGCGGTTGTCCTTTCGTCTCGACCACCATCACCCGCTCGGCGGTTCGCACCACCAGAAGATCGTCGTCGTCGACGACGCCCTCGCCTTCGCCGGCGGGCTGGACCTGTGCACGCATCGCTGGGACACGCGCGCGCATCTGGCGCACGATGCGCGCCGACGCGACGCCGCGGGCCGTCCGTACGGGCCGTTCCACGACGTGCAGATGGCCGTCGACGGCGCGGCGGCCGCCGCGCTCGGCACCCTCGTCCGCGGTCGCTGGCGACGCGCGACGGGACGCAGGCTCGCGGCGCCCCCGCCACCGACGGCGGATCCCTGGCCGCGCACGCTGGCCCCCGATCTGCACGACGTCGAGATCGCGATCGCCCGCACGCAGCCGAAGTGGAACGGACAGGACGAGGTGCGGGAGGTCGAGACGCTGTTCGTCGACGCCATCGCCGCGGCGCGCCGGTTCCTCTACATCGAGAACCAGTACCTCACCTCGGCCCGCGTCGGGGACGCGCTCGCCGCACGACTGACGGAGCCGGACGGTCCGGAGATCGTGCTCGTGCTGCCGCGCGAGTGCTCGGGGTGGCTCGAGCAGACCACGATGGGCCGGCTGCGGGAGACGCTGGTCGAGCGCCTGCGCGCCTGCGATCGCCACGGGCGGCTCCGCCTCTACCATCCGGTCGTGCCCGACCTCACGGACGGCTGCGTCAACGTGCACGCCAAGGTGATGATCGTGGACGACCGCCTCGTCCGCATCGGTTCCGCCAACCTGAGCAACCGGTCGATGGGCCTCGACAGCGAGTGTGATCTCGCGGCGGAGTCCGGCGACGATCCGGTGGCGGCCGCCGGGATCGTCGGGTTTCGCGACGGACTCCTCGCGGAGCACCTCGGCGTCCCGCGCGCGCACGTCACGCAGGCGATCACGAGCCGGGGATCCCTGATCGCAGCGGTCGAGCACCTGCGCGGCGGCGCACGTACGCTCGCCCCGCTCGAGCCCGCATCCGTCCCGACGTCGCCCTGGTTGGCGGCGGCGGCGCTCGCCGCCGACCCGGAGCGGCCGATCGATCCCGAGCGCCTGCTCGACGAGCTGCTGCCGGAGGAGGTGCGCGACACCGCGTTCCACCCGTTCATGCGCGGCGGCACGATCGTGCTCGGTCTCGCGCTCCTGATCGCGCTCTGGCCGGCGCTCAGCGATCGCGGCATCGTCGCCGCCATCGGCACATGGACGGCGTCGCTCGGCGCCAGTCCGATCGCACCGCTCGGCGTGCTGGCGGCGTATGCGCTCGGCGGTCTCGCCTTCGTCCCCGTCACGCTGCTCATCCTGGTGACCATTCTCCGCTTCGACGTGCCGCTCGGCCTCGCCTATGCCGTCGGCGGCACGCTCACGAGCGCGGCCGTCGGCTATCTCGCGGGGCGCTTGCTCGGGCGCGACCCGGTGCGCCGCCTGGCCGGCCGGCGTCTCAACCGTCTCACGCGGCAACTCATGCGTCGCGGTCCCATGGCGGTTGCGGGGGCACGGATGGCCGCGCTCGTGCCGTTCACGGCGATGAACCTCGTGGCCGGCGCCTCCCACGTGCCGCCGCTCGACTACGCGCTCGGCACGATCATCGGCACCGTGCCCGGCGTCGTCGCGATCGGCCTGCTCTCGCACGTGCTGCGCGTGGCATTGCGCCTCGGCGCCGCGCCCAGCATGCTGGCCCTCGCGCTCCTCGGCGCCGCGCTGCTCGCGCTGGGTCGACGGCTGGCGCGGCCGAGCGCCTCGGTACCGGGCGGGTCGTGAGCGCGCCGGCGCGAGACGCGGGCGACGATCGCGCGCTCGTCGCGGTCGCCACGTACAACGTCCACCGCTGCACCGGCCGCGACGGCCATGTCGACGCCGAACGGGTGGCGGGCGTCGTACGCGAGCTCGCGGCCGACCTCGTTGGGCTCCAGGAGGTGGAGTCGCCGCATCGCGGTTTCGGAGGCGTCGATCAGCTCGCGCATCTGGCCGACGCGACGGGCCTCTGCGCCATCCCCGGTCCGACGCTCGTGCGCCACCAGGGCCGCTACGGGAACGCGCTGCTGACGCGCTGGGCGCCGCGTGATGTCCGCCACCTGGATCTCGGCGTCACGGGCCGCGAGCGGCGCGCCGCGCTGGACATCGATCTCGAGATCGCGGGCGCGCAGGTGCGCGTGGTCACCACCCACCTCGGTCTCCGCGCCGACGAGCGCCGTACGCAGGTCACGGCCCTGCTGCACGCCCTGCAACGCCGCGAGACGCCGCTGACGCTGCTCCTCGGCGACTTCAACCACTGGATTCCCGCCTTCCGCGCCCTGCGCGTCCTGGACCGCTATCTCGGGCGGGCGGCCGTGCTGCGCACGTTTCCCGCGTGGCGACCGGTGCTCGCGCTCGATCGCGTGTGGGTGCGTCCGGCCGGCGCTCTACGCGAGGTCCACGTCCACGCGACGCCGCTCGCGCGGCGCGCTTCCGATCATCTGCCGGTCCGGGCGACGGTCGCGATCCGCGCGACCGCAGCCGGTCGACCGGCGCTGTAATTCCTACATCGTCCGGAAGGCGGGCGGCGCGCGTGGGGCCGCAAACGACGCGTCGCTCGGACGCTGGCGGGCGGCGCGTGGTTGGCATGGAAGTCGCAGATCGCAGGTGTCCGGTCGAGGTGACGCTCCACGCGCAGGAAGGGAGGTCCCGTCGTCCGGATTCCCCGGAGGCATGCCATGAGCCCACGAGCGGAATCGATGGTCGCGGCGCTCCGCAGCGGTGCCAGATACGTCGCCGGACGGGTCCTGTTGAGCGCCGTCTTCGTCACGGCGGAATGCCTGATCGGCATCGAGCGTCTGACGCGGGCCGCGTTCGCCACGATCGGCGCGCGGAGACTCGCATGAACGGTCTCGCCGCACTCCTGCCGGACACGCTTCCCGAGGAACCCCTCCTCGACCGACCGTTGAGCGCGCTCGGCAGCGTGCTGGACGGCGCGGCGTTGCGCGGCATGAGCCTCGCCTTCGACGCCGCGTTGGCGGTCGACGAGCTCGAGCGTCGGCGGGTGCGCGCATCGATGGAGCCCTACGTCACGCCGGCGCTGCGCCGCACACCGCGTCACTTCTTCGCGTTTCTCGACGCGCCCGCTCCGCCGCGGCTCCTCACCAGCACCCGGCGGCGGACGGTCGACGGTGGCGTCGTCGTCGCCCGGCGCTTCGCGAGCGACTACCGGAGGTACGACGCTGGGTCCGACGCCGCGACGGTCTGCAAGGAGAACACGTACGTCCCGGTCGAGCACTGGATGCACCACGACACCCCTGCCGCGACCGTCGTCGCGCTGCACGGCTTCACCATGGGCAATCCGCGGATCGACGGGGTCGTCCTGATGGTGAACCAGTGGTTCCAACTCGGCCTCGACGTCGCCCTCGTCACGTTGCCGTTCCACGGCGCCCGCTGTCCCGCGAGCGCCCGCTACTCCGGCGAGCTCTTCGGCTCGTGGCGGGTCGACCGGTTGAACGAGTCCGTGCGGCAGGCGATCAACGACGTCGATCTCGTGACGCGCTGGCTCGCGCGCGAGCGCCACGTTCCGGTCGGGGTCATCGGGTTGAGCCTCGGCGGCTACATCGCGTCGCTGTTCGCCGGGTTGAGCTCGACGCCGGCCTTCGTGGTACCGGTCGCACCGCCGGTCTGTCTCGGCGCCCTGCCCTCCCGCCTCTTCACGCTCAGCCGCCATCGGCACGCGCTCGGCACCGCTCCGCTCTCCGTCGACGAGCTGGAGGCCGCCTACCGGGTGCACTCGCCGCTCACGTACCCGCTGGCGATCGACAAGAAGCGCGCGCTGATCGTCGCCGGACGCGGCGATCGCATCGTCCCCCCCGAGCATCCACATGCGCTCTGGCGGCACTGGGGCGAGCCGCCGATCCACTGGTACAGCGGCAGCCACATCGCGCCATTCCGCCGCAACGAGATCCTCGCCGCCGGCGCGCGTCATCTCGAGCAGCTCGGCATCCTCGGCTAGGGACCCGGGCGGCCTCCGCGCATTGACAAGCGCGTGCCGGTGCCCTCTGGATGGCGGGGGACGATGCTCTGCGATGCCCGCCGTCCGCATCTACCGCGGCGGTCCACGCGGCCGCGCGCTGATCGTTTGGGTCACACTCGCCGTCGTGTCGCTCGTGCCCGGCAGGAGCGCCGCTCGAACCGTCGCGGTGCCGCTGCAGGTGGACCATCCCTCGCTGCGGCGATTGCTGCTGGCACAGGTCTATACCGAGCCCGACGGGACGGCCGCCGTCTGGCGCGACGCCGACGGCTGCAGCGCGCTCACGCTCGCGGATCCCCGGGTCGACAACGACGGCGGACGGCTGCGCATCGTGAGCGCCGCCAGGGCGCGCGTCGGCGCCGGGCTCGGCGATCACTGTATCGCGACCGACTGGACGGGCACGGTGCAGGCCCTGCTCGAGCCGGAGACCGCGCCCGGCATGCCGATCGTGCGCTTCCGTGTCGTCGACTCGACGCTCACCGGCGGAACGGTCGGCAGCAAGCTGCTCGCAGACACGATCGGCGGTTGGGTCGTGAGCTACGTCCAACCCCGACTGGCAACGCTCGTCCTCGATCTCGGCACGCCGCTCGCCGAGCTGCGCGGCCTGCTGCCGACGCTGCTGCCGCGCGACGACGCGGCCCGCAGCGACGCGATCCTCGCATCGATCGCCCTCGCCGATCCGCGCGTCGACGACGACGGGGTCGCCGTGAACGTCCGCTTCGACGTGCCCGAAGCGCCGGCCGACGTGACGGCGGGCGGTGCGCCCGCCGCGACCGCGTCGCGCGCAACGCCACCCCCCGACCGCGCCGGACCGCCCGACGCCGCCGAGCCGCCGCTCAATGAGGCGGAGCTCGCAGCGGTCGATGCGGCCCTGCAACGCTGGGACGCGTTCCTGACGTTCGTCGTGAAGCAAGTCGCCGCGGACACGGACGATCGGGACGTGCGCCGCGCGCTCGCCACCATCCTGCTCGATGCGCGCTACGAGCTCCTCGCGGCGCTCACCACCGCCCCGGACGACGGTCCCGACCCCGTCCGGACGCTCTTCCTCAAGACGTGGCGACGGCTGCGTCCGGTGCTCCGCACGCTCGAGAGCCGACTTCCGGCCGACGGCACGCTGCGCTATCTCGGCTTCGTCGCCGGGGGCGACGCCTTGCGCGCGCTCGACGAGATCGGCCCGTCGGCCGGACTCGAGATCTCCGCCGACGGCCTGCGGCGGCTCGCACGCACGCTCGCCCCCGGCACCGCGGTCGATCCGCTGGCGTACGACCTGGCGGTCGATCCGGACCTCCGCCGCCTCTTCGGCTTCGGGCCGCCGCTCGCACCGCCCGAGGACAATCCGGGCGTCGACGTGAGCCGGTGGTACGCCGTCGCGTGGGCGGCCGACTCGGCACTCACCGCTCTGACGGCGCGGCTCAACCGCTGGGTGCCGACACTCGACGACCTGACGCCGTACCTCGAGCTCGTCCGTCAGCTCCTGCACGCCACGACCGACGCGGTCCTCGCGAAGAACGAGATCGAGCCGACGTGGCACGACGGCTACCACGCGCTCGTGCTCGCGACCGCGTGGCAGGAGACGTGCTGGCGTCAGTTCATCAAGATCGGGACCAGGATCAAGCCGATCCGCTCTCCGGTCGGATCCATCGGCCTGATGCAGGTGAACCAACGCGTGTGGCGCGGTTTCTACGATCTGAAGGGCCTGCGGCGGGACATCGGCTACAACGCACGCGCCGGGGCCGAGATCCTCGCACACTATCTCGTCGACGACGTGCTCGCCGCGCCCACGCCCCCGGCGCCCGGCGACGCCGACAGCGTCGCCCTCGCGGTCTACGCCGTCTACAATGGCGGACCGGGTCGCCTGCGCCGGCGCGACGGGAAGCTCGCGCCGCGTCTCGGGGCGCTCGGCAGGCTCTTCCTCGAGAAGTATCGCACCACGCGAAGCGGTGACGAGCTCGCGGTGATCAAGTGCTACCGCGGAGACGATTGACCGTCGTCGCCGTGGGCGTACCGGCAGCTGCGGTCCGGGTGCAGGGGGTCGTCCAGGTCGATCGCGGTCGTTCGGCGTCTAGCGCAGGATGTTCTCGACGGCCGCAACCATGATGACGGTCCAGGTCAGCACGTTGCCGACCAGTCTGCCAGGGCTGACACCGCTCGTCTGGCTCAGGCCCTGGGCGTGGGCGATCCGTCCGACGAGAAGCGCGACACCAAGGACGTGCAGCCAGCGCGCCGAGGTGCCGTTGATCTCGAGGATCAGCATCAGGAGGAGCGCCAGAGGAACGTATTCAGCGGCATTGCCGTGGATGCGGATGCGGCTGAAGAGGAGCGCGTTGCCCCCGTCGCCCAGGCCGATCGCGGTCGCGCGGCGTGCCGCGACGACGCGAAGGGCGAGGATCAACATCAGCACCCCGAGCAATCCTGCGTAGAAAGCCGTGATCGGTGCGTGCATGCTCCCTCCTCCTCGAATGAACGTGGCGCGTTGAGTAGCCGGCACCCGGTGCTGAGTCCAGGCGGTGTTCCCAGGGATGCCAGCGACGGCCCTCCGGGATTCCCAGAAATGCCACGGCGCGCGGCGATGTGGGGGCTCCCATGGGGCTTCCGCGGGCAGATCCTCTGGCCGCGGTCTTGCACACGATCCATGGAGAGGGGGACGACCGTGAACAGGCATACCTTCATCCGCGAGGTGGGAGCGCGACTCGGCTGCGACGAGCGGCGGGCGACCGGCATCACCTTCGTCGTGCTGCAGGAGCTCCGCGACCGGCTGACGCCCGAGGAGGTGCACAACGTCTCGGCGCAGCTTCCCGGAGACCTCCGCCGGTTCTGGCAGGAGCATGATCATTCGGGGCGCCGGGTGACGCGTATGCACCGCGCCGAGTTCCTCGGCCGGGTACGCCGCTGGGCGGCCCTCGCCGACGAGGTCGAGGCGCAGCGTGCGGTCTGCGCGGTGTTCGCCGTCCTCCAGCACCTCCTCGGCAGCGCGACCGGACTGGAGGGAAAGGCCTGGGACATCTTCAGCCAGCTGCCGAAGGATCTGAAGATGCTCTGGCTGGACGCCGCGCGCGGGACTCCGCCGGATGTCGTCGGCACGCCTCCGGCGTCTCAACGCGCCCACGCGCACCCCTGACGCCGTCCGCGATCGCACGGACGACCGCGGCACGCGCCGGGAGGCGCGGCGAGTCGAGGGGAGACGCCCGCGGCAGACGGGCCTCTGCGTCGCAAGCTCCCGTTCCGATTGAGACGGCGCCGCCGGCGCGCTAAGCACGCAGCATGCGAACCTGGCGCGTCGGATCCGTCTCCATCACCAAGATCGTCGAGCTCGAGGCGACCGGCGGGACCCGGTTCATCCTGCCGCGCGCGACGCCCGAGGTCTGCCGCACGCTGTCGTGGATGAAGCCGCACTTCATGGACGATGACGGTCGCCTGAAGATGAGTGTCCACG
This sequence comes from uncultured delta proteobacterium, assembly GCA_963753325.1. Taxonomy (GTDB): domain Bacteria; phylum Desulfobacterota; class Binatia; order UTPRO1; family UTPRO1; genus DP-19. Next base: position 151,528 of record CAVWBS010000001.1, on the reverse strand, counting down.
CGCTGCTGGTCGAGACACCGTCGCGTCGGATCGTCGTCGACACCTGCCTCGGCAACGACAAGCAGGGTCGCTCGGTGCCGAACTGGAACAATCTCCAGGGCTCGTTCCTGCAGGATCTCGCGGCAGCGGGTTTTCCGCGCGAATCGATCGACACCGTCGTGTGCACGCATCTCCACGTCGACCACGTCGGGTGGAACACGATGCTGCGCGACGGTCGCTGGATACCGACGTTCCCGAACGCCCGCTACCTCATGGGCCGCACCGAGTTCGAGTACTGGCGCGACCAGGAGGCGTTTGCCGAGCAGGTCACGGTGTTCGCGGACTCGGTGCAACCGATCGTCGACGCGGGATTGCACGAGCTCGTCGCGACCGATCACCGTGTGTGCGACGAGGTCGGCCTGGTGCCGACGCTCGGCCATACGCCGGGGCACGTCAGCATCCGCGTTGCATCGCACGGCGAGGAGGCGTTGATCACGGGAGACTTCCTCCACCATCCGTGTCAGATGGCGCACCCCGAGTGGGCGGCCGCGGTCGACTACGACCGGGATCGCTCGACCCGCACCCGCCAGGACGTCTTCGCCGCGCTCGCCGGCACGCGGACGCTGGTGATCGGCACCCACTTCGCCGGCGCCACCGCCGGCCGCGTCGTCCGCGAGGGCGGCGCCTACAAGCTCGTCCCCTGAGCCGCGACGCCCGTCAACGCGTTCGTCCCTCGCATCGGCGTTCGCGTTGACGGGGGGGAACCGGTATGTATCAACTTCCGGCCATTCGACCGCTTTCCCACGGGCTCACACGAGCCATGCAAAAGGAGCCCGATGGACATCTCCGACCGCAGCCTCCGCACCTTCCCCGGCAGCGCCATCCTCACCGCGCTTGCCGTGCTCGTGACAGTCACGGCATCGCCGCTCGTCGGTGTCGTGGTCGCGGATGTTCCGCCGGGACTCGTTAATCCTCCGAACCGACCGATGCAGACGGTGCACGCCGTCAGGTGTCAGAAGACGGCGAACAAAGGCGTCGGGAAGTACCTCTCGACCTGGGCCAAGACGTATACCAAGTGCGTCGGCGCGATCGCGGCATGCGTGCAGACGACGAACAGCGACCCGACCTGCCTGGCGAAGGCGGTCGACGGCTGCAACAAGACCATTCCCCATCTCGGCGACGACACGGAGAAGGACGCCGGGGCGGTGCTCGAGGACGCCGACATCACCAGCTTCTGCGGATCGCTGACCCCGACCGAGACGTTCGACGACGAGGGCGGCCCGCGCTTCGGACTGTTGAGCGACCCGTGCCAAAACCGCTTCGGGCGCTCGATCAGCTTCATCCAGAACTATGCCGGCTGTCTTCTCGAACAAACGAACTGCGTCGCGGAGCGCCTGTTCCTCGTCCAGATGCCGCGCGCGCGCGATTTGCTCGAAGGCGCCGGCGTGACGGTCGGCCACGCCGTCGACGCGCAGCGCAGTTGCCTCCTGAACGAGAGCGGCGCCGGCGCCCTCGGCAGCGACCCGAAGCCCGGCAAGGCGCTCCTCGCCTGCGAGAAATCCGCCGGAAAGGCCGGGGTGTCGTTCGCCCTCAAGGCACGCGCCTCCTTCGCGAAATGCGCCGACGCGATCATGAACTGCGCACAGCTGAAGCGCACCCAGAAATGCGTCGATTCCGCCGCCAAGACCTGCGCGAAGAAAGTCACGAGCGTCGACGGCGCGCAGACGAAGCTCGCCAGCACGGTCGCGAAGGCGTGCGGCAAGATCCCGATCGACGACCTGCTGAACGACAACGGGGGCAACGTCACCGCGCTGACCTCGCTGTGCGCTGGGGTGGGGGTCGGCTCCCTCGCGACGCTCGACGACTACGGCACGTGTCTCGCCAGGTACGAGCGCTGCCAGGTCGAGGATTCCGTCGACTTCACGGTTCCACGGATCGAGGAGTTCTTCACGGCGACGCAGCAGCCAAGCGCGTTCAACAGCAGCTTCTGCCCCACGCCCTGACGCGGCCCTCTGCGACGACTCGTCCACGAGCCGTCGCGACAGCACCCGTCGCTACCCGTTGTTGGCGACGAGAGCGAATCCGAAAGGCTCGCGCGACTCCGAGACGCTCGCCGACGATGGCGCTACGCGGCGTGGCGGACGCACAGCACGCGCCGCACCAGCGTCGGTCCGATACCCGGGGAAAGACGGTTGCCGGAAGCAAAGTCGAAATAGAAGCGTGCGCCCGGGGCCGGCGCCGAGGCGCTCCAGACGTACGGCTCCTCCAGCCGGATGGCGGGATCGAGATGACACGAGCGATCGCCGCAGGGCTCCTCGAATCTCGTGTCGTAGAGCGCGCGAAGCTCGTCGATCTCGGGAAGCCGCCAGTCCACCCACCGGCCGAGCGCGAGCGCCCGACAGTGACGGTCGGCCTCTTGCCAGGCCAGCGCGTGATCGTGGTCGCGGCTCGTCCACTGCAAGCCGGTGCGTTGGTCGAGGATCACCCCGTCGCCCGCGGCGACGAACCGATCCGCCGCCGCCGCGGGCGCGCGTGCGCCGCACGAAGCGCCACGGCACGCGGCTGTCACGAGCAACAACGCCATCCACGCGGTCGTCGATCGCACGTGGTGGACGCCTCCGTCGCTCGCTCGGCTTATCGCGACCGACGTCGGAAAGGCGACGCGACGCTCAAGACACCGCCTTGATGGCGCGCCCGAGCAGTTTGTTCAGATTGTTCATCTTCTTGCTCATGCCGGTCGTCTGCGACTTCGCGGCGGTCGCTGCCGAGCGGACCAGGGTCGGGGCGCTGCTCTCCGCGGGAATGCCGTCGAGCGCCTGCAGCACCTGCTCCAGCCATTGCTTGAACGCGTCCTCGCCGAGGCTCTCCCCGAGGGCTTCGTGATGCCGGCCCTCGACGAGAAGGCTGTTCACCGTCGCGATCTCGCTGCAGGTGCACGGCACCGGCCCGGCATCCTCCGATCCGACGACGGCGGCCGCGCGCGCGTCGGTCGTGAGGGTCACCACGTGCCACGCGTGACCGCATTCGAGCCGGTGGCACCGCGTGATCCCCGTCCCTCCCCGGCCTGTGGTCTTCGCGGCGATCTCGACCTTGTCACCTGCGCCGCACGTCTTGCACTGCATGGCACCTCCGTCGCGATGAGCTGCTGCGCCTGCATGTTACTGCGGACCTGCCCGCGAGGCGAACGATCGCCGGAGGCTGCGTTTTCCGCCTGCCGGGCGGCCACGCGGCGCGGCCGAGTCATTTCCTTGGCGCGGAGTGCGGCGCGGCGCGGCCGGGCACCGACGGCACCTCGCGTCCCCACTGGAGAACGCCGAGGCATGGCGCTTGCTGCGTCCCCGTGCAGCGCCTCGCTTCGCATCATGGAGGCAGAACGGAGATGTCAGATGGACGATACGTCCGAGACCGCTGGGACCGTCGATGCCCTCCTCGCCCGTGCCCTGGCGGACGCCGCGCTCGCTCGCCGCAAGGTCGCGGAGCTGATGACGCACGCGACCCTCGCGGTGCGGCCCGACCAGACCATCCAGGAGGCGATCGATCTCCTCGCGCGCGCGGAGTTCCACCACATCCCGGTGACCGAGGGGGCCGCTCTGGTCGGCGTGATCTCCGATCGCGACGTGTTGCGGGCGCTGCTCCGGAGTCAGACGACCGTGGATGGGCCGATCTCGGCCATCATGCGGACGACGCCGTTCACGACGGACCCCGATGCCACGATCGGCGAGGCCACGCGCTTGCTCCTGAGCCACCACATCAACTCGCTACCGGTGGTCGACGGTGCGGGGGCCCTGCTGGGTATCCTGACCACCACCGACCTTCTGCGCGCGCTGCTCCCGACCGCCGACGGCCGCTGACCGACCCCCGGCAAACACGAATCCGGCTGGCTCCGGGACTCGCGTTGCTCGACTATGGGACGGCGTTGCACTCGGCTGGATAGGGCTTCATCCCCGGCACCGACAGCGCATCGAGACAATCGGTCTTGAACTCGGAGACGCATTCCACACACGCCGTGATGTCGCCGAGCGCAGCGATCGCGCCGCTGCACATCCCGCCGCCGGGAATCGTCACGTCGGGGCAGGACGGCGTGAAGCCGATCTCGGTCGTGGTGCGATCGGCGACCGCACCGCCGCAGAGTTTGTCCGCGCCGCCGCACTCGCGGCAGATCTTCGCCTCCAGCTTGATCCCGAGCGTGGTGATGTCCTGCTGTGTCCCTGGATCGGGGCACGGTCCGGACAAATCCCCGCTCAGAACCTTCCGCTCACACTTCTCGAGGGCTCGGAGCCTCTTCCAGAAAAATTCCGCCGAGCGCTTGCCGATCTCTCGCTGGCATTTCGTCAGCGATCGGTCACTCGCCGGGACGTTGAACGCGCCGTCGTAGAGCGTTACGACCTGGGTCTCCGCGGCGCCGGTGGTACACACCATGCAGTCGACAATGTCGTTGCAGTCGGTGATCGCGTTGGTGCAACCGCTGCTCTCGAAGTCCGGACAGGCGCCAATGTCCCAGCCGATCGACGCCAGCGTCTCGTCGGCGTTGTGGCCGGTATCGCCGGCGTTGCAGACGTGATTATTGCCTCCACACGCCCCGCCCAGTGTCTTGCGGAGATTCCTCACGGCGGTCTCGAGCTTGCTCACGACAACCGGATCGGTCAGGCAATCATAACCGACGGGAAAGGCCCCACGCACGATTCCGTCTTCACATTTCTGTAGGGTAACCAGACGCTTCTTTACATAGTTCGGGTAGCCTCGAACGATACCACGCAGACATTTGCCGGGAGTCGCCAGAGCGGAACTCGCGACGGTGCTGCCGACGAGGAGCGACGCGAGCGCGAGGGCATATTTTGGCGATGAAAACATACTTTTCCTCCTTGGCGAATCGGGCGCGACGAACCTTGCGCCCGCAGCCTCACTGCTGTCAAGGAAAATTCCACCGCTACATCGTCGAACAACAGATTGTTACGTCGATCAACAAGTGTCGCGCTCGTGGCTCTCATGACCTGCTCGGAACGTGGGCCCTGCCCCAGAGTGGCACACCTCCCCCGCCGCGGAACCGGCAGCCCGGCGTTCCAGGGCGACGCACGAAGGAGTCCCACTGGCACGCGTGGGGCGGCGGCGCTAAGCATGACGGATGCCCACCGTCATGGAGACCGCCGAGGACCTGTGGACCGGCCGCGTCTCGACCACCGCGCGCCATCCATTCGTCGCCCCACTCCAGGAGCTCGAGGAGCTCGACCGCGGCGTCGCGTTCGTCTCCAGCTTCGCGAATGTCACGGCCCTCGCAACCGAGGCCGGCCTCGTGTTGATCGACGTGGGGGGCCACATCCTGGCGCGGCAGGTCCACGCAAGTGTGCGGGCGTGGTCGCGGCGCCCCCTGCATACGGCCGTGTACACCCACGGGCACATCGATCACGTGTTCGGCGTCGATCTCTATGAGAAGGAAGGGCGCGACGAGGCCACGCCTGCGCCACGCGTCGTCGCTCACGAGGCGGTCGGTGCGCGCTTCGACCGCTACCGCCTCACCGCGGGCTACAATCGCCTCGTCAACGCGCGGCAGTTCGGGATGCGCGACCTCGTTTGGCCGAGCGACTACCGCTATCCCGACGTCACCTACCGCGATGGGCTCGACCTGGACGTCGGCGGGCTGCGCCTGACGCTCACCCACGCCCGCGGCGAGACCGACGACCATACCTGGGTCTGGGTACCCGAGCGGAAGCTCCTGTGCACCGGAGACCTCTTCATCTGGGCCGCGCCGAACTGCGGCAACCCGCAGAAGGTGCAGCGCTATCCGCTCGACTGGGCGCGCGCGCTGCGCGCCATGGCGCGGCTCGGCGCGGAGATCCTCTGCCCCGGCCACGGCTTCCCGATTCGCGGGGGCGACCGTATCCGCCAGGCGCTCGGCGATACCGCCGAGCTGCTCGAGTCCCTGCACGACCAGACGCTCGCCTTGATGAATGCCGGGGCCTGCCTGGACGACGTCCTCCACGCGGTCCGCGCCCCGGCGCATCTCCTCGATCGCCCGTACCTGCGGCCGGTCTACGACGAACCGGAGTTCATCGTCCGCAACGTCTGGCGCCTCTACGGCGGCTGGTATGACGGCGACCCGGCGCATCTGCAGCCCGCGCCCGCCGCGGCGGTCGCCTGCGAGCTCGCGGCGCTGGCGGGCGGCGCTCCGCGCCTCGCCGAACGGGGCGGCGCCCTTGCCGCCGCAGGCGACCTCGCGCTCGCCTGCCACCTGGTGGAGCTCGCGTTTCAGGCTGCGCCCGACGATGCGGGCGTGCGCCAGGTACGGCGAGCGATCTACGCTCGCCGCGCTGCACTCGCGCAGTCGACGATGGCACGCGGCATCTACAAAGCGGCGGCAGGAGACACCTGATCAGCCGGGCTGCCGCGCCGCGTGGACGCCGCAGGCGAACGCGAGCGTCCGCGCGTCTACAGTGGCAGAGCTCCGGTCGCCATCCGCGTCGACTTGTCGCGTTTGTAGGCGTCGATCGTGCGCTGCGCGATGCGCCACTGGTGCACCTCGTCGGCGCCGTCGGCAAAGCGCGCCCAGCGCGCGTGCTGGGCCATGCGCGCGAGCGGGGTGTCGAGCGAGTACCCGAGCGCGCCGTGCACCTGGATGGCACGATCGACGATGCGATTCAGCGCGCCCGCGACGAAGTGCTTCGCCATCGACACCTCGCTGCGGAAGTCCTCGCCGCGGTCGATCTTGTAGGCGGCGTGGAGCACCATCAGCTTGCCCTGGTAGAGCTCCATCGTGGAATCGGCGATCATCCACTGGATTCCCTGCTTGTCCGCCAGCAGGGAGCCGTGCGCGAAGCGGTTGAGCGCGCGGTCGACCATCATGTCGAGTGCCACCTCGGCCTGACCGATCCAGCGCATGCAGTGGGCCAGACGCGCGGGACCGAGGCGCGCCTGACCGAGCAGATGGCCCTGACCGCGCCCGCCGACGATGTTTTCCTTCGGCACGCGCAGGTTCTCGATCCGGATCTCGGCATGGTTGTGGTGGCCGGCCATCGTCAGGACGTCGCGGACGACATTCCAGCCGTCGGACGGCAGGTCCACGAGGAACGCCGTATTCGCCGCCTGCGGGATCTCGGGATGCTCCTCGGTGCGCGCGATGAGGATCGCGAACGCGGCACCGCTCGCGCCGGAGATGAACCACTTGTGGCCGTTGACGATCCAGTGATCGCCGTCGAGAACGGCGCGCGTCTGGATGAGCGTCGGATCGGAGCCCGCGACCTCGGGCTCCGTCATCGCGAAACACGACCGAACGACGCCCTCGCAGAGCGGGCGCAGGTATTTCTCCTTCTGCGCGTCCGTCGCCCAGTGCAGGAGCGTGTGCATGTTGCCCTCGTCGGGGGCCTGCGCGTTCAGCGCGTACGGCCCGAACGCGGACTTCGCGGCCTCCGCCGACACGGCCGCCATCGCGACGTGCCCGAGACCCATGCCGCCGTACTCCTGTGGCATATGCGGCAGCCAGAGACCCCAGTCGTGTGCGGCGACGCGCATCTCGATGATCGACTGGACGAGGAAACGCCGGTCACCCTCGCGCTTCGCAATCCGCGCCTCGGCGGGTCGCACGACCTGCGCGACGAAATCGCGGACCTTCAAACGCAGCGCGTCGATCTCGGGAGGGAAGCTGAAGTCGATTGCCATTCGCCCGTCCTTTCGTGTAGCCGCGTCGTCGCGCTCGATCGCACACGCGCCAGGCGACGCTCCGGACCTGCCCGCCCGCGCGACCGGACGCAGCACGGGGAGCACTCGTGTCCGTAGCCGAGGCGGTCCCATTGCGGCGCGAGCGGTTGCGTCCGGCCGTACCGGTGACGGACGACGAAGAGCATCAGGGCGCTCGGCCAGACCGTGCGCCAGCGACACTGCTCCGGATCCGCTGCGCCGTCAACCGAGCTACGGCGGCGAACCGGCGCGGAGGTGCGCGTCGCGCCGGGGGCGTGTATGCCTACTCACGGGACCGCGGTGAGACCGGCTCCGTGACCGTGTTCGTCCAGCGTATGAGCTAGCGACCATGTCCGACACGAAGACGAGACCGTGACGGCGCCGCGCATCGTCGGCATCCTCGCGGCAGCGGTGCTGGCTGGTCTCGGGGCGCTCCACTGCTACTGGGCGGCGGGCGGCCGATGGGCAACCGAGGTCACGATCCCGAGGCGTGGCGCCGAGCCCCTCTTCACGCCCGGACCGGCGGCCACCCTGCTCGTCGCGCTGCTCCTCTTCGCCGCGGCGCTCGTGCTGCTCGGGCGCCTCGGCATCTGCGGCCGATGGCTTCCCCGCTGGATGTTCGTCGTCGGGACGTGGACGCTCGTCGTGGTGTTCAGCGGGCGCGTCGTCGGCGACGCGCACTGGTTCGGCCTCTTCAAGCGGGTGACGGGGACCCCGTTCGCATGGTGGGACACGTGGCTCTACGTCCCGCTCTGCGCGCTGCTCGCACTGGCGGCGCTGCTCGTGGGGCTGGCACCCTGATCGACGCTCTCGACCTCATGGACGCAGGAGATGCACCGCCGGAATGGACGACCGAAACCCGCCGACCGCGAAGGGCGAGGAGGGTCCGCATCGGCCAGACGGGGTGTGCCTCGACGCGACCGCGGCTCGCGCCCGGAGAGCGGCCTGCCCGAGAGATCGCGGTGTTCCAGAGCGGACGCGTCGATCGGGTAGCCCCCCGATCCGCTCTGCGTCATCTTCGGCCAACGAGCTTGGTCCGTGTAGGTCAATCACGCACCTCGCGGCGCCGCGAGACCACCGATGCGATCGCCGCGGTGAGCTCGCTGGGCTCCGTCGGCTTGGCGACGTGTAGCGCGAAACCCGCGGACAGGAGCCGCGCCCGGTCCTCGCTCGAGGCGTAGGCAGTCAGGGCGATGGCGGGCAGGCGACCGCGGCCGTCGGAGCGCGCCCGGACCTTCGCCAGCAGCCAATAGCCATCCTCCCCCGGCATGCCAACGTCCGTCACCAAGACATCGGGCAGCCAGCGGCCCAGGATCTCCAGCGCATGGGCCGCGGAGGCGGCGACGCGCACCTCGGCACCGCAGTGATCGAGCAGGACCCGGAGCGCCTCGTTGGCGTCCGGCTCGTCGTCGACGACGAGCACGCGGATGCCGTCGAGTCGGGCGCTGGGGAGGGGACGCCCGTCGGACAGAGTCGGATGTCGGCGCGCGCTCTCGCCGGCGGTGCGGCTGATGGGTGCGAGCGGCAACTTGACCGTGAAGGTGCTGCCCTGTCCCTTTCCAGCGCTCTCGGCCGTGACGGTCCCCCCGTGGAGCTCGCTCAGGTGCCGCACGATGGCGAGTCCGAGGCCCAGTCCGGCATAGACGCGGGTCGTCGAGGAGTCGGCTTGCCAGAAGCGTTCGAAGAGATGCGGCAAATGCTCGGGCGAGACGCCGGTTCCCGTGTCGCTGACCGCGATTTCGACGTGCGAGTTGACCCGCTCGAGCACGATGTGCACGCGCCCGCCCTTGGGCGTGAATTTCACGGCATTGGTGAGTAGATTCCAGACGACCTGCTGCAGGCGGTCGGGATCACCGGGAATCGGCGGCACGGTGGTATCGAGCACGAGCTGCAGGCGGATGTCTTTCGCCTCGGCGGCCGTGCGCACGATCTCGGCCGCGTTCTGGACGACGTCGACCAGCGACACCGGACGCACCTGCAAGCGCAGCTTGCCCTCGACGATCCGTGCCACGTCGAGCAGGTCTTCGATGAGCTGCGCCTGCATACGCGCGTTCCGCTCGATGACCTCCAGCGCCTTGATCGCCTGATCCTCCGGGAGCTGCTGCCCACGAAGCATGCGCACCCACGTCAGAATCGGCGAGAGCGGCGCCCGCAGCTCATGCGAGACGGTGGCGAGGAAGGCGTCCTTCGCGCGGTTGGCCGCCTCGGCCGCTTCCCGCGACCGTTCCGCGCTGCGAATCGCATCGCGCTGATCGGTAATGTCGGTGCCCGAGCCGACGTAGCCGAGAAACGCGTGATCGGCGGAGAAATGCGGGACGCCACGGGCGAGCATGGAACGATACCCGCCATCGGCACGCCGTAGGCGGTACTCCACCTCGTACGGACGGCGGCCGTCGAACGCCGCGGCGAGCGTCGCTTCGCAATCCGCGCGGTCGTCCGGGTGCACGCCCTCGAGCCAGCCCGCACCGAGCTCGCGCTCGAGTGCACGCCCGGTAAACTCGAGCCACGCCTTGTTGCAGTACGTCCGCAGCCCGTCCGGACCCGTCATCCAGACCAGGACAGGCGCGGCATTTGCGAGCGTCGCGAAGCGATCGTGGCTCTCTTCCAGTTGGCCGAGACTCGCCCTCAGCGCGTTCTCGGCCTCCGTACGCCAGCCCGCGAGCAGCGCAACCGTGCCGCCGATCACGACGAAGCTGGCGAGCAGCATCGAAACATGGGGCTCGCTGAGCAAGCTCTTGCTCGTCCACATGACGGCCACGGCAGAGAGGACGGTGGCGACCAGGGCGGGACCCGCGCCCGCAAACCACGCGACGGCGACCAGGAGGGGCCAGAATAGAAAGAGCGTGAAGCGCTCGTTCAGGAGCGGCGTCCAGGCGGTTATGGCGGCCACGACGACCACCGCGATGAGAGCCCCGCCGTATCGGACTGGTGCGCTTTGCGGACGTTCGACCACGAGATCGCCTTCGATCGCCGAGCCGATTACGAACCCGCCGCACGATGTTCCGCACGCGCGAGGAAATCACGTACGACCTTCAGGTATCGTTCCGGCTCCTCGAAGAACGGCAGATGCGAGCTCTTTTCGAAGATCACCATCTCCGACCCGGGCAGCGCGTCGTGGCACAGAGCGGTCGCACGAGGGCTGGTCTCGTCGAAGCGCCCCGCGATGTAGAGGGCCGGCGACTTGATCTCCTTCAAGCGCGCGGTCCGGTCCCAGTCTTTCAGGTTTCCGGTGCAGGTGAATTCATTCGGCCCCTGCATCGTGACGTAGACCTGCCCATTGGCTCCGGCGAGCGTACGTTCGACGGCGTCGGGCCACACCGCGAGCCTGCACACGTGCCGCTTGTAATACTCGAGGACCGCGCCCTGGTACTCGGGGCACTCGGTGTATCCCTTGGCCTCGTGACGATCGAGGACGTCGCGCGTAGCGGCGGGGAGTTCCCTGCGATACGCGGCCGCGTCGCGCGACCATTCGGGAAACGAGCACAGCGGATCGGAGAAGATCAGGCTGACGACGCCATCGGGCTGCGTGAGTGCATAGTCGGTCAGCAGTATCGAGCCCCACGACTGCCCGAGTATATGTGCATGCTGCAAGCCGAGCGCGCTTCGAAGTTCCGAGAGCTCCTTCACGAAGCGGTCGATGTTCCACAGCGACGGATCATCCGGATGGTCCGACTTCCCCGAGCCGAGTTGGTCGTAGAAGACGACCGGTCTCTCCCGGCACAACACGCCGATCGGCTCCAGGTAGTCGTGCGGGAAGCCCGGGCCGCCATGCAGCACGATCAGCGGCGTCGCATCGCCGTCACCGACGATCTCGTACCAGACCTTGCCGCCCGTCACGTTGACGTAGCCCTCTCGCACCGGGCATCCGAAGGGAAATTGCGACATCTCCGCCGAGGCGACGCCTACGATGGTCGAGAGACTCATCACCAGGGCCGCCAGCATTGCGTGCGTGGTCGAACGCGAGCACGTCCTCAGCATCGGCTTTTCCTCCCCAGATCTCGTGCGCCTACCCCGCGCGCATGCTCTCGACGCTGATCCGATCCGGGGTCGGCGTGCCCATGGCTGACCTTCGTTTCCCTCACGCATTCGGAACCGACGGCCCCTGAAATGCTCGGACGTCTGCGCGCTCGGGAGATTGCCTCCGCCAGGCCGGGGAACGCAACTCCTCCCCGGATCCACCCGCCGCCGATCGATGATGGCGGCGGAGATCGGCGGCTTCGTCGTCGGTCCTCGAGACGTGGCAGCTGTTTCGCGTCACCGCGTGACCCGAGCCCGAAGCCTCTCCGCACTCGTGTCCGTCATGCGAACCATCGGCCAGGCGAGCACGGGCAGGCCGACGGCGAGGCAGAGCAGCACGCCAATCCAGGGACCTCGCCACGGCAGCCAGGTCGGCGCTGGGCTCCCGAAGAGCCACGTCCCTCCGGCAACGAGGAGACAGAAGATCGCTCCCGCCGTCGCCGCCGTCGCCAGGAGCCCGCGCCGGAGCGCGCGCACCGGTGCGCCCGGATCGTCGCCGCAGCGCTCGGCGATCGGACCCCAGAATCCGGGCGGGCGCACGCGCGCGTAGAATTCCTCGACAGCGCGCGTGGTCTCCGCCTTCGAGGCAAGCGAGATGCCGACCGCGACGGCGGTCGCGGACGCCGCCACGAGCAGGAGGCGGAGACCCTCGTCATCGACCGCGAGCAACAGCACCGGCGCGAGCACCGTCGAGGTCACGATCGCGCCCAGCTCCGCCGCGGCAGTCACCCGCCACCAGATCCAGCGCAGCACCAGCGGCCCACCCATCCCCGCCCCCAGCAAGAGGCTCGCCTTCCAGGCCGACTGGATCGACCGGAGCTGGGTCAGGATGACCATCGCGACGCCCAGGATGAAGAGGTTGCTGAAGCGTGCCACCCACACGAGCGAACGCCCCGTCGGCTCGCGACCCGACCACGCGCGGCAGATCAGCCGGCGATAGACGTCGTTGGCCCAGTACGAGGCACCCCAGTTCAGATGGGTGTCGAGGGTCGAGGCGAGCGCGGCGATCATGCCCGCGAGCATGAAGCCGCGCGCGCCCGCGGGCAGGTACCGCGCGATGCCGTCGACGAAGGTCGCCTCGCGCGCGGCCACGGCGGCCGTATCGAGGTGCATCGTCGCGAGGGGGATCACGACGAGGAGCCCGAGTCCGATCGCGATCCACAGCAGCGAGCGCACGAGCACCTGTGCCACGGCGAATACGATGGCCGCGTTGCGCGCGTCCCGATCGGTGCGACACGCCATCGTGCGCTGGGCGAGATATCCCGTCCCGTCGGCGTTCATCTGCGCAAGCCACTGGATCGCGATCGTGCCGAGCACGCCCCAGCTCGCGTCGCGCGCGCGCGTCGGCGTGAACGCCAAGGTCTCGCTCGCCCAGGTCGAGCCGTAGAGCGCGGAGAGCCGCTCGGGAATGTGCGTGATGCCACCCGCCAGGCGGAGCACGACGATCGCATAGACCAGCGTCGCCAGCATGGCGAGGGCGAACTGCACCACATCGGTGTTCACCACCGCGCGCAGGCCCCCCGTGGTCGAGTAGAACGTCGTCACCGAGACCACCGCGAGGAGCGAGAGGAAGGCGTTCGCGTTCCCGGCCGCCCCCTGCGCCGCGTCGGCGGCGCCGCTCAACGGCAGGCCGATCCAGTTCGTGAACGAGACGGCGGCGGCGAACACGCCCTGCGGAAGCCACAAATCCCAGCGCAGGAACGGCTCCGCGATGCGCGCCGCCGCGAAGAGGACCATGGCCATGACAGTGCAGTTGAAAATCGTGCCGAAATAGATGGCCTTCGCGACCCGCAGCACCGTGCCCAGGCGCGTGCCGTAGCGGAACTCGGCGAGCTCCGCGTCCGTGAGGACGGCCGCGCGACGCCACGGTCCCGCGAGGACGAAACCCACCAAGAGAAACGACAAGGCGTAGATCCATAGCCGCCAGAGCGAGAAGATCCCGGCGGTGGCGATCATACCGGTCACGAGAAGCGGCGTGTCGGCCGCGAACTGGGTCGCCGCCATGCTGATCCCCGCCTTCCATCCCGAAAGCGTGCGGCCGGCGAGGAAGTACTCCTCGAGGTTCCGTGACGAGACCTCGCGCGAGCGCAGGCCGCTTGCGACGCAGTACACGAGGAACATCGCGACGATCGCGACGTCGAGCGCCGACAGCATGCCCTAGCCCGTGGTCCCGCCCGGCCCGGCCGCGGCGTGCGCCATGCCGCGCTCCTGGTCGACGTTGATGGCACGGATGGGGAACGGGATCACGATCCCCTCCTGCGCGTAGCGCCGCGCGAGCGCCTTGATGAACTCGTGCTTCACGAGGTAGTTGTCGACGAACTCGTTGGCGCGCAGGATCACGGTGAAGCCGATGCTCGAGTCCCCGAGCGTGTGGTACCGGATGAAGGGCTCGAAATCCGGAACGCCGCCACGGACCGTGCGCATGATCTCGCGCCCGACGTCGATCGTGACCTGCTCCACACGCCCCAGATCGCTCGCGTAGTGCACGCCGACCTGGACGAGCACGGCCAGATCCTTCGCCGGTAGATGATAGTTCGTGACGATGCACTGCGCGAGACGGCCGTTCGGAATCAACACGACGTTGTTCGCGAGCTGGCGGATGCGGGTCGCGCGCCAGCGGATGTCCTCGACGTAACCTTCCTGACCCGTCTCCAGCGACACGAAATCGCCGACCCGGATGTTCCCGGCCAGGGTCAGGTAGATGCCGGCGAAGACGTTCGCGAGGGTCTCCTGCAAGCCGAGCGCGACGGCCAGCCCGCCGATGCCGAGCGTCGTCACGAGCGGCGTGATCGAGACGCCGAGACTGCCGAGGAGCAGGGTGGCGCCGATGCCGACCGCCGCCGCGCGCACGGTGTTGCGCAGGACGCCGGTGACACGCGAGCTCGCCTCGGCACCGTCCCGCGTCGCGACGTCGAGGAGCTGCACGCCGACATCCGCCGACCACCAGGTCACCGACAAGACCAGGACCGCCATGAGCAGGCGATCGGCGATGAGCGCGAACTGGGGCGGCGGCGGCGCGATGCGCAGCGCCACAAAGGCGCCGCCGACCGCGGACCACAGGACGAACGGTCGGGTGAGCGGGACCAACACCACGTCGTCGAGCCGCGAGCTGGTACGCGCGGCGAGCGCGCGCAGGCGCGGCCGCACGGAGCGGCGCAGGAGCCAGCCCGCGACCGGTGAGAGCACGAGGATCGCGAGGGCCACCAGCACGCTCGTATGACCGCCGACAAACGTCACGACATGCCTCCGTGCGGTGCGCGGGCGCCGTCCTCGGCAGCGACGGTGAACGTGGAGACGACCGCGACGACCAGGAGACGCGGCGACCCGCGGCCTTGCGCGCCCTCCGCTCCGACGGACGACGCGCACGTGCTGCCCGCGCTCATCTCTGTCTGCTGCCGGGTCTACCAGAGTTTCCGGCGTGTGGTCCAGGCAGGATAACCCGTCGCGATCCGACGCATCCGTGAAGCTCGAGAGCGAGCTACGGACTGAAGGCGCCCTCGCGACGCAGGCGACGGAAGTGACTCGGCGTCGTGCCGGTCCAACGTCGAAACGCACGCGTGAGGTGTGCCGCATCGGGATATCCGACCTCGCGAGCGACATCCCGAATGGGCAGCTTGTGGTGGGACAGCAATCGTGACGCCGAATCGAACCGTGCCTGAGCCAACACGCGCGCGTAGGTCGTTCCGGCCTCCGCGAGCCGTCGCTGCAACGTTCGGGGCGTCGTGCCGATGGCCTCCGCCACATCACGGATCCGCGCCGCTTCCGTGCGGATCACTCCACCCATCCATTGACGGAGACTGGTCACGAGGTCGGAAGCCGGCCGTGATTCGTTCCAGTCGGCGACGTCGCGCTCGGTGGGGGGAGTCGTATCGCCCTCGTGCGCCAGGGGCCGGTGCAGGATCGAAGGCGGAACTACGATCCCCGACGCCGGTTGATCGAACACCAACTCGGCGTCGCTGAGCAGCGCGCTGTCGCCTACGCTCCGCGGCACGTGCTTTTTCAAGTGCACGACCGGACGCCAACGCGGCCCCCCCCTGGCCCGGAAGAATGCGACGGCGGTCAGAAGGGCGTATTGCTCCGTTTGCTGGAGCCAGTCATCGAGAGCGATCGTGAAGCGGTGGCAGAACACGCGGTCCGCGCCGGCACCGGCAAGCCAGAACGCCGCACCCGAATGGTAGCTCGGGCCGATGCGTTGAGCCGTCGTGATCACGTCGTAGACCGTGGCGCACTGGAGCAGCTGCTTCCCGAAGTTTCCGAGATGCTCGAGCTTGGTGGCCTCGCCCACCAACGTCCCGAGCGTCTCGATTCCCTCGAGACGGCCTCCCTCCTCGATGAACCGGCTGCCCACGTACGCCGGAATCAACGCTTCCGGATCGGCGAATATCCCTGGCGGCAGGCGGAGACGCTCCAGGAGCCGGTCCACGGGGGTGCCGATCCGCCTGAGGAAACGGCATACCGGCGTCAGCGCCGCCACCCGCATGAGAGCGATTCGCGTCATGGCGCGTGGCCTCCGTTCGACGGGTCGTCCAGTGGACGGCCCCGTCCGTGACCCATGCCCACTTTTGGCGCGGAATGGCAAGTGCGATCTTGCCTGTGCGGTCTGAATCGCTACAAACTGTCGCGGACGTCATCCATCCCGGAGACGCGAAGAACGACGAAGGGGTCCCGCATGTCTCGGATGACAATCATCCTCGCGCTGCCCATCGTGTCGCTCCTGGGCTGCGCGACGCAGGCCCAAGTGTTGGATCAGTATCAGAACGCCGCGCTGGGGACCGCGCGCAGCCGCGGCAGCTTCGAGCTCGGCTGTCCGCAGGTCCAGACGAGCGTGCTGTCGCGCAGGGTGATCGAGCCGATCGCGCTGCGCGGCATCCAACGCTATCAGTACACCGTCGGTGTCAGCGGTTGCGGCAAGAAGGCCGTGTACTGGACGATGTGCGTCGACCAATCGAATTGCAATGCGCTGGCCGACACCGGCCGGATCGCGACGGAGGGAGAATGATCAGACTCGCCGGGATCCTCGCGGTCGCGATGGTCCTCGCGGCGACGCCCCGCCCGGCGTCGGCCGTCGATCCCCAACTCGTGAGTGACGCTTCGGCGGCGCTCCAACAGCTCGTCGCGAGCCAGCCCGCCGCGAACGTCCTGTCCAAGCGTGCGAAGGCCATCCTGGTCTTCCCGACCATGGTGAAGGCCGGCTTCATGTTCGGCGGTCAAATCGGCGAAGGGGTCCTGTTCAAGCGAGGAAGAGCCGCCGGCTACTACAGCTCCGTCGCCGCGTCATACGGATTTCAGGCCGGCATCCAGAGTTTCGGCTATGCCCTCTTCTTCATGAGCAATGCCGCGCTCCGCTATCTCGACGACAGCGGAGGGTTCGAGCTCGGCGTCGGTCCGAGCGTGGTGATCGTCGATCAGGGCGTCGCCCGCTCGATCACCACCTCGACGCTTGCAAGCGACGTCTACGCCTTCATCTTCGATCAGCGCGGCCTCATGGCCGGGATGGGTATCCAGGGATCGAAGATCACCCGGATCGACCAATGAAGAGGAGAGCCTCCATGTCGGCCATGCGGATCGTGACGTCGCTGCTCTTGCTCGCGCTGTTGGTCATACCTGCGCACGGCGGCGAGGCGGCACGGGCCAATCTCGAGATCCTGCGCGACACCATCAGAGCCAACAAGCGGGCGTTGGTCGCCGTGAACCTCGATCTCAGCGATCAGGAGGCGGCACGGTTCTGGCCGGTCTACGACCGCTACGAAAAGGAGCTGACGGCCGTGAACGATCGGCTGGTGAAGCTGATCCAGGACTACACCACCAGCTTTCACGACCTCTCGAACGAGAAAGCCATGAAGCTGGTGGAAGACTACCTCTCGGTCGAGGCCGCTCGCGTGGATGTGCGGCGCATCTATCTCCCGGAATTCGCGAAGGCGCTGCCGGGGAAGAAGGTGGCGCGCTTCTATCAGATCGAGAACAAGATGGACGCCGTGGTTCGCTACGACCTGGCCGCCGAGATCCCGGTCATCGAGCAATGACCCGTCGCGGGTCGATGCGATGAAGGTCGTGCCGGCGCCGTAACGCCGTGCGATTGTCCCTCGACGATGGATCGCTACGTCCTCCTTCTGGTGCTCGTCACCTCGGGTTGCGGATACGTGACGGCGTCCGATTGGGACTACACCGCGAGACTACTCGGACGGGAGAAGACCGCCCTCGCCTCTTGCGACGACTTCCGGCAACAACCGGCGATAGCCGGACGTTCGCCGGGATCGAGCTCATGCGCTCCAGCCGCGGTGGGACGTTGAGGGGGACGTGCGTCAGTTCGAGCAGATGGCCGTCGGAGAATCGACCTCCGAACGGGAAAAACGCTTGCTCTCCGTATCCCCGCGCTGGTACGCGCTGGTTTCAGGACTCTGCCCAATGAATAAGCGCCGAAATCACATTCGAGGACGAATCTGGCTGGCTATGGGGCTCGCGCTGTTCTCTCGCGGGGCACTTGCTGGGGTGTTGGCGCCCGGCAAGGCTAGCGACGTGGTGACGCTCAGCAACGGACCCGGTGATCCGTGCGTCGTGACCGGCGGCGCGCTCGACTTCCGCGTCACGAAGAGCGGCACCTTGGAGCCTTTCAGCATACCCGCCAAACATGTGCTCGTCGTGACGGGCATCGATTTCACCACCGGCACGACCAACGCGACGAACGTCGAAGTCTTTGTCGAGAAGGCGCCCAACACGACACAAATCTTCGTTACAAGCGTCACCGGTGGCGGCGGGGCGGCGGCGATTCCGAACGCGATCGTCGGACCTGGATCGTCACTCTGTGTGCAGGCGACGCTCAAGGCCGGCGGTACCAGCACCATCTTCGCGATCGCCCACGGCTTCCTCGCCAACGACAAGTAGCGCCGAGCCGCCTCGCCCGGCCCACGTTCGGCGCGCAGGTTGTTGCCAGTCCGAAGCGGACCTACCAACGTGTTCTTCCGGGCATCGAGGGTCCTCCTTGCCCCCTATGACTGCCTCGTCGACCGGCAGCGGGACGAGCAACGAGCGTACCGTGTTCAACGCCTACGGACGCGAGCACTCGCCTGCCCCTCCGCGAGGCGGCAACTCCCTACGGAGCTGTCGCGGCCGCAACGGCGAACGACTCGTCGATGGTCACCCTCACTTGGTTTCCAGTCCATCTCGCCAGGCAATGACCTCGAGCTCACCGCGGACAGCGTCCTCAACCGCGACGACCGGTCGTGCCTCGAATCCGAAAGCAGGAAGCATCGAACAACCTTCGTGAACGGTCAGCGGATCGTCGCAGGCATATGCCCACCCCACTCACCGACTCGTACGACGAAACACTCGACCTTGAAATTGGCGGGCGCCTTCCATTGACCGAACACCTCGAGGATTCGCTTCTGGGCCTTCATTGGCCATTCTCCTCTGTTGAGTTGATGTCACCAGTCCGAGCGGCGCCACGGGGCTCGAGCGAGCTCGAACGTCGTTCCACTTCAAACTCCCCCCGGCACCCGGCCTTCGCGTCGGCGAGGCGCTCGCCCTTCAGTGGGAGGGTCTCGATCTCCGGGGGCAGAGCGGCTTGATGCCCGGCAGGCTACGGGGTACGCAGCCGATCACCGGAGGACACATGGAACTCACGTACGAAATGCTCATCGGCGCGTACCGGACCATGCGCACGATTCGCAGCTTCGAGGAGAAGCTCGTCGAGTTGGTCACGCTCGGCAAGATGGGTGGCTTTCTGCACGTGTACATGGGCGAGGAAGCGGTGGCGGCGGGGGTGTGCATGCAGCTGAAGGAACACGACTACGTGGCGTCTACCCACCGCGGCCACGGGCACTGCATCGCCAAGGGCGTCGACGTGCGCGGCATGCTCGCCGAGCTCTTCGGACGCAAGACCGGCACGTGCAAGGGCAAGGGTGGCTCGATGCACATCGCCGATCTGGAGAAGGGCATGCTCGGCGCCAACGGCATCGTCGGCGCCGGCATCCCGCTCGCGACCGGCGCGGCGCTCACCGCCAAGCTGAAGCGGACGGGCGGCGTCGCCGTCGCGTTCTTCGGCGATGGAGCATCGAACCAGGGCGCCTTTCACGAATCACTGAACCTCGCGGCGATCTGGAAGCTGCCGGTCGTGTACGTCGTCGAGAACAACGGCTGGGGTGAGTTCACCCCCACCGAGTTCGTCGTCCCCGTGAAGGACATTGCCGAGCGCGCACGATCCTACGCGATGCCGAGCGCGATCGCCGACGGCATGAATCTCTTCGACGTGCACGCCAAGGCGGCCGCGGCCATCGCCCGTGCCCGCCGCGGCGAGGGTCCGACCCTGCTGGAATGCAAGACGTATCGGTTCGCCGGCCACTACGTCGGCGACGGTCTGGCGTATCGGCCGCAGGAGACCGCCAAGACGTG
The DNA here is from genome assembly GCA_963753325.1 of uncultured delta proteobacterium. Taxonomy (GTDB): domain Bacteria; phylum Desulfobacterota; class Binatia; order UTPRO1; family UTPRO1; genus DP-19. The sequence goes on along the minus strand of CAVWBS010000001.1, from coordinate 131,476 downwards.
GATCGAACAACGCGACCCGTTGCGTCTCTTTGCGCAGCAGGTCCTCGCCGAGAAGACGCTGACCGCCGACGACCTGCAACGCGTCGATGGCGAGGTGACCCGCCTCATCGACGACGCGGTCAAAGCCGCCGAGCAGGCACCCGAGCCGGCTCTCGACGATCTGCTGCGCGACGTCTACGCGGACCCACAGTGAAGGAGTGAGCCATGGCACGTGAGCTTCCGACGGCATTCGCGATCGGCGAGGCGCTGCGCATCGCGATGGAAACCGACCCAGACGTCATCTTGATGGGCGAGGACGTCGCCGGCGGCGGAACGCGCCCCGAGGGGACCGACGAGGCCGGCGGCATTTTCGGAACCACCCGCGGTCTCGTGAAGGAGTTCCCCGATCGCGTGCTCGACACGCCGATCAGCGAGATGGTGCTGCTCGGCAGCGCCGTCGGCGCGGCCGTCACGGGTCTCCGTCCGGTCGTCGAGCTGATGTTCATGGATTTCCTCGGCGTCTGCCTCGATCCACTGCTCAACCAGGCTGCAAAGTTCCGCTACATGTTCGGCGGCAAAGCACGCGTGCCACTCACGGTGCGCACGGTCACGGGCGCCGGCATGCAGGCCGCCGCCCAGCACTCCCAATCGCTGTACTGGATGACGACGGGCATCCCCGGCCTGAAGACCGTGATCCCGTCGAACGCAGGCGACGCCAAGGGCCTGCTGCTCGCCGCCATCCGCTGCGACGACCCCGTGGTCGTCTGCGAGCCGAAGAGCATCCTGTTCTTGTCGAGCGAGGTCCCCGAAGGCGACTACGAGGTTCCCATCGGCAAGGCCAAGCTGGTGCGCGAAGGCGGCGACGTGTCGCTCGTCGGCATGGGCGGCACGGTGAACACCGCCCTGCAAGCCGCCACGCATCTCGAGCAGGCGGGCGTGCACGCCGACGTCCTCGACCTACGCTCGCTGCAACCACTCGACGAGGAGGCGATCCTCACGACGCTCGCGAAGACGGGTCGCCTCGTCGTCGTCGATGAGGCGACGCCTCGGTGCAGCGTCGCGAGCGACGTCGCCGCCCTCTGCGTCGACAAGGGCTTCGACCTGCTGAACGCGCCCGTGAAGCGCGTCACCGCACCCTTCTGCCCGGTGCCGTTCAGCCGCGTCCTCGAGGAGGCGTACATGCCCTCCGCGCAACGCATCATCGGCGCGGTCCGCGAACTGCTGTGAGCAGGCGCGCACTCGGACCGGGGATCTGAGCCGTGGCGGCGACGGTGATCGCGATGCCGAAGCTCGGCATGAGCATGCGCGAGGGAACGGTGCTCTCGTGGCCGGTCGCGGTCGACACGCCGATCGCGAAGGGGGAGGTCGTCGTCGTCATCGAGTCCGAGAAGGCCCAGTCGGAAGTGGAGGCGACGCAATCCGGTGTGCTGCGCCACGTCTACGTCCGGGAGGGCAAGACGGTACCGTGCGGAACGCTCCTGGGGGCGATCACCGACTCCGCCGACGAGCCGTTCGACGCCGAGGCATTCCACCGCGACAACGATCATCCGGAGAAGATCGCGGCGACGCCGCCGCCCAGGCCCGCGTCGACGCCGCAGGCGGGCACCAACCCGGCCGCGTCCGCGCGGCCACCGGTCGCGCCGGCGGCGCGGGCGCTGGCGCGGACGCTCGCCATTGACGTCGCGCACGTTCCCGGCAGCGGCCCGGGCGGGCGCGTGACGAAGGAGGACGTCGCAGCGTTCGCCGCCCGCCGCGACCACCTGGTCGAAGTGGCGTCCGGGGTCCGCCTGGAGGTTCTGCGACAAGGCGAGGGCGACTCCATCCTGTTCCTCCCAGGCTTCGGAACCGACGTCTCGTCGTTCGCGATGCAGAGCCGTGCGCTCGTCGAAACACATCGGGTCATCGCCGTGAATCCGCGCGGCGTGGGTCTCTCGGACGCTCCCGCAGAAGACCGCTACGACGTCGCAACCGCCGCGGCCGACGCGGCCGCGGCGCTCACGGAGCCGGCCCACGTCGTCGGCGCGAGCCTCGGCGCGGCGGCAGCCATCGAGCTGGCGCTGCGATTCCCGAAGCGCGTGCGGACGCTGACCCTGATCACGCCCTTCGTCGAGACGACGGCGCGTCTGCGTGCCATCCTCGCCGCCTGGTGTCGCGTCGCAACGGAAGTCGCTCCCGAGACGCTGGCGTGCATGCTGTTGCCGTGGCTCTTCTCCGAAGCGTTCCTCGCGGGACCCGCCGTCGAGCGAACGCGGCGGGGTCTCGCTGCAGTGTGCGCGAACCTTCCGGTCGCCACGCTCGACCGCTCCGCTGCCGGCATCAGCGCGTGGTCGGGCTCGCGAGCGGGAGCGCTCGCGCTCCTGGCGTGCCCGACGCTGGTCCTCGCCGCCGGCGCGGATCTCTTGACCCCGGACGCCGCCGCGATCGCGAGCGGAATTCCCAAGGCCAAGCTGACGGTGGTTCCCGGCGCGGGACACGCGCTGACGATCGAGGCCGCCGATGAGGTGATCGCGGCCGTGCGCTCACACGTCACGGGATGAGGGATGCCATGACGCCAGACGGAACCGTCGTCGTCACCGGAGCCGCGAGCGGCATCGGCCGCTGTTTCGCCGCAACGCTTGCCGGACGCGGCGCGCGCCTGGCGCTCATCGACGTCGACGCGGCCGGTCTCGCCATCAGCGTCGCGCAGGCGCGCACGCACGGCGGCGACGTCGCGAGCGCCATCGCCGACGTCGCCGACCGCATCGCGATCGCGGATGCCATCGCGACGACGCTGCCGGCTGAGGGCCGCCTCGACCTCCTCATCAACTGCGCGGCGATCCTCGGCCCTGGCACATGGGCCACGCAGACGGCCGAAGACTTCGAGCGCGTGCTTCGTATCGACGTCCTCGGAACCGCCAACACGATCCGCGCCGCACTGCCGTGGCTGCGGCGCGCCCGCGGTCGGATCGTGAACCTGGCATCGACCGCCGCCATCCACGGATGGCCCGGCCTCGCCGCCTACTCCGCCGCCAAGTTCGCCGTCGCCGGCTATTCCGACGCGATTCGTGCCGAGCTCGCGCTCGAAGGCATCGGCCTGACCGTGGTCTTCCCGCTGCTCATCGATACCCCACTCCTCGGCCGGACCGACATTCCGCCGATCCTCAAGCGGGGGCGGCGCATCCCGGCCGCGGTGGTCGTCCGCAAGGTGCTACGCGCCGTCGAGCGGCGACGCGCGCGGGTCTACGTGCCCGGGACGGTACGCCTCATCGCGGCGCTCCACGGCCTCGCACCGTCGCTCCTCGATCGCTACGGCGCGTGGTTTGGCCTCGAGCGATGATCGCATGGGGGTGGACGAATGGGCCGTGTGAGAACGGCCGTAGCCGGTGGGCCGGGATGGAGTGGGGACCGCGTTGTGACCATGCCCCTACACGGTTCCGGCAACGATTTCAGCCGTCCCCCCGCTCCATGCGTCACATTGCCGACGGGCGCACCTGACGCCAGCGCCCTCCAATGGCAAAGACTCCCCCCGAGACTAGGGAGCAGCAAGGCGCGGCAGCGCGTCGGCCAACTCCACAGTACACGCTTGGAGGTCATTGCCGGTTGAGCTCGCAGTGCAGCTGCCGTTCTTCGCGAGGGCGTCCGCCAACTTCGTGTCTTGCTTCTGGCTACATGGGTAGATCGTCAGGGGGGTCTATGGCACCATGTTGGCACCAGCGGTGGGACTTAGCCGCAATCGTCAACACGATGGCCGCATGCGCACGGTCACGGACGTTCTGGCACCGTTCACGTCGTGTGCGCAGAGAACGGGATCGCCCGGGTCGGTCCCCGATGTCATGGCATTGGTGAACACTACGGACACGGCGCCGGAGCCGTCGGGCACGTGAGCGGCGCGGGCGCGTCCTTCGCGACGAACTGTCCCTTGCCGCCGGTGATTGGCGGGTCGGTGCCGGAGTCCTTCTTCACCACACCGCCGAATCTTGCGCAGTAGGTGATCGTGCCGCTGGTGAACCGGACGCCGACGGCACCTTGGGTCGCCTCGTCGAGCGAGTAGTCGATCGGCTGCACCTTGGCCTGGCAGACGACCTTGAGGAGCGTCCTGTTCTTCACCTTTGCCACTTTGCAAGGGCCGTGCGCGAAGCTTCCGTCCTTGTACTTGAAGCTCGTGGTGCTGCTCCCCTGCCAGGTTCCGGCCGCACTCGGGAGCGCGAAGCACGCCGAGTCGCTGCCGCCGCTCGCGTCGTACACCTGGAGGGTGGCCCCATACGCGGACGGATTGATGCCGGTACCGGTGGTGTCGATGTCGAGGTCCTTCGACAGGAAGACGATCTTGCGCTTGGTGTGATCGGCCTTGTCCTTGATGAGCAGCTTCTTCGCCGAGATCGGCCTCACGTCGGTGCCGGGGGGAACGACGGTCAAGGCGAAGTCGCCCTGCGCGCCGTTGTATCCGAGGACGAGGATCATATACGGCTGCCCGGCGGCTACCTCGACGATGACGCGCGAACCCATCGTGGAGCATCCTTCCCCCGAGTAGTTGCACGCCACCTCCGGACCGGCACAGCTGCTTTCGTGCACCTCGAGGACACTTTCGTAGCTCGTGCCGCCGCCGCAGGTGGTGATCTGTGCCCAGCCCGACACGTCCGGGGTCCACTGGTAGACGAATGCGGGAGAGGTACCGTAGCAGCCGTTGAGCGGGCTCGTCCCGCCCGTCGTGCCGATGAAGACACCGCCCTCCGCCGGGATCGCGACCGGAGCGGCACATGAGCCCGCTGTCGCGGTCGGCATCGGCGTCGGCGTTGCGGTCACGGTTGCCGTCGAGGTCGAAGTTGGCGTCGGCGTCGCGGTGGCCGTCGGAGTTGGAGTCGACGTGGGCGTTGCGGTCTCCGTTGCCGTCGGCGTGACCGTCAGCGTCGATGTGGGTGTGACGGTCGCCGTCGGGGTCGGACTCAGCGTGGGAGTTGGAGTCGGCTCGCCTGGGTCCGGGACCACCACCACCCCAAGCGGTCGGCTCAATCCCGTGCTCGCGCCGATGATCGTGCGCAGCGGAGCAACGTTGCCGTTGGCGCTCCGGCCGTACACCGTCACCGATGCACCGGAGTCGTTCGTGACGATCACTTCGTCGAACACGAGGTCGAGCGCGATGCCCGTGGGCACGTTCAGGCCCGTCGCGGCACCAGCGATGGTGCGGAGTGGCGCGACGTTGCCATTGGCGGTGCGCGCGAACACTCGGATGCTGTTGCTCGTCCGGTCGGTAACGAACAGTTCGTCGTGTGTGACATCGACAGCAACACCCCAGGCGGATTGCCCGAGGCCGGTCAAGGGACCGCTCAGCGTCCGCACAGGCGCGGCAGCTCCGCTCGCCGTGCGCGCGAAGACTCGCACGCCCGCGCTCGTCGTCGCCAGAATCAGCTCGTCGTTGACGGTGTCAAGTGCGAGTCCGGCCGTGCCGGCGTTGAGCAATCGTAGCGGCGCGGTGTTGCCGCCGGCGGTCCGCGCAAACGCCTCTACGCTATTGGCGTTGAGATCCAGGTTGCCGACGATCAACTCGTCGTGAAGCGCGTCGACGACGACGCCGTCGTTGTTGTTCCCCATCCCGGTGGCGGGGCCGCCAAGCGTGCGGAGCGGCGCGGTGTTCCCCATGGCCGCAGGATCATAGACCGTCACCGTCGCAAGGGCGGCGTTCGCGACGAACAGCTCATTGTTGACCGTATCGAGACTCACCCCGAAGGGACCGCCCAGCCCGGTCGTGGGGCCGTTCAACGTGCGGAGGGGAGCGACGTCGCCGGTTGCCGTCCGGCTATAGACGGTGACCGAATTGTTGGAGAAGTTGGTCACGTAGATCTCGGCACCTGCGGGCATCGGCACCGTCGCGACTAGGACCAGTGCCCACCAGAGGCTCCGAGGATGGATGCGTACCCCATCGCCCCTCCGACCGACGAGGAACTTCCCGGCCCCAACAGCGCACGTCAAGAGTGACATCAGGAGCACCCTTCCGGATTGCCGGCTCGCGAAGGACCTGCGACGCGAATTGCGTCAGCCGGCGATGTGCGCGTCAGAGCCGCGAATGAGCGGACCGCAGGATGGCCGTAGGTTGTCATGAGACTCTGTCGACAAACAAGCAATATCGTCACTGGGACGCGGATCCCGGACGGTTTTCTGTCTCGCAATGGCGCAGTTTCGTTGTCGCGCTGAGAAGCGACATCACCTCATGGAGCGCGGCCTTCGCGCGCGGTTGGAGCCGTCGGGGCAGCGTGTCGAGGATGTTGACGGGCTTGTGAACCGCCCGTCGATCACCTCGTCTCCACCCTCGTCCCCGGCCACCGCTCGCCGGCATGCGTCTTGTGACGAGCCCACCACGGGCCACGACGGGCTCGGCCGGAAATTCTTCACGATCCGGGACGACGAGAATCCGCCGTAGACAGTCCTGCCTCCGGACAGTCGGAAACCGAATCCCCGGTCAGGTTTCACAAATCGATGACGACGTCGCGGATCGGTTGTGAGCAGCAAACGAGAAGGTTGCCGTCGGCCGGCTTGTCGAGCGGCTCCGGTCCGTAGACGACCGCCCCCGAAACCAACCCGCTCTCACAGCTGTGACAAACACCGGTCCGGCACGACCAACGGACCGGGACGTCGCACGCCTCGGCCAGCTCCAGGATGCTCTGGTAGGCCGACGCCTTCCAGTGTGCGGCGATGCCACTGCGCGCGAACGAGACCAGCGGACCGGTGTCGGCGTCGTCCTCGGGCAGATGCGGAGCTCGCGTCGCCGCGCCGACGACACCAGGGGTCATCGACTCGCTGCCGTTGAAGATCTCGACGTGAATCCGCTCCGGCGCCACGCCCAAGGCTGCGAGCGCCTCTTTCATCTCCGCCATGAAGCGAGTCGGCCCGCAGAGGTAGACATCCGCCTCTCGTGGGACGCCGACCTCGTCGAAGACCGACCGCGACAGGTGACCGGTAGCGTCGAAATCCTCACCCATCTTGTCGCGCGCGCCCGGCCTGCTGTAACAGACGTAGCTGCGGCCGTGCGCGAGCGCGAGCATGAGGCGGCGGACTTCGGCGGCGAAGGGATGATGCTGCCGATCGCGAGCCCCGTGGAGCCACAAGACCTGCCGTGTCGAGCGGGCCGCCGCCAGCGCGTGCAGCATCGCCAGAACGGGCGTCGCCCCGATTCCCGCGCTGAGCAGCACCACCGGCCGCTCTCCGGACTGCAGAATGAAGCTTCCGCGCGGCGAGCTGACGTCGAGCGCATCGCCCACCCGGACATGCTCGCGCAGGTAGGCTCCAGCCGCCCCATTCGGCTCGATCTTCACGCTGATTCGATAGCGCTCCGTCGAGACGGGACCCGAGAGCGAGTAGCTGCGAAAGAGCGGCGGGCCGCCGGCGGTCCGTTGAAGACGCAAGACCACGTACTGGCCTGGCAGAGCCGTCGGCAGCGGCTGACCGTCCGCGCTCTGCATCGTCAGCGAGAGGACGTCCGCGGACTCGTGATCGATCGCCGTCACCGCGAGCGGCCGAAATCCCGGTGCAGCCGGATGCGCAGCTGCTGCCGGCGCGAGCCCCGCGTTGCCGCTCCTCCCGGCAGTCGTTTGGCTCTGCAGCAACGCCTCGAACGACGAGCGCCACCCGGGCGAAAGCGCTTCGATCCGCAACGCGCGCTCCAGTCGATCGCGCGCATGATCGGGCGAATAGAGGAGCGCGTTGATCTCCGCGACGGTCATCCGCTCCGTCGCCTCTCCCACCTTCACGATTTCGTCGCCGGCGCCCACCTCGCCTTCCCGCAGGACGCGGAAGTAGAACCCCGGCCGTCCGCTGGAGGTCAGCAGAGCCGGCATCCGGGGCTCGTTCATCCGAATGCCGACGCGATAGCAGGTCACGCGAGGTTGGGTGACCTCGAACAGCGCGCTGCCGATCTGATAACGGTCGCCGATGCACACCGCATCGTCGGGCAGTCCTTCGATCGTGAAGTTCTCGCCGAACTGTCCATGGACGAAGTCGGTCCTGCTTCAGCTGCTCCTGCCAATAGCGATACGATTCGATCTGGTAGACGAAGACGGCGCGCTGCTCACCCCCGTGCCCGGCCAGGTCGCCTTGACCGTCTCCGTCGAGATTCAACCGGCCGACCCGACAGCGGCCAGCGCACCGGATCCTTCCAGATCCCGGTGTGCACGGTGCGACCCTTCCACTCGATGTCGCGCGGAAGTCCGACGTTCACCGATAGCAGTCGAGCCATGTCGCTCCGCTTTGACGGGGACCGCAAGCCCTGCCGTCTTGGACTGCGTCAACCAACACCTCGGTCTACTCCCGACCTCGCTTGTTCCACCCGTGGAAGCGCGACAGGTCGCCCGCGTCCCAGGCCGCGCGGAGCCCGGGCGTGCTGAGGTCCCAGTCCGGGCGGATCGCGCTCGTCACGGCGCGCAGATCACGGCGGAGGTCCTCGACCGAGGGGCGGCCCCAGAACCAGTAGCCGTTGTAGATGCTGTGGATGACGAGCCCCGGCTTGAGGACGAGCGTGTGCGGGATCATCGGGTTGTGCTCCGGGTCGGTGTACTCCTGGATCTCGAGGTCCCGCTGGATCGTTCGCTGCGGGTCGGAGAGGAAGGTCCACTGGGCGCCGACCGACGCCCGGAACTCCTGGAGCGTGTGGTGGTCATCGGTCGAGATCGTGACCATCTGGGTGTACGCCACCGCGACCTGCGGGTAGAACGCGGCGAGCTGCAGATGCTGCTGGTGCTCCTTCGGGCAGTAGTGGCCGCGTGCGAGCGTGAGGATGAGCGGGTCCTCGCCCTGCAGCTCGCTGAGCTTGCGTGGAGTCGATGTGTGATCGGGTAGCTCGTAATCGGGAAAGGCGCCTCCCGGCGAGATGTCAGGACGCATGGTCGGATAACTCCGTGTGGTCAGCCTCTGGCAAGCTCGGGAATTCCTATGCCATCCGGGTGGTCATGGGTAGACGGGCTCGGGCCGTCACCAACCTCGCTGAAGCAGCACACTCTTCCGACGTCGACGCCAGCTTTGGGGATCTCCAGGCGGAGAGTGTGCCCTTATCGCTTTGATCGGCGACGAGTTCCGCAAGGCGCTGAGCCGTGCAGTGCGACGTTTCAGCCTTCGCTCAGCCGGCGCAGAAAGCGAAGACATTGGTCCAGACCTCCCTCATCCTGCGCGTGTCGAACCTCGATGCTGAGCGGAACCGACCCCACGACCGAGATCAGTTGACGGGCGCACATTCGTCGACTCGGCTCTCCCAACTGTACGGGGAGCCTTCGTCCTGCGCCCAGCGTTCGGACGAGGAAATGAGGAGCCGACCATTCTTATCGACGTAGTGCGTGCCGGTGTTCGTGAAGCTGGTCCCGCCGGCGGGCAAGAAGAAGGGGATCGGAAATGCAGTCTCGAACGCGAGCGTCACCGCGTCGCCGTCGAATTGCATGTTGCGGATGTGGACGGAGTCGGGACCGAAGCCGCTGTCGTCGGGGCTGTTGTACACCAGCGCATACCAGCTGCCCGAGGAATCCCTGATCAACTGCGCCTGAGAGCCGAGATCGCCCTGGAACGTGAAGTACGGGAGCGGTTGAAACGCGGATACGTTCATCGCGCCCTTCGTGCCGCTCGGAAAGAGAATCCGCGGCGCGCGCTCGGTACGGGCTGCCGTTCTTGTAGGTATTGTCGAGGACGACGAGGTAGTAGTCGTCGTCGTTGATCTTGTCGATCAGGATGTGGCTCGGCTTCGTGAGGCCAGCGTAGACGTCTCCGATCGCCTGCAGGTCGCTGCCGGGCTCCCAGTAGTAGACCGTCACCTTCTGGCCGTCGTACTCCTTCGCGACGAACAGATATCCTGCATCGAGGTGGTTGACCTCCGGCAGGAAGGCGATGGCGGAGGGGTGGGTCTCGTCCGCGAGCAGCAACCGCTGCTCCATTGGGGCGGTGACGCCCTGTCCGGTCACGTGCCCGTTGTCGACGCTGCCGCCGTAGCGAAACTGCATCAGCCTGCCGGTATCGCCTACCCCCTGCACCCCGGAGTGCGACAGGAAGAAATAGATCGACCCATCCGACAGCTCCGGCGTGCGCGCGAGTCCTTGATGGTGATCCTCCTCGTTGCAGCACACATCCGCGAGGCAGCAGCTCGAGCCTCCGTCGAAGCAACCCCCGCATTCATTCTGGGTATCGTCGAGGAAGATGCTGACGCAATTGTGTGCGAACGCGTTGAGCTCGTCGAACACCAACCGCCCGAGTGCGTTCGATTGCGGGTAGAGGATCGTGGTCGGGCTGCAGCTCCCGACGACGCAGTAGGGATCGTTGCCCGGACAGACGTGCCCGCATGATCCGCAGTTGGCACGATCCGACGCCACGTTGGTGCAGAATGGCCCGCAGACCGTGTTGGGGCTCGGACACGCACACTGGCCGGCGACGCAAATGCTGGCGGTCGTCGGGCACACGGTGCCGCACGCGCCGCAGTTGAACTGATCGTCCTGACGATCGGTGCAGACGCACGGATGTATCGCGCAATAGTCGATCCCGCCCACGACCGCCTTTCCCGCCGGCGGCAATGCCTCGGTCGCGGGATCGACGGCCGCGTGCACGACCTGAATGGGGCATAACGCGAACGGCGACGGGCACGCGCAGCCGCCGCTCGAGCAGCTCTCGTTCCTGCCGCACACGTTTCCGCAGCTGCCGCAGTTTCCAGAGTCGGCCGAGGGGTCGATGCATGCGCCCGAGCACCCGATCTGTCCTGTCGGGCAGGAGATGAGATCGTCCCTCGCCACGACGAAGAAGCTGCTGTCGATCGCCGTCTGAATCGCCACCGCGTCGCCCGTCGTGTGACAGGCACCCTTCCGCTTCACCTCGGCTTTGGCAAACGCCGTACTGAACTTCGCGCTACACGCCGCGAGACACGCGACGACCTTCGGATCACTCGGCGGCAGCGCCTTCAGCTCGGCCGTCGCGTTGCAGCCGAGCTCGCAGGCGCCCTTCTTCCCGGCCGCACGGAACTTGGCGGCCGTGCATGGGCTCGGGACTCCGGCCACGACCAGGGACTCTTCCAGATACGTCTGGAACGCGTTCCCCAGGTTCTCGACGCTCGCCTCGTCGTTGCTCGTGGAGCAGCCGCCCTTCTTCGCCTCGGCTTTTCCCCAGGCTGTCGCGAAGGCCATCATCGCCTTCGATGTGCACGTGGGGTCGACCGCGACGCCCTTGCCAACGGCCTTCGCGTCGCACGATGTCAACGCCGCGAACTCCTTCCCGGCCAGCTTGCGCTTCGTCGCCGCACACCGCTGCACCGGGGCAGTCATCGCCCGTCCCGAACCGGCAGGAAGGATGAGGAGGAGGGTACCGAGTACCTCCCAGACAAGAAGGCGCCCCATGGGAAGTCTCCCTCGCCTCTCCTAGCACGGATCGGCGTGGGACCTAGAGCGGCTCGTACCACCGCCCCAGCATCGGCGGCTTCTCCTCGGCGTCCGCATGGCCGTGAAGGAAAAGCTGATCTAGCCAGCCACAGGTGCGTGTGCGCGGTCGAGATCCCGACGAAGAAGAAGAGATTCGAGAGACTTCGAAGTCGGAGCGTGAGAACGATGCCCTACGCCTGCTGCGTGAGCGCCTCCGGACCGCCGGCACCACGACGTTCACGGACCCAAAGGTCGAACGTGTCACCTTCGACGAGCTCGCGGACGCGTATCCGCGACTACCGGATCAACGGCCAGCGATCCATACGGGACGCGGAACGGTCGGTGCGCCAGCTCGGGAGCTTCTTCGCGGAGATGCGGGCGTATGACATCGACGCGGACCGGATCGAAACGTACGAGGATGCGTGTCTGGCGGAGCGCAGCCCGGCCGGAACACCGATCCGCCCAGCAACCATCGACCGGGAGCTGGCTGCCCTCCGGCGCATGTTCTCTCTGGCCTGTAGGACGCGGCGTCGAATCGCACCCGCTCGCCTACGGATGATTTCCCGAGTTCTCGGTAATGCGCAGCGTCCCCGAGATCGTCTGATTCGCACGCACCTGCGCTCGGTCATAGAACCGCTGCCACGTCGCCGGGGCGTTGAGGAAGCAGCCGTCGCCGGCCGAGCTGACCGCGCGGCCGTCCGATCCGCCGCGAGCCGGTGCACGAACGTCCGGGGGCGGGCGATCAGCCCGCCGATCGCCGAATCCCTCCGCTGCGTCTTGAGCGCCGTCGAGTCGGCCAGGTTGGTGAAGACCAGCGTGAGGATGCGCGAGATGCCCGCCGCGTCGGTCATGCCGGACGACTCGATGCGCCGAGCTCCCGCGCGAGCCGCTCGGCGTGCCCCGTGGCGCCGATGGCTCGGTAGAGCTCCAGCGCTTGCCGCATGAGCCGGTCGGAAGCCGGCGCGTCGGCGAGCGCGACCGCCAGGCGCCCGCGCAGCTCCACAATCCGCGGCGACAGCGCGCGGCCCGCGATCGACTCGACGAGGTGCTCGGCGCGTTCGAGGGCGGACTCGATCTCGGCGCGGGGCACGGCGTCGTTCGTCGCCAACAACGCGCGGGCAAGCGAGAGCTGCGCCTCCGCCTCGAAGTAGCGGCAGCCACCGGCACTACCCAGCTCGATGCCCTTGCGCGCGGTGGCCAGAGCTTCGGTCCGTTCGCCGAGGGCCAGCTCCGCTTCCGCGAGCAAGGCGAGCGCCAGGGGAAGCATGGCGCGCTGCGTGCGGCGATCATGAACGACCGCGGCAGCCGCGCGGAGCGCCTCGCGGGCGGCCGCCGGATCCGCCGCCATGCAGATACGCGTAGCCGAGGCTCAGATAGGCGACGAATCGCGACGACTCGTTGTCGAGTTGCTCGGCGATCTCGAGGCTAGCGACGGCCGTGCTCCGGCGTGAACTCGCCGACCCCACACGTATAGGCCAAGTGCGACTGGAGAGCCCGTAACCAGGTCAACACCTCGAGCTCGTGGAGCTTCCTCCACGACACGCTCGGCCTCCCTGCTCTGGCTCCACGCTTCCGCGAGGCGTCCCACGTTCATGAAGCCGTGCACGCGGACCGTGACCACGGCCGCCAGGGGGCTGAAGCCGACGAGCTCCCTGCCCAAAAGACCGTTCGATCCGACGCCATCCAGGACCCGCGTCGTCCATTCAAGCACGCGTCGACCGTCGCCGGCGGCCCAGTGCCCCCACGCCGGCAAACTGTCCGACCGCGGCGCGCAATGCTGGATCGTCGCACGTCTGCGCTAGCAGGGCGCCCTCCTCGCCGTAGCGAGCGTAGTCGCGTCCGGAACCCACGACGCTGTAGCGCATGATGCCGTAACGGCCCACCAACAGCGCCAATGCGGAGCGATCGCCGGTGCTCTCCACGAGGGCACGGCCCTCGGCGAACACGGCCGCAGCCTCGTCTTCGCTGCCGCCCATACGCCAGCCGAGCGAGAGAATCTGGTTACACGCCTCCAGCGCCAGCTCCGTCCGCTCGTCCACATCCTCCGCGCCGGATGCGAGCTCGCGCACGCGTCGCCAGTGTCGCAACGCTTCGCGCGGGTCGGAGAGCCCGGCCCACTCCGCGGCGCGCCGCGACCAACGCGCCGCGCGGCCCGCGTCCTCGGCTTCGGCCCAATGCTGCGCGATCTCCGCGGCCCGTTCGTCGAGGTTGCCCCCTGCCTCCTCGAGCGCCTGCGCGACCGCGGCATGCACCCGCGTGCGCCGCTCGCGCAGCTGCGAGCGCGCGGCCACCTCTTGGGTGAGCGGGTGCTTGAAGGAATACTCGAGCTGCGGATAGAGCGCCGCTTCGAAAAGGAACTCCGCCGCCACCAGCGCCGAGAGCGCCACACCGAGCGCCGTCTCGTCGATGGCCGCGACGCTCGCCATGACCCGGCGCAGCAGCGCCTCGCTGAACGTCTTGCCGATCACCGCCGCGGTCTGGAGCACCTGCTTCTCGCGCTCCAGCAGCCGATCGATGCGCGCCGCCAGCACGGCTTGCACGCTTGCCGGCACATCCAACGCTTCGACCGTCGTCGTGAGGCGATAGGCACCGCGCACGCCCGCCAGGTGCCCGCGCTCCACCAGCGACTGCACCACCTCCTCGATGAAGAATGGGTTTCCCTTGGTACGCTGGTGAATGATCTCGGGCAGCGCCGCGACGCTCGGGTCCTCCCCCAGCTGATCGCGCAGGAAGCGCGCGGATCGCGTCGGGCCCGAGCGGCTGGAGCGGCAACTGCTGGTAGTAGGAGCGCTGCATCCAGCGCGCCTGGTACTCGGGACGGAAGTTGAGAAGCAGGAGATCGCGGGTGGCGGGTACGCTCTCGACCGTGGTCTCGAGATACGCGTCGCTGGCGCCGTCGAACCAGTGCAGATCCTCGAGCAGGATCACCCGCAGCCCGCGGTACGCCGGGTCGTGGAGAATTCGCTTCAGGACGCCGTGGATGCGCTTCTGTCGCTGCTCGGGGTCGATCGCGGGCGACGGATTCGCCGCATCCGGCACGCCGAACAAATCGAAGACGAACGGCAGCACCTCGCGGAAGCTCTCGTCCATCAGCAAGAGGCGGCCGGCGATCTTCGCGCGCGTCGCGTCGGGACCGTCGCCGTCCGTGATCTCGTAGAAGGCGCGCCACATCTCCAGCATGGGCAGCATCGGAATCGCTTTGCCGTGCGCGACGCCGCGTCCTTCGAGGATCGGGATGCCGCGCGCGCGACAGCTCTCGACGAACTCGGCGCACAGGCGCGACTTGCCGGTGCCCGCCTCGGCCACCACGCCCACCACCTGACCGCTGCCGCCGCGAGCGCGTTCGAGCGCCGCCTCGAGAACGGCCATGTCGCGGTCGCGCCCGACGAACGTGGAGAGCCCGCGGGCGCGCGAACGATCGAAGCGGGTGCGAAACGACCCCACGGCTTCGAGGTCGAAGAGCGCGACCGGCTCGCTCACGCCTTTGACCTTGGTGCGCCCCAGATCCTGCAGCTGGAAGTAGCCCTCGACGAGCCGCGCCGTGTGCTCGGAGAGACAGATGTGCCCCGACTCGGCGAGTGCTTCCATGCGTTGCGCCAGGCCGACGACGTGCCCTTGGGCCGTGAACTCCATCCGTAGATCGTCGCCGATCCGCCCGACGACGACCTCGCCCGAGTTGAGCCCGATGCGCACCGCGAACGGGACCCCGTGTTGCGCGCGCACCTCGCCCGCATACGCGCGCGCGGCATCGCGCAGGTGCAGCGCCGCATAACACGCCCGCTGCGCGTGATCCTCGTGCGCGATCGGCGCCCCGAAGAGCGCCATGATGCCGTCGCCGGTGAACTTGTCGACGAAGCCCTCGAAGCGCTCGACACCGTCGGCGAGGATCGTGAAGAAGCGCTGCATGATGGTGCTCCAGGCTTCCGGGTCCATCTGCTCGGCGAGCTCCATCGAGCCCTTCACGTCGGCGAACAGGACGGTGACCTGCTTGCGCTCGCCTTCGAGGGCGCTGCGCGACGTGAGAATCTTCTCGGCGAGGTGCTTAGGTGGGGAGGTGGCCGGCGATCTCGTAGGTGCTGTCGCCCGATCGGCCGTCAGCGCGGTGCCGCAGCCGCCGCAGAACTTCTCGCGAGGTCCGTTTGACGCACCACACGCCCCGCAGACCGCTGCAAGCGCGGCCCCGCATTCGCCACAGAACCGGCGCTCGGAGCTGTTCTCGTGGTCACAGGACGGGCAGCGCATCGGGGGTCTTCTCGCGTGCGGTGACTACCATGCCAGGCACTAACGTCGGAACGGTGAGCGCCAGCGGGGAACCGTCGGTCGGCGGGAATCAATCCGCATGAGCCGCACAGCCTCAATCCGCTCCAGAACGGGGCCAACGTCAACGCGAACACGGACAAAACACGGACAATCGAGGCGCGTGCCGGTGTTGAGAGTGTCGCGGGCGCAGCCAAGTGCGTGAATCAGGAAGTGGGCCGGCGCGGAATCGAACCGCGAACCCGCTGATTAAGAGCCCGCTCGCGAATGAGGCCACCACGGACCACGCCGGGCTACCGCCGGAAATTCCTCACGATCGGGTACAACAAGAATCCGCCGTAGACCGTGGTGACCCGCGGTGGAGTGGTGACCGGCTGGTGACCGACGCGCTTGCTCGCCGATGTGTGACCACATCCTCCGTCACGACAGCTGTTCCAGCACCGCTGGGCGTCGATAAGATCGCGGGTGTCGAATCGACCTGCGACGTCGCGTTCGAGGCTCCCTCTTCCTCTGCAGCCGCCGATGGCACAGCGGGCCCGCCAGGCGCCGTGGTGATTTCGGTCCCCTGGGCCACCTCAGCTCACAGCAGCCAGCGCTCGAGCAACCGCGCGCGGTTCATGATCGATCACCAGCAAATAGGCCCGGGCTGGCCCATCAGGCTGAGTGCGCCCTTGCTCCCAATCCTGCAGCGTCCGAAGGTTCAGGCCGTAGCGTGCCGCAAACGCTGATTGCGAAAGACCGCTCCGCCGGCGGATCGCGTTCACCTCGCCGGGTGTCAGCGTCACTCGCCGGAATTCGGCGAGGCGCGTCCGCGGAACCGGCCGCGCATCCCGATCCTTGCGGGCGCGCGCAACGACCTCGGCGTCCTTCATCGCCGCGAGGCGTTTCCAGTCGGTCTCACCCTTCAACCGCGCCAACCGTCCACTCGGCAGCCGGCGTCGCGCCTTGCCGTCATGCCCGAGGACGGCCCGTGAGGTACGCTCTGCGCTCATCTCTACTTGCCCTCCGTGCGGAGATCATGCGACGCACCCCGCCGCGGGGCGTGTAGACCACAAAGAGAACATGCTCACCGACCCGACCAATCACTTCGCGTCGCTCCTCATCGTGGCTTCGTCGCGCGTTGATTCGCTCGATTCGCAGGGCATCCGCAAATACCTCGATAGCGTCCGCGAAGTCGACCGCGTGCTTGACGAGGTTGGCCTTCCGCTTCACCTCGCCCCATTCGAACACGGCATGTGTATACGGGATACCCGTAGATGCATCAAGGGTGCGCCGTGCGACGCGAGCTGGCCGATGTGGCGTCTTCCCCGCGCCGTCGGCGCGCGGTCAGCTCGGGGAAAGGGGGCAACGACGTGAGGCGCGAGGACGCCGGCCATGCCGCCACACGCGTTGCCGCATGGTTCGGCCTACGGGCTGAGGATCGCGG
The DNA here is from genome assembly GCA_963753325.1 of uncultured delta proteobacterium. Taxonomy (GTDB): domain Bacteria; phylum Desulfobacterota; class Binatia; order UTPRO1; family UTPRO1; genus DP-19. The sequence continues at coordinate 114,466 of CAVWBS010000001.1, read as the reverse complement.
TGCCGCCGCTGTGACGCTGCACGCGCTCCGCGGCCGCGCAACACGCATCGTCGCTGCCCGCTGTCGATGCGGCATTGTCGTCGCGGAAGACTACGTCGCCGACGCCGTCTCCCTCATGGCCTATGGCATCCGGCGCACGCCGCGGCTCCGGATCCCCGCCACCACGACGCTGGCGTACCTCTGCGGCGTCGCTCGGAACGAGTGGCGTTGGGATCGGTGGCGCCGCGCGCAGGAGGCTAACGCGACTAGCGTGGGCGCTGGGGGCGGAACCGTCGCAGTTCGAGCAACCAGTCGGGAGGTTCAGGCGCGGCGCGCCGAAGTGGTCGCGCGAGCTATCGGCGTGCCAAGGAAGCGTTCGAAGCTGCAGAGCGAGTCCTAACCGAAGTGCGTGATTCAGAAGTGGGCCGGCGCGGAATCGAACCGCGAACCCGCTGATTAAGAGAGCGGCGCAGGGTCCAAGACGGATCGGCACGAACCTACAAGGTCGCGTTCTGCCGACGTTTCGCCGACACCCGAGAAGGTCGCTCTACGTCCGTGTCGACCAGTGTTCACGGACAGAAAACGGACAACGCGCTCGTCCTCACGCTGGAGATTCGGGACCCGATCGCGAGGAGGCGCGGGCTACGCTATCCGCCCACGCCTCCCACACTGCAAACCAACGTCGCGTCGGGTCGATCAGGGCAGATCGCCCAAATCAATCGGCGGTGCGGTCGGAGGCCCGAGCATATCCATCTTGACGGCGGCGGAGTGAATTTCGCGTCGACTGTTCCATGACGACGCGTCCTTTTCCCGGCAAGCACCACGATGAGACCGGACTACGCCGGTCCCTGGCAGCCCATCAGTCATGCGCTTCGTAGGAACCGCTGATTCGCGTTCATACGCGCCACGTCACGACCGCACCCCGGCATCGCTTCTCGGCGGCTTTCCGCAAACTGTCTGTGTGGGTGCAGGGCGTGCCGCACGGGTGCCCGATCGGGCGCGATCGCCGCACCCTCCACAGCAAAGGGTGTTCCAACGGTCAGCGGTCGGAAGGTGTCGCAATGGCCTCCGGCCCGCCTCGCTGATGCTCTCGGGGAAGTATTGCCGGAGCAGCGCGGCGCGAAGCGCGAGCGAGGGCGCCTCGCGTTTTAAGCAGTCCAGTCACGTCCGAGTGATCGGCGATTCAAGGGCGCAATGTGCCGTTGCGCTCGGGCGATCTGCTGGGGCACTGCCCCTTCCGAGGTGGAAAGCTACGCCGCGTTCCCGCTCGTCGCCACGTCAAAGTGCGCCAGCAACACGCCAAGATCGGATGCCCCAGCGGGCGCGGCCAGTGGGCACCATGTCCCTTCGACACCGCTCAAGGTGCGCAACGAGCGAATTGGCCTCCTGGGGACCGATCTGCTCGACGCCGCTGAGCACGGTGCGGGCGCAGTTGCGGCAGCGGACGCGGAACGTCGCCTTTTGCACTCCGTACTCGGCCTGGTCAGTCAGTGGGCCTGGGCACGATCTTCACGACTACTCCGGGTATGGCAGTCCCGAACAGTGCGTGCTCGGCTGCCTGCGGGTCTCGCTTAATGAAATCGATGTTAGTTTCGGATTCAGTTGTCACCGACTCCGCTGCTACTGTTGTGTTCGGATCGAAGTAGAATCCCAGGTGGTGTCCTGGCTCAGCGATGACATGCCCCACCATAAACGGAAGGATCCCTTCTCCGGGTGCCCGCTGATTGAGCGCGACGAAGTCGTCCCACTCCTGCTGCCGGCTGAACCCGATCCAGACCTGATCCGGTACCCCATCCAGGTCCAGGTCCGGACGCTCCCCAATCAGCACATTACCGGCCGTCCCGAACGCGGGATCGTCCTGCCGAGGAAGAGGGGGAGCGTCATTTGCCGCATTGTGCCCGCCACCTCCATCACCGCATGCCGAACACGCCAACACCAACACGGCAGCTAGAATTAGAGCACTTCGATGGGGTCCGAACATGACGCTCCTCCATTCTTTCCCAACGTCTCGATGAACCGGAGAGCCGCGGCCTGCTACTGGCCTTGTGCATTGAACTTCCCGACAAGTCCCGTCCCGGTCGTATTCGTCATAGCCGTCGTGTACGTGGCCTCCCAACACTTGGAGGTTTCCTGGTTGACGAGCTGCACGCGTACCGGAAGGTTCACGTGTCCGGTCGGTAGCGCAAGGTTCACGCCCTTCCCCTTGACCAACAGCGATGCGTACGGGCTCGGGCCAGCTCCGAAGATCATGCTCGAAATCCCGCTGGGCGAAAGCAGCCGATCTTTGTACTTGTACACACCGTTGCCAAAGTCCGACTCAGTCCAGCACGGTTTGGTACCACAGTTCTCCGCAGCCGGAGCGAAGAGGTTCAACAGGTTCGTGCCCGATGATCCAGCATAGAGACACACGGAGTAGCTCGTCCTGCTCGTTGGCGCGCCGAAGTCGCCGAAGGGAATGGCACCGCGTCGCCAAGCCCAATAGAGAGTGTCACTTCGAGCGGGGGTCGCATGCGCTCTCATCTTCAAGACGCTTGAATTCGCCAATCCGGAGTGCTGGCAATTCGGACGTGGTGTCAGTGGGCACAGCCCGCGTCCCGCGAGCACTTGTTCGATGGCTGCGAGACAGTCGAGGCGCGGCAGGTCAACCCCGTCCGGCGGAAACTGTTGATCGCTCCGGGCGTCATGAATCGTGTTCGCGCTCCTCAACGCTAGCTCAACCTCGAACGCGGTCAGGGTCGGCGCCGCCTCGCGTATCGCTGCCGCGCACGCGCTTACGAGAGGGGCGGACGCGGATGTGCCCGATTTCGTGGTCGATCCCGACCCCCGCGCAGTAGACGTGATGTTGACACCCGGTGCCACCATGGCGGTCCGCTGATTGACGTTGAAGAAGCACGCGACAGCGTCTGCCTGTGGAGGAGGAAATGCGCAAGGGTAGGTCGCGTCCTGAGGGTCGTTGTCGTAAGAGGCGGCTACCGACACGGCGCTGTGAACGCACGCAGGCGCGTTCATGAATGTTGACGTTCCGTCGTTGCCGCTCGCCGCGATCACCGACACGCCTTGGATTTGGAGCGCGTCAATCGCATCCCTGAGCATCATCGTCGTCGCGTTCGCATCGTCGCAGAAGTCGTTGAACACGAACGTTTGGATACCCACGCTCATGTTGACGACTTTCACGTCAGGCCGAAAGTTGAGCAGCCAGTCGAGCGCGGCAACTTGCGCAGACACATCGCCCGTACCGCTACCCGCAACGTCGCGCAGCGCTTTCAGCACGACAAGTCTGGCGGCCGGCGCGCCGCCCTTCGGCGCCGTGACACCGCGGCCAGCAATGATGCCACTGACGTACGTTCCGTGGAAGTTATCGTCATTTGCTGAGCCGGGTCCCGATTCGCGACCTGAGCCGTCGGGGCAGCAGCCGTGACCGTTGAGGGTACAGAAACATTCCTCCGTCTCCAGGTTGTCACGTAGGTCCGGCTGATTCCGATCGATCCCCGTATCGACAATGGCTACCGGGACGCCCGCGCCAGAGAAGCCGAGCGCCTGGGTTGCATTGAGATGCGTGAACGGTACCGCCTGGAGTAGTGACGTCTGTGAAGTTGCGTTTTGTCCACCCGTACGACCTGACCGCTATCGAGCAGTTTCGAGAACTCCGTCCGGGCTGGCGATGCCCGTGATCGCCGCCACCGATTGGTAGTCGTACGTCGAAACGAAGTCACTCGCGTCGAGAGTGCTCAGCACGGCCGTCCTCGCCGCCGCCACAGCGGCGTTCCACGTGGCCAGGTCGAACGGCACTCCGGGGGTCGGGCGCAGTATCTGCGGCATGTTCAGGGCTACGGCGACATTCGCGGAGCCGTCGCTATCGAGACTAGAAATCACGTCGGGGCGACGACGCCCGAAACAACCATACGATCACGTGCTTGCGGCGCGAGTGTGGCGAGCGCGTGCCTCTGTAAACCGAGCACGCCCAGAAGGGTCAGCATAGCCACTCGTAGCAACGTGCGGTGAGGCCGCATCGTCGAAGTCGGGGTCGCGCCTTTGCCGATGGCGCCGGGAGTGAGCGCTAGAAACAGTGCGGCCTTGCGCATAAACGTCCTCCTCTTTCTGTGGCGTGGAGTTGTGTGCGCCGGTGGGAGGACAGGACGATCGGGGAAGAGCCAATTCGCTTGGGACCAACCCTCGCTCAGATTCGCTCCGAACCTGTCGCCCGCTAGCGCCTGCTTTCATGGTCGGTCGGATTACGCCGGTCCAGAGTAGGCTAGTCAATTCTCTATACGGAGTGATCTATAGTCAGCGAAGGTAACGGATATATATACAAATCGGGCTGTACACGTCGGTAGCTAAACTAGGAGGCCGTTGTTCACACGAACGGGTCCGGTCCGCTTGTCGGGCGTCGATCGCGCTTGAACCTTCGCCTGCACGCGCGTGGCCTACCCCCTAAACGTATCTACGGGGTTGCCGGGTTGACGGCGCGCCGCCGCCTGTGCGATGCGAATCCGTGCAGTAGCGCAACGTGTTCGCCTGAGCCGACGCAGACGCGGAGACGACAAGGAGTCGCGGGATGTCCGTCAGGCACGCAGTACTAGGGCTGCTCTCGACGAAGGCGATGCACGGGTACGAACTCAAGACGAAGTTCGACCACGTCACTGGCGGCTTTTGGCAGCTCAACTTCGGGCAGATTTACAGCACGCTCGATCGGCTGGAGCGGGAAGGGCTTGTCGAGCGGGTCTGCGAGGAAGCGGACGCCGAACGAAAGGTGTTCCGCATCACGACCCGTGGTCGCACGAGGCTCGACGACTGGATCGGCCGGCCCGTCGGTCGCGCGCGAGCCTTGCGCGATGATCTGTTCGTACGGCTGCTGTTCTGCGATCGAGCACAGCCCGAGCCGATCCTACGCATGGTAGCGCGCCACCGGGACGCCTACGAGCTAGAGATTCGGAAACTCACCAAACGGAAGGCTCGGCTCGAACGCGCTGGAACTCGGGGAAGGCGCTGACGTGACCCACCTGCTGATGGATGCCGCCGCTGCTCCACGCGCAGGCCGAACTGCAATGGCTTGCGCACGTCGAAGCTAAGCTGAGCGCGCCATGGGGCCGGAAATCGCCAAAGCCAAAGCGCGCGTAGCTTCCACCGCGGCCGTCACCGCCGATCGCGTTTCGAAGGTCTTCACCCACGGTGATGTTGAAGTCCGGGCGTTGAACGCTGCGTCGCTGACGATCGCCGACGGGGAGTTCGTGGCGATCATGGGGCCGAGCGGCTCCGGCAAGTCCACGCTCCTCAGCCTTATTGCGGGGCTCGACCTTCCGACAGACGGAACGATCTATGTACAAGGCGAGTGCGCTATCGTCGATGGGCGACGACCAAGTCACCGTCTTTCGCCGCCGACACATCGGCTTCATCTACCAGCACTTCAACTTCCTCGCGCGACCTGACCCTCGCGGAGAACGTCGGCGCGCCGTTGATGCTGGACGGCTGCGGCCGGACTGAGACCCAGCAGCGGGTGGAGCGGGCGTTGGCACAGGTCGATCTTCTGGATCGCCGGGACCACTTCCCGAGCACGGTGTCGGGCGGCGAGCTGCAACGGGCCGCAATCGCGCGGGCTCTTGTTGTCGAACCCGCGATTCTGCTCGCCGATGAGCCAACCGGCAATCTCGATTCCATCGCCAGCGAACGAGTGCTCTTGGATATGCGGCGAGCAGTCGATGACCTTGGTCGAACGATCCTGCTGGTCACGCACAATCACCTTGCGGCGGCGTACGCCGATCGAACCCTCAAGCTGCTCGACGGATCGTTCGCGAAGGACTAGGTGGCGGTGGGCTCGCGGTTCCGATTGCTGCGACGCCTGAGCGCAGCGAATCTCCGGCGCCACAAATGGCGTTGGGCGCTCACCATGATCGGGATCGCGATCGGCGTCGCGTCATTCACCGGCATCCTCGCGATCAGTCGGTCGATCATCTACGCGTTCGAGCAATCTGTAGTTCGCACTGCCGGGCGCGCACAGCTTCAAGTGAGCAACGGAACAGCGGGTGTGCGTAGCGACCTTGTCGAACGCATCGCGACGGTTCCAGGGGTCGAAGCGGCAAGCGGGAATGTTCAGTACGAAGTAACCGCCCCGCAGCTTGGGCGGCGGCTCACCATCTTCGGCATCTTGCTCGGCGAGAACCACGCGTACCGCGAGGCGCAGTTCGGAACGAACGCGTTGTCACTCCCCGATGCGGGAACCTTCGTCGTCAAGCCGGACTCGATCGCACTCTCGGATGCGCTGCTTCGGGCGAACGGCTGGACGGTCGGTTCGACCGTCGAAGTCGTTGGCCCGAAGGGTCCGCGAACGCTCGTGGTCCGTGGGAGCCTTCGCGATCAAAGTGCGCTCAGCCTCTTCAACGGCGATGTCGGCGTCATGGACGCGGAGGCTGCGCAGCAGGCCTTCGGAGAGTTGGATCGCTACCATTGGGTCGATGTCGTGGTCGCGCCCGGTACGGCCATCGACGGCACGCGCGCAGCACTTGAAGGAGTGATCGCGGGGCGTGCTGTCGTCGAGACTCCCGTTGGACGTGGGCAACGCATGGAAGCCATGCTCGGGACGCTGCGGTGGATGCTGACCGCGAGTGGCACGGTTTCGATGCTGGTGGGAGTGTTCCTCATTCAGCATGCCGTGGGCACGGCCGTGCGACGAAGGCGTGCCGACTTGGTCAAGCTACGAGCGATTGGCGCCACTCGGTGGCTCATCATCCTCGCAATCCTCGCCGAAGTGATCGCGATCGGCGCACTCGGGTCTCTTCTTGGCGTTGCCGCGGGCATCGGGTTCGCGAAGGTGGCGGTCGGCACGCTCGGCGACGCCGTCTCGACAATGTACGCCGCGCTCCCACCACCGCCGGTGACCTTGACGCCGTGGGAGTTCGCCGCATCGCTTGGGCTCGGGCTCGGGACGGTTTTTCTCGCCGCCCTGCCTCCCTGTGTTCAACTCATCCGCCTGCGTCCACTGGTCGTGCAGCCGGCGGTGCAACCGGGGATTCGCCCGTCATCTCCTGCGTGGCTCATCGGGACAGCCGGTGCACTCACCTTGGCGGTCGGCTTTGTGACGGTCTTTCTCCTTGCGCGTTCTTTCGGCCTGGCCGGTGGCGTGGGCGTGGTCGCCTTCTTCGCTGCTTGCGTATTCCTCGGGACGACGCTGCTCGTCCCCGCGTTTCTGCGCCTGCTGACCCGACCGCTCCGCGCTGTCCTACGTTGGCGGTGGGGAAGTCTCGGAGCGTGGATGTGGACGCAAGTCTGTCGCCATCAGTACCACACAGCCACCACGGTGGGTGCGCTGGCTGCGGCCGTCGCGTTCACCACGGGCATGACGACGCTCTTGGGAAGCTATCGCAGCGCCGTGGCTCCGTGGATCACGCAGACCCTAGTCGGCGACGTGTTCATCATCGCCGGCACGAAGTTCAGTCTGCTTTCGGGGCCGACACTCGTTCCGGAGTTGCGCGAGCAGATCGCAGGCGTGGATGGCGTGGAACGCGTGATGCCATGGCGGTACGTGCAGGTGCAGTTCCGGGGCAAGCCAATCATCGTACAATCAGGACCGCAGGAGTTGATCGCGAAGTGGCATCCTGAAACGTCCCGCCAGACCCATGCGACCGACGCAGTCATCATCAGCGACACGCTGGCCGAGCGTTTCGGTCTCGAGGTAGGCGACGAAATCACGGTGCCGGCGCCGGTCACACCGCTCGTACTCCACATTGGCGCCGTCGTGCCGGACTATCTGCTCGATCTAGGAAACTTGACCGTTCCTTGGGACCAGTTCGTTGCGCACTTTGGCGACCAGCACGCAAACATGCTGTTCATCGATGCCAAGCCAAACGTCTCAGGTGCCGAACTCAAGCGCCGGGTTGAGGCGGCGATCGGCGATCGCTACGATGTCACCGTGCTGACGGGCAACGAACTTCGCGCGATGATGAATGCGCTCATCGACCAAAGTTTCGCGCTGACAACGGCGCTGCAAGTGCTAGCCGTTCTCGTGACAGTGTTGGCCATGATCAACGCGACCACCGCGGCCGTGCTCGATCGGGCGTTTGATCTAGCGACGTGGCGGGCCATCGGCCTAGAGCGGGGGCGTCTCGTCCGGTTGCTCGTCGTCGAAGCGAGCCTGCTCGGGTTGTTGGCTGGAATTCTCGGACTCGGCTCCGGTGCGTTGATCGGTGGGACGCTCGTCCGTGTCGTCGCACCAGCGGTCGCGGGATTTCGACTACCCCTGACGTGGCCCACGGTTTGGGGTCTCGGCGTCGTGGCGATGACGATGGTCTTTGCAGGCGTCACGGCGGCGTTGGTAGCGCGTACGCAGACACCCCGCGCCGTCGTTCTCCGCGACCTTCGCCCTTGACGGTCGTCGGCGGCACCTCCCCCCTCCTACAATCCATCGATGGAATGAGATTGTGCGAGGGTATCTTCGTACCCGCGGACCCCCAAGTCGTGGAGGGCCAGTCGTGGGTGCGATTGCTGATGCAGTCAGCGCCCCTGGCGAGAATCTACGAGGCTGTATGGCGCCCCACGCTTGTGCGGGCGTTCTCAACGCTGACCTACGAGACGGAGGACGTGATTGTCGATCGCTACCTCGGTGAGCGAACGAACCTTGCGATTCTCGATCTGTGCTGTGGAACGGCACGCGCGAGCCGCCGGTGGATTCCTCGCGCCGCCAACGTGCTCGGGATCGACGCCTCGTTGGCCATGCTGCGAGAGGCTCGTCGGCGATGCCCGAGCGAACGGCTCGTCCTCGCGCAAGCAGACGCAGGACATTCTCTCGCGCAACCCCAATGCTTCGACGCTGCATTCTGCTTCGCCGCGCTTCACCTTCTCGACCATCCGAGCGATGCCTTGACGGCCGTCGCAACCGCATTGCGCCCGGGCGGGCTCTTCTTCGCATGGGTGGCCACTTCGATGGGTCCCATGCGTCTGACAGCCGTGAGAACGCTAGCGCGGTCGCTCGGTCTCCAGGCGTGGGAGCCGGAAGCGTTGGCCACCCGAATGCGCGAGCATGGAGTCGAGCCCCTTGAGACGCTCCGGTTCGGCACCGTCGAGTTCGTTGTCGGACGCCGTCGCGATGCCTGACCGGAGGACCGCGCAGACGCTACGTGGACAGAGAGAAGCGTCCGCGGTAAGCCTCTCGGAGCCATGTTCCTGCGCGAGAATCGGGATGCACCAGGGGGCTGGATCGCGGGGCTCGGCACCTACCTGCCGGATCGCGTTGTCACGTCGGAAGAGCTGGAGACGGACCTTCGGCGCGGCGGCGTTGCCGTCCTGGCGGACGGCTTCATCGAGCGAGTGACGGGCGTCCGCACTCGTCACCTTGCGGCTGAAACCGAGAACGCTTCGGATCTGGCGGCGGCAGCGGCGAATCGGGCGCTGGAGGATGCAGGCTACTCCGCCACCGACGTGGATCTACTCATCTTTGCGGCTGCCTCGCACGATGTCATCGAGCCCGCGACCGCGAACATCGTGCAGGCGAAAGTCGGCGCGACACAGGCCGAGACGTTCGATGTCAAGAACGCGTGTAACAGCTTCGTGTCCGCGCTCGACGTGGCGAACGCATACATCCGCGCCGGGCTCGCACGAGTCGTGCTGGTCGCGACGGGCGAAATTCCTTCGCGCGCCGTCGATCTGAACTTCACGTCACAGAAGGACTTGATGGCCAAGTTCGCGCATCTCACGATGGGAGACGCGGGGGGCGCAGTTGTCGTGACGAAGGCCCCCGACATCGGACAGGGGCTCATCGCGACGGCAGGCGTCACGCGCGGCGAGCAATGGCATCTCGGCACCATCCTGAGCGGTGGGACGATGTTCCCCCGCGATCTGTCACTGCAGCGGGCCTACCTGCGGAATCGCGGCTGCGAGCTGGAGGAATGCGCGCGCACAGAGATGCCGCCAGCGGTTCGCGCCGTCTTGGGTGCGGCCGACTGGACGCCCGAGAGCGTCGATGTCGTTGCAATGCAGCAGCACACTCACAAGATCGTCCGCGAGATTGTGAGGATGTCCGGCATCCCCGAGGATCGCGCCGTTCTCCCGCTGCGCCACGCCGGAAACGCCGCCGCAGCCAACATCCCGCTCGGGCTCCAGCAGGCCCGTGATGAGGGACGGCTCAACCGGAGCAGTCGCGTGATGCTGTTTGGCGGAAGTTCGGGGTTCTCGGTAGCCATCTCGGCGATCTGCTGGTAGGGCACCGCTCCGAAGTCCGGCGACGGGCCGGCGTCGCGACATCGTGCTCGAACGACTCGCTTCCGAAGCAACCGAAGACGTCCGTCCATCTTCCGCAGGCGCGCCGACGAGTCGAGCAAGTGGATGTACGCGGGCAGCCTCTTCCGCTGGAATCCGTAGCTCTGGCTCACCCCCCTTCGGTCATCTTCCGGCGCCCTCCGCTTCGGCACCCCCGCTCGCGCCGCTGATTGTAGATACAGGACAGGTCTATTGCGACAACTCGCGTACGGCCTTTTGCATCTCCTGCTGGTACGTCTCCTCTGAGATGAGTTTCCGGTTGTAGAGGTCACGTAGGGTTGTGAGACGCTCGGCAAGCTGACGGGTCTTGTCGGGAGACGTTATGCCGGTACCGGCCTGGTTCTTATCCCCGACGATGTTCTGAATCAGAATGCCGGGTTGAGCCGGAGGGGTCGAGTGAACCTGCGACGACTCGCAGTCTCCACCGCTCAGCATCGCCTCGACATCGGAGTAGTAGTACGGGCCTCGAATGAGGGCCCAAATTCCAACCGTAAAGATGTAGCCGACGATGCGACCTGGTGCGACGCGAGTCTGCAGGTCACCCTCCGCAAAGTCGCAATTGCGGTAGTCCACTCGCCACTTGTGAGGAAGTCCAACCTGGCTGCGAGGAATCGAGACGTCGATCGGCGTGGGCCCGAGGACCCTTCCGTCAATCGAGGCCCTGGCCCCGCCGGGATACGAGCGAATCTGAAAGGACTCACTGCAGCCAGTGATCGCAGGCGGTAGTGTCAGGAGTACGACAGCAAGGAGGATTCGGCGCGGCAACATGGAGTCTCCGTCTCAGGGGGAAGTGGTCGCAGTCTCGTACAAGGGCACGCCGTCTGGCGTCAACGGAAATCGCATCACGCGCCCGCCTTGGCGGCTGCGCCATTTTGGTACTGAAGCAGGCCACCTGAGGTCCACGGAAATCGGCGTCGAGTTGCAGTTTTGATCGCGACTGCGCGCCCTGAACTAGCCGGCAGCACAGGCTGATTTCGGAGCTGCGCTCACCCCATACGTATCCCGTAACGCCGCTGATTGAGATTCAGCAGCGCGGCGCCAAGCGTGTAGCACCACGACGGTTCTCAGCGGCTGTCCGTGAAGTGTCCGTGAGCCGGAAGAGCGCGTGCGTACGACCTGCGCGACTCGACGGCCTCAAGTTCAGGACGGACCCCATCGCGCGCTCGCCCGATCGCGCACGGTCGCGATACCGCGGACAGCAAGATGCCGGCCAGTTCAAGCGCCTCGTCGGCGCGATCACCAAGCGCCCGGAACTCGGCGACCGCGATGACGAACGAGAGAGCCGGCAGGACGCGCAGCACGTCCCCGGGGTTGCCGGCTCCCCGCTCGCCTATGCTGCGACCGCTAGACCCCTGCCGCCCGACGCTCCGGCATCTCGGGCGCCAGGGAGCGCAACAGCAACGCCTCAAGCTCGCCAGGCTCCACGATCGGGAACCTGCTGCATCCCAGCTCACGGAAGTGGCGTCCGGTCGTCGGACCCCACGTGTTCGCTCGGCGCGCTCGACCGAGCGGCCCGGCGTACGCGATGCACGTCGCGTAGCTGAAGTAGAAGGCGTGCGGCCCGATCTCGACGACGCACGCTTTCGTGTTGCGCCCAGTGGGATTCGATAGGCGCGCGGTCATGAGCGCACCCCCGACGCGCAGGCGAACACGGGCGCATGCCCGAGCCGCACCGTAAGCGCGTGCAGGGCGAACGCCCGCACGTTGGCGGGCATCTCGTCGCCCTCGAACCACTCGCCAAGCGTCGGCACGTACACGAGCAGCGAGGCCACCGTGCCGTCGCTGATCCTTCGCCTTACGTGCAGGTGCAGAGGGAGCACCTGTGTACCGGCGCGGAAGTCGGACACGTGGAACTGCGGTCGCTCGCACAGGGAGCGTGTGGCATAGTGATTGAGCATTGGAAGGTTCCTTTCCAGTGCAGCCCGGCACCGCGTTCGCGCGCGATGGCGGGGCAAGGCGGGCGCTTTCGGGCGCCCGTCGTGTTTAAGGGCTGTGCCTCCGCTGACACGCCTCGGGGCGCCGATGGCGCACGAAACGCGCCCGCTCCCAGCCCGGCGCGATCACGCAGGCGAGGCAGGCGCCCCGGCGCCGAGCTTCCGCATGGGTGGCGTCGAGCCACGCTTGATGCTCGGCGGCGCGCTCTGCCGCATACCCCCTTCGCCAGCGCGCCCGCTCAACCTCTGACGCACGCTCGCGCTCACGTGCCGCACGTTGCTCGCGTGCCGCTGTTAAGCGCTCAGGCGGATAGCTAGGGTGCGCATCGCATGCGGGGTTGTGACACGCGCCACCCCGGACTTCGTTGCGCTCGACGCTGAGCGCCGTCGCGCAATACGGGCAGTCTGCCGAACCATCCCCATACCAGCGCGCGACGGGACGCGTGTCTCCGAGTACGGTGCGTACCTGATAGGCGAGCGCGAGCGTGGTGGCCATGCTCGCAATAGGCAGCACGCGTCATGCCACCAGCGCGCGCAGGTAATATCTACTGTTTACACGAGCGCACGACGGGACACGCGTACGTGACTGTGCATACACGACACATATTGTCCGTCGTTCGTTATTATTATAACTATCGCTCCCCATCCACACATCGTACTCACCGCGCCCGGCGCAATCTATTATATCTATATATAACGCCACCTCTGCGGCGAGCAAACCACGTGGAGCGCGATACCCGGTGGCCCCCCTGGGCACCCCCGGGGGTGGGGAGCATATATATGCGCCCAAATGCGTGAGGTAGATTTTGGTTTCATCGAGTGCGCGTCGTTAGATAGCGCACAACTCTGCAGAGGGGCGTTGCCGCTCTGCCAGCTCGATCATCGCCGCGCGATCTCCCACGAGCGCTTGATGTCCTTCGATAGGTGATCGAGGTCGTTGTAGATCGTGAACTCACTGATATTGAGGCGATGCAATTCCTTCAACAAACCGGGTTTCGCAGCCGGCGGAATCTTCATCTTGGCAAGCGTGGGATTGGTACGTGCCGTCGACTGGTGCATGTGCAGCGTGAAGCACGAACTCTGTTGACCGATGCGACCCGGTTGATTGTCGGGCCGCACTGGGATGATGACAGGAGCTCGCACCTTCGTCGGCTTGTGCCAAAACGACTCACCGATCGCATCCACGACATATCCGTGCCGCATACCAACGATGTTCCAAAGACCCTCACCGCTCTTTGTTGCCTTGTCGACTGGCGGCAAGATCCCCTTTGCCTCCATAACGAACACCTCACCCACATCGCCGTGCTGCTCGGTGTTTTCCACTGCGAAGAACAAGCCGGCAAGAGGATTTGTCGTCCAATCGAGGAGACGCGTCGGCATGCCGTAGTGCTGAGCGACGAAGTACACATCGATCACCTTGTTGGGATTCAGAAACACGGCCCCTGAGGTACGAAAGTCTTCTATCATTCGCCGTTCGAGTTCGAGCCGCTTCTGCTCAAGGCTGGTTCCTCCGTAAGGCACGACCTTGGCCCTAGCCGTGAAATCATCGCGGTAGACCCCGGGGCGTAGTGGGTTCGGGTGGCATCGGCCGCTACCCCTGAACCACACTCCGCTCAAGAACCTTTCCTCTGTGATGCCGTGCTCAGCGTGCCATGCCGAAACGTGAGTCAGATACGTCCCGACGGAGGTGATCTCGGCGCAGTACTCTGATGGAGGCTGAATCGCGGCCATAGGGCTCCTCTTGGGTCAAATGCGGACAACGTTCGTACGATTCACGAGGCGTCCGCCAACCACGGACTGCCTCGGGTTGCGTTAGCTCAAACCGCCACGCGGGAGCATGGGCCCACCCGGCTCGCGAAACGCTTCATCCCCCCGCATCCTCCTCCGACCCGGTGCCGGCGCTCCGCTGAACCCGCGCGGACGGTAGCGCCACCCTGCAGCGCCGTCAATGCGAGCGCTAGACCATGGCTCGTTTTGACGGGTCCTCCGCTACCTGCGGATGGAGACATCGCAAAGATGAGCCCATCGCCCCACCGAGTTTCCCGACGCTTAGCTCGATCAAGGCTCGACGGTCACGATGCAGCTCAAAAACGACGCGGGCGATTTGTTGTCACAGCCCCGCTGGCGTTCGCGGAGTCCGGTACAGATCATTGAGAAATAGCAAATGCGGCTTGCGAGGAGCAAAAAGGACGGGATCCCGAAATGTGACAGCGTCCAGTCCAAGTGCCTCAAGGGCCGGCCCGAGTCCCCACAGTTTTCGTAGAGACAATCGCCGCGTGACATGGCGTACCCCTTCGTCCAGATCCCGCTCCCAGGTCTCGGCAAGTTTGCTGACGTCCGCGAGCAAGAGCTGCAGGGGACGGACCGAGGCCCGCGGGGGCAGCTGTGCCAACTCACCATCAATCTTACCGCAGTATCCGCGGAAGGAGCGGGCGTGGTTCGAGTCCCGCAATTCGTTCACGGCTGACGCGATGTCGAGACCGTGTTGGCGATGCAAGAATATCGCATGATCGGCTACTGGAGGTACCGAAAAGTCTATCGCGGCGTAACGAGCGGCCTCGGTGCCCGCCATCTTCCGCTCAAGCGTATTGATAGCCACCTGAGCCGCGGAAGTCCGTACCGGCAGCGCTAGCTTGCTCAAAAACTGCTCCCGTGACGGATGCACTAACAGGTAGACGCCCATTTTCTGAGCGACCCTCAGATACGTGATCCCAGCGACAAGGAAGGGGTCGCTATCAGGAGTTCCAGATCGCAGCCTGTCTTCCTCTGCGATCCGCGGATCCCAAAGGTCTCCGAGGTCAGACAGCTCGAACACGTCCGCAAAGCGAGCACAGAAGCGTGGCAGGTGCCATTCCGGAGCGCGGCGACCGTCGAGAACGATTGAATCGCAGACGATGAGGCTTTGCAGCAACGATAACGTATCACGAGCTGTCCCGCCGACCTCAAGTAGCTCCGAGCGTGCTTCCTGCTCCATCAGCCTGACGATGGAGTAGAGATCTGCCAGAACTCGCGCCAAGTGGATTCGCGAATCCCTTAGGTTAGATAGATACAGTCATCAGGCTGGTGGCCATCAGAACGGACAACAGTCCGAAGCACAGGACGCAACTTGACCATCGAGACCCTCTCTCGACGAATGGTGCTCAAGTCTCGCGATCGCCGTCAACGAGAATCCTCGGAAGCGGTCACGTTAGCCGTAGTGAGGAAGCAGTCAGGGTGTTTTTGGGTCACTATGGCGCAGATCCGGCTGACTCCCGCCCCTCCACGCTCGGCATCGTCCCCCTCCTCAGCGATTTGTGCACCCGCGAACCCGCCGGATAGACAACCCCATGGGCGACCTCATCGACATCGAGACCCCTGGCGAGAAGGCGCGGAAGGAACGGACGCGCGTGGCGGAGGCGCTGCGCACGCTCGCGACGCGCATCGAGGCGCTACCGGATGCGAAGCTGTGGCAGGCGCTCCCGATCGCCGCGGCGAGTGTCGCGGACTTGGAGCAACGCCTGGGGCCGTGGCTCCGCTAGCCATCCAGCCATTCTCGAACACCTCACGCTGCCCGCTCTGTGGGAACGCCGGTGAACTACGAGTCCACTACGATCCAAGTGACGTGCGCGTGACGAACGAGGGCGCGGAGTGTCTCAGGGGCGTGCTCGGCGAGACCACAGGCGGCCACTTCCACCGGCATTGCCGGTGCGGCGCGGAGTGGGTCGAAGTCTCTCAGGGATGATTTCGACCGACACTAGCGCACATACTCTCCGACGCCGATTGCAGCTTCGGAATCTAGTAGAAGAACGACGCGACAGTCGCCTGCAAAGCGTGCGACCCCTGCAAATCGAGTCTGAACGCGTCCCGGACTCCGCTCGCCCGAAGGGCTTGGCAAGGCCCCGCGACGGAGCACGCAGGTAGCCTGTTTCCTTCACCCGCCCGATCGTCAACGAGCATCGTCACAAATCGATTTCTTCGGGCAACCCAACGCGCATGAAGAATCGCGCGAACGACTGTGACAGATGTTCCCTGTAGGGAGGCAGAAGGCGGAGTCGCGGCAATCCGCTAGTGCGAACCCAGGCACTGAGGAAGACTAGCGGCACACTGAACACTTCGTGGAAATCGACTAGCTGCGTCGCCACACCTAGGCCACTGCCCGCAGGTGCTTCATACCGGCGGAGCATGGTTCTATTCCAAATCTTGCCATCTTTGATTTCCTTCGTATGCTTATTCCAGGTCTTGGCGTTGGTTGATTCCCCGCGTTCCTTCTGCCGGGTTTCCCAAGATTGTTTGTACTCTTCGTCAAGCGTGTACACCGGGCATAGAATGATGTTTCGCACGTGAGCATGTTCGATGTCGCAAGCCTGCGTCATGACGATCGCCCTGACAGGTTCCAAACCCACTGCGCGCCCCAAAGTGTCGAGCAGCTCGGGAAGGGTGGTGCCGAGAAGGTCCGGCATGTTACCAACGGTCATAACCGGACAGCCCGGTATGATATCGCCCTGCGTCAGGGGGTCGGTCGCCGCAACCTCGACGTACCAAGGATGATCTGGCACGACAGGGACGTCATTCTTCCCAGGGGACAAAGGGACGGCGCGCCGGGAGCAGCTGGATCGGGCCCGAGAACAACAGCATCGGGCGACGGATATGAATAACCGAAAGAGACTCCCCAGAGTCCTCGCCATCATCGCGATCGGATTCGTCATACACAAATACGTATGCGCTGGCATAGGCGCGTTCCGGCCGCCCTGGAGCCGAAATCATCTCAAACGGCAACATGGTGGCGATCACCGCCGATCTCATTGTGTTCTTCAGCTTCCGCGCCGGTGTCACGACAGGATCAGGGCAGTAGTATGCAGTCTGGCCCTGCGTTGCCGCAGTCAAGGCTCCCGGATCGAATGGATCTACATCGACACTGAGCGTAGACGACCTGACACCTTGCCTCATTCGGGCCATCCCCAGGCCGCTTGAGCAGCAGGCGAAGCTAGACCCTTAAATGCCTCGACAGCACTCTCGTGAGCCATCGCGAACCAGCTATCCATGTCTGCACCTCCCTGAGCGGCAGGCCCGCGGGCGGTGATCTCTAGTACAAGAATATTGCGTTCATCGACCTTCCGTAACCCGTGCTTGGCGCTCACATACAAATGTCCTGTAGTCCCTTTCAAAGGGAAGATAAGTTCTAAGGTGGCAGAACGAGGAGACGGTATGCGGGAATTGGCCAGGGTGGCTTTCCAAGCGAAAAGAGGTAAGTATCGCTCTATGCCGATAGGAAACGGCTCTTCCTTCTCAGGGATATGATTGATGTAGGTGAGTTCGTACTGGTTGGGTGCGATAGTCCCCAATGAATTGGTTGCGGCGAAGACCTTGAACAACTGCCATCCCTGGCTAAACTGTTCATAGGCAGACTCGAAACGTGGGTACGCATCAACTGGTCGCTTCCTTCGCCAATTGGATAGAAATCTCGTTGGTTGTACTTGATAAAGGAAATTCTCGTCCTTCGTGACATAGAAGACACGCCTTAGTGGCGGCGCCGGCAATACTTCGGCTGTAGGCTCCGCGATCGCCTCCACCCGTTCTGGCAGTGGCGCATGGTCTTCGGTCCGAACGTACTGTGGCCCTAGATCCAGCCAGAACTGCCCGAAGTGGACAGACGAGAAGCCCCCGAGCGGCGCGAACTGCACTCCGCAAACAACTTCGACGAGAGGCGGCGCGATATACCGAGCTCCTTCGGGCAGTTGGGACATCCTGCTAGGATTCTAACCATCCGTCGTCAAGCTGTCGAGAGACCGCGCCCCTGCGGGAGGCTCGTTTCTCGGATTCTAGACGGATGGAAACTTACGAGGCTGTGCTGCGGTTGGTCAAGTGACTTGCCATGCAGGACCTAGGCGAGTGCCTTGTCTGGGATGACGGCGCTCGCGCGCCACGCGGCTTCGGCCTTGGCATCGTCGGCGGCAACTTCCTCAAGCTCCGCGCGAATCGAGGCGGCGCTGATGTGGATGACCGGGCGCACCACGGGCTGGGGGTCCAGCAGGCCCACACCCTTCGCAATGAGCTGCGCCGCCCACCTCGCCTTCGCATCGTCCTTCCAACGCCCGCGCTCAGCCCACTCCTCTGGAGGATTCCGCTCGAAGCATGATTCAAAGTACTCGATCGCATCCGGCGCCAACTTCACGAACTCGCCGCGCGCCCAGCGCACCGTGCGCTCGATCGCCTGCGCGTCCTCCCCGCGCTCCACGCGTTCGAGGTAGTCGGAGAGGAGCTTGTAGACCCCCCGGCGCATGAAGTGCCCGAGCATCTTGGGGTGCTGGCCCAGCAGGGCGCCGCACTCCTCCAGGGTCTTGCCCTCCCGGCGTAGCTCACGCAGCCGCCTCGCCAGCGCCAAGCGCTCACCATCGTCGGGGGTGAGGGTGTCGGTGCCGAGGCGTCGCTTCAGGGCGAGGACACGTGCTCCTGGCGCCTGGGGATCATCAGGCATGACAGCACTTTAGCGCATCGTCTCGCTCAACCTCAAATACGACAGAAAGGGGGGTGCCCGCGTTCCCCAGGGATTGGGACACGCTCACCGAATTGGTTTTGCACGTTTAGAACTTCGCGTGTCTACACGCTGCAAGCGCTGCTTGGGCAGCCCGTCCAATCCGAGCAGATCCCAACGTCCCAGGTACTGATCACTTGGGTCCCTGAACTTCCGGATCGACGAATCGACATGGGCGCGCCCTCCCTTGCCTGGAGCCTTCAACCAAGCCTGATGGTCCGCGCGCACAAAGTTCGCGACCGTGGCGCGTGGAACGACGTGAAAAGCCGGCGGGCTGGTACGGTTTAAGCGGACAAACACATAGAACAAATTCTCGGCCTCCTCAGCGTCGGCCTTCTTGTTCAGGATCCACTCACGCCTATCGCTTTGATTCGTCTTGACCTGGATCCCGACGGTCTTCGTCGCGTCGGAATTCGAAGCCAGGAGATCAATGCCGCGCGTGTTCCTTAGCGTGAGGGAGGCGACGTAGCCTCGCCTAGACAGTTCCGCGGCGACGAAATACTCGCCGGCGACGCCGCAGAGGATAGAGGTAAGCTTGTCCTCGGATTCCATTTCACCTTAGCCTTGTTAGGCAGATCTATTTATTTCGAGCGTCATTTTGCCAGAGCGGCTGCCTAACGGCTGGCGCCGCCAACATCGAACGGCGGGTGACGCTGTACCGCTCGCTCGGCGGGCCGCTGGAAGCGCTCGTTTAGCCCGTCTCTTCTTCTGATGGCAATGTCGGGCTGATTTCATCGACTACCACCTCAACCTCCGGATATGGAGCCAGGTATTCCCGCAACACGATGTCATCTTTCGAGCAGAGAATCACAGAGCGTACACTCGCGGGTGCGAACCGATCGCGAACGAGCTGCGCCGAGAAGATCGCTTGACCCATCAAATACATCCCGAGTCGGTGAGCCTTCGCTTGAACCACGATCACGCGCTGTCCACCGAGCGTCACATCGCGCCAGTGAGCCCTCTTGCGCGGAAGCTCCGGCAGGATGATGGCATCGACCAACCGGCGTCCGACACCTTGAGACCGAGGGACGACTTGGAACTCGGGGACAAACGTGCCGCCGACCCGTTCCCAAAACCGTTCGATCATCGGCGTCTCGAGCTTGCTCATCGCACTGAGTAGTCGTGGCCCCGCGGGCTAACTTGATTTAGACAGTTCCGCATGGTTCGACAAATGCTGACCCGCCTCGCAACGAACCCTCGAACCTCGCGGCGGCCTCAGCTTGCGAAGAGTTGCAGTTTATCACGCGAGCACCGCGGCGGAATTGCCGTGTCCCTCTGAAGACGTTGCCCCATCGGGCAGGAAACTGCCTCTCTGGCGCCGGCAAACATTCGTCGCCCCTGCGCTAACACGGCGCAGGAAATCGTCACACCGGGCTGGACAGGAGTCGGGCCCGTGTTCCACGGTGCGTCGTTCGCAGCGCGCCGCCTGCGCGGTAGACAGTGACGCGGCTCCACGCGCCGAGCTACGCTGTCGCCGGGCGAGCCGTGCTCCCACCCATTGACCAGCTAACTTGTCCCAAGGCTCGTCGCCCGCCTCCGGCGGCGCCGCCGAGTGGTGGTTAGTTTAGCCAGACGACCCGAATAACCTTCCAGAGCAGGGCCCCAAGTAGTGCCCCACCAACCACCCAGAGCAGTACCACACCGGCCATGATCAATAGGCCCCAAGGACTCAGCAACTCCGATGGCAACTCCCACCGCGGCGAACCGTGGGGCGTGGATGAGCCAAAGTTGGGTAACTTGCGCAACAGCTCCTCAAGTTGCCGGAACCTCGGATCGAACTTCTTGATTTCTTCTATTGTAGCCTTGACGACAAGAGATTGTCTTGCGGCTGCACTCGCGTCCAGATCTTCCAGCTCGCGTTTACTCTTGCGGCGATCCCGCCACCATCGGTCGGCGACGAAGGGGAACGTGAACACACCCACAATGACTGCCATCACGACGCCTGCCAATTCTACAAGGATCTTGAGCGTGTCAGGGTCCACAAATCCGTGAAGGGTCTTGAGAGTGTCCGAGTTCACGGGCCTGTGACATACCCCCTTCAGCCCCGGGCGCTCAAGCGCTCGGAGGAAGCACTCGCCAATGCCCATCACGCCGCGTCGTCCTTCGATGACCGCAGCCCTTCATCCAAGATCCCGTCAGTTTGCCAAGGCAGGCCAAGTCCCTGCCCGACTCGGTCGACGACGTGCTGAAGTCGCGGTGTTCGTGGTGGCGGTGATCGCTTGCGCACGGCAATTGCGCAGAACCGCATCGGTCAAGCGAGGAACTGGGCATCGCCCCACGCCACTTGCTCGGCGGCCGGCGCCAAACAATTACCAACGACTGAGCGTGCTCCCCGCCGTCAGTATAGGGTCAAGCCTGACCGGCCGACTGGCGCACCGGGAGCCATCGCGAAGCGCCGCCGCCCCACCCCCACCTCCTATACCGGAGCGACGTCGCGTCGGGATCGGCGATCATCATCTCCGCGCACGCACCGCCGGAGCAGCGCACCCCCTACTGGCCGCTCGGGTATTTGTCCTGCGCCGAGCTATCGCGTTGCGCGCGGCACCGCCCGCGCCACCTTGCCCGGCGTCCGACGCCGCCCGGGCCACACCCACGGGGTCACGCGCCCGAGCGATAGGGACCCGTTGAGCGCCCGCAACTGCCGCTCGCCTTCCTCGGCCGCACGCTCGACGCCCCAGCGCACAGCGCGCGTGAGCAGAATGCTGCCGCCCACGCCGATGGCGAGGCTCGTCCGCAGCGGGGTGACCAGATACGCGGTCCCCGCGCCTCGCACGCGCGCGCTCACCGTGGATCGCTGGGTCTTTGCTGCCATCATCCACCCCCTCTCGCCGCCCAGCACGCGGGCCGCTGGTTATCTCGTCAGGAGCCTTCGCTGCTTGGAGCGTCAGTCAGATTTATCCCGGAACTCCACCTGTTCGTTTGTGATGGCGGGCGCCGTATAGTCCGCATCCCAACAGATCCCCGCATCGTTCTTGAGCTGCACCGTGACGGTGGGGTCCTGGTCGAGCGGGAGCGACGGCATCTGGAGATTGATGCCCACGGCCTTGAGCTGAATCTGCGCGAGGCCCTCCAGCCCTTCCTTGAGGATGAGCAACACGACGCCGTCGGGGATCGCGCTCTTATTGCTGTACTTGAAGCCGCGGGCGGTCTCCCTCCAGCAGGGCCTTCCCGCGCATGTGCCCCCAGCGGGAATGTCCGCGGCCAGCTTGAGCGTCGGCGTCCCCGTAGTCTCGTCGTACACGCAGAGCGCGTAACTCGTTGTCGCCAAGGGATCGCCGAAGTCGGTCTTCAGCGTTGCTGCTCCTCGCGTCCACTTCCACGTAAGCAGGTCATGGGTATCGGGTAGGCGGTCCTTCAGGACAAGCATCGACCGGAGCGGTGCCACTGGCTTGCGACAATCAGACTCGGGAACCACGCCACAGGCTGGCATAGTGCTCGGAGAGGGCACCGGTGTAAAAATCGGCGTCGATGTTGGGCTCGCCGTCGGTGTGTGCGTCGCGGTGACCGTCGGCGTTCCGCTAGGCGTTGCAGTGGCCATTGCGGTCTGGACCATCGTGATTGTTGACGTCGGCGTGTTGGAAACTGTTGGAGTCCCGGTTGCCGTCATGGTCGACGTTGGCGCAGTCTCCAACGTACAGGTGGAAGAGCAACCGTCACCATCCGACACGTTTCCATCATCGCATTGCTCCCCGGGATCGACTATGCCGTTGCCGCAGCCGGGCTCCAACACAAATACGCCGCTGCCGTCGGTCCCTGCGTAGATGGCGCCCGTTGTCGGGTCGACTACGAGTGCATACACCACCACATTCGCCAAGCCGGTATTGATTGCGACCCATGAGGTTCCGCCGTCTGTAGTCCTAAAGACTCCGCCGCCAAGGGTTCCCGCATAGACCGTGTTCGAATCCGCTGGGTCGAGCGCAAGCGCGAAGATGCAGCTCGCTGACAAGCCGCTGTTGACAGCGAACCAACTCTCCCCGCCGTCGGTAGTCTTGAACACACCATTCCCACTATAACAAGCCCCAGCATATATGACGGCGGGATTGGTTCGATCGAGCGCTAGTGTCGTCACCCGGATGGAGGGCAAACCGTTATTCGCAATGTTCCATGTGCTTCCTCCATCTATCGACTTGACGACACTACCTTCACCCTCAAGTGTTCCAGCATAGATAGTGCTAGGAGTTACGGGATCTATGGCAAGAGAGAAAAACACGTTCCCGCCCGTATTGAGTCTTGTCCAACTGGCTCCGCCATTGGTTGTCTTATCCAACCCGTTGCCAATGGCATAAAGCGTACCAGTGCTCGAAGGGTCGATGGCCAGAGCGACAACTCGACTGGACCCCATGCCAGAGACGCCGTTGTTGATGGCGCTCCAGGTAGTCCCCGCGTCCGTCGTCTTGAACGCACCTCCCCCTGTTCCAGCGTAAACGGTAGTCGAGTTCGCCGGATCGGTTGCCAAAGCCAGGATATCAGAGGATGTGAGGCCAACATTGATAGCGGTCCAGGTCCCCCCGTCGTTCGTCGTCTTGAATGCTCCATCGTAGGCGACACCTCCCGCGTAAACTGTATCCGGGCCGCTGAGCGCGAGGGCGTCGATGGAAGTGGTGATCAAACCCGAGTCTACAGCACTCCAAGTTCCACCGCTGTTGGTAGTCTTGAACACGCCTGCTCTTGTCCCTGCGTAGATAGTGAGCGAGTTGGCAGGGTCAATCGCAAGCGGAAATACCCTAAGATTGGTGAGTCCACTATTGATCGGGAACCAATTGGCGCCTCCGTCAGTGCTCTTGAACACTCCCGGACCAACGTTGGAATCGCCGCTTGCGGCATAAAGTGTGCCTGAGTGTGAAGTGTCGAGCGCCAGTCTCCAAACCGACGCAGCAGTCAGGCCATTGTTAACTTTGAACCAATTGGCACCGCCATTGACGGTTTTGAAAACCCCCTCGGACGTCCCGCTGCCGGTGCTCGCATAGACTGTGCTTGGAGTCGCAGGGTCAATCGCTAAGTCCAAGATGCCAGGGTAAATGCCGTTGTTTATAACATCCCAACTCTGGCTGCCGTCTGTACTTGTGAACACGCCACCATCGGTACCAACATAGATAATGTTCGGCGTGCTGGGATCAATCGCGAGTGCGTTGACCGATGAAGCACCTTGGCTCTGGAGCAGATCTGGAGTTAGAACGCACGTCCAGGTCGCGCCCCCGTTACTCGTCTTGAACAGGCCGCCCGATCGGGTTCCCGCAAAGACGGTGCCCGAGGACACAGGATCGACCGCAAGCACGAGGATGAACGTGTCAGTTATGCCAGTATTGACGGCGTTCCAATTCGTCCCCCCGTTCAGCGTCTTGAACACTCCCTGGCTGTTTCCGGCGTAGAGGGTGTCGGCGACTGTGGGATCGATGACGAGTGTCGCGACAGAACCACCTACCGTCGGGAGCCCTTCATTGAAAGGGAGCCAGTGCCCGCCCCCGTCCGTAGTCTTGAACACACCACCGCCGCCACCTTCGTAGCCCGTACCAGCGTAGACAGTCTCCGGGCTCGTCGGATCGATCGCTAAGGCCTGGATATTTCCGCCTTCGGGACCGCTATTGGCCCAACCTGCTTGCACCCGGCCGGGCATGCCTAGGTGGAGAAGCAAGGCGGCCAATACGACCCCAGGGGGGACGCCTCGGCCGTGGCGTGCTCCTCTTACGGTGCACGCTGTGCGCGTCAATCCCCCACCGAGCCACATCCCCACACCTCCCCGCCACCCGGCGCATCCGGACGGCGGCCACCATTTCTCTGCCCCGACCACCACGGGTGTGGCCGCGCTGGACGTTCCGCCAATCAGGCCACCGCGTCAATAGATTTTGGCGACGGCGCCCTCGCCGTACCCTGAGACCGGCGTGAGCCCGCGTTCACCCATAGTCCAAGCCGTCTCAGGATGCGCTCCAGAGTCGCCAGGCTGGGGTCACCAATGGTCAGAGGGGCTATTCGGGGACGCCGCTTGGTACCGCTTGCTCGTGTGGGCTACGTGGCTAAGGGCTTGATCTAGCGAAGGATGAACCTGCTCACACCCACGCCCCTTTTGGCGATCAGCCAGGGCGCCAGGGGCGTTGAAAGCCAAAAGGGGTGGGAGAGAGAGCGCTGAAAGGGAAGAGCAGTTGAGATATCTGGAAGGAAAGGGGGTGCCCGGCGAGGGCCAGCCTCCCTCCCTCACCCCGTTTCGCTTTCAACACCCGGTCAGTCAGCGTCGAACGTTACGGAAGGCTACGCACCCCGCGAACGTACTCGCTGTTGCCCGCGCCGATCGACTCGGAGGCCGGCCCGATGGCTGCGTAGCCGTTCGAGAAGTTCACCAGCCCCACGAACTTGAGCGGACTGATGTCGGTCGGTGGGGCCGCCACATACAGGGACGCGATTGTGGGACCGAAGATCGGATCAATGCACGGGCTCGTGCCGCAGGGGTACGGGGCAAGCAGAATGGCTTGCAACTCGTCGAAGGTCGGCAGGCGCCAGTCAGTGTGCCCGGCAAACCCGCTCCCGGCGTTCAGCGTCGGAAAGAACCCGGTGGCGTCGTAGGGGTCGTCCACGCAGTGGATGCCGGGGCACACATTGTCCTTCTTCTCCCACTGAAGCCCGGTGTCGTTGTCCGTGACGGTGCCATCGCCGTTGTCGACGTAGTGCTCAGCGGGCGTAGCGGTCACTGTCGGCGTCGGGGTGGCCGTCAGGATTGGCGCCGCTGTCGGCGTAGCCGTCGCTGTCAATGTTGGCGTGGTGGTCAGCGTGGGCACCGGGGTTTCGACGGGTGTCGGCGTCGGTGTTCCTGGTGGTGCACTCGCGCTGAGCGTGGGCGTGGACGTGGGCGACACGGAAGGTGATGGGGCGATGCGATCCTTCGCCTTGAACTGCATCGGATCGTTCTTGCTTGGCACCGAATAGACGGCCTCCCAACACGCTCCCGCCGTGCTCTTGAGCTGCACGCGCACAGGTGGCGTCAGCGGGAGCGGCGGCATGTCGAGGTTCACGCCCTTCCCCTTCGCGGTGATCTTCGCCTTCCCGTCCAATCCTTCGGTGAGCGCGAGCTGTTGCACGCCGTCGGGCGTCAGCAACTTGTTCGCGTAGCTGAACCCGTGCCGACCTTCCTTCCAGCAGGGTTTCAGGCCACACACGCCGTCGGGCGGGATGCTCGCGGTGAGCACGAGCGTCGGCGTCGCATCGTAGATGCACAGATCGTAGGCGGTCGTGGTGGTCGGGTCGCCAAACTCCACCTTCGCGGTCGCCGCAGCCTTCACCCAGCTCCACGCGAGCTTGTCTTTCGTGTCGTCTGCGTTGTCCGTGAGCGCGATCGACGCCTTGCCGGGCACGACAGGGGCACGACACCCCACCTCGGGAGCGAGCCCGCAGCCGGGGGTCGCCGTCACGGTCGGGGTGGGCCCGGTGGTAGCAACAACAGTCTTCACCACCGAGAGCATCGCGAGGGCAAACGTGAACGTGGCGATCCGCCGGGAAGTCGTCATCGTCGTGCGATGCCCTTCACCTGCGCACCGAGGGGCACCATTCGCGCGCGAGTGATGCGGGCAATTCACCTCTCACCTACGGGCGTCTGGCCCGCATCGCGCGCAGCCTGCCGCGCCTGCTCAATGAGCTGCTCGGCCTTGGTGCGACCGCTCGGACCCTTCGCATCCGCGTGCACCGTGTTGGCCACAGCCGCATTCTGGCTTGCTTGCAGCTGTTGTTGCTCAGCCTTGCTGAGCAAGTGACCGCTCGTGTGCACCGCCGGGATCGACGTGTCGTATTGCGTGTTCTGTTGGGTGCACTCCGCGTATTGCGACGTGCCCTTCTTCCACTGCGCGCAATCCCCGTCGTACGCGAACGCGCGTCCGCCAAGCAGTAGGACCACGATGGCGAGCGCCGCGAGCATGCGAGTCGTCATGCGAACCTCCTTCACCGCTCCGAGCACGGCTCCTGCGTAAGAGCGAGCGCTGTGCCGAGCGTAAAGGCTTGATCGCGCACTGACCCCGTGTGGCGGGCGCGTTACCCGCATGCCACGCGACACCGCGTGGACACTGCGCTCACGCGGGGCGAGCGCTGGGCCGATATTCGAAGTGAAGAGTTTCGCGTCGCCCGCCCCAGCACCTTCAACCGCTGGTGGGGTGAGCCTCGGATCAGATTGCCCCATCCGTCGAAGATCACAGGCACGACGTTGACCACCCTGGAAGAGATCGAGCGGGAGATCCGCTACTGCATCGGAGAACGGCGCGCGCTGATTGATACGGACAAGATTGAGCGCGACTTGCGAGCAGCTCTGCTCGCGGAACTCGGGGCGCTCGAACGCCGCCTTCTAGATGTAGCGCCCACGTTCCTGGCGCTCGCGGAGCGGCACAAGCTGCGGGACGTGACGCCGCTCGTTGAAATTCTCGTGGATGGTCGTTGTCGGCAGATGATCCTGGACGTTCGCGTCTTCAAGAAGTGGAATACGCGCAAACTCGCGAGCCTGCCAAAGAAGCTCGCCGAAGCCCGCGCGTTTCTCGATGACGCCAGCCCGTTGTTGAGCCAGGTGTTCACGCTCGGTTTGGTGGAAGCCGTGCGCTTCGCGCGGACGTATCGCTCTCCCGAAACTGCCACCGTCCCGCGCGAGCCACGCTTTGCGGGCGATGGGCGCTCCCTGTCGGACATCCGCATTGCAGTCCGAGTGCTCGATCACGCGTTGGGGCTGGTGAACACGCTCGACTGGCGCAGCTGGTTTGATGAGTGCAGCAGGCCCATCTTCGGACCCGGACCGCGCCGAAACCAGGCGCACGAAGCAGCGACCGCGCGCAAGCTCATCGCGTTGTTCAAGGCCGAGACGGGCAAAGAACTCGACGACTATGTCGGCACGCTACTAGCCGCGACGTTCCCGGCGGCCGAGTCAGGGAGCGCGTGCAAGCGACCACGGGACTACGTTAGGCAGTTGCGCCAGAAGTACCCTGCTACACCTGGGGAGCAATCCCTGCACCGCAAGGTGCCTAAGACTCGCCGAAAAAAGCGAGATTTAGGCATGTGAATCCTGTAGCGGCGACGCCTACAGTCGCCGTATGCAATCGCTTCTATCGATCTCAAAGCTTCGCCGCGCCCGCCTGAATCTCGGGCGCACCCTCCTCGAAATTCAGCTTGCGACCGGGATCTCCACGGGCAAGCTCTCGGCGGCGGAGCGCGGACTCGTCCGCCTCACACGTGCTGAGCAGCGCGTCCTCGCGCAGGCGCTGGGCACCGACGGCGCCACGCTGTTCGACGCCGAGCGGGAGGAGGCGCCCGTCTAGGCCGCTTTGAACGAGCAGCGGGCTCGTAAGTCCGAGAGAACCGCAACAGGATTCGTCAACTGGGACGTGCGGACGGCAGCGTCGGACAGTCCCCACAAAGAGCAACGCCCGGCGGCAAGACCAGGCGTTGGTACAGAAAGACTCCTTGAATATGAACAAATCTACTAAGAATACTGACCAACCGCAAGGTCCGACACCATCCGATCTAGATTCGGCGATGGCGAGCGTCGAACTTGTCGTCGGCCACCACTTTCCCGAGGCTCTCGACCCTGTGAAGGCCGCGCTCGCCGTCGCGGCAGTCGGATGCCTCAAGGACAACGAACAGCCGACGACGCTCATCTTCGTCGCGCCCGCGAGTGCCGGGAAGTCGATGGCGCTTAACTTCCTGATGCCGGAGTCCGAGACGGACCCGCTCGCGACGTTTTTCTACCGGAGCGACAAGTTCACGGCCGCGTCGTTCGTCAGTCACCGGGCCGACACCTCCGAAGAGAAGCTCCGCACCGTTGATCTCTTACCCCGGCTCGAACGGAAAACCCTCCTCACCAAGGAGTTGGCTCCGATGTTCACCGGAAAGCACGACGTCCTCACGGAGCGGTTCGCCGTCCTGACGGCGGTCCTCGACGGGAAGGGCTACACGAGCGATTCAGGTGCTCACGGGCGGCGAGGGTACACGCGACCCATCAACTTCCAATGGCTCGGCGCGACGACGCCACTCTCACCGGAGGCGCTCGCCGTCATGGCCGCGCTCGGGCCACGCATCCTCTTCTACGACGCCGATCGCCCGCGACAGGGGACGGAAGCGCTTGTAGCTCTGGCCCTTCAGGCGAACGGCGGAGCGGCAAAGCAGGAGTGCCAAGCCACCGTCCGCGACTTCCTCCTGCTGCTCTACGCCCAATACCCTCCGGGTTCGATCGCCAGCTCCGCGATTCTTTGCGACGAAGGGAGCGCTCGGGTCATAGCACTGTGGGCACAGGTGGTCGTGGCGCTGCGTGCGACGGTCGAGCGCACCGGCAAGGGCGACGATGAAGTCGTAGTGGATGTCACCAGCGAACACCCCGAGCGCGTCCTTGGTATTCTCATGAACGTCGCCATCGGTAGTGCCCTCGCACACGGCCGTGGAGCGGTTAGCGAGTACGACCTGGCGCAGGTGGCGCACATCGCGCTGTCGTCGGGGGTCCAAGGGCGGCAAAAGGTCTTTCGCGCCGTGCTGGCACTCGGCGGCTCGGCGACCACACCCCAGATCGAGGCGGCCACTCGACTCACCGGTCCCACGGTCCGCCGCCACTTGCAAGATTTGAAGTTGGTCGGCCTCGCGGACCTCCGCCGGGGCAACCCTCAGAGCATGACGGCTGTAGAGCCCTTCACCGAGCTATGTGCCGCACCCTCATTGAAAGCCAAAAGGGGGGAGGGAGAGGGGCCGTGCTGAAAGCCAAGAGTAGTCGAGTAATCTGGAAGGAAAGGGAGGACGCCATAGTCGGCGCTCCCTCCCTCTCCCACCCCTTTTGGCTTTCAACAGGTCGCGCCCGCCAGGGCACGGAGCGGACGCACCGATGACACCGCGCCGACGCTCGACCACGGCACGCCAGTTGCTCTCTTCCTCCGCGAACGTGCTGTCACCCGATGCACGCATGCACGATGATGAGACTGCCCTCCCTTCGCTCGACACGCTGGACGTGCTCCCGCCCGGAGCCCTCCCAGCGTTCGTGGCCGACCTCGCCGCCCGCCAGGCGCACCTGGCGGCCCTCCAAGCGCGGGCTGCGGCCCGTCTCGCACACACGCCCTTTGCTGCTGGCGCTATGGAGCCGCGCATCGCACCTGGCCAACGGATCAACGCGAAGCAGCTCGCCGCGCGAATGGGGCGCTCCCTCGACTACGTGTACCGGCACGCTCGGCGGTGGCCCTTCACCGTCCGTGAGGGGCGTGCAGTCGCGTTCGACGAGGCCGGTTACGTCCGATGGCAGCGGGCGAAGCAGCGAGCCGCACCGCACTAACACCCTCACCACACCTACCCCCGGAGGTTCTGAATGCCGCTCCACCCACCTAGTCCCGACGACTCTGGCACTGCCCGCGGCAAGAGACCGCTGATGCGAGGCCACGGACGCATCTTCCTGCGCGGCCGAGTGTACTGGATCGCCTACTACCACCGGGGCCAGGAAGTTCGAGAGAGCACAAAGTCGGAGCGCGAGAACGATGCCCTGCGGCTGCTGCGTGAGCGCCTCCGAACCGCCGGCACTACGACGTTCACCGACCCAAAGGTAGAACGTGTCACCTTCGACGAGCTGGCGGACGCGTATCTCCGCGACTACCGGATCAACGGCAAGCGATCCATACGGGACGCGGAGCGGTCGGTGCGCCAGCTCGGGAGCTTCTTCGCGGACGTGCGGGCGTATGACATCGACGCCGACCGGATTGAAACGTACAAGGACGCGCGTCTAGCGGAGCGCAGTCCCGCCGGAACGCCGATCCGCCCAGCAACCGTCAACCGCGAGCTAGCCGCCCTCCGTCGCATGTTCTCCCTCGCGTGCAAAACGCGACCTGGATTCCGGCACCGTCCGCATATTGCCCTGCTGGCGGAGAACAACACCCGCGAGGGATTCGCCGACCCGGCGCTGTTCGACGCGATCGTGCGGGAGCTACGCGGGCGCGACGCTGACGTGGCAGACGTGGCCGAGTTCGCCTACCAGGCCGCATGGCGACGGGGGGAAGTGCTCACGCTCCAATGGAGCGACGTCGAGTGGCGTGCGGCCGACCACAGTGCCGCCGTGCTGCGCTTGCGCCGCGCCCACAGCAAGAACAAACAAGCGCGCGTGCTGCCCCTCTCCGACGAGCTGCTCTCGATCGTCCAGCACCGCTGGGCACTGCGGCGGCTTGACTGCCCGTACCTGTTCCATCGCACCGGACGCCCCATCCGCGACTTCCGCAAGCGGTGGGCGCAAGCGTGCGAGGCAGCGGGCGTGGTCGCCGGGCGTGCGGGACTCGTGTTCCACGACCTCCGCCGCAGCGGTGTGCGAAACATGCGCCGGGCGGGCATCCCCGAGGGCGTGGCGATGAAGATCAGTGGCCATCGCACGCGAGCCGTCTTCGATCGCTACAACATCGTCAGCGAAGAGGACATCGCGGAGGCCGTTGGACAGGTCAGCGCCCACGTGGCGCGCGAGCGTGAAGCATCGCCTCCCGTCGTGCCGATCCACCGTCCAACGCGCACCGCCTGACGCGAACACGGACAAAACACGGACAATCGAGGCGCGTGCGGGTGCTGAGAGTGTCGCGGGCGGAGCTAAGTAAGTGATTCAGAAGTGGGCCGGCGCGGAATCGAACCGCGAACCCGCTGATTAAGAGTCAGCTGCTCTACCAGTTGAGCTACCGGCCCACGAGAACCCGACGTGCGGAGCGGCGGAGACTAGACGATTTCGTGCGTGCTGTCATCTCCGCGCGTGCGAAATGGGAGCGGCCGGCTCCGCGCGGCCGACCGCTCTCTCACAAGGGTGACTGAAGGGCTTCGAACCCTCGACCCCCGGAGCCACAATCCGGTGCTCTACCAACTGAGCTACAGTCACCATGATCCGTTCTTCCGCGGAGCAGAGCGCGCCAGAAGGGATTCGAACCCCTGACCTACGGCTTAGAAGGCCGTTGCTCTATCCACCTGAGCTACTGGCGCCAGCCACGTCGTCGCGACGTGCCAGCGAGAATCGGGGCGAGAGGATTTGAACCTCCGACCCCCTGCGCCCAAGGCAGGTGCGCTACCAGGCTGCGCCACGCCCCGTCGAGCTCGCACGCTCCGCGCCGTCTCGCGCTGACGATGTCCGATGGCGCGCGCCGATGCAGCGGTTCGTACCATCGCGTCCGGGTGACTTTCAAGTTGCCGCGCGGCCCGGCTCCGCGCCGAGGCGGGCGCAGAGCGCGTCGAGCGCCCGGCCGCGGTGGCTGCGCGCGTTCTTCTCGGCGGCGCCGAGCTCGGCGAAGGTGCGGCCGCTCGCCGCGATCGACGAAGACCGGATCGTAGCCGAAACCGCCCGTCCCGCGCGGCGCGCGCGCGATCGTCCCCTCGCACCGGCCCTCGACCTCGAGGAGCGCACCGTCCGGCCAGGCGAGCGCGAGCGCGCAGCGGAACACGGCGCCGCGCGCCGTCGGGGACCGCGCAGCTCGTCGAGGAGCCGAGCGACGTTCTCGGCATCGCTGCGCCTTCTCGCCGGCGTAGCGCGCGGAGCGCACGCCCGGCGCGCCCGCCGAGCGCCGCGACCTCGAGGCCCGAGTCGTCGGCCGAGCGCGGGCAGGCCCGTGCGCCGCGCGAGGTCGACGGCCTTGGCCCGCGCGTTCTCGGCGAACGTCGTGCCGGTCTCCTCGAGGCGTCCAGCCGGGCAGCGACGCGATCGAGCGGCACGATCTCGATGCCCGCCGGGCCGAGCAGCGCCGTCGAGCTCGCGTGAGCTTGCCGCGGTTGGTGGTCGCGACGACGAGCCGCCGGCCGGCGGCCGCATGCGCGTCACCCATGCGCTCGCGCGCGTCGGCGGCGTCGCGCTGCGCAGCGCGCCGAGGCGCGCGATGCCCTCGGCGGCGAGCGCCGTCATGCTCGCGAGCTGCGCCGCCGTGAACGGCTTCCCCTCGGCCGTGCCCTGCACCTCGACGAAGCGGCCGCGGCCGGTCATGACGACGTTCATGTCGACCTCGGCGCGGCTGTCCTCGGCGTAGGCGAGATCGAGACAGAGCCGCCGCTCGACGATGCCGACGCTGACCGCGGCGACCGTGTCGACGAGCGGCGGGCGCGCCGAGCTGCCCGGCTGCCTCGAGCTTGCGCGATCGCGAGCGCCGAGCGCGACGTAGGCGCCGGTGATCGCGGCGGTGCGCGTACCGCCGTCGGCCTCGATGACGTCGCAGTCGATCCAGGATCGTGCGCTCGCCGAGCGCGTCGAGGTCGACCACGGCGCGCAGGCTGCGGCCGATGAGGCGCTGGATCTCGTGCGTGCGGCCGCCGATCTTGCCGCGCGCCGACTCGCGCTCGGAGCGCGTGTGCGTCGCGCGCGGCAGCATGCGCGTACTCGGCGGTCACCCAGCCGCGGCCCTTGCCGCGCAGGAACGGCGGGCACGCCGTCCTCGACCGAGGCGGCGCAGAGGACGCGCGTCAGCGCCGAACTCGATCAGCGCCGAGCCCTCGGCGTGCCGCAGATAGTCCGGCGTGATGCTGACGGGACGAAGCTCGCGCGGCCGGCGCCCGTCGGGACGCGAGCCCCGCGGCTTGCACCGCGCGTGGTCGGCTCGGGATCGTCGTGCGATGCCGGTCGCGCATGCAACCTCCGTCGTCGGTGTCGCGTCGTGCGAAGTCGTCGTGCGACACGTCACGGCGAGTCAACATCTCGACCGCGACGTCGCGACATGCACGCACGGTCGCCACCGGTCGTCCTACGGCGACGTTCGCTGAGACGTCACTAAAGATTTTGTCTTGTTCGGCCGATAGTGCGCTGTTACGTTTTTCACACTCGCGATCAGAACCCCTGGAGAGACTGACCGCATGGAAGGATTGCCGTTCCTCATCGGGCAGCACCCGCTGATCCAGAAGATCCAGCGTCCTGATCAAGAAGGTCGACGGCCACGGATGCGACGGTCCTGATCATGGGCGAGAGCGGCACCGGCAAGGAGCTGGTGGCGCGCGCGATCCACGGCGCTGTCGCCGCGCGCCGATCGTCCGTTCATCCCGGTCAACTGCGGCGCGATCCCGGCGGAGCTGCTCGAGTCGGAGATCTTCGGCCACGAGCGCGGCGCGTTCACCGGCGCGATCGGCGCGCGCGCCGGCATGTTCCAGCTCGCCAACGGCGGCACCATCTTCCTCGACGAGGTCGGGGAGATGAGCCCGCCGCTGCAGGTGAAGCTGCTGCGCGTGCTGCAGGACCGCGAGATCCGCCCCGTCGGCGCCGACCGCACGATCAAGGTCGACGTCCGCGTGATCGCCGCGACCAACAAGGACCTGCAGCAGGAGGTCGAGCGCGGCGCGCTTCCGCGAGGACCTCTTCTATCGCCTGCAGGTGATCCCGATCATCATGCCGCCGCTGCGCGAGCGGCGCTCGGACATCCCGCTGCTGGTCGAGCACTTCCTCGAGAAGCACAACCGCAAGCGCGCCGATCGCCCGGTGCAGATCAGCGACGAGGCGATGGTGCACCTCTGGGAGTACGACTGGCCGGGCAACGTGCGCGAGCTCGAGAACCTGCTCGAGCGGCATGGTCATCCTCTCCGAGGACGCGCTCATCCGCGTCGAGCACCTGCCGAGCAACATCCGCTCCTTCATCTCCGAGAAGCGCATTCCGAAGCCGAGCCTCACCGAGAACGGCCTCGACCTGAACAGCGCCGTCGAGGAGTTCGAGAACCGCCTCATCGAGGAGGCGCTGCGGCGGACGAAGGGCAACAAGCAGGCGGCGGCCCGCCTGCTCGGGCTTGAAGCGGACGACGCTGGTCGCGAAGCTGCGGCGCCGCAAGGGCGGCGCCGTACCGTACCAGCCGCGCAGAGCTATCTACTGTAAGGCGGATCGAGCGGGTGGACACGGAAGCGAGAGCACGAAGGACGCGTTCTGGTCGTGGACGACGACAAGCATGCGCGTCGAGATCCTCTCGCGGCTGCTGGAGAAGGAGGGATTCGACGTGCTGCGCGCCGCAGGGCGGCCGCGAGGCGCTCGGCGATCGCGTCGCCGCGCAGCAGGTCGACGTCATCCTGCTCGACGTGATGATGCCGGAGATGGACGGCTTCGAGGTCTGCGACGAGCTGCAGCAGTGACGAGGCACGCGCGACATCCCGGTGATCCTGCTCACGGCCAAGGACGACATGGAGACCCGCGTCGTCGGCATGAAGCTCGGCGTCAGCGAGTTCCTCACCAAGCCGATCAACAAGAGCGAGCTGTTCGCGCGTATCCGTGCCCAGATCCATCAGCGCTCGATCAGGGGCTGGACACGATCCTGAGCGACTGACCGGCGGCGCAGACGACGACGCCGGCGGGGCCTCGGCCCGCGCCGGCGCCGGCGTCGGCGTCGTTGCCGCAGGGCGGCCTACTTCATGTCGCCCTTGCCCTCGGGCGCGGCCGCCGGCTTCTCCCCCGCGGGTGCCGCCGGCGCATCCTTCTTGGCCTGCTCCTCGCACTTCTTCACGTCGTCGGTCGAGATCATCATCCGCTCGGCGATGTCCTGCGCGGTGCGTCCCATCTTCAGGTCCTTGTTGATGATGCCGCAGTTCACCTGGGCGGAGCCGATGGCCGCGCCGGCGAGCACCAGCACGCTCGCGCCGGCGATGCTCAACAGTGCCTTTCGCATGCTCGAACCTCCTTCGGTTGCCGGCGCCTCACGCACCGGTCGTGGACTCTGATTGCAACCCGCAGGGGGCGTCCGGGTTGCGATGTCGTTCCTCGGCCCCATCGGCCGGCCGTTGTACTATGGCGTTCCGGCGTACTCAAGCTCGCGCGGCCCCGCACTCATGAGCGGCGGCAGCATGGCGTCGGCGACCACCGCCGCCGCCAGCAGCTCGCGCATCGCGGCAACCGACGGCGCCCGGGTCAGCGCCTCGCGAATGCGCGGCACCACCGCGCACGAACTTGATCATGCGGCACGCCAGGCCGCGGGCGCGGCCGAACGCGCTCTCCGGCGGCAGGTCGGCTTCGAGGCGGGCGAGCAGGAGGTCGATCGCGGCGAACCGCTCCGCGAGGCCGACCGGCGCCGGCACCGCACCGGCGCGGAGCGCGGCGATCTCGCGGAAGATCCACGGATGGCCGAGCGTGGCGCGGCCGATCATCACGCCGTCGACGCCGGTCGTCGCGCAGCCGCCGGAGCGCGTCCCCCGCGCTGCGCGATGTCGCCGCTCCCCACGACCGGCACGCGCACGGCGCGCTTCACCGCCGCGATGAGCTCCCAGTCGGAGCATCCCGTGTAGAGCTGCTGGCGCGTCCGTCCGTGGACGGCGACCATCGACGACGCCCTCGTCCTCCGCCATGCGGGCGATCTCGACGGCGTTGCGTGAGTCGGTCGTCCCAGCCGGCGCGGATCTTCACCGAATACGGAATCGTCAGCACGCGGCGGAGCGCGCGGAAGATCGTCGGCGAGCATCGCGGGCTGGCGCATCAGCTCGGCGCCCCCGCCCTTCCTCACCACCTTCGGGACCGGACAGCCGCAGTTGACGTCGACGATGTCGGCGCCGAGCTCCTGGGCGATCAGCGCCGCCTCGGCCATGCGCGCGGGCTAGGCGCCGAAGAGCTGGATCGCGAGCGGCCGCTCGCGCGGCCGGTAGCGCAGCATGTCGTGCGTGCGCAGGTTCTGCCGCGCCAGCGCCTCGATGCTCACGAACTCCGTCACGACGAGACCGACGGCGCCGGGGTTCAGCTCCTTCACCACCGAGCGATACGCCGAGTCCGTGATCCCCGACATCGGCGCGAGGACGAGGTTCGGCGCGATGCGGACGTCGCCGACCGTGAAACCGGTCGGTGCGCCGCGCGCCACGCTCAGCAGCTCCGGCCAGCGGTCGTTCCACGGCGCGGCCTGCTCGTAGGCGTACGCCGCCTGGAGGACGAGCTCGTCCCGGTGGCGCGGCGCGACGATCTGCAAGCCCGCCGGCAGACCGGCGTCGGTGAAGCCGGCGCGCACGCGTCCCGGCCGGATGGCCGGAGAAGTTGAAGGGGTACGTGAACGCGACCGCGCCGAGCGCCGTCGGAATGGGCACGCCGTCGATCGCGCGCGGGAACGGGCCGGCCGCGGCGAACGCCTCCGTCGGCAGGGTCGGCGTGAGCAGCAGCGCGTAGCGTGCGAAGATGCGCGCCAGGGCCTCGTTGCAGCAGCGCGCGCTTGCGCTGCGCCTCGCCGATGAACTTCGGTGTGATCTCCTCGCCCGCGCTCGAGGCCCTCGAAGAACGCCCGGCCCCACTCGCCGCGGTGCGCCTCCAGCTCCGGCGCCAGCAACGCGTAGCTCTCGGCGGCGCAGACGCAGCGCCCACTCGATGCCGAGGTCCGGCAGCTGCGTCGTCGATCATCTCGACGTCGTAGCCGAGATCGCGGAAGACGCCGATCGCGCTCTCCACCTCGCGCCAGACGTCGTCCTGCACGAGCGCGTAGCCGAGCGTCTTGCTGACGCGCGATCCGGAGGCGCGCCGGGATGCGCTCGAGCACGGCCTCATAGGAGATGCCGGGCGGCGGCAGGGAGTCGGGGTCGCATCGGGTCGGGCCCGGCGACCGCGTCGAGGAAGAGCGCCGCGTCGCGGACACGTGCGCGTGATCGGCCCGTAGCAGACCGTGTCGACCCACGGCAGCATGTTCCTCGGGCTCACGCGCGCCGGTCGGCACCCGCCCGAACGTCGGCTTCAGACCGAAGGCGCCGACATAGCAGGCCGGGATGCGAATCGGAGCCGCCGCCGTCCGAGGCCGTCGACGAGCGGCACCATGCCGGAGGCGATCGCCGCCGCCGAGCCGCCGCTCGACCCGCCGGGCGTGCGCTCCGAGATTCCAGGGATTGCGGCATCACGCCGAAGAGCAGGTTCTTGGTGAGGCCGGTGTAGCCGAACTCCGGTGTGTTGGTCTTGCCGATGACGATCGCGCCCGGCGCGCTTCAGGCGCGCCACCTGCACCGAGTCGCCGCGCGGTCGCTAGCTCTTGAAGCGGCACCGAGCCGAACGTCGTCGGCATGTCGGCGACGTCCTCGAGATCCTTCACCCCGACCGGCAAGCCTGCCAGCGGTCCGACGTCCTCCCCTGCCGCAATGCGGCGTTCGAGCGCCGCCGCCTCGGCGAGCGCACCCTCGGCGCGGAGCGCCACGAAGGCGTTCAGCGTCGGGTTCAGGGCCTCGATCCGCTCGAGCGCGGCGCGCACCAGCTCGACCGGGGAGCGCTCCCGACGACGCACCGCGCGAGCGAGCACGTAGGCGGGCAGGAAGGCGGCGTCCATCTTTTTCAACCCCTCCCCGGCCGCGCTTTTTCCTTGTCCAATGCGGTACGACTGGTGCATAGTCTTCGCATGGCAGATTCCCTGTACGTCGCGCTCGGCATGATCGGCGGCGTCGTGATCGTCGCCGTAGCGTTCTTCGTCGTCCGCTGACGCCTACTCCGGTCGCTCCGTCCACCGGTACGTAGTCGCGCTTCTCTGGGCCGAGATAGATCTGGCGCGGACGCGCGATCTTCTGCTCCTCGTCGAGCAGCATCTCCGCCCACTGCGCCAGCCATCCGGCGGTCCGCGGGATCGCGAACAGCACCGGGAACATGTCCATCGGGAAGCCCATCGCCTGGTAGATGATGCCCGAGTAGAAGTCGACGTTCGGGTAGAGCTTGTGCGTGATGAAGTAGTCGTCGGCGAGCGCGATGCGCTCGAGCTCGAGCGCGATGTCGAGCAGCGGGCTCCGGCCCGGTCACCTCGAAGACCTCGTCGCCGACCTCGCTTGATGATCTTCGCGCGCGGATCGTAGTTCTTGTAGATGCGGTGCCCGAAGCCCATCAGCCGCACCTCGCCGGCCTTCACGCGCTTGATGTAGCCGGGGATCTTCTCGATCGAGCCGATCTCCATGAGCATGCGGATGACCGCCTCGTTGGCGCCGCCGTGGAGCGGGCCGTAGAGCGCGGCCGTGGCCGCGGCGATCGCCGAGTACGGATCGGCCTGCGAGCTGCCGACGCTGCGCATGGCGTTGGTCGAGCAGTTCTGCTCGTGATCGGCGTGCAGGATGAAGAGCACGTCGAGCGCGCGCTCGAGCACGGGGTTCGGCTTGTACTTGAGCTCGGTCATCTTGAACAGCATGTTCAGGAAGTTGCCGGTGTAGCTGAGGTCGTTGTCGGGATAGGCGTACGGCATGCCGATCGAATGGCGGTAGGCGAACGCGGCGATCGTCGGCATCTTGGCGATCAGCCGGTGCGTCTGGATCCGGCGCGACTCGGGATCGAAGATGCTGCTTGGCGTCGGGGTAGAACGTCGAGAGGGCGCCGACGGTGCCGACGAGGATGCCCATCGGGTGGGCGTCGTAGTGGAAGCCGTCGATGAACTTCTTGATGTTCTCGTGGATGATCGTGTGGTGCGTGATGTTGTGGACGAACGCGTTCGAGATGCGAGGGCTTCGGCAGCTCGCCCTTCACCAGGAGATACGCCGTCTCGAGATAGGTGCTCTCTCCGCCAGCTGCTCGATCGGGTAGCCGCGGTAGCGCAGGATGCCCTTGTCGCCGTCGATGAACGTGATCCGGCTCTTGCAGGAGGCCGTGTTGATGAACGCCGGATCGTACGCCAGCAGCCCGAAGTCGTCGGGTCGCGTCTTGATCTTGCGCAGGTCCATGGCGCGGATCGTGCCGTGCTCGATCGGCAGCTCGTAGGTCTTGCCGGTGCGGTTGTCCGTCACGCTCAGCGAATCCTTGCCCATGGGCGTCCTTGTAGCGGCGGGCGGGGAGCAACTCAAATCGGGTCTCCGGGCGGGGCGCGCGATGTGCGCCGCCCGCGCCCGCGACGAGGGTCGGTTCCCGCGGTCGGGCCACCCGGGGGCGGCGGGTGTCGTGTCGGCACCCGTGGGGCGCATTGCTCCGTTTGCGCCCGTCGGGTGCGGACACGACACCCGCCGCCGTCCCGGGTTGGACCGACCGCGGGAACCGGAAGCTACTTCGGAACTTGGTAGAGGTACTCGTGCAGCGAAGCGATCTCTTCGGTGAGCCGCGCCATGTCGACGCGCATCAGGTCGCGGATGGAGAGCATCGACACGAGCCGGTCGCCCGCGACGATGGGCAGGTGGCGGATGTTCGCGTGATCGATCTTCCGCATCGCGGACTGATAGTCCTCGTCCTCGCTGGCGACGACGATCTCGCGGGTCATCACGCTCTCGACTGGGGTGGTCTCGGGGTCGCGCCCCCGGTTCACCACACGACGCACGACGTCACGTTCGGAGAAGACCCCGACCAGACGGGCGCCGTCGAGGACGGCGACGATGCCGACGTTGTGCGTCTCCATGACGCGCGCGGCGACCGCAACGGGAGCGGACCGTTGCACCGCGAAGATGAAGCCCTCGCGCATGATCTCCTTGAGTGTCTTCATCAAGGGTCCTCCGAACGCTCTCATACCTCAGTTCGCGCGTCCGAGGATACGAAAAAATGCGCCGGCACGGCCGCGAAAGCGCACCTCGGTCGGCGTTCCGAGGCATTCGGGCGCGAAAAAAGTGCGACGAGCCGGCGCGCCTACCCCATAGTCGTGACCCGCTCCGGACGGATCACGAAAATGACGCGCTGCTCCCCGGCCTGGCGGAAGGGATAGGTATCCACCCCCATATACTTCTTGGCCAGGCGATCGATGTGCGCATCGGCGCCCTGCTCCGTCACGCGCTCGACCTTGCCGCGGACCTGGAGATAGCGATACGCGTTCGTCGGATCGACGATCGCCAGCGCGACGCGCCCGTCGCGCCGCATGTTGCGGTCCTTCCAGCGGCCCTTGGCGGTGTTCACGCGGATCATGCCGCCGTCGGTGTCGAACCACACCGGGGTGACCTGCGGGCTGCCGTCGGGCAGCAGCGTGGCGAGATCGGCGAACGCCTTGACGTCGTCGCCGAGGAGAGGCCGGAAGGCCTCGGGAATCGTCGTGCCGCTCATGCTCGCGCCTCCTTGCGCGTCGGCGCCGGCAAGCCCGCGATGATGGCGCTCGCCTGCGCGACGATGTCGTCGATGATCTCGCGGCAGGGCCGCACGTCGTGGATGCCGCCCGCGCTCTGTCCCGCGGGCATGCAGTCGCGATTCGGATCGAGGCCGGCGCCGGGGCCGACGAGCGTGTTCCACACCCCGTCCTGGGTCGCTCGCGTCGCCTGCATCGGAAAGGGCTGCAGCTCGTCCTTCCGCACCTCCCATTCGTCGGTGTAGTCGGTGCGGATCGCGCGCATGGTCTTGCCGCTGTAGCAGCGCGTGATGAGGGTGCCGGTCTCGTCGATGTCGAGGATGCTTCTGCTTGTAGACGCGCGTGCGCCCGCGCCTCGGTCGGACGCGATGAATCGCGTCCCCATCCAGATGCCCTGCGCGCCGAGGGCGAGCGCCGCGACGAGGCCGCGGCCGTCGAAGATGCCGCCGGCCGCGACCACCGGCACCTTCACCGCGTCGACGATCATCGGCACCAGCGGCATGGTCGCGATCGTGCCCGGTGTGTCCGCCGGCCTCGGTGCCCTGCGCGACGACGATGTCGCATCCCGCCTCGACGGCGCGCATCGGCGTGGCTCGACCTTGCCGCACATGTTGACGACGAGGACGCCGTGGCGATGGCAGAGGT
Source organism: uncultured delta proteobacterium (assembly GCA_963753325.1). Classification (GTDB taxonomy): domain Bacteria; phylum Desulfobacterota; class Binatia; order UTPRO1; family UTPRO1; genus DP-19. The sequence goes on along the minus strand of CAVWBS010000001.1, from coordinate 73,297 downwards.
CGACGACCTTGCGCCGGCACGCCGAGCCCGGCGACGAACGCGCGTGCGCCCGAGGCGCAGATGGTCTCGACGAGCGGCGACCATGTCGCGCGGGCTCGCCGTGAGGAGGTCGACGCCGAAGGGCTTCGCGGTGCGCGCCTTCGGACGGCGCGATCTCGCGCCTCATCTCGTCGTGCTGCATACCGGCCGCGCCGAGACAGCCGAAACCGCCGGCTTCGGAGACGGCGGCGGCCACCTCGGAGTACGACACGCCGCCCATGCCGGCGAGCAGGATCGGGTGCTCGATGCCGAGCAGATCGCAGAGCGGGGTACGCATCATGGGGCCGTTGTATCAAGGCCGCGCGGGGGGCGGAACCGCCGGCGCGCGTTCCTCCGTCCGCGGCGCCGCCCCCATGACCCGCTCGGCCGCCGTCTCGCCGCTGTGGACGCAGTCGGGAATGCCGACGCCGCGGTACGCGTTGCCCGCGAGCGCCAGACCCGGATGGCGCCCGACCGCGGCATCGATGCGTGCGACGCGCGCCAGATGCCCGATGTGGTATTGCGGCATCGCGCGCACGTGGCGGTCACCCGCACGAGGCGCGGGGGCGCCACGATGCCGAGGAGCGCCGCGAGCTCGCGTCGCGCGCCAGCGCGACCAGCTCCTCGTCGCGGCAGGCCATCGCGCTCCGGCGCGAGCGCGCCGCCGCAGAAGACGCCGCAGCAGCACGGCGCCCGCGGGCGCGCGCCCCGCGTACTTCATGCTCGTGAACGATGCCGGCGATCGATCGCCGGCGCTCGATCGCCGGCACGACGAAGCCGAACCCGTCGAGGGGGTGCGGCACGTCCGCGCGCGCGTAAGCGATCGTCACGATGGCGGAGGATGCGTAGGGGATCGCCGCGAGCTCGGTCGCCGAGCCCGGCATCGAGCGGACGCACGAGGTCGGCGGCGACGAAGGCCGGCGTGGCGACGACCACGCGCGTCGCGCGCAGGCGCTCGCCGCTCGTCGAGCGTCACGCCCCAGTCGCGTGCGTCGGCGTCGGCGGCCGCCGACGGCGGCCGCAGCCCCGCCACACGCGCGTCGAGGCGGATCGCGCCCTCCGGAAGGCGCCGCGCCAGCGCGTCGACGAGCGTCTGCATGCCGTCGACGAAGCTGACGAACAGGCTCCAGCGCGCGCCGCTCTGCGCGCGCCGCGGCGCGCGCCTGCCGGCGCAGTCCGAGGATCAGGCTGCGCGAGCGCCGCTCCATCTCGAGGAAGACGCGGCATCGTCGCCGCGAGGCTGAGGCGCGTCGCGTCCGCGGTATAGATGCCGCCGACGAGCGGCTGGACGACGCGCTCGAGCGCCTCGCGGCCGAGGCGGCGGCGCGACGAAGGACGTCGAGGCTCTCGTCGCCGCGCCCGCGGCCGCGCGGCAGGACGAGGTCGCAGGCCATCCGCAGCTTGCCGGCCCAGGTGAAGAGCGACGAGCGCAACAGCGCGCCGATGCGCGTCGGCGCCACGAGCAGGAAGCCCTCGGGCAGCGGGTGCAGCCGGCCATCGTGCACGACGAACGTCCGCCGCTGCTCGTCGCGCGTGGCGATGAGCCGGTCGTCGAGGCCGAGACGGTGGCAGAGCGCGAGCGCCCACGGCTTCTCCGTGAGGAAGTTGTCCGCGCCCGCCTCGACGAGGAACCCGTCGACGCGCTCGGTGGCGATCGCGCCGCCGACGCGCGACGCCGCCTCGAGCAGCGTGACGCGGATCGGCGCCTGGCGCACGGCGGCGAGCTCGGTCAGACGGTGCGCCGCCGCGAGGCCCGCGATGCCGCCGCCGACGACGATCACGTCGCGGGTCGTCATGCCGCGCCGCTGCGCGGCGCGCACCACCTGCGCGAGCATGCGGATGAAGGCCGGATGGTCGTTCGGCGTCGCCGCGCGGGTGAAGCCGAGCGCGAGCGCCGCCGCGGTGGCGCGCGCCTCGACGTCGAGATCGTACAGCACCTCGACGTGGTCACAGACGAAGCCGATCGGCGCGACGACCACGTGGCGCGTCCCGCCCGCCGCGAGCTCCCGCAGCACGGCGTTGACGTCCGGCTCGAGCCACGGGTCGCGCGGCCCGCCGCTGCGGCTCTGGTAGGCGAGCGTGAACGGCCGCCCGAGCGCGGCGGCGACGAGCCGGCACGAGGTCTCGAGCTCGCCCGACGTACGGCGAGGCGTCCGCCATCGCGCACGGAATGCTGTGCGCCGTGAACACCAGGGCGGCGTCGCCGCGGGCGCGGCCGCGTATCGCCTCGCGCACGCGCGCGGCGTTGGCCGCGACGAAGTCCGGGTGGTCGAACCAGCGCCCGGCATACACGAGCGCCGGCGCCGTGGCTCCGAGGCGCCGCGCGGCCCTCGGCGAGCGCGGCCTGGTAGCGCTCCCAGCTCGCCTCGGCGCGATGCGCCGCGAGCAGGATCGCGACGGCGCGGCGGACGCCGTCGCGCTGCATCGACCGCCAGCGTGTCCGCGATCGTCGGCGTCCAGTTGCGCATGCCGACGTAGACCGGCAGACGCCGGCCCGCCGGCGTCGAGCGCCGCGGCGAGGCCGCGCGCTTGCCGGAACGTCAGCTCGTTCAGCGGCGAGCGGCCGCCGATCAGCTCGTAGTGATGCACGACCTCCTCGTAGCGCTCGCGCGGCACCGGCCGGCCGCGCAGCACGTCGTCGAGGAACGGACGGATGTCCTCGGGGCGCTCGGGGCCGCCGAACGCGACCAGGAGCACCGCATCGAAGTCAGGCGGTATCCGCTCCGCTCACGGGCGCGCGCTCAGCTCGTGCACGGCGTCGACCACGGCCGCGACGTGCGCGACCGGCGTCTCGGGCAGGACGCCGTGGCCGAGGTTGAAGACGTGGCCCGGTCGGCCGCCGGCGCGCTCGAGGATGCGCGCCGACGCGCCGCGCGATCTCCGTCGCGGCGGCGCGAAGAGCGCCACGGGATCGAGGTTGCCCTGCACCCCGACGCCGTCCGCCGAGCCGCCGCCACGCCTCGCCGAGGTCGACGCGCCAGTCGAGGCCGATCACGTCGCCGCCGGCCTCGCGCATCAGCTCGAGGAGCGCGCCGGTGCCGGTCCCGAAGTGGATGACCGGGACGCCGGCGGCGGCGAGCGCCGCCAGCGTGCGCGCGCATGTGCGGCAGGACGTAGGTGCGGTAGTCGTCGGGGCCGAGGCAACCGACCCAGCTGTCGAAGAGCTGCACCGCCTCGGCGCCGGCCGCGACCTGCGCCCGCACGTAGTCGACCGATCGCCTCGGCCAGCCGCTCCATGAGCGCGTGCCAGGCCACGGGATCGCCGTACATCAGCGTCTTCGTGTGCACGTAGTTGCGCGAGCCGCGGCCTTCGATGAGGTACGACGCGAGCGTGAACGGCGCGCCCGCGAACCCGATGAGGGGAACGCGCCCGGCGAGCTCGGCGCGCACGGCGCGGACGGTCTCGAGCACGTAGCCGAGCGTCTCCTCGGGCGCGGTGCGCGCCAGGGCCGTCGACGTCCTCCCGCCGTCCGCACCGGCCGGTGGATCACCGGCCCGTCGCCCTGCGCGAACTCGAGCCCGACGCCCATCGGCTCGAGGATGAGCAGGATGTCGGCGAAGAGGATCGCCGCGTCGACGGGGAAGCGCCGGATCGGCAGCAGGGTCACCTCGGCAGCGAGCGCCGGCGTCTTGCAGAGCTCGAGGAACCCGTGGCGCGCGCGCAGCGCGCGGTACTCCGGCAGGTAGCGTCCCGCCTGACGCATGAGCCAGACGGGCGTGCAATCGGTGGGCTCGCGCCGGCAGGCGCGCAGGAACCGCGGCGCGTCGGGCACCGGACAGCTATGCCAGGCGAGGGGCGCCCCGTCGAGTGGCGAGCAGCGCCGGCGCCGCGCGCAGCGTCTCGCTCACGAGCGGGCCCATCTTCGGATGCGCCGGCTCGACGTCGACTGGGAATCCCGCCCGCCGCAGCGCCTCGCTGCACACCGGACCGACCGACCCGACGACGACGCGCGCCATGCCCCGGCGCAGGGCGTCGAGCGCGCCCGCGTCGCGCGCCACCTGCACCAGGTGCTCGACCTGCGTCGCGCTCGTGAAGAGCGCGACGTCCGCGTCCGCGGCGGCGAGCCGCGCGATCGCGTCGCGCAGCGGCTGCACGTCCTCGGGCAACGCCCAGCGGTAGACGGGCACGCGGACCACCGCCGCCCCGCGCGCGCCGAGTCCGGCCAGCAGCTGGGGGTTGGTGACGCCGTACTCCTGCACCGCGACCCGCTTGCCCGCGAGCGGCATGTGCGCGTCGAGACCGGCGAGCACCTCACGCCAGGTATTGGGCTCGGGGATGGTCATCGTCGGGCCGAGGCCGAGCTCGCGCAGCGCCGCAACCGGCTTCGGCCCGCGCGCGACGGTCACGACGCGCGCGAGCGCCGCGACGAGCTGCGCGCGCGGCAGCACCGGAGCGACGGCCGCGACCAGGGCGCGCGTGCCGACCCCGGTGAGCAGTAGCACCACGTCGATCGCGCCGCCCGCCAGCTCGCGCGCGAACGCGAGCGCCTCGCGCTGATCGCCGAGCGCGACCTCGCGCATCGCCGGCGCGACGAACGCGGCGCCCCCCTGGCGGTCGATCAGGGTGGCGATCTCGGTGGCGCGCCGGCTCTCGAACGCGATCACGCGCAGCCGATCGGCGGACGACACGCGGCGCCCCGCTACTGCACGGCCAGGAGCTCGACCTCGAACGTCAGTGTCGCGTTCGGAGGGATGGCGCGCCCGAAGCCGCGTTCCCCGTAACCGAGCGCAGGCGGGATCGTCAGCTTGCGTGTGCCGCCGACCCTCATGCCCGCGACACCCTCGTCCCACCCCTTGATCACCTGCCCCTGCCCGAGCTTGAACTTGAAGGGCTGCTTGCGGTCCCGGGAGCTGTCGAACTTGGTGCCGTCGGCGAGCCAGCCCGTGTACTGCACGGTGACCAGCTGGCCGTTCTGCGCCTCCGCGCCGGTGCCGGGCTGGACGTCGACATACTGCAGGCCGCTCGCGGTCGCCTGCGTCGCCTGCGCCGCCTGGCTGGCGGCCGGACTGGCGGTCGGTTTCGGCTCGGGCATCTTCGCCTCCTCCTGCCGCGCGCAACCCACGCCGAGGAGCATGATCGCCGCGGCGAGCGTCAATCGGCAGGCACGTACGGTGGTCATCGAGCGTCGGGCGGGCGGAAGGGCGCGAACTGCCTACGCTTCGCCGGACTCGGTCTCGTCCGTGTCGTCGTCGTCCGTGGCGTCCGGCTTCGCCCCACCCGGCTCGACCGGACGCAGGTTGCCATTGGAGTCGTACAAGTCGGGATCGAGCCCCCGCGCCCGCAGATCGCGTCGCATGGCGACCCGCCGCTGCTTTTCCTCGGTACGGCGTTTGCGGTCCATCTCCCGCCGCCGTTTGTCGCCCCTGAAGAACTTAGCCATGCAGACACCCAGGCGTATCGTGCGTCTGTGTCGGTTGCAAGTTGGGAGGGGCACCCGGCTCCTCCGGCCACACCGGGCGCCGGGCGTGGCGCGTCGCCGAGCGATCGGGGTGCCCGCCAGCGGCACCGGCACGCCGTCCGCCGCGCCGCGGCATCGCCAGATTGGGGCAGACACAAAATTCGAGACACTTCTGTTGGGATGTGCTACACGCGCGTTGGAGTCACGGAGGAACGTGAGGGCGGTCGGCGTGGGAGGACGGATGCAGATGGCGGCGGAAATGGGCTGTCGGACGACGTCGAGCAGGCGCAAGGACCCGTTCGGGTTCGACCCGCAGTGGCGGACCCGGGTGAAACCGTTCTTCCGCTTCCTCTACAAGTACTACTGGCGGGTGGAGGTCGAGGGGCTCGAGCACGTGCCCTCGAGTGGTCCCGTGCTGCTCGCCTCGAACCACTCCGGCACCCTGCCCTTCGACGCCGCGATGATCTCGATCGCGGTCGAGGACGAGCACCCCGCGCACCGGGTCGTCCGCATGCTCTACGCCAAGTTCGTCACCGAGATCCCGGCGATCGGCACGCTATTCAGCCGCCTCGGCGGCGTCGAGGCGACGATCCCGAACGGCCACGTCCTGCTGCGACGCGGCGAGGCCGTCGGCATCTTTCCCGAGGGCGAGGAGGCGCTCGGGAAGCCGTACCACCAGGCCTACTGCTTGCGACCCTTCCGCACCGGCGTCGCGCATCTCAGCACGCGCCTGCAGGCACCGGTGATCCCGGTCGCGGTGATCGGCGCCGAGGAGACGAGCCGCGCCCTCTTCCGGGTCGCGCAGCTCCCGCGCATGCTGCGGGTGCCGTTCATTCCGATCCCGAGCCTGTTTCCGCTGCTCGGCCCCCTCGGGCTCCTCCCCCTGCCCACGAAATGGCGCATCCGCTTCGGACCGCCGGTGATGCCGACCCGGCCCCTGCGCCGTACGCCGCGCGAGCAGTTCCTCTTCGAGCGCGCCGAGTACGTCCGGCTCGAGGTGCAGCGCCTCCTCGACGTCGAGCGGCTCCGGCGTAGTACCGTCATCTTCGGCTAGCTGTCGCGCCCCGCGTAGCGTGCCGTCAGCGACCGGGGGGAACGCGACAGAGCGGCACCCTCCGCCCCCCGCCGCGCGCCCGCTCACCGCGCGAGGGCAATGACGACGGCGACCGCGAGGACGATGCGGTACCACCCGAACGGCCGCAGATCGTGATCGCGGACATAGCGCAGCAGCACCGCGATCACCGCGAGCGACACGACGAAGGACACCGCGAAGCCGAGGGCGAATATCGAGGCGTCGCTCGCGACCAGCACCTTGCGCGCTTCCCAGAGCGCGAACACCGAGGCGGCCCCGAGCGTCGGAATGGCGAGGAAGAACGAGAACTCGAGCGCGACGCGACGGGAGAGGCCGGCCAGGAGACCGCCGATGACCGTCGCGCCGGAGCGCGACATGCCCGGCCAGAGCGCGGCCACCTGGACGAGGCCGACGGTCAGCGCCTGCGACCACGTCACATCCTCGAGCGCTCCCTCGGCGCCCTCGTGGCGGCCGGGACGATCGATGGCGATCAGCAGGGCGCCGCCGCCGGCGAGCGCCGCCGCGACCGGCAAGGGTCCGAAGAGGACCCGGGTGATCCAGTGGTGCAGCAGGAGCCCGACGACGGCCGCCGGCACGAACGCGAGCAGCACCTTGCCGACGAACACGCGGGCCGCGGGATCGCTGCCGAGCCTGCGCGCGATGTCGAGCAGCTTCACGCGGTAGAACCACACGACGGCCAGGACGGCCCCGAGCTGGATGAAGATCTCGAAGCTCGCCGCCTTCTCCTCGGGGAAGGCGAGCCAGTGGCCGGCCAGGATGAGATGGCCCGTGGACGAGACCGGCACGTACTCGGTGATGCCCTCGACGATGCCGAGGGCGATCGCGATCCACACGATGCTCACACCGCCACCTCCCACCGCGACATGCCGCCGCTTACCACAGCGCGCCGCCGGCTACGAGCCGGCCACACTGCCGCTGCCCATCTAGCGGTCAACGCCTAATCCGCGGGCAGAGCGATGCGTGGCGGCGCGCGTCCATCGTCGTTCCGGCGGCGCTGCGCGCTGGCACCTCGCTTGCTGCCGCTGCAGGACCGGGTCGCCGGGGCGGCCGGAACGTCGACGAACCCCAGGAGGGAAGACGGCATGATCCATACCACTACGTGGAAGTATCGGATGGCGGCGTTCGGCGCCGCCATGATGATCCTCACCTGCGTCGCGCACGCGCGCGCGGAAGGCGGTCTGACGCTCGAGGAGCGGGTCCAGCGGTTGGAGCGGCGCGGGGAGATGCCTCCGCCGGCGAACTGCTGTCCGTCGGGTCTGCAGGAGCGTCTCGACGCGCTCGAGGCGGCCATCAAGAAGCCCCCGTTCGGCCTCACGATCGGCGGCATGCTCGTCACGTCGTACCAGTACGACATCAACGACCCGAAGGGGCACAACGACGTCGTCGGCCTGCGGGCGTTCGACAAGGACCACAACACGTTCAACCTCGACCTGTTCCAGCTCCAGGTCTCCCGGGCGCCGGGGGAGAACGGCGTCGGCTTCGCGACCAAGCTCAACTTCGGCAAGACCGCCGAGCGCATGGCGGCCGACTGGGACGGTGACGGCACCGTCGGCAACGTCGCCGAGGAGCAGAACGACGTCGAGCTCGAGGAAGGCTACATCACGTACAATCCGCCGGGCCTGGCCGATTTCCAGGTGAAGGCCGGCAAGTTCGTCACCCTGCTCGGCGCCGAGGTCATCGAGTCGCCACTCAACCCGAACATCAGCCGCTCGCTGGCCTTCGGATTCGCCATCCCCTTCACCCACACCGGCCTCCTCACGAGCTACACCTTCGCGCCGGAGTTCAAGGCGACCCTCGGGGTGGTGAACGGCTGGGACAACGTGATCGACTCGAACGACGGGAAGTCGGTGACGGGCAGCCTCGCCTTCACCCCGGTCGATCAGTTCAGCTTCGCGTTGAACGGCATCTACGGCGCCGAGCAGCCGAACCGCGGCAACTCCAAGCGCGGCGTCATCGACGCGATCGCGACGATCAAGCCGGTCGACAACCTCGCCTTCATCCTGAACTACGACTACGGCAACGAGAGCGATATCGTGCCGGGCACGGCCGAGTGGCAGGCGTTCTCGGGCATCGTCAGCTACGACATCCCCGACGCGCTGCAGGTGCCGATCGGCTTCGCGCTGCGCGGCGAGTTCTTCGACGACAGCGACGGCGTCCGGATCGGTGACGGCACCGGGTACCAGAACGACTGGGAGGTCACGGGGACCTTCAAGGTCGTGCTCGCCGAGGGCCTCATGGCGCGCGCCGAGTACCGCTACGACAACGCCAAGCACCCGACCTTCCTGCGCAACGTCGGCGGCGTCCAGAAAGAGCAGCAGACCGTCGCCGCCGAGCTGTCCTACGTGTTCTGAGGAGAACGTGACGTCATGAAGAAGATCGAGGCGATCATCAAACCGTTCAAGCTCGACGAGGTGAAGGAAGCCCTCGCCAAGCAGAACATCCAGGGAATGACGGTGTCCGAGGTGAAAGGCTTCGGACGCCAGAAGGGCCACACGGAGCTCTATCGCGGCGCCGAGTACGTCGTCGACTTCCTCCCGAAGATCAAGATCGAGCTGCTCGTCTCGGACGAGGTCGCCGCCGTCGCGGCACAGACGATCGCCGACACGGCGAAGACGGGGCGCATCGGCGACGGCAAGATCTTCGTGCTCTCGGTCGACGACGCGATCCGCATCCGCACCGGCGAGCGCGGGAGCGCCGCCATCTGACGGCGTGTCGCACGATGATCGTCGTCGCCGACAACGACGAAGGCATGCGCCTCGTACTGGCCCACGCGCTGACGCGCGATGGGTACGCCGTGGAGACCATCGCGGACGGTCAGCTGCTGTGGCCGACGCTGCAGGAGCCAGCGGTGCAGCTGGTCATCCTGGACCTGCGCATGCCGGGCATGAACGGATGGGAGGTGCTGCGTCGGCTGAAGGACTCGCGTCAGCATCCCGAGATGGCACGGCCGGCGCTACCCGTCATCGTGATCTCCGCGCAGAGCGATCCCGAGACGAAGCGCTTCGCCGTCCGTCTCGGCGCCGCCGAGTTCATGGCGAAACCGATCGACATCAAGGACTTCGGCCGTGTCGTCCGCAAGGTGCTGCGGAGCGTCGCGGCCTGAGGTGGGCGGAGGGGTGAGGACGTAGGAGGAGCGTCGAGGGGCGTGCGACGGCGTGCTCAGCCGAACACGGAATCGCGCAGTCGCAGCTCCTCGACGACCATACGCTGCACACGCTCGCGCACCTGCTCTTTCAAGCGGTTCACCAGCAGGTCGTCTTCGGCGGCCTCGGCGCCGTGCTCGCCGGCGAGATCGAGCGGCGCGCCGAAGACGATGCGCCACTTCGTCGGCAGCGGCACCAGCCCCGCGAGCCCGAGCCAGGGAAAGGTCGGCGTGACGGGCACGTACGGCAGGTTGAGGAGCCGCGCGAGCCACTGCCACTTGGCGATGATCGGATGGATCTCCTCGCCGCCGATGATCGCGACCGGGACGATCGGCGCGCCGGTGCGCAGCGCGAGCGTCACGAAGCCGCCGCGTGCGAAACGTTGCAGCCGGTAGCGCTCGCGATAGTACTTCCCGACGCCTTTCGCACCCTCGGGGAAGACGGCGACCGCCTCGTCGTGCGCCAGCAGCCGCTCGGCGTTCTCCGCGGATGCGCGCACCGCCCCCATGCGCGCGAGCGCGGGCCCGGCCCAGGGAAGGTGGTAGACGAAGTCCTCGACCAGCGGGCGCACGAGACGGCCGCCGGCGCCACGGCGCGTGCGCAGGCCGTGCGCCAGCATCAGGCCGTCGTAGGGCAGGAAGCCGCCCGAGTGGTTGGCCACGAGCATGACCCGTCCCGTCGCCGGCACGTGCTCGAGGCCGCGCAACTCGACCCTCCACCACCGCGCGTAGAGGAACTCCAGGAGCGGCGCGACGCGCGCCGCGAACGCGGCGTCGTACCCGAACTCGTCGACGTGATCGGCCGTGCCGACCATACGGATGCGGATGAACGCCTCGCCCACCCCGCCGTCCCAGAATGCGCGCGCCAGATCGGCGTAGAACCCGAGCACGCTGTCGGCCGCGTCGCGCGCGGCGGTCACGACGCGTTGCTCCGCGGCGCCGCCGATGCCGGCGAGCACCTCGTCGATCTCGCGCTCGAGCGCGCGGAGCCGCTCGCCGAAGACGTCCGCGCGGCCGCCGCGGGGCGTCGGTGCGCGGCGCCGGCGCGGCCGCCGCGGCCGCGCCTCCGGCGCGACGCCGCTGCTCGTCGTCGCGCGGGACGCGTCATTGCCGATGTCCGCGTCGTCGCCGCCGGTGATCTCCGGCGCGCGCGGCGCCGCGATCGGCGTCGCGAGACGCTGGTGCGGTTCGACCGACGATGAGCCTCCCCGCGCCGGTGGGGTCCCCCGCCCACCTGGCCAATGCAACACCCGACGCGCCATGTCGCCTCACGCTTACCAACCATCTCGCGCGGGAGCAAAATCGATTTGACGCCTTCGCGGTCCACCCATACAACTCCCGGACGATGCTCGCCGACGTGCTGCAGCGACGGCTCGTGTTCGTCACCGGCAAGGGCGGCGTCGGCAAGACGGCGGTCACGCTGGCGCTCGCGATCGCTGCGGCACGCGAGCGGCGCCGCGTGCTGGTGGTCGAGATCAACCCCTTCGGGCGCGTCGGCGAGTACCTGGGCGGCGTGACACTCGGGCCGGAGCCGCTCGAGGTGACGCCGGGCCTCTGCGCGGCCCGCGTCGTGCCCGAGGTCGTGCTGGAGGAGTTTGCCCTCCGCATGCTGCGCATCCGCGTCCTCGCGCGGCGTCTGGTGGCGAGCCAGACGTTCCGGATCGTCGCCGCCGCGGCGCCCGGCATCGAGGACTTCCTGACGCTCGATCGCATCGCCACCTGGGAAGCGGCGCGGACGGGCATACGGCAACGGCGTCACCGCTTCGACCTGATCCTGGTCGATGCGCCGGCAACCGGCCACTCGGTCCCGCTCCTCGCCACCCCCGGCACCTTGCTCAAGCTGCTCCCCTTCGGTCCGCTCGCGGGCACCGCGCGCGACCTGACGCTCCTGCTGAGCGACCCCGGCAAGACGGCGATCGTCGCGGTCACGCGCGCCGAGGAGATGGTCATCAACGAGACGCTCGAGCTCGCGGCGGCGCTGATGCGCCTCGGCATCCCGCTGCTGCCGCCGATCGTGAACGCGGTGTCGCCGCTGCGGTTCACGCGCGCCGAGATGCGACGGCTGCTCACCGAGCCGCCGGACGTGCCGCCGAGTCTCCACCCCTACGCGGCGACCGGACGCTTCGGCGCCGCGCGCCAGCGCAGCGCCGAGCGCGAGATCCGCCGCCTCGGCCGCGGGCTCGCCATGTCCCCGCTGTGCCTGCCGGTCGTCCCGCCGCGGGAGCTCGGTGTGATCGCCCTGGAGGAGCTCGCCGACGAGCTGGCGCGCGTACGGCGACCGGCCGTGCGGCGGCGGGCAGGGGGGCTCGCATGACGGTGTCGCGGCCCTCCTCGCGCCAGGCCGGGATCGTCGGCGCGCCGCGCGCGCCGGTCGCCGAGCTGGTCGATCGCCACCGGCTGCTCCTCTGCGTCGGCTCGGGCGGCGTCGGCAAGACGACCGCCGCGGCGGCGCTCGGACTCGGCGCGGCCCGGCGCGGCCGGCACGCCGCGGTGCTCACGATCGATCCGGCGCGGCGCCTGAAGGACAGCCTCGGCATCGGCACGCTCGACGGCGAGCCGCATCGGGTACCGCTCGAGTCGCTCGACGGCGCCGTCGGCGGCTCGCTCGATGCCATGCTGCTCGACGCCAAGGGCACGTTCGACGGCATCATCCGCCGCTACGCGCCCTCCGAGGCCGCGGCCGAGCGGGTGCTCGAGAACCGCATCTACCAGACGCTCTCCACGGCGCTCGCCGGTTCGCAGGAGTACATGGCGATGGAGCGGCTGCATGCGATCGCCTCGCAGGCCCGGTACGACCTCCTCGTCGTCGACACCCCGCCGACGCATCACGCGCTCGATTTTCTCGAGGCGCCCGAGCGCTTGACCGCCCTCCTGTCCTCGCGCGCCGCCACGATCCTGCAGAACCCGGCGAGCATCCTCTCGCGCGACAGCTCGCGGCTCGCGCAGGCGGCGCTCGCGGCCGTGCTGCGCGGTCTCGAGCTGTTCACCGGATTCGAGCTGTTGCGTGACGTCGCGGAGTTCGTCGCCGGGATCGAGGGATTCTCCTCCGGCTTCCAGTCGCGCGCCGCCGAGGTGGCGGCGTTCCTGCGCGAGCGCGAGACGGCATTCCTGCTGGTCACGACGCCCGAGCCGGCGCGGATCGGCGAGTCGTTGGCGTTCCATCACGAGCTGTCGCGCGCCGGCTTGCCGTTCGGCGGCTTCCTCGTGAACCGCGTGCTGCCGGTGCGGCTCGTCGAGATGCCGCCTCCCGATCCCGAGCGGGCGGCCGAGGGCGACCGAGCGCTGGCCCGGAAGCTCGCGGACCTGTACGGGCGCTTCACCGCCCTGGCGGAGGCGGAGCGCGCGCAGGTCGCCCGGCTCGCCCGGGCGGCGCCGGGAGCAGCGATCGTCGAGATTCCGCTGCAGACCGAGGAGCCGACCTCGCTGCGGAGCCTCGCCCGCATCACCGACGCCCTCGCGCCGTAGGCGCGGCGCTCGGCGCGCCGCTACACGCTGGCGGCGCGCGGCTTCGCGGGAGGACGTCGCTTCGGGCGCTGGCGGTCGGCGAGCATGCGGTCGAGCTTGATGTTGAGGTTCACCAGGCTGCCCTGCAGCGACTCGATCTTCGAGAGCAAGCGGTTGTAGTCCGCCTTGGAGGGGACGTTCAGAAGCCCGAGCAACATCTGCATGTTCTTGTCGACCTGCCCCTTGGTACGCGCGGCGCGTTGCAGGGCCCCGGTGAACGCCTCGGCCATGCGAGGATTCGCCAGCAGCTCGTCGGCGAACTGTACCAATCTCGCTTCGCCCAGCTCGACGATCCAGGAGAGCATCGTACGTTCCTGCCGCGCCATCTCGCCCCTCACGTTTACACCGGAAAAGGGCGTGACTATAGTGACGCGCCGCGGGGGGGTCAAGGTGAGGCGCCGTCGTCGCGCGTCACCCCATGCATGCACATGCACGCGCCACGATGAATCTGGAACTCGCGCTCGGGTACTTCACCGGCCTGCACTGGCTCGCCCCGCAGCCGCTCGACCTCCCGGGCGTGATTGCCACCGGCGCGGTCGTGAACATCTGCGACGCGTTCATGTGCCGGTTGTTTGCACGCAACAACGGCTATTCGCCGCGGCTGTGGACCGTCCTCGGTTTGCTCTTCGGCCTCTGGGCGGTGGCGGTGTGTGTGTTGCTGCCGAAACGCGAGTCACGCAGACGCTGACGATGCCCTGTCGCATGTCCCCCGTGCCGCGCGAGCGGCATCGGCATCCACCGGTGGCGGCCGCTGCCCGCCGCCCGCAATCGACGGTGGTGTCGCGAACGGCGGCGCGCATTCTCCCGCCGTCGAGCGTTGCGGCGACCGATGCCGCACCGACGCCGGAGATGGCCGAGCTGTTGCGCACGCGTATCAGCCAGCTCGGCCTGCGGCTCGAGGGCTCGCCGGTCGAGCGCTACGTCGACGAGCTCTACCGCGAGCTCGCGCGCAAAGGTGTGCAGCGCTTCCGCCCGACCTGCTACCTCTCCGACGAGTGGGGCTGTCCCTCCGGCGAGCCCGTGATCGGCATCCCCTTCTATCTCGCCGATCCCCGGCTCGCGCGGCTCGAGCGCGACCGCAACGACCTCGAGGACGAGCGCGAGATCATGGCGTATCTCCGCCACGAAGCGGGGCACGCGCTCAACTACGCCTACCGGCTCTACCGCGAGCCGCAATGGCGCCGCATCTTCGGCCCCTTCAATCGTCCCTACCGCGAGCGCTACCGCCCGGTGCCGTTCAGCCGCGATTTCGTCCGGCATCTCCCCGGCTGGTACGCGCAGAAACACCCCGACGAGGACTTCGCCGAGACGTTCGCGGTGTGGCTGGCGCCGCGCTCCAACTGGCGGCGCCGCTATCGCAGCTGGCCGGCGATGCGCAAGCTCGGCTACGTCGAACGGACCATGCGGCGCATCGCCGGGCAGGAGCCGCTGGTCCACACGGGGGACTTCGACGTCACGGTCGACGACCTGCACGTCACGCTGGAAGAGTTCTATGCACGCAGCGGCGAGGAGACGCGCGCCGCCGAGTCGATCGCGATCGACGCCGACCTCGAGCAGATCTTCCTCCGCAAGGGCCGCCGCCGCGCCGCACTCGTTCCCGCCGCCGACATCATCGAGCGGCATCGGCTCGCGCTCACCAACACGCTCACGCACTGGACGGGCGTGCATCGTCCGCTCGTGCGACGGTTGGTACAACGCATGGCGCGGCGCGCGCGCGAGCTCGATCTCTACGGTACGGCGCGCGCCGAGCCCGACTACCTCGTGCAGCTCACCGCCTTCGGCACCACGTTGGCGATGCACTACGTGAGCCACGGCAACTTCACGCACGCGGCACGGTGAGCGCGACGCGCAACGCGCCGGGTTTCATCAAACGCATACGTTGCATTTTGTTCTTTTTTATTGCGGGGGAATGATGCTATTCTTCCGGGTATGCCTAAGCTGCGGGTGGGCGTGCTGTACGACGGATGGGACGGTGGGGCGGAGGACGCAGCGGAGGACAAGGGTCCGCGCCGCAAGCGCCGTCGCGTCAAGGAAGACCACGAAGAGATCCATGCGGCCCTGAAGAAGCAGGGCCACGATTCCTTCTACCACGTGCTCGACGGCACGCCGTCGACGCTGCACGCCCTCGCCGAGCAGCGCGCCGATCTGTACTTCAATCTCACCGAGTCCTACGCCGGCGACGACACCAAGGAGATGAACGTCGCGGCCTATCTCGAGCTGCTCGGGAGACGCTTCACCGGCACGGGCTCGCACGGCCTCTACCTCGCGCAGGACAAGGCCCTGGCCAAGAAGATCTTCGCGTTCCACGGCATTCGCACGCCGTACTTCATGACCGGCTTCCGCGGCCGTCTCGACTGGGCGCACGACATCCACTTCCCGGTCATCGTCAAGCCGGCGCTCGAAGACGGCTCGATCGGCATCCGCTTCAGCGCGGTCGTCGGCAGCCTGAAGGAGCTGATGGAGCGCATCGACGAGGTGCACGCGCAGTTCGACGCGCCGGTGCTCATCGAGGAGTACATCGACGGGCGCGAGATCTACGTCGGCGTCCTCGGCAACCGCAATCCCGAGGCGCTCGAGATCGTCGAGCTCGACCTGTCGCAGCTGCCCGAGGGCACGCCGCGCATCGCCGGCACCGAGGTCAAGTGGGAGGAAGGCACCGCGATCTATCGCAAGAGCCAGCCCTTCTTCCCGGACGATCTCGGCGACGAGACCGAGCGCCTCTTGAAGGAGACGGCGGTCGCCGCGTACCAGGCGCTGAAGCTGCGCGACTACGGCCGCATCGACATCCGGCTCGACGCCGAGGGCAACGCGCACGTCATCGAGGTGAACCCGAACCCGTGGCTGCTCTCCTCCGCCGAGTTCGCCAAGGCCGCGAAGAAGAGCGGGCGGCAGCACTGCCAGCTGATCGGCGAGATCGTCGAGCTGGCGATGTCGCGCTACGGCGCCTGACGGCGGGCACCGGCCGCGCCTGACCGGCGCATCGGCCGTGGTCTGGTGGTCGCATGACACGGCCAACGACCCGCGAGCGCTCCTCGCGCGGAGCCAACCCGCGCCGCCCGTCGCCGGCCCACGATGGATGCGCGCAACGGAGCCCTCAGCTCCAGGTCCACTCCTTCGCCGGAGCCTCCTCCGTCACCTCGTCGGTGAGCTCGATCGGGAGGGTGCCGCCGCAGAAGCGGCACACCTGCGCGGCCGCCTTCACCAGCTCGGCGCAACGCGGACACGCGCGTAGATCGCTCGTGTCGGCGACACCGGTCCGCGCGATGTTCGTTTGATATTCCTCGATCAGCTGCTTCAGGCGGTCGGCGTCGGCGTTCGGATGGCCGATGCTGCGCAGCGGATCGACGCCACCGGACGAGTGGACGACGATCTCCGCCCATACCGCCCCGCGCGCGATCGTCACCGACGACACCTGCCGGATGCTGATCGTCTCCTCGGTACGGCCGACCAATGACGGCTTGATGAGCGCGACGTGGCGGTCCGTCACCTCGAGGACCGCTGGGAACAGCCGATTTCCCGTCGACCAGCGGCTGGCGCGAAAGCGATACATCATCCCCTCCCCTCCGCGCGCACATTCTACGCCAGGCACGCACCGGACCGCCAGGGACGGAGTCGGGGTGCGCGCCCGGGCGAAGCCCGCGGCGCGGGCAGGACGGTCACCCGCGGGACAGTCGCCGCTCGGTCGGCTGGGCGGCCCACCAGAGCACGGTCGTGAAGACCAGGAAACCGGCCAGGGTCAGCCCCGCCTGCTGTGGCGGGGAGAGCTCGGGAAGGGCCGAGAACCCGAAGATGCTGTTGGACCAGATCGCCATCATGACCAGCAACGTCACCAGCAGGCGGCGGTTCCTCGGGTCGTACCAGCGCCAGGCGAGCAGGCACCAGCCGAGCTCGACGAAGAAGAACGGCAGCGGATGGAGGGCGAGATTGGTGCCGAGGTGGAGGTCGTGCGTCGCCCCGAGGCCGATCAGGGGCATGTCCGGGCGATGGCTCGCAACGTCGAGCACGAAATGCGAGAACACCGCGAGCGCCACCGCGGCGCCGACCCGTGACGAGCGCCACCAACGGCCCGCCAACCAGCCGAGCGCTGTCGCATACAGGACCGACGCGAGGAAGGAATGCGAGTACCCGATATGGAGCTCCCAGTTCGCGAAGACCGGCACGCCGTGCACGACGGCGCGCTCGAGCCCGATGATGCCGAACACGCCGAAGAGCAGGTCGCAGACCGCCGTTCCGAGGAGGAGCGCGGCCAATGGCGCCTCGCGGACGCGCGATTTGAGGGCGAATCCCGCGGCGAGATGACCGACGAACACCCGCGCTCCATACGTGCGCGCGTGCCGGAGCGTCAATGGCGACCGCGGCCCGGCGTTCCCGCCGGAGCGCGGCCGTGAGCGGCTTCGGCGTCGATCTGCGGCGCGATCCGGGCGGCATCGCGACGCTCGTGCTGCGCAACCCGGAGCGCCTGAACGCGGTCCGTCTCGAGATGTGGCAAGCCATCCCGCCGCTCGTCGCGGCGCTCGCCGCGGACCCGCAGGTGCGCGTCGTCGTCCTGCGCGGCGACGGCGAGCAGGCCTTCGCCTCGGGTGCCGACATCTCGGAGTTCGCGACGCATCGGAAGGACGCGGCCTCCGCCGCGGCCTACGAGCGCACCACGGCCGAAGCCTTCGAGGCGCTGACGACGTTTTCCAAACCGCTCGTCGCCATGATCCATGGCATCTGCATCGGCGGCGGCCTGGCGATCGCCGCGAGCGCGGACCTCCGCATCGCCGCCGCCGACGCGCGCTTTGCGCTCCCCGCGGCCCGTCTCGGCCTCGGCTACCACGTGAAGGGCGTGGAGCGCCTGGTGCGGCTCCTCGGTCCCTCGACGGCCTCGGAGCTGTTCTTCACCGCGCGTCGCTACGAGGCGGCGGAGGCGCTACGCATCGGCCTGATCAATCAGGTCGTGCCGAAGGCCGACCTCGAGCGCTTCACCGCCGACTACGCCGGGGCGATCGCCGTCAACGCGCCCCTCACGCTGCGCGCCGCGAAGCGCGCGATCGCCGCCGTCCAGACGGACGCGGCGGAGCGCGACCTCGCATCGGTGCAGCGGCTCATCGCCGCGTGCTTCGAGAGCGCCGACTACGCCGAGGGGGTGCGGGCGTTCCTGGAGAAACGCGCGCCGGTATTCCGCGGCACCTGACGCGCCCACCCGCGCTCGGGCCGCGCCGACCCCGCTCAGCACGCGCCGCAGACGCGGCAGGTCGTCACGTCGCACGGCATCGTCTGGCGCTCCTCGTAGGCGCGTGTGCGCTCCACCCAGAGGAAGCGCTTGTGCAGCGCGTGATCGATGAAGTCCCATGGCAGGATCTCGTCGTAGGCGTACGCGCGGCGGACATAGAAGTCCGGATCGACGCCGCCACCCGGATCGCGGCGGCGCTCGCGCAGCACGCGCCACCAATCCCCGCCCGCCGCATGGATCGCCAGCAGGAGCGCGCCGACGCGCCGGTCGCCGCGTGAGAGGAGTGTCGCCCAGTAGGCTTCGCGCGGCGACTCGACGTCACAGGTGACGTTCGGAAGGCGGCCGATCGCGCTTCGCAGGTACGCGATCTTCGCCTTCAGCGACTTCGGATCCTCCATCGGCTCCCACTGGAGTGGTGTCCACGGCTTCGGCCCGAAGGGGTTGATCGACAGGGTCAGGCGCTGCACCCGACCGTCGTGCTGGAACCGGGCGCGGATCTTCGTGGTGAGCTCGACGATCGCGGCCACGTCGTCGTGGGTCTCGGTCGGGAGGCCGATCATGAAGTAGAGCTTCATCGCCTGCACGCCGGAGCCGACCAGCCAGTCGGCGGCACGGAGGATCTCGGGCTCCGTCAGGTTCTTGTTGATCACCCGGCGCATGCGCTCCGAGCCGGCCTCGGGCGCGACCGTCACGCTCTGCGTCCGACTCCGCCCGAGCGCCGCGGCCAGGCGGCGGCTGATGACGTCGGCCTTGAGCGAGGACGGAGACGGCGCGGCCCCCGCGGTCGGTCACGAGCTCGCAGAGCTCGGCGATGCCCGGCAGGCTCGCCATTTCCGCGCCGACGAGACCGATCGTCTCGCGCACGGCGAGCCCTTCCTCGGCCGCGGCGCGCAGGGTCGGGAGGCTGCGGTTGCGGATCGGCCGATACATGTACCCGGCGGCGCAGAAGCGGCAGCCCCACTCGCAGCCACGGCTGGCCTCGAGGAGGTACATGCCGCCGAACACCGCCTCCGGCGCCAGCACCTTGGATGCGGTCGTGAAGCGGTCGAGGTCGGCGACGAGCCGGCGTTTCACCACCCCGGCGCCGTCACCGCGGTAGGTGACGCACTGGATCGTGTCGTCGTCGGCATAGTCGATGGCGTAGCGATCGGGACGGTAGGCGCCCTCGACCTCGGCCGCGGCGTCGAGCACGCCGGCACGCCCGCCGCCGGCGTCGCGCGCCGCCAGGTAGCGCGCGAGGAACTCCGGCACCATCTCCTCGCCCTCGCCGATCAGGAAGAGGTCGAAGAAGTCGGCGATCGGCTCGGGATTCAGGAACGTCGCCGGGCCGCCGGCCAGCAGCAATGGTCCGCCGTGGCGTTCGTCGCGCCGCGCCGGGATCCCGGCGGCCGCGAGGATGTCGACGACGTTCAGGTAGTCGGTCTCGAACGAGATCGAGAACGCGAGAAGCTCGAACTCGCGCAGCGGCCGCCCCCCCTCGAGCGACACCACCGTGCGGGCGGGCTCGTCACGATCCGGGAGGAAGGCGCGCTCGCAGCGCACCCGCGGATGGCACGACAGGATCTCGAACACCGCCTGGAAGCCGAGGTTGGCCATCCCGACCGGATAGGTGTTGGGGTAGACGAGACAGACGGCGAGATCCCCGCCGCTGCTCGCGCGGAAGAGCATCTGCTCCTGTTCGAGGCGCTGCTGCGCGCGTGCTCGTGGGTGTGGTCGCATCGGACGGGGTCACGCCGGCATGACCCGGTCGAGTATACGTCGTCCCGCGACCGCCTCCAACGCGCCGCTCAGCGGCCCAGAAGCGTGCGCCACCAGCCCCTCGACGGCGTGCTCGTCGGCCACGCCCGCGGGGCGCTGCCGGCGAGCAGCGCGCGCGCGCGCGCGGCGTAGCCCATGGTCTCCGCGTGCAGCTTGTGCACGTCGAGCTTCGCCGGCGGCGACCCGCAGCCGGTCGTGCGCGCCTGTCGGTCGAGACCCTTGGCGCGCTGCATGTCCGTGACGGTCGCGTAGCGCTCCTGAAAGACGAAATCGGCGACCGCCTGCGTCGGCCCGTCGAAGCAATCGTCGTCGCCGTCGTAGACGCTACGGATCAGCATGAGCTGCGCCGTCGGGTTCTGCAGCAGGCGATTGCGGCGCAGGACCGTGCCCTCGACGTCCTCGATCGCGATCCCGGCCTCGGCGTTGTCGAAGACCGCGTCGTCTATGGCCATGCCGTAGTTGGACTGGCTGCTCCAACGGATGCCTTTGCGGTTCTCGTAGGCGACGTTGCCGATCGCGACTCCACCGGTCGACTGCGCCGCGAAATAGACCCCGGAGTTGTCGTTTCGGAAGAGCGTGTTCCCGGAGACGAGGATGTCCGTCGCCGCGTAGACGCGGATGCCCTGCCGCCCGCCGTAGGACACGTTGTTCAGCGCGATACCGTCGCCCGAACCTTTGAAGAAATTGATCCCGGCGTCGCCGAAATGCCGGAAGGTAAAGCCGATGATGGTCACGAAGTGCTTGCCGAACATGCCGATCCCGGTCCCGCGATGCATGAGCTCGAGCTCGTGCGCGCGCGGCTCGCGATCATCGCTGGTGTGCAGGAGCAGCTCGTGGCGCTCGTCGTCGTAGAGGTGCGAGCCGGGCAGACGTGTCACCACCTCGCGTTCGCTCAGCTTGTCGACGAGGTGCTCCATGGTGTCGCGCGCGCGCCGATAGCGGCGCTGCGGACCGTCCATCTCCACGACGCCGAGCACGCGCTGCGGCAGGGTGGCACGATAGACGCCCGGCGGGCCGACGGGGGTGAAGACGGAGGTGTCGATCGGGTCCGCGCCCGTGATCATCACCGTGCCCGACGGGTCGCCGGTATGCTCGCCGGTCGTGTCGGCAACGAAGACGATGCGGGCCCCCGACGTCCCGTCGGCCCCCACGGTGACCTGCTCCCGATAGAGCCCGGGACCGACGTAGACGGTGTCCCCGGCCTTCAACGTCGTCGAGAGGTGCGCCAGGGACCGCCATGCCGATGCCGCGGAGCGCCCGTCGTGCGTGTCGTCACCGACGGTCTGGCGGACGTAGTACGTCACCGCCTCGGCGCGGCCGACGCTCAACGCGACGAGGAGCGCGAGCGTCGTGCGGCGCGCCCACCGGACCCGCACCGGCCGCCGTGCGCAGGCGGCCGCGCGCCCGTGAAGCTGCGCCATCTCGGCGCAGGTCCGTGTCCAGCGTGCTTTTCCCTTGACAGCGGCGGGCATTGCGACGAATGGTCTGCTCGCGCTCACCCCGCCCTGCGGCGGTGCCGTAGCCCCACGCCAGACTGTCAGGAGAGGAGACATCCGATGCATATACCCTCATCGCCTCGTCGATGGATCATGGTCGGCGGCGCGCTCGTCGCGTGCCTCGCCCTCGGGGTCGTCGGCGCGCCCACGGCGCGCGCAGTCTGCCAGCACGGCGTCAGCACCTTCAAGACCTGCGACAGCCCGCGCCGCAGCTGCGCGACGAACGCCGACTGCGACGACGGCCTGCCGTGCACCGACGACGTCTGCGACACGCAGACGCTCAGCAACGTCACGGACTGCCTCCTCATCCTCACCCACGCCGACACCTGCGGCGACGTCACCCGCATCAACGAGTCGTTCGACGTCCAGGACTTCGGCGGCGACGACGTGCGCGTGCCGGCGGTCGGCAGCCTGCCGATCGATTCCATCACCGGCAACGCCGTGTGCTGCGCCGGGCCCGTCCTGCCGTGCTTCGTGGCGCCCGCGGGCGCCGTCGGCACGATCGCGAACGCGACGAGCGGCTGCGGCAACCTGCCGCTACCGGCCGACGCCACGGCCGGCTCGATCGAGTTCCGCCAGAACAGCTACGTGATCCAGCCGAACGATCCCAATCCGCTGCCCGACCAGGGCACCTTCCGGGTGGCGGACCTCTGCAACGTCAGTCCCTCGGGCTGCTCGATGGGCGTCAACACGGTGCAGTTCACCGCGGCGACCGATCTCACCCCGGGCTGCGTGTTCCCGCCGACGCAGGACAGCACACCCTGCCCCGACGACGACGGCAATCTCTGTACGACGGCCGGCTGCGACGGCCAGGGCAGCTGCGACCAGAACCACATCGAGACCACCTGTCCGGGCGACGCGTGCGCCGGCCAGTGCGACCCGCTGTCGGGGCTCTGCGTCCCGCCGCCCGACAGCACGCCCTGCCCCGACACGGACGACAACCCGTGCACGGTCGCCGGGTGCGAGGCCGGCGTCTGCGACCAGCAGCACATCCTCCCCGACAGCACACCCTGCCCCGATACCGGCAACGAGTGCGCCGCCGCCGGCTGCGACGGCGCCGGCAACTGCGACCAGAACCACGTGCCGGAGCAGGACTCGACGCCCTGCACCGATACCGACGACCAGACGTGCACCACGGCCGGTTGCGACGGCGCGGGCAACTGCGATCAGCGCCATATCGATCTGTGCGTGCCACCGATCCGCCACTTCCAGTGCTATGAGATGCCGCGCGAGCCCTTCCCGGCGGTGAATGGCGTGAGCGCCGTCGATCATTTCGGCGGGAGCACGCTCAACATCATCAGGCCGAAGCGCCTCTGCAACCCCGCCAGCAAGAACGGCGAGGACCCGACGGCCGTCCAGGACACGACGCACCTCACGGGCTACATCATCAAGCAGACGACGCCGCACTTCACCCCGGTCACGAACGTGCAGATCACGAACCAGTTCGGCACGGTGGCGGCGAAGCTCACCAAGCCCGACACGCTGCTGGTGCCGACCGCCAAGGATTTCTCGGGCCCGCCGCCGCCGCTCACGAATCCGGCCGTCGACCACCTGAAGTGCTACAAGGTGTCGAAGGCGAAGCAGCGCGTGGCGGGCGTCGACGTCGTCGATCAGTTCGGCCACATCGTGCTGGACGTCAAGAAGCCCTTCCGGCTCTGCATTCCCGTCGACAAGAACGGCGAGGGCATCCCGGATTCCGACGCAGAACCTGCTCTGCTACAAGGTCCGCCAGACCTCGTCGCCCTTCTTCCGCGGCTTGAGCCCGGTGTTCATCAACAACCAGTTCGAGGCGAGCCAGACGTCGGTCGATCACCTGCGCGAGCTGTGCATACCGTCGTCGGTCATCTACCCCTAGACGAACGCGGCGCGCCGCGCGGGAGCTGCCCCGGGCAGATCCGCGCGGCGCGCGCATCGTGGTAGGACGGGGACGCGTGGCGCGCGGCCGGACACCGGCCCTGCTGGGCGCGCTCCTGACGCTGGGCGCGTCGTGTGGGCCGGCCGTCGGCGGACTGTTGAACCGCGTGCACGCGACCACCGCCGCGCCGGTCTCGGCGCGGGCCGCGGCCCTGCACGCCGCGAGCGTCGTCGTCGACCTGCACTCCGACGCGCTCCTCTGGAGCCGCGACCTCGCGGCGCGCAGCACGCGTGGGCACGTCGACCTGCCGCGCCTGCGCGCGGGCGGCGTGGCCCTCGAGGTGTTCGCGACCACGACGCGCTTCCCGCTCGTGGCCCGCATTGACGGCAGCAGTCCCTGGTGGCCGGACGCGGTCACGTTGCTGGCGGCGACGAGCCTCTGGCCGCTCCCTACCTGGACGAGCCTGGAGGCGCGCGTGCTGTATCAGGCCGCGGCGCTCGACCGCCTCGCGCGCGGCTCGGGCGGACGCTTCATCGAGGTCCGCAGCGTCGCCGATCTCGACCGTCTGCTCGCGCGCCACGCCGCCGATCGCGGCGTCGTCGGCGGCCTGCTCGACATCGAGGGCGCGCACGCGCTCGGCGACGACCTCGCCGCGCTCGATCGCGTCGCCGCGGCCGGCGTCCGCATGGTCGGGCTGGCGCACTTCTACGACAACGCCTTCGCCGGCTCGGCGCACGGCGCGACGAAGGGCGGCCTGACCGACCTCGGCCGCGCGCTCGTGCGGGACATGGAGCGGCGCGGCATCGTCGTCGACCTCGCGCACTCCTCGCCCGCGACGATCGCCGACGTGCTCGCCATCGCCACCCGCCCGCTCGTCGTCTCGCACACCGGCGTCCGCGGCATCTGCGACAACGCGCGCAACCTCTCCGACGAGCAGCTCCGCGGTGTCGCGCGCCTCGGCGGCGTCGTCGGCGTCGGCTTCTGGGAGACGGCGGCCTGCGGCCTCGCACCCGCCGACGTCGCCCGCACCGTCAAGTACGCCGTCGACCTGATCGGCGACGAGCACGTCGGCCTCGGCTCCGACTTCGACGGCGCCGTCACCACCGGCTTCGACGCCGCCGGCCTCCCCATGCTCACCCAGGCCCTCCTCGACGCCGGCATCGCCGAGGGCTCGATCCCCAAGATCCTCGGCGGGAACGCCCTTCGCGTCCTCCGCGCGGTACTGCCGCCGGCCTAGTCGCCGGGCGCGTGCGCTGCGTCCGCCGGGCGCGCTCGGCGCCACGTCACGGTGTGGAACGAGCCCGAGACCGCCCGGAATGAAGCGGGGCGCCCCGGAAGATCCGGGGCGCCCCGTGCATGCGGAACGCGCGCAGGCGTCAGTCGGCCTGCTTGCGCAGGAACGTCGGGATGTCGAGGCTGTCGTCCTCGTCCGGCACCGTCAGATCGATCGGCTCGGACCGCTCCCCGTTGTTCGACGAGCGCCGCCACATCGTGCCCTCGATGTCGTCGATCACGCCGACCCGCACCACGCGGCGCTGCGCCGCATTGGCGGCCGCCTCGCGGACGGACTCGCGGACCGAGTCGCGCTCGCGCGTGTAGGCGACGCGCGGTGCCGTCGCCTGGGTGGCGGCGGTGGTCGTGGGCGGACGCTTCTCTTCCTCGCGCGGCTCGCCGAAGCCGGTCGCGATGACCGTGATGCGGATCTGGTCGCTCATGGTCTCGTCGATCACGGCGCCGAAGATGATGTTCGCCTCGTCGTCGGCTTCCTCCTGGATGAGCGTCGCGGCCTCGTTGACCTCGTGCAGCCCCAGGTCCGGGCCGCCCGTGATGTTGATCAGCACGCCGCGCGCGCCCTGGATCGAGACGTCCTCGAGGAGCGGGCTCGAGATCGCCTTCTGCGCCGCCTCGACGGCACGGTTCTCGCCGCTCGCGCTCGCGGCGCCCATCAGCGCCATGCCCATCTCGGACATGATCGTCCGCACGTCGTTGAAGTCGAGGTTGATGAGGCCGTGCACCGTGATGAGGTCGGAGATGCCGCGCACGGCCTGCAGCAGCACGTCGTCGGCCTTCTTGAAGGTCTCGAGGATCGACGTGTTGCGGCCGGCGACGGCGAGCAGCCGCTGGTTCGGGAATGGCGATCAGGGTGTCGACGTTGGCCTTGAGCTCGCGCATGCCCTCTTCGGCCTGGCGTGCCGCGCTTCTTGCCCTCGAAGAGGAAGGGCTTGGTCACCACGCCGACGGTCAGCGCGCCCATCTCCTTGGCGACGCGCGCGACGACCGGCGCCGCCGCCGGTGCCCGTACCGCCGCCCATGCCGGCGGTGATGAACACCATGTCGGCGCCCATCAGGCATCTCGCGGATCCGCTCGATGTCTTCGGTGGCGGCCTTGCGGCCGATCTCGGGATTGCCGCCGGCGCCGAGGCCCTTCGTGACCTGCCGCGCCGATCTGCAGCTTGATCGATGCGAGGTTCGCGTTGCAGCGCCTGCGCATCGGTGTTGGCGGTGATGAAGTCGACGCCCTGCAGGCCGGCCGCGATCATGGTGTTGACCGCGTTGCCGCCGCCTCCGCCCACCCCGACGACTTTGATCCGTGCGTTCAAGTGATCGTCATCGGAACGTTCGCTCATCGCCCCTCCTCCTTCAACCTGCGTCACCGGGCGGCTCTCGCTCTTGGGTGAACGGCCACCCGTGACTTCCCCCAGCCCCACGTCCCTGCCGCCTCCTCATCCCGCACCTCCTGTAGCGCAATTCGTTATCGCGTGTCACGCAATTTTGCGCCCGATCGGAAATCGCTCGTCTCAAAAAAACTCGCGCAGCCACTCCGTCATGCGATGCCGAACGCGTCCGATGAGTCCGTGGCCGCGCGTCAACGATGCACGACGCGCCGGCCGCCGCTGTCGGCGCTGGCGACGACGAGACCGATCGACGCCGCAGTGGAGCGGGGCTCGCGACGAGATCGGCGAGCGCCATCACGTGCTGCGGGACGCCGATCCGCACCGGCAGACGCAAGCACCTGCTCCGCGACCTCGGCGACGCTGTCGAGGAGCGCGGTGCCGCCCGTCAGCACGACGCCCGAGGCGAGGCTCCCTCGTAGGCCGGAGCGGATGATCTCGCGGCTCACCAGGGTGAAGATCTCCTCGACGCGCGGCTCGATGATCTCGCAGAGGATGTGGCGCGAAAGCACGCGCGGCTCGCGATCGCCGACGCTCGGCACCTCGATCGACATGTGGCGCCGGCACCTTGTCGGCCCGTGCGCAGCCGAAGCGCTGCTTGATCTTCTCGGCCTCGACGGTCGGGGTGCGGAGGCCGGCCGCGATGTCGTTGGTGAGGTGCGCCGCCCCCGAGCGGCAGGCACGGCGGTGTGCCGGACCGCGCCGCCGTGGAAGATGCACGACGTCGGTCGTGCCGCAGCCGACGTCGACGAGCGCGACGCCGAGGTCCTTCTCCTCGGGCGTGAGGACCGCATCGGCCGCGGCGAGCGGCCCGAGCACGACGTCGCCGACCGTGAGCCCGGCCTGCTTGCAGCACTTGACGAGGTTCTGCGCCGCCGAGGCCTGGGCCGGTCACGATGTGGACCTTGGCCTCGAGCCGCACGCCGCGCGATGCCGAGCGGCTCGCTGATGCCCTCCTGATCGTCGATGATGAACTCCTGCGGCAGGACGTGCAGGACCTCGCGATCGGCCGGCAGCGCGACCGCGCCGCGCGGCGTCGAGCACGCGCTCCACGTCGCTCGCCGAGACCTCGCCGTTCCGGACCGCGACCACGCCGTGGCTCGTAACGCCGCGGATGTGCGCGCCCGCCGATGCTGGCGATCACGTGGCGGATCTCGCAGCCGGCCATCGCCTCCGCCTCCGCGACCGCCTTGCGGATCGCGCCGACGGTCGACTCGAGGTGGACGATCACGCCCTTGCGGAGGCCGCGCGACGGGGCCGTACCGAGCCCGACACACATCGATGCCGTGCTCGCCGACGCTGGCCGACGATGACCGCAGGTCTTCGACGTCCCGAGATCGAGGCCCGCCACGATCAGCGTCCGCTTCGCCATCCCCATGCCATGCCCATCCCCACTCCGCCGAACGCTCATGCGCGCACGTGCTTCGTGCGCGCGCGTCGCTTCCGCCACCCTGCCGCAACCGGACCACCGCCTGCGATCCGAGCGTGAGATCGACGCCCCGGAGCTGCGCCTCGCGTCCCGTGAAGCCGCTCAGCACCTGCGTGCAGCCGGGCCAGCTTCTCGGGAAAACGCCCCCAGCCGATATCGAGCGCGATCTGCGGCTCGACCGGAAAGACCGTGATCCCCCGCTCCCGATCGATATGCACCTCCGAGACGCGGAATGGAAGTCCCGCACGGCGTCATCAGTGCGAGCACCTTCACGGCCTGGCGGATCGCATGGCGCGGATACGGCTGCTCGCCGTTCACGACCGCCGCCTCGATGCCGGTCACGAACGGCAGGTCGAGCGGCTCGTCGGCGCCGACGCGGGCGAAGACCACGCCGCGCGCGGTCGACGTAGTAGAGCTGGTCGAGGATCACCATGGCCGCCGCCTCGCGCTCCACCACGCTCGATGATCAGCGCGGCGCGGCAGCTCGCGCTCGACCCGGCGCGCGCCGGATCCAGGGTGCTCCTCGAGCCGCCGCTCGAGGGCGCGCGGCTCGAGCGTCCAGATGCTCATGCCGGGACGCAGCCCGACCCACTGCAGCAGCACACCCTCGCGCACCCGCCGCGTCGGCGAGACCACGATCTCGCTCACCGCGAAGTAGGGATGCGTGAGCGCCCAGTGTGCGATCGGCGCGCGCTCGATGGCGCCCGCGATCACGATCGCGCCGACGACGGCGACGCGCAGTGCGCCTCGCCACCGACGCCGCAGCGCACCGAGGGTGCGCCTACGCGTCCGCCCCGCCAGCGCGGCCGCGCGCGCCAGACCGGCGCGCATCCGGCGGAGCGCGCGCCGCGCCCTCACCGGCGGGTCTCCCGTACGCGCAGCCGGGCGCCGTCGAGAATCCGCTCGCACAGCGCAGGGAAGTCCATCCCCGCCGCCGCAGCGATCCGCGGCAGGTACGAGAGCGCGGTCAGGCCCGGGAGCGTGTTCAGCTCGATCAGATGGGGGCGGCGGCCGTCGACGCGGAAGTCGACCCGGCTGTACGCGTCGCACCCGAGCACCGCGTGCGCGCGCTCGGCGAGCGTCAGCACCTTGCGCGTGGTGGCGCGATCGAGACGCGCCGGGAGATGGAACTCCTCCCGCCCCGCCGTGTACTTGACGGCGTAGGTGTGGAAGGCGTCGCCCTTCGCCACCACCTCGAGCGCACCGAGCGCCCGGCCGCCGACGACGCCGACCGTCACCTCGCGTCCGGGAACGTACTGCTCCACGAGCACGCTGCCGCCGAAGCGCCCCGCCGCGCGGAGCGCCCGCACCAGCTCGCCGCGACGCCGGACGATCGAGACGCCCACGCTCGATCCCTCGCTGTCCGGCTTCACGACGACCGGGAGACGCGAGGGCAGCGTCAGGGGGCGCGGCCGCGGGCGGATGCCGGCACGACGGTCCATCGCGGCGTCGGCAGCCCGGCCGCGTGCCAGAGGATCTTTGCCGTCGTCTTGTGCATGGCGAGCGCGCTCGGCAGGACGCCGGCGCCGGTGTAGGGGATCCCCATCACCTCGAGCAGCCCTTGCACGCAGCCGTCCTCGCCGTACTTCCCGTGCAAGGCGTTGAACGCGACGGCAGGCCGCAGGCGCGCCAGGCGCGCACCGAGGTCGCGCCCGACGCGGACGCGCGTCACCCGGTAGCCGAGCCCACGCAGCGCCGCCGCGACCTTGCGGCCGGACATCTCCGACACCTCGCGCTCGGACGACAGCCCACCGAGCAGCACGGCGACGTGCTTGCCGCGAAATCGTCCCCTCACCGCCGCCTCTGCCTCCCCACCAGCTCAGCCCCCCGACGCGCCGCGGGCGCGCGTCACCATTCCCCGACCAGACCGACCTCGGGCTCGAGCTCGACGCCGAGCGCGCCGGCGCACCGACCGCGCCGCGAGGTCCATGAACCCCTTCACGTCCGCCGCGCGCGCGCCGCCGAGATTGACGATGAAGTTCGCGTGCCGCTCCGAGAACATCGCGTCGCCGAGCCGCGCGCCCTTGAGCCCGGCGCGCCTCGATCAGCTCGCCGGCGTAGCTGCCCGCCGGGTTCTTGAAGATCGAGCCGGCGTTCGGATGGCCCTTCGGCTGATGCCGGTCGCGGCGCGCCTTGGCATCCGCGACGACGGCGGCGAGCGCGGCGCCGGATCGCCGCGCGCGAGCCGCAGACGCACCGCGGTGATGATGGCGTGTCCGGGCAGCGTCAGCCGGCGATAGGCGAAACCGAGCCGATCGCGCGCGAGCACGATGACGCGTCACCACGCCGCGTCGACGGCCTCGATCGCGAGCACGACCCGGCCGATCTCGCCGCCGAACGCGCCGGCGTTCATCAGCAGGCCGCCGCCGATGGTCCCGGGAATGCCCTCGCCGAACTCGAGCCCCGCGAGCCCGGCCGCCACCGTCTGCATAGACGAGCCGCTTGAAGGGCACCGCCGCGCCGACGCGCAGCGTCGCGCCCTCGGCGTCGGGATCCCACTCGACGAAGTCGAAGGGCTTCCCGAGCTTCACGACCACGCCGCGCACGCCGCGGTCGCTCACCAGCAGATTGGTGCCGCCCCCGAGGAAGAAGACCGGCAGCGTCGCATGCCGGCGCACGCCCGCAGCACCGCCGCAGCTCCGCGCACGCTCGTCGCCGTCGACGAACACGTCCGCCGGGCCGCCGATGCGGAAGCTGGTGTGCCGCGCGAGCGGCTCCCCGCGGCGCACCGCCACGCCCGCCGCCGTGAGCGCCACGACGGCGTCCTCGAGCGCGCGCGCGCGTGCCGTCGCGGCGGCGGCTCCCCCGGCCGCCTGCTCCGCGGAAGGTGTCCGCGGCGCGCGCGACAGGCGAGGCTCGTCGTCACTGCAGCGCCGCCGGTGCTCGCGCGCGAGCGCGTGCAGCAGGTCGTCGCCGACCTTGTGGACGTCGCCGGCGCCGAGCGTCACGACCATGTCGCCGCCCCGCAGGTGCGGCAGCAGCGCCGCGGCGATCGTCCGTCCGCGCCGGCAACGAAACGCACGTCGGCGTGGCCGCGCCGGCGCAGCGCCTCGAAGAGCGCCTCGCCGGTGATCCCGTCGATCCGGTCCTCGCCCGCGGCGTAGATCTCGGTGAGGACCAGCAGGTCGGCGTCGTCGAAGGCGCCGAGGAAGTCGTCGAAGAGGTCGCGCGTGCGGGTGTAGCGGTGCGGCTGGAAGACGGCGACCAGCCGGCGGCCGAAGCCCTCGCGCGCGGCGCGCAGGGTCGCCTTGCATCTCCTCGGGATGGTGCCCGTAGTCGTCGACGACGGTCACGCCGCCGACCTCCCCCTTCACCTCGAAGCGGCGGTGGATGCCCTCGAACGACGCCAGCGCCTGCGCCGTCGTCTCGAAGGCGACGCCGAGCTCGCGACGCCGACCGCGATCACCGCGAGCGCGTTCTGCGCGTTGTGCCGTCCGAGCATGCGCAGGCGCACCTCGCCGATCCAGCGCCCGCGCTCGAGCACGTCGAAGCGCGTACCGTCGGCGTCGACGCGGGTGTGCACCGCCTGCAGATCGGCGTCGCTCGCGAGGCCGTAGGTGACGAAGCGCTTGCGGACGCGCGGCAGCAGCGCCCGCACGGCGACGCTGTCGATGCAGAGGACCGCGAGGCCGTAGAACGGCACGCGGTTGATGAACTGCACGATAGGCCTCGTGCATCGCGCTCGACCGATGCCGTAGTGGTCGAGGTGCTCGGGATCGATGTTGGTGACGACCGCGATGCGTCGGGGTGCAGCAGGAGGAAGCTGCCGTCGCTCTCGTCGGCCTCGGCGACGAGGAAGCGCGCCCTGGCCGAGGCGCGCGTTCGAGCCGAGCCCCTTCACCTTGCCGCCGATCACCAGGGTCGGGTCGAGCTGCGCCTCGCGCGAGCACGTGGCCGAGGAGCGAGGTCGTCGTCGTCTTGCCGTGCGTCCCGGCCACCGCGAGCGCGGTCTTCATGCGCATCAGCTCGGCCAGCATCTCGGCGCGCGGGATCACGGGGATCTTCAGCTCGCGCGCGCGCACGACCTCCGGGTTCGCGAACTTGACCGCGGACGAGATGACGACCACGTCGACGTTCGGCCCGACGCGGTCGGCGTGGTGGCCGAGCGCGATCTGCGCGCCCCGCTCCGTCAGGCGCTCGGTCGTCTCGCTCGCCGCGAGATCCGACCCGCTCACCGTTGAACCCGAGGTTCAGCAGCACCTCGGCGATGCCGCTCATGCCGATGCCGCCGATGCCGACGAAGTGGATGTGGCGTTGCCTGCTGGTCAGCTCCATCGCGCTCCCCGCGCCTCCGTGCCGGCCCGAGCATAGACGAGCGGGCGTGCGAGCACGAATCCTCTCACGCCGCCCCTCCCCTGACGCGCCGGCGGATCAGTGCCTCGACGGTGTCGAGAACCCGATCGGCGGCGTCGGGACGCGCCAGCGCCTGCATGTGCCGCGCCATCTCGGCGCGGACCGTGGCGGCGACGCAGCGCCCGCACCTCGGCCGCGAGCCGCCCGCCGGTCGCCTCCGCGTCGAGCACCATGCGTGCCGCGCCGGCCCGGACGAGGCTCTCGGCGTTGGCGCGCTGGTGATCGTCGGCGGCGTATGGATAGGGCACGAGGATCGCCGGCTTGCCGAGCGCCGCGAGCTCGGCGATCGTCGTCGCGCCGGCGCGGCAGACGACGAGATCGGCAGCGGCGTAGGCCGCCCCCATGTCGGTGATGAAGGCGCGGACGTCGGCGCTCGACGCCGGCGGCCGCGTAGGCGGCGCGTACCGCGGCCTCGGCGTCCGCGCCGGTCTGGTGCACGATGCGGAGGCCGGGCACGTCGGCGAGCGCGGCGCGCAGTCGCCGGACCGGCCGCGTTCAACGTGCCGCGCGCCGCCGCTGCCGCCGAAGATCGAGCATGGTGAACCCGTCGCGTGCCGGCGTCGTGCTCGTCGCGGGCCGAGGACCCGCCGACCACCGCACCGGGTTGCCGGTCACGACCGCCTTGCCCGCGCGGAAACGCCGCCGCGCTCTCCGGAAAGCTGACGCAGACGCGGTCGGCGAGGCGAGCGAGGAGGCGGGTCGTCAGCCCGGGGCGCGCGTTCTGCTCGAGGAGGACGATCGGCGTCCGCGCGATGCGCGCGGCGACGACCGCCGGCGCCGAGGCGTAGCCGCCGAGCCCGACGACCGCGTCCGGGCGCGAAGCCGGCGGCGATCGCGCGCGCGCGTCCGACGCTGCGCGGCGAGCGCGCGGCCAGCGCCCCGACGCGGTCGCGCGGCCCCTGGCCGCGAAGCGGGGCGATCGGCAGGGTCTCGAGGGCGAAGCCCGTCCGCGGTACGACGCGCGCCTCGATGCCGCGCGCGCTGCCGACGAACAGGAGCGCCGCCGTGCCGTCGCGACGGCGCAGCCGCCTCGGCGACGGCGATGCCGGGGAACAGATGCCCGCCCGTGCCGCCGCCCGCGATCATGAGTCGCACGACCTCACCCGGACTCCCGCGACAGCGCGAGCAGCACCCCGACGCACGTCATGCGCCGCGATCATCGCCGAGCCGCCATAGCTGACGAACGGCAGCGCCAGGCCCTTGGTCGGCAGCAGCCCGAGGACGACCGCCATGTTCATGCCCGCCTGTGACACCAGCAACACCGTGACCCCGAACGCGACGAGCTGCCCGAACGGCGTCGGGTGACGCAGCGCGACGCGGAAGCCGCGCACCGCGAGGACGCGCGAAGAGGCTCACCACCAGGAGCGCCCCGATCAGCCCGAGCTCCTCGCCGATGACCGAGAAGATGAAGTCGGTGTGCGCCTCGGGCAGATAGAACATCTTCTGCTTGCTCTCCCCGAGGCCGGCTGCCGAGCGTGCCGCCCGAGCCGAACGCCAGGAACGACTGCACGAGCTGGAAGCCGGCGTCGCGCGGGTGCTGCCCACGGATTCGAGGAACACCATCACCCGCGCGCAGCCGGTAGGGGCTGCTGTAGATCGCCGCACGCCGCCAGCGGCAGCGCCGGCAGCAGCGGCACCACCAGGTGCCGGAGCCGCACGCCGCCGGCGAACAGCATCGCGATCAGGAGCACGCCGAGGAGCGACCGCCGTCGCCGAAATCGGGCTCCCGCAGGATCAGCCCGGCGCAGAGCGCCGACGACGATGACGTGCGGCAGGATGCCGACACTGAAGGTCTCGAGCGCGCGCCCCCTTCCGGACGATCGAGCGCGCCAGGTAGAGCACGATGACGATCTTCGCGAGCTCCGAGGGTTGCACGTTCAGGGCCCCGAGGCCGATCCACCGCCGCGCGCCGCCGCGCACGATCCCGAGCCCGGGCACCAGCACCGCGACCAGCAGCACCGCGACCACCGCCAGCGCCGGATACGCCAGGCGCTGCAGGGCGTGCGACGAGAGCCGCGACGCGATCAGGCAGCAGGCCGAGGCCGAGCGCGATCGACACCATGTGCTTGCGAAAGACGTAGTACGCATCACCGAACCGCTCGCCGGCGAAGAAGTAGCTGGTGTTGAATACCATGACGATGCCGAGGCCGACGAGCAGCGCGGCAGTGAGCATCGACCCAGCGATCGGCGCCGTGCGCGACGACGGCGACCGGCCGGCGGGCGCGCGGCGCCCAGCGACGCGTCGGGCGGTACGGAACGGCGCCGCGCGACGCGGCGAGCGCCCGCGCCGTCATAGCGCCCGCACCAGCGCCTGGAACCGGCGGCCGCGGTCGGCATAGTCGCGGAACATGTCGAAGCTGGCGCACGCCGGCGACAGCAGGACGGTGTCGCCGGGCGCGGCGAGCGCGGCCGCGCGCCGCACCGCCGCCGCGAGGTCGTCGACGAGCTCCACCGCCGTCGCGTCAGCGAGCGTCCGCGCGAGCATGTCGCGCGCGGCGCCGAAGAGCAGCGCATGCTTCACGGCCCGGCGCACCGGCTCGACGAGGACGCCGTAGTCGCCGCCCTTCTCGATGCCGCCCGCGAGGAGGACGACGTTGCGTTCGAAGCCGGCGAGCGACATGACCACCGCGCCGGCGTTCGTGCCCTTGGAATCGTTCGATCCAGCGCACCCCGTCGCGCTCGCGCACCAGCTCGAGCCGATGCGGCAGGCCGCGGAAGCGCTCGAGCGCCTCCTGGACGGCGGCCGGCGCGACGCCGACGGCGCGGGCGGCCGCGATCGCCGCCATCATGTTCTCGCGATTGTGCGCCCCCGGCAGGTGCACGTTGGCGAGCGGATACCGCTCCTCGCCGTCCGTCGAGACGCATGCGGATGGCAGCGGCGTCGGCCCGCAGCGCCGCGTGATCGCCGCCCCCGAACCACAGCGTCGCCGCGCGCAGACCACCGGCATGGCGCCGGATCCAGGGGTCGCTGCCGTTCAGGACCGCCACGTCGTCGGCCGTCTGGCGGGCGAACAGGCGCAGCTTGGTCGGCGCCGTAGGCGTCGAGCCCGTCGTAGCGGTCGAGGTGATCCTCGGTGACGTTGAGAAGCACGCCGATCGCGCGGCCGCAGGCGCTCGACCCACTCGAGCTGGAAGCTCGACACCTCGGCGACCGCCACTCGACGTAGCGTCCGTGCACGGCGCTCACGAGCGGCGTTCCGAGGTTGCCGCCGACGAACGGCCGCTCGCCGCCGGCGCGCAGCATCTCGCCGATCAGGGTCGTCGTCGTGCTCTTGCCGTTGGTTCCCGTGACGGCGACGATCGGGATCGCCGAGCGCGCGCGCCGCCAGCTCGATCTCGCCCGCACCGGGATGCCGCGGCGCACGGCGCTCGCGCAGCAGCGGCGCGCTCGCGCCGGCACGCCGGGACTCGGCACCACCAACGACACGCCGTCGAGATCGTCGACGCTCTCGCGGCCGCAGCGCAGCTCGATCCCGTCGTCGCCCGGCGGCGGGCCGAGCTCGGCCGCCGGACGCCGGTCCGCGACGCGCACGCGTGCGCCCGCCGCCCGGAGATGGCTCGCGACCGCGATCCCGGTGCGGCCGTAGCCGACCACCAGGACGGTGCGGCCGCGGTACTCGTCGGTGATGCCGATGGCCGTCATCGCAGCTTCAACGTGCTGAGCGCGATCAGCGCGCAGATGATCGAGATGATCCAGAAGCGCACGATGATCTGCGGCTCGGGCCAGCCCTTGCAGCTCGTAGTGATGGTGGATCGGCGCCATGCGGAAGATGCGCTTGCCGCCCGTCCACTGGAAGTAGGCCACCTGCGTGATCACCGACAGCGCCTCGACGACGAAGACGGCGCCGACGATCACCAGCACGAGCTCGTGCTTGGTGATGAGCGCGACCATCGCGAGCGCGGCGCCGAGCGGCAGCGAGCCGACGTCACCCATGAACATCTGCGCCGGATAGGCGTTGAACCAGAGAAAGCCGAGCCCCGCGGCGGCGAGCGCGCCGCAGAAGACCGCGCAGCTCGCCGGCGCCGGCGACGAAGGGGATCTGCAGGTAGTCGGCGAGCTTCACGTTGCCGGTGACGAAGGCGAAGATGCATGTAGGTGCCGGCGGCGATCATCACCGGCCCGATCGCGAGCCCGTCGAGCCCGTCGGTCAGGTTCACCGCGTTCGACGCGCCGACGAGCACGAGCGCCGCGAACGGCAGGTAGAGGAGCCCGAGGTTCGACCGTGCACGTTCTTGAAGAACGGCAACGCGACGGTCGGGTGGAACTCGCGGCACCGCGAACAGCAGGCAGTCGCGCCGAGCGTCGCCGACCGCGCACTGCGCGAGGAACTTGTGGCGCGCGCGCGAGGCCGGCGGAGTTGCCGTAGCGGAACTTGCGGTAGTCGTCGACGAAGCCGATCGCGCCGAACCCGAGCGTCACCAGGAGCAGGAGCCAGATGTAGGGGTTCGTCAGATCGGCGAGCAGCAAGGTCGACGAGCACGAGCGAGAACAGGATCAGCGTCCCGCCCATGGTCGGCGTGCCCGCCTTCACCTTGTGGCGCTCCGGGCCGTCGCTGCGGATGGGTTGCCCGATCTGGTTCTCGGTCAGCCGGCGGATCACGACCGGCCCGAGCAGGAACGAGATCGAGAGCGCCGTCAGCGCCGCGAGCAGGCGTGCGAAAGGTGATGTAGCGGAAGACGTTGAAGACGTGTACGTCGTGTGCAGCGAGTAGAGGACATGGTAGAGCATGCTACTCCGCGGCGCCGAGCAGGCGCACGACCTCCTCCATCCGTTGTCCGCGCGACCCCTTCACCAGCACCCAATCTCCCGGCCGCAGCCATGCGCGCAGCGCGTCCGCGATCGGCGCGTGCGCCGACAGCGTCCGCACGGCGGCGGGCGGGAGGCCGCCGGCGCGCGCGCCGCTCGCCGTCGCAGCCGCGTGCGCGCCATAGAGATAGAGCGCGTCGATGGCGAGCTCGCCCGCCAGCCGGCCGACCTCGCGATGCAGCGCGTCCGCCCCCGGCCCGAGCTCCAGCATGTCGCCGAGCACGGCCGCGCGGCGGGCGGCGGGCGCCTCGCGCAGGCTGCGCAACGCCGCCGCCATCGAGGCGGGATTGGCGTTGTAGCTGTCGTCGATGATCGTGACGCCGCTCGCGAGGGGGCAGACGCGCATGCGGCTGCCGACGGGGAGCGCGGCGCCGAGCCCCGCGGTGATCGCCTCGATGCCGACGCCGACCGCGTACGCGGCCGCGGCGGCGGCGAGCGCGTTCGCGACGTTGTGCCGTCCGGAGATGCGGAGCTGCACGTCGGCGCTCGCATCGCCGACGAACAGGCGGAACGCCGCCGCGCCCTGCGCGTCGATGCGCACCTGCTCGGCGCGGACGTCGCCGCCGTCGAGCGCGCTGAAGCGGACGATGCGGCCGGCGAACGCTGCCCCGAGCGCGCGCCACGCGCGGATCGTCGGCGTTGACGATCGCCGTCGCGTCGGCCCGCATGTGCGCGAAGAGCTCGCCCTTGGCGCGCGCCACGCCCTCGATCGAGCCGACGCCCTCGAGGTGCGCCGGCGCGACGTTGGTGATCACGCCGACGTCCGGGTCGGCGATCTCGGTGAGCCGGCGCGATCTCGCCCGGGCGCGTTCATCCCCATCTCGACGACGGCGTGGCGCTCTCCGCCGGTGAGACGGAGGAGCGTGAGCGGGACGCCGATCAGGTTGTTCAGGTTGACTCGCGTCTTCAGCACGCCGGCCGCGCCGCCGGCCGCCACCAGGATCGCGGCCAGCATCTCCTTCGTGGTGGTCTTGCCGTTGGAGCCGGTGATCGCGAGCACGCACGGGTCGGCACGCTGCCGGAGATCGGCGGCGAGATCCTGCAGCGCCCGCAGGCCGTCGCGGACGACGAGAATGGCGAGCTCGCCGAACCCCGTCGAGCACGGGCGGGACGCGTTCCACGACGACGCCCGCCGCGCCGGCGCCGGCCGCCTCGGCGGCGAAATGCATGGGCATCGAAACGCTCGCCGCGGAGCGCGACGAAGAGCGCGCCGCGGGTGAGCGCCCGCGTAGTCGGTCGCCACGGCGGCGAAGCGCACGCCGCGGCGCCGGCGCCGGTACACCTCGGCGCCGGTCGCAGCGCACCACGTCGGCGAAGGCCCGACGGTCACACGAGCCCGCTCCACGGGACGTCGTGGCGCCCGCGCTCACGCCGGCCGCTCCGTGAGCGCCGCGCGCGCGACCAGGCGGTCGTCGAACGGGAGCTTCACCGTGCCGACGATCTGATAGTCCTCGTGGCCCTTTCCGGCGATCACGACGCAGTCGCCGGGCGCGGCGGCGGCGATCGCGGCGGCGATGGCGCGCGCGCGGTCGGGCTCGACGACGTAGCCGCGCGCCGCCGCCCGCGAGAGTCGCGACGCCTGCCATTCCGCCGCGCCGCAGCCCGGGCTCGGCCTCGGCGATGATCGCCAGCGGATCCTCCGTACGCGGATTGTCGGAGGTGAGGACGGCGAGATCGGCGGCCCGCGCCGACCGCCTCCGCCATCAGCGGCCGCTTGCCGCGGTCGCGATCGCCGCCGCACCCGAAGACGCAGAGCAGCCGCCCGCCGACCATGGTCCGCAGCGAGCCGAGGACGCTGGCGAGCGCGTCCGGCTTGTGCGCGTAGTCGACGAGGACGCTGAACGGCTGGCCGGCACGCACCGGCTCGAGGCGTCCCGGTACACCGGCGAACGTCGGCGATGCCGCGCCGCGATCGCGGCGCTCGGGCGCGCCGAGAGCGTGCGCCGTCGCCGCCGCCGCCAGAATGTTCTCGATGTGGCCGGCGCCGATCAGGCGACGTGCGCATCGCGCACGCGCGCGTGCGGCGAGCACGAGCGTCGCAGCGCGTGCCGTCGAGCGTCATCGTCACGCTGCTCGGCGCGTACGTCGCCGCCCTCGCCGAAGGTCACGGCCCGGCACGCCGAGATCGCGCAGCAGCTCGCGACCGCGCGGGTCGCCGGCTGTTGACGATCGCCGTCCGGCGTCGCTTCGGGCTGGCTTCGAGGGCGCGGAAGAGCCGCGCCTTGGCGCGCGAAGTAGTCGTCCTCGTCGCGATGGAAGTCGAGATGGTCGCGGCCGAGATTGGTGAACACCGCGGCATCCCACTCGATCGCCGTCGACCCGATCCTGGACCAGCGCGTGCGACGACACCTCCATCGCGACGTGCGTCCCGCCGCGGTCCTCGCATCGCGGCGAGGCGTGCGAAGAGCTCGGGGGCCGGCGGCGTCGTGAGCGGCGCCGGGATGGCCTCGCCCGCGAAACGGTAGCTGATGGTGCCGAGCACGCCCGGACGAGCGCCGGCGGCCTGCCAGATCGCCTCGAGCAGATACGTGGTCGTCGTCTTGCCGTTCGTGCCGGTCACGCCGACCATGACGAGGTCGCGTGCCGGGTCGCCGTGCAGGCGGGCGGCGAGACGCGCCAGGAGCCGCGCAGGCTCGGCGGTCTCGACGCGCGCGATGGCATCCCGCGGCACGTCGCCCGACGCGCGGGCCGCCGCGAGCGCGGCCGCCACCGCCGTCGTGCCCGCCACGGCGACGGCGCCGCGGGCGCAGGCGTCGGCGACGTGGCGCGCGCCGTCGGTGCGCGAGCCCGGCAGGGCGACGAACAGTCGCCGGGCGCGACCGTCCGCGAGTCGGCGCTGATGCCGCGGATCGCGGTGCCGGCGTCGCCGGCGAGTGTCGCCCGCACCTCGCCGAGG
Source organism: uncultured delta proteobacterium (assembly GCA_963753325.1). Classification (GTDB taxonomy): domain Bacteria; phylum Desulfobacterota; class Binatia; order UTPRO1; family UTPRO1; genus DP-19. The sequence goes on along the minus strand of CAVWBS010000001.1, from coordinate 33,659 downwards.
TCGCGCAGCAGCTCGCCGAGCGTCGTGGCGCCCGGTGGCGAGACGCGTGCGGCCGCGGTCATAGAGGATCGCTCGCGGGCGCGAGGCTGAGCGTGAGGGCCTTGCCCGGCGCGGCGGCCGCGCCCGGCGCCGGCGTCTGGCTGGCGACGTAGCCGCTGCCGACCACCTGCACCTCCCAGCCGAGATCGCGCGCGCGCTCGAGCGCCGCGCGCATGCTGAGGCCGATGAAGGACGGCATGCCGTCGGGCGCGTTCGGCGGCGGCGCCGGAATCGGCACGTCGGCCCGCACCTCCTGCACGTCGAGCGGCGCGTCGGGCGTGACGCCGAGTCGCTCGAGCGCGGCGCTGGCGATCTCGGAGAAGATCGGCGCGGCGACGATGCCGCCGTAGGTCGACGTCTGCGGCTCGTCGAGCAGCGCCAGGATGACGAGGCGCGGGGCCTCGGCCGGCACGAACCCGACGAAGGACGCGATGCGTGCGTGCGCCGAGTAGCGTCCGGTGCCCGCCTCGATCTTCTGCGCCGTTCCCGTCTTCCCGGCGACCCGGAACCCGGGCACACGCGCCTTCGTGCCGGTGCCGCCGTCGTCGAGCACGCGCTCGAGCATCGTCGTCATGGTGGCGGCGGTCTGTGGGCGCATGACCCGGCGGATGACCGTCGGGTGGTGCTCCCACACCACCTCGCCGTCGGTCGTGGTGGCGCGCATGCCGACGTACGGTTTCATGAGGAGACCGCCGTTGGCGATCGCGGCGAACGCCCGCGCCATCTGCAACGGCGTCACCGCGATGCCCTGGCCGAAGCTGGTGGTGATCAGCGCGATCCGCGACCAGTCGCTCAACGGCCGCAGCAGCCCGCCGACCTCGCCGGGCAGGTCGATGCCGGTGGGACGCCCGAACCCCATGTCGGACAGGAACGCGAAGAAGCGCTCGCGCCCGAGCCGCTCGCCGATCTTCGAGGCGCCGATGTTGCTCGACACCTGCAGGATCTCCGCCACCGACAGCCAGCCATGGCTGCCGTGATCGTGGATGATCCATTTGCCGACCGGATAGCGGCCATTCTCGCAGAAGATCATCTCGTCGGGACGCACGATCTCGTGCTCGATCGCCGACGCCATGAGCAGTGGCTTGAACGTCGAGCCGGGCTCGTAGAAGTCGTTGACGGCGCGGTTGCGGCGCCGTGACGAGATCGCGCTCTGCCGATGGTTCGGGTCGAAGCTCGGCGCGTTCGCCAGCGCCAGGACCTCGCCGGTCGCCGGATCGAGGACGATCGCGGTGCCGGCGCGCGCGCGCGTGTCGCTCATGCCGCGCTCCAGCGCACGCTCGGCGACGTCCTGGATGCCGAGGTCGATCGTGAGCTGCACCGTCGCGCCTTCCATCTCCTGCGGCGCCTCGATGCCGTCGGTGAGGATCTCCCGGCCGCGCGCGTCGCGCTCGACCTCGAGGGTACGCGGCTCGGCGCGCAGATCGCGATCGTAATAGCGCTCGACGCCCTCGAGCCCTTGCAGATCGACGCCGGCGAGGCCGACGACGTGCGCCGCGACACCCTCGTGCGGATAGAAGCGCCGCGCCTCGGTGACGTCGCCGATCGCGTCGAGCTTCAAGGCGTCGACCTCGTCGCGCTCGCGCGGGGTGGCGGCGCGCTTCAGCCAGACGAAGGGCGCGTCGGTCGCGAGCTTGGCGGCGATCTGCTGCGGGCGCAGACCGAGCGCCGCGAGCGCCGCCTGCACCCGCGCGCGGTCGGTCACCAGCTTCGGGCGCAGGAAGATCGAGGGCCGATCGACGCTCGAGGCAAGCGTTTCGCCGTGACGATCGAGAATCGCGCCCCGATGCGCGGCGATCTGCACCTGCTCGCGCTGCTGCCGTCGGGCGATCCGCGCGAGGCCCGGGCTGTCGGTGAGGGTGAGCTGGACGATGCGGATCGTTACCAGCAGCAGCAGGACCGCGATCCCGCCCGCGACGCCGATGATGCGCGCTCTCACGGGACGTTCACGATCTGTCCGGGCACCGGAGGACCCATGCCGAGCCGGCCTCGCGCGACGCTCTCCAGGCGGCGCGGCGAGGTGAGCGTTGCGATCTCGATGTCGCAGCTCGCGCTGCTCCTGCTCGAGCCGGCGCTCGAGCTGGCGCGCGGTCGAGATCTCGTAGCCGGTATCGACGAGCTGCAGACGAATCCAGACGAGGCAGAGCGCGATCACCAGCGCCGCGAGCGCGCCGAGTCCCATCTGCCGCCCGAGGCGGCGCTCCGCCGGGGTGACGCGGCGCCGCACGGCCGCGACGCCGCCGCGTGACCCGCGCGTCGGGCGCGACACGTGACCGATCCAGCTCGGCGGCGCGCCGATCGCGCTCACGCCGCGGTCTCCAGGGTCTCGATGGCGCGCAGACGGGCGCTGCGGGCCCGGCGGTTGGCGCGCACCTCGGCGTCGGACGGGGTCACGACCTTGCGCGTGAGGATCCGGACGCGGGCACGGGCGCCGCAGCCGCAGCGCGGCAGCGCGGGCGGGCAGCGGCACGAGGCGGCCCAGGCCTGAAACGCGCGCTTCACTCGACGATCCTCCAACGAATGATACGCGATGATGACGAGCCGCGCACGCGGTCGCAGCCAGTCGAGCACGTGCGCCAGGAAGGCGTCGAGGTGCTCGAGCTCCCCGTTGACAACGATGCGCAAAGCCTGGAACACCCGGGTTGCGGGGTGGAGGGAGCCACGACGAGGCACGACACGGGCAACGAGGTCGGCGAGCGCGGCGGTATCGACGATCGGCGCGCGGGTCCGTTCGGCGACGATCGCGCGCGCGATCCGACGCGACGCCGGCTCCTCGCCGTAGCGCCACAGGACGTCCGCGAGCGCCCGCTCGTCGAGCGTCGCCAGCAGATCGGCCGCGGACGGCCCCTCGTCCGGCGTCATCCGCATGTCGAGCGGACCGCCGGTCTGGAAGCTGAAGCCGCGCGCGGGATCGTCGAGCTGTCGAGACGAGACGCCGAGATCGAGCAGGAGACCGTCCACGGCGTCCCAGCCACTCGCGGCGAGCGCGTCGCCGATGCGATCGAAGTTGCCGCGCTGGACGCGCAGGCGGGTTCCGAACGCCGCCAGGCGTGCGGCCGTCGCGGCAAGGGTCACGGAGTCGCGATCGACTCCCAGGACCTCGAGCGTCGGCTCGGCCTCGAGCAGCAACTGCGTATGGCCGCCGTCGCCGAGCGTGCCGTCCACGTAGCGCGCGCCGGGCCGCACACACAGATACGCGAGCACTTCACGCGGCAGGACCGAAACATGTCGCCGATCTTCGGGCATCCCCCCATCCGACCCCCACGCGGGGAACGGCCGACACTGGATCGACACGTCGACTCACTTTCGTACAGGCAGGCGCGCCCGGTGACCCCCCGGTCCGCTACTCCGGGCGCGCCCCCATTCCACCACCCCTCCGCCACCACCACGTCATCGAGCAAGCGCTTAGATCCCGAGCTCTTCGTACATCGCCGGATTCACGGCGGCCTCGGAATCGTGCTCACCCTCAACCTTCATCCAACACCCCGCATCCATGAGCCGGAATCGCGAGTGCACCCCGAGAAAGACCACGTCCTTCTTGAGCCCGGCATGCTGGCGCAGCGCGGGCGGCAAGAGGATCCGCCCGGCTGCGTCCAGCTCACAACGATGTGCTCGTGCGAGGTACCCCATCTCGAATTTCGTCGCGGTGGCGCTGAAGCGCGGCAGCGCGGCGAACTTGTCGAGCAGCTTCTGCCACTCGGATTGCGGATAGAGATCGAGGCACCGTTGCCCGTACACCGTGTGGGGCGCAGCCACCAACCGTGGATCGCCGAGAAGGACGTCCCGGAATTGCGCCGGGACGCTGATGCGTCCTTTAGCGTCGATGGTGTGATCGAAACGGCCGAAGAACATTTGAAATTTCGATCCAACGACGCTTTTAACCCGCGGTATCCCACTTCATCCCACCATCGCCCACGCGGGCTTTTAAGGAACTGCAGATGGAGAGTCAAGAAAAATCTTCAGCACCTCGAAGATTTTTTCTTGTTCCCCTCTAACTCGGTGAAATTGCAGGCCAGACCGGATCTGTAAGCCGGATCCTGTTCCTCCCTCGCGGGAGGCGACGGTCATTCCTCTAGGCCGCCCATTGCTGGACGGCTCAAGCGACCATACCCGAGGGTCTAAGACGGGCCGCCGAACCCTCTTATTTGGTCTTGCTCCGGGTGGGGTTTGCCGAGCATCCCGGGTCTCCCCGGGATCTGGTGAGCTCTTACCTCACCGTTTCACCCTGACCGGGACCGAAGCCCCGGCCGTCTTCTTTCTGTGGCACTTTCCCCGCCTCACGACGCGCCGCCGTTAGCGGCCACCCTGCCCTGTGGAGTCCGGACTTTCCTCGCTTCCATCGGAAACGCGACCGTCCGACCCGGTCTGGCACCGGCAACTACCGTCAACCGGGTAGCACGAAATGCCCCCGTAGGCACGCCACAGCCCTTCTCAAGTCCGATCTTCTCGACCTGCCGTCGACGCTCGTCATCGGACCGCTCGTCTTCGGCCTGACGGTCGGCCTCGTGCGCCAGCAGGTGCAGCGACACACGCCCACGGAAAGCGCGCTCCAATTCGCCCTACGTGGCTGGCCCCGCGTCGCCGCGTACTACCTCGTGGGTATCGTCCTGTCGGTGGTCCAATTCCTCCTGCACTCCCTCGCGCACGAAACCGACTCGACCCTCGTGCGGTGGGTCGAGTTCCCGGTGGTCATCGCGTGGAGCATCGTGACGCCGAGCCCTCCCGCCCTCATGCTGATCCCGTGGTTCATCCGACTACTCGCCGCCATGATCCTGAGCCTCGCCATCCAACCCCTGAACGACGCCATCCTCACGGTCGCCCATCTCCAACTGGTGGACGCAAGCGCGACCAATGAGTGTTGAAAGCGGATGCGCGCGCGCGAAGCGAGCAACGAAGCCGATGGGGTGCGATCGGCCGCCGGCGACGCTAGGCGGAGACTGAAGTCTCAGTGCGGGCGTACAGGATACGGTGGCAGTTCGGACAGACGATGACGCGCTGGTTCCGCTGGATCTCGTTGAAGAGTTGCGGGGCGACGCGCATGTGGCAGCCCTGGCAGCTGCCGCCGCGGACTTCGACGACGGCGAGGCCGCGGCGTTTGGTGAAGATGGTCTCATAGCGGGTGCGGAGGCTGGGTTCGATGTCGTTCGCGAGCTGGTTGCGGTGGTTGCGGGCGTCGTCGAGGCCGGCACTGAGCGTGACGACCTCCGCATCGACGCGAGCCTGTTGCTCCGCGCGACGGGCGTCGATCGCATCGTAGGTGCCCTGCAGCTCGGCCTCGCGCGCGTTGACGTTGTCGAGGGCCTCGTAGACGACCAGCAGATCTTCCTCGATCTTCTGGTTGCCTTCCTTGCCGACCTCGATCTCGCGGCGGACCGCCGACGCTTCCTTCTCGTTGCGGATGCGATTCAGGCGCATCCGGCGGTCTTTCATCTTTGCTTCCTCGTCGTCGAGCGCGCCCTGCATCTCGCGACGGCGGGCTTCCAGCTCGGCGCGCTCGGCGCGGCACGCCTCGAGCAGCTTGCCCTGACTCTGCAGCTCGCCCTCGATGTCGGCGAGCCCGCGACGTAGCGCCTCGATGGCCTCGGTGCGCTCACGGAGCTGCTGGTCGACGACTTGCAAACTCACCAGCAGCTCGACTTGATTCCCCAAGCGGTCTCCTCGGTCTTCCAAAGTGGGCCCACCAGGACTCGAACCTGGGACCAACCGGTTATGAGCCGGTCGCTCTAACCAGCTGAGCTATAGGCCCGCCGACTGTCCAAGGCTGCGGACACCACACACATGCAACGGCACACTAACCGTCATTCCATACTAGACGGGAGCGCGCGCGTCAAAACGTGCCGACGCCCGGCCGTGGCGCCGTCCGGCCAGCGTCGCGGGCGGGCTCATTCGCCGTGGAAATCGCGCAGATGCTGGCGCCGCATCGGGTGGCGCAGCTTGCGGAGCGCCTTGGCCTCGATCTGCCGCACCCGCTCGCGGGTGACGGCGAAGGCGCTGCCCACCTCTTCGAGGGTGTGATCGATGCCGCCGCCGATTCCGAATCGCATCCGCAGAATCTGCTCCTCCCGCGGGGAGAGGGCCGAGAGCGCGCGCGCCGCCTGCTTGCGAAGGTGCGAGCTCGCGACGGCGTCGGCGGGCGAGACGGCGCGCGGATCGGGGACCAGATCGCCGAGCTGGCTGTCGCCGTCGTCGCCGAGCGGCGTCTCGAGGGAGATGGGGTCCTGCACGATGCGCGTGATCCGCTGCACCTTCTCGAGCGGCATGCCGAGGCGCTCGGCCAGCTCCTCCTCGCTCGGATCGCGGCCGGTCTCCTGCGCCATGACGCGCGCCGTGCGCATGACCTTGTTGAGGGCCTCGACCATGTGCACCGGCACGCGGATGGTACGCGCCTGATCGGCGATCGCGCGGCTGATGGCCTGGCGGATCCACCACGTGGCATACGTGGAGAACCGATAGCCCAGCCGGTAGTCGAACTTCTCGACCGCGCGCATCAGGCCGATGTTGCCCTCCTGGATGAGATCGAGAAGCGGCAGCCCACGCTGCGTGTAGCGCTTGGCGAGGCTCACGACGAGCCGCAGGTTGGCCTCGATGAGGCGGGTCTTCGCCTCCTCGGCGCGCCGCTCGCCCTCGCGCACGGCGCCGACGACCCGCGCGAGCTCGTCCGCCGACACGCCGGCGTTGCGCTCGATCTCCCGCAGCTCGCGCATCGCGCGCGCGATGTCGGCCCCGAGCGCCTCGGCCTCGCCGGCGCCGAGGCGATGGCGCGCGAAGAAGCGCTGCGCGTCGCGGACCCGCCCCGCGTCGGGCTTGCGGCCGCGGCGCTCCAGCTCGAGCAGGTGCGCCATGCGCGCGACGTCGACCGGGCGGCTCTCGAAGCGCTCCTCGGCGCGCCGCAGCAGCGCGGCGCAGCGGTCGGCGGCGACGGCAGCGGAGCGGATCGAGCCGACGATCGCGGCGAAGTGGCGCCGCGCGAGGCCGAGCGCCGCCACCGCCTCGACCCGACGCTGCCGCTCGCGCACCGCACGTCCCGGCGGCTGCGTCCGCCCGCTGGCCGTGAGCAGCCGCCGCACCCGCGCCACCCCTGCGAGGAAGTGGCGGGCGCGCTGCTTGGTGGCCGCCGGATCCTCGTTCTCGTCCTCGGGCTCGCCGAGCACGACGTCGACGCTGATCTCGCCACGCTCCAGGCGATCGGCCAGATCGCACACGTAGGCGAGGGCGAGCGGCGACGCGAACGCCTCGTTCCGCACCTGCGCCGTTCCCTGCTCCACCTCCTGCGCGAGCGCCACCTCGCCCTCGCGTCCGAGCAACGGGATGCGGACGATGTCGTACAGGTAGCGCCGCACCGGATCGGCGCTGGCGGGCAGCGCCTCCGTGACCGGATCGACATCGACGTCGACGTCGGCTTCCGCGGCGCTCTGCGGCTCGGCGCCGTCCCCCTCCACGTCCTCCACGACCGGCTCGGTCTCGGGCTCGTCCGCCTCGACGACGTTGATCGCCAGCTCGCCGAAGACCGCGAGCACGCGCTGGATGTGCTCACGTGAGAGGAAGTCCGACGGCAGGTGGCGGGTGACGTCCTCGAGGGTGATGAAGCCCTTCGCCTTGCCGACGGCGATCAGCTCCTGCACATCCTTCCGCGCGCGCAGCTCGATGGTGGTCATGGACGGATGGCGCCGCGCTTCAGGTGGTCCAGCTCACGCTGCGCCTCGACGACGGCAGCGACGTTCCCCTCGCCCTCCGCCGCACGGATGCGGCGCAGCAGCGCCTGGCGATCGGCACGGCTGGCGCGGTCGCGCAGCGCCGCGACACAATCGTCGACGAGTTTCATCATGGTGGATTCGGCCTCCGCCTCCGCGTGCGTCTCCGTACCTTCCTGCCGCGTCTCGTTACCCGCCGTGCCGCCGCCGACCAGCCGGGCGGCGATGCGGGCGGCCATCGAGTCGTCGAGCCGCGTCAACAGCATGGCGGCGTCGACCGTGCCCCCGCGCCGCCCGAGCGCGAGCATCTCCTCCGCCAGCTCGCGCAGGAGCGGATCGGCGAAGAGCGCGACGACGTCGGCCGCGTCGACGCGCGCGACCGCCACGGGACTGGCGAGCATGAGCTCGATCAACATGCCCTCGGGTCCCGGAGCCTTGGCGCTCGGCGTCGCGGCCGGCCGCCCGGCGGCCGGCCGCCCGGGTTGGCGGCGCAGCAGCTCCTCGGCGAGGCCGAGGCGCTCCGCCGCGGCGCGCGCCGCGATGTCGTACTCGAAGGGATCGGTGATCCTGGCGAGCCAGCCGGCCACGCGCTGCGCCACGGCCGCGCGCTCCGCGGGCGTGCTCGCCGGTCCGACGGCGCGATCGAGATAGAACTCGAAGAGCGGCGTCGCGCGCGCGAGCAGCGCCAGCGCCGCGTCGGCGCCGTCGCGGCGGACGAAGGTATCGGGATCGTCGCCGGACGGGAGGAACGCCGCCTGTCCCCAGAGTCCCGCCTCGAAGAACGTCGGGACGCTCTTCTCCGCCGCCGCTCGTCCGGCGGCGTCGCCGTCGAAGAAGGCGATGACGTTCCGCGTGAAGCGCTTCACGACCTCGAGCTGGCCGAGCGTGAGCGCCGTGCCGAGCGATGCGACGACGTGCCCGATCCCGGCCTGCGCGAGCGCCAGCACGTCGAAGTAGCCCTCGACCACGAGGACCCGATCGGCCCGGCGGATGGCGTCGCGCGCCACCGCGAGACCGTACAGATGCGAGCCTTTCCTATAGAGAGGGGTCTCGGGGGAGTTCAGGTACTTGGGCAGGTCGCCGCCGGCGCTCGGCGTATCCGGAACGCTGCGGCTCCCGAAGCCGACCACCCGGCCCGAGGAGTCGGTGATCGGAAAGGTCAGCCGCGCGCGGAAGAGGTCGTAGTGACCGCCACCGTCGCGCCGCTCGCGCACGAGCCCGAGACGGACCGCCGCCTCGAGCGACCGCCCGCTCTCGCGCAGCTTCCGCACCAGGACGTCCGAGCGCGCGGGCGCGTAGCCGAGCAGGAAGCGATCGGCGATCTCGCGGCCGATGCCGCGCTCCTCGAGGTACGCGCGCGCCGGCGCCGCCTCCGCGGAGTCCCAGAGATAGCGATGGAAGAAGCGCGCCGCCTGATCGTTCAGACGGAAAAGTGCCTCACGTTGGCGCAATGCGGGGTCGTCCTCGCCGCGCTCGGGCAACTCGACACCGTACTGCCGCGCGAGGCGCTCGACGATCTCGGGGAACGGCGTCCCCTCGAGGCGCATCAAGAAGGAGAACACGTTGCCACCGGCACCGCAGCCGAAGCAGTGGAAGATACCGCGGTCGTCGTTGACCGTGAACGACGGGGTCTTCTCCGCGTGGAAGGGGCAGAGGCCGACGTGGTTCCGCCCGACGCGGCGGAGCCCGACGTGCGCGCCGACGATCTCCACGATGTTTGCGCGCTCGCGAACCTGCGTGAGCACGTCCTCCGGGATGCGGCCGCGCACGCTAGCGCTCCCCTCCGGCCGGCAACGGATGGCCCGCCGCGTCGCCGCCCATCTCGAGGCGGAGCGTGCGCTCGTGCGGCACGCGGTCGCTCTCGCGCAGGTCCCCCGCCAGGTCGAGCAGGCGTCCGGCGATCCGCGACTGCTCGAGCTCGCCCACGAGCGACGGCACCGGCGTATAGGCGCGCAGCAGCAACAACGCGATCATCGTCATGGCGGCGCCCTTCGCGACCCCGAACACGGCGCCGGCGATCCGGTTCACGGGCGACAGGAAGAGGATGCCGAGCAGACGATGGACGAGGGCGCCGACGATGATCGCGAGGAAGTCGACGGCGAAGAAGACCGCCGCGAACGCCGCGATGGGGCGCAAACGCTCGGGAATGGCGTCGGGCATGTAGGCGGTGGCCGCGGCGTACGAGGCCGCCGCGACGACGAGCCCGCCGATCAGACCGACGAAGCCGAAGAACTCACGGGAGAATCCGCGCCAGAAGCCACGGACGGCGAAGAGCAAGAGGACGATGGCGAGGACCACGTCGATCCGATTCACACCCACACGCCCCGTTCCCTATGGTAAGCCGCCGCATCCGCCACCCCGCCCGCACGTCCAACTGCAGAGACGCGAACCTTCCACACCGCGTGTACTACAACGAGCCGGCGCGACCCTCGTCGCCGCCGGCTCGTCTTACTCCGATCACGCGCGCGCGATCAACTTCTTTCGCTCACGCGTGCTGCGTCCGACTGGCACGTCGCAGCGCTCGCTTCTTCGCCGCGAGGGCTTTCTTCTTCTTCTTCACGCTCGGCTTCTCGTAGTGCTCGCGTTTGCGCAGCTCGGCGAGGATGCCGGCCTTCTCACATTGCTTCTTGAATCGCCGGATGGCGCTCTCGATCGGTTCGTTGTCCTTGACCCTGACTCCGGCCATGCAATAGTTCACCCCCCTCCGGTGCAGATGGAGTGGCTTTCGTGCGTCACGAGACGACGGAGGTCACGAACTGCCCCGCTGGCGCGGAACGGGGTCGTACTTTAGATAATTCCGGCATGGAGTCAAGAAAATCTCACGGCGCACGCGCCTTCGTCGTCGCGCGTCACGCGGGCGGGCCGGGCGCGGCGGGCACCGAGAGCTTCACGCTCGCGAACGGCATGCAGGTGATCGTGCGCGAGGATCATTTCGCACCGGTCGTCGCGCTGCAGGCGTGGGTGAAGGTCGGCGCCGCCGACGAGCACGACGTCGAGGCCGGCGTCGCGCACGTCCACGAGCACATGCTCTTCAAGGGCACGGCCCGGCGCGGCGTCGGGCAGATCGCCGCGGAGGTCGAATCGTCGGGCGGGCTGATCAACGCGTTCACGACCTCCGACCACACCGTCTACCATCTCGTGCTCGCTGGACGGTACTTCGCGACCGGTCTCGACATCCTGGCGGACGCGCTCCGCAACTCGACGTTCGACGCGGACGAGCTGGCGCGCGAGCTGAAGGTCGTCATGGAGGAGTGGAAGCGGTCGGAGGACATGCCGGTATCGCGCGCCTACACGGAGCTCTTCCGCCTCGCGTTCCAGAGCCATCCCTACGGCCGGCCGGTGATCGGTTGGCGCAAGACCATCGAGGCGCTCGATCGTCCGCGGGTGCTCGACTTCTTCCACCGCTGGTACCGGCCGAACAACGTCGTGCTGGTGGTGGTGGGCGACGTCAGCCTCGACGAGGTCCGGACGCGCGTGAGCGCCGCCTTCGCCGACTGGGAGCCCGCGGCGCTCCCGGCGCGCGAGCGTACGGTCGAGCCGCCGCAGCTCGCGATGCACACGGCGGCGGTCGACATGGCGGTACAGGAGCACCATCTGCTGCTCGGCGTCCGCATCCCCTCGACGCACGATCCCGACGCGGTCGCCCTCGACCTGCTCGCCTATGCGCTGGCGGGCGGCGAGAGCACGCGCCTCGTGCACACCCTCGAGGCGCAGAAGGAGCTGGTGAACTCGGTCTCCGCCTTCGCCTACACGCCGCAGGATCCGGGCCTCTTCGTCGTCCTCGCCTCGCTCGAGCGCAAGAAGATCGCGAGCGCGACGCGCGAGCTGCTGAGCATGCTGGTCCGCCTGCGCACCGAGAAGGTCGGCCGCGCCGAGCTGACACGCGCGCGCAGCAACCTCGAGAGTGAGTTCGTGTACCGCAAGGAGACGATGCAGGGGCAGGCGCGGCTCCTCGGGTACTCGCAGTGCGTCTTCGGCAACCCCGACTACGAGACCCGCTACCTGAGCGAGCTCGCGGCGGTGACGCGCGAGGACGTCGAGCGCGTCGCCCACACCTACTTCCAGCCGCAGCATCTGGTCGCGGTGCTCGCCGGTCCCGACGCGGCGAAGCTCCTGCCGACGAAGGCCGCGCTCGCCGCCGCGTGGTCGACGCCCGCCGTCGCGCCGCTCGCGGACCGCGCGTCGCGCGGCGCCTCGGCGGCGCGGCCGCGCGCCAATCCCCGTCCGGGCATCCACACCCGGACGCTCGAGAACGGCATCCGCCTGATCATCAAGGAGCACCACGCGGTGCCGCTCGTCGCGCTCCGCGCCGCGACGCTCGGCGGGCTCCTGCTCGAGCGGCCGGACACGAGCGGCATCAACGCGTTCCTCGCGGGGCTCCTCACGCGCGGCAGCCGTCATCATTCGCGCGAGAGCCTCGGGCGTGCCGTCGAGTCGCTGGCGGGCGCGCTCGACGGCTTCTCCGGCCGCAACTCGTTCGGCCTGCGCGGACAGTTCATCGCCCGCCATGCCGAGGAGGGCACCGAGCTCTTCCTCGAGGTCCTGCGCCATCCCACGTTTCCCGCGGAGGAGGTCGAGAAGCGACGGCGTGAGATCCTGGTCGCCATCGCCAATCGCGACGACGAGCCGGCACAGCGCGCCGTCGAGCTCTTCTACGCCGCGCACTTCCCGCAACATCCCTACGGCCTGCCGATGATGGGGAGCCGCGCGTCGGTGACGAGCTTCAACCGCACCGCGCTCGCCGCGTACTACCGGCGGCTGCTCGCGCCGAGCCGCCTCGTCATCACCGCGGTCGGGGATCTCGACGCGGCCTGGATGCTCGACCGGCTGGAGGCGGCGCTCGGCGACCTGCCGCCGCCGCGGCCGCTGCCGCGGCCCCTCGCCGCGGCGCCGCCCTCGCGCGTCCGGCGCGTCACCCGTCATCTCGAGCGCCAGCAGACCCACTTCGTCCTCGGCATGCGCGGCGGCCGCATCACCGACTCCGATCGCGCGGTGCTGAAGGTGCTCGAGGCCGTGCTGTCGCGCCAGGGCGGGCGCCTCTTCCTCGAGCTCCGCGACCGCCAGGGCCTCGCCTACAGCGTCAGCGCCTTCGCGTCCGAGGGCGTGGATCCCGGCGTCTTCGGCATCTACTTCGCGTGCGACCCGAGCGTCGTCGATCGGGCCGTCGCGGGCGTGCTGGCGGAGCTCCGCCGCCTGCGCGACGAGCCCATCGGCGCGCTCGAGCTAGAGCAGGCGCGCAAGTTCCTGCTCGGCAGCTACGAGATCTCGCTGCAGACCAACACCTCGCAAGGCGACGAGCTCACCTTCAACGAGCTCTACGGCCTCGGCATCGACGGCGGCGACCGCTACCGCGAGGATCTCGGGCAAGTGACGCCCGCGGCGGTGCAGGCGGCGGCGCGCGGCTACTTCAATCTCAACGCGTATACGCTCGCCATCGTCGGGCCGCGCGCCCGGACGGCGCCACGCGGCGCGGGCCGCGCGCAGGCGGCGCCACGCGGCGGCGGCCGCGCTCAGACCTCCGCAAAGCGCTCGGGATAGTCGCTGAAGAGCGCGTCGGCGCCCGCCCCGGCGAGACGACGCATCTCGGCGAGCTCGTTCACCGTCCACACCCACACGCCGAGATCACGCGCGTGCGCCGCCGCGATCAGGTCGGGGGTCGCGAGCCGCCGGCTCGGGACGATGCAGCGCGCGCCGAGCTCGGCCGCGAGCGCGAGCGCGCCGCCCGGCGGGCGGCGATCCCAGAGGATGCCGATCGCCGCGTCGGCGGCGGCCGCCCGCACGTTCCGCACGGCGCCCTCGTGGAACGACGAGAACAGCACCCACGGCAGCGCGCCGTGCGCCCGCACCAGCGCGACCAGCGGCGCCTCGATCGCGCCGATGTCGCCGGCGCTCTTGATCTCGATGTCGAGCACGACGCGCCCGTCGAGCTGCGTGAGCACGTCGGCGAGGCGCGGAATGCGCTCGCCGCGAAAGGCGGCGCCCTTCCACGCCCCCGCATCGAGGCGCGCGAGCTCGGCCCACGGCTTGGCGCGCACCGGGCCGAGGCCGGTCGTCGTGCGGTCGAGCGTCTCGTCGTGGATCACGACCGGGACGCCGTCGGCGGAGAGCTGACAGTCGAGCTCGATCGCGTCGACGCCGAGCGCGAGCGCCGCGGCGAACGCCGCGTGCGTGTTCTCGGGAGCGCTCCCCGACGCGCCGCGGTGGGCGATGCGCACGAAGCGCCCGTCGGCGCGCGGGCGAAGGACGGCGGCGGTCATGCGCGGACTATACCTACGCGCCGCGCCACGCCCAACGCCGTTCACAGCCCGGGCGCGTTGGCGTATGGCTGGTGTCGATGGACCGCACTCGGGCTCCACGTCGGCGGCATGGTTCCGCCCTCACGGTCGTCGTCCTTCTCGCGACCGTCGCGGTCGTCGCGCCCGGCGGCGATCGCCTCGTGACGTCGGTCGCGGCGGCGGCACCCTCCCCCACCACCGTGCCGACGCGTGCGCCGTTCGAGGCGACCAGCCGGCACCCCTTCGACGACGTGCAGCAATGGACCGCGGTCTTCGACGATCCGGCGCGCGACGCATGGCAGAAGCCGAGGGAGCTCGTCGCGGCGCTCGGCCTCACCCCCGGCATGACGGTCGCCGACCTCGGCGCCGGCACGGGCTACTTCAGCCGCTACCTCGCCGGCGCCGTGGGCGACGCCGGCACCGTGTTCGCCGTCGACACCGAGCCGAACCTCGTCGTGCATCTGCGCGAGCGGGCCGAGCGGGAGCGGACGCCGAACGTCATCCCCGTGCTCACCTCGTTCGACGAGGCCCGTCTGCCGACCGGCGCCGTCGATCTGGTGCTGATCGTCGACACGTTCCACCATCTCGACCATCGCCTCGAGTACCTGCGCCGGCTGCGGCGCGTGCTGAAGCCGTCCGGCCGCGTCGCGATCGTCGATTGGCAGGCGACGCCGCTGCCGGTCGGACCGCCGCTCGAGCACAAGCTCGCGCGCGAGCAGGTGGTGAGCGAGATGCAGGCCGCGGGGTACCGCCTGAGCGCGGAGCCCGCGCTCCTGCCGTATCAATACGTGCTCGTCTTCTCCGGCTCCTGAGCGACGCCGCCCTGCCTGCCGCGGAGCGGGGGGCTTCAATCCCCGCCGGCGCAGGATCAGAATGGCGCCATGGGCAGCACCACACGGCGTCTGGCGACGCTCGCCTGCATGGTCGCGCTCGTCTCGTGCACGCGCGTCGCGGTCGCCGCGTCGCCGGGCGACGTGCAGCATCGCCTGCACGACGCCAGCGTCAACGTCGGCGGCGGCTGCTCCGGCGTCCTCACCGAGGGCCCGGATTCTCGTCGTCACCGCGCGCCACTGCGTCACCGGCCGGCGCGTCCTCGCCGTCCGCTTCAGCAACGGCCTCGTCCGCACCGGCTGGGTGGCGGCAACGGACGAGGTTGCCGACCAGGCCGTGCTCCTCCTCGAGGATCCCGTCCCGGTCGCGCCGCTTTCCCTCGTCCGGCGGGCGCCGATCGACGGCACCGTCCTCTACTTCGAGGGCAATCCGCGCGACCCGCGGTTCCAGGAGGCCCGCCTCGATCACAGCGGCACCTGCCCCTCCTTGCCGCGCCTGGCGAACGCGCTGTTCACGACCATTCGCGGGGTGCCGGGCGATTCCGGCGCGCCGCTCGTCGACGCCGCCGGCCGCATCGTCGGGCTGGTCCACGGCGGCGCGCAATGCGCGATCGCGACGCCCGCCGACACGCTCGTACGCCTGATCGATCGCGTGCTCGGCCCCGGCGAGGTGCGGGTGACGCGCGCGGGCGCCCCGCCCGGCGTGTCCTGACGCCGCCGCTCGCGGCGGCGCGCGTTGGCGGCGCATGCGGCCTCGTGGCATACCCGCACGCGATGGTGACGCCGGTGACGAGAGCACGTACGCGCACACGGACCGGGCCGCGCGCGACCTGGCTCGAGGCGGCGGTGCGCGTCCCCGCGAGCGCCGCCGAGCGTGTCGGCACGCTGCTCGTCGAGGCCGGCTCCCACGGCGTCGTGACGGCCGTGCGCGAACTGGCGCACGGGGCGCGCGTCCGGCGCTACGAGACCGTGCGCGGCTTCTTCCCGGCGTCGGAGCCCGTGCGCGCGCGCCTCGCCGTGCGCGCCGCGCTCAGCCGGACGCGCGACCCCGCGGTGCGACGCGCGCGCGTCGGCTGGCGCGAGCTCGACGCCGGCCTCTGGGAGATGGATTGGCGCGAGCACTTCCAGCCCGTCCTCGCGGGCCGCTCGCTCGTCGTCGTGCCGCCGTGGAGCCGCGCCCGCTTCGGCGCGCGCCGCCGCATCGTCATCCATCCGGGCATGGCGTTCGGTACCGGGCAGCACGCCACCACGCTCGCCTGCCTCGAGACGCTCGAGCGCGTCGCGACGCCGCCGCCGGCGTCCGCGCTCGACGTCGGCACCGGCACCGGCGTCCTCGCCATCGCGCTCGCCAGGCTCGGCGCCCGCCGCGTGCTCGCGCTCGACACCGATCCGCAGGCCATCGCCGCGGCGCGCGCCAACGTGCGGCGCAATCGCCTCGGCCGCCGCGTGCGTCTCTCCGGCGTCGCGCTCGACGGCGCGCGGGCGGCGCGCCCGGCGCGCTATCCGCTCGTCGTCGCCAACCTCTACATCGAGGTGCTGGTCGCGCTCGAGCCGACCCTCGCGGCGACCGTCGTGGCGGGCGGCACGCTCGTCACCTCGGGGGTGCTGCGCACACAGCAGGGCCGCCTGCGCGCCGCGTTCGCGCCGCCGCGCTGGCGCTTCCGCGGCACCACGCGTCGCGGCACCTGGGTGACGACGATCTTCACCCGCGAGAAGGACTGACGTGCCGCGCTTCTACGTCCCCGCGAGCGACATCACCGACGGCGTGGCGCAGGTGCGCGGCACCGAGTTCCGCCACCTGCAGCGGGTGCTGCGCCTGCGCGAGGGCGACCACGTCACCCTCTTCGACGATGCCGGCACGGAGTACTCCGGGATCGTCATGACCTTCTCGCCGCGCGTCGCCGCGGTGCGGGTGACCGCATCCCACGTGCCGCGCCGCGAGTCGGCGCTCGCGCTCACCCTGTACCAGGGCATCCCGAAGGGGCGGAAGATGGATCTCGTGGTCGAGAAGGCGACCGAGCTCGGCGTGCATGCGATCGCGCCCTTCACGTCGGCGTTCTCGCTCGGCGCCGGCGCGGGCGCCGCGGCGAAGCGCGAGCGCTGGCAGCGCATCGCCGTCTCCGCGGCCAAGCAGTGCGGCCGCACGAGCGTGCCCGCGATCAGCGCACCGGCGCCGTTCGCCGAGGTGCTCGCCGCGGCGCGCGGACACGACGTGCGTCTCCTCTTCTTCGAAGGTGCGGACACCGTCCCGTTCGACGCCGTGCCGCAGCTCGAGCGCGCCGCCGCGAGCGTGGCCGTCGTCGTCGGGCCCGAGGGCGGCTTCAGCCGCGACGAGGTCGACGCCGCGCGCGACGCCGACTTCGCGGTCGTCGGCCTCGGACCGCGCATCCTCCGCACCGAGACGGCGGCGCTGATCGCGGTGGCGCTCGCCCAGGCGCGCTGGGGCGATCTCACCGCCGCGCGCGATGCGCCGGCATAGGCGCGCCTTGTCTCGCCTCGACCCGCGACGTAGCATCCCGCCCACATCATGACGGCGACGACGCAGTGCCCGGCGTGCGGCCGCGAGAGCCCGATTGCCGCCACGCGGTGCGCGAGCTGCGGCGCGCCGTTCGCGACGACCGACGCGACCGCCGCCACGCCGCCGGGACCGGCGACCGCGCCTCCCGACGACACCGAGGCCGCGGCGCTGCGCGCGGTCGCCGAGCGCATGACGCGCCATCGCGCCGCGCCCCCCGTCGCCGCGCCGCCACGTGCCGGCACCGCCGCCTTCGCCGCGGCCGGCCGCCCGGCGCACTACGCCGGCTTCGTCATCCGCCTCGTCGCCTTCACCATCGACATGGCGATCCTCGCGGTATTCACCATGCCGCTCTCCATGGCGGTCATCTATGGAGTGAAGACCGGTCTCGTCGCCAGCAAGGCGCCGGTTCCGTTCGCCGAGACCGAGGAGGCCCTCGCCACGCTCGTCGGCTACGCCTGGCTCGCGATGGCCGCCTTCTACTTCGCGGCGCTGCACCGGAGCACGGGCCAGACGATCGGCAAGGCCATCGTCGGGATCGCCGTGCGCCGTGCCCGCGACCTCGCCGGCATCGGCATCGTCCGCAGCCTCCTGCGCCTGCTCGGCTACGGTGTCTCGGCGCTCTTCTTCTTCGTCGGCTTCACCGTCGTCATGCTGAGCCCGCGGAAGCGCGGCTGGCACGACGCCCTGGCGGGCACCTGCGTCGTGCACCTCGCACCCGAGGAGGTGTGATGGCGCTCCGCATCGCCGTCGTCGCCGATCCCGTCGCGCGCTTCCTGCCCGACAAGGACACCACCTTCGTCCTCATGCTGGAGGCGCAGCGCCGCGGGCACGCCGTCTTCGCCATCGAGCACCGGCATCTCTTCGCGCGCGGCGACGAGGTCGGCGCGCCCTGTCGCCGCGTGGAGCTCCGTCGCCCCAGCGCCCCCGACGAGGCCCACTACGTCTTCCACGAGGCGATGGTCGCGCGGCTGAACGAGTTCGACGCCGTCCTCATGCGCAGCGATCCCCCCGTCGACGAGGACTTCCTCTACGCCACGCACCTCTTGTCGCTGGTCGAGGCGCAGGGCGTCTTCGTGATGAACCGGCCGGGCGCGCTGCGCGATGCCAACGAGAAGCTCTACGCGCTCAACTTCCCCGATCTCATCCCGCGCACCATGTTGACGCGTGACATCGCGCAGCTGAAGGACTTCCTCGGCGACCTCGGCGGCGAGATGATCATCAAGCCGCCGCACGGCTGGGGCGGCCTCGGCATCTTCCACGTCCACGCCAAGGACCGGAACCTGAACGCCATCCTCGAGATGATGACCGACAACGGCCGGAAGCTCGTCATGGCACAGGAGTACGTGAAGGCCGTCCGCGACACCGGCGACGAGCGCGTCGTCGTCGTCGACGGCGAGGCGCTCGGCGCCGTCGCCCGCATCCCGCGCGAGGACGAGCACCGCAGCAACCTCCACGTCGGCGGCACCGCCCGCAAGGTCACGATCGGCCCGCGCGAGCGCCGCATCTGCGACCGCGTCGCCGACCGTCTGCGCGCCGACGGCCTCTGGCTCGTCGGCCTCGACATCATCGGCGACTACCTGACCGAGGTGAACGTCACCAGCCCGACCGGCGTCCAGGAGATCGACCGCCTCGACGGCGTCCGCATCGAGGCCAAGGTCATCGATCTCGTCGAGCGGAAGGTCGCGGAGTTGAAGAGCTAGGGCCGCCTTGGTAGGGTCTGCCGGTCGATCCACCCGCCGCATCCGCGTCGGGGCCCACCGGGTCACGGGCAGGTAGCTCAGTCGGTAGAGCAGCAGACTGAAAATCTGCGTGTCGGCAGTTCAATTCTGCCCCTGCCCACTGTACTTAGCTGATTGGGCGGAACCTAAAGGTAGCAGATAGGTAACAGGCCGCGACTAAACTAGACGGGGCGGGCGGAGCGACCCGGTGGGCACGGGAAGGCCAACCCACCGAGCCGCTCCGCCTGATCACCGGCGCGGGCGCACCGGCAATGCGATCTCAGCTAAATGTGCCGTTCAGTCGCACTCGTCCGGTCGCCGATGGATTCGCCGCAGCGGCGACGGCGACACCGGCGAGCGTGTTCGAGGTCGACGTGGTCGTGAACAGCTTCGCGCTGTCGTCCCAGTAGATCACGGCGCCGACGGTCCACGCCTGCGCCGACACCTTCGCGACGTCGAAGACGCCGGTCAGCGCCGTCTCGACGGCCGCCCCCGAGCTGACACCGCTCGTCGCGATGCCGACGATGGAGCCGACCTTGAGCCCGACGCCGCTCGTCACGGTGTACGGTGCCGCGAGCGTGACGGTGTCGCCCCGCTGAATAAAGTTCTTCATGCGTCCAATCCTTTCGTCGCCGCAACGAGGATCGTCGTTACGGGTGAAGTCGTGGAGGCCGCGAGCTGCCGCTCGAGGTCCGCGATGGCCGCCGCGATCTCGGTGTCCGTCCGATAGCGGATGGTCCTGCCGTCGACCTGAATCTCAGCGACGCCCGAGGCGCGCTGCGCCTGGAGGGTCGCGAGGCGGGTCGTCAGCTCGTCGACCGTCGCCATTTATGCCCCTGCGTTCCGATACGCGCCGCGGTAGTCGACGACGCCGGCGCCGAAGTCGAGCACCACGCGGAACTCGACGCCGAGCACGTCCCAGCCCTCGCGGCTTGCCATCTGCGGCCCCTGCGCCGAGCTCAGATACGCATACTCGAGCACGGGCAGCGCGCCAGGGTCGCTGAAGAGATACCATGCGTTCCCGGTGAGGCGCGGCTCGACGAGGAGCGTGAGCCGTCCGGAGAACGGGTTGACGGTGGCCGTCGTCGCCGGCGCGAGCGTGGCGAGCACCTGCTCGGCCTGCGTTTCCTTCACCGGCGAGACGAGCAGGAAGGTCGGGGTCGCGTTGATCGGTGTCACGCCGTCGAGACCCTTTTGTGTACGCATCGCCTGGCGCGCGATGGCGAGATTCGCGACGTCGATCGCGGACGGCGTGCCGGCGAGGTTCGCGTGATTCGTGTGGAAGAGTGCGCTCCCGTCGTCGAGGGTGACGCCAGCGCCCGAGTTCGCAGTGAGGAGTGCGACCAGCACCGTCGCCTCGGTCTCTGCCGCGGCGCGTCCCGCCGCGCGTCCGAAGTCGGCGAAGGCGCCGAGATCGTCGTTGATGAGCGCCTGGCGCGAGATGCTGAAGAGCTTGGCATACGTCTGGAGCGCGTAGGCTTCCTTCGCCTCAGCGCGGGTGCCGTAGGTGATCTCGCCGCCGTCGTTCACGGCGGAGAGCTGCGGCCACTCCGAGAGCTTGAGCGTGGTCTTCGTGCGGAAGTCGCCGACCGTGGTCTGCCGCGCGAGCGAGCGGAGCGGATTCGGCGCGGCGTCAAACGCGGCGAGTAGTACCCGGTTCCCCGTGCCAGTCAGCAGATTGGTGAAGTCGCTCGCGACGTGCGTCGCCCGCGTCAGGATCGCGTCCGGACTGAGGAGCCGCACGTGTTCCCCGCGCGCCGTCAGCAGCTCGGCGGCCAGGTCGACGAGCCGGCGGTGCATGTAGGGGCGCGCCGCGTCCGTCGGCGTCCCGCCGGCGATGCGGCAGGTGAGCGCGTCCGTCATGCGCGTCACGAGCGCGTCGGGCGCGTCGTGCCGGTCGCCGACCTCGATCCGCTGCGAGCGGACGGTTACGGGCTGCGCGGTGAGGGTGTCAAAGAGCTCGCGCTTCGCCTCGTCCACGGTCGCGCCGCGGTCGATCAGCGCGTCGGCCACGGTGTGGTCGAGCTGCGCCGCGGTGACGAGCGTCCGAATTTCGGCGTTGATCGTGCCCCTCGTGGTGTCCACGGTCGGCACGGTGTCGGTGGTGTCCATAGTCGTCGGTTCTCCTCTCACGGTCGCGCCCGCATCCGCGGGAACCGCGACAAAACTGAGCTCTAAGGGTGTCCATCGGACGGCGGTGCGGACGCGCATCCCGCGCTCGGTGCCGTCCGTCCACGTCTGCACCCGGTAGCCGACGCTGACGTGGCGCAGGATGCCGGCGCGGATGTCCTTCCAGATCGGTTCGGCCCGCTCCGAGAGCTGCACCGTACCGCGGCCGACGACGCCGTCGACGGACGCCGCGGTCACGACGCCGAGCACGTTGTCGAGGCTGTCCTGGCGGTGCGCGTTCAAGACGGGCGCGCCGATGAAGCGGGTGAGGTCGACGGACGAGGGGTCGAGCGACAAGCGCTCCTCATAGAGCCCGGCGGTGTCGCGCCGGCGAACCGCGGCGCCCGTCGACCAGACAACCTCGATCGTGCGCTGTGCCTCGTCGACCGTGGTCGGTTCGAGGCTTGCGCGGCGGGTGAAAAACTCAGGCATTGGCCGTCGCTCCTGTCTTCGCGGCGCCGTTCGTATTCGTTGCGGGGCGCGGGATGAACGGGAACGCGAGACCGAGCGCACGGGCGCGGTCGCGGTCGGCCGCGATCTCGGCGTCGAGCTGCTCGATGTCCCAGCCGAGCGACGCCACGACGCGCCGACGGCTCGTGAGGCCCGCCGCGAGCTGCTCGCTAGCGGCGACCGCGTCCTTTTGCGGATCGACCCACGGCGCCGCCGGCGTGATCCATTCGACGTCGAGGAGCTCGTCCAGGGCGCCGACGAGGCGACCCGCGAGGACCTCGGTCACGATCCACGCGCGCCAGATTGGACGGCAGAGCTGGTGGACGATGATCGAGTACTGGAGTTGCTCGAGGCGCGTGCGGAACTCGACGAGCGCGGCCCTCAAGCTGCTGTAGTTGGCCTGCGAGAGATCGCCCGTCAGCAGGTACTCGGGCACGCCGAGCCCCGCGGCGATGCTGCGTAGCTCGAGCTGCATGAACGCGACGGCGTCGCCGATCACGGCCGGCTCGCTAAAGCGGATGTCCGTGCCCGGCGGGAGCACCTTCAACGTGCCCGGCTCGAGGCCGGTGGTCAGCACGTTGTTCGTCTGCTGGCCGTCGAAGCCGGCCGCGGTGCCGCTCGGGTCGGCGATGAAGCCCGCGAACAGCGCCGACACCTTCTGGCGGACGAGCTGCGCGTCTTCGTAGAGATCGAGCTCATGCAGGCGCAGCAGCACGGGCGCGAGCCACGAGATGCCGCGCACCTGTCCGGGCGCGAGCGGCACGAAGAGATGCGCGATGCTGGCGGCGTCGATGCGGACGAGCTCCGTCGAGAACGACGGCACCTCGGGACGCGTCCGGTGGATGTGGTACGCGGCGCGCGTCCCGTCCGCCGAGAACTCGACGCCCTGAATAGTCCGCCGGCCGTCGCCGAGCTCGCGCGTCTCGTCGAGCGGCACCATGTCCGCATCGAGAAGCCGGACGCGGAGCCCGTCGGGCGTCGGGATGAGATGCGCGAAGCACTCGCCCGTCTCGACCATCGCGCGCACGGCGAGCGCCTGGAGCCCGTAGGCGTCCGTGACGCCATCGGCGTCCGCGGTCGCCGTCCAGCGGCCCCACAAGGCGTGCACCGCGCGGCGGACCGCGGGGTCGGGATGCTGCGACTGCGGCTTGATGCCGGCGCCGATCGCCCCCGAGACGATCGCGGACACGCCATTGCCGACCCACGGGTTGTTGCGGCAGTAGTACGCCGCGCGGCGGCGAACCGGCGCGGCCGCGGCGCCGATCTCGGCGTTGATCGACCCGAAGGTCGAGGCGCCTTGCCAGCGGCGCCCGCCAGCGGCGGCATCGAAGCGGCGCGTCTGCATCGACGGCAGCAACCGCGTTATGAGACTCCGCACCCCCAACTACACAATTCCCCAATGGTCGAGTATCAGTTCAGCTAATGTTTGTCCATCGTATGAATAAGGATGGCTGGCTTGCGCAGCCCGCTCGGCTTAACTAAACATCGGCCTAATCCCGAATCGGGGTTGTGAGCGCGAGCACGCGTGGCGCGGCATGCCTACGAAGCGGGGACGGCAACACTCGCGCGCCCGTCTCCCCTTCTCTTTCAACGAAACGAAAGGGAGGAGTGCAGCCATGCCGAAGGAGCCACCCCGCATCATCCGCGTCGTCGTCCATACGACGACCCGCATCATCCGCGCGCCGTTCACCACGCCGAAATCCACGGCGACTTGATCTCGACTGGCGTCGTCGTCGGCGCGATCACCTGGCGGAGCTCGTTCTCGCGCCGGTCGAGGTCGATCGTCTGCACCACGGCGCGTGCCGCCCACGCGTACACCAAACAGTCGAGCCCCTCAGCTTTCGCACCCACCTTGCGCTCAAAGCGGCGCACGGGCATCCCGCGGTGATACCGGACGACCTTCCGCTCGGACGCAAGCTGCTCGAAATAGACGGCGGTGAGTGAGTCCGAGAAGCGCAGCGCCCGGCCGCGGCCCATTCGATCCATGAGCGTTGCCTTGATGGAGTCGACGCCGATGAGCATCAATCGTCCACGACCGCGCACCTTGCCACGACTCGGCTCCACGGTGGGACGCGACCCGGCGACGCCTTTGCCGGCGAAGACCCGCCGCGCGGTCCGCGGGAAGCAGTACGAATACACTCTCGCCGTGCGGTCTCCGCTGTCGACGATCGCGCAGTCGACGCCGAGCCGGCCGCCGCATGGATGCACCCATTTCGTCCGCAGCAGCTCGTCGAGCTCGCACCAGGTCGTATCCTCGTCCGGTGAGCCCCAGATCACGACGTGCGCGAGCACGAACGCCTCGGTACGCGACCAGCCGACGATCGACGCCTCGAGGCGATCATCCTGCACATCAACGCCGACCGTGATGACCGCCACGGCGGGCGGGATGTTCTCGAGGCCGAACGGCTCGACCCGTGCCAAGAGGTCGCGCTCGTCGACTTCGACCGCGGCATCCTTCCAGCCCTGCGCCAAGATCGTGTTGGTAAACACGCGGAGCTCGTCGCTGTCGTCTTTCGCGCGCAGGAACTCTGCCGCGAGCTTGCCCCACGACGCGTTGGCGAGCCCGGAGACGAGCGCATTCAGCCGGAAGCCGGCGTGGCCCACGACGGCCGGTTGCGTCGCTCTCCAGCGACCCTGCGCGACCATGCCGGGCTTCTCGCGCTCGTCCACGAGCGCCTGACGGGAGACCGAGCGATAAGCAACAAGGCGATTGTCGGTTCGATCTGATTGACACTCTCGATGGCGTCGCCTAGACTGACCGCTGAAATCAGATCTGAGCACGATCAATGATCCTGGGAAATACCGATCATGCCGGCGCCGCTACCGGATACTGCCAAGGTTCGCGTCCCCAATCCGCTTGCCGATGCATTGCTCCAGGCGGCCGAGAGCCTGCCGCGATACGACAATCAAGAGTTTTATTCAACCGATCTGCAGTCGTTGGTGCATGATCGAATCCGGCAAGCCTCGCCTTCGGATTTTGACTGGCTCGTGGGCGAGATCCTCAGCAGGATTGCCCGGCGGCCGTACTGCGCGCTGGTTCAGGGGATTCGTTACGACGAAGGAAACAGGCTCTTCGTCGGCCTCAATCGCGCGTTTGGCGAGCTGGTGGCTCGGCCCTACGAGAAACCCCGCGCGCAACTTGTGCATTATATCCAGCCAGCCACTGATCTGCCCGC
This sequence comes from uncultured delta proteobacterium, assembly GCA_963753325.1. Lineage (GTDB taxonomy): Bacteria > Desulfobacterota > Binatia > UTPRO1 > UTPRO1 > DP-19. Next base: position 8,796 of record CAVWBS010000001.1, on the reverse strand, counting down.
CACGCAAGGCAGCCAGTTCGAGAGTGAAAAGCTGCACACGGATACGGCCGACTGGAACCCTCCCGTCAAGTTGATTTCGATGCTGTGTGTCCGGGCCGATCGAGAGGGAGGGGGGCGATCGCGGGTTCTGGACATTGAAACGTTGCGGGATGAAGTGCGCGCCCGGTTGGGGAGCCGAACGCTTGACTTCCTTGCAACCGAACGGGCGCCGTGGCTCGTGGCGCCATACCGGGGCGGCGGAGTAAGCTGGCGCCCGGTGCTGTCGGAAGACAGCGTGTGTTGGCGACGGTATACGATCGAGCTGGCCGTGGCCTCGCTCGGAACCCCTTTGTCGCCGGCCATGATCGCCGCATTGGATTCCCTGGAGAAGGTCGTGACGGAGACCACCGAAGGGCTCGATTTTCTGATGCGAGAAGGGGAATTGTTGTTCGTAGACAACCACAAGACTTTACACGCGCCACGCCCCTGGCAAACCCGTTAGTTTCTGACAGGTTGATGATAAGGAGTTGGGTCGCACCGTGCGGCACGACCGCGAGAGTCGCCTGAGCGCGAGGCCTGGTTGCACACTCATGACCCTCAGATTTCACTGGATGCTGCCCAAGGGCGGGGAAGTGGGCATGAAGTCGGCGCAGGCGACTTCGCGCGTGCTGACGACCGAGCGAATGTCCCCCTGCGCCAGCCGGATATGGAAGGTTGGCTGAGATTTGCCCACTGCGCGGAACAGGTCGGGGATCGAGTCGGTATTACTGTCTTTCAGCCGCTACGAGCCCGACACCTTGATGGTCGCCTGCGGTGTTGGGCGAGCGACCAGGAAGCTCAAGTTCATCGTCGCCTACCGCTCGGGATTGATGCAGCCGACGACGTTCGTCCAGCAGGTCAATACGCTGTCGGGTTTGATCGGGGGGCGCGTGGCCCTCAACATCGTCGCGGGGAGTTCCACCGCCGAGCAGGGCGGATACGGCGATTTCCTCGACCACGATGAAAGGTACGCGCGTGCCGAAGAGTTTCTGGCGATCTGTCACGCGTTCTGGAGACGCCAGGACGAAGTCGATTTCGACGGCAGTTACTTCCGCGTCGACCGCGGCCGCCTGCACACTCCTTTCACCGCCCCGGAGCGAACCGCACCCGAGATTTATGTGTCAGGACACTCCCCGCAAGCCGAACGTCTGGCACTTGCGCAGGGCTCATGCTGGTTACGCCTGATCGATACCCCCGAAGCGCTCGCTCCCCTGGTGGCGCGGACCCGCGAACGAGGGGTCGAGGTCTGCCTGCGACTGGGGCTGATCTGCCGGCCGACACGGGAAGAGGCGATTCGGGCTGCTGAGGCCATGCTGCCCGATGAAGAGATCGGCAGGCGGGAGCGCGGGATCCTCGCCAGCAGCGATTCACAGACGTTGCAGGGAGCCTTGGCGACCGCCGATACGGTGGGTTGGATGAACCGGCACCTGTGGGCCGGGCTGGTTCCGTATTATGGTTCGTCGGCGATCACGCTCTTGGGATCGCCACGCGAGCTGTGTCGAGGCATTCCTGGAATACAAACGGATCGGGGTCACACAGTTTATTATTTCAGGCTGGCCGAAACTGGATGAAATGGTCATTTTCGGCCGCGAAGTCCTGCCGCTGGTCCGTGATGCGGAACAGCATTGGGAATCGTCCTAGGAGAGGCCGTCGATGACAGAGACCCCGGTTTCCTGCACGCGCCCACTGCGGCATTTCGTCAAGCGACTGCAGACAGCCGAGATCATTCACGATCCCTATCCACACTACTATCTCGATCACGTCTTTCCCGACGACTTTTACCAGTCGCTTCTGCGACACCTGCCCGGCTCAGCCGCCTATCAGAACCTGTTCGAGATCACGACGCTCAAGCTCGACCATTTTCGATTCCGGGATCAACGCGACCTCGCCGATGGTTGGACCGCATCGCTCCCCGACGAGTTGAGGCGCTTCTGGGACGAATTCAACGCCTGGTTTCTGGGCCCCGAGCTGGCTCAGGCGGTCCTCGATTCATTTGCCGAACCCATGCGCTTGCGATTCGGCGAGCGGGCCATGTGGCCCCCCGTCTCGGTGGAGACGCAACTGATTCGTCATCAGGCCGGATACTTTCTTGGCCCGCACACGGATCTGTCCACGAAGCTGGTCGTCTTATTGATCTACCTGGCGCCGGATGACAACCATCAACATCTGGGGACTTCCCTTTACCGGCCGAAGGAACCTGGGTTCACCTGTCCGAACAGCACCCACTATCCATTCGAGGACTTCGTCAGGGTGAAGACGGCCCCCTACCGGCCAAATTCGTTGCTGGCTTTCGAGCGTTCGGACCGGTCGTTTCATGGCGTCGAGCCGCTCGCGGAACAAGACGCCGCTGGCGTGCAACCGCGACCTGATTCAGTACGTGTTGTACGACAAATCGGCCCGTCAGGCGCAGCTTGACGCGCGGCGCCTGGCCGCACGCCAGGGAGTCGCTCAGTGAGCCGGTCGCAATTCGACAACCGGCGCAAGGTTGTGTTTGTAACTCCTCGCGCAGCGGGAGAGAGTCTGCGCAGCGCGCGGGCTGTCGGACAACTCGACGGCGTCAACTTGCTGGGCATTACCGAGCAGCTTCCCGAACCGAGAGCCGCCGACGTTTTCTGCGATCTTGCCATCGTCGACGATACCCACGATTCCAGACAGTTGATCGACGCGGCCCGTAAGCTTGCCAGCCAGTTGGGGAGCCATCGAGCGAATCGTCGCCGTGCACGAGTCGTTGCTGGCACCTGTGGCTCGAGCGTCCGAAGCCCTGGGACTAGCCGGGCATGAGCGAATCGACTGTTCTCCGGGCACTCGATAAATCAAACCTGAAAAGAGTCTTGCAGCGAGCCGGAATCGAGACGGCCCGCGACCGGATCGTCGCCGCTGCGGTCGACGCCAGGAGCTTTGGCGACCAGGTTGGATTCCCGCTTGTACTGAAACCGCTCACCGGAAGCGGAGGGCTGGGGACGTGGCGCATCGACTCGCACGAACAGCTTGAATTGGCACTTGACTTCCTGAAGCCTTCACCCGAGAACGAGGTTCTCCTGCGAAGAATATCTGAACGGCCAGGAGCTGTGCATCGATACGGTAACCCTCGCCGACGAACCACGGTTCCACTCGCTGTGCGTTTACAGGCCGACCATTCTCGAGGCTCTGGAAAACCCGCGAGTCCAGTGGAGATGCGTGATGCCCCGCGACATAACCGCTGACCGGTACAGCAAATTCATCGAGCAAGGTCTCGCCGCCGTACGAGCGCTCAAGGTCGGTAACGCCATGACGCACCTGGAAGGCTTCCTGCTGGAGGGAGGGCGTGTCCGCTTTACCGACGCGACACTTCGGCCAGCGGGTGCGCGCATCGGGCCGATGCTCGCGTTTGCGTACGACGTCGACCCTTACCGCGTCTGGGCGCGAGTCTCGGTGGACGGTTGTTTTGACGGCCCGTGGGAGCGAAAATACGCGGTCGGCACGGTGTTCTTACGAGGGCGCCGGCCAGGGACAGGTGCAGCGTGTCGAGGGCCTTGAAGAGGTCCGACGGCGGGTGGGCGATGGGTTGGTTGACAGCCGCTTGCCGCGGATCGGCGGTTCGAAGTCTGAAACCTATACCGGGGACGGTTATATCACGGTCCGGCACACCGAAACGGAGACGGTGGAGGCGTATCTGGACCTCATAGCAAACACGGTGCTGATCACTTACAATCACGACGACGTTCGGCCGGTTGGAGGCGAGGCCGTGCCGCGGCGGTGGTTGCAGCGGCGGTGGGACTTCAATCGGCAGCATTCCCGGCCGGCCTGGGATGATGATTCGTTGCCGAACGTCGGTGAATCGTGACGAGGAAGAGGTAGTTCGGGCACTTCTCGCTCCAATCGAAGCAAGGTGAAGCATCGTGAAATCACTGGCACCCCGTGCTTTCAACCGAGAAATGTATCATGACCACCCCGAGAACGTGTTTTATGGCACGGACGATGGTGATCAGGATGGTTCGTTCAGTGAATTCGCGGCGTTTCGCGCACACTACGATGGCGTGTCTCCGGCGCGGCGTGAAGGGATCCACATGGTCAGCGTGGTGGGGGGGCTGTACGGCCTGAACCTCATTCCGCTCTGGCGTCCCACGCGGCTGACCTTTTTTGACATCAACCCGACGGCCGTGACCTATTTCCGCATGATCCATCGCTTGTTTCTGACAAGTGATAACGTGGATCACCTTCTTCGTCGATTGACCGAGGGTGATTACGACGCGGAAACCGAGTCGGAAGAATTCGTGCGGGAAAACATCCGCCTCAAGCAGCAAGGTTGCTTGCCCCGCTCGCGAGGTTCCACGAAACGATCCTATCCAGAAAGCTGGAAAATCGCCTTCGAGCACTTCGACGTGACCAAACAGATCTTGAGGGAAGTACCGCTTGACATTCGAACCGTGCCCATGGAGAGCGAGTCCTTCAGCCGGTGGATACGCGAACAGAACAACCTCTGGATTTATTGCTCGAACATCACTCAATTCCATTTTTTCGACCTCGAGTTTGCAGACCCGACAAATGTCGTCCTGCTGCAGATCATCCATCCCGGACAGCCCCAGCTTCTGGACCTGGCGCCCTTGAGCGGCGGCCCCGTCCGGGTCCACTTCGAGATTCCACTGAGGGCAGAGCGCATCGAACGGTGATCCCCACGGTTGTTCCTTCCCGTTTTCGTGAGAGCACTCACATGGCAAATAAGATCCGCATCCAGACCAACGCCGCCTCGCCGGCCCTGGGGACTTACTCGCAGGCCATTCGCACGGGCGATCTCGTCTTTGTCACCGGTCAAACGGGCCGCGATCCGGAAACCGGCAAGTTGGAAGAGGGACTCGAGTCGCAAACGCGCCGCGTGCTCGCGAATATCGACGCCATCCTCAATGCCGCGGGTTGCTCGAATGCGGATATCGTCAAGGTGACGCTCCTGCTGGCCGACATCAAGGATTTCAAGGCGGTGGACCAGATCTATGCCGCCTGGCTACCCGGGCATGGTGTGACTCCGGCAAAGCCCGCCCGGACGGCCTTCCAGGCGGCAGCCCTCCCGGCCGGGGCGCTGCTCATGCTCGAGGTGGTTGCGGCCTGTCCAGAGTCAAGTTATTGACATGCCCGGAAATCGATCGGTAGAATCCGGCTCCATTTGGCTAGCGCCCGCGCTCATCGCCTCATGTCATCTCGGCCACCTTTTTTCGAGGTGATCCATGCCTGACGCAGGTCGTTCCACTTCGACACACGCCGCGCGTCAACTCGATAAGGCGGGCCTGACAGGAGTTTGGGTCAACACAGAGTCTTCCCCGCGCGGGGTTGCGCGCGTTGTCATCGAGCGGCGATCCGACGCGTTAGGCGTCCGGGCACAGGGGGCCCACGAGCAGTCCCACGAAGGCTGGGGATGGACTGACGCCGAGGCCCTGTACGCGGCCTCACCCTCCGGTGATGAGGCGGTTGCGTTCACAGCGGCGTATCTGGCGAAGCCGACACCCATCGCCTTGCACGCTAACGTCAGCAAAGGCCTGCTCATCGTCTCCAGCTTCCAGACGCGCTTTGACTCAGGCAATCCTGATGCATGTTTCGCACGGGAGTTCTTCCACAGAGACAGCCCGGAAATTCTCAAGCCGCTCAATGTGTCCTGGAAACAATCTGCAGGCCGACGCGACCCACCCTCGTCCTCGGCATCGACCTTCGCCGGAACCTGGCGGAATACGAACTCCGGGCGGTCCAGCATCGACTCGGTCTCGTTCACGGCCGCGGAGGATGGCTCGACCATGCGCATTCTTGGGACGGGAAGCCTCCGGCCTGCACGACTGGGGGACGACCGCCGTCGAGATCTACACCGAGGTTGGGGCCGCGTCCGAGCCCGCCAAAGTCAAGGCCCGCTATGATCTCGGATCGATGGACGTCCAGTTGCACGGCTGGGTCAAGCAGGGTGTCCTGGTACTCGCTCTGTTCCGCCGTTTCAAAGACGAAAGCAACGGTTCGAATTACTTCGATCGTGAATTCTTTTACCGGACGGATAAGCCCTGAGAATGGCGGGTAAAGCCCATGCACTTTGTGCGATTGACGCCTGAGCAACGACTCGCGATGGACCAGGATGGCTTCCTCGTGGTCCGCGAGGCACTTGATTCAAGTGACGGTCGCGCGCGCGACTGATGCGGTCGACAGGCTGGCACATTCGTTTCTGAACAAGCCGGTCGTACTCGACCGGCCCGAGTATAACCAGCTAGACCTGCGCCCGGGGCTGGTCCGGGAGGAAGCACTGTTTGAGCTGGTGGCGAATTCGTCAACTGTTCCTCTCGTGGTTCAATTGATGGGTCCCAATATTCACCTCCATTCCACGGCGATTATCTGTAAGCGACCCGAGAATCCAAGCTTGCCGGCTTTTCGTCGCGGATGGCATCGGGATATTCGAATGGCTCGCGATCTGGGACATGTGGGACTACCGCGGGTGGGCATCAAAATCTGTTACTGTCTGACCGATTTTCGCTCGACTCAATGCGGAATGACACTGATGGCCCGCAAGACGCATTTGAGGGAGGCCCCTCTGGCCATCCCCAAGGGGCAGGTGGATCCCAGTGATGTGGAGGTCTGCGATTTGCAACTGGACGCCGGGGACGCGGTGTTCTTCGAAAACCGAATCTTCCACACCGCGGCGCCGAACCTGAGCGATCGCGCGTCAAAAGTTTTGATGTACGGGTATGCTTACCGCTGGATGAAGCAGGAGGTGTACCTCGAAAATCCCGATGCAGCTCTGCTTGCCAAGGCCGATCCCATCACGCGGCAGTTGCTGGGAGGATATCGCGACGTCGATACGCCCCCCTGGGCACTGCAACGATGGAGCGAGCGACATGCAGTCCCGCAAAAGGCCGTACCGTGGACCGTAGAGGTGTGAGTGCGACCTTTCGATGGTTCTCCATCAGACGAGCGGTTGACGATTCCATAACGCCTTGGACACATACGGATCGAGCATGTGGAATCTCATTTCAGGGCGGACCACTCAGTTTGTGTATTTTGATGAACTCCTGGAACGACCGCGTTGGAAGGGGAGCAAGATCCTGGATTTCGGAGGAAACATCGGCGGATTCCTGGTAGGAGCTGGCGATTCGGTGGATCACGATGACTACTGGTGCATCGACACCAACAAGGCCGTGGTCGAACAAGGCCGCCGTAATTATCCGAGGGCTCATTTCGTTCATTTCGATCGGTATAATCCGCAGTACAACCCGGAAGGCATTCGCAATTTGCCGATACCCGATTGCGGTGTGAAATTCGAGATCATCATCGCGTTTTCGGTCTTCACGCACGCACACCCAGTCGAGATGCTGGAGCTGGTCGCCCAACTCCGTTCCATGCTGGCGTCCCGAGGGTGTCTGGCCTTTACATTTACGGATCCCAGTTACGACAGAGCTTTGTCTGACCCCAGTCTGCCTCCCGGCACTGGGGTCCGAGAGATGCTGGAGCGGAACAAGGACAAGATCCCGGTACTTGAAATTGAAGATATGGTCAAGCGAGCGGAACAATCGAAGTGGTGTCTACTCATCGACGACAAGCTGTACGTCGAACCCGGTGAGGAGTTTTCGCACCAGCAGCGCCAGGGAAGACCGATGGAGTCGTATGGCTCCTACTTTAAGCCCGAATGGATTCAGGCTCTTTTCCCGGACGGGAAGGTCTACACCCCTGTCCACCCGGAGTGGCAGCACTGCTGCGTTCTCAGAAACGCGTAACCCGAGCGGCTGAGAATGTTCGTTCGGCGAGCGAGCAGGAGTTAGCATGAACTTGCGATTCCACTGGATGCTGCCCAAGGGGGGAGAAGTCGCCGTGGAAACGGCGAAGCAAACGGCCGCGTATCGTACCCGATGTTATGAACGCACTTCGCCTGCTCGACAACCGGACATGGAGGGCTGGGTGGCGCTTTGCCCGCATCGCCGAGGAGGCCGGGGATCGACTCGGTGCTGATCTCCTGCGGTCCTTACGAGCCAGATTCGTTACTTACGGCGTGCGCACTTGGGCGGGAAACCAAGAAACTCAAGTTCATCGCAGCCTTCCGTTCGGGCTGGATGCAGCCGACGACTTTTGTGCAGCAGTTCAACACCCTCGCCCATGCTGGTGAGGGGCGCGTCGCCTTGAATATGGTCGCCGGCAGTTCCACTGACGAACAACACACCTACGGAGATTTCCTCGAGCACGATGAGCGGTACGCGCGTGCCGAGGAGTTTCTGGCCGTGTGCAATGCTTTCTGGCGAGGCCACGGTGAGGTCAACTTCGTCGGCAAGTATTATCGTGTTGAGCGCGGAATCCTTCACACCCCTTTCAGGCCCCCGACCGCTCTGTTCCCGAAATCTATGTCTCGGGACATTCGGAGCAGGCGCAACGGCTGGCCTGTTCCCAGGGAACCTGCTGGTTGCGCGTGGTGGACACTCCCGAAAAGCTCCAGCCCGTGGTGGCGCGCTTTCGACAACTCGGAATCGATGTCTGCCTCAGGCTCGGCCTGATATGCCGGGAGACGCGTGCCGAGGCGGTTGCGGCTGCCAGGGCGCTGCTGCCGGACGACCACGCCGGCAAGCGGCAGGCGCCCATCACCTCCAAGGACGACTCTCAGATGTTTCGCGAGGCGGCCCGATCTGATCCCGATGCCGAATGGCTGAACGATACGATTTGGGCCGGGCTGGTGCCCTTACTACGGGCCTGTCTGGACCTCGCTCGTGGGGACGCCCGAGGCGCTCGCCAGGGCTTTCCTCGACTACAAGGAAATCGGCGTCACGCAGTTCATCATTTCGGGATGTCCGG